>NZ_CADIKC010000040.1 GCF_902859805.1 Paraburkholderia sediminicola | reverse complement strand
TGAAGCTGGTTGCGCATGTTTCGACTTCCTCCTGTGTGAGCCGGTTCGTGCGGTAGCGCCAGCTCACCTGCAGTTCACCGTCGGCTACCAGTGCGTCGAGCTGTAGCGCTTTTGCCTGCGTATCGGTGAGGCCCGCCTGTACCGAGTCGCCGCCCCGCTCGTCTGCGAACGCGAAGCGCGCCGACTCCGGCAGGCTTGCGTCGAACTGGCCCAGATAGTTGAAACCTACCGTTGCCTGAGGCAGTCCCGCCAGTGCCTCGCGGACCGTTTCATCCTGCGATGCGCGTGCCTGCAGCAGGCCCCAGTGCAGACCGCGTTGTGGCACTTCGCCCAGTGCAGTGCGTACGGTGTGCAGGGTGTGACTGGCGTCGGCATCCGCTTCGAGCACGACCGGATAGCGTGTCGTGAACCAGCCGACCGTGCGTGTCAGGTCGATGTCATCGAGGATGTCCTCGCGGCCATGGCCTTCGAGCTCCACCAGCACGCGTGGGTGTGCGCTGCGTTGCGCCAGCGTGCGGGTGAGCGCGGCCAGCAGCAGGA
>NZ_CADIKC010000039.1 GCF_902859805.1 Paraburkholderia sediminicola | reverse complement strand
TTAGTGGTCTATTAGCGTTCCCCCTGTGCGGGGGGGCACCTACTTTTCTTTGCCGGCTGCAAAGAAAAGTAGGCAAAAGAAAGCAGCTCAAACCGCTAATGCTAAGTGGGCGCCGTAGCCTTCAACGGGTAGTGGTGCATCTGGAATCTGTGTTCGTGCACCTGCATACACCAGTGACAAGGGCGTCATACTTCCCGTCTCGCACGGTGTGCTCGCCGGAAGGGTACTTCATAAAACCATCTGTCCACTCAGTCCCACCCCATTCGCAATCGCTGCCTTCACATCGAGCGCCTAGCACTCGCCACTAACTAATCAAGCACCTCGCCGAGGCGAAGCCGACGGCTCCCACAAACCTCAACCGAAGCCCGTGGTTTCCCATGCATACCCGTCCGCGACGCACGCAGTGCGGAGTGGGAGCTGATGAGCCCTTTGTCACTAACGCGGAATGCGAGAGAACACGGATTCCAGATGCACCACTACCCGCAGCAGACCACGAACCCCACTTAGCATTAGCGGTTTGAGCCGCTTTCTTTTGCCTACTTTTCTTTGCGGCAAGCAAAGAAAAGTAGGTGCCGCCCCGCACAGGGGCAACGCTAATAGACCACTAA
>NZ_CADIKC010000038.1 GCF_902859805.1 Paraburkholderia sediminicola | reverse complement strand
CGTTCACGGCCGGCCGTCAGTACACGTCGTACTACACGCTGCTGTCGCCGTATAGCCCGACCACGTGGCTGACGGGCGCATACGGCGCGCACCCGGGCGATATCGATTCGCTGGATACGCTGTACCGCGTGAATAACTCGCTGGTGTACACGTCGCCGAGCATGTACGGCCTGACGGTGAGCGGTTCGTATGCGCTGGGCGGCGTGGCGGGCAGCACCAATGCCGGTTCGACGTATAGCGCGGCGATCCAGTACCTGAATGGTCCGTTCGGGATCGCGGCGGGCTACCAGCGCATCAATAACGCGGCGTCTGGCGGCGGTGCATGGGACGCTAACTCCACGACGTCGAATGCGGGTGCGCAGGCGGGTGTGTCGGGCATCAACAACGGCTACCAGACGGCGCAGGCGCAACAGCGCGTTGCGGTGACGGGCGGCTATGCGTTCAGCGCGCAATGGGACGTCTCGTTCTCGTACTCGAACGTGCAATACATTCCGGGCATCAACTCGAAGTTCCACAACGAGGCGATTTTCAACACGGCTGGCGCAGTGTTGCACTTCAAGCCGCTGACGGTGCTGGATCTGGCTGCCGGCTATAGCTATACGCGCGCAACGCAGTCGAATGGCATCTCGAGCTCGGCACGCTATCAGCAGTTCAACCTCTCGCAGTACTACAGCCTCTCCAAGCGCACTGG
>NZ_CADIKC010000037.1 GCF_902859805.1 Paraburkholderia sediminicola | reverse complement strand
AACTGCTTCGAGAATTCCCGTCTTCCCATCTGACACCTCTCTGTCCGGGTATAAGTCTACCTTTTGAGGTGTCCAGGATTATTAGGCCACTACACACCTACTTTTCTTTGCTTGCCGCAAAGAAAAGTAGGCAAAAGAAAGCGGCTTAAACCGCTAATGCTAAGTGGGCGCCGTGGTCGGCTGCGGGTAGTGGTTCATCTGGAATCTGGGTTCGTGCACCGGCATACGCTTGTGACAAGGGCGTCATACTTCCGGCGGCGCTGCGCGCGCCGAAGAGCATTTCTTAAAACCGATCGCTGCGTTTTAATGTCCACGCCTCGCCACCGGGCCGTGGCTCGTCATTGCATCGCCACTGCGGCAGCCGCTACCTAGTCGCAGCCGTAACCGTGACCGTGATTGCGGGGCGCCAACATATCAATTGAAGTGGGGTTCCCTGCTGAATGCAGGAGCGCGTCGCCGAGGCGAAGCCGATGGCTCCACTGCGCAAAAGCGAAGCCCATGGTTTCCCATGCAGACCCGTCCGCGACGCACGCAGTGCGGAGTGGGAGCTGATGAATCCTTTGTCACTAACGCGGAACGTGGGAGAGCACGGATTCCAGTCGCACCACTACCCGCAGCAGACCACGGAGCCCACTTAGCATTAGCGGTTTGAGCCGCTTTCTTTTGCCTAGGCGGTTTCAAAATACAAGTGCAACAGCCTCAGTTAGGATGCGTTGCATGGGAAAAATATACGAACATCTGAGCGCCGAAGAGCGCGGCGTGATCTTTGCGATGAAGATGG
>NZ_CADIKC010000036.1 GCF_902859805.1 Paraburkholderia sediminicola | reverse complement strand
CCCAGCGTTTTTCGAGGTCGCCGATTCAGGTTCAGCGCGATCGCATCAAGCTGGCGCTGCGAGAACTTCGACAGGTCTGCTCCTTTGGGCAAAAACTGGCGCAGCAACCCATTGGTGTTCTCGCAGATACCGCGTTGCCAGGGGCTATGCGGATCACAGAAATACACCTTGATACCGGTTGTCTCGGCCAGCTTCCTGTGTAGCGCCATTTCCTTGCCCTGATCGTAAGTCAGCGTCTTCAGCAGCTCCGGATCCAGCGGCGCAAACGCCGCGCTGTACGCCTTCAGCGCGGCTTCTGCGGTGCTATCTTCCATCTTCACCAGCATCACGAACAGCGTGCTGCGATCGATCAGTGTGCCCACTGCCGAACGGTTGCCCGCCCCCTTGATCAGATCGCCTTCCCAATGCCCGGCTATCAGCCGCGCATTGGCCTCTGGAGGCCGGATGTGGATGCTTGCCATATCGACCAGCTTGCCGCGCCGGTCCTCGCCTCGCGTGCGCGGCTTGCGCGTACTGCGCCCCTGTCTTAACAGGCTCACCAGCTCGCGCTTGAGCTCGCCGCGTGGCATGGCGTAGATGGCGTGGTAGATGGTTTCATGTGAGGCGTTCAAGGCGGGTTCGTCTGGATGGGTACGTTTGAGCTCGGCAGAAATCTGCTCGGGAGAGTGACACTCGTCCAGATGCTGACGCACTTCAGCCCACAGGGCGCCTTCAGGCTGGAGCTTGCGCTCGCGACGCGGCTTGTGGCGAAGCTGTGCTGCCCTGCGCCCGGCCGATGTTGCATTGTATCCACCCGCAACCGGGGGCCTGCCCAGCACGCTACGCTCGTGCTTCGGCTTCCAGTTGTTGCGCCTCAACTCCCGACTGATCGTGCTGCGCGAGCGCTGCAAAGCGAGCGCAATCTCGCTTGATTTGCGGTTCTCCATCTTCATCGCAAAGATCACGCCGCGCTCTTCGGCGCTCAGATGTTCGTATATTTTTCCCATGCAACGCATCCTAACTGAGGCTGTTGCACTTGTATTTTGAAACCGCC
>NZ_CADIKC010000035.1 GCF_902859805.1 Paraburkholderia sediminicola | reverse complement strand
GGCGGGGGGCGATTCGATCGTGAGCCTGCAGCTGATCGCGAAGGCGCGTCAGGCGGGACTGAAGCTCACGCCGAAGCAGGTGTTCGATCATCCGACGATCGAGGCGCAGGCACGCGTGGCGGTGGAGCTGGGCGGGGGGGAGCAGGTGGAGCAGGTAGAGCAGGCCGAACTGCACGAAGCGGTGCCGCTGACGCCGATCCAGCGGAGTTTCTTCGAACGGTTCGAGGCGGCGCCGTCGCACTGGAACCAGGCGGTGCTGCTGCGGGTGCGCGGCGGGCTGGAGGTGGCGGTGCTGGAGCGTGCGCTGCAGGCGCTGGTGGCGCGGCACGATGCGCTGCGGCTGCGGTTTGTGCGGGTGGGGGAAGCCTCGACGCGCAACTGGACGCAACGGGTGGCGCCAGTACAAACCCGGCAGCAGGACCCACTGGTCGAACAGATCACCATCGGCGACAGCGGCGACTGGGAGCAGGCGTTGCACGATGCGTGCACGCGGGTGCAACAGCAGCTGGACCTGCAGCGCGGTCCGCTGCTGAAGGCGGCGTATCTGGATGTGGGGCGACACGGCCAGCGTGTGCTGCTGGCGATCCACCACCTGGC
Organism: Paraburkholderia sediminicola; assembly: GCF_902859805.1. Taxonomy (GTDB): domain Bacteria; phylum Pseudomonadota; class Gammaproteobacteria; order Burkholderiales; family Burkholderiaceae; genus Paraburkholderia; species Paraburkholderia sediminicola. The sequence goes on along the minus strand of NZ_CADIKC010000035.1, from coordinate 482 downwards.
GGTGGACGGGGTGTCGTGGCGCATCCTGCTGGAGGAACTGCAGCAGGCGTATGCACAGGCGGAGCGTGGCGAGGCGATTGCGCTGGGCGTGCGCAGCACGCCGTTCAGCGTCTGGAGCATGCGTCAGCACGCGTACGGCATGCAGGCCGAGCGTCTTGCGGAACTGGGCTGGTGGCAGCAGCGGCTCACGGACGTGGTGGTATGGCCGGCAGCAGAAACGACACCGACAGACACGGTGACGAACACCTCGACAAACACAGCGACAAACGCACCCACCGCAACCCACACAATCCGCCTCGACCCACAGACGACCTCGGCCCTGCTATACGACAGCGCCCACGGAACCGGCCGCCCCGGCCTCACACCCGAAGTCCTGCTGCTGGCCGCGCTCACCCGCACGCTGGCGCAACGCAGCGCACACCCACGCGTGCTGGTGGAGCTCGAAGGCCATGGCCGCGAGGACATCCTCGATGACATCGACC
>NZ_CADIKC010000034.1 GCF_902859805.1 Paraburkholderia sediminicola | reverse complement strand
GGTCGATGTCATCGAGGATGTCCTCGCGGCCATGGCCTTCGAGCTCCACCAGCACGCGTGGGTGTGCGCTGCGTTGCGCCAGCGTGCGGGTGAGCGCGGCCAGCAGCAGGATTTCGGGCGTGAGGCCGGTGCGGCTGGTTCCGGGTGTGCTGTCGTATAGCAACGCCGCAGTTGTCTGCGGGTCGAGGCGGATTGTGTGGGTTGCTATGGGTGCGTCTTTCGCTGTGTTTGTCGATGTGTTTGTCGATGTGTTTGTCGCCGTGCTCGTCGAGGTGCTCGTCGAGGTGTTCGTCGTCGTGTCTGTTGGTGTCGCCTCCGCAGCCGGCCAGGCCACCACGTCCGTGAGCCGCTGCTGCCACCAGCCCAGCTCCGCAAGCCGCTCCGCCTGCATGCCGTACGCGTGCTGACGCATGCTCCACACGCTGAACGGCGTGCTGCGCGCGCCCAGTGCAATCGTCTCGCCACGCTCCGCCTGTGCATACGCCTGCTGCAGTTCCTCCAGCAGGATGCGCCACGACACGCCGTCCACCGCCAGGTGATGGATCGCAAGCAGCACACGCTGGCCGTGTCGCCCCACATCCAGATACGCCGCCTTCAGCAGCGGACCGCGCCGCAGGTCCAGCTGCTGTTGCACCCGCGTGCACGCATCGTGCAGCGCCTGCTCCCAGTCGCCGCTGTCGCCGATGGTGATCTGCTCGACCAGTGGTTCCTGCTGCAGGGTTTGTATCGAAGCTACCTGCTGCGTCCAGTTGCGCGTCGAGGCTTCCCCCACCCGCACAAACCGCAGCCGCAGCGCATCGTGCCGCGCGACCAGCGCCTGCAGCGCGCGCTCCAGCACCGCCACCTCCAGCCCTCCGCGTACCCGCAGCAGCACTGCCTGGTTCCAGTGCGACGGCGCCGCCTCGAACCGTTCGAAGAAACTCCGCTGGATCGGCGTCAGCGGCACCGCTTCGTGCAGCTCGGCCTGCTCTACCTGCTCCACCTGCTCCCCCCCGCCCAGCTCCACCGCCACGCGCGCCTGCGCCTCGATCGTCGGATGATCGAACACCTGCTTCGGCGTGAGCTTCAGTCCCGCCTGACGCGCCTTCGCGATCAGCTGCAGGCTCACGATCGAATCGCCCCCCGCC
>NZ_CADIKC010000033.1 GCF_902859805.1 Paraburkholderia sediminicola | reverse complement strand
GCCTGCGCCTCGATCGTCGGATGATCGAACACCTGCTTCGGCGTGAGCTTCAGTCCCGCCTGACGCGCCTTCGCGATCAGCTGCAGGCTCACGATCGAATCGCCCCCCGCCTCGAAGAAGTTCTGCGTCACCCCCAGCTGCTGCGCCTCGCGCCCCAGCACCGAGGCCCAGATCGCCCGCATCTGCGTCTCGCGCGCCGTGCGCGGCGCCACCGCCTGCCATGCGTCATCTTCCTGCGGTGCGGGCAGCGCCCCGCGGTCCAGCTTGCCGTTGGCCATCACCGGCAGCCGCGCGAGCTTCATCCACCCGCCCGGCACCATGTACCCCGGCAGCTTCGACTGCAGCGTCGCCTGCAGCTGCGGCGCCTGCGCCTCACCCACCCAGTACGCCACCAGCCGCCGGCGTTCGCCCTCGCCGCGCAGCGCCACCACCGCCTGCTCCACTCCGGCGCAGCCGCGCAGCTGCACCTCGATCTCGCCCAGCTCGATCCGGTAACCGCGCAGCTTCACCTGCTGGTCCAGCCGACCCAGGTACTCGATGCAGCCGTCCGCGCGCAAGCGGCACAGGTCCCCGCTGCGGTACAGCCGTTCTCCGTCGTTGTACGGCGACGGCACGAAGCGCTCCGCGGTCAGCCCCGGCCGTCCCAGGTAGCCGCGCGCCAGCGATACCCCGCCAATGCACAGCTCGCCCAGCCCGCCCACCGGCACTTCGTTGCCGTCCCCGTCCAGCACGCATACGCTGCGCCCCGGATACGCAATCCCGATCGGTGCGCTCACGTGCTGCGTGTCCTGCGCCTCTGTGCGGCGGTATAGCGCGGCCACCGTCGTTTCGGTCGGCCCATACAGGTTATCCAGCCGCACGCCTGCCAGTGCACTGCGCTGCCAGCGTGCGAGCGCATCCCCCGGCAGACCTTCGCCGCCCACCGTGATCTGCCGTAGCGAAGGCAGCGCCTCGCGTGATGGCGCCTCGCCGAGCCACTGCTGCCACAGCGCGGTCGGGATCCGCGCGAACGTCACCTGATGGGTGGCCAGTGCGCTGCTGAGCGCCTGCAGGTCCCATGCGGCGGCCCCACGCATGCACACCTGTCCGCCCATCAGCAGCGCCGGCAGCAGTTCGTGCAGCGCCACGTCGAAGTTGATCGTCGACGACTGCAGCAGCGTGTCC
>NZ_CADIKC010000032.1 GCF_902859805.1 Paraburkholderia sediminicola | reverse complement strand
TGTAGTGGCCTAATAATCCTGGACACCTCAAAAGGTAGACTTATACCCGGACAGAGAGGTGTCAGATGGGAAGACGGGAATTCTCGAAGCAGTTCAAGGAAGATGCGGTCGATCTGGTGCTGCGGCAGGGCTACACGGTCACGAAGGCTGCGCGGGCGTTGGGAATTGGTGAGACGGCGTTGCGCCGCTGGATGGGCGATCGCCTGCCACAAGGTGCAGTGACCGAGCCACCAAAGGAAGGCTCGACGCCCGCCCAGACCCGTATCCAGGAGCTGGAAAGGCGGGTGGCCGAACTGGAACGGGAGCGCGACATTTTAAAAAAGTCCACGGCCTTCTTTGTCAAGGAACTGGATCGCAATACGAAGTGATCCAGCGCGCAGGGAAGGCATATCCGGTAGCGGCTGTTTGCCGGGCTGTGGGGGTGGCGCGCAGCAGTTACTACGCGTGGAAGGCGCGCCGTGCCCGCCCGCATCCGAAGCGGCAGGTGGCACTGCGTGAGGTGTGTGCGATTCACGCGCAGTACGACCAGACGTGTGGCAGCCGACGCATGTCACAGGAACTGCGCCGGCGCGGTCACAACGCGGGACGACACCGCGCCCGCAACCTGATGCGCGAAGCCGGTGTGCAGGTCCGCGTGGCACGCACCCATCAGTATCCGAAGGGAGGCGCCACAGCGACGCTCGCGCCTAACCTGCTGGAGCGGGCATTCGATGTCGGAGTACCCAATCGGGTCTGGGCCGGTGATGTGACGTATGTCTGGACGCAGGAAGGCTGGCTGTACCTGGCCGTCGTGATGGACCTGTTCTCGCGGCGTGTGGTCGGATGGGCCTGCTCGGCCTCGCCCGACACAAACCTCGTGATACGCGCTTTGCAGCTGGCGCTGGACGCGCGCCGGCCCGCCTCAGGGCTGATGTTCCATTCGGATCAGGGCTGCCAGTACACCAGCCATGTGTTCCGATACTTCCTCAGCCAGAACGGGATCACGCAGAGCATGAGCCGCAGGGGCAACTGCTGGGATAACGCGGTAGTAGAGCGCTTCTTCCGCAGCCTGAAGACCGAGCGGATCAGGTTGCGTCCGTACCGGAGCTATCTCGAAGCAAAGACGGATGTCACCGACTACATCCTGATGTTCTACAACCAGCAGCGGCTGCATTCGGCGGCCGGCAATATGCCGCCCGCCGAATACGAAATCACCATGCAGAAAAAGTGGAAAGCGGAAAAAGTGTCCAGGATTACTTGACCACCACAG
>NZ_CADIKC010000031.1 GCF_902859805.1 Paraburkholderia sediminicola | reverse complement strand
ACCCCCGGCGTCATAGTAGTTGTCGCCTCTGAATTTCTTTATCAAGAAGAGTCAGAGGTGCAGGTTGAAGGCGAAACAAATGTATTCTGTCGAGTTCAAGGAGCAGGCGCTCTCGAAGGTCCTGCAGCGCGGCAACCGAACGGTTGGAGCTGTAGCCGACGAATTGAACGTGAACGTTTTGACATTGAGGAAATGGATGAGAGGTGCAGCCGCCGCGAACCGGAGCTCGAGCTCCGGACATGCAAAGCGTCCGGAAGACTGGTCGCTGGAAGAACGGCTGATGGCCTTGCAGGAGAGCCACGGGTTGGTCGACGAAACGTTGAACGGCTGGTGTCGCGAGCGCGGCCTGTTTGCACATCATCTCGTGCAGTGGCGAGCGGACTTTTGCACCGTCGGTGTGACGGGTAGCCGGCGCGAGAACGCCCAGGAAGTGCGGGATCTGAAGCAGGCCAATGTCCAGCTGCAGCGCGAGTTGAACCGCAAGGAGAAGGCGCTGGCTGAAGCTGCGGCGCTACTGGTGCTGCAAAAAAACTACCGTGCGCTGTTCGAGGGCGAGGCCGAATGACGGCCCCTGAAGAGCGCAAAGCATTGATCGGTCTGATCAGCGAGGCGACCCTGGCCGGGGCTCGCCAGGCACACGCGTGCAACATTCTGGGGCTCAGTGCCCGGACCGTTCAACGCTGGCAACGCGGCGAACCTGACGCGGTAGATGGGCGCTCGTTACGGCACCACGAGCCGCGCCACAAGCTTTCTGCCGACGAACGCGCCGAGTTGCTGGCGGTCGCGAACTCGCCCGAATTCGGTCATCTGCCACCAAGCCAGATCGTGCCGAGACTGGCAGACCAGCAACACTATATCGCCTCGGAATCGACGTTCTACCGGGTACTGAAAGCCGAGAAGCAACTCGCCCATCGGCGCAGCGAACGGCCAGCCCACGCACGCAGCAAACCCCGTTCGGTTTGCGCCGACGCACCGAACCAGTTGTATTCCTGGGACATCACGTACCTGCCGACGACGATCCGCGGACAGTATTTTTATCTGTATCTGTTTCTGGATGTGTTCAGCCGCAAGATTGTCGGATGGCAGGTCTATGCCGAGGAAAGCAGCGTCCTGGCCAGCGAAGTCCTCCGGGACCTTTGCGCACGCGAAGCGTTACAGCCCCATCAGGTGATCCTGCATTCGGACAACGGCGGCCCGATGAAAGGCGCGACGATGCTCGCCACCCTTCAGGCTCTGGGTGTCATGCCGTCGTTGAGTCGCCCGGGCGTGAGCAACGACAACCCCTATTCCGAGTCGCTGTTCAAGACACTGAAGTATCGGCCGGCCTATCCGCTCAAGCCGTTCGATACCCTGTTCGCCGCGCGCGCCTGGGTGGGCGCACTGGTGCGCTGGTACAACGATGAACATCGTCACAGCGCGATCCGGTTCGTGACGCCGGCGCAGCGTCATGCCAACCTTGACCAGGACATTCTGGATCGACGCGCGGCGCTCTACGAGACTGCCCGGCAACGCAATCCGCTCCGATGGAAAGGCCGCACGCGCAACTGGCAGCGCGTAAGTGCTGTGCATCTGAACCCGGATCGAACCGACAGCCTGGCAGGCACTCCGCAGCGCGATAACCAGGAGCGAAAGGCCGCCTGAAATCTAAACGTTGAGGCGACAACTACCTTGAAAATCTCCG
>NZ_CADIKC010000030.1 GCF_902859805.1 Paraburkholderia sediminicola | reverse complement strand
ATAGCTGCTATACGTGGGATGCCGTTGCCGATCTGGCCCGCATCCATATACTTGACTTATAAAAATTGCGCATTGTGGCAGTCATGAGAACCGCCGTGATGCACGCAACTTACATAGGAGACAGACGTGGCGAAGGTCCGTTTGAACGTCAAAGTCGCCGATGCGCTGATCATCGGCGCGGGCGCATCCGGCATGGTGGCGGCAAGACATCTTGCCGAGGCCGGCATGAGTGTGGTGTGTCTGGAGCAGGGTCCCCGGGTCGATAACGGCGAGTTTGCTGGCGACAAGCCCGAGTGGGAGTTGATGTCGCAAAAGCGCTGGCATCCGAACCCGAATGTCCGGGATCTCGAGAACGACTACCCGATCGAGACGTCGCAGTCCGACGTCAATCCCCTGATGTACAACGCGCTGGGCGGCTCCACGATCCTGTGGGCGGCGCACTGGCAGCGCTTCATGCCGTCGGACTTCCGGGTGCGCACGCTTGACGGCGTAGCCAGCGACTGGCCGATCACCTACGAAGACCTCGCGCCCTTCTACGAGCAGATGGAAGTCGAGATGGGCGTCTCGGGCGTGGCGGGCGACCCCGCCTATCCGATGAAGACCACGCCGTTCCCGCTGCCGCCGCTGCCGATTGGCAAGATCGGCATGAAGGCGGCCCGGGGCATGGACAAGCTGGGCTGGCACTGGTGGCCGGGCACCAACGCCATTCCCACGCGCGATTACGAAGGGCGCAACGCGTGTACGCGTCGCGGCACCTGCCTGACCGGGTGTCCGGAGAAGGCCAAGGCCTCGACAGACCACACCCATGGATCGGTGGCCGCGCGTCATGGCGCGGAGCTGATCACGGGTGCCCGTGTGCGCGAGATCACGGTCAACGATCAGGGTCTGGCGACGGGCGCGATCTACGTCGACCGCAACGGTCGCGAGTTCGAGCAGCGTGCCAAGGTGGTGATCGTGTGCTGCAACGCGGTGGGCACGCCGCGGCTGCTGCTGAACTCCCGTTCCAGCCTCTTCCCGAACGGGCTGGCCAACTCGTCGGGGCTGGTGGGCAGGAATCTGATGATGCACCCGTATGCCGCCGTATCCGGTCACTTTGATGAGCCGCTGGAGAGCTGGGTGGGGCCGTCGGGGCAGAACATCTACTCGATGCAGTTCTACGAAACCGACCCCAGCCGTAACTTCGTGCGTGGCGCGAAATGGCAGGTCATGCCCAGCGGTGGCCCGCTCGGGTTGCGTGCTGCCTACGGCGGCAAGGCGCTGGAGGATGCCTGGGGCGCCAACCTGCACCGCAACACCGCGCGTACCTTCGGCCGCTCGTTCGAGTGGGGTATCACGGCCGAGGATCTGCCCGAAGAAGCCAACCAGGTGCTGCTGGACAGCCAGCTCACCGACAGTGATGGTGTTCCCTCGCCGCGCATCATCTATCGCAACTCGCAGAACACCCGGAACATGCTCGAGTTTCATCTGGCGCGCGCCAAAGAGGCGATGGACGCGGCCGGCGCGGTGGGCACGAGCGCAACGTCGCTGATGCGCGACTGCGGCTGGCACCTGATGGGGACCGCCCGCATGGGCAACGACCCGAAGACATCGGTGGTCGACCAGTGGGGCAAGGCGCACGATGTGCCCAACCTGTTCATCTACGACGGCAGCGTGTTTGTCACGTCTGGCGCGGCAAACCCGACCGCCACGATCACGGCGATCGCCCTGCGCGCGGTCAAGCATCTGATTGCCGAGCGTCGCAACCAGGAGGTCGCCGCATCATGAAAAAGATCGACGAACAGGTGCGCAGCACCTTCGCGGGCATCGCCGACGTACTGATTCCCGAGGCCGAAGGCATGCCTGCGGCGAGCGCAGTGGGCGTGCAGGAGCAGGCGTATCTGGACCGCATCCTGGGGCTGCGGCCCGATCTGGCCGAGGCGTTCTTCCGTGGTATCGCCAGCGCCCAGGGCAAGGATCCCCGCCAGGCTGCCGAGGCGCTGCACAACGAGGATGCGGCAGCCTTCGGTGCGATCGGGCTGATGGCTGCGTCGGCGTACTACATGGCGCCGCGCGTGCGCGAGCTGATCGGCTATCCGGGCCAGACGGCGCGGCCGTTCGATCCGGACGAGACGCCCGAATACGTGACCAACGGCATGCTGCAGCGGGTGATCAATCGCGGCCCCATCTACCGGCCTACCCCGCAGAAGTGA
>NZ_CADIKC010000029.1 GCF_902859805.1 Paraburkholderia sediminicola | reverse complement strand
AGTGCGCATTTCGCCGAAGCCGAACAGAGATTTCGGTTGATGTCGAACAGGGTTTTCGCTGGAAGATGAACACGCGTTTCGGTTGAAGTCGAACAAAGACGCTGGTGTTCCGAAACGGTTGTTCGATTTGCCGAAACACCTGTTCGGATTCCCGGAATGAGTGTTCGGCAAACCGAAACGGATCGTCGGCTTCATCATGGCGGTGCTGCGTATGGACCAATCTGCCGGCATTAAGGTAGCTCCCTTTGGGAGTTATCGACGATGCCGGCTCACCGGACGACCATGCGCAGAATCAAGGAAGTGCTCCGCCTGAAGTGGGCATGCAATCTCACGCACCGACAGGTACAGGGCGCGCTCGGCGTCGGCCTCGGGACGATCACGCAATATCTTCAGCTCGCCACTGCCGCGGGGCTCGATTGGGCTGCGGCCGAACCACTGGAAGAGGATGAGCTTGAGCGGCGCATCCTGTCGCCGGCTTCGTCGCCGGCGCCGGCGAAGCGGGTCGAGCCAGATTGCAACGTGATTCACCGGGAACTGCGCCGCAAGGGCGTCACGTTGCAACTGCTCTGGGAGGAATACGTTGGGTCCCATCCCGGCGGACGCACATACCGCTACACGCAGTTCTGCCAGCGCTACAAGGACTGGGCGCAAACGCTCAAGCGTTCAATGCGTCAGCAGCACCGCGCCGGCGAGAAGTTGTTCGCCGACTTTGCCGGACAGACCATGCCAGTCCTCGCTCGCGACGGCGGGGTTGCCTTCCAGGCCCATATCTTTGTTGCTGTGCTCGGCGCATCGAATTACACGTATGCCTGTGCGACACGCTCGGAGACGACGCCGGACTGGATCGGCGGCCTGATCGACGCGATGGAATTCTGTGGCGGCGTTCCCGAACTGCTCGTCCCGGACAACCCCCGCGCGTTGATTGCGAAGCCCGACCGGTACGAGCCTGGTCTCGGCCGAACCACGCAGGACTTCGTGAACCACTACGCCACCGCGATGCTCCCGGCGCGGCCGCGCAAGCCACAGGACAAGGCCAAGGTCGAAGTCGGCGTACAGATCGTCGAGCGCTGGATTCTCGCCCGGCTGCGTAATCACCGCTTCTTCAGTCTTGCCGAACTGAACAGAGCGATCGGCAAGCTCATCACCGACCTGAACCAGCGCCCGTTCAGGAAGCTCGAGGGCAACCGGCGGGAATGGTTCGAACGGCTCGACCAACCGGCCCTGCGTGCACTGCCTGCGCGTCGCTACGAGATCGCCACATTTCAGAAGTGCCGCGTCAACATCGATTACCACGTCGAGGTCGACCATCACTACTACAGCGTGCCGCACAGCCTGGTTCGTCAGGAAGTGTATGCACGCGTCACCCGTCATGGCGTCGAGATCCTGCACGGCGGCAAGCGTATCGCCGCCCACGCGCGCAGTCGGCTCAAGGGCAAACATACAACTGTGCCCGAGCACATGCCAGCAGCCCATCGCGCCCACATGGAATGGACACCGGGTCGCCTTCTGAACTGGGGCGCCTCGATCGGCCCCGGCGCTCAAGCCATCGTCAACCACCTGCTGACCAACCGCCCGCATCCCGAAATGGGCTACCGGGCCTGCCTTGGCCTGCTGGGGCTCGCCCGCAAGTACGGCAAGGAGCGCCTCGAAATCGCCTGCCAGCGCGCGCTCGTCATTGGCTCGCCAACGCGCCGCTCGGTGCTCTCGATTCTCAAGTCCGGTCTGGACCGGCAACCCGCACTCCCGTTGCAGCTCACCGAATGGCATTCACCCGAGCACGAGAACGTGCGAGGTCCCGACTATTACCACTGACCCAAGGAGGTCGCGTATGTTGATGCAGCAAACCCTCTCCCAGCTCAAAGCCCTCAAGCTCGACGGCATGGCACGCGCCTTCGAGGAGCAGGTCTCGCTCACCGCCAGTTCGAGCCTGTCATTCGAAGAGCGCTTTGGCATCGTCGTCGATCGTGAACTGGCGTGGCGCGACACCCGACGGCTCGAACGCCTGATGAAGGCTGCAAAGTTGAAGAATCCGCAGGCATGCATCGAAGATATCGAATACCGGCAGAGCCGCGTACTTGATCAGTGCGTCGTCGCCACGCTCGCCGGCTGTGACTGGATTCGCAACGCCCAGAACATCATCCTCAGCGGGCCGACCGGCGCGGGCAAGACATGGATCGCCTGCGCGTTCGCGCAGCAAGCCTGCCGGCAAGGCTTCTCGGTACTGTATGTGCGGGTTGCGCGCCTGTTCGAGGAACTGAAGATCACACACGGTGATGGCAGCTTCACTCGACGCCTCGCGCAGCTCGCAAAAATGGACGTTTTATTACTTGACGACTGGGGCCTGCAGGACCTCGATTCGGGCGCGCGCAACGATCTGCTTGAGGTGCTTGACGATCGCGTCGGCACACGCTCGACAATCATCACCAGCCAGTTGCCGCTCGAACACTGGCATGCATGGCTACAGGATCCGACGCTCGCTGACGCCATTCTCGATCGCCTCGTGCATCAGGCCCACAAGCTTCCGCTGAAGGGCGACTCGATGCGCCGAAAGAGCAAGCCCGATGACGGCGTAGCCTGATCTCGAACACTCACGCTACAATCCATGCACCTCGCAGCACCGCCCTCCAGCTTGTTCGACTTCACCGAAACGAGCGTTCGCCTTCCCCGAAATCCGCAC
>NZ_CADIKC010000028.1 GCF_902859805.1 Paraburkholderia sediminicola | reverse complement strand
GGGGTGGATTCACGCCGGCAGGATGATCATTCGTCAGTACGTTGAGTGAGCGACCGGGTTCGAAAGAGCCCGAAAAACAGTAACAGGTTTGAACTGAAGAGTTTGATCCTGGCTCAGATTGAACGCTGGCGGCATGCCTTACACATGCAAGTCGAACGGCAGCACGGGGGCAACCCTGGTGGCGAGTGGCGAACGGGTGAGTAATACATCGGAACGTGTCCTGTAGTGGGGGATAGCCCGGCGAAAGCCGGATTAATACCGCATACGCTCTACGGAGGAAAGGGGGGGATCTTAGGACCTCCCGCTACAGGGGCGGCCGATGGCAGATTAGCTAGTTGGTGGGGTAAAGGCCTACCAAGGCGACGATCTGTAGCTGGTCTGAGAGGACGACCAGCCACACTGGGACTGAGACACGGCCCAGACTCCTACGGGAGGCAGCAGTGGGGAATTTTGGACAATGGGCGAAAGCCTGATCCAGCAATGCCGCGTGTGTGAAGAAGGCCTTCGGGTTGTAAAGCACTTTTGTCCGGAAAGAAAACCTCCGCCCTAATATGGTGGGGGGATGACGGTACCGGAAGAATAAGCACCGGCTAACTACGTGCCAGCAGCCGCGGTAATACGTAGGGTGCAAGCGTTAATCGGAATTACTGGGCGTAAAGCGTGCGCAGGCGGTCCGCTAAGACAGATGTGAAATCCCCGGGCTTAACCTGGGAACTGCATTTGTGACTGGCGGGCTAGAGTATGGCAGAGGGGGGTAGAATTCCACGTGTAGCAGTGAAATGCGTAGAGATGTGGAGGAATACCGATGGCGAAGGCAGCCCCCTGGGCCAATACTGACGCTCATGCACGAAAGCGTGGGGAGCAAACAGGATTAGATACCCTGGTAGTCCACGCCCTAAACGATGTCAACTAGTTGTTGGGGATTCATTTCCTTAGTAACGTAGCTAACGCGTGAAGTTGACCGCCTGGGGAGTACGGTCGCAAGATTAAAACTCAAAGGAATTGACGGGGACCCGCACAAGCGGTGGATGATGTGGATTAATTCGATGCAACGCGAAAAACCTTACCTACCCTTGACATGTATGGAACCCTGCTGAGAGGTGGGGGTGCCCGAAAGGGAGCCATAACACAGGTGCTGCATGGCTGTCGTCAGCTCGTGTCGTGAGATGTTGGGTTAAGTCCCGCAACGAGCGCAACCCTTGTCCCTAGTTGCTACGCAAGAGCACTCTAGGGAGACTGCCGGTGACAAACCGGAGGAAGGTGGGGATGACGTCAAGTCCTCATGGCCCTTATGGGTAGGGCTTCACACGTCATACAATGGTCGGAACAGAGGGTCGCCAACCCGCGAGGGGGAGCCAATCCCAGAAAACCGATCGTAGTCCGGATCGCACTCTGCAACTCGAGTGCGTGAAGCTGGAATCGCTAGTAATCGCGGATCAGCATGCCGCGGTGAATACGTTCCCGGGTCTTGTACACACCGCCCGTCACACCATGGGAGTGGGTTTTACCAGAAGTGGCTAGTCTAACCGCAAGGAGGACGGTCACCACGGTAGGATTCATGACTGGGGTGAAGTCGTAACAAGGTAGCCGTATCGGAAGGTGCGGCTGGATCACCTCCTTTCTCGAGCTAACGTGTCAATGCGTTGAGCGCTCACGCTTATCGGCTGTAAATTAGGACAGTAAGTCAGACAGACTGAGGGGTCTGTAGCTCAGTCGGTTAGAGCACCGTCTTGATAAGGCGGGGGTCGATGGTTCGAATCCATCCAGACCCACCATTGTCTTGTCTGCGATGGCTGCGTTAATCGATAGATCCCGACGTGTGATGATGATCTGTGCATGACTGGGGGATTAGCTCAGCTGGGAGAGCACCTGCTTTGCAAGCAGGGGGTCGTCGGTTCGATCCCGTCATCCTCCACCAATCTTCAATGCGCAGCGTTCTGCTGAAGTAGAAAGCAGAGTGTTTTGCATTGGCGATTGAGCCAGTCAGAGTGATATGAAGCAGAGCTTTATATCGGCTGTCGTTCTTTAACAATCAGGAAGAAGTAGTAAAGAGATTCACGAAAGCGTGTCTAGAGATGGGCAGGTGAGTAGGTGAATCAGGGTTGTGATTGTATCAATGTATGAAAAGAGAGATCGAAAGATCGCTTTTGGAATACGGCGCAACACGAATACTCAACCTGTAGCGAGTGTGGCGAGCGTGTGATTCCGAGTGGATCATGCATGAGACACACCCGTTATAGGGTCAAGCGAACAAGTGCATGTGGTGGATGCCTTGGCGATCACAGGCGATGAAGGACGCGGTAGCCTGCGAAAAGCTACGGGGAGCTGGCAAACGAGCTTTGATCCGTAGATGTCCGAATGGGGAAACCCACTCCTTCTGGAGTATCCATGACTGAATACATAGGTCATGCGAAGCGAACGCGGTGAACTGAAACATCTAAGTAACCGCAGGAAAAGAAATCAACCGAGATTCCCAGAGTAGTGGCGAGCGAAATGGGATCAGCCTGTACTCTTTATCTTCATTGTTAGTCGAAGGCTCTGGAAAGTGCCGCCATAGCAGGTGATAGCCCTGTAGACGAAAACAGCGAGGAAGAACTAGGTGTACGACAAGTAGGGCGGGACACGTGAAATCCTGTCTGAAGATGGGGGGACCATCCTCCAAGGCTAAATACTCGTGATCGACCGATAGTGAACCAGTACCGTGAGGGAAAGGCGAAAAGAACCCCGGGAGGGGAGTGAAATAGATCCTGAAACCGCATGCATACAAACAGTCGGAGCCTCGCAAGGGGTGACGGCGTACCTTTTGTATAATGGGTCAGCGACTTACATTCAGTGGCAAGCTTAACCGATTAGGGCAGGCGTAGCGAAAGCGAGTCCGAACAGGGCGTTCAGTCGCTGGGTGTAGACCCGAAACCAGGTGATCTATCCATGGCCAGGATGAAGGTGCGGTAACACGTACTGGAGGTCCGAACCCACTAACGTTGAAAAGTTAGGGGATGAGCTGTGGATAGGGGTGAAAGGCTAAACAAACCTGGAAATAGCTGGTTCTCTCCGAAAACTATTTAGGTAGTGCCTCGTGTATCACCTTCGGGGGTAGAGCACTGTCATGGTTGTGGGGTCCATTGCGGATTACTACGCCATAGCAAACTCCGAATACCGAAGAGTGCAATCACGGGAGACAGACATCGGGTGCTAACGTCCGGTGTCAAGAGGGAAACAACCCAGACCGCCAGCTAAGGTCCCCAAATATTGCTAAGTGGGAAACGAAGTGGGAAGGCTAAAACAGTCAGGAGGTTGGCTTAGAAGCAGCCATCCTTTAAAGAAAGCGTAATAGCTCACTGATCGAGTCGTCCTGCGCGGAAGATGTAACGGGGCTAAGCAATATACCGAAGCTGCGGATGCACATTTATGTGCATGGTAGGAGAGCGTTCCGTAAGCCTGCGAAGGTGCATTGAAAAGTGCGCTGGAGGTATCGGAAGTGCGAATGCTGACATGAGTAGCGATAAAGGGGGTGAAAGGCCCCCTCGCCGTAAGCCCAAGGTTTCCTACGCAACGTTCATCGGCGTAGGGTGAGTCGGCCCCTAAGGCGAGGCAGAAATGCGTAGCTGATGGGAAGCAGGTTAATATTCCTGCACCATTGTTAAATGCGATGGGGGGACGGATCGCGGAAGGTTGTCCGGGTGTTGGAAGTCCCGGTCCTTGCATTGGAGAAGGCGCTTAGGCAAATCCGGGCGCGGAATTCAAGGGTGCGAGGCCATTCACTTAGGTGAAGAAGCAACTGGAAGTGGTTCCAAGAAAAGCCTCTAAGCTTCAGTTTAACAAGACCGTACCGCAAACCGACACAGGTGGGCGAGATGAGTATTCTAAGGCGCTTGAGAGAACTCGGGAGAAGGAACTCGGCAAATTGGTACCGTAACTTCGGGATAAGGTACGCCCCTGTAGCTTGACTGGCCTGCGCCAGGAGGGTGAAGGGGTTGCAATAAACTGGTGGCTGCGACTGTTTAATAAAAACACAGCACTCTGCAAACACGAAAGTGGACGTATAGGGTGTGACGCCTGCCCGGTGCCGGAAGATTAAATGATGGGGTGCAAGCTCTTGATTGAAGTCCCGGTAAACGGCGGCCGTAACTATAACGGTCCTAAGGTAGCGAAATTCCTTGTCGGGTAAGTTCCGACCTGCACGAATGGCGTAACGATGGCCACACTGTCTCCTCCCGAGACTCAGCGAAGTTGAAGTGTTTGTGATGATGCAATCTCCCCGCGGCTAGACGGAAAGACCCCATGAACCTTTACTGTAGCTTTGCATTGGACTTTGAACCGATCTGTGTAGGATAGGTGGGAGGCTATGAAGTTGGGACGCCAGTCTCAATGGAGCCGTCCTTGAAATACCACCCTGGTTTGTTTGAGGTTCTAACCTTGGTCCGTTATCCGGACTGGGGACAGTGCATGGTAGGCAGTTTGACTGGGGCGGTCTCCTCCCAAAGTGTAACGGAGGAGTACGAAGGTACGCTAGGTACGGTCGGAAATCGTGCTGATAGTGCAATGGCATAAGCGTGCTTAACTGCGAGACCGACAAGTCGAGCAGGTGCGAAAGCAGGTCATAGTGATCCGGTGGTTCTGTATGGAAGGGCCATCGCTCAACGGATAAAAGGTACTCTGGGGATAACAGGCTGATACCGCCCAAGAGTTCATATCGACGGCGGTGTTTGGCACCTCGATGTCGGCTCATCTCATCCTGGGGCTGTAGCCGGTCCCAAGGGTATGGCTGTTCGCCATTTAAAGAGGTACGTGAGCTGGGTTTAAAACGTCGTGAGACAGTTTGGTCCCTATCTGCCGTGGGCGCTGGATATTTGAAGGGGGCTGCTCCTAGTACGAGAGGACCGGAGTGGACGAACCTCTGGTGTACCGGTTGTCACGCCAGTGGCATCGCCGGGTAGCTATGTTCGGAAGAGATAACCGCTGAAAGCATCTAAGCGGGAAACTCGCCTTAAGATGAGATATCCCCGGGGCTTCGAGCCCCTTGAAGGGTCGTTCAAGACCAGGACGTTGATAGGTCAGGTGTGGAAGCGCAGTAATGCGTTAAGCTAACTGATACTAATTGCCCGTAAGGCTTGATCCTATAACAGGTGTGT
>NZ_CADIKC010000027.1 GCF_902859805.1 Paraburkholderia sediminicola | reverse complement strand
TCCCATGCGGCGGCCCCACGCATGCACACCTGTCCGCCCATCAGCAGCGCCGGCAGCAGTTCGTGCAGCGCCACGTCGAAGTTGATCGTCGACGACTGCAGCAGCGTGTCCTGCGACGAGATCCCATAGGTGCCAATGAAGTCTTCCAGATGCAGCGAGAGAGAACGCTGGCTCACCGCTACACCCTTGGGCCGTCCGGTCGAGCCCGACGTGTAGATCACGTAGGCGAGCTGCTCCGGGTGGAGCGATGCGGTGCGTTTGCGCAGTGCGCGCAGGGCACGCGACGTATCCGGCCGGGCACTTCCGCCGGCAGCCGCAGTGGCAGTGGCAGTGGCAGTGGCAGTGGCAGCTTCATCGAACTGCCTGCCGAACTGACCATCGGGCTGCCCATTGACCTGCACATTGACCTGCTCATTGGCCTGCTCATCTGCCTGGTCACCGGCCTGCTCGCCGGCGTGTTCATTGGCATGTGCACCAGCTTGATCACCAGTCTGCCTGTCGGCGTGTTCATTGCCGTCCTCACCGGCCTGCCCTTCAACCGGTTCATCGACTGGCCCAACCTCCCCAATCCTCACCTGCACGCAGCCCTCAAGCACCGCCGACAGCTGCGCCGCACTCGTTGCATCGACGATCACGCAGCGCACCCCCGCATCCCCGATCATGTCGCGCAACCGTGCCGCCGGATACGACGGGTCCAGCGGCACCTGCGCCGCGCCCGCCTTCCAGATCCCCAGCAACGCCGCGGCCAGTCCCGCCGAGCGTTCCAGGCACACCCCCACCCGGTCCTCGTGCGCCACCCCCGCGCGCATCAGCGCCACACCCAGGCGGTCCGCCCACGCGTCGAGCTGCGCATAGCTGAGGCGTTCATCGCCGCATATCACGGCCGGCGTATCGCCGCACATCTGCGCACGCGACTCGAAACGCGCGACCGTCGGCACATACGCATACGACGCACGTTGCGCCGCGCTCGCAGCCCCCGCGCCTGCCCCCATCGACAGTTCACACAGACGGCGCTCGCCCGACGCGCACATCTGTTCCAGCAGCTCCACGTAGTGACCGCTCACCCGTTCTATCGTCGACGCGTCGAACAGATCGACCGCATAGTTGAACGTCAACCGCAGACCATCGCTATCGTCGAGCACATTGAGAACGAGATCGAAACGGGCTGTCCGCGTCGAAGCGGCTTCCGCACGAATCGTAAGGCCCGCGAGTTCCGTATCCTCCGTACGTCCGGCCACTTCGTAGTTGAACATCGTCTGGAACAGCGGCGAGTGCGAACGCTCGCGTTGCGGCTGCACGGCTTCGACCACACGCGCAAACGGCACGGCCTGGTGCGCCTGCGCTTCGGCCACTCGCTCGCCCACGTGGGCGAACAGTTCGCCGATGCTCATCGACATCGACAGTTCCGCGCGGATCACCAGCGTGTTGACGAAAAACCCGACCAACCCATGCGTCTCCGCACGCTCGCGGCCGCTCACCGGCACGCCGACGCAGAAATCATGCTGGCCGCTGTATCGCGCAAGCAGCACGCAGTAGACGGCCAGCAACGCGGCAAACGGCGACACGCCGTTCGTGCGCGCGGTCCGCAGTAGCGCGTCCGCTGTCTCACGCGGAACCGCGACAACGCAACGCGCGCCCTCCATGCTGCGCTCGACCGTACGCGGACGATCAAGCGGTAACGCGAGCAAGCTCCGTTCGCCGCCTAGCCGGCCGCGCCAGAAATCCAGCTCGGCATCGGCGCGTCGGTCGCCGGCCCAGTCGCGCTGCCACTGCGCGAAGTCCGCGTAATGCAACCGCGGCAACCGCGACAACGACAGCGCTTCGGCCGTGGCATCCGCACCGCGCACACCCGCTTCGTAAAGCTGCGCAAATTCGCGGCCGAGCAGATCCATCGACCATGCGTCAGTGACGATGTGGTGCGCGGTGAACTGCAGCACGTGCACGTCCGCGGCAATGCGTGTCAACACGACACGCATCACCGGACCGCGCTCCAGATCGAACGGCTCGCGCGCCTGGTCACCGAGCCGTTCCTGAAGTTGTGCGTGTTGTGGCTCAGCGTCGTTCGCAATTGTTTCGTCACCCGAAATATCCTCAAAGCGCCATGCAAACACCACTTCGCGCGCGCCGGACGCCGGTACCGCTAGCCCCGTTTGATAAGGCACGCCGTTTTCCTCGCCAAAACGCGAACGCAGACTTTCATGGCGCGCGGCCAGCTGTTCGAACACACGACGCACCGCATCCGCACACAACGCGCCCACCATGCGCACCGCGCGCGACACGTTATACGCCGAGCTCGACGGCTCTAACCGCCACAAGAACCAAAGACGTTCCTGCGCATGCGACAGCGGCGCGCGCGCCGGCCGCGGCGACAACGCGACGATCGGCAAACGATCGATGGGCAGTCCCTTTTCGGCAGCACGCAGCCGGAACACAGCGCGCTTATCCGCCGGCAATGCCGCATATTGCTTCGACAGGCCCAGCAATTCGTCCTGACGTCCTGAACTCACACTCATTGAATATCCCTTTGTTTCCTGATCCGTTCAATCGTCGAGCGTCGACAGCAGATCCTTGAACTGGTCGGCCGAATCGTCTTCTTCATCGCGCGCGGCTTGCCCAATCGCTTCGTCGAGTGCAAGCGCAATGCGCCGGATCGTTGCCAGCCTGAACAGTTGCGCGACATCCACGGGACGGCCGAACTCAGCCGCCATCTGACTCGCCAGCCGCACCGCGAGCAGCGAGTGACCGCCGAGCTCGAAAAAGTCATCGTCGACACCCACATTGGCCACGTCGGCAACGTTGAGCGCGCGAGCCCACAACGTGCACAAGGTCTTTTCGGTGTCGGTAGAAGGCGGCGCACGGTGTGTCGATGCCCCCTGCGCACCAATTCCGTTCGCCATGCTGAGCAGTGCCTTGCGATCGAGCTTGCCGTTCGACGTGAGCGGCATCGCGTCGATCTGTTCGATCGCGGACGGTGTCATATGCACAGGCAACACCTGCCCGAGTTCGTGACGCACGCGCGCGGCATCGAGCGTGTTATCGCTCACCACGAACGCGACGAGGCGCTGTGCCGCGCCCTCGCCCGCCAGCGCAACCGCCGCATGCCGAACACCGGCACTACGCGCAAGTTGCGCCTCGATCTCGCCGATCTCGATCCGGTAGCCGCGGAACTTGATCTGCTGATCGAGCCGGCCGAGATAATCGATCCCGCCATCGACACGCACTCGCGCCAGATCGCCCGTGCGGTACAGGCGCGCACCCGGTTCACCGAGCGCATCGGGCACGAAACGCTCGGCGCTCAAACCGGCCTGCCCCACGTAGCCGCGCGCCAGATTGGCGCCGCCGATGCACAGCTCGCCCACCCCGCCCACCGGCACGTGACGGCCGGCGCGATCCACCACGCGCAACACCGTATGTCCGACCGCTTCGCCGAGCGTGATCGGCAAAGCGGCGGAAACGATGCGCGCGACGCTCGACCAGATTGTCGTCTCGGTTGGGCCGTACATGTTCCAGAGTTCGACGCCACGCGCCAGCAATTGCGCGGCGAGATCCGGTGCAAGCGCTTCGCCGCCGCACAGCGCGACAAACCGCCGGCCGTGCGCGCCGCGCCAGCCTCCCTCGAGCAGCACGCGCCAACCCATCGGCGTGGCCTGCATCATCGTCGCGCCGCTGTCGTCGAGCAGCGCGGCAAGGCGCTGCCCATCCGTTACGACCGCGCGCGGCGCGATGACGACCGTTGCGCCGGCCATCAGCGGCGCATACAACTCCAGCGCGAAGATGTCGAACGACACGGTCGTCACACTGACGAGCGTGTCGGCGCCCGAAACGCCCGGACGTTCGCCGATCGACGACAACAACCGCGCCAGTGCGCCGTGCGTGACCGCCACGCCTTTCGGACGGCCGGTCGAACCCGACGTATGAATCACATAGGCGAGCCGGTTTTCGTCGAACGACGAAGCGGCGTCGGGCAACGGTGCATTGCGCTCGTCGTCCACCTCGTCGATGCGAACCAGCACGCGATCGGCAAAAAGTGTCGCGTGCATCTGCGCGCAGGTTTCATCTGCGACGACGACTTCAACCTTCGCGTCGTCGAGCATCGCGGCGAGTCGCGCAGCCGGATACGACGCATCGAGCGGCACGTAAGCGGCACCGCTCTTCAGCGTGCCGAGCAAGGCAGCCGCGAGTCCCACCGATCGATCGACACAAACGGCGACACAGGTGTCGTCTTTCACGCCGAGCCGCCGCAAGCGTTGCGCGATGCGGTTCGACCATGCTTCGAGTTGTCCGAAGCTCAGCGTCGTGTCGCCGCTGACCACGGCGGTGCGAGCCGCAGCGGCGCCGTTAGCGTGATCCGCGATGCGACGATGCACCGGCGTGAAGCAGACCGTGTCCAATGCCTCTTGCACGGGTGACGCAGCCACTGCGTGAACAGGAGCAAGCGCAATCGACGCAAGCAACGGGTCCTCTGGCTCGGTGAAACGCGCCAGCAGTTCGACAAAATGACGGCTCACGGCTTCGACGTTTGCCGGAGCGAAGCGCGCAGCGCGCCACGCCCAATGCAACGTGATCGCGCCGCGCGGCACGATGGTCAGCGTCAACGGATAGTGCGTGCGTTCAATCGAATCGAGCGCGTCGACGGTGAACAGATCGTCGCTTGAGGACAACGCCTCGTCGGCCGGATAGTTTTCGAAGACCAGCAGGCTGTCGAACAATGCATCGCCGGTGCGCGCGGACCAGCGCTGAACCTGTGCGAGCGGAGTCTGTTCATGCTCGCGCATTGCGCTATTGACCTGCTGTAAAGCGGCGAGCCATGCGGACAGCCGTGCGCCGTCGGGAACATCTGTCCACACTGGCAGCGTGTTGATGAAAAGACCGAGCATGTCCTGTGCACCGGCGAGGTCGCCTGGCCGTCCGGCGACCGTCACGCCAAACGCCGCTTGCCCGCGGTTGCCGTAACGCGACAAAAGCAACGCCCACGCACCCTGCATCAGCGTGTTCAAGGTCACGCGGTAGCGCTGCGCGGCGGCACGCAACTGCTCGCTCAGGTCTGAGTCGAATGTTAATTCGCGTGTGCTGATCGCATCAGCGGACGGTTGCTCTCCGGCTGCAAAAACGGGCGTACCAAGACTCGCGGTGAGCAACGCGGGCTCGTCGAGCAACGCGATCCGCTCCTGCCACCATGCATGCGACTCGCTCTCGCGGTTTGTCGATGCGAGCCACTCGAGGTAGTTGCGATAGCGCGCGGGCGCGGGGCGCGCCGACACCGAACCCTGCAGACGTGTGCGATATTCGTCGACGATCTCACCCAGCAGGCGCGCGCCGCTCCAGCCATCGACTAGAGCATGATGATGCGTGCGGATCAGATCATGCGCGCCGTCCGGACGACGGATCAGCGCAATGCGCATCAACGGAGGTGCTTCGATATCGAAACCGCGCGCCACGTCCGCCTCACGCCAGGCAGCGAGTTTTTCGTCGTACGTAACAGGGTCGAGCGAGGACCAGTCGTGTTCGGCGAACGGCACCTCGACTTCGCGATGTACGACCTGCAGCATGTCCGCGTCTGGCGAAACGACGAAGGCCGTGCGCAGGATTTCGTGCCGCGCGGCAGCGACGCGCCAGGCGTCACGCAACGCAGCGACATCGAGTGGGCCACGCAACGTCAGCCGAAGCTGATTCACGTAGATGCCTGAGCTTGCACCGAGTTGCGTGTGCAGCAGTAGGCCCTGCTGCGCTTGCGTTGCAGGATAGATGTCGACGACGGATTCTGGGTCTAGCTTCAGTGCGTCGAGCGCTGGTTGCGAGAGCCGTGCGAGTGGGAAGTCGGATGCGTAGAGTCGCGTCGCCGGACGTTGTGCTGCGTCGATCATGTTTTGCAGCTGCTGCATGAAGCTGGTTGCGCATGTTTCGACTTCCTCCTGTGTGAGCCGGTTCGTGCGGTAGCGCCAGCTCACCTGCAGTTCACCGTCGGCTACCAGTGCGTCGAGCTGTAGCGCTT
>NZ_CADIKC010000026.1 GCF_902859805.1 Paraburkholderia sediminicola | reverse complement strand
GCTGGCGCAGGCCCGGAGAAGCCTTCATTGAAAACTGCGCCAGGCAAGGGATTGTTATCGACCCGGCTGTTGCACTTGGTATTTGAAACCGCCCCTACTTTTCTTTGCGGCAAGCAAAGAAAAGTAGGTGCCGCCCCGCACAGGGGCAACGCTAATAGACCACTAACAAATCAAGGAAAGGCACGAAAGCCAGAACAAGGAAAACCCAAAGCCCCAAGAACACAGACAAACAAGCGCCCAACAGGCAATAAACCTGAAACAAGCGCCGCGCAAGCAATCCCCCAGCCCGAACGGGCAAAAAACAACCCAAACAAACCGCCGAGCAGGCACACAACCCAATAGCGCCCCCACCCAATTTGTGCTTTACTTTTCGGCAGACCCATAAAAAAGAACCGCAAAACAGTAAACCCGCAGCACCCTAATCGGACCCCACGAGCAGGCAGCTGAAGGCAGGAAAAAACAAAGGTCCGGTTTCACCCCATAAGGAGACAACTTCATGGCGATCAGCATCAGTCTGACGGTGAACGGCGCGCCCATCAGCGCCTCAATCGACCCGAACACCCTGCTTGTCCAGTTCCTGCGCGATCAACTTCGCCTCACTGGAACGCACGTCGGCTGCGACACGGCCCAGTGCGGCGCATGCACGGTTCACCTGAACGGCCGCGCGATCAAATCCTGCAATATCCTCGCGGTCCAGGCCGAAGGCGCAACCATCACCACCATCGAAGGACTCGCCAAAGACGGCGCCCTCCACCCGATGCAAGCCGCCTTCAAACATTGCCACGGCCTGCAGTGCGGTTTCTGTACGCCCGGTATGGTGATGAGCGCGGTCTCCCTCGTCGAGCGCCAACCCAATCTCACCGGCGACGACGTGCGCGCCCAGCTCGACGGCAATCTCTGCCGCTGTACGGGCTATCACAACATCGTCAAAGCAGTGCTCGAAGGCGCCGAAGGCATGAAGTCCGCCGGCACGGCCAACGCCAACGCCCCGGCCGCTGCGCCCGCCACCGCCTGAGGAGCCGACGATGAACGCACCCGACACCCATCTCATCGGTACTTCCGTCGAACGTAAGGAAGACTATCGTTTCCTTACCGGCAACGGTCAGTACACCGACGACATCGTCCTGCCGCAGCAAACCTATGCGGTATTCCTGCGCTCGCCGCACGCTCACGCAAAAATCAACAGCATCGACACCACCGCGGCGAAACAGTCGCCCGGCGTCGTCGCGATCTTCACCGGCGCGGACATGGCCGCGGACAACGTCGGCGGACTGCCGTGCGGCTGGCTGATCCATAGCACCGACGGCAAGCCGATGAACGAGCCGCCGCATCCGATCATCGCGCACACGAAAGCACGCCACGTCGGCGATCAGGTCGCGCTCGTCATCGCCGATTCGATCAAGGCCGCGAAAGACGCCGCCGAACTGATCGAGGTCGACTACGACGTGCTGCCGGCCGTGGTCGACACCGCGCACGCGTCCGATCCGGGCCAGGCGGCAGTTCACGACGAAGTGCCGGACAACATCTGCTACAACTGGGGCCACGGCGACAAAGCCGCGACCGACGCCGCCTTCGCCAAAGCCGCGCACGTCACCACGCTCGACATCGTCAACAACCGCCTGATCCCGAACGCGATCGAACCGCGTGCGGTCAACGCAAGCTATTCGGTGCAGGACGACAGCTACACGCTCTACGTCGCGAATCAGAATCCGCACGTGGAACGCCTGTTGATGGCCGCGTTCGTGCTGTCGCTGCCGGAATCGAAACTGCGCGTGATCGCGCCGGATGTCGGCGGCGGTTTCGGGTCGAAAATTTTCCTCTACGCCGAAGACGTCGCGCTGACGTGGGCATCGAAGAAGATTCGCCGTCCGATCAAATGGACGGCCGAGCGCTCGGAAGCCTTCGTGTCCGATGCACACGGCCGCGATCACGTCACCAAAGCCGAACTGGCGATGGACGCCGACGGCAAATTCCTCGCGATGCGCATTCATACGATCGCCAACATGGGCGCGTATCTGTCGACCTTCGCCTCGAGCGTGCCGACCATCCTGTACGCGACGCTGCTCGCCGGTCAGTACGCGACGCCCGCCATCTACGCCGAGGTGAAAGCGGTCTTCACCAACACCGTCCCGGTCGACGCCTACCGTGGCGCGGGCCGCCCGGAAGCAACGTACGTGGTCGAACGTCTGGTCGAAACCGCGGCGCGCGAGATGAAGCTCGATCCCGCGGAAATCCGCCGTCGCAATTTCATTCGCGCGTTTCCGTACGCCACGCCGGTCGGCCTCACCTACGATACCGGTGACTACGAGGCCACGCTGAGCCGTGCGCTCGAACTCGCGGACGTGAAAGGCTTCGCCGCGCGCAAGCAGGAATCCGAAAAGAACGGCAAGCTGCGCGGCCTCGGCTACTCGTGCTACATCGAAGCCTGCGGTTTGGCGCCGTCGAACATTGCCGGTGCATTGGGCGCACGCGCCGGGCTCTTCGAAGTCGGCCAGATTCGCGTGCATCCGACGGGTTCGGTCACCGTGTTCACGGGCTCCCACAGTCACGGCCAGGGGCATGAGACAACCTTCGCGCAAGTGGTTGCTGATCGGCTCGGCATTGCGCTGGAAAGCGTGGAAATCGTTCACGGCGACACCGGGCGCATTCCGTTCGGCATGGGCACCTACGGCTCTCGCTCGATTGCGGTCGGTGGCTCGGCAATCATGAAGGCGCTCGACAAGATCGAAGCCAAGGCGAAAAAAATCGCCGCGCATCTGCTGGAAGCCGCAGCCGAAGACATCGAGTTCAAGGACGGCGTGTTTCGCGTCGCGGGCACCGATCGCACCAAGGCATTCGCCGAGATCTCGCTCGCCGCCTACGTGCCGCACAACTATCCGCTCAACGTGCTCGAACCAGGTCTCGAAGAAAGCGCGTTCTACGATCCGACCAACTTCACCTATCCGGCCGGCTCGTACATCTGCGAAATCGAGGTCGACCCGGAGACGGGCGTCTGCCGCATCCAGCAGTTCACCGCGGTCGACGATTTCGGCAACGTGATCAATCCGATGATCGTCGAAGGCCAGGTGCATGGCGGGCTAGCCCAGGGCATCGGGCAGGCGATGCTGGAGCGCTGCGTGTACGACAACGAGAGTGGTCAGTTGCTGTCCGGCTCCTATATGGACTACGCGATGCCGCATGCGTCCGATCTGCCGAACTTCACCGTCGAAACCGCCAAGGGCACACCGTGCACGCACAATCCGCTCGGCGTGAAAGGCTGCGGCGAGGCAGGCGCGATCGGTTCGCCACCGGCCGTGATCAACGCAATCCTCGACGCGCTCGCGCCGCTCGGTGTGACCGACCTGCAAATGCCGGCAACGCCACATCGCGTGTGGTCCGCGATCCACGCAGCCAAACCCCACTAAGATCCTGAGCGGAGCATTCGACATGTATTCATTCGAGTATCAACGCGCGACGGATCCGAAAGCGGCCGCCGCAGCCATCGCCGCTGACAGTGACGCAAAGTTCATCGCCGGCGGACAAAGCCTGTTGCCCACCATGCGTCTGCGGCTCGCGCAGCCGTCGCAACTGATCGACGTGACGCGGATTCCCGCGCTCAAATCGATCACCGTCGACGCCGGCAAGGTGACGATCGGCGCAGCCGTTTGCCATGCGGACGTCGCGGAGCATGCGGAGCTTCGGCGTGTGCTGCCGGCGCTCGCGGATCTCGCCGGACACATCGGCGATCGCCAGGTGCGCGCGCTCGGCACCATCGGCGGTTCACTCGCGAACAACGATCCGGCAGCCTGCTATCCGGCTGCTGCGACGGCCTTGGACGCGACCATCGTCACCGATCGGCGACGGATTTCGTCGAGCGATTTCTTCGTCGGCATGTATGAGACCGCACTGGCGCCTGACGAGCTGATCGTGGCTGTCGAGTTTCCCGTGCCCGAGCGCGCCGCCTACGAGAAATTCCGTCAACCGGCGTCGCACTTTGCCCTGGTCGGCGTATTCGTCGCGAAGTTTGCGAGCGGCGTGCGTGTCGCGGTGACAGGAGCAGCGTCTTCGGTATTTCGTGTGCCGGAGTTGGAAAGCGCGCTATCGGCGAATTTCACGCCCGACGCCGCGCGAGCCGTGACCGTCTCCGACGCCGACCTGAACACCGACATGCACGCGAGCGCCGAGTATCGCGCGCATCTGATCCCGGTGCTGGCCGCGCGAGCTGTGACGAAGGCGAACGGTTAGCGATCGTTGGGGTCGGCGGCTGACGTGACTCGGCGGAGCGCGTCAGCCTTGTTCGATTGGGCGCGCGGCGTGGCGCGATGTTCGCTCTCATTCGCTCCGTTCCATCGTCGGTATGAGTGACATAGGCGAGCGTCGCGCCACCGATCGATCAAGCGCTTTGTCGCGGCGCGCTCTGGCACTTCGCCGCACAACATGCGGCAATACGCCGGTCCCGGAACCGACGTATTGGCACAACCGCAACGCTTCACGAGCGCGCCGTTTTGCTCTTCACCATGCAGAGTCAGGAACACCATGCAGCCTGCTTCCATCGACGACACTCTCGCGCAACTCGCCGCTCAAAGTTACTTCGCCAGCCGCGAACTCGCGACCGCGTTGTATCTCGCGCTGCGCATGGAGCGGCCGTTGTTCGTCGAAGGCGAACCCGGCGTCGGCAAGACCGAACTCGCCAAGGCCGCGGCGGGGATGCTCGGCACCTCGATGCTGCGGCTGCAATGCTACGAGGGACTCGACACTGCGAGCGCGCTCTACGAATGGGACTACCCGCGCCAGATCATGGCGCTGCGCCTGGCCGAAGCCGCTGG
The DNA here is from genome assembly GCF_902859805.1 of Paraburkholderia sediminicola. Classification (GTDB taxonomy): domain Bacteria; phylum Pseudomonadota; class Gammaproteobacteria; order Burkholderiales; family Burkholderiaceae; genus Paraburkholderia; species Paraburkholderia sediminicola. The sequence continues at coordinate 4,418 of NZ_CADIKC010000026.1, read as the reverse complement.
CGAGCGTCCCGGCAACGACACGCTGTACCGCAGCGAATTCCTGCTGAAGCGTCCGCTACTGCAAGCGCTGATGCCCGACGAAAATCATCCGGGCGCGCGGCGTGTGCTGCTGATCGACGAAATCGACCGCGCCGACGAACCGTTCGAAGCGTTTCTGCTGGAACTGCTGTCGGACTTCCAGGTATCGATTCCCGAATACGGCACGGTGCGGGCGGAGCAGCCGCCGCTCGTCGTGATGACGTCGAACCGCACGCGCGAAGTGCACGATGCGTTGAAACGCCGTTGCCTGTACCAATGGATCGGCTATCCCGAGCGCGATCGTGAACTGGAGATCGTCGCCGCGCGCGCGCCGCAGACGTCGGCTGAATTGCAGCGACGCGCGGTCGATTTCGTGCATCGGCTGCGCGGCATGGATCTGTTCAAGGCGCCCGGCATCGCCGAAACGATCGACTGGTGCCGCGCTTTGGAAGCATTGTCGGTGACGGAGCTCGATCCGCAGTCGGTGCAGAACACCCTGGGTGTGCTGCTCAAGTATCAGGACGATCTGGCGCGCGTCGACGCCGCGCAGATCGCGCAATGTCTCGCGACGCCGGGATAATGGCGATGGAAAAGAACACCGACGGTGACAATGGCGCTTCGGCAAGCAGTGAACCGCTCGCAGACAGCGATATTGCGCAAAGCAGTAGCGCATCGGCGAATCGTCCCGCGTTGGCGGACGACGCAAGTGCACGCTCGACGCCCCCGTCCGTCGAAACCTCGGCCTCGCCTATCGATACCCCCACACTCGCGCACAACGTCGTCCACTTTGTACGCGTGCTGCGCGGTGCGGGTTTACCGATGTCGCCAGCGCAAGCCGTCGATGCACTTGCCGCGTTGCACTGGATCGACCTCGGCCGCCGCGACGATGTGCGCGCCGCGCTTGCCACACTCCTGGTCTCCGCGCCGGATGAACGCGACCTCTTCAACACCGCTTTCGATCTGTTCTGGCGCGACCCGGATTGGGAAGGCAAGCTGCGCGCGCTGTTGCTGCCGAAAGTCCGCGATGGCTTGCCGCCACCCAAACGCAACAACCGTCTCGCCGACGCGCTTGCCGTACGTACGCCACCCTCGCCGCACAGCAAAGCGCCGCAGGAAACCGAACAACACGAACTACGCGCGCACGTCACCTTCAGTGCGGAAGAGCGGCTACGTCATCGCGATTTCGAAACGCTTTCCGCTGATGAATGGCGCACTTTGCGGCATCTGATCCGTGGCCAGCGTCTGCCGCTTGCCACCGAGCCGACGCGCCGCCTGAAAGCCGCTTCGCACGGCACGCATGCCGATTTGCGCGCGAGCGCACGGCAAGCGGTGCGGGCGGGCGGCGACTGGACGGTGTGGAAGTATCGCGCGGTAGTAGAACGCAAACCGCCACTCGTGCTGCTGCTGGATATTTCCGGCTCGATGAGCAGCTATTCGCGCGCGGTCCTGTACTTTTGCCACGCGCTGCTGCAATCGCGTGAACGCCTGCAGGTGTTTCTTTTCGGCACACGCCTGACCAACGCCACGCGCGCGCTGCGCGAGCGCGATCCCGACGTGGCAATCGCGACGCTCACCGATCAGGTGGTCGACTGGTCGGGCGGCACGCGAATCGGCGCGGCGCTCGCCGAATTCAACCGGCGCTGGGCACGTCGCGTGCTGACTGGCAGAGCCACGGTGCTGCTCGTCACCGACGGCCTGGATCACGAAGCGATCGACGTGCTCGACACCGAAATGGCGCGCCTGCGCCGCTTCGCCCACCGTATCGTGTGGCTCAATCCGCTGCTGCGTTTCAGCGGTTTTTCACCGAAAGCGCGCGGCGTGCAGGCGATCCTGCCGTACGTCGACGCACATCGTCCGGTCCATAATCTGGACAGTCTCACGGCGTTCGGCCGCGACCTCGCGCAACTTACGCGCGCGCCTCGTTTGAGCGACTGCGCCAGGACAACTGCAGGAGCAACGCCATGGAATTAAGTGAGACCCATACGCTGCCGGTTTCCCAGCAGCGCGCGTGGGATGCGCTAAACGATACCGAAATCCTGCGTGCGTGCATTCCCGGCTGCGAGAGCATCGACCCGGATGGCGAAAACGCGTATGCAGTGGTGTTGAGCGCATCGGTCGGCCCGGTGAAGGCGCGCTTCAAAGGGCGTATGCTGCTGACCGATATCGAGGCGCCGAACAGCTACACCATCGTTTTCGAAGGTCAGGGTGGCGCTGCGGGCTTCGGCAAGGGCAATACGCGCGTCACGCTCGAACCCGAGGGCGACGCCGCGACGAAGCTCTCGTACACGGCGACCGCACAGGTCGGCGGCAAGCTCGCCCAGATCGGTTCGCGGCTGGTGGACGGCGCTGCGCGTAAAATCGCGGGCGAATTTTTCAAGCGCTTCGGCGCGCAGGTCGGCGGCGACGCTGAAGGCGCGACGGCCCCGGATGGCGGCGACACAGCAGTCGGCGACGCGGCGGGGCAAAATACAGAATCGAATGAGGCTGCGGACACCGAGTCCGGCGGCGACGGAACGAAAAGGAAGAAATCATGGACAGCGTGGATCTCGAAGTCCTGAAGTCCAGCGCACGTTGGCTGGAAGAGGGACATCGCGCGCTACTGGTGACGGTGGTGAAGACGTGGGGTTCGTCGCCGCGTCCCGAGGGCGCGATGCTCGCGGTGCGTGACGATGGCCTTGTGGTGGGTTCGGTCTCGGGTGGCTGCATCGAAGACGACCTGATCGACCGCGTGCGGCAAAAGGGTATTGAGCAGACACGTCCTGAGGCGGTGAAGTACGGCATTACCGCGGAAGAAGCGCATCGCTTTGGCCTGCCTTGCGGCGGCACGATCCAGCTGGTGCTGGAGCCTTTGACGCCGCAAAGCGGCATTGCCGATCTGTGCCATGCGGTGGAAGACGGCCGTCTGGTGGCGCGCGAAGTCGACATGGTGACCGGCGCAGTGCGGCTCGATACGGCGCTGGCAACCGACGGCGTGCATTTCGACGGCGAGCGTCTGCTGACGATTCACGGCCCGCGTTACCGGATGCTGGTGATCGGTGCGGGGCAGTTGTCGCGCTATCTGTGCAATATCGCGGTTGGGCTCGACTACCAGGTGACCGTATGCGATCCGCGCGAGGAGTACACCGAGGAGTGGAGTATTCCCGGCACGAAGATTGTGCGGACGATGCCGGACGATACCGTGATCGACATGAAGCTCGACGAGCGGTGTGCGGTGATTGCACTGACGCATGATCCCAAGCTGGATGATCTCGCGCTGATGGAGGCGTTGAAGACGCCGGCTTTTTATGTCGGTGCTTTGGGATCGAGAAGGAATAATCAGGCGCGGCGCGAGCGGTTGAAGGAGTTCGATCTGAACGATACCGAGTTGGCCCGGCTGCATGGGCCGGTTGGGATTTATATTGGCAGCCGGACGCCGCCTGAGATTGCTGTTTCTATTCTTGCTGAGGTTACTGCGGCTAAGAATGGGGTTTCTTTGCCGACTCTTTTACAAGTTGAGGGCGCTAAGGCCGCGCGGGAGATTGCTGCTTCTGGTGGTGGGGCTGCTTGTAGTGTTTAGGTTTTTGCCTGTTCGGCGCTTGTTTATCCGTGTTCCTGGGGCTTTGGCCTTTCCTTGATTTGTTAGTGGTCTATTAGCGTTGCCCCTGTGCGGGGCGGCACCTACTTTTCTTTGCTTGCCGCAAAGAAAAGTAGGCAAAAGAAAGCGGCTCAAACCGCTAATGCTAAGTGCGCACCGTGGTCTGCTGCGGGTACTGGTGCGACTGGAATCCGTGCTCTCGCGTATTCCGCGCCAGTGACAAAGGACTCATCAGCTCCCACTCCGCACTGCGTGCGTCGCGGACGGGTATGCATGGGAAACCGCCGGCTTCGGTTTTGGTTTGTGGGGCCGTCGGCTTCGCCTCGGTGAGGCGCCTCTGCATTCAGCGCGGAACGCCCTCTTTAAACGATATGCCGGTGTGCTGAATCACCGCCCCTCCTCGCTTCACCCTGCCCCCATCCCAGCCACGGTCACGTTCGCATCTGCCGTTGCCGTTGCCGTTGCCGTTGCAATCGGAATCGAGATGGCGTTGGCGTTGCAATGACGAGCCACGCCCCGTCGGCGAGGCGTAGCAATTGAAACGTAGAGGGAGGTTTTAAGAAGTGCTCTTCGGCGCGCGCAGCGCCGCCGGAAGTATGACGCCCTTGTCACTGGCGCCGAATGCGGGAGAACGCAGATTCCAGATGCACCACTACCCGCAGCAGACCACGGGCCCCACTTAGCATTAGCGGTTTGAGCCGCTTTCTTTTGCCTAGGCGGTTTCAAATACCAAGTGCAACAGCCGGGTCGATAACAATCCCTTGCCTGGCGCAGTTTTCAATGAAGGCTTCTCCGGGCCTGCGCCAGCCCAGCGTTTTTCGAGGTC
>NZ_CADIKC010000025.1 GCF_902859805.1 Paraburkholderia sediminicola | reverse complement strand
CCTGACACACGTAGACGTTCGACCTCCAAAGAGAGCGGCGCTTGAAGCACTAGGCCCGCTGCTCCTTCATTCGCCGAGTAGATCGTGCGTGCTTTCGAAGTCCAGATTAAAGGAGCCATCATGGCCAGCAAAGAGATGCAGGCGGTTATCGATTCCATCACGGACTTTCCGTTGGACGTCGAGGGCCAACGAAACCACTACGAAAAGGTTTGGAGCCAGGTACCCGTCGCCGCCGATATCAAGTCAACGCCTGTCAGCCTCGATGGAATTGGCGCGGGGGATTCCGAATGGGTCTGGACCGACGGCGCGAGGAACGATGCGATCTTCATGTATTTTCATGGAGGTGGATATGTATGCGGACAGCCGTGGATGTGGCGTCAGTTCAATGGAAGCCTTTCGCGGGCATCCCAAATGCGGTGCCTGGCATTTGGCTACCGTCTTGCACCCGAGTATCCATTTCCCACTGCCATCGAAGATTCGGTGGCCGGATACCTTTGGCTCGTGAAGTCTGGTATCTCGTCGAAGAGAATCGTTCTCGTCGGTGACTCGGCCGGCGGTGCGCTGGTTCTTGCCGTGATGATGGCATTGCGTGATCGCGGCGAACCGCTTCCCGCCGCAGGCTTGCCCATGTCGCCGTGGACGGACCTTGAGCTCAAAGGGGAAACGATGACTCCAGATACGGGCGATCCACTGACCACAGAAGAGTCGGCTAGATCGATGGCCGTTCGCTTTCTGAATGGTCAGGATCCGCGCAGCCCGTGGGCTTCCGCCTTGTACGGAAACCTCCAGGGCCTTCCTCCGTTACATATTGAGGCCGGCGAGCGCGACGTGCTGTACAGCGACTCCACGAGAATCGTGTCGCTGTTACGAGAGGCGGGGAATCGAATCTCTTTCAATTCCACTCCGAGCGCCATCCATTCGTTTCCCGCGCTCGCGGGATCGACGCCAGAGGCGGCAGAAGCCATTGCCCGGATGGCAACATTTATGAGGCAACATATCGCGGGCTGAATCAACTATCCATGCTCAGGCGGAACGGCAGATCGCAGTGATGCGTTAAGTCGCGTGCATGCCGAGAGGTCGTTCTTCGTCAGGTATCTCGGACAGGAGCGATGACGTAGTGTCTGTTCGGATCCCACGGCAAAATTATTAATACGCGTAACGAAATATATACGTACAACAGACAGTCGAATGGAAAGCCACCTGAGGCGCGTAATCTTTCTGGGATTTGGCACTTTGCCTACCCATTCGGGGCGGCTGGCATCATCAGCTATTCGCCTACCGTTTATGTGCACTTCGGAGTCTCGCTTTCACACACGTTTTCGTCGTCCGCCATCGCCACCGGGGTAGCGGCGTTTGACTATGTGTTGGCCGCCCCCGGAGAGAAATACGGTCGCAGAGAGGTGTCCGCCTGTTTCTCGCTCTGGATGCCGGAGCGGGGGAGGTGCTGGCTTTCCACGCAAGTCCGTGACGTGGGCTCTGCTGGCAGCGGTTTTACGCGATGGCTTATTTCCCTGGCCATGCGACTACCCTCATGTTGTGGTCGCTGCACCGTTGATTGCCGCCGTCGCCGCGCTTTGCATGCGTCGCGTTCCGCCTAAACGGTGCTTGAGGTTATCCAGCGCTAGGCTCTTCTTATCGCGCATTTTCGCGGGCGGGTCTCGGACGCTGCATTGCTGTCTGTCGATAGCGATAGCGTCCTAGCTTCTGCAAGCCAGTCACGACGTGCGGCCGGGCCATCAGGCCGAATCGCGTCACGATCCGCCCCTTATTATCTCTATGTATCTCGTCACGAGCCTCAACTTCCCTACGAAGTTTTTCCGGCAGCTGTGCTCATTGAGCATAGCTGATATACGACGTATGCCGTTGTGTGTTTTGGTGGCGAATTTATACTCAATTCAACGGTGTCGAACACAGCATTTCACAGATGCAGCATCGATCAGCCAAACAGCGAATTCCGCGAAGAAATCTGGAGACGAAGATGACAGAACGACTCAAAGGTAAGCGCATTATCATTACGGGTGCCGCCAACAACATTGGAAAAGAGGTCGCCCGAAGCTTCGTAGCCGAGGGTGCCAAGGTTGTCATTGGCGACATTGACGCGGCCTTGGGTGCGGGGACAGCAGAAGAACTCGGTGCTTCGTTTCTGCAGGTCGATGTGTCCGATGAGAAGAGCGTCAGCCAGTTTGTGGACGCGGCCGTGCAACAGCTCGGCGGACTCGATGTCCTTGTTCAGAATGCCGGACTGCAACGCGTCGGGAAGGTCACGGAACTCGCCGTATCGGACTGGGACGCAGTTTTTGCGGTAAATGCCCGTGGTCACTTTCTGGGGGCCAAGTTCGCGGTCCCGCACCTTCGCAAATCGGGTAAGGGTTCAATTATCAACACGTCATCGCTCGCGGGCAAGCGCGGTGGCCCTGGCGTGACTGCCTACTCCGCCTCGAAGGGCGCCGTCATCGCCTTTAGCACGGCTCTCGCCCTCGAACTGGCGCCGGACAACATCCGGGTGAATTCCATCTGTCCGGGCTGGGTGGATACAGCCTTCAACAATCCGGCCATTGGCATCATGGGCGGACGCGCGTCCCAGGAAGAGGCGGTCAGAAGGATCGTACCTCTTCAACGTCAAGCTCAACCGCAGGAAATGGCGGGCCTGTTCGTCTACCTCGCATCGGACGAGTCGTCCTACATGACCGCACAGTCGGTGGTGATCGACGGCGGCGTCTATAACTGACGAGCACCGCAGCAATATTTCGCTTCCTTGAGAACGCTAACGAAGTATGAAGAATCAGGAGACAACTCATGAGCATTTCCATTGAAAAAGCCCGCAAGGGGCTGGACGCAGGCATTCAAAAGGCCTCCCAACTCAATTCCCCGTCTAGCATCTGTATCCTTGATGACGGCCGTAACTTGGTCGCCTTCGCGCGGATGGACGGTGCGCTGCTCGCGTCGATCGACCTCAGTAAGGCGAAAGCTTTTACCGCCCGATCGATGAACATGAATACGGGTGATCTCTCGGCCCTCGTGCAACCGGGCGCTCCGCTTTACGGGCTCGAAGCCGCGCATAACCCGTCCTTCGTCGTTTTCGGCGGCGGCGTTCCGATCAAGCTGGGTGACACGGTTGTTGGCGCCGTTGGTGTCGCTGGCGGGATGGTTCCCGACGATGAGGCGATTGCTGCCGCGGTTGCCGCCGCAATTGCTCAGGCCTAACCCCGCCGAAGTCCACGGAACCTGCCCACGCAGGTGAAGATGGGGTTCGCTGCATCGCCCGATCATGGGTGATTCGGTGGCGATATACCGACGATATCGCCCGTCGAGCCGCGTTCCTCATTCTTTTTCCTGGCACCCTGACCGTGCATATGGTGAGGTTCGACGTCAACTGGTTCGATAGCTGGCATCAATTGAAAGCAGGGCCCCGCTGCGATTGGGCGCCAGTGGATGGGATGCGCCATTCGGGTTAAACCCGCCTTCCAAACTTGGACCGTTGAGAGTAACGGTTAAGCACTGAAGCGGGCACGAAATTGAGAACGAGGTTCACATGCATGCAATGGTGGTGTTGCGTCTGATTCCTGATATCGACGAGGAATTTGAGCTCGCCGAAGATGGCAAAGGGATCGATAGAGAGTGGGTGGGGTTCAAACTTAACGAGTTCGACGACCACGCTCTTGAAGAAGCGGTTCTGCTCAAGGAGCAATACGGTGCGAAGGTGACCGCGGTTGCATTGGATGGCGACGGCGTGGACCGGGTACTGCAAACCGCCTTGGCCCGTGGCGCCGACGCTGTGTTGAAAATCGCCCACGATTGTGAAGGCCTTATCCCTGCGAGCACAACAGCGTCCCTCGTCGCACAGGCGGCGAAGAAACAGAAGGCCGATCTGATACTGACCGGGGTGCAAACAATCGAGGACCTTTTCGGCCAACTTGCCCCATCGCTTGGCGCAGCACTGGACTGGCCCCAGGTGAGCGCTGTTAGCGGTGTGTCGACCAAAGCGGGCAGGGTCCTGGTGCAGCAGGAGTACAGCGGTGGTGTGACTGCAACTCTTTCCGTACTGATGCCAGCAGTCCTTGGCATCCAGTCCGCATCGAGTCCGCCTCGTTACGTTTCAGGTAGCAAGCTGAGGGATGTGCTCTCCGCGACGATTCCGGAGGCATCGTTCGAGTCCACAGCGGTCAGCACCGCGCCGGAAATCGAATCAGTCGAATTCCCCGAGGTTGCCAGTCACGCCGACATGATCGAGGGTGATGCGGAGGAGGTCGCCGCCAAACTCGTTTCCATCCTGCGCGAGCGCGGTTTTGCAAAGAGATAAGCCATGATCCGGACACTAGTTTATGTTGAAGCGGCGAACGGGAGCGTCCAGTCCGTTACGCACGAACTGATCAACGCGGCACGGGGCCTTGGGGCTAAAGGGGATGTGGAAGTCATCGCCTGTGCGATTTCCAACAATCCCGCATCTCTGATCGACGACCTCACGGGAGCAGATCGTGTCTTGACCGTGAAGCACGATGTACTCGCCAACTATAACCCTGAAGGACATGCGGTCGCACTGCAAGCCGCGATCGAGTCGTCTAATCCGGATCTTGTGTTAATTCCCTATACGACGGCCGGACTGGATCTCGGCTCGCTTGTTGCAGCAAAAACGGGCCGGCCGGTTGTAGGTTATTGCACCGCGATTTCTGTTGACGATGGACAGCTTGCCGCGACGAGTCAGTTGTATCGCGGAAAGCTCGTTGCGAAAACAAAGACCGCGCTTCCCGCTGTCGTCGTCGTTGTTCCTGGCAGCTTTGACGACTCGAAGCGCGCTGATGCAAATCCCGAGGTTACGGATATTGCGGCGCCTGGCGCGTTGAACGCGCTGAGGATCGACTTCGTCAGCATTTCGGCGCCGGACGCGAGTCAGGTGGATCTGACCGCTGCCGAGAGAATTGTGTGCGTTGGACGTGGCATCGGCGCGGAAGATAAGGTTTCGGTCGCAACAGATCTCGCAACGCTGCTGGGCGCCGAGATCGCCGGTAGCCGGCCCGTCATCGACAGCGGATGGCTTCCGAAGGCGCGGCAGGTCGGGAAGTCAGGACAGAAGGTGAAGCCAAAACTTTATATTGCACTCGGTGTCTCCGGTGCGCCCGAACATATCGAGGGCATGAAGAACGCAGACTTCGTGATTGCCATCAACTCCGATGAGAAGGCTCCAATCTTCGAAGTGGCCGATATCGGGACGACGTGTGATCTGTTTGAGTTGGTGCCGGCGCTTTGCGCGGGGTTGGGTGGAGAGTAGTCATGAACGCGACGTTGGCGATGTGGGTGCTTGTGCTTGGGGCAGGGATGCTTGCCACGTGGCGGTTCTACCGCATTCTTTCTCCACTCGGACAGGCTGCCCCCATCGCGCGTTTTGACCAGGCCGGTGAACGCTTGCGGGGCATGCTCACCGATATATTTTTCCACAAGCGGCTGTTGAAGTTCCGGATGTCGGGCGTGCTGCACCTGTGCATTTTTTCGGGCTTCCTGGTGCTCCTGACCGCCATTGCCCAGAGCGTGCTCGGAAAACTGATTCCCGGATTCAGCCTTGCTCCGGTTGGTGGGACAACCTGGATTGCTCTCCTCCAGGATATTTTTGCTGTAGTCGTTATTTTCGGCATCTCGCTGGCGATCTGGCATCGTTATGTCGTCAAGCCGGCACGTTTCAAAGGCTCAAACAGCAAAGATGCCGTGATCATCTATGGCCTCGTGTTCGGCGTCGTCGGCTCAATGCTGCTTGAGTTTGCCACGGGCATCATTGCGGGGCACACGTCTGGATTGCCCTGGCGTCCGCTATGCAATGCAATCGCGGTGGCGTTGAAGAGCGTCGGGGTCGGGCCAGAGATGGCTGCGCAGGCGGAGATTGTCTTTTTCTGGATTCACGTCCTCTGTGTACTCAGCTTCCTTGTGTACATTCCCGGATCCAAACATCGGCACATCTTTACGGCAATTCCCAACATATATTTCAGAAATCTCGAGCCCAAGGGGTTGATGCGTGTTCCGCCGCCAGACCGTGGGCAGGTAGGCGTGAGCAAGATCGAGCAACTGGCATGGAAGGATATGCTCGATCTTCACTCATGTACGGAGTGCGGCCGATGCCAGTCAGTGTGTCCGGCTTTCGCGTCCGGGCAGCCGCTCAGTCCAAAGACATTGATCATGGACATGCGTGATCACCTCATGGAGACGGCAGCCGGGCGTGTACCTGGCCCGCTGGTGGGAGGGACGATCAAGGAAGCTACGCTCTGGGCGTGCACTACATGCCGTGCGTGCATGGACGTGTGTCCGTTGCATATTGAGCATGTGCCGAAGATCGTCGATATGCGTCGGCAGCTCGTTGAGACAAGTGTCGTTCCGCCGACCTTGCAGGAGGCGTTCGCGAACTTCCAGCGGAACGGCAACTCCATGGGTAAGCCGCCGCGGCAGCGGCCCAAGTGGACGAAGCAGTTGAGCTTTAAGATCAAGGACGCGCGAAAGGAAGCGGTCGACGTCTTGTGGTTTGTCGGAGATTTCGCTTCCTACGATCCCCGCGTCGAGCGCATTACTGTGAAGGTCGCCGAGACGATGCATGCGGCGGGCGTGGACTTCGGAATCCTGTTTGAAGCTGAACAGAACAGCGGCAACGACGTACGCCGAGCTGGCGAGGAAGGTCTGTTTGAGATGCTGGCACGAGCCAACATCGCAGCCATCGATGCGTGTCAGTACAACACAATCATGACGACTGATCCGCATAGCCTGAATGCGCTACGTAACGAGTATCAGACGTTTGGCCGCTCCTATCCGGTCAAGCACTATACCGAAGTGCTTCGTGACCTGATCAAGGCGAAACGGCTGAACATGTCCCCGGGAAATTCGGCGACCGTAACGTACCATGATCCCTGCTATCTCGGTCGCTACAACGGCGAATACGATGCGCCCCGTTCTATCATTTCGAGCGCCGGGTACAAGCTCCAGGAAATGCCTCGGTGCCGCGAAAATTCATTCTGCTGCGGCGCAGGTGGCGGACGCATTTGGGGCGATGACACGGGTGTAGTAGAGCGGCCGAGTGAAAACCGGATCAAGGAAGCGTTGTCCCTGGGCGAGGATGTCACGCATTTTGTTGTCTCCTGTCCGAAGGACACGGTAATGTACTCCGCGGCTGTCCAGGCACTGGGAGCTGAAAAGCGGATCAAGGTGTATGACATCATCGATCTGGTCGAGGTCGTGGTCATTCCAGAAGAAGCCTCTGTCGGCCCTGCATCACATCCTGCATAGCTGTTCGATGTTGATACTAGCCTCGCGGGCGAACAGGTTTTCGGTTCGCCCTTTTTGTTGCTGGCGCCTGTCGGCGAGCTGAGCACAGGAGATTTCAAGAGGTGTCGGCTAGCCCGATTCATCACCGCGCGTAGACGCGGCCACCTTTCGCGGAATCCTCCGTATCAAGGCTTTCTTTTCGCGTCGCGGCGCCGCGTCACGCCGGCGGCGTCTACTCACTTAATCGAAGTTCTAAACGCAGGAGGTTTCGACCTTCTCGTTATCAGCGTAATGCTAAATTTGACGCTCGCCTCTGGAGTGCACCTTCATTCTGGCGATGCGCTGCGTGGCCTTCAACATCGTGTGCGCGCATAACATAACTGATATGCCACGACCACTGCTGACAGCCTTAAAGGCGTCTATATACTCGAAAAGATAAGGACAAAAGGCGTGTCCACTCGACGTTAAAACTACTTTCAGGAGACAGCATGATCACAAATATCAGAGCATTAATCCATTCGCTCGTTGCGGGACTCGTCATCACAGCGGCGGCGACGGCCGTCGCTGCTCCGGCGAAATACAAAGTGTTCCTCAGCATGAGCTACGTCGGAAACGACTGGCAGGCAGAGTCTTCGAATATGATCAAAGCCATGGCGGCATCGAAGACGCTGAAGGACAAGATCGATCTGGAGGTCCAGGTTGCCGGACCCAATGCGCAGAAACAGATTCAGCAGATCAACGCGATGGTTCAGGCTGGCGCGAAAGCAATCGTTGTCTTCCCCATCTCACCGACGGCCCTAAATCCAGTCGTGAAAGCGGCGTGTGCAAAAGGTGTCAAGGTGTTTGCATACGAGTCTGTCATCACCGAACCTTGTGCCTACAACGTGTCGATCGACAACAAGGAATATGGGCGAGTCCTCGGAGACTGGTTAGCCAAGGCAATTGGCGGCAAGGGCAACATTGTCTACATCAACGGAGTGCCGGGTGTCTCTGCCGAGGTCGACCGTACCGAGGGTGTCAAGGAAGCCTTGTCCAAGTACCCCAACGTCAAGATCGTCGCCCAGGCCTCTGGCATGTGGAGTGAATCCGTTGCACGGGCGGAGATGACCAAGATTCTTGTCTCGCACAAGTGGGACGAAATCGATGGCGTGCTGGCTCAGTTGGGCTGCTTCTCGATCAACGAATTGCAGAGCGAAGGCGGGATCGCGGATGCCAAACTCAAGCCTTGCGCCGGTGAGGCCGGGAATGGAAACCTCATACAGATGCTGCCCGTTGGCACGGCCGTTACCGGAGCGAACGGCAACTATCGCCCGATGGGCGCCAATGATTATTCCACGTTTGCCCCCGCTTCAACGGGCGCATACACGCTGAAGTTGGCGGTTGAAGCTATCGAAGGAAAGAACATCCCCCATAACATCGTCATCAAGCCTCGCGATGTTACGCGCAGCAACGTAAAGCTCTGCAAAAACGGGGCTTGGGAAGAGATGAAGGCCGGCTGCAACGCTTTCTCACCTGAACTCGTGACGAATCCTGGTTGGTATCCGGCGATTTTCAACGAAAATACGCCGGAGGTCGGGCTGAAAGCGGCGCTTAAGGCGCAACCGGAAGAATGAGCGATGAACGTGTCCGAATCATTAGCGCTAAGTCAGCACAGCATCAATATTGATTCCGTTCAAAAGGCGTTCGGGCCGACGATCGCTTTAGCGGGAGCCAGTTTCAAGGTCCCGCAAGGGAGTGTGCACGCGCTGCTCGGAGAAAACGGTGCTGGCAAATCCACCCTGATCAAGATTATCAGCGGAATGCTACAGCCGGACAGTGGTTCGATATCGATTCTAGGGAAGGAAGTCATTTTGCGCGACCGTCAGACCGCCCACGAACTGGGCATCGCGACGGCATTTCAGGAGCTGACGCTCGTGAAAGACCTGACGGTCGCAGCGAATCTTCTCATGCCATATGAGCCGCTTAATCGTTTCGGTTTGGTCAGAAGACGCAAATCCGACGAAATCGTAAGGGCGCATCTTAATGCCCTCGGCATTCAGGATATTTCACCACGGGATCGCGTGAGCCGACTGACGCTTCCGCAGCGGCAGAAGCTGGAAATCGCTCGCGCTATCTTGCGTGAGCCTAAAGTCTTGTTGCTTGATGAGCCAACTTCGGCGCTGTCTGGGCCGGACATAGACTGGCTTGGCGACATTATTGAACAGCAGAAGAGGGCGGGTGCGGCTGTTCTGTTTATTAGCCACCGGCTATCGGAGGTACGTCAATTTTGTGACGAAATTACGATTCTTCGAAATGGTAAGAGCGCTGGAACATTTGGCTGCAAGGAGATTTCCGACGAGAAAGTCATCGAGCTGATTATTGGCAGGTCGCTCGTCGCGATGTTCCCGCCCAAGACCGATCGCAGGAAGGAGTCTGCGCGCGAGCTTCTTGGAGCAGATAATTTGACGGCAGGCATGGCCACCGACATATCGTTTTCCTTGCATTCGGGGGAGATAGTGGGGGTCGCCGCCCTGCAAGGGATGGGACAGCTCGACCTGTTTCGTGCCCTGTCCGGGGACATAGCTGTCGAGAAAGGTTCGATCAAGATCGGCGGTCAACGCGTCAAGCTGTTATCGCCACAAGATGCGATTGATTCCGACATCGGCATTAGCTTCATTCCCGAAGAGCGCAAGACAGAAGCGTTGTTCCTGAGGTTGGACGGACGCTTCAACTTGACGCTGCCAATCTTAAAGCGCTATTCGAAGTTTGGTGTCCCTCGGAAAGATGTCGAGGACGTTCTGTTGGCTTCCGCATTTGAAAAAGTACAGGTGACGCTACGCGCGGTACATTCGCCCATGTCTGCGTTTAGTGGTGGGAATCAACAGAAGGTGGTGATTGCGAAATGGTTGGTTACAGAAAGCAAGATCATGCTTCTGTTTGATCCAACGCGGGGCGTGGATGTTGGGACGAAGTATGAAATTTACGTCCTTCTAAACCAGTATCTGGAAGCGGGCGGCACAGTATTGCTCTATTCGACGGAGCTCGACGAGGTGCTGAATCTGTGTGACCGAGTTCTAGTTATGTATGGCGGACGTGTTGTCACGACCGTTGCATCAGAGGGCGGTGTGATATCGGAAACGGACGTCATGCGTGCCGTTCTTGGCAGTGGCGGGACACACTGCTCGAAAACCGAGGAAACGGCATCCCTATCAACTATCAGCTGTCCTCGTCGACCATGAATCTCTCCACCTTTCCCAAAATATCAGATGAAGCAAAGCGATTCATCGTTCCTGTCGGAGTTCTTATTACGTTGTACGCGATCGTTGCAACGCTCTCGTCGGCCCCTCTGGCCTACTTTGACTACCAATATTTGTCGTCGTCAGGGTTGACTTTGGTCATCGCCGCGATGGGTTCGACGATTGTTATATTGAGTGGCGGATTTGACCTGAGCGCTGCTTCCGTTGTCAGTTTGGTCAATGTCGTTGTTGCGACCAGTCTTAAGGACTCCGTGCTTTCGCAGGTAAGCGTGGCGTTGATTGGAGTCTCGATAGGCGCTCTTGTAGGTGCAATCAATGGAATATTCGTGGCGCTCCTTCGATTGCAGTCGATTGTAGTCACGCTTGCAACGCTGTTTATAGCCGGGGGTGCTGCGTTGCTATGGCTCAATAGTCCTGGTGGAACCGTTCCGGCCGGATTCTCGTCGTTTTTTGTCGGAAGTGCGATCGATGACAAATTGCCGGCCGCAGTTGTCGTTGTGATCGTCGTGGGTGGAGTCTGGCTTGCACTGAAGAAAACACGTTTCGGTACGGCTCTTTACGCGGTAGGAAGCGACGAGGATGCGGCTGCCTACTCGGGCATTTCGGTTCGGAAAACGAAGTTCCTCGCCTACACTATCGCGGGCGGGTTTTACGGTCTAGCTGGCGTAATTGTGACCGCTGCGACTTCCACCGGCGATGCGCTGGTGGGGCAGTCTCTTCTGTTGGAGACGTTTGCGGCTGCTGTGCTGGGCGGCACGCTTTTAGGTGGTGGCCGCGGTGGGTGCATAGGCACGATCGTCGGTGGCTATAGCCTGATGCTTATTACCAACATCTTGTTGGTTCTTAACGTGCCTGCCTTTTACTCAACTCTTGTTCAGAGTCTTGTCTTGATTCTAGCTGCGATTGGCCTGGGTACCGGGTCGTTTGCTGGAAGCATGCGGTGGATCCGAGCAACTTTGAAACCCGGACGGCGGTCGAGATCAATGGTGCCTCTGGACCCTGATGTCGGTCGAAACGTCCCCAAGCTGACGTGGATGCAGCGAAATCGGGCCACGCTGAGTTACGTTGCGCCGTCCTTCGTTATTTTTGCGGTGATCGTTACCGTTACGGCGCTAGTGTTGAAAAGGCTGGACTGGAGTTACGTCAACTCGTTGCTTCTGTTGAGTTCCTTTCTCATCGTGTTGGCGCTTGGCCAAGGGGTGGTGATCCTTATCGGAGGCCTCGATCTGTCGATTCCCTGGACGCTCACACTCTGCGGGATCCTGGTAGGCGAACTGTCGTACGGGCAAAACGGAGCAGCGATATGGGTCATCCCGGTCGTACTTGCGGTCGGCGCGTTTATTGGTGCAGCCAACGGGTTCCTGATCGTGTTCTTTCAGTTGCCGGCAATGGTCGTCACGCTCGCGATGAATGGCATCCTTCAAGGCCTGGCGCTGATTTACACCGGAGGAAATATATCAGGCTACGTTCCGGGATTTGTAAAGTGGTTTATGAGTGAATCTCCGATCGGGTTGGCTCCAGTGGTTCCCTTCGTCATCCTGTTTGCGGGTGCGGGCATGTTCCTGCTTGGTTGCACGGTGTTCGGACGGCGCATTTATGCAGTCGGTAATAGTCCGCGGGTGGCGCACCTTTCCGGCGTTAACGTTGGTGGCACAACGATTCTTGTCTATGCATTGAGCGGTACTTGTTCCGCATTGGCCGGGATCATGCTAGCTGGCTTTTCCGGGAGAGCAATTCTTGGAATGGGCGACCAGTTTCTCGCCCCGTCCATCGCTGTCGTTGTTATCGGAGGGACACTCATTTCCGGCGGGCGTGGCAAATATGTCGGTATGCTGGGTGGGGTAATGCTGCTTGTCGCGCTCCAAATTGTCCTCGCCGGGACTACCTTGCCCGACGCCATGCGCCAGATTATTTTTGGATCTATCGTGTTAGTGGCCGTGGCAACGTTGAAGGAGCGGTCAGGGTCACTGGCGCATTAGCGGCGGCACGCCATTCCAATCGCCAGTTTCATAGCTGTCGTTGGAATTTCGCCACCACTTTCAACCGCCGTAAGTCGTGGCAGCTGGCGGCATCTGCCACCCACAAATTCACAGTCGATCGCCTCGGACAAGCAACGTCGTCTATTGCGCGCTTACCTTGAAATGACGAGGAAATTTTGGGAGTTGTGCGTCTCGAATTACCTGATCTGTAAAAGCTGTCAGAAAGGCACAATCCTAACGGTCGGCTAACTGAACGAGCACGTCCTAAAAGTCTACATATAGCGTGTCGCAGATATCTGTGAGTTTGTGGAGGTCGGGAGGCTGAGCTGTTTTAGTTCTTTCCGGCACCGATTTGCCCATGCTTGTTGCTGCCCTAAGGACGTTTGCCCGTCGAAACCCTGATCGTGCATAACTCGATGCCGCCACGAGGCTCCTCACGCGGATCGGCCTAGTGAATGTGATACTCAAACTGATTTGTGTCGAAGTTCGCAGATATCGACCAAAAGCCTCAATGACGTTCTTAACATCGCAGCCTGCATAGCCGGTGCCTCACAGTCCCGCACCCTGCGGTTCTGGCGTATGGTGTGATCATCGTGAACAGAGGCACCGGGGAGCACTTCGGGTGGGTACGCCGTTCTTATAAGATGAGCCACGAGCTCGTGTTAGGAGTGGGCCGCCCATGCGACCCGCCGGGTTGCACAGCGACCGCGAATACGTCGTGTTCGTGCGGTCCCACCGGCTCCCGACGGTCATCTGAATGGAGAAGAACGGTTATGCGAATCGTAGGATTGGTTGGGTCGCACTCCGCGGTCGAGATCGCTGACCTCGAGGCGGGCGTGCTGCATGCCGGCGGTCATGTCGGACTAAGACGCGACGAACTGCCGCGCTTTTCCGCAAGGTTTTCGCAGTACCGGTAATCAGGTGCGCGAAGCAACGGGCAATACCACCGCCATCGTGAACGTGCTGCGACCCATGTCGCGTATGTCGCGATAGCTAATCCACTGCTGGTGCGGCTCATCGCCGAGGCACCCGTCAAGACAGACAAGATTCGCCCGGCGACGCGATCCAGTTTCTGGCTGAAGTCTGGATGTCCGGCGAAAACACCTTGGCGCTACACCGTCAGGCCTCGCGCGCCGCTCACAACTCGTGCGGCAGCGCACGAAGCTGAAGAGCGTAGTCCATGCGGTTGCTTGCTGCGCACCTGATCGAGCAGTTTCCCGCTACTGGTCTGTTCGACAGGAAGACACGCGCGTGGCGCAGCGTCCAGCCGCTACCTATGGACGAGCGCCTGTGCCTTGAGTTTGGGGCAATTAACCGACTCTGAACCGTGGAACATCCGGCTCTGGCTTACTCACGAGCGTGGCTGCAGCATTTGGCCACCTCCTCCCACGACTTGCGATTGACCGCAAAGAGGGGGCGCAGATCTCGATACCGCACCACGGAGCAAACCGGGCATCATTCGACGCGAGGAGCGTCGCATCGGGTGCCGCACAGGCACATCTAGCGGGCGCGAGTTTCCGGAGCGGCAGGCGGCGTTTGCTATGCTTGCAGGGACGATCGCCCTCGTGGTTGACCGTCGTCTTGTGACGAAAGGTCTGCCACGAAATCTTCCCTGTGTCTGAAGTGAGAAGGGACCGCGCACCGTTCAAGGTTTTTTGCCAGGACGACGGGACCGGTTCTCGGAGAGAGAATAGTGAAGAGGCCGTTTGGACGGCATCGGGATGGGGCACGAACGCCCCATCCGGCCTTCCTTAAAAAGTATGCTTGATCCCGACACGCGCGACGACCTGATTTGTCGTGCTCGAGATCCCGGCTGCACCCGGAATGAGCGCATTGTCGAGGGGAGTACCGGTGGTCCCGTCCGCGACATGCTGATAGGCCGCCTGAGCGTATACGTCCGTGCGCTTGGACAACAGATAGTCGACCATCAGTCCGGCCTGATGCCACTTCGGTTTGGATTTCCCAGTGGGGCCAGCAAATGTGCCTTTGGTATAGGTATACATCGCAGCCAGGATGAACGAAGGCGTAAACTGATACTTGCCGTTAACTTCAAAGTTGTCGAATTTCAATGAACTAGGATTGACGCCAAATGGGCCCGTATATACCGATGCGGTCGGTGAATTGAGATTGGTGTGGGTGTACACAAATCCTAGCGTCGCGGACTGTATCGTATAGTTGATACCGGCTCCCCAGATCTGCTCGCGGCTGGCGGTAAAATTCGTGTCATTGGTAGCCAACGCGCCAGTGGCATTCGCTCCCGGGTTGTTCGCTTGCAAGTATACGGCCGCGGCCGACAGTGCCGCACCTGAATAGGAAACGCCCGCACTATATACACGGTTATTCGCGAAGCCACCGGATTGATTACTAAAGGCATAGGCGCCGCCAAACTTTACTCCGCCGTAGTTCGCGCTAGAGAACTTTACAGCGTTGTTCAGTCGAAAGGAGTTGTCGGTGTTATCGTTGTCAAGCGGGTGAGAAAAAATGAATCCTGTCGTCCCGCCGTTGGATGTCAGCGGGGCGAGATAGTCGACAACAGAATCGTACTGCCTGCCGAAGGTCAGCGATCCGTATGACTCGGATTGCATGCCAACGAAGGCCTGACGACCGAACATGCGACCGCCTTGGCCCAGACCACCCGTGTTGACGTCGAAGCCATTCTCAATGGTGAATATGGCTTTAAGCCCTGCACCAAGATCTTCTGCGCCTTTCAGGCCCCAACGACTACCGGCGACCCAGCCGCTCTGAAACTGCCAGGCTTGCGAGCCACCAGAATTGTTCGTAAATCCGAGTCCTTCGTCGATCACCCCATACAGGGTCACGCTGGTCTGTGAAAACGCGGCAGAGGACATCAACAGTGGCAACACTGCGACTAGGTTCTTTTTCATTCAGATCTCCATATCTGGCGCTGCCGAGACCGGTTCAGCGCTGTTGAACTTGTTGTGTTTTTAAGAGGAGCGGATTCGCCGCACGGACACATGGTTAGCGTGCAGCATCACCGCCGGTGAGTGATGGTCATTCGACGTTGCAAGATTTCTTCGAGACAATTGCAAAGTCGTGTTTCTTGAACCACCCCGCGGTTTCTCTGGTAAAGAAAACTGTGAGAATTAGCGCCGCGACCATCAGGCCGGAGATGAAGTAAAGGGCGTCGTAGTAACCTTCAGCGACGGAAAATCCACCCTTTGCGCCAATCATGGCGCCAATGACATACGGACCGAAGCCGCCTGCGTAGATGCCGACATTGATGATTGAACCGGCGATACCTGTTGTGCCAGGTTTGGTCGAGTCAAACGCGATGGCATAGACAAGCGTGTATGGTGCGTTCAGCGCGAACCCCGCAAAGAGCTGGACGGCAATCAGCGTCCCCAGTCCCATGTAGGTGAACTTCATCAGGACCATGCCGACGGCAAGCCATATAAACACAAGGATCAGGCAAAACTTTCTGCCGATCCGATCGGATAGCCAACCCCAGACAATCTGCCCCAGTCCGCCGGTAATGGTGAAAAGCACGCTATAGGCGGCGGCCTCAGCGAAGTTATATTTCGCGACGAAAGCAAGATACTGCGGCAGCCAGAAACTGATACCAAAGTATGCGACAACAGCAAGCAAAGAGACGATGGCGATCACCAGAATGTTCGGGTTCGCGAGTGCCACCAGCAAGGAGCCCTTCGGTGCTCCAGCCGTATGTTCCGCAAATTCACTCGACAGGGGGGGGGTTTCCCCGGCAGAAGTAATCGCGCTGTTCAGGCGTTGATAGTTCGCTTTATTACAGAAGAACCAGTAGATCGAGAAGGCCACGATCACCGGGATGGGAAACAGGAGAAATGGCACCCGCCAGTTTTCCGGCCCAAACGCGCTCAGGATGCCCCCTACGATTAGGCCACCGAGCAGGGTGCCCCACGGATAGCCCGTGTGGTGCGCGCCGAGGGCAAAACCTCTTCGCTCCTTGGACCACCATTCGGCGAGAGAGGTGACTTCGATAGATTCACCCGCACCACCGAATGCATGTGAGAGCACCTGCATCAGGACCAACGCTCCAATCGAGGCAGTCATCACACTTACGCCGGTCAGGCAGGTGAACAGGGTGTAGGCGATTACGATGGGGAGGTGACGATATTTGCGCCGCCATCCGTGACCGCCTCGGTCAGCCCACACCATCGCAGGAACTGCAATGAGGGCTGTCGCCATCGTGATATAGGTCGCATAAAGCCCCATCGTCCTGGCATCAACGCCGAACTCCTTGGTAATCGACGGAAGCACCATAAAGAACATCTGCCTGGAGTTAGCATCCAGTGCGTAGACGATCCAGAGGAGCGCAAGGGCCCACCAAGAACGTGACGGTGCGGCGTGCCTGACGCCGGACGGCGCGGGTGTTGCGGATGCCGATCTCATTTAGATTCCCCTCAGTGTCTGCCAAAAGATTGATTTATGGTCCATCTCGAACATATCGAAATACCTCTATTTAATTCGTACTACGAAATATGTGCCAAAAAGCAGGATGAAATCTGCAAGGTTGGGGCGCTGCCAGGCTGGCAGTCGAGCCGGATCCAATCGCTTCCCGCTCCGCGCGGATGGATTAGTCCGCGCGGGGCAGGCGTGATCCTTTAATACAGC
>NZ_CADIKC010000024.1 GCF_902859805.1 Paraburkholderia sediminicola | reverse complement strand
TGAACCCGGATCGAACCGACAGCCTGGCAGGCACTCCGCAGCGCGATAACCAGGAGCGAAAGGCCGCCTGAAATCTAAACGTTGAGGCGACAACTACCTTGAAAATCTCCGCAGACTCGATCGATCCCGTATTCATCGCCTCTACCCCCGGCTCAACCCAGACGGATGGTCGTGTTTACCGGGCCAGTCGCCGTCCCGTCTTCGAACCACCGCGCGGTGATGGTCTTCGTCTGCGTATAGAACTGGACGACCTGCTTGCCGTACGGCCCGAGATCGCCGAGCTTCGAGCCGCGCGAACCGGTGAAGCTGAAGAACGGCACGGGCACGGGAATGGGGATATTGATCCCGACCTGCCCGATATCGATCTCGCTCTGGAACTTGCGCGCTGCCGCGCCGCTCTGTGTGAAAAGACCGACACCATTGCCAAACGGATTGCTATTTACGAGTGCAATCGCATCGTCGAGCGTCGGCGCTGTCATCACGCACAGCACCGGGCCGAAGATCTCCGTGCTGTAGATGTCCATTTCCGTCGTGACATCGCTGAAGATCGTCGGGCCGACGAAGTTGCCATCTTCATAGCCCGGCACGGTCACATCACGGCCGTCGAGCACAAGCGTCGCGCCTTCCTTCACGCCCGCGTCGATGAGTCCAAGAACCCGCGCCTTCGCAGCACGCGAAACAACCGGCCCGATATCCGTCTTCGGCTCATGGCCCGCGTTCACCTTCAGCGTCTTCGCCTTCTCGACGAGTTCCGGCAGCCAGTCCTTCGACGCCCCCACCAGCACCACCACCGACGTCGCCATGCAACGTTGTCCCGCTGCGCCGAACCCTGCGCCAGCGAGAGCATTCAAGGTCTGCTCGCGATTCGCATCGGGCAGCACCACCGCGTGATTCTTTGCGCCCATCATTGATTGCACGCGCTTGCCGTGTTCGCTGCCGAGGCGATAAACGTGCGTGCCCACTGCGGTCGAGCCGACGAAGGAAATCGCCTTCACCAGATCGTGCGTGCAGAGCGCGTCGACCACGTCCTTGCCGCCGTGTACGACATTCAGCACGCCCTTCGGCACACCGGCTTCGAGCGCCAGTTCGACCAGTTGCATCGTCGACAACGGATCCTGCTCTGACGGCTTCAGCACGAACGTGTTGCCGCACACGATCGCCATCGGGAACATCCACAGCGGAATCATCGCGGGAAAGTTGAATGGCGTGATGCCCGCGCACACGCCAATCGGCTGGCGCAACGTGTACGTGTCGACGCTGCCCGCCACGTTCTCCGCGAATTCGCCCTGCTGCAGCGTGCCGATCGAGCATGCATGCTCGACCACTTCCAGGCCGCGGAAGATGTCGCCCTCGGCATCGGGCAGCGTCTTGCCCTGTTCCGCGGACAGGGTCTTCGCAATGCGCGGCAGGTGTTCACGGATAAGCGCCTGATACTTCAGCATGATGCGAACGCGCACGCTGACGGGGGTCCTCTTCCACGTCGCGAACGCAACATGCGCGCATCGGATCGCGGCATCCACTTCCTCTTTGGTCGCGAACGGCACACGTGCGAGCACCTCCTGCGTGGCGGGGTTCACGATATCGCGCCACTCGGTGGTGCCCGACTCGACGAACTCGCCGTCGATCAGCAGTTTGGCGGCGGGAATGGCTTGTCCCGTACGGGACGTCGGAATTGCGTTCAAGGTAGACTCCTCATTTTGTTAAGTTCGCCACGAAATCCCTTTTCTGGCGACGGATTCCTGGCACTGGCGAACCACTGCCGGCATAGGAAGCTGGTCTCGCTGGCAGCAGCTGTCAGGGCCCGCTTCGCCTTGTTCTTGTGTTCCCCTGTTCGGACACTTGCGCGCGGCCCGAATCATCGCGGCTGACTTCGTGACCAGCGCGGCGGCGCTACACGTTCTCTCGCCTGTATCAGGCGATATGGTGTCCATAATAGGTGGGCCGTCGACACCGTTCGATGCTCATGCCGCTCTATCATACTGAGCGAATTTGCCAGATATGCTTCGGAAAGTCCGAAACAAGCTTTCTTACTCCCGTCTTGCTCTGCCAAGCCTTGCATGGTCACATTGGTAGCACCGCAACTACTTATCAAAATGACCATGGAAACCATGAAAGAGCAGCTTGCCACCGCGTACCGGGTCATGCCCGGCGGTGCATTTACGACCTACGTGCTCGACCAAGAAGTCGATCTCGTAATCAGGGATGCGAAAGGCTCCAGGGTCTACGATGTGGATGGCAAGGAGTACATTGACTGCGTCAACGGCTCGGGTCCGATGCTGCTTGGGCATGCCCATCCTGAAGTTGTAAGCGCGTTGCGCAAGGCGGTCGAATGCCCGTCGAACTTCTACCTGCTGAACGAAAAAGGCATCGAGCTTGCCGAACAGCTGGTTTCCTCGATCCCGTGCGCACAGCAGATCAAGTATGGCGTCACGGGCTCCGACGCGACCCTGTACGCGATGCGCCTCGCGCGGGCATTCACGGGGCGCTCGAAAATCCTGAAGTTCGAGGGTGGTTTCCTGGGCGGAAATGACTACGCGCTGATGAGCATGAACCCGCCGAGTCCACAGCCGGACTATCCCACTGCCCGTCCCGACAGTGCGGGCATTCCCCGTGTCCTGGAGAGCGAAGTCCTGATCGCGCCATTCAACAACCTGTCTGTTGTCGAGGACATCGTCAGGACATCGGCACACGAGATCGCCGCCATCATTGTTGAAGCTCAACAGCGCTGCATCGACCCGCAGCCTGGCTTCCTGGAGGGGTTGCGCGCGATATGCGATACCCACGGCATCCTTCTCATCTTTGATGAAGTCGTGACCGGTTTCCGTCTTGCATGGGGCGGCGCCCAGGAACGGTTCAACGTTCTGCCGGATCTCGGAACATACGGCAAGGTTATCGGCGGCGGGTTACCCCTGTCGGCGGTGGGCGGTCGCGCAGACATCATGGAGCTTGCGAATCCGCGTAGTCCCGCGGATCCTCGCAAGTGCTTCACGGGTAATACGACCTGCGGCAATTCGGTCGCCGCGACGGCGGGCATTGCGACCCTGAATGTGTTGCGTCGCCCGGGCACCTACGAACGACTCGACGAAATCGGCGACCGTTTCCGAAAAGGCGCAGCCGAAATCTTCGCAAGACGCGGCTTGCCGGGCCAGGCGATTGGCTCGGGACCACTGTCGCAGATCCTGCTGACGGACGTGCCCGTCGTCGATTACCGCAGCAGCGTATCGGGCAACCTCAAGCTGCAGCGACAGCTGATGACGGCGATGGTCCGACGGGGCGCTCTGACGCATGGCAAATTCTACTTTTCGCTGGCGCTGTCAAACGAAGACATCGACCAGATTCTTAGTGTCCTGGACGACTCAATCGCTTCCGTCCTGAGCTGAACTGCCTGAAACCACATCCTCCAATTCCGGTCCTGTGCGCCTTCGCAGACCGTTGTCAGCGAAGGTGGCCTGGGAGGTAATCAACCGCATGTGGTCGCTATACGGCCGACCGCGCTGGCTGACGCCCTGGCGTAAAGCAGCGCCTGTGTCTGGCGACGCTGCGGGATCACCTCCATCCTGCATCGCTCCGGAGACGTCCTGCGTCACAACGCGCAGCACCAGCACCTCGTATCAATCCCCTCACATAGCCCCAACCCGCGTTACGCACTCACAGCCGTCATCATTAGACCGTTAGACAATCGATATGCCTCTTTCTGGCGCAGTCGTAACGGGCGGTCTCAAACCCGGGGGCCCGGATCGGGGCATACATTGCGCCGGACACGCGCGCAAGTTGCGGCCGTCTTGTGTTCGGATGAAAGGTCCGGTTGGTCGATCGCGCAACACAACAAGCACGCGGGCGGGTCGGTCAGGTCAACCGACGGATAATCTCACCGAGACGGCGCCAGCAACCCGAGACCGACATCGAACCTCTCTCGCGCTGGCGGCGCTCCGGCAGCGCGCATCGTGTTGTATCCTGGACGCTTTTGTCCTTCCTTCGATACGCCTCTACGCCCCCTGGGCAATACTGACTTTCTAGGACGATGAATTCAGGTGACAGGTGTTGTGGCCGGTACATGATGTCCTCCAACGAGTTTGCCATATCGCAAGGAGTGTCCCGCTATGGTTCGGGCGGACTGAAGCAATCGAACCCGATACGCCATGCCATTCACCATCACGTCGGCGTATCTATCCGTTCCCTGCTCCCGGGCGCCAACGGGTCTTCACATGGTCAGATCATGCGCGGCCAACCTCTGGGAACCAGCCGCGCGAGGGGTTATCCGGTCGCAGGCAGCTCACGCCGGCGCGTACGATGATCTGCCCCGATTGAAACGCATCACCATGAAGATGGCGATCGACGTGATTGCGATGATCACGGTCGACACCGCGGCCAGGGTCGGGTCCGAGTCCACATACACGCTGTTGAACATCTTGACGGGCAACGTCTTCAGATCCGGACCACCCAGGAACGACGCGATGACCACTTCATCGAAGGACGCCATGAAGGCGAACAGAGCTCCGCTCGCGAGTCCCGGACTGATGATCGGCATCGTGACGAGAAAGAACGTTTCCGTCGGCGTTGCACCGCAACTCGCGGCGGCATACTCCAGCGTCTTGCTGAAGGCCTTCAGGGATGCTGAGACGGTCGTGAGCACGAACGGTGTAGCAAGTGCGGTATGCGCGAGAATAAATCCGAGGTAGTTCCCCGTCAGATGCCACTTGAGGAAGACGGCGTACGTACCGACGCCGCTGACAACTGCGGGAATGATCATCGGCGAAAGCAGAAGCGAGGAAGTCGCAGCGTTCAGGAATCCCTTTACCTTGGTGAGCCCCTGGGCCGCCATGGTTCCCAGGACAAGCGAGAACAGGGTGACAACCAGCCCTATCCCGAACGACTGGAACATCCCACGATACCAGGCTTCGTTCGTGAACAGGTTGACGTACCACTGCGTTGAAAAGCCTTTGGGTGGAAAAGCGAATGACTGGACGCCGCTGAAACTCATCGGAATGATGACTAGCAATGGCGCAATCAGGGTGAACGCGACAAGGCTCGCAACACCATACAGAGCGGCATTGCTTGCGCGGCGCATGACGAAACTGGAAAGGTTGTAGTTGCTCATGTCCGATTCTCACTGTTCCTTTGCGGCGATGCGGTTGCGCAAGGTGCGCGTCATCAACGCCCCACCCGCCAGGATGCCGACTGTCGTGACGAGCAACACCACCGCCATGGCGCTACTACGCCCCCAGGCCAGAAGTTCAGTCACCTGCGCATAGATGATTTGCGGAAGCATCGCGTCGCGCGGTGAGCCGAGTATCGCTGGGGTCACATAGAAGCCAAGCGAAAGAACGAAGACCAGCACGGCCCCGGCGAAAGCCCCTGTCATCGACAGCGGAAGGAACACGGTAAAGAATGCGACGACGGGTCTCGCACCCAGCATCAGTGCGGCACGCATCAGACTCGAATCGATCTTCTGCATGCTCGTGTAGATGGGCAGCACGGCAAAGGGAAGAAGCACCTGAGCCATCCCGATGGTGACCGCCGTCGCAGTGCCCAAAATGCTGACAGGAGGCGCACCGAAGAGCGACAAAACATAATTGAGGACACCTCTGTCCTGTAGGATCACGACCCAGGCGAAGTTGCGCACCACCGCGCTCGTCCAGAACGGTAGCAGGACGACGCCCAGAATGGCGAGCTTCCACACGCCTCGCGCACGCATCATCGAGTAGGCCATCGGATAGGCGACGAGCACACAGAACACGGTGACCTTGAAGGCCGTAACGAGCGTGTTCCAGTAGATTCGCATATTCGTCCGGTCGCTAAAGAACCATTCGAAATTCGTCCATGCGCTCGCACCGGGCGGAATGTCGGTGATGCTCTTCACCGTCATGGTGAAGATGGGATAGAGGAAAAACAGTCCCAGAAAAGCGAGAACAGGAACGAGCAGCACCGCGCGATTGATTCGACCGTGTGGGCGTGTATTCGCAGTTGCAACATCAGATCCGGGTGAATCCGTCGACACAATTCCTGAGTCAGTCACCTGCGCCTCCCTTTTCGTCAGGCAACATGGTACTGGCCGAGATGGGCCAGCAGACGGCGACCTCCGCACCTTCCCTGACATCGATCTGGTCGCGCGGCTGCTCCCGGATCTGCATGAGCGTCCCGTCGGACAGGGCGACCTCCACCTTGCGCGAGGACCCCACGTAAATGATCTGGGAAACGCGCGCATTCACACGATTAGGTTCACCGCATTCCTGGGCGACAGGGATCACGCGCATACGTTCAGGTCGCACGCTGATGGCGGCCGCGGTGGAGCCGTCCAGTTTTTGCGAGCGCGGCGCCATGAATTTTCCGCAGCGGTTCTCGAGGATGTGAGAATCCTGCTCGACGCGAGCAGTGCCGTGAAGGATGTTCGAATCACCGAGAAAATTCGCGACGAAAAGTGACTGCGGCCGCTCGTACAGGTCGGCAGCCGTTCCGACCTGTGCGAGCTTGCCGTTCCGAAAAACGGCGATGCGGTCGGACATGACGAGCGCTTCTTCCTGGTCGTGGGTCACGAAGATGAACGTGATCTTCAGTTCCTTGTGAAGCCTGCGGATTTCAAGCTGCATCTGTTCGCGCAGTTTCTTGTCCAGCGCACTCAGCGGCTCATCCATCAGAAGAAGCGTCGGCTCGAAAACAATCGCTCTCGCGAGCGCGACTCGCTGCTGCTGCCCCCCCGAGAGCGCCGTCGGATACCGGTCCATCTTGTCCGCAAGCTGGATCAACTCGAGCACGCGCCCTACCCGCGACCTGATTTCCGCCTTGCCGATCCCCCGCCTTCTCAACGGAAAGGCGACGTTATCGAACACGGTCATGTGTGGAAACAGCGAATAGCTCTGGAACACCATGCCGATGTTTCTGCGATGAGGGGGCAACGCCTCAATCGGCTGGCCTCCGAGAAGGATCTGACCGGACGTCACGTCCGTGAATCCGGCCACCATGCTCAGGGTGGTTGTCTTGCCGGAACCGCTTGGTCCCAGGAATGTGACGAATTCACCCGCCTGGATGTCTAGGCTCACGTCATCGACCGCGGGAGCGTTATGACCATAGCGTTTGGTCAGATTCCTGATCGAAAGAGCGGCTCCAAGGCCGCCGTTCCTTGTCATACCCTGGGATGAAAACGACATCACACGCCTCCCCAATACATCCGTTGATGACGGATGGCCACAGCCCGGAAGCTTTCCGGGTCGAGGCCCCATCTTGCTAACACGTCGCGATACAAGGCCGCCCGTTACTGGGTTTGCCACGCCACAAAGCGCTGGTTGACGGCATCAAAGTTTTTCGCCCACCAGTCCTGATTGACGAACACGGCATTCTCACGAACCGGCAGGAAGTGCGCCGAAAGCGGATCGACCTTCGGGTGTCCGTCTGTGTTTGCCGTTGCGTACGACGTAAGCTCAGTCATACTGGCCTGCTGCTTGGGCTGGGCGACGAAATTGAGGAATGCGATTCCGGCAGCCTTGTTCTTGCTGCCCTTGACAAGCGCCCACTGGTCCCAAGACAGGAGCTGCTGGTTGCGCACGACCTCTACCTTCGCCCCGGCTTTGGCCGCCGCAGCGACGCGGCCCGAGAACGCCAGGGCGAGATCGACCTGGTTATTGACGAGCGCGTCGGTCAGACCGCCCGGCGACTGGGTCCAGGTGATCTTGTCCTTGATGGTGTCCAGCTTCCTGAATGCGCGATCGAGATCGAGGGGATACAGCTTGTCGGCGGGAACACCGTCGGCAAGCAGCGCCATTTCGAGGATGCCCGTCATCGGGTTATTGAAGATCGCGCGCTTGCCAGGAAATTTCTTGAGATCGAAGAAATCGGCCCAGCTTTTCGGGGGCGCGTTTCGATACTTGTCTTCGTTGTATGCGAACACCTCGGCTACCACCACTGTCGATACGCCACAGTCGTTGGTGATGAAGCGTTTGTCGATTCCCGCTGCAACGAACTTCGACGTATCGACCTTCTCGAATAACACACCGCAGTTCTGCTGCACGAACGATGCGTCTTCAGTGTAGATGTCCCATACCGTGTTGCCAGACTCCACCTGCGCCTTGAGTTTTGCCCTCGGGTTAGGAGAGTCGATGCTTACTTTGGCGCCTGTCGCTTTTTCAAATGGAGTCATCCAGGCTTCTTCGATCATCTTCTGAAGCGAGCCGCCAAAGAAGGCCGCTGTTATTTTCTGCCCCTGCAGGTTGGGCGCCTGGTCGGCAAAGGCGGACGTACCACTGATGGTCAGTACGGCCGCGACCGTACAACACTTGACTACTTTCCCGATCAACATGTGCTTTCCTTGAGCTGGTTTCACGAGAACGCTTCAGGATTGGACTGGCGAGCCGCTGAAGTCGTCACGAAATTGAAGTCGCCACAACGGCGACTTCAAAAACCAGTATATGGATCGGGATTTTTTTTCACTATCGCTGCCAGGAGAACCTAGGATCGGTTCTCTCGCAGGCATTTGCGGTCAGTCCGGTCGACTGGATTGACCCGCGTTAACCCTTGGCTGCAGCGACGGAAACGCCCATGGGACGGGCGTCGGAGGGGGATCCGTAAGTGTGCGCCATGACGACGCAGGATCGAAGCATCGCGACGAGTTTTCCATGTGGGCCCGCGTCGCGACTCACGACATTGATCGGAACTGTCCGGCGCGTAATGTCTGGTCTGACGGCGCGCGCCCTGTGCATCGCGACGAACGGTGCGGCGACGTGCTGAGGCACCCAGCCGAGATCCCTACCCGAAAGCACAAGCGCCAGTTGCGCCTGTGCGCCCAGCCCTACATCGCCCGAGCGGAAGTTGTTCCCGATGAGCAGCGCATCCTTGCGCTCCAGGTGTCCGCGACTGGAATAAGGGTACTCGGCAAGCTGGGCTTCTGTAATCTCGTGGTCGGGCACATCGAAAAGGGGGTGCCCATTTCCGCAGTAGATTTCCCCGACTTCATCGAAAAGATGCTGTGTGGACACGTCTCGCGTATAGACGTCCGAGAGGCTGATCCCGAGGTGCACGGAACCATCCGCGACGTGGCTGATGGCCTGATATCCCACCATGACTTCAACCTGCACCCGCGACCGGCTTCCTGCACGAACGCCAAACATCTGCAGTGCTTCAGGCAGGCGACAGGCCGGGTTGGTAATGATCTCGTCCTCGACAGCAACGATGACCTCGCCCGCCATCTCGTCGCCGATTTCGCCGATGTCCGCCTTGAACGCGTCAATCGAGACGAAGAGCTGCTTGGCTGACTTGTAGACACGCTCGCCTTCAGGCAGCAGCTTGAAGCCGCCGGGCCCGCGCTTGCATAGCACAAACCCAAGACGGACCTCGAGCGTCTTCAGATGCTCGCTCATCACCGACTGCGATATGTTCAGCGCTGCCTGCGCAGCAGCAAAGCCTCCCCGGTCAACGATCTCGGTGAAGCTGCGCAGCAGCCTTAGCTCAAGATCCGTGACTTGCTTCAATTTCGACATCGGCGCAGATTCCTTCTCATGATGGATGGGACACTCCGAGTGTAGATCGCCAAAAAAATCCGGCCGCGCAGCCACTGCCAGATTCGTCCCGCCGTGGCGTCATGCTATCGCTGTCGATAACGCGGGCGATTCCATGTCCGGATCCCCTGCGATATCCGGGAAACGGCAGACGTGGACGTCGTGACCATTGCGGGCCTATGCGCGCTCGTAATCCGATTCGTCTGTCCCCGGGCGTCGCGATCGTATCCGCCGATTGTCGTTCACCCATCGACAGGGTCAATCAGGGAAAAGCCCATGCTGACACTACATGAAGGACGGCAGGCATCGCGATGCGCCGTCGCCGTGTGTGACGAGCCGCCAACAGGTTCCACCCGAGCGGTAACAGGCGCATGTTCGCCTTGGTTTCTATCCTGCTTCGTTGGACTGATGAAAGGGGACGAATGAGCGCAGGCACAGCGTTGAATGCCGTATGCCGCCCGAAGGACGAGGCGTCTGCAGGCGAGCGCGTTCCCTGCCGGGCGCGGCGGCCAGCGCGGTGTGTGTATTTATCAGTAGGCACTGACAAGATACGGGCCACGTCAATGGCCCTGTTTGTGCGAGTGAAACCGGTGGTCGGCGGACCACCGTCCCAATGATGTTCCGGGTTTTCCTCGCGACGCACAGAAGCACGAGAGGTGGCATCAGGCAATATGGAAGAACGAATCTTTGTTTCAGCATTTCCGGATACATTTCCGGACATCCGCGCGCTTGGTCATCCCGTCAGGAATGCGTCGCAGAGGCGAATACGAATCGAAATCGCTTCAGCATCCTTTCCAGACGGGCAGGCGTTTTTCGACGAAGGCCTTGGCTCCTTCCCTCGCGTCTTCAGACTCAAAGACGTGATGCGTATAGACTGCCTGCCGTTCGAACATCTCGGCCTGTGGCCAGTCACCCGGTTCGGCCACTACCCGCTTTGCCGCCATCACGGCAAGGGAGCCATTCGCCTGGATCTTCTCGGCGAGCGCGAATGTGGCATTGAGCGCCTCGCCGGATTCTGTCAGCACGTTCACCAGTCCGAACTGCGCGGCAGAGCCTGCAGGCAGCATGTCGCCTGTGAGGATGTATTGCATGGCGACATGATAGGGAATGCGTCGCGGCAGGCGGATCAGACCACCAGCCGTGGCAGCCTGGCCCCGCTTCGCTTCAGGCAGGCCGAAATTTGCGGTGCGCGACGCCACGATCAGATCGCAAGCCAGCGCCATCTCGAATCCGCCGGCAAGAGCGTAGCCTTCCACTGCGGGAATCAGCGGCTTCAGGGGTGGCTTCTGCGTCAGCGCGCCGAATCCACGTCCTTCGATACGGGGAAGTTCACCGCGCAGGAAGGCCTTGAGATCCATGCCCGAGCAGAAATTTCCGCCGGCGCCCGTCAGCACGCCAACCCGCAGCGTTGCGTCGTCGTTCAACTCGTCAAGCGCGCCCGCCATTTCACGGGCCAGCGCCTGCGTCATGGCATTGCGTGCGTCGGGCCGGTTCATCGTCATGACGAGTACGCCATTACGGCGTTCAACCAGAAGTTCGGAACTCGTGAGTACGTCAGCGTGGCTGCATGCGGATGGCGCCATCCAGACGGATGGTCTCGCCGTTCAGCATGGGGTTATCGAGAATCTGCAGCACAAGCCGGGCGAATTCGTCCGGCTGTCCAAGTCGTGGTGGATGTGGAACCGCGGCACCCAGCGACGCCCGTACGTTCTCGGGCAGACGCGCCAGGAGCGGTGTATCGAAAATGCCGGGCGCGATCGTCATCACCCGGATGGCGTGCTGGGCCAGGTCGCGCGCAGCGACGAGCGTCATGCCGACGATGCCCGCCTTCGCGGAGGCGTACGGTATCTGGCCGACCTGGCCTTCCCACGCGGCGACCGACGACGTCAGCACGCAGACGCCCCGGTCACCGTCCCTGGGCTCGTTTTTCGCCATTGCGGCGGCGGCGAGCCTCAGCGTATTGAAGGTGCCGAACAGGTTCACGCGAACGACCTCTTCATAGAGCGCCTGCGATCCGGGATTGCCCTCCCGGTCGATGACGCGCAGTGCACCGCCGCGTCCTGCGCAGTGCACAAGGGCGCGCAGAGGCGCCCGGCTTGTCGCAGTGGCGACGGCTTCCTGAATCTGCGCCTCATTCGTGACGTCCGCGGGGACGAACCGGACCTGGTTGCCGAGTTCATCCGCTACCCGCGCGCCGTCCGACGCCGGCAGATCCGCAATAACGACATGCATACCCTGCCCGACAAGCCGTCGCACCGTCGCGAGTCCGAGCCCGGACGCGCCTCCTGTCACGATAGCGCTGCTCTTTTCATTATCCATTTCGATGCTCCTCCCATCCGTTCTTCGTTAAATTCGCTCCAGCACCATGGTGTTCGCCATTCCGCCTGCCTCACACATGGTCTGCAGTCCATAACGACCATTGTGCATTTCCAGCCAGTTCACAAGGGTCGTCGTGATACGGGCGCCCGAAGCGCCCAAGGGATGGCCCAGAGCAATCGCGCCGCCACTCGGGTTAAGGCGCGTCGGATCCGCATCGAGCTCTTTCAGCCACGCAAGCGGTACAGGAGCGAAGGCTTCATTCACCTCGAAGGTGTCAATATCCTGCACCTTCAATCCCGCCTTCTGCAGCACGGCGCGACTGGAGGCGATCGGCGCCGTCAACATCATCATCGGGTCGTCACCGCGCACGTCAAACGCGACGAATCGCGCGCGCGCCCGGAGATTCAGACGCGTCGCCAGACGTTCGCTCACAATCAGCACGGCAGCCGCTCCATCCGTCATCTGTGATGAATTGCCCGCGGTGATGCGCCAGTCCGTAATCTCCGGAAAGCGCTCGCGCAGGCGCTCATCGGCAAACGACGGCCTCAACTCCCGCAGGCTGTCCGCCGTGGTGGACGGCCGCACGGTTTCATCCTGATCGATCTGACCGGCGCCCGTACGGATGCCGACGATCTCACGGGCGAACTGTCCTGACTCGGCCGCTGCCGCAGCGCGTTGGTGTGACTGTGCCGAATAGCGATCCAGTTCCTCCCGCGACAGGTTCCATTGTGCGGCGACGCGCTCTGCCGCCACCCCCTGCGAAATCTGCTGACCATAACGCGCAATGTACGAAGGCCCGAAGGGATTCCTGTCCATACGTGCACTGCCCATCGGAACGTGGCTCATCGACTCAACGCCGCAGGCGATCACCATGTCGTGCACGCCCGCCATGACGGCCTGCGTGGCAAACGCAATCGCCTGCTGGGATGAGCCGCATTTGCGGTCGATTGTCGTGGACGGCACATGCTCGGGAAATCCCGCGCCCAGCCACGCGACGCGTCCCGGCGTCGCCGACTGCTCGCCTGCCTGGCTCACACATCCCGTCACGACGTCGCCGACGTCGGCGGGATCAATACCGGTACGTTGCACCAGTTGCTGAAGCACTTGGGCAAGCAGTTCGGTCGGATGCAATTCTGTAAATGCGCCGCCCGCCTTAATGCGCCCGGCGGGGCTGCGCACAAGGTCGACGACAAGAGGTATCTGAAGAGTCATGTTGGCTGGAATGAAGGGGGAAGATCGTCGTACTTCAGTGCCGGAATTTTGGCGGTCGCTTCTCCGCAAATGCGCGCACCGCCTCATGGTGACCGGGGT
The DNA here is from genome assembly GCF_902859805.1 of Paraburkholderia sediminicola. Lineage (GTDB taxonomy): Bacteria > Pseudomonadota > Gammaproteobacteria > Burkholderiales > Burkholderiaceae > Paraburkholderia > Paraburkholderia sediminicola. The sequence continues at coordinate 21,697 of NZ_CADIKC010000024.1, read as the reverse complement.
CCATGTGGGCAATCGCCTGAAGGTTCGCGGCGAGCTCGAGCGAGGATTCAAGCGAACCGTGCTCGGCCCCTCGCAGCAGACGTTTCGTCATCCGGAGCACCGCGCCAGGATTGGCTGCGATCCGGGCGGCGACATTCAGAGCCGTATCCATCAGCGCCTCAGGCTCGACCACGCGCGAGACCAGTCCACATTCCAATGCTTCCGCACTCGAAACGGGCTCGCCGAAAAACGCCATCTCGGCCGCCTTTGCGCGCCCCACGACCCGGGGCAACAGCCACGCTCCAGCGTCGCCCGGGACGATGCCGGCCGTGAGGAAGCTTTCTGCAAACGTTGCGCTTGCAGAGGCGATGCGGATATCGCACATGCAGGCAAGATCGAGACCTGCGCCAATCGCAGGGCCGTTTATGGCCGCGATCACCGGCACCTCCAAGTGGTAAAGCGCTTTGGGCACGCGCTGGATGCCGCTGCGGTACTCCTGACACGCCGTCTCGGGCGGCGGCGTGTCACGCTCGTACTTCTGCATGTCCCTGACATTCTCGCCGGAGCTGAAAACGGACCCGGCGCCCGTGAGGATGACCGCCCGCACGGACACGTCAGCGGCGATCATCGTGCAGGCGTCAACTATTTCCTGTACGGCGGTGTTTCCGGCAAGCATATCGCGCGTATCCGGCTGATCCATGGTCAGAACAAGGATCGCGCCTTCGCGATGGATATTCAGAAAATTTGCCATGAGAACCTCGTCAGTGGATTTCGCCGATTTCACGGATCATGTCGATCGCGCGGCACTCGCTCGCCAGCAGGGTGCTCATGATCTGTTCTCAACGGGTTACGACGACCGCTTACGAGAACCGGCAACGACAACCGGACTACGCCGGTCGATGTCGCCAGTACGAGAGGATCGTGGGCGCGGGCCACTGCAAGGCGCCGCGAATGCGCACGGCATCCCCCGCCTTCCAGAGCCGCCAGCGACGCGCGCGCATTGGGGGATACTCAAAGACTGGCCTAGGGACAGGCCGGGGACAGGCTCACGATGCGTCGCCTCCGATGCGCGAAAGACCGGTCGGAGTGACGCTTGCCGATCCTGACGATGTTATCGGGCCGCCTGTCGTTGACGCAGGATTTCGCTGATGAAGGCCGTGGTCAGCCTGACGGCCACGTTGGCCGCCAGCCCCGCCGGATCCCGTGCCTCGACGTATTCGACCATCGCCACGCTGACGATATTGGCCTTTCGCGCAATGCCGCGGATCAGCTTGATCGCGTGCCAGAAGCTCAGGCCGCCCGGTGACGGCACCCATACCGCCGGCATGATCGTCGGATCCAGCCCGTCCAGGTCGAAATTGACGTGCACGTTGGTACCTTCACGCACGGAGTCGATGATCGGCTGCACCCCACGATCGAAGACGTCCTCGCCGGTGAAGATCTTCGCCCCCCAGTTGCGCGCGTCGTTCACTTCGACGTCGCCTGCGGAGCTCGGGCCGCGTGTGCCGACCTGGATGATGTCCTTCACAAACGACATCTCCGATGCGCGGCGCATTCCGCTCGACAGCCCCCACCGCTCACCGAGATTCTCGTCCCGCCAGTCCATGTGCGCGTCAATCTGGAGCACGGTGACGTCTTCGTAGCGGCTCAGGCCCTGCAGCATCGGCGTCGGGACGGAGTCCTCGCCGCCAAGCGCGATCACGGCCGTATTTCGCGCCGCGAGCTGCTCGACCGTCTGTCGGATGATCTGCCGGTTCGTCTCCGCTTCATGGAAGCTGACCGGAAGATCGCCAATGTCGACCACCCGCCCGTTCGCATCGGGCAGAAACACGCCGTCGAGGTCCCAGTCGTGCCGGTCGCGCAGCCGCAGCAGCGGAACGGAGGCCCGGCGCAGCGCCGTCGGCCCGGACAGATTCGCCAGGCCGTATGCCTCGGACTGCAAGTACGGCGTCGCGCACGATACACCCATGATCGCAACGTCTGCGTCGATAGTGCCAATGTTCCCGCAGCGCGGCACGCCCATGAACGTCAGCGGCGCTACTTCCGGGGTTGCATTACTGGAGATAGTGGTCATGAAGATAGTCAGCTCACGATAGAGAATAGGAAACGACCCGGAACCGTCCGGACTTCGTTACCGGTGATCTGACCATCCCGGGACTGTCCTGATCAACACGGAAGATCGGACTTTTTCTTCGGGCTTTCCGAAAGCTGGCAAATCCGCCCGGTCCGTCCTCGGCTTTTTCCAATGTTAGGTTCGTCAATCCCTGATGGCGTGCGGCGTCGCAATGCCTGGAAAATGGTTGTACGCAAATCAACGTGCCTGTGACCCCATGCGTCAACCCAAAACGCCGATTGTTACCCCAGAAGAACTGCAGGCGCTGCGCGCGCCCACAGGTGTTGCCCTCGGATTACCGGGTCGCGCTTATTTTTCCACTGACTTTTATGAGGCCGAGCGCCGGAACATCTTCGCCACTGGTTGGATGGGAGTGGGATTCGCACATGAACTTCCCGAGGTGGGCGATGCCAAGGCCGTGACCATCGCCGGATGGGAGCTGCTCCTCGTTCGCGCGTCGGACCGGTCCATCAAGTGTTTCCACAATGTGTGCCGGCACCGTGGAATGAAAATTGTCGAGGGGGAATGTTCTGCGCGCGACCTCAGATGCCAGTACCATGCCTGGACATACAGCCTGGACGGGAAACTGGTCGCGACGCCAGGTATCGCCGGCGTCCGGCAGAACGATTCGCCCGGGATCAGCCGGGATGCCTTGGGCCTGCTGAGCGTGCGGTGCGAGCAATGGCTGGGTGTCGTCTTCGTCAATCTCGACGGACATGCGTTGCCGCTCGTCGAACACCTGAAACCGGCGATCTCCCGAGTTGAGCGCAGCTTCGACCTCTCCTCCATCGAGCACACGCCTGGCGGCCGCCAAGGCACCTTCCACTATGCGGCGAACTGGAAAATCGTCCTTGAGGGATCGATCGAGGATTACCACCTGCCCTTCGTGCACCGGGCATTCGACCACAGCGCCGACTACGCCACCGAAGACGGGGGAAGCGTGTACGCCGGGTTCTCATCGAGGCGAACTCTCGACGAGGCTGCGCGCCGGTACGAAGCGGAAAGCGACGGCCTGCGCCTGCCGGTGATGCCCACCATGTCAAAAACGGGAATGACCGAATCCATGGTGCTGTTCGTATTTCCTAATACCGTGCTCTCCTGTGGGCCATTCTCGATCTCGACTTCACTCATCGTTCCCACCGGCCCCGAAAGCACCACCTACCGCTCCACGACCCACTTCGTACGGGAGGCCGCGCACGAGCGTTTCAGGGCCGTGCGGGAGCGAAGCGCCGACTTCTGGAAGGACGTCTTCGGCGAGGATGAAAAGATCTGGAAGTCACTCCAGGCGCAATGTCACGTCCGGCATGAACTGGGACTGGCAACCCGGTTTTCTCCGCAATGGGAGCGCGCGCTGCACCTGTTCCAGCTGTTCGTCGCCGACAGGCTCGCGCCCAAACGTGCGAGCGCGCCCTTCCTGATGAGCGTCGAAGCCACCAATCCGTCCACAACGAACATGTAAATCAAAATGCATCTGGCACATTTCGTTTACCGCTCCGCAAGAAATCATCCCGAGCGACCGCTCTGGATCACACCCGATGTAACCATCAGTTATGCCGATGGTGTCCGCCGCATCAACAGCATCGCGCATTCGCTACACGCGAGATTGCAGCAGCGTGATCGTGTGGCGATCATCTCCACGAACCGGTTTGAGGCGTTCGAAGTCTACCTGGCGGCCCTGGCTGCGGGCATGACGGCTACGCCGCTCAATCCGAAACTGCATGTCGATGAGATCAGCCTCACGCTTGCGGATTCGGGAGCGAGCGCCCTCGTCTTTTCGCCGGAGTTTGCGAACGCCGTCGAAACGTTACGGGCGTCACATCCGGAAATCTCGCAGTGGATCTGCATGGAGCGGTGTGAGGGAGCCGGATTCTACGGTGACCTTCTGGAAGGCGAAGGTGACGCGCCTCCTGCAGTGACGATCGATCCTGACGACACGGCGTGGCTGTTCTACACATCGGGTACGACGGGCAGGCCGAAGGGCGTGATGGAGACACACCGCAACCTTGTGTCGATGGTGCAGCAATTGCGGCTCGGTATCTTGCAGGACGCCGATGAGAACGACCGCATGATTCACTTTGCGCCGATCGCCCATGCGACGGCGAGCGTCGGTCTTGTCCACCTGTCAGTGGGCGCGGCGCAGGTGTTCCCGGGACTGTCCAGGTTCGATCCGCCAAAGGTCCTGGAAGCAATCGAACGTTTCAGCGCCACCGCGAGCTTTATGGCGCCGACAATGGTGCAGATGCTTCTGCAGTCTCCCGATATTGGCCGATACAGCGTCAGGAGCCTGAAAAACGTTCTCTGCTCGGGTGCGCCCATGTACGCCGAGGTGCTGCGCCGCGCGATCGAGGTCTTCGGCCCCGTGTTCTGCCAGAGCTACGGCCAGAGCGAAGCGCCGGCGCAATGCGGGATGCACAAGTCCGAATATAACCCTGCGTCGCCGCAGATGCTGGAACGGATCGGCTCGGTCGGGCGGGAATATCCTGGCGTGATCATGCGCATCGTTGACGAACAAGGAAATGAAGTCGGTAGCAACGTCGCCGGAGAAATTACGGTTCGCGGTGACGTGGTGACCCCAGGCTACTGGCGCCGCAGGGAAGCGACCGACGAAGTACTGAAGGCGGGCTGGCTGCACACCGGTGACGTCGGCTACCGCGATGATCACGGCTACATCTATATCACTGACCGCGTCAAGGACATGATTATCTCGGGCGGGTCCAACATCTACCCTCGCGAAGTCGAAGAAATCCTGCTGCAGCATGAGGCGATTGTCGAGGCCTGCGTCGTTGGCGTTCCGGACGAGGTATGGGGCGAAGCCGTGAAGGCTGTTGTCGTTCTGCGCGCCGGGCCTGGCGTGACAGAGGAAGACGTCATCGAATTCTGCCGCACGCGGCTCGCTTCGTACAAGAAGCCCAAGTCGGTTGATTTCGTGGACCATCTTCCCAAGAACGCCTATGGAAAGGTGCTCAAAAAAGACGTTAAGGCCCGCTACTGGCAAACCGCCAGTCGTGCAATCTGAATTTCTGGAGCGATCAGTGACCAACTTGAGCAGTTTCAGACTTGCGTTGGATCGGGACACCCGGGTGGATCAGGGCCGTCTCTGGGCTTCGCTGATGGCAATGGCGGAGGTCGGGCCCGGTATTGCCGGCGGCAACAACCGCCAGGCGCTGACGGACGAAGATGGCGCGGCCCGCACGCTGTTTGCGCGGTGGTGCCAGGAAGCGGGCATGGAAATCCATGTCGACCAGATGGGCAACATCTTCGCCATGCGGCCCGGCACGGATCCGGACACCGCCCCCGTGTGCGTCGGCAGCCATCTCGATACCCAGCCCGCGGGCGGCCGGTTCGACGGAATCCTCGGCGTGCTGGCCGGTCTCGAGGTCGTACGCACCCTCAACGATCGCGGCATCAGGACGAAACACCCGATCGTCGTCGCAAACTGGACAAATGAAGAGGGATCGCGCTTTGCACCCGTGATGATGGCGTCCGGCGTCTTTGCCGGGGTCCATTCCGTCGAGTGGGCCTACGATCGCCAGGACAGGACGGGCATCCGGTTTGGCGATGAGCTGGAACGCATCGGCTGGAAAGGAAAGATGCCGGTTGGCTCCCTGAAGCTGAAAGCGTTCTACGAACTGCACATCGAGCAGGGACCGATTCTCGAAGCCGAAGGCACCCAGATCGGCATCGTGACAGGCGGCCAAGGGTTGACGTGGTTGCAGGTGAACCTGCAGGGCCGCTCCGCCCACGCGGGCAGTACCCCGATGGCGCGACGCAGGAACGCGGGCCTGGGCGCCTCAAGGGTCATGGAACTGGTCCAGCAGGTAGCGATGAGCCACCAGCCTTACGCTGTGGGTACTGTGGGGCGCCTCGAGCTACGTCCGAACTCCACCAATAGCGTACCAGGCTCAGCCGAACTCGCCATTGATATCAGGTCGCCGGATGCCACAGTGCTCGCCGCGATGGAGGCCAGCATCCGTCATGGCGTCGAGGCGATCGCCGGTGAGCTGGAACTGACGTTCACGATCAGCCGGCTGCAGCACGCTGAGCCGGTCGCGTTCGATGAACCCTCGGTGAGCACTATCAGGAACGTCGCTGCGTCACTCGGCTACACGCATCGCGACATTGTGTCCGGCGCAGGACACGATGCCTATTGGCTCTCGCGCGTTACGCCGACGGCCATGATCATGTGCCCGTGCATCGATGGCATTTCCCACAACGAAGCTGAAGATATCTCACCCGAATGGGCGGCCGCCGGCGCAAACGTGCTGCTGCACGCCGTAGGCGAGACTGCGCTCGTAGACGCCTGCACGGGCCACCCATAGTCAAACCGGGATCGGCGATCGGGGCACGTGCCGCGACGGGCTCGCAAGGCGCGCTTCTCCTTCTCATGGCTGTGTGGGGGTTCACGCTACCGCTCGTCAAGTGGTTGACGGGTCACTTCGATGTCGTTCTCCTTTCGGGACTCCGGCTGACGGCCGGAGTCGTGGTGCTTGCGTGCCAGCTACGCCCGACGGTTCCCCTCTTTCAGCTCGGCAAGGACTTTCGGCCCAGACTCTTGCTCTGCGCGGTGCTGACCGTCTATCTCCAGCAGTTGCTGCTGACGATCGGCATCCATCTCAGCACCGCGACAAACGGAGCGCTGATCACAGCGCTGCAGCCGTTGCTGTCATCCTTCATGGCCCTGACGTTTCTGGGCGAGCGCATCAACCATCAACGCTGGCTTGGCACTGTCGTTGGACTCGGAGGCGTCGCCGTGACGATCCTGATGCAACCTTCCGCGCAGTTGCTCCAGGCGGGGGCCGGCGATATCCTTATCTTTGCCGCCGTCGCCGCCTACTGCATAGGCAATGCACTGACACAGCGTCTTCTCGTGCAACTCGACGCGTTGACAGTGAGCGTCAGCGTTCAGGCGTTCGGTGCCATGTTGTTGCTCGCGCATGCGCTGATCGCCGTCTGCTGGCAACAGGACCTGCCACGCATGAGTGACGTTGGCTGGCACTGGGGCGTCGTATTCATCTCTGGCGCACTGTCAACCGGTTTTGGCGCGCTGGTCTGGAACCGCGCGGTTGCGGCGGTCGGTATTGCCCGCGCGTCGATGTGGCTCTACTGGGTGCCCGTTTTCGGCATCGCGAGTTCGGTACTCTTTCTGGGCGAACCGCTGACAGTCTGGCACGTCATCGGGCTTCTGCTGGTGCTGACAGGCACCTATCCGGCTGCGCAACGAAGTTGAGTTTCGCTGTCACGCCACGCTCCCGCTCGCACGCAATCCCGCACCAGATGGACCCTATTGACCGGAACCTGGAGGCCTTGCGTCGGCAAAGGAAAATCACCGCCCGAAAGCATTACTAGGTATGACGAGGTAATGATCGCTTGATGCCATATTGTTTTTGACCATGCGTACATATATCGTGACGGGGTTCGCTAGTGATGGCGCGGGAGAGATCGTCACACCACCATGACGACGCCGACGGAGCAACCGCCCCGGAAACTCTCAGGCAACAGGACCGCGATATCAGGACATCTGGAGAGAGGCGTTTCGCACGCACACCGAAGGGGACTTTCCTGCGACCCACACGCGCAGTTAAGAAAAACTCTCAGGTACATGGACAGATGGGGCATTGACGCCAGCGCAATGGCGATATCCCAACTCGTCTGGACCGTACCATGAAAAGAATTGCCATAATCGGCGCTGGAGTCACCGGCGTCACGACCGCTTATGCCCTGACCCATCGCGGGTTCGATGTGACGGTGTTCGACCGGCATCGATACGCCGCCATGGAAACGTCGTTCGCCAACGGCGGTCAGTTGTCAGTCAGTAACGCAGAAGTCTGGAACCACGTAGCGACCCTTGCGAAAGCGCTTCGCTGGATGCTGCGGCGCGACGCACCGCTGTTGCTCAACCCTGTCCCTGGCTGGCACAAGTACACATGGATCTACGAGTTTCTCCGCCAGATCCCGAACTATCGCGCAAACACGATCGAAACAGTTCGACTCGCCCTGCAGGCAAGGCAACACCTGTTCTCCATTGCGGAAAAGGAAGGGATCAACTTCGATCTGGAGCGACGGGGAATCCTGCACATCTACCACGACCGAAAGGGATTCGAGGCGGCGGCGGCCGTCAATTCACTGCTGCGCGAGGCGGGGCTCGAACGTCACGCCGTGGCCGAAAACGAAATCCACTCGATTGAGCCCGCGTTACAGGGATCCTACTACGGAGGATTTTTTACTCCGTCTGATTCCACCGGAGACATACACAAGTTTACACGCGGGTTGACCGCCGCCTGCAAGCGCCTCGGGGTCACCTTCCATTTCGATACGTCTGTCACGTCTTTTTCGAGAGATGATTCAGGTCTTTTCACGGTGATTGCCGAGGGGCACCCCCACGATGTGGATTCGCGAGACACGTACGACCCCAGATTCGATGCCGTCGTCATCTGTGCCGGCGTGATGAGCCGCCAGTTCGCCGCGATTCTCGGAGACTATATCAATGTCTACCCTGTGAAAGGCTACTCGATTACCGTGTGCCTCGATGAGGAAGACAGCCGCAACGCCGCCCCATGGGTCAGCCTGCTTGACGACAGCGCCAAGATTGTCACGAGCCGCCTCGGCAAGGATCGCTTCCGCGTCGCAGGCACCGCCGAGATCAACGGTTACAGCCGGGATATCCGCGCGGACCGCATCGCGCCGCTTGTCGACTGGACGCGTCGGCATTTCCCACGCGTCGCAACATCGCGCGTCATTCCGTGGGCGGGACTGCGCCCCATGCTCCCATCAATGCTTCCAAGGGTGGGCAAGGGAAAGCTGCCCGGTGTGTTCTACAACACAGGTCATGGACATCTTGGCTGGACATTGTCCGCCGCGACCGCCGAGACGATCGCTGACGTGATTGCACGATCATCAGCTGTGACGGCCCACCTGCCGCCCGCATAGCGGCGCGCTTCCAGCCCTTCCCTGCCTTCCCTGAAGCTGCTGCAACCGGGAAGGCAGCCCCTGCGGTACCGGCAGACGTGCGGCTCGCAGGACATCCAATCGCACTGACCCATCCAGCGCCCGCCCCGCGGTGTCAATGCGTCACCTGCGCGCCATGACGGGAGCAATCCTGGGTCAATCACAGACGCCAGCGGTCCACTGGACCGTGGTATCACGCCGAAAATCCGTGTGATTTGATCGGATATCGAACCAAGTTTCGGCACTTTCCGATGCTTTTATTTTTGGCGCGCCATATCATGCTTTCCATGGTGCTGCGGGCTTTCTACGCTCCGTTTGTGCGGTGACAGGCTCCGCGATAAGTTGCCCCCTGTACCGGAGCAGGCCGCTGGACGAGTTGCGCACCCAACCAGCAAAGAACCAGCATTCAACACCACGTATATAGTACTACTAAGTATATATCAAACGAAAAGTGACGAATGATGAAGCGAAAATAATGATGAGGAGACGCCACACGTCTGATACTCCCGACACGATTATTCATGAGACATCTGTGGAGATAAATCCACCGAATCTGGAAATCTGACCTTCTGCGCATAGCGACTTCAAGGGACCCTTTCCCTGGTTCAGAAATCCGCTTTAATATTTTTCTTACTAGAGAGTGCGGCATGAAAAGCATTGGAACAGTTTTCATTTCATCATCAGCTGTCCTTGTTGGATTGGCTTCTCAGGCCAGCCATGCGCAGAATAGCGTCACCCTGTATGGAACGATCGATAACTCGTTGCAGTATGTCCACAACGTGGCCGGCAAGAGCTATCAGTTGTCCCTCCAGTCCGGGCAGCTGACAGGCAGCAACTGGGGACTCAAAGGCAACGAGGATCTCGGCGGTGGTCTGTCGGCGATCTTCAAGCTCGAGAGCGGATTCGACGCCAATTCGGGCGCACAGACCTCGTCCGGGTTTGGACGTTCGGCCTATGTGGGACTGAGATCCGAGACACTGGGCACACTTACCCTGGGTCGCCAATACGATCCGCTCTTTTACATGACGTATGCGGTTCAGCCGAATGCATACCTCTACTACTTCACTACACCGGGGAATGTCGACAATTCCGACGGTCTGATGCGACTGAGCAGTTCAGTCCAGTACGCCAGTCCCGCGTACCACGGTTTTCAGGTTCGCGCCTCGTACGCTCTGGGCGGCGTGGCCGGAAGCGTGGGTTCCGGACAATCCTATGGCGTGGGTCTCTCATATTCGGGAAGCGTATGGAATTTCGGGGGCGGCTATCTGCACGTTGACAACGGGAACGGCAGTACGGCGACACGCGGTACGGCGGACGTGAAGGATCTGATCATTTCGCCCGTCAACTCGGCTTACGCCACTGCCAGCAAGATCAATATCGCGAGAGCGGGCGCCAGCTTCTCAATCGACAGCTTCACTTTCGGCGGCTATTACAGCTATACGGAGTATCTGGCCGATGCCGCCTCTACGTTCAGACAGGCAGAGCGCTATAACGATGGCAATCTGTATGCGGTCTGGCAACCTACGCCGGCTACGACGCTCGAGATCGGCTACAACCTGCTCAAGTCACACGGCGACTCGTCAGCGACCTACCATCAGGTATCGCTTGCGGGTGACTACGCCCTGAGCAAGCGCACGGATGTCTATGCATCCGTTTCTTATGCGCATGCATCCGGCCAGGACGGCAACGGCGGCGACGCACGGGCTGTAGTCGCGGATTCTTATGCGGCTGCGGGATCAAAGTCGCAGGAGTTCGCCATGATCGGGATACGACACAGGTTCTGACAGAAGGGATACAGTTTATTGTGCGAGGTGGTGAGCGTAGAGCGAAGGGAATGGGTCTCAGTTGCGCCAGGAATTGAATTGCGAGCGACCGGCCCTTCGTGAAAAAAAGCTCGCGGGCACGACACTACCGCTCGATGAAACGGCGATCAGCTATGGTGATCCGTTTTTGGTGCCGTTTCTCGAGACCTGGTGAGCCGGCTTATGGCAACCGGCCCACAATGCAGAAATTCACAGCGGATACCCGCGACGTCCACACCGCCGCGTTCGCGGTACCAGTTTTCGACGTCGGCGAGAGGTTCATGGCAGCGCTCGCGCTTTCGCACTGCGTCACGCATAAGCGCGGCTTTCTGAGGGAAATTCTACGGCGCGTGACCGCGAAGCTGGAAGGCACCGCGACGAGACTTGCCGCAGATTAATATGAAACCCAAGAAGGTGAAGGTCTCCGGCCGTCCAAGACCACGACTTTGGCGGTTGGCCGCTGCATATCGGCCAAATTCCAGCAGCCTCGTCCTGTCCGGCAGAAGCGCAATCGCGAACTCCTCCAACCTCGAATGCATCGCGTCCCAGAAGCGCCTTGCGTTAGGTTCGTACTCGAAGCCAACCACAATATCACCCGCATGGCGCGAAATGATTACGTTGCCCATGGCTTTGCGCCGTGGCCACCGATTGGCCCAGAGATCCAAATCGTAGTGCAGTGCAGATAACCCAACTGGCGAATGGTAGCTGCGATGCGTTTTCCAAGTTTTATATAGAGCTTAGCCGCCCGAATTCGGTCTAAGTCGAGTATATGGACTACCTCCGGGAAGTTCAAGGTTTGCGCCGCACCGCCACGGGGTCATTTTTACATCGGCGCAAACAGATTTCACGATCTCTAACCGAAGACGGAATGCACCCGCGACAGAAGAAAACCCCCGACCACCCAAGAAACGGCTAATGTATGGTGCAAGTACCCCTCGCCTTCGAACGGCCTATTTAATGGCGTTTCTGTGCGGCGACAATGATTAGGCCTGGACATACTGCTTGACGCTTATATGAACGCCGCCCGGCTTGCAAGGTGATACCGTGAGAAGTTGGACGAGGAGCTGGTTGCACGCTTATATCCGGCGTCTATAGGCTAGTCTGTGCGCCCTGATGGAATTCGCCAAGAACGACCTCTGCTATCTGACGCGCTCAAAACGCTCAGCGTCAATCAGCTTCACGTTCTTGCGGACCAACCTGCCTCGCCATCACACCGCTATCGACCTTCGTAACCGGTCCGTAGATTTGGCACATAGATGCCGGCTGATTCTGGAGGGACCCAACATCGCTCCAAAGTCGCCTCGGCGCCGCGCGCGAATCTCTGCTCGGAGAGGGCGGCGTTCATACCATTTATCCATGCGTTCCAGCATCTCCGACCCTCACTGGCCACCCAAGTGCAATCGCGCCGGCAACATCCCGCTACTCACGGATTCGGTCGTCAGCGTAATCAGGATCGATCCGCTATCCCTGTACGCAATTTCGGTACCCGCCGTTGCTAAGGTATTCGCTTGCAGTGCGCGTTATTGGCATCCTGCTAAACGGTCTGGTCAGTTCCGTCATGCGGGAAGCAGTCTTTTCGAAAGATCAGAACGTTTCCCAACCTGATTTCGCCGTATCCACTGCGGAGGCAGGTTTGGCAGAACTGGTGACAGGGGCAGTCCTCGACTTAGCAGATTCCGCCCGACCCGTAGCGGGAATCCTGGACGCGGGCGGGTGGGGCTTGCTTTGCGGAATCACCACGTGTGCTGCGGATTGCACTGTGTCGATTACCTTGAACACCGAAATCGCATCCTGCAGCCTGATTGCCTGCTCTTCAAGTGACTGCGCCGCCGCCGCTGCCTGCTCAACGAGCGCAGCATTTTGTTGGGTGACTTCATCCATCTGTCCGACGGCCTGATTCACTTGCTCAATACCACGGCTCTGCTCATCAGACGCTGCCGCGATCTCGCCAACAATATCGGAGACCTGCTTGATGGCCTGTTTGACCTGCCCCATGGTTCCACCGACCTCCGTTGCCTGCTTCGCACCGTCCTGAATCGTGGTCACGGACGAACTGATCAGCTCCTTGATTTCCTTGGCAGCCTCCGCGGAGCGCTGGGCCAGACTGCGGACTTCACTGGCAACCACAGCAAAGCCTCGCCCCTGTTCGCCAGCGCGCGCGGCTTCAACGGCTGCATTCAGCGCCAGAATGTTTGTCTGAAACGCAATCCCTTCTATCACCCCGGTGATTTCGGAAATCTTGGTTGAACTACTGCTGATCTGTCCGATTGCCCCGACCATGGCCTGGACAGAGTCGTTGCCCATATCTGCCATATCACTCGCCTTCGTGGCGAGCGTGTGCGCCTGACGGGCATTGTCAGCGGTCTGCTTTACCGTTTCGGTCAACTGAGTCATGGTGGCGGCAGTCTGTTCAAGAGATGCGGCCTGCTGTTCAGTTCGCGCTGAGAGATCCAAATTGCCCGCAGCAATCTGAGTGGCCGCGCTCGCCACAGAATCACTTGAAGCACGAATGTTGCCTAAGGTCGCGCTCAGGCTCTTCATCGTCTGAGCGAGCGCGTAGAGCAGACTCGATCGATCGCTTGAATCCAACTTAACTTTGCCCGTCAGGTCATTTCTGGCCAGCATACCGGCTACTTCCGCCGCGTAGGCGGGCTCGCCGCCAAGACTGATCATAATGCTGCGAGAAATCCTCCAGCCTATCGCCAAGAGAAATGCGAGCAGGACGACGGAGACACCGCCCACCTGTGCAGCGTTTCGATAGAACTCTGCGTCGACATCATCGATGTACACCGGTGCGGACAGTACCCATCCCCATGGCGAAAACATCGCTGAATACACAATCTTTTCCTTCGGAATCTGCTCACCAAACTTGGGGTATGAGAAGCGAATGAATTCACCGCCACGCGTCGCTGAAGCAAGCATCTCTTGATCCCTACTTTCCCACAAAATTTTACCCACGACCTCTGGGTATTCCGGCGCCAGAATGTACAATCCATTTCCCTTGAAAGCAAAAAATGCCTCGTTCGTCTTGTAAGGCAGCGATGCCAACTCGTCGAGCGCGGCCTTCTGGCCAGCTTCTTCAGAGATAATTCCTGCCTGCACCAACTTATACTGATGGTTGATGATGCCGATGCCGAGATCAACGACCTCATGCAGTTTCTGCTTCCGTCCGTCGATTACTTTTTGCCGTACCTGCGATAGCGAAAGGCCGCTGACGAGCACGATGCTGACGAGTGAAGCAACAATCAGAATCAGAATGCGTGTTCGAACAGCAAGTGAGGAAAACTGTAGGCTCATTGTCGAGTACTCTAAAGATATTTTTTGGGTCATGTGTTGCCTGAAGTCAACGCACATACTCGTCAAAGGACCGATGAAGTGTGTTCGTGGAGCCCGTCCGTCCGCACCGATCAATTCAGCGATATAAAAATATAAATCGTGCTTTTCATATTGGTCACCTCCGCGAAGCCGCTTGCTGTTCAGTGCGTGCTGACAGGTCAAGATTGCCATGGGCTATCCGTTTGACGCGCTTGAGACCAATGCACCAGACGCCTAGATGTTGCCAACCGTTGCGCTCCACCTCTCCATTGTCGGGCTCGGCGAATAAAGCACGCTTGCGTGGTCGCCTGACCGCAGTTGTGCATTCCCTGTCAAGCCGCTGTGAGCCAGGAGCCACGGCATCATTGCCGCACAAGCAAGCTCTCCACCGAGACAAGCAATGTGCTGCGGTAGACTGTCCCTTCAACCGTCAGTAGAGAGGTATAACCAGGCGCCGAACTGTGCGGCGTGTCGGTAAACTCCGCGTCGACGTCATCAGTGTACGTCCCTGCGGCAAGCACCCACCTCCATGGAGAAAATATCGAAGAATAGGAAAATCTATCTTTCGGGATCTGCGCCCCGTGCTTCGAGTGCCAATACCTGTTAGATCCACGCCGCGCTGCCCGACTTCGAGGAGCCCTTAGGTTAACAAAGTTTCTCGGGAAACTTTCAGACCAAGCGGGTTTTTCCCTACTACCTGTCTAAATTTGGTGTCAGAAAGTATGTTCCGCATTTATCAAACACAAAAAAAGCCTCGCTCAGGTTGTAGGAGAGAGACGCTAACTCGCCCAACAACGCATTTTTACAGTGCCGTTCGAGACTGTGTCGAGACGCGAGGTGGCCAGGCGCGATGCACCACTTGGGTCCGGTACGCGCTTTGGCGGCGCCGTCAAGCGACTACGGCACGTCGCGATCTCGTGGCGCCCGCACGGCCTCTGGCGATTGCCCTCTGGACCTGATCACCGTCCCAACTGCGCACGCAACGCATTCGAGTACCGGTCGCCTCGTTCGTCATTAGATAACACCATCAAAGTACCGATGCTTACTCTGTAAGAATCTTGCCTGGATTCATTAGCCAAAACGGGTCAAGAACGGACTTAAGTTGGCGCATCAGATCGAGTTCAAACCCGGACTTTTCGTCGTTGAAGTTCGTCTCGCTTGAGTTGACCAATTCCGCGCTCGACTGAGAATGATCCGCCAAACTCGGCAGGGACGTCATTTACCAGACCGGGAAGTTCACGTTTCAAAACGCGCCAGTTCTTGTGCATCTATCCGCACGCGCGACAGTGGTATCAATGTGCTGGGTCCGCGTTACTATGGACACGTCCCAATGTCTGTTCGAACACCCAATGCGGATTCGAATTTCCTTGTCGAAGTATATAGTGTTGGGTAATACGAGCTACCTGTTGGATCGCATACCAGCTATGCCGATCACAGCATCACTCCGCGACTCGTTGTCACTTTCATCAAAAAGGCCCCCGGGAAAGCATCCTTTCGAGCATCCGACCTGAATCAAAAATTCATGGTTTCGCCTCCCCTTGCAAGAATTGTCTTACTGTTCTTGGGCAAGGACGTGGCACTAGGCAGCCTCGTCATCGAGAACGATCCGTAAGCGATGGATCTGAGGCGATCAAAGCGTTGCGACGCCGAGCATCTTGTTGGCCGCAAACGCAACCTTCCCGACGCGTAAACTCCTTGGTACTCTTCAAGACAGTCGATGTACGCGTTAACCAAAGTAATTTGGCAAGTGCCTGGGAGTGTAGTTCGTCGGCGCCGACGGCTTGTGTATTGCGCGGTGCGCCGAAAAGCCGCGTCTGAGCCATGTAGAGGACATCGTGACCTTGCCGTGCGGTACATGGCCCAAAGCCTGCGCCTGATGTAATTGGCCTGTTCCACAAGATCCGACGATCAGGATCACTAGCACAACATCGCGTAAATAGATTGAATAATTAACTGCCTTGGTTATCATAGTGGGATGAGCCGAGGCGCCCATGCAACGCCAGTGAAGCTGGCAAACAAGGAAAGCCTGACAGCAAGAAAGCGCAGCAGCGCGACGATCGTCGACGCTTCTTGCTTCAAAGTTCGCGACGCATGTACGCGCGGAGGTGTTCGGTTGACAGGTCTTGCCAATTCGGCGGACTGTTACCCTGTTACCACACCACTCGTCCAAGAAGCGCTGGACGAATCGACCGTACTTCCTTCGGGTACCCTCCGCGAGGCCCCTGACGGTGCCGAGGTATGAGTTAAGTTCACTCAGGAATTGAGCTGCGCTCGTGATTGATGGCATGAGCGTTTCGGGACATTCCAGGCCGCTGAACAGTTCTAGCTGCATTATCGTCTTCTCCCTGCCGACCACCATGGTCGGTAGGAAAAGTTCAGGACATTATGCGAATCTCCGCCAGTTGGTTGATCTTGCACAAGCCCCTGTCAGCAGTGCGCCGTTGCGGTCCCCGCCGCCGTGCTTCAGCTAATCCAATGAGTGAGTAATCTTTAGTATCTGAAGCTTCAGATATTTTTCAATCCCGGCCGGCCCCCGGGATCCTACAGGCAGCGCGGTGACGACCGCCGTAAGGCTTACGACTGCATTTATCAGTGAGATTCTGCGCAATCGCGGGGTTAACCGAAAAGCGCGACGGTTCGCAGCCTTGCTTGGCAAGGAACTACGCATTTCGATCCTGCGTAGTTCATGGTCTCCGTGACGAACAAGCGGCTAACCGCCCTTGCTGGTGCAGTCCTCACAATCGCCGTCCGGAACAGTGCGGGAGTGCCGGAGATGTCTCTCTGTATGTATGTGATTGCTATCCTCCTGTTTAGTGTCGGAGTCACCGCTAGGAGTCACCACGTCCAGAACGCTGGCGCGCCTTCGACGCTTGCATTGCCAATGGCCGCGGACGACCAATAGGCGGCGCCGCTGCAATCGCAACTGCGGTCGGCTATGGCGCACACCAGACTCCCTTGTTTGCGATGTTGCGCTTCTTCCCGAGCCAAGCATTTACTGATGTTCTCCACCTCGCGGTCATCTGGTGCATCAGCGCGTTCGGAACTACGGCTGTCGCCTAGTATGCTGGCATCAAGAACGTCGAGGTTAGCGGACAAGTACTTGGTCTCCGTTTGATGGGCGTCGTGCGCTAGTTCCTTTGCTTGGATCCAGATCAAAAAAGCTTCAAATGAAAATAGTTCCACGCATGAATAGCACCCCATGGCCACTGATAATCACTCGGCTGTTGTCCAGAAGTTCGCAGATCAGTTGGCCTTTACGTACCCCGCCTTGCTCCGCACTCAGGACCGTCTTACCGAGTCGATGTGCCCAGTACGGCGCCAAGGAGGTATGGGCGGAGCCGGTGACTGGATCCTCGTTCACTCCCACTCGCGGACCGAACCAGCGAGAGACGAAATCGAAGGCGTGACTCGGTGCAGTAACCACAATGCCGCGGACATCAAAGGCCGCTAAGGCCGCGAAATCAGGCTGAAGGTCGGCAATGATGGCTTCGTCTTCAACCACCACGACATAGTCATCGGTGCGATACAGCGCCTCGGCACACCGCAGGCCAAGGGCTTGAAGCAGGCCTGGTGGGGGATCGACCTCTTCGGGCTGCTTTGCGGGAAAATCCATGAACAACCGGTCGCCTTCACGACGCACCCCCAACTCGCCGCTGCGGGTTGAGAAGCGTAGCAAGTCAGTGGGTTCAGCCAATTGATTAAACAGCACCCAGGCAGCGGCGAGGGTGGCGTGGCCGCACAGGTCGACTTCTACCGCGGGGGTGAACCAGCGAAGTTGAAATACCTCGCCGCTTCGCACGAAATATGCTGTCTCGGATAAGTTGTTCTCTGCAGCGATAAGCTGGAGCGTCTCATCGGGCAGCCAGACGTCCAGCGGACAAACTGCCGCCGGGTTGCCGCCAAAAATCTTGGAAGAAAATGCGTCTACCTGGAAAACGTCTAGTTGCATCGGAATCGTTCCTGTTCGGGTGCTTTTTCTATGGTCTGGATCTGTTCCAAATAATTATAAATGGTGTAGCGGGTCACCCCGAGATCCGAGGCCGCCTTTCCAATCCCCACTTGAAGATGAACAATCCCCGGTCGTGCATATGTCGCACGGCCTCAACTTTGCGGCTTTTCATCAATGCCATCCGGCCCGGGCAGGTGGACTTAATACTTCCCACCGCCAACCGCTCATTTTCCTGACGCTCATCGCTATGAGATTCAGGCGCAGGCACCAAGCCTAGAAGACCGCCGAGACAGGTGTACGCAGCGGCAACACCGCTCACGTCGGCATTGACGCACAAGCGCGCAATGGCTGCCCACTACTGTCGCGATACGCCACAGTGGAGCTTCGGAGCGGTCGGCCATCCGGTGCGCTGATGAAGTAGTTCTCTATCACCAACGGCGGTACCAGAGCGGTCTTCCATGACACGTCTCACTGCAATAAACCCCATGTCCTGAAACGGCCCGCCCAGTAAGGAGCCACCCACCCGTCGCCCCGTGACATGGCCATTGGCGAGGTAACTCCTCCGTGGTAGTAAAAGAAGACAGCGTCTTCAGCAAATCCTTCGGTCCATACTCACTCTCAGTCCCCAGCTCCAATCCCGTTGAGCTTCACGGGTGAAGATTTGATATCTCAATCCACAGGAACTTGTCGCCAGATTTTATCGTAGTGCTTCCGATGGCCAAGATGGAATGGACACCGCCCTCCCTCCGGGGAATTGGGCACGACAGAGGGCCTCCAGGACCGAACGGCATCAATGTGCCAAAGTGGAGTTGCGACACAACCACTTGAGGAACGGAGGCCCAGATGAATGCTACGACATACGGACTCGACATTGCAAAACGGGCGTTCCAGATGTATTGGGTCGACGCCTGTGCGAAAACGCATCGATCGCCTAAACTGAATCAGCGCATTAAGCGTGGGTGACTCATGAAGCGATTCGTTGAAGGCGATGACCGCAAGCAGGTCGCACTACTTCCCGAATGCGTCGATGACTACATCGGCCAGGACAACCCGGTCAGGATCGTTGATGTCTTCGTGGATGAGCTGGACTTCACCACGCTCGGCTTCAGCGGCACTACACCCGCCACCACAGGCCGCCCGTCTTACCATCCGGGTGTGATGCTGAAGATCTACATCTACGGGTACCTCAACCGGATACCATCGAGCCGACGTCTGGAGCGCGAATGCCAGCGCAATGTCGAGCTGATGTGGCTAACGGATCGTCTCGCTCCGGACTTCAAGACGATCGCAGACTTTCGCCGCGACAACGGAGCGGCCATCCGCAACGTCTGCCGGCGTTTCGTCGAATTGTGTCGCGGACTGAAGCTACTATCCAGTGACATGGTGGCGATCGACGGCAGTAAGTTCAAGGCTGTCAACAGCCGTGACAGGAACTACACGCCCGGCAAGATCGACAAGCGTCAGCAGCAGATTGAGGAGAGCGTTCAACGATATCTAGACGCGATTGAAACCGCAGACCGGACCAGTCCGACGGGTTTCGATGCGAAGACCGTGCGCCTTTACGAGAAGATCACCCGGTTGCGGCAGCAGATGCGAGAGCTCAACCAGATCAAAAAGCAATTGGTCAAACAACCGGACAGGCAACTGTCACTTACGGACCCGGATTCACGCTCCATGACCAGCGGAGGCAAAAGAACCGGAACGGTCGGCTACAACGTGCAGGCCGCCGTAGACACGAAGCATCATCTGATCGTTGAGCACGAAGTCACCAATGTCGGAGGTGACCACGGGCAGCTCAGCAAGATGGCTGTGGCGGCAAAGGAAGCGATAGGCAAGCCGGGACTAAAGGTGCTGGCTGACCGAGGCTACTTCAGCGGCCCCGACATCCGCGCGTGCGATCTCGCCGGTATCACGGCGTATGTCCCGAAACCGCTCACCTCGGCATCAAGAAAGAAAGGGCTCTCTACCAAACGAGACTTCATCTACCTTGCAAAGACCGACGAATATCGATGCCCTGCCGGCGAGCGTGCAATTCATCGATTCACGACCGTTGAGAATGACATGACACTGCGGGTGTACTGGACCGGGGCCTGCCCGCGTTGCCCGCTCAAGCAGCGATGTTCGCCCAGCGACTATCGACGCATCCGAAGATGGGAACACGAACATATACTGGAAGCCATGCAACGTCGTCGTGACCGCAAGCCAGAGGCAATCACCATCCGCAGAAGCACTGTCCCGCATGTCTTCGGCACGCTCAAGCACTGGATGGGTGCCACTCACTTCCTGACCCGAACGCTGGGGCGAGTGAACACCGAAATGAGCCTTCAAGTGCTGGCCTACAACATCAAACGGGTCGTAGATATACTTGGGGTTGCCAGAACGATAAGGCGATGAAGATGGTTGGAACCTGAGGCGCCGAGGGGCGTTCTCGAGCTTGAGACGATACGCCAGCGCAAGTTCGACCGGATCGAACGCGAATGACCCGAACTGCGGCTCACCTTCATTGGGAAAGCCAGTTTCCACACACCCTCGGCCGTCAACATCCAGTGGAAAGTTTGTGATCGAATCGATCACCCTTGCATTTCGCTGTTATTCATTTAGCGCCCCCAGTTCAACTTCTCAGCGATGAATAAAACGCGCGTCAAGGTTGCTGAGTCGTTCGTCTCAACAATCTTGACGCCCGTGTTATCTCGTTTGGCGTTCAGAGGACGTGAACGCGCCGAGCGAGTCGGTTCAGCCTTGCGGGGTTTTGCGGTAGATGGGTCCGCGATTTACGACTCGTTGGAGCATGCCATTCGTCATGTACTCCTGCGTCTCGTTCTCGTCGAACGGGCGAGCCGTCTGACCCGGATAGCCGATAAGTTCACGCACCTGCGGTGACATGTAATAGGCAGAGGAGGCAGCCAGGCTAATGGCGCCGAACGCGTCTGGTCACTGGTGACCAGTGCCTCGGCCGCATCGCGCGGATCTTTGCCTTGAGCGCTAGCGATCCCCCGGAAGAGTCTTTCTCGAGGTCGCGCACGTTGGGGTTCGGATGCCAGCGCTTTTGCGACATCAACTCCCACTCGGGCTTGTCGCCGGCGAACTCGCCATTGTCAACTCGGGGACCCTGCTCCAGACACACCACGCTCCTAGACACTCGGAAAGGTGCCTTGCCGCCACCATGCCGGATGCGCCCGCGCCGATGATCAGCGCATCGGCTACCTTCGCATTCACACGGACTTTCGCCATCCTTGTCTCCTATGTAAGCTGCCCGGTGCTGAAGCGGCGTCGCGGGGAACCCTACAACCAGCACCATTTTTTATAGTTCCAGTATATGGTTGCCTAAAACCTCGGCAACGCTCGACCGGCTATAGCAGCTATCCATATCGAGCGCTAGCATTGCCCGTTAATTATGCTAGCGGGTCTATCTCATCCAAAATGCCGTCTGATGGCGTTCACGCCGGAATCTTTCAGAAGCTGCCATCCCTATGCTCAAGTTAGATAGCTGCTATACGTGGGATGCCGTTGCCGATCTGGCCCGCATCCATATACTTGACTTATAAAAATTGCGCATTGTGGCAGTCATGAGAACCGCCGTGATGCACGCAACTT
>NZ_CADIKC010000023.1 GCF_902859805.1 Paraburkholderia sediminicola | reverse complement strand
GGAACACCAGCGTCTTTGTTCGACTTCAACCGAAACGCGTGTTCATCTTCCAGCGAAAACCCTGTTCGACATCAACCGAAATCTCTGTTCGGCTTCGGCGAAATGCGCACTCAATGCATTCGGGGGGATGCGAAGGGTGGTAGGCGAATTATGGATTTTGATACGGGCATATGCGAATTGAAACTTTCGGTGCCGTATAAAAGGAAATAGAAGTGTCGATGGGATCCGCTTTGCCGCCTGGTCGCTCGGCAGGGGTAGTGACAATCTTATTGCGGCTCGATGCGAGCAAGCGCTGTAGCAGCAGACCGAGCAGGACCGATTCGCCAGCACAGACGTCCGTCAGGAACTCGCGGCGAAACATTTAAGGTATTGCCAAAGTGAGAAGCCGTGCTTCTCTAACTGTCGCTGGCTTGACGTCGGCTGTCGCAGTACGCTTTTCCAATGTTGCGAAATCTGAGTCCCAGCATGCTCCTTTTGAAGCACACATCTCCAGAGCTCTCTGGTCTCTCTCAACGCCAGTTTACAGCCGGAACTGTGAAATCTAACGAAGCTGCTGTCCTGCTCTCGGAGCATAACGCCACTAGGGGATACCCGGCATGCCGCTACGCTGCTGCCGCCGCGATCAGGCGCAAAGTAATCTGTCTCACGGAATGCGACGATGTTGCCGGTCACAAAGTGTTCGGGTGCGAAGACCTTTAGGCACTGAGCTGAGTTTAGAGCAGCGCGGTGATCAGGCCGGCCAAATGGTCTTAGAAAAAACGCGCAATTTCGGCCTCATTTTGGCTGAGTTACAGAGGAAAGGTGCCATCGGCGCCTAGAACTAGAAGAGCTATAACCGGCACAAACATCAAAAATGAGGAGACCTAATATGGGCAAGCAGCTAGCGCTGGAATCGGCCAGTGCATTCGAAATGGATGTGTTGTATAGAAAGATAACCCTACGGATCGTGCCTTTCCTGGTCATCTGTTATGTCGTGTCTTTCCTTGATCGCATAAACATCAGCTACGCGAAATTCCAAATACAGCAAGATCTCGGATTCGGCGACGCTGTCTACGGTCTAGCGGCGGGGATGTTCGCAGTAGGCTACGTACTCTTCGAGGTTCCTAGCAATATGTTCATGGCGCGGTACGGCGCCAGAAAAACATTTGTGCGCATTATGGTGGGATGGGGAATCGTTTCGATGGCAATGATGTTCGCCACGAAGTCTATACACTTTTATGCATTGAGGATTTTGCTTGGTGCTTTTGAAGCAGGATTTTATCCCGGTTTGATGCTGTATCTGACGTATTGGTTTCCCAGCAAGCGATATGCAAGCGCCGTTTCCTGGTTCACTGCTGCTTCTCCTGTCGCTGGAATGATCGGCGGCCCGTTATCAGGATGGATCCTGCGGGACATGACAGGTACCTATGGCCTCCATGGCTGGCAATGGCTTTTTTTTCTCGAGGCGCTTCCCGCAATCATTTTAGGCGCCGCAGCGTACTTCTATGTCTCGGACAAACCGAGCACTGCGGATTGGCTGAGCGTTGGGGAAAAATCGTCGCTAGCCGCAGATCTCTCTGCAGAAAATCAAATGCGCCGAAGCGATCGGTTCCATTCGTTCGGTGCCGCGTTGCGTCGTCCGCTTATCTGGATCTTCGCCGGAGTGTATTTCGCATTCTGTTGTGCCACCTACGGCTTGATATTGTGGCTGCCGAGCATTGTCTACGCGACCGGAGTAAGTTCAATTTTTGAGGTGGGACTCCTCAGCGCGATCCCAAACGTTGCGGGAATTTTCGGAATCTTGGTCATCAGTCGGCATTCGGACAAGACTACTGAAAGGCGGTGGCACTTCTTCATCTGCGCATTAATTGGTGTCGTTGCACTCTTGTTATTGCCTTTCACGACTCGAAGCGTGCCGCTGACGATAATCACTTTGAGCGTCGCCGTCATCGGTAGCTACTCACTGTATCCGATCTTTTGGGCTACGCCACCAGCTTTTCTGAGTGGACCGGCAACACCAGGTGGACTGGCGTTGATCAGCAGCGTGGGGCAACTCGCGGGGTTCATTAGCCCGTACGTAATGGGCCTGACGAAGGACCACACCGGAAGTTTTTCGACCGGCCTTGTGCTCATGGCGCTCGTTCTGCTTGTTGGCGCCCTAGCCATGGCTTTCTTTTTGCCTTGGCGGCGAGAAGGAGCCGTGCAATTCGAGAAGAGCAGCTAGGCGCTTGCCAACCCCCACCATCGCTGAAAGCGGGACGTCCGCCACATCGCGGTCGCATTCGAGATGATGCTTGCGCTGAGCGTCACAGAAGCGGGAGGCCCTGGTGACACGCCGACAGGTCCGCGAGTGCTCCTGTGGTCTCCGCTCGCAGACGAGGATGCTACGACGTCGTCCGATTGCTGACGAAGCGTTCGCTCGCTTCGGCGGCGGACACGCCGAGCGTGTGCTCTTCGAAGTGGTCGACCAAGAATCAATTATCGAATCGGGTATTACCAAATAGCATCGCCTGTCAACGCCAGTCTGTTGGTGGTCCGTGCCCCGGACGATACGACTTCAAGGGTAGCAAAGCCCAAAGGAGGCACAGCACTAGTTGTCGATGTGGGATATGGATATGCCGTGGTTGTCGCGCACCTAACGTTTTTGCGGCAGTTGAGATGGTGCACCGCGCGACTGCGGTCACCTTACTATAAGTAACGATATTGGGGACATTTATGAAACGGGTTGTCGTGTGGCTCATGGTTCTCGCCTTTGCTGGCGGCAAAGCGTATGCGCAGAGCAGTGTAACCTTTTACGGGCTAATTTCAGCAGGCGCGGCCTACTCAAACAATCAGCGAGGAGCAGGCGGACAAGGTCACTCGTTATGGCAATTCTACAGTGGCCCACAGCAGCCCCCGCGCTGGGGTATAAAGGGAACGGAGGGCCTCGGTGGAGGCTTGTCTGCAATTTTCACTTTGGAGAGCGGCTATTCGATAGGCACAGGCACGTTGTCTCAAGGCGGTCGATTGTTCGGGCGGCAGGCATTCGTTGGCCTCGCATCAACAGAGCTTGGAACGCTAACTTTAGGAAGGCAGTACGATGAGGCCGTGACTCTGTGCTGGTACGAGTCTGCGTGTCAATTCGCTGCTTTCGGCACTCATATCGGCGACAATGACAACGTCTTCGATACCTTTCGTATCAATAACGCAGTCAAGTATAGAAGCATTGACTACCACGGGCTTCAGTTCGAGGGTGCCTATAGCTTCTCGAATGAAGCCGGAGCATTCTCCGACAATAACGCGTACAGTGCCGCTGTCAGCTATCGTAGGCAGCAATTTTCGGCCGGGGTAGCGTTCCTGCAGGTCAACAAGCCGAACGATCCTAAGAACGCAAACGGGGCCGTGGTTAACGACTATGGCTTTTCTTCACCGTTCGTTACGAACCCTGCGAGCAAATCGGGAGTGAGCCATCAACGAATGTACGGTGCGGGAGGAGCGTACAAGTTCGATCCCACAAGCTTATCCCTCCTTTATACGAATGTGCGCTTCGACTATCTGGATGGTTCGCGATTGACTCTACAGAACCTTGAAGCGTCGCTGACTGATTTTGTAAGGCCCGACTTTTTGATAGGTGTCGCGTACATCTTCACCACGGGCCAGTACCGTCCGCAAAGCAGCAGCCCGAAATGGCATCAAGTGAACGCGGGCGTCGATTATTTTCTTGGCAAGCGTACTGACCTGTATCTGGTTGGCGTGTACCAACGTGCTGCGGCGGACGCTCCGTACGCGCAGATCTACTCGTTTTCGCCGTCGAGCACGAAGTCGCAGATTTCCGGCGTGGTCGGACTGCGGACTAAGTGGTAGGTCTCTCGAAGGCCAAAGCCTTTGAGCAAATGAATCAGATGACATTGGGTTTCTGTGGAAGCATGACGGGGTGATACTGTCACGTGAAACCGCAGACAGGTGCACGTCAGTCCGTGCCCGGCGTAACGGGCGGACGGGGCTAGGCCGCTATCACGACGAGGGTGGCCGGCGCCTTAACACTGGCGGCGCGCCACCATCGATACTATCTGCCTCGGCTCGATGCTCTCGCGCGCCATGGGATTGGATGAGGAGGGGGTATTACAGATCTAACACAAGCTGGCCAGACTTTGATCGTGAGCAACATGGCAGGAACACGTTATTCGCCGCCTGTTCGTTGGGGGTGAGGTACATGTCACGGTGGTCAGGCTCCCCCGAGATTACGCGTGTCAGACAGGTACCGCAAACTCCTTGCTCACACGAAGTCTGGACCTCGACACCCGCTGCCGCGAGCGCCTCCACTACGGTCTGGTCCTTGGCAACGCATACTACTTTGCCACTGCTGGCAAGCTTGACCTCGAAGGTACCGTCAGTTTCGAGCTTTACCGGCTCTGCGGAGAAAAATTCGTAGTGCAATCGCTCTTCGGGCCAACCCCGCGCACGAGCTGTGTCTAGCACCGCTTCCATGAAGCCCTTGGGCCCGCATACGTACAAATGGGTATCCGCGGACGCTGCCCGCAGTAGAGCGTTGATGTCTAGCTTCTGATCGGGATTTCCATCGTCGAAGTGAAATGTCACCCGCTGCGCGAACGAGGAAGCGGCAATGCGATGGCGAAATGCAGTGCGTGCGGGACTCCGCGTGCAGTAGTGCATCGTGAAGTCTGCGCCGATGACAGCCAGCCGCTCGGCCATGCAAAGGATAGGCGTGACGCCGATGCCACCTGCCAGCAGGAGGCTACGCGGAGCATTCGCGGCCAACGGGAAGTGGTTCT
This sequence comes from Paraburkholderia sediminicola, assembly GCF_902859805.1. Classification (GTDB taxonomy): domain Bacteria; phylum Pseudomonadota; class Gammaproteobacteria; order Burkholderiales; family Burkholderiaceae; genus Paraburkholderia; species Paraburkholderia sediminicola. The sequence goes on along the minus strand of NZ_CADIKC010000023.1, from coordinate 69,009 downwards.
TGGGGGCACTAATAGTGAGCATGACGCCTTCACTGATCGTCTCGTGCATCGCGTGGGAGCCGCCGCGTGAGGCTGGATCCTTCAATACCCCGACTAGATAGCGATGATTTTCCGCTGGGTCGTTGCACAGCGAGTATTGCCGGACAGGTCCTCCTGGCAAATGCACGTCGATGTGTGAGCCAGCGGAAAATGCCGGCAGTGGCTCGCCTTGCGCGCCTACCAGTTCGAAGGTGCAGATATCCTGTGCTTCCGTCTGTTTGCGTGTCACCGTGACTTGGATGCTATCGGCAGCTTTCATGTGGAGTTGCCCCCTGTTGATGTCAAAATTGGATGCGTCCCGGTGTCGAACTGGCACTCGCCTTAGAGATCCCGCGAGCCTTGTGGCTTTGAGCTCAAGATTTCGACGTTACTGACGCGCTTTAGAAGGAAACTGCTGAATCAGCGTGCGGTTTCAGTGCGTTTCGGGGGCTGCAAGCCGTCAAGCTTTCGCTGTCTGGCTCAACTCAATCCCTGTGTAATGCAAAGCGAGCCGCTCTCGACGACCTACTTCCATCTTGGGTGGGCCGACGAAGTTTCTTCTGCGTCGGCACTTCCCAGGAGACCCCGTGGCGGGAATTTCTCCTTTTGGGAGCCTTTCATGCCATTGGTTCCGTGCGCATTGTTGCGCCGGGTTTGTGCGGGCCTCACCGTCTTCAGAATCCGAATCGAGATGACGCTGGAATATCGCTACTGATCCGTGCTCTCTGCACTGCGCTCTTCGGCTTCTAGCAACTGCGACAGATGGCGTCTTACGCGGATGGCTGCGATGTCGTTGACGCCGGACAGTTCGCGACGGACATCGGCATATTGTTCGGCGTAGCTCTCAAGATGAGCAAGTGCCATCTTGTCCTCTTCACGTGTCTTGCGTACAGAGGACTTCAGCCATTCGTCGAAGACGTGCGAGTCCAGCTGAATGTCGCGAACGAGTGCACTGAAGCCAAGGGTGCTGGTCCGTGATTCGGGCGTCACACCTTGATAGTGATACGACGTGCCGAGCAACTGTTGACGTTGGGTCCCTGGCTCATAGAACCGCATATAAGCTGCCAGGAATCCCGGCGTCAAAAATTCGACCCCGATTTCAACGTCGACAGGTTCTTGTCGATCAGGAAACGCATATCGCACATACAGCATCCCCGAATCCCGATCGGGTAGCAGACGTGTGACCTTGAATGCCGAATCATCTAAGAATTCCGGGGGGGCCTCACCGGAACCTGGCGCATCGATGGACCGCAAGTGCAGAAAACCAATGTGGCTGAGGTCCATGAGGTTGTCGATCATCAACGGCCAGCGAGCTGGAATGGCCGTCATCTCGTTAGGCACCATGGTCCAGTTTGGCTGGTCCGCACCTACTTGCTCAAGTGGCGGCATCAAAGCTGCGTCTGCTTTCGATGCTTCACCCATCCACAGCCACAGGAAGCCGCCCCGCTCTATGCAAGGATACAGGCGTTGCCTAAACGACTTAGGGCAGGTGGACTGTCCGGGGACGTGGGCGCACGAACCATCCACAGCATATCGATAGCCATGGTAAGGGCACTGAATTTCGTCCCCAATGAGTTTTCCCTCGGCTAGGGGAAAATTGCGATGGGCGCAGAGCCCCCACATTGCTTGTGGAGCGCCCGCTTCGGTGCGATAGAGGACAATTGGTTCATCCATAATTGTGCGCTGTAGAGGTTGCCGTGAGACCTCTCCAGAGAATGCCGCAATATACCAGGCATTGCGGATGTAGATTTGATTTGCTGTAAACGGATACATGGCTTTCTCCAGGCTGGCTGCTAATAGAGACGTGTTGAGCTTCATAAACGTAGCGAAGTGAGGAGGGCACCCCTCCTAGGACACCCAGTTCCGTCGCTAGCCCAATCCAACCTGGTTGCCCACGATGCCAGTCCTTCGAGCGATCGCAGCGTGGGTCTGGTTGTAGGGAACATTTTTGACTTCAGCTTAGCGTGGTGCCCTTCGCTGGGGTATCGACTTTTAGAAAATCCCGAGTTCTTGTTTGGGCAACGTTGATTGCCGCGTAGCCTTTGGACTTGCCGACTTCCTTCCCGATCGCTGGACCTACGTGTCAAGCGCTACGATGGTCGAGGATGATATGAACGTCCAACGTTGGGAATTGGGCGACCGGTACCGGACGTTGCTTCGCGGTCTTTTCATAACACCGGATGCTGTCACCGTGTTCCGCCCAGTCCCACAATTTTCGATGCCTTCGATGACCTGCAAACGTTGGTGAATTTTCGAAATGCGCATGCCGACGCTACGCTATTCGTTCCTCAACTCGGACTTGCCATTGTCAAGTACGACCTGATTTCTTGCCGGGACCCGGCAGCGGAACGACAATGTCTTGCCATCAATCCATACCCCGAGCTCAAGGGTGTCGCCCGGCAATACCGATCCAGTGAATCTGGCATCAAAGGATGCCATCTGAGCCGGGTCGCCTTCACAAACGGTCTTTACTAGTGTTGAGCACACCAAGCCGTACGTACACAGTCCGTGGAGAATGGGCCCTGGAAATCCTGCTTTGGCCGCCACTTTGGGGTCGACATGTAGCGGGTTCTTATCCTCATGGAGTCGGTACAGCAATGTTTGATCCGGACGCGTCGGTATCGCAATGGTCAGGTCTGGGTTCCGTTGAGGTATCGGATGCGGTGGAGGCAGGGAACCAGTGGGCCCGCCGATGTCACCATCGCCGCGCGCCAGAAGTACGGTAACAGTGGTGAAGACTGGTTCGCCTTCAGTGGTGCGGGCCCTGGACTCAAATAACACTACGGACCCCTTTTCCGGACCCTTGTCAATGACTTGCGCAATTCCCGCGTCGACGATGAGTGTTCCCGAAGCGGGAATTTCCCTATGCAGGGTTAGCCGTTGCTCGCCGTGCAATACACGCGAGAAGTCGAGACCTGACGCCAGAATCGGCGCTCGCATGAGAACGGTGGCGATGCTCGGAACGGTACGCATCCGGCGTCCCTCGTAAACGAAGGGGAGGTTCCGCTCATTAATGCCTTCGGCTGCGGCGCCGACACTGAGAGCATATAGGATCGCGTCTTCTTCGGCGTAGTGGACTTTCTGGCCGAGACGCTGCAAATCCATGAGTTGCTGGTAAGTAACAGCCACTTTCGAGACCTTTCTCTTTGATTTATTCACGCACCAGCATTTGGACCAGACATACAGATCCAGAGCCGAGCAAGTGACACATGCCTACTCGATCGCTACCGCGTAGACGCCTTACGGTCTCCCAGATTTGAGCTAACCCAGTCGGGCCACCGGGATGACCGCGGGCAAGCAGTCCACCGTCAGTCGAGAACTCGGGCAGGCCGAATCGCTGACGCGAGCCTGGACCAAAAGCGCCCTCTTCAACGAGAGACTCTGTTTGGCCCGGCTTGGAGAAGCCAAGCAATTCGTAATAGATGAATTCCTCGACGGCAAACGCGTCATGGACTTGAACGACGTCGACGTCGCGAGCCTCGAGCCCCGCCTGTCTGAGAGCCTTTGCGGCCGTTGTGCGCGAGAGCTCGGGAGGGCCAACGATGGCACCCTCGAGAATCAGCTCGCGCGAGTAGCTGTCACTGCCGAACGCACTGGATGCCAGCCGGATACGGGGGTGCAGCGAGGTCTCAGGCCAAGCATCATCTGAGCACAGTACGGCAGCGGCAGCGCCCTCACCCCAAGGGGTGCACATCATGGAAGTGAACGGGTCTGCGACGATCCGGCTGCCGAGCACGCGATCAATCGTGACCTCCGCGGCCGATTGACGTGCGGCGTATGGGTTGCTCCGCGCGTAGTTCCAGTTCTTGGCAGCGATTGCAGCAAGCTGTTCGCGAGTAGTACCTCGCTCGTACATGCGGCGCTTGGCCCAGAGCGCAAATGACACCACAGGTGGGAAGTTGCCTTCGCTCACGATGATGTCTTCGACAGATACGGCCTTTTGCGGTGAGTCCATGCCGATGACCAGCACGCGTCTGGCATCACCGCTGCGGATTGTTTGGCGGGCACTGTGCACGGCCGTCAGTCCGGTAGCCGACGCGTTTGTGACATGATCGACAGGAACGCCGGTTAGACCGAGATCCTTCGCAACGTAGATACCTCGCGGCGACAGAGGATGCGCTGCCCCCACGACTACTGCATCTATGTCGGCATACGTCAAGCTGGCGTCTTCCAACGCAGCTAGCGCGGCCTCACGTGCCAGCTTGATTCCAACGCCCGGTCCATGATTAGCAAACCGCGCCATTCCGACTCCGGCGATCAAAGCCTCATTCATGGGAAAACCTCGCTTGTCCTTGTTCGTTTACTGAACGTGCAACCGCGCGTTCGCCGATGCGGTCCGTACCAGGTTCAAGCAGGGCTTGGATCCGGGATCCACAGTCCAGATCGATGATGCCGTACTGATCACCGTTGAATGTTGTTGCGCTGTAGAGAACGCCTTCGGCTGGAACTGACACGCTGACTGTGGGGCGTAGCGATCCGTCCGCTGCTAGAGTACGCGGCGGAATGTACGTTTGACCCGTGACAGGGTCTCTGGAAGCTTGTAGCTGAATGATCGTCATTCTTTTGTCCATCGTCTGGAAAGGTCCGGAATGAGGATGTCAGAAGCCCAAGACTTCTGCGATGGGTGAAAAGGCTTTGTCTTGTCCTTCAAAAAGGGCTGCGCCGGCTTTCTCTAGATCTTCAAAGGTCCAACGCCGCCCGTCGTTGCGTACGGTGCTTCCGATTTGCCAGGAGTTGTAGCGCCTTACCACGTCGCCTACCACGCCGAAAATGGAACCTGAGGGTGCGGAGCATTTGCTGGCACCGAGCCAAACGACGAAGGGGGCCACGTTGTCCGGATCGAAAAAGTCAAATCCGTTGGGTAGCCTTTGAGTCACGATTTCTTCCGCACCCGGTGTGTTCAAGGTCAGGCGGGTACGTGCGCTCGGTGCGACGGCATAACTTCTGACGCCGAAGCGCTGATTCATTTCCAGATGGACGATGTGCGCGAGTGTGGCAATTCCCGACTTCGCGGAGGCGTAATTTGCTTGGCCAGGTTGGCCGTGCAGGCCAGCGATGCTCGTGGTCTGAATCAGGGCTGCGTCAACCGGGCCAGACTGTTTCGCCTTTTCTTTCCAGTATGCGGTTGCATGACGAGTCGTACAGAAGTGACCGCGCATGTGCACCTTCACAACGTCATCCCATTCCTCGGGAGTCATGTTCGTGATGAAGCGGTCACGCAGGATCCCGGCATTATTGATCAACGCATCCAGGCTGCCGAAGCGCTCGACGGCAGTCTCCACCAGGGCACCGGCACCGTCGAAGTCGGTGATGTCGTGGTGGTCGGCGACAGCAATCCCGCCGGCTTCTGTGATCTCGCGGACGACCTCATCTGCCGGTGAGTCTCCAGTCGACTCACCATGAAGCGACTTGCCAATGTCGTTGACTACGACTTTCGCCCCGTGCTGCGCCGCAAATTTTGCGTAGGACGCGCCCAATCCCCGGCCAGCACCGGTGATCACAAACACACGACCATCAAGGGCCTTCTCACTGATCGACATTCTGCCTCCGAATGAATATGAATTCGATTTCAATTGTAGGCAGCGGCGGTCGGTTGGTCAAGGCTTACGCGGGTATAACCCGATGACGTACAGCAAGGCGGTGCTTCACGACCTTCGTTGCGGCGCCGTTATGTACCGCTCCGGAGCAAGTCAGCTTAGTTCTTCACAGAGCAATCGTCTGCAGACGGCTACTGTCTCCGCGGCGTTCACAGAGCAGCGGCCGGGGCGCCACTGCTTATCCTGTGCGGAAACGGCGTCGCACCGGGTTCCACGCGTGTGCTCTTCGACAAAGAAGCTGTCAGTGGCGCTATCTGTGAAGAAATCAATACGCCTGCATCAGCTTGTCGCGAAGGAGTTCGCCGAGCGGGACCCTCATGCTAAGATCAAAACCTTCCTAGGAGATTTTGGTGAAGAGCATGGAATCCCAACCGCCGTCAATTGCTCAGGGTCGTAAAGCGGAGGCGACACGTTCGGCGTTGCTGACCGCTGCGCGTGTGGTGATAGCCCGCGACGGCTACACGAATTCTAAAATCGGCGATATCGCTAGGGAAGCAGGGAAGTCTGTTGGGGTCTTCTACAGCTATTTCAAAGACAAGACCGAACTTTTTTCTGCGCTGGTAGATGCGTTCCAGGATGATTTGAAACGCCTGACGCCTGCTCCCCAGGATTATGAGGAGAATACCGCGCCTGCTATAAAAGCCGCTGTGGCGGCATTTTGGGCGACTTATAGGCAGTTCCATCCGGAGATGCTTGGACTGCTCGAGACGGCCTTCGCCGACGATCGTCTGCTCAAAGTTTGGCAGTCGATTCGTAAACGCGGCATTCGACGGTTTGCCTTTAGGATCAGAAAGCAACAGGAGAAGGGCAAGTGCTCGAGCCTCGACCCGGAACTCTCCGCCTCAGCGCTCATGGGAATGCTGGAGTTCACTTGCTTCAACTGGCACTCGCGAAGGCTCGATTACCCGGATGCTGAGCCGAACGATACCAAGGCAGTTGAGGCGCTTTATCAAATGATCGCGCATGTGCTTGAACTGGAACCCGATAGGGTGGCAGTACGCTCCAATAGAAGCTCTGCGAAGGCCAAGCGAGCGAGGTAGAGACGCAGGGGTGTCTCCCGGATTTCTCGGACGCGTTTGCTCAAACTGAACCGGGCTCACGAAGTTCTGAGTCGAATGCCTCGTTGTTGATTGTAGAAGCGCTCAAGACGAGACTCGTAGCAACCGACATATAACTCCCGTGCTTGAACTCGGTTGGATTTTATTCGTTGTGCTAATTGTCGTTTCTCCGAGCCACATCACATCATGTGATGTGGTCCGGAAACTCGGCAGAAGGCCATGGATTGCTTATTGCCTTCGGCTTACCGTTTTGCTATTGCTTGTTTTGTTCTTTCCACTCACTGAGTAGATCGACTTTGCGAACTTTTCCAACACCGCTAAGGGGAAGGGGGGTGTCCCGAATCGCAATACTGCGGGGGCACTTGTAATGCGCAATTCGGTCTCGGCAATGGGTTATCAGTTCGGCGGCAGTGACAGAATAGCCCGGCTTGAGCACCACTGCGGCATGTACTGCCTCCCCCCACTTCGGATCCGGCACACCGAAAACTGCGGCTGATCCGACCGCTTCGTGGTACATCAACGCACTTTCGACCTCGCCTGCGAATACGTTTTCGCCCCCGGTAATGATCATGTCCTTGAGGCGGCCGACAATGGTGAGAAAGCCATCGTCATCAAGAACTCCTAGGTCGCCCGTGCGAAGCCAGCCGTTCTGAATGGTACTGCGGGTAAGTTCCGGCTCTTCCCAATAGGACGACATGATGCCCGGGCCGCAAATTTGCACTTCGCCGGCCTCTCCATTCGGCAATGCAAGCCCGTTATCGTCGGCAACCCGTACTAAGAATGCGGCAAGCGGACGTCCAGCCGAGCCTAACTTGCCAGCGCAAGATCCTTCAAGAGTGTGATAGCTTGCCGGCAGCACCGTGCAGGCTCCTACTTCGGTCTGCCCGTAAATTTGGACCAGTCCGACACCTGGAGCGTCGTGAAGGAGGCGTAGCAGTAAGGGCTCCGCTATCGGGGAAGCTCCGTAGAGGATTGTCTTCAACCGGCGAAGAGCGCCAGTGCGTGTTTTCGCGACGTCGAGCAGGCCAGCGATCATTGTTGGTACCAAGTTGACCACGTTCACGCCTTCGTGCTCAATCTTGTCAAGTACCGCGGCCGGCGACGACTCAGGCAGGAACTTGTGCCGGCCGTTTACCGCAGTGGCACATATGGCTGCTACGAAACCGGCAAGATGAAACAAGGGGACGGTGTGTAAGTACACCGTGTTTTCATCCAGCCGCAAGTCTTTTGCAATGAGCGCTTGCATCAGCAAGGCGACGTGAGAGTGCTCAACGCCTTTGGGGCGCCCGGTCGTTCCCCCGGTACAGAAAATTGCTGCCGGCGAATAAGGTGCGCACGGAATGAAGGGCAGCTCATTTTCGGAATTGAGATCGTCACGCTCTTCGCCCCATCCGCTGATCGGGATCAGACGAGACGCGCTCAAACCCTCAATGGCACGCGCAAGCTGCTCGCCACGCTCGCTGTTTCGCTCGTCGTAGTACAGGTGCCGACATTGGCAGTGTTCCAAAATAGCCTTTAATTCCTCCAAGCTTAGGCGCGTGTTCAGTGGGACCATCACCATTCCCGCCCAAGGCACGGCAAATAGCGCCTCAAGGTATTCTGGCACGTTGGCAGAGAGGATCGCGATTCTATCTCCCCGTTCCCCGAATATGGACATCTGGCTGGCGCGTCTGGCCACGCGGCTCCGGAAGTCTTCCCATGTAACGTCTTTGCCTTCGTGTTGAAGCGCAATACGCCGAGGTACGGCTTGGCTTGCTCTTGAGAGTAATTGGTGCAACGACATCACGGTCTCCGCTCGGCAATTGAAATTGACATCATATTCATTTTTGACGGATTCTTTACACATGTCAACGCCCTTGCGTGGTTTCTGGGGCTTTGACGATGCAACCGAGGGTTTCCACGTACGCGTAGAGTGTCTTTGAATTCCTTCGTTGTGTGCCAAAAAAGGGCGGGCACGGACTGGCCGATGCTGGAACAACGCGGAGGGACCGCGCTCGAGGTCGGCTTGCGTTGAGGGCGGTGGCCGAACTCTGTCCAAGGGCTTTGCTGCTGGGAGAGCATGCTTTCAATTAGCAAGTACGCGATGCGTTCGCGGCAGCATGAGCAAGTACATATCGCTTGCTTGCCAAGCTTCATCACCTATGAACCAAAACAACAGGGCTTACCGTGCGCGAACATCGTGAGCGCGTCACCGCCGCGTCAAATAAGGGACTGAAGGATAGGGGCTCCAACATTCCTAACTTTTGCGATGCCCGCGAAGCCTCGCGAACGGCAGGTGGGAGGCACGTCCGGCCGGCTACTGCTCGGTGGGACATCCACAGCAACCAGCGTTCCTCCGGTTGTATGGCTATGAAGTGGGACCGGGCAGACGGACGGACAATGCCTTTCCCTGCGAGTTTCTACACTCACACCACGGTGAGCCAACCTTGAAATGCTGCGCCCGCGCTTCCGGGTTCGCGAGGCGCGGACGGCGTCGGCACGCGGACGTCGGATATCCGCACGATAGTGCGAATGCCCGATTTTCCTATGAGGCGGGGTATGTGTCACTGGGTCTGTGCTTGCAACCTCACCCCTCTACCGCACCCGTGCATCGCGCGTCATTCGTGAGTAAGTCCGTGCCGGATCGCGTAGCGGACTACTGAAGCGTTGTTTGGCAGCCCGAGCTTCTGCATCAGTCGCATCTTGTGGGTACTGACTGTTTTGGCGCTGAGGGCGCAGTCGTCGGCGATCTGGTTGATGCTCTTACCCGCGGCCAGCATCAGCAGGGATGCGGCCTAATAGTCCGCTCAGGCGGCGCACATCCGGTAATGCTTTCGGCTCAGAAACGGTTGTGGCAAGCTTCCGCTTCGGCGCGGTACCGCCATGCGTAGATCTGTGGCTGACGAATTTGTACCTTGAGAAACGCCGTGGCAGGCACTCTTCGTTTCGATCGCGGTGATCGGTGTCGTCCTGGGTAGGTGGGATTCAAGAGTTTATCTATGTAACTCGTCGAAAAGGAGCTCTTGGAATCTATCAACAGACTCCATTTCATCAGCACGTGGATTCTCGCTTATCCGAAGCATTTGCTCGCGCAAGCGCACCTCTATTTTCTCGGAAGTGCGTTACTCCTCTGGTCGTGGATCGCTTAAAGCACCAGGTGCAGCGTGAACAACCCCAGGCCAAGACCAGTCAACGTGCGGCCAGTTGGCGAGCACGCGTGCGACGTATGAAGTCAGTATTCCTATGAAATGAGCGTTGGAGAGATGTCTGCCACGTTCAACGACGATACCTGCACGATCAGTGGGGTGCCAACGTTTGGCACCCAGCTTCACCGCAAGCGCGGGGGACCAGCTCGGCGAGCCGAGCTGCGGCGAAGCCGGCCCTCATGAGCCGGCCCGGTATCGCTAGCTGCGGGCGCGATGCAACTCACACGTGGCTTCATGACGCAGCTCACACGGAAAGAGCTACCTTTTTGCCGAACTGCCCGCTCAATCGCGCGGCAATCAGCGACAGCGTCCGGCGCCCGAATGCGAACTTCAACTGCAACGGGAGCGTGATCCCATTCCAGTTTCCGGCCCCCCGAGGTGCACTTCGATTTCATACCGGTATTGCCTCGAGGGTATGAGAACACTTTCGAAAAGATTAGTAATAGCAGGGTTCCTCCTAGTGCCGCGGCCCGCCCTTGGGCGTCCAAGATGCTTTCCGCCCCGCATTTATTGATCAAAGAGTGTTGATCGGTGGCTGCTCGGAATCGATCGTGAACGGCATCGGCGGTTTTTGAACGGATTCCCTAGATACTATGGAAGGGCCACGGAAGTAAGCCTCCTGGAGTAAAACGAGGATTCCAACACCCGTTTTCCAAGAGGAGTACGCAAATGAATGCGCCTCGCACGGCCCTTCACGGGCAGGATACAAGCATCACCGGATCCCTGTATGTCGCCTTCGAACTCGGTGACAGGAGCTGGAAGCTCTCGCTGGGCGACGGGGTGCGTGCGCCGAGCCGCTGCACGGTGGCCGCCGGCGATACGGCGGCAGTCTTTACGGCGATTTCAAAGGCCAAAGCGCGCTGTCATCTGGCCACCGATGCGCCGGTGCGCAGCTGTTATGAAGCCGGGCGTGACGGCTTCTGGCTGCACCGCTGCCTGGAAGCACATCAGATCACGAACCTGGTGGTCGACTCAGCCAGCATCGAAGTGAACCGGCGCAGACGTCGCGCCAAGACTGACCGGCTTGACAGCGACAAGCTGCTGTCGATGCTGATGCGCTACTACGGTGGTGAACGCCGGGTGTGGGCAATTGCGCGGATTCCCACGCCCGAACAGGAAGATGAGCGGCGGGTACACCGGGAACTCGGTCGCCTGCGGCAGGAGCGCACTGCCCATAGCAACCGCATCCGCTCGCTGCTGGTACTTCACAACCTGCGACCCGAGCGAATCGGTGGCCGCGCGTGGGCGCACTGGTGGGCGCAGCACACCATGCAGCTGTTGCCAGCCCTGCGCGCCGAGATCGAACGCGAATTCGAACGGCTGTTGCTCGCTGCCAGGCAGATCAGGACGCTCGAGTCACAGCAGCAGCATGAGGTTTGCAGCGGTGCACAACCCGCGATCGCGCTGCTCGCGCGCCTTGCAGGTATCGGAACAGGCAGCGCCTGGACCCTCGTCAGGGAACTGTTCGGTTGGCGGCAGTTTCACAACCGCCGCGAAATAGCCGGCTGCCTGGGCCTGGCCCCGACGCCCTACGCCAGCGGTACCAGTGAAGTTGAGCAGGGCATCAGCAAGATCGGCAACAAGCGAGCCCGATGGCTGATGGTGGAACTGGCATGGAGCTGGCTGCGCTTCCAGCCCACCAGCCAGCTAAGCCACTGGTTCAATGAGCGCTTTGGAGACGGCGGCAAGCGTGTGCGACGCATCGGCATTGTGGCGCTTGCGAGGCGTCTGGCGGTCGCGCTATGGCGCTATCTGGAATTCGGCGAGATTCCCCTCGGGGCAACCCTCAAGTCACCCGCCATGAAGGTGCTGGTGACCTGAGCAGCCAACATCGAGCGGCAACAGCGTTTGAAGGTTCAACGCGCCCGGACAGTAAGCGGGTTACCTTCCGAGGTAACCGTAGTTTTAGATGGGGCGCGTCTGTAATGGGGTGGTTCCAGCGCCTTGCGCATGCGGTATGTGGTGCCCGGTCTCGTGCCGGCACGGATAGAAGTTGGTCCGGTCAACTGTCCGGACTTCAGGCACCCCGACCTCACTGCTGTTCTCGCTTGATATGGAGGATTGCAAAGTATCTGAACGTGACAGGTTATCCACCACCGGCCAGCGTCGTGGTCGTAACAGGCGACCCGCCGGCCGGTGGTGGATAACCTGTCACGTTCTCGAACGGGAGATAACTGACGGAAAAATGGATCGCGAAAGGGCTTGACTTCCAATGCCCCATAGAAGTCTTACTGTGTCACATAATTAGTTGCGCAGTCTATTTGCCGTACAGGAACAGTGCCAACGTTGCGTGAGCCGTCGTCCAAGCAGGATACGCAACGTGGTAAGGGAATCAGGAACGTGGCGTTGGCCGCGCTGGACTGCCCCGTGGGATGTAATCCGGGGGAAGAGCAGGCAGCGCGCGTTCGAGGAAGTTTTTTTTATCGCGCACATCTGATTACATCCTGAGTCGCTGAGCCATCAGAAACCCATATGCAGCGATACTCAGTGTGGCGTGGTGGTGAAAGACACGCCAGCCTCGCCCTTCGTAGTGACCGAGCCCGAACTCCTGTTTCAGGTCCTGATAGTCGCGCTCGATGCGCCAGCGCATCTTGGTCACGAACACAAGCTGCTCAAGTGTCGCCTCCTCGGGGGCGGTAGAGAGAAAGTATTTGAGCGGTTCCGTATCTCCATCAGGCCATTCAATGAGCAACCATTCTTCGTCGCGAACGGTACTTCGCCAATAGTCGCGATGTGCGGGACGAACACGTACGGCAGCAAAGCGAGAGGAAAGTGCTGCGTTGCTGCCTTCCCGCCAGGTGACGGTTTGCCAGATGTTCACGGGTAATTGCATGGCCAACTCCTTCACCGCGAGCGGTTCGTGGCCGGGCGCACGGCGCAACAATGTCGGTGGCTTGCCGCGCCCGCTCCAGGGCTTGGGTGGAAGCGGCGCCGTACCTGGCGCCCACACAGAGGTGCCCGGCCGGATCCCTACCGCGTACAACAAACCCAGATCAGTTACGCTATCCCGGAAAGCGGTTTCGTCGCCGTACCCGGCATCGGCTAGCACGATGCCGGGTGCAACGCCGGACGCTATAGCCTCGTGAAGTTGGGCCAATGCAATCTGGGGCTTCCGTGTACCGATCACAATAGGAGGACGGCTTCCTCGCGGCGCATTGCCAGCCGCAGCTACCCGTCGCGAAAAGAGCGCGAGGCTCGTCTGAGAACTGACTCATCCGTGCGATACGACTCACGTATGCATAAATTCACTTGAATTATGAATGTTCGCGAGCGCATCGATCGGGCGCTCCAATCTAGCCAACGATAGGCAACCAATTGCGTAAAGCCGTCGTAACGGCGTCACGACGCTGAGCCGAGCAGTTCAGGAGTGGCGCTTAACCTGCAAAGCGGCACTGCGCGACGACGAGACGATTGCGCATTCTCTAGAATTCCTAAACGTTTCCCTTTCTAGAGAGTTTGGTGAACAGTCGTCCAGCAGGGGTTGAAAGCGGGGTCCCCGCAGGCACACCAACTAGCATCTGACGGGAAGCCCATTGCTCTCCAATCTCGATTTTTTTGAGTCCACGAAACGGTCCGAGGGCTTCCCAGGCACGACTGGGAACGATCGCTATCCCATGGCCGGCTCGAGTCATGAGAATCATCGCGTCGAGACTCGCAACTTGTATCGACGCTCTCAGCTTCAAACCCCGCCGGCGCGCCTGATCGGCGGTTAACGCGCGAGTTTCCGTTCCAAGCGGACCTACCACGAGCTCATACTGAGCAATCTCGTCGATGCCAGCACTTGTCTGCACAGCTAAAGGGTGATCTTCAGGCACTAGCAGTGCTAACTTGTCCTCCTCATAGATCATGGTGGTTAGTCCAGATGGTACGCTGTCTGAGACGAAGACACCTACGTCGATCTCTTCTTTCTGAAGCGCATGGATTACGTCGTGACTCGTTCGACTGTTGAACTCGAGCGTTATGAGAGGGTACTCGCTACGGAATTGAGCTAGGTCGGCAGGTAACCGTTGAGTCAATGCAAATACCGAGGCGGCTAATCGAACAGCTCCCCGGATACCCTCCGAAAACGTATGCAGCTCATCCGCCAAGGTGTCCATCTCGCTGAGGATCGTACGGGCGCGAGTCAGGACAGTTTTCCCGGCTGCGGTGAACTCCGTACCGTGTGAGGTGCGTCTAAGGAGTTGGAGTCCGCAGTTCTCTTCGAGTTCTGCGATCCGCCGGCTGACCGCAGAAGGTACGAGGTGAACGCGTTCGGCAGCTTTCGCCAAGCTTCCGTGCTCCTCTACAGCGAGGAGTATCTGCAGCGTCTGGGCTGTGAATTGTGACCTTAGGTTCGGTGCTGCCGACTTGGACATTCATTTTCCTGCAGACAACGGCTGAAGAAGAGCCGCCGAAATAGGCACACGGGGTGTACGTTACCGCTGCCATTCGATGCTCAAAATGTGACCCCTGAGTTGCGGTGAACGTGTCAGATCCAGGGACTCTGGCCTTCTTTCACAACTAAAGTGAAACACCCGCATGATACCATCGCAGCGGTGATAAGCGGACGCTATAGGGGTGACAGGCAGACGCTATTGATCGTGAAGCGGCGCCGCACACAGTTCGGGCGCAAGTCCGAGAAACTCGATTGCCAGCTTAAAAAGCTCCAGCGTCGGATTGAAAGGGTTAAAGCTGGCGCGAGTCGAGATCCCAAACAGGCCTCACCAGCCAAAGTAGAACGAAGTGTTTTGAGCGCAGCGGGCAAAATTAGACCGCCCGCGAGACGTTCCACGCGCCACAGGTCGATAGGGCCGTGCGCATCGGCCCCGATCGCAAAAAGTAGAGTCGCGTCAGCGTGCTCACCTTTTCATAGACCTTTCCATCCGCGCTAAACCGGTCTAAGGGCCGCTGCCACTTCCGAGGACGAGGCGAGCCCAAGCTCGGCTCGCCACCGGCGCATGCCCCGTAAAAGCGGCTACCTGATGATAGGATCAAACGGCAGGCCCCCAGGCGTTGGCATCGTCGTCCAATTTGGTGCGTGGCTATCTCTCGGGTACTCATTCGCGCTAGGTGTATTCCCTAAAGCCAAAGTGCTGCGCGCCTCCGGCGTAGCATTGCATTGCGATAACTCCATGTATTGAAACGGGTTTTACGTTTTTGTCTGCGTTGCCCAAACGAGAATTTCACATTCTCGAAACATCGCTAGCCGTCAAAAAAGCGGCTCCTTATGCTGGGTCAAAATTTCCCGACTATGGAGCCACGACAGATGCCTCTTTCCAAAATTACCTCGGCTCAACTCCCTGGACTCTTTGAAGCCCAGTTCACGCGCTGTGCGGTGGCACCCGGAGAAACAATCGTGTTGCTCACCGATCACAACACCCCTCGTGAGATGGTTAACGCCGCGTTCGCTGCAGCTCTCGCGCTCGGTGCTGAATCGTTCGAAGTAGGACTTTCGCGCGCACTCGACTTGCAGCGGGTAGGGCACGACAAGCCCGGAGCTGGGGAGGGGTTAATGAACGCGCTTCAGTCTGCCGATCTGCTCTGCACCTTTTTTCCGCCAAATCTTTCGCCTTGGCTTGCCGCATGTCGAAAAGGCGGCACTCGCGTCCTTTCTATCACTGACAAGCCGGACCAGCTTCACCGTTTGCTCGCGCCCGAAGGAACGAAGGAAGCCGTCTTGCATGCAGCGGAGCGATATGCGAATGCGCGCGTCATTCATGTGACCAGCGATGCAGGAACCGACTTTACCTATCGGCGCGGGGATCCGGCGTGGAGCGAGCTTCGCGCGTACTACGGTTATAGCGACGAACCCGGTCATTTCGACCAATGGGGCATGGCTATGGTCGCCGATTTTCCTGACGAAGGAACCGCGGAAGGCATCGTGGTTGTCAAGCCTGGCGACCTTTGGATTTTGCCATATGTGCGAGCTGTGGAAAGCGAAATCCGGATTGAGGTCCGCGAGGGCTTTATTCGCAAAATCGAAGGGGGGCTCGATGCAAAGGCATTTAACGACTGGCTCGCACGCAACGCAACCTCCCCTCAAGATTTGGATCCGTACGCAGTGTCCCATCTTGGTTTTGGTCTCCATCCAAACGCTTATTGGGACGACATTCTTACGTACGGTAATAGCGTCGCCGATCTAACGATGGCAGCTCGCGCTTACGCTGGGAATTTCCTGTTTTCAACGGGACCCGGCCCGCACCGCCGCACCAAGGGGCACATTGACATGCCCATGAGCGACTGTTCAGTTTCACTCGACGGCGAGCTTTTCCTCGACAAGGGTGTAATTAAGGACCCTAAGGCTGTTATAAGAAGAAACTGAAGTCGGTTATACGTTGCCTTCGGCACCGTCGCGCAAAACGCAAGAATCCCGGCGACGGTCCGAACACCATATAGGTTGAGCACGGAATAACCTGAATCCTACAGTGGGACCTTAAGAGCCGGGAAAAAAGATATTTTATTTTTTCTAGCTCTCTCTCACCGGTCACCCAATACGGAGCAATAATGTCTCAGTCACAGTCCGCAGATTCCACGCTCGAGAGTGATCCTCTCTTGTATAAGAAAATCGCTTGGCGAATCATCCCGTTCCTGGTGATTTGCATCATTGTTTCGTTTCTTGATCGCGTAAATATCGGATACGCGAAGCTCCAGATGACAGGGGATCTCGGAATTAGCGATGCGACCTACGGACTAGCAGCCGGAATGTTCTTTGTGGGATATGTGCTGTTCGAACTCCCCAGCAACTTGCTTTTGGTGCGATACGGCGCCCGAAAGATGTTTGTACGCATTATGTTTGCATGGGGGATCGTATCAATGGCGATGATGCTCGTTACGCAATCACCCCATCTTTACATCTTACGCGTGCTCCTAGGAATTGCCGAAGCAGGCTTTTACCCTGGCTTGATGCTTTATCTTACATATTGGTTTCCGCGCGAGAAGTATGCCGGATCAGTTGCTTGGTTCACCGCTGGTAGCGCAGCATCAGGCCTGCTCGGTGGCCCGCTATCCGGTTGGATCATGAGTGGCATGAATGGTTATCTCGGGTTCCCGGGATGGCGGTGGTTGTTCTTTCTCGAAGGGCTTCCCGCAGTTCTGTTAGCGTTTATCGCTTACTTTTACATTTGCGACAAGCCCGATCAATGTAAATGGCTCACAAAGAGTGAGAAGGCGCAGTTGTCGCGCGATCTAACCGCGTCTTATGGAATGTCCGGTGCTCGGTCTGAGGCACTAACCGAGGCGGTCCGAAATCCGGTGCTTTATCTGTTGGCGTTAGTTTACTTCACGATGAACTGCGCTGCTTACGGCGTTGTGCTTTGGCTGCCAAGTCTCGTCGCAGCTTCAGGCGTTAAGTCGGTTCTTCACGTCGGACTACTCAGCGCGTTGCCTTACTGTGTCGGTATCGTGGGCATCATTCTTTTGAGCCGACGCTCGGACGCGACTGGGGATAGACGCTGGCACTTCCTCGGCTGCGCCGTTGTGGGAGCCATCTCGCTCTTGGCGCTGACTGCCTCAATCTCCAGCGGAAATATCGTCTTTACGATGCTCTGGCTCTGCGTTGCCGTCGTGACGACATTGTCGATGTTACCGATCTTTTGGGCAACTCCGCCTATGTTTTTCGGGGGAACTGCGGCTGCGGGTGGCCTAGCTTTAATCAGCAGCATTGGACAGATCGCGGGATTTGTGAGCCCGTATGTTGTCGGCCTGGCCAAAGTGCATACAGCCAACTTTAGCGCTGGCTTGATTCTAATGGCGCTTGTACTCCTAGCTAGCGGCGGCATCATGGCATTTTTGTTACCTTGGGCTCGCGACAATCGAGTACTCCGACAAGCAAGCTGATTATGCCGCGCGATTGTCATCACAATTAAACTCATGATAAAGAGAAGGGTTAGTCTATGAAAACCCAAACCCGAGTCGCCGCGCTAGCGGCAATTGCCTACTGTACTCACGCTCACGCCCAGAGCAGTGTCACGCTCTACGGCCTGATCTCAGTCGGCGTCGAATACGTTAGCAATGAAGGGGGGCACAGCAACGTAAAAATGCTCTCTGGGTCCCAACAAGGATCGCGCTGGGGTATGAGAGTTAAAGAGGATTTGGGCGGAGGTATGTCGGCAATCGCCCAGCTAGAAAACGGATTCGACCTTGCTAGCGGCAAGTTATCGCAAGGTGGACGAGAGTTCGGTCGACAAGCATACGTAGGGATCAGCAGTAACCGTTTCGGTACTTTTACAATCGGTAGGCAGACTGATACATTTTGGGACGTCTTGCTTCCGTTTTACGGACCCACTTTCGGTAGTAGTCTGAATGTTCACGTTGGCGACAACGACAACACATTTGGTACATATAGATTCAATAATACGGTCAAGTACGTGTCGCCGAGTGTCATGGGAATTACCGGGGAGGGGATGTACTCCTTCAGCAATCAGGCTGGCGCTTTTGGTAACAACCGCGCCATGGGACTCGGTTTGTCCTATCAGCGTGGTGCGCTGGCAGCTGGACTCGCGTACATGTCGTTGGATAATCCGGGAACAGCAAACGCCGATGGTGCTGTGACGAACGACTACGCGGGGGCGCCTTTCCAGCTTTTTCGGGCAAGCCCGCTAAACGCCACTGCAGGGGTTAGTAATGAGCGGCGATATGGAGGCGGAGCGTCGTATTCATTTACCGAGAAACTCGGTGCAGCTGTAAATATCACGCAGGTAAAATTCGAGTATCTGGATTCAACGAGCCTACGCTTGACGAACTATGACGTGACATTGAACTACCGTGTTACTCCAGCTTTTTTTGTCGCGGCGGGATATGTTTATACAAATGGCCGATACGACGCTGCTGGCGTGGGAAATCCGCATTGGCACATGGGCCAGATTTCGCTAGACTATTTTTTGTCGAAGATGACAGACGTTTATATCTACGGCGTAGTTCAGAGGGCTAGCTCGACTAACGCCGACATATATGGAAATGTCAAATCTTCTTCACCCCTGCAATCCATCGCACTCGCCGGCATTCGAAAAAAGTTTTAATGTGTTTCCCGGATTCCCAAGGAAAGCGAACGATTCAGGATCGAATGGAGATGTAAATTATGTATCCCTTCACAACGACTAATTATTTCATCAGAAACGCTTGGTATGTCGCGGCCTTCTCCCACGAAGTGACGCGCAAGCCGCTTCAGCGAACAATCATGGACGAGCCGATCGTCCTTTATCGTACCGAAGAAAATGAACCGAAAGCGATGTGGGGCCTGTGTGCTCATCGAAACTACCCACTCGCAGAGGGCACCTTAGTAGGCGACGAACTGCAATGCCCCTACCACGGGTATCGATATAGTGTTGATGGATTGTGCACGCGCATTCCAGGACAAAACAATTGTCCGAAAAACTTCAGACAACGAACTTATCCATGTGTAGAACGCGCAGGATTTGTATGGCTGTGGATGGGCCTCGCAGACGAAGTAGATCCTAGTTTGATGCCTCCTTTGGAAAATTTCGGCGGCGATCAAAAGGGTTGGAAGAACCTGGCGAACGAGCTAACGGCGATACCGGCTCGGTGGCCGTTGATGATCGACAATCTTATGGACTTGAGCCATATCGGTTTTCTTCATCTGCAGTCGATCGATGCCCCGGGCGCAGGAGACGTGGCCCCAGATGCGGTCGACAGCACTGGTTTCAAAGTGACCCGTTTTTTGCCTGGAAGCGACCCGAGCATGCTCTACGTTGCGTATTCGTTTCCTCATAGGACGGATCCAATCGATGTCGAGTTAGGCACGGAGTACGTGAGTCCGGGTTTCACGACGGCCTACATAAAGTTTTATGAGCCAGGGACCAACCGACAAGAGCTCCTTGGGACCTCGTATCACTATCAAGGCATAACTCCGGAGTCGAGAACGACCACACTTGGTTTTAGTTCCCTCGTTCGAGATGTGGAAATCGAGTCAACCTCGTTCGACGATTGGCTGTTAGCGTCCGTAAGAAAGACGAGGAAGGAAGACAAGGAAGCGCTAGAACACTTGGAGATATATGCGGATCGTTATGCGGATGCCCGCCGCGAGTTGTCAGGGATAAATGACGTGGGTGCGATCAAGGTTCGACGGCACCTTTCCCAGCTACTCGAAACTGAAGGCTTGCCGGCGGCGGAGAAAAGCAAAGCGTAGTTCGGATATCTGCCGAATACGGGCAGTCGGTGATACATAAGATTTGGAAGGGTCCTGCCAGTCCGCTGCCTGGCGGACCGTTGATAGTTCATTCGCAATAGCAAGGTGAAATGATGAGCTCCATAGAGCGAATCGAGGTAGTGGTATCTCGCAAGGTGAAAGAAGCTGATGATATCTTCGTGTATGACTTGCAGCACGCCGAAGGTTTGGCTCTACCCGCCTTCTCCGCTGGGTCTCACGTCGACGTTCACTTACCCAACGGCATAACGCGTCAGTATTCGCTTTGCAACGACCCTGAAGAATCGCAACGCTACACGATCGCCGTTCTTCGCGAGCCACGCTCTCGCGGAGGATCGAGCGCAATGCATGATTCAGTACAGCAAGGCGACAGAATCACGATCAGTGCGCCCAAGAACCATTTTCCGTTGGTGCATTCCGCGAGGCGGACGCTGCTCTTCGCAGGGGGGATTGGGATTACGCCGATCCTTTGTATGGCAGAGCGACTCGCCAAGACGAATGCTGATTTTGAGCTCCACTACTGCACGCGCACATGGGACCGTACGGCGTTCCGTGACCGGATAGGGGCTTCGCCGTTCTCGCACCGGGTCCATCATTATCTGAGCGAGGGTGACGGACCTTCTCCCCTGAACTTGGAACCGGTACTGAGGGAGCCGTCCCCAGGCACTCACATCTACGTTTGCGGTCCCTTTGGCTTCATTGAGTTTGTCTTGAATGGTGCCCGCGAGCTCGGTTGGTCCGAAGAACAACTGCATAAAGAGTTCTTTTCCGCCTCCATTCCCAAGCCAAAGACAGACGATAGCTTCGAGGTCGTATTGGCAAGCACCGGCAGAAGCGTTCGGGTCAATGGTGATCAGACAGTCATAGACGCGCTTGCTTCGGTCGGTGTGAATGTCCAAACTTCTTGCGAGCAAGGTGTGTGTGGAACGTGTTTGACTCGTGTTTTGTCTGGCGAGCCCGATCATCGCGACATGTATCTGTCACTGGCAGAACGAGAAGCAAATGATCAATTTCTCCCTTGTTGCTCTCGCTCAAAGTCCCCGGTTCTTGTCTTGGATCTTTAGCATCCGGCCGCCACCTCGCGGTGAGCGTTCTGCAGGAGCGGCCTGCAAGGCGCTCACGTTGAAGGCGGTTTTTTGGAAACTGGCCTTTTCGGGGCGAAACCAGTCGACGGAGTTGCGAGACTGATTGACGAAAGACTAATACCGATGTCGGCCGCGCGGAACCGGACAGGCAAAGTCGCCCAACCACTTCTCGGACACCTACTTTCTCCGTCTCACTGGGAGAGCTTTGAATCTACTGCTTTGTCGCCCGACCTTAGAAGGAAGCGGATCCGAACGTGCACCGATTTGCAAGGAAAGAGGCCGTGTACCATGCAATATATCGGAAGCCGACAGTTCCCTTATCGATCAGGGCCGCTTCAAACGTCACGGATACCCGCAATGGGGCACACAATATGGATGAGAAGATGATACGGAAACCAGAAGAATATAAGGGATACAAGACTGTTACAGATCCGGAGAAGTTTTCCATCCCATGGCAGCCTTTTTATGCCAGTGGGGTCTCTAAGACCGCTGCTCTGCAGTCGCGCTTTACACACCATTTGGGGCTGAAATATGGGGACCATCCGTCTCAAATATTAGATCTTTATCTTCCCTCTGAAGTGTCCTCTTCGACTACGACCATCATTTTTCTTCATGGTGGCGCCTTCCGAGAAGGACACCCGGGGCAATACGGTTACATCGGAGAACCGTATCTAGCGGCCGGAGCCGCATATATCTCCGCGTCCTACAGAATGGCGCCTGATGCTTTTTATCCGGACCAGGTAGAAGACGTTGCTGTGCTTGTCCGATGGCTTTATACACAACTCGCGGCGCATGGCCTAAATCGTCATCGACTTATCTTTATGGGACATTCGTCCGGAGCGTTGATGCTCGCTCTTGCCGCAGTTCGCGCCGATTGGCAAGAGAGAACGGGCGTACCTGTGGACATTATCGACACCATTGTTATCGCGGGCGCCAATTTCGACCACTTGGAAGACTCCCCTACTAATCTAGTGAGAGATGCTTCGCGTCGGGAAGAGGGTACCGTCGTCTGTAACATTCAACGGGTGCCGCGACGAGTCGTGATTGTTTTTGCGACGGATGAAAGAAACACTGGCGACGGGCGTCGGTTCGCTCGCTCTGGGAAGCAATTAGGTGCAAGGCTAGCGGACAAGGGCGCGGAGGTTTCGATAGTCGAACTTGATACAGATCACCAAGGCACGTGCAAATCC
Organism: Paraburkholderia sediminicola; assembly: GCF_902859805.1. GTDB lineage: Bacteria > Pseudomonadota > Gammaproteobacteria > Burkholderiales > Burkholderiaceae > Paraburkholderia > Paraburkholderia sediminicola. The sequence goes on along the minus strand of NZ_CADIKC010000023.1, from coordinate 46,735 downwards.
CTTTGTGATCCCTACGGTCCAGTAGTTCGCGCACTGCTTGCAACCATCTAGAACTTGGCTTGGTCACATCTCGGAGACTGTGGCGCAAAAGATCGACGCTGCTCGAAGTTCGATCCGCAGTGCCGCATTCCACCCGTGTTGTAACTGATCGTTCTATGTAATCTCAAACCCAAGGAAGATATGACTCAAAACCGAGGCGTAGTTTATGTCGAACCTGGCAAGGTGGAAGTCAGTGAGATCCCGTTCCCTGAGATGGTCGACCCTGCTGGCCGGCGGCAAAATCACGGTGTCATTCTGAAAGTAATCTCCACCAATATTTGCGGTTCTGACCAACACATGGTCAGAGGGAGAACGACCGCCCCGAGGGGTTTAGTACTTGGTCACGAAATCACTGGCGAAGTGATCGAGCTCGGATCTGACGTGCTAACCCTCGAGAAAGGTGATTTGGTCTCTGTGCCTTTCAACGTTGCCTGCGGACGATGCCCGATGTGCAAATCGCAGAATACGGGTGTTTGCTTGAGTGTGAACCTTACGCGGCCAGGCGGCGCTTATGGCTACGTCGATATGGGCGGATGGATTGGAGGACAGGCAGAGTACGTCTATGTTCCTTTCGCGGATTTCAACCTACTGAAGTTTCCAGATAGAGACCGCGCGATGGAGAAAATTCGGGATCTCACGTGTTTGTCCGATATCCTTCCCACCGGCTATCACGGGGCCGTGACCGCCGGTGTTCGCCCGGGCTCGACGGTCTATATTGCAGGAGCAGGACCGGTCGGAATGGCGGCAGCAGCTTCAGCACGGCTCCTAGGCGCGGCGGTCACGATAGTCGGCGATATCAATCCTGTCCGTCTACAGCATGCTCGCGATGTCGGCTTTGAGACTGTGAACCTGACGTTGGACGCAACATTGCCTGAACAGGTCGCAGCCCTCCTTGGCGACCCTGAGGTCGACTGTGCGATTGATTGCGTTGGATTCGAGGCCCGCGGCCATGGACACGACGGCTCGCGACGTGAGGCGCCTGCCGCAGTACTCAATTCGTTGATGGAGGTGACTCGTGTTGCGGGAAAGATTGGCATTCCCGGTCTTTACGTGACGGACGACCCCGGGGCTGTTGATGCCGACGCACGCAAAGGCAGCTTGTCTGTACGGCTTGGCATGGGTTGGGCCAAATCGCACAGCTTTTTTACCGGGCAAACACCGGTCATGAAGTACAACCGCGACTTAATGCAAGCGATTCTGTGGGACCGCATTGACATCGCTCGCGCGGTGAATGTTCAGGTTATCGCACTAGACGAAGCGCCCAGCGGATACGCTGAGTTCGATGCAGGCGTGCCTAAAAAATTTGTGATCGATCCTCACGGGGCACTGGGTACTGCGTCTTGACTCTTTAACTGATAGGACGTGACGAGCCGAAGGTAAGCTGAAATCGACCTGCCGCAGCATTGCGGCGGCGTCTGATCCTATCTGGTTGCCAATCGAAGTCACGTCGAACTTCAGAGTCGGTATGGCTTGACTTCTGCCGGCAGCGCCCGGTCCGGGACCTGCCGAAGTCATGTCACTAGCGCGATTGCGCGAACGAAAGCAAATTCTGAGTTGCGGTCGAAGCGGTTTTCGATGAGAACTATCGAGCCGGCCGCTCGCGCAACGTCTCCGAAGGTAGTTCGCCAAACTGCTTTCGATAAGCGAGCGAAAAGCGGCCGAGATGAAAGAATCCGCACGCCAATGCAATGTCGGAGATGTGAGCGGTTGGCCCAGCGGTGAGCAGCGCCTCGCGCGCCTTTTGCATTCTAACAGCGCGCAGGAACTGCATGGGGCTGGTGCCGCGCACGATAAGGAAGCGCTCGCGCAATGTACGTGCCGAAACGCCCGCCGCGGACGCGATGTCCTCAAGAAGCAGTGGTTCGCCAGCATGTTCGCGAACGAAATCCTCAGCTCGCTTGACGAAAGCGGGCACGATCGACGATTGCTTGACAGGCGCACCGGGTGCATTGAGTAACGAGCAGGTGAGCAATTCGATCAACAGGCCTTCCATATGCGTAGCGATCTGGGCATTCGAGCGTGCGCTTTCAAGCAGCGCCGACGATCCGGTGAGCGCGCGCAGCTGCTGCATCCATCCGTGCAATAGCGGGCTGTCGATGCATATCCGCGGCGACAACAGAGCGTCTGCTTGGCGACTAGCTTTTCTGAAAGCGTCGGCATCCATGCGAAGCACGAATTGCTCGCAGTCCGAAGACAACCATGCGTTAAACGGCTGGCCCGGCGCGCACAGTATCCCATTGTTGCGATCGACGATAAGCGGCGCATCGGGGGTGCGCACCTCTGCGTAACCGCGCAGACAGAACATTAGGAGATAGTAGCCATCGATGGATTCGACATCCACATGCATGGGCGTGCCGAAGGAAATAGCGCCCAAACCAAGCCCACCCAGTTTGACGAAGTCCATGTACGAGTACCCGTGATCTTTCCCTGATGGCGCGAGCACATGGGGCTGCATGACACGAGAGATGAGGTCGCGCGTCTCGTCGAGATCGCTCGATTCGAATATCCGATAACTGCGTAATGCGGCGGGCGCGAATAAAGTTGGGGTCATGGCTATTCGGCAAAAAACAGGTTTGGCCGGGTGTCGCGTGCTGCGACGTCCTGACGAATAAAAACCGCCGTTTCTGGATAGTACTCTAATCAGCGGCGTTTTTGGTGGATAGACCGGCCATCCTCTCTCATCAAAAATGTGATGACACCGTGACGTATCGATTACGGCGACCCCGCAACAGGAGAACATCCGTGGAAACGGCTGAACTGGTTTTTCGCCCTCAAGGTCCGACCGACTCGGATCACGTTCACTTTCCGCGCGACGACGGCTCGCGCGTGCCTTACAAGGTCTTCAGTTCGCAAGCTGTGTACGACCGCGAGCAGGAGCGCATCTTTCGCGGCCCGACTTGGAATTTCGTGGCGCTCGAAGCGGAGATCCCCAAAGCCGGCGATTACAAGAGCACGTTCGTCGGCGACACTCCGGTCGTCGTCACGAGACTTGAAGACGGCGGGCTCGCAGCGTGGGTGAACCGCTGCGCGCATCGCGGCGCGTCCGTGTGCCGCAAATTGCGCGGCAACGCGACATCGCACACCTGCGTATATCACCAGTGGAGCTTCGATAACAGCGGCAATCTGCTCGGCGTGCCGTTCAGGCGCGGACAAAAAGGCATGACGGGCATGCCCGCCGATTTCGACCCGAAGAATCACAGCCTGCGCAAGCTACGCGTCGAAAGCTACAAGGGCCTCATATTCGCGACTTTCAGCGACGAAGTCGGTCCGCTGTCCGACTATCTCGGCGCGCAAATGCGTCCGTGGATCGACCGCATCTTTCACAAACCGATCGAGTATCTCGGCTGCACGCGTCAGTATTCGAAGTCCAACTGGAAGCTGTACTTCGAGAACGTGAAGGACCCGTATCACGCTAGCATGCTGCATCTTTTCCATACGACGTTCAACATCTTCCGCGTCGGCATGAAGGCGCGTTCGATTCCTGACGCAACGCATGGACTGCACAGCATCATCACCGTGACGAAAACGGGAGAAGACACGTCCTCCGCATACAAGCAGCAAAACATACGCTCGTTCGACGAAGGTTTCGCGCTCGAAGACGATTCCATTCTCGGCCTCGTCTCCGAATACGAAGAAGACACGACGAATCACATCCAGCCGATCTTCCCGCAACTCGTTGTACAGCAGATCCACAACACGCTCGTTGCACGCCAGTTGTTGCCGAAAGGTCCCAACAACTTCGAGCTGATCTTCCACTTCTTCGGCTATGCGGACGATACACCCGAGTTGCGCGCGCTCCGCATTAACCAGGCGAATCTCGTCGGTCCCGCCGGCTATATCTCGATGGAAGATACCGAAGCGACCGAACTCGTTCAGCGCGGGACCGTGCGCGATGCGGATGCGACTTCTGTCATCGAGATGTCGCGCGCAAATCCTGATCAGCAGGATACGGTCATCACCGAAAGCCTGATCCGCAAGTTCTGGGTCGGTTATCAGAAACTGATGGGCTATTGAGCAGCGAGGCGACGCATGGAACAGATGAAGCTGTGGTTCGAACTGCACATGCTGCAGGACCAATACATCAACGCGCTCGATAACGACAGGCTCGAAGCCTGGCCCGCGCTTTTTACGGAAGACTGCCTCTACGAGATCGTGCCGAAGGAGAACGCGGACATGGGCTTGCCTGTCGGCATCATCCACTGCACGAATCAGAAGATGCTGCGCGATCGCGTGGTGTCGTTGCGGCACGCGAACATCTACGAGGAGCATAGCTACCGGCACATGACGTCGGGGCTCACCGTGACGAGCGACGCAGACGGCGTGATCGCAACCGAGAGCAATTACGTCGTGATCCAAACGCGCACCAACGGCGAGTCGAACGTCTATCAGGCGGGCAAGTATTTCGACAAGGTCGTGCGCACCAAAGACGGCCTCCGTTATCAGGCCAAGCGCGTGATTTACGACACGTCGCGCGTGCAGACGCTGCTCGCAACGCCAATCTGAGGAAACGGACATGGAACAAGCGACGAATACGTGGCAAGTAATCGGCATGCTCAACGATTTCACTGAAGGCGAGCCTTCCGCGGTGGTCGCGGGAGACAAGCCGGTGGCCGTTTTCCGTATCGGCGATGAAGTCTTCGCGTTGCACGATCTTTGCACTCACGGACATGCGCGCCTGTCGGAAGGCTATGTCGAAGATGGCTGCGTGGAGTGTCCCCTGCATCAAGGGCTTTTCGATATCCGCAGCGGTGCGCCGCGTTGTGCGCCCGTGACCGAAGCCGTGCGTAGCTATCCCATTCGCATCGTCAATGGACAGGTCGAGATCCATGTCGAGTAAGCCTTATGTGATCGTTGGTGCGGCACACGCCGCGCGTCGCGCAGCCGAAACGCTGCGTGCGCGCGATGCGGATGCGCACATCGTCATGATCGGCGATGAACGTGCGTTGCCCTATGACCGCCCGGAACTGTCGAAAGGTGCGCTGCTGTCGGAAGAAGGCGAGCGCCGTATCTTTGTTCGGGACGCCGCGTGGTACGACGCGCAACGTATCGATATGCGGCTCGGCATACGCGTGGAAGCGATCGATCGCGCCTCGAAGTGCGTCGTGCTGAGCGATGGCGCACGCATCGAATACGAGCGGTTGCTGCTTGCAACGGGATCGCGCGTGCGGCGGTTTCCGGGCCATGTCGATGACGGCGTGAAGCTGCATTACGTTCGCACCGTCGACGATGCACGCGCATTGCGTGAGGCGCTTTCACCGGGCAAACGCGTCGCGGTGCTGGGCGGTGGCTTCATCGGGCTGGAAGTGGCGGCGTCCGCGATCAAGGCGGGTTGTGCGGTCGTAGTCGTCGAGCCTGCGCGACGGCTGCTCATGCGTTCGATGCCTCGCGAAGTGGCGGACTTTCTTCACGCGCTGCATCGCACAAAAGGCGTGGACATGCGACTCGACACGAAGCCGCTTGCCGTGAGACGCGGCGCAAGTCATGCGATCGTTGAGACGGATCGCGGCGACATCGCGGCGGATATCGTCGTCGCCGGGATCGGCGTCGTGCCAAACGTGGAGCTCGCGCAGGCGGCGGGGCTTGCGGTGACCAACGGCATCGTCGTGGACGAGCAATGCCGGACCGATGATCCGTCGATCTTTGCTGCGGGCGAGGTCACGATGCATTTCAACCCGCTCCTGAAGCGCCATGTGCGCGTGGAATCGTGGCAGGTCGCGGAGAATCAGCCCGCTATCGCAGCGGCGAACATCCTCGGCGCAGAAGAGCGCTACGCGGAAGCACCGTGGCTCTGGTCCGATCAACACGACTGCAACGTGCAAACACTCGGCCTCTTCGACGGCACGCATACGACCGTGCTGCGCGGTGATCCGGCCTCGGGTTCTTTTTGCGTGCTCGCGCTGAATGACACCGGTGCGCTCGCCGCCGTCGCCGCCGTCAATGCGGGCCGCGACATGGGCGCATGCAAGCGGCTGCTTGCAGCAGGCAAGCCGCTCGATATCGACGCACTGCGCAATACCGCCGTTGCACTGCGCACCCTACTTGCCGCATGAACAGAGGCTGAAGAATGACTACAGCGATCATCGAACGTATCGAAACCCGTCTTGTCGATTTACCGACGATACGCCCGCACAAGCTGTCCGTCGCGACGATGCACGGACAGACGCTCGTGCTGGTCAAGGTCTATTGCAGCGATGGCATCGTCGGCATGGGCGGGGCGCGACCATCGCGGGCATGGCCTATGGGCCCGAAAGCCCCGAGTCGATGAAGCTCGCGGTCGATGCGTATCTCGCGCCTGAGTCCATCGGCAAGGACGCGACTCGCGTGCGGGCGTTGATGGCGCATCTCGGCAAGCTCGTTAAGGTCAATCACTTTTCGAAGAGCGCGCTGGAAACCGCATTGCTCGATGCGCAAGGCAAGCGCCTCGGCGTGCCGGTAAGCGAACTGCTCGGCGGACCACGTCGCGATCGTCTGCCGGTCGCATGGACGCTTGCTTCAGGAGATACCGCGCGCGACATCGCCGAAGCACACACGATGCTCGAAGCGCGACGCCACAACATCTTCTAGCTGAAGATCGACGCAAAGCCCATCAGGACCGACATCGCACACGTCGCGGCGATCAAGCCGCGGTACGCGTCGATGCGAACATGGCATGGAGCGAGACCCAGGCATCGTGGGCGCTTCCCGCGCTGGCGGATGCGGGCTGCGAACTCGTCGAGCAGCCGGTCGCATCTCCTGCGGCCTTGGCGCGACTCACGCGCCGCTTTCCGGTTGCGTTGATGGCCGACGAGATTCTTCAGGGACCGGAAAGCGCGTTCGAGATTGCAAAGAACGACGGCGCCGATGTATTCGCGATCAAGATCGAGCAGAGCGGCGGTTTGTTCGCGGCGCAGCGTGTCGCCGCCATTGCAGATGCTGCCGGCATCGAGCTTTATGGCGGCACGATGCTCGAAGGCGCGTTCAGCACCGTCGCATCGGCGCATCTGTTCGCGAGCTTTGCGAATCTTCAGTGGGGTACTGAGCTGTTCGGGCCATTGCTGATCACCGAAGAGATTCTGACGAAGCCTCTCGACTACAGCGACTTCGAACTAACGGTGCCGGATGGTCCGGGCCTTGGTATCGAACTGAATGAAGCCGTTGTCGAGCGATTCACGCGCGATGGTCTGATGAAAGTCACCCGTTGAGAGGACACGAGCGATGTTGTTCCATGTACGAATGGATGTGAATATCCCCGCTGACATACCTGTCGACGTCGCAAATGAAATCAAGGCGCGTGAGAAGGCCTATTCGCAGGCGCTTCAGCGCAGCGGCAAGTGGCGTCACATCTGGCGTCTTGCCGGAGAGTACGCGAATTACAGCGTCTTCGATCTCGAAAGCAATGCGGAGCTGCACGAAATTCTCATTGCGTTGCCGCTGTTCCCGTACATGAAGATCTCGGTGACGCCGTTGTGCCGCCATCCGTCGTCGGTCCGGGACGACGACGCTTGAGCGCAGAAGAACCAATTCCCCACATACGAATGGAGACATGAATTATGAGCGTCAAGGTGTTTCAAAGCGAGGAAGTACAGGACTTGTTGAAAGCTGCCGCGAACCTCGCAGGCGATGCGGGCCACGCGCGCACAAAGCAGATCACGCATCGCTTGCTGAGCGATCTGTTCAGGGTCATTGACGACCTCGACATGACGCCCGATGAAATCTGGGCCGGCGTCAACTATTTCAACAGGCTCGGTCAGGATGGCGAGGCGGCGCTGCTCGCAGCGGGTCTGGGTCTCGAGAAGTACCTCGATATTCGAATGGATGCGGAAGACCGCGAAACGCAGATCAACGGCGGCACGCCTCGTACCATCGAAGGCCCGCTGTATGTTGCGGGCGCTGCGGTGCGAGAGCACGTATCAAGGATCGATCTCGACGGTGACGAAGACGCGGGTCCGCCCGTTATTCGCGGAACGGTGACGGGTCCGGGCGGCAAGATGCTTGAGAACGCGGTGGTCGAATGCTGGCATGCCAATTCGAAGGGCTTCTATTCGCATTTTGATCCAGCCGGTACACAAAGCGATTTCAACCTGCGCGGTGCGGTGCGGACGGGTGCCGACGGTAAGTATGAATTCCGTACGCTGATGCCCGCGGGTTATGGCTGCCCGCCGGACGGCGCGACGCTGAGCCTGCTAGACACGCTGGGCCGGCATGGCAATCGTCCAGCGCACGTGCACTTCTTTGTGACCGCGGAAAACTGCCGCAAACTTACTACGCAGATCAACATCGAAGGCGATCCGCTGATCTGGGATGACTTCGCATACGCCACGCGCGAAGGCCTGATCCCACTTGCTGTGGGAAAGACTGGCGGCAAGGCTCTGGGCTTAAAGAGCGACGACTATAAGGAAATCGAATTCGACTTCCGGCTGACGGCCTTGGTGCAAGGCCGAGACAATCAGGCGGTGCGGCGTAGCCGCGCATCGGCTGCCGCGTAGAGAACCGACGATCATTCATTGTCTGTCACCACTTAAGATCCCGCGCTGCAGGTAATGTCGTTCAGTTGAGGTTCTTCCTGAGATACCGGACGGCGTGACGGCTAGGGCGTTATTTGGCGACTCGATCGCATGTGCGGCCGGGTCGTGTTTCAATCGGCAACGCCCTCAAACGTTCACGCGGTCGTAGAAGGCATGCAAGCAACGCGGCAAAACTGGCAGGTGTTCACTGGCGAGACGTACCTGCAGACCGAACCACCGATCGATCCATCGAGCGTGACGCGCTGGCGTAAGCGGCTGGGCGAAGCCGGTATTGAAGAGCTGCTGGCCGAGACGATTGAGGCAGCAAAACGTGCCGGCATGATCAAGGCTGCGAGCGTGAAGCGCGTGATCGTCGACACGACCGTCATGCAAAAGGCGATCGTCCATCCAACCGATTCGCGGTTGCTCGAGCGGTGTCGCGAACATCTGGTGAAGGCCGCGGCGCCGCACGGTCTGAAGCTCAGGCAGAACTACAACCGCGAGGCGTCGCGTCTGGGGCTGGAGATTGGCCGCTGCGCGCGCGCGAAGCAGTACAAGCGCATGAGGAAGGCATTGCGCACGCTGCGTTCGCGCGTTGGACGGGTGATGCGCGATGTGGAGCGGTAACTCGACTCGGTGGCCGAGGGCAGCCGCGTGGTCCTGCAGGAACTGATCGGCCGCACGAAGCGGATCCTGTCACAAAAGTACCGCTCGCCACGCGAATGCAGGCTCAGGTCCGAATCATCAACTACCTGTGCGACGGTGCTCGCAGGTAAGGGCAAATCTACTGACGGAAACATCTGCGCAGCACGAGCCCGGCGACGACAGGTACTAGCGCTGGTGTGACGCCCACGTTAACGGGACTTCTCGCAGCACATCTGGCAACGCCGATCCGAACGTGGGTCGGTCCACCATCGGTTCCGAATTTCCAGGCGCGTGCAGAACTTGTCGTTGCTGATACCGGGTATCCCCGCGGCGCAAATGATCGGGATTGGCGTCGTGATCCATGGCTGTGCGCGAACTCGATGCGCCTCGTTCAGACATAGTGTCACCGTGTCACCCACTCTTGCACCGGGTCTTCATCAAGATCCAGCCGACCATCCCGTCGCTGCCCGGTCAGCATCCTGCTCCCTAGGTCCGATTTCTCTGTCATCGCATTCTCAGTGCACCCCGTTCGCCATTGTCTTCATCGATAGCGAAAGCCGGCGCGCATCAAGATAATTCATTCGCCTGATTGGCGCGAAATCGTAAGGTTTGGGATGGAGCCTCGCCGAAGCGGCGGTGGTACGCAACCGCGAACCGGCCCAAGTGCTGAAACCCCCACTTGAGGGCAATGTTGGTGACAGAAGTGTTAGTCGGATCCGCCCCTAACAACTCGGTTCGGACGCGCTGCAGACGAGCCTCTCGCAGAAAAGCCATCGGGGTTGTTCCGTGCGCACGACGAAATCCGGTCTGAAGGGCCCGTTTGCTTAAGCCCGCCCCTCGCGCTATATCGTCAACGGTGAGCGGTTCGCCAAGATTTGCCCTTATAACGTCTTCGGCTCGCGCGATCGCCGGCGATTTCGGACTGCCCGATTCACCGAACAACTCTCGGGAATAGTTGTTCGGTTGGCCCAGTAGCAACTGACCAACAATTAAGGATTCGAAGCTTTGCATTGCAAGCCCGGTGAGCTGGTCTGCGGCATCAATTGCTTCGATCATCGTGGTGATTATTCGCAAGAGTGCCCAGTTTGCTACGGTCGTAAGATCAACCTCCGGCTCAAAAAAGACTGGTTCGGCCGGTTCCCGATCGAGCATTCTACGCAACGCGCCTTGGAATGCGCTGGAATTCACCCGCAGCACGATGTGGCGAGCGCCATTTTCAATGACCATTTCCAACCGTTGACCGCTCTGCGCCAGTGCAGCACAACTCGTCGTTGATTTAAAAACGCGCGAATCGACCGACACGGAGGCCTGGCCCGCCACTGGGATGGAAAGGAGGAGTGAACCGACCGTCACATTCCACGATACGAGCATATCGCTTTCGTACTCAAGGTAGTAAACCCCACCGATGCCGAGAGGCAGTCCGTGAAAGTATGTGTTGAAGGTCTGCTTTCTGCCGGCTGAAAGGTAGCCGTTTCCCCCAAATGCCCCGCTCACTGCGGACATAAACGTGTCGAGGCTGCTCCGATCGAATAGGCGGTATTTCGACAATGGGCGCTCTAGCACTTTCGGCCTCCAGTTTGGGCACACTCCAAGGCGGAGTATTCACGACTATTGATCAGCTTATCCGGCAGCGTGATCTCGATCAACCGAACAATTACATTGTGACCGAAGCCACGCATCAAAGCCGCTGCCGACGGAGCATTGTGCTATTCGGCGTCTGACTTCCCATCCTGCGGAACGGCGGCACCAACTGGCGGATTCAACCGAACGATGCGACACGATGAGCGTCCCATGAGCGGCGGGAGTGTTGCGAATGAAACAGAGGCGCCGGATCTATTACAGCGAAAGCTAGAGGTGCGTTGATGTGGGAACACTGGCGTAAAGGCGGGTCGATCAGGCGTTCGCCCGGCGACTGTCGCGATCACCGTCCGCGATCTATCGGGAGATTAAGCGTAACAGTGCGCAAGCTGGCTATCGGGCCAGCCACGCCGACCAGGTTGCATGGGATGGGTTCCTGCCCCCAAAGTCTGCAAACTGGTCGAGCACCGGTTGCTGGCTCATATCGTGGCCAACAAAGGTCTCGTTGCAGTGGTCGCTGCAGCAAATTGCTGGATGGCTCAAACGCGCATGGCCGGGCAACGAGGAGTACCACGTGTCACACGAGACGATCTACCGCAGTCTTTTCATTCAGGCATGGGGTGCATTGAAGAAGGGGTTGCTGGAGCATTTACGGCGTACCCAGGCCATGCGTCGCTCGCGCCATCGCACGCAGAAAACGGGCGATGACGGCAGGGTCCGCGACGCGGTATCAATCAGTGAAGGACCCGCCAACGGTGGACGACCGTTCGGTGCCGGGGCACTCGCAGGGCGATCTCCTGTGCGACAGCCAGATTGCGACACTTGTAGAGCGCCAGACGCGCGATGTGATGTTGGTGAAGATTGCCAGCAAAGACAGCGAAACAGTTGTCAATGCGCTGATCAAACATGCGGGCAAGCTTCCGCAGGAGCTCTATATAAGTCGCCCACCCGGGATCGGGGAACGGAGATGGCGAGCCACAAGCTCTTCACGTTGGCCGCGAACATCGCCGTGTACTTCTCCGATCCGGAACACCCCCTGGCAACGCGGCTCGAATGAAAATGCCAACAGTCTATTGACACAGTACTTCCCAAAAGGCATCGACCTGTCGGTCTACTCACAGGCCAAACTCAACGCGGTGGCGCGAAGGCTGAACGAGCCCCCAAGGAAGACGCCGGACTACGAAGCCCAGCCGAACGATTTCATCAAACTATTGCATCGGCCGGTTGAATCCGCCCTCTTTAACGATCGTACGGTCACGACGCGGCGAAGCTCGGACCCCTTTGCAGGAATAGCTCAATCGGGATAGGTTGCGACACTTTCCGGATAGTTGGATATTTTCTTGTCACGTAGATTCAGGAAATCGTAGGTCCAAAACAACTTGGAGGCTAGTGTGGTGGAATATCTTCGTAACGCTTGGTATTGCGCAGGGTGGGACTCAGAGATCGAGCCGGGAAAGATACTCTCGAGGCGATATCTTGACGAACCCGTGGTCCTCTTCCGCGACCCCTCCGGAACCGTGAAGGCCCTCTCTGGCATATGTCCACATCGTATGGCGCCACTAAGCCGCGGCTGTCTCACCGACGGCGCGATCCAGTGTGGCTATCACGGCTTGGTCTTCGACATGGATGGCAAGTGCGTGAAGAATCCCTTTGGGGCCACGCCAAAGAATGTGCGGGTTCGTTCGTATCCCGTGGTTGAACGGCATCGCTGTGTGTGGATCTGGATGGGAGACGCCGAACGGGCTGATGCGAGCTTGATTCCGGATTACGAGTTCATGGACACCCATTTTAGCGGGCGTGACTATATCCACGTGAATTCTAGCTACTTGCTGGAAATCGATAATTTGCTTGATGGCAGCCACATTGAATTTCTCCATCCCACAACCCTCGGGAGTGGGCAAGTCTCCGGCGGTCATTATGAAGCCAAGCAAGATGGGGAAACCGTTTGGTCCAATAGATTCATTACTGAGGAAATGGTGACGGAAGGCATGTCGAAAATGCTCGGAACGCCGGTTGGTAAGCCTGTCGACCGGTGGATTGATATTCGGTGGAACGCGCCGGCGAACGTCGTTATCTTTCCGAGTGCGGTCCCAACGGGAAGGCCGCGGTCGGAGGGCTATGACATGCCCGCTGCTCATCTCTTCACGCCAGAGACAGCCAAAACCACTCACTACTGGTACGCATATGCGTTCCCGAAGAGTGTTCCGAATGCAGAGAAGCTTGCCGAAGAGACGATCAAATACATGCGGTATCCCTTCGAATTTGAAGATAAGCCGATGCTTGAGGACCAACAGACCAACATCGGAGATCAAGACTTGCTTGATATGAAGCTATTTTGGTTGCCCGGTGATGCGGCCAGCAGCCGCGCGCGAAACATTCTTAAAGCCAAGATGGCGGAGGAGCGAAAGGAAAAGTCGCTCACTTCCGTGGCGTCCAACTAACTTGAGCGGACCGCCTCTGCGAAGCGCTTACTTGTAATGGACTGCTGATATCTGGCGAAGCCGACGCGAGCAAGCGCACGGCAGCAGAACGACAGATCGCCGGTACGGCGGAAGTTCGAATAAGCCTGAACGACCGCTCGTTGATCTGCGTTTTTGCCGACCGAAACTCGAGCCAATAGGGGAAGGGCGTCCAGCGTTGATACATGGCGCCGGTTTCCCATCGGAGGCGATCCAAGGGATCGAATACGCGACCGGCAGGCGCGTGGCGCTCAAGCTGCACGAGCATGTTAAGAGTAACACTGCGGCATCACACTTGGCGTATCAACCAACATACGTCGATTGTGCGTTAAACCCGGGCTTAGGAGAGAGAGTGAACGAACGTACTGGAGGATGCGCTTGCGGTGCGGTCCGCTTTAGGATCACCGCTGCGTTGCTGGGTGTGGGGGTTTGTCATTGCTCAGATTGTCAGAAGGCGTCGGGTGGTTCGCCGGCGTATGTTGGCTATGCACCAAACGGCGCCCTCGAGATCACTAGTGGGGACGTGAGGATCTATAGAAGTAAGGCCGACAGCGGTGAGGATGTCGGGCGCGTCTTTTGCCCAGATTGCGGTTCGCCATTGTGGAGCGTCTCCGCAGGAGCGCCATTTACACCGGTGAAGCTCGGCGCGTTGGACGACGCTTCCGACTTAAAGCCGTCGGTGCACATCTATGTCGCTTCTGCTTCTCCTTGGCATCTGATGCATGAGGGCCTGCCGCGCTTTCCGCAGATGCCGCCATTGCCCTAGCGGGCATTGCAATCGCGCGCGAGCGGCCAGATTCACGGAACGAAGCCGTCGCAAACCCTTTGTGCCGTGTCCTTCATTGGCGCGCTCGGAGCAAGGGTGGGGTCTGTGGTATGCGCATAGGCACTAAACGGCGACGGCGTGACGGGACGCTAGATCTCTCGTTAGGGGGAACGATAGTCTTGTCATCCTATTGGCCGGTAGAGAGGGTTGGCGTGGATGGACCTTCTCTCGTATTGCAGTACCGACGTCCAAACGATGTAGATTTTACCGCCCGGGAGGCCGGCCTCGCCGGGTGCTAAGTGGTCTCGCAATGCACAGGGTTGGGATATTCGTTACCTGACGCAAGCAACGACAGAAAGCGAAGCTCCTCTCTGACCCGATCGGTTGATCGCTAGTAGACGCCGTCCAGATCCTCGAGAATATTACGGAGCAAGTGTGGAGACCCTCGCACGAAGCATCAAATTCAAGGTTGCTCTCGCATTCGCTGTCTGTCTGGTGCTCATCATCGCGACCGGCGTTTTCGGACTGGTTGGGATATCCAGACTGAACGCGAACATGAACGCATCCTATTCCGGAAGCGTGGTCCCAATCTTGGCACTCGCTGACGTGCGTGCGGCGCAGCTCGATATTCGACTTCAGATCCGACGTGCCCAGTCTCTCCGCGACCCGGCTCAGACGAAAGCCAGTTTAGAACGTATCCGTGCTGGTCAGAGTCGCATCAGCAAGAGTTGGAACGACTACTACGGCAACAGGGCTTCGAATGACGATGCGCACGATATCGTTGATCGCGTCAACAGTTTGCTGCCTCAGTTCAAAGAAGGTGTTGACGATCTGGTGCCGGCACTGGAGGCCGGAAATTTCGAACTCGTTTCGTCGATTGTTGAAAAGAACAGTGAAATCACAAGAGCGCTTGACAAAGCACTGGATGACGGACTATCCGCGAATGCAGGCCGAGCGAAAGAGTTCCGCAACGATAGCAATGCGACCTTCGACGTTATTCGCGCAATCGCTTTTACTCTGATTTGTGTGGGTATCATTGGTGCGACAGGCGCCATGTTATATCTGTCTCGTGAAATCACCGAGCCGCTTCGCGAATCGGTGAACTTTGCAAGCAAGATTGCGAGCGGCCAGTTTAACAACCGCCTCGAGGTTCGTCGGCGCGATGAATTCGGTAAGTTGCTGAAATCATTGAAGACGATGGATGAGCAGTTGACCCAGACTGGCCAGGGTATCAGGTCAATAGCGGAGTCGGTTTGCCTGGGTGTTGGAGAAATTGCGGCTGGCAATGCTGACCTTTCGGCTCGCAACGAAGAGCAAGCAGCGTCACTCGAAGAAACCGCGTCGAGCATGACCGAGCTGACGGAAACCGTGAAGCAGAACGCCGATAATGCCCGCCAAGCCAACGCTTTGGCAAACCGGGCGGTGGGCATGGCGGATGCCGGGGATATTGCTGTGCAAGGCATGGTTGGTACCATCGAAAGACTGAGTGGCAGTTCAACGAGGGTGTCCGAGATCACGGGCGTAATCGAGGGCATTGCATTTCAGACCAACATTCTCGCCCTTAACGCTGCGGTGGAGGCCGCACGCGCCGGTGAGCAGGGCCGCGGGTTCGCGGTTGTCGCCAGCGAAGTTCGCGGCTTGGCACAACGATCGGCAGCTGCAGCGAAGGAGATCAAGGAGTTAATCGGCACGTCAGTGGCAATGATTAACGATGGTGCCAAGCAGGCTGCCGAGGCAGGATCGACGATGAACGAAGTAAAGCAGGCGATCAAGCAGGTGTCTTGCATCGTGGGGGAGATCTCTGTTGCTTCCGATGAGCAAAGCCGGGGCATCGAGCAGATCAATCAGGCGGTCACGCAGATGGACTTGATGATGCAGCAAAATGCAGCGCTCGTTGAAGAGGCCGCTGCCGCAGCTCGTTCTCTTGAAGAGCAGGCGACGAATCTGATAGTCTCGATGGCTGTCTTCAAGTTTAAGGAAGAAGGTTCTTCCGCTTCAAGCGTGACTGTGCCAACGCTCGCTGTGGGCGCGCTCGGGGGACCGTCCGCTGTCGTTCCATCTGCATATCTATTTAAACCTTCGTCCTGCAGATCCGCCGCCCTTTGACTGAACGAGCACGGTGTTTCGTGTCTATCGACAGCGCGCACTTTTCATCGGTCGCGACTTCCATTTGAAGGGGCGGCTACCGATGTATCGAACGCAGCCGCCACGCTCTGCTGGTCGCTCGTCTCTGCGACCTTGCCACGGGTGAGCTAGCCCGCCGCGTAATTTTATCGTCGCTCGCCCTAGATCTCGTGATGGGATGAGGGCTCTTGGGTAATGGTGAGACGTTGGCTTGAATCGCGCCGGGTTTTGTGAAGGCGTTCAAGTCGATTGACTGTTGCTTTACCATCAAGATCGCCGCGTGTTGTATCGGCGTTATCCTCGATCATCGAATCGCCAAGGATAACTAAATCATAGCCGTCAGAATAGCGCACCCAAAAGTCTGCGAGGCGACCGGAACCATTGATCAGCACAAAGCCCGCTCGCAGAAGGTGATCACACTCGGGACCGACTCTAGCAGCAGCCATTGCTCTAGCAAGTAACTCCGGTTTTCGGCGATTCATGATGTCGCCTCCGTCCCGAATGACGTGAGCAGCGGGAGCGGTTGTGTGTGAAGCTCGGGTGCACTTGGCATCTTGTGATGGTACCGGATTTGAAAACTCTGGTCGAGAAGCTGAAGACCGAAGCAAAGGTGCTCTCAGGAAAACGCGGGAGGTGGACGAAATGACGATTCTGATAATTGCGGAACACGACAACGGGTCGCTGAAAGCGGCCACGCTAAATACGGTGACCGCTGCAGCGGTGATCGCTACTGTCTCGAGTCACGACGTTCATATACTCGTCGCTGGCTCCAACGCGCGGGGCGCGGCTGAGGCCGCTGCGCAGATCGCGGGCGTATCAAAGGTTTACTGGCCGATGCACCGCAACTTGCCGAGGGACTGGCCGAGAACGTCGATGGCACGGTGCTCAATATCGCGAAAGACTACTCGCACATCATCGCGCCAGCGACCGCCTACGGCAAGAACATCGCGCCGCGTATTGCGGCCACGCTTGATGTCGCGCAAATCAGCGATATCACTGCAGTAGACAGCGCCGATACGTTCGAACGCCCGATCTACGCTGGTAACGCGATCTCGACGGTGCAATCGCAAGATGCGATTAAGGTCATCACGGTCCGCACGATGCGTCGCGTAACCCACGAGGTCGAAACCTCCAAGGATCTCGCGACATCGGCAATGGTCAACCATCCAGAGATGTGGCGCGCACGCATTGATCTGGCATCGTGCAGTACACGATGCCGCTGCCGGATGACCCGTACCGTACTTGCGGACACATGGCTGCATCGTGACGAGCGGTGCCCCTCCTGTGTCAGTAGTGCGGCGATCGTGGGACCGTGGCGTCGTCAATGCCTTGCCGCGCGAGTTCAAGCAGGCGGGTCTGCATTTCGGTGCCCCGCGAGAGCGCCGACACGGCATGCATGCGGGGTTCAACCTCCAGCTGGGAGATTTCGCCACCTCGCCAGACAACACGGATTGTAATTCGGTCACGCGTGACCCGCTGGAGGATCACCTTATCAATCAAGGAACGCAGCAGGGCCTTCTTGCGCTCGCGATTGACTTGCGGTCGCAGCCAGATTTCCGGTAACCGGGCACCGAGCGCAAGAAAGTCATGTGCTCTTCATCACTCAGTGCTTCCGGCTTGCATGGCTCAGCCGGACGACGGGCGAACGCATCCTCCGCCTGCCGCAGGTCGCGCAGCGCAGTCTCCCACCTTCGCTCGAGTTCGGCTGCGATCAAGCGGTTATCCGGGTCGACCCGATTGTATTGGCGCTCGGCCAGGAACGCCTCATAGCGTAGCCGCTCGACCTGCTGCGCTTCTGCCCGGTTGGCGGCGTCACAGGTCTGCTGTCTCGCATGGTTTGCAAGCGCCCAGGTTTCCAGCTCAGCCGGTCCGATTGCCGCGAGAAAGGCCTCCACGACCCGTGCATCGATCAAATCAGCAGGGAAGTGCTGGCTCAACGAGCCGCCCTGGCTGCGCAGCAGATAGTTACAGACGTAGTTGTTGGCATTCTTGTACTGCACCGCCATCTTGTGGCCGCACTGTCCGCACCAGGCGATGCCCTGAAGCACGGCTGCGCCGTCGCGGGGCACCCCCTGTCTGGTTTCGTTGGTTCTCCGGATGGTTATCGCGCCGCATGGCCTCGATCCGTTCGAAACTTTCCCAGTCAAGGTAGACAGGATAGCTGCCTTCCGACATTCATCCGAGGTACATGGCTGTCGGCATTGCAGCTTCGCCAGTCCTGCGTGTTGCCGAAACGAGAATCTCATCTTCTCGAAACATCGCTGGCCGTTAGAAAAATGGCTACTTATTCTGCGAAAAATTGCTCCAACTCGGAGCCAAGCGAAGCCCCACCCAAAATTATTCCGTTCTACCTTCGGCTGTTCGCGAAGTAGTTCGAGCGTTGAGCCGTCAATATTGAGGTGCATGCACGGTCGTTGAATTAATTGTCAACTGGGATGGCAGTGGTCCAAGATTATCGAAAAAGTAAATAGACAACGTGTTGAAGGCGCCATGTTCGGTAGCTAGTGCTGGTTTTTGCTCACTGCTAGGGTCGTCAAATAAATAAAATTGGAGGAGAATAGGGTGATTAAAGCTGGCATAAAGTTATCCGCCGCGGTTGTCGCTTGTGTTTGTGTTGGTTGTATTGGAAACGCAAGCGCAACTGAGCTGGGAATGACATCGTATCCATTAGGCGTTAATACGCTGCTGGGAGGAACCTATCCGGCACCGGGAACTACGTGGTTCGAGAACTATTTTCAGGTGTACCGGGCAACATCATTCACAAACGCGAGTGGGGCCAATGCGGTTCCTGGGTTTCAGGCGAATGTGGTGGTCGATTCCCTCCGCTTCGTCCACGGCTGGGATCTGCGGATTGGGCCCTTTGGATTGGCGTCGACGCTGTCGGCGCCGGTCATTGACGCGAACGTCCGGACTATGTTCAGCTCGCAAAATCGGATCGGCGTAGGCAATATTGCGCTCGAGCCAATCGACCTAACGTGGTCGCTTGCCGGGGGAGCCGTGGTCGGGTATGCCACCGCTATCGCCTTCGTACCAACCGGCAGCAATGTTTCGAACAATTTCTATTCCTTTACCCCACTGGTGGCTGCGACTTGGTTTCCCAATCGGGATGTTGACGTCTCCCTAACGGTCGGCACTGAATTTCACACTACGAATTCGACGACGAGTTATCGTTCTGGATCGCTTGCTTTTCTAGAATACGGAATCGACTGGCATGCATTCAAATCGGTACCAAAGCTTATGATCGGGATGGGCGGATATGCTGCGACTCAATTCTCTGACGACACGGTAAAGGGTGTTTCTGTTCAGGATGGTATGCGACAACAAGTGGTTTCGATTGGACCACAGATAACCTACGGGGGAGAAAACGGGGGCGTGTCTTTAAAATGGCAACATGAATTTGTTGCAAAAAACCGGCCTGCCGGCGATCGGATTTGGGTTCAAGCTTTAATCCCTTTCTAGCGCTTTGCATTTCGGTGTGGGTGACGCGACTCAGGAGGCACGCGGGTTGAAGCCAGGGAGACATACTCGTTTGCCAACAGGCCAGACGACGGAAATCAGTTGCAGTTCCGGATTCGGCTTTTTCCAGACGGAGCCATGAGCGACTACGTTCGTGAGCGGTGCGAGCCAGGACAAGTAATTGAATTCGAGGCCCCGCTCGGAGCATTCTATTTGCGTCAAGTGGAGAGACCACTTGTGATGGTTGCGGGCGGCACGGGGTTGTCGGCGTTTCTTGGCATGCTCGACGATTTGGCGCACAAAGGGAGTTGCGGGCAGCCGGTGCGGCTTTACTATGGCGTTACCAACTTCCGTGATCTATGTGTACTGGATCGGTTGAAAGAGTACGCTTCGCAATACGTAGAAAAAACCTTGACAGGGAGGCGATGTGGAGTCAGTCGCTGGTGAATCGAGCGCTTCGGATGGCACATCCTTGGAACACTTCGGCTTTTTGATGTTGCCCGGCTTCTCCATGATTGCGTTCTTTTACGCTTTGGAAGTGCTGCGGATGGCGAATGAGGTCGGAGGCGCAGATCACTACCGTTGGTCGATCTATTCGCTTGATGGCGCGCCGGTGGTCGCGAGTGGTGAAATTCCGGTACTTCCGACGCAAAGGCTATATCCAGGGCACCTCCCCGACGTGTTGCTTTTCTGCGGAGGCAACCGGATCCCCGATGTTGTAGACAGTGAGGTGCGTCTGACGATACAAATGCTCGCCGAGCTTGGAGTCCCGCTTGGCGGTATTTCTTTGGGTGCGCATGCATTATTGTCGACCGGCCAACTCGACGGTTACCGCTGCAGCGTGGATTGGAAGCACCGTGCCGCATTTCATGAAATGTTCCCTCGGGCGCGTTTTGTCGATGATCGGTTCGCGATAGACCGGGACCGACTTACCTGTACCGGCGGTACCGCGTCGCTTGATCTGATGCTGAATCTGATCGGCGCGCGTCTAGGGCAGCAACTCGCCACCAAGGTCTCACAAGCGCTCGCGCTGCAACGCCTCGGAGGCACCGCTCGTTGATCTGCACGAGTTCTGACTTCTTTTTTTGGCGCGCGTTGTACTAAATTTGAAGCGATAGCTATCGTTGTCTGGCTACCCAATGTGCCCGACGCATGACTTGGATCATGCGGAATATGCGGGTCATTGCGAACAGTGCGCGATAACGACCGTCAATCGATTCACCGAGCCGCACGTGGAGTGTTTCTTTGCCGGCATACGCGATGATAGTAGAGCTGATCTCACATTGCTGATACAGATGCGCCACGCTGAAGGACTGCGGAGTGGAGCATTCGCGATCCGTCCGACGGGCTCACGTTGGCGACTTTGCAACTCGCGATAGCGAAACGCGGCCGCATGCCGCATTCGGTGTAGGAGCGTGCCCCGTGCTGTTGAATTTCCCGGACAAGGGGGCTTTTTCGGGGTGCGCCGCGGGACGACGCCCCGTGATGGACTGACGGGGGAGCCCATCGCGCAGTTGCAACTGGAAGCAAGTATGGGTGCCTCCGGAGGTTGCGGGCATCGTCCGTATGCACGCGAGCGACCCGTCCGATTCGGTGTACCCTTAAAGCTCCGAGCTTACTCAGGAGGTGGCATGGAACGGGAGTTGAAACTGCGAGTCGCCGTTGAAGATCTCGATACGTTGCTGCACATGCCTTTGCTTGCGCAGTCACCTGGCGCAGGCGGTCCTCCTCGACTGTTGACGAGCACGTATTTCGATACCCCCGATCTGGAATTTCACAAGTGCAAGGCTTCGTTGCGTGTACGCGCGATCGGCGAACAGCGAATCCAGACATTGAAGCTTGAAGCGGCAGCGCAAGCGGGCCTCTTCGACAGGGACGAGTTCGAGATGACGGTCGATACCGATGTCCCTAACCTGAAGCTGCTACGGGAGCGGATTCCCGGCGACAGCGGATGCGGAAGACTGATCTGCGACGAGGCGACTGTCGGGCGGCTGAAGCCGATCTTTGTCACGCGCATCAAACGTTCGGCATTCCCGTTGCGCTTACCGTCCGGGGACGAACTCGAGATTGCGCTCGACGAGGGTAGCGTCGACGCGGAGTCGGGCTCTGTGCCGATCGCGGCTGTGGAGCTGGAACTGAAGGGCGGGCAGCCTGCAAGTCTGTACGGCGTCGCGCTCGAGATGCTCGACCTCGTTCCACTGCGGATCGACCGTAGCAGCAAGGGTGATCTTGGCTACGGGATTCTGATCGACGAACACTGTGTGCCAGTCAAGGCACAGCCGGTGCAACTGGAAAAGGGGGATTCAGTTGAGGATGCGTTTTGCAGTATCGCGCGCAACTGTCTGGATCAAGTCTATGCAAACGAACGGGGTGTCGTATCCGGCCATGATCCGTCGAGTGTCCATCAGATGCGCGTGGGGCTTCGCCGTTTGCGCTCGGCGCTCGACCTGTTTGCGAAGGTCATTCCTGCTTTTGACGGTCTCGATGAAGAACTGCGCTGGATCGCAGCGGAGCTCGGTGCCGCGCGCGACTGGGAGGTGCTGGCAGGATCGACGCTCGAGCATACGGGCGTGAGCGCGCACGAGGAAGAAATCCAGCCCGTGCGGCAGGCATGCGAGCGGATTGCAGTGAACAACCGGGC
Organism: Paraburkholderia sediminicola; assembly: GCF_902859805.1. GTDB lineage: Bacteria > Pseudomonadota > Gammaproteobacteria > Burkholderiales > Burkholderiaceae > Paraburkholderia > Paraburkholderia sediminicola. Next base: position 24,544 of record NZ_CADIKC010000023.1, on the reverse strand, counting down.
GCGCGCGGCTGCCGCAGTCGAATCGGCTCGCTACACACGTCTCGTTCTGCAACTCGCATTGTGGCTGAACCAGAAAGGATGGCGCGAGGGAATGTCCGATGAACAGCGCGACGCGATCAGCAAATCCGCCAGGCAATTTGCCGCAGATGTAGTGCGGCGTCGGCAAGTGAAACTGCTCAAGCGCGGCAAGGGTCTGGCCGATATCGACGATCGCAGTCGGCACCGCGCCCGTATCGCGGCGAAGAAAGTGCGATACGCGACTGAGTTTTTTGCGTCTCTGTATCCGAGGCGGGCCGTTCGGCACTATGTCGAAGCGTTGACGGCGCTTCAGGACGATCTGGGTTGGCGCAATGATGCCGTTGTTGCGGACCAGCTTTTGAAAGCGTTGCCGCGTACCGCTCCTGAGGTGGCCTCGGGAGCAGCCTTCGCGCGCGGCTATCTGGCTTCGCTGGTGGCTGCCGACTACGAGACATTGAAGAAGCTGTGGAAGCGTTTCAGACGCCTTTCGACGCCGCACTGACCAGGCGGGCGAGAAGCGATCCGGTTGGGATGAAAATCACTATCCGCATTGCGACCACTCCTCAAAGCTCGAACATTCTGATTTGCGGCACCCCGGTTCTAACGGGCGCCTGAGCGCCAAAGACCAGACTTCGCGCGTATTCGCGTTCGTGAGAAACAGGTTGCCGGATATGGTGGAGCGGCTTACCACCCTTATAAAAGCCACATCCGGAAGCGATCAACCGAAACCGTCGGTCGTCACAGATGGTGCAAATGGCCTACAGTCAATCGCTAAGCGATTGCCGTTTTCCTCCACGCCCCTGCTGGACCGGTTCCATATTTCAATGCGCGTGAGATAGCTTGAAAGATCATCAAGGGCATGCGTGCGCGGACCGAAACGGAAAAGGCCGCACGACATGTGCTGACCTCCCGTGTGGGCAAGCTGCTCTGGTGCTTCTGGCGATGAAAGGAAGCGGCGAGAGTTCCTGTTGGGGTCTCTAATCTATTGATTTATGGTGTTTGTCGCTCAGCATGGTTGCCATTAAATCAATTGACAATCATATTTTGTAAACGGTGACGAATTTATTTTGATCTACGGTTCTTGACCGGCAGGCTGCTCGATCCGTGCGAATCAACTATATGCCTGACTCGAGCCGTCAATTGATGCGCGCATCCCTCATAGAGTTGCAGACAGTGCACTGCCACGCAATGTCGGCCGTCACGTATTGATCCATGACAGTACTCCTGTCAAAAGCGAGGTACGTTTAGCTCAACCGTATCTTCGGCTGAACGAATCCCTTGATCCGCTCAGCGGTCCACAGCGTCATGGCCTTGCGGAAACCGTGCAAAGCATGCTGATGTTGCCGGTAGAGCATAGCGTGACTGAGTTGCGCGAATCGGCCTTTGATGAACCCGCCACGGAAGACCCCGAACTGCCCGAGCGTTCCAAAAGCGTTGTAGTCGCTCAGCGACACCAGCGCGCCGAAGTCGTGAAATGCAAAGTCGGGCAATGAGCCGCCATCGAGCCATGCTGGCAAGTATTTTGCGAGATGTCGTGCCTGTTGCGTGGCGACTTGCGCTGTGGGTGCGAGGGGATGTTCTTTGCCGGCAAGCGTCAACGTCGGGCAATCGCCGAGGGCGAATAGCGTATCGTCGTCCTGCGTCTGCAGGGTTGGCCTGACGATGATCGGATTGGAACGATTGCTCTCGATCCCGTCCAGTTTGCCCAGAAAATCAGGGGCTTTGACGCCCGCCGCCCATACCATCAAATCCGCCGCCTGCTGGCTGCCGTCACCCAACCGGAGTCCATCGGGTTCGGCCGCGGTCACCCGTGTGCCCGTTCGCACCGTGAAACCGATATGCCGTAACTGTTCCTCGCTGGACTCTGACACCGCCGGCGGAAACGCCGCGAGTACGCGCGGTGCGCTTTCATAGACGGTGAGGTTCAGACGTGAGCGAAGGCTGGGGTCGCCGTAACTCGACGCCACTTCGAGCAAGCGGCTCAATTCCGCTGCCAGTTCGACGTCGGTCGCTCCGGCGCCGACGATAGACACGCGCAACGGGCTGTTTGTCACAACGCTCTGAAACATGCGGATTCGCAATGCTTCGTTGAAGACTTCAGCCTGTGCCTGGCTGTTAATGAAATGGCAATGATCGAGTATGCCTGGGGTTGGCGCGACTGCCTAACGCAAGAACTAGTACATCGTATTCGACCGTGCGCGCGCCGATCATAACTTTCCCCCCCTTTCGAACGCAGCGCAGCCAGCTTGACGATGCGCGCATTGCAGTCCAGGCCTTCCATTTCGCCGGGCTGATAGCTTAAGCCGTGGTCGCGGGCGTGGGCGAGATAGATGACCTGCTGTTGCTGGACATCGCGAGTGCCTGCCGCGATCGTGTGCAGCATGGGCTTCCAGATATGGGTCGCGCTTTTGTCGATCAATGTGACCTGAGCGCGGCCGCTGCGGCCAAGCGTGTCGCCCAGCCTGGTCGCGAGCAGAGTCCAGCGATACCGCCGCCGACGATGACGATCCGGGTGGTCTGGCACATGATCAAGAATTCTACGAGTGTTGAATTAATGTGATACTAAGATTTCGATGAGTTCATGTCAAACCGGTGTGCTGATATTCACGGTGCGGCATGCGTTAAAATTCTAGCTTTCCCTGAAGACGACCTACCGTCGCCGATGAAACACCTTAACGACCAGGCCCAGTGCGTCACGACGCCTCCCACGCTGCGTCGATCGCGCGGACGTCCAGCGTGCAGTGACGCGGGTGGTGCCTACGCATTGCTGCGCAGCGCCCGAAGGGCATTCGCGAGGAGCGGCTATGAGGCGACGAGCGTGCGCGAAATCGCCAGGGCGTCGGGAGTCGACCCCGCGCTGGTTGGCCATCACTACGGTTCGAAGGAAGCGCTGTGGATCGCAGTGGTGGACCAGATCGCCGACGAAGCGGCTCCCATGCTCGCGAAGACCACCGCCTTGGGGGAGATTCCAGATCTCGGACCGCGAGCGCGTGTCGAGGGCGCCGTGTCGATCCTGATCGACCAGGTGTTTCTGACACCAGACGTTGGCATGTTTTTTTCGACTGCCGCAACCGAAACGGGAGAGCGCCTAAACCTGCTGATCGAGCGTGTGGTGCGGCCGTTTCATGACGTGCTCGTGCCGTTGCTCATCGACGCGATCGAAGCAGGTGAGATACCGCGGCAGGATCCCGACATCATGTTCATGATGCTCGCCAATGGCATCAGCAAAACGGTCGTCTATAGCCATGTGTTGAGTCCGTTCACTTCCTTACCGCGGCGCGGCAAGGAATTCAAACGTGCCATTCTGACGAGTGCTTTAGCCATGCTCGGCTGAACCGCTGCGACCCTAACGCCGCACTCGCAAATCTCCGGCCGCAAGCGTGAAACGGAAGCACGCGAGATGCTCGCCACCTATGTCGAGGCACACGCAACGGAGCGCGATACGCTACGCGCTTTATGGATCGACCTGTTGCTTCCGCGGCAGGCGATCAAGAGCGACGGGCACCGCGCCGACCTGAAGGCGAAGCACGAGACCTTCATGGGTAAGCTCGACGATCAGCTTGCCGCATATGTCGAGCGCCCGGGTGACGACGAGCGCGCCGCGCTGGTGAAGTCATATCGGTCGTATGTGCGCCGCCTTGTGCTGCCGCATCACTAAGTCTAGGCGGTGTCAGCCGGAAAGAGGACACTATGAGGAAGCTGATCACCATGCTGGCGATCGCGACCGCGTTCGCCACCCCCGCCGCGCACGCGACGGGGGCGCTGGCCGCCACGTCGGACAAGACTGGCGCGGGCCTCGAACTGACCAACGCGCATTGCCCCGACGATCCCGCGGCGGACCATTGGATTACGCGGGGTTTCAATGGCAAGGGCGAGACGTTCTACGGCGGCTATACGAAGCCGCTCCCGGGTTCGATATCAGTCAGGGTCCACTGGAACCACGGCGCCGATCGAACTTACCCGCTCGCACGCTTCGACGTGACGGACTATGGCGAGAGGGTGCTGGGCCCGCCTCGCAATTGAAGGGTTTCGTTGACCGCGCGTAGTGCGCGTCAAACTGGAGTACCACCATATGCCAACCAAGGAAGCGAAGGACCTGCAGGCCGGGGACGTGTGGATTCACGCCGGGATGGTCCGCTACGAGGTGGCCTCTGTGACGCCAATCGGTTACGACGGGGGCTACGTGGAAGTCCACAGCCATCAGCTAGGCAAGCCGGACAACGTTCGGATCGCAAAGATGCAAGCCCGCACACCCTTCGATGTTGTCGACGGACCGGCGTGGTAGATTTGCGCAAAACAAGGCCCGCTTCGCGCGGGCCTTTCTTATTCTGCCGCGAAAGTGCAGCGTGGCTGCAGTCCGGCCCGCTGTGCCGCCTGCGTCTCACGGTGGGGCAACCCCTCGCAGCGCCGTTGTGCGGGGCCGCTATGGGCAGCTAGAATTTAACCGTCTGTGGCATGGCCCTCGACGCGCGGACAATACGTACTTCGAGCAGCCCGTGGCGTCCCCGGCGGCCTTTTTTGTTGCGCTCAGTTCGAGCGTTCCGAACGCCGTGACGGCGAATAACGGAAAGGGGACGCGACTCGACACCGCCCACTAGAAGGTGTGTTTTATGCCGACGGAGACTTGAAGCTGTGTCGAAGAATTAGAAGTACCCAAATACGCTAACTGCGCATAATTTTCGAAGGATCCCGTAACAGGATTGATACCGAGTCCTGCGCCACTCATTTTTTCAAAGTTTCCTGTCGCGTAAAGCTGGGTACGCTTCGACAGGTTGTAGATACCGCCAATCGAAATCTTGTGTATGTTGGTTCCCGAGTCAGTTGCGCGTATGTCAGCGCGCGTGTAGGCGTAGGCTAGGCCGAGCTGCACCGCAGGCGTCACGTTATACAGCCCTCCCAGTTCTACTGTATCGAAACGCACGTCACTGACCGGTCCGCCAGTGGCCGTCAGATACCGGCTAGCGAGGAGCTTCGCTCGCGTCAGCGTGCCGCTCACGAGCAGATCTCCAAATGCGTAGCTTCCCCCGAGGCCAAATGTCCTCAGCTCGTCTGCATCGTGGAGTCCACAATAGCTGGCAGGACTCTGGCCGCAGCTCAATTCGCCGATATATCCCGCTTGCCCGCCCAGAGCCGCGTCGAGCGGGTTACGCAACGACAGATAGCCGGCGCCTAAAGACAAGCCTCCCAGCTGATATGTGGTGCCCAAAGCCCATGCACGATTGGTGGCGAACGCGCCAGCCTGGTTACCCAGGCTGAAGGTTCCTCCAACGCTCAATCCGTAGAATGCCGGACTTTGATATTGGACACTGTTATTCAGATTGAACGCGGCATTGAGGTTGTCGATATCACCGAAATGCGCACCAAATGGGCCTGCCCAGTTGTTGCTAACGGCAAACGGAGCTACCGCGTTTGTGTAAGAGTCGAATTGCCGCCCTAAAGTCAGCTGGCCCCATTTCTCTGACTTAAGGCCGACCATCGCTGTTGCATCGAAGAGGTTGTTCGCCTGGAACATCGCGCCATTGTTCACAAGGAAATAATTTTGGAGATTGAATATGGCGCTCGTTCCACCGCCCAGGTCTTCCGTGCCGCGGATGCCGAACGCAGCGGGAGCAAGATTTCCTGTCGTCATGGACCATAAGCTTTTCCCACTGACCCCGCCGTCCGGTCGCGCCACCTGCTGGTTATTCACGTAAGTCAGGCCCGCGTCGATCGTGCCATAAAGCGTAACGCTGCTCTGGGCATGCGCTAACTGTGATAAACCCATCACCGTCAAGCCTGCAACGCCCACTGCCAGCATTTGATGTGTCCGATTCACCGCTCCGTCTCCTTAAAATCATTGTCATGTCCGTCTCGGCCCACTACGCGCAAAGCCGAACCGATTTCGAACATTCTTATTGGACGGGTTCGATAAAGAATCAGCCATTTGGCTGATTCTTTATCGATACGCGGGAAACTACCAAGGGGAGATTTTCCCCTATCTGATAAGCTGGAAATGCGAGAAAATAGGCGCTCGAAAACGCGTTATGGAGCAGTGAATGCCCCGCAGTGTCGCCAATGCACGGCTGGTTGCCAATGATTCAAAATCCGCACTGCACACCGGTGCTTCGGTCGATAGTTCGACGGAGATACCAGCCGCGCGGGTGTCGAACAAACGCGGACGCGACACGACCGCACGCATTCTGACGTTGGCCGCCGACATGCTTTCGGAAGAGGGGTACGGCGAGCTCACCATGCGCAAGGTCGCGGGCGCCGCAGGCATTAGCCTGTCGAACCTTCAGTTCCACTTCAAAACGCGCGAAGACTTGCTCGGTGCAGTGATCACTCAGCTCACATCCGAGTATCTCGTGCAGTTCGAGGCGGTTGAACAAGACACGAGGCTCAGTCCGACCGGGCGTCTGGAAACCGTCGTGCGGAACTCGGTCGCCGAGCTCAAGAAGCCGCGAGTGCAGTCCGTCTTCTTCAACATCTGGGCTCTCGCGCAGACGCAGGGTTTCGCACGCGAGATCGTAGACCGCATTTACAAGGCGCAACGTAGCGTCTTTTCTCGTTTCGTTGCCCGGATCAACCCGGCTCTCACCGAGCAGGAATGTATGTTGAGAGCGGCACTCATTGCATGCCAGATTGAAGGAATAATGATCCTTATTCCTCAGCGTACATCGTTCCCACGCGATCTCAAGGGTATTGAAGCCGAGTTGGCGCGTGCGGTGATGTCTCTGGCTACGGCGCCCTCGAATACGGCTGATAGGAAGTGAAGCGATTCATCGGTTCATAAACGATCGAACACTAGAGTCGGCACGTCAACGATGGATGAACCACCATCGGCGACTAGCACGGCACCCGTGATGATTGCGGCGGCCGGCGACGCGAGAAAGGCGCAAACACTCGCGATCTCCTCCGCACTTGCCGCACGTCGTAACGGCACATCAGCACATACGCGTTGGTACGCGTCATCAAGCGAGCAACCGTAACACTGCATCAGCGGTTGCATCTCTTCGTCAGCCATTGGTGTGCGAACCCACCCTGGGCATACGGCATTGACACGTACTCCGGAAGGACCGTAGTCACGCGCCAGCGACTTGACCAGGCCGAGCAGCGCATGCTTCGCGGTGGTGTAGCCGCACATGGCCGACGCCGCTGCCAGCGACGAGATCGACCCGACGCACACGATCGATCCATTGCGCTTTATCAACCCGGGCAGACAGGCGCGCGCGCCCACAAACGCAGTATCAAGATTCGCACGCAACGCTGCCGCCCAGGCGTCGTCTGTTGTTTCCAGCGCAGTACCGGCTCCGAGCCCTCCAGCGCACGCAATCAACGCATCAATGCCGCCCTGATCATCCAGCTGCTCCATGAACCTCGACCAGTCACTCTCCTTCGATGCATCACCTTCGAGTATCAGACCGCCGGTTTCTGCAGCCACATCCTCCAGTGGAGCGCGCCGTCTGCCTACAAGCGCAACGCACGCACCCTGGGAAGCAAAAAGCCGCGCGCACGCTTGTCCAACTCCCGTTCCGGCACCAGTAATAACAACGTTCCGAGTCTGCACCATCTCGATACCCCAACGAGCCGAGTCATCTCAGTCGTCTTGCGACGCGCGTAAGCCGCCCTCACACCGGTGAGGGCGGCGCCCGATTACGTAAGTCTTACCTGCGACACCGCCCCATTACTCGGAGAATGAACTGGGGTAAGTAGTTTCGTTGAGAAGTGTGGCCTTCGATCCAAAGGTCAAATGAACCATCCGGTTGGGCTTCGGATCCCAGCAGAAGAACCGGCCTGTCGAACGCATCCTCTCGAAATCGATCACTACGATTGACTCGACGGGCATGATCGTTTCGGTCCAGAAGAGAATCGTCAGGCCCGGTGCCACGTCAAAATAGGCGCATTTCTCGACATCGGCCAGGCCCGTCTCGGCGCCGTTGACACAGTGCCATGCCATCTGCTCGCGTCCCAGATAGACGTGTTCGTACCAGTCGTCAGAGCTGTAGCGGTACAGCACGCGTTTGCCGACGAGAGATGCTGATTGCGTGATCGGTTCATTTGCCGGTTTGCCTTCCACCGTCGCGGTCACGAAAGCGGTCTTCGTACGTTTCTCGCCATCCCGATCAAAAAAGGACGATACGGCGGCGAAGACGTTGCCGCTCGCAAGCTTCCAGACAAGCGTAACGGCCTCGTCGAAACCATCCTTATAGAAATCCACGAAGATGATACCTGGTCTTACCTCCATCGCTTCATAAGAGTGGGACGCGGACATTCCAGTGCCCTCGCCCTCGAGAATGGTCCATGTAAGCGTCTTCTCGTCGACGAAATGGTGTTCGATCAACCATCCATTTTCGAAACGGAGGGACGCTTTAGTCCCGGCGAGTACAGACGTCTGGGGATACTTGTGTTCGGCAAATCCCTCCGCCATCTCTTCGAGCGTCGGCCAGTTTTCCACTGGCACGTACTTTTGGTCCATCACGGTATCGGCAATGCTGTAGTTCATGTTCAATCTCGTATGAAAGGTGTTTCGATGAAGGTAGCTAAACAATCTATTTTGGAAGTATGTCGATCAGGCCTCGTCCAGAATCCTTCCCAAGCCGCTATACAGTTGTGGGCGTGCGGATTTAAGCCAATATGCGAACAGCGCTCCAACGACACCGACAGCAAACGTCATCCACGGCAGCGATTCGGATACCCAGGTAGTTGTGCCCGTAATCAGTGAGACGTTCTTGACGATCTCATAGAGACAGGCGGTCAATCCAATCGCGCTGATCGCCGGTGCGATGAGTCTGCGCCAGACCGAGATGCTGTGATGATCACGGGAGAAAAAGCCGATCACTGCGAGAGCGGTCAATGCCTGGACCGCCACAATGCCAATCGCCGCGGGAACGCTTGCAAGCGGAACGACGACAAGCATGGCGTCTGCCCCTGCGATGCCCGATGCTGCAATGATCACGATGCCGACAGCAATTTGCACGATGCCGGCGATGTGAGGCGTTTGTTGCACGGGATGCAATTTGGCGAAGCGTGACCAGATGATGCGCTCACGTCCCAACGAAAAGAGATAACGCGACGAAGTGTTGTGAAAGCTGATGAGCGCCGCCAGCAAACTCGTAATCATCAGTACGTTCGTCACGTCCGCAGCGCCACTCCCGAGGTAGCGTTCCGTAATGACGAACCACATATCTCCCGGATTTTTTGTCGCCTGTTCGAGTGCCTGCGGAATACCGTAAGCGTTCGTCACTAGCCATACGGAGGCGGCATACAGCACCAGGATGATCGTTACCGCCGCGTATGTGGCCCGCGGAATCGAACGGGACGGATCTCGGGCTTCTTCGGCATAAATAGCCGTCGTCTCGAACCCCATGTAACTACCCACGACGAATACGATCGATGGCCCGAAGCCGTGCGAGAACACCGTCGCTGGCAGGAATGGTGCGACCGAAACAGCGCTGGCCCCGTTTTTAGCGATAATCGTGCCATCGAGCACGAGGATGATTAGGACTTCGGCGAGCATCAACGCAAACAGTACACGTCCGCTGAATTCGATATTTTTGTAACCGAAATAGAACACGATCACCATCGCGCCCAATGCGCAGACCCACCACGGAATATCGATCGCAAAATGAGCATGGATCCCGTAGCTGAGGAAAAAACCGATCATCGCGTAACAGGCGATGAGCATCCCGTTATATGCGAGGATCGCCAGAAAGGCGCCGCCAATTCCACACGGGCGACCGAGTCCATGAGCAATGTAGGCATAGAACGCACCCGCATTACGGATATGCCGGCTCATCGCACAAAAGCCCACGCTGAAGATGAGATAAAGCACGCCGATGACAACATAGGTCCCAGCCGCGCCTGCGCCATTACCTAAGCCAATGGCAAGCGGCGCGCCGCCTACGAGCGCAGTCAGCGGTCCGTTCGTGGCGATTACTAAAAACACGATGCTGATCCAGCTGAGTGCATCTTTCCTGAGGGAGGTATGGTCCCTGTCTTGGTTCGGCATCTTCGTCTCCTGATTTCCTATGTCATCCAAAGCGGAGTCTGTGAACTCTCGCGTTTGCTTACGAGTTAGTAATCCTTCATTTCAAACCTGACCGTCCTGCTGAGCCAGCAGGAGGGTTACTCCTTTGTTATTGACTCAGCATCAGACTGACCAGCGCCGTCCGGTTTGTCACGGACGTCTTCCCGAATATCTGCAGCAGATGAGTTTTTACCGTGGCTACGCTTATATGAAGCGACGTTGCGAGATCTCCGTTGTTAAAGCCCTTACACACGAGCTCCACGACCTGAGCCTCTCGCTTTGATAGTCCGTACCGCGCCATCAGGCTGTTCATGCCGCCGCGTCTGCCACCGCCCGTCAGCGCTGCGAGGTTGAACAGGATGTACGGATGCAATGCCCGAGCAGTGTTGAAGATCGATTCGGCACTCGACGCGTCACATCCCTTCGGCAAGCACACGCTCATCCCGGCATGCAGTCCAGGCCCAGGTTTAAATACAAGCTCGACTATGTTGGATATATGAAAGGACGAAAGGAACCGCCGGTACTCGATATGCGAGACGTTTTCCGTCAAATAATCGGACAGAAACGCGACGTCGGCCTCGGGGAACTCATTCATGTTTTCGTCAAACGGATCGTAGCGGTACATTTCATCGAGATACAGACGGTGAAATGCATCTGGCAATCCGCGTCGTTCAAAAAGATTGAACGTCGAGTCGACGTCACGAATGTATAACGCAAGGTTCTCCGCGCCAGTCATGCGTGTGAAACAGCTCATCGTCTCCTCAATGAACCGTTCAATCGTCGAGTAATGTCCGACCTCGATCATGATGAATTCCTGCACAGAAAGAAAGATTTGAGACCGCTCAACCATGTGACCCGCTCGCGTGGCCGTCAATGTAGCGCGATCTCTTGTCAACCAGTACCCTGTCTCCCGTCAGCGCGGAACAGGGATGCAAACCGACTTGAGCTCTGTGTACTGCTCAATCATCTGGCGTCCGTGTTCACGTCCGATGCCCGACTGCTTGAAACCTCCGAACGGCAGGTTAGGATCAACCGGGATGTGACTGTTGACCCACACCGTGCCGGCCTCAAGTGCCTGTATGCCGCGCAGCGCGGAGTTCAGATCGTTCGTCCACACGCTCGCGGCCAAACCATTGCGCGATGCGTTCGAAAGAGCCACGGCTTCTTCGAGATCCGCGATCGGCGTGACACTGATCACCGGCCCGAAAATTTCGTCGCGGACAGATGGATTTTCAGCATCTGCATTGATGACTAGTGTCGGCTCAAAGTAGAAACCACTGCGGTCCGGACGGCGGCCACCGGTCACGATCTCAGCAGTTCTACCGGCTGTCTCGACCAATGCAGCGACCCTGTCGACATGCGCACGGGAAACAAGTGGTTGGATGTCCGCCGAGGGATCCAGACCGGGTCCCAGCTTAAGGCCCTTCATGGCACCGGCAAGGTCCGCGACAAACCGATCGTAGATGGAACGATGTACATAAAGACGTGACGCGGCCGCACATACTTGACCTTGATTCAGGAAGCATGCGCCCATCAGTCCTGGCATTATTTGCGGGAGATCGACGTCAGACAGAACAATGAGCGGATTCTTTCCTCCCAGCTCCAGAGCGAATCGCGTCATGTTTTGCAGCGCGGAAATCCCGATACGGCGTCCGATTTCCGTTGAACCCGTAAAGGTAATCTTGTTGACGTCAGGATGCTCGACCAACGCCGCCCCCGCGTCGCGACCATAACCAGGTACGACATTCACCACTCCCGGTGGTATCCCGGCCTCAATTACCAGTTCTGCAAGGCGCAACGCTGTTAGCGGGGTATCCTCCGACGGTTTGACGACGATCGTGCAGCCGCACGCGAGCGCTGGCGCAATTTTCCAGAGGGCGATCATCATTGGGAAATTCCACGGCACGATCGCGCCGACCACCCCGACAGGCTCGCGCAATGTAAAGCCGAGATTCCGAGTGTCGGGAGGAATAGGAATGGAAAGATCGAGCGTTGATCCCTCAATCTTCGTCGCCCATCCTGCCATATAGCGCACATATTCGACTGAGCCTGCGACATCGATCGCGCGGGTGTGATTGATGGACTTTCCCTGGTTTATCGACTCCAGCTGCGCCAGCTCCTCGCCGTGCGCTTCGATCAACTCCGACAAACGAAAAAGGCAGCGTTCGCGGTCGGCGGGGCGCAGGTCGCGCCATACGGGCAAAGCGCGGCGGGCGCTAGAGACAGCGAGACGCACGTCATCTTCCTTTGCTGCGATTGTTCGGCTGATGACGTTCCCGTCTGCGGGGTTATAGACGTCAATGAGACGGTCAGTAGACAGCGTCACCGATTTGCCATCGATAAACGCACCATGCGTCCTCTTGAGGAAGGCAGTAACTTGCGGCAGGACCTCAACAAGTTGAGCGCTTGGCGTTTCGTGCAGCATGATGTCTCCGTCAGTAACTAGGTCGATAGACCTATTTATAGATTGTGATGATCTGGAAAGCAATCCTGGGCAAAACCCGCATACCGATCACTGTTCATTACAAAAAGCACGGATGATCGTGTATTTGGTGACCAGATTGAGGCGCTTTCGATCGACCAACGGGCCGCCCAGATCGAACTGCTTCTTACGAAAACGGGGTACGGGACGATTGAGGGCGGGATGAGGAAAACAGCTGTGGACGAGGTTATGCGCGTGGCGAACGGTACGCATCAACCGAAAGAATGATCGCCGACGATCTCCCGGCGAGTCAGGTTACTCTGCTGATCATCCAACGAAGGCGGAAACGCTCGCGCTGGCTCTCGCGGGGCGTTCAATAAAGACGTCCCGCGCTGCGCGTAAACGCTTATATGAGCCGTTGCGCGCTCCGTTCAATACTATGTCATATGACCTAGTCTGAGAGCGGGCGCGAGGTAAATTTTTGACTGGCTCGTTTTAACCCCACCGATGCTGTGCGATACACGATCCAGTCTTGATTGGAGAGGAGATACCCGTGCTTTCAGTTGAATCGCCCACCACGTATTACACGATGACCCGCAAATATCACGATCGTTATGACACTCTCGAGGAAGATATCGAGGCCGATGTGGTTATCGTAGGCGGCGGGTTCTCGGGTATAAACATCGCGCTGGAACTGGCCGAGCGAGGGATTACGAATGTCGTGGTGCTGGAGGCAAACTATCTCGGCTTCGGTGGATCGGGCAGAAACGGAGGCCACGTGATGGCCGGCATCGGGCACGATCTGGAAAAGATCCGCAAATATGTCGGGACGGACGGCGTAGAGGCAATTTTCAGCATAAGCGATCAAGGCGCCAGCACCATCCAGCGTCGAATTGATCGGTACGGGATCGACGCAGACTTCCGACGCGGCTACGGATACCTCGCATTCAATCAGCGTCAGGCGAAGCTGTTGCAGAAGTGGGAGAAGGAGTTGCGCGGGCTTAACCCTAACGAGGAGATCGCCTATCTTGAGGGTGCAGAGCTGCGGCGTATCTTGGGATCTGATGCTTACAGCGCGGGCCTGATGCACATGGGGAACGGGCATATTCATTCGCTCAACCTGCTTTTAGGCGAGGCGCGCGCAATCACCAGCTTGGGTGGTCGTGTGTACGAGAACTCACCCGTGGTCGAGGTTACCTACGGCAAGACTATTAAAGTCCGAACGGCAAAAGGTTCGGTGAAAGCGCAAAAAATCTGCTTTGCATGTGGCGCCTTTATTAACAGGCTGGAGCCTCAACTCGACAAGACGATTATTAGCACCTATTCGTTCCAGCTTGTCACTGAACCGCTGTCCGACGAACTTATTGAGCAAATTAGTCCGATCCGAGGTGCATTCACCGATGTACGGCCTGCTATCGACTATTACCGCGTGACGAACGAGAACCGGCTCCTATTTGGCACCGTGACGCATTTTCTGGAGTACATCCCGAAAGATTTCAAGAAATACAACAGGGATGCGATGCTCCGGATCTTCCCATACCTAAAGGACGTCAAAATTGACCTCGGTTGGGGCGGCCCAATGGAATGCTCCTCGACGCTTTTTCCCCAGATCGGGACCCTGCCGGACCATCCGAACGCGTTTTTTGTTCAAGGGTACTCAGGCTTCGGTGTCACACCCAGCCATGTCGTCAGCCGCGTCCTCGTAGACGGGATGACGAGCGGTTCGCACGAATGGGACGTCATGAGTTCCATTCCTCGCGCACGCGTGATCGGCAAGGAACACCTGCGCACCGCAATCTGCACCCTTGGTAAGGTGACGCACCAGTTGCACGGGTATTTCAATGGACGCCGGTAGGCGGTGCGCAACGGATCAACGGGTATGGCGCCTGCTGACAACTGCCCTTTCCCACATATGAACTAAGCGCGGCCCGCCGCATCTCCAGCGAGCTTTCTTGCGGTTCCTGCATCAAGTCGTTTCTCCCTCCTCGGTTTCTGATAAGTCGCGCTGCAGACCGCCTAGTTCGCGAAGCTCAGTGACGCCTTCGGTGTCCGACTCCAACGCGGCTTCTTCTCCTGGGGCAATCTGCGAATCGTTGACGGTATCGCCGTCAATGATCACGCGGATCGGGTTTTCTCCTTCATTCATGATCGCGACTTTCGTTACATACCTCCATAAGCGATAGAACTGCAATGAGGAGACATTGTCGATCTCCGACGCTATCGTAAACGTCGCTCAACACCTTCTGGAGGGAATTTTTATGAACCTCGCACATCCTTTGGATAACGAACCAGACGACGAAAGCGGCTGCGTCACAGCATGGCATAATACGTATTAGTACAAGTTAAGCCAACCACCGCCTGCTCAGTCTGAACGACGGGCATGTGACGTTTCGCTGGAAGGACTATCGCCATCCGGGAAGACCACGCGCAATGCGTCTTCACGCTCACGAGTTCCTGCGCCGCTTCCTGCTGCACGTGCTGCCGCACGGGCTGCAACGGATCCGCCACTACGGGCTGCTCAGCAACCGGTTGCGCGCGACCCGCATTGCCGCATGCCGGCATCTGCTTGGCGTACCGCCCGCCGAAACCCGCGTGACGTCCAGACCTGATTACCGCGACCGTTACGCCCAGTTGACAGGCCGCTCGCTGCGCGACTGTCCGGTCTGCAGAAACGGTCACATGGTCTGCGTCGAATGCCTCCTGCCAGGCGCGTCACCCCGGGCACCTCCGAACGACCCATGAAGCCCGCATCGCCACCGCTGGCACGCCGGAACCGGCACGTCCTCACGGGTCGGCTGGACGCACATGTCCAGTGCGGTCCCATCCTGCCGTCAACGAGCGGCGTAACCTCTTCGCTGAGCACCGCAGCCGCACGTTCCTGGCCAGTCGTGCGCCCCGACCGTCCCGTATCCACGCTTCAATCCCCGCATCCGATCGTCACAACCATCGCGACGCCGATTCAATTCCCATAACCACCGTCAGTGGAGCGGTTTAGCTCAACGAATTGTTAGCGGAACGAGAACGGCCCGCTCGCCGCGCCTGCGATCAACGCATTGCGCCGTTCCCGTTCCGCTAACAATCCTCTGGGTTATCGCGGCAAACCTCGGCGAGGCGTTGTGGAGCAGGGGGCTCGAAGCGGTGTCGGCGCGATTTTGCAACGTGCAGGGCACGGGAGGCCGCTGGTCGGCCATTGCGGACGCTCAGGTGTCGTTATTCATGAGGCGGTTATCAGCCGCTCTTCTGCCATCGGATTTTCCCTACCGCGAACATCGGCTTTCACCGCATTCGGATGTGTACTCCGGACCCTCGTCTGTTGACCTTTGAGTGGTCTCTGGTTGTGTCGCTCAAGAACTCGCCTGACAGACCCACGAGTCGCATTGATCGTAGGGAAAACAGAGGACGAAGGGATTGTGACCCGGTCTCACCGCAGACTATCTACGCATTCTTTCAATGTCGTCGAGCAGGCGCTAGAGATCGAAGAAACAAACGAGCGGCAAGCTCGCGCCGTCGCTGACGCTGCACTCATTGACGCTCATTTCGCGAACGACGAGGAAATTCAGTTCCTTATCATGGGCGATAAGGACGGCATGAAGCCTAGCGAAATCCGCGCCGTCTCAGGCATGGATCAAACCGCATACGATACTGCCCGGCGAAGGTTCCGCCGAGGGCTCAACACCTTGATGCCGGGCAGGAGGAAATCATGAGGCAGTCCAAGGAAAACAGGGAGATCGGCTTTATCCGCGCCAAGGCGTTGGACGACCTCGCCGCAACTAGTGACGAAGAAATCAGGAACGAATATCGTGAAGCTGGACAAGACATCGCGGCGGTGGCCAGGCAAACACGTGACACGCTTCGAGACGTGGTCGCGGCGGGCATGCGGGCAAAGCTCGCTTCTGCCAAGGCAGCGACCAAGGCTTCCGCTGCAACCCCACCTATCAATCGGGCGCGCCCAGCAATGGAACGACTCAAGGAGATCGTGGCCGAGACGTTCATGCGCGAACCAAGAGTCGCTATGGCGTTTCGGGACGGCAAAAAGCAGACAGATGAAGACTTGGCCACGGTCTACGACGATTTGGTGAGGATGGGAATTATCAAGCCGGAAGACCATGGCGATTGATCATTCAATGCTCAGCCCCGCTGAAAAGCTGCTCTGGCGATACGGAGTACGCGACTCCTCCCACATCGATTTGGAGGCCATCGCGAACTACCGGGGAGCTGAGGTCGTCTATCGTCGCCTGTGTGGGTGCGCTGCGCGCCTGGTCGCAGCTGGCAACAACGCGGTGATTAGCGTCGATACAGGATCTTATCCTCGCCGCCGGCGCTTCTCGCTGGCCCACGAATTGGCGCATTGGATTTGTGATAAAGATCGCGGCTCTTTTCTGTGCGCTAACGGAGACATCGGCCCTCAAAACGCCGAAGCGAAGAACGTCGAGGCCTACGCAAATGGATATGCGAGCCAATTGATCTTGCCCAGCTTCTTGGTAGACCCGTGGGTCGAAGGCAAGCGGATCAATCTGGACACTGCAAAGGCTCTTGGCGACGATTTCGACGCCAGCTTAACCGCCTCAGCGATCAAGGTAGCCAGACGCGCCCAAGCCCAAACCTGCGTTGTCTGCCACAACCAAACTAAACGGATATGGAGTCAGAAAAACCTCTCATTTCCGCACGATTTTTATGTCAAGCAGGAGCTGCACCAAGACACCGATGCGTTTTCAATGGCGTTTGGGAAAGGAAACGGATTATCCAGACCCGTAAGAGAGGCCGCTGACCGCTGGCTCCAAGGCCCCGGGGCCTATCGACGAACCGTGGAGACTCAGTCCCTTAAACTGCCCGATGACACTGTCCTGACGATGATCACCCTGCTTGCCGATAAATAACTAAATTGGGCCGCCTGTTTGCACGGGGAACCCGTCAGTGACGCGACGCACATGACTGGCAGCAATACCATGCGAAGAGATCGTTGATCTTTCGCACACCGCCGGTCTGTTCAGGGTCGAAAAAACCCATTCGCGATTCTAGAAAGCCGACATTCGCCGCCATCCAGCGGCGAATGTCGGCAAATCTATCTGGAACAGTCGCTCCTTCGTCGGCCGGTGAACGTCTGCAAAGGCCGAAATACTCGCGCTTACCTTCCGGCGCTTCGAGCGATCTCATTCCAATGAAAAACGGATAGCGACCGATAGTTCAAACCGACGCTATCCTCCCGTGAAGCTATTTCAGGTTCGCGCGCAACGCGTCGACGACATCCGCCTTGCCCGCATTCTCCAACTCCGTGAATACCCAGTTCAACACTTCATCTCGGCCTTTGGCTGCGACGCCCAGGCGTGGATCGGGGTCGAAAATCGTCCTGATGATCGTCACGTCGGTCCCGAAGCGTTGGGCCGCGGCCGCATAGAGGCGCTCCTCGTCTGCCTTGGTGCGAACGAGATCGCACTTGTTCAGACAGACGAGCACGGGCCGGTTTTCCTTGCGAACTTTCTCAAGCATCGCGATTTCGACGCCGGAAATCCCGCTGTTGATGTCGAAGACGGCGATGAACACGTCGGTATGGCGCAGCATCTCATCCGTTCGGCTATTTACCGACGTGCGGTAGTCATGAAACCCCGGATAGTTGATGACTTCTGCAGTGCCCGTGTCGCCGAGCGGAAAATTAGACGCTGTCGCGGTCGATCCGGCGATCGGATCGATCTCGGCGGAAATCCGGAACACGTGGGAGAGCAGCGAGTCCTTACCGGCGGATCCTGAGCCGACCACACCGACATTCACACGGTTGATCAGCATCTGCCGCAACATTGCGACATACACGACCGCCGGAACGGTTTTGCGGAAGGCGGGCCCGGCTAGATCGTATGCAAGCCATGCGCCGGTCGCGATCCATCCGATCGGCCCGAGCATCGTTCCGACCACGCGCGTGATGGCGGCGTTGGCCGCGAAACTTAGGCCGCTGCCGAGCAATGCGCGAGCGATCATATTGGCGATCACGACGCTGAACCGGTATGTCGCGAAACCGCCGAATTCCCGGATCAACTGTTGGACCAGGATCGCCGCGCCGCCTCCGATCGCATAGTTTTTGACGTCGAGATTCATCGACTGGAACAGGGCTCTGCGCTCGTCCATTGTCATTTGTTCGAGGCTGTCCGCAAAGAGTTTTTCGAGGATTTTGGCCTCGTTAACTTCGACGGGCCCGCCTTCCGACGCTCCTTTCGCCTTGATTTTTTCCGCGACGTCGAAGACGACTTCTTCATACGCCACGCCTTCGCCTCGAAAGATTGTGGCTATGTCGTTGCTGCCCATACGGCGCAGGTGATGGGCGATTTCCTCGGCCGCCGCGCGCGACCGGAGGTCTTTGGTTTTTGGTCCGAACTTGAGGTATTTGAGCAGCGGCTCGAGATCGGTGACTGACAGCCGGGCAGTGCGATAAACGATGTCGGTCAGTTCCAAGGGACTACGTTGCGACATTTTGATTTCTCCGTTTGCGTGTGAAAGTCTTGTTTTCTGGTAGTGAATCTCAGGAAAAGTTAAAGACGAGCGTATTGTCGTCGCCGCGCTTGTCGATAGTGATGCGCAGGTGCGAGCCGAGATAGCCGACGGCCGCTCCTGCTGCGGCGCCCAATGCCACCCCTGCAAACCCTGCGAAGCACCCGCCGATCGCCGCGCCGGCGAGCAAGCCGCCGCCGACAAACAGTCCGATGCGCTCTTCATCCGGCTTCACAAAGACCACGCGGATCCCGTTCTCGCGTGCGAAGGCTTTGATGTACTCGAGAGCTTCACGCATGAGTTCCGGTGGAATCGAGAATTCTGCGTCAGCACGCGCACGAAGAAACGCGATCAGTTTGACGAAGTCCTTGAGGTTCGAGATCGAGATTGCCATGTTGTACTCCAGAGATTGGTTAAGTGTATGTTGCGACCTCTCTTATGCGTGAAGTGTGCCAGCATCGCATCGATAAAATTTTCGTTAAAAAACAACATGTTATGAAATATAAAATTTAAATTTTTGCTGATGATATGGCTTTTATGCTACGTTTATGATGTCATGATTTGATCAAAAATCAACGCGCGAATGTTTCGTACCATCTTGCTGGCTTTCACGAATCGTCATGCATCTCGGGTGCGCGGCATGCGGCCCGATCACACGTTTGTTTTTAAGGATGTGGGCGATGAACGCGCTGAAACTCTGCGATTGCCGGAGGAATCGGCAACGCCACTGAAGGACATCATTGCGCAAGCGCAGGCAGCCGAATGGCGAGCCTTGCTCGATTCGAGCGGTTCGCTGGGCTTTGAATCGGACGTCATCGATCGCTTGCACGAAAGCGCCCCCGCCGACCTCGCGAATCAAGCCGCGCTGCAAGAACTCCCACGGACGTTGTTTAAAGGCTTGATCCAGATCACGACTCGGCCGACCGTTTTCGTCGTCGACAACGAAGAGTTCGCTAATCGCAGGGACCAGCGTGCTGCGACGCGAGCATTGCAGCCGAAAGAAGCAGATACGGATCGCGATGAAGCTGTTCGCGAAGACCTGATCGACAGGGTCGGTCGTGAGCTTTCCCAAGACAAAACGCTCATGCTCGGCGGCCGCATCGCATTCGTGCCATTGCGCGCGGGCGCCAAGCAATCCCAGCGATATGAAGCGCTGACACGCAGGCTGCTCGCACAGATCACGTCGACGTCGATTTCGGAGAAGGCGCTCAGAGATGGGCCGGTGCTTCTCGTGGGCGAGACCGGCGCGGGAAAAACCGAGCAGGCGAGCGCGATCCATCAGGCGCTGATCGCGCACACGGGACGAACCGGGAGATTCGTTCCGGTCAACGTTGCTGCGATATCGCCGTCGCTCCTTGAGAGCAGATTGCGCGGACACCGCAGGGGAAGCTTCACCGGCGCAAACGAATCTCGGAATGGCTGGTTCAAGGAAGCAGACGAAGGAACGTTATTTCTGGACGAGTTCCAATCGGCGCCAGCGGAAATCCAACTCCAGCTGCTGGACCTGATGCGAGCCGTCTCCGACAACGTGCGGGTGTCGCAGATCGGAGACGAGGCAAATCCCAGTACGTACCGAGTCAAGCTGGTGCTTGCCACCAACGAGCCCGTCGAGAAACTTCGTACCGAGGCACGCTTGCGGGTCGACCTGTTCTATCGGATACGAACCCTGATCGAAGTGCGTCCGCTACGCAAACGGATTAGCGAGGAAGCGGAACTGCTCGAGAGCTTGTGGTGCCTGAATCGCTGGCGATCCAATGCGCCGTGGAACGACGAGGGTGCCAGCGATACGCCTTGGGGCGATCGGGATTTGAGGCTCGCTTTCGCGCCTGCGCTGACGATCGGAGCGAGGCAGGTGTTATCGGCTCATGACTGGCCCGGCAACCTGCGCGAATTCGAGCGGGTCTGTTTCGACGTCTTCTGGGAATACGACAGAACGAGTGGCATGGCGACTGACTGGACGGACGTGATCGGTCACGCGATGGGCTTGGATGTCGCCGCCCAACACGAGAGTTTGCCAGCGCTCGGAAGCCTCGACCGGGCCACGATCGACCGGCTGCGCGAGGCGGAACAAATATTGATCGATTGCCAGTTTATCGTACGTCGAGCCCAACCGATGCTGGCGAAGTTGAAGCTCAAGTCACCTCGCACGTTGAAGGCGTTTCTTTCGGCCAACCGACAATTCCTAGTGAGCCCGTTTTGGCAGCATGATTCGCGCGCTCGAAAGCTTCTGGATGATGGCGATGGATAACGCTGTTGGCATGAGCGAGTACGATTCCCGACGATCCGACGGGCGCTGCTGCGGTCGGGTATGCACTTGTCCATCCGGCTGAAAAGTGAATGGGTTGAACGCCCGATCTGGTTCCTCAAGCGGCCGTCCTGGCACACGCTGGCCAATGTCCGCAATGGCCGAACTCCAGTCGTCTGGACTACCAGTCAATGCGGTGCTTTTCTTCGGTTTCACGATGACGACGATCGTCGTCCGCGTGAAGATACTGACTGGTGGTCGTGAGCGAGGCATGCCCAAGATTGTCACGCACGAGTCGCAAGTCGACCTGCTGGTCCGCCATGTGCGATCCTGCGCTGTGCCGCAGCCAATGCGCTGACGCCTGCGCGAGCCGGTCAGCTCGCGGCGCGTGTGTTTCGCCGCGGGCACGCAGCACGTCGGCAGCGCCGCTGAAAACCTCCTTCACAATCCGATGCAACGCGGCGCGTGTCAGCGGTTTGAACGACTGGCCGATCGGCAGCACCAGGGGCGTGTCTTCGTCCGGCGAGGGTAGTGCCGGAAGCCCACGTTCACGGCGATACGCGCCCAGCTCCGCCATCATTTCTGCGGTAGCCGGCACCAGCCGCTCCTTGCCACCTTTGCCCAGTACTTCAAGCCACCAGCGATCTTCACCGTTTGCGTCCCGGCGCCGGAAGAATCGCCCCATCGTGTTTTCGCCTACTTCAGTAATGCGCAGGCCGCCTAGATAGAGCAGGGTGAACAGCCAGCGCACGCGCGCGTAATGTTCGCGCTCGCGGTCCGTTTCTTTCGGCATCGCCTGAATCCAGGTTTTGACCTCGAGCCACAGTTCAGGTGACAGATAGCGGGTGATCCGCGGCTTTGCGTGCCGCGCGCGCTGACGCGCCAGCGACAGCGGATTGCCGGCCAGATACCCCGCCTGCACCAGCCACGCGAACATCACGTTAAGAATCACCATCGCCTGGCGCTGGCTGGACGTGGAGAGCGCACCATAAAACGGCCGCCAGCGCGTGTCGTTGCGTGGATGTTTGCGACCGCTACTGGAGCACCATCGCATGGCCGGTTGTGGATCCGCGAGAAAGTGCTGATAGAGGATGAGGTCTTCGTGAGTCAGCGATGACAGCGGCTTGCCCATCTGGAGGACGGACCACAGCAGCAGGCGTTCGGCTTCCTTGCGGTAGTTGTCGAAAGTGGTTTTCGTATCGACAAAGCGGGCGAGCCATGCGCGGACCGCGTCGAGATCGTTGCCGGCCGCGATCTGGGCGATGCCGCTTCGCGCGCGATTCCTGCCTGCATTGCCGTCCAGTTCAGGCGGGATCGTCAGGCTTTCGATGGGCTGCGGAGGCAGCAGCAGGGCGCTCATGGAGTGGTTTGAAGCTGATAGAGGTGTCGTGCGTTTGCCGTAGTCAGTGACACGGATAATATCGACATTATAGCCATAATGTCAAAATTAACGCGTACGTAGATTGGATACTTGACGGTTTACGTTATATTATTAATTGAATTTCGCTGAAACCGCTCCCATGTCCGACGTCCTGCCCGACGAAACCCGCCTCGCCGCCGAAATCGACCGGCTGAAGGCCGCATTCCCGAAGACCCGCGAGCTGTACCGCGAAGTCTGCGCGCTGCTGTTCTTCCGCTTCGGGATCACGCCGACCGCGAACCGGCTGTACCAGCTGGTGAAGCGCGGCAGCATGAGTACGCCGACTCAGGTGCTCGGGGAGTTCTGGGTCGAGTTGCGCGAGAAGAGCAGGGTGCGGATCGAGCATCCCGATCTGCCGGCGGAGTTGCAGGCGGCTGCCGGGGAACTGGTCGCGACGCTGTGGACGAAGTCCACCACGTCAGCCCAGGCGGCGCTCGCGGCGCTGCGGACTGATGCCGAGGCAGAGAAGGCTAGCGCGCGCAACGAGGTAGCCTCGCTGCAGGCCGAACTCGCGAGGACCGAAACGGCACTCGAGCAGCGCACCGGCGCGTTGCTGGCGGCACAGGTGCGCATTCAGGAGCTTGAGCAGGCGCAGGCCGCGGGGGAGGCGACGCGTCAGGCGCTCGAGACCGAAATCGCGCGACAGCAGGACGAGATCGGCGCGCGCGATCGGGCACTGGTGCAGGCGAGGGCAGATTTTTCGGGTGAGCTAGAAAAGCTTCGAGCCTGTGCCAACCTGGCAGAAGAGCGATTACGGGCAGCCGAGAAGCGTGTGCTGCTCGATGTCGACCGTGAACGGACTGCCAGCGCTCGCCTCCAGAAGGAACTGGATGCAGCCGTGCACAGGGCGGAACAGGGCGACACCCGGCACCGGGAGGAAATCCAGGTGCTGCAGGTTCAGCTTGGCGACGCGCGTCATCTCGCAGGCGTCGTGGAGGGGAATCTGGAAGCGCTTCGCAGTTCGAATGCGGCATACGTCAGGGAACTCGAGACATTGAGATTGCGACTCGCGACTACCGTCGCGAACCAGGCAGCGACGCGGAAGCGCCCGCCATCCTCCGCCGAGACCAACAGGCCTCGCCGCGCAGCACCTAAGGTCGCGACGAGGAAGCGATCGTCATCCTGACTTTGTGTCGGCCCGTAACGTCGCTGGACCAATGCAATCGGGCGGCCGCCGCAGTGCCCACCGGGTTTTCCGAGGAAAGTGAGGCACAGCGGGCGATATATTGGAAAGGAGAGCCCAACGTTTTTCTCTCGTAACAGGCTCGATTTTCGAGCGTATTCCGAGAAAGGAAACATTGCGTGTTCTTCGCTTTTCGCAAAGCGCGTCATGGAGCGCCAACGCGCCGCAAAAGAACCGGTATTGGCCTGCCAGTCACGAGCGCGATCATCACATGACTGGCACGTTCTGGTGCGCTTTTCAATTGCAGGCGGCAGAACGCTTGAGCGATGTTCTGGATGCACGCTATGTCGGTGCTAGCCAGGACTCGAGGAGGGAAAAATCCTTGAATTTGCTCGTCGGTGCTGTCGACGTACCCGCATCCCGTCCCACAAGAGATAGCTGCCCAGTCCTTGTGGGGCAGTTTTCCAACAGCGACCCACTTATCCCCGGAACGCGATAACTTAAAAAACACACCTGCGGGAGCCTGGTTCGGGCCGAGCCATTCGTACGTGCCGGCGTCCGCATCCGATACCCGCGCCGCAGATGCGACGGATGAGGCGACCAGCACCGCAAGCATGAAAGCAGCTCTTTTTGCCATCCTTATATTCATACTGCCTCGTCCGGATTTCGAGCGGGCTAAGATCTGAGCCCCGTTTATGCTCTATGACATCAAGCTGATATTCCGGAGATTTTCAAGGTAGTTGTCGCCTCAACGTTTAGATTTCAGGCGGCCTTTCGCTCCTGGTTATCGCGCTGCGGAGTGCCTGCCAGGCTGTCGGTTCGATCCGGGTTCA
>NZ_CADIKC010000022.1 GCF_902859805.1 Paraburkholderia sediminicola | reverse complement strand
GGCGTAGCCTGATCTCGAACACTCACGCTACAATCCATGCACCTCGCAGCACCGCCCTCCAGCTTGTTCGACTTCACCGAAACGAGCGTTCGCCTTCCCCGAAATCCGCACTCAAGGATTTGAACTTCATTACACCAATTCCGGCTTCGGCACTGGCGAGCAAGAAATTCCTGCAGATTCTCGCGTCAGTTGCGACCGTGGGACTCGTCGAGCCGGTGGCCGTTATCGAAGATTCCAACCACGCGGGCTCGTTCCGGGTGCTGGACGGCCGGCTTCGGGTCGAAGCCCTTCGCCGTCTGAACCGGGACGATGCTCCGTGCATGACAGCGACCGACGACGAGTCTTATACCTACAACAGACACATCAGTCGCCTCACGCCGGTACAGGACGCGCGAATGATTGCCCGCGCTATAGAACATGGCGTTTCCCGGGAGCGTATCGCGACGGTTCTCGGCATCAGTAAGAACACAGTCCGCCAGAAAGCCGTGATGCTGGACGGTATCTGCCGGGAAGCCCAAGCCTTACTCGCAGACAAGAACTGCCCAGGCAAGACGTTTTCCGCGCTGAAGTCGATGCGCCCTCCGCGTCAGGTTGAGGCGGCCGAGTTGATGTGCGGCCAGGGAAACTTTGCGTCCACATTCGCGCGCGCAATCCTGGCAGCGACGCCACCTGAACTGCTTGAGCCAACCCGATACAAACGGAAGACCGGTGACCTTGGCGAACAGTTGGCACATCTGGAAAGAGAGCTTGCCAGCCTGCAATCCCAGGTCGGGATGATTGAGGAGAGTTATGGTGTCAACCACCTTCACCTTTCGGTCGCAGCCAGCTACGTATCTACACTGATGGCAAACGAGGTAATCGCCCAATGGCTGATCGAGCAGTATCCTGAATATTCATCGCAATTCCAGACGATTGCGAATGAGGCAGACAGCGCGCATGAACCCCGTCGTCCGATCAAATTGCCGTTCAGGCGTCGCGCACCTGCGAGTCGGGTGCCGACCTGAGCGCCCGCGTCCCTGCGCCATTGCGTGCCGCACAATACGTACGCATGTCGACTGACCACCCCTCTGAAAGGACAGCCGCCCGCTCGCAAAGCGGACATTCCGATCCCGCAACGGTCTCCCCTCAGCCGCCTTTCATAATACGGGCATCGCGCGAAAATTCGTGCGCCTTCAGCACTAGGCGTATTGTCTTGATCAGCAGATCGGCTTCCCGTGTGGTCAGGTAGATCGACGCTTCGCTGCCATCAGGCACCACCTCGTCCCCGTCTAATTCACCAGCACTCGCCTCTTTCGCATCGACCTCAAGTTCGTCCTCAAGCTGATGCAACTGCGTCAAGTCGCGGTTGGCCGCCATGTCGAACGGCAGGCTGTGGCCGCGCACTGCCTCATGCAGGCATACGCAATGCGAACCTCGCAAAGCCGCGTTCGGCAGAACGCGACCCGTAGCGGTCGACAACGCCATGCTTTCGAATGACAGGTGATGTCCGACGCTTGCGGTGGGGCGGCTCGCCGATTGCTTGTCGACAGGCAGAGAGCACAAGAATCGAGGCTATTTCAAGGCACGAGAAAAAAGCGACGCAGTCCGAACTTCAATTCCGGAGAAGCTCACCGTCAACTGTGCTGTGCGTCCCAAACTACGTTGCCAAAAATCTGGTCCCATTGCAATCGGCGGGATTCGATGTCACGATCTACTCATCTATTGCCGAACCCCTTAAAACCGCGCCCTAGAGTAAATATAAATGGAAATTTATGACCTCCCCCGATTTAAAGCCGCACTGCAAAATAATTTTATTTTTATTCTCACATCAAATAGCAAAGAAAAAGGCGCGGTTAATGAGATCATTAAATATAGAAAGTCTGTGCCTTGCGCTTTCCCAAGTCACGGACTTTATATCGGCTTCCTAGGCGATCGACCTGTAGTTCATCTATCGGGTACCAGCGGAATTTCGGAGAAGGATTCAATCTCACGCATTGCAACTCAATTTCTGTCCGACTCAAACCTCCCGTCGCCATGCTTGGTAATTCTTGTCGGATTTTGTTGGGGGCGACCCGATTTGACGAAGATCGGCGACGTCCTTGTGAGTCGTGAAATTTTATCTTTGAATTATTCCATTTCCGCCGCGAAGGCTTCGAAAAGGAGACCGTCACCGTTCAAGAGTTCACTTCTATTTAGCGACGAGTTGCAGGAAGAGTTGGTCAAGACGGAGGCTGCAAGGCGAGATATCGTTGTTCATTGCGGACCACTTGCCAGTTTGGAGACGCTCCTAACTGACGATGTCGCCAGAAATGAAATATTGGAGTATCGAATGGATACCGTGGGAGGTGAGATGGAGGCGTTTGGTTTTGTACCGAGCTGTCAATTGCCGTGGATTGTTGTGAAAGCTGTTTCGGATTTTGGAGACAGTGATTTTTCGCGCAAATCACAAGCTGATGCAGCCAGAGCAGCAGCGTCGTTTATCGAACCCTTGACGGATATCTTGGTGAAGTTTGATGCGCTGCCAGCGCCGCGACGCACTTCCGAAGTTGCTGCACTTGAGGACTTGTTGGTGGGGGCGACTCTGAGAATCGAAGTCGACGATCAAATTCTGATTAATTTAAATACATTTCTAAATGACATTATAGGGCCACGCGTCGATTTCAAGCTTTCGCAATATTGTTCTGCACATGAATATGGTTCGAGCTTCGCTCGCCATTTCTGCGATCTTTTGCTTGAAGTGACTCAAAATTCAATATTGCATGGAAAAAGCAAATTCGTTGATCTAAAATTTTCCGCAGAAAAAATTGAAATAATTGATGAGGGAGGTGAATTTGATTTGGAAAATCTTCCGCATCAATCAAACGGACGAGGCGGTACCAAGGCGTGGCAACGCACTCTCGACGAATATATTTCAAAAAATCTGATTGAATATAAATTCATCAGAAGAAAAAATATAAATCAATACACATTTTCACTTATTAAATCCTTGGCAATTTTGATTGAGGCAAAAAAGCACTGCACTGCGTCTTTTACCCCGGATGCCTTCAACATTATTATGCCGAGCAAGGATGTATTTGTATTTGACGAGAAGTGCAGCGGAGTATACATCAACGTTAGCTCGATTAGAATGTCATCTCGACGCATCAGAATCTTCAACGCGGTGAAAGAACTTCTAGACGAAGGAAAATACGTGCTGATCGCTTGCAATGATCAGAAGGAAGTAGAAGAGCTCGCGGAAGAGTTGATAGGCCTTAAGGGCGAAAATTTAAAAATATTTGTTGACTCGGACATCGTTGGATAATCGCAGCGCAAGCTGAATATGGATCACAATCGTGCGAGCGCACTGTTGCCCGTACAACGGGCGATGAACGTTCTGACAATCCCGTATTTTAGCCAACTTGCTTGAATCGGCCATTCGCGCTGCTAGTTTGAGCATCCGAAATTGGCCGGTCTGTGCCTATTGGCGATCGGTAGCACACGACCCTGAACGGTCAGATGCCGCTCTCCGAAGCGGCCACTCAACGCACTGAATAACGCTATTCAGTTTTGTCGGACCCCGCGAGGAAATGCTCCCAGAGGCACTCATGCCTTCCAGATTCCGGCGGGTGCAACCGCGGTGCGCCGAACTACAGGATGCCTAGGCTGACACACGATGTCACCCCCAACATCGTGCCGGCCGTGCGCGCTAGCACACAGAGCACCGGTCGATGCCGCTGCAGATCCGCGGACCACCTTTGCATCAGAACCTCCTGTAATGCGTTTCCGGTTAAGACATCGAAAACTTTGCATTTCCGCGAAAAATCCCAGTAGCCGCGGTGTGGCGGAAAGGAGGTTTTGCTCCAAAAACGCTCACCATTCTCCCGAACAGTACTGGCCCATCCTCGGCGTCTGACGGTTGTGACATACTCTGGCGGACAACCAGGCGCCGGGTGCTGGAATGGATTTATCGGACGCCGCAACACCATTGAACTACGTCGAATTCCCGGTCTCGTATTTCGCTTCTCGCAAACATCGAATCTCGAATCGCGGAGCTGACCATGGCGAACTGGCATCAGGAATTCGTAGAGAACGTACGTAAGCGGAGTTGCGGGTATTGGGTACTCGTAGTGGCGATGACGGTTATAGGTTTCCTGTTTTCGGAATACCTTCCGGAATTTCGCGTCGGCGTTGTGACCGGCATCCAAGGATTCGTAGACGGCGTACTTAATCGAACGCCTGGGTCCACCTCCGCGTGGACGAGCGCTGCCGTGCTTATCGACGATCCAGCCTACTACGGGGTATTTCAGGACCGAACTCCGCTCAGAAGAGACTTGCTAGGGGATTTGACAAAAAATCTATGCGACGCTGGCGCTCGCGTAGTAGGTCTGGATATGACAATTGGCGCGACAAACTCCAGTTCACCTGATCCTTACGCATCAGAAACGACTGCATTTCGAAGTGACGTTCGAGCCGCGCTGAACGAGAGATCGCTTTGCAGGATAGTCCTCGCAGTCGATATCGACCACGGCAAGCGCGTAAATCAGCTTGTAAATCCTGGCGACTTCAATTCAGAGCGCGTCACTGAAGGCGACTCGAATTTACCTGAAGACCAGCGACAGATTCCTACCCATCGACCGATTGACAATGGCGCGGAGGAAGATTCGTTCGGGTGGGCCGCGGTTCGTGCATACCTAGCGAGCCACAACGAGATTCCGACCGAAGATCCAGGTGGCGACTACCCCTCCGCAACCTTTGTCGACGCTAGCGAACTCGCGCAGCGCGGTCGTCTACTCTACGCCCAAAACGTCCTTGCGAGCACGTGCGGCACTGATTCCGGGGCGTCAGAGTCTCGAGTACAGGAGTGCAGTGCGCTTCAGGCGCAAGTCGAAGGCAAGGTCATTCTGGTCGGAGGTGCCTGGCACCCCGACGGAGCAGGCATGGGGGAACTCATTGACCGATGGCCAACTCCGCTTGGAAAAATGTCCGGCGTCTTGATTCACCTGAATTATGTAGAAGACGCTCTTCAGACACACCTCGTTTTCCCGACCCCGAACCTACTAGATCGACTTATCGAAGTATTAATTTGCGTGGTTCTTGCTCTGGTCACGGCCGGGCTCGAGTCAACCGTTGCCCGACTTATTTTTCTTGGTGTTGCCTGTTTCGTGCTTTTCTCGACCGAATATATCTCCTGGCTAGTCTATTGGCGTTTTTTTGACAGCACGATTCCAGTGATTGCTTTAGTCGGACATTCTCTTCTTCACAAAAAAGCAGAAGCTTTTGTTGAGCCGCGATGGCCCAAGCTTCTCGAAACGCGTTGTTTCCGAAAGAAACCCCCTGCGGAAGCGGCTTCACGACCCAGCAGGCCCGAGACACCGGCAATTGGTCCCCAAAAGGATGCCTCATGATTTCCAAGCAATATACCGTCTCCATTTGCTTCGCAATCGCTTTGCCGACGATGTTCGCGACGAATTCAGCGCTCGCGGAAAGCGCCGCGGCCTCCCCGCCTCCGACTGCGCCGACCAAGCAATCCCCAACCGGCCCAGCTAGGCAGTATCCTGGAGCAACATCTCACATCCCGAAAACCCCACCCGGTGCGAAGGGTAAGCGGTCGGAAATTCACGCCCGCGTCATCGCCGCACTTCACGGGACTCAAGGCATCGACGTCGAAAACATACAAGTCCGCTCCTTCGGTGGCGCCGTGACGCTGAATGGGACAGTCCCAAGTCAGATCGAGATGAACAAGGCTGGAGAAGTTGCCGCTGAGGTCAGTGGCGTTACTTCGGTTAAGAATAAGCTTACGATCCGAGAATCGGGAGACGACACTGGTGCCAAGAACTAGACTCAACAAACGCATCCTGCGCATGCATCGCCCTATACTCCTGCCCTTCGTGGCGAACCCAAGGTCGCGGCTGATACGAGACTACTGGTGGCCATACTCCTCAGTCTGCTGGCCGCTCACGCGGCCGTCGGCGAACTCGCGGACGCGGTATCGCCGAAGGACTATCAGGACAGACCATGAGACCTCGCGTCAGCCAGAAGGTCACTGATTAAACGCAACGCGATGCTTCGTTAATAATTCCGGGCATGTGGATATGATGCTGGCTCGGAACTTCGACAACCAACGGCCGCAATCAGCGGTTGGTTGGAATCGCCGACGGATCGTCAAGAAAGTTCAAAGTTAAATGAACCAAACGTCGGATAGTTCAAACTTAAGTGACCCAAGGGTTCAAAGTTACCTGAGCAGCAAGTTCGGGGAGCCTTATCGTAGCGGCATGTCGAGTTCAAAGTTAAATGAATCTCGACATCGGTGTCGAGATTCGCTCACGCCTGAACCTCGCACCGCCGCGAAGACCGGAAATTCCGGAAGGATCACCTTTAAATACAGCAGGTTATCCGTTCGCACTCGCCACCATCAAATTACGCCTTGCCCGCTCGCGGGCGGCCATTCCTGGGTCCGGCAATCGAAATAGGTGCGTAATCCCCGGACCAGGGAAATCCCTTGCCCCGTCGACAATCGAGATGTTTCGGTCAAACCGTGACCGGATGTCCGTGCGGCTGATGCAATAGACCTGCAGATTAACTTGCATCCTGGTTAAATACTGTATAAATTTACAGTACTGTTTTTATATACAGGATCGGTCATGAACCAGCTCATCCGCATCTTGAACGACGGTGATCGCGAAACGCTCGCGTGGTTGCGCAAGCACGTCGGAGACGTGCGCGTGGCTGCCGCTGCGCGGCATCTCGGAGGCAACGGCAAGCCATACCTCTCAGCGGTGTGCCGCTATCTCGGCGTACGTCCGCCAACGCCTCATCAACGTATCCGGCCTGTTGAAGACTGTACGGTCGGCGATAACTATCTTGCCCAGATCCGCCAGGTGTTGGCACAGCGAAACCCGGCGCTGTCGAAGCATCAACTTTGATGCTGCGCGCTGCTGCGAGTCCTCAGGAAAATAACAGTATGAACAACGACTCTGCTCTTGATATGGATGTCCACGACATCAATCCCGTCGCCCTTGAACGCGCACTTCGCAGCGCGTCGCTCGACCTCCAGCAGATCATTGCCACGGTCGCGGGTCGCCATCTCAACAGTGGCCGTCGCCGTTACTCAAGCAGCGCGCAATTGCCGACCTGGCGCACGCTGCTGACAATCGACGAACAGGTCTTTGAGAATCGGGGCTTCCTGGCAAGGCATAACGAGACAATCCGCTCTACGTTTATCCGGTTTGAGGATAGCCGTTTGTCCGGGATGGATCTCGACGAACCCGTCGACTGGCGGCGTGACGACGACAACCTGCCAGCCGTGTACCTGCTCGTGCGCGCGTTGGTGCAGGCCGACGCTACTAATGCAGCCACTCAGGACTGATGTGCCAATTCAACTGTGAACTCCCGATCACCATCCGGCCGCCATCGAAACAGTAACGTTTCAAGATCGCCGATCAAAAGTTCAGTCGAGTAAACAGCAACAAAAAAGCCCGCGTGACGCGGGCTTTCTTTAGTGCATCTATCGATTAGAACTTGTGGCGGATACCCACGGTTACAGTAGCCTGCTTGTTGGAACCCGAATCGCCGGTTGCCGAGCCGATAACAGCGACTGCTGCCGTGCCCGACGAGTCTTGTGTTCCCGATGCAGTCGTGTACGCTGCCCACGCGTAGAAATCCGTACGCTTGCTGATCGAGTAGTCCGCTGCAACAGCGAACTGGTTGTACTTTGCCGACGAGCTGCCGCTCGACTTCAGGTACACGTAGCCAATCTCTGTCTGCAGCGGCGCCGAGACCTGCCATACGGCGTACACCGAACCCGTGTTGTACTTTTCGGTCTGCGTGAACTTGGAACTTGCGTCTGCAGTGTATTCGGCATGGCTGTAGTAGCCACCCAGGGTCACCGAGCCGAACACGTAGTTGCCGCCGATACGCGCATTGTTGATCGACGCCGCAGTGGAATACGCTGCGTTGACAGCGGTGTTGAACAACGAATCCCACGTCGTCGTACCGCGGTTCGCGCCATTGCCGTTGCTCAGGTGATAGTAGCCCGCTGCCAGGTTGACGGGACCGTTGCTGTATGCCGCTGCGGCAGCATAGCTCTGACCCGAGCCCGTCGCGCCAGCCACGCCGCCCAGCGAATACATGGTTTCGAACTGGAAGCCGGACCAGGTCGGCGACGTATACTTGATCGAGTTATTGACCCGCGCGCTGTTGTCGGCGTTGTCGATGTCGCCCGGCGAGATGAACACGCCACCGAGGAAGCCATCGCCCTGCACCGGCTGAACCAGATCAACCAGCGGATCGTATTGACGACCGGCCGTGAGCGTACCCCACTTGTCGCTGCTCAGGCCAACGAACGCTTGACGGCCAAACATGCGGCTACCCTGGCCGAGCTTGCCGTTGGTCGAATTAAAACCGTTCTCCACCTGGAAGATTGTTTTCAGGCCACCACCGAGATCTTCTGAGCCTTTCAAGCCCCAACGACTGCCGGACTCGTTGCCCGAGGTCATGCTGAAGGACTTGCTGCCGCCGTCGTTTGAAACGTAAGTCAAACCCGTATCGACGATGCCGTACAGCGTGACGCTGTTTTGTGCGTGAGCTACGCCAGTTGCGCCAAGCATTGCCAGCGAAAGAGTTGCCAGTGTGGTCTTCTTCATCTGCGTCCTTAAGTTTGTGTTGATGAACCTGCGGAGCGCAGAATAACTGGCGGTAAAACGTGATCGAAAATAGTGTTGGGTAAACACGACCAAAAATTAGGAATGGAAACTTTCTGCATCTTTCACTTTCTGGATCTTTCTCGCAGGCAAAAAAAAGCTATGCAACTTCGCATAGCTAAGGTCTGGACCTGCGTGGATTACAACAAAGGAAAAGACATCCAGACGAGCGCAAATTTAATGTCCGCGTTCTGGAAAGTAAATAAGCGAAGTGGGCAATTTCATTTCCAAACCTTCCCGTCTTTCTTTCGTCATCTTGCAGTTGCAAGCGTGCCTGCACCGGCGGCGTCGGTGTCGAAAAATTCAAGCGGTATGCGATAAACGGATAAGCGCGGGCTTAGCTGCCGCACGCATGAATCAGGAACTGCTGGAATGCCAACGCCGGCGCATCGAGTGTTGCGCCCTTGCGCCACAACATCCCCGCATCCATCTGCGGGATCGCATTGAGAATCGGCCGTGCGTCGATCCGCTTGCCTTCCAGCGACCAGGGCCGAAACACCATATCCGACAGGATCGTCACGCCGAAGCCATGCGCCACCAGTCCGCGCAACGCCTCCATTGAACTCGTGCGAAATGCGATATTCGGCTCGACGCCGTTCTCTTTCCAGTAACGCAGCGTCGCTCGTTCGCTCTCGTCGACCGTGATGAGGATATACGGATACGCCGCAATGTCCGCGAGCGAAGGCGAGTTCACCTGTGCCAGCGGATGCGTCGGCGCCGTCCACAACTGACGCCGCGAACGGATCAGCACGTGATGCTGAAACCGTTTGAGATGATCCACATTGGACAGCAACGCCACACCCAGATCGATGTCGCCGTCGAGTATGGCCTGCTCGATCTCGGGACGATCGGCGTCGCGCAGATCCAGTTCGACGTGCGGGTAAGTCGCACGAAACCGCCCCAACAGTTCCGGCAGGAAATAACCGAGCAAGGTGTACGAGGCAGCAATCCGCACCGTGCCCTTAAGGTCGTGTGAGCGAAACGGCGCCTTGTAGATCGCGTCGCGTACCGAATCGAGGATGTGACGTGCGTGATTGAGAAAGTCCTGCCCGTCCGGCGTCAGCGCAACACCTTGCGGCAGGCGTTCGAAGAGCCGGGTTCCCAGCGTCTCCTCCAGCGCAAGTACCGCATTGGTAATCGCGGATTGCGACACGTGTTCGGTCGCCGCCGCCATCGAAAACTGCCCGTTCTGCGCGGCCGCAACGAAGTAACGCATCTGCCGCAATGTGACGTCTTTTGACATGTGTTTTTCGCATAGCAGGGTTCGGTATTTGTGATTTTACGATGGGAATTCGGCTTCCTATACTCGCCAGGACAATAAAGCTATCGGAGACGCCGCCCATGAACGCCCCCCTATCGCCCCCGCTGCGCGACGCGCTTGCCACCGTTTCACTCGACGACAAATACACGCTTGAGAAAGGCCGCGTTTACATGAGCGGCACCCAGGCGCTGGTCCGCTTGCCGATGCTGCAGAAGGAACGGGACCGTCGCGCGGGATTGAACACGGCGGGTTATGTGTCGGGCTATCGCGGCTCTCCGCTCGGGGCGTTCGACCAGGCGCTGTGGAAAGCGAAGAAGCATCTGAAGGAACACGACGTCGTGTTCCAGCCAGGGGTTAACGAGGATCTCGCCGCTACCGCTGTGTGGGGCACGCAGCAACTCAATCTGTGGCCCGACGCGAAAGTCGATGGCGTATTCGGCATGTGGTACGGCAAGGGGCCGGGTGTCGATCGCACCGGCGACGTCTTCAAGCATGCCAACTCGGCGGGCACCGATCAGCATGGCGGCGTGCTGGTGCTGGCGGGCGACGATCACGCGGCGAAGTCGTCGACCGTTGCGCACCAGTCGGAACATATGTTTGTTGCGAGCGGCATCCCGGTGCTCTATCCGGCGAGCGTGCAGGAATATCTCGACTATGGCCTGCACGGCTGGGCCATGAGCCGCTATTCCGGTCTATGGGTCGCGATGAAATGCGTGACGGACGTCGTAGAGGCCAGCGCGTCGATCGACATCGATCCGGACCGCTTGCAGATCGTGTTGCCGGATGACTTCGAGATGCCGGAAGGCGGCTTGAACATCCGCTGGCCCGATCCGCCGCTCGCGCAGGAAGCGCGTCTACTCAACCACAAGTGGTATGCGGCGCTCGCCTATGTGCGCGCGAACAAACTGAACCGCGTGGTGATCGATAGCCCGACGCCGCGCCTTGGCATCATGACCGCGGGCAAAGCCTATCTCGACGTGCGTCAGGCGCTGGCGGATCTCTCGCTCGACGACGATACCTGCGCACGGATCGGCATTCGCGTGCTCAAGGTGGGTTGCGTGTGGCCGCTCGATGCGCAGAACGCCCGCGATTTTGCGACGGGACTCGACGAGATTCTGGTGGTCGAAGAGAAACGCCAGATCCTCGAATACGCGCTGAAGGAAGAGCTTTACAACTGGCGCGACGACGTGCGCCCGAAGGTATTCGGCAAGTTCGATCAACGCGACGACGCCGGCGGCGAGTGGTCAGTCCCGCGCGGCCAGGCGCTGTTGCCGATGCAATATGAGCTATCGCCGGCGCTGATCGCGAAGGCGATTGCGCGGCGTCTCGCGAAAGCCGATTTGCCCGCAGACGTACGCGCCCGGATCGAAGCACGCATCGCCATCATCGAAGCGAAGGAACGCGACGCTGCCACGCCGCGCACCGTCACAGAACGGCAACCGTGGTTCTGCTCGGGCTGCCCGCACAATACGTCGACGCGCGTCCCCGAAGGCTCACGCGCGCTGGCCGGCATCGGCTGCCACTACATGACCATATGGATGGACCGCAACACGGAAACCTTCAGCCAGATGGGCGGCGAAGGGGTGGCGTGGACAGGCCAGATGCACTTCACCAACGAACGTCACGTGTTCGCGAATCTTGGCGACGGTACATATTTTCACTCGGGCTTGCTGGCAATCCGCGCCTCGATCGCGGCCGGTGCGAATATCACCTACAAGATCCTCTATAACGATGCGGTCGCGATGACCGGCGGCCAACCCATCGACGGCGTGCTGACGGTGCCACAGATCGCGTTCCAGGTGACGACCGAAGGGGCGAAGCAGGTGCTCGTCGTCACCGACCAGCCCGAAAAATACGCTACCGGCGTACGCTTGCCGGAAGGCGTGAAGGTGTATCACCGCGACGAGCTCGATCGTCTGCAACGGGAGTTGCGCGAAGTCGCGGGCACCACGATCCTGATCTATGACCAGACCTGCGCGACCGAAAAGCGTCGGCGCCGCAAACGCGGCACTTATCCGGATCCGGCCAAGCGGGCGTTCATTAATGACGCCGTCTGCGAAGGCTGTGGCGACTGCTCGGTGAAATCGAATTGCCTGTCTGTCGAACCGCTGCAAACGCCGCAAGGCACCAAGCGCAAGATCAATCAGTCGTCGTGCAACAAAGACTTCTCGTGCGTGAACGGCTTTTGCCCGAGCTTCGTCACCGCTGAAGGCGCGCAGTTGAAGAAGCCGGCGAAGACGGCCAGTGGAGCCGCGCTTCCGGACTTCACCGCACTGCCGCGCCCGGAGATCGCAGGTCTTGCCAAACCCTATGGCGTGCTCGTAACAGGTGTCGGCGGCACCGGTGTCGTGACGATCGGCGGCCTGCTCGGCATGGCCGCGCATCTCGAGAATAAAGGTGTGAGCGTGCTCGACATGGCGGGCCTCGCGCAAAAAGGCGGTGCTGTACTGAGCCACGTACAGATCGCAGCCACGCCACACGAGTTGCACGCTACCCGCATCGCGACCGGCGAAGCGCGCCTGATTCTGGGCTGCGACGCGATCGTATCGGCATCCGCCGAAGTGCTGGCCCGCACGCAACGCGGTGTCACCAAGGCGGCGATCAACAGCGGCGCAACGCCGACCGCGCAATTCGTGCGCGATCCGCAGTGGGCCTTTCCCGGCGATCAGATCCAGGGCGACCTGCGCGAGAGCATCGGCGAGGACTGCGACTTCATCGACGCCAATCGCCTCGCGCTCGCATTGCTTGGCGACACGCTGTACGCGAATCCGCTGCTGCTGGGTTTCGCGTGGCAACGCGGCTGGCTGCCGGTCAGCTACGAAAGCCTCGAGCGTGCCATCGAACTGAACGGCGTGGCGGTCGACAAGAATCGCCTCGCGTTCGAATGGGGCCGCTTTGTCGCGCAGCATGGCGAAGCAGCAACCGATGCATTCGCGCCACGCGCCAATCAGCAACAGGCAATCGTCGTGCAGATGCCTGAGTCATTGGAGCGGCTCATCGAGCGTAACGTCGAACTGTTAAGCCTCTATCAGAATGAGCAGTATGCCGCGCGCTATCGAGCGGTAGTCGAACAGATGCGAGCCAAGGAAACCTCGTTCAGCGCGGGCTCGAAACTACGCCTCACGCCAGTGGTAGCACGCAATCTGGCCAAGCTGATGACCTACAAGGACGAATACGAGGTTGCGCGCCTCTATGCCGACCCGGCGTACTTCGACAAACTGCGGGCACAGTTCGAAGGCGAGCCTGGCCGCGACTACAAACTCGGCTTCTACCTCGCTCCGCCGCTGCTGGCGAAACGCGACGAACACGGTCACCTGAAAAAGCAACGCTTCGGGCAATGGACACTCCCGATGTTCCGCGTGCTCGCGAAGCTCAAGTTCCTGCGCGGCGGTGCGTTCGACGTGTTCGGCAAGACCGCTGAGCGACGCGGTGAACGCGCCCTGATCGACCAGTACATCGCGTTGATCGAGGAGTTCTGTCGCACGCTGGACAACGACCGTCTGGACGTAGCGATGCGGCTTGCCAATCTCCCCGACGAGATTCGCGGTTTCGGCCACGTCAAGGAGCGCAACGTCCTGGCCGCCGCGACGAAACGCGACACATGGCTGGCCGAATATCGCAACGCGGCTGACCAGGTGAACTTCCAACCGGTGAGAAAGGCAATCTGACAACCTGGTCTTTCAATCAGTGTGGCGGCACGCGGCGTCCAGGTAATTCCCCTGGCTTTTAGCCGCGTTTGCCGCCTTTTCGCGCCGGAGTGTCTTGATTCGACTGCAGGATGGCGTTTTCGCGCGCTATACGACGCCTTGCGCCGACAGTGCGCGGTGCTACCCTCAAGAAAGCAGCCTTCGCGGAAGTGAGCCGCCGTTCAGCGGCAAAATCAGCAGCCACGAGAACATACCGCGAAGCGCGATTGCCGGCGAACGGCGAAACATCGCTGCGGGAGCGACTGCGATGGGAATCAGAACATATACGGCATTGACGCTATGGGTGTTTAGCAGTGCTGCTTTCGCATGGCAGCCGCTCGTTTACCCCATCCGAAGTCAAAGCGCTTATCAGCGCAGCATCGACACCGCGATGTGCTATGCCACTGCCAACAAGCAGACGAAAATCAACATCGCGCACGAATCGCAGCTTCCACCGCGCAAACCTGCGGCAACCAAAACGTCGTCGACAGGTGCCCCGTCGCGGCCACCCTTGCCCCAAAGCAGTTTTTCGGCGACCCCGCCGGGCGCAAGCATGCCAGCGGCCGCAACCGCGCCTGGCGCAA
This sequence comes from Paraburkholderia sediminicola, assembly GCF_902859805.1. Classification (GTDB taxonomy): domain Bacteria; phylum Pseudomonadota; class Gammaproteobacteria; order Burkholderiales; family Burkholderiaceae; genus Paraburkholderia; species Paraburkholderia sediminicola. The sequence continues at coordinate 63,795 of NZ_CADIKC010000022.1, read as the reverse complement.
GCGGGGCCGGCGTGAGTACGGCAACGACCGCTGCGGCGACGAAGACAGCAAGCTCGACCACGGCAACTGCAACGACCGCGGCCGCCACGCCGGCATCGGCAACCAGCGCGGACAACGGCGCCTCGGAGACGGCAGCAGCAGGCGCGGCACAGACGGCCGCGGCATCCGGCGTGAAGCTGCCGCCGCTGCCGGCGCCTGAACCGCCAATGACACAGTATTGGGCCGCGTATGGCGCGTGCATGCAAGCGCGGGGTTACGTCGTCGCACAGTAATCCCGATTGCAAGCCTCGCTGCCGTGCCTTGTTCTTGTTGATTGTGGCGCCGGCATTCGACGCCCCTTTGCGAAACGGCAATGCTTAGCGACGTTACTTCCGATCAGCATGATTACCCCCAATGCGAGCACTGCGGTGCGTCGCTAGCCGGTCGCTTTACGCCGTGCACCGAGTGCGGCGCCCGCCCGGTCGATTCGCTCGGCGCGCGCCGCACGGCGCCTCCCCCTTTGAAAATGCCGCTGGGCGATACCCAGCCGATGCTGCCGACCCGGTTGATGACGCCGCGAATCTGGCGCCCGTCTTCGCGAGCGCTGATCGATCCGTATGCCGTCACTAGCGAAACACCGGTCGCCGCCCCCGCCGTCCACAGACTGCGCCAGCCCGTCGTGCTCGGCGTCTCGATGCTGCTTGTGGCGTCCGCCGTGTACCTGGGCTTCATTCACACCAACGACTCGGACGACGGCACCCCTATCGCGGTGTCCGGCAAAGTGAAGACCCAGCACGTCAAGCCGCCGGTTGCGCTCGTTCAGCGGTCCGCGCCGGTCTTCGTTGCTCAACGGCCCGTGAAGCCGCCACCCGTGCGATCTCCTGCCCCGCCAACCGCTGCACCGCCACCGGTTCCGCGGCGCGTGATGACGGCATCGGCCCAGGCGAAACACAATCCCGGCGGCCAGACCTACAACCCGCCCGTCACATCTAACGTAGCCGCGTCAAAGCAGATCAGATCCGCCCGCGCCAATCTGCAGCAGAACAATCTGTCGGCGACGAAAGCGCGCCTGGCCGCAGCCATCGCAGCTCAGCCGGACAACCCCGACGCACTGCGTATGCGCGAAACTGTGACGGCGCGTGAACAGCAGCGGGACGCTCTCTTAAGCGTGGCACGGGGTTGCGGCTATGTCGCACGATGGGCGTGCGTCTGGCACAAGGCCGGCGATGCGCTGCAGGTCGATTCGAGCAGCAAGGAGGCCCAGCGCCTGCTGACCCTCGCGATGCGCGAGACCGAACTGGCGAGCGCGTGGCCGTCGGCGCCCGCGCCCGAGACGACATCCGATGAACGCAGCTCCGCCATCAGCCACCATTGAAAGTCAGGTGTCCCGGCGCAAGCAACAGGTAGGGTCAAGCCGAAGAACTAACGGGCCGGCACGGCGAGATGGCTACTGACCTGATGCGCGATTGCCCGATAGCGGGCCGCCGTATCCCTGAGCGTCAGACCGGCAAGCGAGCGTTGCGCCCGCGCCTGCCCTAGCGCCGCGACCACGGCATCTGCATAGCACGGCACATCGTCCGTATCGACTAACTGCACACCGGGAAAACCGTTCGCGAAGGCAAACGACGGAATCCTGCTCGCGACGATCGGGATACCGGAAGCCAACGCTTCAAGAAACGCCACGCTATGCGCCTCGGAACGCGAGGGCATGACAAATACGTTCGACTCCGACAGCACGCTCGCCACATCGGTGCGCGGACCGGCCACCACGACACGGTGGGCGATCCCCAGCTCCTGCACGAGGCCAATGACAGTGCGCTGGTACTCCGGATCTTCGACCACGCCGTACAGCACGAGGCGCGCGTCCGCCACCTGCTCGAGCACCTGACCGAAGGCGCGCACTGTCAGAAGCTGATTCTTCACCGATGCATAGCGTCCGATCTGCACGACCTGGGGCGCCCGGCCGCTATGTCCGGCGCCGTCGGTGAACGCGAAGCGGCCGAGGTCGACGCCGTTGGGCACCACGGTCATTGCAGGATGCGGTCCGATGGCCTGCACGTAATCGGTCATGCCTTGTTGCGATACGCTGATCACGACCCGGGCACGTCCGGACAGAATGTGCTCGACGCGCCGGAACAGCGGCCGCTCGAAATCGTTGGTCGCCGAATGCATGACGTAGACAACCGGCACCCGCAGCGGCAACGCGCGCGCATAAAACGAAGGAATCGTGGCGTGCGCGAAAATCACGTCTGGTTTAAATCGCCGCACTGTGAAGAACAGATTCCACAGTTTGCCCGTGAGGCGCCTGCGCCGTGAAGGAAACCAGCACTGCACGCCGTGCCGCTGCAACTCGTCCTGCAAGGGCAGGAATTCGGCGTGCACAGGCAACAGCGAGGCCACGCACACGGCCATGCCTTCGGCGCTTTGATCGATAGCGAGATCCTTGGCGAGGACTTCGGCGCCCGACAAACGCGGCGCCAGAACCAGATGTAAGACGCGCATCATGAAGTCCTTGCAGTCAGCGTTCTGAACAGCATCCACGCCGCGGCGCAGCCAAGGCCAAGTGTCATGGACCAGGCAATGCCCGTCACGCCCCACCAGTGAACTGCCGCAGGCACGCTCGCCAGCAGCACCACAACCTGAATCAGCGACGCGTGCACCGTCGCCTTCGCGTCACCCACCGCGCGCAGATAAGCGACCAGCACGGCAATCAACGCGCCGATCGCCATATTGATCACGAGAATTCTGAACAGCGGCACCGCAGGCAACCAGGCCGCACCGAGAATCAGCGAGAAGAGCGGTTCTGCGATCAATCTCAGCACCGCGACGAACGCCGTCAGGCCGATCGCGATCACGAGCAGATAAATCTTGATCAGCCGCGATGCAGCCTGCGGACTCCGGCGATGACGTGCCGCGAAGGTGGGAAAGAGGTATTGCGACATTGCGATGGCGGCATCGGCGAGCAGCATCTGCGCAAGCCGCGACGACATCTGATAGCCACCCAGTTGCGCCGGGCCGAGCAGTTTGCCGACCACAACCTTGTCGAACTGATTGAGCAGGAGATTGATCACGCTGCTCGCCCAGATCCAGCGACTGAAGCCGACGTAGTGACCAATGCCCGACCACACGGCGCGGATCGGCGGGCGCGGTTTCATCGTCGCCCAGGTCAGGATGCTTTTCAGACTCTCGCCGGCCACGAGGCCGAGCAGCACCGAAGCCGCACCAGCGCCGAAATACGCGAGCCCCAGACCGACCGAACAATCGACGAATGCCGCCCCGACCTCGACGCCGGCAATATGCTGGAAGCGCCGTTCGCGCTGCACGAGGTAGTAAGTAGGCGATGCGAGACCGCGTAATAGCGGCAGCAGCGCGGCAAGCTGAATCAGCACCAGTGAGCCGTTCAGATGAAACTGACTGCTCAACAATGGTGCAAGCGCGACCAGCAGCAGTGAGATAAGCACGCCGCGCGCGGTCAGCGTCGTCCACACCGCGCCGAGTTGCGACCGCGACGGTGGATGTTCACCTTGAATGACCGCTTGCGCGAGACCCGTATCCGACAACGCCTCGGCAATCGCCACCGCGAGCAAGGCCACGCTCACGCTGCCGATTGCCGCCGGCCCGAGCATCCGGCCAATCGCAAGGAATTTGATTGCTACAAGTCCACGCACAGCGAACTGCTGCAATAGCACCCACGTCGCCGCGCTCGCGCCGAAGCTGGCCGCTATCGAGAGCGCCGGAAGCCTGATCGCCCGCAAGCTGTTTCTCCGTCGAATCGGAGCGCCGTTGGGTCGGCCATAAGCAGCGATTCAATGCATCGCTGCGAAACGCCGCCGGCGCATAAATTGTTAGATTGCACCAGCAAGCTGGCGAGTTTTTTCATCGAACTCCATATACGACCTTACCGCGAGAGGATCGGCAACAACCGCCATCAGCTAGGCCAGTTCAGCCGAAGCCATTGCGCGCTAGTACGTTTACCCACAGAACGGGTCAAATAGACGGATTCACTGCCGCCGCCGATGCTAACGTTGTTCAGCTAGCGCCTCAGACAGCCGGCGCAAGGGTGCTTTTCCACAACGCATTCGACCACTGAAGACCACTGAATCGATGGAACAAGACTACGTCCTGATTGTGGAGCCCAACCTCACCGGCCATCGCTGGCGCTATGTCGAATGGACCATGCAGGCTTGCACGGAAGCCGGCTATCCCTGCATCCTCGCCACGGAATCCGCCAACGAAGACCATCGGCTCGCGAGACAGATCGTCGCCGCGAATCGCGCCGATCTGCAGATCGCATTCGTCGATCCCGAGGAGCGGCCCCGCGGGTTGTTGCCGCAGCCGAACCAGTATTCGCGCTTTCACCGCTATTTCAAACGCGTGCATCGCATCGTAAGCCACGCGCAGCCGATCAGGCTGGTGGTTGTGCCCTATGTGGATTATTTCTTCTATGGGTTGCCGTTCCTCGGTTCGCCTTTTCGCAAGACACCCTGGATCGGCATCACAATGCGCTCGACTTTCCATCACCACAAGGTCGGCATCAAGTCGCCGGATCGACCGATTGTGAATGCTGTCAAGGCGCTGCTTTTCAAGCGCGCCATCCGCTCTGTCGGACTGCGCACACTGCTGACGATCGACCCGACTCTGCCGGAATGGGCCGCGCACAATACTTCGAAAAACAGCGCGGCCGTCACCTATGTGGCTGACCCGTTTCCGGACGAGCACGCGGAAAATCCGGTGCTGGCCCGTGAGCGTCTCGGACTGGATCCCACGCAGCGTTATCTGCTGGTGTACGGATCGATCACCGAACGCAAGGGCATCTACGAACTGGTCCACGCGTTGACGCGTCTGGAGCATGCGCCCACGTTGATCGTCGCCGGTGAACAGGATGCGGGCACGCGCCATTTCATGCGCAATCATGTGCGCAGCCTCACGCCCGCGCCGCTGGTGCTTGACTCGTTCATTGCGAACGACGTGGAGCGCGATCTGTTCTCCGGCTGCGACGCGGTCTGGCTAGGCTACAAGGGACACTACGGTATGAGCGGCGTGCTCGTGCAGGCGTATCGTTTCGGCAAGCCGGTAATCGCAACGGAAGACGGACTGATCGGCTGGTTCAGCCGGCGCTGCGAACTAGGGCCGATTCTGAAAGACCTGAGCTCCGCCTCTATCGGTAAGGCGATCACCGAAACCATGACCTCGTGGCCACACGAGCCCGAGGCCGTTCCGGCCGCACGCGAAGATTTGCTGTCACGGCATACGCTCGGGCAATTCAAGCAGACCTTGCTGCAGCAGATGGCCTGATGCGGCAACGCGCCTTCCTCGACACACCCTCACCTCGGCAGAAACTCAGAGCGGCTGGCGCGTAGCCAGGCCGCCCACGGTTGACCGTACTCAGGACAACTGGCCGCCGGCAACAGGCACTTCTTCGCGCACCGAACTGTTGCGCTTTGCCGGGAACAGCGCGTTGCGCATCAGCAGGAACGGATACTCGATCGCGCGGGTGGTCACGTAGCCGATCGCAAACGCAAACGCGAACTGCGCGGTAAGCGCCACGATCCAGATGACGCTCGGCGCAAGACCCATGGCGGTCATTTTGCGGATCAGCATGTCGCCCGGGGCGAGCGCAAGCGAATGCCACAGGTAAATGCCGTACGAATAGAGGCCGATCCAGGCAATCCCGCGATACACCCACGACGTCTTGAGCGATCCGGAATACTCCAGCACGAACACGATCAGCGCGGCAAAACCGAGCGCCTGAATCGTATAGCCGATGCTTTCGTCGAGCGCGATGTGTTTCGTCGCAAGGGCGAGCCACGCGCACAGCACCACAACGCTCGCGATCAGCAGCCATTTGCGCTTCGCGATCTGGTGATAGACACCAGGTTTCATCCAGTAGATCGCGGACAGAATCACGCCGACCAGCAGACTGTCGATGCGGTATTGCGTGTACGCGAATGCGCCTTCCAGATTGCCGCCCGCCACCGCGAAGCAGCGCGCGGTGAGCACCACCGCGCAGATTCCCGTCAGCACGCCGACGATCGTCCACGCACTGAGGCGCCAACGCGCGAACAGCAACAGCAGCGCCGGCAGGACGAGATAAAAGTGTTCTTCGACCGCGAGGCTCCAGGTCTGGGTAATCGAGGTGCCCAGATAGTTCTGCAGGTGGGTCAGGTTCTGGATCAGAAAGGTATTCCACGGATGGCGCCCGGCCAGCACGTGAAACGCGATCAACACGTAATACGCGGGCCAGATGCGGAAAATTCGCCGGACGATAAAACGCTTGGCGTCGACATTACCGGTTTCGGCATACTGTCGAAGCAACAGGCCGCCAACCAGAAAGCCGCTCAGCGTAAAGAACAGATTGACGCCTTCCCGCCCGAAATTCTTCAGGGGATATTCAACGATTTCAATCAGGAAGTTGCCGGTCTGAACGGCATGAAAGTGAAACCCCATCACCATGATAATGGCGATGCCCCGCACGAAATCCAGCTCGATGGCCCGCCCCGCTGTTGAGGGTCTCGCCCCGCCGAATAATTTCATGTTGTTCTCCCCTGTCACCATTCGTGGGCGCATGTCCCTTTTTGCATCTTCGGTGGCGGCACGCGTGCGTGCGCGCCAACATCAAGGCATTGGCCGACAACATCAGCAAGTGTGCGCGCGTCTTGCAGGGAGCGCCCTTGCCCCTGTCGCCAGAACCCAGGCAAACGGCGACGAAACGGGCCAGGCGCAATGGCCACGCGGGGATATTCCCGCACAATGACCCGATGCGAGACCGTCCGCTTTAGACCGACGGCGGATCGACAGCACGGGGAGGAATCAGCAATGCGCCATCAGTATGCGACGCTCTGGATATGGTTATTTCTGCTACCGCTTGCACTGGACTATAAAGCGCCCGACGCCAACGTAGGCCACTTCGTCCAGTTCATTTTCGTCATTCCCGTGATCGCCGCGGGGATCGCTCTCGCCCTGGTCGCGCCGCGCTTTCATAACGGCTCGCGCCTGCGCTCGGTCGTCACCTTCAGCGTGCTGCTGTGCGTGCTCGGCAGCATCGTCGCCCAGTTTGTTCAGGATAACGACACTGGCAACTATCTACGCGTTCTCCTGCCGTTCCTGCTGTTTTTGCTGGGCTATCTTGTGGCCTGCCGTCCATGGAGCGAATACAGAATTGCGCAGTTCGAGAAGGCCCTGTTCGTCGCCAATGTGATCTGTCTCCTGTTTACCTTCGTCTATGGCTTAGCCACGAGTGGCGACCTCGAGGACGCGCGCTTTCGTATCATCTCCGTGACGTTGCTAGGGCTGCAAGCCGTGCTGCTGCACGAATTCGTCGTCGCCAGACGCTTTTCGTTTTTCACCGTCGCGGTGTTCTCGGTCAGCGTGATCGTCGAGTTGCTGAGCGTGACGCGCAGTTTGCTGGTGGGAACGGTCCTGCTGTTCCTGATCGCGATGGCGCTAAGTGCACCGTCGATCCAGCTTATCTGGCGCACGGCCGCCCGCAGCGTGATGACCGGTGCGGTGCTGGCAGCCGTGGTCGGCATCGTGGCAGTGAGTTTTCCGGCCGTCACCGAACACTGGACGCAGCGCATTTTCGCGTCCGAAGAAACCGTTACCGGCAAGGATCCCACCACGATCACCCGTCTCGCCGAAATGCGCGATCAGTACGACCAGGTGACGTCCTCGCCGGAAACGCTGCTGTTCGGCGAAGGCTACGGGCACTACTACCGCTATTCCCCCGTCTACCTGCCGGACCTTGCCGGCCAGATCAGCGAGAAAGACTTTTACGCGATCAACGAATGGCCGGCGGGTCACAATTTCTGGGTCTATCAGCTCTTCGCCGGCGGCCTGCTGTTCGGCATCGCCATGCCTTTGGCGACCCTGGCCGCGCTGGCAATCTGCTTTTTCTCCTACCGCTACTGGCGTGTGGTGGTTCCAGACGCACCCATGCTTCCGGTGCTAGGCCGCGCCATCATGCTGTTCGCCGCGCTGCCGGCTACGTCGATCGGCGGCAATCCGCTTGGGCCGCGTTTTTCCGGGCTGATATTCGGCATCGCGCTCGGCCTGATGATCGCCACGCATGCGCGACTGCAGCGCGCACTGCCGGCGCGCGTGAAGCGTGCGCCTACGCCTCCGCATCTACAGCCGGCCGCCATGCCTGAATTGCCAGGCAGAATCCAGCCCGGCATGGGCCGTGCGGATCTCGCGACGACCCTCGGCATGTCACACGCGGCAAGCACCACGTCCGGCTCCAGCCAGTTCGGCGCTCTCGTGTCGCGGACCACGCCGACGCAAAACGCCAATCGACGGAATATCGTCCGATGAAAATTCTCCATCTGCTTGCAAGCGTCGATCCCCGCGCCGGCGGCCCGGTTGAAGGCGTTCGCCGTAGCGGCGCGGCGATGCAGGACGCCGGGCACGAAATCGAAGTGGCCACCTGCGATGCGCCCAGCGACACCTACCTCGCGTCGTTTCCGTTTCCGGTCCACGCGTTTGGCCCCGTCAACAGCCGCTATAGCTACAGCGCGCAACTCGCGCCTTGGCTCGCCGCCAACGCGAAGCGCTTCGACGCGGTCATCGTGCACGGCTTGTGGCAGTACCACGGCTTTGCGGCATGGAAAGCGCTGCGCCAAAGCGACGTGCCCTACTACGTCTACGCGCACGGCATGCTCGATCCCTGGTTCAAACAGGCTTACCCGCTCAAGCATCTGAAGAAGTGGCTGTACTGGCCGTGGGCGGAATATCGGGTACTGCGCGATGCACGCGCCGTCATCTTTACGACTGAAGAAGAGCGTACGCGCGCCCGTCAATCGTTCTGGCTGTACCGTGCGCATGAGCGGATCGTGCCGTACGGCACGACCGTGCCGCCGCTCGACGCAGCGGCGCTACGCGAAGCGTTCCTGCAAGCCGTGCCGGGCTTGCGCGGCAAACGCATCGTGCTGTTTCTCGGCCGCGTGCACGCGAAGAAGGGCTGCGATCTGCTAATCGATGCATTCGCGCGTATCGCCGGCCGCGACCCGTCGCTGCATCTCATGATCGCGGGTCCCGATGAGACCGGCTGGGTAGCCAGCTTGCGCGCCCAGGCTCAGGCAGCCGGCATCGTGCACCGCCTCAGCCTGCCCGGCATGCTGCAGGGCGACCTCAAGTGGGGCGCGTTTCATGCAAGCGACGTGTTCGTTCTACCCTCGCATCAGGAGAACTTCGGTGTAGCGGTTGCCGAGGCGCTCGGCTGCGGACTGCCGGCGCTGATCTCCGATAAGGTCAACGTGTGGCGCGAGATCGAAGCGGACGGCGCGGGGATGGTGGCCGCCGATACCGTTGACGGCACGGAACAGAATCTCGTGCGCTGGCTCGAACTCGACGATGCCGCGCGCGCCGCCATGCGCGCTCAGGCCGTTCACACTTTCGAAGCGCGCTTCCGGATCGAGACCATGGTCAGCGCATTGACCGCGCTGCTGGAAACAAAAGGCAGCATCGGCGAAACGCGCGAAAACACGCTCAGCACGCTGCGCGAAGCCACAACTCAACCAAGCCAGTGACGTTGGGATAACGGCGCGCGCCGCGAGGCGCGCACCGTCACCGGTTGCTCTTCACTACTCCTTCATCAACCACTTCAAGGTCGAGGCTGCGATCGGCAACGTTTCGGCTTGGGACTACCAGGAAACCGGCTGCATTCTGCCGTCGAACTTGGCGGTGCCATTCGCAGGGATCACGACCGCACGCGAAGCATTGCCGTAGTACAGGTTTGTCCGCGTCCCACCCACGCTGGTGAGTTTGACCGACGACAACGCGCCACCGCTCCACGCGAGATCCACCGCAAACCCGCCTTTCGCCCGCAGGCCCTTGACGCTTCCTGTGCCCCATTGCGACGGCAACGCGGGCAGCAGCGTGATGCGATCCATCCTGCTTTGCAGCAGCATTTCCAGTATCGCCGCCGGACCGCCGAAGTTCGCATCGATCTGGAATGCCGACGAGTTGCTCGACAGCGCGTAAGCGTCGAACATGTTGGCAAACGTGCCGTTCACTCCGTCGTTGCCCGCCGAGTAATTCAACAGCTTCGGAATCATCGAATAGCAGGTGGCGGCATCGTGGAAATGCGCCCAGCACGCGATGCGCCATGCCAGCCCCCAGCCGAACGAGTTGAACCCGCGCGCGGTGAGCAGCGCCTTCACGCCGGCCACGAGCGTCGGATCGCTGTCGAGCGTGATGCGCTCGCCTTCAAACCACCCGATCAGCGGCGACAGGTGCCGGTGCCCCGTTTCGCCGACCACACTGTCGCTCATCCATTCCTGAAGCTGGCCGGTCGTCGGGCTCACTTTCGGCAGATAGAGGTTCGCCTTCAGCGTCGCGAGTGTCTGCGCGAAATCCGCATCCTTGCCAAGCACCTGGCTCGCCGCGACCGTGTTGGTGAACAGATCCCAAACGAGTTCCTGTGCATAAGTAATGCCGAGTTGCTGGTGGGGCCCCTGCTCCGGCGACCAGTCCTTGTCGTCGATGAGCAGCCCCGTCGCCGGATCCCGGATCAGGCGCGCCTGCCAGAACTCGCAGGCGGATTTCATCACGGGGTAGATGTTCGCCAGATAGCGCTTATCAAGCGTGTACTGATAGTGATTCCACAGCGTGCGGCAATACCACGCGCTTGCCGGCGGGCTCCAATCCCAGCCGATCGAACCGTAGATACCGGTTGAAATCGCCACCGTCCAACCCGCCACCTTGCCGTTCGAATTGCTGTAATTCACGTTGGCGGCATCGTTGAAATGATTCCGGGTGGACTGGACCCACGACGGATATTGCCCGGTGACGTAATCGGCAAACGGCAACTGACACTCCGGCAATCCCGCGCGGTCGGCGAGCCAGTAGTTCATCTGCACGTTGATATCGGTGTGGTAGTCGGCCATCCACGGCGGATTGTTCGTCGTACTCCACAAGCCTTGCAGATTCGCTGGCATCGAACCGCGCGACGACGAGATCGTGAGGTAGCGGCCGAACTGCACGTACATCGCTTCGAGCTCGGGATCGGCCAGCGCGGGGTTCGCCCCGCGCGCCTGCAAGCGGGCCGGAATCGTCAGCGCCCTCTGCGCGGCGCTCGAAGTGCCGAGGTTCAGCTCCATACGCCCGAACAGACCGCGATAGTCGCGCACATGACGCCACAGAAGATCCCAGTAGCCCCGAGCTGCGGCGTTCGTCACGTCTGCAATCGTGGCGCTGCGCGGGTTGATGCCCGTCAGGTAACTATCGACGTAGCGCCCCGTGTAATCGGTGCGTGCCGCAATGATGATCGTGAGCGCAGGACAATTCTGCAGCGTGATCTGCCCAGTGGCGGAGTTGAACCGCGCGACCCCCGCATCCGGAATAACCGACAGGTACGTGGCGTACAGCTCTCCGCTACCGCCGACCGAACCCGAGAACGACAGCGCATGATTCGACTCGCCTATGGTCTGGGTGCCCTGACCGTCGATCAGCGACACCGTTCCGTTGTAGGTGCCGCCGTCCGAGGTGAGCCGCACGACGATCACATTGTCGGGAAAGCTGCTGAAGATCTCGCGCCGGTAGGTCCTGCCGCCGACACTGTACTGCGTGCGCACAAGCGCATTGCTGATGTCGAGCGAGCGCTGGTAGCTCGTGGCGCCGGCGTGAGCGGGGAGATCGATATAGAGCTTGCCTAGCGACAGATAGGTGCCCATGCCGGTTGTCGTATAGGACAGGTCGACGACGTCCTTGCTGCCCGACCATAGCGTGATCTCGTTGAGGTAAAGCGCTTCCCTCTCGCTTGCGCCGCCTGCCAGCGCGCCCAGACGGCCATTGCCGACCGGCAGGCCCTGAAACTGCATGCTGGATTCGACGGCGGGTTGATCGTACTGGAACAGCAGCGCCCGATCGGCGGAGAGGAGCGGTGAAGCAGCTTGTGCGGAAGTGGAGAGTGGATCGGTGCTCGGGAAGGTGCCGCTTTCGCTGGCCTGTGCGGAACGTATCGCCGCATGGTTGCCGGTGCCGCCGCCTGCCACCGGCAGGATGGCGGCTACACCGCCGAGTTTGAGGAGCCTGCGACGCTTCTGGTTTACGGACGTTTTCATCCTGTCTCCTGGTTCGCGAAGTTTCCCCGAAAGATCCACCTATAAATATTTTGTGCAAATATGCACTTAGCGGGGATTCTCCAGACATTAGGTTTTTCCCTCGGTACGCGCGCAGCAAAGCGGTACCGAAATTGGACGGTCTGTCTGGCGGGGAGTCACATGCGACAGGTCCGGCGAGCGTTTTGTGCATCTGCAAAACGCTCGCGGCACACAGGTAGGAACGTTGAAATAACTGGAGGGAGGCGAAGGAACTTCAGGAGATGTTTCCCGCTATGTGAGCAGGATGACGAAATATCGCCGCGGCAAAGCAAACGGGGGCGACGGCTTTGCCGCGACGCAGGCCACCGTCGGTAGGGTGGCCTGCATCGTGATCAATATCTTCGGTGACTACGGCGCGAGGCGCACCCCGTCACCGCTTGTTTTTCACTGCTCCTTCATCAACGGCGTCAAGGTCGAGGCTGCGATCGGCAGCGTTTCGACTTGAGGCTGCAGCGTCTGAATCGACATCAGGGAACTGTTGGCGGCATCGCCCCGCGTATTGCCGACAATATCCGGGACATCGAGTTGCCGCACCAGATGACCCGCGAGGCGTAGCGCAAGCGCGGCAATCGTGATGGTCGGAAAGTTGGCGCCGACGGTCGGAAACACGGAACTGCCCGCCACATAAAAATTGCTCATGCCGTGCACTTTGCAATCGCGATCGACCACGCCTTCACGCGGCGAATCGTGCATGCGCGTAGTGCCCATGTGATGCCACGTACCCTCCAGTTTCGCCGGCCAGCGACGGCCTTCGAGCGGCGCGTCGAGTTCGACATCAGCAATGCCCGCCATCTGCAACTCCTGCGCGAGCAACGCGAAGGTTTTATCGAAGGTGCGTTGCACCTGTTCGCCCAGACGCCACTCCACCTTCACGCGTGGCATGCCGAAGCGGTCGCGTTTATCTGCCGACAACGTGACACGGCTATCGGGATCGGGCACCGCTTCGACGATCGCCTGCAAGGTCACGTCGGTGATCAGCGCGGGCCATTGCAGCAGCCGCGTCAGACCGTAGCCCACCGTATGCAGCGGATGCGCGATCATCGTCGCGACATCGGTCTTCAGACTGCGGCCCGGCTGGTCCTTCTGCAACAGCGCTTCCTTGCAGTGGATCAGCGCCTCGGACCCTGCGGTTCCTTCGCCGTACCAGCGCGAATAGAGCCACACGCGCGAATTCAGCAGCTTCTCGCGTTCCATCAATTCCTGCTTTGGTGCGAACTGTGAGGAGATTTTCGTGCCGTGCGCTGACACCGCGGCATTCTGATAGTGATACTTGATGTCATACAGCTTGTTGCGCGCATTGCCCGGACGAAAACGCACCTTGCCCGACATCATCCGCGGATGATCCATGAAGTAGCGGCCCACCAGATCGTTGGCATTGCCGAGGCCTGCCGCCTGCACGTTGTTCGAAGCGAGTAGAAGCCGCGCATTCTCGATGCCGCCCGTGGCGAGCACGAAAATCTTCGCGGTCACCGTCATCTTGCGCCCGCTGATGGTCGCTACCTGAAGCCGCGAAACCGACGTGCCGTCCGCATCGGCGTCGATATTCTGCACGTTCGCATACAGGAACACGCGCACCCGCGCCGAACGCGAGAGCTCGTCACGATAGGCCTTGCCGAAACGCACAGGCGGGCTGAATTGCGCGACGGTATCGCGCATATCGCCGGTTGCAAGCGGTATGCGGCGCACGTCATGGCGTCCGATCTCGCGCTCCCAGTAGGCGGGGTCGAAATTCTGCGGGCCGAGCTTCAGCAGCTCATGCGTCCGCGCGTAATACGGTGCCAGTTCGTCGAGACCGAACGGCCAGCCGCTGTGCGGAATCCAGTCGCGCTTGTCGAAGTCCCACGGATCGAGCGGGCGGCACCAGCCGCCCCAGCAGTTGCTGCTGCCTCCAAAATAACGGCTGCGCGAGCCGTCCGCGAACGAATAGGGAAGCCCGACGTTCTCGCCACGATAGAGGTCGCGGGTTTCGTCATCAGGCCCGAAGCCCCCGCTTTCGAGCATGCAGGTGTCGACCCCGGCCCTCGACATCTCCAACGCAAGCGTAATACCGGCCACACCTCCGCCGATGATGCAGACCGTCGTTTCGATGACCGTGTTGTGTTCAACAGTGCGAGTATCGATGAACATCCCTACTCCCCATCTTCTTCATGCATGTCTGAGTGCGTCAAACCGGCTACTCATCCAACCGGGGCTGGCAAGCAAACCACGCACACGTCGTTGCCGAACGCATCACCAGCGTCGCCGCAGGCGTCGATCGAAGACATCGATCGACAATCCGATTGCGGCCGCCGACATTCCGGCTTGTCAACGACCTGGCCTCCTCAGCGTATAAACGCTGCGGTTCTTTCTCTGTGCTTCAGGTCACGGAATCGAAACGGTTCCGGATAAAACGACATGGATTGCCGCCGTATACGCCCTCTGGTTCGAGGGAACGATGCACGACGGACAAGGGCGTCACCACGGCCGACCGGCCGATCGTCACACCCATCTGCACGACACATTTCGACGTGATCCAGACACCGTCCTCGATGATGATCGGCGCGACGCGCAGATCCATCGTCGTGCTCATATCGTGCGAGCCGGCACTGAGGAACGTCCCCTGGGAAATGCAGACATTCGAGCCGATATGGATCAGCGCCTGGTTGTAGATCCAGACATCGACGCCGAACCAGCAGTTATCGCCCACCTCCAGGTTCCACGGTGACTTCACGCGCAATGGATGCACGAAGCGGCAGCCCGTGCCGATCTTCGCGCCGAACAGGCGTAACAACGCAACGCGGACCGACGAGAGCGGCAGCAGCTTGTTGTTGATGACGCAGGCTTCCACGACAAACCAGATGAGTTCGATCAGGGCGCCACGTTTCGCGCGATAGTTTCCCTTCCCAGCCCGACTGAGATCGATGACACGGCCATCCTCGCGTATGCCTTCGACTTCCGGCATACGCCCGATCTGCGGATCGTCGGCAGCGTTACCCATCAGATTTCTCCAGACCACAAACGGGAATCCACATACCCATGCATCGCGCTTACATTATGTTTCGACTCCTTACTGAAGCCGGCTTCATGGCCGTACGAGCAAGCGTTTTGGCGGCTCCACGCGTGCTGGTTGGCGCACGATAGCTCTATTGCGACCGCATCTTCCTGGGGCATCCGATGACCATCCCGTTCCGGCACATAACACCCCCTCTGCTTCTCGCCATCGCGACCTATGCCGTACCCACGTTCGCGCAAAACGCAGCAGCGCCCGCGCCCGCTGCGCCGGCCCTTGCCGCTACCGCTGCGACCAGCTACGGCACCCCCGCACCCGCAGCGCGCGCCAAGCCGGGGGTGGCGAATCGCAACAGCGAAGCGCAGTTGCTCGGCGCCCCACGCGACTACGGCTCGCCAGACGCGCAGCAAGGCAACACCGCCGATGCCCAGCAGGCGGCCCTGCTCGATGAGCAACGCATGACGGTGCTGGGCGGAGCCCAACCTGCCGTGCGCAAACAGCCGAACAAAGCGCAAGCCGGCGGCAACGGCAAGGTGCGCGTGGCCGGCCAGCCGGGCGGTCCGAATGCAGCCGAGCGCCTGATGCCCGACGGCGCAGCCAAAACCACTTACGCCGATCCGTTCGATGCGGGCAAGCACGCCGTCTACAAATCCCCGTGGTGATATTGCATTCATGAGATGGCCGCGTCCCGGATCAATCCGGCGCGGCTTCCTCCGTTGTCGCCGGCTTGCGCCGCCGGGCCGCAGCGGTTGAAGGCCTCGGACCACCGAAATACGGCGTCTCCACGTTCGTTTGCTTGCCACGCGTGCCATGCGTGCCACGTGTGCCATGTGTGCCATGCGTGCCACGAACCAGCGTTGCGAGCCGCGCTTCGAAGGTGCCGATCGTCGACTCCGGCGATAGCGCGCGCTCCGCATAATTGCGCGCCGCCTTACCGAGTGCCGCACGGCGTTCGGGATCGCTTGCCAGTACCGTGATCGCCGCCGCCAAAGCCTTGACGTTGTCCGGCGGCACGATCACGCCGCGCGGCGCCACCGCGTCGTAGAGACCCGTACCGCGCCGCGCCATGGCCACCACGGCGCGCCCGCTTGCGAACATGCCGGTGAGCTTCGAGGGCATCACCAGATCCGCGGCATCGGCACGTTGCGGCAGCACATGAATGTCGGCGAGATTGAGCAGCTCGTTCAGACGCTCCATGGGTTGCAGCGGAATGAACACGCAGTTCGTCAATCCCGCGCAGCGTTCGAGCAAACTCTCTTTCGCCGCGCCGCTGCCGCAGAAAACGAAGGTGAGGTCGGTACGTCCGGCGAGCGATGCCGCCGCATCGGCGAGCGTTTCGATACCCTGTTTCGCGCCCATATTGCCCGAGTACAGCACCACTTTCTGGCCGGCCGGAATGCCCAGCATGCGCCGGTAGTCGCTTGCGCGCGCCAGCGGAAAGATGGTCGACACGTCGACCCAGTTGGGCAGGCAAGCGACCCGCGAAGGCTTGACGCCCTTGACCACCGCGCGTGAACCCATCTGCGGCGTAATCGACGACACGGTGTCGAAGCATCGCAGCAACGTGCTTTCGATCCAACGTGCCGCGCGCGCTGCGAGCGAGCTTTTCAGAAGACCCAGATCGAAAGCGGCATCGACTTCGAAATCCTGAATATGCAGCCACGCACTCGCGCCCGTGAGACGCGCGAACGCCAGCGTAGCGGGCGCGCACATCAGGGTCGGCGCGATCAGCATCGCGGCATCGGGGCGCCATAGCATCTGCCTCGCGAGCAGCGGCAACGAACTCACCGCGAAACTCGCCAGATGCAGCATCCGCTTCAGCCCGCTCGGACGCGCCGGCACCCACAGCGGCGCGCGCCAGATCGTCACACCGTCGCGCGTTTCGCGCTGATATCGCCATGCCACATAGTTCGGCGCCACGCGCCACTCAGGGTAATAGGGCGGTGCACACACCACGCGAACCTCGTGGCCGCGCCTCGCCAGAAGCACAGCCATCTCTGCGGTGTACTTACCCACCCCCGTCAGTTCGGGCGCGTAATTGATGCCGTAGATCAGGATCTTCATTGGAGCTGCCAGGACGAGTTAGAGCTTCGCATGCGCGACGGGGCCGTGAGGCACTCAGTCGCTCAGCATCAGCGCACAGCCGCGCGCGATATTGGCGGCGGCAGAAGGTGGATCGAAACGGCGAATCACATCCATGCAACGGTGCGCGGTGCCACCGGCGTCGGCGAATGCCTCCATCGCCTTGAGCATCGTGCGCTGCAATCCGGCAACATCGCCTGCCGTGAATGCATAGCCGCTGACGCCATCGATCACCAGTTCCGGCACACAACCGCAACTCTCGCTGACCACCGCGGGGCAACCATGCGCGAGCGCCTCGTTGACGACGAGTCCCCACGGCTCGCTATAGCTCGGCAGCACCATGCAGGTCGCGCCGTAGTATTCGCGAGTGAGCGGTTCGTCCTGCAAACTGCCGGCGAAAGTGAC
This sequence comes from Paraburkholderia sediminicola, assembly GCF_902859805.1. Taxonomy (GTDB): domain Bacteria; phylum Pseudomonadota; class Gammaproteobacteria; order Burkholderiales; family Burkholderiaceae; genus Paraburkholderia; species Paraburkholderia sediminicola. Next base: position 46,242 of record NZ_CADIKC010000022.1, on the reverse strand, counting down.
CGCGTCGCCCAGTTCGAGATCGGCCACCTTCGCGTGCAGCGCGTCCGCCATCGGCCCGGTGCCGACAATGCGCAACTTCGCCGCCGGAATACGGCGCCGCAAGCCGGCGAACGCCTCGATCAACGTACCGATGCCCTTCTCTTCCGAGAGACGGCCTACGTAAAGAAACACCGGCGGATTGCCCGCGCGCGCCGCAACCCGCTCGACCAGCGCGCGCTCCGGCGAAAACGATCCGGGCATTGCCGCGGCCTGGCACGGCACGAAAATCTTGTCGCGCTTCGCGCCGAGTGACTCCAGATACTCGCGGCTGCGTTCGCCAAAACCGAAATAGCCATCGCAGAGCGAAAAGAACACGCGCTTCGGAATCGACGTCAGCAGCTTTTTTGGCCGGTCGCGTGCGGTCGAATCGCAGAACACCGCGCGCCGCTTGCCGGTCACGATGCACGCCGCCAGCATCGCCCAGTATTCCGGACGGTGGTAGCCCGGCAGCACGATCAGATCCGACTTGGTCCGCAACACTTCCCAGGTGAGCCGCGCGATCATCTTCATCGTCGGCACATCTTCGTAGCAACCGTCGAACAGCTTCTGCATCGGATAGCGATGGTACGAATAGTCGACATCCGAAAAACCAACACGGTCGTGCTCCGTATCCGCAATCTGCACCATCGAATAGCGGATCGCGCCGGATGCCGAAATGTTATGCAGGGCGGAGAACACGACGCCCTTGTGACGCGACCATACGACGTTGTGGAAGATCGTGACTGACGCAGTCATTTTTTTGCCACTCCTCGAAAATCGTCCCTGTGTGCGTTGCACGCTATGCGTGCGAAACGCTCCACGCGCTCACTCATTGCCGGAATCGCGCCCAGCAGCCCTTCAATGCGCGCCTAAACGTGCATGACGGCGGCGGCGGTCGAGCCGGCGTGCAATTCAACGAATTCCCGATACGTGGACGTGATGCCCTCTTCGAGGCCAATGGTCGCGTGCCAACCCATTTGCGCGAGCCGCGATACATCCAGCAGCTTGCGCGGCGTACCGTCGGGTTTGGACGCGTCGAACACGAGCTCACCCTCGAAGCCGGTCACCTTGCAGATGCACTCGGCCAGTTCGCGAATCGACAGGTCTTCACCCACCCCGACATTGAACAGGCCTTCTGTCACGTTGTGCTCGAGCACGAAGAGCGTGGCCGCGGCGAGATCGTCGACATGCAGAAACTCGCGGCGCGGCGTGCCCGAGCCCCACACCGTCAAGGTTGCGGAACCGTTCACCTTCGCTTCGTGCGCCTTCCTCAGCAGCGCCGGCAAAACATGGCTGCTGTTCAGATCGTAGTTATCGTTGGGACCGTACAGATTGGTCGGCATCAACGAGACGTACTGCGTGTTGTATTCGCGGTTGTACGCCTCGCACAGCTTGAGACCGGCGATCTTCGCAATTGCGTAGGCGTCGTTGGTCGGCTCGAGCGGCGAGGTCAACAAGTACTCCTCGCGAATCGGCTGCGGACACTGCTTCGGATAAATGCACGACGAACCGAAGAACACCAGCCGCTCCACCTGCGCGCGAAACGCGGCGTGGATCACGTTGGTTTCGATCACCAGGTTTTCATAGATGAACTCACCCGGCTGCGACGCGTTAGCGAGAATGCCCCCCACGCGCGCGGCCGCGAGCAGCACCACGTCGATCTTTTCCCGCTCGAAAAAGCCGTTCACGGCTGCCTGATCCTTGAGATCGAGCTCCGCCCTCGACCGTGTGACGACGTTGTGATAGCCCTCGGCATTGAGCCGCCGGACCAGCGCGGAGCCGACCATGCCACGGTGGCCCGCCACGAAGATGCGTGCTTGTTTGTTCATCGCCGTTACTCGTGATGTTCCAGCGCCGTGAAACCGGCCAGCGTGACAAGCGCGTCACGTCTCGCAATCTGATAGTCAGACCGCACCATTTCCTTGACGAGCGCACTGAATGGCGTGGTCGGCTTCCAGCCGAGCTGCGCGTGGGCTTTCGACGGATCGCCCAGCAGCGTCTCGACTTCGGCAGGCCGGAAGTAGCGCGGATCGACACGCACGATCACATCGCCGGGCGACATCTTGATTTCGCGCCCTTCCACCTTTTCGACAATGCCGACTTCATCCACGCCAGTTCCTTCGAAACGCACCGTGACGCCCAACTCAGCGGCGGCATGCTTAACAAACTCACGCACGCTGTACTGCACGCCGGTGGCAATGACGTAATCCTCCGGCCGGTCCTGTTGCAGCATGCGCCATTGCATCTCGACGTAGTCGCGCGCATGACCCCAGTCGCGCAACGCCGACAGATTGCCGAGATACAGAGTCTTCTGCATGCCGACCGCGATGCGCGCCACAGCGCGGGTGATCTTGCGCGTCACGAAGGTCTCGCCACGCACCGGCGATTCGTGATTGAACAGAATCCCGTTGCAGGCATAGAGCCCATACGCCTCGCGATAGTTGACCGTGGTCCAGTACGCAAACAGCTTGGCGACCGCATACGGGCTGCGCGGATAGAACGGCGTGGTCTCGGACTGCGGCACCTGTTGCACGAGGCCGTACAGTTCCGAGGTCGAAGCCTGATAGAAACGCGTCTTGTGCTGAAGCCCCAGAATGCGGATCGCTTCGAGAATCCGCAACGCGCCGAGGCCGTCCGCGTTAGCGGTGTATTCCGGCTCTTCGAACGAAACCGCCACGTGGCTCTGCGCCGCGAGGTTGTAAATCTCGTCGGGCTCCACACGTTGAATCACGCGCAGAATGCTGGTCGAATCGGTCAAATCGGCGTGATGCAGGAAGAGTCGCTGGTCCGGATCGTGCGGGTCGCGATAGAGATGATCGATCCGGTCCGTATTGAACAGCGATGACCTGCGTTTGATGCCGTGTACGTCGTAATCCTTGGCGAGCAGCAGCTCGGCGAGATACGACCCGTCCTGTCCAGTAATGCCGGTGATCAGCGCGACCTTGCGTTTCATGAACCCCTCCCCTCGTTGAACTTTGCGATATCAGCGGCCCCGTCGTCGGGGCCGTCACATCAACCCGCGATGCTGTCGTATCCGTAATAACCGCCTTGATAGCCGGAACCGAGGAATGCGCCTTCCTGAGGCACATCGGTCAACAGCACGCCCTTGAGCGATACGCCGCCGTTGAGCAGCCGCTTGGCCGTCTCGGCAATCTCGTTCAGCGGATGGCGGCCATGGCGCACCACCAGCAGCGTCGTACCGGCGTACTTGCCGATCACCGTCGAGTCGGTCACGGCAAGCACCGGCGGTGTGTCGACAATCACGATGTCGTAGTGCGACTTCAACTCGTCGAGCATCGTCTGGAAACGCTTGCTCATCAGCAATTCAGACGGATGCGAGGGCAGCGTGCCCTTGGCGAGCACGTCGAGTCCAGGCAGCACGTCGCGCTGAACCATCGACGCGAGATCGCCACCGCTCAGCACGTCCGAGAGCCCCGGCTGATGCGCGATGCCGAAATGCGAATGAACGTCGCCGCGCCGCATGTCGCCGTCGATAATCAGCACCCGCTTGTTCGCCGACGCCACCAGCGCCGCCAGATTCACCGACAGGAACGACTTGCCGGTATCGGGCCGCGAACCCGTGATCATCACGACGTTGTTCTCGGCCTGATCGAGCGACAACTGCAACGAGGTCCGCAGATTGCGCACGCCTTCCACCGCGATGTCTTCCGGCGCCTGCTGCGCGAGCACATGCAGCCCGCGGCGGCGCAGCATGACGTTTTCCTGCAAACGCAGCTGTGTCTGGCTGCGCGGCACGATCGCGAACACCGGCACGCCGAGCACCGCTTCGAGTTCGTCCGGGCGTTCCACGCCGCCGTACATTGCGCGCTTGAAGAAGGTCAGCATGATGCCGATCAGCAAGCCGCCGCCGAGCGAGATCAGGATCGCCAGCACGCGCTTCGGGCGCACCGGTTCGTCAGGCGTTTCGGCGAAGTCCACCACCCGCACGTTGCCCACCTGGCCGGCTTTCGCCACCCGGAGTTGCTGCGCGCTGTTCAACAGATTGGTATAGAGCTCCGTATCGACGTGCACGTCGCGCAGCAGACGCAACGCGGTCTGCTCGGTGTCCGGCATCACGGCCACGCTGCGGTTCATGGTGGCCGCTGCGCCCTGCAACGCCGCAATCTGCGCGTCGAGCGCGGCTACCGCCGGGTGATTCGCCGTGAAGCGCTGCGACATCTCCGCGCGTTGCTGCTGCAGATCGAGCAGCTTCGTCTTGTTGTCGACGACCTGTTGAAGCAACAGGCGGCTTTCTTCACCGAGATCGACCGTGCCGTGCGCGTTACGGAATTTGTTGTAGCGTTGCTCGGCGTCGTCGAGTTCCTTGCGCAAGCCAGGCAGTTGCTGGTCGAGGAAGGCCAGCATGTGTTCCGCTTCGGTCGAGCGGCTCTCCACATCCTGACGCACGAACTCGCGCGCCATGCTGTTGACGATCGCCGCAGTCAACGCGGGGGCGCCGCCTTCGAGGCTGGTGCGAATCACGCCGGACTGCAGCGTGGTTTCGGCCACCACGAGCGCCTTTTGCAGGCGATCCACCGTGCCCAGCGTCGACGCGCGCTGCAGCTCGAAACGCGCGCCGGGCTCGCCGACCAGCTTGTCGACATGCAACGCGATCGGGCCGTCGGCAGTGTCGGTTTCCACGGTCTCGCCAACGTGGCCGGAGAGAATCGCGATACCGTTCTTGTCGCGCAGCACGTACGAACCTGCGTCGCCGGCAATCAGCGTGAAGGTCGTGTCGTAAAAGTCCTTCGACGTGTCAAAGCGCGACACGGCAATGCTCTCGTTACCCCACGCGAAGCCCGACAGGTTGATGAACGACGGCAACTTGAAGCCCCACTGTCCGTTCACCAACCCCGCGATCATCCCGCCGATAAACGGCATATAACGCGGCGAAGCCGTGATGTCGAGGTGCAGGTTCTTCACCGTTTCCTCGGTGACGAGACGCGACTTCAGCAACTCGATCTCCGCGGCCGTCGAGGGCTTGGTGTCGAACATGCCGGTGAGCGGCGGCAAGGAATCCTTGCCGTTCGCATTGGCATTGGCCGTCTTGTCCTCGACGTGGAACAGCACATCCGCGCGATACGTCGGCGGCGCAAGGAACGCATACGCGCACCCCAGCGCGAGTGCGATCAGCGTCACCATCACGATCGTGCGCCAACCTCTCACGATCGTGCGCAGATAGTCCGACAGGTGCAGCTCGTCCGGTCCGGACACGTCGGTATAGCGGTTTTCGAAATTAATTGCCATTTTGTTCACCCAACAAAGCCCGGCGGTTCATGGTCACGTTGCACGGTTGTTATTTCGCAAGAACGGCGCCCGTTACAGCCGCATTGATCGCCGGCAGCAGCAGGTTCAGTACACGGTTGAAGCGGACCAGGCCGCCTTGGCCGACATACACGACGTCCTTCGGTTGAAGCTCGAACTGATTGGCGAGAATCATCGACACCGGCGAGGTCGCATCGAGGTGGTAGACCTGCGGCGATTCGCTGGTCGAATTGCGGATCACGAACAACTGCCTGGCCGCCGCCGTGTTCGAGTCGAAGCTGCCGCTATCGGAAATAGCCTGCGAAAGCGTCAGCGAGCCGTTACGCATCGGCAGGATCGTTGCCGGCTTGTTGACCTCGCCCATCACATACACGCCGCTGTCTTCGCGCGAAGCCACCCGTACGATGTCGCCCGCTTGCAGATAGATCTCCGACGGATTGCGGCCGCGCTTGATCAGATCGTCTACGTTGAGCGGATACGTCACACCGTTGCGGATTAGCTCAACGCGGCTGCGATCCGCATTCGGGCTGAAGCCGCCGCCCTGATTGATCACGCTCGTCAACGACAACGGAATGTCGGTGACCGACTGCGCGCCTGGGGTGCGTACTTCACCGTCCACATAAACCTGCGCGTTCCGGAACGAGGCCACCCGCACCGTCACTTCAGGCTTCTGATACACGTTGCTCAGACGCTTGTGCAGCTCTCTCTGGATCGTCCCGACGTCTTTGCCGGCCACGTGCACCGTGCCTGCATACGGAAACTGCACGTCGCCGTTTTCGTCGATCAGAAAACCGGGCGCGGCATCCGTCGTCTTCGCGTTCTGCGCGGGCTGCCCTAGCGCCGCGGCGAGTTCCGGGTGATCCCACACGACGATCTGCAGCACGTCGCCAGGGCCGACCTTGTAAGCGGTCGGTTTGCCGAACAGCGCAGTCGTCTGCGGCGGCAGCGTCGCGGCCGTTTGCGTCGCGTTCATCTTGCGCAGCAGCGCGAGGTTGATATCGGTAATCGGAATCTGCTGTTGCTGCGATGCTTCCGTGCTGTAGTCCCCACCCGTGTCCTGAACCGCGGCTGGGGTAACCATCCGTTGACCCGGTACGATTCCGCATCCGGCAAGCAGTGTTGCAACTGTGAAAATCACGAGACTTCCCGTGCGTATACCAAGCGAGCTCATGGTGTTTCCTCCTTGCGCCAGGGACTGTCCTCGGGGGAGGTAGAGCCCAGCGTGCTTGTTAACTACTTAGTACTTAGTAAGCGTTTCGATGCGCCAGTCCGGCAACAATCGTCGCGCCGATAATCCGCATATCGAGTGCGAACGACCAATGCCCCAGGTAGTACAGGTCATGTTCGACGCGACGCTCCATCTTCTCGATGCGGTCGGTTTCGCCACGAAAGCCGTTGATCTGCGCCCAGCCTGTAATGCCCGGCTTGATCCGATAGCGATTGATGTAGCCGGCGACCACTTTCTGATAGAGGTCGTCGTGCTCGAGTGCATGGGGACGCGGTCCGACGACCGACATATCGCCACGCAACACGTTGAAGAATTGCGGCAGTTCGTCGAGGCTCGTGCGGCGTAGAAATGCGCCGACACGCGTGACGCGCGGATCGTCGCGCGTGGCCTGTTTGAGCGTGCCTTTCGGCTCGTGATGCAGTCGCATCGAGCGGAATTTGTAGATCGTGAAGACGCGGCCGTCGGCGCCTTTACGCTTCTGCTTGAAGAGAACCGGGCCGCGCGACGAGAGCTTCACCGCAATCGCAATGGCGAGCAGGATTGGCATGAGGCCGATCAATGCCGTAGCGGCAAACAGACGGTCGAAGATTTCCTTCTTCAGCATGGAACTGGCCGATAGCGGCGAGGCGACGAGGTTGATGGCCGGCACGCCGAGCAGATCGATCACGCCGCTGCCATCGAACAACGCAATGCTGCGTACGTCCGGCATGAAGCGGATGTTCACCAGATCGTCGCGAAACTCGCTGATCAGTTTGCAGATCAGAGGTTCTTCCGCGAGCGACAACATGAGCCACAACTCGTGCACATCGTTGGTGCGAATGTAGTCGGCAAGCGCATCCACTGTCGCGCAGACAGGCACTCGCGTGCTCGTCACCGCAGACACGTCAGGACGCGTGTTGTAGACGGCCGTCGCGCGAAAGCCTGTGCCGGGTGCCGAATCGATCCTGCGGATGATTGCGTCGCACTGCGAGCCGCTGCCGACGATCGCGACCTGATGCAGATTCAGACCGGCAGTGCGCGCACGCGCCAGCACCGCATGCGTGATCAGCCGGTAAGCGATCAGCAGGCCGCCCGTCACCGCAGTCCAGTAGGAGAACCACAGCCGCGAGACGAAGTCGATGCGGTGCAGCGAATACATCAGCACCAGCGCACTGCCCTGCACAATCAACCACGCGAGCGACACCTGGCCGGCCAGCGAGAGCTTGGAGCGGCCGCGCCATGATTCATACACGCCGAACGCTGGAAAGATGGCCAGCGCAAAGGCGGCGGAGAACATCACCAGCGCCCAATAGAAGCCGGATTGAGCGAGGTAATCAAAGCGGATCTGCGACGCCACCGCCGCACCCACTAGCACCAACGCGACATCGAAAACTCGCGCGAGCAAATCCTGAAACTTGCGCATTTTGCTTACCTCGTTCTTGCCGTTCGTTCTTTTCCGCACATGATTCCGGGGGCGCTGTTAGGAGCAGCGGCCGTAGTTGTCGTTGAACCTCACAATGTCGTCTTCACCGAGATAGGTGCCTGACTGGATTTCAATGATTTCGAGCGGTACTTTCCCCGGGTTTTCGAGCCGGTGACGCGTGCCGAGCGGAATGTAGGTCGACTCGTTTTCGCTCAGCAGGAACTGCTCTTCGCCGCGCGTGACGAGCGCCGTACCGCGCACGACAACCCAGTGCTCGGCACGGTGGTGATGCAGTTGCAGCGAAAGCTTTGCGCCCGGCGTGACGACGATGCGCTTCACCTGGAAGCGTTCGCCGTGGTCGATGGAATCGTAGAAACCCCACGGGCGCCGCACCTTGCGATGCGCATCGGCCTCGGGTGCGTGTTGCGCCTTGATGCGCGACACCAGGCCCTTGACGTCCTGCACATGCGAACGGTCGACTACCAGCACGGCGTCGGCCGTTTCGACGACCACCACATTGGTGGTGCCCACACAGGCGACGAGCCGGCCTTCGGAATGCGCATAGCTCGACACCGCGCCTTCGAACGTCACGCGGCCGCGCCCGGCGTTGCCGTTGGCGTCCTTTTCCATCGCGGCCCAGACGGCGTCCCAGGAGCCGAGATCCGACCAGCCCGCATCGAGCCGCACAACGACGCCGGACGGATTCGCAGCGGAGTCTTGCGGGTTAGTGGTGTGGGTAGCAGCCGCTTCGGCCGTGGCGTTCGCGTCGCTCGCTTCGCCCACGTCAGTGAGGCGCTCCATCACGGCATAGTCGATCGAGTCAGCGGGCGAACTCAGGAAAGCGTCCACCAGCGGACGGAAATACGCGCCTTCGGTGCGGCCGTTCGCGAATGCGCGTTCGCAGGCTGCGTGCATTTCAGGCTGCAGGCGTTGCAGCGTGTCGAGCCACACACGTGCGCGCACGACAAAGATGCCGGCGTTCCACCAATACGTGCCCGCGGCGACGTACTGCGCGGCAATTTCCTCGGCGGGCTTCTCGACGAAGCCGTCGATTACATAACCCGCATCGGGCAATTCCGCGCCGATGCGGATGTAGCCGAAGCCCGTATCGGGGCGCGTGGGCGGCACACCCAGCGTGGCGATCAGGCCGCGTTCCGCATACCTGGCCGCACGTTCCAGCGCGCCTTGCAAAGCCGGCACATCTGCAATCGAATGGTCGGCCGGCATCACGATGAGAATTGGGTCGTCGCCGTCCGCGCACGCGAGTGAGGCCGCGAGCGTCAATGCCGGCGCCGTATCGCGCCGCGCAGGCTCGACGATCAGACGCGCATTCACACCGTTTTCCAGAAGCTGCTCGGAGATCACAAACCGGTGTTCTTCGCCGCACACGATGATCGGCGACACGTCCACGTTCCAGCCGGCGGGAAAACCGTCCATACGCCGCGCAGTCGCCTGCAACAGCGAGTCGGAGCCGACCACGTCGATCAGCTGCTTCGGATAGTTTTCGCGCGACACCGGCCACAGCCGCGTGCCCGAGCCGCCGGCAAGAATGACCGGGACGATGCGCGCGCAATGCGCACCGGCAGTCCCGGCACTGGCGCCGTCCGGGTTCGCCGACGCAGCGCTCACAACTCCCTTAGTCAACATATTCGGATTCCTTATAATTCTTTGAGATCAAGGAAATACTTACCGAAGCATGGTACGAGACGACTACGTGCTGGGCGCGCTCAGCGCGGTTCGCGGCGCGCGCTATCCGCCGACCATGCGGCGGCTTTGAATCCGGAACTCAGTGGGGGAAATCCTCATCCGCTTACGGAAGACCTTCGCGAGGCGGTCACCGTTACCCATGCCGGTGCGCCGGGCGATCTTGTCCACCGGCAATTCCGACTCGGTCAGCAGGCTGCAGGTCACCGCGAGGCGCTCATGCAACAGGAAACTCGAGGGCGTGATACCCATTTCCATCTTGAAGCGACGCAGGAAGTTGCGCTCGCTCATCGCGGCGAACTGAGCCGCATCGGCAATCGAAATCGATTGCTGGCAATTCTCTTGCAGCCAGCGGGCCGCCGCGCGCACTTTGTCGCCGGGGCTCAAGCCGCCGTCTTCACCAAGCAGCGGTGCGAGGTTCGAACACGAATCGGCAAGCAGGCGCTCGGCCACTGTGCGAGCGGTCGCGCCGCCGAGATCGCGCTTGATCATGGCGAGCGCGCTTCTCATCGATTCAAGCCGGTCACCCGCGTCGCCGTTCTGCTCGGTCTGGCGCGATGACATCGACTGCGGCTGGTGAAATTCGCCGCTTTCCTTGCTGTCCGGCACATAGGCCGCTTCGATCAATGCGCGTCCTTCCGCGATCGGCCGGATCATGCCTGTGTTGCGGCGCACACGCCGTAACCAGGCGATCAGCCGTTCGTCGCCGGCCGCGGCGAATGCGCCTTTTCCACCGGCTACATACAACGCGTCGAAGCCGCCGTAATGGCGCGCGTCGAGCCCGTCGGTCCAGACCCGCAGTGCCGATGACGAGGTCACCATACCGCCGTCGGCCGACAGGAAGGAAACGTCATACAACCAGCCACCGGATCCGGACGATGCCAGTTCGTTAGCAGCCTGAAACACTTCGGCAACCACGCCCGCGCCCTGCAGCGAGCAGTCGTTGAACATCAGGATTGCGATGCGACGCATACCTTTGTTCGGTGCGTGCACCCAGCGCAACATGGCAGACTCGAGACTCGCGCAGGTCATAGTCATCCTCTCAACAGAAAACGGATCTACTTTTCAACCTTGAACGCCTACACAGAGGAATGCTCTGTGCAGTGCATCATAGCCATCCGCAATCAAGCATTTAGCCGCCATGACCGAAAGTGCAGACATGTTGGCGTTTCGATATGGTGGCCAACCAGTGATTTTCGGAACAAATGCTCTGCTACTATTTTTCAATGAATTAAATGCCGATTCTGCATATGAATGAATTTACATTCTGCGAATCTTAATTCGAAATTAATGTGATTTTTTGTGCGCTGGCACACATACAATCGCAGCTCGAAATGCTTGAGTTGCAATCTGATCTGCCCGGCATTCTGCAGATTTGAAGTGACTTATTTCCGTCACATCGCCAGAATGAGAGCAGCCCCCTTGTTTGCACCAGTCGCTGTTCTTACCGGATGCCCGCGGGGCTTTCTTCTGACGAAATATTTGGTCGGCAGGGACATATAAAGCAGTGTTCAATATAAACAATTTTCGCGAGACAAAATTATTTAATTTGTTGTTATTGGATCTGGAGAATATAAACAAGACGATTAATGTTTCAAACGTGAAACACAGCAATTAGACAGCTTTAGCCGGTCCGGCAATAGACGGGCCAATGGCGCATTCTGTCTGATCAGAGCCGGTATGTTTCCGCCATCGAATTGCGGAAATAGCCTATGCGGTTTCCGCAACACATTGCGACACGAGGTAGCCTGAGGCGGGTCTGGCCTGGTCAACTAGCAATCCGATGACGCCTTATCGTTGGAACAGGCCGGAACCTATGCGTCGAACGACACGGGGAACACATGTCTGATGTATGTGAATATCGCGCGCTGCAACCACGCTTCGGCGCCTGTGCCGCCCACGGGTTAGTGCTGCGCGTTGCCGCCTCAGCGGCCGTATTTATCCTGCTGGCCATGATGGCCTCCTCGTGTAGTGCGGCAGCGGCTTCAGCCGGTCCTGACAGCGCAAGCAATGCCGATCTGACGGTTGACGGCAGAAAGTGGACAGCATGCGCGGCGGAATATGGAACCTGCCGGTTCAGCGGTACGCGCGACGTGCTGTACGGCACCGTCGAGCAACATGTCATCAAGACGTTCACGACCACCGCCGATTGCAATAACGGCGTGTTCGGCGATCCTGCGCCCGGGGTGGAGAAGCGCTGCGCGGTTGCGGTCACGGCGGCTGATTCGAACACCGCGGCCAGGGCCGAGGCCTCTGCCTCGGCGAAAAAAGACACAGCGCCTGCCGCCACACAGGAATCTGCGGCCACGGTATCCACTTCATTGAAGGCGCCACCCGGGCAGGGTCTGCGTTGCGCCGCACCCACCTCGCAGGTGCGCGCCGCGGCAAACGGCGATCTGCTGGAAGCAGACACGCCGAGCGACGGCACGCGCCTGTTCGCAGCGGACAAACCCTTCGCGCTCGTCTTCACGACACGACCTGCGCAAAACGACACGCTCAACTGGCAGATCCGCGACAGCTGGAATGCCGTGCGCGCCAGCGGCCGCTTCCCCGTCGCGGCGGGCGCCACGCTGTCAACGCTGAGTTGCGCCTCGACCGTTGCCGGCTACTTCGCCGTGTCCGCTTCGCTGGAACGCGCACATGGCCAACTCGAATCGCGCGGCACACGTCCCGAGGGCATCGCCACCTTCGGCGTCTTGCCCGACACCTCTGCTGCATTGCCGGCCGTCCGCTTTCCCTACGAAGACCTGCATCGATTCGGCGGACAAGGCACCGCCTACCTTGCGCCCGGACAGCATTGCTGCGACGGCGACGGCTATCGGCCGGCTTACACCGCGCTCGGCCTTTCGTGGGCCAACGACAATCGCAACTGGTATATGGAAGAGCCGAAAAACGCAGGTACGTTCGATCCTGCGAGCAAGCAGTTGCTGCCCTACTTCCGGCGCGGCGACATCATGCGTCTGATCCAGCTCGACGGTATTCCTCAGTGGGCTAGTCCAACCGGCAAGGAGACGCACAGCTATGCGCCGACCTCGCTCGCGCAAATGAAGGACTACATGGCCAAAGTCGGCGCCGAGTCCAACCGTACGCGGATGACCTACTTCCCCAATCAGCGCGACAACTACTATCAGGTGACGTGGGAGCCGGACGCCGACGGCGGCCTGCCGTGGCGGGATACCGACGCGAATTTCGTCGCAATGTATAAGGCAGTTTGGGAAGGCATTCATCAGACGGACCCGCATGCCGTGGTAATGGGGGTGACGTACGCCTCGGTTCAGGTCAATGTCGAGAAGATGCGCCGTCTCGGTCCGCTCGGGATCGGCCGCTATATGGACGGTATGACCATCCACGGCTATTACGACATTGGCACGACACCATCGCACCCACCCGAGCGCGTCGCCGACTCAGCCAATCAGGGCACCGTGCCAGGCGCACTGCCGGCCGCAATGCGTGCGCTACGTCACGAGTTGCGTCTATACCTGAAACCCGGCGCGCCGCTGTTCGTCACCGAAACCGGCATCAGCTACGACATCGGCGCGGCGTACGGCAAGAACTATCCGGGCGCGAACGTGCTATATGCGCAAGCCGCGATCGTGGCCCGCACGCATCTCATCCTGCTCGGCGAAGGTGCGGACATGACCTACGTGTTCTACCTCGCGGACATGCCGGACGCAGCGCCCGGCTATGGGGTTTTCTTCGAACTCGATCATCCGACCGGCGCCTACGGCGCCGCCCACATCAGCCCTAAACCTGCCGCGCTCGCGGTGGCGGCGATGACGCGGATCATCGACGGAACGGATACGCTCGGACCGCTCAAAGCTTTGCCAAAAGGCGTCTACGCATACGCGTTCCGCCGGCTCGGCGGCGGCAAGATCGTTACGGCGTTGTGGACGCATGACAACGACGCCTGGAATGCCAAAACCGGTTTCAGCGCGAGCCAGAGCGCGGATTACCGTCTGCGTGTCGACGCACCCGGCACGTCGGGAGAAGTGACCGTATTCGACATGATGGGCAACGCATCGAGCGTGCCGTATCGCGACGGTGTCGCGAACCTCAAGCTGTCGCCTACGCCAATTTATGTGGTGTCCGCCAACGCCGGCGTGTTCAAAGACGCGGTCACGACACCGGAGGGCTATGTGCCTCGCTAGATGTGCCGCGCAGGACGCGGGGTGCGCATAGCGGCCGCCGTAGATCCTTCGACAGGCACCGCTTGCTGTCGAGACGCGGCGATACTTCGGCGTGATGTGACAGGGCAAGTGATTTCTCACACCCGTAAAATCCAGACGAGGACTACCTCGCATGCATATCAACGCGCTGGAACCGAGAAATGAACGGCCTCGCATGGACAATGCTGGTGCTGGCCGGGATGGTTGGGGCGTTTCTTTTCGCCACAGTCGGTGCAATTCTGGTCGCACTGCTGCTGGCGAATGTCTCAAGCCGTCTCACCCGGGATGATGAGCACCATGGCGACTACTAGCGCCTTTAGCATCGCCTCACGATCACCACGCGCTCAACGCGACGCGCGCCCTGCAGGAGATGACATGCTGACCGAAATCGATTTCCTGGACGTGGTGCGTCTGACGCCGCTGGTCGCGATCGATCTGATCGTCAGCGACGCCGAGGGCCGCGTGTTGATCGGCCATCGGCGCAATCGCCCTGCCCGCGGCACGTGGTTCGTTCCCGGCGGACGCATTCATAAAGACGAAACACTCGACGCAGCGTTCACGCGCATTGCCGATGCCGAATTGGGCATTGGCAGGCTGACGCGTTCGACCGCACGCTTCGAAGGCGTTTTCGAGCATCATTACAAAGACAATTTCGCCGCCGAGCCTGACGTGTCGACGCACTACATCGTGCTTGCCTATGCCTTACAGTTCACCAGCACCATCTCCGTCGGCCGGCTCGACCAGCACAGCGGCTATCTCTGGCTCGCGCCTTCTGAACTGCTCGCGCGCGCCGATGTCCACGAGAACACCAAGGCTTATTTCCGCTAGCGTTAACGGCCGCGCCACCCGCGTGCCTCATTGTCTGCGCGCAAAGTAACGCCTACTGTGAGTTCGCCAACGTGGCGACGCACGCCGGTACAGTATGATCGGGCTCACCGTCAGGGCTCGAATCAAACATGCGATCACCGGCAGCCAGACTCGTTCGCGATTCATCCATTGCTCTTCTAGCACTACTTTTTTTCGCTCTCTTTCCCGGCGCGGCGCGCGCGGCGGATTGCGGCGCCGGCACGCTCGTGACAGTCGTCGCTCACCTCGACGACGATCTGCTTTTTGTTGACCCCGCCATCAGCGAACGGCTCGACGCAGGCTGGTGCATCACCACCGTGCATCTGATCGGCGGCGCCAACGGTGCGGATTTCGCTTACGTCCAGACCCGCGAGCGGGGTTCACGGCTCGCGTATGCGCGCATGGCGGGGGTGCCTGACGAATGGATCGAAACGAATATTTCGATCGCCGGCAAGCTCGTGCATCAGATGGTGCTGAAAGCGAAGCCGCAAGTCCGTCTGCTCGAATTCCGCCTGCCCGGCGGCGCCGTGCGCGGCGGCCGCGAACCGCTTGGCCTGCTGTGGGAACAGCACGCCACGCTCTCCACCTATCCGATGAACGCCGACGGTTCCGTGCGTGTGCAATACGATCGGGCCTCGCTGTCGGCCACACTGAAAGTGATCCTCGCCGCGGCGTCGCAGATCTATACGCTCAATCCGGACACCATACCGTTTCTCGAGCATCCCGATCACATCTACACCGCGCGCATCACGCGCCACGTCGCCCAGACGCTCAACAAAAGTGTGCCGATCGAATACCACATCACCTATCCGATGGGCGACTGGCCAGGCAATGTGCCGGCGGCCGAAGTTCAGCGCAAGCGCGACATCGTCGCCAGCTATTTTTCTGTCGACGGTAGCGAGTTTTCGCACGTATTCGGCGAGTTCCAGTGGGACGGTAATTGGGTCGCGCGCCGCTATGCCTTCGCCGATCGCAGCGATCGCCATGTCGCGGATTTCCAGGCGCGTCCCATTCAGCTATTCAATGCGGCGGCAACTCGCTGTCTGACTTCCGCAGGCAGCGGCCAGGCGCCGACACTCGCCGCATGCACGGGCTCATCCACGCAACAATGGCGCTGGGATCCGGTGACGGTCTATCCCGGCAATGCGCGCAACGCGGCGCTCGTCAGCGTCGCGACTTCGCAATGCATCGCCGAACGCGACGGCTATCTGATCTCCGAGACCTGCGATCAATGGGACATGGCGCAGCGCTGGACGCCGTGGGACTTCGGCCTCGTCTACACACCGCTGCGGCACTGTCTTGGTGAAAACGACGGCAAGCTCACCATGCGCGGCTGCACCCTGCTCACCACACGCTACCGTTGGGCGACTCAGCAACGCACGCAGGCGACCGATCTGCGGCTCGCTACCGCTATGGTCGGCGACATCGGCGGCACGGGGGAGCAAGCCGCGGTCTATGTGCAACGGCAACATGACGGACCTGGTTTCAACGTGTACGTGGCGTCGCTCGTGAAAGCGTCGCCTCCCGCACTCTGGTACGCCGGCCTCGTCCCTTTCGATCCCCGCGCCACGGCGCCCAGTTGCACGGATGACAAGCTCTGTTTCGATAGCGCGCGCTTCCTGCTCGGCGATTTCGACGGCGACGGCAAGGCGGACTTGATGGTCATCACCGCACGCCAGGGCGGCACCGCGTTCTGGTTGCTCCGCAGTACAGGTGAGCGCTTCGAAGCCCCACGTCTCTGGCTTCAGACCAGCCGTGAGTTCAAGCCTGCGTTGACGCAGCAATATGTGGCGGCGGACTTCGGCGGAACAGGACGCGCCGGCGTGCTGATCGCGCAGAAGCGCGCCGATAGCGGGCTCGACCTCTGGATGGCGTCGTCCACAGGCTCGGCAGGCTCAGCGCCGACGCTGATGGCACAAGCAAAAACCCTGCGGCAAAACGCCAATCTTCTACCCGTTCAGACCGCAGGATCACGCGCGTCACTGGTCGCGGTGGACGGTGCGGACGGACGGCTTGCGCTCACGCCAATCGCCAACGACGGTGCGCGCATGACCATCGGCGAGCGCAAACTATTGCCGGCGAGTTTCCTGCCCGACTTCGTCAAAGTGACGGTCGGGGCCGTGCACGGCAAAGCAAGCAATACGCTGATTCTCCTGACGCCGCATCTCGATGGAACGAACGAGGACGCGGTGATCGACATTGCCACGCTCGACACAACGGACACGAACGGCGTGCCGGTTCAGGCGGCGACATTGCGTGGCATGTCCTGGTCGGATGTCTTTCCGGCGTTCGTGCGTGACAAGCGCAATGCCGCACTCGTGCTCTATCGAAGAACCGACGCGATACTCGGCGATTTCTATTTCACCGGTGGCGCACCGGCGCTGACGCGCTATCCGGTAGGCGATGGGTTCGCCCTGGGCCCGGCCCAGGATCTCGGTGAACTGCCAGGGTTGTTCTCAGAGACGGTGCGGATCGACCGGTTGGCGCAGTAGCGCCAACCGGTCGATCCGGCGCGGTTCAGGTCGACACGCGCAGCGGCTGAACGAACTGCCGGGCAATCGTCATATAGCGATCGGCCGTGTCGCGCAACGTGTATCCCGCCAGTTGCCGGTTCGCTCGCGGCATGTCGAGCGCCTTGAGCAAGGCGCGGCCATAGGCCTCCGGATCGGCCGTGTCGACGAGATTGACGCCTGCAAATCCACTGGCAAAACCGAACGACGGAATCCGGCTCGCCACGACAGGAATGCCCGAGGCGAGCGCCTCCAGGAAACCGATGCTCTGCGCTTCGAAACGCGAAGGCATGGCAAAGACACGCGACGAGCGAAGAATCGCGGCGACATCCAGGCGCGGTCCACAAACCGTCACGCGGCTGTCGAGGCCAAGCTGATGAACCAGCGAGACCACCGCCTCGTAATAGGCGACCTCCTCGATGACTCCGCACAGCAGCAGGTGCGCTTCAGGCTCGCTCTGCACGACGCGCTCGAACGCGCGGATCGTGTCCAACTGACTCTTCCCTTCTATATAGCGGCCTAGCTGAACGATCTGCTTCGCCGGCACTGCGATATCGGGTACGGATGAGTTGTTGTCTTCGGCGAACAGCGACGCATCCACGCCATTCGGAATCACGACCATCGCCGGATGCTTGCCGATCTCGCGCAGATAGTCGTCGATATTTTGCTGCGACACGCCGATGATCGCTCTCGCCCGCCGTGACAGCAGACGCTCGGCCTGCTTGAGCGCGCCGTTTTCGAAGTCGTTGACACCGGAGTGCATCACCCAGGCGATCGGCGTATGCACGGGCAGAAGACGCACATAGAGTGCGGCGAGCGTGGCATGCGCCACGATGAAGTCGGGACGGAACTGGCGCACCACGCGATACAGGTGCAGCAATTTACCCACCCTGCCGTGACGGCTGGTCGGGAACAGGCAGGTGACGCCTGCGGCTTCCAGCTCCGCACGAATGCCGACGAAATCGTCCTGCTGGGGAAGCAGCGACGTGATACAGACCTCATGGCCGCCGCGCTGATGCTGAATCGCGAGGCCCTTTACAAGTACTTCTGCCCCGGAAAGTCGCGGGGCATGAACCAATTGAAGAATTCTCACGATTTATCTCTCTGGATAACCGCCTTTTTTGCGCAGCGGATGGACAAGCCGACCAACTAGTACCGGCCCCAAAAAACTGTCGGCATCCATCATCGTTTATCTGGCGCGCCCCTTTCGCGGGACGCGGCCTCGTCTCCGTAAAACAGCGACAGTTCCGCCGCGAAGTCACTATCGCGAGGAAACCTTACACCGAAGGCCCAGCACTTTTCCGCCATCTGCAAGACTTCATCGGCTATGCAATGAGCGCTATCGCCCATTTCTCAGCGGTTTACCCCAATTCGTATAGTTAGGCATCCGTTGCAAATCTTTTCGACCCCATTTCTGTTTGGCGGATAAGCACTAATTTCATCTTACGTATTTTTTGATGCGATCAATGCAATTAGTACTGCATTATTGTTCATACGTAACGACTCGTTACTTCTTTTAAACATACTAATGCGTATTGTTGCAGTCGATTCTTCCCATCAGAGCCTTTCTTGCTTACAGGACAGTAAAAAGTTCATCGAATGGCGCGATGAACTCAAGCACTACGATGTGGATTGCGCTGTTCCTCAAGACGTTCGTTGTTTTCGTCACACCTTCCCCGGTCGTCCGATTCCGCCAAATCCGCCATGACGAGTGGCATGGATTCGTACGATAAGAATTTCTCTGCAGAGAAATGCGTTCGGGGCCGACAACCCGGGAAGGCATCACACCTTCGCGCAACTGAATGGTTGCGCATCCAGGACGGCCAGTGTCGATGCCTCGGTCATCGGCTGGCTTGCAATTGAACCCCCGATGTTCGCTCTGTCTCCCTACGCGCTTCGCGCGAAGAGACGAACGAATGTTCTGAAAACGCATTGGTTAGATTGATGAAATCGCAACTACTCCTACTCTCGACCCTTTCTCTCGCGCTAGCGGGCTGCGGCGGTGGCGGCGGCGGTAACGGCGCCAGCAACAACGCAACAACCCAGCTCAACGGCAGCTCCGGCTCGTCCAACTCGACTGCGGCGGGCAACAGCAGCACCGGCGGCACTGCCACGGTGAACGGCGCGGGCACCACCGTCGCGACGCTCAGCTGTGCTTCGCCGGCCGTCTCGGCGGGCTCCGGCAGCGCCACGATTTCCGCCGACACGCCGAGCGCGGACGGCACACGCATCTTCGCTTCCGGCACCGCCTTCCAGCTCGCCTTCAGCACCAACGTACCGAACGCCGACACGCTGAACTGGGCCGTGACAGACACCATCGGCCGAGTGGCGGCAAGCGGCAGCACCGCTGTCCCGAGCGGTTCGAAAACCATCACGCTGAACTGCACCTCGACGCTCGCCGGCTATTTCGCCGCGACGGGCACGCTCGCGCAGAACGGCGGCCAACTGCCACAGGCCGGCACGCGTCCGGTCGGCATCGCGACCTTTGGCGTGCTGCCGAACCTGTCTCAGGTGGTGCCTGCGGTTACCTACGCGCGCCAGGAACAGCACCGCTTCGGCATGCAGGGCGCGAACGACAACGGCCCCCTGCTGGCCGACCTCGGCATCTCGTCGACGATCGACGACCGCCAGCTCTCGACGATGGAGCCGAACGGCGCGAACACCTTCAATCCGTCAGCGAACAATCTCGATCCGTTCTACAAGAGCGGCAACGTGATGCGCCTGATCCGTCTCGACGGCATCCCCGCCTGGGCGAGCAGCACCGGCGCGTTCCAGGACGACACCAGCGTGCCGACCAGCCTTTCGTATTACCAGAACTACATGAGCCGCGTCGGCACGGAATCGAGCGCGATTCGCGCGGCGTACTTCCCGACCCAGTCGGCGAACTACTATCAGGTGACGTGGGAGCCCAACCAGTTCTGGACCGACACCGACGCCAATTTCATCGCGCTGTATCAGTCCGTCTATCAGGGCATCCATTCCACCGATTCGAACGCGGTGGTGATGGGCCCGGCCGACGCATTCCCGAGCCTGACCACGACGCGTCTGAAGCGCCTCGCGCCGCTCGGCTTCGGCCAATACATCGACGCGGTGGCGACGCATGGCTACTACGACGCGGGCACCTCGCCGTCGCATCCGCCGGAGCGCTACGACAGCGACCCGTCGACAGCCTCAGGTTCGCTGCGCGGCCAGATGCGCGCGCTGCGTGCGGAAATGGCCACCGACTACCGCACGGGCATGAAGCTGTTCTCGACGGAAGCCGGCATCAGCTACGACCTCGGCAGCTCGTACGGTCCGAACTATCCGAGCGCGAACGTGCTGTACGCGCAAGCGGCGGTTGCGGCGCGCATGCACATCATCACGCTGGGTGAAGGCGCGGATCAGACCTATGTGTTCTACGGTGCGGACTATCCGGGCGAAGTCGGCTACGGCACGTTCTTCGACCTGAGCGACGCGCAAGGCGCATTCGGCGCGACGAACATCAGTCCGAAGCCGGTTGCGATGGCGATCAGCGCGATGACGCATACGCTCGACGGTACGCACACGCTTGGAGCGGTGAACGGCACACCGACCGGCGTCTACGCGTACGCGTTCCAGCAGGTGGGCAATGGCGCGGTGATCACCGCTTTGTGGGCGCACAACAATAGCGTATGGGACGCGAGCGTCGGCTTCAGCTCGACCTATAGCGTGCCCTATACCCTCACGGTGGATGCGCCGGGCACGAGCGGCACCGTGAAGGTGGTCGACATGATGGGCAATGCGTCGAGCGCGAACTACAGCAACGGGACGCTGACGCTCAACCTGACCGAATCGCCGGTGTATGTGGTGTCGAATAATGCGTCGGTTGCCCAGTCGAACGCGACGGTGCCGGTGGGATATGTCGGTATCTAATTAGCAACCGCCGCATCATGCGGTAGATGTAAAAACGTCAGCCGGCTTCAGGGCCGGCTGACGTTATTTTGTTCAGACATGGATGGCGGCGCCTCGCCGCGCACTCCCAGAGCGTCAGCTTTCCCCCAGTCTCCCCTCGAGTCCGCTCAGCTCCTGCTCGCGTTCCTTCGACACCTTGCCGATCGGCGGGCCCGCAAAGCTCTTGCGCACACCTGCGCCGTACCAGATCGCCAGCAGTATCGCGAGCAAACCGACAATCACGTACACCACTTTCTGGTTAGGCGGCTGCATGCCGACATAGGCGAGCACGAGCGCGCCGAACACCGCAGCCACCGCGAACGGCTTCGACAGCATGCCCAACTGGAACGGCCCTTTTTCCTTCCACGTGCGCCCTTCGGCGAAAATGCCGGCGGCAATCGGCATCGCGTAGGAGATGAACAGGAACACCGCGCTCCCCGCGCTCAGCACAGTGAACGCATCACCGTACAACGTCACCACGATCGCCAGCACCGCCGAGGTCCAGATCGCCGCGCCCGGCGTACGGTGTGCCGCATTCACCTTGCGCAGCCACTTCGAGCCAGGCAAGCCGCCGTCGCGGGCAAACGCGAACATCATGCGCGAGGTCGACGTAACGGCTGCGAGACCGCATACGTAGTTGATGAAGAACATCAGCAATTCGATGAGGATGCGCAGCGGTCCCGGAATCGGCGCAAGAATCGCTTCGAAGAACCCGGTGCCCTGCTTCACCCCGGCAGTGATATCCGGCATCACCAGTACGAACGCGCACACCATCACATAGCCGAAGGTCGTCGACCAGAACACGGAGCCAACAATGCCGCGCGGCACATTGCGCGCCGCCTGATGTGTCTCCTCCGAGGTATGCGCAGAAGCGTCGAAGCCCGTGATCGTATAAGCGGTCAACAGCAAACCGGACAGAAACGCCATGGCAATGGTCTGCTTGGGCCATGCGCCGCCATCGATACCGGTGAAGTTGGTGAACGTGTAGAGCCGCGACAGATCAATCTTGACCGGCGAATACACCAGCAGGGACACCACCAGCATGACCGTCACCACGAAGATCAGATAGCCCGACAGGTCCGTGATCTTGCTGGTGATACGAATGCCGCGATGATTCAGGAACGCCTGCGAGGCGGTGATCACCGTCAGAAAGAGCGTCTGCTGCCACCAGCCGAGCGAATCGGGACTCACACCGAACATCGGCGCGATCAGCGTGCGAAAGAACGGATCATAGGTACCGTAGTTGATCGCGGCGACCACGAACACGAGACCAAGCAGATTCAGCCACGCAGTGAGCCAGCCCCACATTTTGCCGCCGAGAATCGAACTCCAGTGATAAAGGCCGCCGGCCGTCGGATACGACGACGCGATCTGGGCCATCGCTGCCGCCACGACCAACGCGAACAGCGAGCCGAGCGGCCAGCCGAGCCCGATCGACGCCCCGCCCGCTGCCGACAAGCCCATCTGGAACGACGTGATGCCGCCCGACAGAATGCAGATCAGCGAGAACGACACCGCAAAGTTCGAGAACGCCCCCATGCGCCGGGACAGTTCCTGCGCGTAGCCCATCTTGTGCAACAGCTTGACGTCGTTGTCGGCCGACTCCGCCGACGGCACCGCCGTGTTGATGTCCATAACGCGATCCTTTGAACAGGGTTAAGACGAAGCGGCTGAGCGATGCTAAGGCGTGACCGCGCGACGAAGGACCGGCTCACGCAGCCGTAAAGCAGTTATCGACGTACAGGTGCGCGCCGTTGACGAAACTGGCGTCGTCGCTGGCGAGAAAGAGCGCGGCGCGCGCGACTTCTTCCGGCGCGCACAGACGGCCCTGCTGCACCGACAGCGCCGCTTCGCTCGCATCGAAGCCATACTTCGCGAGCGCGCTGATTTCGCGGCGCCCATGCGGGGTATCGATGAAACCGGGGCACACGGCGTTGCAGCGAATGCCACGGTCGCGATACTCGACAGCGATCGATCGCGCGAACATGGCGCATGCGCCTTTGGTCGTGCAGTACAGCACTTCGAGCGGCGTGGCCGCGACCGACGAAATCGACGCGGTGCACACGATCGAACCGCCGCCTGCCGCGAGCATGTGCGGCAGCACCGCGCGGGTCATCATGAACATGCTTTTGACGTTGACGTTCATGAGCCAGTCGTAGTCTTCGTCGGTGGTATCGACGAAGGGCTTCACGACGATGCTGCCGGCGTGGTTGAACAGCACGTCGATGCGCCCGAAGCGCGCCATGATGTTCGCCACGGCCGTGTCCACAGCGGCGCGCTTCGATACATCGGCGGCGAACAGTTCGGCTGTGCCGCCAGCCGCGCGAATTCGCGTCACGACCTCCTCGCCCGCATCGGTATTGATATCGACCACGGCGACTTGCGCGCCTTCCTGTGCGAATAGCAGCGACGCCGCGCCGCCCGCACCGGTCGCGCCGCCTGACACGATCGCGATCTTGCCTTCCAGCCTGCCTGCCGCTCTGCTCATGCGTGACTCCCGTTCCAGTGCCCAAGTGCCCAGTGCGTTGTGTTGCATTGCGTTGTGCACAAAGTAGGGGCGGCAAAAATCGGCGACTATCCAAAATTGGCAAAAAGTAAAAATCCCGTAAAAATCCGCCTTACTGACAAATGCATTACATGCGGTGATTCAAGCGCACCCGAATGAGCGCAGGCGGCCTGAACCCCGGGTGCGACACGGACTTTTTTTCGCATACACTGGTCGGCACGAGGCTTTCGGGGAGCGCCAACAGAATCGGGAGAAGCTATGCAGCCGGCCCATCAGACAAGCAGCGCCGTCGAGATTCGCTATTGCCGGAACATCGACGAGCAGGCGATGTTGCTCGACGCGTGGAACCAGAGCTATTGCCAGATTTCGCGTGGCCCCTTTGACGGCTCGGTGAGTTCGTTCGCCGCGGGCGGCGTGCGGGTGTTGGTGGAACGCCTGAACCGCACGGTCTATCAACGCGGCCAGGTGGCGCGGTCCAGGCTCGCCGTGGGCATTCCATTTCAACTCGAAGGGCATGCTTTGCTCTGCGGGCAGACGAGTCATCGTGACGGCCTGCATGTGTTTTCCGGCGATGGCGGGTTCGAGTTTTTATCGCCCGACACGCATCTGGTGGTGAATCTGGAGATCGAACCTGACGCGATTGCCGATCATTTGCTGCGCTCGCAGCTCGATGAGATTGCGCTGCTGCTGGGCGCGAGGCCTGGTGTGTTGAATGTGGATCCTGCGAGGTTGCAGGGCTTTCGCGAGGTGCTGAAGCAATTGCTTGACGCTGTGAGTGCGACGCCGACGTTGCTCGATGATGGCGGCGTGGCGGCCTCGTTCGAGAAGTCGGTGGTATTTGGTCTTGCCGAGGCATTGCAGGGAATGCGGGATGCCGATCCACACGGGAATGTCGAAGCGCGTACCGCGCGGAACTGGCAGCTTGTGCGCAGCGTTCGCGAGTTGGTGGAAGAGTCGCCGGATTGCCCGCTGTCAGTCGCCGAGTTATGTGCCCGGTTTCGCGCGAGTCGGCGCACTTTGCAGTATGCGTTTGAGGATACGGTTGGGGTGAATCCTTCAGCGTATATACGAGCGGTTCGGCTGGATCATGTGCGGCGGGAATTGAGAGCCGCTGGGTCTGTTACTGAGGTCGCTACGCGGTGGGGGTTCTGGCATTTTGGGAATTTCTCCAATGAGTATCGGGGGCAGTTTGGGGAGTTGCCATCGGAGACCTGGCGGCGTAGTCGCGCGCGCGCGGGGTGAGGGTTTGGGTTTTTTTTGCCTGTTCGGCGCTTTTGTTTGTGGTTCTGGGTTTGGTGCCTTTCCTTGCTTTGG
Organism: Paraburkholderia sediminicola; assembly: GCF_902859805.1. Lineage (GTDB taxonomy): Bacteria > Pseudomonadota > Gammaproteobacteria > Burkholderiales > Burkholderiaceae > Paraburkholderia > Paraburkholderia sediminicola. The sequence continues at coordinate 21,374 of NZ_CADIKC010000022.1, read as the reverse complement.
TAGTGGTCTATTAGCGTTGCCCCTGTGCGGGGCGGCACTTACTTTCTTTGCCGCCGCAAAGAAAGATAAGCAAAGAAAGCGGCTCAAACCGCTCATGCTAAGTGGGCACCGTGGTCTGCTACGGGTAGTGGTGCATCTGGAATCTGGGTTCGTGCCCCTGCATACGCCAGTGACAAGGGCGTCATACTTCCGGCGGCGCTGCGCGCGCCGAAGAGTACTTCTTAAAACCTCCCGCTACGTTTTAGCTCGCACGTTCCCACACGTTTGCGCTCCCGCGCTCGTGCCCTTGCGTTTGTGCTCTCGCGTTTGTGCTCTCGCGTTGTGCTTTCGCGCTCAGACATTCGCGCCTTGCTCAGCGCCGAAACTCGTCATTGCATGGCTGCTGGGAGTGTGAGGGCGACTGATCGATATTTCATTTGAAGTGGGGGTTCCCGAGCGAATGCAGAGGCGCCTCGCCGAGGCGAAGCCGACGGCCCCCACAAACCTCGACCAAAGCCCGTGGTTTCCCATGCAGACCCGTCCGCAACGCACGTAGTGCGGAATGGGAGCTGATGAGTCCTTTGTCACTAACGTGGAATGTGCGAGAACACGGATTCCAGTCGCACCACTACCCGCAGCAGACCACGGTGCCCACTTAGCATTAGCGGTTTGAGCCGCTTTCTTTGCTTATCTTTCTTTGCGGCGGCAAAGAAAGTAAGTGCCGCCCCGCACAGGGGCAACGCTAATAGACCACTAACATGTCAAGGAAAGGCACCAAAGCCAGAACAAGAAAAGACACCACCCCCAGAACCACAAACAAAAACGCCGAGCAGGCAAAAAACCGCAAATCCTCCCCCATAAACCCAAAATTCAGCGCACACTATCCAACTGCTCCCTCGCGGAGCGATAAAAGCCTACTGGGGAGCCCATCATGGCAAAAGGTCAAATGCGCAGTAACCGCGAAGTAAAGAAACCGAAGCAGGCCAAGAAACCCACACCGGCCACGACGCCGTCGGGCGCACCCCCGATCCGCGTAGCGCCAACCGTTTCGGCAACGCCAAAGAAACACTAAAGAAGCACTAAAGCAGCACGAACCAGGCAGCAAGCCCGCCCCGCCAGGCGGGCCTCACCCATCCGCTTTACCTCGAAATATCCTCCAGCGCGACATCCCGCGTCTTCGGCCCAAGCGTCCCGATGGCCAGCATGACGATCATCATCGCCCCCGAAATAAACACAAACACCCCGTTCACGCCAAACCGGTTCAAGCATCCCGCAATCACGAACGCGGAGAACATTGCCGAAATCCGGCTCCACGAATAAACAAACCCCACTGCCCTCGCGCGAATACTGGTCGGAAACAGCTCGGCCTGATATGCGTGGTAGCTATAAGAAATAATGTTGCCCGCCAGAACGAGGCACACGCCCAAACTCACGAGCAACACCGTCTCCCGCGCCTGACTGAACAGCAGTCCGCACACCACGTTGACCGCAGCCATGCAGATAATCACCGTCTTACGCTCGAAGCGGTCGGCAATCAGCATCCCCAGCAACGGTCCAAGGGGCGCCGCGATCGCAATGATGCTCGCGTACATCAAACTCGTCGTGACGGTAATGCCCTGCTTGATCAGCAACGTCGGAATCCAGTTCGCGAAGCCGTAATAACCCATCGTCTGGAACACGTGGAAAATGATCAGCATCAGCGTGCGCTTGCGATACGGCGGCACCAGCAAATCACGAAACGCCGCGCGGGCGCGCACCGGTTCGGGCAACGCCGGCTCCGGCAAAGGCCGTCCATATTCTCGTTCCACACGCGCTTCGAGTCGCTTCATCACGGCGTCGGCTTCCTCGATGCGCCCCTTCTGTGCGAGCCAGCGTGGGCTCTCCGGCAAACGCAGGCGAATCCACCACACCACGATCGCGCCCACTACGCCAGTCAGCACGACCAGACGCCAGCCGTCGAGGCCGAAGTAACGGTGCGGCACCAGCAAATACGATAAAAACGCGACGATCGGCACCGCGCAGAAACCGACAGCCTGCGAAAAGGCCGACGCGCGCCCTCGCACGTGTTTTGGCACGAGTTCGGAGATGTACGTACCGATCGTCACGATCTCCACGCCGATACCGATCCCCGCGATGAAGCGCCAGAGGTTGAGCCCGAGCGCCGTGTCCTGGAACGCCATGATGATGTTGGCCGCGGTGTACCACAGCAGCGACCAGGTGAAGATCGCGCGCCGCCCGAAGCGGTCGGCGAGAAAACCGCATGCCGCCGTGCCGATAAACAGGCCTGCGAATAACGCCGCGATGAAACTCGCCACGCCGCTGGTGCCGAACAGACCGTGCGTCGTCGCGGTGAGAATGCCGCTGCGCACGAGGCCCGGCGCGATGTAGCCGGAGAACATCAGGTCATACAGTTCGAAGAAGAGTCCGAGGCTCAGCAGCATGACCAGTTGCCAGATCGAACGCGTCGCGGGCAAGCGGTCGAGCCGCGCGGAAATACGCGCGCCATTCAGCGCGATCTCGTCAGCACGGCCGCCGGCCGATGCACCGGCGCCTGAGGGCAAACCACCCAGCGCGCCAGCATCGCCGACCGCTGTCGCATACACCGCATGATTCGACGATTTCATCGTCTGTCTCCATGATTTCCGGTCTGACGCCGGATGAGATTGATTGACTACGTTCGACGCATCAAGCGCGCCGCTACCCTCATGCAGCTTCTCGCGGCACCTGCGCTACGCCGCCGCCCAATGCCGTGATCTGTGCTTCGTCGTAGCCCAAACCGCGCAGCACGTCGGCGGTATGTTCACCGATCTTTGCAATCGGCGAGCGCGGTTGCAGACGCGCTCCATCCATCGAAATCGGCAGCAAGGGCATTGCGGTTTCGCTGCCGTCATCGAGCGTCAATCGCGCAAGACCGCCGCTTTCGTTCAGATGCGGATCGTCGAACAGGTCCTCGGGTTTCGTGATCGACGCGAAGGGAATGTGGTCGCGCTCGAACAGCGGCACGAGCGCCGCGCCTTCGAAGCGACTCAAGGTTTCACCGAGCGTCTGCAGCAGCCACTCGCGCGCCAGCACGCGGTCGTTGTTAGTCGCGAGGCGCGGATCGGCCAGCAGGTCGGCGCGACCGAGAATCGCGCACAGCGCGCGCCACTGGCCGTCACCCGTGGCTGCGATAAACATCTGCTCGTCGTTGGCGAGCCGGAACACGTCGTAGACGGCCCACGCGCTGATGCGCTCGGGCATCGGCGCAGCGGGTACGCCGGTCGCGGCGAACTGCTGCATGTGTTGCGCGGAAAGCAGCACGCAGTTCTCGAACAGCGCGCTCTGTACTTCCTTGCCGCGTCCGCTCGTATGCCGTTCGTGAAGCGCGGCAAGCACGCCGATCGCGCCGAACATGCCGCCCATGATGTCGTTGACCGAACTCCCCGCGCGCAACGGCCGGCCTACCGGTCCCGTCATGTAGGCAAGGCCGGCCATCATCTGCACGACTTCGTCCAGAGCGAGACGGTGCTCGTATGGACCGTTTAGAAATCCCTTGTGCGAGACATAGATCAGCCTGGGATTGCGCTCGCGAAGCGATGCGTAATCGAGGCCCAGGCTCGCCATGCGACCCGGCTTGAAGTTCTCGACGAATACATCCGCGGTATCGACCAGTTTGTGCAGCGCGGCCAATCCTGCTTCCGTATCGAGATCGAGCGCGACACTTTTCTTGTTGCGATTGAAGGTACGAAAAAAACCCGCACCGGTGCCGAGCAAACGGCGCGTACCGTCTCCGCGCGGTGGCTCGACCTTGATGACTTCAGCGCCGAGGTCGCCAAGAATCATCCCGCAGGTCGGTCCCATCACCATATGCGACAACTCGATCACGCGAATGCCCGCAAGCGGCAACGCACCCTGTTGCTCTGCTGAAGGCGTTGATGTAGCAGATGCAGACGAAGCAGACGTAGAAGAAACTGAGGTCATTGCGACACCCGCGATTCGGAAGATTCAAAACGTTGAACAGCGGCACTGAACTGCTTCGGCAAACCGGCGCGCGCCAGATAGCCGTACAGCGGTTCGCCAGGGAGCGCGTCGGCGAGAATGTCGCGCGACGCGATGAGTCGGGTGAGGTCGATGCCGGTGTCGTAACCCATGCTGTCGAGCATGAATACGAGGTCTTCCGTGTTCACGTTGCCGGTCGCGCCTGGCGCATGCGGACAGCCGCCGAGGCCTGCCAGCGACGCGTCGAATTCGCGGATGCCGTGCTGCAGCGCGATCAGCGTATTGGCGAGACCAAGGCCGCGCGTGTCGTGGAAATGCAGCGAGCGCAGCTTGTTTCCTGCGACCTCACGTACCAGTTCGATGATTTCGCCAACCTGGCGCGGCGTCGCTTCACCAGTGGTGTCGCCAAGCGCGATGACATCGGCGCCCGCCTGCAACGCAGCGCGCGCAATCGCGGCGATATCGGCGTAAGGCACCGCGCCTTGTAACGTGCAGCCGAACACGGTCGACAATCCTGCGATCAATTCGACGCGTCGCACGTTCGCACTGGCCGCGCTATCGATCAACTCGCGCATCGCGGCAAATGACTCGATCATCTCGACAGGCGTCTTGCGGACATTGGCAAGGCTATGCGCCGTGCTCACTGAAATCGGCGCGACGATCCGATGCACGCCGGAATCGAGCGCACGTTGCGCGCCTTTCAGGTTCGGCACCAATGCCGTCACGATCAGATCGTCATAGGTGAGCGCGTGGGCGATCACTTCGTCGGCGTCGGCCATTTGTGGCAATAGCTTCGCCGGCACGAACGACGCGACTTCCATATGCCGCACGCCGGCGGCATAGGCGGCGTCGATCCAGCGCCGCTTGAACTCGGTGGGCATTGTGCGTGCGATGCTTTGCAAGCCGTCGCGCATGCCGACTTCGGTTACGACGACGCGCTCCTGGGTATCACTCATGGTCTTGAATCCCGGTCTGGAATCTTGCGTGGAATGCGGGAAATGAAGCCGCTGAGTGACAGCGTGCCCGCGCGCGGCCGTGCGGCAAAGTCTGCGTTGACGACGCACTCCATCGCCGCTCGCGATGGCGGCAATGGCATGCGGGACGGGCGTGCGCCGTCGCAAAGGGGAAACCCTTAAGGGCTTTTCAGAAGGCGCAGCGCGGCCGCTGAAAGGGCGTTGCGAGAGCGTGCGGAGGACGGCGGGATGACGCTGAGGGGCGTTGGAACGGGAATGTTGAGAAAACCTCCAGGCCGCTTGTCAGGAGCGGTCAGAAGCAGCCAGAAACACCCGCTCAAACCGAACGCAGCAGATGGTCGAGTAAATGCGCCGCCGTCAGCGTCAGCGCCTTGCGGTCGCGCATGCAGATCACGAAGCGCCGCTCGGCCCATGCTTCGCGCAAGGGCACGGCGACGATGCCGTATTCGTCAGCCGCATGTTTGGGCAGCGCCTCGCTCGGCAGGATCGCGACGGCAAGACCGGCCTGGATAAAACGATAGGCGGCGTCGAAGGTCGACACATAGGTTCGGTAGTTGAGCTCGCTGCCTTTTTCCATCGCGATGCGTTGCATCAGCGCGTTCACCGATGCATTCGATGCGAGCCCGAGATGATCGAACGACAGGGTCTGCTCGAAGCCAACCGCAGTTTCACCAGCCAGCGCATGATCACGCGGCACGATCAGCGCGAGATGATCGGAGCGATACGGCAGCACATCGAGGCTGCCCATCGGCACCACATCGCGGCAAATGCCGAGGTCCGCCACGCCCTCTTCCAGACCGCGCACGATCTCGGCGCTGACACGCTCTTCGACGTCGACACGAATCTGCGGATTGGCCTTCAGAAACACCGACAGCGCCTCGGGCAGAAACTCGACCATCGAAGACACATTCGCCAGCACACGTACATGACCGCGCGCACCGGCCGCGTATTCGCTGAGTTCAGCCTGCAAACGTTCGTGGCCGCGCATGATGAGCCGTGCGTGCCTGAGGAGCGCCTCACCGGCGGCGGTCGCGCGCACGCCACGCTGGCTGCGCGAGAGCAGCGCGACGTCGACCAGCGCCTCGAGATCGGCAAGCCGCTTGCTGACCGCGGATGGCGCGATGAACTCGCGTTCGGCCGCCCGCGCGATCGTGCCTTCCTCGCAGACGGCGATGAACAAGCGCAACGTCACCTGATCGATTTGCCACATGAACGGGCGCGCCCTGGATGTTTGAAGTGGGAAAATTATGCCCGAGGAAGACTGCGCCCAAGTCCATCCCAGGGTATCCACGGCCGGCATGCCGGTTTGCGTCGTCGATCGCGCGCCGGGTCGTGACCGCCAATCGTGTGGCAAACTGCGCAATCAGAACAACTGACCAAGGCTCTCCCATGTCCACCGCCAGTCTCTTCGTCACCTCCGCGGGCGTCGGCCTCGCGATTGCCGCGCCGGTCGGCCCGATGGGCATGCTGTGCATCCGCCGCACGCTGACCGGCGGTCCGCGCGCGGGGCTCGCAATCGGTTTCGGCATTGCGACCGGCGATGCGGTTTATGGCCTGATCGCGGCACTCGGCCTGGTCGGCATTTCGCAGTTCATGCTCGCCTACGACCGGCCCTTGCATCTGCTCGCCGGGTTGTTTCTGCTATATCTCGGCGTGCGGACGCTGCTGCAAAAAGCGCCCGCCGATGCGGCAAACGGCAATGGCAACAACGACGGCAACGGCAAGCTCGCGCAGGTGGGCCGCGCCGGCGCCCTGCGCGCGTATGCAGGTTCATTGCTGCTCACGCTGACCAACCCGCAAACCGTCATCATGTTTGCCGCGCTGTTCACGACGCTCGCGCCGCGTGGCGCGTTTTCGTCGAGCATCGCATTGACCACCGTTGGCGGTGTGTTTTGCGGTTCAATCGCGTGGTGGTGTTTTCTCGTGACCGTGGTGTCGCTTGCGCGCCATGCGATCGGCAGCAAGCTGCGCGTCGCGATCGACCGGATCGTCGGGATTACGCTCGCGGCGTTCGGTATCGTCGAGATTCGCCGCGCGCTTTGAAGAGGCTTAGCGCGACTGCGCAAAGTCGCTCGACGAACGATGCGCCTTCTGACTCATCACGCGCGGCCGCGCAACGCGACGAACACCACACCGGCAATCGCCATCAAACCACCGCAGAGCGTCGCCAGTCCCGGACGCTCGCCGGTCAGCACTGCGGACAATGCCGTCGCCACCGCAGGCGTCAGATACAGGAAATTGGCCGCGCGCGCCGCGCCGAAGTAGCCCAGCGCGAACATCCACGTTGCATAACCGAGCGCCGCCGGAAACACGCCGAGCACCAGCACCGCCTGCAACGTGCCGTGCGGCGCACTGCCAAGCGAACTCAACGCGCCCGGCAGCCACGGCGCCAGCAACACCGCTCCTGCCAGCAACGTGTAGGCGGTGCAGGTCAATGCCCCGTAGACCGGAATCAGGCGCCGCTGCAGCACGAAGTAGCTCGCCGAACACAGCGCCGCACCGAGAATCAGCGTACTGCCTGCGCCGAGCGTCAGGCCGCCGGGCTGCCCCCGCGCAATCACCGCGATGCCGCCAAGACTGACTAAGGAACCGAGCCATCCCCACCGATTGAATCGCTCGCCGAGAAACACGGCTGCCAGCAGCGCCGTGAAAATCGGCAGCGTATTGACGATGAAACTCGCCGCGCCTGCCGCCACCGTTTTCTCGCCGGTATTGAGCAGTGCGTTGTAAAGCGCGATGCCGAGAAAACCGCACAGCACGAAACGCAAACCGTCGCGCCATGTCGGCAACGGCGGGCGCCGGTAGGCAAGCCATGCGATCACCAGCAGCGCCGCAGTGGCGAAACGCGCCGCCGCCAAGGGCAAAGGCGCCAAACCCTGCAAGCCGATGCGAATGAAGGGAAAGGCGGACGCCCACGACACGATGGTGAAAGCGACCGCGCCTGCGGCCAGCAGCGGCTGCCGCGCGGAGCGGGGCGATGGGGACGAAGTAAGTGTGTTCATGCGCAGATGGTGCCGCGCCGCGAGCTGCTAAGCTAGCGCACAAATGAATATCGTGATGTGAATATGGCTCACACCTCTTCACCGGCCTCGTCGGCGCGACCGCCGCTCGCGAGTCTCGAAACCGTCTGCGCCGTCGCCCGCGAAGGCTCGTTTCTCGCCGCTGCCGAAGCCGCCGGATTGACGCACGGCGCGATCAGCCGGCGGGTGGCCGCGGTCGAAAACTGGCTCGGCATGACTTTGTTCGAACGCCATGCGCGCGGCGTGCGGCTGACGCCGGACGGGCAGCGCTTCGTGGGGCGTATCGAGCAGGCGTTCGGCATCATCGATAGCGCGGCGGATCAGTGGCGCTCGCCGCGCAGCCCGCAACTGGTCAAGCTGAGCGTGGTGCCCGCGTTCGCCAAACTGTGGTTCTTCGAGCGTCAGGCGGCATTCGAGAGCGCCGCCCCGGCGCTGCGCATCCAGCTCGATATCGATCATCGCAACGTGGACATCGCCGGCGGCGAAGCGGACCTGGCGATTCGCTACGGGCGCGGCAGTTGGCGTCAGCTCGAGGTCAAACCGTTCCTGCCGGAGACGCTTTATCCGGTCGCGCATCCTTCGCTCGCCGCGCGCCTCGCGAAGCAGCGGCACAAACATGGCGACGCCGCGCTGCTCGATGTGCCGTTGCTGCACGACTCGGATGTGACGGGCTGGCGCGCGTGGTTCGGCGCACTGGCTATTCCGCTGAAGCCGCGCGCCCAGGACCGGCGTTTCGAAGACTACACACTGGTGCTGGCCGCCGCCGAAGCGGGACTCGGCGTGGCGCTGGCGCGCGTGCCGTTGGCCGATGCGTATCTGCAGAAGAGCGGCCTCGTGCGGGTGAGCCGCCACGAAGTCGCCTCGCCGCTGACGTATTACTTCGTGCATGCAAAGGGCGAGAGCCGGCCCGAAGTGCTAACGCTGATCGACCGGATGCAGGTAGACCAGCAAGACAGGTCGTAGCAACTTCATACGCAAGCACGGCAGTTTTGCGACAATAGCGGCTTTCGCCGCGCTGTCGCGGGCCTGCCGCCGGGATGCCCCAGCGCTCGAAGGCAAGTGCGCACCGGCCTTGCCGTCTAACCTGTCCAACCCACCCGACCGTCACCGGTCTGCTCAATGGCTCTTCCCCACATCAATCTGCTGTACTCCGTCTCCGGCCTGTTCGTCGGCTTTCTGGTCGGCCTGACGGGTGTCGGCGGCGGCTCGCTGATGACGCCGATCCTGGTCCTGCTGTTCAACGTGCATCCGGCTACCGCGGTGGGCACCGATCTGCTGTACGCGGCCGCCACCAAGGCGACTGGCACGCTGGTGCACGGCCTGAAAGGCTCTGTCGACTGGCAGATCACCCTGCGTCTCGCGGCCGGCAGCGTACCGGCGGCGACCATCACCCTGATTCTGCTGCATCGGTACGGCATGGACACGCCCGGCGCGAGCCGGCTGATCCAGATCGTGCTCGGCGCCGCCTTGCTGGTCACGGCCGTGGCGCTGATCTTCCGCCCACAGCTCGCGGCGCTCGGCGCGCGCCGTCAGCGTGCGCCGAGGCAAGGGCGTACGCTCGCGCTCACCATGCTGACCGGCGCAGTGCTGGGCGTGCTGGTGTCGCTGACCTCGGTGGGTGCGGGCGCCATTGGCGTGACGGTGTTGCTGCTGCTGTATCCGTTACTGCCGACCACGCGCATCGTCGGCTCCGATATCGCGCACGCGGTGCCGCTTACACTGCTGGCGGGCGCCGGTCACTGGCTGCTGGGTTCGGTCGACTGGTCGATGCTGCTGTCGCTGTTGGTGGGATCATTGCCGGGCATCGCGATCGGCAGTTATCTGTCGTCGCGCGCACCGGACGCGCTGCTGCGCAACGTGCTCGCCGCCACGCTCACGCTGGTCGGCGTGCGCCTCGTGCTGTCATAAAGCAGCCGCGCTATTTGAAAAACCGGCAGGTCAGATCGGTCTCGAACTGCCTGACCCATTGACCGTGATGGTCGTGATACGACTGCGCCCAGCCGCCGCGCCGAACCGTGACAAGGCGCTCGTGTGCGGCATCGCCCGGATCCGGGCAGGCGCTGATGTCGAAATGCGCTGGCGCAAATCCATGCCGCGCACATACCAGTTCGAAAGCCGCCCGATCGCTGATCGGCAGATCGGTATAACGCAGATGCGTAGTTTCCATGGCGTTGACTCCGGTTCCGCTTGCATCACAGTACGCTTCGCGCTGCGTCGATAGTGTGTCACAGCGCACAGACGCGCTGTTGCAGCGCCGGCGCTCAGCCCGATACCGGCCGACTCATCATCACCGCTTCAAAAATCACCGCTACGAAAAATAAAGCGAAAAAAAAGCTCCGGGTATTCGCCGGAGCCCTCGCTTATGCAGGCCGCTTATCGCGGCCCGCTCGTTGCAAGCGTCTTACTGCTGCACAACGGTCAGCTTGTTCGACACCGACGTCACGCCGGCAACGCCCTTGGCCGCTTCACCCGCAGCGTCGATCTGGCCTTGGTCAGGCACCGAACCCGTCAGCGTCACTGCACCGCCACGAGCGCGCACGGCGATGTTCGAGACGTCGATGCCTTGCGCCTTGGCGAGCGCGCTGCGCACCTTGCGACCCAGCTGGCTATTGGCCTTCTTGACGGTCTTGGCGCTTGCAGCCGGCGCCGCGGTCGTGCCCGTAGCCGTTGCATCGCTTGCCTGAGCGTACACATTGCACGCCACCACCATTGCCACAACCGAGCCCAGCGTTTTCAGAAAACCGACCGATTTCATAGTTTCTATTCTCCTTAGCTACACATTGGACCGCATGTACAAGCGGCTTCGTTACGACTACCGGCGGCCATGCGAGACGCGACAATGCGCGGCTCAGCGACGGCCGACTATGGCTGCGACACGGTGTGCGAGAGGCGAGAGAGGCCAGCCGCCGTTAGTCGCATGCGATGCCACGCATGCAATGCGACACGGGAGCCGGCAAGCCGCGAGGTCCGCCAGCGCGCCCGGTTCTTGTCTGTCGTGCCGGGTCACGCTGTGCAAACATCTGTTCGCGGCAGCGAACCACAATTTAATCTAGCCGCGCCAGAAGCGCAAAGGGTTTAGTCATACGTTGCGGCGCGTTCCGGTTGTCGGAGCGGGCATTGGGCGTGTTTTGTTCATGCGCCGTTCATATTCTGGTTCGGGCATGCGTGGCCGGCCAGTTAATGTGTCGTTCATGGGACGTTCATATACAGGTCACGCGTCGTTCACGCGTCGTTCACGAATTGTTACGGGTTTGACGGCGCCCGCGCCGGCTGGACGCTGCGCCGCCGCGCGAATCTCAGGTACCATCGGCGCGACGCGCTGCCGCGCGGTTTGCGCGGTTTGTATGTCCTGCACGGCAGCCAGCCCGGCATGGCGCGAACGCTTCGCTGCGGTTCGCGTGCCGCAAACGCCACCATCCTGTTCACTTTCGACCGTAGCCGTCACGTCACCCGATGAAGCCAGCCACCGGCCGCAAACGCCCTCCCCGTCTCGTCGCCCGTTTCGTGGCGATTTCCTGGCGCGATCTGGCGGTCTCGTTCGGACCGCTCGTGCTGATCGCCGTCGCGGCGATCTGGGTCGCCGTGCGCCTGATCCAGCCCGCCCCGCCCAGCACGCTGACGATCAGCGCCGGCCCCGAAGGCAGCACCTTCTGGAATGCGGCCCAGAAGTACAAGGAGATTCTGGCGCGCAACCGTATCACCCTGAACGTCTTGCCCTCGGAAGGCTCGCTGCAGAATCTCAAACGGCTCTCAGACCCGAAGTCGAACGTCGACGTCGGCTTCGTGCAGGACGGGGTCGCGCCCGGCCCGGCGAACGAGGGCTTGATGTCGCTCGGCAGCGTGGCCTATGTGCCGCTGGCGATCTTCTATCACGGCCCGACGATCTCGCGGCTCTCCGAATTCAAGGGCTTGCGCCTCGCGGTCGGCGCCGAAGGCAGCGGCACGCGCGAACTGGCGCTCGCGCTGCTCAAGGCCAACGGCATCGTGCCGGGCGGCCCGACCAAACTGCTGCCGCTCTCGGGCGACGACGCCGCCCAGGCACTCGTCACCGGCAAAATCGACGCCGCTTTTCTGGCCGGCGATTCGGCGCAACCGGCGGTGATGGGCAAGCTCTATCGCACGCCGAACGTGCAGTTCTACGACTTCACCCAGGCCGACGCTTACACACGCCGTTTTCCGTATCTGACCCAGCTCCAGATGCCAATGGGCGCGTTCGACCTCGGCAAGAATCTGCCGTCCACGCCGATTCATATGGTCGCGCCGACCGCCGAACTGGTGGCGCGCGACTCGTTGCATCCCGCGCTCTCCGATCTGCTGATCGAAGCGGCACGCGAAGTCCACGGCAAGGCAAACATCATGCAGCGCGCCGGCGAATTCCCCGCGCCGCTCGCCCACGATTTCCCGATCAGCGACGACGCCGCCCGCTACTACAAGTCAGGCAAGAGCTTCCTTTACCGGATCCTGCCGTTCTGGCTGGCAAGTCTCGCGGACCGGTTGCTGGTGGTCGTGGTGCCGCTGATCGTGCTGCTGATTCCGGCGCTGCGCGTCGTGCCCTCGCTGTACACGTGGCGGGTGAAATCGCGCATCTACCGCTGGTACGGCGCGCTGATCGCGATCGAGCGCAGCGCGCTCAGCGAGCACTCGGCGGAAGAACGCGCCACGCTGATCGAGCGGCTCGATGCGATCGAAGAATCGGTGAACGGGCTAAAAATGCCGCTCGCCTATGCGGATCAGTTCTACGTGCTGCGCGAGCATATCGGCTTCGTGCGCGAGAGGCTTACGCATAGCCGCGAGGCTCAGCGCGACGCAGCCGGGGACCCGGACGACGAGCCGCAGCCACCCGCTTCGGCGCGCGCATCAGAAGCCGATGCCACAACGGAATCACCCGAAGCGCGGGGAGCCGACGAGGCCGACGAGCCTTCGGCCGGCCGCCACGCCTAAGGGCCCGGCTCGACCCACGTGGTCGAGTTTGGCGTCCGCCGTGTCGGCCATCCCAGGTCCAAATCCACATTGACGGGTGCAAGCGGCGGCTGCACCGCGTAAGATCATTACAATTCCGACGGTGCAGCAGACGACACCGTTCGGAAAGGGCAATCCGGGAGACACTTATGACCGTAGGCATCGACGCCAGGCAACCGCAGTGGTTTTACGATTTTGTCTCGCCGTTCACCTACCTGTTGCTCGAGCAACACGACAAGTGGCCGGGCTTCGACTTCGCGTTCACGCCGGTCGTGCTGAACGAGCTGTATCGCCACTGGGGCCAGCGGCCCGCTTATAGCGTGCCCGCCAAACGCACCTTCCTGTACCGCCACGCACTGTTTCGCGCGGACCAGCTCGGCATTCCGTTCAAGATGCCGCCGGCCCATCCGTTCGACTCGATGAAGCCGCTCCTGCTCGCCACCGCGGCGAAGGGCGACATCAGCTTCGTGCGCGAGATCTTCCGTTTTATCTGGCGCGAAGGCCGCGATCCGTCGAGCAATGGCGCATTCGCCGAACTGTGCGAGCGCGTCGGCATGCCGGACGGCCCGGAGCTGATCAAAGATGAAGAAGTGAAGGCGCAATTACAGCGCAACACTACCGATGCAATCGGTCTGGGCGTCTACGGCGTGCCGACCTTCCGTCTGAACGACCAGTTGTTCTGGGGCGAGGACGCATTGCCTATGGTGCTGTATTGCGCGCGCACGCCGAACTGGCTCGACTCGAAGGAAGTGAAGCGGATCAGTTCACTGCCTTCGGGCCTTGCCGACGACTAAAACGAAAGCAATACGTAATATTTGTGCAAACAGGCACGCCGTGCCTGTGCTTGCGCAGGTCTTTTCGGACGTGATGCCGTCAAAAAGGCCGTCCTGATGCCGGCCATACCGTGCCTGCTATGCCGCCACACCGCAAACGGGCCTAAGGTTATAACCTTTGCGCCCCGCTCTTGCGATCTGGCTCGCGGGCGGCTCCGTACGACGCTTCATCCGGGCCCGACCTGCTTGCATCGCCTCGCCTAAACCATGGACGATTCCGCCGCTTCCCTCGATATCTGGCTCGTGCGCGTGCTGCGCACGCTGATCGTCGAGCGCAGCGTCACACAAACCGCGCTGCGTCTGAATCAGACCCAGCCCGCTATCAGCACCGCGCTGCGCAAACTGCGCGAGACACTGAACGATCCGATCCTCGTACGCGGCAAATCGGGCATGGTGCCGACCGAATATGGCGAATCCTTGCTGGCCTCAGCGCAACGCGTGCTGCGTGAAGTCGATTTCGTGGCCACGCCGCATGGCGACTTCGATGCCGGCCGCTCGCGCCGGACCTTCCGCGTGGCCGCGCCGGATTATCTGAATGATTTCTTCATGCCCACCGTGATCGCGCAGTTTCGCGAAGCGGCGCCGCATGCGCGTCTGGAGATCGATTCACTCAGCCCGATGCTCGACCATTCGGCCGCGCTCGATGCCGGTGAACTCGATCTGGTGATCGGCAACTGGCCGAAGCCTGATCCGCGTTTCGAGCGCAGCGATCTGTTCTCCGACACGGTGGTGTGCCTGATGCGCGCCGATCATCCGCTCGCGCGCACACCGATGACGCGCGAAGCGTATCTCGCCGCGCCGCATCTCGCGCCAACGCCTTATAGCGGCGCAAGCGGCGGCGCCGTCGACATCGGGTTCGCCAGGGCTCGCGCCGAGCGGCGCATCGTCGCCACGCTGCCCTACTTCGGCCTCGTGCCGCAAACGCTGTTGCAATCGGATCTGATCTTCACGACCACGCGCCGTTTCGCGGTGCACTACGCGAGCATCCTGCCGCTCGCCGTGGTCGAAGTGCCGATTCCGTTTCCGCGCATCAAGTGCTATCAGCTATGGCATCCGCAGCCGGACCGGCCGAGCGATGTCGGCTGGCTGCGCACGCTGATGTCGCAAGTGTCGGATGAATTGATCGCGCAAAAAGTGCGGCGCGCGAAACGGCCGGCGAAAAAAGAAACGTCAGCCGCGGAGGGCTGACGTTGTGGTGTGATGCTTGAGACGTTGCGTTTGAAGGCTGTCTCCGCCTAGACGCTCGCGCAAAGCTTCTGCATTGCCGCCTGAGCCGCGGTTTGACGTGAACGGATCTGCAGCAACTCGGCACACACTGCGACCGCGATCGCCGAAGGCGCTTTATCCACAATGCCGGTCACGCCGATCGGGCACGTCATCTCCACCAGCCGGTCCAGATCCACGCCCCGATCCAGCAAACGACGCTCGAATTTCACGCGCTTTGTCTTCGACCCGATCATGCCGAAGTAGGTGAAATCGCGCCGCCGCATGATGCGTGCGGCGAGCGAAAAATCGAGCGCGTGGTTATGCGTCATCACGAGGAAATACGCGCCGGGCGGCGCCGTGTCGACGATTGCGTCGGGCGTGTCGGTCGCTTCGATCTGCACGTTAGCCGGCGTTTCGTCGGGGAACAGTTCGTCACGCTCGTCGACCCACTGAACGACACACGGCAAGCTGCCGAGCAGCGTGACGAGCGCATGGCCGACGTGCCCCGCGCCGAACAGCACGATGTGCATCGGCGCCGGACGCGGCGCTTGCACGGCGCTGCGCCGGCCGATCTGAACGGAAGAAAAGTCGTTCATGGCGATCATTCCAGTGAGTTTCGATGTTTGCACGATTGTCCTTAGCTGGCCAGTTGCGCTTTACTGCCGCGCCGCTGCGGTTGCTGCCCGCACTGCGCCGACTGCCTTCAGGATTTCCTCGCTGGTCGCGGGCGCATTCAGCGGCGGATTGACCTTATGGTCGCCCACGGCCGACACCGCATCGCGCACGGCAAAGAACACCGAGAACGGCAGCAGCAGCGGCGGCTCGCCGGTCGCCTTCGAACGATGGATGCTGTCCTCCGCGTTGCGGTTCTTGAACAGGCGCACGCGGAAATCGGGCGGCGTATCGTTGACGGTCGGAATCTTGTAGGTCGACGGTGCGTGCGTCATCAGCTTGCCGCCGGCGTTCCACCACAGTTCTTCGGTCGTGAGCCAGCCCATGCCCTGGATGAACGCGCCTTCCACCTGGCCGACGTCGAGCGCCGGGTTCAGCGATGCGCCCACGTCATGCAAAGCGTCCGCGCGCAGCACGCGCATTTCGCCGGTCAGCGTGTCGATCACCACTTCCGATACGGCCGCGCCGTACGAGTAGTAGTAGAACGGCCGGCCTTGCAGCTTCGATTGATCCCAGTAGAGCTTCGGCGTTGCGTAGAAGCCGTCCGACCAGAGCTGGACGCGCGCGACGTAGGCCTTCGCAATCACTTCTTCGAACGGCACGATCATCTCGCCGACCACCACGCGGTCGTGCACGAAACGCACTTCGGAGGCGGCCACCTGCCCTGCGCCGAAGCGCTCGGCAGCGAACGCTGACAGACGTTCGCGCAACTGGCGCGCGGCGTCTTGCGCAGCCTTGCCGTTCAGGTCCGAACCCGTCGATGCAGCAGTCGCCGAGGTATTGGCGATCTTGCTCGTATCGGTCGCCGTAACGCGGATGCGGTTAAAGCCGATACCCAGTTCATGCGCCACGACCTGCGCGACCTTGGTGTTCAAACCTTGGCCCATTTCGGTGCCGCCGTGGTTCACCAGCACCGAGCCGTCGGTGTAGATGTGTACCAGCGCGCCGGCCTGGTTGAAGTGGGTCACATTGAACGCGATGCCGAACTTGACCGGCGTGAGCGCCAGACCCTTCTTCAGCACTTCGTTGTTCGCGTTGAACTCGTTGATCGCCGCACGGCGCGCGCGGTACTCGCTGGTTGCTTCGAGTTCGTCGATCAGTTCGTGAATGACGTTGTCTTCGACCACCTGACCATACGGCGTCTGGTTGCGCTCGGTCTTGCCATACAGATTGCGACGGCGCACGTCGAGCGAATCCTCGCCGACCGAACGCGCGACGTTGTCCATGATGTACTCGATCGCGAACGCGCCTTGCGGACCGCCGAAGCCGCGGAACGCGGTATTCGATTGCGTGTTGGTCTTGCCGCAGAAGCCGTCGATCGTGACGTCGGAGAGCCAGTACGCGTTGTCGAAGTGGCACAGCGCGCGCGTCATCACCGGACCGGACAGGTCGGCGGAAAAGCCGCAACGCGAGGTCATGTCGACCGTCACGCCGTCGATCACACCCTTGTCGTCGTAGCCCACTTCGTACGTGTAGTGGAAATCGTGGCGCTTGCCGGTGACCATCATGTCGTCATCGCGGTCCGGACGCAGCTTGACCGGGCACAGCAGCTTCCATGCAGCGAGCGCCGCGCAGCACGCGAACAGACCCGATTGCGATTCCTTGCCGCCGAAACCGCCGCCCATGCGGCGGCATTCGATCAGCACGTTGTGCGACGCCACGCCCAAGGCGTGCGCGACCATGTGCTGCATTTCGGTCGGGTGCTGCGTCGAACAGTAGACGTGCATGCCGTCGTCGTCTTTCGGCACCGCGTACGAAATCTGGCCTTCCAGATAGAACTGCTCCTGGCCGCCGAGCAGCATCTCGCCGGCTTCGCGACGAGCCGCGCGGGCAATCTTCGTATCGGCTTCGCCGCGCGCGAGTTTCATCGGCGGCAAAACGTGCTGGTTCGCGGCGCGGGCCTGTTGCGCGGTGAGAATGGCCGGCAATTCTTCGTACACGACTTCGGCGCGGCGCGCAGCGAGGCGCGCGATTTCATGCGAGGTCGCGACCACGATGAACATCGGCTGGCCGACGTATTGCACGACACCGTCCGCAAGAATCGGATCGTCGCCGTGAATGATCGGACCCACGTCGTTGACGCCGGGGATATCTCCCGCGGTGAAGATCGCGACCACGCCGGGCGTGGCGCGCACTTTGTCGAGCGCCATCGAGACGATCTTCGCGTGCGCTTTCGGCGACAGCCCGAGCGCAGCGTGCAGCGTGCCGGCGAGCGTCGGGATGTCGTCGGTGTACGTGGCGCGACCGCTCACGTGCAGATGTGCGGACTCGTGCGGACGCGAGACGTGGACCTGGGTAAAGTCGTCGAGCTCCTTGAGGTCTTTCAGGAACGGTTCGGCTTGCTGATTCATTGTGTGGGTTCTCCGTATCCTTTGGCTTCTTAAGCGCCGACCGGCGCGCAAGCGGCGGCGACTGCACGAACATCCAGTGCGCTCTTGGGCAGCGGATTGTTCGGACGCGTTTCGAGCCAGAAGCGATACAAGGTGTTTTTCGCTGCTTCGAGGCGGTAGTTGCTGGTCGCGCGCATGTCGGAGAGCGGCGCGTAGTCGTTGCCGAGCGCGAGCATCGCGGCTTGCGCGGTGGCTTCGTGCCATTCGGCGTCGCGCAGCACGGCTTCAGCGTGCGTCGCGCGCTTCGAGGTGGCGGCCATGCCGCCGAACGCAATGCGCGGCTCGCGGATCAGGTTGCCGTCGGCGATAAACGAGAACGCCGCGCACACCGCCGAGATGTCCGAGTCGAAGCGCTTGGACAGCTTGTACGTGCGGAACTGCAGGTTCTTGCGCACGCCGGTGCGCGATGGCACTTTCAGGCCAACGACGAACTCATGCTCCGCCATATCCTTCTTCTGATACGCGAGGTACAGATCTTCGAGCGGCATTTCGCGCTCGATCTCGCCGCCACGCACGATCACGTGCGCGCCGAGCGCGATCAGGCCGGGCATCGAATCGCCGATCGGCGAGCCGTTGGCGATATTGCCGCCGAGCGTGCCGGCATTGCGAATCGGCAGCGACGCAAAGCGCTGCTGCATTTCGAACAGTTCCGGGTACTGCTTGATGATTTCCGTATAGGCCTTTTCGACGCTCACACCCGCGCCGATCTCGATCCAGTCGTCGTTGGTTTCGAGCTTCTGCAATTCGGCGATCTGCCCGACATACACGATGTTGCCCAAGTCGCGCATCATCTTGGTGACCCACAGACCGATGTCCGTGCTGCCGGCGAGAATACGCGTGGCGGGTTCGGCTTCCTTGATCTTCGCGAGCGCCTCGACCGTGCGCGGCGCGTCGAACTGCTGGCCGGCATGCTGGTAATGGAACGTGTCCTTGCGCTCGAGCGTGGCGAGCGTGTTCGACAACGCTTCGATATTGACCGGTGCTTTCGGCGCGGGCGCTTCGAACATGCGCACGGCCGCGTCGACGATCGGACGATAGCCGGTGCAGCGGCACAGATTGCCCGTCAGCGCGTTGCTGATCTCGTCACGCGACGGCACGGTTTTATTTGCGCAGCTATGTTCGTGACCGTGCTTTTCGTACAGCGACCACATCGACATCACGAAACCCGGTGTGCAGAAGCCGCATTGCGAACCGTGGCACTCGACCATCGCTTCCTGCACCGGATGCAGCGAGCCGTCCGGCTGACGCAGGTCCTCGACGGTGAAGAGCGCTTTGCCGTCCAGCGTCGGCACAAACTGGATGCAGGCGTTGACCGCCTTGAAATCGACGCCGCCCGCCTCGTTACGCTCGCCGATCACGACCGTGCACGCGCCGCAGTCGCCTTCGGCGCAGCCTTCCTTGGTGCCGGTGCAATGCACGTCTTCGCGCAAATACTGCAGGACGGTGCGGGTGACGGGCGCATCCTTGATCTCACGGATCGCGTTGCGGTGGTAGAAGCGAATCGGCTCAGTCATGTCTCGTTACTCTCAATGTTCTGTGTCCGTTGGGACGTGCTGCGATGATGGTTCGAAAACTATCACCATCAATAAATACAACCCATAGCGGGGATCGCATGCGGGACATATTCGCGAAACGATATAGAGATGGGTTTGGGGGCCGGTTGGCTTATGTTGATATGGCTGTTTTGCCACATTTTTACAACAATCATAGCTTTACCGCCATTGCCGACCTGGGTCCACTCACCCGCTTCACGTCAAAGGACCGCTCATGCAGGGTGAAAACGGACCACTATATCGATCCGGCACCGTTATTTAGCCATCAAAAGTATTAAGCAATCCCTGCAAGGGAATCGGTTCCATGGGAAAATCACGCCTTCCCGCCGTTTTCAAGTCTCGTTTTCCCCATGTCCACCGACTCAGCGACACCGCGCAGCGAATTTGCGACGACCATGCAGATCATTCCGGTCGTCTTTTTCACGTTTCTTTGCTACCTGACGATCGGAATTCCGCTCGCGGTGCTGCCGGGCTACGTCCACGATGACCTGGGTTACAGCGCGATTCTGGCCGGCGCGGCGATCAGCGTTCAGTACCTGGCGACGCTGGCATCGCGACCGCTCGCCGGCCGCTCGGCCGACACGTTGGGGCCGAAGCGGACGGTCACGATCGGCCTGCTGGGTTGCGGTGCGAGCGGGATCTTGTTGTTGCTTGCCGTGTTGTGCGGGCGCTGGCCCGTGGTGAGCCTGGGGCTGCTGGTGTGCAGCCGTCTCGTACTCGGCTTCGGCGAAAGCCTGTGCGGCACCGGCGCGATTTTGTGGGGCATCGGCCGAGTGGGCACGAGCAACAATGCCCGGGTAATTTCGTGGAACGGTATTGCGACTTATGGCGCGCTCGCGATTGGCGCGCCGCTTGGCGTAGCGATTGCGCACACGATCGGGTTTGCCGCGTTGGGCGTTCTGGTGATTTTGCTGGCGGCGCTCGGTTTTTACCTGGCGCGGCCTATCGCGCCGGTGCCGATCGTGCATGGCGAGCGGATGTCGTACCGGAGCGTGTTCACGCGGGTGCTGCCGCATGGGATTGGGTTGGCGCTGGGTTCGGCCGGCTTTGGGTCGATTGCGACATTTATCACGCTGTTTTATGCGGCGCGGCATTGGCCTAATGCGGCTTTGTCGCTGACTGTTTTTGGCACGCTGTTTATCGGGGCGCGTTTGTTGTTCGCCAATACGATCAAGGCTTACGGTGGGTTCCGGGTCGCGATTGCTTCGTTTTCTTTTGAATGTGCCGGGTTGTTGATGTTGTGGCTGGCGCCGGAGCCGCATATCGCCCTTGCAGGGGCGGCGTTGACCGGGTTTGGATTTGCTTTGGTGTTTCCTGCTCTTGGTGTTGAGGCAGTTGGGCTTGTGCCGCCCGCTAGTCGTGGGGCGGCTTTGTCGGCTTATTCTGTGTTTCTTGATCTTTCTCTGGGGATTACGGGGCCGTTGGCCGGGTATATCGCTGGGGAGTTTGGTTATGCGCAGGTGTTTTTGTTTGCTGCGGTCGCTTCCGCGATGGCGGTCGTGCTGTCGACGATGATGTATTTGAGGAATTCACGGGCGCCTAATGCGCCTGCGGCTACTTGATTTTTTTTGCCTGCTTGGCGGTTGCTTGGCCGTGTTCTTAGGGCTTTGGCCTTTCCTTGATTTGTTAGTGGTCTATTAGCGCTGCCCCTGTGCGGGGCGGCCCCTACTTTTCTTTGCCGGCCGCAAAGAAAAGTAGGGGCGGTTTCAAATACCAAGTGCAACAGCCGGGTCGATAACAATCCCTTGCCTGGCGCAGTTTTCAATGAAGGCTTCTCCGGGCCTGCGCCAGCCCAGCGTTTTTCGAGGTC
>NZ_CADIKC010000021.1 GCF_902859805.1 Paraburkholderia sediminicola | reverse complement strand
CCGCCGAATACGAAATCACCATGCAGAAAAAGTGGAAAGCGGAAAAAGTGTCCAGGATTACTTGACCACCACAGTGCCCCCCCGCACAGGGGGAACGCTAATAGACCACTAACAAAGCAAGGAAAGGCACTAAAGCCAGAGCAAGGAAAGGCACGAAATCCAGAACAAGGAAAGGCACGAAATCCAGAACAAGAAAAGGCCAACACGCCAAGAACACTAACAAAAGCGCCGCGCAGGCAACCGAATTCGATAAACCCCCAAATAAGGGCAACGCCACTCACCCCCAATTACAAAATACGAACAAACATCCCCACAGGAAAACATTCAGTAAGCGCTCACCCAGGCATAAACCCGCTATTTCGTGATTAACAACATCCTGAATCCCCGAAAGCATCCTAATATCAAGGCGAACTGAAAAAACGACAGGGGAAAGCCATCATGTATCGTCATCGTTCGCTGGGTGTGGTGATGGGCGCGTCGCCGCTCGCAAGCGTCGACGTATTGAGCAGGATGACCGCGGCGTGGCGCCGGCCCGGCGCGGCCAAGCCGTTCGACTTCGTCCTCGAGCAGCATTCGTGGCAAGGACCGGCAACGCAAGGCGCCGCGAGCGCGCCATTCAAGATCCACGTATTCGACACGATTCGAGCCTTCGAGAAACGCGGCGTCGATGCGATCGTCTTGCCGTGCTTCCTCAGCCATACCTTCATCGATGAACTCTCGGCGAACGTGGCGCCGCCGATCGCTAACATCATGGCCGCGCTCTCGGCACACGTACGGCAGGCTTTTCCGTCGGTTCGCCGTGTCGGCGTGCTGACTTCCGGGACGATCCGCCGCCACGGCCTTTTCGAACGCTATTTCGACAGTGCGCGGTTCGAGGTGCTGCATCCGCGTGACGAAGCAGGCGTCGATTGCGTAACGAGCGCCGTGTACGGCGACGAGGGTATCAAATGCGGGCACCTGTATGGCCGGCCAGTCGAGTTGTTGCGCGCCGCATGCGCCGACCTCATTGCGCAAGGTGCGGAGATCATCGTTCCCGGGCTCGCCGAAATCCCCTTGGTGGCGCGTGCACTCGGCACGCTGGAAGTGCCCTTAATCGATACCAATCTCGTCTACGCGCGCTACGTTGCAGCGGCGCAATATGCGCAGCCGGAGCGGCGTTTCAAGGTGGGCGTGCTGGGCGGCGTCGGCCCGGCGGCGACTGTCGATTTCATGGCGAAACTGGTGCGCAACACGCCGGCCAACTGCGACCAGGACCACATCAAGGTGATGGTCGAGCAGAATCCGCAGATTCCGGATCGCACTGAAGCGCTGCTCGGCAACGGCGACGATCCGACGCTTGCACTCTATGCTGCCTGCAAGACGCTCGAAGAGGGCGGCGCGGATCTCATCGCGATTCCGTGCAATACGGCGCATGCGTTCGTGGAAGGCATTCAGCCGACGCTGACCATTCCGATCGTCAATATGCTGACCTGTACCGCAGATTATCTGCGTGAGACTTTCCCGAGCCTGCGCGAAGTCGGTG
This sequence comes from Paraburkholderia sediminicola, assembly GCF_902859805.1. Classification (GTDB taxonomy): domain Bacteria; phylum Pseudomonadota; class Gammaproteobacteria; order Burkholderiales; family Burkholderiaceae; genus Paraburkholderia; species Paraburkholderia sediminicola. The sequence goes on along the minus strand of NZ_CADIKC010000021.1, from coordinate 77,804 downwards.
TGCTGGCCACCTCGGGCACGCTGGCGAGCCGGGTCTACGAAAAGGCGCTCGAAGCATGCGGCTTCGTGCAGATCGCGCCGGCCGCGGCCGCCCAGGCCCGGCTCATGAACGCGGTTTATGGGCCGAGTGGCGCCAAGGCGGGCTACACGTCAGGCGAGTGCTGTGACGACCTCGCGGCTGCGGTAGATGACCTGGTCGCGCAAGGCGTGCAGGTCATCGTGCTGGGCTGCACGGAGTTGCCGCTGCTGCTGCGCGGTTCGACGCTGACGCGGCCGGACGGGTTGGTGGTGCGGCTTGTCGATCCGACCGAGGTGCTGGCAAAACGCTGCGTGGCTTACGCGCTCGGCGGCAGCGGAGTGGCGCACGCTTCGGAACCAGCGGCGCCGGTGATGGGCCGGTTTAACGTGGAAAGCGTCTTCGGCTAGGGTCGGGGAGATCCGGCTGGTTTCAGCGGATTCCGGCTTGCGTGCGGCCCCGCACCGCGCAGAAAAACCTTGTATTTCTCTCCCTTCGCCGTCATCTCCTGACGGCTGCATGGCGCCCTCTGAAACGGCACATCGCTTGCTGGTCGGCTGATCGAGCCACGCTCGGCGCCGCCGTGCCGTGTCATGGAAAACTGTATAAATATACAGTATAGTATCCCCCTACAACCCGGCCTTTGGCGTGTCGTTCCGCCAGCCGGGTACTCCGAACTTGCGCGGTCGCGAGGCGTCCGTGAGAGGTGGTCCACTCATTCAGACGGTCGGAAAAATTGGCATCTAACGGAATTATCCGCATTCGCGGCGCGCGCCAGCACAACCTGAAGAACGTCGATCTCGACGTACGAACCGGCGAAATGACGGTCGTCACCGGGCCGTCCGGCTCCGGCAAATCGAGCCTCGTGTTCGACACGTTGTACGCGGAAGGGCAGCGGCGCTACGTCGAAACCTTCAGCGCCTACGCCCGGCAGTTTCTCGACCGTATGGACCGGCCGCAAGTCGATCGGGTCGATGGTGTGCCGCCCGCTATCGCGATCGACCAGACCAACCCGGTGCGCAGTTCGCGCTCCACCGTCGGCACCATGACGGAGCTCAACGATCACCTGAAGCTGCTCTACGCGCGCGCGGCCGAACTGTTCGATCGCAAGACCGCGCTGCAGGTGCGCCACGACACGCCCGAAACGATTTACGCCGAGCTGCTCGAGCGCACTGCGGAGAGTGATTTGCGGCTGGTCGTCACGTTCCCGGTCGAGTTGCCGGAGACGGCGTCCGAGCAGGAAGTGGAGCAATGGCTCTCCGCGAGCGGCTACACGCGTGTGCAGGCGCAGCGCGAAGTCGATTCGCCCACCGGTAAGCGCAAGCTGCTCGACGTGGTGGCAGACCGCTTCCGTTTAAGTTCGGTCGACAAGCAACGGGTGGTCGACGCGATCGAGGCATCGCTTAAGCGCGGTGGCGGCCGCGTCAATATCTACGTGCTGCCCGCAGCGCCAGAGGCGCCGGAAGCCAAAGAAGCCGAGCCGCAAATCTGGCGCTTTTCCACTGGCCTGCATAGCCCGGAGAGCGACCTGCGCTATGCGGATCCGCAGCCGGCGCTGTTCTCGTTCAACTCGGCCTACGGCGCGTGCGAAGTCTGCCGCGGTTTCGGCCGCGTGATCGGCGTCGACCTCGGTCTGGTCATTCCCGACGCGCGCAAGACGCTGCGCGACGGCGCGATCAAGCCGATGCAAACGCCCGCCTGGAAAGAATGCCAGGACGACCTGATGCGCTACGCGGCGAAAGCCGACATCCGCCGCGGCACACCGTGGGGCGAGCTGACGGACGCCGAACGCGACTGGGTCATCAACGGCTCGCCGGACTGGAACGGCAAGTGGCAGAGCCATTGGTACGGCGTCAAACGCTTCTTCGAGTATCTCGAATCGAAGGCGTACAAGATGCACATTCGTGTGCTGCTGTCGAAATATCGCAGCTATACGCCGTGCGAGACCTGTGGCGGCGCGCGTCTGAAAACGGAATCGCTGCTGTGGCGCTTGGGCAGCAAGCAGAATGCCGATGAGGTGCTGACGTCCGAAAAGCGCTTCATGCCGCGTGGCGTCGAGTGGAAGCGTGCGCAACTCGAGGCCTTGCCGGGTCTCACCGTGCACGATCTCATGCTGATGCCGATCGAGCGCATCCGGCGTTTCTTCGACGAAATCAGCTTGCCGAGCGCCTTGCTCGACGACGCACTCAAGCTGTTGCTCGCCGAAGTGCGCACGCGCCTCAAATATCTGTGCGACGTCGGCCTCGGCTATCTGACACTCGACCGGCAAAGCCGCACGCTGTCGGGCGGCGAGGTGCAGCGGATCAACCTGACCACGGCGCTCGGCACGTCGCTGACCAAAACTCTGTTCGTGCTCGACGAGCCGAGCATCGGTCTGCATCCGCGCGATCTGAACCGGATCGTCGAAGCGATGCATCGGCTGCGCGATGCGGGCAATACGCTGGTGGTGGTCGAACACGATCCCTCGGTGATGCTCGCGGCGGATCGTTTGATCGACATGGGTCCGGGGCCAGGCGAACGGGGCGGCTCGATCATTTACGACGGCGCGCCTGAGGCGATCCGTTCGTCCGGCACACTGACCGGCGAGTACCTCGGTGGTCGCCGGCATGTGGCGGACGCGGCGCACTGGTCGCAACGTCCGGTGGATGACAGCACGCCGCGCATCGTGCTCGAAGGCGCGACCGAACACAATTTGCGCGATGTCACGGTCGAGATTCCGCTGCAGCGGCTTGTTTGCGTGACAGGTGTGTCGGGGTCCGGCAAATCCACCTTGCTGCAGGACGTCTTGTACCCGGCCATGGCGCGGCACTTCGGTCTCGCCACCGAATCGCCCGGCTCATTCAGGAGCCTGAGCGGCGCCGACCAGGTTACCGATGTGGTGTTTGTCGACCAGTCACCGATCGGCAAGACCGCGCGCTCGAATCCGGCCAGCTACGTCGGCGCGTTCGACGAAATCCGCAAGCTCTTTGCCAAAGCGCCGCTCGCGCAGCAACGCGGTTACGGCCCCGGCATGTTCAGCTTCAACTCTGGCGACGGGCGCTGCCCGACCTGCGGCGGCTCGGGCTTCGAGCACATCGAAATGCAATTCCTGAGCGACGTCTACCTGCGCTGCCCGGATTGCGATGGGCGCCGTTATCGCGCGGAACTGCTCGAAGTCAAAATCGAGCGCGGCGAGCCGGCGCGTGCGTTGAGCATTGCCGACGTGCTGGAGCTGACGGTGAGCGAAGCCACCGCCTACTTCGCCAAGGATGCCGAAGTATTGCGCGTGCTGCAGCCAATCGTCGACGTGGGTCTCGAATACGTGAAGCTCGGCCAGCCTGTACCTACGTTATCCGGAGGTGAAGCGCAGCGGCTCAAGCTCGCCGGCTTCCTCGCGGAATCGGCACAGGCGCGCACTGCGCGGAGCGCGAAGCAGCCGGTCGCAAAACGTCTGTTCATGTTCGACGAGCCGACCACCGGCCTGCATTTCGACGACATCGCCAAGCTGATGCAGGCATTTGGCAAGCTGCTGGCGAGCGGCCATTCGCTGATTGTGATCGAACACAATCTCGACGTGATCCGCGCGGCCGACTGGCTGATCGACCTCGGTCCGGAAGGTGGCGACGGCGGCGGCAGGGTGCTGTGCGCGGGCACGCCGGAAGACGTCAAGCTTTGTCCGGAATCGCATACCGGCGAGGCATTGCTGCAATACGATCGCGCGATGAACGCGTCGGCAGAACCGGAATCGCAGGGTGTGCCGCTGCAAAAGGCGCTGAGCGCGGCGCGTGCGCGGCGGGTGATCGAAGGCGAGGACGTGGTGCGTATCGTCAATGCGCGCGAGCACAATCTGAAATCGCTGGATGTCGATATTCCGCACGGCAAATTCAACGTGATTACCGGTGTATCCGGGTCGGGCAAGTCCACGCTGGCCTTCGACATTCTGTTCCACGAGGGGCAGCGCCGTTACCTCGAATCGCTGAACGCGTACGCACGGTCCATCGTGCAGCCGGCCGGTCGACCTGAGGTCGACGCGGTGTATGGCATTCCGCCTACTGTCGCGATCGAGCAGCGTTTGTCGCGCGGTGGTCGCAAGAGTACGGTGGCGACCACGTCCGAAGTGTGGCACTTCCTGCGCCTGCTATACGTGAAGCTCGGTCTGCAGCATTGCATCCACGACGGCACGCCGGTCACGTCGCAAAGCGTCGAGTCGATTGCGGCGCAATTGCTGCGCGATCACAAAGGGCAGCACGTCGGTTTCCTCGCACCGCTGGTCGTGAACCGCAAGGGTGTCTACACCGACCTCGCCAAGTGGGCGAAAGCGCGCGGCAACACGCATCTGCGTGTGGACGGCGAGTTCGTGCCGGTAGACCCGTGGCCGAAGCTCGATCGCTTCCGGGAGCACACCATCGAGTTGCCGGTGACGGACCTCGTCGTGTCGCCGGATAACGAAGTAGAACTGCGCCAGGCGCTTGATCAGACGCTGGAAATCGGCAAGGGCGTGATGCATCTGTTGGCGCCGCTCGACGGTTTGTACGACGCGATCAGCGGCAGCCGCTCCACGGCGAAACTCGGCACGGTGAAGGTACTGTCCACCAAGCGCGCCTGTCCGGTATGCGGTACTAGCTATCCCGAACTCGACCCGCGCATGTTCTCGTACAACAGCAAGCACGGCTGGTGTACGACATGCGTCGGCACGGGCCTTGCGCTGACGCGCGAACAACGCGCGGCATACGACGACACAGTGATCGTCGACGACAACCGCGGCCGCGAGCAGAGCTTGCCTTCCGAGGAGCAGGAACCGGAAGGTCTCGTCGACGAGCCGTGTGCGGATTGTGCCGGCACACGTCTGAACCCAACTGCACGCGCCGTCACGTTCGGCGAGCAGGCCATCGTCGACGTCGCGCAATGGACGGTGTCCGATACGCGTGCGTGGATCGACACGCTGGAGATGAGCGGCCGGGACGCGGAAATCGCGCGCGACGTGATCAGCGAAATCGGCAGCCGACTGCAATTTCTGGAAGAAGTCGGGCTCGGTTATCTGAGTCTCGATCGCGCGGCGCCGAGCCTCTCGGGCGGTGAAGCGCAGCGCATCCGGCTCGCCGCGCAACTTGGCAGCAACCTCCAAGGTGTGTGCTACGTGCTCGACGAACCGACCATCGGCCTGCATCCGCGCGACAACCAGATTCTGCTCAATGCCTTGCGCAAGCTGGGCGAAAAGGGCAATACGCTGGTGGTGGTCGAGCATGACGAGGACACGATTCGGCGTGCCGATCACATCATCGATATCGGGCCGGGCGCGGGCAAGCGCGGCGGCACGCTGGTTGCGCAGGGCAGCGTGGCCGATCTGTCGGCGCAGCCTGATTCGCTGACCGGGCAGTTCCTTGCTAATCCGATCGTGCACCCGCTGCAGCCGCGCCGCGAGGTGGTCGCGCCGACCAAGCGCGTTGCCGCGGTGCCGGAGAACTGGCTAACGGTGCACGGCGGTAAGCTGCACAACCTGCAGAACGTCACGGTCGGCATTCCGCTTTCGCGGCTGGTGGCGGTGACGGGGGTGAGCGGTTCGGGCAAATCGACGCTTGCGCGCGACGTGCTGATGGCCAATCTGCTGGATGCGGTGGGGCGCTCGGTGCTGTCGTCGCCGGCTACACGGCGTGCGCGTGCGGCGGCCGAGACCCAGCCGGCGGCGAACCGGCGTTCGAGCGTGTTGGCGCGCACGGCGCCGCGTGCGCCGCTGAACGTCACGCATGCGTGGCAAGGGTGCGATGCGATCACCGGCTGGGAAACCATCGACCGGGTGCTCGAAGTCGATCAGACACCGATCGGTAAAACACCGCGTTCGTGTCCGGCGACCTACATTGGCGTGTGGGATGCGATCCGCAAGCTGTTCGCCGGCACGCTCGAAGCGCGAGCGCGTGGCTATACGGCATCGCGTTTCTCGTTCAACACCGGTGAAGGACGTTGCCCCGCTTGCGAAGGGCAGGGCGTGCGCACCATCGGCATGAGCTTTCTGCCCGACGTGAAAGTGCCATGCGACGTTTGCCACGGGCAGCGCTTCAACCCCGAGACGCTGGCGGTCACGTGGCGCGGCAAGAATATCGGCGACGTACTCACCATGGAAATCGACGAAGCCGTCGAATTCTTCGCACCGATCTCCAACATCGCGCATCCATTGCAATTGATGAAGGATGTCGGGCTCGGTTATCTGACGCTCGGCCAGCCGTCGCCTACGCTCTCGGGCGGCGAAGCGCAGCGTATCAAGCTTGTCACCGAGCTAAGCAAGGTGCGTGACGACATCACGCGTCGTGGTCAGAAGCCGCCGCACACGCTGTATGTGCTGGACGAACCGACTGTCGGTTTGCATATGGCCGACGTCGCGAAGCTGATTCGCGTGCTGCATCGTCTCGCGGATGGCGGTCATAGCGTCGTTGTCATCGAACACGATCTCGACGTGATTGCCGAGGCGGATTGGATCATTGACCTCGGTCCGGAAGGTGGCGTGGGTGGCGGCACGATTGTCGCCGCTACGGATCCCGAAGGATTGTCCCGTGTTGCGGCGAGTCACACCGGTGCAGCCTTGCGTCCCGTACTCGCGCGTACGCGGAATGATACCGCGGTCGTCGCGAGCGAAGGAACCAACGGTTAAGGCAGCGGAGCGGCGCAAATGGCTTGCGCCGCTCCGGTTCGCTCGTCCGGTCTGGAGAGCCGCACATGGCGGCTCACACGTAAGCCAACAGACCACTGGCGGTCCATGAACGGGTATTGTCGCGACACTCGACTTACCCGAGTCGGGCATTATCGGTGTCGTCGGCTATATGTAATTAAGTGGAATGTATTTGTAATTATATAAATGGCGTAATTGAAATGTGTGTTTAGAGTGTCGTAAATACCGCTAAAAAAATTTGGAAACGGTGTTTTTCTTCTGCTATCTTCCCGGCCTTGACGCAGGCCTCTGGCCGGCGCTTGAAACGTACGTTGGATGACCTGTTCGGAATCCGTCGAGGTTGCCACACAACCCTCGCGCAGCGCCCGCCCAGCAGGCTTTTGCGGCTACGTATCACCAGCGACCTGTCAGCAGTTCATCGCGCGTCACCATAGCCCGCGATGCCGGCTGCATCCCAATTAGCGAGCCGCGCATGGCGCGCTTGCATCTGTTCGACACACGCTTATTCTTTTAAAGCGACGCGAATACCGCATTAGTTAGAGTGTTCTCTCTAAACTTAGTATGCTCCCATCAAAAAAAGTTTGACCCCGCATTTTTTGTCCTGCTATTGTTGCCTCCCATGAAATGCAGGTGACAAACGCGCAAAAAGTTCAGGAGCTGCAGCGCGCTTAGATCAAATTGTCTTCAGCATATTCATGCCAGACGGAAATGAGCGAGTCGAGATTAATCTATTAGTACTTCTACTTAGATAATCGTTTGACTGCTTGGAAGTGCCGTCGTGGCGTCTAACAGCCATACCCGTGCCGTTGCAGCAGAGTTGGGCCTTACGGCATAAATTTTGGACTACAAATCAAAGGCCTGGGCAATGGATGCGGTTGCCTGAAGTGAACGTTGTTGCCGTATGTAAGCGCACTGCAGTTACAGAAATAGACGGTTCACGCCGGAGGAGTAAAGGTGGGTACGAAAGTCGAAGGGCAATTTCCGGCAGCAACGGCCCGTATGGAGAGGCCAGGACGCCCGCGTGAGTTTGGGCGCAAGCAGCAAAACCCAGTACGCCGCTTCGGCGGTATCGCAGTTGTTCTGCTCCTGCACATCGTGCTGATCTATGCACTCATCAATGGCCTTGCCACCAAGGTCGTGCAGGTCATCCAGCATCCAATTGAAACCAAAATCATCGAGCCGGTGAAGCCGCCTCCGCCGCCGCCATTGCCTACCGTGCAATTGCCGCCGCCGAAGTTCGCACCGCCGCCGCCGCCGTTCGTGCCGCCGCCGGAAGTGCAGGTGCAAACGCCGCCTCAGCCGACCATCACGCACCAGGCCGCACCGGTCGTATCGGCGCCCGCCGTCGCACCCGCGCCGCCGGCACCGCCTGCACCGAGCAAGCCCGTGAGTGCGGAAGTAGGGGTCGTGTGCCCGAACTCGGATCAGGTCCGTTCGTCGATTCGCTACCCGAAGGAAGCGCAGGAGAACAACGTGACGGGTGATGTGCTGATCGAATTTGTAGTCGACCCGCAGGGCCATATTACGAATGAACGTGTTGCCAAGTCGGCGGACGATTCCTCACTGGATCGCGCAGCCTTCAACGCGGTCAAGCAGTTCACGTGCGTTTCCCAAGGCCAGGCTGTCCGTGTGCAAGTTCCGTTCTCGTTTAACCTGAACTGAAACCCACGGCTGTTCGGTACCGGTAGCGATTTATCAGTCTTGGTTTAGAAGTTGTACTAATGAACTTGGAGCAGGCATGAAGAAGCGTACTCTCGCCGCATTGGCGGCAACCATGTTGTTCGCCGTAACCACGGTGGATACCTTTGTGGCACCGCAAATGGCCCACGCGCAAGCGAGCGACGCGAGCGCGTCGGCTGCCGCCACTGCCACCACCACCGCCGCACCGCAAACGGCCGCCCCGGCCGCAGATGAGGCGACGCCGCCGCCGGCGCCGGCTACGTCCGAAACCGTCAACAACCCGTACGGTCTCGGCGCGCTCTGGAAGAACGGTGACTTCGTTGCACGCTTCGTGCTGATTCTGCTGGTACTCATGTCGATGGGCAGCTGGTACATCATGATCACCAAGTTCTTCGAGCAGTTCCGTGCGAACCGTCGTGCGAAGAGCGCCGACGAACAGCTGTGGACTGCGCCGTCGCTGGTCGAAGGCACGAAGCTGCTCGACGAAGCATCGCCGTTCCGCTTCATCGCCGAAACGGCCATCGAGGCAGGCGAGCATCATGACGAAGCACTGCTCGAAGCCGTCGACCGCAACACGTGGATCGATACGTCAGTCGAGCGTGCGATCACCAACGTATCGAACCGTCTGCAAGACGGCCTGGCATTCCTCGGTACGGTTGGCTCGACGGCTCCGTTCGTCGGTCTGTTCGGTACGGTGTGGGGGATTTATCACGCGCTGACGGCAATCGGTATCGCCGGCCAGGCTTCGATCGACAAGGTCGCGGGCCCGGTGGGCGAGGCGCTGATCATGACCGCGATCGGCCTCGCCGTCGCCGTGCCGGCTGTGCTTGGCTACAACTTCCTGGTTCGCCGCAACAAGTCGGTCATGGAGCGGGTTCGTGCGTTCGGCGCACAACTGCACACTGTCCTGCTCGCCGGCAGCCGGCGCTCGGCACGCGCTTCGGCTCGTGAAGCATCGCTGGTCCAATAAGCGGAGTCTGTCATGGCTATGAGCGTTGGGCAGGATGATAACGACGAGGTCATCTCCAGTATCAACACCACGCCGCTTGTCGATGTGATGCTGGTTCTGCTGATCATCTTTCTGATCACGATTCCGGTGGTGACGCATACGGTGCCGGTGCAACTGCCGAAGGAGACGATCCAGCCGCTGCAGACCACGCCCAAAAGTATCGTCATTGCGGTCAACCACGACGGCGATTTCTTCTGGAACGAGAAGCAGGTGGATGGGCCTACGCTGCTGACACGCCTGAAAACCGTGTCGGTCATGACGCCGCAACCGGAAGTGCATGTCCGCGGCGACCAGAGCGCGCGTTATGAGTTCATCGGCCGGGTCATTACCGCGTGCGAGCGCGCCGGTATCGCCAAGGTTTCGTTTATTACTGAGCCGCCCGCACGCGGCGGCTAGCTTTGCATGGGACCAGAGTAAGAGCTTTGCGCTAACTCTGGTCGACAGGAGGTGATCATGGGAATGAACGTATCTTCGGGCGGTGGCAGTTCCGAACCGGATGTGATGGTCGATATCAACACCACGCCGCTGATCGACGTGATGCTGGTGTTGCTGATCATGCTGATCATCACGATTCCGATTCAGACGCATGCCATCAAGATGAATTTGCCGGTCGGCAATCCGCCGCCGCCGATCACGCAGCCGGAAGTGGTGCAGATCGATATCGACTTCGACGGCACCACGACCTGGAACGGCCAGCCGGTGCCCAACCGCGCGGCGCTGGAATCCAGGCTTGCACAGGTGGCCGCTGAACCGGTCCAGGCGGAAATTCATCTGCGGCCTAACAAGCTGGTGCCGTACAAGGATGTCGCGGCAGTGATGGCATCCGCGCAACGACTGGGCGCGACGAAAATCGGCCTGATCGGCAACGAGCAGTACATGCAATAGGGAAGTGGAATGCTAACGATCCATCAACGGTTCAAACGCGCCGTCATTGCGGCCGCTATCGGAGGGCTGTCGGCGCTCGTCGTGCTGCCGGTCACCTCTCATGCTGCAGACTCTTTGCGGCCGGATGTGGCGAAGCCGCTGAACGCCGCGCAGGATCTGTATCGCGCGCACAAGTACAAGGACGCGTTGTCGAAGATCGATCAGGCCGACGCTGTGCCGGGCAAAACGCCCTATGAAAGCTACATGATTCAGGAGATGCGCGGCGCCGCAGCAGCGGCAGCCGGTGAATCCGGCGTGGCCGCACAGGCCTACGAAACCTTGCTGGGTTCAGGACGCCTGACGGGTGCTGACGAGCAACGCACCACCGCGGCGCTTGCAGGCATCTACTTCCAGCAGAAAAACTACGCACAGTCTGCGAAGGTCGCGCAACGTTATCTGAAGTCGGGCGGCAGCGATCCCGACATGCGCACCTTGCTTGTTCAGTCTTACTACCTGTCAAACGATTGCGCCAGTGTGGTGAGCCTGCTCAAACCTGGCATCGATGCGCAAGTGCGCGCCGGTCATGCCCCAGACGAGTCGCAACTGCAATTGCTCGGCACCTGCGCGCAACGCGTGAAGGATGATGCGACGTACCGCAGCACGCTCGAAAAGCTGGTTGCCTATCATCCGAAGCAGTCTTACTGGGACGATCTGTTCAACGCGATTCGTAGCAAGCCCGGCTATTCGTCCGCGCTGGACATTGACACCTTCCGTCTGCGCCGTGCAACCGGTTCGCTCAGTACGGCCGACGATTACATGGAAATGACGCAGCTCGCGATCGTGGCCGGCACCACGGCCGAAGGCAAGCAGGTTATCGATCAAGGCTTTGCGTCAGGCGTTCTGGGCCACGATGCGCAGGCCGATCGCGAGAAGCGGTTGCAGGCACTTGCCGCGAAGCGGGCACAAGCGCCGGCGGATCCCGCGAACCCCGTCGCGCCGGTCGACGTCGCCTTCAACGAGGTCTTCGCAGGGCAGGCCAAGCAGGGTCTGACGGCAATGGATGCTGCGATCTCGAAGGGCGGAATCGACCACCCGGACCAGGCGCAACTGCATCTCGGTGAGGCGTACTACATGGCGGGCGATAAAGCGCGTGCAGTGCAAACCTTCCGCGCAGTGAAGGGTACCGATGGTTCAGCCGACCTCGCCCGTCTGTGGGTGCTGGTGGCGTCGAAATAGCGGCATCCTCGTCCCTATATGTTTCTTCTTGCGAAGTGCCTCCGAGGTATCCGTGTATCGAGCCGGGAGGCACATTCTTGCCGTATGAGACACAGGCCGTCGCGAATAGACGGATGTGGTTGTGTGCGCAACCAGCGCCCAGTTTTCCGCGAGTATGAAAGTGCCTCGGCGATCGCCTTGATGGAGTCACTTACTGCGGCAACTAGCCAGGCATATCGCGCATCTCTTAGGGAGGATGTTGTATTCGACGAAACATAGTTTCGTTTTATCAAACTAATTTTGACTACGGGATTCTGTCTTGCTATGGTTTTGCCACTCGATAACAAGGCACAGGTCGCAGTTTCTATAGGAAGCAAGATCCGCGCGCTTCGCCAACGGCTCAAGCGCACGCTGGATGAAGTGGCAACCACGGCGGGAATTTCCAAGCCTTTTTTGTCGCAGGTGGAGCGAGGTCATGCAACACCTTCGATTACGTCGCTAGTTGGCATTGCTCGGGCTTTAGGTGTAACGGTGCAGTACTTCGTCGATACGCCGACTGAAGACAGGTCGGTGCAAAGAGGAAAAGAACTGAAGTACTTCGGCTTCGACGGAACCGCGAATCTTTTTGGACGGCTGACGAATCTGTCGGTTGGCAGCAAGCTGGAAGTGATTCTCGTCAGGATGCCGGTGGGGCAGAACCCGTCGGAAGTCACAACGCATGCAGGGGAAGAGTTCTTGTACGTGATGAGCGGCCAGATATCGCTCACGTTAGAAGGTACAACGTTCGTATTGCAGGCTGGTGACACCGCGCATTACGAGTCCACTGTGCCGCACGCCTGGTGCAATACCGCTCGCGAAGAAGCGGTGGTCGTCTGGGTGGGCACGCCAAGATTGTTCTAGATGCCTTTGCTTAATGCTTTCGTCGAAAGCGGTCAAGCTGTATTTGTAAGCATTACTTAAGGTTGAATCGGAGTGGGTCTGATTGGGAGCGCATTGCCCCAATAGTCAGAGTCCGAAGTGGTAGAAGTGAAATCAATTAGAAAGCGCTGCGCATTTCGTTTGTAATAAATAAGTAGTCCGATATTGAAGTATCTGAAGTGTCCCGTCTTCCCGTCTGTATCTGCAAACTGGTGTGCTGTTAGCCGGTTTGCTGGGCAATGGAAGGACGGGTCAGCTTTGACGGAGCGCGGCGCAAGATCGCCGTATATCGAGTGGGGAGGTTCACAAGATCTCTCTTCACACACACAGCTGTGGCCTTAATTGACGAGCGGGAAGGGGAAAATGAAACAAAGGGCATTGGCGTTGGCCATCAAAAGAATAATCTGGGCTGAACTGGCATTGTCGGCCGTAATCGCCGTACCGGCGTTTGCACAAAGCCAGCCGGCCACCACCGGAACCGCGGCAGGCGCGACGACGGAGAGCACGCCGGCAGCGGCTGCAACTCCGGCATCGGGCACCGCCGCGACACCGTCCGCGGACAACACCACCGCGACGCCGGCTGGCAAAGGCGTGCAGCAACTGAAGAAATTCGAAGTGACCGGGTCGCTGATCCGCAGTTCGGACAAGGTCGGCTTCAACCAGGTTCAGACGGTTACGCAGAAAGACATTCAGAATAGCGGTGCAACGACCGTCTCCGATTTTCTGCGCGACACCTCGGCCAACTCGGCGAATAGCTGGAGTGAAGGCCAGTCCGGCAACTTCGCCGCAGGCGCTGCGGGTATCGCTCTGCGCGGCCTCAGCGAAAAATACACGCTGGTGCTGGTGGATGGACAGCGCGTTGCGCCGTTCGCGTTCTTCTCGAACAGCGTCGACTCCTTCTTCGACCTGAACACGCTGCCGTTGAACTCCATCGACCGCATCGAAATCGTGAAGACCGGCGCCGTGTCGCAATACGGCTCGGACGCTATTGCAGGCGTGGTCAACATCATCACGAAGCATGACTTCCAGGGCCTCCAGCTCGACGGCAGCTACGGCAGCGCCATCAATGGCGGCGGCGGTGCCGGCACCACCAAATTCGGCGCGCTTGGCGGCTTCGGCGATCTCAACTCCGATCGCTTTAACGTGACCGCTGCCGCGAGCTACTACAAGTCGAACGGCTTCACGCTCGCAGACCGCGACTCGACGCGCAATCAGGACTTCACCAATCAACCGGGCGGCCTTTCGTTGCTCGCGCCGTCGTACTGGAATATGCCCGACGGCAGCGTGCAGGCGTTGAGCGGTTGTCCCTCCGGCGGTTCGGTGCATCCTGCGGCCACCAATTCGCTGACTGCCGGCAAGGCAGGCACGGTCTGCGCGTTCAATACCGCGGAAGGCACGTCCATCGCACCGATGACCGAGCGTCTCAATGCGAAGCTTCACGCTGACTTCAAGATCAGCGATACGACCACTGCATTCGGCGACTTCCTGATCAGCAGAAACACGACCACGACCAACGATGGTTTGTGGGGCAATGTGGTTGGCAATCCGCAGAATCCGACGCTGGTGTTGAACCCGCAGACAAAGCTGCTCGTCCCGTTCAGCACTGTTGTGCCGGCGACTAACCCGTACAACCCGTTCGGGGTTGGCACGCCACTCACCTATGCTTTCCCGAACACGATCGCGGAAAAGACGGATGCCACGTACTGGCGCGCATCCACAGGCGTCAAGGGTTCGTTCAACCTGCCGAACGGTGAATGGGATTGGGCGACGTCGGTCAGCCACTCGCAAAGCACGGTCGCGAACACCTACACGAACCAGCTGAACTCCGCCGCACTGGCCAACATTTACCAGAACGGTACGCTGAATTTCGCGAATCCGTCGGCTACGCCCAATGCGTTCAACGGGCTGTACCAGGATGCGGACAACCTGGGTATCTCGAAGCTCGATACGGTTGACGCGACGTTGTCGACGCCGGAGCTGTTCCACCTGCCGGCGGGCGACGTGGGTCTCGGGTTCGGCGCGCAGTTCACGCACCAGAGCGAAGTGCTCACGCCGGGTGCGGCATTCCTGTCGGGCCAGGTCATCAATCCGAATCTCCAGACGGTGAACGGCCAGCGCAATGTGGCGGCCGTGTATTACCAGGTGGATATTCCGATTGTGCGCAACCTGACATTCAGTCAGTCGGGCCGTTACGACCACTACAGCGATGTGGGTGGTGCGTTCTCGCCGCGCTTCGCGTTGCGCTATCAGCCGGTTCAGGCGTTGACGATGTACACGTCGTATGACCGCGGTTTCCGTGCGCCGACGTTCGTCGAAAACAGCAAATCGCAAACGCTCGGAATTCAGGTGGATCCGAACACCGGTCTGAACTACACCTCGATCACCGAGGGTAATCCGAATCTGGCGCCGGAGCGTACGCGCAACTTCAACATCGGCTTCCAGTTGTCACCGACCCGCACGACTGATGTCGGCCTTGACTGGTACAAGATTCGCGTCGATAACGTGATCGGCCAGGGTTCGCCTTCGCAGGTTGCTACCGATCCGACCACGGGCGACGTGCTGTACAAGGTGATTCCGTATCAGAACCTCGGCTACCTCGACACGAACGGCTTCGAAGGCACGTTCCGTCAGGCGCTGCCGACCACGACCGCCGGTACGTTCACCCTGTCGACTGACTGGGCTTATGTGAACAGCTTCAAGATCGGCTTCCTGGGGGGCGCACCGGTGAACGGCGCGGGTAACAACTTCACCCTCACGCAACCGTTCGGCGGCAGCTTCCCGCGCTGGAAGGGCAACACTACGCTGGACTGGACGTATCATAAGTTCGACGCAGCGTTGACGTGGCAGTTCACGGGTCCGTACGCGCAGAATCTGAATCCGTCGGGGCCGAGCAAGGTGGGATCGTACAGCCAGTTCAACCTGATGATGACGTACACGGGCTTCAAGCACTGGACGATCTACGGCGGTATCGACAACATCTTCAACCGTACGCCGCCGTACGATCCGATCTTTGCGAATGGCACGTTGGATCAGAACGGGTACGATCAGTCGATCTATACGTACATTGGCCGTTTCGCGCAAATCGGCGCAACGTATAAGTTCTGAGGTCTCTGTAGTTGATCTGATGGAAGCACTGCTCCGGTTCCGTTCGTGCAAGGAACCGGAGCGGTGTGCTTTAAGCGGCGACTCATCGTAAGGCGGCGCAGTCTGCCTGTCGTCGCAATGGACCAGCGTGCACCGGTAAAGCCAACAGGTTGTACTCGTGCCGCAGGACGAATCGCGCGCAGGTCACGAGCCGGTGCGCACTGTATGGGCTGATGAAAAGAATGATGAATTCCGGACTGTTGCGCCTGCACGACGCGATTGGATGTTTGCTCGGCGCGGTGCGCCGCGCCGCGAGCATCTCGTTCGTCATTGCCGCTGCGCCTGGCCTACTAACGGTATGCGGAGCGATGCCGACGGCGGCGCAGGCAAAGCCGTCGATTTCACAGTACGACCAGCCGAAGTATCCCGCCGACTTCACGCACTTCGACTATGCGAATCCGGACGCACCCGCGAACGGCTCGCTCAGTTTCGAAAACTATAGCGAACTGCAGACCTACGATTCACTGAATCCGTTTCTGGTGCGTGGCGCGCCCGCGCCCGACGTCCTCAATCTGATGTTCGATACGCTGATGCAGCGTAGCTGGGACGAACTGGCCTCCGAATATCCATTGATCGCCGACGATGTCGAAGTCGCCCCAGACCTGACCTCGGCGACATTCCATATCAATCCCGCCGCACGCTTCTCGAACGGCGATCCGATCACGGCCGCCGACGTCAAGTACTCGTACGACACGTTGACGAGTCCGCAGGCGTCGCCGCTTTTCAATGCGCAGTTCTCGATCATCAAAAACGCGACGGTGATCGACAGGAGCACAATCCGCTTCGATTTCAAGCATGCAGAACGCGATGCGCCATTGATCGCCGGCGATCTGCCGATCTTTTCGCCGAAATGGGGGATGCAGCCCAACGGCAAGCGTCTGCCATTCGACCAGATTTCTTCCATGGCACCGATCAGCAGCGGCGCCTATCTGATCGAGAGCCGCAAGAACGACAAGCAGATCACGTATCGCCGCAACCCCGACTACTGGGCGGCGAATCTGCCTTCGCGACGCGGCATGTTCCGTTTCGAACGCATCACGTTCAACCTGTACCGCGATCATTACACGCAGCTTGAAGCCTTCAAGGCAGGCGACGCGGACGTCATCGTCGAATACAGCGCGACGCAGTGGGCGCGCAAATATGTCGGCAAGAACTTCGACAACGGACTGCTGAAGAAGGGCGAATTCGCCGACGGTCCCGCGCAGATGCAGGGCATGCTGATGAATATGCGCAAGCCGATGTTCCAGGACCCGCGCGTGCGCCACGCCCTGACGCTGGCACTCGACTACGACTGGATGAACCGGATGATGTTCTACGGTCAATACCGGCGTACGAACAGCTATTTTGAGGCCAGTCCGTTCGGTGCGACCGGCATGCCGGGGCAGAAGGAGCTGGCGCTGCTCGAACCGTTGCGCGGCAGCGTGCCGCCCGAAGTGTTCGGCCCGATGCTCAAGCAACCCGACACGATTCCGCCGAATTCCTTGCGCGGCAATCTGCGCGTTGCGCGCGATCTGCTGGCGCAAGCCGGGTGGCACTATCGCGACGGCGCATTGCGTGACGCCAACGGTACGCCGATGACGATCGAGATCATGGACGATCAGCCCGGCATGGATCGTCTGATCCTGCCGTATATGCAGGCGCTCGACATGCTCGGCATACAGGCCCATATGCGCGAAATCGACAGCGCGTTGTACGAGAAACGTCTGGATAATTTCGAGTACGACATGACCACCTTCATCTATCCGCCGGTCACGATTCCGGGCGCTGAACTGACGCGCCGCTTCGGCAGTGCGGCTGCGTCCGAAGTCGGCTCCGAGAACTATACGGGTATCCGTTCGAAAGCGGTCGACTCGCTGATCCACTCCGCACTCTCCGCCACTAATCTCGACGATCTGGAAGCGGCGACCCGTGCACTGGATCGCGTGCTGATCTATTCGTTTTACCTGGTGCCGGAGTACTACGCACCGGGCGCGCGCATCGGCTATAAGACCACGCTCGGCTTTCCGAAAACCGTGCCGAATTCCTACCAGTACGAAGATTGGGTCATCGACTACTGGTACGTGAAGGCGCCCGGCGCACAGGCGACACAGAAACTCCAGGCCGCGCAATCCGCGAGTTCAACCACGGCCACGGCCCACTGAGGAACACCATGCTCGCCTACATTCTCAGACGATTGCTATTGATGGTGCCGACGCTGCTCGGCGTGGTCACGCTGACCTTTGTCGTCACGCAGTTCGTACCGGGTGGGCCGGTTGAACAGGTGATGACGCAACTCCGCCACGGCGCTGGCCGTGGCGGAGAGGCGGGGTCGGGCGGCGGCGGGTATCACGGCAGCCAGGGTGTCGATCCGCAGCAGTTGGAGCAGATCAAGAAGCAATTCGGCTTCGACAAGCCGCCGCTCGAGCGCTACGTTCTGATGCTCAAGCGTTATGCGACCTTCGATCTGGGCCAGTCCTACTATCAGCATGACAGCGTGTGGGACGTCATCAAATCGAAGCTGCCCGTGTCGATCACGCTCGGCTTATGGACGGTGATGCTCACGTATCTGATATCGGTGCCGTTGGGTATTGCGAAAGCAGTGCGCAACGGCTCGCGCTTCGATACGGTGACCAGCGTGCTGGTGCTCGCCGGTTACGCGATTCCCGGCTTCGTGCTGGGCGTGCTGTTGCTGATGCTGTTCGGCGGCGGCACCTTCTGGCAGGTGTTTCCGATGCGCGGCCTGACCTCGGACAACTTCAACGACCTCAGTGCCTTCGGCAAGCTGCTCGACTATTTGTGGCACATCGTGTTGCCGGTCACCGCCTCGGTGGTGGGCAACTTCGCGATCGTCACGATTCTGACCAAGAACACCTTCCTCGAGGAGATTGGACGTCAATACGTATTGACTGCCCGCGCCAAAGGGGCGCCTGAGCGCGACGTGCTGTGGAAACACGTGCTGCGCAATGCCGCGATTCCGTTGCTGACCGGTTTGCCGGCGGCCTTCGTCGGCGCCTTCCTGAACGGCAATCTGCTGATCGAAACCCTGTTCTCGCTCGACGGCATGGGCCAACTTTCGTATGACTCGGTGATTCGCCGTGACTATCCGGTCGTGCTCGGTTCGCTGTTTCTGTTCACGCTGATCGCCCTCGTAACCAAACTCATTGCTGACGTCTGCTATGTCCTCGTCGACCCCCGCATCCAATTCAACCGCCTGGACCGCTGATCAGTCCGGCGCGGCGCACGTGGCGTCGCCGTCTCCCTGGCGGCGCACATGGCTGCGCTTCAAGCGGCAGAGGCTCGGTTACTGGAGCCTCGTGATCTTCGTGTCGCTGTTCGTCATCAGCCTGTTCGGCGAGGTGCTGTCCAACGATCGTCCGTTGATTGTGCGCTATGACGGGCACTATTATTTTCCTATCGTCAAAGACTATTCGGAGAAGATCTTCGGCGGCGATTTTCCGGCGCGGGCGAATTACCTCGATCCGTATATCCGTTCGCGACTCGAATCGAATGGCAACTTCGCGATCTATCCGCCGAATCATTTCCATTACGACACGATCGACTATTTCGCTGCCCATCCGTACCCGGCGCCGCCTACCAGAAGCAACTGGCTCGGCACGGATCAGTACGGACGCGACGTGCTTGCGCGGCTGCTGTATGGTTTCCGGCTTTCGGTGCTGATGGCGCTCGCGCTCACGGTATCCGGCGTCATGATCGGCGTATTGACCGGCGCGGTGCAGGGCTTCTACGGTGGCCGCACCGATCTGATCGGTCAGCGTCTGATCGAGATATGGAGCTCAATGCCGGACCTGTACCTGCTGATCATCTTCGCGTCGATCTTCGAGCCCACGCTGTGGTTGCTCTTTATTCTTCTCTCGATGTTTGGCTGGCTAGTGCTTTCCGACTATGTGCGCGCTGAGTTTCTGCGTAACCGCTCGCTCGACTACGTGAGGGCGGCACGTACCATGGGCCTTTCAAACTGGCAGATCATGTGGCGCCATGTGCTGCCGAATAGCCTGACGCCGGTGATTACCTTTCTACCGTTTCGCATGAGCGCGGCGATTCTCTCGCTGACCAGTCTCGACTTTCTGGGGTTGGGCGTGCCGCCGCCCACGCCGAGCCTCGGCGAACTGCTTCAGGAAGGCAAGAACAATCTCGACGCCTGGTGGATTTCGATTTCGGCTTTCGCCGCCCTGGTGATTACGTTGCTGTTGTTGACCTTCATGGGTGACGCATTACGCAATGCGCTCGATACGCGCAAACGCGGTTCGGCCTTCGGCGGAGGTCCGCGATGAGCGAAGCCAAATCAAACCGCCCGTTGCTGGAAATCGATCGCTTCTCGGTGCGTTTCGGCGACAAGATCGCGGTGCATGAACTCAGCCTCTCGATCGCGCGCGGTGAGCGCGTCGCTCTCGTCGGCGAATCGGGCTCCGGCAAGAGCGTCACCGCACTGTCGATTTTGCGTCTGGTCGAGCACGCCGATCTGAGCGGCCGCATGCTGCTCGACGGTGAGGATCTGCTGCAGAAGACCGAGCAGCAGATGCGCGGTCTGCGCGGCGCGGACGTGGCGATGGTGTTTCAGGAACCGATGACGGCGCTCAATCCGCTCTTCACGATCGGCAAGCAGATCGCAGAAAGTTTGCGCCTGCATGAAGGCTTGCGGCCGAACGCGGCGCGCAAGCGCGGCATCGAGTTGCTCAGACGCACCGGCATTCCCGAGCCGGAACGGCGCATCGACAGTTTCCCGCATCAGCTGTCCGGCGGCCAGCGGCAGCGCGCGATGATCGCCATGGCGCTGGCATGCCGGCCACGTCTGCTGCTTGCCGACGAACCGACCACCGCGCTCGACGTCACCGTGCGTCAGCAGATCGTCGATCTATTGATCGCGTTGCAGGAGCAGGAAGCGGCCGAGCGTGGCATGGCCGTGCTGCTGATCACGCATGACCTGAATCTGGTGAAACGTTTCGCGCAGCGCGTCGCGGTGATGGAAAAGGGTGTGCTGGTCGAAACCAATACGACCGAAGCGTTGTTCTCCAACCCGCAGCATCCCTACACAAAGCGCCTGCTGGACAGCGAGCCGCAACGTGCGGTAGAGCCCGTCGAGCCGGATGCGCGGCGTTTGCTCGAAGTGCAAGGGCTCGCCGTCGACTACAGCACCTCCGCGAAAGGTTGGCGCTCCATGTTCGGCCGCTCCACGTTCCGTGCAGTGCACGACGTCGATCTGAACGTGCGGCGCGGCGAAACGCTCGGTATCGTCGGCGAATCGGGGTCGGGCAAATCGACGCTGGCGGCCACGGTGCTCGGTCTGCAGAAACCGGCCGCGGGCCATATTCATATTGACGGTTTGCCGTTAGCCTCGCTGAAAACCGCGCGCTCCCGCCGCGAGTTGTATTCGCGCATGCAGGTCGTGTTTCAGGACCCGTTCGGCTCGTTGTCGCCACGGATGACGGTGGAGCAGATCATCGGCGAAGGCCTGACCATGCATCAACCCGACATGGACGCAAAGGCGCGGCGCGCACGTGTGGGCAGCCTGCTGGAAGAAGTCGGGATGCCCGCGGACGCCATGTTGCGCTATCCGCATGAGTTTTCCGGCGGCCAGCGCCAGCGTATAGCGATCGCGCGTGCGCTCGCGGTCGAGCCGGAATTGCTGGTGCTCGATGAACCGACCAGTGCGCTCGATGTATCCATCCAGAAACAGGTGCTGAATCTGCTGACAAATCTGCAGAAAAAGTACAAGCTAAGCTATTTGTTCATTACGCACGATCTGGCGGTGATGCGAGCCATGGCGCATCGCGTGATCGTGATGAAGTCGGGACGCATCGTCGAAGCCGGCGACACACTCGATGTGTTGCACGCGCCGTCGCATCCTTATACCCAGTCGCTGCTTGCGTCGTCGCTGATCGTGTCGCCGGCGGGTGCAGCGAAGACTCCTACGGGAACCGTTAATGATTGACGAACGTTGGGCGCAAGCCGCCCGATCGCTTACGAGCCGCGCGGCGTTCTGGTCGCTGCGCATTGTCGATGAACAGATCGACGATCACGAGATCCGTAACGACGTCGCGCAACCCATGCGCACGGTGCGCGATCGTGGCGCGATGCTGATCGCATGGGTGGGTGCAGGTGCAGGCTATGCCGCTACCGCGAATCTGAGTGCCGCCGGCTTGCAGCAAGCGCTGGACCTCGCAACGGCCCGCGCGGAAGCGAGCGCGGCTTTGTCGTTGATCGATCATCGCGAGGTGGTGCGTCCTGCGCTGAGCGGCTACTACGTGTCGCCGAACGCGCAGCTTGCATTGCCGAGCCGCGCCGAATGGCTGGAGCGCCTGAGCGTGGAGTGCGCGGGCGCGAATCTCGATGCACGCATTGTCGAACGCGTTGCGGCTGTGCAGATTACGCACACCGATCAGCTTTACATCACCCGCGACGGCGTGCGGATCGATCAACAGTTCCAGTTCGTGATGCCTCAATTGAGCGTGGCCGCGCATGCGGACGGTGATACGCAAGTGCGCACCCTTGGTGGCAACTACGGCACCTTGGGGCAGGGCGGCATGGAGGTGCTGGCGCGCTTCGGCTTCGACGGCTCGGGTGAGCGTGTCGCCAATGAAGCGCTGCAATTGCTGGCTGCGCCGAATTGTCCGTCAGGCAAGCGCGATTTGCTGCTGATGCCCGATCAGATGATGCTGCAGATTCACGAATCGATCGGCCATCCGCTCGAACTCGATCGCATTCTCGGCGACGAGCGCAACTTCGCCGGCTGGAGCTTCGTCAAGAAAGAAATGTTCGGCTCGTATCGCTACGGTTCGGAACTGCTGAACGTAACCTTCGACCCGGAACTGCGCGAGGAAGCCGCAACGTACGCATTCGACGACGACGGCACGGAAGCAAAAAAGCAGTATCTGATTCGCGATGGCGTGCTCGAACGCCCGCTCGGTGGAGCACTTTCGCAGCAACGCGCCCATATTGCGGGCGTGGCGAATTCACGCGCATCCAACTGGAACCGCCCGCCGATCGACCGGATGGCGAATCTGAACATCGAGCCCGGCGAGAGTTCTCTGGAGCAGATGATCGGCAACATCGAACACGGCATTCTGATGCGCACCAACACGTCCTGGTCGATCGACGACCATCGCAACAAATTCCAGTTCGGCTGCGAGTTTGGTCAGCTGATCGAAAACGGCAAGCTGACCCAGATCGTCAAACAGCCGAATTACCGCGGTATTTCGGCGAATTTCTGGCGCAGCCTGAGCGCGGTGGGGAACGCGGATACGCGCGAGGTGTACGGCACGTCCATGTGCGGCAAGGGCGAACCGGCGCAGATCATTCGCGTTGGCCACGCCTCGCCGGCTTGCGTGTTTAGCGACATCGACGTGTTCGGAGGCGCTTGATGAGCCAGTTCATCTCCTCACGCACCGCGCCTTCGATCGACTGGCAGCAGCATTTCACTTCGCTGGCTGATACCATCGAGCGCCTGCAGCAAGGCGCGGAAACCACGCTGAGCTCATTTGCCGGCGAGCAGTCCGACTTTATTCGCTTCAACTCGGGCAAGGTGCGGCAGATCGGCAGCGTGTCACAAGGCAAACTGACCTTGCGTTTGATCGACGGCGCACGCCAGGCTTATTCGACGCTGACTGTCTGCGGCGATCTGCAACAGGATCTGGACGACGTGAGCGCGGCGCTTGCCACTTTGCGTGAAAGCCTGCGCGGCGCGGCGGACGATCCGCATCTGTTGTTCGATACGTCGCAATGGCAGCGCGCCACACAACGCTCAGGCAAGCTGCCGGAGCCGGCCGGCCTGTTGCGTACCGTTGCAGAATGCGCGCAGGGGCTGGATTTCGTGGGCTTCTACGCGGGTGGCACGATCGTGCGCGGGTTCGCGTCCACGAACGGCAGCCGCGGCTGGTACGAAGTCGACAACTTCAATTTCAGCTGGTCGCTATACGACCCGAGCGGCCGCGCGATCAAAACCACATACGCGGGCGACGACTGGAGCGACGCCGTTTTCGCGCACAAGGTCGAGCAGGCCGCAACGCGTCTCACGGTGCTCGCGCGCACACCGCGCAGCTTGGCGCCGGGGCGTTATCGTTCATATCTCGCGCCCGCAGCGCTCGCGGAACTGCTTGGCGTGGCGGCATGGAGCGGCTTCTCCGCACGTGCCCAGGCCACGTCGCGCAGCGAGTTGTACAAGCTGCATGTGGGAGAAATCGTAGTCGACCCGCGCGTTACGATCAGCGAAGATCTGAATCTCGGCATTACACCCGGTTTCAACGACGACGGCTATTTGCGCGAGAGCGTCCCGCTGATCCAGGCCGGCCGCAGTGCCGAACGCCTGACCAATGCGCGCAGCGCGCGCGAATATGGATTGACGCCCAACGGTGCGCTGGCGAACGAGTCGCCTGCGGCGCTTTCGATGCAGGCGGGCGATCTGCTGGAAGAGGACGTGCTGGGCAAGCTCGATACCGGCCTCTACATCGGCAATCTCTGGTACGTGAATTTCTCGGACCGGATGAATTGCAGGCTGACCGGCATGACGCGCTTCGCAACTTTCTGGGTCGAGAACGGGCAGATCGTTGCGCCGCTCGAAGCCATGCGTTTCGACGACAGCCTGTACCGCGTGCTCGGCAGTGAACTTGAACAACTCGGCGCGCAGGCGGAATTGCTATTGAGCGACTCGACATGGGGTGAGCGGGCCACGGGCGGCATGCAATTACCCGGCATTCTGACGAGGTCATTCGAATTGACGTTATGAGCCTATGAATCAGGACATAAGAACAAAATCTAATTCTGGGAGCTTGCCCGAGGGCCTGACGCTGCGCGCGTTGCGCGTGGCCGATGCGGAGCAATACCACGCGATGCATCAGTTGCCGGTCGTGGTGAACGGCAATCCGCAGGTGCCGTTTCGGACGCTTGCCAGCACGCGCGAATACCTTGAAGAACTCGCGCCGCCCGAGATCGCGATCGTGGCGATGGTTGGCGACACGCTGGTCGGCGACGCGGAGCTCACGCCTTTTAAGGGGCGCCGCGCGCATGCCGCATCGCTCGGCATTGGTGTCCACGACGCATGGCACCGGCGCGGCATCGGCAATGCGCTGATGACCGAACTGCTCGATCTGGCCGACAACTGGCTCGGTCTGCGTCGCCTCGAGTTGGAAGTCTTCAGTGATAACCATGCGGCCCTTGCCCTATACCGCAAGTTCGGCTTCGAGATCGAAGCGCATCAGCGTGGCGCGGTGTTGCGCCGTGGTGTGCTGATCGACTGCTATTTCATGGCGCGGCTGCGCGAAGCGGCGCCATGGATGTCGACGCCATCAGCCGCCAACACTGCAGCGGAATGAGACCATGAAAGAAGAAACGTTGCCAGGCGAGGCCGCGCTCGACGATCGCATTACGCTTCGAGCGCTCGAATCGTCCGACATGGATGCGTTCGCCGATATCATGAGCCTGCCCGGCGTGCGGCGCGGCACGCTATCGGTCGGCTACCGCCGTCCTGGAGAGCTCAAGGCGTGGTACGAGCGGCGCCTCAAAAGCGGCGTAAGCGTATGCGCGACCATCGGCGGGCGCGTGGTCGGCCACGCCGGATTGGAGGTTCAGCGGCACAGTCGCGCGCATTGCGCGTATTTAGGATTGGCCGTGCATGACGCGTATCATGGACGCGGTGTCGGCTCGGCGCTTCTGCAAGGGCTGATCGACTCTGCGGACGCATCGCTCGGTTTGCGCCGCATCGAGCTCACGGTGTTCTGCGACAACGCGCCGGCAATCGCGCTGTACCGCAAATTCGGCTTTGTCGAAGAAGGCCGCTCGCGCGGTTTTGCATTGCGCGACGGCATACTGGCCGACGTGCTGCATATGGCCCGCCTCGTTGACGCGCCGCGTCTCCAGACAATCTGAACGGATTTTTTGCGTGCCATTTTTCTTCATCGACCGCCCGGTTTTTGCATGGATTGTTGCGCTCGCCATTGTCGTGGCGGGCGCACTTGCCATTCCGCAACTGCCGGTAGCGCAGTATCCGCGTCTTGCGCCGCCGCGCATCGTGATCAGCGCCACCTATCCGGGGGCCGCCACTGAAGTGGTCGATGCCAACCTCGGCAGCATCATCGAAGAGAGTCTCGATGGCGCCGACAATATGCTGTACTACGAAACGACCAGTGACAACCTCGGCAATCTCGAGATCGATGCAACCTTTGCCCCGGGCACCAATCCGGATCTCGCGCTGGTCGATATCCAGAACCGTCTCAAGCAGGTCGAGCCTCGCTTGCCGCAACAGGTCGTGCAGCAGGGCATCAGCGTATTCAAGGCCGCCAATACGTTTCTGATGCTGGTCGCGCTGACCTCCACGGATGGCTCGCGCGATTCGGTGCAATTGAGCGACTACCTGAGCC
The DNA here is from genome assembly GCF_902859805.1 of Paraburkholderia sediminicola. GTDB lineage: Bacteria > Pseudomonadota > Gammaproteobacteria > Burkholderiales > Burkholderiaceae > Paraburkholderia > Paraburkholderia sediminicola. The sequence continues at coordinate 51,970 of NZ_CADIKC010000021.1, read as the reverse complement.
GCTACGTGTTGCGCGAACTGAAGCGCGCGCCGGGCGTGGGCGCGGCGGAGCTGTGGGACGCCGACGAAGCGTTGCGCATCTGGCTCGATCCGATGAAGCTGCGCGAGTACGGTCTCGGCGCGGCGGAAGTAAACGCCGCGATCGCCGCGCAGAACGCGACGGTAACGGCCGGTACGCTGGGCGACGCACCGTTCGTTCCGGGGCAGCAGCTAACGGCATCGGTGAGCGTAAAGGGACAACTGATCTCGCCCGCCGAATTCGGCCAGATCGTGCTGAAGGCGCTGCCTGACGGCTCGGCCGTGCGCTTGCGGGATGTCGCGCGAGTCGAACTGGGACGCGACAATTACTCGTACTACTCCCGCCTGAACGGCAAGGCCGCGGCGACCGTCGGTATTCAGCTCGGGCCGCGCGGCAATGCGCTCGAGACGTCCAACGCGATCCGCGCACGGCTTGCCGAACTCTCGAAAGGCTTGCCGCCGGGCGTTGCCGTCGAAATTCCGTTCGACAACGCGCATTTCGTAAAGATCGCGATTCGCGAGGTGCTCGTCACGCTGGCAGAGGCCGTGGTGCTGGTGTTCTTCGTGATGTGGCTGTTCCTGCGCGATCTGCGCTATACGCTGGTGCCGACGGTGGTGATTCCGGTCACGCTGATGGGCGCGTTTCTCGCGATGTACGCATGCGGTCTGTCGATCAATGTGTTCACGATGTTCGGCCTTGTGCTGGCAATCGGGATTCTCGTCGACGATGCGATCGTGGTGGTGGAGAGCGTGCATCGCGTGATGGAAGAGGAGGGCCTGCCGCCGCGCGAGGCCACCCGTAAGGCGATGACGCAGATCGGCGGCGCGATCGTCGGCGTGACGGCGGTGCTGACAGCCGTGTTCGTGCCAATGGCATTCTTCCCGGGCGGTGTCGGCGGTATTTACCGGCAATTCGCGGTGTCGATGATCGCGTCGATGCTGGTGTCGTCGTTCATGGCCTTGTCGCTGACGCCCGCGCTATGCGCGAATCTGCTGAAAGCGCACAAGCACCCGGTGAGTCAACGCGATGGCCGCCGTGGCCTGCCCGGCTTCGCGGCGCGCGCGGCGAGCCGCTTCACGACCGGTTTCGATCGGGCCGCGAGCGGCTATCGTGGGCTGACCGCGCGTACGCTGCGCCGTATCGGACCGATGCTGGCGATCTATGCCGTGCTGGTCGGCGCGTGCGCCGCGCTCTATTGGCAGATGCCCGGTGGCTTTTTACCGAGCGAAGATGAAGGCCAGTTGCAGGTGATGGTGCAATTGCCGGCCGGTGCGACGCAGGCGCGTACGCTCGCGGTGGTCCAGCGCATGGAAACGATTCTGCACGCCGAACCTGCGGTCGCGCACGTCACCAGTGTGGTCGGCTGGAGCTTTACCGGCAGCGGTCAGAACGTGGCGATGGGCTTCGTCGAGCTGAAAGACTGGGGCAAGCGTGACATCGATGCGATGACCCTGCGCGAACGGCTCAATGAGAAGTTCGACAAGATTCTCGACGGCAACGTGGAGGCGCAATTGCCGCCTTCCGTGCCGGGACTCGGGCATTCGGACGGTTTCGTGTTCCGGCTCGAAGATCGCGGCGGTGTCGGGCTGGATGCGCTGAAGGCAGCGCGCGAGCAACTGTTCGCGCAGGCCAAGGCAAGCCCGGTGCTGGCTTCGGTGCATTCGGAGGATCTGCCGGATGCGCCGCGCGTCGAACTCGTTATCGATCGTGCGAAAGCGTATGCGCTCGGCGTGCCGTTTGACCGCATCACCGACGTGCTGGGCAGCACCTTCGGTTCGACCTATATCGACGACTTTCCTGCCGGTGGCCGGATGCGCCGCGTGATGATTTCCGCCGACGCTGCCACGCGAATGACCGAGGACGATCTGATGGCGCTCGCCGTGCCGAACTCGTCGGGTGGCATGGTGCCTTTATCCGCGATTGCGTCGCGTCATTGGAGCATCGGCCCGGTGATGCTGACGCGCTATAACGGCTATCCGTCGCTCGACGTGAGCGGCCACGCGGCGCCAGGCTATAGCTCGGGCGCGGCGATGGCGGAGATGGAGCGGCTCGCTGCTTCGTTGCCGGTCGGGGTGTCGTATGACTGGGTCGACGCGGCGCGCGAAGAAACTGCGGCGGCACAGCTGACACCGTTGCTGATCGCCCTGTCGCTGCTGGCCGTGTTCATGGCGCTGGCTGCCTTGTACGAAAGCTGGACGATCCCGCTTGCCGTGCTGATGGTGGTGCCGCTTGGCGTGATCGGCGCAATCGCCGCGATGCTGCTGCGGGGCATGCCGAACGACGTGTACTTCAAGGTCGGCATGATCACGGTGATCGGCCTTGCGGCGAAAAACGCGATTCTGATCGTGCAATTCGCACGCGATCTGTATCGTCGCGGGCTGCCGTTGACGCGCGCCGTGACCGAAGCGGCCGCCGCGCGCTTCCGGCCGATCGTGATGACCTCGGCAGCATTCCTGTTGGGCGTCGTGCCGCTCGTGGTATCGAGCGGTGCGGGTGCGGAAAGCCGTCGTTCGATCGGCACGGGCGTGTTCGGTGGGGTGCTGGCGGCTACGCTGTTCGGCCTCGTATTCGCACCGGTCGCGTTCCATGCGGTCGCCTCGCTAACCTATAGCAAACGGCGGCTTGCCGAATTGCGCCGTAAGCGTGACGAGCGGCGCGCACGGCGGCAGGCGAGCGAAAGCGGCCAGTTGACGAATGGCCGGTGACGTGACGGCGGCCACATTGCGCCTGAGCGCGGTCGCCGTCTGAGTCGAGCGCGGCGTTCAGCCGGCCGGCTGATTCGCCACTTGCGCGGGCGCCGCACCGGCCGGCGTTTGCGTCGCGGTTGTCGATGCATGCGCGGCAGGCAGGCAGTCCGCGCGATATTCGGCTTGCAGTTTTTGCTCGGCCTGCTGCAGATCGCTGGGGTACTCGTCGTCGTCGTTGCTGGGGCTGTAGCCGACTGCTTCCAGTTCGCCGAGTTCGTTCATCAATTGCTTGTGCGTCACTTCGCCTTTGAGCTGTTTGAACGGATAGTCGTTGCATTGTTGCTGTGTGAGCGCCGGCGAAGCCATCGCCGATGCGCTGCCGATCAACAGAAGGGTGGTGACGAGAGTCCTGGTTGCGAGCTTCATTTTCATACCATCCACGATAAGGTTCGAGTCGGACCGCAAAGAAAACAGCGGGATGGCAGTAGGCTAGTGGAGGCGACCTACCGGAGCGGCGTCGGGAAAATGAAATTTGTTTTATCGTTCCGTCGTCAGTTTTAGCGGCTCTGCGGCGAACTTAAATTTTTCTTCATGAAGCGGATATTCATCCGCTATACAACTGCGCGTAGCCTGCAGGCAGGCACTGAGGCAAAGCGGCGACACCCGTCGAATCGCACGCCCGTGCTCTGAACGCGCAAGCCGAATATGGCATCATGTCCTTCTACTGATAACCGGTCGCGCCCGCCGCTTGCATCGGTAGAGCTGGCGGTGGCGCATGCAATGATCATGTCGCGAGTACTGACGATCGAAGACGATGAAATTACCGCGAATGAAATTGTCGAGGAGCTGAAAAGCCGTGGCTTTACGGTGGATTGGGTGGCCAACGGCCGCGACGGCATGGCCCGCGCGATCAGCGAAGACTACGACGTAATCACGCTCGACCGCATGCTGCCGGGCGTGGACGGCCTCACGATCCTCACCACCATGCGCAGCATCGGCATTCAAACGCCGGTGCTGATGTTGAGCGCATTGGGTGATGTGGATGAACGCGTGCGCGGCCTGCGCGCCGGTGGCGACGACTACCTGACCAAGCCGTTCGACCCTGAAGAAATGACCGCGCGTCTCGAGGTGCTGTTGCGCCGCAGTCAAACACCGGCAGCCCCGCTCGAAACGCATCTGCGAGTCGGCCCGCTCGAACTCGATCTGATTTCCCGCAAGGTTCAGCGCGACGGCGAAGAGATCGTCTTGCTGCCCACTGAATATCGCGTGCTCGAATTCATGATGCGGCATGCTGGGCAAACCATCACGCGCACCATGCTGTTCGAGGCGGTGTGGGGTTACCACTTCGACCCGGGCACCAATCTGATCGACGTGCACATGGGCCGGTTGCGCAAAAAAATCGACCCGCCCGGCGTCGCGCCGATGATCCAGACCGTGCGGGGCTCGGGTTATATCCTCGCATGAACAGACCATTCTGATGGACACAACCTTCCCGGCTCAATCTGCGCTCGGGCGGCGCTGGCATTCCACGACTTTTCGCCTGCTATCGGTCTACGCGGTTATCTTTTCGCTTTCGGTGATGCTGTTGCTGGGCTACATCGGCTGGGCCGTGACCGGAGATATGGAGCGCGAGACCGATGTGGTGATGGACTGGCAACTGGTCTACTTCGATTCGTTGCCTGACTCCGGTCTTGCCGACGCGATTCATCGCCGTATCGAGCATGAGCGCATGCACACCAATTACTACGGCCTGTTTGCGGCAGACGGCAGTCTGCTGGCTGGGGACGTGCTGGTGTATCCGTCACAACTAGCCACCAATCGCACCGGCAAGACGCTCGATCTCGTGCTCTCGATGGCGCGCAACGACGAGGCGCCGGTGGTCCGCGCCATGGCCGAGCGGCGCAAGGACGGTTCGACGCTCGTCATCGCGCGCGATCTGACGCACATCCTGCGGATTCGCGAGACCATTATCAACGCACTGGTGGGCGGCGGGATCGTATGTCTGCTCGCGGGCGTGGCAGGCGGGCTGGCGCTGAGCGTGCGGCAGATGCGCCGGCTGAAAGCGATCCGGCGCGTCACGCAGCGTATTGCGCAGGGCGATCTCGCGCAGCGCCTGCCGATCGGCGGGCGCGACGAAGTGGATATGCTCGCGCATCTGGTGAACCATATGCTGGCGGAAGTCGAACGCCTGATGAATGAGGTGAAAGGTGCGTGCGACGGTATCGCGCACGATCTGCGCACGCCGCTCGCGCATGTGCGAACCTTGCTGGCGCATGTGGCGGAGCGCACCGATACGCTCGACGATGCGGCGCTGTCGCAGCTGGTGGAGCGCGCGCGCATCGAGACCGATGCATTGCTCGACCGGTTTCGCGCGATGTTGCGTATCTCCGAGATCGGCACGCTTCAGCGGCGCGGTGGCTTCGGAGAGATGCAGTTGGAGACGCTGATGCAGGAAGTTGGTGAACTATATGAACCGCTCGCCGAAAGCCGCTCGATTCAGCTATCTGTGCATGTACAGCCGGTCGATGCGATTCATGGTGACCGTGCCTTGCTGTTCGAGGCGTTGAGCAATCTGGTGGATAACGCGATCAAGTTCACGCCCGAAGGTGGCGTGGTGCGCATGGAACTTCGACAGACGTCGGCGGGGCCTCAGGTGGACATTCTCGATAACGGACCCGGCATTGCCGCGGATGAACGCGATGCGGTTCTGCAGCGGTTTTATCGCGGAGAGAGTACGCGGCATCTGGCCGGATCGGGGCTGGGATTGAGCATCGTGTCAGCGGTGATGCGGGTGCATGACTTCACGATGAAAATCGGTAATGCGCAGCCCGGCACCAGGATTTCCATCGAATGCTGGTCGAGGACCCTCGCATGAGGGTGATTTATTTTATTGCTCGGGCAGGGTGGTGAATGCGCGTCCTGTTCGTTGGTCCTTCTCATCCGGAAGCTGCGTGGCTATTCAAGGCACTGCAGGAAAGCGCCCATAGTCTGCAACGGGCCGACGATCTGCGCGATGGGGTTTTTCTCGCCTCGCAGGAACCGTTCGATGCGATTGTTTTGATGGTGCTCGAGGTTGGATCTTATTCTGCGTTGCAAGGGTTCATTGGGGAGTTCGCCACTGCTGGGAGTGGCGCGGCGATTGTTGCTGTACTCGGCGTGGCTACTGCTCAGGATCGCACGAAGGTTTTGCGCGCCGGCGCGGATGCGTGCTTTTGCCAGCCTTATTCGTTTATTGAAATGCATGAGCGGATGGCCGCTTTGCAGCGGGTTGGGGGTGGCCGGGCAGGGGTTAGCAGTCTTGTTTCTGCTGTCGCTTCCGTTTTGCCCGCCGTGGGTGGCCCTTCTTTGGATGCCGCCACCCGGGAGCTCGTTTGTGGCGCCCGGCGTGTTGGCGTGACACGGCGGGAGTTTCTTCTCCTTGAGTGTTTGCTGAGGCAGGTTAATGCGCCGGTGGCCAGGGATCAGCTGATCCGCTATGCCTGGCCTGAGAAAGAGGATGTCGATCCTTCCAGTGTGAATCTGGTCGTCTCCCGGCTGCGACGCAAACTTTCGGACGATGTACCGGAGGTTCGGATTGAGACCGTCAGCCGGTTTGGCTATCAGGTTTCTGTTTCATCTTCCTGACTTATTTTGCCTGCGCGGCGCCTCGTGTCACTCTGAATCTCGCTCCCGAGCGCGGTAACACGTTACGTAACATCCAACCGGTTTCGCACGCCAGAACGCCGGTGAATCAGGATGAGCGCCGGTTTTCGAGCGAATTCAGCGAGTTTTCATGCCGCAAAATAGTCGGTACGAATATTGCTCTTGCTGTGCATCGATTCCTGGCTGCGGGCAAAGTTGTGTACATCGTCCTTCTGATTTCTGTTCCGTTCCTCCTTCTCGCTCTATTTGCTTTTGCTGCGCGAGTTGATCCACTAACTGGCCAAATTCGTAAGAAACGAATCCGGCCGGGGTTGTTGGGCATGGTGGAGAAGGAAGCGTGAACGAGAACTGTGCCGGGTGGGCACGGTTCGTCATCCTGCACATCGCATTTTCTTTATTTCGGTTTCGGGTCAGTGGATTTCGGGGGATGTAAACGTTTGTTTGGATGAAATCGAACAAGCTGGATTGCTTTTGCGTCGGCGTGGTGACTGTGCGACATGAAGAAATCAGTCACCTGATGATGGACGGAAGAGACTTGCCGCAACCGGAGAACTCGCCTTGAAAAACCTATGGAACCGGTGGGGTGTCATTACCGCAACCCCGATGTCCCATGTTGTCCCGCTAGGCGCCGAACTTGCCACGCCTGAAGACAAGGCGCCACCAGACGCGGGCGAAGATCTCGCCGCCGAATCGCCGCAGCCGGTTACGCCGTTGCGGGCAGTACCCGTGATGCCGTCACCGCAAGGCAGGCACACGCTTCAGATGGCTGACATTGCGGAGGTCGAGGCGCTGGCCGCGAGCGACGCGGTGACCTCGTTCAGGTTCGTTCGCAGCTTCAATTATTCGGTCAATCTGATGTTTCACCGCGCGGAACTGTCGTACTACGTCGCGCTGTATCACGACGAGTGTCTATGGCGCGTCCTGACTTCTACGGAGCTGGATTCCGCCGAAGCGGCATTCCGCCAATTCGAAGAACAGGTGATGCGCCTGTCGGAGATCGAGATACGCCGCGCAGTGCTCGAGGCGCACAATGAACGCCTGTCGCGCATGACCGCGCAGTCGGAAGCGCAGGCTGAACGACTACGCAGCGATCTCGAACGCAACAACACGCTATCCCAGCTGGTGACAAACCGGCAGCATCAGTTGCGCAGGGAGATCGGGCAGATCGAGGCGCAGCGCGTGGCCGCGCAGGCCCAGTTGAACAAGACGCTCAGGCAGGTTCAGCAGCTCAAAGCGGCGAGCAACGAAGGCATTCCGCGCATACCGAATCGCTGACGTAACGTAAAGGTTCAGTGCCTCGCCGCGCGAAGTCGCGTAGCGAGGCTTAGCATTAGTCTTCGCGTCGCAGCGCTACTTCTCAATACTACATCCCCCTTGTTCGTCAGTTTCGATTGACGTGCGTTTGTCTCGCTCCTCCTGGTTCTATTCGCTTCAAGCTCCCGTTCTTCTCTTCTTCCCAAGGTGCTCGCGCGCTTTGGGTTGGGTCAATGATCTGTTCATGAAAATCCAACGAAAAAACTGAAAGTCTGTGTTGCACATGCGGTGATTTCTGATGTCGATATATTCGTCCAGTAGTCACAAAGCATCGAAAGTATCCACGGCTATCAGGCATCCTTAATTAAATGAAAGGTGATTCATGAATCAGAAGATGAAGCTGACCCACATGCTCGGGGCACTGCTATGCGTCGGCGTCGTTTCCACCGCCCATGCGCAAAGCAGCGTCACGCTCTACGGGCTGCTCGACACGGGTATCGACTTCGCCAGCAACGTCAACGGCAACCATCTCTATCAAATGGCCAGCGGCGTCAGCGCAGGTAGCCGCTGGGGCCTCAGAGGCAAGGAAGATCTCGGCGCCGGGCTCTCCGCTGTGTTCGACCTGGAAAGCGGCTTCAATTCGACCAACGGTAGCCTGGGGAGTGGTCTGGCTTTTTCCCGTAATGCGTACGTAGGCCTCGCCAGTCAGACGGCCGGTACTGTCACGCTCGGGCGGCAGTGGGATCCGATCGTCGATCTCATCGAGCCGTTCTCGCTCAACGACAGCTACGGCGGCTGGTATTTCTCCCACCCCAACGACATGGACAACCTCGACAACGGCTTCGCCATTAGTAATTCGGTGAAGTACACGAGCCCCACTATCGGGGGCTTTACCGGCGAAGCCCTTTATTCGTTCGGCGGGCAGGCCGGGCAGTTCTCGAATAACTCCGCCTATAGCGCGGCAGCGTCGTATACGAACGGGCAGTTCTCGATGGGGGCGGGATACCTTCGCGTCAACGATCCGGAACAGGCAATCCAGAGCTATCAGAACGGCTCGGGCTTTACCAACGCGGTGTACGGCAACTATCTGGCTAATGCCCGCAGTCAAGGCATCTTTGCCGCGGGCGTGTCTTATCAGATCGGCAAGTTCAAGGTGATGGGCAACTTCACCAACGTTGATTTCCAGCAGGGTGATGCGGGGCAAGACGTCAAATTCCAGAACTATGAAATTGCCGGCACCTTCGCGGCAACCGGCCAGCTGAATCTCGCTGCCGGTTACACCTACACAGATGGCCGCGATCACGCGACCAATCAGGAACCGAAGTATCAGCAGCTCAACCTGAGCGCAGAGTACGAATTGTCGAAGCGCACCGCAATCTATGCGCTCGCCGCGCTACAAAAAGCCAGCGGCGGCGCCGTTGCGCAGATTGCCGGCTTCGATCCCTCGTCTGACGGCAAGCAGGTGGTGGGGCGCGTGGGTATTCGACACTCGTTCTAAAGCATCAACATCAGCTTAAAAAGCGCGCTGCCCGAAGGGGTAGCGCGCTTTTTTTGTTCACGAACCAAAATAGATATTGCAGTAACTCGGTGGGCCGACACAGTTGTCGGCGCTTGTTGAGGGCGACGTTGTCGCGCATCCGGATAACAGGAGTCCGGCTGCAGCAGCGGCAACGGCAAACGTGGCAGTGCGTTTGATCGCGGTGCGAAGAGTCATTGATATCAGGGCGAGAAATACAGCGTGTTGCGTTTAGTGACAGATATCAGTGCGCGTAAAGCGTCGAGTTCAGATAGGCGAGCTGTCCGTCCTTCTCCGCATGCACCAGCTCCTGATAAACCTGTGCACGCGTCTTCTCACCGGTCGCCTGACCGTAAGGCGGCACCCACGACCCAGCCGCGTTGACCGCGGCGGTGCTGTTCGCCGCTACTTGCATAGCCGGTGCGGCGCTCTGTTGCGCCGGCGAGGGCGTCGTGGTCGATTGAGCGAAAGCGGAGGCCGTTGCGGTTGCACCGATGAAAGCGATGGCGAGCGTCAGAGACTTCATGTTCGTAATCCTCACAAATCAAATTGAATGGAGCCGATGCGCGAACCGCAATGCATTCGTGGATCGGTTGATAAGAAGGATAGTGACCTGGCGTTAGCGGATCGGTGGTGTACGCATGAAAAGATATTTATCCGCTGGAGCGCCGGCAATCCGATGATTCAGGGGCTTGTCCCGTGCATGTCATGAACATAAAAAACGTTTCATGAATCGACCGGTTTTGATCACGGGTATGTCACCACGCAAATCTACATTGCGGCTACCCGCACGGTGTGCGGGATCGGTCCGTCACTGCGCGGATCGGCGCCTCCTCTTACCCGGAATCAAACATGAACAAAGGATTGGCAACCACACTCGTCGCGCTAGCCGGCACCTTCGGCGCGGCGGCGCACGCACAAAGCAGCGTCACGCTCTACGGCACACTCGATACCGGCATCGACTACATCAGCAATCAGAAAACGGCTTCAGGTGGCAAAAGCAACTGGATGATGGAAAGCGGCAATATCAGTACCGACCGCTGGGGCCTGCGCGGTAACGAGGACCTGGGCGGTGGCCTGAGCGCGGTCTTCGATCTGGAGAACGGTTTTAATATCGACAGCGGCAAATTCTCCAACGGTGGCGATGAATTCGGCCGGCAGGCATGGGTCGGCATCGCGAGCAAGCAGTGGGGTACGGTAACCATGGGGCGGCAATACGACTTCCTGGTCGATTTCGTCGCGCCGCTTTCGGCGACGGGTTCGGGCTTCGGCGGCAATATCGCCGACCATCCGTTCGATAACGACAATCTCAACAACGATCTGCGCATGAACAACGCGCTGAAATTCCGCAGCGCGACCTATGACGGCTTCACAGTCGGCGGCGCCTACGCGTTCAGCAATGCGGCCGGTGGCTTCAGCAACAACAACGCCTATAGCCTCGGCGCGCAATGGGCGGGCGGTCCGTTCAATCTGGCGCTCGCGTATCTCCAGGTGAACCAGCCGGGCGGCGTCAATCAACCCGCCAACACTGGCGGCGCGGTGAGCAGCAGCGATGGCGACGCGACCTTCACCGGCGCACGCCAGCGCATCCTCGGCGCGGCTGGGCGCTATACGTTCGGCGCGGCGAGCGTCGGTCTCGTCTTCACGCGGACCATGCTGGACGACCCGCATCAGATCACGCAGGGCGGCGCGTATTCCACGCTCAACGGCGATATGCTGACTTTCAATAACTACGAACTGAATGCGCGCTATGCCATCACGCCGACATTCTCGCTCGGTGGTTCGTACACGTTCACGGATGGACATTTCAGTGACGACGGCAGGAGCGTCGCACCGAAGTGGAATCAGTTCATGCTGCAGGCGGACTACGCGTTGTCACGCCGAACCGATCTGTATCTGGAAGGCGTCTATCAGCATGTGTCGGGAGCGGACGGTATTGCGGTGCTTGGCAATGCGTCGATCTATTCGCTGGCGGCTTCGTCAAGCGATCGACAGGCGGTGGTGGCCATGGGGATACGGCATAAATTCTGAGCGCGGCATGCGCGCCGAAAGGGTGTCGTAAGTATGTTTGGATGGCAAACGTCGCCGGTGAAGAACCGGCGACGTTTTTTTAACGGCATTGGTGGACTCAACTGACTGATTCAACCCGCAGTTTCAATCAGCGGACGCGAGCACCTTCGGATGCACCGCTTGTGCACTGACTGCCTGAACGGCAGGCGAGCCCGTAGCGCCGTCCGCCGACCAACCTCCGCCCAGGGCCTCAATCAACCCCACCGAGGCCAGCAGACGCCGCGTATTGAGGTTCAATGCATCGATCTGGGTAGTGAGTTCGGTGGTCTGTGCGGTCACGACATCCAGATAGCTGACAACGCCGTCGCGATAGCGCGACATCGAAAGTGTCAAAGTGCGTTGCGCAGCAACCAGCGCCTCGTTCTGCTGCGTGGCTTCGTCGCCGAGATGATGCAATTGCGCGAGGTTGTCTTCGACCTGCTGGAAGGCGAGCAGCACAGTGGCCTTGTACTTCGCGCCGTTCTCGGCGAGTTTGGCGCGCGCCTGTTGCGTGATCGCCTCACGGCGGCCGCCGTCGAATAGCGTGAGCACGAGGCTCGGTCCGACCGACCAGATTTCGTTCGGCGCCATCAGCCACGGCGAAAGCGTGTCGCTTTGATAACCACCGTCGAGTCCGAGCGAAATGTCCGGGAAGAATGCGGCTTTGGCCACGCCGATTTGCGCATTGGCCTCGGCGACACGCCGCTCTGCGGCAGCGATATCGGGGCGTCGTTGTAGCAGCGCCGCGGGCACGCCGGTTGGAATCGACGGCAGGTACGCCGTTTCGATCTCCGGCGCGAGTGCGAAATCCGAAGCGGGCGCGCCGGTCAGGCTGGCGATTGCGTGCTCGTACAGCGCGCGGCGTGCGGCGATGTCGTCGGCGGAAGCGCGTGCGGTATCGAGCTGCGTCTGCGCGCGAGAGACGTCGAGGTCGGATGCAATGCCGCCCGCGTGACGGCTTAGCGTGAGCTTGAGCGCGTGCTGGTAGGTGTCGATCGTATCGTTGAGCAGTTGCTGCTGTTCGTCCAGTCCGCGCAGATTGAAGTACGCGCTTGCCAGATTCGCCTGCAAGCTCAAACGTACGGACTCGAGATCGGCCTCGCTCGCCTGCATCGCCGAGCGGCCCGCCGATACCTCGTTGCGGATCTTGCCCCACAGGTCGAGGTCATAGCCGATGCCGACGTCGACCGTATTCGTGCCGTACACCGCGGGCTGATCCGCGCCACGCAGCGGGCGGTTATCCGACTGCCTTTGGCGTTCGACCGACGCTTCGGCGCCGATGGTCGGAAACAAGCCCGAGCGTGCTTGCGACAGGTAGGCGGTGGCTTCGTCGTGGCGCGCCATCGCCGCGGCAACGTCTGGATTGGCAGCGGCCACCTGAACTTCGAGACGGTCGAGCACCGGATCGCGATATACCGTCCACCATGCGTCGCGCGGCACGCGGTCGGCGGGTCGGGCGAGCTGCCACGCGCCCCCTTCCTTGAACGTCGTTGGGATGCGGGTGGCCGGCGCCTGGTAGGTCGGCGCGAACGAGCAGCCGCTTATCAGCGCCATGGCTGCCAACGCGATGCACATGCGGCGTTTATCCATGAGCGCTCTCCGCCGGCCGGCGTGCCGCGAGCGATGTGTCCGTCGTGCCGGCCGGATTGCCCGCGAGCCGCACTTCATCGCCTGAGGCGAGTGAGTCGGGCGGATTGTCGATGACACGGTCGGTAGGATTGAGGCCTGAGGCGATCTCGACGTGCGTGCCGAGATCGGTGGCGATCGACACCGATTTGAGAACCGCACGGTTGTCATTGCCGACGACCGCGACCTGCAAACCGTTCTGCCGGAAGATGAGCGAGCTGGCCGGAATCGACAAGGCATGCGAATTGGTCGGCAGCGCGAAATGTACCTCGGTGTATTCGCCGGGAATCAGCAAACCGTTTTGATTGTCGACCGCGAGTTGCACCAGCAACGTGCCGGAGGAGGGCGTGATCGCATCGTCGGTATCGACGAGTTTGGCGTTGAATTTCACGCCGGGGCGTTCGGGCACGGTGAGCGTGGCGGTCATGCCGGGTTTGATGGCGGCCGCTTCGTCCTGCGGCACGCTCACGTAAACGCGCAATTGATGGGCGTCCGACACAGAGAACAGCTCGGGCCCGTTGCCGCCGCCGGCATTGATAAGCGCGCCGATATCGGTGGTGCGCGCGGTGACGATGCCGTCGAACGGGGCGGTGATACGCTTGAACGATTCGAGCGCTTCGAGACGCCGCACGTTGGCTTGCGCCGCCGCTACCGTTGCCTGCTTGGCAACAAGATCGCTGGTCTTTTCGTCAGCATCCTGCTGCGAGACTGAGTCCTGCTGCAGCATCTTCGTCCAGCGGGTTGCTGTGGAGGCAGCGAGTTTTTCATTAGCCACCGAGTTCTGTAAGTCGGCGCGAGCCTGCTGCAATTGCTGATCGAGGTCGGGTGTATCGATCACCCCAAGCAACTGGCCGGCTTTGACGTGCGTGCCGATGTCGGCGTACCACGCATGCAGATACCCCGACACGCGCGCGTAAATCGGCGCGTTGACGAAGGCGGACAGTCGCCCGGGCAACACCAGCGCCTGCGCATCGAGGTCGTGTTTGGGTGCGTACGCAACCACCGTCGGCACCGCTTGCTGGGCAGACCAGGTGGTGAGTTCCTGTTTCGCATGCACGCGGCTGGCAATGCCGCTCGTCACGATGCCCGCTGCCGCCAGCAGCGCGACGACGCCGACCAGCTTCAGATGACGCAGCCGCTTCGGCGAATTGATCTCGATCTCAGTGGACATGATGGACTCCGGGTTCGGATGATGAGTGATCGTGCGAGGGGTCGTTGGATGAGCTGCGCGACGGGCCGTGCGATGGACTGTGACCCGCGGCGTCGCGCCGATGCACGAGGCTGAACACGACCGGTACGAACAGCAGCGTGGCGAAAGTCGCGCAAATCAGGCCGCCGATCACGGCGCGGCCGAGCGGCGCGTTCTGCTCTCCGCCGTCGCCGAGGCCGAGCGCCATCGGCGCCATGCCGATGATCATCGCGAGCGCCGTCATCAACACCGGGCGAAAGCGCGTGAAGCCGGCCTCCATCGCCGCGACCAGTGCATTGCCGGTCACCGCCAGCCGTTCGCGGGCGAAGCTCACCACCAGAATGCTGTTGGCCGTCGCGACGCCCATGCAGAGAATCGCACCGGTCAGCGCTGGCACCGAGAGCGGCGTATGCGTGGTGAACAGCATCCATACGATGCCGGCTAGCGCCGCGGGCAACGCCGTGACGATCACGAACGCGTCGCTCCACGAATGGAAGTTCACGACGATCAGCAGATAGATCAGCAGAATCGCGCCGACCAGACCGAGCGACAAACCGAGGAACGCACTGTTCATTGTCTGCACCTGGCCGCGCAGCGTGACGATCGAACCCTTCGGCACATCTTTTGCGGTTGCATGGATGATGTTCTGGATCTTCGCCGCGACGGCGCCGAGATCCTGGCCTTGAGTGGTCGCGAACACGTCGTAGAGCGGCTCGATGTTGTAGTGCGACACCACCGCATTGCCGACGCCGCGCGAAATGGTCGCAATGCCGCCGAGAATCTGCGCCTGACCGTTCTTGCCGGTCACAGGCAAGTTGTTCAGATTCGACAGGGACGTCATGCGGTATTGCGGGGTCTGCGCAACGATCGGATACGACACGCCGTTCTTCGGATTCAGCCAATACGTCGGCGAAACCTGGCTTGTGCCGGACAGGCTCGCCACCACGGAATTAGTCACATCCTGTTCGGTAATGCCGAGTTGATCGGCGCGCGAGCGGTCTACCGAGACGGTGAACTGCGGATACGTCGACGCCTGCTGGATGCGCGTATCGGCAATGCCGGGAATCATGCGCATGCGCCGCATCACTTCGCTGGCGTAACGATGATTGGCCGCCTGATTCGGCCCCGCCACCTGCAAATCGATTGGCGCGGGCGCGCCGAAATTCAGAATCTGACTGACGATATCGGCCGGCAGGAACGCGAAGGTCGTCCCGGGAAACTGGCGCGGCAGCGTTTCACGAAGTGTGCGCACGAAGCCGGCGGTGGGGGTGTGGTTCTCGTTCAGTGAGATCAGAATGTCACCGTCTTGCGGTCCGATCGTGCCGCTGTTGTTATAGGTCAGGTTGATGCCGCTATTGGGCAGGCCGATGTTGTCGACGATACTGCGCAGCTGGTCGGGTGGAATTGCGCGGCGCACCGCGTTCTCGATCAGATCGAACTGCGCGGCGGTATCTTCTGTCCGTGTGCCGATCGGCGCGCGCACGTGGATCGCAATTTCGCCGGAGTCGATATTGGGGAAGAAATTGCGTCCGAGCCATGGCACAAGCAGGAACGACGCACCCACGACGATCAGGAAGCCCGCGACAAAACGCTTGCGATGTGTGAGCGCGAGGCCGAGTACGATCCGGTACACGCTGCGCACGCGCTCAAAACGATGCTCGAAGCCGCGTTGAAAGCGCACCAGTGGATTGCGCGATGGCGCCGGATGCGCGTGGCCGCCATGCGTGTCCATCACCGCGGCCAGTTCGCCGGAGGCGTGACCGCCCGATGCATGCGGACGCAACAGGTATTGCGCGAGCATCGGCACGAAGGTCCGCGAGAGGATGAACGATGCGATCATCGCGAAGATCACCGCTTCGGCCATCGGCACGAACAGGAAACGCGCAATGCCGTCGAGCAGCAGCATCGGTACAAACACGATGCAGATGCAAAGCAGCGAAACGAACGCGGGGGCAACGATTTGCGCGGCGCCGTCCATGATCGCACTGCGTACGTCCTTGCCCTGTTCGAGATGCCAGTTGATGTTTTCGATCGTGACGGTGGCGTCGTCGACCAGAATCCCCACCGCGAGCGCGAGACCGCCGAGCGTCATCACGTTGAGCGTTTCGCCCATGGCGGCCAGGCCCGCAATCGCAGCCAGCACCGCAAGCGGAATCGACGCCGCGATGATCAGCGTCGAGCGCCAGCTGCCGAGGAACAGCAGAATCATCAGTGAAGTGAGCGCGGCGGCGATCACGCCTTCACGCGCCACGCCACTCACCGCGCCTTTCACGAAGGTCGATTGATCGCCCATCGTCACGAGCTTCAGTCCGGGCGGCAGCGTCGCCTCGATGCGCGGCAGTTGCGCCTTGACGCCGGAGATGATGTCGAGCGTCGACGCGGAACCGTTCTTCAGAATACTCATCAGCACCGCACGATGACCGTCCACGCGCACAACATTGCCTTGCGGCGGATAGCCGTCGCGCACGTGAGCCACATCGCGGATATAGATCGTGGCGCCGTCCACCGTTTTGATCGGCAGCGCGTTCAGTTCGTCGAGCGCGAGCGGGCTGTTATTCAGCTTGATGTTGTATTCGAAACGGCCGATCTTTTCGGTGCCCGCCGGAATGATCTGATTTTGCTGGGCAAGTGCGGTGGCGACGTCGTTGGCCGAAAGTTTTTTCGCCTGCAAGGCTTGCGGATCGAGATCGATCTGCACTTCGCGGGTTTTACCACCGTACGGCGTCGGAATTGCCACGCCTGGCACGCTCAGCAATTGTGGGCGAATAAAGTTGGTCGCGTAGTCGGCGAGTTTCTGTTCGTCGAGTGTGTTGCTGGTCAGCGCAAGCTGCAGCACCGGCACCGTGGATGCGTTGTAGTTGAGAATCTGCGGCGGCGTGGTGCCCGGCGGCATCTGCTTGAGCACGGTTTGCGAGACCGAGGTCACCTGGGCCGTGGCGGTGCGGATATCCACGGTTGGCTGAAAGAAGATCTTGACGATGCCGTAGCCGCGAAACGATTGTGACTCGATATGCTCGATGTCGTTGACGGTCGTGCCGAGCGTGCGTTCGTAGTAGGTGACGACGCGTCCGGACATGTCGTCCGGTTGCAGGCCGGCGTAGTTCCAGACCACGCTGATCACGGGAATGCGGATGTCGGGAAAGATATCCGTTGGCGTGTGCAACGCGGCAAGCGGGCCGATCAACAGAATCAGCATCGCAAGCACGATGAACGTGTAGGGCCGGGTCAAAGCTAACCGGACTATTTTTAACATCGAAGGCTGCTCCGTTCAGAGGCGCGATTGAATCTGCGCGGGCGGGTGGCGGTTAAGGCGCGCACCAATGGCGCGGCTCGGTAACGGCATTCTGGAGAGCGGGTCCTAACAGTCGCGGACTAAACAGATGAAACTAGTTTTAGGAAGCCTGGAGGGTGCGCGCGATTGCGTTGAAAGCCGCGTTGCGCAACGGCTTTAGCGCTGCATGCAGCGCTAAAGCTCGGTCAGAAAGCCTGCAAATGAAGCGGTGTCAGCCGAACAGATAGCCTGAGCCACGAATGGTGCGAATCAACGGGCGCTCGCCGGGAGTTTCGACTTTCTTGCGCAAACGGCCTACGTGTACGTCGATCAGGTTGGTGCCGGGGTCGAAGCGGCAGCCCCACACGGCTTCAAAAATCATCGTGCGCGTCAGCACCTGGCCGGCGTGGCGCATCATGAATTCGAGCACGCGAAATTCGGTGGGTTGCAGATCGAGTTCGCGCTGCCGGTAGGTGACTTTGCGGCGGACCAGGTCGAGTTCCAGTGCACCGTTGCGCAGCAGCGTTTCTACTTTGGTGTGACGTGGGCGGCGGCGTAACAGCACCTCGACGCGCGCGAACATTTCCTCTGGCGAAAAGGGCTTGGTCAGATAGTCGTCGCCGCCGGCGCGCAGACCTTGAATGCGCTGATCGACGTCGGACATCGCGCTCATCACGAGCACCGGCGTTTCCATGCCGACGCCACGCATCGTCGCCACGATGGTCAGACCGTCGAGATCGGGGAGCATGCGGTCGAGTGTGACGACGTCGTAGTCGCCCGCCATTACTTTCGCCATGCCTTCGCGGCCGGTTCGTGCCACGTCGACAGAGAAACCGCTTGCGCTGAGCGTGCGCACGATGTCGTGGGCGATCAACTCGTCGTCTTCGATCGTCAGTATTTTGGGCATGATGCGCGAGCCCGGTTCAGGCCACCGCCCGCAGAGCAACCGGGCGGTCCGGCGCGCGATACTGACTGACCGCGAAGTCGATGAAACTGCGCACGCGCATCGACAGATAGTTGCGGCCGGAGTAGAGGATCGACACCTGACGCGGGCCGCCGTTGATTTCGAACTGTTCGAGCACGGGGATGAGCGAGCCTTGAGCAAGATCGTCAGCGATGATCGGCAGCGGCAGCAAGGCGATACCCATATGGTTGAGCGCGGCCACGCGCACCATCGCGCTGCTGGTTGCGGTGAGCGCGCTGCCGGTGTTGACGCGATAGATGCCGTCGGCGTCCGCGAACTCCCAGGCACGCGACGAACCGTCGGAGACCGTCAACAAGCCGTGGCGGTTCAACGCCGTCGGATCGCGAGGGGTGCCGTGACGCGCCAGATACGCGGGGGACGCGACCGTCATTTCATCGACGCTGGTCAGGGTGCGGCTGACCAGCGAGGAGTTGGCGAGCCGGCGGTCGTCGGAGAAACATACGTCGAAACCGCCTTCCACGAGATCGATATGCGTATCGAACGTCGTCACGTCGAAATCCACGCGTGGATGCAGCGTGCGATACGCGGCCAGCAATTTGCCCAGCCCGGCAGTCGCGAACGTCATCGGCGTGGCGATCCGCAGCGTGCCCTGCGGATCGCGCGTGGTCTCCAGCAGGTTCGATTCCATCTCGTCGAGCTTTTCGATGATCGTGCGGCAGCCGTCGAGATACTCGCGGCCCACATCGGTCAGCGAGAGAGAGCGCGTGGTGCGATTCAGCAAGCGCATGTTCAGATGCGCTTCCAGCGTGCCGACGCTGCGCGTGACAGCCGCCGCCGACATGCCTAACTGTCTCGCCGCCAGATTGAAGCTGGCGAGATCGACCACCCGTGTGAAGACACGCATCGCTTGTAGCTGGTTCATGTTGGAACAGTAGAGAAGGACGATGGCTGCATCATCGGCGATCGCAGATAAAACGGCACGCCCAGGTGGATTAAGTCTTTTTTAACTTTGTGCAATGTTCATGAACTGCGCGGACGGTCTTGCATCCCGATGCGTTCGTGAACGATCAGCAAGACTAAGCGACGCGCAAAAAAAAGAGCGCGGCCAGAGCCGCGCTTCGGAAAGAGACCTGAATGAAAGTAACCGCTATGACGCGGCGAGGGAAGTATAGAAGCGAAGCGCCGCCAGGTGCAGACGCTCTCTGAAATGCAGTGCTGCGCGAAACGCAACAAGCGGCGGCCGTTCGTGTATCGGCTGATTCAGCCGATCCAGCCGGTTCAATTGAGCATGCCGTGTACTTCGAGTGAGGCTTCCAGTTGCTGCGTCAACGCGTGATGCAATCTGGCAAGACTCTCAGTGGGGAGTGCAAAACCGGCCCAGCCCAAGCCGGAATGCCGTAGGAACAGCACGGCGCCGTCGTGCAGCGGATGTTTTTCGGCGTGCCAGCACGGATCGATTTCAATCACATACTGATGGGTGCGCAGCGGTTCCTTCGGTACTTCCGGGCGCATCGAGGCGCGCAGCGCGCTGAGATGCTCGATCACGGCATCCAGGTCGGCCGTTTCGAGCAGTACCGCACGGTCCTCGATGGCGATGCGAACCGCGTTTTGTCCATATTCGTTGACTCTCTCGATGCTCATGGGGCGCGACATATCTCTGCTCCTTCCTGCTCTCACGATGAGCAAATTATGGCGCCGCCTCGCTTAACCGGGTCTTAAAGAGCACGATCAACGGATGAAACTTTGTTTAAGGAAACCAGCTGGCACGATTTCCGCCGCAGTGCACAATTGTCTGATGTTTTTCCCTGTGAAGAGACTAATGACCAGGGTATTGGTCATATGTAAAAGAGGCTGGATGTTTCAATATAGAAACATTTTTAGCCGCATGGGAAATAAGTGCCGAATTGCTTAATCGTGAATGCTTCGATAAATGTGCGGTTTGCCACATTGGCACTGTCGATAAATTCCCGATTTGCGAATAAAAGCCTGATTGAACGTTCATTATTTGCGAGCTTTCGAGTTCACGTTTGAAACATTTTTGTATGTGATTTCGTTGAATCGACATCGCGAATCCGGCGATTCGCGAGAAGTCGGCTCGCCAGCGCCGCAGGCTTGAGCGTGGCTCTGTGCAGGCTTCTTCAGTCTTCGGCTGGTCGACAAGCCGCGATGGCCCGCCTTTATGCCGGCTCATGTGCCGACAGTCATATGAAACACACAATAATGTTTTTCGTTGCACATCGTGTTTCTCAATACGGATTTGTTTTTCAAATTTACTATAGCGCGGCATTCGGCTAACATCACGCATAATCCGTTAAGCGGCGTTGCCGGTGGTTTTCATCCGCCGTAATTCAATTCGTCCATATCGTCCGGCCGACGGGGCAGCGGGGTCCACAATGTACGACAGCTTGGGGAAAGATCATGCCGCACTTGCATCTGGATACTGCGAGGGTTACCTGGTTACATACGCCGACGCTAAACGTGCGTAGTGCAGCGCGGCGAATCGGCGTGTTGCTGTTCGACGGCTTCTGGCTGCTCGGGCCTGGCACGGTGGTCGAGATGTTCCAGACCGCCAATGAACTCTCGGGCTCGCGGGCAGGCGAAGAGCCGCCTTACGAAGTGCAGTTTCTGTCGATGGACGGTGGCAGCGTCGCGAGTTCTTCGTCGGCGCGGATCTGGACCGACCGTATCGACACGCGTTATGGCAGCGGTTTCGATGTTCTGTTCATCGCAGGCGGCTACGGCGCACATGAGGCCGCGCTCGACGAACGCTTGCTGGGCTGGTTGCGATCGGTGCAAACGCGAACCCGTGCTATCGAGACGATCGGCGAGGGCCGTCTCGTGCTCGAAGCAGCTGGTCCCGCGGAGCATGACGGTCTGCAGGTGAATCGCTATCTGGGCAGCGCCACGGCCGATGCCGTGCGCAGCGCCGCCAACGATCGTAACGATTGCGCGCGCAGCGCGCTGATGTTCATCAAGCGCGATCTTGGCGCGGAGCTCGCGCGCAGCGTCGCCGATCGCGTGATGCCAGGTATGGCCGCGACCTGGGTGCCGCTACCGGCCGAGGGCGGCACACTCAGCGTCGCCGAGAAAATCCGTGCCGCCGCTCGCTGGATGGAGGCGAATTGCGATCGTCCGGTGTCGGTTGCCGACGCAGCGCAAGTGGCGGCGATGAGCGAACGCAATTTTCTGCGGCGTTTCAAGCATGAAATGCAGGTCACGCCTTCGGATTATCTGCTGCAGGTGAGGTTGCGCATTGCCTGCAACTTCCTGACGGAAACCGAATTGCCGGTCGACAAGATCGCGCGCCGCAGCGGCACCGGCAACGGCGATCGCCTCGCGAAGATATTCCGCAAGCGGATGGCGCTGTCGCCCACCGAATATCGCGCACGCAGCCGGGTGGCGACCGAGGCGTAAGCTTGAGCGGGCGCCGTGCAGACGGTGCCGCGCAGGGTGCAACCTGGAGCGGACGGGCGCGTGTGCAACGGGGTGCGCAACGGCATGTGTGACCGTGCGTGCCCCGGCGTGTGCGTCGGCGGTCGTGTTTTCTGCTGGCGGGCTTCTTACGAGCATAGTGGCCATGGGTAACAAGGTAATGGCGACAGCATTGCCGGAGGTGAAACTCATCGAGCCCGAGGTGTTTTGCGACGAATTTGGCTTCTGTTTCGAGAGCTTCAGCGCGGATGAGTTTACCGACGACGTCTCGCACGGTTTCAATTTCGTGCAAGACCGTCATTTACGGGCAGTGCGTGGTGTGTTGCGCGGCTTGCACTATCAGGTGCATCGGCCGCAAGGCCGGCTCGTGCGCGTGGTGGTGGGAGAGGTGTTCGACGTCGCTGTGGACGTGCGGCTCAACTCGCCGACCTTCGGCAAGTGGAGCGGCGCCTGCCTGAGCGCGGCCAATCGTCGGCAGGTGTGGGTGCCGCCGGGCTTCGCACACGGTTTCGTCGTGCTGTCCGACGTCGCCGAATGCCTGTGGAAGACCACCGAATACTGGTTCCCCGAACTCGAGCGCTGCATCTTGTGGAGCGATCCTGACATCGGCATTGAATGGCCGATCGAAATCGAGCCGATCCTCGGCGCGAAAGACGCAGCGGGCCGGCGTCTTTACGAAGCGGAGAATATCGCCTGAGCGCTGCGCACGCACATACGCAGCGGTTTAGCGGCGTTCGTTCAGCGTGTCGCCACCACGGCGCCCACGCTCGCGGCAACCACCAGCAATGTGCCTGCGATCTGCAGGACGCCCATCGGTTGATGCAGCACCACGAAGCCGGCCAGTGCGCCGATCGCCGGTTCGACACTCATCAGTATCCCGAACGATGCGGCCGGCATGTGCCGCAACGCAACCATTTCCAGCGCGTAGGGTAAGAGCGGGACCAGCAACGCGAGGCCCGCGGTTGCAGCGATCTGTCCTGCGGCGATGTGTATGCCACTTTGTGCGAAGCCAAACGGCGTGGCAACCAGCGCCGCAGCGATCAGCGATACCGACAATCCTTCGAGGCCGGCGAACAGCGTGCCGGTCTTTTTCATCAACACGATATAGCTGCCCCAGCCGAGCGCGGCCCCGAACGCGAGCAATACGCCGAGCGGTTCGCCGATCCAGCCCGCGCGATCGCGCGAGAGCAGCAGCACGCCGGCAATCGCCAGCGCCGGCCACACTAATGCTCGCGCTCGTCTCACCGCGAAAGTCGCTACGGCGAGCGGTCCAAGAAAATCGATCGCGACGGCGAGCCCCAATGGAATCCGCTGAAGCGCCGCGAAAAAGCACAGCGTCATGCCGGCCATCGCGGCCCCCAACGCACCGGCCGCGAGCCAATGCGAGCGCGAGTAGGTGAAGAAGCGCGGGCGCACCAGCAACGCAAGCACGACGGCCGCCCAGCAAAGGCGCAACCAGGTGGTGCTGAGCGAGCCGTACTCGGCCATCGTCGGCGCGGAGAGCGCGGCGCCGAATTGCACGCTAGACATCGACAGCACGCACAGTAGCGCCGCGCCGGCTGCGGCGCTCACGGGCTTCACGGATGCTGGTGTCGGCACAGAATTCAGCGCGGGTTTGATGGTGGTGTCCTGCATCTTGGCCTCGTTACCGCTTTTCGAATGGGGTGGAAGCTATCTTATCGGTGCAGGCGGTATTAAGATAAGTTGATATTTCTTATGACCACTTCAAGAAACGTGATGACCCGAGATCTCGACAGCAGTCTCCTGCGCGCGTTCGTCACCGTGGCGGAAACCGGCGCGGTGGGCGTGGCGGCGGCCCGCCTTGCCCGTACCCAGGCGGCAGTGAGCATGCAATTGCGCCGGCTCGAAGAAGAGTTGGGGCAGCGTTTGCTCGACCGCTCGCCGCGTGGCGTGCAACTCACCGAGGCGGGCCATCTGCTGCTTCCGTTCGCGCATACGATCCTCGGCGCGGGCACCGATGCGCGCCGGGCGTTGAGCGCGGGACAGGTGTCCGGCACGGTGCGGCTCGGCATGCTGGAAGACATCGCGGTCGGTCGCTTGCCGCGTGCGCTGCGGCGTTTTTCGATCGCTTATCCGCAGGTGGCGCTGGAGATCGTCGTCGATACCAGCTCGGCATTGTCGAACCGGCTTGCGGACGGCGGCCTCGACGTGGTGGTAGGAGACCCGGCGTTGGTCGACGCGGTGCCGCTGCTGACGTGGACACAGCCGCTCTTCTGGGTCGGCGCGCGCGGGTTTAGCCGCGAGGATGAAGCCGTGCTGCCGGTGGTTGCGTTCGGCGGCGCGTGTCTGTGGCAGCAACAGGTGTTGACGGCGCTAAGGCGCGCGGGGATTGCATGGCGCATTGTGTGCACCAGCACCAGTTTGCCGGCGGTGCAATCGGCCGTGGAAGCGGGGCTCGGTGTGTCGGTGCTGCTCGACGGCAATATCCGCTCGGAGTCGATGCGCGTGCTCGGTCAGGCCGATGGATTACCCGATGCGCCGACCGCCGATTTCGGACTCTTCATGCGCCCGGTCTCCGGTGCGCAGGCGGCCGCCGTGCAGACATTGCAGACGTTTCTGTGCGAGGAATTGCATCTTGGCTTGCGGGAGAGCGAGCCGCTTGTAGTACCGGCGGGCTAGGACGCGGGCAAGCTGTGTCCGCAACAGGCGTGCATGCACGTCGGCACGCACATCCCATGTGAGTTTTTACGACATTTTTTCTTGAGACGCCTACGCGCGAAATCTACACTTCGTGCATCTTGATAGCGCGAGGTGCTCAACGTGAAGCGACGTGCAACGACGCAGCAATCCGTCCGTATCGATTACGTGTGTCACGGCGTGGGCCGTGTCGAACTGCGCCGCTTCGATCCATCGCGCGATTCGTATGTCGCGTTGACCGCGCTGCTGCATCGCGCTTTCACACGACTCGGTGCGATGGGGCTGAATTGCACCTGTGTGGATCAAACGGTGGAGACGACACGTTCACGCGCGACGCGCGGCGATTGCTACGTGGCGGTCTGCGAAGGGCGCATTGTCGGCACGATGACGCTGTATGCGCCGGACCGTGAGTCGTCGTGTGAACTCTACCGGCGCGACGATATTGCCAGCTTGCGTCAGTTCGGCGTGGAGCCGGTGTGGCAGGCGCGTGGCATCGGTACGCTGTTGATCGCTTTCGCCGACCACTGGGCGGCGACGCGCGGCTACGCGGAACTCGCGCTCGATACGCCGCAACCGGCTGCGCATCTGATTGCGTTTTACAGAGGGCAGGGGTTTCGCATTGTCGATTTCGTACGCTTTGACGGCAAGCGCTACGACAGCGCGATTTTGAGCAAGCCGCCGGTGGCGACGCGCACGCTCGCGAGCTGGTCGCATAGGCTGACTGTGCCGGCGAGGATCGCGCGCGCGGCGTAATAAAGGTACGTTGGCGATGAAAACCCCGGTGTGGGCAGCAACTTTTGCAATACGGTGTGGCAAGTATTGCAATGCGCTGCTGATTCACGCACCGGGGCGGGTGTTTCTTCTTACCTGTTCGATGCGGAGGTCAGCGTCGCATCACGCCCATCAACAAGGTGACGAGGAAGATCACCACGAAGATGAAGAACAGGACCTTGGCGATTTCCGTTGCGCCTGCGGCAATGCCGCCGAAGCCGAATACCGCGGCGATGATCGCGATGATGAAAAAGATTACAGCGTATCGAAGCATGGGGCCTCCCACCGATTGATGCTGGATCGAAGTTGAAAACGGCGACTCGTTGTGGGCACTGCGTGCTTTGACGGTTGTTGCCGGCGAGCGATATAGAGCAATACGTGTGCCCAGCGGGAGCGAACAGGGGGTGCCCCTAATCGGCCAGCCGATTTTGTGCTGGTACCATCGCGGATCGTCGATTTCCGGTCACGCCCGCCATGCAACACAATCCGCTCAGCGAGATTTCCCTGATCCGTAAGCTGAAGCTCAATCAGCTGATGATCTTCGAGCGCGTGCTGGAAACGCGCTCCGTCGTTCGCGCGGCCAACGAAATGCGCTTGACGCAACCGGCCGTCACCAAGGTCATCCACGAACTCGAATCGTGTTTCGACGGCGCGTTGTTCGCGCGCTCGAATCGCGGCGTCGTGCCGACTGAACTAGGCTTGCTGCTCGGGCGGCGGGTCAAGTCGCTGATGGCGGAGTTGCGCTATATGACGGACGAGCTCAACGACTTCCGGCTCGGTACGAGCGGTCACGTGATCGTCGGCACACTGATTTCGGCATCGGCGCGGCTGTTGCCCACGGCGATCGCCATGTTGAAGGCGCGCACGCCGAACGTTCTGGTAACGGTGCGCGAGGGCACGACGGCGCATCTGTTCCCGGCGCTCGCAACGGGCGACCTCGATATCGTCGTCGGGCGTTTGCCCGAGCGTGAATTGCCGATTGCGAGTGCTTTTCCGTTGACGCACGAGGCGTTGTTCGAGGAGTCGTTGTGCGTGGTGGTCGGCAAAGGCTACGGGCCTGCGCCGGCCGGCGTGACGCATCTGTCGGACCTGATCGGTTCGCCGTGGATTCTGCCCACGCCCGATTCGCCGGCGCGGCTTTCGGCGGAGCATCTCTTTCGGGCGGCGGGTTTGCCGTTGCCGACGGATATCGTGGAGTCATTGTCGTTACTGACGAATATTGGCTTGCTGCTCGATACGCCGCGAATTGCGTTGATGCCGCGCGTTGCGGCGCAGCAGTTCGAAGATGCGGGGCTGTTGCGGATTCTGGACTTGCCTGAGAGCGGATCGTTCGGGACGGTTGGATTTTCAGTGCGCTCGCACAAGGAGTTGAGCACGGCTTGCCAGGCCTTTGTGGCGTGCCTGCGGGAAGCGGTAACGGTGGCCGCAGCGGCTGACGACGTTAGTGCCTGATGGTTTTCTGCAAAACCCCCAACCCTCCTTCTGGTATTCCCCTTTAGCATACCCACCGCCTAATCTTTGATTATCGCCCCCGCGGGGCCCCGCTTTAGACTCCTGCCAACACCTCAATCGAGCAGGAGACGTCGTGACCCTCACCCCGGCCGCCGCGCAGCGCGCTCAGCCATTACTTCGCCATTACATCAACGGCGAATTCATTGCGACTGCAAGCACATTCCCTAATATCAGCCCCGTCGACGGCCGTGAGCTCGCACAAGTCTGCGAAGCCGAGGCCGCTACCGTCGACGCCGCCGTGCGCGCTGCAAGCGCCGCCCAACGCGCGGGCTGGCGCAATACCAAACCGGCTGAACGCGCCGACTGGCTCCATAAGATCGCCGACGGCATAGAAGCCCGCTTCGACGATTTCGTCGCCGCGGAAGTGGCCGACACCGGCCGCCCGATCGAGCAGGCCCGCAAGCTCGACATTGCCCGCGGCATTGCGAACTTCCGTACCTTCGCCGATCTGATCCGCACCGCGAATAGCGAGTTTTTCGAAACGCATGCGGCGGACGGCAGCGAACTGATCAACTACGTCACGCGCAAACCGCTCGGCGTGGTCGGCATCATCTCGCCGTGGAATCTGCCGCTGCTGCTGTTCACGTGGAAAGTCGCGCCGGCCCTCGCCATGGGTAACTGCGTCGTCGCCAAGCCCTCGGAGGAAACGCCCAGCTCGGCCACGCTGCTCGCCGAAGTGATGCACGACATAGGCCTGCCGCCCGGCGTATTCAATCTGATCCATGGCCACGGGCCGAAGGCGGCCGGCGAATTCCTCACGCGCCATCCGGACATCAGCGCGATCACGTTCACCGGCGAATCGCGTACCGGCAGCACGATCATGAAGACCGTCGCCGACGGCGTGAAGGAAATCTCGTTCGAACTTGGCGGCAAGAACGCAGCGGTGGTGTTCGCCGATGCGGATTTCGAGGCGGCCGTCGCCGGGGTGTTGAAGTCGAGCTTCACGAACGCCGGGCAGGTTTGCCTTTGCAGCGAACGCGTCTACGTCGAGCGGCCGATCTTCGAACGCTTCGTTGCCGCGTTGAAGGAAAAGACCGAGGCGCTGCAGGTCGGCGCTCCGCACGATCCCGCCACCACGATGGGCCCGCTGATCTCGCGCGGTCATCGCGAGAAGGTGCTGTCGTATTTCCGCCTGGCGCTCGAAGAGGGTGCGACCGTTGTGACCGGCGGCAACGTGCCGCAATTCGGCGACGGGCGCGATCAGGGCGCGTTCGTGATGCCGACCATCTGGACCGGTCTGTCCGACGATGCACGCTGCGTCAAGGAAGAAATCTTCGGACCTGTCTGTCACATTGCGCCGTTCGATAGCGAAGACGAGGTGATCGGCCGCGTGAACGATAGCGCTTATGGCCTCGCCGCCAGCATCTGGACGACGCAGCTCTCGCGTGGCCATCGCGTGGCGCGGCAGATCGAAACCGGCATCGTGTGGGTCAATGCGTGGTTCGTGCGCGATCTGCGCACACCGTTTGGCGGCACCAAGCTCTCGGGCATCGGTCGTGAAGGCGGGCGTCATTCGCTCGATTTCTATTCGGAATTGACCAACGTTTGCGTGAGGATCGCATGAGCGGGATCGACCTGAATGCCGCACAGAACATCGCCGATGCACTCTGGCAGGCGCAGCAGAACGGCACGCCAGTCGCACCGGTGCGCACAGCCATCGCGGAGCTAGGCGGTGATGTGCTGGAAGCTGCTTACGCGGTGCAGCGCCTGAATACCGGGCGCAAGCTGGCAATGGGTCGCCGGTTGGTGGGCCGCAAGATCGGCCTCACGTCGAAAGCGGTGCAGGCGCAACTTGGCGTCGATCAACCGGATTTCGGCATGCTGTTCGACGATATGTCGATCGCGGACGGTGAAGAGATCGCCATGTCGCGCACGCAGCAGGCGAAGGTGGAAGCGGAAATCGCCTTGGTGCTCGCGCACGATCTGCCGCACGAACGCCACACGATTGCCGATCTGATCGGCGCAACAGCCTATGCGTTGCCCGCCATCGAAATCGTCGGCAGCCGGATTGCCAACTGGGATATCCGGCTGACGGACACGGTGGCCGACAACGCGTCGAGCGGTCTGTTCGTACTCGGCAATCGCCCCGTCAAACTCGATGCCTTTGACGCCATCAACTGCGGCATGGTGATGGAGCGGCGCGGCGACCAGGTGAGTGTCGGCGTCGGCGCGGCGTGCCTCGGCAATCCGCTCTACGCGGCCGTGTGGCTCGCCAATACGATGACACGTGTCGGTGCGTCGCTCAAAGCGGGCGACATCGTGCTTACCGGCGCACTGGGCCCGATGGTCGGCGTGAATGCCGGCGACGTCTTCACCGCCCATATCGAAGGGCTCGGCTCCGTGAGCGCGAGTTTCGCCCACCATCCTGAATCCGCATCATGACTGGGAATGCCATGCACGATAAGCAAGACAAGCAGGCCGTCGCCATCATCGGTTCCGGCAACATCGGCACCGATCTGATGATCAAGGTATTGCGTCACGCGAAACACCTCGAAATGGGCGCGATGGTCGGCATCGACCCGGCTTCGGACGGTCTGGCGCGCGCCGAACGGCTCGGCGTGCCGACCACCGCGCAGGGAATCGACGGCCTCGTGAACCTGCCGAACTTCGGCGATATTCGCATTGCCTTCGACGCGACTTCCGCCGGTGCGCATCATCGCCATGCGGCTGTACTGCGCGAACACGGTGTCACGGTGATCGATCTGACGCCTGCCGCCATCGGGCCGTTCGTGGTGCCGGTGGTAAACCTTTTCGCGCATCTCGACGCGCCCAACCTGAACATGGTCACATGCGGCGGTCAGGCGACGATTCCGGTCGTCCACGCTGTATCGCGAGTGGCGCCGGTGCGTTACGCCGAAATCGTCGCATCGATTGCGAGTCGCTCGGCAGGACCGGGCACGCGCGCCAACATCGACGAATTCACCGAGACCACCTCGAAGGCGATCGAAACCGTCGGCGGCGCGGCGCGCGGCAAGGCGATCATCGTGCTGAATCCGGCTGAGCCGCCGCTGATGATGCGCGACACGGTCTACTGCCTGACCGAAGAAGACGCCGATACCGGCGAAATCGAAAACTCGATTCACGCGATGGTTGCGGCGGTGGCGAGCTACGTGCCCGGTTATCGTCTGAAGCAGGCCGTGCAGTTCGACCGTTACACCGCGGCAAGCCCGCTTGCCCTGCATGCGAACGAGCGTCGCGCCGGCCTGAAGGTGAGCGTGTTCCTCGAAGTGGAGGGCGCCGCGCATTATTTGCCTTCGTATGCGGGGAATCTGGACATCATGACCTCGGCGGCGCTCGCCGCGGCCGAGCAGATCGCGGCAAGCCGCGTGGCAGCGTGAGGGGAAAGACGCAATGACCGATAGCAACAAGAAAATCTACGTGTCGGACGTGACGCTGCGCGACGGCATGCACGCGATCCGCCATCAGTACTCGTTGGACGACGCGGTAGCGATCGCGCAAGCACTCGATGAAGCGGGGGTCGACAGTATCGAAGTTGCCCACGGCGATGGTCTGGCGGGGTCGAGCTTCAACTATGGTTTCGGCGCACACACCGATCTCGAATGGATCGAAGCGGTGGCGAGTACGGTGAAGCGTGCGCAAGTGGCCACGCTATTGCTGCCCGGCATCGGCACCGTCCACGATCTGCGGGCAGCCTACGACGCCGGTGCGCGGATCGTGCGGATCGCCACGCATTGCACCGAAGCGGATATTTCGAAGCAGCACATCGAATACGCGCGCTCGCTCGGCATGGATACGGTCGGCTTCCTGATGATGTCGCACATGACCACGCCGGATGCATTGGCGAAGCAGGCCAGGCTGATGGAGAGCTACGGCGCGCAATGCGTGTATGTGGTCGATTCCGGCGGCGCGCTGAATATGCGCGACGTCGCCGAGCGTTTCGATGCGTTCAAGGCTGTGCTCGATCCCGCGACGCAAACGGGTATGCACGCGCATCACAATCTGTCGCTGGGTGTGGCGAATTCCGTGATCGCGCTCGAACATGGTTGCGACCGCATCGATGCATCGCTGACCGGTATGGGGGCAGGCGCGGGCAATGCACCGCTCGAAGTGTTCATCGCCGCGGTAGACCGGATGAAGCTCAATCACGGTTGCGACGTGAAGAAGTTGATCGACGCCGCGGAAGACATCGTGCGTCCGTTGCAGGAGCGGCCGGTGCGCGTGGATCGCGAAACGCTCGCGTTGGGTTATGCCGGCGTGTATTCCAGCTTCCTCCGCCATACGGAAGCAGCCGCAGGGAAATACGGACTTTCTGCCTTCGACATCATGGTCGAGCTCGGCAAGCGCCGCATGGTGGGCGGCCAGGAAGACATGATCGTCGACGTCGCACTGGATATGCTCAAGGCGCGCGACCTCGCGCAGAAGGAGGCCGCATGATCGACCTCGACGCTCAGGCCGAACGTATTGACGCCGCCGCGCGCCACGCCGAACCGATCGCGCAACTCACCGCCTCCACGCCGTTTTCGCTGGATGACGCCTATGTGATTCAGCGCGCGTCGATCGAGCGGCGCATCCATCGCGGTGAAAGCATGATCGGCGTGAAGCTCGGTTTTACGAGCCGCGCGAAGATGATCCAGATGGGCGTCGACAGCCTGATCTGGGGCTGGCTGACCGATGCGATGCTCGACGAAGACGGCGGGCGCGTTGCGCTCGATCGCTTCATTCATCCGCGTGTCGAGCCGGAAGTCTGCTTTCTGACGAGCCGCGAGATCGACCGTCCGTTGACCATGCTTGAAGCGTCGCGCTATCTGGAAGCAGTGGCCCCGGCGATGGAAATCATCGATTCGCGCTACCGCGATTTCAAATTCACGCTCGAGGATGTGGTGGCCGACAACTGTTCGTCGGCAGGGCTGGTGATCGGCCCGTGGACTAAACGCTTCGACGGTCTTCGCAACGCGGGCGTGACGATGCGACTCGACGGCCGCATCGTCCAGGCCGGTTCAACTGCGGCGATTCTCGGCGATCCGTTGCGCTCGATCGTGCAAGCCTCGCGCTTGATTGCGCAGAGCGGCCTGGTTTTGCCGGCCGGTTCGCTGATCATGGCCGGCGCCGCCACGGCGGCTCATCCACTGCCCGTCGATGCGCACGTGCATTGCGTCATCAACGGCCTCGGCAGCACCGAATTCACTACCTATCGACTCTCATGACCAACGAACCGAACATTCAAGGGCGCGTCGTGCCCGGCAAGGCCAAACCGCGTGGCCGCTTTCCGCACGTGACGCGAGCGGGCGACTTCCTGTTCGTCTCCGGCACGAGTTCGCGTCGTCCGGGCAATACGATCGCAGGCGCCTCCGCCGACGAATTCGGCACCGTGCAACTCGACATTCGCGAGCAAACACGTGTGGTGATCGAGAACATTCGCGATATTCTTCAGAGTGAAGGCGCGGACCTGTCGAACCTCGTCGAGATCTCGTCGTTTCTCGTCAACATGAACGACTTCGGCGGCTATAACACCGTGTACGGCGAGTACTTCGACGAAACCGGCCCGACGCGTACGACGGTCGCCGTGCATCAATTGCCTCATCCGCATCTGCTGATCGAGATGAAGGCGATTGCATACGCACCGAAAAAATAGACACGCATAGAAAACTAACGATAGAGACAGCCATGCTTACGTACGGCAAACCGTTCAATTTCCAGCGCTGGATCGACGAACATGCGCATCTGCTAAAGCCGCCTGTCGGCAATCAACAGGTGTGGCAGGACAGCGATTTCATTGTCACGGTGGTGGGTGGCCCGAACCACCGCACCGATTACCACGACGATCCGTTCGAAGAATTCTTCTATCAGTTGCGCGGCAACGCGTATCTGTATCTATGGATCGACGGCAAGCGTGAACGCGTCGATCTGAAGGAAGGGGACGTGTTTCTGATGCCGCCGCATGTGCGCCATTCGCCGCAACGGCCGGAAACCGGCAGCGCCTGCCTCGTGATCGAGCGGCAACGCCCGCAAGGCGTGGTGGATGGCTTCGAATGGTATTGCGATGGCTGCGGGCATCTCGTCTACCGCGTCGAGGTGCAACTGGAAAGCATCGTTAGCGATCTGCCACCGCTTTTCGACGCGTTCTATGCCTCGGAAGAGAAACGCCGCTGTGCGCATTGCGGACATGTCCATCCCGGCCGCGCCGTCTAAACAAGCAGAATCACGATGACACTTCGAATCGACATGCATTCCCACTTCTTCCCGCCCGTCGCGCGGGAAGAGGCCGCGCGCCTCGACGCGGAACACGCGCCGTGGCTCAGGATCGACGCGGACGGCGAGCACGGCATGATCATGACCGGCGAGAAGAGCTTTCGTCCGGTGTATCGCGCACTGTGGGATCCGGCCACACGTATTGCCGAAATGGACGCGCTCGGCGTCGATATCCAGTTGATGTGCGCGACACCCGTGATGTTCGGCTATCGCAACGACGCAGCCGCCGCACACGACTGGGCCGCGCGGATGAACGACCGCGCCCTCGAACTGTGCGCGTATGCGCCGCACCGTCTGATGGCGTTGGCGCAAGTGCCGCTGCAGGACATCGAGCTGGCGTGCCGCGAGGCGACGCGCGCTCACCGTGCGGGACATCGCGGCGTGCAGATCGGCAATCACCTCGGCCCGCGCGATCTCGACGACGAACACCTCGTGACGTTTCTCACGCACTGTGCGAACGACGGTATTCCGGTGCTCGTGCATCCGTGGGACATGATGACCGACGGCCGCATGAAGAAATGGATGCTGCCGTGGCTCGTCGCGATGCCGGCCGAAACGCAATTGAGCATGGTGTCGCTGATTCTGTCGGGCGCCTTCGAGCGGATTCCGAAGTCGCTGAAACTGTGCTTCGCGCATGGCGGCGGCAGCTTCGCCTTCCTCCTTGGCCGTGTGCAAAACGCGTGGGAACAACGCGACATAGTGCGCGAAGACTGTCCCAATCCGCCGGTGTCGTATCTCGAGCGCTTTTACGTGGACAGCGCGGTGTTCGACCAGGGGGCGTTGCGCCTGCTGGTCGAAACGATGGGCGAAGACCACGTGCTGCTCGGCTCCGACTATCCGTTTCCGCTTGGCGAGCAGAAGATCGGCGACCTGGTCGCACACCACCCGCAACTGAGCAACACGGCCAAGGCGAAGATCCTCGGCGCCAACGCTCAGCGCTTTTTCGATTTGCCCACACCAGTGGCGCACGCCGCCTAGGCAAACCACGCTACAGACTTTGCAATTGCAATCAGAACAAAAAGGGAATTAGCCAGATGATCACCCGGGAACACTGCGCCGCACTCGACGCTGCCGACACCTTGGCCCACTGCCGCGCGCGCTTCGATCTGCCCGCCGACACGATTTACCTCGACGGCAACTCGCTGGGCGCGATGCCTGCCAATGTGCCTGCGCGTATCGAACGCGCCCTCAAGCAGGAATGGGCGCACGGTTTGATCCGTTCGTGGAATGACGCCGACTGGTATCCGGCGCCGCAGCGCACCGGCAACAAGATCGCCAGGCTGATTGGTGCGGGACTGGACGAAGTGATCGTCGCCGACTCGACCTCGGTGAATCTGTTCAAGGTGCTGGTTGCGGCCACGCGCATGCGCCCCGGTCGCAACGTGATCCTTGCCGAGCGAACCAATTTTCCGACAGACGTGTATATCGCCTCGAGCGTCGCCGAGATGACGGGTTGCGAGCTGCGTTGTGTCGATCCGGACGACATCGTCGCGGCGATCGACGATACCGTGGCAATCGTGTCGCTCACGCACGTCAACTACAAAACCGGCAAACGCTACGACATGGAAGCGGTGACGCGCCAGGCGCATGAGGCCGGCGCGTTGATCGTGTGGGACCTGTGCCACTCGGCGGGCGCGATGCCCGTGAGCCTGAACCGCAGCGGCGCTGATTTCGCGGTGGGTTGCGGCTACAAGTATCTGAATGGTGGCCCGGGCGCACCGGCTTTCGTGTTCGTCGCGTCGCGCCATATCGAAGCGGTGCGTCAACCGCTGACGGGTTGGCACGGCCATTCGAAGCCGTTCGATCTTACCCACGACTACGCGCCGCATCCGGGCATCGACCGCATGTTGACCGGCACCGCACCGCAACTCGGCGTGATTGCGCTGGAGAGCGCGCTGGAAGCATTCGACGGCGTCGATCTCGATGTGCTGCGCGACAAGAGCGTCGCGCTCGGCAATGTGTTTATCGAGCTGACCGATCAGGAGCTGAAAGGTCTCGGGTGCATGCTCGCTTCGCCGCGCGACGCCGAGCAACGCGGCAGCCAGGTCTCGCTTGGCCACGCGCAAGGCTACGCGATCATGCAGGCGTTGATTGCGCGCAATGTGATCGGCGACTTCCGCGCACCGGACATTCTGCGCTTCGGTTTTGCGCCGCTGTACGTGCGCTACGTTGACATCTGGGACACCATCGCCCAACTCAAGGACATCATCTCGACTGATGCATGGAATACCGAGGAATTCAAAGCCCGGAAATCAGTCACATGAGCGGTGACGTGAGTACGTGAACTCGACGTGAACTCGACGACAACCCAGTGAACAGACAAGCGCCGCGAGTCGAGCAATACAAGTAATACAAGTAATACGACAGCGCGGCACCGGCGGTTGCGTCCATACACGCAACCGTATCCCAGGAGGAGACACAAAGATGACGCAGGAACAGCGAGGCTTCGACACGATTGTCGAACGTGAGAAGGGGTTGCATCGTGGATTATCGACGGGGCAGTTATCGATGATTGCGATTGGCGGCGCGATCGGCACGGGCCTGTTTCTCGGCAGCGGATTCGCCATCGGCTTTGCCGGTCCGAGCGTGCTGGTCAGTTACGCGATTGGCGCGTTGATTGCGCTGCTTTTGATGGGATGCCTCGCCGAGATGACCGTGGCGCATCCCACGTCGGGATCGTTCGGCGCGTACGCCGAGCACTACATCGCGCCGTGGGCGGGATTTCTGGTGCGCTACGCGTACTGGTCGTCGATTGTATTTGCGGTCGGCACCGAGGTGACGGCGATTGCCGTGTACATGAGGTACTGGTTTCCAGCCGTGCCCGGCTGGTACTGGATTGTGGGATTTTCTGCGGCGCTGATCGGCATTAACTCGGTGAGCGTAAAGGTGTTCGGCGCGGTCGAGTATGTGTTTTCGATGTTGAAGATCGTGGCGATTGTCGGTTTCATCCTGCTTGGCGCCTATGTGGTGTTCGGCGCGCCGTCGGGTTCGGGAATCGGCTTTGCCAATTACACGTCACACGATGGTTTCTTTCCGAAGGGCGTATGGGGCATGTGGGTGGCGGTGATCGTGTCGATTTTCAGCTATCTGAGCATCGAGATGATTGCGGTGGCGGCGGGCGAGGCACGCGATCCGCAGAAGGCAATCACGCGGGCATTTCGCGCGACGATGTTCCGGTTGGTGTTCTTTTATTTGCTGACGTTGGCGTTGATGCTGGCGATCGTGCCGTGGAATGCAGCGGGTACGGATGAGAGTCCGTTTGTGCGGGTGATGGCGGCGACGCATGTGCCGGGCGCGGCGGGTGTGATTAATTTCGTGATTCTGGTGGCTGCGTTGTCGGCGATGAATAGCCAGCTCTATATCACGACGCGGATGATGTTCAGTTTGTCTCGCGCGGGGTATGCGCCGCGGCGCCTGGGGGCTTTGAATCGCAAGGGGGTGCCGGTTGCCGCATTGTGGCTTTCGACGATTGGCATTGCGTTGGCCGCTGTGCTGAATGTGGTTTATCCGGATGCTTCGTTTGTGTTGATGATGTCGGTTTCCATGTTTGGGGCTATGTTCACGTGGCTGATGATTTTTGTTACGCACTTCTTTTTTCGCCATCGGCATAAGGGTGTGCCGCTGGCGTTCAGGATGTGGGGGTTTCCGGTGACTTCTCTGCTTGGCGCAGGGCTGATGGTGAGTGCGCTTGTCACCACGTGGTTTACTCGGGAATTTCGGATGACTTTGGTGATTGGTGTGCCGTTTGTTGTCGCGTTGCTGGTTGTTTATTTTGTTTGGTATCGGGGGAGGGTGGGGGACGTGGGGGGTGTTGAGGTGATGTGATTTGTTTTTTGCCTTTTGCGGCGCTTGTTTGTCTGTGTTCTTAGGGTTTTGGCCTTTCCTTGCTTTGTTAGTGGTCTATTAGCGTTGCCCCTGTGCGGGGCGGCACCTACTTCTCTTTGCCGGCTGCAAAGAGAAGTAGGCAAGAGAAAGCAGCTTAAACCGCTAATGCTAAGCGGGACCCGTGGTCCGCTACAGGTAGTGGTGCATCTGGAATCTGGGTTCGTGCCCCGGCATACGCCAGTGACAAGGGCGTCATACTTCCGGCGGCGCTGCGCGCGCCGAAGAGCCGCTCATAAAACCAATCGCTGCGTTTTAATGCCCACGGCCCACAACCGAAGCCGGCGGTTTCCCACGCAGACCCGTCCGCGACGCACGCAGTGCGGAGTGGGAGCGGATGAGTCCTTTGTCACTAGCGCGGAATGCGCGAGAGCACGGATTCCAGTCGCACCACTATCCGTAGCAGACCACGGTGCCCACTTAGCATTAGCGGTTTGAGCCGCTTTCTTTTGCCTACTTTTCTTTGCGGCAAGCAAAGAAAAGTAGGTGCCGCCCCGCACAGGGGCAACACTAATAGACCACTAACAAAGCAAGGAAAGGCACCAAAGCCAGAACAAGGAACCGCCCCAAACCCAGATCAAGGAACCGCCCCCAACCCCTCATTTAACCCCCAAAATCCACCCAGCAAACCTCTCCGCGTCAGCGGCCGAAATAGCATTAGGCGGCATCTGAGCCCCGGTATTCCACTTCCCGGAACTCCCCTCCAACATACTCTTCTTAAGCTTCGCGACCGCATCCGAATCCCCTCGATACCGCTCGGCGATAGCCCGAAACGACGGCCCGACCTTGGTCGTATCAATCGAATGACAAGCGCGGCAAGTCTGCTCGCTAGCAGAGACAGAACCGCCGCTCCCCGGCGCCGCAGCGAAAGAACTCCCACACAACACGCCAGCCAGCGCAGCAACCAGAACCATCCCTCTCACAATGTCACCCCGTAAAAAAACAAAAAACCCCACCGGCGAAAGCCGCCGGCAGGGCAAAGCGCTCAACAAACCAACATGAAGAATGAGGAAACCAAACTACCTTACCGCGGCGGCCACGGCTTGGCCGGAGCGCCAATCACCGGCTTGCCCAGCAGCGGCGTCGACAACGCATACGCACCATTCTCCGTAAAGGCCCAAATGATGTTTCGGTCGTACTCGGTATAAATCGCCAGCACGCCCTTGCCGAGCGTATAACTCGGCAGTTCGCTCTCGTCGGCCAGCGCCGGCACGAAATACCCGGCAATCGTCGGCTTTTCAGGATTGCGCACGTCGAAAATCTGCACGCCGGCGTTGTAGAACGAATACGGAATCACACCCTGACGCGAGCCACCAGGCTGACCAATCGCGTTCGAACGTTTCGGACCAAAGTTGCCGCCACGCTGACAGAAACTCGTGAACGGCGCGCCTTCAGGCGGTGTCGGCTGCGGCAGCTTGCCCGCGACCTTCAGATGCGACGGATCGCGCGCATCGACGACGAAAATGTCTTTGTACGGCTCGTAGCAATCGCGGTTCATCGGATACCCGCTCGTCAGCACGAAACCCGTGCGCTCGTACTGGCTGACGTCGGCATTGTCGTACTCGGTGCCGGCAAAGCTTGGCGCCGTATTCACATTGCCGAGCACTTTCGGTTTCGCCGGATTGGACAGGTCGAACGAATAAAGTCCCAGGCCGCCCATCGCGCCGAAACCAATCTTGCCGCCTTGTTCCAAAGGCTTCGGCAGGAAGATGGGAATACGCGAACCCATCCACGAGGTGCGGTTGCCGGCGCGCGGGTTCGTCAGATAAGCCTGTTCGTCGGCTTCGTTGCCGAGTTTTTGCCCCGGCACCGAGATCTGCGAAACAAACTTCGGATCAGCGGGATCGGACATATCCCAGACCTGATAACCCGGTGAATACAGGTAGTTCGGGTATTCAGTCAGAGCGTAGCTGTCGTCCGGCGCGGCCGACAGGATCATGTACTTGCCACCGTAATATTCAGGCGCATCGAGCGAGCCTGAACCCTGCTGCTGGCCGATCGGCGCATCAGGATGCTTGTAGTCGGTCGTGCGCGTGGCGATCAGCTTCCATTGGCTCGGCAACGGGCCGTCCATTTCGAAGACCTTGAAGCCCTTGAGCGAGTTGTAGTGCCGCTGTGCTTCGACCTTGTCAGGCTGCTCGCTCTTGTCGGTCATCAGGCCGTAGCGGCCGATTTCAAACGAGGCGACCAGCACCGGCTTGCCGAGCTTTTTGCTCCACACGATGGTGGCGCCGCCGAGATAGTCATGCACATTGTTCGGGTCGAACTTCTCGGTCGGTCCCTTCGGTCCCCACGTGCCGCCCTGCGAAAACACGACCTTGCCGTTGGCGGGATCGGTGACGTCCATGATCCGCAGATAGTCGCGATCATGGATATAGAGGTAACGGCGTCCGTCGAAGTCGGCAATATTATTCCAGGCGTGAAAGGGCGAATCGACGAGGGGATAGAAGGCCAGAACCTTGACGTCTTTGGCATAGCTCTTCTTGTCCCAC
This sequence comes from Paraburkholderia sediminicola, assembly GCF_902859805.1. Lineage (GTDB taxonomy): Bacteria > Pseudomonadota > Gammaproteobacteria > Burkholderiales > Burkholderiaceae > Paraburkholderia > Paraburkholderia sediminicola. Next base: position 12,836 of record NZ_CADIKC010000021.1, on the reverse strand, counting down.
GTGGTCATTTCACCGGGGAAGTGCTGGCCCTGATGTACTTCAGGGGTGGCTTTCGGCCACACGAACTGGCCCGTTGCCGGGTCCATGCCGTAGTCGACGCCCGGCTTGAGCGGGGCAGGCCGACGCTCGGGCGTGAGGCGCAGCCACTGGGCGAGGTAGGCGTCTCTCGCGTTTGGCGTGCCGGGCGTCGCTTGCGAAGCAGAGGCCGCGCTGTCCGATGCCGCTGCGGCCGGCGTGGCTTCCGTAGCCGCACAAGCCGCCGCGGATACGAAGGTCAACAGGACGCCTGTTGCGAGAGTGGATTGCAGATTGCGTTTGCGAAGCATTGGCTTCCTCCTTTTTATATTAGAACGCGTGACGAATCCCGAACTGGAAGCCGCTCGGATTCTGTCCACCGTTCGGATACACCTGGAACGTGACCGGATAGGGGATGGGTACATCGTGCTGATGCGTTACGTGTGCGAAAGTCGCATACAGGTCCGTCCGTTTCGACAAACCGTAGAGGTAGCCGATCACACCGCCGGTGGCGCTGGAAATGCTCGTGTTGTTGTCGTCGTGACGATGCACGACGCTCGCGTACAGGCGGTTGCGCCCGTCGATATTCCAGCGCGCGCCGACCTGTACATCCCAGCCGCGCGAATTGAACGCGACGTAGGGCGGGTACGCGTAGTAGCCGTTGTACGTGTGATAGATCAGCGTCGGTTCGAAACCGCCGAACTTGTAGACGGCAGAGAAATAATTGTCTCGCGATGAATGGATCTGCGACGACTTGAAGATGTCGCGCGTGTACTGCAACTCGCTCACCGCGCCGAGAAAGATCGGCCCGTGCCGGTAATCGATACTGGTGCTCAGGAAACGCCCCGCACGAGTACTGTCGCCTACGCCGGTCGTCGCCATGATCCGGCCGGTGAAGCCGTAGAACGTCGGCGTCTTGTACTGGATCGCGTTATCCACGCGGTACGACGCGTAGAAGAACTCCATGTTGTTGACCATACTGAAATCGGCCGCCCAGCTCGGATCGGCGTAGCCCGCAATCCAGTACGAGGGCGTGAACTGCCGGCCCATCGTCACTTCACCCCAGTTGCCTTTCAGGCCCACGAACGACTGGCGGAACTGCGTCGACTGCACGCCGGTATTCGCGGAGAACATCGGCTCGACGGCGAACACGGCCTTGTTGCCGCCGCCGAGATCTTCGACGCCGCTCAGGTTGAAACGCGAGTTGTTCAGGCCGCCGCTCGACATGCGGGTCACGTTGCCGCCGGAGCCGGAAGAAATCAGATGTTCGATGTTCAGGTCGACATAACCCGACAGCCAGACGCTCGACTGAGCGTGTGCCCCGGCGCATGCGAGCATGACGGCGCCTGACACGAGTGCTTTCTTTTTCATTCAATCTCCAAACAGATCGTTGTTCTTTTCGTGTGGTAGAGAGTGCTGTCGTCGCGCGCGACAGCCGCGGTTACGTCCTTTTTCTGTCGTGTATACACAAACTGGTAAAAATTATACCCACGGCAAAATTTGGATTCCGAGCTTTATTTTTTTATACAAAACAGCGGTTTAGTTATAGCGGGTTGACCCTGATGGCATCGCGCGTCAAAACAGATGCCGGATTCCGGTTGCATAGGTCATCGCAGTGCCATAGCCGGAGAGCCTGTCGTAGACAGTGAGCAGGTACAGATCCGTGCGCTTCGACAGAAAGTAGTCGAGGCCCGCGGAGCCGGTATTGCGACCGGTGACGGCATTTTTCGGCGCGCTGCGGCGCGTGTACGCCCATTCCGCCAGCGCGGTGAGTTGCGAGCTCAGCGGTACCGAGAGACCCGCTTCATAGGTGTGCGCACCGATATGGGTCGAATCGGTGCGCAGGCCTTGCAGCGCGCCATACAGCTTGAAGAGCGAAAAATCGTAGGCGGCGCCGACGATGTACGCGTTCTGTGTCGGCGACGCCACACCGGCGACCACGCGTGTGCGTTGTACGGTCGCGACAGCAGTGAGCGAACCGCCTGCATAGAGTGTCGATAGCGCGGCGTTGTACGTGCTGTCCGAGCCCGCGAAACCGCCGGGCGCATAGACCGCAGTGCCGGTCAGTCCGTTCAGATTGGGGCTGGTGTACTGGATGCCGTTGTTCCAGACGGTGTCGCCGGTCATCGCACCGCCGTAAGGTGCGGTGAATGTCTGCATGACGAGCGGCGAGAACAGGATCGACGCCTGAAACGGATTGACCGCCTGTTCGGCGAGATAGAGCAGGTTGGTGTGCCGTCCGAGGGTCACGCGTCCGAACGGCCCGGCGATACCGGCGTATGAATTGCGTCCCCAGAACGGGTCGGCGGCGGTGCGGCCGATTCCGCCGTTGGTCGGCTGAAAGAAGCTCTCGAGTACGGCGATCGCGCGATAGCCGGCGCCGAGCTCTTCGTTGACGCGGATGCCCCAGTAAGGCGCCGTCAACCCCGGGCTCTGTTGGGCGATGGCGGCGGGCGGCCCGTTACTGCGTTTGGTGCTGGCGATATCGAGCCCGACGAGCCCATATAGCGTGACAGACGTTTGCGCTTTAACACCGTGGGACGCGAGTTCCCATGCGGCGGCGCAACTGAGCGCGAGCGCGCTCAACGATCGAACGTTCATGGCGGATCCTCTTGTGCAGCTGGGACAACGAGAGAACAGCCCTGCAACTAGCAAGGCATCGGCGGGACGGCAGCGGGACGGCAGCGAGACAGCGACGAAGCGTCAGGTGGCGGCGCGGAGCCGCCACGTTTCAGGCAGAGGGCACTGCGAATTCGATCAGTGCGTGCGCGAAGTGCTGGGACAGACTGGCGAGCAACGCGTCTCGTTGCGCGATCAACGAAGCGGGCGAGCGGCCCGCGATGTGCGGTGTGACGAGCACGTCGGGATGATCGAGCAGCGCACGAGGCACCTCGGGTTCGTCTTCGATCACGTCGAGTCCCGCGCCGGCGATCGCAGCGTCAGCGAGGGCGTCGATCAACGCTTGCGTGTCGAGCACGGAGCCGCGCGCGACGTTTACCACGAAGCCGTTCGGCCCCAGGGCCTTCAGCACCTCGCTGCTAACCAGATGCCTGGTCGCGGCGCCGCCGTTGCAGGCGATCACGAGGAAGTCGCTGGCAGCGGCCAGTTCGATGAGGTTCGCGTAGTAGCGGCCAGGCGCATCGACATGCGGACGCCGTGCGTGATAGCCGAGCGTCATATCGAAGCCCTGCGCGCGCGATGCGATCAGTCTCCCGATACGTCCCATGCCGACCAGGCCAAGGCGCGCGCCGGTCAGCGTGGGCCGTTCGGCGCGCGAACTGCGCCAACGGCCGACACGCACCGCCTCGGTGAGCGGCGCATAGCCGCGCGCGAGCGCGAGCATCAGGCCGATGGCGTGATCGGCGACGGTCGCCGCGTTCGCACCCGGCGCATGCGTCACCACAATGCCGCGTCGCGTGGCGGCGGCCACGTCGACGTTCTCGTAGCCCGCACCGAACGCGCTGACGATCTCGAGCGCGGGCAGCGCGGCCATCTGCGAGTCGGACAACCCGGTCGAACCGTTGGTTACTACCGCGCGCACGTTCACTGGATCAACGCCGGCGGGCAGCGTCTCGCTCCAACCGTCGGGATGATAGTGAAGCGTGTAGTCGCGCCGCAGCGCATCGAGCGTCGCGTCGGGCAGCGCGATCAGCGCCAGCACATGTTTGCCGCCCAGCACCGCGCTCATGATTGTGGATCAGCCGTGTGCGCGGCGGGCGCGACTTCCTTCACAGCGCCTTTCCAGCCGTTTTCGGTGATATCGAACACGGTGCCGTCGGGCATGCGGTACTTCACTTCGTAGAACACGTTCGGGTCTTTCTCGTGGCGTCCCGTCAGATATGTGCCGCCCGCCGCGACCACGCGCGCCGCGGTGTCTTCGACGCTGTCCACCCACATGCCGAAGTGGATCACGCCACGCACGTCTTTCAGGCCCGCATAACCGGGGACGGTCTCGTCCTTGAAGTTGAGGAGCGCCACATTCATCGTGCCGTCTGTCATATAGATGCCGCGCATCGCGTTACCCGCGCGACGCATGCCGAATGCCTGCTCGAAGAATTGCGCGGCGGCCTCGGGATCGTCGACCGAGAGCGCGATGTGGCGGAGCTTGTCCATAAGATGTCCTTGAGGTGTGCCTGGGTTGTCATAGGGGTGAATCGCCCGTCGGCGAAGGAAGGGTTGTCGTGACTGTGAATCAAGTGTGTCCGCAACTTCACCAGGTATACTACGTATAACAAATGTATACACAAAAACGATTTGATATACCAGAATGGTCTTCATACGCCGGTCGCCGTCGTAAGCGCCGATTCGCCGCACTGTATGAGGACCACCAATGCACACCTCGCAGGAACCGTTGGGCAGTCTTTCCGCCACGCTCAGGCAGCGCTTTGCGCAGATTGGGCCGGTGTGGGGGCGCGATATCAATACGCATCGCGATCTGGTGATCGACGCGTATTCGCCCTTGGTGGCTGCTGCGAGAGATGAGGGCGAGTCGTTCGAGGTGGCGCGCGAGATAGCGTACGGCGACCATGAGCGGCAGCGTCTGGACGTGTTTGCTTCGGCGCAAACGCGGGAGAAGGGCAGCGCCGATGTCGTGCTGTTTGTCCACGGTGGCGCATTTTTGCGCGGCAGCAAGAGCTTTAACGGCCTCATTTACGACAACGTGTCGCGCTGGTTTGCGCGGCAGGGCTGCGTCGCGCTGAACGTCGAGTACCGGCTTGCGCCTGAAGCGCCGTACCCCGCTGGCGCAGAGGACGTCGCCGCCGCTTTCACGTGGGCACTGAAACATGTCGCCGAATTCGGCGGGAATCCGCGGAGGATTTTTCTGGTCGGCCATTCGGCGGGCGGCGCACATGTCGCCACGTATCTTTGCGATCCGTTATTGGCCGGGTTGCGCGACAGCGCTCCGGCGGTTGCCGGTGCCGTACTGATCAGCGCACGGCTCGTAGCCGACGTGCTTCCCGATAACCCGAACGCAGCAGGCGTGCGCGCCTATTTTGGCGCGGACGAAACACGCTACGCCGCGCGCTCGCCCCTGACCCATGCGGCGCATTTCGACACACCGCTGATGGTGGTCGTCGCCGAATACGAGAACCCTTATCTGGACGCCTATGGCGCGGCGTTCTTCGAGCGCGTGCTGCAGGCGCGTCAACACGCCGGTGGCGCGGCGCTCAAACGCGCACCGCGCTTCGTGCAGATGCTGGGGCACAACCACACATCGGTCGTCGCGCATTTCGATTCGGGCGAGACGTTGTTAGGCGACGCGATGCTCGGCTTTTTCAGCGCGTGATTGTCCACGACAGCCTCCACGCCTAGCCGTCCAGTCAATCAGGAGATCCGCATGTCCGTCAGCCTTCCATCTGTCTTTGCAAAACCGCGCGTGTTCGCGCCGGTCGTTACGCCATTTACTGCCGGCCTCGATGTCGATGCGCCGCGTTTCGTGGCGTTCTGTCAGTGGCTGGTCGGGCAGGGTGCCGGGCTCGCGCTGTTCGGCACGAATAGCGAAGCCAATTCGTTGAGTCTTGCCGAACGCCACGCGTTGCTGGATCACGTACTCGAAGCCGGCATCGACCCCGCGCAGATGTTGCCGGGCACCGGCGCATGCGCGTTGCCCGATGCGATTGCATTGACCCGTCACGCCACCGAAGCCGGTTGCGCCGGCGCATTGATGCTGCCGCCATTCTTCTACAAAGGTGTTAGCGACGACGGACTGTTCGCGTACTACTCCGACGTGATTCAGGCCGTCGGCTCGGATCAGTTGCGCGTGCTGCTGTATCACATCCCCCAGTTCACCGGCGTGCCGATCACGCACGCACTGATTGAGCGGCTGATTGCGGTGTATCCGCACACGGTGGTGGGCATCAAGGACAGTTCGGGCGATTGGGCCAATACCGCCGCGATGCTGGAGAAGTTTCCCGGCTTCGCAGTGTTCCCCGCTTCCGAGGCTTTGCTCGGCAAGGCGCTGCCGCTGGGCGCGGCCGGTTGCATTTCGGCAACGGCGAATATTCAACCTCGCGCGATTGCCAGCCTGCTGAATGCGGTGACGCTGGAAGAGAGGGCGGAGTGGGAGGGCAAGGTCGCGACGGTTCGTCTGGCTGTGCAGGCGCAGCCGATGATCCCCGCGTTGAAAAGCATCGTCGCGCACTTCGCTAAAGATTCCAGCTGGACGCGCGTGCGTGCGCCGCTCACGCCAATGAATCCGGCGCAGTCCGGTGCACTGTTGCAGCAACTGCAGGCATTGGATTTTTCGATGCCGTCGATGGCATCGCTTGCGGCGGTGGCGGCGTGAGCATGGAGCGAGCGCAGCCGGCGCAGCGCCAGCATGGACTGGTGCCGCCCAGAGGCTCAGGCGCTCTCGCGCTCGGTGCGCTGGCGCTTGAGCCGGCCGAGCACGACGATCGACAGCCGCGCCGTATGGTCGCGCATCGCGTTGTACGCACGTTCCGGTTCGGAGTTGAGGATCGCGGAGACGATCTCGCGATGCTCGTCGGTAGCCGCTTCGAAGCGCGACGGCGAAGCCGGCTGCGCTGCGCGAAAGCCCGCCAGGCGCTGCCGCTGAACGGACATGATCGACGCCAGCGATTTGCTTTGCGCGCCCTTGCAGATCAGTTCGTGGAATTCGCGATTGAGCTGGAAGTACTCCGTTTCATCGCCGCGCGCGATCGCGGCGTTCATTTCGGTTTGCAGTTCTTCGAGCTGCTTCTTCTCGACGAGGCTCATACGCTGCGCGCTCAAGCGGCAGCACAGCGCTTCGAGTTCGCACATCGCTTCGAGCATGTCGGCCAGTTCGTCGATGCTGAACTGCGCGACCACCACGCCCTTGCGCGGCGTCAGTTCGACGAGGCCGCGCGCGGCGAGTTCGCGCAGCGCTTCGCGGATCGGCGTGCGGGAGGCGTTGAAGCGTTCAGCGAGTGCCGCTTCTTCGAGCTTTTGGCCCGGTTCGAGCGTGCCGTCGATGATCTCGTCGCACAGCAGGCGGTAGATCTTGGAGGAGAGCGTCGTCATCGTGATGGTCGTGGGTTGAGCGATACCGTGAGCAAGCGGCCCCATTATGCGCCAGCGGCCCAACCGCCTCAATCGCCACCGCGCATATCCGGCCTCTGCAGGCCCATGCAGTGTACGCGCGAACGTGTTCGCACCCCGATTGGTGTATACGATGATTTCAATAAAAATACACAGATTACCTAATGTATACGAAATATTGAACCCTCGGCAGCAGCTAACTAGCACCCTACAAACACAAAAAGCGAGGCAACACGTGACCTGGTTTGGTATCGCAACTTATCAATTGAATGGCCGGACGGCCACCGGCCTGGCGGTCGGCGGCACGCTTTACGACGCACAGGCGGCGTTGAGGCAAACCGCTTCAGCGGCGCCGCTCGCCGATGTCGGCACGCTGATCGCTGCCTGGGAGACCGGCAGCGCGGCGACCGTTGAACGCCTCGAAGCCGCTGCGCGGGCGATCGAGGCGGGCACGCTCGACATCGCGCCGCTCGCCGGCCACACGCTGTGCGTGCCGTACCAGCCGCGGCGCATTTTCGCGGCGGCGTCGAACTACTACGAACACGCCCGGGAGATGGGGACCGAGTTGGCGCCGCGCGAAGAAAGCACGCCGTACATGTTCATGAAAGCGGAAACGAGCGTTGTGCCGACCCTCGCCGACGTGGTGATTCCGCCGCACGCGCAACGGGTGGATTGGGAAGTGGAACTGGCCGTGGTGATCGGCAGGACCGGCCGCCACATCGCCAAAGAAGACGCCTACGAGTACATCGCCGGCTACACGATTCTCAACGACGTTAGCGCGCGAGACCTGAATCGCCGCACCGACTATCCGTTCAAACACGACTGGTTTCGCGGCAAGAGTTTCGATACCTTTGGTCCGCTCGGCCCCTGGTTCGTGCCGCGCGCGTGCATCGCCGAGCCGCAGAATCTGCGCATGCGTCTCGCGGTGAACGGCGAAATGATGCAGGACGGCAATACGTCCGAGATGATTTTCAACATCGCCGAGCAGATCGAATATTTGTCGACGATTCTCACGCTGCAACCTGGCGATCTGATCGCGACAGGCACGCCGACCGGCGTCGGCATGGGGCGCGGCATTTATCTGAAGGCAGGCGACGTGATGGTCGCATCGATCGACGGGATCGGTTCGATCGAGAATCCGCTGGTCGCCGGCTGAGCGCCAGCACGCTCGCCGCGCGATCCACTCACTCCACTCATAGACGGGGAACACGACATGTTGCAGCGGGTACGGCGCGCGGTACGACGGCTGGTTCAGCCAATGAAGCGGCGGGCTGTGGTGAGCGCGTTTGCATTGACCGCATGGGCGCTTGTCACGAGCGCCCATGCGGCCGATACGGTGCGCGTCAATCTGGCGTGGCTGCCGCAGGGCAGCACCGGTGGCATCCTGCTCGCGCAGGCGAAGGGCTACTACCGCGACGCAGGGCTCGACGTCAGCGTGATGCGCGGATATGGCGGTCAACGCACCGTCAATGAAGTGGATGAGGGCCTGTTCGAGTTCGGCTATGGCGACCCCGTGAGCGTGATGCTGAACCGCGCGCATGGCGGCCATGCGGTGATGGTCGGCGCGATCAATACGCGCTGGCCCGGCGCGATGTGCTATCTCGAGCGGCCCGGCTTCAAGGTGAATACGCTGAAGGATCTCTCGGGCATGACGCTTGGCGGCGGTGGCGCATCGCCGGTGCAGAACATCATGCCCGCGTGGCTCAAGCAGAACGGCATGGCGCCGGACGCGATCAAAACCGTGCGCCTCGACCCGGCCGTGATCAATACCGCGCTGCTGCAAAAGCGCATCGACCTGTCCGAGTGCTGGGAAGGCGCGAGCCTGCCTGTGCAAGCCGCATTGGCGAAGCGGGCAGGCCAGCAACTTGGCAAGGTCTACTACCGGGATTTCGGGCTGGATATGATGGGTAACGGCATCGTCACCACTGATACCTTCGTCGCGCAGCATCCCGATGTGGTCAAGCGGTTTGTCGCCGCGACGTATCGCGGGTATGCGCTGATGCGGGAGCATCCACAGGAAGCCGCGGATGCGATTGGCGGACTCTATCCGGTGCTCGACAAGGCAATCCTGTTGCAGCAGATCGTCGAGACCAACGGCCTGATCGCCGACGATCCCACTCAGCACAAAACCGGTTGGCTGCGTCCCGCGCGCATGGATGCCACTGCTGCGTTCGTGTCGCGTGCGTTCGGCACCGGCGCGAAGGTGAAGGCCACCGATCTCTATACGAATCGGTTCGTCGAGTAAATCCGTTCGGGAGCGGCGCATCGGTTAGACGATGGGCTCGCTCCAACCAGCCCGCGCGAAGCGTGGGCACATTGGAGACAGGCAATGAACAGTTTGCGTCCGAAGCGGCTTGGACACATGGTACTGATGGTGCGGGATATCCAGAAGTCCGCACAGTTTTATACCGACGTACTGGGCCTCAAAGTATCGGACTGGATCGGCGACCAGATGGTGTTTCTGCGTGCCGGCAGCGATCACCACGATCTTGCGCTCGCGCAATTGCCGAAAGATTCCGCCGACTTCAACGACTTGCCGCGTTACTCGCGCCCCGGTCTCGAGCACTTTTCGTATCTGATCGACAGCTACGAGGAGATGGAGCGCTCGGTGAAGGTGCTGCAGGAGCATGGCGTCGAGATCGTGCGCGGCATAGGCCGGCATGGTCCGGGCAACAATCTGTTCCTCGTTTTCAAGGACCCGGACGGCAACAACGTCGAGGTGTACTGCGAGATGACACAGATCGGCGAGCGCGACGCGCACGAGCCGCAGGTGTGGGAGCGCACGATCGAATCGTTCGACCAGTACCGCTTCGAGCGCTTCGTGGTGCCGCCGCCACCGCATCTGGTCGCGCAAAAATCGGCCCAGACAGCAGCACAAGGAACGGGTCAGTCAACGGCGCAGTCCCTGGGTCGGGATTCAGCGAAAGCCGATCCGTCCGATCACGAATAATTCGGAACCCTCATGAAGCGATTGATCGAAACCGTCTCGTTCTGGATCGTGATTGGCTTGATCTGGGAATTCGGCGTGCGTTGGACGGGCACGCGTGAATATGTGCTGCCGGCGTTGTCGCAGGTCTTTGCGGCCGGATGGGAAATGCGCGGACAGTTGCTGTCCGATACGTTGGCGACCGCGTGGGAAGTGTTCGCCGGGTTTGCGCTGGCGCTGATCGGCGGTCTGGCGATCGGCTTGCTCGCGAGCATGTCGGGCATTGCGCGGCGCACGCTGTTTCCGCTTGTCACCGCATTGCAGAGCATGCCGAAGATCGCGCTCGCACCGTTGCTGATCGTGTGGTTCGGTTATGGGTTTGCATCGAAGCTGGCCGCGGCCGTGCTGTTCGCGTTCTTCCCGATCGTGATCGCTACGATGGGCGGCCTCGCCGGTGTGCCGCGCAATCTGGATGAGCATTTTCGTGCGCTCGGCGCTTCGCAGGCCAAGACCTTCTGGTATTTACGCTTGCCTGCTGCGTTGCCCGCGCTGGTCGACGGATTGAAGATCGCCATGCCGTTGGCCGTGATTGGCGCGATTGTCGGCGAGTTCATTGGGTCAGAGTCGGGGCTGGGGCATCTGATTGTGTTCGCGACATCGAATGCACAGACGTCGTTGTCGTTCGCTGCGATCCTGATGGTGACCGTGCTGGCGATGCTGTTTTACTGGACCGTCGAACTGGTTTCGCGCGGCGTGTGGTGGAGAGGAGTGACGGTCTGATGGCATTGGTCGACAAGTTGCGTATAGTGCAGCGCGCCGCGGCAACCGGCGCACAGGTTCATCCGTTGCATGGCGACGAAGCGGCGCCCGCGCTGATTTCCGTCGAGAAAGTCGGCAAGCGATTTGCCGCACGGGGTGGGGCGGGGGCGTTCAGCGCGCTCGATGATGTGTCGCTGCAGATTCGTCAGGGCGAGTTCGTCTCGATCCTGGGGCCGAGCGGTTGTGGCAAGAGCACCTTGCTGCGGATGGTGGCGGGTCTGGCGCCGTGCGACGGCGGGCGGATTCTGCTGGGCACCGAGCCGATTTCCGCACCGGTGCCGGATATTGGCGTGGTGTTTCAGACGAGCAATATGCTGCCCTGGCTGTCGGTCGGGGCGAATATCCGCTTAGGCGCGAAGTTGCGCAATGTGCCGCGGGCGCAGGTGGAGGAGCGGCTTCCCGCGTTGCTGGAGACCTTGGGATTGACGGCGTTCGCCGACCGGTATCCGCATGAGTTGTCGGGCGGCATGAGGCAGCGTGCCGCGATCGGGCAGATTCTGCTGCTCGAACCGCGAGTGATGCTGATGGATGAGCCGTTTGGGGCGTTGGATGCGTTGACGCGGGACCGGTTGAATGTCGAGCTTTTGCGGATCTGGCAGCGGAGCACGCTGACTGTTTTGCTGGTTACGCACAGCATTCATGAGGCGGTGTTTTTGTCGGATCGGGTGTTGGTGATGTCGGAGCGGCCTGGGAAGGTTGTTCACGATCTGAAGATTGAGTTGCCGCGGCCTCGGGGGGCTGATCACGTTAAGAGTGATCCCCTTTATGGGGAGTATGTTTTGGAGCTTTCCAGGTTAATGGGGGTGTTTTAGGGTTTTGCCTTTTGCAGCGCTTGTTTGTCAGTGTTCTTGGGGCTTTGGGTTTTCCTTGTTCTTGGTTTGGTGCCTTTCCTTGTTTTGTTAGTGGTCTATTAGCGTTCCCCCTGTGCGGGGGGGCACCTACTTTTCTTTGCCGGCTGCAAAGAAAAGTAGGCAAAAGAAAGCAGCTTAAACCGCTAATGCTAAGTGGGGTCCGTGGTTTGCATGGGGTAGTGGTGCATCTGGAATCTGTGTTCGTGCGTGTGCGTACGCCAGTGACAAGGGCGTCATACTTCCGGCGGCGCTGCGCGCGCCGAAGAGTACTTCTTAAAACCACCCGCTACGTTTTGACGCTCACCCCGCGCCAGCGGGCCGTGGCTCGTCTTTGCTCCGCCGCCGCCACCGCCACCATCGCCACAGCCGCCACAGCCGCCACAGCCGCCACAGCCGCCACAGCCGCCACAGCCGCCACCGCCGCCACCGCCACCACCGCCACCACCGCCACCACCACCGCCACCACCGCCACCACCGCCACCACCGCCACCGCCACCGCCACCGCCACCGCCACCGCCACCGCCACCGCCACCACAGCCACCACAGCCACCACAGCCACCACAGCCACCACAGCCACCACAGCCACAGCCACAGCCACAGCCACAGCCACAGCCACAGCCACAGCCACAGCCACAGCCACAGCCACAGCCACAGCCACAGCCACAGCCACAGCCACAGCCACAGCCACAGCCGCCGCCACTACAGCTGAGACCGAGACCGAGACCGAGACCGAGACCGAGACCGAGACCGAGACCGAGACCGAGACCGAGACCGAGACCGAGACCGAGACCGAGACCGACAAATCATTTGAGGTGGGGGTTCCCGGGTGAGTGGAGGAGCGCGTCGCCGAGGCGAAGCCGACGGCCCCCACAAACCTCAACCGAAGCCGTGGTTTCCCCTGCATACCCGTCCGCGACGCACGCAGTGCGGAGTGGGAGCGGATGACACCTTTGTCACTAGCGCGGAATGTGCGAGAGCACGGATTCCAGTCGCACCACTACCCGTAGCAGACAGCGGCGCCCACTTAGCATTAGCGGTTTGAGCCGCTTTCTTTTGCCTACTTTTCTTTGCGGCAAGCAAAGAAAAGTAGGTGCTGTAGTGGCCTAATAATCCTGGACACCTCAAAAGGTAGACTTATACCCGGACAGAGAGGTGTCAGATGGGAAGACGGGAATTCTCGAAGCAGTTCAAGGAAGATGCGGTCG
>NZ_CADIKC010000020.1 GCF_902859805.1 Paraburkholderia sediminicola | reverse complement strand
GCGAATCGATATCGCCCGGGTGCGCGCCGTATGCGCCCGTCAGCCACGTGGTCGGGCTATACGGCGACAGCAGCGTGTAGTACGACGTGTACTGACGGCCGGCCGTGAACGAGCCGTACGTGGCATTAGCCACGCCGACATAAGCCTGCCGGTTGAACGCCAGACCGGTGACGGACTGTGCGCCGGTTGCACTGTTAAAACCCTCTTCCAACTGGAAGATCGCCTTCGTGCCACCGCCCAGGTCCTCGGAGCCCTTCAGGCCGAAGCGGCTGCCGGCCCAGATGCCGTTCACCATCTTGATCACCGAACGGCCGCCACTCGTCGAACCGAGCGACGTCTGGCTGCTCTGATAACCGATCCCCGTGTCGACGATCCCGTACAGCGTCACGCTGCTTTGTGCGTGTGCGCCGAGGGCGACCAACCCAAGGGCCGAGGTTGCTATTACCTTTTTCATTTCTGCTCCTCTGTAAAAAACTTATTTGTCGTATCTGGCAGTGCCACACCGGTGCCGACTCTTAATCAAGCGTTCAAAACACCGGGTGACCATTGATCAGGCTAGGCAACCACGTCGAAAACATCGGTACGTACGTCACAATGTTGATCGCGCTGAAGATAGCCAGGTAGTAAGGCCACGCCACCTTGGTGGTTTCACCTATCGACACATTGCCGATCGCGCAGCCGATGAACTGCACCGAACCAATCGGCGGATGCACGAGACCCAATGCGCAGTTCAGCAAAATCATGATCCCGAACTGAACGGGGCCGACGCCGGCATGCATCGCCATCGGCAGGAACAAGGGCGTGGTGATCAGGATGTGCGCAGCCATGTCGACGAACGTGCCGAGAAAGATCTGGATGATGTTGATGTAAAGCAGCATCAACCAGGGCAGGCTCGTTGCACCGTCGAGCATGTGTTCGATGGCGTCGGGAATCTCCAGATAGGCCATCTGGTAGCGCAGCATGTTCGACACGCCGATCAGCAGCAACACCACGCCGGTGGTTTTGGCCGCCTTGGCGAGCGCATGAGCGAGCTTCTTCATCGTCATCGTGCGATAAATGACGATCGTCAGCACCAACGAATAAGCCACTGCGATAGCAGCCGCTTCTGTCGCTGTAGCAATACCCCTGGCCACGCAGAACAGAATGATCGCGATCACCATCAAGCCGGGCAATGCACCGAGGAACGTGCGGGCCACCGCGAACCAGCCGGGAAAGCGCTGCAACTCGGTCGAGCCATCAGGACGGCGCGGATAGCCGAACTTGACCGCTTGCCAATACGCAGCGATAAGCACGAAACCCATCACCCACAGCACCGGCAACAGACCAGAAAACAACAGATCGCCGATCGACACACCGCTCATCTGGTGACCGTTCAACGTTCCCGTGATGCCTTGGGCCGCGAACGCATAGATGATCATGTTCGTCGACGTGGGCATCAGCGCGCCCGCCAGCGAAGAATGGGTTGTCACGTTGACCGCGTAGGCCGCGCTATAGCCTTCGCGCTTCATCAGCGGAATGACGACGCCGCCCATGGCGGAGGTGTCTGCCGTCGGCGAACCGGATACGCCGCCGAACAGCGTGCACGCGACCACGTTAGCCATGCCGAGTCCACCGCGGAAATGGCCCACCGTGGCTTGCGCGAAGCGCAGGATGCGGTCGGCGATACCACCGTGCAGCATCAACTCGCCTGAGAAAATGAAGAACGGGACCGCGAGAAACGAAAACGCGTTCATTCCCGAAATCATCGACTGCATGGCGGTGGCCGCCGGCAAGCCTTCATACAGATACGTCAGGACGCACGAGAGTCCCAACGCGAACGAAACAGGAACCCCGAATACGAGGAAGACGAGGAAACTAACTGAGAGGATGGCAAGTTCCATGATTCTTCTATTTTTGTTTCTGTGCGAAAAGCCCCAGCAGGTTCTCGAACGAGAACAGAGCGATGCAGGCGCTGGCAATGACCGGAATCAGATATCGAAGCGCTTCCGGAAGGCCCAGGATCGGGATCTTGTCGTCCATCGTCGTCTCCGCCATCTGCCAGCAGCCGAAGAAAATCGCCACGGCCAGCACGATCAGGCAAATGTGCTGGAACGCATGGGCGATCGTCTGGCCTTTCGGCGGCAGCTTCTTGACCAGCGAATCAAGCCCGATGTGGCCGCCTTCGCGAACTTTGAGCGCGGCCCCGAACATGGCGATCACGATCACCAGCAGGAGCGCAATGGGTTCGACAAAATCCGGTGCGTCACTGAAGACATAGCGCATCACAACGCTATAAATCACCAGCAGGCACAGCGTGGCGAGACTCGCCGACGCCACGACCACCAGCACGCGGAAGAGAAAATCATTTGGGCGTTTCATGAATCTCATTGACCCCATCCTTGCATACAGCGGACTTATATTTGATCTTCAGGAATCCTGCCAAGGCTCACCGGATCAGGAAACCGCACGGCGGGAAAAACCGGCAGCGCGTGCTGCACGGTCCTTCTCCACCGCGTTACGTCCAAACTTATTTGACTGCCTGGATTTCGTCGACGAGCTGCTTCATTTGCGGGGTCTTTTCATACTTCGCCCAGACCGGTTGCATCGCCTTCACGAAAGCAGGACGGTCGATCTGCGACGCGGTAACGATCGTCGCGCCACCCTTCGTGACCGTCTTTGCCGCGTCGGATTCGCGCGCGGTCCACAGCTTCGTGTAGTAAGGCACGGAGTCAGCCGCTGCCTTCTTGATGATGTCCTGCTCCTGCGGCGTCAGCGTGTCCCAAACCTTCTTGGAGAACACCAGCACTTCCGGCGTCATCGAATGCTGGGTTTCGGAATAGACCTGCGCAACTTCGAAATGCTTGGTCTCTTCGTACGACGGCAGGTTGTTTTCCGCGCCATCCACCAGGCCCGTCTTCAGGCCGGTATAGACTTCGGCGAACGGCATCGGCGTCGGCGTGCCGCCCATCGCCTTGATTTCGTCGACCATCAGATCCGACGGTTGCACGCGTACCTTGAGCCCCTTCATGTCGGCGGGCGAATGGATCGCCTTCTTCGCGTACATCGAGCGCGCGCCGCTCTCGTAGAACGTCAGCGCGATCATGCCCTTCGCCTTGAAGGCGTCGAGAATCTTCTGGCCTTCCGGGCCATACATCACTTTGCGGAAATGGTCGATGTCGCGAAACAGGAACGGCAGCGAGGGAATCATCGATTCCGGCACGATCTCGTTGAACGCGGCACCGTTAGCGCGCGCCATGTCCAGTGCGCCGATGCGCACCTGATCGATCGTGTCGTTTTCGGAACCCAGCGCGCTGTTGCCGAAGACCTTCACGGAATCCTTGCCACCGGTTGCCTTGCTGATTTCTTCACCCATGTATTTCACGGCCATATTGGTCGGATAGGTGTCGCCATGCACGTCCGACACGCGGAACACGCGCGCGTGCGCCGACACGGTGCTGAACGCCAGCACGGAGGCCGCGACAATCATCGAAACACGGGAAGAGGCAAACTTGTTTTTCATCGTGACATTCCTTGAAATTAGATCATCCGGATGCGGAGGGCCGCTTGCGAACGACCGCTTTCGCGGGGTCGCTTACGGAAGGCCGCTTACGGATGCGACATGGTTTTGATGCGTCTCCCGGCTCCACACGCCACCCTTCCCGGGTAGCGAGCGGTTTGCCGTGCTGGCCTGTTCTACTTCCCCGGCACAGATGCTCAGCACTCCTGTCAGACAACTCGACTTCTTTGCTTCGACTGCTTCGGCATGAACCCCGCGCGCGTTGGTCATGCGCGTAGATAACGCTACCCTCTTCGTCCAGCGCCCCAAACTGTCTTGAAATGAATTTGTTGGGGCTCATATGTTGTACGACGACATATGAAGTCTATAAAACGTCGTATGAGTTGTACAGCCGGTATTTACCCGCACGACAGCGGGTTGGACGTAAAATTTTCTGAGTCAGAATCTGGCATCAAAGCCATACCACAAAGGATTTCGAGCGAAATCCTCACCTCGTTGACTTATATTTTTCGTAGAGAGGAAGATGACCCGAGAGTGGCATTTTTGCCACTATGTTGTACGACAAGTGATGAATAAAAGGCTGCAACTGTTGGGTGCCGACGTGCTAATTCCCCGGCGCCCCGCCTCATTCACGTCGCTTATTCAGAGTTCGCCCGCGTATTCGGGCTCAGGCAGCCCGGTCACACCGGGGCGAACGGCGAACAGGTGGCCGTCGTGTTCACTCGCGCCCGTCGCGGGACGAATCGACGTCACGAACAGCGTGTCCAGATCCCGGCCGCCGAACGCGCACATTGCCGGCTTCACGGCCGGCACGGCGATCTGCCGATCGAGCTTGCCTTGCGGTGTGAAGCGCAGCAGGAGGCCGGCGTCGTTTGCGCAAATCCAGTAGCAGCCGTCTGCATCCACGGCTGCGCCGTCAGGACGACCCGCGTAATCATGCAGGTCGGCGAATACGCGCCGATTGCGCGGCTCGCCCGCTTCGATGTCGTAATCGAACGCCCAGATTTGCCGGCGCAGAGGATGCGAGTCCGACAGATACATCGTGGTGCCATCCGGCGACCACCCCAGGCCGTTTTGCGTGATCAACGCGTCGACAACCGGCGCCGACAGCACGCCACGCTCGTCGAAGCGATACAGCGCGCCCGCGGGATTTGCCGCGGCCATGTCCTGCACCATCGTGCCGGACCAGAAACGCCCTTGCCGATCGCACCGGCCGTCGTTAAAGCGCATATCGTCGAACGCGAAGTGCGGCGCGGCGAGCTTTCTGCCGGTCACCGTCATCGCTTCGCCACGGGGCGCGTCTTCGGTCAGCGTGACAGCAAAGAGCCCCGTCTCACAGCCAGCCAGCACCGTGCCACGATGATCGAAGGCGATGCACGCGACCTTCTCCGGCAATTGCCACTCGGTGCGTTCAGCCGTTTCGAGCCGCAGCCGCACGATCTTTTGCGCCGGAATATCCACCCAGTAAAGCGCCTGTTCCGCGGCACGCCATACCGGGCTCTCGCCGACTGATGCGGGCGCCTGCCCTGCCGCTTCGACTCGCTCCACTCGCGGATTCGCCATGCCGCTCACCGCTTCGGCTCCATCGGACCGGCCAGCACGAACGGGCCGCCCTGGAAGTGCTGCGTCGGATCGCCGAGGTCGGTGGTGGGTGCCGTGACCGGAAAGAGGTGCTCGAACTCGACCGAACTGTCCTGCGGACGAAAACCGAGGAACGCCGCCTTGGTGTTGTCGACCCACTTGGTCCGATTATCCGAGACGCCATAAACGATTGCGTGCCCAACCCGATTGGTGAACAGCGAGCAACGGACCAGTTCGATAAAGTCGCGGAAGCTCAGAAAGGTGACGAGCATGCGCGGATTCTTCGGCTGCTCGAACGACGAGCCGATCCGCAGACACACGGTCTCGAGACCGA
The DNA here is from genome assembly GCF_902859805.1 of Paraburkholderia sediminicola. Lineage (GTDB taxonomy): Bacteria > Pseudomonadota > Gammaproteobacteria > Burkholderiales > Burkholderiaceae > Paraburkholderia > Paraburkholderia sediminicola. The sequence continues at coordinate 86,296 of NZ_CADIKC010000020.1, read as the reverse complement.
AGCGGTCGAAGTAATAGCGCGACAGCGATTCGCCGAAGCACTTCGTCACGCCATACAGGCTGTCGGGACGCAGCGGCGCGTCGATATCGACCACCGACGTGGTGGGATGAAAACCCACGGCATGATTCGAGCTCGCGTACACGATGCGCTTCACGCCCTGCTTCTGCGCAGCGGAATAAAGGTTGTACAGGCCGCGAATATTCGCTTCGAGCAGATCTTCGAACGGCGCTTCGACGGAAATGCCGCCCAGATGAACGACCGCATCCACGCCTTCCAGCAGTGCGTGAACGGCGGCTTCATCCGCGAGGTCCACGATCGATGCTTCTTCGTGCGCCGCCACTTCACCCAGCGGCGCGATATCGGTGACGCGCACGACATCGGCCCATGAAGCGAGCGCACCGCGCAACTGCTGGCCGAGGTTGCCGGCAGCGCCGGTGAGCAGAAGACGGCGGAAAGGTTTCTGCGCCGCCGGGCGCTCGAGGTTCGAGTCAGTCATGTCTCAGTCTTTGTCGTGATTACGATCGGTACTATTGGTACTATCAGGTCACCGGCGCCGGATTGAACAGCGTCAACGCATTGTGAAGTTTGAGTTTCTCCGCGCACGTCTCTTTACGTCCGCTTGCGACGTCGAGCATCAGGCGGAACAGCTCCCAACCCACGTCTTCGATCGTCGCTGCGCCGGTCGCAATCGTACCGGCGTTGATGTCCATCAGATCGTGCCAGCGGCGCGCGAGATCGGAGCGCGTCGCGACCTTGATGACGGGCACCTCAGCGAGGCTGTACGGCGTGCCGCGGCCGGTCGTGAATACATGCAGATTGATGCCCGCCGCGACCTGCAGCGTGCCGCAAATGAAATCGCTCGCCGGCGTGGCCGCGTAAATCAGGCCCTTCTGCTTGACCTTTTCGCCAGGCGACAACACGCCGGAAATAGCCGAGTTGCCAGACTTGATAATCGAACCCATCGCCTTTTCAACGATGTTCGACAAGCCCCCCTTCTTGTTGCCGGGGGTGGTGTTGGCGCTGCGGTCCGCGCCGCCGCGCTTCAGATAATCGTCGTACCACTGCATCTCGCGGATGATCGCCGCCGCCACGTCCGCATTGGCCGCGCGCGCCGTCAGTTGATCGACGCCGTCGCGCACTTCGGTGACTTCGGAGAACATCACCGTCGCGCCGGCGCGCACCAGCAAATCGGTAGCGAAGCCCACCGCGGGATTCGCGGTCAGCCCGGAAAATGCATCGCTGCCGCCGCACTGCACGCCGATCACCAGGTCGGAGGCCGGGCAGGTCTCGCGGCGGCGATTGTTCAGCCGCTTGAGATGACCCTCGGCCATTCGCATGATCGACTCGATCATCGACTGGAAGCCGACGTGCGCGTCGTCCTGAAGCACCACCACGCCGCCGTTCAGATCGGCTTCGACGTCGCCGATATCAGCCACTTCGGCGACATTTGCCGCTGCGGCAATCGGAATCGTGCCCGGCGGCATCAGGCGTTCAGGCTGCAGCTTCTCGCAACCGAGGCTGACCATCATCACTTCGCCGCCGAAGTTCGGATTCAGGCTGATGTTGCGCACGGTGCGGATCGGCACCATTGCGTCCGGCGCGTCGATCGCGACGCCGCAACCATAGGTATGGCCAAGGCTCACAACATCGTCGACGTTCGGATAGTGCGGCAGCAGTTCGGCCTTGATGCGCGTGACCGCGTGCTGAACGACATCGGCCACGCATTGCACCGTAGTCGTGATGGCCAGAATGTTGCGCGAGCCGACCGAGCCGTCGGCATTGCGATAGCCTTCGAACGTAAAGCCTTCCAGCGGCGGCATCTCCGGCGCCTTGATGGTGGCGATCGGCAGATCTTCCAGTCCCGGCGGGCTCGGCATGCGGATCACGTGTTCGTTGATCCAGCTGCCCTTCGGCAAATCCTTGAGCGCGTAGCCGATCACCACGTTGTAGCGGATGACCTCGTCGCCTTCCGCGAGATCGGCCAGCGCGACCTTGTGCCCTTGCGGAACACGCTCGCGCAGCGCGAGGCCATCGGGAAATACGGCGCCCTCACCCAGACCGCCGTCGTTGACGACGATCGCGACATTGTCATTGGGGTGAACGCGAATGTAGAGCGGGGTTTGTTCCATGACATCGATCCTTGTGGCGATTTCACGCCTGCTGCGCCAATCGTTGCGCCAATTGTGCGCCAATCATTCATACGTCATCCTACAACATGAAAGATTGCCCAGACGTTCCGTATTTACCCTATGGCGCGCATTATGCCGCGAAAACACCGTTGAGTTAGCCGAATTGTTGTTGTACGATGACGTATAAGAAATCATCATTTCTAAATACCGACCCCATTCGACGCCCTGGATACTCATCATGACGACACCGCAGGAACTGAAGCAGATCGTTTCCGAAGGCCTTCTGTCCTTCCCCGTTACCGACTTCGACGAACAAGGCGACTTCCGCGCCGACACCTATGCCGAGCGCCTCGAATGGCTCGCGCCTTATGGCGCCTCGGCGCTGTTCGTCGCCGGCGGCACGGGCGAATTCTTCTCGCTCACGCATAACGACTACTCGAACGTCGTGCGTACGGCAACCGAAGTCTGCAAAGGCAAGGTACCGATTCTCGCCGGCGCCGGCGGCCCGACCCGCGTGGCGATCGCCTATGCCCAGGAAGCCGAACGTCACGGCGCAAACGGCATTCTGCTGATGCCCCACTACCTGACCGAAGCCTGCCAGGAAGGCATCGCGGCGCACGCGGAAGAAGTCTGCAAGTCCGTGCCGAACATGGGCGTGATCATCTACAACCGCGCGAACTCCAAGCTTAACGCCGACATGCTCGAAGGGCTGGCCGAGCGCTGCCCCAACCTGATCGGCTTCAAGGACGGCGTGGGCGAGATCGAGAACATGGTGTCGATCCGCCGCCGCCTCGGCGACCGCTTCTCCTACCTCGGCGGCCTGCCGACCGCTGAAGTCTACGCCGCGGCCTACAAGGCGCTGGGCGTGCCGGTGTACTCGTCGGCCGTGTTCAACTTCATCCCGAAGACCGCGATGGACTTCTACCGCGCGATTGCCGCGGACGATCACGCCACCGTCGGCAAGCTGATCGACGAATTCTTCCTGCCGTATCTGGCGATCCGCAACCGCCGCCAAGGCTACGCTGTCAGCATCGTGAAGGCCGGCGCAAAGCTGGTCGGCCACAGCGCGGGTCCGGTGCGCGCACCGCTGACCGATCTGACCGAAGAAGAAATGGCGCAACTCGACGTGCTGATCAAGAAGCTCGGCGCGCAGTAACACAGCAAGGCGCCAAGCCGTGCGAGCCTGGCCGAATCTGGCCAAACCAGGCTCGAACACGCGGCACAGTAAAGAGCGCCCGGGACGGCAACGTCGCCGGGCGCTTTTTCACAGATAAAAAGTTCAGGAGATGACGATGGAAATGAGCCGCACCGCGAGCCCCGCCCACGTCGCAAAGCGCACCAAAGTCCGCTATGCGATTCTGTTGCTGATCTTTCTGATCACGACATTCAATTACGCGGACCGCGCCACGCTCTCGGTAACTGGATCCGCGATGCGCGCCGAGTTCGGTTTCGACGCGATCAGGATGGGTTACATCTTCTCCGCGTTCAGCTGGGCCTATGTTCTGTCGCAATTGCCGGCGGGCTGGCTGCTCGACCGTTTCGGCGCGCGGCGCGTCTACGCGGCGAGCATTTTCCTGTGGTCTTTGTTCACGCTGCTGCAAAGCTCGATCGGTCTGCTGGGCAGCGCGGCCGCCGCCGTCACCGGATTGTTCGTGCTGCGCTTCGCAATGGGCGCCGCTGAATCGCCGGCGTTTCCGGCCAATGCCAAGGTCGTGGCGAGCTGGTTTCCCACCAACGAACGCGGCACCGCCTCCGCCATTTTCAATTCGGCTCAATACTTCGCGGCAGTCATTTTCACGCCGCTGATGGCATGGCTCACCCATGCGTTCGGCTGGCACGCGGTCTACCTCGTGATGGGCGTGGCCGGTCTGTTACTCGCGCTCACCTGGCTGAAGGTGATGAAGAACCCCGCCGATCACCCGCGTGTCTCGCGCGCCGAACTCGACTACATCGAACAGGGCGGCGGCGTGGTGAACGGTCACTCGAAAGCGGCTCGGGCTGCGGACGTCGCGAGCACCGGCGGCTGGTCGCTGGTGCGTCAGTTGCTGACCAACCGCATGCTCGTCGGCGTCTACCTCGCCCAGTACTGCATCAACGTGCTGACCTACTTCTTCCTGACCTGGTTTCCGATCTACCTCGTGCAGGCGCGCGGCATGACGATTCTGCAAGCGGGTCTGGTGGCATCGCTGCCGGCGATTTGCGGATTCTCCGGCGGCGTGCTCGGCGGCATCCTGTCCGATGGGCTGATCCGGCGCGGGCATTCGCTCACCATCGCGCGCAAGGTGCCGATTGTCGGCGGCATGCTGCTCTCGGTGTGCATCATCGGCTGCAACTATGTTTCGACCGACTGGATCGTCGTCGCGCTCATGTCGCTCGCGTTCTTCGGCAAGGGCATCGGTGCGCTGGGCTGGGCCGTGGTGGCGGATACGTCGCCGAAAGAAGCCCTCGGCCTGTCGGGCGCGATCTTCAATATGTTCGGCAATGTCGCCGGCATCGTGACGCCCATCGTGATCGGCTATCTCGTCGCGAAGACCGGGTCGTTCAACGGCGCGCTGGTTTTCGTCGGCCTGAATGCCCTGCTGACGGTGTTCAGCTACCTCGTGATCGTGAAAGACATCAAACGGGTCGAACTGCGCCGGGGCTAGCAGTCAGGCGGTTATCGTACTTCCCGGGGCGCCTGGAAATTAACGCGGCTTGTCCGCGAGGCGCCTGAAACCGGGGCAGCGACGCCAGGTCCGACACCGATGCCCAAAATGATCCGGCGTTTATATAATCAGTCGTCAGACGACGGTATAATGAATCGCAGGAAGTACCTGCAACTATCTGATTCAAGGGGCGTTTTCGATGGCTACACCACTGGCATCCGCAGCACCGCCACGGCGCGCGCGCAATCTTGCCGAGTTTGTCGTCAGCTACGTCACCGAGCAAATTGCGTCTAACGCCTTGAAGCCCGGCGACAAACTGCCGACCGAATCACAATTGATGGTCACGCTGAGCGTGAGCCGCACCGTCATCCGTGAAGCGATTTCACGCTTGCAGGCGGGCAAGATCATTGAGACGCGCCATGGCATCGGCAGTTTCGTGCTGGAACCCCAGCGCGAAAAGCTGGGCATTGACATGGTGCCCGCCACCACCTTGCGCGACGTGCTGTCGATCCTGGAACTGCGCATCAGTCTCGAGACGGAATGCGCGGGTCTCGCCGCTCAACGGGCCAAGCCGGACGATCTCGCGCGCATGCGCGGCGCGCTCGATGCAATCGAGGCCACCCGCCACAACGGGCTGGATAGCGTCGATGCCGACCTGCAGTTCCATATCTCCGTGGCGCGCGCAACCGGCAACCGGTATTTCGTCGACATCCTCACGCAAATGGGCAGTGCGCTGATTCCGCGCAACCGGCTCGATTCCGCAGGGATCGCGCGTGCAGAACCCGACGCGTATCTGTCGCTCGTCAACCTGGAGCACGAAAGCATTCTCGAGGCAATCACACGACACGACGCCGAAGGCGCACGCGCGGCGATGCGCATGCATCTGTCGAATAGCCGCGAGCGACTGCGGCGCGCCAACGAAACGGCTGAAGCGAATAGCTGATTCTTTGCGCTGAGCAAGTACTGCTTCATCGCGCTGGATGCAAAAATGGCCGGGGGCATTGAAATGCTTCCCGGCCATTTTTTTGTCTTACGCGGCGCCCCTATCCGGGCGCCGCTCACGCATCGATTAGCTGCGCGTGATCTCGCCATCACGACGGCGCCAAAGGTCCAGCGGATTGGCGTCGGCCAGCGCTTCAGGCAGCAGATCGGCCGGGAAATCCTGATAGCACACCGGACGCAGGAAGCGTTCGATCGACGTCGTCCCAACTGACGTCGCCCGGCTATCGGACGTTGCCGGGAACGGGCCGCCGTGCACCATCGCGTGCGAAACCTCGACGCCGGTCGGGAAACCGTTGACCAGGATCCGGCCGGCTTTGCGCTCGAGAATCGGCACCAGCTTCTTCGCCGCCGCGAGATCCGCGCTATCCATCTGCACCGTGGCGGTCAGTTGACCGTCAAAGTGTTCGGCAACCGCGAGCAACTCCTGCTCGTCCTTGCAACGCACGATGGTCGACGCAGGCCCGAAAACCTCGTCCTCCAGCGCCGGCGTGGACAGGAAGGTCAGCGCGTCGGTCACGAACAAAGCCGCGCAAGCCTGCGTCGGTCCTGTCGCGTCAATGCCGCGGGCAACTGCCTCAACGCCTCGCGTCGCCGCCAGCTTGTCCTCGCCCTCTTCATAGGCCGCGTGAATGCCGGCGGTCAGCATGGTCTGGGCCGGCTTGCCGCTCAGCGCCTCGGACGCCGTTGCAACGAAACCTTTGAGTGCGTCGCTGTCGACAGCGATCGCGAGGCCCGGATTGGTACAGAACTGCCCCGCGCCGAGCACCAGCGAATCGACGAAGCCGCGCGCGATGGTCTCACCGCGTTGCGACAGCGCATTCGACAGGAGGAACACCGGGTTGATGCTGCTCATTTCCGCGTACACCGGAATCGGCTCGGCCCGGGCGGCCGCGACGCGCATCAGCGACGTGCCGCCAGCGCGCGAACCCGTGAAGCCCACCGCCTTGATCGCCGGATGCGCGACCAGCGCTTCACCGACCGAATTGCCGGCGCCGACGATCATCGAGAACACGCCTTCAGGCAGGTCCATGTCCTGCGCGACTTGCTGAATCACACGGCCGACCATCTCGGAGGTGCCCAGGTGAGCGCGATGCGCCTTCACCACCACCGGGCAGCCCGCGGCAAGCGCCGCAGCGGTATCGCCGCCCGCCACCGAAAACGCAAGCGGGAAGTTGCTGGCGCCGAACACGGCGACCGGGCCCAGCGGAATCTTTTGCATCCGCAGGTCTGAACGCGGCAGCGGCTTACGCTCGGGCAACGGCGAATCGAGCGTGGCGGCGAGCCATTGGCCGGCGCGTACGACTTGCGCGAACAGTTTGAGCTGGCCAGTGGTGCGGCCGCGCTCGCCTTCGAGGCGCGCCTTCGGCAGGCCGGATTCTTCGTGCGCGCGCTGGATCAGCGCGTCGCCGAGCGCCGTGATGCCGTCCGCGATACGCTCTAGAAACTCGGCGCGCACCGAGAGCGGCAGATGCCGGTACGGGTCGAACGCTTTCTGTGCGAGTTCACAGGCGAGTTCGACATTCGCGACCGAGCCGCTGCCGAACACCGGCTCGGCGATATCGGCTCCCGTGGCGGGATTGAACGCGCGCAAGGGTTTTTCCTCGCCGCGCACTGCTTTGCGGCCAATCAGCATTTCGCCGGTAATAGACATTTCGCTTTCCTTGGATGGACATCTCAGATATAGGTCATCCTACAACATTGAGTGGCCTACGCGCAACCTGAAACCCTTGCTCCGTGAGGAATTCGGGTTTACGTGGCCGTTACAACCAATCGGTCCGATGCTAACCTTCATTAAGATGTACGACGACCTATAACATTTCATTCAGTAAACGTCGGAGCTTGCCCGCCTATCTGTCAGCTTACCTGCCAGGTTACCTGCCCGCTTAATTGCAGCTCGAGGAGACACCCCATGACAGCCGCCACGCCTTACCAGCCTTTACCCAATAGCTTTCGCCGTGCGGTCTGCGGCGGCGAAACCCTGATCGGCTGCTGGGCTTCGCTTGCCAGCCCGATTGCTACGGAACTGCTAGGCATTGTCGGCTTCGACTGGATGCTGCTGGACGCCGAGCACGCACCGAACGACGTTCTGACGCTGATCCCCCAGTTGATGGCGCTCAAGGACAGCCCAAGCGCGCCCGTGGTGCGCCCGCCGGCCAACGACAGCGTGTTCATCAAGCGGCTCCTCGACAGCGGTTTCTCGAATTTTCTGGTGCCGTTCGTCGATAGCGCCGAAGACGCGATGCGCGCCGTCGCTGCGACGCGTTACCCGCCTCAGGGTATCCGCGGCGTCTCGGTGAGCCAACGAGGCAATCGCTATGCGACCGTCGCCAATTACTTCGATATCGCCAACGACAACGTCTGCGTCATCGTTCAGATTGAAAGCCACAAGGCGGTCGATAATATCGACGAGATTCTTGCCGTAGACGGCGTCGATGCGGTTTTCGTCGGACCGTCCGATCTCGCGGCTGCCTATGGCCACATCGGCAACCCGAACCATCCCGACGTGCAACAGGCCATCGCGCGCGTCTTCGAGCGCGCACAGGCGGCCGGCAAGCCGAGCGGCATCCTCGCGCCCGTGCAGGCCGACGCGGAGCGCTATCTCTCGATGGGCTGCCGCGTCATCGCGGTCTGCGCCGATATGGGGTTGCTGAAAGCCGCCGCGCAGACCGTTCAAAAACATTTCATGCAGAAACAGGCGGACCGGAAGTAAGGACGGCCGCCATGACATCTCCGGAGATTTCCATGCAAAAAGCAGGCTTTATCGGACTCGGCATCATGGGCAAACCCATGGCCGCCAACCTTCTCAAGAACGGCGTCGCGCTTGCCGCGTTTACGCGTAGCGGCGTACCCGAAGACCTCATCCAGGCCGGCGCCGTTGCGTGTGACAGCCCGGCCGCCGTGGCCGCGCATGCCGACGTGATCTTCGTCATGGTGCCGGATACGCCGGACGTCGAACGCGTGCTGTTTGGCGAACACGGCCTCGCCGAGGCTCTGCGTCCAGGACAGACGGTGGTCGACATGAGCTCGATTTCGCCGATGGCCACCCGCGACTTCGCAGCGCGCGTGCGTGAACGCGGCGCGGACTATATGGATGCACCGGTTTCAGGTGGCGAGGTCGGCGCCAAGGCCGGTTCGCTGACCATCATGGTGGGCGGCGAACCCGCAACCTTCGATAGCGTCAAGCCGCTCTTCGACATGATGGGCAAGAACGTCACGCTAATCGGCGCTGTCGGCGCGGGCCAGGTGTGCAAGGTGGCCAATCAGGTGATCGTCGCCGCGACGATCGAGGCCGTCGGCGAAGCGTTGTTGCTCGCCTCCAAGGCCGGGGTCGATCCGGCGCGTGTACGCGAAGCACTGATGGGCGGTTTTGCGTCCTCGCGCATTCTCGAAGTGCACGGTGAACGGATGACGAAGCGCACCTTCGACCCGGGCTTCCGGATCGAGCTCCACCAGAAGGATCTGAATCTCGCGCTCTCGACGGCCCAGGCACTCGGCGTCTCCTTGCCGAACACGGCCACCTGCCAGCAGCTCTTCAACGCCTGCGTGGCGCATGGTGGCAAGGCATGGGACCACTCCGCCATGGTGCGCGCGCTCGAAATACTCGCCAATCACGAGATCGGCCAGAAGACCGCCTGAACCTGTAAGGCCGCGAGGCCGATCCGCGGCGCCGTTCCCGCTTGCTCTATGCAAATAGAGAAGATGGAACGGTGCACGCCGCATTAGGCATCCTCAGGAATCTTCTCAGCAACCAGATCACACTCATCAATAAAGTTTTATTACAAATATTAAGGATGACTGACGGCCATGCAAACGGGTTCGATATTCGCCGCTGATTCAAGCGACGGATTGAAGAGTCATGGCCCATTGAAAACTGACGATCACTTACAACGCCCGCAAAGGGCAAGGAGACATCCGTGGCATCTAAAGATAAAAACAACGGCAAGCCGGCGACATCGAGAATCCGCGGCCAGGACGAACCAAACTCACCTGAACGCAGAGCGTTTATCGTGCTCGCAGGAACCTCCGCGGGCGCAACGCTGCTGGGCGGACTGTCTGCCTGCGGCGGTAACAGCGGCTCCTTAAGTTCCACGACACCCGTGTCGACTACGCCAACCGTGGCGACGGACCCAATCTGGGGACCAACCGGCCAGGCAACGGCAATTATCAACAAGCTTGCCGGCATCACCGCGTCGACGTTCCCTGCGGTTGATTTCCAGGTGACAGGCTACGGCGCACGGACGCTGCCGGCGTCCGCTTTGATCCAGGCCAGCGCGTGGCCCGGTGGCGCGATTTCATGGGTGACGGGCTCGCAGGCCGCAACGTCGCCGCAAAGCCCCGGCTCGAACGTGATGGTGCCGTGGGATATGACGGACACGGTCTACGATTCGTGCTCCCCGTTCAATGCAGCGATTCAGGCCGCGCATGCGGTGGGCGGCGGCCGCGTGGTGGTGCCTGCCGGCAATTGGTACTGCGGCGGTCCAATCGTTCTCCTGAGCAACGTAAACTTCCATTTGAGTTCCGGCTGCACGATCTATTTCAGCCCAAACCCGGCTGACTACGCGAAGAACGGTCCGTACCCGACTGCAAACGGCAATCTGTACTGGACGCGCTGGCAGGCCAACGACTGCCTGAACTTCGGCTCGCCGATCTATGCATACCAGCAGAACAACATCGCGCTGACCGCCGACGACAATACGTGCGTCCTCAACGGTCAGGCAATGACGCCGATGCAGTTGAGCACCAAGCCGCCAACCTCGTGCTGGTGGACATTCAAGGGCACGAGTAGCGCATACGGTTACGTGAAACCGGCTTCGGGAGGCACACCGGTTTCGCAGGCCGACGCGAACACGGGCACCACCTCCTACCCGGCCAACGCCGCCACCTACCCGGCCAGCACGGCCCTGACGAGTCTGCCCGCGGCCCAGGTCACGAATCCGCAGGCCAGCGTGTCGTTCACGAATCAGGATGGCACGACGACGACGCTGATGAATCTGCTCACCGTTTCGGGCTGGAATCAGGACCAGAACTACCTGCCCGCGCTGTCGGAACTCGGCGTGCCGGTTGTTAATCGCGTCTTCGGCCTCGGTCACTTTCTGCGTCCGTGCATGGTCGAATTCATCGGCTGCACCAACGTGCTGCTGCAGAACTACCACACACAGAACACGCCGTTCTGGCAGCACCATCCGACCGATTGCACGAACGTGGTGATCGACGGCGTGTTTGCCGACAGCATCGGCCCGAACAACGACGGCTTCGACCCGGATGCGTGTAACAACGTGCTGGTGCAGAACGTTCAGTTCAATACCGGTGACGACTGCATCGCGATCAAGTCCGGCAAGTGCCTCGATACGGAGTACGGCCCGATGCAGAACATCGTGGTCCAGAACTGCACGATGCAGAGTGGCCACGGCGGGCTCACGATCGGCAGCGAAATGAGCGCGGGCGTGGAAAACGTCTACGCGCGCAATCTGACGATGCAGAACGAGAACTGGGCGACCAATCCGCTGAATATCGCGCTTCGCTTCAAGACCAACATGAACCGTGGCGGGTTCATCAACAACGTCTGGATCAATGGCGTGACGTTGCCCAATGGCGTGAATCTGGCTGGGAAATACGGCGGCGGCGCATTGGGCTCGAGTGTTCCAGGTTCGGTCGCCGGCACGGGCACGGTCGGTCTCGCGGCAAACCCGTCTACCGGACAGGGCGGGCTGATCACGTTCGACTGCGATTACAGCCCCTCGGGCGATTCGGTGCGCTGGAACCCGGCGACGATCAACAACGTCAACATCACGAACGTAAACGCGACCAACGTGTCGGGCACGGTGAGCTACGCAATGCCTGCAGGCTTCTCCGCGACGTCGGCTTCCTGCTTCCAGGCGATCGTCGCGCAGGGTCCGGTGGCTGCGGACTACAACGGCCCGCTACCCGTGCCGACGGTGCAGCCGATTACCGGCGTGACGATCTCGAACTGCAACCTCGGAACGCCGATCTGCGTGGGACCGGCAACGACGACTACGCCAGGGCCGGTCTTTGTGAGCAACGTGAAGGCCATCACGCTGAGCAATGTAGTGATCGGCGGCGTCACGTATAACAGCTCGCTAGTAGGCTGATGGGCAAACGGTCTCCGGCATGCGTCATGCCGGAGACCGCGCGACGGCCGTCGATCAGCGCTAAGCGTTAAGTCTTAAGCGCGAAAAAACAAATGGCGGCGCCCTTGGGCGCCGCCATTTTCACTACCGGGCGCGATTCGCGGCCCGGGCCTAACCGTGACTCACTTGGCCGCTACACTCGCCGCCGCCCAACGCGGGTCGATTGTCTTATCACCACTTCGTGCCAGCAGGCACACCACAGCCGCCGCGATGATGTCGAACACAGCCAGCACCACGAACAACGGGCTGTAGCCAATCTGCGTGACCAGCACGCCGAACAGCGCCGTGAACGCCGCCGCGCCCAGGTAACCCGCCATGCCGCCCATGCCCGTGGCGGTAGCGACTTCGTTCTTGCCGAACATGTCGGAGGTAATCGCGTACAACGCACCCGACAGGGTCTGGTGGGCAAAACCGCCAACGCACAGCAGCGCGACGGCCGCATAAGGACTCGCCACCAGTCCGACGCAAGCCGGCCCGATCATGCAGAGTGCGCCAACAACGAACACCATCTTGCGGGACGTGAACAGCGAGACCTTCGCATACTTATGAAACAGCGGGCTGAGGTAACCGCCAAGCACGCAGCCGATATCTGCGGCCAGAAAAGGCATCCATGCGTACAGCGCGACTTCCTTCAGGTTCATGTGCCGCTCGGTCATCATGTACAGCGGAATCCACGCGTTGAAGGTCTGCCAGGCCGGCTCGGAAAGAATCCGCGGAATGCCGATTGCCCAGAAATCGCGGCTGCCGAGCATGGAAGCCCAACTGCGTTTGACCGCACCGGCGTCGCTGTGCTTTGCCTCCTGTCCGCTGAGGATGTAATCGCGCTCGGTGTCGCTCAACAGCTTCTGTTTCTGCGGGTGCTTGTAGAGCAGCATCCACAGCGCGCTCCAGACAATCCCCGCCACGCCGACGATCAGGAAAGCCCATTGCCATTGACCGTGCAACAGCGCCCAAACCACCAGCGGCGGCGCAAGCAGCGCACCGACGGACGAGCCGATATTGAACCAGCCGATCGCAACGGAACGCTCCTTGGCCGGAAACCACTCGCTCGTCGCCTTGACGCCGGCCGGGATGCCCGCCGCTTCGGCGATACCGAGCACGCCGCGGAAGAACGCCAGGCTGCGCCAGCCCGTCGACCATGCTGCGGCGGCACACGCCAGCGACCAGGCCAGCGCGAACGCCGCGAAGCCGATCTTGGTGCCGACGGTGTCGAGTACATAGCCCGCGACCGGCTGCATGAATGCATAGCAAAGCTGCCACGCCACCACAACATGCGAATACTGCGCGGTCGTGATGTTGAGGTCCTTCATCAGCGTCGGCGCCGCCACCGACAACGTATTGCGCGCGAGGTAATTGATGATGAGCCCAGCCGCGACCAGGCTGACCATCCACCAGCGGATGCCCTTGATTTTCATGACTGTGTCTCCTCGTATTCCTTAACCAATCAGGACGGCCGGCCTGCGGTGTCTTTGCTCGCCGCGTCGTCGCGCGAGTAATCGATGCCGACGAAGCTGCCGCCCTGGTAACGCTGACCCAAGGCATCGAGCGGATTCGGCCGAGCCAGGATTTCCTCGGCGTAGGCTTCAGCGTCCTGAGTCGGCCGATAACCGAGACGCTCGGCGCCGCTGTTGTCCCACCAGCTACGCGTGTTGGCTGACACGCCCCACACGGTGATGAAGCCGATGTCTTCTGCCTCGACACAGCGGTCGAGGAAATGCAGCAGGTCGCGATGACCGAACCAGGTACTCAGGTGTCGCGGCTCGGTCGGCCGCTCAAGGCAACTGCCGATGCGCACGCAAATACTCTCGATGCCGTGCTTGTCCCAATACATTCTTGCCAGTGCTTCGCCCCACACCTTGCTCAGGCCGTAGAAACCGTCCGGGCGCAGTGCGCAGTCGAGACTGAGATGATCGGTGACCGGATACATGCCGATCGCGTGGTTCGAGCTGGCAAACACCACGCGTCGAACGCCTTGCCGGCGCGCGCCTTCGTACACCTCGACCAGCGCGCGCAGGTTGTTATCGATGATTTCAGGCAGCGGACGTTCCACGCTCGTGCCGGCGAAGTGAATCAGCACGTCGACGCCCTCTAGCAGGCGATCGACGACGGCGGGGTCACGCAGGTCGCCGTGCATCACGTCCTCGCCCTCGACCAGCGGCGCGAGGGGCTTCGAACCCGCCGCCGAACGCAAGGGGATGCCACGGCCGACCAACGCCGTCCGCACTACCGAGCCGAGCTGGCCGCCGGCTCCACTCAAGGCAATCTTCTTCATAAGGATCCTTTACAGCGCCGCGCGCGATAAGAGCCGGAGGACGGCTAGCAGTCGAGCCGTGGCGGCAACGGGCTGGAACCAGCCCTTAGTTGTACGACAACGTACTATCTTCGATTCCAAAGTGGATTTCAACCAGGCATTTACCCGTACTGGCTTTAGCTGCGGAGCTATTTATCTTTTGCAAACAAGCACATACGTTATATCGAATTTATGTGACGTCGTATAACTTGATCCGTAGGTTCGTGCCTGATCCTGCGTCATCCAGCGCACACCGCTGGTTCGCGCAATGACACCGATGCTTGAGCGCGCGCCGTCGAGCACGCGTAGACTTAACGCGCATGTGCGCGATTGAACTGCGGCGCTCCGCGGCGAAGTCGCCCTTTCCACTGCGGTCTCTTTTCTGCGCAACACCTTCCTATGCCAGATGCCAACCGTTCTGTGCTTTCCGTTGCCGTGCCGGCCGAATCCGGCGTGGCCCGCATGTACGATGCCCCGGACCTCGCTGACGCGTACGCCGTCCGCTTGCCAGACAACGCAATCGACGACCCGGAATTGCTCGCGCGCTTTATGTTCGCCCATCAGGCGAAATGGATAGCGAAACTGCTGGGGCTGCGCGATGCGTTAGTCGCCCGCTTCGGACTCAAGACGTCGAAGCAGTTGCGCATCGCGAATCCACCCGGCTCAAGGGATCGGGTCGACTTCTTCCGCATCTACACGCGCAGCGCACGCGAGATCATTCTCGGCGAGAACGACAGCCATCTGGACTTCCGGCTTTCGATACTGCAGCAAACGCGCGATACGCACGAAGGCAGCGCGCGCTATCTGATTCTGTCCACAGTCGTGCACTGTCACAACGGGCTTGGGCGTTTTTATATCCTCGCCATCACTCCGTTCCACCGGCTGGTGGTTCGCTCGACATTGCGCCGAGCGGCGCGCATCGGCTGGCCAACTGCCTGAGCGGCGACCGCCGTACACAGGTACGAGTGCGGCCAGCGCGAGGACGGAACAATCGCCCCTCGCCAGCCGCACTTGCCAGATCAACGCATTACGAACCGATGAACTCCAGCAGATCGGCGTTCACCTTGTCCGCCTCCACCGTGCACATGCCGTGCTGCCCGCCCGGGTAGACCTTGAGCGTGGCGTTCTTCACAATCTTCGCCGTCTTGCGGCCTGCGGCATCGATCGGCACGATCTGGTCGTCGTCGCCATGCAATACCAGAGTCGGCACGTCGATCTTCTTCAGGTCCTCCGTGTAGTCGACTTCGGAGAACTGTTTGATGCAGTCGTACAAGCCCTTGATCGATCCGACCATGCCTTGCGCCCAGAACGAATCGATCACACCTTGCGACACCTTCGCGTTCGGCCGGTTGTAACCGTAGAACGGCAACGCCAGATCCTTGAAAAACTGCGAACGATCCGCCTCGACGCCCTTGCGGATGCCGTCGAACACGTCGATCGGCGTGCCTTCGGGATTGCCCTCCGTCTTGAGCATCAGCGGCGGCACTGCGCCGATCAGCACGGCCTTTGCCACACGTTTCGTACCGTGACGGCCGATGTAGTGCGCGACCTCCCCGCCTCCAGTTGAATGGCCGACCATCGTGGCGTCCTGCAGGTCAAGGTGTTCAATCAACGCGGCGAGATCGTCGGCATAGGTATCCATGTCATTGCCATCCCACGTCTGCGCCGAACGGCCATGGCCGCGCCGGTCATGCGCGATCACGCGAAAGCCTTTGCCGCCGAGGAACAGCATCTGCGCGTCCCACGCATCCGCGGACAATGGCCAGCCGTGCGAGAAGACAACCGGGCGTCCTTTGCCCCAATCCTTGTAGAAGATTTTCGTACCGTCTTTCGTGGTGATCGTGCTCATCTATCGACTCCTTCTGGATGAAGTCTGCCGTCACCGGCAGGTGGATGAAGCGTGACGCTCAAACCGGTCGGGCAGCACAAGCCGTGCCGCCCAACAAAAACCGTGAACAGCGAATGCAGGACGAACTCGACGCGCGTGAATGGAGCATGCGAGGGAGCGACCAGTCGATGCACGATGAGACGCTTGCTCCAGCATGACACGGTCTGCAACGCATTTTGATGACGGGCACACGAAGAACCAGTCGGTTCACGTGGTGTTCGAAATGACTATCAGGAATGAAACAGGATGGCGATGCGGCGCTCATCCATTTCGGGCATGTGATGACGCTGAAGGAGCCGCCGGTTAGCTGCTTGCATGGTAGAAGCAAACTAGCCTGCTGACTAGCTAACCGGCTAATAGAAAGTCGGCGCGAACGGCGTTATTGTCGGATGGTGACGAATGACCCTGGTTGCGCCAACGCCGTTGTAACTGCTCATCGCAGTCCTGCTTTCGCCCTCTTCCTGTCGTTCGAGTTCCTGCCAGGCAATGCTCCCAGTTTTTGCTGACTTACAGCAACAAACTGCGAGGTGAGTTGCTTGTGTATAAATAACATATTTGTTATCATCGAATCCAATGGCATTTACGATCGACTTCTACAACGAAAAGGTCAAAGTGAACGTTGCCTCCTTGCCGAAAACGCTGCTTGCACGTTTCATCGCGCTGGCCGATCGCATGGAGGAATACGGGCCGAATCTCGGCGACCCGCACACCGCATCAATGGGTGGTGGCTTGTTCGAAATGCGCCTCAAAGGCGCGGAGGGCATCGTGAGAGTGTTCTACTGCTCGATCGTGGAACGGAAAATCGTCATGCTTCACAGCTTCGTGAAGAAGTCGCAAAAAACGCCGCGTAACGAACTGGACCTTGCGCGCAAAAGACTGCTGGAGATCAGAAATGGCAACCTATAAGGCAATGCGCGAGCGGGCGCTCGCCGACGCCGAAGTACGCGCCGAATACGAGCGGCTGAACCGCGAAGAATTCGCGTTGCTCGATCAGATGCTCGCCGCGCGCCGCGAAGCCGGCCTGACGCAGGCGCAAGTCGCCGAGCGCATGGGCACGAAAGCACCGGCCATCACCCGGCTGGAACGGGCACTTGCGTCGGGGCAGCATTCGCCTTCCATCGACACGTTGCGCAGATACGCGGCCGCGTGTGGCAAGCAGCTGTTTATTTCGATCGCCTAGACTGCATCCCGCCGCATTGAGCGCTCGTGCCACCTATGGTGGCGATCGCTGACTGACCTGACTGGAATGCGTCATCCGCAGCGCAGGACTTAACCACGAAGACGCCGGAGCCGCATTGCTGCAGCGCGGTCTATTGCCGCAGTTTCGCGCAGACCACGAGAGACGCCCGCAAGAACACATTAAGGAAAACTTGATACCTATCAAGGCTTTGGCGTCTCAAAAACGAAAACACGCGCAAAACAACGCGGTTTTTTGACGCACGTCGCATCGCAGCAAAAATTGTCCTCATCCCCTACTCTTGCGCCATCTGCCCAGCGCAGTGCGCACCGACAACGGTCGACGCGCGTAGTCCGCCCTCACGGGCGTCACGACCTTCACGCTCATGAACTCCGCAATTTCGGCCTTCGATCTCGCCCGCATCCAGTTTGCGTTCACCGTTTCGTTTCACATTGTTTTCCCGGCGCTCAGCATCGGCCTCGCCAGCTTCATCGCCGTTCTCGAATGGCGCTGGCTGAAAACCGGCAAGGCGTACTACAAAGATCTTTGCCTGTTCTGGTCGAAGATCTTCGCAGTCGCCTTCGGGATGGGCGTCGTGTCCGGCGTCGTGATGAGCTATCAGTTCGGCACCAACTGGTCCGGCTTCTCCAGTTTCGCCGGACCGATCACCGGACCGTTGCTGATGTACGAGGTCATGACCGCATTCTTCCTCGAAGCGGGCTTCCTCGGCATCATGCTGTTCGGCTGGCAGCGCGTGAGTCCGCGCGCCCACTTCGGCGCCACGCTGATGGTGGCGATCGGCACGCTGATCTCGACCTTCTGGATTCTCGCGTCCAATAGCTGGATGCAAACACCGCAAGGCTTTGAAGTCGTGAACGGCCACGTCGTGCCGCTCGACTGGTTCAAGATCATTTTCAATCCGTCGTTCCCGTACCGGCTTGCGCATATGGCGCTCGCGGCATTCATTGTCGCGGGGCTGGTGGTGTCGGCGGTGGGCGCATGGCATCTGCTACGCGGCCGGCGCGATCCCGCGGTCAAGAAGATGTTCTCGATGGCGCTCTGGCTGCTGCTGATCCTCACGCCGATCCAGGCATTCGTCGGCGATCAGCATGGTTTGAACACGCGCAAATATCAGCCGGCCAAGATCGCGGCGATCGAAGGTTTGTGGGAAACCGAGAAAGGCGGCACCGCGCTGAACCTGTTCGGCATTCCGGACATGCAGGCGGAGACCACGCGCTATGCCGTATCGATTCCGCACCTCGGCAGCCTGATCCTCACGCATAGCTGGGATGGCGAAATTCGCGGCCTGAAGGAATTCCCGCCGCAAGACCGGCCGAACTCGACGGTGGTGTTCTGGAGCTTTCGCATCATGGCCGGACTCGGCGTGCTGATGATCCTGATGTCGCTGGCCGCATGGGCGCTGCGCCGCCGCGAACGCCTGTTCGAAGCGAAGTGGTTCCAGCGTGTCGCAGTGGCCATGGGCCCGACCGGCTTCATCACGTTACTGGCGGGTTGGGTCACCACGGAAGCCGGCCGTCAACCGTGGGTGGTGTACGGCGTCATGCGCACCTCGCAGGCAGTATCGCCGCTCACCACACAGCAGGTCGGCATCTCGCTGATGGCTTTCGTGGTCGTCTACTTCCTCGTGTTCGGCACCGGCATCTACTACACGCTCAAGCTGATGCGCTCGGGTCCGGCATTGCCGGGACAAACACCGCACGGCGTGCCTGAGCATATGTCGAATCAGACCGCGCGCCGCCCGCTGTCCGCCGCCGATCACATGATCGACGCCGCCTAACCTCATCCGCAGAAGAGAAAGAAAATGGACGTAACCGTAGCGTGGGCCGCGATCATTGCGCTGGGCCTATTCATGTATGTGGTGCTGGACGGCTTCGATCTGGGCATCGGCATCGTCTTTCCGTTCTTCCCCGATGAGAAAGAACGCGACCTGATGATGAACACCGTCGCGCCCGTGTGGGACGGCAACGAAACCTGGCTGGTGCTCGGCGGCGCCGCACTGTTCGCGGTGTTTCCGGTGGTCTACTCGACCGTGCTGTCCGCGCTGTATCTGCCGCTGATCTTCATGCTCGTGTGCCTGATTTTCCGCGGCGTGTCGTTCGAGATTCGCGCCAAGGCGAAACGCACGAAGCATTTGTGGGACCTCGCGTTCATCGGTGGTTCGGCGGGCGCAACGTTCTTTCAGGGCATCGTGCTGGGTGCGTTCCTGCAAGGCATCCCGGTGATCGACGGCGGCTATGCGGGCGACGCCTTCGGCTGGCTCACGCCGTTCAGTCTGCTGACGGGACTCGGTCTGGTGATCACCTACGCGTTGCTCGGCTGCTGCTGGCTGGTCGCGAAAACCGAAGGCGATCTGCAACGCCGCCTGCATCGCGTCGTGTGGCCGCTGACGCTCGTGCTGCTCGGCTTCATCGCAATGGTCAGCCTGTGGACGCCGCTGCAAGATCCGAATATCGCGCAACGCTGGTTCCACGACAATCTGTTCTATCGCCTGCTGCCGGTACCGTTCCTCGTCGCGATCTGCGCGTTCTTCATGCATCGTGCGGTACGTGCGCGGCATCACAACACGCCGTTCGTGCTGGCGCTGCTGCTGGTGCTGCTCGGTTACGCCGGGCTGCTGGTGAGCTTGTGGCCGTATGCGATTCCGTCGAGCATGACGCTCTGGGAAGCCGCTGCGCCGCGCTCGAGCCAGATGTTCACGCTAGTCGGCGCAGCAGTGATTCTGCCGGTCATCATCGCTTATACGACGATGGGTTATTGGGTATTTCGTGGCAAGGTGCGTCATGGCGACCAACATCACTATCACTAAGAACACAGGCAACAGCGCCGCCCGCGACTCGTCTCAAACGCCGCGGCGCAGGCTGCCCGGCTGGCTGTGGTTCGTCGCGCTCTGGTGCTTTGGCGTAGCCTCGGCGATGTCGCTCGGCTTCGCGTTCAAGCTTCTGATGAATGCGACGTTATTCGCAATCAAGTGAATCATGCGCTTGCCTAATTTCATCTGGTGCGCATAACCTGCGGATTCCCGCGTGCACGGCTTCAAAAATTGCGCCGTGCGACTCGTCTTCGTAACAAGCCGGAACCTATGCGCGGGAGACCTACCTTACACATAATGCTGGTGCTTCGAACCAGCCGGCGATTACATAAATAGATGTTCATTCGTGCGGCAAGCCGGAGGGCGCGCCGCACCACCGATCGGCATATGATCGCGGGGTAGCCGGCAATGACGCGAATCGAGAATAGAAGTAAAACGGGAAGTAGAGCCAGAAGCACGACCGTGGCAGTCCACAACGCGCAGTCCCGACTCGCGGAGACATCATGAAGTTTCTTGTGGCCGACGACCATGAACTGATCCGGCAAGGCGTCAAAGGACTATTGCGCGGGCTCGATCCCGACGCGCAATTCGACGAAGCCGATAGCTGGGAAACCCTCGCCGCCGCCGCGCGGCCCGACGCCGACCACGACCTCGCCATCGTCGACCTGCATATGCCAGGCATGACCGGCGCGTCGTCGCTTGAGGTGCTGCTGAAGGCGAACCCGGCGTTGCCGGTCGTCGTGCTGTCCGCCGAAGAGTCGCCCGACGAAATGCGCGCGGTGCTGGCTGCCGGCGCGCTCGGCTTCGTGCCCAAGCGGCAACCCGCCAGCGTCATGCTCAAGGCAATCGAGCTGGTATTGTCGGGGGGCGCCTATGTGCCGATGGAGGCGCTCAGCCTGCTGGGTTCGCGCGAGACGCAAGCCGCACCCGTGCGTGCCGAAGCGCCCGCCGAGCTTGCAGCCCATGACGCCGGGCACGCTCCGACTCAGGGCAGCGCCGCGCTCACGGAACCGATCACGCAAATCCAGGCGCTGCAGCCCCATCAGCAACATCTGCTGGAGAACCTGTCGCCGCGGCAGCAGGACATCATGCGGCTGGTGCATCGCGGCTGGACCAACAAGATGATCGCGCGTGAATTGGGCGTCGCGGAAGGGACGGTCAAGGTGCATCTGTCTGTGATCTTCCGGGCGCTCGGCGTACACAACCGGTCCACGGCGATCGCCGTGATCAACGGCTGGCTCGAGGCCGGGAAAACCCTGTAATAGCGGATCAACGATAGGCGGCCGTAAAGCGTTCGCGCCGACGGCCGCCCGTCTGCTCTTACGATTCGCTTTGGGATGATCGCTACGCCTTCGCCCAGCTGCCCGGTTCACGTCCGCCGTCGCTGGTGCGCAGATCCAGCGCAGCCGCCGCTCGCCCCTTATCCAGTTCCGCCTGCTGCCACAGCATTTCCAGCGTGCGCCGCAAACGCGCCGGCGTAACCGGTTTGTGCAGCACCGGAATGCCCTGCAGGGCCAGCGCCGCCAGCTCGGCCGAGGCCATATCGCCCGTGATCAGCAAGGTCACCACGCCGTCGTGGCCCGCACGCCCGAGCATATTGCGCACGGCCGAGAGCGCTTGCGCGCCGGTTCGGTGATTGGCCAGCTGGTAATCGCATAACACGGCATCCGGCACGAAGCCGTCTTCCAGCGCGACCAGCGCGTCGACCTCGTCGCGTGCGCCGCGCACGATGCAACCCCAGCGCCCCAGCAGACTGGTGAGGCCTTCGAGTATCGACGGTTCGTCGTCGATGCATAGCACGCGCCGCCCTTGCGCCGACGGTCCGCCCGCCACCGCTTCGTTCAGGCTCGCGACAATTCCGCCGGCGTCGCCCGCCTGCACCGGAAAGCGGAACACCGAGCCACGGCCCGGCGCCGAGCGCAGTTGCAACTCGCCGCCGAGCATTTCGACGAGGCGCCTCACCGTCGGCAAGCCCAAACCGTGCCCTTGACGCGCGTCGCGCTGCGGATTGGCAACCTGGTAGAACTCTTCAAAGATGCGCTCGTGTTCCTCGGCCGGAATGCCGATGCCGGAATCGCGCACCTCGATATAGCCGCCCGAACGACGCCCAGCGCGGCGATAGCCGACCCAGATCGCGCCTTCCTCCGTATAGCGCACCGCATTCGAGAGCAGGTTGCTCAGCACGCGTTCGAGCAGAACCGGATCGTCATGCAGGACCACCGAGGACGGCGCGATCCGCAGCGCCAGCCCCTTGGCCGCGGCCTGCGGACGGTACTGGCTGCCGACCCGCTCGAACAGTTCCGACAGCCGGAAGTGCAAGCGGATTACCTGAGTCACGCCACTTTCGAGCCTCGCGAGATCGAGCACCTGGTTGAACAGCTGATTCAACGCCTCGACGTTATAGACGATGTGCTGAGCCGTCCTGGCATGCTGCACGGGCGTTGCCGCCGAGTCGTTGAGCGAAGCCGCCAGCAATCCGATCGCATGCAGCGGCTGGCGCAAATCGTGGCTCGCGGCCGCAAAAAACCGCGTTTTGGCAAGACTGGCTTCTTCGGCGACCCGCTTTTGCGCCGCCAGCGACTCCGCCAGATACTGCTGATCGACGCGCGCCTGCACGACCTGCTGGAACAGCTTGCGATAACTCAGCGCATAGACGTTGATCGCGCAGAAGAAGAACGCGAGGACGATGGCGAGAATGGTGCGGTCGAACGTATGCGTGCCGAAATGCAGCACGATCGCCGGAAACAGCAGAAACGGAATTGCGGTCGAAAAGTTCAACAGATCGAAGCCGTTCGACATGAACACGCCGGCCGCCAGCGTGACGAGCATCACCGTATGCAGCAGCGGCAAATCGGTTTGCGGGCTCTGGAACGCGAACCACACAGCAAGCCCCGGCGCGCTGTACAGCAGCACGCCGCGCAGCGCATGCAGGTTGATCCAGCCGCGCGGCGTCGCGAGATGCGGGTAGCGGCGATTGCAGATCCATAGCGCGAGGCCGCCGCAATTGGCGGCCGCATAAAACCCGAAACACGCGATGAACAACGGCGGCGACGGCACGTTCGGCCAGTAGATCGCCACCAGCACCGCAATCGAGAACCAGTGCGAAAAGAAGGCGATGGGATCTTGCGCGTACAGCACGCGCACAAGGTCTTCGTCGATTGCACGCTGGATTGGATCGGCCCGCATCATGCGGTCTCCTTTGTCGACCGGAGTTGGCGCTTTAACGCTTACTCCGGTCCCATGCAACTTGGTTGCTCGGCACGGCAGATTATGCTGGCCGGATGGTTTACCCGGCAGTTTACCCATCAGCTACCACTTAATCCATATAGGCGAAGCGCCCGCCGGAAACCATACTGGCTTCACATTCCAGCGCGGCTCAAAAGTTCCAGCACCCCTTCATTGCCTGCAGTCGAGGCTCCCCGCGCTCATTGCCTAACCCTTTATGGAGGTTTTCATGGGCGCAGTTCCGAGCCACGCGTTCGTCCGCAATCTCGACGATGCGATTCTGCCCGACCTGTGGCGTCGGCGTACCCAGTTGTCCGCCGACGAGATGGTCTCGATGGTCGATCTGGTCAAGCGGGCGCTACGCACCTATCACCCGCTTGAACTGCAGGCGCTCGGTGAAGACAAGGAAGAACTGGTCGCGCAGTTCATCTACGCGAAAGTACTGCGTCTCGCGCCCGGTCACACGGAAACGAATGCCTGCGCCGACAGCGCGCCGTCCAACGGCTACGCCCTGTGTGCGTATTTTCGCCGCTACCTGATCGACTGCCTGCGCAGCGCCGGCCATCAACGCAACGTGTCGATGGAAAACGAAGGCATGGCGCAGGAAATCGATCTGCACGCGCAAGCGCTGGAAGACCCGGTCGAAAGCGTGTTGCTGCAATACGGCCTCGACGAACAACGCGTGCGGCTTGCGGCACGGACTTTTATCGACAGCCTCGACGAGCCGGAGCGCATCGTGCTGGCCGGCAGCCTCGGCTGGTGCTCGGAAGGAAAAGGCGGCCTGTCGGCCGTCGCTGCTCAGCATCGTGTGCCCTCCTATCACTATCGCGCCGTCAAACTTGGCGTCACCATGAAAAAGACGGCCGGGGCCGACGAATTTTCCAATACCAAGATCGGCCGCTGGCTGATCGACGTGCTCGGCATCGAGATCGATCTCGACAACCGCGCGGCGATTCTGATCGCCTTGAACCTGCTTGCCGCCGAATCGAGCGACAGCGAAATGAATGAAGTAGCCGCCTAAAAGCGCAACGACAGACCGGCGTCGGCAGACGGCGGCTTTTTCCCCTTCCCAGAAATTGGGCACGCCCCACGCAAGTGTCGCGCGCCACGTACGATGCGCCTTTTTTTGTCATCGCGCACCGCCTACGATAAAAAAGCCGCAGCCGCACGCCGTCTTCCTTCCGAAGTCCGGGTTCCCCCACCCGGCATTCCCTTCCTGACGAGGTGGTCTGAATGAACCGCTTATCAAGCGCCCTGACAGCAATGCAGTCGCATTACGACGTGGTGGTGGTGGGATCGGGATATGGCGGGGCAATTGCCGCGAGCCGCATGGCGCGTGCCGGCAAAAACGTGTGCGTGCTGGAACGCGGGCGCGAATTCATGGCCGGCGACTATCCGCGCACGCCGATCGAAGGCGCCACCGAGGTGCAATACAACACCGCCCTCGCGCAAATCGGCTCGCCGCTCGCGCTGCTCGAAGTGCATGTGAATGAAGACGTGAATGCAGTGGTGGGCTGCGGGCTGGGCGGCACCTCGTTGATCAACGCAAATGTCGCGCTCGAAGCCGAACCGCGCTTATGGGACGACGGCCGCTGGCCGGCTGCGCTACGCGCCGACAAGGCCGGACGCGACAAGGGCTACGAACTGGCGCGCGCCATGCTGCAGCCGTCGGCGGTATCCGGCGATTTTTTGCAGTTGCCGAAACTGCTGGCGCTGAAAAAGTCGGCACAGGCGCTCGGCATGGAAGATCGCTTTTACCCCCCGCCGGTCACGGTCACTTTTGAGGACCGCGTCAACGCTGCGGGCGTCGAGCAGAAAGCCTGTGTCGGATGCGGCGATTGCAACTCGGGTTGCAACTACGACGCGAAAAATTCGACGCACATGAACTACCTGCCCGATGCGGTCGCGCACGGCGCCCATATTTTCACGGGCGCAGCGGTGCATTCGGTGTTGCGCGACGCCGCCACGCAAAAGTGGATCGTGCGCTTTCAGGAAGTGAAGCTGGGCCGCGAGAGTTATGACGCGCCCGATCTGTTCGTCAGCGCCGATGTCGTCATCATGTCGGCCGGTACGATCGGTTCGACCGCCCTGCTGTTGCGCTCGCGCAAGGAGGGGTTGAGCGTGTCGGACATGGTCGGCCAGCACTTCACGGGTAACGGCGACGTGCTGGCCTTCGCGTACAACACCGAGGACGTAATCAACGGCGTCGGCTGGGGTGCGCACAAGGAGGGGGACATCCCGCCGGTCGGACCAACGATTACCGGCATCATCGATCACCGCAACACCGCTAACGTGACCGACGGCTTCGTCATCGAAGAAGGCTCGCTCGCCGGGGCGGTCGGCGCCGCGCTGGTCGGCCTGCTCGGTGGCGCCGCGCCATTCGAAGGCGTCGACATTCCCGCGCCGCACGACGCCGAAGAACCGTTCGGCTACGATGCGCGCGTGGTCGAGAGCTTCCTGCGCGGCCCCTATCACGGCGCCCTCAATCACACGCAAACCTACCTCGTGATGGCGCATGACGACGAAAGCGGCCAGATCAGCGTGAACGACAAAGGCAGGCCGCGCATCGCCTGGCCGAACGCCGGCAAGCAGCCCATCTTCCAGACCGTCGAAGAAACGCTTGAGAAGGCGCAAACCCCGCTCGGCGGCAAATACATGCGCGATCCGATCTCGACCAGATTGCTCGGCAATCAGATTGTCACCGTACATCCGCTTGGCGGCTGCGGAATGGGCGAGGACGCGACGCGTGGCGTCGTCGATCATGAGGGTCGAGTCTTTAGCGGCACGAGCGGAAATGCAGTGCACGAAGGCCTATATGTAATGGACGGCGCGGTTATGCCGATGTCGCTCGGCGTTAATCCGCTGCTGACCATTTCCGCGCTGGCGGAACGCAATTGCGCGCTGCTCGCCAACGCGCGAGGCTGGAACATCGATTACGAGGCCAAGGGCACGGCCGCGACACCCACGCCCCAGAAGATCGGCCTGCGCTTCACCGAAACGATGATCGGCACGTATACGCCGGCCGTGGCGGGTGAAGCCGCCACCAGTCCGATCCAGTTCACGCTGACGGTGGAATCGGACGATCTGGCCGATATGCTGAGCAATCCGCAGCATCTGGCCCACACCACGGGCACGCTGACCTGCCCCGCGCTCTCCACGCAGCCGATGACGATCACGGACGGCACCTTCAACCTGTTCGTCGTCAACGAATCGGATGTTGACGAGCGCAACATGAATTACCGCATGACGCTCAACTCCACGGAAGGCAAGACGTACTACCTGACGGGACAGAAAATCATCACGCGTACGTCGCCGATCAATCTATGGGACCAGACCAACACGCTCTACGCCGAACTGCGAGATTCGGCGCAAGCGGATGCGCCCGCGATCGGCAAAGCAACGCTGATCATTACGCCCGAGAATTTCCTCAAGCAGCAACGCACGCTCGAGGTCACCAACACCCCTGACCTGACGTCGCGCCTTGAATGGACCCTGAAGTTCGGCAAGTTTTTCGCGGGTGTGCTGTTCACCGAATACGGCGGCGTGGCCGCGCCCTTGCAGTTTTATGATCCGAAGGCCGAGCCGCGCCTCAAGCGCGCGCTACGTGCGCCCGCGCCGCAAGTCGTCTTCTTCGACACGGCCGATGGGACCACGCTTCGACTCACGCGCTACGCCGGGCCGCCCGACAAACCGCTGCGCCCCGTCCTGCTGATCCACGGCTCGGGCGTGTCGAGCCGGATCTACTCAACCGATCTGATCGGCACCAATCTGGTGGAATATCTCTGCGCGGCCGGCTACGACGTGTGGCTCGTCGATCTGCGCGTCAGCATCGAAATGCCGAGCGTGATGGTGCCGACCAATGTCGACAAGGTCGCTCGCGAGGACATTCCGGCCGCGGTGGCCAAAGTGCGCGAGTTGACCAACATGCCGGACATTCAGGTGCTGGGCCACTGCATGGGTGGCCTGGCGTTGACCATGTCGTTGCTGTACGGCCTGAAGGGCGTGCGCTCGGCGGTCATCTCGCAGGTCTCGGCGCATCCGGTGCCGGGCACGCTGGAAAAGATCAAGTGCGGGTTGCATGTCCCGGACATCATGCAGCATCTCGGCGTGCTCGATCTGACCGCCTTTACGGAGCACAGGTCGTGGCCCCATAACCTGCTGGATGAAGCGTTGCGGCTCTACCCGCTCAGTCATAAACAGGGCTGCGGCAGCCCCATCTGCCACCGGGCAACCTTCCTTTACGGCCTGCTCTACGAACACGAGCAGCTGAACGAGACGCTTCATTCGAATCTGCAGGAACTGCTCGGCGTGCACGACGTATCCGTCTTCAAGCATCTCGCTGCAATGGTGCGGGCGGGCAAGGTCGTCGATGCCGATGGCCGGGACGTCTATCTGAGCGGCGCGGACGGCATGACGGGGCTGGACGGTTTGCGCCTGCCGATCGGCTTTATCCATGGCGAGAAAAACGAAACCTATCTGCCGAAGAGCACCTTACTGACCTATGACATGCTGGTCGAGCACTGGCCCGATCAGCCGTATGAGCGGCATCTGATTCCCGACTATGGACACATCGACTGCATCCTCGGCAAGAATGCGGCGGTGGATGTCTATCCGGTAATCGCGCGGTATCTGAATGCGCATTGACGGCGCTTGAGCGTAGCGTTGCGATTGGGTCGAGCCAGAGCATCCCGTAAGCGCGCGCAAGTATTGCGCGCCGCTCGCTGTGCCGGCGCTGGTTCAGGTGTGGTATGTATAAGGCCGGCGAGCCGCCACGTTTTGTGGCCGGCTCGTCTGGCCTCGTGAGCCGATCACGCCTTTATTCCCATCAGACCGCCACGCTTATCCGGATGAAAACCTTCTTTCAGACCATGTTGACTGCCGGGCTGCTGGCCGGCACCGTTGCAACGGCACAGGTAGAGGCCGCCGAACTCCACGTCATGAGTTCGGGCGGCTTCACCGCCGCGTATAAACTGCTCGGCCCCAAATTCACCGCGTCGACGGGCAATACGCTCGACACCATACTCGGGCCTTCGATGGGCAAATCACCCGAAGCCATTCCGAACCGGCTCGAGCGCGGCGAGCACGCGGACGTCGTCATCATGGTCGGCTACGCGCTCGACGATCTGATCAAGCAAGGCAAGGTGATTCCCGGATCGCGCGTCGAGCTCGCCGATTCCCGCATCGGTATGGTCGTGCGTAGCGGTGCGCCGAAACCGGATATCAGCTCGGTCGATGCGCTGAAAGAGACCTTGCTGCACGTCAGATCGATCGCCTACTCGGACAGCGCGAGCGGTGTCTATATCGAGCGGGAGCTCTTCAGGAAGCTCGGCATCGAGGATCAGGTGAAAGCCAAAGCGAAGATGATTCAGAAGATCCCGGTCGCCTCGGTGGTCGCCAATGGCGATTACGAAGTGGGATTCCAGCAGGTCAGCGAGTTGCTGCCGGTGCCGGGCGTCACGTTCGTCGGAAAGATTCCTGAGTCAGTGCAATCCATCACGCGATATGCCGCGGGCATCCCGGTGAGCGCGGAGCATCCGAAAGAGGCGAAGGCGTTGCTCGACTATCTCGCCTCACCCGCTGCGCAACCGGAGGTCACGTCGACCGGAATGGATTCCGTGGCGACGCATTGACGAAACTGCCAGGGCGTAGCCGCGCGTTACGCCCGCGAACCGCTGGCGCGCGGCGCACCCTGCTCAAAACAGCTTGCCCGGATTCAGAATGCCGTGCGGATCCAGTGCATGTTTGATCGCGGCCATTGCAGCCAATTCAGCGGGCGAGCGCGAGATCGGCAAGAACTCCCGCTTGAGCGAACCAATCCCGTGTTCCGCCGATACCGAACCGCGCAACGGTCCCAGCATCTCGTAGACAAACGCATACACCGCGTGATGATCGACGCCGGGAATCGAATGGCCGTCGACGGTGAGATGCAGATTCGAATCGCCGATATGGCCGAAGAAATACGACACGTTGCCCGGCCAGCGCTGATCGAGCGCCGCGCGGCAACGGTCGACGAAGGCGCCGATCTCACCGATGGGCAGGCTCACGTCGAAGTTGATCGGATCGAGCCGCACCGGAAACTCCGCGGTGCATTCACGAATCGCCCATAACGCGCGGACATCGGCCACCGATTGCGCGATCACGGCGTCGCGGATCGCCTCTGAATCGAGCGCTTCGGTCAGTACGGCGGAGAAGCGTTCACCGTCGTCACTTGCGTCAAAGCTCGCGTGTTCGATCAGTGCATAGAGCGGGTGCGAATCGGCAAATGGCGAGCGCGTGCCCGTCAGCTTCACGCCGAAATCGTAGAAATCCGGCCACATGATCTCGAACGCGCCGATGTCGTTGCCAAAGCGCGTCGACAGGCGGCGCAGCAGGTTCACGGCGGCGGCGTAATCGTCGAGAGCGACGAGCGCCGTGTGGCGCGCCGCGCGTGGCGGATGGAGCCGCAACACCGCGCGCGTGATCACACCAAGCGTGCCTTCCGAACCGATGAACCAGTGTTTGAGATCGTAGCCGGTGTTGTTCTTGACCATCTTGCCGAGCGACGTCAGCACCTCGCCATTGGCGAGCACGACTTCGAGACCGAGCACCTGATCGCGCGCGGTGCCCGACTGGATCACGCGATTGCCGCCTGCGTTAGTCGCCAGATTGCCGCCGATCTGGCACGAGCCGCGCGCGCCGAGATCGAGGGCGAGTTCGAAGCCCGCTTCTGCTGCGGCTTCCTGCGCGGTTTGCAAGGTCGTGCCGGCACGCACGGTCAGCGTGGCCGACGCTGCATCGATTTCTTCGACCCCGGTGAGCCGTTCGAGCGACAAGGCAATATCCGTCGCGCGCGCAATCGCGCCACCGGCGAGTCCGGTCATGCCGCCCTGCGGCACCACCGGTTGATGCGCTGCGTGGCAAATGGCCAGCGCGCGCGAAACTTCTTCCGTGCTGCGCGGCAGAAGCAGCGCGGCGGGACGCGTCGGATCGTGGCGGGTCCAGTCGGTCATCGCGTGTTCGCCGATCTGCTCGCCAACGCGCACTGCGTCGGCGCCGAGCGCGGCGCGCAGCGCGTCTAGCGTTGCGGAAAGCGGCGCTGCGCTATGGGTTGCGCCGTTTGCCAAACTGTTATCTGTCATGCGGGGGTTCCTTGCGTTCCTTCAACTGCCCGTTTCTTGCGATAACCCATCGAATCGTTGATTCGCCCGAGGATGTAGTCACCCGCGGCGACCGGTTGGTACTTGAGTTCGGCATCGCTCGTACCGAGTTCGCGCGGGTCAACCGTTGCACCATACGTGGGATCATAGAACGTCGCGATCGAATAGCGCTCGCGCCCCGACGCATTGATCACGCGATGCAAGGTGGAGCGGAAACGATCATTGGTCCAGCGCGCCAGCAGATCGCCGACGTTCACCACGAAGCTGCCCTCGATCGGCGGTGCATCGACCCACGTATCGTTGGCGATCTCGCGCACCTGCAAGCCCCCCACCCGATCCTGCCATAGCAGGGTAATGCAGCCGTAGTCGGTATGCGGTGCGACGCCGAATTGATCCGCGTCCGATTGAGGCGGCTGCGGCGGGTAGTAGACCATCTGCGTGCGCTGCATCCGCTTCGTATAGCGCGGTGCGAAGAAATGTTCGTCGACGCCGAGACTCACGGCCACGGCACGCAACAGGTCAGCACCGCATGCGGCGACCGCTTCGTAATAGCCATAGAGCGCAGGCCGCAGTTCCGGCATGAAATCCGGCCAGTTGTTCGGCCCTCGCAGCGCCTGTCCGGCCTTCACATCGGGATCGTCCTCAGGCAACTCCAGGCCGATGCTGAAGAACTCCTTGTAGTCGGGGCGCTTGGCCTGATACATGGTGGCGTCGCCGAGCGCGTTGAAACCACGATGCCGTTGATTGACCGCCGCGCGCCGCTTCGTCTCCACCGGAAACGCAAAGAACGTGCGCGCCGCCTGTTCGGCCGCATCGATTGCCGCTTGCGGCACGCCGTGATTGACAATGTAGAAGAAGCCGATCGTCGTGCACGCTTCGCGGATTTCGTGCGCCACGCGCGTCAAAGCCTGCGGGTCGCCGGCACGCACGCCGGCAAGGTCGATGATCGGAATGCGGGTCACGGGCATTGCGTTGCTCCCTGATGGGCTAGTCAATTCAACCGACGAAAGAGGCTGATGAATCATTCGCGACAGGTTCGCGCGCCTCGTGCATTCCAGTTGTATATACCGCCAAAAGCGGACTCGCAAGTTGCTTTGCACGCCTTCACGTAAGGGCTTTTCTCTACTCGCGAGTTTATTTATTTCGCACGAAAACTGCGGTATATACTGCATCGCATGACTCGCGCCGGTCCCTGCTGACGAACCGCTTTCGCGCGACACCGCTTTGCCAACCGGAGAATCCCATGAGCATCCTTGCAGGCTGGAAGTGTCGTTTGATTATGCTAGCGTTGTGCGCGGCAAGCGTCACCGCTCACGCGGAAGACCAACTCGCCAAAGTGAAGAAAGCAGGCGAACTGGTGGTGGGCACCGAGATGCAGTTCGCGCCGTTCGACTTCCTTGAAAACGGCCAGCAAGCGGGCTTCAATAAGGACCTGTTCGCTGAGGTCGGTAAGGAAATGGGCGTGAAGGTGCGCTTCATCGACCTGCCGTGGCCGAGCGTGCTGCCGGGTCTCGAAGCCGGCAAGTTCGATATGGTGGGCGGCCCGCTGACGGTCACGAAGGCGCGCATGGAACGCTACACGTACACGCTGCCAATCGCGGACGCCACCGACGCGCTGCTCAAGCGCGCCAACGACTCCGCCGTCAAGCAATCGTCGGATATCGCCGGCAAGACGGTCGGCGCGGGCAAAGGCTCGGCCCAGCTCGATCAGTTGAAGGCCTACGTCGCCACCTTGCCGAAACCGCCTGAAATCCGCGAATACGTCGACAACAATCAGGCCTACGCCGATCTCGCCGCCGGCCGCATCGCAGCGGTCGCGAACTCGATGACCAATATCGCGTACGTCGCCAAACAACGCCCTGAAACCTTCGCCGTGGTGCAGCCGCCGTTTGGCGCAAAGGTGTACTTTGCTTACTGCCTGCGTAAAGACGCGGACAGCAAGCCGCTCGCCGACGCCTTCAACGCCGCGCTCGTGAAAATGCACAACGACGGGCGCCTCGCGACCTTGCAGAAAAAGTGGTTCGGTGTCGCAATGGATGCGCCTACGACGATGCCGGCGCCGAACTATTGATGCATTGATCTAGCGGGTGAGACGCTTATGTTCAGTACGACCGTCTTCCTCCAGGGCCTGCCGCTGCTGCTGCATGCGGCACTCGCCACCATCGGCATTTCGCTGACGGGACTCCTGATCGGTTTCTTCGTCGCGATCGGCGTGTGTGCGGCACGTCTCTCCCCGAAACGTTGGGCGCGCATGTTCGGCGGCGCCTATGTGTTCTTTTTTCGCGGGGTGCCGATGCTGGTGCAACTGCTGCTGGTGTATTACCTGCTGCCGTTCGCCGGGATCAACGTATCGCCCATCGTCGCGGCGATCAGCGCCGTGTCGCTGTGTTCCGCGTCCTATATCGCCGAGATTCTGCGCGGCGGCTTTCTCAGCATTCCGCCAGGGCATCTGGAAGCCGCGCGCATTCTCGGGCTGTCACCGCTCGATATGCTGCGGCGCATTCTGGTGCCGCAGGCGTTTCGCCTGACGCTGCCTTCGCTCGTCAACGAAATGGTGCTGCTGATCAAGGCTTCTTCGCTGATTTCGGTGGTGGGCGTGGCCGAATTGACGCGCACTGCGCAGAACATCGCGGCCAGCACCTATCGGCCGCTCGAAGCCTACGTCGCAGCCGGGCTGATTTACTTCGTGATCTGCGGCACGCTGGCGCTCGTCGCGCATGCCGCCGAATACCGTTTGCAGCACGCCTGACCCACCTTGAGCGTGAGACTGAAATAGGCCATGCAAAAGCTCGACCCCACTGTCATCACGCACAACCTGCAGCCGATTGCCGCCGGTCTCGCGACCACGCTCGGCACCTGGGCCGCGGGCGTCGCGATCGGTATTCTGATCGGCTTTCTGATCGCCGTGCTGCAGCTCTTTTGCGGACGCTGGGTGCGCGGCGTCTTGCGCTTCTATATCGAACTGTTTCGCGGCACGCCATTTCTGGTGCAACTGTTTTTGCTGTACTACGGCGGCCCGTCTTTCGGCCTCACGCTCGAACCGATGACAGCCGGTGTGCTCGGCTTGGGCCTCTATGGCAGTGCGTATTTCGCCGAGGCCTTCCGCTCCGGTTTCCAATCGGTGCCGGCGGGTCATCTCGAAGCGGCGTCCTGCCTCGGACTCACGCGCTGGCAAGCCGTCCTGCGCATTCAGGTGCCGCAAATGCTGGTGTTGATCGTGCCTGCGCTGACCAATCTGATTATCGTGCTGAGCAAGGAAACTGCGGTGCTGTCGATCGTCACCGTCCCCGAACTCACGTTCGTCCTGACCGGCATCGGTTCGGCCACCTTCGCTTTTGTCGAAACGCTACTGGTGCTGTGCGTGTGCTATCTCGCACTGGTCGAACTGACCTCGCGCGCGGGCATGTGGGCCGAAACCCGCATCGCGCGCTTCATGGCATGAACGGAATCCGGACCATCTTATGAACGCTATCGCCGACATGCCGTCTTCCACTTCCACTGCTGCCTTCGATACGCCACCCGGCGCGCCGCTGATCGAAGTGCGCGATCTACGCAAGCGCTTTGGCGAAGTCGAAGTACTGCGTGGCGTCGATCTCGAGATCGCCCGCTCCGAAGTGGTCTGCATCATCGGCCCGTCGGGCTCGGGCAAGAGCACGCTTCTGCGCTGCCTCGCCGCGCTCGAAACTTACGACCAGGGCGATGTGCGCATCGAAGGCGAACTGCTCGGCTATAGCGAGCGCAATGGAAAACGTGTGCGAGCGTCGCAAAACGAGATCAATCGCGTGCGGCGCAACGTCGGCATGGTGTTTCAGCAATTCAATCTGTGGCCGCATATGACAGCGCTCGGCAATGTGATGGAAGCGTTGCTGCGCGTGCGCAATCTGTCACGCGACGAAGCGCGCCGCCGCGCCAATGCGATGCTGGAAACCGTCGGCCTCGCGCATAAGGGCGATGCCTACCCGTCGAAACTCTCGGGCGGCCAGCAGCAGCGCGTTGCAATTGCCCGCGCGCTGGCGATGGAGCCGCACATCATGCTGTTCGATGAGCCGACCTCGGCGCTCGATCCCGAGCTGGTTGGCGAAGTATTGCAAGTGATGAAACAGCTCGCGCGCGACGGCATGACGATGGCCGTGGTCACGCACGAAATGGGCTTTGCCGCGCAGGTCGCCGATAAGGTCATGTTCATCGACCAGGGGCGCATCGCCGTGCAAGGCAAGCCGCGCGAAGTCTTCCACGATGCCGGGCAGCCGCGTTTGCGGCAGTTCCTGCAAAACTACTTAGACCGCAACGCCTTCTGGGCGCGCGGTCCGGATGATGCGGAGCCGGTATGAACTCGCGCCAATGCCCTCCTGATTCGGCTGGCTCGTGCAGTTCACACGGACTGTAGCGCAAGGGCCGCCGATGTCCTCCACCGTCCGCAGCAAAACGCCCGACACCCCGCCCGCCGCGGCGATGAAAACCGCGCGCGTGGTGGCCGACGCACCGGCCGCCCGCTACGAACAGGTCAAGAATCACATCCGCCAGATCATCGAATCGGGCGAGCGGCAAGCGGGCGACCGTCTGCCGTCCGAGCTGGACCTGGTCGCGACGTTAGGCGTGTCGCGCATGACGGTGAACCGCGCGCTGCGCGAGCTCGCCGATGAAGGCCTCGTCACCCGCGTGTCCGGCGTCGGCACGTTCGTCGCACAATCCAAGCCGCAATCGACGTTGCTGATGATCGCCCATATCGGCGATGAGATCCGCTCGCGCGGTCACGAATACAGCTACGACACCGTCCTCTCGCAACGCGAAACCGCGCCGGTGACCGTGTCGAACGCTTTAGGGCTTGCACCCGGCGCTTCCGTGTTTCATGTGATTTGCGTGCATCGCGAGAACGGTCTGCCGGTGCAGCTCGAAGACCGCTACGTCAATCCGGTCACGGCGCCGGATTTCCTGAAGCAGGATTTCTCCACGACGAGGCCGTCCGAGTATCTGTACGAGACCGTACCGGCGCACGACGTCGAGCATGTCGTCGATGCGGGTCTGCCGACGCGCGCCGAAGCCGAGTGGCTGGAAATTCGTGCCGATGAGCCGTGCCTGACGCTGATGCGCCGCACGTGGACGAGCGGCGTGGCGGTCACGTTCGCGCGTTTCGTGCATCCGGGCTCGCGGTATCGGCTGGGTTGCCGATTCACACCGGATCTGTCGCAACGGCAGGGCTAGCGGCGCGAACGCCGGGCCCTCGCCCGCTTGCCTCCACTCAGACGTTGCCCGCCAGATGGAAGCGCGATGCCGGATGCCACAGTTGCACCGACGTCGCCACATCATCACCGACCCATGTGCGGCGCCATAGCTGCAGGCAAGGCTCGCCGATATCCATCATCAGATGCCGCCGCACGTACGCGTCGGGCTTCTGCGCATAGATACGAAACTCCGCGCGCTGGATCGGCGCGAGCCGCACCATGTAGTGATTCGGCGTCTCGACAGTGAAGTCCTGCTCCAGGTACTCGGGGAACACCTTTGGATTGACGTAGCGATCTTCGTACTGGATCGGCTCGCCCTCTTCGCTATGCACAATGCACGAGTGAAACGCCGGGCCGTTGGCGAGGCCGAGCGCTTCGAGCGCATGCGGATCGTCGCTGGGTTCGAGCGTCAGCACGCGCGCGGAATGACGATGGCCGCGCGCGGCGATTTCGTCGGCGATATTGCGGATTTCCAGCACCGTGGATTCGTAGCGCTGCGGCGCAACGAACGTGCCGGAACCTTGCACGCGCGTCAGCACGCGTTCGGTGGTGAGCTCACGCAGCGCACGCGAAACCGTCATGCGCGCGACGCCGAACTCTTTAACCAGCTCCGTTTCGGATGGGATCAGGCCGCCGGGCTTCCAGTCACCCTCGCTGATGCGCCTGATCACATAGCGCTTGATCTGCTCATAGGCGGGCATCGCCTTGGCGGGTGTCTCGGCGGTGCGACCCGGGCGGTCCTGCGTGTCTGCGGTTTGCGCGTTTGTAATAGTGTTCACGTCGACCTCGTGGGTGGTACGCGGGTGGTACACGTTAGGCTGGTTCACCGGCGGGTAAGCCCGCTCACCAGCTCTGTCTCCATCAATTCGAATCCATTAATCCGAATCCATCAATTCGAATCTATCCATTCGAGCCGGCCGCGCCATTGCAGCAACGAGCGTCGTCAACCTGCGTGGGCAGTTGCCCGCCCGTCGTTGGCTGCCGCGTCGGCGTCGAGCTTGCCTGTGGCGCCCACGCTCGTCACGTTCGCCAATGCGGCAAGCGCTGCGCCGTTGACTGAAGCCTCCGGCCCGGGCCGAATATTACCCGGGTTTGGCAGCGGCGGCGGCGTTTCATCGGCGATGATGCGAAACGCGATGCTCATGTCGTCAGCGAGCGGCCGATCGTCGCGATAGGTCGGCACAGCGCGGCGGATGCGTTGCCAGAGCGCATCCGTGTGCGGCGCGCGCGGTGCGTCGATGCTTTGCAGATCGTAGGCTTGCGCCGCCGCCAGCAATTCGATGGCGACGATACGCCCGGCGTTGTCGACGATCTCCAACGCTTTCAGCGCAGCGGGCGTGGCATGGCACAGGTGGTCCTCCTGCAGGCCGGACGTAATGCCACCATCCAGACTCGCGGGCATCGCGAGGCGCCGGTTCTGCGCGACCAGCGAGGCCGCCGTGTACTGCGCGATCATGAAGCCCGAACAGGTGCCGCCCGGCTCCGCCAGAAACGCCGGCAAGCCGCTCACGAGCGGATTGACGAGACGGTCGAGGCGCCGCTCGGCCATCGCCGCGACTTGCGCGATTGCGGTGGCGAGGCTGTCCATCGCCAGTGCGATCGACGCCCCCACCGCGTGCGCCTGCGAATAGACGCGCGGGTTTTCCGGCGTGCCGGCGACGATCGGGTTGTCGGTAATCGACGCGAGTTCGCGGTTGACCACGTCGGCGGTCCCGGTGAGCACGTCGCGCGCGGCGCCATGTACGTGCGGAATAGTCCGCATGCTCAGCGGATCTTGCGTGCGCTGGCCGACCACTGCGGCAAGAATGCCGCTATCGGCGAGCGCCGTACGCATGCGTTCGCCGACCAGGTTCAGGCCCGGCGAAATGCGCAGCGCCAGCGAGTCTTCGTCGAAGGCCGCGAGTTGACCGCGCAGATTCTCGAAGCTCATCGCGGAAACCAGATCAGTCCAGTCGAGCAAACGCGCGGCGCGCGCCAGCGCCAACGCGGCGAGACCCGTCACGCAGGGCGTGCCGTTGATCAGGCTTAAACCTTCCTTCGCTTCGAGCACCAGCGGTTCGAGACCGAGCAGTTGCAGCGCGTCTCGCCCTTTGAGACGCTCACCGCGATAGCGCACATGCCCCTCGCCGATGCAGACGAGCGCGATATGCGCCATATGGCTCAGATAACCCACCGAGCCGAACGCCGGCACCTCCGGCAGGCAATCGGCATTGAGCAGCGCGACCAGTTGATCCGCGACTTCGAGGCGAATCCCCGAATGCCCGTGTGCAAAATTGTTGACGGCCGCGGCCATGATCGCGCGGGTCTCGGCAACACCGAGCGGCGCGCCTACGCCGACCGCATGACTCATCAGGATGTTGCGCGACAGCGTGCGCTGTTCGAGCGGCGACACGATCACGTCGCACAACGCGCCGACGCCGGTATTCACGCCATACGCGCGAATCCCGCGCTCGACGATCTGCTCAACCAGCACGCGCGCCGCCCGGATGCGCGAGCGGGCATCGGCGGAAAGCTCGAGCGGTTCGCCGGCGGCGATGGCCGCCACCTGAGCCCAGTCGAGAGGACGATCGGAACGGATCACGGCCATGATGGTGCTCTGCCCAGTGAAGTAATGAAGTGGTAACCGGCGAATGCCGATCAACAGGCGTTAGTTAGTCGTGCGATCCTGGTGGCTCGACACGAACTGGCGGAAACGGTCCGACTTGCATTCGACGAACACTTCGTCCGGCGTACCGTCGGCTTCCACCTGACCTTGATGCAGGAACATCACGCGATTCGACACATGGCGCGCGAAACCCATCTCGTGCGTGACGACCAGCATCGTGCGGCCTTCTTCGGCGAGCGAGCGCATCACGCGCAGCACTTCGCCGACCAGTTCGGGATCGAGCGCCGAGGTCGGCTCATCGAACAGCATCACTTTGGGATGCATCGCCAAAGCGCGCGCAATCGCCACGCGCTGCTGCTGACCACCGGACAGATGGGCCGGATAGTGAGCGCGTTTTTCCGCGAGACCGACCTTCGCCAGCAGCGCTTCCGCTTCTTCAACCGATTCGGCGCGGCTGCGCTTTTGCACGCGCATCGGCCCTTCGATCAGATTCTCCAGCACCGTCATGTGCGACCAGAGATTGAAGTTCTGAAACACCATGCCCAGTTGCGAGCGCACCCGGTCCACCTGGCGGCGGTCGCTCGGTTGCAGCTTGCCGTCGCCACGGCGCTTCATTTTCAGCTCTTCGCCGCCGAGCGCCACCGAACCGTCATCCGGCGTTTCGAGCAGATTCAGGCAGCGCAGGAACGTGCTCTTGCCGGAGCCGCTCGCGCCGAGAATTGAAATCACATCGCCTTGATGGGCGTCGAGCGAAATGCCTTTGAGCACGTGGTGGTCGCCGAACGACTTATGGATGTTCTTGACCGACAGTGCAACAGGTGCCGTA
Source organism: Paraburkholderia sediminicola (assembly GCF_902859805.1). Lineage (GTDB taxonomy): Bacteria > Pseudomonadota > Gammaproteobacteria > Burkholderiales > Burkholderiaceae > Paraburkholderia > Paraburkholderia sediminicola. The sequence continues at coordinate 47,172 of NZ_CADIKC010000020.1, read as the reverse complement.
GCGTTCATGAGATTCTCCAGATTCTGCAAGATATGCGTTCGTTCAGGGCGCGGCGCGGCGTGCTTCGGTCGTGGATGAAACCGGCCGGCTCGGCGAGCTTTGCGCGGGCGCCGCGCGCAGATGGCGCGACAGGCGCGTCTCGAGGAAGCCGAGCAAACGCACGATGACGAAATTCAGGAACAGATAAATCAACGCGGCGCAGATGAATACTTCCGTGGTGCGATACGTTTGCTGAATGATCTGTTGCGCGACGCCGGTCACTTCCCACACGGTGACGAGACTGGCGAGCGCGGTGGATTTGACGAGCAGCACGGCCTCAGTCGAATACGCGGGCAAACATTGGCGCAACGCAATCGGACCGATCACGCGGCGTAGCAGCGCGAAACCCGACAGGCCGATCGAATAGCCCGCTTCGATCTGACCGACCGGTACCGCCATCAATCCGCCTCGGATAATCTCGGCGGTATATCCAGCAGTGCACAGCGCCAACGATAAAACCGCGCACATGTACGGCTCGCGCAACACCGGCCACAGGAAGCTCTCGCGAATCACGCCGAACTGGCCCATGCCGTAGTAGACGAGGAACATCTGGATCAGAAGCGGCGAGCCGCGGAACACGAGGATATAAGCACGCGCGAAGCGGTTCGGCAGCCAGTGCGGCGACACGCGCATCGTGACAATTACCAGCGAGAGCAAGCCGCCGAGAATCAACGAGCAGAAGAACAGCCCGAGCGTGGTCGGCACGGCCGCGATCAGTTGCCGCAGCGTGTCGAGCAGAAAATCGAAGTCGAAATGCATGATGTCCGGTCCTCGTCAGTTGCGCGCGAAGTTGCGCTTGAAGGATCGGCCCACGCGCGCTTCGGCGTGGTTGAAGACCCGGTTCGAGATGCTGGTCATCAGCAGATACAGCGCGCCGCCCACCACGAAGAACGTGAAGTACTGATGGGTCGAACCCGCCGCCACCTGGCTGGCGCGCAGCAGTTCGGCCAGCCCCGTGACGGAAATCAGCGCCGAGTCTTTCAGGCTCAATTGCCAGACGTTGCCGATGCCCGGCAACGCGAAACGCAACACTTGCGGAACCAGAATGCGGCGCGCCATCGTCATGGTGGGCATGCCGATCGAGCGCGCCGCTTCGAGTTCGCCGCGCGATACCGCGAGCACCGCCGAGCGATACACCTCGGCCTGATACGCGCCGGAAATCATGCCGACCGCGAGCGCGCCGATCACGAACGGCGGCACACCGACAAAGCCGTCCGCGCCGAACCATTGACCAATCGTGGTCACGAGCGTCGAGCCGCCGAAATAGAACAGATAGATAACGAGCAACTCAGGCACGCCGCGAAACACCGTGGTGTACGCATCGCCGAGCACGCGCAGCGTGCGAAACCGCGACAGCTTGGCCGCCGCAATCAGTGCGCCGAACACGGCGCCGACCGCGAGCGCTGCCAGCGTGAGCGCGACCGTCATCAATGCCGCAAGCAGCAACACGCCGCCCCAGCCTTCCGACCCGAAACCGAGCATCTCTATCAGAGCCATTCCCTACCCCTCATCCATTACGGCGGATCGAACCAGTCGACGGGCGCGGTTTTTCACGCCGCGCCTGCCGTTACCTCAGAACGCTCAGGTGAATCAAGGCGTGACGTCGGTCTTGAACCACTTGGCGGAGAGTTTCTTGACCGTGCCATCGGCGAGCGCAGCACTGATCGCGGTATCGAACTTCGCTTTCAGGTCGGCGTCCTGCTTGCGGAACGCGAGACCTTCACCCGGCCCCCAGATCGGGCCGCCGATCTTCGGGCCGGCCATGACGATCGACGCGGTCTCTTTCTTGTCGATGTTGGCGGCGTAGTAGGTCACGTCGTCGAACGAAGCGTCGATACGGCCGTTGGCCAGATCGAGGTCGCGCTCAGGCGAGGTCTTGTAGACGCGGATCGTGGCGACGTCCTTGAAGCCGTCGTTGATGAACTTGGTGTAGACCGTGCCCGACTGGATGCCGATGGTCTTGCCCTTCAGCTGCTTGCGCAAGGCGTCGACGGTGGGTTGATCGGTCTTCGGATCGCCCGACAGCTTGATGACGCCCGCGGTGGGCACGGCCTTGGGCAGCACTTTTGCGTCAGTCACGGCGAACGTGGCCGGCGTGGCGGCGTACGGCTTCGAGAACGCGATGATTTTTTCGCGTTCCGGCGTGATCGAGATCGCGTCCATCAGGACGTCGAACTTGCCGGCTTGCAGACCGGGGATCATGCCGTCCCAGTCTTGCGCCACGAGGTTGCACTGGAGCTTGATGCGCTCGCACAGATTGGCGACCAGCTCAGGTTCGAAGCCGCCCAGCTTGCCGCCCGGCAAGGTCAGGTTCCAGGGTGCGTAACCGCCTTCCAGCGCGATCGTCACCGTTTTCCAGTCTTTGGCCTGCACCGGTGCCGCGAAAATTGTCGCGGCGCCGAGCACGGCGCCCATCAATGCTTTTGCTAACGTCGTGCGCTTCACTTTCACGTCGAAACTCCTTTGATTGAGGAAACCGTCGAGCTGGATTTTTAACTGCCGTCTAATTTGTATAGACAAGCTTGCATGAGTCAAAAAGCCATCGCAAGCAGATTTCTTCGAAATCGCCGAAATCATCGGGTAAGCCCCTAGACGAGGCCGTCCGATAAGGCTTTTAAGGGAGTTTTGAAAGGGCGAAGACGCTGCACCGGCCTCTGCCGGTTGCGCCAGCATGGTGCACTTTGTCTAGACAGGTTGGCGTGAAAGGAGCGCACGCGCCCCGGGTTGGCGCCTCGCGCGCCCTACCAGATGAACGGCACGAAGCGATAGCGCACGCGTGTGGTGTAGTCGGTGTAGCCCTCGAGTTGCGCCGCCAGTACGCGTTCCTCGCGCACGGCACGCCAGCCAATCCCGATCACCAGTAACGGCACGCAGGCAAGCCCCCACCACGAACCGAGCAGCAAGGGCGTGCCGATGAACAACAGCAGCGCGGCCGAGTACATCGGATGACGGACCAACGCGTAGGGGCCGGTGTCGATGACTTTGTGACCGCGGCTGGCCTGGATCTTCACGACGGGCGCGGCATAGCTATTGGCCCGGAAGACGATCATGCACATGAAAATGCAGACAAAGATACTCAGCGAGCCGACACTCACCAGCCATACCGGCAGCGGTGCCGACCAGCGATAGCGCATTGCATCGAGCGCCATCAAGACCAGCCAGGCGCTCCACATCACTGCAACGGCCACCATAAAGAAGCGGTCCCAGCGACTTTGTTGCGCCTGAACGATCGGCGCAAGACGCTCGGCAAGCAGGCCGGGATCGTGGCGCGCCAGCCAGAAACCGACCCACAAACTCATCCCGCCGGTCTCGATCAGATACCACCAGCCGGCGGGCCACGCGAGCGTACCCGCGGCGCCGAACAGCAGCGCGCCCATGCATACCAGCCAGGCTGTCGTTTGCAGGACAAGGCGCGTGATCATGGTGAGTTCGTGCCCGCTATTAGTAGTTGGTTGTTGGCATGCGTTTATACGCGGCTGTCTCAGGCTGAGGCCGGCGCGGGTGAGCGCACGCGTCCGAATATGTCTGCCATGTCGATGTCTTCCGTGTTCAGACCGAATTGTTCGCGCAGACAGGTTGCAAGGTCGTCCGCGCTTTTCAGCTGCCGTTCGCGGATGACCTGGCCGTTCGCGGCGCGTTCGTTCAGTTGGTCGTCGAGCAAGGTCAGCCGCGACTCTGCCAGGACCCGGCAAACGATCAGATGGTTCAGGAAGATCGAATCCGGTGCAGTGGAGGTGTACCAGTTCGAGGTCTCGTAATCGATCCATTCGACCGGGTGCAGATCGAAACGGTAGACGCGAGCCCACGTGTCGTCGTGCGATTGGACTTCGAGGTAGAGCGCGTCGTGCGATGCATCGGCCAGACGGAACGTGCCCAGTTGCGTCGGCTGCGCGGTGCCGGCGATCAGGCGCAACGGTGCTGTCAATGTCACGCTGCCGAAACCGACGTCGGCGATCCATGCTTCGTCTTTGATGTCGACGCGCAACACCATGTGCGTGCGAGGCGGGATTGCGCCGGATTCGCGGCCCCACAGAACGCGGGCTAGCAGTGGCGTTATGTTGAAGCCCAACTGCGTCAGGACGTTCGCGAAGAGTGCGTTCTGCTCGAAGCAATAGCCGCCGCGTTTTTGCGCGATCAGCTTTTGTTCGACTGATTCGAGATCCAGTTTCACCGCGCGGTGTGTGAGCGGATTCAGGTTCTCGAAGGGAATCGCTCTGGGGTGCAGCTTGTGGAGTTCCTGGAGCACTTCCAGCGTCGCCGCGCGAGGTCCTTTGTAGCCTATGCGGGTGAAATAGTTATCCAGATTCACTGTGTGTGACATCGGTGTCGTCCCGGTATGGTGTTGGGCGCCAGGCACTTAAGGCTGTCGCGCTGCGGCGCGGCTTCGGAAGATGATCATAGCGTCTTTTGATGTCTGCCCTGGAGCCGGGCTCCGGCACCAGTCCGACATGATCGAAACCATACAACTACATTACGTATTTATTCTGTTTTATTTACATCCAAAGAACCTTTAGTAGCAGTACGTAAAGCTCAAAATTACATCCCAGTAATATTGATGCGAATCGTTCTCATTTGTGTTGACGCACCTATTCCGCATGCGTACGATCTCGCCATCTGCCGCATCAGGCGTCGCGAACCGATGCGGCACATCGCAGGCACCTGGTGACGTTATGCCGCGATAGTCAGATCAGTCGATACAACACAAATAAGGATTTCGATGAAGTTCGCTCACTCCGTCGAGCCCGCCGTTCAGGCGCGTTCGCTTCACGACTCCGCCCTGCACGGCGGCGCCACGCGCCGTTCGCGTTTGCCTTCGTTGCGCCGCGCCGCGCTCTGCACGGCTTTCGCGTGGGCCTCGTTGACCGCCGGCGCAGCCATGGCGGAAGCCAATCCCGATGCCGCACCGGAAGCGCCCGAAGCCGACCTGAACATCAAGGCAACGCAGACGAATCAGTGGACCGGTTTCTGGAATCGCCAGACGATGCTCGGCGACATTGGCGGTCTGCGCCCCTGGTTGGGCAAATACGGCGTGACGTTCGCACTCACTGAAACCAGCGAAGTGCTCGCCAATGTGCGCGGCGGTCTCGCGCGCGGTGCGGACTACGATGGCCTGACCACGGCGACCGTCCAGATGGACACGCAAAAGGCGTTCGGTTTGCCGGGCGGCCTGTTCAACGTCAGCGCCTTGCAGATCCACGGGGCCAACCTCAGCGCCAACAAGCTCGGCACGCTGAATACGGCGAGCGGCATCGAAGCCCAGGACACCACGCGCCTGTGGGAACTGTGGTACCAGCAGTCGTTCCTGAACAAGCGTATCGACGTCAAAGTCGGTCAGCAAAGTATCGACCAGGAATTCATCACCAGCACGAATTCGGCGCTGTTCGTGAACACGATGTTCGGCTGGCCTGCCCTGCCGTCCTACGACATGCCTTCCGGCGGCCCCGCTTATCCGCTGGCCGACCTCGGTGTGCGCGTGCGCGGACAGATCACGCCTTCGTTGACGGCGCTCGCCGGCGTATTCGACGGCGATCCGCTCGGCAACAACCCGAACAACAAGAGCGGTACCAACTTCAACCTGCACAACGGCACGCTGTTCATCGGCGAGTTGCAGTACGCGATCAACCAGCCGGCCGACGGCGAAATGGTCAGTGCAGGCGGCGGCGGTTTGCCGGGCACCTACAAGGTCGGCCTCTGGTACAACAACGGCAGCTTCGCCGATCTGCGCTACGACAACACCGGCCTCTCGCTTGCGAACCCGGCAAGTACCGGCGTTGCGCAGAATCATCACGGCGACTACAGCTTCTACGCGGTTGCCGACCAGATGATCTGGCGCCCGGATCCGGACGAACCGCGCAGCCTCAACGTCTTCGCGCGCGTGATGGGCGCGCCGGGCGACCGCAACCTGGTGAGCGTTGCCGCCAACCTCGGCGTCGTGCTGAAGGCGCCGTTCGCCGGGCGCGACAACGACAGCGCCGGCATCGCCCTCACGTACATCAAGATCGGCAACCACGCGAATGGTCTTGATCAGGATAACCTGGCATTTAGCGGTGGCCCTTACGGTGTGCGCACCAGCGAAACCACGCTCGAAGCGACGTACCAGTATCAGGTCAACCCGTGGTGGCAACTGCAGGCCGACGCGCAATACACGTTCAATGCCGGCGCCGGCCAGAACCCGAGCGATCCGACGCAGCCGCTGCGCAACACGTTCGTCATCGGCGTGCGGACCAACATTACGTTCTGATGCCGTTTGCCATCACCACACACGCTCAAAACCCATCGAATCCCATGCTTTCGATCATGACCGCAACTACCGCTTTGTGCGCAGGCACCGAGGCCCACTCATGAACAATCCCACGCGCAAGTTTTCGCCGCGCGCCGCGCGCGCCTTGATCGCCGCCGCAGTCAGCACTGCCGCATTCGCAACGGCCAGCGTCGCGCACGCCGAGCCGCAAGGTTTCCTCGAAACCGTCAAGCATCACACCACGCTGATTAACACTGTGCCGGGGAACGGCGACCAGAATCCGTACGCGGTGGTGGTCGCTCCGGTCACGGCAGGCAGCGTCAAGCAAGGCGACGTCCTGGTCGGCAACTTCAATAATTCGACCAATCTGCAGGGCACCGGCAGCACGATCATCAACTATCACCCGGACACCAAAGAGATGACGGTGTTCGCCACAGTGCCGCGCGATCTGAAGGAATGCCCGGGCGGCATTGGTCTCTCGACCGCGATGACGATGCTCAAGTCGGGCTACGTGATTGTCGGCAGCACGCCGAGCAATGACGGCACCACCGGCACCAAGGGCGCCGGCTGCCTGATCGTGATCGATCCGAACGGCAAGGTTGCGTCGACCATCAGCAGCCCGAATATCAACGATCCATGGGGCAACATGGCGGTCGTCGACAACGGCACCAGCGCGACGCTGTTCGTCAGCAACGCCGGCTTCGGCGTGGGCGGTGCGGACGGCAATCCGCCGGTGTTCAAGCAGGCCACCGTGCTGCGTCTGGACCTCGACGTGCCGGCAGGCAAGCCGCCCGTCGTCAGGAAGGAAACCGTGGTGGGCAGCGGCTTCGGCGCGCAGGCCGATAAGGGCGTGTTCCTCGTCGGCCCGACCGGACTCGCGCTCTCGAACGATCAGAAACTGCTGTACGTGTCCGATGCAATCGGCAACCGCATCACCGAAATCGACGAACCGATGACGCGCGACACCAGCGCGGGCGTAGGCCGCCAGCTGACCGCCGACGGTCTGCTGCACCGTCCGCTTGCAATGGTCACCGCACCGAACGGCCACCTGCTCGTCACGAACGCGCTGAACGGCCAGATCGTCGAAATCGATCCGGCCAGCGGCAAGCAGATCTACGCACGCTGGATCGACACCGACAAGGCGCAATCGCCCCCGGGCAATGGCGACCTGTTCGGTCTCGCAATGACGCCTGAAGGCGACGGTTTCTACTACGTGCAGGACGACGTGAACACCCTGGTGCTCGCGAAGTAAAAGCAGCAAAGACAGACGCAGATCCGGCCAACGAGCCGGAACGCAACTCAGGCACACCCACGGCCAAATGAAGGTGAAGGAACCATGGCAAACGATCAACCCCCGCGGCCCTCTCGGCGCGGTTTTCTGAAGGCCGGCAGTGCGGCGGTCGCAGCGGGCGCGAGCCTCGGTGCGACCGGCGTCGCCCAGGCCGCGCTCGGCAAGACGCCGGCGCACGGCGCCGATCCGCAGACGGCGGTCGAGCCGTTCTACGGTTTGCATCAAGGCGGCATCGTCACGCCGCAGCAGAGTCACACGTATGTCGCCGCACTCGATCTGACGACCGAGAAACGCGAAGACGTGATCGCGCTGCTGCGCGCCTGGACTGACGCTGCCGCGCGCCTGACGCAAGGCGCCACGGCCGCGCCGCTGCCGACCGGCGTCGCGGCCAAAGTGGCGCTGACCGACACCAAGATTGATACGAACGCCGATGCGAAGGCCGACCCCAAGGCCAACAACACGGCCTACAGCCCGGTCAACACCAAAGCCGCGCCGGATTCCGGCGACGTGCTCGGCCTGGGCCCATGCGGTCTGACGATCACGTTCGGTTTCGGCCCGGGCCTGTTTACGAAAGACGGCAAGGACCGCTACGGCCTCGCCTCGCGCCGCCCCGCCGCGCTCGTCGATCTGCCGCGCTTCAACGGCGATCAACTCATCGCCGAAAAAACCGGCGGCGACCTGTTTATCCAGGCCTGCGCGAACGATCAGCAGGTCGCGTTTCATGCGGTCCGGCAATTGGCGCGTCTCGCGTACGGCACCGCAGCGATGCGTTGGGGCCAATCGGGTTTCCTGTCGGGTCCGCGCGGTCAGACGCCCCGCAATCTGATGGGCTTCAAGGACGGCACCAACAATCCGTCGACCGCGAAACCGCAGTTGATGAACGAATTCGTCTGGGCCGGCGCCACCGCCGACGCACCCTGGATGGAAGGCGGCACCTACACCGTAGTACGGCGCATCCGCATCACGCTCGAACACTGGGACAACACGGAAGTCGACTTCCAGGAGCAGGTGTTCGGCCGCCACAAATACAGCGGCGCGCCGATCGGCAAGAAGAACGAGTTCGACGCCGTGGACCTGAAGGAAGAGGACAAGGACGGCAATCCGGTGATTCCGGAGAACTCGCATGTGCGTCTGTCGAATCAGGCGAGCAACAACGGTGCGCAGATTCTGCGCCGCTCGTACTCGTACAACGACGGCACGAACTTCTACATCGAGCGCTGGCCGCCATGGCGTCAGGAAACCGAATACGACGCGGGGCTGATTTTCGTCGCTCACCAGAGCGACCCGCGTACCGGCTTCATTCCGATCAACGACAAGCTCGCGAAGTTCGACATGATGAACCAGTTCACGACGCACGTAGGCAGCGCGGTATTCGCTGTGCCACCGGGCGCGAAGCCGGGTTCCTATATCGGCGCGGGATTGTTCGAGACGTAATACAGGCCGCAGTCAACCGCCGGCCGTGAGGCTGGCGGCGCTTCGAAGACCAACAACAACATCACTAACGGATTTTAGGATCATGGCTCATTCCTGGTTTGGCACCCGCCTGCGCCTCGTCAGCAGCGCCGCCGCCCTCACGCTGGCTGCGTTCGCAACCGTGCCGTCGACGGCACACGCTGCGTCGATCACGCTGTACAACGCGCAGCACGAGCAGGTCGTCAATCTGCTCGCCAAGGACTTCGAAAAGCAGTCGGGCATTTCGGTGAAGATCCGCAACGGCGAAGGTCCGGCGATGGCCGCGCAAATCGTCGCGGAAGGCGCAGCAACGCCCGCCGACGTGTACTTCACGGAAAATTCGCCCGAGCTGATGCTGCTCGAAGAGAAAGGCCTGCTGAACAAGGTAGACGGCTCGACGCTCGCCACCGTGCCGGCGCGCTTCAGTTCGCCGACCGGTGCATGGGTGGGCGTGACCGCGCGCGAAAGCGTGCTGGCTTACAACACGGCCAAGTTGCAGGCATCGCAACTGCCGCAATCGCTGTTTGACCTGGCCAAGCCGGAATGGAAAGGCAAGGTCGGCATTGCGCCGAGCGACAGCGACTTCCTGCCGCTGGTGAGCGCCGTGCTCGCGTTGAAGGGCGAAGCGCAAACCGTCGCATGGCTGAAGGGCCTGAAAGCCAACGCGCAGATTTTCGACGACGACGAAGGCGTGGTGGCAGCCGTCAATCGCGGCGGCGTCGCGACCGGCATCATCAATAACTACTACTGGGCGCGTCTGCACGCTGAAATCGGCGATGCCAAAACCCGCAGCGCGATCTATCACTTCGGCAACGGCGACGCCGGCGCGATGGTGAACGTGTCGGGCGCAGCGGTGCTGAAGTCGGCCCACAACACGGACGGCGCGCAGAAGTTTCTGGCCTATCTGGTCAGCGAACGCGCACAGGAGTTGATGGCGAAGAGTCACGTCATGTTCGAGTATCCGCTGCACGCAGGCGTTGCACCGGACCCGATCCTCAAGCCTTTCGCTGAACTGAGCCCACCGGCGCTGACGATCCAGCAACTCGGCGACGACAGCCAGGCAGGCAAACTGCTGCGTCAGGCAGGTCTGCTGTAAATGAGCGATGCCGTGTCAGCCGGGCCTCCGGCTGTGACCCCCGCCCCGGCGCGCGCCCGTTCGCGCGCGCCGCGCGGTTTGTTTGCGGCAGCAGCACTCAGCGCTTTGCTGGTGTTGCTGCCGATTGCGTTTACCTTCTGGCGTGCGGCGAGCTTCGGTATCGACGAAGCGGTCGATCTGATCTTCCGGCCGCTGGTCGGCGAGTTGCTGGTCAACACGGTGCTGATCACCGTATCGACCACGCTCGTCTGCGCAGCCGTCGGCACGGCGGCCGCCTGGTTTGTCGAACGCACGCATTTACCGGGGCGTCGCGTCTGGGCCGTGCTCGCTGCTGCACCGCTCGCGATGCCGGCCTTCATCTCGAGCTATGCCTGGGTGTCGTTGAGTCTGGATTTGCAAGACTTCAACGGCGCGTTGCTGGTGCTGAGTTCCGCGTATTTCCCGCTTGTCTATCTGCCGGTGGCCGCAGCGTTGCGCAGCATGGACCCGGCGCTCGAAGAAAGCGCGCGCGCGCTCGGCTGCAACCGCTGGACCACCTTCATTCGCGTCGTGCTGCCGCAACTGCGCCCTGCGCTGCTCGGCGGCATGCTGCTGGTGGCGCTCGGTGTGCTGTCTGAATTCGGCGCGTTTACGCTGCTGCGCTTTCGCACCTTCACCACGCAGATCTACGCGGAATATCGCACCAGTTTCGATGGCGGCGGTGCTTCGCTGCTCGCGTGCCTGCTGATCGTGATCTGCCTCGTCGTGCTGGCGTTCGAGTTTCGGGTACGCGGCGCGGCGCGTTATGAACGCGTCGATCGCGGCACACGTCGCGCGGTCTTGCGCTACGACCTTGGTGCATGGCGCTGGATTGTCGTCGCCGGTTTTGCCGCGCTGGCGATCGCGACGCTCGGCGTGCCGCTCGGCATGATCGGCTTCTGGCTTACGCAACCGGGCGCGGCTGCCGTCACCCCGGCCGACGTGTCGCCTGAACTGCTGTTCAACGCGACGATCTCGTCGCTCGGTTTCGGGCTCGCCGCTGCATTGCTGACCACGCTGCTGGTCGTGCCGCTCGCGTTTCTGCTGGTGCGCTATCCAACGCGTTTCGCGACGCTGTTCGAACGCACCGTGTTTCTGGCACAAGGCATACCCGGGCTGGTGATCGCGCTGGCCATCGTGTCGCTCGCGGTGCACGCGCTGCAACCGCTTTATCAAAGCGCGACGCTGCTGGTGATCGCTTACGCGATGCTGTTCATGCCGGTGGCGCTGGTGAGCGTGCGCGCCGCCTTCATGCAGGCGCAGCCGCGCCTTGAAGAGACAGCACGCGCCCTCGGCCTGACCTGGACGCAGACCCTGTTCCGTGTGGTGTTGCCACTCGCAGGCCCTGGTCTAGGCGCGGCTGCGGCGATGGTATTCATTTCGGTCGTCACCGAGTTGAATGCGACGCTGCTGCTCTCTCCCATCGACACGCAAACACTCGCGACCCAGGTCTGGGCCGATACTTCAACGATGGCATTTGCCGCCGCAGCGCCCTATGCCGCTCTGCTCACCGGCATTTCGCTGTTCGCCTCGGGCCTCCTGTTCGCGTTGCTCGGCAAGTCGGCGTTACTCGGCGAACGCAACTAAACGTTGCACACTATCGCCCTGCTCCTAGACATCGGATTTTCATGAGCGAACTTCGTATCCGCGGCCTGCAAAAATCGTTCGACGGCCATCCGGTGCTGCACGGCATCGATCTCTCCGTCGAGCGCGGCACGTTGCTCGCGCTGCTCGGACCGTCCGGCAGCGGCAAGACCACCTTGCTGCGTCTGTTGTGCGGCTTCGAACGCGCGGATAGCGGCAGCGTCGAAATCGACGGCCGCCGTGTAGCCGGCGACAACCTGCATATGCCTTCAGAGCAGCGTCGCATCGGCTATGTGCCGCAGGAAGGCGCGCTGTTTCCGCATCTGTCCGTGGCGGACAACATCGTGTTCGGCTTGCCGCGGACGCAGCGGCGCGCACGTCATCGCGTGGCTGAATTGCTGGAGCTGGTCGGCTTGCCGGCGAACTTCGGCACGCGTGCGCCGCAGCAATTGTCGGGCGGTCAGCAGCAGCGTGTGGCATTGGCTCGCGCACTCGCGCCGTCGCCGACGCTGGTGATGCTCGACGAACCTTTCTCCTCGCTCGACGCCGCCTTGCGGCTCGAAACGCGGCAAGCGGTGGCAAGCGCCCTGGCCGCGGCGGGCGCGACTGCCGTTCTCGTCACGCACGATCAATCGGAAGCGCTGTCGCTCGGTCATGAGGTCGCGGTGCTGTGGAACGGCCGGCTGATCCAGACAGCGACGCCGGAAACGCTGTACCGTCGGCCGGTGACGCGTGAACTCGCGTCGTTCGTCGGTGAAGCGGTGTTGTTGCCGGGCGTGGTCAAGCAGGATCGCGTCGACTGCGAGCTTGGCGACTTGCCGCTGTGCGAGCCGATGGCCAATGGCGCAGTCGACGTGATGGTGCGGCCTGAACAGATCCGTCTGCTGCGTGCTGAAGAAACGATGCCGAATGGCGCGGCGTCCCATGACGCCGTCGTGCAGGAGGTGATCTTTCAGGGGCAGGACGCGGGCGTCGCGCTGCAATTGCAGTCCGGCGCACGGACCGTGGTGCGCGCTCGCGTGCCGGGTTATCTGTCGCCGCGGCCGGGCGAACACGTGCGGCTTGCGGTGGATGGCGAGGTGACGGCTTATCCGCGAGGCTGAGCGGCGCGGTCAAGCTCCGCGCGCCTGCGCACGCAGCGACAAATCCTGCACCATCTGCGCGGCCAGATAATCGCACGTGGGACGATCCGATTTGGCGCTGCGCGCCACCACGATTTCCAGCGGCGCAATCTTCGGCAAGCCTTGCGCTTCGCCGAGAATCGCCAGCCGCGCAGGCACGCTGCAACGCGTGAGCGCGATCACCGAAAGCCCCGCGTCCACCGTCGCGACCAAACCCATCAGACTGGCGCTGCTGAACGCCGCCCGATAGCGGATACGCGCGCCGTCCAGCGCAGCCAGCGTATGCTGGCGCGCGACGCAACCAGGCTCGTAAAGCCCCACGGGCAACGGCGATGCCGCCAACACCGGCGTATCCACCGACGCCCCCACCCACACCATCGGCTCGCTGCGCACGAATTCGCCGCGCAGTTTGCGGTCACGCGTGACGAAGGCGAGATCGATCTTGTTGTCCGCCAGCATCGGCGCGAGCGACGTGCTCTGCGCGCAGACGATCTCGATCTCCACGTGCGGATACAGATTCGAAAAGCGCCGCAACACCGGCGACAGCAGCGACGACACGTAATCGTCCGGTGCGCCCAGCACCACGCGCCCGGTTACCTCGGGCCGCACGATCGCCGACCACGCCTCCTCATGCAGCGCCAGCACACGCCGCGCATATTCGAGCAGCGTATTGCCGGGCCGCGTCAGCGAGAGATTGCGCGTATTGCGCGCGAACAACGTGGTGCCGAGCATGGTTTCGAGCCGCTTGATCTGCATGCTGACCGCCGCCTGCGAGCGATGCACGGTCGTCGAAGCCTTCGTGAAACTGCCCGTTTCCACCACCGCGACGAAAGTTCGCAATAAATCGACGTCGAATTCGGGGTGCATGATTTATCAATCCAGCTTATGGAATTTCTCAATTTAATTCGTTTGTCGATGCCGCGCAAGGCGCGCAATACTTGTGGCTCCACCTTCTGTGACCCACTTCCGGAGCCGCTTCGCATGTCCCTCACCCAACGTCAACAAGGCGCCATTACGCTGGCCAGCGGCGGGCTTTTGATGGGCACGCTCGGTATCTTCGTCGAGGAAGCGCGGCTCGGCGCGCTGACGCTGGTGTTCTTTCGCTGCCTGTTCGGTTTCCTCTCGCTCGCGGCGTACTGCGCGTGGAAAGGTTTCTTCACGCGTGCGCATTTCACGCGCCGCACCGTCGCGCTCGCGCTGATCTCCGGCGTGTTGATGGTCACGCAGTGGGTCGGCTTCTTCGATGCAATTCACCGCACCAGCATTGCGGTGGCGACCGTGGTGTTTCATGTGCAGCCGTTCTGGGTCGTGCTGATGGGCGCGGCGCTGTTCAACGAGCGACTCGGCGTCGACCGGCTCGGCTGGATCGCAACGGCGTTCGTCGGGCTTGTTCTGGCCTCGGGCGTCGCGGCTACCGCGAATCTACAGGGGCATTCGAGCTATCTGATCGGTATCGGCGAAGCATTGGCGGGTTCGGTGCTGTATGCGAGCGTCACGCTGATTGCCAAAGGACTCGGCAATTTGCGGCCGCATCTGCTGACGCTCGCCCAATGCGCGGTCGGCGTGGTGTGCCTGCCCTTCATTGCGCCGCTTACCGCCGTGCATATCGGGCCGATGCAGTGGTTCTGGCTGGTCGGCATGGGCGTGCTGCATACCGGATTGTCGTATGTGCTGATCTACGGCGCGCTGCCGAAACTGACCACACCGATCATCGCTGTGCTGCTGTTCGTCTATCCGCTGACGGCGATCGTGGTCGACGCGGTTGTGTATGGACGGGCGCTCTCGCTGCCGCAACTCGCGGGCATGGCATTGATCGTCATCGCGAGTCTCGGCGTGAATCTCGGCTGGCCGCTGCTTTCGATGTTGCGCCCCGGCGCACGTGCACGGCGTCACGCCGATTGAGCCTTAAGCAGTAGGCCGGCCGCGCCGAGTGGGTTGCACGCCTGGCGCAGGCCGCTGACTGGCTCCTCACGAAGGCCCGCGTTCCCGGCTGTTGCTTTCGTTTCACCGCGAAAATCCCTGCAAAAAACCCACATTTTCCATTCATTCCGCACAATCGAGAATCGTTCTCGTTTATACTTTCAAAATATTACAAGCCGGGCACTGATCCGGCTTCTGCAGCACCTCCCATCCCCACATCGACATGCCATTCCGAGGCAGCCGATGTCACGCCAGCGCATTTCGCGTTGACGCACGGCGCCCCGGCCGTTTCGATTTTCGAATTCATTCAACAGCAACAGGGGAAATTGCCACTTCGTCTCGCCTGACCGACCACGCGGGCTTTGCCTTGCCGTGCGCATCTGCTTGTGCCTCGCTTTGCGCCTCGTTTTGCGCCCGCCTCGCGTTTTTGTAGCACCGCTTCCGCTGTACGCCAAAACCAAAAACACCACCGATCCATACTCGAAGAACGTCGCCATGAACGTCAAAAAGAATACTTACCGGGCGCTGCTGCTCGCCACCTCTCTTGCCAGCGCTAAACCTTTGCTGGCGCAGGAAGCTTCATCCGCTGCCGCCTCGGCCGACAGCACGCTGCCTGCCATCGCAGTCCAGGCCGCGGCCGATCGCTCGTACGATTCGAGCACCTCGAATACCGCGACGAAGATGAACATGTCGCTCATGGACGTGCCGCAAACGGTCAACGTTGTGCCGCGCGCACTGCTCGACGAACAGAACGCGACCTCGCTGCAGGACGCGTTGCGCAATGTACCGGGCATCGGCTTTTCGGTCGGCGATGGTCAGCGCGACCAGATCACCCTGCGCGGCTTCAACAACATCACCGATCAATACGTCGACGGTATTCGTGACGACGCGCTCTACTACCGTGATCTGTCGAACGTCGAACGCGTCGACGTGCTGAAGGGACCGGCGGCCGTGCTCTATGGACGCGGCTCGGCCGGCGGCCTGATCAACCGCGTACTGAAGAAGCCGACGGCGAATCCACAGCAGGCTGTGGGCGTGACGCTCGGCACCGAAGGCGAACGGCGCGGCGAATTCGATCTCGGCTGGAATGCGAACGATGCGGCGCGTTTTCGTATTACCGGCGCTGCCGAAAACTCGAACAGCTTTCGCGATCAGTTCCAGTTGAATCGACAGGCAGTGGCGCCGTCCGCGCAATTCCGCATCGATAAGGACACCATCCTTAATATCGAAGCCGACTATCTGCACGACCGCCGTACCTCGGATCAGGGCTTGCCCGCCTATCTCGGCCGTTCGGTCAATGTGCCGATCAACACGTATTACGGTTCGGCGGACGCAGCGAACACCTCCTATAACGACGTGGATGCGAAGAGCGCGACTGTGTCGCTCGATCACCGCTTCAACGATTCGCTGTCGTTGCACACTGCGGTGCGCGCGTACGACTTCTCGCTCGAACGCAAAAACTACGTGACGTATGAGCCGATCAAAACGGCGTCGAATCCGGTCGTCACGCTCGATCAAAGCACCCGCTTCCGCCAGGATCACGGCGTGGACGGCCTGTTCGAATTGACGCAGAAAACGACGCTGTTCGGCATGAAGCACGAACTGCTATACGGCGTCGAGCTGTCACAACAGCAGAAATTCGACACCATCTATTCGACCAACAAGGTCGCAACGTACAACCTGTACGATCCGCAACTCATCGATTTGCCGGGTGTGAAGCCGGGCACGGCAGCCAAGACGAATGCATCGACCGTCCTGGGACTCGCCGGCGTCTACGCGCAGGACCTGATCTCGCTGACTGAACACTGGAAGATCCTTGCCGGCCTGCGCTTCGACTACCTGACGCAGACCCGCAACGACTACACCTCGGCTCATGTGAATCTGGACCGCACGGATCGCGCGTGGAGTCCGCGTGTCGGTCTGATTTACGAACCGCTCGACTGGGTGTCGCTGTACGCGTCGTATAGCCAGTCGTTCTCGCCGCTCGCCGATACGCTGATCAGCAGCGGCGCGTTCGCCAACGGTTCGGCGCTGGCGCCGCAAAAGACCACCAGCTTCGAAATCGGCTCGAAATTCGATCTGGGCCGCGCAAGCGCGAGTGTCGCGCTGTTCGATATGAAGCAGACCAATCAGCAGATCGCCGATCCGTCCAACCCGACTTACGCGCTGCCGATCGGCACGCAGCACGTGCGCGGGCTGGAGCTATCCACAACGGGTGAAATCGCGCCGAAGTGGTCCGTGTACGCAGGATATGCGTACCTGAACGGGAATGTGGACGGCTCGCCGCAAGCGAGTTCAGCCGGGCTGGTGCTGCACAACAACACGCCGGGATTGATGCCGCGTCATAGCGCGAGCGTGTGGATCAAGCGCGATCTGAAGTACGGGTTCTACGCGGCAGGCGGTGCGCAGTTCCAGTCGGCGCGTTATACCTCGGCGAGCGACGCGGTTACGTTGCCTTCGTTCGTGACGTTCGATCTCGGCGCGGGGTATCACGGCAAGAATGTGGACGTTGCATTGACGCTGGATAATCTGTTCGACCGCAAATATTTCATCGCGGCGCATGGCAACGCGGATATGTACAACATGCCGGGCGCGCCGCGTACGCTGACGGTGTCGGCAAGGTGGCATATGTGAGGGGTGTGACGCGTGGCGTGTGCTGCACGCATTGATGCCATAAACGAAGAAACCGGGCCATGTGCCCGGTTTCCTGCTTTAGTCGTCGTAGTGAAAACGGCAGGCAATCACGTAGATCTTTCCGTCTCTCGGCAAGTAGACCAGACGATCTGCGTGCGTAATACGTCGCGACCAGAACCCGCTTAAGCTTCCAACTAACGCCTCTGGTTTTCCAGTACCGCGATAAGGATCGCGCCGACATTCCTCTAGCAACGTGTTGATCTTACGCAAGACTTTTCGGTCAGTAGCTTGCCAATACAAATAGTCGTGCCACGCGTCGTCGGTGAACATAAAAACACTATCAGCCTTTGCGGCCTCCTCGTTGCGGCTTTTCTGTTTGTTCATCGGTCAGCAGTTCGCGCGCAGTCGCACCGCCGGCGTTCAATTGAGCGATAGATTTAGCGAGCCGCTGGGCGTTCTTCGACGAACTCAACAGATACAAGGTCTCCTGCATCGCATTGAAATCCTCGAGCGAAACCATGACCACATTTTCTCCGCCCTGTCGGGTTATCAGCATGGGCGTGTGATCGCGGCAGACGTCGTCCATCGCTTGCTTAAAGCCGGCACGCGCCTCGCTGTAAGTAAGGACGTTCATTCGTTTTATCGATCTGAGAGGTTTCCCTCCAGTCGCTCCTGTCAAAAGTTAGACACGATTCCACCGCCGAGTTGATTTCTTGCACCGTGGCGGCTGGCAGATGAACCGGTGGCCCAGAAGAAAAAACATATCTGCGCAACAGCAATCATTGTACAGATTACCGTACAAATCAACAAACCCAAAACGGCGGAGGAACGCGTCGTCTAACCAATAGAAAGCATGCCTGCCGCCGCCCACGCCCGCCACTCAGCCAAACGGCCAACCTTACTGCGGCAACACCTCTCCCTTCGTCTCCGGTGCAAACGGAATCACGAACAGACCGACGATAAACGCCAGCGCCGTGAGCGCCACCGGTACGCCCAGCGTATGCATATGCAACACCGCCGCGCCCAGCAAAAAGTTCACGCCAGCCCCGACGAACCGTCCGAACGACGTACAGAACGCAAACGCCGTGGCCCGTACGCGGGTCTCGAACTGCTCAGGCAGCCACAAGCTGAACAGCGCGAAATTACCGCCGAAGAAACCCAGCACGCAAAGCCACGCAATAAATGGCGCGAGCCCATTCGGCAAATAAAACGCCCAGCCGAAACTGCCGACAATCGCCACCGCCATACCCGCGAAGTAAAACGCCAGCGTCTTCTTGCGACCAAAGCGCTCCGCCAGCGGCGGCAACGCGAGACAGCCGAGAATCGTCGAAATCGACAGCAGGCCGGTTGCCAGCGACGCGGTCCGGATCGCATCGTTCTTCGCCATGCCGGCTTTCGTCGCCAGCTGGATCACAGCCGATGGCTCGTACACCGCGCCCGCCCACAAACCGATAATCGCGATCGTCAGCAGAATGCACGCGACCCATGTGCGGCGCCGATACGTCGGTCCAAAAATTTCGCGCAGCGGTTTGGTGCGCACTGTGCCGGCTTCCGCCTTCTGCCACTTCTCCGTCTCCTTCACACGCAGCAGCACCAGAATCGCGACCACGACCGGCACCGCGCCGGTCAGGAACATCGCGCGCCAGCCGTAGTGCACGCCGATCGTGTAGTTGAGCGCGGCCGCCAGAAAGAACCCGGCGTAATAGCCCGTTTGCAGATAGCCCGCGCCCATCTTGCGGCGATCTTCCGGCCATGACTCGGCCACATACGTCCCCGCCAACGCCCACTCGCCGCCAATGCCGACCCCGGCAATGAAGCGATAGATGGCAAGCTCCCACACGTTGTGCGAGGTCGCCGCAAGTCCCGTGAAAATGGCGAACGTGAAAATGGTGCCTGCCAGTACCTTGGTGCGGCCGAAGCGGTCCGCCAGCGGTCCCCAGATGAACGACAGCCCCCAGCCGACCAGAAACAGCGCGAACAGAATCGAACCGGCGAGGCCGACATTCGCGGGCGTCGCGGCGTACCCGGAGCGCGGCAACAGTTCAGTCAACGCCGGCGTCAGCACGAGCGCGTAGATGAACGAGTCCATCCCGTCGAGCGTCCAGCCGGCCCACGCTCCCCAAAATCCTGCGATCTGCGAACGATTGAGCGGCGTGCGGCGCCGAACGACCGGCGTGCGGTCGGTTAGTGAATTCATCATGCTCCTCCGGCCCTGCGGTTGACGTACTTGGCTTACATAAAGGGAACGACGAGATGGCGCGCTTGCTAGTGGATCGATGTGCCTCGTATAACGATGAGAGGACATCGCAGGCCGCCGGGCGGTGAAAAACTTTCCGGATTTGCCCGTCTGTTAAGTGCGCAATTTCATATATAATATTCAATATCATGAGCGACGCAATAGATGGTTTTCCCCTGGACGCCCCGGCGCGCAGCCCGCTTTTACCCGCGGCAGCGCCCCGTGAGAGCACGTCCCGCGTGATCGCAGAGGCGCTGCGCGCGGCGATTGTCGACGGCACGCTGGCGCCTGGCGCGCCGCTGCGGCAGGACGCGATCGCGCGGCATTTCTCAGTCAGCGCAATTCCCGTGCGCGAGGCCTTGCGCCAGCTCGAAAGCGAAGGCTGGGCGAGAGCCGCCGTGCATAAAGGTGCGACCGTCGCGCCGTTGTCAGCGGATGAAGCGCGCGAAATCTATGAGATTCGCTCCGCGCTAGAGAGCCTCGCTATCGGCCTCGCGATTCCGAAGCACACCGCCGCCACGCTGCGCGAATCCGCCGCCCTCTGCCGCGCCGCGGAACGCGAGTCGGACCCATCGTTGTACGTCGGGCGCAATGAGGCGTTTCATATGAGCCTGTATGCGCCCGCTGCCCGTCCGCAGCTCGAGGACATGATCGGCACGCTGCATCGGCGCGGCGAACGTTATCTGCGCCTGAAGTTCGGTTTGCCGTCGTACAAGGGCGAGTCGGACAACGAACACACCGCCTTGCTCGACGCCGTAGAACGTCGTGATATTCCCGCTGCACAGTCGCTGGTTGTCGCGCATCTGCTCGGCACCGGCGACCTGCTCCATCGTTTCCTGACCGACCGCGCGCAGGCGGAAGCCGCGCTTGCGAATCAACCCAAGCCGCGCGCCAGACGCACGCGCACCACCACCGGGAGCTGAATCCGCCGATGAACCGATCCGCCGAAGCCACCGAAGCTTCCACCAACGCACGTTCCTGGACCACGCGCCGCGACGAGAAGAACCGTCGCCTCGCGGCCATCGCACCGTGGCTGGAAGACGGCGTCCTGCCGACCAACCGTATCGTCGACGCCCTCGAAACACTGATTCAGCCGGGCGACCGCGTCGCACTCGAAGGCGACAACCAGAAACAGGCCGACTTCCTGTCGCGCGCGCTCGCCAAGGTGGATCCGCAAAAGATCCACGACGTGCATCTGCTGATATCGAGCATCGGCCGTCCTGAACATCTGACGCTGTTCGAGCGCGGCATCGCGCACAAGGTCGATTTCTCGTTCGCGGGACCGCAGAGTTTGCGCGTCGCGCAACTGCTCGAAGACGGGCAACTGGAAATCGGCTCGATCTACACGTACGTCGAGTTGTACGCGCGGATGTTCGTCGATCTCACGCCGCACGTCGCGCTGCTGTGCGCGGAAAAGGCGGACCGTCACGGCAATCTGTACACCGGCCCGAACACTGAAGACACGCCGACCATCGCCGAAGCCGCCGCGTTCCGGCACGGCATCGTGATCGTGCAGGTCAACGAGATCGTCGATGAACTGCCGCGCGTCGATATTCCGGGTTCGTGGGTCGACGTGGTCGTAGAGGCGGACAGGCCGTTCGCCGTGGAGCCACTTTTCACGCGCGACCCGCGCCATATCGGCGACCTGCAGGTGCTCACCGCGATGATGGTGATTCGTGGCATCTACGAGCCGTACGGCGTGAGCTCGCTGAATCACGGCATCGGCTTCGATACCGCGGCGATCGAGTTGCTGCTGCCCACCTACGGTGAATCGCTCGGACTGAAAGGCAAGATCTGCCGCAACTGGACGCTCAATCCGCATCCCACCATGATCCCCGCGATCGAATCGGGCTGGGTCGACAGCATCCATTGTTTTGGCAGCGAAGTCGGCATGGAGGCGTACATCGAAGCGCGTCCCGATGTCTTTTTCACGGGCAACGACGGCAGCCTGCGCTCGAACCGTGTGCTGTGCCAGCTGGCTGGGCAATACGGCGTCGACCTGTTTATAGGCTCGACCTTGCAGATCGACGCGGACGCCAACTCGTCGACGGTGACGCGTGGGCGTCTCGCCGGGTTCGGCGGTGCGCCGAACATGGGCCACGATCCGCGCGGACGGCGTCATTCAAGCGAAGCATGGCTCAAGCTGCTGAAGGATCAGGGGCCGGTATCGCGTGGACAGAAGCTGGTCGTGCAGATGGCCGAAACCTACAAGAAGGGCGGCGAGCCGACCTTCGTCGATGAACTCGATGCGGTCGCCGTCGGCGCGAAGAGCGGCATGCCGATCGCGCCTGTGATGATCTACGGCGACGACGTAAGCCATGTCGTCACCGAGGAAGGCATCGCGCATTTGCACAAGGCCGAAGGGATCGACGAGCGGCGTGCGGCGTTGGCTGCAGTAGCCGGCGTCACGCCGATCGGGCTGCGCGCGAAGCCGGAGAAAACCGCAGAATTGCGCCGGCGCGGCATCGTCGCGTATCCGGAAGATCTCGGCATTCGTCGCGGCGAAGCGAAGCGCTCATTGCTGGCCGCACGCAGCATTGACGATCTGGTGACGTGGTCGGGCGGCCTGTACGAGCCACCGGCTCGCTTCAGGAGCTGGTAACGATGGCGCCCGCTGTTTTGCTCGAGTGCGAGTGCGAGGCCGACGCCATGCCGGACGCGAAGGCGGAACTCGCGTCCCGTGCTGCCGCGCTGACTGGGAGAGAAACGGGCACGGTCAGGTCCACGACGTATGCCGAACCAGTGGCTGAGGTCGACGTGCTCTCGCGCATCGCCCCGACACGCCAGAGCGCCACGTTCTTGCACGCGGCAGGCGCGGTAGAAAGGCAGGCGCTTAGGGTACGGACAGCACCGTCCGATGCGCAACTCGCGCGCTTCGCGGTGTCCGCGCTGATCGAAGAAGCGCAACTCACGCCGAAACCCGCGCTGGTCGACCGGCGCGGCAGCGGTGCGCATCGCGACCTCGATCTCGCCACCATGCTGCGCTCGGCACACGCGCTTGAACCGACCTTTGCGGCGCTCGCACGCACAGCGCGCCGCCGCGCTGAACCGTCCGCGCTGTTGCGTGCCGAACTCGCGCAAATCGGCCGCGTCGGCGAACAGGACATGCTGCAGGCCACCGGCGGCAGTAACGCGCATCGCGGTGCAATCTGGATCGTCGGCCTGTTGGTAGCGGGTGCTGCAATGACAGGCGACGCCACGCGTCTGAACGCATCGCATGTCTGCACCCTCGCCGCACAAACTGCCTGTTTCCCCGATCGTTTCGCCGCCCCCGCCGATAGTCACGGCGAGCGCGCGCGGCAGCGCTATCAGGTCGGCGGAGCGCGCCGTGAAGCACAAGACGGTTTCCCGCATGTCATCGAGATCGGCTTGCCCGCTTTACTCGCAGCGCGAGCCCGAGGCGTCGACGAAAACGCCGCGCGCATCGACGCCCTGCTCTCGATCATGGTGTCGCTCGACGACACCTGTCTGCTGCATCGCGCGGGTTTGCCCGGTTTGCACGCCGCGCAACACGGCGCGCGCCGCGTACTGCAAGCAGGCGGCAGCTCGACGCCGGATGGGCACACCGCGCTCGTCGCGCTCGAACACGCATTGCTGTCGCTCAACGCATCCCCTGGTGGCGCAGCCGATCTGCTCGCCGCCACCCTCTTTCTCGATATGCTGGCGCATCACGACGCCGGCGGGAGCTCAGCCTCATGGAACATCTGACCTTCGACTATCCGGCGCAACGCGCCGTCACGACTCGCGCGCATGTTGGCGTGGTCGGTTCGGGCGATCTGGAAGTCCTCCTGTCGCCAGCCGAAAACAGCGCGGCCCTGAGCGCGCATGTGGTCGTGCGGACTAGCGTCGATGGCTACAGCCACATCTGGAAGAGCGTGCTCGACCGCTTCTTCACGCGCTACGACGGCGCGGCGCAAATCGAAATCAACGACTTCGGTGCGACACCGGGCGTCGTCGCGCTGCGGCTCGCGGAGGCCATTGAAGCGGCAGAACGGGGAGACGCCGCATGACCACAGTCGCCACCGCACACCCCGCGCCGATGTTGCGCGAAAGCTTTATCGAACTGTCCGCCCGCGAACGCGCCCGCTCGCTGCTCGACGCCGGCACGTTCCGCGAACTGCTCGGACCGTTCGACAAGATCGAATCGCCGTGGCTGCCGTTGCAAGGGGTCGTCTGCCAGGCAGATGATGGCTGCGTGATCGCACGCGGCACCATCGACGGCGAGCCGGCCGTGGTCGCGGCAATCGAGTCCGCGTTCCAGGGCGGCAGTATCGGCGAAGTGTCCGGCAGTAAGATCGCCGCCGCGCTCGACATGGCCTTGCGCGACTGCGAACGCGGCAAGATCGTCCGCCCTGTCGTGCTGTTCGAAACCGGTGGCGTGCGGCTGCAGGAAGCTAACCTCGGCCTTGCGGTGATCGCCGAAATTCAGGCCGCGATCGTCGCGTTGCGCAGGCATGTACCGGTAGTTGGCGTGATCGCGGGGATGGTCGGCTGCTTTGGCGGCATGTCGCTTGCAGCGGCTTTGTGCTCGTATCTCGTTGTGACGAAACAGGGGCGGCTCGGCATGAACGGCCCTGAAGTGATCGAACAGGAAGCCGGTATCGAAGAGCTCGACGCGAGCGATCGGCGCCGCGTGTGGCAACTGATCGGCGGCGAACAACGGGATGCAACCTCGCTCGCCGATCAACTGGTCGACGACGATGCCGACGCGGTGCGCGCCGCCGTGCGCTCAGCCTTCATTCAAGGACTACCGGCCGCGCATCGCAGCGAACAGGTCGACGTTTTTCTCAACCGCCTCGCGCGAATCGACCCGGCCAGCGTGACGCCGGAAACGATGCGTGACGTGTACAACCCACATGCGCAGAACAACGCGCGCAAGGAGCAGGCATGAGCGATGCCACCCTCAGCCGCGGCGCACGCTGGTTCCATGCACTTGCCGGCGAAACGTCCGGTAACGCGTCCGGTAAAGCGCCCGTATGGAGCGGCGACGCGTCGCTCGGCGGCGAGACCGCGCACTTCATTGCGGTCGTCCCCGATCCCGACAACCGCTTTCCGCGCGCGACCGATAACGTGGTCGGTCTCGAACAAGGCTGGCTGCTCGCACGCGCTGTACGCGAAGTCATCGCGCAGGACGAAGCGAGCGGTACGCGCCGCCCGATCGTCGCGATCGTCGATGTGAAAAGCCAGGCGTACGGTTACCGCGAAGAGATGCTCGGCATTCACCTCGCCTGCGCGGCTGCGGTCGATGCCTATGCATCGGCGCGCGAGGCCGGGCATCCGGTGATCGCGCTGATCGTCGGGCCCGCCATGTCGGGCGCATTCCTCGCGCACGGCTATCAGGCAAACCGGATCGTCGCGCTCGACGCGCCGGGCACGATGGTTCACGCAATGGGCAAGGAAGCGGCCGCACGCGTTACGCGGCGCACCGTCGAAGCACTCGACGCGCTCGGCGAAACCATTGTGCCGATGTCCTATTCGATGACGTCGTTCGCCAAGCTTGGCCTGCTCGACCAGTTGATCGAAGGCGTCGACGCCGACGCACCCGATGCCGCGCAAATCGAGCGCGTGCGTCAGGTATTGACCGAACAGATCCACAGCGCGCGCGCTGGCGGTCGCGATTTATCGCATCGTCTTGAATCGGCCGCGGCTCAAAAGAATCGCGCAGCGTCGATTGAAGTGCGGCGGCGTCTCGCCGAACAATGGGATGCCGTGTAATGCAGGCCTGCGCAGCGCCGCCGTTTGCAGCCGATCACGCGTTGTCGTGCGACACGCGCTGGCAGCCGCATGATCTGCTGCGCTTACACCGCTTGCCACATTTTGACGGCGAGCCGGCATGGGTTCGCGGGGCTTTCGAGCGCACGCCGTATGCGGTTGTACGACGCGCACTGGCCGCCGACGGCTTCGTGGCGATCGGCTTGCGCGGCACCGAGCGGTCGCAGCGTTACGGTGCATGGGCGCATCGGGACGATATTGAAATTGCCGTGCCGCCGGAAACGTTGGCGCGACGCAGCCCGCTTGAGTCGCGCAATGCGTTGCCTGCTTTCGCGGCCCTTGCCGCACTACAACGCGATACAGCCGGCGCATTGGCTGGATTCGTTTGGGGACCAACCGGCAGCGCAGGTTTCGAACTGGCAACGCAGACTCCCACGGTCACTCTTTCGAGCGATCTCGATCTGCTGATTCGCGCGCCGGAAAAGCTCTCGCATCACGCCGCCATTCAGTTGCTGAACTATCTGCAAGCAATCGCACAACATGCCGGCATTCGTGTGGATGCGCAACTGGAAACACCCGCAGGCGGCGTTGCGCTGGCCGAGTGGGCTGCGGACAAAACACGCGTCATGGTGCGCCATGCTCTCGGGCCGCAGTTGGTCACCGATCCGTGGGCGCCCGCTCACGGCAATGCCTGATGCTGGCCCTTCTGTTTCCGGGCCAGGGCGCGCAGTCGGACGGATTTCTGCACCGTCTGCCGCAACATCACGCTGTGACCGGCACCCTCGAAGAAGCGTCTCAAGTACTCGACATCGACGTACTCGCCCTCGATACGCCAGACGCCCTGCGCTCAACCGTAGCTGTTCAGATCGGCTTGACCGTCGCGGGCGTGGCGATCACGCGGGCGCTAGCGGATGAACAACTCACGCCGGAGATCAGCGCAGGCCTATCGGTGGGCGCGTATGCCGCGGCGGTCAGTTGCGGCGCGATTCACTTTGACGACGCGTTAAAGATGGTTCGCAAGCGCGCCGAGTTGATGGAGACGGCGTACCCATCCGGCTACGGTCTCGCGGCCGTGTCGGGTTTGACCGAGCACCAACTGGAGACACTCGCCGCTCAACATGCAGATGCGGGCGATCAACGTGTCTACGTTGGCAATGTAAATGCGCCGCGTCAGATCGTCATGGCGGGAGCGAATGGCGCGCTGGACACGTTTATCGAACGCGCTTTGGCGGCAGGCGCACGCAAGGCCGTCCGTCTTGCGGTAAGCGTGCCGTCACATTGCGAACTGCTCGCACATGCCACCGACGAGCTCGTTGCGTACGCAAAAGACGTCCCCTTCCACACGCCACAGACTACCTATATCGGCAATCGCGGCGGCCGCCCGTTGTATACGGCAGAGGCCATTCGCGACGATCTCGCGACCAATATGCGCTACACCGTACGCTGGTTCGATGCGCTCACCGTTATGCAGGAAATGGGCGCCCGCGTGCTGATCGAAGCGCCGCCGGGCCAGGTGCTGACGGACATTGCGCGCGAGAATTTTCCCGACGCCATCGCGCTTGCCACAAGCGCCTTTTCGTTCGACAAGCTGGTCGCTACGACGCGTAGGCGGCTCGGTATGGATGGAATTTAAGACGCGGCCATTCGGCTGACTCGAGCCCCGCCTCACCGCCTCTCAATCAACTGACGCCCCATCGCCTTCGCATACTGATCACACGCGCTGCGCGCCACGCGCGATGCTGCCAGCACGCCGACGTCGGCGTCGTCGCGATAGATCATTGCAACGTCGATCGGCGGCGGTAGCGGACGCACCTGCAATTGCCCCAGTTCGCCGCTGCTCAGAAACGGCTCGACGAACAGCGCCGGCACCGCCGCAATTCCATAGCCATCGCGCAACAGTTTCACGATCACCGCCACCGACGGCATACAGGTCACCTGAGTATCCGCAAGCGGCACACCGGCGCGCTTCGCGAGCATCTCCACGATCGCTTCCACGGCGATTTGCGGTGCGGTGCCACGGCCGAACGTCAGCACGGGTTTCTGCAAGACCGTCTGCACATGCTTCGCGCGGCTCGCCGGAATCAGATCGTTGCGCGCGATCCAGCGCACCGGATAGCTCGCCAGCAAGGTCGATACGATCGACGCTTCCTGCTCGCCGGTTTCCTCCACCTGAATGACGAGGTCCAGTTCGCCGGCCCGCAAACGAGGCCCAAGCACAGCGCTCGAATCGACCGTCAGGTCCACGACGATGCGCTTGTACTCGGCGTTCAGCATCCGGATGTAGTCCGGCAGCCAACTGTGCACCACCGTTTCGATGACGCCGAGCCGCAACCGCTTCGTCACCTGGGTTTCGTCCTGCGCGGCCAGTTGCAGCGAGCGCGTGGCCTGCACCACCGAGCGCGCATGCGCGAGCAGCCGTTCGCCATGCGCCGTGAGCTGAAACTCGGCGGCGTCGCGCTCGATCAACTCGACGCCCAACTCGGCTTCAAGCGTTTTAATACGCAGCGAAATCGCAGCGGGCGTGGCGTGCATGGCAGCGGCAGTCGCGCGAAAACTGCCTAGACGGGCGAGCGTCAGAAACGTTTCGACAAAGCGGGTATTCATTGCATTAGCTCTCCAACAGCGCCGCGAAAGACTCGATCATCACCGCAAAATCGCCTGCGATGCTGTTAAGTTTAATTTAACGAAACACAAGAATAACTCGCTGGATGGATATTTTTGGCGTTACTAATCTGGCTCCCATCGGTCACCCGGACCTAGTTGGAGTCAAGCCGTTCATGTCCTACACGCCATCCGAGTTTCGTCAGCAGATTCGCAGCCGCCGCCTGTCCGGGCCGACTGCGGGCTACTGCGGCGACTATGCGCAAGCCAATCTCGCCATCCTGCCCAGCCAATACGCCGACGACTTCCTGCGCTTCTGCACGCTCAATCCGAAGGCCTGCCCGTTGCTCGGCATCGGCGAACCCGGCGAATGGCGCGTCCCGTCGCTCGGCGCCGATCTCGACATTCGCAATGACGTCCCCGCGTTTTATGTGTACCGCCACGGCGAACGTGCCGAGGAGGTCCGGAGTCTCGACGAACTGTGGCGCGACGATCTGGTGGTGTTCGCAATCGGCTGCTCGTTTTCGTTCGAAGAAATGTTGCGGCGCGAAGGTATTCCGCTGCGCCATATCGAACAGCAGGTCAACGTGCCGATGTATCGCACGCGGGAACGTAACGTGGCCGCAGGCGTGTTCAGCGGGAATCGCGTAGTTTCGATGCGGCCGATGAAAGCCGCCGACGCGATCCGCGCTATCCAGATCACCAGCCGTTTTCCCGCAGTACATGGCGCGCCGGTTCACATCGGCGATCCGTCGCTGATCGGCATTCGCGACATTACGCGGCCCGATTTCGGCGACGCAGTCGAGGTGCGCAGCGACGAGTTACCGGTGTTCTGGGCCTGTGGCGTCACGCCGCAAGCCGCGATAGAAAGCGCGCGTTTGCCGTTTGCAATCGCGCACAAGCCAGGACACATGCTCGTTACCGACATTCCCAACACCACGCTGGCGATGCTCTAGCCGCAGCGTTTTTGAGTTGTCCCACTACAAGCCGCGCGGCAAGACGCGGCCACTGACTACGACCGGAGCCCGGCTATGAAAACCGAAGCGCAGTTGACCGCAGACACCGAGCGCTACAGCGCGCCCGGCACAGGCAAAAACCCGTTTGCGTGGTATCAGCAGATTTCCGTTAGCGAGAAGCGTGCGTTCTGGAGCTGCAAGATCGGCTACGTGCTCGACGCAATGGACACGCAATTCCTGAGCTTCGTGATTCCGACGCTGATCGCGACATGGGGCATCACGCGCGGCGATGCGGGTCTCATCGGAACGGTCACGCTGCTGAGTTCCGCGCTCGGCGGCTGGGCAGCCGGTGTGCTGTCGGATCGCATCGGCCGGGTGAAGACCTTGCAGATCACGATTCTCTGGTTCGCGGTTTTCACGCTGGCTTGCGCGCTGGCGCAGAACTTCTCGCAGTTGCTGTGGGCGCGCGGCCTGATGGGGCTCGGCTTTGGCGGCGAATGGACGGCGGGCGCAGTGCTGATCGGCGAAGTCATCCGCCCGCGTGACCGCGGCAAGGCGGTGGGTCTCGTACAGGCAGGCTGGGCGATAGGCTGGGGCGTCTCGACGCTGCTGTTTATGGCCGTGTTTTCATGGATACCGGCCGATTACGCGTGGCGTGCGTTGTTCGCGATCGGTATTGCGCCGGCGCCGTTCGTGATCTGGATCCGCCGCTTCGTTGAAGAGCCAGAGGTGCATCGGCAGCAGAAGGAAGCGCAGGCCGCGGCACAAACGCGTCCTTCGTTGCTGGATATCTTCCGCGGCGATATCGTCTGGACGACGCTGCGTGCGTCCATTCTCGCGACCGGCGTGCAAGGCGGCTACTACGCGGTGACCACCTGGCTGCCGACGTATCTGAAGACCGAACGGCATCTGAGCGTGATCGGCACCGGCAGCTATCTGGGCGTGGTAATCGTCGGCTCGTACTGCGGCTATCTGACGGGCGCTTACGTCAGCGACAAGATCGGCCGCAAACGCGCGTTCATCACGTTCGCGCTGGCCTCGTGTGCGATCGCGCTGATCTACACGCAACTGCCGCTCGATAACCTCACGATGCTCGTGCTCGGTTTCCCGCTCGGCTTCTGTGCGTCCGGCATTTTCTCGGGGATGGGGGCGTTCCTCACCGAGCTGTTCCCGACGCGCATTCGAGGCTCCGGCCAGGGCTTCTGCTACAACTTCGGGCGGGCGGTCGGCGCGACGTTTCCGTTCCTGATCGGCTACGTCTCGCAGACTATGACGCTCGGTCACGCGATCGGTGTATTCGCCGCCGCGGCCTACGGTATCGTGATCCTCGCCGCGCTGACGCTGCCGGAAACCCGCGGGCGTGAACTCAACGCCCAAGCCGCGCTATAACGCCTGCTCCGGCGCGCGTCCGATCACATGTGAATCGGACGCCGTAGCTGCATCGCCCCGGCCGTGCTCACGGCCTGGCGTCACAACAGCGCCGGTGCCACCTGGACGCCCCACTGATTTCGCATGCCGCTCGATCAGCCGCTGCAGCAGACAGAACGCGCACAGCAAAGCGCCGATCACGATGCGGGTCCACCACGAACTGAGCGTACCGTCGAAGGTAATCAGCGTCTGGATCGTGCCCAGAATGCCGACGCCGAATAGTGAGCCGATCACGTAGCCGACACCACCCGTCAGCAAGGTTCCGCCGATCACCGTCGCGGCGATCGCGTCGAGCTCCATACCCTGCCCTTGCAGCCCATATCCCGATAGCACGTAGAACGTGAACACCGCGCCGCCGAGCGCCGAACAGAAGCCGCTCAGCGCATACACGCCGATCCGCGTATGCGCGACCGGCAAGCCCATCAGCAACGCCGAGCGCGGATTGCCACCGATCGCATACACGTTGCGCCCAAAACGCGTGAAATGCGCGACATAGATCGCCGCGGCAAGCGTGACGAGGGCGATCAGCACATTGGCCGTCACCGAGCCGACGCCGATATTGAGCCGGAACGCGGAAATCTTCTGGAACGTCGGGTCATTGATCGTGATCGACTGCGTCGTGATCAGAAAGCACAAGCCGCGCGCGAAGAACATGCCCGCCAGCGTGACGATGAACGCCTGCAAGCGGAAAAAGTGAATCAGCGCTCCCTGTACCGCGCCGAACACGGTGCCCATCAGCAACACGATCGGCACGATCACCCAGACCGACAGATGCATATGTTCGGACAGCACCGCTTCGACGATGGTGGTCAGCGCCACCACCGAGCCCACTGACAGATCGATCCCGCCGGACACGATCACAAACGTCATACCGATCGCGACAATCAGCAGGAAAGCGTTATCGACCAGCAGATCGAGCAGCACTTGCCACGAGAAAAAGCCGGTGTACATCACCGAGCCGAAACCGAACAGCGCGCAAAACAACAGGACAGTGACGGCGATCGGCAACGTGCGCGGATCGACGATATGCGCCCAGGCCTCGAGGAGTCGTCTCATCGTGCCACCCCGCGCTGCCTGAAGAGCGACATGGCGAGCGAGCGCGCCGAGGGCGACTGGATCACGCTCACCGCCAGCACCACGGCCGCCTTGACGACGAGCGTCGCTTCCGGCGGCACGCCGATCGAATAAGTCGTATAGGTGAGCGTCTGGATGATCAACGCACCCAGTACGGTGCCGGCGAGACTGAAGCGGCCGCCAAGCAGCGATGTGCCGCCGAGCGTCACGGCCAGAATCGCATCGAGTTCGAGTAGCAGGCCCGCGTTGTTGCCATCGGCGCTGCGCACGTTCGAGCTGATGAGGATGCCCGCCATCGCGGCTGTCAATCCCGAGAAGCCGTACACCGCGAATACCAGTGCTTTCGAGCGCAGGCCGACGAGACGCGTCGCCACCGGATTGACACCGATTGCACGAATGAAGAGTCCGAGCGCGGTGCCTTCAACGAGCCCGGCAGTGGCGAGCACCGCAACGCTTGCGATCCACACTGAACACGGCACGCCAAGCCAATACCCACCACCGACGAACAGGTAACCCGGTGCGCCGATCGGAATGATCTGCCCTGCCGTCAGTAATTGCGCAATGCCACGGCCCGCGACCATCAGGATCAGCGTTGCAATGATCGGCTGCATGCCGACGAACGACACCAGCAATCCGTTCCACATGCCGCTCAACACACCGACGATCAGCGCCGCGACCAGCGCCTGCGCGATCAATCCGGCGCTCGGCGCAGCTTGCGTCGCAAGTATCGTGGCCGCCGCGGCGCCGGCGATCGCAACCACCGCGCCGACCGAGATATCGATGCCGCGCGTGGCGATCACCAGCGTCATGCCGGTCGCAACCAGCACCAGCGGCGCGGCGCGATTCAACACGTCGATCGGCGCGCCGAACAGGTGGCCGTCGAGCATCCTCAAAGAAAGAAAATCTGGATTCACCAGGAGGTTCAGGGCGCACAGGAGCACCAGTGTGACGCACGGCCAGATCAATGGGCGCTCCGCACCATCGCGCACGAACCAGTTCGATAGCTTCATTCGCCGCTCCCCGCGATGAGTCGATAAATGTTGTCTTCGTTCGAAGCCTTGCCGGCCACCTCAGCGATCTTGCGACGGTCGCGCAGCACCGCTACGCGGTGGCTCACGCGGAGCACTTCGCTGATCTCAGACGAAATGAACAGGATGCTCAGACCGTTCGCGCATAGCGCCAGCAAGCGGTCCATGATGTCGAACTTGGCGGCAACGTCGATGCCGCGAGTGGGTTCGTCGAGAATCAGGAGTTTGGGATTCGTGGCGAGCCAGCGCGCGAGCAGCGCTTTCTGCTGGTTGCCGCCGGAGAGCAGCCCGATTGGCTGTTCGGCGTCCGCTGCCTTGATGCCGAGGCGC
Source organism: Paraburkholderia sediminicola (assembly GCF_902859805.1). Taxonomy (GTDB): domain Bacteria; phylum Pseudomonadota; class Gammaproteobacteria; order Burkholderiales; family Burkholderiaceae; genus Paraburkholderia; species Paraburkholderia sediminicola. Next base: position 14,411 of record NZ_CADIKC010000020.1, on the reverse strand, counting down.
TCGATCCACATGTCCGCGATTTCTTGTGCGCGATGCCGTTTGATCTTGCGTAACCAGCCGCGCCGCGCCTGCAACGCCAGCAGAATGTTCTCCCGGATCGACAGTTCGGCCACGATGCCCTCTTTCTTGCGGTCCTCCGCGCAATAGCCGATGCCGTGGCGCACCGCGTCCCGAGGCGAACGCAGCCGCACAGGCCGCCCTTCGATCAGGATAGTGCCGCTGTCGGCGCGGTCGGCCCCGAACAACAGCCGGGCGGTCTCCGTGCGGCCCGAGCCTAGCAGGCCGGCCAGGCCCAGAATCTGGCCCGGCTGCACGTCGAGATCAATCGGCTGTAACGTGCCGCGCCGTCCGACGCCGCGCAATTCGACGAACGGCTGAACCGCGTCCTTGCTCTGAGGTCCTTCATGAACAGCGTGGCCGTCATGTGCTGCTTCGCGCAAGCGCGCGCTCATGCGCTCATGACCGACCATCTTCGCGACCAGTTGATCGGCCGGCAGATCCCGCGCGAGATATTCGCCTTCACGCTCGCCGTTGCGCATCACCGTGATGCGATCGGAGATGGCGTAGGTCTGCTCGATAAAATGTGTGACAAACAGAATGGCGATTCCCGACTGCTTAAGATGCCGAAGTATTTTAAACAGCTGAGCAACTTCGCCGTCATCGAGACTGGAGGTCGGCTCGTCGAGAATCAGCACGCGAGCGTCGACTGAGAGTGCTCTCGCGATCGCCACCATCTGCTGCACGGCAATCGGATAGGCGTCGAGCGATCGCGTGACGTCGAGCGTCACGTCGAGGCGAGCAAGCGCTGCCTGCGCGCGCCGCTTGATGTCGGGCCAGTCGATCGCGCCAAAACGCTTTGGCTGCCGGCCCGCAAAGATGTTTTCCGCCACCGACAGGTTCGGGCACAGGTTCACTTCCTGATACAGCGTGCGCACGCCGGCCGCTTCCGCCTCCTGCGGCGACGCAAACGCGACGATCTCGCCACCGAGTCGGATCGTGCCGGCGTCAGGCGCGACTACGCCGGTCAGCACGTTGATCAGGGTGGATTTGCCGGCGCCGTTCTGCCCCATCAGCGTGTGAATCTCGCCGGGGAACAGGCGAAAGTCGACTCCCTGCAGCGCTTTTACGCCCGGAAACGTTTTGCTGACGCCGGTGGTGGCCAGAATAGGTTCAAGTGTATTTGAGGCGGCGCCGTTGCGAGCGTCGCCTGTGACGGCCTTGATGGCCGGCGAATTGGGTTCCGATGCGGAATGCGTCATAGACCTCGCTCGATCGGCGGTGCATTGGTCGGGTGGGTTCAGACTGGCTCCGTTGGGCGCAATCTGATTCTGCGGAAAAGAGACCGCCCGCTGCCGAAGCAGTCAGGCGGTCAGGCACCACTGGAGAAACCCCTACGATCTGTCCGTACTTCGTTTGCGTTCTGCGTCTATCGTATGGATGGCTAATCAATTAGCCATCACACTCCACTTCAGTATTTGCGCGTCGGCAAAGTCTGCGCTGCAACGCTCATCGGGAAGACGGTCTCTTCCGTCAGGATACGCTTGGGCAGCGGCTTGCCGGCCACCACATCCTTGACCGCCGACATCAGTTGCGGCCCCAGCAGCGGGCTGCACTCCACATCGACATTCATCTTGCCCGCGGCCATCGCCTGGAAGCCGCCCTTGGTTGCATCGAACGAGACGACGGTGATGTCCTTGCCCGGATGCATGCCGGCCTCTTCCATCGCCTGGATGGCGCCGAGCGCCATATCGTCGTTATGCGCATAAACTACATTTATTTTATTTCCATAAGTTTTTATAAATGCTTCCATCACCTGCTTGCCACCGGCAAGCGTAAAGTCGCCGCTTTGCGATGCGATGATCTTGAATTTGGGATCGCTCTTGATCACTTCGATCAGGCCGGAATGCCGGTCGTTGGCCGGTGCCGAGCCGACGGTTCCTTGAAGTTCGGCGATGTTGATGGGACCTTGATCATTCTTATAGTGATCGGCCAGCCAATGACCGCCGCGCCGGCCCTCTTCCATGAAGTCCGAGCCGATCATCGTCACGTACAGAGACGTGTCTTTCACGTCGATGTTGCGGTCGGTCAGGATCACCGGAATTTTTGCGGCTTTGGCTTCGCGCAGCACTGGCTCCCAGCCGGATTCGACAACCGGAGAGAACGCGATCACATCGACTTTCTGCGCAATGTAGGAGCGGATCGCCTTGATCTGGTTTTCCTGCTTTTGCTGCGCGTCGGAGAATTTGAGCTTGATCTTCGCATCCGCCGCCGCGGACTTCACCGACTCGGTATTGGCGGTTCGCCATGCGCTTTCGGCGCCTACCTGTGCGAAGCCGAGGGTGATCTGTTTGTCCTGCGCGTATGCGCCCGGCGCTGTCAGCGCCAGCGCACCGATGCTCGAGCAAAGCGCGAGCGCGCCCAACGCACGACATGCGGCGCGTCGTGTATTCGCCATGACTGTCTCCTGATCGTTGTTGTGTCGGCGATCCATCGAACCCGCCCGGTGTTTGCGGCCCTCACGGTGCGTGGATCGTGATGTAGCGTAGTGTCTGGGGCGTTAACCGTCCAATCATATGATTCGCGTCCGCGATACCAATTCTGGTATAGCGGGCGGGATCGGCAGTAGCCGTGGACGTGGGCAACGCTGCGGGGCTCGCTCGAACGTCTGTGGCGATTGAGCGTGGCGTTGGAGATGCTTTTTATGCGCTTACGTGCTCGATGTGGTCGATGCGGCTTCGGGCCAGGTAGCGAGTGGGTTCCGGGCTTTGGGGTTTCTGGGCTTTCGGATCAAGAGCGGCACGGTTAACGGCTGGCCAGAACGCTAGCGGTTTGTCCCGCGCGGCGTCACCCAGCGAAACGTCAGATTGATCCGCTCGCCGGCCACGCGCGGCTCCTTCGGCACGCGATGCCGCCAGTCGGCCTGCGTGTTGCCCTTCATCACGAGCAAGCTGCCGCCCTTCAGCGAAAACGACTGCACGGCGCCGGTTTTGTTGTGCCGCAAGTCGAAAGTGCGCGCGACGCCCAAGCTGATTGACGCAATCACCGACTGGGTGCCGAGTTCAGGCTCGCGGTCCGCATGCCATCCCATGCTGTCGGTGCCGCTGCGATAGCGGTTGATCAGCACGCTGTTAAAGCGCGCGTGGCAGGCTGCTTCCGCGGCGACCCGTAGTTCGGCGACGGTCGGCGTCCACGGTTGTGGCACGTTGCGAATGCCGGAGTAGACGTAGACCGCATCCGGCTCACCCTGCCAGGCCGTCAGCCGCGGCAGCGGCACACGGCCGGCGGGCGTGCCCATCATGTCCTGGCGCCATTCCACTTCGCCGATGAGTTGCGTTAAAGCGTGCGCCGCGGTCTCGGGCGCAAGCCACTCGGGATACCAGTCCACGTCGGGCACCGGAAGGTCATCGAAAAGGTCCGCCATGAAATTGCCTGATTGCGATTGCGCCTGTGCTCGCGCTTGTGCTTGTGCCTGCGATACGTGCGCGAATTAGAACCCTGGCTATTATGGCGGCAATGACGACAACGCTCACGCCTGTGGCTTGCGCTGTCATCCGGATTTTTCACTCCGCTACTTCAAGGGACTACCACCATGATTCTTTCCGATCAGGCTCTCGATCTGCTCTTTCGCGAAGCGCGCACGCATAACGGCTGGCAGGCCAAACCGGTCGACGATGCCGTGCTCAAGCAACTCACCGAGCTCGTGCTGCTCGGTCCGACCTCGGCCAATTCAAGCCCCGGCCGCTTCGTCTATGTGAAAACGCCCGAGGGCAAAGAAAAGCTGCGTCCGGCTTTGTCGCCGGGCAATCTCGAGAAGACGATGGCGGCGCCGGTCACGGTGATCGTCGGGATGGATATGGCGTTCTACGAGCATCTGCCGAAACTGTTTCCGCATGCCGACGCGCGCAGCTGGTTCGCCGGCAACGACAAGGCGATTGCGGATACGGCTTTTCGCAATTCGACGCTGCAAGGCGGGTATCTGATTCTCGCCGCCCGCGCGCTCGGCCTGGACACAGGCGCGATGTCGGGCTTCGACGCCGCCAAGGTCGACGAGGCCTTCTTCGCCGGCACGACAGTGAAGTCGAACTTCCTGATCAATCTGGGCTACGGCGACCCGTCGAAGTTGTTTCCGCGCAGCCCGCGCTTCTCCTTCGACGAAGCCGCCCAGATCGTCTGACAGCCCTTAAGCCGCCGGTGCGTTTATCTGAGGAGCGCCACGTAGAACACCACTGCGCCGATCACCGCACCGATAAAGCAAAAGCCTTCATCGGCGTCGTCGCCACTCGAACGTAACCACGCGCCGACGACGCCGAATAGTCCCGCGATGCCAAGCGCAACGCTTACCATCACGACGTCGAATAGCGCGTTTTTTCCCAGTTCGGAGAAGTCGATGTCGCGCACGCCGAAGTACAGGGCGAGCGCCATCAGCGATATGCCGACCAGCGGCAGCATGACATGGCTGCCCTCTCGCCCGACGTGATGCCCATGAAGTACGTGGCGTACGTGATTGCCCGATCCAAGCAGTTTCATGATGCGCCTCCTGCCTCACCCTCAACCGAGGACAAAACGAACCGCCGCTGGGCCGCGATGGCCCTGAAACGAGCCGGTTCTATTTGAGAATAGTGCACGCGAAACACAATTCAAAGCCCATTTAATTAGAGCATCGCTGCAGTTCAGACGACGGCATACGGCAACGAGAATTGCTGCGTTGCGGGATCTGCTTGCCGCGTCAAACTCGGCCAGCGCGGAAGCAAATCTGGCGCCCTCGGCAAGGGGTTGCACATCTCGGTAGAATGATCCGGCTCGTCTGCTATTTCATGATTGCGCTTGGCGAGCCACCGCCGTTGCTCCGCTAGTGCCGGCCCCTTCCGGCCCCTTCCCGCCCCTATCCTCTCTATGCGCCGCTCATCGTTTCTTGTTCGCTTCATCCTGATTGGCATCCTGCTGCATATCTACGTCGGTTTTCGTCTGATTCCCGATATGCCGGTCAGCGTCACCGGCCGGTGGCTGTGCGCATTGTGGCTGGTGCTGTCGATCTTTCTGATCCCGCTCGGCATGCTGGCGCGCACTATCAAACAGCAGCCGCTCAGCGACCGCCTCGCGTGGGTCGGGCTGCTGGCGATGGGCTTCTTCTCGTCGCTGCTGGTTCTGACGTTCGCGCGCGATCTGGCGCTCGCCTCGCTGCTCACCGTCGACGCAATCTGGCCGAACACGATAGCAATCGCGCACTGGCGCATAGGCTCCGCGGCAGCGGTACCGTTGCTTGCACTGCTCTCGACACTCGTCGGCCTGTTCAACGCACGGCGCCGCGCCAAGGTCGTGACGATCGAGGTGCCGATCGACGATCTGCCGCCGGCGCTCGACGGTTTCACGATCGTCCAGATCAGCGATATCCACGTCGGTCCGACCATCAAAGGCCGTTACGTGGATGCGATCGTCGACGCGGTGAATCGTCTGAAGCCGGATCTGATCGCGGTTACCGGCGATGTGGTGGACGGCAGCGTGCCGCAATTGACCAGGCACACACAGCCTCTGTCCCGACTCAGTGCGCGTCACGGCGCGTTCCTCGTGACCGGCAATCACGAGTACTACGCCGGGGCGAACGCCTGGATCGATGAATTCCGGCGCCTGGGGTTAAACGTACTGCTTAACGAGCACGTGATCGTGGAACACGACGGTGCGCGCGCCGTTATTGCGGGCGTGACTGATTACTCAGCGGGCCATCATGATCCGTTGCATCGCAGCGACCCGGTTGCGGCCCTCGCGGGCGCGCCTGGCGACGTGCTGATCAAAGTACTGCTGGCACATCAGCCGCGCTCTGCCGAAGCAGCCGCAGCCGCAGGTTTCACGTTGCAGCTATCCGGCCACACACACGGCGGTCAGTTCTTCCCGTGGAATTTCTTTGTGCGTTTGCAGCAGCCGTTTACGGCGGGTCTCGCACGGCTGAACGGCCTGTGGGTTTACACAAGTCGCGGCACGGGCTACTGGGGACCGCCAAAGCGGCTGGGCGCCCCTTCGGAGATCACGCGATTGCGCCTCGTGCCCGGCGAGCCCGACTAAGACACGGGACTGGAGTGCCGAACATCACCGCGTTGAAGTCATAGCGGACTGCACTGCAAAAAAAAGAAACTCGGACTTCCATAATGGACATCCGCGCTTCGGCACCGACGCATCCCTTCAGCCAATTTGCGTTACTGAGCAGGCGCAACGGCCACGCTGACCTGCGGTGCGTACGCGACCGACACTTGCATGCCCGGCGTCACATCGGCGACCTTTGCCGGCTCGCGGCCCTGGATGTGAAACACCGCGCCATTCGGTCCCTTCAGGGCCATGATGCCGGAGGCATGATCGATCACCTGCACTTCGGCAGTCACGTTCTGTACCGTGTTCTGCTGTGCCGGCTCAACAGCCGCGCCGTGGCCGTCGGCACCGCGCGTTACGCTGACCATGGCGTTACGCATCATCCGGATATGGACCTTGCCACCCTGCTTGATCTGCGCCAGGTTGCTCGTATCGGTAATGGTGAATGAAGCTTCACCACCCTGTGCGTCGAGCACGGTCACGGAATGTTTTGCCTGGTCGACCGACTTCACGACTCCGTCCGCCTGCAGCGTGCTGCTGCCCTCAAACGGCGCGGGCAAACCAGCGGCGACCGACACGAGCGGGGCCGCAGCAATCAATGCAACGGCGATGACGCCAAGAGCCTTATCTTTCATACATTCCTCAATTGGGGTGAACAGCGGAAAAGAGCCGACGTGGTGCGGATCGGATGCGCAAGCTACGGCAAGGACAACCGAAAAAATTCTCGGCGAAACCGTGGTAAATAAAACGTGAATTGAGCACCGGAACCGCACCACGTGCTTCGAAGTGTGTGAACAGTGTGTTTTCCGGGACGGACCTCGTCAATATTCGGAGTCCGTATTTATGCGAGAAAATTCTGAGCTTGCCGGGGGAAAATTCAGCAAGCGACCCACAACGCATTCCGCCGCCCTGCTTCATCCCGGCTTGACTTAACTTTGCAGAGCTGCCTAAAATTCGCCCAGTTCATTTAACCGGAATCACGATCTTGGACAGTAGCAGTAGTACCAGTCGAGCTTCGATTCGCCCGATCGCCTGATCGGCAAGATTTCCGCGCCAGCCTTTGTCTGTCGCCGTCTTGCCTTCGGGCCCGACGGTGCACGTCGCTTTTACCCTCTTGCTGCAAGTGAAGCGCCGCATGGCCCGATGCCTTGCGCACGCTCCATGACTTTTGCGTCGCGAGCCCGGCTCGCATGCCTTGTCACGCCTGACCGCGCTCGCGTTCCGCCTGCGGATACGTGATGCTGTCACGCATATGGTTCACACTGTGCGAACACGCGCCTTAACCTTTCTTACCGATGACAATTGAATTCGTCTTGCGGCTCTTTGCCGCCTTCAGCTGCGGCGTCGCGATCGGCCTCGAACGCCAGATGCGCCAGCGCAACGCCGGCCTGCGGACTATCACGCTGGTCGCGAGCGGCGCGTGCCTGTTCGTCACGCTCGGCGTGCTGACCGGCAACGGCACCGCCGGTATCACGCAGATTGCCGCGTATGTCGTCTCCGGCGTCGGCTTTCTCGGCGGCGGCGTGATCATGCGCGACAAGGGCTCCATTCAGGGGATCAACACCGCCGCGACCTTGTGGTGCTCGGCGGCGGTCGGCGTATTGTGCGGTGCGGGGCACTACGGCCCAGCCCTTGCCGGCACCGCGGTCGTGCTGCTGACCAATACGGTCCTGCGTGAAGTGAGCCGTGCGATCAACGCGGCGCCCGTTTCGGACGCCGACCTCGTGCGCGAGTATGTGCTGACGATCGTTTGCCGCGAGGCCGATGAGATTCACATTCGGACCGCGGTATCCAACTCAATGTATTCGACACCGCTGTCGTTCCAGAGCCTGACGAGCGAAGACGTCGAAGACGATACGGGACGCATTCGCGTTACGGCGACATTGAAGCTGCATCCGAAAGACCAGCCGAAGCTCGAACAGATGGCGAGCCGCATCAGCATGGAAAAGAGCGTATCGAGCGTCAGCTGGACGGCCAAAGATGCGGAGCCGACGCCGGAGTGAGTCACCTTGCGTAAGCTCCCCATATTCACGCGCATCGTCTACACTTAGCTTGCAATAGATTCAGACAATGTTAATTCCGCGTCCTGAATATGGACTGTCCCATAACCTTCGACTAAGCTCTGTCACCGTGATTTTTTCACACTCAACCATGGAGTCTCGAATATGGAACACGGCATCATTGCATGGCTCATCATCGGCGCAATCGCCGGCTGGCTGGCTGGCGTGCTCGTCAAGGGCGGCGGCTTCGGCCTGATCGTTGACATCATTGTCGGGATTGTCGGCGCATTCATCGGCGGCTGGCTTGCCGGTGTGCTGCACATTTCGCTCGGCGGCGGCTGGATCGGTTCGATCATTACCGCCGTAATCGGCGCCGTTATTCTGCTGTTTCTTATCCGGCTTGTCCGGCGCGGCACCTGAGCGTAGCACCTGATGTCTTACGGCGTCGGGAGCGAATGCCACCTGACGCCGGTTTTACCTGGTGTTTAGAGACGCGCCTCTACTGCCGGCAACATCGAGCCGGTATCACGCAGCCGCGTATGCCAGGTGAAAGCCTGGTCCAACCGATGCGGCGTTTGTCCACCCCATTGCAAGGCATCCCGATAGTAGTCGCGAAGCAGATCGCGATAGAGCGGATGTGCGCAGTTTTCGATGATCAGCGTAGCGCGCTCCCGCGGCGCTAGTCCGCGCAAATCGGCCAGGCCCTGCTCCGTCACGACCACGTCCACATCGTGCTCGTTGTGATCGCAGTGCGGCACCATCGGCACGACACTCGAAATGCTGCCGCCCTTCGCCATCGACTTCGTCGCAAAGATCGCGCATGACGCATTGCGCGCGAAATCGCCCGAGCCTCCAATGCCGTTCATCATGTGCGTACCGCCGACGTGCGTGGAATTCACATTGCCGTATATGTCGAACTCCAATGCGGTATTCAACGCAATCAGACCGAGCCGGCGAATCACTTCAGGATGGTTGCTGACCTCCTGCGGGCGCAACACCAGGCGATCACGATAGCGCTCGAGATCACCGAACACTTGCGCCTGGCGCGTGGCCGACAACGTAATCGATGCACCCGAGGCGAACGTCACCTTGCCGGCGTCCATCAGATCGAAGGTCGAATCCTGCAGTACTTCTGAGTAAATTTCGAAGGCGCCGAAAGGCGAATCGACGAAACCGGCCAGCACCGCATTGGCAATCGTGCCGATGCCCGCCTGCAACGGCGGCAATTGCGGAGGCATGCGTCCGCATGACACTTCGCGCTGGAAAAACTCAATCAGGTGGCGCGCAATCAGTTCGGTTTCCGCATCCGCGGGCAGCACCGTGGACGGGCTGTCCGCCTTGTCGGTGATCACGATCGCCGCGATTTTTTCTGGCGAAATTTCAATGGCATGCGTTCCGATGCGGTCTCGCGGATGCACGATCGGCACCGGTTCGCGATTCGGCCTGCGGCCCGGAATCCAGATGTCGTGCAGTCCCTCGAGCGCGAGCGGCTGGGCAAGATTAATTTCGACAATAACCTTGTCGGCGAGGATCGCGAAACTGGCCGAATTTCCGACTGACGTGGTCGGCACAATGCCGCCGGTTTCGGTAATCGCAGCAGCTTCGATGATGGCGATGTCGAGTTTGCCGAGCTGATTCGCGCGCAGCATCTCGACAGTTTCAGACAGATGCTGATCGACGAACATCACTTCGCCGCGGTTGATCGCATCGCGCAGGGTCTTGTCGACCTGAAACGGCAAGCGGCGCGCCAACACATGTGCCTCGGTGAGCATGCGATCCACGTCATGACCGAGCGATGCGCCGGTCATCAATGTAATTTGCAGCGGCTTGCCTTCCTGACGGACCCGCTCAGCGAGTGCGACCGGGACAGCTTTGGCGTCGCCCGCGCGCGTAAAGCCGCTTGCGCCGACGCGCATGCCGTCCTTGATCAGAAGCGCCGCCTCGGCGGCTGAAGTAATCTTTCCGCGCAGCGCGGAGCAACGAATCCGGTCCTGGTACATGAAATCGAGTCTCTCCATATTCGCCCGTCCAGTCTACCGGTGCGCACGTCTGCGGTGTGCTTCGCTCAGTAGCCAGCTTGTCGCACCAGCCGCGGCGTCTCGATGGGACGGCGTCGCGGCCAGGCGTTTCGTCGCGCGTGCAACATTCTCGCGACAGGTCTTACAGGTACTGCTGGTGTTGCGTGTTGCGTGTTGCGTGTTGCGTGTTGCGTGTTGCGTGTTGCGCGTGGCGCTGCTTAGCTGCCGAAGAAAATATTGCAGAAACTCACAGGCCCGACGCACTCTTCAGCTTTGGCCTTCGGTACTGCGACACGGCGTTGCTCGGCGACGCTATTCGCGCGCGGTGCATTCGCCTGTGCGACCTCTTGTTCCGGGGCGGCAGGCTCCGTCTGTGCATGAGCGACAGCAGCGGACAAAGTGCAGGCAATCAGGGCAATCTTCAACACATTCATTTCGTTCTCCAGTTCTTACGATTCCGTCCCGCAGGAAGTCCCTTTTGAGGACTGCGCGGCGGTGACGAAACTATATGACCGCCACCTACGCAGATAAACGGGGCTGGACAGAAGGGACCTTTCCATCTGGCAGAAGGATCGGGCGTAGGCCCGATCCAGGACACGGATCAACGCGTGTTGAAAGGCGCGTCTTTGTCGAGCAACGCCGTGCGGATGAAGTGCAGGCAACTCAGGATGCGTTGCAGGTCGTGTCGCTGGTCGCGGTCGGCGTGGACGGTTTCCAGCAGGTCCTGCGCGATCCACCTGGCCGAGCGCACGGATACGAGCGCGCGCTCGAGCGCATGCGCGTCCGGTCGCGCGAAGAGGCGCGCGAGGTCGTCGCAAGTCCGCGTGAGGCCGCTGCTCCAATGCGGATGGAGGGGTTGCGCGTAGCTCGCACGCGCTGCTTCGTTGCGCAGATCGATCACGGCATGCCCCACTTCGAGGGTGACGAGCATCCAGCGCAATGCATCACGGCGGTGTCGGGAGCGCCGCGTCAGCGGCATGCGCAACTGCGAGGTGAGATCGTGTGTGCTCGACTGGAAACGCTGATTGAGTCCGGGCAGTTCGTCCTTACATGCAGACACGACCTGCGCGCGCAAATCACCCTTGATTCGCTCGGTGAGCCACGGCATATCCGCGGGGAACACCACCGAGAAAACGATCGCGGCAAGCAAGAGCGACGCCGTGATCGCTATACCATTGTTGATCAGCAGATCGGGCGCATACGTGACGACGTTGTCCGGTCCGGCGAGCAGGCAGAAGAACACGGAAAAGCCGATGCCATACCCTGCCGAGAGTTTGCGCGATGCGATGAAGGCGCCGAGTGCGAGCACCGGGGCGAGCATTGCGCAAAGCAGCGGAAAGCCGTCGATGTTCGGATACACGTAGCACGTAAAAAGGTAGCCGGTCATGGTCGCCAGCACCGCGCCGACGGCCATCTGCACGGCCATTTTCGCTGCGTTCGGCGCGGTCGACGTCAATGCACAAACCAGCGCCGCGCCGATCACTGCGAGGCCGCCACTCGGCCAATCGGTGGCGATCCAGAACCAGCCGGCGATCGCCATCACCGTCGCCGACCTGGCGAAAGCAAACGCGACCACGAAGCCGTTCGTCCTGCTCATGTAGCGGCCGGCGGTGCGCGGTCCAGCTCCCGGTTTGCGTCGCGCCAAAGACGCGTAGGTCTCGGAGTAGCGGATCCATTCATCAACAAATCGATATAGCAGTTCCGCGGCAGTATCGAAGTCCGCTAGCGATTCAGCGGGCGCGGCTTCCAATGGCCATCTCGTTTCGTGCACGCGCCTTGGCAAGCTCGCCTGAAAGAGCCGCAAACCAGCGGCTACTTGCGCTGCATCGGCATCCCGGGTGGATTCCAGCAGCGCCGACAGCTCGCTGAAGTACGGCGTGATAGCGTCGACCCTCCAGCTTGGGCCGCTTACGCGCAGACGTTTGAGCAACTGGTGCAGCGCATGCAGCCGCGCGCACGCGTCCATGAACTCGCCGTTCAGACGACCGAGATGCTGGCTGCGCGAACGCATGGCTGGATCCTCGAAGGCAGCAAATGTTCGCGTCGCTTCGAAGCCGACGATCTCGTCGACGAGGGCCGCAAAGCGCCGCTCAAATTGGCAACGGTCGATTCCACGGGCCAACACCTCGGCAGCGAACGCAGTAAAATTTGTATATCGAAGATGAAGTGCGCGCCGCAGCGCAAGGCTGGAACGCTGCGGCAGGATCAACGCGCTGACTGCGCTCGAGCACACGATACCGACCGCCACTTCCGCTGCGCGCGTGAGCGCCGCCAGAAACAGGTCGTGAGGCGCCGTGACATTCGGGATGCCGATCAGAGCGGCGGTATAGCCGGCCAGCACAAAGCCGTACCATCTGAAATGCCGATACCGGACCGCTGCCGCGATACAGGCGCTGACCCAACCAATCATGCCGAGCATGTACAACTCAGGCTGCTGGACGAACAGCGCGCCGAGTACGAGGGCAGCGACCGCCCCCACTGCGGTGCCGAGAATCCGGTAGAAACTCTTGGCGAGCACCATGCCGCTGAACGGCTGCATCAGCACAAACACCGTGGTCATCGCGATTCGCGGCTGCTGGAGATCCAGCAACATGGCGATGCCCAGCGCCAGCAAACCTGCTGTGACCGTTTTCAGCAGATGCAGCCAGATCAGACCGTCGCTGTTCGCCCAGTCGCGGACGGCCGGACTGAGCGCCGGCAACATGACGCGCCACTGCCGGCGAAAATCCGCCGTCGGTTTGATCGCATGTTGGCGTTTCATCAGAAAGCAACGCGTCCCGGTTTGTCGCTAGAAGAAGCCCCGGCAAACGCTATGCACACCGGCTGGCAAGGCGCCGATTGTAAGAGCATGTGCTGCGCGTATTAATAGGACGGCCGCGGAACGTCCCTTCCAGAATGAACAACAATGGGCTTGCGGGACAGGCGGACAATACGGCTTCTGCCGTGAAATAGAAGGATCGATGGATACGCTACAAAATATGCGAGTGTTCGTGCGCGTGGTTGAAGCCGGTAGTTTTACCGCTGCCGCGCAGTCGCTCAATTCGACGACTGGCGCAATGTCGCGCGCGGTCTCGGAACTCGAGGCTCATCTGCGTACCCGCTTGCTGAACCGATCGACGCGGCGGCTCGCGCTCACCACAGCGGGCGAGCGTTACCTGAAACGCTCTCAGCAGATCCTTGCAGATGTCGACACAGCGGAAGAAGAAGCCAGCTGCGCCCACGAACGCCCTGCTGGCCCTTTGCGGATGCACAGCTTTGCCAGCATCGGCCAGCATTATGTGCTGCCGGCCATCTCCCGGTATCGCGCGCTTTATCCCGAAGTGACCGTCGAGCTGACGTTGTCACAGCGCATGCCCGACCTGTTCGAAGGCAGCGCTGACGTCGCTGTTATCGGCGCCTCGACTCTGCCGAATTCCGACCTCGTTTCGCTGCCGCTTGGCACAACGTTCAGCATCTTGTGCGCATCGCCTGCTTACGTGCGTGCTCATGGCGCGCCGCAACAGCCAAGCGATCTGGCGCATCACGAGTGTCTGATCTTGCACACGCCAGCATTTCCGGCCTACGAATGGGTGCTCGACGGCCCCAATGGCAGCGAGACGATGGAAGTGAACGGCCCCGTCCAAGTGAATATTGCGGAATCGCTGATCGTCGCGATTCGCGAGGGAATGGGCATTGGTATGGTACCGCTCTATGCGGCGATTGCCGGACTGCGTGACGGGACCTTGGTCCGCGTGCTGCCTGAATATACGCTGCAGAAGATGAATGTTTACGCGCTGTATCCGTCACGCAAGTTCGTCGATGCGAAGACTCGGACGTGGGTTGAATTTTTACGCACGCATCTACCGAAGGTAATTGCACGCGACGAAGCGTTACTTGCGGAAGTTGGCCAGATGGATGCCGGCGATGAAGCGGCGCCTGTTCGTGCGGCTAGCATTGGGGATGGTGAGGACGCTATGCACTGACGCAGTGTTTTAGCTGACGAGTTGGCCGCGCCTGTGGATGTAACGAAGTGGCGGGCCATTTGTGACGGTATCGATGGCCTGCCAGATAGTGGCAGTTTTTTCGTGACGCGCCTCTCGGAATGGAGATGCGTTATCCCGCGGGTTGGGAACGCGGGTTAAGAATCCGCGCGTGTGCTCGCTAGGACGTCAGATTCCTGGCGCTGAATTCATGGCCGGTAAACGCAGAAACCCCACCTTTTGGTGGTGGGGTTTCTGATGCTGCAGGGGAGCCTGACGATTACCTACTTTCACACGGGAATCCGCACTATCATCGGCGTGGAGTCGTTTCACGGTCCTGTTCGGGATGGGAAGGG
>NZ_CADIKC010000019.1 GCF_902859805.1 Paraburkholderia sediminicola | reverse complement strand
GCGAATCGATATCGCCCGGGTGCGCGCCGTATGCGCCCGTCAGCCACGTGGTCGGGCTATACGGCGACAGCAGCGTGTAGTACGACGTGTACTGACGGCCGGCCGTGAACGTACCGTAGGTAGGGTTGGCCACGCCGACATAAGCCTGCCGGTTGAACGCCAGACCGGAGACAGACTGCGCGCCAGTTGCACTGTTAAAGCCTTCTTCCAACTGGAAGATTGCCTTCGTGCCGCCGCCCAGATCCTCACCACCCTTCAGGCCGAAGCGGCTGCCGGCCCAGATGCCGTTCACCATCTTGATCACCGAACGGCCGCCACTCGTCGAACCGAGCGACGTCTGGCTGCTCTGATAACCAAACCCCGTGTCGACGATCCCGTACAGCGTCACGCTGCTCTGAGCGTGCGCGCCGAGGGCGACCAACCCAAGGGCCGAGGTTGCTATTACCTTTTTCATTTCTGCTCCTCTTTAAAAATCTTTTCTTAGTTTCTTACCCCAACACTCAATCCCTTACATCGGCAATCGCCTCGGTTACCCAAGACGTGCTGAGCCAGCCGGTTCAGCATGCCGGTGAAAAATGCGCAGAGGGGTGAGCACTGAGTGACGCCAGGATCTCTAAACCAGCCCGAAGTGTCGTTCAAACACGGTCCGATGTCTTTCGGGGTTTATACGCATTTGTACGATCTAGTTAGTTTTTTTCTTGCGCAATTTTGGTTGAGTTAGGGCGGCCACCTTGCTTGCGGCGAAGCTTGCGGCGAAACGAGACAGGGAAAATCTGGGGGATCTGGACGGACTTCAGAAGAGTCAGGGCTAGTATCCGCAGATGCAAAAGCCAAGCTCGAATTTGATGCGCGGGGGGCTGAGGCGGGAGATAGAAGGCAGTGGAGATGCCGGGGATTTCTACGATGTCGGCCTGGTGCCCGACATCGTAGTCAACCTGAACCTGCCGATGGCCGGCAAGCTCATCCTGGAAAATGCATGACTATGAATTTTTTGTGTCACCCAGGACAATTCTGTGGATATTAGCCGGATACACCCAGCCGCGAGCCTGGCGCTCGATGAGGTCCATAAATGCCGGGGGGCCACTGCAGTAGATCTGCGTGTTCGCATGTGCCGGGCTCATCGCGTGAGACGTCGTCTGCTCCACTCGGTCAGCATCCAAGCCAAAATGGTGATGGACCCTACCCTCGCTTTTAAGCGCATCCAGTTCTTTCCGGAAGACTGCGCGTTCAGGCGATCGGGCAAAGTTGTGCAGCTCGAATTTTTGACCTGCCGAGGCAAGCCGGTTCGCGATTCCCGCGATCGATGCGGCGCCTACGCCTCCGGCGAAAAGAATAGATCGTGTGCCGCCGTCTAAAATAACCGCAGGACTCCGTGGCGTTACGATGAACGCCTCGTCTCCTTGACTCAAGGAGATGTCAGATGCTTCTGCGGCTGTATCGTCATCATCCTGTCTTACAGCGATCACATATGCGCTCGGCCGGGACGTAAAACAGCACAGCGGATATATTTTTTCCTTGCGGATAACGTTGTCGCGAACAAGTGTGATGCAAGCGCCATCGTCAAACGACGGAAGCTCCGATCGGGACCTGGTTTGAAGTTCGACGGCATGGTAACTCTCGGCAAGTTGCCATTTCCGTGTGATGATGACTGAGAGGAGGTTGTCGTGCATGTCTTCTCCAATAGGATCTTCGTCTTCCGAAATCGGGAGTTCGTCGATGTATGGATTGCATGAGATGGCCGGCCCAGGATGCTGCTCGAAGGACCGCTGAATGTAGATTCAGATTAGGGCGCGAGAAATCCAGCAGCAAGGCGTTCAACGCGCATACCACGTATACAACTATGCGGATAAAGGGTGGACGTTAGCTGGTTTTCATCTTTCGCTTAGTTCAACCGCGCCTCGGGCGCCAAAGTGCGAGTGCACCGTGAACCTCGAATGCGGCCACACCTTCTCTTTCAGCCCTGACGGCGAACACTTCCTGCTCGACGGCAAGCCGTTCCAGATTCGCAGCGGCGAGATGCACCCGGCCCGCATCCCGCGCGAGTATTGGCAGCATCGAATCAGGATGGCCAGGGCGATGGGGATGAATTGCATCGCCTTGTACATCATGTGGAATTATCACGAGACGCGTCCGGGCCTATTCGATTTCCACAGCGGCAACCGCGATATCGAGGCCTTCATCCGGCTGTGCCAGTCCGAAGGAATGTGGGTGCTGCTGCGGCCCGGGCCCTACGTCTGCGCCGAATGGGATCTGGGGGGGCTCCCTTCCTACCTGTTGAGCTATCAGGACATCCAGTTGAGAACCGACTCAGCCACCGATGCGCGTTATATGGCGGCGGTAGCTCGCTACATCGAAGAACTGGTTCCACGTATCAAGCCTTTGCTGATCAATCACGGCGGGCCGATCCTGATGATCCAGATCGAAAATGAATTCGGCTCGTATGCGAGCAATCCGGCATACCTCGAAGAACTCAGGCAGCTTTGGCTCAAAGGAGGCGTAACCGGGCCGTTCTACACCGAAGACGGCCTCCCGCAACTCGAACGCAATCGCACTACGGTAAGCGGTGGTGCGATTGCGTTGAGCAATGGCGACGCGGCACAAATCGCAACCGTCCGCCGGGAATTTCCTGCCGTGCCCGCGATGGCCGGCGAGGTGTACCCAGGATGGCTCACTCATTGGGGTGAACCGGATTTCGCGGGAACGAACTATGACCTCTCGAACACCTTGACTGCGTTCATGCAGTCGAAACAGTCGTTTAATCTGTACGTCATTCACGGCGGTACGAGCTTTGGTTTCTATGCTGGTGCGAACGTGGATGATTCAGGTAACTATCAACCCGACATCACCAGCTACGACTATTCGGCGCCGATCAACGAGCAGGGCGCGGCGACGCTGAAGTATATGAAGTACCGCGATATCATCGGCCGCTACCTGCCTGCGCCGTTGCCCGATATACCTGGCGCCATCGCCACGCTCGAACGCACAGGCATCGAAGCCTTGATGCCAACGCTCTACGCGTCGATCTGGGATAACCTGCCCGCGGCGCTGCCGCGTGCACAGAGCATCAATCCACAGTCCTTTGAGCGTTATGGTCAGGCGTTTGGCTTCGCGCTGTACCGCAAGCAGTTGCAAGAGTATGCAGGTGGCGTGCTGGATATCAGCAGTGTTCATGACTATGCGACGGTTTTTGTCGGCGAACGCTATGCAGGCGGCGTGTCGAGGGCGCAAATACCATCGGAGTACGCGCTGTCGCTCCACATGATGCATTGCGCGCCGCTCGCGCTACCTTCGACGTTGCCGGAACACGAGCCGAACTCAGGCGGCCCGATATCGTTAGAGGTCCTCGTGGAAGGCATGGGACGGGTCAACTTCGGCCCCGCGCTCGTCGACCGCAAAGGACTGCTCGATCCGGTCAGGATGAAAGCCGCCGATGGCTCGTTCGCCACGCTCAGGAACTGGGAAGTCTTCCTGCTGCCGATGGATGAAACGTTTATCGCCAACCTGAAGGGAAGCTGCGCGAACCCGCTAAAGCCAGGGTTATTCTTCAAGGCAAGCTTGCCACTCGAAGAGGTCGGCGACACCTGGCTCGACATGAGCAACTGGACCAAGGGTGTCGTCTGGGTCAACGGGCACAATCTCGGACGCTACTGGAATATCGGTCCGCAAAGGCGCCTGTATTGCCCTGCGCCGTGGCTCGTGCGAGGTGACAACGAGGTGCTGATCTTCGACTTGCACCAGATCCAGGCGAAGCCCGTGGAACTGGCGGATACGTTGTCTTAGCGCGAGCGCCACGGGTCGCTGCCGGGCAAGCGGCGAAAAAATTCGGCCACATCCACATCACTACTTCGCTTCAGCGATCGGCAACAGCTCCAGCGTGAGCACTTCGAGCGGTGCGAGCTGGACTTCGTGCGGCACATCAGCGTCCAGTAAAGCCGGAATATCAAAAGCCTCTTCACGCCAAACGCTACGAGCATTGAAACGCGCCGCAGCAGCAACCGGTAACTCCAGTTGTCGCCGCAAATCCAGCGTGAAGCGTTGCGCGCGGCTGTCCGGATTGCGCAGTGTCACGATCGCCTTGTGCTGCGCCCACGCTGCCCAGCCGTAAACCGCTTGCTGGTCAGGCGCCCCGCCGATCCAATGGCTGTCGCGCAGTACATCGCCGTTCTCGCGCGCCCATCTGGCGGCGTCCGCAAGCACATCCCAGTCGGACTCGCCCAGCAGCGCCGGCGTAATGTATAGCTCCTGCAATTGCGTACCGCTCCCGAAGTAGGAACGCACCTCGTTGGCGAAATCATCGCCCGCCGCCGTGTTGAGGCGCGGATTGCACTGCGCGTAGAGAATGCCGTGCAACATCAGCGAATTGAGCGGGAACAGCGGACTGCGCACCACGACGTTGTGGTACGTCTGCGCGTCGCGGTACGTAATCCAGCGCTCACGGTTAGTGCCGGTTCCAGCCAGATCGTCGTCCCTGCCACCGCGCCATATGGAATCCGCGTAACGTAACCAGAACGGCGACGGATGCGTCCCTGTAGTGAGATTGATAAAGGTATCGGGTTTGGCCACGCGGATATGCTCGATGAGCTGGATCGCCGCGTCCCAATCGCTATCGAAGAGGCTGCCTGGAAACACCCTGTCGGCGTTGCCTGTACCGTCGAACTTGAACTGGTTGACGCCGTCCTCATTGAGCAAGGCCATCACGACTTCGTGAAAGCGTCGATAGTAATTCGGCCCTGAGAGCGCGAGTCCGTTATCGATAACTTCATAGCCAGCAGCACGGCCGCGCGCCACGCGCTCCTGTTGCGGCGCACAGTAGCCGCCCCACGGGGACAGCCATACGCCGGGCGCGGCGCCGTAACGTGCTGCAGCGTCGCGCAGCGGAACGAAGCCATGCGGAAAACTCTTGCTGAAATGCCAGCCACCGCCAAGGTTGTCCCAGCCATCGTCGAACAGAAACGAATCGATCTGCACCCCGCGCGCTTCATGCAATTCGCGGCCGATTGCTTCGATGCGCTCCAGCGCTTGCTCCTGCGTGTACGGCGTGAGGTAGCCGATGTCGCCCCAGCTGTTGTAGTGCAGGAACGGGCGATACGGGTGAGCCCGCTCCCGCTCCAGATAGGTAGCGAAATCGCGCCGTAACTGGCCATCGCGCGCTACGCCGGCCACGGCGGAGTAGACCAGCGTCCGGTTCATTTCCAGCGGCAATGCACGTTGCAGAGTAAATCTGACGCTGCCGCCCTCCACATGACTTTCCGCCAACGGAAGCTCAAAGCCTAGATAGAAGTTGCCCGCGATCACAGGCGTGCCCTTCAATTCGCTGCTGGCTTGTGCGTCGGCAGCACACGTCTCCAGCAATGAAACGACAGCGATATTTTCGTCCCGAAGAAGCGCCGTAATTGCCAGTTGTGTACGTAGGTATCGTGAGCCTTCGCGCTGCTCCGTACTCCACTCCACCTTTAGACGGCCTTGCGCGTCGACGAGGGTGGCGCTCACGCGTCGGCCTGCGATTCGTTCAGCCAGGCGGGACGCATGGGGGTTCGCTGCGAGCAGGGTTTCGTTCAGCGGCGCAAGGATTCTCAACTCGGCCACGCCAACAGTACGTCCGTCACCGAGCAATAGCGCGAATGGCGCGACGACGGGCAGCGTGCGCTCTCCTGCGAAATCCATCAGCGTGAAATCGGCGAGACGTTCGTCCCTGACGATCCAGCGTAACGCGAGTACGTCGTTACCGAATGAGCAGGCATCACCCGTCCTCTGGAACACGGGCATGCCGGCTTGCGTAGGCAAAGCATCGTTGGCGCGCATGGGAGGCCGGTCTCGAGCAGGAGCAACCTCCATAGAGTACCGGCAACGGCCCAGCGCGTCCAAGGCCGTCGGCGAACCCGCCTCCAGCCTAGTTCGCCAGAGCGTTCTGCTCAGGCGGCTCGAGCATATCGTCTTCGTCGACATCGCGCGTGACGCCGAGCAAGCCTTCCGACTTGGCCACCACCGCGGTGGCGATGCTGTTGCCGATCACGTTGGTCGCCGTGCGGCCCATGTCGAGAAACTGGTCGATGCCGAGAATCAGCAGAACGCCGGCCTCGGGCAGCTTGAACATCGGCAGAACGGCAGCCACCACCACGATGGACGCCCGCGGCACACCGGCGATACCTTTGCTCGTGATCATCAGCACCAGCAGCATGGTGATCTGCTCCGTCAGGCTGAGCTGGATGTTGTAGGCCTGGGCGATGAACAGCGACGCAAAAGCCGAGTACATCATCGAGCCGTCGAGGTTGAACGAGTAGCCGAGCGGCAGCACGAAACCGGTGATCTTGTCGGGCACACCGAACTTCTTCAGTTGCTCCATCACTGCGGGATAGGCGGCCTCGCTGCTGGCGGTCGAGAAAGCCAGGATGGTTGGCTGCTTGACCAGCTTGAGCAGCGTAAATACACGTGCGCCAAGGAACAGATAACCCGCTCCGATCAATGCCGCCCACAGCACGAGCAGGGCCACGTAGAACTCGCCGATGAACCTGCCGTAGGTCACGAGCACGCCAATGCCCTGAACGGTGATCGCAGCGGCTACTGCGCCGAATACGCCGATTGGGGCAAAGCGCATCACGAAGTCGGTAACGCGCAGCATCGTCTTGCCCAGGTCCTCGATCGGCGCGAGCAGATGCTGGCCGGCGCGGCCCTTGAACGATGCGATGGCGAAACCGAAGAACAGCGAGAAGACCAGAATCTGCAGTACCTCGTTCTGGGACATCGCCTCGAACACGCTCCTCGGGAAAACGTGGGTAACGAAGTCCTTCAGGTTCAGCGTGGAGGTCTGCAGATTGGTGGTGGCGGCGATGTCCGGCAGCGGCAGGTTAAGCGCGTAGCCCGGCTGCAGGATGTTCACGAACAGCATGCCGAGCAGCAGCGATACCACCGAGGCGGAGATGAACCACCCCATTGCCTTGACGCCCATGCGCCCGACGGCGGACGAGTCCCCCATGCTGGCGATGCCCCCCACCAGGGTCGCGAACACGAGCGGCGCGATGACCATTTTTATCAGACGCAGGAACACATCTGTGGCGATCGAGAAATAACCGGCGATCTCCTTGGCGGCCTTTGCATTGGGTGCGTTGATGTTGCAGATGTAACCCGCAACCACACCCAGAATCATGGCGACCATGATCCACGTAGTAAGCTTGTTCGTCTTCATGAATTCCTGTCTCCGGCAACTGCGCTAGATCGTGGGTTGAGCATCCGTCAATCAGTACCTGGGCAACGCGTCGTCTCCCGGCTCGACACCGGTACGGCCAGATCGCTTACTGCTTCGGCGGCATATAAAGCGGCGTGGGCTGCGTGAGGACCTCTGGCTTGAGGATCTCGTCGAGTTGTTGTTCGGACAACAGCCCCCTCTCGAGCACGATGTCGTAGACGCGTCCGCCCGTGGCATGCGCCTCCATCGCGACGGATGTCGCGTTGGCGTAGCCGATGTACGGATTGAGCGCCGTCACGATGCCGATCGAATTTTCGACCGACGCGCGCAGGTGCGCCTCGTTGGCGGTAATGCCTTTGACACAGCGCTCGGCGAGCGTCAGGCAGCCGTTGCGCAGGTGGGTCACGCTCTTGAACAGGCTGTGCGCGATGATCGGCTCGAAAGCGTTCAACTGGAGCTGACCGGCCTCGGCCGCGAAACTCACGGTGACGTCGTTGCCGATGACCTCGAACGCAATCTGGTTCACGACCTCGGGAATGACGGGGTTGACCTTCCCCGGCATGATGCTCGAGCCGGCCTGCATGGGCGGCAGGTTGATTTCCCCAAGACCCGCACGCGGACCGCTGGAGAGCAGGCGCAAGTCGTTGCAGGTTTTTGAAAGCTTGACTGCCACGCGCTTGAGCACGCCGGACAACTGAACGAAAGCGCCGCAGTCCTGCGTCGCTTCGATAAGGTTGGGCGCCGTGACAAGCGGAATACCCGTAATTTCCTTGAGATGCTTCAGGATCAGCGGTGCGTAATCGGGATGCGCGGTAATACCCGTTCCGATCGCTGTCGCGCCCATGTTGATTTCACAGATCAGCAGCGCCGCCTCCCGCAACCGCTCCTCATCCTCTCCGAGCATCACGGCGTAGGTGCTGAACTCCTGACCGAGCGTCATCGGCACTGCATCCTGCAATTGCGTACGTCCCATTTTCAGAACGTCTTTGAACTCCAGCGACTTTGCTTCGAAAGCGCGTCGCAGAACCGCCATCGCGTCGATGAGACCCAGAATGCCGAACCATGTCGCGACTTTCAGGGCCGAAGGGTAAACATCGTTGGTGCTCTGGCCGATGTTGACCTGCTCATTTGGATGCAAATACTGGTATTCGCCTTTCTTCTTCCCTAACAGTTCGAGCGCGCGGTTGGCGATCACCTCGTTCGCATTCATATTGGTCGATGTCCCGGCGCCGCCCTGAATGACGTCGACCACAAACTGATCATGCAGCTTGCCTTCCAGCAATTCAGCGCAGGCACCGACGATGGCGTCGCAACGCGTCGCGTCGAGCAGGCCCAGTTCATGATTCGCCTGTGCGGCGGCCTGTTTGATGCAAGCCAGCGCCTTGATCAGCTCCGGGTATACCGAGATAGGCGAGCCGGTAATCGGGAAATTTTCCAGCGCGCGCAGGGTGTGAACCCCATAGTAGACGTGAGCGGGAACGTCACGATCGCCAAGCAGATCATGTTCGGTTCTAAAGGAAATTTCAGCAGCCATGGACATGCTCCTCGCGCGGGATTGGGGTTGAAGACACCCTTGCACCTATATGGAGGAAACAAAAATCCAGCGCGACCGTCATGCTAATTTTTCATGACGCGCGCCAGTCCACGCATAGGTCAGCCGGGTTTGTCGGAAATTACATGATGGCGAAACCGAAATGAGGCAGAATTCGAAGACGAATGCCGGTTTGTGACGCGGCCGGTGACATCCAAAACAGGTTTCCGATCTTGAGGCAAGCGATGAGCACCCAGCAACCGACGATCATCTACACCCTGACCGATGAGGCCCCGCTGCTAGCCACCAGCGCCTTCCTGCCCGTCGTCCGAACATTCACCGCGGCGGCCGGTATCGACGTCACCACCAGCGACATCTCCCTCGCGGGCCGCATCCTGGGCGAATTCCCCGAATTTCTGACCGAGGCGCAACGGGTGCCCGACAGCCTGTCCGAACTCGGCCGCCTCACCCTTCTGCCCGACACCAATATCATCAAGCTGCCCAACATCAGCGCCTCAGTCCATCAGCTGGTCGGCGCGATCAAGGAGCTGCAGGCCAAGGGCTACGCGGTGCCGGATTTCCCTGAAGAGCCGAAAACCGACGTTGAGAAGGCCATCCGCCAACGCTATTCCAGGTGCCTGGGCAGCGCTGTGAATCCCGTACTGCGCGAGGGCAACTCGGACCGCCGCGCGCCCGCCGCCGTAAAAAACTATGCCCGCAAGAACCCGCACAGCATGGGCGAGTGGAGCATGGCTTCGCGCACCCACGTGGCCCACATGAAGCACGGCGACTTCTACCATGGCGAAAAGTCCATGACGGTAGACCACGCTCGCGACGTGAAGATGGAATTGCTGACACAAAGCGGTAAAGCCATTGTGCTCAAGCCCAAGGTCTCGCTGCTGGACGGCGAGATTATCGACAGCATGTTCATGAGCAAGAAGGCGCTGTGCGACTTCTATGAAGAGCAGATGGAAGACGCCCGCAAGACCGGCGTCATGCTGTCGCTGCACGTCAAGGCCACGATGATGAAGGTTTCGCACCCCATCGTC
Source organism: Paraburkholderia sediminicola (assembly GCF_902859805.1). Classification (GTDB taxonomy): domain Bacteria; phylum Pseudomonadota; class Gammaproteobacteria; order Burkholderiales; family Burkholderiaceae; genus Paraburkholderia; species Paraburkholderia sediminicola. The sequence continues at coordinate 96,108 of NZ_CADIKC010000019.1, read as the reverse complement.
TTCGGCCACGCGGTGAAGATTTTCTACAAGGAAGCCTTCGAGAAGCACGGCAAGCTGTTCGACGAACTAGGTGTGAACGTCAATAACGGCCTCGTCAACCTGTATGACAAGCTGGAAAGCCTGCCCAGCTCGAAGCGCGAAGAAATCATCCGCGATATGCACGCCTGCCACGAGCATCGCCCCGAACTGGCCATGGTGGACTCGGCCAAGGGCATCTCCAACCTGCACGCGCCTAACGACGTGATCGTGGACGCCTCGATGCCGGCCATGATCCGCATCGGCGGCAAGATGTGGGGCGCCGACGGCCGTCCGAAGGACACCAAGGCCGTGATCCCGGAGAGCACGTTCGCCCGCATCTACCAGGAGATCATCAACTTCTGCAAAACCAACGGCAACTTCGACCCCGTCACGATGGGCACGGTCCCCAATGTCGGGTTGATGGCCCAGCAGGCCGAGGAATACGGCTCGCACGACAAGACCTTTGAAGTCCCGGAAGCGGGCGAAGCGCGCATCGTCGACCTCGCCACCGGCGAAGTGCTGCTCACGCAGAACGTTGAAGAAGGCGACATCTGGCGCATGTGCCAGGTCAAGGACGCGCCGATCCGCGACTGGGTCAAGCTGGCCGTCACGCGCGCCCACAACTCCGGCATGCCGGCCATCTTCTGGCTGGACCCGTACCGCCCGCACGAAGCCGAGGTGATCAAGAAGGTCGAGGCCTACCTCAAGGACCACGACACCACGGGCCTGGACATCCAGATCATGTCGCAGGTGCGCGCCATGCGTTACACGCTGGAGCGCGTCATTCGCGGCCTCGATACCATCTCGGTCACGGGCAACATCCTGCGCGACTACCTCACCGACCTGTTCCCTATCATGGAGCTGGGCACGAGCGCCAAAATGCTATCCATCGTTCCCCTGATGGCAGGCGGCGGCATGTACGAAACCGGTGCCGGCGGCTCGGCGCCGAAGCATGTCAAGCAACTCGTGGAAGAAAACCATCTACGCTGGGATTCGCTGGGTGAATTCCTGGCACTCGCCGTGTCGCTGGAAGAATTGGGCATCAAGACCGACAACGACAAGGCAAGAATTCTGGCTAAAACGCTGGATGCCGCCACGGGCAAGCTGCTGGACAACAACAAAAACCCGTCGCCCAAGACCGGTCAGTTGGACAACCGCGGCAGCCAGTTTTATCTCGCCCTGTACTGGGCTCAGGAACTGGCGGCGCAGACCGAAAACGCCGCGCTCGCCGCACAGTTTGCCCCGCTGGCCAAAAAATTGACTGACAACGAGCAGGTCATCGTTGACGAATTGTCAGCCGTGCAAGGCAACCCGGCAGACATCGGCGGCTATTACCGGCCTGACGCCGACATGCTGGCCGACGTAATGCGTCCGAGCAAGACGCTGAACGCCGCACTGGCGGCAACGCGGGCTTAAGAGGGTCCGGTCGCCCTGTCAATCAGGGCGACCGTGCGGATGGATGCGCCGGTAACCCGCCGGACTATTTTCGACCGATCAACAAACCGATCAGCACGCCGACACCCAGGGCCACACCGGCCGTCGTCCACGGACGGTCATGCGCATAGTCGTTGGCAGCCCGAGCAGACTTGCGCCCCTTCTCGATGACGATGACCTGCGCATCGGCCGCCTTCTGTTTCGCGCGCTTAAGACGCGCGCGCACCTTGCCGGACACCGGCTCCACGTCCACGCTGGAAGCGTGTGCGACGTCTTCCGACGAGCCATTGATGTCGCTCACTGCGCTACCGAAATTTGACATACTGCCTCCCTGCAAGCGTGGTTAAGAACATCTTTACGCATCCCTCATCAGCGCGAGCGCTAATGAGGCGTTATATCGGTCCATCAACTTTGACTTTGACTCTGGCTTTGACCCTGGACCGGTAAAACGCTGAGTTCGACTGTCAGCGTCTCCGCGCCCTGCCCGGTGCGAATACCGGATACGGGCATCGCGTCACGATAGTCGAGGCCGGTGGCGATGCGCACATAGCGCTCGTCCGGACAGTTATTGTTGGCCGCATCGAAGCCGACCCAGCCGAGTCCGTCGAGATACGCCTCCGCCCATGCGTGGCTCGCCGTCTGCATCGCGACACCGTCCATTAACAGATAGCCCGAGACGTAGCGAGCCGGAATGCGGAGCGCGCGCGCCACGGCGATAAAAGCGTGCGCGTGGTCCTGACAGACCCCGTGGTGGTTGAGCAAAGCCGTCTCTGCATCCGTGCTCACGTCGGTCATGCCGGGTTGATAAGCAATCCGGTCGTGGATCGTATTCATCAACGCATGCAGCGACTGGAGTGGCTCGTCTTCGGAGCGCAGGTCAGCGGCAAGCGCTTTGATTCCTTCGCCGGCCCGCGTGAGCGGCGTCTCCCGCTCGAAGACCCAAGGCGGAGCAAGGCCATCGACCACGCCGAAGATCCCGGCCCGGTCCTCCGTGTCGACCGTTCCCTGCGCCACGATGACGATCTCGCGCTTGTTGCGCTCGTGCCGCACGAAGTCGACACGGTTACCCAGGCCGTCCACGTAAGAGACGTTCGGCTCGACACCGTCGACCGTGACCTGCCAGTCGATCACCGTCTGCCCGGGGCACGACTGCGGACGCAACCTCAAACGTTGCAACGCGTAAGGAACCGGCTGCTCGTACTGATAGTGCGATGTATGGCGAATAGCGATACGCATGGCCGGTCTCAATCGAAGTTGTAGGTTTCGGCGATTTCAAAACCAAGCCGGTTGTTCTGCCCGATGAAGCCCTCGAGAAACTCGTGCAGGCCCTGCGCGAAGATCCGCTTGACCGTGTTGTCCCGGAGCGTGGCGAGCGTAATGTCGGCGGTCTTGTGGCAGGCATGGGTGACGCCATAGTCTTGCGCCAGATACGCGAGGTTCTCGACGATGTTCAGGTAGCAGAAGTTCAGCGAGCGCGGCATACGGCCGTTGAGGATCAGATAGTCGGCGATATTGGTCGGCTTGTACTGGACGTCGTAGACCCAGCGGTAGGATCGATGCGCGTCGACCGAGCGCAGGATCGATTCCCACTGGTAGTTGTCGAGCGTCGTGCCCACATAGGACACCGCGGGCAGCAACAGGTGGTATTTGACGTCGAGAATGCGCGCGGTGTTATCAGCGCGTTCGATAAACGTGCCGATGCGGGCGAAATCGAAAATCTCGTTTCTGAGCATCGTGCCGTGGAAGGTGCCGCGAATCAGCGCGGTCTGGCGCTTGATCTGATCGAGCACGACCGGCAGTTCGCTCGCCGCCACCGGCGTTGCGAGCACCCGCCTGACCACCATCCACGCCTCGTTCACGCTCTCCCACGCCTCGCGGGTGAGCGCCGTGCGCACCATGCGGGCGTTCGAGCGCGCCGCTTCGATGCATGACAGAACGCTCGACGGATTGTGGCCGTCGCGCAGCAGATAGTCGGAAACGGTGGCGGCGGTATAGGCGTCGTGTTTCTCCCGGAAACCCTCTTCCGTGCCGGAGGTCACCACCACGGACGACCAGGTTGCCTGCGCATCGGACGTTCGGGTCAGCGCCATACGCAGCCCGGCGTCGACTATCCGTGCGATGTTTTCCGCGCGTTCGATATAGCGGTGCATCCAGTAGAGTCCGCTTGCTGTGCGTCCGAGAAGCATGTGCTGTCCAACTCCAGTGTCTGTTCTTTTCCGTATGCCAGCTCTGTATCAGGCTGGCGTTCTGTGAGGCTCGCCACCGGCCTTCAGTCGGCCCTCAGTCGGCAAGCACCCAGGTGTCCTTGGTGCCGCCGCCCTGGCTCGAATTGACCACCAGCGAGCCTTCTTTCAAGGCGACGCGCGTCAGCCCGCCCGGCGTGATGCGAATGCGGTCCGACACCAGCACAAAGGGCCGCAGATCCACGTGGCGCGGCGCGAGACCCTTTTCGGTCAGGATCGGTGTGGTCGACAGCGCCAGCGTGGGTTGCGCGATGTAGTTGTTCGGACGGGTTCTGAGCTTGGCTGCGAAATCTTCCCGTTCTTTCTTCGACGCAGCGGGCCCGACCAGCATGCCGTAACCGCCCGACCCGTGGACTTCCTTCACCACCAGTTCCTCGAGATGTTCCAGCACGTATTTCAGGCTGCCCGGCTCGGAACAGCGCCAGGTCGGCACGTTCTCCAGGATCGACTTGCGGCCCGTGTAGAACTCGACGATTTCCGGCATATAGGAATAGATCGCCTTGTCGTCGGCGATGCCGGTGCCCGGCGCATTGGCGATCGTGATGTTGCCCGCGCGGTAGACGTCCATGATGCCGGCGACGCCCAGCACAGAATCGGGCCGGAAAGTCAGCGGATCGAGATAGGCGTCATCGAGCCGGCGATACAGAACGTCGATGGCGCGGAACCCTTCGGTTGTGCGCATTGCCACGCGGCCATCCACGACCTGGAGATCGCTGCCCTCGACCAGATGAACCCCCATCTGGTCGGCGAGGAACGCATGCTCGTAGTACGCGGAGTTGTGGATGCCGGGCGTCAGCACCGCGATGGTCGGATTGTCCTGGTTGCCGCCGGGCGGACACACCGCGGCAAGCGACTCGCGCAGCAGTTGGGGATAGGCTTCGACCGGCCGCACCTTGACCTGCTGAAACAGCTCCGGGAAAAGCTGCATCATCGTCTCGCGGTTCTCCAGCATGTAGGAGACGCCGGAAGGTGTACGCGCATTGTCTTCCAGCACGTAGAACTGGTTTTCGGCGGTGCGCACAATGTCCACGCCGATGATGTGCGTGTAGACATTGCCCGGCGGCCGGAAGCCGATCATCTCCGGCAGAAAGGCCTCGTTCTGGGCAATCAGTTCCTTCGGGATACGCCCGGCGCGCACGATCTCCTGACGGTGATAGATATCGTCGAGAAAGGCGTTGAGGGCGATCACGCGCTGTTCGATGCCTTGCGAAAGGCGCGTCCATTCCGAACTGGAAATGATGCGCGGGATGATGTCGAACGGAATCAGACGCTCGGCCGCCTCTTCTTCACCGTACACGGCAAACGTAATGCCCGTTTTGCGGAACACGCTTTCCGCGTCATCCGCTTTCTGCGCGAGATTCGCAGGATGCTGCGTATCGAGCCATTGCTTGAGCAGTTCATAAGGCGCGCGGACCCCGTCAGCAGACGTCAGCATCTCATCGAATGGCTTCACTTCGGTTCTCCGTCGTTAATGCTGTAGTTGTTGCTGCTGTTGCTGATATTACTGGTGTTGTCGATGCAATAGGGAGGAGTTGCGCGCCGCATCAGCCCGCATCAGTCCGCATTAACCCGCGTTGTCCTCGAGCACGCTCTGAGTCAGGGTGACCGACGGAATCGTCGGCTTCATCATCGCATGCGCGCGGCGGCGCACCCCGTACCAGCCGGCGACCAGGATCAGGGCCACGACCGGAATCGCGGCAACGGTCCACGTGCCGTTCGGATAGTCGAATGCCATCAGTACCAGCACCCCCACGAGAAACGCCAGCGTCAGCCACGACGTCACCGGCGCGCCGGGCATTCTGAACGTCACCGGTTCAGCCTCACCACGGGCCACCGCCTGACGGAACTTCATCTGGCAAACCACGATGAATCCCCAGGTGCTGAGGATGCCGAGCGACGCCACGTTGAGCACGATTTCAAATACGCTCGACGGCACGAAATAGTTCAGCACCACACCCACGATGTAGATCGCGACCGTGACCAGAATGCCGGCGTACGGGACCGACTGCGAGCTCATGCGGGACAGGAAATGCGGCGCGGACCCACCCATCGACAGTGCACGCAATACGCGCCCGGTCGAATACAGCCCCGAGTTCAGGCTCGATAGCGCTGCCGACAGCACCACGACATTCATGACCGAGCCGACGCCCGGCACGCCCAGTGCAGCGAAGAACGTGACAAACGGGCTCTGCCCCGCCTTGTAGGCACTCCACGGCAACAGGCAGACCAGCAATACCACGGCGCCCACATAGAACACGGCGATGCGCCAGATCACGCTGTTGATGGCGCGCGGCAGCACCTTGCGCGCATCCTTGCATTCGCCCGCAGCCGTGCCGACCAGCTCGACGCCGGCGAACGCGAACACGACGCCCTGCACGAGCACCAGCGCAGGCAGCAAACCATGCGGGAACAGGCCGCCGTTCTCGCTGATCAGATGCACCCCCGTGGTGTGCCCGCCGACATGCGTCCCGGTACCCAGAATGATCGAGCCGATCACGAGGAACAGCGAGATCGCCGCAACCTTGATGAGCGCGAACCAGAACTCCATTTCGGCAAACCATTTCACGCCGATCAGGTTCATCGCCGCGACGATGCACAGCGCAATCAGTGCGAATATCCATTGCGGCACGGACGAGAACGCCGCCCAGTAATGCATGTACAGCGCGACGGCCGTGATGTCGACGATGCCGGTCATCGCCCAGTTCAGGAAGTACATCCAGCCGGCGACATACGAAGCTTTTTCCCCGAGGAATTCCCGGGCGTACGACACAAAGCTGCCGCTGCTCGGCCGATGCATCACCAGCTCACCCAGCGCGCGCAGGATCAGAAACGAGAAGACGCCACAGACCAGATAGACAACGGCAAGCGAAGGACCCGCTATTTGCAGGCGCGCGCCCGCGCCGAGAAAGAGGCCAGTGCCGATCGCCCCGCCAATGGCAATCATCTGAACCTGACGATTACCCAACGTCTTGTGATATCCCGCTTCGTGCGACTCCAGCCAGCTTTTCTTATCTACGTCGCCAGGGGATGCCGGGGAATTCTGGTTGTGCAGTGTGGACATAATCAGTTCGATCCTTTTAATGCGGGCACTTGACTTCGCAATCCCGGGGACATATACGGAAGGATGTATGCGCGGTGGCGCATCGATTAATCTACAAATCAACAACTGACATTTAAGAACGGTCGTTCGTTTTTAGCGCCGGATCAAGGGCAGTTTGTATTGGGTCATCGAGGGCAGGCAGACAAAAGGTATGTAGCCCAATTTATGGGGGCAACGCTCATGCATATTTCGACTAACACCTATCGAAAAAAAACATCGGTATTCTTGCAATGAGGAACGGTAGGCTAGCGTTGCCGTGTCGCACAGACATGGTTGTCGATTGACCCAACACAAGTGATCAATATGGAAGCAAAGTGGTTGGAAGACTTTCTTAGCCTTTCGGATACGAAGAGTTTCTCCCGGTCGGCGCGCAGCCGGCATCTCACCCAATCAGCTTTCAGTAGACGGATCGTGGCGCTCGAAACGTGGATGGGCACGAAGCTCGTCGATCGCAGCGTCAACCCGATCACTCTCACACCCGCCGGCCGGATGTTTCGCAGTCTCGCGGCGGACATCCTGCGCAGCATGCATGCGGCACGCAACCTGGTAGGCGGGTATGAACAGTTCGCGGAAAACGACCATGTGGTTCATTTCGCGGTTGCCCATACACTGGTCTTTACGCTTTTTCCCGACTGGCTCAAGCGCCTGACCAGCGAGTTCGGCCATATCATGGCCCGCGTCCAGGCCGTCAACGTGCCCGAGGGTGTGCAACACCTCGTGGCAGGCGACTGCGACCTGCTAATCGGCTATCACCACCCGCAATTGCCGATCGCACTCGATCCCAATCACTTTCCGTTCCTTACACTCGGTGTCGAGCGCATTGTGCCGGTCTCGGCAGCAGGCAGTGACGGCAAGCCTCTCTTCGAACTCCCTGGCAAGAGCAGCAGACCGCTGCCCCTGCTCGCCTATTCATCCGGCGCATTCCTTGGCAACGTTGTCGAAATGCTGTTGATGAACGCGACGGAGCCGTACTCGCTGTTCCGCTGCTTTGAGACCCACATGTCGGAGGCGTTAAAAGGCATGGTTGTAGCCGGCCACGGAATCGGCTGGCTTCCGGAAAGCTGTATAACCAAGGAATTAAGCGAAGGAAATCTGGTTCGCGCAGGCTCGGACATCTGGGCAACCGAGCTGGAGATACGCCTGTACCGCCCGGTCAAGGAGCGCGGCCAGGCGGCCGAACAGCTTTGGGCCTTCATCAGCTCCCAGCTGATCGAGCCGCGGGTGGATCAGTTACCGGATATCCTGACCGCGGCGTGAGGCCAGTCGGCGCGCAGCTATAGAGCGAGCTTGGCCAATTCACCATAAGCGCGATGTAGCCACACCTTGACGCGTTGCCGCTCGAGCATACCCATGCCGGTGGCGGCGCGGTCATGATGATTGATGGCCGCCCAAAAGCTTGCGCTTTGCCGATCGATCTTCTGCATCGTCGCGTCGGGCAGCCGGCGCAGCCTGATCACGCTCGCGCCGAGCGCTTCGGCACGCGCGAGTTCACCGGATGCCTCCAGGATCTCGAAGCGGTCACCGCGAAGTTCGTTCAATACGATCACCAGCTTGATTCGTCCACCAAACTGGTCGAGCCACTGCCGCAGCAGATCGACCGAATCGCGGCCTGCGTCCATGACGTGCCACCAGGTCAGCGTTAGACCATGCTCTTCGGCAAGACCGACGACGTCCGCGTCGTCCAGCCATTGTCCGAGTGACTGCTGCGTTTGCGCGGCAAGGTCGACCAGAACACGCCGCTGCGGATCTTCGAGTGCCTGTTCAATAATGGGATCCAGGCTGTCGTGCTGATCGAGTACTGCAGGAGCCGCAAAATCGGCATAGAAGCGTAACAACGCGCCATGTGATTTGTCGGTGTCGAAGCCGACGAACTGAATATTCTCGTCGATAAAGTACTGGGCCAAAACGCGGGCGACCAGCGATTTGCCGACGCCGCCTTTCTCGCCGCCAATAAAGTGGATGAAGCTCATCTGTGCAGATCCTTTGTCATGAAGCCGGCTGGGTCGAAAGCAGAAAGTACCAGATTTAGAAGGCGGAATTGCGACTTAGTCTACAGGGACAAATATTCGACAATAGTTAAGCCGGTCGACAATTTTTCTAAAGGCAGGATACCTTATCGAGTGATCTGTTACGGGGTCGCGCCGCCAAGCCCGTTCAATGCCGGATCAAGGACCACAACAGCAGCGCCAGCAACAGCACCACGATCATCTGCCAGAACAGCACAGGATCGCTCTCGAGCAAAGGCTTGCGCCGGATCGGCGCCATCGCGTCCCGACCGCTCGAAAAACGTTCGAGATCGGCGCAGACTTCGAGCACGTCCTGATACCTGCGCGCCGGATCGGGTTGCAGCGTTTTCTCCAGCACCAGGTCGAGCCATAGCGGCGCGTCCGGCCGGTACTGATAGAGCGGCACACGACCATTGAAGCCGTAGGGCAGCTTGCCGCCGCTGAACAGCCGGTACAGGGTCACGCCAAACGCGAACACCTCGGAGCGCGCATCACCCTGTGCGCCCTTCATCAACTCAGGCGCCATATAAGCGGGTGAGCCCGGTGCGGCGTCGGGACCCGGCAACTGCATGCCGGGCATATAACCGAAGCCGAGATCGAGCAGGCGCGTGCTATCGCCCCACATCACCAGCACGTTCTCGGGTTTGATATCGCGATGGAAGATATTGCGGCGATTCAGCACGTCGATCGAATGGCCTAGCTGTTGCGCGATCTTGAGCGCACGCGGCAGCGCCATGGGCTGAGGCGCCGCCAGCAGTTTCTCGAGCGTGACGCCTGAGCCGAGCGGCATCACCACATAGAGCCGGGTTTGCCGGTCGGCATCGATCGGCATCGGCGCGAGCACGCCATCGTCGCTGATCTTGCCGGCCAGCCAGCGCTCGCGCACGATCGACTGCCGCACGTTCTCGTCCTGCTCGACACGCGGCTTGGGAAACTTGAGCGCCAGCGGCGTGTTTGGATCGGCCAGATCGTAGCCCGCGAAAATCCGCGAATAGAAGCCGTCGCTCAATACGCTCTTGAGCAGATATCCGTCGACCACTTCGCCTGCATCGGGCACCGCCGGAATAGGCAAGGTGCCGACCACCCGCTCAAGGTAGCCGACATCGAGCAAAGGCAGGCCGCCCACGTCGAGCACCGCGCTCGTCACGTCGTCCTGCGAGCCGCGCGTCATCGCCAGCGCGTTGAGACGGCGCGCTGTTTCGAGCGCACCGCCGCGCGCCGCCAGTACCGTCTGCAGCTCGCGCATCGGCACGCGACGATAGAGCCCGTCGGAGCACATCAGCAGGCGGTCGCCCTCGTGCAGCTCAAGCGTTTCGATGCGCGTCACCAGCGTCGGAAGCATGCCGACCGCGTGCGCGACATACGAACCGAAAGCGACCGGCACCACGTCGTCGTCGCCGAGCTGGGTCAGTTGGCCATCGCGCAGTAGATAGAGCCGTACATCGCCGGCCGCGACCAGATACGCGGTAGCGCGGCGCACGATCAACGCCGCAAAGGAGGCAGCCATCTGCTTCAGTGCGGGGTCGACGCGGCCGATCTGATGCAGCCAGCCGTGGATTGCCTCGAGCGCGCGCGCAGCGGCCACGCCGGGCTGCAAGGTGTCGGCGAGTCCGTAATAGGCATCGATAAAGGTCCGCACCGAGAGTTCGGCCGCGACCCGTCCGCCCTTGCTGCCGCTCACGCCATCCGCAAGGGCGATCACGCTGCCACGCGCGGCGCGCTCGGCCAGATCGCCGAGCATCACGCCGACGTAGTCTTCATTGATGTGATCCTGCCCGCGGGCGCGGGCAGGGAAAGAAACACAACCGATCTCGAGCGCGGCACACTCGCCGCGCTCCGGTTTCAACTGCAGGTCGATTTCCTGGCCGCCCATTGCGCGACCGCTAGCGGGCCTTCCCTCTGGATCGTCTGGCACCTGGCTGGTGCTCGGTGCGGGCAAGCTATCCTGTGAGAAGGGTTCACTCATTTACTTTTTGCCGTGGGTCATCACGTCGCTGGTTTCCAGATCGTGTTCGATTTTCTCGAGCACTTGCGGCGAGCGCTTCTTGAGCATCAACAGCCAGACTGCGCCAACCAGCATATACGCAACGAACAGATACGGCAGGATGTTATACGGATAATCGGGCACCGGATACACGCTGCCGATCACCGCGCCGACCATCGCCAGTGCGCCGAGCACGCCCCACACGACGTTGCTCGTCTTCAGCTCGCCCTGCTTCTTCAGATAAACCGGCGCTGCGATGGCGACCAGGAAATACACGACCAGGAAGCCAAAGGTCGCAAACGTACTGGTATAGCCGAAGGTGTTGAGCGGTCCCGTGCCGAGCATCGCGATGCACACCACAAAAGTCACGATGGAGGAAAACGCAACGGCGATGTACGGTGTCTGGTGCGTGCGATGCACCATGCCCATCGAGCGGTGCACGAACTGATAGCGGCCCATCGAATACAGCAGACGGCTGGACGAGTTGATGCACGCAAGCACGCACGAGAACGCGCTGACCGAAGCAATCAGATAGAACACCGGACCGAGCGGCGAGGCGCCGACGCTCGTGAGCAAGGTGTTGAGCACGGCCGAATCGCCGCCGAGCTTGGCTGCATCGTCGTGGTAGGCGATCGTCATCGAATAGGCCACAAACATGAAGAACAGGCCCGACAGGATCACGCACCAGACCACCGCACGCGGAATGACGCGCAGCGGGTTCCTCGTTTCCTGGCCGAGCGAAGCCGCGCTCTCGAAACCGACGTACGAGAAGATGCCGAGCACCATGCCCTGTGCCATGCCCTTACCGCTCACGCCCTGCAGCCCCAGTTGCGTATGGTCGATGATATGGTCCGGATGCAGTGCGAGCACATAGATCAGCACACCGCCCACGATCACAACCGACGCGGCTTCGATTGCCAGCGACAGGCGCGAGGAGAGCTTCACGTCACGTGCCGAGAAAAACCAGGCGAGCCCGACAAAGACCGTGTAGACCGCCCACGAGGGGACATTGATCCCCCAGGCCGTAAAAGCGTTCTGCACGAACACGACGCCAGCGGCGCCAACCCCCATTGCCGTGCCCACGTAAGCCGCAATCAAACCCCAGCCGGCGATGCCACCCGCCATCGGTCCAAGCGCGCGCGAGATATAGATGAAGAACGAACCCGCCGATGCGATCCGGCTCGAGAGCGCGATGATGCTCATGCTCACCAGCAGCAGCCCAAGCGTTGAAAGACCATAAATCAACCAGGTCCCAGCACCGGCCAGCGCCGCGATCGCAGTCACGTTGATCGACGGCGTGAAAGTTGGCGAAAGATTCGCGATGGATTGGCCGATGACCTCGGGAAAACCTAAGGTACCGGAACGCAGGCCACCCGATGATGCCGGCGCTGCTTGTGTGGTGCTTTGCGGAGTGCTCATATTGGGCTCCTGATAGAGGGGTGAATCAAGGTTGAATGCACTCAACTTTTCCACAGTCAAAAAACTCAAAACAACTCAATTCATTTAGTCCATCCGGGAATCCACGACGTACCCGCGAGCGGAATGCGCGCCATCGCCGCGGCTTCCACAGTCAGCGCGACGAGATCCTCGGGCTCCAGGTGATGGACGTTCTGCTTGCCGCACGCACGCGCGATCGTCGTCAGTTCCATGTTCAGTGTCTTCAGGTAGTTGCGCACGCGGCGTGAACCTTCGTCCGGCTGAACGCGTTGTTCGAGCACGGCGTCCTGGGTGGTCACGCCGACGGGACACTTCCCCGTATGGCAGTGATGGCAGAAACCCGGCGACGTGTTCAGCGCCGCGTAGTCCGCCGCAGCCGAATGCAATGCACCGTTCTGGAAGTACGTGTCGCTGTTGCAGCCGAGCGCCATCAACATGCCCTGCCCGATGGCCACTGCGTCCGCGCCGAGCGCCAATGCCTTCGCCACGTCAGCGCCGGTGCGGATGCCGCCCGAGACGATCAGTTGTACCTGGCCTTTCATGTTCAGATCTTCGAGCGCGTCCACCGCCTGGCGAACCGCCGCCAGCGTCGGAATGCCGACGTTCTCGATGAAACAGGTTTGCGTCGCGGCCGTGCCGCCCTGCATCCCGTCGATCACCACCACGTCCGCGCCCGCATGCACCGCGAGCTTGACGTCGTTGAACGTGCGCGTTGCGCCGACCTTCACGTAGATGGGTTTTTCCCAATCGGTGATTTCGCGCAGTTCCTGAATCTTGATCGCCAGATCGTCCGGACCGGTCCAGTCCGGGTGACGGCTCGCCGAGCGCTGATCGACGCCGGCCGGCAAGGTGCGCATCGAGGCGACGCGTGGATTGACCTTCTGCCCGAGCAGCATGCCGCCGCCGCCCGGCTTCGCGCCCTGGCCAATCACGATTTCGATCGCATCGGCGCGGCGCACGTCGTCCGGGTTGAAGCCGTAGCGCGACGGCAGGCACTGATAAACCAGCGTCTTCGACGAGCGGCGCTCTTCCTGCGTCATGCCGCCGTCGCCGGTGGTGGTCGAGGTGCCCATCGCGGTCGCAGCCTGGCCGAGCGCTTCCTTCACGTTCGCCGAAAGCGCGCCGAAGCTCATGCCGGCAATCGTGATCGGAATGTCGAGCACCACCGGCTTCGTGGCGAAGCGTGTGCCGAGCACGGTCTGCGTCGCGCATTTCTCGCGATACCCTTCGAGCGGATAGCGCGACAGCGAGGCACCGAGAAACAGCAGATCGTCGAAATGCGGCACATGGCGTTTCGCGCCCAGACCGCGAATTTCGTAGAGGCCGCGCTGTGCGGCGGCGTGGATATAGTCGATCGTCTTGCGGTCGTAAGCTTGCGACTCTTCCTGCTGCAAGCGGACGAATTGAACGGGTTTGGCTTCCATGAGGGCCTTCTTCGAGAGCGTATGTTCAATATTCCTGGTTCGCGTCCGCGTTCCAGTGATAGAGCGTGCGAGCGGAGGCGATCCGTTTGAATGACGCCGGGTCGTGATCCATGCCGGCAGCGGTGAGCAGTGCGCGCACCGCGTCGATATCGGCTTGCGTCATCGGCTCGTACTGTGCGTCCGCGCCGAGCGATTTCACTTCGCCGCGCACGTACAGCACCGCTTCGTAAAGCGAGTCGCCGAGCGCATCGCCCGCATCGCCGCAGATCACCATGCGGCCCGCTTGCGCCATGAACGCCGAGAAGCTGCCTACCGAGCCACCCACCACGATGTCGCCACCTTTGAGCGAAATACCGCAGCGCAGACCCGCATCGCCGTCGATCACAAGCAGGCCGCCGTGCGCGGAAGCGCCCGCGCCGTTCGACGCGAAACCCTTCACGTGCACCTTGCCGCTCATCATGTTTTCCGCGACGCCGGTGCCCGCGCTGCCTTCGATCTCGATGGTTGCGTGCTTGTTCATGCCGCCCGCGTAATAGCCGGCGTGACCGGCAATCGTCACTCGCACCGGCGCATCCACACCGACTGCAAGGTTATGCGCGCCGTTCGGCGCGACGACCGCCACCGTCTGGCCCTCCAGTTCGCTCGCCGGTTTGTGCAGGAACTGGTTCAGCTCACGGACCGTCGCGCGCTCCAGATCGAAAGTCAGGCTTTCCATACATACATCTCCTCAGGTGCCGGTTCGAAGACTCGGGCGTTCTTGATATCGGGCAGATGCGCAAGCGAACGGAACTCGGAAGCGATCGCAACGTAGTCGTCGTTTTCCGCGACCACCGCCGGCTTGCACGCGAACGGATCGCGAATCAGCGCGAGTTCGGTCGAGGTGCCCATCAGGAACGTGTAGAAGCCGTCGAGTTCTTCGAAACCCTTCTGCAAGGCGACCGGCAACGTGTCGCCTTCGCGCAGCCGCCATTCGAGAAAGCGGCAGGCGGCTTCGGTGTCGTTGTCGGTATCGAAGTGGATGCCCTGCGGTTCGAGCTTGCGGCGCACGCCGTGCGCGTTCGACAGCGAGCCGTTGTGAACGAGGCAGAAGTCGTCGCCAGCCGTAAACGGATGCGCGCGATCGGGCGTTACCGCCGATTCGGTCGCCATGCGTGTGTGGCCGACCAGATGCGAGCCTTTCAGATTCGCAAAGTCATAACGCTCGGCGACTTGCGAAGGCGAGCCGATGTCTTTGTACAGATCGATCGAGCGGCCGCTCGATAGCAGATACAGCTTCGGATAGCGTTCGCGCAGCCACGTCTTCACGCGCTCGACATTGCCCTGCACTGTCAGCACGCCATGATTGCCTTTCGAGTCGATCCGCGCGGTGACGTCCATCGCCCCGTTCAGTGCTTCCACCAGCGGCTGCCACGCGAAATCCGCGCCTTCTTCAGTGAAGCCCGCGTAAATGCTCAGCTTGCGCTGGCTCACATCGACCTGTTTGCCGAACACCGCGAGGCCCGCCGAATCCGGTCCGCGCTCGGTCATGCCGATCAGCATCGGCACCATCAATTCGCCGAGCCGTTCGCGCAATGCCGGCGTCTTGACCAGCAAGCCCACAATTCCGCACATGGTGCTTCTCCTTAGAAGAATTCGAGGTAAGTCTTCAGTTCCCAGTCCGACACGTGGCGCATGTATTCGAGCCACTCCATCCGTTTGAGCTTGAGGAATTCATCGGCAACCGGGCCGAGCGCGTCGCAGATCACGTGGTCGCTTTCCAGCGCGTCGAGCGCCTGCTCGAGGTTTTGCGGGAGCACGCCGATTCCGTGTTCGGAGAGTTTCGCGGGCGACCACTCGTAGAGATTCTCGTTAGCCGGTTCGCCTGGTGAAAGACCGCGATCGATACCGTCCAGCCCCGCGGCAATCACCGCCGCCGTCGCGAGATACGGATTGCATGAGCCATCCGGCAAACGCAGTTCGATGCGCTCGCCTGGCATGCGCACCATCGTCGAACGGTTGTTGTCGCCGTAGCTGATGTAGGCCGGCGCCCACGTTGCGCCCGTCAGCGAGCGGCCAACCACGAGGCGCTTGTACGAGTTCACGGTTGGATTGCACAGCGCGGACAGTGCCGGTGCGTGCGCGAGCAAACCCGCGGTGAATTGATAGCCGAGCGTGGACAGGCCCATGCCGAGCGTGTCGCTCTTGTCGGAGAACAGGTTGCGTTCACCGTCGCCGATCGACATATGCATGTGCATGCCATTGCCGGGACGGTTCGCGAACGGCTTCGGCATGAACGAGCAGATCATGCCGAGTTCATTGGCGATCTCGGAGGCGGCCATTTTGAAGAACACGTAGTGATCGCACGACGTCAGGCAATCGGTATACGTGTAGTTGATTTCGAACTGCCCGTTCGCATCTTCGTGATCGATCTGATAGACGTCGATGCCGACCGCGCGCATCGATTCGGTGAGCTTTTCCAGGAAGACGCGTGTACGCGAGAGTCCCTTGTAGTCATAACACGGCTTGGCGAGCGTATCGCTCGGATCGCATGGCTCCAGCGTGCCGGACGCCGAACGGCGCAGTAGTGAGAATTCCGGCTCCAGACCGGTGAAGAGCGTCCAGTTGCGCTCCGTCATCCGTGCGACCTGTTTCTTCAAGGTCACGCGCGAATCGTATTGCCATGCTTCGCCATTCACGTGACCGTCGCAGACGATCCGCGCCAGGCCCGGCTGCCACGGCACCGGCGTGAGCGTCGCCAGATCGCCGACGGCCATATAGTCGGGGCCGTTCGGCTCGATACCGACGCCCCAGATCGCAAACCCCGCGAAACCGGCACCCGCCGTCAGCACACTCTTCAGATGACTGACCGGCACCGATTTCGCCTTGGCCACGCCGTGAATATCGACAAACTGCGCCAGCACGTACTTCACACCCTGCTGCGTCAGATACGCCTGCGCCTCTTCCGCCGAGCCGAAACGGGGCACGCATCCGAGCTCGTTGAACGGCAGCTTGCTCGCATCGTTCAGGTTCATCGCCACTCCTTGCAACTGCATCTTTCGTCGTTTGGAAAAGTCACACGCAGCGCGTGTGACCGGGTTGCGCAACATGCTCCCGAACGCCGGTTGTGGCGCGCTTCGAGCGTGTTTTCAATCGGCCGGGTACTTTATTGGTGAGAAACAAAGATTCTCTTTGTGAAACTCTTTGCACGTAGCTCCGCGCTGCAATCTGCTACGCTTTCGTTTTACGTGAGGCTTACATGCAGATCGGTGAAGACAATAAAACGCCGCTTGAACGCTACCTCGGCAACACCATTCGCGAATTACGCCAGCGCCACGGCCTGACCATTGCTCAGGTTTCCGCTCAGGCCGGCATCAGCCGCGGCATGCTCTCGAAGATCGAAAACGCTCAGACGTCCGCAGGTCTCGAGGTCCTCAACCGCATCGCCCAGGCGCTCGGCGTTTCGCTCTCCATGCTGTTTCGCAATTTCGACGTGCCGCAAGGCGGTGCACAACTCGTCAAAAAAGGCGGCGGCATGGAAGTGGTTCGCAAGGGCACCAAAAGCGGCCACACCTATCACCTGCTTGCCTATGACCAGGGTCCGCGTAAGCTTTTCGAGCCCTTCCTGATCACGATGGAAGACGAAGCCGAACGCTTTCCCGTGTTCCAGCATCCGGGCACCGAATTCATTCACATGCTCAAGGGCGTGATCGAATACCGCCACGGTCAGCAAACCTACATTCTTCATCCTGGCGACACGCTCACTTTCCAGGGCGAGATACCGCACGGTCCGGAACGCCTGATCAAGACGCCCATTCAATTCCTGTCGATCTTCGTGTATCCGCAATCGAGTGCAGCTGACTGATCGCTCGCTGCGGCCGCCTCAGTCGATGCCGCTATCAATGCAACGTTTGTGCCATGTTTATCCAAGTGAATCAAAGATTCCCACCAATAAACGATTTGGGCACCATGCATCGCTCCTGATTTCGACGCTGAAAGGTTCATCAGCCTGACTGCGGTGCACATCGTCGCTGTGACTGGTGCGACTTTGCACAAAAACGAGGTGTGCGGTTAAGCAGCGTTAAAAGCAACGCTTATACAAACTCGCGCCATCGCGCCTGAATCAGCGCAATGCATCGTCCGGCAGATCGGGCAGCGCCCGCGCGAGCGACGGTTGAATCGCGTTGTCCAGCACGCCGCGCGTCAGCATGACGATGTCACTGGCGAACTGTTCCCACTCGCCCTGGCGATGCAGCAGGAAAAAATCGCGCCGCCCGAGGCGGCTCGGCGGCAACGGCATCACTGCGATGTCGTCCAGACAGTGCCGCGCCTGCCACAGACATAAGGGCGTCGATATCGCGAATCCCACGCGCGCGGCCACCAGACTCAGCAGCGGATCGGTCGCGTCGAACTCATAACGCCGCGGACTGTTAATGCCCAGATGCCGTGCGAAGCGCTCAATCTGCTGGCCGATCACCGAACGCGCCGTATAGCGGATCAACGGCAGTTCGAGCGCAAGCGTGCGCCAGTCGATATTGCGGCGTCCGTTCAATTGGCTGCGCGCAACCACCACCACAAATGCCTCGGAAAACAGCGGCACTTCCACGATCCGTGCGTCGCTCAGCGTGGTCTGCGTGCAGATCGCGATATCCAGTTCGCGGTCGTGCAACTGTTTGCTCAGGCCCGGCGTGAGACCAGACCACATCGAAATCTGCCGCTCTGAATTCGACACCGCGCGAATCAATTCAGGCCCAACGGTAGCCGCGAACGAATCGACGCAACCCAGGCGCACCGGCATCTTGCCGGCCTGAGAGGCATCGCCGATCCGGGCGCTCACCATCTGCGCGTGTTCGATCAACGGCCCCGCCAACTCCAGCAACGCGCGCCCCGCTACGTTCGGGCGTGGCGGACGGCTCTCGCGGTCGAACAGCGTCAGGCTCTGATCTCGCTCCAGCGCTGCAATCGACTGGCTGATGGCGCTCTGGCTCACGCCGAGCTGCTTCGCCGCGCCTGTCATCGAGCCGCTCTCGCAGACAGCGACAAAAGCCTGCAACGCGCGCAGATCGATTGGGGCTGGGGTTCGTCTCATGAAATGCTCCGCTCGCGTGGGTGACGTGCCGGTCATCCTGTGCGGTGCACGCAGCGATGTGTCGAGGTTCGCAGGGTTGGTGCGCAGGATGAGAAATTGCATTGGCTCGCCATAAGTTTGCCTAATACAAAATTAACGCAGCCAACGTTTTTCTAGAATTCGCCTCATTGCCATCCAGAGGTTCACATGAGCCACTACGATTTCATCGTGATCGGCGCTGGCGTTATCGGCACATCGGTCGCCCATCATCTCGCCGCATTGGGCGCACAAAGCGTGCTGGTTATCGAACAGGGCACGATCGGCGCGGGCACCACGTCGCAGTCGTCCGGCCTCTTGCGCACGCACTATTCGGTGCGCCAGAACGTGGAACTCGCGCGCGCTTCCTGGTGGGCATTCAATAATTTCGCTGACTATCTCGGCGACGACGAAGCGTCCTGCGGTCTCGTCAAATGCGGCTATCTGATCTGCGCGCCCGACGGCGACAAGCTGGAACCGCTGCGCGCCTCGCTCGCCGCGCAGCAGGATATGGGCATCGAAGTGCAACTGATCGGCAAGGATGAGGCGCACGAGCGCCTGCCGATCGCGCACTTCGACGACGCCGCGCTGATCGGCTACGAACCGGAGGCGGGTTTCGCGGATGCCTATCTGGTGGCGACCGGCTTCGCCCGCTCGGCGCGCCGGCGCGGTGTCAAGATCATGGAAGGCGTGACAGTTACGGGCATCGTTCGCGAAGGACGCCGGATCGCCGGCGTCACAACCAGCGCGGGCAACTTCAGTTGCGGCACGCTAATCAGCACACAGAACATCTGGACGCCGGAACTCGCCGGCTGGATCGGTGTGCCGCTGCCGGTCAAGCCGGAGCGTCACACGGTGCTCGCACTCGAATGCGACAACGCGGCGTATTCGTTCAAGATGCCCGCGTTCAAGGACCTGGGTTCGGACGGCATGCTCTATTACCGCAGCTATGGCGGCAGTCAGATGCTGGTGTCGGAAGGTGTGGTCGGCGAAACGTTGAACTCGCCGGAAACCGAACAGGGCGATATCTCGCTCGACTATGTCGCCGAAGTCGGCGCGCAGGTCGCGGAACGCTTCCCGGCTTATGAGGCCGCGGGGCTGGCTTCGTCATGGACCGGTGTGTACGACGTGACGCCAGACTGGAATCCGGTGTTGGGCAAGGTCGGCGATATCGAGGGTCTCGTTGTCGGCTTTGGCTTTTCCGGGCACGGCTTCAAACTGTCGCCGGGCATCGGCAAAATCCTCGCGCAGCATGCGCTCGGTCTGCCCACGGATGTTTCTCTCGCACCCTACGCGCTCGACCGCTTCGCCAGCGGTGCGCTGCTGGTGGGCAAATACGGTTCGGGCGCCGTCTCCTGACTCCGGATCTCGTTCTCTGAATCGCTGACCATCGGATTCGGGCAGCGCATCGCGTCGTACATACGTCTCGTCGTCTCGCCACGAGCAATCAGCTAATCGCGCAACGCGATTCCAGCGCCGAAAGAACACTTATACCGTCTCCCTTCCGATCTGCACTCAGGCCACCAACCTGACGTGCAAGCGCCTGCTTTCCCTTAGCGATCGACGTCGAAAAAAAGCTTGGCTATTTTTTTTGTTGCAGTATAGTCCGGTCTAGACCGCAACGCGAATGGACTTCATCGAGGTATCGCGGACGCGCACAACGTTTCCCAAGCCGTTCCCTTTCTGTCCGGAGTGTCCGCCATGAATCGTCTGATCGCGTTATGTGCCGCCGCCGTTCTGTCCAGCTCCGCATTTCCAGTCGCCGCAGGGTGTCTGGACGACGTGAAGTCGAGCGGTGTCCTGACAGCGGGCAACGGCCTGATGGGTACCCGCCCTTTCGTCTGGCAAAACGAAGACGGCAGCTACGGCGGCTTCGAGGCCGATATGCTGAAGGAGGTGGGCAAACGCATCGGCGTGCCGAAGACGGACTTCGTCGTCACCGAATGGAGCACGCTGATTCCCGGGCTGAAATCGAAGCGCTGGGACATCATCTTTTCATCGATGTCAGCCACGCAGGAGCGTATCCAGAGCGCCAACGTGCGTTTCTCACGGCCCTACTTCCTGCTCTACGACGAAATAATCGTCAAAACCGATTCGCCGATCCAGTCGTTCGCAGATCTGAAGAACCGGAAGGTTGCCACAACGCTCGGCACCAACGATTCGGTAAATGCGCACCGGCTCGCGACTGAAGGCCAGATCGGCGAAGTCATGGACTTCAATTCGTTCGGCGAGCCGTTCATGGCGTTGCAAAACGGCCAGGTCGACGCGGTGCTGCTCGATCAGGGCACCCTGCTCGGCCAGCGCGAGAAGATGAAAAATCTGCGCGTTGTCGGTCAGCCGATTTACTACCACCCGAAGCCCGAATGGGTCGACGCCGAAAACAAGGCGAGCTATAAATTCGGCACGAGCGCCGCAGCGGTTCGCGCAGAATGCAGCGATCTGCTCACCGCGATCAATGGCGCGCTGCAATCGATGGACCAGGACGGTACGCGCCAGAAGATCCTCACGAAGTACGGTGCATGGTCGCCGGAACAAGCGGTGCTGACGAAGTAATCGCACCGATCATGAGCGAGTTCTTCTTTACACTGATTCCGCGCTACTTTCCGTTCCTGCTGAAGGGCGCGTGGGTGACGATCGAACTGTCGGTCATCAGCATGACGTGTGCGATTGCGCTCGGCCTCGCGGTTGCGCTTGGCCGGCTGTCGTCACGGCGCTGGCTCGACTGGCTGCTGCGCGCCTATGTCGAGATCTGGCGCGACGTACCGCTGGTGGTTCAGTTGCTGGTGATCTACTTCACGCTGCCGCAGGTCGGCCTGACCTTGCCGGGATTCTGGGCGGGCGTGCTCGGCCTCGCGCTAAACCTCGGCGCGTATCTTTCCGAGGTGTTCCGCGCGGCGATCCAGGCGGTAGACAACGGTCAGCGTGAAGCGGGGCTGACCATCGGCATGTCGCACACGATGATCTACCGGCGCGTGATTCTTCCGCAAGCGCTGAAGGTTGCGCTCCCCACGATCGGCGGCTACTTCATTTCGTTGCTGAAGGATTCGTCGCTGGTGTCGTTCATCGCGGTCAACGAGTTGCTCCGGCACGGCACGATCGTGATCGCCGATACCTTCATGAGTATGCAGGTCTATCTGATGGTGGCGATCATCTACTTCGCGATGAGCTTTGCTGCCGCACGCGGCGTGCGATGGATCGAGCAGAAGTTCACCCCCGTACACCGCGGCGGCAAGCGCGTGTCGACACAGATTCCCGCAGGCAAGGCCGGCGTGGCTGGCACGGAGCCCAATCTTGAAACCTGATCTGAACGGGAAGGCGAATCCCTCAACGTCCATTCTCGAAGTGCGCGCACTCGAAAAATCCTTCGGCGCGGTACGGGTGCTCAAAGGCATCGACCTGCGTATCCGGCCCGGCGAGGTCAGCTTCTTCATCGGTCCGAGTGGCGGGGGCAAGTCCACCTTGCTCCGTTGCATCAATTTTCTGGACATGCCGACCGGCGGTGAAATTCATTTCGACGGCGAACGGCTTTGTCATCAGGACGGCGCCACGTTTCGCACGAAGCCGGAAGCGCAGCTGCGTATCGCACGGCGCAAGATGCCGATGGTGTTTCAGCAATTCAATCTGTTCGCTCATCGCACCGTGCTCGAAAACGTGATCGAAGGGCCGATCCACGTGCAGCGCCGCCAACGTGATGAAGTCATTAGCGAGGCCTCGGCGATCCTGCATCAGGTTGGTCTCGGCAATCGCCTCGGCTACTACCCCGACCAGTTGTCGGGCGGCCAGCGCCAGCGCGTTGCGATTGCGCGTGCACTGGCGATGAAACCCAAAGTTGTCCTGTTCGACGAGCCGACTTCGGCGCTCGATCCGGAGCTTGTCGCGGGCGTGCTCGACACGATTCGCACCCTTGCCGATGCGGGTTTGACGCTTGCCATTGTTACCCATGAGATGGCGTTCGCGCGAAAGCTCGCCGACACGATTCATTTTGTCGCCGACGGCGTCATTCTCGAGTCAGGCACCCCTGACTCGATTCTCGGCGCGACAGGAAACAGCCGCGTCGCCGATTTCATTCGGGCAGTTGAGCGGTGAGCAGCGTGCAATGTCAACCACATACAAAGGAAACGGAGATGTCTGAAACCATTCAACAGCGAGTCGCGCGCGCGGTGACCGACGATCTGGTGCAGGCGTTTCGCGTCGACGGCGCAGTGTGTATTCGCAATATTTTCTCCGCGGATGAACTGGCGATGTTGCGCGAGGCTATCGACCACAACATCGCCCAACCGAGTCCGCGTGCAAAAGTGGCGAGCCGGCCGGACGATCCGGGCTGGTTTTTCGAGGATTTCTGCAACTGGCAGGATAACGACGGCTATCGTCGTTTCATCATGGAGTCACCCGCGCCGAGCGTTGCGGGTGCGTTGATGGGCGGCGAAGCGGCCCGCTTCTATCACGATCATCTGCTCGTGAAGGAGCCCAACACGCGCCAGCGCACGCCGTGGCACCAGGACCAGCCGTACTACAACATCACCGGCGACCAGAACGTCAGCATGTGGATTCCGGTCGATCCGGTCGCGCGCGCATCGACACTCGAATTTGTCGCGGGTTCGCATCGCGGGCCGTGGCTGATGCCGCGTACGTTCATTGCCAACGAAGCAAAGTGGTTTCCCGAAGGCAGCCTGACCGATTTGCCCGATATCGAAAGCAATCGCGACGCGTACCCGATCATCGGCTGGGAGCTCGAGCCTGGCGATATGGTGTGCTTTCATATGCTGACGTTGCATGCCTCGGGCGGCGTTGGCGGTAACCGTCGGCGCCGTGCGTTTTCGCTGCGCTTTATCGGCGACGATATCCGTCACCAGCCACGCCCGTGGCGCACATCGCCGGAGTTTCCCGGTCTGCGCGAAACGCTCGCCGAAGGTGCGCCGATGGCGCACCCGCTGTTTCCGATCGTGTGGCGCGCAGAACAGGGACAGGTGGGCGCATGAGCGAAGCGAAAAGCGAGTTGGACGACGCCGTAGAAAACACGCCGGTGCCGGCGCATATCCGTGCGTTGCCGCTCTATGTACCGGGCCGCTCCGAGCAATCGGTTGCGCGCGAATATGGTCTTGCGCGCATCATCAAGCTGGCGTCGAATGAAAATCCGCTCGGCTGCAGCCCACATGTCGCGCAAGCGTTGGCTGAGCAGTTCAGCGGCACGAACACCGCTCTCTCGCGCTATCCGGACAGCGATGCATTCGATCTGCGCAACGCGCTTGCCCGCTATCATGGTGTGCCGGCCAACCACATCGCGGTAACGAATGGCTCCCACGAACTGATCGATCTGTGCGCCGCGTTGAGCTTGCGTGCCGGCACCGCCGGCCTCTATTCACAGTACGCATTCCAGGCCTATCCGATCAGTATCAAGGCGCGTGGCGCTACCGCAATCGAAGTGCCGGCGTCCGATTACCGTCACGATCCGGCCTCGATGCGCGCGGCGCTGACTGACACTACGCGCCTCGTCTACATCTGCAACCCCAACAATCCAACGGGCACGCTGCTGTCCCCGGCGGATATCGAAGTCATTCTGGATTCGGTCGGTCCGGATACGCTCGTGGTACTCGATGAAGCGTATATCGACTACGTCGATCCCACGCTGCGCCCCGATTCGATTTCACTGCTTGCGCGTTATCCGCAACTGGTCGTCGCGCGAACGTTTTCGAAGGCATACGGATTGGCGTCGCTGCGAGTCGGCTACGGCATCATGCATCCCGATCTCGTTGATGCCATTGCCCGAATCCGCCCGACGTTCAGCGTCAATGCACTCGCGCAGCGCGCGGCATTGGCGGCGCTCGCCGATCGCGAATTCCTGCAACGCACACAGAGCCTTAACCGGGCAGGCATTACGCAAATCAGCCAGGCGTTGGAACGTCAGGGCATTCCATTCATCCCCACACATGCCAATTTCATTGCGATTGGTCTGAACGACGCAAAGACGGTGGCACAGCGACTGCTGCAGGCCGGCATCGTGGTCCGGCCGCTCGGTGCATACGAACTGGACGACCTTATCCGCGTAACCGTCGGTACTGAAGAAGAAAATGATATGTTTCTGCGCGCGTTGCTCAAGGCGCTTGGGCGAGACTGAAAGCGTAATAGAATCGGTGTCGCTCAATTCGGAATCGAAGGGTAGTACATATGGCTCAAAAACCCGGTGCGCCGTTTCAGCAGATCAAGGCCGTTGTGCGTGACAAGGTTCGTGCAGGCGAATGGGGCGTTGGCGAGCGCATCCCGTCGGAGATCGATCTGGCGACGGCGTTCGGGGTCGCACGCATGACGGTCAATCGCGCTCTACGCGAACTGACCGCCGAGGGTGAGCTCGAACGCGTGGCCGGCGTCGGCACCTTTGTGGCCGAAGGCAAACCGCAGTCGAATCTGCTGATGATCGCTCATATTCGCGATGAAATTCGCTCGCGAGGGCACGAGTATGCCTGCAAGGTCATTACGCTCGTGCGCGAAGCCGCTTCGGTGGAAATCGCCGCGGCGTTCGGGCTGCCGAGGAATACGCCAGTGTTTCATCTGACATGCGTACATCTGGAAAACGGGCGGCCCATTCAGTTCGAAGACCGGTATGTGAACCCCGCTGCAGCACCGGATTTTCTCACGCAGGATTTCACGGCCGAGCCGCCGTCGCAGTATCTCTACAACAACGTGTCCCACTACGAACTGGAAATCGAGCATATCGTCGACGCCTGTTTGCCGACGCCTGAACAGGCAGCGCTGCTCGAGATGCGAATCGACGAACCCTGCCTGATGCTGACGCGTCGCACCTGGACCGACGGCATGCCGGTGACGCTCGCCCACTTCGTGCATCCCGGCAAGCGGTACCGGCTCGGTTCGCGCTTCAAACCGAATTCGATGCCGGGCCAGGGCTTGGCCAGGGGCCGCTGAGGCACACCCGGGCGTCAGTCGACCTTAGGCTCGAGAAGCGCCAGCGCGGGCCGTACAACGCCCTCCAGCAGCGCGCGTTCCGGCCTTGTCCGGGCAAGCACCCGTATGCCGAGATGGAGCCCTAGCAGCAAGCGCGCAAGATCGTCAGCAGACTGGGCAGTCGAAATCTCGCCAGCCTGCTGACCCGCGAGCACACAGCGCCGGAAAAACGCTTCTACCGCCACCAGCACATTGGCGATCATCGTCTGGAAACCGGCGTCGTGTGGTGCAACCTCAAGTGCCGAATTCACCAGCAGGCATCCCTTGCGATCCCTGTCGCTGACCGACCGCTCGACGATTTCCCGAAAGAATGCCTTGATGGCATCGAGAGGCGGCAGGCTCCGCTCGAATCTCGATACCCGGTCGCCGAAGCTATTGTCAATGTAGTGGGTCAGCGCCCGCTGAAACAGCGAACGTTTATCCCCGAACGCGTTGTAGAGGCTTGCGCCTGTAATCCCCATGCACTGCGCAAGATCCCGCACAGAAGTCGCCTCGTAGCCATAGACCCAGAACTGGTGGGCGGCTGCATCGAGGACCGCATTTTCATCGAATTCCCGTGGTCGAACCATGCTTACTCCAGCCATCGCGCAACGTCTTCCCGGCCGGGATTGCAACGTCACACACGTTGCGATATTCTAAATCATTCGATCTAAAACAACCTGGAGCGATAGCAAACCTGCTTTGGTGTCGCACGACAGCCAGCACGCGCGCATCAGGCGGTCTGAGAACGCAACGCACAGGAACATCATGGCCGTGTACTCCGCAGAGGAGCGTCTGAAAACGTTGTTCGTCGCGGGCCTGGCAGGCGACGCATCCGGATACCGCTCGTTTCTGTCCGAACTGACGCGGCACCTGCGGGGCTATCTTCGCAAGCGGATTCCCCAACTTCACGACGACGTCGAGGATCTCGTTCAGGAAATCCTGCTGGCCGTGCATAATGCACGTCATACATACCGGCCGGATGAGCCTCTGACCGCGTGGGTCCACGCGATCGCGCGCTATAAACTGATGGATTTCTTCAGAACGCGTGCGCGACGGGAGTCGTTGCATGACCCCCTTGACGAGCACGACGACATTTTCGCCGAGTCCGCCGACGAACCGACCGATGCCCACCGCGACATCGGGAAACTGCTCGATCACCTGCCGGACAAACAGCGGCTCTCGATCGTGCACGTCAAGCTGCAAGGACTTTCTGTTGCCGAAGCCTCCCGCTTGACGGGGCTATCGGAGTCGGCCGTCAAGGTCAGCATCCATAGGGGTCTCAAGGCTCTGGCCACGTACGTCCGGAGAATGGCATGAGAACAGATGACCTCGTCGGATTGCTCTCAACCGGCATAGCGCCCGTAAAAAGCGGCACGGTGGCCCGTCGGTTCGGCATCTCAGTGCCGGTTGCCGTCATTGGCGCGACGGCGTTGATGGTTGCCGTATTTGGCATTCGCCCCGATCTGAGCACCATCGCCAAAACCGCAATCTTCTGGGAGAAGCTCGCGTTTCCGCTGTGCCTCGCAATCGGCGCCCTGATTGCAACCGTCCGGCTGGCACGCCCCGGCGCCAAGGTCGGAACCGGATGGCCCGTCATGGCAGTACCGGTTGTAATCGTCTGGATTGCAGCCATAGCGGTGGTGATCAGCGCCGCACCGCAAGACCGGTTGCCCGCGATACTCGGGCACACCTGGCGCACATGCCCATTCAATATCCTTCTGCTGGCCGTTCCAGGCTTCATTGCGATCTTCTGGGCTGTCAAAGGACTGGCGCCGACCCGTCTCCGGCTCGCTGGCGCCGTCTCGGGCCTGCTTGCAAGCTCGATCGCCACGGTCGCGTACTGCTTTCATTGCCCTGAGATGAACCCTGCGTTCTGGAGCATCTGGTATATGGCCGGCATGCTGCTTCCAGCCGCGCTCGGAGCGGTGCTGGGTCCCAAACTGCTTCGGTGGTGAATGCTCTGGCAACTCGTTGATCGAGCGGCCTGATTTCGTTGCGCGCAAGTCGAAAGCAAAAAAAGATGACTTGCCTGTAACCGGACGTCTCCAGTCCACGAATTAGATGATGTATCCAGCACGGGTACTCCTCTATCTCAACTTCTGGAGAAATTCCATGTCCGCTAAAGCCACTGTCAGTTCCGCGCTCCTCGCCGGCGTAGTCGCGAGCCTGCTCGCATCGGTCGCCCACGCAGCACCGCTTACGAGCGCTGAGGCAAGCGCCGCAATCGCCGCTCATAAGGAAAAGTGCTATGGCGTCGCCCTGAAAGGGCAGAACGACTGCGCCGCCGGTCCTGGCACCACGTGTCAAGGTACGTCCGCGATGGATTTCCAGGGCAACTCATGGAAGTTCGTTCAGGGTGGCACCTGCACGAGTATCGCCGTGCCGGGTGGCGGCCATGGCTCGCTCACCGCTGTGAAGTCCTGATCCGGCAAACAACGACAGGAAAGGGGGCGGCCATGACCGATTTCACCAGAACAACGCCAGTCGGAATCGACGAGCGCGGCTGCCCCTCCGGTGTGACCGCTGCGCAACGGCAGTGTGTCGGCACCAGTTTCAAGCATGAACATCTTGCCGCGATTCTCGCTGACGGTCTGAAAGACGGCTTCTTCGAAGTCCACGCTGAAAACTATATGGGCGCTGGCGGGCCCCCGCATCGGGCGCTAGCGGCTATCCGTGAGAACTACCCGATCTCCATTCACGGCGTGTGTATGTCGATCGGCGGCCCGAATGCGCTGGACGCTGCCCATCTCACGCGCTTTCGCGATCTGGTTGCACGCTACGAACCCACGCTGGTGTCCGAACATCTCGCGTGGTCGTCACATGGCGGAGCGTTTTTTAACGACCTCCTGCCTTTGCCGTACACGAAAGAAACGCTCGAGCACGTGTGTGCACACATCGACCAGGTTCAGCAGACAATCAAACGCCCCATTCTTCTTGAGAACCCGTCGACGTATGTCGCTTTCGCGTCTTCGACAATGAGCGAAACCGAATTTATACGGGCCGTCGTTCAACATACCGGCTGCGGCTTGCTACTGGACGTCAATAACGTTTTTGTTTCGGCAATCAATCACGGTTTCTCCGCCGCAGCGTACCTCGACGGATTGCCGCTCGAAGCCGTGGGCGAAATACACCTGGCCGGACACAGCGAGCAACGCGACGACGAGAACGAACTGCTGCTTATCGATAGCCACGACCGCGCCATCTCCGACCCGGTCTGGAATCTTTACAGGCAAGCCGTATCGCGGATTGGCCCGACGCCGGCATTGATCGAGTGGGATAGCAATCTTCCCGCGTGGTCCGTATTGCGGGATCAGGCAACGACAGCACGGCAAATCATGGCAGAGCACGGGATGTCACTCGCACAGGAACTCAGCCATGACGCCTGAAAATCTTTCGCGCCAGTACGCCACAGCGTTTGCGCCGGGACTGATAGACCCAGCGATCGCAGCGCCCGAAGACCTGGTGGCCGCATCAGGGAAGCGTGTAGCCAAGCGCTACAACGTTTATCGCAACAACGTCACGGTCAGCCTCATTGATGCACTGGCAGCGATCTACCCCGCTATCCAGCGCATCACTGGCGTCGAGTTCTTCAGAGCGATGGCCCGTTTCCATGTCCGCGCGACGCCCCCCGTTTCGCCGTTACTGTTCGAGTACGGGCGGGATTTTCCTACCTTCATCGAGTCCTACGAATACGCCCGCGAGATGCCATGGCTTGCGGACACGGCGCGCATCGAGCGCGCGTGGCTGGATGCCTATCACGCTGCGGACCTGCCTGTGCTTGCCACCGAGGCACTAGGAGATATCGAGCCCGCGTCGCTGGCCGGGTTGCGTTTCAGACCGCACCCCGCGGCGCGGATCGTGCGCTCAATCTATCCGGCCGTCGCAATCTTCGTGATGAACCGCACGGATGGTCCTGTTTCCCCACTACGGTCAAACGAACCTGAGGATGCACTCGTGACGCGACCGGAGCAGGACGTCATCGTCTCGCGCCTGCCGGCGGGAGGCGCAACGTTCCTCATCGCCCTTCTCGCGGGCGCATCACTAGGCGAAGCGGTCGCGGCGGCATTTGAAGAAACCTCTTCCTTCGATCTCCAGGCCAACATGGCAGGGATGATCTCTGCTGGCGTATTTTCCGCCATTCAACATGGAGATTGATCAAGATGACACCGGACACACAACAGGCAAAACTGCCCTTTCCAGGCGTGGTGATATCCGCGATCGGTGCGGCGAAACGGCTGATCCAACATCTTGCGCAACCGTGGCTCGTTCAACTCGTGCTTCGGATTGCACTGGCCGTACCGTTCTGGAAATCGGGCATTCTTAAATGGCACGGCTTCCTTCAACTGAACGACACGGCAATCGATCTGTTCACCCAGGAGTTCCAGTTGCATCTGCCAGGCGGTCCCTACCCGTTTCCTGCTCCAGCCGTGTTTGCATTTCTGTCGGGCTGCGGCGAGGTGACGTTCCCGGTGTTGCTCGTGCTGGGCTTCGGAACCCGGTTCGCGGCGGCCGGCCTGATACTGATGACGTGCCTCATCGAGCTGACGGTCCCGGACGGCTGGCCTATCCATCTCACCTGGCTGGCGATGGCACTGGGAATTGCAGCCTGGGGGCCAGGCCGGATATCCATTGACTACCTGCTGGGTGACAGGTCGCCCAGACCCTGACCCGAAGTTTTCGTCGAATCGTTGGGCCGCTCCCCACTGAACAACATGAGAACTTCAGATCTGATACTTAGGCTGACTAATGGTCTTACGACCATTGAGCCGAATTCCGTTTCGAGGAGACTTAACCGGTCGCTAAGCGTGGGGCTTGCCGGCAGCATGGCGATGCTAGTGGTCCTTTACGGAATCCGCAGCGACATGCCGCAATTGCTATTGACGACGATATTCTGGATACGGCTCGCGTTCCCGGTAACAACACTCATCACCGCATTGCAGCTCGCCGGGCGTCTTGGAAGTCCCGGCGTACCCGTCAAGCTCGCCTGGTTCGCAGTCGCACTGCCCTTCATCGCCATGTTGCTGGTTGCCTCGTTCATGCTGATCGCGACTCCGCCAGGCTATCGCCTGGCGCTGATGCTAGGCACGACATGGCGAGTCGCCACAGCGAATATCGTGCTGCTCTCCTTGCCTTCACTTGCCGCCGTGATGCACGCCATGAAGGGGCTTGCCCCGACCCGCCTTGCACTGGCGGGCGCTGGCGCCGGGCTGCTCGCCGGCGCGCAAGGCTCACTCGTGTACTCCCTTTACTGCTCAGAGATGTCCGTACCGTTCTGGGGTACCTGGTACGTACTGGGCATTGTCATAACCGCTGCTATAGGTGCTGTATTTGCTCCGCTCTACTTGCGGTGGTAGTCCGGCGAGGGTTCGAGGCGAAACCGCATCGCAGGAAAACAGGCTTTTTGATCAATACGGATTGACGTGCTCACCGAGCACAGAGTCAACGCTTGCTGCAACCCACATGCGAAGGAAAAATCGTGAAGGCTATTGGCAACCTCAGGATCGGCGTGCGCCTTGGAATCGGATTTGGCGCGACGCTCGTTTTGCTATGCCTGGTAGGTGCGCTTGGTCTGGTCCAGGCGTCCCGTATTTATGACGGCACACAGGAGCTTGCAACCGATCTCCTTCCCAGTGTCCAACGCCTGGGCGATATCCGGGCGCTGGTCGATGAGGTCCGCCAGGCATCCCTGAGTTATCTGATCGCCACCAGCGCCTCGGAACGTCAGTCCCAGCGATCGAAACATGACGCCGCGCTGAACGAACTTGCGCGGGTATGGCCACAGTACGAGGCGGTGGTCGGCTCCGCCGAGGAACTGCAACTGTCGAACCAGATCAAGGCCGCATGGACCACCTACCTTTCTCTGGACAAACAGCTCAATGAGCTTTCCGACAGCGGCGAAGAACATTTCAATGACGCCCGGTCTTTCGCAGGAGGCGAGTCTTCGCGCGCGTTCAGCAAAGTCACTGAGTTCATTGCTCAGGATATCGCCTTGAACGGCCAGGGAGCAAAGGACTCCGGTGAGCAGGCTGCGGCCGTCTTCCACAGCGCCTCGCTGCTCACATACGGGCTGATCGGAATAGCCATCCTGTTGAGTCTCGCTGTTGCGTTCGTCATTAGCCGCTCCATTACGGTTCCAATTGGCGTCTCCGTGAAGATTGCCCAGACAGTCGCACAAGGCGACCTCACCTCGAATATCGAAGTGAGCGGCAAGGACGAAACGAGCCATCTACTGCGAGCGCTCCAACACATGAGTGAGAGACTCGCCGACCTGGTTGGGCAGGTCAGATCCGGCAGCGACAGCATTGCTACGGGCGCGGCGCAAATCGCAGCGGGCAATGCCGATCTGAGCCAGCGAACCGAGGAACAGGCGGCTTCGCTCGAGGAAACCGCAGCAAGCATGGAGGAACTGACCTCCACGGTCAGGCAAAACACTGAAAGTGCCCGGCAAGGCAGCACGCTCGCAGCAAACGCGTCCGATATTGCACACCGTGGTGGCGATGTCATGGGCCGGGTGATCGGCACCATGCATACGATATCGGAGAGCTCGGCCAACGTGACCGATATCATCGCCGTGATCGAAGGTATCGCTTTTCAGACCAACATTCTTGCGCTCAACGCGGCGGTAGAAGCCGCGCGCGCAGGCGACCAGGGTCGCGGTTTTGCCGTCGTCGCCGCAGAAGTGCGGACTCTCGCGCAACGAAGTGCCAACGCCGCCAAAGAGATCAAAGGACTCATCACGCACTCGGTTGAGCGCGTAAAGGCCGGTTCGGATCTGGTGAACGAAGCCGGCACGGCCATGGGCGAAGTAGTTCAGGCGGTCAAGCGCGTCTCCGATCTGATGGAAGAGATTACTGCTGCATCGCTCGAACAGCATGCGGGTATCGAACAGGTCAATACAGCCGTCGCACAGATGGATCAGGTGATGCAGCAAAACGCCGCGCTGGTTGAAGAGGCCTCGGCCGCGGCGCAATCGGTGTCGGCGCAATCCGGCACGTTACGCGAGGTCGTATCGATCTTCAGGCTGGGAGTTGATTATTCAAAGCCGGACCTTGCGACACCACAGGCGGAGGATTTGTGGGTACCTGGACGAGAGGTAGAGGAACCCGGGCGCAACTACACCTCGGATGAGTCTGCATTCCTCAGTGATCCTGATTTACGGCATGACAGCAAGAAAAGATAATGTGCGACTCAGCGACAGTCGAGTCTCGCGCGCCGATACTGAATCGGCGCGACGCCACGAGTCGATTTGAAGGCGCGGCTGAAGGAGAATTCTGATTGGTATCCAACACGCGCCGCGATATCGCGAAGTCGCAGATCGGTTTGCTCGAGCAGTTGAGCGGCAATCCCCATGCGCCAACGGGTTAGATAGCTGTGCGGAGATTCGCCTACTGAATTGCTAAAGTTGCGGGCGAACGCAGCACGCGACAACCCCGCTTCTTTGGCGAGATCCTCCAGTGTCCAGGCACGTTCGGGTGCTTCGTGTATGCGCGCGAGAGCCCGTGTGATGTGAGGCGAACGCAGCGCCGAAAACCAGTCGTTTGTTGCCGGAGATGCAGCATCGGCCCAATCGCGCATGAAGTAGACGAACAAGGACGAGAGCAGGTTACGAACCACGATCTGATTCCCGAAGTTCAGCGTCTCCACTTCGTTACGAAGCATCCGCAACGTGTCGCATAGCGGTGAACATCCAGGTTCCATTCCAGCGCGGAGCGACACGGCTTGTGGTAGCGCCCGCAGAGCGGGAAGCGCCAGGTGCTGATCCAGGTCGAACTGGCCGCAAATCAGCGTGGTGGCCTTTGGGTCGCGGTCGACAACGCCGTCACGCATAGCCAGGAACGTTTCCAGCGGCATGGCATGGCCTCGCTCAGAATGCGCGACTTCATGCGCACTACCACGGGGGAACAAGACTAGTTCACCGGCCTGCAATTCCATCGTTTTCGTCTCGGGTTGGCGCACGAAAGCGCGCCCTTCCGCCACGAAGTGGAACACCACGGCGTTGCGAGGTTGCACCTCGAACCCCCATGGGCCTGCCACGCGTGTGCGCACCAGCACGAGTCCGTCGGCACGGACTGCTTTCAACCAACCGTTCAACGCATCCATGACCCTATCCTAGCAGAATGAGACGAACTGCTATGTTTTAGCACCGGATAGGTATGGATCATCTCCCGCAGAACATTTCCAATGAGGGCTACAAAACACGGAGGCGAAATCATGAACAGGGATCACGTCCTGCAAGTGCTTGACACTATCTACGGCAAGATCTTTAACAAGGGCGAGGCGGACCTGTATCCGGGTTTCGTGAGCGGGCCATACATTCAGCACAACCCGCTTTTTCCAGATGGGCTCGACGACATCCTGGGCTACATCAAACAGGCCGGGCGCATTCCATGCGAGGTTAAACGCATTGCGATAGATGGCGATCTTGCTTTTGTGCACGTGCGCTACCTGGAATGGGCCGGTCAGGAAACTGCGGGTGTCGACATTTTCCGCTTCGATGCCGACGGCAAGATAGTGGAGCATTGGGACGTATTGCAGCCGGTACCCGCCGTTTCCAGGAACGCCAACACAATGTTCTAGGAGATCACATGCCTCCTTCATCACTCGGTCCGATCAACGACGCCGACCTTGTCGCAACGCTGCCAGGTTTCACGAACGCTTACGCTGAAGTCGACGGTATCCGCCTGCACTACGTGGAAGGTGGCACCGGCGCCCCGCTGATCCTGCTGCCGAGCTGGCCGCAGACCTGGTGGGAATTCAGGCGCGTACTACCGCCGCTCGCCGAACGCTATCGCGTGATCGCCATCGACTTTCGCGGCATGGGCGGCTCGGACAAACCCGACGACGGCTACGACAAGAAGACCATGGCGTCGGACATCTACGCCCTCGTATCCCAGCTTGACCTGGGCCCGGTGAATATCGCCGGCAACGATGTCGGCGCTATGGTGGCCTACAGTTTTGCCGCTAACCATCCAGAGGCGACGCGTAAGCTGGTGATGATGGACTCGCCGCATCCATTCGCGGTATTCGAGCAGATTCCTCTGCTTCCAGCGCCGGGTACCTACGATCTGGAGAATCCGGCACGCGCGGTACATCCGTGGTGGTTTGCTTTCAACCAGATTCCTGGGCTGTCAGAACGAGTGTTCGCCGGCCGCTACGGCATCGTGCAGGATTGGCTGTTCGACTACCTGGCAGCCGACAAGACAGCAATCACCGCGCACGACCGCGCGGTGTATGCGGCAGCATACGACAGCGCGGATGCGTTACGTGCAGCCAACAGCTGGTTCTCCTCCTTTGCAACGGACATCGCCGATGCTGGCGGCTATGCGCCGCTGACCATGCCGGTGCTCGGGCTAGGTGGTATCAGCTACGACTTCCTCGCCGCTTTCCTTGGCACGGCTGCCCCCGACGCGACAGTGTTAAAGCTGCCCAATACCGGGCACTGGATTCCAGATGAGCAGCCGGAAGAAACCGTGCGGCATCTCAATGAATTCTTCGGATGACCCGCTTAACCAAACAAGCCGGCCCGATGCCGGCATGAGTCTAGAAGGCGCTCTTTATAACGCCCCCGTCGGCCCGCAACGCAGCGCCCGTCGTGGCCGACGAAAGCGGACTGGCGATATAGGCCACGAGCGACGCGACTTCCTGCGGCGAACTAAATCGCTTGATGAGCGATGTGGGACGGACCTTCTCGAAGAACTCTTTTTCGAACGCTTCAAACGATTTGCCGTCGGCCTTTGCAAGAGTCTCCACGAATTCACCCACTCCCCGCGATTTCGTTGGCCCCGGCAGCACGCTATTGACTGTAATGCCCGTGCCGGCAACGGCTTCGGCGAGCCCGCGCGCGACCGCCAGCTGCGCGGTTTTCGTCATCCCGTAGTGGATCATTTCAGCTGGAATCTGCACCCCGCTTTCGCTCGAAATGAAAATGATGCGCCCCCAGTTGGCCCGCCTCATCGCAGGCAAAAACAGGCGAGCGAGGCGTACCCCACTCAAGACATTCACGTCGAAGAACCGCTGCCAGTCCGCGTCGGGGATTTCTTCAAACGGCTTGGGCTCGAAGATGCCCAGGTTGTTGACCAGAATTTCCACATCCGGATAGCGTCGCGCGAGCTCTTCTGCTGAAGCAGCAGTACTGAGATCGCCCGCAAATCCTTGGACGTCGGTGCCCGTCTCCGCTTTCAGCTTCGCGACCACGTCATCCACAGAAGACTGAGAGCGGCCGTTCACGATCACGCGAGCGCCCTCCTGCGCCAACGTGCTGGCGATAGCGAGACCGATGCCGGCGGTGCTGCCGCTCACCAATGCGAGTTTGCCTGTCAGATTCAGGTTCATGAGTGATTTCCTTTCAATAGATGAATCAAAAATTGCGACATCGGGTCTTGAACGTCGGATGCCGCCAGGAGGTTCACGTACGTGTAATCGGTGCGCCACCGTCGGCCAGTGAAAGCAATATAGGCTTCAGTCCCGACGACCGAAAGGCCTAAAACATGGTCCTATCACTCAGTTTTTGTGAATGACAGGAGGCTTGCATGGGCCGCCTGCGTGCCCCGATTCCGTTTATTAATCAGACAAGAAATTAAGATTGAAAAAAGACCAATCGGTCGCTATAGTGTGTCGATGGGAAAAAGTGAAATCACACGCGACGCAGTACTGGACGCGGCATTGCAAGAAGCGAGCCTCACCGGCATCGCGCAGCTCACACTGGGGCCGGTGGCGGCTGCGGCTGGCCGTTCCAAGGGCGGCTTGCTGCGTCACTTTCCGAGCAAGGAGCATCTTCAGATCTCAGTGCTGGAACGCGCATTCACGCGTTTTCAGCAGCATGTTTTCGAGCCGACGCTGAAAGCGCCCAGCGGCTTGCCGAGGTTGCGCGCAACCATGGAATGCTGGCTCAAGTGGCCCGAGAGCGCCGGTTTGCCGGGCGGATGCCCCATTCTCAGCGCACAACACGAATTCGACGATCTGGACAGCAATGTGCGCGAACACCTGCACGGCGCATGGTCCCGCTGGCACACCTATCTGATACGCCAGGCCCAAAAGGCACAGGAGGCGTCTCAACTGCCCTCGGGGCTAAGCCCGGAGGCTTTGGTCATGCTAATGATCGGATTGAAAAGCGCGGCGCAAGTCGAACAACGCCTCCTTAACCACGGCGATGCCAATCGCAACGCATTGCAACTCTTCGATCGCCTGACCAATTGATCGATATGGAAGTCCATGTCATGCTCAAGCACCTCAAAAAAGAGACCATTCGGTCTTTTATTCTCGCTTTCCATAGATTGCGCTTCAAGGTCGGTGCGCTGGTTTCACCGCGTCGTGCAGCCGCTGGGGCCGCTGCACTTTTCAGTACACCTGTCCGGCCGAAACGGGCCAACCTGGACGCGCCGGCCGACATCCCGGCACCCTTGCTACGGGAGGTGCCGCTCGCAAGCGGCGCCGTGACGCTCTACGAATGGGGCAATCCCGCGACGCAACCGACGGTCGTGTTGATCCACGGATGGAATGGCTGGGCCCTGCAGTTCGCGTCCTTCATTGCACCGTTGCTAGCAAACGGCTATTCAGTCGTCGCGCTGGATCATCGCGGACATGGACGTAGTGCCGGCCGCCGTGCGTCGTTGTCGGGTTTCATCGACACCACCCTGGAACTGCTCGCGACCTTACCCACGCTGTCGGCGGTAGTGGGTCACTCTCTCGGCGGGGCCGCCGCTGCATGCAGCCTTGCACACACACGTAGCACTGCGGTGAAGCTGGTACTGATTGCGCCTCCGAACAACCCGCGAGTGTTCCTGGAAAAATTTGCGGCCATGCTAGGCATGTCCAGCAAGTTCACAGACGCCGTACAGATCTGGCTAGAGCAGCACTACGGCCGATCGTTTTCCGAAGTTAGCGTCGGCCGCATCGCACCCAGCATTCAGGCAGACACGCTCGTGATTCATGACCCAGCCGACAGCGTGGTGCCTTTTGGGCACGGTGAAAGTTATGCCCGCCTTATCAAAGGCGCGCGGGTTTCCCCTCTGGCTGGATGGGGTCATTTCCGGATCCTGGGAGCGCCCGATGCCATACGGCTCGTTGTCGACTTCATATCGGGAGGCGATTCCCAGTCTGTGCCGGAGAAGCCGTCGGCATCAATGGTCGGCTAGCGCGCCATGCGTGATCGAAACAACGTCTTATTGTCAGGAAAAGGAATGCAGTGATGAAAATTGGTACAGCAAGTTCAGTGCAGATCGTGCATCAGACAGTCGATATCGACGTCGCGTACGACAGTTTTACCCGCAATTTCGAGAAGATTTTGGGCAAATTCGATCTTGCGCTCGCGGCATCGTTCGCCAATGATCCGAGCCTTATGGATGAGGCCATCAAGAAGATGGAAGGCGAGCAGAATCTGATGATCTTCGGTTCTCTCAATCACGGAGTTGGATTCCGGTTGATTGGGGAGCAACCGCGTAAGGCGATCCGATATACGATGGGCAACCCGCGAGTGGCAATTCAAATGACACGACACGACATTCGTGCCGGTCTTTACGTCCCGTTCAATGTTTTGATTTATGAAGTCAGTGAGAGCACGATTCGCATTGAGTTCGATCGGCCGTCTTCGCTTCTCGGGACATTTGTGAATGCTGACGTGGACAAGGTCGCCAACGAACTCGACGTCAAGCTGGAGAAGGTTATCGAGAAGGCGGCGCACCTCTCGCGTCCGTAACCTGCCAGACTCGAGCATGGGTTTCATCGCCATGCATACTCAGTCACACGAACACGATGATTGCTTTGGTTTTCGCGAGGGTGCGCGGTACATCTCACAGCTTTACGAGCCGCATCAGTCGGAAATCGATGCCACGCCAACGCAGTTCTGCATCATGCACGCGACGCAACGATGGATTCGCATCCGGAGGTCATATACTGGGTACGTCTGCCTGATGTCCGTAGTGCGGTTGTGGTATTCGTTCGCGTAACCGTTCGAGCAGTATCAGTGCGTTCGACGAGGGAAGACTAACGGCGTTCTGCCCACCTCGCATCGAACCTTAGGTAGCTGAGCGGTGTGCTTGTGCATGTCCTTTTTGTC
The DNA here is from genome assembly GCF_902859805.1 of Paraburkholderia sediminicola. Lineage (GTDB taxonomy): Bacteria > Pseudomonadota > Gammaproteobacteria > Burkholderiales > Burkholderiaceae > Paraburkholderia > Paraburkholderia sediminicola. The sequence goes on along the minus strand of NZ_CADIKC010000019.1, from coordinate 57,389 downwards.
AGACAGACAACCCGAAAGCTCCTGGACCGAGCTTCATCTCACTTGCCTGTTTGGACGAAGCCATGCTGACAATCGACGACATCCGGACAGTCCCACTGTTTTCAGCACTCCCTGACAATGAACTGGAGCATCTCGCGCATGCGTGCGCGGACCTCCATCTATGCGCGGGTGAATTCGCGGTCCATGAAGGTGGAGAGCGCGCGTTGTACGCCGTTCTGTCCGGCAAGATCGAAGTCATCAAGACGTTCGACGGAATCGAGCGCACGCTAGGATGGCGTCTACCCGGAACCATTTTCGGCGAAGTGCCGCTCGCACTGAGCTCCCCGTTTCCGGGCGCCTATCGGGCCGCTGAGCCGTCGCGTGTCATGCGCGTCGACGCTCAGCATTACTACACACTCGCCGCCGCATCGCCGGAAATTGCGTTGAAAATGGGCGCCCTCGCGCGCGAGCGCATCGGCGGACTGCAGGGCCTCTCCGCCGAGCCGCCCAAACCCCGCGTGACCATGGTTGGCAATCGCTGGGACACCGCTTGTACCGCGTTGCGCCAGTTCCTGGCCCGCAACCAGATCAGTTGCGACTGGATGACGCCCGATGCGTCCGAACTGCCGGCACGCTGGCCTGGAAACTGTCCGTCAGAGGAGGATTGTCCGGCGGTGCGGCTGGTCGACGGGACGGTGCTTTGCCGCCCTGCGACGCGCGAACTCGCCGGGTTGCTGGGTCTGCAGACGCAGCCCCGCCTTGCCGAATACGACACGATGATCATTGGTGGCGGCCCGGCCGGTCTCGCTGCGGCAGTGTATGGCGCGTCGGAAGGCTTGCGCACTGTGGTGGTGGAGCGCGAAGCGCCAGGCGGGCAAGCCGGGACGTCCTCGCGCATTGAGAATTACCTCGGCTTTCCCAACGGCGTGTCGGGCGACGAACTCGCGAGCCGTGCACTGCAGCAGGCAAGGCGGCTGGGTGCAGAGATTCTGGTGACACGGTCTGTCGCTCGAATCGATGTCGATGGGCGTAACGTTCACCTCGACGGGGGCGACGTCATCCGTGCGCGAACGATCATTCTTGCGACTGGCGTCACGTGGCGCCGCCTCGAGATCGACGGCTTCGACCGGTTTATCGGTAAAGGAATTTACTACGGCGCCTCGCGCAGCGAAGCGAACGCGACTCACGGACTCGACGTCTATCTGATCGGCGGTGGAAACTCGGCAGGCCAGGCCGCTTTGTACTTTGCCAATCATGCGCGCATGGTTACGCTCATCTTGAGAGGCGATTCGCTTGAGAAGAGCATGTCTCGCTATCTGGTCGAGCAGCTTCGCGGGAAGTCAAACGTAGCGGTGCAACTGCAATCGGAAGTTGTCGGCGCACACGGCGATACCCATCTGACAGCGATCGACATACGCGATGGGCTGAGCACAGAGGTGCGTCGGCACGACTGTGGCGGATTGTTCGTGTTCATTGGCGCAGACGCAGAGACCGAGTGGTTGCCGACGGAAATCGCGCGCGATGTGCGCGGATATGTTCTTACCGGCGACGACGTCGTCAAGGCAGGACGCTGGTCCCATAGCCGGGACCCCTACCTACTCGAATCGAGTGTTCCCGGCGTGTTTGCCTGTGGGGATGTGAGATTAAGCCCGGTCAAGCGGGTCGCTTCAGCGGTCGGCGAAGGCAGCATGGCGATCGCGTTCGCTCACAAATATCTGCAGCACGACGCCAGATAGCATTGAGTGCAACGGTGGGGCGAATGCGTCCAACCGCCCATTTACGGTCGATAGCCGTTAGCCGGCTGCCAAAGAAGTGTCTGGGGCGAAATGCGCGGAAGCGCACAGAGTCATCTGAATCGGGATCATATTCTGTTCGATGCGGCAGACAGATCACCACCGGACACCCGAAAGCCGTATTTCTGCATGTCCTTCACAAGCCCCAGCTCTCCGAGCAATGGGGGAATGATCGCTCACAACACCAGGTCGACATCGGGGCCCCGCGCTACTCTGCGGAAAGCAACTTTACGCAATCAGGTGCCACCGATGCGTCTTCGAACCATCAGATATGCCTTGATTCTTGCCTGCGGGTGCATGGCTGCCGCGAATGTACTTGCCGCCGATGCTGCCGGCGTCGTGAAGACCCTTAAGGGCACGGTGCAGATCGAACGGGCTGGAGGAAGTTCGGGTGCGGCCATCGGCAGCGAGGTTTACGGCAGCGATCGCATCGTGACCGGTCCGGAATCTTCTGTCGGTATCACGCTGCGTGACACCACCCAACTCTCTGCCGGCGCAAACACCATCCTCGATCTCAACAAATTCGCGTTCAACACCACGACCCATGACGGAGTGCTCGACGCCTCCATCAAACGCGGTTCCCTGGCTGTGATTTCCGGGAAGTTGGCGAAGGCGAATCCTGATGCGGTCCGCTTCAGCACGCCGACTACCACGCTGGGCGTGCGCGGCACCGAATTCATCATCGAAGTCGGCGATAAATAAGGGGGCACGGTGAAGGCTGCAATTCGACATTACGGGCTGGCCTTTGCCGCGGCATGCGTCCTGCTGCCTTTCCTCGCCGGGTGCAGCACGCCGGACAAAATTATTCTATTGCCGGATCCTGACGGTAAAGTCGGCGCGGTCATTGTCCACAGCGCCACCGGAGAACAGAAGATTGACAAGGCCTACGCTGGGGTCGACGTCACCAGGGGAGGCGCCATCGAAAAAACGATGGATAGCCAATCCACTGTGGAGACACGATACGGGCAGCTACTTGCGGCCCGGCCGCCTCGCCCCATGGCATTTACGATCTTTTTTCTCTTTGATTCCGCCACCGAATTGGCCCCTGAGTCGTCGGCCACGGTCAAACAGCTAAAAGCCGTCCTGGCGACGTGGCCCGCGCCGCAGCTCGTGGTGGTCGGTCATACTGATCTGGCGGGCTCTCAGGAATTCAATGACCAACTCTCCATGCAGCGGGCGAAGACGGTTGCAGCGTTCCTGATCAAGCAAGGCATTCCTGCCCAGCAAATAGAGACCGCGGCCCGGGGCAAGCGCGAGCCACTGGTGCCCACGGCAGATGGTGTTCCCAATCGCATGAACCGGCGCGCAGTCATCACAATCCAATGATCCGCGCCAGTCATCGGCGCTGAATGGCCTTTCCGTCGATGAAACGCTTTTTCGACCCATGGCACGTCCGGATCAGGAATCTGCTGAAGGTGGCCCAAGGCCGTCCGGTGGCACTGGTAGTGTTGTTCGGCCTGAGCCTGCTCAACCTGTGCAGCGAATGGCCGAGCGACATAGCACGTCCAGCTTTCGTAGACACGCTCGATGAGACGCTTCCCGACTCATTCAAAACAGCCCGGCAAATTCTGTTCGATCAGTATCAACGTCACTATCCACGGATTCCGACGGCGCAGCCGGTGACCATTGTCGAAATTGATGAGGAGACGCTCGCGACCGCCGGTCAATGGCCCTGGCCGCGAAATCGACTCGCGAGCCTGATCGATGCCATCGCGGCACTGAAACCGCTGGCTATCGGTCTCGACATTTACATGCCGGAGCCGGATCAGACGTCTCCCGACAAGGTGGCTGGCAATCTGCCCGAAACGGCTGCGGCGCTGGCCGCCGGCTTGCGGGCCCTGCCCAGTCACGAAGCCATTCTCGCGAGATCGTTGCGCGCGGCGCCGACCATACTGGGTGCCGCGGCGCTCGATCATGCTGCCTTCGGTACCCGCACCGATCTACGAAGCGCACCGATCCGCGTTCATGGCACCGACCCGCTGGGCTACGTACAGCATTTCGACTATGTTCTCTGCAGCCTGCCGGAACTGCAGGCGGCGGCCCACGGGCAGGCGATGCTGAGCGTGGCGCTCGAACAAGGCGTTGTCCGGCATATTCCGCTCATCACGGGGTTGAGGGAGAAACTGGTCCCCAGTCTGCCAATTGAAATGCTCCGCCTCGCCACGGATTCATCGGCGATTGACGTCTTTGCGGATACATCGGGCGTGCAAGCGGTGGGCGTCGCCGATGTGCTGGTGCCCACGCAGCCCGGAGGGGACATCTGGTTGCATTTCGCGTCGATCCGGTCGACGCTGAGCCGCTACGTGTCGGCACGCGATGTCATGCAGGGAATAGTCGATCCGGAACGGATCCGGGACAAACTGGTGCTGGTCGGGCTAACCGGTGCAGGCGTGACTGACATGCGCACGACGGCGCTGGGGGAACTGGTGCCGGGTATCGAGATTCAGGCGCAGGTCATCGAGACGATTGTTGAGGGACGGTTTCTGCGCCGCCCCACCTGGCTGAAATGGGCAGAATGCGCTTTCATCATGACGTTCGGGCTGCTGATCATCTGGTATGTGCCCCGCCCCCAATCCCGGTTCGCGGTGTTCATCAAAGCCGTCCCCAAAGGCGTCGCCGCACTCGGTATAGGCCTGCATCTGCTGAACCTTCTGTTCTGTTTCTTTATTTTCATGCGCTTTGGACTGCTCGTCGATGCAGCCTCGATTTTCATTATCCTGTCCGCGGTCATGGGCTGCTTCCTGTCACCCGCGTTACTCAGCCTCGGCGAACAAACCAGAACGGAGGCCGCGCACACGCCGGGACGTGAAGACGACAACGACCGCGCCGGCAAAGCGCCATGACCTTGAGTTAGTGGTTGTGCGAATGGTCTGCAACTTGAAAACTGCCGTCGGCTTCACGCCGCATCGAAGGGTCGATGCGAGTCGGAAGCACGATACGCAAAAAACATGTCAATCGGCGGGCAGCAACTACACCGGTTCGTCAAATGCAGTACTTCGTGTCAACGTCTCCCACGCATCGAAATCCTTGGCCATAGCAGCAAGCTGTTTGCGCGCGAGGTCCAGCGCGTCGACCCCCAGCAGCAGATGTAACGGCGGTTGCTTCGCCTTCACCGCCTCGACGATCGCAAGCGCGCCTTTCACCGGATCGTTCTGCTGCTTCCCATCCGAGGCGAGCAGGGCATCGCGTTGCTTGCCCAGGGTCGCGGCGAACTCGGGAAGACGAATGCTCGATTGCTGCATCGAGCGGCCGCGAAAATCCGTCCTGAACGCGCCGGGTTCTACGATCGTCACGCCAATGCCGAACGGCGCCATCTCTTTTGCGAGCGTTTCAGATAGCCCTTCTAGCGCGTACTTGCTCGCGTGGTAGTAGCCGACGTTCGGAAAGGTGGTCAGTCCGCCAATCGAGCTCACGTTGACCACATGCCCTTTCCCACGCTGCCGCATAGCCGGCAGCACGGCCTGCATCATGGCGATTACGCCGTGCACGTTGGTATCGAACTGCGCGCGGATCGCGGCATCTTCGCCTTCCTCGATCGCCCCGATATAGCCATAGCCAGCATTGTTCACGAGCACGTCGATCTGGCCGAAGCTGTCATGCGCGGCCGTCACTGCCGCCTTGATCTGCCGCGCATCCGTGACGTCGAGACCTACGGCGAGAGCCCGATCTCCATAGCGCTCAGCAAGGTCGCGCACCGCATCCGGCTTGCGGGCCGTCACGACCGCACGATATCCGTGTTCCAGTACCACTTCGGCCAGCGCGCGACCCAGACCGGACGAGCTCCCGGTGATCATCCATACCGCATTGTCGTCAATCATCCTTCCTCCGTTTCACGTCAAATGTCGACACCGGCTTCGCCGGATGCCTTGACCTTGAGAAAGGATAGATGCGAGTATCCATTCGAACATCCTGGATAATTCGCATGGGTCATGCAATCAGATAAAACAATATCGCGTGGGGTCCTGGACGATCTTTCGGCCTTCGCGGCAGTTGCGCGGACACGCAGCTTTTCTCGCGCGGCTGCGGAATTGAACGTGTCCAATTCGATGCTGAGCTACACGATCAAGCGTCTGGAGAATCGCCTCGGCTATCCGCTGCTTCGACGAACCAGCCGCAGCGTAGCGCCCACCGCCGAAGGGCAAACGCTGTTGCTGACGCTGGGACCGGCGTTGGACGCAATCGAAGGTGCCTTGGGCGACCTCAGCCGAATCCGCGATTGCATTTCGGGCACACTTCGAATCACGGCCACACGGCAAGGCTATGAGGCGGTCATCCGTCCAGTACTGAGCGATTTCTGCGCAACCTATCCGGATGCAACCGTCGAAGTCATCATCGACTACGCCTTCAGAGACCTTGTTTCTGGGCGTTTCGACGCCGGCATCCGCCTGGGCGAAAAGCTCGAACAGGACATGGTGGCGCTGCCGGTCGGGGCGGCGCTCCGAATGGCCGTGGTTGCGTCGCCAGCGTACCTGTCGCAACATCGTGCGCCGGCAACACCGGAAGACCTTCAGCATCACCGATGCATCAACTACCGGATGGAAAGCGCGGGCAGCCTGTATTCATGGGAGTTTGAAAACGGCGCTCGAAAACTGAAAGTAGCCCTGTCGGGGCCGCTGACCTTCAATGAGCCCGAGTTGATGCTGCAGGCCGCCATCGACGGTCTTGGCGTGGCGTATGTCCTGGAACACGAGGCGGCGCCCCACATTGAAACGGGGAGTTTGGTCCGTGTACTTGACAACTGGTGTCCGCCGTTTGCCGGATTCTTTCTCTACTACCCATCGCGCAAACAGGTTTCGCCGGTGTTGGCAGCGTTCCTGACGCTTCTGCGAGCACGGTAAAAACCGCTCGTGAAGCCGCTTTCGCAAGCTGACAGGTTTTCGCTTGCGCCACTCGTTTGCTCATCAAGACACGCTCGCCAAACGACTACGTGAGTGCCTTTGAGCCACCGGATTCCCTGGCCTTGGCGCCATCGGAAACCGCGTGTTTCCGATGGTTTACGTGTCGTCGGTGGCCACCTGCTCCTCGCGTGCGTATTGTGAAGGCGGCCGCCCGACGTGCCGCGTGAAGGCAACGCTGAAGGTGCTGGCGGAGCTATAGCCAACGCGCTGCGCAATCTCGGCGACACGCCCTTCGTTGCGGCGTAGCAGATTCTTTGCGAGTGCCATGCGCCACGTGAGCAGATATTCCATCGGTGCGACGCCGACCGCGCGGCTGAAGCGCTCGAAAAAAGTCGAGCGCGAGAGCGCGGCCTCCTTTGCGAGCTCAGCAACGGTCCATGCGTGCGTTGGGTGTTCGTGCATTTCGCGGATCGCCGCGGCGAGACGGCCGTCCGCGAGTCCGCGCACCAGACCCGGTGACGCGCTCGTTCCTGCCGTAGACCGGAGCGCCTCGATCAGCAGCACTTCCAGCAGTCGTGAAAGCACGACCTCGCGCGCGGGCCGCTGCTCGCGTGTTTCCTCTCGCACAAGTTGCACGAGCGTGGCTAGCCGCTGTTCGCCGCGGACATGAACGAGTTGCGGCAGCAGCGAGACCAGCAACGTCGCATCCGGTGAACCGAAGCTGCAGTGGCCCGCCACCATTCGTAAGTCGATCGGTCTGCCCAGGCCGCCGATTCTGAATTCACCGTTGCCCAGCGCGATGGGCGCCGCCGTCTCGACGCCTGGCGGTGGCGGCTTGAGACTGGACATCGCGACGCCATAGGCCGCAGGAATCAGCACGAAGTCACCCGGAAGCAGCTCGATCGGCTCGTGTCCGTCGATCGCGAGACGGCACCCTCCCTCGAGGATCACGCAATAGAACGGCTGGCCGGCATCCGAGCGACTGATGCACCAGGGGCTGGCGCCGTGAACAAGTTTGGAAAACCGGGCATTCGGCTGCAGCAGTGTCACCACCTCGGCTAACGGATCGATCATCGCCGGACTCCTGCAAATGAAATTCGGATTGTTGATTGTAGCAAGTACGACATCGACGATCTATCGTATGAGCTCACACAAACCGCCACGCAGGAATTTCCATGAAAACCGTTCTGATCACCGGCTGTTCTTCCGGATTTGGCCTCGAGACCGCCCGCTTCTTTCTGGCACGCGACTGGCAAGTCATCGCCACGATGCGCACGCCGCGTGCCGATGTGCTACCGCCTTCAGACCGCTTGCGCGTGCTGGCGCTCGACGTCACGAATCCGGACAGCATTCGCGAGGCTGTCGAGGCTGCAGGCCCAATCGACGTTCTCGTCAACAACGCAGGCTTTGGTGCGGCTTCCCCCGGCGAACTCGTCCCGCTCGCGACAGTGCGCGAACTTTTCGAGACCAACACCATTGGCACGATCGCGTTGACGCAAGCAGTGTTGCCTCAGTTTCGGCAGCGCAAGGCCGGCGTCGTTGTGAACGTTACGTCGAGCGTGACACTGAAGGCGCTCCCCTTGATCGCCGCGTATCGCGCGAGCAAAGCGGCGGTAAACGCATTCACTGAATCGATTGCGCTGGAGCTCGAGCAGTTCGGCGTGCGGGTGCGCCTGGTGCTGCCGGGTCGTGCGCCCGAGACCCGCTTCGGAGACAACGCGCGTACCCGCATGCTCGGCTTCGACCACGAAGCCTATGCCGATCTCGCCAACAGCGTTCTCGCGAGGTTTACGGACACGTCGTCCCCGGTCACCCTGGCACAGGACGTCGCCGAAGCCGTATGGCGCGCGGCGACCGATCCGTCATCGCCGATGCACATCCCGGCCGGCGCTGACGCTGAAGCATGGGCTACCGAGGCTCGCTGAACGACTGACGCCACCGCTCTGAATTTCTGCGCGCTACTGCGTAATACGACAAGGAGATTGTCATGCAGGACAAACCCGTCGCCCTGATCACCGGGGCGAATCAAGGAATTGGTCTTCAGATCGCAAAGGATCTCGCGGGACACGGCTTCACTGTGCTGGTCGGGTCGCGCGATCTCGAACGCGGCGAGGCAGCGGCGAGAGAGGTTGGGCCGGACGCCCACGCGCTCCAGCTCGACGTGACGGATCAGGCTTCGGTCACCGCTGCAGCGGAGCGCGTGGGCAACGAGTTCGGACGCCTTGACGTGCTCATCCAGAATGCGGCCATCTCGAATACGAAGAAGCAGCCGGGTCAGTCCGTCGAGGAGTACGCAAAGACCACGCGCCCGAGCAACGTGAGGCTCGATGAAATGCGCGCAGTGTGGGACACCAACGTGTTCGGCGTGCTCGTTGTGTACCAGGCTATGTTGCCACTTCTGCGCAAGACGCCGGGCTCCCGCATCGTTAACGTGTCGAGTGGCGTTGGGTCGTTGATGACGAACTCGGACTCAGCCTTCCCTTACCGCGCGATCTTCGGCCCGGTCTATCCGGCATCCAAGACGGCTCTCAACGCTTTGACGGTCGCCATGGCTATCGAACTCGAGCCAGAAGGTATCAAGGTCAATGCAGTCTCGCCGGGCTTTACCAGGACGAACCTCAACGGATATGCGGGCACCGAAACCGTCGAGGAAGGCGCTCGCGAGGCGGTGCGCGTTGCATTGCTGGGCCCGGACGGCGCCACAGGAACGTTCACTCGATGGAAAGGGGAAACGATCCCATGGTGATCATTGCGGCGCGGTTTGCTGGCGGTGGCCTGCCGGTGGGCCGATAGACAGCGTCGCCCCGATGGATCTTCCTGCCAGAGACAGCGCAATAGCCGGTCCGGGTGGCCACGCCCAGGCGCCACCGCTGCTCGCCATAGTGGCATCGCCCGCTTTCCACCCAACGAACCAGCAGATGGTTGGCGGACGACTCGAGCACCGTTATCAACAGGCCATGGGCCGCTGCCTGAAACGTGTCCGTGGCGGCAACGTGCATGACTGAAAAGCCTCTAACCGGCGAGGACGTGAAGAAGATCAACGCTCACAATAAGCGTGCAATGCTGCCCGGTTGCGTCGCCTCTCAATAGCGGAGATTTCTCGATGGTATATATCGATATTTTGCATATAACTGCTTGCCCGTTTCGCCGCTTATTTTTTGTCAGGATAGATCGAACAAGCTCGAGTGCAAATCGATACCGGAGCACGGCTTTCTGAAGACACAAAGGTATGTTTCGGTATGCGAATATTCAGGTATCGACAGGTCGACCACGATCGCGAAGCTTAGGGGGCGCGCAGTCGTGATGTCCTCAACTCCTGCCACACCGACAAACGAATGTTTCAAAACGCAATCGTGGCATCAGAGTGCCATTCTTGTGGGGAGACCGAGGGGTAGCGTAGGGGCAGTAACAGCTTTGGAGAATTTATCTTCTGCTGTGTAGATGAACTCAATTCCCTTCCGGAAAATTAACCAAATAACTTCCGTTTTGGGTAATTTAAGCGATCAAATCTCCATGCTTTTGCCGGGCCTGTTACCCAAATGATTTCCGATATCGACAACTTTTAACCATAGAACTTCCGCCGTCGTAGGGGCGCGACCAGGCCAGCAGTTTCACGACCGTCTTGAACAGTCCCGATCAACAACGTCCAGGCGAGAGTCCCGATGCGGCCAGGCGAGGCACGCCGCGGCACCAGCAAGCGCGGCGACGGTAACGCCAAACCCGGTGATCACGGCGTTGGTGACACCCTGACGGATCGCTTCGAACGTGAGAAAGACGAAGACCAGTGCGACTGCCATTCCCACAACGCCGGCGAGAACAGGGTGTTCGCTGAACGCGCGCCTATACCACGAAAGAGCGCACACGCAAACGCAGGGGTGGTCCAGGCATCCGGCTCGCAAAGGCCCGAATTGCGGGCCGAGTCCCGTGTTTTTCGAAGCTTCGCTTCGTCGAATTGCGGCCTAAGCTTTGACTCAATCTTCTGCACCGAAACAACGAGAAAACAGCGATGTCCACACGACTTCACCGGGTGTCTCGCGCGGTCGGTTTTGCCCTCGCCGCCGCGACATTCGTTATATCTGGCACGGTGCTAGCCGGACATCCCACCCGGTTTTCCTCGTTTTCCGCCGACGATCAGATTTTCATCAAGTTGCACGACGCCGCCCGTGACAACGATCCCGCACGTGCCGCGCAACTGGCGAGCCTGATCCCGAATTATCCGGCGCCGGCTTATCTCAGCTATTTCCAGATCAAGCCGCGTCTGTTCAACGGCGCGGGGCATGCGAATCTCGACGCGCCGGACGCACCGGTGCTGTCGTTTCTGCAACGCTATGACGGACAGGCGATTGCCGACCGTCTGCGCAACGACTACCTGCGCGTGCTGGGGGCGCGTCACGACTGGCACGATTTCGATTCGCAATATTCACAGTTCGTCCTGGACGACGACACGCAGGTGAAGTGCTATGCGCTCGAGTCGCGCGCCGCGCGGGGTGAGAACGTGGCCGACGCGGCGCGCGTGCTGCTCGTCGAGCCGAAGTGGTACGGCGACGGCTGCGTCGATCTGATCACCGCGCTCGACCGTAACCAGCAGTTCACTTCGGAGGATGTCTGGCAGAGGATTCGCGAGTCCTACGAACAGGGCGCGACGAAGACGGGCGGCAGACTGGTCGATGCGCTGGGCGCGGCGCGCCCCGATCCGCTGCGCCTCGATCAGGCGACGAACCAGCCGCGTCTGCTGCTCGCGAAAGGCGTCCAGATGGATGCAGCCTCCCATCAACTCGCGCTGCTCGCCATCACGCAGATGGCGGCCAGCGATCCGGCGGCGGCCCCGGCCATCTTCACCGCGATCGCACCGTCGCTTACCCTGGCGGAACGCGCTATAGGCTGGGGCACGATTGCCTATCAGGCGGCGACCCGGCAACTGTCAGGCGCGGTGGACTGGTACCGGTTATCGGCGAACGCTCCCCTGTCGAGCCAGGCCTATGAGTGGCGCACGCGCAGCGCGCTGCTGGCAGGAGACTGGACGATGGTGCGCTGGTCGATTGAGCAGATGCCGGCCGCGCTGCGCGCACAACCCGCATGGGTCTACTGGTACGCACGCGCCTTGAAGCAGAGCGGCGAGGTGGCGGCAGCCGACCAGGAATTCGCAAAGGTCGCGGGAACCTACACTTTCTATGGCCAGTTGGCCTCCGAAGCGCTCGGCCAGCAAATCGTCATTCCGCCACAGACCAAAGTGACCGACGAGGAAGTTGAGAAGGCCGGCCGGACACCGGGCTTCGAACTGGCAAAGCGTTTTTATGCGCTGCGTCTGCGCACGGAAGGCAACCGTGAGTGGAACTGGCAGTTGCGCGGCATGAGCGACCGGCAACTGCTCGCAGTCGCCGAGTACGCACGCCGCATCGAGCTCTATGACCGGGCTGTGAGCACCGCCGACAGGACGCTGACCGAGCATGATTTTTCGCTGCGCTACCTGGCGCCGTTCCGCACGATTGTCGAGCGCGATGCGCAGTCCACCGGGTTCGCTGTCGAATGGGCGTATGGCCTCATTCGCCAGGAGTCGCGCTTCATCATCAATGCGCGCTCGGACGTTGGCGCAGGCGGCCTGATGCAGGTGATGCCGGGCACCGCGGAGATGGTCGCGAGGAAGATTGGGCTCGGTACCATCTCGCAGGCGAGAATGAATGACATCGACACGAACATCCTGCTTGGCACGTATTATCTGTCGATGATTTACAACCAGCTTGACCGTTCTGCCGTGCTTGCGACCGCCGGCTACAATGCCGGCCCGGGGCGCCCGCGTAAATGGCAGTCCAACCTGCCGCGTCCGGTGGAAGGCGCGATTTTCGCGGAGACGATTCCGTTCAACGAAACCCGCGACTACGTCAAGAATGTGTTGTCGAACACGGTCTACTATGCGGCGCTGTTTGATGGCCACCCGCAATCGCTAACGGAGCGGCTTGGCCATATCGAGCCCCGATGACATCGTGCCCAACGCTGCTGCGCTGACCGCACGGGCGCGGTGGTCGCGGCTACATATGCGACACCGAACCACGATCCATCTCTATCTGGATGGCCTATCAGCGGGGAACCGAGAAAGTGAAGGTAAATTCCGCGAGCCGCGACGTTGCGATAATACTGACATCATGTGCAAGTTTGCCGGCGGGTGTTATGTCGAAACGGACCCATCCGACTCACGTTACTGCCCTCACCGGTGCAGCCCGATACGTTCGCTGATCGGCCAATGCCGACATTCAGCTATCGGCGTTGATGAGGTCACTATGGTACGCAATCCGGACGTTCGCGCGGCCCTGGGGCAAACGACTGATCCCAACTTCCGCGAATGCGTACTCTCGACCCGTTGCGGCCTCTCGGATCCTGCATATGAACGTCTGCGGCGAGCTCGAGAGCGGGCGTCCAGCAAGCCCGCTCGCGGTAGCGGACGGCTACGGCGTGTGCTGACGTCTGGACGCGAGAACGCAGCGGCGTAAAGGCCGCACTGAGCGCGTGCAAAAAGCGTTCGCGATCGGGCCCTCCTGCAAGCCCTTTGTTACCGTTGAACCGGTTGATATTCTGGATCCACAAGACCTAGATTGTTGAAATCGCGTAGAGTCGAGGGCCACTCGCGACGCTCTGCCTTTTGCGCGAGCAGGCGACCCCACACTATCCAGCCCTGCCACGACACCCGCTTGTCCCAAGCCACACCCCACTCGCATAACAACGCGAGGCCGCGACGTGCAGCGAGGCACGCCGCATCGAACTCGCCGGCCATCAGATGAAGTTGCGCCAGCAACAGATAAGGCTCTCCGATCCAGGGATTGTGAGCAATGGCGGCCCCCGTCAGATGGCGGGCATGAACCGGCAACGTCAGTGGCATGCTCTGCGAAGTGACTTGCCAGTAGAGTGCGCTGGCCGTCGCTTCGCCCGCCGACGAAAGCGTCTGCGAGCAAGCACCAAATATGGGTGGCAGGGGCAAGTCCAGGGCCGGCAAGTGACGCGCCAGCCGTGACGCAAGGTGCAGCGCCGACGTGCCGGGACGAAATGGCCCCGGCCACAAGGTCACGCTCCAGAGCGGCGCGGCCGGCACGCGGCCGGTCAGGGGATAGCCGGCCATCGTGTCCTCCTGCCAGCTGTACCACTGCTCTATCAGATCAGCGACTGTCACGACCAGAAATACCGCTGTTTGCCGCCGCGTCAGCGTGAAAATCTCGCCATCGGCGCGCGTCAGCGCGAGACCTTGTGCGGGGATTGAATCGCGCGCAAGCAGCTCGTTGACGAACGCAGTACGCGGCATCTTGCAGAACAAATGTATCGTCGCTTCGACCTCTGCACCAAGCTGACCGGCGAGCTCGTCGCGCCCATGTTGCGGATCGAACAGTGCAAGGTCGACATATTCGTTTGAATATACGCTGTGAAACAGTCCGCACAAACAGGTCTCGCGGTCTTGCCCCCACAGCTTGAGCATCCGGTAAACGCCCGTCAGATGGTCGCGGAACGTGCCGTGTTTGTGCCAGCTCTGGCCGGCGCGGCAACGGTTCAGCAGCGTGAGCAATGACGCGTATTCCGGATCGATCACCGCGTGATCGTCCGCGAGCCATGCATCGATCAAAGGGCTGCGGTTGTCTGGCGTCATGCGCTCACCTCTCTGCGTGCAGCAGCGGCGTCCAGCGGGGCCGCGCTGTGGCGCGCGCCGATCAACGCGGCGAGGATCGAGCGAGGGCCGCTGTACTGACGGCGGCCATGGCCGGCTAGCAGGTTGTCGAGCATCAGTAAGTCCCCGGCCTGCCATGCATGCGGCAAGGCACAAGCATCGAGCACTTCCGCAACGTGCAGAACGTCCTCGGCGGAAACCGGCGTTCCGTCACCGTGCAATACCTCGTCGGCGCGGTCGGGGGTATTCCGCAACGCGACTTCGATCCGTTCGGCGAGCGCATGGCGACCGTCGTTTCGCGCCCAACGCAGCGCCGCGATCGGCGAGAAAATGTGCAACTGGTTAAACCAGAGGTCGTCTCCGGTACGGGGATGCACACGGGTCGCGGGCAACACGTCTTGCCACAACTGCAGCGAACCGTCGTCGAGCCATTGCGTACGCCAGCCGCGCATGGCTGCCGCGCGCTCCGCCGCGCTGCGCTCAGTTGTGTTGAACACCTCAGTCCACGGTTTTGGCACACCGGGTCGAAGCGCCGCATGTTCGGGCAGCGGCAGATTGCGGCGCAGTTGCACGCCGCCCTTCTGTCTGAAACGCTGCAACACGCCGCTGTCGATGCGACGGGTCACTTCCCGCATGTCGGCAAGCGTGGTCTCGCCGCCGGCGATGGCAGGTGTCACACAGAAGAACGCGATGCGTTCCGGCGGATTCGCCGTGTACGACATCTCCTGATGGATCGGAATTGAATAGTCGGACGGTACTTCCGTGGCGGTCATGACGCGTCCGCACACAGCCCGGCGCGGCGAGGTGCCGCCAACATAGTCGAGCAGATCGGCGCCGGCAGCGGCGAGCACGGTATCGAAATCCGTCGCGGCATGCAGCGCGGCGAAGCCGCGAATCAGCACAGCGCCGTACTGATCGAGCCGCGCGTCGTACAGTTGGCGATGAGCCGCGAGCCAGTCGCGCACCGTCGCCTGGGCTGCCTGCTGGCCGCGCGTGATGCGCCAGACCAACGGCGCGTGCAGAGCGGCCAGCGGCATTTCTTCAAAAGCGATCATCTAGGTCCTCAAGGTGTTTAAAGCCGGGAGACAGCGACGCGGGCCGGATTTCATTTGTAGCGGGTCAGCGTGGCGAGCGCCGTGGCGATCAAACGTGTGCGTTCGCCGAGCACGCTGAACACGTCGGCGCGGCACACAACCTGGCGGCCCGACACATTCACGACATCGCCCACGCCCACCAGCACGTCGCCCGCGCCGGGCGCCAGCAAGTTGAGCTTGTATTCGCTGGTCAGCACGTCGCCGACCAGCGAGGTTGCCGCCCACGCGCAGGCGCTATCGGCCAGAAAACCGATGACCGCACCGTGCGCGAAGCCATGGTGCATGGTCAGTTCGCGGCGCAGCGGCACCGATAGGGCGACATGGCCCTTGCCATAGGCTTCGAGCTTCGCGCCGAGCCAGATCGCGAATGGCGTGCGCTCGATCACAGCCTCCAGTTGGTCGCGCGGATAGCCCTCGGCGTCGCCCGCGATACGCCGAGGCGAAACATCTTGCGCATGAGGTAACGCCTGCGCTTGACGCGCGCTGTCTTCCCGCATCCGGTGAACGCTCTCCATGCCGTAATCCTCAATGAGCCGGCCGCTTCATGTTGCGTCCTGAATCGATAAGTCCACGCCGGCGGCCACGCTCTCCGGATTCGCCGCCGCAACCGCCCCACCCGCCGCCCCGACGCGTTCGACCCTGCCGGCAAGAAACCGCGTGCGGGTTTCAGCGCGGCGAATTTTTCCACTCGACGTCTTCGGAATTGAACCGGGCTCGACCAGCACGACATCGTGCAGGGTGAACTCGAACGCTTGCAGCACGGCACGCCGGATCGCGCGAATGGCAGCCTGCGCGTCGATACTCCGTCGCACTGAGCGCTCTAATTCCTGCACGAGCACGACATGCGCTTCGTCGATCAGAAACGCCGCTGACGCGTTCTGCCTGAGTCCGGTAAAAGCTTGCTCGGCGTGCCGCTCGACATCCTGCGGATAGATATTCTTGCCGCGCAAAATGAGGACGTCCTTCAACCGCCCGGTGATAAACAGTTCGCCGTCACGCATAAAGCCGAGATCGCCGGTGCGCAGGTAAGCGAGCCTGCCCGGCTCGCCGGCAATGCGGGCGCGCAAGGTCGCGATCGATGCCGCCGGCTGATTCCAGTAGGCGTGCGGAATGTGTGGACCGTGAACCCAGATTTCGCCGACCGCACCCTCGGGCAGACGCCGGGTGGTATGCGGCTCGACAATCGCCAGTTGCTCGCCGGGCAAAGCCTGTCCGCAACCGACCAGTTCGCGCGCGACTTCGGCCCCACGCGGCGCGCGCGCATGGCCCAGCTCGAGCGAAAGTTTGTCGAATGCGGCAATCACCGGCAATGCTTGCGGCGCGCCGCCCGACACCAGCAAGGTTGCCTCGGCCATGCCGTAGCACGGGTACAGTGCCGCGGCGCGAAATCCGAGCGGCGCGAAAGCGGTGGCGAAGTCGCGCAGCGTCTCTGTCCGCACCGGCTCCGCGCTATTGAAGGCGAGTTGCCAGCAGGACAGGTCGAGCGGTTCGTCGAGGATTCGGCGCATCCGCGCGACGCAGAGTGTGTACGCAAAGTTCGGGCCGCCACTGGCGCGCGCGCGATAGTCCGAAATCGCCCGCAGCCAGAGCCAGGGCGACTGCGCGAATTGGGCCGGCGACATCAGCACGCTCAGGCCGCCCAGATAGAACGGCTCCAGCACATTCGCGATCAGTCCCATGTCGTGATGAAGCGGCGCCCAGCCGACAAAGGTCGATCCGCACGGATGGCCCATCGCGATCCGTTGCATCTCCAGATTGGCGAAGAGATTCGCTTGCGTGACACAGACGCCTTTGGGCGAGGACGTCGAGCCGGACGTGTACTGGATGAACGCGAGGCGGTCGGCGTCGCGTGGAACGAAAGGCGTTGTATTGACCGGCGTGGCGTCTGCCCGCGTTGCGCCAGCGAAATCGACCGTCATGCAGCGCACCCTGCGCAATGCGGGTTCGGCTGCGAATCGCGCGGCGGCCAACTCGCGCGCGCCCGGCGTCGTGAGCAGCAGCGCGGGCTGGCTGTCGAGCGCGATCGCCAGCACAGCGTCGCGCATACGCCGACCGTGTCCCGGCGCCAGCGGCACCGGCACGAGGCCGGCATAGTGACACGCAAAAAAAGCGACGATGAACGATAAGCCAGACGGAAACATCAATAACACCCGGCTGCCCGGTGTGGCAGCGCCCAGCAGATCCGCCGCGACGCGTCGCGCGGCGGCGTCGAGTGCGGCGAAGTTCAGCGTCTCTATTTCTCGATTATCTTCGGCGAGAAAAACGAATGCGCGCGCATCGGGCTGCCTCGCGGCCCAATGTTGCGCCAGTTCGACGAGCGTGCGAGGTGTGTCAGGAGCCAACGCCGGCCCCCGTTCGCCGCACGAGCCGCAGCGGCAGCGTCTCGAGGCCACGCAAGATAAGGCTATGGGTCTGCCAGCGCACCGCATCGGTCAGTCGTTCGATCGAGACCGTCCGTTCGACAAGCGCTGAGATGCATGCCTCGGCCTGCAGGCGCGCCAACGCGCCGCCAAGGCATGCGTGCATGCCGCTGCCAAAACCCAGTTGCGCGCCATGGCTGCGTTCGAGACTGGCCCGTTCAGGCGAATCGAACACGCGTGGGTCGCGATTCGCCGCGCCGAGACAAAGCAGAATCTGCTCGCCTCGTGCAATGCCGTGACCGTTGATCTCGACAGCTTGCGGCGCCACTCGCTTGGTGAATTGCAGCGGGGTCTGATAGCGAATGCTTTCTTCGACCGCCGCGTCGATCAAGTCGGGCTGCGCACGCAATCTGGCGGTTTCGGCGGGAAAACGCAGCAGCATGTCGAGCGTGTTGCCGATCAGACACTGGGTCGTTTCGTTGCCGGCCACAAACGACATGATGCAGGCGAATGCAACCTCCGTTTCGCTCAGACGGTCGCCATCGCTGCGCGCGGCGAAAAGCCGTTCGGTCAGCGTGCTGCCGTCGTGCAAACCGGCAGCGCGGCTCGCATGGTCGACGAAGAAGCGAGTCAATTGAGCCGTTGCAGCGATCGCCTGCTCATAGTGCGCGCGCGCCAGCATGCCCGGATCCAGCAGCGCGCGGATTGCACTGACATGGGTGGCGACCTGCTCGCGCGCCTCGGCCGGCACGTCCATCCACGCGCATAACACGTTGAGTGGCAATGGCGCGGCGATCTCGCTGATCGCGTCGATGCTCCCGACGACAAGTGCACGTTCGACCAACGTGTCGACTTCGCGGGCGACGATCGTCTTGAGCTGCGTGATCGCGGCCGGCGTGTACGCCTGATTGATCAATCGGCGCAAGCGCAGATGCTCGGGGCTATCGGTGAAGACGATCGAATTGCGAATGAACTGCTCGATCTGTTGCGCGCCGTCGAGCTTCAGTTTGGCGACACCGCACGTGATGGTCGCCGGGATCAGGCCGACGCTCAGGCGCCGCTCGCGCAACGCGGCCTGCACGTCCGCGTGGCGCGTCAGCACCAGCATGCCGAGCGTGCGCAGATACGGTGCCTCGTCGCGCAGACGCCCATAGAGCGGATACGGATCTTGCCGAAAGCCCGCGTCCAGCGGGTTGAAGCGAACGCGTCCCGGCATACCGGCGCGCTCGCCGCCGGACAGACGGCCAATCACGCTGCTCTCAGCCGCGCCGGCCACGCACTGCGTTTGGGTCAACGGGATGCGGTTCGACACTCATGCCTCGCGATTTTCTGCCCAACGCGCCGAGATCGGTCGCAGCGCAATTCGCAGCAGTCCGATCTTGCCCATGTAGAAGCCCACCGCCGATTGCGTCAGATACGTGAGATAGCGATGGGCCGTCTCTTCGCCGACTAGCGCGACGGCTTCATCGAAGCGATGCCTCAGGTTGCCCGCCCAGCGCTCCATCGTGCGTGCGTAATGCAGGCGATCGTTACGGATCGAGCTGATTTCGAGCACACCGTCCGCCGCCTGCGCGATCTCGGCGAGGCGCGGCAGATCGGCGACCGGGAAAATCGCGTTGTTGATGAATGCGCTCGCATCTTCGCGGCGCATGCTGCCGTATGCAATTGTCTGCAACGACATGCGCCCGCCCGGTGCCATCCAGTCGCGACACTTTTCGAAGAAGTCGCGATACACCGCGATCTTTTCGTCGATGGAATCGGCTGGCTTGGCAAAGTGCTCGAGCGCGCCGATCGAAACAATCGAATCGTAGCGCTGCGACGGCACGTGATCGACCCAGCTTTCCAAACGGATATCGACATTGGCGAGCGCCATCGACCGCACGTACTGCGCCTGATCTTCGCTCAAGGTCAAGCCGACGATATGCTGCATCTGCGGCAAGTGTGCCGCGGCGCTCACGAGGCCGCCCCAGCCGCAGCCGATATCGAGTAGCATGCGCGCGGCGCCGGCGCGCGCATGGTCGAGATGGAACCCGATCTTGCGGCGTTGCGCCGCCTCGAGTGTGTCCGGCGACGGGGCGGTGTCATCCCAAAGCGCCGCCGAATAGGTCATCGTGTCGTCGAGCCAAAGCCTGTAAAAAGCGCGGCTGACATCGTAGTGGTACTTCACGGCGTCGGCAGAGCCGCCGTAAGCAGGCTCCAACGGCCTGGGCTCGGCGACCGCCGTCGCGTCTCTCGCGTCTATCATCGTCGTCTCGTTTCTTCGTCTTCTTTTAGCGGTTCTGATCCGGTTGTGCGTCAGGCGCGCACGCGTCTCGCCACTTCGGCCGCGATGTCGCCCAAGGTGACCTGCTCGAAGAAAATCGAGGGAGCGATCTCGGCGTGCAACCAGTTTTCCATTTCGATGATCATTGAAGTCGTCAGCGCAGAGTCGAGCCCTAGAGAATCGAACTCGTCATCGGGACCGATGGTGGTCGGATCAAGATTGAGCACCTTGCCGATAAATTCCGCGCACCAATAGACGATGCGCTGCTGCTGACTGTCCTGCATGACTGCATTCATAGCTGTTTCTCTCCATTGAAGCCAAAGAAGATCCGCGCCGCCGAGAGGTGGCGCGTCACTGGCTGTCGGCGGACCACGAGGCCGCATGCGTGACGGTGCGCGCGTCGATCTGCTCGCGCGAGGGCACCTTGATGTTCCACGCGAGGCCGAGCGCGCCAAGCAGACGGATGAACCAGAAGCCCGGATCGATCCGGTACCACGCGAGTCCGAACGACGCCGAACCAGGAAACGCATGATGGTTGTGATGCCACGATTCGCCGAAAATCAGCGGCGCCATCCAGCCGATGTTGCGGCTTCGATCGCGCGTGACGAAACATCGTCGCCCGATCAGATGACAAAACGAATTGAGCGACCAGATGCCCTGCGCGAGCATGAACATGCGCACCATGCCGCCCCACAGAAAGCCGCTCAGCAGACCTCCCCACGATCGTTCCAGCAGCGCGCACGCGAGCGCCGGCAACACGAAGCCGAGCGCAACCCAGGTGTAATAGCGGCGCCCGACCGACACGAGATGCCGCTCGCGCAACAGGTCCGGTGCGTACCGCAGCACGTTCGGATAGGGATGCGCGATCATCCAGGTGAAATGCGCGTGCAGAAAGCCGCGCAACTTGTCGCGCTTGCCGGGTCCGTGCAGATTCGGCGAGTGCATGTCGCCGTCGCGGTCGCCGCGTTCATGATGTCGCCGATGCATCGCGACCCAGGAAATCACGCTGCCTTGCCCCGCCATCGCACCTGCTATTGCCAGTAACGTTTGGGTGCCGCGGGTGGTTTGCCACGATCGGTGTGCAAACAGCCGGTGATATCCGGCGGAAATGCCGAGGCCCGACACCACCCACATTGCGAAGCACGCCAGCAATTCAGGCACGCCGGGAGGCCGCCATGCGAGCAGTGCGAGCGCGGCCAATGTGCCAAATAGCGGTAATACGTCGAACAGATAAAAATGACGGCGCTGCAAACGATGCAGATACGGATCGTTCAGCACCTGCTTGCCGCCCGCGACGGCCAACTCTTCGGTGAAAAGCGACTGATATTCCTGCTCGAAATGCGACGTCATCGAATCCTCTGGACAGACTTTGCGAAGTAAATGACACGCCGATGGCATCACGGTACGCGGGGAACAACGGGGAAGGGCCGCCTTCGATCGCAGTGGCTAGTTGGCGATCGGCAGGCAAAACCCGATTGGTCGGTCAGAACAAACGGAAAATCGCTGGTACGAGGAGTGCCGAAGCGCAGCCCATGAGCGCCATGCCGAGCGTGGCGAAGGCCACAGCCTCGGAGCCGAACTCGACGGCACGCGTAATGCCGAAGGTGTGAGAGGTCACGCCCAGCGTAAAGCCTTTCACGGCCGGGCTGTCCACGCCAATAGCTTTCAGCAGGAACGGCGTCAACGTGACTCCGGCGAGGCCAGTAACGAATACACCGAGAATCGTCAGCGGGACCGACCCGCCGATCTTGTCAGCCACCGACAGGGCGATCGGCGTCGTCACGGATTTGGTGCTGAGCGCCCGTTCCATCAGCGGACTCAAGCCGAACACATGGCCCAGCAGCAACGCGCTGCCGGTGACCGCGAGGCCGCCGAGCAGCGTCGCGAGCACGATGGGTAGCAGCACCGCGCGCGCCTTGTGCACGTTCTCATAGAGCGGCACGGCGAGCGCGACCACCGCGGGACCCAGCAGGCTGTGCAGCATGCTGGTGGCGTCGAAGTACTGCTTGTACGGCAAGCCGGTGCCCAGCAACAGGGCCACCAGCGCAAGCGTCGCGATCATGACCGGTTGCAGCACGGGCAATTTTCCCGAGCGAAGATACAGCCAGTTGCCGGCCGAGTAGGCCGCGATCGTCAGCGCAACGAGGCCGAGAGAACTGCTGAAAATCGTCATGGTAAGCATCGGCGTATTGAAAATTATGATGCAACCGGATCGGTTGCAACGTGACGGCGGCCGAGCAGCGTGTTGGCGATCCATGCCGTGGCGAGACAGCCGGCCACCAGCGCGAGAACCAGCACCAGGATCAGACTCAGGATGCCCGGCGGCACGCTGTGAATCAGGTTGACCACGCCGACACAGGTCGGCACCAGCATCAGCGCCAAGTACCGCAGCAATACATCGGACGAAATCTTGAGCGGTGCGTCCACTTTGCCGCGCAGGGTCAGAATGGCAAACACCAGACCGAGTCCGATGATCGCCCCCGGTACCGGTAGCGCAAATCGCGCCGACAGGTAGCTGCCGACGAGATACATGGCGATATAAAAAGCGAAGCCGAACATGATCAGGACTCTCTATCCGAAGCGGCGCCACGGTGGCGCCGGATAGGTACGACTATGGCATCAGCCGGTTAGCGAAAAAAGCGAGTAATTCGCAGCCTCGGATTAGTTTTGTTTACTGCACCTGAGTAACCGGGCACGCACGTTCGTCAGGCGACGCAGTTACGCGGCGCCCCGGCAGCGAATGCTTCGAGGTTCGCCGTCAACTGATCGGCCATTCGCGTGACGGCGTCGCGGGAGGTCCAGGCGTTGTGCGGGGTGATGATGAGATTCGGCAGATTCAGATCCAGCAGCGGATTGCCGCGCCGTGGCGGCTCCTCATGCAGCACGTCCAGACCCGCGCCGCCAATGCGCCCGGCCAGCAGTGCTTCGGCCAGAGCCACTTCATCAATCAGGCCGCCGCGGCCGGTGTTGATCAGCAGCATGCCCGGTTTCATTGCGCGCATCTCGGCTTCGCCAATCAGGTTGTGCGTGTCGGCGCACAGCGGGCAATGCAAGGTGATCGCATCGGCTTCGGCGATCGCGCGATCCCACGCCACGTAGCCGTCGCGCACCGCCTTCGCGCCCTTGCGCTCGACCTGCCACACGCGCATGCCGATCCCCTTCGCCAGGCGCGCCACGCCGCGCCCCAGACTGCCGGAGCCGACCACAGCCAGTGTCATGCTCGACAAATCGCGGATCGGGTGACTCGCGATACAGAAGTTCGTCGCGCGCTGCCAGGCACCGCGTTGCAGGTCGCTGCGGTAGGCGAGCAGATTCCGCGCGAGCACGAACAGCATCATCATCACGTGTTCGGGCACTGCGTCCGATGCATAGTCGCGGATGTTGGACACCGGAATACGACGTTCGCGGCACACGTTCAGATCGATATGATTCGTGCCGGTAGCACATGCGGCGACGAACTTCAGACGCGGCGCGGCCGCCAGAACGTCGGCGCTCAATGTCACCTTGTTCGAGATCAGGATGGTCGCCTCCGACACGCGTTCAATCAGTTCCGAAGGCGCGGTGAGTGGATACTCGCGCCACTCGTGCGGCAATGCGGGCATACGCAACGGTCCCGGCAACGTACTACGGTCTAGAAACGCAATGACTTCCATATCGGACGTTTTTTCTGGTTGAAGTTGAATGGGGTTTCAGCAATGAACGGCTGCGCGCAAGGCGAGTTCGATGCGCTCGACGGCCTCTTCGAGCTTGTGATAGGGCGCCGCGTAAGCAAATCGCACGTGCTCTCTTGCCCGATGCGAGCCGAAGTCGATGCCCGGCGTGAACGCAACGTGGGTACGTGCCAGCATGTCCGCGCAGAACGCCTGGCTGTCCGAGGCGAGTTCTGATGAATCGGCATAGATATAGAAACCGCCACCGGGCACTATGGGGATCCGGAAACCGAGTTCACGCAGAGATGGGATCAGCAGATCGCGTCGCGAGCGAAACTGGCTCTTCCGGTACTCGAGGATTTCCAGGGTCTCCTGGGTGAAGCACGCGAGCGCAGCCTTTTGTGCCAGTGCCGAAGGGCAAATGAACAGGTTTTGCGCGAGCTTCTCGATATCTTTCTGAGCGCCGTCCGGCACGACCATCCAGCCAAGGCGCCAGCCGGTCATGTTGAAGTACTTGGAGAAGCTGTTGATCACGAAGGCGTCGCTGGTCACACTGAGCGCTGTCGAAGCCGGTCCATCGTAAACCAGTCCCTGGTAAATCTCATCGACGATCAACGCTCCATTTCTTGCGCGCACCGCGGCCGCCACTTTTTCGAGCGACGCCTGCGGAATCAGCGAGCCGGTGGGATTGGACGGCGTGGTCAGGAGAACGGCGCGCGTGCGCTCGGTCCAATGCTGTTCCACCAACCCGGCGGTCAACTGATAGTGCGATTCGGGGCCGACGGGCACGCCGACCGCGCGCGCTTCCATGGTGCGGATGAACTGGCGGTTGCAGGGATAGCTGGGATCCGACACCAGCACCTCGTCGTCGCGGCCGAACAGCAACGCACAAACCAGCAGCAGCGCCGCGCTTGATCCGCCCGTGACGATCACACGGTCAGCCGGAACGTCCACGCCGAAGCGGCTCGCGTAAAACTGCGAGATCGCCTCCCGTAGCTCCGGAATACCGAGCGCACACGTATAGCCCAGCGGGCTGTTGCGCAACGCAGCCTCCGCGGCCGCGATCACTGGCTTGGGCGTCGAAAAGTCCGGTTCGCCGATTTCCATCCTGATCACGTCGTGACCTTGCTGCGCCAATGCGCGGGCTGCGTTGGAGATTTGCAGCACGTGAAAATCTGCGATTTCGGAGACGCGGCCGGCCCGTTTGTGGGCGATCATGGTTGACTCAGGATCGCGAAGTACGCTTGTAACCATTTGATTCCCAATGAAGGATTAGAGGTTGCTGCAAGCTCGTTCGTGCGATTGGCCACGCTGCGGGGTCAGCCACCGAGCAGCCACCGAGGACCGCAGTGTGCTTTCTTTGCGAGGCGCAAAAAAGTGATTTTTTCTAGCCATCGGGTTAGTTTGCCTATCGCGTTATGCGATTTGAATATCACTTTCTAATATTTGGAAAAGCGTTAATAATCTTTGCGCTGCGTTACTTTGGCTAAAGTCCGGATGTGATGAAATATCGATTGCCGCCGTTGAATGCGTTGCGCGCGTTTGAAGCTGCCGCACGTCATATGAGCTTCAAGAGAGCCGCGGAAGAGTTGTGCGTCACACCGGCGGCCGTCAGCCACCAGATCCGTACTATCGAGGAGTACCTCGGCGTCGAGCTGTTTTGCCGCTCGAACCGCGCGATCGAATTGACTGAGCACGGCAAGCGCTGTTTCCAGGAAGTCAGCCTCGGGTTCACCCATCTGACGCGCGCGATGACCTGGGTCGATACGACTCGGGATTCACAGCGACTGGTCATCACGGCAGGCCCTGCCTTCACGACCAAATGGCTCGTGCCGCGTCTTTCGAAATTCACCGACTTGCATCCCGAGATCAAAACACGCGTGTCCGCTTCGCTGGCACTGTGCGATTTCGTCAAGGAAGGGGTGGATGTGGCGATTCGCTTTGGCCGAATCGATACAGCGGCCTTGCATGTGGAGCGTCTGATCGAGGAATCCGTGGTGCCAATGTGCAGTCCGATGCTGCGCAATGCGCAAGGTCAGCCGCTCACGCCCGACGATCTCGCCCGCGTGCCCTTGATTCACGACGAGTCCCTGCGGATGGTCGACCCGGCGGCCACGGGCTGGTCGGAGTGGCTCAAGCAAGCGCGTATGAAAATCGATGTGACGCGCGGCGTGTTTTTCAATCACGCGGACCACGCAATCCAGGCGGCGGTCGAAGGCACGGGTGTCGTACTAGGCCGGCGCGTGCTGGCCGCGCAGGACGTACGGGCCGGACGTCTGACGATCCCGTTCGGACCGGAGATCCCGACGGGGCTTTTCTTTCACTTTGTATGCGCCAAAGAAATGAGCCGGTCATCCACGGTGAAGCTGTTTCGTGATTGGCTGTTCGAAGAGCTGCAGAGTGAGGCGAAGCCGCTAGACTGGCGTGAAGATATTCGATAGCGAAGGCTCTAGCGGGCTTCGGGGCGTAATATCCGGTTGTACTTTGATAACCCCCTCCATCTCTGGGCAATTTTTCTATGTGCTTGAACCTCCGGGCGAGCACCAGAACAGATTTTGACGTTGTAGTTACAGTCGCTCACGAGCAGAAATGCAACTCGTGCGACTTGATTGACCGGTGTCCGCACATAAACGGACGATTTAAGATATGGATCGAACGGCTGTACATGGCCGGTTACACCCGCTGAGATTTGGCGTCACAAAGCTGACGCTAGCGCAGGCCGAATGTTTTCGACCGGCGGCTTACGGCGTAGGGAGTGAACGCATACAGTCGGCTACGAACAGTCGCCCCGTCCAATGGAAAGGTATGTCTGCTTTTTGACGGATGGCCGTCGTGGGTACGACAGGTTCCCCGGACAATAACGTGAGGTTCACAATCGCTCGATTTCCATAGTTGGCGACAATGCGCAGCGGGGATGGCCAGCGATATGGCCGGTTTCTGTCCGAAACCTCGCGTCAGGTCGGATCTTCGCCAACAAACAATAATCAACCCATGTCGACTTTCATCTGGAATCAACCGAAGACCGGAGAGCACGGTCATTTTGCAGCGATCAGCAGGGAGTTGATCGACGCACACATCATCTCGATGTGCTCTGGTCATCTAAAATTCGGTGGGGTCAAAGCGATTGGGGATGAACTTAAGAAGGCCGTAGATCGCGGAGCCCGCGTCATCTTTTACTCCAACGACAAGCACACAGAACGGGACGCGGCCGAAGCATTGGCCAAGCTCGGTGTCGAGCACATCGTCGTGGATCACAGTCGCGCGTACCTCCACACGAAGCTGTACTGCTTCGAGGCGGGCGATCGGTATTCCGCAATTGTGGGGTCGGCTAACATCACGAAGGCTGCGCTTACGTCGAATGAGGAGCTGTCTTACGTTGTTGACGGCATCAAGGGGGATCCCCAGCACCGGCAGCTCGCAGCGTATCCGGCGTATTTAGACCACAGATGTCGCCAGGACCAGGCTCCGAGGATCGATAAAAATGGAAACCCGATACCGCTTGTTTATCGATGACATCCGTGACCCCGTCGCATCCGATTGGGTAATCGCGCGTACGTCCCTGGAGGCCATTACTCTTCTCGAGGCTCGTGGCTGTCCCTTCGAAATTTCCTTCGATCACGACCTGGGCGGTGAGGACACTGCAATGGTCGTGGCCAGGAAGCTGGTGACGATGGACTTGGATACTGGCGGCAGATTCATCCCTCCCGATTTCGTCTACTCGGTTCATAGCGCGAATCCAGTCGGCAAGGGCAACATCGAGGGTCTGCTTGAGGCATATCTGCGCCAGCGCGAGATTTCAGTCGATCGGCCCGCAGCAGGCTGATCTTAGAGGTGATGCATTCCGTTGCCTGAATGACCGAAGCACATCGATCGCAGGCGACGCCGATCGATAGAGGGACGGTCATTCACGGTGACTCCGTCGAGCGACCGCCATATCGGGTCGCGAGTACGCATTCGATTACAGTGAAGCCGCCGTTAGCGGGTACCGAAGTGCGGATGTCGGGAAAGTGATCTACAGCCGCCTAACCGATCCCTATACCTGAATGTCGGGTATGGCCGACCAGCGGACCTATTACCAAATCCTATTGGCTATGCCCCACACTCCGCAAAATCGCGCCAGCGCCGCTTGGAGTGCCCTGCTCCACATCGCAGGCGGCTATTGCCCGGAAGCCATGTCTGGCGGAAGGCAGCCGGAGTCGAACCGACCTGAGAGCGTCTGACGCCCTCAACTGGGTTTGAAGCCCAGCCGCACCACCGGATGCGAATGCCTTCCTACGGTGATTGAACAAATTGAACTACGTGAACCGCACCCAGCAACTCAAACACTGAATCAGATCAGATCGACCCAACGACTATCCGTGCGCATCAGATGCAGGCCGCGGTGGAAGCGAGTATATCCAACCCGGTCGAAGAATTCCAAAAGCTGGATCGCGCGTTTTCGCCCGAGCCCAGTGACATCGCGAAACGGTGCGGCCGCAACCATACCCGCATTTTTCTTCGCTTCAGAACCCGCAATCAAAGCCAGTTCGCGAATCACTTCATGGTGATAGAACAGGTCGCGCACAACCTGAAAAAGCTCGCCCTGTTGCGCGAGTTTGCGCAGTAACTGCCGCACGCGATCTTCGGATACGCCATGTGCATTTGCCAGATCACGCACCCAGGGCGGATCGAAACGTCCCTCTTTCAGCGCCGGCAGCAGTGCTGCCGCGAGCGCGCGATCGGCGTCGTCGAGTGTCACTGCGTGGTCCGGCAGATGCAACCACGGCCCGCGTCTGACGATCTCGCCACGCGCCGCCGCATCGTCGACCAAGGCGCGCCACAATGCATCGCCGACGAGAGGCGCTGCGATCCTCCGTAAGCGCGATACATCCGGGCCGAGTTCATCCGGCGAGCGCTCGTGATATTGCTTTAATGCCGTGATCAGCCGCGTATTCAAGGCCCGCCATGACGCATCCGCGATCAACAACGCGTCATTACCGCCGGGGAGATCCACCACGCGCGTGTCTGATGGCAACGCGAGCACGGTCGCCTGCAAACCCGTCAGTCGTTCCAGCAACGAACGGGACAATCCGTGCGGAGCCCTTGCCAGCAGCGAATCCAGCGCACCGGTGTCAAGCATGACCTGAATCGCATCGAGCCACGCCAGCCGCTCAGCCGAGCGACGTTTGCGCGAAGGCGCAAACGGATCGAGCACATGACCGCCCCCAACCGTGCGATTCGCCTGAGCATTGCGCACGACAAAACGGTCGCCAGGAAGCGCACACACCGGCCGTTCAAACACGAGTTGCACGCGCGCTCGCTGACCCGCGCCGAGCGTCTCTCCATCGAGCAACGCAACATGCGCCACCTGATGCTGCGTGCCCAGATGCACATGCAGCGGCACCCAATGCTCCAACGTCAACGAAGCATCGGCGAGAAGCGTCAGCATGACGTCGATGCGTTCCGAGGCTTCTGACAAACGTGGGTCGACAATCCAGTCGCCACGATCGATTGCGCTCTTCTCAATGCCCGCCAGATTCAACGCGCAGCGCTCACCTGCCCTTCCAGTCTCGGCCGGACGATTCTGCGCATGAATGCTGCGCACGCGCACCGGCTGATTTTTCGGCGCGAGCAGCATCGTGTCCCCCACCGCTACGCGTCCCGACACCACAGTTCCGGTCACGATCGTGCCTTGGCCTGAGAGCGTGAAGACCCGATCAATCGCGAGACGGAACAGACCGTCGTCGCGCCTCATGCGCCACGCTAATGCCGCTCCATACAAATGCGCCTTCAACGCGGCCACGCCAGGATCATCGTCACGCGTCGCGCAGGTGTCGAACACGGGTGCGTCCTGCAGCACGCTGCCGCTCAGAAACGCTGTCACCTCGTCATGCACTTGCTGCAACCGCTCGGCATCAACGCGGTCTATTTTGGTCAGCGCGATGGCGCCGCGCTTGATGCCTAGCAGCTCCACAATCGCCAGATGTTCGCGCGTTTGCGGCATGACGCCATCATCGGCGGCAATCACGAGCAACGCGAAATCGATCCCGCTTGCGCCGGCGGTCATCGTATGGACGAGCTTTTCGTGGCCCGGCACATCGATCAGGCCAAGCACATCGCCGTTGTCGAGTGGCACGTATGCATAGCCCAATTCGATCGAAATGCCGCGCGCCTTCTCTTCCTTGAGACGATCCGTGTCGACGCCCGACAACGCTCTCACCAGACTCGTTTTGCCATGGTCGATATGCCCGGCCGTACCTACGATCATGCCTGCACGTCCTTCAATTGCTCGATCAACTGCGCTTCGTCGGCGGCTTCAAGACAGCGCAGATCGAGACGCAATGCGTCGTCTGCAATACGGCCGATGACCGGCCGCGCCATCTCGCGCAAGCGCTTCTCGAGCGCGAGCAATTGACGGCCACCACGCTTGCCGTCGGCGGTCCTGACGACAAGGCCGTAGCTCGGCAGCACATCGACAGGCAATGCCCCGCTGCCGATCTGGCTGAACATGGGCTCAACCACGACGATGTAGCGATCGCCGGCCACACGCTGCAATGCAGGTTGTACCCGCTCCGCGGTGAGCCGGATGTCGTCGCCCGGTCGCGTGAGCAAACGCAGCGTAGTCAGCCGCTCAGCGAGTTTTTCCGGTGCGCGATACATCTGCAGCACGGGCTCCAATGCCGCGAGCGTCAATTTGCCGACCCGCAGCGCGCGCTTGAGCGGATGCTTCTTGATCTTCGCGATCAGATCACGCCGGCCAACGATCAACCCCGCCTGCGGGCCGCCAAGCAGTTTATCGCCGCTGAACGTGACGAGGTCGGCGCCGGCTTCGATGGTTTCGCGCACCGTCGTCTCACGCGGCAAACCCCATTGCGTCAGATCGACCAGCGTGCCGCTGCCTAGGTCCACCACAACAGCAAGACCACGCGTGTGAGCGAGCGGCGCGATGGCGTCGACCCCGACCTCTTTGGTGAATCCGCTGATCGCGTAATTGCTCGTGTGGACTTTCATCAGCAGTGCGGTTTGCGGACCGATGGCTTCGTCGTAATCCTTCAGATGCGTGCGGTTGGTGGTGCCGACTTCGCGTAGCTTGGCGCCAGCGCGGCTCATGATGTCGGGAATGCGAAACGCGCCGCCGATTTCAACCAGCTCGCCACGCGACACGATCACTTCTTTCTTCGACGCCAACGCGGACAACGTGAGCAACACTGCCGCGGCATTGTTGTTGACCACGGTCGCCGCTTCGGCCCCCGTCAACTCGCAGATGAGTTCGTCGATCAGATCGTCGCGATCACCACGCTTGCCGGTGCCGAGATCGAATTCGAGGTTGGCCGGTTGCGTGAGCGCCTTCATGACGGCTTGCACCGCTTCGTCGGGCAGCAATGCGCGGCCGAGATTGGTATGCAGCACGGTGCCGGTCAGATTGAAGACGCTGCGCAAGCGGGCAGCATTGCGCCGGCGCAGCGTGGCCTCGACGGTGACCTGCAGTTGCGCAATATCGAGCGCGCTCACCGACGCATCGCCGGACTGCGCGCTAGCGCGCCACGTATCGAGTGCGTCACGCAGAGCGCCCAACACCTGCGTACGGCCGAACTCAGTCAGCAACGCCGCAAACTCGGCCGACGCCATCACCTTTTCTACCGACGGCACACGCGCCATCAGCGCCCGCAATTCAGAGCCGGTTACATCGCTCACGAGGCAATCCTCATTCTCGGTCGGACTCGCCGGAAGAGTCATCAGCCGCAGGTTCGGCCTGTTCGGGCCAGAGCCACGGATGCGGCGACGCGCGCCGGTAACCTTCCGCTCCCATCAGCAGGTCCAGCGTGAGACTGGCGAGATCGTCCGCGAACGGTTCGAAATCGTAGTCTTTCGACTGAATGCCGATCTTCCGGTAAGTATGGCATTCGTCGCACGACTCCGCCTTCAAGGATGCGTTCTTCGAATCGGCTTCTCGCGTGGCCTCGTCAGCGTCCTGCGAGCCGACTGCGTGATAGGCAATGCCTTTGGTCGAATCGCAGTTCGAACATTTCGCGCGGACCATGTGCCACTCCGTCGCACACAGACCGCATTGCAGGTAGCGGTAATTGTCATACGCGCCACCCACGCGCACCATGCTCGCGACCGGATGCGACCCGCACACGGGACACAAGCCCAGTGTTTCGATGTAGGGTACATCCCGCTTGTGGATGTCGGCAGCGAGGTCGGTCCATACGACTTGCAGCGCGGCCATGATGAACGGCGCGCTCGCCGGATCGACTTCCTCGAAGCGCTGCGCAAAGATCGCATCGGCCTGGGTGTCGAGCGTGGCCTGATCCAGCGTTCGCAGCTTTTCAATGAGCGCTTCGAGCGGTGGTGTGAGCGGACCGGCGGCTTGCACCTTGTCGAGCAGTTGCAGCAAAACCTCGTGCCACGCGGGATCGCGCACGCCGGAAAGCGCCGGAATCAGCGGCATGGAATGCTGCTGCGCACTCGCGATCAACTCGGCGCTGGGCGGCTTTGCCTTGAAGCCGGTGATCACGGCTTGCTGCGCGTCAGCCAGCACAGCCATCAGCCGCAAATAGCCGGCGATCGGATTGCTGAGCGCCGCCAATTGACGCAGCCGCGCGGCGCGCGCCGAAAAGACCGCCAGCCGTTCCGGCGTGCGGATGCGAGGAATCGCCGTGTGATCGAGCGATTCGATATCGCCGGCCTCAAGAATGCGTTGAACCAAAGTATCGACCTCTGAAAACTGCGCTGAAAACTGAAGAGCCGCCGCAGTTCGTCGAACAGAGGCGGCGGCTCAGGGCGCATGGCAAGCTACGCCACGCTTCTTGCGGCTCCTACTTGCCGATGATTTCCTTGAACCAGTTCGGATGATGCTTTCTGGCCCATCCATAGGTCACGGTACCGCGCGTCATCGCGCCGATCGAACCCTTGATCCATAACGCCGCATAAATATGCACGACGATGCCAACGATCAACACAAACGCAGCCGCAGCATGAACCAACGCGGCGAGGCGGATGATCTCGATCGGAAAATAGAACGAGAAATAGCGCCGCCAGATCACAATGCCGCTCGCCAGCAATAGCAGCAGGCAAATCACCATAGTGAAAAATAGCAGCTTTTGACCCGCGTTGTACTTTCCGATCGCGGGGAGTTTTTCCTCACGATTGTTGAGCACGTCGTCGATCTGCTTCATCCACTGGATGTCGGCTTTGTCCAGATAGTTGTGATGCCAGAAGCGCAACGCAAGGATCAGGAACGACAGGAACATCACGCAGCCGACAAACGGATGCAGAATCCGCGTCCATTGCCCGCCCCCAAAGATCGCGTACAGCCACGACATCGCCGGATGAAACATGGCGAGGCCGGAGAGCGCCAGCAGGACGAACGTGATGGCGGTGATCCAGTGATTCGTCCGTTCATTCGGCGTGTAGCGCTGGATCAGGCTGTTGCCCTTCACGTCTTTCAGCACAACGTGTTCGTGATTTTCAGCGTGCTTCATCGGATGCCTCCCGCGAACGGCGTGCTTCATCAGCTTCGTGCTGTGCTTCGGCTTCTTCTGCCTCCGTCACCTCGTTCGGGCCGACACGGGTGTAGTGGAAGAACCCTGCCACCGCAGCAAACGCGACACCCGCCAGCGCGAGCGGTTTCGCCAGACCTTTCCACAGAGAAACCATCACGCTGATCTTCGGATTCTGCGGCAAACCGTGATACAGGTTGGCTTTGTCGGCGTGATGCAGCACGTACATCACATGCGTGCCGCCCACACCGGCAGGATCGTACAAACCGGCGTTCTGGAAACCGCGCTCCTTCAGATCGACAATCCGATCCGCCGCCTGCTGCTTCATGTCCTCCTTGGTGCCGAACATGATCGCGCCGGTCGGGCAGGTCTTCACGCACGCCGGTTCCTGACCGACAGCCACGCGATCCGAACACAGCGTGCACTTGTACGCGCGGTTGTCCTTCTTCGAAATGCGCGGCACGTTGAACGGGCAGCCGGTGATGCAATAGCCGCAGCCGATGCAGTTTTCCTCGTGAAAATCCACGATACCGTTCGTGTACTGCACGATTGCGCCCGGCGAGGGACAGGCCTTCAGACAGCCCGGATCCTCGCAGTGCATGCAGCCGTCCTTGCGGATCAGCCACTCGAGATCGCCCTCGGTGTTCTCGTACTCCGAGAACCGCATAACAGTCCACGAATGCTCAGACAGATCGCGCGGGTTGTCATAGATGCCGGTTGTCGTGCCGATCTCGTCGCGCAGATTGTTCCACTCCATGCAGGCCGTCTGACACGCCTTGCAGCCAATGCACTTCGATACGTCGATGAGCTTGGCGACCGTGCCCGTCACCGGCTCACGCACTTGCGGTTCGGGCAAGGTCGTGGCCGAGAGGCGTTTGATATCCAGTGATTGCAGTGCCATCTCTTCTCCCTATACCTTTTCGACCTTGACGAGAAACGACTTGAATTCCGGTGTTTGCGAATTCCCGTCGCCCACGGAGGGCGTCAGCGTATTGACGAGATAGCCCGGTTTCGCGAGCCCCTTGAAGCCCCAATGCAAGGGCAACCCGACTGTCTGGACCTTTTTCCCTTCGATCATCAGCGGCTTGATCCGCTTGGTGACGAGCGCAATCGCAATGATGTGCCCACGGTTGGACGATACCTTCACGCGATCCCCCGCGACCACGCCCACCTCCTTCGCCAGATCCTCGCCGATCTCCACGAACTGTTGCGGCTGCACGATCGCATTCAAACGCGCGTGCTTGGTCCAGTAGTGGAAATGTTCGGTCAGACGATACGTGGTGGCCGTATGCGGGAAGTTCTCATGCGTGCCGAAAGCGGCCCGGTCGTCCGGGAACACGCGCGCCGCCGGACTGCTGACGACCGCCTTGTTATCCGGATGCAGCGGGTTATAGCCGAGCGGCGTTTCAAACGGTTCGTAGTGCTCGGGGAACGGACCTTCCACCAAACCGTCGCGCGAGAAGAAGCGCGCCACGCCCTCCGCATTCATGATGAACGGATTCATGCCATTTTCAGGCGGCTCGTCCACCTTGAAGTCGGGAATGTCGGCACCGCTCCACGTCTTACCGTTCCACGCGATCAGCTTGCGCGTGGAGTCGAACGGTTTGCCGCTGACGTCGCACGAAGCGCGGTTGTACAGAATCCGCCGGTTCGCAGGCCATGCCCACGCCCAGTTCAACGTATTGCCGATGCCGGTCGGGTCCGAGTTGTCGCGACGGCCCATCTGGTTGCCCGCCTGAGTCCACGCACCACAGAAGATCCAGCAACCGCTCGCGGTGCTGCCGTCGTCGCGCAATTGCGCGAAGCCCGCCAGCTGCTCGCCTTTCTTCGCGAGCACCTTGGTTTTGTCGGTGGCGTCGGTCACGTCGGCGAGCGCCTTGCCGTTGAACTCCATGGCGAGTTCTTCAGGTGTCGGGCTTTCCGGATCGGAGTAAGGCCAGCTCATGTTGAGAATCGGATCGGGATACTTGCCGCCGTTCTCCTTATAAGCCTTGCGAATACGCAGCCACAACCCCGACATGATCTCGAGGTCGCTCTTCGCCTCGCCCGGGCCGTCAGCGCCCTGCCAGTGCCACTGCAGCACGCGGCTGGAACTGACTAGCGAGCCGCGCTCTTCGGCGAAACACGTGGTAGGCAAACGGAAAACTTCCGTTTGAATCGTCGACGGGTCCACGTCGTTGAACTCGCCGAAGTTCTTCCAGAACTCCGAAGTTTCGGTGGCGAGCGGATCCATGATGACAAGCCACTTCAACCTGGCCAGACTCGCGCCGATCTTCGCCTTGTTCGGCGCCGCGGCAAGCGGGTTGAAGCCCTGTGCGATGTAGCCGGTCATCTTGCCTTGATTCATCAGCTCGAAGACCTGCAGCATGTCGTATGACTTATCGAGCTTCGGCAGATAGTCGTAGCCGAAGTTGTTCTCGGCGGTCGCGTTATCGCCCCACCATGACTTCATAAAGCTGACGTGAAACGCGCGGTAGTTGCGCCAGTAGCTCAACTGGTTCGGCCGCAACGGCTGGCTCGCGCGCTTCGTGATGAAGGCGTCGAAGTCCTGCTCGGCTTCCATCGGCAACGTCATGTAGCCCGGCAACAGGTTCGACATCAAACCCAGGTCGGTCAAACCCTGAATGTTCGAGTGACCGCGCAGCGCATTCATGCCGCCGCCCGCAATGCCGATGTTGCCCAGCAGCAATTGCACCATCGCGCCGGTGCGGATGATCTGCGCGCCAATCGAGTGATGCGTCCAGCCGAGCGCGTACAGGATCGTGCCGGCACGCCCCGGGACGGCCGTCGACGCCAGCATCTCGCACACCTTGAGGAATTTTTCCTTCGGTGTGCCGCAGGTCCGCTCGACCTGTTCGGGCGTATAGCGCGAGTAGTGCTGCTTCATCAGCTGATAGACGCAGCGCGGGTGCTGCAGTGTCGGATCGATTTTGGCGTAACCGTCCTCGCCAATCTCGTAGTCCCACGTGCTCTTGTCGTAGCTGCGTTTATCCGCGTCGTAGCCGGAATACAAGCCGTCCTTGAACGAGAAATCCTCCCGCACGATGAACGGCATATCCGTGTAATTCTTGACGTACTCGTGCTGAATCTTGTCGTTGGTGAGCAAATAGTTGATCACCCCGCCGAGGAACACGATGTCCGAGCCGGTGCGAATCTGCGCGTAGTAATCCGCAACCGAGGCCGTGCGCGTAAAGCGCGGATCGACCACGACCAACCTTGCCTTGCGATGCGCCTTCGCTTCCGTGACCCACTTGAATCCGCACGGGTGCGCCTCGGCTGCATTGCCGCCCATCACGAGAATCACATCCGCGTTCTTGATGTCGACCCAATGGTTCGTCATCGCTCCACGGCCAAACGTCGGGGCAAGACCTGCCACCGTCGGGCCATGTCAGACACGCGCCTGATTGTCGAATGCCAGCATGCCAAGACTGCGGACAGTCTTGTGCGTCAAATATCCCACCTCGTTACTGCCGGCCGATGCTGCGAGCATGCCGGTGGTCAGCCAGCGGTTGACCTTCTTGCCGTCTTCCGTCGTCTCGACGAAATTGGCGTCGCGGTCTTCCTTCATTAGCTTGGCGATACGATCGAGCGCGTCTTCCCAGGAAATCCGCTTCCATTCATTCGACCCAGCCGCGCGGTACTCCGGATACTTCAACCGGCTCGGGCTGTGAATGAAGTCGATCAGGCTCGCGCCCTTCGGGCACAACGTGCCGCGATTCACCGGATGATCAGGATCGCCTTCAATGTGGATGATGCTGGACTTTGCATTCTTGGCGTTGTCGCCAAGTCCGTACATCAGGATGCCGCAGCCCACCGAACAGTACGGGCAGGTGTTGCGGGTTTCGGTTGTGCGCGACAGTTTGTACTGACGAAC
The DNA here is from genome assembly GCF_902859805.1 of Paraburkholderia sediminicola. Classification (GTDB taxonomy): domain Bacteria; phylum Pseudomonadota; class Gammaproteobacteria; order Burkholderiales; family Burkholderiaceae; genus Paraburkholderia; species Paraburkholderia sediminicola. The sequence goes on along the minus strand of NZ_CADIKC010000019.1, from coordinate 20,411 downwards.
CTCGGCCAGCGCGGGTGCCGGAGAGAAGCCCATGAGGGCCAAACTTGATCCGGCGAGCGTGGTGGCGGAGACCTTCAGAAACTGTCGCCGGGACATGTGGGTCATGTAATGGCCTCGGCTCTTTTTGGGATACTAATAACGATTATAGAGGCCGATATGAAGTCCTGCAGCCAGACTCCCCATCTCTTTAAAGTTCTTAAATATGAAGCGCCACAGCCGATTTAACAGAAGCGGCACTTTTCCACTTGCATCAGTTGATTGCGTCCGCAACGACCCACGCCGTGAGTAGCCGCGGTTCTGCGCAGCGCGCGAACAACGGCCATAATGTGGTCATTCGAAGCCTGAAATCCGCGCTACACATGACCGACACCCTCCCAGCAGCAAACCCTTCGCCCCGCCTGACCAGCCTGTCGCACGGCGGAGGCTGCGGCTGCAAGATCGCTCCCGGCCTGCTCGCCGATCTGCTCAAGCGCAGCGCGCCGCTGCCGTTCTTCCCCGACCTGCTGGTCGGCAACGATACCGCCGACGACGCCGCCGTCTACCGGCTCAACGACGAGCAGGCGATCGTCGCCACCACCGATTTCTTCATGCCGATCGTCGACGACCCGTTCGACTTCGGCCGCATCGCCGCAACCAATGCACTGTCCGACGTCTACGCCATGGGCGGCAAGCCGATCATGGCGCTGGCGATAGTCGGCATGCCGATCAATGTGCTGCCGCACGACGTGATCGCAGCGGTGTTGAAGGGTGGCGAGTCCGTCTGCGCCGAGGCCGGCATTCCCCTCGCCGGCGGTCATTCGATCGATTCGGTGGAGCCGATCTATGGCCTGGTTGCGATCGGTGTGGTCGATCCGCGGCGAGTCAAACGCAATGCTGGCGCACGGGCTGGCGACGTGCTGATCCTCGGCAAACCGCTGGGCGTGGGCGTGCTGTCGGCGGCGTTGAAAAAGGACCGGCTCGATTCAAACGGCTACGCTGCGATGATCGCGGCCACGACCAAACTCAACCGGCCGGGCGCGGCGCTGTCCGCGCTTGACGGCGTACATGCCCTCACAGACATCACCGGTTTCGGCTTACTGGGCCATACGCTGGAATTGGCCCGCGGGTCGAATCTGACCGCCCGCGTGCGCTATGCAGATCTGCCCTGGCTGCCGGATGTGGTCAGCTTCGCGGAAGCCGGCATTTTTACCGGCGCTTCCGGGCGCAACTGGGACGCTTACGGTAAAGATATCGTTTTGCCCTCCTCATTGCCGTCGACGGCTCGCACCCTGCTCACCGATCCGCAAACCTCGGGCGGCCTGCTGGTTTCGTGCGCGCCGGCTGTAGTCGACGAAGTGCTCGCCCTGTTCCGCGCCGACGGTTTCCACGAGGCGTGTGTGATCGGCGAAATGGTCAGGGGAGAAAAGCGAGTCGAAGTTAGCTGAGTCGCAAGCGGGTTTCATCGGCAAGGCCGAGCGAAGCAAGGCAAGCCGCAGTTCCTGGAAGCGGGCCTGGGCGGCTCGCCAGCCGGTATTCACGCCGCATGCGATAATTTCGCTTCCCCCGCCGGTCCGTTTCGTCCGTAACCCCTTGAAAAACCTACTCGTCAGCCTCGATCAAGCCGGTGATTTCGATGAAATCATCGACGTACGCACGCCTCTTGAATTCGCCGAAGACCACATTCCCGGCGCGCTCAACGCACCTGTGCTGAGCAACGAAGAGCGTGTTCTGGTCGGTACAACTTACAAGCAGGTCTCACCGTTCGAAGGCACGCGGATCGGCGCGGCGCTGGTTGCGCGCAACATCGCGCACCACCTGGAAACCACCTTCGCCGACCGGCCGCGCAACTGGCGGCCGCTGATCTATTGCTGGCGCGGCGGGAAACGTTCGGGCTCGGTCACGACGCTGTTCAATATGATCGGCTGGCCGGCACGTCAGCTGGACGGCGGCTATAAAGGCTATCGGCGCGCGACGCTGGACACCCTCGATACGCTGCCGAAGAAGTTCAACTACATCGCGCTAGTGGGCCCGACCGGCAGCGGCAAGACACGCCTGCTCGAGGCGCTGCGCCAGGCGGGCGCGCAGACGCTGGATCTCGAAGCGCTGGCCGCCCATCGCGGCTCGCTGCTCGGCGCATGGGCCGGCATTGAGCAGCCGTCGCAAAAGCGCTTCGACACACTGCTGGTGACTGCTCTGCGCACATTCGATCCCAAACGGCCGGTGTTCGTCGAAGCGGAGAGCCGGCGAATCGGTTCGGTTGCGCTGCCGCTCGCGCTCCTCGACACGTTTCATCAGGGCGCCTGCGTCGAAGTGCTGTCGAGCCACGAAGACCGCGCGGCGTTCCTGCTGCATGACTATGCGCATCTGTTCGACGATCCTGAATCGTTGAAAGCACAGTTGCAGAAGATGATCGGTTTGCATAGCCGCGAACGTGTCACGGGCTGGCAACATCTCGTCGATGAAAATAGCCGGGCCGAGCTCGCGCGCGAGCTGATCGAGCGGCACTATGATCCGGCGTATGCGCGCAGCAGCCATCAGCATTTCGTGCAGTTGCCACGGGCGTTGCAAATGAATTTTCGGCCCAACGACGCCGATCTCGTTGAGCAGGCAAAGGCCCTGCTTGCCCAGCTCGATAACAACGCGCTCGCCGTCATCTGACTAAAAACTAACGTTCAAGACCATTCATCATGCAATCAACCCTTCGGCAGCCCCGCGTCGCCCTTGGCTGGATCGTGTTCCTGCTGATCGCCGTCGTCGGACTCTTCTATGTGAAGTGGTTTCCGTACTACAACCGCGCCTTCGTCGCCGCGAGTCAGCATTCCATCGGCAAGTCGATCCTGATGGGCACGGCGTCGAGCGCGCCGGCTGCCTCGTGGCAGGCCGCCTTCGATTACGCACTGGCCTACGGCAAGGCGATCTGGCAAGCCATGGTGCTAGGGCTTCTGCTGGGCTCGGCGGTGCAGGCGCTGATTCCGCCTCAGTGGGTCGCACGCGCGCTCGGCCGGTCCGATTTCAGCAGCGTGGTGAAGGGCGGCCTGATGTCGTTACCGGGCATGATGTGCACGTGCTGCGCGGCGCCGGTCGTGGCCGGCTTGCGCGCCCGTCAGGCAGCACCGGGTGCGGCCATCGCCTTCTGGCTGGGCAATACCGCGCTGAACCCAGCCACGCTGATCTTCATGGGCTTCGTGCTCGGCTGGCAATGGATGGGCTTGCGGCTTGCCCTCGGCCTCGTGATGGTGTTCGGTCTCGGCTACCTGGTGAACCGCATGGTCACGCCGCAAGAAGCCGAAGCGTCGCGCGAAGCCGTGGCGCAACTCGTCACCACCGACGACCCGGGCACCGCGTTCACACGCTGGGTGAAAATCCTCGGAACAATGACGCTGCGGCTGATTCCTGAATACATCGTCCTGGTGCTGATTCTCGGCGCCGCACGAGCATGGCTGTTCCCGCACATCGGACCCAGCATCGATAACAGCCTGCTGTGGATCGTCGCTTTGGCGATTGCCGGAACGCTGTTCGTGATTCCGACCGCGGGCGAAGTGCCGATCATTCAGGCCATGCTCTCCTTCGGCATGGCTGCGGGTCCGGCTGGCGCGTTGCTGATGACGCTGCCGCTGATCAGCGTGCCGTCGATGGCCATGCTTGGGCGCTCGTTCCCCAGGCGCGTGCTGACGGTGGTAGCACTGGCCGTGGTGGTTTGCGGGGTGGTCAGCGGGTTATTGGCTATCGCTTTGGGCTTCTAAACGATGAAACGTATCGCAGCATTCGCTCTAACGAGCTGGTCGGCCGCCGGCCTTCTTTACTTCGGACAGCACTCGGTGGCCCTGATCGTCATCAGCGGGGTTGTCGCGCTGGCCGGCTTCGACCTGCTCCGTCCCTGACGGGATCTACGTCGGACGAATCGTCGCCGACTCGAGCGTCATCCTGCGGCGCGCGCCGATCAGCGCGGCGATAGCCGTGCCAATCCCCAACGCGAACAGACACGCCGTCGGCACCAGCATCGGCGCAACATGGCTGTGCGCCACCTTGCCGACATAGGGCATCAGATTCTGCCCGGCAAAGCCGCCCAGATTGCCGATCGCATTGATCGCCGCCACACTCGCCGCGGCCCTTGCACCGGAGAAGAATCGCGGGGGCAGCGACCAGAAGCACGGATAGAGCAACGGTATACACGCCCCGCCCAGGCACAGCGCGGCAAAACGCAACGACGCGGTCGGCAGGACGAGACTCGACGCAAAACAAACGACGCCGATTCCGGCTACCACGCTCATCGCCTTCAACACGACGCGCTCACGCTTGAGCTTGCCGGGCAGCCACAGCAGAAGCAGTGTCGCGAGCGCCCACGGAATCATGTTCAGCAGACCGTTCAGCGAAGACGACACGCCATCGCTTTTTAGCAGCGTCGGCATCCAGTAGGTCACCCCGTATAACGACGTCGACATCAGCATGTACGTCAGCGCGAACATGAGCACCTTCGGATCGAGCAATGCGCCCCAGGGCCGCGTCGCCTTGGCGTCATCCGACGCTTCCCGCTTGAGCGCGGCAATGACGACATCCTTCTCCTGCGGCGAAAGGAACGGCGCTTCCTGCACCGAATTCGGCAAGAACTTGAGCGCGACGAACGCAATCAGAATGGCGGGAATGCCGGTGGCAATAAACACCCACTGCCAGCCCGCGAAGCCCCACGTGCCGCCTAGCGTCAGAAGAAGACCGCCGACCAGCGAGCCCAGCATGTTGGCGAGCGAACTGCCCAGCGTGAAGAACCCCAGCACTTTGGTGCGATAGCTCTGCGGGAACCACTGCGTGAGGTAGTAGATGACGCCGGGATAAAAACCGGCTTCGGCAACGCCCAGTGCGAAGCGAAAGGAATAGAAGACGGGCAGCGAGCGCGCGAACGCCATCAGCACTGTGACCACGCCCCAGGTCATCATGATGCGCGCAAGCCAGGTCCGCGCGCCGAAACGATGCAGCGCCAGTGTGCTGGGCACCTCGAAGATGAGGTAACCGATGAAGAACAGCGAGGCGCCCAGCCCGTATGACGCTTCCGTCATGCCGAGGGCATGCACCATCTCCAGCTTGGCGAAACCGACGTTCTGACGGTCGATAAACGAAATCAGAAACATGACGATCAGAAGCGGCATCAGCCGCCACGCCATCTTTCTCATTACCTGCTGCTCAAATCCTGCCTGCGTAGACATGTCCGCTCCGGTTTCCTCGCCGGCCGCCTTCGCCACTCGCCTCGCGGCATGGCAGCCGCTACGTCGGGAGAAACGGCCAGATTGATGTAGTCATATATATGTTTATATGAACTGACGCTGGACACCATGAGGTGATACCCGGATAGGCACGTGCAGCCCCAGCGATCCTGGCGGCACTGTGTTCAAAGAAAACGGAGTGAGGTTGAGGCGGATCAGCTCCGCTGTATTCCAGCAGGTAGCTGACTCAGCGGATTTCCACCTGATACTGAAACGTCGCGGCGGCGCCGCGCGTGCTGCGCCATTCGAACGGCGTGCCCGCGAAGTCTGACGCGACACGCTGGACTTGAATCACGGGGCTGCCGACCGCTACATCGAGAAGCGAGGCATCGTCGGATGTGGCTTGTTCTACTCTTAAGATTTCCGTAGCAGACGCCACGATCTGCCGGCAAAGACGCTCATACAACGGATACAACAGGTCCTCGAAATCGCCGAGCGGCAAGGTGGCCAGGGGCTCGAAACGCGCGCGCGGCAACCAGATTTCTTCAGACAGAACCGCCTGGCCTTCGATCAGGCGCACACGTGAGAGGTGAATCGCTTTCTCGGAGGCTTTCATCCCCAAAGTAGAGCGAATTTCTTCGCCGGGTTTCACGATCTCGCGCTTGAGCACGCGCGCGGTCGGCCGCACCGGCTCGCCGTCGCGCGACTTGAAACGGAAGAAGCGAAACAGGGACGAATCGAAACGGGGCCGGCGAATAAATGTGCCCTTGCCCTGGCTGCGCGTGAGCACGCCGTCGACAACCAGCAGATCGATCGCTTTACGAACCGTGCCAGTGGAGACGTTATAGAACTGCCCCAACTCCGCTTCCGTGGCGATGGGTTCCTCCAACGCCCATTCGCCCGCGGCAATGCGGCCAACCAGGTCGTCACGCAATTGCTGATAGCGGGGCAACCGACCATCCGGCCTGGTCACGAAAGAGGTTGCGTCCATAGCATTCATATAGTTGTTCAGAGGAGTAACTACTGTACAACATCCCACAACGGCAACGTGAGCAAGGGTTAATACTCAATGACTTCTGGCGGCTTTGCGGCCACCATTCATGTAGTCATATATATGACTACATGATAAGCACGACGGAGACGGCTATGTTCACGTGGTACAAGCAAGGCACGCCCCTCGAACGCAACACCTTCTGGGGGTGCTTTGCGGGTTGGGGACTCGACGCGCTCGATGTGCAGATGTTCACCCTGGCCATTCCCGCGATCATTGCCGCGTACGGCATCGACCATACGCAGGCCGGCGCGATCAGCAGCGTGACGTTGATCTCCTCGGCGCTCGGTGGCTGGATCGCAGGCGCGTTGTCGGACCGCATCGGGCGGGTCCGGACCTTGCAAATAACGATCCTCTGGTTCGCCGGCTTCACCTTTCTCTGCGCGTTCGCGCAAAACTTCCCGCAACTCCTGGTTCTCAAGGCGTTGCAAGGATTCGGATTCGGCGGCGAGTGGGCGGCAGGCGCGGTATTGATGGCGGAAACCATTCGTACCGAACACCGCGGCAAGGCGATGGGCGCCGTGCAAAGCGCCTGGGCGGTCGGCTGGGGCGCGGCGGTGCTGGTGTATGCCGCGGCGTTCTCCTGGTTGCCGTCGGACACTGCATGGCGCGTGATGTTCGCCGTCGGCCTCGTGCCGGCCGGCCTGGTCTTATTCGTCCGGCGCAATCTGAAGGAACCGGCACGCGTCGCGCCGGCGAGCGCTGCTCCCAAGGTCTCGGTGCTCGGGCAGATAACCCAGGTCTTCCAGCCGCGCGTGCTCCGGACCACCGTGATCGGCGCCGTGCTGGGCACCGGCGCGCATGGCGGGTACTACGCGATCATGACCTGGCTACCCACCTTCCTTGCCAAAGAACGGCACTTATCGGTTCTGAACACCGGTGGTTATCTGGCGGTCGTCATCGTGGCCTTCTGGTGCGGCTGTATGTTGAGCGCCTATCTGCTCGACCTCATTGGCCGCCGGCGCAATGTCGCCCTCTTCGCGTTCTGCTGCATCGTGACGGTTCTCGCTTACGTGATGCTGCCGCTGACCAACACGCAAATGCTCGTGCTGGGCTTCCCACTCGGCTTGTTCGCCGCGGGCATCCCAGCAAGTCTCGGCCCGCTTTTCAACGAACTGTATCCGGCCGACATGCGCGGCACAGGCGTCGGATTCTGCTACAACTTCGGACGGATCGCCTCGGCGGGCTTCCCTGTGCTCGTCGGCTACATGAGTCATTCGATGTCGCTCGGTATGGCAATCGGAATCGACGCGGCCATTGCTTACGGCCTCGCGATGATCGCGGTGTTGCTGCTTCCTGAGACGCGTGGCAAACGTCTGCGTGGCGTGGTGCCTGAATCGGCACCCGACGCCGTCGACAACACGCGATTGACCCTGGACCCGCCGCGGGGCTGATCATGAGTGCTTCCGTATCCCTCGCTCAGTCCCACTCCTTCCGCGTGGACACTCACGCGCACGTCTTCGAAAGAGGCTTGCCGCTCACGGATAGCCGTCGCTACGCGCCGGACTACGACGCAACGCTCGACACGTATTTGCAACTGCTCAACACGCACGACATCGGGCGCGCGGTTCTGGTACAGCCGAGCTTTCTCGGGACAGACAATCGCTACCTGCTGCAAGCACTGTCGCGAGATACGCACCGTTTAAGAGGCGTAGCGGTCGTTGCGCCCGACGCTTCGGAGGAAGCGCTGGCCGACCTGCACGGTCGAGGCGTAACCGGCATACGGCTCAATCTGATCGAGCAGGCATTGCCGGATCTTGGAGCAAAATCCTGGACGCCGTTGCTCGAGCGATTATCGAAGTTGGGTTGGCACGTCGAACTACACCGGAATGCGCAGGACCTGGCACCGATGCTCGATCGCTTACTGGAAGCCGGCATCCCCGTGGTCGTCGATCATTTCGGACGCCCGGATCCTGCGAAAGGTATTCACGATTCTGGCTTCAGGAGCTTGCTCGGTTATGGCGGAACAGGTCGCGTGTGGGTCAAGGTCTCGGGTGCGTACCGATGTGCGGCTCTGGGTTCGAGTTTTGTGCATGAGGCGACGAGCCAGCTTGTCGAACACTTCGGCGCTGGGCGGCTGATGTGGGGAAGCGACTGGCCTCATACTCAGTATGAGCATGTGATGAACTATGGCCAGTCGTTATCGACGCTATTGGAAATCGGCCTGGACGCGGCGGTGGTCGACGCGATTCTTTGCACAACCCCTGCGCTGTTCTACGGATTCGATCAGGAATCCGGGAACCGCTGCGCGAGTTCCGCGCGAGTCGCACCGAGCCACAACGCCACGGCATGCGCACCAGGGTCAGCGTAACCTAGCGCGCGATCACCGACATAACTCGACCGCCCACGCCGCGGATGCATCGACGCGGTTTGCGCCGTACCTTCGGTTGCAGCATCGACCGCGGCTTTCAATGCTGCATCGAGCCCACCTTCCGACTTTGCGAGCGCGGCTTGCAACGCATCGGCGGCAGGCTTCAGTGCATCGACCATTGTGCGATCGCCCGGATGCGCACCGCCTAACGCCATCAATCCCGCAACGCCTTCACTGAACGCCGCTGACCACACCCGCGCCGACGATTCATCACCGGCCTGCTCGAGCGCGACCGCGGCACGCAGCAACATCACCGCGTAAAGCGGGCCCGACGTGCCGCCGACCACGCGCCGCACCGTTGCGGACAGGCTGCGCAACACAGCGCCCGGCGCTGTTTCCGCAGGATAGGTATCGAGCTCATGAAGAATGCCGCGCGCCCCACGCGACAGGCTGATGCCGAGGTCGCCATCTCCAACGCGCTGATCCATGTCGGTCAAGGTCGGCTCGGCTTCGAGCAGGCAAGCGCAAACGGCTTCGATCACGCGGCGCAACGTCGCTTCTCGCGCGAGCGTCGCGCCGTTCGCGTGATCCGGCGCGGCAGGCGCGGGCCGCACGGAAACCTGCGCGACGCGGCCGCTCAACGCGGGCCATGCGGTGGTGTGCGCGGCAGCGTCGAGCCAGCAGAGCCGCTCATCGTCCACGCGCAGCAGCGTCAGCGAGACGCCCGACATCTCAAGCGCGCTCAGGAACGTACCGGACCACGCGCGCTCCACATGGATGCCGCGTGCCGCCAGATAACGAAGCGCGGCCCCGGCCACGATGCTCAATTCACTCGAAGGCGTGCCGCCGAGATTGTTCACCAGCAGGGCCACGCGCGCGCCAGGTTGCAACGACAAGTCACCGGCGATCTTCGCCAGCAGCCTTTCGACGATCGCGTCGGCCGGTTCCAGCGCGCCGCGCTCCACACCGGGTTCGCCATGAATGCCGAGACCCCATTCGATTTCGCCATCGGCCAGTTCGAAACCCGCCTTGCCCGCAGCCGGCACCGTGCACGGCGTGAGCGCAACGCCCATCGTGCCGAGCGAAGCGGCCACGTCACGCGCGATCTGTGCGACCTCCGCTAACGGACGCCCCGCTGCGGCGGCCGCGCCGGCAATCTTGTGAACCAGCACGGTCCCGGCGAGCCCGCGACGGCCCGCATGGTCACCACTCGCTGCCAGCGCGACGTCGTCGGCGACGATGACCATTTCCACAGGGATACCTTCAGCACGCGCGATCTCGGCGGCGAGGCCGAAGTTGAAGCGGTCGCCCGTGTAGTTTTTCACGATCAGTAGCACCCCCGCGGCGCCGGAGACGGCGCGAATTGCATCGAGCACGGCATCGGTGGAGGGCGACGTGAACACCTCGCCCGCTACCGCTGCGCTCAGCATGCCGTGGCCTACGTAGCCGCCATGAGCCGGTTCGTGCCCCGAGCCGCCACCGGAGATCAGCGCGACTTCTCCACGGGCGGCAACCGACTCGGCATCGGCACGCACGACGATCGTGCTGCCTTGCAACAACGAGAGATTGGGATTGAGCGCCGCGAGTCCGTCGAGCATGTCCGGGACGAATGCGGAGACGTCGTTGATGAGCTTCTTCATTGCGTCAGCTTCCTTTTAAGCTGCCGGCCCTGTGTTGCGAGCTCACGGCAGTTTATGCAGTTGCGAGACCTGGAGGCTCAACTGTACCGCGCATCGGGAGAATGTGACGTGAAGCGGTGACGGTGCTCAGGCGGACACTTCGGCTTGGTGACGGCGGTGCGCCAGTGAAAATGCGTCGATATGCAGCGACCGCGCGACGGTATCAGCGAACGAGTCAAATCGTGGCGAAATACGGGCAATGCAAAGGGGAGAAACTGACAGGACAGCCGCACGATGATGAAGTGCGCCGATGTGATGCGAGAACATGACAGTAGACGAAAGCGGAGCCGCTTTCGTCTACGTCACATATGCGTTGGTAGGCTCGATTGGATTCGAACCAACGACCCCCACCATGTCAAGGTGGTGCTCTAACCAACTGAGCTACGAGCCTTTAGAGGCGCGAATTATAGAGACTCCGGACGCGTCGCACAAGCCCTGCAGGGCAAGTATGTTTGCTAACGAGTGTCCGTCGATTCATCGTGCGGTTCGTTGTTCAACCCGCTTCAGTTTGTCGACGCCCATTCGGTCTGCGCGTCCAGCGGAAACACCGGCCGCTTCACGTGCTCGAACTTGAACAGCCCGTAATCTGAACTCGTCACACCACGGCTATCGCACTCCACCAGGCCGGCGGCGATCGGCACGAAAACCGGGCGGCAGTACATGCGTGATTTGAGCAACAGGAAACGCGCCCGGCGCGGATCGATGCCGACACTCTCGAATACACCGAGGTCCCATGGTTCGTGCGTGCGCTCGGTCATCACGAGCTTGACTGTGCCGGTGTCGAGCACAGCAGCGCGCCCCATGAACGCACGCTGACCTGTGTAGGTCGGGCCGCTGATCACGTACTCACCATCGGTCAGCGCACGCACCACACCGGTCACGGCAACCGGCGGCTGCGGCGTCACCGCGCTGCTTGCGACCTTGTTGCCGATCGTCACCGTCACCGTGCTGCCGACGCCCGCCGCCATCAGCGCAGCGACAGCCTGCGGATCGCACAACGGCCCGCTCACGACTCCTTCTAGCTTCTGCTTAAGCGCTTCCTCCAGCAGGTCCATCGTGTCACACGTACCGCCCGACATGCAGTTGTCGCCGTGATCGAGCAACAGGACCGGTTTGTCCGCGCCCTGTGCGAGCACTGCGGCCTGCGCGACCGACTCCGCCAGCGGCGCGCTGCGATAAACGAAATCCTCGCGCTCGTTCCAGATCTGTTGCGCGATGCGCTCCGCCACGGCTTGCGCTCGCGCACGGTCACCGTTCGCCACCACCACGACGCTGATACACGGCGCCTCGATATCGGCGAGTGAGAAGCCGGACAGCACCGACACCGCGAGCATGCCTTCGGCCTCCGCCTCGCGTGCGGCTTCTACCGCACGCTTCATCGCGCCTTCGGCCGTCGCACTGCGCAGCGTATGCGTGAGCAGCGGCGGCTGGCGCCATGCGATCACCGGCTTCGCCCTGCCGTGGATCAGGTCGAACAGCAGACGCGCCGCATGCGCGCCGGTCTCGTACATATCGACGTGCGGATAGGTTTTGAAACTGACGATCACGTCGGCGTTGTCGATCATCTTCTGCGTGACGTTGCCGTGCAGATCGAGTGCGACGGCAATCGGCGCATCAGGCAGCGCGGCGCGCACGCGTTCGAGCAGATCGCCTTCGCCGTCGTTCGTATTCTCGGCGACCATTGCGCCGTGCAGGTCCAGCATCACCGCATCGCAGTCCGTTGCGGCCGCAACGATTGCATCGCAGATCGCATCGTACGCAGCGGCTTCGACTGGTCCGCTCGGATTGGCCGATGCGGAAATGGGCGTCACGATTCCGGCATGCTCGCGCTCGGCTGCGTCGATGAACGCGGCCATGGCCGTCTGCATGCCCTTATTTTCGTTGAACGCGTCTTCGCCATAACTCGGGCCATTGCGACCGAACGCTGCAAGCGGCGTGGCCACCGGCGAGAACGTGTTGGTCTCGTGGTTCATCCTTGCAATCAGGACTTTCATGCTTCCGTGCCCCCCGTCGTTTGCGCGGCGTTCAGCATCGCTTGCAAGAGCACGTTACAGCCGGCTTCCAGATGGTCTGCGCGCGCGTCTTCGATTTCGTTGTGGCTGATGCCGTCCTTGCACGGCACGAAGATCATCGCTGCAGGTGCAACGCGCGCGAGATAGACGGCGTCGTGGCCCGCGCCGCTGATGACGTCCATCGACGAAAAGCCGAGCGTGTCCGCGCCCTGCTGAACCGCGGCGACCAGGTCCGCCGCGAACGGTTGGGGCTGGAAATACACCACTTGCTCGACGTCGACCGTGATGCCGGCCTTCTCACCCGCAGTCGCGCAGGCAGCGCGTAGTGCAGCATCCATCTCTGTGAGCGAGGCATCGTCAGCGGCTCGCAGATCGACCGTCAGGGTCACGCGGCCTGGAATTACGTTACGTGAATTCGGATGCACGTCGAGCCAGCCGACCGTCCCGCGCCCGTGCGGCGCATGATCGAGGGCAATGCGATTCACCGCGTGAATCAGATCCGCCGCGACGAGCAATGCGTCGCGGCGCAGTTCCATCGGTGTCGGCCCGGCGTGCGCTTCCATGCCGTGCACTGTCACGTCGTACCAGCGCTGGCCTAACGCGCCCTGCACGACGCCAATCGTCGTGTCATGCGCCTCCAGTACCGGCCCTTGTTCGATATGCGCTTCGAAATACGCGCCGACTGCATGAGGCTTTGCGCTGTCGCCGGCATAACCGATTGACGCGAGTGCGTCGCGCACCGAAATGCCCTCGCGATCGCGTTGTTCGAGCGCATGCTCCAACGTGAACGCACCGGCGAACACGCCTGAACCCATCATCACCGGCACGAAACGCGAGCCTTCTTCATTGGTCCACACCGCGACTTCCAGCGGCGCGAGCGTCCTTATGTTGGCGTCGGCCAATGTGCGCAACACTTCAAGACCAGCCAGCACGCCGTAATTGCCGTCGAACTTGCCGCCCGTCGGTTGCGTATCGATGTGGCTGCCGGTCATCACCGGCGGCAGGTCGTCACGCAAACCCGCACGACGCGCGAAGATATTACCGATCGCGTCGACCCGCACACTGCACCCAATCTCCTTCGCCCACGCTATAAACAGGTCGCGCGCCTTGCGGTCCAGTTCGGTCAATGCAAGCCGGCACACACCGCCTTTATCCGTCGCGCCAATTTGCGCGAGTTGCATGAGACTGTCCCAGAGCCGCGCGCCGTCGACGCGCAGATCAACGAGCGTCGCGACGGGTGTTGATTCATGAACTTGCATCGATGCTTCCTCGTAATGAAGACAGCGTAGGCGTTAGACAACGCCCACGCCGAGATAACGGTCCTTGATCGAATCGTCGGCGGCGAAGGAAGCGTTGTCGCCTTCGTAGACGATCACGCCTTGTTCGATGATGTAGTGACGATCCGCGAGTTGTGTGCAGACTTCCAGATTCTGCTCGACCAGCAGAATCGCGACGCCCGCTTCACGGATCAGTTTGAGTTGCGCGACGATCTCTTCGACGATCACCGGCGCAAGACCTTCAACGGGCTCGTCGAGCATCAACAGCCGCGGATGATTCATCAACGCACGGCCAATCGCGAGCATCTGCTGTTCGCCGCCGGAGAGTTGCGCACCACCGTTTGTGCGCCGCTCTTTCAGGCGTGGAAATATGCGGTAGATGTCGTCGAGTTGCCACGGCGAATCCTTGCGTGCGCCGAGTCGCAGGTTTTCCTCGACAGTCAGCAGACGAAAGACGCCACGATGCTCGGGCACGAAGCACACGCCGCGCGAAGCGATCTTGTGCGGCGGCATGCCGTTGATTGTCGCGCCGTTGAACGTCACCGTACCGCGCTGCGGTGTGACGACGCCGGCAATGCCTTTAAGCGTGGTCGACTTACCCGCGCCGTTACGACCCAATAGCGTGACCGTCTCACCATCGTTGATTTGCAGGGACACACCTTGCAGGATGTGACTCTTGCCGTAGAAGCCGTGAATCTGCTGAACGTCGAGAATCATGCGCGGCCTCCAGTGATCATGTTGCCAAGGTAGGCGCTGCGTACGCGCTCGTCACCGCGAATATCGTCCGGGCGCCCTTCCACCAGCACGCGCCCCTGCTGCATGACGGTGATCGTGTCGGAGATGTCCATCACGATGCCCATGTTGTGTTCAATCAGCACGACGGTGTAATCGTCGCGCAGACCGCGTATCAACTGCTTCATGTCATCGAGGTCGTCGATGCCCATGCCGGAAGTCGGTTCATCCAGAAAGATTGCCTTGGGCCGCGCTGCGAGCGCCATGCCGACTTCGAGTCGGCGCTGCTGACCATGCGACAGCGCACCCGCTGGCGCCTCGCTAAAGCGCTGCAACGCGAGGCGTTCAAGCACACTGTCGACCGTGTCCGCGTGGGTGAGAGCGCCGTGCGGCGGCGTCCATGCGTTCAGCGCACGCACCGCGTCGACACCTTGCGCGGCGAGCCGCAGATTTTCGCGCACGCTCAGATTGGCGAACAGGCTCGTCACCTGGAACGAACGCGCGACGCCGCGACGCACGCGCTTATGGTCGGGCTCATGCGTCACGTCGTGACCGTCGAAAATGATCTTCCCGTCGGTGATGGGCAACGTGCCCGTCAACACGTGAAACAGCGTCGTCTTGCCCGCGCCATTCGGACCGATCACCGAATGCACGGTGCGTGGCATGACGCGCAGATTGACTTCGGAGAGCGCTGTGAATTTGCCATACCGCTTCACCACGCCGCTCGCTTGCAGAATCGCTTCGCTCATACGCGCTCCCTGGTTGCGTGGTTGCCTGCGTCGTTGTCAGCGTCGGTTGGCCGGTCGCGCCGCAGCGCCTGCCAGATTCGTTCGCCCAAACCCCATAGCCCGCGCTGCATGAAAAGGCTAACGGCGATCAGCACGATGCCGAGCAGCAACAACCAGCGCGGCCATAGCGTGGACAACCAGTCGGCGAACAACACATAGAACGCTGCGCCCAGCACCGACGCGAACAGATTGCCTGTGCCACCGATCACCGTCATCACGAGAATCATCTCGCTCGTGTGGTAATCGATATTGGACAGCGGCGCGATGCCGGTCATCAGCGCGTGCAACGCGCCAGCGAGGCCCGTCACCGCGCCGGAGATCACGAATGCCATGAGCTTGAATCGTTTAACGTCGTAGCCGACTGCGGCCGCACGCGCCTCGTTGTCGCGGATCGCCAGCAACGTGCGGCCGAATACCGAGTGCGAGACACGCATCAGCAACCAGAACACCACGAGGAACAGCACGGCGACAAAACCGTAGTACTGCCATGGCGAAGCCAACGGCACGAGTGCCTTGCCGAATAGCCCCAACGCCGGGCGCGGGATGTCGAGCAGACCATTGTCGCCACCGGTCAGATCGGGCGTGGTGTAGGCGAGGAAATAGAACAACTGCCCGAATGCGAGCGTCAACATGACGAAGTACGTGCCGCGTTGACGAATCGAAAACCAGCCCACCAGCGCAGCGGCAGCCGCACCGATCACGGTCGCAGCAAGCAGCGCCACGGGTATCGGCATGCCTGTTTTGGTCAGGACGAGGCCCGCGCAATAGCTGCCGAGTCCGAAGAAAATGCCCTGTCCGAACGAGAGCAAACCCGTATGACCGAGCAGCAGATTGCAACCAAGTGCGGCCAGCGCGAACACCAGGACTTCCGTGGCTAACGATCCGGAACGCAGCGTCAGCGGCAATACACACACCACCAATAACGCAAGCAACAGGAAGCGATAGCGATGCAGCGCGTGCTTCAAACTGCGTTGAGCCGGCCGGGAAGATGCGTCTTGTGCGATAGGCTTCGAGGTATCGATCATGCTGCTCTCCCGAGCAGGCCGTTCGGCCGTAGCAGCAGCACGGCGGCCATCGCGACATAAATCATCAGCCGTGCGCCTTCCGGCCACAATGTACTCATCACGCTCTGCACGATACCGACCAGCAGTCCGCCTACCAATGCGCCCAGAAAGTTGCCCATTCCGCCGACTACCACCACGACGAACGCGACGCTGAGCGCCTCGATGCCCATGAACGGATCGACGCCGCGAATCGGCGCGGCGAGCACACCGGCCAAAGCGGCAGTGGCGGCGCCCAGCGCGAACACCAGGCTGAAAACGCGCATCACATTGATGCCGAGCAACGAGACCATTTCCGTCGATTCACTGCCGGCGCGCACCGCGCTACCGAGCCGTGTGCCCTCCAGCACCCACCACAACAGCGCAGCCAGCACAGCCGTGAAGCCGATCACAAACAGGCGGTACTTCGGATACACGAAACTGCCCCAGATCACCACGCCGTTCAGCATGTCGGGAACCGGTACGTTGTCGCCGAGCGGCCCCCAGACCAGGATCGCACATTCCTGCACGACGAGGGCGAGACCGACCGTCACAAGAATATGAAACTCATGCTGTTGCGCGTAGACGTGCCGCAGAATCAGCTTCTCGACGATCCACGCAAGCGCGCCGACGACGATCGGCACAACGACGAGTGCGGTCCAGAAATTCATCGACCACTGCATGGCCTGATAGCAAAAGTACGCGCCAAGCAGATAGAACGCACCGTGCGCGAAATTCACGAAGCGCAGCAGGCCGAACACGATCGACAAACCAACCGCGAGCAGGAAATACAGCATTCCCACTCCGATGCCGTTGACGATCTGCAGGAGATAAACGTTCATGGCGTCCGTCTAAAGGGTGTGGCGATGGAGTTTCGCTAATGAGCGTGCCGCGTTGCTTGCGGCACTGATGCATCAGGCCATCTTGCAGCCGGTCTTGTCGAGCGGGAGGAACGACTGGCCGGAGCTCACGATATCCGCGTAGTCGTCGGCGTTTTTCATCTTGTTCTTCGCCTTGCCCTTCAACAGATAGTAGTTCTTCAGTACCTGATGGTCGCCCTTGCGGACTTCTTCCGGACCGGTCAGGCCGTCGTACTTCATCCCCTCGAGCGTTGCGACCACTTTCTTCGGATCGACTGTGCCCGCTTTCACGATGCCGTCGAGCAAAATCTTTGTGCAGATATAAGAACCCGCAAGGCTGTAGTTGGGATTGGCCTTGAACGCGGCATTGCTGCGTTTGACGAGGTCGCGGTTGAGCGGCGAGTCGATGTCGTGCCAATACTGTGCGCCGAAATAGACGCCTTCACACAGGTCTGCGCCGAGTGATTCGAACTGCTCCAGGCCGGAAGCCCACGCGAGCAGAATCGTGCAATTGTTCTTCATGCCGAAGCTCACGGCCTGACGCAACGTATCGGACGATTGCGAACCGAAGTTGAGAATCAGCAGGACGTCAGGCTTCGCGGCGACTGCATTCGTCAGGTAACCGCTGAATTCCTTCTCGTTGAGCGAGTGGTAGCTATTGCCCACGTGCTCAATGCCCTTCTCCTTGAAAATCGCCTTGGCCGCCGATAGCAAACCGTCGCCGAATACGTATTGCGGCGTGATGGTGTACCAGCGTTTTGCTTTCGGCATCATCTGGATCAACGGACGCACAGTCTGTTCAATCGCGCCGTAGGTCGGCACGGACCAGCGGAAAGTCGCGTCATTGCAGTCCTTGCCGGTGATTTCGTCCGCGCCGGCTGTGGTGATAAAGATGCCACCGGCCTTCTGCACTTCCTTGCCCATTGCCAATGCTTCGGACGACAAAATACCGCCCGCGAAGAAGCGTGCATTCTTTTGCTGTGCGATTTCCTGCACGCGACGCACGGCCGTCGCGGGTTTGCCCTCCGTATCGAGCACCGTGTACGCGAGCGGTTGACCAAGTACCTTGCCGTACTGCTCGATAGCGAGCTTCATGCCGAGGTCGGCATACTTACCGTTCGCCGCGAACGGGCCCGACATCGGCACCGGACAGGCGAACTGCAAGGTCCCGGCCTGCGCGAACGCGCTACGCGCGACCAACGTCCCCGGAACGGCCGACAGCGCGGCCAGCTTCAACATATTTCGGCGATTCAAAATTACGCTCCTTAAGAAAGAGACACGCACTGACCGACTGCGAAACTGAAAGACTGCGCAAGCGACGACGAAGGTCTGCTGGCCGCCGAGAAGTTTTCCACCACTCCGGCTTTGTTCTATTTATCATGATAAATAGGTTGGACTCGATCGTAGGTACAATAAATTCGAGTGTCAATAAGGCAAAATTCCTGGCGGCAGCGGCGCGGCGTTTCGTGCCATGACGAGCCCGGCGGTCCGTCGAAAGCGTGCAGGACAAAACTGGGAGTAACGAAGATGACCATCGACCGCGCCAAAGCTGGCGCCGCGATTGAGATCAAGCAGCAAAAGCGTGGCGATCTGGTCGCCGAAGAGATCAAGCGGCTCATCACGGAGAAGGATCTGAAACCAGGTGACCGCCTGCCGCGCGAGGTGGAACTGCAGCAGCTCTTTTCGGTAAGCAAAAGCACGATTCGCGAGGCGCTGAAGTCGCTCGAGGTGCAAGGTCTCATCAAGGTGACCACGGGCCCAAGCGGTGGCGGCATGGTGGTTGAGGTGCCGCTGGATCGCACGCTACAGCTCTTGCAGAACTACCTGTTCTTCAAGGATGTGTCGATCGACGACATTTACACCGTGCGCAAATTGCTGGAGCCGGAGTTGGCGGCAGGTGCGGTACCGCATCTGACGGAGCAGGATTTCGAGGCGCTCGAAGCGAGCATTGCATGCTGCGACCGGCCGGCTTCGTCACATGGCGGACAGGACATCGTTCGACAACGTCAGGAAGACGTCAACTTTCACGACATCCTTGCCGCGGCGAATCCCAATCCGTTCCTGCGGTTCAGTTGCGAGTTGATCAACGAAATGATCCGGCAACTGATCGAATTTCGTAACGACACACCGCAGGTGGAACATGAACGTTTCGGCCTCGCCAACGTGAAGATCCACAAAGCGATCACGAAAGCGGCACGGGAACGTGACGTGGAAAAGGTGCGCGAACTGATGGTGATCCACATGACCGAGGCGCCACGCTATGTGAAGCGGATGAAGGGCAAGTTGCGTGGACGGCTGATTCTCGATTCGGAGATTCGCCGGCGCGTGAGGGCGCGCAGTGTCGCGCCGGTTGATGAGACGGATGAGGAGTGAAGCCGTTTGACGGATGTCTCGGCTGGTTGGCGCGGCGTCTGCAATGGAATGTGGGGGGCTTATGTACTAGCGGCGTGTCCACGGCCGACTAAACCTCCAGACGTAACGGCCAGGCAGGCCAGGCATGTCCGAAATCGCCATGGTGCGGGACCCGGTAGTTCGAGAGGCTGTCCGATTCGACGCTGCGACAAAACGAGGGGAATCGGAGAAAACCGTGCAATCGAGATGAAAGCTCGGATGCACCGGTCAATCTATGCCGTTTGGATTAAGACAGCCATCCCACCGCTTTCGACGACCAAATTGGGTTGTGGCAGCCGCGTAATAAGGACTCAACCTTTTTCCGGCCGCGCCGTTATTGCATCTGCACAGGCATAACACTGGACCGTCATGGCACAACCTATTCCGTTTTCCCGCAAAACTGGCGCTGCACGTGCTCGGCATGACAAAGCCATGCTGTTGCCCATCGCACGGCAGGTCGCCGACGACCTTGCCCTGCGCGTGCATCTGGCGCTCGACGCCTTGCGCCGGGGTGCCGGCAGCACGAGCGATGCGCAAACGCTCACGCAGGTCATGTTGTTGACGGGTTTTCTGGCTGAATCGGGTTTTGGCTCGACGACGGGCGAAAAGATCGGTGCGGCGGAGAGAGCCGTGTCGGCGGTTTTCGACACCGGCCGTGAGACCGGCGAGTGGAGATTGGACAGTGCAGGGTTCGCGCTTTTCGCCGAAATCGCATCGGACTACGATCGGCAACTGCACAGCGCGCCCCTTTGGGCGATCACCGATGCCAGCGAGCGACTTGACCGCTTCACCGCAGGCTTGTCATATCAGATGCCTGTGCGGAAAAGGGCTTAAAACTTGATGAAATGATGCTGGACTGTGGGGGACTACCGTCGGTAGTTTTGTGGCATACGGATAGGAGTTACGTTGGCAAAACAGGCACCATAGCCGACAGGTATTTCACTGCAGTAGATTTGCGCCGGTAAACGCAGAAACCCCACCTTTTTGGGGTGGGGTTTCTGATGCTGCAGGGGAGCCTGACGATTACCTACTTTCACACGGGAATCCGCACTATCATCGGCGTGGAGTCGTTTCACGGTCCTGTTCGGGATGGGAA
>NZ_CADIKC010000018.1 GCF_902859805.1 Paraburkholderia sediminicola | reverse complement strand
CATCTTCATCGCAAAGATCACGCCGCGCTCTTCGGCGCTCAGATGTTCGTATATTTTTCCCATGCAACGCATCCTAACTGAGGCTGTTGCACTTGTATTTTGAAACCGCCCCTACTTTTCTTTGCAGCCGGCAAAGAAAAGTAGGGGCCGCCCCGCACAGGGGCAACGCTAATAGACCACTAACAATGCAAGGAAAGGCACGAAAGCCAGAGCAAGGAAAGGCACGAAAGCCAGAGCAAGGAAAGGCACGAAAGCCAGAGCAAGGAAAGGCACGAAAGCCAGAACAAGGAAAGGCACGAAAGCCAGAACAAGGAAAGGCCAAAGCCCTAAGAACACTGACAACAAGCGTCGCGCAGACAAAAAAAACCAAAAAAACCAAAACAACTATCTGCCGCGAGGCCCCCGAGCCGCCCCAGCCGCCTCTTCAAACCTCCGGTTAGCCTCCTCAACCTCAGCCCTGAACTGCTGCAAAGCACTAACCTCCAGATCCGGCGGCATCAAAGCCGCCCATAACACGTCAATTAACTGCCCCGCGGTAGCGTCAATATCGATATGCCGATTAGCCAGCGTAGCGTCCCACAGCACATGTTCCATCGGCCCAAACACCATCGACCGCAACAACCTCAACGGCATGTCAGCCCGAATCTGCCCCGTCTCCTGGCCCTGCGCCAGCACCCGCATCAATGGCGCCGTATACCGCCGCTGCAATTCAGTCAGCGCCTCACTCAACTCATGATGCCGGGCCCGGCCCTCGGACAACACCAAAGCACACAGGTCCGTGCCATTCAGCAGCATCAACCGCAAATGCGTCCGCACAATAAAAGCAAACTGCTGCCGCACACTGCCATCACGCGGCAGCCCCGACTCGATCGCTTCAATGATCTCGTCATACCAGTCGCCGATCACCCGCGCGCATAACTCCCGCTTGCCGCGGAAATAACTGAATACCGTCGCCTCGGAAATCCCCAGGCGCTGCGCAATCTCCGCCGTCGTCGCGCGCTCGTAGCCCTTCTCGGAGAACACGTCGCGCCCCGCCTGCAAGATCTCCTTCACGCGCTGCTGAGACTTGCGTCCGGCCGGCTGGCGGCGCGAGGCGGGTAACTCAGCCTTCATGGCAACCGTCATATGAGTCCAGTTCAGTTTTGTGAGGCCAACGGCCCCGGTCACATCCATCCCATCACTGTATAGCGGCTCCAGACGCGTGCCAACCGGTTTCTGAGTGATACTCAAAAATACCACTTGACGCTTACGTAAATCTGGCGTGAAATGCGCCTTGAACGTTTCGCGCCTCGTGCGGGGCGGCAAGGGCGGCCCATAAGGCTGCCGCCGCCAGCTGAGCCGCACTCAGACGGGCCGGCGCCTAGCCAGGCAATCCGGTCCGCTAACGAACTCTGGAGACACTGCAATGAGCAACCTGCCCGGTCTGCAATTCCCGCTCGGCGAAGAAATCGAAATGCTGCGCGACAGCATCGCCGGATTCGCTGCCAAAGAAATCGCCCCGCGCGCCGCGGAAATCGATCGCACGGATCAGTTCCCCATGGACCTGTGGCGAAAATTCGGCGACCTGGGCGTGCTCGGCATGACGGTCTCGGAGGAATACGGTGGCGCGAACATGGGCTACACGGCGCACATGATCGCGATGGAAGAAATCTCGCGCGCGTCGGCATCGGTTGGCCTCTCGTACGGCGCGCACTCGAATCTGTGCGTCAACCAGATTCATCGCAACGGCACGGCAGCGCAGAAGGAAAAATATCTGCCCAAGCTGGTCTCCGGCGAACACATCGGCGCGCTCGCCATGAGCGAACCGAACGCGGGTTCGGACGTCGTCAGCATGAAGTTGCGCGCGGACAAGAAGGGCGATCACTATGTGCTGAACGGCACGAAAATGTGGATCACCAACGGCCCGGATTGCGACACGTTGGTCGTCTACGCCAAAACCGATCTCGAAGCGAATTCACGGGGCATTACGGCGTTTATCGTCGAGAAAGGCATGAAGGGTTTCTCGGTCGCGCAAAAACTCGACAAGCTCGGCATGCGCGGTTCGCATACCGGCGAACTGGTGTTCCAGGACGTCGAAGTGCCGGAAGAAAATATCCTCGGCCAGTTGAACGGCGGCGTGAAGGTGCTGATGAGCGGCCTCGATTACGAACGCGCCGTGCTCGCCGGTGGCCCGACGGGCATCATGGTCGCGGTCATGGACGCGGTTGTGCCGTATATCCACGACCGCAAGCAGTTCGGTCAGCCGATTGGCGAATTCCAGCTGATTCAGGGCAAGGTCGCGGATTTGTACACCACGCTGCAGGCGTGCCGCGCGTATCTCTACGCGGTGGGCCGTCAACTCGATACGCTCGGCAAGGAACACGTGCGCCAGGTGCGCAAGGACTGCGCGGGCGTGATTCTCTACACCGCTGAAAAAGCGACGTGGATGGCCGGCGAGGCGATCCAGATTCTCGGCGGCAATGGCTATATCAACGAGTATCCGGTCGGCCGTCTGTGGCGCGATGCGAAGCTGTATGAAATCGGCGCGGGCACGAGCGAAATCCGCCGCATGCTGATCGGCCGCGAACTTTTTGCCGAGACGGCTTGAGCCAGACTTTGCATGGGACCGGAGTAGGTGCTGAAGCGGCAACTCCGGTCGACAGCTTTGCATGGGACCAGAGTAAGCGCTAAAGCGCTAACTCTGGTCGACAAAGGAGAATCCAAGCAATGCCGATTATTGAATCAAAACTGAATCCGCGCTCGGACGACTTCCGCACCAATGCGGTGGCGCTCGAAGCGCTGGTCGCCGATCTTCGCGCGAAGGTCGAGAAGCTCGCGCTGGGTGGCGGGCAGGCGGCGCGCGACAAACACACGGGCCGCGGCAAACTGCTGCCGCGTGACCGTATTGAGAAACTGCTCGATCCGGGCACGCCGTTTCTCGAGTTCTCGCAACTCGCAGCCTACGGCATGTATCACAACGATGCGCCGGGTGCAGGCGTCATCACCGGCATTGGCCGTATCGCGGGGCAGGAGTGCGTGATCGTCTGCAATGACGCGACAGTCAAAGGCGGCACGTACTATCCGGTCACCGTGAAAAAGCACGTGCGGGCGCAGGAAATCGCCGCCGAAAATCATCTGCCGTGTGTCTATCTGGTCGACTCGGGTGGGGCAAATCTGCCGAATCAGGACGACGTGTTCCCCGATCGCGATCACTTCGGTCGCATCTTCTTCAACCAGGCGAATCTGTCCGCAGCGGGCATTCCGCAGATCGCCGTCGTGATGGGGTCGTGCACGGCAGGCGGCGCCTACGTGCCGGCCATGAGCGATGAATCGATCATCGTCAAGAATCAGGGGACGATTTTTCTGGGCGGCCCGCCGCTCGTCAAAGCCGCAACCGGTGAAGTGGTGAGCGCGGAAGACCTCGGCGGCGGCGACGTGCATACGCGTCTGTCGGGCGTGGTCGATCATCTCGCGCAGAACGACGCGCATGCGCTGGGTATTGCACGCAGCATCGTCGGCAATCTGAATCGCACGAAGCAGGTGCCGGTGGCGTTGCAGGAACCGAAGCCGCCGCGCTACGACGTGAAGAGCATGTACGGTGTGATTCCCGTTGATACGCGCAAGCCGTTCGATATCCGCGAGGTGATCGCGCGTATCGTCGACGATTCCGCTTTCGACGAATTCAAGGCCCGTTACGGCACCACGCTCGTGTGCGGCTTTGCGCATATCTGGGGGCATCCGGTCGGCATCATCGCGAACAACGGCATTCTGTTTTCGGAGTCGGCGCTCAAGGGCGCGCACTTCATCGAACTGTGCTGCCAGCGCAAGATTCCGCTGGTGTTCCTGCAGAACATCACAGGCTTCATGGTGGGCCGCAAGTACGAGAACGAAGGCATCGCGCGTAACGGCGCGAAGATGGTGACGGCCGTGGCCACGGCGAAGGTGCCGAAGTTCACGGTGATCATCGGCGGTTCGTTCGGCGCAGGCAACTATGGCATGTGCGGCCGCGCGTATTCGCCGCGCTTCCTGTGGATGTGGCCGAATGCGCGCATCTCGGTGATGGGCGGCGAGCAGGCGGCGTCGGTGCTGGCCACGGTCAAACGCGACGGCATCGAAGGCAAGGGCGGTTCATGGAGCGCCGAAGAGGAAGAGGCGTTCAAACAACCGATCCGCGACCAGTACGAGCACCAGGGCCATCCGTACTACGCCAGCGCCCGTCTGTGGGACGACGGCGTGATCGATCCGGCGCAAACGCGCGATGTGCTTGGCCTCGGCCTCTCGGCGACGATGAACGCACCGATCGAAGACACGCGTTTCGGCGTGTTCAGAATGTGACAGAGCGCAACGCGAAGGAGCTGTAACGATGCAATACGAAACGCTGAATGTCGCCTACGCCGGGCAGATCGCCACGGTCACGCTGAATCGGCCTGACGTGCGCAATGCGTTCAACGAAGCCATGATCGCCGAAATCACCTCGGTTTTCACGGCCCTGAATGCGCGCGACGACGTGCGCGCCGTGGTGCTCGCCGCGAACGGCAAGGCATTCTGCGCGGGCGCCGATCTGAACTGGATGAAGAAGATGGCCGGCTACTCGGACGACGAGAACCGTGCCGACGCCATGCTGCTGGCGAACATGCTGTCGTCGATCTATCGCTGCAGCAAACCGGTGATCGCGCGGGTGAACGGCGACGCCTACGCGGGCGGCATGGGTCTGATCTCGGCGTGCGATATCGTCGTCGCGGTGGAGAGCGCGCGTTTTTGCCTGTCGGAAGCGCGTCTCGGCCTGATCCCGGCGACCATCGCGCCGTACGTGATCCGCGCATTGGGAGAGCAGGCCTCGCGCCGCTACTTCGCGACCGCTGAGCAGTTCGATTGTGCGACGGCGTTTCGTCTGGGTCTGGTTAGCGAAGCAGTCAGCGCGGAACAACTCGACGCTACCGTGCAGCAGATCGCCGAGACGCTTTGCGCAAATGGTCCGCAAGCGGTGCGTGCCTGCAAGCAGCTCGTGCAGGATATTGCCGGTCGCGAGTTGAACGCGGCGCTGATCGAGGACACGGCGGCGCGCATCGCGCGCACGCGAGCCGGCACGGAAGGCCGTGAAGGCGTCGCGTCGTTCCTCGAAAAACGCACGCCTTCCTGGCGCAACTGAAGCGCAACAGGCAGACATTCAAGCAGACATCCCGAGGCGCTTGTCAGCCCTCATCAGAACAACAGCCCGAGCGGGACATTCACCGAGACACCTCATGTTCAACAAGATCCTGATTGCCAACCGCGGCGAGATTGCGTGCCGCGTCGCCGCGACCTGCAAGCGGCTCGGTATCGCGAGTGTGGCCGTGTATTCCGATGCGGACGCCAACGCGAAACACGTAGCCGCATGTGACGAGGCCGTACATATCGGCGGATCGACCGCGGCGGAAAGCTATCTGCGGGTCGAACGCATCATCGAAGCCGCGCGTGCGACCGGCGCGCAGGCGGTGCACCCGGGCTACGGTTTTCTATCGGAAAACGAAGACTTCGCGCATGCCTGCGAAGCAGCCGGCATCGTCTTCATCGGACCGCCGGTCGAAGCGATCGCCGCCATGGGCTCGAAGGCGGCCGCGAAGGCGCTGATGCATGCGGCCGCCGTGCCGCTCGTGCCGGGTTATCACGGCGACGATCAGGACGCTGAGTTGCTGCATCGCGAAGCCGATGCGATCGGTTACCCGGTCTTGCTGAAGGCGAGCGCGGGTGGCGGCGGCAAAGGCATGCGCGTGGTCGAACGCACGGAAGACTTCGCGGCCGCATTGGCGTCGTGCAAACGCGAAGCGGCCAGCAGTTTCGGCAACGACCGCGTGCTGATCGAAAAGTATCTGACGCGGCCGCGTCACGTGGAAGTGCAGGTGTTCGCGGACCGTCACGGCGGCGCGGTGTATCTGTTCGACCGCGATTGCTCAGTGCAGCGGCGTCACCAGAAGGTGCTGGAAGAAGCGCCGGCGCCTGGCTTGTCGGCGGAAGTCAAACGCGAGATGGGCGAAGCGGCGGTGGCTGCTGCGCGCGCGGTGAATTACGTGGGCGCGGGCACGGTCGAGTTCATCATGACCAGCACGGGCGACTTCTACTTCATGGAGATGAACACGCGCCTGCAGGTCGAGCATCCGGTCACGGAAATGGTGACGGGACAGGACCTGGTGGAGTGGCAATTGCGCGTCGCCGCCGACGAACCGCTGCCGCTTTCGCAGGAGCAACTGAAGATCGACGGCCATGCGATCGAAGCACGTATTTACGCCGAGCATCCTGCCCGTGGCTTCCTGCCGTCGACGGGTACGCTCAAGCATTTGCGCATGCCCGAAGGCGTCGAATTCACCCTCGGTGAGCCGGATCGCAAGGCGCCGGTGCGCATCGACAGCGGCGTGCGCGAAGGCGACGCCATCACGCCGTTCTACGATCCAATGATTGCCAAGCTGATCGTCCACGGCGCGACGCGCGAAGAGGCGCTTGCGCGGATGAATCGTGCGCTGCGTGCCTGCGAAGTGGTCGGTCCGCACACCAACGTCGAGTTCCTGCAACGCATTGTCACGAGCGAACCGTTTGCGACGGGCGATCTCGATACGGGTTTGATCGAGCGTCATCACGATGCCTTGTTCGCGCCCGTGAAAAAGCCCTTCAAGGAAGCGCTCGCGCTCGCTTGCGCTGCATTGTTGACGCGTGAAGGCGGCACCGCGCACGGCGCGTCGCCGTGGGATGCACTTTCGCACTGGCGTCTGAACAGCGGCTATACGCAGACGCTCGGTTGGCGTGACGTCGAAAACGAAAGCGTTTTCACGGCCACGTTTGCTCGCGACGGCGCCACGCAAACGCTCGAACACGACGGCGTGCGCGAAGGCTTCACGTGGTCGGAGGGCACTGGCCAGCACGAATATCGCGCGACGATCGGCGATGCGCGGGTCACGGGTCGTGTTTTCGTCGACGGCGATACGTTCCACGTGTTCTGCCTCGGCGAGGCGCTGGCGTTCGAGTGGCAGAACCTGCTCGCGCATGCCGCGGATGCTGAAGGCGGCGAAGGCCGCTTGACCGCGCCGATGCCGGGCAAAGTGATCGCCGTGCTGGTCGAACCGGGCACGGTGGTGGAGAAGGGCACGCCGCTGATCGTGATGGAAGCGATGAAGATGGAGCACACCATCGGCGCGCCGGCGGCAGGCACGGTAACGGAAGTGCTATATGCGGTTGGCGATCAGGTTGCCGATGGCGCGCAGCTTCTGGTGCTGGACGTAGGCTAACGGTAACGGCCGTACTTAAACGAGGTGCGCGTAGCCGGCGGCGCGCGCTTCGTTTTCGAGTTGCTCGATCCGTTCGTAGTCGGCGAGCGGCAACGCGGAAAAGCCCTTCAAACGCAGGCGTTTGGCACGTTCTGGCTGGGTGCGGTGTGCTTCATTGAGTGCCTCGCGCAGCGTTTCGATCGTCGCGCGCGGCACGTTGTTGGAGGCAATCAAAGGCAAGCCCGGCGATGCCGCCGTCAAGCCGATTTGACGAACCTTTTGCGCGAGCTCCGGCAATTCATCGCAGACAAACGCGAACGTTACGCAGTCGATTGCGGCGACGTCCGCGCGATTCTCGATCACCGCCCGCAACGACCCGAGATGCGAGCCGGTGCGCAGAACCGCGCTGAAAAACGCGCTCTTGCGTGCAAGTGGCGCCACCGCGTGGCGAAACACATTCATGCCGCTATTCGAATCGTCCTGATTGTAGGCGGCGCGCGCGCCGCGGCACGCCGCGAGCGAATCGAACTGCGACTCCGCTCGCGTGACCAGCACGCTTGAATAATCCGCGCCTGCACAGCCCGGCGCATCGAATCGCGGTGTGGCGATCACCTGAACCTGCTCGTTCAAGCCATGCACCAAGGGATAGCCGCAGGTTTGCGAAAGCAGTACGTTGGGCCGCCGCCAGAAGCCATGCAATTCTTCGTCAGGCTCGACGATGTGGCAGGCCGGGCTCACCCTGCGCAGGACGTCGTCCAGCCACTCGCGCCACACAGTGGCGAGCGCGGGTGTCACGTTGTACATCGGCAGGGCGGCGATCCAGGTCATGGACGCGATTCTGGCATACCTAATGTCTGACCATTCGAAATTCGTCGAGGCCCAGGCGCACGGGCTCGGTCTGTTTGAACGGCCACTTGCATTCCACCACCTTCAATATTTCCAGTTGTGCGTCTTCGAACGCGACGAGCAAATCCGTGCGCCGCTTACTCGCGGCCCCGCAATAGGTCATCAACGCCTCGGCGCTGACCTCGAAGACCTGCACCCGATCGTCATAACAGACGCGGAAGGCGACGGTTGCGCATTCCGTGACACAGGGCCTGAATCCTTCATCGACATATACCGACATGACAACCTCCCGCCGCACGCCTGAGTCATCAGGATGACTGGCCGTAAGCTTTCGGTATGTGGGAAAACCGGCATTCGCTGTGAAAATGCCGGGCCTCCGTTCCATCTTACCGGTCGGAAATAATTGTTGCTTGAGTGGCCGCGTGCGTAGTCCGACTTTGCGCCAGGACGGCGGGCCGGTCGTTCAGAGTTCCAGCGTCAGTCCGTCCTTCGCGGCGACTTCGTCGGCGACCGGCCGCCCCATGCAGATGAGGGCATGGCCTGCTGCGATGGCGGCGTCCGTGGGTTCTTCGTAGGCGACTCGCCCGTCCAACACGCGCGTGGAGCATGTGCCGCACATCCCGGAGCGGCAGCTCGACGGCGCGGCGATACCGCATGCCTCGGCCAGCTCGAGAAGCGTGCCGTTCTTCGGCAGCCATTGAACCGTGCGCTGCGATCGCGCGAACGTTATGGGTATGCCGGTCTCATCGTTTGCCGGCATGTTTGCGGGGCGCGAGCTTTGGGCGTTTTCCGCCAACGCCGGTGGGATTGCCGACGTGCGTTTGACGGTTGCCGGTCCGAACGCCTCAAAGCGGATTCGGTTATCGGCAACATTGAGCGCGCGCAACCCTTCATACAGGTCGCGCATGAACGACTCGGGACCGCACAGATAGAAGTCGTAGTCGTCGAAGGGCAGTGCGCGTTTGATTTCAGCGAGGGTCACGCGACCGGGCACGGTGCCGGAAAGCGCGGGGCTGGCTGGATCGGCGGCGCTATCGAACAGGTGCATGGAGACAGCCGGATGGCGCGACGCGAGTTCCCGCAGGTGCGCGCTGAACGGCCGGTCGCCGTCGCGTCGCGCACCATGGAAAAAATGCAGCGGCGTGGGCGCACTATGCGGCTCGCGCGCGGCAATGGCGTGATGCAG
The DNA here is from genome assembly GCF_902859805.1 of Paraburkholderia sediminicola. Taxonomy (GTDB): domain Bacteria; phylum Pseudomonadota; class Gammaproteobacteria; order Burkholderiales; family Burkholderiaceae; genus Paraburkholderia; species Paraburkholderia sediminicola. The sequence continues at coordinate 104,052 of NZ_CADIKC010000018.1, read as the reverse complement.
CATGGTGATCATCGGCGTAATGCCGATGCCCGCTGAGATGAATACGGCAGGGCGCGAGCTGGTTGAATCGTAGGTGAATGCGCCACGCGGTGCCATCGCTTCGACCTGCATGCCGGCGGCGAAGCGCTCGTGCAGCCAGCTGGAGCCGACACCGTCGCGTTTCACGGTGATCCGATACTGCCGGCGGTTGCTCGTGTCGGACAACGTATAAGTGCGGGTCAGCGGCTTGTCCAGGCCGTCGACGGGCACGCGGATCGGCAGGTATTGCCCAGGCTCGTACGCCGGCAACGGCGAGCCGTCCGCCGACTCAAAATAGAACGAGCGGATCATGGGCGTTTCTTCGTGCACGGCGGCAATCTTGAGCTTCTTCCACGGCGATTCGGGCGTTGAAGCGAGCGGCGAAGCGGGCAGCGAGGCAGGCTGTAAAGCGGGCCGTAAAGCAGGCGTCACGAACTGCGGCGCGTACCCGACTTCCGACCAACGAAACGGTAACGCCTGGCGGCTGCGCCGCACTTCGGTAATACGAAAGCGCACCAGCCGTTCGGCCAATGGAAACCTGGCCAGTTCCGGACCGTCCCACACGATCTCAGCGAGGGCCGCGACGTACAGCATGTCACCATTCGCGAAGTCGACGAACAGCAGGCCGGCACGCGGATCGTGGAGCAGATTGCCCAGTGTGTTGAAGAAACGGTTGCCGCTGAAATCGGGCGTTGTCAGAGTAGTCGCGTCGTCAACGCGCACGAAGCCCGGCATGCCGCCGCGATGTGAAACATCGGCGCCACGAGCCGGACCTGCATCTTCACTGACGTTCGCGCTGGCGATAAAAAACGTATCCGCGTTGGCCAGCAATGCGCGGTCCGCGTCGCTGAGTTGGGTCGACGTTTCGACGGGCGTCTGCGTGCCGGTTGCGCCGCGCGCAATAAAAGTCGGCGTACGGCTTTGGATATATTTTGCGCAATTGCCGAAGCTTTGCATGACCTCGAGCGTGACCGTATCGCCATCTACCGACGACACCACGCCGTTGACGCGATTGCGCCGTCGGGTCTGCGCCTGCAGCCCCAGGCCACCGATCATCATGCCGGGCTGCCAGTACCCAGCCAGCGGGTCGCCCGGCAAAACGCCGCCGTCGATCCGCAACGTGCGCGGGTCTGGGGACGATACAAAGCCCGGTTCGGCCGCCCGCAGGGTTGCCCACGGCTGGCCGTTTGCGTCGAGGCCGCCGAACACCATGAACGGCTGTTCGGCATAAAACTGCCGATGCTGATCCGGCATATAGCGACGGATGCCGCGGCGGCCAATCGACTCCGCCTCTTCGTTGACGCCCGCGTGTTGCTGTACCAGGCGTTCGGCGGCGTGAAACGGCGACTCGGCGGCGTCCCAACCGCGCGGCGCGCTAGAAGAATGTTGGGACATATCGGCCTCTGCCCGTTGGGGCGTGTGCATTTCTCTGGTTAGGCGGCGAGCAGTCCGGCCTTCGTCGCAGGCATCGCGATGAAGCGTGGCAGCGCTTCGACACGGCGCAGCCACGCCCGGATATTCGGGTACGGCTCGAGCGATACGCCGCCTTCCGGCGCATGGGCGATGTACGTGTGCGCGGCGATGTCGGCAATGCTCACGTGGTCTCCCGCGGCGAAGTTCTTGCCGGCCAGCTCGGCGTCAAGCACGTCGAACAGCTTGTTGGCGATCTTCTGCGCGGTATCGAGATTGAGCGGCGCACCGAATACCGTGACCAGCCGCGCTGCGCACGGTCCGTAAGCGATCTGTCCGGCCGCGAGCGACAGCCACCGTTGCACGGCGGCGGCGCCGAGCGCGTCTTCCGGCAGCCATGACGGGTCACCATAGCGTTTCGCCAGATAGACGAGGATTGCGTTGGAATCGAACAGCACCGTCTCGCCGTCTTCGATCGTTGGGACCTGGCCGAACGGATTGAGCTTCAGGTATTCCGGACGACGATTGTCGCCGGCAGCCATATTCAGCTCGATCACTTCAAAGGGCAGATCGAGCAAGCTCAGGAACAACTTCACGCGGTGCCCGTGCCCGGAGAGGAGTGTGGTGTGAAGGCGGATCGGCTGGGCGGGTTTGGCGGCAGACATTGAAAGCTCCTGGGGCGGGGAAAGCCGACAACCGTCGACTGGAATGGGGTAAGCGTACCGGCTCGCGGCGCCGCGCAGAAGCCTGCTAAGCTAGAAAACATAATCAATCAAAGATGGACAATCGGCGAATGGCAGATCTGAAAGATGTCAATCTGAACCGCCTTGCGATTTTCGTTGCAGTGGTGGAAGCGGGCTCGTTTACCGCCGCCGCGGCGCGTCTCGGCCTGACCAAAACCATGGTCAGCACGCATCTGCAGCGGCTCGAGCGCGAAATCGGCGCGGGTCTGCTGGTCCGAACGACGCGGCGGCTCAGCGTGACCGAAAGCGGGCGGGCCTTCTACGAGGCAAGTTGCAAGATCTTGCAGGCGGCGGAGGAAGCGCTATCGGCCGTGTCGGGGGAATCGGCGCCGTTACGCGGCACGTTGCGCGTGAATGCGCCGATCGACTATGGAGCGTTGGTGGTGACGCCCGCGCTGGTGGAGATGCGCCGTGCGTATCCGGAACTCGACATCGAACTGGTCTGCAACGATCACTATGTGGATCTGATCGCGGAAGGCATCGACGTGGCCATCCGTCTGGGGCAACTCGCCGACTCGGGCTACCGCGCGGTGAAGCTGGGTGGTTTCGTCAAATGGATCGTCGCGAGTCCGGAATTCATCGATACCTGGGGCAAGCCTAAGACACCGGCTGCGCTCGCGCCCATGCCGCATGTTGCGCTATCTGTGTTGCAGCATCCGCTGACGCTTGAGTTGCAGCGGGCGAAAGGCGCAAAACAAAGCGTGCGGTGCGAGAATGTTCTGCTGGTGAATACGGCCGATGCCGCCCGTGCGGCGACACTGGCGGGTGGTGGCTTCGGATTGCTGACTGATTTTTCGATCGCGGACGACGTGGCGGCGGGTCGGCTGGTCCGCCTGTTGCCGGATTGGACCGGCAAACCCAAGGGCATCTATGCGGTCTTTCCGCCTACCCGGTATCCGACGGCAAAGGTACGCGCGTTGATCGACGTGATCAGGAGAAGGCTTGAGCCGCCGGTAAACGGCTAGCGTCGGACAGAGCATACTCGCCAATGGTGAAGGCCTCACCTCCTATCAACGCTGGAACTTGAGCACGAAGCGGGCTGAAATCACCGCGGCTTCGACCACCGCTTCTGGTGGATAGGCCCTGCAGCGAACAGGGGCTTGGGGCCGAACGCGGCCCGCAGCGCGTTAAAGCATCGGGGTTATCACTCCAGCAGATAACCGTATGGGATTTGCTTCGTTGTCGTCGCGCGCATGCACCGGTAAATTCGTCTGACTTCGCCTTTGCCGGCGTCCTTCGAACAGATTCGACGAAGAGCTTCCTGTGATGACTGCCTTTACACCTACCGCCGCCAGTGCCGCTGGCCATGCCAATCGAGCCGGGCACATCGAAATTCGCGCTTTCGATGGTCCAGTCGGCGCTGAAGTTCTGGGGCTCGATCTCCGTGAACCGCTGAGTCAGGAGGATTTCGCACGCATTCACCGTGCGCATCTGGACCATCACGTGCTGGTGTTTCGCGATCAACGCATTACACCTGATCAGCAGATTGCCTTCAGCCGCCGCTTCGGCCCGTTGCAGATTCACGTGCTGCATCAATTCCAGTTGCCGGGTTATCCGGAGGTGCTGGTCGTCTCGAACATCGTCGAGAACGGTCAGCCGATCGGTCTCGGCGACGCCGGTCATTTCTGGCATTCCGATCTGTCGTACAAGGAGAAGCCGAGCCTCGGGTCGCTGCTGCACGCTCAGGAACTGCCTTCGGAAGGCGGCGACACGCTGTTCGCCAACATGCATCTCGCGTGGGACACGTTGCCGGCGCACTTGCGTAACGCGGTGGAAGGGCGTTCGGCTGAACATACGTATCTCGCGAAATATGCGGAATTGCAGAAGCGCAGCCCATGGCGGCCGAATCTGTCGGCGGAGCAGATCGCACAGGTGAAACCGGTTGTGCAGCCGATTGTGCGCACGCATCCAGAGACCGGGCGCCGCGCGCTCTTCGTCAGCGAACATTTCACGACCCGTGTGATCGGCTTGCCGGAAGACGAGAGCAAGTCGCTTCTCGAAGAAATTTTCGCGCACAGTGTGCGCCCCGAGCATTTGTACCGGCATCAATGGTCCGAACACGACATGGTGTTCTGGGACAACCGCTCGCTAATGCATCTGGCGGCCGGCACGCCCGATCATCTGCGTCGCAAACTGTATCGCACGACGATTGAAGGCGACGTGCCGTTCTGACGGCAACGCGGCCCGCCACAACCACGATACGTGCTGACGGCGATGTTCAACCTGTTGCCTTCCATCGCGCTGTGGCCGCTTGCGCGTGGGCTGGGCCTTTGCGTTGCGCACACTTATCGCCGCGGAACTCGTATTCGGAGCGAGTTCCGGCAGCAGTGGGCCTGGGTGGTATATCTTTGAGAATCGCAACGAGTTGTATACGGATCGCGTTTTCGCCGGGCTGGCTGCGGTCGTCGTGATTGGCCTGCTGATCGAGCATCTGGTGTTCGATATGCTCGAGCGCGTGAGCGTTCGGCGTTGGGGCGTGCGGCACTGACGGTCCGACGGCGCGACAATGAGAGTGCAGCAACGCGCTTGAGTATGCCGAACGGCGAAGCGCGCTGAAGTTGGCGAAATAACCGGTCGCTCTCGCCGCGACCGGCCCCGAACCAGATCGACAGGAGGACCCCGTCATGGGAATGCGCCCAGATCCTACGTTCCACGCATCGCCGAAACTCGCCATGGACGCGCCAGCGGAAGACTTCGCTTACACGCTGCTGCTCAGTCCCGATTTCTCGCAGCCCGATGCGCTCGCTGTTGTCGACGTGAAGCCCGGATCGCCCACTTACAGCCAGGTGGTTCACACGGTGCCGGTGCCGAACAAGGGGGACGAATTTCATCACTTTGGCTGGAATGCGTGCTCGTCGTCACTCTCGCCGCTGACCGGCCACGCCTTCCTCGAACGGCGTTATCTGATCATTCCGGGCATGCGCTCCTCGCGCATTTACATCGTGGATACCAAGCCCCATCCGACGCAGGCGAAAATCCACAAGATCATCGAACCCGAGGAAATCTTCCGCAAGACGGGCTACTCGCGTCCTCACACGGTTCATTGCGGACCTGAAGGCATCTACGTCAGCACGCTCGGCGGCGCGGGGAAGGATGGCACAGACGGGCCGCCGGGGATTTTCATCATGGACTGCGAGACCTTCGAGGTTCTCGGCCGCTGGGAAATCGACCGTGGGCTCCAGGAAAAACACTACGATTTCTGGTGGAACCTGCCGCGCGACTACATGGTGTCGAGCGAGTGGGCGTTGCCGCCGCAATTCGAGAATGGGATCGTCCCCGAAGATCTTCTCTCGAACAAGTACGGGCACCACATCCACTTCTGGGATTTGCGGGCGAGGCGCAACGTGCAGACGATCGACCTCGGCGCCAACCATCAAATGGGCCTCGAAGTACGGCCCGCGCACGATCCCAGCCGCGAATACGGCTTCATCGGCGTGGTGGTGGATACGACGAACCTAGAAGGATCGATCTGGACCTGGTGGCGGGAGGATGGAAAGTTTCACATCGAGAAAACCGCGACGATTCCGCCCGAGCCGGCGGACCCAGAACTGCTTCCGCCCCTGCTTCAGGGATTCGGCGCGGTGCCGCCGCTCGTCACCGATATCGATCTCTCCATCGATGACAAATTCCTGTACGTCGCCTGTTGGGGGACCGGCGAAATGCGCCAGTACGACGTGACGGAACCCCGCAAGCCGAAGCTCACAGGATCGGTCCACATCGGTGGGATCGTGCGGCGCACGCCTCACCCGAACGGTCAAACCTTCGCGGGTGGTCCGCAGATGGTCGAGATCAGCCGTGACGGGAAACGTGTCTACTGGACCAACTCGCTCTACTCGACGTGGGACAACCAGTTCTACCCCGACGGCGTGCCCGCGGCACAGGTCATGGCGCGGGCTGAACCGGGCGGCGGCCTTGCGCTAGCCGACGACTACTGGGTCGACTTTCCCGACGGGTACCGGGCTCACCAGATCCGGCTCGAAGGCGGCGACTGCTCGACCGATTCGTTTTGCTACCCGTCGGTGGGGATTTGATTGGGAGCGGCTGGCCGCAGACCGGCCTCTGGTTAGCCGTCGCGGCGAGCGGCCTCTATCACGGGCTCAACCCGGCGATGGGATGGCCGCTTGCCGTTTCGAGCGGGCTGATGGACAAACGTGCTCGGGCGCTGTTCTCCGCGCTTCTGTATCTCGCGGCGGGGCATGTGTTGGCCATGTTCGTAGTGATCGTGCCCTTCGCGATGCTGGCGATGCTGCTCACCTGGCAGCGCGAGATCCAGATCGGCGCGAGTGTGCTGGTCATCGGCTTTGGCGTCTGCCTTCTGATCTGGCGGCGCCATCCGCGGGTACTCGCGCGTATCCCGCCGTCGCGGCTTGCGCTCTGGTCCTTCGCCGTTGCTATCGCGCACGGCGCTGGACTGATGCTGGTGCCGATCTACCTCGGCCTTTGCCGGTCCTACGACATGGACCGTGGGCATCAGGCCGCGCGCACCCTGATCGACGCCAATCTGGGCATGGCGCTGCTTGTCTCAGGCGTCCATGCGACCGCCATGATCGCCGTCGGCGGGCTGCTGGCCTGGTTGGTCTATCGCTACCTCGGGCTCAAGTTCGTGTCACGGAGCTGGTTCAACCTGGACGCAGTCTGGGCATCGAGCCTCATTCTGGTGGGCACGCTTTCGTTGGTGTTGAATGCCGCGGTGCCTGGCGGCGAGGGCTGATAGGGGCGCGGGGCTCGCGTCGACCCACGGCAAGTCACCCGATTCGTTCGCACAGGACGTCACCGTCGATCCCATTTGTTCCGCTCACGCAAAATAGTTTGTCCATAGCGGGTGTTTGCTCAGCGCGTGAATACACCTAGATTAGGCACCTATCGGAGCCACCGGCCCGGTGGGCAAGAAAGCCCAATCTAATATTCGAGGTATTCCATGAGCACGTCGCAAAAGGTCGTAGTTGTTACTGGCGCATCGCAAGGCATCGGCGCCGAGACCGTCAAGGCATTCCGCAAGCTTGATTACCGCATCGTCGCAACGGCACGCAGTATCGCGCCGTCCGACGATCCCAACATCGTGACCGTGGCGGGGGACATCGCCGATCCCGCGACGGCGCGTCGCGTGATCGCCGAGGGTGTGGCGCGCTTCGGCCGCATCGACACGCTGGTCAACAACGCCGGTGTCTTCATTGCCAAACCATTTACCAGCTATACCTCAGAAGACTACGCTGTGATGACGGGCGTGAATCTGAACGGTTTCTTCTACATCACGCAGTTGGCGATCGCCGAGATGGAGAAGAACAACAGTGGCCATGTGGTCAGCATCACGACGACCCTGGCCGACCACGCTATCGACGGTGTGCCGTCGGTGCTGGCATCGTTGACCAAAGGCGGTCTGAACGCCGCCACGAAGTCACTCGCAATCGAATATGCGAAGCGTGGCATCCGTGCGAACGCGGTTTCACCCGGCATCATCAAGTCGCCGATGCACTCAGCCGAAACGCACGGGGCGCTCGGCGCACTTCACCCGATGGGCCATATGGGCGAGATGAGCGACATCGTCAACGCGATCCTGTATCTGGATGCGGCGCCGTTCGTGACGGGCGAAATTCTGCACGTCGACGGCGGTCAGAGCGCTGGGCACTAAAGCAACACGGGGGCGCTGCCGGTTGCGCCGTTGTCTGACGCGCCCCCAAAAAATCGGGGATGCTTCGTCACCAGGTGTATTTCGCGTTGGCTAGCACGGTTCGCTCGTTGCCGAATGCGCAGACCGAGTACGATTGGCAGCCGCTGATGTAGTGACGGTCGAACAGGTTTGTCGCGTTCAGTGTGAAACGCCAGTTGCGCATCTGATAGTGGAGCGCCGCGTCGTACAGCGTATAGCTTGCGACCGTCAGCGAGTTGTCCGGCGCACCGGCGGACGAGCTCTGGTAGCGGATCCCACCACCAATCCCGAAGCCGGCGAGCGCTCCTGTATGCCATGTCCAGTCGGTCCACAGGGACGCCATCTGGCGAGGGCGAGGAATGTCGACCGGCCAGTTGTTCAGCGACGCGTCGTTTGCCTTTACGCTCTTCACGTCCTGATAGATGTACGACGCGATAATGGAGAGTTCGCGCGTCACGTTTCCGACCGCGCTCAGCTCGATACCGCGCGAACGCACCTCTCCGGTCTGCACGGAAGACGTTCCTGTCGGATCGAGGTTCGTCGGCGCCGGTGTCACGACGTTCGTCTGGTTGATCTGATAGACGGCTGCGCTCAACATCAGGTTCTTGTGGGCCGGCTGCCAGCGCAGGCCAGCCTCGATCTGCCTGCCGCGCGTCGGCGCGGGCAATCCGCCGCCGAACATGTCTACGCCGATGACCGGATTGAACGATGTCGAATAGCCAATGTACGGCGACAGCCCGTAGTCACCCTGGTACGTGAGGCCGACGCGGCCCGAGAACGCGCTGACATCCTGGTTGGTCTGCTTACGGGCCACGTAGTCGTTGAGGCGCGTGTTGACCCAATCCTCGCGGCCGCCGAGCGTCAAGGTCCAGCGATTCCATTTGACCTGGTCCTGCGCGTACACGCCGAACGTGTTCATCGTCGTGTACTGCTCCTGGCGGCCGAGCGACGTCGGGCCCGAGAAGATCGCGGTCGTGATCGGCGTGTAGACCGGGTTGTAAAGGTTGAGCTCCGGCGCCAGTGCGAGCGATACGCTGTCGGTCGTCGTTTGCCGGTTGTACTGAAAGCCGAGCAGCACAGTATGCTCGAGCTGGCCAGTACCAAAACGTGCCTGCGCGTTGTTGTCGATGTCGAAGCGGCTGTAATTGGGCTGAAACAGCCCTGCGTAACGCGTGATATCGGTCGTGCTGCCCGGGGCAAAGCCGCCGCCAAAGACCGACGCGTCGCTGAGCGACAGGTGCATCCAGCGCAGGTTCTGGTTTAACGTCCAGATGGAATCGAGGTCGTGCGAGAACTGGTAGCCGAGCGACGATTGCTTCTTGCGGTAGTCATTGAATGTCGGTTCTCCCGTGTAGACGTCATGCGACAGCTGCCCATTCGGGTTTGGCACGACGGTGCCCTGCGCAGGCAGGAAGTTGTGCGAAATATCATTCCAGTCTTGCAGGTAGGTCGCCGTGAGCGTCAGCGAAGTGCCAGCATCCGGTCGCCAGCGAAACGACGGCGCAAGCGCGACGCGTTGGTCCGCATGCGGTCCGGTCACTGCGTTGCCGTCGCGCGCGTCTCCCACGAAGCGATACGCGTATTTACCGTCGGCGTCGAGCGTGTCGCCGATGTCGAACATTATCTGTTTGCGCGCGTAGTTGCCGACCTGCACGTCCACCTCGCGCACGCGCTCGCCGTCGGCCCGTCTGGTTTGCACGTCGACGATCGCACCCGGATCTCCTGCCCCATACAGAACCGACGTCGGCCCGCGTAGCACAGTGATGCTGTCGATCATGTACGGGTCGACGCGCCAACTCGCAATGGGCGTTGTATTCGGCGCTTGCAACCCGTCGATGAACAAGGTGGGAGTAAAGCCGCGCAGCACCGCATACAGGTCTGTGCGGCTGTCGGATCCAAACGATGCGAAGCCTGGCAAGTAGCGCAGCGCCTGATTAAGGTCGGTCGCGCCGGTCATTTCGATCTGCTGCGCAGTGACGACGTTGATCGTTTGAGGAACTTCGGCGATCGGTGTGTCGGTCTTCGTGCCGGTCGCGGTGCGTTTGCCGACGAGTCCGACTGACGCCGCGTTTGCCGCGTCTTCCACTTTAATCTCCGACAGCGTGACGCCGGGTTTCACATCGGCTTGTCCCGCGACGCTTGTCGCTTGCGTGTCCTTCGCTGGTTGTGTCACCTGCGCGTACGCATGGCCCACAGTCGCTGCGCAAAATATCCCCTTCACTGTCACTGTGATCGCACGCTGCCTCGTGCCTATCGTCCACACCATCTTCTGCTGCTCCGTTTTGCTGGCAACCTGCTCGGCCGGCCGTTTGTCAAGGAGCGACAGCCATCCGGCCGCCGCCTTATTTGTCCCCGGTGAGCGTCGCACGCTTCAGTGGCGTGTCTTTCTTCGTTGCGTTGCGCACGAGTGTTTCGAGGATATCGGCCGAAAGTTGCACTAGCTTGAAAACAGCCAGGCTACGTTAGCAGGCGCGTGAGACGTCGTATGTTTTGTGTGGTGCGAGAGCAAGAGCCTCGATGCCTAGGAAATCCAACGCTTCGAGGCAATGCCGCATGTCAGTCAGAAACGCGGTACATGTGGGATGAGCGTTGGTCATGTTTTCTATCCATCGTTCTATGTCAGTCAGGCGTCCGTCTTTCGCAAGAACGGCCAGTTCCCGGCGATCGCTCTCTGGAGGAACGGCAACGGCGATTGCGTGTTTGCGTTGTGAGCGAACAGGAGCAGAACCGCTGGAAGAATGCGCGACGATGTTCGACGGCAACGCCTCCTCATCTGCCGCAGATGGAACGATGAGTTCGAAGGTAAACGAGGTGCCGCGATGCGGTGTACTTGACACGCGCAAGTCGCCGCCCATGGTGTTGACGATGCGCTGCGCAATGATAAGGCCAAGCCCCGTGCTACCGTTCACAGCCTGTATCTGGCGAAAAGCCGTAAAGAGTTTCGACTGCGCTTCAATGTCGATGCCGATACCTGTATCAGCGACTTCAAAACTCATGTGCCATTGATCGTCCTGCAGGCGCGCGCTCACCGTCATCGTGACGAAGCCGTCGCGAGTGAACTTGGACGCGTTCGAGAGCAGATTGAGCAATACCTGTTGCAGCCGGCGGCCATCGATCGTCAGCCGACGGGGTAACGACGTCAGTGCCTGATAGTTGAACTGATTGTTCAACTGCGAGCAGAGTGCGAGCGCGTATTCGGCAATGTCATTGAGAAGTGCAGGCAGGTCGGTTGCGACCGGGGCGATATCCAACGGCTGCAACTCAGTTTTCGCGTACCCGACCAGTTCGTCGATCAGGCCGAGTTGATAGTTCACGCTGCGCTCGATTGCCTGGATCGGTTTAACCTGCTTCGAATCCGCCAGTTCCCGCAACTGTCTGGCATAACCCGTGATCGTAGCCAGTGGCGCACGGAGGTCATGACTCACGTAACCCAAGGTTTCGATCAGCTGCTGGTTTTTCTCCTCGGCGTAAAGCAATGCTTCATTCAATTCCAATGTGCGCTGCGCAACCTGCTCGCGTAGCCGGTCGTGTTCGGTTCTTTGCCAGTCTGCAAGTTCGGTCCTCGCCGCTATTCGCTGCTTTCCGACGTGGTTTATCCACGCTGCAAGCACAATGAGGTTGGTGGCCAAACCAATGATTGCAACAACGGGGTTCGGATGAATGTCGGACTTCAACCAGACGAGCGCCGTGGGCAAAGAGCCAAGCGTTTCGACCATGCGCAACGCAAAGCTGAACAGCGAAAAGATCATGACGAGCAGCATGATCCGCGCGGTGGGGGTCGACTGACGCGCGAGGTGTGCAGCGATAATCACCGTGAAGACGCCGAACAGCGCATTGACATACACGCCGACTTGCGAGAACACGAACAGATTGCCGAATGCGGCGCCTATCGCTGCGACACACTCCAGCAAAGCAAACCCGAACAATATGTAGCGCGCAGGCAGATTTGCCTTTTCGCTGTGAGAGATGCGTAAGATGAAGACGATGAACAGCAGGACGGCAACACATCCGAGTACCGTCACACTTCTGGCGCTCCACTCGGTTGCGAGCGGCCACAAATATATCTTCGTATAGCCGCGATCCGCGGCTTCGAACAGCGCTGTCATGGCACACAGTGCTGTCAGGACGAGAAACGAGGCACTGCGGGAAAAATAGGCGATGAGCAGCGCGCACCATGCGAGTGCGAGCGTTCCGCCAATCAGTCCGCCGTCCCAGAGTGCTGCGCGTTTCTCAAGCGCGTCGTATGCCGCTGCGGTATACAGCTTGGGTTGGAGCGTGATCGCGGTATCGCTGGCTACCCGGATGAGAAAAAGGCGCTGTTCACCGGGAGCGAGCGTGAAATCGACCAATGGATACCGCGACGAGAACGACCGGGACGTGGGGAGGGCGGGATCGATGCCGTCATGTGTCCAGTGGCTGCTGTACCCAGAGTAAAAGTCCACTTTCTGGAGACGCGCGTCCTGGAACACGAGCACGAGTGGGAGGTCCGTTGAACTACCGTTGCTCACCGCCACGCGGAGCCACCATGCCGAGTGGGTGAAACCCGGCTTGAGTCGATTCCCTTGCACGGGAAGGAAGCCTCGCGTGGCTGGCGTGGCTCCCGCGGACAGTGTGAGTATGTCGTCCAACGTCATCGTGCCCGAGACGTCTTCGAATACCCGCACCTGGTCCAAAGTAGGAACCCGTTGCGTCTGCTTCCCAGTGGTGTCGAGACCGACTGCAAAAGAGTGAGTGGCCCACCAGCTCAGACATAAGAACAGTAAGCGGCGCCATCGAGCTGTAGTCATGATGTCGTTACTCCGCCTCAAGGGTGGGTTCCGCGGTATCAACCAGATCCCGATTGCGAAATTCTTCCCGATAGCTTGAAGGGGGCGTACCAAATCGCTCACGAAACGCCGTGGCGAAATTTGCAGCGCTGGAAAAACCAATTTCTTCGGCGATGCTGGCGATACTCAGTGACGTACTACTCAACAGCTTTTGCGCAATCCGCAAGCGTTCGTCCCGGAGATACTCGAATACTGTCCGGCCCAGGTTGTCCCTGAACGCACGCGACAGTCGTTTTTCATTGGTCCCCACCAGGCGCGCGAGTTGTTCGACCGTTGGCGCGTCGTTCAGCCTTTGCGACAAATGTCGAATGGCGGCGCGAACGATGACGCTGTTGCCTGTGAAGTCCGAAGCGGATATCTCATCTTCCGTATCCCGTTTGCCGCGCGTCCGGGCGAGGTGAACGCGAATCCTTGCAAGTACCTCGTCCGCCTCGAATGGCTTGAGCACATAGTCCACGCCACCGATTTCCAGACCGTTGATCCGATCGTGAAGGTCACCGGCCACGGTGAGAAATATGACGGGAATCTCAGAGGTGCGAGGATCCGCGGCAAGAAGCCGGCAGGCGGCGAATCCATCCATCCGCGGCATCCGTACGTCCATCAGGATCAGGTCGGGCGAAATCGCCAGTGCTCGTTGATACGCCTGCGACCCGTCGAATCCGACGCTGATCCGGCATCCAGCGTTGCGCAGCACATCAATTAGCAATCGAAGCTGGTCCGGCTGGTCGTCTACCACAAGAAGATGGGCATCCGTGAGGGCACTGTTTCGGGGCGACATCGTGTAGGCGAAAGAAGCTGACGGGTAACTGTCTGGTTAACGGCGGCTGATTGCGCAGCTTGAGGCTCGTCGGGATCGGTCGCCAGCATAAAGCCGCGAAGCGTATCAGATTGTTAATTCAATTTAAATCGAGCGGTTTCCGCACGGATATCAAAAGAATTTTCCCTCCGGCAAAGGATTTCGTCCCTCTGGCAAAACGATTGTGGCAGTAACGCTGCCCATAATTCTTCGCGTCCTTACACAAAATTTCTAATTCAAACATTTGTGGCCACGGGTGCCAGTGGCTTGACTGTGGCGGTCGACGCGTTGCAGCGATCGCCGCTATCGGATGGCGTGCCGGGAAAAACCAGACGGCATGGGCAAGCTAAAGACTCAGATAGAGCGTGACGGAGACCAGACATGAATCCTTTTATTGGCCATTAGACGAGTGAGAACGGAACGTAATGAATAAGAGCAGATATAAATTGGTTTGGAATCGCCGAATTGGCGCACTGGTCGCGGCAGCGGAGACGCAGCGCGGCGTGCAGGGCGAAGCGGGACAAGCGGAAATAGGGCAGGTCGGTCGACCGCTGAAGTCGAAAGTGGCACTGGCTGCACTCACGGCGCTCACGCTCTCGGCTGGATATGCACATGCAGATAACCTTGCCGTTGGCGGCGAGGTCGGTGGGACGACGGCAACGATAGGGGGTGCAACGGCACCGTCCGCGAGTACAGGGGGCACGAATCCCGCTGTAGCGGGTGACGCGAGCAACACAAGTCAGAATACGGCGGTCGGGATTAATGTCACCGCTAATGGCGGAGCTGCAACCGCTCTGGGTGATACGGTAACTGCGAGTGGCCAGAACGCCACTGCAGTTGGCGCAAATTCGGTCGCGACCGGCACCAGAGCAGTGGCGTTCGGCGGTGGTTCGAGCGCGGCAAATGCTGACTCGACTGCGCTTGGCGCTCTGGCACACACTACTGCTCAGTTTTCAACGGCGGTCGGCACCAATAGTTCAGCCGCTGGCGGAACGGCGGTGGGTTTTCAGGCGAACGCGAGCGCGGTTGACGCTACGTCCATAGGTGTGGATTCCGTTGCGTCGGGGATCGGTAGCGTTGCAATTGCCCGCGCACAGGCGACTGCCCAGAATGCAATCGCTATTGGTGAGTCTTCAACGGCAAGCAACGTATCTGCCGTGGCCGTAGGCACCGGAGCAAACGCGAGCAGCAACAGCGCCACGGCAATTGGTCCCCTGGCGACAGCAAGCGGCGGCAGCTCGACGGCGCTCGGCAATTCCAGCGTGGCGAGTGGCGGATCGGCCATTGCAATTGGTCAGTCGTCAACCGCATCATCAGTCACTTCTATCGCAGTCGGATTTAATGCGAATGCCGCATCGGCCAATGCGATCGCGCTGGGCACGCTCACTCAAGCAACAGGCGCCAATTCAATCGCAATCGGTAACGCAGCCGCAGCTTCGACCGCTGAATCGACAGCACTCGGTTCCGGCGCCGTCACACGGGCAGCAACGAACGTGAGCAGCGTCACGCTGAACGGCGTGACGTTCGGCGGTTTCGCGGGCGCGGCACCAACCGGCGTCGTAAGTATCGGCGCGGTCGGTCAGGAACATCAGTTGCAAAACGTAGCCGCAGGCCAGATCAGCGCAACGAGCACGGACGCGGTGAACGGCTCGCAACTCTTCTCGATTGCCTCGCAAGTCTCGGCACTTTCGAGCAATCTGACGTCAATCACCACCACCGTCGACAGGATTTCGACATCCGGCTCGAATGGCACGGTTGCGGACCCGACAGGTACGGCAGTGGGTAACAATTCGGTCGTATCCGTTCCCAATGGAACGGCGGTCGGTAACGGTTCGAACGTTTCGGGCCAGGATGGCACGGCAATCGGCACGAACTCGACTGTCACGGCTGCGCGTGCAACCGCAATCGGCACGAATTCCAAAGTCACAGGCACGGATTCGACCGCAATCGGCACCAACAGCCAGGCGAGCGCGAATAATTCGGTTGCCCTGGGTGCAAATTCAGTTGCAGACCGGGACAACACGGTTTCGGTTGGTGCGCCGGGTGCTGAGCGTCAGATCACCAACGTTGCAGACGGTACGGCTCCGACCGATGCGGTCAACGTGCGACAGCTGAATGGTGCAATCAACAGCGTTCGCGATGACATGCAGAAGTATCGCCGTGACGCGAGCGCGGGTACAGCATCCGCAATCGCCATGGCGAACTTGCCGCAAGCTGTGTTGCCGGGTGAGAAGGTTGTAGCACTCGCGGCCGGCAACTACGGCGGGCAGTCCGCGATGGCTGTGGGTCTCTCGGTCGCGACGCAAAAGTGGATGGTTAAAGGCTCGGTCACCACGGGCGTCTCTGGTCACGGCTCAGTGGGCGCAGGCGCGGGCGTTGGCTATCGCTGGTAAGTAATTTGTCGGTATCCCGCCGCCGTCGCCCTTGTGTTGCGGCAGCGGGAGAAGCGCCGCGGAAGTTGGCAGAGGAAGACCATGTTCATAAAAGTACGAAGCGACACGAAAAGAAAATGCTTCGATAAGGCGCCCCTACTTCTACGAGAAACGGATCAGTTGGCGCGCGCAGATATTGAAGGAGTAGAAGCGTCCGGGAACACAGTGCCACGAATATGAATTTCCATTTCATTTTCGCTCTCTGACTTTCACGAGGGCGTGAGAACAATGGCGAGGCTGGAAGAGTCTTCGTTATCTGTATCGCATGAATTTCATCAATAAGAATTGTTTCATAAAACTGACTTAGAAAGGTGCCGGGGAAAGTATGAAAAGCCTTTGGTTTTCCGTAAGGAAATCCTGACAGGAATTTGGTTGTTTGGAGAGGCGAAAGGATTTTGCAATCCATCACGTTCCACCCATCGATGATTGTCGCAGAAGGGCTCAGCAGCCCAGTAGTAGTGATATATGGCCGCGCCGCAAACGCCATGCTGTGTCGAGCGCGACACAGACAAAAAGGCGAATTCGCAATGGGTTCGTGGTCTGTCAATTGTTAAATTTCGCAATGCCCAGATATCGCAAAGGCTTTTTGTAGACAAATGAAAAGACCTATGAGAAAGTTCCCGCGGACTCTTATCTTTCTTTCCATTACACGATTTAATAAAGAGAGAAGTCGCATTTGGTGGGAATAACTTGGCGGCCTTTGTCTCACATAGTGCGCAAAATGCTGCGAGAAAGAAAAACGGTGCGTGTAGCCTGGCGCAAGACTATTTGTCATGCCACGAGCCGAGGGAACGTTGCAACAGGCTACTGAGGGGGCAGTAACGATGAATATCCCAGTCGGAACAGAGCCGGGCGCTGGCTCGGCGAAGAAAGCGCATCAGTCTGGCCGGCAATTGGCGCTCCGCCACGCGACAGCCTTTCCTCCGCTACACCCCTTCGGGCCTTCATAAACCCGTCATTCGTCGATCGTCTCAGCGGCCGGCAAGCCGAAAACTGGCCATCTGACCGACCCTCATCGTCTACTTAGTCATGCGAATTCCTACGTCAGCATGGGTATTCGCTCGCGCTCAGGATTCGTCATTCACCGAGGGCGGAAGCAACTTGCCTCAGTTCCAACGCTGAAGCAACGCGCGCCGTAGTGAGACGTTTTAAACACCATAAATAGGCATCCTGAATAAACGGGATGCATGCACACGCTCGTGCTTAGGAACTTCTCATTTCAATTACCTGGTGAGGCAACGACATGAACAAGGCATATCGGACCATCTGGAACAAGGCGCTCGGCGCCTTCGTAGCCGCGTCGGAGTTGGACACATCGCGCGGCAAGGGAAAGTCAGGGGCGGCTGCTTCCATATGCGATGGGCGCAGCGCTGAACATTGTGAATGTGGTGAATGTGGTGCTGCGGCGTTGCACGGTTCCAGCCCCCGTGTCGTCACCGTACTGTTGTTGATGGGTTTGGGGGGATGGGGCGCGCAGGCGCAGGCGCAGCTGAGCTGCGCGTCGGCGCCTTATAACTTCTATAGTGGCAGCACCACGTGTGTGGGCCAACAGTCTACCGCCTCTGGCGGCGGAGCCACCGCGGTAGGTTATGGGGCCAGCAGTACGGGCATTAATGCCTTGTCCTTCGGCTTTCAGGCCATTGCCAATGGTATCAACGCCATTTACGTGGGCGCGCGCACTGCTCCGGGTACCGGCGCGACCGCGCAGTCGGCGATTGGCATCGGTACCGATGTCGCCGCTAGCGGCTCGGCGGCCATCGGGATTGGCGTTGACGCTGTCTCGAGCGGCAACCAGTCGACTGCCGTCGGCCCCTTGGCGAAGGCAACTGGAGATAACGGCGTTGCACTGGGTGCGAGCGCCAACGCCGCCGCGTCGGGCGCCGTCGCATTGGGCAGCGGAGCCACAGGCTCGCAGACCAACGGTATAGCCGTTGGCTCGGGCGCCAGTGCCACCGGTGCCAACTCCGTTTATCTCGGAGCGCGCACCGCTGCAGGCACCGGTTCGACGGGAACTGCGTCCATTGCCATTGGCACCGACGTCACCTCTAACGCCGACTATGCCACCGCGATTGGCTTCCAGGCGTTGGTGAGCGGGCCTGGCGCCGTCGGGATGGGTTATATCGCGACAGCCTCCGGGACGCACGCTGTCGCTGTCGGCTTTCAGTCGATTGCCAGCGGCCTCAACGCCATTTATCTCGGGCCGCGTTCTGTCGCAGGCACGGGCGCAACGGCGGCGGGTGCGATTGGCATTGGCACGGACGTGGCTTCGTCCGGTCCCTCGTCGCTGGCAGCTGGCACAGTGGCCAACGCCTCGGCACAGAATGCGGTGGCATTAGGGGCGGGCGCCGCCGCCTCAGGGCTCAACTCGCTCGGCATGATGAACGGCTCCAAAGCGAGTGGTGCAAATGCAATAGCGGTGGGCGGAGCGGATTCCGTCGCGGAAGGTGGTGCGTCTACTCCGGCGACGGTGGCGGGCGCCGCGGCGTCAGGCATTCGCGCCATTGCGATCGGCTCCGGCGCGAACTCGGCTGGCTCATCGTCCATTGCGATAGGCGACTCGGCTCAGACAGGGGCTAACACTGATGCCCTCGCCATGGGTACCTCCGCGACGGCTAACGCGGCCAATGCCTCTGCCATCGGCAATGCCGCAAGTGCGCTCGCCGCCTCCACGGTCGCCATCGGCGACGGCAGCACCGTCGCTGCCGCCGCCGGCGCGGGTTCGTTCGCCGGCGGCCATAACTCCCAGGTACTCGGTGGCACGGGCGCAGTGGCGCTCGGTCAGGCGCAGACTGCCAGCGGCAACGGCGCGGTCGCGATTGGCGATCCCAATACCGCGACCGGCAATGGTGCGGTCGCCGTGGGTGCGGACAATACCGCCACGGGCAATGGCGCGGTCGCGCAGGGCAACGGCAACACCGCCAATGGTCAAGGCGCGGTCGCGCTGGGCAACGCGAGCAATGCGAACGGCGCGAGCGCGCTGGCGCTCGGCGATTCGGCGGTGGCCAACCAGGCTCGCGCGATTGCGCTGGGTGCCGGCGCGTCAGCCAGCAACGCAAACGACGTCGCGTTGGGTGCGGGCAGTACAACCGCAGCGCCGCATACGGGCACCACTGCGCTTTACGGGGGCACGGCGGCGGGCATCGCGAGCGCGGCCAATGGCGTGGTGTCGGTTGGCTCCGCTGGGAAGGAGCGGCAATTGCAGAACGTGGCCGCGGGCGTGATCTCGGCTGCCAGCACAGACGCAATCAACGGCTCGCAGCTGAATACGGTTGTCACCGGCGTCAATAATCTCGGCGCGTCGACAGCGGGTACCTTGGGCGGCGGCGCCAGCTATAGCGCGGCGACCGGCGATCTGACCGGCTTTAGCCAGCCGGTCAACACCGTCAGCACGACCGGGGCCGTCAGCGGACCCACGCCGCAAACGACGGTTGCCGGTGCGTTGAGCGCGCTGAATACGAATATCGACAACACGGCCAACATCGCGGTCAAGTACGACGCGGCGGGCGGTACGAAGATCACGCTCGGTGCGACCGGCGGCGCGGGAGCCGGGTCTCCGGTGACCATCACCAACATGGCGCCGGCCGCTTTGAACGCGACGAGCACGGATGCCGTGAACGGCTCCCAGCTTTTCGCCACCAACCAGCAGGTCACAGCCAATACGACAGCGATTTCGAATATCAACAATGGCGGCGGGATCAAATATTTCCACACCAATTCGGTGCTGGCGGACAGCGTTCCCACCGGCACTGACGCAATCGCAGTGGGACCGGCGGCCAATGCGTTCGGCAACGATTCGATCGCCCAGGGTCTGAATGCGGTGGCCGGCGTGAACGGCGCACCGACGACGGCCAACGACATTGCCCTGGGCAACGGGGCTCAAGCCACGGGCGGCAATTCGATCGCCCAGGGTGCCGGGGCAACCGCGAACACGGCCGGCGCCATAGCGATTGGTCAGACGGCAACCGCTACGGGCGGCAAGGCCGTGTCGATCGGCGTAGGCAATACGGCCAGCGGTAACGGCGCGGTTGCCATCGGCGATCCGAACTCGGCGATCGGCACCGGTGCGATAACCATGGGCGCGAACAATACGTCCAACGGCCAGGGCGCGGTGGCGCTCGGCAATGCCAATACAGCGACCGGGCAGGGCGCCGTCGCGCTCGGCAATGCGTCGCAAGCGAACAATGCCGGTTCGGTTGCGTTCGGCGACGCTGCAACGGTGTCGGCCGCGGCGACGCAAGGCGTTGCGATTGGCTCCGGCGCCACCGTCACCAACGCCGGTTCGATAGCGCTGGGTGCGGGAAGCGTGACGGCTGCCGCGGTGGGGACGCCAGGCGCGACGATCAACGGGACCGCGTACACGTTTGCCGGCACCACGCCGGCGAGCACGCTCAGCGTCGGCAAAGTGGGTGCCGAACGCACCGTGACGAATGTTGCCGCGGGTCAGTTGAACTCGGCCAGTACCGACGCGGTGAACGGGTCGCAGTTGTACGCGACCGATCAGGCGGTCGACGCGCTTTCCTCGACGGTAACCGCCAACAAGACGCACTACTACAGCGTCAACGACGGCGGCACACAAGGCGCCAACTACGCCGACGACGGCGCCACTGGCGTGAACGCCCTCGCTGCGGGTGTCGGCGCGCTGGCTTCGGGGGTAAGCAGTACGGCACTGGGCAATGGTGCCCAGGCGCTGGCGAACAACGCAACAGCATTCGGCCTGCAGGCGACTGCTTCGGTCGTTGGCGGCGTGGCGATTGGATCGGGATCGGTTTCCGATCGAACGGTTCTGCCCGGCGTCGGATCCATCGCCAACGGCTCCCACGCGATTCCGTTCAATACCTCCGACGAGACTTTGCTGGGTGCGGTGTCCGTTGGCACTAGCACGGCTTACCGCCAGTTGACCAATGTCGCCGACGGCACGCAGGCGCAAGACGCAGTCACCGTCAGGCAACTCGCGGGCGCATTGTCATCGTTCTCGGTGACGGGCACGAACTATTTTCACGCGAATTCGACGGCGGCCGATTCGCTGGCCGTGGGCGCGCAGTCGATTGCTGTTGGACCGACGACCGTCGTCAACGGAGACAACGGTGTCGGTGTCGGCAACGGGGCAGTCGTCGATGCGACGGCGCCCGGCGGTCTCGCGATTGGCCAGCAAACGCATTCGGCCGCGGCCGACGCAATGGCGCTCGGCAGCGGCGCGGTGGCGAGCGGTGCGCAGTCGATCGCGCAAGGCGCCAACGCGAATGCCGCTAACCAGGGCGGTGTGGCAGTGGGTTCAGGCGCGCAGAGTAGCGCCACGGACGCCGTAGCGCTTGGCGCAGGGGCGAGCTCGACGTTCGCCAACAGTGTGGCGCTGGGCAGCGCATCGACAACCGCCGCAGCGGTGGTGACGACCGGCGTCACGATCAATGGCACGGCCTACACGTACGCCGGGACTGCCCCGACGAGCACGGTGAGCGTGGGCAGCGTGGGTAACGAGCGCACGGTGACCAACGTGGCGGCGGGCCGGGTGAGCGCGAGCAGTACCGACGCGGTGAACGGCTCGCAGCTGTATGCGACCGATCAGGCAGTCAGCAGTCTGTCCACGGTGATCACCGCCAACAAGACGCACTACTACAGCGTCAACGACGGCGGTACTCAGGGTGCCAACTACGCCGACGACGGCGCCACCGGCACCAACGCGCTTGCGGCAGGCGTGGCCGCCACCGCGGCCGGCGCGAACAGCACGGCCCTGGGTCAGGGCGCGGTGGCCAATAACGCCAATGCCGTTGCGCTGGGCAGTGGCTCGACCACGGCTGCTGCAGTGGCAACGACTGGCGACACGATCAACGGCACGGCCTACACATACGCAGGGATTGCCCCGGCAAGCACGGTGAGCGTGGGCAGCGCAGGTAACGAGCGTACGGTGACGAACGTGGCGGCGGGCCGGGTGAACGCGACCAGCACCGATGCGGTGAACGGTTCGCAGTTATATGCGAGTGACCAGGCGATCAACAGTCTTGCGAGCACGGTCACAGCCAGCAAGACGCACTACTACAGCGTCAACGATGGCGGCACGCAGGGCGGCAACTACAACAACGATGGCGCAACCGGCACCAATGCGTTGGCGGCGGGCGTCGGGGCGACGGCCGCCGGCGTGAGCAGTTTCGCTGGCGGCAACGGCGCTGCCGCACAGGCGAACGACGCGCTTGCGCTGGGCGCTCTGTCGAGCGCCTCGGTGGCGGGCGGGGTCGCGATCGGCTCGGGATCGGTGTCCAATCGCGCGGTCCTGTCCGGTATCGGTTCAATTGCGAATGGCTCGCATGCGATTCCCTTCAACACGTCGGATCAAACCTTGCTCGGCGCAGTATCTTTCGGCAGCGCGGCCGGCAACACGTATCGCCAGTTGACCAACGTCGCGGACGGGACGCAGGCACAGGATGCGGTCACCATCCGGCAGCTTGCGGGAGCGCTGTCTTCGTTCTCCGTGACCGGACAGATGTACTTTCACGCGAATTCGACGGCGGCGGATTCGCTGGCGGTCGGCGCGCAGTCGATTGCCGTCGGACCGACGACGGTGGTCAACGGTGACAACGGCGTGGGCATTGGCAACGGCGCTATCGTCGATTCAACCGCACCGGGCGGCGTCGCAATCGGCGAAAGTTCGAATGCGGCACAGGCCGACGCGATTGCGCTCGGCAGCGGTTCGATCGCAAGTGGCGCCCAGTCGATTGCACAAGGGGTGAACGCGAAGGCTGCGAATGCCGGCGGCATTGCGATCGGCTCGGGGGCGCAAAGCAGCGCCGTCGATGCAGTCGCGATGGGCTCCGGCGCGAACGCGTCGATGACAAACAGCGTTGCGCTGGGCGCGGGATCGGTGACCACGGTTGGCGCGTTGAGCAACTACATTGCGTACGGACTGAGCAGTCCGCAGTCGTCCGCGGGCGAGGTCAACATCGGCAATCGGCAGATCACCGGCGTGGCAGCCGGCAAGGCTGGAACCGATGCGGTCAACGTAAGCCAGCTTGCCGCAGTCACCACGCAGTTGACCACGCTGATCAACAATCAAAGCGGGGGCGGTGGCGGTGGCGCCCCGTTCTCGTCCACTCCGGGTTCTTCACCCGCGTCCACGGGCTCGAATTCGTCGGCGGGCGGGCAGGGCTCGGTAGCTTCCGGCTCGAATAGCACGGCGGTCGGCAACAGTTCGCAAGCCAGCGCGAATGGCGCGACCGCGGTAGGCGTTGGAGCCGCCGCGAGTGGCAATAACTCGGTGGCGCTGGGTTCCAATAGCTCGGACGGAGGCCGAAGCAACGTGGTGTCCGTCGGCTCGCTTAACGATACGCGGCAGGTGGCAAATGTGGCTGCGGGAACGCAGGGGACGGACGCAGTCAACGTGGACCAGCTCAATGCCGGGCTCTCACAGGCCAATGCCTATACCGATCAACGGGTGGACCAACTGCAGTCGGGAATCAACTCCGTCGCGCGCAATGCTTATTCCGGCATTGCCGCGGCGACGGCATTGACGATGATTCCGGAGGTCGACAAGGACAAGACGTTGTCGTTTGGCATCGGCACGGCGGGCTTCCGCGGCTATCAGGCCGTCGCGCTCGGCGGAACCGCGCGTATCACCGAAAACATCAAGATGAAAGCAGGCGTCGGTATGAGCCCCGGCGGCACAACCTTCGGGATGGGTGCAGCCATGCAATGGTAGAGCGCAGACGCCTTCGCTCAAGTGCGGACAACGTGATCGTGCGCCGAACCGGACGTGCGAAAAAATAGTATGGAGAACACAATGAAGCAGCTTTCTGGATGGAGTTTATCGCTGAGCCTGGTTTTTCTTGCGGGGTGTTCGAGTGCTTCCGGGCCGACGTTTAACGCATATACGGTCACGGCCGCGGATGGCTCGCGGCTTCATCAGGTCGAATGTCATGGGATATTCGAAGGACCTGCTACCTGCATGAAGGTCGCCGAGCGGATATGTCAGGGAGAACCGGTTCGCCCGCTGCAGAAAGTCGGACGCCTTCTGCCAGACAATGATGAAACCGATGTCACGCGGCGGCTGACCTTCGCGTGTGGTGACGCGCCGACTACCCCGGCTGCGGCGGCCGCGCAACCGGTGGCGCCTGTGGCGCAAACGGTCGATCAGTTCGTGTTGCAAACCGATGCCCTGTTTGCTTTCGGCCAGTCCAGTCTGGCTTCGATTTTGCCGGGCGGCGCGGCCAAACTCGAGCAGGTCATCGCGCGTATCAGGCAGCGAACGGGTGTTCAGTCCATTTCGGTCGTAGGCCATACCGACCGCCTCGGGTCAGATGCGCTCAACCAGCCGTTGTCGCTGGCCCGTGCGGAGACGATAAGGGAATACATGATCAAACGTGGGCTCGACGGTGAGGTGATTCATGCGACGGGAGTCGGGTCCCGTGATTCAACAACTCAATGTCCGGACGGCGGGAGCAGGGCAGTCATCGCTTGTCTTCAACCGGACAGGCGGGTCTCCATCGAAGTTCGGGCGCAGTGAGATGGCTCAGTGCCGAACTGGTTCGCGATGAACGCGCGAACCAGTTCGGTGCTACGGCACTCGAACGACCGCAACCCGGCTCTCACGGGCCATTTCTGAAAACTTCAAAAGCACTCGAGGAATGGCCTTACGCGAATATCGGGAACAATATTGTGCAAACCATCGCGTGACGTTAGGAGTGACTCCGCGCCGACGCTTCGTCAGCCTGCATCACGAATAGCGCGCTCGCCAGGTCATTGCACAAATCCTGGGAATCTTCCAATCCGATGTGCAGCCGCACAAGTCGTGGCGCATCGGCAGATCCGGGCAGAGCGCGCAGATGGTGAGGCACCGCGGGCATGACCAGACTTTCGAAGCCACCCCAGCTCGTCCCCAGACTGAAGAGCGAAAGACCGTCGATAAAACGGGCAAACGCGGCTTCGCTACAAGGAGCGAGCTCAATCGTGAACGGACCCGCTGCACCCGAAAACTGGGAGAGCCACAGCGCATGACCCGGGTCAGTTTCCAGCGCGGGGAAAAGCACACGTTGGACCATCGGTTGAGTTTGGAGCCATTTTGCAACTGCGAGTGCGGAGCTTTGATGGCGTTCCAGACGCACAGCCAGTGTGCGCAATCCACGCATCGTGAGCCAGCAGGCATCGGGGGCAGCGTGAGCGCCGCTGCGATCACAGTAAGCACGAACAGCCGACAGCGCGTCCAGGGTGCCGGTGATGAGGCCAAGCAGCAGGTCAGAGTGCCCGTTGATGAACTTGGTGGCGGCGTGCACGGAGATGTCAATTCCGAGCTTGTGTGCGTCAAAAAATAGCGGCGTTCCCCACGTGGAGTCGCACGCCACCACAATTCCACGCTCATGGGCAGCGGTACAGATTGCGCCCACATCAAACATTTCCATCGTCAACGAAGCAGGCGTTTCGATGAATACAAGACTGGTGTTGTCACGTAGTAGAGAGGTTACATCGACACCGGCTGCGAAAAACTCTACGGAAGTTCCGGTTAAAGCCAGTTCCTTCTCGCAGAACACACGTGTCGGTCCGTAGACACCATCACTAAGCAGGATGTGCCGTCCGGGACCTGCATGCGCTCCAAGCACCGCAGTTATTGCGGAAAGTCCGCAGCTTGTGGCGATGCAGGTCTCAGTGCAAGCCAGCGTCGCAAACGCGCGCTGCAGTTCGTATGTAGTGGACGTACCTGATCGTCCGTAACGAGGTCCATCGAACACCAGCCCACGCTGCGCCTGTTTGTAGGCCGCGAGCGTGTCGAATACGGTGGTCGATGTGCGAACAAGTGGCGGGTTGACCGAGTTCGCTGCCCCGGCGCTTTCGCGGGCCGCGTGAATCAGGAGCGTGTCGATATGCATAGGATGATGTGAACAGTTGGTCTTGATTGGCAAACAGGCTTGAGTCAGGGGCGTGCGAAAACAGCAGCCTCTTTTTTCATCGATCACGCCCTGTGAATGCCCTTAGGCAAAAGGACCGCCACGACGCCCAACAGAGGTAGGTAAGCGATGGCCTGGTACACGAATGCGATGCTGGTCCGGTCAGCGAGGATGCCGAGTACTGCCGCACCCAGACCGCCCATGCCAAACGCGAAGCCGAAGAAAAGTCCCGACACCATGCCAACCTTGCCCGGCATCAACTCCTGCGCATAAACGAGAATCGCCGAGAAGGCAGAGGACAACACCAACCCAATGACGATAGTCAGCGCAGTCGTCCAGAAAAGATTGGCATGCGGCAGCAGAAGCGCGAACGGCGCGACGCCCAGGATGGACACCCAGATTACCGGCTTGCGTCCAATGCGGTCGCCAATTGGGCCACCGAGCACCGTACCCACCGCGGAGGCGAACAGGAAGAAGAACAGGTATAGCTGTGCGTTTCGCACCGTCAGGCCGAAGCGCTCCATCAGGTAAAACGTGTAGAAGCTGCTGATACCCGCCAGATAAAAGTACTTGGAGAAAATCAGCACGAGCAGCACCGCCGTAGCGCCGATCACCACCTTGCGCGAATAGGGGGACACGATCGTGAGTTTCTTGCGCTCATCCGTGGCGATGTGGCGCGAGGCATACCAGTGGCTGACCCACAGTAGGAGGCCGATGCCAAGCATTGCCGCCAGCCCGAACCAGGCCACGCTGCGCTGGCCAAAAGGCACAATCACAAGAGCCGCCAATAACGGCCCGATGGCAGTGCCGGTGTTGCCGCCCACCTGGAATATCGACTGCGCGAAGCCGTGCTGCCCACCCGATGCCAGTCGTGCGATGCGTGAAGACTCTGGATGAAAGATGGACGAACCGATACCCACCAAGGCCGCCGCCAGCAGCACGAAACCAAAGTTGGGCGCAAAGGCCAGCAGAATCAGCCCGATCAGCGTGGACATCATCCCGAAGGGTAGCGAATACGGCTGCGGCCGACGGTCAGTAAAGAGGCCCACTAGCGGCTGCAACAGCGAGGCAGTGAGTTGGTAGGTCAACGAAATCAATCCGATCTGACCAAAGCTGAGCGAGAACTCACCCTTCAGGATGGGATACATCGCGAGAATCAGCGACTGCATCATGTCGTTGACCATGTGCGAAGTGCTGATGGCCGTCAGGATGCCGAAGGCAGGTTTGGACTTCTGCTGTGTGGCGGTGGATGTGTCCCTGGCGTCCAGGGCTCCAACTGCGTTAGTCGTCATGTGGATGCCTTTCACTCTGGAATAGAAGCGACCCGCAGTTCGGGAAGCGGGAGTCGCTTACCCCGGTATGAGACCCGGTGTGACAGAATTGTCGAAAATTTCGCTTCTCCTGTCTCGCGCCAATCCACCAGCCACTATCGCAAAAAGGACATGGACACATCTCGCAGGCCAAAGCCCCTGACTCGGACGCTCAGGGAAATCGACGAGGCGCGCTCACCCGTAACGGGCCTAGCCACCGACTACCCGGTCAATTGGCATATCGAACCGCATGTACACACCAGGCATCAGCTAATCTATGCTGTCCGCGGTGTAATGGTGGTGCAGGCCGAGGCTGGCCGCTGGGTGGTGCCGCCCACCCGCGCCATCTGGATGCTGGCCGGTATGACCCATGAAATTCGTTGCATCGGCGAAGTGCACATGCGCAGCTTGCAGGTGACGACCGATGCCGCGCCCAAACTGCTTGGCGAGACCCAGGCCGTAGGCATATCGCCTCTATTGCGTGAGCTCATCCACGCCGCAATGGAGATTCAGCAGCCTTATGTGTCCGGCACCCGCAACGCCCGTGTCATGCGGCTGATTCTGGACGAACTGCGAGCGCTGCCAGTACTGCCGTTGCACCTGCATATGCCCTCAGATGCGCGGTTGCTGCGGATTTGCGAATTCCTGCAGCAGCAATTGGACGACTCATCCACCATGGCGGATTGGGCGCGGCGCCTCACGGTAGACGTGAAGACCATCCAACGGCTTTTCGTGAAAGAGACCGGCATGACCTTCGGTCAATGGCGGCAGCAGGCTCGGCTGCTGCGGGCGCTGGAGCTGCTGGCGACCGGAGAGAAGGTTATCGACGTTGCTCTGGCACTGGGTTACGAAAGCCCCAGTGCTTTCGCCAACATGTTCCGCAAGCAGTTCGGTCAGACGCCCAGCCAGTTCTTCGTCGAAGGTTGAGTTTTCGTTGCAGCACTAACGATAGCGGTCGCGAAACGTCGCAACCTTGGTGAAACGCCAGACGACAATTTCTGGTGTTTGCGACGCGGCACGCACACGCAGACCGTCGAAGTGCGCAGGCGTTATATCGCCATTCATGCCAGTGCGCGACTCGAAGCAGCGCAGCAGGGTTTCGCCTCGCCAAGTGCGTCTGTCACCGATCAGGCAACGGTCGATTGGTTCTTACTCTTACTATGAGGGACCGCTGTGAGTCGAACGCTGCCGAGTACAAACGGCATGTGTAACTTTGCCGGAAATCTGCTTACAGCCTGGTTTTGCGAGATCGTCTTACCGTATGCCATCGTTGCAGGCTGGCGCCGCTGATCCCGCTGCTAGACTTGCACCGTGCAAGCTTATTCCGCTCCTGTTCCCTTTGCGTTATGCCGAGGGGTTCCTAAGGTATTCACGCGAGATTGCCGACATGCAGCCGAGTCTCACCGCCATACTGCCCTGCAATGATCTTGATCGCACCGAAGCGTTTTTCGCACGGTTAGGCTTCAGACGCGAGAAAAGCAGTCCTGATGACTATCGAATGCTCGCCGATGGCTTCGGTGGGCAAATCCATCTCAATCCTGCTGTCGAAGGGTGGCTCGTGCCGGGGCGCAATCCGTTCGGGCTTTACCTTTACCGTGAGGATGTAGACGAACTCGCCGCTGTGTTTCGTGGCGAAATCCTCGGAAACGGCGACCCGAGCGACAAACCGTGGGGCATGTACGAGTTCGCCCTGAACGCACCTGACGACGTGTTGGTTAGAGTGGGATGGCCGACGCGCCTCCGCTAGTCCGAGTGCCCGTTCAGGATTGGGCAGGATTCCAGGGTGACTCGTCGCGCAACGCTCTGGCGCCGGTCGGCTACGGGATGGCAGATTGTTTACCATCAAGGAACCATCGTTGACTCCCCATAAAAGGCGTAGAGCACGTCATTCAGCCATGGCGATTTTGTGAGGAACCATCTTCATCTGCGTAATGCGGTTCATGGCTAACGCAACGCACCAAAAAGTCCATCACTGCCTTGATCGATGGCGTACGTCGCAGATCGGGATAAGTAACCAGCCAAAGGCCCGTCTCAGGCGGCTCGAACCCAACGCGAAGCCTGACCAGCTCAGCATCGGTATCGCCGATCATCGTGGGCAGGACCGCGACGCCGACACCGTTGCGTGCAGCCATCTGCTGCCCAATCACATCGTTTGTTTCGAATACGATGGGTCGGCTGTCCAAAAACTGCCGCAGCCAGTTTTGATGTCTCACGTGGTCCAACGACGAGTCATAAGCGATGAACTCCCATTGTCCAGGCGGGCGAGCCGCATAGGCCAGGTTGGCATATAGACCGAATCGGATCGTGCCTATCCGTCGTGCGACGAGGCTGCCCTCCTGTGGCTTGACCATGCGAATGGCGATATCTGCGACGCCTCTGTCCAGCGGTGCAATGTCGGGAGAACCTTCCATGACGATCTTCAAGGATGGATGCGATTCGCGGAATGAGCGCATGTGCGGTGAGATGCAGTAGTTACCGATCGTCGGAGGCACGCTGAGACGGACCGTTCCAGACAGTGCGGACGATGCCCGCAGCGCATAGGCCTCGACGGTCTGTGCGCAGTCGACCATCGGTCCGGCCAGCATGGCGATGGTTTTTCCATCCTCGGTCAAACGGCTGCTGCGGGGCAGCCGATGAATCAGTTTCAACCCGAGCGCGGTCTCTAGCGACGTGACACGCCGACCAACGGTGGCGTGTTCGACCGATAGCTCGCTGGCAGCGCCCGAGAGCGAGCCGGTGCGCGCCAGCACGAGGAAATAACGCAAATCTTGCCAATCGTACATAGCTAATTTTTGACAGAGACTGTGAACAAATAGGGAATTCTCAAGCAGAAGGGGTAAGTCTAATCTTGTCCTTCAGCGGACGTCCGATGGTTCCTTACTGACTCTGGAGAAGTGAATGTTCTATGAACTAACTACCCTGTCGTCGCATATTCTCAAGCTGGCCCAGGTGATCGCGAACGCGGAGGGTTACCTCGCTCATGCAGAAACCACAGGGCGCTGGCTCGGTGCATGGACCTCGGAAAATGGACGACTAGGGAGCGTGCGTATCCTTCGCAGCTTCACCGACGAAGAGGAACTGGCGCAAGAAAGAGTACGTGCGCTACATCATGCTGACCCGTTCGGCGCGTTCGATAGTGAGTGTACGATCGAGATGGAGAGCTACGCCGGTTTTCCATTCCTGGCTCCTGTCGAACCGGGTTCGTTCGGCAAGTATTATGAGTTTCGTACCTACTGGCTAAGGCCGGGGGGCCTGGCGCCAACCATCAAGGCGTGGGAGGCTGCGATGCCTGAGCGCTCGAAACGGTCAAGCCTGACAGTGAACATGTACGCGCTTGATGGCATACCGCGCATCACGCACATATGGCCTTGGGAAAGCCTCGATGAGCGCATCGCGATACGCGCAAAGTCGTTCGCTGACGGGATCTGGCCGCCGAAGGGAGGTCCTGAGCAATTCTATGAGGCGACATCCACTATCTGGATGCCGACCGTCAAGTCGCCGCTGCGGTGAACTGTCCGGACGATTCCTCTCTCCGGAACGGACGTTCACGGATTCGGCGCGAGAGGCCGCGACGTGTCGATTCGACGACCCTTCGTTCGTCGTGGTTCTGCAGCACCATTCAACTCAGGAGAACGACGATGCGTTTCATCATCACAGCCCAGGCAAGCGAAGAGAAAAAGGCGCCGGATGCCGGCGGCGGTTTGGACGAGGCCCTTCTCACGGCGTACATGAAGTTCAACGAAGAGATGTACCAGGCCGGTGTCCTGGTGGCTTCAGAAGGCTTGAACCCAGCGGCGCCCGGTGCGCGAATTGCGGTTAGCAAGGGGAAGCGCCACGTCGTTGATGGCCCGTTTGCCGAGTCCAAGGAGCTGGTCGGTGGCTTTTACATCATCGAAGTTGGATCGCTTGAGGAGGCGATTTCCTGGGCATTGCGCGCGCCATCCGGTCTCGGAACGGACGACGTACTGGAGGTGCGTCAACTCACCGGAGCGGGCGACGTCCCGCCGGAAGTCCTCGACATCATCCGGAGAGCGGCGCCGACCTGGAGCGAGTCGGTTTGGCAGGCGCGCAAGTGAAGGCCACGTACGGAACCGCCAAATTGCGATTCAGTCGGGCGCTTGGGCCGACATCCGCAGGCGAATCACCGTCTGCGGCTCAGTGTCAGCGTAGAGCGACCGCATTTCTCGCTAGCCCTATCCGTCAGCAAGAATAAGGGGAGGACGTGTTGGCGCATGCTCTGCGCTCCGAATTATCGTGTTGGTGCTTCCTCGGACGGTATCGACACCGGGATGCCGGAGACAGATAAGTCACTGTGTAAACGTACAGTATCGCGGATTGCGCGTAAAGACATAGACTTACCATTCCGACACAAACGCGGAGCGCGCCATGGTCACCAAGACCGTCCGCCGGACATTTTCCGGTTTGACTTCGGCGTTTTCGCCAGGTCCGAAGGGCAAGCAAGGGGTCGCATATACCCTGAAATCGGCCCAGCAACGCGCCGACGAAGCCTGGAGGCGCACGACGCACGGAGTCCACAGTTCCCCACTCAGTAAAGTTCCCAAAGCCTGATTTTCGGAAACCAGAAGCAGGACCGAGCCTGCCGTTCGAATTAGCTCTCACTGAAGCCGGAGACGAACCATGACTGCGCCGCAAAAACTTTACGGTGTGACGCTGAAGCCCCAAGCCAGGGCCCCGCGCAAGCTGATCGAAGTCCCCGACCCCGAGGTGCGCCCGGACCTTCTCGAAGCCGTTCGCCGAGCCGTGGTTGAGAATCGGGAAGCTGGGGAGCGACGACCCCGAGAATAATTCGATCGAGTATGGTGGCCGTGGCATAGGCGATTTGAACTACGAGACATAGCCGCTCGGATCTGAAAAACGATCGAATCGGGTAACCGGCGGGTACGGCGTAGGGAATCGCTCCACGGCTGAAAGCAGAAGTCGGGTGGCGACCAAAGGTAACGACTGACGATATGGCGCGGTCGGGGGGACTCCGCGAACCGGCTGTCAGATACAAGGTAGGTTCGTACGTCTCTAAACCAACGTCTCTTTCCGAGCCTTGACGTGTCTCTCGACCGCAATCGGTCAACGGCTAAGTTGGGTCGAACTGTGCCGGTTGTTGTCAGCCACAGAAGCGCGCGCAAAGCGCATTTGATACTCGCTCGGCGAAAGTCCGGTTTTACGCTTGAACAACTCTCGAAACGTACTGATGTCTCCATAGCCAACACGCTGGCTGACTATCTCAAGCCCGATGGGCCTCGACTCCAGCAACTGTTTGGCTACTTCTATGCGCAGGTTCTGCAGATACGTTAGTGGCGCAAGGCCTACTGCCTGCTTGAAACGCCGGTTAAGCGTCCGTTCGCTGACAGCAAGCCAGGCGGCGAGCTCGCTCAGCCGGAACCCCTCCTGAAGTGTCGCCTCCATGCGCTGTTGAGCTCGCGCGACGAGCGAGTCTACATGTCCGTGGTCGTCGAGCAGTTTCGCGTAAGACGCTTGAGAAGTCCGGTTCATGTCGATCAGTAGCGACTTGGCGGTCATCGCCGCAAGCTTGTCGCCGGCGAACATCTCTACCAGCCGTACGGCGAGATTGAGATACGACGTCACCGAACCGCCGGAGACAATGCCGTCCTGCCAGGTCAGGATTTCCCGGGCACGGAGTTCAACACGCGGATACCGCCGGGCGAAGTCAGCCGCGTTGGCCCAGTGTGTGGTGGCGACCCGGCCGTCCAGCAAACCCGCCTCGGCAAGCAGATAGTTGCCAGTGCAGTATGCAGCCAGCACGGCGCCTGCCTTGCGCTGGCGCCGTAGCGCGGAAGAGAGTGCATTCATCTGCTCGCGGCGGCCGATGAACTCATCCATGTTGGAAAAAAACGGGGCCGTCAGCAGGATGGCATCTGCACGTTTGCGCGGATCGATTTTGCCGTCCACCGGAATGCTCTGGCCCGACGCAGCCGTGACGGGCTGTCCGTCCAGCGATTCCACGCGCCACGCGAACATGGGTAAAGGTTTGGCCCCACGCGCGGCTAACTTGCCGTTCAGGTAGTTGGCGGCGCTCAGGACGTCGATGGGTCCCGCGACGCCCGACGCCAGAATTCCGTCATAGACCCAGATCCTGATCGTGATCATTTGCGTGTGTGTCTGATATTCCTCGAATAATGGCAATGCTGCCACTTCCGGGTGTGTCCGTAAAGGCCGATTATCGCCCCATCGAAACACCTGAAGAGGGAACGACATCATGCCAATGATCGACGCACTGTGGCCCGACGACGCCTTGACGCCAGAAGCGGAAGCACGCCTGGTTAAAGAACTGACTGACATCCTGATCAAGGCGGAAGGCTATGACGCGGCTAATCCGATTGCGCAAAGCGTGACGGTGCTTCATCTCCATCGGCCGGCCGCGATATTCGTCGCAGGAGAACGTTCGAAGGCGGCGCGCTACCGGATCATTCCGTCGGCGCCAGAGGGGCAATACACGGCAGAGTCACGCAGCGCATTGGTTAAAGCGGTGACGGAAGCGGTGGCCCGCGCCGAGAACCGACCGTTCGAAGAGGTCGCGCCACGCGTCTGGGTTTTTCCGACGGAGATTCCGGACGGCACCTGGGGCAGTCGCGGCGCCATCTGGACGCTCCCCGACATTCACGCAATTCTGGCCGGTGAGTCCGAGCGAAGCGTCGGCGAGGATCGACTCGCCCGCAGACGACGGGAAAAGGCACGCATCACGCTGGTAGCCGCAGTCGATGCCGCTAGCGTTGCGACTTCCATGTCCTGATAGCGTCTCTCGCGTTCTGTTCAGCGAGACGGCAGAGGGTGTCGCGCTCGCTAACTATTTCCATACTACCGATGGAGAAGCCGATATGAAATTCAACGATACCGCGCCAGTTCTTGAGCCTGCCGGCGACCTGCCGTTCTGGCTGGCAAAGCTGGCCGAAAATGCGACGCTTGAGGCGACTGTCCTGAAGCGTCCGGTGGAAGGGCGAGCGGACATCCTGGCGGTGATCAGGCACGCTGTCGCGCTCTACGAGTTCCAGCATCACAGCTACAAGGGCGAGATCGGCAACGGACTCTACATGGAGTCCTACCGTTCGCAGATTCAGGGCGTGCCGATCGAGACTCTGCTCGTGGCGCACATAAATGAACAGGGTGAAGCTGATTCCGTGGTGATCAACCATCGTCCGATGAATGCGGCGATTCTGTTTTCAAAACTGATGCGGGAGCGGGTCGATGAACGGTTCCGCGACCTCTATCTGGCAGGGCCGGAAGCCGACACCGAAACATGAGCCGATCATGTCTTTAGATATTCAAAACAAAGCAGGTCATGACGTCAGCGGTGAGATTGCGCAGAACTGTCTGCTGACGCGCACGCGGCAGATCTCCAGAGTTTTGACCGCGATCTACGACGAGGCGCTACGGCCGTTCGGCATTAACGCCTCTCAATTCAGCCTGCTTGTCCTCATTGTTGAGCTTGGACCTATCAGCCGCGCGGATCTGGGGCGCAAGAATCATCACGATCGGTCGACGCTTACAAGGAATTTGCAACCTCTCATCCTTCAGGAGTGGGTTTTCGAAGGTGCCCCTGAAAGCAATGGCCGCAGTCGGCCCCTTGCGCTGACAGGACAAGGCAAAGCATTGCTCGGCGACGCTGCGTCTGCGTGGTCGACTGCGCAGGCAAGCGCCAGATTGCTTGTCGGAGAGCCCGGTGCTAACGCGCTGATGGGCATCGCGGGCAAGTTACCGCAGCGCATGCGCTAATTTTTCTAATCATCAATGTTGCATATGCAATATCGCAAGGGCGCTCTGTGCCCGTTCTTATGAATCAAGGAGTTTGCAATGAAAGTCGTCAAAGCCGCAGCAGTCCAGATCAGCCCGGTGCTTTACAGCCGTGAGGCCACCGTCGCAAAGGTCGTGCAGAAGATCCACGAACTCGGCCAGCTGGGCGTGCAGTTCGCTACGTTTCCGGAAACTGTGGTGCCTTATTACCCGTACTTTGCAGCGGTCCAGACGGGCATTCAGCTTTTGTCTGGAAAAGAGCATCTGAGGCTGCTCGAGCAGTCCGTGACGGTGCCGTCTCCCGCGACCGACGCAATTGGCGAGGCGGCTCGCAAGGCAGGCATGGTGGTGTCGATCGGCGTCAACGAGCGTGATGGTGGAACCATCTACAACACTCAGTTGCTCTTCGATGCCGATGGCACCTTGATCCAGCGCCGGCGCAAGATCACGCCTACGCATTTCGAGCGGATGATCTGGGGGCAGGGCGACGGGTCGGGTCTGCGCGCCGTCGATAGCAAGGTCGGGCGCATTGGTCAGTTGGCATGCTTTGAGCACAACAATCCGCTGGCGCGCTACGCGATGATGGCCGACGGCGAGCAGATCCATTCGGCGATGTATCCGGGTTCCGCTTTCGGCGAGGGATTTGCGCAAAGGATGGAAATCAATATCCGCCAGCACGCACTGGAGTCCGGCTGTTTCGTCGTCAACGCGACGGCGTGGCTGGACGCCGATCAACAGGCGCAAATCATGAAGGACACGGGCTGCGAAATCGGTCCGATCTCGGGTGGTTGCTTCACCACCATTGTGACGCCCGAGGGCATGCTGATCGGCGAACCCCTCCGCTCGGGCGAGGGCGAGGTCATTGCCGATCTCGACTTCACCATGATCGACCGACGCAAGCTGTTGATGGACTCAGCCGGTCACTACAACCGGCCGGAACTGCTGAGTCTGATGATCGACCGTACCCCGACTGCGCACATTCACGAACGTGGCGTCCACGGCAAATCGATCGCAGAACAGGACTCGGACGATGTGAGCATCACGGCTGCCTAAGCATGTCGAATCGACCGCGGTACATGCCTTCTTTTAACTAACTCTCTAAATGTAGGGAGACGTACTTTGAAAGTCATATCGAGAATTGCCACTGCCGGCGCTGCGTTGGCAGCGCTGATGTTGCCCCTTGCGCCCAGTTACGCGCAGCCACGGTCCCACGTCGGCACTGATGCGACGATCGTGCATAAGACGACCACAGCGAAGAACGCCAACGTATCCGACGCGGCGTTGGTGAAGTCGCTGCCCGGATTCAGGAACGGCTACGCCGAGGTGGATGGCGTACGGCTGCATTACGTCGTGGGCGGCAAAGGCGAACCATTGGTTCTGCTGCCGGGCTGGCCTGAGACCTGGTGGACGTTCCACAAGATCATGCCGGCGCTGGCCGAGCAGCACACCGTCATCGCCGTGGACCTGCGAGGTATGGGTTCATCGTCGAGACCCGCCGATGGTTACGACAAGAAGACCATGGCCAGAGACGTCTACGAACTGGTCAAATCATTGGGCTATGACAAGGCCAGTGTTGCCGGACATGACATCGGTTCGGCTGTGGCGTTCGCATATGGCGAGAACTATCCGCAAGCCACCAACAAACTTGTGATGATGGAGTTGCCACACCCGGACGACAGCCTGATGTCGTTTCCGCTGCTACCGGCGCAAGGCGCCTTCAGCGACAAGCTGGGCACGGCGCGTCCTTACTTGTGGTGGTTCGCGTTCAATCAGGTGCAGGGGCTGCCGGAAAAGCTTCTGGCCGGTCACATTCGGGTGGAACAGGACTGGATCTTCAACTACTTTTTAGAGGACGCGAGCGCAGTAGACGCGCGCGACCGCGCCGTGTACGAGCGGGCGTACAACACGGCTGACGCGATCCGTGCAAGCAATGCGTGGTATCAGGCCTTCCCCCAGGATGTGATCGACAACAAGGGGTACGGCACGCTGCAGATGCCCGTCCTTGCATTAGGTGGCCCGGCGTACGGATGGATGAAGAAGGTCGTCGCGCAGAAAGCGGCGAATCTGACCGCGATGAAGGTGGAGAACAGTGGCCACTTCATTCAGGAAGAGCAGTCGGAACTCGTGGCCAGAACGATGACTGATTTCCTGCAAGACGATCATCAACCGGCACTGAAACTCTAATCCGACAGCCACTCCGCGGGATTCATTTCGTCCTTAAGTGTGCATATGCATAAATGCATGGGTACTTATCGAAGAGGTTAAAGATATGAAGATTCAAACTACACAGGATCGGCCGATTCTGGTCACGGGAGCCGCCGGCGCGATTGGTGGCATCGGCCGCAATGTCACCGAAATGCTCCTCGCCAAGGGACATAAGGTGCGCGCTCTGGTTCGTCGTGAGGATAAACGCGCGGAAGAATTGCGTCGGCTCGGCGCCGAGGTTGTGCTGGGCGATCTGACTGATCTCACCTCGATGCATCGTGCGATCGAAGGGTGCTCGCGCATTTATTTCGGCATGTCGATCTCGGCGAATTACCTGGAAGCCGCGGTCAACGTCGCTGCAGTGGCGCGTCACCATGGCATCGAAGCCCTCGTGAACATGTCGCAGATGACGGTCACGGAAATGAGCATCACGGAGACCACAAATAGTCCTCAGCACAAGCTGCACTGGCTTGCCGAGCAGGTCCTGGCATGGTCGGGGCTGCCGGTCGTCACGGTGCGGCCTACGGTCTTTCTCGAAGGCTTCTTTCTGCGTCTTGCCGACGCAGGCGTGCGTGATCGCGATGAACTGGTGTTACCGCTAGGTAGCAGCCGCACTTCGCCGATCTCTGCTGTCGATGTGGCGCGTGCCGTATCCGTCATCCTCGACGATCCGGCGCCGCACATCGGCCATGTCTATAACCTGACGGGGCCCGAGTCTGCTGATCTCGAACACTATGCGCGCGCTTTTTCCGACGCGCTCGGCCGGACGATCCATTACCGCGACGTGCCGCTTTCTGCGTGGACCAACACGCTCCGGGAAGTGGGCGTGCCAACGCATCTTGTCGATCACCTCGCCGTGATGGCTGAACTTCACACGCAGGGAAGATACGACCGCATGACGGACGATCTGTTCAAGCTCACCGGTAAGGCACCGACGAACATGCACGAATTCGTGACGCTCCACGCCGCTGAGTTCACTCGCGGTGAAACGACCATTTGATGCCTTCGTCTTCTGCAGACGCCGGCTTATTGCAATCGTTAGCGCGTGAGATCACGCAGCTACTAACCGAGGACCTGGCCCATCGCCAGTCGAAAAACCTATGTCAGACAACACCTTTCCCCAATCACCATCGCGCCGTCGCTTTGTTGGCGTGGCAGCGGCAGCCGTTGCTGCCGGCTCCCTAAGTCAGCTCGCGTTCGCGCAGACGAATCAAGCCATCACTGACGCTGCCTCGTCGACAGGTGCCGACAAGACCGCTGTTCGTCCGCTTCGTATCCATGTGCCCGAGTCGCAACTGACCGACTTGCGGCGACGCATCAAGGCGACGAGATGGCCGGATCGGGAGGTAGTCACCGATGACTCGCAAGGCGTGCCGCTCGCGATGATTCAGGAACTCGCGCGTCATTGGTCGACCGATTACGACTGGCGCAAGGTTGAGGCGAAGCTGAACGCGCTGCCGAATTTCGTGACTGAGATCGACGGCGTGGACATCCATTTCATCCACGTCCGTTCAAAGCATGAAAACGCGATGCCGCTCGTGGTCACGCACGGATGGCCCGGCTCCGTCATCGAGCAACTCAAGATCATCGATCCGTTGGTCAATCCGACCGCGTATGGCGCGAGCGCATCGGATGCATTCCATCTAGTGATTCCGTCGTTACCGGGTTATGGATTTTCGGGCAAGCCTAGAGAAGTCGGCTGGGGTCCGGAACGCACCGCACGTGCCTGGGTCGTGATGATGAAGCGCCTGGGCTATGCGAAATTCGCGGCGCAAGGCGGCGATCTCGGCGGCATTGTGGCCAACGTGATGGCCAAGCAGGCCCCGCCGGAGTTAATTGGTATTCATGTCAACTTCCCCGCGACGGTTCCACCAGCGATCGCAAAGGCACTTCAAGTCGGCGATCCCGCGCCAGCAAGCCTGTCGGCTGACGAAAGACTCGCGTATGACCAACTCAGCGCCCTGTCCAAGCGGCGCGCCTACGCATTGGAGCAGGGCACGCGTCCGCAAACCCTTTACGGACTGGCGGACTCACCCGTTGCATTGGCAAGCTGGCTGCTGGATCACCCGGACGGTTACGGCCAACCCGCAGCGGCACTCACCTCAGCGGTGTTCGGGCGCACGATCAACGGACACTCTGCGGGCGACGTGACACGAGACGACGTTCTCGACGACATCACGCTTTACTGGTTGACGAATACAGGGGTTTCCGCGGCTCGCTTCTATTGGGAATCTCACTTCAACTTTTATGCTGCCGCCGACGTCTCCGTCCCGGCTGCCGTGAGTGCCTTTCCCGGTGAGAATTATCAGGCTCCGCAGAGTTGGTCGGAGCAGGCGTATCACAACCTCATTTACTACAACCGACCCGAAAAAGGCGGTCATTTTGCGGCGTGGGAGCAGCCGAGGTTGTTTGTGGAAGAGGTTCGAGCGGGTCTGAGACCGCTGCGCACGTAACGGGGCGGAGGAGGCTCCGGCCTCCTATCTCTTGTGGCTAGCCTTCATCAGATTCCTGAGGTCGCGAGCCTGGCTCGTTTCGGTAACTTTGCTTGTCCAATTTCGTAAGCAACAGCCTCTGTGCTGATCATTTCTGCTGGAGTTTCCATGTCGCAAATCACCCCGATGCCAACCACGCCAACCACGAAGATATTGGCGATTGGCACCTTTCCGCCGGGCACGGACATGCAACTTGTCCAACACATTCTTTCGACCGAAGTTCGCGAGACGGCGCAGCTCTACCTCGAGGGCAAGATTGACCAGTGGTATTCACTGCAAGACCAGGCCGGGGTGGCGTTCATCCTGAACGTTACGGACGTAAATCAGGCGCATGAAATGCTTGAGGCACTTCCATTGGGGAAAGCGCACTTAATGACATTCTCGCTCCTCCCAATAGGCCCACTGAAACCGTTGAGCAAGCTTTTGAATCCACCCCCACCTCAGTAGAAAGCGCTGGAGTGTACTGGGCTACTGTTAATGTGCACCGTCGGTTTAACGTTCAATGAACCTGTTGGCCGACAGTTTTATACCGTTGACGTGCGCAGTTCAGCGTTACATGAACATCGACCGTGGCCATCCAGCGATGCGAACGAGAAGGGAAGCGACCGTTCGTTCGCCGGATCCAACGACCGTTTTCGGAAGCCACGAACGTCTCTTCGGGGGTGAACTGTGACGGTGGTCATCCGTCTTGGTGCGGCCACAACGCGACATTCGCGTGGGCGCAGCCCCCGCCATCCAGATGACAGCTCAGCGCGGCAGAAGGGTCATAGACGGACGCGTGTCGCGTGCCGACGCTCCTGGTATTCGGGCGTCGGACGTCATTCGCGACGGACTAACGGAGAGGCTCTTGTCATCGCCTTCAGTGTGAGTGAGGCGTGCCCTCTGGGACCGTGAACGTCACCGTCTGCCTGCACTCAGCGCACCCAGCGAATACGTGGTGTTGAGCGTCGACTAACTCGACAAGCATCTTGTGCTGACCGGGTGGCAGACCTGCCACGCTGATTGTATTGACGTCATTCGCTTCTACCCAACCCCAGGGCAGATCGTCGATATGTACGTGCAGATGCCCGATTCGTGGAGACACGTTGAGCGCGGCTGCCCCGAACACCGGTACGATATGCACGTTCTCCAGCCGATATTGGATCCAGACGATGCCGTGGGCCAATCCTGCGGGAAGCGGCGTGGGATCCACAATCAGTTTGGGTGGGGGTTCGTTATCGATGGCGACGTACGGTGAGGCCACGCCGACCGCCCCTGTGCTCTGGGCGAAGGCGGTCGTTGCGAGCACGGTACTAGCCGCGACTGCGGCAAGCGTCTTGATCAGCATGTTCATTTGCGTTCTGACTATTTGATCCCCAACGGGAAAAGTTTCGATTGGCTTGGCCTGAAATCGCCGGGCCGTGTCATGGCAGTTGCACGGATGTGACCTCCAGGGCTCTCCGACAGTCAGCCATCGGTTATAAATGTGATCCATTGAGCGGCCATCGTTACAAAATGGCCCGGCACGAAGAACACATCCAACCGATAGTGCGGTAGCAACCTGATATCCGAAGCAAGCCCAGTTTTTGAGGTGCGCTGTTCTGCTAGCGATGGGCGTATTTGAGCAGATGAGTGTATCCCGCTTGTGTCCGAAAGTCAGTTGTGTGTAAGCGCGTGTATCTCTTTCTGTCTGGAGATACGTTGGAGTACAAAAGGACAGTGCGGGACAGGAGGGAAGCCAGCGCCGAGAATCAGTTGCTGTTCGAAGTGATGCCCTGATTGCCGGTCATGGACAAGGCCATGACGATCCTCGACGACGCAGACGGAGTACTGGGGGAATGGCGAGGGCGGTAGCGCGATGATCCCGCGAGATCTCCGTCGCCGGTGCTGTGTGACTCGTTTCTACATTCTGCTTTGGATCTTCTGCAGCAACTGCAGATATCTCCGCTAACTACGCGACTTGGCTTGTG
Source organism: Paraburkholderia sediminicola (assembly GCF_902859805.1). Classification (GTDB taxonomy): domain Bacteria; phylum Pseudomonadota; class Gammaproteobacteria; order Burkholderiales; family Burkholderiaceae; genus Paraburkholderia; species Paraburkholderia sediminicola. The sequence continues at coordinate 62,594 of NZ_CADIKC010000018.1, read as the reverse complement.
GTTTCGCGTTCAGCAGGAGCGGATAGGTGAGTTTCATGGCGAGCTCCGTCACGGACAACTACCATGAATTTTTCCTGCAATTTACCTGCCAAACCGATGGAAGCTGGCGGATCTTCTTGGAAGCGATCGGAGCTACCGCCAGCCACTGGATGCGCCACCGCAGTGAGTCCATATCGCGTGAACCATTCGCTGTAACCGTGTACAAGAAACTCTCCCGAGCGCTCTATGTACTGCTGCCGGGACGTTTCATAAACCTTCCGAATCGCAAACCAAGGCACATGCGGCAAATCATGATGCACCAGATGATAGTTGTTGTTGAGGACCAACTCAACATCGCGCACAGCCTTGCTGCTTGGGACTTAATGGCACATTGTTGAGTGAAAATTTTCATTTTTACCCGCCATTTACCCGCAGGACGTTACTGCTGTCTGCTGCGACGCTTTCAAGGTCCGGCTCGCTCAAGTCGCGGATATCGAGCGTTGCGAGCCAGTTGTGGTGCCCTGGCGACACGGGCTAATCTCGCCGGGGGAGCCAGCAAGCTTCTTTTGTCAGATTCGCCAAGAAGATCCTCGAGGAACAATTCGGTATCGCACCGAATGCGGCCACGGTCTAGCTCGGCTGCCCGGTAACGGGAGCTGCTCTGCGCGGGGCCAGGAGAGGACTCGAATGGCTGGTGTAAGTGTATAAATTAAAATGAAAAAATATTGCTTGCCGCGCGAAATATACGCACTCGTATACGCAAAAAATCCGGATGTTAACCCAGATTCTTCCGAAGTCTCTCCGGAAAGCTGACTTTTCATACTTTCATTTTAAGAAATGGGGTCATTCTCTTGCGATTCTCTGTGGCCAGGCAAGCCAAGCTTCAACGTCGGTACCGCTGATGGGACCGAGATCTTTCGTCTACTGGCCGGACCGTTGTGAGCCATCGAGAAGAAGGACTTGGTGAGCGCTCGGTTCGACGTTGTCCACGCGATTTGCACAGACGAAATCGCAAAGTGCTAAGCTAAATTGTTACTTGTCGCAAAGCGATTTGTTTCATAAAGCTTTCGAACATGTCAAACGTAATATCCGAACTGGGGTTTCTTTGCCCCAAGTGCCGCGTCCCAATGGAAGATGGTTGGGAAGTCCTTGCTGCGGGGGAGGTTCACCGCCTCACTTGCCAGTGCTGCGGCACCGAGTTCGACGGTTTGCTTGTCGAATGTCTCGCTTGTGGATTCGAAGACTTTATTACGAGCGTCTCGGCAATCGATCCACCACGGTATCCGCGCGGATCGTCTGCTCATCATCGAGCGTTCTGCCGCTCTGGCCACACATCTGCGTTCCAGATTCCCCCGACTCAGAATTGTTCAGGGTGACGCCGGTAACCTTGGCGACTTTTTGCCGGCAGACACGCCAGTTGACGCCGTTGTTTCCGGTGTGCCGCTGCGTTCCTTGCCTTATGCCGAATCCCACGCAATTGTCGAGCATTGGCGCGCAGTACTGCCAGTGGGAACGCTGATAGTCCAGTTCACTTATGCGCTCTCCGGCCCGTTGCGTCATCTTACGAACGGCTTCATCCAGTTGACGTCTGAAATCATCTGGTTCAACTTTCCGGCAGCCCGTGTAGTAGCACTCGAGTTATCGTGTGCGACCGCATGCGCGGTCGGACGTCACGGTAGGTTGAAGTGGTCGTCTGGCAAGAAGTAAGCGTGCCCGCTTTCAAATTGATTGTAGAAGACGCGCGTTTCGCGACGGAACCTGGCGGCCGTGCGTGCGTTGCCCGTGAGACCGCTATTGATGCAAGGTGCGCACGGTCATGCGTTCGAATGCGACCCGGTCGCCGTGCATATCGACCACGGCAATGTTCATTTTTCAGTTGTGTCTCTTTGCCAAGGCTTCGGCCGCTGAAAATACCCTGTTCGCGGCATCTATGCCAATCGACGTGCCATAAGGAATGTCGGTCGGCATCCGTGCCGGCGGCGCACTGGCGGTTGGTGGCGACGGTGGCGTCTGCGCCGCAGTGAGGGTCGCGCCGACGCACAGGGTCGTACATGCAGCGTGGCCGAGCTTACGCATAGCCGTGTCTCCAGTCGTCGTTCCGAACTGCGTCAATCGCAACGACCTGCTCAACCCGACTATTCCCTTCCGCACGTGGCTGGTCGACATCAAACGCATTCATCAGCCGCTCAATACGTTCAGACGAGGCGGCTGCGGAAACAATCGGACGCGATCCCAGAGAGGCGCTGTTCCCAGCGAGCCTTTACTGCCCGCGACTACGCGATTTCACGAAGGGGCGACCAAGTAGACGCCACCGTACAGACGGGAGAATTTCATCCGGGCCATGATGATCTCAGCTTCAGGAGGCCACCATGTATATCCAACTCTCGGCCGAAACTGTCCAGGCTCTCAAATCGCTCGATCGAATTCCTGATTCCGAATCGGAGATTTCGCGCACCATGACCAACGAACTATTGACTCTCGGGCTTGCGTACGAGTCGCGCACCGGCGGCGTCATCAATATGACGGCCGCAGGCCGACTGTGGCTCAACCAGCGCGCGGGGACGAGTTACGTATGGAACGAATTGGTGCTGCCTGGCGCGTTGTCGCGAAGTTGACCTTTGGATGATCGGAAGTCCCATCCTTACTTACCCTCGCAGCGACGTGTTCCTCGACGTACCGCGACTTTTTCGCCGACGCAGACGTCGACGGTCACGTCGGAAATTTTTTGTCCGGTAGTTTTGCATGGACAGCTTCCGCGGGGGCGCACGATACATGGGTGATGCGGCATTGCGAAATCTGCGTTGCCCTCGCCGGACGAGTCCATACCAGGATTCAAATCAAAAGCACTCCAATCTTTAAAATTGCGGAAACACCGCATATACGTTAAGCAGCGTCAACCCGGCCGGTCTTCTCATTGGCTATCCAGGGGCACCGGTGCGCGCTGTGCAGCTCGGATTGATCGAACGTTCAGGCTTCACACCGTCGCGCCTGCGGCGAGCCATGACCGACGGAAGGGTGGGCACGCAAGCAAGCCGCGGCGGCATTCATTGCCGACTGGCTGCGTCGGCAGGGGCTACACGCCAGACGGCATTGCCAACGTCGTCGGCCACCAGCAATGCCCCCCTATGGTCGATTGCGACGCCAACCGGTCTCCCTTCCGCATATCCGCCCGCAGTGAGAAAGCCAGTGACGAAATCTTCCGGCGCGGTGACGGGTTGCCCGTTCGCAAATGGCACGAACACGACCTTGTAGCCGCTATACGGCTTGCGATTCCACGATCCATGCTGACCGACGAATGCGCCGCCCCAATAGTGTTTGGGAAATAGCCGCGCCGTGTAAAAGACCAGTCCGAGCGACGCCGTGTGATTGCCCAGTGCGTAATCGGGAGTGATCGCTTGCGCAACCAGATCCGGGCGCTGCGGTTTGACTCGCGTGTCGATGTGCCGTCCATAGTAGCTATAGGGGAAGCCGTAAAACGCTCCGTCACGTACTGCTGTCATGTAATCCGGCACAAGGTTATTGCCCAGGTCGTCGCGTTCGTTGACCGTGGTCCACAACGCGCCGCTTTCCGGCTGCCACGAGAGGCCATTGGGATTGCGCAAGCCAGTCGCGAAGGGGCGCAGGCTTCCCGTGGCGACATCGAACTCGAGAATCCGGCCGCGGCCGTCTTCCGCGGCTACGCCGTTCTCGCCCGCGTTGCTGTTCGATCCCACCGTCACGTAAAGATGCTTGCCGTCGCGATCGGCGAGGATGTTTTTGGTCCAGTGGTGATTGATCGGTCCGGCTGGCAGGTCCGCTATTTTTACGCCCGGCGAACTCAGCGTGGTTTCGCCCGTTCGATAGGGAAAGCGAAGCAGCGCGTCCGAGTCAGCAATATAAAGTTGATCCCCGATTAGCGCCATGCCGAATGGCGAATGAAGGTTTTTCAGAAACACCGTTTGTGTCGCTGCGATGCCACTGCCGTTTGCATCGCGTAACAGTACAATCCGGTCCGGACTGGGCACGCCAGCCCCAGCACGTTTCATCACCTGCCGTCTGATCCACCCGAACACGCCGCTTCCTTCGTCATGCTCCTTGGGCGCATCGCTTTCGGCAACCAGTACGTCGCCATTCGGCAGCGTGTACAGCCAGCGCGGGTGTTCCAGTCCTTGCGCAAATGCCGTAACTGTGAATCCTGCTGGTGCAGTCGGTTTCGTATTGGCTGCGCGCTGGGCGACAGGCGCGATATTGACTGTTGGCGGTAAGGACGACTGCGGGGCGGCTAATGCCGGACTCGGGCCGAAGCCCGTATCTGTCGTTGCTCCCGGACCGAGCGCGCACGCCGCAAGGGGGAGTGTAAGGAAGCCAATGACAAAATCGGGCGCGCGCATGGGGTTTCCAGGTGACGATCTGTTGAATTAAATCCCCCGCAGCAATTTTTCTGCCTGCCCTATCGCGGGATGGCCCCCTCTGGAAGAAGAGCGGGGGAAAGCTGACCTTCAGATGATCTAAGGAGAAGGTGGACGATGGGTGACTTACCAGCTTTATAGAAGTTGACTCCGTCACATCGCCTTCAGATCAGGCAGCAGTCTTTCGCACTCTCTCCTGACAACGCGATAGCACTCGCACGCGCGCTTTTCGAGTCCAGCTCGGTCCAGCACCTCAATACGGCCATGGCTGTAGCGGATCAGCCCGGCATCCTGCAGTTTCACCGCCGCTTCTGTCACGCCGGCTCGCCGGACGCCAAGCATGTTGGCGATGAGTTCCTGTGTCATCGTCAGTTCATTCGATGGTAACCGGTCGATGCTAAGAAGCAGCCACCGACACAGTTGCTGGTCAATTGAGTGGTGCCGGTTGCACACGGCGGTCTGAGCCATCTGCGTGATCAATGCCTGGGTATAGCGCAGCAACAGACGTTGCACCGCACCCGCGCGATGGAATTCCTCTTTGAGGACATTAGCATCCAGTCGATATGCGCGCCCGGCGCTCTGCACAACCGCCCGGCCCGACGTGGTTTCGCCGCCCATGAAGAGTGCTATGCCAATCAACCCTTCGTTACCGACGACGGCAATTTCCGCGGACGCGCCGTTCTCCAGAACGTACAGCAACGAAACGATCGATGTCGCCGGGAAATAGACGTGGTTGAGACGATCGCCAGCCTCGTAGATGACCTGTCCCAATGACATGTCCACCGGCACCAGATGCGGAGCGACGCGTGCCCACTCCGACTCGTCCAGCACCGCAAGAAGGTGATTACCGTTTCGATTGTCTTCCTTCAACATTTGCCACATTCCTCGCAGATTGTCTGGAAACCGCACCGTGTCGCCGACCTGTTCCTGTGCGTGACACATCGATGTGGATATTGGAAGCAGTGCGCATAGTACGTCGAGCATGGGAGCGCGAGTCTGTTTTCACATCAAACGCGTCCTCGCCGGGTCCGTTTGCGACGCAGGACGATAAAAGCTGAATGCCCCTGCGCCTGAAGTTCGATCAGCCGCCGCGTAATAGGCGCTACACTGGCGATCCAGCAGTCTCCAGCGTGGCGCCATGAATGATTCCAATAACACTTCTGCTGCGCCAGGGCTGGTCGTCGCTCCCCGCATAGTCGCAATCGGTGCGTCGGCCGGTGGCCTTCATGCGCTGAGCCTGTTTTTCAGGGCGGCTTCCGAAATTCCGGCCGACGTTGCCTTCGTGGTCGTTGTCCACCTGGCTCCAGGCGCCGAGAGTCATCTCCCGGGGTTGCTGGCGAAAGACACGGCTTTGCCTGTGTCGGCGATTGAGGACGGCGTTATACCGCGCGCGGGGCACGTCTATGTCATCCCGCCGAAGGTGTCGGTTGTTATCGAGCAAGACGCGTTCAGGCTGCGTGCCGCCGTTGATCGTCCAGCAATCCCCATGCCGATCGACGCGTTCTTCACGTCACTAGCGGCTGACCAACGGGACCGTGCTATCGGGATCGTGCTCACTGGCGCGAACGCGGACGGTTCAGCGGGCCTGAGAGCGATCAAGGCCGAGGGCGGCATGGTCATGGCGCAAACGCCTGACACGGCGGAGCACAGCGCAATGCCTGGCCATGCAATCGCAACGGGGTTGGTCGATTATGTGCTGCCGGTTGAAAACATGCCTGCTGCGCTGTTCGATTACATCACACGATCCACGGCCGGGACGTCGCTAGCCGCGGTGGATGCCGCGCGGCCAGTCGATCTTGAACCGGTGCTCAGGGCGCTTGCGGCTGCCGGATCAGATTTCAGGGGCTACAAACGGGGAACGCTTCAGCGTCGCATTGCCCGCCGCATGGCGGTCAACCGGATTGATAGCCTTGATGCCTATTGCGGCGTCCTGTCGGCCTCGCCCGAGGAGGCTCAGGCACTCAGTCTCGATATGATGATCGGTGTGACGGAGTTCTTCCGCGATCCTGATGCTTGGACCGCACTGTCCGAACGCGTGCTGAGCGTTCTGCTGGAGGAGCCTCAGAGCGAGCAGCCAATTCGTGTATGGGTGCCGGGATGCGCAACGGGCGAAGAAGCCTATTCGATGGCCATGCTGCTGACCGAGGAGATCGAGAAGCGCCGGGTGACGCGGCCGTTCATGATCCTTGCCTCCGACGTGAACCGCGTTGCGCTGGGACGCGCACGTCAGGGCATCTATTCGGCCAGCGTCGCGTCACCAGTGGGTGAAGCGCGGCTCGAGCGTTTCTTTCAGACGCACAGCGATGGATTCCAGATCCGGCAGGAACTTCGCGAAACGGTTCTGTTCACCCCGCAGAACCTTATTGCTGATCCACCGTTTTCCCGCGTCGATCTGATCAGTTGCCGGAACCTGCTGATCTACCTCGAGCCCGAAGCCCAGCAGCGGGTATTTGAGCTATTCCACTTCGCGCTCAATCCGAAGCGCTACCTGTTTCTGGGACGATCGGAAAGTACCGATCCCGATTCCACCCAGTTCCAGGAGGTGTCGAGAGCCTGGCGTATTTACCAGCGCAGTCCGGTCATCGCACCGGCTGTCACTGGCTACCGGTTTTCCGCAAGTACGGCGCGCCGCGAGGAATTCCCGCCCGCAAGCCGCGTCGGTGTCCGCAGCAAAGGTTACGCGGAACTGGTCAACGCCACGCTGCTGGAAGAGCACCATGCCGCCTCGGTGCTGATCAATTCTGCTCACCAGGTGCTCTACGTGAGCGGCTCGACGGACGAATACCTGACGCAGCCGGCAGGTGAGCCAACCGGCAATATTCTCGACATGGCGCGCGACGGCCTGCGCCTCAAGCTGCGGATTGTATTGCGCCGGGCGGTCCAGGACCAGGCAGCCTCGCCGGTCAGTGAAATCGTCGCTGACGGTGGCGCGCCCGCGGTGAAAATCACGGTGACGCGACCGTTCGACACGATGCATGCCGGCAAGGCATTGCTTGTCATCTTCGCGAGGTTGCCGACGGCCGACCGGCCTGCGTCGACGGCGCCCTCCGGCGCGGATTCCGACCTCTGGCATCTCGAGAGCGAGCTTCGCACAACGCAGGTAGAGCTTGGCAGCACAATCGAGGAACTGGAGGAGAGCAATAGCGAATTGCGGGTATCGAACGAAGAAATCCTTTCGATGAATGAGGAACTGCGCTCCGCGAACGAAGAGCTCGAAACGTCGAAAGAGGAGCTACAGGCGGTCAACGAGCAATTGAATGTCGTCAATTCCCAGCTCGAGCAGAAGGTCCACCAGTTGGAGGTTCTCAGTGAGGACGTCACGAATCTGCTTGCCAGCACGGAAATATCAACACTGCTTCTCGACAGGCAGGGTCTGATCAAACGGTTTACGCCCAGCGCGGCGAGGATCCTGGGACTTGCGCCGCCGGACATCGGGCGCAGGATCGTAGAGGTTCTCGGCAACCCGCTCGGCAACGCGTTGCCGGAGGAGGTCGACAGGATACTTCTGGGCCTCAACGAGAAGGTGGAAAAGGAAATCGAAACCGCGACCGCGGAATGGTATGTCCGCCGCATTACGCCCTACATTGCGGTTCGCGGAATGCCGCCTGCTGGCGTCGTGGTCACATGGACAGATATCACCCAGGTCAAGCTGTCCGATGAACGTGCCCGGCGCCTTGCCGCCGTGGTTCAGGATTCGAACGACGCGGTGACGGTATTCGACCTCAAAGGCCGCTTTCTCGCCTGGAACCGCGCGGCTAGCGCGATGTACGGCTATAGCGAGACTGAAGCGTTGTGTATGACCGTCTCCGACCTGGTCCCACGCGGTGCCAGGCAGGATCATCTCGACTTCATCCACCACGCTGAGCACAATGAGGCGCTGCATTCCTACGAGACACAGCGGGTAACGAAGGACGGACGCGTGGTTGATATCTGGCTCACGCTGTCGGTCCTGTCGGACGACGCGGGCAACGCTATTGCGGTGTCATCAACTGAGCGCGATCTCGTCAACCGCAGCGTGAGCAATGCTCACCTTCGCGAGCGAGCCGAACAGCTGGCGGTCGCCGACCGTCGAAAAAACGAATTTCTGGCCATGCTCGGCCATGAGCTGCGCAATCCACTTGCGGCGCTGGTTTCCGCCGGAGATTTGCTCGCGTCGAAAACGGTTCCGGTCACGCAGAAGGACTGGGCCGCCGGCGTCATTCAAAGGCAGGGGCGCGCAATGATGCACCTCGTGAACGACATGCTCGATATCACCCGGATAACAAGTGGCAGCATCGAGTTGAATCGACAGACGGTTCTGCTGAAAACAATCGTCCAGAGCGCCATCGAAGTTTGCCAGCCGATCGTCGATGAGCGCCGCCATTCATTGTCCGTCTCCCTGCCTGAAGAGCCCATCTGGCTAAACGCAGACTCGACCCGCCTGTCGCAAGTCATCGAGAACATCATAATCAACGCGGCGAAATACACCGCGCCGGGCGGTTCCATACAACTGCGGGCGACCACCGCGGCGCATCGGCTTTCACTCAGCATCAAAGACAACGGGAATGGTATCCCGTCCTCGATGCTCGAAAGTCTTTTCGACATGTTTGTCCAGGGGCCCGCATCCGGCAGCCAGCGCAACAACGGCCTGGGTGTTGGCCTGTCCGTGGCGCGGCGACTGGTCGAGTTGCATGGCGGTTCGGTTCGGGCCATTAGCGATGGCAAGACTGGCAGTGAGTTTGTCGTCGATCTGCCTCTCGATCCGGGACCCGTCCCCGGAGATCGGATCAGTTTGCAGCCGGCACCTGTCATCGCCTGCCCGCAGCGGATTCTGATTATTGATGACAACGCCGATGCGAGTGAGGCGTTGGGCATGCTTCTCGCCAATGAGGGTCATCAGGTCGAGACGCGCATAGATGGTGTTTCGGGACTCAGCGCGGCGGCGACCTTCAACCCTGACTTCGTACTTCTCGACATCGGCCTTCCAGGCATGGACGGTTACGAAGTAGCGAGAAGGCTACGCGAATCCGGGGCAAATCGAAATGTGATCCTGGTGGCCGTCACCGGATACGGACTGCCGGCGGATCGCCTCAAATCAGTCGAGGCTGGGTTCGACCATCATCTGACCAAGCCGGTCGACTATGAAGCCTTGATCCGCTTATTTGGCGCAGGGACGCAGGGGACGTCACGCATGTAGAGGTTCCCTCAGCCGTAAAGCGCCTAACGGCGCCGTATTTCCCGGCGCGCTAACCAGATGCCGGGCAGCATCGGCAGCCAGAACGTCAGGGCGCGCAACAGAAGGGTGGCGGCGAGCGCCGCCTCCATCGACACACCAAGCAGACTCAGCATCCCCACGGAGGTGGCTTCAAAGGTCCCCAAGCCGACCGGAATGGGACCGATGGTGGCCACCATTGACGCGATGATGAAGCTCACGAACACCACCCAAAGCGGCGGTACTTCGCCGATCGCGTTGAACGCAAGCCAGAGGGTCAAGGCATCGAAGATGAAGATGGCCAGTTGCAGTCCCACTGTCTGCAGCAGCAGGCGCGGGTTGCGCAGCAGGCGAGTGGGTGCGTCGGCCAACTCCTGGAGCAGCGCGGTCACGCCCAGGCACCTGCTGAGCCACGCGATCGGCGCACGTTGGCCCCATTGTTTGAGCCCCAGCACGGCAGCGGGCACCGCCACCGTCACGACCACGAAGATCGCCACGCCGGCGATCAGCGCCACGTTCAGCCGATGTTGAAGCCACAGCACGCCGGCACTTGCGAGCACCACGAACAGGTAGGCGATGTCGTACGACACCATGCCGACCAGCATGGCGGCCATCGCGATCCCGGCAGGGACTCGCCGGCCGGTCAGGCCGCGTACCACGAGCATCGTGCCGCTGATGCCGCCGCTCGGCAGCACCTGATCGGTAAAGACCTTGGCGATGCCGAGTGGAATCAGGGCGCGCAGAGACAGGGGATGTCCGGCCTGGCGCAAAGCCTCGCGCCATACGAATGCCGCACTGACATAGGTGCAGGACTGAACCGCAAGCGCGACAAGCATCCAGCCGGGACGCGCCGAGCGTATCAGTCCGGCCATCTTTTGCAGCGAGCCGAGGTGAAGCACCACCAGAATGACGGCGAGAAAGCCCATTAGCCCGACGATCCAGAACACGAGCGAGCGAAACCGCGATGATTTACCGAGCAGCCCAGGAGCGATGTGTACGAGGCCGGTTTCGGCGACGGGCATCGGCTTGGGCAGCAACGCGCCGGTTCCCGGCATACGCGGGGTACGGGCGGAGCGGATCTGCGAAGTGCTCATTGGACGAGATGGGATTGAAAGTGCCGCAAGAGTTTGGGCGCTTGCGGGTGGCGTCACGTTGCCTGCCCCTGAGCGCTTAAAAACACGTTGCTCGCGACCTGGCGCGATGTCGGTACGGTGCCGTACGCGGTCGGAGCAACGCGCTCGGTCGGCCGCCATGCGGTCTGCCACCGTACCGACTTTCTCCGGGTGACACGGCAGAGTGGGTTCAAGCGACGACAGTCGCGCGTCAGTTCAACCGCCCGAACAGACATGAACCACTGCGTACGGGCCGATCCAATGCAACCGGAGTTACCGACAATGAAAGCATTCGTTTATCTTGGTGCTGGCAAGAAGGCTGTTGAAGAACGGCCCAAACCCGAGATCGAGGCGTCCACCGACGCCATCGTCAAGATCAGCAAGACGACAATTTGCGGCACGGACCTGCACATTCTCAAGGGCGACGTCGCGACCTGTCAGCCCGGCCGCGTGCTCGGCCATGAAGGTACCGGCGTAATCGAGCAGGTCGGCGCAGGCGTCACGGCGTTCAAGCCAGGCGAACGCGTCCTGATTTCTTGCATCAGCGCGTGCGGTAAATGCATGTACTGCCGCAAACTCATGTATTCCCATTGTGTCAGCGGCGGCTGGATTCTTGGCAACAGGATCGACGGCACACAGGCCGAGTTCGTGCGGATTCCGCACGCGGATACCAGTCTTTACCGGATTCCCGACGGCGCCGACGAAGAAGCGCTGGTGATGCTGAGCGATATCCTGCCGACGGGCTTCGAGTGCGGTGTGCTCAATGGGAGGGTGCAGCCCGGTAGCATCGTGGCTATTGTCGGCAGCGGGCCGATCGGGCTTGCGGCATTGCTCACAGCCCGTTTCTATTCTCCCGCCGAAATCATCATGATCGATCTGGACGATAACCGGCTTGAGACCGCAAAGCGCTTCGGTGCGACCGCGGTGATCAACAACGCGGATGGCAATGCGGTGAAGGCGATCATGAAACTCACGGCCGACCGCGGCGTCGATACCGCAATAGAGGCGGTCGGCATTCCGGCTACCTTTGAATTGTGCGAGGCTATCATCGCGCCGGGCGGGACGATTGCGAACGTCGGCGTACATGGCGTGAAGGTCGATCTTCATCTGGAGCATCTGTGGGACCGAAACATCACCATCACCACGCGGCTGGTCGATACCGTCAGTACACCGATGCTGATGGATACGTTGCGCGCCCGCAAGCTCGACGCCAGCCTTCTGATTACGCACCGCTTCAGGCTCGATCAGATTCTCGACGCTTATGAGACCTTCGAGCGTGCCGCGGACACGCACGCGCTGAAGGTGATCATCTCTGCATAGCCGGTCGCCGCGACGATAGTGTTGCCGCTCGAGCGCGGCCTCTCATACATCACAGCGGCAACGTCAGCATGCCCCGGTTTGGCCAACTCCACGTGCTGACCGATTGGAACCAGTTCAGTAAATAACATCACCTTGCGCGTAATAGCGTTGTAATGCAACGAACAGATCGCATCGGGATGCCGCAGTGCGGTACGGCACCGTACCGACTTCGATTGGTCCTGCGCGCACCGTGGCAGTGGAAGCTCTCCCGTCTACCTGACGTCGCCATTCCGTTCGCCCAGGTGTTTGTTCACGAACCTGCCATGCTCAATTCAAGTCAGGAAACTCGCCTCATGACCTTTCTCAAGTCCCCGCCACCCACGCCCGATGCCGTCGCTGATGAATACGCCGCGATGATCTCCGGTTCGTCGCTCCCGAAGTACCGGATTCCGGAAACATCGTCCGACCGCCGAGCCGTATTCGATCTGGTGCGCGACGAATTATTCATGGATGGCAACTCACGGCAGAACGTCGCGACGTTTTGCACCACTTACGCCGACGACGAAGTTCGGCGCCTGATGGATCTGTCGATCGACAAGAACATGATCGACAAGGACGAATATCCGCAAACTGCCGAGATCGAAATGCGCTGCGTGCATATGCTCGCCGATCTGTGGCATGCCACGAAGTCGTGGAAGACCACCGGCTGTTCGACGACGGGGTCGAGCGAGGCGTGCATGCTCGGTGGTCTCGCGCTCAAGTGGCAGTGGAAAAAGCGCAGGCAGGCGCAAGGCAAACCGACCGACAAGCCGAACTTCGTCTGCGGACCGGTGCAGGTGTGCTGGGCGAAATTCGCGAGGTACTTCGACGTTGAGATGCGGCAGGTGCCGCTCAGCGGCGACGCGACCGGACTACGGCCGGAAGATCTGGCCCAGTATTGCGACGAGAACACAATCGGCGTCGTGGCCACACTCGGCATCACGTTCACCTGTGTCTATGAACCGGTGAAGGCGCTGGCGGGCGCGCTCGACGCCTTGCAAGCCAATGTCGGGCTCGATATCCCGATTCACGTCGATGCTGCCAGTGGCGGCTTCGTCGCACCGTTCATTCAGCCGGACCTTGAATGGGACTTCAGCGTATCGCGCGTCAAATCGATCAATGCGTCGGGCCATAAATACGGACTCGCGCCGCTTGGGGTCGGCTGGGTCGTCTGGCGCAGCACTCAGGACCTGCCCGACGAACTGATTTTCCGGGTCGACTATCTGGGCGGCGACATGCCGACGTTTGCACTGAATTTCTCCCGGCCGGCCGGACAGATCATCGCGCAGTACTACATGCTGCTGCGTCTGGGTCGCGAGGGCTATCGGCACATCCAGCAGGAGTGCGCCGACACCGCGCAGGCGCTGGCCGACGGTCTGGCGAAAATCGACGCACTTGAGATGATCTACGACGGGCGCGGCGCGTTGCCGGCCGTTTGCTACAAACTGAAGCATCCCGAAACAGCGGGTTTTACGCTATTCGATCTGTCCGACCAGGTCCGCATGCGCGGCTGGCAGATCGCCTCGTACGAGCTGCCAGCAGGGCGCGAGGACACCATCGTGCAACGCGTGTTGATCCGGCGTGGCGTGACCCGCGACATGGCGACGATGCTGCTCGAGGACATCGGGCACGCCGTCTCGCATCTGACAAAAAATCCGGTGCTGCATTCGACCGCCGGCCCTACCTTTCATCACGATTGATGTCGCCTCTTCGCAGGAGCGCACGAAATGGATAACACCGTTACTACCGCGGCCGCGTTACCCACCGTGGATGCCGCAAAGCGTGGCAAATACCTGAGCGTCACATCGATAGGCCTGATGACGGCCGCCGCGGTTGTCACCAGTTTGCGCGGACTTCCGTTGCTGGCGAAGGAGGAGATGACGATGTTCGTCTATCTCGCCTTTACCGTCGTTTTCTATCTGATCCCCGCGTCGCTGATTTCGGCTGAACTGGGCGGCGCGTTTGCTGACCGGCGCGGCGGGATTTACACGTGGGTTGCAGAAGCATTCGGCACACGTTGGGGCTTTCTCGCGATCTGGCTTCAATGGATTCAGAACGTCGTATGGTTTCCGGTCGCGCTGACCTTCGGCGCGGCGGCGCTCGCGTACACGATCGGCCGGCCGGAGCTGGCGAAGAACGGCGTTTACGTCGGGATATTCTGCATCGTCGCGTACTGGCTCGCGACGTGGGTTGTGCTGCAAGGCGTTGAAGTTTTTGCGAGGATCGCCAACTGGACCTTCGTGATTGGCACCATCGTGCCGGGCATCGTGCTGCTCGCGCTACTCGGCTACTGGATCAGCAGTGGCCACCCGCTCGGCTGGCAACACCTGAACGATGCCGCACTGTCTCAGGATGGCCATGCCCGCTTCTGGCCCGCGATTCACGGCTTTGGCACGATCTCGTTTCTTGCCGGCATCGTCTTGCTGTTTGCCGGTGTCGAGGTCCAAGCGGTTCATGTGATCGACATGCGCAGCCCGAGTCGCGGTTATCCGGCGGCCATCGGACTGGGTGCGCTGATTTCGGTGCTGATCTTCGCTCTCGGCGCCTTGCCGATCGCGGCAATCTTGCCGTACGAGAAGATCTCGCTGCAATCCGGCGTGTTCGACGCATTCGGTGCCGTGTTGGCGGACATCTGGCATATGGGCTGGGCTGTAGCCGCATTGTCGTTGCTGGTCGGCGTAGGTGCAATCAGTGGTGTGCTAGCGTGGCTCGGCAGTCCATCGCGCGGCTTGCTCGAGACCGCACATGAGGGCGAGTTACCGCCGATCCTTCAGGCGAAGAATCGCAAGGGAATGCCCACTCATATTCTGTTAGTGCAAGGTCTGATCGTGACCGTCATTTCGTGCTTCTACTTCGTGATCCGGGATGTATCGGTCGCGTTCTTTCTGATCTCCGCGATGACGATCGCGCTTTACCTGATCGCCTACATGTTCATGTATGCGGCGGCGATCAAGTTGCGCTATTCCGCACCTAATTTGCCACGACCATTCACGGTGCCTGGTGGCTTAGGCGGTATGTGGTTGACGGCCGGCATTGGTTTTATCGGAGTGCTGTTCAGTTTCGTCGTGTCGTTCTTCCCGCCAGACCAGTTGCCGGTCGGCTCGCCCTGGTTTTACACGGGACTGGTTGTCCTCGGCATTGTCGTGTTCGCGGGCATTCCGCTGATCATCCACCACGTGCGCCGCAGCGACTGGGCGACCGTTCATGACGCACCGTCTGTTCGTCCCGCCACGATACCGCTGAAATAGGTGCGCGCGCGGCCTCTCTCATAGGCCTTCGATATGAAATACAAAGACTATTACGAAGTGCTGGGATTGCCGCGCAGCGCGACACAGGACGATATCAAGCGTACGTATCGCAAGCTCGCTCGCAAATATCACCCGGACCTGAGCAAACTCGACGACGCGGAGCCGCGCTTCAAGGAGGTCGGCGAGGCGTACGGCGTGCTCAAAGACACGGAAAAGCGCGCGGCCTACGACCGGATGGGCGACCAGTGGCGCAATGGTCAGGACTTCGAGCCGCCGCCGCAGTGGGACGAGGGCTTCGAATTCAGCGGCGGGGAAGACCGCGGAGCCGAGGATGCACGCTTCAGCGAATTCTTCGAGGCACTGTTTCGCGGTGAACATGCCGGTGGTGGTCGCGCCTCGACAAGACGCGGGCGGCACGCTGCCGGCGGCAGACATGATCGCGCAAACGCGCAAGACATGGAGGACGCCTATGGCGGTGTGCCGCACTCGGCTTCGGGGCAGGACCACCATGCCAAAGTGGTGATCGATCTGGAAGATACCTATCGTGGGGCGCAGCGCACGATTTCGCTGGAGATGCCAGTACTGGATGCGAGCGGCCGTGCCGTGCTGAAGTCGCGGACGCTTGACGTCTCCATTCCGAAGGGCGTGCACAGTGGGCAGCATTTGCGACTCGCCGGCCAAGGGGGGAGGGGTTTCGGAGAGGGGCGCGCTGGAGACCTGTACCTTGAAATCGCGTTGCGCCAGCACGGACTTTTCAGCGTCGACGGCCGCGATGTGACGATCGTCGTGCCGGTAGCCCCTTGGGAAGCGGCACTTGGCGCCCGTATTACCGTGCCGACGCCCGACGGCGCCGTCGAAATAGCCATACCCAAAGATTCCAGCGGAGGCCGACGCTTACGCTTGAAAGGCAAGGGAATCCCCGCGAGCGGTCCGACCGGTACACCGGGAGATCTCTATGCACAATTGAACCTCGTTCTGCCGCCGGCTGACAGCGAGCAGGCACGCGCAGCTTACGAGACACTACGACAGGCGTGTGACTTCAACCCGCGCGCGCACTTTTCAGGTGATGCATCATGAACGAATCGCGCACTGGCTGGCTCGAATGCCTGATCGTCGAGGAGCAGGTGGAATTTACGCTACTCGAATTGTGCCGGGTGTCCGGCGCTTCTGAAGTCCAGCTCGTTGAATGGATCGAGCAAGGCGCAATTGAGCCGAAATACGTCAGCGAGGACGATGGCCCACACTTCGACGGCGTCTCATTGCGCCGTGCGCGCAAGGCTCGCCATCTCGCGCAGGATCTCGAGATCAACGCTGCCGGCATCGCGCTCGCACTTGATCTGCTTGATGAAATCGAAACCTTGCGAGCGCGGTATCTAAGCCGATAGCGCAGCGCCCTCACGCGAGCCAGGTGACACCCATTGCCAAGACTGTTGCCGCCATCGCGCCGGTAGCAACCCAGCCGAGGACACGTAGTGCTGGCGGCAGCGTGAAGCCGGACATGATGCGGGTACGCATCGAGAGATGCATCATGACGATCATCACGGGTACCGCGACGATACCGTTGAGGACTGCGCTCCAGTAGAGTGCCTTGACCGGATCGATCGATGTGAAGTTCAGGCCGGCACCGATTGCCATCGCCATGGCGATCACGCCATAGAACGCCTTCGCCTGCGACGGCAGGCGCGCAAGGCCCACGCGCCATGCGAATAATTCGCCCACCGCATATGCACCCGAGCCGGCCAGCACGGGCAGTGTCAGCAAACCGGTGCCGATAATGCCGGCGGCAAACACAACGAACGTAAATGGACCTGCAATCGCACGCAGCGCTTCCGCGGCCTGCGCCGAGGTTTGAATATCGACGAGTCCGTGTGCATGCAAGGTCGTCGCCGTCGTCACGACGATGAAGAACGCGATCACGTTCGAGAGTGCCATGCCGAGGTACGTATCGACGCGGATCCGCGTGAATTCCGCGGGCGCTTCCCATGGCGCGTGGGTCAACGGATGTGCGCCGGGTCGTTCCTTTTCGTCTTCGACTTCCTGCTCTGCCTGCCAGAAAAACAGATAGGGGCTGATTGTCGTACCCATGACCGCGACGATGGCGACGAGGTAATCCGGCTTGATGGATAGCGGCGGCAGCAAGACAGCCCAGCCCACCTGATCCCACGGAACTTTGACAACAAAGGCGCAGATCACATAGCTGAACAGCGACAGGCACAGCCATTTGAGCACCGAGACATAACGTGCATAGCGCGTGAACACTTCCAGCACCACTGACAGCAGCCCGAATCCGCACACATAGAGTAGTGCGGGACCCGAGATCAGCAGCTTGAGCGCTGCGCCCATCGCGCCGAGGTCCGCACCCAGGTTGATGATGTTCGCGACGAGCAGCAATCCGACTACGCTTGTCGAAAGCCAGCGCGGATAGTGCTCACGCAGATTGCCTGCGATGCCGCTGCCAGTCACCCGCCCGATGCGTGCGCTGATTTCCTGGATCGCGGCCATCAACGGATAGCTGAACAGGAGTGTCCATGCGAGGCCATAGCCGAATTGCGCGCCGACCTGCGAATACGTCGCGATTCCGCTCGGATCGTCGTCCGAAGCGCCGGTGATGAGTCCGGGGCCCATCACCTGCAAAAGCTTTGGGCGAGTCGGCTGCTTGACCGGATCGCGGGTGAGTGTATCCATGAAAGGGGTGCTCCTGATGGCTGGCGAGGCCGTACCGGCCCCTCAGGCAGTTTCGGGTGTGGCAGGCTCGGTGGGCGTGACGCCTTCGTGCGAATCGAGACGGGCCGGTTGATGGGTCACGAGAACGGCTTTTGCGCGCGCCATGTCATCCGGCGTACCGTGGGCCATCACGATGAATCCTTCGGCTTTGATGGCGGCCTCGTAGTGGACCACGCTTTCCTTCGGCAGTCCCGCATTGACGAGTGTTGCGCCTAAAGCACTGAGGGTGCCGACAACAACAGCCCCTTCGACCGCCGACACGATAACAACAGCGAGATGGCCCAGCACCACGATCGGGCCGAGCACCGGAATCGTCAGAAACACGCCGCCCATCAGCAGACCCCACAGGCCGCCCCAGAACGCGCCGAACTTGCCCCACATCTTCATACGGTCCCCGATCGTGTAGAGACCGACGATCTTTTCCTCGGTGTGATAGCCCTTGCCGACCACACTGAAATTTTTCATATCGAAGCCGCCGTCTATCAGCTTGCGCACGGCAGCATCGGCTTTGTGGTGGTCATCGAAGACCGCGATTACGACGTCATAGGGAGTCATGCGATTGATCCTTGAAACGATAGGAAGTAGGCGAACTATTGCGACCGCTCACGGTAAGATTTGGACGTGCGGCCCCGCGCTATTTCAGATTGTTGAGCTCGGCACGTGCAAGCGTCTCAGCCGATTTCCATGCGACATCTTCACATTCAAAGAAAGTGTCGAGTTTGACGATGAGGTCATTGTTCTTTGCTGCGCCTTTCGGAACGACACACACGCTCGCTATCCAACCATCGGCAATATGGTTTCTGACGGTCATGTAAGCGTCGTGTGTCTTGCTTGAGATGATTCTGTCTGCCATAGCGTCGCCCGTTTGATTAAACGACAGCCACACTGGCCATCGTCGCTGCCGGTAAAGCTTGCGGTTCATCGAAAACCATCAGCATTGCTATTAATCCGCTACGACTCGTCTGTCGGCGCCGACATCCGGTCAATACCCGTGCTTGCCGTAAAAAACTCGTCTAAGCATGACTTTCTCCCCGCTGGTCGGCGATATGAGACACGATACGCTCACTGAGAGAGAAAGCGGTACGACAACGTACAAAGACCTGTCTATGTTCAAACGCACAATCCGCCCTGATCTCCACGGACTTTTTTTGATAGCAGGCAGCCTCCAGTTCTCCGACGCTTGTCGCAATCATCAGACTAGATTTAACGTCACGGTGTTTTGCGCAACTTGGTCGTTCTTGCCAATTTGATTGTCGGCGTTCGTGCAATGCGCGTGGACAGGTGTGCCGCAACGCATAGTCATGCCAGGGCGCGGATCGGCGCCGTAATTTCGGCGTGACTTATAATCTGCTGTGTAACGGCCAGATGTTGATTGGCGCGACGATTGCCGCATGGTGACGCGCTGCGGCAGGGTCCGCAAAGGTGTCGGAGCATTTTTCCTCCTATCCATACTTACCGGTCAGGGAATCGTCGGCGAAAGTGGCGTGGTTCCGGGCGAACTGCGGAGAGTGCGCAATGTCTCAAGATCATCGTCAACACGAAAACCATCTGCTGGCGGTGTTGCCAGACCTGGAGTGGGGGCGTGTGTTTCCACATCTGGAGGCCGTGGATATGCCGCTCGGCAAAGTCGTCTACGAATCCGGCGATCGCCTCAACTACGTCTATTTCCCGACCACCTGCATCGTGTCGCTGCTGTATGTGATGGAGGACGGTGCGTCCGCCGAAATCGCGATCGTCGGCAACGAAGGGCTCATCGGCATCGCGCTTTTCATGGGGGGCGAGACCACGCCCAGCCGGGCGGTCGTACAAAGCGCGGGCAACGCGTACCGGCTGGACGCTCAAATCCTGAAAGCAGAATTTCATCGTGCCGGTCCTGTTCAGCGCCTTTTGCTCCGCTATACGCAGGCGCTGATCACCCAGATGGCGCAGACTGCTGTGTGTAACCGACATCATTCAATCGACCAGCAGTTGTGCAGGTGGCTGTTGCTAAGTATCGACCGTCTCTCTTCGAACGAACTGAAGATGACGCAGGAACTGATCGCCAATATGCTGGGCGTGCGCCGATCCGGTGTCACTGAGGCCGCGTTGAAATTGCAGGATGCAGGTCTGATTCGCTACAGCCACGGGCACATCGAGGTACTGGACAGACCGGGACTTGAAACACGAGTGTGCGAATGCTACGGCGTAGTGAAGCGCGAGTTCGACCGGCTGTTACCCGCTTTGAAAGCACTATAGAAATGGCGTGAGTGCGCCTCAGTGCAAATTCAGTTTCATGAAGGAGCTGGATGGGGAGCAAAGAAAAGAATTGCAGCTGTGGTGCCGCTTTGCGCCGCATTACGAAGTCATTGAAACGGGGGCTCCGAGTCGACGAGTTTGTCAATGCATCAAGCACCGGTCGGGCTGCTCGATGCCGCAGCAGTCAGCAATCCGCCACATTGCTGACGAAGAACCCAGGCCGCCTCAATGGCGGATAACTCACCGAGCAAACCAGCGAGGCGAGCGTCCGCTGCACTCCGGAAGCGGTCGTGGCGGTGTGAAAACTCAGAACGGCAGTTGTGGGTCGACGAGAGCCGGTCGTCGTCGGGCTCAGTTCGACCCACTCGTGCCACTCGCGGAAGATCGGCGAGCGTCCGCTGTTGAGCCGGCACGAGACGTTCGCTGATGACACATCGATCTTCCGGTCGCAAGCGACCGTACCGAACGGTCGAAGCGAGGTCGCCCGCTGGCATCCGTGTAATCTGGTTAGCGACTTCACTGGTTTGCTGCCGAGATCCCTCCCTCGGCAAGCAACCGCATTAACACCTGAAGGTCCACCGGCTTGGTCAAGTGATGGTCGAATCCCGCCTCGGCTGACTGGAGTAGATCCCCTGGTTGCCCGTAGCCCGTGACGGCTATCAGTATGGTGTCTCGCAACGCTTCAGACTCCCGTAACTTCCGTGCTACTTCATACCCGTCCGCTCCAGGCAACCCGATGTCCAGAAGGACGATGTCTGGTCTGAATGTCGCGGCGACACCGAGTCCCTGGATGCCATCGGCACGTGTCGCTACCACATGACCTTCGCAGGTCAGAAGCAGAGCGAGTGCCTCGCGCGCATCCGTGTTGTCGTCAATGATCAGTATGCGTTTGGACAATGTCCCGGTCGATACCCGCACAGCGTCGACCGGTTCCACGTAGGGACGCGACACGTCCAGAGGCAGGTCGACGATGAACTCGCTACCGGTTTCGCCATCACTGCTAACCCTGACTGTGCCACCGTGCAACTCGACCAGCCGGCGAACCACGGACAGGCCGACTCCCAGCCCGCCATGGACCCGTCCGTCAGCCCCGGACCCTCTGACGAACATGTCAAAAATACTACCGAGCATTGAAGACGGGATCCCTCTTCCGTTGTCCCTGATACGGATTGACAACCGGTGCCCGGTTCTTTCCGCTGTCAGACTGATTTCCCCACCGGGAGCGGTGTATCTGGCCGCGTTGATAATAATATTTTCCAGAACCTGCGATAGGCGCACAGGGTCGACATACAACTCCAGGGGTTCGTCGGGTAGCGAGACCGACAGGCGGTGATCGCGTTCGTCGATCATGGGCTGGCACACTTCGACTGCGCCGCGAACGACTGTATTCAGCGTGACAGTCTGACAATGCAACTCGATGCTGCCATTTGTGATGCGCGTGAGATCAAGCATGTCGTTGACCAGTTGCGTCATCACGCGCCCCTGTCTCTGTATGACACCGGTGGCCCAGGCCTTCTGCGGCGCGGCAACCGTTTCGTCGGCAAGCAGATCGCTAGCTGAACACAGGGCAGCGAGCGGATTACGCAGTTCATGTCCGAGCATTGCCAGAAATTCGTTCTTTCGCCGGTCGGCCAGTGCAAGACGCTCGGCGCGCTCGCGAAGCTGGGCATTGCTGGCACTCCGGTTGGTGAGATCGCGCTCCGTTGTCGCAACAGCGGCACCTCTGCCCAGATCGTCCGACAGAACCGATAACGTTATCCATATGTCGAGCGTCCGTCCGTCTTTCGTTACCCTCTGGGTCTCATAGGAATGCAGCGCCTCGTTGTTGGCAGCGTGGCGGATGAAGTCGAGATGATCGTGCCTGGCGCCGCGTGGCAACATGTCGGAAACGGTCATACGCAGCGCCTCGGTCTCGCTATAGCCATACATCGCGTATGCAGCCCTGTTCCATGCGATAAAGTGGCCTTTGAGGTCGAATACCGTTACGGCGTCGTTCGAGTCCTGAACCACGGCAGCGAGACGTCGTGCGCGTTCGTCGGACAGCTTGACATGGGTGATCTCGGTCCAGGTCACCACGGCGCCGGCGGGCGCGGCTCCGCGAATTGCAATGTACGGTGTGACGCGGCGAACATACCATTGTGCGGTCGCGGTTTCGATTTCCTTCTCAGCCGTCTCATCCAAACCAAGAAGCACCCGGTCGACATCTTCCTGCAAGGCGATGCCAAGCGGATTACCGAGGACGTCTGCGAATACGCGTCCAATGTCAGGCGGCGCCAGTCCAAAAATCCGCCCCGCGCTGGGCGTGAAGCGTTTGATCACGCGATTCTGGTCGAGAAGCAGCGTCGCGATGTCCGTGCTGGCAAGCAGGTTCGTGACGTCCTCATTCAGGACCTCCATCTGATGGACCTTCTGCTCAAGCTGAGAATTGACGGCATTCAACTGTTCATTGACTGCCTGCAGTTCTTCTTTCGACGTCTCGAGCTCTTCGTTTGCTGAGCGCAGCTCCTCGTTCATCGAGAGAATTTCTTCGTTGGATACCCGTAATTCGCTATTGCTCTCTTCCAGTTCCTCGATCGTGCTGCCAAGTTCCACCTGGGTCGTGCGAAGTTCGCTCTCCAGGTGCCAGAGGTCAGAATCCGCACCGGAGGGCGCAAGCAAGGCGGCCCGGTTGGCAGTTGGCAACCGGGCGAAGATGACGAGCAAAGCCTTGCCCGCATGCGCGGTGTCGAACGGTCGGGTCACCGTGATTTTTACCGCCGGTGCGCCGCCGTCCGAGACGACCTCGCTAACCGATGAAGCAGCCTGATCCTGAATCGCACGCCGCAAGACAATCCGTAGCTTGAGACGCAGACCCTCGCGCGCCATGTCGAGAATGTTGCCCGTCGGTTCGCCCGCAGGTTGCCTCAGGTACTCGTCGGTCGAACCGCTTACATAGAGCACCTGGTGAGCAGCGTTGATCAGCACGGACGCGGCATTGTGTTCTTCCAGCAGGGTGGCGTTGACCAGTTCCGCGTAACCCTTACTGCGAATGCCGACGCGACTCGCGGGCGGAAATTCCTCGTGGCGTACGGTTTTTGTGGAAAACCGGTAGCCGGAGACGGTCGGCGCGACTACCGGACTGCGCTGATAGATACGCCAGGCCCTGGACACTTCCTGAAACTGGGTGGAATCGGGATCGGTACTTTCCGATCGTCCCAGAAACAGATAACGCTTCGGATTGAGCGCGAAGTGGAATAGCTCAAACACCCGTTGCTGTGCTTCCGGCTCGAGGTAGATGAGCAGGTTCCGGCAACTGATCAGGTCTACGCGGGAGAACGGAGGATCGGCAATCAGATTCTGAGGGGTGAACAGGACCTTTTCGCGAAGCTCCTGCCGGACCTGATATCCATCGGCGTGCACAAGAAAAAAACGCTCGAGCCGGTCTTCGCCGATGGGTAACGCGACACCCGGTGGATAGACGCCCTGTCGTGCGCGTCCCAGCGCCACGCGATTCACGTCAGAGGCGAGGATCATGAACGGTCGCGTCACCCGGCGCTTCTCAAGCTCTTCGGTCAGTAACATGGCCATCGAATAGGCCTCTTCTCCTGTCGCACATCCCGGCACCCACACACGAATGGGCTGCTCGCCGTCCGGCTCTTCGAGAAGGCTGATCAGGACCCGCTCGGACAGTGCGTTCCATGCATCGGGATCGCGAAAGAACTCGGTCACACCGATCATCATATCGAGGCTCAGGGCCTGCGCTTCCCCGGCCGTGGTTCTCAGGATCTCGCAATACGCATCGAGGCTGTCAATCCGGTTGACAGTCATGCGGCGAGTAATGCGACGCTCCAGCGTCCCCCGCTTGTAACCCCTGAAATCGGACCCGGCAGCAGAAAGCGCTCGAAGCACCGGTTCAAGATCCACCGGATGCGCGGAATTCGCGGAAGCCGGAGACGTCCCGACACTGGAGCGCACGATGTAATCGAACAGTGCTGCCGGCATGTTTTCGACTGGCAACACATAGTCGACCAATCCCGTTGCGATTGCGTGGCCGGGCATTGTGCTGTGCTGGGCCGTTTCAGGCGTCTGCGCCATCACCATACCGCCCTCGGCCTTGATGGCTCTCAGACCCGCCGAGCCATCCGCATTCGCCCCCGTGAGCACAATCCCGATGGCGCGCTCGCGTTGATGGGCGGCAAGCGAAGTGAAGAACTCGTCGATCGGCATGGGAATTGATGGACGCTCAACAGCAGCCCGTAGTCTGAACGTGTCCTGCGTGAGAGCAACTGATACTTTCGGTGGAATAACATAGACGTGCCCCGCGCGCAGTATTGCACCGTCCTCGATGACCGACACCGTCAAAGGTGTGTTTCTCGCCAGCAACTCCGGAAGATGGCTCTCGGAGCCGGGAGCCAGATGGACGACAATTACAAAGGCAACGTCGTTGGGGATCGCGGAGGCCGCCTTGAAAAACTCGCTCAGCGCATGAAGGGCGCCGGCTGACGCGCCGATCGCGACTATTCGCGGAGTGATGGTGGCTGGCCGGGGTGTCGTGCAACTGTTATTGGAATCATTCATGGCGCGCCGCTGGAGACTGCTGGAATGTCAGTGTAGCGCTCAATCTGCCGCGAATGATCTAAATTTAGGTTCGGCGGGATCCTGCTTCGGTAGACCCGCTTCGCCAACTGATGAAGCAGAAACCGGCCAAAGGTGAAAGAAACTCATGGCTACCTGCTCGATTTACCATGCGAGCTGCTACAAATGTCCGTATCGATGTATCGTGCGCCGGAACCTGGCGGCGTAAGCGGTACGGTTTCCCGACTGCCTGCGGAGATGTAGCAAATGCTGAAGGAAGATCATCGAAACGGCAATCACCTGCTTGGGGTGTTGCCCGAAGCAGACTGGGCACGTTTCGCTACGCATCTGGTGCCCGTGGATATGCCACTGGGTCAGGTCATCTATGAGTCTGGCGACCGTCTCGACCACGTCTATTTTCCGGCGACCTCCATCGTTTCGTTGCTGTACGTCATGCAGAATGGCGCATCCGCCGAAATTGCAATCGTGGGTAACGAAGGGATGATCGGCATTGCGCTCTTCATGGGCGGCGAAACTACCCCGAACCGGGCGGTTGTGCAAAGCGCAGGACGAGCCTACCGACTGGATGCCCGTATCCTGAAGGACGAATTCCATCGCGCTGGGGTCGTGCAGCGGCTGCTGCTGCGCTACACCCAGTCACTGATCACACAGATGGCGCAGACCGCGGTGTGCAATCGACACCATTCAATTGACCAGCAGTTGTGCCGTTGGTTGCTGCTTAGCATCGACCGGCTACCGTCGAACGAATTGACGATGACGCAGGAACTGATTGCCAACATGCTGGGCGTCCGGCGCGCCGGCGTGACAGAAGCGGCGATGAAACTGCAGGATGCCCGGCTGATCCGTTACAGCTATGGCCATATCGAGGTACTGGATCGACCCGGGCTCGAAAAACGCGTATGTGAATGCTACGAAGTTGTCAGGAAAGAGTGCGAAAGACTACTGCCTGATCTGAAGGCAATGTGACACGTCCACCCTCTTAGCGTTTGCGGAAACGCACCTCCCGTACAGATCTTTGGGTACATCAATTTCCCACCAGGAGTATTGCGCCTTCATGCACGCTGGCATGGCCGCATTGTGCACTGTTCGCTGCATATTTTGTACGCTGTCGTACCGCATTCCCGTCCACTTGCGTGTAGCGTTAGATATATCCAGGAACAACATGGGGGAAATCATGCTACGACGAACATTCATATGGGGTACGCCGGGATCGATCCTGGCTATTGGCCTCGCAGTCTCAGGTTGCACGACGACCGGAACATCCGATGCCAGTAGTCATCAGACCGACAAGCGTCACACCATCGACGCGGGTGTCGACTCGACTCTTGCACGCCTTTACACCGCTGCCAACGGTTCACGTGAACTGGTAGGCAAAGCACGTGGCGTACTCGTGTTCCCGTCGGTCATCGCCGCTGGCTTCTGGGTCGGCGGCCAGTATGGTGAGGGCTCGCTACGCGTCGGCGGCAGCACGGTTGGGTACTACAGCACCGCAACCGGTTCGTTCGGCTTGCAGATCGGCGCACAATCGAAAGCAATCATTTTCCTGTTCATGACCGAGGACGCACTCAACCGATTCCGTAACAGCGAAGGCTGGTCGGCTGGCGGTGACGCGTCAGTGGCAATACTGAAAGTCGGCGCGAACGGCAACATTGATACCACCACCGCGACGGCGCCGGTCGAAGCGTTCGTGCTAACAAACAGTGGCTTGATGGCCGGTGTGACGCTCGAAGGCACGAAGGTCACGAGGCTTAAGTCGATATAACGAGCGACACAGGCGGGACAGGTTTGCGTCTGATTATCGACTTCAATCCGAAGGAGAGGGCATGCATATTCTCACGAACGCGGGCCCGCTGGTATCGCTGATTGCCGGCATTCTGATTCTCGTGGTGCCTCGCCTGTTGAATTACATCGTTGCGATCTATCTGATTGTTATCGGGCTGCTTGGACTGTTCGGGGGACATCTCCACTGAATCGAAACCGCCCATCAAGCAGCACGTAATGGTGACATCGGATGCGTTGACAATATTTATTTTGATGACGAGGCATGGGGGAATTCGCTATCTCGTGATCGACACGAGAAACTGGATGCGTGAGCGGCAGGTGATGATTATTGAGGAAGACCGTACGACATCGGGGCCATTGATAGTTCGCCTTTAAGCAGACGATGCGCCTCTTATAGCGCCCCCAGATCAGGCAGCAACCGGTCGAATTCCTGTTTCACCACGCCATAACATTCACACACGCGTTGCTCTAGCCCCGGTCTATCCAGCACCTCGATGTGCCCATGACTGTAGCGAATCAGTCCCGCGTCCTGCAGTTTCAGCGCCGCTTCCGTCACGCCGGATCTCCGCACGCCAAGCATGTTGGCGATTAGCTCCTGCGTCATCTTCAACTCGTTCGACGGCAGGCGGTCCATGCTGAGCAGCAGCCAGCGGCATAATTGCTGGTCGATCGAATGATGCCGGTTGCAAACGGCGGTCTGGGCCATCTGCGTAATCAGTGCCTGGGTATAACGCAACAACAGCCGCTGCACCGGGCCGGCTCGATGGAATTCCTCCTTCAGAATCCTGGCGTCCAGCCGATACGCCGCCCCTGCGCTTTGCACGATCGCCCGGCTCGGTGTGGTTTCGCCGCCCAAAAAAAAGCGCAATGCCGATGAGTCCTTCGTTACCCACGATCGCAATTTCGGCTGACGACCCGTCTTCCATGACATACAGCAGCGAGACGATGGACGTGGTCGGAAAATAGACATCGTGAAGGTGATCGCCCGACTCGTACACGACGTGCCCCAAAGGCATTTCAACCGGCACCAGATGCGGGGTAAGACGGAGCAACTCCGCTTCGGGTAGAACGGCGAGCAGGTGATCTTCTTTGAAACGAGGTTGGCTTTGCATGTGTCGCCCCCCGTGCACCTCCCCAGAAACTGCACGTCTTCACCGATTTGTTCCGGGCAATGTCAAGTTTCGACGGCAGCTTGGCGAAAGCGTCAGACAAAAAAACTAGCGAAGCCGCTGCGGCATGGCAGTACGCTCTAAACTCCGAGTTTGACCGAGCCCTCTTCAAATTATAGTTTGATCGCGCGCGATGGGTATGGCTCGTCGTTGCGCGCGCTGACGCGCCGTCAGCCGTGGTTCGCGTGTGGCCACGCTGAAGGTTCGTTGAGTTGAAAGAAGGGCTGAGCCGGCGCGCACGCTTCGGATAATCGAAGTTCCCTCTTTACTTAAATGGTGCCCCAGAATATCAGCAATACGCGGCTCCTTCGCTCTACCGGAACTGGAGCGGTATAAACAAGCTTATGCCCGGTGCCGACTCTGGGGCATAGACCACGGGGGGCGGTGCATACACATAGTCCTGGTTACCGTAATAATCGCCGCGACGGTGGTCATCGCCGTGATGCTGATACGCCTGCCGGTTGCCGTGATCCGACTGATGTCCTTCCTGGTTATGCCGATAGTTGTTACTTGCGCCATGCTGCTGTTGGCCCTCGTGGTTGCTATTTCCTTCGCCAAAGGCCGGTGCCATGGACATGCCGCCAACAGCCAATGCCAGGCAAGCTGCAGCCATGATTCTGGTCTTCATCGAGCCAAGGCACGCGGCTCGCACTCTTTGGATTTTCATGATGTGCTCCTGTCTGCGATCCGGGGCCTCACTGAAGCCCCAGCCCGCTTCCCGTTGCGGGTATCCCGAGATCACCCTTTCTTGGCGGAGTGGCGATGGTCAGTCTGGAAAATCAGATCGGCATTCTTCTTCTGAACGTCGGACATGCTGTCGTACAGTGCCTGAAACGCAGGAGTGAGCTTTCTGATGCCGTCCGCATGGGCGTCGGCGATCTGGCCATAGGACTTGAGATCGTCGACCGCGCTCATGCTGTTGACGTTACTGGCCCGTGCCTGTCTGAGCGAGTCCATCGTGCCCGCATTGTCACGCATGACCCGCGCGACCTTTTGCCAGAGTTCTTCCTGCGCCGCGGTGATCTGAAGTCTCGTGTGAAGTCCACTGATGCGCGTATCGACCCGGTCTTGGGTTGCAACGGTCATCACGCTTGCACGTGGTGGAGTCTGAGAGGGGGAGGTAGCGCCTGCAGGATTAGCGAACGCCGTTAGAGCGAGAAAAACCGCTATCGCGAACGCCGATACAGTTCGCGGTTGGAATTGAGGTGCAACGAGTCTCATGATCGGTCTCCAAAGGAGTTCGATGGACTCGCGAAGGGATTGCCATCGGTACGGCGAATTCCATCGAACAGATCATATGTGCGCCAACTCCCGAGCGGTGTCTGTCCGGTGGCGGACCGATTGTTTTACCGATTGCCATCATGCTGTTCCGATCGAAGCAACGCTCAAGGTGCACAATGATGAACAAGGACCAGATGCAGGGCTGGATACGGGAGATGACCGGCAAACTGCGTGCCGGCCTCGGCAAGATCATCGGAAACCGGACGGTCACTTGGAAGGGGCGCGTCGAGCAGGTCATCGGCAAGACGCAGGTATCGTATGGCAATGCCAAGGCGCGTCTCAGGAAACGCTCATAAGCCACCGATGCGCCGGTCGATCACGATGGGCAGCCGAAGCGTGAATTCGCTACCGGTACCGGGGCCGGCGCTGGTAGCCGACACCGTGCCGCCATGAGATTCAGCAACCGCCTTCACGACGGCAAGGCCGATCCCCAAGCCGCCGGCGCTTGCCGCAACTGTTCGGCTGGATTGAGCGAAGAGGTCGAAGATATGTGGCAGAAGTTCGCCCGATATGCCCAGACCACTGTCCCTGACGGATACGACGAGGTCCTTCCCGTCAGCGAGCACATGCACGGTAATGCACCCATTTTCCGGTGTGTATTTCACCGCGTTATGCAGGACGTTGTTGAAGGCCTGTGCGAGCCGGACAGGATCGCCGTCAATGACCATTGTCCTGTCGGAAATTTCCACGGTGAATATCTGGTTGCGTCTGCCTGCTTCCAGTGCAGCCGCGCTCAATGGAGCGGCCAGAACCGTGGCGACGTTGATGCGTTCCTTGCTGATGCGAAGTGCGCTCCTGCCGACCCGTGTAGCGTCCATCAGGTCGTCTGCAAGTCGGGCAATGAGTGTAATTTGCCGGTCGATCATGGCAAGCGACCGAAGCACCTCCGACCGATCCGTCGACACCCGGCGAATGAGTTGCGTGGCGAGCCCGAGCGGAGTCAATGGTCCACGAAGCTCGTGGGCCACCATCGCCAGAATCTGATCCTTCAGCTGCGGTGCGCCGACAGGATCGCCTACCCTTGGCGAATGAGCGAAAGGAACGACAGCGGTCTGCGGCAAAGCGTGCTCCATCATTTCGTCCGAGGCGACCGCGCGTCTCAAGACAGAACCGTATGCTGATAAACCGGCGGACGTAGTATGTGCTGACATTTTTATCCCCATTTCGCACCGGACGGCGCGCGAGGAACCGGCGATACGTTCCGGGCAGTTGCTACACGGTCACAGTAACTGACCGCGGTGCCAGTACCCGTCCCGGCGTTCCCAAAGGTCTGCCTTGCGGGGGCGATTCAACATCGTTGATGCACGCAGGTCCAAATAGACAGTCTCATGGGATGACGCGGTAAGTCTGTACGGTGGCGGTCGGATCAGTAAAAGCAACCGTAAAGGGAGCGCATCAGATAGAACAGATGACTGTTCTGCGCTATCGCTTGGCCAACGTCCGCGGCCGGTCACTCCGGTACGCAGAAGGGCTGCCGCATCAGGCGCCGGTCGGCCAGTTGCGGACCTTCGACAATCTCAGGTAAATCGCCGACAATCCGAACCGTGCGGTCGGTCTATTTCGTCACATGCGGGAAAGCTAAAGTTTCAGCGCTATCGGCCGACAGTGAGACTGTTTGGTAAGCGAGTCAGCAGTTGCTGAACGCACTCAACGAGACCTTCCAAAAAACGGGTTCGTTATGTTTGGCCGAGCTGTAGCAGTCGCTTTGATGATCATGGTCTTATGGGCGTGCCTTCGTTCACGCAGTAAGGCATATGTGTTCTGCGTGCTGCTGGCATGCGCGCCGGTGGTATGCGGGGCTGCAGGAATATCCTTTCAGCTACGCTCACTTAACTTCTGTGCGCTGCTTTTAGGTATCGCCGGATATATCTATTTTGCATTTGCAAGTTTTTTAGTCCGCCCAAAACTTCTTGGAGCCGTGACAGGCATTGTATTCACGACGCCCGTGGTCCTCGGCATTTTAATTTTGCCGGTTGGAGGACTAGGAATAATGTTTTTTTTGGGCGATGTTGTTGCGCCTTATGCGACTGTCGAAGTACGCGACGGAGTTCAGTGTCGTACCAAGGAAATCGGAAACGCTGCGGCCGGCGACGGAGTTCAGGTTGAGTTGGTACGGCCGCTTTGGGGTTTTGCTTACAAGACAATGTACGAGCACTCTTACATGTATTCGCAAACCTCGCCTCCAGCACCTTGCGGATATGCCTATGCCCAGCTAGGAGCGTCTCGGCGATAACGTCAAAACAAGGTGTTTAGTATGGAGTTTTCGCTTTCGATCCGGTTCGACTGTCTCCTACAGATCGATCACGGTAGTTCAGTGCCGGACGGTGAACGCCGCCGGAACGTACTGCTAGCCAAAACAAATTCACAACGCGCTAGGGTATGCACCGGGCGGCATCATTGAGGTCTACGATTTGAAGCAAAGGCTTCGCTGCATCATCAAAGCGAACAAAGTGTATAAGATCAAATTCGGCGATATTCCGGAGGAGGTCTGGCGTGGCGAAACGTTCTCCAGTGCCGAGGAATTTCGGGAGGTTCATATTCGGTGCATGACCATTTCGAATTGGTAACTCTGCATTTTGAATTGATCGAGGTCGTAGCGCGTGAAGTCGTGGACTAATGCCAAGAGTGAGAGGCCTGGAAGATCGTCGGTGGTCCTGCTAAATGAAGCCGTGATTTTTGACTGCTGAGCGTCCGTTTCGGAGAACCGAAAATGGCAGCAGTGGGTCGATCCTGAGCTGGTCATCATCCGGTTCAGCGCGACCACAACCTGCCGCTCACGTATCGTCGGGAGGGAAGTATGCACGAGCAATTTCTAGCAAAACTTAGTAAAGACATGAGCAATCATTTCGCCGCAGGTAGGCGAAGTAACTTGATCGATATATCGCCAAGCGTTAACGGAGAAGGCTCATGGCCGGCTCTCTGCTCGCTTACGATCGTCGGCCTGTTGAGGCCTATTGCGGGGTTGTCTCTCTGGCAATGCGGCAGAGATTGCACGGTCCCTAGTTTGGCCTCAACTCGTCTTCGCAGGCCGCATAGATCCTGCGGACAATCGACGACCGGTAGTCCAGCCGCCAGCCATCGGTGAAGAGTTGCGCAAGCGAATCTGAATCCGCGAACCCCGGCAACCTGGCAAAGTCCAGTGCTACCTTTTCCGATAGGGTGCCAAGATACGGCCGGTCCTGCCAGTTGGCTCTGGCTCCATTGCCTTTGAGCCAAATGTTTAGCAATTCCACAGCATGGTCGGTTCGCAGCCAGCCGCCTGTCCGCGCTTGTGCAACCAGTTGCCCCACCACCAGATAGCAGAGCAGTTCGGCACGGGCTTCGTCGTCAAGGTTGCTTGAATCGGTCATCTCTCGTTTGGTGCAGAGCTGGATGGGTGCAGAGCCAACAGTCTATGGCATTGGGTCGAGCCGTAGATCGGCGATTTCCATCAGATGAGCACGCGCGAGCGGCGACTGCGGAACAGTCGGCTAATGCATTGCGGTGGAGTCTTGTGTTGTCGGGTGCCACCAATAATGAAAAATGCGTCGTTGAAGGTAAGGCGATTTTTCAGCAAGAGTGGCGTCGAGCAACCAGCACGTGCCAAGGAAAATGAAATATCCGTCCCGCACTGCCGCAGTAAGTGAAAAAACTGTTGTGTTCCCATCGGCGCGCTTGGAGTCGATTGACCACGTCGCCACCTTGTTCATCAGACGACGAAACGCCCGGATCCGCCGCTCATGTCAGTTGTCGTGATCGTCTCTCAATGAATTTTCTTCCAATGACCCGTCAGACGCGTCGCGGCAGGAGCGCCAAGTCGGCCGCTTCCTCGGCATCGTTGAGGAGCGTCTTGCGCGGCACTCCTAGCTGCGCACGCATGGTTAGCCCACGCGCTAAATCCGTGACTTGGGTTGCGCGCGCGGCGACGGGAAAGTCAGATGGGATTTCTCCCGCGCTGATAGCGTCCCGGAAACGACCTTCCACCAGCGCGGTGCCACCAGCGGCCGCGTTCTGCAGGAACTGCCGGACCTCAGGGTCGTCCACAAGCGGCGCGACGCAAATCAGAAGGCAGCCCCGGGCGGACCCTTTCTCGGTCGCACTTTCGACGGCGTACCTCAGAAAGCCCGTGATCGAGTCGCGAAGACTCTGTGGTGAGAGGAGTGCCTTCGCGGCTGATGCGCCTTTCCGTTCTGCGTACGCCTTAAGGACCCGCAAGAATATCGCCCGCTTGTCCCCAAAGACGGCATACAGGCTCGGCCGTCCCACACCCATCCCGGCGACGAGATCGTCAATCGTCACTCCGTCGTAGCCTTTCGACCAGAACACCTGAGTCGCCTTTTCCAGCGCCCCTGTCTCGTCGAAGCTGCGCGGTCGGCCCCTCGGTCTAGCAGCATTTTGAATCATTTGGTTCAAAAATCCTTGACACTCGTCATTGCATCAATATATAACTGAATGGTTCGAAATTAGCAAGTCGTCCGTGGCCTCACGACTCGACCTTTCCCCTTTACCACTGAGACGCCCATGGAACATTCAATCGTGCTCGTCACCGGTGCCACCTCCGGGCTCGGTTATGCGGCTGCCCGCACACTTGCCGGAGAGGGCTGGCGCGAGATCATCGTCACTGGCCGTAGCCTGGCTCGGGCCCAGGAAACGGCCGCTCAACTCGCAGCGGAAACTAAAAGACAGGTCTTCACGCCGCTGGAGCTGGAGTTGGACACGCCGGCCAGCGTCCAGTCCGCGCTCGCCGAACTCGTCAAGCGAGGTCGGCCGATCGATTTCCTGCTGCTCAATGCAGGGATGGTTCCTGGCAAGGCGCGCGTGATCACTGCGGCGGGCGTCGAGGCGTCTCAGGCCCCGCTCATCGGTCATCATCAATTGACTGTCGGGTTGCTCCGCGCCGACCTGCTGAGCCCCAACGCGCGGATTGTCATCACCAGCGCGGAGCCTGCCCGAGGGGGCGTACCCATGTTCAAGTACACCGACGTGGACGCACTCGCTGCCAAATACCACCATAGCGACCTGACCGCTGCTATGGAAGCCCTGATTCGCAACGGGCCGAACGTGAAGTACGTGCCTAACAATGCGTATGCCGACGCGAAGCTCTTCGTCGCTTGGTGGGTCGCAGCGTTGGCGCGGCGGCTACCCTCTGGCATGGCCGTGTACGCTGTCTCGCCCGGTGCGGCGACTGCGACCAACGTTTCGCGACAGGCTAGCCTGGCCGTGAAGTATCTGTTTATCCCGATCGCGAACCTCATTCCCGGCATGAATCAGACGCCGGAGACGGCAGCGGGCCGGTATATCCAGGCCTCGAAGTTCGGAACCGAGGTCTCAGGGCAATTCTTCGCCTCCGCTCAAGGGAAGTTCTCAGGCCCAATTGAGGCGCAGCTACACCCACACCTCCTCGATGGCGCGAATCAAGAAGCCGCGTGGCAGGCCGTCGTCAACGTCTCTGGCGTCAACTGGTCGTACGCGGAATCCTTGCGCGCGGTGTCCTGAAGGTGCGCCGGTCGCGGCGAAATGGTCGCAGTTGTCAGAATCAGCGGGAGATTGCGTAGTTACATGATCGCCCACGGGCCATATGGTATTTTTAAATGAATAGTAGTGCAAAGTAGCTAAGTATCGGCAAAGTAACCCTAACCCTCTCAAGGAGAACACATATGAACCGGTACCAAGATAAAAAGGTGGTGATTATCGGCGGCACGAGCGGCATAGGGCTCGCGACAGCGAAGATGCTCATCGACGGGGGCGCGCGCGTTCTGGTGACCGGCCGCTCGCAGGAGGGCTTGGAGTCGGCGCAGCAAGAGCTTGGGGACGGCGCGATCGTGGTTTCGAGCGACGCGCGGTCGCTAACCGACATCGACGCCCTCGCCGCTCAGGTGAAGACCGAGTTCGACACCATCGACCTGCTTTTCGTCAACGCCGGGTTCAGCATTCCAACGCCTCTCGGGAGCGTGACGGAAGCCATCTATGACGAGATGTTCAACCTGAACGCCAAGGGCCCCTTTTTCGCGGTCCAGAAGTTCGCGTCGCTGATCAATCGGGGAGGCTCCGTCGTCCTCACGACCTCCGTCGCCAACGTAAAGGGACTGCCGGGCCAAGCCACCTACGGAGCCGCCAAGGCTGCGCTGCGATCACTCGCTCGGACGCTTGCCGTCGAGCTGCTTCCTCGCGCAATTCGCGTCAACGCGGTGACGCCCGGCCCCATCGACACGCCGATCCTCAACAAAGTGTTTCCCGATAAAGCCGTGGTCGCCCAGGTTAGGGAGAAGACGATCGGCATGATTCCGATGAAGCGCTTCGGCACGTCGGAGGAAATTGCGAAGGCGGTCCTCTACCTCGGGTTCGATGCGACCTTCACGACAGGCATGGAACTTCCAGTCGATGGCGGTTGGTCGCAACTCTGAAGGCGGTACGCGGGTACGGCCCTGATCTTTTAGATCGCGCGCTCGGGCGATTCCCTGGTCCGAGCGGCAAGCGATGATCGAGCGAAGTGGGAAGCTGCCTGTGAAGCGGCAGTGCGAGCTATTTGGACTGAACCGGACCGGCGTTTACTACCAGCCGCGTCCGGTGTCGCGGGGCACATCCCTTACAGGAGAGAAAGATGTCATCAGAACCACAGAAAGCCGCTGCGGCACCGGTAACCCATCATAACCCTTCCTTTCTATGGGACATGTCTGCGGGAGGGTTCGCGCAGATCAGCGTGGCAGAACCGGGCCGCTTGGCATTCCTGTCAGGCCAGGTCGCAGGCGCCCCCAATGGGGAGCACATGCCGCCGGATCTCACCTCACAAGCACACATCGTCGCAGCTAACCTCAAGATGGCGCTGACCGAATTGGGCGCCTCGGCAAACGATGTCGTGATGGTCCGGCTCTACGTTGTTAACGCGACGACCGGTCGCTTCCAACAGGCGCTCACGGCACTTCGGGATACGTTCAGCGGCGGCAAGCCGAGCATCACCACGATCGGCGTGCAGGCGCTGTATACGCCGGACTATCAACTTGAGGTCGAGATGGTCGTCCGAGTACCTTGAACTTCAGTTCCGTGAATCCTCCCTCCATCTCGACCACGCGCGTGATCTTGACGTTGCCGACTTTCCAGCGATTGATTTCGTCGGCCATAACGGCTCCTTCTGTTTGTTGTTCAGTCGGCGGCAGGTTTAGACAGCCGTTAGCCCGCCATCGACCGCGAGGTCGATGCCGGCGACGAAACTGCTTTCATCCGAGGCAAGAAACAGCGCCGCGGCGGCGATCTCTTCCGGTCGGCCGAGTCGGTTGAGCGGGGTCATCGTAGTGATCTGCTTACGGGCTTCGGCGGCGGCGTCGTGCGAGGGGTATTGATCGTTGAACATCGGCGTTTCAACGGCGCCGGGGCTTATCACGTTAGTCCTGATCTTCCGATCCTTGAGTTCGTTTGTCCAAGCCCGGGCGAACGAACGGATCGCCGCTTTGCTGGCGCTGTAAGTGCTGCGGCCCGGCATGCCTTTGTTCTTGCCGGCAGACGCCACGAGGATGATGGAAGCCCCATCATTCAAGTGGGGTAGCGCCTTTTGAACGGTGAAATAAGTACCGCGTGCGTTAGTGTTGAAGGTCTTTTCGAAATGCTCGGGCGTTGCTCCGGGGGTCATTGCCTTTTCGACAAAGGCCGCGCCGGCGAAGATCACATCGATCTTGCCCTTCTTCGCGACGGTCGCGTAGAGACGGTCGAGGTCATCGAGCTTGGAGATGTCGGTCTTTACGCCGGTGACGTTTGCGCCGATCTCCGCGACGGCCTTGTCGAGTTCGGCCTGGCGGCGGCCGGCGATAAACACGTGGGCGCCCTCTTCAACGAACCTTCTGGCGGTCGCGAGGCCGATGCCGCTGGTGCCGCCGGTGACTACGGCAATCTTGTTTTTCAGTTGAGGCATGTTGTTTCCTTCTTCGTTGGGGTGCAGCGCCGGTGGGTTGTTCGATGGTTCCTTGTTACTGAGGTCTCTGCGCGACCGTGCGCGCCAATTTAAGGGCGCATCCCCGACCCTGGCGCCGAGTCGATATGCCGTTTCATTCGCGGCCGAGATAATGCCCTGTGTCAGCGTGGACTGGCCGTCACCGATGCACGCCGAATCGGCGGCGACCGTAGCGGCGGCAATACCCTCCGCATCGAGGATAGGAAGGGAGGCCGCACCCGAACGATCGGGGCCGAAACCGGCATCGTTGAAGAAAACAAGGCGTGGCTTGAAGGATCGCGCAAATGGCGCAGCACTTCTGCCGCCATGACTACCGCTCGCCACGACCAAGCCTGCATCTTCGGCGTTACCCTGAGAGATGGAGTCTATGCAGAGGACGCCGTCGATAAAGGTGCGTGCCACCGCCGGCGCCTCCACATCTGCATGAGGCCAAGGCGCGGCTTTCAAAAGCTCTGCTGCTTGTGCGACGGTTTGGCCGCTCTCTACACCACAATTGGCCGCAATCTTGTTGACGCGACTGATGATGCCGCGCTTGAACATGTCTCCGGCGTCGCCGGCGCAGGCAGTGCCGGTCGCAACTGCCGCCATAGCCATGCCATGTTGTTCGGCCCAAGGCAGACCTCGGACCCCCGCCTCATCTCGACCGATGCCGCAGTCATGATGAATGGCGCGCGAGCGCCGGCTTTGGCTGAAAAATAGGCCGCGTAAATCGTGGCGTTCGAGCCGCCAATGACGATGGCACCGTTGGCTTCTGGAGGGAGCTTTGTCACCCCATCAAACACCAGGACGGGGACGCTCATGCCGCGGCCCCCGCGCGTTCGGCCCCGAGCACCACGAGAACGACTACGAAGTGCGCGGCGGAGCGGTTGCGCCACTCGTGAAAGTTACCGTTTTGCACGATGACATCACCCGGCTTGAGGTGAACCTCCATCAACTGGCCGTCTTCGTCGGGGTAAGCCATGACCCCCTCACCGCTGATCACGATCACGAGGTCGATGCTGTCGGTGCGGTGCATCCCACCGCCCGATTTGCCAGGAGTCATGTTGTGGCCCGTCCCGAGGTCGAGCATGGCAAGAAGCGGTCCAAGGTCCGGCGCCTGGTTGCCCGTCTCCGGAGGCAATGATTGGACGTCGATGCGCAGGGCACCTTTCGGGCCGAAAAGCCCCTTTTGCTGGTACTCGCCGAGCACCTGCTCGGCTGCAAGCGGCAGTTTTGGAAGCTGATCGAACCCCCAGATATTGGTCGGAAGAAGGTTCGGCGCGGTCGTGTCGAACAATTCACTCACCTGGACTGCAACGCCCGACTTTCTTTCGGCGGTCACTATTCTGCGTATTTTCATTTTGCATAGTCCCCTTCGGAAGTTTTTGCAGCGACGCGCCGCCTGCTCAGACGGCGACACGACGTTCTATAGCGGACGCTATACTATCTGGACGGGAAGGGTCAAGAGTTTTATACTAGTCGCTATACAATCGCTCGCGGAGCACGCCTAGCGTCATGGCGCTAATTGGAGTGACGAGAGCCGCCGCTTACAGCACAACGAGGGAGTTAGACGGAATTCGATGGGACGGCCACGCGAATTTGATATCGAGAAGGCGCTAGATACTGCGGGTGAATTGTTTTGGCGCAAGGGATACGAGGGAACGTCGCTCTCAGACTTGACGGGAGCCATCGGGATCACGCCGCCGAGCTTCTATTTCGCCTTCAAGAGTAAAGAAGCGCTTTTCAAACAGGTGGTTGACCGCTACCAATGTGGGCAGCAGCTTAATTTCTTTTCGGAGGCCCTCAACCAGGCGACGCCTTTGGCCGTTGCGGAGCGGGTGCTTTACGGGCTGGCCGACTCCTATACGTCAAAACAACATCCTCCCGGATGTCTCGTGCTGAACTGCAGCTTGCCCTGTTCCGACGAAACGGAAGGCTCTGTCCGGCATGACCTGGCCGAACTAAGGAAGGCGAGCCGGATCGAGTTGCGAAAGCGGTTTAAGCGGTTCAAATCCAGCGGCGCACTCCCTGCCGATGCCGATCCGGACGACCTTGCCAGGTATGTCTTCACGATTGCATGGGGCATGGCGGTGGAAGCGCAATCGGGGGCGAGCCGGGATGATCTTCATCGGATGGTGAAACTGGCGCTAAAGTCATGGCCGGCGTGAGGGCGTCTTGCGATTTCGGTTAGGCTGGCGCAAAGCAGCAGGCCGCGGCCGACTATGCAGTCAATGCCTTCGCGTTGAAGCTTGGCGCGCCCCGAGGAGATCGCCTCCGCAGCTTTATTCCTCGCCTCCGATCAGAGCAGCTACGTCGCCGGCATCGACCTGCCGGCCGATGGCGGCCTGACGGCTGTCTAGACTGAACAGGACTTTGCCGTACCCGACCTCCGCATCCCACTACACGCATAAGGTCCGCCGCCGGAATTTTTCACTAACCGTGTCAGCAGTTTTTCACTTACCTGGCACAGTTTTCACTTTCTGTGTCACCCGACATGTGTGATACAGATTTCCTACAGCAGTGGTCGCAACCCATTTCAAAAAAATCAGCCCTGGGCCGTTCACTCTTTGAACCTACGTCCATTCCAATAATGCTTGGCAACTAGTTTGGTCCGCATAACGGTCTTCGGGGCCGTTGGCGTTCCGGGGCGATTCTCCTGATAAATGCATATAACTCGCAACGGCGGAGATTGAGTCTCCCTCAGGATCGCCACCATTATTATTTTTTCTGCGAAATCGTTTTTTTGACAAGCCAGTCATGAAACACTAGATAAGGTATTGCTTTGGATGGTTGTCACCACAACTGTTTCTGGTGTGCTTCTATCGGCGGTACAACTGGTTGCTGCTTACAAGCTAGCATCGGCCGCATCTTCGAAGGATATGGGATCCCAAGGTGGCAGCGTTGATCTGGAAGTTGGAAAGATTTCCGTCAAGTCTTCTGTCACTGGGCTATTAATTCTTGCGGTCTCATTTGCCTTTTTTATTGTATTTGTTAATTCAGTTTATTCTTTAAAGAATAGATTTCTTGACCCAGCGATTCCGGCTGCCGACGGGGCTGAAAAAGAACTAACCTCAAGCAGCGGATTGAGTTCAACGGGCGCTGTGAATCCTCAAGATGTATCAAATGCGCGCCGATTGGCACCGGGCGGGCTGGGACCATCGCCCCCTATGATGGATAAAGCGTTGGCTCCAGGCGGACTCGGATTGCCTCCACCGGCAACCAAAGAAAAGATCGCAGGACAAGTCCGCACTCAACGCGAAGTTGGGAATACTCCGCGTGCCAATACAGTCGATAAGCAGACGACCTGTCTAAATGGGCCGAACCGGAATCATCCCTGAGCACTTGCTGCGCGGGAGTGTGAGCGCAAAAGCTGCGACTACGCAATAGTCAGCTGATGCTCTAACAGAGCAAATATCGCGGGCTACAGATTTGCTACAGCAATGGTAGCAATCCATATCTGACAGGCCTTGCACCTGTCATTCCACCCCCTGAACTATGGGGCGGAAACGCTTACAAGATTATTCGCGAAGGACGAGCAAGCGATTAAGAAGAAACGCGCGTCACTGCATCGCACCGCTCAACTCTGGGATCAATCTGGCAACATCTTGCGATTGATGCTAGGAGAGCAGTCATTCGCTCAGTTGCGATCCGATGGAAGCCCAACGTCGGCTACGGCCGAACTTCAGCCATCTGAACTTACCAGTCAATGCGGTGCTTTTCATCTGCTTCGCGATGACGACGATCGTCGTCCACGCGAAGATACTGACTGGTGGTCGCTGGGGACGCAGGCTTTGTCGCGACAGTCGCGCGGCGATGATGCCGCCAATCGCGCCACCAAGATGGCTTGGCCACGATACGCCCGGGTAGAGGGGCAGCGCGCCAAGCAGCATACTCAGTTCGTAGCTACTGGCCACGAATAGGGCGACGAGAATCGAGATGATGCCGCGCGTGCAAACACCGCGTGCGACGAGATACCCTGCGTATCCGAACACTACGCCGCTCGCGCCGATGTGCACAGAATATGGTGCGCCCAGCAGCCGTGCACACAATCCCGCGCCGAGGATGGCGCCGGCGGTCGCCTGCCAGAAATTCGCAATGCGCGGCCACATCGTGAGCCAGCCGAGCACCAGCAGCCCGCCTGTGTTGGCGGTGATGTGCCACAGCCCGGCGTGCAGCCACGGCGCAACAGGATGCCCTTCAGGCCGCTCAGCGTGCGCGGGACAACGTCATGCCGATTCAGATGCAGGAAAGGCATTGAAACCGACAGGAAGAACGTCGCCCAAATGGAGCCGACAAAGACGGCGAGCAGCACGACCCGAACCTTGAACTGGTCGACGGACGAACCCGCGGCTCGCGATGGGGCGAATGAAACACCGGGTTGCGACATGTCCGATTCTCCAAAGTGGCATCGGCGGTTTAGGACCCGCAGATATCGATCTGCGCACGCAACGCACGGCATGTTAAGTGGGGAACGGGAGTTCATACCCCTGACGCGCTGCGTGGGCTAGATATCCATTGAACCTGAAATGGAAAGAATCGTGCTTGAAGGCGCAGGATGACGATGATTTTCGTCTCAGCCTCATTTGGTAAAGGACTACCGCGGAACTCTGAGGAAAGCCTACGTCCGATCGATATACCAATGAACGCAATTTTATTCCTGGGAGCGTATTTGCGGCGTTCGAGGTTGCCCATTAGATTTAGACGTGCGCTCTCCCACCGCGGCACGTGTGAGGTGTTATCGATACCTCATCAATTCGCCGGTTGTTCCTCATCTAAACGGCGCAACGGGGATGGGGAGGACGCATAACGTACGAAAGGTGAAGTCGCAATGAAAATTTGTTTTTCTCTGAAAGAGGTGGCAGAGGCGCTCTCACTGTCGCCGACGACCGTACAGAAACTGGTGCGCGAGAAAACGTTTCCCGAACCGCGGCTACTGTCGGGCCGGAGGGTAGGGTGGCTTGCGCGCGAGGTTCAGGAGTGGGCTGACGCGCGTCCGATTGCCGATCTCCTGCCGCCAGAGAATACAGGCGTTAGGAAGCGGCCAGTTCCTCAAGGCGGGCGGCCAGCTTCGTAAGCCACTCTCGCTTTTCGGCATCGTAGGTATAAAGGTTGTAGACCCCCACGATGCCCGGCTTGATGTGTCCAATTATCTCTTCGGCTACCTCGTTCGCACATCCCATCGCGCCGAGCATCGTGCGCGCGGTGCGGCGAAGATCGTGTGGCGTCCATCCCGTCACAGGGATTGGACGTTCAGTCACCAGCTTGTTGTTTCCCTTCCAGTAGGGTTGGCAGCGGGCAATGATCTGCCCGACACTCGCTTGAGTAATGCCTTTGCGCGACTTGGCCGGGCGGCGTCCCGATTTCGGCGCAGCGTAAGGAAATAAATGGCCGGCGCCGTAAATCGCCCATCGCCGCCGGACGATCAGCTCAGCCCGACCGACGAGCGGTACGCGATGCGCAGTCGCGCGTTCTATGCGCTTGTTTTTCGTCTTTGCCTTCGGAATGGTCCACCAGAAACCATCCGTCTCTTCGCTCAACTCGACGCCCTGCATGGCGACAATCTCGTTGCCGCGTTGTCCTGTCCATAGATAGAGTTGCACCGCATCCGCTACATCCTCTTCAAGCACCTGTACCCACGGAACGAGAGCAGTGATCTCGGGACCAGTCAGTACACGCTTGTCTGTGACACGCTCACCGTTGCGACTGCGGCCCTTGCTGCGCAGTCGTCCGCGCATGATCTGGCGCCACCAGTTTGGGGTATTTTCGGGAAGCCGGCCGGCATCGAGCGCGTAGTCCCATGCCGCGCCAAGTTCCATCTTGATGCGGTTCGCATAGGTTGGGCGATCTCGCAACCCTTCCAGCAGGTCGAAGGCCATCTTGCGAGTGACGCTTTCAGGAAGCTTGTCCAGAATCGGTTCGATGGGGCTGCCAAGTGCGTATCGAGTATTTGTCTGCACTGCAGGGCTAGCGTTGTGCTCGACGTGTCCAGCTAGATAATCGGCGACGAGGCACCGAACGGTATATGCACCTAGACCATGTTTGACGTCCGGTGCGGCGACGTGCTCCCTGGCCCGGCGTCGTGCAAGGGCGGGATCTTCGCCGGTATCACGGATGCCTCGTTTTGTCTCCCACTGAACGACTGCGGCGGCGAGAGGCATTGCTGGCCAGTCCCCGAGCTTGATTTGTCGCATGTTACCGTCGAGGGGCGATCGGTATCGGTACGTCCAGGTGCGTCGCGTCGCCGTCGCTTCAAGTCGTAAGCCGGGGAAGTCGTCGAACGCTATATGTTGTTGCGGCTGGAGGAGCTTGGCCCGTCTGGCGTCGAACTTCATCTTGGGTCTGATGTCGGTTTCCGGACTACTTTGGTTGCAAAAAAACCTACGCTAAATGTTACGCTGGCCGCGAAGTTTTGCAACGCGACAGCGCACGTCGCCATTACGTCGATTGATCCGATTGTTGTTTTAAGTGATTGTTTTTAAAGTTGTTTTTGTGGTGTCTATGTGTTTCGATGTATATCTGCAATCGCATCCTTAAACCGGTTTGACAATTCTTAAACGATTTATTTTGAGACTGTTCCTATACTGACTCGCAAATTGTCAAATCGCTGTTTCCTGAACGCCGGGGGGCACAGCCCGATAGGACAAAAGGCAGACGGGGCCAATCACCGTGCGAGCGAGACCAGCCGACTCGAATA
Source organism: Paraburkholderia sediminicola (assembly GCF_902859805.1). Classification (GTDB taxonomy): domain Bacteria; phylum Pseudomonadota; class Gammaproteobacteria; order Burkholderiales; family Burkholderiaceae; genus Paraburkholderia; species Paraburkholderia sediminicola. Next base: position 18,978 of record NZ_CADIKC010000018.1, on the reverse strand, counting down.
GCGACCCATTGAGGTCGATATCAATAACAGGCAGAGCCTGAGAGAGACGTTGGGGAAAATCCCATAGAGCGGCCCGCAGTGGCCGAGCCGGGCCGGATAGCCGCATAAGAGCATCCGGAAAAAAGAACGGCCGTTTTCGATTATGATGATCTGCCCCCTCGGTAATCAGCGCGCTAAAGCCAAAAATACGCGCTAATTTCGAGACAATGGGGCGGCAGAACTGAACAGGGCGCGAGGCAAAGGACCGTTAATCGAAAAAGAGTGCAGCCGAGGATGAAAACAGGAAGCTGGATCGTCGGTGTTCGCACCGCCATCCCGGCCATCTGCCGGCTCACCGGCCAACAGTTACGAAGGACGATGTCGCGTTGCGGGGTTTTATGAGAATTGCAGTCCTGGATGACGATTCGGCTCAGGCCGATCTAGTTTGCCAAACGCTGTCGGCGGCCGGCCACGTCTGTCATGCTTTCGGCGCGGGCCGTGAACTGGTGCGGCAGCTGCGGCGCCAGACCTTCGACCTGCTCGTGCTCGACTGGAACGTGCCCGACATGTCGGGCGAAGAGGTGCTGCGCTGGGTGCGCGAAAGCCTCTCCGAGCGCTTGCCGGTTCTGTTCATGACGAGCCGCGGCCGCGAAACCGATATCACTTCGATCCTCAACACTGGCGCGGACGATTACGTCGTCAAACCGGTCTCTGGTGCGGTCCTGCTGGCGCGTGTCGGCTCCTTGCTGCGCCGGGCGTATCACCTCAAGCCGCCTGCGACGAAAGAAGTCTTCGGCGAATTCGAATTCGATCTGGGCGCAAAGCACGTGGTGGTGCGCGGCGCGGCCGTCGCCGTGACGCAGAAGGAGTTCGAGCTCGCGCTGCTGCTGTTCCAGCACCTGAGCCGGCCGCTCTCTCGCGCGCACATTCTCGATGTGATCTGGAAGCAGGCAACGGACATTCCGTCGCGCACGATGGACACGCACGTGTCGATGCTGCGCAGCAAGCTCGGCTTGCGTCCGGAGCATGGCTATCGTCTGACGCCGATCTACGGCTATGGGTACCGGCTCGAACGGATCGAATCCGGCTCGCCGCCCGTGGCGACCGAAGAGCGCCCCGAAGCGGGGGATGCGTGACGGTTGCTTTCGATGCGGTAGCGCCCGGTTGCGCAAGTTCGACGGGCTGGCGCGCCGGTGCGGCGCTAGCGGTGGCCGGCCTGATTGCAATCACGTGCTTCGCGCCGGTTTCGGCGGATGCACAGTCGCCGCGCGCGCCGAAGCCACGTAGCAAAATGACTGCACCCGTCTATGTGTCCTACGTGACCCACGATGGCGACACCTTGTATGAAATCGCCGGCCGCTATCTGCGCGACTCCGGCGATTGGGCCATGTTGAGCCGCCTGAATCACGTGCCCGCGCCACGCCGTATGCCGGCCGGCATCACGCTGCGTCTGCCGGCCGACAGGCTCAAACAGGACCCCGAGTCGGCGCGCGTGATCGCGACGAGCGGTCCGGCGGAGCATGCTTTCGGCAAGAATCCCTTTACGCCGCTCACCGCGGGCACGACGCTCGGCGAAGGCGACCGCATTCGTACCGGCCATAACGGCTTTGTCACGCTGGAGTTGCCGGACGGCTCGCACATCACGGTGTCGCAGGACGGTGTGCTCGATATCGGCACGCTGCGGCGTACCGTGCTGACCGGTTCGGGCGATCGCGTACTCGATCTGCAGCATGGCGAAGTCGAGAGCCAGGTCACGCACGCCACCAAAAAGGACGACCGCTTCCAGATTCGCTCGCCATCGGTTGTAGCGGGCGTGCGCGGTACGCGCTTCAAGGTCGCCTACGACGGCGACGCACAAACCACGGCGGTGGAAGTGCTGGACGGAGCGGTCGGCGTCGACCCGGCCGCTGTCAATGGCCGGATCTCCGCGCCGTCACCCGGCGTACCGCTGCAGGCGTCGGCGCAACTCGTCAAGGCGCGCTATGGCAGTGTCACGCGGGCGGGTGGCGCGATCGGCGGCCCGGTGGAATTGCTGGCCGCGCCGTCGCTTACCGACCCGGCCAAAGTGCAGGACGGCAAAACGGTCGCGTTCGACCTCGTCCCCGCCGAGCGCGCCGTGGCCTATCGCGTCCAGATTGCGCGCGATGCCGATCAGCTCGACCTGATCCGCGATCTGCGCGTGAACGCGCCGCATGCCGATTTCGGCGATCTGGCCGACGGCACGTATTTCGTGCGCATCGCCGCGATCGACTCGAACGGCCTCGAAGGCCTGCCGCAGGTTTACGGTTTCGAGCGGCGCCAACTGGGTCTGAATGCGTCGGCGGGCCCGCGCGCCGGCAGCCGCGACTACGAGTTCCGCTGGTTCGTCAGCCGCTCCACGGTCGCGACGCGCTTTCGTTTTGTGCTGGCCACGACCGCCGACCTGCGCCACCCGCTCGTCGACAAGACCGATCTGACGGGCGGCCAGATTGTGGTGAGCGACCTGCCGGGCGGCGTCTACTACTGGACGATCGTCGCTGAGCAGTTCGAAAACGGCCGCTTCTACGAGAAGAGCAGCACGGTCCGCTCGTTTACGCTTGCACGCTGACGCTGGTAGATTCACGGGGCCGGGTCAACAACCGACCTGTTCCTTAGCTCTCAACCACGCCACGCCTTGCCGACCACACACACGCGCCTGAGCCTCGACCCGCGCGCCCGTCTCGGACGGCGCGCCGGCCGCCGCTTCCTGCTCGAATGGGTGGCGATCGGCTGCCTGGGCATTGTGGTGATTCTGCTCAGTTCGCTCGGCCGGCTGACCGCCGGCGTCGATCATCTGGTCTATGACCGGTTTCTGAGTTTGCGCGCGCAACCGTTGCTGCGCGATATCGTGGTGCTGGAAATCGACAACGCCAGCATCGCGCAGCTTGGCCGCTGGCCATGGCCGCGCAGCGTCCACGCGAGGCTGCTCGAACAGATTGCGAAGGCGAGGCCCGCCGCCGTGATCTACGACGTGCTGTTTACCGAGGCCAATGCCGAAGACGCCGAGCTCGCCCGCGCGGTCGCCCTGAGTCCCACCTATCTGCCTATGCTGCTGACGCCGCCGGACAGCGCCGGCCAGCGCGTCGCGGTCGAGCCGGTGGCGCCGCTTGCGCGTGCGGCAGCGGGGCTTGGACATATCAACCTTGAAGTCGATAGTGACGGCATCGTGCGCAGCGTTGCGCAGTTCGAGGGCGACGCGAATTCTCGCTGGCCGCAATTGATGGTGCCGGTCGCCCAGGATGTCGAGCGAGGCGCGCTGCAACTGAACGAGCTGCCGCACCGGCCGTCTTCCGGCGAGGCGCCGGCCCAATCCGATGACCATGACGAAGGCGAAGGCCGCTTCCTGATTCCTTTCGGTCCGAACGCGCAGAACTACGCGAAGCTCAGTTTCGCGGATGTGCTCGCCGGCAATGTCCCCGCGGACAAGCTGCGCGGACGCATCGTGCTGATCGGCGTGACTGCATCCGGCTTATATGATCGCTTTGCCACACCGGTGTCCGGTGAGCTGGGCCCGCTGCCCGGTGTCTATATCCACGCGAACGTGCTCGACACGCTGCTGACCGGTCGCGAACTCGAGCCCGCCGGACCCTGGGTGCTGTTTGCGGTGTCGCTGGTGCCGCTCGCCGCGCTGCTGGCAGGCTTTCTGGTGCTGTCGCCGCGACGTTCGTTGCTGTTGACCGTCGCGTTGGGCGCGCTTGCCACCGTCGGCAGCGCGGCAATGCTGTACGGCGCGCGACTGTGGATGTCGCCGGTGCCGGCGATCGCCGGGTTGATCGTGGTGTATCCGATCTGGAACTGGCGGCGCCTCGAAATGACGATGGCTTATCTGCGCGAAGAACTGCAGCGTCTCGCCGACGAGCCGCACCTGCTGCCGGAAACGCCACAGCGCCGCCGCGAGTTTGGCGGCGACGTGCTGGAGCAGCATATGGCGCTGATGGCGCAGGCGGCGCAGCGCGTGCAGGACATGAAGCGCTTCGTATGGGACAGCCTCGACAGCATGCCCGAGCCGATCCTGGTGAGCGACGTGGAAGGCATCGTGCTGATTGCGAACCATGCCGCCAAGGCGCATTTCGCGCGGCTCGGCGCACCGCTGCCTGAAGGCAGCCCGATGCGCACGGTGCTCGGTGGGCTAACGCTGGTCAAGACCATCGACAGCGGCGCGGCGTCGGACGCCGAAAACAATCTCCTCGCCCATGCCCAATGGCCGGCGCTGCTCGATCCCGCGCGCAGCGAGTTCGCCGAGCTGATGGCGCAAGGCGTCGAGGTGCGCGACGCCCACGAGCGCGACCATCTGTTGCGCTATGCGAATTGCACGAACGAGCAAGGTGAGACGACGGGCTGGATCGCGGGCCTCGTCGACGTATCGGCCTTGCACGCGGCCGAGCGTCAACGCGAAGACGCGTTGCGGCTGCTGTCGCACGATATGCGCTCGCCGCAGGCTTCGATTCTGGCGCTGGTGGAGATCGAGCGGGCGCGCAGCGAGCCGGTGCTCGCGCGCGGCCTGCTGGAGCGCATCGAGCGTTATGCGCAACGCGCGCTGACGCTCGCCGACGATTTCGTGCAACTCGCGCGCGCCGAATCGCAGACTTATGTGCTCGAACCGGTGAGCATGACCGAGCTGCTGATCGACGCCAGCGACGAAGTCTGGCCGCAGGCCCACGCCAAGCGCATCGCGCTGCAAACCGATACGGCGGATGCCGACGATGGCCACTGGATCTGCGCCGACCGTTCGCTAATGACGCGTGCGCTCGTCAACATTCTGAACAATGCGGTCAAGTACAGTCCGCCGGATACGCGGATCACGTGCAGCCTGAAGAGCCTCGGCGGTCCCAGCGCCTCAGGCGGTCTGGCGCAGACGGCCGCGCCCGTTGCGGCAAAACGTGTATCGTGCACGATTCGCGACGAAGGCTATGGGATTCCCGAGGAGCAGCAGGCGGGGCTGTTCGAGCGCTTCCGGCGCTTTCACGAGACGGAGCGGCCGGAAGTGGGCGGCGCCGGATTGGGTATGGCGTTCGTCAAAACCGTCGTGACGCGCCATGGCGGCGAGGTCGAGGTGGTCAGCGCGCCGGGCAAGGGGACTGCATTTACGATTTCCCTGCCGGCACTCGACGAAGCGCAAGCCGACGTGTCCACAACGTCGCGCTTATGACTATGAACACTCACCTTATCGAAGCGAGAAGCCGGTGAAAGCGATATTGATCTGTGCCGCGCTGGCCGCGGCGAGTCTGACCGGATGCGCGGGGTTGAACGCCGACGTGCACACAGCGAATCCTTCCGCCGCGCTGCAAGGCGAGCGCACCTATACGATTGCGCGCATGCCGTCGCAGGATGCCAGTGCGGATCATCCGCAATTTGAAACCATGCTGCGCGATGAACTGGCGAAGAACGGCTTTACCGATTCGGCGGGCAAGTCCGCGCACTATTTGCTGTCAATCGCGTATGACACGCGGCCGGCAACGATCGGCGTGGGCGCGACGGACTGCGCACCCGGTGCGTGCGAACGCTCGCCCGAACCGCCGTTTTCGCTATTCGGCGGACGCGCTTATCAGCACGCGCTGACGCTGAGATTTTTCGAGCAGTCGAGCGGACAGGAAGTCTACAAGGTGAGTGCGGCCAGCAGCGATCGCGATGCCGACCCACTGCATGCAATGCCGGTGCTCGTGAAAAGCGCGCTGGCAAAATTTCCGTTCGATGCGCCGCCCGACTGGCGCGTAAAACTGCGGGCCGATCAGGCGGGCGGCGTGCCGGCCGTGGTGTCGGTCAAGCCTCTTCAGCCGTAGCAGTCAGAGGTCTGCGCCCGGATTATTCCGGCGCTTTATCGTCTTCCGGCCAGCGATTCTCGAACACGCACTCGGCGAGCGGCATGCGGCTCGCCCAGCGTTCGGTTTCCAGCATCGGCTCGCTGTAGAACTGATCGACGTGGCCGAGACACAGGATCGCCACCGGCCGTGCGCCCTCGGGCATGTGCAGCAGCGTACGCACTGTGTCGACGTCGAATAGCGACACCCAGCCCATGCCCAGTCCTTCCGCGCGCGCGGCCAGCCACATGTTCTGGATCGCGCAGGCCACGGAAGCCAGGTCCATTTCCGGCAAGGTGCGGCGTCCGAAGATGTGACGCTCGCGGCCGTCCATCAGCGCCATCACCAGCAGTTCGCCGCATTCCAGCATGCCTTCCACTTTCAGCTTCATGAACTCTTCGCGACGCTTGCCGAGTGCGTCGGCGGTGGCGAGGCGTTCGCTTTCTACGGTTGCATGCAGCGCGGTGCGCAAAGCCGGGTCGGTAATACGCGCGATGCGCCAGGGCTGCATGAAGCCGACGCTCGGCGCGTGATGCGCTGCATCGAGCAGGCGTTGCAACACAGCAGGCTCAACCGGGTCGCGCACGAAATGGCGCATGTCGCGCCGCTCGTAAATCGCGCGGTAGACGGCTTCGCGTTCGGAATCGTTAAAAGGCTTCGCCATGGAACAGGGCGGCCGTGAAGGCCGGGTTGGAGGGCCAATAAGCATGCATATAGGTTGCCACGATCGAGCCGGCACGGAACACGGCCTCGCCGGGGGCATCGTTATTTGGCCGGGTGGCTGAACGCAACGGCGTGAGCGGCGTCGTCAGTTTTGAGTAGTGGAACGTGTGACCGGTCATTGAACCGTGCAGGCTGTCGATCTGTTGCATGCCGAGCGCGGTGAAGCGCGTTTGCATTGTGGCATGGCCGGGCAGCAGGCCGAGCATCGGCGTTGTGGCGCCGCCCGTGTCGGTCAATTGTTCAAGCAGGTAGAGCATGCCGCCGCATTCGGCGACGACCGGTTTGCCTGCTGCGGCGTGTGCGCGGATCGTTGCGGCACTGCGCAGATTGCCGGCGAGCAGTTCAGCATGCAGTTCGGGATAGCCGCCAGGCAGGTACAGCGCGTCGGCGTGCTCCGGCAGCGCTTCATCGGCGAGGGGTGAAAAGTAATCGATGTGCGCGCCCAATGTCTCCAGCAGCGTGACGTTGGCCGGGTAGATGAATGAGAACGCGGCATCGCGCGCAATGGCGATGCGCTTGCCTTCCAGAAGACGCGGCGGTGCTTGTTCTACAGGCGTGCCGAATTCGACCGGCGGCGGCAACTCGGCCAGCGCGGTTTGCGCGAGCGCATCGGCCGCGCGATCCAGACGTGTGTCCAGATCGCCGATCTCCGCCGCCTGATGCAAACCGAGATGACGATCGGGAAGTTCGATTTCGTCGTTGCCGCTGATGTGCCCGCACCAGCGCAGGTCCCGGGCTAAAGCCTCCTCGAGCATTTGCGCGTGCCTTGGCGAGCCGACGCGATTGGCGAGAACGCCGTAAAACGGTACCTCCGGCCTGAATTGCGCAAGGCCGAAAGCGACCGCGCCGAAGGTCTGCGCCATGGCTTTTGCCGAAATCACCGCGAGCACCGGCACGCCGAACGTGGTGGCCAGATCGGCGCTGCTCGATGTGCCGTCGAACAGCCCCATCACGCCTTCAATCAGGATCAGATCCGCCTCGGCGGCCGCCTGCGCAAGCAGGTTGCGACAGGCCGACTCGCCCACCATCCACAGGTCTAGCGACAGGACCGGCGCGCCGCTGGCGCGTGCGAGGATCATCGGGTCGAGAAAGTCGGGGCCCGTTTTGAATACGCGCACGCGTCGCCCCAGCCGCCGATGGTAGCGCGCCAGACCCGCGGTAATCGTGGTCTTGCCTTGGCCCGACGCGGGCGCGCTAATGAACAGGGCGGGGCACGCGGACATTGCTCAGAACTCCACGCCGCGCTGCGCTTTCACGCCTTGCTCGCGATACGGGTGCTTGACGATGCGCATTTCGGTGACGAGGTCGGCGGCTTCGATCAGCGCGTCCGGTGCGTGACGGCCGGTCACCACCACGTGCAACATCTCCGCACGCGCGTTCAGTACCGACAGCACTTCGTCGAGTGGCAGGTATTCGTACTTCAGCACGGTGTTCAGTTCGTCGAGGATCACCATCTGATAGTCGCCGCTTTCGATCATGCGGCGCGCTTCGTTCCACCCTTTGCGCGCGGTGGCGATGTCGGCGTCGCGATTCTGCGTGTTCCAGGTGTAGCCGTCGCCCATCGTGACGAAGTCGCAATTGGCGATTGCGCCGAGGAAGTCGCGCTCCGACGTATGCAACGCGCCCTTGATGAATTGCACGACGCCGAGGCGCATGCCGTGCCCAAGCACGCGCACGGCCATGCCGAACGCGGCGGTGGTTTTGCCTTTGCCGGTGCCGGTATTGACGATCAGCAGACCTTTTTCGACGGTGGCGCTGGCCTGCTTTTTTTCGTGACCCTCGCGCCGGCGTTCGGTCATGCGTTGATGCGATTCGGGATCGGTCTTCATGGAAGGTCCTGTTTTTGAGTGTCGTTGTTTGTCTGTTCGCAGGCGAGGCGGGCGGCGGTCGATGCAATTGCGACGGTGACGCCGGCGTGTACGGTTTTGCGCACGAGCAGCCGTGCATTGGAGGTATCGGCTGCAAACGAGGCAACTGGGGTCATTGAGCCAATTGAGGCATGGGCTGCGTCGGGCGCGCGGGCCGCCTCAGATTCGTTCGCCGCAGCGAGCAAGGCGCACGGCTCGCAGACGCCGTCTATGCCGAGATGCTCGCGGGCCGCTGCCGACCGATCCTCCACGGAGACCGCCGCAATCTGCTCGCGGCTGAACAGTTTCAGCGGCAGCGCATGACGTGCGCAAAATTCGAGCAGGCCGGTTTCGTGGGCTTTGACGTCAACCGAGGCGATCGTGCTGATTTCGTCAAATGAACGCAAACCGAGCGTGGCGCGCACAGCCGCTTCGATTTCCTCGGCGGAGCTATGCAAACGACAACCGATGCCGACGGTTAGCGTTTTCCTTGCGCTGCTGTGAGCTTCGCTGCCGATATTCACCGCATCACGCGCCAAAGCCAGCGACGCCACACCACCGATCACCACAATCGCCGGCGAGCCAAGCCCGGCGCGCGCGACCGTATCCGCGAACGCGCCGAGCCGCGCGAGCGCATGCCGTTGCTCGGGGCGTGTAGCCGATTCGATCGCGGCGCACGGCGTATCGGCGCTCATCCCGGCCGCGAGCAACGCGTCGACGATTTCGTTCAGTCGCCGCATGCCCATGTAAATCACCAGCGTCATTCGTGTGGCGACGAGCGCGGCCCAGTCCGGCTCGCCGCTGCCGGCGCCGTGTCCGGTGACGAACACTACGCCTTGCGCGTGATCGCGATGCGTCACAGGAATGCCGATTGCCGCGGGGGCCGCGATCCCGGCGGTGATGCCATTGATCACGTCTACGCTAATGCCCGCGGCATGTAGCGCCTGCTGTTCCTCGCCGCCACGGCCGAACACGAACGGATCGCCACCTTTCAAACGGGCGACGCTGCGTCCCGCCCGCAGATGCTCGAGCATTTGCGCGACGATGCCGGCCTGCGGCGTCGACGGATGGCCGCCGCGTTTGCCGACATACACGACCAGTGTGTCCGCGCGCGCGAACTGCAGTACTTCAGGATTCACCAGATCGTCGACCAGCACCACGTCGGCTTGCGCCAACGCGCGCGTCGCTTTGAGCGTCATTAGTTCGACGTCGCCGGGGCCGGCGCCGATCAGCCAGGCGCGGCTCATCGCGGCGTGCATGGCGCACGCCATGTCGTGACAAGCGGGAGCGGGTGAGGCGCGAAGATGCCTGAGGCGGCTGAAATTGAGGTCATGCGGTGCAACGAATTACGCGCGACGAAAAATGCCGCTCGCCGCGTTTCTCACAGAAAACGCCAACGGCCGCGCCATGTCGTGCTTCAGCGCCTTCACATCCGTCCCTCGCGGATTCCGGCGGCCGGCAGCGTGATGTTCGCTGCCTCCGCGTCTGGCCGGTATCCGGGCTGACGGCCTCATGCGTTTTGCCTTCCCGCCCGGATTCGCCGGACAGTGGCATCAAAAACGCATGCGCGATGCGAAAGCACCGCAGGTCGCTTACCGTTGCGGGGACAGCACAGGTTGAGCGCAGCGAGCGCGGCCTGTTTCCCGTTTAACTGCACATGCGAACGCATATGCGGGCACCAAACGCGCGCATACGATAGCACACGGCAAGCCGCGCCGGCACTGTGGAAAGGCCTTGCCGAAGCCCGCGTTTCCTTGACGGCACGGGGCGCTCGGCCTAAACTCGCACGCACTTTGGTGCTCGTGTGCGCGCTCGTGCGCATGCAGTTAAACGGGAAACAGGGTGCCCACCTGCAATGGACCGGGTCAACCTGTGCTGCCCCCGCAACGGTAAGCGAAAAGCGGTGCGTTTCTAAGCGCCGCGGAGCCGGCTTCGATGTCCACGCGCAAGGCCGCGTCGGCATATAACCACTGGGCGAGAAACCACTCGTCCGGGAAGGGGAAGCGGCGCTTTCGCCAGCCCGGATACCGGCCAGACTACGAAGAACGACCATCGCGGGGATGCGGTGGCGCGTTCATGACCTCATTCTCGTTTCCAGTTTTCGGTTGCTTCGGCAACGCCGTTGTCCGTCCCCGTGTTTTGTTAAGGTCGTGGTTTGGGGTATGTGCCCCGTTTGCCCGACCTGTACACGATGCCCCGGCGTGCTCGAGCAACTCCTACGGATGGCTCCCACGATGCAAACTCAAATGCGCAAGATCCCCGTCACCATCGTCACGGGCTTTCTCGGCAGCGGCAAGACCACACTGCTGCGGCACATTCTTCAGCATGCGGGCGGCAAGCGCATCGCGGTGATCGTCAACGAGTTCGGCGAACTCGGCATCGACGGGGAAATCCTCAAGGGTTGCGGCATCGGCTGCGATGAGAACGGCGTCGAGACCGAAGGGCAACTGTATGAACTCGCGAACGGCTGCCTGTGCTGCACCGTGCAGGAAGAATTTTTCCCGGTGATGGAAAAGCTGGTCGAGCGCCGCGAGCAGATCGATCACGTGCTGATCGAGACGTCGGGCCTCGCCTTGCCGAAGCCGCTGGTGCAGGCGTTCAACTGGCCGCAGATCAAGAATAGCTTTACCGTCGACGCGGTCGTCACCGTGGTAGACGGCCCGGCCGCAGCGAGCGGCCAGTTCGCCGACAACCCAGTCGCCGTGGATGCGCAACGCAAGGCCGATCCGAATCTCGATCACGAATCGCCGCTGCACGAATTGTTCGAAGATCAATTGTCGGCAGCCGATCTGGTGATTCTGAACAAAACCGATTTGCTCGACGAAGCGCATCAGGCTTCTGTCGAAGCCGTCATCCGCGAAGAAATTCCGCCGCAAGTGAAGATCGTGCGCGCGCAGATGGGTCAACTTGATCTGCATACGCTGCTGGGCCTCGAAGCGGCGTCGGAAGAAACAATTCATCTGCGCCACGACCATCACGGTTCGGCTGAAGACGCCGATCACCATCACGACGAGTTCGATTCGGTTGTCGTGCACGCGAATGTTTCATCGCGCGAGGCCGTGATCGCCGCGTTGCAAGGACTCGTCGAAACGAACACGATTTACCGCGTGAAAGGTTTCGCGGCGTTGCCGGGTGCGGCGATGCGTCTGGTGATCCAGGGCGTGGGCCGTCGTTTCGATAGTTATTTCGACCGGCGCTGGCAAGCGGGTGAAACCGACGCAGAGCAACAAAGCCGCTTTGTGCTGATCGGCGAAGACCTCGACCAGGCCGCGCTGCAACAGGCATTCGAGGCCGCGTTGGGCGCCGTGGCGAGCACCCAGCCGCAACAGGCGTAACCGGTCATGCATCTGCTGCGCACCACGCCGGGCGGTTTTGTCGACGATACACAGGGTGTGATCCGGATCGATCAGCAGCCCGCCGATATCGTGGTGCTCAGTTCCGCGGATACCACGCTGTCATTGCTCGCGAGCGTCTTTCCGCGTCTGGGAGAGGGTTTTCCGAGCGTGCGGCTTGCGAACGTCACGTATTTGCGGCAGCCGGCTTCGGTCGATTTCTATATCGAAGACGTGTTGCAGCACGCGCGTGTCGTGGTGGTCGACCATCTTGGTGGCGAGGCGTACTGGCCATACGGCATCGAACAGGTGGTCGCCCTCGCCGAGCGTAAGCAGCAGACGCTCGCAATGTTCTCCGGCGATCTGCAGGAAGACCCCAATCTGCTCGCGCGCAGCACCGCCGACGCCGAACTGTGTCATCAGCTATGGCGCTATCTGCGTGAAGGCGGGCCGCAGAATGCCGAGGCCTTCCTGCGTTTTATCGCGTACCGCTCGCTTGGCTGGGGGCGCGAGCCTGCGCTGCCGCGCGCGTTGCCTGCGGCGACGCTCTACCATCCCGAACGCGACACGCCGACCATTGCCGACTGGCAGGCGCGCTGGCGTGAAGATGCGCCGGTCGCCGCGATTCTGTTTTACAAGGCGCATCTGCAGGCGGCCAACACAGCGGTGTTCGACGCCCTGATCGATGCACTCGAAGCGCAAGGCCTGAATCCGTTACCGATCGCGATTACCTCGCTTAAAGACGCGATGAGCCGCGACGTCGTGCAGCAGCTGTGCGCACAACATGATGTCGCGCTGGTGCTGAATACAACCGCATTCGCCGCGTCTGCTATCGACGACCCCGAGCCGCTTGCGCTCGCCGGCGACGCGCCGGTACTGCAGGTGATCCTGAGCGGCGGTAATCGTGAAGACTGGGTCAAAGACAATCAGGGCCTCAACTCGCGTGATATCGCCATGCATATCGCGCTGCCGGAAGTGGACGGCCGGATCATCACGCGGGCGATCAGTTTCAAGGGGCTCGCCTATCGTTGCCCGCATACCGAAGTCGACGTGGTTCGCTACCAGCCGGACCTCGAACGCGTCGGCTTTCTGGCCGAACTGAGCCGCCGCTGGTGCCGCCTGCGAACGCTCGATAACGCGGACAAGAAACTTGCGCTGATCCTCGCCAACTATCCGATGAGCGAAGGGCGTATCGGCAATGGCGTGGGGCTCGATACGCCGGCCTCGGTGGTCGGACTGCTGTCCATGCTGCGTGATGAGGGATATCGCGTGGCCGAGCTGCCCGGCGACGGCGACGCGCTGTTGAAGAAGCTGACCGAAGGCGTGACCAACGATCCGGTCGTGCGCGACTTGCGGCCCGCGTTGCAAAGCCTTGCGCTCGACGATTACCTTTTGTACTTCAACGCGTTGCCGGCGGAAGCTCGCAATGCGCTGAACGCGCGTTGGGGCTCGCCGGAACAGGATCCGACGTTGCGGCGCGGCCGTTTCATGATTGCGGGCTGGCGTTGCGGGCAGGTGTTCGTTGGCATACAACCCTCGCGTTCGCGCGAGCAGGGCGATTACGCGAGCTATCACGACGCTGAACTCGTGCCGCCGCACGCCTATCTGGCGTTTTATTTCTGGTTGCGTCATCAGTTTGGCATCGACGCTGTCGTGCATGTCGGCAAGCACGGCAATCTCGAATGGTTGCCGGGCAAGAGCGTCGCGTTGAGCGATGCCTGTTGGCCCGATCTGATTCTCGGTCCGATGCCGCATCTGTATCCGTTCATCGTCAACGACCCGGGCGAGGGCAGTCAGGCGAAGCGTCGCGCGCAGGCTGTCATCATCGATCACCTGATGCCGCCGCTCACACGCGCTGAAAGTTACGGGCCGTTGCAGGACCTCGAGCGCCAGGTCGACGAATACTATGAAGCGCTGATGGTCGATCCGCGCCGCTCGAAACTGTTGAGGCGCACCATTCTCGCGACCATCGTCGAGCATAAGCTGCATGACGAGTTGAGTCTTGCGGAGCCGAACGGTCAGGACGATGAAGATGCGCTGCTGACGCGGGTCGATGCGTGGCTGTGCGAGTTGAAGGAAGCGCAGATTCGCGACGGCTTGCATACGTTCGGACAGTCGCCTGAAGGTGTACAGCGGCGCGATACGTTGCTGGCGCTGGGGCGCTTTCCGGTTGGCGATGGCCAGGGCGGCAAGGCCGGTCTGATCGACGCGTTGGCGCGCGATCTGCAGATGGATCACCTATTCGATCCGTTGTCGGTGGATTGGGCTGCGGCGTGGGACGGTCCGCGTCCGGAGGTATTGCAGCAGGCGAGCGACGCGCCCTGGCGGCATTGTGGCGATACACGCGAGCGTCTGGAACTGCTGGCGGCTGAGATGTTGCGTGAAGTGTGCGGCGATGAACCGTCCAATGCGACGCCCGCAGGCGGAACGTTGCTGCAAGCCGAACGGGTGATCGAACGCCTGCGCAACGACGTATTACCGCGACTCGACGCCTGCGGTCCGCAGGAAATGCTGCACCTGAGGCGCGGCCTTGAGGGGCGTTTCGTGCCGCCGGGGCCGAGCGGTTCGCCGTCGCGCGGAAGGCCCGATGTGCTGCCCACCGGCCGCAACTTCTATTCCGTCGATACGCGCGCCGTGCCGACGCAAGCGGCATGGTCGCTCGGTTTGAAATCCGCGCAGCAATTGATCGAACGGCACTTGCAGGAGAAAGGCGACTATCCGCGCGCGATCGGTCTCTCGGTATGGGGCACCGCGACCATGCGCACCGGTGGCGACGATATCGCCCAGGCGCTTGCTCTGCTCGGTGTGCGGCCGAAGTGGGCGCCTGGCAGTCACCGCGTGACCGACTTTGAAATCATGCCGATCGAGGCTTTCGACCGGCCACGTATCGACGTCACGTTGCGCGTATCCGGCTTTTTCCGCGATGCCTTCGCGAACGTGATGCATCTGTTCGACGCCGCCGTGCAGGCCGTGGCCGAACTCGACGAACCTGAAGACCTGAATCCGATCCGCGCGCGCGTGCTGCGCGAACGCGATGCGCTGATTGCACGCGGCATGGACGCCACCGAGGCGCGCAAACGCGCCGGCTGGCGCGTGTTCAGCGCGCGGCCCGGCGCGTATGGCGCGGGTCTGCAGGACATGATCGACTCGCAGCAATGGCAAACCGACGCCGATCTCGCGAACGCCTATCAGGCATGGGGCGGTTACGCCTACACGCAGAAAAGCGCCGGCGAAGAAGCGCGCCACGCATTCGGCACACGTCTCGCCGCAATGGACGTCGTGCTGCAGAACCAGGACAACCGCGAACACGACCTGCTCGATTCGAACGATTACTACCAGTTCCAGGGTGGCATGGTCGCGGCGGTGCGGCATCTGGCCGGCAATCAGCCGCAGATCTATCACGCCGATCACAGCAATCCGGCCGCGCCGCGTGTGCGCACGCTGCATGAGGAGATCGCGCGGGTGGTCCGCTCGCGCGTGGTCAATCCGAAATGGCTCGATGGCGTGAAACGCCACGGCTACAAGGGTGCCGCTGAAATCGCGGCGACGGTCGACTACCTCTATGGCTACGATGCGACCGCGCGGGTGATCGCCGATCATCAATACGCGCTCGTCACCGATGCTTATCTGAACGACGCCGACACACGCGAGTTCTTGCAGCGGCACAATCCGCACGCCATGCATTCGATCTGCGAGCGTCTGCTCGAAGCGATGCAGCGCGGTTTGTGGCAGGCGCCCGGCGAGTATCGCGCGCAAGTCGAACAGCATCTGCTCCAGAGCGAGCAGCAGATCGAAGGAATGCAACCATGACGAACGCTGCGACCCAACGGCCCGCTTTTCCCTTTGCTGCGCTGATCGGCCAGACGCCATTGCAACAGGCGCTTCTCCTCGCTGCGATCGATCCGGGTCTGGGTGGCGTGCTGGTGAGCGGGCCCCGCGGCACGGCGAAATCGACCGCGGCGCGCGCGCTCGCCGAATTGTTGCCGGAAGGGCAATTGGTGAATTTGCCGCTCGGCGCGAGTGAAGACCGCCTGATCGGCACGCTCGATATCGAAACCGTGCTGCGCGACGGCTCGGTGCGTTTTTCGCCAGGCTTGCTTGCGAAAGCGCATCGCGGCGTGCTGTATGTCGATGAGGTGAATCTGCTGCCCGATGCGCTTGTCGATGCGTTACTCGATGCGGCTGCCAGTGGCGTGAATACCATTGAACGCGATGGCGTCTCGCATAGTCACGATGCGAGCTTCGTGCTGATCGGTACGATGAATCCGGAAGAAGGCGAGTTGCGGCCGCAGTTGATCGATCGCTTTGGTTTGATGGTTGGGCTGCAGAACTGTTTTGAGCCGCAGGTGCGTCAGCAGATCGTCAAGGCGCGTCTGGCGTTCGATCTCGATCCGCAGGGTTTTCGTGCGGGATATACCGAGCAGCAGGAAACGTATATTCAGCGGATTCGTGCGGCACGTGAAGCGCTGCCGCAACTCCACTTCGACGACGCCGTGCACGCGCATGTCAGCGCGCTGTGCATCGACGCGGCGGTCGATGGGCTGCGTGCCGATCTCGTCATGTTGCGTGCGGCGCGGGCATTGGCAGCGCTGGAGCAGGCGAATGCGGTGACGACGGAGCATGTCGAACGGGTTGCTGAGTCGGTGCTGGCGCATCGGCGTCATGATCGGGAGACGCGTGCAGGTGGTGACGCACGTGAGAGCGAAGCGCCACGGCAGGCTGCCGACGATGCGGACGCCGCGTCATCGGCATCTTCGCTGGATACGACGCCGGACGCTGCCGCCGGCGATAGCGATTGGGGTTACTTGCCGCCACAGCCCGCGGGCGTTGCGCAGGTCAAAGGCGTCATTCCGCTCAACGCAAAAAAACGCTGAGCCATCGGAAGGGTGCCGCCGCTGACTCGCGCAGCGGTTTTCGATGGCGGCAAGGGGCCGGCGCAGGTCCGCGTAGCCGCTTGCAAGGTGCGCCGGGCAAGCGCATTGCATGGCTGCCGACGCTCGTCGCAAAGCGTCAGGACACATTGCGCGCCGGGCATCTGCGTTTCGCACGAGAGGCGCCATGGAGCGGTGTGCTGCATTGCTTCGTGCTCGATTGTTCCGGTTCCATGCTTGGCGGGCAACGCCTCGCGCTCGCCAAGGGTCTGCTGATTGCGTTGTTCGATCGCGCCGGTGCCTCGCGCGCGGAGGCGGCGCTGGTGTGTTTTGGCGGGGCTGGCGCCGATCTGCGTTTCGGTCCGGCTGTGCCGCGCTGGTGGAACGAGCGGTGGCTTAGACCGGTGGGCGGGGGCGGTGGGACGCCGCTAGCGTCCGGTGTCCGTCAGGCTGCGCAGGTACTGGAGCTCAGCGCCCGGCGCAAGCCCGCGCAGCAGCGCTGGCTGTGGATATTGACTGACGGCCGCAGTAGCGATCAGCCGGTGCGGCCCCGCCACGCGGACGAGGTGGTGTTCGTCGACTTCGAGCGAGCGGCGATACGGCTAGGCCGTTGCCGGACGCTTGCCGATGCGTGGGGCGCGGCGCTGTTTGCGCCGGACGAACTGATCGCCTGAGTCTGGGCGGCACGCGCGACGTGCGGTACGGTTTCGCGCGTTTATTTCAAACCGTTGGACCAGTACTGCACATCGTCCTGGCGGTCGAATACGAAGACTTTCATCGCCATCTGCTGTGCGGCGTCGAGTTGATCGAGTTCGAGGCCGTGGGTTGACGGCTCGCCCGGCAGACTGCCTTTCTGCACGTTGCGGATGATTGCAGTGGTTTCGATCTCCGTTTGCATCTCTGCCGATTTGAGGCAGAAGGCGACGCGCAGGCGCTCGCCGACTGCCCCCAGCGTCCACGAAGCGGCCAGCGACATGCCGAGTGCGCTGATGCTTTTGGCAAGACCCAGACCGTCATATGAATCGCCGGTTTCGCCGATGCCGAAGCGCACCGCGAGGTGCGCGTGGACGCGAATCGATTTGCGTTCGCGCAGGCGGCGGATCACGCCGGGTTTCGACAGCACCACGTAGTCGAATGGGGCGCGGCAGACGGCCTCGACCGTGCAGACGAAACGAAACACGGCATGACTCGCTATGGCAACGATCTCGATGTTTTCACCGAGGCGTAGCGGGAGGATGCGGCCGTCTTGCAGTGGCGGCGTGACAAAGAGCGCATGGTTGGGCGCGAAGCCGATGATGCGGCATGGATGCATCGGCGCGCCGCTGCCGAGTTGGGAGCGCACACCGATTAATGCACCTATCGTCAGGTGCATGTCTTTTAGTGTGAGGTTGCCGGTGGTGGGTTGCTCAGCCTGGGGCTCCGGTTGTGGCGCTTTTTCCAACAGGTCGCCGCGGTGCGGGTGGAAGTTGTCGAAGAGGAAGTTGCGCTCGTCCGTGGTCGCCAGGATGGAGCCGCCGGCGAAGAGGAGTGTGCCGTCGGAGTCTGCGATCGGCCAGGCGAGAGGGGTGCCTACCGGCACGGCTTCCAGCGTCAGCGACGGGGTGGGGGCCGTGGCTTGAGCTTCGGCTTGGGCTTGGGCTTCTGTCGGGTTTTCCATGGGCGGTGGCTAAATATGTCGCGGGATTACTTGTTTACGGCGGTTCTTGCTGGGAGCTTTAGGGGGTGTTTGCTTTGGGCTTGTGGTTTTTGTGGTTTTCCTTGAATTGTTGGTGGTCTATTGGCGTTGCCCCTGTGCGGGGCGGCACTTACTTTCTTTGCCGCCGCAAAGAAAGATAAGCAAAGAAAGCGGCTCAAACCACTAATGCTAAGTGGGGCCCGTGGTCTGCTGCAGGTAGTGGTGCATCTGGAATCTGTGTTCGTGCACCGGCATGCGCTTGTGACAAGAGCGTCATTCTTCCGGCGGCGCTGCGCGCGCCGAAGCGTTCTTCATAACACCACTCCTCTCGGTTGCGCTTCTTGTGGTGTGAGTTCGTTCGTTGGCATTGGTGGTCCGCGCTTGCAAAAAAATGCGATCACTGCTACTGCTCGAAATTAGCTTGGATGCCTAAGTATTTTTTTGGTGTCGTGGACAAGGGCCGTTTCGGTGTCTCTCAACTTTTTGAAAATAATTGCACAAGGGGGATTGACGAGGTGCCGACCGATCTCCATAATCTCGTTTCTCTGCTGCTGATGCAGCGACGCAGAACGAAGCGGTGCCGGGTGGTTGAAGTGGGCGCGGGTTCGGTAGTGAATGCGTAATCGATCTTTAAAAATTAACAGCCGATAAGTGTGGGCGCTTGATGCGCGACGCGCTGGTGGACTCTTCGGGGTCTGCCGGAAGCGAAAGTATCAAGTCTCACACTAGTATTAA
>NZ_CADIKC010000017.1 GCF_902859805.1 Paraburkholderia sediminicola | reverse complement strand
AGCGCCTGCTCCTTGAACTCGACAGAATACATTTGTTTCGCCTTCAACCTGCACCTCTGACTCTTCTTGATAAAGAAATTCAGAGGCGACAACTACTATGACGCCGGGGGTCTGGTCAGGTGGGGCGCGCCGATGGCAGTGAACCGGCTCTACGCGTGTCATGCGCTCCACTCATTCCACATGCCCGACCGTTCGCCGCAGTGACGGATGAAAGGCGCAGGGCGCGTGAATCCCGATGCGCAAAGGGGAGACAGTGATTGACAGAGAACGCGGGTTCGCCTGTGCCCGCGAGGTATCACCGGGCTCGTCTGTGAGTCCGGCAATCGTGAATCAGGCCAGCACGGTTTTGGGAGTGCTGAAGCACTTACCGGAGGGACAGAGACAATGATGAACCAATCGGCCCTGGAAGCCGCTCCGATCCTGGTGCGCAAGGCGGACGGGGTAGCCGAGATCGTACTGAACAGGCCGCCGTCAATGAACGCGCTCACGGTCGAAATGGCTAGGCAGCTGAGCGCGGCCTGCGCGGCGATCGCCGCCGACAGCACCACGCGCGCGGTCGTGCTCCGGGGAGCAGGAAGAGGATTTTGCGTTGGCGCAGACGTTCGGCTATTCGGGCAGGACATGGATAGCGCCCCGCTGATATCCGACCAGATGATCGAGGCGCTGAACGAGGCAGTCATCCTGCTGGGCGAAATGCCACAACCGACCATCGCCAGCCTGCAAGGACCGGTAGCCGGCGCTGGAGTCAGTCTGGCGTTGGCCTGTGACATTGCAATTGCCGCCCGCAACGTATCGCTCAACGCTGCGTACACGCGCATCGGCACCTGCGTCGACGTCGGCATTTCCTGGCATCTTCCACGCATAGTGGGACTGCGAAAGGCCACCGAGATCCTGCTTCAGGGCGACGCCATCGACGCAGAGGAGGCGATGCGTCTCGGTCTGGTCAACACGCTGGTTCAGGCCGACGAGCTCGAATCGGAAACAATGGCGCTTGCGCAGCACTATGCCCACGGCCCGACGCGCGCATTCCGGACCGTCAAGCAGCTGCTGAAGCGCTCGTTCGACAAAAGCCTTCGGGAGCAGCTCGAGGACGAGCGCCGGGGTTTCGGCGCCTGTGCCACGACAAGTGACTTTCGCGAAGGTGTTCACGCTTTTCTCGGCAAGCGTGCGCCGCTGTTCACAGGCTCATAGGCACTCGTGGACACCGGCTCAACAGCACAGAGGGTGAGGAGGTGCGGTGCTTTGCCCGCGCCTGATACCGGAGTAATACGGGAGATGAAGGGATGGAGATTGAAACAGTTGGTGTCGTAGGCGCAGGAATCATGGGCAGTGGGATCGCGCAAGTCTTGGCGAGTAGCGGCCTGAGCGTGATCATGGTGGATCGAGGCGACACGATACTGGCGCATACGCGGGAAAAGATCGGGCAGAACCTGGCGTACTTCGTAAAGAAGGAACAGCTGACCGAGGGTCAACGGCAGGAAATTCTCGGTCGCATCGGGACAACGACGAGTCTCGCCGATCTGCGCAGCGCCGATTTTGTCATTGAAGCTGCCAGTGAAAACGAGTCCATCAAGATCGGCATCCTGAGAGAACTGGACATCATTGTCCGTCAGTCATCAATCGTCGCGACGAACACCTCGTCGATTTCGATCACCCGGCTGGCGGCATCGACAGCGCACCCCGATCGCGTGATCGGCATGCATTTCTTCAATCCCGTTCCGCGCATGGGGCTTGTCGAACTGATCCGGGCGCTGAACACAAGCGATTTCACGCACTCGATCGCTGAAGCGCTCGTCAGGCGGATTGGCAAAACCCCGATCACGGTGGAAAACAGGCCAGGTTTTGCCGTCAACCGGATCCTGTGCCCGATGATAAACGAGGCAATTTTTGTGTTATCGGAGGGCATCGCCTCTGCCCAGGAAATCGATGAGGGCATGAAGCTCGGATGCAATCACCCGATTGGCCCGTTGGCGCTCGCCGACCTGATCGGGCTCGATACGCTTCTGTCGGTGCTGCTGGTCTTCTACGAAGGGTTCAAGGATCCGAAATATCGACCGGCCCCCTTGCTGCAGGAGATGGTCGATGCTGGCCGCCTCGGCAAGAAATCGGGAATCGGGTTCTTTGAATATTCGTCCACGACGCCCTGACGTAGCGGCGTATGGCTGGCAACGGACGAACTGACGCACCGGATAACGGACCGCACGGATCAGGTTCGATCCGTTTTGATTGATCAAGGTAAATGGGAACCGCAATGAGAAAGCGTGAAGTCGCCATCCTAGCGACCGCGAGAACCGCGATTGGCAGTTTTGGTGGGGCGCTTAAGGACGTGCCGATGCGCGATCTTGGCGTGATAGTCGTCAAGGCGTCACTGGATCGCTCAGGCCTTGCGCCGGCCGATGTCGGACAGATCGTGCTCGGCAATGTGGTGCCGACGGAGCCTGCGGATGCCTATCTCAGTCGCGTCGCTGCGATCGGCGCCGGCGTCCCGAAAGAGGCCACCGCGTACAACGTCAATCGCCTATGCGGGTCAGGCCTGCAGGCGATCGTCTGTGCTTCCCAGTCTGTCCTGCTTGGCGACACGGATTTCGCCATAGCGGGAGGCGCGGAGTCCATGAGTCGCGGCCCGTATCTGTTGCCAGCAGCACGGTGGGGCCAGCGCATGGGTGACAGCCATGCCGTCGACTACATGAACGGCATTCTTCATGATCCATGGCAGCGTCTTCACATGGGAATCACCGCGGAGAATGTGGCTGAACGTTATGGCATTTCGCGGGTGATGCAGGATGCGTTGGCGCTCGAGAGCCAGCGGCGAGCGGCCAACGCAATCCGGAACGGGTACTTCAGGCAGCAGATCGTTCCCGTCACGATCAGGCGGCGAACAGGGGACGTCGTGTTCGATACGGACGAGCATGTGCGTGCCGATGTCACTGAAACGGCGCTGTCCCAGATGAAAACGGTATTCAGGGCTGACGGCGGGACGGTCACAGCAGGCAATGCGTCGGGAATCAATGATGGTGCGGCAGCCGTCGTGCTGGGAGACCTGGAGCAGGCGCTGGAGCGGGGGTTGAAGCCGCTTGCACGACTTGTCGGGTACGCGCACGCTGGCGTCGAACCTGAACTTATGGGCATTGGGCCGGTGCCTGCCACCCGCCTTGCACTCGAGCGAACCGGCCTGAGTATCCGCGATATCGATGTCGTTGAGGCCAATGAGGCTTTTGCCGCACAGGCCTGCGCGGTTACGCGCGAACTTGGCCTTGATCCTGCCAGGGTGAATGTGCACGGCTCGGGGATCTCGCTCGGGCATCCGGTTGGCGCCACGGGCGCGATCATCACGGTGAAAGCGATAGCGGAGCTGCATCGCACGGGCGGTCGCTATGCGCTGGTGACCATGTGCATAGGCGGAGGGCAGGGAATTGCAGCGATCTTCGAGCGGCTTTAGGCATGCCATGTGTCGATGACGCCGACGCTGTGCCCGCGTATCACCCGCATTCGCGCCATGCCGGGATGACTGCGTGGCGCAGCGGGTGATTTTCCGGCAACGAGACGGCGGGTCCAGTATCGCGTTGCTGTGCGGCCCTACTGGATCCGACTGGATCGTGACAGTCATGAGCTGACGTACTTTCACGCTGCGGCATACGCGCGGCGCACGCTTCACCATTCTCGAGAGGCTGTCCATGCCCGCGATTTCTCCGCAATTCGAAACGTTGCGCTACGCCGTCGAAAACGGCATCGCCACGGTCACGCTTCATCGTCCCGAGAAACTCAATGCCTTCACGGATACGATGATGCAGGAGATCATCACCGCGCTCGACACCACGGACGCGGACGATGACGTACGCTGCGTGGTCTTCACGGGGGCGGGCCGTGCGTTTTGCGCGGGCGCGGATCTGTCGTCGGGCGCAAAGAGCTTCAACTACGACGAACGGCACGACGCCGATGTCGATACCGTGCACCGCGACAGCGGCGGTCTTGTGGCGTTGCGTATCTTTCGAAGCCTCAAGCCGGTCATCGGTGCAGTCAACGGCGCAGCCGTCGGCATCGGGATGACGATGCAGCTACCCATGGATATCCGGCTCGCCTCAACCCATGCCAGATTTGGCTTTGTTTTCGGGCGACGCGGCATCACGCCCGAAGCGGCATCGTCGTGGTTTCTGTCGCGGGTGGTGGGCACGTCTGCCGCGCTCGAGTGGTGCTGCACGGGCCGCGTCTTCGACGCTGACGAAGCGTTGACCCGCGGCCTGGTGCGGTCCGTTCATGCGCCAGAGGACCTGCTGCCGGCGGCATATGCGCTTGCGCGCGAAATCGCCGACAACGTAGCTCCTGTCTCCGCAGCGATCTCACGGCAAATGATATGGAGGATGGCGGGGGCGAGCCACCCGATGGAGGCGCACCGGCTCGACAGCCGCGCGGTCCAGTCGCGCGGGCGCTCCAGGGACGCCGCGGAGGGGGTGAGCGCGTTCCTTGAAAAGCGCCATGCCCGGTTCCCCGATCGGGTGTCGACCGACATGCCTGACTTCTTCGACTGGCGAAACGAGCCGCCGTTCCTCTGACCGATGCGCTCAGACGTCCGGGCGACAGGGGACGATCGCGCCAGCCCGTCGGTTACCAATCTGGAGACAGTGACACCATGCAATTGAAAATGCTGATAGACGGCAAACTCGTTGAGGGCGACTATTCGCTCGATGTCGTGAATCCGGCGACGGCGATGCCGTTTGCTACATGTGGGCGCGCAAGCGCGCAGCAGCTTGAGGTGGCCGTCGATGCGGCAAAGCGCAGTCAGCCGGGGTGGGCACGTCTGAGCTTCCAGCAGCGAGGCGCGTTCCTTAAGCGCCTGTGTGACGCGATAGAGGCGCGCACCGAGGAGTTCGCACGGCTGCTCACGCTGGAACAGGGCAAGCCGTTACGACAGGCGCGATCGGAGGTGTCGGGCGGCCTGGTCCGCATCCGCTACTACGCCACGCTGGACTGCCCACCCGTCGTACTGAGGGACAACGAACGGGAGCAGATCGTTCAGGAACACGTGCCCCTCGGGGTCATCGCCGCGATCACCCCCTGGAATTTCCCGTTCAGCCTTCTGGTCAGCAAGATAGCGCCAGGGCTGATTGCGGGGAACACCATCGTGGCGAAGCCAGCACCGACCACGCCACTGACTACCTTGCTGCTCGGCGAGGTGGCTGCCGACATCCTGCCGCCTGGAGTATTGAACGTCATCGTTGACGCAAATGATCTCGGCTCGCGACTGACCACACATCCGGACATATCCAAGGTCGGCTTTACGGGCTCGACCGAAACCGGGAAGAGGGTGATGCAGGCCGCCGCGCAATCCCTGAAGCGATTGACTCTCGAGCTCGGCGGGAATGACGCGGCTATCGTGCTGGATGACGCAGAGGTCGGCAAGGTCGCCCGCAAGGTGTTCGAAGCAGCCATGGTCAACGCGGGGCAGGTATGTCTTGCGGCCAAGCGTGTGTACGTGCCGGCAAGCATGCTCGACGGTTTTTTTGACGAACTTGCAGAACTGGCCCGGTCGGTTATTGTCGGGGATGGGCTGGACGAGAAAACCCAGATGGGGCCGCTTCAGAACCAGCAGCAGTACGAGAAGGTGCTGAAACTGATCGAGAGCGCGAGATTGGAGGGTGCCGTCATCGCGGGAGGCTGTTCGACAGACGGGCCCGGATACTTCATTGCGCCTACCATCGTTCGCGGACTCACGGACGATGCGGAACTCGTGAGATCGGAGCAGTTTGGTCCTGTCCTGCCCGTTCTCTCTTACGATACGGTCGATGAGGTCATCGAGCGCGCGAACGCTACACCATTCGGACTGGGTGCCACGGTGTGGTCATCCGATTATCGCAAGGGCGCGGAAGTCGCCCGGCGGCTCGAGGTCGGCACGGCCTGGGTCAACAGACACCTCAACCTGGCGCCCGATGTTCCTTTCGGAGGCGCGAAAGAGTCGGGAATCGGGCACGAGAATGGAATTGAAGGTCTGAAGGGCGTCATGCAGCTGAAGATTCTCAATATCGAAAAGGGGGCCGCGGCCCAGGGAGCAACGTCCAGGAGCATGACAAAACAAAATCAGGTGGAAACATCGGGTATCGCTGGTCCTGCATCAGCTGGTGCAGCGAAGTCATGAAGTGTGATACAGAAAAATACAGAGGAGAGCTTTTGGTGGAGCAGTTACAAGCCGTTGTGCAGAAGGAGACGCCGAACATGGACACAGAGTGTGCAACGCTCACTGGTCGACTTGGAACACTGGACATCGTCTTTACGGTGCTTGCGTATAACGCGCCGCTGGCGGTGGTGGTAGGGCTGATTCCGATCATCATCGCGTACGGAAACGGATTGGGGGCGCCCGTGACGTTCGTCGCGGTGGCGATCCTCATGCTCCTGTTTTCGGTCGGATTCACGACAATGTCGCGGCACGTGCCCAATGCCGGTGCCTATTACGCATATATCACTGTCGGTCTGGGGCCGTGTACCGGCCTCGGTTCGGCATTCATGGCAATGCTCGCGTACGCGTTTTTCATTATGGGAGGCTACCCTTATGCGGGCGTTATCATCGGATCCTTCGCCACGCATTTGACCGGAAAGAGCGAGGAAACATGGTGGTTGTGGGCAATTATCCTCTGGGCGGTCGTATCCGTTCTGGGATACTTTCGTATCACACTGTCGGCACGGGTTCTCACGTTGGCCCTGGTGTGCGAGATCCTGCTCGTGGCGGTCTGGGAAGGCGCAATCGCACTGACCAAAGGGTATTCCTTCCTGTCTCCTGTCTGGCTTTCTCCGACAGCCGTCATGTCGGGGTCCGTTGGACTCGCGATCCTGTTTGGCGTCACGTGCTTTGCGGGCTTTGAGGCGACAGCCGTATTTCGCGAGGAAGCGAGAGACCCGGAAGTAACGGTGCCGCGGGCGACGTATCTCTCGATCATCATCATGGCATGTGTGTTTGTCTCGGCCACGTACTTCTTTATCGTCGCGTACGGTCCCGCAGGCGCGCTCGCCAAGGCAGGCAGCGAGCCTGCGACGGCTGCGCTGGACAGCATAGCGGGATACCTCGGACATGTCGGGCAGGCCGCGGTGAGCGTACTGATGTGCACGAGCATGTTCGCCTGCCAGCTTGCGTTGCACAACATCCTCGCGCGCTATATCTATTCGCTGAGTATCGATGGTGTACTGCCGCCCGGGCTCGGTGCGATTCACAGCCGGCACGGCTCTCCGTATCGGGCTTCGCTTCTTGTCTCTGTTCTGGGCGTTGTTTCAGTCACTGTCCTGACCGTGACAGGCGCCGACCCGTTTACGGCCTATGCTGCGCTGGTGGGCATCACTGGGTTCACGCTCATCCTGTTGCAGATCCTGACGTCCCTGTCGGTCATTCTCTTCTTTCGACGCAGTCGCGTACATCCGGGACGATGGAAGACGATGTATGCGCCCGCGGCGAGTCTCGTCGGCCTTGTCATGACAGGCTGGCTTGCGATCAGCAATATCGAGATGCTGACCGGCAATCTGAGAGTCGCGCAATGCCTGCTCGCCATCATTTTTGCCTCGCTGATTGGCGGAATTGCTTACGCCAACCGGCTCAGGTCAAGGCGTCCCACAGTATTCGCGGCTATCGGGAGAAAAATGAGGTAGCGCTGCAATGGCGGAGCGCGTGCGGACTTTCGTCTCGCGCGTTCCGTCTGGCTGGACGTTTCGCATTGGGATTCAGCCTGAGAGACGCGACGAATATAATAAGGATTTCGAATGAACAATAATCCATTGTGGCGGCGCAATCGAACGTATCAATTGCGGCCGCCAGACTGTATCCGCTGGTGAAGCCGCCCGGCGCGAATGTCATTCGTATCCCGTTGCTTTGCTCAGGACGCTGCCCCGCCAGGAGGAAGCCCTGCTTTATCGATCCCTCGATTTGCGGATGGTAGACGTTCATAAAATTTTCAAATAACTCGCGAGTTTGCCGCTTACCCTGACAAATTCGTCCACTGGACGTTTACCCGCCCTTACAGGATCGTTGCCATGTTCTCGTCCATCCGCGCTCGTATCCTTGCTGCGAGTGTCGCCATTGTCGTATTTGCGCTCGTTGCCTCCACCCTCATCAACTATTTCATCGCACGGTCCTACAACGACGACGCGATCGACCGGCATCTGAGCTCCGTCGCGAGCGGCCACGTGGTCGGGATCGCCGACTGGGTCGTGACGAAGAGCCGGATGATCGTGTCGCTGCAGGACGCCGCGCTGGCTCCCGATCCGCTCCCGGTGTTCAGGCAGGTGGCCGCGGCGGGTGGTTTCACGAATGTCTACGCGGGCTACGCGGACAAGGTGTTCAGGTTCTCAGATCCGACCGGCATCCCGCCCGACTACGACCCGACCGGCCGCCCGTGGTACAAGCAGGCCGCGCAAGCCGGCAAGCCGGTTGTCGAGCCGCCTTACGTGGACGGGGCCACCGGCCGCCTCATCGTCACGTTCGCCGTACCGATCGTGCGTGACGGCGCGCTGAAGGGCGTCGTGGCAGGAGACGTCGCGATCGACAGCGTGATCGCCAATGTGAAGTCGATCCATCCGACGCCTGCCAGCTTCGGCATGCTGATCGACAGCAGCGGCCACATCGTCGCGCATCCTGACCCGAAGCTCACGCTGAAACCGGTCACCGACGTGTTGCCCGATCTCGGCGGCGTAAGCGGTGCGGCGCTGGCGAGCGCAAGCGGGCCCGTGGAGATGAGCGTCGGCGGCAAGACGAAGCTGGTGCGGGCGCAGCCGGTGCCGGGCACTGACTGGTATGCGCTCGTCGCACTCGACAAGGCGGACGCGACGGCTGGGATGCGCTCGCTGCTGACCGCGTCGCTGATCACGCTGGTCGTGATTGTCAGCGTCGCGTCGCTGGTCGTCGGCGCAATCACCGCGACCGCGTTCCGCCGACTGTCGCAGGTGCGCCAGGCAATGGCAGCGATCGGCTCCGGCGCCGGCGACCTGACGCAGCGCCTGCCGGCCGACGGCCACGACGAGGTCGCGGACATCGCGCGTTCGTTCAACAGATTCGTCGACAAGCTGAACGACGTAATGCGGCAGATCCGCGACGCGAGCGAATCGGTGCGCACGGCCGCAAACGAGATCGCGGCGGGCAATCAGGATCTGTCGTCGCGTACCGAATCGGCGGCCGCGAGCCTTGAGGAAACGGCTGCGTCGATGGCAGAGATTACCGCCACGGTCGGCCAGTCAGCGGCGGCGGCCGGCAAGGCCGACGAACGCGCGGCAGCGGCATCGCGGATCGCGTCGCGCGGGGGCACGGTCGTATCGGCCGTCGTCGCGACGATGGGCACGATCGAGGAGGCGTCAGGGCGGATCGGCGACATCATCGGGGTGATCGACGGGATCGCGTTCCAGACCAACATCCTGGCGCTGAACGCGGCCGTGGAAGCCGCGCGTGCGGGTGAGCAGGGCCGTGGCTTCGCGGTCGTCGCGCAGGAAGTCCGCAGCCTCGCGCAGCGCAGCGCGCAGGCCGCGCGCGAGGTGAAGGTGCTGGTCGAGTCGACAGTGGCGAGCGTGTCCGCAGGCTCGGAGCAGGTGCGCGAGGCCGGCGAGACGATGCGTGAGATCGTGTCCAACGTTACGAACGTGACGACGATCATCTCGGAGATCACGCAAGCGGCGAACGAGCAGACGCGCGGCATCCAGGAAGTGAACCGCGCGGTCACGCAGCTCGACGAGATGGTGCAGCAGAACGCAGCGCTCGTCGAGCAATCGACCGCCGCCGCGACGACGCTCCAGACGCAGGCGAACGCGCTCGCGTCGACGGTCGGACTGTTCAGGGTCGTCTGACGCCGCCCAGTCGGGCAGCAGGCGCCGCTTTCGCGTTCGGAAGCCTAAGGAGGAATTCGGCTCGCGTATCAGCGCGAGCCGGTTGTACGGCGTCTTGAGGGTGATCCCGGGCGCTTACACAGCGCGCGGCATGTTACCGTCGAAGGGACGAAACACTGCGGCGAGGAAGCAATGATGCGCAGGATGCAGCATCGCGTCGGGCGGCAACGATATTATGTTCTCGGGCGTAGGGTTGAGCGGCAGTGCCTGTTTCGGCAGGTTGGCGTGGACTCCGTCGTCCGCGAGCAGGTACGCGCGCTCGAGCGTGTTGTGTAGCGCGATGGACTGAACGCCGCCGCGCCGGCGCTTCATCTCTTAAGCGCGGTTGCCTACCCAGACGGAGACACTGCGTTAAACCCAACAGCCATGGGAATATGACGGCGAACGCGCCAAGCCAACCCACAAGGGACACTCACTCTTGCGGGAAGCGATCACACAGATGTTTTCGGCATACCTCGATCGCCACCCGTTCCGATCTGTTCAGATCGACCCCGTCAGGATGCCTTCGCCGGCTGCTCACGTTTTTTTCATGCCCGTACGCAACGACCGCGAAGGTTCAGGAACGACGCCTTGCAGCCTCCGCTCAAGAGCAGATCGGCAATGCCAGTGATCGGAAAATCGTGAGATGGATTTCGGGGCGCATTGAGCCGGAGACTGCGGCTCTGTTCGCGACGGTCCTTTTGAATACGGTTGCGGACCGGCTCGTTAGGCCGTCTGCCATCTGACCGGTGAACTCCGCACCCTGCGGGTCCGGACATTTCTGGACGAAAATTCAGATGACCCGTTGCGAGCGGAACACGTCGATCTCTTCCGCGGCGTAACCGAGCGAGCGAAGGATCGCATCCGTGTGCTCGCCCAGCATGGCCGGCTTCTCACGGATCCCGCCCGGGGTCTCCGAAAGGAACACAGGTGCGCGCGCGAGAGGAACAGTACGGGGAGGGGTGCCGTAGTCGATCCACTCGAAGAGACCAGTTGCCTCGGCTTGCGGATGCCTGACCAGCTCACCAGGCCGGAGAACCGGACCTGCGGGGATTCTCGCCGCTGCGAGCTCGGTCAACGCATCGGAGCTCGTTCGGCTCTGGCACCACAGCTGCATGCGATCGCTGATGATGCCGCCATTCAGGGCGCGCGAATCGTCCGATCTGCAGCGTTCGTCGTCCAGCCAGCCGGGTTCTTCCATCAGCGCAGCCCAGCGTTCGAACAGCGGTTTGCCGACCACCTGACAGATGATCCAGCCGTCTTTCGTCGCAAATATATCCGCCGGCGCGGCGGCGAAGCTGCGATTGCCGACGCCAACCCGGTCTCGTCCTGTCAGCTCTGCTTCCATTGCGAATGCGCTACCTAGCATTGCGGCTGTCGCGAAGAGCGAACTGTCAACCACCTGGCCACGCCCCGTCGTTTCGCGCGCAATTAGCGCCATTGCCGTGCCGTACGCGCAGTGAAGCGCTGTGCCGAAGTCGCACCAGAGAATCTGGGTGCGACTCGGCTGTCCTTCGTGGCCGCTCAGATAAACGCCGCCCGACATCGCCTGCCCGATCGAATCGAACGCAAGATGACCGGCCATTGGCCCGCTTTGACCGAATCCCGTCGCCAACGTAAGGATCGTTCTGGGATTGGCGGCAGAGATTGAGGCGAAGTCGAGCCCCATCGCCTTCAGTGTTGAGGGAGGGAGATTCGCCACGACTACGTCGGCCGTCGCGACAAGCCGCTTGACGACTTCGCGGCCTTCGTCCTTCATTGGATCGAGCGTCATGGACTTCTTGTTCCGGCTCATTTGCAGGAACAGGGCTCCCTCGCCAGTCTCCAGTGCAGGCAGCAGGAACCGGTCCTCGCTGCCGCCGATCTTCTCGATACGGATGACCTCTGCTCCGAATTCCGCCAGCAGTGTGGCACAGTAGGGGCCGGCAACATAGCGTCCGAAATCAAGCACGCGAATATTGTTGAGTACGCTCATGGTGGCTATCAGATAGCGCCGGTAGCGGACTGCCAGTAGCGCGCCTTGACCTCTTTCTTGAGGATCTTGCCGTACGCGTTTTTCGGAAGGTGGTCAACGAAATCGACGGCCTTTGGCTTCTTGTAGGAGGCGAGCCGGCTACGGCAAAACTCGATTACATCGTCGGGCGATATGGCCGCGTTTTCCCGTAGAACAACCACTGCCTGTACGGCTTCCCCCCATACACCGTCCGGAACACCAACGACGCATGCTTCGGCGATGGCTTCATGCTGCAGGAGTACTTCCTCCACTTCGCGCGGGTAGATGTTCGAACCTCCTGAAATGATCATGTCCTTCACGCGATCGGTGATGAAGATATAACCCCTGTCGTCTCGGTAGCCGACGTCCCCGGTGTGCAGCCACCCGTTCTTTAGGACTTCGTCCGTCGCTTCCTTGCGCCGCCAGTAACCCGGAAACACGATGTCTCCGCGAACAGTGATTTCGCCGGCAACGTTCGGTGCGACTTCTTTTCCGTGTTCGTCCACGATACGGACCCGGACCCCCAGGCTCTCGCGGCCGACGGATCCGAGTTTCCCGAGTCCGTCGGGCGAGTTCAGGTCGTACTCGGATTTGTGCATCCCACACACGCCGCTCGGAGCCTCGCTCTGTCCATACCCCTGTCCGATGATCGGTCCGAACACCTCGATCGCGCGACGCAGCACCTCTGCATACAGTGGCCCACCACCGCAGAGAATATTTTTAAGGGTTTTAACGTTGTAGCTTTCGAGATCGGGGCAGTTCAGTAGCATCTGCACCATGGTTGGCGCCATAAAGCTCGACGTGGCCCCGAAACGCTCCACCGCCTCAAGAACCTTGGGCGGGTCGAACTTCTCCAGGCCGGGGAAGATCTGTGCGGCGCCCCTGGCCAGATGTGAGAGACCCACGCTGGTGGTTGCATGGGCCATCGGTGCGAAATGGATGATCCTGTCCGTTTCATCAACGTCGCTCAGGATACTCAGCAGCCTGCCCGTCACCATGTTGACTAGGTTCCGGTGCGTTTCCATGCATCCCTTGGGCTTCCCCGTCGTCCCGGACGTATAGAACAGCCAAGCCACCTCGTCGGGGTCGATCAGCAGGTCTGGCCGAGCATCGCCAACGCCTTCCATCAGGTTACCGTAGTACTCGAAGCCGGCGACGGGATCCATGCAGATCCAGTGCTGCACACAGGTATGCCGGGCACGAAGCGTCTTGACTGTTACAGCGAACTCAGGCGAAAAGACGAAGAATGCTGGCGTCGAATCTTCGATCATGAAGCTCAATTCGTCGACGTGAAGCTTGGGATTGAACGGTGTAGCTGCCATCCCGGCATTCAGTGCTGCAAGGAACATCTCGAAATGCTCGAAGCGGTTCACGGACAGTATGGCCACACGGTCACGTTGCTGACCACCCTGAAGCAGGCTAGTCGCAATCCTGTTGGCGCGTCGTGCGGCTTCCGCGTAGGGGATCGACGTTTCCGGTGTGACCCACAGGGGCCTCTCTGGGAATTGCATCGCGGAACGGTGGAGCAGATGGGCGAGATCCATTGCTTCAGCTCTCCGTGGACGGGAAAACCGGGGTACGCTTTTCAAGAAATGCGCTAAGCCCCTCCCTGGCATCGGGCTCCATGAAATTGAGGCCTTCGTAGGCGACCGAAAGGTCAAAGATCGGCGCCGCCTGTCGCACCCAGTGATTCAGGCATCGTTTGGTCCAGCGGAGCGCGCGCTGGGGCTTTCTTCCCAGCGCATCTGCGATCTGCAGTGCGGATTCAAGGACTTCGTCGGCTGGCTTGCACATTGACACGAGGCCAATCCGTTCCGCTTCCTGTCCGGTGAGAACGTCCGCCGTCAGCAGGTACAGCTTTGACTTTGGCAACCCGCAGTAAAGAGGCCAGAGCATCGTGGCATGATCGCCGGACGCGACCCCGATGTTCATGTGCGCATCACAGAGTTTCGCCGTCTCGGAGACAATCGAGATGTCCGCGCTCAGGGCGACGGCGAGACCCGCACCTGCGGCGGAGCCATTGATGGCTGACACCACAGGCTTATCCAGATGGATCATGTTGTAAACGATCCGCAAGGCCTCTTCACCCGTCTCGATATGGCGTTCGATCCTGCCGAGCTTGTCGATGCCTTCAGCGAGGTCGCCACCGACAGAGAACGCAGCTCCTGCCCCGGTGATAACGGGCACGCGTACGTCAGGGTCGCTCTTGAGGGTCTGCCAGACTTCCGCCAGTTCATGGTGAAGCACGCTGTTCGCAGCGTTGCGCGGAGGCCGGTCAATCGTGATCAGCAGCACGCCGTTAGGTTTCTGTTCAAACCGGAGGTGACGATAGTCAGAGTAGTCCATTTGAATGTGTCCCTCGGCGCGCCCTCGGCGTGCCGGATAGTTTGTCCAAGGAACATTCTCGAAAATTCATATCTGCATTGCCATCAATGATTCGCGAAGCAAACATTGGGAGAAACGAAGATTGGTGCGTGCTCCTCTGTCAGGGGTTGCCGCAGTGAGCACTCGAGCCTGTGTCCAAAGACAATAGTTATTTTGGCGAACGATCGTTCACAAATTTTGGTTTTGCGCTACACTTGTATGCAAGCCCTGATTCCACATGAAGGGCGTCGATCTACAGGGGCTGCACGATTATCGGTAGAAGACGGGTTTGCTTCCGCCGACGACTTCGAATTGCAGTTGTGCCGCAAGCTGGTCCTGCCGGTCCGATTTGCGGTGCGACGAGTGCATCGAAGAAGAAGGCGTCTGCTGACCTTTGGCGAACTGCATGCGCACGTAATCCGCGCACTGCACGCGAGTGCTGAAGGAGACCGGGAACGTGTGCGACCGCTTTGCCGAGGAAGCGCAGCGCATTGATGCAACGGAGCGCCTGCTCGTTGCATCTGTGGCGTCACGACGCCGGAAGATGCGCGAGCCCTCACCGAAAAAGGCATTGGTGTGATGCCGCTGCCTGTGCCCGCCGCACTGAAAGAGCCGCTGCAATAGCCATCGCTTGCAGTGCTCCTGGCGGCGCAAGGCCGCGGCCAGGAGACACTGCGCATGGACCTGAATTATTCCCCCGCGGACGACGCATTCCGCGAGGACTTCGCGAGCTGGCACAAGCTGCTCGGCCAGCGCGGCTGGTCGGCGCCTGCATGGCCCGCGGAATATGGTGGCCCGAACTGGAACGCGACGCAGCGTCATATCTGGGACGAGGAGTGCGCCCAGCTCGGCGCGCCGACGGTGCTGCCGTTTGGTGTATCGATGGTCGCGCCCGTGCTGATGAAGTACGGCAGCGAAGCGCAAAAGCGCCACTACTTGCCGCGCATTCTCGACGGCACCGACTGGTGGTGCCAGGGGTATTCGGAGCCGGGCTCGGGCTCAGATCTGGCATCGCTTCGCACGCGCGCCGAGCGGGTCGGCGATCACTACGTCGTCAACGGTCAGAGACCTGGACGACGCTCGGCCAGCACGCCGACATGATGTTCTGCCTCGCGCGCACGGACAGCGGTGCGAAAAAGCAGGAGGGCATTTCCGTCCTGCTGATCGACATGAAGACGCCTGGCATCACTGTGCGCCCCATCATCACGCTCGACGAAGATCATGAAGTGACCTTGATGCTCCATTAACGGGTTGATACGTCGTGAATCTCCTGCGGCGCAAAGAACGCATAGCCCAATCGAATATTTGTTGGGAGAAGTGGCGATGCCTCTCCCATTGATATGCCAGAAGTCATCAGCATTTTGCGATGCTGAAACGCAGCGTGGGCGTCGATACGCGGTTGTTGATATGCGAGGCTTCGGCGGCACAGTTGACGTGGTCCAACTGACCGCGCTGTGTGGGCCATTATTCGTTCGCTGCTGAGCCGAATCGAAAGCTTGATGCCGTCACCCCACCGAAAATATTGTCCTCGTGATAGATGCAGTGGCCTGCTTCCGTCGTAGCGGCACCGACTGCCACCATCAGGGGCAGCAGGTGATCTCCCCTAGGATGAGCGAGGCGCGCGGCAGGGGCTTTCCCCCAATCTATAAGGCGCGCGAGCCTGTCAGCGGGGGATGACCTAATGAGTGTGTCCTGCAGCCAACCGTCGAACGCCTGAGAAGGCGCGCGCGCGGGCGGACCGAAGCACCGAAGGTTGTGGTAGCTCAGTCCGCTGCCAATGATCAGCACTCCTTTGTCTCGCAATGACGACAGGGCGGATCCCAACTCAAGGTGTTGCGCTGGGTCGAGCCGGGCTTGCAGCGAAAGCTGGATCACTGGTACGTCGGCGTCCGGGTACATGACGGCAAGCGGCGCGAACGTGCCGTGATCAAATCCGCGCTCGACGTCCAGCCGCGCCGGCAGGCCGGCCGCCCCGATCAGGGCGCGGACGCGGCTGGCGAGTGCGGGTGCACCTGGGGCCGGGTAGATCACGCTATAGGTGTGAGCGGGAAAGCCATAGTAGTCGTAGACCATTGTCGGCTGTGGGCTCGCCATCACGCTGAAGACTTCGTCTTCCCAGTGACCTGAGATCATGAGCACGGCTTTGGGCGTCACGCCGATCTGACGAGGGATGTCCCTGAGCGACATTTCAAGTGCGCGCATGGCATGGCGCAGATCGTCCATGTATGGCCAGGGACCTCCGCCGTGCGAGATGAAATAGGTAGGAAATTTCATGTGTTGAATCTCCGGAGTCACGCAGATTTCAGGTGCGCGCCGCTATCGGTGCCCGTTTGCTGCGACCCCATAACACGAACGCACTAAGCGGCAGCAGCACGAAGTTCAGCGGCAGCACGGAGGCTTCGCCCCGCGATAGGTGAAAGCCAATGGCGAGCACCTGCAGGGCCACGCATCCTAAGGCAGCCAGTACCGAGAGTCCGGGACGGATGCGTGTGAGCGACGGTAGCAGGATGCCAAGTCCACCAGCCAGATCGACGAGCGCGATGAAGCGCACGAAGGTCTCCGGCAGTGTGCCTGTCCACGGCATCATGTGGCTTAGCTGCGGGATCGGCGTCAAGAGCTTGGTCAGTCCCGCGCCGCAGAACGCTACGGCAAGCAATACCTGTGCGACCCAGAGGGCGATGCGCAGCAGTTTGCCGGTGACGAGAGGTGGGTTCGTTGTCGCGTTCATTTAAGTTTTCCTTGATGAGAGTGATCGGTGGTGGCCACGAAGCGCTGGCTGCGTTTGCCCCAGAGGGCACTAAAGGAGATTATTCTTTCCACTTAAGGAAATCGATGGCTTTAAAGTCATCGAATCATTTCTCAAAAAGGAAACCATGAGTGAGCTTGATCTGACCGGTATTCGCGTCTTCCGCGAAATTGTGGAATGTGGAAGCTTTACCGCGGCTGCTGAACGTCTGGGCATGGCCGCGCCGATGGTCAGCAAACATGTTGCTCGGCTCGAGCGGCAGCTTGGCGCCCGTTTGCTGAACCGGACCAGCCGCAGGATGAGTCTGACCGAAGCGGGTAGCTTGTTCCACGACCAGTGTCGGCAGGTGCTCGACACGTTGGACGCAGCTGTTGCATCGGTTGGCCAGACCACCGGTGTACCGCGGGGTGAACTGAAGGTTAGTGCTCCGGTCTGGTGCGCCACTTCGCACTTTGCCCAATTGCTCGCGGATTATCGGCATGACTTCCCGGAAGTGCGCCTTGACATGCACCTGAGCAACCAACTGGTCGATCTGGTTTCGGAAGGCTTTGACGTCGCGCTGCGTCTGACGGGAGAGCCTTCACCCAACCTGATCGCACGCCGTTTGTGCAGCGTGCCGTTCCGGCTGGTTGCCACGCCAAGTTGTTTGGCCCGCGCGCAGGGTGAGAACAGTAAAAGCGGGCATCGGCCGATCGAAATGATCTTGCCCAACTATCTGCAACTGGAGCGTCTGAAGTTGCCTGGGACTAAAGAAGGAGACTCGATAGAAATGCTAGCCGTGATGAAATCCAGCGACACGACGCTGACCTATCACGCGGTGCTGGCTGATATGGGGGCGGCCTTTCTGCCAGGCTGGTTAGTAGACGAGGATATTGCCAAAGGGCGCCTCGCCCTCGCGCAAAGGGGCGATAAAGAGCTTGCGGGTTCCCTCTTTGCCGTCTACTCCAGTCGTCGACACCTTCCGCCGAAGCTGCGCAGCTTCATTGACTTCCTGAGTGCCCGGCTTGACCCTCAGGTCGCAACTGCACCAGTCGTAATTTGAACTCGCCGTTGAGAACCCTCAATGTCAGGAACTGACTTCGGGAAGGTGATAAGCGTCGAGTCGGACGGCGCGCCTTTTTGCACCGCGGCAGTTTTTTCTGTTGTGGGTGGTGTTCTGTCGCCGTTTTTGTCCAATCTGATGCTCGTGATCTTGACCGGGAGCAGTGAACGCGCCGGACAGGGGGTGATGACGGGCCTGAGGGCAGCCTTCCTCACTGGCAGGCAAGCTGCAGCTGGAGGCCAACGACATGAAGAGCGCCGTCGCGCAGCCACGCTCGGGGTCTGTCTGATTTCAAGCGCCTGCGGGCGGAACACGGTCATTCGTCTCCTGTTTTACCTAGCACTAGCTGCCAGACGAGCACGTCGGGCCTCAATCGCTCGTGCCACTCGCGATGATGTCTTTCTATCCAGCGATGCCGAAATGAACGCGCCGGCATCAGCGAGAGCCGATAGATCAATACCCGTCTGGATGCCAAGCTCTTGACACAGGTAGACTACGTCCTCTGTTGCGACATTGCCGGTTGCGCCTGGAGAATAAGGGCACCCACCGATGCCTGACACCGAGCTGTCGAATGTCGCAACACCTGACTGGAGCGCCGCGTATACGTTTGCAATGGCCATTCCCCATGTCGCATACGCATTGGCCCCGGGTACCGTGCTGATGCCGCGCAGCCGCAGTTCCTTCACGAGACGGTCCTGCAACGTCAGGTGGGCGCGCTCGACACGGCCCTTGGCCGGACTGCTGTTTGCACAGATTGTGTCGATGTTCAGCTCGTACATCGCGCGGCCGAACTGCGTCACGCTGTTGCCGGTCCTGCTCGCAGCCGTATTCCGGAACACGCTCGCCTTGTCGCTGTAGAACGCGCCGGGCTTGCCGTAGCGCTCGATGTACGCACGGGTCGCCTCAAAGTAGCTTCTATGGGGAATTGGAAGTCAAGCCCCTCGGGATGACCGTTTCAGATTCCTTTTTCGATCCGCAAGAGTTGTCCACCGCCT
Organism: Paraburkholderia sediminicola; assembly: GCF_902859805.1. Taxonomy (GTDB): domain Bacteria; phylum Pseudomonadota; class Gammaproteobacteria; order Burkholderiales; family Burkholderiaceae; genus Paraburkholderia; species Paraburkholderia sediminicola. Next base: position 102,631 of record NZ_CADIKC010000017.1, on the reverse strand, counting down.
GGTGGCGGGTCTTTTCACGTTGACCATAACGCCGGCAGGCGGTGGACAACTCTTGCGTTGGGTCTCAATAAATTGTCGTCAACTTTCTTCCCCTCCGTCTGGCTCTTTAACTGGTTTTGAGGTCAGAGCACTCTATATCGGGGCATATGCCCGATCTAACTTCTATCCGTGCCGGCACCAGCGCCGGTCACCCTATACCGCATGCGTTACCGCAGGCAGCGCTCCGTTCAGACGCGCCCCATCTGAAGGCCGATTACCGTTTGGGTAATCCCGCTACTTCGCGGGCGCGTAAACCTTAAAACTCTTGCCACTTAGCGATGCAGAAGCTTCATGCTCCGACCACGGCCCGGGTAGTCTTCAAGGTTGCTCCGAGTGGAATCTCTCCATGTTCCACGTATCGCCAGAATGCGATCGCGAGACGGCGAGCTAGCGCGACAATGCCGATACGTCGGGCACGCTTTCCAGCATCAGCAAATCGCTTACGGAACCATTGGCTTAGCTGGCTTGCGGGCTGGAAGCGTAGCCAGCTCCACGCGAGTTCGACCATGAGCCAGCGGCCGCGTCTATTGCCTGCCTTGCTGATGCCTTGCTCGGTTTCGCTGGTCCCACTGCTGTATGGCGTGGGTGCGAGACCTAGGCTGGCAGCAAGCTCTCGACGGTTGCGAAACTTGCGCCAGCCAAACAGTTCCTTGAGCAGAGTCCATGCACTTCCGGTACCGACACCGGTCAGGCGCGATAACGCTGCAACTGAGGGTTGCGCGCCGCTGCGGACCTGACGCTCCTGATCTGCTTCGAGCGTCTTGACCTGTTCAATCACTAGCTTAAGTCGCTCACATTCACGCTCGATCTCGGCACGTAGGGAAGGGAGCAACTGCAAGGCGTGCTCAGCCCACCAACGCGCCCAGTTGCGACCACCTACGCGATCTACGCGCAGGTTGTGCAGCACCAGGAGAGATCGTATCCGGTTGATATGAGCGGTACGCTCGTGCCGCAGCCGCTCGAGTTCACGATGCAAACGTCGCTCATCTTCCTGCTCTGGGCTGGGGACTCGCGCGACCGCCCAGACACGATGTTCACCCGCGTAGTAGCGCATCAGCATGGAAAGCAGTTTGTCGGCGTCAAGTCGGTCGGTCTTGGCGCGTCGCGCGCGCCGGTTCACCTCGATGCTTGCGGAATCAACCACAAGATTGGCAATGCCTTGTGCGGTGAGCCAACGGTGCAACCAGAAACCGTCACGGCCCGCCTCGTAGCAACTCAGCACCAATGCGTCCGAATGCAGATGACAGCGAGATCTGGCCTTGGTGATGGCGCTCAGGACGGAAGCGGTGTCGCCGGCCGGCACCGCGCAACGGCTGGGCGCGCGTACGCCATCACCGAGTGATAGCTTCCAGTTCTTCTCGCCAAGTTCAAAGGCGACAAACAGCCTGCAGGTGACCGCAGTTTCACGTCCTTGCAGGGCTCTCTCGGTTGTGTCCATTTGCGTGCTCCTTTCGAGAAACGGTCCAGATCAACCGTTTTACTCCTAGGGGCTTACGCTGGCTGTTCTTCATAGTATCTGAAGGTCGACTCGCTCGCCGTGAAATGCAGCGCCATCAGCCGGCTCGTCGCATCGTCGACATACACCAGCAGCGTGCATTGTGGCGCCCGGTCCTCGAACCACGGATGCTCGCTGCCGTCGATCTGGATCAGCTCGCCCAGGCACGACCGCCGCGCCCGCGGCTGGTAGACCTTCGGTGGCCGCTGCCGGCGCGGCACCCATAGGCCCGCGTCCGTCATCAGCCTGCGGACCGTTTCCTTCGCCAGACGTATGCCGTGGCATTCGTACAGCTTCTCGCAGGCCAGCGTCGGGCCAAAATCGGTGTAGCGCTCGCGGATAATCGCCAGGGCACGCTGGGCCGTGTCGTCGTCCAGCCGCCGGTTCCCTGGTCGGCCGCGTTTGCGCGACACCAGGCCCGCTGCGCCTGATTCACGGTATCGGATTACCAGCCGCTCGATCTGCCGCACGCTCAGGCCCAGCCGTTCGGCAGCACGTCCAGGTTTCAGAAGGTGATCCACAACAGCCTGGATCACCTTCAGTCGGTCGAGTTCGCGCATGTTCAATGTCACCAGTGCAGCTGGGTGCATGGCCGGCTCCGAAGTCCCACGAGGAACCGGCAAGCATACCGAGGTCCAAACACGACATTTCTAAATGGCTAGAACACGACATTTCTATAAAGCTACTACATGTTGTCCTGTTGCTAATTTCTTTTATGTAAAATTAAGGATTCCTATCTATATCTCGCGCGACAATTAACTCATCAGAGACTCTGCTACGGCGACCCCGGAATCGGAGAATCGCTCTTCCCCTTCAAGAAATTCAGCAACTGGCGCTCAGCGTCCTGTACCTCGTGAAGCCGCGCTTTCGCGAGCTGGGCGTCATGCAGGCACAGCAGCGCTTCAAAGTCACTGATGACGTCAGGCTCGAGCCGCCATTCGCCAGTTTTGTGAGCGTGAGCCAACGTGTTCTCGACGGCATATTCCGCGATTTTGAACTGCTCGGCCGGCAGATTCCCATAGCCGGCCCGCTGCAGGTACCAACCGAGGTACACCGCACGCATGAGCTCATTGATCAAATGGGTATTGCCGTGGCCGTCGCGGCATGCAGCCAGCGCCAGATGGCACGCTAGTGAACGTTCAATGGCAGAAGACCGGTCCATCGGCAACAGATGCGCCTTTGTCAGGGATCGATGACCTTGACCGCGGCTCGACTTGTGCTGCCTGGATGACATTTTTGAAGTTATGGCTTTAGGGGACGCGGGAAATTATAACGAATTCCTGTCACGGATCCTGTCTCGGCCCGCTGCACAGGCCACGCGATGATGGACGTCTGCAGTTGCGTCGGGTTGCGCGAACGAGGCGCGGGTTGCGCAACCTGGGCCGTCGACGCGTCGAAGCGGGCCGCGAGTTCGTTTGCCTGATAGGTCTCTTCCCTGGCTCCATAAGCCGGAGCAGGCTCCCGGAAGTGAGTTTCATCGAAATTTCCTCAACATCACCCCGCAGTTTACCGCGCGTATCTTATTCGCCGTTTCCCCCAACGCCCCACAGCGCTGCACGATGCATCATTGCATCTTCGGGTATAGCGAAGCTGCCAAACTGGCCGCCGCCGCATGAGAGAGCACCCACCGCGACTTGCCACTAACCATGGGGTTCGCGATCGTCCCCCTGGATGAGCGTATTCATACGGAGCGCGTCGTGTCCAGCCCTTTGATCGATCTTTCACTGACGAGGATTTCGTTGCCGGCATGACCTGCGATTCCTGCAGGGTTGGTTGTATTCGGCGAATAATGTCCGTACATCGTGCGCTGCAAATAAGCCGTCGCCGACGGTGCCAACGACGGTGAAATCCCAGCATCCACGAGGGCAGACGTGCCGGGCTAAGAGACGCACTTCAGGGGCCGTTCTCGACACCGCCGTATTTCGAATTTACGGAACTCTTCTGGTCACTCCCGACGGATTTGCATTGATTCAAAAAATCCCCTCGGGCGCTCGACGTGCCACTCAGATCGAAATGCCCGTGGTGATAGCGCACAATCGAAAAATAGTCACGCTCATACTGATTGCATTGGCCGCCGCCATTGCCACCGTCCATGAGCCCTGCCAGGCACAGCACCACACCGCAGGCCGAGGTGTTGTCGTCGTCGGCCGTCGCCATCGTCGGGATGGCCGCCGCGCTGCAGATCAATACAGCGATCAATAGTTTCATGAGATCTCCAGTCAGATGGACAGCAGTCGCAGCGCCGCAAGGGCTCCGACCGTGAGCACCGCTGAGCCAAGCATGGCGCACGCGGTCCATACGGCCAGTTCGATTCGGCCGATGCCGCGGCCGCGCTCTTCGCGCAAGACGTCGCGTAGCAGATCGCGGCTTCGGCCGTTGGCTTCGTCGTACTGCCTGAGCGAGATCTCGCCAAGCAGTTGATCCCGGGCTTCCGAAAACCGTCCCGCTTCGGCCAGCACATCGGTGCTCGATGCTGCGAACTGGTTGAGGAACTGCTCGTAGCGAGACGTGAAGCGCAGCAGCGTAAGTTCACCGTCGTCCTTGAACTGCTTGCCCGTGGTATCGAGCAGCTCGGACAGGCCCTTCACGTCCCGTCGCAGCAGCGACAGCTCACCCAGTACTGCGCCGATCAGTTCCTCGCGGATCGAATCGTCCGATGCGCCCATCAATGCACCACGAGTTTGAAGACTGCGTCCAATTCGGTGGTTACCCGTGTGGCCAGACGTTTGATTGCAACCAGTTGGCGAATCTGTGCGAGATGTTCCTCGGGCTCCCCGCTCTCCATTGCTTCGGCGTTCATCGCGACATAGTCGGTCGGATCGTTGCGAATATCGATGATGGAGCGATCGAAAGCCTTGATCTTTTCGTAGATAGGGTTCTCATACATCACCGCATCACGATTCAAGACGAAATTGCGGTTTTCCGCGTAGTAGTCGAAAATTTTCGAGAAAATCTTTGACACGTCGTCTTTCGGGGTGACCGTGTTAAACACGACGCGAATGCGGTTTGCCGGCACACCGATTTCTCCGGTGAGTGCGCGCAATGTCGAAATTGTGTCGACCTGTTGTTTAAGCGCAGGAACGGTCGGTACCACGAAGGCATCGAAGTCTTCGTGAGAACCTTGATAGTCACGCATCAGCGAAACAAAGTCTTCGACATTCGATGCCCCGATATCGACCACGGCATGTCGCAAGGTCATGAGTTTGTCCTGCAGTTCCCCAAACTCCTTCCCACGCATCGCCGATCCTTTTTCGCTGTCGTCTGAGTTGATCGACTCGACAGGAATCACCTGGGCACCTTCCAGCCGTGGCGCGAGAAGATGATGTGCAACGGTACTCTTGCCAACATTGCCTGAGAAGTTGATTACAGCGATCTTCATGATGATTTGCTCCTGTTGTTCGAATTGACGATGACGGTCGCGAAGTGATCGCGGCCGCACGTTGTTCTGCGCCGCTTTATGGTTCCATTTCGAGCGTCGGCCCGTCGTGTTCGGCGGTCTGCGACTGCGGGTCCTGTCCGCGCTCCGGCGTCGCCTGTCGGGTGGTCTGCTGTGCTGCGGGAGTTTGGCCCCGTTGCTCCCGCTCGATCTGCTCGCGCACGGCCGCGATCGTTGCTTCGCTTACCTGTGGCATGGGCACGTCCAGTGGCCGGTTAGTTTCGCGCGCCTCGGCCACGGCGCTTTCGAACTCCCCCATTAGCTTCTCCTGCTGCTGCTCCGGCAGACCCTTGATCTCGTCACGCAGCACCTCGCGCGCGGCCTGCGCCTTGATGCGCTCGCGTGCCTCATCGAGCGTCTTCTGCTGTTCCTTCGAGAATTTCCAGTCTCCGCTCAGGAACCGCTCACGCGCCTCATTGATCTGTCGGCGCTCATCAGCTTCGCGCCGCGCGCTGGTCAGCGCTTCGCGCTGCTCGCGCGTGGGCAGACCCGGCACATCGGGCGAGAACACCAGCCATTCGTTACGCCGGCTCTCGACTGACTTTGGCGCGAGTTCGGTACCCTTCTCGTCGAACTGGCGCTGCTGCGCTGTTACCGTCTTGCTGCCGCCCTTTTCCAGCTCGATCCGCTGACCGGGCTGCACACCGCTTTCGCCGATCGCGCGCTCGATGTCCAGTCCCCAGACGGTGCGCTCGCCATCCTCTGTCCGCACCGTCGCGTAGTAGCTGGCGTTCTGCTTTTCATCGTGGTTGAACGGGGCGGGACCGTGCGCCACCAGCACCCCCGCCGTGACACCGGCCGGCGTTGGCGTGCCCTGAACGGGACTCGCCGGCGCAGCCGCAGATGGTTGCGCGGCGGTCGTCGGGTTGCCTCCGGGCGCGGCGTTTTCACGCCCTGTTGTGGCCGTTTTCGCCGACCCCGGCGCTGCGGGTTGCTTTTGCCCCGCTGCATCTGTTGCCTCCATCTCATTCGTGCGCGCCTTGTCCGTATCATTGGATTTGTCACCGGCCCCGATGCGCATCGCCTCGCGCGCAGCGGTCAGTGCCGCCCGATCCTGCGCACCAGGCTTGAAGCCACGCGACGGTACACCGGCGAGTTCGGCCGCGATCCAAGCCTGCCGACGAAACTCTTCGCTGCCCTTAAGCTGCAGTTCACCCCAGTTCTTTGCCTTCGCGACTTCGACCATGTGCGCGATCACGTCGCGGTCCTCGCTGGCCGTCGACAGAGAGCGGCCCTTGTCCTCGAAGTGCACCGTCTCGCTTTTGCGATCGAGAAACTTGCCCTCATGCGCCACGTACCGGTTAGTGACCGACTTCGGCACTTCATAACCGGTCTTCTCGAAAACCGGCTTCGGGCGGATGGTGTTCTCCGGCTGCTCGCCCTTCTTCCCGAGCGGTTTGCCGGTGCCGGCGGCCGGCTTCACCGCCTCGTCGGTGGCTGTGCTGGTCGCTGCGTCGGTCGATGAGTCGCGCTTGAGCAGCTTCTCGACCTTCTCCCGATCGGCCGCGCGGATCTTCTTCAGGCGCTCTTCGGTTGCGTCATCGACCGACGTTTCTGGAGCGCCGGGCACAGCGCCCGCGTCCGGCTCGTTCGCCGGCGGCGTGACGCGCGCGCGAATGGTCGACGCATCGTCGGCGTTTGCCGCGTCGCGTTCGCGGTAGTCGATCCCGTCAGCGGGAAATTCGATCTCGTTCATACGGTCACTCCTTGCGGTTCAGGTTGTGATTGAGGTGCTGCGGTTTGCGCCGACACGGCGGCCGCCGCGTCCGGCAGGACTTCTCGCAGATAAGGCATCAACTGGAACAGCGATGCGCGGATGCTGTTACGGTTGGCCAGGTGGACAGGCGCGAGCACTCCGATTTCGTGCTCCCGGACGTCACGCCCCTGACCGGCCGACTGTCTGGCGGCGTCTGCGGCCGCCGCTGCCTGCTGCGCACGTCGGGCCGCGTTCTGTGCCTGCCACCACTGCTCGACGTCGATCTTTGGCACGGGCGCGCATAGCTCGCGCGCGACGAACGCAGCATGTTTCATCTGCGTTTCGTCCGGAAACTTCGAATCGAAACCGAACCATGCGCGACGACGGTTGCTCTTCTCCAGCTTCGCCATCACACCCTGCAGGTAGGGGCTTTGCCGCACGAGCCGGTCGACGAGTTCGGCGTCTTCATAAAAAAACGCCTTCTCGCACAGGATCGGCTCGCACCCCTCCATCGTGATGATCTGTTTGTTGTGCTTCAGCGCACGCAGCTCCTGCGGCATCATCAGTGCCCTGCCGTGCTCCGACTCATTGGTGCTGATCGACGAACTGCGGCCGCGACTGCGGCTGCGCGAGCGCGCCATCAGCGTGAAGGTCCCCAGCATCTTCGAATACTCTTCCGACTCCTTGACCGTGCGCGGCGCATACAGGCTGCGCATCTTGCAATTGATGGCGAGCGTTTCAGTGCCGTGCTTGCCGTACAGCTTCGGATCCTCGAGCTGGGACATGCCCTGAAAGATCAGCATCAGCCGGAGGTTGTAGCCCGCGATGAACGGGTTGGCCGTATCGATGATGTCGATCTTGCCGGGCGCTGCAAACTCGTCCAGAATCAACGCGCACTGGTATTTGAGCGCAGGATTCTCGGCAGGCAGCTCGCGCGTGTTCAGGTCGATCAGCTGCGAGAAAAAGAGATTGACCAGCAGCGCACCGGCCTTCAGGTCGCCCGGCTTGATGCCCACATAGATCGACATGCGCTTTTTGCGCACATCGGCCAGATCGAAGTCCGAGCGGCTGGTTGCCGCGTCGACCACCGGATTGCTGAAGACGTTCAGCGGCGCAGTCATCGTCGATACGATGTTCGCGAAGGCTTCCTTCGACTGCGACAGGAAGCGGTTCAGCGCGTCGAGACATTCGAAGGTGAGCGCTGGCAGCACGCCGGTCGCGTTCACGCGCGTGCTGACGATCGACGAGATGTGTTCACGGATCGCCCTGCCCTTGCCGGAGGCCTGCCGCAGCACCTCGCCGAACGTGCACGGCAGCGAGGGCGTTTCCAGCAGATACAGCACGATCCCGATGAACAGGTTGCGGGCGTTGTCGTTCCAGTACTTCAGGCGCGCGTCGACGTTGGATGGATACAGGTGTTCGCCGATCGTCATCACGTCGCCCACGCGCGCATATGCGGGTCGGCCTGCAATGTATTCGAGCGGGTTGTACGCGTGCGAGCGTCCGTCTTCCGAGAACGGCGCCCACAGATAGGTTTCATGGCCGCATGCCCGCCGATAGCCGGACGTATAGTGGTAGTTCTCTTCCTTGATGTCCTCGACCACGACGGAATCGGGATAGGTGAGAAGATTCGGGATCACGAGCGACGTGCCCTTGCCGGAGCGGGTGCCGGCGGCCGTCATCAGGAAATCCTGGCCGTAATACTTCAGGTATTCACCCTTGTACTTGCCAACAATGAACGGCGGATACAGATGTTGTGAAGTGGTCATGGCTATTTCCTCTCCAGCAGGCCAGCCTTGACGATGTCGTTACGGCTTGCGAAGCGTGCCTCGCCAAACTGCGCGAGGCGCTTGCGGCCCGACACGAGCGCCATCGTGATCACGGCCACCGGCAGGCCGGTGATGACCACTGACAGCAGCGTGCACACCTTGAGCGCGCGCACCACCGCAGGCACGTCACCGTAGGCATGCCAGTAGTCGTACAGCGTGAACACGCCCGCGCTGCCCTCCGGCAGCTTCTGCATCTTCGCGAAGAGCTGGCCACCGGCGAACTGCCCGAGGAACGCGAAGCCGCACAGGATCAGCAGGAAGACCACGACGGGGATCAGAATTCGAAGCGGTTTTGGCATGGTCGGTCCTCAGTGCGCGGCCGCGTCGATAGCGGCCTGGAATTTCAGATGCGTTGTCATGCGGCCATCTCCTGTTGTCGCAGATGCGCGCTCAGGTCGCGATGCAGGCGCATCGCGTCGCGCACGTTACCGAAGGGTCCAAGGAACTGGTTGCTGTTGTCCGCCGTACAGCGATTGATCGGCTCCCACAGCAGGTAGTGCCACTCGTCATAGACTGAGTACCGCGCGATCGTCCAGCCCGACGGGTGGACCAGCGCAAAGTCGCCGGACGGTCGCCATTTGCACTGGCTGTCATCGTACGACTCCGCGGCATCGGCAATCGCGGGAACCGGAAGATCTGCCTTCATTGCGGGAACTCTCCGAGTGGATCGGCGGACAGGATCCGCAAGGCGTCGCGCTGCGCGTCGTCCAGCCCGGCGTCGGTGATACCCTTACAGCCGTGCACGATCACGGCGCCGTAGAGCCGCGCCAGCGCGCGGACCTCTGTGCTGGCAGCAAATGCTTCGTCCGACGGCGACCGCACGCGCCATCCCTCGATCGCCGCCTCGATATCGCTGATCGCGAAGTTCATACACGGTCCTCCCTGCGGACGAGCCAGTGCGCCGTAAAACCGCGCGCCCATGACGCCGCATAGACAAAGCACAGCGCGAGCACGCCGTACTGATGTGCTCGCCACGCCATGTCGAACCAGAACGGCTGCGCGGCCAGCCCGAAGATGCAGGCCCAGCGCCGCCAGTGCGCACGCCGGTCCTGCGACAGAAACACGGCGAGCGCGCCGCACAGGCTGATCGCGATCTGTTCGATCATCTGCGCCGCTGCATCGGCGCTCATGAGACACAACCCAGCAGCTGCGCCTTGCCGATCGGGTCGTACCAGATCTCGGCCAGTCGCCTGTTGCGCATGAACAGGACGAGATCCACCGTGACCCGCACCTGGTCCATAATGAATTGCCAGTCGAGCGTCTGGCCGACCGCGCTCTGCTTGACCAGCGTCGCGATGCGCGAATGGGCCGAACGTGCATCGTTGCAATGCACCGTCGTGATGCCGCCGGGTTTGCCCGTGTTCAGCAGCGTCAGGTAGTCCCATGTTTCGTCACCTCGCAGTTCGGCGAGAAAAACACGATCGAACGTCATGCGCAGGGTGGAGCGCACCAGCTCCTTCGCCGGCAGCGTGTCGCTGAAGAACATATGCACGCGGTTCGGGTGATTCGGCAGCGATAGCTCCGGCGTGTCCTCGATCGTGCCAATCCGCTCATCGGACGGCACGAGGTCGGAGAGCGCCTTGTTCAGTGTCGTCTTGCCTGAGTCGGTGCCGCCGGCGAGCGCAATGTTCAACCGGTTGGTGACCGCCAGCTCGAGCATGCGCCTGACGTTGCGCTGACCCTGCGCCTCAAGCATCCCGAGCTCGAACGGCTGCAGGTCGAGCCCCGGTGGCATGTCGCGGCGCGGCGAGACGTCGCGATATCCCTCAAACCATCCGTTGGTCTCATACTCTTCAGCCGTAAAGCGCACATTCGACGGGATACGGATGGTGATCGAGATAGTGTCCTGCTCGCAGGCCGGCTGCATCAGAACGTGCCCGCGTTGCCCATCGGGCAGCACCACCGGGTGAATGGGCTCCTTCGTCGAGAACTTGCCGCCCTTCATCACCGTCAGGGCGTTCGCGAGCTTGAAGCACGCGTCGAGCGAGCAGGCAGGCGCGTCGTGTCGTCGCCATCCGGCACCGCCTTTTGTCCAGATCTCACCGGGACGGTTGATCGCCACCTCGGTGAGGCCCCCGTCGAAGAAGTTCGAGATACCCATCTGTTTGAGGAAGCTGCGGGCGATCGTGCCCTTCTCGATCACATCGATTACGGCTGCGCTCACTCGCACTCCTTTCTGATTTAGGGTCCCATCAGTCAATCAAAGTGCCGCGCAGGTTCAGCGAGGCGTGGTGCCCGTATCCTGCGGCTCGATCTGCACTGACACGCGATACGGGCATCGATCGTCCGGCACGCTGCTGGCAAGCTCGCGGAGCGTTTGCGCCGGCGACGTGGAAACCACGGTTGCGCTCAGAGGCGCGGCCGGCCGGGTCAATTTCCAGGCCGCACCGCCGATCGCCACTGCGCAGACCCCCGCTGCAAGCAGGACGCGCGATGTGCGTGGCGCCTGGCGATCGTAAAGTGCCGGGATCTCGACGGGTTGACGGTTAGTTGCGCGCGTTTCCATTGCGTGATCGGCCGCGTGATTGACTGGCTCATCGAGCGACGGCAATGCGCTGTCGCCCCACTCCGAGATCGTCAGCCCGAAACGCGCCCCGACGTTACGCAACAGGTTGCGTCGCAGCGGCGTTGACATGTCGTCGATCCGGCACCCATCGAGCGCCATGCAATCTTCGAACGCGTGCTCGTCGGCGATCTGACGCAGTGGCAACGCATCGGGAACCTCGCGCGCGCGCCGTGCATCCACCCGCTCGGCCAGCTGGCGGACCGTGTTGCCGTAGAAACAGAAACGCAGGGCGTTGCGTAGTTTTGTCTCGAACATGTCGCGATCGAGGCCATGCAGCGGGAAATCGTCCGGGTAGGTGATCTTCAGGTTCATGGGTCCGCTCCTCATTGCTCCCGGTTCTGGCTAACCGGGTTGCCCTGCGCATCGACGTTTTCATACACGCTGCTCAGGTCAATGTCGCGCGCTACAAAGATATTGATTACCGAGCCCTGGTTCGAATACGCCGTCGGCGGGATGTTGATGGTGTTACGCAACGTCTCCGCGGCCACGTCCTGGGTGGCGTTCGAACTGTTGGAGAACGTGATCTGCTGGCCGGACCCGGTTGCCTTGTTCGCGAGCGCCTGGCCGAAGTCACCGATAAGGCTAACCATCAGCGCTCCTTTGAAGCGCTGCCAGAAGTGCTCGTCGATGTAGGCTGGAATACCAGCGGCACCGAGCGGATCGGTAGCGGGCGAGTTCAGTGGAATGTGCACGTCGCCGTCGTCGATCTCATCCCAGATCGCGCCGATCACGCCCTGCCCCTGCAGGACCGCATCGCGCTGCTCGCCCTTCGCCATCGCACCCTTGCGAACGAGCAGCGTCGTGCCATCGTCGGACCACACGTCCTGCGCGATCGGGCATCCGATCAGGCCCGGCCGGTCTGTACGGATCGCCGTCGATTGACCACAGCGGATCATCGTGTTGCGACCGAGCAGGTAATGCCTGTTCGGTCGGAACGAGGCCTGCATCGGCTGCAGCTTCGATGGCTGCAACGACTGGTCGATCGCGGAGCCCTTACCGTCGCCCGCGTCCGCCTTGCTGGTTGAGCTGGGCGCACCGCCTGCACTGCCGCCGCGCAGCGCTGACATGCCCATCGACTTCGCCAGACCTGCCAGACCACCGGCATCGTGGCCGACGGCTCCAGTGCTGCCACTGTCGCCGTCGCCAGCGGCTTCATTTGATGCCACGGGACCATCTTTGCTCTGGCCGGAATCGTTGTTGCCGCTCGCGACGAGCACGCTGCCCTGCAGGCGGCGCTCGGCCGGCGTGAGCGGCCGCGGCTGGTTGCTCACGGCCACCGCCTGCCCGTTCGTCTGCGATGCCGCGCCGGCTGGCGTCGCGAGGTGGGAATTCGCGGCAGCGGCGGCCGCAGCCTCCGACGCTGCACGGGCCTGGTCTTCCGCGCGTTTGATACGTTCCTTCTGCGTCTCCAGTTCCGCACCGGCGTCACTCGCGCCGCTGTCTTTCGGTTTTGTCAGCGCCGCCTGTTTCGCGTCCTGATGCTGCTGGAACAGGCGCTGCAGATAGATCGTCACGCCCGATGCGCCCAGCGCAATAACGGCGAGCGCGACCAGCACCAGACGCAGCTTGCCCACGCGCGTTTTGCGACGGCCCGGCAGGTCGAGCGAAGGCTGCGGGCCGACGTCGGTCGCCCCCGCATGTTCCATTTCGTTTCGTTCAGTCATACCCTGTTTGCTCCCTGATCAGTTCGTCGATGCATCGGTATGGTCACGTGCGATGCGCGCGCTGCCCGGCACCGACGAGCCCGCACGGTTGTAATGGCCATCAGGCGAATAGCCGTCGTTGCGGATACCCAGCACCGACTGACCGTAGCGGATGACAAACGACTTCGACACTTCGTGCACGACGACCGTATCGCCCTCCATATGGAAGTTCGCCGTCGCCTCGCCACCGTCGGGAAGCTTCGTGAAGATCGTCGGCAGGTCACGCGCGGTTGAGTACTTGAAGAACGTGAATCGGCCGTCGTCCCACAGCGCGGTCGGCGCGAGTGCACGATCGCCGCGCATCATGTACTGGATATTGGCTGCGGGAACCGACGCCACAGGCGTGGATTTCGCCACGCCCACGCTCACGATCGATGCGGGAATAGCCGGCCCATTGTCCTGTTGACTGCCCAGTGCAGCGCTTACCGCCTGCTGACGGCGCAGCTGCGCGCTGGCCGCTTTGGCACGCGTGTCCGGATAGTCGAAACGCAGTATCCATGTCGCCGGCTGTGCGGCCGACACGTCAACAAGCGAGAGCGGATAGGTGCGCCGGTTGGTGACCAGCAGAAGATTGGTTTCCGGCTGCGGCGCACCCGGTTTGAGCATCGCGCCACTGTCGTTGATGGCCACGTGCCAGGCCTTGCCGTCTCCGATGCCCTCGCCGCTGTTGATGATGTGTTCACCTGGCTCGAACTGGATCATTACCGCACGCCCCGGCATGGTAGCCACACGATAGGCCTGGTCCGGATCGTAGGTCGCGCACTGGATGTGCGGGTCTGAACCGCAGCTGCGCGGCGTTTCGAGCGCTCGCGCGCGAATCGGCACCAACGCGAAGCCCAGTGCGACCGCCGCTGCGCTCGCTGACATCCGGATCGTTCGTCCTTTCATGTTCCACCTCCGGCTGCCGCAGAGCTCGACGCCGGCGCAGCATCAGCGGGCGCCCGGGTCCAGTCTCGCGTGACCTCGTAGCTCGTGCAGCGAAAACCGTCCGCGTTGAGATCCTGCTGATCCTGCTTTTCCGGAACATTCACACGCTCGAATGCGACCGTCGCAATCCAGTACGTCGGATCAGACCGTTTCGCTGCGGGATTCAGCGGAACCAGCTGGCGCGAGAAAAATACCTGTGCGGCGGGCGCGAACGTGATCGAGCCGACGTGTGCGATGACACGCGCCTGATCCTTCAGAAGCTTGAGCGGGCCCACCGGGCCGCGCACCAGCCCGTCATAGGCTTCCTTCTCGTGGTCGTCGCTCATGAACATCACCGCGGCGTGCGTGTCCGAAATCGTCTCCCAGTCGTAGCTCTCGCGCAGTTCGACGTAACGATGCAAATCCGCGCGATCGGTCTTCTCGGAAAACGTAACGTGTCCGTTCGCGGTTGTCGGCAGCACGTCGACCTTACCGGTCGACGAGTCCACGCGCAGCACAGCCGGCGGATTCGGCCGCTTTAGGAGTCCTAAAGCCCCCATACCAGAAACAGCGGCGAGAGCGACAACGCCCGATAACACCGAGCGCCGGTCCGCAATACGGGCCTTCTCTTCGGCTGCTTCGACCTTCGACTTCTCGAAGGCCTGTGCCTGTTTCAGGTACCAGCTGACCACATCGCGCTCACCTGACTCAACACCGCTCACCGGCGCGTCTGCGCGCGTGGTCGACCCGCCCGGGCTTCCCTTACGTTTGCGCGCGTTCGCTCCCGACGCAAACCATTGCCTGATAGTCGATGCCATCCTGTTCCTCACTTCGGTTCCGTATGGCCCGACTGCTGGGCCAACGGTTGATTGACCGGTACCCACTGACCAGTCGGCTCGGGTGGCTTTGGCGCCGCGCTGCACGCCTGCAGCGCGAAGGCCATCAGTAAAATAGCGACAGGAGATTTCATGGTCTCCGTTTCTCCTTTGGATTGAGCAAAACAGGCGTATTGCGTGGCATCTAGTAAAACAGCTTGATCGATACCATCGCGCCGATCGTTGCCACGACCGCCGCGATAAGCCACCAACGTGCGATCGTCCTGAATAACCTGATCATCTTTTACGCCTCACTCAAGCTACCGCCGGTCTTCGGCGATCCGCCGCCGCCCATTTTTCCAAGCGAGCCGGCAAATCTCGCGACGCTACCCAGCTTGCCCACCATCGTCGAGATACCGACACCGCCCGCGAGAGACGAAGCCAAACCCGGCAGGTTAAGCGAGATAACCCAGAAGGCCAGCCCCATGATGTCCAGGTCAATAACCTGCGCGATAGAGGGAGATCCGTTCAGCGGCACCACGCCCATCGCGAAATTGACTTCGAGTGCACATGCAGCCGCGAAGAGCGCGACCAGCAGGGTGTAGTTCATGCATTGGCCGACCCAGTTCCAGAAGAACTGTCGCGATGGTGGGAAGAGCGCCGCTGAGATGAACAACGGACCGAGTGCGAGCAGAAGCCCAAGCGCAAACTTCGCCAGAATGATGTACGCAATGGCTATCGCCATGAACGGGCCACCGAAAACGATCATCAACGCGATCGTCCAGATGGCCGCAATAACCTTCAGGCCGGACGCCTGTGCATAGATCGCCTGCGCTGCGTTGATGTATGCATTGAGCAGGTTGTCGAGGCCGGACACCGGGTTGCTACCGTTGGTCAACGCGCCGGCCATCTGTTCGCCAAAACCATTGAAGAATGGAACGACGTACTCACTGTAGAACCGGATGTTCATCCCGCAGGTCAGGATGAGCGCCCAGGTTGCCATGCGCATCAGGAAATCGTTGATCGGCTCGTCGTTGCGCCCCTGCCAGTACGTCCAGAGAATCAACAGGACATAGATGCTGAAGCAGGTGGCCATCAATGGCGAGATCAGCGCAATGATGTTGCTCGAACCGGTCGAGATCGTGTTCAAAACGTTCTTGTCGAACGAATTGGTCATTGAGGTGAAAAGCTGGACGTCTGCCACGGATATCTCCTGCTTCGGTCAGTGATTGATGGACGAGCCGGATTACTTCAGCCCGGCCGCGCGGGCTTCGGCATCGTCGCTTGCAGCGTTGATACCCTTCGCCTTACGCTCAGCGGCAAGTTTCTCAGGCGTCGTGCCGAGAAACGCCGCATCGAACTTCAGATCCTGCTGCTGCTGTTGCTCTTCCTGCAGGTTGTGCTGGTGACGATCCCACGCGAGGTATCCGAGGTAGCCGGCGATCGCGACCAGCAAAGCGATGATTGAGCCTAGAAGTGTCTTATTGACCATTGGTTTTCCCCAGGAATGCGTTGTCGAATTCACGGTCGCGCTGCTGTTCGGCAAGCTGCAGCTCTGTTTTCTGCAACTGCGCGGTGAGCTGCAGGCGCGTCTGGTCATTTGTGACCATCGCCTCTTCGGCCGCCATCCGGTTCTGCAGATCAGCCTTTTGCGCCGGATCCTGCGTCATGTTGGACTGCTGCATGAGCGCCTGGATGTTGTTCAGGCGCGCCATCGTCGCGCTGTACGCCTGCTCGTTCATCGCCTTGTTGGCCGCGAGCGTGTCGTAATAGCGCTGCTGACCGGGCGTGCTGGCGCCGGTCATGCTTTCCTGCTGCTCGATCGACCGCATCGACGAACTGATACCCGAGAGACCGCCGTTTTTCGCCTGGTCGTAAATGTTTTGCCACTGTTCCGGAAGGTAGTTACGCAGCGACGCATCGTTCATGATGTTGCCGAAACTGCTGTTGCCAGTCAGCGCACGGTACTGGTCTTCCTGATTCTGGATCTGCTGCCCCAGCTGCTCGACCTGCATCATCTGTTGCGCGAGCTCCGCCGGCGAGATGGTCGGCACACCCTGCGCGTGAGCCTGTGAAAACGCACACGCGCACAACAACGCGACCAGACTGCGACGAGGCCAAAGCGTAATTCCCGGCAGATAGGCAAAGGCGCTCATACCGGCGCGCGTTGATCGTGCCCGCAGCGCCCCGCGAAGGTTCCGGATCGCTGGGTCAATCGGCCAGCGCACGGCCGGATAGACATCGGTGCTGTTCATCGTTCCCTCCTTGGGTTGCAGCACATCAGGCAAAAACTTCGTCGCCAACCGGCTGATTAACCGGTGGATAAATCTGCGCAAGCTCCGCACGTTTGCGCTCGAGGCCGCGCTGCAGTTCGGCGGACCACAAACGCTCATCGGCGCCGTGCTTCGCCGCGAGCCGCGTGCGCAGCTTGCGTTCGAACACGCGCTCCAGATAGACGGGCAGCCAGACGTCCGGATCGTCGCCAAACTCGGCGCGCACCCCGTCGCAGATCAGTGCGTTCTCGCGATCGCCAGAGAACACCGCAATCGCGTCCTCAAGCCCGTTCAGGTCAAAGCTGGCGAACGCCGACTGGTTGCCCTGCTTGATCAGGAAACGGTGCGACTGTGGCGTGAGTTTTTTGAATTCCTTGAACTCCTTGCAGGTCATGCCGTCACGCAGATAGGCATCTTCTTCGGCCGCCGGATCGGCCAGCCAGATCTTCGTGGCGACCAGACTGCGCAGCGCGGGAAACAGGTCTGCCGCACGCTGCGCCTGTTCCGGCTGTTGCGTGATCAGTCCCATGAATTCCCCTTCTTTACGCCCGCTGGCCAGCGTTTCCTCGATCTGCTCGCGGATCGTGCGAAAGCGCAGCGGCAGCCAGTACTCTTCGATCACCGTCAGCATCAGGGTGCCCTCCCGACGCATCAGTTTTTTGAGATGGAACAGATAGGCAAATGCGGGCTCCGACGGCTCATAGTTCTCGACAAGAAACGCCTCAACATCGAAACCGATCCAGCGTTGCTCGCTCATGTTCAACGAGAGATTGGGCGGGTTATCGAACACCCACCAGAACCGGCCGCCCTCCGACTTGCACCAGATCGACAGACGTGCGCGCAGGCCGTCGTCGCCTTCGTCCGGAATGCTGTCCAGTAGCAGGCTGAAGCGGCGCAGCCGAACGTCATCGACCCCCATTACCGCATCGACGGCGTTGCGGCAGTGAATCTTCTCGCCGGCCGTCAGGTCAATCTTGATTGGCTTACCCTGATGGTCGACACCATTCTTGCGGCCGCAGAGTTCGACGAGCCCGTACAGGAATTCGCGATTGTCTGGTGTGTCGGCGAGCTCGAACGGCGCCCATCCGGTCGGCTTGCCTTTCTCCAGATAGACATAGGCACCGCCCATCGCCCGGATGAACACTTCCCAGCCACGGCCCTTGTCCAGCACGTACAGCATCGGATCGAAGCGGGACAGCATGCCAGTCGCCGCTACGATGACCGTAGATTTCCCGCTGCCCGTCGTGCCTTTCGCTTCAAAATGCCCGGCGACCTTCTCCGAAACGTTGATATCCCCCAGCCGGCTCGCGTGCGAGCTGTAGTTGTACACGCCCGAATCCGAGCGAAACGGGATGACGGCTGACCCGTCACCGATCGGGTTACCTTCCGCCTTGCCTGACGAGTAGTCATGGCAGGTGTACATCGCCGCAAAATTGCGCGAGGACTGCACTTTCGGCCGCGGTTTGACTCGCGCCCCCGGGACCTGCGAGAAGTACGTGAACGGAGCGGACCCCGTCGCGGGTGACCATTCAACCCCACACTCGTTGCGTGAGCGCGATGCAAACCTGTCGGCGTTCTCCAGCGCCTCTTTCGCTGTTTCGCCGTAGATAACCGCCGCGCCGTGATACTCACCGAACGACAGCTCACCCGTGTTCACGTAACCCTGTGCGTCGCGCAATTCCTTGACCTGATGCTTCGCCTTGTCACCGGCCGACTCCAGCTTGTTGATTGCCGAATCGATGGTCCGGTTGGACTCGAAGCCCGTCATGCAGTTGAACGTATGCGTAATCGTGAATTCCATGTTCAACGTGATCAACGGGTCGAGCTGCCCCCAGCCCGGCTTTTCCGGGCAACTGCGAAGGTCGAGGCAGGTTGCAACGCGCCGGTACGCCGGCACGTCGCTCGCCCCGATCTCGAGCGTGTTGTACCCAAAGTGCAGATGGCTCGACGGGATGACATCGGTGCCGGGTTCCGCTGCGACCGGCAGATCGCCAGTCTTCCCATTGACGAGATAACTGACGAGCCCATACAAGGGCGAGAACAGCATCTTCGTGCCGTTCATGTGCTTGCGCTCGTACACTTCAAGCAATTCGGCTTCATACTCGGCGAACTGCAGCAGCGCCTGTTGTGCGAGAGACCCGATTTCTTTCAGCCCGTCGCCGAACTCCTCGTATTTCAGGATCAGCGACAGGTAGTAGTGGTTCTCGAAGAACTTCTCGTCTCCGAAACGTCGCCCGATGTACTCGCGTACGAACCACTGCAGGAAGCGTCGCTTGAACCGGTACACACGATCAAAACTCACGCGCTGTCGCACGAACGTTGCGTGATAGCCAAGGCGGCCACCCAGGTCGCGACCAAGCTTGCTGTACGCTTCCGTATCGCGATCGAACATGCGCTCCATCGCGACGTTCTCGTGCACCTCGAACGGCACGCCGCGCATGGCCAGCGTCACCATGAACCGGTTGCCCTCAAGGTGCTGTACGTGTTTCGTGACCGGATGCCCGTACTTCGGAATCCAGTCTTCCACGGCGCCGATCGCGCCGAGGATGTCGCTGGTGACGGCGGGTCTGCTCTGCATCAAGCCTCCGGATCGAGCTCACGCAGTCGGCGCTCACCCTTGGACAACGGTTTGAAAAAATCGCGGTAGACGCGGCGTTGCCGTCCGTATCGCAGCGGCGCGAGCGTAGCGGTATTGCCGAAGCGCGGGGCAGCTTGCCCGGCATTTAGCCGCGCGCGGACCCGCAGCTGCCAGAAGTAGAAGCGGCAACGCAATTCCAGCCACATGATCCGCAGGCCCTGATCGTCGGTTTCGCAGATGTGCTTGAAATACAGCAGCACTGGAAAGCCCAGGAAGACAAACAGTAGACCGCCTGGTCCGACGAAGAAGGAAATCAGCACGCCGACAAACATCGACGCGACGACGACAACCAGCATCGCCATATAGGGAACGCCCCAGATGGCCGCCGTGCGGCCAAGGCCGTTGAATCCGGGATAGCGGGTTTTTTCGTCCGACATGGCGTGCTCAGCTGAACATGTTCCACAGATACGGTGCGAGCACGCCGACCACCGAGCCCACCGCCGCCACCTTGCCGCACATCGTCACAAACTCGCTCCAGTGCGCGCGATCGGCCCAGCACTCCGCCCCTTTCCACATCAGCACGCAGGCCGCGACGACGCCAAGGAACGAATAAAGCCAAATCTTGAAGGTGGTCGCACCCTGCGTCGCCGAATCGAGCCCACCACCCGCGAATGCAAGTTCCGGACCGATTGCGATGCCGAGGGCCATCATCTGACGGATATGGGTTGCGATTCGCCGCATTGATATGCGATATGAATAATCTCTCAGTGGTACTAATTTTATGGTCGCGAGCTTCGTATTGCGATTCATGTCTTCTCCTTTCATGGTTGAGATCAGGCCGCGTTGTCGCGGCTCAGGTCAGTTGCAGTCGTTGTCACAAGCGGAATCGCCGAATGCATCCCATGACGGGTGCGGTGCGTCCTGCCGTTGTTTTGCGCCACTGCGGCGCGCGGAAGATGTTTTGGCATCGGGCGCTGCTGCGCTTGCTGGTCTGTCGGAGTGACTGTTCATCACAACAGGAATCGCAGGAACGACATTGGTTGAATCTTCCGCCGTCTGAGCGTTGGCAACAACGCGCTGTACGTAACTGGTACCGTTGGCGTCGGCAGTCTCGCCGCGCGTGAAATTGCCGCTGTAGTAGCAGCTGATAGCAGCACGTAATGCCGGCGCACCCTGCCCCAGTGCCGCAGTCGCCCGCTCATAACAGTCGTGCAGTATCGCGCTGCCCGCGCGCAGGTTCGCACACGGATCGAAGGCCGTTTCGTAGGTCAATCCGTAGCGGGCAAGATTGGCCTTGTTGACCTGTCCAAGCCCCATGCTGAAATTGATGCCTTGTGCACTGAGCGCCTTTGCCGTCGTCACCGCTTCAGCGCGATCGCGCGGCTGGCGAACAAGGTGGCCACCGACGACGCCGATCGCGTATGGATTGAAGCCGGACTCAGTCCTCACGACCGCCTGAAGTGTCGTGGGGTGGACGTTCGGCGCGCATTGCTGGGCCAGGGAGTTGAAATCAAGCATGACTTCCCCCTTCACCAACGCTCGATCGTTGGCTGCGCCCGAACGAAATAATGGCTTTAGCCATTGTCGACCTCTCAGGTTTCAACAACTGGTCAGGTCGGCGCCGATGCTCGCAACATCGACGCTGACCGCTCCTACACCCTCACCTACCCTTCCCTGGCTGGCAGTACCTCGCAAAGATCTGGCTCGCGCGCCTCCTCACGATTTACAACGCCGTCTTTCAGGCCCAGCAGGACCGCCGCGTTGTGCGCGTGGCCGCGCTTGCCCTTCAGTCTGCCCTGCAACACGCCGTTAACGATGTTGCGGGGGATTCCGTGTTTTACTGCCCAGCTCGAAACGGAGACTCCACACCGGTCGAACTCTGCGCGTACCTCTTCCAATGTTTTCAGTGCCATGCGGTGGCCCGTATACTGATCGGCTAGGAAAAATTGCTACCAGTATGGGACATTTTTGTGCCATTCGCAACAAATAAGACCAATTTATATGCCATCTACGTTTGGTTTGCGTCTAGCCGAAGAGCGTGACCGGCTCGGACTCACTCAGGGAAACATCTCCGAATGGACCGGCATCAACCGCAAGACACAGTCTGCCTACGAAAAAGAACAGCGCTATCCGGACGCTGGCTATCTCATGACCCTGCTTGAGCACGGCTTTGACGTGTCGTACTTGCTGAGCGGGAAACGAGCTCCGCGCTACGGCGCCGTTGATGAGCAATTGCTACGAAGCGTTTTCACCATTATCGAAACAAGTATCTCCACCGCTGGGCATTCCATGGACGTTGAAAAGAAAGCCAAGCTGTTCGCACTCGTTTATCAGACCGCCTCCGAAACTGGTCAGGTGGATCCGCTCGTCGCGCAGAAGGCACTCGACCTTCTTTCCTGACTATTTAATTACGCGGTAATCCGCGCCATCACACAGGAACGGCAGTGACACTATGGCGCAGCGGCAATGGCGAATTCAAGCCACCGAATTAGTATGCGCAAGTCAATGTTAAGTTATGCTGATTATTTTGCTGAGGCGTGGATGCTGCGGATTACGGCGACAGGTCAGTCAAGTAGGCCGTGGGCGGCCGCTTTTTCGACGGCATCTGTAATTCTCGTTGCGCCCGTTTTTCTGGTGATCCGTTGGTAGATTGTTTTATAGACTGTATGCTTTGACATTCCCAGTTGATCTGCGACATGGGATGCGCTTGCGCCATCGCGCAGCATCCGCAGGATCTGTGTCTCCTGTTCGCTGAGCTCATACTTCGCCAGCGCATTCTGGCGAACCTGCGACACGCGCCAGTCCAGGAGTTCCGACGAGATGGCGCGGAATAGCACCCGGTTGTCCCACAGCACGCCCTCGCCAGCGGGCGCCCGGATTGAATTGCTCACATGTAGCAGCCCAACCAGACCATGGCCATGGATATGCGCCGGGGCAACGATCCCGCTCGCAAAGCCGTGCATGCGCGCCTCTGTCACCAGCCAGTGATCGACGCGATGCACATTTACGTGCGACGCAAGCGCAGGTGCAACATTCGTCCTGGCGTATGTCACGTAAGGATCGTTCATGTACCACAGCCTTGCGATGTACTGTTGTGACCAGGCAGGTCTGCAACCAACGAGGTAACGGGTCTCTACGGAATCGCCAGTGGCAGGATTCGCACCGTTAAAACGGATCCATTGGTAAGTGAACTGCATTCCGCCCAGACCCGCAATGATGGTGCGCACCTTGGACAGCAGCGCACCTTCCGTCGCGCACATTGAAAGCTCGCCAATTGACCTTACGGGGTCGCCGGTTTCGACCTGCCTCAGGCGATCTCCCCCCATGGCTGCGACCCACTTCTGCCGGATACGATCGTAACTTCCCTGCAGGCGCGTCTCATATGGATCAGCTGTCGCAAAGTCCGATAGATCGTCCATGGTATCTATCGCGACAATCTGGCTGAATGACGCACCATCGCTCCGGATTAACCTGCGCGTCAGGATGGAGTCCTGAGACAGACTCAGCTCCACGCACTCGTTGAAAATGTGGTGTTCATCTTCATGCAGTGGCGCGGGTGTAGCCGCCTCGATCACTTTCTCCTGCATCGACGCACGCCTCTACATCGATGAACTCGCCGCGGAGAAGGCATCAGTAACGAACCGACCTTGCACCTCAGCTTCGGGGAATTGCGTGAGCCACGTGAACTGCTCCTTGCTGTCCACACCATGAACGAGGACGCTCAATTCCATCTCGCTACAGACGCCGACTATGCCTTTAACGAGTGCTCGGGAAACAGGCTCAGAAGGTACGCGCCCCACAAACTCTTCGTCGATGCAAAGGCCATCAACAGGCAGCTTCGCCAAATTCGGAAATGCCGAGTCGGCCGTAAGCGCAGCAAGAATCTGCACGCCTGTGGAACGTATCGCCTCCAGCTTGTCGAGAACATGTGCTGCGGTCTGATCCAGGCGGTTCTGGACGATCAGCCGCAGGGCTGACGGCTCCACCGCGTGCTCTCGCAAACATTCGGATACGCAGCCAGCAAGGTCACCGTCAACGAGCTGCGCATACGGCACATTCAAGGTAACGTGCTGAACACCCTGCCCAGCGGCACGCCACTCTTGCAGCTGCCGGCACGCCTCGGTCAACTGGAACTCGCCGAGTTGGACACCGAAGCCGGACGACTCGACCATTGAGAAAAGCTCCCGTCCCTCCACAGGGGCCGCGCCGTCGCGATTCCACTGCACCAATGCAAGAAGGCCGCGTGCCGCTCCGTCGACGGTATAGCAGTCCCGGTAGTCCAGCGCGAATTCTTTCCTGAGAAACCCATACTGCAGCGCCTGATAGAACTCCAGTCCGCGCTCAGCGCGTTCGGACAGTTCGGGCGTATATACATGACACGCACTGATATCCTTGCCTTTACCAACGGCCTTTGCCGCATACATCGCGAGGTCAGCACGTGTAAGAAGATCGAATGCGTTGTCTCCGTGATGCACGTGCTCGACCACCCCAATGCTTGCCCGCATCCGATAGCTATTCGCGCGCAGCACATAGGCGAGTTCAAAGTCTTCTACGACGCGGTTTGCCAGCTCCTGCGCTGTGAAGCGGGCAAAGTCACCGACGACGACGATCACGAATTCGTCGCCGCTAACCCGAATGACCTCCTGCTCATCACCGGCGACGCGCTGGAGGCGTTTCGCCACCTGCTTGAGCAGTTGATCCCCGTCCCTATGTCCGAGGGAGTCATTGATTCGCTTGAAGTTATCGAGATCGATAAAGAGAAGCGCGAGACGACCAACGCTTTTCGGAGTCGCCATCAGATGGTCGAGGCGATCCATCAGGTAGTTCCGGTTCCTCAAGCCGGTCAACGTATCCGTATTCGCAAGTTCGGCCAGGCGATCGCGAGCCCGTCGTTCTTCTGTGATGTCGATGCCCGAACAGATCAGAAACGTCTCGTCAGGACGATCTCCCGTTCTGGCGAATTTGTTGCGGAACTGGAACAGTCGCGGACCCCTGATCGTTTTTACCGTCCGTTCCACCTCGTACGCCTCGCCGCGCATGAAAAATCTTTCTATGTTCTGACGGGACTCACTTCCGTCCTCGTCGGACATGAACAGCTCCCACGCATTTTTCCCGATTACGTCGGCTTCCCTGAGGCCGGAAAGCTCTTCGGCGAACCGATTGAACCGTTGAATAGTGCCGTCGCGATTCAGGATCACAACCAGTGAATTGACTTCCGACAGGACTGTCTCTGCAAATGACAGCCCGCGCGCCAGATCACCCGCGACAGCTTCAGCATTAATGCTCGGAGAGGCCGTTCCGGCCCACCTGGTTCGATCGATTTTCCGTCCGACCAAGTGAAGACGAAACTTCTTTTCAAACAGCAGCGCGTCGACAGTCACACTCGAGGTGACACCGGCAAGTGTACGGATCTGTGT
This sequence comes from Paraburkholderia sediminicola, assembly GCF_902859805.1. Classification (GTDB taxonomy): domain Bacteria; phylum Pseudomonadota; class Gammaproteobacteria; order Burkholderiales; family Burkholderiaceae; genus Paraburkholderia; species Paraburkholderia sediminicola. The sequence goes on along the minus strand of NZ_CADIKC010000017.1, from coordinate 77,878 downwards.
GGCCTGCTCGGATGAAAGCTTTACAGCCGCGACGACCGGCCCGGTAATCGGGCTCAGTTCGAGGGCATTGCTATCGTGAGACAACTGCCAGCGCGGACTCAGCGTTTCAAACGTTGCCCGGAACAGGTCTATCGCTTCGGTTTCGTACATGTCCATCCGAAGAACCATAAATCGTCTAACGAATCGAATGGGACGTCTTTTACAAAACGTTACATGCTAGGCGATCATTTTTATGCGGCTCGCATACAGGCATAAGGATGCGTGCTTCATCGCCGTTGTGGGTATATGTCTCCGAACGAACTGACGTGCAACGATTTCCAAAGCTCTCCTACGGAAAGGACCGCTTCTGAACGCATCGCGGACATCTAACCTGCGGATGGCCACCGGCGAAATGATGAGGGCACGCGGATTAAGGGCCGCATCCACACTTCCTCCTTACGCGCGAGATATGCCGGGACATAGTGGCTGGCCAGTTTTTCCGCACAACGCTGCATTAGGTCCGCGACGCCGTCGACTGATTTCGGGCCGAGCACCCTAACGATCAGATCGCCGTCTGGTTGCTCGCTTCGCGGTCTGTGATTCGCCCGACTTGAACTCTGACACGCACTTGCAGAGCTCCAGCTCCAGTTCGGAATCCTCATTACATACGAGGAGATCGACGGCATCGATATTGCCTGCGACCCAATCCATCTTCTCGAGATCGGAGCCCGTCCGACCAGAAGGCGTTTGCTTTGCAGAAAGGAACAACACCGCTTTCCTTCGACTGGCAGACAAAAGTGGCCGGCAGCTCAGGCGCTGGATTAGCGAGGATGCCGGCATTCCCTATTCAGCGTGGGCGCTGCTTTGCGATGCGGCCGGGCTTGGCCGAATATCGGATGCGTAACCACATCTGTCGCGAAAGAAAATGGAAGGCCGGCTTGGCACCTCAGAGTTGGGTTCCTTGCTAGACGGACTTTTTTCTTTATCGAACTACCTCGACCAGCGCTCCCCCGTCGTTTACACGGAGCACATTGCCTTCGGGCGTCATTATTCGGGGAAGGTCTGCCGCGCGCGACACCGCAACCTTCTTAGGACCAGTCCCTGCGTGCTTGTTCGCTAAGTACTTCACTACCGGGTCTGCGACCCGGCGCGGTGTAGCGTTGGATGTGTGACGTGAGGGAACCGCAACCTTCCCTGGTTTCGGTTTGCCGTTGCCGGACGACTGCATCCGCGCCTCAGGCGGGTTCCAGATTTCAACGTAGTGTTCGCCTGCGACTCCGGTCGAAGCAACTGCAAGCAGGATTGCGCCCACGCCCAAAAATCGAAACATGACCTCTCCTCAGTTTGCATGCGGTTTTATGCACGGCAGGAATTCGTGGTGCCCACGCAGGAGCCGTCGCAACCGACGCAGTAATGACGGTCGCGCACTGCCCGGTCAACAGCCCAGAAGTTGGTTTGCGCCGGCGTAGCGGTGCCAACAGTATGGCCATTTTCGCATGCATAAAACGTCGGCTCTCCAGCCTTGCCGCGGCGAATGGCCTCATCGATTTCCTGTTCGCCAAACGCCGCTTTCAGGTCCGCAACAAACGCCACAATTTCTGGCATCGGATGGCTAACGGGCTTGCGAACGCGCAGATCCATGGAGCTTCTCCCGAAAAAAAGTGTCCGTTCGCTGCTACGAAAATCCGTGTAGGATACTGTACATCCATACAGGTTTTTGCGCAATCCAATGACCCTCCCGCTGCCAGTCCCGGAAGCAATACACCCATCATTGTGGCGAGCTTCGCAGCTGGCCGCCGGCTTCGATCGGGTGGTGTCGTGCGGCCACGCCGCGCTGACCGCCGAGCTGCCGGGTGGCGGCTGGCCCGTGGGCGCGCTTACCGAACTGCTGACGCCGCAGCCGGGCTGCGGGGAGCTGCGTCTGCTGCAGCCCGCCCTGGCGAACGTCGCGCCCCGTCCGCTGCTCCTGCTGCAGCCGCCGCATCGACTACAACCGGCCGGACTGGCGTGGCTGGGCGTTCCCGCAGGACAGGCCTGCGTGCTGCGCGCACCACGCACGGCTGATGCGCTGTGGGCCGCCGAGCAGATCCTGCGTGCCGGCACCTGCGGCGCCCTGCTCTTCTGGCAGGCCGAAGTGCGGCAGGAGGCGCTCCGGCGCCTGCATCTGGCCGCGCAGGCCTCGGACACGCTGCTGTTCCTGTTTCGCCCACTCGCGGCCGCCCACGCGACGTCGCCAGCGCCGCTGCGGCTTGCGCTGCGAGCCGCCAGGGGCGGTATTGAAGTGACGTTCGTCAAGCGCCGCGGACCGCAGCGCGACGAACCCGTTTTTGTTCCTCTCGCACCTTCACCTGCCCTGTTGAGCCGATATGCAACTCTGGATCGGCGTACATCTGCCGCACCTCGCCATCGAGTCGTTTCTCCCGCGCTGGTCGATGCCACGCCATGAGACCGGCTTTGTCGTGCTGGAGACGGACCGCGTTGTCGCGCTCGATCGCGCTGCGCACTCGGCCGGGATCGTGCCCGGCATGCGCCGCGGTGGCGTGTTGACGCTCGTCCCCGACGCGGTCATCCGGGAACGTGATCTCACCCGTGAAGCGGAGCTTGTTCGTGGCGTGGCGTTCGCCCTGCTGCAGTTCACCCCCCATGTGGTGCTGGCGGAGGAATCGGTCGTGCTGGCCGACGTCTCGGCGAGCCTGCGCCTCTTCGGTGGCATCCGGCCACTGCGCCGGCGGGCGGGTGAAACGGTGACCGCGTTCGGCGTGACCGCGACACTTGCCGTTGCCCCTACCGGGCAGGCTGCGTGGCTCTTCGCCCGGTCCTCAGGTGGCATTGCGCTCTCGCTGCGATCCGTCGACCGCAGACTGCGTCGCGTGCCGTTACCTGCCCTGCCGCCGGCGCGCCCGTACGCCGAATGGTTCGACGGTCTGGGATGCGCAACGGCCGACGACGTCCGGCGACTACCCCGCGCAGGCCTGAAGAAGCGCTGCGGCACGGCGCTGCTGGATGCGCTCGATCGCGCGACGGGCGCGGCGCCCGAAGTGTACGAATGGCTGGAGTTGCCCCCCGCCTTCAGCGCGCGGCTCGAGCTGCCCGACCGGATCGAGCATGCGGAAGCCGTGCTGTTCGCGGCGCGGCGGCTGATCCTGCAGATGACCGGCTGGCTGTCGGCGCGGCAGCTGGCGATCGCGCGGTTTGTACTTGAGCTCGAGCATGAACGCGGCCGGGCGGCGGTGCCGCCGACGGCAATCGAGATCGCGCTTGGCGAGCCGACGTCACGCGAGGAACACCTCGTGCGCCTGCTGAAAGAACGGCTGGGTCGCGTCGAACTGGCCGCTCCGGTCATCGCCGTTCGCCTCGATGCAAAGGACGTGCGCGAAGCGGACGCGCCGAGCGAATCGCTGTTCCCGGAGCCCGGCGGCTCGCCGCAGGATCACGCGCGGCTGACGGAGCTGCTCGTCGCCCGGCTCGGCGCGCAGAACGTGCTCAAGGCGGCTCCAGTTGCCGACCACCGCCCGGAAGTCGCCGCACGCTGGCTTCCCATCGGCGAGACCGTCCGGTCGATGCCGCCACCGTCCAGCCTTCCGCGGCCGGCGTGGCTGCTCGACAGTCCGGTGCAACTCATCATGCGCGGCCACCGCCCGTTCTACGGCACGCCGCTGCGCATGGTCTCGCCGGGCGAACGGATCGAGGTCGGCTGGCAGGATGGGCACCCGGTGACGCGAGACTATTTTGTCGCGGAGTCCGAAGACGCGGTGCACTACTGGGTCTTCCGGGAGCGCGTAAGCGCCGTCCAGGAACGCGAGCCGCGCTGGTTCCTGCATGGCCTGTTCGGGTGATCGCCCATGGCGCCGACCTACGGCGCACTGCCCGACTATGCGGAGCTGCAGTGCGCGTCCAACTTTTCCTTTCTTCACGGCGCATCGCACGCCGAGGATCTCGCCGCTCGCGCCGCACAGCTCGGGTATGCCGCGCTGGCCGTCACGGACGAATGCTCGCTTGCCGGCGTTGTGCGCGCGCACGTCGAGGCGAAGAAGGCCGGGCTGCCTTTCATCGTCGGGTCGCACTTCCACCTGACCAACGCCGACGGCTCGCCTGCCCTTTCGTTCACCGCACTGGCGATGACGCGCGAAGGCTACGGCAACCTGTCCGAGCTAATCACGCTCGGCCGCATGCGCGCACCCAAGGGCAGTTACCGGCTCGCGCCGCTGGATCTCGCGCACCCGGAGAAGCCCTTCGGGCACCTGCGGGGACTGTCGGACTGCGTCGCGATCCTGTCACCGGACTACCCCGCCGATGAAGACAGACTGGATACGCAGGTCGAGTGGTTCGTCCAGACCTTCGGCGATCGCGCATGGGTCGCACTGACATTGCACGCGCGTGCAATGGACGATATTCACCGCGGCACCGTCGAACACGTCGCGGCGCGTCACGGCGTTCCCGTCGTCGCGACCGGCGCGCCCGTCATGCACGTGCGTTCGCGCAAACCGCTGCAGGACGTGCTGACGGCGATCCGGGTTGGCAGACCGGTCGCCGAATGCGGCTATGATCTCGCGCCCAACGCCGAGCGGCACCTGCGATCGCGTCTGCGGCTCGCCAACCTGTATCCGCAGCGCGCGCTCGAGGAGACGCTGCGAATCGCTCGCCTGTGCACGTTTTCACTCGACGAGCTGCGCTATGAGTATCCGGACGAGCTGGTGCCGGTCGGCAATACGCCGACCAGCTACCTGAGACAGGAGACCTACATCGGCGCACATCGCCGCTGGCCAGCGGGCATCCCGCATCAGGTACAGCGGCAGATCGAACACGAGCTCGCGCTGATCGGGGATCTGCGCTACGAGCCGTACTTTCTGACGGTCTACGACATCGTCCGGTTCGCACGCAGCGAAGGCATCCTGTGCCAGGGGCGCGGCTCGGCGGCCAACTCGGCCGTTTGCTTTGCTCTTGGCGTGACCGAGGTGGATCCTGCGCGCTCGTCGATGCTGTTTGAGCGGTTCATCTCGAAAGAGCGAGGTGAGCCCCCTGACATAGACGTCGATTTCGAGCACCAGCGCCGAGAGGAAGTCGTGCAGTACATTTATCGCAAGTACGGGCGCGATCGCGCTGCGCTGACGGCCGCCGTGACGACGTACCGCCCACGCAGCGCGCTGCGCGAATCGGGCAAGGCACTCGGCGTGGACCCGGCAATCGTCGACCGCGTCGCGAAGGCCCATCAGTGGTTCGATTCGAGCGGCGATCTGCTCAACCGCTTCGCCGAGGCGGGCCTCGACGCCGGGTCTCCGCTGATCGTGCAGTGGGCAAATTTTGCGGCTCTGCTGGTAGGCTTTCCACGACATCTGTCGCAGCACAGCGGCGGCTTCGTGATCAGTCGCGGTAAGCTGTCGAGGCTGGTGCCGATCGAGAACGCTGCGATGGCCGACCGCTCGATCATCCAGTGGGACAAGGACGACATCGAGGCGCTCGGTCTGCTGAAGATCGACGTGCTCGCACTCGGTATGCTGTCGGCCATCCGCCGCGCGCTCGACGTCATTTCGGAAAAACGCGGCGAGCCATTCGAACTGCAGGACATTCCTGCCGAAGATTCCGAGACCTACAAGATGATCTGTCGCGCCGATACGGTCGGCGTATTCCAGATCGAATCGCGCGCGCAGATGAGCATGCTGCCCCGCCTGCAGCCGCGCTGCTTCTACGATCTCGTGATCGAGGTGGCAATCGTACGCCCGGGCCCGGTGCAGGGCGGCATGGTGCATCCCTACCTGCGCCGGCGGCAGGGACTGGAGCCTGTCACCTATCCGAGTCCGCAGATGGAGCAGGCGCTTTCGCGCACGCTCGGCGTGCCGATTTTTCAGGAGCAGGTGATGCAGGTCGCGATGCTCGCGGCAGGATTCACTGCCGGCGAGGCTGACCAGTTGCGTCGCGCGATGGCCGCATGGCGCCGCAAGGGCGGACTCGAAGCCTACTACGATCGCATCGTGAACGGGATGCTCGAGCGCGGTTACGACCGCGAGTTTGCCGAGGCCATCTTTGCGCAGATCCAGGGCTTCGGCGAATATGGCTTTCCGGAAAGTCACGCGGCGAGCTTCGCGCTGCTGGTCTACGCGAGTGCATGGCTGAAGTGTCATGAGCCGGTCGCGTTCCTCGTCGCGATGCTCAACAGCCAGCCGATGGGATTCTATTCACCCTCACAGCTCGCCCAGGACGCCAGGCGCCACGGCGTAAAGGTGCTGCCCGTCGACGTGACGCTCAGCAACTGGGACTCGGTAGTCGAGGGCCGATCGACTCGCGCGCCGGTCCGTCTTGGCATGTCGCTGGTACGCGGGCTGAAAGAAGAAGCCGCCGCGCGCATCGAGCTCGCTCGTGCGGTGCGGACGTTTGTCGACGTATCGGACCTCGCGCGTCGGGCGCAGCTCGATCGCAAGGACCTGCAAGCGCTCGCTGCGGCCGACGCGTTACGCACGCTCGCCGGCGACCGGCGAGCGGCACTCTGGCATGCCGTCGCTGCGGTACCGGACCGGGATCTGCTGAGCGGCGCGACTGATGACGACGCGACGCCGGTGCTCGCGCCGATGACCGAAGGCCAGCAGATCGCCAGCGATTACCGGACCCTCGGTCTGACGCTCGGCAGGCACCCGCTGGAACTGCTCCGCCCTCGCCTGCTCGCTCAGCGCCTGCTGCCGGCGTCGACGCTGGCCGGATTCCGGAACGGGCAGCTCGCACGTGCCTGCGGCATGGTGACGGTCCGACAGCGGCCGGGCACGGCCAAGGGTGTGATGTTTGTCACGCTGGAGGATGAGACCGGCCAGGTCAACGTCATCATCTGGCCGTCCCTGCTCGAAAAGCAGCGACGCGAAGCGCTCGGCTCGTCACTACTTGCCGTGTACGGCGTCTGGCAGCGGGAGGGTGAGGTTCGCCATCTCGTCGCGCACCGGCTGGTCGACGCGTCCCCTCTGCTCGGCTCGCTCGTCACGTCGACACGAAACTTCCATTAAGAACCGGCGTACCATGTTTGCGCACCTTCTTCCAGGGAGAGTCACCATGTGCTATTCAGCCCAGATCCAGGCGGACTACCGCAAGTACGTCAGGATGTTTGGCGCGCACATGAGCATCCGGGAGTTCGCACAGCTGTACTGGGAACGCGCAGAGGGCAGCAACGCCAAAATTCCGAAGGCGATGGACGCCTCGTTCTCGGTTCCCCAGACCGACGAGGAACGGCGGATCAAGGAAGCGATTGACCGGTTCACCCGCGACCAGGTCCCAAAGCTGGAGCAGGAACTGTTCAAACAGCGCGCGCGACTCGCCGACGCAGAACGCACCCTGCAGAGCAAGACGACGAAGGCGGCCACTGAAAGCAAACGGATCGCAACCAACAGGATCGAGTCGGCGCTGCGCGGGCTCGACGATCTCCGTCGCACCGAACTGAAAGACCGCGACTCGCGAATTTTCCCCGGTAACTATGCTCCGGTGATGGTCATGGAAGACGGCAAGCGCGTCATCAAGCCGATGCGATATCACTGCCGCCCGGCTGGCAAACCTGCGTTCTACGACAAGAAATATCCCGGACTTTACAACGCCAGGTTTGACAACCTGGAAGGCTTCTGGAAGGGACTCTTTGGGTATTCGCACGGTCTGATCGTCGCGAACGCGTTCTATGAAAACGTGAAACGACATCGTCTGGAAGGGCGCGAACTCGCCGACGGCGAACTGGAGGAAAACGTGGTCCTGGAGTTCAAGCCGCAGCCTGCTCAGGACATGCTCCTCGCTTGCTTGTGGTCGCACTGGCAGGCCCCTGGTGAGCCGGACCTTCTGTCGTTCGCTGCAATCACCGATGAACCACCACCCGAGGTTGTCGCTGCTGGCCATGATCGCTGCATCATTCCCATCAAGCCGGAGAACATCGACGCCTGGCTTTGCCCGGACCCCAACAATCTCGCGGCGCAGTATGCGATTCTCGACGACCGCTATCGCCCTTACTACGAACATCGAATGGCGGCCTGAGCAGCGCAAGTCGAGAACGACATCGGGCCAAGCCTCGGTGCACATAAGCAGGTCGGCCCGTCGCTCAATAACGAAAGTCTCCGTGCGGCCAGTTGCCGCAGTTCACCGCCACGAGAAATGCAACAAAGTCACTGAAACCGGGGAGAACAGGGTGAGCGACGACGAATGGGTAAGCGAGCTAAAACGACTGGTCGAAACCGCAGAGCAGGAAGTAACGACGGCGGTCGTCTTGCATGAGTCTTGGAAGCCAACCGTTCGGAACACTGAATTGTTGGAGCGCATGGGCGAGTCGTTCGCCACGCACACCTTCAATATCATTCGATGGGCTTTGCGCCGAGAGGTGTTACTTGCATTGCTCCGTGTCTGGGATACGCATCAGAAAGCGGTTAACGTTGCACGGATCATTGCCGAACTGCGAAAGCCCGATGCAATGGAAGCGCTGATTTCTTCCCGGTGCGATCGGGACTCGCCACTATCTCACCATCTCGCTGAACATCTTCGGGGACACCTACCCGAGAAAATCGAAAGCGCGGGTGCGTTGGTCGATAAGTACACGACCAAAGACGGTGAGGCCGCAGAGGTCATGACGAAGCTACTCAGGCAACGCAATGTCTCTTTGGCACATCGTCAGCGAGAGCCGCAGAAGGCGACGGGCGGTAATGCCACGGATGACGAGATTGAAGCCTTCTATCAGGACACGTGCCGCATTATCGAGTACCTTATGAACATCGTGCGCGCGACGTCGCTGGACATGACCGATACAGCGAGCGTCTATGCGCATCACGCTCGATTCTTTTGGGCGGCGGCACGGGGCGAACGAACGCCGGGGCATCCAAACTATCGCGAACCCATTCGACCTGAGGATATCAACCAATGAAGTTCGTCCCGGGCGATGATACCGACCGTGCGCTATGCGCCACGATCAGCCACGAGTATTTGAGATGCGACGACGCTCTACACGAGTTCGCACGGTTGCGTCAGGAGATGATGACACGGGGCGATGACAGGCGTCTGGCCTACACGGCCTATAACGCCTATTCCCGATTTATTCACCACCTGTACGAGTTCAATATGGCGTGTGCGCAACGTGATTTCAATGATACGTCGTTTCAGCCGAAAAGCGATGATGTGGATCGGTTGATTGCCTCGCATGCTGATCGTGCGATACGGAATATGCGACGAGCTTTCAATCAGGCTGTATACGGGCAGCGGCCATTCGAACCCTTCCCTTTGCTGGTCGAATTTGCAAAGGCTTTTCGCATAGCACGCAACACGTCGAACGGTCATGCCAAGCATCAGCGATACACTCTGAACCTGTTCGAGTTCTTCGAACGCTATCATCGATACCTGCTCGCCATGCATAGCACCGCTCGCCACATGTGGTTGCAGCAGGGGGACCAGTTCCCGGATTGGGGAGAGATCACAGCGTTTTCCGTGGTGGTAAAAGCAGCCCCAGCTGTTTCAGACGATGACGGTCAAACACCTACCGCTTGACCACATGACGACGGGCAACTTTGAAGCAACGCATCGGCCCGCTTTGCGGTGTGGATCGTCGACCGGAAACAAGCCGATGTCGTTGCATCGAACGACAGGGATGACAAAGCCCCCACACAAGCATATCGGCAAGAATCAACCAAGGAAATTTCGAGTTCGAGTAATACACGTGTACTTTTGCAGAAGAAAAGCCGCATTGAGACGGAGAGTGGTCGATGAATTTCGAAGAATATGAACGCGATGGGCAGCACGTGTATGCGCAGATGTCGACAACCGTGGCGGCTATCCTGACGGCCGCGATCAACGCCGAGAGAGACCAGTATCGGATGCAACTGGTGAAGGCGCGCGCCAAGCAACCCGTCTCACTGCGACGGAAGCTGCAGCAACAGAGACTCGCCGAAACGACGACACTCGAGACGGAAATCAAGGATCTTGCGGGTTGTCGCGTAATCTTCTACACGAACAGTGATGTCACCCGGTTCATCAATTCCGGGATCATCCAGCAGAACTTCGAAGTGCTCGACGTGAAGATCCACCATCCGCGACGCGACCTCGAGGACGCGACAGAGCTTTATACCTCGAACCACTATATCGTGGCGTTGAATCCAGAACGCATTGCGTTCCCGGAGTATGCAGACTTCGCCGGGATGCGTTGCGAGATCCAGATCCAGACCATTCTCAACCATGCTTGGGCGGAAATGGCGCACGACACAATATACAAGGCTCCCGAACTTGCCAACTTTGGAGGCAAGGCGTTCGACGGCATCAAGGCGAGGATGAAAAAGGTCGCCCAGAAGTACCTTGTTCCTGCCGGCTACGAATTCCAGAAAATCGCCAGTGATTTTCAGCGACTTGTCGATGGAAAAGCGCTTTTTGATGGCGATGCCCTGGAGGCAATAGTTACGGCAACCGACAACAACGCGCGTCTCGATGCAATCGAGAAACTTGCGGACAACGTCCTTCCCTTTTATGACGACCTGCAAGCCATCTATCCGGACGTTGTCCCGCGTTTGCTTGCAGCCGTGGAGCACGCACGCGCAACGCCCGAAAAACAGATAGAGACTCCCGACGGGATGCTGCCCGCAACGACATCGAGCGATATCGTTTTTGCTGCCACGGACATCCTGAAACACTATCGTTACCTTGACGTCGATTCGACGTTCGATGCGCTGTGCAAGCTCTATGGACAGGCTGCGAACAGCGGCGAGGTGAAGAAACTGCTTGAACTAGGTAAGGAGCTGTCAAGGCATCAGCTCGAGGTCTGGCAACAATATGGTTCGGTCGTGCAAGAGATGTTGCTCGTGCGTATCGAGGCGTTGAGCGGAGAACAGCGTATCGCCCTGCACTCACTGCTGACGCCGATGCTAACTGAAATCCTTGGAACGGAAATCAGAGGGACGACAGCGAGTTCTTCCGCGGTAACGTTCCACACCGGATCCGTTGTGGCGTCCGATCGGCTTCGTGCAATCCGGACGAAGGCGATCGAATTGCTGAAACAACAGTTCCGTCTGGCTCGCACGGATGAAGAACGTCACTCCGTTCTTCAGGCGCTCGAATCTGGAACGCGGCTTCCCTACCAAAGCGTGTACAGCAATGAGCTTCAGCGCATGGTGATGGACGACATGCGCACGGTCATTGAGTTTCAAACCGAGGTGGCCGATTCGTTGAGCCTCGAACTACTCAGGCAAGCCGAGGTCTGGATTCACCGGTGCTACTGGAACCATGTCGAGCTCCCCGCTGCACTGCGCGACGTTCCAGAACTCGCTGCAGCGCGTGCCGATCTTGTGGCCGCGACAATTGCCTTCCGTGATACTGCTAATGCCACAACCGACTTCGTGATCTATAAGACCCTGGTCGGGTACGATTCGGTACTCCAACCGGCATGGCACGATGAGGCCTTCCGCTATACACAGCCTGCCGAGTACCGGACTGAACAGATCGATGGGTTTGTCGCCGAAGTGGACGAAACAACCGCCGAAACTTGGTTCGACAGAATCAAGCGGTACGCCCGTACTGAATCTGACGACCTGGCCACATTCCCAGAATTTGGCAAATTTCTCGAACGTCTGGGCGAGACCAAGCCGGCGATCGTCCTGGGCTACATTGCTCGGACCGAGGGGCCACTCGCAAGGTTTTTGCCGGCCATGCTCACGGGGCTGACGAGAAGCACGGAGCGCGCGACGGCGTTTTCACAGATCGACACGTGGCTGAACGCAGGCGAGCACCTGCGACGAATCACCTGGTATCTGCAATTTGCGGATCCGTTCGACGAGACAGTCCTTAAACGGGCGCTCGACAGCGCTATCCAGCATGGAGACCAGATCGCTGTGCGCAACGCGCTCGTTGCGGCTGAGCGCCAGTTTGCTGATCATCCCGGCACACTCGTAGATGCTGTATTTCTTCCCGCGCTTCGATATCTCGAGACATGCGGAGACTTCAGTTGGCTCCACTTGCCCCTGCAGACGTGGTATCGGAGCCCAATCATCGGCGCACTCGACAAAGCGCAGGCAGTCACTGTGCTTGATACGCTGGTTCGCTATCCGAGGCTGGAATCATCAGTCGAAAATGTAATCGCCACCATCGCGGAAAAGTGGCCAGAAAGTGTGGTGACGTTCCTTGGAGTTCGCCAGACACTTGCCCGCTTGGGTGACGTCCCTCCGAATTATGATGCAGTGCCCTTCGCCGTCCACGAACTTAATTCACCGCTCGCGGCCGTTCCCGACGTGGTGTTGGAAGGGGCGCGGGCCTGGTTCAACGACGACCCGCTGGTCTTTACCTACGACGGAGGGCGTTTGCTTGCCTCGCTGTTTCCCGATCTCGCGGGAGGACTGAACGAGCGACTCGAGAGGCTCATCGACGGCGGGAACGAACGCGACCTCGCGTTCGTCCTTTCCGTACTTCGAGCCTTTTCAGGCCGCACCTGCATCTATGATCTCACTCGCAAAATCGTGGCTACCCTCAATGCAGGCAACCCCCTGCTCGAACAGGTTCAATTGGCTTTGCGGGAGACGGGCGTTGTACATGGCGAATATGGCTTCGCCGATCTCTACGCGGAGCGCAAGGCGTTGCTGGGACCTTGGCTGACCGACCCTAGCGAGCGGGTTCGCGAGTTTGCTGAAGAGCAGATGCGCCTTCTCGATCAGTTGATCGCCGCCGAACATCGCTCCGTTGAGACAAGAAGCGCACTACGCAAGCTGCAGTATGGCGAGGAACTCGACGGTAGGGCTGGGGATGAGTGATCAGTACTGAGACCCGCAGCCGATTCTCTTCAAGCGTAGGCCATATTAATTCTGTCACCAGTTCTCGTGGTCACAGCCGATGATCGCGCGGCCGGATACCGCGTGAGAATGTCCGACAAGGTTGCCAAGTCTGCCCGCGCAGTTATCGGCGGCTTTTTAGCGTAGATGGGGTCTTGGCCGCCGTCGCCCGGTCGGGTGGTCGGACTTCGACGCACGAGGCTAGCAGCCGCCGGTGGTTTCTCGGGGCTAAAATGCATCTAAGGCGTACCGAGCGGCTCTTTTGCGCCATCATCAGCGAGCCTTCCTGCTATGTCGTCCCTTTGAAAGGGAGAACAAAATGTTGCCCGACAACGAGGATGAGGATGAAAACGAGGGATTGCGAGCGAACGAGGAGGATGACCAGGAGCTACCGTCACAACATTCGCTGGTCGTCGCTCCAGGATGTCCTTCTGCCAGGACGTCGGCGTCTTGACATGGCGCATTACTGAACGTGCTCCATGTATCAGTAGCGTGCGCACGTAGGGGTCACTGTACGAAAAATTGGCCCTCTAGCTTCCGAGGTCGGCTTGCCGCCGGGTCGAATGGCCGAAACCGGTCGCGCGCTTTCGATCGCGACCGCGGAGGATGTAGCCGTCCATGCTGTTTGCATGAGGCACTGAGCGGTCCAGACCGTGTCAAAACGTGCGCTTCATTCGAACGCTGTCCAAACGGGCTTGCGAGAAAGGCCTACAACGGCTTTGGCGAGTGTCGGCAATGGTAAAGCGACCCTTCAAAACCTTGCGATTTTCCGTTTTGACACAGCCTCGGCCAGTTGCGGCCACTTGCTCATCCCGCAGTGCCGTCATTCGAAAGGTCGGTTCAAACCCGAAATCTGCCAGACAGGCTACGAAGTGTTTTGCGTTTCCCATAGCGATAGAGCTCATGGAACTGTTCGTAGCGCGACATATAGGACAGGGAGGCGAGCTCTGCAACATTTCGGCTAAAATCGCTTCGAATCAAAAATTCTAAATGGAGAGAGCTTTGGCCGGAGAGACCAGTTCCATCGCCAAGATGGCGGTGCACGTATCCAATGAGCTATTCGAGTGGTTTCGCTGGCGTCGAATTCCACTTCCCGACTTAAATTTCGATTGCGTCAAAACTGCCACCCACGCCCCGGGGAAGGATAGTCACACGCATCCCGTCGATGCAGTGTTTCACTATGTCGATCCGTATTTAAACAAGATAATTTATTTCAATACGGATCTTAAGAGTTACGCCAGCAATAGCATTGATGCAAATCGGATGTATGCGGCTCTAAAATCGCTTGCCTTAACAATTGATTGTGCGCGTGTTTCCGAGGAGTGGCAAGGCCGATATCATCTCATGGGAGATATCCCTTACGAAGTCCGTGGGATGTTATTTGTTTATAACCATGACGCCGAGTACGATAAAAAGTTTTACGACGTTCTATCAACACCTGTAAAGCGTCAAGGAGCAAAGGAAAAGACGTCGGTTAAACTGGAAACTTTGCCCATTGCGGACGGGCAAGTAATTCACGTATTCGAACCGACTCTCATTAGCTATTTGACGACGGTCGTCACCGATGCGCACAGATTACACACAGCTGGTACGTTTCCTGAGAAAAATTATGAGTTTTACTATCCGGATCTGAGGCTACATAAAGCGAGTGGTGCTGTGTATGAGCGACCGGCTACTGCAGAGATGATGGCTGGACCATATCTCATTATCAGACACGATCAAATCAAGAAGCTCAATGAAGAATCGGGTGAAATAGAAATCCGATATCCTGAGGGATATGTCATATACTATAATCGCCCCGGAGAATCGGCGGAAGAATTTGCGTATTTCCTGGATGTATTATCCGGATATCAGATTTTAGATGGCCATCACAAAATCAGGGTGAGAGTCGCGCATCACGCGCCTGCCACTGATCCCAAGAGCAATTTTAAGCGGGCAGTTGCGCTCTACGCGCAGGAATGGGGCTTTGATAAAATCAAACTCAACAGACTGGAATCAATAGAAATCGAACTAATTGAAATCTATAGATACTCGTTCTCGAAAACAAATATTGGGTGGGAGAGATAATGCGAAACGGTACAATATTCAGCGCAAGCGACAAATCAATCAATGACGCGCTTAGCCAAAAAACCGTCACCAACGCGGACCTCCGTGATCTGTTTCTAACGAGAGGGGTATTGATCTCCAAAGATTCCAGTCGAAAAAGCCTTGCATTCCACTTCTCACGTTTGACGCACGATTTTAACGACTATCAGCGCCTGGCCAGGATTTTCGGAAGCTCCGTCCATCACGAAAAGCTTGCAAGTACCAGAATTGAGTCGCAGGTGAGTATTTCAACTTTCGAGAATAGTGCGCATGAATTGAAGGCAGATTTGGAAAAGGACGGTGCTGTTGTGAAAGTCTACGCGACACAGGGCAATCGCCTGGATATAGAGATTAAATATCAAAAACTTCAATTCAACAAAAGCGAGTTTCGGCAAGTCGTGAGCCGTACGGCTGTTATTTCGGTACAACGAGAAGGAAGTGACCTTGTCATTCATGGACCGCACAACGACGATGTGCATGAATGGATCGGTAAGCTTGCTTCGATCGCTAGTGAAAAGAGCGGCGAATCGCTTGAGTTCACCGATATCCAGCTGCCACCCACATTTTCCGCGAAGCAAAAATCTGATTTCTTTATTAATCTCGCGAAAGCGATGGTTGGCTATAATTTGCACGACGTGACGGACGTCTATGTATCAAAGCCCGATCCAAGCTCCGGTGATGATGACGACGATGAGGCTGAGCCTGTCCAGACAGGCATTCATATATCGAAGGCATCGCTAAAGGGCCAAGGGGTACTTCAGTCTAAAGAGCTTCAGCTTCTGGCGAAAAAGGGGTTTTACATTAGTCGAATGGTATGGACTGGAAGAAGTCCTTCGTTCGATTCCGATCTCTATGAATTTGAAGCGCAATTCTCTTCGCCCGACGACTGTACCGGATTTGTTTATTTGCCAAGAGGCTTTTATAGACACGTGGATGGGATGGAGTTTGCGTCAACCAGAAGCGGGCTTACAAACGACGAACAATATCGCTTGGGCAAAGTCGTTGAAGCTGCCGCTCGCACTACGTTGGCTGGCCTTTAAGGGGTGGCAATGAACAAAGCAAAGTGGCTCAAAATAGAAATCGAATGCACCCACAAAAAAATAGTGGATTTGGTGAGACTTGCCCAGTTCAACGAGCGGGTTGGGTACGGTTTCGATCTTTCTTTTCGTGATGGGAAGAAGGTTGGCTTAAGGTTTATCGAGAAAATCGCTTCCGTAGAGGTGATCACTGATCCGTATGGAGTAAGCACTAGTGTCGAGACCACGAGATACTCATCAATCCAGTTTCAGCTGTATGTATTCTCCGCAGGAGATACCACTCGATACTTTATGGAAGTGAATTCGCCACCGCGTTCCCTTCGCACCTTGGTCGCCGCTCTCGCCAACACTGCACCGGGCGTCACGGTGTCCGAGGTTGATATTCCGGTGTTGGATGTTTTCGCTGTGTTACGGAGGTCGTCAATCACGGCGCGCTTGACGCGTATCAAAGCGTCTCAATTAAAGTTGACTGAGGACTCGGTGGCTAAGGTTGACGTCGTCTCGACCAAAAACGCTGCGGCTGACCTGAAACGCTTCTTCCCCAGCAATGACGTAACAGTCGATAAGATTCGCGTCGACCGGCCATTCGGCTCATTGGCTCATGCCGTCGAACTAACCCGGACGGGCTTAATCTCCGTCGATGCAGCATACACGGAGACGGCATCGCAGTTTGTTCTTGATCTGCTCACCAAGCATTATCAAGAGACATCGAAAGAGGAGTGGTGATTCGTCTTGTAATTGCAGGCTGCCGACTCGCTATGCCGTTGTGCGCCAAGACTGGTCACCTTAAATCGACAGCATCGTTCGGCTGGACTACCATGTCGGCTCACCGTGGGACAGATACGGCATGCACGCCCTGAGTAACTTGATGGGAAAAACGTAGCTCGCATGATGGCCCGCGTCACGACGAGGTTAAGAAAAATGACTCTCGCAATTCTGGAGATGGTTATCCATCTCGTAGGGATAGCGGTTGAGCTTTGGTCTCTTTTCAAGAAAACCAACTAAACCGTTGATTCACGTCCCCGCTTCGGCGGGGATTTTTTTCGTCTGCTGCTAACATCGAATTGCTCTGCATGCATGAAACTGGCCGCGCTGGCTGGGCGGCAACTTCAAGCCGGTCAGCCCAGCGTAGAAGTTGGTGGCGATCATGCCATACTCAGCTTGGGAAGGCGCGCGCCAACAATGCTTGAAAGGTGGCCTCGGCTTTTTCGAGCGCCGTGCGCTGCTGAGCCGCCAGGTCGGTCAGGGCTTTGCAGTGCTCGTCGAACTTCTCCTGCAGGTCGATGGGCGGACGCGGGATCGGAAACGCCTTCAACTCTTTGCTGTTGATGTTCGACTGTCCGACGGCACCACGCGCCGTCGCGAACAGCACACGCTTCATGTGCGGCGAGTTCAGGAACGCCCACAGGTAGGTCGGATAGGCAATCAACCTGTTCACCCGAAGGCGGATGAAATACGAAGCAACGATCGCTTCGGTCATGCCGTCCCAAAGGCCCGTCTTGCCGACAAGCTCCTTGCTGTTGGTCCGGTTGAAGAGAATGTCACCTTCCAGCAGCCCGAACCGTTCAACGTCTTCCGGCCCCAACTCGACGTACTTCAGATCGCTGAGATCCAGAGCACCTTCGTACGTGACGTTGCCCATGCGGATCATCGGCAAGCCGACGGGATCGGTGTGCGCCTTTGCACTGCTTCCGTAGTCCGCGTTGCTGAGCAGTTCGCCGATGGTCGTCATTGGCCAGTCCATCGGGTTGGTTGCCGGATCGCCGAACATCTTGGCAAAGGTGGCTGGCAGCAGATCAGCAACCCGGCGTTGCGCCTCGATGCGCAAGCGCACGATGCTTTCGGCCCGCGACAGAAGCTCAACGATCTGGTTCTGTTCCGGCGCGCTTCGCTGCGGTAGCTCCTGATCGAGCACCTGTCCGTCGGTCACAGCCGGGTAGAGCGCACCCGCGACCAGCGCCTGCAGGCCTATGATGAAGCGCTGCGAGCGTGTGAAGAAAAGGAGGTATCGGGACGAGACGTCTTCCTTTGCTCGTAGCACGCAGAAGCCCGTGCTCGCAACTTCGCCGTCGAGGTTGTCGGGAACCATAGCGACCGCGTTCAGGTTCGGGCGTACTGTCGAGACGAGAACATCGCCAGCGCGGATCGCCTTGCGAGCGCGAGTCGGCGCCTCGCTGCCGGCGATGATCTTGGGGTCTCGGATGACCTTTGCGATGTTATCGACCGAGGCGACGTCCACGTAGGTGAAGCGCCGCTCCGGCTCTTTCGTCGGGTTGATCGTACCCGTGGCGACCGTCACTAGGTCGCGCAACTTCATTTGCTCGCTCACTGGGACATCTCTCCCAACGCTGCGCGCAGTGCGGCCACTTCTTCGACGATCTCTGTTTCGATCGCTGCCAGTTCGTCCAGTAATTCCAGCGGATCGCGGTGCTCGGCCGCTGTCTGGCTCGCTGGACGGTAGCGACTGGCGGAAAGGTTGAAATCGGCACCTTTGATCGCCGCGGTATCGGCGAACCACCATTTTGCGGTCCACTCTTGCGTCGCCTCGCGCTCTTTCCACGTCGTCAGTCGCGTGGCGCGATCGCGATACGTGTCGACGGCGTCGGGCAGGTCATCATGCACGATCGGCTGGTCGTGGTTGGCGTCCAACTTGTAGCCGTCGTTATCGACGTGGTAGAAAAGGACGTTTTGCGTCGCACCGCTTTTGCGGAAAATCAGCACCGAAGTTTTGACGACCGAATACGGTTGGAACACGCCGCCAGGAAGAGAGATCACTGCCTCCACGCGATTGTTCTCGATCAGTTGGCGCCGCAGTTCGCGGTGCGCCAACGTTGAACCGGAGAGGACGCCTTCCGGAACGATGACTCCGCAACGGCCGTCTGTCCGCAGACTGTCGATCATGTATTTGAGGAACAGCAGTTCCGTCGCGGTACTGTTTCCGACCTTTACGTCCTCGACAACGCGGTCTTTGTCCACGCGTCCGGAGAACGGAGGATTCGCCAGGATGACTTGGTAGCCGTCCGCAGGCAACGAAAGCTCTTCGCGCTTCGCCGCGTCGAGGGAAGTCGTCAGCACGTTACGAAGCAGAACCCGCACGTTGGGGAGGCCGCGCAGCGTCAGGTTCATCGTGGCCAGGCGGACCATCTTGGGGTCCACGTCGTTGCCGTAGAACGTGCCGGTTTGCAAGGCGGAGTTCTGCGCGGCGGACAAGCGATCACCCATACCGCGACGTTGAACCTTGCCGTCGAGTTCGACATCCTGAATCGTGTTCTCGGACGAGTTCGCCAGCCGGATGTGGTTGTAGGCGGCGACGAGGAAGCCGGCCGTGCCAGCGGCGGGATCGTAGACCGTCTCGCCGATCTTCGGATCAACGATCGCGGTGATCATGCGAATGACATGCCGCGGCGTGCGGAACTGTCCAAGTTCGCCGGCCTGCCGGATCTGCCGGAGAACGTGTTCGAAGAGGTCGCCCTTGGTGTCAGCGTCCGCGTCGTCGAGGCGCAAGTTGTCAACGAGGTTCACGACCTGCGTGAGCACCGTCGGATCGACGATCGAGAGACGCGCGACATCCATGAAGTTGGTGGCGCTGCGCTCGCCCATCTCGGCGAAGAACGCGAAAACCTCATCCCGCACAAAGCGCACCAGCGCCTCGCCCGACATCGCTTTCGCCCACACCGACCATTTGAACCGGTCACGCGGGATGACCGTCTGACCGTTGTCGGCGTTCAGCGGGTTCTTGACGTTCCAGTCTCCGCTGAATAGGCTCTGGTACGGGCGTTTCATGACCCGCGCCTTCATCTGGTTGTCGCTGTCGATGCCTTCGACGAGGTAGAAGAAAAACAGGAACGACAGTTGTTCGGCGTTCGACACAGGATCGGGATAACCGCCGCCGTAGAGGTAATCGCGGATCTGGTCGATCGACCGACGCATGTTGGGTGTGAGAGGCATGTCCTACCTTAAAACGATGTTTGATCAGTGTGCGGTGGGCTGCGGCGCGTCACCGCCGTCGTCCTTGGGCAAAGGCTCGTTGAAGAGCGCAGTGTTCAGGCTGTCGAGAAAAGCTTGGATTGCGTCGCCGCCACCGAACACCCGTCGCGCTTCTTTCAAGCCACCCATCTGGTTGAAGGTATGGAAGAAGGCGAAGTGCTCGGGTAGCAACTCCGTGAGGTCGTCGGCGTTGGCGCGGATCTGCGCGCCGAGGATGCGCAGCCAGCGGTCCTGTTCTGCCTTCACGGTCTGCTGCAACCGCCACGCCTCGAAGCGGGCGCCCAGTTCTTCGGCGCGCTGCTGCGAGACCTCTGGGAACTGCATGTTCCCGTCTTCGTCCATGGTGATCCACTCGCGCGTGGTCGGGTCGATGTGATCGTCCACGTCCAGCGACAGCAGGTGCGTCGGCTCGTACTTCTTCGTTTGCGGCGTCTTCGATATCACGATGCCCCCCTCGCCGACCGCATCCTCGTCGCCGTGGTACGCCACCACGCCCACGAAGTCGAAGATTGTGAAGACCGGCTTGTTCTTCGCCTTGCGGGTGCCGCGACCGCGCATTTGCTGGTACAGGATCGCGGAACGCGTGAAGCGTGCGAATACCAGGTTCACGACGTCCGGGCAGTCGAAACCCGTGTCGAGCATATTTACCGACACAAGGATTTGCGGGAACTTCTCTTTCTTGAACCGCTTGATCTTCGCCATCGCGTCGACCGTGTCGTCTGGCCCTGCGCCCGACACCACGTAATCAGCGATGCGCACGTCCGGCGACGGCTTTTTGTCCGCGAACTCGGCGTCGAAGAGGTTCGCCAACGTCTCAGCGTGCTTCTTGTTGACGGCGAAGACGATGGTCTTGCCGATCAGCGGCATCCGCAGCACGCCCTTGTGGTCCATGAAGCCGTTCTGCAACACGTCGCGGAACTCGCGGACGATCGCGCGGTTGCGTTCGGGGATCGTGAAACGGCGCTCGAGCGCGGCCGGGTCGATCATGATCGGGCCGCGGCTCGCAAACAGTTGCTCGAACTCGGCGGAGGTCTCGTCGTCCATCGTGGCCCAATCGAGATCCTTGCGATGCACTTCGAACCCGCCTTCCGCAGCCGTTTTCACGGTTTTCGCCGCGTAGACCTGATACGGCACGAGCCAGCCGTCTTGAATGGCGTCTTTCAGTTTGTAAGAGACGGTCGGCTTATCGACCTCGAAGAACCGCAGCGTGTCCCGCACGAACTGCTTGTCTTCCTCGTCGGCCTGCGCGTCGTCGAGATTGGCGACGCAGGGCGTGGCCGTAAGGCCAATCTGCACGCCATCGAAGTATTTGAGAACGCCGGACCATTGCCCGTAGATGCTCCGGTGGCACTCGTCCGAGATGATCAGATCGAAGTAGCCGGACGAATACTCCGTGTAGACGTTGATCATGCTTTGCAACGTCGTCACGGTGATCCGCTTCTCGTCCTGGAACCGGCGCCCCGCGCGCAGGACGTACGCCGGGTAGTCTGGCAGGTGTTCCGCGAACGCGTCTTCCGTCTGCTTCGCCAACGGGATGCGGTCTACTAGGAACAACACGCGCGTCACCGCGTTGGCCTCGAAGACCCGTTTTATCAGGGCGGCTGCCGTCCGCGTCTTTCCGGTTCCGGTCGCCATTTCGACCAGCAACTTGCGCCGGCCCTGCTGCATTTCCGCGCAGAGCTTGTCGATGCCCTTGATCTGGTAATCCCGCTCCACGATCTTCTGGTCGATCGGCACGGACAGCAGTTCCTTGCGGACGGTCAGGCTCGCAAAGCGACGTTCAAGGTCGTCTTGCTTGAAGAACGTCTTCACTGGATGGGGATAGGCTTGCTGCTGCCATTCCCAAAAGAGGACTTCGGCGCCGTTCGTCAGAAAGATGTACGGGACTTTCAGGTGCTCCGCGTAGCGCTTTGCCTGCGCCGCCGCGTCTGCCGGGTTCGTCGTGAAGCGCTTGGCTTCGACGACAGCCAGCGAACGCCCATGCCGGTCGCATAAAACGTAGTCGGCACGCGTGCCGTCGGTCATCACCACCTCGTACCGCACCTGCGTCGGGTCGGTGGTCTTCCAACCCTGATCCGCCAGCATGGCGTCGATCATCACCCGGGAAAACGCTTCGTTTGTTGTCATGTCCTTGAGCCGTTGGGACTTTTGTCTATTTTAAGGGTGCGCGTAACGAGGCGGTAAGATTTTTCCCTGTCGGCGCGCGTCGCTGCCGATATCAAATTTTGCAATGGGAAGGTGGGGCTTGATCCTTCGCTGCAGCCGTATCGAGGTGGCACCGGTGAGTCGAACTGCCGCAGCGGCTGCAATTAAGTTAAGAGCACCCATTGGATGCTTGGGGTTCGAATGTCTGAGGGCGGTCGATCAGCGAGATTCGAACCGCACACCTCGCAGGCCTCGCCCATCGAGCGCGTTCCTGACTGCCGCGGGGAGCCGCGCATGGCGGTTAGAAGAACAGCCAGCGCTGCGCAATACTCGGCGATGCCGACTTGTAGGCGTCGCCGTTGCGGTGCTCATGATGCGCCCAGACGATACCCGCCATCCAGTCGACGAACTGTAGGGAAAAACTGTCCCTACTTTCCCACGGCGTGGTCTGCAGCATGGTCTCGGCGCCGCAGCCCGCGAGTTCGGTGCAGAGATACTCGTGCAGTGAATGCTTGAGTTCGATCTTCAGGGAACGGGCGTCCGGAATGAAGCATACCGAATCGTATTCGCTCATGACCTCAAGCAGCAGGAGCTTCGCCATGAAGTTGTAGAGGCCGTTGGGCGAGCGTCGGAACGCGCTGTTCGCCTTTTCCTTGCGGACAGTAATCGTGACGAAACGGATGTCCGGACGCTTCGCGCGGATCTTCGCGAGTTCGCCGGCGAAAGCCATCCGCTCACCCGACGAAAGCTGTACGGATTTAAGTTCATTGTGCGCCGAGCGGCCCCGATGCTTGTAGACCCCGCGCACGACGCGTTCAAGAACGGGCTCCGCACCGTCCGGGATGATCGCGGCGGCCAGCGTGAAGAAGCGGCTCGAACCACCCCGCTGGTAAGGCGCGTCCAGTTTCCAGCCCAGGCACCCGCTTTCGTCGAGGTAAATCGTTACGCCCAAATCAGAGTGCCCATAATAAAAATAGCCTCCCGAAGGAGGCTACTGGAAAAGGTGCGGTACCCGGACCTGACGTACTCACAGTACGCTTACGATCGCCGACGCCAATTTGTCGCAGGTGATCCGGGCATATTTAAACCGCAGCGCCGCTATGGCTTCATTATGAAGGCAGGACCGCAGTTTTTCAACCGGCGGTTGTAGCGCCCCGACGGAGCCACCATTAGGCCGCCGTGAATGCGTCCGAACTCTTTCCGCGCGACACACCTGCCTGCGGCAATCCGGATCATCGCAGCGGTCGAGGCATGACAATTCCTTCGCGCCGCGCGCCGGCCGGTCGAACGAGATCGAAGAAGCGGCATATCGAGCGGTGTCGCACTATTCCCGCTCACGATCGCGTCGAGCCCCGCTCTGCTCCCCTATGCAGGTGGCGGCCCTGTTGTCGCCAGTACTGGCGATACTGGCAACCCGTCCCTTTGCCCAAGGGACAGCCCCACTGGGCAATCCGGTCCATCCCCTACCTCCTCCCGTCACTCCGGGCAGTTCCACGGTTGCCGATGGCGCGCCGGCGATGCGAATTGCCCTGCCCTGCTTCGCACGAACTCCCTGGCGCTGGCGAGGGTGAAAACCCGACCGGTCAGAAAATCGCCACATCTGATAACTCCAGTTATCACGAATGGCGAATTTGCTTGGCAGATTCGACGCGCTCCGCTACGCTTCGCTGGAATGCCCGCCCGGCAAGGCTTTGCGCCGGCATCCCAGCGGGCGGTTTCGCGACGACCGACAACAAGGAAGTGAACATGAGCGCGATGCTCTACGAACTGACGGCGAACGCCGCGCGCATGTGCTTGCCCGTGGCGCTACCGGCCGCGGCGCCCGAAGGCTGGATCGATCTGCTCGATCACTGGCAGACGCTGCTCGGCGCGGCCATCGGTGGCGTGCTCGGCGTGGCCGGCGCCCTGATCGTCGCGCGATCGCAGCGCCGCCGCGAACAGCGCATTGCCGCCGGCATGGTGCTGCCGGACCTCCAGCAACTCGATGCGGCAGGCCAAAGTCTTCTACACCGGCTCGGTCCTCCACCAGACGCAAACACGCCGGAGCAGGCGCGCGCGTTCTTTGCGGCCGCACGTGTTGTGGATACCCTCAGGCTTCTGGCTGAACGGAGGCCCAGCGTGTTCGCCCTGCACACGCCCGCGATCGGGCAGCTTTCCGATCTCGATGCCCGCCTGTACAGCCACCTGTTTCAGTGCCAGATGGTCCACCGGCAGTTTGAGGATGCGATGGCTTCACTGAAAACCGTGCCGAGCGAACCGAAAGGTCTCGAATTGCGTCACCAGCGCCTTTATACGGACTGGGCACTCTGCGCGGAGCATGCTGCACTCGCTCGGCACTTTCTCGAACGGCTCGTGTTCTCGCCTTGGCCACGCTGGATATCCAATGCCTGGATGAAACTGCGTCCTGACGACCTCGACGACCGCTCAGCGTATCTGCTTGAGAAAGGCGAGATTCGTCCCCCGGCAGCTACCAGAAAGGCAGACTAGCCTTGAACGCATCCATCCGACGGCTAACCCGGCAGCATTTCGCACTGTACAGAGGCTGGCTGGAAGGTGCCCCGATTGAAGGGCTCCATGCCGCTTACGGCGAACCGGGTTCGGACGTTCGTGTCACGCGCCGGCTGGTCGCGACACTGCGCGATGCGCTGGCAGTCGCGGCCCGTCGCGCGCGCGACGTCGAGGCCGCTCACCTGCTGCGGCTTAAACCCGGCAGCATTCCGCTCGCCGAGCTGCACGGCCGCGACGACGTGCCGACGCTCGAGGCGTACCGCGCGCAGGTGGATCCGGACGCCGTCTACGGCGAAGCGGAGCTCATCGCGCTGTACCGGGGCGATTTTCCGCCCCCGCCCTCGCCCGCCCTTGACCGGAAAATCGCCCGCAATGCGCGACTGCGCGCCCGCCAGGCCGCGGCGCTCGAGCGAATGGAACGCGCGCTGGTTCAGGATCCTGCGCCCGAGCACCCGCTCGACGGCTGGTTCGAGCCGGCGGTCGCGGCGCGCCTCGCCGCAGCGGGACTGACCACCCTCACCGACCTGCTCGCGCTGATCCAGCGCCGCCGGCAGCGCTGGTACACCGCCGTGCCTAGGCTCGGTCCGAAGGGCGCGCAGCGCATCATCGACTGGCTGGATCTGCACGCGCGCTCGCTGCACTGCATCCTCTCGCCGCTGGCGACCACGCCGCGCCGGCAGCTCGCCGTGGGCCATCCGGTGCTCACCCGGCCGGCCGTCAGCGCCGACGTGGCGCCACTGGAGTCGCTGCGCGTACCGCCCGAACTGGATGGATCGCAGGGCCTGAACCGGGCGCCCGTGCCCGCCCACCAGGCGGAACTCGCCACCGACCTGGACGCCGTCAACGCGTGGATCGCGATCCGCGGCGAGCGCAGCGCGCACACCGCCCGCGCCTACCGGCGCGAAGCCGAGCGGCTGCTGCTGTGGGCGATCATCGTGCGGCGCAAGCCACTGTCGTCGCTCAATACGCTGGACTGCCGCGAGTACATCAACGGCTTTCTGGCCGACCCGCAGCCGGCCGGGCGGTGGATTGGCAACGGCAAGGCCGAGCGGTTCGACCCGGCCTGGCGGCCGTTCGCCAAGAAGCTACCGCCCGCGAGCCGGGAAACCGCCCGAAAGATCCTGTCGGCCATGTGCAGCTGGCTGGTGGAGGAGCACTACCTGCGGGTGAACCCGTTTCACGGGCTGCAGAAAGTGGACAGTGCGAAGCCGCTGGTCGACGTGACCGGGCGCACGCTCACGCACGCCCAATGGCGGTTTGTGCTGCAGACCGTCAGCCGGCCGCTGAACCTGCCCGGCGCCTCGGCCGCCGACCAGCGGGACTGTTTCGCGCTGCTGCTGGCGTATGCGACGGGCTTGCGCCGCACCGAGCTGGCCACCGCCACCACCGGCGCACTGTCGCGCAAGGCACTGGATGCGGCCCTCGAGGACGCCTGGACCCTGCGGGTCATGGGCAAGGGCAAGCGGGAGCGGCAGGTGCCGATGCCGCACCGGCTGATGGAGGCGCTCGCGGCATCGCTGCAGCTGCGGCCGACGCCCTGCACGCTCGAGACCGCGCCCGGCGGCACGCCGCTGATCGCCCATCTCAAAACCGGCAAGCCCCTGTCGCCCGATGCGCTCGCCCGGCTGTACAAAGCCATCTTCAAACGGGCCGCGGACGCGCTCGCGCCCACCTACCCTGGCGCCGCGGCGGACCTGAAACGGGCCAGCACACACTGGCTGCGCCACACGCATGCGAATCACGCGCTCGACGCGGGCGGCGACCTGCGGGACGTGCAGACGGGCCTGGGCCACGCCAGTCTCGGCACGACGACCCTTTACACCAAGGGCGACGCGGTCCGGCAGTACCGCGCGGTCGAGCGGTTTTTTGAGGCGGCGCTGAATGACGCTGCCGCCGCATCGCCAACCTGATCCGGCCGAAAACGGCTGAGCAGGCCGTACTATCTGCCGTCCCCATGGCCATGCCGCTAACAGGAGTTAGCGGCATTGAAGCGAAAAAAGCGGCCCGTCGGCGGCCGATCGCGCGGACCGCTTCGCGATGGGGGGCAGTGCCGCGACGGACGGCCAGACATCAACACACCCCCGCGATTCTAAACAGCAGGGATTTAGCCTGGCTGTTTTGTTTGCTCACCGACAGCAGTTTGAGTGTGTCAGTAATACTGACACGGCAGCTGTTCACCGGAGGTGCGTGCAGCTCGACACTCGGGTGAGCCCCGCAGAAGTGAAACCGCGTGTTGTTCGGTTTGGGGGCTGTGTCAGTATTACTGACACCAACCCGACGTTCTACAGGCACAAAAAAGCCCGCTCGAGGCGGGCTCTTCGATGGCGGCTGCGCCGGACGGTCAGCGAGGCTCACCCTTGTACAGATCACTTATGAGTTGCCGGATTCGAGTCTCTTGCGCCTCGGTCAACGACGCGGTTTTGATTTTGACCGTGAAATTGTTGACGTCCTTGGTTATGCTTCCAGCTTGGTCCTTGCCAGCGAAAAACTTCTCAATGAGACGCTCCCGAGCCGCTGTCCCGGTCGCGCGACGTGTGACCATGGCGGCGATTGCCGGAGCGAATTTGCCTTGGGCTAACTCGCCTTTCACCACGTCGGGCCACAATTCTCGCGCTGCCAATTCAGCGTCCGCCCCGTGCTTCTTCAGAGCAGAAACTACCTCCTCAGCTGCGTTGCAACCGAGAAGACCAGGCTGCAAATCGAGGTCATTCTTGATGAAGTCAGGCAAATTTTGAAACGCGAGAAACTGGTACAGGCCTGTGCGCGACAGGCCCAGTGATTCCGCCAAACGCTTGCGACTCGGAAACTCAGTCTCAGACCGCCGGATGGAGATGGCAACCTCATAGTCAGACAGGTCGTCCCGTCCCAAATTCTCGACAAGCGCCAAGACAATCATGTCTTGGTCGGAGCATTCGATCACTACTGTCTTGATATTCTCAAGCCCAAGCATCTTATGTGACCGCCAGCGGCGTTCCCCGGCGACAATCTGGTACGCCGACTCGACGCGCCGAACAACGATGGGCTGCATGAGCCCCACTTCGCGAATCGATTCCGCGAGCTCAGACAGTTTGGTTTCATTGAAAACTCGCCGCGGCTGCCAGGGATTTGGGACGATGGCGGAAACAGGCAATTGCGACGACGTGCCCGTCGACTCGAGTTCCTGCACTCTCAATTGCGCGGCCGCCAATGCCCCGGCCATACCCGGCGCGGTCTCTGTGCGACTCGCGCGCCGGCCAACGTCGGGGGTTCTTTCCGCCGTCGAACGAAGACCGGCGGTCTTAGCCAGCATCTGGTCACGAATATTGCCGTTGCTCATTGTGCCGGCCTCCATTGTTGGACGAACATGTCATCGACCCATCGGCAGTAGTCGACGAGCGGCTGTCTTACCCGCGCCAAGGACTTGGCCTGGCTGTGCGAGCTGCTGATGTCAAATACGGTAGTGAACGCAAGCGCGCCCGAACTCATCACGGAGCTAGCTGGAACCTCGAACTGGGAGAGCCAGTGCCGGTAAGCGCCCTGTGCCCAAGTGCGGACGACAGGAGCCGCGGAAGTGGTGCTGTAATTCACACGCGTCAGCAGGACGGACACGAAGTCATATTTTTTGTTGGATTCGTATTTGATAAAGGACTTTGCGACGTCGGAGAAAAGCCGCCAAAACGAAAGTGAGCTGAAAAAGTCGAGATTCTCCGGGACCATGGGCATCACCATCGCGTCCGCGGCTAACAGGGCGTTCAGATTCAGGTACGAAAGAGACGGCGACGTGTCCAGAATGATGTAATCGTAGTGCTTGCGCAAAGGCGCGAGCCCGTCGCGCAGCACCTGCCAGAATTTGAAGCCAGGAATCTTCATCTGCATTGCTGGGAGGTGATACTCCGCACCGACTAGCTCAGTATGAGCAGGGATGATGTCTAGCCCGTCCCAATAAGTCTTCTGCACCTTCGCCAGTAGGCCGCCCTCTACCTTCTGGTCATAGATATAAGGGAGTACCGTGTCGTCAGCAAAGACTTCCTTCTCGGCATACAAGCCACACAGCTCCGAAAGGGAAGCTTGGGGGTCGAGATCAACTACGACAACCTTTCTCCCGCGCAAGCTCAGCCCTTGGGCGAGACACATAGCTGACGTCGTTTTGGCCGAACCGCCCTTGAGCTGTGAGGTAACGATCACTTTGCCCTCAAAGTCACTCGGACCGACTACCAGCGGCGTCTGGTAAATGTCCGATACCTTCTGTACCCAGTTTCGAGCTTCAACCAATGTAAATAGACGACTACGGCTTCGGCCAGTGCCTGTCGACTGCCCCTCCGGCAACACACCGTCCCCCTTCGTTGCAAGGTATTGCACTTGCTGACGCGTCAACCCACATAGCTCGGCGACTTCTCCCGTAGTGAACACCGGCGCTTCCTTGCGCGGGCGCGGCGCTATAATCTGGTCTCGCAATTCAGTTGCATAATCGGTGACGACGTCCGCGAAATCGGAGATTTCCTCAAGCGTTACGGTTCGGTCTATCGGCATCGGTTGACTGACATTGGCCATTTCTGAGTTTTCCCTGAAAATTGAAGCTAAACGGAGAATACAGGAAAAACGCAGAAACATGCTTGTTTCATTGTCTGAATTCTGAAGAGTCGCCCGTAAGCCACTGTTTTCTATATATTCACTCACCCAGTCCCAGCGCGGACAGAAGATGAGTCTCCGCCATTGCAGGTACAAAATCTCTCACCTTTGACGAGCTACACGAGCCGAGGTGAGCGTATTCCGGTCAAGGTATTAAGAAACGAAGTAATCGGGCTGCTGCCGCAGTTAGGAAAAATCAGACATGTCGAGGCAGAAAAGCTGGCCTCCGGCACGAGAATGGCGTCTCCACACCGTGTCCATCTCACATTCGCCTTTCACTAACCACGAACCAGAGCTAAAGGTGAGAGATTGTGTACCTGGTTTGCCTAGTTGCCCATGCACCACCATATTGGGCACGAAGTTTCTCATCCTACGGATGCACGGAGGCTCGCCACGGAAGCGCATTTCCATTGGCCATCGGCGGCCGAGCGAATAGGTGGGAGATTTCGTACCGTGCGTTCCTTGTGCAATCTCAAAGCCAGACCCCGCGTACAAAATCTCTCACCTTTCGAAGAGCAACTGCAGCTAGGTCCGAGCAGCCGATGTGCTGACTGTTCCGGCCTCACTAGCGCTTGACGACGGCTGCTTTTGTGCCGCGAATTCGATGCGGCCAATTAGCAATCACCGGTCGTATCTTGCCGAAGCGCCTGTCCGCGACCATCCGCGTCATGCCCTTTCAATAGGGCAATGAACTGGTCACCCGTTTGTAGGTTGTTTTATAAAAAAACAAACCAACAAACTAACAGGGAAGATCGGGATCCTTTAAAATCAACAGGTTAACACCTGTGGGGTGAGAGTTGATGTGTCAAAGGTGAGAGATAATGTACCTCGCAGGTGAGAAATCGGAAGGGTAAAAAGTGAGACTCCGTGGACCCGAAGGTGAGAGAAGGTGCCATAGCCGGTCCTGAGGTGAGAGATTTGGCGGCAGCTCTGTGGATAAGCGGGCGGAATCCCGGCCGCGCAGAGTTTTGGGCGCACGTGTCTGAATTGACGGTGAGACTTGTTGTACCGAAGGTGAGAGATGTTGTACCCGCGGTCGTCGACGGCGCGAAAGGTGAGACGCATCCATTGACATCTCACCTTTATATGCTTAGAGTCTGCTGAAATTTTGGCTTAGGAATAGCTGCATTTTCAGGGAACAGGCATGGCCAGCAGCGTCGAACGGCGAGTGACCCCGCTTCAATATGCGCTTGACCTTTTCGTCGAAATGGCGCCGACACGCGGGTCTATCAATGAGGCCGTCTCTGACAAGGATATCGGCTATCAAAAGAACCGGGTCTTTGCCCGCATTATTGGCCTCGGTCTATCCGCTAGGCGTTTCGTTGACGCCGCCTACTTTATCGTCGCGCAGGAACCTGAAATCCAGGAAGCCTACGATGTCACCCTCAGCTTTTTCAAATGGCTGATGCGCTATGACAGTAAAAACAAGAAGCATTTTTCCAGCGTCATTCGTAGCGTCAAATCTTCCATGCTCGAAGTGACAAGCGCGCCAGTCTTGTCGGTCGATTCGGCTGGACGGATGGTGGAAGAGTCCGTTGAAAGCGGTGAGGAAAAGGGCAGGGCAGTCGATGATGAGGCGGATGACCACGACTTGGTGGTCGAAAATGAGGATGGCGACTGGCTTGAGCTGATAGGCCGCGTCAGTGTCAGAAATGGTCGGATTCGATTCAGGGTGCCGGTTGAGCTGCAACGCCTCATCAAGGACCCCCAGAACTCTTACTGGACTAGCCTGTTAATCACCTCGAGATTTACGCTTATCTATGCGCGCGCAATCTACGACCATGTCCTGCCATTTGTTCCGAACGCGGTAACGGAGTGGCTGCCGCTGGACCTCGTTAGAAACCTGCCCGGAAAGTCATGGGCAAACAACGCTGAATTCAAATACTTCAAGCGTGATTACCTAGAGCCAGCCGTGAGCCAAATCAACGAGCTGTCTGACATCGAGCTCTCGTATGAAACCCGGGCAGGGACGCCGGGTTCGCGAAAGAAAGACCAGATTCGCTTCAGGCTCAAGCGCAAGGAGGCAGCTGTGGCCTCCAAGGCGGATATGCTCAATTCGGTAGCGCTTTTCATGACACTGCAGAACGAATTCGCGCTGTCCGAAAAGCAGTTTGAGACAATCGCGCAGAACCGGGCAGTGTGGACCGATGAGCGCATTCAACAGGCCATCGAATACACCCGGTGGAGAATCCGACAGGGCGACAAGATTAAAACGGCTGCGGGGTACATGATGAAAGCCCTTTCGGACAACTACCGAGTGTCCGAAGCCGATAAGCAGGTTGAGTTAATTCAGGCTCAACTGGTTGACGCGGCGACGGTTCAACAGGAGTCCAATTCCAACATTCAAAAAGCGGTAGCTGCCAACTTGGCGGCAGCTAACGCCGCAGCCGAACAGCGTCGACACGAAGAGATTCGCCTCGCGCGCGAATACTTTGACACGGCAGACAAGAAGAAACGGGAGGACCTTGTCCGCAAGTTTGTCGCATCGAGCACTATGGGGCTCCGGGCGATTGAACGTCAGATGCTTAAACCTGCGCAGGTAACAGAGGCGAACATCCTGACCTTTCCGGATATCGCCAATACGTTTGGTTCCTTTGTTGCCGGCGAACTTAGAAAGGCCGCGCGCGTGCAACGCAAGTAGAGGCAAAGGTGCACTTCCTCCGTCTCGGGTACAACATCGCGTTCAAATTACAAACACGTTCATGGCACACCCCCCAAGGGGTTTTGGCGCGATCTCTCGCTGAAAGTAGCCGGCAGTCCAGCCCGGACCGGCGATGCCCTGGCAGCAACTACCGTCTGTGCCATTTTGGTATAAAATAGATGCCAAATGGCAGGAGGTGAAGCCGATGAACGTCATCGAAAAGGTATCAGCCGATTCATTGCTGGGAGGCCAGTCGGTATTTCCGCGTTCTCCCCGATCCGGCCTTGAATGGGTGGAGGTCGTCCGCCACGGCATTTCGTCGCGGGCGCTGGACGCGATGCTCAAATCCATCGGACTTTCGCAAGCAGAACTGGCGCAGGCGCTCGATATCCCGGAGCGTACCTTGGCGCGTCGCAAGCGGGAAGGCGTGTTGAGCCGTGAGGAGTCAGCCAAGCTGCTGCGACTCGCGCGTGTCGCCGCGCGCGCTGCCGAGGTGTTTGACGATCTCGACCTGGCACTCGCCTGGCTTAAGACGCCGGTTGCTGCCCTGGAAGACGCCACGCCACTGAGTCTTGTCGATACCGACATCGGCACCGATAGCGTGATGGATACGCTGGGACGCATCGAGCATGGCGTGTTTGCGTGATGTTCACGGCATGGCGAGTGGTGACTGAGCGATATGCGGATACCGCTTTTTCTGGAGAAGGAGCGCGATTGTACGGTGGCCGGTGGAACCCCAAAGGCGTCGCGATGGTGTATACGGCGCAGACGCAATCGCTCGCGCTGCTCGAGATGTTGGTCCAGGATTCACCGCTGCGCGCCCGCTATGTGATGATCCCGGCCAGTATCCCGGAGAAAATCGTCGAACGTATCGATCCCGCCAGTTTGCCTCGCGACTGGCGGGACATTTCAGCGCGGGCCGAACTGCAGCAACTTGGATCGGCGTGGGAGCGGAAGCGAACCAGCGCCGTGCTGGCTGTTCCCAGTGCGGTCGTTCCTGCGGAATCCAATTATTTGCTCAATCCCAATCATCCGGACTTCGCGCTCGTCGTGGTTGGAACGCGTGATGAGTGGTTGACCGACCCCCGGTTATTGCGGCGCGCGGCTGCAAAGGGATCGTGACGAGCATCTCGTGTGGCGGTGGCAAGCGGACGACGGCGTGTGATCAACCAACCCGCCGGCCATGCTGCGCGGGGTGCCGCCATTCAAGGTGCATGTGTGTTGTCAAAACCGGTTACATCATGCGTTCAGGGACGTAGCCAGTCATGCACCACTGGCGGAACCGGTCCTGCAGGATCTTGAACTGGCTCGTGCCGATCCAGTCAGTGGGGGGATTATTTTTCGTTACGGTCACGGTCGATGTAACGGTTAAATGCGGCTTCGTCGTCGTAAAGTGACCTCGAAAACGTGTGGTCGGCCCAGTCGATCAGGCGCTCGATCACCGCGCGCCGGGACAGGCCGAAGTGCGCGACCAGCCGCTCCAGCGCGAAAAACTGGGTGCCAGTCATCGTCAGGTTCAGACGCCGCTCGCCAGAATCGGCGTCTTCCTGACGCGGAAGCCGTCCGAGGACCGCCGCCGCATCGGAAAGGGCCTGGGCGGACGGCTTCGCCCGTGACACAGTTTCAAGCTCGCGCCGCGCCTGTCCCAGTTCACCACGCAGCTGCTCGCACTCCCGCACCAGGGCGTCATGGACGTCGGCAGGCGGAGGGGTATTTTTCGTTACAGTAACGGATTTTGTGCGCGCGCCATGTCGGGCTCGCCACGCTGCCTGACGTTCGGCGTTCGACATCGCATCCGGCTTCCGTGGCCGGCCACGGCCACGCTTTTTAGTGGTGCCGGTTACCTTGTCGTTTGCCGGTGAAGGCATGATCCATCCAAGTGCGGTTGACCACATCTATTTTACGTTATTCATAACGATAAATGTGGTATTTCGTTACGCGTAACGTAAATGTGAACAAGCTGCCTTGCACGGTATGTATTCATCCGGACAGATGGTTGCAAGTGTCGGGTCCCTGCCCGGGTGTCGTTCCCCGGAGAGGATCGCTCACGGCGCAAAGCCGATTGCAGCCCGGCATGGCATCGCTTTATCTTTTTTCGTTTTGTTACGTGACACACTCGGGGAGGCCGTCAGGGAAGAGGGCATCTGAAGATTCGGAAATACTGGGATGGCCCCAGCCTCGCGTACGTAAACGTCCGAATCTTGAGGGACACCCCGATCAGTCGCGACCCCGGCGTGATACAGGAACCGCAGGATTGCGAATCATCAGCGTATCGAGGCTATTCTTCTGTTTCCCAGATGTGGCCAAATCCGGCGGCATGGCAGAGTAGCGCCCATGCGGAATAGGGGATTTCATTTTCGCCGCTGATCCAACGACGTATCTGCCGCCCGCTTTTGTCAGCGAGGTCCAGAAATTCCGCTGCACTACGTCCGGTAAAACCGGCCAGCCGGACTACCTCCTGGATTTCAGCTCCGGTCGGTTTGGCCCAATAGATCGCGGGCTGCAAGCATTCGCGTCGGATTGTCGTGGTTGTATCAACTGCCATATGCGTTTCCCCTGGTACTCTTACGTTCGTCTCAACTACTGGCCCATAAGGCGTGCGCCCGGAATCGAAAACCACTGCGGCCGCAGCTCGCCTGCCTTGATGTCGAGTGGCTCTTCGTGCCACTCACGCGGTCGCCCCGCGATGCAGGTCGATAAGATCACGGCTATACGCTCCGAGTCGCCAGCTGAAAAGTGTAGTTCGATCGGCAACTGGCGTGCAGGGTCCCCGTCAATCGCCACCACCAGCGTCATATCGCGATAACCTGGTGCTTCCTGATTCGTCACATAGCGGGCCTGATAGCGTTCGCCATGAACCGGCGCCGGCGCGGGCCGTTTGTCGAGATTCCAGCGCGTGATTATCTGCTGCCAGCGCTGCTCACCGCCAGGAAAATAGCCGCGCACTTTAACAGTCGGGCGGTGGTCGAGTCGCAGCACGGCGAGACAGTGCTCGAACAGATCTTCTTCCGGCGCCCGCAGCGCCGTTAGGTCGAAACGGTAGTCGGTGCCGTTGTACAGGCCCGCGAGAAATTCGGCGACGGTCTCCGCCTGTTCGGTGTCGCCTTCCGGCATGTCAACGGGCTGCGGGAGCGAATCGAGGCCGCCTTCACGATCGCCAGCGCGGATCTTCGCTGCGCGCTGCGCCCCCGTCTGGCCGCCGTGCGCGTTCGCAAAAAACTCGGCGATGGTGTGCTGGAACGCCTCGAGGAGGTGCTCGGGCACGTCGCTGGTAATCCGGTGCGTTTTCGGCCGAGGCGGAATGTTCATGGTGTTACACGGAGTAGGGGACTTCGACCGCGTACCCGCGGTCGGTGATAAAAGCGGCGATGCCGAACGGCACCGTTGCATCGAGGGCATCGGCCAATGCAAGCCCGGAAACCATCCCGCGGAAATGTTCGCTACTGTACCCAACGCCGGTTCCTCGCTTCCGATCGCGCCAGGCCACAGCCATGTGTACCTTAAGACGTGCCAGTCCGTCGGCGCCAGCGTAAATCGTTCTGCCTTCCATCTCTGATCCTGTTGATTGAGCCCGTGTATGCGATCGTACGTCACCGCCGGCGTCGGCGGTCCGCAAGCCGATCCAGTATCCAGCCCCCACGGCTTCGCCGCGGAGGAAACACGCAGCCTCCGGCTGCTTGACGACCCCGGCTGCGGTCTGCCTGCGCCGTACCGGATCGTCGCGGCGCTACTGCGCCGCGACGGCGCGCTCCCCACGCCTACCGGCGCGGGTCCCCGGGCGCCTCGATCCGGGCGCACCGGCGCGCGCGTGACGCCTGCGGTTATTCGGGCTCAAGGTTTGGCAGGAAGGGGGTGCCCTTTCCGGACGGCTGGGACACGCATGCCGCTGAGGCTATTTCGGGCAGGCATGAGCCGGAAGGAACCACCGCAGCCCAGGGTCTCAGCGTCAACTCCTGCATTGGTCAACAGCCCCGGCATGGACCGGGGCCGACATGCATCATTCCTGACGCCGCGCGAGTTGCGCCCGCTTGAGTTCGCCAGGCGCGCCGAAGTCGAAGTTATCGACCGTGAAGTTGTAGCCGTAACGTTCGATGCCTTCACCGTCCGTGAAATCGTTGTTCGCCAGCTTTGCCTCAACGATCAGTTGATCGCCCTTCAGAACGTTTCTGGCGATGGCCTCACCGCGCGACCCAAAGGCGGTGAACTGGATTCTCACCTGACGCTCTTTCGCTTCGCAGCTGCCTTCGTCGCGACCGGCGTACTCGTTGGAAATCAGGGTGAATTTCGTCACCTTCGAATCACCGTGATTCGCAAGCACTGGGGCGGCGGCAACACGGCCCGTAAAGAAAAGCTTGTTCATGATTGGTACTCCTTAAAGTTTGAATGAAACAGAGGGCGACTTTCGTTCAAAATCCTGATTCGGGTAGGGCAGGCTGCGGGGCACGGGGTGGCACACGATGAAACTCGGAGAGAGCGTTGCGGGCTATCGCGCGCAACTCTTCCCGGTGCATGTCGATTGGGTGCCCGTCGCGGTCCAGCATGTTGGCAATCCGGTCGAGTGCTTCTGCGGAGCGCGCTGCGGCATCGGCGGACAAGGCCATGCGGAACAGTTCCGCGCGGACCAGAGAACGATCGCCGTATTGATAGACGGCCAGCAGCGGAAGGAGGGCGGTCAGCCACGTTGGGCGGATGTGAGCGGTATCCATGTCGGTTTCCATAGTTGAGGTCATGCCCGGCCCGAAGGCCGGGCGCACCTGTCAGCCGCGCAGGCGGCACAGTTCGTCGGCGAGCACCCAGAGGGCGCGGTTGAGCCTGATGTTCTGGTCAATGCCGGTCACGGCGCGGGTTGTGGTTGCCCGCCCATTCGCATTACGACCGCGCAGGCCGCCGTTGATCATGTTTTCCTGGACGCGATTGAATGTCGTCCACAGGTCCGCTCCGCGATCCTCCATGCGATGCGGTGTTAAAAGTTGCTGGTCAGTGATGGGCGCGGGCTTCCCGTCGTCGTACCGCAGCGCAAGCGCGGCCCGCGCGAAAGCGGTCTGTTCGCCGTTGGTCAATGCCAGACCGGCCATCCCCTCGCGCTGATGGGTCGCTGCCTCAAAGCTGTCGAGCACCTTGAACGCTCCCTCGATTACCTGGCCGACCACGTCGCCCTTATGAGGCACGCGGATATCACCAATGGTGTCTCCGCAGACCATACCGTTCTGGCACACAAACCGGAACATCCCGGCGAGCATCTGGTAGCTGCTGCTGCCATCATGGCTGTTCAGAAGGATGATTTCGTTGGCTTCGCGGCCCGTGATCTGGTCGGCGTGGCGCAGGCGGACCATATGTTTCGTGTGTGAGCGCTTGTCGTCGGCGCGTACGCGGGTCTGACAGGCCATGAAGGGCTGAAAACCTTCCTTGCGCAGGCCGTCCAGCACGTCGCTGGTTGGAATGTAGGTGTACCGTTCCGAGCGACTTTCGTGCGCGGACAGCGCGAAGATCGACGGGGCAACCTCTGCAATCTCATCATTCGTCAGCGGGCGATCCGAACGTGTGCCAACTGCGTTGCGTCCGAAACGGCTTGTCAGGTAAGTGGTATCCATGCTGTTCCCCAATATCAGGATCAGCCCCAGCCCACAGGCCAGGGCCGTGAGTGGTCAATGCGTCAGTCGATGGCGCGCAGAATGTTGGCGGCCTCTACGTGCTGCGCCGCGTAGGCCCGCAGCGCGTGGTAGTGGTCAACGATCCTGTCATCGCCGCACTTTTCCGCCAGATGGCACAGGGCAAACAGCGTGACGACGATACCGAACGCGTCAGCGCCCATCGTGTCGCTGTAGCCGTTCATGTGCCACCGCACATGTACCCGTCCGCAGTTCGCTGGAGCCATATAGAAGCCGCCGTTCGACAACTGGAAGAAGTCCCACGAACCGCCCTTGTAGGCACTCGAAAGGCGCGTAGCCCAGTCGAACACCAATGCCTCGCCCCGAAGGTATTGCGCGCCCAGGTAGTGAGGAAGGAAATTCAGACGCAACTCATCGACAACGACTGCCGACGAGATTCTGGTTTCATTGTCAATCACGGTTATCTCCGGAAATGGGCCGCAGCGAAATGCCGGGCCACGCTTTTATATTAGGTCGTATTGACCTTTATATCAAGATTTTAACGATTCTGTTTTTCAATTCTAAACATATGTCAATTTAAAATATAAATCGGATAATTTAATTATATAAGGGCAATTAGACCTATCATATCCATGTGGCCCGGCATTCCGCTGCGGCCCATTTCCGGAGGCATCCATAATGGAAGTCGTTGAAATCCGTGTAACTGAATCCGTTCTCGAAGCTAACTTCGGCAACGAAGCGCAGATCGAATACGTCCCGTACGGACGGCTGTGCCGATCACCACTGAATGTCCGCAAAAAGGCATCCACCGGCATCGAGGCGCTGGCCGGGACGATTGTGGGGAATGGACTGATGCAGAATCTCGTCGTGCACCCTGTCAAAGGGTCGCGCGCGAAGCAGCCGAAGCTTGGGGTCTGCGCCGGTCAGCGGCGTCTCGCCGCGCTCGATCTGCTGTTCTCGCAGGGCAAAATCACTAAGGACTTCAAGGTGCCGGTGCTGATCGTCAGTGATGGCGAAGCCGTCGCCGCGTCGCTGATCGAAAACCGCGAACGCGAGACCATGCATATCGCGGACGAATGTGGCGCGTTCCGGCTGCTGACCGAAGAAGGCAAGAGCATTGCGCACATTTCGGCATTGTTCAAGGTCTCGGAAATGGTCGTGCGCCGTGCGCTCAGGATCGCAAACCTGTCGCCGGTGCTGCTCGATCTGCTGCGCGACGACAAGCTGGACTATGAGCAGGCGAAGGTGCTTGCACTGGCCGACGATCACGCGACGCAGGAGCGCGTGTGGACTGACGCGCAGACGCCCTGGCTGCGCCGTCCTGCCGAACTGCGCGCAGCGCTGACGAAAGCGGAGCTCGACGCCAGCGAGAATCCGCTCGCGAAGTTTGTCGGGCTGGACGCTTACGAGGCCGCAGGCGGTTTTGTGCGTCGCGATCTGTTTTCCGACGACCAGAACGCCGGATACATCGCGGACGCGGACCTGTTGCACCGACTTGCGACTGACCGCCTGATCGAGCTATCCCAGGCCGTGGCTGCTGAGGGTTGGTGTTTCGTGGAGACGCGGACCCGCTGTGACCAGGCCGAACTGTTCCAGTACGACCGGATTGCATCGACCTCACGCAAGCCGACCAAAGCGGAAAAGGCCGAGCTTGCGAAGCTTGTTGCCACGCGCGACGAGGCGAAGGCCGCACTCGATGCGTATTACGCCGATCAGGACAGCGGGGAAGACGAGGCGCTTTGGGAAAAGCTGGACAACGCGCTCAACGATGCTTCGGCTGCTGTTGACGCCTATACCGAGCGCTTTGAAACATTCGCCGCCGACGACATGAAGCAGGCCGGTGCGTTCGTCGCCATTGACGAGGACGGAAAGGTGCAGATCACGCGTGGCCTGCGGTGCCGGGAAATCAACGACGCAGACGCGGGCAGTATCGCTCACTTCACGCATGCGCAGCGAAATCGCGACCTGCCCACGAAGGCCAAGCCCCTGCATGGCGAAAAGCTGTGCAAACGGCTTACCGCGCACCGCACGGCTGCGGTACAGATCGAGCTTGCGCAGCAGCCGACCGTTGCGCTGGCCGTGCTGATGTACCGGATGATTCCGGCTGTGTTCAATGACGTGTACGGACAGTCATACATCGACCATGCGGTGCGGATCGACGTGCATACGTCGCGCGATGCGCTTGTGTCGAACGCCGACGACATGGCCGACAGCGCTGCATGGAAGGCGCTTGAAGTTGAGCGGGCGAAGTGGAGCCGGATGCTGCCGAAGCGCACCGATGAACTGCTCGCGTGGCTGCTGCAACAGGACGTGGACGTGATGTCAAACCTGTTTGCATTCTGCGTGGCCGCGACGGTAGACAGCATCAGTCCCCTTGACCGGGCGCACCCGGTCAACGAAGTGGCGAACACGCTGGAACTGGACCTCACGCGCTACTGGAAGCCAACGCGTGCAGGGTATTTCGAGCACGTCCCGAAAGATCGTATCGTGACCGTTGTCGGCGAGACGGTTTCGCCGCAGGCCGCAGGCGAACTGCGCGGGATGAAAAAGGGCGATGCCGCTGCTGCCGCCGAGCTTCGCATGACGGACTCGGGCTGGTTGCCGGAAGTGCTGCGCAACCGTGAGGTGCCGGAACACGTCACGTACGGCCATTGGGAGGATGACGGGGAAAGCAATGCCGATAGCACGCAGGATGAGTGCAACGACGGGGATGCGGAGGAAGCCGAAGTCGCCTGAGCCGTGATGCACTTCGCGTAAGTGCGGGTTGTCACATGCCGCCGTCCGGGTGAAAGCCCGGGCGGCTTTTTGCTTTACGGGTTCTGCACAGGAAAAAAAAGCCGGTACGCAGACCGGCTTTCCGAGGCTCCTGCCGCGTGCCTTTGGGGACCAGGCCGCGGCAGGGCGATTGTGCCAGGGAGCACGCCTGAAGGCGCCGCGTTTTGCGCAACAGAATGTAACTGCGTGTGCGAACCAGGGTGGTATCGCGCGCGCCGCGCGCCCGGATCGAGGGCCACGGGGACCCATGCAGGATGCATGGGGAGCGGCCCGACCCGGCGCAGTGCGGCGGGGCGATGCGGCTCA
Source organism: Paraburkholderia sediminicola (assembly GCF_902859805.1). Taxonomy (GTDB): domain Bacteria; phylum Pseudomonadota; class Gammaproteobacteria; order Burkholderiales; family Burkholderiaceae; genus Paraburkholderia; species Paraburkholderia sediminicola. The sequence goes on along the minus strand of NZ_CADIKC010000017.1, from coordinate 37,455 downwards.
GGGTTTCGCGTGCTGAGGATATTTTTTCTTGAGCGCGTCAATATCGGCATTGCTCACGCGAGGTTCGCCGTACTGTTCGGCGTAGAGGCGGTTCAACTGCATGCTTGAGAGGTGCGGATTCTCAGACTGCAATTGCTCGAAGGTTTTGATGCGAGTCTGGGCCGGTGCTGGTGCTGGTGTCGGTGCAACGGTTGTGGGAGGCGCAGGCTTGTGTGCTTCGAGAGGGGCTGTTGCCCGGGAGGCTGTCACGGGGGCCGGTGCGCTGGGGTGGGCTGCCGCAGCGGCGGATTTGCTTCCGGAGCCGGGCGGAGAGGCGCTCTTTCGAAGCCTGTACAAAGTTCCGTGAAACGTCCGAAGGGAGATATGGAGTCCCTGTTCGCGCAAGGTATTCAGGATATCAACGGCGGGAACGCGAGCGGCGAGCGCCGCCTCGATGTCCGGAAGGAGGGCCTTGAGATGCGAAGCCTTGCTGCGTTTCGGGCTTGTGCTGGCAAGGCGGCGCAGCGCGGAAGCAAGTTGTTCGTGATCCATTGAGAAGATGGCGAATAAATGTAGTGTGGGCGTAGTATGAATGACGACAGCACGTAGGGGCAAGGTTGTATCGGGTAGTACTCCCATGCAATGCGTGATGTATGGGTGGAGTAGGCTCGTAGAATATGCGTAGGAAATAATGTGTGGCGAGAGCGGGGCGAGGCACGTCGAATATGTTTACGTAACGCTACGCGTTCCGTAAAATATTTCGTGCCAAAGGGGCGGGCCCCTTTGAAACCCCGCCGCGGTCTACTGCCGCGTCAGCCAGGTCGGCAACTTCGTTACCGACACTAAGCACTGCCTGGTATGCGTAATGAATACGGAGGTCCGGCGATGATTCCGAGCAGCGAATGGGTGATCCAGCTTGTAGTGGGGCCGCGTGCCGACGAGCGCGGCAGTGAGCCGCGTTATCTGCCGTGGGCAGGCTATACGTGGCCAATGACGGGTGACCAGGCGATGCGCGCGCTGCGCGAGTGCGAGTTGCGGTGGCCGGAATACGAGTTTCGCGCGCATCCGATCGATGACGACTGCAGGCCGTTCGCGATGGTCGGCGCGGAGATCGACCGTAGTCGTTCGACAGGGCTCTGGTAATGCCGCGACAGAAGAGCAATGACGGGGCAGGGCTGGGCAAGCCGATCGCGTTCCGTCTGTCTGATGCAGATCGTGCGGCGTACCTTGCCAAGGTGGCGCAAAGCGGGATGACGCAATCGGAGTTTTTCCGGCAGGCGGTGCTGACCAACCGTACGCAGGTGATTGCGCGGCCGGTGGCGAGCGGAGACCGCAAGCGGTTGCTGTACATCTTCAACAAGACCAGCAACAACCTGAACCAGATTGCCCACCGCGCGAACTCAGAGCACGTTCGCGGGAAGCTTTCGGAGGCGACCTACGAGCAACTGCTCACGCAATTGCAGCTCATCGGGCAGTACCTCAAGGCAACCCTGAACAAGGTCGACTGATATCGATGGGAATGGATCAAAAGCAGGCCGCCATCATGGCGGTCATCGAGCTGGAGACGAAGCTGCACTTCGATCGCGACCACGACGGTGCGCGTACGCTGAGGCAGCCGGACTGCGACAGCGCCCGGGCGTCCGTCGATGCCGCTGGCCATCTGCTGCTGTCGATCGTACACAGCACGCTGATTTTGCGCATCGAAGGGGCTGAGCGCTGGCTCGCCGAGTGCGGGACGCTGGAGTAGGACGATGCTCATACGCGTACGCGGCTATCACGACGGGATCAAGGCATACCTGGAGAAGGGCCAGAAGCAGGGTCGCGAAATGGAACGCGACGAGATGGACGAGCGCGTGATACTCGCCGGCGATCTCGATTTGACGAACGACATCATCCAGTCGATCGACACGGACGCCGAGCGCTACCTGAATGTCACGCTGTCATTCAAGGAAGACGAGGTCGACCGTGAGCTGTTAGGTGAGATTGTTCGGGAGTTCGAGACGTTTGCGTTTGCCGCGTACCGTCGGGACGAATACAACTTCTACGCCGAAGCGCATGTGCCGCGGATCAAGAGCTATGCGGACCGCAAGACGGGCGAGGCTGTCGAGCGCAAGGTTCACGTGCATGTCGTGATCCCGGAAATGAATCTGGTAACAGGCCGACGGCTTGATCCGTTCGGGAAGGTTGACCATAACGAGCGGTATCTGGAGGCCTTTCAGGAGCACATCAACGCGAAGTATGGACTTGCGAGTCCGAAAGACAACCGGCGTGTGCAGTTCACCGACGCGTCCGAGATGATCAGCCGGTACAAGGGCGACGTATTCGAGGGCGCTAACCGCGAGCTGAAGGCCTCGATTCTTGAGGCAGTGATGACGCGTGATGTGACCCGATATGACGACTTCAGGGCCTTGATCACGGAGTACGGCGAGACGCGCACACGCAATGCCGGCAGGGAGTCGGAGTACGAGAACGTCAAACCGGCCGGTGCCGCGAAGGGTGTGAACCTGAAGGAGTTCGTGTTTTCGCGCGAGTTCATCGAGCTCGATGCTACGGCCAAGCGTGAGGCGCTCGAATCGAATGTGCATGCGCAGTACGTCGAGCCCGGCGTATCGCGCGATACGCCGCGGATCTATCTCGATTCGCTCGAGACGTGGCACGACACGCGCGCGCGAGAGATCAAGTATCTGAACAGCGGCAGCAGTTTTTACAAGACGTATCAGGCAGCGTCGCCGACGGAGCAGCGGCGCATTCTCGAACACCGCGAACAGCGGTTCTACGATGCAACAGGAGGGCTCAATGAGCGCACACGAGAGCGAACACAACAGCGCCACGATCGATCCGGACACTGGCGAGATTGGAGGCGGATGGGAGCCGCCGGAGCAGGAGGGCGGGCGCGAGAGCGCGGCGCCGGGCGGGAGCCGGAAAGGGCAGGGCAGTCGCAGCAATGGTGGAATGAGCTCGAACGCGCGCACCGCGAGATCACAGGACGATGGCGAGCCGGAGCGGATCACGACCTTGACGCTCGCTTCGATCGATCCGGCACGCCGTCCCAATCCGCCCACCGTGTGCATGGTATGTCCGGCCGCGGTGTGGATGGCGACGCCGCGCGACGTCAAGTGCTTCTGCCGCCTGATGCATTACTGGAGCTGGGAAACCAGCAAGCCGAACGAATTGACGCATTGCGATGGTCTGGCGATCGCGAGCGAGCGGGAAGAGAGCAGCTAGAAACATCGGTGCCGCGGCCCCGATGGCGCGAAGGCGCCGACGGCGGCTTCGACGTGGGCCGCAACTACGGCGAGTTCGCGGATCGGTGGCAATGGTCGGGCGAACCCGATGCCATTGACAGTTCCGGCGGCGAGCCTGAATGGAAAGCGATCGTAGATCGCATGTTTGTCGCGTGGGACCAGGCGGACGAGGCAGGGCGGACGCGTCTCACGCGCACCGCTGCCGGGAAGTTCATGCGGGCCGGAGGACCGTTCGGCTCACGCGAGCCTTTTGGTCTGAGCGATGCGTCTGGCGGTGGCCGCCTTCCCGCAGGGTTCGGGCCACGTGAGGAAATCCGCAACCTCGCGGATGTGCAATCGTTCGATGCGATCGAATCGCTGCCCTTCGAGATCCGGCCAACCGATGCTCCGTTTCCGACGGACGGCGCGTCGGGCGATTTCAATGCACGTGCGCGCGCGTCGACCGTGCGCGCGGCGGATACCGTTCGCGACCAGTTTGCACGTGACCTGTCCGAGGCTCGCACGGCACGACGGGCCCGGGAGCGGGAGGAGTTCACCGAGATCCGCGCGACGCTCGACGCGGGCCGGCTGCTGGCCGCGCTCGCGCACTCGCACGGACTGATCGTCGAAAAGTATTCGATCGGGAAAGGCGCGGACGGCGGTGACAGAATCCAGGCCGGCTCGCGCAATCTGAATGCGTCTGACTTCCTCACCAAAGAGATGAACCTGTCATGGGAGGAGGCGGCGCAGCTGCTGCGCGAGACCTATCGCGCCCAGACAGAACGTAATCCGGAACATGCACCGAGGCGTACGCCTGAACGGGACCTATGGGGCGAGTTCCAGCAATGGCGATCGGCATACCGGAACGAGCTACGTCGCGCGTGGGATGCGCAGGCGGATCATGAGAGTGAGCGGCGAAAGGCGGTCAAATCTGAGTTCTACAGTGCCCGCAGCGCGCTCATTGAACGCCCGCGCATGGACCTGTCAAGCGCGCAGCGCCGCGAGCAGCTGTCCGCAGCACGTGTTGCGCGCCTTGAGGCAGAGGCCGCGCTGCGTGTGCAGATCGCGAAAGAGCGGGATGCGCTGAAGGGCGCCGCAAGCCGGCCGTTGACCGAGCAGTATCGTGACTTCCTGCAGGAGCGTGCTCAGGAAGGCGACGAACGGGCGCTGCGTGAGTTGCGCCGGATGCAGCACATCCGCCTGCGGACGAAACGTGCAGACGACGAACGCGCGGTCAATTTCAGTGCGCCGTCTCATGCGGTGAAGCGACCGGCAGCCCACGATCGCAACGAGATCATCTACGCGAGCCCGGTGATCACGTACGAGGTGCGGGCCAGCGGCGAGGTCGACTACCGGAAGGACGGTGTGGCGTTCCTTGTCGACGAGGGCCGCACGTTGCGCCTGTGGGATAGCGAGCGCGAGGCGATCGAGATTGCGCTGCGTTTCGCGCAGCAGAAGTTCGGCAGCACGCTGTCGCTGTCCGGACCTGATGACTTCCAGGCGGCCGCGGCGCGTGTGGCGGCCGACACGCGCATGCGCATCGTGTTCGAGCAACCAGAGCTGGAGAGCATCCGGCAGGTCCGGCTTGCGCAGCTCGATTCCGAAGCGCTGGAACGTCGGGCAGCGCAGCGTGAGCGCGAGGCATGGGAGCGTGACGAGCTGCGCGATGCTGTGCGCAATCCGCCGCCACCCACCCCGGAAGATCCGTCCAATCCCGACTTGGATGTAGCACCGCCCGCTGATCCGGATGCACCGGACAGCGGGCCGGATATTGACCGATGAACCATCAACCTGAGCGAAGAAAATGAAGGAGCTTGCACACATCGATCGCGACGGCCCGAGTGCGGTCGCGCCCGGCGTGATCTTCAGCGGCACGCCGTCGCAAATCGTGAATCTGCCGACCTACATTAAGGGCGGCGTCGGCGCGATCGTTGTTTTTGCCGCCTACCTGTGTGCGCAGACGCGCTGGCCAGTGCCCTGGTTTGCACCGGTCGTTGCGCTGCTGGCGATCGTGGCGGGCGTCCTCGTCGTGTACCTGCGTACGGCGAACACCGAAATCGTCATCGACGCGGCCCGCATCACCCGCAAACAGGGCATTCTCGGCCGGCGGATGCGCAGCCTCGAACCCTTCCGCATCCAGGACGTGACGTCGTTGCACCACTGGTGGCAACGACCTTTCGGTATTGGCACGGTGCTCGTGCTGACCAGCGACTCAAACAATCCACAGTGGCGTCTTCCCGGGATGCGAGGTGCCGAACAGCTGAGAGGCGAACTGAACCTGGCCGCGATCACGTTGCGCGACGCGAAGGGCATTCGCGAGGTCAGCATGGGCCGAGTATAAGCGCTCGTCACCTGACGCCGGCAGCCCGCGCTGGCGATACCGATAAAACAGGGTGTGAGTCGTGCGTATTCGCACGATCATTAGCGGAGGATCGCGCAAACTGTTGTCCTCTTTCGGGTTCGGTGTGGCCCTCCGAATAGCCGAATCTGCGCCAGCCAGAGACCAGCGAAGGTCGCTGCTTTATTATTCGTAAAAGCAACTAACGGACCGCGCCTACGTCGGCCGACATCAAACCTGTAAAAGCCGCTACGAACGTAGCCGGTTGCATGAGAAAACTGAAGGGGTAGATAGATTGGGGCTATCTACCCCTCCATTTGCGGACACTGGTCCCAATTTGATATTTTTTGTTCGGTTTCAGCCGGGAGGATGGCGACGGGCGTCGCTCCCCTGATGACTGTCAGGCATCGGCGCGCAATCGGACCCGGCCATAGGCGGAGGAGTCTGGGGCCGCGTGACCGGGACTGCTGTGATGTGACCGGAGGTCACGCGGCATGCGCGATCCGGGCAGCACCAGACGCGGAAGGCCCACCAGGGTGTGTCGGAATGTCGATGGCCTGCGCCGGTCGATGACGGCGGAGGATCGCCGAGGCTTCGGCATATCACCGTGGATCTCTCCGCAGGCGCTTCAGTTTTTGCAAATGCAAAGTCGCCCAGCCGGTATCAACGGCCGGGCATTGGACACGACGCCGATGACGGGCGGCCATCGGGTACCAGGCTGGCGTGGGTAAGCCGGTGCGATGGAGGGCCGATTGCGCAAAGTGGTACCGATCGGGTAGGGTGCCTACATCAATCAACCACAACGAGGAATCAAAATGAACAAGCAGGAACTGGTGGATGCGGTCGCCGCGAAGACGGGCGACAGCAAGGTCGCCACGGGCGAGACGATCGACGCGGTGATCGCGGCCATCACGGGCGAACTGACGAAGGGCAAAACGGTACAGCTGATCGGTTTCGGCTCGTTTTCGACGGGCGCGCGCGCCGCGCGGGTCGGCCGCAATCCGGCGACCGGCGCCGAGATCCAGATCCCTGCTGCGAAGACGGTGAAGTTCACGGCGGGCAAGGCGTTCAAGGACGCCGTGAACGGCGCCTGAGACCAGACGCAGGCCGTCGGCCCGATTTCTGCCGATGGCACGGCAGTTGGCAGGGTAGCCGCTACTACAGGTGCTGGCGGCAGCAGCGGCACGCACTGATCGGGCAAGGCCTGGACCTCGGCCAGTTGGCCTGGTAGCATCAGTGCGAGATGCCGCGACGTACTGCGGCCCCTGCGATTCGCTACATGTCTCTATAGATAGCCGAATGGAAAAGAAACGATCGCGGACCGGGCGCGAAATCTCGTGCCCAACGATCGGCGCGTTACTGCGTTACCGGACGCGCATCGTGCGCGTCATTGCGGAAGCCCGCGGGCAACGCGCGATGATCGAATCGCTCGATACCACAGGCAGGACCTTCGTGAGCACGGTGAAGTGGGTCAGCCTGCGTGAGCTGGGTAATCAGCTTTTCTGAAGCTGGATCTCTTCGCGGGCCGACCGGTCGGTCATTCCCGGATGCCTGCGGATCAGATGCCTCGACTCTCCAGCTTCGATATGCCCGCCGGTGCCCGAACGTGGCAAGCGCGTGCTCATCCCATCACACTGGATGCGGAAATTTGCTGCTCGTATACTGGCGCTGACATCGGGGAAGGAAAGAGTATGCGGCGCGTGATTGTTCGGCGGTCTCCAGTTCACGGCAAAGGCGTGTTTGCCATGCATGCGCTCGCGGCGGGCGAGCGCGTGCTTGAGTACAAAGGTGAAATCACCTCGTGGCGAAATGCGGTGCGCCGTCACCAAAATGAAGGCGTCGAAGGACATACGTTTCTTTTCGGGTTGTCGGATGGGCGGGTGATCGACGGCAGCCGCGGCGGTAATAGCGCGCGCTGGCTCAATCACGCCTGTGAGCCGAACTGCGAGACTATCGAGGCTGACGGACGGATTTTTATCCACACGCTCCGGCCGATCGGGGCCGGTGAAGAACTGTTCATTGAATATCTGCTCGCCACTGACGATCCGCTGGATGAAGACGTTCGGGCGCAGTACGCGTGTCGGTGCGCCGCGGCGGACTGTCGTCACTCGATGCTGGCCGACGCAGCGTGAACAGGGGGTGCCCCTATGTGTTTCGTCAAGCATTAGGGGCTGATTTCGGGTGGTAGAAGGTGCCGTCGCGCAGCATCGCGAACAAGGGGTATTCGTACTTTCCGTGGTGCGACACGTGTCGCCGTCGGCCGCGCGTCAAGCGGCATGTAGTAGGCGGTAAAGCTCGTTTCTGTCTTGTCGCGCTCTGTGTTCGTGTGAACGATCGCAAGTGCCGCGACCCGCTGTACGACCAGCAGTTGCCTATCAGACATGCGTGACCGGTAACAGTCAGGTGTGAAGCTCTGAGGACAACGTGCCTCTCGACTGACGGCTCACCCCGGCGACGGGGAAGGAACCGACACTGCCAGCCGCCGCGCGGTGTGAGGTGCAAGGCAAGTTCCGCAAGCACAACATATGTGAACTGTTGCAAACCTCGTAAAACGAAATGGGCCAAAGCGGCTGTCAGGCCCAGACCAAAAGGTGAGCAGCCGGTTGCTTCCGTCACGAAAGGGAGCACGTCGTCATAAGCGCTGCCGGGGGAGAGACAGGTGCTAAACGGACAGACCCGGGAATCAATCGGGCCGGCAGGGACGGGAACGTGGTAAGCCCAATTGTCCGCAGACGCCACACGTTTGGCTACGGCAGGTAACCCGCGAGGGAAGCTGTTGGGCAAGTGGGTATGAGAACGCGGAAAAAGCGAATGGCGGGCGGTAATAGCTCGCATAGGGGTTCAAGATTTGCCTCGGCCCGAAAGGGTGCAGACTTCCGCGTGGTGCAGTTGTCGCAGGTCCATGTTAGAGATTCACTGAGGGGAAGCTTGTGAGAGACCGGGATTCTTACGGTTCAGCGCCCTTCGTCTCAGCGATGAGGCGAATCGACAACGTGATGCTTGCGAAGGGCCCGTTCAGCTTTCGAGACCGGCATCAGTGCGACGCTTAATGCTGTGCGCCAGCGCAGTGCGGTGAAAGTCGCATGCTGCGTTCTTCGGGGGCCGCGTTTCCGTGAGGGAACGTGGCTACCCTCTCATTTTCTGGCGGTTCACGCGAAAAATCGCTTGCAGATCAATGCGCTGCAGAGCGGTCGGTGGGCGAAAATCGGTGAGGCCGCGCGGCCTTGTTACAGGCGGCTGCTCACGCCGTTACCGCCAGAAAATGCACGGAAAGTACGGTTACCTCACCATGGACAAACTCACGTATTAGCGTTGCTCTGGGCGGAGCGTCAGGGCAGTAGGGGTCGAGGGTTTGCCCGTAAGCGGCGCTAACAAACTGGTCTCGAATTCGGCTAGCTGATATTGTCAAAGGGCATGACCTCGTATATGGTTGCCGTATCGCACTAGGCATCGATAGGCAATGTCGATGCGACGCTTGGGAAGACCAAAACAGCAATGGGAAGTAAGCGCCCTGTACTGACTCCGCAGTTCGAGCACGACCTCCTTCGAGATCCCCGTCTCGGCTATGAATCACCGAACACCTCGGAGTTCGTGCGATGCATCGAGCATGGGAGCCCCACGCCGCTCGAGCGCTGGCACTGTCACGACGAGTGCGAACTCCAGCTGATCGTTGGCGCAAGGGGGCGTGCTTTCGTTGGCGACTACTTTGGCCACTTTGAGCCTGGACATCTTGTTCTTACCGGTCCGCGCCTTCCCCATAACTGGATCTCGACCGACCTCCCGCCAAACGGCCTCGAGGTGCGCAGTTTGGTGATCCAATTCCGCGAGGAGCCACTCCGAGAAGGGATGCGCGCTATTAAAGAGCTTGAAGAGGCGCGACCGCTGCTTGAGCGAGCGCGCCGTGGTATTGAGTTCTTCGGTCTGAGTGAAAGTGTCCGCGATCGATTTTACAGAATTAAAAGGACCCACGGTCTGCAGCGCTTTGCGGAGTTCGCAGATTTGTTGTGCCTGCTGCAAAATTCCAGGGACTACCGTCTGCTTTCGTCCGACAGTACGGTGGTCGTCAGCCCCATTAATGCCCTATCCACGATCAACGAGATCATAGAGTACGTCAACGAAAACTATGGCGAATCACTATCTCTATCGGACGTGGCCGTACGAGTGAACATGAGCGAGGATACCGTCTCGCGCTACTTCAAAAAAGCGACCGATAGCACGTTCACCACCTTCGTGAATCGCGTGCGAGTCCACAAAGCGTGCGAGCTATTGATGCATAGCGAAAGGCAAATTTCAGGAATCTGTTACGAAGTTGGTTTTAACAACATGGCCAACTTCAATAGACGTTTCAGAGAAATCAAAGGTACGACACCAAGCGAGTTTCGCCGACAGTCTATGGATCGGCTGGGCCGTGAGATCAGCCCGGGCGCCCAGGTTCGAGATGCTTCGCGGTGAGAACTTAGAGCGATCGCCGGCTGTAGTCACGCCGTCGAGCCGGCCGATGTTCAGCGCGCGGTCTGGTGCGCGACGCGCGCAATCTTCAAGGCGATCGTCTCGCAAGCCGTGATTGAAGAAGGATGACGGCGAGCAGAAAAAGGCCGCGCGCGATAGTTTGCCAATACGACCCCAAGGTGAGGTGTGCACCACCCGTGTAGCCATTCTCAAAATTAATCAGGTTCAGGATGACCGACAGCAGTAGCACGCCAGTGACTGTGTTCAGCACCGAGCCTTGGCCTCCGGTCAGCAAAGTGCCGCCGACGACGACAGAAGCGATGGCGATCAGTTCCCAGCCTACGCCTTCGGTGGGACTGCCCGAGGTCTGCGAAGCGACGATGACTCCGGCCAAGCCAGCGAGCGCACCTGAAATAACATAGACACCGATCTTCACCTTTACCACCGGCAGTCCCATCAGTCGCGCAGCCTCTTCATTGCCGCCCACTGCGAGCACCGCGCGACCGAAGCGGGCATAGCGCAGCAATAGCGCACCGGCCAACACAATGGCGGCTGCGATCCAGAGCGGAATCGGCAAGGCGAGGAAGTCCCCTTGCCCGACGGTGTCGAAACCGTGCTCGTAGGAGATCGAGACAGTTTGACGATCCGAGATGATCAGCGCCAGCCCGCGCGCCGCAATGTAAGTGCACAAGGTAACAATGAAGGGCATCAATCTGAAACGCGCGATCAGGACGCCGTTGACCAGACCGGCGAGAAGTCCGACTACAATGCCCGCCGCGATGCCTGGTGCGATACCGTAGTTGGAGTAGCGCGCCGCGAGCACGCTTGACAGGACGGCCACCGTACCAACCGATAGGTCGATGCCGCCGGACATGATGACGAAGGCCATGCCGACTGCGATCAAGCCGAACTTGGAGCTGTTCGACAGCACGTCTGACACGTTCTGCCAGCCGATGAAATTGTCGTAGCGCAGCGCGCCGAACAGTAATATCGAAACAAGCGCGATCAGGGCACCCTGGCTCTGCAGCAACGCTGCGACTGACGAATGGCCGGGGCGCGGGGCATCGGAAGGTGAAGAGGTTTTCATGAGATATGCCGATGCGCTCAACGGCGCTGCAGGTAGACGGCGGCGAGAACGATCGCGGCCTTGACGATGAGCGCCCATTCATCTTGGATGCCGTGGGCGAGCAGCGTGTATTGAAGCAACTGGATCGCCAAGGCACCGATCATGGTGCCGACGATGCGGGCGCTCCCACCCATCAAGGGCGTGCCTCCGACGGCTACAGCCGCGATCGCATCGAGCTCGATGCCGAGCCCGATCTTGGCCGGGTCGGCCGCAGAATTGATCGCCACATTGAGAAGCCCGGCGATACCGGCCAAGCCACCGCAGATGACATACATCGCGAGTTTGACGCGGTGCGCCTGAATGCCGGCCAGCACGGCCGCGCGTTCGTTGCCACCGGTTGCGAGAACCCAGCGCGCATACACGGTCTTGCGCATAACCCATGCAACCACGGCCACGACAACCACCATCAGCACTCCCTGTACTGGCACGCCCAGGAAGTTGCCGCCGAGGTGAGAGAACGAACTATTGGTGAAACTCCTCAGGTTCGAGTCGGTCAACATCTCCGCGAAGCCGCGTCCCGCTATGAAAAGGATGAGCGTCGCCACAATAGGCTGGACGCGTAGCCGCGCGATTAGCATGCCATTGATGCTGCCCAGCAACGCCGCAGCCACGATCGGCAGGACCAGCGCGCATAACAATGCGATTGTCGGATTGGCAAGAGGTCCGGAGTTCTGGCTCAAGAGTACGGCCGCCAGCGTGCCGGCGAATGCCGCGGTCGATCCCACCGAAAGGTCTATACCGCCGGTAGCGACGACCAACGCCATGCCGACGGCGACGATCATGATCGGCGCGATCTGCGTCAAGTTGACGTTCAGCGTTTGTAGCGTCAGGAACTCGCGGGTGAAGATCACGTTGAAGACCAGTAACGCGACTAGCGCGATGGCTGCGCCGGAACTGCGTAGCGAATGGAACCACTTGGCGGGGCTGCGCGCGTTGAGTGTCGGGGCTAATTTAGCCATGAGCCATTGCCTTCATGACGTTGGATTCAGAGATCGCATCGCCGCGTAGTTCGCTGACGGTCCGACCGTCGCGCAGAACGACGATACGGTCGCTTGAGGCGACTAGTTCCTCTAGCTCGCTCGCGATTACCAGCACTGACAGACCCTCGCGCGCGAGCTCCTGGATAAGGGTGAGTATCTCGGCCTTGGCGCCGATGTCGATGCCGCGTGTTGGCTCGTCCAGCAACAGCAGTCCGATATTGGTGGCCAGCCAGCGCGCCAGCAGGACCTTCTGCTGGTTGCCGCCCGACAACTCGCGAATTGGTTGCTCAGGACTCGAGCAGCGGATGCCTAGGCGCTCGATGAAACGAAGCGTGATCGCTGTCTGCGCGGCGTGGTCAACGATGCCCCAGCGCGCCAGCGAAGGTAGCAGCACCAGCGTAAGGTTCTCCCGTACCGAGAGGTCCGGAATGATGCCCTCGAACTTTCGGTCTTCCGACAGATAGGCAACGCCACGTGCGATGGCGTCCGCAGGGCCAGCGAGCGACACCACCTTGCCATCGAACTTGAGTTCGCCAGAATCGACGCGGTCGGCGCCGAAGATGCATCGGGCAAGTTCAGTGCGGCCCGAACCGAGCAGCCCCGCCAGCCCCAGGATTTCGCCGCGCCGTACAGCCAGGCTCGCGTCCTCCACACGGAACCCGCTCTTGAGTCCGATCACAGTCAAAGCGTCCGGCCCTGGATGCTCGATGCCCGTATGCCGCACCGCCTGAAGCGTGGACAGCTCGCGCCCGAGCATGGTTTGGACTAGCGCCAGCTTGTCGAAGCTCGCGAGCTCGCGTTCGGCCACCGTCTGACCGTCGCGCATCACGGTGATACGCTGGCAGACGGCATAAAGTTCATCGAGCTTGTGGCTCACGAAGAGCACGGCGACGCCATCGGACTGCAGCTTGCGGATCACGCCGAACAGCGTGTCGACTTCGGCCTTGTCGAGCGATGAGGTTGGCTCGTCCATGATCACCAGCTTGGCCTGGGTGCTGACGGCTCGCGCGATGGCGACCATCTGCTGGGTGGCGGTGTTGCAGCTGTGAAGCGGCCGCCGCACGTCTACCCGGATGCCGAAGGACTCAAGGAGCCGCTCCGATTCGGCATTTACCCGTCTCCAATCGATAATTCCTAAACGCTTGGGCTCGCGGCCGGCGAAGATATTCTCCGCCACGGAACGCAGCGGTATCAGGTTCAGTTCCTGGTAAATGGTGGAGATGCCGCCGTTCTGTGCCTCAATCGGCGCCTTGAACTCGACCGGATGGCCTGCGAACACGATGCTGCCGGCATCGCGTGAATAGGCGCCTGTCAGGATCTTGATCAGCGTCGACTTGCCGGCGCCGTTCTGTCCGATCAGCGCATGCACTTCACCTTTGCCGATCTCAAGCCGCGCGCCGCGCAATACAGCGACGCCACCGAAACTCTTGTTGATGCCTTGCATCGACAAGAGCGGGGAAGAGTCGAGGGTCATCACCTCCTCCCGACTCAGTAGCCGTCGGCCATACTGGCCTGGGCATTCGACTTGTCGTAGAACTTGTCGGAAACCTTGACCCAGGCCGGGATCTTCTCGCCCTTGGCGTAGCTCTTGATGGTCTCGCAGGTCACCGGACCGAAGAAGGGGCTCGACTGCACCGTGGCGCCCATCTTGCCGGCGGCGATTGCGTTCAGGGCGTCCCGGGTGCCGTCGATTGACACGACGGTCACGTCCTTCCCCGGCTTCTTGCCAGCGGCTTCCAGAGCTGCGATGGCGCCGATGGCCATCTCGTCGTTGTGAGCGTAGACCGCGGTCGCGTCGGGATGCGCCTGCAATAGCGTCTGCATCACCTGGCGCCCCTTGTCACGTGAGAAGTCGCCACTTTGTGAGGCGACGATCTTCATGCCGGTTTGTCGCTTGATCACGTCGTCGAAGCCCTTCTTGCGGTCGTTCGCTGGGCTGGAGCCGGTAGTGCCTTCGAGCTCGATGATCGTGCCTTTGCCGCCGGTGGTCTTGACCAGCCACTCACCCGCGCGGCGGCCCTGGTCGACGAAGTCGGAGCCGATGAAGGTCACGTAGTCGCGGCCGGCGGCGGCCACCGACTGGTCGACGTTGCGATCAATCAGAATCACGGGAATGCCGGCCCTCTTGGCCTTCATCACGGCCGGGATGAGCGGCTTCTCCTCGCGCGGTGCGAGCACGATCACGTCCACTTTCTGCGCGATCATGCTTTGCACGTCGTCCACCTGCTTGGAAGCAGAGCTGGCGGCGTCTGTATAGACCAGGTTCCAATGGCAGGCGGTCGCCGCATCCTTCATGGACTTGGTCTCGGCGATACGCCACGGATTGTTGTTTTCGGTCTGTGCAAAACCAACTTTGTATGTGGGTTTATCGGCGAGCTTGGGCAGACCCTGCGCCGCAGCCGACATGGCAAAGCTCGCTGCAAGCGTCAAAGCGCCGAGTTTCAAAATATGCATGTTTGTCTCCTTAACTACTTATTAATAAAACGCAGTCGACAATTCTGGCTCTTCCGTACGTGACTCCTTGCGATCCGAAGGCGAACCGATACGAGATTTCCCTAGAGGTCGAAATTGGTTGGCATCATGACCACGTCGCGAATGGTCATGCCGCGTTGCCGCGTCAGCATGAACATCATCACCTCGGCCACTTCGCTGGCCTCGATCAGGCTGCCCGATTCCTTGGCCTCTCTCAGCTTCTCCTCCGGCCAGTCGGCGAGCAGTGCGCTAATGACGGGCCCGGGCGAGACGGAACCCACGCGGATTCCGTGTTTGAAGACCTGGCGCCGCACCGTCTGAACAAAGCAGTTGATCGCCCATTTGGACGACGCATAGACCGGCTCCCATGGCGTCGGAAAGTGGGCAGCCAGGGAACTCGTCACGATAATATCGCCGGTCTGCCTTCCGATCATGTGCGGCAAAACGTCGTGAACATTCTTCATCACGACGTTGACGTTCAGGTTCAGCATCCGGTCAATCGCTGCCGTGTCGGCATCGACCAGATCGCCGCCGACGTAAGAGCCTGCATTGGCGTGAAGGATGTCGATCTGCCCCGCCATCTCCAGGACGCGCGGTGCAAGCGTCGCGCAGGCCTTCGGGTCGAGCAGATCGATTACCAGCGGAATCGCTGCGTCGCCGCGTTCGCTGCAGATTGCCGCCAGTGCTGCGTCATCGCGGTCGACGAGCACCACTCGAGCGCCGGCTGCCAGCAGCGCCCCGGTACTGGCCAGGCCAATGCCCGACGCAGCTCCAGTCACCACGGCGACCTTGCCTTCTAGTTCTTTTGCCATGCTGTCTAATCCTTCTTGGTTGTTCATCCATTCAGATACCTAATCGCTCGATTAGCCTTTCAGGATGCCGCCGAAGCGATCCTCGGCTATCCCGTTACGCTGTATCCACCGTCGACGCGCAGGCTCTGGCCGGTCATCATCTGGGCGCCGTTGGTCAGCATGAAGATTACGACCTGGGCGACTTCTTCCGTTTCGAGAAAGCGGCCCAGTGGCAATCGGCTTAGGCGCGGGTTAGCCTTCTCCGGCGCGCTCCATGCCATGCGGCCCATGTCCGTCATCGTGACATGCGGGTTGACGCTGTTGACGCGAATGCCGTTTGTCCCGAGTTCCACTGCCAAAACCCGCGTGATGGCGTCCAGCGCTGCCTTGGACGCGCAATAGGACAGATGATCCCGGATGCCCATGAACGCGGCATCGCTGGACACGTTCACGATCGCGCCCGGCAGACCTCGGCTGATGCGATCGCGTGCGTACGCTTGCGCCAGAACGACGGGAGCGAGGGTGTTGATCGTCAGCACACGACTGAATGTCTCGACCGGTACGTCAAGGCAGGGTTCCAGGATGTTCATGCCCGCGCAGTTCACCAGATAGTCGACAGGCATTGCCGCCTCGGCTGCGGCTCGGGTTGCCGCCAAGTCCTCCAAATCAACCAGCAGGCTGAATCCACCGATTTCAGCGCGCAACGATTCAAGGTCTTCGAACGAGCGTCCCATCGCAGAAACGGTCGCACCACGTGCCGCCAGCATCTTGGCAATGGTTCGACCGATGCCTTTGCTGGCGCCCGTAACCAGAACGGATTTCCCAGCGAAATCTTGCAGTCCACTGTTTGTCATATTTGCCGCTCGTTGCTTTCGTCATGGAGTGGTTGAGGCCGGCTTCGCTTCGCGTATCTCCGATTCATCCAGCCCGATGAACATAACAATAGCCATAATCCCCGTACATCACTGGTATAGAAACGCTCCGCTTTGATACTTTTATGGTCCGGGGCCCTCGGGACAAACCCTACGCCTACCGCGTGCTCAAGAGCCGGTTGTGAGAGGGCAGCAACGGGCGGTCGCTTTGAGGCTGTTCGTTAATGCGACAGCGCGGTGAGCACGGACACGAGGCGGTCCGGCGCAGGCTCGCCGTGCCGGCGGTTTCACCCGCCATCACTGGTACCGCGCCCGTCGGCGGGGCCTCAACCTTCGATAGTAACGAATGCTCAATCCGCCGGGCAGTGACGTCCGGTGGCTTTCCCAGCGCTTCGAGCGACACCTTGGCGCTGGCGTTCGATTACATTGTATGGCTGCGGAGCACCTCGAGAACGGACGTTGTCGTCGCGGAGACCGGAATGACGGAAACGACTAGGTAGCGCGTTTCTTGTGAAAAGCTGGGTATATGAGCGCATCTGCCATTGCGACTCGCGGTAGAGCCCGTTGCGAAATGCACATCCGTCGGAGTCCTGAGGACGTCGCGGACCGCAGTGCACCGGTAACGCAAGGGCCGAGTCACTGTCGCGCAATTCCACGGATTGGAATAATGCGACGCCGACATGCATCTGTGGTTGGCGTTTTCGCGATACGAACGGATCGCCTCAAGATCGAAACACTGGACGTCGAAAATGCAGTTAAAGAGCCCCGCCCGCAACATCTGGACGGTCATTGCTGTTACACCACCCACGGCGAAGCCACCCTTTACTCTAGGGGACTGCATCCGGTCGCCTACAAATTTCGCAACCGTGAGTGAGATGCCGCGAGCCCCAGTCTGAAACGAGAAACCGTCTATCAGCAGATACGCTGCGTCGATCACTCTCGCCGTCGTGGCCGCAATTTCCAGCCCGACGGGATCGTCAGTGACTCTTGTTGTTCCCGAAATGATCTGCGCAGCGTCGCCTATCGAATCGACGGCGACCGCAAAATCGACCAGATCCTGCGTAATGTCGGCGCGTCAGGCACGGTAGGGTAGGGTACCAGGTGTCTGTCACCTGCGTGCCGACCTTGCCGCGCGCGGCGTGCACGCCCACGTCCTGCCATTCTGCCGTTCAGAACTGGTCGCGGACAATTACTTCCACGACTTCCACGCGGTTCTCGAAGCGACGAAGAGCGTTGCCGCGAAGATTCGCGAGAAGACCGGGCTGGTCGACGATGGTGGGGCATCCGTAGACCGGGTGCTGGGTGGGAATCCGCCGATGCTTGCGATCAACCCATTGGCCGACGAGAGTGACTTCAGTGAGCAGCGTGGGTTCGGCAATCTTGTCAAGGGCATGTTTGGCATGTTCCGCAATACGGCTTCGCTCGTTCACCGCCGTCTGGATGTGGCAACGACGCCCGCGCGTCTATGGGCTGGTCGCGGTGCTCTACCAGGCTTGAAAGTCAAAAAGCGCTGCTCAGAGATTTCCAAAGCAGACGTATTTCGGTTCCAGGTATTCCTCGATCCCTGAATGGGCTCCCTCTCGACCAATTCCTGACTCCTTGATTCCGCCGAAAGGCGCGACCTCGTTAAAAACGAGACTGTCATTGATCCCCACCACACCGCATTCAAGTGCCTCCATGACCCTGAAGGAGCGGCTGATGTCCGTTGTGTAAAAGTACGCAGCGAGGCCCGTCCGCGTCGCGTTTGCAAGGGTAATGGCCTCGTCATCTTCCTTGAATCGAAGCACGCTGGCGACAGGTCCGAGGATCTCATCTCCACAAACCCCCATCTCGGGATGGACATCAGTGAGAATTGTCGGTCGGAAGAAGTTAGACCCCACGGTGAGGCGCGAGCCACCGGCGACTACGGTTGCTCCTGCATGCACCGCGTCGTCCACCAGGATCTCGAGCCGTGCAACCGCCGTGTCACTGATCAGCGGTCCAATCTGCACTCCCTCCACCATGCCGTCGCCCAGCTTGAGGGTCGAGACCTTCGCAACGAGTCGGGCGACAAAGGCTTCGTACACGTCCGCATGAACAAGGAACCGATTTGCGCACATGGCAGCTTGCCCCGAATGCCGGAAGCGTGCATCGATGGCTCCTTTGACCGCCAGTTCAATGTCCGCATCGTTGAATACAATGAACGGGCAGTTCGCGCCTAGCTCAAGCGACACCTTTTTGATGGTGGTCGAGCTTAACCCCATCAATCTCTTTCCGTCATCGATCGACCCGGTAAAGGACACTTTCCGCACTCTCGCATCCGAGACCAACGCGGTCCTGACGGATTCATCATCTCCCGTCAAAACTGACAACACGCCGCGTGGTAGACCCGCGCTTTCGCCGAGCACACATAGCGCCAGCGCTGAGAATGGGGTCTGTGAGTCAGGATGATGTACGACTGTGCAACCGGCAGCCAGGGCCGCGCCGATGCGCCTCGCTACCATTGACGACGGAAAGGTCCATGCTGTCATCGCGCCACATACGCCGATCGGTTGTCGCAGCACGCGGATACGCTGGTTGCGGCGAGGTGCCGGCAAATTGTCACCGTAAATCCTTCGCGCTTCTTCAGAGAACCAATCGAGGTAATTGGCGGCCTGTGTGACTTCTGCTCTCGCCTCGTGAAGCGGCTTTCCCTGTTCGCTGCACAAAATGATAGCCAGATCGTCGCGATGGGTTTCAACCAGACGCGCCCATTCCCGCAGTACCACGGCACGTTCGCGGCTACTCCACGCGCGCCATTCGCCAAACGCTGTTTTTGCGCATGTGATGGCCTCGTCAATCTGTTCCGCGGTTACCTGGGGCACAGAGCCGACCACTTCATGCGTTGACGGATTTGTGACCGGGATCCGCGGTAACGATGTGCTATCGACCCACGCACCGCCCACATAGGCCGATTGTTCAAAAAGACTCGCACACTGTAGCTTCAAGGTCACTCCTCAACGCGAAGTACTCCGTCGTAGCGGGTTCCCCGTCGACAAATATTGCGAATGCTTTGAGCGCGATGCCTGAGACTGGGCTGACGCATTCTCTGCACCGCATCTCGTACACCCGATAGCCCTTGGCAACCGTCCCGGCGGCCTGCGCCGACAAGCGATCTTGCCTGCCACGGAACGTCGCCTTCGTTACGGATAATTCATGGCATTAGCGCGGTGGTGGCAGTGTGCGACAGCACTCTGTATCCCTGCTCGGACATCGGAGGTCGCCAGCCTGGATCGGCTCCCACCTCATGTACAGGAACGGGACCATGCTTTGTATCGCGATTTCCGGGCACTTCAGATACGCGAATAAGGTACTGACGAGGCGGAACACTCCTTCTCGCGGCCGCAGTGACACGGGTGTCGCGCGCCGTCTCTTTAGCTGGCGCTCATCATGTGCCCGCCGATGGAGTGGGAAAGGGCGCCTGGCCATCAATATTCAACCTGTGCAAAGGGTAGATGCGTGTCCATCCAGTCAAAACGGCGATGTTCCGGCGTTCGAGGTTGGGACGTCAACACCGTCGCATCGGTCCTGGGGGACTCAATGTCAGGCGATGGTTCGCTGATTACGACGGCTGTCTGCGGCGAAAGAGTGGCGCGGAGATTCATGGTTTGATCCCTGAAGAGAAGGAGAAGCAACCTACTGACGTCTGGTTTGCCTGATGACGTCGATCACCGTGCCGTCACGGTATTGCTGGAGTGCGACGACGCGTCCGTCATCGATCAGGCGAGTTTCGCAGCAGGA
This sequence comes from Paraburkholderia sediminicola, assembly GCF_902859805.1. Classification (GTDB taxonomy): domain Bacteria; phylum Pseudomonadota; class Gammaproteobacteria; order Burkholderiales; family Burkholderiaceae; genus Paraburkholderia; species Paraburkholderia sediminicola. The sequence continues at coordinate 17,465 of NZ_CADIKC010000017.1, read as the reverse complement.
CCCTGAACCGGCAGCGGCAAAGTCACGGAGCCGCTCAATGGAAACGACGGGAATTCCAGCCGCTATGAGGCGATCTTTCAGATCAGGGCGACCCGGATTAACTGCAAGGCCCGCCTCGGTAACAACCACATCAACGGTCGTCCCCGGGGTTGTCGCAGTTGTCACGCGTTCAACGATCTTTGGGACCAACCCCGCGCGCAGCCGAGTCGTAACGATGGCAGCCTTCGCGCCCGCCGCAGTGTCGCTGTGTCCGCCGGAACCACCGGTGATTGATCCATTAGAGCGGGTAGTGACGTTGACGTTGAAATCGAGGTCAACTTCGGTTGCGCCGAGAATCATCGCATCGAGTCGATTGACGATGGCTCCCGCATTCCACGGGTTCGCATACAGCGAGGCAGACATGCATTGATGGTCGGCGTTCTCACGGTATGACCTGATTGCTTCCAGATCGAAGCACTGCACGTCAAAAATGCAGCTGAAAAGCCCCGCCTCCAACATTTGAACTGTCATCGCGGTGACGCCGCCGGCTGCGAAACTTCCGCATATTCCGGCCGAGCGCATCCGCTCGCCTACGAACTTCGCTACCGCCAGCGAAATTCCACCAGCGCCCGTCTGAAAGGAGAAGCCGTCGACCAGCAAATTCGCGGCTTCAATCACTTTCGCTGTCGTAGCGGCGATTTCGAGACCAATGGGATCGTCAGTAATGCGGGTTGTGCCTGAAACGATCTGCGCTGCGTCGCCGATCGATTCGACCACAACCACCATGTCAACCAGATCCTGGGTGATATCGGCGCGTCGGGCAGGGTAGGGTACGAGGTGGTCTGTCACCGCGACCACGCGGCGCGCGTGCCGCGCATCGACCAGCGCATAGCCGAGTGAGCCGCAGGCACTTGGACCGTCAATTCCGTTGACGTTGCCATAGTCGTCGGCCGTCGGCGCGGCGATGAAGGCGATATCAATTGCAAGCTCGCCAGACTCTATCGCTCGCGCCCGTCCGCCGTGAGTCTGCAAGACCGCGACGTCGCGCAGATCTCCCGCCCCAATAGCTGCAGCAACAGGTCCAACGACATAAGCTGTGTAGATCGAACTGACGACGCCTCGTTGAATGTGTTCGACCAGTTTTGCGTGAACGGGGAAGATGGAACTGGGAGCGATTCTGAGATCGGTGAGCCCGAGTTCAGCAGCCGCGTCCAGCACCATGTTCAAAACGTGGTCGCCGTTGCGCAAGTGATGATGGAACGATAGCGTCGAGCCGTTTCGGGCACCGGCTTCTCGTAGCGCGGTCTTCAGATCTGGAAGAAGTTTTGCCGCCCCGGACACGACGCAACGTGATGCGGAACGTTCCGGACCGTCGCAGGTAGCCTCGCCATACGGGCGTAGCGACGTGTTCCCGACTATGTCGGACGGTATTTCTCGCCCCAATGCATTTCTCATCTTCCCAGTCCTCACCCTCGGTTACAGCCGCCAACGGAACTCGGACACCCGTGTTTCAGGGGATCGCCACAGCAAAAATCACCGAACGTTGCCGAGACAGATGTACTTGCGCTCGGAATATTCGTCGATACCATGCTTCGAACCTTCCTTGCCGAAGCCGGACTCCTTGAAGCCACCGAAAGGTGCGACTTCAGTCGATACGGCACCTTCGTTGATACCGACGATTCCGAAATCGAGTGCCTCCGAAATCCGGACGCTGCGGTTCAGGTCTGACGTGTAGAAGTAAGCTGCGAGCCCGTAGCGTGTACTGTTTGCCAGGGCTACCGCCTCCTGCTCGTCGCTAAATCGGGTGATCGATACGACCGGTCCGAAGATCTCCTCATTGGCGATCGTCATATCGTTGGTCACATCTGTCACAACCGTTGGCGCGAAAAACTGGGCTCCGGCAGGGTGCTGTGTTCCACCGGTTAAGACGGTTGCGCCTTTGGACCGGGCCTCATCGACCAACCGGCTGACTTTGCTGAAGGCGTTCGAATCGATCAACGGACCGAGCGTTACGCCTTCTTCCGTTCCTCGACCCATACGCATGCCCTTTACGACCTCGGTGAGCTTGTTGACAAAGGCGTCGTAGATGCCATGCTGAACAAAGAAGCGGTTTGCGCAGACGCATGTTTGCCCGGCATTCCGGAACTTAGACGCAATCGCGCCCTGCACAGCCGACTCAACGTCAGCATCGTCGAAAACAATAAAGGGAGCATTCCCGCCCAGCTCAAGCGAGACTTTTTTCACCGTGCCGGCGCACTCCGCCATCAGCTTTTTGCCTACGGGAGTGGAGCCGGTGAATGAAAGCTTGCGGACTGTCTCACTACGGATAATCTCGCCACCGATTTCCACGGCGTCCCCAGTGAGCACAGACAACACGCCCTTAGGCAGCCCCGCTTCCTCAGCCAGAACGCATAGCGCCAAGGCCGAAAACGGTGTCTGAGGAGCAGGCTTTAACAATACCGTGCATCCAGAAGCTATCGCGGGTGCGACCTTTCGGGTCACCATCCCAGACGGGAAGTTCCATGGTGTAATCGCGGCACATACACCCACGGGTTGCCGGATAACCGTGATGCGCTGATTGTCACGGGGGGCAGGAATCGTCTCGCCATAGACCCGCTTTGCCTCTTCGCCGAACCAATCGAGAAACGATGCGGCATAGTCGATTTCGCCGCGTGCTTCCGCGAGCGGCTTGCCCTGTTCAGCCGTCATGATCTGGGCGAGATCGTCTTTGTTCTCGAGCATAAGTGCGGCCCACTTTCTGAGGACTGCCCCGCGGGCCTTGCCCGTCCAGCGACGGAAATCCTGAAACGCGTGGTCGGCAAGCAGAATCGCCTCTCGAACTTCTTCACGACTCAACGAGGGGACGCGTCCTACGACTTCACCCGTGGCCGGATTGCGTATTTCCATATAGGCGTCGCTGTTTCCTGTGGACCATTGCCCACCAACATAGGCGGCCTCACGGAAAAGATCGGATCGTGTGAGTTTGAACATTCGGAGTCCTTCGCAAAAGACATGGGCAGCTTCGTTCTGCCGGCTGAGGGTTTCGGTACATCGCGAGTCGCCTGGAATGACAGACAAACGTATGTCTATACGCAGGGCTCGGTGAGCAGGATTTTTACGCCGGTCAGAGTGTGACGACCGATGGGCGCTTCGGCGCGTGTCTATCGATTCCTGAACTGATTGTCAGGCGGGGACGACTGGGCATCAAGGGCATAACAGGCATAGCAGCTATGCTGGTCTCGGTCATTTCGAACCGCCCGGCGGGCAGCGAGTCTGCGGGAGTTTGCCGCCAGACAGGGCTAATAGCCAAATATCAACCGTCAACATGGAAGAGGCCCGTCTCTTCCTGTTCTTCTGCCAGCATGTGCTTCACGAGCGCGGCGAGTTCAAGTTCGACGACGCGCACGGCGCGAGTCAGGGGTCTGCCCACGGCTGTCGCAAGTACCAGCCGCGTATTTAACTTTGGACCGTCAACGGCGTTGATCTGGACAACGCCGCTTCGGACCTCCTTGGTCACGGCAGGGCGTGCAAGTATCGTGCAAGCGAGCCCGGCGATTACAATTTCCTTCAGAAGATCGAGCGTATCGACCTCGTACTCGACCTTTAGCGTAACCGCTGCGTTGCTTGCGGCGTACTCCAACGTTCGACGTAGACCATGATTCCGCGTCGGAAGAACCAGGGGCACCTCGGCGATGCTCGAAAGACTGATCGTGGCTGGAACCGAAAACGTGGTTCGAGCAGTCGGGCTGACGAAAAAGAGTTCCGCACCGGCGAGCGGTTCGACGGCGACCGTCGAGGAGCGGCGGGCATCATGCAGGATAGCGAGGTCCACCCGCCCGTCGACGAGCCATTCGTGGACGTACCCACTGTACCCACTAATCACGTTCACGTGCAGCAGCGGATATTTCTGTTTGAGCGCGCGAATCAGGCGCAGTCCCAGCAGGTTGCAGACGGTGGGCGTGAGACCAACCGTGACGGAACCACGCGGCGACGCCAGCTCAGATTGCAGTTCGGAGGGGATCGCGATGAGTTGACGAAGCAGCGGCCTGGCCCGTTCGATCAGGGTAGTGCCTTCCGGGGTGAGAGTCACGCCACGCCCGTGGCGATACAACAGACGCACCCCGCATTCTTCTTCCAGCTTCTGTATCTGTCGGCCCAGCGCCGGCTGTGCAAGCCCGAGGACAGTCGAAGCTTTCGAGAAGCTGCCGAAGTCGGCGACATGCATCAGCAGTTCCAGACGCTTCAGGTCCACCACGACTCCTGCAAAATGAGCATAGCTGATATAGCTGCTATGCAATTGATGTGTTCGCCCAATCCTACAACAATCACTCCAAGCCTTGAAGCCGCGAACGTGTGCCTGCAGACAGGAAAGTACTAGGGACTTTCCCGTACCGACTGTGGAGCGGCACTCATTTGTGAGCGTCGCGTGTCATGCAAAGAGGGGCAAATCAAATTGGAGACAACAACATGGGAGACGACGCCCATCCGTACGCACCATGGTTGAATCGGACCGCGGTGTTAGAGGACACAGTTACCGATTTTCCGCTGACCGCGCTGGCGGCTACGCTGGATCGCGATACACCTGAGAGCCACGTCCCGCCTGGTTGGCACTGGCTATATTTCCTTCCTGCTGGAAAGCAGGCCGAGCTTGGCGCCGACGGGCATCCCGCACGGGGCGGCTTTCTTCCTCCCATCGCCCTGCCGCGGCGGATGTGGGCTGCGGGTCGGCTGACTTTTCACCGCCCTCTAAAGAAAGGTGACCGAGTCCGGCGTACCTCCACGATTCTCAGCATCAACGAAAAATCGGGCCGTTCCGGCAAGCTGGTTTTTGTCACCGTGCGTCACGACATCACGGCTGGGGACGAACTCGCAATTTCCGAAGAACAGGACATTGTCTACCGCGACGTCGCGCTGCCAGGCGTGCGCCCGGTTGACCCCACGCCTTCGCCTGTGAATGAAGATTATTCGCGTGAGCTCACGGCTGATCCGGTGATGCTCTTTCGCTATTCCGCGTTGACGTTCAACGGGCATCGTATCCACTACGACCAACCCTATGCGACAAATGAGGAGGGGTATCCCGGTCTTGTCGTGCATGGCCCACTGATCGCGACCCTGCTTCTTGATCTGCATGCGCGGCAGTTTCCTGACGCGACACTGCAGACTTTCAATTTTCGCGCGGTCCGGCCGACCTTCGCGGATGTACGGTTCGCGCTCTGCGTCAAACGGGGCGAAACAGACGGTCAGATTGAGTTGTGGGCCAGGGACCACGAGGGCTTCCTGACGATGCAAGCCACGGCTATGCACTCCTAATTGTTATACTTCAGGGTTGATCATCATGCACACGAGTCATTCAGATAGTTTTCAGGACATCCGCGAGGCAGTCCGCGATCTTTGTCAGGAGTTTCCTGCCGAATACTTCCGGAAGATCGACGACGAGCGCGGCTATCCCGAAGTATTCGTCGACGCGTTGACCAAGGCGGGATGGCTCGCAGCCCTCATTCCCCAGGAGTATGGCGGCTCGGGCCTTGGTCTCACCGAGGCGTCGATCATCATGGAGGAAATTAACAGGTCGGGCGGCAACTCGGGTGCTTGCCACGGGCAGATGTACAACATGGGTACGTTGTTGCGTCACGGTTCGGAGGAGCAAAAGCGCCGGTATCTGCCGATGATTGCGAGCGGCGAGTTGCGTCTGCAGTCAATGGCCGTGACCGAACCGACTACCGGCACTGACACCACCAAGATCAAGACCACTGCCGAGCGTCGAGGCGACCGGTACGTGATAAATGGTCAGAAAGTCTGGATTTCGCGGGTCCAGCACTCCGATCTGATGATCCTGCTTGCGCGGACAACGCCGCTGAGTGAGGTGCAGAAAAAGTCCGAGGGCATGTCGATCTTCATCGTTGACATTCCTGAAGCAGTCCGTCATGGAATGACTGTTCGACCGATTCCGAACATGGTCAACCATGAGACAAACGAACTTTTTTTCGACAATCTGGAGATCCCTGCTGAAAACCTTATCGGGAAAGAGGGGCAGGGGTTCAAGTACATTCTGGATGGCCTGAATGCCGAGCGTACGCTGATTGCCGCGGAATGTATTGGCGACGGCTATTGGTTCGTGGATAAGGTCTCGCAATACGTTAAGGATCGCGTCGTATTTGGGCGTGCTATCGGGCAAAACCAGGGCGTCCAGTTTCCGATCGCGCGTTCTTACATCAATGTGGAGGCGGCGAGCATGATGCGCTTCGAAGCGGCTCGCCGCTTCGATGCACACCAACCGTGCGGCGCACAAGCCAACATGGCCAAACTGCTTGCTGCAGATGCGTCGTGGGAGGCGGCAAATGCCTGTCTCCAGTTCCATGGCGGATTTGGCTTCGCGAGTGAATACGACGTTGAGCGCAAGTTCCGCGAGACCCGCCTCTATCAGGTGGCGCCGATTTCGACGAATCTGATCCTCTCCTATGTCGCCGAGCACGTCCTTGGCCTGCCGCGGTCTTTCTAAGGAGCAGCTCAATGAGACCACTCGACGGAATTACGGTTGTTACGCTGGAGCATGCGATTGCCGCGCCCTTCTGCACGCGACAACTCGCTGACCAGGGGGCGCGGGTTATCAAGATCGAGCGCCCCGGCGCGGGAGACTTCGCGCGTGGATATGACGAGCGGGTAGGCGGGATGTCGTCACACTTCGTTTGGACAAACCGTTCAAAGGAAAGCCTGACGCTGGACGTCAAGAACGCCGACGCAAAGGAAGTGCTTGGAGGCTTGCTCTCAACGGCCGACGTTCTCGTGCAGAACCTTGCGCCAGGCGCCTCCGCGCGTCTCGGGCTGGACTTCGAAACGCTCAGTGCCAAATACCCGAAGCTGTGTGTCTGCGATATATCCGGATACGGCGGCGACGGCCCATACCGGGACAAGAAGGCATACGACCTCCTCGTACAGAGTGAGTCGGGCCTCCTTGCCATTACCGGTTCGCCCGGGGCACCCGCAAAGGCCGGCTGCTCCATCGCCGATATCGCTGCCGGCATGTATGCATACACGGGCATCCTGTCTGCGCTGCTGCTTCGCGGGCGAACGGGCAAGGGTAGCCACATTGAGGTATCGATGCTCGAGAGCATGGTCGAGTGGATGGGATATCCGCTGTATTACGCGATCAATGGGCAGAGTCAGCCGCCTCTGGCTGGCGCGTCACACGCGACTATCTATCCCTACGGACCTTTTCCGACCGGGGACGGAAAGACCGTCATGCTCGGACTGCAGAACGAGCGTGAGTGGAAAATATTCTGCGACGGTGTACTGATGCTTCCCGCTCTCGCCGGCGATACACGATTTGCCTCGAACTCGGCCCGTTCCGCCTCGCGCGATGCATTGCGAGAAATCATCGTCGACGAATTCTCGACACTTACAGCGGAGCAGGTGATAGAGAGGCTTGACCGCGCCGGGATCGCCAACGCGAGAATGAATTCTATCGAAGATGTGTGGAATCACCCTCAGTTGGCCGCACGAAATCGATGGCGGGAAGTCTCGATTCCAGGTGGCACGGTACCGGCCCTTCTACCTCCCGGCATCCCCGACGGATGCGAACCGCGAATGGACGATGTTCCGGCTCTGGGACAGCACACGGCTGCGATTATGAGTGAACTCGGATATACCAGCGACCAGGTTGAGGGCTTGCGAACCGCGGGCGTCATATGAGGCGGTCGCTGCAATCCTGCTGCTAGGGCCGTGTTGTCGGTCCAGATCCGATATCCCCGAATAACAAGCGAGTGACGTGCAAGTGATAGCCATGACAGTACCGAGGTCATATCTTTTTGTTCCCGGAAACCGGCCGGAGCGCTTTGAGAAAGCGCGTTCGTCGGATGCCGACGCGTTGATCTTTGACCTGGAGGATGCAGTACCTGCGGAAGAAAAGGATGCCGCACGGGGATGGATTCTGGAAACGCTCGACGAGGAGCGTCCGGCATATGTGCGAATTAATGCTGCTGGAACACGTTGGTTTGAGAGAGATGTTGAGGCTTTGCACCGACGGCCGGGTCTTACTGGGATCGTTCTCCCGAAAGCAGAAACTCCGGAGCAGATTGCGGTCCTCGTCGAAAACACCCCCGCGTACGTTCATGTCTTGCCGATTGTCGAAACCGCCACAGGCTTCGTCAATCTTCGGGCCCTATGTAGAAGTCCGCGGGTAGGTCGGATCATTTTTGGAACCCTGGATTTTCAGGTTGACCTTGGACTTGAGGGCGATGATGAAGAGCTTGCGATGTACCGGTCACAGATCGTACTCGAATCAAGGCTGGCGAATCTGCCCGCACCGGTAGACGGTGTGTCGACTTCTCTTGACGATTACTCGGTCGTGCTGGGTGATGCGAAGCGGGGACGTCGATTTGGTTTTGGTGCAAAGCTTTGTATCCATCCGAAGCAGGTCAATCCGGTACACGAAGCCTACGCGTGGAGCCCAAGCGAGCGTGAATGGGCAGAGCGGGTGATGGCTGCAGTCGAAGCATCGGGCGGACGGGCCGTTGCAGTGGAAGGAAAGATGGTGGACGTGCCTGTCATTCTTCGGGCGAAGCGGATTCTTGGACGCAACTGAGAAGGGGTCGAAATGGCACGCCTTAGTGCGAGTTCACGGCGGGCCGGTCGACTCAATTGAAGAGGGTATCGCAATGAAAGCGCTGGTATCGGTGAAGAGGGTGGTCGACTACAACGTGAAGGTTCGCGTGAAGTCGGACAACACGGGTGTCGATCTCTCGAACGTGAAAATGTCGATGAATCCGTTTGACGAGATCGCTGTTGAAGAAGCCGTTCGCCTCAAGGAAGCGGGCGTGGTGACCGAAGTGATCGTTGTGTCGGCAGGCGTTGCGCAATGTCAGGAAACGCTGCGTACGGCGCTGGCGATCGGCGCGGACCGCGCGATCCTGATCGAATCGAACGAAGACCTGCAGCCGCTGGCTGTCGCCAAGCTGCTCAAGGCGCTGGTCGACAAGGAACGGCCTCAACTGGTGATCCTCGGCAAGCAGGCGATCGACGACGACTCCAACCAGACGGGCCAGATGCTCGCAGCGTTGGCGAATCTGCCGCAGGCGACGTTTGCGTCGAAGGTTGTCGTGGCGGATGGCAAGGCGACGGTGTCGCGTGAAGTGGATGGTGGCGCGGAAACGTTGTCGCTGACGCTTCCCGCTGTGGTCACGACCGATCTGCGCCTGAACGAGCCGCGCTACGTGACGCTGCCGAACATCATGAAGGCGAAGAAGAAGCCGCTGGAAACCGTGAAGCCCGAAGATCTGGGCGTCGATGTCACTCCGCGTCTGAAGACGCTGAAGGTCAGCGAGCCGCCGAAGCGCTCGGCTGGCGTGAAGGTGGCCGACGTGAAGGCGCTGGTCGAGAAGCTGAAGACCGAAGCCAAAGTGCTTTGATCGACGGACACGCGGAGACGAATGAAATGACGATTCTGGTAATTGCTGAACACGACAACGCGTCAATCAAGGCTGCGACGCTGAACACGGTGGCCGCTGCGCAGAAGATTGGCGGCGACGTTCATGTGCTGGTGGCTGGCCACAACGCGCAGGCAGTCGCCGACGCCGCTGGGGAAATCGCAGGCGTCGCGAAAGTGCTGCTCGCCGACGCGCCGCAACTGGCCGCTGGCCTCGCGGAAAACGTCGAGGCGACGGTGCTGAACGTCGCGAAGGATTACTCGCACATCCTCGCGCCCGCTACGGCTTACGGCAAGAACATCGCGCCGCGCATCGCCGCGAAGTTGGACGTCACGCAGATCAGCGACATCACCGCCGTTGATTCCGCCGATACGTTCGAACGCCCGATTTACGCAGGCAATGCGATCGCGATCGTGCAATCGGCTGATCCGATCAAGGTGATCACGGTGCGTTCAACGGGTTTTGACCCGGTCGCAGCGGAAGGTGGCAGTGCATCGGTCGAGAAGATCGAAGCCGCAGCCGACGTAGGCCTCTCGGCGTTCGTAAGCCGCGAAGTGACGAAGCTGGACCGTCCGGAACTGACGTCGGCGCACGTCATCGTGTCGGGTGGCCGTGGTCTGGGTAGTGGCGAGAATTACACGAAGGTGCTGGAGCCGCTGGCCGACAAGCTCGGCGCGGCGATGGGCGCGTCCCGGGCTGCTGTCGACGCTGGTTTTGTACCCAACGACTACCAGGTCGGCCAGACCGGCAAGATCGTCGCGCCGCAGCTTTACGTCGCAGTCGGCATCTCGGGCGCGATCCAGCATCTGGCGGGGATGAAGGATTCAAAGGTAATCGTCGCGATCAACAAGGACGAAGAAGCGCCGATCTTCAGCGTCGCGGATTATGGCCTCGTCGCAGATCTGTTCACCGCCGTGCCCGAATTGGTGGATGCCCTGAATGACCCCCTGTAGCGATGCTTCACCGTGATCGGCATAGCTGATATACGCCAAGTTCGATTGAACCAGTGGTGCAATTGAACAAAGATACGATTGAACGCCACCTCTTGAAACGCAGGCTAATTGCCGCAGGATTAACCATGAATTCCGTCACGACAAACACGTCCGCCCACGCGATGCTCTCCGTATTCGCGTCAAATGGAATCGATCGCGTATTTCTCGTTCCCGGCGAGAGCTACCTTGGCATTCTCGACGCGCTGAACGACTTTCCACAGATTGACGTTGTGACGTGTCGGCACGAAGGCGGAGCCGGTTTCATGGCATGCGCGGATGGTCGGCTCACACGTAAACCGGGCGTCGTGATGGTAAGCCGCGGGCCTGGCGCGACCAATGCATCGATCGCTGTACACACCGCACAGCAGGACGCGGTCCCCCTGATCCTGGTGATCGGCCAGATCCCGAAGGCTGACCTGCGAAAAGAGGCCTTCCAGGAAATCGACTACCAGAAAATGTTCGGTTCGGTGGCGAAGTGGGTCTGCGAGGTTACCGAGCCTTCGAAGTTGGCAGAGTGTGCCTATAAGGCCGTCCGGATGGCGTGCTCCGGGACGCCGGGCCCGGTTGTGCTTGTGGTGCCCGAAGATATCCAGCAACAGACGGTTGAAATGCCGGAATGGACGACCCCGCCGCAGGCAACTGCTGTCGCGAGTGAGGACAGTGTCTGGGCTGTCTTGAAGATGATCAAGGAAGCGAAACGGCCGCTACTTGTGGCGGGCGGTGCGCTGGATACGGAAGATGGCCGTGATGCGTTGCGGGCGCTGGCAGAGAAATTCCACATCCCTGTTGCTGTCTCTTTCCGTCAACATGACATCTTCCCCAACACACACGAGCTTTTCGCCGGGGATCTGGGTCTGGTGAACCCGAGCAATCAGATTGCGGCGTTTGAGTCGAGCGACCTCGTCATTGCGCTTGGGACTCGACTCGGCGACATTACCAGCCAGGGGTACCGTTTTCCTCAGCTACCCAGACCGTCGCAGCGGTTCGTACACGTTTATCCGGACGATCATATCGTTGGCCTCCACTTCGTGCCGGACGTCGGGCTCGTTTGCGACGCTGCAGGTTTTGCCCGCCAGCTATGCGCAGAAGCGGGCCATGATATTCCAGCCGAGTGCAGGGAATGGGCGGCTCAGATCAATTCAATTCACCGGAAGATCGCTGCCTGGCCATCGCCGGACGTTGCGGATGGAGTGCCATTTGTGAAGGTGGTCGAGCGGCTCGCGAAAGTCGCGCCGCGCGATCTGGTTGTCTGTCTGGACGCAGGTACATTTGCGGCTCCCGTGTATCGGCATTTCTCTTTCGTATTTCCGCAGCGCCTGATGTCTCCGCTATCCGGTGCGATGGGATACGGCACACCTTCGGCCATCGCGTCCCAGCTGCGCATGCCGACGCGGCCGGTTGTGTGCCTTGTGGGTGACGGCGGCTTCCTGATGACTGGCAATGAAATCATCGCTGCGGTCGAGCGGAAACTGCCGATTCTGTTCGTCCTGTCGAACAACAACTGTTATGGCTCGATCCGGGTGCATCAGGACAAGACCTATCCAGGCCGACATGTTGGTACGTCGCTGAGCAATCCGGACTTCGTTGCGCTCGCGAGAGCTTATGGCGTCATCTCGGAGCAGGTCACGGAACTGGACCAGGTTGATGCCGCCTTGAATCGTGGACTGGAATCGAGGCAACCGTACCTGATCGAAGTGTGCTCGAGTTTGACGGCCATTCTCCCCGCGAAGGCTGGTGAGAATGGGACCCGCTCCGGCGACTGAAGCGCGTCTCAGGAACGGTTGGAGCTTACGGTGTCTGAGACTGTGTGCGGATACAGAGATCGATCCGGCGATTTCTCTCATGACCATGTGGCGTTCCAGGAATATCACTATCCGGTTCGTGCATCCCGGCCGCTGCGGTTGCGCAACCTCCTACTGCCTTTCCGGTTGCGGTGCCTTGTCGAACGAGGCAGTTTGAGTTTGGAGGTCAGCGGCAGGGTTGTTCGTCCAAAGCAGGGGTTAGTAACCGTTGACGCGTGGAACGCGTTCGCCATGTCACTTGCTCCGGACGCACACGGGTGCGTCGCGGCCAGTTGCTGGGTCGCTGGAGACAAAGCCGATCCCGTCGGTTCAGCAGAAGTTGCTGGGTCAGGCGTCGCCCTCGCGCTGGCGAAGGCAGTGTTTGCAGATCCGGGTTGTAACTGGCAACTGGATCTCGTGGCCAGGCAGATGGGCTGTAGCGTCAGGCAGTTGCAAGTGATCCTTTTCACACAGAATGCGAGTTTCACGCAGATTGTGACCAAGCAACGGCTGATGAGAACCCTGTTCTGTTTGCTCGGTGAGGGAGGGGCGGCTATCCAGGGAGTATTTGCAGATGGATGGCGCGATCGTCGTGAACTGGAGCGGCTTATGACGTCGGAATTGCTGGTTGAGCTTGACGCCATCATCGGTGCGAGTCCGATGCGTTTCATCGGAGCAGTATCGAGTCGGAGCGGCGGTTCGTTGGAAGTATAGATGCAGGTGCAAGTTCCAGGGGTTTACGCTGCCGCGAGAGGCGCGTTTGGCGCACCGCCCGAAAGGGCGGTGCCCTTTTTTCTCCCGATAGGAGAAGATCCCCAGGAGTGGGTTTTTGCGGCAACGTGATGTGGTTATTGAAGCAGCGATTACAGCTGCTCGCCTGGCGTAACGAATACGCCACTGACAGGAGACAAAGATGCAGTCCATGCTTGAACAGGCCGTCGGCGGTTCCACCAACGCTTCTGCTTTACAGATGTCGAAGTCCGAAGCCCGGTCGGCGGTACTCGGTGCGTCGCTGGGTACGCTGTTTGAGTGGTACGACTTCTACGTTTATGGACTGGTTGCGACCGTCGTAGCGAAGCGATTTTTTGCAGGGCTCGACCCGACATCCGCATTCATTCTGGCATTGATGGGCTTTGGTGCCGGGTTCATCGTTCGCCCGCTTGGCGCTGTCATCTTCGGACGTATCGGAGACATGATCGGCCGAAAGTACACCTTTCTGGTGACGATCGTGATCATGGGTGGCGCGACGTTTGGCACTGGGCTGTTGCCGACCTATGAGGTGGCTGGCATCCTGGCGCCTGTTCTGCTGGTCGGCCTTCGGCTTCTTCAGGGCCTGGCGATCGGTGGCGAATACGGCGGCGCTGCCGTTTACGTTTCGGAGCATGCGCCGAAAGGAAAACGCGGGTTTTACACGTCCTGGATCCAGACCACGGGCACTGCCGGAATGCTGCTTGCGCTTGTCGTGGTCATTGCGACCACGTTCGTAACTGGCGACCACTTCTCGGTATGGGGCTGGCGCATTCCCTTTCTGGTGTCATTGCCGCTGCTAGTTGTGTCGTTAAAGATTCGTGCATCGCTTCACGAATCGCCAATCTTTAAAAAGATGAAGGAGCAGGGGACTTCGTCCCGCGCGCCTCTTCGAGAGGCATTCGGCAACTGGAAAAATTTGCGCGTAGTCCTGATTGCCCTGGGCGGCGTTTGTGCCGGCCAAACCGTGATCTATTTTACCTGCCAGTTCTTCCCGCTGTTCTTTCTGACGCAAACTCTCAAGGTTGATAGCAAAACGGCAAATACGCTGGTGATGGTGGCGCTGATGATTGGCTGCCCACTGTTTGTGGTCTTTGGCGCGTTGTCGGACCGGGTTGGACGAAAGCCGGTGTTGTTGTTCGGTTTGATCCTTGCCGGTGCGACGTTCTTTCCTATCTATAAAGGTCTGACACATTACGCCAATCCAGCACTTGAACGAGCGCAAAAACTGGCCCCGGTAATCCTGCACGCGGACCTTTCGGAATGTTCTTTCCAGTTCAATCCGACTGGCACAAAAAGATTCACGAGTTCATGCGATGTGGCGAAGCAGTTGCTTGCTCAGAGCGGCGCGAACTATGAGACGGTTGGCGCGACGGCCGGAAGCATTGCCACCGTCGAGCTTGGAAACACTGTGATCAGATCCTACGCCGCCTCGTCGATGACGCCCGCTGAATCGGCTGGTGCCGACAAGTCATTCCGGTCATCCATCGCGGTGGCCCTGAAGCAAGCGGGGTATCCTGCTAGCGCGGCTCCTACAGAGATCAATTATTTCGGCGTTCTGGCGTTGCTCGTTTTACTCATGGGTTACGCGGCGGCAACCTACAGTGTCGTTGGTGCAACACTCGTTGAACTTTTTCCGGCGCGTATCCGCTATACATCGTTTTCCGTTCCCTATCACGTCGCGACGGGTTGGCTTGGTGGCTTGCAGCCAACTGTATCTTTCGCGCTGATTGCACAGATCGGTAACATTTATTCCGGCCTTTGGTATCCGACAATCGTCATTGCCGTCTCGACGGTCGTAGCCGTGCTGTTCCTGAGAGAAACAAAGAACGTTGACGTTCACGTATAAAAGGCAGGTAACCGAAATGAAGCTGCTCTATAGCCCCGGGTCACCCTTTGCGAGGAAAGTTCGCGTCGTTATTCGAGAAAAGCATCTCACCGCTCGCTTCCAGGAATTCGTGACGAACCCGCACGATAACGGGCAAGAGTTGCTGGCGCTCAACCCCCTTGCCAAGGTACCAGCTGTCGAGCTTGAGCATGGCTCGCTTTTCGATAGCCCGCTGTTGTGCGAGTACCTCGACGGTCTGTCGCCACAGCCGCGTCTGATTCCTGTCGAATTTCTCTCAAGGATCGACGTTCTGCGCACACAAGCACTGGCGGATGGCATCATGGATGCGGCTGTTGCATCAGTGCTCGAAAAGCGTCGGAGCGATACAGCTCCCTCGGCCCACTGGCTTGCTCGCTGGGAGGCGGCGATGCGCCGTTCGGTCGGAATGATGTCTAATCTGCAACTCCCGGATGGCGTCCGTCTGGACGGTATAGCGGCTGCTTGCGCACTGTCCTATCTGGATTACCGCTTTCCCGCGATCCCCTGGCGAAAGGAATACCCTGCTCTAGCCGCGTGGCATGCCTCCTATACGGCTCGGCAGAGCTTTGTGGAAACGGCCCCGCCGGCCCAATAGGTGAACCATGCAGCCCGGCAAACATCGAACAGTTTTAAATATTGCTGCGCGTCGAGATTGACCAATCTGATCAGACAGGAGCTGGAGCATAGTGATGTCACACACCAACGAAGCGGATCTTACGAAACTTCCGTTCAGTCCTCGCCCGCAACATATCTCGCGACCTTCTGTGTCGGTGCCCGCGCGCGCGACCGATACGCATTTCCACATATTTGGCCCGCAAGACAAGTATCCGCTTGGGGTGCCTCGCATGTATAACCCGCAGGAGGCAACGGTGGAAAACTACCGGGCTATGGCCGCGACTGTGGGTATTCAACGGGTCGTGGTCGTACAGGCGAGCGTTTATAGCACCGATAATCGCTGTCTGCTGGACTCAATCAGGGAGTTTGGAGTTGACCGGGCTCGTGGAATCGCCGTGATCGACACGGATACTACGGACGAAGAGCTTGAGGCACTTAAAAGCGGTGGTGTCCGCGGCATCCGATTCAACGCGATTTCTGGTGGTACAGACCTTGATCAACTGTCGATCCTTGCAAAGCGGATTGAGGCGCTGGGCTGGCACATCCAACTCTGGGTGAAGGGAGAACAGCTCCCCGCACTCGAATCGCGGCTGCTGGATCTGCCTGTCGAAATTTCCATCGATCATATCGGTCAGATCACCCCGGCGAATGGAGCAAACAGTGACGAGTTCCAAACGCTACTGCGCCTGCTAAATTCGAGACGGGCGTGGGTCAAGCTTTCGGGCTATCGCGCGTCGGCGAAGGTGTATCCGCATGAAGACGTCAAACCCTTCATTCAGGAGATGATTTCCGCGGCGCCCGATCGGTGCGTTTGGGGGAGCGACTGGCCGCATCCGCTCCTCGGGACACGCGCAATGCCCGATGTTGGCAAGCTCATGGACCTCCTTGCAGACTGGGCAGGCACATCCGCTCAATTCGAGGAGATTCTTGTCGGAAACCCGGCTCGCCTGTACGGCTTCTGAGGTCCACTGACTATGTCTTCTGAATCAACACTCCCGCACGGCGACCTTCATGACGTCGAGGGGGCCGGACCACACACGCCGCAAGTACGTCTTGGTGTCATTCTGCCGAGTGTCAACACTGTCGCGGAAACGTGGCTGCATGCTGTTTGTCCGGAAGGCACGTCGATTCACACAGCCAGAATGTTGATGCCGGATGCACTGACGCCCGATGCGATCGAAATCATGGACCGAGAGGACGCGCCGCGCGCGGTTGCACAGATTGTTTCGTGCCGACCTTCGGTCATTGGTTATGCGTGCGTGGCGAGCAGCATTGTCCGGGGTGCGGCCTACGACCGTCATCTTGAAGGCGAACTTACCGCGCAATCAGGGCGGCCGTGCGTGACCGCTATGGGCGCGATATCACGTGCATTACGCGTCCTCGGTGTGCGCCGAATCTCGCTGGTGTCGCCTTACGCAAGCGCATTGGCAGAACTTGAAAGACGATATCTGGAGGCGCTCGGCCTTGAAGTCGTCGAGGAAAGGCACTTTAGTATCAGTTCCGCTTTTGATCTGGCCTCGCCATCACCACAGCAAATCTGCAAAATGGCCTTGGCGAGCGACGTCCCCACATCAGACGGAATGCTGCTGAGCTGCATGAATTTTCGGGCCCATGAAGTTATCGAGACAATCGAAGCGGCTACTCAAAAACCGGTAGTCACGGCTGTGCAGGCGTTGCTGTGGAACAGCCTGAGGGCCGCCGGAATTGAGGGTGATGTTTATCGCGGTGGATCATTGTTCAAACAACGCTGGTCGTCCCCCGCCAGTTGAAGCTTTTCCTAACGCTAGGCCGAGCCCGGGTGCTAACGCAAGCATTGCGTCGAAGGTCGGGTCGGTCGGCTTTCTTACAGGCGAAAGCACTGGTAGTCGCGATTCCTGCCGGCTCCAACCGGGGTCTCTCATCGGGGCCGCCGTGCGCCCTCTTTGCGCCGTCTCTGTCTTGCCCGAATTGTATAGCTGCTATACGTGGGATGCCGTTGCCGATCTGGCCCGCATCCATATACTTGACTTATAAAAATTGCGCATTGTGGCAGTCATGAGAACCGCCGTGATGCACGCAACTT
>NZ_CADIKC010000016.1 GCF_902859805.1 Paraburkholderia sediminicola | reverse complement strand
CTGGTTGGCTTGCCACGCCTTGTAGTCCGCCTCCATCTGAGCCTGACGGGCCGCCTGCTCGTTTGCCAGACGCTGTTGCTCAGCCTGCTGCGCCGCCTGCGCTGCGGCCCGTGCTTCTTCCGCACGTTGCTGCTCCGCCCGATGGTTAGCTTCCCAAGCCTGGCGATCCGCTTCCATCTGAGCCTGACGGGCCGCCTGATCCTTCGCCAGACGTTCCTGCTCGGCCTGCTGCGCCTCTTCCGCACGCTGCTGCTCTGCCCGATGGTTAGCTTCCCAAGCCTCGCGATCCGCTTCCATCTGAGCCTGACGGGCCGCCTGCTCCTTCGCCAGACGTTCCTGCTCGGCGTCCCATGCCAAGCGATCCGCTTCCGCCTGGCGCTGTTGCTGCTCCGCCTGGGCTGCGTCGTTTGCTGCCTTACGCCCAGCGTCGCTGGTGCGCCAGGCAAGGTCGTTGATCAACGCAATCTTGCTGCTGTCGGACAGATTTGCGTCGTCTGCGGGCGAATAGTTAAAATAGGCATCGACCCTGGCGTGCTCAGCAGCGGCTTCCTGTTTCTTCGCCGTGAAATACTGCGCTTCATCCAGTCCGCCGTGTTCAGCACTGCGGACGATGCTTCCGAAACCTTCCAAGTCGACATGCGCGTTCGAACCCCGCAGCGCGATATCCGCACCATACATCTGCACTGCCAGACCACCCTTGCCCGCTGCGATGCGACCGGCGCTGTTGACGCCCAGCCCATGCTCCGAACCTTCGAGCACGATCCTATTCGCGTACATGCCACCTAACTCCGAGACGTCGAGCGCAATCGCCGGCTTGGCGCCCGCCGCATCCGCTGTCAGCTTGCCCGCGAAGTTGCCGTCTGCGTCGCCGTCGAATTGCGTGCCGTTTTGCGAATTGATCGTCCAGCCCTTGACCGTTGCGTTCACGAGCGTCGCGCGTGACAGCAGGTTGACTTGCCCCGCACCGACGTTCAGGCCGTCGCCATTGATCTCGATCGTTGCCGGCGTTGCGCGGTTCGTGTCGACGCTCAAGGCGAGCGGGCTGTCGGCCCGCGGGTTGAAGCTGGCTGCCGCCAGCGTAAGCACGGGCGCGTTGATGGTCGTCGCGCCGTTCACCGAGATGCCGGCCGCATTGGCAATCAGCAGATGCGCGGGCGCGCCGGCGACTTCCATTGCGCCGTTCAGTTTGGATGCCTGCGCCGAGTTGACGTCGGCGACGATCACTTTGGCGGCAGTACCCTTCAGGTTCGCGTTGGCGGCGAGTTGACCCGCAAGCTGGCTCACGCCTGCCGCGGTCAGGTTGTTGAAGACAACGCCGTTCTTGTCGACATCGAAATTGCTGAATGTGTTGCGCGAGACGCCCGCTGAGTTGGCGCCAGCAATGTTCACGATCGGCGTGTTGCCTGGCGTCACCACCTGAGTCTGTCCGCCCGCGCTGACGATACCGCCGGCGATCGCGCTGCCGCTCACACCCAGCGCGGCGAGTGTTGCGACATTCAATACGTTGAGACGATGTTGTTTCATCAAGTTTCCTAAATGTTAGAAAGAAGAACTCAACCGGACGTTGAGAACGATTGGATCAGCGTTCAGCCGCTTAGGAGCAAACAGCGGAGCACCGACCGAAAGCGAAGCAGTAGCGCCTTTCCAGGTGGCCGATGCGCCGATTGCGGCGCCAACCAGGTTTCCGCTTGCATTGGGTTCGCCGCTTACCGGAACCACGCGGCCTGCATCGATCGCGGCCGTCATCGTTACGCGGGTACCTACGGATGGGAGCGGCATGCTCCAGTCGACTTCGTTACGCAGATACGCACCGGTGTTGGCATACAGGTATTGATCCCGGAAACCTCGAACGGAGGTGTCGCCGCCGACCACCATGCGCTCGCTACTGAAGAGTGCGGCGGGCGCCCACTGCGCGTAAGCCGATGAGAGAAACGCCACGCTCGGTGTGATTTGCGTGTAAAGGCTGGCGCTTGCCGCCAGTTTGCGAAAGCCAGCCGACGGGCCGCCGTCCCCGCTCATATCGCGAGTCGCAAACGGCAAGCCCTGAGTGAACGCCGGGCTGAACGTGAAGTAGCTTTTGCTTCCGACGCGCGTCGCGAAGTTGACGCCGACCTGCGCCGTGCTGGTCCGCTCCGAGCCGTTCTCCAGTTGAAACTCTTCGATGTACGAGTTGCCGACGTAATTGGACAAGGACGCAAAAACGTCTATCTTGCGTGCGGCATTGCGCTCGACTGTCCTTGTAACGGTGAAGCGGTTCTGAAGGCTGCTGCCGTGGTAGCGAAGCTTCACATCGGAAAAATCGAGAGGCACAGCAAAGTTGCCGGCCGCGCCCGAGTAGCCGAAGCTCCAGTAGCCAAACGGCACGGTCGCAAATGCGCCAAAGGTGCGTCGAAAACGGTCGCCGTGCAACGCAGGCGTTGTTGTCGCCGATACGCCCAATTGCTCCGCCCGGCCAAGTGCGTTATTGACCGTCACTGCGGCGTTGAAATTCTGCCTGCCAGTACTTTTCTGGCCACTGTTGTCGATGCCGGCAACGAAGTTGAACAGGCGCACTGGCTGGCCGCTCAATACAACGTCTGAATATCCTTCTTGTGGCGCCGCGCGCACGGCCGCCTTCACGCCGCCAGGCACGATGCGGTCGATCTGGTCGACTCCCTGTTCGATATCGCGCAGGTTGAGCGGCTCGCCAGCCGTGCCCGCAAACGCAATTCGCGCGGCGCTGTCGGCGCGGCTCCTGCCATCGCCATCGGCGAAATACACCCGTGACAGCTTGCCTTCCACCACAGCAACCACCAGTGCACCGCTTCCAGCTTCGCGCGTAGGCAGCCAGGCGTGGCTGGTGACGTAGCCGTGCTGCACATACCAGTCGTTGACCTCGTCAAGCAGATGGGCGAGTTCAGCGTTGTCCAGACAACGGCCCGCTGCTTCGAGCGCAATTTGATACTTCAAGTCATCCGGCAGCAGCGCCGCGCCGCTAAAACCAACCTTTTCTACCGGCAGGCAGGTCTGTGCGCCGAGTACGTCCAGCGTCTGCGACGTGGCTACGCGCGGCGCAGCCACAGGCGCTGCCGGCTCACGCGTACTGAGACCTTCGCGCTGTTCGCGCGCCTGATCGAGCAGCCTTTGTTGCTGCTGGTCCAGGATCGCGTGGTTCGTGGGATCAGTTGCTTCAATTGCGAACGCGGAACTCGCCGTGCTCGCGAGCAACGCGCTGACATAGGTCATCGATACCAGCTTCGGAGCATTGCGCGGCGATACGCGCGGCCGCTTTGCATCGGACGCGTGTGTACCGAATCCGACACCAGTTGACGCGATCGGTCTGAGGGAAGTCTTCACAGCCTGTACATTTCATCCGCTAATCAAAACACTGCGCCAAGAGGCGCAAAATCAACGCGGACTGTAAGGCATTCGAATGGGAATGTGATTGGGAAACGTCAGAATGCACTCGCCCATTTCCATCGCATGAGCGACGACAATTTGCATTGGGACGGAGTGACAGATCGAGCGCGTTTGCGCTAGCAGGGACGGCTCAAACGAAGGAAGACAAATGTGCGCCACTTCGAGGCAGAACCTTGCCGCGCACGTCAATGAAGAAGTATCGTGGCCGGCACACGGCCGTGGCGCTCTGGAACGCTGCCCGGCATTTGAAGCTAGACGCCAAACAGTTTTGGAGGATCCGCCTCGCTTTGCGGCGAGGCGGATCAACAGCGGAATATCAAACTCTCTACAGGAGGAGAAGCACCCTTAACGGACTTCCATCTGCCTCAACACCTCGTCGACAATCGCTTCCGGCGACAACTCGATACTCACCGTGATCGCTTCGTCCGGACCCGGTTCTTCGAGCGTATCGAGCTGGCTTTGCAACAGCGACGGATCGAAGAAGTGGCCAGTGCGCGTGGTCAGCCGCTCGCGCAGCACCTCGAACGAACCCTTCAGATAGACGAAGCACACGTCCTTGTCACCGTTGCTCCCGCCGCGCAAAACATCGCGGTACGAACGCTTCAGCGACGAGCATGTGAACACCGCCTTCTCGCCCGCCCGCTGCTTCTCTTCGATCGCGACACGGATGGTTTGCAGCCACGGCCAACGGTCTTCGTCGGTCAGCGGAATGCCGTGGTGCATTTTCTCCTTGTTGGCGGCGCTGTGAAATGCGTCGCCGTCGGTGAATGCGCAGTGCAGGCGTTCCGCCAGCATTTCGCCAATCCTCGTTTTGCCGGCGCCCGACACGCCCATTGCGATCAAAATCATCAAAAACTCCTTACACGACCGTCGCGAGCGCGAAAGTCAAACCCAGACCCATCAGGGAAATGACAGTTTCTAGGAGCGACCATGTCTTGAAGGTCTGCCCCACCGTCATACCGAAGTATTCCTTGATCAGCCAGAAACCGCCGTCATTCACGTGCGAGAAAATCAGCGAACCCGAACCGGTGGCGAGCACCAGCAATTCCGGCGTGACCTGCACGCCACTGGCCGAAGCAATCGGCGCGACGATTCCGCAGGCCGTCGTCATCGCGACGGTTGCCGAGCCCGTGGCCAGACGAATCAGCGCAGCCACCAGCCAACCGAACAGCAGCGGCGACAGATGCATGGCCGTTGCCACGTTGACGATTTCCTTCGAGATGCCGCTATCCATCAGCACGCGGCCGAAGCCGCCGCCCGCGCCCACGATCAGCGTGATACCCGCGATCGGCGCCAGACAATCGCCGCAGAACTTCTGGATCTGCTCACGATTGAAGCCGCGGCTCGCGCCGAAGGTCCAGAAGCTGACCAGTACGGCGATCAACAGCGCGACGTCCGAATTGCCGACGAAACGCAGCAGATCGTTTGCCAAGGTCTTCGGCGTAAACACGAGGTCGGCCCAGCTGCCGATCAGCATCAGAATCACCGGCAGCAGGATCGTGAACAGCGTGATGCCGAAGCTCGGCAGCTCGCGCTTGGGCGCCGCCTGTTTTGCATCGGTTTGCGTGCCGCCGGCGCCGCCGAGAAACTGCGCGGCGAGCGGATTGTTCTCCGGCAGCTTGATGTAACGGCTAATCAACAGCGCGAACAGCGGACCGGCGACGATCGCCGTCGGCACGCCCACGATCAGCCCGTACGCGATCGTCTTGCCGATATCGGCGTGATACGCCTGCACCGCGAGCATCGCAGCCGGGTGCGGCGGAATCAGACCGTGCACGACGGACAGACCTGCAACCATCGGCAGGCCGACCAGCAGCAGCGACTTGTTGGTGCGTTTGGCGACGTTGAACGCGATCGGAATCAGCAGCACGAAGCCGACTTCGAAAAACACCGGCAAGCCGACGATGATCGCCACGACCATCATGGCCCAGTGAATATGCTTCTCGCCGAACTTGTCGATCAACGTGGTCGCGATGCGCTCCGCGCCGCCCGATTCGGCCATCATTTTGCCGAGCATGGTGCCGAGGCCGACCACGATCGCAATGTGGCCGAGCGTATTGCCGTTGCCGGTTTCGAACGATTTGACGATCGTGCCGATCGGCATGCCGGACGCGAGACCCAGCAGCAACGAAACGATGATCAGGACGAGGAACGGGTAAACCTTGTAGCGGGTGATCAGCAGGATCAGAAGTGCGATGGCGATCACCGCGAAGACCAGCAGCGTGCTGCCGTGGACAGCTTCCATGAAGCTCCTCCTTTGCGTTATTGATTGTTGGTGCGGAACACAGCTGGCACCTGTCTCACGGCGACCTCGAGCGGTGCCTGAAAACCCGGCAAGCCGCGCGGACGCTGAATTTTACTGTTTGTTGTCTCTAAAAGCGCGTGAATCCGGCACGCATATCACAAAGGAGCCTCGGCGCGACAGCCTGACAGGCTGTTTCGACGAGGCTCCTTTGTGTAGGACGTAGCTACTGGATTAAAAGACGCGTCGTTTCAACTCAATGAGCGGGCGCGGCCAGTTCGCTGGCGGCACGCGCCAGACGCGTGACTTCATCCCAGTTTTGCGCAGCGAGTGCAGCTTTCGGCGTCAACCACGAGCCGCCGACGCACACCACGTTCGGTTGTGCGAGGAAGTTGATGGCGCTTTCGGCCGTGATGCCGCCGGTCGGGCAGAATTTCAACGTCGGGAACGGGCCGTAAAACGCCTGCAGCATCGGGATACCGCCGGCTTGCTGCGCGGGGAAGAATTTGACGATTTCGTAGCCGAGTTCGAGCGCCGCGATAATGTCGCTCGGCGTCATGACACCCGGCAGCAACGGCAAACCCGCATCCTGCGCCGCCTTGTGCATGTCTTTCGTCAGACCTGGCGACACGCCGAATTGCGCGCCCGCTTTTTTCGCCTGAAAACAATGCTCGGGCTTCGTGATCGTGCCGACTCCAACCACGATGTCTTCAGACAGTTGGCTTGCGCGTTCGATCGCGCCGAGTCCTGCAGCCGTGCGCAGCGTGATTTCGAGCACCTTCACGCCGCCCGCATGCAGCGCGCGCGACACGTTTTCGCCCTGTTCGACCGAGTCGAACGCGAGCACCGGAATCACCGGGCCGAGGCGCACGATATCGCTTACTGTTTTCGCCGTCATAGTCAGACTCCTTGTTTCTGCAGCTCGTGGCTGGCTTGAGTGGTGCTTGAGTGTGCTTTCTTGTGTTCGCCGTGCTGCGCGCCGCGTTCGCCCACCATCGGACCGAACACGGAGGCGCCCTGCTCCGCCGGCGCTGCCGCCGCACGGAACACGCCGAACAGTTCACGGCCGAAGCCGACTTCGTTTTCCGCCTGATGCAACGGCAACGCTTCCGGCCGCGCTGCCCATTCGGCCGCATCGATTTCGATGTCGAGCACGCCGGCGTCTGCATCGATCACCAGCATGTCGCCCGTGCGGACTTTGCCGATCGGGCCTTGCAGCAAGGCTTCCGGCGACAGGTGAATCACCGCCGGCACTTTGCCCGATGCGCCGGACATGCGGCCGTCGGTCACCAGTGCAACGTGGAAACCTTGATCCTGCAACACACCGAGCAACGGCGTCAAACGATGCAACTCGGGCATGCCGTTTGCGCGGGCGCCCTGGAAGCGCACCACGGCGATGAAATCACGCTTGAGCTCGCCGTTGTCGAACGCGGCCTGCACGGCTTCCTGCGAATCGAACACGATCGCCGGCGCCTTCACCTTGCGATGCTGCGCTGCGACCGCCGAAATCTTGATCACGCCGCGGCCGAGTTTGCCCTGCATCAGACGCAAGCCGCCGTCCGGCTGGAACGGTTCCTTGATGCCGCGCAGCACTGCTGTGTCTTCGCTCGTTTCCGTGCCCGGCACCCATTGCAGCTTGCCGTCGAGAAGCTTCGGTTCTTCGGTGTAGTGATGGAGACCTTTGCCGGCGACGGTGTTGACGTCTTCATGCAGCAAACCGCCTTCCAGCAGATTGCGGACCAGGAACGCGACGCCGCCCGCGGCGTGGAAGTGGTTCACGTCGGCCTTGCCGTTCGGGTAAATCTTGGCGAGCAGCGGCACGGCTTGCGACAGCGTGTCGAAATCGTCCCAGTCGATCACGATTCCGGCCGCGCGCGCAATCGCGACGAGGTGCAGCGTGTGATTGGTCGAACCGCCTGTTGCCAGGAGCGCGACGATGCCGTTCACGATCGCTTTTTCGTCGACCACGTGGCCGATCGGCATGTAGTTGCCGCGATCCACCGTCAAGTCGAGCACGCGGCGTGCGGCTTGCGCGGTCAATGCGTCACGCAGCGGCGTATGCGGGTGCACGAACGCTGAACTCGGCAGATGCAGGCCCATCACTTCCATCAGCATCTGATTGCTGTTTGCGGTGCCGTAGAACGTGCAGGTGCCGTGGCTGTGGTACGCGGCGGCTTCTGCTTCGAGCAGCGCGTCACGGCCGCATTGGCCGGTCGCGAACAGTTGGCGTGTCTTGGCTTTGTCGTCGTTCGACAGGCCGCTGCCCATCGGGCCGGCCGGCACGAAAATCGTTGGCAGATGGCCGAATTGCAGCGCGCCGATTAGCAGGCCGGGCACGATCTTGTCGCAGATGCCGAGGCACAGCGCTGCGTCGAACATGTTGTGCGTGAGGGCGACTGCGGTGCTCATCGCGATCACTTCACGCGAGAACAACGACAGCTCCATGCCCGCGTTGCCTTGTGTGACGCCGTCACACATGGCCGGCACACCACCGGCGAATTGCGCGACACCGCCGTTTTCACGCGCGGCTTCCTTGATGATGTCCGGGTAGTTTTTGTACGGCGCGTGCGCAGACAGCATCTCGTTGTACGAGGACACGATGCCGATGTTCGGCTGGCGAATCTGCTTGATGACGAGCTTGTCGTGGCCTTCAAGACCAGCAAATCCGTGAGCCAGATTGGCGCACGAGAGCGCGCCGCGTGCCGGGAATTTGCCCTGAGCGTGCGCGATGCGGGCCAGATACGCCTCGCGAGTGGGTTTGCTGCGCTCGACCACGCGTTGCGTGACCTTCAACAATTGCGAATGCGGGGAAACCATCGGAGCTCCTTCGTCGCTGGCGTGAGGCGTAGGCGCACTATGCCAGGCAGGTATCGCGGGGATGTCGAACAGTCGACGTCGCCATGTTAGTAGAAAAACTACACGATCGCAATCACGACTCCTGCTGCGTCGCGGCATTTTTGAATAGCCGTACGGCCTTACTGGCTTTGCCTTGGCGATGTTTACGGCAAAACCCAGGGAATACACTTACTCTTCAATATGTAGTTTTTGTACCTTCTTCAGCAATCAGATATAGTCCACGCATTCTTCAGCATAGTGCGAGTTTTCCGATGATGCTGTCCCAGGTGGAAGAGATGCGCGACCAACTGCGTCCGTCCGAGCGCAAGCTGGCCGATTACGTGATCGAAGCGCCGCGTGAGGTGCTGGATCTGTCGATGACGGAAGTGGCCGCCCGCGCTGGCGTCAGCCAGCCGACCATCGCGCGGTTCTGTCACGCACTCGGGTTTTCCGGGTTTCGTGAGTTCAAAATACGACTCGCGCAGGGGATTGCGTCGGGCGTGCCAACCGTCTATCGCGACGTACGACCGGATGAGGGTGCGCCCGGCCTGATCGCCAAGGTATTCGACCGGACGATCGGCACATTGATCGAAGTGCGTAACAACCTGTCGCCGGATAGCGTCGAAGCGGCAGTCGAACTGCTGGCGAACGCGGCGCGCATCGAGTTCTACGGTGCGGGCGGCTCAGGCATTGCCGCGCAGGATATTCAGCACAAGTTTTTCCGGCTCGGCATGCCGAGTGTCGCGTATTCCGATCCGCATACTTACTCGATGTCGGCGGCGCTGCTTGGACCTGGCGATGTGGTGGTCACGGTGTCCAACACCGGACGAACCCGCGACATCATCGAGGCAGCACGTTCGGCACTCGCCCGCGGCGCGAAGGTGATCGCGATTACGCATGGCAGTTCGCCGCTTGCGCGGGTCGCGTCGATTTGTCTGTTCTCGAACGTGGTCGAGGAAAACGATGTGTTTTCACCGATGACGTCGCGCATGTCGCATCTGGCGATCGGCGACATTCTGGCGGTTGGCGTTGCACTCAAGCGTGGACCTGAGTTGGTCGAGCGCGTGGGACAGGCGAAAGGAGTGATTGGCCGGTTGAGGGTCGACGGCGAGGGTTGACGAACGCGGACAAAAAAGGCCTGCGTAATGGCAGGCCTTTGAGGGTCGAACAATGTGTTACTACTTACTCCACGAACACGCGGACAGGACTCACGCCCCATCCGTCATAACACTTACCACTGATACGAAGCACCTACGCCCGCCGTCGTGCCACCCGAGCTCGTGCCCGCTCCAGCCTTCATCTTCAGGTTCTGGCTGATGCGTGCGGAGACGCCGAGCGCCACAGCCTGCGCACCCTTGTAAGTGCCGCCACCAATACCGACCGCGATCGCCTTGCCTTGATCGACGTCCGGGATCATCGTCAGGGCCGTAGCAGCTGCGATACCCGAATAAGAGTTCTTCGCGACCTGGTTGACACTGTCCTGCACTGAGTTGACCCGCTGGTCGGTGTAGTCCTTTGCCGACTTGCCGGCCGGCAGATTGCCGACCGCCGCACCGATCGAGTCGTTCAACTGCCCGACGTTGACCGCGTCGGTCGTCGCCGTACCAGCCGCGACGTTGGCGATCTGGCGTTCACTACCCGCCGAACCCATCGACACCGTATTCGCACGATCCGCCACCGAGTTCGAACCCAGTGCCACCGAGTTGGCTGCGGTCGCTCTGGCATTCGCACCCATTGCCGTGGAGTGTGTGCCGCTCGTAACAGCTGCTTCCGTGTCACGGTTGCCGTCTGCTGCGAACATCGGGTTGCCCGCCGCGCTGGCAATGTTCGTGATGCTGGAGATCGCCGCGTTCATCTGGTTGACGTTGACCGCATCGTCGCCGGCCGTGCCTGCTGCCACGTTGTGGATCGTCGTACCGCCTGCAACGCTGTCGCCCAGCGTGACGCTGCTGTAGTTGGGCGCACCGTCCGCGCTGCGGTCATACGTCACCGCAGCGTTGGTCGTGCCGTCCGAATTGATCATCCCCGAAGCCCTCAACTGCGCGACGTTTACCGCGTCCGTGTCTGCTGTACCGGCCGCCACGTTAGTGATCTGGCGCTCCGCTCCGGCCGCCCCCACCGACATCGTGTTGGCACGGTCAGCCACCGAGTTCGAACCGATTGCAACCGAGCTCACCGCCAGTGACCGCGCGTTTCCGCCGATCGCGACCGACTCCGCCCCTGTCGCCTGCGAATCCGCCAGCGTCGAGTTGGCGTGGAAGTACATGATGCCGCCGCCGATCGTGAGGTTATTCAGCGTATTGTTGATGTTGCTGATATTCGTCGCATTCTCCGTCACTCGACCGTCGATGTTCGCGATTGCGTCACCCACGTTGTGCACAATCGTGCCGTCCACCACATACGCCGGCGCCGTGATCGAACCATCCAGGTTCACCGTCGAACCGCCACCCAGCGCTTCGGCCGTCGAGCTGGCCAACGCGTTCAACTGTGAACCGTTCACCGCGTCCGTGCTCGTCGCGCTCACGGCACCCGCTGCTACGCCCGTCAGCTGACGCGCGCCTGCCGTGCCCGTAAAGTCCACCACCGTGCCGTCCGTGTCCTTCGCCACCGTGATCGCGCTCGAACCCGTGTCCTGCCGCACCAGTCCGATTTCGCCGTTGTTGATGGTGTTCGTCAGGTTCGTGAGGTCCGTTGTGTTTTGTGTCACGCGACCGTCGATGTCGCCGATGTCCGCTGTGTTCTTCGTTACACGGCCATCGATGTTCACGACATCGCTCGAAAGGTTGTTGACCATGCCTTTGATATCCGAAACGTTCTGGTTCGTCGCATACAGTTGCGAGCCGTTCACGGCGTCCGCGCTCGTCGCACTCAGTTCGCCCGCCGTCACACCCGTCAACGTGCGCGTGCCCACCGTGCCTGTGAAATCCACCACCTTGCCGTCCGTGTCCTTCGCCACCGTGATGGTGCGCGAGCTCGCATCCTGTTGTACCAGACCGATTTCACCGTTGTTGATGGTGTTGATCAGGTTCGCGAGGTCCGTTGTGTTTTGCGTCACGCGGCTGTCAAAGTTGCCGATATCGGTGGTGTTCTTTGCGATGTCTGTCGTGTTCTGCGCTACACGACTGTCGATGTTCGTGACCACATCACCCACGTTGTTGAATGTCTTGCCGCCATCCACGACGTACTTAGGGTTCGTGATCGCGCCCGTCGTCATGTTGTAGGTCGAACCGCCGCCCAGCCCCGCTGCTGTAGCTGCGCCTTCAGCATTGACCTTCGCGTCTTCTGACTGCAACTGGCTCACGTTCACCGCGTCCGTCGTTGTCGAGCCGGCTGCCACGTTCGTGATACGTCGCTCCGCGCTGGCCGAGCCCACCGACACTTCGCCGTTCGCCGTTGAAGCGGTGCCCGACAGCGTGCTGCTGGCTGGGTTGTAACCCGCTGCCGTCAGGTCCGCCGTGGTTGTGGAGCCTGCGCCTAGCGCCACGCTGTTGCTGGCCGACGCGTTGGCGTTGTAACCCAACGCCATGCCTTGGTTCGCGGAGGCATTCGCGAGCGCGCCCAGCGAGACCGCGTTCCAGCTCGACACCACGCTGGCCCCGCCGATTGCGATTGAATTTCTACCGGCACCGGAAGCATTGGCATAGGCACCGATCGCAATGTTGGTGAAGTTTGCGTTGGCATGCGGGCCAAGCGCCGTCGCGCCAGCACCGCTCGCCACAGTGCCGGAGCCGATCGCAATGGAGTCCAGCACGGAAAGACCCGTCTCGTCACTGACCGAGTAATTGGAAACGGCATACGAATTTGAACCGATGGCAACTGAGGCGTTGCCGGCGCCACCATTACTTTTCGCCACCGCGTTCGCGCCTACGGCGATGCCCAGGCCGCCGTCCAATTTCGCATCGTCGTTGCCGTCATTCAGACCTCCGGCCTTGAAATAACGGCTGTTGTTGGTCACCGCGGTGTTGAGCTTACCCAGCGCAGCGTCCACTGTTGAGAACGCTGCGCCGACGTTTGTTGCTGCGCCCGACGTTCCGTTGATCGAATTTGCGTTCACAAGCGTGAAGCTCGGCGCGGTCACCGTGCCAGTGGCAGTAACCGAGGAGCCAGCGCCCAGTGCGGCAGCAGTTGAACTCGCCACACCATACAACTGCATGCCATTCACCGCGTCCATACTCGACGCCGATACCGCGCCCGCAGCCATATCGGTGATCTTCTGGGCACTCATGTCGACCGTGTCCTGCATGATGATGCCCGCGGAACCATGCAAAGAGAGCGTGTTGTTCAAGTAGCCAAAAATGCTGGTGCCTGGAGTCACTCCATTTCCGCTGCCATCCGGATTCTGATTGCTGACGAGCGCGAACGAGTAGCCCGTTGAGCCAATACAAGCATTGTCACCACCGGCGAATTTTCCCGACGTTGCGCCGATGTTGTAGTTGACCGGGTTTGTCCCGTTGGTATTCCCACAAAGCGACAACACTCCAGATGTAGTCGCCGCGTGCGCACCACCGCTCATTGCACTCGCAACGGCAACGACAGCCAGGCTCAGCAACGCTCTGCTCGATGATTTCTTGCCACGAGCCGTCGCATTTTCCTGAGCGGCAGCCCACGTCTGACTGGCATCATTCCAAACTGAACGATACGTCTTATTCATCTTTAATCCCTGATACGAAATTCAAATAGACCGGTTCGGACTCACCGCAGCACTGTCGAGCTATCGGCTCGAACACCGCGTTCTTGTTGCTAAAGACATTTTTGAGAGTCTTCGACGACGCGCTGTGAGTTCAAGACTGCATCCGGTCCAAATTCATCCGGCCGCTTTTCTGAAAGTGCGAACCAACGAGGTATTCTTAGATTATGGGCGGTTGAATCTGCTATTTCCTTGAGACAATTCTTAATTTCCTATCTCTTGGCTAGTACGATTGCCGGAGTTTTCTGCAGTCACGGCAATGTCTTACTTAGGCGCAATCGATGGAAAAAGAGGCTTTATCTTTCGTGATGCGGCAGGCCGTCATCCACCGATGAGCGATCCCACGTATCGAAAGCAGTCACCCGATACAGGCTGCGGGTGCATTTGATTTTCCACTCGTACGCCTCGACCAGCGATTCGAACAGCACTCGGTGGTTACGTAATTTCCGGTCCTTTAAACATAGCAATCCTATTTATCTGGACCGGAAATATTGCTTACCCATTGAGTTGAGTCGACGACTGCATGATCTGGTGTCCGCACAAAGTACTTGATCTGCCGACAATCGAAATGACGGCGCGCTCAGGTGGCAGTCAGCCGACGATCGCGGCTTTCTGACAGCGTGCTTGCCGATACCGTGGCAGAATCACCGCGAAGTTATTCGAATTCATGCCGTCGTTGTTGATCGTGCAGGCTTGTGTCGAAATATTGCCGTTAAACGCAATCGTGGCGTTGCCTGCGTGTGCACCCCTTGCGCCGCAAAAGCAACGCCAGCGCCAACAATAAAAAAAAGCGGTTTGCCAAATCCGGCAAACCGCCTTTCTACAAATTGAAACCGCGTCCAGGAGAACCCAACACCCGCTCGCGTCCTAAAACGGCTTGATCACTACCAACGCCACTGCCGCGAGCATCCCCAGCACAGGCAGTTCATTGAACATGCGATACCACTTGTCCGAGCGACGATTCTCGCCGCGCTCGAAGGTCCGCAGCAGTACGCCGCAATAAGCGTGGTAGATGATCAGCAGCACTACCACGCCCACCTTCGCGTGAATCCAGCCCTGCCCACGCCCAATACCGATCACCAGCCACAGCCAGAGGCCGCACGCCAGCGCCGGTACCGCAATGAACGTCATGAAGCGGAACAGCTTGCGTGCCATCGTCAGGAGACGTGCCGTTGCGGCCGGTTCCGTCTCCATCGCCAGATTGACAAAGATACGCGGCAGATAGAACAGGCCGGCGAACCAGGAAGCAATCAGAACGATGTGAAACGTTTTTACCCAAAGCATCAGCGGTCCTTGCGACTTGTATCGTGGAAATCAGCGCTCTTGGCGGCGCGTTTGTAGTGAAGACGTGACCAATCGCGCTTATCGGTGGCGTTCGCAATCAGGCGCGCGGCAGACGGCGACCTATTGCCGGCCTTCGCCGTGCCCCAGCACGACGTACTTCAACGACGTCAGCCCTTCGAGACCCACGGGGCCGCGCGCGTGCAGCTTGTCGTTCGAGATGCCGATCTCCGCACCCAGACCGAATTCGAAGCCGTCCGCGAAACGCGTCGAGGCGTTGACCATCACGCTCGCCGAATCCACCTCACGCAGGAAACGCATGGCGCGATCGTGATCTTCGGTGACGATCGCATCCGTATGCTGCGAACTGTAAGTGTTGATGTGATCGATCGCCGCATCGAGGCCGTCGACCACTTTGATCGCCAGCACCGGCGCGAGATATTCGGTGCGCCAGTCTTCTTCGGTGGCATCGACGAGCGGTCCCACGCCCGCATCCGACAGCACCGCACGCGCCGCTGCGTCCACTCGCAACTCGACTTCCTTGTCGCGATACAGCTTACCCAAAGGTGGCAGCACTTCAGCCGCGATCCCACGCGCGACGAGCAGCGTCTCCATGGTGTTGCAGGTGCCGTAACGGTGCGTCTTCGCGTTATCGCAGACAGTCAGCGCCTTGGCCAGATCCGCACGATCGTCCACGTAGACATGGCAGATGCCGTCGAGGTGCTTGATCATCGGCACGCGCGCTTCATTCATCAGGCGCTCGATCAGGCTTTTGCCGCCGCGCGGCACGATCACGTCGACGAATTCGGTCATCGTGATCAGCTTGCCAACGGCCGCACGGTCCGACGTCGCCACCACTTGCACGGCGTCTTGCGGCAATCCCGCCGCTTCCAGCCCTTCACCGATCAGCTTCGACAATGCCGTATTGCATTCGAGCGCCTCCGAGCCGCCGCGCAGAATCGTCGCGTTGCCGGACTTCAGGCACAGCGCGGCCGCGTCGATCGTCACGTTCGGACGCGATTCGTAGATGATGCCGATCACGCCCAGCGGCACACGCATCTGGCCGACCTGAATGCCGCTCGGCCGGTACTTCAGATTGCTGATCTCGCCGATCGGATCGGCCAGCGCGGCGACTTGCCGCAACCCTTCCACCATCGTCTTCAGCGCCTTGTCCGACAGCGTCAGACGATCGATGAACGCGGCGTCGTGGCCTTTGTCGCGAGCCCGCGCGAGGTCGCGCGCGTTGGCTTCTTTCAGCAGCACGGCATCGCGCTCGATAGCCTGTGCGACGGCCGCAAGCGCGGCGTTTTTCGCCGCCGTCGACGCACGCGCCATTGCACGCGAAGCGTGACGGGCGCGGCGGCCGAGGTCGGTCATGTACTGGTCGATATCCATGGTGATTCTCGTGGTGCCGCGCACGTCGAGGTGCTACGGACAAGCAGAATTAGCGAAAGATCAAACGATTGTAAGTCGGGTGGCGAAGCTTTGCTTGGCCCAGCGTCCGAAGGTCCCTAGGACTTCAAGCTCCGCACCGCGGCGTTGCTCGAGAATACGGCCGCGGGAGCGGCGAGCCCACCGCCAATGGATTCGCGGCATGGACGCAGTGCGGTTGGAGAGCACAGTAAGCGTCGCTGGCGTGAAGACCTGCCGGAGACACAGGTGGTGAGGCTCACCCCCTGGCGTCCCGCGCATTGCGCCGCGCGAAGCCGACAGCTCAAACCATGCCCTCAGCCTAGCCTTCGAACCGGCGCACCTGCTGCAGGGCGAGGTCGTGGCGGCGGCACGGGCGCGGCTTTTGCCGGCGACGCCACCGTCATCGCCAGCTCGAACAAGCCGTCCCACGGATCGGGCGGCGGATCGTTGCGATGATTGCCCGGCGTGCCGCCGGACAATCCCTTCACCTGCCGATCCAGCCGCGCCGCCAACGCGAGCGCCTTTTCAAGCGCACCCTCGGTGACACGCGACAGCGCCGGGCCGATCAGCCGTTCGCGCGGACCCCATACGCGGTTCTCGCGCACCAGCATGGCAAGCGGTTTGCCCGCCGCGACGCCGCGTTTGATCCGCAACAGCGTGCGCACTTCTTCGACCACCGCCCACAGCACCAGCACGGCAGCCTCGCCTTCACCGCGCAAGCCGTCGAGCATGCGAGCCAGGCGGCCGACATCGCCCGCCAGCATCGCCTCGTTCAGCTTGAAAACGTCATAACGGGCGACGTTCAGCACGGCGTCCTGAATCTGTTCGAAGCTCAACGAACCGGCCGGATACAGCAGCCCGAGCTTCTGGATTTCCTGATGCGCTGCCAGCAGGTTGCCTTCCACGCGCTCCGCGATGAACGCCAGCGCACGGCGACCTTCTTCACCGGCAACAACCCGCTGGCCCTGAGCCGCGAGCCGCTGACCAACCCAATTCGGCAACTGCGCGCGCTCGACCGGATCGATTTTCAACGCGACGCCAGCCTCAGACAGCGCGGTAAACCACGCGGACTTTTGCGTGGCGGCGTCCAATCGCGGCAGCGTGACCATCGTCAACACGTCGTCATTCACGGCGGCAGCGAGCGCCTTCAGCGCATCCGCGCCTTCCTTGCCGGGCTTGCCCGACGGAATGCGCAGCTCGACCAGTTGACGGTCGCCGAACAGCGACATCGACTGGCTCGCACCCAGCAGCGAACTCCAGTCGAAACCACGCTCGACGGTGAACACCGAGCGATCGGTAAAACCGGCTGCACGCGCCGTCGCCCGAATCCGGTCGCACGCTTCCTGCGCGAGCAGGTGCTCGTCGCCGTACACGACGTACAGTCCGGCGAGTCCCTTCGCGAGATGCGTTTCGAGCGCGTCAAGTCGCAGTTGCATGGCTACCGATCGGCGAGGTTGAACGAATGCATGAGCGGGTGCACGAGCAAATGCATGTACACCTGCAGCAAACTAAATAACGACACAGCACACCGCTCACAGCGGCGGCGGCGGCAACGGCGCGCGCGGCGCAACGCCCGGCACCTGCTCGCCCGGCGCCGGATGCAGCGAGCGCACCATCGAAAGACGGCGCGACAACTGGTCGATCGCGTCGTTTTCCATGTCCGCGAACAGAAGGTCGGCTTCCGCAGCCTTGGCCTGCGAGAACTGGTCGCTATAGGTCATTGCGCGGTTCAGCGCGATCACGCTCGGCGGAATCAGGACCGTGCCGTCCTTGCCGATCAGCGTGTAGTTCATCGAGAGATTCATCGCATACTCTTCGACGACACCAAGCGTGTTCAGTGTCAGCGTATTGATGCCGCGTCCTTCGGTGATCTGCAGCGTTGCGTCGGCATTCGCGACCGAAGTAACCACCACCGTGTCGCTGCCGCCCTGCACGATACGCGTGAGCCGCGCGCCGGCTGCAGCCGAACCGCCGGAGATAAAGAGTCGTTTGAATGCGTAGTCCTGCTGGCCGCGCAACTGGAAGCCGCAAGCGGACAACATCAGTACGCTGCACATCAACGTCAATAACGATCTGCGAGTCACATTGGCTCCTGGTTCGCAGTAAATTCCGCGGCGCGGACAAGCGCCGCCGTGAGCGGCGGCGTCTTGCCAGCTGTCAAGTTTCGGTGGGCTGTCAAACGACCACGTTCACGAGACGGCCCGGCACCACGACGATCTTCTTCGGTGCCTTGCCTTCGCTGAACTTCTCGACCGCCTCATGCGCAGCGGCAAGCTGTTCAATTGCTTCACGTGTCGCATCTTTCGCCACCGTGAGCGCGCCACGCACCTTGCCGTTCACCTGCAGCACGAGTTCGATTTCGGCCTGTTCGAGCGCCTGTTCGTCGACCTTCGGCCATGCCGCGTCGAGCAGCGAACCGAATTCGTCGGCGTAACCGAGTTCCTGCCACAACTGGAACGTCTGATGCGGCACGACCGGGTACAGCACGCGCAGCATCACGCTGTACGTCTCGCGCAGCACCGCCGGTTGCGCGCCCTTCGCGCTGTCGAGCGCGTTGAGCATTTTCATTGCCGCCGACACCACCGTGTTGTACTGCAAACGCTGGTAGTCGAAGTCGGCCTGCTTCAGCACGCTGTAGATCTCGCGGCGCAGCACCTTGTCGACTTCGCCGAGTTGCGCCGCGTCGAACTTGCCACCCGCGCGCAGCGCAGCTTCATTCGCGTGACCGAAGCTCCACACGCGGCGCAGGAAGCGGCTCGCGCCTTCCACGCCCGAACCGGACCATTCGAGCTGCTGCTCGGGCGGCGCGGCGAACATCACGAACAGACGCGCGGTGTCCGCGCCGTGCTGATCGATCAGCAGTTGCGGATCGACGCCGTTGTTCTTCGACTTCGACATTTTCTCGACGCCGCCGAGCACCACCGGCTGGCCGTCCGAGTTCAACACGGCGCCGACCGGGCGGCCTTTGTCGTCGAACGAGACAGTGACGTCGGCCGGGTTGTACCAGGTCTTCTTACCTGCTTCGTTTTCGCGGTAGTAAGTTTCGTTGAGCACCATGCCCTGCGTCAGCAGGTTCCGGGCAGGCTCGCCGAACTCGATCAAGCCCATGTCGCGCATCACCTTCGCCCAGAAGCGCGAGTACAAAAGGTGCAGAATCGCGTGCTCGATGCCGCCGATGTACTGGTCCATCGGCGCCCAGTAATCGGTGCGCTTGTCGACCATGGTCTTCGCGTCCGGCGCCGCATAGCGGTAGAAGTACCAGGACGAATCGACGAAGGTGTCCATCGTGTCGGTCTCGCGCTTGGCCGCGCCGCCGCAGGTCGGGCAGGTGCAGTTCACAAACGCCTCAGACTTCGCGAGCGGATTGCCCGTGCCGTCCGGCACGAGGTCTTCCGGCAGCACCACCGGCAAGTCTTTTTCCGGCACCGGCACGTCGCCGCAAGTCGGGCAGTGGATGATCGGAATCGGCGTGCCCCAGTAACGCTGGCGCGACACGCCCCAATCACGCAGACGCCACGTGATCTGCTTGTCGCCGAGGCCGAGTTCTTTCAGATCGGCGGCGATCTGATCGACCGCATCCGTGTAGTTGAGACCGTCGTACTTGCCGCTGTTGATCAGCGTGCCGGTCTTCTCGCCGTACCATTCCTGCCAGGCTTCGGTCGAGTATTCCTTGCCTTCAATGGCAACCACCTGCTTGATCGGCAAACCGTATTTCTTCACGAACGCGAAATCGCGCTCGTCGTGCGCGGGCACGCCCATCACCGCGCCTTCGCCGTAGCTCATCAGCACGTAATTGCCGATCCACACTTCGACCTGTTCCTGCGTCAGCGGATGCGTGACAGTGAAGCCGGTGGCCATACCCTTCTTTTCCATCGTCGCGACGTCGGCTTCAGCCACGCCGCCGCGCTTGCATTCTTCGATGAAGGCCTGCAGTTCTGGCTTGTCTTTGGCGAGACGCGTGGCGAGCGGATGCTCGGCGGCGACCGCGCAGAAAGTCACGCCCATGATCGTGTCGGCGCGCGTGGTGAACACGCGCAACAGCTTCTGTTCGCCGTCGATTTCATACGGGAAACCGAAGTTCACGCCGAAGCTCTTGCCGATCCAGTTCTGCTGCATGATCTTGACGCGCTCGGGCCAGCCGAGGCCTTCGAGGTCGTCCAGCAGTTCATCCGCGTACTGCGTGATGCGCATGTAGTACATCGGGATTTCGCGCTTTTCGATCAGCGCGCCCGAACGCCAGCCGCGGCCGTCAATCACCTGCTCGTTGGCGAGCACGGTCTGATCGACCGGGTCCCAGTTGACGGTGCCGGTTTTCTTGTACGCGATGCCCTTTTCGAGCATCTTCAGGAACAGCCACTGGTTCCACTTGTAGTAATCCGGGCTGCAGGTGGCGACTTCGCGCGACCAATCGATCGCGAGGCCCATCGACTGCATCTGCTTCTTCATGTAAGCGATGTTGTCGTAGGTCCACTTCGCGGGCGGCACGTTGTTGGCCATTGCCGCGTTTTCCGCCGGCATGCCGAACGCGTCCCAACCCATCGGCATCAGCACGTTGTAGCCGTTCATCCGCAGATAGCGGTACATCACGTCGTTGATCGTGTAGTTGCGCACGTGGCCCATGTGCAGCTTGCCCGACGGGTACGGCAGCATCGAGACGCAGTAGAACTTGGGCTTATCAGTGGTTTCAGACGTCTTGTACGCGTCGATGGCGCGCCATTGCCCTTGCGCGGCGGCTTCGACGTCGGAGGGAACGTATTTTTCGTGCATGGTGTGATGGAATCGCTGGGTTCGGTGCTTTCGCACCGGGCCTGGTGCTCTGCTGGATGAAATGGCGTCGTTTCCCCTTCTGCGGGGGAAAGGGCTGATTATACCGTTCGCGGACGGGTGCGCCGCGTGGCGTGGCGCGCGGGTTCGGCCGGGTGCGCCTGAGCGGGCGCGGTGCCGCTAGCGCCGCTACTGCGCCGCGCCCGGCGGCGGCGGGTCCGTCACGAAACCGATCCGCTCGAGCCCGGCCTGCTGCGCCGCGCCCATCACCTGCGCGATCACCTCGTAGCGCGTCGAGCGCTCGGCGCTCAGATGAATTTCCGGCTGATCGGCCTGCGCCGCTTTGCCCGCTGCCGTGAATTGCGCGCGCATCTGCTGCAAAGTAATGACGGTGCCGTTCCAGTACAGCTTGCCGGCGGCATCGATTGAAAGAGAAATGGTTTGCGGCGTTTGCCGCGCGGGCGCGGCCGCGACTTTAGGCAAATCGAGCCGGATCGCGTGTGTGAATAAAGGCGCGGTAATGATAAAAATCACCAGCAGCACGAGCATCACGTCGATTAGCGGCGTCATGTTGATCTCGGCCATCGGCGCGGCCGCCTGCTTTTTCTCGAGTCCGCCGAATGCCATGTCGCCTCCTTCTGTCTTCCAGTCTCGGCGGTGCGCCTAGTGCGTCCCGGCGTGGGCTTGCTGAGGCTGCGGCTGGGGCCGGGGCTGATCCGCGGGCGCACACACATAGGCGTGAAGATCGTGCGCGAAGCCGTCGAGTTCCTCCGACAACTGCCGCACCATCCGCCCGAGCACGTTATAGGCGAGCACTGCCGGGATCGCGACCACGAGGCCGAAAGCCGTCATGATCAGCGCCTCGCCGACCGGACCCGCGACATTTTCGATCTGCGCCTGACCACTCGCCGCGATGCTGCCGAGCGCGTGATAGATGCCCCAAACCGTGCCGAGCAGGCCGACGAACGGCGCCGTGCTGCCTACCGAGGCCAGCAGCACCTGGCCGAACTCGAGCCGCCGCTGCGACGCGTTGAGCGCCTGCCGCAGCGCTCTCAGCACCCGCTCGCCACGTTCGACGCGGGCAAGCAGTACGCCAGGAATGTCCACTTCGGCGGCGTGCAACGCGGCCTCGGCGAGCGGCGTGAAGACGCGCTCGCGGTCCACGCGCTTCATTGCGGCGACGCCGTCCGATAACGTCGACGCCTGCCAGAACTGCGCAATCGCCGGCGCGGCCTGACGTTTGGCGCGCGTGAGAATCCAGCTTTTGACGATCAGAAAGCACCAGCTCGCAATCGACATAGCCAGCAACACATACGCGACGCCATGCGTGATCGCGTCGCTGGTTTCCAGGTAGTGGATGATGCCGCTGCTGCCTGCCATCTGACCTCGCTATCGGAAAGTGATTACAGGGGCGTACGGGGCCCTGCACAGGCCCCGTGGATGCTCAACGCAGGCCGAGCACGTCCTGCATGTCGAAGAAGCCGTTCTTGTGGCCTTCGAGGAAACGTACAGCACGAAGCGCGCCTTGCGCATACGACAAACGGCTCGCCGATTTGTGCGTGATTTCGATGCGCTCGCCGATGCCGGCAAACAGCACCGTATGGTCGCCGACAATATCACCGCCGCGAATCGCCGAAAAACCGATCGTGGACGGGTCGCGTTCGCCAGTCACGCCTTCGCGGCTGTAGACCGCGCAGTCGTCGAGATTGCGGCCGAGCGCGTTGGCGATCACTTCGCCCATGGTCAGCGCGGTGCCGGACGGCGCGTCGACCTTGTGGCGGTGGTGTGCCTCGATGATTTCGATGTCGTAGCCGGTCGCGAAATGCTTCGCGGCGTATTCGAGCAGCTTCAGCGTGACGTTGACGCCCACGCTCATGTTCGACGAGAACATGATGGCGATTTTGTCCGCCGCGGCGCGCAGTTGCGCTTTCTGTTCGTTGTCGAAACCGGTCGTGCCAATCACCATTTTGACGTTGTGGCGCTGCGCGGCTTCCAGATGCATCAGCGTGCCCTCGGGGCGCGTGAAGTCGATCAGGTAGTCGGATTCGGCGAACACACGCTCGACGTCGTCCGTCAGCAGCACGCCCGTCTGTTTGCCGAGAAACGCGCCGGCGTCCTGGCCGAGTTGCAGGGAGCCCGCACGGTCGAGCGCGCCGGACAGCGTGGCGTCTGAATCATTGAGGACGGTTTCGATGAGCATCCGGCCCATACGGCCCGATGCGCCAGCAATGGCAATTTTCATGGCTACGAGGCTTCGAAAGGGGTAAAACGCGGCAAAACCCGCTAAACGCGGCAGCGTACAGCACACCCGGGCGCCGCACATACAGGACCAGCAGAACGGCTGACGGGCGCTGCGCACGGTACATTCCGACGCAGCGCCCGTCTTAACCGTCCCAAGAGAAGGACAGCGTGCTTAACCGCCCGTTCCCGACGATGCAGAAGAAGCGGGAGAAGCTGTAAGCGGCGCGTTCAACGTCGGGCCGCCGTTATTGCTTTGCGGACCCGTCGGTCCCACCGGATTGTCCTGGGTACCCGGAACCTGCGGCGGCGGCGGCCGGTGGAACTGGAACTGCGGCTGGCCGGCGGCCGTTGGGCCTTGCGACGGAATACCGCCACCATTGGCGGTCGGCGCAGTAGAGCGCACCGACGACTGCGTTTTGCCCGACGGCGACTGCACCGCATTGGTCAGGCGATTGGCGGCTTGCGCGGCTTCGGCGTTGGCATCCGTGGACGGCACGACCACTGCCGCGCCAGCATCGACAGACGGCGAGCGCGTAGTGTCCAAGGCAGCCGGCGCGTCAGCCACCGGCGCGCTGGCGCCAGTTGCAGCGCTGGCCACGCTCGGCACGGCGGCTTTCTTCTTGCCGAGCTTGTCGCCGTCGATTTCAGCCAGCAACTCAAGGTTGGACGGCAGATCGTCGCCACCCGACCAGCTGGCGACGCGGTCGCCCGCGAACAGGATCACGAAATCGCGCTGCTGCACAACGTTAGTCGAGCCGCGCTTGAAATAGAACACGTAGTCCCAGCGGTCCGCGTGGAACATGTCGGTCAGCAAGGGCGTACCGAGCAACTGCTTCACCTGGGCGCGCGACATGCCGACCTGCATCTGGGCAGCCGCTTCTTTC
Source organism: Paraburkholderia sediminicola (assembly GCF_902859805.1). Lineage (GTDB taxonomy): Bacteria > Pseudomonadota > Gammaproteobacteria > Burkholderiales > Burkholderiaceae > Paraburkholderia > Paraburkholderia sediminicola. Next base: position 105,532 of record NZ_CADIKC010000016.1, on the reverse strand, counting down.
GAGACGAAATTGCCTTGCACCACCGTAATACGGTACGGAGTAATGCTTTGGGCAACGCGCTGCGTCAAGCTGTCGTAGGTGGAACATCCGGCAAGAACCGCGACAGTCGCAACAGCGATCAAGGTACCCCGCATGCGGCTCCCCCGGTAGATCAATTGAGATTTTGAAATCATTTCACTCACCGTGCGGGCCCGCTGACGAGCCGCGCGAGTTTCATTCCATCGAAGATGACCAGAACGGCAAAAACACATTACTATGAGAGCCCAGCATTGTACTCTAGGGATCCCTTGTCATGACCAATCCAACCGATCTCAAGAATATCGGGCTCAAGGCGACCCTTCCGCGCCTCAAAATCCTTGAGATTTTCCAGCATAGCCCAGTGCGTCATCTGACTGCAGAAGACGTCTACCGCAACCTGCTGCACGAAGAGCTCGATATCGGTCTCGCAACCGTGTATCGGGTGCTGACGCAGTTCGAGCAGGCTGGCCTGCTGTCGCGCAGCAATTTCGAATCCGGCAAAGCGGTGTTCGAGCTGAACGAAGGGTCGCATCACGACCACCTCGTTTGCCTCGACTGCGGCCTCGTCGAAGAGTTTTTCGACTCCGAGATCGAAAGCCGGCAGCAATCCATCGCCAAGGAACGCGGCTTCAAGCTGCAGGAACACGCGCTGGCGCTGTACGGCGCGTGTACCAAGGAGAATTGCCCGCATCGCAAGCATTGAGGTTGAATGAGTGCGATGCCGGCCGCGTCGGGGGTGCGCGGTTCGGCGGGCAACGAAAAAACCCGGTCGATGGAAATCGACCGGGTTTTTTTACGTGTGCAGCGCGCTGTGGCTGCGCGGGGGGAGCTAGCAGCTCTTAGCCTGTGCAGCATTGCCGGCGCGTTGCGATTCCGGCCTGTGCCAGTAACCCAGCGATCACCGAATCCGCCCTCGCCAGGCCACCTGGCGCTCCCCGAATCCAGCCTATTCCGCCATCTCGACGCTCGCTTCGAACAGCAGCCGCCATGGTTCGGCCAACGACAGTTCGTCACAGTTGGGCTGCTCGCCGCCACGATCCACCACCACAAAATCGCTCACCTGATCGAGCGCAAGCAGCGGATGGTGCCAGACGCCTTTTGCGTAATTCACGCCCTGCCAACCGTCGCTCCAGAATGCCCGCATCAGCGCCGGATCAAGCTCTCCTGCCGGCGCGACGACCACCAGATAGCGGCGCGCCGTTAAGGGAATGAAAGCCTGACTGCCCAGCGGATGCCGCTCCATCATCGTGATTTCGATCGGCAGCGCGCGCGGTTGCGCCCGAAACAGGTTGATCAGCGGCCGGCCGCCGTGCTCCGTCACGTCGACGTTCGCGAGGTCGTGATAGCGCTCAGTCGTGCCGCCATTGATCGGAAAATGGCGCGCGCCGTCCAGTTCGATGACATCGCCGAACGGCGCGAAGGCCGCGCGCGTCAGACGTTCAACATGCAAGGTTTTCATCGACGCACTCCGTTATGCAATCTCGCCCCACAAGCGCAGACGCGATACGCCGCCGTCCGGAAAGATATTGAAACGAATATGCGTCACCGGGCCGAGCGAGGCGATGTCATCCGCGAACGTGTGCACGTGGTCCATCTGCAGCTTCTGTTCACCGAGCAGCACCGGCCAGAACATCGCCTGCGTGACGAGCGAATCGTCGGTGCCGCCCGTCACCGAGGCCGCCTGCAGCGAACAACGATCGGGGTAATTGCCCTTGAAGTGCGCCGTATCCACTTCGATCTTGCGAATCACGCCCGGCCGTGCGAGCGCGACGATCGCCCAGTCGTTGCCCGGCTCGCGACGGCGTCGCGTTTCCCAACCGTCGCCCATGTTGACGCCACGGCCCGGCATCAGCATCTGCGAGGCCGGCCCGAAATGCTGGTTGTTCGCGGCGACAAGGTACGCGCCGTTTTCGATCGCCGCGAGATCCAGCAGCGTGCCGCGCTCGACGCGCTCCCAGTCGCGCTTCGGCTGGCCGTACACGCGCAAACGCGCGAGACCGCCGTCCGGATAGAGATTCACGCGCAGATGGGTGAACGCGCGGGCGTCGTTCACTTCGACGTAGTGGTGATGGTTGCCCTGCAGCGTGGTGGCCGCCACGAGCGTTTGCCAGTCGGCGTTATCCGGCGGAACGTCGCCGTCCACGAAGCAAGCATCGATCGACGCGGCCGGTGGGAAGTTGCCGGTGAAGTGACTCGTGTCCAGATCGACGCCGTGCACGACGCCGGGCCGCGCGAGCCGGATGACGCAGTAGTCGTGGCCGGTGGTTCGCTTACGGCGCGTTTCCCAGCCGTCCATCCATTTGCCGTGGTCGTCGTACTTGCCGGGGATGAACACTGCGGGCTGCGGCTCGAGCATGCGTTCTTTCGGGGCGAAGAACTCGTCGCTCGCCTGGAGCGCCTGCGCACCCAGGCGCGGGTCGGCGAGGTTCATGTAGCGACGGGTGAAAGCGGGAGCGTTGGGGTCGAGGATCGGATTAGCCATAGTCTCAGTCAGGCAACGAAAAGTAAGGAAGAGCCGGCGGAGTCAGCGCATCCGCCGGGGTAGAACGCGCGCTGCGTTGGCGCGCTGATGAGTCGCGATGGATCTAGCCAAAGGGTGGCGTAATCCCGTTCGGTCAGACGGCCGGCACGTGTTCGCCGGCGGTCGGTTCGGCGCCTGAGTCTTCGCCCGCAGGCACATAGCGCAGCGCAGCGTCACGGTTCAGCACGCGATGCGCGCGCGCCCGGTCGATATCGTTTTCCCACACGGCGACCACCACCGTCGCGACGCAGTTGCCGATCAGGTTGGTCAGCGCGCGGGCAATACCGACGAACCAGTCGACCGGCAGAATCAGCACGAGGCCGAGCACGGGGATCGCCGGAATCGCGGACAGCGTCGCGGCCAGAATCACGATTGCCGAACCCGGAATGCCGTGCGCGCCTTTCGACGTCACCAGCGATACCAGCACCACGACGATCAGGTCATGGATGGACAGCGGCGTATTGGTGGCCTGCGCGATGAAAATCACCGCCAGCGTCAGATAGATGGAGAAGCCGTCCAGATTGAAGGAGTAACCGGTCGGAATGACTAGCCCGACGGTCGAATCCTTGACGCCCATCCATTCGAGCTTGCGCATGATCTGCGGCAGCACGGCATCTGAAGAGGCTGTACCCAGCACGATCGAAAGCTCCTCGCGCAGATAGCGGATCAGCTTGAAGATGCTGAAACCCGCCAGACGCATCACCACGCCCAGCACGACCACAACGAACACGATACAGCTCGCGTAGAACACCAGCACCAGCATGCCGAGTTGCTTGAGCGACTCGACGCCGTAGGTGCCGGTCGTGAACGCAATCGCGCCGAGCACGCCGAGCGGCGCGAGCTTGATGATGAAACCCATCACGCGGAAGAACACCTGCGAAAGCTCGTCTATCAGGCTGCTGACGCGCTGCGCCTTATTGCCCAGCAGCGACAGCGCCGAGCCGAACAGCACCGAAAACACGAGGATTTGCAGGATATCGCCGGTGGCGAATGCATTGATCGCCGTGTCGGGAATGATCTTCAGCAGGAAGCCGGCCGTGTCCTTCAGGCTTTTCGCGTTCTCGGTGTAAGTCGAGAGCGACGCGGGGTCGAGCGAATGCAGATTGATGTTCATGCCGACGCCAGGCCGCGTTGCATAGGCCAGCACCGCGCCGATCACGAGCGCAATCGTCGTCATGACCTCGAAGTAGATCACCGCTTTCAGGCCAACGCGGCCGACTTTGCGCAGATCGCCGGCATGCGCCATGCCGCTCACCACCACGCAGAAGACGATCGGGCCGATCACCATCTTGATCAGCTTGAGAAAGCCGTCGCCAAGCGGGCGCAGCGTTTGGGCGAAATGCGGGAATACGGCGCCGATCACAATGCCCGCCACCAGCGCTATGACGACCCGGCCAAACAGCGAATTGAAGAACTTCAACACGGCTTCCTCCTGATTAGGATTCACATCTGTTCAGACTGGTCCGACCAGTACTGTTATGGCGAATAGTAGGAAGCCGATATACTGGCGTCAAGGATTCATTAAATAGCGTTTACCCGCTGTCTTTTGCGCATTTTTCGGCCTGATTGCATGTCTCAAACAGCTATCCGTACGAGCGTTCAGAACGCGTATTAGAATGCTGGTCAGACCGCGCACCCAAGTGAGCCACGATGAAAAACGTTCCGCATACCGTCACCGATGCCGCCATCGCGACCATCCGCGAACGGATCGAAGCGGGCGTCTATCCGGTGGGCAGTTTGCTGCCGGCGCAGCGTCAGCTCTCCGAGGAGCTGGCGATCAGCCGCGCCTCACTGCGCGAGGCACTCTCGACGCTAGAGGCGCTCGGTCTGCTGATGATCCGCCCCGGTAAGGGCGTGTATGTGGAAAGCTCGCAGGCTGCGGCCGCGCAACCGTGGCGCTTCGCGGAGCAGTCGTCGCTGCCGGATACCTACCAGATGCGTTTCGCGCTGGAAGGCTTTATCGCGCGCATGGCGGCGCTGGCCGTCAGCGATTCGGACCTGGCCTGGTTCGAAGACAACATCGCGGCCATGCAGACGGCGCTCGCCTGCGACGAACTCGACGAAGCCGCCCGCCTCGACTACGACTTCCACATGCGCATCGTGAGCATTGCCGGCAACGCGGCGATCGAATCGATTCTGAGCAGTGCCGCGGAGATCATGAAGGAAAGTCAGCGGATGCCGTTTTATCGGCGTGAACTGGTGCTGTCCACGTACACCGAGCATCGGGAGATTCTTGATGCGCTCAAGGCGCGGGATTCAGCGGCGGCCGGCAAGGCGATCGAAACGCACATCTCGAACGCCGCGCAGCGCGCCGGCGTTTATTTCCCGACTCCACAGGCGTAAAAAAGCCGCTCCGAAGAGCGGCTTTTTTATCGTTACCGAGCCAACCGGCCCAAGGCCGGCAGCAGAGGCACACGGAGCCGGAACAAGCTTACTTCGCGTTGGCCAGCGCCACAGCCGTGTCCAGCATGCGGTTCGAGAAGCCCCACTCGTTGTCGTACCAGCTCGACACCTTCACCAGACGGCCCGACACCTTGGTCAGCGTTGCGTCGAACGTCGACGAAGCCGGGTTGTGGTTGAAGTCGATCGAGACCAGCGGTGCCTCGTTGTAGCCGAGGATGCCCTTCAGCGAGCCTTCCGACGCTTCCTTCATGATCGCGTTGACTTCCTCAACCGTCGTGTCGCGTGCGGCGATGAACGACAGATCGACGACCGACACGTTGATCGTCGGGACGCGAATCGCGTAACCGTCCAGCTTGCCGTTCAGTTCCGGCAGCACGAGACCCACTGCCGACGCAGCACCGGTCTTGGTCGGGATCTGGCTGTGCGTGGCCGAGCGCGCGCGGCGCAGGTCTTCGTGATACACGTCCGTCAGAACCTGGTCGTTCGTGTACGCGTGGATCGTGGTCATCAGACCGTTCACCAGGCCGATCTTGTCGTTCAGCGGCTTGACGAGCGGTGCCAGGCAGTTGGTCGTGCACGATGCGTTCGAGATCACCGTGTCCGATGCCTTCAGCACGTTGTGGTTCACGCCGTAGACGATCGTTGCGTCGACGTCTTTACCGCCCGGCGCCGAGATGATGACCTTCTTTGCGCCGCCCTTGATGTGCGCGCTGGCTTTTTCCTTGGTCGTGAAAAAGCCCGTGCATTCCATCACGACGTCGACGTTCAGCTCGCCCCACGGCAGTTCTGCCGGATTGCGGTTAGCCAGCACGCGGATCTTGTCGCCGTTGACGACCAGGTAGTCGCCGTCCACCGATACTTCGCCCGGGAACTTGCCGTGCGCGGTGTCGTATTGCGTCAGGTGAGCGTTGGTCTTGGCGTCGCCAAGATCGTTGATGGCGACGATTTCGATATCGTGCTTCTTGCCGTTTTCATAGAAGGCGCGCAGCGTGTTGCGGCCGATCCGGCCGTAGCCGTTGATTGCGACGCGAATCGTCATGGTCTATCTCCTGATGGCTGAAAAAAAATCTTCCATGTTCGTCTGCCCTTGCGGCGCAACCGCGTGTGGGGTACACGCGGCGGCGCTTATCGAAGGTCAGCCGAGTGCGGCTTTAGCCGTCTCTACCACGTGCTCGACGGTGAAGCCGAAATGCTTGAACAGCACGCCAGCCGGGGCCGATTCGCCGAACGTGTCGATGCCGACCACGCCGCCTTCCAGACCCACGTACTTGCGCCAGAAATCCGTCACGCCCGCTTCGATCGCGACACGGCGCACGCCCTTCGGCAGCACGCGTTCACGGTACTCGGCGTCCTGCTTGTCGAACACGGTGGTCGACGGCATCGACACGACGCGTGCCGCAATGCCTTCGCGAGCCAACGGCTCGACCGCGTTCAACGCCAGTTCGATTTCCGAACCGGTGGCGATCAGAATGACCTTGCGCGCGACGATCTCGTCGTTCCAGTCGCGCAGCACGTAACCGCCCTTCTCGATGTTGGCGATCTGCGCGTCAGTACGCTCCGAGAACGGCAGGTTCTGACGGCTGAAGATCAGGCACGACGGGCCATGATGCTCGACCGCGTGAGTCCAGGCCACCGCCGTTTCGACCGTATCGGCCGGGCGCCACACTTGCAGATTCGGGATCAGACGCAGGCTCGCGACGTGTTCGATCGACTGGTGGGTCGGACCGTCTTCGCCGAGACCGATCGAGTCGTGCGTGAACACGAAGATCGACGGTGACTTCATCAGCGCGGCCACACGCAGTGCGTTGCGGCTGTAGTCCGAGAACGTCAGGAACGTGCCGCCGAAGGCCTTGAAGCCGCCATGCAGCGCGATGCCGTTGATCGCAGCGCTCATGCCGAATTCGCGCACGCCGTAGTTCACGTAGTTGCCGGCAGCCTTGCCTTCGGCGTTCACACGCACCGGCTTGGCGGCCTTCCAGTTGGTCAGGTTCGAACCGGTCAGATCGGCGGAACCGCCGAGCAATTCCGGCAATGCAGCCGACAAACCTTCGATAGCCTGTTGCGATGCCTTACGCGTCGCGATGGTTTCCTTGCGTTCGTTCGCGCCGGCGATGATCGCTTTCGCCTTTTCCTTCCAGTCGGCGGGCAATTGCTTCGCGTCGCGGCGCGTGAATTCAGCGGCTTCCTGCGGGTATTTGGCTGCGTATGCTGCGAACGCCTTGTCCCACTCGGATTCGTTACGTGCACCGGCTTCGGTTGCGTCCCACGCTGCGTAGACTTCCTGCGGGATCACGAACGGCTCCCACTTCCAGCCGATCGCTTCGCGCGTGGCCGCGATTTCCTTGTCGCCGAGCGGCGAGCCGTGCGAATCGTGGCTGCCGGACTTGGTCGGCGCGCCTTCGCCGATCACCGTCTTGCAGCAGATCAGCGTCGGCTTGTCCGACAGTTTGGCTTGCTTGATCGCGGCATCGACCGCGTCGACGTCATGGCCGACCACGTTCGGGATCACATTCCAGCCGTACGCTTCGAAACGCTTCGGGGTGTCGTCGTGGAACCAGTGCACCACTTCGCCGTCGATCGAGATGCCGTTGTCGTCGTAGAACGCGATCAGCTTGTTCAGCTTCAGCACGCCCGCGAGCGAGCAGGCTTCGTGCGAGATGCCTTCCATCAGGCAGCCGTCGCCAACGAACACGTACGTGTGGTGGTCGACGATCTTCGCGTCAGACTTGTTGAATTCGGTGGCAAGCAGCGATTCGGCGAGCGCCATGCCGACCGCGTTGGCCAGACCCTGGCCGAGCGGGCCGGTGGTCGTTTCGACGCCCGGCGTGATGCCGTATTCCGGGTGACCCGGCGTCTTCGAATGCATTTGACGGAAGTTTTTCAGCTCTTCCATCGGCAGGTCGTAGCCGGTCAGATGCAGCAGCGAGTACAGCAGCATCGAGCCGTGGCCGTTCGACAGCACGAAGCGGTCGCGATCGGCCCATTGCGGGTTCTTCGGGTTGTGACGCAGATGGCGCGACCACAAAGCCACGCCGATTTCGGCCATGCCCATCGGCATGCCGGGGTGGCCGGAGTTGGCTTTTTGAACGGCGTCCATGGACAACGCGCGGATTGCGTTAGCCATCAGGGAGGTGGGTGCGGGAGACGGGGTCGTCATGTCGAGTCCGGAGACAGAGTCAGAAGGCGGTGCGCGCTTGAGGCCCGGATGCTCGAATGCCAGTCCACTTCGGCGCACGGTGCGGCGCCAGGAGACGCGAAACGGGCAGAGCAAACGGACAAGGCTGAAAGCGTGACATTCTAACAGAACGTTGACCGGCACCCCGCGCGCAAAGCCGCCTGGCGGCCTGGTTTCAGGCTGGTTCCACACGCGGACCGGGCCCCGCGCCACGCCTGCGCCTTTACAATTGAGCGACACCAACCCACCGCGCTCCCAATGGAGCCCGCTATCCGTGAGCGCTCCCCTGTTGTTCCATCCCACCGCCGACGCCGTCTACGGATTTCCGAACGCGCGGCAGCTCGCGCGCGTCGATTCGCCCTACCAGCGGATCGAGGTGTGGGACACGCCGCAGCTCGGCCGGCTGTTTACGCTCGACGGCCGCCCGATGACCTCCACCGGCGACGAATTCATCTACCACGAATGTATGGTGCATCCGGCCGCGCTGGCGCATCCATCGCCGAAAGCAGCGCTGGTGCTGGGTGGCGGAGATGGTGGCGCCGCCCGGCAATTGCTGAAGCACCCGGGCATCGAGCGGATCGTGGTAGCGGAACTCGATGCCGACGTCGTGCGCCTGACCCGCGAGTACCTGCCCGAGGTGCACGGCGGCGCCTTAGATGATCCGCGGGTCGAACTGGTGATTGGCGATGCCGCGGATTTCGTCGCGAGGGCCGGCCATGCGCAATTTGACCTGGTCGTTTTCGACCTCACACCGCCGGACTCGCCCGCTTCAGGCCTCTACACTCCGGACTTCTACATGCAGCTCCAGCGCGTCATGAGCCCGACCGCCGCACTCTCGCTGCACCTCGGCTCTCCCTATTTTCACGCGGAGCGCGTCGCCGGCCTGCTCAACGATCTGCGCGACACCTTCGCCATCGTGCGGACAATGAGCACCTTCATCCCGCTCTACGGCTCGCTCTGGATGATGGCGAGCGCCAGCGACACACTCGACCCCGCCACAATCACCGTCGAAACACTCGCCGAGCGCGTTGCCGCACGTCAAATCGACGCTTTGAAACACTACGACCCAGCCCTCTATGCCGGACTGCTCTCGGCATCCCGGTCCGTGCGCGATAAACTAAGTCAATTCTTAAAGCCATCAAGCTAACGCGTGGGCAGAATGCACGGTTCGGTCGGCGCGCACCATCGGTGTATCGATGCGCGACCGCTGGCCTTGCCTCGCAGCATGCATCCCGCAACCCCAAAAGATCCGGAGAACCCCATGACCGCCTCCCGCCCAGCCGGTGTGCCCTGGTTGACCCCCTATCTGACGGTGCGCGACGCACGTGCCGCCACAGCGTTCTTCGAAGCCGCATTCGGCTTTGAGGTACGTGACAGCGTCCAGGACGACGGCGTCGTCATGCATGTCGAGATGACCTATCAAGGCCAGCTGATCGTGATGTTCGCGCCGGAAGGCGCGTTCGGCTCGGCGGCGAAAACACCGAAAAGCGCGGGCGCGATTGCGCCGCAATCGTTCTATGTCTATGTCGACGATGTCGACGCGGTTTACACGCGGGCGCTGGCCGCCGGCGCAAAATCGCTGAGCGAGCCACAGGATCAATTCTGGGGCGACAGGTTTGCCCAGGTCGAAGATCTGGACGGCTACCGTTGGGCGCTCGCTCGCCACCTTTCCTGAACTAATGAGTATTTTTCTGATGCCTCGCTTCTTCGTCGGTACGCCCCTCAAGCCCGACGACATCATGCAGTTGCCCGATGACGTCACGCGCCACATCCTCGTGCTGCGTTTGCAGCCAGGCGATTCAATCGTGCTTTTCAATGGCGAAGGCGGCGAATACAGCGCCGAACTCGTCGAGGTCGAACGCCGCTCGGCCAAGGTCAGAATTCACGAATTACGCAATATCGAAGTGGAAGCGCCGTATCACCTCACGCTCGCGCAGGGCATCGCCGGCGGCGACAAGATGGACTGGCTCATCGAGAAGGCGGTCGAGCTCGGGGCATCGTGTTTCGTACCGCTGACCACCACGCGCAGCGTCGTGCGTCTTTCCGGCGAGCGCGCGCAGCGGCGGCATGTGCATTGGCAAGGCATCGTGCGCGCGTCGTGCGAACAGTGCGGGCGTAATCGCCTGCCGGAGGTGATGCCGGTGCGTGAAATCGCCACGTGGCTCGGCGCGCTGCCTCGCACGCCTGAAGAAGGCGAAATGCGCATTCTGCTGTCGCCGCGCGCCAGCATCAGTTTTTCGGCGCTGCCGGTTAATCCGCCATTTGGGCGTGTGACCGTGCTGGTCGGGCCGGAAGGCGGTTTTTCGGCAGCGGAAGAAGCCGCTGCGACCGATCATGGATTTACTGCCGTCGGCCTTGGCCCGCGCGTGTTGCGTACGGAAACCGCGGGCATCGCTGTTCTTTCGGCATTGGCAGCCCGCTGGGGTGCCTGGTAAGCCAATAGCAAAAACAAAAGCAAAGGCCCGCCAATTGGCGGGCCTTTTTCTTTCTTTTGCAACGGTAGGTGGTGCTCAGGCACCCCATCAGGCACCCCATTCAAGCGGGATGCTCGGGCCTACCTTACGCAAACGAATAAAACACGCGGAACGCAACCTTGCGTTCAGCCCAGAACTCGGACGCTTCGCGGAACACGTCCAGTAGCGTCTCGCGCCCTTCCTTGTCGAATTTTTGGGCGACCGGCAGTTGCTCCAGCACGATCACGAACCCGGGCTGCGTGCCAGCCTTGTGGACCAGATCGGTCAGGCAATCGTACAGCGCGTCGTAATTCTTGCCGAAATGCTTCGGAAACAGGAACGACGTAGCAATGGTCTCCAGCACTTCCTGTTTGGACTGAGCGTTCGCGCAGTACGCGTACAGAAAGTGCTGGCCGAGCTGGTTGGCCTCGTCAGCGAGATCCTGCACGCGAAAGGCGCGGATCGACTGTACGATGTTCGGTCGTACGGTCTTGAAAAGACTCATGGGCTCCTCGTTCGATGAAAGCACAGTGCTGGCTTCGCTCTGGTTATCCCGACCCTGGTCGCCGGCGCGCATTCGCATGACGCGCTGGAACAAATTGCCGTCGCCGGCCGCGAAAAGATCCGTCGCGACTCCGGAGTCGTGCGCGTAGACGTTGTCGCTCATGCCGTTCATCCCGATGTCATTCAACAATACGATTAAAACTGGTGTAATGGTCGTCCGAGTAATAGCAGTTGTCGGTCCGCTGTAGCGGACCTCCGCAGACGATGCGACGCGCCCCGCGGTTTCTGGAACGAGGCGTGGGAACGGTGTATTCGTGGTAAAAGCCGCGCCGATGCGGCGGTAGCAACCGTTCGCGATTGCCGAATACGATGCCGTCCTTCTCATACGGGTAAGGCCCGCCCGCGGCAATCAAGTTCAATGTATTGACCGCTTCGCGCGGCAACTGTGCCGCCGCGATAGTGCCCTGCACCTGAGCTTGTGTATCGGCAGATGCCGTGTAGTCGCGCGCAAACGCGCCAGGCACGGAGCCGGATAAAGCGCAGAGCGTCAAAGCACCGATCAGCACGCCTTTAATGCGCAGCCACTTGCGTGCCATGAATCAAGGTTCCCCGCTGTTAGATCACGAGTTTGACGACCATGAAAGTCGTAAGGGTATCGCTAAAACCCCACAGAATCAACGTTCGCCGGACAGGCAAAAGCTTCCAAACGCGCGGGAAAGAGCCACGGAACGGGCTTTGACGACTTTTGACAGAATATTTAGCTTGTGCAGGATAAAATTAACCTGACGAAGCAAATTGAGGCGGGCCCAAGCCCACGGGGCGCCCATTGCGCAGCCCATTCCGTCTAATGAAAGCCTTGCGGTTTCCGCGGTTTCTCGAAGGCGGAATGGTGTCATTCGGCCTTTTTAGGGTGGCTATCCCCTGTTCACCCGCAGGCGTGCCCATTGCGGGCACGCCTTTTTTTTGCATGGCGCTTTAGTCACGGCGCCACGCTTCAGCCCCGGATCAAGGATCAGCGGGTCGCGATCACGTCGGCAACCAGCAGCGCCGTCATGTTGACGATGCGGCGAACCGTGGCCGAAGCCGTCAGCACGTGCACCGGCTTTGCTGCGCCGAGCAGCATCGGACCAATCGCGATGTTGTTGCCCGCGGCAGTCTTCAGCAGGTTGTACGAGATGTTGGCTGCGTCGATGTTCGGCAGCACCAGCAGGTTCGCATCGCCTTCGAGCGTCGAGTCAGGCAGCACTTCACGGCGCAGATTCGCGTCGAGTGCGAGGTCGCCGTGCATTTCGCCGTCCACTTGCAGGTCGGGTGCGCGCTCGCGCAGGATCGCCAGCGTGTCGCGCATTTTCTGTGCGGTCGGCGCATTGCTCGAACCGAAGTTCGAGTGCGACACCAGCGCGATCTTCGGTTCGATACCGAAGCGGCGCACTTCCTCGGCGGCCATGATCGTGATCTCAGCCAGTTGCTCCGGCGTCGGATCGACGTTCACGTGCGTGTCGACCAGGAAGATCTGGCGGTTCGGCAACACCAGCGCATTCATTGCCGCATAGACTTTCGCGCCCTGCTTCTTGCCGATCACCTGATCGATGAAGTGCAGGTGGCGATGCGTGGTGGACACCGTGCCGCAGATCATGCCGTCCGCTTCACCCTTCTCCACCATCATCGCGCCGATCAGCGTGGTGCGGCGGCGCATTTCGAGCTTCGCCATCTGCTCGGTGATGCCCTTGCGGGACATCATCTTGTGATATTCCTGCCAGAAATCGCGGTAACGCTCGTCGTGGTCGGTGTTCACGACCGAGTAGTCCTGACCCGCGATGAGACGCAGGCCGTAACGCGCGATGCGCTGCTCGATCACCGCCGGACGGCCGATCAGGATCGGCTTCGCGAGCTTTTCGTCGACGATGATCTGCATGGCGCGCAGCACGCGCTCTTCTTCGCCTTCCGCGAACACAATGCGCTTCTTCTCCGGCTCGACGCCACGCGCCAGCTGGAAAATCGGCTTCATGGTCGTGCCGCTGTGATACACGAACTGCTGCAGATGCTGTTCGTACGCTTCCATGTCTTCGATCGGACGCTCGGCGACGCCCGAATCCATCGCGGCCTTCGCCACCGCCGGCGCGACCTTGACGATCAGGCGCGGGTCGAACGGCTTCGGAATGAGGTATTCCGGACCAAACGAAAGATCCTGGATGCCGTACGCAGTCGCGACGATATCGCTCTGCTCCTGGCGCGCCAGTTCGGCGATCGCATTGACCGCGGCGATCTCCATTTCGCGCGTCACCGTCGTCGCGCCCGCATCCAGCGCGCCACGGAACAGGAACGGGAACACCAGCACGTTGTTCACCTGGTTCGGGTAGTCCGTGCGGCCCGTGCAGAGCACCGCGTCCGGACGCACTTCGAGCGCCAGTTCCGGCAGGATCTCCGGGGTCGGGTTGGCCAGCGCCAGAATCAGCGGCTTGTCAGCCATCTGCTTGACCATGTCCTGCTTCAGCACGCCGCCGGCCGAGAGGCCAAGGAAAATATCCGCGCCGCCGATCGCCTCAGCGAGCGTGCGAGCGTCGGTTTCGCGTGCAAAGCGTTCCTTGTCCGGGTCCATCAGTTCGACGCGGCCCTTGTAGACCACGCCGGCCAGGTCGGTGACGGTAATGTTTTCGAGCGGCAGGCCGATGTCGACCAGCAGATCCAGACAGGCCAGGGCCGCCGCACCCGCGCCGGACGACACCAGCTTGACCTTCTTGATGTCTTTGCCGACGACCTTCAAGCCATTGGTAATGGCCGCCGCGACGACGATCGCCGTACCGTGCTGGTCATCGTGGAAAACCGGAATCTTCATGCGCTTGCGGCATTCGCGCTCGACGATGAAGCAGTCCGGCGCCTTGATGTCTTCAAGGTTGATACCGCCGAAAGTCGGCTCCAACGCGGCGATCACCTCAACCAGCTTGTGCGGATCGGACTCGTTCAGCTCGATATCGAATACGTCGATGCCGGCGAACTTCTTGAAAAGGACGGCCTTGCCTTCCATGACTGGCTTCGAGGCGAGCGGGCCGATATTGCCGAGACCCAGCACCGCGGTGCCGTTCGTGACGACGCCGACCAGGTTGCTGCGCGCGGTGAAACGGGCGGCGTTCAGCGGGTTTTCGACGATTTCCTCACACGCGAACGCGACGCCCGGCGAGTAGGCCAACGCGAGGTCGCGCTGGTTGATCATCTGCTTGGTGGGGGCGATCGCGATCTTCCCGGGGGTCGGGAACTCGTGATAATCGAGAGCGGCTTCGCGGAGTTTGCTATTGACGGGAGTCGACATAAGGCGGGCTTCGAAGGGCGGATTAGAATAGATGTTCGACGGCATTGTAGCCCCAATTGCCGGCTCAATTCCTTCAATACGGGTACAACTGCCGCGACCGAAATATAGCGAAAGGCAGACATGGCGCACTTTGGGCCAACCACTCGTCGGAACGGAGTTGAGCGCGAATAGAGTGTTTACCCGCATGCATCTCCGCACAATGCGCGCTGTTAGCGGTTTTTCGTTGCACTTATCCGTTTACCCACTGCCTCCATGCTCTCTGAGTTTTCGCTGATCGATCGCTTCTTCGCCCGCCGCGCAGCCGCTGCGTCGTCCCGTGCTGCCGAAGATGAACTCGGCATCGGCGACGACTGCGCCCTGCTCGCGCCGCGCCCCGGCGAAATGCTGGCGATATCGACGGACATGCTGGTGGAAGGCCGCCACTTCTTTCCTGACGTCGATCCCGAGGCGCTCGGTCACAAGGCGCTCGCGGTGAACCTGTCGGACCTGGCCGCGATGGGCGCAAAGCCGCAGGCCTTCACCCTCGCGTTCTCCTTGCCCAAAGCCGACGAGGCGTGGCTCGCCGCGTTCAGCAACGGCCTCTTTGCGCTGGCCGAGCGCTACGGCTGTGATCTGGTCGGCGGCGACACGACCGGCGGGCCGTTGAATCTATGCATCACCGTGTTCGGCAGCGTGCCGCCGCAGGTCGCGCTGCGCCGCGACGCCGCGCAACCGGGCGACGACATCTGGATCTCCGGCACGCTCGGCGACGCCCGTGCCGGGCTGGGCGTGCAGCGCGGCGAGTGGTCTGCCGATGCCAGTGACACTGCGACGTTTCGTCGCGCCCTCGAGCGCCCGGAGCCGCGCATCTTGCTCGGTCTCGCGTTGCGGGGGATCGCTCATGCGGCGCTCGATCTATCGGACGGACTCGCCGGCGACCTACGGCACATTCTTGAGCGCTCGAACATGCAGGCCACGGTCGACATCGACGCCGTGCCGCGTTCGGCCGCGCTACGCCGCCTTTCGCCCGAGATCCAGCAACGTTGCACGCTAGCCGGCGGCGACGATTACGAACTGTGCTTCACCGCCCCGGCTGCAGCGCGCGCCAAGGTCGAAGCAGCCGGCCGCGAGGTAGCCGTACCGGTCACCCGCATCGGTACAATAAGCGCTCTTCAAACGGCGGCCGACCGCCCGGCGATCGGCTGGCGCGATGCCGCCGGCGCGCCGCTCACTCTGACGTTGCAAGGCTTCGACCATTTCCATGCAGACTGATCCCCCGCTGGTTCCCGCCGACGATCTGATCGGCCATCCGCAGCCCAACGCGTCCGGCCCACGCGCGCCGCGTCCTCAGCCGCGCCGCGCCACCGCGCGTTTCATGCTGTCGCATCCGCTGCATATTCTGTCGCTGGGTTTTGGCAGCGGCTTGTCGCCGGTTGCGCCGGGCACGGTCGGCACCCTGTTCGCATGGGCCTCGTTCGCCGTCCTGAGCCGCTATCTGACCGTGGTCGAATGGGGTGTGCTCATCGTCGCCGGCTTTTTCGGCGGCATTGCGATCTGCGGCTTTACCGCGAAGAAGCTGGGTACGGACGATCCGTCGCCGGTCGTCTGGGACGAAATCATCGCTTTCTGGCTGGTGCTGCTGATGGTCACGCCGGTCACGCTGACCGGGCAACTCTGGGCGTTCATCGTGTTCCGCTTCTTCGACATGGTGAAACCGCCGCCAATCGGCTATTTCGATCGCCGACTGAAAGGTGGTTTTGGCATCATGTTCGATGACCTGGTCGCCGCGTTCTTCACGTTGCTCGTGATTGCGCTCTGGCGCATGTCGGTTTAACCGTTGCCCGTCGGCTGGCGCCGGTCGGCCTTTGCCCGCCGGCCACCGACAGCCGACTGCCTCCCGCACCAGTTCCCCGTTTTCCGGATTGACGCCATGCCTACCGATTCCGTGGTTCACCAGCTTGCGATTCGCGTGAGCAACCGCCTGCGCGACGAGCGTCTGATGCTAGTCACTGCCGAATCCTGCACAGGCGGCATGGTGGCGACCGCGATCACCGATATTTCCGGCAGCAGCGGCTGGTTCGAGCGCGGCTTCGTCACGTATTCGAATCAGGCGAAGTCCGAGATGATCGGCGTGCCCACCGACCTGATCGAAAAGCACGGCGCGGTTAGCGAACAGGTGGCGCGCGCGATGGCCGAAGGCGCGCTGCGCAACAGTCGCGCGCAGGTGTCGGTGTCGATTACGGGCGTCGCCGGCCCGGGCGGCGGTACGGAAACCAAGCCGGTCGGCATGGTGTCGTTCGGCTGGAGCAATCGGCTGCATACGTCCGTGGAAACCAAGGTCTTCAAGGGCGATCGCGAGAAGATCCGCGTGCAGGCCGCCGCGCACGCATTGCGCGGTGTGCTGGCCCTGCTCGACGAGCGCGAACATTAACGTCCGGTTCAAAATCTGAGGCCCGTCACGATGCCCAATATGTCGACTTCGCACGCAGCCAAAGACGAGTTGATCCGCCGCTTCGATCTAAAGCCGCATCCGGAAGGCGGATTTTTCAGCGAGACGTATCGGTCCGCCGAGTCCGTGCGCCGTGATGACGGTTCAACGCAGACCCGCTCGGCGTCCACCGCGATTTACTACCTGCTCTGCGACGGCGCGCATTCGGCGTGGCATCGGATCAAGTCCGATGAGGTCTGGCATTTTTATGCCGGCGAGCCCTTGAATGTCCACGTGCTCGACGAAACAGGCACGTTGACTACGCACACGCTGGGCAATGCGCTGACGCATCCGGATGCCGTGTTTCAGGCAGTGGTGCCCGCGGGTCTGTGGTTTGCCGCGGAATGTACGGACCCGGCGACGCTCGCGCTGGTGGGCTGCACGGTCGCGCCGGGGTTTGAATTCAGCGAGTTCGAGCTGGCGGATGTCGCGGCGCTAAAAGCGCGGCATCCGCAGCATGCGGCGTTTATCGAGCGGCTGGGGCCGGTTACCTGACCGGCCTCACCCTCAATTACCGGAACGCGTTGATCCGGTCACGCGTTTCCATGGCGACCTTCGCTGCAGCTTCGGCGAAATCGTCATCCTTGCCGGCGTAGATAATCGCCCGCGAAGAGTTGATCAGCATGCCCGTGCCGTTCGCCGTCCGGCCGGCGTTGACCGTCGCCTGAACATCGCCGCCTTGCGCGCCGATGCCCGGAATCAGCAGCGGCATATCGCCGACGATCCCACGCACCACTTCGATTTCCTTCGGGAAAGTCGCGCCGACCACGAGCGCCAACTGGCCGCTCGCGTTCCACTTCTCTGCCGCCAGTTGCGCGACGACCTGATACAGCGGACGTCCGCCCGTCTCCAGGAACTGCAGGTCCGAGCCGCCCGCGTTCGAGGTCCGGCACAACACGATCACGCCCTTGCCCTCGTGCTCCAGATACGGCTCGATCGAATCGAAACCCATATACGGATTCACCGTCACCGCATCCGCCTGATAGCGCTCGAAGGCTTCGCGCGCGTACTGCTCGGCGGTGCTGCCGATATCGCCGCGCTTCGCGTCCAGAATCACCGGCAGGCCCGGATGGTTCTCGTGAATATGCGCGATCAGCTGCTCGAGTTGGTCTTCCGCGCGGTGAGCGGCGAAGTAGGCGATCTGCGGCTTGAACGACGACGCATAGGGCGCGGTCGCATCGACGATGGTGCGGCAGAAGTCGAAAATCGCCTCGGGACGGCCCGCGAGCGCGCCCGGGAATTTGCTGGGCTCCGGATCGAGGCCGACGCACAGCAGCGAGTTCGTGCGCTGCCAGGCGTCGTTGAGTGTCTGGATGAAATTGGACATGGTGAGTCTCGCGGCGAGCCGATAACGGAAGAGGCGCGTATTTTACCTGTCCTGCGCGGCAAGCCGCGGCCACGCGTCATGCCGGCTGGGGTTGCGGCTCGAGGCGTGACGACGGATACGCCGTACCGCTCCGCCCTGCTCGCCCCTTACCTTACTGCCGCCGGCGCGAACCACGCGCGCCCGGCATCGAGCGCAAGCCTGTACGTTCGACGGTAAAGCGGAACGTGCGCGTGAGCCGTTCGCCGCGCGCAAGCATCGTCATCCCGTTTTCGCATGCGCCGCCCGCCAGATTCATCGCATTGATCGGATGGTCGACCGGTTCGAAGCAGAAGAAGTCTTCGCGCGGCGGCGTGTACAGCACGTAGTAGTCGGTGTCGGCGGCGATATTCAGCGACAGTCGCCGCTTCGGCCACACCACCGCTGCCTGTCCGCTCCAGCCCGTGAACGCGTGATTGACGATGGTTTCCGGCAACGGATACGCCACGCCGAATTGCCACGCGGGCGGCGCCGGCACGTGGCGCACCGGCAACCAGTCGTCGCCGGAAAGCCACAGGCCGCCGGCCGCCGCCGACAGTTCGGTATCCGCATCACGCACAAAAAATGGATGCACCCCAAGCCCGAAAGGCAGCGCCTCGCGGCCGGCATTCTCAATGTCCAGCGTGATGACGAGCGTGGGACCGTCCAGCGTATAGGTTTGCGTCGCGCGGAATGCGTACGGTTTGCCGTCGAGGCGATCGAGCGTGAGACGGACATTTTCGCGATCCGACTCCGCGACCTGCCAGGCGGAGAGCCAACCGTCGCCGTGAATCGGCAAGGCTTCGTCGGCGCGATTTTGCGGCACCTCGACGCGCCGCCCCGCCACATTGAAATGACCACCGCCGATGCGATTCGAATACGGCAGCAACGGATAGCAGGCCAGCTGGTTCGGCTGGGTATCCGAGGCGACGTGACGGCAGCGCCGGAAAATCGGCGTCAGTGCGCCGTCATTACGCCAGTCGAAACGGGTGACGCCGCCGCCGAGCGTCGGCGCGACGTCGAGGCGCAAATGCGCATTGGCGAGCGTGATGCACGCGAGCTCGCCGCCGCTCGCCTCACCGACCGCAACTGCAGAAGTACTGGGACCCGGAAGCACCGGATTGGCCGCCGCGTTGAGTCGCGCGCGCCGGCTCTGAGAAGAGGCGGAAACAGGATTCGCAACAGTCATATCTGGCTCCATCGAGAGGCGTGGGACATTGCCGTCATTGCTGACGGATGCTGTTGGGCGACTTTTTTTGCACAGGTCGCCTCAGGGTCCGAACTGCATGCTGCCGATCTACTGCCGATTTGCTGGCACTTGGTTTGCGACATCAACGACTGATTCAGTTCCAAAATCACTGCTCGACCGCACTCTGCCTGGCAACTGAGGCTGCGTCATTCTGCGCTATGTAGGCGCGCCCTGGAACACCGGCTCGGGCAAACCTTGTCGTCCGGGTGTTGCGACAAACACGCCGCCCGCATGAGAATCGCCCGCGAGCGCCGCGGCATCGAGATCGATACGCGCACTCGTGATGTACAGCGAGTCCAGTTGTACAGGCCCTGCAGGAAGTCCTCTTACGGGGCCGCCAAACGCGACGCAACTCGGCTGCGCAGTCGGCACGTCGACACGCTCGGTTTCCACGCCATCGGGGCCATACCGCACCACGCGCCTGCCGCCCCATTGCGCATTCCACACGCCACCGTCGCGGTCGACGGTCGAACCGTCGGGCTCGCCGGTCGCGTCCGTTAGCGTCGTAAAAACGCGGTCGTTGCCAACGCTGCCGTCCTCGCGATAGTCGCAGACGCGAATTTCACGCGTCGGCGAATCACCGTAGTACATCGTCGCGCCGTCGGGACTGAACGCGATGCTGTTCGAGATCGCCGGTGCGGGCAACGGCAAACGCTCCAGCGACAAATCGTGATTCAGACGATAGAAGCCGGCGATCGCCTGCAGAGGCGAGCCTTCATCTTTTGTCCCGAATACGAAACGACCCTGCCGATCGCAGCGGCCGTCGTTCACGCGCGTGTTCAAGCCAGGTTCGACATCGACGATACGCTGCGTCTCGCCGGTTGTCAGATCGAAGAACGCCAAGTGCGTCGCCAATCCGAGCAGCAGATAGCGCGGATCGGCGCACAACGCAAAACTCCCGAGACGCTCGGGCATGCTCCAGAATGTGCTGCCTCCGTCGCGCGGATCGTAGCGCCACAGCCGCGCGCCTTCGATGTCGTTCCAGTAAAAGCGGCCGGTCCTCGCGCACCACGTCGCGCCCTCGCCGAGCGTGCATTTCGTATCGAGCAGCAGCGCCGCGCTATGTGCAGACACGCCCGCACTCACGCCCAGCCTCCGTCGACGACGATGTCCTGCGCGGTGATCATCCTGCTGTCATCGGCGGCGAGGAACAACGCCATACGGGCCAGATCGGCCGGTTGCAGTTCAGCGTCGATGCACTGGCCTTCCTTGATCGAGCGACGGCCCGCATCGTCGAGCCATAAACGTTTCTGCTTTTCCGTCATCACCCAGCCCGGCACCAGCGTATTGACGCGGATATTGAAGTGACCGAGATCGCGCGCGAGACCACGGGTCAGACCTTGCACCGCCGATTTCGACATCACATACACCGGATAGCCGCCGTTCTTCAGCATCCAGCTGATCGAGCCCAGGTTGATGATCGAACCCGCGTTGGCGGCTTTCATATCCTCCATCACTGCCTGCGCTGCGAAGAACTGGTGACGGATATTCACCGCGATGCCCGCGTCGAAAAACTCGCGCGTCACGTCGCCAATCGCGTGGCGTTTGTCGTTCGCGGCGTTGTTCACCAGCACCTGAATCGGACCGAGTGCAGCCTTCACATCGGCGATCGCTTTTTGCAGCGCGTCGATGTCGGTCAGATCGCAGGGCAGAAACAACGGCTTGTGTTTCGAATCGCCGAGTTCGTCGGCGAGCGCTTCGCCCGCAGTCGCGTCGATATCGAAGAACGCGACGCGCGCACCCTGCGCCGCAAAATGTTCGACGAACGATGCGCCGATACCGGTCGCGCCGCCCGTGATCAACACCGTTCGGTCGACGAGACTCGGATAGCGGGCAAACGCGTTGTCCGCGAGACGGTCGTTTGCATTGGCCGGAGACGACATCGTTCGATTCCTTTTAGAGCAAGTTGGGTGAGCTGCGGGTTTAGTCCCGGGTTTAATCCCGCGAGCCGCGGTTCTTCAACTGGTCGAGCAACACAGCGGCGAGCAGGATCGCGCCGCGCACGAGGTACTGATAGAACGCGTCGATGTTCATCAGATTCATCACGTTCTCAACCGTACCCATGATCAGCACGCCGATCACGACACCGGAGATCGTCGCGCGACCGCCGAGCAGCGACACGCCGCCCAACACGCACGCCGAAATCACGTTCAACTCGAAGCCTTCCGCCGCATTCGGCTGACCCGACGTAATCCGCGAAGCCAGAATCACACCGGCCAGCGCGGTGACGGCGCCTTGAATCAGGAAGATATAAACGCGCGTGCGTTCGACATTGATACCGGCAAGACGCGAAGCTTCCGGATTACCGCCGATTGCCAGCGTATTACGGCCGTACACGGTCTGATTGAGCATCACGCCGAACACGATGAAGCACAGCAGCGTGACCCAGATCGGCAGCGACACGCCGAAGAAGCTCAAGCCGCCCAGCGCGATAAACGTATCTGACGACACGCCCACGGCCTGCCCGTGCGACACGATAAAGCCGAGACCGCGCACGATTTCCATCGTTGCGAGCGTTGTGATCAGCGCGTTGATGCGCAGATAGGCGATCACGGCGCCGTTGACGAAGCCGATCACCGCACCCGCCGCCACCGCCGCGATGATCGCGATGAAGGTGTTACCGGTCGCATTCAGCACCATCGCGCACAGCACACCGGCGAACGCGACCGTCGACCCCACCGACAAGTCGAAATCGCGCGAGGCCAGACAGAACATCATCGTGCACGCGACCATGCCGATCTGCGAAATCGACAGGGCGAGACCGAGCATGTTCTCGATCGAGAAGAAGTGGTCGACCGTCAGCGACATCGTGATGAACATCACGATGAAGATCAGGATCAGGCTGTACTCGGTGATCTGCTGCCACCATTTCGCCTTGTCGTTGCCTTGCGGAATCAGCGCTTCGGCCGCACTTTTTGCGGCTTGTTGCGCGAGGTTTTCTCTGGCTTGCATGTTGAAGACTCCTCCCGTTCCCCACGGGTTGCCGGACTTTCGTCCAAATAATGTTCAGGCCGCTTGCTCGGTGGCTGCGGTTCCGGGCAGCGCTGTCGAGCTTTGCGGCAAGGCGAGGCCCAACACGGATTGTTCCGTTGCGTCCTTACGCGCCAGCTCGCCGGAAATCCGACCCTGGCGCATCACGACGATCCGGTCGGACACGCCGAGCACTTCCGGCAATTCCGACGAAATCATCACAATCGCGCAGCCGCGTTCGGCGAGCTGATAAATGACGTTATAGATCTCATGCTTCGCGCCGACGTCGATCCCGCGCGTCGGCTCGTCGAGAATCACCACCTTCAGATCGGGTTCGGCCAGCCAGCGCGACAGAATCGCCTTCTGCTGGTTGCCGCCCGACAGAAAACGGATCTTCTGACGACGGCTCGGCGTCTTGATCTTCAGCAGCTTGATAAAACGGTCGGCGGTTTCCGCTTCCTTCTTGCGATCGAGAAACATCCCCGCACGCAGATAGTGACGGCGGCAACTGATATTGATGTTCTCCGACACGGTCGCCATCGCGACGATGCCCTCTTCCTTGCGGTCTTCCGGACACAGCACGATGCCGTGCTTAATCGCCTCACCCGCGCTGCGCACCTTGATCGGCTTGCCGTCGAGCACGATTTCGCCGGCTTTCTTGTGATCGGCGCCGTACACCAGATGCATCAGTTCGCTGCGTCCCGCGCCCACCAGACCGAAGAAACCGACGATCTCGCCGCGCCGCACTTCGAAGCTAGCCGGCTGCGCAAGCGCATGCCCTTCGATCGCTTTCGCCGCGAAGCGCACTTCGCCGAGCGGCCGTGCCGAGTAGTTATAAATGTCGGCGATTTCCCGTCCGACCATTTCGCTCACGATGGTGTCGCGCTTCACGCCTTCGAGCGTCGGATGCGAAGCAATCTTGCGGCCGTCGCGGAAGATCGTGCAGGCGTCGCACAGCTCGTAGATCTCGTCCATGCGGTGCGAGATGTAGATCATCGCGCGGTTGTCGGCACGCAGATCGCGCACCAGTTTGAACAGCACTTCGGTCTCGCGATGCGACAGCGAGCTGGTCGGCTCATCCAGTGCAATCACGCGTGCATTGCGCAGCAGCGCCTTGCAGATTTCGACCATCTGCCGTTGCGCGATCGAAAGCTTGCGCAGCTTCGCGTTCGGATCCAGCGCCACGCCCATCGCTTCGAGGCGTTCGCGCACGAAGCGTTTGGCCTCGCGCTTGTTGACCCAGCCGAGCGAGTTCGGCAACTGGCCCAGCAGCAGGTTTTCCGCGACCGTCAGATCGGGCACGTATTGCAGTTCCTGGTGAATCACCGCGATCCCCGCTGCGATCGACGAAGCCGCGCTCGTGAAGCGGACCTCATTGCCGTCGATCATCACGCGGCCCGAATCGGGCTGGTATTCACCACCGAGAATCTTCAGCAGGGTCGATTTCCCTGCGCCGTTTTCGCCCATCAGGCCGTGCACCTGGCCGACGTTGACGTCGAAGGACACACCGTCGAGCGCGCGCACGCCTGGAAAGACTTTGCCGATATTGTCAAAACGTAGCGTCGCTGACACTTCGCCTCCTTTTACTTCGTGTGAACCGTGCGTGTTTTGCGAGGCAGTCACGCCGCCGGCAAACACGGTCTGTCTCAACTGCTGATCTTGTATTGCTGCTGCCGGTGCGCCCAATCCTTGGAGAAACGACGCACCGGCAGTTCACTTCATTTGACTACGCTACAGCCGCTCAATTTGCCGCGAGGCCCATCTTCTGGCGCACATCGGCAACGTTGTCACGCGTAGCCAGCATGCCGGTCGTCAGCGTGAGCGCGGGCGGTTCCTTGCCTTGCGTGATCCAGTCGTACATCAGCGTCGAGGTTTCTTCGCCGTGACGCTTCGGGCTGATGATGACCGTGCCGTAGAAGCCCGTCGGGGTCGGCTTCTTGAACTCGTTCAATGCCGAGTCCGAACCGCCGATGCCGATACCGATCATGTTGTCCGCCTTGAAGCCGCGGCCTTCCGCTGCGCGCACCGCGCCGAGCACGCCTTCGTCGTTCAGCGCGTAAGCCACCCAGTGCTTGAAGTTCGGGTTCTTCGTCAGCGCGATGTTGGCGGCGTTGAACGCGTTTTCCGTGTCGGTCTTCGCTTGCGGCGCGGCAATAATGTTCGCCTTCGGGAAGCCGGCGGCGACCAGCGCGTCGGTCGCGCCGCTCGTGCGGTCATGCGCGGTCGGCAGCTGTTCGTAGGTCACGTCGATCGCGCCGACGTCCTTCATGTCCCAGCCGCGCTTCTTGATTTCCGCGGCCAGCCCATCGCCCACCTGCTTGCCGATGTTGTACGCCGAGATGCCCATATGCGGCACCGATGCGATCGGCTTGCCCGCGCCGTCGACGAGACGGTCGTCCACCGTCATCATCTTCAGGCCGTCGGCCTTCGCCTTGGCGACGATGCCCGGTCCGAGCTTGACGTCAGGCGTGCAGATCACAAAGCCTTGTGCCTTCTGTGCCGACAGGTTGTCGATAGCGCTCATCACCTTCTCGCCCGACGGCGCGCCGATCTTCACCAGCGTGAAACCCTTCTCCTTGGCGGCAATTTCGGCGAACTTCCATTCGTCCTGGAACCACGGTTCTTCCGGCTGCTTCACGAGGAAGCCGATCTTGACCGGATCCGCGGCTTGCGCCACCGGTGCGTTGAAGAGCACACCCGTCGCCGCTGCTGCCAGCGTGAGGAAAATTCTTCGTTTCATAATGCGTGTCTCCTGACTAATTGATAACGAGAAGGTATCGGCCGCGTCTTCTTGTACCGGGTGTGACACACGCGGCCAGCGCGTCGTCCGGTGAAACCTTGCTGCTTTTTTCCTGCTGCCCCACTACGTTCAGTCGTGATACACCGCCGAGCGGCCGCCATCCACGGTGATGCAGGTGGCGTTGATGAACGGCGCCTCATCCGAGGCAAGAAACACCGCCGTCATCGCCACTTCTTCCGGGCGACCGATGCGCTTCATCGGTTGCAGAGCGAGCGTCGCCTGTTTCGCGGCGGCTGGATCGGCTTGTTCGTTCCACCAGTCGTGCGTCAATTGCGTTTCGATGTAACCCGGCGCGATTGCGTTGACCCGCACATTGCGCGGCGCGTATTCAATGCCGAGTGCGCGCGTCAAGCCGATCACGCCATGCTTCGCCACCGGATACGGGAAACACCCCGGAATAATCTTGAATGCATGCGTCGATGCGATATTCACGATGCTGCCCGCGCCGCGTTCCACCATGCCAGGCAACACCGCGCGACACCCATTCCAGACGCCGTCGAGATCGACCGCGAAGCAACGGCGCCAGTCGTCGTCGCTCATCGTCAGCGGGTCGCAGAACACGTTGATGCCGGCGTTGTTGACCAGTACATCGACCGCGCCGAACGCCTGCTCGGCCTCGCTCACCGCGTGCTGAACCGAGGCCGATTGCGTCACATCCGTCTGCACCGCCAGCACGCGTGCGCCGGTTTGCGCCTTGATCTGTTCCGCCGTCTGCCGCGCGGTTTCGATATCGAGTTCAGCCAGTACGACCGCAGCACCCTCACGCGCAAATGCAAACGCGATCGCCGCGCCGATGCCGCGACCGGCGCCGGTGATCAACGTAACTTTGTCGGCAAGCCGCTTCATTTCTTCGCGCCTGCACGGGCGATGCGCAAGCCGTTGATGAACGCCTTCGCGTGCGAAGCGGTCACCGCTGCGCTCTGTCCCGGCTTGTACAGCGCCGAGCCGAGGCCGAAGCCATTCGCGCCGACGCTAAGGAACGGACCCATGTTGTCCGGCGTGATCCCACCAACCGGCACCAGTGGCACTTCTGCCGCGATCACCGCGCGCCACGCCTTCACGACCTGGCAGCCGAGTTGTTCGGCAGGAAACATCTTCAGCACATCCGCGCCGTTTTTCAGTGCGATAAAGGCTTCGTTCGGTGTCGCCACACCCGGCGCGCAGGCCATGCCTTGCGCTTTCGCGGCGCCGACGACCTCAGGGTCGCTATGCGGCATCACGATCAACTCGCCACCTGCCGACTTCACGTCGTTGACGAAACTCGGATGCAGCACCGTGCCAGCGCCCACGATCGCATCCGCCGGCAACACCTTGCGGATCGCCGCGATGCTGTCGAACGGCTGCGGCGAATTCAACGGCACTTCGACGATGCGAAAGCCGGCTTCGTACAGCGCCTGAGCGTGCTCAGCGGCATCGGCGGGCGTCACGCCGCGCATGATCGCGATCAGCGGGCAAATCTCGAACGCCGCGATCAACCCCGCGTGCGGCATGTATGGGGCGGGCAGATTGATGTGAGGTTGCATGTCGGTTCCTTGTTTCGTGAGCGGCGGCGCGGCCGGTTAGCCGGCGTGCGCCGCTTGCGGCGTGGGCTTGACGAGCCCCGCCTGGGTGGCGACGCGCCACAAGCCGCGCTCGGTGGCGTGCTTCACCAGCTCCGCGTGCGTGCAACCGAATTGCACGAGTGCTACGCGATAGCGCTCGCACAGCGCTTCATTGCCGATCAGACGCAGATGCTGTCCGGCGAGCGAACTTTGCTGTTGCGCCAGCGCGGCTTCGAGACCCGCCAGTTCGTGCCCGATCAGCAAACCCGACAGATAGTCCGGCTGCTGTTCGCGCGAAAGTTGTCCGGTGAGCCCGAGCGTGCGGGAGCTGAATACCGTGGCCAGCACGCCCGCCTGACCTTTATCGCGCGCGATGTTCACGCCATGCAGAAACGAAGCGGTATCCGGACGATCCGGCGTGACCATCGTGCGGCCGAGGATGGTGTGCTCGCGCAATGCCGCGAACACTTCACCGGTCATGAAGGTATGAAAACGTTCGATGCGGCCCGCCTGCACGACAGCCCATTTCGCGTGTGTGCCAGGCAAGCCGATCAGTGCGCGCTTACTGCTGTCCGCTGCACCCGTGTCCTGCCCCAGCGCGCCGAAAATCTGGGTTTCTTCGCCGCGCATGACGTTGGGCAACTCGCCGCGCTGCAGGACGCCAGGCACGATATGCAGCGTCACGCCGCACGCGGCTTTCACACGGACGATGCCGGCCACCAGCGCATCCGCATTCGCCGGCGCGTCGACATACGGTGCTTCGAGCCAGCCTTGCGCGCTGCCGACCATACCGGCTGCGATCACCGACACGGCGGGCGCCTGTTCAAGCCAGGCACCGCACGCTTCCTCGAAGGCGGCGTCGAAGCCGCCTTGCTCGGCGCTACGCGGCAAATTCATAATGCCGGCCGTCGATGCCCGCGTCGCCAGTACCTCGCCGGCCGCGTCATACAGATACGCGCGCAGCGACGTCGTGCCCCAGTCGAGCGCAATGAGCGCTGCGTCCTGGAAGGTAGCGTCGGAGACCGCGGCGGCGTGCACCGGATTGGCCGCTTGCGTGTGAGAACCCGCTCGCTTCATCGTTTGATCCTGCGGGTTGCCGGTTGCGGGGCACGCCAGCCGAGTTCTTCCGAGATCGCACGCGCTTCGCGCTGCACGACCGGAATCAGTTCATCCATGCGTTCGAGCGACATATACGGAATCGTGCTCGCTACCGACAGCGCCGCCACGACTGCGCCCGATGCATCGCGCACCGGCGCCGCGACGCAACGAATCGACGCTTCGTTTTCTTCGAGGTCGAAGGTGTAGCCGCCGGCGGCGTAGTTGGTCATGCGTTGCATGAAGGTCTGCGCATCGGGGCGGTTATCCGGCTTGAAACTGACGCCGGCAAGCGCGCGCCGCGATGCTTCGAAGAGCGACTGCCAGACGTCCGGCGTGAGGTCGAGCATCATGGCCTTGCCGATCCCCGTCGACGCCAGCGGCATCCGGTGGCCGACGCGCGAGCGCATTTCGAGGCCACGGGTGCCGGGGATCTTGTCGATGTACAGCACGTCGTCGCCATCGCGCACGCCGAGGTGGATC
The DNA here is from genome assembly GCF_902859805.1 of Paraburkholderia sediminicola. Taxonomy (GTDB): domain Bacteria; phylum Pseudomonadota; class Gammaproteobacteria; order Burkholderiales; family Burkholderiaceae; genus Paraburkholderia; species Paraburkholderia sediminicola. Next base: position 77,204 of record NZ_CADIKC010000016.1, on the reverse strand, counting down.
GTGTCGAGCGTTTGCTCGGCGAGCGATTCGAGATGCTGCCGGGCCACGGTCGTGAGCGGCATCTGTTCGAGCGCGATGGTGCCGAGTTCGATCAGCTTCGGGCCGAGCAGATAGCCGCCTTGCACTTGCCGCAGATAGCGCGCCTGCACGAGGCTGCTCACCAGCCGATGCGTGGTGCTGCGCGTCGTGCCGAGCGCGGCGCCGAAGGTGCGCAGATCGCGCACGCCGGCGGCGGCGGCTTCCAGAATCGCCAGACCGCGCAGCAGGGTTTGCGTGCCGGCTTGTTGCGGCGTGATGTCGAGCAACGTGCTCGGCAAGGCGATTTCGTCGACCACGGGCGGATGCTGGACGCTGGCGCGTGAAACCTTCGCAGCGTTGGCAGCCTGCCGCGGCGCGGCGCTGGAAGCGTGATCGGCCTGCGGCGCCAGATCGGCGTCAGACGCGCTTACGGCGTGAGTGGGCATCGCTTTGTTCATGGCGATTCGCTTTCAGGTAGTTTTTTGCGCTTACAGCGCGGGGCCGGAGAGGAGGCCTGATTTGCTCGCGGTGCGTGTGTTGCCACTGGCGCGGGCATGCGGTTGCTGCCTTTGGGGCTTTGGCATGGTTTGGCTTTGTCTCCGGTTTTTTTCTTGCTGTCGCTGGTCGTGGGCTTTTTTGCTCACGGTGCGTGTTGGGTTGGATTGTAGGGCGGTTTTTTGGAAATCTCCAATATGTGAATGTTTGATTCATATAATGGGATTTTGGCTTGCCGGGGGCTTGTTGGGTGGTTTGCCTGCGGCGGGGGGTTTTCTTGAGCTTGTTGCTTGCTGGGCGCTTGTTCGTCAGTGTTCCTGGGGCTTTGGCCTTTCCTTGTTCTGGCTTTCGTGCCTTTCCTTGCTTTGTTAGTGGTCTATTAGCGTTGCCCCTGTGCGGGGCGGCACCTACTTTTCTTTGCTTGCCGCAAAGAAAAGTAGGCAAAAGAAAGCGGCTCAAACCGCTAATGCTAAGTGGGGCCCGTGGTCTGCTGCGGGTAGTGGTGCGACTGGAATCCGTGTTCTCGCACATTCCGCGTTAGTGACAAAGGTGTCATCAGCTCCCACTCCGCACTGCGTGCGTCGCGGACGGGTCTGCAGGGGAAACCACGGGCTTCGGTTGAGGTTTGCGGGGCCGTCGGCTTCGCCTCGGCGACGCGCCTCTGCATTCAGCCCGGAACGCCCTCTTTAAACGATATGTCGGTGTGCTGAATCACCGCTCCTCCTCGCTTCACCCCGCCCCCATCCCAGCCACGGTCGCGTTCGCATCTGCCGTTGCCGTTGCCGTTGCCGTTGCCGTTGCCGTTGCCGTTGCCGTTGCCGTTGCCGTTGCCGTTGCCGTTGCCGTTGCCGTTGCCGTTGCCGTTGCCGTTGCCGTTGCCGTGGGCGTGGGCGTGGGCGTGGGCGTGGGCGTGGGCGTTGGCGTGGGCGTTGGCGTGGGCGTGGGCGTTGGCGTTGGCGTTGCAAGCGGAATCGGAATCGGAATCGGAATCGGAATCGAGATGGTGATGGCGGCGCAATGACGAGTCACGGCCCGTCGACGAGGCTTAGGAATTGAAACGTAGAGGGAGGTTTTAAGAAGTACTCTTCGGCGCGCGCAGCGTCGCCGGAAGTATGACGCCCTTGTCACTGGCGCCGAATGCGGGAGAACACAGATTCCAGATGCACCACTACCCGCTGCAAGCTACGGTGCCCAATTAGCATTAGTGGTTTGAGCCGCTTTCTTTTGCCTACTTTTCTTTGCGGCAGGCAAAGAAAAGTAGGTGCCGCCCCGCACAGGGGCAACGCTAATAGACCACTAACAAAACAAGGAAAAGCACCAAGACCAGAGAACACGAACAACAAGCGCCGCACAGGCAAAAAAAACCGTCAATCTGGCAACTCAGCAGCCCCCATCCTCCGCGCAATCACGCGCGACCTCTGAGCCAGATACGCTGAGCCCCTGTGCTCATCAAAATACTTCGGCTGCGGCAGCATCACAGCAAGCCGCGCCGACTGCCCGGCGGTCAATTTGGCCGCAGAAGTCTTGTAGTAATAATGCGCGGCCGCCTCCGCGCCATAAACCCCATTGCCCCATTCAACGGAGTTGAGATAAATCTCAAAGATCCGCTGCTTGTCCATCAGGGTCTCAAGCATCCACGTGATGATCAGTTCCTGACCCTTGCGGATATAACTCTTCTCACGAGATAGAAAAAGATTCCGCGCCAACTGCTGCGTAATCGTCGACCCGCCGCGAACGATCTTGCCCTTGGCCTTGTTCTTCTCCCACGCCTGCAAAATGGCGTCAGTCTCGTAGCCGTTGTTGTTGACGAAGTTCGCGTCTTCGGAAGCGATAATCGCGCGCTTCAGATTGTGCGAAATCTGTTCGTACGGCACCCACGTGCGTTGCACCGACAGATCAGGCCGATCCTGCGACAAGCGCCACGCGTCCGATCGCATAAAAGCGGTCGACCGGGGATTCGTGTAATTCCACACCGCGATCTGCGCGAAGTAAAACGCCTGCGTCGCAAGCCACGCAATCGCCACCACAGCGCCCAGATAAAACACCCATCGCACCGGACCTGGCCGGCTCGCGCGCCGCGTTGCTTTCATCGTGACTGGAGTCCTCGAGTCGGTGAACGTGCGTGGTGGTGAGTTGCGTATTCTGGAAATTAAAACGGGGGTCTACGCGTGCGGCGGCGCCGTCAACAACGTTCGCAATTCAGCCAGCACCGGCGCGCCGTCAGGTCGCACGCCACGCCACACGTAAAACGATTCGGCCGCCTGCTCGACCAGCATGCCGAGGCCGTCGGCGCCGCGTGCGCCCAGCTTCCGCGCGTGCTCCATAAACACCGTCGGATGCGCGCCGTACATCATGTCGTAGGCGAGCGTGCCGGCGCCGAACGCGCGGTCGTCGCATTCGGGCAACGAAGCATCCAGACTGCCCGCCGTCGCGTTGACGATCACGTCGTATGTCCCTGCTTCGATCGCTCGCGCGCTGCCGCCGGTCAGACGGCAAGCGGCGTCGCGTGCGGCCTGCGCGAACTGGTCCACGAGCGCTTCGGCCTTCGCTGCCGTACGGTTGACGATCGTCAGCGTATGCGGCGAGCGATCCAGCATCGGCAGTACGACGCCACGCGCAGCACCACCCGCACCAAGCAGCAAAATCCGTGCACCCTTCAATGAAACGCCGAGATTCACCTCGATGTCTCGCACGAGGCCGAAGCCGTCCGTGTTGTCGCCGTAGACACCGTTTGCGTCGAACCGCAATGTGTTTACCGCGCCCGCTGCTGACGCTCGCGGCGAAAGGGTGTTGGCGAACGCATGCGCGTCGAGTTTGAATGGCACCGTCACGTTCATGCCGCGGCCGCCAGCTTCGATAAAAGCGCGCACATGCGGCACAAACGCATCGACCGGCGCGAGCAAGTGGCCGTACTCGATCGGCTCGCCGGTTTGCGCGGCAAAACGGCCATGAATGAACGGCGATTTGCTATGGCCGACCGGGTTGCCGATGACCGCGTAGCGGTCGTGCGAATCGCTGACGCTCATCGTCCCGGCTCCGCTACGTGCTGCTGATCGGCTGCCGCATCGCTGGTGCCGGCGGCGTTTTCGGCGTCGCCGGGTTCGGCCGCGCCGCCGTCGAGGTCGGCTTCCGCCTGAGCCTCGGCTTCGCCTTCGGCGCTTTCCTCCGCCACGTCGATGATTTCTTCTTCACCCTCGTCGGCTTCTTCAGCTTCGCTGCCGCTCGTCACCGTCGGCGCGTCGAGCACGTGCAGCAGGCGCACGGACGCTTCGACGGTCAGTTCGTCGATGGACATCACTTCCATCTGCAAGCGCGTACCGCGTGCGTGCACGCCGAGACCCGGCACATGCAGGAGCAGCGGAATCTCTTCCAGACGCACGAGATCGCCCTTCACCACCGATGCCACCACCTGCTTGCGATTCTCCTGCTTCAGCCAGCGCAGGCACCAGAAGTACTCCATGCGACGCTGGTGATCGGCGTACGCCGTGTAGGTGTCGTCGAAACCTTGGACGACGGCAAACAGATCGGCGTCCTTAGGCTTGAACGGCGCGGCCAGTTTTGCGGTGACGCCATGCTGCACGCAGGCGAGCAACTGCCACTGGTTCACGAGATCGACGTAGCGGCGCAACGGCGAGGTGCTCCACGCGTATTGCGTGACGCCCAGGCCTTCGTGCGGCGCCGCATTGGTCTGCATGCGAGTGCGTTTCGGACCGGTCGGCGCACCGAACGCGCGCTGCGAACGATAGATGCCCGGCACGCCGTGGTCGTGCAGGAACGCGCCCCACGATGAGTTGGCGAGAATCGCGAGCTCCGCGACAATCGTGTCGAGCGGCGACCCACGCCGACGCGGCGTGATCGTGATGTGCTCGCCTTCCACGTAGAAGTTGAAATCGGTGTTGCGCTGCACTTCGCGACGCAGACCGTAACCGGCGCGCGCGGTCTGACGCTTTTCGAACAGCGCCTGCGCGAACGACCACAGCACGGCGATGTCTTCCTTGTGCGGATAGTCGCCGGTACCGGCGGCCAGCGCCTCTTCGGTGACCAGTTCATCCAGCGTGTTGTGGCGCAGATTATTCTTCACGAACACGCGCTCGGCGCGCGTTTCGCTCGCCACGATTTCCTGCGTCTCGCGATTGATGATCACGTAAAGCGACAACGCCGGCCGCAAGCCGCCTTCAGCCAGCGTAAACGCTTCCACGACGCTATCCGGCAGCATCGTGATCTTGTCGCCCGGCATATAGACCGTCGACAGACGCGTACGCGCGATCGCATCGACCTCGTCGCCACGTTCAATGCCCAGCGCCGGCGCGGCGATGTGCACGCCGATCCGCACGCGGCCGTCGGCCAGATGCTCGACGGAGAAGGCATCGTCGATTTCAGTGGTGGTGATGTCGTCGATCGAGAACGCCTGGACATCGGCTTCCGGCAGATCTTCCGGCAATGTGCCGACCGTGACCGGCGGAAAACCGGTGCCGTGCGGGAAAAACTCGGAGAGGAATTTCGCCTCATGCAACGCGCGAGCCGACGGAATTCCGCCGCATTCGAGCATCAGGCGCGCCTGCGAGATGCCGCGCGCCGCTGCCGCGCCTTCTAGCGCCTTGTATTCGATCGTGTTCTTGTCGGGCCTCGTGAGCAAAGCCAGCGCCTTGCTGCCGCTGAAGCCTTCCGGCAGACGGCCTGCCTTCAGTTCGTCTTCGTAACCGGCCTGCACCAGCGCCTGCTGACGCTTGCGCTCAAGCCCGGCGAGCGCCATCTTGAGTTGCTCCTGCGGCGCGCGCTGGTACATGCCGCGGCCCTTGCGACGGAAGTAGACGGGTGCGCCGTGCATGCGCAACACCAGCGCCGCGCGCTCGATCGAACCAAACGATTCGCCGAAGTACTCGGCGCCCAGCGTGGCAAACGGAAATTCGTCTTCCGGCGCGCATTCCCACAGGAAGTCCAGATCGATGTCCTGCGCGGCGGCCTCGGCCTGTTGCATCAGCTCGCCCGCGCTCGGCTTTTCGAATTCGATCAGCACGTCTTTCGCGCGCACCTTGGCGCGCCGGCCGCCCGGCAACTCGACCTGAAAAGCATCGCCCTGACGCGACAGCACGCTGCCCGCCTTGAAACTGCCCGATTCCTCGAAGAAAACGTTCACTCAATACTCTCGTTCTGACTTGCATCCGCCGGCGCGCCCGATTGGGTTCAGCTATCGGTCACTGCGTGCGCGGCACGGCAACGTGTTCGTGGTAGTGGATCCGCGGCGCGATACGCGCGCGCCGGCGGCATGATTCTGGTGATCCGCAACGGCATCGCTGCAGGATCGTGGGTCGATGCCTTCAGGCCGCTTCGCGCGGCGCCGGCGGCTCGACGTCTTCGGCATCGCAAAAGGCCAGCACATCGTCGACGTATTGCGCGAATTCGCTGATCGCGTGGTCACTCCCTTCGATCAGCGTAGTGCGTGCGCCCGGATAGTGCGCGAGCATTTCGCGGTAATCGAGCACTTCGTCGCCGGTGGCAGCCATCAAATAATAGCGTTCGGGCCGCGTGATCGCCGCGACGCCGAGCGCGCGCAGCTCGTCCAGATGATGCGGCTCGACCGTGATGCTGCCGCCGCCGTGCCACAGCGGCTGCTCGCCGAGATAGGCGCTCAGATCGCGTTGCGGCACGACCGCCGGGTTCAGCAGCACCGCCGGCCAGCCGTGCTTCTCGGCGAGATGTGTGGCGAAGTAGCCGCCGAGCGAACTGCCGATCACCGTGACGTCTTTCGGCTTCGCCGCCGCGACCAGCGATTCGGCGAGCGTCACGGTCTCGAACGGCGAGACCGGCAGCATCGGACAGCACCATTCGTCGCTGCGGCCGAGCTCGACGAGGCGCGCCGCCAGCACGCGCGCCTTGAACGAATTGGGTGACGAACGGAAACCGTGCAGATAAAGGATCACGAAGCGCCTCGTGCGGAAAGTGCCGCGGACAACGCCTCAAGCAGCTTCTGATGCACGCCGCCGAAGCCGCCGTTGCTCATCACCAGAATCTGGTCGCCGGGGCGCGCTGCGTGGACTACTGCTTTGACCAGCGCGTCGAGATTGTCGAAAGCCTGCGCTTTGCCGCCGAGCGGTGCGAGCGCCTCGCCGAGATCCCAGCCGAGCGCGTCACGGCCGGCCGGTGCGCCGTAGCCGAACACGAGGTCGGCGTCGGCCAGACTCGCCGGCAGTTGCGCCTTCATCACGCCGAGCTTCATGGTGTTCGAGCGCGGTTCCAGCACGGCCAGGATTCGCGTGTTTTCATGGCCGACGCGTGCGCGCAGGCCCGCCACCGTGGTTTCGATCGCCGTGGGGTGGTGGGCGAAATCGTCGTAGACGGTGACACCGTCGACGCTGCCGCGCACTTCCATGCGGCGCTTCACATTCCGGAAACTCGCCAGCGACTTCGCGGCTTGCGCCGGCGGCACGCCGACATGGCGCGCGGCGGCGATCGCGGCCAGCGCATTCATGCGGTTGTGCTCGCCCTGCACCTGCCACTCGACCACGCCGACGCGCTCACTGTTGTGATACACAGCGAAACGTTCGTCGACCGGCACGCCGTCTTCCGCCGGCAGGGTTTCCCAGCCGCCTTGCACGCCGAACCGTTCGACTTCGCTCCAGCAACCGCGCGTCAGCACGCGCTCCAGCGCGTCTTCACGACCGTTCGTGACGATACGGCCGATGCCCGGCACCGTGCGGATCAGGTGATGGAACTGCGTTTCGATCGCCGCCAGATCCGGGAAAATGTCGGCGTGATCGAACTCGAGGTTGTTCAGCACCGCGGTTTTCGGCCGGTAGTGGACGAACTTCGAGCGCTTGTCGAAGAAGGCCGTGTCGTACTCGTCGGCTTCGATCACGAAAAAGCTCGAATCGGTCAGCCGCGCCGACACGCCGAAGTTCAACGGCACGCCGCCGATCAGGAAGCCCGGATTGAGACCCGCGTCTTCGAGCAGCCAGGTCAGCATCGAACTGGTGGTGGTCTTGCCGTGCGTGCCGGCCACCGCCAGCACCCACTTGCCATTCAGCACGTGCTCGCCGAGCCACTGCGGACCGGAGACATACGGCAGGCCGCGATCGAGAATTGCTTCCATCAGCGGGTTGCCGCGCGAGACCACGTTGCCGATCACAAACAGGTCGGCATTGAGGCCGTTCAACTGCTCGGCGTCATAGCCTTCAATCAGACGAATGCCTTGCGCCTCGAGCTGTGTGCTCATTGGCGGATAGACGCCGGCGTCGCAGCCCGTCACGGTGTGGCCCGCGCCGCGCGCGAGGACCGCGAGTCCGCCCATGAACGTGCCGCAGATACCGAGGATGTGGATGTGCATAAGCCTGTCGTGCCGCGCGGGCGTATTTTGCGAGGGATGGGAGTGCAGAAGAGCGGTCGAAACGACCGTCCGCAAAGGACGCTATTGTAACCGACGCCTCCAAATCGCCCTACGAACGGGGCCGCCAGGATGGCTGCCCGTCCCGCCCCGGCAAAACGCCCTGCGTGAACCGCCCAGAAAGGGCTGTCATCAATCTCTAGTATGATTGAGAGATGGTTCGCAAATCACATTTCGATCCGCAGCGCGTGCGCGAGGAAATCGCCATCGCCGCTGCCCGGATGATCGCTGAAGACGGTCTGGACTACGCAACGGCCAAGCGTAAAGCGGCACGGCAGGTAGTCGGCGAGAGCCGTGTTGCCGGCGAATGGCTGCCGGATAACGACCAGATTGAAGAAGAAATCCGTGAATATCAGTCGCTGTTCCAGGGTGACAGCCAGCCGGCGCTGCTGCGGCGGCTGCGCCGCATCGCGATCGACTGGATGGAGCGGCTTGCGCCGTTCAATCCCTATCTGACCGGCGCGGTGCTCGGCGGTACAGCCGGCGAACACTCGGATATTCACCTTCAGGTGTTCTGCGACAACCCGAAAGAAGTCGCGATCTACTTTCTGAACGCCAACATCCAGTACGACGTTTCCGAGACACGGCATTTCGCCGGGCGCGGCTATGTCGAGACGCTGAGCTTCCTCTGGCGCCCCACGAACGAAGGGCGCGATGCGGAGCCGGCCGGCATCCACGTCGCCCTGTACGAAACGGACGACCTGCGCGGCGCGGTTCGGGCCGACGCGCGCGGCCGCACGGCCCGGGCGAATCAGCAGACCGTTCAGGCGCTGCTCGACAGCAGCAACGTCACCTCCTCAACCAATTAGACAGACCTAGACCTGGAATGAATACGACACGGATTCTGGCAGGCGCGCTTGTCGCGATCGCCGCTGCGGGCGGCGGGGTGCTGGCCAATCACTTGCTGAATGGCGACCCGGAAGTCGCCCACGCGGCGCAGCCCGGTTCCACGCAAAGCGCCGTCGAGCAACTTTGGACCGCGCCCGTCACGAATGTCGAAGGCAAGCCGCAATCGCTAAGTTTGCTTAAAGGCCACCCAATCGTCGTCAACTTCTGGGCGTCGTGGTGCGGACCGTGCGTCGAGGAAATGCCCGCTCTTTCGCAACTTCAGCGCGAATATGCGAAGAAAGGAATCCAGTTCGTAGGACTTGGCGTCGATTCGGATAAAAACGTGCAGGCATTCCTGCAGAAGGTGAAAGTGGCCTATCCGGTCTATGTGACCGGGTTCGGCGGCGCCGACCTCGCGCGCGCGTTCGGCAATACTGCCGGCGGCCTGCCCTTTACCGTCGTTATTGACGCAAAAGGCAACATCCGCTCGACAAAATTAGGGCAAATCGACCCGCAAGCGCTGAAACAGACGCTCGACGCGCTCTAAATTTCACATTCTTTTGACGATCAGATCGGGGCAAAAGGCGCGAAATTACGCGCAAATCGCTCAAATTTGAGAGAAGATGGGCGCCCGGAGAGGTGGCGAAAGATCGCCGGGATCGTTTCCAACGCGCAGGAAACTAGACAAGTTTCTCTAATCAGCGCTAAAGTGCGCCCAATTCCACGGAAAAAGAAGCGACCATGACGCGACTGCTGGTACTGCACGGCCCCAACCTCAACCTTCTCGGCACACGGGAACCGGAGGTTTATGGCCGCGTAACGCTGCCGCAGATCGATCAGGCACTTGCGGACCGCGCAGCGGACGCAGGCGTCGAACTCGCGTCGTTCCAGAGCAATCATGAAGGCGCTCTCGTCGATCGCATCCAATCCGCCCGGACTGAACAAACCGATTTCATACTGATCAATCCCGCCGCGTACACGCACACCAGCGTGGCCATTCGGGACGCACTGGCGGGGGTCGGCATCCCGTTCGTCGAGATTCATCTCTCGAACGTACATCGCCGCGAACCGTTCCGGCATCACTCGTATTTCTCCGACCAGGCTGAAGGCGTGATTTGCGGCCTTGGCTGGAAGGGGTACATGTACGCGCTCGAATTCGCGCTCGACCGGCTGTCCGCCGGCTCGTCGCGCGGCTGATTCCAAACACGTCTAATTTGCGCCGGGTATTGCGATTGCACGCGCCGGCACTTTACGCATTGAAAGGGGCTTCCTGATGGATCTACGTAAACTGAAAACTCTGATCGACCTCGTCTCGGAGTCCGGTATTTCCGAACTCGAAGTGACCGAAGGCGAAGGCAAGGTCCGCATCGTCAAGAATGCGCCGCCGGTTTACGTGCAACCGTCCGCTTCGTATGCTCCGCAATATGCCCAGCCGGCACCGCTGCCGGGCGGCGAAGCACCGGCCGCAGCTGCGGGCGCCCCGGCTACGCCGGCCGCCGTCGCGCCGCAAGGCCACGTGGTGACCTCGCCGATGGTCGGCACGTTCTACCGCGCGCCGTCGCCGGGCGCCGATCCGTTCGTCCAGGTGGGCGACACGGTCAAGGAAGGCCAGACGATCTGCATCATCGAAGCGATGAAGCTGCTCAACGAAATCGAGTCGGACAAGTCCGGCGTGGTGAAGGAAATCCTCGTCGAGAACGGCCAGGCGGTCGAGTACGGTCAACCGCTGTTCGTGGTCGGCTAACGCGGCACGCTTTGCGCTTTTTGCGCCTGCCGCCCGCGCGCCTGCCCTCCCGGGGCGCGCGACCGATCCTCTGAGGCAGCCTGTGTTGTGATCAACCGGGCGCCCATTGATGAGTCGAAAATCCGCTATGTTTGAAAAAATTCTCATTGCCAATCGTGGCGAGATCGCGCTTCGTATCCAGCGCGCCTGCCGCGAACTGGGCGTCAAGACGGTCGTCGTCTATTCGGAAGCCGACAAGGAAGCCAAGTACGTGAAGCTCGCCGACGAGGCGGTCTGTATCGGCCCGGCGCCTTCGAATCTGAGCTACCTGAACATGCCGGCGCTGATCAGCGCGGCCGAAGTGACGGACGCCGAAGCGATCCACCCCGGCTACGGCTTCCTGTCGGAAAACGCCGACTTCGCCGAGCGCGTCGAGCAGTCCGGCTTCACCTTCATCGGCCCGCGCCCGGAAACCATCCGGATGATGGGCGACAAGGTGACCGCCAAGCAAACCATGATCAAGACCGGCGTGCCTTGCGTGCCGGGTTCTGAAGGCGCATTGCCGGAAGATCCGAAAGAGATCGTGAAAATTGCCCGCCAGGTCGGCTACCCGGTGATCATCAAGGCCGCCGGCGGCGGCGGTGGCCGCGGCATGCGCGTGGTCCACACCGAAGCGGCGCTGGTCAACGCGGTCAACATGACGCGCGAAGAAGCCGGACGTGCGTTCGGCAACCCGCAGGTCTACATGGAGAAATTCCTGGAGAACCCGCGGCACATCGAAATTCAGATCCTGTCCGACTCGTTCAAGAACGCAGTCTGGCTCGGCGAGCGCGATTGCTCGATGCAGCGCCGTCACCAGAAAGTGATCGAAGAAGCGCCGGCGCCGGGCATCGCGCGCCGCCTGATCGATCGCATCGGCGATCGCTGCGCGGACGCCTGCAAGAAGATGGGCTATCTTGGCGCGGGTACGTTCGAATTCCTGTACGAAAACGGCGAGTTCTACTTCATCGAAATGAACACGCGCGTGCAGGTCGAGCATCCGGTGACCGAGCTGATCACGGGCGTCGACATCGTGCAGGAACAGATTCGCATCGCGGCGGGCGAGAAGCTCGCGTTCCGCCAGCGCGACATCGTGTTCAAGGGTCACGCGATCGAATGCCGGATCAACGCGGAAGATCCGTTCAAGTTCACGCCGTCGCCGGGACGTTTGACGTCGTGGCATATGCCGGGCGGCCCCGGCATCCGCGTCGATTCGCACGCCTACAATGGTTATTTCGTGCCGCCGAACTATGATTCGATGATCGGCAAGCTGATCGCTTATGGCGCGACGCGCGAGCAGGCGATCAAGCGGATGCGCATCGCGCTGTCGGAAATGGTGGTGGAAGGCATCCAGACCAACATCCCGTTGCATCGCGAGCTGATGCTGGACGCGAAGTTCGTGGAAGGCGGCACCAGCATTCACTACCTCGAAAACCGCCTGGCCGCGAAGCAGCAGGCCGCGCCGGAAGAAGCGTAAGTCATGAGCTACCGGGAACTGATCGCCGAGCTGGCACGCGAGCACGCGGAGGAGTTCTCCGACGCGCTGCTCGAGTTGGGCGCATTGTCCGTATCGGTTGAAGATGCGGACGCTGACACGCCCGACGAGCAGCCGCTGTTCGGCGAGCCCGGTCTCACGCCGGATCGCACGGCATGGCAGCGTTCGCGCGTGATCGCACTGCTCGCGCCGGAACAGGAGCCGGCGGTGCTGCTCACGGCGGCGGCCAACGAAATTGGGCTGGAAAGCGCGCCATCGTTTACCGTGCGTGAAGTCGAAGAGCAGGATTGGGTCCGTCTCACGCAGTCGCAATTCGATCCGATTTCGATCGGCGAGCGCATCTGGGTGGTGCCCTCGTGGCACGACGCGCCGGACCCTGACGCACTCGTGCTGGAACTCGATCCGGGCCTCGCGTTCGGCACAGGCAGCCATCCCACTACGCGTCTGTGCATGGAATGGCTGGAGCAGTCGGTGAAGGCGGAGCAATCCGTGCTCGACTACGGCTGCGGCTCGGGCATCCTCGCGATCCTCGCGAGGAAGTGCGGCGCCAACCCGGTGTACGGCATCGATATCGACCCGCAGGCGGTCGAATCAGCGCGTCACAACAGCGAACGCAACCGGGTGGAAGTCACATACGGTTTGCCAGACGAATGCCCCACCGGCGAGTTCGATATCGTGGTCGCCAACATCCTGTCCAACCCGCTGAAGCTGATGGCGTCGATGTTGTCGTCGAAGGTCAAGCCGGGTGGCCGGATCGCGCTGTCAGGCATTCTGGCGCGCCAGGCGGACGAAGTGGCGCAGGTCTACTCGCGATGGATCGACATCGGCGTATGGCGCGAACACGAAGGTTGGGTATGCCTGACGGGAACGCGCCGCGAAAGCCATTAGAATAAGGCGTATTGTCCAACCAACGGCCTTTCGGCTTACCGGCTCAATATGCTCCTGGCGACGCGTTGCCCCTTCTGCGAAACCGTCTTCCGCCTGCAACCGGCGCAGCTCGCGCTGCGCCGCGGCCTCGTGCGTTGCGGGCATTGCCATGAAGTATTCGACGCATCGAGCAGCCTGTTCGAACTGAACGAGGCCGGCGACTTCTCCGCCGCCAAACCCATTGCCGCGGCTGCGGCGATCGAGGCTTTGTCCGGTATACGGCCCAAGGGCCCCGATTTCAGCGCTGAAGCGTGGGATCCGTGGGCACCGGCGCCCGACGCCGCGATCGACAACCGCCTGCTTCACAACGCCAGCAATCTGCCGCTTACGCCGATCTCCACCGGCGCAGGCGTTGCGGTCACCCCGCGTCACGCTACCGAGCCGGAACTGCCGGCGAGCGCCTTCACCGCACCGATTCCTACCGACCACGAACCCAGTCTCGCGAACGCGCCGCTCGAACCCGTCGCCCACGAGGCCGAGTCGCCCGCGGAGCTGCCGCGTGAGCCTTTCGCCCCCGAGGCCAATCCGTCTGCGGAAGCAGCGCCACGGGTCTGGCACAAGACCGAACGTCCTTCCGAACATCTTGCTGATGCTGACGAGCCGGTTTTGCGCGAGCCGGCCAGCTTGCATGGCATTCCTGACAATGAACCGCATTTCGGTGCGGCCGGCTTAGGTGCGGCAGGCGTAGGCGCTGCAAGCGTAGCTGCGGCGGCCGGAACGGGTGCAAGCGGCACGGGCGGTGGTTCGGGCCCAAGCCCGGCCTCATTTGGATCGAGCGGCGAACCCTTCGCGGTCCAACCGGTGCATGACGGCGTCGATCCCTTCCCGGTAGTACGCGAAACACGCCCGGCCGAACCGCGCCGCCTCGGCTGGATCATCTTCGGCTCGGTGGTCGCCGCGCTGCTGGTCATCGCCCTGCTCGCGCAACTCGCCTGGTGGCAGCGGGAAACCGTGCAGGTCTACTTCCCACGCTCGCAGACGCTCTACGTAAAGGCCTGCGCACAGCTCGGCTGCCAGATCACGCCGCCGCACGACATCGACGGTTTGCAGGTCGAGCCGTCCGACCTGCGGCAGATCGACGGCCCGCACAAGCTCGAACTGAAGATGCCGCTGCGCAACCGCGCCAATGTTGCGCTGGCCTACCCGGCCATCGAACTCACGCTGCTCGACGACCAGAACAATGTCGCCGTGCGCCGCGTGTTGTGGCCGCAAGACTACGTCGCACCCGGCACGCCGATCGCGGCCGGACTGCCGGCGCACACGACCCAGACCATGATCGTGCATCTCGACACGGGCAATGCGGTCGCGTCCAATTTCCGCGTACAGATTTTTTATCCGTAACGCATCCTCGCGCGCCCGGCACTGACCGGGCGTGTTCACCGTCATCACTGACGAATTTTCGGAGCACGACAACATGAGTCAAGTTACGCTGGGTGGCAACCCGATCGAAGTAGCCGGCACGTTCCCGAGCGTGGGCCAGAATGCCCCCGCCTTCTCGCTGGTCGGCAAGGATCTGAAGCCGCTGTCGCTGGCCGACTTCGCCGGCAAGCGCAAGGTGCTGAACATCGTCCCGAGCCTCGACACGCCGACCTGCGCCACCTCGACCCGCAAGTTCAACGAGGCTGCAGCCAAGCTGAGCAACACGGCTGTGATCGTCGTGTCGGGCGACCTGCCGTTCGCCGCCTCGCGCTTCTGCACGACAGAAGGCATCGAGAACGTCGTGACGGCGTCCACATTCCGCGGCCATGAGTTCGCGCAAGCCTATGGCGTGGATGTCACGAGCGGCCCGCTGACGGGTCTGACGGCACGCGCCGTGGTGGTCGTCGACGAAAACGACAAGGTCGTGCACGCTGAACTGGTCGGCGAAATCAAGAACGAGCCGAACTACGACGCAGCGCTTGCCGCGCTGAAGTAAAACCTTCGCGCACGAACCCCGGCGCCGCGCTTCATGCGCGGCGCTGTCACATCGTCGTGCCCATTCTCTTTATCGATTTTTACAGGAACGCTCGCCTTGGCTACGCTGATTTGCGGTTCGCTCGCCTACGACAACATCATGACTTTCGAAGGCCGCTTTCGGGAGCACATCCTGCCGGAGCAGGTCCACATCCTGAACGTGAGCTTCCTCGTGCCGACGATGCGCCGTGAGTTCGGCGGCTGCGCGGGCAACATTGCCTACTCGCTGCATCTGCTCGGTGGCAACGCGCGCATCATGGGCGCGCTTGGCGCGATCGACGCGCAGCTCTACATGGACCGCTTCAAGGAGCTCGGCCTCTCGACGGAAAACGTGCTGGTGGTGCCGGACACGTACTCGGCCCAGGCGATGATCACCACCGACCTCGAAAACAACCAGATCACCGCGTTCCACCCGGGCGCGATGATGCAGGCGCATCTGAACCGCGCTGACGAAGCGAAGGGCATTACGCTCGGCATCGTCGGACCGGACGGTTACGACGCCATGATCCAGCATTCCGAGCACCTGGCAGCGGCCGGCGTGCCGTTTATCTTCGATCCAGGCCAAGGTTTGCCGCTCTTCAGCGGTGAGTCGCTGCGCCGCATGATTGAACTTGCTACTTACGTAGCTGTCAACGATTACGAAGCCAAACTGGTGAGCAACAAAACGGGTTGGTCGATCGAAGAGATCGCCGGCAAGGTCGAAGCGCTGATTGTCACGCTCGGCGAACAAGGCGCGCAGATCCATCATGCTGGCGGCATCGAAGCCATTCCGGCGGTCAAGGCACAGCAGGTGCTCGACCCTACGGGCTGTGGCGACGCGTTCCGCGGCGGCTTGCTCTACGGCATCGAGAACAAGCTTGGCTGGGCGACCACGGGGCGTCTGGCGAGCCTGATGGGCGCGCTGAAGATCGAACACCAGGGCCCGCAAAACTACGCGCCCAACCGGGCGGAGATCAACGAACGGTTCAAGCAGGCGTTCGGATACGACCTGCAGTAATGCCGCAAGCTATTGGAGTTAGGGAATGAGAACAACGAGTCGCGTGGTAGTGGCCGCCTTGATTGCCGGTTCGCTGGCCATGTCGGGGTGTGCGTACAACAGCAGTTCTGCCGACGTCTACACGGCGTCGCAGGCACAGCGCGAAGAGACGGTCCGCATGGGCACCGTCGACAGCGTTCGGGCCGTGAAGATCAGTTCGAACAACGGCCAGCCGAGCGGCCTGGGTGCGATCGGCGGCGGTGCGTTGGGCGCGGTGGCCGGCAGCGCGATCGGCGGCGGTCGCGGCTCGATCGTGACTGGCATCATCGGCGGCCTGGCCGGCGCGGTGGCAGGCAATGCGGTCGAGAACGGCGTTGCGGTGCACGACGGCCTCGAGATCACCGTGCGACTCGATAACGGCGACATGCGCGCGATCACGCAAAGCGCTACCGGCGAAATCTTCCGCGCCGGCGAACGCGTCCGTCTGCTTTCCAGCGGCGGCGTCACGCGCGTCACGCACTAGGTTTCCCCTCTCGTGCGGCCGCGCTTCACGCGCCGCCGCGACGACCTCAAACGCATGCCTTCACTGTGCATGCGTTTTTTTTTCGCCTGCGGGTTTTGAACTCGTTTCTCCAAGCCCGCGCCTTCGCCCGAGCAAAAAAAATCCCGTCGCCGGAAACCCGGCAACGGGACCCTGACCGAGTAGCGCTCGGTGATGTTGCTTCAAGCGCTACTCGATCATCGACACACAGTACGACGTGTCGAAGTACTTCTACTGCTTACGGACGGCTGCCCGTCGGGAACGGCCATGCAGCTGCCGGGTTCAGCGCGGTCTTCACCGTCGCCGCCGGTGCGCTCGAGACAGACGTCGCAGCGGGAGCAGGAGCAGCCTTCTTGGCAACAGCCTTCTTCGCAGGGGCAGCCTTCTTGGCAGGAGCAGCGGCCTTCTTCGCGGCAGCCTTCTTCGCAGGCGCAGCCTTTTTAGCGGCAGCCTTCTTAGCAGGCGCAGCCTTCTTGGCGGCAGCCTTCTTGGCAGGCGCAGCTTTCTTGGCAGCAGCCTTCTTGGCAGGCGCAGCCTTCTTGGCAGCAGCCTTCTTAGCCGGCGCCTTCTTTGCTGCGGCCTTCTTCGCCGGTGCTGCCTTCTTTGCTGCAACCTTCTTCACTGCTGCTTTCTTAGCCGGCGCTGCCTTCTTTGCCGGTGCCTTCTTCGCTGCAACCTTCTTCACTGCGACCTTCTTGGCAGCGACCTTCTTCGCCGGCGCAGCCTTCTTCGCTGCAACCTTCTTCACTGCGACTTTCTTGGCAGCGACTTTTTTCGCCGGAGCGGCCTTCTTAGCCGGAGCAGCTTTCTTCGCTGCGGGTTTCTTAGCTGCTGCTTTCTTGATAGTTGCCATCATTTTCTCCTTCAGGTTTTCAGATGAGAGTCAGTTCAAACTACACCCTTCGTCAAAACCCGCTTCCCGCGGACGCTTCTCAGGGCGCGCGCTACGAAGCGGGCTATTCATCGGCGTACGCAGGTGCTGCGCGCTTACGCTAATGAATGCGGTAAGGCGCGCCGTGCCCTTGGGCACCGCGCGCCAGATCTGGTCGGCGCTGGATCTCAACGCCGGCAATTGCTTGATCGGGCCGCTGGCGGCGACGCCAGCGGCTTTTTCCGGGGGGAAGTTTGCCCATCCCACTGAAGGGTTCGCAAAGTGCCAGTCATGTTTGTGGGCCGCGAAGGCACGCGGCGCACTGGGCACAATTTGCATCAGGCGGTTCTGCTCCTAACTAAATTGCCGCGGCCGAAGCCTGCCGGCATCCCCAAAATGAATGCATCTGCGACACGAACCCGGATCACTCCCAGGTCAGCGCGCCGCCAGTCTGATATTCGATCACTCGCGTCTCGAAGAAGTTGCGTTCCTTCTTCAGGTCGATCATCTCGCTCATCCACGGGAACGGGTTTTCCTCGTTCGGGTACAGCGGATCGAGACCGATCTGCTGGCAACGGCGGTTGCAGATGAAGCGCAGATAGCTCTTGAACATCGACGCATTGAGGCCGAGCACCCCGCGCGGCATCGTATCTTCTGCGTAACGATATTCAAGTTCGACCGCTTGCTGGAAGATCTCGCGGATTTCCGCGCGGAACTCAGCCGTCCAGAGTTGCGGGTTTTCGAGTTTGATCTGGTTGATCAGGTCGATGCCGAAATTGCAGTGCATCGACTCGTCGCGCAGGATGTATTGGTACTGTTCCGCCGCGCCGGTCATCTTGTTCTGACGGCCCAGCGCCAGGATTTGCGTAAAGCCGACGTAGAAGAACAGGCCTTCCATCACACAGGCGAACACGATCAGCGAGCGCAGCAGGGTCTGGTCTGCCTCGAGCGTGCCGGTCTTGAAGGCCGGGTCGGTCAGCGTATGGATGAACGGAATCAGGAATTCGTCTTTCGCGCGGATCGAGGAAACCTCGTGATACGCGTTGAAGATTTCGCCTTCGTCGAGACCCAGGGACTCGACGATGTACTGGTAAGCGTGCGTGTGGATCGCCTCTTCGAACGCCTGGCGCAGCAGGAACTGGCGGCATTCGGGCGCCGTGATGTGGCGGTAGGTGCCCAGCACGATGTTGTTGGCGGCCAGGGAATCTGCCGTCACGAAGAAGCCCAGGTTGCGCTTGACGATGCGGCGCTCGTCTTCGGTCAGACCGTTCGGGTCTTTCCAGAGGGCGATGTCGCGCGACATGTTCACTTCTTGCGGCATCCAGTGGTTGGCGCAACCAGCCAGATACTTTTCCCAGGCCCACTTGTATTTGAACGGCACCAACTGATTGACGTCGGTCTGGCCGTTGATGATGCGTTTGTCGGCGACATTGACTCGCGCTTCGGAGGCGGCAGCCGTTCCGGTAGCAGCGTGGGTCACATGAGCGACGGGAGCGACAGCGATGTCGTTCGCGAAGATGTCTTGAGCCGAGGGAGCGTGAGGAGCGGAACGCGTTCCGACTTGCGAACCGACAGCCGATCCCGCAGCGTTGCGCAACACATTCTGTTGCGTAGCGCTCGAGGGAGTTACGGCAGTGATCTCGTCATCCCAGTTGAGCATAAATGTCACCATCAATTTAGAACGGTTTGTACCATCTTTTCACGAGCGATAAAAGAGTTCGCTGATGAAAAATCCTGTTTTCGATTCGCGTTGCTACGTTCATACAACACTTTGTTCAACAGACTGTGTGTGTCGCCTCATGTGAAGCGAGTTGAACGCGTGTCGTCGAGGTGCTTCGCGAGCTCGAAGAGCAACGTGTCGAAGCGACGTTTCGCTGCTCTATCTATCTGTATTGCGGAGCGTGCTTGCAGCGTTTTGCGATTGCTTCCTGCTGCCTCGTGCTGACGTTCCGGCTGTCCCGCGATTGCCTGTTCGTCCGTGCTGGCGAGGTGAAGTTCAATGCAATGTCGAGCGATGCATCGGGCCGGCTGTGTCGATCGACCTTCGACCGGAGCGTTTGCTGAGCGCTTCATGTCGAGCGCTTCGTCTGTGCTGCCGACTGCTGACTGCGTCATCTACTACTTGCTTACCGCTTGCCTGCTGTTTGTCTGCCGCTTCACGACTTCATTTGCTTGTCGTGCTTCGCTGCTTTTCGACGAGCGGCGCAACGTCGATTTCGTTTCGCTGCGCCGCTCGTCTACTTCGCTTATGCATCACTTCTATCAAGCTTGCTGATCGCTGCATTCGGGTCTTTACCTACAACCCGTTTAGCAAGCAGCGATCCTGCCGCCTGCTTCATGCTTACCCGGTAGTTGCGAGGCTTCTTACTGGCAAGCTTCGCACTCGTCGAAACCAGCATCGCCCGGACGCATCATGCACACCGGACCATCTGCTTCCGGCGCTGCTTCGACCGCAATTGCCGGCGCTGCCGCCGCAACCTGGATGCCGCCCGAAGCTGCACCGCCGCTCGCGCCGAAGCCACCTGCCGCGCCGCCGCCGACACCACCCGCACCGCCCGATCCTTCGCCGCCACCCGAGCTCACCGCGTTCAGCGCGCCGTGCGCCACCGTCGACTTCTCGACGTGCGTCGCCGCCATCGTGCGGAGGTAGTAGGTCGTCTTCAGACCGCGCACCCATGCGAGCTTGTAGATCTCATCGAGCTTCTTGCCCGACGCGCCGCCCATGTAAATGTTCAGCGACTGCGCCTGGTCGATCCACTTCTGACGACGCGAAGCCGCCTCGACCAGCCACACCGGATCGAGTTCGAACGCGGTCGCGTAGATCGCGCGCAGGTCGGCCGGGATGCGGTCGATGCGCGAGAGCGTGCCGTCGAAGTACTTCAGGTCGGCGACCATCACTTCGTCCCACAGACCGCGTTCCTTCAGGTCGCGCACCAGGTAGTCGTTGACCACCGTGAATTCGCCCGACAGATTCGACTTCACATACAGGTTCTGGAACGTCGGTTCGATACAGGCCGACACGCCGATGATGTTCGAGATGGTCGCCGTCGGAGCGATGGCGACGCAGTTCGAGTTGCGCATGCCGTAGGTGGCGATACGCGAACGCAGTTCGGTCCAGTCCATCGATTCGCTCGAATCGACTTCGACATAACCGCCGCGCGCTTCGGCCAGCAGCTTCACCGAGTCTTGCGGGAGGATGCCGCGATCCCACAGCGAGCCGCGGTAGCTGGAATAACGGCCGCGTTCCTGCGCCAGTTCCGTCGACGCGTAGTAAGCGTAGTAGCAGACCGCTTCCATCGACGTATCGGCGAACGCAACCGCCTCTTGCGACGCGTACGGCGTGCGTAGCAGGTGCAGGCAGTCCTGGAAGCCCATGATGCCCATGCCGACCGGACGGTGCTTCAGGTTCGAGTTACGCGCCTTGGCGACTGCGTAGTAATTGATGTCGATCACGTTGTCGAGCATGCGCATCGCGACGCTGACGGTGCGCTTCAGCTTCTCGTGGTCGAGCGCCAGGGTGCCGTCGGCCTGTTCCTTCAGGTGAGCGACGAGGTTCACGGAGCCCAGGTTACAGACGGCGATTTCGGCGTCGCTGGTGTTCAGCGTGATTTCCGTGCACAGGTTCGACGAGTGGACGACACCGACGTGCTGTTGCGGCGAACGCACATTGCACGGATCCTTGAACGTGATCCACGGGTGGCCGGTTTCGAACAGCATGCCCAGCATCTTGCGCCACAGTTGCGCCGCCGGGATCTTCTTGAACAGCTTGATCTCGCCGCGCGCGACCTTGTCTTCGTAAGCCGTGTAAGCCGTTTCGAATTCCGCGCCGAACAGGTCGTGCAGGTCCGGGCAGGTGGACGGCGAGAACAGTGTCCAGTCGCCGCCTTCCATCACGCGCTTCATGAACAGGTCGGGAATCCAGTTCGCCGTGTTCATGTCGTGGGTGCGACGACGGTCGTCGCCCGTGTTCTTACGCAGCTCGAGGAATTCTTCGATGTCCAGGTGCCACGTTTCCAGGTACGCGCAGACCGCGCCCTTGCGCTTGCCGCCCTGGTTCACGGCGACAGCCGTGTCGTTGACGACCTTCAGGAACGGCACGACGCCTTGCGACTTGCCATTGGTGCCCTTGATGTGCGAACCCAGAGCACGCACGCGCGTCCAGTCGTTGCCCAGACCGCCGGCGAATTTCGACAGCAGCGCGTTTTCCTTCAGCGCTTCGTAGATGCCGTCGAGGTCGTCGTCGACCGTGGTCAGGTAGCACGACGACAGTTGCGAGCGATGCGTGCCCGAATTGAACAGCGTCGGCGTGGACGACATGAAGTCGAAGCTCGACAGGATGTTGTAGAACTCGATGGCGCGCGCTTCGCGATCGATCTCGTTCAGCGACAGGCCCATTGCGACACGCATAAAGAATGCCTGCGGCATTTCGATGCGCACGCCGTCGTGATGCAGGAAGTAGCGGTCATACAGCGTTTGCAGACCGAGGTAGCCGAACTGCAGGTCGCGGCTGTTGTCGAGCGCGGCGCCGAGGCGCTTCAGGTCGAACTGCTGGAGCTTGTCGTCGAGCAGGCCGGCGCCGATGCCGCGCTTGATGAACTGAGGGAAGTACTCGGCATAGCGGTCGGCCATTTCCGTTTGCGTGACTTCCTCTTCGAGGATCTCGCGGCGGATCGTGTGCAGCAGGATGCGTGCGGTGACCTGGCTGTATGCCGGGTCCTTTTCGATCATCGTGCGGGCAGCCAGAATTGCCGAGTCGTATACCTGGGCCATCGGCACGCCGTCGTACAGATTCTTGACCGTTTCCGCGATGATCGGATCGGCGCTCACGGCGTCGCCCAGGTTCGAGCAAGCCAGTTCGATGATGCCGCGCAGCGCAGCCATGTCGAGCGGACGCGTCACGCCGTTGTCGGTAACGTTCAGACCCGGCGTGCTGGCGACGATCTGGTCGTCATGACCGCGCGCCTGGGTGCGCTTCTCGCGGTACAGCACGTACGCACGCGCGACGTTGTGTTCGCCGCCGCGCATCAGCGCGAGTTCGACCTGATCCTGGATGTCTTCAATATGGAACGTGCCGCCGTTCGGACGGCTGCGCACGAGTGCGCGCACCACGTTCTGCGTGAGTTGCTCGACCAGTTCGCGCACGCGAGCCGACGCCGCGCCTTGACCACCGTTGACGGCCAGAAATGCCTTCGTCACGGCGATGGCGATTTTCGACGGCTCGAACGACACCACGCTGCCGTTACGACGGATCACCTTGTAGTCGGCGTAGGTCACTTGCGGCGCGAGCGCCTGGGCGCCTTGTGTCTGGCCGAAGGCCTGGCCAGCCGGTGAACCCTCGTACCGGGTCGTCGCGTTGTCGGTGGTTTGCATGTGCAAAGCTCCTGGTCTTGGAAATGTTGCGGAGGTAACCGCGGATTAAAACGAACGCTGCGCCGCCGCGTGCGCAAGCGATGGGGTGCAGGAAAAAGGCCGGCTGAGCCGGGTGGCGGGATGCGACAGCGGTGAAGCCTGGTTCGAATTGATAACGGTCTTCACCATGTGTGTCGCGATCACTTGCTATGCCCTTTTCCTGAATGCTTCTGGACGCTGCCGGTTCTCTCGACCGGCCACGCCGCAGGAATATTTTTCGCTGCCCGGAATGCTTGCGGCGCCGTGCTCAGGAAGCGGGGCGCCGCAGACTTATGCACTCAGTTATGCACAGAGTTATACACACTGGACACAAGATATAGTGCGAAACTGAATTTCTGGCACCAAGTATAGTGTAGTTTCAAGACAGGTCAAATCGTTTTATTTGCTTTCAAAGGCTTGACTTTTGCATAGCGCGACGCGAAGCCGACTCCCCGGAGAACAAGGCGGCGCCTTGTTCTCCTCGCATCACGCGAGGTTGCGCGAAGGGTCGTTACAGCGTTTTGGAAAACTTGAGATAGGGGAAGTACTGATCCGCCAACGCGGTGTCGCGTTGCAGACGCTGCCACTCGAAATGGGGCCCTGGATCGGTCTTGCGACCGGGGGCGATGTCAGAGTGACCTGCGAGCCCTTCGACCGGATAGCGAGCCTTGAGCGCCGTCACAAGTGTGCCGAGCGTGCGGTATTGCGCCGCTTCGAAAGCAGTCGTATCGCTGCCCTCAAGCTCGATGCCGATCGAGAAATCGTTGCAGCGCTCGCGGCCGAAAAAATTCGACGGCCCGGCGTGCCATGCCCGCTCGTTGCAGGACACGAATTGCTCGAGCGCGCCGTCGCGATGAATCACGAAATGCGCCGACACCCGCACGCCGCGCAGATGCGTGTCGTAGTACGGGTGAGCGTCGCAGTCGAGGGTATTCAGGAACAGTTCGGCGATCGCCGTGCCGCCGAACTCATTGGGCGGCAAGCTAATGTTGTGGACGACGATAAGCGTCGGCACGGCCCCTTCGGGCCGCGCTTCGAAATTCGGCGATGGCAGCTTGCGTGCGGCGGTGACCCAACCGTCTGCATCGACGGTGAACTCGACGCTCATCGGGCGTCGCGGCCCGAGGGACGCGCGCCATGACGCTGCGCGTGCGCGGCGCTGCAGAAAGGCTGCCCCGCCACCACCACGGAGTCGCTCTTCGGCGCGTGCACGCCGCACTCGGCACAACGGATCATCGGCTCGGCGAGCTGGGGCTGCGCTTGCGGCGCATTGGGCCCACGCGCGCCGCCATTCGGACCGCTCTGGCCTCTTGCACCGCCGGCACCCGCGGCGCCATTCGCACCGGCGCCGGTGCGTTGCGACGCTTGCGCGTCATGACGACGCAGCGCTTTGACCAGCCACTGGCCAACAATGAACAACAGGATCAGCAGAAAAATTTGTCGCATAGCAGGACACTCACACTACAGCACGGTGCAACAGCACCTCGAATACGAAACGGCTGCCAACGTACGCCAGCAACAGCGCGACGAACGACGCCAGCACCCAGCGCAATGCCGCACGGCCGCGCCAACCGGAAACCTTGCGCGCGGTCAGCAGCGCGCCGAACATCACCCACGAGAGAATCGCGAAGACGGTCTTGTGGTCGAGCCGCAAGGCGCGGTCGACCAGTTGCTCGCTGAACAGAATGCCCGATACCAGCGTCAGCGTGAGCAGCACGAAGCCGGCGCCGATCAGACGGAACAGCAGCTTTTCAAGTGTCAGCAGCGGCGGCAAGGTGTCGAGCCAGCTTGACAGCCAGCCGTTGCCCGCCGCAGCCGCATTGCGTTGCGACATGCCGCCGCGCATGGCATGCAGGCGCCGCTCGACCAGCAGCATCAGAACCGCGTGCAGCGCCGCGATCGCGAACAGACCGTACGCGATATTGGCGATCAGAAAATGCAGCTTGAACATCGGCGCGGCCGAATACGGCAGCACGCGCACGCCGTTGAACGCCAGCGGCAATAAAGAAGCGACGCAGGCGAGCGGCAACACCAGCAGGCGCAAGCCGTCGAGTGGAAAGAAAAAGCTCTCGATCCAGTAGATGCCGGCGCCGAGCCAGAACATCGCCGACAGCGCGAACGCGAAACCGAACACCATCGCGTTCTGGGGAAAGATGGTGGTGTGCAGCAGCACGCCGTGGGCCAGCAGCGCGACAAACAGCAGCGCGCGGCCCGAGGTGCTCATGCCCGAAGCGGCCGATGAGGCCGGGATGCCCGCGGAGACGGGCACCGGCGGCACGCTCTCGAGCATGGGGCGCAAGGCGGCGTGCCGGTGCGAGCGCCAGCCGGCCACGGCGAGACCGCCGTAGAGGAGCGCAGTGAGGGCATACAGTACAATATCCATATTCGAAGTTTACACTAGGCCCCTGCTCCGCGACGTCTCCCGCATCGCGCCCCGCTCCGGCCGCACTGTTCATCGCTCCCCATGCTCGACAATCTGACTCAACGGATGGCGCGCGTCGTCAAGACGCTGCGCGGCGAAGCCCGGCTCACCGAGGCGAACACCCAGGAAATGCTGCGCGAAGTGCGCCTCGCGCTTCTCGAGGCGGACGTGGCGCTGCCCGTCGTGCGCGAGTTCATCGCCAAGGTGAAGGAAAAAGCGCTCGGCGAAGAGGTGATCAGCAGCCTGTCCCCGGGCCAGGCGCTGGTCGGCGTGGTGCAACGCGAGCTGACCGCGATCATCGGTGGCGACTATGAAGGCAAGGCAGTCGAGCTGAATCTCGCCGTCACGCCGCCGGCCGTCATCCTGATGGCGGGTCTGCAAGGCGCCGGTAAGACGACCACGGTCGGCAAGCTCGCCAAGCTCCTGCGCGAGAAATACAAGAAGAAGGTCCTCACCGTTTCGTGCGACGTCTACCGCCCGGCTGCTATTGCGCAGTTGAAGACGGTGACCGAGCAGGTCGGCGCGGACTTCTTCCCGTCGGAACCGGATCAGAAGCCGGTGGATATCGCGATCGCCGCGGTGGATTGGGCCAAGCGCCACTACCACGACGTGCTGCTGGTCGACACGGCCGGCCGTCTCGGTATCGACGAAGCGATGATGGCCGAAATCGCCGCGCTGCACAGCACGCTGAAACCGGCGGAAACGCTGTTCGTCGTCGACGCGATGCTCGGCCAGGATGCGGTCAACACCGCGAAGGCCTTTAGCGACGCATTGCCGCTCACCGGCGTCGTCCTCACCAAGCTCGACGGCGATTCACGCGGTGGCGCGGCGCTCTCCGTGCGTCACGTGACGGGCAAGCCGATCAAGTTCGTCGGCGTCGCCGAAAAGCTCGATGGCCTCGAAATTTTCTATCCGGATCGCATGGCGAACCGGATTCTCGGCATGGGCGACATTCTCGCCCTCGTTGAAGAAGCGCAGAAAGGCGTAGACGTACAGGCCGCGCAGAAGCTCGCCGACAAGGTCAAGAAAGGCGGCGACTTCGACCTCAACGATTTCCGCGCGCAGCTAACCCAGATGAAGGGCATGGGTGGCCTGTCGTCGCTGATGGACAAACTGCCGGCCCAGTTCCAGCAAGCCGCCGCCGGCGCCGACATGGGCCAGGCCGAAAAGCAGATGCGCCGCATGGAAGGCATCATCAATTCGATGACACCGCTCGAGCGCGCCAAGCCCGATCTGATCAAGGCCACGCGCAAGCGCCGCATTGCCGCCGGCGCGGGCGTGCAGGTGCAGGAAGTCAACCGCATGCTGAATCAATACGACCAGATGCGCACCATGATGAAGAAGCTGAAGGGCGGCAATCTGCAGAAGATGATGCGCGGCATGAAGGGCATGATGCCCGGCATGCGCTAAGCTTTAGCAAGACGGCGGCGCGCGTGTCCCCGTGTGTGAATTACGGCACGCGTGGCTGACTCCGGATTTCTGCGGGTTTATTCTGTACCGCACGCCGCCGTTCTCACCCACACTATGTATACAGTTACCGCCCGTCAGACGTCATGAACCGCGAAGAAGCTCTCCATATTTTTAGCCACTCCGAAGAAATCGTTTCGGCCGACGACGTCAACGCGTCGATCAGCGGCATGGCTGCCGCCATCCGCAACGAGATGAGCGAGGACTTTCCGCTCGTACTTTCGGTGATGGGCGGGGCGGCGGTGTTCACCGGCATGCTGCTGCCGCACCTCGATTTCCCGCTCGAGTTCGACTACATCCACCTGACCCGCTATCGCAACACCACCAAGGGTGGCAACGAGATGCAGTGGCGCGTGGCGCCGGCCGAGTCGGTAAAGGATCGCGTCGTGCTGGTGCTCGACGACATCCTCGACGAAGGCGAGACGATGGCCGCGATCCGCGATCGCATCCTCGCGATGGGCGCTAAGCGCTTCCTGAGCGCGGTGCTGTGCGAAAAGATCATTCCGAAGGCGAAGCCGCTGCGCCCGGACTACTGTGGTTTCGAAGTGCCGGATCGCTACGTGTTCGGTTGCGGGATGGACGCCAAGGGCTACTGGCGCAACCTGCCGACCATTCGGGCGTTGACCGAGGGGGCTTAAAGCCTGGTTGTTCTGCCGGCGCCATTTACGGCGCGCATCGGCGTAAAAAAAGCGGCCTACGGCCGCTTTTTGTTTTTCAGGCTGGTGGTTGATAGCACTGCTGCGCCCACGTGGCCGTGCTGAACCCCGCACCAGACCTCACTCAAAGTTGATGCACAAAAGAGCGGATACCGCCGAGCATCATCTCAACTGAGATCGCCACCAGCACCAATCCCATCAGCCGTTCGAAGGCCATCATGGCACGCTCGCCGAGCCACGCCTGAATGCGCTCCGCCAGCATCAGCACGATCGCGCAGACGACCATCGTGACGGTCAGCGCGCCGATCCATTCGAACATCTTGCCGGGTGCCTGCGACGTCAGCAACATCACCGTCGCCAGCGCCGAGGGACCCGCCAATGCCGGAATGGCGAGCGGCACGATGAGCGGCTCGCCGCCTCGCGTGTCGCCACCGAACGGGCCGTCCGGATGCGGAAACACCATTCTGAGTGCAATCAGAAACAGCACAATCCCGCCGCCGATGCGCAAAGACTGGTCGGTCAGACTCATCATGCGCAGAAAGCGGTCGCCGACCACCATGAAGATCAGCAGGATCGCAAAGGCGATCGCCACCTCACGGAGAATGACGATCGTGCGCCGCTTGGGCGATACGCTCCGCAGACAACTGATAAAGAGCGGAATGTTGCCTAGCGGATCAGTGATCAGAATCAGCAGGACGGTCGCAGATACGAAGGTGTACTCCACCGTCCGCTCCGCTTATTGCGCCAATGCAGCGCGAACCTTGCCGATCACCGTTTGAGCGGCGTCTTCGACCGGCAGCAGCGTCGCTTCAGCGTCGCGGCGGCCTTGATACTCGAGCTTGCCGTCCTTGAGACCACGATCGCCGATCACCAGACGATGCGGCACGCCGATCAGCTCCCAGTCGGCGAACATCACGCCCGGACGCTCACCGCGATCATCGAGGATCACATCAATGCCCGCTTCGACGAGTTCCGCGTACAGCTTGTCGGCCTGCTCACGCACGGCTTCGCTGCGGTCGTAACCCATCGGGCACAGCACGACTTCGAACGGTGCGATCGACTCCGGCCAGATAATGCCCTTGTCGTCGAAATTCTGTTCGATCGCCGCGCCCAGAATACGCGTGATGCCGATGCCGTAGCAGCCCATTTCCATCGGCTGCGGCTTGCCGTTCTCGTCGAGACAGGTCGCGTTCATCGCTTCCGAGTATTTCTTCCCGAGCTGGAACACGTGGCCGACTTCGATGCCACGGCAGATGTCGATCACGCCCTTGCCGTCCGGCGACGGATCGCCCTTCTTCACATTGCGGATATCAGCGACGACCGGCTCCGGCAGATCGCGGCCCCAGTTCACGCCGGTGGTGTGGTAATCCACTTCGTTCGTGCCCACCACGAAGTCGCTCATGTTCGCGACCGTGCGATCCGCGATGACCTTGATCGGCTTCTTCGTGTTGATCGGGCCGAGGTAACCCGGCGGCGTGCCGAAGGTCTCGATGATCTCGGCTTCGGTCGCCATGCGGAAGTCCGCCAGACCCGGCAGCTTGCTTGCCTTGATCTCGTTCAGCTCGTGATCGCCGCGCAGCATCAGCAACCAGATGGTCGGTTCGGCGCCTTCGTTTTCCGTGGCGAGGATGATCGACTTGATCGTGCGCTCAAGCGGGATGTTCAGCAGCTCGGCGACGGCCTCGCACTTGGCTTTCCCCGGCGTTGCCGTCTTCTTCATCTCTTCGGTCGGCGCTGCGCGTTCCGCGTACAGCGGCAACGCTTCGGCCGCCTCAACGTTCGCGGCGAACTCCGAGGTCGGGCAATACGCGATCGCGTCTTCACCGGTGTCGGCGATCACGTGGAATTCATGCGAACCGCTGCCGCCGATCGAACCGTTGTCTGCTGCCACTGCGCGGAAATCCAGACCAAGGCGCGTGAAGATGCGCACGTACGCGTCGTACATCTTGCGATACGACTCGCGCAGGCCTTCCGCGTCTTTGTCGAACGAGTACGCGTCTTTCATGATGAATTCGCGGCCACGCATCACGCCGAAACGCGGACGAATCTCGTCGCGAAACTTCGTCTGGACCTGATAGAAGTTGACCGGCAACTGGCGGTAGCTCTTGATCTGGCCGCGCGCGATGTCCGTGACCACTTCTTCGTGCGTCGGTCCGAGCACGAAATCGGATTGCTTGCGATCCTTGAAGCGCAACAGTTCAGGGCCGTATTTTTCCCAACGGCCCGATTCCTGCCACAGTTCAGCCGGCTGCACCGAAGGCATCAACAGTTCGATCGCGCCTGCCCGGTTCATTTCTTCGCGCACGATGGCTTCCACCTTGCGGATCGAACGCAGGCCGACCGGCAGGTAGTTGTAGATGCCACCGGCAACGCGGCGGATCATGCCGGCGCGCACCATGAGCTTGTGGCTGACGATCTCGGCGTCGGCGGGCGCTTCTTTCAGTGTGCCGATAAAGAAACGGGAAGCTTTCATTCAGATTTTCCAAAAGCGGCGGCTCCGGAGGGACCGCCCGAAAGGTGAAAACGGTGGGGAAACCGACACAGACCCGGCCTCACGCCGGCACGGACGCGCCGCATATCCGGCCAAAGTCTGACCAGGAATTCGGCTCAGACCCGGCAAACAGCCTGCGCATACCAGGCAAAACCCCGGCAAAACCGGCCCGATCGCGGCGCCGAAGCCGCCGCGCAAAGCCTTTGCAGCAAGGGATAAGGCACGGAAAGACTGACAGGCTACCGCAAACGCGGGCCTTTTGCGGCGAATCGTTCCAATCTGGTGCGAATCGGTGCGTCGGGTCCGTTATCTGTTTATAATCAAAGCAATTTTAAAGGATTCGAAGGTGGTTGTATGCTGGATCGTGAAGGCTTTCGCCCGAACGTCGGCATCATCCTCTTGAACGCGCACAACGAGGTGTTTTGGGGCAAACGGCTCCGTGAACATTCCTGGCAGTTTCCGCAAGGGGGCATCAAGTACGGAGAGACCCCCGTGCAAGCGATGTATCGGGAGTTACACGAAGAAACCGGGCTGCTTCCTGAGCACGTCAAGGTGATCGGTCGCACGCGCGATTGGTTGCGTTATGAGGTGCCTGACAAGTTCATCAAGCGCGAAGTACGCGGTCATTACCGCGGCCAGAAACAAATCTGGTTTTTGCTCCGGATGGTTGGACGCGATTGCGACATTTGCTTGCGCGCCACCGACCACCCTGAGTTCGATGCGTGGCGTTGGAACGAGTACTGGGTGCCGCTCGACTGTGTGATCGAGTTCAAGCGGGATGTGTATCAGTTGGCGCTGACGGAGCTATCCCGTTTCATGCGCCGGGCTGCGCCGCGTGCGGAAAAACCTGGCGGGCACCATGGGCCGCGTTATCCCCGGATAGCGTCGTCAATGGAAAGTCCGCCGGATTCGACGATGATGACGGTCACCACCTCGGTGACCACACTCAGCATCGAAACGTCGATTCACACGACGATCGTGTCTGATTGCGGTCCGGGTTCCGGGTCGGTTGCCGAAGTTGGCTCCGCGTCGGAACACGAAGACGAATCGGAACGCGAAACCGCCGGCTCGCTGTTCCGACCTGGCGTGCGCAATTAACAATTCTGTGCGGCTGTCCACGCCGCCTCTGCTGGTGCGGTTCAATGAACCGCACCAGTGTTTCGAGGAAACCATATTGAAAGCACTTGCTCTCGTCGTGGCGTGCGTCGCCACCGGCGCCCTGCTGGCTGGTTGCGCCAGCAAACCCTCAAATAAAGACGACAGCGCGTTTGCCTATCTGCTGGACCGGCCGAGCACCTGGGTGGAAAACAAGGTGGACGCCTTGCCGCCGCTGCCGCAAGACTCGAATCTTCTACCCTTCGAGGTTTCGGGCAATACACCGCTGCATTTTGCTATCGATAGAAATTCGCTTACTGTCGGCACCGACGGCGTCGTGCGCTACACCGTCGTTGTAACGAGCCCGAGCGGCGCGCACAACGTGAACTACGAAGGCATTCGCTGCGACACATATGAATGGCGCCAGTATGCGGGGCTGAACGCCGATCACGACGGCTGGGACCAGACCGTCGCTAACGACTTCAGGCGCATTGAAAATGGCACGCTGAACGCCTATCAGGCAGCGCTGTATCAGGACTACCTGTGCGCGAACAAGATGCCCACGGGCAACGCCAAGCAGATTGTCGAGAACATCCGCTACAAGCGCACGCAGACTTCGTTGGTTCACTAAGGCAGTTTTCGCGCGCTGACTTCTTCGAAAGTGGAAGCCGTCGTGAATATGAAAAAGCCGTTCCAGCTTGCGCTGGAACGGCTTTTTTTCTGTCGTGCGAACCGTGCCCGGGAGTCAGACCAGCACAAGATTGTCGCGGTGAATCACCTCAGGCTCCAGCATATAGCCGAGCACCGATTCAATGTCGCCGCTCGGACGCCGCTGGATCAGCTTGGTTTCCGCGCTGCTGTAGTTCGTCAGGCCGCGCGCTACTTCACGCCCTGCCGCGCTCAGGCAAGCGATCACTTCGCCGCGCGCAAATGCGCCCTGCACACCGACGATACCGATCGGCAGCAAGCTCTTGCCGCCCTCGGTCAGCTTTTGGACTGCGCCGTCGTCGATCACCACGTGGCCACGCACCTGCAGGTGATCGGCCATCCATTGCTTGCGCGCCGCCATGCGTGCAGTGCGCGCGATCAACTGCGTGCCGATCGCCTCACCCGAGGCGAGCCGTGACAACACGTCAGCTTCACGCCCGCTCGCGATCACCGTATTGGCGCCGCTGTGCGCC
Source organism: Paraburkholderia sediminicola (assembly GCF_902859805.1). Taxonomy (GTDB): domain Bacteria; phylum Pseudomonadota; class Gammaproteobacteria; order Burkholderiales; family Burkholderiaceae; genus Paraburkholderia; species Paraburkholderia sediminicola. The sequence goes on along the minus strand of NZ_CADIKC010000016.1, from coordinate 45,257 downwards.
GCGCGTTTAGCGGCAAGAATCTTGGTCAGCATGCCGCCTCGGCCCAAGCTCGAACCCGCGCCGCCTGCCATTGCCTCGAGCTCCGGCGCACCGGCATCGGCCTGCTGAACGAGCGTTGCGTTCGGGTCTTTGCGCGGGTCGGCGGTAAAAAGCCCCTGCTGATCGGTGAGGATGATGAGCGCGTCGCCTTCGATCAGATTGGCGACCAGGGCGCCTAGCGTGTCGTTGTCACCGAACTTGATCTCGTCCGTAACGACCGTGTCGTTCTCGTTGATGATCGGCACGACACCCAGACGCAGCAGCGTCAGCAACGTGGAACGCGCGTTCAGATAGCGTTCGCGGTCGGCCAGATCGGCGTGGGTCAGCAAAATCTGTGCGGTCTGGATCGAATGCTCGGCAAAGCGGCTTTCGTAGACTTGCGCGAGACCCATTTGACCGACAGCCGCGGCCGCCTGCAATTCGTCGATTTCGCGTGGCCGCTTGGTCCAGCCGAGCCGCTGCATCCCTTCGGCAATGGCGCCCGAACTGACCAGCACTACTTCTTTGCCCTGCGCGCGCAGCGCGGCAATCTGCGTGGCCCAGCGACCGATCGCAGCATGATCGAGGCCGCGCCCGTCATTCGTAACGAGGCTCGAACCGACTTTCACTACCAATCGCCGTGAATCTGCGATGACGGAACGCATTGTGCGCGGTCTCCCAAGATGACGCGTGATGCATGCCGGCAGCCCGTGCAGGCGCCGGCGCTCAGGCTTGTTTTTACTGCGGGTCGACGCTCGAGTCGTCCGACGCGGCGGCCGGTGCGTCCGGCTTTGCGCGGAAGCGCACGTCGGCAGCGAGATCTTCGGCTTCCGCCGCGCGCTGCGCGTCCGAATGCGCGGCGATGTGGTCATACACCGCGTAGCAAAGACTTTCGCAGCCCTGGCCGGTCAGCGCCGAGATTTCGAACACCGGGCCTTCCCAACCATAGCCCTCAAGGAATGCCGACACGCGCGCTTCGCGCTCGTCTTCAGGCACCATGTCGAGCTTGTTGAGCACGAGCCAGCGCGGCTTCTCATAGAGCAGCTCGTCGTACTTGCGCAGTTCGTTGACGATCGCCTTGGCTTCCGCGACGGGATCGACGGCTTCGTCGAACGGTGCGAGGTCGACGATATGCAACAGCAAGCCGGTCCGCTGCAAGTGGCGCAAGAACTGGTGACCAAGGCCTGCGCCTTCCGCCGCGCCTTCGATCAGGCCAGGAATGTCGGCAATCACGAAGCTGCGGCTCGGCCCGACACGCACCACGCCGAGATTCGGCGCGAGTGTTGTGAACGGGTAATCGGCGATCTTCGGCCGCGCGTTCGATACCGAGGAGATGAAGGTCGACTTGCCGGCGTTCGGCATGCCGAGCAGACCGACGTCGGCCAGCACCTTCAGTTCGAGGCGCACCATGCGGCGCTCGCCGGGCTTGCCGTCGGTTTTCTGACGCGGCGCGCGGTTCGTACTGGATTTGAAATGCAAGTTACCGAGACCGCCCGCGCCGCCTTGTGCGATCTGCACACTCTGGTTGTGCTCGGTCAGATCGGCGATCAACTCGCCGGTTTCCATATCGCTGATGGTCGTGCCGACCGGCATGCGCAGCGTGATGTCGTCGCCGCCCTTGCCGTAGCAGTCCGCGCCGCGGCCGTTTTCGCCGTTGCGCGCCAAATGTTTTTTCGCGTAGCGGTAGTCGATCAGCGTGTTGATGTTGCGGTCCGCGACCGCGATCACGCTGCCGCCCCGCCCGCCGTCGCCGCCATCCGGGCCGCCGAACGGAACGAATTTCTCGCGGCGCATCGACGCGCTGCCATCCCCTCCGTCGCCGGCGATGACTTCAATCCTCGCTTCGTCAATGAACTTCATGCGTAACTCCGTCCCGTGGTGTGCTGCTAGATGGTGCTGCTGGGTTGATGCTTTCAGATGCTGCTATTTTGCCGCGCTCGCCGTACGGTGGGCAATCAGCCGATCGGCTAACCGCGCCGATTTGGCCGTGCAATCCGCCGATTCTTCGGACAAAAAGCGCTGCAATAAAAAAAGCCCCGCGAACTTCGCGGGGCCTTTTTCCGGTCCTGAAGCCCGTGCCTGAGTAAACTCAGACTGCTGCCGGGACGACGTTGACCATGTGCTTCTTCGCTGCGCCCTTCGTCGAGAAATTGACGTGGCCGTCCGTCAGCGCGAACAAGGTGTGATCCTTGCCGATACCGACGTTTTCGCCCGGGTGCATACGCGTGCCACGTTGGCGAACGATGATGCCGCCAGCGTTGATGGCTTGACCGCCGTAGACCTTGACGCCGAGACGCTTCGATTCAGAGTCGCGGCCGTTGCGGGATGATCCGCCTGCCTTTTTGTGTGCCATTTGATTTGCTCCTTAACCGTTGCGCTTACGCGTTGATCGCGTCGATGCGCAGTTCGGTATAGTTCTGGCGGTGGCCGCCATGCTTCTGGTAGTGCTTCCGGCGACGCATCTTGAAGATGGTCACTTTTGCGTGACGACCTTGCGACACGACGGTAGCCTTGACGGAAGCCCCACTGACCAGCGGCGTACCGAACTTAATCGATTCGCCTTCGCCCACTGCGAGAACCTGGTCGAGCGTGATTTCAGCGTCAATGTCTGCCGGTATCTGTTCTACTTTAAGTTTTTCGCCGACGGCAACTTTATACTGCTTGCCACCGGTTTTTATGACCGCGTACATTGAGAACCTCACTCTGTGTTCATTTTTCCCACGCACCGCGCGCGGAAATCCGTGATTATACATAGAGTTAGCTGCTCGGTCAAAACTCATTGATAGTCGCCGCGCGCACCGCCCGGCGCCTTGCCGTCCAGCCCCGGCACACGGCGTGGCCGTTGCCTCCGTCGCGCCGTGCCGCAGCCTGCGACCCGGAACTGTCGCGATTCGCCTTATAATTCGCGGCACTACCCAATTCAGCCATCATGTCGTCGACTGCCACCCCCTCCTCCAACGCCGCCAGCCTGCTCGCTCCGATCGCCGAAGACATGCAGCAGGTCAATCGCGTCATACGGCACCGTCTGGCGTCCGACGTGATGCTGATCAATCAGATCTCCGAGTACATCATCAGCGCCGGGGGCAAGCGGCTACGGCCCGCTCTCCTGCTGCTGGTGGCGGGCGCGCTGGGCGAAACCACCGGGCATCGGCACGAACTCGCCGCGGTCGTGGAATTCATCCACACGGCCACGCTGCTGCACGACGACGTGGTCGACGAATCCGACCTGCGGCGCGGCCGCCAGACGGCCAACGCGCTGTTCGGCAACGCTGCGAGCGTGCTGGTCGGCGATTTTCTCTACTCCCGCTCGTTCCAGATGATGGTTGGCGTGGGCAAGATGCGCGTGATGGAAATCCTGTCGGAGGCGACCAACATCATCTCCGAGGGCGAAGTGCTGCAGTTGCTGAACATGCACGACGCCGACGTGGACGAAGCGCGCTACATGCAGGTGATCCGCTACAAAACGGCCAAGTTGTTCGAAGCCGCCGCTCAACTCGGCGCGGTGCTGGCCGGTTCAGACGCAAAGACGGAAGCCGCTGCCGCAGAATTCGGCCGCCGCATCGGCACAGCGTTCCAGATCATGGACGACTGGCTCGACTACACGGGCACGGCTGAATCGATGGGCAAGAACGCCGGTGACGATCTGCGCGAAGGCAAACCCACGCTCCCGCTGATTTATCTGATCGAACGCGGCACGCCCGAGCAGTCGGCGCTCGCGCGGGAAGCCATCGAGCAAGGCGGCACGGACCGTTTCGACACCATTTTCGAGGCGATCACGCGTTCCGGCGCGCTGGATCACACACTCGAGTGCGCGAAGCAGGAAGCGATGGCCGCAGCTGCAGCAATTTCTTCATTTCCGGATTCCATTTTCAAAGATAGCCTGCTAGAATTATGTTCTTACTCGACGGCAAGACAGTCTTGAACGGGACTGAAACACCGTATGAGTCCAGCAGTACAGATCGGGGTGTAGCTTAGCCTGGTAGAGCGCTACGTTCGGGACGTAGAGGCCGGAGGTTCGAATCCTCTCACCCCGACCAGATTTGCCTTGTTAGTTCAAGGCTCGAAAAACCGCCCAGCTTGCTTGGCGGTTTTTTGTTTTGGGCCGCGATTTTTTGTGTCCCGCTGACACGTTTGCCACTACGTACGATTTATCCCAAGCGTCATAGACCATCCGCGGAGGCGGCTCGCCTAGCCCCCTCTGCTATATTCTCTCCATCCCGTCCCCTATCCTTCACTACGCGTGGAACAACTTCCCTTATGGGCGCAGATCGGCGCCGTCTTTCTGCTGCTTATCTGCTCCAGCTTCTTTTCGATTTCCGAAACGGCGATGATGGCGATCAACCGCCATCGCCTGAAACACCTTGCCAACCAGAATGCGCTCGGCGCAAAGACCACTCAAGGCCTGCTCGCGCACACCGACCAGCTGTTGAGCGTGGTCCTGATCGGCAACAATCTGTTCAACACGATCATTCCGGTGCTCACCACCTCGATCGCGCTGCATACCTTCGGCCGTAACAATGTGGTGCTGTCGATCGCGACCGGCATCGTCGCGTTTCTGATTATCGTGTTCGCGGAAATCACGCCGAAAATCGTCGGCGCAACGTTCCCCGAGAAGATCGCCCTGCCGGCCAGCCTGCTCATCGCACCGATGATGCGCGTCGGCAGGCCGCTCGTCTGGTTCGTCAATCTGTTCGCGAACACAATCTTGCGCGTGCTGCATATCAATACCAAAGGCGCGCACGATCAACGGCTGTCCACTGAAGAACTGCGCACCATCGTGCTCGAATCAGGCAGCTTCATGCCGACCAAGCACCGAAGCATTCTGCTAAACCTGTTCGACCTCGAGAACATCTCAGTAGACGACGTGATGATCCCGCGCCGCCGCATCGAAGCGCTCGACTTCGACGCGCCGTTCGAACAAATCCTGCATCAGCTGGAAACCTGTTATCACAACAAGCTGATCGTCTATCAAGGCGACATCGACCGGGTGCTCGGCGTGCTCCACGTGCGAAAGACACTGGCCGCGCTGCACAACCAGGAACTCGAGCGCGAGACGCTGCGCGAATTGCTGGCCGAGCCGTACTTCGTGCCGAGCGGCACGCCGGTATTCCAGCAACTACAGTACTTCCAGGAAAGCCGTCACCGCACGGCGCTGGTCGTGAACGAATACGGCGAGTTGCAGGGGCTGGTCACGCCGGAAGACATCATCGAGGAGCTGATCGGCGAGTTCACCACCTCGATTCCGCGTAGCGCCAATTCGCGCGGCGGCTGGAACGAGAACGGCGAATGTATCGTGGCGGGCAGCATGCCGCTGCGCGAACTGAACCGTTGGCTCCATCTCACGCTACCGACCGACGGACCGAAAACGCTCAACGGTCTGATCCTCGAGATTCTCGAAGAGATTCCGGACGGCGACGTCTGCGTGCAGATTGGCGAGGTGAAACTCGAAGTGATGCGCAGCGACGACCAGGCGATCCGCACTGTCAAGCTGTTCAAACCGCCCGTTCGCGCGGGCGCGAAAGCCGTCAAGGCTGTCCGCGGTTAAGCCCTGCACGCCACACAGCGTCGCACATCGGCACGACGCGCACCATTAGCCGATTGGCTGAATGGCGGTGCCCGCGGCCTTACCGGATGATGAAGTCGTCGTGTTCTACAGGCGGCTCATCACCGGTCTCTCATGCAAGATTCTTTTCAACGCGCGGCCTCGTTGCGGCCTGTCGTCGTCGATGGCGAAAGCCCAGTCAAACCCAGGCATAACGCGTTTGCAGCGAACGCCAATGCAAGTGTTAGCAGCAACGCAAGCGCGAATCTCGCCGACTCTGACAATGCTCCTGCAGTACGCCTGCTGACCGACACCTTGCAGGAGGCAACCCGCCGCAATGCGTCGGACCTACACATCGAACCGGCGGAGCACGGCTGGCGCGTGCGCTTGCGTATCGACGGCGTATTGCATGAAATCCCTCAGCCCCCAGCGCATCTGCGCGACGCGTTCATCACGCGTGTGAAAGTGCTGGCGCGCATGGATATCGCCGAGCGGCGCGTGCCGCAGGACGGGCGGCTGCGGATTGCCACGTCGCCCGGCCGCGTCGAAGACTATCGTGTCAACTCGCTGCCTACGTTGTTCGGCGAAAAGCTGGTGTTGCGCAGGCTCGACGCACTACCCACCGACTTGTCGCTCGACTCGCTCGGCCTCGATTCACAGCAACGTGAAGCCGTCGATGCAGCGATTCGCGCGCCGCACGGCCTCGTGCTCGTCACCGGGCCTACCGGCAGCGGCAAGACGCTGTCGCTGTATTGCTTCCTGCACATGCTCAACGACGAGGCGCGCAATCTGTGCTCGGTAGAAGATCCGGCGGAGATTCAACTGGCGGGTATCAATCAGGTAAGCGTGCGCGAAAAGGCCGGCCTGACGTTCGCGGTGGCGCTGCGTGCATTTCTTCGTCAGGATCCCGATGTGATCATGGTCGGCGAAATCCGCGACGACGAAACCGCCGATGTTGCCGTGAAAGCCGCACAGACCGGCCACCTGGTGCTGTCCACGCTGCATACGAACGACGCGCCCGCTGCCGTCGCGCGCCTGATCGACATCGGTGTCGAACCGTACAACCTGGCCGCCGCGCTAAGAATGGTGACTGCACAGCGGTTAGTGCGGCGGCTCTGCGTGGCATGCCGCGCACCCGCGCAGCAATCTGCCGCGGCGCTGCGAGCAGCGGGTTTCGCCGACGATCATCTTGAGAGCTGGCAACCATTCGCCGCCACCGGATGCGAAGCCTGCCACGGCATCGGCTACCGCGGCCGCGTCGGGGTTCACCAGGTGATGCCTGTCTCCGACGCGATGCGCGAGTTGATCGTGGCGCGCGCGGGCACTCACGAGCTGGCCCGGCTCGCGCAAACCGAACGCGTGGGCACCTTGCGCGACGCAGCACTGGCGCGTGTACGCGACGGCACGACAAGCCTCGCCGAGGCGCTGGCCGCCACCGAGGTCGCATGAACACCGCGACGACTCACCCACCGCCAGCAGCCGAGATGCGCTTCAGATGGCGCGGCGTCGATGCCGACGGCGTACGGAAAACCGGTGCGCTCATTGCGCCGGACGTCAGCACCGCACGAGCCATACTCAAACGCGAAAAGCTGTTCATAGTCGAACTCGCTGCACGCGGCAATGCGCCAAGCCCTCACACTCGCACCACCGACGTCACTGTGTTCACCCGGCAGCTCGCCAGTCTCCTGCGCGCCGGTTTGCCCCTCGCGCCATCGCTGGAACTGCTGGCGCAAGCGGATGGTTCGCGCCGGCAAGGCATGCCGCGGATCGTCGGCGCGCTGGCACGCGACATTACCGGTGGCCTGCGCTTTTCCGCAGCATTGCAGCGGCATCCTGCGCAGTTCAACGCACTGTACTGTCAGCTTGTCGAAGTCGGCGAAGCAGCCGGCGCGCTGCCTGCCGTCCTTGCCCGAATCGCGGACGACCGCGAACGCGCCGCCGCACAGCGTGCCAAGGTGCGCGCGGCGCTCACCTATCCGGTCGCGATCCTGTTGCTTGCGATCGCAATAACCGCTGCGTTGCTGGTGTGGGTCGTGCCGACTTTCAAGCAGATCTTCGACGGCTTCGGCGCGAAACTACCCGCGCCCACGCAGTTCGTGCTGGCCTTATCGGCGGGTGCAGCGCGCTGGAGCATTCCTCTGGTCGTCATGGTTTTCGCTGCAAGCTCGGCTATGACGTTTCTGCTACGACGCTCCGAAGCAGCGCGCATCCGGTTCGCCCGCTTATCGCTGACAATGCCAGTCGCCGGTCCGTTGCTGCGCACCTTGTGCGCGGCGCGCTGGAGCCGCGCACTCGGTACCTTGCTGTCCGCCGGCACACCGCTCGCGGACGCGTTCGATTCACTGACTCACGCCACCGGCAACGCTTTCTTCGATCGCGCCACTGTGGAGATTGCCGCGCGGCTGCGGCGCGGCGAACGGCTTGCCGCCGCGATGCGCGCGGCCCACTGTTTTCCACCGGAGGTCGTGCAGCCGGTTGCGGTCGCCGAGGAGTCCGGGGCGCTCGACACAATGCTGATCGATGTGGCGTCGCTCGCCGATCGTCAGGTAGACGAAAAGATCGGCACGCTTTCGAGCTTGTGCGAACCGCTTGTGATCATTGTGCTGGGCACGCTGGTCGGGGGCCTGGTGATCGCGATGTATCTTCCCATTATTCAACTCGGCAACGTGGTGTAGCATCGCAGCCGAATCCCACCCTTTATATGCAGGCTACCCTTCCGCTCGTGTCAGATACCTATTCCAGCCTGTTTTCGGGCCTACTGTCCGGCCACGTCGCAACCGGTCTCGGCCTCGCATTCGGCAGCTTGCCCAGCGGCCTGCAAATTGCATTCGCGATCGTGTTCGGGCTGGTGATCGGCAGTTTCCTGAACGTGGTCGTGCATCGAGTGCCGATCATGCTGGAGCGTGCGTGGCGCGAGGAAATCAGCGAGGCCACCGAACAGGCGCCCGAAGACGACGGCTTGCCCGCCCGCTACAACCTGTGGGTGCCGCGCAGCGCGTGCCCTCATTGCGGCCATGTACTCAGCGCGTGGGAGAATCTGCCGGTGCTGAGCTATCTGCTGTTGCGCGGGCGCTGCTCCGCATGCAAGACACACGTAAGCCTGCGCTACCCGCTGCTCGAAATTGCCAGCGCCACCTTCGCGGCCGGGGCGCTCGCGCTGTACGGACCGACCGGCATGGCGCTCGCCGCCTTCGGACTCTGCGCCGCCTTGCTCGCAATGAGCGCGATCGATATCGACACGCATCTGCTCCCTGACTCCATGACACTGCCGCTCCTGTGGGCCGGCTTGATCGTCAACTTCAACGGCATGTTCGCGAGCCTGCACGATGCCGTGCTGGGCGCGATCTTCGGCTATCTGGTGTTGTGGGTAGTCCACTGGCTGTTCCGGCTGGTGCGCGGCGTCGAAGGTATGGGTTATGGCGATTTCAAACTGCTGGCAGCACTCGGCGCTTGGCTCGGCTGGGCGGCGTTGCCGCAAATCGTGTTGATCGCAGCAGTCGCCGGCGCGGTGGTCGGCCTCGCGGCGACGTGGCGCGGCCGTATGCGTTTCGAAGAACCGCTGCCGTTCGGGCCGTTTCTCGCTGCAGGCGGTGCTGTTACGCTATTCCTCGGCACACCGCTTTATCTGGCGTTGGGAGGCTGAAGCATGTTTGCTGTGGGACTGACCGGCGGCATCGGCAGCGGCAAATCGACCGTGGCTGACCTGTTCGCCGCGCACGGCGTGCCGCTTGTCGACACAGACCTGATTGCGCACCGCATCACGGCGCCGCACGGCATTGCGATGCCGCAGATTGCCGCAGAGTTCGGCGATTCGTTCGTCGCGGCAGACGGTTCGCTCGACCGCGCCCGCATGCGCACGCTGGTATTCAGCGACGACGGCGCGCGCAAACGCCTAGAAGGCATCACGCATCCATTGATTCGTGCGGAAACCGAACGCGAGCAGCGCGAGGCGCAAGGGCCGTACGTGATCATCGTGGTACCGCTGCTGGTGGAGTCGGGCAGCTGGAAGACTCGCGTCAATCGCGTGCTGACAGTCGATTGCAGCGTCGAGACACAAATCTCGCGCGTGATGAGCCGCAACGGCTTTAGCCGCGAACAGGTGCTCGCGATCATCGCCCGCCAGGCGACACGCGAAGCACGCCTCGCCGCAGCCGACGACATCATCGACAACGACAACGCGCCGCTCGACGCACTCAAGGCACAGGTCGACGCGCAGCATCGCGTCTATCTGTCGCTAGCGGCCACATGAGAACACGCTGACGCGGCTTGCTGCCTGCGTGGTTTGCTCAGCCATGCCGCGGCAAGCACGCAAGGCACGCGCCAAACCGCCTGAAACACGTGAAAAAAGTTGCGAAAGCGCGCTGAAAAAGTGCGTGATTGCTAGGGTAGTCTCACGGCATTAGAATGTTCTGCATTCCCGTCACCGACCACGCCCGAGGCGAGCCCGCTTGATCCTTTACGAGTATCCCTTCAACGAGCGAATCCGGACGCTATTGCGCCTCGAAGATCTGTTCGAGCGCTTCACGTTCTTTCTGACTCAGGAAGACGCCAGGGAACATCACGTCGCACTGACAACGTTGTTCGAAATCTCAGAGGTTGCGGGTCGCGCGGATCTGAAGTCCGATCTGATGAAGGAGCTCGAGCGCCAACGGCAAACTCTGGCTCCGTTTCGGGGCAATCCAGGGATCGAGCAGAACGCGCTGGAGGCTGTGCTGGGAGAAATCGAGCAGACCTTGTCCGGGCTTTCGCAGATGCAGGGCAAGACCGGCCAGCATCTGGCGGACAATGAGTGGCTCGCCAGCATCCGCAGCCGCGCAATCATCCCGGGCGGCACCTGCAAGTTCGATTTGCCTTCGTACTACGCGTGGCAGCAAATCCATCCAGATCAGCGCCGGCAGGATATCGCCAAATGGGTCACGCCGCTGCTGCCCTTGCGCGATGCGGCAACCATCGTGTTGCGCCTCGCGCGCGAATCGGGTCAGGCGTCCAAGGTCATGGCAATGCAGGGCAGCTATCAGCAGATGCTGTCAGGCCGTTCATACCAGTTGATGCAGGTACGGGTGGCACCAGAATTGCGGGTGATCCCCGAAGCCAGTGCCAACAAGTACATGCTATGGGTGCGATTCACGGTGCAGGATGGCGATTTGCGTCCGCGCGCGGTGGATGTCGACGTGCCGTTCCAGCTTACGCTTTGCAGCTTGTAACGCTTGCCCTGTAGAACTGAATCGCGGGGCCGCGCCTTTAAAGCGGCGAAAAATGCCCCTATATTCGTAACTTGTTCCGTTTCCGATTGACTGCCTGACCGTATGCCTACCGTCGTCAAATGCCCGACTTGCGGCAAGGATGTCCGCTGGACTCCAGAAAGCCGCTTCCGCCCGTTCTGCTCTGACCGCTGCAAGCAGACCGACCTCGGCGCCTGGGCCGCTGAGAAGTACAAGATAGGCGGCACGGAGGAAGAAACGCCGTCGGATGAATCGCCCGGCGGAGACTACAACCCGCATTGAGTGCTGCAGGCTATAGATGCACACCGTTTACGCGGCGTACTACAGCTACTCGGAACGGCGCCGCTCACGCAGCGCCGTTTAAAACCGCCGATCATTTCTCTAGTTTTTCTCAGCCGCGAGCCATTCCAGCACGGGAATCGTCGCCGGCAACAGTGGCGAGACATCCGCCGGCAGCGCCTGCCAGACAAATGCCTGGCCTTCGCGGCCGTGGGGTTCGCCCGACCACTGCGTCACCTTGCAGAAGAACAGCCGCACGTAGGCGTGCGGGTAGTCGTGTTCGAGCGTGTGCCAAAGATGGCTCGCCTTGACGTCGATACCCAGTTCCTCGTGTAGCTCGCGGGCTAGCGCGGCCTCGACCGACTCGCCCGCTTCCAGCTTGCCACCTGGAAACTCCCAGTACCCCTCGTACGGCTTGCCTGCCGGGCGCTGCGCCAGCAGATAGCGTCCGTCAGGCTGAATCAGCACGCCAACGGCGACTTCAGTCACCGGGCGGCCAGCTACGTTCTTCTGCGCATCGCCGCTCATGCCGGGGTCTTCCGTCCTGACCAGTCGCGAGCGAATTGCCACGCGACGCGCCCCGAGCGCGACCCGCGCTCCAGCGCCCACACCAGCGCATCGCCGCGCGCCGCTTCGACTTCCGCGTCGTCGCAGCCGAAATGGCGCAGCCAGTGGCCGATGATCGACAGGTAGTCGTCCTGCTTGAACGGATAGAAGCTGACCCACAGGCCGAAGCGCTCGGACAGCGAGATCTTTTCTTCGACCAGTTCGCCCGGATGAATCTCGCCGTCGGACGTGTGCTTGTACGTCTCGTTGTCGCTCATGTACTCGGGCAACAGATGCCGGCGATTGGACGTTGCGTAGATCAACACGTTGTCCGATTGCGCAGCGATCGAGCCGTCGAGCGCGACCTTCAGCGCCTTGTAGCCCGACTCGCCATCTTCGAACGACAGGTCGTCGCAGAACACCACGAAGCGCTCCGGCCGCTGCGCGATCAGATCGACGATGTCGCCGAGATCGTGCAGATCGTCCTTATCCACTTCGATCAGGCGCAGGCCGTCTTTCGCATAAGCGTTCAGGCAAGCCTTGATCAGCGACGACTTGCCGGTGCCGCGCGCGCCCGTCAGCAGCACGTTGTTGGCCGGCTGCTTGCGCACGAACTGAAGCGTGTTCTGCTCGATCAACCCTTTCTGGCGATCGATGTTTTGCAGGTCGCCGAGGGTGATCGAAGAAATGGCGGGCACCGGCTGCAGATAGCCGCGCCCCTGGCGCTTGCGCCAGCGAAAAGCGACCGCCGCCGACCAGTCGATCTCCGGCGCAGCAGGCGGAAGCATTGCTTCGAGGCGGACGAGCACGGCTTCGGCCCGGGTCAGAAACTGTTCGAGTTTGTCCATGGCTGTGAGATAGGCGGCCTTAAGCGCCGCGTAATAAACCTGGTTACGAACGATAGTCGGCGTTGATGCTCACGTAATCGTGCGACAGATCGCAAGTCCAGATCGTGGCTTGCGCATTACCGCGGCCGAGTACGACACGAATGCCGATCTCGCTCTTTTTCATGACGCGCTGACCGTCTTCCTCACGGTAGGCCGGATTGCGGCCACCGGCGGTGGCGACCAGCACGTCGTCCAGATACAGATCGATCTTGCCGACGTCGAGATCGTCCACGCCGGCATAGCCGATGGCCGCGAGAATGCGGCCGAGATTCGGATCCGATGCATAGAAGGCTGTCTTCACGAGCGGCGAGTGGCCGATCGCGTAAGCGATCTGGCGGCATTCGCCGACGCTCGAGCCGCCTTCAACATGCACGGTCATGAATTTGGTCGCGCCTTCACCGTCGCGCACGATCAGCTGTGCGAGGGTCTGGGCGACTTCGGTCACCGCGTCGCGCAGCGCTGCATAAGCGGGCGAATCGGTGGACGTGATCGCCGGCAGGCTCGATTTGCCCGAGGCGATCAGGATGAAGGAATCGTTGGTCGACGTATCGCCGTCGATCGTGATGCAGTTGAACGAGCGGTCAGCCACGTGCTTGACCAGCGCGTCGAGCACCGGTTGCGCGACGGTAGCGTCGAAAGCGAGGAAGCCGAGCATGGTCGCCATGTTCGGCTTGATCATGCCGGCGCCCTTGCTGATGCCGGTGAGCGTAACCGTGTGGCCGTCGATCGTAACCTGGCGCGAGGTGGCTTTCGGCAAGGTATCTGTGGTCATGATCGCCTGGGCGGCGTCGTACCAGTTGGCTTCCTTGCGGTTCGCCAGCGCGGCGGGCAGACCCGCCTTCAGACGATCGACTGGCAGGGGCTCCAGAATCACGCCCGTCGAAAACGGCAACACCTGTTCCGGCGCGATGTCCACGAGACGCGCGAGCTCGACGCAGGTTTCGCGCGCGGCCACGAGGCCCGGTTCTCCGGTACCTGCATTTGCGTTACCGGTGTTGATCACGAGCGCTCGAATCGGCTTGCCGCCCGCACGCACGCGCTCCAGATTCTCACGGCACACCGTGACAGGTGCGGCGCAAAAACGGTTCTGCGTGAACACGCCGCCTACCGTCGCACTTTCGTCGACGGAAATGACCAGCACGTCCTTGCGGTTCGGCTTGCGGATATTCGCCTCCGCCCAGCCCAGCGTGACGCCGGCGACAGGGTGAAGTTGAGCGGGATCGATCGAGGGGAAATTGACAGCCATGGTCGCGACCTGTCGAAGAAAATGCCGGCGTGGCGCCGGCATCGAGGGATCGGTAACTGATGGCTCGAGCCTGTAGCCGAACCACCGCGAAATCATCAACAAAACATCATCTAAAACGAAGCGGCGCGCTCAAAGCGCGCCGCTTTCGGCATTATGCGATCTTGCCGTGACACTGCTTGTACTTCTTGCCGCTACCGCACGGGCACGGGTCGTTGCGGCCGACCTTCGGCACGTTGTCCACGCTCACGTCCGACCCAATGGCGTGCGAGGCGCCGTGGCTCATCGCGTCGCCGATCATGGCGGCGGTTGCCGCTTCCGCAGCGGCAGGCGCTGCTGCTGCCGCTTCGGCGAATTCGGCGTGACGGAACTCGACGTTTTCGAGGTGGCTGCCTTGCTCTTCGAGTTGCTCGGCGGCCTGTTCCAGCTGTTCCGGCGACTGGATCTGCACGTTCATCACCACGCGGGTGACTTCGAGCTTCACAGCGTCGAGCATCGCGGCGAACAGTTCGAACGCCTCGCGCTTGTATTCCTGCTTCGGATTCTTCTGCGCATACCCGCGCAGATGGATACCCTGGCGCAAATGATCGAGCGCGGCCAGATGTTCGCGCCAGCTACGGTCCAGCGTTTGCAGCATGATCGAGCGTTCGAACGCGCTGAACGATTCGCGGCCGACCTGTTCGACCTTCGATTCGTACGCTTCGTCTGCGGCGGCTTCGACCGCTTCGAGAATCTCGTCCGCGCTGATCGAGTTCGACTCGTTGATCATTTCCTGGATCGCGAGGTCGAGCTGCCATTCGTTGCGCAGCACTTCCTCCAGCTCAGGCACGTCCCACTGCTCTTCGATACTGCCGGCCGGCACGAACTGGTGAACGATATCGGCGATCACGCCGCCGCGCATCGCGCCGATCGTTTCGGTGATGTCATTCGCTTCGAGCAATTCATTGCGCTGCTGGTAGATCACCTTGCGCTGATCGTTCGACACATCGTCGTATTCGAGCAATTGCTTGCGAACGTCGAAGTTGCGCGCTTCAACCTTGCGCTGCGCCGATTCGATCGAACGCGACACGATGCCCGCTTCGATCGCCTCGCCTTCCGGCATCTTCAGGCGGTCCATGATCGCGCGCACACGGTCGCCCGCGAAAATGCGCAGCAGCGGATCTTCCAGCGACAGATAGAAGCGCGACGACCCCGGGTCGCCCTGACGGCCAGCACGGCCGCGCAACTGATTGTCGATCCGGCGTGATTCGTGACGCTCGGTGCCGATGATGTGCAGACCGCCCGCGGCCTTCACCTGATCGTGCAGCGCCTGCCATTCGTCGTGCAGCTTCTGGATTCGGGTTTGCTTCTCTGCGTCAGAAAGCGTTTCGTCCTTTTCGATGAAGGACGCCTGCTTTTCAGCGTTACCGCCGAGCACGATGTCAGTACCGCGACCGGCCATGTTGGTGGCGATCGTGACGCGCTTCGGACGGCCCGCTTCGGCGACGATTTCAGCTTCACGCGCGTGTTGCTTGGCGTTCAGCACTTCGTGCGGCAACCCGGCCTGCTTCAGCAGATGCGACAGCAACTCCGAGTTTTCGATCGAGGTCGTGCCGACCAGCACCGGCTGGCCACGCTCATGGCAATCGCGGATGTCGCGGATCACCGCGTCATAGCGTTCCTTCGCGGTCTTGTAGATCTGATCCTGCTTGTCGATCCGTTTCGGCGGACGGTTGGTCGGGATCACGACCGTTTCGAGACCATAGATCTCGTTGAACTCATACGCTTCGGTATCGGCCGTGCCGGTCATGCCGGACAGCTTCGCGTACATACGGAAGTAGTTCTGGAACGTGATCGACGCGAGCGTCTGGTTCTCGCTCTGGATCTTGACGTGTTCCTTCGCCTCGACGGCCTGGTGCAAGCCGTCCGACCAGCGGCGGCCCGACATCAGACGGCCGGTGAATTCGTCGACGATCACGACTTCGCCGTTCTGCACGACGTAGTGCTGATCCTTGAAAAACAGCGTGTGCGCGCGCAGTGCAGCGTACACGTGGTGCATCAGCGTGATGTTCTGCGGCGCGTACAGGCTTTCGCCCTCGCCGATCAGGCCCCACTCGGCGAGCAGACGCTCGGCCTTTTCGTGGCCCGATTCCGTCAGGAAGACCTGGCGGCCTTTTTCGTCCAGCGTGTAGTCGCCCGGCTTTTCGACGCCGGTGCCGTCCGCTTTCTCTTCGCCGATCTGGCGTTCGAGCAGCGGCGGCAGCGCATTCATGCGCACGTAGAGTTCGGTGTGATCTTCGGCCTGGCCGGAGATGATCAGCGGCGTACGGGCTTCGTCGATCAGGATCGAGTCGACCTCGTCGACCACCGCGAAATTCAGGGCTCGCTGCACGCGCGCGTCGGTCTCGTAGACCATGTTGTCGCGCAGGTAGTCGAAGCCGAATTCATTGTTGGTGCCGTAGGTGATGTCAGCGGCGTACGCTTCCTGCTTCGCGCCATGATCCATCTGCGACAGGTTGATGCCGACCGAAAGACCCAGGAAGTTGTACAGACGCGCCATCCATTCGGCGTCGCGCTGTGCGAGGTAGTCGTTGACCGTGACGACGTGCACGCCGCGGCCGGACAGCGCATTCAGGTACACCGGCAGCGTAGCGACGAGCGTCTTGCCTTCGCCGGTGCGCATTTCGCCGATCTTGCCGTAATGCAGGACCATGCCGCCAATCAGCTGCACGTCGAAGTGGCGCATTTTCAGCGTCCGCTTGCTGGCCTCGCGGCACACCGCGAAGGCCTCCGGCAGGAGCTTGTCGAGCGACTCGCCACTCGCGACGCGCTGGCGGAATTCACCCGTTTTGGCGCGCAGTTGGTCGTCCGTCAATTGCTCGATCTGCGGCTCGAGCGCATTGATCGCCGTGACGGTCTTTTGATATTGCTTGACTAGCCGCTGGTTGCGGCTGCCAAAAATCTTCTGTAGAAAACCGGTGGTCATCGGATCGGTGTCTGCGTCGCGGCTTCGGCTGGTTCGCGGCGTGCAAGTTCATGCACGTGCGCTCCGGGGTCGGAAGGGCCTCGGCGGCTTAGTCCAAGAGTGAATTCGAATCGGGCATTTTAGCACGCGCCCCCGGCCGCGCCTGTGTCAGCCGTGCGA
The DNA here is from genome assembly GCF_902859805.1 of Paraburkholderia sediminicola. Classification (GTDB taxonomy): domain Bacteria; phylum Pseudomonadota; class Gammaproteobacteria; order Burkholderiales; family Burkholderiaceae; genus Paraburkholderia; species Paraburkholderia sediminicola. Next base: position 28,396 of record NZ_CADIKC010000016.1, on the reverse strand, counting down.
CGTTGGCAGGGCACAGAAAGCCCGCCGCAGCGACGTCCGACGGTACGCATTGAGGCGGGTCCACGTGCATCCCGCGCGGTACAATCGCGGCGTGAACGCGCATAGGGTGCGAACACGCCGTCACTATCGAACATGAGCCGTATTCCGTCCTTTTCAAGGCCGCCGCCCAAGCAGTTCAAAGCTCGCCGCCCGCAGCCCGTCGCCGAAGTGCTCAATCGCACCGACGCATTCGTGGCCCTGCGCGCGGGCGTCGAGCAGATTGCGGCGCTGGAAAAGGATCTGCGTGAACTGCTGCCGGACTATCTGGCCACGAGCGTTGAACCCAGCTTCATCAAGGAAGGCGTGCTGGCCCTATTTGCCGCGCACAATGCGCTGGCCGCCCGCCTGCGCCAGATCGAGCCGAGGTTGCTGTCGGATCTGCAGCAGCGCGGCTGGCCGGTCAATGCGCTGAGAATTCGCGTGCGGCCGCAGCCTTTGAAGGAGCCGCCGCCGGTCAAGCAGGCGCGCATGACGCCGGTCGGCGCGGATGCGCTGCACGCGCTCTCCCAATCGCTTGCGCCCTCGCCGTTGCAGGAAGCTTTGGCGAAAATGGCAGCGCGGCATCGGAGAAATCGCTGAACAAAAAATAAGCGGCCCAGATGGGCCGCTTATTTTTCATCCATTCGTTTCGGACGTTTCATCCGAAGGCGCTATACCGATCAGGCAAACGCCGTCTGCGTTTCGTACGCGAAGCCGCGCGGCGCCTTCTGCGTGTCGTCGAACGTGACGATTTCGTATGCATCTTCATGCGCCAGCAACTCGCGCAGCAGCGCGTTGTTCAGGCCGTGGCCCGACTTGTATGCCGTGTAAGAAGCCAGCAACGGATGGCCGATCACGTACAGATCGCCGATCGCGTCGAGCATCTTGTGCTTCACGAATTCGTCGTCGTAACGCAGGCCGTCGTTGTTCAGAATGCGGTATTCGTCCAGCACGATGGCGTTATCCATGCTGCCGCCGCGTGCCAAACCGAGTTCGCGCATCATTTCCACTTCATGCGCAAAGCCGAACGTGCGCGCGCGGGCAATTTCCCGCACATAGGACGTATTGGCAAAATCCACTTCCAGCGCCTGGCCGGTTTTATCCACAGCCGGGTGACGGAAATCGATGGTGAATTTGAGTTTGAAACCGAAAAACGGATCGAGACGCGCGAATTTATCGCCGTCACGAATTTCCACGGGCTTGGTGACCTTGATGAATTTCTTCGGCGCGTTCTGTTCTTCAATACCGGCCGACTGAATCAGAAACACGAACGAACCCGCACTACCGTCCATGATCGGAATTTCTTCAGCGGTGACGTCGATATAAAGATTGTCGATGCCGAGGCCTGCGCATGCGGACATCAAATGCTCGATGGTCGACACGCGCGCGCCGTCTTTCTGCAGTACCGAAGCCAGACGCGTATCACCAATCGCCATTGCCGACGCAGGGATATCCACCGGCGTGGGCAAATCCACCCGCGAAAACACAATGCCGGTGTTCGCCGCCGCCGGGCGGAGCGTCAGTTCGACTTTGCGGCCGGAGTGCAGGCCGATGCCGACTGTCTTGACGATTGATTTGATAGTGCGCTGCTTCAACATGGTGATCTTCTATTCGATTGAAAATCCCAATCGGGACTTTTTATTCCATAGCGCGAAGTATACTCCAATACCCTAAGGAGCGTCGTTACACGGAACGTATCAATCTGTTTCGCTGCATTACCCGAAGCGCGCCCGTCAGGGAAAGCGTGACGGGCCGATGTCCGGAACGGAGGCGTTTCCGGTCATCGGCCCGAGTAACGGCCCGTCACAAAAGCGTCTTATACGCCGTTGCCCTGATACAACGCGGTAACCGCGCCGGCCCGAGGCAAAGTGCATTGAACGCGATCGCGCCTAGCTCAACGTAGCGAGGATACTCCCTGCATCGCTGACTTCGAATTTGCCGGCAGCCTCGACGTTCAACGTCTTGACCACGCCGTCGTCGACAACCATCGCGTAGCGCTGGGAACGGATTCCCATGCCGCGCGCCGACAAATCCTGCTCAAGACCGAGCGCCCGCGTGAAAACCGCACTGCCATCCGCCATCATGCGCACCTTGCCCGAGGCGTGCTGATCGCGTCCCCACGCGCCCATTACGAACGCGTCGTTGACGGACACGCACCAGATCTCGTCGATGCCAAGCGCGCGCAACTGCTCGGCGTGCTCGACGTAACCCGGTACATGTTTGGCTGAACAGGTCGGCGTGAACGCACCGGGCAACCCGAAGATCACCACGCGCTTACCCGCCGTCTGCTCGCGCACGTCGAAGCTGTTAGGCCCCAGCGTGCAACCCGCCCGCGTGTCTTCAACGAATTCGAAGAGCGTCGCGTCGGGTAGCTTTTCACCTACTTGAATCATGCTCAGTCCTTTGCATCGATGCGAAGCACACTCGCACGCCATCGTGTCGTAGTGAATTTCAGCGTCTGCCTAACTGCAGGCTCCGCCATCCGGCGACAGTTGCCCCATCCGCTTCGCGAATCCGAAGAGGGCACTTGTCCTTGCCGCGAATCAGACGATACGCGGCTTGTTCGCCGTTCACCCGCCACGCTCGTGCATTCGTCCGCCAGCGCTGCGCTGTTGTATAACCAGCAACGCGGCAACGAAAGCCTGCTCGTGCGCTCAGTCCGCCTGCTTGCGCAGGAATGCCGGAATGTCGTACGTGTCGACGCCCTTTTCCTGCAGCGCCTGCACATGCGAAGCCGCCGTATCGCGCGACGTGCGCCACACAGCCGGCGTATCCAGCGCGCCGTAGTCGGCCGTGCTTGCATGCGACTGCGACGGTGCGTAAGCAGCGTGCGCGCTGATCGGCTGATTGTCCGTGCCGGTGCGCAGCAGCGTCATCGGTGCCGATTGCTGCTTCTTCGCCGCACGGCCCAGACCCGTTGCCACGACCGTCACGCGCAGCGCGTCGCCCATTGCATCGTCGTACACCGCACCGAAGATCACGGTTGCGTCTTCAGCAGCATAGCTCTTGATGGTGTTCATCACTTCGCGCGTTTCCGACAGACGCAGCGAACGGCTCGACGTGATGTTGACCAGCACGCCACGCGCGCCCGACAGATCCACCCCTTCCAGCAGCGGGCTGGCCACAGCCTGCTCGGCAGCCAGACGCGCGCGATCGACGCCGGCAACCGTCGCCGTGCCCATCATCGCCTTGCCCTGCTCGCCCATCACCGTCTTCACGTCTTCGAAGTCGACGTTCACCAGACCGTCAACATTGATTATTTCCGCAATGCCGGCAACTGCGTTGTTGAGAACGTCGTCTGCGCACTGGAAGCACTTGTCCATCTCGGCGTCATCGCCCATCACCTCGAACAGCTTGTCGTTCAGAACGACGATCAGCGAGTCGACGTGATCCTCCAGTTGCTGCGATCCTGCTTCTGCTACACGCATGCGCTTGCCGCCTTCGAATTCGAACGGCTTGCTGACCACGCCAACAGTCAAGATACCCATTTCCTTGGCGATCTGCGCGACCACCGGTGCTGCACCCGTACCCGTGCCGCCCCCCATGCCTGCCGTGATGAACACCATGTGCGCGCCGCGCAATGCGTCGGCGATGCGCTCACGTGCTTCTTCTGCTGCGGCGCGGCCCATTTCCGGCTTGGCGCCAGCGCCCAGACCCGTGTTGCCGAGCTGGATCACCGCGGAAGCGCGCGAACGCGACAGAGCCTGTGCGTCCGTGTTCATCACGATGAAGTCGACGCCTTGCACGCCTTTGTTGATCATGTGCTGAACGGCATTGCCGCCAGCGCCACCTACTCCGATCACCTTGATGATGGTGCCGTTCGTTTCGGTTTCCAGCATCTGGAATTCCATGTTGCCTCCGTCAAGATAAAAAATTGCAGCCACTTCGGCCGTTATTCGGCAGGAGATCGGGCAACCCCCTGTCGCGCGCCGGCCGCCGGCACCAGCGCGTGTTTAAGTAAAACCGTTCAAAACCAGAATTCGTTAGAAGTTGCCGAGGAACCAGTCTTTCATTCGCGTGAAGACCTGACCCATCGACCCCGACTGCACTGCGACCTTGCGGCCGCGCATTCTTTGCGAGCGTCCTTCGACGAGCAGACCCATCGCCGTCGAATAACGCGGGTTACGCACGACGTCCGCAAGGCCGCCCGCGTATTCCGGCACGCCAATACGCACCGGCTTCAGGAAAATGTCCTCGCCGAGTTCGACCATGCCGAGCATCATCGACGCGCCGCCGGTCAGCACCACGCCGGAGCTCAGCAGTTCCTCATAACCCGACTCGCGCACCACCTGCTGCACGAGCGAAAACAGCTCTTCGACACGCGGCTCAACCACTGCCGCCAGCGCCTGGCGCGACAGCGTGCGCGGACCGCGCTCACCGAGACCCGGCACTTCGATCATTTCGTCCGGATCGGCCAAGGCTTGCTTTGCAATGCCGTAGTCGACCTTGATGTCTTCCGCGTCCGGCGTCGGCGTGCGCAAAGCCATCGCGATGTCGCTCGTGATCTGGTCGCCGGCAATCGGAATCACCGCCGTGTGCCGAATCGCGCCTTCGCTGAAAATCGCAATATCCGTCGTGCCGCCGCCGATATCGACCAACACCACGCCGAGTTCTTTTTCGTCTTCCGTCAGCACCGCAAGCGACGAAGCGAGCGGCTGCAGGATCAGATCGTTCACTTCGAGCCCGCAGCGGCGCACGCACTTCACAATGTTCTGCGCCGCGCTCACCGCGCCGGTGACGATATGCACCTTCACTTCCAGGCGGATGCCGCTCATGCCGATCGGCTCGCGCACATCTTCCTGACCGTCGATGATGAATTCCTGCGTCAGGATGTGCAGCACCTGCTGATCGGTCGGGATGTTGATTGCTTTCGCCGTCTCGATCACGCGCGCAACGTCCGTCTGCGTAACTTCCTTTTCCTTGATCGCCACCATGCCGCTCGAATTGAAGCTGCGGATATGGCTGCCGGCGATCCCGGTAAACACGTTCGTGATCTTGCAGTCGGCCATCAGCTCGGCTTCCTCGAGCGCGCGCTGAATGGACTGCACGGTGGCTTCGATGTTCACCACCACGCCCTTCTTGAGCCCCTTCGATTCGCTCTGGCCGAGGCCGATCACCTCGTAGTGGCCCTCGCCCTTCAACTCGGCGACGATAGCCACTACCTTCGACGTCCCAATGTCGAGGGCGACCAGCAGATCTTTATAGTCTTTACTCATAGCGTGCTCATTGCGTGTGATGTCCGTTTACTTCTTGCCCTTGTCGGGTTCGCTGATGAAGCGCATGCCAGCGGCACGAATCGCGAAACCGTTCGGATAGCGCAAGTCCGCATACTCGATATCCTTTCCCCAACGTTGCGTCACCGCGTTCCACGCCGCGGTCAGGCGCTTGCTCCGATCGAGCAATGTGTCCTGATTGCGTTCGCGCCCAAGTTCCACCTGCATGCCGTTCGACAGCTTCACCGTCCACGCGTAACGCGGCGACAGCGTGACCTCTTCGGGCGTCGCGCCTAAGGGCGCAAACCACTTCTTGAAATCGCTATAACGCGCGACGACTTCTTTTGCCGTTCCGTCCGGACCGTCGAACGCGGGCAGTTCCTCTTCGAGCTCGCCCTGGTTCGCGGTGAACAGTTCGCCGTCCACGCTCACCAGTTGATCGCTGCCCCACGTTCCAAGCGGTTTGTACTCTTCAAGCGTGACAGCCAATGCATTCGGCCAAACCCGCCGCACACTCGCGTGACGCACCCATGGCATCTGCTCGAACGCCTGCCGCGCGACGTCGAGATCCACCGTAAAAAAGTTGCCTTTCAAGCGCCCTACTACACCCGCGCGCACCGTCGGCGAATTGATGTGCTCGGTGTCGCCGTCGATCTGGATTTCGCGCAACGCGAAATTCGGACGCTGGATGAGCCAGTAACCGCCTGCCGCCAGCAGCACGAGCACCAGCAACGCATGCAATGCGTTGGCGGCGAGATTGAGCTGGCGAACGTTGTTCCACATGGAGTTGCTTTCGGGTTGCCCCGGTTAGTCCTTTGTTAATCCTTGAGCGTCAGCGCCAACACGCCGACCACCAGTTCCTGATAACTGATGCCCACCGCACGCGCCGCTTTCGGCGGCAACGAGTGATCGGTCATCCCAGGCGCCGTGTTCACTTCCAGGAAGTACGGGTTGCCGTCGGCGTCGAGCATGAAATCGGCGCGACCCCAATCGGTGCAGCCGAGTACATCAAACGCGCGGCGCGCCAGAACTTTCAGGCGTGACTCTTCGTCAGCCGCCAGACCGCACGGAATCAGATACTGCGTGTCGTTCGCGATGTACTTCGCGTGGTAGTCGTAGAACTCGCCGGCCGGAATGATGCGGATCACCGGCAGATCCAGATCGCCGGCAATGCACGCCGTAAATTCGCCGCCGCCCTCAATGCTCTTTTCGACCACGACGATCTTGTCGTACTTGACCGCTTCGAGCAGCGCTGCCGGCAATGCGTCGGCGCTCTTCACCTTGATCACCGCGACGCTCGAGCCTTCACTCGCCGGCTTAACGAACAGCGGCAAGCCGAGCTTCGCGACGATGTCTTTTGCGCGTGCTTCGTAGTCGTCGCCGCGCAGAACAGCCTCGAACGGCGGCGTCGGAATGCCGAGTTGCTGCCACACGAGCTTGGTGCGGAACTTGTCCAGACCCAGCGCCGAGCCGAGCACGCCGCTACCCGTGTAACGAATGCCGTAGAAATCGAGCGCGCCCTGAATCTGGCCGTTCTCGCCATAGCCGCCGTGCAGTGCGTTGAACGCGCGCACAAAGCCTTCGTCTTTCAATGCGGCGAGCGGACGCTCGGCCGGATCGAACGGATGCGCGTCGATACCGGCGTCGCGCAGACCTTGCAGCACGAGGCGCCCGGAATTGAGCGACACCTCGCGCTCGGCGGAATCCCCACCGAGCAGCACTGCTACTTTGCCGAATTGTTTTGGATCGATGCTGCTCATCTCACACCTTCGTCTCTTGCGCGAGGCGTCCCGGCACACCGCCGATCGAACCCGCGCCCATCGTGATCACCACATCGCCGTCGCGCACCACTGCTGAGAGCGCGTCCGGCACTTCATCCACCGTATCGACAAACACCGGTTCGACCTTGCCCGCCACGCGCAGTGCTCGCGCGAGAGCGCGGCCGTCCGCGGCGACGATCGGCGCTTCGCCGGCCGAATAAACTTCGGTCAGCACGAGCGCGTCGACGGTCGACAACACCTTCACAAAATCTTCGAAGCAATCGCGCGTGCGCGTGAAGCGATGCGGCTGGAAGGCCAGCACCAGGCGCCGCCCAGGAAACGCACCGCGCGCCGCCGCCACCGTCGCTGCCATTTCAACCGGGTGATGACCGTAGTCGTCGACCAGCGTGTACGCGCCCGCCGGTTTGCCTTCCGACACGACCGGGACTTCGCCGTAGCGTTGAAAGCGTCGGCCCACGCCGTTGAAATCCGCCAGCGCTCGCTGGATATCGGCATCTTTCACTTCAAGTTCAGTCGCAATTGCAATTGCGGCCAAAGCGTTTTGCACGTTGTGCTCGCCCGGCAGGTTCAAAACGATGTCGATCGGCGCCGCGTCTTCACGCATTGCCGTGAAATGCATCTTGCCGCCGCGCGCTTCGACATTGACCGCGCGCACTTGCGCGTCCGGCGCAAAACCGTAGCGGATGATCGGCTTCGACACGAACGGCAGGATCTCCTTCACGTTCGGATCGTCGACGCACAGCACCGCTATCCCATAGAACGGCAGACGATGCGTGAATTCAATGAACGCCTGCTTGAGCCGCGCGAAGTCGTGCCCATAGGTGTCCATGTGATCGGCGTCGATGTTCGTGATGACTTCGATCACCGGGAACAGATTCAGGAACGAGGCATCCGACTCATCCGCTTCGGCGACGATGAAATCGCCCGTACCCAACCGCGCATTCGCACCCGCGCTGATCAGGCGGCCGCCGATCACAAACGTCGGGTCGAGCCCGCCCGCCGCCAGCACGCTCGCCACCAACGAGGTGGTCGTGGTCTTGCCGTGCGTGCCGGCAATCGCGATGCCCTGCTTCAGGCGCATCAATTCCGCGAGCATCACCGCGCGCGGCACGATCGGAATGCGGCGATGACGCGCGGCCAGCACTTCCGGGTTGTCGCTGCGCACTGCCGTGGAAACAACCACAGCGTTCGCACCTTCGATGTTCTCTGCCGCGTGACCGATCGCGATGCGCGCGCCGAGCGCAGCGAGACGATCGGTAATCGGGTTGCTCGTGAGATCCGAGCCGCTCACCTGATAGCCGAGGTTGACCAGCACCTCCGCGATGCCGCTCATGCCGACACCGCCGATGCCGACAAAGTGAATATGTTTGACGATGTGTTTCATTGCTTTCCTTCTGGGCTCGCGCCCGAAATCGAACCCGCCACAGTCGCGCAAATCTGCGCGACCTGTTCCGTGGCGTCGGGTTTCGCGAGCGAGCGCGAACGCTCTGCCATCTCTGCGAGGGTCTCTCGCGTCTGGCTGCGCAACCAGTCGGCGAGCATTTCCGCCGACAGATCGCGTTGCTGCACGACCAGCGCCGCGCCGTTATCGGCGAGGAACGCTGCATTAGTGGTTTGGTGATCGTCTACTGCAAATGGGAACGGCACGAAGAATGCCGCCACCCCTACTGCTGAAATCTCCGACACCGTCATCGCACCCGACCGGCAGATCACCAGATCCGCGTTCGCGTACGCGCTCGTCATGTCGTCGATGAAAGGCACAAGTTCTACATCGGCACCGGCCTGCAGGCCCGCTGCCGCATAGTTCTCACGCAGTGCTTCAATATGCTTCGCGCCCGCCTGATGCACGATGCGCGGACGTTCATTCGGCGCCAGCAGCGCAACCGCGCGCGGCACCACTTCATTCAACGCCGCCGCGCCCAGACTGCCGCCCACCACCAGCACATTCAGCGGACCGCTGCGCGCTGCGTAGCGTGCTTTGGGTGCAATTGCGCCCGCAAGTTCCGCACGAATCGGGTTTCCAGTCCATTCGCCGTGCGGCAGCGCATTGGGGAATGCAACCAGCACGCGTTTCGCGACTTTCGCGAGCACCTTGTTGGCGAGACCCGCAATCGAATTCTGTTCATGCAGCACCAGCGGACGGCCGCTCAACGCGGTCATCAAACCGGCCGGAAACGTGATGTAACCGCCCATGCCCAGCACGACGTCCGGCTTCACGCGACGCAGCACACTCAAACTCTGCGAGCAGGCGCGCAGCAGATTCAGCGGCAACATCAGCTTGGTCTTCAGACCCTTGCCGCGCAGTCCGCCAAAGCGCACGTATTCCATCGGGATGCCGTGCTTTGGCACCAGCGTGGCTTCCATGCCCGCAGGATTGCCGAGCCATACGACCTTCCAGCCCCACGCCTGCATCAGGTGCGCGACCGCGAGCCCCGGGAACACATGTCCCCCGGTGCCACCGGCCATCACCATCAGCGTGCGTTGCGGGAGAGCGGTCATACCTTCCCTCCACGCATCAACACCCGGTTCTCGTAATCCACGCGCATCAACACCGCCACCGCCACGCAGTTCAGCACGATGCCCGAGCCGCCGTAGCTAACGAGCGGCAACGTGAGGCCTTTCGTCGGCAGCAGGCCGAGGTTCACGCCCATGTTGATAAAGGTCTGCGCGCCGAACCAGATGCCGATACCCTTCGCGACCAGCCCGGCAAAGGTGCGGTCAAGTGCGAGCGCCTGACGGCCGATCTCGAACGAACGGCGCACGATCCAGTAGAACATCAGGATCACGACGAGCACACCGACAAAACCTAGCTCCTCGCCGATCACCGCGAGGATGAAGTCGGTATGCGCTTCCGGCAGGTAGTTGAGCTTCTCGACACTGCCGCCCAATCCCACGCCAAACCACTCGCCGCGCCCGAACGCGATCAGCGAGTGCGTCAGTTGATAGGCCTTGCCTTGCGCGTAACGGTCGTCCCATGGATCGAGGTAAGCGAAGATCCGCTCGCGACGCCACGGCGACGCCCACACCAGCAAGCTGAAAGTACCAACCGCAGTCGCCACAAGACCGCCGAACAGCTTGCCGTTCACGCCGCCGAGGAACAGCACGCCCATCGCAATCGCGGCGATCACCATGAACGCGCCCATGTCCGGCTCGAGCAGCAGCAACGCGCCGACGAGACCCACGGCAACCGCCATCGGCAGAAAGCCCTTGGCGAAGCTGTGCATGTATTCCTGCTTGCGCACCGTGTAGTTCGCCGCGTAAATCGTCACGGCGAGCTTCATGATTTCCGACGGCTGCATGTTCGTGATGCCGAGCGGAATCCAGCGACGCGCGCCGTTCACGCCCTTGCCGACATGCGGGATCAGCACGATCACCAGCGCGGCCAGCGAAATCAGGAACAGCTTCGGCGCGTACTTATCCCACGTCGAGATCGGAATACGGAACGACACGACGCCGATCACCGAGCCCATCACCACGAAAATGATCTGGCGCACGAGGAAAGCGTAGTCGCGATACGACGCGTACTTCGGCGAATCGGGCATCGCGATCGACGCCGAATACACCATCACGACGCCGAGCCCAAGCAAGGCGACGACCACCCACAGCAGCGAGTGATCGTAGTCGAGCATCCGCGAGCGCAGCGGACGCACGCCGTTCACGGCGCTCGCAAGACCACTGCCGCCCGAGCGACCGGAGGCGCGACCCGTGCTACCCGCGCCGCTTGTATCACCATTGCCGGCACGGGAGCCGGCCAGGCGCGAACCGAAGCGTTCCGACCAGCTCATATCATCGTCCCCCGTTCAGCCGCGATGTCTTCCACCGTGCTGCGAAACACCTGCGCGCGATGGGCGTAACCCTTGAACATGTCAAAGCTCGCGCAAGCCGGCGACAGCAACACGGCGTCCCCGGGTTGCGCCAATGCGGTGGCGGCCCGCGTCGCTTCTTCGAGCGTCGCGTGGTCGGTCATCGCGATACCGGTGTCTTCCAGCGCGGCGCGGATCTGCGGCGCGTCGCGGCCGATCAGCATCACGGCGCGGCACCATCGCATCACCGGCTCGGCGAGCGGCTCGAAATCCTGACCCTTGCCGTCGCCACCGGCGATCAGGACCGCACGTTGAGCGAGGCCGTCGAGCGCGGCAACCGTTGCGCCGACATTGGTGCCCTTGCTGTCGTCGACATAATCGACGCCTTCGATCGACGCAATCAATTCCACCCGATGCGGCTCGCCACGGTATTCGCGCAGGCCGTGCAGGAGCGGCGCGCCAGGCAGACCGATCGCGCGCGCCAATGCATACGCGGCCAATGCGTTGGCGGCGTTGTGCAGGCCGCGGATACGCAATGCATCCGCCGGCATCAGGCGTTTGAGCGCGATGTTCTTCGGTGCCGCCACTTCGTTCTTGCGACGGCGCGTCGGCACGGGTTCGTCGCTCACGTCGCGATCGTGCGCTTCGACCAGCCAGATCATGCCGTTGTCGCGCAGCAGACCATAGTCGCCGTCGTTCTTCGGCTCGGTCACGCCGAAGGTGACCATCGCGGCATCGTTATCGGCCGAGGGCGCGAGCGCCATCACGCGGGCGTCGTCACGATTCAGCACGCGCACGGTTTGTGTACCGAAGATGCGACCCTTCGCGGCAGCGTATGCATCGAGGCCGCCGTGCCAGTCCAGGTGATCTTGCGTGATGTTCAGAACGACCGCCGCATCCGGCGCAAACGTGTGTGCGGTTTCCAGCTGGAAGCTCGACAGTTCCAGCACCCACACGTCGGGCAACGCGGTGTTGTCGATCGCTTCGCTGAGCTTGTCGAGCGCGGCCGGGCTGATGTTGCCTGCCACCGCGACCTTCTTGCCGGCGCGTTCGCACAAGAGGCCGGTGAGGCTCGTCGTCGTGGTCTTGCCGTTGGTGCCGGTGATCGCAATCACCTTCGGCGCGTAACCGCTTTCGCCAAGCGTCTTCAATGCTTGCGCGAAGAATTCGAGTTCGCCCCAGACAGGGATGTCCCGCTCACGCGCCGCCGTGATGAGCGGCAGCAAGTCAGCGGCGAGCGGCGACAAGCCCGGGCTGATCGCCACGAGTTCGACACCTTCGAGCAACGAAAGCGAGAACGGGCCGCCGACGAATTCAGCATCGACGCTGTGCGCTTCCAAGGCGGACAGGTTCGGCGGCACCTCGCGCGTATCGGCCACACGCAGCCGACAGCCGTGCCGCGCGCACCAGCGCGCCATCGCGAGACCGGATTCACCGAGTCCCAGCACGAGCACCATCGGCTTTTGCCGATCCCGAAACTTCTCGCCAAACATCGCCTGCTTCCCCTAAATACGACTTAACGCAACTTGAGCGTGGACAAACCGAACAGACACAACATCAAGGTGATGATCCAGAAACGCACCACCACCTGCGTTTCCTTCCAGCCCGACAATTCAAAATGGTGATGCAGCGGCGCCATCTTGAAGAGACGCCGGCCTTCGCCGTAACGGCGCTTGGTAAATTTGAACCACGTCACCTGCAACATCACGGAGAGTGTCTCCGCGACGAAAATGCCGCCCATGATGAAGAGCACAATTTCCTGACGCACGATCACGGCGACCGTGCCAAGCGCGCCGCCGAGCGCGAGCGCCCCGACGTCGCCCATGAACATCTGCGCCGGGTGAGTGTTGAACCAGAGGAACGCGAGCCCTGCCCCACCCATCGCAGAACAGAAGATCAGCAACTCGCCGGCACCGGCGATATGCGGAAACAGCAGGTATTTCGAATAGACCGAACTACCCATGACATAAGCGAACACACCGAGCGATGCCCCGACCAGCACGACCGGCATGATCACGAGGCCGTCGAGGCCGTCGGTGAGGTTCACCGCGTTACTCGCGCCGACGATCACCAGATACGTCAGTACGATGAAGCCCCACACACCGAGCGGATAGCTGATCGATTTGACGAACGGCAGCATCAGGTCGGCGCGCGCCGGCAAGCCCATCGACAAACCGCTGCGCACCCACGCCATGAACAGGTCGAACACGCGCACGTTGCTCGCTTCGGACACGCTGAACGCGAGGTACACCGCTGCGAACAGTCCGATCACCGACTGCCAGAAATACTTTTCGCGCGACGACATCCCGCGCGGGTCCTTGTAGACCACCTTGCGGTAATCGTCGACCCAGCCGATCACGCCAAAACCGAACGTGACGAGAATCACGATCCAGATGAAACGGTTGGTCAGATCGGCCCACAGCAACGTTGCCACGGCGATACCGAGCAGAATCAACACGCCGCCCATCGTCGGCGTGCCGGATTTGACGAGGTGCGTTTGCGGCCCGTCTTTACGAACGGCCTGACCGACCTTCATCGCGGTCAGCTTACGGATCACGGCCGGGCCACAGAAGAGCCCGATCAACAGCGCAGTGATGGTGGCCATCACTGCACGGAAAGTCAGATAACTGAACACGCGCAAGAAGCTTGCGTCATTCTGCAGCCATTGCGCCAGCGCCAGTAGCATGCTTCGGTCCTTCTATTTCAATGTGCAGCGGGCGCATTGCCCGCTGCGTTGGGTTGTGGACTCGTTACGGCGTCCACCACGCGTTCCATTTGCATGAAGCGCGAGCCTTTCACGAGAAGCGTTGCAGCGGCGCCAAAACCCGCCTGCTGCAATTGCGCGACCAGCGTGCCGACATCGGCCACGTGATGCGCGCCCGTGCCATACGCCGTGCAGGCGTCGCGCGAGGCGTCGCCCATGGCGTACAACACGTCGATACCGCGTTCTTTGGCGTAGGCACCGATTTCACGGTGAAACGCTGGGCCGTTGTCGCCGACTTCGCCCATGTCGCCCATCACCAGCACGCGCGGCGATGCGCGCGACGCGAGCACGTCGATCGCTGCGCGCATCGAATCAGGGTTGGCGTTGTAGGTGTCGTCGATCACGGTTGCGCCGGCGAGTGTGCCGAGCGCAGCGCGCTTCACCTGCAGACGGCCTTTCACGGCGCCGAACGATTCGAGGCCGCGCTTGATCGCGTCGAGCGATACGCCTGCGGCGAGCGCAGCCGATGTCGCGGCCAACGCGTTGTGCGCGTTGTGATCGCCGAGCACTTGCAGCGTGACGTCGACGTGGCCTTCCGCTGTGTCGATGCTCAGAACATTGCCGGTGAACGTGCCGGTTACTGCGGCTTCGGTCACGCGCTCGGCGGTGTTCAAAGCGAAGTCGATGATCCGATTGCCGGTTGCCGCGACACGCCAGATGCTCGCGTAGGCATCATCGGCCGGGAACACGGCGACGCCTTCCGGCGAGAGCGCGTGAATCACGCTGGCGTGTTCGAGCGCAACGGCTTCGACTGTCGCCATGAATTCCTGGTGCTCGCGCTGTGCGTTGTTCACCACCGAGACCGTCGGCTCGGCGATCTTCGCTAGCAGCGAGGTTTCGCCCGGATGGTTCATGCCGAGTTCGACCACCGCCAGCTGATGCCCGGCGTGCAGACGGAACAGCGTGAGCGGCAAGCCGATATCGTTGTTGAAGTTGCCAGCAGTTGCGAGGCGTGCGTCGGCGCCGACCGCGGCAGCGAAGATCGACGCGGTCATTTCCTTGACCGTCGTCTTGCCGTTGCTGCCCGTCACGGCGACGAGCGGCATGCTGAATGTGCGTCGCCAGCCGCGCGCAAGTGCGCCGAGCGCGACACGCGTATCGGCTACGCGCAAAGCAGGCACATGCCAGTCTTGCGGCGTGCGCGTCACCAGTGCCGCCGTGACGTTGCGCGATGCGACGTCCGGCAGGAAATCGTGCGCGTCGAAACGCTCACCCTTGATCGCGACGAACAGATCGCCCGGACCGGCGCTGCGGCTATCGGTCGAAACGCGGTCGAACGTGACGCTGTCGTCACCCAGCACGGTGGCGCCGGGGATCAGTGCAGCAGCTTCACGCAGCGAGAACATGGTCATTCGCCACCTCCGCGTACGTGCGTTGCCCGTGCGGCGAGCGCAAGGCGAGCATGGTCCTGATCGGAGAAAGCGCGCTTCTTACCCATGATTTCCTGTGTTGCTTCATGCCCCTTGCCGGCCAGCACGATGACATCTTCGCGCGCGGCGCCGCGGATCGCTTGCAGGATCGCGCTCGCGCGGTCCTCGATACGACGAGCCTTCGACGCGTCTTTCATTCCTGCGGCGATCTGCTCGATGATCGACTGCGGATCTTCGCTGCGCGGGTTGTCGCTGGTTACGACCACGCCGTCGGCGAGCTTCTCGGCGATGGCGCCCATCAACGGACGCTTGGTCGCGTCGCGATCGCCACCGCAGCCGAACATGCAGATCAGTTCGCCGCCGCGTGCGGCCGCCATCGGGCGTAGTGCTTCCAACGTCTTTTCCAATGCGTCCGGCGTGTGCGCGTAATCGATCACGACGAGCGGCTCGTCGTTCTGCAAGCGGCCGCCGAGACGTTGCATGCGGCCATTTACCGGTTCGAGTTTCGCCAGTTCGGCAAGCGCGGCGTCGAACGGCACATCGGCTGCAAGCAATGCGCCGAGTACGCCAAGCAGATTGCTGACGTTGAAAGCGCCGAGCGTTTGCACTTCGACGTCGGCGTTGCCCCAGTCGGATGTGGTCAGGTGAAACGCGGTGCCGGTGGCGGTGGCGCGCACGTTCGAGGCGAGCAGCAGCGCGTCGGCTTGCGGCGCGTCTTTGAGCGTTTCGTCGAGACCGTAGGCGATCGTGCGAGCATGGCCCTTCGTGCTCGCGAGCAGCCGACGACCGGTGGCATCGTCACGGTTGATCACCGCCGCGCGCAGCTCCGGCCATGCGAACAGGCGCGCCTTGGCAGTTTCATAGGCTTCGAACGTGCCGTGGTAGTCGAGGTGGTCTTGCGTGAGATTCGTGAACACGGCGATGTCGAACGCCGTGCCGTTCACGCGGCCTTGATGCAGCGCGTGGGACGACACTTCCATCGCCACCGCCTGGGCGCCGGCGTCGCGCAACTGCGCAAGACTGCGCTGCAATTGCGGCGCATCGGGCGTCGTGAAGCCGGTGTGCACGAGTTGCCCCGGCAGACCGGTGCCAAGCGTGCCGATGATTGCGCAACGCTTGCCGAGCGCGGTCAAGGCCGCCGAGATCCATTGGCTGCAGGAGGTCTTGCCGTTAGTGCCGGTGATGCCGACCGCCAGCATGCCGTCGCTCGGATCGTTATACCAGGCGCTCGCAATCGAACCGGCGAGTTCGTTCAACGCCGGCACGGCCAGCGTAGTGGACGAGTCGATCGCACCGCCAAAACCTTCGGGCTGAACCAGCACGGCCGCCGCGCCACGCTCGATCGCGCCATCGATGAACGGACGGTTGTCCGCACCATCAACCGCATAGGCGAAAAACGCGTCACCCGCCGCAAGCGAACGCGTGTCGGCGTGCAGATGCGCGCCTGGCTGCACGCGAGCGTGCAGCCAGTTGAGTGCGTCGGCAATTTGCCGGTGCGCTGGGTGCTTCTTACGCAGCGCGCTCATCGCACAACTCCGGGATGGCTTTTCGCGTTGGCGGCAATCGTCATTTTCTTCGCGCCTGCGCTGGTGGAAAGTTTCTTGACCGTTGCGGGCGAGGGCGGTGCGCTTGGCGCGGCAGGCGCCGAGTCGTCCGACACGACCATCTGTTTGACCGGCATATCCGGCGGCACATTCAGCGAACGCAGCGTATCGCCGACAATCGACGAGAACACCGGACCGGACACCTGACCGCCGAAGTGGCTGCCCGCTGTCGGTTCGTCGACCGACACGGCGACGACGATGCGCGGATTCGGCATCGGCGCCATGCCGACGAACGAAGCGCGGTACTTGGAGTGGTCGTAGCCGTGAGCACCATGCTTGTACGCGGTACCGCTCTTGCCGCCGACGCGATAGCCCGGCACGGCCGCATCCGGCGACGTACCGCCCGGCGCCGTGACGGTTTCGAGCATCGCGCGCACTTCGCGAGCGGTGGTGGGTGCAAAAATTTGCGGCCCCGTTGCCGGCTGATCGCCAGGCGTGCGGAAAATCGACACCGGCATGATCTCGCCGTCATGCGCGATTGCGGTGTAAGCACGGCCCAACTGGAACAGCGACACCGACAGGCCGTAGCCGTACGACATGGTCGCCTGTTCGATGCGGCGCCAGCTCTTCCACGGACGCAGGCGGCCCGCCGCCGCGCCCGGGAAGCCGACCTTCGGCGCCTGGCCGAGACCGATGCTGGTGTACATGTTCCACATCTCTTCGGGCTTGAGCTGCATGGCGATCTTCGTCGCGCCGATGTTGCTCGACTTCTGGATCACGCCGCCAACTGTCAGCACGCCGAACGCGCTGTCGTCGGTAATCGGCGCACCGTCGAGCACAAAGCGGCCCGGCCCCGTATCTACCAGTGTAGTCGGCGTCACGCGGTGCAGGTCGAGCGCGAGCGACACCGTGAACGGCTTCATGATCGAGCCCGGTTCGAAGGTGTCCGTGAGGATGCGGTTGCGCAGCTGGTCGCCCGTGAGGTGCGAACGGTCGTTCGGGTTGTACGTCGGGTAGTTAACCAGTGCGAGCACTTCGCCGGTCCGCACGTCGATCACCATCGCCGCGCCGGCCTTCGCCTTGAACTTCTCGACGGCTGCTTTCAGGTTCGTATACGCGATGTACTGGATCTTGCTGTCGATCGAGAGATCCACGTCCTGCCCGTTATGCGGCACGACCTGCTCATCCACATCTTCGATGATGTGGCCCATGCGGTCTTTAATGACGCGACGGCTGCCCGACATGCCGGCCAGCAACTTCTGGTCGCCGAGTTCGACGCCTTCCTGGCCTTCGTCTTCCACATTGGTGAAGCCGATCAGGTGAGCCGTGATCTCGCCTTCCGGATAGAAGCGCTTGTATTCGTCGCGCGCGTAAATGCCGGGGATGTCCAGTTCGGTGACTTTCTCGGCGACGTCGACCGGCACCTGGCGCTTCACATAAACGAAGTTCTTGTCCTCGGACAGCTTGGCGCGCAACTCCTTGTTCGTCATGCCGAGAAGCTTGCCGAGCTGGTTCAGCTTGTCGGCGCCGAGGTCGTCCGGCACCGAGTCCGGAATTGCCCAGATCGCGCGCACCGGCAGACTCGTGGCAAGCACGAGGCCGTTGCGGTCGAGAATCTTGCCGCGCGTGGCCGGCAGTTCGAGCCGGCGCTGATAGCGGATTTCACCCTGCTTCTGATAGAAGGCGTTGCCCGGCCCCTGAATCCAGAAGGCGCGCGCGGTCAGCGCCACAAACGCCATGAACAGCATGAAGACGACGAGTTTCGAGCGCCACATGGGCAGGCGCACCGACAGGATCGGGTTCGCCGAAAAGGCGACGCTTTTGCGAGTCGACGATTTTTTCATCGCACGCCTCCGCGACGGCTCGCGACCGGCGCCGACGCCGGCCCGGAAGTCGGGATCGGTGCGTCCTCAGCCTTGGCCGCGCCCGGGTCGAGCGTCAGGTACTGGGTGCGCCCGGTCGTGACCGATTGCATCTTCAGGGAATCAGTGGCGATCTGCTCGATGCGCGAAGTCTTCGACAACGCGCTCTGCTGATATTGAAGCTGTGAGTAATCCTGCTGCAGCTGGCGCTCCTGCGATTGCGCGCGTTGCAACTGGATAAAGATCTGACGCTGCTGATTGGTAGCGTTAACGACAGACAAAGCGCAGCCCATCACGATCATCAGCAGGAAGATATTGAGGCGGCTCATGGCGCGATCCGCTCCGCCACACGCATCACGGCAGAACGGGCGCGCGGGTTCGCGGCGACTTCAGCGTCGCTGGCGAACACGCGGCCAATGATTTTGAGCGGAGGGCTCGGCAGATCGACTGCACGAATCGGCAGACGGCGATCCACCGCGGGCGTACTGGCGTGCGCCTGCATGAATCGTTTGACGATCCGGTCCTCGAGCGAATGAAAGCTGATGACCACCAGCCGCCCCCCTTGCTCCAACAGCGACAACGCTGCTTCTAAAACGACTTGCAGCTCCGCAAGCTCTTGATTGATGTGAATCCGTATAGCTTGAAAGGTGCGGGTTGCCGGATCCTTGCCCTTCTCACGGGTTTTGACGACGTTAGCCACGATTTGGGCAAGCTCGCCCGTGCTGACGAGAGGCCCAAGACGGTCGGACTCTGCCCGGCGAGCAACAAGCGCCTTTGCAATCTGAAAAGCAAACCGTTCTTCCCCATAATCTCGTATCACCTCCGTCAGTTCCTGCACCGTGGCCCGCGCCAGCCAGTCAGCAGCAGACTCGCCGCGCGTCGGGTCCATCCGCATGTCGAGCGGGCCGTCGGCGCGGAAACTGAAACCCCGCTCCGGATCGTCGACTTGCGGCGACGACACACCCAGATCCAGCAAAACACCCGACACCCGCCCTACCCCGCGCTCCGCAATTGCGTCACGCAGTGAAGCAAAACTCTCGTGCACGATGCCAAAGCGCGGATCCGTAATCTGCTGAGCCGTGGCAATGGCGAGCGGGTCTTTGTCGAACGCGATCAGGCGCCCGGCTTCACCCAGCTTCTCCAGCACCAGACGGCTATGACCGCCGCGCCCAAACGTACCGTCCACATAAACGCCGTCCGCGCGCGTGACCAGCGCTTCGACTGCCTCTTCCAGCAGCACCGTGCGATGCTGCAATTCGTTTCCCATCGCAGGTGCCATATATGTAGTCCGCGATCAGAACGTGAAATTCTTTAACGCTTCGGGCATGCCCTCGGCGATCGCTGCCTGTTCCTTTGCTGCGTAAATTTGTGCGTCCCACAATTCGAAGTGACGACCCATGCCGAGCAGGTTCACTTCCTTTTCCAGCGAGCCGGCCGCGCGCAATTCCGGCGACACGAGCACGCGACCCGCACCGTCCATATCGACGTCCATGGCATTGCCGAGAAAAATGCGCTTCCACCAGGCCGCGTTCATAGGCAGCTTGTCGACCTTGTCGCGAAAGATCTCCCACTCCGGGCGCGGAAAGAGCAACAGGCAGCCGTCCGGGTGCTTGGTAATCGTCACCCGGCCCTCTGCCTGTGTTTGCAGCGCATCCCGATAACGAGAGGGAATCGACATCCGCCCTTTCGCATCGAGCGTCAGCGCCGACGCCCCTTGGAACACTTCGCTCTCCCTGTCGGCGTTTTTTCGCCGGCTGTCCGATTCGTGAAAATCTACCCGAAACCACCCGTGAGATCACACAAAAATACACTTTCTCACACTGTCTCCCACTTTAGAGTAACGCTAAACAGGGGTCAAGGGAGATACACGCTTTTCGAGCGAATTTTGTTTGTTAGAACAAGGACTTAGCGCGACTCCTTCACGTCAGACATAAAACGGAAAACCGTTATAAATGAATGAGCTAGTGAAACTTGTGAAGGTGATACGTGAAAAGTGCGAGGGAAAGGCGCGGAATGTAAGAGATCGTGAAGCGGGATCGGGAGGTGTTTGCTGGCGTTCCGGGTATTTCGGGCGGACGGCGCGCGAGGCGCCATCCCACTCTCAGGCGGTGCGTGAGCAGAAGTCTCGAACTTATAGGTAATAGGCGGTGCGGGTCATGACTTTCGATACTGCCCGCATCAGCGCGCGTGCGGGGAACGGCAACTCGACGCCACCTGCGTCCATAGCGGATTTACCGTGCTCCGCTTCATCTACGCGCATCTGTTCGACGATCGCGCGCGACTCGCGGTCGGCCGCGGGCAACTGATCCAGATGGCTATCCAGATGCTGCTCGACCTGGCGCTCGGTTTCGGCCATGAAGCCGAGACTCACCCGATCACCCATGCGGCCCGCAGCGAGGCCGATTGCCAGCGCACCTGTATACCAGAGCGGGTTCAACAGACTTGGGCGCGAATCGAGCGCCTCAAGGCGTTTGGCGGTCCACGCCAGATGATCCTCTTCTTCCATGGCAGCGTGATTAAACACAGCCCGCAAAGACGGCGACCTGGTTGCGAGTTTCTGAGCCTGGTAAAGCGCTTGGGCGCACACCTCGCCGACGTGATTTACACGCATCAAACCGGCCGCATGCGCGCGCTCCGCTGGAGAGAGCTCGACCGGTTCCGCCGCCGATTCTTGCGGAATGGGTAATGGACGGCTCATCCGCGACACGCCGGTCATTGAGCGTAAACCCCGATCAAACTCGCTAATCAACTCGTCCAGAAACATTCAGCACTCCCTGATTCGACAACCGCCCCGCCGCGCTGACCGGCCCACGCGACAAGGCTTTGCTGGGTAAACCCGGCTTCGCGAAGACCTTGAATTCAAACGATTCCGACGGCCAATTTCAGATTTTAGACCATGTTGCGTAAACGAAACAGGACTGGTCCTGGCCGTCTCCTTTTTCTTTGTGCCATGTATGCCTTTTGTTACATTACGTGCAACTTCTCGCGAAGTTGGACAAGCAAGGCCTCAACGCTAGACAAATATTCGCCTTGTACAAAAGATTCGTAATCCTTGGAGATCATTCGATGAAAAAGTCGCTTCTCGCTCTCGCAGCACTGGGCGCATTCGCAGGCGTCGCACATGCTCAGAGCAGCGTGACCCTGTACGGCATTATTGATGAAGGCTTCAACATCAACACCAACTCGGGTGGCAAGCACCTGTACAACCTGTCCAGCGGCGTCATGCAAGGCTCGCGTTTCGGCCTGCGCGGCACGGAAGATCTGGGCGGCGGTCTGAAGGCAATCTTCGTGTTGGAAAACGGCTTTGACGTGAACACCGGCAAGCTGGGTCAAGGCAGCCTGATGTTCGGTCGTCAAGCTTACGTCGGCCTGTCGAGCCAGTTCGGTACGGTCACGCTGGGTCGTCAGTACGACTCCGTCGTCGACTACGTCGGTCCGCTGGAAGCCGGTGACCAGTGGGGCGGCTACATCGCTGCTCACCCGGGTGACATCGACAACTTCAACAACGCGTACCGCACCAACAACACGGTCAAGTACACGAGCGCGAACTACGGCGGCCTGACGTTCGGCGGCACGTACAGCTTCGGCGGCCAAGCTGGCAACTTTACCGGCAACCAAATCTGGTCGTTCGGCGCTGGCTACAACAACGGTCCGTTGGTCTTGGGCCTCGGCTACTTGAACGCACGCACCCCGGCAGCTTCGGGTGGCCTGTTCAACAACGGTGGCACGGCAGCAACGAACACGGGCGCCCTGTCGAACTTCGCTGTGACGTCGCCGGTCTACGCTGGCTTCGCTTCGGCTAACACGTACCAGGTGATCGGTGCAGGCGGCGCGTATACGTTCGGCGCAGCAACGATCGGTGCGACGTACTCGAACATCCGCTTCGCCAACCTGGGCGTGGCGTTCGCATCGCCGTTCAAGGGCCAATCGGCTACGTTCAACAACGCAGAACTCAACTTCAAGTATCAGTTGACCCCGGCGTTGCTGGTCGGCGCAGCGTATGACTACACGCGCGGCGCGGAAATCAACGGCGCATCGCGTGCTCAGTACCACCAAGGTTCGGTTGGCGTGGATTACTTCCTGTCCAAGCGTACCGACGTGTACGTGATCGGTGTGTACCAACACGCTCTGGGCGAAACGCTGAGCGTAACGGGTGCTACGGTCAACGCAACGGCTGGCATCAACGGCCTGTCGGGTTCGCAGAACCAGAACCAACTCGCAGCTCGCGTTGGTATCCGTCACAAGTTCTAATAAGTCGTAATAAAGCAGTTTGCCTCAAAGGCGCCTTCGGGCGCCTTTTTTTATGGCTGCGCGCCGCGTCGCGCGGTCCGCTGCTTTGCATGAAATGCGGCGACTCAAAGAGAAAGGCCCGGCAGACTTCTGTCTGCCGGGCCTTTCTCTCTTTCTTTCACTCAGTGCATTACTTCGTGCCGGCTTTGGCCGCGGCGCCGATGAGCCTGATGCGCGCGACTCACTTACGCCCGGCCGTCGCGCAACTCGCGACGCAGAATCTTGCCGACGTTGCTCTTGGGCAGTTCAGTCCGGAATTCGACGATCTTCGGCCGCTTGTAGCCGGTCAATTGCTGTTTGCAATACGCGAAGATGTCCGCATCGGTAAGCGCCTGATCCTTCTTCACAACAAACAGCTTCACTGCTTCGCCTGAATGCTGATCCGGCACGCCGACCGCGGCGACTTCGAACACACCGGGCAGCTTGGCAACCACGTCTTCGATCTCGTTCGGATAGACGTTGAAACCGGAGACCAGAATCATGTCCTTCTTCCGATCGACGATCTTGACGAAGCCATTTTCGTTCATCAGACCGACATCGCCCGATTTGAAGAAGCCATCCGGCGTCATGACCTTGGCCGTTTCGTCCGGACGATTCCAGTAACCCGCCATCACCTGCGGGCCACGGATACAGATTTCTCCCGGCTGGCCGAGCGGCACCTCGTTGCCTTCGTCGTCGCGAATCGAGATTTCCGTCGACGGCAGCGGCAAGCCGATCGTGCCGCTATATTCCGTGACAGTGACCGGATTGCAAGTGACGCACGGCGAGGTCTCCGACAGACCGTAACCCTCGATGATCGGCGTGTGCGTGTGCTCGAACCAGCGCTTGGCGACCGCTTCCTGGACCGCCATGCCGCCGCCATTTGCTGCGATCAGCTTCGAAAAATCGAGTTTGTGGAAGTCCGGGCTGTTCAGCATCGCGTTGTACAGCGTATTGACGGCGGGAATCGTCGTGATCGGGTAGCCTTCGAGCGCCTTGATCATGCCGGGGATGTCGCGCGGATTCGGAATCAGCACACCAAGCCCCCCGGTACGGATCGTCAGCAGCCCGCAGACCGTCAGCGCAAAGACGTGGTAAAGCGGCAAAGCAACGACCGTGACGAACTGATCGATGTCCTTGCGATTAGCGCGAACCGGATCGAGCCAGATTTCCGACTGCAGTACATTAGCGATCAGGTTCCGATGCAGGAGCGTCGCGCCTTTGGCCACGCCGGTCGTGCCGCCCGTGTACTGGAGAAACGCGACGTCGTCCGGACCTTGTTGGACCGGTTTGAAGCTCTGGCGACCACCTTCGGTGATCGCGGTGTTGAATTTGACGTGACCCGGCAGACTCCACGCCGGCACCATCTTCTTCACGCGCCGAACGACAAAGTTCACCAGCGTGCCCTTCACGCCCATCAGATCGCCCATAGCGGCGACGACGACGTGCTTGACCGATGTATTGCGCACGATCGCCTGCAGCGTGACAGCGAAGTTTTCGAGCAGGATGATCGCTTCCGCGCCGCTGTCCTTGAGTTGATGCTCGAGCTCCCGCGGGGTGTAGAGCGGGTTCACATTCACCACCACGTAGCCCGCGCGCAAGATCGCCGCAATCGCGACAGGATATTGCAGCACGTTCGGCATCATGATCGCGATGCGCGCGCCACGGGCAAGGCCCTTCGACTGAAACCACGCGGCCAGCTTGCGCGAGAGCTCGTCGAGCTCGCCGTAGCTGATTTCCTTGCCCATGCAGACGAACGCCGGTTTGGCGCGGTGGTCGCGGAAGGCTTCTTCAAGCAGTTCGGCGACGGACGAATAGCGAGTCGGATCAATCTCTGCGGGAACGCCGGGTGGATAAGATTTCAGCCAGATTTTGTCCATGCAGCGTCTCCTCCTTTATTTTCGAATGGTCGTGCTAAAAACGCATCGTAGCATGGGCATCCCTGTGCTATCCGTGAAAAGCGGCCAGGTTAGACTGCAACCTCGAACCCGCTGCGAGCCATTGCGGCGAGATTTTTGAACGTGTTTTCAGGCGCGTTCGACTTCGACGAGGCAGTCGTAGAACGTGGCCGATCCACCCAAGTCAGTGAGGGCCTGGCTGGTGACCTGATTCGCGTTGCGGCCGTCGGGCGCGAGCTTCTTCCACCAGATCGACAGGCCGACCACGAGCCCTTTACGTGTCTTCTCGGTGACACGGGCGCGCGCCTGCATTGCGCCGCGATCGTTGAATATGCGCACCTGGTCACCGTCGGCGATGTTTCGCTGCTGCGCGTCGAACGGGTGGATGTCCAAGTGCGGCTCGCCCTCTGTCGAGCGCAGGCTTTCGATGTTCACAAAGGTGCTGTTGAGGAAGTTACGGGCAGGCGGCGAGATCATCGCAAGCGGGTAACGGGCGGCGAGCTCCGGTGCACCGTCTTCGGATTCGTAAGGCGGCAGGTAGTCGGGCAACGGATCGAGCCCTTGCTGCGCGAGGCGCTCGCTGAAGAACTCGCATTTGCCGGACGGCGTGCGAAAGCCGCCCTCGGCGAATGGCGCGTCAGGGAGGTTCAGCGCTGCCCAGCCGGTTTTCTTTAGCGAGTCCCAGTTCACGCCTTCCAAAGTTTTGTCGTTCCAGCGGAAAGCAGACTGCGCGATAGCGTCGTCGCTCTCGTAAAGCGCCGGTTCCTCTAGGCCCATGTGGCGCGCAAGGCCGCGGAAGATCTCCGTGTTCGGGCGCGCTTCGCCGACCGGCGCGATCGCCGGCAAATTGACCATCACGTGCGTGTGGCCGTACGACTTGTGCACGTCAAGGTGCTCCAACTGCGTCGTGGCAGGCAGAAGCAGATCGGCGTAGTCCGCAGTATCGGTCTGAAAGTGCTCGAGGACGATCGTGAACAGGTCTTCGCGTGCAAAACCAGCGGCGACCCGTTCCGAGTCCGGCGCGACCGCCACCGGGTTCGAGTTGTAGACGATGATCGCCTCGAGTTTCGGACCGAACGTGGTATCGCCCGGATGCAGCAGCGCATCGCCGATTGCGTTCATATTGATGACGCGCGAAGTCTTGGCGGGCCAGCCCGGCATCAGGTCCGGGCGCTGCAACGCGTGCGAATCCACCGGGGCCCATCCGCCCGATGACAGCAGCACACCACCCGCCCGTTCGCGCCATGCGCCTGTCAGCGAAGGCAGGCAGGCGATTGCGCGCACTGCGTTACCGCCGCCACGCACCCGCTGCAGGCCATAGTTCATCCGGATCGCGGCCTTTTTCGTGCTGCCGTATAGGCGCGCAAGATCGACGATCACTTGCTCGTCGACACCGCAGATTTGAGCAGCACGTGCCGGCGGATAACTGAGCGCGCGATCCTTCAGTTCTGCAAAGCCCAAGGTATGAGCCGCGATGTAGGCGTGATCGAGCAGATTTTCCGTGATCAACACGTTCATCATGCCGAGCGCCAAAGCGCCGTCGGTTCCCGGTTTCAGTGCAATGTGCTGGTGGCACTTTTCCGCCGTCAGCGACCGGTATGGATCGATCGCGATCAGCCTTGCACCGCGGCGCTTGGCTTCCTGGGCGCGCGTCCAGAAGTGCAGGTTCGACGCGATGGGATTTGAGCCCCAGATGAGGATGACCTCGCTTTCGCCAAAAAACTCGGTGAGCATGCCAATGCCCGCGCCGTAGGTGTATTTCAGCCCCGCCGCACCGGCGGCTGCACAAATCGTGCGGTCCAACTGCGATGCGCCAAGTTTGTGAAAAAACCGCTGCGCAATGCTGTCGCCCTGAACCAGGCCCATCGTGCCGGCGTAGCTGTAGGGCACGATGGCTTCAGGCGCACGGCTCGCGATCTCCGACAGGCGTGCCGCGGCGAGCTCAAATGCCTCATCCCAACTGATCGGCTCAAAACGGCCTTCGCCTTTGCGGCCGACGCGCTTCATCGGAGTCGTCAACCGATGCGGATGGTGCACCCGCTCGGCGTAGCGGCTGACTTTGGTACATAGCGCGCCTTGAGTCGGCGGGTGATCGGGATCGCCGACGACCTTGATCGCCCGTCCACCTTCGACGGTCACGCGCATCGCGCAGGTATCAGGGCAATCGTGCGGGCACACCGCGCGGGCGAATTCAGTCGGAGCATTCATCGGCGATCCGTCAAGGAGAGCAGTAAGCGATGGGGCAATCCCGAATTTTATTACTTCCGTGGCCCGTTGACCTGCATGGTGCCGCCAAAAACGCCTTCGGCGTAGAATCGGTTATCAACGTGCCCGGGCAATATGGCCCCGAGCGACTCCACGCAAAGCAAAGCACAAGTGCACCATCATGAAACTGATCCCAGAAATCCAGGCCGCTCACGGCGAAATCCAAACCCTTCGACGAACGATTCATGCCCACCCCGAGTTGCGTTACGAAGAAACGGCAACGGCGGATCTGGTCGCCAGGACACTTGAATCCTGGGGCATCGAAACTCATCGCGGATTGGGTAAAACGGGCGTAGTCGGCGTACTGAAGCGCGGCAACGGATCGCGCTCGATCGGACTGCGCGCAGACATGGATGCGCTGCCGATTCAGGAGCTAAACAGCTTCGACCATCGCTCGCAGAACGACGGCAAAATGCACGCGTGCGGCCATGACGGACATACCGCGATGCTGCTCGGCGCCGCGCGGCATCTGGCCAAACATAGCGAGTTTGACGGCACGATCGTATTCATCTTTCAACCAGCAGAGGAAGGCGGCGCCGGCGCGCAGGCAATGATCGACGACGGCCTGTTCACGACGTTTCCGGTCGATGCGGTCTTCGGCATTCACAACTGGCCGGGCATGCCGTCAGGCCACTTCGGCGTGACCGAAGGCCCGATCATGGCGTCCAGCAACGAATTTCGCATTGAAATCAAAGGCGTGGGTTCGCACGCGGCACTGCCGCACAACGGCCGCGACCCCGTGTTTACCGCGGTTCAGATTGCGAGCGGGCTGCAGAGCATCATCACGCGAAACAAGAAACCGCTCGATACCGCTGTATTGTCGATCACTCAGATTCACGCCGGCGACGCCCTCAATGTCGTCCCGGACGATGCGTGGATTGCAGGGACCGTGCGGACGTTTACCACCGAAACGCTCGATCTGATCGAAACACGCATGCGCAAGATCGCCGAGAGCACGGCCGAGGCTTATGACTGCTCGGTCGATATCCACTTCCATCGAAACTATCCACCGACCATCAACAGCAGCGAAGAGACCCGCTTCGCGGCGTCGGTCATGAAGGAAATTGTCGGCGCGGAAAATGTCGATGACTCAGTCGAACCGACAATGGGTGCCGAGGATTTTTCATTCATGCTGCTGGCGAAGCCGGGCTGTTACGCATTTCTCGGTAACGGCGACGGCGGTCACCGGGACTCAGGACATGGTGCCGGACCTTGCATGTTGCATAACGCGAGCTATGACTTCAACGACGAGTTGTTGCCAATCGGCTCGACGTATTGGGTTCGGCTGGCACAGCGATTTCTGGCGCAGGGGAAATAAGGCGGCTGAGCGGATCTGGTCGACGGCCTGTGTTTCGGCCGTTGCTGCTGCTGCGCGTATGTCGGCGCTATTGACGTTGGACCTGCGTATCTGGAACTGACAGGGTACGCGAACGCGCTGCGGATCGGGAAGGAGTGAGCGGTTTTCCTGACGGAATTTTCAGGGGCGCAGATTTGCGTTGGTAAACGCAGAAACCCCACCTTTATGGGGTGGGGTTTCTGATGCTGCAGGGGAGCCTGACGATTACCTACTTTCACACGGGAATCCGCACTATCATCGGCGTGGAGTCGT
>NZ_CADIKC010000015.1 GCF_902859805.1 Paraburkholderia sediminicola | reverse complement strand
GTGAAAGTAGGTAATCGTCAGGCTCCCCTGCAGCATCAGAAACCCCACCCCATAAAGGTGGGGTTTCTGCGTTTACCGGCGCCAATCGCGCACGCAGAACGGGCCTTCGCCTCCACTCGTGGCATCACGACTGCGATGGCATGCTCACGCCGGGACCTAGTCCGGGCGTCTGTCTGTTCATCACAATAGCGGATCTGAAAACATCAGTCCGCACAGCTTTCTCCTTGCCTCACTCCTTTCCGATCCATGCCGCGGGCGCGTAACCCCTTGGCTCTTGTCCATATCCGCAGCATGCATGCGCAGGCTCTCTGCCCCTGTCATCCCTCCCGGAGTACGTGAGGTTGGACCTTGCGTGCCTGGCGGCAGCGCCAAAAAGTAGCTCTCCCGCAGGTGAAGAATCTGCAACAAAAACAGCTTCATCACCTCTTTTTATTTCCTTCCTGCGCGCGCTTCGTCGCATCGCCTTGTCTTAACATCCGTCCCAGAATACTGTATAAATATACAGTGAAAACTCGTCGCCCCATGCCGTGCCCGATGCCGGGCAGGGTGGAGTATTCCCTATTGAACGAGTGTGGCTATGGCAGCAGCGATTCATCTGGCGACGACAGCGTTGTCGTCGCAATTGCGGCGACAGGTGTGGCAAGGCAATGAGCTTGCCGAGGCGGACTCGCGAGTGATTTCCAGCGGCTATGCTGCGCTGGATCAGCTGCTGCCTGGGCAGGGCTGGTCGGCCGGCTGCCTGACAGAGTTATTGATCGAGCACGGAGGAGTCGGCGAACTGCGCCTGCTGGCCCGCGCGCTTCGGCATCTTACGGCACAAGCCGAACGGCACGTCATGTTCGTGGCGCCTCCTTACCAGCCCTGTGCTTCGGCATTGAGGGCTTGGGGTATCGATGTCGAACGCGTCTTATGGGTGCGCTCGAGTGAAGACCAGTCTCTGTGGGCCGCTGCTCAGGCATTGAAGCAGGATGGCATCGGCGCAGTGCTGGTATGGCTGCCGAATGCGCGTGCCGATAAGGTTCGGCGTCTGCAGGTGGCGGCTCAGGAGTCGGCATCGCTGGTATTTTTGATCCGGCCTGTCGAAGCTGCCACGCAATCTTCGCCGGCGCCATTGCGGATGATCTGCGAGCCGCTCTTGCCGGCCAATGCACAGACGATCAACCGTCGTGAATGGTTGCAGGAAATTGGTATTTCGATCGACATCTTCAAGCGCCGCGGCCCGCCGCTAGCGGAGCCTCTGCGTCTCATTTTGCCGTTACAAAGCGTCTTGTTGCCGGAAAGCGGAGTCGGTAGCAATCAAGGACGAGAGATCAAACATGTTGTGGATCGCAGTCACATTGCCACTCTTGTCGCTGGAAGCAGTGAAGCCTCTCGAGCCGCTTCCGGATGGTTCGCCCACGAAGCCGAACCGGTGTGAGTTCGGCGAGACAAGCCAACCTCGGGGTGCCGACAGCGTCACCGAGGCGCGCTGCTATGCGCTGGCCGATCACGCGCACATCCTGATGCCTGATTTCGACGCATTGCGTGCCGGGGTGCATGCGGGTCAGTCGCGCTCGTACGCATTGGCCCTGGCGCCTCGTCTCAAGATGCTTGCCGCGGACACCGCCCGCGAAACTCAGGCGTTCGAAGCGATGGCGCTCGCTCTGTTGACGTACACACCGAAGGTGTCGCTCGGGCAGGCGAACACCTTGTTGCTGGAAGTCGGCTCCGGCTTGCGGTTGTTTGGCGGCTTGCGCACGTTGTTGTCGCAGGTGTCCGCGACGGTGGCTGAATTCGGCTATACAGCGCGTATCGCGTGTGCACCGACAGCCTGGGGCGCGTGGTTGTTGGCTCAGGCGCACGCCGGTCGGCAGGGGCATCGTTGGCATGTGATAAAGGAGACGTCGCTTGCTCGGGTCCTCGACCGCTTATCCGTGTTGTTGTTGCCGGTTTCGCAGGCGGATCGCGATGCGTTTACGCATGTCGGTTGCGCGACGTTGGCCGATTTGCGTCAGTTGCCAAGGTCGGGTGTCGTGCGGCGTTTCGGCAGCGGTATTCTGGATCTTCTGGCACAAGCATATGGCACGCGTCCGGATCCGCGCGAATCGTTCCGTGCGCCGGCATCGTTCCATGCTCAGTTGGAGTTGCCGTCGCGAGTCGACAATGCCGATGCATTACTGTTCGCCGCGCGTCGGCTGATTGTGCAACTGGCTGGATGGTTGAGCGCGCATCATGCAGCGCTCAGTGGTTATACGTTGTTGCTCGAACATGAATTGGCATCCCGTCATGCCCCGAAGACGTCAAGTCTGAAGGTCGCTTGGGCCATACCGTCGCGCGATGCCGAGCATTTGATCTGGCTGTTGCGTGAGAAGCTGGATCAGACGGTTCTGGTGGCGCCCGTGATCGAGTTGAAGTTGGTCGCGGATCAGATCGGCGATTATGCAGGGCGGTCGGACACTTTGTTCCCAATGCCCGAATCAGACGGCGATTCGATTGCACGTCTGCTCGAACGCTTGAGCGCGCGTTTGGGGCCGGAGAACGTGTTGCAGATGTCGGTGCAGGACGATCATCGGCCGGAGCGGGCAATGCGTGTCGAGGCCTACCAGGCGCAAGCGTTTTCGCGCAAGAAACGTTCGTCTGCGAAGACCAAGACAAAAATCAAAGCGGATAAAACCTGGCTGACCGATGAGTTGCAGCACGCTGCATTGGATAGCGTGCGCACAGATGACGATGCGGCGAGACAGGCAGAGCGCACAGCACACCCAGAGCGCACAGCACACCCAGAGCGCACAGCACACCCAGAACGCACAGCACACCCAGAGCGCACAGCACACCCAGAACGCACAGCACACCCAGAACGCACAGCACACCCAGAACGCACAGCACACCCAGAACGCACAGCACACCCAGAGCACATATCCCGACAGCCCGAAAAAGCGAACGATGCCAAAAACAACCGCCTATTCGTAACACAACCGGCCGATGCTCAAGCCTCACTCGATCTGCCCGACAGTGCATTGCCATCGCAGCCTCGCCCCGTCTGGATGCTCGACAAACCGCTGCGCCTGATGATGCGTGACCAGCGGCCGATCTATCGTCGGCCACTGAAAATGCTCACACGTACCGAACGGATTGAAGCAGGGTGGTGGGACGATAACCTCGTCGAGCGGGATTACTACGTTGCGGCGGATGATCGTGGCCATATGTTCTGGGTGTACCGGGAACGTCTTGGTGGCGAGTGGTATCTGCAGGGTTTATTCGGCTGAGCATCATGGAGAATTCCCGGCCCTCATTCTTGTCAGAGCAGACGCTTGCGGCCCAATTGCCGCCGTATGCGGAACTGCATTGCCTGACTAATTTCTCATTTCTGCGCGGTGCTTCGCATCCGCATGAACTGGTCGAGCAGGCTATGTCGTGTGGTTATAGCGCGCTCGCGATCACCGATGAATGCTCATTGGCGGGCGTCGTACGCGCACACGCTGCAGTGAGAGAAATCAGGCAGGAGCGGGACCGCCAGCAGAAGGAGCGCGAAGACAAGGCGAAAGCCGCGCAGGCAGGAACGTCTTTAGAGGAAGCAGCAGAGCCGGCGTCCGCGAAGCCAGCGTGCCCACAACAGGAAACCACCCAACAGGAAACCACAGAGCCCGAAGCAGCAGAGCCAGAAACCACTAACCAGGAGAAGCTAAAACCAATCCCCCACCTCATCATCGGCAGCGAGCTCAATCTGACCGACGATGCAGGCGAACCATTCTGCACATTGGTTGCACTCGCAACCAACCGCAACGGCTACGGCAATCTTTCCGAACTGATCACGCTGGCCCGTTCGCGTGCAGACAAAGGCAGCTATCGCCTCGGTCCATCCGACTTCACCGACTCGCTACCGCATCTCGAGCATCTCAAAGCGTTGCCGGATTG
The DNA here is from genome assembly GCF_902859805.1 of Paraburkholderia sediminicola. Lineage (GTDB taxonomy): Bacteria > Pseudomonadota > Gammaproteobacteria > Burkholderiales > Burkholderiaceae > Paraburkholderia > Paraburkholderia sediminicola. The sequence continues at coordinate 138,619 of NZ_CADIKC010000015.1, read as the reverse complement.
CCTCCTGATCCTCGTGCCGCAGCGCACGGCGACGCTCTCGCACACATTGCGTTGTGCGCACTGGCTGGCATCGCTCGCGCCCCAGCGCTCATGGATCGCGCTCGAACTTTGGCAAACCGGCAGCGACGATCTTCAGATCGACGCATTGCGAATGATTTCAAAAGCAAGTGGTTTGCCTTTGGTAGCGGCAGGAGGCGTCCTGATGCATGTGCGATCGCGCAAGCCGTTGCAGGACACCCTGACCGCGATTGGACTCGTCACACCGCTATCGGCGTGTGGCCATGCGCTCGAGGCCAATGCCGAACGGCATATGCGCACTCGTGTGCGGCTCGGCAAACTGTATCCACGCGACACGCTCGAAGAAACGCTGCGTATCGCCGGCCTGTGTCGCTTCTCGCTCGACGAACTCAAGTACGAGTATCCGGAAGAACTGGTGCCCGCCGGTGAATCGCCATCAAGCTATCTGCGCAAGCTGGTCATGGCCGGCGCGATGGAGCGCTGGCCGAAGGGAATGGATCTCAAACGAATCGGTCAGATCGAAAAAGAGCTGCAACTGATCGCCGATCTGAAATACGAAAAGTACTTCCTGACGGTGCAGGATATCGTGAGCTTCGCGCGCTCCAGAAACATACTGTGCCAAGGCCGTGGTTCGGCGGCCAATTCGATCGTGTGTTACTGCCTGCACGTGACGGAAATCGATCCGGTGCACATGAACATGCTGATCGAACGGTTCATCTCGCGTGCGCGTAACGAACCGCCTGATATCGACATCGATTTCGAGCACCAGCGTCGGGAAGAGGTGATTCAATATATCTATGGGAAGTACGGCCGCCATCGCGCTGCGCTCACTGCAACACTGATCACCTATCACGCACGTAGTGCGCTGAAGGACGTCGGCAAGGCGTTGGGGCTCGAAGCGTCGTTGATCGAGCGGATCAGCAAATCGCAGCAATGGTGGGACGGCACGGATGCGGTCGCCAAATATCTGGCCGAAGCGGGCTTCGCTGCCAACTCGCACATCACGCAGAATCTGATTCGCCTCACCAAAGAGTTGCGCAACTTTCCGCGTCATCTGTCGCAACACGTCGGCGGTTTTGTGATCGCGAAAGACAAGTTGTCACGGCTCGTGCCGATTGAGAACGCGACGATGAAAGACCGCAGCGTGATCGAGTGGGACAAGGACGATATCGATGCGCTCGGACTCTTGAAAGTCGACGTGCTGGCGCTCGGCATGCTGTCGGCGATTCGTCGCGCGCTGGAATTCGTCGCCTTGCGGCGCGGCTTGCCGAAATTCAGGATGCAGGATATTCCGCGCGAGGACCGGGCCGTCTACGAAATGTGCGGCCATGCCGATACGATCGGCGTATTCCAGATCGAATCGCGTGCGCAGCAAAGCATGTTGCCGCGGCTGAAACCGAACAAGTACTACGATCTTGTGATCGAAGTCGCGATCGTGCGGCCCGGGCCGATTCAGGGCGGCATGGTGCATCCGTATCTGCGCCGCAAGCAGGGTCTGGAGGCGGTGGACTACGCCAAAGATGAGTTACGCCCCGTGCTCGAGCGCACGCTCGGCGTACCGATTTTCCAGGAGCAGGTGATGCACCTCGCGATGGTTGCCGCGCTCTACACCGGTGAGCAGGCCGATCAATTGCGGCGCGCGATGGCCGCATGGCGGCGCAGCGGCAATCTGGCGAAGTATCAGCAGGATCTGACCGACCGCATGTCGGCGCGCGGTTACGAAAAAGAGTTCATCGAGCGCATCTGCAAACAGATCGAAGGCTTCGGCGAATATGGTTTTCCTGAGAGCCACGCGGCAAGCTTCGCCTTGCTCGTCTATCTCAGCGCGTGGTTGAAACGTTATGAACCGGCCGCTTTCCTGGCGGGATTGCTGAACAGTCAGCCGTTGGGGTTTTATTCACCGTCGCAACTCGTGCAGGATGCGAGGCGTCACGGCGTCCAGGTATTGCCGCCCGACGTAACCTTGAGCGATTGGGAGTCGACCTTCGAACGACGTGGTCGCGAAGGGCAGCGTATTTCATCGGACGAGACCTGTTTGCGTCGTCAACAGGGCGCATTGTCCGCACAGCAATTCCGTGACATGTCGTTGCGGCGCTTCACATTGGCCCGGACGATCCGGCGTGCGGCAAAACAGCTGACCGCACGCGTATTTCAACCGTCGAAAACCTATGGTGCACGCGGTCCGGCAGTACGCATCGGCATGCATCTGATCAAAGGTCTTTCACAGGTAGCTGCCGAACGCATCATGGCGGCTCGCAGCGACGCGCAGTTTACCGACGTCGACGATCTGGCGCGTCGCGCGGCATTGACGCGGCGGGATCTCGAAGCGCTGGCCGCGGCGAACGCGCTAGTCAGCATTGCGGGCCATCGGCGCGAAGCGTGGTGGCAGGTGACCGCGCAGCACACGGTGCCCAAGCTGCTGCGCGATGCGCCGATCGCCGAAGCGCCGTTGGCATTGCCACAGGCAACCGAAAGTCGCGAGATCGTCGACGACTACGCGAGCATCGGCCTCACGCTCAATCGTCATCCGCTCGCGCTATTGCGCGAGCGTCTTGCCAGGCAGCGTTTTCGCACGGCGGCAGAACTTGCCGCGTGCGGACACGGCACGCTGGCGCGCGCCTGCGGCATCGTCACCGTGCGGCAGCGGCCGGGCACGGCAAACGGCACCGTGTTCGTTTCCATCGAAGATGAAACCGGTTCGATCAATGTGATCGTCTGGCCGGCGCTGGTGGAAAAACAGCGCAAGGTGTTGCTGGGTTCGTCGTTGCTCGCGGTGTATGGCGTCTTGCAGCGTGACGATGGCGTTTCTACCGGCGGTGACAGCGCCGGCAACGCGATGAACGCAAATAGAACGGGCAACGCGAAACGGAAACAGAAGGGCGAGGTGATCCATCTCGTCGCGCATCGACTTGAAGATCACAGCGACTGGCTCGGCGAACTGGCTACGGCGAGCCGCGATTTTCATTGAAGCTGATCTGCTGTGGGTAAGCCTGAAGGCCCGGCGGCAGACCGGCATGTCGCCGGGCCGTAGAAACGCGAGCAGTACGTCGTACCGTGGTTAAGCTCGTTGCCGGGCGTTACGCCGCCGTCTCGCCCTGCCACGGAAATGCGGCCAGCACTTGCCGGATCGCAACGTCGAACGATGTGCGGCGGCCAATGCCGAGCGCCTCGAGCCGGTCCGATGCCAGGTGGCAGTTATGCGGACGCGGCGTCGCGTCGGTGGGCGTAGGTTGCGGCGTCAATTGCGCATCGAGTTGCAGCGCTTCGGCCAGCCGCACGGCGATTTCATACTTGTTCATCGGCTCATCCCCAGACCATTGCACGATGCCGCCGATCGCATCGCCATGCGCATGCCGTTCGAGCATCTGCCGGATTACGAACGCGACGTCCGGCGTAAAGGTCGGGTAGCGAATCGCCCATGCATCCATGGCCGCGGCCTTGCCCTCGCGTGAAGCCGACGCGGCAATCGCCGGTACCAGACTCGTCACCGCCGATTCTGCCCAATCGACAATCGGCCCATAGAGCAGCGGCAAACGCAACACGCAGCCGAGATCGGTGGATTCCGTCAGCGCGCGCTCGCCTTCGAGTTTGCTGCGCCCATAGGCATTGAGCGGCGCGGGCGCAGAATCGTGCTGATAGGGCGGGTGGGTGCCGTCGAACACGTAATCGGTTGAGATCGAGAGCGTCCATGCGCCGCGCAGCGTTGCCGCCGTGGCCAGGCTGCGCACCGCATCGACGTTCAACGCCCGGGCAAGCGCCGGATTGTGCTCGCACACATCCGGCCGACGCTCCGCCGCCGCAATCACGAGCGCGTCCGGTGCCTCGCGCTCGACAAATTGCTCGACCGCCCGCGCATCGCGAATATCCAGCGCGACCGTGTTCGGCCCCGGCCGGCTGAATGCCGTGGCGACAACTTGCCAACCGGCCTGCTGCGCCAGTTCGTCGACGAGAGCCCGGCCGAGCAGTCCGGAAGCACCGATGACGGCAACTTTGAACATGACGGTCGCTCGCTTAGCGGGCTGCGCCGCTGGTCACGCCCGTCATGCCGGTCACCGTGTAACCGGCCTCGTCGATTGCGGCCTTCAGCGTGTCGGCCGGTTGCGCCGAGTCGACCGCCACGCGGCCGGACGCCAGATCGACCTGGACCTGAGCGGTGCCATCGTGTTCACGGATCGCGTTCGTGACCGCAGCCACGCAATGCTGGCAGCTCATGCCTTCTACCTGGAATTCGATCGTCATCGGGATTGCCTTAAAAAAATGAATATTACGATGGTTGAATTATGCCTGCCGACGCGCAATCGAGTGGCTGACCTTCCCACTATGGGAAGGTGTACGATCGACGTACACACTGGGGAAACAGTCATGAATATCGGTGAAGCGGCCCGCGCGTCGGGCGTCACGGCGAAGATGATTCGCTACTACGAAAGCGTGGACCTGCTGGCGGCGAAGGCACGCACGAGCGCCGGCTATCGCGTATACGGGCCGCAAGAGGTTCATTCGCTGCGTTTTATCCGGCAGGCGCGCCGTCTTGGTTTTCTGGTCGAAGACATCCGCCGCTTGCTGGCACTGTGGCACGACCGGTCGCGCGCCAGCGCCGAAGTGAAGGCGATTGCGTTGGAGCACGTTGCGGAACTCGATCGCCGTATCAACGAATTGACCGACATGCGCGACACATTGGCGCATCTGGCAGACCATTGCCACGGCGACGAGCGCCCGGATTGCCCGATTATCGAGCGGCTCGCCGATACCGATCTGGTGTCGGGGAAGGGTTGTCATCCGATTTGAAGCGCAAAGTGCAACCTGTCGAGGGCGTTATCGCAACCAGGCGTCAAAAAGCACCTGAATGGTGCAAGCCAATGTGGGGTAGTATCAATCATCGCGGAAAAGCCTCTTGAATTTAGATAAATCAACGACTTAACTGCACCACGGGCGTGCACCATTCCAAAACGGAATGCACGTCATGCGGGCATTTCACTAGCAAGGTTGCACCATAGGGCTATAATCCGGGTTAACCCTTTTACGGGAAATCCCTGATGCAAAACTCACCGGGGATTCAATCTGATCCTTGGAGAACATCATGTTTGCATACGTACTTGAAAAGCTGAGCACCTGGTTTGAAACTGCAGAACGCAGCCGCCGTGAAGCCTACCTGGCATCGTCGTCGGATATCGTTCAGCTCGAACAGCGCATCCGTTCGCTCGAAACCAACGGCTACTCGCTGTAAGTTTCAACTGCATCAAGTTTGACCCGGCAGCGCTCGTGCGCGGCCATTGCAGTAAAGTGTTGAGCCCCGTATAGACGGGGCTTTGTCACATCTGGACCACTAAAATTTCACAGCAGTTGGCGCTTCATAGCGATTCTTGGCTAATAACGACTAGCCTGAAGGATGCCGCCGCGGTAAGGTAAGGCGTTTTCCGCGCAATCCGGCATCCTCAAACTCAACCGGTCCGCCTATGCGTCCTGTCCGCTTGCTCAAATCCGTCCTGGTCATGACCGCCGCAGCCTCGCTGACAACGGTTTTTGCCGTATCGGCGACGTTCGCCGCGTCTAGCACTACCACCCGCAAGCCCTTGATACTCGACTCGCAGAGCGGCATCAGCGACGGCCAGAGCGGCACCGTGCTGCAGACCGCGCCCCTGTCGCGGCAGCCGATCGTAGGAGCGCAGCCAATCGCGACGCCCGCGGAATTGGCGCCGAATTCGTCGATACCGTTCGTTGTCGCGCCTTACATTCCGGTGCCTGTCGGCGGAGGCACGCCATCGACACAATCGCAGCCGCAAACTCGCCCTGTACCGCGTGGGCAATAGGCCGCGATAAGCGCCTTCGCCGCGCTATCTCCTGGTAGTTCTTTTTTCCATCCATCCGTCGACGCTTCAAGCGGCGAGTCCTCTGTCGTGCTGCGACATGTGCGCGCGTGTCTTCAGCTAACGTGCGAGCCACGACATACGCCATTCGGGTTTCGATGCATGGCGTGCGCGGCACTGTCCGACGACAATCGTTGCGCGCTCTCTCGCCAACGATGTGGAGCATGCATCGTACGCAGCGCCATCGCATCGAATGAAAACAGAACAAGGAGACATCACATGCCTATTCACGGGATGCGGCGTGCCGCCGGCACCTGCGCCACGTTGCTCGCGCTGATCGTAGCTGCGACGCTGCCAGGCGTCGCGCAGGCCAAAGACACACCGGAAAAGCCCACGCTCACGATGGCCGTTGGCGGGTTGCCGGGCCTTTACTATTTGCCGGTACTCGCCGCACAGCAGTTGGGCTACTTCAAGGACGAAGGACTCGACGTCACGCTCGAAGATTTCGCGGGCGGCTCGAAGGCGTTGGAAGCGGTCGTGGGGGGCAGCGCCGACGTGGGGGCTGGAGCATTCGAGCACACGCTGTTCATGCAGGCAAAGGGACAACACTACCGCGCGTTTGCGCTGATGGGCCGCGCGCCGCAGATCGTTGTCGCGGTGCTGAAGTCGAAGGCGGATCAGATCAAGACATTGGCGGACTTCAAGGGAGCCAAAGTCGGCGTGAGCGCGCCGGGTTCGTCGACGGATCTGGTGCTGACCGTGGCTTTGCGCAAGGCAGGCGTGCAGCGCAACGAGATTTCAGCGATCGGCGTGGGCAGCGGCGCCACGGTACTGGCCGCGGTGAGCGGCGGTCAGCTCGACGCGCTGTCCAATGTGGATCCGATGATGACCAAGCTGGCGCGTAGCGGCGCGATCAAAGTGCTGGTCGATACACGTACTGTGCAGGGCACGCAGGAGGTATTCGGCGGGACGATGCCGGCGGCGACGCTCTACGCTTCGGAGACTTTCATCCAGAAGTATCCGAAGACGACACAGGCGCTCGCCAATGCGATCGTGCGCGCGGACCACTGGTTGCAGACCGCGAGCGACGCCGACTTGCTGAAGATGGTGCCGCCGGCCTATTTGCTCAACGACTCGGCGCTCTACGTGGAGGCATTCCACAACGTGCGCGACGCGTATTCGCCGGATGGATTGATGCCCGCGGACGGTCCGGCGACTTCACTGCGTGCTTTGTCGTCGTTCGATAGTCGTCTCGATCCGAAAAAGATCGATCTGAACTCGACCTATACCAACGATTTCGCCCGCAAGGCAGCGGCGCAACTCAAGTAAGCAATCCGGCGGCGGCTGATTTGCCCGGTCGCGCACGTGTCATCCCGCTGGGCAAGGCACCCATGTGCGGTCCGGGACGTGTTCAGTCGCCGCGATATTCGACCTTGAACTGCGCGGCCTTGTCCTCGCCGAGCGCCTCGACCAGCCAGGGCATCTGGTCTTTCAGCGTTTTCGCCAGCGTATACGGCGGATTCAGGATGAACATGCCACTGCCGAACAACCCGAAGCCGTCGGTCGGCGGATTGCTGACGGTCAGGCTCACATGCAGCCAGTTGCGCTCCTGCAGCTTCTTCAACTGATCGGGGAAGCGTTGCGATTCAAGGCGTTTTACCTGCGGATACCAGACCGCGTAGGTGCCGGTCGGAAAGCGCTTCAGGCTTTCTTCGACGCAGCGCAGTGTGCGCGTGTAGTCGCGCTTGTCTTCATACGACGGATCGAGCAGCACCAGCGCGCGGCGCGGCGCCGGCGGCAGCAACGCGAGAATGCCGTCGAAGCCGTCGCCCGCATAAAGCATTGCGCGGCGCCCTGCGTCGCGGAAGTTATGGCGCAGCACGTCGATTTCAGTGGTGTGCAGTTCGAACAGGCGCATGCGGTCCTGCTCGCGCATTTGCCGCCACGCGATATACGGCGAGCCCGGGTAGAAGCGCAACTGGCCGTCCGGATTCAGCGCGCTCACTTCGTCGACATACTCCGCGAAAACCGACGGCAGGTCGTTACGCTCCCATAGTCTGGCGATGCCGGTCTGGAACTCGCCGGTTTTGGTCGCGTAGCCTTCCTTCAGTGAATAGACGCCGGCGCCCGCGTGCGTGTCGATATACCAGTAGGCTTTGTCCTTCTGGCCGAGGTAGCGCAGTAGCTGCAACACGACGGCGTGTTTCAGAACGTCGGCGTGATTGCCTGCATGAAAGGCGTGACGGTAGCTGAGCATGATGAGGAGACACTGAAAGAGGGCGTGCCGGTCCACGGCGGATTCGGCGATGCGAGTGCAATGCGGCAGCACAACAGAAGTGCAGCGCGGTCGCGTATTGTACGCGACGCCGCGCTGCACTCCGCCTTGCGTTGCGCGTGACACGGCCCCGATGATGCATGGGCCGTGCTCCGCGGACCAATCCGGACCGATCCGATCCGGTCTGGACGGGTCCGGCTTGGCCAATCAGTCGTAGGCGTCGCCGATGACCGCCTCGATCCGCTCTTTGATCTCCGGCGTGATCCGTTCCGCCACGTCGGCGGATTTCATGTTCTCCCCGATCTGTTCGACGCGCGACGCGCCGGTGATCACGGTGCTCACATTCGGATTCTTCAGAATCCATGCAATCGCCAACTGGCCGATCGTGCAACCCAGCTCGTCGGCCACTTCCCCCAGCTTGCCGACCACGTTGTTTTTGCCGGCGTCGGTGACCTGTTTGCGCAGCCAGTCGTAACCTTGCAGTTGCGCGCGGCTATCGGCAGGCACGCCGTCGCGATACTTGCCGGTGAGCAGGCCGGACGCAAGCGGACTCCACGTGGTGAGCCCAAGGCCGATATCCTCGTAAAGCCGTTTGTATTCCTGCTCAACGCGCTTGCGGTGAAACAGGTTGTACTGCGGCTGCTCCATGACCGGCTTGTGCAGATGATGCCGTTCGGCAATCTCGTAAGCGGCGCGGATTTCGTCGGCGCTCCATTCAGACGTGCCCCAGTACAGAGCCTTGCCGCGTGTGATCATGTCGCTCATGGCCCAGACGGTTTCTTCGACCGGCGTGTTTGGGTCAGGACGATGACAGAACACCAGATCGACATAATCGAGTTGCAGGCGTTTGAGCGACGTGTCGATGGCGTTCAGCAAATATTTGCGGTTCAACGTGTGGTACTGGTTCGGCGCTTCGTTGAGGCCCCAGAAAAATTTCGTCGAGACCACGTAGCTCACACGCGGCCATGCCAGTTCCTTGAGCGCCTGACCCATGATTTCTTCGGATTGGCCGCCAGCGTACACCTCGGCATTGTCGAAGAAGTTGACTCCCGCGTCGCGCGCGGCTGCGAGCGACTCGCGCGCTGCACGATGATCCACCTGATTGCCGTAGGTGACCCATGAGCCGATGGACAGTTCGCTGACTTGCAGGCCCGAACGGCCTAGACGTCGATAATTCATGCATTCCTCCTTGGTAGTGATGCCGCCGGAATCTCGCTGAAACGTCCAGTTTAAAGAGATAAAGCTCGATGTGCAGTTTTCGGATGCTGTTCACACGGTTCATGCACAATAGCAGCGTTGGCCGCAGTGCAGCATTCGGCCGAACGGTCTATGCCGTTTGGCTGACTTCACGCCGCCTGCGGTCCGTGGTCTCATTGCTCATCAACTGCATGGAGGTTCTGGATGTCGTCACTGAACACGAATCTGAATGGCAAGGTTGCGGTGGTTACGGGCGCCGCGAGCGGCATCGGCAAGCAGATTGCGCTCACGCTTTCCGCGGCGGGCGCGACGATCGCGATCGCCGACCTGAACCAGGACGGCGCGAACGCCGTCGCTGAAGAAATCAAAAAGGGCGGCGGCAAGGCAATCGGCGTGGCAATGGACGTCACGAACGAAGACGCCGTCAACCAGGGCATAGATAAAGTCGCGGCCGAGTTCGGTTCGATCGATATTCTGATTTCCAACGCCGGCATCCAGATCGTCAATCCGATCGAAAACTATTCGTTTTCCGACTGGAAGAAGATGCAGGCCATCCACGTGGACGGCGCCTTCCTCACCACCAAGGCCGCGCTCAAGCACATGTACAAAGACGATCGCGGCGGCATCGTGATCTACATGGGCTCGGTCCATTCGCACGAAGCGTCACCGCTGAAGTCAGCGTATGTGACGGCCAAGCATGCGCTGCTGGGCCTCTCACGCGTACTGGCCAAGGAAGGCGCGAAGCACAATGTGCGCTCGCACGTGGTGTGTCCGGGTTTCGTGCGTACGCCGCTGGTCGACAAGCAGATTCCCGAGCAGGCCAAGGAGCTTGGTATCAGCGAAGAAGACGTGATCAAGCGCGTGATGCTGGGCGGCACGGTCGACGGCATCTTCACCACGGTGGAAGACGTCGCGCAGACGGTGTTGTTCCTGTCCACGTTCCCGAGCGCGGCGCTGACCGGCCAGTCCTTTATTGTGAGCCACGGCTGGTACATGCAATAAGGAGGCGCCCATGGCGCAACGCAATCTCAAGCGGGCGCGCGTCGGCGCGCCCGGCGGCGAGGAAGGCGAGGGCGCCGGTCCGGCTCCCTCCACGCATCCCCATCCCGGCCAGCATCTCCACGTTCCCAACTACGAAACCGTCGCGTTGATGCTGCAAGGCGGCGGCGCATTGGGCGCTTATCAGGCCGGCGTCTTTCAGGGGCTTTACGAAGCCGGTATCCAGCCGAACTGGCTCGCCGGCATTTCGATCGGCGCGCTGAATACAGCCATCATTGCCGGCAATCCGCCGGAGAAACGCGTCGAGCGGTTGCTGCAATTCTGGGAGACGATCTGCCAACCAGCGTTCGGGCCACCGTTGCCGGCCTTTATCGAGCACGCGCTGTTCAATTCCAGTGAGGCCATTCGTAAGGCCTTCACGGCAACTCAGGCGATGGGCGCGATCGTGGAAGGGCAAAAGGGCTTCTTCGTGCCGCGTTTCCCGCCGCCGTTGCCCACCGTCTCCGGGCCGCCGCAACTGGCGAGCTACTACGACACCACGCCGCTCAAGGCTACGCTGGAAGCGCTCTGTGATTTCGATCGCATCAATTCCGGCGAGACGCGCGTGTCGGTGGGCGCGGTGAATTGCGGCACGGGTAACTTCGCCTACTTCGATAACAAGCATACGAAACTGAGGCCCGAGCATTTCATGGCATCAGGTGCGTTGCCGCCGGGTTTCGCGGCGGTCGAAATCGACGGCCAGTTCTACTGGGACGGCGGCCTGATGTCGAACACGCCGCTCTATGAGGTAATTCAGACCACCCCGCGTCGCGATACGCTTGCGTTTCAGGTCGATCTCTGGAGCGCGGTCGGGCCGGTGCCTGACAACATCACCGATGTTCAGGGGCGCATGAAGGACATCCAGTACTCGAGCCGCACACGTCTCGTGACCGATATGCTGCAACGTTCGCAGCGTTTCCGGCATGTGCTGCGCGAGGTGCTCGATCGTGTGCCGGCTGATCAGCGCGACGATCCGTGGTGCAAGCTGGCAGATGATCTGTCGTGTTCGAAACGCTACAACGTGATCCACCTCATCTATCGGCAGAAGGAATACGAAGGGCATTTCAAGGACTTCCAGTTCGGCCTTTCTACAATGCGTGAACATTGGAGCAGCGGCCTGGAAGATATCCGCCGGTCGCTCGCACAACCGGACTGGCTCGACATGCCTGATAACGACGCAGGTTTTGTCACGCACGATATCCATCGGGATTCGCGCTGAAGCGGCCGTAGGTGACGGAAGGAGTGCCGGCAGGTGCTTATCGGCGGGTCACACTCACACGACTCACACGTCCGGCAACAACAGCTGGCCAATAAAAAACGGCGCCCGAAAGGGCGCCGTTTCTACATGCAGCTTAAGCAGCAACAATCAGGCAAAGCGCGCGCGACTAACGCCCGCGCCCTGAAAGCCTTACTTCAGCACATGAGCAATCGCGCTAGCCACCACGTCGAGGTTGCGCGTATTCAGCGCAGCCACGCAGATGCGGCCCGTGCCCACTGCATAGATACCGAACTCTTCGCGCAGACGGTCCACTTGCGGAGCCGTCAGGCCCGAGTACGAGAACATGCCGCGTTGTGCGTTCACGAAGCTGAAATCGCGATCCACGCCGCTGGCTTTCAGACGTTCGACCAGACCGTTGCGCATTGCGCGGATACGGTCGCGCATTTCGGCGAGTTCGCTTTCCCACGTGGCGCGCAGTTCAGGCGATGCGAGCACCGCAGCGACCACCGAGCCGCCGTGCGTGGGCGGGTTCGAGTAGTTCGTGCGGATCACGCGCTTCAATTGCGACAGCACGCGAGCCGATTCTTCCTTGCTTGCGGTGATGATCGACAGTGCGCCGATGCGCTCGCCGTACAGCGAGAACGACTTCGAGAACGACGACGACACGAACACGTTCAGTTCCGATGCCGCGAACAGACGGACTGCTGCAGCGTCGGATTCGATGTTGTCGCCGAAACCCTGGTAAGCGATGTCGAGGAACGGCACCAGATCGCGCGCCTTGACGACTTCGACGATCTGCTTCCATTGGTCGACAGTCAGGTCGACGCCGGTCGGGTTGTGGCAGCACGCGTGCAGCACGACAACCGTGCCCGCGGCATAGCTGTTCAGCGCGCTCAACATGCCTTCGAAGTTCACGCCGTGCGTGTGCGCGTCGTAGTACGGATAGTTCACGACTTCGAAGCCGGCGCCTTCGAACAGCGCGCGGTGGTTTTCCCAGCTCGGATCGCTGATCGCAACCTTGGAACTCGGGTTCACACGTTTCAGGAAGTCGGCGCCGATTTTCAATGCGCCCGTGCCGCCCAGTGCTTGCGCCGTCACGACGCGGCCTGCGGCGATCAGCGGCGAGTCGTTGCCGAGCAGCAGTTTCTGCACGGCAGCGTCGTAGGCAGCGATGCCTTCGATCGGCAGATAGCCACGCGGCAGCGCGGCTTCGACGCGAGCCTTTTCCGCGTCGCGCACGGCGCGCAGCAGCGGAATCTTGCCTTCTTCATTGAAGTACACGCCAACACCAAGGTTGACCTTGGTGGTGCGCGCATCGGCGTTGAAGGCTTCGTTCAGGCCCAGAATCGGGTCGCGGGGAGCAAGTTCGACGGCGGAGAACAGAGACATGATGGATGGCAGCAGTTGTGAAAAGAGGGCGGCTTCAAGCCCGGGCGGCCCGGCCAACGGTGTCTGACAGACAACAACGGACAATTCAGACGGTGGGCGGGCGTCGACGGGCGAGCGCAACTTGCCATTGTAGCGAATTCACAGGCGTTTTTCGGGCGACAAAGCCTGCTGAACTGAATTATTTGCTTGAAAAACAGGCACTCCGGTGTCATCTCGTCCTAGCGGCTTTGCCCGCGACGAAGCCGCCGAAGGCCGACCCGCGGCCTCGAGCCGACGGGAAATTGCCTCCGCATCGGCCAACTGGCGCGCATCCGTCCGCCCCGCAATCCCTACGCAGACCCGCTCAGCCCGGGTTCCCGCAACCCGTTAGAATAGTTCTTTGCCCAAGGCCCGGTGCCGCCCCCATGTCCGAACAACATCTGACTGAAGTCGACGAGACGCTCGATGAATCCAAATTCATCACGTTCGAAGGCTCGCCGTTCCAGCTTTACCAGCCGTATCCGCCCGCAGGCGACCAGCCGACGGCAATCGACACGCTTGTCGAAGGCATCGAGGACGGTTTGTCGTTCCAGACGCTGCTCGGCGTGACCGGCTCCGGCAAAACCTTCACGATGGCGAACACCATCGCGCGGCTCGGCCGGCCGGCGATCGTGTTCGCGCCGAACAAGACGCTCGCCGCGCAGCTCTATTCCGAGTTTCGCGAGTTTTTTCCGCGCAATGCGGTCGAGTACTTCGTCTCGTACTACGACTACTACCAGCCGGAAGCGTATGTTCCCCAGCGCGACCTATTCATCGAGAAAGATTCGTCGATCAACGAGCACATCGAGCAGATGCGGCTGTCGGCCACCAAGAGCCTGATGGAGCGGCGCGATGTGATCATCGTCGGCACCGTGTCGGCGATTTACGGTATCGGTAACCCGTCGGAATATCACAAGATGATTCTGACGCTGCGTACCGGCGACAAGCTCGGCCAGCGTGACATCATCGCCCGCCTGATCGCGATGCAGTACAACCGCAATGAAGCGGACTTCCAGCGCGGTTCGTTCCGCGTGCGCGGCGACACGATCGATATTTTCCCGGCCGAGCACGCCGAAATGGCGGTGCGCATCGAGTTATTCGACGACGAGGTCGAGACGCTGCAACTGTTCGATCCGCTCACCGGCCGCGTGCGGCAGAAGATTTCGCGCTTCACCGTTTATCCGTCGTCGCACTATGTGACGCCTCGCGACACCGTGGTGCGCGCGGTCGAAACGATCAAGACCGAACTGCGCGACCGGCTCGAGTTCTTCTACAGCAACGGAAAGCTCGTCGAAGCGCAGCGGCTCGAGCAGCGCACCCGCTTCGATCTGGAAATGCTGCAGGAGTTGGGCTTCTGCAAGGGTATCGAGAACTACTCGCGGCACTTCTCAGGCGCGGCACCCGGCGAGCCGCCGCCGACGCTGGTCGACTACCTGCCCTCCGACGCGTTGATGCTGCTCGACGAGTCGCACGTGTTGATCGGGCAGTTGAACGGCATGTACAACGGCGACCGGGCGCGTAAAGAGAATCTGGTCGACTACGGTTTTCGCTTGCCGTCGGCGCTCGACAATCGCCCGCTCAAGTTCAACGAGTTCGAGCGCAAGATGCGCCAGGTCGTGTTCGTGTCGGCCACGCCGGCCGATTACGAAAAGAAAACGGCGGGGCAGGTGGCCGAGCAACTGGTGCGCCCCACCGGCCTCGTCGATCCGGAAATCGAGGTGCGTCCGGCACGGACCCAAGTCGACGACGTGCTCGCCGAGATCAACGAGCGCGTCAAAGTGGGCGACCGTGTGCTGGTCACGGTGCTGACCAAGCGGATGGCCGAGCAACTGACGGAGTTTCTGGCCGACCACGGCGTCAAGGTGCGCTACCTGCACAGCGACATCGATACGGTGGAGCGGGTCGAAATCATCCGCGATTTGCGGCTGGGCACCTTCGACGTGCTGGTCGGGATCAACCTGCTGCGCGAGGGGCTGGATATTCCGGAAGTCTCGCTGGTCGCGATTCTCGACGCGGACAAGGAAGGCTTCCTGCGCGCCGAGCGCTCGCTGATCCAGACCATCGGCCGGGCGGCGCGTAACGTGAACGGTAAAGCGATTCTCTATGCAGACCGGGTGACCGACTCGATGCGCCGCGCCATCGACGAAACCGAGCGGCGGCGCGCCAAGCAGATCGCCTACAACCTGGAGCACGGCATTACGCCGCGCGGCGTGGTCAAACGGATTCGCGACATCATCGACGGGGTGTACAACGTCGACGACGCCCGCGCCGAGCTGAAGGAACAGCAGACTCGGGCGAAATTCGAGGACATGTCCGAGAAGCAGCTCGCCAAGGAGCTCAAGCGCCTCGAAAAGCAGATGATGGAGCACGCCAAGAACCTCGAGTTCGAAAAGGCCGCCCAGACCCGCGACCAGCTGGCGCTGCTGCGGCAGCGCGTATTTGGCGCGAACGTCGGCGACCACGTGCCCGGCGTCGAATAAATTCTCCCTGCCTGTCAAGCAAGGTGCGAAGCAAGGCGCAAAGCAAGGCGCGGCAATGTGCCGCGCCTTGTCTTTTCTGCGCATTACACCCCGCCAACACCTTCGCCTGCGCTTTCCTTAACACCGCCTTAAGTCCCTGCTGCCGTAAGGCTTTGCGAGCGTCCTCGTTTGTTCTCGTTGCCGATCAATGATAAACTCGCGCAATATTGAGAATGGTTCGCATTAGCGTTAGTAATGCGGCTCGTAATGCAATTGTCTGCGGTCTGTCGCCCCGTCAGTGGACGTGAGGGCCACGGCTTAAAACGCATGGGCGCCGCACTGTTCCAATGAATTCGATTCCAGTCTGATAAAAACAAGGAGTTTCAATGCGGATTTCTTCATTTGTGCGCGGTGGCGCAGCAGCGGTGGCCGCGGTCGCGGCGCTCTCCGCAACGGCAGCGGAATACCCGATCGGCAAGCACCAGATTCAGGGCGGCATGGAAATCGGCGCGGTCTATCTGCAGCCGATCACGATGGAACCCGAAGGCATGATGCGCAAGGCGTCGGATTCGGACGTCCACCTGGAAGCCGACATCCACGCGGTCAAGAACAATCCGACCGGTTTCGCCGAAGGCGACTGGATGCCGTATCTGCAAGTTCGCTATGAATTGACCAAAGCCGGTTCGAATCAGACCCAGAAGGGCGACATGATGGCGATGGTTGCCAACGACGGTCCGCACTACGGCGACAACGTCAAGCTGCAGGGCCCCGGCAAATATCATCTGAAGCTGGTGGTTGAAGCGCCGATGCAAACCGGTCATATGGCGTTCGGCCGTCACGTCGACAAGGAAACCGGCGTGGGTCCGTGGTTCAAGCCGATCACGCTCGAATACGACTTCACGTACGCGGGCATCGGCAAGAAGGGTGGGTACTGATCACCGCGGATCGTCGCGAATCATCACGGTTCGCCCGCCGAACGCGGAGCGAACCGTATGAATGAATGCAGCAGACGGTGCCAGGCATGAACCCCGGCGCCGCGTTTTCCGGAAAGGCTAATGAGAATTAACCGAAAGATCGCGCTCCTCGCCATGACCGTTTTGACGGTGGGAGCCGCGCACGCAGCGGATCTGCCGACCTTCAATCTGGAAATGAACGACGGCAAGCTCAATCCGGCGCGTATTGAAGTGCCGGCAGGACAGCGCATCAAGATCGCGATACGCAACACCGGCAAGGGCGCGGCCGAATTCGAAAGCGTGCAGTTGCGTAAAGAAAAAGTGTTGGCGCCGGGCGGCGATTCGTTCGTCGTCATCGCACCGCTCTCGCCGGGCGAGTACAAGTTCTTCGACGATTTCCATCAGCAGGCGCAGGGTGTGATCGTCGCGAAGTAATCGTCGTGGCTTGGGGTGCGAGCACATGCCTTGAACAACCGGGCTACGCGTTCGACGAAGCAGTAGAAGGGTAGAAGGGTAGAAGGGAGAGCTTGGATGGGTCAGATTCTGTTCATCGTGTGGCGGGAAAGTGTCGAGGCCTTGCTGGTCGTCGGCATCCTGTACGCGTGGTTGAAAAATGGCGATGACGATGCGCGCCGCGGTTTGCCGTACCTGTGGGGCGGCGTCGCGGCCGGTGTGATCGCGGCGGTCGCGCTCGGCGCGGCACTGGTCGGTTTCACCGAAGTCCTCTCCGGTGACGCGCAGGATTATTTCCAGACCGCCATGGTGCTGGTCGCGTGTGTGCTGATCGTGCAGATGGTGCTGTGGATGAAGCAGCACGGCCGGTCGCTCAAGCGCGACATGGAACAGTCGCTGCAAAAGAGCCAGCGCGATTCGAACTGGTGGGGCGTCGCCTTGCTGGTCGCGTTGGCCATCGCGCGCGAAGGCAGTGAGACGGTGATCTTCCTGTACGGTCTCGGCTTTGGCCAATCCGGTCACGTGGATGGCAGCCAGACGCTCGCTGTGATCATCGGCCTCGGTCTTGCATTCCTGACCTTCTATGTTTTGCAGTTGGGCGGCAAGTATTTCTCGTGGCGGCTCTTCTTCCGCGTCACTGAAATCATGCTGCTGTTCCTCGGCGCGGGCCTGTTCCAGACAGGCGTCGACAAGCTGATCGACAAGGAAATCCTGCCGACGATCATCGACCAGATGTGGAACTCGTCAGCCATCCTCGACGATTCGAGTACCTTCGGTTCGCTGGTCGCGACGCTCACCGGTTATCGCGCCCACCCGGCGCTGATGAATCTGGTCGCCTACGCCGTGTACTGGCTGGTCGTCTATCTGCTGGTGCGTCGTGCGAATCGCAAGCCGGCGCAGCAGGCTGCAGGGCGCGCGGCATGAGTACTGTCATGACCCGTCCGGGCCGCCTCGCTGCGGCCGGGCAGTGGATGCAGCGTCACGGCGGTTTGATCCGCGGCATTCAGTGGGTTGTGGTGGCGGTGTACGCGTTCCTGATTCTCGTGCCGGCGGTGACGCCGCTGCCTGACGACACCGCGCATCTGTGGAACAACCTGACGCTTGCCGCGCAGTTCGTGTTCTGGGGCATCTGGTGGCCGTTCGTGCTGCTGTCGATGGTGATGCTCGGCCGTGTGTGGTGCGGCGTGCTCTGTCCGGAGGGCGCGCTCGCCGAATTCGCCAGCAAATACGGCCGCGGCTGGGCGATTCCGCGCTGGATGCGCTGGGGCGGCTGGCCGTTCGTCGCGTTCGGCATCACCACGATCTATGGGCAGATGGTCAGCGTCTACCAGTATCCGAAAGCGGTGCTGCTGGTGCTCGGCGGTTCGACCTTCGCGGCGATGATCATCGGTCTGCTGTACGGACGCGAGAAGCGCGTCTGGTGCAAGTACCTGTGCCCCGTGAATGGGGTTTTTTCGCTACTGGCGCGTCTCGCGCCGTTCCACTACAAAGTCGATGAAGACGCGTGGCGCCGCTCGTACAAGAACGGCGAACATGGGCATCGCGTGATTCCGATCAACTGCGCGCCGCTGGTGCCGCTGCGCAATATGAAGGGTGCGTCGGACTGCCATATGTGCGGCCGTTGCAGCGGACACCGCGACGCGATCGCGCTGACGTGGCGCGCGCCGTCGTCGGAAGTCGTGCAGCTCGGCGATAAACAGGC
Source organism: Paraburkholderia sediminicola (assembly GCF_902859805.1). Classification (GTDB taxonomy): domain Bacteria; phylum Pseudomonadota; class Gammaproteobacteria; order Burkholderiales; family Burkholderiaceae; genus Paraburkholderia; species Paraburkholderia sediminicola. Next base: position 120,094 of record NZ_CADIKC010000015.1, on the reverse strand, counting down.
GAATCCGTGGGACACCGCGCTGATCCTGTACGGCCTGCTCGGCATTGCGATCGGCGCATTCCACTGGACCGCTTCGCGCTGGTTCGTCGACCTGAAGATGTTCTTCGCTACGTGGCTGGTCGATCACGACATCACCTGGCCGCTCGACACCAACGCGCCGTGGTTCCTGTTCACGCATTACCCCGAGCAGAACGATGTGTTCTCGTGGCTCGACGGCACGATGGTGATCGGCTACATCCTCGCCACGGCGCTGGTGTACGGCACGGTGCTGCTGGTGCTGCTGATGGGCGCGTCGCGCATGCTGGGGCGGTTCAGCTTCGTGCGTCTGCATCATTTGACGCAGGGCCTGATTCCGATTGCCGGCGCGGGGGTGTTTCTCGGCTTGTCGGCGACCACGTTGTCGCTGCTGCGCGCGGAGCATCTGTCGCTGTGGTGGGCGTCGGACATGCGTATCGCGATTCTGGCGATTGCCAACCTGTGGAGTGCGTGGCTCGCCTGGCTCGTTACACGGCGCTATAGCGAGCGCTTCGTCCAGCGCGGCCTTGCGATGGTGTGGTTCGCAGCGGCGCTGGCCGTGGTCGATAGTGCATGGTGGCTCATGTTCTGGGGCTGGGCTTCGAAGTAAGTCCTAACCGCTTCAATGCGCTGCCGGGACCGGATCGGCACCCTGTAAAACAAAAGCCGTGGAGATGACAACATCCCACGGCTTTTTCATTTTCTGAATCTGCGACACACGTCGTTTCGTGTATCCGCATTGGGTGAGAACCAAAAAAGCGGCCTGGCTGGCTGCGACGACTGGCTTGGTGTCTGCACGAAGGGGTCTAGTTCTCACGTGCAAGCCGTCGTGGCTGGCTAATGCCTAACACCTCTCGAGGAGGTGGTCCCCACAATACCCGGTACGTACTGCTATTCAGTGTTGCCTGTTACTTCGTCAGGATCAGCTTGCCTAAGCGCGTTGCACGCAGCTGGTAGGTCTCGCCGTTATGCAGAATGCTGACGTGGCTATGTCCTTGCAGCAGCGCGTCGCTGCGCACCACCCGATCCGACTTTTCACTCGTACCGCTCGCGTGATCCGCTGCAGGCTTCGCGGCGGTTGCCGTCGCCGTCGATGCTTTCGGACGGCTGGTCAGCGCGGCCGCCGGGCGGCGCAGGCTGAGTGTGGAAGAGCGGTTGAGATCGGTCATTCGTTTTTGCTGTTGGTCGATTCGATGGATTAATTCTAAATGATAACTATTCCCATTTACAAGAAAGAGAAATTCATCGGATCCGACTTTCGATAGTCGAATGGTGCGGGCTGAGCGCCCGCACACGCATCAATGCAACGAACCGGGTTCCTGCTTGGCCTGCACGTACTGGCGAATCAGCCGCACGGTATCGATATCGTTCTCGCGATACGCGGACTTCACGATTTCCTGGGTCGTCACGGCGTCCTGGTCGTCGGAGACGGGCAGGGTGGTCGTGTATTCGAAGCGCAGGAACAACTGCAGATCGTCAGGCTGTTCGATCGTCATTGTCAGCGAACCGCCAACGTAGTCCGCGGTTGGCAGAATGTCGTAGCGCACGCTCTGGCGATCCTCCAGCGTGACACGGTCGCGCACGGTGGCTTGGCCGTAGTGCAGTTCCCGTTCGAGCGTGTCGCCTTCGCGCGAAAGGATGGTGCAGCTGTCGAGCCCGATCACGAACAGTTGCGGCTGTTCGGCGCGCAGCACGAGACCTTCCCACAACTGCTCGCGGGTCATCGAGTCGACAAACGGATTCAACGGATCGTTGATCTGGATAAGGTGTTCGAAATTCAAAACGGCGGCTTCCTATGAAAGCGTTGCATAACGTTTAGCCCGGTTGAGCCAATCACGCCATTGTCGCGCTCCGCGAGCTATCGCGCCAATGTGACGGCACGCGAGACCCGCATTTCAGACGACAGCAAGACCCGAGCGGATCGTGATCGAATGCGTGAGGATCTTGTGAACCGGGCACGCATTGGCAATTTGCAAGAGCCGTTCCCGCTGCTCGTCGGACAGATCGCCTTCCAGCATGATCTTGCGGTCGATGGTCGAGCCCGCGTCGCCGGTTTCGAGCGACAGCGCCACGCGCACGTCGGCGAGCGGCCAGCCCTTGCGCTGAGCGTACATCTTCAGCGTGATCGACGTACAGGCACCGAGGCTCGACAGCAACAGCGCGACGGGCGTCGGCCCGCGATCGCCGCCGCCAAGCGACTCGGGTTCGTCGGCGAGCCATGTGTGCTTGCCGTCGTCGAAAAGGACCTGGAAATTCGTCGAACCGATGTGGGCGGTGACGGTGGACTCTGCCATGCGCGCTCCTGAACAGGGACGGAAATCGCCGCGCGCCACGAGCCGTCACGTCTGGACAGTGTGGTGCGCGGCATGAATTGCTATTGTGAACGAATTCACCGGCCTTCGCGCCCATGCGCACAGGCGGCGCGGGCGGTGTGGTGAGGGCCCGCGCCACCGCAATCGTGAGCGGTGGCGCGTGCCGGTGTGGCAGATCAGTGAGTGATCGCGCCCATGCGTCCGGCCTGATAATCGGTCACGGCCTGACGGATTTCGTCTTCCGTGTTCATCACGAACGGACCGTAGCGCACCACCGGTTCTTTCAGCGGCACGCCACCCAGCAACAGCACTTCGAGCGGCTCGGCGCCGGCCGTCAGCGTGATCGAGTCGCCGTCGTTCCCAAACACCACCATCTTCTGCGCGTCGATTTCCTGGCGAGCTTCCCCTTCGCCGTAGAATCCTTTGCCGGACAGGCTGTAAGCAAACACGCGATAGTCGGCCGGCACCGATTGCTGGATCGTCGCGCCCGGTTGCAGCGAGAAATGCTGAAACAGGATCGGAGTGCGCGTTTCGATCGCGGCCTTTACGCCGAGCGCTTCGCCCGCGATTACCTTGACGCGCACCTTGCCGTCCGTGGACGTTGCAACCGGAATACTGGCTGACGGTATCTCCTGATAGCGCGGCGCGATCATCTTGTCGCGGCGTGGCAGATTCACCCACAGTTGCACGCCATGCACGCGCCCACCGTCGCGCACGAATGACGGGTCCGGCATTTCACTGTGCACGACGCCTGCGCCCGCAGTCATCCATTGCACGTCGCCGGCGCGCAGCGTGCCCGAATGGCCCGCTGAATCCTTGTGGCCGAACTGACCCTCGAGCGCGTACGTGACCGTTTCAAAGCCGCGATGCGGATGATCCGGCGCGCCCTTGGCCTCGCCCGGCGCGTAGTCGATCGGCCCCATTTCGTCGAGCAGCAGGAACGGATCGAAATCCATCAGCAAACGGGTCGGAAAAGGACGGTGGACGATAAACCCGCCGCCTTCGGTCGTGCGAACGGAGGGAAACGTGCGTTCGATCGTGCGTGTCGTGCTCATCAAAAGTCACCTTAAAAAATGGGGAATAGCGTTATTTTTGAAACATAGAGCTATTATAGGGACCGTTTTCCTAGGCGCCAGCCACCCTCACGCAATGGATTGTTCTATTACTGGAACGATGAGATGAAGATCGATTCACACAATCTGAATGACCTGATGTATTTCTCGCAGGTCGTCGAACATGGCGGCTTTTCCGCCGCCGAGCGCGTGCTGGGGATTTCCAAGTCGCGCCTGTCGCGCCGGCTCACCGAGCTGGAAGCGTCGTTAGGCGTACGTTTGTTGCAGCGTTCCACCCGCAAACTGGCGCTCACTGAAGCCGGCCAGCTCTTCTACCAGCACTGTCAGGCGATGCTGAGCGAGGCCCAGGCGGCGGTCAATGTCGTGCAGCAGTTGCGTTCTTCGCCACGTGGCACCGTGCGCGTGAGCGTGCCGGTGACGGTCTCGCAGACCATCCTGTCGCAGATCCTGCCGGAATTCATGCATCGCTACCCGGAAGTGCGCGTGGTGATGCGCGTGACGAACCGCGTCGTCGATCTGTTCGAGGATTCGATCGACATTGCGTTGCGTGTGCGCTCCGCTCCGCCGGAAAACGCCAACATCGTCGTGCGCCCGTTGTGGCGCACGCAGCAGATGCTGGTCGGCGCGCCGAGCCTGTTGCAGCAGAATGCGCCGCCGCTGTTGCCTGCGGATCTGGGCCGTTTCGAAACGCTCGACGTGCCGACCGGCGACGGACGCCACGTCTTCGATCTGATCGCCCCCGACGGCACGCACCACGCGCACGAACACGAGCCGCGCCTCGTCACCGCCGATCTGATGACGATTCGTCAAGCGGTGCTGTCCGGCGTAGGTATCGCCGCATTGCCGGAGATGATGTACGGCAGCGCACTGCGCGCGGGGCAATTGTCGCCGGTGATGCCCGGCTGGACCTTTCCGACGCCGCAGTTGTACGCGGTATTCGTGTCACGGCAGGGAATGGTGCCGGCTGTGCGCGCGTTCGTCGATTATCTGGTTGAAATGCTCGATCCGGACGAAGGTAAGTACATCACGGGCGAGTGTCCGACGCGCGCCGAGCAAAACGCTGCGCAGCCCGCTTTCGCGGTTGCCATATAGCACTTATCAGGCGTGGCAACATCGCTTTTAGCATTTAAGCGCCGCCTGTCATGAGTACTTTCAATGACAGTTTGCTTGAATGCCCGCGCTCGCGGGCCTATAGTGAAATCCCTTCGCTAAGGAGTCTCTTATGCGAAAACTCATGGCCTCTATGATAGTGGGCCTGATAGGGCTGACCGCGCTGTCCGTGTCGATCACGGCTGTCGCATGCGGTGACTCGAGCTATCAGTCAACTTCTGATGGCAAATGATCCCGCCGCCCGAAGGCGCCGAGTGCGCACAAAAAAAGGCCTTCATCTGACGATGAAGGCCTTTTACTTTTAGCCCTTGTTTCAAGGGCTTTTGTGCTTTTTCGGCAGACGCTGCGTAACAAGGGCAGCATTACTGCGCACAGATCACTTGCGCTTATTTGCCTTTGGGCTGCGTGACGAAGCCGATCTTGGTGAGACCGCCGGCCTGCGCCGCCGACATCACTTCAGCCACTTTCTCGTACGCGACCTTGCGGTCCGCATCCAGATGCAGTTCCGGCTGCGGATTCGCTTGCGCAGCCTCCGCAATCTTCGCGCGCAGCGCCGCGTCGTCGACTTTCTTGTCGTCCCACAAGACGTTGCCGTCAGCATCGACGGAGACGGTTACTTGCGCAGGCTTGGTGTCTTCCTTCTGACTGCTCGCATGCGGCAGATCGATTTTGACCGCGTGACGAATCACCGGAATCGTCACCATGAAGACGATCAGGAGAACCAACATCACGTCGACGAGCGGCGTCATGTTGATTTCGTTCATCAGGCCGTCGTCATCGTCGCCGGCGAAGGGGCTCATTGCCATCGGAGTGCCTCGTCGATCAGTTGGCGCGCGCGAGGCGCAAACCGTCGCCGCGCTTGGATGACGACAGACGGGCGCCCGTCACGAAGAATGCATGCAGGCCGTGTGCAAAGCGGCTCAGCTTGGCGACGATCGCCTTGTTGGCGCGCGTCAGTGCGTTGTAGCCGAGCACGGCCGGGATCGCGACGAACAGACCGAATGCGGTCATGATCAGTGCCTCACCCACCGGGCCCGCGACCTGATCGATCGACGACTGACCGCTCGCGCCGATTGCCAGCAGGGCGTGATAGATGCCCCACACCGTGCCGAACAGGCCGACGAACGGCGCCGTGCTGCCGATCGAGGCGAGAATCGCCAGACCGCTTTGCATGCGCGCGACGCTTTCGTCCATCGTGTCCTTCAGGCAACGCGTCACCCAATCCGACACGTCCATGCGATCGTGCAGATGCGGTTGCGTCTGATGATGGTGATCGGCGGCTTCCTGGCCCGACAGGGCGAGTGCGAGGAACGGGTTGTCCTGCGGCGTCGACGATTCCGCGCCGAGCTTCTTCACGCCGTCGGCGAGATCGTCCGAATGCCAGAACTGCTGCTCGGCATTCTTCGTGAGACGCTTGAGGCGCATCACATTCCAGCCTTTGATGACGATCACGCTCCACGACATAACCGACATGATCAACAGCGCGAGCGCGATACCGCGCGTCACGAAATCCCCTTGCGCCCACACGTGCGCCAATCCGTAGTTTTGCATTGCAATTCCTTGTTTTTAAAATCTGCCTCAATCGTTCAGATTGAAGTTGTAAGGCTGGGTGGCCGTGGCCCGAATGGCCTGGCCGTTCTCGAGATAGGGCTTGCACGAACTCGCATGCGCGGCGGCGATGGCGGCGTCGTCCAGACGGCTGAAGCCGCTGCTCTTTTTGAGCGAGATGCTTTCAACCTTTCCCGTTGGTCCGATGACGAAGGTCACATAGGCCGTACCGGTTTCGCCCCGGCGCTTCGACAGCGCGGGGTAGTCCGGCGTGATCATGCTGCACTCGATGTGCGAGACGTTCTTCGGTGCCGTGATGTCCATGGTCGGACGACCGATCGCCGGCGCGGCCTGAGCGGCCGGCGCCGCCGGTGCGGCGGGCGCGGGCGTCGGCTCGGGCGCGGCGACAGGCGTCGGCGACGGAGCCGCGGCGACCGGCAACGGCGTGGGTGTCGGGGTAGGTGTCGGCTTGGGCTGGACCTTCGGCTTGGTGTGAACCGGCGGTGTTGGCTTGGGCGGCGGCGGAGCGATCGATTGCACCGCGACGGGCGCGGCGACCGGCGCCGGCGCCAGCAGCTGCGCGGTCATCACCTTCGCTTCGATCACGGGTTGCAGCGGTTCATGACGCAGCGTCAGGATCACCGCAAGCAAAGCGATGTGAATTGCCGCGACCGCGGCAGTCGCGGTCAGCGCACGGGAATTCATTCGGGAGGACGAAGCCGGCGTGGCGCCGGCTAAAATGGTATGCGAGGCCTGCATGTTAGCGTGGCGGCGTGCCGTCGATGCGGCACGTCAGACAAGACATCGTCATGTTCGAAAGATCAGCAGCGAAATGAACAAAGTAGTCACGAAACCAATCAGCAATTCCATCTCGAACTCCTTTTAACGGATGAGCGGGTAGCTGGCTGGTACGGATACTGGCTTGCTGACGGCAGTGGGAAGACGCGTGAAACCGCGCTTAAAAACAGAGCGTGAAGCAGTGAGGCAGTGAACACCTTGGGCGCGCCGCACGGGCCGCACCCTCAAGCCGCGACTCAGGCGGCCTTGCGTTCGTAAAACGTCAGCGGCATGGCCTGCGTGTGATGATCGAAGCCGCAGCGGCTCGCGCACACGCCGCTTTCCATCATGACGTCGCGCACGGATTCCGCGCACTTGCCACAGCAGGAAGCGACGCCGAGTTCGAACTGGAGCTCGTCGAACGAGTCGACGCCATCCGCGATCGAGGCACGGATCTTTCGGTCAGAAACAGACTTGCAGACACAGACAATCATGGCAGGGCGTCATAGCTAACGTTAATGCGAACTATTATCATTTTGATTGGCCCGTTTGGCAAGCGTCCTGCATGATTTTTTGTAACAAAACCAGACTCTTAGAAGGGTTTCGCCTAAGGAGCGGGAGCCTGGGCAAGCGGCGGAGAAGGTGCGAAAACGCCTAAAAAGCGCGCAAAAAGGTCGCGCGACGGCGCAAAAACGCGACGGCGAGGGGTTTTATGCGGCTTGGGAGTCCGGCGCTGCCGTGCGGCGCGACGGGATCACGACCTGGTCGACTGCGGCATCGATTTGCAGCAGGGTCGCGGCGAGCTGTTGCTGATGGGTGCCGTCGCCGGTCGAATAAAAACGGGGCAGAACAGTGCCGGCGCTTTCCGGGGCGGCGCGCAATCCGTGCTGATCAAGTACCCGCTCCAGCTGACGCGCAATGGCCACGCTCGTATCGATCAGCATGAGCCGGTCGCCGACGATGTCGCGGATCGCCGCATCAAGAAACGGGTAGTGGGTGCAGCCGAGCACAAGAGTGTCGGCGCCGGCATCGAGCATGGGCTGCAGGTAGCTGCGCAGCAGCGCGCGCAGTTCGGCGGAACCCACGTCGCAGCGCTCTACTGCTTGCACAAGCCCGTGGCCCGGCTGGCAAAGAAAACGGCAATCGGCAGCGTAGCGCTCCAGTAGCCCCTGAAAGCGGGCACTGCGCAAGGTCACTTGCGTGGCGAGCACGCCGGCGACACGTGTTTTCGACTGCAGTGCGGCCGGTTTGATGCCGGGCTCGACTCCCACCAGCGGAATCGCCAGCTTTTCGCGGACCAGCGCGATCGATTGCGCAGTCGCCGTGTTGCATGCGACCACCAGTGCCTTCGCGCCCTGGCTGGCGAGCCATTGTCCGATTGCGAGGGTACGGTCGGCGATGAAGTCGTCGTCGCGTTCGCCGTAGGGGGCGTAGAGCGAGTCGGCGACATAGATGAGCGCTTCGCCGGGCAGTTGCGCCCGGACCGCCCGCAGCACCGACAAACCGCCCAGACCCGAGTCGAATATGCCGACCGGCGCTCGCGAACCGCCACCTGAGGTGGCAACCCTGGCACTTGAGGACGGCGATTCAGCGGTCATAGGCGATGAGGACACGCGCGGCACAGCGGTCACGGCAAACTCACGAAAACGGGGAAGTGCGCAAGTATACCGCCCGCGCGGGCCGTTCCAACGTGGACCGATCAGGACTCGATCGAACCCATTGCGGTTTGCTGGTAGTTCTGGATGCCGACCTTGTCGATCAGGTCCAGTTGCGTTTCAAGCCAGTCAATGTGTTCTTCTGTGTCGTCGAGAATCTTCACGAAGATTTCGCGCGAGATGAAATCACGAACGGATTCGCAATACGCGATTGCTTCTTTGCAGGTGCTTTGCGAAATCTGTTCGAGCTTCAGATCGCACTCGAGGATTTCTTTGGTTTCTTCGCCGATCAGCAGCTTGTGCAGGTCTTGCAGGTTCGGCAGGCCGTCAAGCATGAAAATGCGTTCGATCAGCCAGTCGGCGTGCTTCATTTCGCCGATCGATTCATCGTATTCATGCTTGCCGAGTTTTTCGAGGCCCCAGTGCTTGTACATCCGCGCGTGCAGGAAGTACTGATTGATGGCGGTGAGCTCGTTCTTGAGCTGGGAGTTCAGATACTCGATAACTTTCTTGTCGCCTTGCATGGGGTTTCCTTATTAGAGACTTGAATTTCCCAGAACAATAAACGCCGAAGGACAAAAAGCCAAGGCAAAAAACACAGTTTTTTGCCTTGATTTGCAAGGTTTTGTGCGTGATGCGTACCGTTCTCATTTCATCATAAAAAAAGCCGGGGTTCGAGGCCCCGGCTTCCATTTTTCAGCTGTTACTGCCGATCAAATTTCGATCAAACCGTCGCGACCGGAATCTTGCCGATCTTGGCTTGCCATTCCTTCGGGCCAGTCTGGTGCACCGAGGTGCCGTTCGAATCGACGGCAACGGTTACCGGCATATCCTGCACGTCGAACTCGTAGATCGCTTCCATGCCGAGGTCTTCAAACGCGAGAACCTTCGCGCTGCGAATTGCTTTCGACACGAGGTAAGCGGCGCCGCCCACGGCCATCAGATACGCGGCTTTATGCTTCTTGATCGCCTCGATCGCGACCGGGCCGCGCTCGGCTTTGCCGATCATCGAAATAAGACCGGTTTGCGACAACATCGTCTCGGTGAACTTGTCCATCCGCGTGGCGGTGGTCGGGCCCGCCGGGCCGACTGCTTCGTCGCGCACCGGATCGACCGGGCCGACGTAATAGATCACGCGATTCGTGAAGTCGACCGGCAGCTTTTCGCCCTTCGCGAGCATGTCGGCGATGCGCTTATGTGCCGCGTCACGGCCCGTCAACATCTTGCCCGACAGCAGCAACGTCTGGCCCGGCTTCCAGGCTGCGACTTGTTCCGGCGTCAGCGTGTTCAGATCGACGCGCTGGCTCTTTTCCGTGTCCGGTTCCCACTGCACTTTCGGCCATGCGTCGAGCGACGGCGCTTCGAGCTTCGCCACGCCCGAACCATCCAGCGTGAAGTGCGCGTGACGGGTCGCCGCGCAGTTCGGGATGATCGCGATCGGCTTGGAAGCAGCGTGCGTCGGTGCAGCCATGATCTTCACGTCGAGCACGGTGGCAAGACCGCCCAGGCCTTGTGCACCGATACCTAGCGCGTTGACCTTCTCGTGCAGTTCGACACGCAGTTCTTCGATCCAGTCCTGCGGGCCGCGCGCGATCACGTCCTGAATGTCGATCGGATCCATCAGCGATTCCTTCGCCATCACCATCGCTTTCTCAGCGGTGCCGCCGATGCCGATGCCGAGCATGCCCGGCGGGCACCAGCCTGCGCCCATGGTCGGCACGGTCTTCAGAATCCAGTCGACGATCGAGTCCGACGGGTTCAGCATCGCGAACTTCGACTTGTTTTCCGAGCCGCCGCCCTTCGCCGCAACCTGTACGTCGACCTTGTCGCCCGGCACGATCTCGTAGTGGATCACGGCCGGCGTGTTGTCTTTCGTGTTCTTGCGCGCGCCTTCCGGCGGGCTCACGATCGACGCGCGCAGCACGTTGTCCGGGTTCAGATAACCGCGGCGTACGCCTTCGTTGATCATCTCGGTGACGCCCATCGTCGCACCGTCCCAACGCACGTCCATGCCGACCTTCACGAACACCGTGACGATGCCGGTGTCCTGGCAGATCGGGCGCTTGCCTTCGGCGCACATGCGGCTGTTGGTGAGGATCTGCGCGATCGCATCCTTCGCGGCCGGGCTCTCTTCGAGCTCGTAAGCGCGGCCCAGGGCCTGGATGTAATCGAGCGGGTGGTAATAGCTGATGTACTGAAGCGAATCAGCAATGCTCTGAATCAGATCTTCCTGTTTGATGACGGTCATGATGGCTAGCTCAGTGGGGACAATGGCGCTTGTTATCAGACTCGCAGGGCAGTGCGGTCAGTCGTGCGCCTTCAGGGGAGTGGAACCGTTAGAGCCCAGCGGATGCAGTCCCGCGGGCTCCTGAAAATGTTTTGGATGCGTATGCGTGGTAAGCCGGTCGACCAGCGCCATCACCACCGCCGAGAGAAGGAACGCGACGTGGATAATGACCTGCCACATGATGGTGTGCGTCGAATTCTGGTCGGGGCTGATGAAGGTCTTCAACAGATGGATCGACGAGATGCTGATCAGCGCCATGGAAAGCTTCACCTTCAGCACGCCGGCGTTCACGTGGTCGAGCCATTCCGGTTCGTCCGGATGACCCTCAACGCCCAGGCGCGACACGAAGGTTTCATACCCGCCGATGATCACCATGATCAGCAGGTTCGAGATCATCACCACGTCGATCAGGCCGAGCACCACCAGCATGATGTTGGTTTCGTCGAGCGTCATGGACGCGCTGACCAGATGCCAGACTTCTTTCAGGAACAGGACGACGTACACGCCTTGCGCGACGATCAGACCGAGGTAGAGCGGCACTTGCAGCCAGCGGCTCATGAAGATGAGGGCGGGGAGCGGGCGCAGCGGGCGGCGCTGACGGGCTGAGTCGGGGCGCGGAGCGGACATAGGCAAGAGTCAGATGAAACGCAGGTGACGGAACACGGACCAAATGCGCTGACCCGAAGCGCAAACCAGACGCGCGGATCAAGCACGCAAACGAGGCGCAGACGGCGCGGTACGCGGCGAGAGGAGGCCGGAAAAGCTCGCGTCAGGCGCGCTATTGTACAGCGTCGGGTGAATTTGCTGCGCCGCCGCGGGCAGTGCGGCGCTTACGAGGCTGCCGGCGGTATTGCTTGACCTCCAGGCTCGCCAGTCCGATCTCTGCCGTCGCGCATCACGCAGGCGGGGTAATGAGACGCAGCGAGTATCGATTCAAGCTGGAATCCAGACGGCTAGTTCAGTTAGCATTGTAAGAGGGCGTGAGAGCCAGCGTAAGGGCGAAGTGCGGGCGAAGTGCCGGCGAAGCGCCGGTGCGGCGCACGTGATGCTTCCCCTATGCCCGATTTCGGCACGCGTCGCCTGGGTCAGCATGTCGATCAGCACGCATGCACGGACCGTAACGCGTAGCATGCCGTGCGTGACTAGTCTGAACCGCATAAGGGTTTTCGCCCGCCACGCGATGCGCCTCGCGTAAGTGGCCGGTAAGTTGCAAAGTTTATGTTTGAACATGAGAGCGGAACGTTAGCCACTCATTTATGTTGCGCTGCGACATGGATATAAGTGAAAGGGGAACGGGCCGCGGCGCAGCGATCGGCGATCGCTGCGCGAGGGTTGGAGACAGCGCGCGCCTATCGATCACGAATGATCGCGAATGGCGGCGCCATCATGACATGGCGAGCCACAGGCGCGCCGGCACAGGTTTTACGTTTCATCTTCACCAAGGGGTTGTCGATGTCTGCGATTGAATCGGTTCTTCAGGAACGCCGTGTTTTCCCGCCCTCCGCTGAAGCAGCGGCAGGTGCGTCGATCTCCGGTATGGATGCGTACCGGGCGCTTGCCGCCGAAGCGGAGCGCGATTACGAAGGTTTCTGGGGGCGCCTCGCTCGCGAGACGCTCAGCTGGAACAAGCCTTTCAGCAAAGTGCTCGACGAATCGAAGGCGCCTTTCTACACATGGTTCGAAGACGGCCAGCTGAACGCGTCGTATAACAGCATCGACCGTCATGTCGAAGCCGGCAATGGCGGGCGCGTCGCGATCATCTTCGAAGCCGACGACGGCACTGTCACCAACGTCACCTATCAGGATCTGCTGCAACGTGTGTCGCGCTTTGCGAACGCGCTGAAGAAACGCGGCGTGAAGAAGGGCGATCGCGTCGTGATCTACATGCCGATGTCGATCGAAGGCATTGTCGCGATGCAGGCGTGTGCACGAATCGGTGCAACGCACTCGGTGGTGTTCGGCGGATTTTCGTCGAAATCGCTCAATGAACGGCTGGTCGATGTGGGCGCCGTCGCGCTCGTCACGTCCGACGAACAGATGCGCGGCGGCAAAGCATTGCCGCTGAAGAACATCGCCGACGAAGCCATCGCCATGGGCGGTTGCGACGCAGTGAAGAGCGTGATCGTCTACAAGCGAACCGGCGGCAAGATCGCATGGGACGAAAGCCGCGATCTGTGGATGCACGAACTCACAGAGGCTGAATCGGATCAATGCGCGCCCGAGTGGGTCGGTGCGGAGCATCCGCTTTTCATCCTGTACACGTCGGGGTCGACCGGCAAGCCGAAGGGCGTGCAGCACAGCACCGGCGGCTACCTGCTGTGGGCCGCGCAGACCATGAAGTGGACGTTCGACTGGAAGCCCACGGATGTGTTCTGGTGTACTGCCGACATCGGCTGGATCACCGGCCATAGCTACATCACGTATGGTCCGTTGACGCTCGGCGGCACCCAGGTCGTGTTCGAAGGCGTGCCGACCTATCCGAACGCCGGCCGCTTCTGGGACATGATCGCCAAGCACAAGGTCACGTTGTTCTATACCGCGCCGACTGCGATCCGCTCGCTGATCAAAGCCGCCGAAGCCGACGCGAAAGTGCATCCGAAGAGCTACGACCTGTCGACGCTGCGCATCATCGGCACGGTCGGCGAGCCGATCAATCCGGAAGCGTGGGTGTGGTATCACGAGAACGTCGGCGGCGGCCGTTGCCCGATCGTCGATACGTGGTGGCAAACCGAAACCGGCGGCCACATGATCACGCCGCTGCCGGGCGCCACACCGCTGGTGCCGGGTTCTTGCACGCTGCCGCTGCCGGGCATCATGGCGGCCGTGGTCGATGAAACCGGCCAGGACGTGCCGAACGGACAGGGCGGCATTCTGGTGGTCAAGCGTCCATGGCCTTCGATGCTGCGCAACGTATGGGGCGATCCGGACCGCTACAAGAAGAGCTACTTCCCCGAGGAACTCGGCGGCACGCTGTATCTCGCCGGCGACGGTGCGGTGCGCGACAAGGAAACTGGCTACTTCACGATCATGGGCCGCATCGACGACGTGCTCAACGTGTCCGGCCACCGCCTCGGCACGATGGAGATCGAGTCGGCGCTGGTGTCGAACCCGATCGTGGCTGAAGCGGCGGTGGTGGGTCGTCCTGATGCGACCACCGGTGAAGCTGTGTGCGCATTCGTGGTGCTCAAGCGCGCGCGTCCTGAAGGCGAAGAAGCAGTGAAGCTCGCCAACGAACTGCGCAACTGGGTCGCCAAGGAGATCGGTCCGATCGCCAAGCCGAAGGACATCCGCTTCGGTGAGAACCTGCCGAAGACGCGTTCGGGCAAGATCATGCGCCGCCTGTTGCGCTCGCTCGCGAAGGGCGAGGAAATCACCCAGGACGTCTCGACGCTGGAGAACCCGGCGATTCTCGATCAGCTCGGCGAGTCGCTCTGAGCTTAGGTTTGCCTGGGTTTTTAGCCAAGGTATGTCGAACGATGTGCCCTTGGCTGGACCCAGGTACCGACCCGTGACATCGGGCAGTTAAAGCCACCGCGCGGACAATCCCGATTGCCTGCCCGGTGGCTTTTTGATACATAGGCGCATGGCCGCGCCGCACCACACCTCTCACGCTACGCTCAATCCCGCACCCGAACCCCCTCCGGTCTCGGCAGCGATGGCGCGCGCGCATCAGAAATACTGGCGCTTCAATCTCGCATTGATCGCGACGTTGATGACCTTGGGTTTCGTGGTGTCGTTCGTTTTGCCGCTGGTGGCGCCGGCGTTGGATCAGGTGCGCTTCATCGGCTTCAGGTTGCCGTTCTACTTCGGAGCGCAAGGGGCGATTCTGATCTACGTGGCGTTGATCGTCGTTTATATCCTGCTGATGCAGCGCGCCGACCGCCGTCTGCAACGCGCTTTCGATGCGGATGCCAGCGTCAGTGCCGATGACGGTGTCAACGCCAGCGCCGATTCCACCGCGCCCACTGCGCGCGGAAGCTGAGCCGATGAAGCTCACGAACCGGCTGATCCGTTCATACGCGCTTTATACGCTCGGCTTCCTGCTTTTCATCTATGTGATGTGGCGCATCGAGCGGACTACTGGCCCCGGCGTATGGATCGGCTATGTGTTCCTGTTCGTGCCGATCGCGGTGTATGCGGTGATCGGGTTGCTGTCGCGCACATCCGACCTCGTCGAATACTACGTAGCGGGGCGGCGCGTGCCGTCCGTCTTCAACGGCATGGCGACTGCGGCCGACTGGTTGTCCGCTGCATCGTTCATCGGCCTCGCCGGTTCGATCTATGCGACCGGATATGACGGCCTCGCGTATCTGATGGGCTGGACCGGTGGCTATTGCCTCGTCGCGTTCCTGCTCGCGCCATATGTGCGCAAGCTCGCGCGCTACACGATTCCCGACTTTCTCGGCACACGCTTTTCGAGCAACGCGGTGCGGGGACTCGCTGCGTTAGCGGCGATTTTGTGCTCTTTCGTTTATCTGGTCGCGCAGATTCAGGGCGTCGGCTTGATCGCGACGCGTTTTATCGGCGTGGATTTCGCGGTCGGCATTTTCTGCGGACTCGCGGGCATTCTCGTGTGCTCGTTTCTGGGCGGCATGCGTGCGGTGACGTGGACCCAGGTCGCGCAATACATCATTCTGATCGCGGCGATTCTGATTCCCGTGTCGATGATCGCGCATAAGGATGGCCTCGGCTGGGTGCCGCAATTCAACTACGGGCGCTTGATGGAGCGCGTCGAGGGGCTGGAGAAGCAGGTGCGCGACGCGCCGCTCGAACAGACCGTACGCGACGATTATCGGCGGCGCGCCGAGTTGATGCAGATGCGGCTCGACACGCTGCCGCAATCGTTCGTCGACGAGAAGCTGCGCCTCACGCAGGAAGTCGCCGACTTGAGACGCCACAATGGTCCGCTTCGCGAGATCAAGGAACGCGAGCGGGCGCTCGAACAATTCCCACGCGATGCCGCCGCTGCACAGATCGTGTGGACTCAACGCCGTGACGAAATGCTGATGCGCGCGGCCGCGCCGGTGCCGATGCACGAGCCGTTTCCCGTCACGAGCGAAGAAGACAGGCGCACACACGAGCGTAATTTTCTGTCGCTGCTGCTGTGTCTCTCGCTTGGCACGGCGAGCCTGCCGCATATCCTGACGCGCTACAACACGACGACCTCGGTGGCGTCCGCGCGACGCTCGGTCGGCTGGACGCTGT
The DNA here is from genome assembly GCF_902859805.1 of Paraburkholderia sediminicola. Lineage (GTDB taxonomy): Bacteria > Pseudomonadota > Gammaproteobacteria > Burkholderiales > Burkholderiaceae > Paraburkholderia > Paraburkholderia sediminicola. The sequence goes on along the minus strand of NZ_CADIKC010000015.1, from coordinate 104,112 downwards.
TCTTCGTCGCGCTGTTCTATCTGACGGTGCCTGTGCTGGCGGTGCTGATCAAGTACGAGATGCTGACCAACCTGGTGGGTCATCACTTTTCGGATTTACCGCAGTGGCTCACGCAATGGCGCAAGGTCGAGCCGAGTCTGATCAGCCTCGCTGACACAAACGGCGACGGTATCGTGCGCTGGAGCGAGATCCAGATGCAGCCGGATATGGTGGTGCTCGCCGCGCCCGAGATTGCGGGGCTGCCGTATGTGATGTCCGGGCTGATCGCGGCCGGTGCGTTGGCCGCGGCGCTCTCGACGGCGGACGGTTTGCTGCTGACCATCGCCAATGCGTTATCGCACGACGTCTACTACCACATGGTCGATCCGACGGCATCGAGTCAGCGGCGCGTGACGATCTCGAAGATTTTGCTGTTGGGGGTGGCGCTGTTCGCTTCGTACGTGGCTTCGTTGAATACGGGGAATATTCTGTTTCTGGTGGGCGCGGCGTTTTCGCTGGCGGCTTCGAGTCTGTTTCCCGTGCTGGTGCTGGGGGTGTTCTGGAAGCGGACTACGCGGCTTGGGGCGGTGGCGGGCATGGTGGCGGGACTGGTGGTGTGCATTTACTACATCGTGTCGACGTATCCGTTCTTCACGCAGATGACGGGCTTTGCCGGCGCAAGGTGGTTCGGTATCGAACCGATCAGTTCCGGCGTGTTCGCCGTGCCGGCGGGCTTTCTGGTGGCGATCGGGGTGAGTCTCGTGGACCGGAAACCGGACGCTTATACGAGGGCGCTGGTGGACTACATCCGGCATCCATAGGCCGGTTTGCGCATGGGTCTGGCGCAGGGCCCGAAGTTTGCTATAATTCGGCTCCCCGCCGGAGAGATGGATGAGCGGTTTAAGTCGCACGCCTGGAAAGCGTGTATAGGTTAATAACCTATCGGGGGTTCGAATCCCCCTCTCTCCGCCACCCTTCCAGCAAGCTTTTGCAGCATTTTGAAAATCTGCGCTGTGCCATAAAACTGGCTCTGTGCCATAGAATTTTCATCGCAAAGGCCTCACGCGTTCCGGTTTTCGCCGGTAAATCCGCTGCGTTACCTTGCCGTCGGCATGCGCTAGAAGTGCCTGAGCATGCTCGAGCGTCTCGGCATCGCTCGCGCATTTCGCGCGCAAATCGTGCTCGGTGAAGTGTTCCTTCAGCTTCGTCTCCTCGAGCACGCGCGTCATGAAATTCCGCCACATCGTGTCCCAGCCGCCGGCGCGCCCCGATTCTTCGTTGAAGTAGCATTCACCTCGACGATTGCAGAACAGCCACGGCGCGATCTGGACTGGCCGAGCAGCCATAGCCATGGCCACGGCTTCGCGCAGCGCATCGGACCATTCATAAATGATCCGCTTTGCAGTTGACCCCTCGGTCTTTCCCGGCATCACGTGAATACCATCGTCTTTGAGATTCGCAGGCCCGAGGCGTAACAGATCGCCGCGGCGCATGCCGGTGAGAAGCTTCACCCGCATATATGCCTGGATGGCGCGCACGCTGCCAGCCTTGCGCCGCGATTCGATCGAAAGACATTCGACGATCTCCCAATCCTCGACGTACCGCGTGCGCGCCTTCTCTCCCGTCAGGCGTACCTCGCCCTTGAATGGGTGTCGGTCGATATATCCCCACTCCACGGCTTTGGTATATGCGTGTGACAGGACTTCGATTTCCCGATGTGCCGAGGTCTTGGCGGCGCGCTTATCGACGTACTGATAGATGTGCCGCGGCTTCAACGCGTTAAGGGGATGTGCGCCCATAACGGCGCGCAGTCGCTTGATCGCGATCGCGTTCTGAGCCTGCGTCGTTACTTCCTTCTTCGGCACCACTTCGAGAGAGTAGCGATCGAGGAGATCGCCAATTGTGTCGGCATCATCGAGTGCGCTGAGTCGATCGGCCCAAGTCCGATAGGCCTCGGGCAGCGACTTGCCCAGACGGAACTGCTTTTTCCCGTCCCATGATGTCTCGAACCCGGGTGGCACCCGGTAGTAATACGCCCCATGGATGAGTCGCCAGCGCTTTGGCAAACCATTGTTCTCGGCCAGGCGTTTTTTGGGCACTTACGCTGCGCTCCAGTTGAACGCTTCGACGGGTGCGGACTCCTTCGCCTTACGCGAGCCGAACTGTTCTTTCACGTGCTCGCGCAGCACCATCACGCGCCTATCCGCGCGTACCTTATGCTCGATACCCATCTCGCGCAGGATCCGCACCTGGCTGGCGCTCTGCCGGCGGTCGGTGAGCTCAACGAGTTGCTCTGGGGTCAAAAACATCGAGTCGGACATAATCACTCTCCAAACCAATATCTGCGCGTGACGTCGATCACGCGTTGTGCTGCCTCGGTCATTCCGTGTATCCCTTCAGATCTTCCAATGCTTGGATCATTGCGACGATGTCGCCGCTCGCGGCGGCGCGCGTGGCGCGATCGAGCGAGGCGCGAATCAACATGGCGCCGAAAGCGCCGGCGCGGCCGATCTCGATGTAATGACCGAGGATCACCGTCACGCGCGCGATTTCGTCCGGCAGCGCATCGCCGAGGGTTTTGATATCGCTCACGTGATGGCTCCAAGGTCATGCATCTGGCGCAACTGCGCAGCGACGTCTGCCGGAACCTCGAAGAACCCGAGCGCACCCTTGCAGGCAACAAAAGGAATGGGCTTCGGATATGCGAGCTCGAAACCAAACTGCCCGCTCATGTGCCAGGGAGAGGTGCGGTTGTCAGGGTGTGCACAACCGACGATCGTCGCGGCCCCAACAATGCCGCCGCGCTCGAGCTGCTCGCGAGGCGGGAAGAACCCTCGATAGCCGACGTGCAGCACGGTGGCCAGCGCATCGTCATATTCGTCGCGCGTCATGCCTTTGCCGGCGTGGATGAGCACGCGGCCGCGATACTTCGTTGACCACGTCCGGTTCTCGACATCCTTATGGTCGTTGACGATCAGCCACGCCCACGGCTGGCGGATGGAAAGTGCCTTCATAGTTTGACCTCGGCGTATTCGGTTTTGACCGTCACGCGCGTGGAGTGGTGGTACTGGTGGACGATCCGAACGCCGTTCCAGATATCGAGGGCTCGGCCGCCAACATTCGCCTCGTTGAGCTCGGCGTTGTAGCGCGATGTTCCCAGCTGGCCCAGGATCTCCGCGATGATCTCGGGGTTATCCTGAAGCCTGTGCAGCAGATCGTGGTTGATCTCGATGAGGGTTCGGATACTCATGCGGCACCTCGCGGGAATTCGTCGTGCGTGCGGCCATCGAGTTGTCGACCAGCGGCTTTCTTGCCGACACGTTCGAGGATGCAGCGTGCGCCGAATCGGGTGAACGCACGCGGGTAATGATCGGTTTGGATGAAGTGCGCCGGCTCATGCTCATAGTCGCCGAAGGCGAAGCGCCCCGGTGTATCGGACGGATGCATGCCGGCGGGCGCCCATTCACCCCATTGCTTGAATAGAAACGGCACGCCGGCGCTACCGCATTGATCGCGCAGGCCTCGTATCCATTGAATGCTCATCGGCCGCGCTTCGTGGCCACTCTCGCCACCAGCGATTACCCAATGCACACCGTGCTCGGGGCTATTCCATCCCTGCAGCATGCTCATGCGGTGTCCACCCCATGGAATTGAGGTGAGATCGACCGGGCCGAGCAATGGCTCCATGCTCAGGAAATGTACGCGGGCCGGGGTCTGGACCAGCTTAGGAATGTCGCGGTCGGCTTCTTCCTGATTGACGATCGTCGCGCCGAGCCAAACGTTGTCTGGCAATCGAGGATTGCTGAGCCATGCGGCGTCACAGCGAAATCCGGCTATCTCGCCGAGCATCCACATGACATTACCGATGCGCTTTGTCAGCAGCAACCAGTCAAGATTCGGCGTGGCCTTGATCACATCGAAGAGGTCCGCTCGCCAGGCGACGCCGACGGCGTTGTCGAACACGTCGGCGAGCGACGCGCAGAATACCCGCTGGCGTCGACCGTGCTCGGCGAAGAACTCGCGGTGAGCTGCGTTCCATGCGATCGGCTTGCGCCAGTTCGCCGTCGACGTGCGTCGACGCGGGGCGCCCGGGCCCCAGTTAATCGCGGCACCACCGGCGAATCGCGCGTTGCGGGCTTCCGCATAGCAGTGATCGCAGCCCGGCCCGACCTTCTGGCAACCCTCCCAAGGGTTGAACGTGTGGTCGGTCCATTCGATTTTGCTGTTCTCGCTCATCGGGTACCCCGGTAAGTTTTCGTGAGACTGAAATTGATCGCGTGACCGCGCGATCGCACAACATTCGCGAGTAATGCACGGTCGTGATGACTGGCAGTTGCTTGGCCAAGAAGCCCGAAATACGAGTTGGCAACCGGCATCAATTCGTCGGCTGGCACGGTCGCGACCCTGCGCAACGCTTCGTTGCGCGTACGCTTACGCGTCGAGCGATGCCACGGTTTGATAACCTGGCCGACGAAATCGACACCGCGGTCAATCGGCTGCAGGATCGTCTTGCGTGGATTGAGCTGGATACCGAGATACTTCGGCAGGAAGGCGGTTACTTCGGCCAGAATCTCGTTAAGCCTCGCCGGCGATTCGTCGAGGAATATGAAGTCATCGACATAACGGATGTAATGACGCACGCGGAGCCCGTGCTTGACGAACTGGTCGAGAACGTCGAGCAGCACGTTCGCCGCGAACTGGCTGATCAGATTGCCGATTGCGAGGCCGAAATGCAGCCGTTGCTCGAGCAGCCGCTTATGCGGCGGAACGAGTTCCATGAGCGCGCGATCGCCGAGGTAGTCGAAGTCACCGCGCGGATCGTGCATCAGCACGATTTCGGTCAGCCATCGCCAGAATGGTTCGCGGATCCTCGTGAGAAACAGCTCGAGCAGGAGTGGCTTCGGGATACTGACGAAGAAGTTTGCTATGTCGCACTTCAGGTAATACGCCGGGCGCGACCAGTTTTCGGTAATCGATCGGATCTTTGCTTCGAGGCGCCGTGCCGCGTACAGCGTGCCGCGCCCCTTGATGCAGGCGCAGCTATCGGCGATGAAAGCTCGCTCGAAGCGCTCGCGGACATGGTTGTACAGAAAATGCTGCACGACCCGATCGGGAAAGTCTGCAGCCCACACTTCGCGTGGTTTCGGCCACGTGATAATGAAACACTTCGAGCGGCCGGGTAGGTAGCTGCCATCGGTCAGCTCATCATGCAGGGCTGCTATGTTGCGTTCAAGATTCGCTTCGAACGCAAGGGCGCTAGCGCTATTGCGCTTCGTGCGCCGGCAATCACGGTACGCCGTGACGAGTTTGGAACCAAAATCCGCTTCTGCGTTTCGATCTGCTGACGGCGACCCCGCGGAGCTCAGCGCTCTTGTGGTTGTTGTTCTGGTTGCCGTTGTTGTAGTTCTGATACCAGGCATAAGCTGGACCATCGTGCTATCTACGTCGCCCGGCCGATTGCTCAGCTGGGAAACTGCGCCGGACCGATTCACACGCCGGTGGTCGGTATCCTCATTGCGCATGGCGGTGGCCTTGTGGGCCAGCGGCACGACCAGATTGAAACGGTGCTCAGTCATGGCGGCGTGAACCTCCATGAGACGGGCGTTTAGCGGCCCACTCCCTCCACTTCACAGCTTGTTTGCTGATGCTCTCCGTGAGACGGATAACGGCCCAATACTGGCGGTCCGTGATCTCGTTCAAGTCCCACGCGAGACGGAAGAGCGACTCGACGAGTTTTACTCGCTCGATCAACTGAGACAGGTGAGGCACCTTGTCATCGGCCACATTGGCGCGATAGACGAGAATCAGGAGGCGCTTCATTTCTTCGACGATATCCTCGCCGATCAATCGCTTGAATGAGCGTTCCATGTTTTTGACGATGCCTGTGACCTTCTTAAAAAGGTCAAACCCCGTCTTGTACACGTCGAGTTCGGTGTGGAGGGCCATAGTGGCTGAATGACTAAATTACTGAAGGAATGAATCTGCTGACGGCAACCGCGCGGAGCTCAGCGCTCTCGCGGTAGCCGTTCTGGTTGCCGTAGTCGTAGTTCTGATACCAGGCGTAAGCTGGGTCCGGCTCGTAGTCCTCTTCGAGCCACATGCTTCCCTCGGCGCAGAACTCCGGAAAGGCGGCTTGCAAGAGCCGCCCTTCGCGACGATTGGGAAGCTTGAAGCCGCGATCGCCAACATATGCCTTCGCGGCGGCGTGATTGACATCGCTGGATTCGCCCTTGTGCAGGATCAGGTAATAGTCGAGCGCACCGTCTTCCTTGAAGATCGGCCCGGCGACGCGTGCGCCGGCCGGGAGCGGGATCACCGTCCGTTCGATGACATATTCGGTGGCGACGGCTTGCTGCTTGAACTGCTCGATCAGCGCGCCGATGCGCGCGTGTTCGGACTCGATGTGATCCAGTGTGACTTGGGACATTGAATCTCTCCGGATGGAAGTTCGAATGAGTGAATGAATCAAATAGTGAATCTGCTGACGGCAACCGCGCGGAGCTCAGCGCTCTTGTGGATGATGATCTGGTCGCCGTGGCTGAAGTACTGACACCAGGCGTAAGCTGGATCCCACTCGACGTCGTCATCAGTCCAATAGGCTTCGGGCTTCACAAGTTCGAGGTGCTCGTTGTACATCACGAGCGCATCGATACGGTTGTACAGAACGCCACCTACGCTCTTTGCCCATTCACGCTGCAGGTCGCGCGGCAGGCGCTTGTCGTTCACGGCCACGAGCACTGTGTGTTCGACATCGCCGTGTTTGTTGATGCGGCCGTGCAGATAGATCTGTCCGTCGACGAGCGGTGGAAGTTGAATTTGCTGCATGACTTCTCCTTTGTAGAAAGACAACGGTGTTTTCACTTCTACTTCTCAAATAGATCGCTTTGTGCGGCCACGTCGACGTGCTCCGGACAGCGGTGCAGATCAGCGCCGATCTCGTGCGCATGCTTCACGCACAGATGTCGATCGCATGTCTTGCCGGCCTTGACCGGGTAATCGCACTGGAAACCGCTCGGCGCCGTGCAACCGTCAACCGAGCAGTGCCGCACGCTCTTTCGCCCGCGGGTGCAGACGATGCCCGAGATACCACCAGGCAGGCGAAAGGGCGTGCAGGGCATGATCGTTAGGTGGCGATTGCGGTTAGCGTTGTGGTGCCGTCACCGTTTTCGGTGCGCAACATGAAAGGCGCCCGCAATGCGCGACGCCCACCGCGTAGCACACGCAGCGCGTCGACGAGGTTCTGAGGCGGTTCGGTTTCGGCGGTCAACAGCGCCGTCGTGCATGCAAGGGTTTCATCCCCTTCGTTCGGGATCGAGAACGAAGCGACGAATGCGATCTTGTTGGTCTGGCAGATCTCGATGATCTGGGCCATCAACGGATTGATCTGAGCGTCATAGACCTGCTCTTTGTTCAGTGGTGTTTCCATGGTCACTCCAGAAAAAGGACCGGGCCGAAGCGCAGGCCCGGTCAAACACACGCCGCGCTGTCGAGAGAGTCAGCGCGCCGAACTACTCTGTTTGGTGCTCGAGCTGCTGCGCGCGATCACAACCGAACCAACGTGCAACACAACTCGCTCACCGCGATCTCGCGCGATCATCTCGACGAACTCGGCGCACAACGTGTGCGTCGCGCTATCCGTCGGGATCCGCGAAGTGGCGTACGCGCGCGCCGCGTCCAGGAACGCTCCGCGGCGGCGCGGTTCGCCATACATCAGTTACCCGCCACTCGATAGTTGGCTGGCTGCGTATCGGTGCGCGACTCGAGCTCGGCCGGTTTGAGCGAGCAATCGAAGCCGGCGGCGCGGTATGCGTCATAGACCTCTTTGCTCACCTGGCAACGGATCAGCACCGCGGCCTTCTGCAGGTTCGCTTTGGTCGTCGAGTCGTCGGTGACGGTCGACTGGCGCACGGTCTCGGCGGCCGCGACCTCGAGCTTGCAGTCGAGCAGGCTATGAGAAGCGCCGCCGACCAGCGACACGCCGGCGATCGCGCCACCAAACTGGACCGTCTGGCCGCAGTTCATCTGAGAGAAAGAAGCCGCGTAAGCCCCCAGGACCGGTGCCGAAACATTCCGAACGGTTTCTGTCGTATGTTCCGGGGTCTGTGAGAACTGGATCGTGCCCTGTGCAGTGGATTGAGACGCGCTGGACTGCGTCGCCGTAGACGACGATTGAGCTTGCGCATGACCAATGGTCCCCAGTGCTAGAATCAATGCGACGGTGATTTTCGTGTTCATCGTTACACCCCCAAGGTGTGTGGTCGGGGCCTTCGATATTTACGGTATCGAAGGCCTTCTTCGTTACTGGCCGTAGGAATAGCTGCCGGCGAGGTTGGTATAGCCGTAGCCGCTGACGTCGGTGCCGACACCCGACTTGCTCGAGCCGTAGCCCGAACCGCTCGTGTAGCCGCCGGCGCTCGCATTCGAAGTGCTGCCGGTGTAGCTGCCCGACGCCGAGACACCACCGCCGAAACCGCTAAAGCCATACGAACCGACGCCGGCACCAATCAGCGTGCCGCCGATGGCATAGCCGCCGCCTGCCGAATTGCTCCATTGCGACGAATAGCCGTTGCCGTTCTGGCCGGCGGAGGCCTGCGAGCCACCCGACGTGCTGGACGACGAACCGAACCCGCCGCTGAACGAGCTCGTGGTGTTATTCGAATAGCCGCCGGCGAAAGCTGCCGGTGCGATGGCGAGGGAAAGTGCTGCTGCAACTGCAAGGGTGATGCGCTTCATGGTCTACCTCAGGTTGGTTTATTGCGCGGTGGTCCGGCCGCGCCCGGTGCTGCAAATTCAATCGTTCTTCGCCTTGTCTTCGTCGTGCTCAGCTGCTGTGCGATACGCCTCGGCGAAACGCTGCAGCGCGCTGATCGGTCCGGTCACGCTGTGGTATTCCTGCTGCCCGATGCGCCCGTTCAGGACCACGGTGAGGCCAGCCTCGCGCGCCAGTTCGACGATGTCTGGCATGGTTACGGCCTCGTGGTCGGGAACGGCCACGCCGCAGCCGGATCGAGCGGCGTCTTGATGGGCTTACCTTTGCCTGCTGGCTCGGTCGGCACGAAGCCCGGTTCGCCGCGAATCACCTTGGCGGGTGTCTTACGCACGGCGGCCTTCTTCGCGGCTGGCGCAGCCTTAGGCTTTGCTGTGACCTTGGGCTTTGCCACCTTCGCCGCGGGCGGAGTTACCGGACGAAGCAGGGCAGGGAGCCAACCGGTATCCGTGAGCAGCTCTTCAGCCTTCTGCGCGAGCTCACCTTTCTTCAGCTTGTCGGCCTGTTTGATCGCGAGCTCGCCGATCCCTACCTCTTCAAGCGCCTGGATGATCACGGGCTTAGCCACTTGGCTGAGATAGGACTTGCGCGTCGGTTGCCACCAGTCGGCCATGTTCAGACCGATCGTTTGCTCAACATGCTCGAGCGGTCGCGCGCGATCATTGCTGACGGTGGTATTGATGCAGGCCGCCGTACAGAATGCGAGCAGCTCGATCACGTCGACGGCGCTGCGCGAAGCCACGTAGCCGAAAATCGCGTCCGGATCCTCAGGCAGTTCAGCTAGCAGCTGCGTGCGCCGCTCGGTGAGCGCGGCCCACGCGTTGCTCTCTTCCATATCGTCCGCATTGGACGTGAGGTTCGTCAGCTGCTCGGTCGGTACGATCGCGAGCCCGCTAGATCCGTAGTAGCCGGTGTGGAGCACCTTTGCGAGCAGCGACGAACAAAGCAGATCGAGGGCCACGCGCGGTGCTTCGAGCAGGTGCGCGGACATGGCAGCCGACCGATTCGCGGTGAGCTTGCGCAGCAGGACTTCGCTGTAGGTGGCTTTCTCGGGCTCGACGGCCTCGCCAGCGGCGATGCGCTTGTCCCGATCGGCCTTTTCCTTCACCTTCTCTTTGGCCGCCGCTACCTTCGGGTCGATCATGCCGCGATGGATCTCGAGCACGCCGTTATGGTTGATGCCTAGCACGGCGCCTGCGCTTTTCTTCTGGCGATCACTGAAGGTTTCGAGCGATGCCTTTAGCTCATTGATGCGGGCGACTGCCTTCCGGTTCTTATCCTCGATCTCCGCATATTCGCCATCGGTAAGCTGGTTATCGTCGTCGCCTTCGAGGCCCTCCATTGCCTGCTCGGTTGACGCGGCTATTTCGTGAAGCTGCTCGAGCTCGGCAGTTTCCTCGGCAGTGAAGGTGCGCACCTTCGGTTTGCTGCGGGTGTAGCGGCTCGTTTCGTTGTAGCCGATCTCAGGAAGCACCTCTATGAACGACCAGCCCTCGGCACGCAGCGATTCGGCCGCGGCTTCGAGTTTGTCGCTGGCCAGCTTCTGCAGCAGCGCCATATCGGTGATGTAGCCGCTATCAGGACCGCCAAAAAGATCGCGCAGCACATTGCCGCCGGCGGCTTCGTACGCATTGAGCCCGACAAACTTGGCCGTGCGCAGGCTGGACGTGTCCGTTTGACCCTTGGTAAGCGCCTGGCGTAGATGGGAGGCGTGCTTGTAGAACTGCGACGCGCCGTACCACACCTTGCACTGCAGAGTCTGATCGTCCGTGAGCGTGAAGGCCTGCAGCTGTTCGAGATTCATGCCGCCCTTGCGGTAGATATCGACCAGTTCCGGCGACACCTTGGCAAGCGTCAGGCGGCGCTGCACAACTAGCGGCGTGACGCCGAACTGCGCGGCGATATCTTCGACCGGCGTGCCTTCCTCGAAAAGCACCTTGAACGCATAAAACTCGTCGGCGGGGTGCATGGCCTCGCGCCCGCTGTTCTCGGCCACGCTCGCTGCCAGCGCGTGCTGGGGAGTCGTGAGCAGGCAGAAGACCGGGTGGTCGGCCGGGACCTTGCCCTTTTGCTCGAGCAGCTTGAACGCGCGATAACGGCGCCCGCCACCGACGACGCCTTGATCACCGTCTTCCGGAGTGACGATCAGGTTCTGCAGCTGCCCTTGCGATTCCAATAGCGCGGCGAGTTCGGTCACATCGCTCGTATCGTTTGCACGCGCGTTCAGCGGCGAAATGTGCAATTGATTGAGCGGTATGGTGACCAGTCGCCCTTCGATGGTTTTTTTGCTCATGGCGGTGAATTTAGTGAGTGGTGTGCGGCACGCTGTCGGCCGGATTGAAGATCGCGCCGAGGATGCCGGCGAGGGCTGCGTTACCGAACTGGGCACCTTCGACCGGCTGCGACTGGCGCTGACGGAAGAGGTACAAGGCGCGGCGCCACGCGCCATTGGTTGCCGGCGCATCGAGCCACATGGGCATCCAGTTGCCGGCGCCATAGACCGCGTCATAGCGGCGCAGCAATGCCGCGCGCGTCGCGTGGACCGGGTCAGCGATGTCGGGGTCGTCCTCGCGCAAGAGATGCTGGGCACCCATCGCGAACTGGCAATGCGGTGCCGTATAGCTATCGAACTTGATGCAGCCGACGCGTTGACCGTCTTCGCCAAGCGCCACGATCGACTGCAGGTGATCGGTGGGCCGCGAATCGTTGAAAATGAAAATCGTCTTCATGGCGTTGGTCCCTTCGTTTTGTGCGTCGTGCGCCGGCGCTGGGCGGCGCGCACATGCGCGCGGGTGAGTCGGTAAGCGTCGCGAAGCGAAATACTGTTTGCCTGCAGATCCGCGAGCAGCTGCCAGAGAGTTGGTGTTTGCCTGCGTCGCTGCATTCGAAATCCTGGAAAAAACGGGCGCTGTGAGAGCCGCCCCCAAAGCTCGCCGACCGGGGGTTACAACCGACGAGAGACCACCGAAAAACCGCCGCGCAGCTCGACGAGGGTGATGAGTGCGCGGAAGTGTTGATGCGTGAGATCGACCGTGCTGCTTTCGGTCTGGATGGTGATGTCACCGTCGGGCCACGAGAGCAGCTGGATATCGCCGACGAACACGACGAACTCGGGCTTGCGTCCAGTCACCGGCGGCGCGGGCGCCGGAGCGGGTTGACGCATCGCTGCGATCGCGGCCGCGGCTTCGCTTGCTGCTACCGGCAGATTTGCCGACGCGGACGCATGCTCCGGGTATGCGTCGTCCTCGTCGGTGATGATCCGATTTGCCGCGACAGGTTTTGCTTTTTTGCGGCCCGCGACGATCGCTGTGGTTGCTTCGAAGTGGGAAATAGCTTCGGGAGCAGCCTTGGGCTCGGCATCCGGCTTCGGCACCGCTTCACCGCCGACGGAGTACTTCCCGTTATTGCGCACGATGCGGCCGTCACGCAGCGCAGCGTTTATGAACGGGGTGATGCCACCCTTCGACGTGATCCCCATTGCCTTGCAGAGATCTCCAGCCGGTGACGGGCCGTGGATCCGGAGATAGGCAATCGCTTCGTCAGCTCGCGTTGCGTGCTTCGTTTCGCCAGGCGCCGCAGTCGGCCGGAGTTTCGACAGCGGGTTGGCCCATGCGCTCGCCGGCACCGGCGCAGCCGATATGTCGTCCACTGGCGTCTCGACGACAGCGGCCTTCTGACGCGGCGCAGCTTCGGCGGCCGCGATGGCTACCGATTCACCGGCGATCGGAAACATGTTGGGGTGGCTGACGTTCTTCACGGTGTTCACCCGAGATGCGGCGCGAAGCCGTGGCGAGGGAAAAACCGGGTAGCCCTGGCGACGCTCATATCGAGCCGGAGCAAAGCCTCATCGCCCGCAACATGCGCAGCGGTATAGAGAGGAGGCAATTCAGCTTCGAAACAGGCACGCACTTCGTCGCGGCGGGCGCAACGGCCGTCTTGGTACCAGAACACCTGTTCAGGGTCGCCGATGCACACCCGGACGTCGGAGTCACCGTCTGACACTTCATAGGTGCGCGTTACCCAGACCATGACCAGGCCGATGCTGGTGCCGCGTGATTGGGTCGCCGCCGTAAATTTGGCGCAGTCCTGGTGTGCCGGTGCTTCGCTGCAGCGGCGGCTGATCGCCGACAGCGGGCGGGTGATGAACGCCTTGTACTGGCCGAGCGGTTCGCCGCAAACACAGCAGATCTTGTAGTAGTGGCAGTTCGCGAAGCTGAGTGTCGGCGTCACGTCGGCCGGCACGCGCGGAGCGTTTGCTGCCTGCTCCTGCGGGAGGCAACGCAGCCGCACGGGGGTGGCCGGAAGGCCGTTACGAAGAAGCATGCTCACGGCGCTTCCTATGCGGAAGGCGCGCCGCGACCGCGCCTCCGGAAGAGCCCGGTCATCGTTCGCGGGGGCGGGCAGGTGTTGGTCAGAGTCGAAAGCGTGGTCGAAGCGACCGGCGACAGTCGTGAGCGTCCAGGCAACGGAACCGAATGCAACGAGGGCCGAGCCCACATAACCGAGTGTGTTCACGGAAGCACCCTCCCTGTGGTTTGCTGAAGCCACTGTTTCGTAAGATCGACCCCAGCAGCTTCATTGCCGAGATAGAAGGCCTCGAAGATCTGAGCCACGGATACCTCGACGCCGAACATCGAAGGCATTCCTCGGCTTTCGAGCTCTTTAATCAAGTCATCACGGTCAATCTGACGGAGATCGACGTCCACATCGACGGTCACGTAAGGCATCGCGTCAGTCCTCGTCGATATCGTTGGCGGCGCGACGCTTGATGTCGACGCAGTTCTCGTCGAAGCCAAGCGAGGCCTGACCGCCAGATGCGGGCCGCGCGCGCGAGACGCTGCGCACGCGGGGGCTGGGGTTGCGAAGGGCATGCGCGTGGGCGTTCACGACGGCGCGCATTGGTGGCGGAAGATCCTGCGGCGCAGGCAGACCCATCGCACGACATACCGGCTCGAGCGCTTCGTCTGGGAGATGGACTGGGACCGGGCGCATTTCAGTGCTCCCCGCACATGTTGTCGAGGTGCTCGAGCGGCGCGAAACCGATGGCCGCATAGAATGCATCGATCCGCACCGACTTCGGCAGCAATTCAATGAGCTCAATCTCGTTGCCGAAGTCATCGACAACAGGCGACCATATGACGTGCGCATAGTCGCGCGGCCCGAGGTTGGTGTAGTAGGAGATCTTCATGGCTGATCTCACAGGCACCGGGTGAACGAGCACGACGTATCGCCGGCGGCGAGCCGATCCTGATACTGCATATAGCCGAGGCCGAGCAAGACCACGAAGCACACGCCGAGCACGGCGAGCACGTTCCGGGTAATGCGCAAAGTCAGCTTCACTGCACGCGGGATCTTCAATGGAACGCGGCGCGGGGGCAGCGCAGTGACCACGGCGTCGACCTTGAAGCCGGTGAGATCGTGGTGTCCTGCATAGGTCCACGCCTTGTCTTCGGCTTCCCAGATATTCACGGCTTCGACGCGCACGATGTTCGGGCCCTTGCGAACCTGATCGCAACGAAAGAACACATCGAAGTTGGTGCTGCAGAGGACGGCCGGGTGCACAGCGCGCGCGCCGCGCCGGGTATTGCCGGTGGGTGTTGCTGACTGTTGGTGGGCCATCTCTCGCTCCGTTGTTTGCTACTCGTTGGAGCGAATAATAGAACTATCGGTTACGTTCTGGCAAGTACCGAAAGTTACCTAATTTGTAACAAGCCGGGCTGAGGACGAAAAAAAGCCCGCAAAGCGGGCGTCTGGCGGCGAAGGGATCTGTGGTTAGTGAGTGAGCAGATATGTATCGAGCATGCTTGACGACATATCGAGGCACCAGGCGAGGACGGCCAATACGTGGAGGTCGGCGACGCGCGCCGGGCTCGGAACTACAGTTCCACCCCGGGTCACCGATAGATGTACGTCCGTAATGATTTCGTCATTGTCGATTCGGGCTTTCTTACACCGGGCGGCCCGATAGGCCACAAAGTCCACGATGTCAGGTCCCGTGCTTTCCCGTGTCATGTTGTTTGTCACTCTCAGGTTCCGCGGCCGATCGGAGGTCGGCTCTAGCGCTTCTGGCAAAGGCTGCGGGGCTGTCGGCGCCGTTGTCAGAAGTTGAGTGTGCTGCGGTCGGCGCCGCTTTAAACGGGGGATTAGAGGTGTTTTTACCCTCTTCTCGAGAGTTTTGCGCGCCAAGCATTAATAGGATTGCGGCGCGAATTGTAGGCGACATGTCAGTTTGCACGGCATGCAATGCTGCACGCAATAAAGTTGCGTCGTCGTCCGTAATCGCCGCCAGGCGGTGCTGGCCGTCTATCTCGTTCAAGATTTTGGCGAGCGCGACAGTGATCTTTGCCGGTGCGAAGGACGTCCCCTGCACGGAATCGCTCGCCGTGGTGGCGGGTTCAGTAGCCGGTTCGGCCGGGGTCGCCCCCTTTTTGGCGCCGCGCGCCATCGCTAGCCATTCGAAATTGACGTTGAGCCACTGCGCGAGATCAATGATCCGCGAGGTGGCCGGGATCGCCTCGCCCTCGAGCCACTTTCGCGCTCCCTTTTGCGAAACGCCCATCTTCTCGCCCAGCGCACTCTGCCGCCCGGCGCCCTTTGCGGGGAAGCCGATGTCGTCGAGTGCCTCGTTCAGGCGCTCGGAGAAAGCTCGCTTTTGATCGTCAGTAACCATGGGTTCTATTGTCCGCGCATAGCAAAGAACAATCAGTTCTTGCCGTTTGGTAACTTGCGGTTCTAAAATGCTGCGCATGAACCTCATCGAACAAGCCATCAAGCACGCCGGCGGCGTCACTGCCTTTACTAAGGCTTTGAACGAGCTGATCGAGCGCCCGGTCACCTATCAGGCGGTGAAGAAGTGGGCGGCGAAAGGCCGGCTGCCTCGAACCGAATGGACGGACGAGACTCACTACGCCGCCGCGATCGAGCAATTGACGGGCGGCCAAGTTCTGCGCGAGCGCCTTCTGCAGACCGGCGTCGCGTCGGGGATCAGTGCTCCAGTCGAAAAGGAGGGCGCTTAGATGAAATCCCTCTTTGGCATTTGCATCGTGCTGGCGGAAGGCTTGCTCGCCTATCTCTGGTTGGCGCTTGGGTATGAGGCCGCAGGTCGCATGCTCATTTTCTACCTGTGGGCATGGGCGATTCTGCTGTTCTTCATCGCGGGCATCGTCAGTCACCCGAAGTACACCCCTCCCAAGATCAAGAAATCGCCGCTCGTGGTGCGTTACTTCCACCGCGGCGCAACAGGTGTACGCGTGCTCGGTCTGGCTGCAATCGGCCGTCCGGTGCTCGCGGGTATTTACCTCATCGGCGCGGTGCTTATGTATCTCATAGCCAATGGCGGCGAGAAGCGTGCGCCCGAATCGAAGGAGGGCGGCGCGTGAGTTTTCGGGGATTTGCATGGTGTCCATGCAAAAAATTTTCGCCGCCGGCCGACCGGTGTACCAAGAGGTGTATCGATGACATTTGACTATCACAGCGCCGCTGCACACCCACGCGGCAGAACAATTCACCCCCCGCCGCCCGTCGCTTCAGAAGCGCCGCGGCTGCGGTTTCTGCCTCGCGAACAGATCGAGGCGTGCGCGACCTTCCGCGATGCATGCGTGCTCGCCTGGAAAAGCCGTCGCCACCCGGGCATGACCGAGACGTATCTCGCGTCGATGTGCGACCTCATTCAGCAGCATGTCTCTGAGTACTTCCATCCCGACGATCGCGATGAGAAAGGTCGCAAACGCCGCAAGCTGCCGGCCGACAAGGTCGGCGTCGTGCAGGAGCAGCTCGGCAATTGCGCGATCGGGCAATGGCTCGCGCGCGACATGGCCGTGAGGCTGGTTGAGGAGTTCTTCGCTGCGGAGAGCATGCGGTGACAGAAGTCGAGGCCGATCGGCTTACACAAGAGGCGTTGCGTACTGCGCGCGCCCGGGCAGGAGACAGCGTGTCGGCGACCACGACGGAACTACTCCGGATGATGCATTTCGACGCGCAACTGCAACTTGCTTTCGCCGTGCTGAGTATCGCGCGCCTGCAGGAATCACAGAAATTGCGCCACTGACGGGATGGCCATGGAACTGCACGAATTGATCGACTCGACGATGCGAGCGGCCGCGGGCGCGCTCCTGATCTGCGCGTTCTTCCCGGTGCGCCGGCGTTTCATTCGCCAGCTTAGCGTCAGCTTTGTCGTCTCGCTCGGCATCGCTCTTCTCTGGAGACACTGATGTCGCACCACCTTACCAATCTCACCTGGGAGATCGACCCGGCCGACGTCGACCTGTCGTCACACGGGCTGATCGTACTCTTGCGCCTCGCGCACCTGAGCGTGCAGAGCACGGGAGAATGCTCGGTGACTGTCCCGGAGCTCGCCGTTAAATGCCGGATCTCGGACAGCGGCGTGCGTCGCCAGCTGAAGGTGCTCGAGGCGATGGGCTTCGTCATGCAATTCAGGGAAGGCCGCAGGACGTCATTCCGCATCAACGTCGCGCGACGGGAGTCTGTGTGATCGAGCAGATTGCAATTGGCGTGCTCGGCGCGGGCGCAGCGTTCCTCTCGCAGGATACGAAGCCTGAACGCCGGCGCTTCGCATGCCTGTTTGGCCTCGCTGGGCAGCCGTTCTGGTTCTATACGACGTACCAATCCCAACAGTGGGGCATGTTCGCGCTGTCGATCCTGTATGCGATCGCGTGGGTTCGCGGATTTGCCACGCACTGGCTATGGCGGCGCGCATGAGCAAAGCAGCCTCCACAACCAAACTCAACGCCGGCCTCGTCGAGGCTGCGATCCGTCGGCACGTCGACCACCGCGCAAACACGCTCATTCCCGAAGCGGAGATCCGCTGGGGCATTGGCTCACACCGCGGCAACTACCGCGCCGACTTCGTATTGATCACGCGCGCGGGCTACGCAACTGAGCTCGAAGTGAAGGTCTCCCTCGCAGACTGGCGCAAGGATCTGTCGAAGCCGAAGTGGGTCGGTATGCCGGATTGGATCACGCGTTTCATCTACGTGGTGCCGGAGAACCTCGGAATTCCTGAGTGGGTGCCGGCGAAATCGGGCGTCTGGCATGTTGTGCCGGCGGTCACGGATCCGTATTACAACCCCGCGCTCGAGAGTCGGAGGCCGGACGGTTATCAGATCGTGGTCGCGCGTGCACCCCACGTGCTCGGGCGCACGAAGTTGCCCAGTGCAGTGCTCGGCACGTGGCTTAGAAACCTGTACTACCGCTATTGGGATCAGCGCATCCACGCCGAAGGCCGGATCGCGCGCCATATCCGTGAAGGTGTCGCAGCATGAAGCCATGGACATGGCGCCACGCCATCATCAGCTCGCCGTTGCCGTCGACCACGCGGCACGTGCTCCTCACGCTGTCCTGCCACGTCAACGATGCTGGTGAGCCTGCATACCCGTCGACGGCGCTTCTCGCGACCGAGACAGGCCTTTCCGAGCGTTCGGTCGTCACGCACCTGCAGGATGCGGCCGCACTCGGATGGCTGATCGTTCAGAAGCACGGATACGGTGGTCAGAGATGGGCGCGCAATCAATATTATCCGCGCGTGCCCGATGGTTTCGAGTTGCCGGATCGGGAGATTCGAGGCACTGAACGTACTTCAGTGCCTTCAAAAACGGGTCGTAACAAAAAGGCACTGAACGAGGTTCAGCAGCTTGTGGATAAAGGCACTGAAGCAGGTTCAGTGCCTCCGGAAAAGGCACTGAACGTCGTTCCAGAAGGCACTGAACCTAACGACAGAAAGGCACTGAAGGAGGTTCAGTCTAATACTGCAGTTAACCCTGCAGAGAAAGCAGCAGCACGCGAGGCCGAAAACGACGCTGCCGCTGCTGCTCAAAAAATAAGCAAACCCGAAAACACCGAACGCGAGCTCACCGATCTGTTGATCGACCTCGAGCGACAACGCGGGAAGGATCTGACGATCGACCGAAGCCGCGATCGCGTCCACGTGCTGACGTGGATCGGCAAGGGCGTGACGGCCGAGCAGCTGCGTGCAGCCCACACGGCAGCCGTGGCGGCGCGCAAGCGAGATACCGACGACCGACCGACATACGCCGGTTTCGTGTCGACGTTCATCGACCAGGTGCTCGCGCCGCCGGCGACCGCGACGCCTGCCGCTGCGAGCGTCGAAACCGAAGACTGGTACCGGACGCCCGACGGCGTCGACGCTCGCGGCGCCGAGCTGGCGCAGCGAACGCGCAAACCGGACGAGGACTGGCGGTATTACCGGGTGCTGGTGGCGAAGGCCTCGCGCGAGCCGCGGGCAATCGAGTTCGTGCTCAGCGACGCGCAGCGCTTCAACCAGCTCGACCTCTACCAGCTCGCCCGCAAGACGTTTGGCGACGCGCTGATGCCTGTGGACGACTACGCATCATGACCGAAAAATTTTCCCCTTCGGAACAGTGGGCGACCGCTGAAGTGGGCGTTCGCCACCTGTGCGTCACGTGCCGCTATTCAAAGCCCAATCCACCGCCGGGTCTTCCAATGGCTTGCTTCCATCCGCATTCGCGTCGCGACCCGGTTTACGGACAAGTCGATAGCTGTCAGGTCATGCGCGCCGCCGGCGAGCCTTGTGGCCCGAATGGGCGGTACTGGGATCAGCGGCCGCCGGCACCGCGGCGCAAGCCGACGTTCCAGCGTGTCATTCGCTGGTGGAAGGGAAACCGCGTATGAGCAACGTCATCGATATCGAGGATCTGCGCTTCACGCGCGACCGGCGGATCGTCAGGCCGCAGGACGAGTGCAGCCATCGCCACATGACGCTGGACGACAAGGGCCAGTTCGTCAGGTGCGACGACTGCGGCATCCAGCTTTCGCCGTTCTGGGTCGTGGCGAACATGCTCGACCAGTACGAACGCGCGCTCACGAAGATCGCATCTCGCGAAAAGCGCCAGGCCGAGGCGGAATTGCGTGGCGTGCACCTGCGCGCCGCCCAGATCGTGGAGCGGGCATGGCGCAGTCACAGCATGGTGCCGGCATGCCCGCATTGCGGCGAGGGCATCCGAGCGACTGACGGCTTCGGCCAGACCCAGATCAACAAATCGATTGATGACCGGCGGCGCGCCGCCAAGAAGGGAGGCGTATGAACTGCAAAGAGGGTGATCTCGCATATGCCGTGCGTGGTCTCTATACGCGCCACGATCGGCCGCCGGTTGTCGAGGTGGTGAGCTTCTACGCAATGCACCCAGAGTTTGGGGTTATCTGGTTGGTGCGCAGTCGCGAGCCGTTGCGCTTTCTATCTTCAGACGGCGAGCGCGAGGGATTTAATCGCGAAGTTCATGCCGCTGACGATTGGCTGCGCCCGATCAGCGGCGTTCCGGTGCTCGACGAGCAGCTCGATGAGGTACCTGCATGAGCAAGAGTGCCGTCCGCTTCCCTGAGAGCGCGATCGCCGACGGCTGCGTCGGTACCGCGCGGATCCGCGAGCAGATCGCGGGTGCGGCGGCGCGCCTCGCGTCGACCGAGCCAGTCCCGCTCGATGGCGCAATAAAGCGGCTGGCACAGTATGACGCTGCGGAAACCGCAGCAGCGTTCATGCAGGCATCCACTGTAGCGCTAGGTCTGGGCGTAGAAGTTGAACGCGTGCTGGCCGACTGGCGCAACGCACCGAGCCTTTCGCCGATCGAACGTATGCAGCAGCTCGGCCGTATGCCGCGCGGCAAGCAGAACAAGACCGAGACGGCCTATGAAGAGGAAGTGCTCAAGCCACAGCTTCACGCCGGCGAGATCCTGTTCTACCGGTTCGAGGCCATCAAGCTGCGTCTCGCTGACAACACGTTCATCACCATCGACTTTCCCGTCATCACCGCGGCTGGCCAGCTTGAGTTCCGCGAAGTGAAAGGGCGATGGACAGACGACGCGCGGGCCAAGACGAAGATCGCGGCCGCGCAATTCCCATTTCGATTCATCGCGATCCACGCCGTCGGCCGAGGTAGCCGGCGCACGTGGCGCGTCGAAGACCTCACCAGCCGCAGCTGGTAACCCCTCAAATCATTCCGGAAAAATGGACATGTCATACGCTCCCCATCAACAGCGCGTCGTCGACGAGAAAACCGAACTTGATTTCAAGCGAACCGCGCTCAAGGTTTTCATCGATTCGAATCCCGTGTTCGCTGGACTGCCCGACGATGAGCGCGGCCGTCTCGTTGCTCAATATCGCGTGATGACCGAATACTCGGTGATCTTGGGCGAGCGAATTGGCGCGTTCAAAGCATCATGAGCCAGCTCGACATGTTCGGCGATCCGGAGCCGACCGCCATCACCGCGGCGGCGGCGACCGATGCAACCGCAGTGCTGCGGGCCCAGCATGCGGAGCTCATCGAACTACTGCCGGAGAAGCTTCGCCCGCAATGCGCGCCGGCGGCGCCGGTACCGCAGGGCGGCGCGCAGCTCGAGCAATGGGCCCGCGTTACGCAGCGTATCTATCTGCTGTATCTCGTCGGCGCGATCGCGCGCGGCGTCTACCGTGATTCGAGTGAAGCGAACGCCCCATACGTGCTGATGAAGCTGAATGGCCTCGGAGGTGAATGGTGAGCCTCAGCGAAAAAGACCGGAAATATCTGATCGATCCCGTCACGCTTCGCGCGTCGGCCGTAGCGATGCGTAGTAGCGGCTTCGAAATTGTTGCTGAGCAGCTCGAAGCGGCGGCCGCGGAAATCGAAGGTGGTAACGAGGCGTTCGCTGCGATCGTAGAAGCCAAACACGGGTTAGAAACCGAGCTCAAGCATTCACGAAGCAATCACCGAAACACGCTCGATGTGATTGCGGAATGGGGCGACTTGTTGCGGGAACTCAAGGATGCCCGGCCGCTGATTCTTTATGGCGACGAGTGGGTCAAGCGTATTAAGCGCGCTCTGCGGATGATCGTCTGACCATGAAAATGACCTTTATCGTCCCTGCAGCTTTCACGGTGTACGGCGTACCGCAAAAGGAGCGGCCGCCATGTCTGATCCAGTGCGACGTCGTCGAGCTGGTGCGCGCGTTCTCGCATTCGCCGTGGAAGTTCCGCAATAGCCTGCGCCGCGGATTGCGCGTCAGCTACTCGGCATACGTGCGCCTGCCCGCGTGGATCATCCCGCCGGATAACTGGCCACGCCTCGAGAGTGGCGAGGTCGAACTGCGCGTGCCGCTGCATTTCAACCAGCGCGTGCCGCTTCCCGCATTCCCGCCGGACAGCAACCGCGTGCGCCTCGACGGCGTCGTCCAGTTGCGGGACGAGCCATGCTGACTCGCAAGAAACCGCTGATTAGCAAGACGCCGCTCAAGCGCAGCGCGCCGATCGGCCGCCGCCCGGCGCCGAACAGCTCGTTGACGCGCACACAGCTGCTCGTGAAGTCGCCATTCAAGCGCAAAGCGAGGAAGAAGCGCAGTTGGCACGACGCGAAGATGCGCAACGCCTGTCGTGACCAGCTCTGCTATTTGCGCGTGCCCGGGCTCTGCCGGCGGCGCGATCCCGAGGAGACGATCGTGCCATGTCACAGCAACGAGAGTGCACACGGGAAGGGCGGCGCGCGGAAGGCAGATGACAGGTACACGGTACCAGGGTGCGGTCTCTGTCATCACTGGCTTGATTTCGGCGGCGCGTCGCATCTGCTGAAGTGCTCGACGTGGCGGCGCGCATACAGGGAATGGTCGACCGTCCGCGACGGAGCACCGGACGAATCAGTCGGAGAGATCGATGGATGATCAACAGCGTGCGCGGTGCGGCCGCGCCATGAAATGGCTGGATTCGGAAGACGAGATACTCCGCGAGATCTGGAAACTGCGCACTCCGCTGAAAGTGAGCATTGCACGCCTGCCGGGACGGTCGGAACGAGGCGTCCAGATGCGCGCCGATGCGCTCGGTCTGCCGCGGCGCCGCCAGGCACGCGGCACATCTGATACACGGCCGGCGTTTGTCGCGCTGTGGGCTGCGCTTAAGAAGAAGCGCGGTACCCGGATCGAACTGGCGGCGCGTGCGGGCGTATCGAATCAGACCGCAGGGGCGTTCATCCAGCATTTCCGCGCGCAGGTCCGGATCGTCGGTTGGGCACCCAGAAAGGACGGCCCACATGCGCCGATCTATGCCGCGGGCGCCGGAGAGGACAAAGCCAAGCCTCCGCGCAAGCCGCGCGCGGAGGTGTACAGCGACTACTGGAAGCGAATGAAGCGCGAAAGACCTGATCTGGCCGCCGCCCGAATCGCGCGCACGACGTTTAAACGGTTGGAGCGGGAGGGCAAATTGGCTCGGCGTGATCCTCTCACAATTGCTCTGTACGGCCCGTCGTCCACCTTCAGGTGATGACCGCGCCGCTTGAGGAATGGGAGTTCCTCGACCCGGCCGACGTGCTCGAGCGGAAACGGGGCGAGCGCTGCGTCGGTTGTGTGCACGCGGTGCTTCGCAAGGATCATCTCGGGACGCTGAAGCGGGTTTGCAGGAAAGGCAGGAAATACGGAAAGCGCTGCGCGAAATACAAGGAAACCACATGATCGACACAGAACAGAAACTCTTCCGCTCGGCGCAGGACGCGATGATATTCGCCTTCAGCTATTCCATGCAGACACGCGACCGTTCGGCCGTGGACAGGATGGCCGCGCCGTCGCCACGTACGGGTAAGGGGCTGAGCGGCAACGACGGCGCCGCCCAGGCAGGCATGATCCGCCGCGAGCTCGAGGAACTAACGGCCATTGAACGGGCTGTGCTTGTTGCACGATTCGCGCCGCGTTCGTCGCCGTGCGCTTGTGGCCGTGCATGCTGCTGCGGACATACGCCAAACCCGGAATATCAGGAAGCGATCCGCACGCTCGAGCAGGCTGCAATGTCGATCCTGCCGTCCGGCACAATCGTGCATTACCAGTTGCGTCGCGGGCTTGTCGAGAAGGCGACTGGCATCAAGATCGAGATCAAAGCACTCGCAATCAAGTGCGGGGTTGCCGAGCGCACTGCTTACGCGCACTGGGAAGTAATCAAGCACTGGTTTCTCGGCACCGCAAAGCCGAAGAAATCGAAGGAAGCTAAACGCAAGCGAGTCGCGGCCGGCGATGGTGTCGCAGATGTACCGAACGAATCCGAACTTCTGCCCGAGGTTGCTACAGCGGTCGACGGCATCGAATCGAAGGCGCGGAAGCACGCCGATGAACTACTTAGCGGTCTCGATTTCGTTAGGCCTTGACGGACAAATAGTTGACTTCCGTAAAATCGACGTTAATATACGCATCAATCTGACACTGTGAATAAGTGTCTCCAAAGCCCCGAGTCGCTTCCGACCGGGGCTTTTTCCGTTTACCCGGAGCAAATCATGAGCATTCGCGCCAAGATGAGGTTGAGTTCGGTCATCGCCCAACAGTGGGGCGGTGCGCAGGCGATTTTCAGCTGCGAATACGACCCGACGCTGCCAGAAGATCAGAAGTTTCAGAAGGCCACGCCCACCGGTATGGCGCAATTCACGATCGACAATCCTTCGGCGACCGAGCAACTGGTCATCGGCAAGACGTACTACTTCGATATCTCGCCGTGCGATCCGCCGGCCGCCGTTGTCGTCGAACCCATCGCCGATCCTGTGCCGGCAGCGGCTCCGGACGCAACCGACGCCAGCTAAGCGATTTTTCTTTGCCCATTGCGGGTGTACGCCACCGGCAGACCATCGGGCTCATAACCCGAGAGCAGCAGGTTCAATTCCTGCCCCCGCAACCAATTGCCGCACGATGAACGAATCACGAGAAGGCAAGTGATGAACAAACCGAAGTCCAAGGGCGCCGCGCCCAACATCGCGCGCCCGCGCCTCGGTGAAAGCGTCCTCGTGCGAGCCCCGTTCTTCGCGAAGCCGACGGTCAGCCTCGTAATCGGCCTGTACGACGAAGACACGAACGATATTGCTGTGCAGGCTTTTCCCGTCGGACGTGATTCTCTGCAGATCCCCGCGATTCCCTTCTTCGAAGCTGAGCCCGATGCAAGCGTTCGCTCCGCAGCATGGCCGGCGTAATCACAATCCGCGTCTCATCGAACGCGAACGAGATCGCGCGCGGCCTCGACGATTTCATTCGTCGCCAGTTGCCATTCGCGATCGCCCAAGGTGTGAACCTCACGGCGAACCGAGTGGCGGGCGACGAGACCGAAAACATCGTCAAGACGTTCAAGAATCCGTCGCCATTCACGCGAAAAGCCGTCGGCATCAAGCGCGCGAAGAAGGGTTCGCCGACCGCCGTCGTCTTTATGAAGGACGCAACAGCGGCGTATCTACAGCCATATGAGACCGGCGGCGCACACCGTCTAGCGGGCACCGCGCTGCTGAATCCGAAGGACATCAACCTCAACCAGTACGGTCAGTTGCCGCGCGGCATCATGGCCAAGCTGCGAGGTCGGAAAGACATTTACATCGGTGTGATCCAGACAGCCAAAGGCAGTATCAATGGTGTCTGGCAACGACTTGATGTGACGAACAAAGGCACGACGCGTCGTAAGCGCGTTGAGCGCGGCAGTGTGCATGACAAGCATCTCGGTGCACTGAAACTGTTGATTCGTTTCGGTGATGCGCTCCCGGTCAAACAGCAGTTGAACTGGGGCAAGAAGGCCAAGCAGACGGTCGATCAATGGATCGACCGCGACCTGTCAACCGCGCTCGCCGCGGCCCGCAGAACGGCCCGTTAGGCCGCTGGCGGGGACTGCGGAGGGTGTCCGGTCGGAGGCCCCGGGTTGAGCGGGTCCTTCCCGGGACCCCTCGATAACGCGGGCATTGCGCGCGCCCGTTTCTCCCGTTCCACTGGGTAAAAAAATCCCGTTACACGTTACACCTATGGCGGCATCGAACGCAGCGCAAAGCCTCGCGGCGTCTGGGAAGCGTGGTGTAACGAAGGCTGGTGGCAAAACTCGGGGGAAGGCGCAAGCCGTTACACCAGCCGCCGTTACACCGGCGGGCAGCGACGGGATGATCGGCAAGGCGGCGCTTTGCGAAGCGCTGGGCTGGACGCGGCCGAAGCTTGACCGTCGGCTCGACAGCGACGAGAAATTTCCGATCGCGCAGCGCGGCACGCGCGCCGGCGGCTGGGCCTTCGATCTCGCCGCGGTGCGCACTTATCTGGAAAGCGGATCGCAAGCATCGGCGCCGGCGGCCGCCGCGCACTTCGATCAGCGCATCGATCCGAAGGCGTCGAGCAATCCGTACCCTGGCGCGAAGTACTCCGTCGTCCCGCCGGCTGGCGTTGAGCCAGTCGTGCATTCCGGCGAGCAGTCCGCACGGCAGCGGCGCGACGCCGTGCAGGCTGAGATCCTCGAAGACAAGCTGCGTCGCGATCGTGGCGAGCTCGTGCAGGCGGAGGTGATGCGCCAGGTGATCACGAAGATGCTCGTGCACCTCGGCAAGGGTCTCGACCGGCTGTCCGATCAGGTGGTCGACAAGTTGGGTTTGCCGGAGTCAAACGCTGACGATATCCGGGATCTGACCGACGATCTTCGTGCAACGATGGTCGACGAGCTGAACGTGTTGCTAGGTCCCGATGCTTGAGAACGCTTACGCCGACGCGTACCAGATCGCGCGCGAGGCGCTAGCGGCATTCATACCGCCGAAGCGTGAGACGGTCGCGCAGTACGCCGCGATGAATCGCCGCCTGTCCAATCAGGGCGGTGGCTTCGTCGGCCGCTGGCACCACGAGAAAGCGCCGTATCTCGTCGCGCCGATGGAGACGCTCACACGGCTTGACTACCTGACGACGGTGGTCGTCGGTCCGGGCCAATCGGGCAAAACGGAGATTGCGCAGAACTGGTTGCTCAAGTCTGTTGCGAATGACCCGGGCGACATGCTCTGGTACATGCAGACGGATCCGGGCCTCGAGGCCTTCGTCAAGAGCCGGATCAACACGCAGATCAATAGCCATCCCGAGATGGCGATGCGGCTCGGGTCGAAGCCCGTCGACGACTCGTTGCACTACAAGATGTTCGACGGCATGCACGTCGAATTTCTGTCGGCGAACGACAACAACCTGATCAACAAGTCGGCGCCTCGGATCGTCGCCGACGAGATCGATGCATATCCGGTATCGCTCGGCGACATCAAGGCGGTGCTGGACGTGCGGCGCCAGACATTCGGCCGGCAGTCGATGCTGCTCGGGATGAGCCACCCGGACCGTGCGCGCGGGATGGTACCGGAGCGTGACTGGACCGCCGGCATCATGGCTCTATACGGCGACAGCGATCGCCGCGTCTGGTACTGGCCTTGTCCGCACTGCGGTGCATGGTCGAGCCCGGTACCGCTCGCCGCACGTTTCATGGTGTTGCACTACCAGGACGACTGGAGTCTCGATGAGATCCAGGAGAAGGCGCGGCTCATTTGTCCTGTGAATGGCTGCCTGATTGAGGACCGCGATCGCCGTGCCATGAACCTCGCCGCTTACCGCTCTCCATTCGGCGGATGGGTCGGCGAAGGTCAGGAGATCTCACAGGATGGTGTCGTGACCGGCGAACTGGTCGCGCGCGACAGTGCCGGCTTCTGGATCGTCGGCGCCATGTCGCCATTCATCCTCGGCGGCATTGGTGGTCTCGCTCGGGCGAAAGCGAAAGCGGAGCGCGAGTACGAG
Source organism: Paraburkholderia sediminicola (assembly GCF_902859805.1). Taxonomy (GTDB): domain Bacteria; phylum Pseudomonadota; class Gammaproteobacteria; order Burkholderiales; family Burkholderiaceae; genus Paraburkholderia; species Paraburkholderia sediminicola. The sequence goes on along the minus strand of NZ_CADIKC010000015.1, from coordinate 76,823 downwards.
GTCGACGGTGATGACAAGACGCTCCGGCAGGTCGTCGCCAAACAATGGGGCTTTCTGTATTCGCCCAAGCGCGGCACGGGTTCGATCGATGCGAATGTGCTTGCGGAGCGTGCCGAGGCGGCGCTCAAGCTGGCAGAGGTTCCCGAGGGCGTCCGCTTCCTGACGGCCGGCGTCGACGCGAACGGCGGACGGTTCGAGTGGCTGGTTCGCGGCTGGGGCGTGAACGGCGAGAGCTGGGTGATAGAGAAAGGGCGCCTTCTCGGCGATCCCGCGACGAACGCAGATGATTGGGATCAACTGCTCGAGATCATCGGGCGGACTTATCCGCTTTCGGACGGCAGCCGCCGGCGAATGCCGATCCGCGCGTTCGGTTTCGACAGTGGCGGCGAAGCCGGCGTGACGCAGCAGGCATATTCCGCATGGCACCGCTGGCGGAAGTTGAAGGGCGTTGTGCGTCTGATCGGCAAGATCGCCGGTCGCGATGCGTGGACCGTGATACCCACCAAGGGCGCTAGTGCGCTGGGTGCACAGCGGCTCGTGGTGACGTACCCGGACACGGGGCGTAAATCGAACCGTGCGGCTGCTGGCGGTACCGTCCCCGTTGCGCAGTTCAATCCGAACAATTTCAAGGACGATCTTTCCGGCCAGCTGCAGAAAGCGGACGTCGGCGAGTGGTATGTGCATTTCCCGTATGCGTTGCGTTCTCCCGAAGAACCTCACCTCTGGTTCGAGCAGCTGACCGCTGAGACGCGCATGAAGAACGGCCGGTGGGAAAAGTCCATCAAGAGCCGCCGCAACGAGGCGCTCGACCTGATGGTGCTCACGCACGTAATGGCGCACCTCCACGGCCTCGCTCGGATTGATTGGGCAAAGCCCCCATCGTGGGCGGCCGCGTGGGACACAAATTCATCCCTGATCGCAGGGTCAGCCACACCGGCTTCGAGCGCGCCCGAGTCTACGGCTGGTTCTGGCGATGCTCAGCAGAAGTCGAAATCCGCAGTTCACCGTTTCCGCTAAATCCTATGGCCACTACCGATCTGAGCTCGCCGTATTACGGCATGAGCGACGCGCAGCTGCAGGCCGCGCTCGTGTCGGCGCAGCAGGCCTTGATTGATCTGCGAACGGGCAAGAAGTTGGTCACCGTCTCGTACGCGCAAGGCGGCGGCTCTCGCAGCGCGACGTTCCAGCAAACCGACATGGCGAATCTGCGCATGCTCATTCTCGAGTTGCAGCAGGCACTCAACCCGGGCGTGCGCATTAATCGTCGCCGCTTCATCACGCCGGTGTTCTGATGAGCAAAGAGATCACGCTCGTCGATGCGGGGGGGAATCCGATCCGCCGTGCGCGTGCCGACTATCCGAACGGCATGCCTCTACGGAGTCAGGTCGGCGCCTCGTTTTTCCCGTATCAGGCCGCGGAGTGGCAGACGCAGGAGATGGGTGCGTGGCTGCCGTGGATCCGTTCGCCCGACGCCGAGATTACCCAGTTCCGCGACCGGATGGTCGCGCGCTCGCGCGATCAGGTTCGCAATGACGGTCGCTCGAGCGGAGGCATCACCCGAATCCTCGACAGCGCGATTGGCGCGTCGCTGCGCCTGTCCGCCGCGCCTGACTATCGCGCGTTGCGTCTCATCAGCGGGGCGAAGTTCGACATCCAGTGGGCGAAGGAATTCGCGAGCGCCGCCGAGGCGCGCTGGCGCATGTTCTCGAACGACCTGAACCGTTACAACGACGTGTCGCGGCAGCTCACCGTGTCGCAGCAGCTGCGTCTCGCGCTGCGTCACAAGTTGATCGACGGCGAGAATCTGGTCGTCAATTACTGGAAGCCCGAGCGCGTTGGCCGCGGCGCGGCCCAGTATGCGACCTGCTTTCTGGTCGTGGATCCGGACCGCCTGTCGAATCCCATGCAGATGCTTGACACAAAGCACCTGCGTGGTGGTGTCGAGGTCGACGAGGACGGCGTCCCGCTCGCATATCACATTCGCAGGGCGCACCAGAACGACTGGTACAACGCCGTCGAGAGCATGGAGTGGGAGCGTGTCGAGCGTGAAGACGAGGACGGCTGGCGGCGCGTCATCCATGACTATGACCGCGATCGCGCCGGACAGAACCGCGGAATTGGCGTCTTCATTCCTGTGCTGGCGCACGCGAAGATGCTCGCGCGTTATTACGGCATCGAGCTGCAGGCGGCCGCGCTCGCCGCAACGATCGGCACGTACGTTACGAGCCCCTACGATCCCTCGGAAGTGCAGGATGCGATCGGCAGCGATCAGGAGCTCAAGTTCTACCAAAGCCTGAGAAAAGACTGGAACGACGAGCGGCCGGCGATGTTCAACGGCGTGCGCGTGCCGGCGCTGGCGCCTGGCGAAGAAATCAAGTCGGTGGCGTCGGACCATCCTCATAACGGCTTTACTGAGTTCGTGCATGAGATGCAGGGTTGCGTCGCTTCGGCGCTTGGTGTCCCGATTGAACAGGTCACGCAGGATTGGTCGAGGAGCAACTACTCGAACATGCGCGGTTCAATGCTCGAGGGATGGAAGACATTGATCCGGCGCCGCCTGGATTTTTCCGCCGGCACGGCGACGCCGATGTATGCGGTGTGGCTTCGCGAGTCCATGGAGAACGACGAACTGCCGTTGCCGAATGGCGCGCCTGACTTCCTGGAAGCCGCCACGGCCTACGCGGCCTGTTCGTGGCTCGGGCCCGCACGCGGCTGGGTCGACCCGGTCAAGGAGCCGCAGGGCTCCATTCTTAAGATGGACGCGGCGCTTACGACGCTCAAGCAGGAAGCCGCCGAGCAGGGGCTGGACTGGGAAGAAGTGCTCGATCAGCGTCAGATCGAAATCGAGGCTTTCAAGAAACGCGACATGCAACTTCCCGAATGGGGCGGCAGCGAGATGGCGACGCGTACCGACGAACCTCCTGAACAGCCGAAGGCGGCATGATCAACTATCCCCACCTGGCCACGCGGCTTTTCAATGTGCCGATCGCGATCCTGCCGCATAAGGCTGAAGTCGTGATGGCAGCCCTCGCAGACCGCTTCGGCATATCGCATCTCTTCCGTGGTGACGGCTCGTCGCTCGAGCTGGCGAACGGCGGCGCGCGCGCGTTTCTCGACGCCGAGGACGACGGTGAGGAAGCGCAGTACAAGCCCTATGACGTGACGCAGGGCGTCGCGCGCATTCCGATCGAAGGCACGCTGGTGCACAAGCTCGGGATGCTTGAGCCGTATTCCGGCATGACCGGATATGACGGGATCCGCGCGCTGCTGAGCATGGCGCTCGGCGATCCGGACGTGCGGGCGATCATGCTCGATATCGATTCTCCGGGCGGCGAGGTATCGGGATGCTTCGATCTGGTTGATGCGATCTATGCGGCCCGCGGCCGAAAGCCGATCTGGGCCGTCCTGACAGAAAGCGCTTATTCCGCTGCGTACGCGATTGCGAGCGCGGCCGATCGGATCATCGTTCCGCGCACGGGCGGGACCGGCAGCGTCGGTGTGATCTGCATGCACGTCGATATGTCGCAGGCACTCTCGAAGGCGGGGATCGACGTCACGCTCATTCATTACGGTGCAAAAAAAGCGGACGGCAACGAGTTCAATCCGTTGTCGAAAGATGCGCTCGCCCGCTTCCAGTCTGACGTCGACAAGATGGGCGAGATCTTCGTCAAGACGGTCGCGCGCAATCGAGACCTCAAAACGGCCGTCGTGCGCGACACGGAGGCTGGCACTTTTCTCGGCGCCGCCGGCGTCGATATCGGCTTCGCCGATGCCGTCATGGCACCGGATGAAGCTTTCGCGTCCCTGCTCGACGAGCTGGGCTGATTCATCCCACCATCAGGGTAAATCCAATGAGCACTACGTTACGCAACCTCATGTCACGAGGTGGGTTGAGCTTCGCCCATCTCGCCCGTGGTTCCCGCGCTTCCGACGACGATAAGGATGACGACGACAGCGGTAAGGGCAAGCGCAGCAAGCGCGCCTCGGACGACGAGGACGATAAGCAACAGGACCGTGAAGACGGCGACAGCAAACGCGGCTCGCGCGCCGAAGGTGACGAGTCGGACGACGATAAGGATGACGACGAGGACGACGATCACGATGACGGCGGCAAGGGCAAACGCAGCAAGCGTGCTGCGGACAAGGAGGACGACGAAAGCGCCGACGAGGATGACGACGACGAGGAAGAGATGCGCGGCAATAGCGCAGCTGCTAACGCGCGTCGCCGCGAACGCGCGCGTTGTGCTGCCATCTTCGCGTGCAAGGGTGCGGGTCGCAACCCGGTCCTAGCCTGCAAGCTGGCGTTCAGTTCGGCCATGCCGCGAAGCGAGGCGATCGAAGTCCTTAATGGCGCGCCGGCGGCGGAAGGCAGCCGCGGACGTCGTCAGAACCCCAACCTTGGGATCGATAGCGATCGCAGCGTGAGCAGCGAGCAGTCGATCGCGGCCAGCTGGGACGTGGCGTTCCAGAAGGCTGGTGCGAAGCGGCGCCGCTAAGCAAGGCTGCTCACTCCTCTTTCTAACTCAGGAATCCGATCATGGCTCAGACCCCTCTTCTTGAAAACCGGCACGACGGTGGCTTTCTCGTGTCGGAAGCGCGCGGGCACCGTTCGCGCGATGCAGTCACATTTAGCGGCGCCGTTCGACATCTTCCCGGCGAAGTAATCGCGAAGAAGGCCGGCGGCACAGCAACGGCTGTGGCGAAGGCCGGAAACACCGGAAACGGCGTTTTCACGATCGACGCGACGACGCCCGTTCTGCCGAATGCGAAAACAGGTATCTACGTCGTGCGATGCACTATCGCAGCGACGAACAGCGGCACGTTTCGCGTGTTTGATCCCGCCGGCGACGTCGTCGGCGATATCGTCGTCGGACAAACGTTCGCCGACCAGATCAAGTTTGCGATCGCCGACGGTGCGACCGACTTTATCGTCGGCGACGAGTTCGACGTGGACGTGTCCGTTACCTCGACAACCTTCGTTCCGTTGAATCCGACGGCGACGGACGGGACGCAGATCGCGGCGGCCATCAGTTTCGGAACCTATGACGCAACGTTGGCCGATGTGCCGGGCGCTGCCGTCACGCGCGATGCCGAAGTGAATGGCGGCGAACTGATCTGGCCGACGGGGATCACCACCGCGCAGCTTGCGACGGCGCAAGGGCAACTCGCCGCGAAGGGCATCATTACCCGCTAAGTCTTACCCGCCGGGGTTTTTCTTTCCTTTGTCCTGTGGCCGCGTTCGCGGCCATTATTATTTCTGGAGCCGATAATGGCCAGTTTGGACGTATTCCATCAGGATGCTTTCTCGACCATCCAGCTCACCGCAGCGGTCGACAAATATCCATATCAACCGGTGGGCCTTGGCGATCTCGATATCTTCGAGGACGAACCCATCCGTAATACCGTGCTCGCCGTCGAGCAGCGTCAGGGTCAGCTGATCCTGATTCCGACGTCGCCGCGTGGCGCGGAAGGCACGCAGCGTGTCACCGAAACCCGTGCGGCAAGGTACTTCAAAGTGCCGCGCCTGATGCACGACGACACGATCTACGCGAACGAGATTCAGGATATCCGCGCGTTCGGCACGGAATCCGAGCTCATGCAGCTGCAGGCCGAACTGGCCCGCCGCGTTAGCGGGCCGACGGGCATTCTGCGCAACATCGAGTACACGTGGGAATTCCACCGGCTGGCTGCCGTGCAGGGCCAACTGCTCGATGCAAACGGCTCCGTGATCTACAACTTCTTCGACGAGTTCGGGATCACGCCGGCGACAGAAGTTGGATTTAACCTGCCGGCCGCAACGCCGAATTCCGTGCGTCCGATCTGCAACCAGATCCGTCGGGCAATGATGCGCAAGGCGCAGGGCGCCTGGTTGCCGACCACCAAGGTGTATGCGATGTGCGGCGACGTGTTCTATGACGACTTCGTCAACCACCCGGACGTGATCCGCACTTACCTGAACTGGTCGGCTGCGGCAGATCTGCGCGACGATAGCCAGGGTGCAGCGTTCGATACGTTCAAGTTCGCGGGCATCTACTGGATGAACTACCGTGGCTCGGACGACAACTCGACCATCAAGATCGCAGACGACAAGGTCAAGTTCTTCCCGGTCGGTGCGCCCGGCGTCTTCCGCCGCGCGTTGGCGCCCGGTGAATCGTTCGAGTGGGTCAATACGCCGGGCAAGCCGATGTACATGATCCCTATCATGGATCGCGACCGCAATGCATGGTGGAAGGTTGAGGGCTACTCGTATCCGCTCCATATCTGCACGCGGCCGGAAATGCTGCAGAGCGGTCGCCTCGAATCCTGACCGTGATCGACTTTGACGGGACGCTGAACGCCGCGATCGGCAAAGCACTTGGGGACGAGGTGCCGATCGTGTTTCCGGGCATCAGCACACCTGTGCTCGGTATCTTTTCGCTGATCACGGATCACATCTTCAGCGAGGAGAGCGGTGCGTCCGCGAACATCACGGTCGCGACGCTAGGCCTGCAGGTCTCCCAGCTGCCATCACCACCCCAGCAAGGCATCGTCATCCAGATCAACGGGGCGAGCTACGTCGTAAAGGACGTTGCGATCGACGGCCTCGGCTGGGCTTACCTCGATCTGGGCGCTCAATGACGACCTCACGTGATCTGCGCGAGCTCGCCGTGCAGGGTCTTGTCGTGTCCGGCGCGACAGCAGCCGGCACGAATGTCTTTTCGCCGCGCACATGGCCAACGTGGGACGGGACCTACCCGATGCTTCTCGTCCAGACGCCCGACGAGGACGGTCAGTCGTGGGGGCCGCACGGTCCGCCGGCGTTCACGGTAACGACAACCTTACGCGTCACGGCACGTGCACAGGCCGCGGCGCTGACAGGTGATCAGGCAGCGGTGGTCGTCGAAGAGCAGCTCGAGACGCTACGCGAGCAGATCAAGGCGGCGCTCATCAACTATCCGCCCTTGATGTCTTTGCTTCAGCAATACCCGTTTTTCAGGTCGACGATGCAGCCATCTGGCGAAGGGCAGTCGCCGATCGGCCAATTAGTGCTCGACATTGGTCTCGAGTTTGTACAGGGACCGCACGACTTCTATCAGCCCGCCGCGGTGCCGCTCACCGGCGTCGATCTGACGGTTCAGGTACCCGACGGCACGACCGTGCCGGGTCTGACGATCAACCTTCCCCAGTAGAGGATCTCCATGTTTGTGAAACCTGCTCCGGGCGTGCTCCTGCGCGACCCGGTCACGAAGCAGCTGCTGTCGGATGCGCCGGTTGGGGGGCTGAAGACGACTGTAGTGCCGCCTGAGGGCATGAAGGTCAGCGACTTCGACAAGTACTGGCTGCGCCGGATCCACGATCGCGATGCCGTGAAGGTATCGGATGTGACCGATGCGCAGGCGACTTCCACAACCAGCAACGCTGGCACCGTACAGAAGGTCTCGGACGGTGAAGCGGAAACCGGAGCAAACTAAATGGGCGATATCTCGTTTCCGAATATTCCGCAGAACATCCGTGTACCGCTGTTCTACGCGGATATCGATCCGTCGAATGCGAATACTGGGCAGCAGTCGCTTCGTGCGCTGATCATCGGCCAGATGCTCACCGGCAGTCCGGGTGTCCCGAGCCAGGCCGTAATCTGCCAAGGCGTCGACGCGACCAAAGCGCTTGCTGGCCAGGGCTCAATGCTCGCATTGATGACAGCGGCATATCGCAAGCGCGACTCATTCGGTGAGGTGTGGCTGCTACCGCTACTGGACGACGGCTCGTCGACGGCGGCGGCCGGCAGTCTCAATTTCACCAGCGTGCCGACGGCGACGGGTGTCCTGTCGCTGTATATCGGTGGCCAGATTGTCTCGTTGGTGGTGACGCCGACCATGACGCTCCCGCAACTCGCGACCGCGCTTGCCGCCCAGATCGGTACGCTGCCGGATCTGCCGGTGACGGCGGCCGTCGACGTCACGACGACGAGTAAGGTTGATTTAACAGCGAAGAACAAGGGTCTCGCTGGCAACGATATCGACCTGCAACTGAACTACGGTGGCACGCTCGCCGGCGAAGCAACGCCCGCGGGACTGGCAGTAACGATCGTGGCGATGTCCGGTGGCGCAACGAATCCTTCGCAGCTGCCGACGGCACTTGCCAATCTGGGCGATCAGCAGTTCGACTTCATCGCTTTCCCATACACGGACAGCACGTCGCTTAGTGCGATCCAGTCGTTCCTGAGCACGCAGACGGGTCGCTGGAGCTGGAGCGAGCAACTCTACGGCGGTATGTACGCTGCATATCGCGGCACGCTCGGCACGCTCACGACTTTCGGCGTCACGCGCAATGATGAGCACGCGTCGATCATGGGTTTCAACGGATCGCCGACGCCGGCATGGGTGATCGCTGCCGATATCGCTGCCGCTGTTGCTGTTTCAGCGCGCGCTGATCCTGCGCAGCCGCTGCAGACTGTAACGCTCGCGACGATGCAGCCGCCACCGCGGCAGATGCGCTTTGCGTTGACCGACCGCAATACGTTGCTGTACGACGGGATCTCAACTTTCGATGTGGCCGACGACGGCACTGTGTCAATCGAAAACCTGATCACGACGTACCAGAAGAACAGCTTCGGCAACGCGGACAACAGCTACCTCGAAGTCGAGACGATGAACACGCTGGCCTTTGTGCTGCGCGATCTCAAATCGCTCGTCACGACGAAGTATGCGCGGAAAAAGCTGGCGGCCGACGGTACGCGGGTTGTGCCCGGGACCAACGTCGTCACGCCGAGCATGATCAAGTCGGATCTGATCGCGCGGTACGGGACGCTCGAGGAAAACGGCTACGTGCAGGGCAGTGCAGTTTTCGCACAAGGCCTCATCGTGCAGCAGAACTCGCAGAACCCGAACCGCGTCGACGTGCTGTATCCGGCCATCCTGATCGACCAGTTGCGGATCTTCGCGCTGCTGATGCAGTTCTCCAACATCGTCCCGGCGTAGATGACCTGACGGTTATCGCGCTGCTTCGCAGCAGGCCGCCGTCTGGCGGCTTCTCTAATTTCCGCGTGGAGCATTCCAAATGCCATCTCAGACTGGTGGACTTCTCGCCGGCACAGCCGACGTTTCCGTCGACGGCACGACATACATGGTCACCGGCGACTTCAAGTACAAATCCGGCAACAAGAAGCGCGAGACGCTGGGCGGTATGGACCGGATCCATGGCTACAAGGAAACGCCCTCGGCCCCGTTCATCGCATTCAATCTGCGGGACTGGGGCGGCCTGGTCGTGGGCGACATCAACAACTGGACCGATGTGACGTGCGTGGCCAGGCTCGCGAACGGCAAGACGGTGATCGGGAGTGCCATGTGGGCGGTTGAAGAACAGGAAGTCGACTCGACCGAAGCCAAATTCGACGTCCGTCTCGAAGGGACTGACGACTCCGTCACCGAAGTTACGACGAGCTGAGCATGAGCCAATCCGAAGAAAAGGTCATCACGCTGGACGTCCCGCTCTCGCTGGGGGACGCGCTGAAGTACGAATCGATCATGTTGCGTGAACCGACGGTCGACGAACTCGACCGCAGCACGCAGACGGCCGGATCGATCTATGCGGTGAACGCTGCGCTGATCTCGATGGTTTCGAGCATTCCGCTGACGTTGATCCGCAAGCTGGGGAAGACCAAGTACGAAGAGGCCGTTGCATATCTGAAGGGCTTCGACTGGACGCCCCCGAAAGATGATGCCAAGGCGCCCGTCAAGACCGTGGTGCTGAAGAAACCAATCACACTGAACGGCGACAACAGGACGTATGACTCGATCGCGCTCAGCGAGCCGACCGTCGAGCAGCTCGACCAAAGCGCGCAGGTTGAAGGCACGGCCTACGCGTGCAATGCCGAGCTGATCTCGCTCGTTTCTGGTGTGCCGCTCGCCGTCGTGCGGAAGATGGGCAAATCGAGCTACGAGGAGGCGACCGCGTTCCTCTCGGGTTTTACATGGGCGCCCCCGCAGTCTGGCGAGACCTCGGAGACCGGTGCGCCGACGTTACCCACTTCTTCCGATGGGGACCTGACGCCGTCGGCTGCATGAAGCTGAGCAGGTTCCAGTATTGGCACGACCAGGCCCTGCGCCTGAGACAGAGCACCTGAGGCCTTCCAATGCCCAACGTTTTCCAGATCACGATCAGCGCGGTCGACCGCGCGACCGCGGTCGCCAAGGGCGTCAACGCGTCAATCGGCAAGATTACCAAGCCGATCTCAGACGTGAAGGCCTCCGTGCAGGCTTTTTCGAAGGAAACCGGTCTCGACAAGTTCGGCGATCGCCTCGTCAAGGTCGGCGGCCTGGCTAGCGATGCGGCGCGCCGCATCGGATCGATTGCGCCGCCGCTCGCCGCGATTTCGGCTGCAGGCTCGATTGCAGGGCTTGCGACCATGGCCCACAGCTGGGGGCGCACGGCGACTGAGATCTCGAACACGGCATCGGTTATCGATGTGACGACCGACCAGCTGCAGAAGTATCGCGGCGCCGCTCGGCTGGCGGGCCTGTCGGATGCCGACATGACGTCTGGCCTGAAGTCGGTGGGCTCGGCATTCGAGGATGCGGCGGCGGGCCGCGACACGTTCGTCGCCGGGGTGCTGTCCAGCAAGAATATTGGCATCCACCGGATGGCCGATGGCTCGGTCAACACGATCCGCGCGTTGCATGACATTTCGAACGCCGCATCGAAGATCACGAACGCGCAGGCGCGCGAGAAGTTTCTCGACATCTTCGGACTAGGATCCCTCGCACCGCTGCTCTCGAAGGGGGGCGCAGCGATCGACGAGTACGTCGCGAAGTACGAGAAGCTGAACGCGACGATGACGCCAGACCAGATCGCACGCGGCCAACGCTTCAACGAGAACATGGTGGCGCTGGATGCATCGTTCGGGAAGCTGAAAAACACCCTGGGCGAGTCTGTAGCGCCGGCGCTGACAACTGTCGCGAACCGCCTCGAGCCGATCGCTCAGGAGTGGGGGCCGAAGGTCGCCGCGTGGATTGAGAACACGGACTGGAACAAGGCCGCTGACGACACCTCGAAGTTCGTCGATCAGCTGGGGGGCGTGAAGACGATCGCCGCTGCTGTCGCTGCGATCACATTCGCTGGTCCGATTCTGAGCATTACGACGCTGATCGCACAGGCGGTACGTCTCATCGGTCTACTTGGCACGATCGCAGTGACAACAGGGGCCGGTTCGGTCGTCGCGTTGGGCGCTGCCGGGTATATCGCGGAAAAGACGCGCCAGGCGGCTTTTGACAAAGCCATTCCCGCCGGGCCGAATCATGATCAGTATGTGGCGGACGCAATGGCCGGCGGTATCGTCACTCCAGAAGTTCAAGGGCCAAAGGGCGGCGGTTTCGGCGGCGATATCTACCGATGGGCCTCAGGCCTGTTCCGCTCGAGCGCTGCAAATAATGCCCAGACTGCGCCGATCGTCGGGCGCTTTCAGCAGATGGGATGGAGTCCGGCGCAGGCAGCGGGCATCGCGTCGAACATTTTCCGCGAGAGCGGCTATAACCCTGCGGCAAGTGGCGATAACGGTCAGGCATATGGCCTGGGGCAATGGCACAAGGATCGTCAGGAAGAATTCCGCAAGCGGTTCGGAAAAGACATCCGGCAGTCCTCTCTCGACGAGCAGCTTCAGTTCGTCGACTACGAGATGCGGCAGGGCAATGAACGTCGCGCGGGAACTGCCCTCGCGCAGGCAACGTCCGCGGCGCAGGCCGGCGAGATAGTGTCGAGACTTTATGAGCGTCCCGCCCAGGCGGACAACGAGGCGGCGATCCGTGCCAGTGACGCCGATGCGATCAATGGTCGCGTGCACGTGCAGATCGAACTGCCCAACGCTCCGAAGGGTACGCGGGCAACAGTCCGCAGCAGCGGGGCGGCGAGTGCCTCGGCGAACATCGGCGAGTCGTCCATGATGGAACCGGCAATATGAGTGCAGCAACCCTGACGACCTTTGCGGGCAGCATTGGCGGTCTCGCATCGGCTGCGCAGCAGGTCGCATCAATCCTGACGGGAAGCGGTGCCGGCACGTGGTGGGGGTCGCTGCGTCAGGCATCGTTTGGCGGCGTCCCGTTCGCCGTGCGGGAGAACCGTACGCGCTTCGGCGGCCGCAATGTCGTTCACCGCTACCCGATGCGCGACGACGCATATATCGAACCGCTCGGCAAGCTGCCGCGGCAATACGAGCTGATCGGCTTCCTGATCGAAAACAGCCGGGTCTACGGTGGTGGCCCGGTCATCGCACAGCGCGATGCGCTGGTTCTGGCCTGCGAGAAGGCTGGCCCACAGACGCTCGTGCACCCGACTTTCGGTGCCGTGCAGAACGTCAGCTGCATGGAATCGGAGGCAAGCGAGAGCTTCGATCATGGTCGGGTGATCATGATCCGCCTTTCGCTGATGCGAGGCGGCGCGAAGATCTATCCGAACGTCACGCAATCGACGCAGAACGGGGTTGATAGCGGTGCGCAGAATCTGTTTGGCAGCGCCCTGGTCGACTTCGCGACGAAGGCTGCCACCGCAGTTCAGCAGGGCGCTGCCGTCGTGAATACGGCCGTCGATACAGCTCTTTCGTGGTACCAGACGGCTGTGAGCGACGTCCACGATGTAGAGCGTGTGGTCAATGCCGTTTCGACGCTTTCCGGCGACTTCAGCCGGTTCTTCGGCGGCGGCAATAGCGGCTATACGGGCTCGAACCAGAAAGCGCCGGCGGGGACCACTGCAGAGCAACTGCTCGAGCAGGATACTGTCAGCGTCGCGGCGGTAGTAGCCGCTGGCAGTGCATTGCAGGTTGCGGCCGCGAACGCGAGCGATACGACGACCTTCGCGACGGCTGCGCAGACGCTCGTGACCGCGCTTGCAGCCACCGCCTCAGATCCCGCCGATGCGATTCGCCTGATGACGGATCTGGCGTCATTCAACCCGTCTGGCATGTTCACGAGCTCTCCGATCGGGTCGGCAATGTCGTCGATGCAGACGAGCTGCGGAGCGCTCTTCCGGCGAACGGCGCTTGCCGGCGTGGCGCAGGCCTGCGCCACTTATCAGCCGTCCTCGTATAACGATGCGACGACCGTGCTCGAGAACGTGACGACACTCTTCGATGCCGAGATCGAGACGGCAGGTGATGCAGAGGACGATGCAAGCTTCACGGCACTGCGCGCTTTACGTAGCGCAGTCGTTTCGGACCTGCAGGCGCGCGGTGGCGACCTCGCGCAGCTGGTGACGATGTCGTTCGCGGGTTCACTGCCGGCGCTCGTGCTGGCGCACCGGATTTACGACGACGCGGCCCGGTCCGATCAACTGGTTCAGCAAGTGCAGCCTATCCACCCGTTATTCATGCCCCAATCGTTCCAGGCACTGGCCAGCTGACGGATGGACGACGATCTGATTCTGATCGCGGGCGCCCAGGCGATCAGCGGCTGGACCGATGTGCGTGTCACGCGAGGTATCGAGCGCTGTCCGTCCGACTTCAACCTCGGGCTGACGGAAGATTTTCCGGGCGAGACAGAAGAGGTCATCGTGCAGGCGGGCGATCCGTTCCAGCTGCTCATCGGCTCGGACCGGGTCATCACCGGGTATATTGATGAATACGTGCCGGAGTATGACGCCGACAGTCATTCGATCGCCGCCGCGGGCCGTGGAAAGTGTCAGGACCTGATCGACTGCTCGGCAGTGTGGCCGAGCGGCCAGATCAGCGGGACATCGGCGCTCGACGTAGCGTCCAAACTTGCGGCGCACTATGGCATCAGCGTTACATGCGATATCGAAGGGCTGCCGCCGATCCCGCAGTTCAACATTTTCATCGGCGAAAGCGCGTACGACATCATTGAGCGGATCAGCCGGTACAGCCAACTGCTTGTCTATGACACGCCGGACGGCAATCTGCTGCTGACGCAGGCTCACAAGACCATGCATGTCGGCGGCATCGCCGAGGGCATCAATGCACAGCATGCCCGCGTGCGGTATTCGGCCTCGCAGCGGTTCTCGAAGTACACCGTCTTCACGCAGTCGGTCGAGACATTCAACGACGCCGGCGTTGGGGCGAACGTGATTGTCACCGTCGAGGACGTGGGGGTGAGGCGCACGCGCGAGCGCTATATCGTCGCGGAAGCCGTGCAAGGCTATGCGGATCTCGCGAAGCGCCGCGCGGTGTGGGAGATGAATCGCCGCGTTGCGCGTGCGGCCGAGATCACGGTCACGACCGACAGCTGGCGCGATGGGGCGGGCACGCTCTGGACGCCCAACACGCTCGTGCCCGTGACATTGCCCAAGCTGAAGATCGTCGATGAGGTCTGGCTGCTCGGCGAAGTGACCTATATCCGGAACGAGGAAGAAGGCACGATCGCGGAGCTCACGATCATGCGGCCCGAGGCCTATCTGCCAGAACCTGTCGCGCTGCAGCCGTTGTTCGTCGACGCAAGCGCATTGCCGGGGGCTTGATGGCTACCTTCCATGCAGCGATCCGTCAGGTAAGTCGAGCGCTGGGCCGTGCGCAGGCAACAGCGGACCGCCTCGCGCGACGCGTCCTGCTGCTCGTGGGCCGCGGTCGCGTCAGCGCGCCTGTGAATGATGCTGGCCCAGTCCAGGTGTTGCAGGCGCAGATCAACGAGCTCGAGACGATCGACAACCTGAAGCGCATTGCTGAATTCGGCTTCACGTCGGTACCGCCGCAGGGATCCGACGTCGCAATCGTATTCGTAGGCGGCGATCGCGGCGGTGGCCTCGTGATCGGTACGAACCATCAGGCGTCACGTCCTACAGGGCTCAAATCGGGCGAGACGATGATCTTCACGCAGGACGGCAAGCAGATCTATCTGACAGCCTCGGGCGGCATCTTCATCAAAGCAAACAATCAACCGGTCGAGGTCGACGGCGCCACGATCGTCACAATCAATGCAGCTACGAAGATCCGGGCGGTTACGCCCCGCTTCGAATGCACAGGCGACATCATCGACAACTGCGACTCACAGTCGAGCACGGTTGCGGAGCTGCGCGCGGCACATGATGAACACGATCACGAAGTGGTGGACGTCCAGACCGGTGGAAGCACCATCACGACGACCGGACCAAACCTGACCACATGAGCGATTTCAAGATTGTCTGGGACGTCGCTAACGCGCGCGGCGACTGGGCGCTCGTGCCCGGCGATATCGCGACTGGAGACGACCTGGAGACCGCATTGCTGTTCAGCATCTTCACCGATCGCATAGCCGCGCCGGACGACGAGATTCCTGACGGATCGAACGACCGGCGTGGGTGGTGGGGCGATGACGATTCGGGCGATGCCACCGGCCCGACAGGATCGCGCCTCTGGTTGCTCTCCCGTAGAACCTCACCGACAGACAAAACGCTCACGGATGCCTATGACTATGTGGTCGAAGCTATCCAGTGGTTGATCGATACGGACGTCGTCGGCAGCTTCGCTGTCGTTACGCAGTGGGTGCGCCCGGACATGCTCGGGATTTCTATTACTGCGTATCAGCCGGATGGCACGGCATTGCAGACCTATAACTGGGCTTGGCCCATGGTGAACTGATGCCATTTTCACGCCCTACGTTAAGCGCACTGCGCACCCAGATCTGGACGGACATCAAGAGCGCGGTCGGGCTTACAGTTTCGCTGTTGCAAAAGGCGGTCCTGAAGATCGTCGGATCGGCACTCGCCGCACTTGTTTTTGGTCTATACGGCTACCTGGACTGGATTGCGAAGCAGGCGGTTCCGTTCACATCAACCGACGAGTTCCTCGCGGGCTGGGGCGCGATGAAGAGCGTGTACCTCGAGGCCGCTACACAGGCGCAGCTCACCGTGCAGTTCACTGGAACCACGGGCACGCCGCTGCCGGCAGGAACGGGCGTGAACCGCACGGCCGACGGCTTTTCCTACGTGACAATGTCTGACGCCGTGTGGAGTGGCTCGACTGCAACGGCGAATATTCAAGCGGTCGCTGCGGGAACAGCGGGGAACTGCGATGTTGGAACATCAGTGTCTCTCGCCTCGGCAATCACAGGGATCCAGTCGAGCGGGACGGTGACGGCGATCGTCAGTTCAGCTGCGGACGTCGAGACCCAAGACGATTTCCGCGGTCGGGTGATGCTCGCATTCCAGGATCCAGTGCAGGGCGGCGCGCAAACCGACTACGTAAAGTGGGCGCGCGACGTGGCAGGCGTGACGCGCGCGTGGTGCGCGCCGAACGGGTTCGGCGCGGGCACAGTCGTCGTCTACTTCATGATGGATGAGGCGGAATCGTCGCACGCTGGCTTTCCGCAGGGCACGAATGGTGTGTCGCAATACGATGAGGGGCCTGGTGGCATACCACGCGACGTTGTGGCCACCGGCGACCAGCTCACGGTGGCCAACGCGATCATCAGCTTGCAACCGGTAACCGCGCTCGTCTATTCCTGTGCACCGATCGAGAACCAGATTGGCTTCAACATTACTGGCGTGACATCGACAACCACGCAGGAGGCGATCGAAGGGGCGCTTGCCGAACTGATGATCCGGGAAGGAGCGCCGGCTGGCACGATCGATCTGTCGGATGTGAATTCATCGATCGGTTCCGTGTCGGGGTCGTCAGGGTATTTGATCGAATCCATTACCAGCACCGTGGGAGGCGTGACAACCACTTATCCCGCGAATACCAACATTACGAACGCCACGGGCCAGTTGCCGGTGCTCGGTAACGTCAACTGGGTATAGCCGATGGCCGCTCCTGACTATAGCGCCGCGGACTATCTGCAGGCGCTTCAGACGCATTTGCCGCGCGGTCGTGTATGGCCGCGAGATCCGGATGCCATACAGACCGCCGTCCTCTCCGGTTTCACCCCGTGTTTCGCGGCGCTGACGACCCGGGCTAACTATCTGCTCGTCGACGCCTTTCCGCCGTCCACCTTTGAACTGCTTCCCGAATGGGAGTCGACGTTAGGGTTGCCGGATCCATGCGCAGGAGAAGCACCAACGACGCAGCAGCGCGTCGCACAGGTTGTTGCCCGGCTCACTGCGACCGGCGGCCAATCGATTGCCTATTTCACCGCAGTGGCGGCCGCTCTCGGATATGCGATCACGATTACGCAGTTTGTGCCGTCTCGGTTTGGAAAGAATTTTGGAACGCTCTTTGGCGGCACGGCATGGGCGTTTGCATGGCAGGTAAACGCACCGACATTCACGATCGCCGGGTTGCAATTCGGCGGATCGTTTGGCACCCCTTTTGCCTCCTGGGGCAACAACGTTTTGCAATGCGAGTTGCAGCGCTTCGCACCGGCGCACACGACCGTTCTCTTCTCTTACTCCTGAGGCATTCATGGATCGATTGATCGCGCCAAATTCGGTTATAGAAGCGCAGGCTGATACCGCTCCGACGACGGGCACCCCGCAATACGCGACGGATGGCAATCCGGCCACGAATGTTCCTGCAACGCAATGGCCGGCATATCAGTACAACGCGTTCCAGGAAGAGCTCATTGCAATTTTGACGGCGGCCGCCATCGCGCCTGACCGCACGAAAACCAATCAGGTTGTCGCTGCGATTAAACGATTGATGCAGAACACGGTTGTGCTGGCCGACACTGGCGCCGTGAATGCATACACAGCCGTGAACGCCGTGCCCCTGGTCGCAGGCGGATCGCCGACGTGGGTAGACGGTGTTGTGCAAGCGGTCAAGATCGCACACACGAATACTGGCCCATCGACGTATGCGCCGGACGGCCTGACACCGATTCCGATCTACGGTCTAGGCCTTCAGCCATTGCAGGCCAATGAGCTTCTGCTGAACGGTACAGCGATACTCATGCATGCGACGATCGCGAGTGTCAACAGTGGCAACCCGATTTGCGTCTTGATGGAGTGCGCCGGAGGCGCACAGCAGATTCCTTCCGCATCGCAATCTCTGCACGCCGCGCAACTTGGTCAGCTGGGCGCTATTCCGTCCCTGACAGCCACAGTTGCATCCAGTGCACTGACAGCCACTCTCAATGCGCCGCTTAATCTATTCTTCCGCAGCGCTACGCTTGCCAGCGGTGTTCCAACTTCCCTGACAATCGCATCGAACCTGTCGCTCGTTGTTCCATCTGGTGCGACGCTTGGTACTGGTAATGGCGTAGCCGCCACGCTTGCGTTGCTAGCGATTAACAACGCCGGCACAGTTCAACTCGGCATCGTCAATATGGCAGGCACTGCCAGCCTAGATGAGGGCGCACTGATCTCTGCAACCGCCATCAGCGCGGCCGCGACCTCGGCCAATACGATCTATTCGTCGAGCGCCGTTGCTAACTGTCCGTTCCGTGTGATCGGCTTCATAACAGCAACAGAAGCAACGGCTGGCACATGGGCGACGGCACCGACGCAGGTTCAGGGAGCATCAGTCTCACTGCTTGGGTTCGGTTCGGCACAAGGATCTTCGGGTTATCAAAAGTTTCCTAGCGGCACGATCATGCAGTGGGGAACCTACGCCACGAACGGAAGTACTGGTGTTTCAGTCACCTTTCCGATCGCGTTTCCGAATGCAGTCCGTGCGGTCACGGTGAGCGCTAATGTTCCGTCTAGCACTGTCAATGGTGCATATGATTCGGTAAACAGCCTGACTGCTACTGGTTTCCTGGTGGATGGTTGGCAGGCGGGATCAACATCGCGCAGTGGCCACTCTGGAAATTACATCGCGTTTGGGAACTGATCAAATGGGACAGAAATTCGCCGCCTACAATTCGCAAGGGGCAATTGTCGCCTATTACGACAGCGACGATAGTCCGCCGCCGGCGAGTGCGACCACCATTGAGATAACCGACTCGGAATGGCTTATTTGTCTTGCCACGCCGGGGTACACAGTGGTGGACAACGCGATTGTTGCACCGCCAGCGCCAACCGCAGCCCAGATTGAAGCGCAGGCACTTGTGCAATCAGCTCAAGCAGCCTTGGTTGCCGGGCTCCAAGTGTCGAGCACCGGAACACCCGCTCTGAACGGCACTTATGCGATAGACCAATTTAGCCAGATGGATATCATCGCGATCGAAACTGGTTTGAATGCGGGCAAGGGATTTCCTGCCGGCACAACGACGCTTAACTATCCTGACACGACAGGCCTGCTTCACAACTTCTCCGAAGCAAACTTTACTGATTTCGCCGCCGTGGTGCGTGATTACGTGTATGCATTAAAGTCGGTCATGGCAGGCCAGTCGTCATCATTGCCTTCGGCGGCCGTTACGATTGCCTGATGATAGATAGCTTTGTGGTATCTTCGCCCCGAATTAATTATGCGGAGATATTGTGAGAACGGCCTCGATCTGGGCGGCATTGGTTGCCGTTGTCATTCTTGTAACGTCGATTTACGGCGGCGCACATTTCTACTCGCCGATCCCATGGATGGATCAGTGGGACGGCTTCGTAGGCTTCTACAACAGCGTCCATGGTGCGCCATTCGAAACGCTCTTTCAGCAGCATAACGAGCACCGGATCGTTTTCTCCAGACTGCTTTTCCTGACTGATATCTGGGCATTTGGCGGCATGAACGCCTTTACAGTTGTGGCGAACTATGTTCTCGCCGCGCTTATCGCGTTTCTTGTGTGGACTCAGGCGCGGCGCAATTCGGCATCTGACAGTCTGCTGGCAGGCGCTCTGTCCGCTGCGATGTTGATGAGCTGGATGCAACGCGAAAATCTTGCGTGGGGTTTCCAATCGCAGGGCTTCGCAGTCTATCTGTTTGCGCTGCTGGCGTTTGCCCAGTATTCCCGCGGCCGTCTACTGTTTGCGCTGGTGCTATGCCTGTGCGCTACCTATTCGATGGGGAACGGTGTCGCGGCATTCTTCGTGCTGGCTATTCAGGCATTGTTGCTGCGGCGGCCAGCGAAAGATGTGGTGATCGCGATAGTTGCGGGCGCAGCCACCGCGACCGCTTATTTCTGGAAGTTTGTTCCGTCGCCGATCCCGAAGCCGCCCGGGCATGGCATTGTGGCTCAGATCAAGTTCGCTCTGGTGTTCCTCGGAAATCCCCTCTATTACATGCATGCCGGCCTGATCGCGAGTGCCATTCTCGGACTGGTCTCATTGGCGTTCGCGGCATACCTTGTTGTGCGCCTATATCGCGCGCGCAGTATTACGCCGTACCAGTCCTTCCTGATCGCCGGTTACGGATTGGTTGTCGCCTCGATCCTCGGCGCCGCTCACGCTCGCTGGCCTTTCGGATTGCCAGAGGCTGCATCGTCACGCTATACAACGCCGGCACTGATCGGCCTATTGCTACTGGCATTGCTTGCGCTCAACGTGGCACCGCGGGCTCGAAAGGCGATCGCGATCATTTCGGCGGCTTTTGTGACGCTGCTGCTGCCATATCAAGCAACGGCATTCGGTGACAACAGCTATCTTTACACCCGCAAGCTGGCGGTGCTGGCGACAAAGATTGGGCAGGACAATGAGGCTCTGGACCTGAGCGTCTACCCAGGCCATCTTAACTACCTCACGACGTCCGGATGGGCCGATGCGTGGGGCATTGGTCCGTACGGTAAGGGATGGCTGCATGACGCTGGGATCGTGAAATATGATCCGGCGTTACGCGACGACGGTCGATGCATCGGAACGCTCGACGAGGCTAAGGACGGCAGCGCACGTGGTTGGCTGGTGGCGAAGATGTACCGCAATGGCCCGACGCTCGTAGTGCTGGTGCACAACGGCCAGACGGTCGGTTATGGTGTTTCGGGAGAAGGGCGTCCAGACGTGAAGCGCAGCATCAGTATTGCGCCAGCGGATGCAGGCTGGCGCGGTTTCACGCCTAGCGACGATGTGCAGGCGTATGCGTGGCTTGGCGGCCGTTTTTGCGCTTTGCCCGCCTCACGATAGCATCGATGCCGAAGAGTGCGGCGACGACGATTGCCGCCACTACCCAGCCTCCCGCATCCAGGACGACGAGTATCGTTTTAATGGTATCCATGCCCAATTCCTTTATGGCAACGCCGATAAGCGTCGGATGGTAGCAGATTGCGGCGCTGGCGCTCCCAAGCGGGGTTGCGAGCGTTCTCAGAATGCGTAGTTCAGTGAAAGCATCCATTCACCTTTGATCCCGGCCGGCACGTTCTTCGCCGCCCATGACCCGATCGGCGCGTACAGGTAGTTGACGCGAACCGAGAAGGGGCCTTTCGCGACGGCTGCGCCGACCAGCGCGCCGACCTGGATCTTCGGCGGGTGTGTGAGCGTTTCCTGCGTGCCGGCTGGCCCGAAGCGGCCATCCGATTCTGCCGTTGCCACAGCGGTCCATGTGCTGCGGTAGAGCGCCGGGCCAGCCTCGAGGCCGATCTGCCAGCCGCTGCCGAGATCCCAATATGGCTCGACGGTTAGTGCAAGCGCCTGAATGCCGCCGGTGCTGTCGAATTTGCGGAAAGTGCCACAGTCACCATTGACGCATGACTGTGTCGCCACGTTATAGCCGCCCTGTTGGCCAACCGTTGTGAAATCGGCCTCGTCCTGCGGATTCATGCTCGACCACTTCACCTTGCCGAAGTTGGCGTAGGTCAGGTGAAAGCGCAGACCCGGCGTCCAGGAGCGTGGTGCTGCCTCGATCGCATTGAATATGATGCCGACGCGGCCACCGTATGAGCCGTTCGGAGTGTCGTGACTGAATCCCTTGGAATAGAAAATTCCATCGCCGACCTTGGTCGCGGATGTCAGACCGACGCCTGCTTCAAATTGAAACCAGCTTTCTTCGGCGTTCGCGCCGGCGGCCGCACAACCGAGAGATATGGCTACGGCTGCTGCTCTCCATCGTGCGCCGGGGAGACGGATGGCGCGTTCAGGTCGATTTCTGCTCCTGCTTCGCGCATCTTGGCGAGAACCGATTCGATGTCCTTTGGTTTTAGCACCAGCCGCGCCATGGCGAAGAAGAGCATGTACGCGCCGAGCTCGCGCTTGTTTTTGGTGCTGTCTGATTTGGACGTATATCGGCGAAATGCCCGGTCCCCAGCGACGCCAAATAATTCCGCCATCTGCGTGCCGGTCAAGCCGAGCTCCGTTTTCAGGCGCTCGATGTCCTCTGGTTGAGGCGGCTTGTAATGCATGTCGGGAGATTCCAAGTGCGCGAAAAGGCGCACGAAAGCAGGCTTTCATGATCGTTCCTATCGGGATGTCGGACCGCGCGGGAAGCGAGGTGCCAGTACGATCAGAATAGGACCAAAGGTCCTAGTAGTCAAGCAACAAAAACGATTCGGCCAACATGCCGCCCTCGAGGCGGCTTTTTTACGCCCGCAGCGCCGGAGGACAGGAGATTTAGCCGATGTCGGATTTTTGGAACGAGGGTGTGAAATCGATCGTGACGGCTCTCGGTGGCATGGGCACGTTCTGGGTCGGCGGCCGCATGTGGCGGCAGATCGACCGGCGCCGTCAGGCGGAAAGCGAGGGCGGCGCCGAGATCGTTAAGGCCGACGCCGCGGGGCAGGTCGAGTCGATCGCCCGGTTCGAGCGACTGGCCACCCTTGCTGAAGAGCGCGCCGGGCGTGCCGAGCAGCGCGAGCTGCTCGCGGTTCAACGCGCCGACCGCGCCGAAGAGCTGATGCGCGCCGCGGATCGCCGCGCGGAAGAGTCAGAGCGACGCGCGAGACAGGCGGAGGCGGAAGTGGGGGAACTGAAACGCCGTATCGAACAACTCGAACTGGCGATCGGTAACCGGAGAGCGACTGATGACGCAAATTCGTGACTGGCGCTGGTGGGTCTTTATCGGCTGCCTGATGGGCGGGTTCGGCGGGATGCTGGCGGCTGGCTATTTCCTCGGGCAATGGGGCATGTCTGTGGAGCGATCGCAATGGAATGAAGAGCGTGCGACGCTGATGAAAGGGTTTCCCGTTGCTCGAGCTGAAGAGCGAGCCGCATGCATGCGCGAATATTCCTCCCAGATTGACGGCCTTAAGGCCATCGCAGAGGCGCGTGATAAGCAGGCCACGCAAACGGCGGCCGACGTCGCGGATATGAAGTCGCTGATGAAGACGACGAGCGATCTCGCTGCCTACACTTTGCGATTCCTCGGCGATCGCGCCCGGGTGAATGATCAGCAAAGCGCCGTCATGTTGAAACAGACACGCGAGGCAGCCGTGGCCGCTACGGCCGCACAGAAGACGACTGCCCAGGTCGAGCAGAAGGTCAACGTGGCCGCCGTGAAGGCGGATGAGGCGGCGAGTACTGCCAAGGCCGTCGACAAGAAGCTCGACACGGCCACGCACCCGCAACTTCCCTCGAAACCCTGGGCTGGCTCTTACCGTTAGTCCGTCCGGTCGCCTTATCTAACTAGCGCGCTGTTCTGCGCGCCGGAGATCCCTATGTCACCCGATACGCTCGCCTCGGCGCTGCAGATTCCGCTCGCCCGTGCCTCCCTGTGGGCCGATCCGCTCTCCGCTGCCATGGCCCTATGCGCGATCGATTCGCCGGCGCGCCAGGCCGCTTTTCTTGCCCAGTGTGGTCACGAATGCATGCGCTTCCAGTTCCTGCGTGAGCTGTGGGGCCCGACGGCCGAACAGAAGCTCTATGAGCCGTTCACGCCGAAGTCGAAGGCATTGGGCAATACGACGGTCGGCGACGGCTTCCGGTACCGCGGCGGCGGCCTGATCCAGATCACCGGTCGATACAACTACCGGACGATGGGGCAGAAGATCGGCGTCGACCTCGAGGGCGAACCGGATCTGATCTCGCATCCGGACACCGCTTCGCTTGCCTCGGCGCAGTTCTGGGCAGACCGCAATTTCAATGCATATGCCGACGCCGGCGCGTTTCTGACGTTGAGCCGGGCCATCAATATCGGCAACCCGAACAGCGATCTGACGCCGAACGGCATGGATGACCGCGAGCAGCTTTGGACGAGCTGCAAAGCCGCGCTCGGCGTCACCGGCTGAACTCTTTCCCTGTCGTACCAATTCCCATGGAGTTTCTATGCGTATCGATTTGCAGTCTCTCATCAAGCCTTTGTCAGTCGCGTTCCTGCTTCTTCTCTGGTTCGCCCTGGATCTGCTGAAGATCAACGACCCGAAGCTTCAATACACGTGCGTTTCGCTGATCGGGCTCGTGGTGGGTTGGCATGGCATCACGAACTGGCCACTCAGCCTGACAGGCGCACCGCCGGCGGCGGCTACCCTTGTCGAAGGATTGACCGCGCAATTTGCACCCTCGCCGTCGACCATCGTGAACGTCCACGCTGCGGCCCAACCTGATGCGCCGGCGACCACTTCCGTGGCCGTGACCGCTTCGGCGCCCCCGGCGCAGGCCCCGATTGCGGCTCAGCCTTCGGCGGGGACGCTGCAGTGATTCGCGCAACTCTCGTCGCGCTGCTGTGCGCGAGCACGTCTGGGTGCGCCTCGCTTTGGTATGCCGGCATGGCGCGTTACGACATCGAGCCAATCACGAACGCTAACGGAGTGGCCACGAGCTGCTGCGTGCTGAAGGTGTGGAACGGCAAGCAGATGGCCACCGTCGATGCGACCTTCACGCGCTCGGCCGCCGGCGATTACAGCATCTCGCTCCGGGAGACCGACGTGCAGGCCTTCCAGGGGCAAGCAACCGCCGCAGCCGCGGCATCCGACGTCGCAGCTGCGGCCGCTTCGGCTGCAGTTACGGCAATCAAAACCTTCAAGTAGGAAATCCCATGAAACGTTTCTCCAAGCTGCTCGCGGCAGGCCTTGTCGCGTCTCTCACGCTGCTCGCGGGTTGCAACGGCGCGATGCCCACGCTTTCCTTCCAGCAGGCGACCGCGCTCGTCTGCGCTGATGCCAATACGGCCGTCCAAATCATGACGGATGACGGTGTGTTCACCGGTGGCGCGCTGAACACACTCAATAACGACTTCAAACCAGCTCTCGATAAGGTCTGCGCGGCGGGCGTCACGGTTACCAAGCCCAATCTTCAGGCGCTCGTCGACGTCGGATTGCCCTTGCTGAAGTCGCTCGTGAATGCATCGAATCTGCAACAGCAGGCGAAGAACTCTGCGAATGCAGCGGTCGATGTGGTGACGCTTGCAGTCAATACGGCGATTGCATTGCAGCCGGCGACGTCGACCACGACGCCGGCGCCGGTCGCGGCGAGCGGGGTAATCGCATCATGAGCAAACCGATCCGCGTTGCATTCAGCGGATCGGGCTTCAAGGTGCCGGCTCACGTCGGTGCCTTGCAGGCGATCGCCGACGCCGGCTATCAGCCCATCGAGCTGGCCGGCACGTCCGGCGGCAGCATCTGCGCGGCGCTGTACGCGTCCGGCATGTCGCTGTCGGATATGAAGACGCTCGCGCTCACGCACGACTGGTCGAACATGATGTCGTTCAGCCCACTCGCGGCGCTGCGCATGAGGGGGTTCTGCGACGGCAAGACACTGCTCGCGTGGATGCTCGAGCACACCGGCGGCAAGACCTTCGTGGATCTGGCGATCGATTTCACGGCCGTGGCGTCGAACGTGGCCAACGAGGGCGCATTCGATTTCTCGCGCGCTGCAACTCCGGATGTGCCGATCGCCCTCGCGGTGCGCTCGTCGACGTCGATCCCGTTCGTATTCGAGCCGGTGGCGATCGCAGACGCGCTGCTATCGGACGGGGGGATGGTGAACAACATTCCGGTCGACCGACTGAAGGTCGACGCCGTGCCGCGGCTCGGCGTGCAGTTGGTAAGCATGGAGTTGCCGCTCAAGCCGAAGGCGGGGTTGCTGCCGCATCAGTTCGCGATGCGGCTGATCGATCTGATGCTTTCGGCGTGCGAGTCGACGCACGTGAGCGCGGCGCAGGCCGCCGGCGCGAGCATGGCATTCGTTGAGACCGGCTATGCGTCGACGCTCGATCGCAATATGCCGCTCGAGATCCGTCAGCAGCTATATAACGACGGTTATGCCGCGACGAAGGCGTCGCTCGATGCCATGGTCCCCCACGGATCTACCTAACGCCGCTTCTGATGCCGGCGCGCGATCAGGTATGCCGCCTGGTCCGCCGGGTCGTCCGGATCAAAGTCGAAGGCGCCCGCTCCGATAATCGATCGTTCCGGTTGCTTCCACGGTTTTCCCTTTCCTCCGATTGGGCCGACGCGAAACATTTCCGAATCGATGACCGCGCACGCTTCGCGCAACGGCGCGTCTTCGCCAGTCAGTCTCCCGAACTCGGAGCGTTCCGCTGCCCGCGTTGCTTTCGCGAGCAACGTCTTCAGGTGCGCCAACGTCTCCCTCGAATGCTGAACCTCGAGTACGAGACGCCAGACATCCCCATTTTCTTTGTACAGCCGATACCACTCGCGCAGCTCGGCGAGCGTCGGAGGGGCGAAGGGCGGCAGTGGCACGACGACCTCAAAAAAAGCTGTATGGATGTACAGTATAGCGCAGGCCGCCAGACGTCCTTTTTCTGTGCCATAGGCCATCACAAAAACCAATGTAATCAATGGTGTAAGTCGCGCACCTTGGCGATTCTATGGCACATTTGCCGTTTCATAACCCGATGATCTGAAACGGATTTTTAATAAGCAGTTTGGTAGGTTAATAACCTATCCGGGGTTCGAATCCCCGTCTCTCCGCCACGAATTGAATGAGAAGCCGTTGAATCTGAAGAGATTCAACGGCTTTTTGTTTTATCGACTCACAAATCGACGATCAGACGATTTTCATTATTCGTTGAGTACACAGCAGACCCCCTTACGACTGAACGCGGGCATCGTCTGGATCGGTCGGCACGAGAAAACGTTGGCCCGGCTGAGGCGCGGAGTTTTTCCGTGTACCTGTTCTTGCCGACGTTTTTTTTCGCTACGTTTATGTCCGACATATACCGCCCACGCGAATACAATTCACTGGTACTTGGGCGGATACTGGGCGTTTTAAAACGAAGCGCGGCTTGCCTTTCCCGGCGACTTTGGCGATGTTGCCTCCAGCGCCGTCGGCAACAACAATGCACGGAGGACAAATGTCGAAGCGCGTGTTGTTTGCGGTTTTGCTCCTGACGCTCGGCGTGATCGGGCGGTGTGCGGCCGCGGAGTCCATGATCGAACTCAGGATCGGCGGCAAGACTCAGTCGTTTAGCCAAGGGGCGTTGCTGGCGCGTCCGGATGTTGCTGAGATTCACGTTCCGGCAGATGTCGCCTACGGTACGTCGACGACCTATCGCGCAGTGCCGCTGGCCGACCTGCTCGGCAGCGCGACGTTGCCCGCGGACAGCGTGCTCGAGGCACGTGCGACCGACGGCTTCGCCGCGCAACTGCCGATGGACCTCGTACGCAATCGTGATCCCGCGCGAGCCGTCGCATGGCTCGCGGTCGAGGACCCGGCCCAGCCGTGGCCGAAGCTGCCGGGCAAGCCGGTCAGCGCCGGGCCGTTCTACCTGGTATGGATTGGCAAGGAAGCGACGTCCGTGCGCAGCGAACAGTGGCCTTACCAGATCGCGCAACTTGCTACGCAACCCTCCCCATCCGCGCGTTGGCCGGTGCTCGGCGTCGATCCGAAGCTGGCCGCAACCGA
Organism: Paraburkholderia sediminicola; assembly: GCF_902859805.1. GTDB lineage: Bacteria > Pseudomonadota > Gammaproteobacteria > Burkholderiales > Burkholderiaceae > Paraburkholderia > Paraburkholderia sediminicola. The sequence continues at coordinate 49,397 of NZ_CADIKC010000015.1, read as the reverse complement.
TCCGGTTCGCGCGGGCCAAAGCCTGTTCATCACGCAGTGTCTTGCCTGCCATCGGCTCAACCATGCGGGTAGTGCGGACACCGGCCCTGACCTCAACGTGCCGATGAATCCAGTCGAATACTTCCAGCCCGCAGCATTGCGCCGTTACATTCGCAATCCGGCATCGGTTCGAGACTGGCCCGGCCGGACGATGCCCGCTTTCTCGCAGGACCAGCTGAGCGATCGCGAGATCGATCTGATCATCGCTTATCTTGCGTACATGGCGCAGCGCAAGGTTGGACGGTAGCGCACTACGCAAAGCGCTACGGCCAGACTTGTATGTGTGAGCTGAACTCCTTAAATCAGCTTGTCCAAGGTGATCGGGAGGCTGCGGACCCGCTTGCCGGTCGCGTGATAGACCGCATTCGCCACCGCTGCGGCTAGCCCCGTCACACCAATTTCTCCGATGCCACGGGCGCCAAACTCACTGAGGTGATAGTCAGGGTAGTCCAGCAGAATGACGTCGATTTCCGGCTGATCTGCATGCACGGGCACCACATACTCGGCGTAGTTGTTATTCGCCGGCAGCCCGCTGCGCGGATCGAACTCGGCCGCTTCGAACATCGCCATGCCGATCCCCATCATGATGCCGCCTTCCACCTGATTGCGCGCCGCGAGCGGATTGACTACCTTACCGACGTCGATTGCACTGACAACCCGCGCCACACGCAGGCGTGAAATGCCGGGATCCCAGCGGACTTCCACAAAATGCACGCCGAATGAACGGAAGGAGAACTTCGACATATCGGCGCCGTCGCTATGGAAGAAACCTTCCGCGCGAGCAAGCCGCTGGCTGGCGAGAATGTCGGCGAACGATACGTGCTTATCGCCGGATGCAAGCGCGCCGTTTTGAACAAGAAGCGAATCAGGCGTTGCCCCCTCGAACGGTGCCGCATCCGCCACTGCGTATTGCCGCAAGCGTTTGAGCGCTTCGCGCGTGGCGCCGGCGATCGCCGACATTGCGCTTGCTGTCGCCCACGAACCGCCCGAGACGGGCCCCGCGGGAAATGACGAACTGCCGAGTTCGACTTCAATTTTCTCTATGGGCAATCCTGTCAATTGACTCACTGTCTGCGCGACGATGGTGTAGGTTCCGGTGCCAATATCTTGCAGGCCGCACTGGGCCAACGCCGTGCCGTCGGCTCGCAACGTCACGCGCGCTTGCGTCGCTACGCGGAACGCCTCCCAGTTGCAGGCGCCTATGCCGTAACCGATGATTTCATCACCCTCGCGCATGGAGCCGACGGCAGGGCTGCGCTGGTGCCAGCCAAAGCGTTCCGCGGCGGTTGTCATTGCTTCGGGAAGGTGATTGCTGGACCACGGCAGATTGCTGCTTTCATCGCGCGTCGACAGGTTCAGCTGACGGAACGTGTGTGGGTCCATGCCGATCGCGAACGCCATTTCGTCGATGGCCGACTCCAGCGCAAACAGTCCTGGCGCTGCGCCTGGCGCCCGCATCGACGTAGGCGTGCCCCGGTTCACCGCGGAGAAGTGATGCGTGACCCGTACGTTCGCACACGAGTACAGGCTTTTCGTCATCCCGCCGCACGCTTCGGTGTAGTTGTCGATGGGCGAGGTGCTGTTGTATGAGTCGTGGCTGATCGAAAGCAGTTTGCCTGCGGCATCGGTTGCCAGGCGCACGTGCTGGATCGTTTCGGGCCGGTGGCCGACCGTCGTGAACATCTGCGCGCGCGGCACGACGAGTTGCACAGGCCGACCTGTCATGCGAGCGGCTGCGCAGGCTGCAACCGAATGGGGCCACGGCCACAGTTTGCTACCGAACCCGGAGCCGATGAACGGTGCGCGTACCTCGACCTGGTCCGCAGTCAGATCGAACACGTTCGCGAGCACGTTGCGATGGTTCAGCACCCCTTGGCTGGATTCATAGACGATGAGCCGGCCGCTTTGCCAGAATGCGGTCGTCGCATGCATTTCCATCGGATTGTGCGTTTCAACCGGCGTTGTATAGGTTTGCTCCAGCCGATGCAGGCCCGCATCGAAACCTGCGTCTGCGTCACCCCGCGAGTGTCCGCGCGGGCCATTTCGGGCTCCATGCTCACTGAGCGCTTCGGCGAGATTGCGAACCGGTTCACGCTCGACATAATCCACCTTGACGCTGTACGCCGCCGCACGGGCCCGTTCGAACGTATCCGCAACCACGAGCGCGACAAACTGGCCAGGATAATAGACCTGGTCGTCCTCGAACGGCAGGCGATGTTCGTCCACCATGGCCGACGACAGGATCTCCGCGAAATTCATCGGCGTAGCCGGGCTTCGATGCAGTTTCAGGAAGTTGCCGTGGTGCAGAACATTGACGACGCCCGGCATGCGGCGCGCCTTATCGTCGTCGATTGCCCGGATTTTGCCGCTTGCAATTGTGCTGTAGACGCCGTACGCGTACAGCATGCCGCCAACTGGATGATCCGCGGCGTATTGCGCGCGGCCGCTCACCTTGAGGCGTCCGTCCACGCGCTTATGCGGAGTGCCGATGATCTGTTCACTCATGCGTGCTCCTGAGCGGTGAGGTCACGAAGATTGCGCACAATCGCCTGCTGTCCGAGTGGCACCTTGTATGCGTTGAGCGTGTACGGACGTGCGTCGCGCATCGCAATGGCAGCGGCGCGGGCGAAAATTTCCATCGAGGCGGTCTGCCCGGCGAGCGATGCCTCGGCTTCGCGGGCGCGCCACGGTTTGGTCCCGACGCCGCCCATCGCGAGACGCGCTTCACGGATGCGCGTGCCTTCCATCACGACAATCGCTGCGCTCGAGACCAGCGCAAACTGATACGACGCGCGATCGCGCAGCTTGAGATAGCCCGACCGGCTGTCGGAAAGTGGCGCATCCAGCGTCACGTGCGTGATCAGTTCGTGGGGTTGCAGCGCGTGCTCTTTCCACGGCGTGTCACCGGGCAGCAGATGAAAGTCTGCAAAATCGATCTCGCGCGAACCTTGCGGGCCCAGAACGGTGATGCGTGCGCCGATGGCAGCCATGGCCACGCACATGTCCGACGGATGACTCGCGATGCAGTGGTCGCTCGTGCCGAGAACGGCATGCACGCTCCGATGCAGACCGCCAATGGCAGCGCAGCCCGAACCCGGTTCGCGCTTGTTGCACGCTGAAATGCCATCGCGAAAGTAATTGCAGCGCACGCGTTGCATGACATTGCCGGCAGTGGTTGCCTTGTTGCGCAACTGCGTCGAGGCACCGGCAAGGATTGCCTGCGATAGCACCGGGTAACGTTGATGTACCAGCGGATGTCGCGCGAGGTCAGTATTCGTCACCAGCGCGCCAATGCGCAGGCGACCGTCGGGAAGCGGTTCGACCTGTTTGAGCGGTAGCCGGTTTATATCGACAATCTGTGCGGGGCGCACAACGTCAAGTTTGACAAGGTCCAACAACGACGTGCCGCCCGCGAGATACGAAGGCTGTTCGCCGCGAGCGTGACGGCTGATAGCCTGCGCGACGGAATCCGCGCGTTCATAGTTGAAGTTACGCATCGGGCAACGCCTTCATGCTGACGCGGGCCGACTGAATTGCCGCCAGGATGTTTTTGTACGCCGCGCAGCGGCAGATGTTTCCGCTCATTGCTTCGCGTACGCTGGCGTCGTCGGACGGGATATTGGGGTCGCGCAGAAGGGCGACGGCGCTCATCATCTGGCCGGAGGTGCAATATCCGCACTGGTAAGCATCGTGCTCCCAGAACGCCTGTTGCACTGGATGCAACTCTCCGCTGCGCTCCAGTCCTTCGATGGTGGTAATACGGTCGCCTTCGTGCTGGATCGCCACTGAAAGGCAGGAATTGATGGCGCGGCCGTTGACATGCACAGTGCAGGCGCCGCACTGACCGTGGTCGCAGCCCTTCTTGGTGCCTGTCAACTGCAACCGGTCGCGGATTACGTCGAGCAGGATCGCGTTGGCCGGAACGTTCAGGGTATGGGTTTGGCCATTCACGTTCAGGTGAATGCGGTGTTCGCCTGTGCGAGGTATGTCGGCGTCGGATAGAGACGTTGCTTCGGTGTCCGACGTACTCGCGCCGGCCGGGCGCAGCCATGGCGTCGTCGTTGCACTTACGACGCCGATCTTGAGAAAGTTTCGCCTCGAAGGGCGGTGCGCAGCCTCGTCCGATCCATCCGCCTCGTGGCTTTTGTCTGTGTCCGGAATCCTGTCTGACATACGCGACTCCTTGTCTTTCCTATCGCGATCCTGAATGGGAACAACCAGGGACGAGCGCTCGAACTCCGAAGCCCTTAACCTTCCTGGCGCGTGGGTCGGAAGAGGATTTCATTGATGTCGACTTCCGGCGGCTGGCTGATGGCAAAAGCAACCGCGCGTGCGAACGATTCGGCAGGGATCGCGATTTCTTCGTAGAACTTGCTTACGAAGCCAGCAACATCCGGTTCCGTGATGCTGCCTGGAAGATCCGTCGCCACGGCGCCCGGCGAGATAACCGTTGTGCGAAGACCATAGGGCTTGACCTCCTGACGCAATCCTTCGGAGATCATCAGCACGGCGCTCTTGGTGGCGGCGTAGACGGCGCTGCCAGGCCGAACCGTGCGGCCTGCGACTGACGACACGTTGATGATGTGGCCGCTCTTCTGATCCTTCATGTGCGGCAAAGCGGCAGCGATGCCGTACAGGACACCCTTGATATTGACGTCGATAGTCCGGTCCCAGTCGTCGATCTTCAGGCGCTCGAGCGGCGAGTGCGGCATCAGTCCGGCATTGTTGATCAGCACGTCCACGCGCCCGAACGTCTGCACCGCCGTGTCGACGAGTGCCTTGACGTCTTCGTGCCGGGTGACGTCTGTCACGACTGCGACTGCCTGGCCACCTTTGCTGACCAGATCAGCCGCGAGCGATTGAATACGTTCGGCGCGGCGGGCGCCCAGTACCACCTTGGCGCCACGTTCGCTGAGATATCGGGCGGTCGCTTCGCCCAAACCGCTGCTTGCGCCCGTGATGACGACCACTTTGCCTTCGATATTCGCTTCCATCTGGTTTCCTTTGGCCCCTCGCGAATTCTGCGTCTGCCTGGCAGTTGACGCTCTGAGTGTGGGGAGGGGCGTTGATGTGACAGCCACTCGTGATAGGTGAAATCCACGCAGTGACGAATGCGTCAAATGGTAGGTTGTTGTTGTTTATTTAACAATGAGCGTAAAATTTCACAGGGTGTTAAGGAAAATTCATCTATGCAATTGCGCGCCGGCCTATCCGAGTTGACTGCTTTTATCGCCATTGCTGAGCATCGAAGCTTCCGCGCGGCAGCGCGCACGTTAGGCGTGTCCCCTCCAGCGCTTAGCCACGCAGTGCGAAGTCTCGAAGAAAGTTTGAATGTGCGGCTGTTTAACCGGACCACCCGTTCGGTGGCTTTGACCGAGGCTGGCGAGCAGCTTCTGAGGCGCGTTGGCCCGGCGCTCGCTGATCTGGAAGACGGCCTCAATGAGGTCGCCTCGGTAGGCGACCGGCCTTCTGGATCAATCAGGATCAGCGCGGCCGAGGCTGGAGCACGGCCGCTAATCCTTCACGTTCTTCCAGATTTTCTGGCTGCTTACCCGGACATCCATGTCGAGTTTGTTGTGGATACGCGGCTCGTCGATATCGTTGCAGACGGATTCGACGCCGGTATCCGGGTCCTTGATGACGTGCCGCGCGACATGATCGCCGTGAGGTTTGGGCCAGACTTACGGTTCGCTGCGGTAGCGTCCCCGGAGTACCTGTCTCGCCACGACGCGCCCACCACACCGCAGGATCTGGCCCAGCATCGCTGCATCAGATTCCGCTTTGCCAGCGGCACGCTGTACCGCTGGGAACTCGAACACCGCGGCAGCAGCGCTCATGTTGACGTTGCTGGACCGATGACGCTTGGCAACACAAACCTGATGGTCGATGCTGCGTTGACCGGGATCGGCATTGCCTGGGTTCCGGAATATCACGTTCGCGATCACCTGGATTCCGGACGGCTGGTCCGTTTGCTTTCGGAGTGGTGCCCTTTCATGCCCGGCCTGTGTCTTTACTATCCGGCGAATCGGCATCCGCCTACAGCGCTTCGGCTGTTTTCGCAGGCAGTGCGGGAGTGGGCTAGTGGGGATTCAGTCTGAAGGCGCCAGATACCCGGTGATAATGAATCCACTTGGGATCAACGAGGTAGTGCCCGATATAGCGCTCTTCACGCTTACGTCTGTGCAGCGCTTACGCCAACATTCCGTTCTTCAGTTCACGATTGGCCAGCAGCGTTGATTCGAGCGCGACGCCGGGTCCGTCGAACGCCGCCGCCATAGCCATCTCTGGCGGCGCGTTTGCTCGCGACATTCGATCGCACACATATTCAGATTTCAATCCGATATTGAAATGAAAATGTAATGTTATGCATCTGGAATTAATGCATCGTAAATCTGTGTCTTGAAAAAGACAGGTATGAATATATGACATTCATTCGTCGGAAGATTCGGTAATATTCGATCCGAAAAAATAAAATTCGGATAAAAAATAATGCTACGGGGTGCTCGTGAGAGCAGGCAGCGACTCGCCCAAAGAGAGGCGGCGCGGCAGGCAAAAATTTTCGGTGTAACGTCAATCGGCGTGGCGGCGCAGTCGCGACCGCTATGGATGAAGGCGACTGCATGCGTCATGGCGGTGGTGACTTATCTGCTTCCCGGCGTGCTCTCGCTCGACGAGGTCGCACATGCTGCGCCGATCGTCGACCCGCGCGCGCCTATTCCGTTTCAACCGACTATCACGCAGACGAGCACGGGTGTGCCGGCGGTCAATATCGCCGCGCCGAACGCCAACGGTATTAGCGTCAATAGTTATCAGTCGTTCAATATCGACAGCAACGGGCTGGTGCTGAACAACAGCCTCACGTCGGGCACACCTTTGCTGGGCGGCACGCTTGGCGCCAACCCGAATCTCGCCGGCCGCGCTGCGAGCGTGATCGTCAATCAGGTCACCACAACAGGGCCTGCTTCCACACTGGTCGGTCCGCTGGAAGTATTCGGCAGTCCGGCTTCGATCATCATCAGTAATCCAAACGGCGTATCCGTCAACGGGCTTTCGTTGACGAACGCGACGGGCCTTGTGTTAACCACTGGCACGCCGCAATTCCTGACCGGTGTCGGAGGGACATCGACGGACTTCGCTCACGCGGGCTCGCTTGCCTATAACGTGACGTCGGGCAATGTGTCGATCAGCGGTCCTGCCGGTGTCAATGGTCCGGGGGCCGGCATCGAAGGCACGGTCGGCAATATCGATGTGATCGCGCAGACGATCAGCCTGAACGCGCCGTTGCGGGCAGATCAACGTATTAACCTGGTCACGGGTAATCAGCTCGTGAGTCCGACTACGTCAGACGCGTCGGGCACGAACTATGGCACCGCGTCCAATGGCACGGCCAATACGGCAGCCGCAATTGGAAACAACGCGGTAGCCATTGACGCAAACCAGTACGGATCGGTGACGAGCGGACAGATCTATATCGTCTCGACGGCCGCTGGCATGGGCGTGAACACACAGGGCGCATTGACGGCGACGGCAGGTAATCTCACCGTCACGTCGAACGGCGACATCGCCGTGAACTCGACTTACGCGCAACAGGCGGCAAGTCTGAACGGCGCCGGCAAAGTGTCCATGTCCGGCAGCAATCTTGCGAATCAATACACCGTTAGCGCGACCGGGGATATTGCTGCGGCAACAGCGTCCGTGCAATCGGTCCAGGACCTGAACATGACTGCGGGTGGCAGCCTGAACGTCGGCACCGCGCAGTCCAATGGCAGCGTCAATCTTCGGGCCGGTGCCGACATGTCGGTCGGATCGGTGCAGACAGGCAATAACCTGTCGATGACGACAACGGGCAGCACAGGCAATGGCGACATAACGATCGGCGGCGCTGTGTCAGCGCCAGGTGTGATCGCGTTGAATGCGGCGCGTGATGCGACAGTGAATGGCGCGGTTACCGGCGGCAGCACCGTGCAGGTTCTCGCACAACGCAGCGCCACGGTTAATGGTCGGGTGGCGTCGTCGGGTGATCTCACGCTGGTCGGTCAAACGGGCAACGTAACGACCGCAGGAGACGTGCAGACGACTGGAAATCTCACCGCCGCTGCAGGTCAGACGATGGCGCTGGGCGGCAACGTCGCGGCAAACGGCAACACGACGCTGCACGCGGGCGCTGATCTTGGTGTGTCCGGCACCCTGGCAGGCAACGGCACGGGCGTGTTGGGTGCGGGTGGAAATCTCACTGCAAACGGCGCCGTGACCTTCGGCCAGAACGCGACGCTTACTGCGGGCCAGAACGTTAACCTGCCAGGCGCGGTGACGGCAGGCGGAAACCTGAACGTGACCGCCGGCAATAACTTGACCGTGGGTTCCGCAACTGCGGCAGGCGACACAACCCTGGCGGCCAGCGGTGGCGCCGCAACGATCAACGGCGCAATTCTCAGCGGTGGAAACACGGCTGTTAGTGCTGCCACGGACGTGGCCGTTGCCGGCAGCATTTCGGGTAACAAGACGGGAACGCTGAGCGGTGGTCGCGATGTGTCATCGAGCGGGACGGTGACGTTTGGGCAGGACGCGATCATTACTGCGGGACGCAACGCTGATCTCGCCGCAGCGGTAAAAGCCGGCGGCAACTTCTCCGTGACCGCTGGCAATAATGCGACAGTGGGCGGCGCGGGCGTGGTGGGCAACACGACGCTGATTGCGACAAGCGGTGGTGTGACGGTTGACGGAGCGCTTGCCACCGGTGGCAACACGATAGTGAGCGCTGCCACAGACGCAATCGTCTCCGGCGCGATTACCGGCAACGGCACAGGAAATCTGAGCGCGGGACGCAATCTGTCGGGTGGCGGCACGGCCGGCTTCGGGTTGGATGCAACCTTGAGCGCAGGGCAGGCGATCAGCCTGTCCGGGTCGTTGCAAACGGGCGGCAATCTGAGTGCAACTGCTGGTACCAGCCTGACAGTGGGTGCCGCAACCGCAGTGGGCAACGCGACGCTCAAAGCCAACGGCGGGGATGCCGCGATCAACGGCGCGGTCCTGAGTGGTGGTGATCTCAATGCGCAGGCCACGGGCAACCTCACCGTGACGGGGAGTGTGACCAGTCTCGGGAAGACCGCTTTGACGGCCCAAGGCGGCAATCTCGCCGCACAGGGTGGGTTGAATGCAGCGGGCGACGCGACATTAGCGGCGGCCCACAATCTCGCGGTGACAGGCACGACGCAGGTTGGCGGCGACGCGACCCTGACCGGTGCAAACATCAGCACGGGCGGAACGACCACCGTTTCGGGCAATCTCGTGGCGACCGCGCAGAACGGTCTCGACCTGTCCGCCGGGCAATTGAACGTCGTGAAAAACGCTACGTTATCCGGTGTCAACGTGACGACGGGCAACGCGCTGATCGGCGGGAATCTGAGCGCGAACGCGTCGAATCAATTGACGACAGCTGGCGCCCAGACGCTCGTTCAAGGCTCGGCCACATTGTCCGGTATGAACGCAGTCGTGAACACGGGCAGCGTGCTTGCGGGCGGCGCACTGACGGTTGCCGGCGCGAACGTAACGAATACGGCCAACGCTAGCCTGATTTCTACTGCAGCGACGACTGTCAATTCGACGAACCTGAACAACCAGGGGTCGATTGCTGGCTTGACGACAGCCGTTACGGCGAATGGCTCGCTCACGAACAACGGTGGCGCGATCATCGGCACCAATTCGCTGAACGTCACGACCGGCAATCTGGCAGGCAACAATAACGGCGTGATCTTTGCAGGCAGCACCAGTGCTGCGAGCCCTGGCACGCCGGGAGACGCGACGGTCACCGTGACGGGCGGCAACGGCACATTTAACAATGCCGGTGGCCAGATTCTCGCTCAGCACAATCTGACGCTGAACCTGCTGAACCAGGCGTTCGATCCTTCGGCGGCATCGAGCGGTACGTTCAATCTCGGCAACGTGCTGACGATCAACACGCTGCAACTCAACAATTCCGGCACGTGGGCCATGCCCGGCAATAGCGTGTCGATTAGCGCGACGCAGGGTTTCAATAACAGCGGCACGATCAGCAAGTCAGGCGACATCACGCTGTCGACCAACGGCACGTTGATCAATAGCGGCACGATTAGCGCAGGCAACGACGTCAATCTGTCCGGCACGATCGTCAATCAGGCGGGCGCGACGATCCATGCCAATGAGGACGTCAATCTCAACGGCGCGACGACCAATCAGGGAACGGTCAGCGCCGTGCGCGACGTCAACCTCAACGGCAGCAGTTACGACAACAGCGGCGCGACGACGGCGGCAGGGCGCAATCTGAATGCGAACCTGGCGGGCGATCTGACGAATGTCGGCGGCAAGATCACCGCGCAGAACGACATTACGATCACGGCCGCGGATGTGAACAACAGCAGGGCCGGTGCGAATACCACGACTACGACGACGTCGAGTACGACCATTGCGGCGGCGGGGATGGGGGCGGCGTTCCTGTCCACGCCGGTGGGATCACTCACTTTCGACCTTTCGGTTACCAACCCCAACGACGGTTCGACTAACAACTACTCCGGGTCGCTCACCGGCCGGGTCGGCGATTTTCAGCTGGCGTCCGCGACGGATGTCGCGGCTGCCGATTTGAGCGGCGGGACATTCAACGGTATTGCGCTGCCCGCGGTCACGCGAACAACTACGACGACCCAGCCCACCGGCCAGGCCAGCGTAATTGCCGCTGGACATGACCTGTCGATCACCACCGGTGCATTGAACAATCACGGCAGCACGATCTCCGCCGGGAACAACGTCACGTTGCACGTTGCGTCGCTCGATAACGGCGGCGACGCGGCCACCACCGTGATCACCGACAGTATCGATAGCGCTGCGTACGCAAGTTTCCTGACGCAGCTTAAGGCGGCCTATACAGCGGGGACGCTGGCCCCGATGCTTCAACCCATCGACGATCAGGGCAATCCGGCTGCCGGCGCGTACATCCCGACCTCCGCGAACATAGTCACGACTAGCGGGCCGCCGGCTGCACAAACGTCCACGATTACCGTTTATACGAACCAGAACGCTGGGCAGATCGTCGCCGGCAACGACCTGTCGCTGACCGGAACGGCGGGCGGGCTGACGAACGCTGGAAGCCTCTACGCAGCGGAGGACATGCGCGTCACCGCGAACAGCTTCACGAATCAGGGCTACCACACTGATTCCGTGACGTCGAAGACGGGCTGTGCGGGCGGCGTCTCCGTAGCGCAATGCGGCTACCTGGGGACGGTGATCTCGAACCCGGGCAATATCATTAGCTATCAGCGCCCAGGGCAGGATTTCACCGACGCAATGACGAACGCCGAATTTTTCGTGGCGCTCCTGAACTTCAGCACGACGTATGGTCCGGGCAACGACGCTGCGAACATCTACGGCGACCAGACCGTCACGCAAAGCTACAGCTACACGCAGACGAACAACACGGTGTTCGCCGGCCGGGACCTGATCATTGCGGCGCCGACCGTGAACAACACATACGGCAATCTGCTCGCCGGCCGCGATGTTGTGATGGGCGGCGCCGGTACCACGCGCAGCAACACCGATCCGAATAACCCGCAGACCAATCTCACGCAGTCCGCGAGCGTGACAAATACATCAGGCAATATCCAGGCGGGCCGCGATATCGAGATCAGTACCGCTGCGTTGAGCAACACGTTGTCCGCGGCCGCGCAGGTGTATCAGAACTACGGAAAGACGGCAGTAGCTGGTTGTAGCGGTGCTTCCCTCCACTACTGCGACGCCTTCACCGACCAGCAGTCGGGCGACGCCTCGACGATCACGGCGAATCGCAACCTGTCGTTTAGCGTCGGCACGCTGGTCAACACGGGCAGTCTGATTACGGCGGGCAGCCAGGCGTCGATCTCTGCTGCATCGACTGTGACCAACCAGGACCAGACGCTGAATGCGTACTGGCACGATGCCTTCTATGGCGGCGTGATTGGTGGCTCGAAACCGCCCGACAACTTCGGTTGCGGAACTGCGGCAAACTGCTCGGCGCTGTTCGGCAGCGCGTATCACGGTGGCGACAGCGTTCAGCCGCCGACGCCGTACAAGAGCCTGTCGGGCACGATCCAGGCACCGTCGTTATCAGTGACTGCTGGCGGCCAGTTGCAGAACTCCGGCAATGTGTTGGGGCAGCAGGTTGCATTGACGGGTGCAACGCTGGTCAACGGCCTGACGTCGCCGGCTGTCTATACGCCGCAGCCGACCGGCTCGAATCAGGTCATCTCGCTGGGCCCCGTGGGCACGCCAGTCGTTGCGTCAAACGCAGCGATTCAGGCCGGCAGTATCGTGACCATCGGCAGCGGTCTGGCAGGCGCCTCAGGTGTCGCAGGTGGCATCGCAGCTGGCTCCAGCGGCTCGCTTGGCACGGCGGGCAGCACGTCAGCAGGCGTCACCGCTCCGGGCAATGCGGCGGGGACGATTTCCGCCCCGGCCTTGCGTTTGATTTCTCCATCGATGCCGGTATCGCCGGGCGTTACGGTAGCGACCGGCGCGTCTGCCACGAGCGGCGCGTCCAACGTCAGCTATCTGGTCAACAGTCCGGCATCGCTGGTGATTGGCAACATCGGGCCGAGCCAGTTGCTGGCCAATCTGCCGGCGAGCCTGCAGCCGAACACCACGCAGTTTTACTACGACCCGTTCACGGAAAATCAACTGCTGCAGCAGGCTGCATTGGCGCAGACAGGGCAGGCGAGTTTCGTGAGTGGGCTGTCTTACGACAACACGAAGCAGTCGTCTGTCACGGACCAGGAAAAGCAAGCGCTGTACGGCAACGCGATCCAGTACGCGGAGGCGAACAACGTTGCGCTTGGCACGGCGCTAACGCAGGACCAGATCGCTGCACTCGACAAGCCCATGCTCTGGTATGTCGAAGAGACCGTGCCCGAGCCGGGATGTACCGCAACCGGAACGGCGACCTGTCCGACGGTTGATGCGCTGATGCCGCAGGTGTATCTGCCGCAGAACTATGCAGTGGTTCAGCACGACGGCACGATCAGCGGGCAGAACGTCACGCTTACCGCGTCGAACGGTGGATCGATCACGAATACCGGTTCGATTACGGCGACGGATACGTTGACGGTCAACGCGGGTTCGCTGACGAACCAGCAGCGGTCGACGGACATTGGGACGCAGAGCACCTACATCCCCGATCTCTACGAGTTGATTACGACTACGGGCACCGTCGCGCAACAGGGCGGGTTCATGTCGGCTGGCAATTACCAGTTGAACGTCGATGCGGTGAATCAGATCGGCGGCGCGCTGCAGAAGCTCAATGCGGATGGCACGGTCGACACGGCGGGGACGCAGCAGCAACTGGCGGCGCTGAAGGCGCAGTTGGGCAGCAGCTTTACACAGTCGACGGTGCAGGACAATTTGCATACGAGTGTGACGTCGCTGGCGGAGAGCGAGGGGGCGTTCCAGACGATTGGGATGGCGCTTGTGGTTATCGCCGTGTCGTTCATGACCGCGGGTGCGGCTTCCGCGATGATGGGGCCAGGGCTGGCCGGGACTGTCGGCGGTTCGATGATCTCGGCAGGCGCAGGTGGCTTCGTAGGGAGCGCTGTATCTCAGGCAAGCACAGGGCAGTTCAGCTTCAATAGCGCGTTCGAGGGAGGTCTGATCGCGGCCGCCACGGCCGGATTGACGAATGGCATCACCTATACGTCTGGCAATGGATTCGATTGGCAGGGCTTGGGCGGTAGCGTGAACAACCCGAACAGCATCGCGTCGCTGGCGGGCGTAAAGAGCGTTGGTGGAGTACTCGTGCCGCAGGCCGGTGCGGCAACTGCGACTAACCTGGGACAAGTTGCCCTCGCGATGGGGGCGGAAGCGACGATCCAGGCTGGCGTGCAGACGGCGATTGGGGGCGGCAGCTTTTTGACCAACTTCCGCAACAGCGCGGTGAGCGATGTTGCGGCGGCGGGGGCGTACGCGATTGGTAATGCGTTCAATGGCCAGAGCGGTTTCTGGACCACGAGCAACCCGCTGTATGCGGCTGAGCACGCGGCACTGGGGTGTGCGGCGAGTGCGGCTGTCGGCACCGGTTGTACGTCAGGTGCCATTGGCGGGGCCGCTGGCGCGCTGATCAATCCGATTATCGATGCCAATGGCAACATACCGGCACCGATGCTAACCGCGATTACAACGCTGGTCGGCGGCAGTATTGCTGGGGCGCTTGGTTACAACGTTCAGGGCGCGGTGACGGCCGCGCAGAATGAGACGCTGAACAATTGGCTCAGTCACGTGTATCTGCTGCCGGGCCAGCAGTCGGAGGCGGAGCAGGAGGCAGCAGCGGCATCGGGATGTGATAGCAGAAACGCGGCTGATTGTGCAAGCGCGGCGACGTTGATGCAGACGTCAAGCGCTCGCGATCAGGCACTCGCTACCGCATGCCAGTCTCCGGGTTCACTGGCATGCGCGTACCAGAAATCGCTCGCGTATTTAGCGGGCAACACCATTCAAAATTCGGGCGGCACGACGGTTGCTGTTGAAACCCCGCAACCGACAACGTCTGCGCCAAGCCAAGCGGCTGCGACACTCGACAATATGCTCAGCAGTCCGCTGGCCGCGATTCTGGGTGGAGCGTCGTATGCGCTGGGAGGATCGACGGCAACAGCATACTACCTGTCTTCGCTGGGAGTAGCGACGGAAGGCATTGCGGCGGGTGCGGCCGGATTCGGCACTTCCAGAACGGTCGGTGTCGTTTCCGAAGCCACAAACAATCCGTCTGCCCTCACTGCAGCTGAACTGGCGGACGGTGGCACAATTATCAATGTAGATCCGGCAGATCTACGGTGGACGCAGACCACCGCCGGTGGTAACGGCCGGGCAGACGCACTCAGGCAGAGCATGGCTCAAAATGGGTATTCCGGGCCGCCAATTGATGTTGTGCAAACCGCGGATGGAATTGTGACCGTCGACCACACGCGCGCCGCTGTCGCGCTTGAGCAGGGGATTACGAGCATTCCGGCCACAGTGCACTTGCCGAGCGACCCGTTGCCGGCAGATATGGCAGGTCGATTTGGTAGCGCTACAACGTGGGGTGACGCTGCAGCGTACCGAGCGGCCAACCAACGGCCATCGTTACCACCTACAGGCACCACAACGCCGCCGAAGTTACCTTTGCCAAAGATTGGAGGCTGATTTTGAACGATCTTTTGGGATTGACCGTTCCTACTGGATACCATTGGTTGCTCGATCGAGCTCTCATTGGTTATGAACCTTTTACCCAGCTTCAGCCGTGGCACTACTTGCCGCAAGAGCAATGCTTTTGGGCGTCAGACCGATGGCCCGGCGTTACAGACAAAAGACTGCTTGCGTATGCAAAGAGGCAGGATTGCGATGATCTCGCCTGTTTCATTGTGACCGAGAAAGATGAGGTTGACGGCGTCGCGTTGATTCACGGATGGACGGGGAATGGCTTCGAGCTCGGCGAGGAGTTTCCGGACATTTGGGCTTGGTTGAAACATGTTGTGGACGACATAGCCGACTGGGTGAATGCGGGCGAGTTATAACCTCATGGACAGATGACGGGGAGCAACTAGAAATCTCTACCGTGAAGATGCTCTCGGAAGTGCTGTCGGGGTCTCTGCGGAACGTCCAATTTTGGAGAAGCGCGAGTGAAGACGTTTTTGTTGCATGGGAGAATGCTGAAGGACGATGCACTTTCTCAATTTACCTCGATGGCTTGGATTCAGCTTTCGCGGTGGCGCTGACTGCGAAGTTCGCGGAGGCGGTATTGGCGAAGTTTCGATCGGACTACGGTGATGGCCAGGCGCTCGCTGTCGAGTTTGAATAGCGGGCGGCTATCGAGGCCGGATAGTTTCCGCTGAAATTTGGAGTTGCCACAAACACGACGGACTGGCGGCTGCGGCTAAGATGCCCGGTCGAACGTGTAGTGTCGCGGCCAACCTCATCGAAAGTTGTTTCGACGAATCTGCCATCGGCGAGCGCCGTTAACTGACAACGCAAACCGTTCAGCGACAAACTGGCCCGTGTGGAATGCTTTGCTTGCGACCACAAGCTCTGTGATGTCTCTTGCATAGCGCCACAGAGTGAGGAAAAGACCTGCTCGGCGGACAAAAAAATCAAAAATCGGGGAAGTACTTGAACACCAGCATCCGGGGAATTAAGCGTTTACCACGCCTACTGTTCGTCATCGTCTTTGACGCAACATTCTCAGTAGCAACGTCCGCAGCTCACGCCGCCGGCATCGTCCCAGACGGCGGCACCGCCACGACCGTCGCCACCTCACCTGCCGGCCGCCAAACCATCAACCTCGCCCCCACAATCGGCGGCGTCTCGAACAACACCTACACCTCATTCAACGTATCGAAAGCCGGCGCCGATCTGAACAACGTCGGCATCAACGCACGCACGATCGTCAATCAGGTAACCAGCACGAACCCCTCGCTGATCCAGGGCGACATCAACGTGCTGGGCCCGCGCGCCAACGTGATCCTTGCGAATCCGAACGGCATCACGATCGACGGCGGCAGCTTCGTCAACGCCGGCCATGTCGTACTCTCGACTGGTCAGGTGAGTTTCGACGATCTCGTGCCGGCACCCGGCGTGACCCAACGCAACGTTGTCCTGACCACTAACCGTGGCGCAATTACCATCGGTCCCGGCGGCCTGAGCGGCACACTCGTCAATCTCGACCTGATCGCAAAACAGCTCTCAGTAAATGGTCCTGTGAAGAACGACTTCACGACCTCCACAGGCGGCGTGCGAGCGATCGTCGGCGATAGCACGAATACCTACGACACGAGCCTATCCCCCAGCGACAACAACCACGACTGGCTAGTCAGTACGACGTCACCCGGCACGACGAACTCAGCATTGGCCGTCGATATCACCGCACTCGGCGGACTGACCGGTGGCCGTGTCCAAATCATTGTGACGGACAAAGGCGCGGGCGTTCGCAATCTCGGCGCGATCTACGCAAGCGCGGGTGACGTCATCGTGTCGTCGCTCGGCGACATCGGCGTAATCGACGGATCGATCAAGGCCGAAAACAATATTCAGATCACCACGCCCGGTGCGCTCTCGTTGCAGGGCGCGCAGATGTCCGCCGCAAACGGCGCGACGCTCAGCGCGAGCGGCATCACGTTAGTTGACGATGCGACTGGCGGCTCAACGCTTAGCGCGCAAAACGGCGCGATCAAGCTGACCAGTACCGGCGACATCTCCAGCACAGGCAGCCTGATCCAGGCCGGCGCGATCAGCGCGAGCGGCGCAGCAATCGGTGGCGATGTGACCTTGAGCGCCACAGGCAACATCCTGAATCGTTCGAGCGCAGCGAATCTGGGCGTCGTCTTCGCGGCGAATGGGCAAACCTCGCTAAGCGCGCAAGGCAACATCACCAACGAGAACGCCCGCATCCTGGCGAACGACAAAACAAGCGTGACTGCTCAAGGCGACGTTTCGAACATCATCGATCACACCGACGGCACGAACGGCGGTCAACCGGTTGCGTACTCGCGTACGGGCGGCAGTTTCGTGTTCTTCACGCACAACACCAGCGGCTTCGACGTCGATTACGGCACCGTCGCGCAACCGGGCCAACTGGCCTATATCGCGTCGACCGGTGGTTCGGTGACGGTCTCGGGAAGGAACGTCACCAACTCCGGCGGCTTGATCCAATCGAATAAGGGGAACATATCGATTACCGCGCAGCAGGCCTTTACCAACGCCGCGGTGTTTTCGGGGCAGGCCAGTTATTCGCGCAGTTGCTGGATATTCTGTCATGCGAGCGCATCGAGCAATGTGATGCCTAATGGCGGCACGATCCAGTCCGGGGCGGACATTGCAATTTCCGCGGGGACCGTCGCGCGCAACATCGGGGGTAATGTTTTTGCAGGCGGCAATCTCAACGTGAAGGCGCCGGTGACATACGCCCAAGGCGTAACAGGATACTCGGCGATCAATCAGGGCCGTGGTTTCAAGGCGTTTTTCGGCAGCACGTGGGCGCAGATTATCGCGAGCGATGTTGGTGGAGGCTTCACGGCCAACGGTTCGGTTTCGTTAGTCGGTAGCGCTGTTATCGATGGCGGCTACATCACCGGCAGCAACGGTGTCTCGGCAAGTGGCGGCATAACGACAGTCCGCGCGCCAGCGACAACCCCTGTTCAGATCGGCCAGCATCTCGGCATGACGACATGGTGGTGGCATTGATGCAGTCCGTATCGACCAGACCGCGCCTGAAGTGCGCGGGGATAGTGCGCGCAGTTGCACTCGTCTTCGTGCATAGCATCGCCGTCCACGCGCAGACGCCACCACCGCCCGCTCAACCTCTGCCGTTAGCACGTCCGATTCAGGACCCCGCGCAGCTGATCATCGACCAGCAGCGCGAGCAGGCGACGCAGCGGCAACTGAATCAGCCGCCCGCATCAATCGCGCTGCCTGAACCGACTCCGCAGGGTTCACTTGACGTCCCTCCGGACACACCGGTCGATCAGATCGTAGAGACGGGACCCGCTTTTGCGATCAACCGCATCACGGTGGACGGCAATACGGTGCTCGCGCAAAAGCATATTGACGCAATCGTGACACCGTTCGTCGGTCACGCGCTTGGTTCGCATCGTTTGAATGTACTGCTTAAACGATTGACTGATGCGTTCGTATCGTCCGGCTATATCACGACGCGTGCGTTCCTCGGTCCGCAGAATCTCGAGTCGGGCGTATTGAACATTAGAGTTCAAGTGGGCCGCATCGCGGGCTATACGTTGAACGGCAAGCCGTTAGGCCAGCGGCTCAAAAAGGACGAACAGTCGGCCGGCGGCGGACTCCTAACGGACGCAGGATCGGAGTGGGCATTTCCTGCGGCGCCTGGTGACGCACTCAACCTTGGCGACATCGATCAGGGGGTGTCCCAGATCAACCGGTTACGGCGCAATCAGGCCGAAATCCAGATTCTGCCGGGTCAATCGCCGGGGGATTCCATTGTCGCGATTAACAACCGGCCTGGCGACCGCCTTTACTACACCTTGGGTGTCGACAATTACGGCAGCGCTGCGACTGGAATAACCCGCTACCGAGCGGGTGTCGAAGCGGACAACCTGATCGGCTTGCAGGAGTCGATCAGTTTGAATTTCCTCGACAGCGAGGACAGCAATGCGTTCGTCGGTTCGTTCGCGATGCCGTATGGCCGCCACACATTCAGCTATACGTTCTCGGATTCCGAATATCAGCAGCTTGTCGGCACGAGCGCACTAATGTACGGCCGCACGCTGAGCCATATTCTTGGCTGGAACTACACGCTGGATCGCACGCAGGCGGGCATTGCGAATCTCGACGCCACGTTGTCATGGCGACGTACCGACCGCGAAATCAACGACATCGAATTGAATCCGCAGCACATTGCGGTACTTCGTATTGGTGGCAACTGGTTGCGCAAATTCGTGCTGAATGATGCCCCCGGCAATGTCACGCTCGATGCTGGTGTCTCCGAAGGGTTGCCGTGGCTAGAGGCGGATCACGACGCACATGGGATAGGCCGTGACGACGCACATAGCCAGTTCACCAAGCTGGATGCGACTGCATCGTTCACTGTTCCTCTTCCCAGGTTAGGCCGTGCAGCACTGGTCTATCGCGGCACCTTGAGCGGTCAGTTTACGAATGTCGCGCTCTATGGTTCCGAGCAGTTGTATCTCGGTGGCATGGATACGGTTCGCGGTTTCCGCTCGGGTGAGATCTCGGGCGACCGAGGCCTGTACTCGCGCAACGAAGTCGCGTGGGTGAATACGCCTGCATGGCACGACGGTCGAATCGAACCGTACATTTTTATCGATGCCGGAAAAGCGAGCCTCATTGCGCTGCCGGGATTCCCGACGCTGGCCGGTGCGGGGGCAGGGTTGCGCGGACAGTGGTTGTGGCATCGACAGATGCTGTCGGCTGAGGCACTGGTCGGGCGGGCACTCACGCAGCCGGCTGCACTTGGCCCCAAGGCGACGCTTGTTCTTGCGACACTCAACTGGAATTACTAGGTATGAGACGGACAATTCGCAGGCAAAGGCTCAGCACGATCAAATTATTGCCGCCAGCATTTGTAGTTGGCGTGGCATCCATAAAACATGGGCGCCCGCTGCTCGGGGTGAGCGATCCATGATTTGAGATTGGTGTCAGCCACGCCCCACTCCTGTTGTGAGTAGATGGTGGCCGGACACAGCAACCAACATGAAGTAACAAGACCAAATGTCAAATAAAACACTAACCACACTGACCATCGCAACCACTCTCGCGTCAATGCTCGCACTGACCGGCTGCGCCCATCATCGTGCTCCGGCAGACCAGGCCGCCGCGCGACAACAAGAGACACGCGCCCGGCAACTTCAAGCGGAAAAAGCCGCCGACCCGAATGCAGCGAAGCTGACGTTCACCTCGAGTGGAATGCCGATGGCCGTCGGGTACTGGACAAGCACGTCGACGCAGGCGTGCAGCGGCTTCGAGCCGGTCGGCCGCGTTTTCCATAGCGGCAGGGAGGTCCTGCTGCCGGGGATTGCGAACTTTACGGAGAAGCTTAACAAGGCGCTGCTTCGTAACGAAACCTCGCGGGAGCAATATGTACAGCCGGGCGTACCCGTCCAGGTGAAGGGTCTTTCCGGGGCTGAAGTGCCGGACCGCTATTCCGGTTCATGCGGACCGCTTGTCACATCGTTCACGCCAGAACAGGGACGAAAATATCACGTTGACTTCGCTTTCCAGGGTACGAGTAGTTGCTCGCAAAGCGTGATGGATATTACGGACGCGGATCATCCTTCTCCCGTGGGCCGCCCTGTTGCATGTCCGAAGGGACAAGACTATCTCGCGCTCGACAAGGTGAAGAAGAACTTTCTGGAAGCCGATCATGAACGGCAACTCGAGGATGCGCGGCAACAGGAGGCGGCGGCAACATCCGACGCGGACAAGGCGTCGGCGATGAAAAAAGAGGCCGCCGCGCTGGATTCTCTCGGTCGATCGAAGGAAGCGCTCGAGGTTATCGATCGCGCGATGGCACTTGCGAAAGGGGAGAACAACGGTGATCTGATCGCGACGAAGGCGGGCATCCTGTTCGCACTGAACGATCCGCAGGCCGCATTGACGCTCCTCGCGCCCGAGATCGACAACACGCGAAAGCGGGCTGGGAGTCAACCCACTGTGCAGAGGGCCGTGATATTAGGCACCTACACAGAGGGATTCGTCACGGCCACATTCGCGCGCATGCAACTGGAGCAATGGCGAGAAGCCATCGACACGCTTGTGGATGCGCAGTCTCCCCTTGAAGGCCCGAGCTTCCTCGCGTACAGGGCGGTGTTGTATCGGTACATCATGGCGAGAGCGCAGAACCCGTCGCTAGCCAATGCCACCCTTGAGCACGATGCAGCGTATTACGCCGACCATGACAGCAGTCACTACGGCGCCTTGCTGCGTATGTGGCGCGGGGACGGGACGGCCTTGGAGGTGACCGCAATTCTTGCTCGCATGTCTGGCGTCGACCAGCAGGAGGCGCGAGCCGAGGTGCTCTTCTATCAGGGCGCGTACCGGAAGTTCGTCAAAGGAACTTCGACGGGGGCTAGCTCTGCGCTCGTCGAACTTAACCAGCTTGCTCCTTACGGAAGTATCGAATGGATCTACGGTCAACGCGTGCTGCAGTGAGCGAGTCGGCGATGGGCTGATGCTTGATGCCGACGCGCCTGGCATCCTGGCGGGCAGGCGGCTGCTTATGCAGTCGAGCGACTCCGGAGCGGCGGAGTCTTTGTTGAAACGCTGCCGATTCGGGGCGCGACTTTCGGCGATCCGAAGCTTGTCAACGTTTGACCGACAGGACAGCAGGCTGGCGGTACGTTACGCGCGTTCGCGGGAGCTACGCGAACTTGCGCGGTGCCGGCGTGCCACGCGCTGCGGTTCGATGCAAATGTGGATCGTGATCTGAACAAATGCATTGGCAATGCATATCCGTTTCAGTTTTGAACGAAGCTTGCCGTAAATGTATGTATGCCCAATCGGCGTTGACACTAGCAGTCTGTTCGCCCGCACATCGATCGACGGCGAAGACCAGAAAATTCTTGCAGCGGAAAGAAAATTTCATGAAATCCGGAACTCCAGATCCCGGGCGCTGCAGTCTATCCACTAACGCTGAATTAACGTAATGACACAACGGAATCGCGACTGATCCAGAACAACGAAAATAGCTACGCATGCGTACCGGCATATTTCGCAGTGACTTCTTGCGAAACTGCTGGTGCACCGGAAGCGGCCAGATGAAAACACAAAATCACGGGAAAAAAAATGAATGGGCTAGTGCAAGCGGGTTGGCTTGGGATTGTTCTTATCGGGGTTGTGATGCTGCTGATGGTCGCTCTTGCCATTTGGGTGGCTGGCGTCATTCGGTACATCCCCAATGATCGTATTGGCGTAGTTGAAAAGCTGTGGAGTACAAGCGGATCGGTCCAGGCTGGTCTCCTGGCGTTGCACGGTGAAGCCGGCTTCCAGCCAGAATTGCGGCGCGGAGGTTTTCACTTCTTCACACCCTTCCAGTACCGGGTTCACATTCATCTTATGGTGTCGGTGACCCAGGGCAAGATCGGCTATGTCTTCGCGCGTGACGGTATCGACCTGCCAGCAGGGCAGACGCTCGCGGATAATTCCCGCGTTGCCGATTTTCGCGACGTGCGAGCCTTTCTCGCGGGAGACGGCCAGAAAGGACCGCAACGCAAGGTGCTGCGTGAAGGCACTCATATCGTGAACCCCGCGCTTTTCGTCGTCATGACTGAGGAAGCGACGTACTCATTGTCGCTCGATGCACAGGAGAAGGCGTACTACGGGAAGATGCGCGATCTGCTCGACGAACGACAGGCATTCACACCCGTCGTCATCAAGGAGATCGCGGGCACGCATGACTCGGATCAACTTGCAATTGTCACCGTGCAGGATGGCCCGGGGTTGCCCAAAGACGAACTGCTCGCCCCGGACGTGGGCGACATTCACAATTCGTTTCAGGAGCCGGAGAAGTTTCTGGCGGCAGGTGGTCGACGCGGGCGGCAGGAGCGCGTGCTGGTGGAAGGCACTTATTACATCAACCGCCTGTTCGCGACTGTCGAATTCATCCGGAAGACTGTCATTCCGGTGGGATACGTGGGGGTTGTTGTTTCCTACACAGGGCGCCGAGGTGATGACCTGTCCGGCAGCGAGTACAGTCATGGCGAACTGGTTGAAAGCGGCTGTCGGGGTGTATGGCGCGATCCGCTGATGCCGGGCAAATACGCATTCAATACCTACGCAGGAAAGATCGAACTGGTTCCCACGACCAATTTTGTTCTGATGTGGAAGTCTGGCGAAAGCGGTTCCAGCTTTGATTCGAACCTGCGCGAAATTACGCTGATCACGAAGGATGCATTCGAACCGCAATTGCCGCTGTCTGTCGTCGTCCACATCGACTATCGCAAGGCTCCGATGGTCGTTCAACGGTTTGGTAACGTCGAACAGCTGGTCGAGCAGACATTGGACCCCATGGTGTCTTCCTACTTCAAGAATGTTTCCCAGACCAAGACGTTTATCGAGCTGATCCAGTCGCGTAGTGAACTGCAGGGCAACGCGTCGACTGACATGCGTGAACGCTTCCAGGCATACTCGCTCGAGTTCGAGGAAGTGCTCATCGGCACGCCCAAACCGCAGGCTGGCGACACCCAGATCGAGAACATCATGGCTCAGTTGCGCGATCGCCAGATTGCGCGCGAGCAGGTCGAAACGTTCGCGCAGAAGCAGATCGCAGCCGACAAGCAGCGTGAGCTGAACGAGGCCGAGCAGCGTGCGGCCAAGCAGAAGGAACTGACTGGCTCGCTTGTGGACATCAGCATCAAGGAAAACCAGGGTTCGGCGAGCGTGAAGGCAGCGGAGAAGCGGCGTCAGGAAATCGAGGCGCTGGCACACGCCGAAAAATTCAAACAGGAAATGGAAGGGACCGGTCGCGCATCGGCGATCAAGTCGGTCGGTGAAGCCGAGGCGGCTGCGATCAAGGCGAAGTCGGAAGCGTTGCAGGGAGAGGGCGCTGACAAGCAGCTGATGCAGACTGTGATGCTGCGGCTTGCCGAGGCGTTCGAGACGTCGAAGGTGCCGCTAGTGCCGCAGATCCAGCTGGGCGGCGGCAGCGAAGGTAACGCATTTTCCACGTTGCTGGCGCTGATGAGTTCTCTGAAAGCCGGGGAGCTTTCCGAGTCGATTTCGGGCGTCTCGAAGATCAGCAACTAAGCAAACGGGAACTGAAATAAGCCGATGGCGTTTGCCATGACGAATCAAGCAAAATTCCTCTTATCGACTTCAACCCCTTACGCTATGAAACGCCTATTCCTTATCGGTCTGTGCCTGGCAACCACTTCCGCCTTCGCCGCGCCACTCGTTCTGCTGGAAACCCCAGTCACCTACGCACCGGACGCCAGCGTCGTCGACCAGATCAAGAATGAATGCCACATCGAAGACATGCTCACGAACCACGTCGGCGAGGTGCTCCGCAAGCTCAACAGAGGTGGCGACGGCACCATCGCATCGCAAACCGACGCGGGCGATGCAAAAATTCTCAGATTGCAGATCACCCACGTACTGGGCGTCGGCGGTGGTGCATGGAGCGGCCCTAAGGCTACGACCGTGAGCGCAGACCTGATCGAAGACGGCAAGGTCATCCGTCACACCAAGATTAACCGCTGGTCGGTCGGTGGCGTGTGGGGTGCGTTTAAAGGAAGTTGTTCGATTCTGGATCGCACGACCATTGTGATCAGCAAGGACCTGAGCCGTTGGGTGCGCGACCCGTCGTATGAGATCAAGGAAGAGGCGCCGCCGAAAGAGGCTTCCGCGCCGACGGCACAAACCGATACGGCGAGTTCCGCGAAGGCTGAATAAACGGTCGTCCTTCAGAGGGTGTAAGCGGCGTCGGACGCAGGTACGAACTTGCGGAAGTCTGCGCTTTTCGGTGCGACCTGGTGCCAGAACTGCGCGATTCTAGGTCGGACGAAGAAACCGCATTTACGCCGACGTCACGATCATGAGAGGAACAAGTGAATAGTGAGCAACCGAAATCTGGAATTGCTGCAGATCATCAGCCGGTAACAAAGCGGTATACGGCTGTCTGGATTGTGGTCTGCTTGATATGTTTGCAGTCGAGCTTCGCAATGGTCCATTTTCTGATGTGGTTGTTACGTGGCGACCGACAATGGCACGCGATGTTGATGGTGTATTCCTGGTCGCATGTTGCACTGTGGTTGACGACGGTTGCGTGGTCGATGATCTCGCTCGTATCGATTGTCCTGCTTTGGCTCGGCCGTTCTGGCGGACGTGTCGTATATATGTGGGGAGCGATTCTCTGGGGCATGACAACGTTCATGCTGGCGCCATGGCAGCTTGCGTTGAGCGGCGTCATTTTGCCGTTGTCGGTGCTGTCGATACTGTATGGTCGCGACACCCGACAGTATCTGAAGGATGGCTTGGCGCTGTCGCACAGCATAGATACGACGACGCGTGGCGTCATTGCCGCCGCGCTATGGGTCTCTGCAACCGCCTTTTACTACGCGGTGTTCCTGATGGAGTTGACCAACAAAGGATGGTTGGCCGAAGTCACGAACGACCCGCAACGCAAATGGATAATTCTTGCGATGCCGCTGGTTCCGGTCATGACAGTCCTGTGCGCGCGCAAGGGTGAGCGGTGCTGGCGTCTTGGCATGTTCCTGCTTGTGTCCGGTCTGTCCGGCTTCTTTGTGTTGCTTGGCTACGTTCCGTATAGCCACACACTGGTGGGTGCGCTCGGTCCCGGTTACGTAGCGTATGCGGTGCCGTGGGCCGGAGCGCCGATGTGGGTGGGGTGCCTGCTTCTGTTCGGCGGCACGCTGACTTTAGGGTTTCGACCTCGACACCTCAGCAAGAGTGACGATCGCTGGGCAATTGATTGACGACATGATCCTGAGCAGAAAAATTGTTGAGGCCGTGCGGTTGACGGTCCTTGCGGGCACCGTCAGTTGCGCCGCGCTCGCCCATGCGTCTGTCGAGGACGCCAGATCGGCAATAAAAACCGGCCGTTATCAGGATGCCGTCGCGGAGCTGCGCACGCTGACGGCTGCAGGAGATGCGCGTGCCGAAGCGGAACTGGGCTGGCTGTATCTGCTTGGGCTTGGAGTACCGCGTGATCTCACGAAAGGACGGCAACTCATTGAACAGGCTGCAGCAACGGGAAACAGCGAAGCGCAGGTGACGCAGGCAAGCGCGTCGCTATTTGTCGATCCTCGTCCGGAAAACTATGCAAACGCCGTACGCATTCTGCGCAAGTATGCGGAAC
This sequence comes from Paraburkholderia sediminicola, assembly GCF_902859805.1. Lineage (GTDB taxonomy): Bacteria > Pseudomonadota > Gammaproteobacteria > Burkholderiales > Burkholderiaceae > Paraburkholderia > Paraburkholderia sediminicola. The sequence continues at coordinate 23,032 of NZ_CADIKC010000015.1, read as the reverse complement.
AGGGTAACGCCCAGGCGCAGGCGCAGCTCGGCCAGCTCCTGACGACCGGTATCGGTGTGCCGCGCGATCCCGTGCAGGCTGCGCACTGGATCCGGTTGTCTGCCGATCAGCACGACGACTTCGGCATCTACTTGCTCGGCACGTTGTACGACAATGGTGTCGGCGTTCCGCAGGATGCGTCGCGCGCACTGGCGCTGTATCGTGAAGCCGCCAGGGCTACGCTGTCGGTCGCCGAGTTTGCGATCGGCAATGCATACGAGAAGGGACGCGGCGTATCAGTCGATTACGCCGAAGCGATGGCATGGTACCAGCGGGCTGCGAACGTGAAACTGTCGCTGGCGATGTCGGCCATCGGTCGTTTATATGCCAACGGACTTGGAGTGCCCGTCAATGCGACGCTTGCTGAAGACTGGCTGAGTAGAGGCGTGGACGCAGGCGATACGACTGCGTTGATTGATCTGGGCACGCTGTACGCACTCGGGACCGGCGGTCGCAAGCCCGACGGTAAACGCGCTGCGCTCGTCTACCGAAAGGCTGTGGACGCCGGACTGCCCGCAGGCTGGAACGCTCTCGGCTGGATGTATCTCAACGGTAACGGTGTCGCAAAGGACGAGACTGCCGCGTTCGACTGGTACATCAAGGCGGCCAGGGCCGGATTCGCGCCGGCGCAGGTCATGGTGGCACGCCTGTATCTTGTCGGGCGGGGTGTCGCGAAGGACGGCCCGGCCGGACGAGACTGGATGCTGCGTGCCGCGGATGCCGGCGATACCGACGCCCAGACCTGGTTGGGGCGACTCTATTTGTGGGGCACGCCGCCATTCGCACGCAATGAAGCGGAAGGGCTGCGATGGCTCACGATGGCCGCGCGGGCCGGAAATTCTGTCGGTCAGTATTGGTTAGCCGACGCGTACGTGTATGGCAGAAAGGTGGCAGCAGATCAGGTGCGCGGCTATGCGTGGATGAGCATCGCGGCGCGGCAAGGGAGTACGAGCGCGAAAGCGAATGTGGATGGCATTAATTTCATACTGTCGCGCGACCAGATCGAACGCGGGACTGCGGCCGCGACCCGGTGGCAAATCGGTCAGGACGTTGTTGTTCCGCCGGAACAGCCCGGTGGCATGGCGACAATGCAGTTCAATCTCAATGCGCCATTTGCACCGGGCGATTGACGATGCGAGATTTCGGTACGGGAAAAACGAAGGGCAAGAAATGCGTTGCGGCGTGGAAACCGGGCGCGACTTACGAAGGAGATGCTTCTCGTGAGTGATCTGCTCGGCGTCCACGCGATACTGGCCGAGTGCCCGGGCTGTGAATGCGGATCACTGTGCCTATACTCGCTGAGCTGCGAATGGTTGGCGCCACCGCCGAGTCCACCATAAGATTTCGCCGTTTTTGTCGGGAGGCGTTGTGCGGAAATTCATGTCATTCGTCCTGCTTGTTGCTTCGGCGGTAGTGCTTGCGCCTGCTGAGGCCGAGGCGCACCCGCGTGTTATCTGCAAGCATGTCTGGCATCGTGGACACCTCGTTCGCCGTTGTCGACAAGTGCCGCCATCACGCCATCGTCATGGACCTCAACCGCCTCGGCGCAACCCAAGTTACGTCTAACCTCGTTTGTCGAAATTCATTCAGCCGTCCATCTCGTGTACGACTTCGCGCCAGTCGGACACGCTGCTTAACTCGTTCACGATTGCGGCGATTTCGGGTTCGAACCTTGCACGATGCAAAAGGGGGCCTACTGCGTATCGCTTTGCTTCATCGGAAACACGTGCGAATTCACGATGAATATCTGCAATCGTGCGTTCTCGCCCGATTCTCTTAGCTGCCAGGCGAACCAGTATCTCGATCGCGTTACCTTGCGTCCAGTCATACTCTCCCCATGCGATTTCACGAAGAACGCCGAGAGCAGACTCGCGGCACTGGAACAGGATTTCGAAGATGGCGAATTGCCAGGCAGCGAGCCATCCCCCCAGGCCTCGCTCGCGAGACTCGAACCCTGCCGGTACTGGCGAAGCAGGCGTATGGAGTCGGGATATCAGCACGGTAATAGCGTCCGGGCCTACTTGTCCAGCAACCTCAGCTGCAAGCGCGCCAAACGCTACTTGATCATCGATAAGCATTGCAACAGAACGGATCTCCGCGTCCAGAACATCGTTCTTCAGCCCGTCTGTCGCGTGATCATATTTGCGCCGAGCAAAAAGAAATCGAAGAATTTGTCGCATAAGAGGGTCGGCTAAAAGAATAGCAGTCGTACCGCTTGAACCACATGGAGACTCGTCGGTATGCGGTTCCATTGTCGACGATTCCAATATCTAATGCGAGTGATCGCTTCGGGCCGCGAGTGGAATTTGCTCGATGTTTGGGGCCGTTGCTCAGATGCCGGCTTCTTGGCAGGATGGCGTATCTTAACGATCTGGCGTTCTGTATTTGAATGGACCTGAAATTGCACGAACAACAACGGGCTGTTTGCGAGCGATTCCATACTCAATTCTTTGCCTGCGACATGCATCTGAAATTGGGTGTGTCCTTGAACGTAAAGAGTGGAGCCCGCCCGCTAAATGGCATGAGAATCAACGCGGATCGTGGCACCAACGGCTGGTTCATCTGGGCGGGCGAGACATTTTCACAGAATCCCGACTTCTTCGTCCCGTTGCACGGCGAACATCTCAAGGAGTGGGCACCACTCGCGCTGCCATATCTGGCGCTGCCGCCGGGCTGGAGATTTCTCCTTGCCGAAGGATACGAAGATGTCTGGGAAGATCTCACTCTGCTTGGACAATAAGTCCTCGACTGTATCGATCGGTCGCGAAACCAGTCCCATGAAGTGAGCGTTGTAGCGCATCCCCTGATCTATGGATGAGCTTCGACGAAGCGCGCGCCCGAAAACCGAACGCCGGACCTAAAAATCCCCCACATACCCATAAAAACAAAATAAACAAACTTGCTCTAAACTACCTGCCGCCCCAGCCAGCCCAGTAGAGAGCAAGAACCCAATGCCCATACCCCCAGCCGACCCCGCCGGCGACCCTAACTTCAGTTTGCCAAAACACCCCGCATTCCAGCGTTTCTGGTGTACCCGTATCCTCTCATCGCTGTCGTTCCAGATGCTCGCCGTGGCGATGGGCTGGCACATCTACGCACTCACGCATAGCGCCTTCGCACTGGGCCTTGTCGGCCTCGCCCAATTTCTGCCGATGTTCGTGCTGACGCTCGTGGTCGGTCACGTCGCTGACCGTTACGACCGTCGCCGTATCGCGGCCATCTGTCAAAGCCTCGAAAGCGTCGCTGCATTGTTGTTCGCCTTCGGCACCTTCGGTGGCTGGATCAGCGCGCCGGTCATCTATGTGCTGGCCGCATGCGTGGGCGCGGCCCGCGCCTTCGAATCGCCTGCGGTCGCATCGCTGTTGCCGGGCGTCGTGCCACGCGGGCAATTGCCCAAAGCGACGGCATGGGCCACTTCCGCGAATCAAACCGCGCAGATCGCGGGTCCCGCGTTGGGCGGCCTGCTGTACGGTGTCGGTCCGGGCGTGGCCTACCTCGCGTGCACGCTCTCGTTCGCGGCTGCTGCTGCCACTGTGTGGGCCATTCCGTTGCAGGCCAAGCTGGCGAGCCGCGCGCCAGTGACGCTCGAGTCCGTGTTCTCGGGCATCGCTTTTATCCGTAAAGAGCCCGTGATACTCGGTGCACTATCGCTCGACCTTTTCGCCGTATTGTTTGGCGGCGCGACAGCGCTGCTGCCGGTTTTTGCGCGCGACATCCTGCATACCGGGCCGCTCGGTCTCGGACTGTTGCGCTCAGGTACCGCTATCGGCGCGCTTGCAGGCACCATCTGGCTCGCGCATTTCCCGCTGCGTAACCGTCCCGGCGCTGCGATGTTCGGTGGCGTGATCGCGTTCGGCGCGGCGACTGTGGTGTTCGGTTTGTCGCATCAATTCTTCCTGTCGCTCTTCGCGCTGATGGTGCTAGGCGCATCGGACACCATCAGCGTGGTGGTGCGCCTGTCGCTCGTACAACTGCGTACGCCGGACGAAATGCTCGGTCGCGTCAGTGCGGTCAATTCGCTTTTCATCGGGACGTCGAATCAACTGGGTGAATTCGAATCCGGTGTGACGGCGGGGTGGTGGGGCGCGCAACCGGCCGTACTGGTGGGCGGCATCGCAACGATTGCCGTCGCCCTGCTGTGGATGAGATTTTTTCCGGAACTCAAGCACACGCGCTCGCTGGAGCGGGAAGAGGCGTTGGCGCCAAGTCATTGATCGCACCACTGACGGCTGAAATCCGGCAGTCACACTGCGACGTCGCAGGCATGATTTGACGTGCTCTTCGACCCGCTATGATGGTGGCAACCTCACTCGGTCACCTTCATCATGCGGATCGCTCCTTTACCCCCGCTTCAATGCCTGATCGCGTTCGAATCGGCTGTGCGCCATGCCAGCTTCACCAAAGCGGCCGTAGAACTGCATCTGACGCAAAGTGCGGTCAGCCGCCAGATCGCGCAACTCGAAGACTTCCTCGGCCGCTCGCTCTTCGTGCGCGAGCATCGCGCCCTACGATTGACGATCGCCGGCGAACGCTACGCCAAGCATGTGCAGTGGCTGCTCGCCAATTGCTCGGAAGCCACGCTCGACGTGATGAAGCGCTACGGCGATCTGGAGTTGACGATCGCGTGTTCGTCGGGCGTGGCGGTGTTGTGGCTTACGCCGCGCCTCGGTGCGTTTCGCGCCGCCCATCCGAACGTGAAGATCCGGATGATCGTGCGCGACGGGCTCGCATCGCTATCGCCCGCGGAATTCGACGTGGGCCTGTACTACATCCGCCAGCACGCCGAGCCGCATTTCACTGCACGCCGCATTTTCGACGAAGACGTGTACCCGGTATGTTCACCCGGATATCTCGCCGGCCGTGTGCTGGAACCAGCCGATCTCGCGCATGAAACATTGCTGATGCAGGAAGACGGTCAGCGTCAATGGATGTCGTGGCCCGAATGGTTCCGTCTCAACAATGTGCAGATGCCTGACTCGCCGCCGTCGGTTGTTATCAATCATTATCCGCAACTCGTGCAGATGGCGATTCTCGGCCAGGGCGTCGCGCTCGGTTGGCGTCACATGATCGACGCGTGTCTGAACGAAGGGCTGCTGGTGCGCGCCACGCGAGCATCGGCGAGCCACGGCGGCGGCTACTACGTCGTATCGCCGAACGACCGCGCGGAGAACCAGGCGGCACGCCTGTTTACGCGCTGGCTTTTCGAGCAGGCAGAGGCGCAGGCAAGCGGGCAAACGGGCGGGCAAACACTCACTGAGACGAGCAACACGCCCGCAACCTGACTGCCTTTCGCATGCGCCACGCGCATGCGTGCATGCGAATCTTTCGTTTCGAAAACAAATCAGGTCTCTCTACGATCGGCTTTATGCATGCAAAGGCGCCGCTGGATTCCGCCACGCTGCCTTGCTTGCAGACGCTCGCCGGACTCGTAGCCACGTAGCGGCCGCATCCATAGCGGCACAAGCAGCCTGATAAGGAAAGAGACCATGCAAGGAACGCTTTCATCCAACGTCGCAATTTCCGTGGATTCACTTGCGCAGCAGCGGCGCCGCGCGATTATTGCCACTGTGCTTGGCAATGGGCTCGAGTGGTTCGACTTCACCGTCTATAGTTTCTTCGCGGTGATCATCGCCAAGCTGTTCTTTCCGACTGGCAATGAACTGACCTCGCTGCTGCTTGCCGTTGCGACGTTTGGTGTGGGCTTTTTCATGCGACCGGTGGGCGGCATCGTGCTCGGCGTGTACGCGGATAAAGTCGGACGAAAAGCGGCGCTCTCGTTGACCATTCTGCTGATGGCGGCCGGCACTGCACTCATCGGCCTCGCGCCTACCTACGACCAGATCGGTCTGTGGGCACCGGTGCTGATCGTAGTCGCCCGCTTGCTGCAAGGTTTTTCGGCCGGCGGCGAAATGGGTACCGCCACTGCGTTTCTTACCGAATATGCGCCGGCGGGCAAGCGCGCATTTTATTCGAGCTGGATTCAATCGAGCATCGGCTTTGCCGTGCTGCTGGGCGCCGGGGTCGGCACCTTTGTAACGTCGAGTCTGAGCGCAGATTCGCTGCATTCGTGGGGCTGGAGAATGCCGTTCCTGATCGGCATTCTGATCGGACCGGTCGGCTATTTCATTCGTAGCCGTATGGACGAAACACCGGCGTTCAGCGCGGTAACGGAAGAGGCCAAAAGCGATTCGCCACTCGCGGAAGTGTTCCGCCGCTTTCCGCGCGAGACGTTTGCGAGCTTTTCGATGGTGATCTTGTGGACGGTGTGCACCTACGTGCTGCTGTTCTATATGCCGACGTATTCGGTGCGCACGCTGCATCTGCCGCAATCGATGGGCTTTCGTGCCGGCATGTTCGGTGGCTTGATGATCATGTGTTTCTCTCCGGTGGTCGGCAAGCTTGCTGACCGCTTCGGCCGCCGCCGCTTCCTCTCCGGCGCCGCGGCGTTGATCCTGGTGCTTGCATGGCCGATGTTCGCTTACATCAACAGCGCGCCCGGCCTGGTTTCGCTGATGGTGTTTCAGGGCGTGTTCGGCCTGCTGATCGCCACCTACACCGGTCCGATTCTGGCAGCGTTCTCCGAGCTGTTCCCGACCAAAGTGTTATCGACCGGCCTCTCCGTTGCGTACAACTTCGCGGTGACGATTTTCGGCGGCTTCGCACCGTTCTTCATCACGTGGCTGATTGCGTCGACGGGCAGCAATATGGCGCCCGCGATCTACGTGATGATTGCCGCGACCATCAGCCTCGTCGGCACGTTCTATGTGCGCGATCCGCGCCGTAGCCACGCCTGAGCGGCAACGCGTCCGGCGAATAAAAGGCGGACGGAATTCTTCATCCAGTCAGGAAGATATCAATGAGCATTACGGTAATCAGCGGCGGCAACGTACTCGATCTGGTCCAGGGTGTGTTGCTCGAACATCATCACGTCGTGATTGAAAACGGTCATATCGTCGAAGTCACCGATCGTCCTGTCGATGTGCCGAATGCGCGCGTGATCGATGCACGCGGCAAGACGGTGATGCCCGGTCTGATCGATTGTCACGTGCACGTATTGGCTTCGCGCGCCAACCTCGGTGTGAATGCGACGCAGCCGAACATCCTCACCGCGATTCGCGCACTGCCGATTCTGAAGGCGATGCTCGGCCGCGGCTTTACGACGGTGCGTGATGCGGGCGGCGCGGATTGGGGTTTGACGCAGGCGCTGGAGAGCGGATTGATTCCGGGGCCGCGTATTTTCCCGTCGGGCAAGGCGTTGTCGCAAACCGGCGGTCACGGCGATTTCCGTCCGCGTGGCGACGTGCTCGAACCCTGTTCGTGCGCCTTTCGTGCCGGGGCGATTGCGCGAGTGGTCGACGGTGTCGATGCAGTGCGGCTTGCTGTGCGTGAAGAGATTCAGAAGGGCGCTACGCAGATCAAGATCATGGCCTCCGGCGGCGTCGCTTCGCCGACCGATCCGATCAGCAATACGCAATACTCCGAGGACGAAATCCGCGCGATCGTGGCCGAAGCGGAAGCAGCCAACACGTACGTGATGGCGCACGCCTACACAGGTCGCGCGATTTCGCGTGCGATTCGCTGTGGCGTGCGCACGATCGAGCACGGCAATCTGGTCGACGAGGCCGCCGCAAAACTGATGCACGAGCACGGCGCATTCGTCGTGCCCACGCTGGTCACCTACGACGCGTTGGCCAAACACGGCGCCGACTACGGCTTGCCAGCCGATTCGATTGCCAAGGTCGAAACCGTGCGGCAAGCGGGACGCGACTCGCTGCAGATCTATGCAAACGCCGGTGTGCCGATGGGCTTCGGTTCGGACCTGCTCGGCGAAATGCATACATTCCAGAGCGACGAATTGCGCATTCGCGCCGAGGTGCTCGGCAATCTGGAGGCATTGCGTTCGGCCACCACGATTGCGGCCGATATCGTCGAGCGCAGCGGCAAGCTCGGCGTCATCAAGGCAGGAGCAATCGCCGACGTGCTGGTGGTCGACGGCAATCCGCTCAAGGATATCGGCGTGTTGACGGGGCAGGGCGAGCGCCTCGAGTATGTCTTGCAGCATGGCGAGGTGGTGAGCGAACGGGGCACGGTCGCGTCGCGCTAATCGTTGGATGCGTGTGCTGCGATCGGCGCGGGCTTCGGAAATTCTCTAAGCCTCCGCCGCGCTCACACGCAACGCACTCCATCGCACCGTCGCGAGAATCGATGCCGCCACGATCAACGCACCGCCGATCCATGCCGCCGTCGAAATCCGTTCACCTAACCAGATGCAGGCGAACAGCGCACCGAAGGCGGGCTCGCTGCCCATCAGCAACGACACGCGCGTCGGGCTGCTGCGTTTGATCGCGAAGTTCTGTGCAAAGAAGGCGAACAACGTACACGCGATCACCAGATAGACGATATATCCCCAGAACGCGGCATGCCCCGCGAGCGACGGCACCGGCTGCCATTGTTGCGGCACAAACAGCACCGCCACCGCCGCGCTGCCGAATGCCACTACGCCCGACTGAACTGCTGTCACTGACAAAGGCGGCAATGCGGAGTCGCGCATCACACATTTAGTCACGCACACGTTCAGCGCGCGCAGGAACGCGGCAAGCAGAATCAGCGCGTCTCCGGGATTGAAACTCAGCGCGCCATCCCCCGCCAGCAGCCAGGCGCCGAATAGCGAAAGCGCGACCGCCGCCCATTCGATGCGAGTCGGTTTGCGTTTGAGCAGCCACCATTCGACGAGCGGCGTCAGCACCACGCACAGGCTGATCAGAAACGCCGCATTGGCCGCGCGCGTCAGCAGAATGCCGAAGGTTTCGCAGAGAAAGATGCCGAGCAGCAAGGCCCCCGCGATCAGCACGCCGCGCAGCGCGCGCGCATCGGCGGCGCGCAAATGACGCAAGCTGGGTGACAGGATCAAGAAGGTGAGGCCGAAGCGGATCGCGAGCAAACCCAGAACCGGATAGAACACCAGGGCGCTTTTGACGACGCCGTAACTGGTGCCCCACACCACGGCGACCGCGAGCAGCATCAGATCGGAGAGCAGAAGCAGACGTTCTTGTTTCGACATGGCGGACCTCGTACAGATGAGTGCGTATTGTCGAACTTTGCTTGTAGGGCGATAATCGGGTCGCTGCGCATAGCATTTATGTTCCAGATGCATTAATTGACTCAAACTCCACGAGCGCCCGACGATGAACCCAACGGATCTTTTTGCGTTGCTGCCGGACATGGCGGTTTTCGCGCGCGTCGTCGATGCCGGCAATTTTTCGGTCGCTGCACGTCAGCTCGGCAGTACGCCATCTACGGTCAGCCGTCAGATCAAACGCCTCGAGGACGCGTTGGCGACACGCCTGCTTGAACGGTCCACGCGCACGGTGCGAGTCACGGAATCCGGTGCACAGGTGGCGCGTTTCTGCCGCGACATGGTGAGCGCCGCATCGGGCGCGGTGGATGCGGCCGGGCAACTGGCGGCGCGGCCGCAAGGCAAAGTCCGCGTGAGCGCGCCCACCGCGTTCGCGAAGACCGTGATTCATCCACTGATTCCCGGTTTTCTGCGCGCCTATGACGAAGTCGACCTGCAACTGCTGTTCACCGATCACGACGTCGACCCGCTTGCCGACGATGTCGATCTGGTAATCCGCCTGACCGAGCATCCTCCGCAAGGGCTCGCGGGGCGCAGGCTGGGGGCCGTGCGCTGGCTGCTGGGTGCATCGCCGGCTTATTTGCGTGAGCACGGCACGCCGACGCAACCGCGCGATCTCCTCAAGCACGATTGCATCTACCTCGGTGAAACCGCCGACGACAACCGCTGGCGTTTTCGCCGTGGCACGGAGACGCAAACTGTCGACGTGAAAGGGCGTTACATCGCCAACCATGCGGGCGCGCGGCTCGAAGCCGCGCAGCAGGATTTCGGCATCGCGAACTTGCCCGAGTTTGCCGCCACGGATGCATTGCTCAGCGGCGAACTCGTGCAAGTGCTGCCCGACTGGAATCTCGAAGCGCGCGCTTACGTGGGGTCGGTATGGCTGCTGTATCCGCCGAACCGGTTCTTGCCGCCGAAGGTTAGGGCATTGATCGACTATCTTGTCGAGCATATTCACGAAGCGGCTTAAGTACGGGTCCTCCGGGTCGTGCAAATTGCTTGCATGCCGTAGCCGACCGGTGAAGATTTGGATTGCGCGAAAGACGAACGTAGAATCGCTTGCGTCACCATGATTGATAACGATCGCGACGACCGATGCGATCAGGAGGAGAACGAATATGACCTTGCGTGAAACTGGGCGGATTGCAGCGACTGTTTATCGTGGTGAGGCAATCGAGAACACACATATCGCTCATGTCGCGGTAGTTCAGGCCGACGGCCGGCTGCTGTATTCATTCGGCGATCCATCGCGTATCACGCTGGCACGCTCCGCGGCAAAACCGGCACAAGCTTTGGCGGTAGTCGAGACGGGGGCGCTCGAGCGATTCGGTTTCGACGAAACGGATCTCGCGCTCATGTGCGCCTCGCATAGCAGCGAGCCGCGTCACATCGAACGCACGAGGCAGATGCTGGCCAAGGCGCAGGTCAGCGAAGCCGATCTGCGTTGCGGCGGCCATCCCCCGTTGTCCGACGCTGTGTATGTCGACTGGCTGAAGCGCGATTTCAAACCGGATGCGGTGTGCAGCAACTGCTCGGGCAAGCACGCTGGCATGCTGGCCGGGGCGCGTTCGATCGGCGCGGCGATACGGGGTTATGAACTGCCGGAGCATCCGTTGCAGGTGCGCGTGAAGCATACCGTCGCCGAGGTATGCGACTTGCCGGACGACGCGGTGCAATGGTCGATCGACGGTTGCAACTTGCCGACGCCGGCGTTCCCCCTCGACCGACTCGCCCGACTGTTCGCGAAGCTCGCCGCCGCGGAGGACGAGGTTTCGGCTTCTTCTGCGGCTTCTTCGTCCGGTACTTCTTCCATTTCGCCACGCACGGTTGCGCTCGCACGCATCTATCGTGCGATGGCCGGGCATCCGGAGTGGGTGGCAGGCGAGGGACGTTTCTGTACCGCCTTGATGCGCGCGTTCGATGGAGCGTTGATCGGCAAGGTCGGCGCGGACGGCAGCTACGCGATCGGCGTGCGTGCGTCGCGGCAGACTGAGCGGCTCGGCGCCAACGGTGCACTCGGCATTGCGGTGAAGGTGGAGGACGGCAACATCGGCGTGCTGTATGCCACCGTTGCTGAACTGCTCGCGCGGCTCGATATCGGCAGCCCTGAGCAACGTGCGCAGTTAGGCACGTTTCATTCGCCGCGGATGATCAACACCATGGGCATCGAAATCGGCCATCTGGCCTTTTCGCTCGCGCTTGAAGCGCATTCACACCGTGAGGCGTGAAGATATGCGGGGCGCGTGGCCGCTTATGTGTCGTCTTTCTTGAAGCGATCTTGTATGGCGATCAGTTGATCGTCGCTGGTGGCCACGATCCACAGACGGGCGCGCTCGGCCATCAGGCGATTGTGATCTTTTAGCACGCCCATCGACACGGCCGTTTTCCACGCGACGGGTGCGGCGCGACTGGTTCTTCCCGAAGGCGTGCCGACGAGCAATGCGTAGGGTCCGAGGGGCAGCGAGACGAACGGCATGGCCGGCTTGACGCGCACGCGCCAGTCGATGAAGGGTGAATCGCTGAAGAGAAGCGGCGTGGGCAGACCGTGCAGCACGGTGAAGTCGTAGAGCGCCAATTGTTCACGCATGGGCGTGTAGACCCGTCGAATATCGTCGACGAGCGCTGCACGGATTTCGTCGTCGAACATTGCTTCTTGCGTGTAGTGGTCGACTGCTTGCAGCGCGTCGTGCTGATAGGCGCTGAAGATTGCCAGATCGAGGCAATCGTGAACGGCGCGTTGGACTTCCGCGGCGGAGCCGGCTTCTTCGGGTTTGCCAAGTTGCGCGGCGCGGAGGAAGCGGGCGAGGGCGGCGTCCTGGGTTGCGGGGCCGGTGACTAGCGGGTCGTCGGTGGCGTCTTTGTCGAGCGGGACGTAGAGGTATTTTTCTGCTGCGAAGCGGGATTTTTTGCCGTCATCGAAGCTGATTTCGCCGGTGACGCAGTTGATGTAGCGAGTGCCGATGTGGCCGTGTTCCCACACGAAGTTTTTCAGGAAGGGGCGCAGGGGATGGAGTGGGTCAGGGGGTAGCATTTTTTTGTTGCACTCCGTGCGGGTTGGGGTTTGGGTATGGTCACATAGAAATTTGGGGTTTATTGGTCTTTTTTTCCCTGCGGGGTGGTTTGGTTGTTTGCCTGTTCGGCGCTTGTTTGTTTGTGTTCTTACGGTGGTGGCCTTTCCTTGTTCTGGGTTTGGTGCCTTTCCTTGCATTGTTAGTGGTCTATTAGCGTTCCCCCTGTGCGGGGGGGCACCTACTTTTCTTTGCCGGCTGCAAAGAAAAGTAGGCAAAAGAAAGCAGCTCAAACCGCTAATGCTAAGTGGGCACCGTGGTCTGCTGCGGGTAGTGGTGCGACTGGAATCCGTGCTCTCGCACATTCAGCGTTAGTGACAAAGGACTCATCAGCTCCCACTCCGCACTGGGTGCGTCGCGGACGGGTCTGCATGGGAAACCACGGGCTTCGGGTGAGGTTTGTGGGGGCCGTCGGCTTCGCCTCGGCGACGCGTCCCTACACTTCGGCGGGAACCCCTACCTCAAATGATTTGTTGATGTGCTGCCGCCTCATTCCCGGTTGCAATCACAGCCACAGCCACAGCCGCGGCGGCAATTGCAACTGCCGTTCCACTCGCACTAGGACTCGCAAAGATGACGGTAATGAGAGTCCAATCGAGAGCCACAATTCGATGGCGAGGCGTGAGCGCCAAAACGTAGCAGGTGGTTTTAAGAAGTACTCGTCGGCGCGCGCAGCGCCGCCGGAAGAATGATGCCCTTGTCACAAGCGTGTGTAGGTGCACGAACCCAGATTCCAGATGCACCACTACCCGCAGCGGACCACGGTGCCCACTTAGCATTAGCGGTTTGAGCCGCTTTCTTTTGCCTACTTTTCTTTGCGGCAAGCAAAGAAAAGTAGGTGCCGCCCCGCACAGGGGCAACGCTAATAGACCACTACCAATGCAAGGAAAGGCACCAAACCCAGAACAAGGAAACCCCAAAGCCCCAGGACCACTGACAATAAGCGCCGCGAAGGCAAAAAACCTAAAACTTTCAAACAACAACCCCCTCCGCCGCAGGCGCCCCCAACGCATTACGAATAGCATTAGCCAGCTCAGCGGCTGCAAACTTAGCCACATACCCATTCGCCCCGGCATTCTTCACATGCGCCTCGTTGGCCGCACCAGTCAAAGACGAATGAATAATCACCGGAATATCCCGAGTCCGCTCATCAGCCTTGATCTGACGGGTCAACATGAACCCGTCCATCTCCGGCATCTCGAGATCGGTCAACACCAGCGCAATACTGTCCTTCACCCGCGTGCCGTTAGCCTGCGCTTCTCGCGCGACCTGCTGCAACGTATTCCATGCCTCTTCGCCAGTCTTGGTCATCACGTAGTCCGCGCCAATCGCACTCAACGCCTGCTCGATCAGCTTGCGCGCAAAACCGGAATCGTCAGCGGCGAGAATCTTCGCGCCAGGGCGGATGCCCAGCGCTTCACCCACAGACGTCGGGTCGACGCTCGGATGCTGTGACGGAAACACGTCGCGCAACACCTGCTCTACGTCGATCACCTGGGCGAGCCGCGAATCGCCCGTGTTACCGTCGATACGCGCAATGCTCGTCACCAGATTGCCGCCAGCCGCGCCTTCAGCGGAGAGCACCTGATTCCATTCAAGCCGCACGATGTCGTCCACTTCCTCGACCGCAAAAGCCTGCGTCGAACGCGCGAATTCCGTCACGAGCAAAATGTTCAGGCCGCGCGTCGGCTCACAGCCCATCAGGCGCGGTAAGTCGATCACGGGAATAATCTGGCCGCGAATGTCCACCGCGCCCATCACGAACGGCGAAGAACCCGCAATTGGCGTCACCGGCGGCATCGTCGATATTTCGCGCACCTTGAAGACGTTGATGCCGTAAAGCTCATGCGCGTCGCTGCCAGGGACCGAACCCAGCCGATACAGCAACAACTCGAATTTATTGGAACTCGTCAGATTGCTGCGTTCGTCGTTCGCGCGGTGATCTACTGCCATCGAATCTCTCCAGGGATTGCGGTGCGAGTGGTGCGCCATGCATACCGTCCGTTCGGCCCTGGCGCGTGCCCTACCTTTCTGTTATCGGCGCAGCAGCAGGAAAGTTCAGTGAATTCAGGCGGTTTGCCGGTACTTTCTGGTTAACACCAAGCCGTTATTCGGGGCAGGAAGAGGGCGGCGGCCGTACAGCAAAAACAGGTAATTTGTATGAAGGTTACCTAACGTTACAGAAGCGACAGCATGGTTTCACATGCTGGGGAATGCGCCTCCTAGAATGCACAGCGATAAGAGCGCGGCGCCGTTAGCCAGTCGCAAGCGACTTGCAAGGTATCAATGCAATCGCACGCGATGGCCCAGGCGCACTCGCATCGCCGTCGTTTCGCTTCCACTCCAAGGAGAACGTATGATCCGCTTGCCTCTCGCCGCTATCACCAGTGCCTGCATGGCCAGCCTTATGGTTGTCGCTACCGCGGCTAGTGCTCAGACCGCGGCCGCACCGGATGCCGCTCGCATTCATGCCGCCGACCAGACCTTCATCACCGACGCCACCAAGGCTGTCGCCACGCAACGCGATGCCGCACGCATCGCAACCTCGCGCTCTACCGACCGGGACGTGAAGGCATTCGCAGAACGCGTGTCGAACGACAACGCGAAAATCTCCGACGCGCTGCGCGCCGCGAGCCCGCGTGGCGTCGACGTGCCGAAGAACGATCCGGACGCAGCGGTGCTCGCGAGCATCAATAACCTGCGCGGCGCCGACTTCGACAAGACCTACATCGAGCAGGTCGCGCTCGCCGGCGAACAGAAAGCGCTGTCGGCCTTCCAGGCGGAAATCGCTTCGGGCCGCGACGAACAGTTGAAGGACGCGGCAAAAAAGGCACTGCCGACCATCCAGGAGCACTACGCAATGGCTCAGGATCTCGCCAAGCGTAAGCATCTGACTGCCCAGTAAGCCGGACATCAGACACACCAGGCATAGAAAAGCGCTTAAAAACACGTCTAAAAGAGACGCCTGCAAAAAGCGCCTCCAAACCAGCAGCCGTCCCTCCCGCTCGCGCATATTCAAAGCCGCTTGCACACAGCAGACCAAATGCGTTCTTTTCGGCGATAATCGGCTTCGTTCTTTCAGGCCTGACCCGCGTGGCTTTTACCGCGACTCAGGAAGCTTGAAAGCGGTTTCCCGATTCCACACGCATTCAATCCAAGCTCACCTCATGAGCAAGCCTGCCAATCTCCCGCAACAGTTGGACCATATGCTTCGGCAAGCCGTCGCGCTTCAGCAGAACGGCGCATTCGCCGAGGCCGAAGAACTCTATCGCGAGATTCTCGAACTCAAGCCACGTCATTTCGAGGCGCTGCAGTTGCTGGGCTCGCTCGCGCTGCAGACAGGCCGTGTCCAGGAGGGCACCGAGTTCCTCAAGAAGGCGCTCGCCATCAATGCGAAACAGGCGCCCATCCATTCGAATCTCGCCTATGCGCTCAATGCCTCGCAACGTTTCGACGAAGCACTCGCGAGCGCCAATCGCGCACTTGCATTGCAATCGAAATTCCCGGACGCACTGAACAATCGCGGCAACGCGCAAGCCGGCCTTAACTTGCCGCTCGAAGCGCTCAGCAGCTTTGATCGCGCAATCGCTTTAATGCCGGATTTCGCGCAAGCCTGGAACAATCGCGCCTGCGTGCTGCGCGATCTGGGCCGTCCCGCCGATGCGCTCGCAAGCTGCGATCACGCGCTCGCATTGCAGCCGGCCTATCCCGACGCGTGGAGCAATCGCGGCAATGCGCTCAGCGATATGAATCAGGCAGACGAGGCGCGGCAAAGCTATCAGCGCGCGCTCGAACTCGCCCCTGCGTTTGCCGATGCCTGGAACAACCTTGGCCTGACCCAGGTCGATCTTGGTGAGCACGCGCAAGCGTTGCAGAGCTATGAACGCGCATTGGCCGTCAATCCTGCCGCTGCCGAGACGCATTGGAACCAGTCGTTGTGTCTGCTGCAACTGGGGGAGCTAGATGCGGGATGGAAAGAGTACGAATGGCGCTGGGAGCGTAGCCGGATCAAAGCAGGCAGGCGCACCTTTGCGCAACCGCTTTGGCTGGGCGATTTTTCGATCGACGGCAAAACGATTCTGCTGCATGCGGAGCAGGGTCTCGGCGATACGCTGCAGTTTTGCCGGTATGCCGGCATGGTGTCGAAGCTCGGCGCGAAAGTCGTGCTGGAAGTACCGGGTGAGTTGATGCGGCTCATGTCCACGCTCGACGGTGTGGATCAATTGATCGAAGCGGGCCAGGCACTGCCGCCGTTCGATTGCCACTGCCCATTGCTGAGTCTGCCGCTCGCATTCAAGACCGATCTCGCGAGCATTCCGTCAAAGACGCCTTATCTGTTCGCCGACCCGCAAGCAACGCGTGAATGGCACGAACGTATCGCTGCACAAGCAGAAGGGTGTTTGAAGGTCGGACTCGTGTGGGCCGGCGGAAACCGGCCGCATGTCGCCGAGCTCCGCAAGAACGACGCACGCCGTTCGATTACGTTCGAGCGGCTCGCACCGATTCTCGATGTGCCGAACGTGCAGTTCTTTAGTCTGCAAAAGGGTCCGTCTGCGCTTCAGTCACCGCGCAACGATTCGCACCCGAACGTCATTGACTACACAGAAGAACTCGACGACTTTGCCGACACTGCCGCGCTGGTGGCAAACCTCGACCTGGTGATATCCGTCGACACATCCACCGCGCATCTGGCAGGCGCGTTAGACAAGCCGGTATGGATTTTGAACCGCTTCGACACCTGCTGGCGCTGGATGCTGGAACGCACCGATACGCCCTGGTATGCGCAAGCGAAATTGTTCCGGCAGCCGGCGTTAGGCGATTGGGACAGCGTGATTCGAAACGCGCGTGACGCGTTGGCCGCGCTCGCCGGCACGTTTGCCGGGACACGCGTAGACTGAACGTCCGTTTATCGACGGCTAGGTCACGGAGAATCATCAATGGAATACAGACATCTGGGTGCATCTGGTCTCAAGGTGCCGGTACTAAGTTTCGGCACGGGCACATTCGGCGGCAAGGGCGAGTTTTTTCAGGCGTGGGGCGCCACAGACGTCGCCGAAGCGCGTCGCCTCATTGACATCTGTTTCGATGCGGGCGTCACGATGTTTGACAGCGCCGACATCTATTCGAGCGGCGCTTCCGAGTCGGTGCTCGGCGAAGCGCTCAAGGGCAAGCGCGACAAAGCGATCATTTCAACCAAAGCGACCTTCCGTTTCGACGATGGTCCGAACAATGTCGGCTCGTCGCGTTTTCATCTGATTCAGGCGGTGGACGCAGCGCTCAAACGTTTGCAAACCGATTACATCGACCTGTTCCAGTTACACGGTTTCGACGCGAAGACGCCTGTCGCCGAAGTCATGTCGACGCTCGACGATCTCGTGCGCGCCGGCAAGATCCGCTACACCGGCGTGTCGAATTTCTCCGGCTGGCATCTGATGAAATCGCAGGACACAGCGGATCGTTACGGCTATCCGCGCTACGTTGCGAATCAGACTTACTACTCGCTGATTGGTCGCGACTACGAGTGGGAATTGATGCCGCTCGGCGTCGATCAGGGCGTGGGTGCGGTCGTATGGAGTCCGCTCGGCTGGGGACGTCTCACCGGCAAGATCAAACGCGGCCAACCGTTGCCGGAAACGAGCCGTCTGCACAAAACCTCTGACATGGGGCCGCCGGTGCCGGATGAGTACCTGTTCCGCGTGCTCGATGCCATCGACGAGGTCGCGGCCGAAACCGGCAAGACCGTGCCGCAAATTGCGCTGAACTGGCTGCTGCAACGGCCTACTGTATCGACAGTGCTAATCGGTGCGCGCAACGAAGAGCAGTTGCGGCAGAACCTTGGCGCGGTGGGTTGGAATCTGACGCCCGAACAGGTAGCGAAACTCGACGCTGCCAGCGCTGTACGTCCCGCGTATCCGTACTGGCATCAGGAAGGATTTACGGAGCGCAATCCGAAGGCGGTTTAAGCGCGCTTCCTTGGCGTTTGCACGGCGTAATCACCTGCTCCGGATCGACGGCTATTTAATGAGCTCGACCGGAGCGGCGAACAGTTCGCTGTAATAGCGGCGACCCGCATTGAGATGTTGGTCGAATGCGAAACCTTGTTCGAGCATCGCGTCGAAGTCGGGGCGTTCGATCTTCATCACATAGCTGTGTTCGGTCGTGACGAGGCTGCACGGCCGATCGGTCACCGTCGCGCTAAACCATTTCCCCGCACTCGCATGGCCTGCCGGATACAACTGTTGGCCGTATTCGACCTGCCAGCCGCCGTCCAGAAGAATCCACATGCCTTGATCGTTCGCAGTGCCGCCGTGAGCGCTGCCGTTGCATTGCGCGACCACGGTGCCGGGATGCGCTTCCCATTCATGCGAATGGCCGATCACCCAGCGCAATTGTTCGGTTGTGAGGCTCGTGAAAAACGGCGTGTGCTTCAACAGATGAAGGTAAGTCACTGAGGGTTTCATGGCAGTACTCCGCGTGGCAACGGACGCGTCCGGCGACTGAGCTTGTAGTCGCGCATCGCAAGCGGCGATCAGAAACGGCAGCAGCACGGCGCAGGCGACCAGGATTGAGGGTTTCATGAGCGTGTGGGTTCAAAGCGGAAAAGGAACGGCGGGACGCAAGGGTCTATCAATCACCCTCGGCGTCCCTCACGGTCATGCGTTGATTACCGCTTGATCTTCGCTTCGAGCAGATCGCCCATACCGATGCGTTTGGCGAATTCGATGCGCACGCGCTCCGAGACTTCGAGCACTTCACGCGCGCCGTCGCCGACGAAGTCGATCACCGAGCGCATCGGCCGCTCGCCTGACGGCAACGCGACGATCCGCACGATTTCATCGGCGACGGCTTGCGGATCGGCGTCGTCCGGTGTGAGTTCGGACAGGCGCTCGCCGATCTGATCCATCACGCCGTCATAGCGTGCATACGCAGCGGAGCGTTCGGCATCGGCTGGTTTGCCGGCACTCGGGAAATGTGCGGTGCCGCGCGTGAACGCGCCCGGCACCACGATCGAGGTTTCGATACCGAAGCGCGCGATTTCGTAGGCGAGGGTGACCGCCAAAGAATCCATCGCGGCCTTTGCAGCGCCGTATGGCCCGAGGAACGGAGGAAAACCGCCCTTGGTCGTCGTGCTGCTGATCCACAACATCAAGCCCGCTTCCTGCTGGCGCAGATACGGCAGCACCGCACGGTTCACACGCTGCGTGCCGAACAGGTTGGTGTCGAACACCTTCACCATTTCTTCAGGCGTGAACGCTTCGGTCGGGCCGACCACCAGATGGCCCGCGTTCTGCATCACCACGTCGAGCCGTCCTTGCTCGCGGATGATCGTCGCGGCGGCGGCATCGGCGGATTCTTGCGACAACACGTCGAGTTCGAGCGGATGTAACTGGATGTCCTTCGCTTTGGCGAGCGCGCGCATTTCGTCGGCGCGCGGCTTGTTGCGTCCTTCGACATTGCGCATCGTCGCGTAGACGATATGGCCGGCTTCGGCCAGCGATTGTGCGGTGAGCTTGCCGATGCCCGTACCCGCGCCTGTAACGAGGATGACGTTCTTCTGCATTTTTCTTCTCCGATTCGTGAATGTGATACGGCGTTTCAAGGTGCCGTGAGAGAGGTTCTTTGCGTGTTTTCTGGCTGGGTTAAGCCACACCGCCGTTGGCGCGCAGGATCTGGCCATTGACCCAGCCTGCATCCGGGCCCGCGAGGAACGACACGACTGAGGCAATGTCGTCCGGCTGGCCGAGGCGTTGCAGCGGCGGCATCTTGGCGAAGGTCTGGATCTGTTCGTCGGTCTTTCCGTCGAGGAACAGCGAAGTCGCGATCGGGCCCGGCGCTACCGCGTTGACGGTGATGTTGCGGCCGCGCAATTCCTTGGCGAACACATGCGTGAAGGCTTCGACGGCGGCCTTGGTGCCGTTGTAGATTGCGTAGCCCGGCATGTTCAGCGCGAGCGTCGTGCTCGAGAAGTTGACGATGCGTCCGCCGTCGTTCATCCGTGCGGCCGCTTCGCGCAGGGTGTTGAAGGTGCCGCGCACGTTGATGTCGAAGGTCTGGTCGTACAGCGCGTCGCTGGTGTCGGCGAGCGGCAGTGTCTTCAGCACGCCGGCGTTGTTGACCAGCACGTCCACCTTGCCGAGTTGCTGTTCGGTGGTTTCGAACATGCGACGCACGTCGTCGGCGTTCGCGACATCGGCCTTCACTGCGATCGCCCTGGTGCCTGCCGCGGTGAGTTCCGCGACCAGCGCATCGGCTTCCGTCGAGCTCGATGCGTAGTTCACGGCAACCGCGAAGCCGTCCTTGGCGAGACGTTGCGCAACTGCTGCGCCGATGCCACGGGATGCGCCGGTAACGATGGCGACTTGAGCGTTTTTGATCGTGTTCATGATTCGTTTCCTTCTGTGTGGTGAGTTGATGAAACGAATCATGGTCGCTTTTGCTGTCGAGATAATCGGGTTAGACTTGCCATAATCATTCCATTTGCTTTAACAATTGGTCGACCGGCGGCCGCATCGCCGGCCCGGCACAAAGGCATCAACCATGGATCGTTTCGAGGAAATGCGGGTGTTCATCCGGATCGCCGAGCGGCAGAGCTTCACGCGCGCCTCGGACGACCTGCAGATTCCGCGCGCCACCGTCACTAACCTGATGAAGCGCATGGAGCAGCGGCTCGGCGCGCGGCTTCTTGAGCGCACCACGCGCTCGGTACGCCTCACGCACGACGGCGAGGCGTATTACCGCCGCTGCGTGCGGCTGATCGCCGACATGGAGGAGGCGGAGGGCTCGTTTTCCAACATTGCGCCGAAGGGCCTGTTGCGTGTGAATTTGCAGGGCACCCTGGCCCGGCACTTCGTGGTGCCGGCGCTGCCGGCGTTTCTCGCGCGGTTTCCCGACATCGAATTGACGATAGGCGAGGACGACCGGCTGGTCGATCTGGTGCGGGAGGGGATCGATTGCGTGTTGCGGGCGGGCAATCTGCAGGATTCGTCGATGGTGGGGCGGCGCGTGGCGCAACTGCCGCAAGTGACGGTGGCAAGTCCGGCTTATCTTGAAGTGTATGGCGAGCCGGTCGATCCGGCGGCTTTGTCCACGCATCGCGCGGTGAATTATCTGTCGAGCGCGACCGGCAAGCCGGTGCCGCTCGAATTCAGAATCGACGGCCGCGATACGGCGACCTATCTGCCGTCGACCGTATCAGTGACCGGCGCAGATCTTTACACAGGCTCGGCGGTGGCCGGGCTCGGCATCGTGCAGGTGCCGCAATACCGGGTGGCGAGCGAACTGGCGTCGGGTCGGCTGAAGATCATTCTCGCGAACTTCCCGCCGCCGCCGATGCCGGTTTCGGTGCTGTATCCGCAGAATCGCCAGTTGTCGTCGCGGGTGCGGGTGTTTGCGCAATGGCTGCGGGATATTTTCGAGGCGGCGGGCGCGCAGACGGGGTCACGGTAAACGTGCTAGTTCAGCGCGGGCGCGGCGATTGACGTATTGCGTATGGCGCGAGCAGTCCATGCTTTTGCGTAAGTTGCGCTGTGTATCGTGGGATCATACGGGCCGTGCTGAGCGATATTGCCTTTTGCACGGGATGGAACAACAGGAGTAGGGCGATGATCGATGGACTGGTGGGCGGGCGCTTATATGGCGAGGCGCAGATCCGCACGGGGCAGAATGGTAAGCGCTTTGTGACCTGCAAGGTCCGGGCGACCACCAATGATGGCGATACGATTTTCGTCAACGTGATTGCGTTTGATGATGAGGTGCAGACGGCGTTGCTCGCGCTGGGTGATGCGGATAGTGTTGCGTTGAGTGGGGCTTTGACGCCTAAGGTTTGGACTGACAAGAATGGGTTGATTAAGCCTGCTGTGGATATGGTTGCGCATAAGGTGCTTGTGGGGTATTTGCGGGAAGGGTAATGGTTAGGGTTTTTGCCTTTGGCGGCGGCGTTTTGTCCTTGTTCTGGCTTTGGTGCCTTTCCTTGATTTGTTAGTGGTCTATTAGCGTTGCCCCTGTGCGGGGCGGCACCTACTTTTCTTTGCTTGCCGCAAAGAAAAGTAGGCAAAAGAAAGCGGCTCAAACCGCTAATGCTAAGTGGGGCCCGTGGTCTGCTGCGGGTAGTGGTGCATCTGGAATCTGGGTTCGTGCACCTGCATACGCCAGTGACAAGGGCGTCATACTTCCGGCGGCGCTGCGCGCGCCGAAGAGCAGTTCATAAAACCGATCTCTGCGTTTGGGCGCTTACGCCTCGCCATCGAATCGTGGCTCTCTATTGCGCTCTCATCACAGCCATCATTGTGAGTGCTAGTGCTAGTGCTAGTGCTAGTGCTAGTGCGAGTGCGAGTGCGAGTGGAACGGCAATTGTGATTGCAATTGACGCTGCCGCTGCCGCTGCCGCTGCGGCTGTGATTGCAACCGGGAATGAGGCGGCAGCACATCAACAAATCATTTGAGGTAGGGGTTCCCGCCGAAGTGTAGGGACACGTCGCCGAGGCGAAGCCGATGGCCCCACAAACCAAAACCGAAGCCGGTGGTTTCCCATGCAAACCTGTCCGCGACGCACGCAGTGCGGAGTGGGAGCTGATGAGTCCTTTGTCACTAGCGCGGAATGTGCGAGAGCACGGATTCCAGTCGCACCACTACCCGCAGCAAACTGCGGTGCCCACTTAGCATTAGCGGTTTGAGCTGTTTTCTTTTGCCTACTTTTCTTTGCAGCCGGCAAAGAAAAGTAGGTGTGTAGTGGCCTAATAATCCTGGACACCTCAAAAGGTAGACTTATACCCGGACAGAGAGGTGTCAG
>NZ_CADIKC010000014.1 GCF_902859805.1 Paraburkholderia sediminicola | reverse complement strand
TGAAGGGTCGTTCAAGACCAGGACGTTGATAGGTCAGGTGTGGAAGCGCAGTAATGCGTTAAGCTAACTGATACTAATTGCCCGTAAGGCTTGATCCTATAACAGGTGTGTCTTGCACACACAGGTTGAGATCGTTGTTGTGCCTCGAACAACACAACCCCCGAATCTCCCTCTGGTGAGCATCACCAGAAACTACTTCTTCCAGATTGGCTGTGCCGCCCAGGGTTTAAACACCCCGCGTCACGGCAACAAGTCATGCCTGATGACCATAGCGAGTCGGTCCCACCCCTTCCCATCCCGAACAGGACCGTGAAACGACTCCACGCCGATGATAGTGCGGATTCCCGTGTGAAAGTAGGTAATCGTCAGGCTCCCCTGCAGCATCAGAAACCCCACCCCATAAAGGTGGGGTTTCTGCGTTTACCGGCGCCAATCGCGCACGCAGAACGGGCCTTCGCCCCCACTCGTGAGATCACGGCTGCGATGGCATGCTCACGCCGGGACTTCTCCAGTTCTTCCGGCAACTCACTCCTTCCCGATCCGCAGCGCGTTCGCGTACCCCGTCAGTTCCAGATACGCACGTCCAACGTCCGCGCCGTCACGGCTCACCCGCACAGCACCTTCCCAATACACTGCACCCGTCGACTGACGGGAATCGAGTTCCTGGTCGTCCATCAACGGATCGAGGCGCCACGTCAGCGCGCCGGTTTTGAGCGTCATCGATACGGGGTACGACGTGTTCGTGCGCGGCGAGCGCCATGTGCGAACTGGAATGAAATCGACCTGATCGCGGCCGAACGTCCTCACCTGACCGTCGCGATTTCTAAGTGCGGCATGTGCCCATATTGAGTGCCCATCGCGGCTGCGGACCTTGAAGGCCATCAAGGCTGATCCGTCTGTCAGATTGGCGCCGAGCCAGTCCCATCCGACAGCGTCGGAATCTAGTAGCGTGCTGGACCATTCGTGATCTAGCCACGCCGCGCCGGTAACGGCCGTTTCACCGGTCGATTTCTTGCCTGCCGCGACCGGTCGAACGACGCTGCCGGTCGCGCGCAATTGCGGCTCGCTGTAGTAATAGCTAGCCTGTTCGGGGCGTGGGCCTTTGCGGGAGTAGCCGCCTTCGCCCTGGACCAATGGCGCCTGAGTCGGCGTCAGCGCAAGATGCAGCGCGAATCCGTTCGCGTTCACTGTAACGTCGTAGTGGCCGTCGCCGGCACGGACGATTTTCCATGCATCGAGTTTGACGTCGGTATTGTCCGGCTTCGCGTACGCCAGCCCGAAGCCTTGGCGGGCAATGCGCTGATCGTGCGTCAGATGACCAAGCGCAGGATCGCTTAACGCGGCATGGGCAATGATTAATTGCGATGGCGCGAACGCACTCGGGTCCGCTGCGTCGTGACCGGTTGCCGAGCGAAAGAAGGTGATCTGGAAACCGAGCGGCTGATTGTCCGGTGTCGTGAGCCAGCCTGTTGCGTACCACCATTCGGTGCGAAAAGCCGGGTGTGCGCCAGTGTCTTGCGGCAGCACGATCGAATGATCCGGCGTGACCGCTGCGAACTCCGGTGTCGCGGCAACCGCAGGTGCCGTAGCCATCAAACTCATGCAAAGCAACGCCGCATGAATCGCAGCGCTCAGTCGCCTTGCTCGCGCGAAGCGGGGCAGTGCAGCCGACGACTTGCCCGGAGTGCCAGGAGTCAGGCAAACGCAATCAGCTCGACAGAAGTCCGCTGTCGCTTGATATCCCGCTTGATACCCCGATCCACACACCGCGCCATACCTCAATTCCCGCACCACCTCACGCGGCAATCCGCCCATCACCAATCCTCCTTCACCGCGCGCACCGCATCCACCGACACCGCGCCTCGTCCTGCAATCACCGCCGTCGAACACGACGAAGCCAGCATCACCAACGCCACCGTGCCGAGCACCGTCCATGGAACGTGCAGTGACATGCTCCAATGAAACGACTGCGGATTGACGACGAACACCAGGATCAGACTGATCGCGAATCCAAGAACGAAGCCCATCGCAATGCCGCAGGCGGTGAGCATCCCGCCTTCGAGCGCAAGAATCGCGAGAACCTGCGAGCGGGTCACGCCCACATGCCGCAGCATGCCGAACTCACGGGCCCGTGCGAGTGTCTGCGCGGAAAACGTCGCCGCGACGCCGAACAGGCCGATCACGATCGCGACCCCCTCGAGAAGATAAGTGACGGCAAAACTCCGATCGAAAATGACCAGCGTACGCGCACGAATTTCACCCGGTTGCGACAGACTCAGCGATGCGCCGAAAGGCAGCGCACGCAAGCCGGCCATCACGCGTTCGACGCTCGTTCCCGGTTGAACGGTCACGGCCACATCCGTCGCACCGGTGTCGGCGGTTAGGCGCCGGTAATCCGCAAGCCGTATCTGAATCGCGCCGCTCTGCCGCACGTAATCACGCCATACGCCGGCTACAACGAACACGTGACCGCGCTCGCCGAGCGGCAACTGCACGCGCTGAGCAAGCTTGTACCCATACAGATCGACCATTGCTTCAGATACCCAAACAGGTGTCTCGCCCTCATGCAACGCGGAAGGCGGCAGCACTGCCCCGGTCATCTGCAGATTCGCACCTGGATCGGCGGCGTCGATTTCACGGGCGAGCACGGCGATGTCCGGCCGTGCAGGGTCGAGCGTGATATGCGAGGTGCGGGCAAACGCCGCCGTCCTGATGCCGGGCACGGTACGCAGCAGAGTCTGTTCGTCGGGACGCAAGCCACCGGTGTCGCCGTTTGGCGCCACGCGAACATACAGATCGGCCGAGAGCAGGTGGCCCAACCAGTCTTCGACAGAAACACGGAAGCTCGCCACCATGATCGCCATCGCGACGATCAGCGCGAAGCTCGACAGCACGCCGCCCATTGCGATCGACGCATGGCCCGGCGCATTCGCAAGGCGCGCCAATGCCAACGTGCTCGCCGCACCGGCCCGACGCTGCGCGCCGAGAGCACGGCTTGCTGCGCCAAAGATCAAAGCGGTCACGCGCGGCATCAGCGCAATCCCGCCGATCAGCAACAGCGCAACGGCCAGATAGCCGGCAATAGGCGCGTCGAACAGCGGCGGCACCTGCGTGAGCACGCCGGCAACCAGCAGACATGCCAGCGCGGGCCACGGCGTAGCGAGTCGCGCCAGTGCACCTTCTTCGGCGCCGGCTTTAAGCGCCACCGCGGGCCGCGCACGTGCCGCCTCCAATGCAGGGGCAAGACTGCCTAATACCGACACGGCGATGCCAAGCATCAGAAATAGCGCGGTCGCGAGCGGTTCGAAACCGACGTGCGGCTGTACGCCAGGAAAGTAGCCGCCGCCCAGGTCGCTGCCGAAAAATCGCAACGCGCCGCTCGCCATCGCATAGCCGAGCGCGAGTCCGGAAAGCGAACCGAGCAGGCCGAGCAACGCGCCTTCCATCAGGATCTGGCGCAGCAACTGGCCGCGTGTCAGTCCAAGCACGCGCAGCATCGCGAACTGGGCACGGCGCCGCACAACACCCAGTGCCTGCGTCGAAAACACGAGGAACGCGCCAGTGAAAAGCGCTACCAGCGCGAGCACGTTCATATTGATCCGATAGGCACGCGACAGACGATCGGTGCGGCTTTCGGCGTCGCGCGTCTCGGAGATCACCCACCGGCTGCCGAGCCGCGCTTGCAGATCACGCTTGAAGCGTTCGCGATCGATGCCGCGTTCGAGTTGCACGTCGATGCGAGACAACTTGCCTACCTTGCCGAACTTCCACTGAGCGGCAGCAATGTCCATCACCGCGAGCCGCTGACCCGGCCGCGTTCTCACGAGACCGCCGGCCACACGAAAGTGCACGATCGACGTGCCGCTTTGCAGCGCCACGTCATCGCCGATCTTCACGTTCAACCATTGCTGCGCGGCCGCCGAGAGAAACACCGTATCAGCCGCGAGCGTATCGAACGGCCGATCCGCCGACGGCACGCCGATCAGATCAGGCGCAATGCGGCTTGCCTTGAAGACGTCGATACCAAGCACAGGCAACGCGGCGCTCTGATCCGGCACGGTGACATCGAGCGCGAGTACGGGACTCGCCAGCGCCACACCAGGCTCAGTCGACAAACGCGGATAGATGGAATCGTCGAATAGAGGTTGAGCGCCGCGCACCTGCAGGTCGGCCTCGCCCGACAGGCTGCGCGCCGCCGCCGAGAACTCATTGAAGGCCGCGCTGTTGATCAGTTGAACGGCGTAGCCAAGCGCGACGCCGAGCGCGATCGTTGCAATCGCAACCAGTGCGCGTCCACGATGACTGTGCCACTCGGCACTCAACAGCCAACGCGCGAGCCTGCGATGACCTCGCATTCGCTGCAGTGGGCGTGGGTCAGCGTGCATCATCGGCTGAACGCGCAGCGGATCGAGCGTCCGGGGGCGAGCCCGAAAAGGCGGTACGTCCGGACGACGATGCATGCAAACCGCCGTCGCTCAGAATCAGAATGCGGTCCGCCACTGCCGCGGCCGCCTCCGAGTGCGTGACCATGATGGTGGCCGCACCGGTTGCCTTGCTTTGTGTGCGGAACAAGCCAAGTACCTCGTGTGCGGTATCGGGGTCGAGGTTGCCGGTGGGTTCGTCGGCGAGAATCAGTTTCGGACGATGCACGAGCGCCCGCGCAATGGCGACGCGTTGCAACTCGCCGCCCGACAACTGCCGCGGAAAATCATCGCCACGGCCGCTCAAACCCACGGCCGCGAGCATATCGAGCGCGCCAGCCGTGGGCAGCTCGTTTAGCAGAAGCGGCAGCGCGACATTCTGCGCAAGCGTCAGATGAGGCAGGACGTGAAACGCCTGGAACACAAAACCCAGTTTTTGCCGACGCAACCGCGTTGCCGCGTTGTCATCCAGACGCGAGACTGCGCTGCCGTCGATGATCACGTCGCCGCTATCCGCGCTGTCGAGTCCTGCAATGAGATTCAGCAGCGTCGATTTGCCGACGCCGGAGTCACCCATGATCGCGACGAATTCACCTGGCGCGAGCGTGAAATCGAGGTGCGCCAGCACGATGCGGCCAGTGCCATACGTTTTGCCAAGCCCGCGGCATTCGAGCGCGGGAACGACACCTTCATCACAAAGCATGCGGTATCCGATAAGTCTGGCTGGTGAGGGCGGCGTCCAATCATGCGAAGAACCACTGTACCAGGCACGAGCGTCAGCCCCTGAACCGCCGAAGTATATTCGGGTTCTGTAAGGCTCGCCGGCGAGCGCTGCCATCGTCCGATATCTGTTCGGCAACGGAGCGCCGCCCAGATCGGAAAGGTTTTTTCGGGACCGCGCCGACGCTTCTTTAGAGTGCCGGATCAAAAAAAATTTCTGCTCGTGGGTGCGCTAAATTTTCGCCTGCGGCTCGAAATCGGCTTTGATGGCGTGTCGCACACCAGAATGATTTATTCCGGTGCGATCGTCGCGTCGAAGCGGTTGTGCAAGAGTGGCTAATCGCCCGCCAACTGCTTTCTTCTACATGCAAAAAGCATGGTGTATACCCTGACGAAATTGTTTTGTGCGTCTGCACATTTTTCGGCGTTTCGCAAGGGCTGGCGTGGCAACAATGCATTACCAGAAGCGTTGCAGCGTTGTTGCGCTGCAAAAGTATTCTTATCTTGGTAATCTCCCACCCTTGGTCATTCGACTGCGGGTAAACGTGAAGCAAGCAGCACCGCTTCGACGTCAATTTCAGCGAAATCCAGCCTACATATCCATTTCAATGCTTTCATTTTGAAGGCGTTGATGCGGCGTTTTGTATTT
The DNA here is from genome assembly GCF_902859805.1 of Paraburkholderia sediminicola. Taxonomy (GTDB): domain Bacteria; phylum Pseudomonadota; class Gammaproteobacteria; order Burkholderiales; family Burkholderiaceae; genus Paraburkholderia; species Paraburkholderia sediminicola. The sequence goes on along the minus strand of NZ_CADIKC010000014.1, from coordinate 148,258 downwards.
CAAGTTTTCAACAGAACACATGCCATTGCCTCCGCTTCTTAGCCTACTCATCTGGATCCCTATTGTCGCCGGCCTGGTGGTTTTGCGTGCCGGATCGGACGCGGCACGTAGCCGCACGCGATGGCTCGCGTTGATCGGCGCGATAGCGGGTTTCCTGCCGGTGATTCCGCTCGTGTCGAACTTCCGCAACGACGTGACGTCGATGCAGTTCGTCGAGAACGTCCGCTGGTCGCCCACGTTCGATATCGCGTGGCATGTAGGTGTGGATGGCATTTCGCTGTGGCTCGTCGCACTGACCGCGCTGACCACGATCATCATCGTGGTCGCCTCGTGGGAGTCGATCACCGAGCGCACCGCGCAGTACTTCGGCGCGTTCCTGATGCTGTCGGGTTTCATGCAGGGTGTGTTCACGTCGATGGACGGCATGTTGTTCTTCATCTCGTTCGAAGCGACGCTGATTCCGCTGTACCTGCTGATCGGGACGTGGGGCAATTCGAACCGTTCGTACGCCGCGGTGAAGTTCTTCTTCGTCTCGTTCCTCGGTTCGCTGATGATGCTGATGTCGATGCTGTACCTGTATGCGCAGACGCACAGCTTCGACCTCGCGCTGTGGCGCGAAACGCGCCTCGGCACGTGGCCGCAAGTCCTGATCTTCCTTGGCTTCCTTGCTGCGTTCGGCGTGAAGGTGCCGATGTGGCCGCTGCACACGTGGCTGCCTGACGTCCACCTCGACGGCCCGACCGGCGCCGCGGTGATGATCGGCATGCTCAAGCTGGGCGGCTACGGTCTGCTGCGTTTCGCGTTGCCGATCGCCCCGCAAGCCAGTCATTTCTTCGCGCCGATGATGATCACGCTGTCGCTTGTCGCGGTGATCTATTCGAGCCTGCTGGCACTCGTGCAGACCGACATGCGCCGCCTGCTCGCGTATTCGACGATCGCCCACATGGGCCTCGTGACGCTCGGCCTGTTCGTCTTCAACCGTATCGGCCAGGCCGGCGCGATCGTGCAGATGCTGTCGTACGGCGTAGTATCCGGCGCCATGCTGTTGTGCACGGGCATGCTCTTCGATCGCACGAAGACCGCTTCGATCGCTGAATACGGCGGTGTTGCCAATACCATGCCGCGCTTCGCCGCGTTCGTGATGCTGTTCTCGATGGCCAATATCGGCCTGCCGGGCACCTCGGGTTTTGTCGGCGAATTCATGGTGTTGATGGGCGCGATCCGCTTCAATTTCTGGATCGGCGCCATCGCGGCCTCCACGCTGGTCCTGAGCGCGGCCTACACGCTGTGGATGTACAAACGCGTGATTTTCGGCGCGATTGCCAATGCACGCGTCGCGAAGCTCCAGGACCTCGGCAAGCGCGAGTTCGTGCTGCTCGGCGCGATGGCGTTGCTGGTGCTGGCCATCGGCATCAATCCGAAACCGTTCACCGATGCGATCGACCCGTCGGTCGGCACGCTGCTGGCGCAATCGGAACGCTCCACGCATCCTTCGGACTCCGCACCGGCTGACGGCGGCGAACATCTGCAGGCCGCCGCGCCCGCACCGGTTGTCGCTGCGGTTCGTACCCCGGGCTGATCGATACGACGAGGCGCTTTGCAGTTGCAGCATCTTTCCACGGATGCTGCCTTCGCTGAGGCGTCGTCCGGCTTCGGTTCAGAGTTCCTTTGCAGGCCATTCAACGCGACGCGACCATCCGGTTGCGCCGCGTTTTAGCGCTTGTTTCAAGGGCTTTTGTGATTGCTGTCATGAACGCAGACTCTGCGATGGAGTCTGGCAAAGATACCTGCGCGCACGGCTATGCGGCAACGTGTCGCACGGTGTTGCGACGCAATAATACGTTGCTGAATCGGGTGTTTATTGCAAAATGCCGTTCCCCTATTATGCGAGCGCTTATTAATGGAGAGCGGTCTGATGACGTTCGTTGAAGTCGTAAATGAAAGGCAATGGATATGAAAGGAAAGACGCTGCGAGGGTCGACAGGTTTCCTTTCCGCCGGCCTCGTGTTGTTGCTCTCGGGTTGCAGCAACCTCGATATTTTGAATCCGAAGGGAAGTGTGGGGCTGGCGGAACGCGAGCTGATTGCCACGTCGGTCTGGGCCATGCTGATCGTGGTCGTTCCGGTTATCGCGCTCACGCTGCTGTTCGCATGGCGTTATCGCGCGTCGAACCGGAATGCCGAATACAAGCCGGGCTGGGTGCATTCCACCGGCATCGAAATCGCCATCTGGACGATTCCGACGCTGATCATCCTGTTCCTCGCCGTGCTGACGTGGAAGAGCACGCACGAGCTCGACCCGTATAAGCCGCTTGAGTCGCAGGTCAAGCCGATCAACGTCGAAGTCGTCGCGCTCGACTGGAAGTGGCTCTTCATCTATCCCGACCTCGGCATTGCATCGGTGAACCAGCTGGCGTTCCCGGTCGGCACGCCGGTGAACTTCCTCATCACGTCCGATACGGTGATGAACTCCTTCTTCATTCCGCAACTCGGCGGCCAGATCTACGCAATGGCGGGTATGCAAACGCGTCTGCATCTGATCGCTGACGAAGCCGGCAACTACGCAGGCACCGCGGCGAACTTCAGCGGCAAGGGCTTCTCGGACATGAAGTTCCGCGCGCTCGCCACATCGCCTGACGAGTTCAACGCGTGGGTCGCCAAGGTCCGCGCCTCGTCCGACCGTCTGGACATGGACCGCTATCACGCGATGTCGGCGCCGACCGAGAAGGAGCCAGTGCGCTACTTCTCGTCGGTTGACCCGAAGCTCTTTCACAACATCATTGCCCGATACAACAACGGTAACGTCCTCGACAACATGAACGACGCTAACTGTGCGCCAAAGGGTAAGGGGTAAGGCATGTTCGGAAAACTTACACTCGATGCGATTCCGTATCACGAGCCAATCATCGTGGGCGCGGGCATCTTCATGGCGCTCGTCGGGCTGGCCGTGCTCGGCACGGTCACCTATCTCGGCAAATGGCGCTACCTGTGGACGGAATGGCTGACCTCCGTCGACCACAAGAAGCTCGGCATCATGTACATCATCGTGGCGATGATCATGCTGCTGCGCGGCTTCTCTGACGCGATCATGATGCGTCTGCAACAGGCGCTCGGCTACATGAGCCCCGGCTATCTGCCGCCGCATCACTACGACCAGGTGTTCACGGCTCACGGCGTCATCATGATTTTCTTCATGGCGATGGCGTTCATGATCGGCCTGATGAACCTGATCGTGCCGCTGCAGATCGGCGCACGCGACGTCGCGTTCCCCTTCATCAACTCGTTGAGCTTCTGGATGACCGCGGTCAGCGCGATTCTGATCAACGTGTCGCTGGTGATCGGTGAGTTCGCACAAACGGGCTGGCTGGCTTATCCGCCGTTGTCGGAATTGCAGTTCAGTCCGGGTGTCGGGGTCGATTATTACTTGTGGAGTTTGCAGCTCTCCGGTATCGGCACCTTGCTCACCGGCGTGAACTTCTTTGCGACCATCGTCAAGATGCGCGCGCCGGGCATGACCTGGATGAAGATGCCGGTGTTCACGTGGACCGCGCTTTGCACCAACGTGCTGATCATGGCCTCGTTCCCGATCCTGACCGTGACGCTCGCGCTGCTCGGTCTGGACCGCTACCTCGGCATGCACTTCTTCACGAATGACGGCGGCGGCAACGCCATGCTGTATCTGAACCTGATCTGGGCATGGGGTCACCCCGAGGTGTACATCCTGATCCTGCCGGCGTTCGGTATTTTCTCGGAAGTCGTGGCCACCTTCGCCAAGAAGCCGCTGTTCGGCTACAAGACGATGGTGTGGGCGACCTGCGCGATCATGGTGCTGTCGTTCCTCGTGTGGTTGCACCACTTCTTCACGATGGGTTCAGGCGCCGACGTCAACGCGTTCTTCGGTATCGCGACGATGGTGATTGCGATTCCGACCGGCGTGAAAGTGTTCAACTGGCTGTTCACGATCTACAAGGGCCGTCTGGAATTCACCACGCCCGTGCTGTGGACGATCGGCTTCATGATCACGTTCACGATCGGCGGCATGACCGGCGTGATGATGGCGATCCCGGGCGCGGACTTCGTGCTGCACAACAGCCTGTTCCTGATCGCTCACTTCCACAACGTGATCATCGGTGGCGTGCTGTTCGGTTATCTGGCCGGTTTCAACTACTGGTTCCCGAAAGCGTTCGGCTTCAAGCTGAACGAAAAACTCGGCAAGGCCGCGTTCTGGTTCTGGCTGGTCGGCTTCTATGTCGCCTTCATGCCGCTGTACGTGCTCGGCTTCATGGGCATGACACGTCGTCTGAACCATTACGACAATCCGGCATGGCATCCGTGGCTGATCCTCGCTGCGTTCGGCGCAGGGCTGATCGCTATCGGCATTGCGTGCCAGCTGGCGCAGCTGTATGTCAGTATCCGCGACCGTAATCTGCCGGAAAACCGTGACGTTACCGGCGATCCGTGGAATGGCCACACCCTGGAATGGGCAATGAGCTCGCCGCCGCCGGTGTACAACTTCGCGATCATCCCGACGGTGCGCAAGCTGGACGCGTTCACCGACATGAAGTCGCGCAAAGCGCCGCAAAGCGAGCCGGTGTATCGCGACATTCATATGCCGTCGAATACGTCAGCAGGTTTGTTGGTAGGCCTGTTCTCGCTGGCGCTCGGGTTTGCCGGTGTGTGGCATATCTGGTGGCTGGCGATTGTCGGCCTCGTCGGTGCAATCGGCACGGTGATCGTTTATAGCTTCCAGGACAACGACGGCTATTACATCCCGGCCGACACCGTTGCGCTGACTGAAGAGAAGCGCACCGGCGCGGGTGCCCACATTGCGGTTGAGGTGGACTGATGCTACAGAAGACTATTGCGGTTCAACCGCATCTCGCGCCGGACCATGTGCCGTCGCAATCGGTATTCGGTTTCTGGCTGTACCTGATGACCGACTGCATCATCTTTGCCGCGCTCTTCGCCGTTTTCGCGGTGATGGGCCACCAGTTCGCGGGTGGTCCGACCGGCAAGGATCTGTTCGAGATCCCCGGCGTCGCGCTTGAAACGTCGATGCTGCTGCTGAGCAGTATCACCTACGGCTTCGCGATGCTGGGCGCGCACAAGAACAGGAAGGGCGTGCTGCTCTTCTGGCTCGGCGTGACGTTCCTGCTGGGTCTCGCGTTCCTCGTGCTGGAAATGCGCGAGTTTTCGCACCTGATCGCACAGGGTGCGGGCCCGAGCCGCAGCGCGTTCCTGTCGTCGTTCTTCACGCTGGTCGGCACGCACGGTTTGCACGTTACTTGCGGCCTGATCTGGATGGTGGTGCTTGCCGTGCAGGTGATGCGTCATCGCGATCTGACTGAACGCGACATGATTCGCCTGACGTGCCTGAGCCTGTTCTGGCACTTTCTGGATGTCGTGTGGATCGGCGTCTTCACCTTTGTCTATCTTGCGAGCGTGATCTAAATGGACCATAGCCATCACCCACACCTGGCGCACCCGGACGAAGGACACGGCGGCGAAAGTCACGGCAGCTTCGGCAGCTATACGGTGGGTTTCATTCTCTCCGTCATCCTGACTGCCGCGGCTTTCGGTCTCGTCCTCAACGGGACGTTGACCGGCGAGAACGCGCTGCTCGCGATCGCAGGCCTCGCGTTCGTGCAGATCGTCGTGCATCTGATTTTCTTCCTGCACATGAACGCTTCGTCGGCGCAGCGCTGGAACGTTATGGCGTTCGGCTTTACGGTGCTCACAGCCGTGATTCTGATCGTCGGCTCGTTGTGGATCATGCACAACGTCAGCATGCACATGATGTCCCGATAAGCGGAAAACGCCGAAGCTCGACATAAAGCCCCGCAAGATGAAAGTCTTGCGGGGCTTTCTTCATGCATTCCGAAGGCACACGATTCGGACACCGCGCCGCGATTCGAGATTGACCGGCCTCGAAACACGCGTTAGCATCGTTTCCATGATTGCTTCTATCCATTCCCATTCGCATTCTTTGCACGCATGCTGTTGCAGCCTGCCAAGGGGAGCTTGCGTCTAGCGAGTCGATCTGCACGCGTCCGTATCCCTGAGGCCACCCGTCACAAGACCGGTGGCCTTTTTGTTTTGATCCTTCCGTTTTCGTTCTTACGCACGTACGTTCACTAACGCGCTCAACACCACAGGAATTCACATGCCACTCGTCCTGTACGACACCTGGTCGCGCACCTTACGCGATTTCACGCCGATTCAAGCGGACCATGTGGGGCTGTATTGCTGCGGTCCGACCGTGTACGACCACGCGCATATCGGCAACCTTCGGACCTACGTATTCGAAGACGTGTTGCGACGCGTGCTGACATTGAACGGCTACACCGTGCGGCACGTCGTCAATATCACCGATGTCGGTCATCTGGTTTCCGATGCCGACGAAGGCGAAGACAAAATGGAGAAGGGCAGCCGCCGCACGGGCGAATCGGCGTGGGCGATCGCCGGGCGATATACGGAAGCCTTCATGAGCGACTGGCGTGCGCTGAACCTGCTCGAGCCTGCCCTGTGGTGCCGCGCGACCGATCACATCGTCGAGCAGATCGACTTCATTGCCGACCTCGAACGCAACGGCTATACGTACTGCACGGCCGACGGCGTCTACTTCGACACAAGCAAACAGGATGACTATGGTTTTCTCGCACGTCTCGATACCGCTGGGTTGCAGGCCGGCAAGCGTGTGGCGCTGGGAGACAAACGGCACGCAACGGATTTCGCGCTGTGGAAGTTCAGTCCGCCGGACAGCACGCGGCAAATGGAATGGGATAGCCCGTGGGGCCGGGGCTTTCCCGGTTGGCATATCGAGTGCTCGGCGATGTCGGCGAAATACCTCGGCCCGTGGTTCGACATTCACTGCGGCGGAGAGGATCATATCGCCGTGCATCACAGCAATGAAATCGCGCAGACTCAGGCGCGCCATGGAACGCGCCTGGCGAACTTCTGGATGCACGGCCATTTCCTGACGCTGGACGCCGGCAAGATGTCGAAGTCGGGCGGCGATTTCGTGCGTTTGCAGACGTTGATCGATCGAGGCATCGATCCGCTCGCGTATCGCTACTTGTGCCTTAGTGCGCATTACCGGAGCACGCTGCGCTTCAATCTCGAAGCGCTTGATGCAGCCCAATCCGCGCTGGAGCGTTTGCGTCGAGCTTATGTGCAATGGCCCGAAGGCGGCATGCCCGACGCGAACAGCGTCGAACGTTTCAAGGCTGAGGTCGATCAGGATCTGAATCTGCCGCGCGCGCTCGCTGTGCTGTGGGATGTGGTGAGAAGCGATCTCCCGGCGGCGACGCGACGGGCAACGGTCGACCGATTCGACGCCGTGCTCGGACTTCGGCTCGCCGACTGGAAAGAAGACGTGCCTGATATTCCCACCGATATCGCGCTTCTCTTCGATGAGCGTGACAAGGCTCGCGCGGCCAAGGACTGGAACGAGGCTGATCGACTGCGTGAGCAATTAAGAGCCGAGGGCTGGCTCGTAGAGGATGGTCCAGGTGGACAGGTGCTGCGTCCGCGCGATACAGGGAAGTAGCGATATCCTGGCGCGGCGATGAAAGTAGACGGGCCGCCATGCTGGCCCGTCTATCCTCACGCATCATGCGGTTTCTCGCGATGCCTAAAGCGGCACCACCACCGGCTCGGCGTGGCAAGGCGGCTTGCCGTATGGAACATGGACAGGCCCACAACCCCAATGAATCGGCGGACACTCCCAGCCGCGCCGAACGACAATGGGCGGCATCATCCCGCCAGGGCAAGCAGACGGTGCTTCCCGTGTGAGGCAGGCGATGCCGCCGCGGACGGATTGCGAAGCCGCGCGGTCGAGTTCATCGACGCGGGGCAAATCTTTGAGAACTAGCGTTTTCATGGTGGATCTCCGGCAAGTTGGATTGACAGTGAGCCCGGGTATTGCCGCGCTCATTGATTCCCTTTGCACACACCATGCCATCCGCCGCAAAGCGTTATGGCGTCCACAATCTACTCACCTCGCGGGCGCAAGATGGTTTGAGATCCACCGACTCGCGACGCAACGGTGTTGGCGCACGACCAACAGCTACATCCACCGGAATTGCGGGCACAATGAGCAACCTCGCGCCACTCGCGCCCCTCGCGCACGAATTGCCGATTTTCATTAGCAAGCAAAGGAGGATGTATGAGCCAGCTTAAAGCCGTCGAATATTCCGCAGCTTCGCCTGAAGTCAAAGCCGTCTACGACGACATCAAGCAGACCCGCCAGGTCGACGACGTCAATAACTTCTGGAAATACATCGCCCAGCATCCGCCTACGCTTGCGCGCACGTGGGACAGTCTGAAGGATGTGATGGCGCCGGGTGCGCTCGACCCGCTGATCAAGGAGTTGCTTTACGTCGCGGTGAGCGTGACGAACAACTGCGGTTACTGCGTCGCGAGCCATACGGCTGCGGCGCGCCGCGCGGGTATGACTGATGAAATGTTCGGCGAACTGCTGGCGGTGGTCGGTATGGCCAACGAGACCAACCGCCTCGCGGTCGGATATCGCGTACCGATCGACCCCGCCTTCGAGTAAGGTCGTCGAGTAAGGGCGCGCGCTTAACCCTGCACGCCGCGCCATCCCGCGAGCAGCGCGGGCAAGTCGGCCATGTCGCGAAAGACGTGAACCGCGCCCGCGCCGTGCAGGGCCGTGGCGCTGCTGTGACTCAGTTCTTTCGGACAATAGCCGAACACGGTGGCGCCGGAGGCCACGCCTGCAGTGACGCCCGTGACGGTATCGTCAACCACAGCGCAACGCTGCGGTTCTACGCCCAGGCTTGCGGCCGCGGCGAGATAGACGTCGGGATACGGCTTGTTGCGCGGTGTTTCATGACCGCTGGAGATGCGCCCTTCGAAGCAGTCGAGAATACCGGCCTTCACCAGTTGCAATTCCACTTTGATGCGATCGGCGCCTGACGCGACAGCAATGCGTCCGTTGAGCGACGCGTAAAGCGCGCGCACTGCCGACGCCGCGCCGTCGATCGCCACCAGCTCGCGATCGAGCGCTTCATTGCGGCGCGCACGAAATTGCATGAGCCAATCCGCTGTGATTGCGAAACCGGTGCGCGCTTCGATGAGTGCGGCTTCATCCCTGACGGCCTTGCCGACAAAAATTTGCATCGCCTCTTCAACGCTCAATTGCCAGCCTAACTCGCCGAGCATTTCGGTGAGCACGCGGTTGGTGATGGGTTCGGAGTCGACGAGCACGCCGTCGCAGTCGAAAAGTACGGCGTCGAAAGGGAAAAGAGGGAAATCGGCCATCGGGCAGGGTACGGAAAGTGGTCGCGGAACCGGCAAGCTTACCTCACCGGCTCGCGCGACGCTGGACAACGGCCCTGATGGGAATCAGGACCCTGCAGCCTTATACCCGTCACTCAGCGTTTTCATAAACGCAATGATGTCCTGAATGTCCTGATCCGTCATGGCCGGCTGATCCCCGAACTTGCGATCGAACGGTGCATCGGCAACGTCGACATTGGCGTGATACTGCGCCGGCAGATCGTTGTACTTCAGTACCTTGCCCGAAGCATCGCGCGGATAGATCTTCTCGGGCGCCGTGTTGCGCAGGTTGTAGAAGTCCATGACCTGCTTGAGGTCGTGATACACGCCGTTGTGGAAGTACACCTTGCGCTCGGCAACATTGCGCAGGGTCGGCGTCAGGAACATCCCGCAGTACTGCGTCTCCTTCTTCATGTCGTCGCGGAACGGCCCGCACACGCCCATATCGAAGAACTTCGGATCCTTGTTGGCCGGAATGGCCGGATTCCGCGGCACGCCAAGGGCCTCGTACTGCGTGTCGGTGAACACCGGCGGCAAGCCATCCTTGCTCGGCTGGCTCAAGTGGCAACCCGCGCAATTAGCCTTGTCCTTATCGTTGAACAACTGCAAGCCATGCAACTCGGCGTGGGTCAGCCGCGCCTTACCTTCGAGCCAGTAATCGTACTTGCTGGTGAAAGCGTGGAACGACTGATCTTCGGTCTGATACCGTCCCACTGCGAACATGGCTTCCGAGATCAGCAGGCTCGGATTATTGACGATGCCCGCTCCAAAGATCTGCTTGAACTGCTCCAGATATTTGGTTTGCAGCAGCTTGCGCGCGACATCCTCTTGCGTCGCGTTGGCCATCTCCACCGGATTCATCAGCGGACCGATCGCCTGGATTTGCAGCGTATCGGCGCGGCCGTCCCAGAACAGGCCGCCTTGCGGCACCATTGCCGGCGCGGCTGGTGCGGCAAGCGCCGTCTTCTGTGCGCGCTGCACGCCGGCCGCCTGTGAGGCCAGCTGGGTCATATCGACGGGCACGTCGGTATCGCCCTGATCCGGCCCGATGCTGAATGGCGCCTGGCGGTACAGATACGTCAGCGACGGCGGCGGCCGGTAGCCTGCCTGATTCATGTGCGGGCCGCCGAGTTGAACCGGGAACGCGTTGTCCGGCGCGTACGAATGCTGTGCCGAGTGGCACGATGCACACGACTGCGTACCCGAGGCCGACAACGTCTGGTCGTAGAAAATCTGTTTGCCCAGCAGCGCAACCGCGCTCAGCGGCGCGTCTTGCGGACGCATCAAATGCACCGGATTGGGATTCGCGCCGGTGATTTCCTCGACGATCGAACCAACTGCGGGCGGCATCCGTTCCGGGTAGATGAGTGCGTACGCGCAAACCACGGCGAACGCGAGCACGATGCCGGCGGCGCTCCACGCAAGCAGCCTGAGCCACGCACGACGGGTAACGACGGGACCCGGCTCACCGCCGGCAGGCAGATGCGGGGGCAGCAGGGCGTCTGAAGGATGATTCATGGCGGTAGTGACAAGTAATTCGATCAGGTGCGATCAAAAAGCAAATCGAGCCAGCACGTTTGCACTGGCTCGACGCCCAACTACAGCTTGATGTGTTTCGTGCTCTTCATGGCGCCGCGCTTTGTACTGTCATGCACGAACAGCGCTCGTGCATGACGTGAAGTAAAGCGCACCGGAAGAGCAGTCCGCACGCGTGCCGCTATCAGCTAGCCGGCGGCGCCGACAGTTTCGTGCCCAGGTTCTGGTCCAGATACACCGTCGGGTTGTTGCCCGAGCCCGAGAAGTTGAACATGTTCATGATGCTGCCAGCCGATGCATCGAACGAGCCGTTGCCAAGGCGTTGACCGCCAAGCCAGTTGTCCTCGATGAACTTGACCACGGACGCCTGGGTGATCGCCGTATCGTCGACGAAGTTGACCTTCGCCCACGGCGACACCACGATGAACGGCGTGCGCGTACCCGGGCCGCAACGGCCGTTCACTGTGCCGCCATTCACGCCCTGCGGTTGCACCGCGCCCGTTGCCGTGCACTGACCCGTGCCGCTCAGGTTGTCGGTACCGGCCACCGTCGCGCCGCCCGCGGATTGCGCCGTGGTCGAATCGAATGACGAGTTTTTCGGCGCCATGAAGCGGTGGTCGTACCAACCGTCCGAATCGTCATAGGCGATGATCACGGCGGTGTTCTTCCAGTCAGGCTGTTGCTGCAGGAAGTTGATGACCTTCGTGACGAAAGCCTGCTCGTCGATCGGGTCCGAGTTGCCCGGGTGACCGTCTTCGACCGCCGGCGCCTTCAGGAAGCTCACCGACGGGAAGTTGCCGGCCTTCACTGCGGCGAAGAAGTCGTCGGTGTCGTACTGGTGGTGAACCGGCGTTGCCGTGTTGTCGAGCGGATCGGTCGCGCCGATTACCGCCGTCGACGTCGGACGCGTGTGCGCCGGGTTGGCCGTGGTCGGGTAGTACTGGAACCACGCGTGATGCTGTACGTAGTCGACCTTGGTCGCGTTCAGCACTTGCGAGAACGTCGAGCGCGCGCAACCGGTCGTGCCGTTGGCATTGGTGGTCGCCAGGTTGAAGCCGCCCATGAAGCCGCCCCACGTCAGGCCCTTCGCGTTGAGCAGGTCGCCGATGTTCTTGTTGTTCGAAGACATCGCCGCCGTTACCGTGCTGCCTGCCGCGGTCGTGCAGACGTCACCGGTCGGGTCGAGGTCGCCGACCAACGTGAAGCCGCCGGCCGAATCCGCAATCGCGTTGGCCGAGGTTCCGCCCGTCACCACCACGCCGTTGTTTTGGCCCGAGACCACTTCGATTGCGCCAGGCGTCGACGGACCGAACGTGTCCGTGTACGCGTTCTGGTTCATCGCGAAGTTCTGCGCGTAGTTCCACATTGCCGTGACGGTGTTGCCGTCGAAGTAACCCAGCACCTGGCCCTTCGTGGCGAACGCGCCGGTGCTGCCGGCAATGGTCGAACCCGACGCCGTAAAGAGCGGGAACGAGTCCATCGCGCCGTTGTTATACGCGAGCTGTTCCGCGGCATACGCGTGGTTCTGGCTCGACGTATTGGCTTGCGAACGATCGAGACGGAACGGCAGAAGATCGGCGGCCGGCAGGCCGAGACCCGCGATCGTCACCGAACCCACCGTGCGGCCTGCCGTGTTCGGCGAGGTCGACAGCGCGTTCGGGTTTGCGGCGATCAGGTTGTTGTTGCTGAGGTTGTTGACCGACGGCGTGCCTGCGGCTGCGGTGAATTGCGGCTCGCCGACCGGGTTGTTGGCCTGCGGGTAGGTTGCGAAGTAGTGGTCGAACGAGACGTTCTCGCCGAAGATCACCACCACGTGTTTGATCGGCGTGGCCGTCGTGACGGCATCCTGCGCCGACACCGTGACTACCGGCGTCGATGCAGCCGCCGGCGCGGACGCCGTCGAACTCACGCTATTGTTGCCGCATGCAGCGAGCGCAAGCATCGCGGCAAACGGGATGGGTAAGAGGGTTCTACGGAACATGTGACTGGCTCCAGATTCGACTTCGCCGTTCAGCGTTTCCAGTAATGCACGTGTGGAGATTCGCTGGGGATATTGTTAGAAATACAGCTGAGGTGTCTTACCGCTAGAAACAGCGCGCATTGAAACACCCGCTGATTAAGATTTGAGGGCGCGAACATTACGTCACCTATCGGTTGCCATTCATTTAAATAACTTTTGCTGTCGTTCTGCTTGCGCAAGGCCGTCATGCAAGGGCTTTTCTGGCCTCCATGACTTGCGTGCGGCGGCGCGTTTCTTTCAGCGCCAATCAGAACGACAGAGAACGACGGATTTTTCCGGCTGCGGCGTTCAAGAAGAAACGCAGCCGCTTCTGGCTTCGGCTCTTATGGGAGAAATTCAACATGACATCGACCAAACCGGTCCGCCTTCTGACTTCCGTGCTCGCTGCAGCGATTACGTGCGTTGCCGCGCTGACGGCTGCGCCTGCCTTCGCGCAGGCGGTAATCATCGCGCCGATGGCGCCGCCGCCGCCGCGCGTCGAAGTGATGCCGGCCCCGCGTGCCGGCTACGTCTGGGACCAGGGCCGCTGGCGTTGGAACCACGGTCGTTATGTGTGGGTGCCCGGTCACTGGCAACCGGTTCGCGTCGGCTATCGCTGGGTGCCGGGGCATTGGGTGCAACGCGGACCTAACTGGCGCTGGGTCGAAGGGCATTGGGCCTGAACGTTGAGCGCCGTCGTACTCCCAGGCTCGTTGCGGAACCGCATGCCTTGAGCGAACGCGATCCCGATGCGGAGTTGCTCGAGAGGGTGGCCCGACAAGACCCGGCCGCCGTCCGCTCGCTCGTCGCGCGCAAACTGCCGCGTCTGCTCGCGCTCGCCACGCGCATGCTGGGAGACCGCATGGAAGCGGAGGACGTGGCGCAGGAGGTCTTCGTGCGGATCTGGAAACAGGCTTCGCGCTGGCGGGAAGGCGAGGCGAAGGTGGATACGTGGGTCCACCGTGTCGCACTCAATCTTTGCTATGACCGTCTGCGCGGCCGTCGCGAAGTCCCGCAAGACGACCTGCCCGATGAGATCGACCCCGCCGCATTACCCGACGCCGCGCTCGAAGCGCGCGCCCAGGACGAGCGCGTTCGCGAGGCGCTCGCCGCATTGCCGGCACGACAGCGCGAGGCGCTGGTGCTGAATTACTACCAGGAGATGTCGAACATCGACGCTGCCGCCCTGATGGGCATCACGGTCGATGCGCTGGAAAGTCTGCTGGCACGTGCGCGCCGCAATCTGCGCGCCCAACTGGCCGGCAGCGGCCTTAGCAAGGACAAGTCATGACGCCCGAAAGATTCCATCAGATCGTCGAAGCCTATGGCGCCGATCCGCGCCGCTGGCCGCAGCAGGAACGCGCAGCGGCGGAGGTCTGGGCCGCTACGCATCGTGCTGAGGCCGACGCGTTGTTAGCGGACGCGGCCGGCATCGATGCATGGCTGGCCGCCGACAAGGTCGATCCGCCTGGCGCGGCATTGCAGCAGCGCATCATCGACAGCGCGCCGGGACGGCGGCCGAGCGCGCCACGCCGGAAATTGTGGTGGTCGGGCGCAGCGGTGGCAGGCGTCGGCGTGCTGGGCGGCGTAGCCGGCGCCCTTGCGGTCTCGTTCTTTGTTTTGACGGGCACGGTTCCGCAAGTGCATGAGTCTTCTTATTTAACTTCGAGCTTCGGTGGTTCGTCCGCCGATTGGAGCGGCGAATGAACGGCCGGTCATGGAAAATCGTGCTGGTGGCTTCGCTGGTGCTCAACGTGTTTCTGCTGGGTGCGATTGTCGGCGGTGCTTATCAATGGTTTGCAGCGCATGGCGCGACCACCACGGTGCTGGCGCAACAGCGCACGGCGTTGCGCTTTGCTGCCGAAACGCTGCCGGCCGAGCGGCAAAAGGCTTTCATCGACGGCCTGAAGAATGCGCGCCGCGAGGGCCGGCAATATGCCCGCGACGGCCGCGAAGGGCGTCATGAAGTATTGCGCCTGCTCGCCGCGCCGCAGTTCGATCGCGCGGCGCTGGACGCAGCGTTGGCCCGCACGCGTGAGGCCGACAGCAGCTTGCGCGCGCAAGTGGAGGGCAGTGTGGCGGATTTTGCGGCGACGCTGTCACCGGAGGAGCGCATCGAGTTCGCCGACAGCCTCAAGCTGCGCGGACAATGGCGTGAACCGCAGCCGGCCGCCAATGCGAACAAGCCACCGAAGCCGGCCGCAAGTGGATCTTCGAGTGAATCGTCGGGCGAATAAAAATATTCTGGACGGCCGCGACGGATTGGAGCGTGGCGGTCGTTTAAAGAAATATCCAACGCCGAAGAGGATGGTATGGCCACATCACCGAACATGAATGCCGCGGCGATTGCGCTGAACCGTTTCGGCCTCGGCGCGCGTGCCGACGATACGCCGCCCGCCGACCCGAAGGGATGGCTGCTCGCGCAGTTCGAGCAATATCAGCCGCGGCCTGCCGCGTGGGCGAGCCAGCCTGATTCGGTGACGTTGTCGGGCGAATTGGTGCAGCAGCGCATGCAGCTGAATCAACTGAACCGGCAGACTCAGCAGAACGTCAACGAAGGCGCAGCCGCCAATCAGACGAATGCGCAGGCCGGCGCGCAAGCCGCTGGGCAGGGTGCATCAGAAACCGCCGCGCAAACTGCTAAGCAAGCCGAACGAAAAGCGCTGCGCGGCGAAATTCTCGACATGTACCGTTCCTCGGTGAACGCACGGGTCGCAAGCGCGCTGACTACGCAGACGCCTTTCGTCGAGCGGCTGGTTCATTTCTGGGCGAACCACTTCGCGGTGTCGACGGAAAAACCCGGCGTCGCGGCGCTAGCCGGCTCGTTCGAAGCGGAAGCGATCCGCCCGCACGTGCTAGGTCGTTTCGAAGACATGCTGGTCGCAGTCGAACGTCATCCGGCCATGCAGTTGTTTCTCGATCAGACGCGTTCGGTTGGACCGGACAGCATGGCGGCCATGCGCGCCGCGGAGCGTAATCCGAACGTCAAACGCGGTCTGAATGAGAACCTGGCGCGCGAAATCATGGAGCTGCATACGCTCGGCGTGCGCAGCGGCTATAGCCAGGACGACGTCACCGAATTCGCCCGCGCGCTGACCGGCTGGAGCCTCGCCGGCAATCCAGGCAATCCTGGCAACCCGCGCGGGCAGGGTCTGCAGACGAACGCTGCGCCAGGCACCTTCGTGTTTCGCGTCGCGCTGCACGAGCCGGGTTCGCGAACCATCATGGGCCGCCGTTACGACCAGCCGGGAGAAGAGCAGGCGCTGGCGATCCTGCACGACCTCGCAAGCGCGCCCGCAACGGCACAGCACATCGGCGGCAAGCTCGCCCGTCACTTCGTCGCGGATAATCCGCCGCCCGGCGTGAGCGAGCGATTGGCGAATGCATTCGCGCGCAGCGGCGGCGATCTGCCGACCGTGTACCGCACGCTGCTCGGCATGCCTCAAGCGTGGTCGCCTGCTGCGGTGAAGTTCAAGACGCCGTGGGAGTGGACCATTTCTTCGATGCGCGGGCTCGGCTGGCAGGACATCGGCAACATGCAGACCGCGCCCATCCTGACGCAACTCGGTCAACCGGTGTGGCGCCCAGGTTCGCCCGCGGGCTACGACGACATTGCCGCGAGCTGGGCGGCGCCCGATGCGCTCGTGCGCCGGGTCGAAGTGGCGCAGCGTTTCGCGTCGCGGGTCGGCGACCGGCTCGATGCGCGCTCGCTCGGCCAGACCTTGCTGGCCGGCTCGCTCAGTGCGCCGACTGCCGCAGCCGTGTCGCGTGCCGAAAGCGCATCGACGGCGATCGCACTGCTGCTGGTCTCGCCGGATTTTCAACGGAGATGAACACCATGTTTTCACGCCGCAAATTTCTCAGCGTTGCCGCTGCAGGCGCGGGCGCGATTCTCGTGTCGCCGCGGATCGCGTTTGCCAGTGTCGCAACGGATCGCCGCTTCGTGTTCGTGATCCAGCGCGGCGCGGCCGATGGCCTGAACATCGTCGTGCCGTATGCCGAACCCGCTTACGCGACACTGCGCGGTGCGCTTGCGATCGATGCATCCAAAGCGACCCGGCTCGACGGCACCTTCGCGCTGCATCCCTCGCTCGTGCAGACCGCCGCGATGTATGCGGATCGTCAGGCGCTGTTCGTGCACGCAGTAGCGTCACCGTATCGCGACCGCTCGCACTTCGATGGGCAAAACGTGCTGGAGACCGGCGGCACCTCGCCGTATCAGATGAAAGACGGCTGGCTGAACCGGCTCGTCGCATCCATGCCCGCCACGCGTGAGAACGCGATCGCCTTCGCGCCGACCGTGCCGATGGCGCTGCGCGGCAGCGCGGCGGTGACCTCGTATGCGCCTTCGGGGTTGCCGCAGGCGCCTGACGATCTGCTCATGCGGGTCTCGCAGCTGTACGACCAGGATGCGCAGTTGCGTCCGCTATGGGAGTCGGCTATGACCGCGCGCGGACTCGCGGGCGACGCCGGAGCGCGTCAGGACCCGGCGAGCCTCGGCAAGCTCGCCGCCGGTTTTCTGTCACGCGACGATGGTCCGCGAATTGCGATGATTGAAACCGGTGGCTGGGATACCCACACTGCGCAGAACGCACGCCTCGCCAATCAACTAAAGGCGCTCGACACAATGCTTGCGGCGTTGCGTGACGGCATGGGGCCGTTGTGGAGCAAGACTACCGTGGTGGCGGCAACCGAGTTCGGCAGAACTGCCGCCGCCAACGGCACGGGTGGCACCGATCACGGCACCGGCTCGGTGGCGATGATGCTGGGTGGCGCGGTAGCGGGCGGACGTGTGCTCGCCGACTGGCCTGGCCTGAAACCGGGCGACCTTTACGAAGCGCGCGACCTCAAGCCCACGATGTCGCTAGATGCGTTGCTCGCGGGCGCCGCAAGCGAAAGCCTCGGGCTCGATCCGCAGCGTACGGCCGCGACATTGTTTGGCCAGACCGCAGGCATGCGCCCGATGACAGGGCTCGTGCGCGCATAAGCTGAAAACCGCCAGAACGACAGACAGCGCCGCAAACTGGTTCTTGCGGCGCTACCCGTCGTTACTGCCCGGCATTCGTCAATCGTCAATCGTCAGACGCGATCAACCCCCGCCGCCGCCCTGCGTGCCCAGCGTCAGCTTGTTGTTCACCGACGTCACGCCTGCAACGCCCTTGGCCACTTGCTCAGCTTGTGGGATTTGCGCGCCATCGGGCACCGTTCCAGTCAAGGTCACCGCACCGCTGCGCGCCCGGACAAACACGTTCGACACATCAAAACCCTGCGCTTTGCCCAAAGCTTTGCGCACAGCCAGACCCAACTTGCGGTCCGTGCTCTTCATCGCTTTCGAATTCGGAGCCGGCGCCATCATGGTGCCAGACGCCATCGCGTCGCTCGATTGGGCATAGGCGCTGGATGCAGTCGCCACACACAATGCGATGCCGAGCGCCTTCAATAGATTGACTGTTTTCACGTTTTCTCCATTCCTCGAAAAGTTGATTTCGCATCGTTGCATGCAAAAAACACGCGCCTGCAGGCACTTTTCCGCCCGCATGGAGCCTCCGGTCTTGTAGAAGAGTGACGTCTTGAAGCTCCCGGCGCGCTTAAACAATACTCCAGCAAACGCGCGAGCGTTGAAAAAACTGACCTGGCCGCCCGTCGCCCGATTCGCCTATCATGACGGCTTCGATCATCAAAGGCGCACCGCAGATGTCTGATGGCGTACAGGAACAACTACGCGAACCACGCAGGCAAGCCGCTGCATCGTCGATCGATTATGGCTTGTGGGCACTGACCTTCAGCTATGTACTGAGTCAGTTTTTCCGCAGTTATATCGCCGTGATCTCCACCCAGCTGATCGGCGATTTTCATTTCTCGCCGCAAATGTTCGGCTGGTTCGCGGGCTCGTTCTTCCTCGTGTTCGCCATCGCGCAACTGCCGGTCGGCCTCATGTTCGACCGCTACGGCGTGCGCGGCCCGACCGCGCTCCTGATGGGCATCGGCGCCGCCTGCGCCGGCATTCTTTCGACGACAACGAGCGCAACCGTGGCGCTCGTCGCGCAAGCCGGAATCGGACTGGGTTGCGCGCCGATCTTTATGGGGCTGCTCAACTACGTGCTGCATTCCGGCCACGGCACGCGCAATGTGCGCGCTGTCACGACCGCGAGTGCGATCGGCATGGCGGGCGCATTGCTGGCGGCGTTTCCGCTGAGCCGCGCGACGGCCAGCTTCGGCTGGCGTCCGGTCATGGTGACCGCTGCCTTAGCCATGCTATGCGCGACGCTTGGTGTCGTATGTTTTGTGCGCCGGCGTGATGCCGTCGCGCATGAGCAAAGTCTCGCTGCATCGCAACACGCGGCAGGCGGGGTGAAACGGCACACCCGTTTCTGGACCTTGATGCCGGCGTGCCTCGCGCTCTCCGTCGGCAGTACGTTCCGTACGTCATGGGGCGGCCCGTATCTCGCCGACGTCTACGGCTTCGACGTTATCGCGCGCGGCAATGCGATGACTATCACCAGCGTGATCGGGATCGCCGCGTCGTTCTGTATTCCGGTGGTCGTGCGGTTCTGCGCGCCCAAGCTTATTTCGCTGCTGTGGCTAATTGCCGGCGTACTGGCGGCGTTGGTGCTCGCGGTCAGTCCGGACGGCAACTGGGGCGTCAGTGTCGCGTTGATCTGCGTGTTGTTCTCGGTCGGCTCGATCCATCCGCTCGTGATGTCGCAAGCGCGCGCCATCATCGCGCCGCGCCGGCTCGGACTCGGTCTGGGCCTGCTCAACAGCCTCGTTTTTCTCGGCGTGGCGTTGACCAGCAGTTGTTTCGGCTGGATCGCGGGTGTTGCAAAACAGGCTCATCTATCGAACGCGGGGATCTATTCGGCGTTGTTCTCGGTGACCGTCGTGCCGCTTGCGATCGGCGCCGTAGTTTATTTTTTCAGCCCGGTGGTGGCTGCGGCCAAAGAAGAAGTCTGAGCGATTTTTTGCATTTGTCTATAATTCCGCAGCCCGGATCACCTCCGTTCCGGACTATGGTTTGTCCTTCAGATGGTGCCGTTTCGCGGGAGCGCGTTTCATTTTGAGCAAAACCAATCACAGCCCGATCGATCATACGGTCGAGGACCCGAGCGCGGGAGACGGCGAGCAAACGTCCGCTACATCCGCCGGCGCCAATTCGGTCCTCGCGAGCCGGACGGCGCACGAGGCGCACAAGGACGACCGGCATTTCGTCACGGCACTCGCGCGCGGGCTCGAGGTGCTGGCGTGTTTTCGCTCAGGCGACAAATCGCTGAGTAATCAGGAACTCGCCTTGCGCTGCAAGCTGCCGAAATCGACGGTATCGCGTCTGACCCACACGCTGACGCTGCTCGGCTATCTGATTCATTTGAAAGAGAGCGGCAAATACCGGCTCGGCACGGCTTCGCTCGCGCTCGGCAGCGCGATGCTGGCGCGGCTCGACGTCCGCAAGATCGCGCGGCCGGTGATGCAGGAGTTGGCCGATATCGTTGGCGCTACCGTGTCGTTGGGTACGCGCGACCGGCTCTCGATGATCTACGTAGAAAATTGCCGGGCCTCCGTTGCGCTTACGCTGACGCTGGAAGTCGGTTCGCGTATTCCGGTCGCCACATCGGCGATTGGCCGCGCGTGGCTCGCGGCGATCCCTGAGCACGATCGTCTCAGCTTCATGGAGCAGGTGCGTGAGCTCGATCACGTCCAGTGGCCGAAAACTCGCCGCGGCATCGAGAATGCGCTCGAAGATTACCGCACGCTCGGCGTGACGACTTCGTTCGGAGACTGGCAGAAAGAGGTGAACGGCATCGCGCGCGCCTTCCAGCCGGGTGGCGAACTGCCGATCATGGCGATCAATGTCGGCGGACCTTCGTTCAAACTCTCCAAGGAGTTCCTGCTCGAAGAAGTGCGGCCACGGCTGATCGACGTGGTGACGCAGCTGGAAGTCGCGCTGTCGCATTGAGCGGTCAGGCTGTATCAAGCGGTATCAAGCGGCGTCGATAGTCACATCGAGCGCCGCGTTGAAAGACGCACTGAGCGGCAGCGCTTAGAACCACTGCGGCGCCATGCTGAGCGTCGTATCGTCGAGACTGCGCAGCGTGGCAAGCATCAGCGAGACGCGCGGCAATTCCCAATGGAAGAACCACTGGCACGCATGCAGCTTGCCGCGATAGAAGTCACGGTCGGCTTCGCTCTTCGCTTCAGGTAGCGCGGCGCTCGCAACGATCGCCTGCCGCAACCACGTCCACGCAAGCACGATATGCCCGAACGCTTCGAGAAAAGCATTCGCGTTGGCAAGCGCGCGTTCGCTTTCACTGGCGAGCGTGGGCAATAACGCTTCGACCGTGCCGGTCAATTCGCTCCATGCCTGACTGAGTGAATCGGCATACGCTTGCAGTGCCGGATGACCGCGAGCCGACTCGACGCTGCGTTGTATTTCACGCCCCAACAGCTTAAGCGCCGCGCCCTGTTTCATCACGACTTTGCGGCCGAGCAGATCGATCGCCTGAATGCCGTGCGTGCCCTCGTGAATCATGTTCAGGCGATTTTCGCGATAGAACTGCTCGACCGGATATTCACGCGTATAGCCGTAACCGCCATGAATCTGGATCGCCAGACTATTCGCTTCGAGGCACCACTGCGAGGGCCACGACTTCACCACCGGCGTCAGCAGATCGAGCAGCAGGCCCGCTTCGGCGCGCGCAGTGTCGCTCCCGCCAGTGTTCTGTTCGTCGACGAGGCGCGCCGCGTACAGGCACAGCGCATACGCGCCTTCCACATAGGCTTTTTGTGCGAGCAGCATGCGGCGCACGTCGGCGTGTTCGATCAATGGCAATTGCGGATCGAGCGGATTCTTGTTTTCCGGGCGACGCCCTTGCGGCCGTTCACGTGCGTATTGGAGCGACGCCAGATAGCCGCGATAGCCGAGCATGACCGCGCCGAGACCGACGCCGATACGCGCTTCGTTCATCATGTGGAACATGTAGGCGAGGCCGTGATGCGGTTCGCCCACCAGTTCACCGATGCATTCGCCGCGCTCGCCGAACGACAGCATCGTCGACGTAGTGCCGCGCCAGCCCATCTTGTGAATCAAGCCTGCCAGCGCGACGTCGTTGCGCTCACCGCGGCTGCCGTCGTCATTCACATGGAATTTCGGCACCGTGAAGAGCGAGATGCCTTTGACGCCCGGCGGGCCGCCGGGAATGCGCGCCAGCACCAGGTGAACGATGTTCTCGCTCAACTCGTGATCGCCGCCTGAAATGAAAATCTTGTTGCCGCGGATCGAATAGGTGCCGTCTTCGTTAGGCGTCGCACTGGTGACGAGATCCGAGAGGCTCGAACCCGCTTGCGGCTCGGTCAGCGCCATGGTGCCGAACGCGCGGCCTTCGAATAGGGCCTGCAAATACTTGCGTTTCTGCGCGGCGCTGCCGAAACGCTCGATCACGTTCGCATTCGCCGTGGTCAGCATTGCGTAAGACGAGGTGGCGATGTTGGCGCTCTTGAAGAGCGACAGGCACGCAAAGGAAATCACCGAGGGCAACTGCATGCCGCCCCATTCGTAGTCTTTACCTGCAGCGAGGAAACCGGCGGAGCAAAACGCGTCGAGTGCGTCTTTGACCTCGGTGGGCATCGTGACGCGTTGACCGTCGAATTGCGGTTCGTGCTCGTCCGAAAGACGGTTGTGCGGCGCGAACTTTTCGGCGGCGACCGCGTGAGCGGTTTCGAGCGCCGCGTTGAAAGTCTCGCGAGTGTGGTCGGCGTGGCGCGCGCGCTGCGTAAGCGTCTCAGCCTCGAGCACCTCGAACAACTGGAATTCCAGATCACGCGTGTTGATGATCAGCGCATCTTGCATGGGAGAAGACCCGTCCAAAGGTAAGCCGCTATGCAGAACAACTACGCGACAGGCGCGGAAAACCCACGAAATCGCATAGACGCGGCTCGATTGAAAAGTGCGGTATTCGGGTAAGCCCCGATGACCCGCCCATCGGCGATGCATGTCAGTTTAAATCAAAAGTGAATGAGCGTGCTTTTATTTACAGGCTGAATTTCGGCACGTATGATGGTCAGAAAATCTGGAATAGAAGTCTGCATTGCAGAACAACTTGGAGGAGCGTCGTAATGTCTGTGAAAGACCTGTTTCAACTGGACGGCAAGGTTGCACTGATCACCGGAGGCTCGCGCGGGCTGGGCCTGCAAATGGCTGAGGCATTGGGAGAAATGGGCTGTCGCGTGGCGATCACCGCGCGTAAGGCCAATGAACTCGCCGAAGCGAAAACGCATCTGCAAAGCCGCGGGATCGAGGTGCAGACCATCGTCAACGATCTGCAGCGCTTCGAAGGTATCCCCGGTCTCGTGGATGAAGTGCTCGGCCTGCATGGCAGCATCGACATTCTCGTAAACAACGCGGGCGCGACGTGGGGCGCACCCGCCGAAGACTACCCTGATGAAGCGTGGCACAAGGTGATGAACCTGAACGTCCATGCGCCATTTTTCGTCGCTCGTGAAGTGGGCAAGCGCAGCATGATCCCGCGTCGTGCGGGCAAGATCATCAACATCGCGTCGGTGGCGGGGTTGAAGGGTTCGCCGCCCGGCATGAACACGATTGCGTACAACACCTCCAAGGCTGCTGCGATCAATTTCACGCGGGCGCTCGCGGCGGAATGGGGCAAGTACAACATCAACGTCAACGCGATCTGCCCGGGATTTTTCCCGTCGAAGATGTCGGCGGGCTTGCTCGACAAACTCGAAGACACCGTCATTTCGCGCACGCCGTTGCAGCGCCTCGGCGGCGACGAAGATCTCAAAGGCCCGGTCGTGTTCCTCGCGAGTGAAGCGTCGCGCCATATCACGGGCCAGTATTTTGCGGTGGATGGCGGCTCGATCATTATTTGATTGAGTGGTCTCGAGGCGCAGCGCGCTGGCCAGGGCGTGTTGCGTTTACGTACGAAGACAGCTTTGCATGGGACCGGAGACGCCGCATGAATTTTCAGCACTCGGACAAGGTCAAGAGTTTGCAGCAGCGCCTGAACGCTTTCATGGACGAGTACGTCTATCCAGCGGAGGCGGTTTTCGAAGCGCAGATGGACGCCGCGCGTGAATCCGGCAACCGGTGGCAGCCCGCGCCGGTGATCGAAGAATTGAAACAGAAAGCGAAGGCCGTCGGTTTGTGGAACCTGTTCCTGCCCGAGTCGAAATACGGCGCAGGGCTCACCAACCTCGAATACGCACCCTTGTGCGAAATCATGGGGCGCTCGCATATCGGCGCAGAGCCTTTCAACTGCTCGGCGCCGGACACCGGCAACATGGAAACGCTGGTGCGTTACGCGACACCGGAGCAGCAACAGCAATGGCTGCTGCCGTTACTCGACGGTTCGATCCGCTCGGCATTCGCGATGACGGAGCCGGAAGTGG
The DNA here is from genome assembly GCF_902859805.1 of Paraburkholderia sediminicola. Taxonomy (GTDB): domain Bacteria; phylum Pseudomonadota; class Gammaproteobacteria; order Burkholderiales; family Burkholderiaceae; genus Paraburkholderia; species Paraburkholderia sediminicola. The sequence goes on along the minus strand of NZ_CADIKC010000014.1, from coordinate 124,021 downwards.
CGTCGTCAGACGCGACCAATATCGAAGCGCGCATCGAACGCGACGGCGACGATTACATTCTGAATGGCCGCAAATGGTGGACCTCGGGCGCGAACGATCCGCGCTGCAAGGTCCTCATCTTCATGGGCAAGTCCAGCCCGGACCACACCAACCGGCATCAGCAGCAGTCGATGATTCTGGTGCCGATCGACACGCCGGGCGTGAAAGTACTGCGTCATCTGCCGGTCTTCGGCTATGACGACGCCCCGCACGGCCACGCCGAAATCTCCTTTGAAAATGTACGTGTGCCGGCCAGCAACATGCTGCTCGGCGAGGGCCGCGGCTTCGAGATCGCGCAAGGGCGGCTCGGACCGGGCCGTATTCACCACTGCATGCGTTTGATCGGACGCGCCGAGCGCGCGCTCGAAGCGATGTGCCGCCGCTCGCTGGAGCGCGTAGCGTTCGGCAAATCGATCGCGGATCAGGGCGTCACCCGCGAGCGAATCGCGAATGCACGCATCATGATCGACCAGACGCGTTTTCTGGTGCTGAACGCGGCGTACAAGATGGACACGGTCGGCAACAAGGACGCGCGTCAGGAGATCGCCATGATCAAGGTGGCGGCGCCCAGCATGGCGTGCCAGGTGATCGACTGGGCGATGCAGGTGCATGGCGGCGGCGCGGTCAGCGACGACTTCGGCCTCGCTCGCGCGTATGCGAGTTCGCGCACGCTGCGTTTCGCGGACGGCCCTGACGAAGTACACCGTAACGCCATTGCGAAGATGGAACTTGGGCGTCATCTCGGGCATTCATCAAGCAACTGAATCCCTTGATTGCCATGACGCATTAACCCGCCGCGTCCATCACGCGGCGGATGTGAACGAAGCGCGCACCCTCCGGGTGAAACGCGCACAGACAGTAAGGCTGGAGACGCCTATGAACGAACGCCATCACCCGAATTGGCCGCCGCAAGTGCCGCTGCATCTGACGCTGCCTGAGACCAATATTTTCTATAACGCCGAGGTGTCGGCGGCGCGTTTTCCCAACAAGCCGTTCATCGTCTTCTACGACACGCCGGTTACGTTCGGCGAATTCAAGGACGAAACCGAGCGCATCGCAGGGTTTCTTCAGCAGGAATGCCAGGTCAAAGCGGGCGACCGTGTGCTGCTTTACATGCAGAACAGCCCGCAATGGATCATCGCTTACTACGGGATCCTGCGTGCGAACGCCGTCGTGGTGCCGGTCAATCCGATGAACATGAGCGGCGAACTGGCGCATTACGTCGAGGATAGCGAGGCGACCACGATCATCGCGCCGCAATGCCTGTTCGCGAACGTCGAGCCGTTGATCGGCAAGGGGGCGGGGAAGGCCATCGAGCACGTAATCGTCGCAACGTATAGCGATTATCTGAAGCGGCCATCGCCGATTCCCGTGCCGGAATTCGTGGCGGCGCCGCGCAAGACCTTCAATATCCCCGGCGTCATCCCCTGGCGCGAGGTGCTCGAACGGCATATCGCGCCAGGTCCGCTCACCACGGGTCCGGACGATCTGTGCGTGATGCCGTACACGTCGGGCACGACCGGCAAGCCGAAGGGCTGCATGCATACGCATCGCAGTGTGATGAGCACGCTGCTCGGCGGCTGCGTCTGGTTTTCGGCGCCGCCGGATGGTGTGTATCTGTCGATATTGCCGTTCTTTCATGTGACCGGCATGCAGGGCGGCATGAACAGCGCGGTCTTCTCCGGCGCCACGATTATCGTGCTGCCGCGCTGGGATCGGGAAGCCGCGGCGCTATGTATGCAGAGATATCGCGTGACCGCGTGGCAGTCGATTACGGCGATGATGGTTGATTTTCTGTCGAACCCGAAGCTCGGCGAATACGATCTGTCGAGCCTGACGGGCGCACGCGGCGGCGGCGCGGCGATGCCGGACGCGATTGCCAGAAAGCTCAAGTCGCTGACAGGGCTCGATTATGTCGAAGGCTACGGCATGTCAGAGACGATTGCCGGCACGCACATCAATCCCCCGCATCGGCCGAAGCCGCAGTGCCTGGGCATTCCCGTATTCGACGTAGACTCGCGCGTGATCGATCCCGTCACGCTGCAGGAACTACCGCAAGGCGAAACCGGCGAGATCATCGTGAATGCGCCGCAGGTGATGCAAGGCTACTGGCGCAATCCCAAGGCCACTGAAGAAGCGTTTATCGAACTCGACGGCAAGCGTTTTCTGCGTACCGGCGACCTTGGTCATATCGACGAGGACGGCTATTTCTTCATGACCGATCGCCTGAAGCGCATGATCAATGCATCGGGCTATAAGGTGTGGCCCGCGGAAGTCGAGGCGCTCATGTACCGGCATCCCGCGATCCACGAGGTGTGCGTGATCGGCGTGAAGGACACCAGGCGCGGCGAAACGGTCAAGGCGCTGGTGGTGCCCGCCGCGGCGCATGCCGGCACGATTACCGAGCAGGAGATCATCGACTGGGCGCACGATCAGATGGCGTCTTACAAGGCGCCGCGCATTGTCGAGTTCGTGACGTCGCTGCCCAAGTCGGGCAGCGGCAAGATTCTATGGCGCAAGTTGCAGGAAGAGGACGCGGCACGCACGGCCGCGGCGAGTGAGAGCAACAGTAGCACTGGCAGCACAGGAGGCGCCTCGTCATGACATGGCTCGAAGCCTTACTGGACGAACCGTTCGTCTGCATCACCGATATGCTCCGCCGCTTTGCCAAAGAGCGCGGTGAGCACGCGGCATTGATCTGCGACGGTGAGGTCGTGACTTATGCCGCGCTTGACGCACGAGTCGATCGCTTTGCCGCCGCGTTGCAGCGCGAGGGCATCAAGCCTTGCGATGCGATCGCGTTATGCGCTGCGGCCTCGGTGGAATACGCTGTGGTGTTTCTCGGCGGCCTGCGAGCGGGAGCGGTGGTTGCACCGCTTGCGCCGTCGTCGAGCGCGGCGAGTCTCGTCAGCATGATCGGCAACTCGGGTGCGCGGCTGCTGTTTCTCGATGCCGACGTCAAGCGTTTGCTGGAACCGGTGGCTGCAGAGATCAGTGCAATCCCCATCGCACTCGATGCGCACGCAGGCAGCACCTCGCTTGAAGCGTGGCTCGCGCCCAAGGGCGCAACGCCTGAAGCCGTCACGATCAATCCGGCGTGGCCGTTCAACATCATCTATTCATCGGGCACCACAGGTACGCCTAAAGGCATCGTTCAATCTCACGGCATGCGCTGGGCCTATGCGGTGCGCAGCATCGAACGTGGCTATGGCCCAGACGCCACCACGCTCATCTCGACACCGTTGTATTCGAACACGACGCTCGTGAGTTTCATGCCGACGCTGACATTCGGCGGCACCGTCGTGTTGATGCCGAAATTCGACGCCACACGCTATCTCGAACTGGCGCAACAGTACCGCGTCACACACACCATGCTGGTGCCGGTCCAGTATCAACGTTTGATGGCGCATCCGGACTTCGACCGTTACAACCTCTCCAGCTTCCAGGCCAAGTTCTGCACCAGCGCGCCGTTCGCGGCGAGCGTGAAGGCGGACGTGGTGCGCCGCTGGCCGGGCAAGCTCACCGAGTACTACGGCATGACCGAAGGCGGCGGCTCGTGTCAGCTGGAGGCCAACGAATGTCCCACCAAGCTGCATACGGTCGGCAAACCGATCGAAGGCCACGACATCCGTCTGATCGACGAGCTCGGTAACGAGGTCGCAGCGGGGGAGGTGGGCGAGATCGTCGGCCATTCGCCCGCGATGATGACCGGCTACTACCGTCAACCGGAGAAGACTGCCGAGGCGGAGTGGTACGACCCGAGCGGCAAGCGTTTCATTCGTACGGGCGACATGGGCCGTTTCGATGCAGACGGCTTTTTGACCCTGCTCGATCGCAAGAAGGACATGATTATTTCGGGCGGTTTCAACGTTTATCCGAGCGACCTCGAGACTGAACTGTGCTCGCACCCGGACGTCGCGGATGTGGCCGTGGTGGGCGCGCAGTCGGAACAATGGGGCGAGACGCCGGTTGCGTTCGTGGTGCTTCGCCCGGCTGCACCGATCGACGCCGACACGCTGCTGGCCTGGGTCAACGCGCGGCTCGGCAAGATGCAGCGGCTCTCCGCGTTGACCTTTGTCGACGCGTTGCCGCGCAGTCCGATAGGCAAGGTGCTGAAACGGGAATTGCGCGAGCAGTACTATCCCGCCGCGCGCTAACGCAGCGTATAGAGACGTCTGAATACACCTGGCTGGATAGACCAACTCACACCAACTGGCAATGGGATAAGGAAAGGGACACGGCATGGACTATTTTGAAGGCAAGGTTGCGGTGATCACCGGCGCGGGCTCCGGATTTGGCCGCGAGTTCGCACGGCTCGGCACGAAGCTGGGCATGCGGCTGGTACTCGCCGACGTACAGCAGGACGCACTCGACGAAACCTTCGCCGAGGTGAGCGCGGCCGGCGCACAGGCCATCGCGCGCCGTGTCGATGTCGCGAAGGGCGAGGAGATTGACGCATTGGCCCGCGCCACGCTCGACGCTTTCGGTGGCGTGCATCTGGTGTTCAACAATGCGGGAGTAGGCGGCAGCGGCGGCCTCGTGTGGGAGAACACCGAACGCGACTGGCAATGGCTTCTCGGCGTCAACCTGTGGGGCGTGATTCACGGCGTGCGGGCTTTCACACCGCTAATGCTCGAGGCCGCCAAACGCGATCCGGAGTATCGCGGGCATATCGTCAATACGGCGTCGATGGCGGGCATGCTCAATCCGCCCATGATGGGTCCGTACAACGTGTCGAAACATGCGGTGGTGTCGCTGACCGAGTCGCTGTATCAGGATCTTTCGCTGGTCACGCAACAGGTGGCGTGCTCGGTGCTGTGCCCGTACTTCGTGCCGACGGGTATCGCGAAGGCGCATCGCAATCGTCCGTCCGAACTGGACAACGACACACCGCCGACCTTATCGCAACGGGTGTCGCGCGTGATGAGCGAGAAGGCGGTGAGTTCAGGGAAGGTGAGTGCGGAAACGGTCGCGGGCATGGTGTTCGATGCGATCCGCGAAGAACAGTTCTATATCTTCTCGCATCCGCACGCGCTGGCAGCAGTGAAAACGCGTGCTGAGGATATCGTGACGCCGCGCAATCCAACCGATCCGTTCGCCGAGCGGCCTGAAGTGCGTGTTCAGATTATCGAAGCGTTGAAGGGGTAATCCGAATGGGAGATGTGCAAAGCGCCGTGGAAACCACGGCGCTTTTTTTACGCCTATATCAGCGGGTCATTTCGTCACTTCGCCGCTGTCAGCGAACTCAACACTGCTGACTTCAACTGTCCACCCTGAACCACCGCCGCAACCGGATTGCCGATCACGAAGCCGCCGTGGTCGTCGACGCCCGTCACACTTTGCGGATTGGCCTGTGGCGGCAGCGCCTTCACGGCTTTATCGAACTGATTCCGGATCGCGGTCGCATCACTGACACTGCCGGCCAGCTTCATCGCGAGTGCCGTTGCGTAGACCGCGGTGTAGTTCAGCGATACTTCCTGGCTCGGATCGCGACCATTGTGACTCTTGCGGAAGCGCTCTACAAACATTTTGGCGTTCGGCGTTTCATCGTTGGCCAGCGGCAATACGCCGATCGCGCCGTTCAACGGGGCATAGCCGCCAGTCACCTTGGCCACTTCGTCGAGCTTGGCCTGATCCATTACGATAAAGCCGCCCTTGAAGCCCAGTTCGCGTGCCTGCTGCGCAATCAGGCCGGTCGGCTCGGACGGACCGCCGATAAACATCACATCCGGTTTCGCGGCCAGCACACGGCTCACGCCGCTGTAGAAATCGGTGGCGCGGTTATACGACATGGAATTGTCCGCGACGATCGTGCCACCGGCTGCTTCCCACGCGGGCTTGAATGCGGCGACCCAGACCTTGCCGTAGTCGGTATCGGTGGCGGCGAGTGCGACCTTCTTGCCGTACGTCGCCATTTCGTATTTGATGAACGAGTTCAGATAGGACGTGAACGCCGGGGGAATACGCACCGTGAGCTTGTTGCCGCGCTCGCTGATCTGCGGCACGCTGGTGTACGAGAGCAGCAATAGTTTCTGTTGCTCATTGCTGGTCTGCACGGCGAAGCCACCGCCCGAATGCGGCACGAGCACCACAGCGGCCTGCTGTTCCTGCGCGAGACGCCGGGCGTTGATCGCGGTTTCGGCGGGGTTGTACTTGTCGTCGAGCGGCACGATTTCGAGCTTGATCTTCTTGCCGGCCACTTCGATGCCGGCCTGATTGACGTCGGCAGCGGCCATCTGCATGCCTTCGAGCACTTCCTGGCCGTACTTCGCCGCGCCTCCGCTCAACGGACCGGAGTAGCCGATATGCACCACCTGCTGCGCCATCGCGGCGCCCGTGCCCAGCAGCGCAGTCGTGGCGACCGCCGCAACTACTCCAGCGCGTCCGCACAAGCGTTTGATCGTCATACGTGTCTCCTTTGGGATTGTTCGAATGGCCTGACGCTCATGATCACGTTCATGGTCATGCGTCAGGCAGTGCATCAAATCCGTTCAGCCGCCGACGTAAGCGCGCCGGATCGCTTCGTTGTTCATCAGACTCGCGTGATCGCCTTCGAGCACGATGCGGCCGTTCTCGATCACATAGGCACGGTGCGCGATCTTCAACGCCGCAAACGCATTCTGTTCGGCGAGCAGCACCGTCGTGCCGGCGCGATTGATCTGCTGGATCACCTCGAACACCTGCTTGACCACCAGCGGTGCGAGACCGAGCGACGGTTCGTCGAGCAGCAACACCTTGGGGCGGGCCATCATCGCGCGACCGATCGCCACCATCTGCTGCTGCCCGCCGGACAAGGAGCCGGCCGCATGATCCTTGCGTTCGGCGAGAAGCGGAAAGAGTGCGAACACCTGATCGAGATTGCGCTGATTGCCTGCCTTGTCGCCGCGATGCACGTAGGCGCCGAGCGTGAGGTTCTTGAGCACCGACATGCCCGGGAACAGCTTGCGGCCCTCGGGGCACTGAATCACGCCGTTGCGCACGATCTGCGCGGGCGTCATGCCGAGCAGTTCGCGCGTTCCGAGGCGCAGGCTGCCGCTCGTGGCGCGGCGCAGGCCGCTCGTCGCGAGAAAGATCGAGCTCTTGCCCGCGCCGTTGGCGCCGAGCAGCACGACCAGTTCGCCGTCGTCCGCATGCAGCGTGATGCCGTCCAGCGCGCGGAAACTGCCGTAATCGAGCGCGACGTTTTCAAACTTCAGCATGTTCGCTCCCAAGATAGGCATCGATCACCGCCGGGTTGGCGCGAATCTCGGCAGGCGTGCCTTCGGCGATTTTCTTGCCGTAGTTCAGCACCATGATGCGATCGGCGAGCTTCATGATCATGTTCATCTTGTGTTCCACGAGGCATACCGTCACGCCGTGTTTCACCAGCTTGCGGATCAATTCGGCGAGGCCTTCGGTCTCTTCGGGATTGACGCCGCCGGCGGGTTCGTCGAGCAGCATCAGGCTCGGTTCGGTGGCAAGCGCGAGCGCCACGGCGGCGCGTTTGCGCTCTTCCTGCGAGATGTCGCCGGCCATTCGTTCCGCAATCGCCGACAGCCCGACAAAATCCAGGGCCTCGCGCGCCTTTTCGCGGCAGATACGCTCTTCCTGCTTGAGCCGCGCAGAATGCGTCAGCACGTCCCACAGCCCCGAGCGCGTGCGCAGCCGGTGGCCGACGATCAGGTTGTCGAGCACGCTGGCCCGGTCGAACAGCGCGGTGGATTGAAATGTGCGCGCAATGCCGAGGCGCGCCATCTGATCGGCGGCCAGCTTTGTCACGTCCTGGCCTTTGAAATGGATGCGTCCCGAGCTCGGCAGATGGGTGCCGCTGATCAGATTGAAAAAGGTGGTTTTGCCCGCACCGTTCGGCCCGATGATTGCATTGATCTTGCCGGCTTCGATATGCGTGCTGACGTCGTCGACCGCGACGAGACCGCCGAAGCGCTTGCTGAGCGAGTCGATTTCAAGCATGACGATCTCCGCGCGTGGGCTGCGACTGACGCGAGACGCTGCCGCTTTTCGGCGTGGCCAGTTTCGCGCGCTGGCTCTTTCTCGCCCGATACAAACCGACGATTCCGTTCGGCAAAAAGATCACCAGCAGAATCAGGATCGGTCCGAACACGACAAAGCGGTAGGCCTGCAAAAACTGCAGATACTGCGTGAGCCAGGGTATGGCTAGCGCGCCGAGCAGCGGGCCGGCGAGGGTGCCGATGCCGCCCACCAGCATGTACATGGTCATGTCGAAGGTATGTTCGACGCCGGCGAGGTCCGGTCCGAGAAAGCGCACGGAACCGGCATAGAGCCCGCCCGCAAGCCCGGCATAGACGACCGACAGCACGAAGGCCAGCACCTTGTTACGCATCAGGTTGATACCGAGCGACTGCGCGAGACCGTCGCTATTGCGGATCGCCATGAAGGTCCGGCCGAGCAGCGAGTCGACGATGCGATGCATCAGCCACACGCCGAGCACGAGAAAGGCGAACACCAGGTAATAGAGCGGCCGCGGATTTTCAAACGAGACGATGCCGAAGCCCGAAGGCGCCGGGATACCAACAATGTCTGAGACCCCATGCGTGAGGCTGTCCCATTTCTCGATGACAAGAAACATGATGTAGCCGACGCACAGCGTAAAAATAGAAAAGTAGTGACCGCGCAGACGCAGCGACACAAGGCCGACCAGCGCACCCAGTATCGCGACGACAACGCCCGACGCAATGAACGCGATCCAGAACGGCACCTGATGATCGACCGTGAGAATGCCCACCGTGTACGCGCCCACCGCCATGAAGCTGCCGTGCGCGAGATTGAACTGCCCCGTGTAGCCGGTGATCAGATTCAGCCCGACGGTGGCCAGCGCGAAGACGTACGCGGTGGACATCACGGTGAGCATGTAGTCGTTGGTGGCCAGAAACGGAAACACGAGACCGAGCACGAACAGCAGTGTCCAGCCCAGCTTGCCCTCGAATAATTTCATGACCGGTTTCACGATGCGCGCAGTTCCCTGGTGAACAGTCCTTGAGGACGAACCGACAGAATCACCACCAGCAGCACGAAGGCGATGATGTCCTTGTAGTCGGTCGAAATGTAGAAGGCGCCGAAGCTCTCCGCCATGCCGATGATCAATCCGCCGACGATCGCACCCGGCACGCTGCCCATGCCGCCGAGAATGATGATCACGAAGGCCTTCAGGATCACCAGCTGCCCCATGGCCGGATAGACGAGGTTGATCGGCGCGTACAGCGTCGCGGCCACGGCGGCGAGGAGGCCGGAGATGCCGAAAGTCAGCATCGTCACCTTGTTGGCATCGATGCCCATCAGCGAGGCGCCTTCGCGGTCCTGCGCCATCGCGATGATGCTCGAGCCGATCACCGTGTATTTGAGGAAGAGTTGCAGCAGCACCACCAGCGCGAACGCGGCGCCGATGATCAGCAAGCGCTGCACCGGCGCGGTCACGCCGCCCAGATCGAGGACTCCGGCGTAGGGCGTCGCCATACGATGAAAGTCCGCGCCCCAGATCGCCTGTGCGCCGGCTTCGAGAAACAGCAGGAGGCCGATCGCGGCGATCATGGGATGCAATTCGGAAGATTTGCGCAGTGGATGGAACACCAGCCGCTCGGCGAGGATCGCGAGGACTGCGACCGCGAGGCCGGAGCCGATCATCGCGAGCCAGTAGTTCCAGCCGAGCCGGCTCATCAGGTAGAACGAGACGAACGCGCCGACCATGTAGAACGCGCCGTGGGCGAAATTCGGCACGGCGAGAATGCCGTAGACCAGCGTGAGTCCGAGCGCAACGAGGCTGTAAATGCCGCCCAGCGTCAGGCCGTTGAGAAGCTGCTGCAAAAACATGTCCACGCTTTGACACCCTCCAACGGAGGCGCGCTGTGCAATCGTTACCCTTGCAGCCGGGAACGCATCGCCGCACGCCTGACTACGGACGGGACAACAGCCGCTTTCTCGAATCCGGCGACCGTTATCGACGGTTGTCGACGCTTAAAACACGCGCGCATCGGCGCAAACTGGAAATGGTGATGTGTGGCGGCGTTAGAGAAATTTGGCACGAGCGTTCGCTTTGCGTCAATCAATTTTTCCATTTGATTGTTCTGCATTGCAGATTATTAGGGAAGTCACTTAGATAGCGCGCATCAAGTCGCCCATTCGCATGAGCCGGCGCACCGCTTCCGCGGTACGCCCGTGTCTCGCGCTCTGCTGCAGTTAGAACATGTGCCGCATGCCGATATTCACGCCGGCCGTTGTGCCGGTCACTTCGTTCAGTGCATTGTTGACGGACAGTCCGGTGTGCATGGCGCCGTGATTGGTTACGAAACCGGCCTGCCCATACACCACGGTAGCCTTCGAGAGGGAGTAATCGACCCCGGCGGACGCCAGTATCGAATTGTTCGACGAGTTGTTCCCGTCGCGCGTGACCCATACGCCTGCGTCGACGTTCAGCGCCGGTGTGATGCGATAGCTGGCGCCGCCTGAATAGACACGATCGTTGAACGAGCCTGCCACCTTGTACTGCACGTAGGAAGCTTTAACGGTCAGGTTATTGAACACGTAACTGGCGCCGAGCGCACGGCCGTCGAATTCGACCACGCTCGGAATCGCGATCGATGCAGCGCTGCCGCCGGCGTTGCCGCTATAGAGTGCGGCATCGACGGTCAGCGTGCCGAGGTGGTAGCGCAGGCTCGCCGAGTACTGCCGTCCCGCCTGAAAGTTTCCAGCCGTGCCGCCCAGCGCCATCATCGCGCTGCCTTGCAAGCCGGCGATTTCCGGCGACGTGTACGAAATGCCGTTCGGGTTGAACAGGCCGGTCACATAGACGTTGTTGAGATAGGTGATGAGACCGCTGCCGAAGTACGACATCTCGCGCGGATCGAAGTCGTACACCGCGAGGAAGAAAGGCGAGAACTGCAAGCCGGCCTTCACCGTACCGTAGCGGCTGTCCACACCGACCCACGCCTGCCGCCCGAACGCGTTGCCGTTCGAATTGCTGAACGCGCCGTTGGCGATGCTGATGCCGCTTTCGAGTTCGAAGATCGCACGCATGCTGCCGCCGAGATCTTCGGCGCCACGCAGGCCGAAGCGCGAGCCGGAAAGGCCGCTGTCGGTGAACGAGTATTGATGGCCTGCGTTCTGACCGGTGGTCGCGTTAAGCGTTTTGCTGGTGTAGAGGATCGAGCCGTCGACGATACCGTACAGCGTGACACTGCTTTGCGCATGGGCGCTCTGGGCCGTGCCCAGGGCGCATGCTCCGACTAATCCAAGAATGGCTCCAACTCGATTGCGATGACTTGCCGGCATGCTTCGTGTCTCCTTGTTTATTGGAATCAATTGAACTGGCGAAGTAGTGCTTGTGCTGCAAGATTCGGGCGATCTGTTGCGCGATACGATTTCTACAGGCGATAAAAAGCCCTCGCGATCTGATAAGGGATGCGAAATAGTGGGTCTGCTGGTATGCGTCTCGAGTCCGGTGCCGGCTGTTTGTCTCCTGGGTGCTGGGGCGGCTCGGCGCTGCTAGGAGCTCATTGATCGCGTGCTTGCGCACAGGATGCAGGCGCAATTTGGCACGACCGTTCGTTCTGTGTCAACGGGGGAAACCGCTCGTTTGGACTGCAATGCAGGCCAAAATAGGGAAAACACCTGGCGCTGAAGGGGCGCTTGAAGTGCGACGTAAGGCTATGTAATACAAAGAGATTGCCGGAATTATCCGGTTTGAATTGCAAGACGGGTGTTTGATTTGACAGTTCTGCATTGCAGAACTGTCAAAGAACGGACTCAGCGCGCGCCGAGCGTCTCGATCAGCATGTCGACGAATGCCTTGACCCGCGCGGTCATCTGCAGCTGTTGCGGGTACACCGCGTAAATATCGGCATCCGGCGTGCGGTATTCCGGCAATACGTGGATCAGGCGGCCATCGGCGAGGTACTCCGCGATGTCCCATTCCGCCCGCATCAGAATGCCGTGACCGTCTAGTGCCCACTTCACCGCGATCTCGCCGTCGTTGGTGGTGAGGTTGCCGCGCACGCGAACGGTCTCGGTCTTTTCGGCCGAGCCGCGTCCGCTGGTCAAGCGCCATAGCCCATAGCCGTCGTCGCCCTGACGAATGCCGATGCAATTGTGTTGCGATAGCTCCGCCGGACTGCGCGGCGCGCGTCGTTTGGCGAAATACGCGGGCGATGCACAAAGCAATCGACGGTTCGACGCGACCCGGCGCGCAATCACGCGCGCATCCGGTGGTTCGCCGAAACGCACGCACACGTCGAAGGCGTCGTCGCTAATCGGTGGTGGGTCGACTGAGAGTTGCAACTGCACGTCAACCTCGGGAAAGCGCCGCACAAATCGGGAAATCAGCGGCGCCACGTGACTGCGGCCGAAGCCAAGTGTCGCGTTCACGCGCAACAGGCCCTTCGGCGCCGCTTGCGAGCCGCCGAGCAACTGGGCCAGGTCGTCCATTTCGCTCAGGATGCGCCGTGCCCGGGTGAGATAGAGCTCGCCCTCCGGCGTGAGGCTCATGCGCCGCGTTGTGCGGTTGACCAGCGACACACCCGCGCGCACTTCCATCTGCGCCAGATGCTTGCTCACGGCCGCCGTGCTCAAGCCGAGTTCGCGCGCAGTCGCGGTCAGGCTGCCGCTTGCGGCGAGCGTGGAGAAGAAGGCAAGGTCTTCCGGTTGTATCGACGAAGTCATATTGAGTGGGTCAACGAGCAGGCCGCCGAGCGGCTCATTATTAACTTCAGGTTAAGGATGCTTTGAGTCTAGCAGCGTTTTCGCGGGCGGTCGCCGTTCTAGGATGCAGCCATACGTTCAACACCAAGGAGACGGCAGTGAAGACCTATCGCATCGCAACCATTCCCGGCGACGGCATCGGCAAGGAAGTCGTGCCTGCGGGCCAACGGGTTCTTGAAGCCATCGCCGCGCGAAGCGACGCCTTCCAGTTCGAGTTCGAGAATTTCGACTGGGGCGGCGATTTCTATCGCCAGCACGGTGTGATGATGCCGGCCGATGGGCTCGATGCCATCCGCAACAAGGATGCGATTCTGTTCGGTTCGGCGGGTGACCCGCATATTCCCGATCACGTGACGCTTTGGGGTTTGCGCCTGAAGATCTGTCAGGGCTTCGATCAGTATGCGAACGTGCGTCCCACGCGCATCCTTCCTGGCATCGACGCGCCGTTGAAACGCTGTGGACCGAAGGATCTCGACTGGGTCATCGTTCGCGAGAACTCGGAGGGTGAGTATTCCGGCGTAGGCGGACGTGCACACCAGGGCCATCCGATCGAAGTCGCCACCGATGTTTCGATGATGACCCGCGCGGGCGTCGAGCGTATTCTTCGATTCGCGTTCCGCCTCGCCCAGTCGCGGCCGCGCAAGCTGCTGACGGTGATCACCAAGAGCAATGCGCAACGTCACGCCATGGTGATGTGGGACGAGATCGCCCTGGAAGTCTCGAAGGAATTTCCCGACGTCAAATGGGACAAGGAACTCGTCGACGCTGCCACCGCGCGCATGGTCAACCGTCCGGCCACGCTTGACACGATCGTCGCGACCAATCTTCACGCCGACATTCTCAGCGATCTGGCAGCGGCGCTGGCCGGCAGCCTCGGCATCGCACCGACCGCGAATCTCGACCCCGAGCGCCGCTATCCGTCGATGTTCGAACCAATTCACGGCTCCGCTTTCGACATCATGGGTAAAGGTCTTGCCAATCCGGTCGGCACGTTCTGGTCGGTTGTGATGATGCTTGAGCATCTCGGCGAGATGGCCGCTGCCCAGCAATTGATGAGCGCGATCGAACGCATCACGGCCGACCCGTCGCTGCACACGGGCGACCTCGGCGGAACGGCCACGACCGTGCAGGTGACCGACGCCGTCTGCGCGATCCTCGCCGCGAAACCAGCGGCGGAGTTCAAAGCCGCCTGAGCATGCAAGACGTAATACGCAATACACAACGCACGCATCAGACAAAAACAAAACGCCCGGACGAATGCGTCACGGGCGATTTAAAGACTGGAGACTGGCATGGCCAATGAATTGCAAGCCCGAGTGGTTCGCAAGCTGACGTGGCGTATTTTGCCCTTCGTCATGCTGCTTTATTTTGTGAGCTTTCTCGATCGTGTGAACGTCGGCTTCGCCGCGCTCACGATGAACAAGGACCTCGGCCTCTCGCCGACCATGTTCGGGCTCGGCGGCGGCATCTTCTTTCTAGGGTACTTCCTGTTCGAAGTGCCTTCGAACCTCATTCTGAACAAGGTCGGTGCACGCATCTGGATCGCACGTGTGATGGTGACGTGGGGACTGGTGTCGGCGGCTTCGGCGTTTGTCGTCGGGCCGAATTCGTTCTATACGCTGCGCTTCCTGCTCGGCGTGGCCGAAGCCGGTTTCTTCCCCGGCATCATTCTTTATCTCAGCCAGTGGTTTCCTGCACGGCAGCGCGCAGTCGCGGCGGCCGCGTTCATGGCGGCCGCGCCTTTGTCGACGGCAATCGGGTCGCCGATTTCAGGCGCCATCATGCAGATGCCGGCCCTGTTCGGTTTGAAGGACTGGCAATGGCTTTTCCTCATCGAGGCGATTCCTGCCGTCGTACTCGGGTTCGTGGTTCTGAAAGCGCTCACCGATTCGCCGGAAAAGGCGACGTGGCTTGCCGCGGATGAGAAAGCGTGGCTCGTGGCGACCTTACGCGAAGAACGCGCGGGACGCGAATCACAGGCAGGCCATGCGGCAGGTGCGCTCGCCGCGCTGCGCGACCCGCGCGTGTGGATCATGTCGATGATTTACTTCGGCACCTCCGCGGGACTTTATACGCTCGGACTGTGGGCGCCGTTGATCATTCGTCAATTCGGCTTTAGCGCGCTCGGTACAGGTGCGTTGAACGCGATTCCCAGCGTGCTGGCTGTGATCGGCATGGTGATGTGGGCGCGCCATTCGGATCGCACTGGCGAGCGCACGTGGCATGTGGTGCTTCCGTGCGTCGCAGCCGGTATCGGGCTCGCGTGGGCCGGCTTTGCGGATACCGTTCTTGCGGTGGTGCTCGCGCTGATTCTCGTGAATGTGGGCATTAGCGCCGCCAAGGCGCCGCTGTGGGCCATGCCGAGTACCTTTCTCTCTGGCGCCGGCGCCGCGGCCGGTATTGCCATGATCAACTCGATCGGCAACCTCGGCGGTTTCGTCGGGCCGTTTGCGATCGGCTGGCTGAAGAGTGTGACGGGCGGATACGCTGCGGGACTTTATGTCGTAGCGGCAAGTCTTGCGGTATCAGCCATGCTCGCGTTGGCTATCGGCCGGCGAGGATATCGGGCGGCGCCTGCGCCGCAATGATCTCGCTGGATTTCTGATCGGTTTCCCAATTGACGATGTGCCTCGCTCCCGCGCTAATTGTTGTCCGCTGACGTGGTGCGAACAATGGTTAGCGCGGAGACGGCGCCGAAGTGCACGCCATCATCGCGCGTGTTCAATGCTTGAATAGTCGCGAGTCCTTACCCACGAAATGCATCGTCGAAGATTGTGAAGCGCTTGTCGCGGGTGCGCCGTAACCTGAGTTGTCACCATAGCCCGACGTCTTGTGCGAGGGTTGCTGATAGTGCGTACCCGTCTGATTGTTCTGTGTGTCTTGCATCGAGACGGCGGGTGCTGTCGTTGTGTCGTTCATCGGTGTGTTTGTCTGCTGGGCAAACGACAGAGTAGGGATCGCGACGATCGACGCAACGAGCATGATGTGTTTGAGTGCTTTCATGATGGTTCTCCAATAGTGTGATGGTGCCGCACCGGCCATTCCGGTCGACGCGTATTCACAGAATAAGAAGTTTTCCTTAATTTCCCCTTAGGGGAGCTCAAACAACGTTCCTCCGGGTTTTCAATCCCCATCACCCCAACCATGGCGTTCACGCCATTCACGTTCGTGCTCCTCGTGCTCGTGGTGGCGCCACTGCCGTTCGCGCCACTCCTGACGCTCATGCCACTCGCGGGCGCGCCAGTCGTCGCCGTAGCCGTAGCCATATTCGACCACCGGCGGAGGGCCATAAACGACCGGTGGAGGCGCAATGTAGGCGGGCTGGGCAGGCACGAAAACCGGCCCGGGAATGCCGATGCCAATGCCTACGTCGACGTGTGCGGACGCGACTGTGGAAGCCACCAATATCGCGCCGCCGAGAATCACTGATAATAGGTTCTTGCGCATGTTTTTCTTTTCGCCCGATGATTGCAGGCGATGGCAGTGAAGATGGTGCGCAGTTTAGGCAGGGCGGCGGGTTGCAGGTGCAAGAGGGATGCGAGATTGGTAACACGGAGTAACGGTGCGCAGCCTTAAGGTTGCCCTAATGAATTCCGTGCACGATAAACCGGCTGGACCTTCGGTTTTCCTCCTCTGCGGGCGACCAGCGGCGCCGTTTTCGGTTCGAACCAGCAATCAATAGCCAGGTCGTGCCGTTTCAAATTTTGCCGAATGGCATCCACGATGGGCAGGGGATCGCAATGGGCTTTTCTGCTGAGGTTTGGGCGTTAGCGCGCCTGTGTTGCATGTACCCTGTGCTGGGCGGCCTTGCGATCTGGTATTTTTCGCGGGCGGACCGTCTGCTGCAGGTGGTTCGCGCCCGTCATTGAGCGTCGATTCCTGATCACGGCGCCCACCTCGCGAACGCGCATAGTGGCTCTTTGAGCAACGGTGCGCTTGCTGCGTTGCGGCAAAATGCGCCTGCCGCGTCGTCCGCATAGCTTTTTTTCCGCCAGACCACCTTCACTTGCTCTGGCGCGACACGGGCGGCCAACCGCTCCAACACCCCGCAAACCGTTGCCCAGCAGGGCTTCGTCTACCGCCAGCCAGAGCCCGCGCACCGGCGGTGTCGCATTTCCACATGTGGTTGTCGCAAATAGTCGGCTAGGCGTACTTTTTTCTGGCAACTATGTATGCACAGCGCGGACGGACGTCCGCCACGCGAGGAGAGCATTCAATGAATTCCCCCAAGGTCGTGGTCGAAGGGTTGTGCAAAGTGTTCGGCACCAACCCGAAACAGGCGATCGGCATGCTGGCAGGCGGCGCAACCAAAGAGGAAGTGTTTGCGCGCACCGGTCAGATAGTCGGCGTCCACAACGTTTCGTTCGAAGTCAAGGAAGGCGAGATCTTCGTGCTAATGGGCCTCTCGGGCTCCGGCAAGTCGACGCTGATTCGCCTGATCAACCGTCTTGTCGAGCCGACGGCCGGCAAGGTGCTGATCGACGGCCGCGACGTGGCCAGCGTGCCGCGCGCGGAATTGACGGCGCTGCGCCGCAAGGACATGAGCATGGTGTTCCAGTCCTTCGCGCTGATGCCGCAACGCACAGTGCTGTCTAACGCCGCGTTCGGGCTGGAAGTGGCGGGCATCGGCAAGAAGGAGCGCGAAAAGCGCGCTATGACCGTGCTCGAGCAGGTCGGCCTTGCACCGTTCGCGCAAAAGCTGCCGGCCCAGCTGTCCGGCGGTATGCAGCAACGTGTGGGTCTGGCGCGAGCGCTGGCGGTCAACCCGTCGCTGATGATCATGGACGAGGCGTTCTCCGCGCTCGATCCGCTCAAACGCAAGGAAATGCAGAACGTGCTGCTCGATCTGCAACGCGAGCAGCAGCGCACCATCCTGTTCGTCTCGCACGATCTGGAAGAGGCGATGCGCATCGGCACCCGGATCGCGATCATGGAAGGCGGCAAGGTCGTCCAGGTCGGCACGCCGCAGCAAATCATCACCAATCCCGCCGACGACTACGTGCGCGCGTTCTTCGAAGGCATCGACACCAGCCGCTATCTGACGGCCGGCGACCTGATGCAGACAGACGCCGTGCCGCTCATGCAGCATTCCCCGCAGATCGACGCATCGAGCGTCGCCGCGACGCTCAACGGCAGCGCCGAATACGCGTTCGTGCTCGACAGCGAGCGCAAGTTCCGCGGTTTCGTGTGCCGCGATGCGATGGGCAGCGCGTCGCCGCAGCTCAACCATATCGAGTGCATCCGCCGCACGACGCCGCTGGACGACGTCGTCGAACGCGTGGTGGCGAGCCGTGCGCCGCTGCCGGTCGTCGAAGCGGACGGCTCCTACTGCGGTTCGGTCAACAAGACGAACGTGCTGAACGTTCTCACGCGCCATCGAGGTTCCCATGTCTGAAGTCATTCCACTTGGCGCCTGGGTCGATCACGGCGTTCACTACCTGCTCGACCACGACGCAAAGACCTTCGATTCCATAGGCAAGGTCATCGAGAGTTTTGCCGCGCTGATCGAGCACGGCCTGCAAGCGGTACCGATGTGGGCGCTGATGGCATTTTTCGTGGGTGTTGGTTTGTGGCGCGTGGGCTGGCGTTTCGCGCTGTTCACGTTGCTCGCGATGCTGCTGATCTACGGCACCGGCTTCTGGGATCAGATGGTGATCACGCTCGGTCTCACGCTCTCGTCGACCTTGATCAGCCTGCTGCTCGGCGTGCCGCTCGGCATCTGGACCGCGAAGAGCCGCACCGTCGAAATGATGGTGCGTCCCGTGCTCGATCTGATGCAGACCATGCCGGCGTTCGTCTACCTGATTCCGGCGGCGATGCTGTTCGGTCTCGGCCGCGTGCCGGGGATTCTTTCCACGGTGATCTTCGCGATGCCGCCTGCGGTGCGTCTCACGTCGCTCGGTATCAAGCATGTGAATCGGGAAATCGTCGAAGCAGGGCAGGCATTTGGCTGCACGCCCTTGCAATTGCTCTACAAGGTGCAGTTTCCGAACGCGCTGCCGTCGATCATGACGGGCGTCAACCAGACCATCATGATGGCGCTCTCGATGGTGATCATCGCCTCGATGGTGGGCGCGGGCGGTCTCGGCAACGACGTGCTGGCGAGTATTCAGCGGCTCGATATCGGCCTCGGTTTTGAAAGCGGCCTCTCGGTGGTGATGCTGGCCATCATTCTCGACCGCATCACGGAAAGCTTCGGCCGCTCGCCTGGTGCGGCGCGGGCGCCTCTGTTGTCGGGCTTGCGCAGCGTCATGAAGGTTCGCCGGGCGCCGGCGGCGCAGCACGGCTGAGCTGCCTATGAAGCGCGACGCGATCTCTTCTGTTGTTGAGGCCCCATCCGATTCGCCGCTGTCCGGGCTCGCGCACTTCGGCTTTCTGACGCTGCCGAACTTTTCGATGATCGCGTTCACGAGCGCGGTCGAGGTGCTGCGCATGGCCAACTACGTGGGCCGCGCGCAGCACTACACGTGGTCGGTGATTACGCCGGACGGCGAGCCGGCGCGAGCGAGTAACGGCATCACCGTGAAGCCGACCACGACGCTGGCCGAAGCGGGCATGCCGGACGTGCTGATCGTCTGCGCCGGCTGGCATGTGCGTGACTACGTGGACGATACGATCATCGCCTTGCTACAGGATGTTGCCTCGAAGGGCATTCCACTTGGCGGCATTTGCACCGGACCGTACGCGCTGCTGGCTGCGAATCTGCTCGACGGTTATCGCTGTACGGTGCATTGGGAAGACATGTCGCCGTTGCACAAGAGTTATCCGCATGTGCGTTTTGCCGATGAACTGTTCGTGATCGATCGTGACCGGATGACCTGCACCGGCGGCACCGCGCCACTCGATCTGATGCTGAACCTGGTCGGCATGCGCCTGGGTCACGCGGTCGCGGCGCAAGTGTCCGAGCAGTTCATCGTCGAACGGATTCGTGGTTCGACGGATTATCAGCATATTCCCGTCGACGCGCGGGTCGGTTTCTCGCGAGCGGAACTGATCGAAGTCGTGCGTTTGATGGAAGCGAATATCGAAGAGCCGTTGTCGCTCGATGAACTCGCGCGGCTCGTGCATCTGTCGCAACGTCATTTGCAGCGCATGTTCAAGATGTTTCTGAGCGTATCGCCGACGCACTACTACCTGACGCTACGTTTGCGTCGTGCGCGTGAATTGCTGCGCAATACGGATGCGTCGATTGCGCGAGTGACGGCCGTGTGCGGCTTTCATTCGCCGTGCCATTTCAGTAAGGCCTACCGCGCGCAGTTCGGTCACGCACCGAGTGTGGAGCGACGCTTGTCTGCATGAGTGAATCTGCATGAGTGAGTTGACGTCAATGAAGTCGGCGCAAGAAGTCGTACTTTGAAAATCCGATTATTAAAACCAGTAAAGCATCAATCACCCAAAGGGAACGCCATGAAACGTTTGTGGGCTGCGTCGTTGTGCGCGCTGTCGGTGTCATCTGTCCTTGCAGCGGAACCTGCCACCTGCCGGGACGTCCGGTTCGCCGATGTCGGCTGGACCGATATCGCGGCGACGACCGGTCTCGCTTCGACCGTGCTGGAAGGACTCGGCTACAAGCCGACCAAAACCATCGCTTCGGTGCCGATCACCTTTGCGGGTGTGAAGAGCAAGCAGATCGACGTGTTCCTCGGCTACTGGTCGCCGACCATGGACCCGATGATCGATCCGTTCAGGAAGGCCGGCCAGCTCACCGTGCTGCCTACGCCGAACCTGACGGGAGCGAAATACACGCTGGCCGTGCCGGACTACGCGTATCAGGCGGGTATTAAAACCTTCGCCGACATTGCGAAGAACTACGACAAGCTCGACGGCAAAATCTATGGCATCGAACCTGGTAACGACGGCAATGCGCTGATCAAGAAGATGATCGACAGCAACCAGTACGGTCTTGGCAAGTTCAAGCTGGTGGAGTCGAGCGAGGCGGGTATGCTGGTCGAAGTGAATCGCGCGGTTCGCGACAAGAAGCCGATCGTGTTCCTCGGTTGGGAACCGCATCCGATGAACGTGCAGATGAAGATCGATTACCTCTCCGGCGGTGACGACGTGTTCGGCCCGAACTACGGCGAAGCCAAAGTACTGACGGTTACACCGAACGATTACTCGGCGCGTTGCCCGAACGTCGCGAAGCTGGTGTCGAACCTGCAGTTCACGACGGATATCGAGAACCACGTGATGCTGCCGATCATGAACAAGACGGATCCGAACAAAGCAGCGAAGGATTGGCTGAAGGCGAATCCGGCTGTGCTCGACAAGTGGCTTGCCGGCGTGAAGACCTTTGATGGGAAGGATGGGTTGCCTGCGGTGAAGGCCTATGTTGCGGGGAAATGAAGGTTGAAGGTTGAGAGTTTGGTTTAGCGTTCGCGCCGCTCCGGCGGCGCGAATGCGGGACTGCCAGACCCGGACAACGAATCAACAAACAGCGCGCTCAGATCGCCTGAGCCCGCCCCGGAAAGGTTTCGTCATAGCCTGAGCCGTCATCCACTTCAGCCGCCGTACCGCGTTGCTCGCGGTACATCATCGGCGGCAAACCGAACTGCTTGCGGAATTCGCGGCCCAGATGCGAGGCATCGGAAAAGCCGCAACTCGACGCGATATCCGCCACCGTTTTATCCGAACTCGTCAGCAGCCAGGCGGCAGTGCGCAAACGCACCTGCTTCGCATAGGCCTGCGGCGCCTTACCGGTTTGCGCCTTGAACAGCCTTTCGAGCTGACGCGGCGACAGATCAAGTTTGCGCGCCAGTTCATCGAGCGATAGCGATCGCCCCACATGCTGCTCCATCAGCAGAATCGCGCGCTTCACCTTCGGATGCGCGGCAGGCGCCAACCCCGGGGGATGCGGCTGCGGCGCATTGCCCTTCTGCATATCGTCCACCAGCAGAATCCGCAACGCCTTCTGCACCGTGGCGGTTTCAAAGTGGCGCAGCAGAATCGCGGCCGCCACGTCGATCGACGCCCGCCCACCGGAACACGTAATGCGCCGACGGTCGATCACAAATAGCCGATCCGCCACCAAGGCCTCCTCGTTGACCGCCGGAAAACGCTCGATGAAATCCCAGTAGTGAAACCAGCTCACGCAGATGCGGTGGCCTTCCAGCACGCCTGCGCGCATCAGCGAGAACACGCCGGTGCACATGCCGACGAGCGTTGCATCGGTGGCGGCGGCGCGGCGGATGAAGGCCAGCGTCGCATCGTTGGCGGCCGGCCCCGAATGCAGCAGGCCGCCAACCACCACGACGTAGTCGAACGGTTCAGCGTTGTCGAACGTTTCCCACGGCGTGATCTGGATCCCGCAACTGGCGCGCACAGGAGCGAGGGTTTCCCCTATCACGCTCCACGAACAGCGCACGGGTTTGCTGAAGTCGCCTTCGTCCGCGGACAGGCGCAACAGGTCGACGAAACCCGAGAACGCCGTCAGCGTGAAGTTCGGCAGCAGGATGATGCCGAAGCGGATGCGTTGCTTCGAGGTGCCGTCGATCGATTGAAGGGGAAGCGGTTCAGCGGAATTCATGCATGCAGCCAGCAAGGGAAAAGGGTTGAAACAAGCATAGCACCGGGGATGACGGCCGCTTCATCAGGCGAATGACCGGGTCATTCGCGGGGGGCATTCAGCCGTGACATCAGCATCGCCAGCCGCAACGTCCGCGCCTGTCGCAAATGCGTCAGAACTCATCGCAAATGCGCCGCCGCGCTTGGCCGGCGGCCCGCTTGACGCCACTATCCCACTGTCATGCCGTTTTTATTCTATCGGTTCAATTTGACGTGCGGTGCAATAGGGACTAGTTCAAGCCAAACCCGCCAACCCAGCTAATCCAGCTAATCCTGGTATCGCAGCAACGTATAAGGCACGTCATGAACGTCAGCGTCTTCGATCTGTTCAAGATCGGCATCGGTCCCTCCAGCTCGCACACCGTCGGGCCGATGATCGCTGCGTGCCGCTTCGCCTCGCATATCGAAGACGCCAATCTGCTGGGCTTCGTGCGCCGCGTCAAGGTCGAGCTGTTCGGCTCGCTCGGCGCGACTGGCAAAGGGCATGGCACGGACAAGGCGGTGCTGCTCGGCCTCGAAGGCAATCTGCCCGATCTGATCGACCCGGACGTGATCGAACCGCGCCTGCAGGCGATTCGTGAAACGAAGCAACTAGTGCTGCTCGGCAAGCATCCGGTCAAATTCGACGAGCGCGAGCAGCTCGGCTTCTTTCGCAAGCTGATGCCGGGCGCGCCGGGCTCGAGCATCGTGCATCCGAACGGCATGCGTTTTCAGGCCTTCGACGAAAACGGCCAGCTGCTGGTGGAGAAGGAGTATTACTCGATCGGCGGCGGCTTTGTGATCAACCGCGAAGGCGACCGCGTCAATGGTCTGCGCGCCGGCGCGGACGTGCCGTACCCGTTTCGCACCGGCGACGATCTGATGCGCGTCTGCCGCGAAACGGGTTTGTCGATCGCCGAGATCACGCTGCGCAACGAATGCGCGTCGCGTCCCGAACAGGAAGTGCGCGAAGGGCTGCTGACGATCTGGCGTGCCATGTCCGCCTGCGTTGAACGCGGCTGCAAGGTGCGTGGCGAGTTGCCCGGCCCGATGCACGTGAAGCGCCGCGCCGCCGACTTGTGCGCGCAATTGCGCTCGCGCTCGGAAGAATCGCTGCGCGATCCGCTGTCGATGCTCGACTGGGTCAACCTCTACGCGATGGCCGTGAACGAAGAAAACGCCGCGGGCGGGCGTGTCGTCACGGCGCCGACTAATGGCGCGGCCGGCGTAATTCCCGCGGTGCTGCATTACTACGTGAAGTTCATGCATGCGTCGAACGACGAGGGCATCGTCACGTTCCTGCTGACGGCCGCGGCGATCGGCATCATCTACAAGGAAACCGCCTCGATCTCCGGCGCTGAAGTGGGCTGCCAGGGCGAGGTCGGCGTTGCGTGCTCGATGGCCGCCGCGGCGCTCGCCGCCGTGATGGGCGGCACGCCGACGCAAGTGGAAAACGCCGCTGAAATCGGCATGGAACACAACCTCGGCATGACCTGCGATCCGGTCGGCGGCCTCGTGCAGATTCCCTGCATCGAACGCAACGCGATGGGCGCGATCAAGGCGCTGAACGCCGCCCGCATGGCGATGAAGGGCGACGGCCAGCACTACGTGTCGCTCGACAACGTGATCAAGACGATGCGCGAAACCGGCGCGGATATGAAGACCAAATACAAGGAGACGTCGCGCGGCGGCCTCGCCGTGAACGTCATCGAGTGTTGAACAAGTTGAGAATCAAAGAGTAACAACAGGACCCAAAGGACCAACAATGAGCCGCTATTCGATATTCAGCCTGTTGCGCAACGGGATGTCGTATCACGAGAACTGGGAGCGTCAGTGGAAGAGCCCGGAGCCTAAGCGTGAATACGACGTCGTGATCGTCGGGGGCGGCGGGCATGGCCTCGCCACTGCCTATTACCTCGCGAAAGAGCATGGCGTGCGCAATATCGCCGTGCTGGAGAAGGGCTGGATCGGCGGCGGCAATACCGCGCGCAATACGACCATCGTGCGCTCGAATTACCTGTGGGACGAATCGGCCGCGCTCTACGAGAAGGCGATGAAGCTGTGGGAAGGTCTCTCGCAAGACCTGAACTACAACGTGATGTTCAGCCAGCGCGGCGTGATGAACCTCGCGCACACATTGCAGGACGTGCGCGACACCGAACGCCGCGTGAATGCAAACCGGCTGAACGGCGTGGATGCGGAGTTCCTCACGCCGGAGCAGATCAAGGAAATCGAGCCGACCATCAATCTGAACAGCCGCTACCCGGTGCTCGGGGCGTCGATTCAACGCCGCGGCGGTGTGGCTCGCCACGATGCGGTGGCGTGGGGCTTCGCACGCGGCGCGGATCAACATGGTGTCGATATCGTGCAGAACTGCCAGGTCACGGGGATTCGCCGCGACGGCAGTCAGGTGGTGGGCGTGGATACCACCAAGGGTTTCATCAAGGCGAAGAAAGTCGCGGTGGTCGCGGCGGGGAATACGTCGTCGCTCGCTGACATGGCGGGTATCCGATTGCCTTTGGAGAGCCATCCGTTGCAGGCGTTGGTCTCTGAGCCGATCAAACCGGTCGTCAACACGGTGGTGATGTCGAACGCGGTGCACGCGTACATCAGCCAGTCCGACAAGGGCGATCTGGTGATCGGCGCGGGCGTCGATCAGTACACGGGATTCGGCCAGCGCGGCAGTTTCCAGATCATCGAAGGCACGCTCGAAGCGATTGTCGAAATGTTCCCGGTGTTCTCGCGGGTGCGGATGAACCGCCAGTGGGGCGGCATTGTGGACGTATCACCGGATGCGTGCCCGATCATCAGCAAGACCGATGTGAAAGGGCTTTATTTCAATTGCGGCTGGGGTACGGGCGGCTTCAAGGCGACGCCAGGTTCGGGTTGGGCCTATGCGCACACGATCGCGAAGGACGAGCCGCATCCGCTGAACGCGCCGTTCTCGCTGGACCGGTTTTATACCGGCCATCTGATCGACGAGCACGGCGCTGCTGCTGTTGCCCACTAACGCTCTTTGCAACAAGTTGCATGGGACCAGAGTAAGGCGTTAAAGCGCCAACTCTGGTCGACACGGGAGAAAAACCAGATGCTGCTGATCGAATGCCCATGGTGCGGGCCACGCGCCGAAACCGAATTTTCCTGCGGCGGCGAAGCGGATATTGCACGTCCGCTCGACACCGACAAGCTCACCGACAAGGAATGGGGTGACTACCTGTTCATGCGCAAGAATTCGCGCGGCGTGCATCGCGAGCAATGGATGCATGCGCAAGGATGCCGCCGCTGGTTCAAGGCCCAGCGCGACACCGTGAGCTACGAGATCCAGGGCTACGAGACGTTCGAACGTCCGCTGCTCGCGATGGACAGCATCGAGGCTAATGCACAAGACAAGGCACACGAGGGCAAGGCACCATGAGCCAGAAAGATCGACTCCCCAGCGGCGGGCGCATCAATCGCGCGATCGTACTGAATTTCACGTTCAACGGGCGCAAGTTGCAGGGCTATCAGGGCGACACGCTCGCGTCCGCGTTGCTCGCGAACGGCGAACACTTCGTGGCGCGCAGCTGGAAGTACCACCGGCCGCGCGGCATCGTGACGGCGGGCGTGGAAGAGCCGAATGCAGTCGTGCAGCTCGAAACCGGCGCGTACACGGTACCGAACGCGCGTGCGACTGAAGTGGAGTTGTACCAGGGACTCGTCGCGACCAGCGTGAACGCGCAGCCGAGCATCGAAAAAGACCGCATGGCGATCAACCAGAAGTTCGCCCGCTTTATTCCGGCCGGCTTCTACTACAAGACCTTCATGTGGCCGCGCAAATTCTGGCCGAAATATGAGGAAGTGATTCGCGACGCTGCCGGCCTCGGCAAGGCGCCGGAGCAAACCGATGCGGACCGCTACGACAAGTGCTTTGCGCATTGCGACGTGCTGGTGGTCGGCGGTGGCCCGACGGGGCTGGCGGCCGCGCATGCGGCAGCATTGTCCGGCGCACGCGTGACGCTGATCGACGATCAGCCGGAACTCGGCGGTTCGCTGCTCTCGTGCCGCGCGGAGGTTGACGGCAAACCGGCACTGCAATGGGTCCACAAGATCGAGGACGAACTGCGGCAGATGCCGGATGTGAAGATCCTGTGCCGCAGCACCGCATTCGGTTATCAGGACCACAACCTCGTCACGGTCACGCAGCGGCTCACCGAACATCTGCCGGTGTCGCAGAGAAAGGGTACGCGCGAACTGATGTGGAAGATCCGCGCGAAACGCGTGATTCTCGCAACCGGCGCGCATGAGCGGCCGATCGTGTTCGGCAACAACGACCTGCCGGGTGTGATGCTGGCCTCGGCTGTTTCGACTTATCTGCATCGCTATGCGGTGCTGCCGGGCCGCAATGCTGTCGTGTTCACGAACAACGACGATGGCTATCAATGCGCGCTCGATCTGAAATCAGCCGGTGCCCAGGTGACGGTCATCGATCCGCGCGCGGGCGAATCGAGAGGCACGCTGCCCGCCCTCGCGCGGCGCTATGGCGTCAAGGTCATGAACGGTGTGGTTGTGACGGCAGCGCACGGCAAGCTGCGGGTTGCCTCGGTCGAAGTCGCGTCGTATTCGAACGGACAGGTCGGGGCGAAGCAGGGCGAGCTGCCCTGCGATCTGCTCGCGATGTCCGGCGGCTGGAGCCCGGTGCTGCATCTGTTCGCGCAATCGGGCGGCAAGGCGCACTGGCATGACGACAAGGCCTGTTTCGTGCCGGGCAAGGCGATGCAAGCCGAGACGAGCGTTGGCGCGTGTGCCGGGGATTTCACGCTGGGACAGGGGATTCGCTTCGCAGTCGACGCCGGTGTCGAGGCGGCGCGTGCAGCGGGTCACATCGTTGCGCGGCCGAATCCGGTGCACGTGGCCGAGGTTAGCGAAACGAAGATGCAGCCGCTGTGGCTCGTCGGCGGCCGCGAACTTGCAACGCGCGGGCCGAAGCAGTTCGTCGACTTCCAGAACGACGTGTCGGCAGCGGATATTTTTCTCGCGGCGCGCGAAGGTTTCGAATCGGTCGAGCACGTAAAGCGCTATACGGCGATGGGTTTCGGCACCGATCAGGGCAAGCTCGGCAACATCAACGGCATGGCGATTCTGGCGCAGGCGCTCGGTAAGACGATTCCCGAAACCGGCACGACGACGTTCCGTCCGAACTACACGCCGGTGACGTTCGGCACGTTTGCCGGCCGCGAGCTGGGTGAGTTTCTCGATCCGGTGCGCAAGACCGCAGTGCACGAATGGCATGTGGAAAACGGCGCGGCATTCGAGGACGTCGGCAACTGGAAACGCCCCTGGTATTTCGCGAAGCCGGGCGAGGATATGCACGCCGCTGTCGCGCGTGAGTCTCTGGCGGTGCGTACGAGCGTCGGCATTCTCGACGCCTCGACGCTCGGCAAGATCGACATCCAGGGCCCCGATGCGGCGAAGCTGCTGAACTGGGTCTACACGAATCCATGGAGCAAGCTGGAAGTCGGCAAGTGCCGTTATGGCCTGATGCTCGACGAAAACGGCATGATCTTCGACGACGGCGTGACCGTGCGTCTTGCCGACCAGCACTACATGATGACGACCACCACGGGCGGCGCGGCACGCGTGCTGACGTGGCTCGAACGCTGGCTGCAAACCGAGTGGCCGGACATGCGGGTGCGGCTTGCTTCCGTGACGGATCATTGGGCGACGTTTGCGGTGGTCGGTCCGAACAGCCGCAAGGTCTTGCAGAAGGTCTGCCACGACATCGACTTTGCAAACGCGACGTTCCCGTTCATGAGCTATCGCGAAGGCACCGTGGCAGGCGCGGCGTCGCGCGTGATGCGCATCAGCTTCTCGGGCGAGCTCGCCTATGAAGTGAACGTGCCCGCGAACGTAGGGCGCGCGGTGTGGGAAGCGTTGATGGCCGCAGGCGCGGAATTCGACATCACGCCGTATGGCACGGAAACCATGCACGTGCTGCGTGCTGAGAAGGGATACATCATCGTCGGCCAGGACACAGATGGGTCGATGACGCCGTACGATCTCGGCATGGGCGGCCTGGTCGCGAAGTCGAAAGACTTTCTCGGCAAGCGTTCATTGACGCGTTCGGATACGGCGAAGGCGGGGCGTAAGCAACTGGTCGGGCTGCTCGCGGACGATCCGTCGTTCGTGATCCCAGAAGGCTCGCAGATCGTCGCGGGTCCGTTCCAAGGCGATACCGCACCGATGCTCGGCCATGTCACGTCGAGCTATTACAGCCCGATCCTGAAGCGTTCGATTGCAATGGCGGTAGTGAAGGGCGGTCTCGACAAGATCGGCGAAACGGTCACGATTCCGCTCGCGAGCGGCAGGCAGATTGCAGCCAAGGTCACCAGCTCGGTGTTCTACGACAGCGAAGGAGCACGTCAACATGTGGAATGAAACAAGAGGGACGGTGTCGGCGGTGGATCGCGCTGTCGGCCAGCAAACGGGCGTGTGGCAGGAGTCGCCGCTGGTGGGGACGGACGCGCTGCTGAAGAAGCATCAGGCGAGCGCCTCGGCGGCATTCCGCTTGAGCGAGCGGCCGTTTCTGGAACTGGTGAACGTGCGCGGCGATACGCGCGACGCGGCGTTCGTGAGTGCGGTGGAAAGCGTGGTCGGCTGCCGGCCGCCAGAAAAGGCGAACACCATTGCGCGCGGCAATGGCTACGACATGCTGTGGCTCGGCCCTGACGAGTGGCTGGTGCGCTCGACCATGGCGCACGACGCGACGCGTACCGCGCCGTTGCAGACGAAGCTCGGTGCGGTATTTGCGGGCGTGTTCGCGTCGGCGGTGGATATCGGCAGCGGCTATACGGTGCTCGAGATCAGCGGTACGCGTACGCGTGAGGTGCTGGCGCGCGGTTGTCCGCTCGATCTGCACCCGAAACTGTTCGGCGAAGGGCAGTGCGCGCAGAGTCATTACTTCAAGGCGTCGATGACGCTATTGCCCACCGGCGCGGACAGTTTCGATATCGTCGTGCGCCGTAGCTTTGCGGACTACTTCGTCAAGATGATGCTCGATGCGGCCGAGCCGCTGATGTCGTGAAGCACGGCGAGCGGTGTCCTGCTGGCGAGGCACTGCTCGCGGCTCACCTGAGCACCGACTGACATGACGTCGACACGTCTAGCCACCGCGCGTCTCACCGAACGCGCGTGCCAACAGGGCGATGCCTATGCCGCGCTCGCGCTGCTCGATCAGAGCATCGTATTGCGGCATCGGCGCATCGCGTTGATCCGCTATCTCCTTGCACAGCAGTTGGGCGCACCGCTGCAGTCGCGGCATCACGAATACGTCGAGAAAATCGCCGCTCGCTTGAGTGCGGATGCGCTTGCGCGGATTGCCGGTGCTGCGCGTGCACGGTTGCGCCCCTAACGACGCCCTCGTTCCATCCCGATGACGTATTCCTTCTATGTGGCCGATTTATGTCGGCGTCTACTGAATACGCACTGATAGGAACGTCCACGCGGCAGCCGCCGCATCAACGAGGGCATGATATGTCTACCGTTTTTCAGCCTCGCGCGAGCGCAGCCGCCAGACTCGAACGACTGCCGTTCTCCGGATATCACCGGACCATTTTCATCATCATCGCGATCGCGTTCTTTTTCGACTCGGTCGATCTCGGCACAATGACTTTCGTGCTCGGTTCGATCAAGAGCGAGTTTCATCTGTCGAGCGCGACGGCTGGGTTGGTTGCGAGTGCGAGCTTCTTCGGCATGGTGATCGGCGCGGCGGTTGCCGGATTGCTGGCCGATCGCTTCGGACGGCGCCCCGTGTTTCAGTGGAGCATGGTGCTGTGGGGGCTTGCGTCGTATTTGTGCTCGACCGCGCAGAGCGTCGAGGCGCTGATTTTCTATCGTGTCCTGCTTGGTTTTGGCATGGGCATGGAGTTTCCCATTGCGCAGACGCTCCTGTCCGAATTCGTGCCTGCCAGGTCGCGTGGACGACTGATCGCGTTGATGGATGGTTTCTGGCCGCTTGGGTTTATCACGGCGGGCGTGGTGTCGTATTTCGTGTTGCCGGCATTTGGGTGGCGCACGGAGTTCGCGTTGCTGGCGATTCCCGCCGTGTTCGTGCTGATCGTGCGTCGCGTTGTGCCGGAATCGCCGCGTTGGCTGGAACATCGGGGACGCTTCGCCGAGGCGGACAAAATCCTCGCAGAAGTCGAAGTGAAGGTGATGAAAGCGGCTGGACTGAGCCAGTTGCGCGCACCGGTGATGCTGCAGGAGCCACCGGCAGCGAAGGGCACGAGTGCGTTCCGTGAGATCTGGAGTGTGGCCTACCGGCGTCGCACGATCATGGTGTGGACGCTGTGGTTCTTCGCGTTGCTGGGGTTTTATGGACTGACGTCGTGGCTCGGCGCGTTGATGCAGCAAGCGGGCTTTGCGGTGACGAAATCGGTGCTGTATACCGTGTTGATTTCGCTCGGCGGGATTCCGGGTTTTATCTGCGCTGCGTGGCTGGTCGAGCGCTGGGGACGTAAGCCGACCTGCGTCGCGTCGTTGGCCGGCAGCGCGGTAATGGCTTATGTCTACGGGCAAACCGCGCTGCACGCGCAAACGCCGACGCTGTTGATCTGCGCTGGGCTCGCGATGCAGTTTTTTATGTTTGCGATGTGGGCGGTGCTTTACACCTACACGCCTGAGCTTTATGGCACAGGTGCGCGAGCTACCGGATCAGGGTTTGCATCGGCGATTGGCCGTGTGGGCTCGTTGATCGGCCCTTATGTGGTCGGCGTGGTGCTGCCGATGTTTGGGCAAGGCGGCGTGTTTTCGCTCGGTGCGATGTGTTTTGTGATCGCGGCTGCGGCGGTGTGGATCATGGGGATTGAGACGCGTGGGCTGGCGTTGGAAACCTTGGTGTCGGAAGCGGTCGAGTCGGACGCGCAGGGAGTGTTGAGCCCTGCGCGGGAGTGACGCTGACCGAGTATCCCGTCCGCTTCGAGAATGATTGCTTACGCTGCGACGGAACACGAAAAAGGCCGCGAAATATTCGCGGCCTTTTTACTGGCGGTGGGTTCGAAAGCTGGTGTCGACGAGAATCAAACCGCCGCTACTTCCCGCTTCCGTGAAACCGCTCCATTCGCCACAAAGTAAGGCGTCTCCACCCGCGCCAGCGCGTCCCGCCCGCGAATCCGATCAGCAATCTTCTCCGCGAGCATGATCGTCGGCGCGTTCAGATTGCCGGTTGTGATTTGCGGCATGATCGATGCATCGACCACGCGCAACGCATCGAGCCCATGCACGCGTCCCTCGTTATCCACCACAGCCATATCGTCATAACCCATCTTGCACGAGCACGACGGATGAAACGCCGTCTCCGCACGCATGCGCACAAACGCATCGAGTTGCTCATCGGTGGTCAACTCCGCGCCCGGATTCAACTCCCGGCCGCGATAGCGATCCAGAGCCGGCTGCTGCATGATCTCGCGCGTAATACGGATCCCGTCGCGGAATTCGCGCCAGTCGAGCGGATCGGCCATGTAATTGAACAGGATGCTCGGATGCGCGGCAGGATCGCGTGACGTGAGCTTCACGCGTCCACGGCTCGGCGAACGCATCGAGCCGACATGCGCCTGGAAACCGTGCATCCTGATCGCGTTGGACCCGTTGTAGTTGATCGCGACGGGCAGGAAGTGATACTGGATGTTCGGCCACAGGTCTTCATCTCGGGTACGGATGAAGCCGCCCGCTTCGAACTGATTGCTTGCGCCAATACCGGTGCCGTTAAACATCCATTCAAGTCCAATGGCAGGTTGATTCCACCATTGCAACGCGGGATACAGCGAAACCGGCTCCTTGCATTCGTACTGGATGTACATCTCCAGATGGTCCTGCAAGTTTTCGCCGACACCCGGCAGATCGTGCACGAGCGGCACGTCGAGTTCGCGCAGCCACGTCGAACGGCCCACGCCTGAGCGTTGCAACAATTGGGGCGAGGCAATCGCGCCGCTGCACACCAGCACTTCGCGGCGAGCATGCGCAGTTTCAGCACTACCGTGATGCAGATACGTGACGCCTATCGCACGCTTGCCGAGGAACAGCACGCGATCGGTCATCGCATGGGTCACGATGGTCAGATTCGGGCGCTTCTTCGCGCGATCCAGATAGCCGCGCGCGGTGCTGGCGCGTCGGCCGTTCGCCGTAACCGTGCGATCCATTGGGCCAAAGCCTTCCTGCTGATAGCCATTCAGGTCGTCGGTACGCGGAAAACCTGCCTGCACGCCGGCCTCGACCATCGCCGCGAACAAGGGATTGTTGCCGGGCTTGCTGGTTGTCACATGAACCGGGCCGTCGCCGCCGTGATACGCGTTCGCGCCGACATCGCGTGTTTCGGCTTTGCGGAAGTACGGCAGGCAATCCAGATAGGTCCAGTTTTCCAGTCCCTGACGCGTTGCCCAGCCGTCGTAATCGAGCGCATTGCCGCGGATGTAGCACATGCCGTTGATCAGCGACGAACCACCGAGCCCTTTGCCGCGTCCGCACTCCATGCGACGGTTGTTCATATGCGGCTCGGGATCGGTTTCGTACGCCCAGTTATATCGGCGTCCTTGCAACGGATAGGCGAGGGCTGCCGGCATCTGCGTACGGAAGTCGAAACGGTAGTCGGGGCCGCCTGCTTCGAGGAGCAGCACAGTCACGTCCGCGTCTTCGGTGAGGCGCGAGGCGAGCACATTGCCCGCAGAACCCGCGCCGACGATGATGTAGTCGTATTCGTTCGAAGCCATCGCCAGCCCTCCTTAAAACACCGGTTGATACGGGCCGAGTTCGACCTGCACGGACTTGATGCGCGTGTAGTGTTCGAGCGTGGTGATGCCATTCTCACGGCCGACGCCCGATTGCTTGTAGCCACCCACCGGCATTTCCGCAGGCGACTCGCCCCAGGTGTTGATCCAGCAGATACCTGCTTCGAGTCGATGAATCACGCGATGCGCACGCGCCAGATTCTCGGTGACAACGCCCGCGGCAAGACCGAAAGCGGTGTTGTTGGCGCGCGAGATCGCTTCGTCTTCGTCGTCGAAAACGAGGATGCTCATCACTGGGCCGAAGATTTCTTCGCGCACGATGCGCATGTCGTCACGGCAGCCGGTGAAAACCGTCGGTTCGACGTACTGGCCATTGCCGAAGTGGCCCTCAGTCAGCCGCTTGCCGCCTGCGAGGAGCCGCGCACCGTCCTGTACGCCGCTTTCGATGTAGCCAAGCACTTTCTGCAGTTGCGCGGCGCTGACCAGCGGGCCGAAGTTGGTGTCGGCGTCCGTGGGCGCGCCGACGCGAACCCGCTTTACACGTTCCTGTACCAGCGCTTCGAACCGTTCCAGCACGCTACGCTGCACGAATACACGAGTACCGTTTGTGCAAACCTGGCCGGAGCTGAAGAAGTTGGCGCTCATCGCGATGTCGGCGGCGCGCTCGAGGTTGGCGTCGTCGAATACGAGCAGGGGGGACTTGCCGCCCAGCTCCATCGTCACTTCTTTCAGCGACGAGGCGCCTGCCAGCGACATCACCTTCTTGCCCGTTTCAACGCCGCCGGTGAATGAAATCTTTTCGATGTCGGGATGTGCGGCGAGCATCGCCCCCACGCGGCCATCGCCTTGCACGACGTTGAACACACCGGCCGGTATACCGGCTTCGGTATAAATTTCGGCGAGTTTCAAAGCAGACAGCGGCGTGACTTCGCTCGGCTTGAAGATCATTGCGTTGCCGGCTGCCAAGGCGGGCGCCGATTTCCAGCACGCAATCTGGATTGGGTAATTCCATGCACCAATTCCAGCACACACGCCCAGTGGTTCACGTCGCGTATAGACAAACGACGAAGGCCGCAGCGGAATCTGCTGACCTTCGATGGCGGTCGCCAACCCTGCGTAGTACTCGATCACGTCCGCGCCGGTAACGATATCGACCGCGCGCGTCTCCGCAATCGCCTTGCCGGTGTCGCGCGTTTCGAGCGCGGCGAGTTCGTCATTGCGTTCTCGCAGGATCTCGACTGCGCGGCGCAGAATACGCGAGCGCTGCATTGCTGTGAGCGCGGCCCATTCGCGTTGACCGTCGCGTGCGGATTGCACCGCGCGATCCACGTCCGCCGCTGAGGCTTGTTGCACGGCGGCGAGCGTTTCGCCCGTGGCGGGGTCGAGCGTATCGAAGGTCTCACCACTGGTCGCGTCGACGTAGGCGCCGCCTATATAGAGACGTTGCGTTTCGAATACCGCCATGAGTTGCTCCTTTTTTCGGAAATGTTCGCCGGTCTAGTTACGTGCTTCCAGCATCAGATCGATGTATTCGTTCGCGACGCGCAGTGCGGCCTTGGTATCGAACGGCTCGCCGGACAAAGCGCCACGCAGCCACAGCCCGTCGATTAGCGCCGCGAGACCGCTCGCCGCACGGCGCGCCGCCGGACGTGGCAGCGCTTTAGAAAAATCCGCGCACAGGTTCGAGTTCAGGCGCCGCGTGTTCACGTATTGCAGCCGTCGTAATTGCGGCTTGTGCATGCTCTCGGACCAGAACGCCAGCCACGTTTTCATGACCGGGCCGCTGGTCTGCTCAGCATCGAAATTCGCTGCGACGACCGCGCGTAGCTTCGAGCGCGGATCCGCTTTCGCCGCACGGCGGCGTCTCGACGTGGCTTGCCACAAGTCGCGCAGCACGTGGCGCATGGTGGCTTCGAGCAAACCGTCCTTGTCGCCGAAATAGTGGCTGACGATGCCGGTGGAAATGCTCGCGCGCTGCGCGACCGAGGCGAGCGTCGCACCGGCGAGGCCTGTCTGGTCGATGGTCAGCAGGGTTGCGTCGATCAGCTGGGCGCGGCGGATTTCGCGCATTCCAAGTTTGGGCATGGTGCTGGAGACGGCAGGCGCAGGCCGGCCGCCCAAATATTCGATGGGGAATGTTAGTTTTTTTATATTGAACGGTCAATCAATAAAAAATGGGTTGCATCAGTGTGGGCATGGGTTGCGCACGGCGTGTCGGTTCCTGCCAAACCGGTGTCGTGTTCGGTACATGTCCTTTGTTTCAGCGGGCGCTACGCTCGTTGAACGGCGCGTCACGTAGAGTCAGACGCGCCGCTCACGAGACATGGAGACAGACAAATGAGCAGCAATCGCGGCGTCGTGTATCTAGGGCAGGGCAAGGTGGAAGTGCAGTCGATCGATTTTCCGAAGATGGTCGATCCGCGTGGCCGGTCAATCGGCCACGGTGTGATCCTGAAGGTGGTAAGCACGAATATTTGCGGCTCGGATCAGCACATGGTGCGTGGCCGCACGACCGCCGAGGTCGGCCTGGTACTCGGCCACGAGATTACCGGCGAGGTGATCGAGGTGGGCCGCGACGTTGAAACGTTGAAGGTCGGCGACCTGGTGTCGGTGCCGTTCAACGTCGCTTGCGGACGCTGTCCGACCTGCAAGGCGCAGCACACCGGCGTGTGCCTGAACGTGAATCCGTCGCGCGCCGGCGGGGCTTATGGCTACGTCGACATGGGCGGCTGGATCGGCGGCCAGGCCGAGTACGTGCTGGTGCCGTACGCCGACTTCAATCTGCTGAAATTCCCCGACTACGCGCAGGCGATGTCTAAAATCCGCGACCTGACGTGTCTGTCCGACATTCTGCCGACCGGCTATCACGGCGCGGTGATGGCCGGCGTGAAGCCGGGCGCTACCGTCTACATTGCGGGCGCGGGGCCGGTGGGGATGGCGGCGGCCGCATCCGCACGCTTGCTGGGCGCGGCCTGCACGATCGTCGGCGATATGAATGAGGCGCGTCTCGCGCACGCTCGCAAGATGGGTTTCCAGACCATCGACCTATCGAAGGACGCGACGCTCGGCGAGCAGATCGAACAGATTCTCGGCAAGCCCGAAGTGGATTGCGCGGTGGACTGCGTCGGTTTTGAGGCGCACGGTCACGGCAGCAGCGGCTCGCACGAGGAAGCGCCGGCCACGGTACTTAATTCGCTGATGGAAATCACGCGCGCCGCGGGCGCGATCGGTATTCCGGGCTTGTACGTGACGGATGATCCGGGCGCCACCGATGCCGCCGCCCGCAAAGGCAGCCTGAGCATCCGCTTCGGTCTCGGCTGGGCCAAGTCGCACTCGTTCCACACCGGGCAGACGCCAGTGATGAAGTACAACCACAATCTGATGCAGGCGATCCTGTGGGACCGGTTGCCGATTGCGGATATCGTGAACGTGACGGTTGTCTCGCTCGACCAGGCCCCTGACGGTTACCGCCAGTTCGATGGCGGAGCGCCGAAGAAGTTTGTGATCGACCCGCACGGGTTGCTGAAAGCGGCCTGACGGCGCGGAAAGGGACCGCGTTCGCGGTCCTGTCTGAGACGGTGACGCAAGGCTGAAAAGCCTGATCGATCACAACACAACGCGTTGAGCGGGTTTCCGTTCAACGCGTTGTGTTTTGTTTTCAGGCGGTGAAGCTATCAATCGATGCGGTAATCGACTCAAGCAAGCGACTCAAGCCGCCAGCACCGGCATTGAGGCCAGCGACGGCGCCTGCTTGCGCCGTTCGCGCGTCGGCGCGGTGCCGAAGGCGTCGCGATAGCTCTTCGAGAAGTGGCAAGCCGACTGGAAGCCACAAGCCATGGTGATGTGCATGATCGACATGTCGGTCTGCAGCAGCAATTCGCGGGCGCGCCGCAAGCGCAGTGTCAGATAGTAATGCGTTGGCGTCATCCCGAGATGTTCGCGGAACAGGCGCTGCAATTGCCGCTGCGACATGCCGGCAAGCCGTGCGAGCTCTTCGCGCGAAAGCGGCTCTTCGATGTTGTTCTCCATCAGCGAGATCACTTCGAAGAGCGACTTGTTGGCCGAACCGAGCCGCGCCACCAGCGGCATTTTCTGTTGTGCGCTGTTATCGCGCACATGTTCAACGATGAACTGCTCCGCGATCTGCGTGACCCGTGCCGTGCCGACCCGCGGCGTGATCAGATTGAGCATCATGTCGAGCGGCGCTACGCCACCCGTGCACGTAACGCGATCGCGATCGATCACGAACAGCTCTTTCAGAAAGCGCGTGTCGGGAAACTCTTCCTTGAGTGCCGACATGTTCTCCCAGTGAATCGCACACGCATAACCGGCCAGCAAGCCGGCGCGCGCCAGCGCGTAGGTGCCGGTGCACAGGCTGCCGAGCACGCTGCCCATGCGGGCGAAGCGGCGCAGCGCGACAAGGTGGGCAGGCGTGGTGGCGCGCTGCACGTCGATGCCGCCGACCACGAACACGATATCCGGCTGGCCGACACATTCGACCGGACCCGTATCGACCGAGAGACCGTTGCTTGCCGTCACCGGGCCGCCTTCGGGGCTCACGATCGACCAGCGGTAAAGCGTTTGTCCAGTCAGGTAGTTCGCCATGCGGAGAACTTCGATCGCGTTGGTGAACGCGATCATCGTGAAGTTCGGCACCGGCATGAATGCAAAGTGCGACAACGACGCCGTGCGATCGGTGGACATGGGGGAAATGATTCCTTCGAATCTGTAATGTCGCGTCGCCGTGGGGAGCAGCGACTCCTGCAATTTTGAGTACTAGCGCAACTAACGTGCCATCAGGCTAAACCCTCGGTTGCGCATCAATACAGTCGGATCGCTAAACGAACGGCACCAGAACGGAGCTATCCGGGTCCACACGCGCACCCGAACTGCGCAAAACGATCAGCTGCAGTGCAGCAAAAGCGCGAACTGCAAACGATCGTTCGAAACCTGCCATCGCGACTTGTCGAAAAAGGTCGCTCATGGCGGAAAAGGCAAAGAACGCGTCTGAATTCGTAAATTGGCGCGCGGGGTGAGAGTCAAGAATAGACCCAATGCAGACCGGTGGCAGCAGGGCTTCAGAGCCCGATCAGCAGCCCGCTTCCGGTCCTTCGCCAACCACCCCACGGACCTTCCATGTCGAACCCGAATCCTTTCTTCGAAGAATCGCTCGCCACGCGTGACGCGGCGGTGCGCGGCGCCATTTTGAAAGAGCTGGAGCGCCAGCAGTCGCAAGTCGAATTGATCGCGTCGGAAAACATCGTGTCGCGCGCGGTGCTCGAAGCGCAAGGCTCGGTGCTGACCAACAAGTACGCGGAAGGGTATCCGGGCAAGCGCTATTACGGCGGGTGTGAATACGCCGACGTGATCGAAACGCTGGCGCTCGATCGCATCAAGCAGATTTTCAACGCGAAGTTCGCCAACGTGCAGCCGCATTCCGGCGCGCAGGCCAACGGCGCGGTGATGCTCGCCCTCGTGAAGCCGGGCGACACGGTGCTCGGCATGTCGCTCGACGCGGGCGGCCACCTGACTCACGGCGCCAAGCCGGCGATGTCGGGCAAGTGGTTCAACGCGGTCCAATACGGCGTGAATCGCGACACGATGCTGATCGACTACGAGCAGATCGAAGAACTCGCGCAGCAGCACAAACCGGCGCTGCTGATCGCCGGTTTCTCGGCTTATCCGCGCGCGTTGGACTTCGAGCGGCTGCGCGCAATCGCCGATGGCGTGGGCGCGAAGCTGATGGTGGATATGGCGCACATCGCCGGGATTATCGCGGCCGGGCGTCATCAGAATCCGGTCGAACATGCGCACGTCGTTACGTCGACCACGCACAAGACCTTGCGCGGCCCGCGCGGCGGCTTTGTACTGACGAATGACGAAGACATCGCCAAGAAAATCAACTCCGCCGTGTTCCCGGGCTTGCAGGGCGGCCCGCTGATGCATGTGATCGCCGGCAAGGCCGTTGCCTTTGGCGAGGCGCTGCAACCTGGTTTCAAAACCTACATCGACAACGTGCTTGCGAATGCGCAGGCACTCGGCGAAGTGCTGAAAGCAGGGGGCGTCGATCTGGTCACGGGCGGCACGGATAACCATCTGTTGCTGGTCGATCTGCGTCCGAAGGGCCTCAAAGGCAACCAGGTCGAGCAGGCGCTGGAACGCGCGGGCATCACCTGCAATAAGAACGGCATTCCTTTCGATACCGAGAAGCCGACGGTGACGTCCGGCGTTCGCCTCGGCACACCGGCGGGCACGACGCGCGGCTTCGGCGTGAGCGAATTCCGCGAAGTCGGGCGGCTGATCGTCGAGGTGCTCGACGCGCTGCGCGATCACCCGGAAGGTCATGCCGCAACCGAACAACGCGTGCGCCGCGAGATTTTCGCGCTGTGCGAACGCTTTCCCATCTACTAAGCACGCCTGGAGCAAACGATGAGCACTCTGCACGACAACAGCATCATCATCGACGGTCTGAACATTTCGAAGTTCGAGCGCTCGGTGTTCGAAGACATGCGCAAGGGCGGCGTAACCGCGGTGAACTGCACGGTGTCGGTCTGGGAAAGTTTCCAGAAGACCGTCGACAACATCGCTGAAATGAAGCAGCAGATCCGTGAGTACGGCGAGATTCTGACGCTCGTGCGCACCACCGACGACATCTTGCGCGCGAAGAAAGAGAACAAGACCGGCATTATTTTCGGTTTCCAGAACGCGCATGCGTTTGAGGACAACCTCGGTTATATCGAGGCCTTCAAGGACCTCGGCGTGAACGTGGTCCAGCTTTGCTACAACACGCAGAATCTGGTCGGCACGGGCTGCTATGAGCGCGACGGCGGTCTGTCGGGCTATGGCCGTGAAGTGATTCAGGAGATGAACCGCGTCGGCATCATGGTCGATCTCTCGCACGTGGGTGGCAAGACGTCATCCGAAGCGATTGCTGCGTCGAACAAGCCGGTGTGCTACTCGCATTGCTGTCCGTCGGGGCTGAAAGAGCATCCGCGCAACAAGAGCGATGAGCAACTGAAAGAGATCGCGGACGCAGGCGGTTTCGTCGGCGTGACGATGTTCGCGCCGTTCCTTAAGCGCGGCCCGGACGCGACCGTCGAAGACTATATCGAAGCAATCGAATACGTGGTGAATCTGATCGGTGAAGACCAGGTCGGCATCGGCACGGACTTCACGCAAGGCTATAGCACCGAGTTCTTCGACTGGATCACGCACGACAAGGGCCGTTATCGCCAGTTGACGAACTTCGGCAAGGTGGTGAATCCGGAAGGCATTCGCACGATCGGCGAGTTTCCGAACCTGACGGCCGCGATGGAACGCGCCGGCTGGAGCGAGACGCGCATCAAGAAGATCATGGGCGAAAACTGGGTACGTGTGTTCGGCGAAGTGTGGAAGGTCTGATTCCCTACTCACTGAAACCGAACCTGAATCTATAAAGACGGAGCCCCACATGCAACCCCAACTGCCTATCGACGTCGATCCGAATACCGGCGTCTGGACCACCGACGCGCTGCCGATGCTTTACGTGCCGCGTCACTTCTTCACGAACAACCACACCGCTGTCGAGGAAGCGCTCGGCATCGACACGTATGCCGAGATTCTCTACAAAGCCGGCTACAAGTCCGCGTATTTCTGGTGCGACAAGGAAGCAAAACAGCACGGTATTGCCGGCATGGCGGTGTTCGAGCATTACCTGAACCGCCTGTCGCAACGTGGCTGGGGCCTCTTCACGATTACGGAAGCCGATCCGTCCAGCTCGCGTGCCCGCATTGAGCTGCATCACTCGTCGTTCGTGCTGGCGCAGCCGGGCAAGGAAGGCAAGCTTTGCTACATGTTCGCCGGCTGGTTCGCGGGCGCGATGGACTGGGTCAACGACACGGCGCCGGATGGACAGCGTAAGGGTCCGCCGTCCCATTCGCAGGAAGCGCGCTGCGCGGCCGAAGGCCACGATTACTGCGTGTTCGAAGTCTCGCCGCTCGCGTCGTAAAAACGCACAAAGCCTATCCATTCCGAGGTCGATCGCGATGCGTTACCCGAACCTTTTCAAGCCTCTCACGCTGAACAAACTGACGTTGCGCAACCGCATCGTCAGCACCGCGCACGCCGAGGTGTATGCGGAACCGGGCGGTCTGCCCGGCGACCGTTATATCCGTTACTACGAAGAGAAGGCCAAGGGCGGCGTCGGCCTCGCCGTGTGCGGCGGCTCGAGCCCGGTATCGATCGACAGCCCGCAAGGCTGGTGGAAGTCGGTGAATCTCTCGACCGACAAGATCATCGATCCGCTCGCGCGGCTCGCCGAAGCCATGCATCAGCACGGCGCGAAGATCATGATTCAGGCCACCCACATGGGCCGCCGTTCGGCGTTTCATGGCGAGCATTGGCCGCATCTGATGTCGCCGTCAGGCGTGCGTGAGCCGGTGCACCGCGGCAATGCGAAGATCATCGAAGTGGAAGAGATTCGCCGCATCATCACGGACTTTGCGGCGGCCGCGAAGCGTGTGAAGGATGCCGGCATGGACGGCATCGAGATTTCGGCGGCGCACCAGCATCTGATCGATCAATTCTGGAGCCCGCGCACGAATTTCCGTACCGACGAATGGGGCGGATCGCTCGAGAATCGCCTGCGCTTCGGCACGGAAGTGTTGAAGGCCGTGCGCGAAGCGGTGGGTGCGGATTTCTGCGTTGGTTTGCGCATGTGTGGCGACGAATTCCATGAAGACGGTCTCGATCACGAACAGTTGAAAGAGATCGCGCAGGCGATGAGCGAAAGCGGCCTGATCGATTATCTCGGCGTGATCGGTTCCGGCGCGGATACGCACAACACCCTGGCGAACTGCATGCCGCCGATGGCGTTGCCACCCGAGCCGTTTGTCCATCTGGCCGCCGGCATCAAGTCGGTCGTGAAGCTGCCGGTCATGCATGCGCAAAGCATTCGCGATGCGGGGCAGGCGGAACGTCTGCTCGCGAGCGGCATGGTCGATCTGGTCGGTATGACGCGCGCGCAGATCGCCGATCCGCATATGGTCATCAAGATCCGCGACGGCCGCGAGGACGAAATCAAGCAATGCGTCGGCGCGAACTATTGCATCGACCGCCAGTACAACGGTCTGGATGTGCTGTGCGTGCAGAACGCCGCGACATCGCGTGAAGAAACCATGCCGCACGTGATCGCGAAGACACGTGGGCCGAAACGCAAGGTGGTCGTGGTCGGTGCCGGTCCGGCAGGGCTGGAAGCAGCGCGCGTGGCGAAGTCGCGCGGTCATGACGTGGTGCTGTTCGAGAAGAACGACTATGTCGGCGGCCAGATCATGCTGGCCGCGAAAGCGCCGCAACGCGAGCAGATGGCGGGCATCGTGCGCTGGTTCGATATGGAAACGAAACGCCTCGGTGTCGATCGCCGTCTCGGTGTCGCCGCCGACGAAAAAACCATCATGGCCGAGAAGCCGGACATCGTCGTGCTGGCCACGGGTGGTTCATCGTTCACGTCGCAAGTCGCGGCGTGGGGCGTCGAAGAAGGGCTCGCGGTCAGTTCATGGGATGTGTTGTCGGGCAAGGTCGAACCGGGCAAGAACGTGCTGGTGTATGACGGCGTCAGCACGCATGCCGGCGCGGGCGTCGCGGATTTCATGTCGAGCCGCGGCTCGAACGTCGAGATCGTCACGCCCGACGTGAAGGTCGCCGACGATGTGGGCGGCACCACGTTCCCGATTTTCTATCGACGCCTCTATGCGCAAGGCGTGATTCACACGCCGAACTACTGGCTCGACAAGGTGTACGAGGAAGACGGCAAGAAGATCGCCGTGATCCGCAACGAGTACACGGAAGAGCAGGAAGAGCGGGCGGTCGATCAGGTGGTGATCGAAAACGGCAGCACGCCGAACGACCAGCTTTACTGG
The DNA here is from genome assembly GCF_902859805.1 of Paraburkholderia sediminicola. GTDB lineage: Bacteria > Pseudomonadota > Gammaproteobacteria > Burkholderiales > Burkholderiaceae > Paraburkholderia > Paraburkholderia sediminicola. Next base: position 81,081 of record NZ_CADIKC010000014.1, on the reverse strand, counting down.
GCGCTCAAGCCGGAATCGGTGAATCGCGGCCAGGTGGACGTGCACAAGCTCTTCGCGTCCGAGCCGCAACCGTCGCTCAGCGAAGAACTCGGCAACGGTCGCTTCCTGCTGTTCCGCGTCGGCGACTGCATTTCCATGCACAACATTCACGGCGCGATCTATGACGCGCTGCGCCTTTGCAAGGATTTCTGACGATGAGCCCCGCGTTTGTCATCACCGTCCTGCTGTGGTTGTCGGTGGCGGGCCTCGCATTTGCGCTCGCCAAACGCGCTGCCTACTGGCGTGAAGGCCGCGCCACGGCGGCGGGTGCGTACGGCTGGACCAATCTGCTGGCGATCCCGAAGCGCTATTTCGTCGACCTGCACCACGTGGTTGCACGCGACCCGTACATCGCGAAGACACACGTGGCGACGGCGGGCGGCGCGATCCTCGCGATGGCGCTGGTGTTCGTCAACTATGGTCTCGCGATCTACTCCCCGTGGCTCGACAAGCTGATCTTTCTGGCCGCGCTGGTGATGCTGGTCGGCGCAGTGTTCGTCTGGCGTCGGCGGCATGGCGCGAAGGCGGTGCCGGCGCGGCTTTCGCGTGGGCCGTGGGATCATCTGCCGCTGCTGCTTGGGTCGTTCGCGCTCGGGTTGGCGCTGTTTATTGCACTGCCGGCGGCGGCGATGTCGGGTGCTTTGGCGATTATCGTCGCGTTGCTGATCGCAGTCGGCGCGTTCACGATGACCTTCGGCGCGGCTCGCGGCGGTCCGATGAAACATGCGCTCGCCGGGCTGCTGCACCTCGCGTTTCATCCGCGTCAGGAGCGCTTTGCAGAGCGTAACGACAACGACATGGTGCCGCCGACCGCGCTGAAGGCGCCACTGCTCGACGCGAAGGAATACGGTGTCGGCAAGCCGGTCGAGTTTCGCTGGAACCAGTTGCTGAGTTTCGACGCGTGCGTGCAATGCGGCAAGTGCGAAGCGGCGTGCCCTGCGTTTGCCGCCGGGCAGCCGCTCAATCCGAAGAAACTGATTCAGGATCTCGTCACGGGCATGGTAGGTGGCACGGACGAGGCTTACGCAGGCAGCCCGACGCCAGGCATTCCGGTCGGCAAGCATAGTGGCGCGCCGGGCAAGCCACTTGTGTCGAGTCTGATCGAAGCAGACACGCTGTGGTCGTGCACCACCTGCCGCGCGTGTGTGCAGGAATGCCCGATGTTGATCGAACACGTCGACGCGATCGTGGATATGCGCCGCAACCAGACGCTGGTTGAAGGCACGGTACCCGGCAAAGGCCCGATCACGCTCGCCAATCTTCGTGAGACTGGCAGTTCGAATGGTTACGACATCAGGGCGCGTTACGACTGGGCGGTTGATCTGCAGGTACAGGTCGCGCAACCGGGTCGGCAGGTGGACGTGCTGTTGATTGCCGGTGAAGGTGCGTTCGACATGCGCTATCAGCGCACGCTGCGTGCACTGATCAAGGTCCTGAATCGGGCCGGAATCGACTACGCGGTGCTCGGTGGTGTCGAAACCGATACCGGCGATACGGCACGGCGTCTCGGCGACGAAGCGACTTTCCAGCAACTCGCACAACGGCTGATCGACACGCTGTCTCAGTACTCGTTCCGCAAGATCGTTACCGCAGATCCGCATGTGCTGCATAGCCTGCGCAACGAATATCGCGCGCTCGGCGGCTTCTACAAGGTCCAGCATCACACGGCGTTGATCGAAGAACTGGTATCGAGCGGCAAGCTGTCGCCGAAGGCCGTCGCTGCGTTCGCGGACCGCAAGATCACGTATCACGATCCGTGCTATCTGGGCCGCTATAACGGTGAAACGGAAGCGCCGCGCCGGTTGCTGAAATCCATCGGCATCAAGGTGGTCGAGATGGAACGCAATGGCATGCGTGGACGTTGCTGCGGCGGTGGCGGCGGCGCGCCATTGACTGACATCCCCGGGAAAAAACGCATTCCTGACATCCGTATCGACGACGCCCGCGCGATCAACGCCGAAATCGTCGCGGTGGGTTGCCCGAATTGCACGGCGATGCTCGAAGGCGTGGTCGGCCCGCGTCCGGAAGTACTGGACGTCGCCGAACTGGTTGCAGCGGCGCTGGAGTAAGGCCATGAACAATCTCAAACGAATCGATCCGCGCCGGCCGTTCACGATTACGGCTGAAGGGCTCAGGCGCATTACGCTCGGCGCGACGGCTGTTGCCGGCTCGACGGAACTGGCAGCGCATGGTTCGACGGGGTCGACGCATCGCGAGCACGCAAAACCGCGCCGCACGACGGCTGCGGCGCAGCGTGTTCTGCTGGTAGCCGCTCACGCGGACCGCGGCGCGCTCGACGATCACGCGCGCCAGACTCTGGCCGCCGCCGCGTTGATCGCGGACGCGACAACCGAAGTCGTACTGCTCGTATTCGGTGAGTTCAGCGGCGACGCCGCCGCACTCGGCGCCGACAAGCTGATCGAGTTGCCAATGTTCGACCGCCGTGTTTTCGCGCCGCTGGACGAGCTGAACGCACTGGCTGCGTGCGTCGCCGCCTATGCGCCGGCTCACATTTTCCTGCCCGACAACGCCACCGGTGACGGCGACCTCGGCCGCCGTTATGCGGCAGCCGCGAACGCGAGCGTCGCGACGCATGTCATCGAGATCGATGCGGCCCATGTCGCTGTTTATATTCAGACGAATACAGCGTTCGCCGTACGCGCGCTGCCGGAGGTTGTGTTGCTTGCACCGAATGCGGTCGATCCGAAGCTGCCGTTCGTGGGCGCGGGCGAGCGAGTGGTGTGGCGTTTCGATGGCGAGCCGGCATCGTCCAAAGGCGTCGTGCGCGATCTTGGCATCGAGGAAATCGACGCCGCCCAGCTCGCGCTCGAAGAAGCGGATTTCATCGTTTCGGCGGGCAATGGCGTTAGCGATGTGCCCGCGTTCGAACGTCTTGCGACCACGCTAGGCGCTGCGATCGGTGCAAGCCGCGTCGCGGTGGACGACGGTAAGTTCACCCGTGACAAGCAGATTGGCGCCACCGGCAAGACCGTTGAAGCGAGCGTTTATATCGCGTTCGGCATTTCCGGCGCCGTTCAGCATTTGCAGGGCATCAAGGATTGCCGGCACGTGATCGCGGTGAATCTCGACGCCAGCGCGCCAATCGCCAAACGCGCGAATCTGACCGTCATCGCCGACGCGCAGGAAACCATTGCGGCGCTGAATGAAGCCGCGGCGGCTGCACGCACGGCTCGCGGCACGGGGGCTGCGTTATTGAATTCAACGGCTGTTGCGGAAGGAGCGCTTGCATGAAAATCGCCGTACTGGTCTCCGTGGGGCGGCACCCGGTCAGCGGCACGGCGCGCTACAGCCGTAACGACGCCGCGGCGCTGACGATCGCGCTCGCGCTCGCCAAAACGCACGGCGCGACGCTCGACGTGCTGCACGCGGGCGACCCGTCGAACCCCGCGCTCAAGGAATATCTGGCACTCGGCGCGCGCACTGTCGAGGTGCTGGAGGTTCCGGCAACGCCTGAATTCCAGGGCGATGCGATAGCGCCGCTCGGCACGCGTTTGCAAGGCTACGACCTCGTATTGACCGGCACCCGCGCGGAAGGCGCCTTCGATAGCGGCATGCTGCCGTATCAAGTAGCGAGTGCGCTCGAGATGCCACTGGTCGGCGCAGCGGTTGATCTGACGATTCGCGACGGCTGCGCCGAAGTCCGGCAATTCATGCCGAAAGGCTTACGCCGCCGTGTCGAAGTGCGGTTACCGGCCTTGATTGCGGTGCATCCGATGGCCAATACGGCGCCGAGCTACGCCTATGCAAGGCTGCGCGAAGGCACGATCCGTCCGGTTGCCACAACAACGCCCGGAAGGCCGCCCGCCGCCAACCCCGACGAACCCGCGTGGACCACCCGTCCCGCGACCGCCAAGCCGGTGCGTCTCGCCGCCGCCGAAAAGCGCTCAGGGCATGCTCGCATGCTCTCGGCGACGACGACCGAAAGCCGTGGCGGCAGCGTCGTAATTGAAGGGAGTTCCGTCGAAAAAGCACAAGTGATCCTCGCGTATTTGCGCGAGCATCAACTCGTGGATTACTGATTTCCGGTTCGGGCCAGCATGCGACCAGGAGGGCCTGGCGCAGCGCCAGACGTGACATGCAACGGAGCACACAATGAAAGTTTCGGCAGACGTTCGCGCAATGATCGAACGCCGCAAAAAGAATCACACGCTGGAAGCGCCGTTCTATACGGGCGAGGAAATTTTCGCGCTCGACATGGAGGCGATTTTCCGCAAGCACTGGATTCAGGTGGCGGTGGAACCGGACGTTCCCGAGCCGGGCGACTACATCACGGTGGAAATCGGTAACGATTCGATTCTGATCGTACGCGACGACGACATGCAGGTGCGGGCGTTCCATAACGTTTGCCGGCATCGTGGCGCGCGTTTGTGTAATACGGACAAGGGTTCGCTTGGCAATATCGTCTGCCCGTATCACAGCTGGACCTACAACCTGAACGGCGATCTGATGTTCGCCGAGCATATGGGCGATCAGTTCGACCGCTGCAAACACAGCCTGAAAGCGGTGCACCTCCAGAATCTCGCCGGTCTGATCTTCATCTGTCTCGCGGACGAACCGCCCGCCGACTTCGCCGTAATGCGCGCCGCGATGGAACCGTATCTATTGCCGCACGATCTCGCGGGCTGCAAGGTCGCGGCGTCGATCGACATCATCGAAGAGGGCAACTGGAAGCTCACGATGGAGAACAATCGCGAGTGCTACCACTGCGTTGCGAACCATCCTGAACTGACGATTTCGCTTTACGAATACGGCTTCGGCTATCAACGTACGCCCGCCAACGAAGAAGGCATGGCCGCGTTCGAGGAGACCGTGGCGCGCCGTACCGCGCAATGGGAGGCGATGAAACTGCCGTCGGCGGAAATCGACCGCCTGGCGGATCTGGTGACGGGCTTTCGCACGCAACGCCTGCCGCTCGATCGCGACGGCGAATCGCAGACCATGGATGCGAAGGTGGCCTCGAAGAAGTTGCTCGGTGGTTTCGAGCAGGCCGACCTCGGTGGCCTCTCGTTCTGGACGCAGCCGAATTCGTGGCACCACTTCATGAGCGATCATATCGTCAGCTTTTCGGTGATTCCGTTGTCGGCGGGTAAGACACTGGTGCGCACCAAGTGGCTTGTCCACAAGGATGCACGCGAAGGCATCGATTACGACGTGAACAACCTCACGGCCGTGTGGCGCGCCACCAATGATCAGGATCGGGCGCTGGTGGAGTACTCGCAACGCGGCGCAACCAGCAGCGCTTACGAACCGGGTCCGTATTCGCCGTTCACCGAAGGTCTCGTCGAGAAGTTCTGCGAGTGGTACATCGGCCGTATGGCGGAATACAGCAATACGCCCCAAACCCATGATGCCGGCGACACGCCGGTTTCCCACGGCGAAAAAGTCGTGTCGTTCATGCGCTGAGCGCGATACCGCAACCAGGAGCGGGAGAAAATAATGATGCGCGATCAGGCGACGCTTCAGCTCAGCCCCGAGCAGGCTCCAAACCGCGAGGTGTCGAGCCGCGAAACTTCGAGCCGGGTGACGCAACCGCGGTTCTGGGAGACGTTGCCGGCGCGTTGGAACAGCGATACCGACGAGACGCTGGTGTGCTGCCAGGTCCGCCAGGAAACGCACGACGTCAAGAGCTTTTTCTTTCGCGCACCGTCCGAGCGGGCGTTCGTGTTCGAGCCAGGGCAGTTCATCACGCTGGAGTTGGAGATCGATGGCGAAGCCGTGAATCGTTGCTATACGATCTCCTCGCCGCCCACGCGTCCGCACACCATCTCCATCACCGTGAAGCGCGTGCCGGGTGGCAAGGTGTCGAACTGGCTGCACGACAATCTGCACGCGGGTACGCAGGTTCGTGTGCTGGGGCCGTCCGGCGAGTTCACCTGTGCGCGCCATCCGGCGCGCAAGTTTCTGTTCCTGTCCGCGGGCTCTGGGGTTACGCCGCTGATGTCGATGAGCCGCGCGCATCACGAGCTTGGCGATGATAGCGACATCGTCTTTGTGCACAGCGCGCGCACGCCGGACGACATTATCTTCGCGCGCGAACTCGATCTGATTGCATCGAATCAGGCCAATTTCCGCACAGCGTTTGTCTGTGAGCGGGTCGGTGCGCGCACGAACTGGCCAGGTGTCACCGGTTTTCTGACGTTGCCGCTGCTTAAGCTCATCGCGCCGGATTTTCTCGATCGTGAGATCTTCACCTGCGGTCCGGCGCCGTATATGCAGGCGGTCCGTCACCTGCTGGACGAAGGCGGCTTCGATCGCAGCCACTACCACGAGGAAAGCTTCTCGTTCGAGACGATCAGTGAAGTAGCTGCGCAATTGACTACCGCGCATGTCGGCGATGCGTTGCAGGCTCCCACAGCTAGCGCGGAGAGCTTTATTGAAGCGCGTGATCACGCGGCGGGATTTGCACCCGCGCAGGTGCCAGTCACGCCGGCGGAAATTGAAACGACATTCAAGGTGAGCTTCGCCAAAAGCAATCGCGAAATCGAATGCGGCAGCGGCCAGCATGTACTCGATGCGGCGAAGAAAGCCGGCATACGGCTCCCATCCTCATGCACCCAGGGCATGTGTGGCACTTGCAAGGTGAAGCTGGTGTCCGGTGAAGTCGCAATGAAACACGCTGGCGGGATTCGTCAGCGCGAAGTCGATCAGGGCATGGTGCTGCTGTGCTGCAGCAAGCCGTTGAGCGATCTCGTCGTCGATAAGTAAGACAAGAGCGGGGCCGCTACTTTCTGTCGAAGTCGCCTGCGGACAACTGGATGTCGGAAAACAACGCTACCCGGCAATTCTGGTTAGCGATTCTAAATGCTCAATGGGTAGTTTTGGACGGCGAACGGGAGAAGGGCGATGAGACTGATCAGAAAGATATTCGTGTTGACCGCATTGAGTGCGGCGCTGACGGCAAGCAGCGTGAGTGTGTCGGCCGATACCAAGCCGACCATCAAGATCGGCTATGTGGAGGGTTGGGACGACAGCGTTGCAACCACAAATGTCGCCGCGCGCGTGATCGAAAAGCGCCTCGGCTATCAGGTGCAGCTCGTGCCGGTCGCGGCCGGTGTGATGTGGCAAGGCGTGGCGCGCGGCGACCTCGACGCGACGCTGTCCGCATGGCTGCCGGTCACGCACGGCGCGTACTGGAACAACTTCAAGGATAAAGTCGTCGACCTGGGTCCCAACTTCAATGATGCGAAGATCGGCCTGATTGTGCCGGACAACGCCGACGTGAAGAGCGTCGGAGATCTCGAAGCGAAGAAAACGGAATTCGGCTCGCGTATTGTCGGTATCGATGCCGGCGCAGGTGTGATGCAGAAAACCAGCGAGGCGATCAAGGCCTACGGGCTCGACTATCAGCTGATGCCGAGTTCGGGCAGCGCGATGACCGCTGAACTGGCGCGTTCGGAAGCGGCGAGCAAGCCGATCATCGTCACCGGCTGGAAGCCGCACTGGATGTTCGCGAAGTACAAGCTCAAATTCCTCGAGGATCCGAAGAAGGTGTTCGGCGAAGCGGAGCACGTGGATAGCGTCGTGAATCCCGAACTGGCGACGAAGGCGCCCACGGTCGTCGCGTTCCTCAAGAAGTTTCAATGGAAACCAGGCGAGATCGACAGCGTGATGCTGGCGACGCAGAACGGCGAGAAGCCGACGGCTGCTGCCGATGCGTGGATCAGCGCGCACGGAGATCGTGTGGATAGCTGGGTGAAGTGATTTCGTATTTCACGTGGGTGAGTTGCCGCTTGTTTTGAGCGGCAACTCGTACGACACGTACGACAGAGAACGCCGCTTTTCAGCGGCGTTTTTTTATTGCAGCACGACTGTCCGATCGCCGTTGATAAATACGCGTCGCTCGATAAACGCCTTCACGGCCCGCGCAAGCGTGATGCATTCGACGTCACGTCCCGTCGCCAGCAGCCGGTCGGGGCTGTACGAGTGATCGACGCGCTCCACGACCTGTTCGATGATCGGACCTTCGTCGAGATCGTCAGTGACGAAGTGCGCGGTTGCGCCGATCAGTTTTACGCCGCGCGTATGCGCCTGGTGGTAAGGCTTGGCGCCTTTGAAGCCGGGCAAAAACGAATGGTGGATGTTGATCGCACGTGCCGCTAGCGCACGGCTCGTTTCGCCCGAGAGAATCTGCATGTAGCGCGCAAGAATCATCAGCTCGGCGCCTGAGGTCTCGAACAGATCGAGCAAACGCGCTTCCTGTTGGGGCTTGGTATCGGCGCTGATCGGCAGATGGTGGAACGGCAAGCCGTGCTGCTGCGCGAGTGGCTCCAGATCGCGATGATTCGAGCCGATGCCGACAATATCCATTTTCAGCTCGCCCATGCGCCAGCGGAACAGCAGATCGGCGAGACAGTGTTCGAGTTTCGACACCATGATCAGCACTTTCGGCCGTGTGCCGACGTCATGCATCGCCCATGTCATCTGAAAGCGTTCGGCGATCGACTGGAATTCGCGCTTGAGTGCCGCGATGTGCAGGGTCTCGTTGGTGTCGACGCCATGAAACACGCAGCGTACGAAAAAGCGTTCGCTGAGGTCGTCGTCGAAAACGGTCAGTTCGTCGATATAGCAATGATGCCGGTCGAGAAAGCCGACGACGGCGGCAACCTGGCCCGCTGCGCTCGGACAGGCGACGGTGAGAACCAGTTGATCGGGACGGGAATCGGCGGACATGCGCTCTCCACTTAGGCAATAGGGCGACGCCGCGGGGCGCGGCATGCATCATCGCAGTAGAGCAAATCAGCGGTGCAGGGGGATAGAAGCTAACCGCCGTCGCGCTGGAATGGGAGCGTCAGGGGAGGGTGGGGCGGTGGCGCACGGCATTGACGGCTTGCCGTGCTCACTCGGCATCGAACCCACATTCGCCGAGCAGCCATTGGCGAAAGGCGCTGACCGCCGGTGTTGCCGCGCGCTGCGTGACGAGCAGATAGCCGCGCCCGGTCACGACAGGCGTGTCAAACAGTTCGACGAGCTGCCCCGTGGCAAGCAGTTCGTCGACCAGTGGCGCCCACCCAAGCGCGATGCCCTGGCCCATGATCGCCGCGTGGGCTACGAGCGTAAAGCTGTTGAACGTGATGCCGCGATGTGCGGCCGGTGCATCCAGACCTTGAGCCGCGAACCAGTCGGCCCACGACAGCCAGCGTGCCGGCTGGGTCGGTTCCAGATGCAGCAGCGGCAAGCTCAACAGGTCTGACGGCGCGCGCAATTGCGGGTGCGCCGCGAGAAAAACCGGACTGCACACCGGCGTGACGCGCTCAGGAAATAGCTTGAGCGCGCCTCGCGCGCTCAAGTCCGCATCTTCATCGCCGAACGCAATCGCAATGTCCGTCTGATCGTGCGATGGATCGCGCGCTGGATCGAATACGCTCTGCGACGTGATGATCTTGACGTCGACGTCCGGCATCAGCGCCTTGAATTGCGAAAGCCGCGGCATCAGCCAGTAGGTCGCGAAACCGAAGTCGGTGGAGAGCGTAAGGGTTTGCGGCGTGCGCCGCGCGCGGATCTCGGCGGTGGCGAGGCGGATGGTGTCGAGGGCGTTGCGCACTGCTTCGAAGAGGCGCACACCATCTTCCGTCAACGTGACGCCGCGATGGCCGCGTTCGAACAACGGCACACCGAGTGCTTCTTCGAGTTGCACTACGCGCTGACTAACCGCCGGCTGCGTCGAGCCCAGCTCGCGTGCAGCCGCCGTGAAGCTCGCGAGACGCGCTGCGGATTCGAACATCGTCAGCGCCTGCATTGGCGGCAAGCGATCCTGCCTCGACATAAGCCCCCCTTATAGGCACATAACGAATTGCCGTCTTCACAGCGGCGAATTGGACGGCAATAGTGGTGTTCACGCGAGGACCGGCACACCGGTTATCCCGCTTGCAGCGACACCCGCACCCCTACTTGCGATTCTATTCGAGGCACGCTCCAATGCATGACACGAAACAGAATATCCTTATTCTGATGGCCGACCAGATGACGCCGTTTGCGCTTGCTGCATACGGACATCGTCTAACCAAGACCCCCAATCTCGATCGCCTTGCGAAGCAGGGCGTGGTATTCGACTCGGCGTACTGCGCGAGTCCACTGTGCGCGCCGTCGCGCTTTTCTTTTTTGTCGGGCAAGCTGCCGTCCGCGATCGGTGCCTATGACAATGCAGCAGAATTTCCGTCGCAAACGCTGACGTTCGCGCATTATCTGCGCGCCGAAGGATATCGCACGATCCTGTCCGGCAAAATGCATTTCTGCGGCGCCGATCAACTGCACGGATTTGAAGAGCGGCTCACAACCGACATCTATCCCGCTGACTTCGGTTGGACCCCGAACTGGGACGATTTCGAAACGCGTCCCACGTGGTACCACAACATGAGTTCGGTAATCGACGCAGGTCCGTGCGTGCGCACGAACCAACTGGACTTCGACGATGAAGTCACGTTCACCACGCGGCAGAAGCTCTTCGATATCGCGCGTGAGCGGCATGCCGGCAAAGATGCAAGGCCGTTCTGCATGGTCGCCTCGCTGACGCATCCGCATGACCCGTACGCGATTCCACGGAAGTACTGGGACATGTATACGGATGAGGACATCGATTTGCCCGCGCATCGTGATTCGCTCGATGAAGCCGATCCGCACTCGAAGCGCCTGCGCCACGTCTGCGAAACCGACCGCACGCCGCCGACCGACCAGCAAATCCGCAATGCGAGACGCGCTTATTACGGCGCAATCTCTTATGTCGATGACCAGTTCGGTGCGATCCTCGAGGCGCTCGAACAGTCAGGGCTCGCGAAAGACACCGTTATCGTGGTGACGTCCGATCATGGTGAGATGCTCGGCGAGCGTGGGCTCTGGTACAAGATGACGTTCTTCGAAGGGGGCTGCCGCGTGCCCTTGATTGTTCATGCCCCGCAGCAGTTCGACGCGCATCGCGTGCACGAGTCGGTCTCGCATCTCGATCTGCTGCCCACGTTAGTGGAATTGGCGCGTGGCGAACAACCCGCAAGCTGGCCGGATTCGCTCGATGGTCAAAGCCTCGTACCGCATCTGCGTGGCATACAAGCCAAACAAGGTGCGCACGGCGGCCACGACGAAGCGATCGGCGAATACCTGGCGGAAGGCGCTATAGCGCCAATAGTGATGCTGCGCCGCGGGCGCTTCAAATTCATTCACACACCGGCCGATCCTGACCAGCTGTACGACGTAACATCGGACCCACTCGAACGCGAGAACCTTGCGACGTACGCCGAATACGAATCACAAATCGCGGCATTTCGCGAGGAGGTCGCCCGACGCTGGAACCTCGCCGCGCTGCACAACGAAGTACTGAAAAGCCAGCGCCGCCGCCGCTTCCATTTTGAGGCCACAACACAAGGCACGGTTGCGTCATGGGACTGGCAGCCGCATGTCGATGCGAGTCAGCGCTATATGCGCAATCACATCGACCTCGACACGCTCGAAGCGATGGCGCGTTTTCCCGCCGTAACGCGGTGAAGTCTCCGCTCAAGATTCAACCTACCCACAGGAAGCCGACATGATGAAAAAGCTCTTCAAACAGGCTGTATCCGGCGTTGCGCTGCTGTGCGCGGCGGCCACCTTTGCTGCAGCGGCCGAACCGCAGTCCTGCACGCAGGTCAACATGGCGGGTCCCGGCTGGACAGACATCGACGCGACCAATGCAATGACCGGCGTGCTGTTGAAGGCGCTCGGCTACCATCAGAACGTGTCGAACCTGTCGGTGCCGATTACCTACCAAGGCCTGAAGAAAGGCCAGATCGACGTGTTTCTCGGCAACTGGATGCCGGCGCAAGCACCGGTCGTGAAGCCCTTCGAGGATGAGAAGTCAATCGAGGTTGTGCATCCGAATTTGAGCAACGCGAAGTTCACGCTCGCGGTGCCTGACTACGTGGCGGCGGCCGGCGTGCATTCATTCGCGGACCTTGCGAAGAACGCCGACAAGTTCGACAGCAAGATCTACGGCATCGAGCCGGGCGCGCCGGCCAATCAGAACATCAAGAAGATGGTTGACGACAAGGCATACGGGCTCGGCAGCTGGAAGCTCGTCGAGTCGAGCGAGACCGGCATGCTCACGCAAGTCGAGCGCGCGGTACGTGAGAAGAAATGGATCGTGTTCCTTGCTTGGGAGCCGCATCTGATGAACACGAAGTTCAAGCTGACGTACCTCGACGGCGGTGACAGGTACTTCGGGCCGAACTATGGCGGCGCCACGGTCAACACCGTCGCGCGTAGCGGGTATGCCGAGCAGTGTCCGAATGTCGGACGCCTGTTCAGGCAACTCACGTTCAATGTCGATCTGGAGAACGGCGTGATCACCGAGGTGCTCGAGAAGAAGACCGGTGTCGACACGGCCGCCACCGAAGCGCTCAAGCGCCACCCCGAATTGCTGAAATCATGGCTCGACGGCGTGAACACCGCTAGCGGCGCCAACGGTTTGCAAGCAGTGCAGACCGCACTCGGTGTGAAATAACGCCGGCATTCGTGACGCGAGGTCGCTACTCGACAGATTCATGTCGCATCCGGTCGAATCCTCTTAAATCTGGACACTTATTCTTGACCCGTCGATGCAGGCATACAGATCATCGTATGCAGTGCCGATAGCTTCAAACAGCCCGGCCGACTAATTGAGGTTTAGTCGGCTAGGTCAGCGTTAGTGAGCTTCAATCCGTTTCAATCAGTCTCAGCCGATTTCGAACTGCCCGTCATGCGAGAAGCGCCGCGCGTTGGAAGACAACACGCAGCAGGGATCGCTTTATCTAACGAAATACGCAGGCAAAGAGCAGGGGAGAACTAGATGAAGAAGAAAAATGCCGTTAGTCTTTCGGGACTCGCCCTCGCGGCAAGCGCGGTATGCGCACCGACGGCGGTCCATGCGCAAAGCAGCGTCACCTTGTACGGGATTCTGGACGCCGGTATCACCTACGTGAACAACGCCGGTGGCGCACACCAGTTCAAATTCGACGACGGCATTTCGTACGGCAACCGGATCGGCTTCAAAGGCGTGGAAGATCTCGGCGGCGGCTTGCAAGCGGTCTTCGTGCTCGAATCGGGTTTTCACCTGGGCAATGGGCAATACGCATTCGGTGGCGCTGAATTCGGGCGCCAGGCTTATGTCGGCATCAAGAACTCGTGGGGGACTTTCTCGTTCGGTAACCAGCTCGATATGACCGAAGAGTTTGTCTTTCTGTACAACATCTCCGCATGGGCAAGCGGCTACGCGATTCACCAGGGCGACTTCGACCGGATGAACGGCGACCGTCTGCCGAACTCGGTGAAGTTCCTGTCGAACGATTTTGCCGGCTTCACCTTCGGCGGCATGTATTCGTTCGGCAATACCGCCGGTGACTTCCATCAGAAGAGCGCTTGGAGCGTGGGTGCGCATTACGACCACGGCCCGTTCAACATGGGTGTTGCGTATACCCAGTTGAACAATCCGTTCGGTATCTATGCGTTCGACCCGTACGCAATGATCGGCACACACACCTTCCTCGGCCAGCCGACCGTTTCCGTCGATCCGGCCACTGGCGCGGTGACCGATCTGTATGGTTCGTCCGCATTCCCGGTGGATAAGCAAGGCGCGTTCGCGATCGGCGCCGCGTATACGATCGGCAACCTGATGCTCACCGGCGATTTCACGTACACGACGATCAAGGGCTTCGGGCAGACCTCGCACATGCAGGTCTATGAAGGGGGCGCGTCGTATAACTTCACGCCTGCGTTGTCGCTGTACGGCGGGTATCAACACACGGCCTTCGAAGGCAATCACTGGAATCAGGGTTCGCTCGGACTGCACTATCTGTTGTCCAAACGTACCGACGTGTACGTTTCCGGCGACTATCTACGTGCGTCGAACGGCGTGAATGCGGTGATCGGCTACAGCTTTACGCCGTCGTCCTCGAATACGCAGTCGGATGTGCGGATCGGGATGCGGCATTCGTTCTGAGGTAACTGTGGCGGGGCTGGCGCTTGAGTGCCAGCCAGCGCGGGGGTGTCGGTGCAACACTCACTGCGCCGCGCTGTCGCCCTGTTTCTTGTGTTGCGACGCCATCCGTTCCTGTTGGGCGGGAGGTACCGGATCGTAGTGGCTGAGCTGGATGCTGTAGTTGCCGTGCCCACCTGCGATGGCGTTCAGCCGCGACTGATAGTCGTTGAGTTCGGACAACGGCACCTGGCCCGCCACGACCACGGCATTACCCGCAGCCGCGCGCGTGCCATGGACTTGCCCGCGCTTGGCGGACAGGTCGCCGATAATGTCGCCCATTGCGCCTTCCGGCGTCATCACCTCGATGTCCACGATCGGTTCGAGCAGGACGGGCTGAGCTTTCAGTACCGCGTCGATAAAGGCCTTGCGCCCGGCGGAAACGAATGCCACCTCCTTGGAGTCGACTGAATGGCTCTTGCCGTCGAAGACGGTGACGCGTACGTCCTGCATCGGGAAGCCGGCCAGCGGCCCGCTATCGATGACCTGAAGAATGCCTTTTTCCACGGCGGGCATGAACTGCCCAGGGATGGCGCCGCCCTTGACGGCGTCGACGAACTCGAACCCCGCGCCGCGCGGCAGTGGCTCCACGCGCAACATCACTTCGCCGAATTGCCCGGCGCCGCCGGTTTGCTTCTTGTGGCGATGATGCCCCTCGGCTTTACCGCCGATGGTTTCCCGATAGGCGATTTTCGGCGGCCGCGTCACGACCTCGAGCTTGTATTGCTCGGAGAGTCGCTCCAGCATGAGGCGCAGGTGCAGCTCGCCCAGACCGCGCACCACCGTCTCGTTGGTGCCGACCGGGTGGTCGATGCGCAGACATGGGTCTTCCGCACTCAGCTTTTGCAGAATCTCCCAGAGACGCTGCTCGTTGCCGCGGCGCGCAGGCTCGATCGCCAGTCCATAGATGGGCGTGGGGAAGTCGAGCGGGGTCAGGTGGATATTGCCGTCCTCGGGGGCGTCGTGCAGTACGGCATCGAAACCGATCTCGTCGATCTTCGCGGTGGCGCAGATATCGCCTGGGCCGGCTTGCGGGACATCTACGTGTTCCTTGCCCTGCAGCATCATCAGATGGGCGACTTTGAACGGTTGGCGTGCGTCGCCGATATAGAGCTGGCTGTCCCGCCTGATCGTGCCCTGATGGATGCGAAACACGGCCATCTTGCCGATGTAAGGGTCCATGACGATCTTGAAGGCGTGGGCCAATACATGCTTGTCGGCGACTGGTTCGGCACGTACGACTTCCTGGCGGCCGCGGGCGTCGCGGTAGAAGAGGGGCGGATTACCTTCCATCGGATTGGGCAGGAGCCGGACGAACACGTCGAGCAATTCCACAATGCCGGCGCCGTTGGCCGCTGACGTGAAGCAGATCGGCACCAGATGAGCTTCGCGCAGCGCCCGCTCGAAGGGTTCATGCAACTGCTCCGGGCTGATGGCTTCGCCTTGTTCCAGGTATAGCTCCATCAAGGCGGGATCGATCTCGACCACTTGATCGACCAGCGCGTTGTGCGCCGCCGCAACAGACAGGAAGTCGGCCTCGCCGGCCGGGTTGAAAAAGCAATCCACCACCTGGCTGCCGTTTTGCGCCGGCAGGTTGATGGGTAGGCATTCCTTGCCGAACGCCTCCTGGATTTGCGTCAGAAGCCCCGGAAGATCGACCTTGTCGCGATCGATACCGTTCACGATGATCATTCTGCAGAGCTTGCGTTTTTCCGCCCAAGCCATCATGCGCCGGGTGGTCATTTCGATGCCGGTTTGTGCGTTGATGACAATGGCGACGGTTTCTACAGCCGGCAGGGCGCTGATCGACAGCCCGGAAAAGTCCGGGTAGCCGGGCGTATCCAGCAGATAAATGCGTGTATCACGGTAGTGCAGGTGGGCGACAGCGGAGTTCAGGGAGTGGTGATATTTGCGCTCGAGCGGGTCGAAATCGCAGACCGTGGTGCCGCGCTCCACGCTGCCGGGCGCGCGTAACTCGCCACCCTGGTGGAGTAGGGCTTCGACAAGCGATGTCTTGCCACATCCTGCATGGCCGACCAGAGCGATGGTGCGGATGGCGTCGGGGCTGTAATGCATGGCCGCCCTCGTCCAGTAGTGGATGTGGGGCCATTATTGGCGAAAACGGGCCGCTGTGCCATACGACGCGATCAGTGCTGACCCTTAAACTCCGGTCATCGAATACCTGATTCGTCGGGATGCGTTGAGCGCAGGGTCGATGCGAGTTCGCCGACATCGAACGAGGCGCAAAATTGAATCGTCCGGTGGAAGTTATCCGCAGGCTGCTGCAAAGCCTGCGCGACCCTCAGACGGAGGCCACAGTGATCGATTTCAGGGAAGCCCGGGAGCGGATGGTTGTACGGCAAATCGTTGCGCGGGGTATCCGCGACGTCAACGTGCTATCCGCCATGCGCCGTGTGCCGCGCGAGGAATTCGTACCTGCGCAACTGCGTGAGTTCGCGTACGACGATGGCGCGTTGCCTATCGCGCACCAGCAAGCGATTTCGCAGCCCGCCATTGTCGCGCAGATGATGGAGGCGGCCGAACTGGGTCCGAGCGACCAGGTTCTCGACGTCGGCACGGGGTCGGGGTATGCCGCCGCAATTGCGGCGGCAATCGTGGCGCACGTCCATTCCGTTGAACGCGATCCGGTGCTCGCCGACTCCGCTCGCGAGACGCTGGCGCGGTTGGGCATATTCAACGTGACTGTTCATCTTGGCGACGGCACGGTCGGTTTGACTGCCTATGCGCCGTACGACGCGATCATCGCCGGGGCTGGCGGACCGCGTATCCCACAGGCATGGCGTTCGCAGCTGTCGATCGGTGGCCGGATCGTCATGCCGGTAGGGCGTGAGCGTCATCATCAGCGATTGATCAAACTGATGCGTCACGGCGAACAGGAGTATCACGAGTGCTGGTTGGGCGAAGTGAGCTTCGTACCGCTAATTGGTGAGGACGGTTGGGTAGATTAAAGCCGGCCGGTTTCCATGAGCGTGAGCATCTGGATGGCGGCATCGGCTGCACATCCGGCGATATCTTCTTCGCTGGGACTTTTTAAACCAAGCAACGCATCGTCGAAAAGCCTGGCTTTCAGGAGTGCCGCGAAGGTTGCCGCCGCGCCGTACTTATCTCTTACTTCCCAGCCCGTGACAGGTAGCCATCGATCAAGGTAGCTCGTGAACAATGCGTCACGCGTACCCGTCACCTCCTCGCGATAGCGGCGCGCCAGCTCGGGGAAGCGAGGTGCGTCCCGTGTGACGACGCGATAAAGGTCCAACTGCTCTTTCGAAAGAGCGTGTCGTAAGTAATCGCTGCCCGCAATTGGCAATGCGACTGCCGGCGGTTCGCTAAACCAGGTTGGTTCGCCCGGTTCCGCGGGTTCTGAGGCGTCAGCCGACTGTGCGGCGGACGGCGAGCAGGCCGCCTGCATCACTGCACTGAACAGATCGTCTTTGCTCTCGAAGTGACGGTACAGCGTCTTGATGGACACACCGGCGTCCGCCGCGATGCGATTGACCGAGCTTTCGGCATAGCCGCTTTCAAGGAACGCCCGCAGCGCAGCGTCGACGATCATCGTTCGCTTGCGCGACATCAACGCGGCTTTCGGATTGTCGTCCGACCAGGTCTTGACCATAAGTGTCCCTCTTTTATCTGCTTGACGAATGATACGACAGCGATCACTATACTACAAACGACAGCGACCACTGTCGTTACTGTGCCGGGTCGATTTTGCCTTTGTGGGCAAGGGCTTGGCTTACATGTGACCGTTTCCAGATGGACATTCAGATGAGCAATCCTCTTTCACAATCGTTGCGTCTACCCAGTGGCGCGATTCTCGCAAACCGTCTCGTCAAGGCGGCCATGAGCGAAGGCATGGCCGACGCTAACAATCATTCGACACCGCGCCTCGAAGCGTTGTATCGGCGTTGGGCGCGTTCCGGCGCCGGGCTGCTTCTCTCCGGCAATATCCAGGTGGACCGGTGGCATCTCGAGCGCCCAGGCAATATCGTGATCGACGACGACAGTGGACAGGAGCAACTCGCACGGCTCGCCGCTGCGGGAACGTCGGAAGGCGCGCATTTCTGGGCTCAACTCAGTCATACCGGACGGCAGGTGCAAGACGTGATCAACACGTCACCCCTTGCGCCGTCTTCAGTGGATATCGACGTGATGAGGGGCGCCGGCTTTTCGTTCGCCACGCCGCGCAAAATGACGGAAGAGCAGATCATGCAGGCCGTCGGGCAATTCGCCTTCGCAGCCAGGAAAGTGCGCGAGGCCGGTTTCACCGGTGTCTCGTTGCATGGGGCCCATGGTTACCTGATTTCGCAGTTCCTTAGCCCGCTCGCGAACAAGCGCGCAGACAGATGGGGAGGTTCGCTTGAAAACCGCTCCCGTTTCGTGCTCGAGGTGGTGGCTGCGGTTCGCTCAGCCGTTGGTCCGGACTTTCCGGTTGCGCTGAAGCTCAATTCTTCTGATTTTCAGAAGGGCGGATTCACCAATGCCGAGTGCGTCGAACTCGTGAAGAAACTCAACGATTCTTCGCTCGATCTGCTCGAGCTATCGGGCGGTTCGCTCGAGCAGCCGAAGATTGCCGGCCTTACGTTAATGGACGAGGGAGAAGACGCACCGCGCGAAAGCACCGTCAAGCGCGAAGCCTTTTTCGTGGATTTTGCGGCCTCCGTTCGTGCCGCAGCGAAGATGCCCGTGATGGTGGTCGGTGGATTTCGCACGACGGCAGCCATGATCGAATCGCTGGAGCGCGGTGAACTGGATGTCATCGGGCTCGGTCGTCCGATCATTGCCGATCCTGAGATCCCGAAGCGCATTCTCGCCGGTGAAGTTGATCGTGCGCCTAGTCCCGAAGCTGCGCTCCATCCGTTTCATCTTCTGCCGTGGAATAACATGCAACTCGAACGTCTGGCAGACGGGCTTGACCCGGATCTGTTGCTGGAGGGTGCCGATGCCGTGGAACAGTTCACGGAGATCGAGACGCGCAACATAACCGCATTGCTGCAGCGTCGCGCTTAAGTCATTGTTGTCTGTCGGATCGCCCGAACGCCGCCGCCTCACATCGCGGGGCGTTCGGGGGTACTGCCAAGGTGCCAACTCAGACTCAGTCAGGCGCGGCTATTTGTACTCGACCAGTACTTCGCGGTATGGATTGCTACCCTCGTTGCGCGCCTTGTGCGTCGCGGGAACCTTGGCGCCCTTGCCGATTTCGGACAGCACTTCCAGATACCCGTTCTCGCATTTGAGTGAGTAAATCGCACCCGTCGGTACTTCGAAGATGCCGAGGTCTCCGCCGTTTTCATCAAAGATATGCAAGGGCGCACCTTCGATCGCGTACCACATGTATGAAAGCGTGTGGGTATGTACCGGCGTTTCCTCGCCCGGTGCGAGAACGAAGTTCCATACAATCACTTTGTCATTCTCAAATACCTTTTCACTGCCGACACCAGCCATGATCGTCTCCTTGAGTGTGCGAATGTAGCGAGGGGCATCCTGCATTGCAGCACGCGCCATTCACGTTCGGAGTTCAAAACGTGTTGGCCGCCTTCAGGCCGTACTTCGATAGCTGCGGTGCAAGAGGGCCTGTACGCAGAGTAGGCGAATGTCCCACTTGTCGTGGCTCCGGCCGTATGCAGACTTGTCACGGACGATGCCGATTTATCATTCCGTATGGTGACTTTTTGGCGCGATGCGGCCGAGACACGGCGAACGCTTTGAATTCATCAGGGCGGCAGGAGGTAATTACATGTCCGAGCCTTTACGAATCATTCACGGGCCGTTCGGAAGAGTGGCGTTGCTGCTGCTTGATCAAAGCATGGTCCTCCACGCGCATCGGGTTTCCCACGTCATCTTCAAGGAAGGTGGTCCCGACATTCAGTTCGGGGTCCGCAATCGCGAGTATGTTTTGTCAGACAAGAACGTGCTGCTCGTGAATGCGTGGGAGCCGCATTTTTATGAACATCGCCCACAATCGCAGTCGACAGTGTTGCTCGCACTTTATCTGGAGCCGGATTGGTTGAGGGATGTTGACCGGCGTTTCGCGTACAGTGTTCATCCCCGGTTCTTTCCGAGCTCGTCCGTGCTGTTGCAGGGCAAGCTCAACCGCCTCCATTCTGATCTGCTCGACATTCTGACCGACCGTGAGGGCCGGTCGCTTCAGGCGGTCCAAGGGCTGATCGCCGACATGACTGGCGAACTCGTCGGTAAATCGCCCCGAGGGGACGTACTTTCAGCAGCGGGACTCGTCGGCAGTATCGCGTATGACATCAGGATTCGTCGTGCGATCGAAGCAATGAAACAGGCGAGGGGCCTTACACCCGACTTCGACGATCTTGCGCAAAGGGTTGGGCTATCGCGTCCGCATTTCTTCCATCTATTTCACAAGCAAACCGGCATGACGCCCGCGACTTTCAGCAGCATGCTGAGGATGGATCTGTCGATCGAGCGTGTTTCTTCGCAGCAGGAAATGGCGCTTCAGGATATCGCGCTCGATCTGGGCTTTGACTCGCCGGGCAATTTCACGCGTTTCTTTGTTCGTCAGCAGGGCGTGACACCCAGCCAATACAGACGCAGCGTTCAATATGTCTCAGGGGAAGGGCGGTGACAGCAGGGCGTAGCGGTTGCATCAGTTGATGCCTGCCAGCTTCAATGCATCGACGGTCATATGTGCACCGAGGGCCACTAGAACAACTCCCATCGTCCAGCGTTGAGCCTGTAGAAGTCCCGGGCGACTGGAGAGAAACTTCGCCATGCTGCCCGAGCAGACCGCCACGAAACCATTCACGGATGCAAACGCAACAATCAACGACGAGCCGAGCACGAGCGATTGCCTGAGAACGCTGCCGTCCTGGTAATTGATGAATTGCGGCAGCAGTGACAGAAAGATCATCGCGAGCTTGGGATTCAACAGACTAGTCGTCGCGCCCATCGCGAAGAGCCGGCGAGGCTGTTCGCGGGGCAGCTCACGAACCTCCAGGGGAGAGCGGCCACCAGGCTTCACAGCCTGCCACGCAAGATAGAACAGATACGCAGCACCTCCCGCGCCCAGAACGCTGGCTGCATAAGGCACGCTCACAAAAAACGCCGTGATACCGAACGCTGCACCAAACATATAGAAGAGGTAGCCGAGCATGACGCCTGCAAGCGAGATCAGCCCGGCCGTGCGTCCTTGCGCAATCGAGCGCGACATCACGTAGATCATGTTCGGCCCCGGTGTCACAGCGAGCATTCCGCCGACCGCCAGAAATCCGTATATCGAAACCGTACCGTGCATTTTCCCGGGCTCCGCCAAGTGATCATCGGTCGTAGTATCGCTTTGATGAATACACCCGTAAAACGGATTAAACTGAATGTATTAATCAGATTTTCTGACTAAAGTGAAAAAACTCGATCTGGACGTGCTTGAAATGCTGGTGGCGGTCGCTGATACAGGATCGTTTGTTCGAGGTGCGGAGTCCGTGCGCCGGTCGCCGTCGGCAGTGAGCATGCAGATAAAGACGCTTGAAGAAGCGCTGGGAAAACCGCTCTTCGTGCGAAGCACCCGCAACGTAGCGATTACCGCCGAGGGCAAGACGCTCCTCGACTACGGTCGTCGAATGCTTGCGATGCGCGAGGAAGCGTGGGCGTCAGTAGTGCGCCCGGAGATCAAGGGGCGCGTAACCATCGGTGTTCCGGACGACTACGCTTCATCGCTGCTGCCGCAGGTTCTGGCAAAGTTCGCGGTTGCTCATCCGCGTGTAGAAATTCGGGTGATCGGTTTGCCAAGCAGTGAGCTTGTTCCATTGCTAAAAGACAACACGCTCGACCTGGCTTGCTTCACGAAAACAAGGGGCGTTGCGGGCGAATTCATCCGGTTCGAGCCAATGGTGTGGGTCGGGTCGCCCGCAAGAAAAGTGTGGAAAGAGCGCCCGCTTTCGATTGCCGTTTTTGCACATGGCAGTACTGCTCGTGCCCATGCCGTCAGCGCGCTCCAGCGGGAAAATATCAAATACCGGATGTCCTACGAAAGCCCGAGTTTGTTGGGCCTGATCAGCATGGTCGAAGCAGGGCTCGCGATAGCGCCTCTTGCACGATGCAGCGTGCCGGCGCACCTCGTTCAGCTATCGCAGAACGAAGGGCTGCCGCCGCTGAATGACCTGGAAGTTGTTCTGGCTCGCAGTGCGCGGTCCGGGCGACCGCCCTGCGATTTTCTTGCTGAACAGATTCTGGCTGATTTGAGGGTTTGAAGTGGTTGCTCGATGGCCGGATGACCGTTTCTTGACCAAACGGTTAGGCGTCGCTGAAGATCGGCGCCTCGAGAAGGCAGCCAAACTCGCGGGCAAAGTCGACAGAGACGCGAGCGTGGACGGCGCCTTGCTTGTCAAAGAACCGCTGTGTCCCTCCAAGCGTGAACACGCCTTCATGCCAGATGTTTGGATGGATGTAGAGACCCTGCTGTCCGTCGAAGCGAAAGCACACGAACTTCTCCGGTGCGATGTCGTCACCGGGTAATGCCAATGGAACGTAGAAGGGGCGATGGTCTAGAGGGAAGAAGAGCTGTCCGCCGTCCGGGTGGTAGTTCGCGTGCCAGAGCAGCATGCGTTCGGGTGCATTGGCGTGGTCGTCGTGGGCTGCTTCAGGTTCCTTTGCGTATGCAAGGATGTAGTTGCCACCGACAGCGTCGTTTCGACCGTAGAGAATGTCCCCGCGCCATTCGCTCACGAATGTGCCTTCGGTTGTGCCTGCTTCATCACCGGTTCCGGGGTCTATGGGTCTTGTCCCCAACGCCGGCCACTGGACAATCTCGATCGAACACTCGCTTGGGTCCGTTACAAGCTTGCCAAATCCGGTGAGGGTTTCTGGAGTCGCGTCGACCACGGGCATCGACACGTGGCGGAGGCCGGAAGGAAGGGCTGGGTTGAGGTAGTCGATTTCTGGGGGCATGTGGGGAGTTTATATAGTGCTCGAGAAGAAAGGCATGCGGTAATTCGTCTCAATGGCGACAAGGCCGAGCGGCCGGAACGAGACTTTTCAACATGGATGAAATCGCCTCAATCCGTGGTATGTCGAAATTCATCGCTGGACCGTAAAGTCGAGCAATAGTGCGTCGTAATGTATGTAATAATCCAAGTCATAGTAATGGCATGTCGAAAATCGCGGAACACCGTGGGGCGGGGATAACAGGCGTTCATGTGTGATTAGCGTCCGCGGAATCGGCGTTCTCTTCACCAAAAGCCAAGCGTCAGCTTGTCCCCTGACATCTCTGATCGCATGGCGCGAGCATTTGCCGTACTTTCAATTTCCAAACAGAGACCCGCCCGCCACGCGGATTTCCTGTAATCGTCTGATCCCCAATCTATACCTTTCCATTGTCCCTTTCCTCTTTCTCCGTGACATTGCTATGATGCATTTATGCACACGGCATTTACGACCCATTATTCCGACCTGAATCGATGACGGTCGGTTGACTCTCGTCTGACGGCATGTGGCAGTGCTTGCCGGGACTCTCACACAGGGTTGATCAAGACATGGCGGAAAAGATCAGTCTGGTGGCTCTGCTTGTCGGCCGCGAGTTGTCGCCTCTACCCGAGGAGTCGTGGTATGGGTCGCTAACGCGGATCTCCAGAATTAACGAGCTGACGGCGCGAGACGTTCGTCATCTCTTTTTCAAAGACGGACGTGACGACGCGGAACCGCTTGACACGATGTCCCTGCGTTCACTGCTGGGCTGGGAGTTGAAATATGGCGATCCGCCTGCGTTGAGAAAACTTGCATCCCTGAAGGAAATACTCTGGTCGGAGACGCTCAGGTATTGTCCTGTCTGCATGGAGGCGGGTTACCACAGCGTCTGGCATCAATTTGTTGCGCTCGAAGTCTGTTTGATTCATGCATGCCCATTGCGGAAGCGATGCATGTGCTGTAACACGACGCTGGACGAGTACAGGCTGACGCCACAACTTATTGGGCATCGCTTTCGTTGCTCAGGTTGTGGCGATGATATTGCGGGAGTGGCCTTTACCATTGACGCTCATGCTGCGTTTCGGGAGCAGGCTGTTGAATTGTTTGTCAGGGCCACTCGGTACCGGGAATGGCTCCTTTCAGCCACACGTCATTTGTTATTCCTTGCGGAAGCCAAGCGCCGCCGTCGAAGGTGGCCGGTTCGTCGTTTTGCACCCTCGGATGCCGATGTATGGCGGGGAACCGTTAATCTAATTCATCGGTTTCCGACTGGCTGCGCGTCGCAGCATCGGCATGCGCGTCTGCTTGCATGGCAAGTTCGTCATTACAGGCCGATGATGCAAAGCCTCGAGGTGGCGGCGAGATCACGTCTTCTTTCAGCAGGTACAGTGTGGAACACATATTGTGCGTTGCTGCGCCAGCTAAAAACTGCCATTGATTCGCGTCGGGAGGATGATTGTCCTCCCTCACTCGATTTCTCCGACGGCCGGTGCGTCCTGCGGGGTACCTGGACGCCCGAGCAGTTGGCGTTTGTGCTACTGAGATGTCACTGTGAATCGTTATCCGTGTTGCGATATGAACTTGATCGCGTTGAGGCACTGCAAACGGCGCGGCTTACGAATGCGCTGGCCAACAATCTCCTGCATTCGCCGGCTTGCCGTGCCGTGTTCATTTCAGGGTTCGCGGCGTTGGTCGCGGCAGCACGCCAATATATAAGGTCTGGCGTATTTGACTACAGAGTGGCATGTGAAATCCCTACCGATGCGTTGTCTCTGGTCGTCGCTGAAACCAACGACATTCAGTGCGGGGTAGCTATCGTTGCCGATCCGGGAGGGGTAACGAGTGACTTGCTGGGGCTACGTTGCGGCGTCGATCTGGACACAATCGCCATTCTCAACTCCCTGCTGTTAGCGGCGAGAAACTGAATGGTTTGACCAAGCCTGTTTTCGCCCCCGAACTGTGCTTGATGTCTTGCTCCTTGGTCGAAGCTATGCTCATGTGGGGAGGTTCGACTGATTTGCAGGATGGGTTTCCGGCCAGCCCCGCGAACCATGGCAAAGCATTTTATCGTGTTCGGGAACTGTGATACATTTACGGCCACGGCATTTACGACCCAAAGATTTGCCGTAAATTTTCCCCTGTCCCTTCTACGTTGTTGTGTTTGCGAAATGTTTTTCACCAAGCCCTCCTGGCAGTCTCCAATGAAAGTTGCCGGGGACGCGTTCACTCGTTGGGAGATGGCAGGGGTGACACACTATTCGACGGTATTTGTTGTTCGCTCTGCTCAAGCCCATCGCGACGACGGTGACGGCTATTCATATCTCGTCTTCGGCCCACACGTTCTGAAATCCATCCTTGAGGGAGTGGGTAGGGATGCCGTGAAAGTGTACGCGCTCGAGTGGGATCGACTGGTCGCTGTTGAGGAGTTTTGGTCCTACACAGAGCGCGGGCGACTTTCCATGGCCTACTTTGCATATACCGACCGGGAGGGGCGGGTCATGAAATGTGAGCCTACGCAACCGGATCCCGCGCACGCGATACGGAAGACAGTTGTCTGGCAAGTTGCAGAGGCGGCTGTCGGGTACAAGGAAGAAGTTTTCTAACCAAGCCCAACCCGATGCTGCAGAAGCTCACGCGCGATGTGCAGACGTTGATGGACCTGGCCGTGCGGGGGCAGCCATTTGATCGCCGGTACGTCGCGAGCATCGGTGTTCTGCCGGCGAAATTACCGGTGCTTGTGAAGAATGGATGGCTGAACGAACTCTCCGAGAATGCCTATCTTCTCAGGGGGGATAAGCCGACGGTGGAAGGGACGGTAGCTTATCTGTCACGACATGTGCCGAACCTGCACATCGCAGGGCGGAGCGCGCTCGATCGTAGGGGCATCCGCCATTTCCTATACGTACGCGAGCGTGTGCACCTTCGCGGTACTGGAAGCTTCATCTTTCCGGTTTGGGCGAAAGCTCTATTGTTACTTCGGTATGAGCAACGGCCGCTTTTTGATAGTGACCTCGACGCGTGCTATGCCGTATCAGCGCTTCCGCTGAAGCATCATGATGTAATGGTCTCACATCGTGAGAGGGCAATCATCGAGTTGCTTGCGGATAGCGACCGCGGGGAACTTGAACACGCTACAAATCTCGTAAGCGAACTGCGGACGATTCGGCCTGTAGTACTTCAGACACTTGCCGATCACTGCCTTAGACGCGATCTGATTCTGACACTGAAGGCGCTTTCAGAAGACCAAGGGCATCAATGGGCCAGCGAACTGCGATGCTGACGCAGTTTTCACGGTGAAATTCATCGACCACATAAGATCTCCTTGCGCTGTGAGCCTGACCGCGTACGCAGGTCGCCTGAGTGTGCCAACCGCACCTGTCCAAAAATCTTACAGATAGTTCGTGCGAGTCTGTACAAAGGACTTCAAATCAAATATCGCACTGGACTTTGCAAGCGTCTCTTGCGACCGCTGTGGCCGAGAGATGACGCTGGGCGGAACCTTTGCCAGCATTGCCTGAAAGAAGCACTTGGAAACTGCGTGCAAATCCCAACCACGGGTTCGGGTAAAAGACATGAATTCAGGCTGCAACTTGTTGGGGGCGGAGATCTTGAAGGCAGACCACCAGGGCGAACCGTGATTGCACCGGACTAAAGCTGTACAAGGCGACCCGGTTGATCCGCTGCCGCACCGACAACAAGGTCTGACGGCTTGATCGGAAGCAACGAAGCAACTTCTGAGGGCGACGTCTCGCGCGCAGTTGTCCGACTCGATCCGGGAGGCTATTCGCGGTAGCCAACATCCCGAGAGAGAGCAATATCGTAGCGATCCTTCGCAGCGGCACGATCGCAAAGCGCCCGACCATGCATCGATATCCAAACGGGTCGCTAATCGAAATGGGTCGTAAATGCCGTGGTCAAAATATGTTGACTTCCGCACCATCCCGGGATGGGAAGAGTCTCCGGGAAAATCGACGATGCAGGCCACCTGAAGGCCGTTGGCGCAGCCCTGCGCCAGTACCGGCACGACTTGGGCTGGTCGCAGGAAGCCTTGGCATACGCGACTGGGATTGATCGCAGTCACATGGGGCGCATTGAGCGTGGTGAACGCAACCTGACCATACTCAACCTTATCCGCATCGCCGATGCGTTGCAGTGCCCACCGTCAAAGCTGCTGATACTCGCGGGAATGTAGTACGCCCGGGAGCAGACTACCCACAATCGAATCAGTGCGCTTCTGCGCGCGTGGGTATTAATCGCTATCTCCCCCCTACCTTCGCACACCTGCATCCATATCTAATATTTGCGCTGGATACTCGACTCATTGCATGATCGGTTAGTTCACTGAACTATTTGCCAAATCATGTGTGTTTCACGATTGCAACATGGCATGCATAATAAAAAATAGCTTCCTGTTAAAAAGGTTGGGGAATAAAATCGATCTGTATTATGTGCACGTGTTAAGAATCAGTGGGTCAGCGGTATTATGAAGATACATTACACGTAATGACAATTTCCTGATATTCAGATTCAAGTTCGGCTAAATTCAGGCAAGTGGCTCTGTCCCACGCAAACGCAGACCGCACAAGGCCGATGGGGCTGTCGCATTCACTGATTCGGAAAAGCCGCCGCGGCTGTCATTTCCACTCTATCCACTGACACGCTGCCGCCAAAATGAGATTGAACTTTATTTGGATTCAATCCATAGTTGGACTATTTTCAAGACTGCACTATGTCGTTGATCCAAAAAAGAAAGCCGACTCGGCAAAGTCGGCTTTCATATATCTTCAGGAGAAATCAACTCAGATTTTCCAGGAACCCAGTGACACGGACTTTGCAGAGTCCGCATCCTCTTGTTGCACCCGCATTTGATTTTGCGCGTTTTTCAGCCAAAGTCAAGGGCTAATTATTTGCCCGCGGTGTGCCCACCCGTGAGGCGCGCGTGAGCCGAATAACTTTCCTTTCGCCTGGATTTCTCCGGGACGAAAAGTCTACAGCCCAGATAATCAAGGCCAGGAAGGGCCGGATGGTGAATCTCTGGTTCTTTCACTCCCCAAAACTGGGGAAGCTCCTGGCCATCGAAAGTGATGTGTTATTTGCCTACATAATAATTCTGGAAATTCGTCCCGAGGTCCTGTCCTATGGCCCCGTCGACAGCGCTGACCTCGCTCACGCGGGTGGTGCACGTGCCGACCTGTGGGTGAACTATAGGACCGGCGACACCCAACTGGTACTTTGCCGGCGGGAAGCGCTTGAAGCCGACCCGTCCGTCCAGAACAACGTCTTGCTGGTCACCGGTCAGGATATTGATAATGCCCGGATCGAATTCGACAATGGGCTGACGCTTTGCCAGGCGATAAACGCAGCAACGTTCATCGATCTGGGCCCGGCGCGGCAGGCTTTGAGTTCCTTCCTTTTGCAGAAAGAAAGTGCGACGGTTGGCGACCTTGTGAACATTCCAGGGCACGATCCGGCTTTGTTACGTGCCGCCGTGGCGAGGCTGTTGATCGAAGGTGTCCTGTGCGCCGATCTTAGCCAGCATCTGTTTTCGGACGCGACACTTCTGAGACGCACGGCCCATCCCACGCAATGGTCGCCGTCGACGCCGCAAAAGCAGTCCATTGCATCAGTGCTCGGGGAGAACCGCCCCGCATTGCCAGTGAACGCCGATCGCGGTGCGTCAGAGATCGTGGTGAATCGCGCTCGCGCAAGGGGGCGCCCCCGCAGCATTATCCCGGCCGAACTTGCTGGTCTTCAATGGCCAGCGCCGGATGAAGCCACGTTGGGCGACTGTCTGAATCAGTACCTGAATCGCAAAACGGCAGTGGAACTGTATCGTCAGGGCGCGACGTTTTCGTACATTAGGGTAATTACAAAGCTAAGCGAAAACGAAGTGCGGCGGCTCGTAACACGTTGTGTCGAACGCAAGATAGACGGTACGTGTCTGGGCTATTACGCACTCATCCCGGGGCAACGGCTGAAACCTTATCATCGAACCAAAGGGATAGTTCCGAGTGATGGCCTGCAGAGCGGACTCGCGGGTGCCTGGACAGCATTTCTGGAGAAGCATGACAACATTCGCGACAAGATCTATGAAGAACTGTTGGGACGTGCGCCGAGCCATGATGGGCAGGAATTTAGCATCGATGATAGCTGGATGCGAGTCCTGAGCGAGATTGAAAAATGTGGCATCACCGAAGACGAGTATCCCCTATCGAATGGCGACAAGGGTAAGGGACCCTTCCTCAAGCACGCCAAAGCACTCATCGCTGCGAACGCAGATGCTTATCAGGCGATCTACGGCGGTGACACAGTAGGAAAGCGATGGAGGATGACGGGCGGCGTGCCACAGCGCCTGATACGCCCAATCAGGCCCGGCTCATTCGCAATCCTCGATTTTCACCGCCACTCGCAGGCAACGAAGGTGTCGATCGAAAACGGATATGGAAAGACGCTTGTCAAGCAACTACCCAGATGGTACTTCTCCGTGCTCGTCGAGGAGATGTATTCGGCGATCCTGTCATGCGTCGCAACGCTCGAAAAAACACCGAGTGCCGACAGTGGGCTGGAAGCGCTTGACTGCTTCATTGATCCGGTCCGATATCGCCCCAATAGTTACGGCAGTGCGCACGGCGAATACGCTGCCTTTTTCGCATACGAAATCGTCGCCTTGTTGAAGGGTAATTCGTTTTGTGTGCTGCGTCTGGATAACGCGTGGGGCAACATAGCTGACGGATTCGTTCGCAACGCCATCTACACGTTCGGCTGTGCAGTTCATTTTGGCCCCACCTACACGTGGGTCTCACGCAATGTCGTCGAGCGTGCCAATGAGGAACTGGCACGACGTACAAAGCCCGACGATCAACGCAACGTTGCCATACCCGTCGATGACCTTGTCAATTCGTTTCTAAATGCGGCCAAGGGTATCAACCTCACCGCTACGGAACGCTTGAACTATTCATCACCCGTCGAAGCTCTGCAGACTATGCTTGCGGATCCCACAAGTCGACCACTCCGGCAACCGTTGCCTGAAGTGACTCGAAGAGCGGGCAAGCTGCTTGACCATACGATAATCGCAACCGTACACGGCAATGTGTCCAAAGGAGTGCGCCCGTACGTGCAGTTCTGCAGACGCAATTACACGAACGATCTGATTCGAAGCCATCCCGAACTGATCGGCAAACAGTTGCTCTGCCACTTCAAGCGGTTTGATCTCAGAAACGCAGTTGCGTCGATCTGGGATCCACAGGACCGGATCTGCCTGCCGGGTTCCGATTGCAAGACGGAGTTACTGGGTGCGATACGTCCTGATCGTTGGCGTGACGCATGCATCTCCATTCGTGCCCACAAGCTGATCAGCACGGCGGGCGCGCGACTTAGAAGCCGTGATCCCAACCGGTATCCCGAGCGGGCGTCCCCGTCATCAGCGAAGACAAGGCAAGGTAGAGCAAAACACGAAAAGACCGACACCGATGCGTTGCGGGAGGCAAAACGCCTGGAGGACCAGCGGCGACATGGGGCGGAGCAAGACGCCAAGCATTCCTCGACTGATCTCCCGGTCGACGCGCGTTCAGCGTCGGGCAATAGGTTTGGCAGTATAAGCTCCGCACCGAGTGACAGTTCAAACCCGACAAATGCGAGCGATCCGTTTGGATTGTTCTCGCCGAGACCACTGCGAGGTCGGCGTGTCTAAGCCAAGATCGATTCTGGACCTGCGAGAAGTGCAGGGTGACCCGAGTGCGCCACGAGATGTGGCTGACGAGTTGTCGGTTGGCCTTTCTGCCGAAGAACAACTCCTCAATCATCCACTTCTTAACCACACCGTCATCCGGACCGATCCGTGTAACGAGGCATATCTGGAGGGCAAGCGACGGCTGTGCTTCGGATTCAATGGATTTTCACTACTAGGTGAGCGGGGCATGGGGCTTAAGTCGGCGCTTGTCTCGTTCAAGTTGCAACTGTTGCAGGATTTCCCTTCTATCGCCGTTGCCGAGATCGTCTTGCGCAGGGATGCACCCCAAACCTGCCGTGCTCGGTGGCAGGCCCTGCTCGGAGAACTCGGCCACGGGGTTCTGGGCGGTTCGATCGAGGAAATGCGCCGTCGTGTGTTGTGGATGCTTGAGGAAAGGCTTTATGGCTCACCGCACCGGCATCTCGCCTTATTTATAAGAAACATCGAGTATCTCGATCCCGGCATGACAAACATTCTCCTTGATGTGTCGGATGCATTGGGCAGGAGAGGATTCAAGTTGTTCACGATCGGTTGTGGGAATCTTTCGCAATTCTCGGCGAATCTTGCCAATGCAGGCGACCTGGCGGCTAAGGACGTACAGTTGCTCCTTGGATCGACTTACGTCTTGCGCTCGTTAAACACTGAACAGGATCTGGCCACCATCCTTGATGCCATAGACACCACCCCCCTCGGAAGAGATGACCCCCGAAGCTGGGGAGCGGTTTTTTTACCCGAAGCCTATCAAGGTGGGTTCAGATTGAAGAACGAGTCGGAGATTCTCCTCTCCGCTATCGTCAAGACTCCATCGCGGAACGTAACAGTCCACAACCTCTTCGATGCGATCCGGTGGGTCCTTGTGATGAACGCCCGCAGAGATAGCCGTGATTTCGCGCTGGTCGATCGAGCATGGGAAGACGCCTTGTTTGTTGTGCGAGCGACCAAATTGACTTTTTCGCTTGAAGATCCCCCTGATGGGGCCTAAGGATGGTCGCTGATAAGTCGAAGTTCATCGGCCAGCACTGGGGTCCGCTGCCTTGCGAGTCCGAATACTCAATCTTCGGACGGGTATGTGTGCTCAACAGGATAACGATCGGTAGTATTCACCTTTGCGCACATTTCCCTCAGGAAAATCGGAAAACAGGCGGCATACGGCGTTTGAGCGAGACAGCGAAGCTTGCGCCGTTCTTTACTCCACCAGTCCTGAAAGAGATTGCCGGACATCGCGATCCTATCTCATCAATGGATAGTTGGGGTACCGGATACTTCGAAGAAGCTTTGCGGTTCTGCCCCCTCTGTGTCGCAGCCCTTTATCACAGTGGATGGCATCAACTAAAAGGGCTCGAACGATGCCCGATTCATAGGTGCCGGCTTAGATTTTCGTGTGAACGATGTGGTGGGCCTCTACACCGTTATCGTGTTGCAGATTCGTCACCGGGGAAACACCCATATCGATGTTCAAAGTGTCGGGAGTGGGTCTGTAGCCAGGACCCGTCGCTCGCATCACACATCGCGTTAAGAAAAGATCCAGATACCATAGTTCGAGCGTTTGCTCCCTTGGAGAAGTGGCGAAAACGCCACCTTCAGCTCACACACCAAATTCGCCGGGTTACCTTCTTTGGTCAGCCACCCTCGCAGCGGATAGAGAGATGGTGGCCCACAAGCGACATGTATTTTCGTATGAGCGGCCGTATAGACAACCTGCCACCCGGCTGTGAGCACGATGGCAAGAATCCGGGAAGAGCGATGACGTGGCTGTGCTGGCCTGTGACGGGACCCACAGCCTTTAACAGCAACCGCGATGACGTTCTGACGTACATGGCGTTGCTCGGTGAAATAAAAAAGTGGATCGTGAGCGAAGGACAATTGCCGTCCGTCTGCGTCAAGCGTTGGCAACTCTTCGATGGCGGAGGAGAGCTCCGTCGCGGTGAATGGCCAGCAAGTGCACTGGCATACGCGCTGATCCGGTATGTCTGGGAAGGCGACGACAGCTTGACGGTACATTCTGAACTGCAGCTCCGAGCCACTCCCTTCAGTCCCTTGCAGCGCTCCGACACTTTCGTGAGATGGAACGTGCATAACAGCGATCTTTCCACACAAGCGGTTTTACTCGGGCAGTTTGCCGCATTCTTCTGGTTGATAAAACGGTTGCAATCGACTACTCGCAAGGACTTCGTTCCTGCCGATACGATCATCGCGCGATTCATTTATGACAAGACGTGGCCTTGGATCGGAAACGTGATCTTTCCAGAAATAGAAGGACTACCGTTGGGAAGGTTCGAAAATCCCCAGGTACACGTCCGGGACGGACTTGAACTCTTCCGCTGGGTAGAGCGCCGTCAGCGATCACTTGACAGGTCGCGGTTCAGGCAATCCCGCATGTCTCCGTTGCTCGGCGAAGGCTAGACTAAATCCGCAAATCCATCTTTCTTCAGGGTATCGTTTCGCGCCAACCAGCGATGGGCGCGCAGTGTACTTCGCTTCGCGCCAAAATGTATATTTCCAAGACCTTCCAGCCTGGTCGGAATATCAGGTATCTCGGCGAATCCGATCCCAGACTCGTCGTCCATTCTCCCGAGCACATCGCCATATCGGGTGTATATTGCACTTTGCCCGGAGAAATTTATTGCTTTCCCATTTGCGCGGTAGTCGCCGACCACGTTCGAGAAGACCGCGTATAGACCGAACTGTCTCGCGATCAGCCTTGCATGCTGAGCCATGCTCGTATCAGCCACGGCCGAGGAGACGAGGGCGATGGGGACGAACGGTGCGTCGAAGGCAGCCGTGGATTGGGCGTTGCGCAGCTCCGAACCAGAGGTCACCGCGACGGTGAAGAAGGGCAAATCGACGTGGCAACGGTAATGACTTCCGCGGTTGAAATGCACAGCTTCGTCAATCTCGAGGTGAACCTTCGCATAACGTGCGACCAGTTCACCCTCGAACGCTGCCAGGGTTGTCAGAAAATACTTGTCTGGGCCGCTCCTGGGCCTCACTTTTTCCGCTGCGCCCGCCACCACGAGTGCGTGCTTCCGACCACTCAGACTGATCCAGTACCGAAGCGTCTTTTGACGTGTGAGAAGATCGTCCGGTCTCTCCTGATGCGGCCTCAGATGTGATGCCCACTGTGGCAAAACAAGTATGTCGAATTCCGCTGAGGTGATCTGGGATTCAACATAGGCAATGACGACGTCCTCGTCTGCAGACAACCAAACTGTTGCCGGTACCTGAAGCGTAGCCACAATCATATGGTTTCCCAGTGAGTCTTCAAAACGTAGTGAAAGGAGCCTAAGTCAAGAATACATGACTGATGTTATACACCGCCGGCAAGAATGCGAATGCCCAACCGAATAGCTGCGGTGATGTGCCGCCGCCGGCCCGACTGGGTTTGGCGAGCGGCGTTTGACATAAAACCTGGTGTCACCCTGATGTCGCCCTGATGTCGCCCATTTACCGGAACCGGCCCCGCCAGACGGACTGCATTCAATCGAGGGAGGCAAACTATGACCAGACAAGCGGACAGCAATCCCGTTCAGTCGCTCAAGGGGCGCATCGGCCAGCCGGACCGGCCCGTTTTGCCCGACGACAGGACGCAGGCCTGCGCCGAAGCCTGCACGCCCAGGCCGCTGGTGCAGCTACGCGGCACGGTCCTGCGTTACGACAGCCCGACCGATCCTGTCTGGCCGCTCAACGACCCATCCTCAACGACGCAGCAGGCAGGCATACCGGCACGGCGCTTTGGCGCACTGGCGGGACGCATCACGATCGCGCCCGACTTCGATGCGCCGTTCGATCTCACGGATGACAAGGATGCGGGATAACACGTCATGAACGACGCAACGATTCAGACGCTGGTTGCGGTAGCGCTCACGGCGCAGGACGGTTCCGGCGAACAGGCACTGCGCGCGCTCGCCGACGGCTGCGGGCTGGTTGCGCAGGTACAGACGATGGTCGACGAAAGCGGCAATCCGGCAGGGTTTGACGCGTCAGGCTGGACCTGCACGTGGCTCATGCAGTCCAACCCCGCCCTCGGCGGACAGCGCCCCGTCGGATACCTGACGACCCAGGACGGCCGCGACCGGATCGCGAATCTGCTCGCCACGGCGCAAAGTGGTGCGTACGGCTAACGCAAGATCTGCCGCCCCCCTTTACCAGGGGCGGCCCACCAGACCGGCTGCATCCAGTCGGAGGAGGTGAACTGTGACCCACAGACCGGACAGCCATCCCATCCAGTCGCTCAAGGGGATCATCGGCCAGCCGGACCAGCCCGTGTCGGTCGACGACATGACGCAGGCCTGCGCGGCAGCCTGCAAGTTCACCTGCACGCCCACCTGCGACGCGCAACCGGTGAAGGCCGCACACGTCCGGTTTGATCCCGCACGCGGCCTGCTCATCGGCACGTTCGAGGATGGCGTGACCATCGCATGCGTTGACCCGTGCGAGCTGGCCGGGCGCATGTTTGCGGCCGGTGCGCGGCATGGTCACGTGAGCATGCCGGACTGGCGCGAGGGCGACACCGCGCCCGCCGGCGGTCACAGGATTGCCTTTCATGCGCGCCTTAACGAACTGGGCAGCACTGCATGACCGGCGCCGAACGCCTCGCGCTGCGGCAGGCCGTGCCCGTGCATGCGCAGGGGGGCCGCCCGTATTACGTGTGTCTGGGTGAGATTCCCGCGCGGTGGCAGGACGCGTTTCGCGTGGCGCTGCGCGGGTCGGCCTGTCCGGTGATCGACGGCCGGGGCGAGTGCGCGTAGGCGTGGGACGGGTCCGACTGGCTGCACGGCCGGTTTCCGCGCGGGTGAAGGTGCGCTTTTCATCTGGTGCCGGCCGGACCCGTAGCCGGAACCGGGGCGCTGTCCGGCTCATTTCATGAGGACGCGGGTTGAGCGAGCTTCAGCGCCGGCACAACAGACGGTTCTGAACTGAAAAGGCAGCGACAGCATGGCATTCCAGGACAAGTTCCGGGCGTTCACGTTCGGCCTCGCTGCCGGCGTGCCGGCGTGCGAGCTGGCCGGAGAAAAGGTGCTGCTGTTCAGGCATGTGCCGTACGAACTCGAAGACGCGCTCGCGCGCTGGCTGCTGCTGCACGACGATCTGCTGCTCCGGGATTCAGCCGCGTGTGCGCTGCGCTTTGACGACCGTGGCCGGATGGGCATCACCTGGGCGGTGTGGGGCCGCTTTCTCGACTGGATGGGCGCGCAGCTCGATGCCGGCAGCGAGGGGCAGGGCGGCCCGCATGATGCGGCGCATGCGTTGCGGGAGGGCATGGCCGCCCGCACGCCGATCAGCGAACTGCACGACGAACCGGTGCTGTATCTCGACGCCGCGCCCGTGGAGCTGCGCGCCGCGCTGCGGCACTGGCTCGACGCGTCGCCGGAAGACTTTGCCCGGCACGACGACAGCGGGCGCGTGGCGCTCACGTGGGAGGGCTGGGAGGCCTTTCTGCGGAGCATGAAGCGTACGCTCAGCGCGGCCCTGGACGAGCTGGAACAGGCCCGCGAACCGGCATCAGGAGCCTGAACATGCGCGTTTTTGTCGACACGGAATTTAGCAATTTCATCGGGTGCGACCTCGTGAGCGTTGCGCTCGTGGCCGACGATGGTCGCGAGTTCTACGGCGAGCGATCGGATTTCGATCGCACGAGCTGCAGTGAATTCGTGCGTGCGGCGGTACTGTCCCAGCTCGGCCAATATCCTGACCGCGTATTTACGCGCGAGACGCTACGCGCGGCACTCGTCGCGTGGCTTGACCAGTTCGCGGACGAACCCGAACGTGTGCTGTGCTTCGATTACTTCGGTGACTGGGAACTGCTGTGCGATCTGGTCGATGGGCCGCCTGCAGGATGGCAGGCGTACCACGTGGGTCAGCTACTCGATCCGGGACGCCAGGAGGATTACTACCGCGAGCATCACGGCCGGCATCATGCGCTGGTGGATGCGCGCGCAAACCGCCATGCGATGATGGATCGCGCCCCCTCGCCAGACACGCCGTAAACAGCCTGCGTGCTTTCGCCTGCAATGAATCCGCGTGGCCAGTCGGTTGCGCGCCACTGACGCCAGGTGCCTCATGGAAAAACGGACCGACAATGCACTTGAAGACGAGATCCTTCGCGCGGCCAAGCGGCGGTATCAGGAGGAGTCGCGCGAACTCGTTCGAAGTGGCGCTCGCACACAGGAATCGATGTTGTTCATTCCACTGGACCTTGTCCGGGCTTCGGAATTCCGGCGCGGGACGGACGAATTCTGAGCATTCCATAGTTTCGCGGGTTCGGCGCTGGAGGCGCCGCCATCGGGGCGCCGCTTTAGTCGCGACGGCGCGCGCCTCTGCCGCTACGCTCAATCCCTGAATCAGGACGCTGCTCAGGCGAAGCAGCATTTTCGTTGCGGCGATGTGAAGGGCCGATGTCCTACGTGCTGAACCCGGAAAAGTACTGCGCTTCATCAAAAGCGAGGTGTCGGGTCAGAATGATCAAACCGGTTCCGGACATGACCACGAGCGACGCGATCGACTCCGCCGAGACGTTCCTTTGCGCTGTCGCGGCTGCAAGATGACCTTAAGCCTGCAATCTGCGGCAGGGACAGGCGAGGGGGCGGAAACGGACCTTTTGCAGGCCAAGGCAACCCGATTACGCTCGCGGGGTGAGGGCGCTGCCCAGCGATGCAGGCATGTTTGACTGGACGTCGCGAGTCGACGAACCAGAAATTGCACACACAGCCGGTCCCGTATACGCCGCGAATCATGCACGCGATCGCTGATCTGGTGCTGGCAGCCGCTTCGCGTAGCGAAGCGGCAGATTTCGACCACCTCGTTCGATGACTTCATGCCGTGTGCGGCCGACAGACAGCAGTTAAGCGCTGTGTGTCGTTGAAGCACAATTAGCATCGTGCTATTGCATGCCAGGATGGTCGCACTCGACCGTGCACGAGCTCGAAAAAATTCGGTTCCCATGCTTGCCGGCCGGAAATGTGTGGACCTCTGAATATGTCCAACGAGGGCCATAGGCTATTGCCCTGTCGTGCGGCTATCCAGACTGGCCCGACGGGTTGCGGCGATAACGCGGGTTATCACCGTCTGACCAATGGGGTGGAGCAGGAAAATGAAGGGGGCGATAGTTGCGGCTTTCATGCCCTTCCTTTGCGGACATTCGTTGATACCTCGACAAATTGTGGCTATTAAATGCGGTTTTGCTATTAGCAGTTATCAAAACTGACGGAGGGCGAAAAATCGTCCCTTTCGTCCTTGTCCGCGCAGGCCACGGCGCCCGACGGCGCACCAACTGTTGTGGTGCGCGGCAGCGTCGGAGTTTGCGATCGGACGAGGAGCGCAGAAGCGTGTTGGCGCAAGAATTCCTTAAGCAACTGTTGACGTTCGTAGTAACTGCTAATCGTGTCCATAGATTACGCTAACGTAAGACTGTATTTTGACCCCGCGAAATAAGGCATAGCGGCGGTTTCGCACGCTTTTCTAGGCGTTGTGTTTCAGCAACGCACGCACGCTCGGATGTCCGTTGATTTTGCTAACGCGTTTGGCGTGTCCGCTAATTCGGCTAATGCGGTTGTAGAGGAGCCCGACAGGTGCATTCGCTTGAAGCGGCCGCACGTGCAAATACCAGAGGTCCTTTTTTTGATCTTCGGAAGGTGCCCATCTCAGTGCGCAGATCAAAAACGCCATACAGTACGGCACTTTGTATGTTACATCGGGGGCGTTGAACATCCCCTTGTGTGGATGTTGGTCAGGGCGGTGTCGTTCTTCGCCTCGTCAGTCGCATCGGGCAGTGAGTTCGCGTTGCGGTAGAAAAGATTTCTCCTGCGGTCAGCATACGGGGAAGCATTTCGAGGCGCCGGTCCACTTGCGAAGCGACGTCACTTATTGAGGGCCGTTACTGTTGAAGTCCTTAGAAACCGCTAATCGTGTCCATATATTACGCTAATGTAAGACTGTAGTTTGGCCCCACAAAATAAGGCATATCAGAGGGGCGACACCTACCTGCGCACGCTACTGATCCACGGCGCGCGGGCCGTGCTGACGCGCGCGAAGGAGCCTGGTCCGTGGGTTGAGCAGATGAAAAAACGGCGACCACCCAACGTGGTGGTGACTGCTTTGGCGAACAAGATGGCGCGGACTATCTGGGCGGTGCTCGCTCATGACCGATCGTATGAAAAAGGGTACGTGAGCATGAAGCCCGTCTGAGCGGCCGTCCGAAACGTAGAAGATTAACGTTTAACACAGGGTGGATGTCGAAAAGTTGCGTTGGCAATCGCGTGAGATGACAAGACAGGTCGGACCGGGACTCACTAAACCTGAACTGGTTGCCGAGCTTCGAGCTCGTACCCGCAATGAGGTGTGAGTCGGCGGATTTCATCGGGGCCCGCAGCGGCGGTATCGGCTGCAACAAGGCCGGATATAGTGGAATGGCCTCGTCCCACCTTCGATACATGAACGCTCATTGCTGGGAGACATGGCAGTATGGGCGATTCCTGGTCCACGACTGAACGGAGGCCGTCATGAAAGTCGCGTTGCTGAGCATTGACCTCGCCAAAAACGTTTTCCAGCTGTACGGCGTGGACGAACGCGGTCACCCATTGTTGAGTCGGCGAGTCAGCCGCAACAAGCTTCTGGAATCCATTGTCAGTCTCCCCTGTTGCCGAATCGTGATGGAGGCCTGTGGAGGAGCGCATTACTGGGCGCGGCGGTTCTCGGCGATGGGGCACCATGTGCAGATCATTGCGCCTCGATTCGTCAAACCGTTCGTCAAATCCCAGAAGAACGATCGCAACGATGCGGAGGCGATCGTCGAGGCTGCATCTCGTCCGACCATGCGCTACGTTGCGGTCAATAGCGTTCAGCAGCAGGATATCCAGTCCATGCACCGAATCCGCAGCCTGCTCATGCGTGACCGTATCGCGCAAATCAACCAGATACGTGGCCTGCTGGCCGAATACGGTGTGGTCATTGCACAAACGGCATTGAAAGTACGGCAACAGCTTCCGGCGATTATTGACGACGAACACAATGAGCTGACCGAACTGAGTCGATCAATGATGCGCGATATGTACGAGCGACTCGTACTGCTGGATAAGCAGATCTCCCGGTACGATGAGTTGATCCATCAAGTACACAAGGCATCCCCTGCCAGTCAGCGACTGGAGAAAATTCGCGGCGTCGGGCCGCTGATCGCAACCGCTGTCATCGCCGCAGCGGGAAGTGCCACAGAATTCTCAAATGGGAGACAGTTTGCAGCATGGCTGGGCTTGACCCCACGCCAGCATTCCTCGGGCGGCAAGGATCGCCTGTCCGGTATCACGAAGCGCGGTAATGGCTATCTGCGAATGCTTCTGGTACACGGCGCGAGATCCGTAGTTCAGCAGGCGATAAAGCATACGGATACCCTGTCTCGATGGATACTGGAGGTTCAGGCGAGGCGCGGAACAAACATCGCGGTCGTGGCACTTGCCAACAAGATCGCCAGGACAATCTGGGTACTGCTCGCACGAGGTCTGGAGTACGCACCACCGGCATGAACGGAGCACGTGATCGCATGCCGGCAATCGCTTTACCTCTTCACTGGTTGCACAAATGATCTGATTCAATGGCAAACAGGTCGGACCGTCGGCGACAAAACCTGCGCAGTCTTAGGGCTCTCGAAGCCGTGGATATAAGTAGGAGTGGCCGGGCGAAATCCATTGGGGCCAGGCACATGCGTGCCACAGAAAGGCCGAATGTATATATGCAATCTCGCACCTGCTCGCTGTAGAACAGATTGTTTGGCAAACGGGACGAGGCCATGTATACAGCTGCAACCCATCCTGTCGATGTCGGAACACACGAAACACTGGCGCAATCGGGACGCGTTCATATACAACCAATTGAGCAAGTTGACAGCGCCCCGAAGACGCACACGGGATCTGCCAGCTCGACG
Source organism: Paraburkholderia sediminicola (assembly GCF_902859805.1). Classification (GTDB taxonomy): domain Bacteria; phylum Pseudomonadota; class Gammaproteobacteria; order Burkholderiales; family Burkholderiaceae; genus Paraburkholderia; species Paraburkholderia sediminicola. The sequence continues at coordinate 40,461 of NZ_CADIKC010000014.1, read as the reverse complement.
CGTCCCATTTTCAGACACCGTTTCAACTCTCATCCTCATTAAACGTCCGATTTTGCGACATCAGGCCCGCACGCGTGCCAGTTCGCCGCTGCAGACAACTCCTCTTCTTCATGCCTGCTCATCGACGGAGGACGGCTTGGTCATTTTCGTCGCCTTTGGCATGGACATTGCCTGAGCAGTGTTCGCCGCGCGCAAAAACGCTCGTCCTAGGGCTCGTGCATTTCGTCGCCATACATAAACAGAGGAGACGTAAAAGTGAAAGCTGCTGTGCTGCATCAGTACGACGAGTCTTTGACTCGCGAAGAATTCGTGCGCTACGAAGATGTCGATGATCCAAAGATCGTGCGGCCCACCGATGTAATCGTCCGGATTGGTGGCGCCGGTGTGTGCCGCACCGATCTGCACGTCGTGGAAGGCATCTGGCGCTTCAAGGTCGATGTCGCATTGCCTTATATCATGGGCCATGAAAACGCCGGCTGGGTCGAAGAGGTGGGCCGTGGTGTGGAGAGTGTCAAAGTGGGCGACCCGGTCATCTGCCATCCCCTCGTGACGAGCGGACATTGCCTCGCCTGCCGGCGTGGCGACGATATGCATGCCACGGACAGCCGGTTTCCCGGCATCAATGCCAACGGCGGCTACGCGCAATATCTGCTGACGGGCGAACGCTCGCTGATCCAGTTGCCGAAATCGCTCGCGCCGAAGGACGTTGCACCGTATACCGACGCCGGCTTGACCGCGTACCGCGCTGCAAAAAAAGCATCGCGCCATTTGCTCCCCGGTCAATTTGCCGTCGTGATCGGCGCCGGTGGTCTGGGGCATATCGGCATTCAGGTCCTTAACGCGCTTTGCGCGGCTGAGATCATCGTGGTCGACCGCTCCGATGTCGCGCTGCAGCTTGCGAAGGATTGCGGCGCGCATCACACGGTCAAGGGCGATGGTCATGAAGTCGAGCGCGTACTCGAGCTGACAGGCGGCAACGGCGCCGAAGCGGTAATCGATTTTGTCGGCGAAGGCGACGCAATCGCAAAGGGCCTCGCCATGACGCGCAACGCGGGTTTCTACTACATCGTTGGCTATGGCGGAAAGATCGAGTTGCCGACCATCGACATGATCACCAGCGAGAAGACCATCGTCGGCAACCTGGTCGGCACCTATCCCGAACTCGTGGAACTGATGGCGCTCGCCGACCGTGGCCTCGTCCATCTGTCGACACGGGAATACCGTCTGAGCGAGGCGAACCAGGCACTCAAGGATCTGCACCACGGCCAGGTCAAGGGCCGGGCGGTGCTGATTCCGTAGACGCCTCGACGGACGGACCTTGACGTGGAGATTGCCGTGACTGTGGAGCGTGACGCAGCCTCGCTTTTCGAGCGCATGCGTCTGGTTATTGCACTGACCGAAGTCAATTCCCGCCACTTGCGTGGAGAAAGCAGACGCGCGGGCGCGGAGATCGAACTGGCTTGCGAGGCGCGCGACGGTGTCTCTCCAGAAGGAACGTCGCATATCGAGCAATTGCGCGAGCGCCTCGGCGAGGTCGAAAGCGCGCTGCGGGCGATCGAATCCGAGCGGGAGCGGCTTGCGAACGAGCTGGCCCGATTGGACAGTCGAGCGTCGTCTGAGACACAAGGGGGCTGGCAATGAATCGGATTCCGGTTACGGTGCTCACCGGCTTTCTAGGCGCTGGCAAGACCACGCTGCTCAATCGTATTCTGCGCGAGCAGCAAGGCCGGCGCTATGCGGTGATCGTCAACGAATTCGGCGCGATCGGCATTGACGGTGGTCTTGTCGTCGGCGCGGAAGACGAGGTCATCGAATTGAACAACGGCTGTGTCTGTTGCAAGGTGCGCGGCGATCTGATTCGCGTGGTGGCGGCCCTGGTCAAGCGTAAGGTTGGCTTCGACGGGATCCTGATTGAAACTTCCGGTCTGGCTGACCCCGCGCCGGTAGTGCAAACCTTCTTTATCGATGATGAGATCCGGCAGCGCACGCGGCTCGACAGCATAATCTGCGTGGCCGATGCTGCGCATTTGCAGGCGCGCCTCGCAGACAGCCGCGAGGCCGCGGAGCAACTCGCGCAGGCCGACATCGTACTGATCAACAAGATCGACCTCGTCGATCCGGCCGGTCTCGCTTCGGTTCAGGACGCCGTGCGGCGCATCAACCCGACTGTGGAATGGCGGACCAGCGTGCGTTGCGAAATATCGCTTGCCGCGCTGCTCGATCGCGGGGCGTTCGATCTCACGCGCATGGCGCTTGCCACATCGGCGGGTGAGGCCGGTGAATCATCACGCGGCGAGCGGACTTACCACTACGTGCCGCTTCGCGCAGGCGCCCCCGTCAAACAGGGTCGCCATAGCCACGGTATCGATAGCGTATCGCTGCGCGTCGAGCGCCCGCTCGAACGTACGCGCTTTCTCTCCTGGTTGCAGCAGTTGGTGGTCGAGCAAGGCCAGAACCTGTTGCGTGCAAAAGGTATCGTCGATCTCGCCGGATCGGAGCATCGCTTCGTGTTTCAGGGCGTGCACACGACGATGGATACGGATTTCGACCGGCCCTGGCGAGCCGGCGAACACCGTGACAGCCGCCTGGTGTTTATCGGCCGCAATCTCGACCGGCGCGAGTTGCGGGAGAGCATCCGGTACTGCGAGATCGACTCATGAACGCGCCCCCCGTTCTGATCGAACTGCTTGGGGCGTGTTGGGTCACCGACGCGTCCGTCGTCGAAGTCGTGTGGGACACGGCGGGGCAAACTGCTGGATTCGCCCTCGGCGACGGTACGCTTGCGCTCGCCACCGGTGTCTGGGACGGCGGCCCTCGACTCAAACCACGCGAGAGCGGCGGCGTCGAGGTCGTGCAGGCGCAAGCGCCACCCGCGCCGCTCGCACGCTTCAGCGTGCATGAGGGCACGTGCCTGGCCCTCGCCTCCGACCCTGCGGGCGGATTCGTAAGCGGTGGTGATGACGGCCGTCTTGTCCATCTGCGCCGCGATGGCACGAGCGAACTCGTCGCGCACGCGGCCGGCGCATGGATCGACCACGTGGCCACCAGCCAGGCGGGTGGTCGAGCCTATGCAAGCGGCCACCGGGTTCATTGGCTTGGGGCCAAACCCGCGTGCCTGATGCTGCCCGGATCCGCAACATCGCTGGCTTTCGACACGGCTGGTACACAACTGGCGATCTCGCATCATGGTGGCGTCACGCTTTGGGCGGCCGACACGCTCCGGGAGCGTCAGCTTGCGTGGCCGGGCTATCACCGTAACGTGGCGTGGAGCCCTGATGGCCGCTATCTCGTGAGCGGTATGGAGGAGAACGCGCTGCATGGCTGGCGGCTGCCCGACGGAGCAGACATCGAGATGGGCGGCTATCCCGGGCAGCCGCGCTCGTTATCGTTTTCCGCTGACGGCCGCTTTCTTGCCACCAGCGGCGGCATGCGCGCAGTGTGCTGGCGCTTCGATCCGCCCGGCGCGAACGATGAGCCACACGAATGCGGCGTTCCCGGCAAGGCGCCGGTAAGCCGGGTGGCCTGCCATCCGGCTCATCCGCTGATTGCAGTGGGTTATCACAGCGGTGCGGTGTTGCTGTGTCAGCCAGGCAGTAGCGACATTCTGTTCATCAAGGGTTCCGGCAACAGCGCGGTCAGCGCGATGGCCTGGTCGCCGGACGGTGGACGGCTCGCTCTGGGAACCGAGGCGGGCGAGCTGGCGCTGGTGTTTCTGCCGGACGAGCTGTTCCGCTTCGGACGCCGTGGATAAACGGGCCATTCTCCCATCACATGTCAAAACGGAGACAACCATGAATAATGGACACACACCCAAAGAGCAGTTTTTCGAGCGCCTTGGCGCCGTGGCAGACGAGATGATCGAAGTGTACGGCAAGGACTTCGCACTGGGCGCGCTAATTCTAACGGCACGTTTTGTTGCTGAAGGAAAAGAGCCAGACGGCGCCGCTCGAAGCGTGATTCTTACGAGTGAAAACCACGGCAGCGTCGCAACATAGCAGCGCAGCCGCGCTATTCGTCGTAGAAAATAAGGTATCCGAATAAATATAGGCATTCGATCCGGCGTCCATCTCTCGATTCAAACGTCCCAATATCGGACAGCGTCTTGAGACGGATTTGTCGCAGAACACAACATGGCGCACTGCAAGAATTTTTACCGCAAGCCCTTGCTCGTTACCAGGCTTGGCGCGGAATAAAGGACTTCCTTTGGCACGCTTATCGCTCTATCAGTGCAGGTCAAACCGAAAGCGTCGACGTCACAAAACGCGAAACGAAAACAGTAGGAGACACGATCATGAAGACCGGCCCGGCGGGCTTGTCCTTCCGTTCCTTCTCCCGAACTTTTCGCTTGCTAACGAGACGGCCCGCCCGTGTTGTTGACTCTGGTCCTGGCGGTAGCCGGCCCTGCCCGAAGCGTCGCATTGCGACAGTTATCGAAATGGAACTAGGAGAGCTCAATGTCTGATGGATTAACGCTCAACAAGATCACGTCCCAGCGCGGGATCAGCATTGGCGAAGCGGCACGCCGCGTTGCCGATCTCGGCTGGACTCCGAGTTATGTCCAGGAGGCCATGACCTTCCCGACGGACTACAAGATCAGTAAGGCGCCACGTGACCCGATGAAACAGGTGCTGCGCTCTTATTTTCCGATGCAGGAGGAAAAGGACAACCGCGTCTACGGCGCACTCGACGCGGCATTGCGCGGCGACATGTTCCGCAATGTCCAGCCTCGCTGGGTGGAATGGATGAAGCTGTTCCTCGCCATCATTCCGTTCCCCGAGATTTCGGCGGCGCGTTCGATGGCGATGCTCGGCCGGCTCGCACCCGGTGAAGAGTTACGCACCGGTTTTACGATGCAGATGGTCGACGAGTTCCGGCACTCCACGATCCAGATGAACCTGAAAAAGTGGTACATGGAAAACTATATCGATCCGGCCGGGTTCGATATTACTGAAGCGGCGTTTGGCAAGTGCTATGCCACCACGATCGGCCGTCAGTTCGCCGAGGGGTTCCTCACCGGCGATGCGGTCACGGCGGCCAACGTGTTTCTGCAAGTGGTGGCGGAAACGGCGTTCACGAATACGCTGTTTGTCGCGATGCCGTCGGAAGCCGCCCGCAACGGCGACTACGCATTGCCAACTGTGTTCCTTTCGGTGCAGTCGGACGAAAGCCGCCATATCGGCAATGGCCACTCGCTGGTGATGTCGATCATCAACGATCCGGACAACCATCTGCTGCTCGAGCGCGACCTGCGCTATGCGTTCTGGCAGAACCACGCAATCGTCGACGCCGCTATTGGCACGTTCATCGAGTACGGCACCACGGACCGCGACAAGAACAAGGAATCGTACGCCGAGTTGTGGCACCGGTGGATCTACGAGGATTACTACCGCACCTACATGCTGCCGCTGGAAAAGTACGGCATCAAGATTCACCACGACGACGTTGCCGCCGCTTGGGATCGCATTGTCAAGAAAAACTATGTCCACAAGGTCGCGCAGTTCTTCTCCGTGGGCTGGCCTGTCAACTTCTGGCGCATCGAAGCGCAGACCGAAAAAGACTTCGAATGGTTCGAACACAAGTACCCCGGCTGGTACGCGGAATTCGGCGACTTCTGGAAGTGGTATGCGAAGAAGAGCGTGCCGGGCGAAACCAACATGCTGTTCGATCAGGAAAACGGCTATGTGTATCCGCACCGTTGCTGGAGCTGTCTGGTGCCCTGTCTAATCCGTGAAGACTTCGTGGTCGACGAGGTCAACGGCCAACTGTACACGTATTGCTCGGAGCTGTGCCGCTGGACGCATAAGGTGGCGTTCGCGGAGGAATACGAAGGCAGACCGACTCCAGCAATGGGGCGCTTCAGCGGGCGTCGTCAATGGGAAGAGTGCTACCACGGCTGGGATCTGGCCGATTGCATCAAGGATCTCGGCTTCGTGCGCGGCGACGGCAAGACGCTCGTGCCGCAACCGCATCTACGCTTTGACGACAGGCAGATGTGGACGCTCGACCATGTGCGTGGCCACACGATCCAGAGCCCACTCGTCTTGTTACGGGGCATGACGCCGGAACAGCGCGAGAAACACATCGCGGAATATCGCGCAGGCTTCAAGATCAATCCGGTGAATTGAGAAAGGCATCCGATCCGGCGGCGCCTGAATCGCCACCGGACGGATCAGGAGCACAAGATGAGCGACACGCAAGAGACGAGGCGCGAGATGGCGGACACAGGCGACGACAAAATATTCCATACCGTTTACTTCGAGCCGGTCGGTGTGCAGATGTCGGTGGCCGAAGGCGAGACAGTGCTCGATGCCGCATTTCGCCAGGGCATTGCAGTGATGCATGGATGCAAGGAGGGGCAGTGCAGCAGCTGCAAGTCGCTGCTGGTCGAAGGCGAGGTCGAACTCAAGAAATACTCGACGTTCGCGCTGCCCGACTACGAACGCGAATCCGGCCATATCCTGCTCTGCCGCACGCTCGCCTATAGCGATCTGACAGTCGAGCTGCTGAACTATGACGAGGACCTGATGCGCCGCTCGATTGCGGTGAGCGAATATGATGCGACGCTCACGAAGATCACCGCGCTCACGCACGACATCAGGCTGCTGGAAGTGAGGTTGTCGAGGCCGCTGCGCTTTGGGGCCGGGCAGTACGTCGACCTGACGATTCCGGGAGCGGGCATCACGCGATCTTTCTCGATGGCGAATAGGCCTGACGGCGAATCGACGCTGAAATTCATCATCAGGAAGTACCCCAACGGTGCGTTTTCGTCGCAACTGGACGGTGGTCTGAGCCCTGGCGACAGGCTGGTCGCGAAGGGGCCGTATGGTACCTGTTTCCGGCGCGAGGACCAACCTGGACCGATGGTGCTGGTGGGCGGAGGGTCCGGGATGTCGCCGCTGTGGTCGATCCTCAGCGATCACGTGCAAAGCGGTGAGGAGCGACCGATCCGTTTTTTCTACGGCGCGCGCAGTCGTCGTGATCTGTTCTATCTCGACGAGTTCGCGGAGCTGGAAGAAAAACTGCCGGATTTCCGCTTTATTCCGGCGCTCTCAAATGCCGACCCGGATGACGGCTGGACGGGCGAGACCGGCTTCATCCACGAAGTACTCAGCCGCACCTTGCGCAAGGAGGCGCTCGCTGGCGAGATCGACGCCTACACATGCGGTCCTACCCCGATGATCGAGGCGGTGATGCCGGTTCTTCAGATGGCGGGTGTCGCGCCCGAGCGGCTCTATTTCGACAAGTTCACGCAGGCGGTTCGCTGATCGAAGCTGGCAGAAAGCCTATTCGAAGTGCCTATAACCGAAACACAAAGGAGGACTAACATGAGTACGTTGACAGAACAGTCGCCAGTGAAGTCGGGCGCGGCCGGCGCGGCCCAGTTTTCCGGCTGGGACAGCCGCAAGTACAACTACTTCGAGCCGAAGGGACGCAAGGCGAGCCACTACGAAGACATGACCGTGGATGTACAGCCGGACCCGAATCGTTATCTGCTGCAAGACTGGATTCTCGCATTCGCTGACGGCACGCCAACGTATTCGAAAACATGGACGGCTGCCAAAAGCTCGGACTGGCATCAGTTCCGCGCTGTGGACGAAGAGTGGGAGCGCACCCATTACCAGCGTCAGTCGACCATTGTCGGCATGATCACGGGTGCGATCCAGAACGCGCGGCGCTCAGGGGCGGTAAAGCGCTTCGACAAGACCTGGATCAAGGTGCTGGAACAGCATCTGGGCGCATACAAGCATGCGGAGTTCGGCTTGGGCACGGCCACGATGCATGCGCAACGCTACGGCTACACCCAGATGATCAATAGCGCCATCCTCACGAACGCGTCGTACAAGCTGCGCTTTGCTCAGGACCTGACGCTTTATTTGGGCGAGATCGCGTTGGACCTGCCCAATCTCGACCTCGACGCCGGCAAGCAGCATTGGCTTACCGACCCAATCTGGCAGGACACGCGCAGGGCGATCGAGACCATCGGCGGCGCGACTGATTTTCTCGAGAAGTACTTCGCCGTGAACGTCGTATTCGAGCCGCTCGTGGCGGATCTGTTTCGCAGCGGATTTATCATGCAGGTCGCTGCCTCGCAAAACGATTTTCTGACTCCGACCGTCGTGTCTGCGGCGGAAGGCGACTATGAGCGCAATCTGGCCAACGCCGTCGAACTGTTCCATATGCTCGCTAACGACCCGCAGCACGGCGAACCCAATCGCAAGCTGTTCGGCGAGTGGCTGGAAAAGCACGGCGCGCTGGCCTCAGCGGCAGCAAAGCAGTTGCAGTCGATCTGGTCGATTCCGCATGTGAAGACGGCCCATTTCAACGACTGTCTGAACAGTTCGATAGAGCGGGCGGAGATGATCGCGAGAGAAATCGGCGTTCACTTTCCGTCGTCGATCCGCGCGTGAGCGCTTCTCGAACCAATCGAACCAACCGCCAAGAGGAGTACGCAATGACAGTGCATACCGACAATATTTTCAAGTCCATGAAGGACGTCCGCTTCGAGCAGACCATTTCGCATCAATGCGGCGTGACGATGAACGACAGTGTCGAGGCCAGGGCGATTGCCGAACTGATGTCCGCCAAACCCGGTATCACGGTGACCTATCTGCCCGCGATGATCCGTATCGACGGGCAGGGCAAGATCGAGTTCAAGATGGGCGAGATCAGCGAAGTGCTCGGTCGCGAGATGACGCCGCATCTGTTCGAGATTTCCACTTCGACCCACTACGGGCGGATGGTGATGATCGACGACGAGACGGTGGTGCTGTTCGGCAATATGGACGATGCGATGGCTTACGAGTGAGCGAACACGCCGCCAGCTAATCGGGCGGCCGGGCGCTCTCAAGGGCGCCGGGCCGCCCATGCAACCAAGGAGACGAATGCCATGTATCGAACCACGGACGGTGAGGAAATCTTCATCATCGACGGACACGTTCATCTATGGGACGGCAGCAAGGCCAACCTTAAAAACGTGCACGGTCAGCAATTCATTGACTGCTTCTACGCGTATCACTCGAACCTGAGCCCCAAGGAGTATTTGTGGCCGAAGGAGAAGTTCGACAAGTACGGCGAAGAAGCGATGTACAACGACCTGTTCGTCACGGGTTACGATGACATGGCGATCTGTCAGCCAACCTACCTGACGGACTTCTACAAGAACGGCTTCAACACGACCGAAGCCAACTACGTGCTGAAGCAGAAGTATCCGAACCGCTTTATCGTCAACGGCGCATTCGATCCGCGCGATGGGGAAGCAGGACTCGATCGTCTCGAGGAGCTTGCGTCCCTCTACAAGATTCAGGGCGTCAAGCTTTACACGGCGGAATGGCGCGGCGACAGCAAGGGCTACAAGCTGTCCGACCCCGGCGTGCGGCGTTATTTCGAACGCTGCGAGAAGCTGGGCATCAAGAACATTCACGTTCACAAGGGACCGACGATTCTGCCGCTGAATCGCGACGCGTTCGACGTGGCCGATGTCGACGACGCCGCCACCAGCTTTCAGAACCTGAATTTCATCGTTGAGCACTGTGGCTTGCCACGGCTCGACGATTTCTGCTGGATCGCGACCCAGGAGACGAATGTCTACGGTGGTCTCGCCGTGGTGCTGCCGTTCATCCATACGCGGCCTGATTACTTCGCGCATGTGATCTCGGAACTGCTGTTCTGGATCGGCGAGGACAAGCTCCTCTACGGCAGCGACTATGGCATCTGGTCGCCGAAATGGCTGATCGAGAAGTTCATGGCCTTCGAGCTGCCCGAGTCGGTGAGTAAGGAAACCGGCGTGCAGTTGTCGCTGACGGCCAAGAAGAAGATCCTTGGGCTCAATGCGGCGCGGTTGTACGGCATCGACGTCGAGGCGCAGAAGGCGCGGCTGGAGGACGTCCGGCAACCGGCCGCGGTCAGCGCATGAGCACCGTGCGCGCTGAGCAGGCACCGGCTGTCATCGTGTCGAAGAGCGCTTCCGACCGGGTCGCCGAGGTCTGGTCCCGGCTGGATTCGGTCGACGATCCGGAACTCGATGAGCCGGTGACGGAGTTGGGTTTCGTCACCGCAGTGGAGGTCGACGGCGGCTGCGTGTCGGTCGGCTTCCGCCTGCCGACCTACTGGTGCGCGGCCAACTTCGCCTACCTGATGGCCGACGACATGCGCGAGGCGTTAGCGGCCTTGCCATGGGTGACGGACATCGCGATCACACTCGACGAGCATATGTATGCCACCGAGATCAATCGGGGTGTCGCCGCCGGACGGTCGTTCCAGCAAACCTTTGGCAGCGAAGCGAGTGGCGATGTGGAGGACGTGCGGCGCATTTTTCTCGTCAAGGCTTTTCAGCGGCGACAGGAAGCGCTTCTAAGCTGCCTGCTGGCGCAAGGCAACGAGCCTGCGACGCTGGTGCGCCTGACCATGGCGCAGCTCTCGGCGCTTGCAAGCGCGAGCACGGACGACGGAAAAACCCAGCGCCTCGTCGCGCGATATCGCGAGCGGCGTTTCGTAGTGGGGCGCGGCATTGACGAAGCAGCGCAGACGGATGAACCGGCGTTTATCGACACCCAAGGCGCACCGTTGAATCCTGACGAGCTCGGTGCATACCTGCGCGCGTTGCGAAGGGTCGGCGTCAATGCCGAATTCAACGGCGCGCTATGCCGCGGTCTTCTGGCTGCCCGTTATGGCGAAAGCTGCACCCCGGCGACGCCGGCGGTCGAGATCAAACCGGTGCATTTCTTCCGCACTGGCGGTTCGAAGCCCGGCGGTACGTACGCGCCAGCATGCGAGACACGCAGCGCGGCAGAGTAAAAAACAGCAATCCGAACTAACTGGATCAGGAGGAGCAGGATCATGCCGAATATCATGCTGCATGACGACGACGCGCGCATGGCGCTGGGTCGAGGCGTTGCGAAACTGGCCAAGGCAGTGCGAGGCACGCTCGGTCCACGCGGAATGAACGCGATCATCGACCGGCCAATCGGCACGCCGATCATCTCGCGCGACGGTGTCAGCATTGCCAGCGAGATCGAACTCGAAGATCCATTCGAGAATATCGGTGCGCAAGTCGTCCGCGAAGTATCCAGGCAGACCAACGAAGTTGCCGGGGACGGCACGACCACCGCGACCGTCCTGGCCGACGCACTGGTGCAGGACGGCCTCGCCTGCCTCGCGCAAGGCGCCAACCCTGTCGAACTGGTGCAAGGTCTGGAACTGGCGGTCAGCGAAGCAATCGACGCGCTCAAGCGCGCGGCGACGCCCCTGCGCAGCGGTGACGAAGTGCGCGCCGTGGCAGTGGTGGCAGCCAACGACGAATTCACAGGAAAGCTGGTGGCCGAAGCATTGGAACGGGTGGGCGCCGATGGGATCGTCGATGTGGAATACGGCACCACCGTCGAAACGCGTCTGGAGGTGGTGGACGGGATGGCTTTCGATCGCGGCTACCTGTCGCACCACATGGTGACGGACATCGAGAGAATGCAGGTGGTGCTGGATAATCCGCTCATTCTGATGACCGACCAGCGGCTGCAAGCGCAGGAAGAAGTCGCAGCGCTTCAGGCATTGGCGACCCGGAGTAAACGTCCGCTGCTGATCATTGCCGAGGAGGTGGCGCCGGCCTGTGTCATGACCCTGCTCGCATGGCGGGACAACGGCGGCATGCCTGTGGCGGCGATTCATCCGCCGGAGTACGGACACTGGCGCAAGGCGATGCTCGAGGACATCGCAATCGTCACAGGCGGCAAGGTCGTTGCCCGCGACCTGGGCGGCAAGCTGGAAGCCACTGAGTTGCGCGACCTCGGTAGCGCGCGGCAGGTCCGCATTTCGTCGAACCAGACCATCATCACGGCGGGCGGCGGCGATCCGGCGGCGGTGGCGGCGCGCCGTCAGCAGGTGGCGCGCCAGTATGAAATGGCGCCGGAGAATGTCGAGCGCGACAAGTTTCAGGTGCGCCTCGCCAAACTGTCGGGCGGCACCGCGCTGATTCTCGCGGGTGGCGCGACGCCGGTCGAACAGAAGCGTCGACTGCATCTGATCGACGACGCGATTCACGCGGCGCGCGCGGCGATTGCCGAAGGCGTCGTGCCGGGCGGCGGCATGGCCTTGTTGCGCGTTGCGTCCGAACTGGAGGGCGTCATTGCCCGCAGCCACGGCAGCGTGCAGCAAGGCGCACGGCTCTTGCAGCGCGCGTTGGCGAAGCCGCTCTTTCACATCGCGACGAATTGCGGCCTCGACGGCGCGGCCATCGTAAGCGAGGCGGTGCGGACAAAGCCCGGCATGGGTCTCGACGCACGTAACGGCGCATTCGTCGATCTCGTCGAGGCCGGCATCATCGATCCGGTCAAGGTCAGCTACAGCGCGGTGCGCAATGCGGCATCGGTGGCAGGGCTGATTCTCACCACCCAGACGCTGATCGCCAAGAAGCTGGAGACGATCGATCCGACCGCCGGACCGGCGCTGGGCGCAGGCGCCGAACTGCTCGGCCGGCCATAGACGCGTGAGATTGACATGGCCGGCCTCCGTATTCACGGGCCGGCACAGCAAGGCCGCTGACGGCACGAACGGGCGGCCGCCGCTAGAGGGAGACAAACGATGGTAACTGGAACCGGCCGCCACTTCGGCGTGGTCACGATGACAGTCCGGCATCTTGGCGCGATGCCTTCGACGCGCCTGTTCAGGGTCACAGTGGGTTGGAGCATCACACTATGTGGGATGTCTATCCTGATGAACGATGTAAGCGCAACGATCGCTCCATTTTTGCACAGCGTCGCAGGTGCGATCATTAAAGCAATCGCGTGATCGTCATGCATGCCTGTCCGGGCGGCCGCTGCTGCGAATTGGGGGAAAAAGGGGAGCGCACGCATGGATGATCGTGTTCGGCCAACCGGCCTGGCGAATTCAGGGGTAAGAACCGCACGTGCGGCGCTCGCTGCGCGCGAGGTACTGGAAGGACGCCGCCGCGGTGCGTTGAATCTGCTGCCGTTTGCGGGTCCGGCGGTCGTCGTTTCCGTTGCCTATATGGACCCCGGCAATTTCGCGACGAATATTCAGGCGGGTGCCAGATACGGTTACGCGTTGCTGTGGGTGGTGTTGCTGGCGAACCTTGTAGCCATGCTGTTTCAGGTGATGTCGGCGAAACTCGGGATCGTCACCGGAAAAAACCTCGCGCAATTGTGCCGCGAACGGTTCCCGAAGCCGATTGTGCTGTTAATGTGGGGGGGGAGCGAGATCGCAGCAATGGCCACTGATCTAGCTGAGTTTCTTGGCGGAGCGATCGGGCTCGCGTTGCTATTTCACCTGCCGTTGCTGGCGGGTATGACGATCACGGCGTTGGTAACGTATGGCCTGCTGTTGTTCGAGAGCGCTGGGTTTCGGCCCCTTGAACTGGCTATCGGCGCACTGGTGGGCATCATTGGTCTGTCCTATCTGGCCGAGCTGTTCATCGCGCCGGTGGTCTGGCCGGAGGTGCTGCTCCATACGTTTTCGCCACGATTGCCAGACAAGGATGCGTTGACAATCTCGGTCGGTATCGTCGGCGCAACGGTTATGCCACATACGCTGTTCCTGCATTCTGGACTCACGCAGAATCGCGTGTTCGCTCGGACCGTGAAGGAGCGCAGGACGCTGCTGAATTTTTCAAACATCGAAGTGGTTATCGCGCTGAGCATCGCCGGAGTCATCAATATGGCCATGGTCATCATGGCTGCGAGTGCATTTCATCACGGTCGTCCCGAGGTCGCGGAAATCGAAGAGGCGTATCACACGCTTGCGCCGCTACTTGGTGTTGGCGCGGCAGGCATCTTTCTGTTGTCGCTGATCGCTTCGGGCATATCCAGTTCCGTGGTGGGCACGATGGCGGGCCAGATGATCATGCAGGGGTTTGTCGGTTTTCGAATTCCGCTCTGGGTGCGCAGGGCCGTCACAATGTTGCCAGCTTTCGCCGTGGTGGCGCTTGGTGTCGACGCGACGCATGCGCTTATCTTGAGCCAGGTGGTATTGAGTCTTGCGCTACCGTTTCCGATGGCAGCCTTGCTGTGGTTCACGCGTTGCGATGCGGTGATGGGCGGTTACACGAATCGCGCCTCGATGACGGTCATCGCGACGTTGGCCGCGCTGACGGTTTTAGGGTTTAACGTCGTGCTAGTGCTGCAGACATTTGGTGTTGGTATTCCCGGTCTGACTGGCTGACAAACCAGCTGACAAAGGGATTAAAAAAAGGGGCTGGGGCGGCTGGCTAAGGGATGCGATCCAGCGCACTGACCGTGTTTCCCCCAAAGGACTTGTTGAAAATTGAGGCATATACTGACCGCGCGTTAGCTGCTGGGTTCGAAAAATAGACGTCCACAGGATGCGCCTAGCCATGACATTCTAGCTAGTCAAGACGAAGCCAGCCGCAGAGCCCGGCTCCGCGTTAACCCATCGCCCTGGAGGAAAGTTGTGGCGAGGAGACATCAGCTTGGCAGCATGTTGGGTCTAGGTGATCAGGCCGCGATGCGTGGTATCGTGGCCAACGCGCAGCGCGCGAACCTCCGTCATTCCGACCGGGGCACGATGCTCGCATGGGAGCGCTTTCTGGCGGGCGAGCCTTCGACGTCTGCTCCCCCGGCGCTCATCGACTCGTGGCAGCGTAGCTTGCAGTCCGGCGTCAGCCCGACTGCGGTTTCGGCGCCGATCGCGGTGCACGGTGACGCAGTTGCGGCACTGCTCTGGCGCCATCGCGACCTGCTGGCAGCAGCCGAACGCCTGTTCGCTGTCACGGCGGACCTTTTCGCCGATTCACATTCAATCCTGCTGCTCACGAACCAGGACGGCGTAATCCTTAAAGCGGCCGGCGACTTGCGCACGCAGGCGGCAGGCGAAAAAATCCATTTGACGATTGGCGGCGACTGGGGCGAGGGCAGCGCGGGCACCAATGGTATCGGCACCGCGCTTGCAACCCGTGAGCCCACTTATATCCATGCTTCGGAGCATTTCTGTGAAGGCATCAAGTCGTGGAGTTGCGCGGCAGCGCCGATCTGCGAGCCGGGCACCGGCGCAGTGATCGGTGTACTTGATATCTCCGGACCGCCTACCACCTATCAGATCAATAACCTCACGTTGGCCGTGACCGCTGCGCGGCAAATTGAAATGGTGCTCGCCGAGCAGGCCGCTCGCGAGCATATGCGTTTGTTGGCTTTCTGCCTGCAGCGGATGTCTTCGTCGCATGCAACCGGGATGGTTGCCATAGATCGTAGTGGCCGCCTTGTGCACACCACAGGCAGAGTCACTTTGCCGGTCGCCATCGGCGAGCGTTTCCCGGGGATGGGAGAGACCTCTGCGGTGGAAGACTGGGCGCGACATTTGCCCGAGGGGTTGAACGCCGAATGGTTCAACCCTGTCGTCGTTGACGGCATCACGATTGGGGCGATGCTGGTCGTGCCCACACGAACCCGGCCCGTCACTGCGCGGGTCGCGGAGCGCAACGGAGAAGCGGATCCTCAGCGCAACTGCTTCGCGCAAATTCAGGGGCAAAGCGCGGCGATGCTGGCCGCCGTCAATCGCGGGCACCAGCTTGCCAGCAGGCGCGTACCGGTGCTGATCGAGGGTGAAACAGGGGTTGGCAAGGAACTCTTCGCGCGCGCGATTCATGGTGAAGAAGGAGGCGCCGGCCCGTTTGTCGCGTATAACTGCGGTGCGGCGTCAAAAGAACTGATTGCCAGCGAGTTGTTTGGTCACGTACGCGGCGCCTTTACCGGCGCGACAAACGAAGGGCGGGCCGGCCGTTTTGAACTGGCGCATGGCGGGACGCTTTGTCTCGACGAGATTGGTGAGATGCCGCTCGAACTTCAGCCCGTTCTGTTGCGTGTGCTGGAAGAGGGGATCATCTACCGGCTTGGCGACACGCAGCCGCGCCGCGTCGATGTGCGCCTGTTGGCGATGACCAACCGCAACCTGCGCGTAGAGGTCGAGTCCGGTCGCTTTCGCCGTGATCTGTATTACCGGATCAGTGTTACGCGTATACGTATTCCGCCGCTGCGTGAGCGGGACATTGATATCGATCTGCTCGTCGAGCACTTTAACCGGAAGCTTGCCTTGCGCCACGGTGTGCCCGAACGACAACTGAGCGCCGAGATCCTGGCAGTCCTGCGCGCCTATTCGTGGCCCGGCAACGTAAGGGAAATGCGCAACGTGATCGAGAATATGCTTTTGACGTCCAGCGAGCCCGCTGTGTCGCTCGACGATTTGCCTGCCGAGTTGCTCGATGAAATCTCGACGTCCGGGGTCCTGCCTTCGCTGCGGGACGAGGGCGCGAGTCTCGAGGAAACGGAGCGTATTGCCATTGCACGCGCCGTACACAATGCGCACGGCAACCTTGCGCAGGCCGCACGCGCCCTGGGCGTTTCGCGCAGCACGCTCTATCGCAAGATCGAGCTTTACCGACTGGAAGGTATCGTCAAACCAGCGGGCAGGGGATGAGGTTTGCGCAGACGGAAGGACGCGGCTGGATAAAGCGTTAGCTGACTAATAGCAGCTTGGAAGTCGGAGAGTGAACCATTCCGGGGGCTGGCGTCATCGACCGACTTTTTCGACTGTCACGTGGCCGTGTCTTTCCTGCGGGCACGCAGTAGCGTAGAAATGCTCCCCCCGATTGCTCGGCTGCTTGCTGGTAGGTCATTCCTTGCCTGATCAGCGACAAGCCCTTGTTCACCAGGCGCGGTGTCGCGTTGGGCCGGCCGAGGCGCTTGCCCCTGGAGCGCGAATTGGCCAAGCCCGAGCGGACACGTTCCCGAATAAGCTCCCTTTCGAATTCCGCGACCGCCGAGAGCAAATGCGCCTGCATCCGGCCCACTGGTGTGCTCATGTCGATCTGGCAAGGTACCACGAAGGCCACTCCAAGCGCTTCCAGTTCCGCCATTGTCAGGATCAGGTCCTGCACGCTGAGGCCCCAACGGTCCGGGGCCCCGACCAGGATCACATCGACGGCGCGGGTGCGCGCCAGTTGCATGACATCTTCGCGCAGCGGCCGCTTGTGTGACGCGCCGCTGACGGTTTCCTGCATCTCTCGCACGATCTTCCAGCCGCGGGCTTTCGCGTAGTTGCGCAATTCCCGCCGTTGCCGGTCGGTGGATTGGTCCGGGGTGTGGACACGCGGGTATCGACCGCCGCACACATGCTCAAAACCCCCTCCGATTCTGGTGCCCAGCCCCGCCACCTGTGAATGGCCACGAAACGCGATTTCGAAGGATGTTAAAAATGCGATTTTTTGCTGGATTTTGCAACCGCGCTTTCGCCGTTTTCTGGCGTCGGTTTGGGCTTGCGGAAGCTCTCAGTCAAATCGCGTGTTGGCGGTTGCGGGTGTTGTGTGAACTAGGGCGAAGCCTTCCCGGTTCGTGCGCGTCTGAGAGCAACCACGTGTAGACGCCGAATGTGACACTTCACTCGCTTGGATGCGAAGCCCGATGCGTGTGCTGCACCGGAACTATTCCGGGGCTTTGCTGAGAGCCTTCCAAGCGACTTTGGTGGCATGCTGGAACGCGTGCATATCAAGTGGGTTTTCACCTGCGCGGCGAATATAGACGATCAGCCCTTGCAGATGAGAGACGAGCAATGCTCCGCGCAGAGTACATTCCCCCGTTGTCATCGTCGGATTGATCTCCCCAACCAGCCCCGCAAACATTTCCTGGAACTCCCGAGTCGTGTTTACAAGGAGCTCGCGCACAAACTCATCGCGCTCTGCCAAGCTCCACGCTTCGAGCGCAAAAGCGCTCAGGATATTGGTAGTCGCCGTTAGCGTCGTAAATATCTCATCGACGACAGCATCGAGTCGAGCCTCCGGCGGCCGCAACTTATCCTTGACGATCGTACGGTACCGCTGAAGGTAACGTCTGGCCACTTCCTCAACAGTGGCTCTCAGCAGTTCTTCCCGTGTACTGAAGTAATGCTGCAGGCTCCGAAGATGGATCCCGACATCATTGGCGATCCGACGTTGCGTGAATCCCGCGTTGCCGTGGATCGCAAAGACGCGGATCGACACTTCAAGGATTTCAGGTATTCGGGTGGCCCTTCCTCGACGCTTCGGCGAATCTTCGGACGGTATGCCCAGGACCTGCGCAGACGTGATGGATATTTCTCGCATTCTGTACTCAGTCTCCATGGTGGGACGGCTGCAAATTCGCACGGTACATGCGCCCGCGATGGGCGATATCCGCCCGAGCACCATATAAATGCCGTCAGCTGACGGATTCATAATACTTCAAAATCCCCGCCACATAAAGCCGGGAAGCCAGCTCACCCACAGCTTAGCCTAGCTTCTGCCTGACAGCGAAGCATCGATTAGCATTTTCCCTAGCTAATTTCACATTGAAATTACGTCAATTGACGGCTAGCATTCAGTCAATAGACGGATAGTATTGCGTCAAACGACGGTGTTGATATGCAGCTTATTCGGGGTTCAGGACGCCACGTCCGGCACGTCGAGGTTCGGCCGGCCGACTTGGCTGGGGGCCGAGGTGATGTTGAGGAGCAGGAAATGGGATCTCGCGAGCAATCGTTGCGCTGGGTTATCGACAAGTGGCTGGGGCCGACGTCTGCCGCTCCTCTTCATCTGACCCGATACGGGCGAGCGAACGCCAACCAAAGGCGTTGCGTGCTCGGGCAGTTGTGCGGCCCGACGCAGTCACTGAAGATCTTTTTCTTCCAACATGACGATGGAGCTTGGCGCGTTTTTCCTCCTGCTCCTCGTGGGCCGGCGATGCGCGCGGAATGTCAATCCACGGTAGACGGATTCGGCCAATAACGGCGGGGCGGCAGGCCGAGCTTACCGCTTCGTGCCTTGACGGTTTGAGTGCGCCATCGACCCGCCAGACAGTGGCATATGTAACGAGACCTTTGTGACGAGGGGGCATAGTGAAACGAAGCATTGGAATCGCGAGCGCCGTTGGTATTGCGGTGTTCCTCGTCGTCTGGCACTTTCGCGCTACATCAAGCGGGCAGACGCTCAACGACGCGCACGAATACTATCCAGGGGCCGCGATGCTAGTGGTTCCCATCCCGGCTGTCCATTTCAACATGTTGTGGCACCAATAAATAGTCAAAGAAGCGCCGACTAGTAGGTGCCGGAACGGTCCCTGACTACGCAGTTTAGTGGGATGGGAAGCTGGGGAGCCGGACAGTGTAGTAGTCCAGTTCGTTAGTCAAAGGGAAGCGGGAGTACCGAAATGGATATCCTGAAAATCGCGCAGGAGTCGGGTATGCAAGTCATGCTGAACGCCCGAATCGGCCGCGAGGAATACAGTAGTGTAACCGGCTCGTTGCAGGCACTTGAGCGGTTCGCAGCAGCATTGTTTTCGCTCTTGCCCAATGGGACGCAAACCGCCGGCGCGCAAACCGAACAAGAGCAGAGGTAGTCTTTTGTCGCGCAACAGACACCTTTTGACTTCTTCGCGAGCCCCCCCGAAAAGGTATTTCTCGGCTTTTGCGTTGATGAGCTCCGAGCCGCTGCTACGACGCGCGGTTTTGGCCGCACGAGTTACAAATACAAAGAGCTAGGCCGATTTCGCGATCGAGCAATGAGCGGCACATTCGGTAGTCGTAGAGGTCAGCCATTTCATGTGCTTGGTTTTTATTGAATTGGAGTCGAGACTGGCTACGCAGGCAATTCTTTGCGCGGGATGACTTTCGCGATCTCGAACGAACTCGGTAACGATACGCCTCGCGTTTCGCTCGCTTTGCGCACTCCGGCCAGACCGCGCTGGCCGGACGCTTGCTGTGTTCCGACAGTGTTTCTCCTCTCGCCGCAACACGTTCCTTTAGAAGCGGCGGCTATCTTGATAAAGGAAGATGTATGTCGAGGTTCTCCCTCGGGACGGTTCGGGCACAGATCAATGCGCAGACGCTTCAGATTCTGTTGGCCGTCGAAGAGCATGGAAGCCTTACACGTGCGGCCGAACAAGTAAGGTTAGTTCCTTCCGCGCTGAGCCGCCGTATTGCGGAGCTGGAGGCAACGATCGGCACTCAGCTTCTGCGCCGAACCCCGCATGGCGCCGAGTTTACAGCGGCAGGCAGGAGTGTGCTGTCCCATGCCCGGACGATCCTCGGTGAAATCGACGCGTTGGCCGACGAACTTGCGTCCTTCGCGGAAGGCACCCGCGGGGCAGTGCGCTTTGCTGGATCCGTCTTCTCGCTCACTCACCGACTCCCGAGCGATCTTGCGAGCTTCCGACGTACCTTCCCACAAATATCGCTTGAGTTCCACACTCGTACCAGCCGGGATGTGGTTGCCGGTTTACTGAAGGACGATATTGACGTGGGTGTCTTTGCATCGTCTGAAGTTCCGCCGGGGCTGAGGGCAATGGTGTACGAGGAGGACGTTCTGACTTTGTTGATCCCCGATCACCATCCACTCGCCGAGCGCGAATCTGTGGGGCTTGACGACATTGCTGACTACGAGTTGGTGTCATCGCCGCCGGGAACCGAAACGCGACAGCTGACTACGGATCAAGCGCGCCGACGCGGCTTGCGGCTTCGTTCTTCAATCGAAGTATCTAGCCTTGATGCAATGGTGTTGATGACACGGGCAGGCTTGGGTATTGCCATTGTTCCCGGTCACGCGTGGGATGCATTCGGACCATTTCATGGCTTGCGAAGCCTTCCGATCCAGGAGCACTGGGCGCACCGCCAAATAATGGTGGCCATGCCGGCGTCCACTGCCCTTGCCACGCCGGCGGGTAGGTTGTTCTTACAGCTCGCTGGTCAATGATGTAGGTGGCTTTCGAACTCAGTTAACCCCAAGCTATTCGATCGCTTCTAAACCGCTGAACCAAGTCTCAGGGCCCTTGCCGGAATGAGAAGCACGCTTTGACCAATGGTCGCTGGCATGCGGGCTGATGCTGAATTACGCTGACATGGCACCCGATAAGTTAAATGGACCAAGAAAATGCCACTTCCACAGGTTACCAACGCCGAACTCCCATCTCTTTTTGAGCGTCAGTTCACTAGGTGTGCAGTCAAGTCTGGCGAAACTGTAGTGCTGCTGACGGATCACAACACCAGCCGCGACGTGGTGCAGGCCGCCTTCGTTGCGGCCACAGCGCTCGGCGCTGAAGTCTTCGAGGTAGGGCTCTCGCGGACGTTCGACTTGCAGCGAGTAGGCCATGACCGGCCAGGTGGCGGTCTGGGCTTGATGTCAGCATTGCAGTCGGCTGATTTGCTTTGCACATTCTTTCCTCCCAACCTATCACCGTGGTTGGCGGAATGTCGAAAAGAGGGTACTCGGGTTTTGTCGATTACGGACAAGCCGGACCAACTCAAGCGGTTGCAAGCCCCCGAAGGGACTAAGGAAGCTGTTCTTTACGCGGCCCGAAAGTATAGCGAAGCTACGACTATTCGTGTCACGAGCGAGGCGGGCACTGATCTGACGTACCGACGCGGTGACCCAAGGTGGGGGGAGCTTCGAGCATACTATGGGTACGCTGACGAGCCCGGCCGCTTCGATCAGTGGGGCCTGGCAATGGTCGCTGATTTCCCGGATGAGGGGACTGCCGATGGTCAAGTAATTATCAAACCGGGTGATCTCTGGATTCTCCCTTTTGTGCGGGCAATTGAAAGCGAGATCCGGCTTGAAGTTCGCGAGGGTTTCATCCGGAATATTCAAGGAGGCTTGGACGCGAAGGCGTTCCAGGATTGGCTTGATCGCAACCGCCGGTCAGCAGACGACCTGGATCCGTATGCGGTGTCTCATTTGGGCTTTGGATTGCATCCCAATGCCTTCTGGTATGACATTCTCACTTACGGTAACAGCATCACGGACCTCACAATGGCAGCGCGAGGCTACGCGGGGAACTTCCTATTCTCGACTGGACCTGGGCCGCATCGTCGCACGAAGGGCCACATTGACATGCCTATGACTGATTGCACGGTCTCCTTCGACGGTGAAGTGTTTATCGATGGAGGCAAGATCGTAGATCCGCAGGCAATTATCGGACGAGGCTAAAGGAAACGGAAGAGAGAAATCCCATGACCAAAGTGTACAAAAATTTCACGCGCGAGGAGCTCAATAAAGAGTATGACGTCGCAGCGTCAGTGGAGGGCGTGCAGTCATACTTCGTGCAGTACCTGAGTCGTAGTAAAGCTACAAGGGAAAAGGTTGGTGCGTCCTTTGACGTTCCCTACGGCACTTCCAGTGCCGAGACCCTCGACATCTTCTTCCCGAATAGCCGTTCTAATTGTCCTATCCATATCTTCTTTCACGGGGGCGGATACCGTTCGCAAGACAAATGGAATTTCAGTTATGTTGCCGAGCCATTAGTGGAGGCCGGCGCCATTGTTGTCATTCCAAACTATGGACTATGTCCGTCGGTTCGGCTCGATGACATCATTCAGCAGACAAGGTCAAGTATCGCCTGGGTGTACGCCAACGCACGCATAATGGGAGGCAACCCGAACGCTATCACGATCTCAGGACATTCTTCCGGAGCGCACACCGTCGCACGTATGCTCGAGACCGACTGGAGTTTTTTTCATAGAACTCCGCACGATGTCATCAAGGCGGCCATCGCGATTAGCGGAATGTACGATCAGGAGCCGAGAAGGCTGTCGTACGTCAACGAGTTCATTCGCCTAAGTGAAGAAGAATCTCTAAGGAATTCCTGCTTCTACAATACTCCGAGCCGTCGGATCCCCTACCTGCTCGCCGTTGGCAGCCAGGAGACGGCCGAGTACGTCAGGCAAACCGTGGACTTTGCGGCTGCGTTGCGATCGCGGAGCTACGATGTCGAGCATATGATCGTCGAAGATCGTAACCACTACGATATTCTCGATTCCCTTTTGGACTTCGAAGATCCGCTCGGAAAGAAACTGCATTCTTTCGTATGGCCAAAATAGCATTTGCTGTGTTAACTAATTCTGGAAATCGATGAATATCAATCCCGCGTTGGTAGAAGAGATCGCGCCTACTGGGCGTTTGCGTGCTTCGATCAACTTGGCCAGCACCGTCCTGGCATTCAGCTACACTGATTCGGCGAAGCTGGCCGGTGTTACGATCGACTTGTCGAGAGAGTTCGCACGCCGGCTTGGCGTCTCGGCCGAATTTCGTGAATGGGGCAACCCTGGCGACGCCTTTCAGGCGTTGGTGGAGCAGCAAGCAGATGTCGCTTTCCTGGCTGTGGATTCCAAGAGAGCAGAAAAAGTCCAATTTACTGCTCCTTATGTACAAATCGAAGCGGGCTACCTGGCGCTGGAGGATTCGGAATTCCATCGTATCACCGACGTAGATCGAGAGGGGGTCGAGGTCCTTGTCATTGAGACTAGTGCATACGATCTCTATCTTAGTCGCGCGCTCCAACATGCAAGTGTGCGCCGGTTCCCCACAGGAGAAGAGGCCTTCTCCGCGCTGTTGCAAGACCGACCTGGCCGCAAGATCTTAGCGGGAGTTAAGCAGGCGCTGTCTCAAGACATGAAGCGTGAGGGCGGCTTGCACATGCTGCCCGGAAGTTTTATGGCTATCAATCAGGCGGTGGCGCTTCCTCGCGACTGCTCGTGTGAAGCCCGTGAACTTATTGAGGGCATCCTGAGCGACCTGGTCAATAGCGGATTCATTGCAGAATCGTTGGCTAAACATGGAATTGAAGGAGTCGGTGTTGTCGCGGCAGGTGCAATTCCATACGAAGCCGTGAGCACACCGCAATAGCAGCTCGGACATGTCCATTTTGCCATTGCGCGGCTGACGGCGGGGGCAAGCATGCACCTCCTGCACCCGCGAGCCTGAGGTCATGGAGAAGGGTGCACGTACACTTTTCTTTTTGACCAACCAATGGCGGCGAAGTTGCGAGAGCTCGGCAGCTTGCACCCATCAGTTGGGGGAATTCTTGCCAGATGCTACGGCTCCATAATGAGATGGGCATCGAATCCATGCGTGATCTTAGAGGCCGGCGGCCTTGTGTCACGCGCAAATCGCGGATCCACCGTGGCAAAGGAAGACGTATGTCAGGGCCTGCTCTTAAGACCATCCGCTCCCATATCAATGCGCAGACCCTGCAGATTCTCTTGGCGGTTGAGGAGCAAGGAAGCCTGACGCGCGCCGCGGCACAGGTAAGGCTGGTGCCGTCCGCGGTCAGCCGACGAATCGCTGAATTGGAGGCGACGATTGGCACACAACTCCTGCGTCGTACGCCTCAAGGGGTGGACTTCACTTCGGCTGGGAAAAGCGTCTTGGCGCGCGGCAGAAGAATCCTTGGCGAAATTGATGCATTGGCCGAGGAACTCTCGGCATTCGCTGGGGGGACCCGTGGAACCGTGCGCTTTGGGGGATCCGTGTTCGCACTCATCGATCACCTCTCTGACGACCTTGCTGCCTTTCGGCGTGAGTTCCCGCTGGTGACGTTGGAATTGCGTAGCCGAGCGAGCAGGGATGTGATTGCTGCATTGCTTAAGAACGAAATTGATGTTGGCGTATTCGCGTCCCCGGAAGTTCCGGACGGACTGACGGCGAAGGTGTATGAGGAGGATTCCCTTGCGTTACTCGTACCCGAAAGCCATACGCTCGCCAAGCGTAAGTCGGCGGGGCTTGCTGACATTGCCGACTTCGAAATCATTTCCACGCCCCGAGGTACAGAAACGCAGCGTTTAACTGCGGACCAAGCCCGTCGGCGCGGATTGCGCCTTCGCTCTTCAGTCGAAGTGTCTAGTTTGGATGCAATGGTGCGGATGGCACAGGCTGGCTTGGGCGTTGCCATTTTCCCGAGTCGGGCGTGGGAAGTACTTGGGCCATTCCGCGGGTTGCAAAGGGTCCCTATCGGGGAGCACTGGGCACGCCGGCAGATTTTGGTGGCAATGCCGGCGTCAACTTCGTTGGCAAGCCCAGCGGGAAAATTATTCGCGCGGCTAGCTAGCCGCCATTGATCCGATAGAGCCGCTGCATAAGCCGGTCTCTTCAGGGCGCGGATGGCGCTTTTCTGTGCGATGACACTGAGCCCAAGACGCATGCGCAGGTGCCCAAGACGGATGGCACTCGCCGGTCCAAAATGCATGCAATAGAAATGGATGCAAGGTAAGAGACATGAAAACTGATTTCACAGAGGCCCAACTTGCCCAGCCGCATTTGGCGGAGGCGGATCAGATCCTGCGGAGCTGTCAGCACTTCGGCTTCTGCACGTCAGGCTGTCCGACATATGTCCTTTTACATGACGAAAATGACGGTCCGCGCGGGCGTATCGATCTGATCAAGGAGATGTTGGAGTCCGATGCGCCACCGACAGATAAAGCTGTGGAGCACATCGACCGTTGTCTGTCGTGCATGTCTTGCATGACTACATGTGCCGTGAAGGTCGATTACATGCACCTCGTCGATACCGCGAGGGCGCACATCGCGGCAACGTATAAACGGCCGCTCGCTGAGCGCTTGCTGCGGCGAACTTTGGGCTACGTGTTGCCTCGTCCAGCTATGTTCCGCCTTGCGCTCGGCATGGGGCGTCTGATGGCTCCTTTCGAGCGATTTGCCCCGGCGAAGATGCGACACATGCTTCGACTGGTCCCGCCGGGTGCGGCGGCTGGACCATCCACACAACAGACAGTTTTCCCGTCTCAGGGGCCACGCAAATGGCGTGTCGCGCTGTTGGCCGGGTGCGTGCAGCCGGTCATGTCGCCCCACATTAACGTCGCAACGATTGCCTTATTGACGCGCTTTGGGTGTGAAGTGGTGGTGCCGCGATCCGCTGGCTGTTGCGGGTCCCTGAATCTGCACATGGGCGATACCGATGCGGCCCGAGGGTTTGCGCGTGCTAACGTGGCATCGTGGTTGCACGAGATAGATGGCGAGGGCCTCGACGCGATCCTGATCAATGCCTCGGGCTGCGGAACTACGGTGAAGGACTATGCGCACCTCCTGAGCGAAGACACGGAGGTCGCTTCTGGAGCGGCGCGCGTAGCAGCACTGGCAATGGATTTTTCTGAATGGCTCGTCCGTATGGAACTGCCGCCCCCCGAGCAAGCCCGACGGTATCGAGTGGCGTATCACGACGCGTGTTCGCTACGCAATGCGCAAAAGGTCACGGCGCAGCCGCGCAAGCTGTTGCGCAAAGCCGGATTCGAAGTGGTAGACGTGCCGGAGTCGCATTTTTGTTGTGGGTCGGCAGGCACGTACAACATGCTGCAACCCGAATTGGCCCGCCAGCTTGGGGAGCGAAAGGCTGAAAATATCGCTAGCACGTTGCCGCAAATCGTGGCAGCGGGAAACATCGGCTGCATTACGCAAATCGGTTTATACGCCCGAGTGCCGATCGTCCATACGGTCGAACTGCTCGACTGGGCATACGGGGGAGCATTGCCCCAGGCCTTGAATGGCCACGAGCTAGAGGCGCTTCCTGCAGAGCAAGCCATTGATGCTTCGCCGGAAGAGACTGCCGGTGCGCAGGTGATCCGATTCGTAAACAACAACGCATCCCGTGAAGGTGACGTGGGTGTCTGGTAATAATCGATACTGGAGAGAGACGTGAATCAAGAATTGCAGGCATTCCTTAAGAATGTCGGTGACGCTATCGGTCAGCAATGGGTAGACGTACGCGACGAGACGTTGGCTCGCTATGGTGAGCACACTCTTCCCGCCGCTTCACGGATTCCGTCAGCTGTGCTGTTCCCGGAATCGACGGAACAAGTGCGCCAAATAGTACTAGCGGCGAATCGGTATCGCGTCGAACTGTATCCTATCAGCACCGGCAATAACATCGGCCTTGGTTCTCGCGCACCGACTAGCGCCGGGCAGGTGGTGGTAGACCTGGGCTACCGCATGAACCGCATCTTGGAGATCAACGAAGAGACCTGTTACGCCGAGGTGGAGCCGGGGGTAAGCTTCCAGATGTTCCACGACGAGCTCGCCAGGCGCGGTAACAAGCTAATGGTATCTGCCACCTCCGGACCGCCGCACGGAGGTGTGCTCGGAAACGCGATGGACCGCGGTGCGGGATATGGGCCGTATTTCGACCATTTCGGCATGCTATGCGGCATGGAAATCGTGCTGGGGAACGGCGATGTCATCCGCACTGGGGACGGCAGCCTGAATACCGACAAGCCGATCAACTGGCACGTCTCCAAATTTTCGTCTGGGCCGGCGCTAGACGGACTGTTCGCGCAATCGAACTATGGCATCGTTACGCGCGTTGGAATCTGGCTTATGCCGAGGCCGCCGGTGTCAAAGTCGTTCCACTTCGTCTTTCCCGATGACGACGACATTGAGCAAATCATCGACCTGTGCCGTCCGCTCAAGCTGTCCAACTTCGTGCCATCGCTGTTCCGAATCGCCAACGATCTTTACGCAATCGCGCCCGAGGAGCGCAACGGCGAATACCTCGCGGGCAGCAAGGAATGTTTCTCAAATGAGGGCCGTTTAGCGCTACAACGCAAGCATACGCTCGGGGCGTGGCAAGTGTCGGGAATGTTCTATGGAGCATCCGATGCCGCCATCGAACCGATGATCCAACGCGTTCGGGCACATTTTGAACGGAGCGGCAAGGCGCACTTCATCAGCCATGAGGAAGCACTCGACATCGCACCCCTGCGCATCGCTATCGACTCGATGGACGGCAAGCCGAGCGCAGCGGAATTGGGAATGTTGCAATGGCGCCCTGGTAGCGGGAACTCCTGGTTCCTGCCGGGTACGCCGATGGTGGGGCGACAGGCCCTGGAACTCGACCGCATAGGACGCGCCATTTTCGCGAAGCACGGCATGGACTACATCGTCATGCATGTGGCTTCGGCGCGCTTTGCGCGTGGCCTCCACGTCCTGGTCTGGAACAAGGATGATCCAGAGGAGAACGCCCGCGCCGATGCCTGCTACCGTGAATTGACGGTTGAATTTGCCCGGCGCGGTGTGGGAGTGGGGCGTGCACCGGCCGATTACTACGAGCTCCATATGGAACAGATGATCCCGGAGTTTCGCGCCGCATGCGAAGCGATCAAAAAGGCGCTGGACCCCAACGGCGTAATCAGCCCGGGAAAGTACGGCATTCGTTTTTCGAACTAAGAGGAAAAAGGAACAGAAAGATGGAGCAACAACTGAATTGGCTGGGACCTGCGCGTGGCTCCCATATGATCGTGGCCGGGGGCTGCGGCGGCATTGGCCGGGAACTCGTGGCACAGGCCGTCGCATATGGCGTGGATGTGACGGTGCTGGATCTCCCAGGCAGCATCGTTCCGGCACATTGCATTGAGGGCGCCCGCTATAT
Organism: Paraburkholderia sediminicola; assembly: GCF_902859805.1. GTDB lineage: Bacteria > Pseudomonadota > Gammaproteobacteria > Burkholderiales > Burkholderiaceae > Paraburkholderia > Paraburkholderia sediminicola. Next base: position 12,286 of record NZ_CADIKC010000014.1, on the reverse strand, counting down.
TAGCTTCGATGCTCGCGACGAGGCGTCCATCGGCGCAGCCATATCGAAGGTGGCCGACCAGTGGAAGCACGTGGATGCTTTTGTATTCCTGTGTGGCTACCCTATTCTGCCACGGCGTCCACTGTCCGAAGTTTCTCTGTCGGCATGGAATGACTTGATGCAGGTTAACCTTACATCCGCGTATCTATTGACTAATGCGTTGCTGCCGCTGTTGCGCGAAAGCGAGTGGCCATCGATTACGACGGTGGCGTCAAGCCTGGGCTACCAGGTGATGCCAGGCATGGGTGCCTACGCTACATCCAAGGGTGCGCTAGTAAGCCTGACGAAGGCGCTGGCAATGGAGCTGGCGCCGAAGATACGCGTGAATGCGGTGGCTCCCGGTGCCGTGGAGACGGAGTTCCTCGGTGGCGGCACTGGGCGTGAAGAGCTCGGTAACGACCGAACCTGGTTCGACGCAATGAGCGACAAATACGTGTCGGCTGTTCCGCTCGGCCGAGTCGCCGCGCCGTCGGATGTTGCGGGGCCAATTCTATTTTTGGCTGGAAGGGGGGCTGCGTACATGACCGGACAGGTGCTGCATCTCAATGGCGGCAGACTTACTCCTTGAGGCGGGCTATGGACGATTCGACTGCAGAATTCCAGTATGTTACAGGCCAGGCCAGACCTGGTTTCGCAGCGCTGTTTGCGCAGTTCGAGGACGAAAATTTGCGCGCGCTATGGGGGCGGACGTGGCGTCTCGACCTTCCCTATGGCGCGCACACTCGCCAGACCTTCGACTTATGCTTGGCGCGTGATGAGCCCATCGGGACTGTTATCTACTTCCACGCGGGCTACTGGCAGTCGCGTGATAAGGCGCAGTTTCGCTTCCTTGCTCCGGCACTGAACGATGCGGGCTATAACGTAGCGATGGTGAATTATCCTCTTTGTCCTGACGTAACTCTGCCGCAGCTGACCACCTGTGTCCGTGATGTAGTCGCTGCGGTATCGGAAGCATTGCCAAGGGCGCAGCATGACGTGCCGCTTATCGTCTCCGGTCACTCCGCTGGCGGCCACTTGAGTATCGAACTGGCACTTTCGCAGGATACGGATACGCCGAAGGGCAAGCGTATCGCCGGCATTGTGGCGATCAGCGGTATCTATGACCTCGCGCCACTCGTGCAGACATCGCTGAACGACAAATTGCGGCTTGACGATTCGTTGGCCCAGATGTGTTCACCTGCCAGCCGCGTGAAACAGCATATGCCGCCGGCCGTTTTTCTGGTAGGCGGTACGGAGACGCCGGAATTCTTGCGCCAAAGTCGGGAGATGTCGGGGGCATGGAGCGATTCCGGTAACGTAAGCTGCTATTGGCCGGTTGACGCGGAGGACCATTTCAGTGTTCTGTCGCAACTGCGCGCTCCCGATGGGCTGTTTCTCACAGCACTGCGGAAGCTAAACTGCCCGTAGACTGCTCAACGCCGAGAGCGGCGGTAGTCAGACGGGGGCACGCCAAAGCGCCTCTTGAAGAGATGATTGAAATGAGACACGTCGTTGAAGCCGCAGGCATACGCCACGCGCGATACGGGCAAGTCGGGGGCGTGCTCAAGCTTGCTCGCCGCCGACTGTAGCCGCTCTTCCGTGATGAAGCTGGTGAAGCTTGTCTCGATCTCGCGTAACGTCTGCTGCACCAGACGACGCGAGACGTTAAGGTGGCTTGCCACACTCTCCACGGACAGATGAGGGTCGCAGGCGTTTTGGCGGATAAAGCGCAACATGGCCTGTCGTCGAAACTCCTTGGACTCACATGCGGCGATGCTTTCTTGACCAGCGGTGATCTTGAGTAAGTTCGCGATGTTCGCAACGAGCAGCTCCATCTCGGATGACAGCAGAGGCGTAGGGCCGCGTGATAATTCGTCGAAATATTCCTTGAGAATCTTGGCGAACGGGCCGCTCGGCGTGAACGCCATGCAATGTCCGCCGAGCAGCGAAGGAATACGGTCTTCCAGCGTGCGGGCCGGGAGCTTTGCGATGATTCGACGCACCTCATGGGGGAAGACGACACGCATCGGGCGTCGCCCATCAATGATGGCAAGCGTTCCGGGAAGCTGTTCGAACTCCATATACCCTTGAGTGACATGGGCATTCCCCGCGAGTTGCCAGCTAACCAGGTATCCACCTTCTGAGGTGTCGCCCGGATACTCCCTGCCACATCGCAATTCATGGGGTCTGCTCCAGAACGAGGCACAGGCGATGCCGCTGTGTCGCCGCGCATGAATCTGTGCTGCGAAGGCCTCTTGTCCCATCTGAGCGACTTCGACGTCGTGAATCATGCTGCACACTACTTCGCGCCATAACTCGCTGCGATCGACGTTTGCGATAGATGTAGTTGTTGCGGTGGTTTCTTGCATTGCCTCGGAACTCCCTAGTCACATACCGGCCCGCTGATGCGGCATCCACCACCGACTTTATAAGGAATTCGCACGTATTTGCCTAGGGGTAGTACGTACGCCTAGGGTTCGCTGAGAGAAACCGCGTCGGTGCGCTGCACGATGATAAATTTCTGCCCCAATGCTAGGCTCAAACTGCTATAAAAACCATCGTCGAGCAGTAGAGCCAGTTCTACGGCTACACCCTCCAGGGTGGATACTTGTGAAGAACGACTCGCTAGTCTTCGACAATCGACGTGAGACCGTCATGCGCGGGCGGGGCGAGCTCTTTGACCGACTGCTCGTCGATGGCCACCCGACGTGCATGCGTTGGGGGCACCGTCCGTGAAAACCCCGAGGAACCTTGGGTGGCGACGCTTCTCGGAATGCTCTAAAATTGAATCTGAACTCATATTCGTTATATGGGTGATGCCGACGTCAGCCAGAAGCGAAAAAAGGCGCTCTCGGTATGGGTTCACTCCGACGCGTGGACCAGATTTGCGACAACCTAATCTTGTGCGTCACACACTGACTAAAAGCTGTACTCATACAGGAGTCCCCAAATGATTAGGGTTTGTCCACAAAGATCCATGCTCATCCCGGTGATCTCGCTCGGAGCGCTAATGGTATCTCCCAATGCTCACGCAACGGCTGGGATCTATTTAGATGGTTACGGTATCCATGCCGCGGGTATGGGAGGCACGTCCGTTGCATTTCCGCAGGACGTTCTCGTAACGGAGAGCAACCCGGCGGGCATGGCGTTACTGGGTACAAGATTTGATGAAGACTTCCAGGCCATCATAGGCCGGGTACATACGACCTTCGCTTCACCGGAGAACCACCTGACGGCTTCACCTATTGCGCCCGCTCTGGAAGGCGGTTTCAATTGGCAAGTTGCTCCGAAGTGGACCCTCGGGGTCGGGGTCGACGGTGCCGGGTTTGCTTCGAACTACGGCCAAACTCTTCTGCCGAATACGAAAGCCGGCGTTGCGAAGGCTAGTTTTACGGCGTTTAATGTTTTGCCGACTGTTACATACCGGCCTATTCCGAGCCTTTCGCTGGGGCTTTCGATGGTGCTGAGTTGGGAGCAGTTCCGCGCGAATGGGCTGGTGGCCTCAGGGCCCGATGGTGCGCCGATTGCCATTCCAAGTCACGGCAATTCAAGTGCGTTCGGTATTGGTTTCGGCACGGGTCTGCTGTGGCAACCTATTCCTTTGGTGAGTTTCGGTGCCGCATACTATAGCAAGGTTAACTACGGGAGGCTAAGCGGATATTCCGACGACATACTTGCAGCTTATGGGGGGCGTATCGATCAACCCTCCCGCCTAAACGTGGGCATTGCAGTGCATGTCACGCCGAGCGTCACGCTCGCCGTGGACGGCTCACGCATCTATTGGTCCTCCGTTGCTGTTTTCAGTGACCCGGCGACTTACGGATGGAAAGTTCAGAATGTACTTGGCGTTGGGCTTTCCTGGGACGTAAATTCGAAGTGGACACTGCGCCTCGGGGCCCACGCAACATCCAATCAATTCGGCACAGACAACACGGTCGCCAACATTCTGGGACCTGCGGTCATCCTCAGACGTTCCGTCTCGGCTGGGGTCAGCTACCGCGTTACACCAAAAGACGAAGTCAGTGCGGCTTTTACTTATGTCATTCCGAAAACTGTTGTCGGAACGGGGCCATCTGCTGGCACCAGCATCAAGGCCAATATGCAGTACCTTGGAATTGGTTATTCGCATAACTTCTGATGCAGACGTGGCGGCTCCGCCTGACTCGAGCGTCCAAGCTTGAGCCCAGGCGAATTTTCTAGAACACCGCTCTATTCGAATAGCGGTAATCCAATACCAATAGGGACAGGGAGGTTCCAAGTGACCATTCAGCCGGACAGTCAAGCCGCAGCTTCTCGCGAAGAGGTTCAGCGAGTTTTCGATTTGCAGCGCCGCACCCGTTGGAGTGCGCGAAAGACGACTGCGGAGCAACGCAAACAGACTTTGCTTCGACTGCGAGAAGCCCTATCCGCGCGTACCGATGACATTGTCAAGGCTTTGGCGGATGACATGGGGCGCCCTGCGGATGTCGCTGCCATGGAAGTGTTCCAGCCCATCCGAAAGATTGATGAAACTATCAAACATCTTGACGATTGGATGGCCCCCACCCCTGTGTCTAATTTGGTCCAGGCGTCATCGGCTGCGATTCGCTGGGAGCCCCGGGGTGTCGTGTTGCTCTTTGGTCCATGGAATTTCCCCATTTCTTTGGTATTTGAACCGCTCGTCGCGCTTCTCGCTGCGGGCAACACTGCGGTCGTTAAGCCCAATGAGATCGCTCCCGCTTCGAGTCGTATTACGGCGGAGATCATCCGTGACGTCTTCGAGGAACGGGAGGTTGCGGCGATCGAGGGCGGGATCGATGTCGCGGAAGCGTTGCTCGAGTTGCCGTTTGACCATATTTTCCTTACGGGCAGCCCCAAAGTTGGGCGCGCCGTCATGGCTGCCGCGGCGAAGAATCTTTCCTCTGTAACGTTGGAACTTGGGGGGAAGTCGCCGGCGATCATCGATACAACGGCAGATCTCGATGCGGTGGTCGATCAGCTGGGCGTGGCAACGATGGTCAACTGCGGTCAAGTGTGCTTGAGCGTCGACTACATTCTTGTTCCAAACAGACTGCGCGACGAACTGGTGACCAGGCTCAGCGCCTTTTTCAAGAATACCTTCTACGCCGACGGTGTCTACCAGGCGTCACGAAACTCTCGCATCGTCAATGGTGCTAACTTCAAGCGATTGAAGGGTTATCTTGACGATGCCGTAGAACGAGGGGCGACTGTCGCATTCGGCGGCAAGGCCTATGAGGACGCGCTAGTCATTGAACCAACTATTTTGATCGATGTCCCTGCCGAGGCTGATGTCTTGTCTAATGAAATCTTCGGACCGATAGTTCCTGTCGTCGGATACGACGACGTCGACAACATCATCAGTCACGTCCGAGGTGGGACGAACCCGCTCGCCATGTTCATTTTCTCCAAAGACAATCAGTTCGTTGAGCAGGTTCTGGAGAATACCTCTTCAGGTGGGGTCACAGTCAACGGATGGGCGGTCCACTATTGGGAGGACGCTCTGCCGTTCGGCGGCATCGGTGACAGCGGGATGGGTCGATATCACGGCATCGCAGGTTTTCGTGAGTTCTCACATAGTCGAGCAGTAGCCTTCGGCTGAACCGGCACGCAAGGACAAAGCTGATAACTGCCTCCGGTCAACGGGGGCTTACGTAGGAAAACACCATGAAAGCTGCACTAGTACGGAAATACGGCGCAGGGTTTGTTACAGAAGAAGTCGAGATCGCCACACCCCTCGGGCGAGAGGTACTCGTAGACGTTAAGGCGTCGGGCTTATGTCACACGGACCTCAGCGTGTCGCAGTTTGATCTGGGAACGCCGCTTCCCCTGGCCCTAGGTCACGAGGTGGCCGGAGTCGTTGCGGCGATAGGGCCGGAAGTATCGGAGTTCGCCGTCGGAGACCATGTCGTGGGTTGTCTGCTTCAAGTTTGCGGCAACTGCGTCGACTGTCTAGCCGGGCGCTCGTATCAATGCCGGCACCCTGAAAAGACTCTTCGCCACGCTGATCAGCCGCCTCGCCTGAGTGTAAAGGGCTGTTGTGTGACGCAGGGCTTTGGTCTTGGTGGATTCGCGCAAAAAGCGCTCATCCATGAAAACCAGCTTGTTAAAGTGGACGAGCGTGTACCGTTTCCCCAGGCGGCGCTGCTGGGGTGTGGCGTGGTCACCGGTGCCGGCGCTGTCATCAATACTTCCAACACGCAGGCTGGAGACTCCGTCGTTATCATCGGTGTTGGTGGTGTCGGTCTCAATGCAATCAACGGCGCCGTCGTTGCGGGCGCGTCGATTATCATCGCGGTCGACATCAGTGACGACAAGCTCGAGAAGGCGAAGAAGTTCGGTGCCACGCACACCATCAATTCGAGCAAAGTTGATCCCGTCGCTGAAGTTCTCGCTATCACAGGTCGGGCGGGTGCCGACTCGGCGTTCGATTTCGTTGGTGCTCCCTCTGTTACGCAAGCGGGCCTTGATATGCTTCGGATCGGAGGCGGGCTCTATCTGATTGGCGCTACCGATCCGACATCGAGCATCCAGGTTTCCAACCTCAATCTCGTCCTTTCTCAAAAGAAGATTCAAGGGGTCTACATGGGCTCTGCGACGGCGAAGCGTGACATTCCCCTGTATGTCGAAATGTACCTCCAGGGTCGGTTTGAACTTGACGGACTCGTCAGCCGCGAGATCGCGCTGGACGCCGTGAACGAAGGTTACGCGGCGCTGAAGGAGCCCGGTGTCGCCCGTGTGGTGATCACATCCGGTCTTAGTTGAAAGAGTACGGCCACCGAGGTCGCAAGCTCTACGTCTCTGACGTATTGACGTCAACGAAGTGTTAGGGATAACGACGGCCCGCCGACCTGATTCTCAAGGAGTAGACATGACAGATCAAAGAGTTTTTTTTGCAACAGAGCATCCGTTCGATACCGACAAAGACATATCGAGCGATGCATTCTGGGCGCGTTCGTTTCGTGAACGTGACGAGACCTTTGCCTGGTTGCGCGCGAACGCTGCGGTCAGTTGGCATCGACCGATGGACGGGCAGGGCTTTCCGCACAATGAGGCCGGTTTTTGGGCGGTGACCAAGGCGGCCGACATCCGTTACGTCAGTCAGAACCACGAACTCTTCAGTTCCGCTATCTCGCGAACGTTGCACGCACGGCCCACGCCGCCGTTCGATCCCAGCATGCTTCTTTCCGATCCCCCTGAACACGAGCGGTATCGGCAGATGATCAGCGCGGCCTTCACCCCGAAAGCGGTTGGCCGGCTTGTGGAGAAAATCGAGCAGAGGGCGGGCGAGATCGTGGACCGTGTCGTAGGCGCTGGCAACATTGATTTCGTGCACGAGGTCTCGTCCCGTCTCCCCATGCTCACGATCGCCGATCTCTTTGGCATCCCGGATCACTTGGTGGAATCGTTTACGCAGGCCGGAGATAAGTTCGCAACCGCCTTTGACCCACGAGTGCGGCCGGACGGTATGGGCCCGATGGAGTTTATTGGTCAACAAATCGCAGCTATCAACGAGATTGGCGTTGAGGTTGTCAACTACAGGCGCAAGAACCCTGCAGAAGATCTGGCGACGGCGCTCGGTCAAGCCAGGCACGACGGCAGGGCGCTGACCGACGCAGAAATCGGAGCGGTCACCCTACTACTTAGTACCGCCGGGAACGACACAACGAAACAGACAACATCCTGGTCCGTACATCAATTGTGGAACGATCCGGTGCAAAAAAAGTGGCTTGCCGAGGACTATGACAATCGCATCGGTGCCGCAATCGAAGAATTCGTACGCCACACTTCGCCGGTACAGACGTTCTCCCGCACTGCAACGGGAGATATCGAACTTGGCGGTAAGCAGATCGCCAAGCATGACAAGGTGGTGATGTACTACGGCTCGGGCAACCGAGACGAGGAGGTCTTTAAAGATCCGTGGAAATTTGATCTAAGTCGAACCCCAAATCCGCACGTTGGATTCGGCGGAGGCGGTATTCACTACTGCCTTGGTAACGCCATTGCTAAGGCTCAAATGCGTGCTTTATTCCGCCAGTTCCTCGAAAAGCTCTCTAATATGGAGGTGGGAGAGCCCGAGTTCCTGGTCAGTGAGGTATTCAACTACACGCGCCGTCTACCGGTACATATCCCTTGACAAGGCCGAGAAGCGGCAATGCATAAATACGTACGATAAAGTAAGTGTGAGGCGCCGCCCACAGTTCTGGGTGGCGTGCTCGAGAGGAAAGAATCATGAAGATCGCTCAAGAAGGAATCGTGAAGATAATCGTCGACCGTTCTCGCTGTACCGGAATTGGACTTTGTGAGTCCATCGCAGAGGATTACTTTGAAGTCGGTGATGACGGCGTGCTAACTCTCATCCGGGGCGAATCAGTGCCCCCGGAGGAGTTCGAAAGGATAAGAGAAGCTGTGCAAAGCTGTCCTGCTCGTGCCCTTTCGCTTAAGGTCGAGCAATGACTGCCGTAGCCAACGCCCCTCTGGTCGTTATCGGAGCTTCTCTGGCAGGGCTGCGCGCTGTGCAAGCTGCGCGCGCTAGCGGCTACACTGGCCGAGTCATTTTGATCGGCTCCGAAAGGCACGTGCCTTACGATCGGCCGCCTCTGTCGAAGCAGTTTCTTCTGCCTGGCACTTCGCCAGACTTCCTGACTGCCGAGGAAGAGCTTCGCAATGAACTTGATGTGGAAGTCAGGTTGTCGAGTACTGCGACTTCCCTGGATTCGCAGGCACACGTTGTAACCGTCAACGGCGAGCCCGTTACCTATGGACGACTGATCGTTGCTACCGGTGCGGGTCCGCGCACGTTACCGAACGTCCCCGCACTACGGGGGGTTGTGACGCTACGCACCTTGGACGACGCCAAATCGTTGCGCGAGCACATTACCCCAGGAAAGCGCATTGTTGTAATCGGCGCAGGGTTCATAGGGTCGGAGATCGCGTCCTCTGCCAAGGCGTCCGGAGCTGATGTAATAATTCTTGAGGCGGCTCCAGCTCCACTTAAGCGCGCACTGGGCGAGGTTGTTGGGCAGGTTGTTTCTCGATTGCACGCGCGAAACGACGTGCAACTGCATCTGTCCGCCCGAATCGAAGGTCTTGAAGGGAAGGAAGCGGTTAGTGGTGTCCGACTTACCGGTGGAACTATTATCCCAGCGGACATCGTGGTAGTTGGGATCGGTGCAGCGCCCGCAACTTCGTGGTTGATCGGAAGCGGTGTTGAGCTCAGTCCGCTCGATGGCGGAATTGTCTGCGACGCCCAACTCCGCACATCGGTGCCCGATGTATACGCTGCCGGGGACGTGGTTCATTGGCCAAATTCGATCATGGATTCGACGATGCGTCTGGAGAATTGGACGAACGCGGCGGATCAGGGCCGCCACGCCGCTCAGAACGCGGTTTCGCCCGAGACTGCGAAACCGTACTTCACCGTGCCATATTTCTGGAGCGATTGGTACGGTCAGCGCCTCCAGGTTGTGGGCAAAGCCGAGTGCGATGAGGTCGTGTTGGTGTCCGGACACGAAGACAGCGATCGATGGGTCGCTCTGTATCGGGCGGGGGAGCGGCTGATCGGTGCAGCGACGCTGAACGAGCCACGCCGGATTATGAAGTACCGACGTGTGATTGCCGAAAGGATTTCGTGGAATGATGCGCGCGCGCTATTCCCATCTGACTGATACTGCCTCTATCCATGATTAAATCTTTTACTTGGCGGATTAAAGATACCTTCGTCGACTACGTGCGAAGGTTCGGCAGCGTAACCGTTGTTGAGCCTGCGGGCGAGGACGGAGAAGGCTTCGTGTTCCCGCTTGAGGCATCGGAATCGGGACTACTGCGATTCAAAGGAAGCGTGGAGTTCTCCGCGCACGGAGGTCTGCTCTCCGCCTGTGTTGCGAACCCATGGGTGCACGCGGAATCCGCAGGCAGCTATGTCACTATCGACGGAACGGCGCGGACCCAGACCGAAGGTTCTCGCCTGCGTTTGGCGGAGATCGCCGGCGCGATCAGTCCTGATGCGGTCCTTGGAACATATTCGGCGGTTCTCTCAGAAGTAGGCGTCGCCCTCTTCGAATATCGGTACGAAGCCGGAGATTCTCTCGCACATGTGCGGTTAGCGTGATCTTATCGAGCCACCGCACTTGTCCCGTCCCGAAGAGACGGTGTTTTCGCTGCGTTTCTAATGAGGAAAACGAGGTCTACCGACTACAGTAAGCGCCTCGCGAACGCCGTTCGCAGCAATACGCACGTGCGCCATGCATCGTGATGCTGATCGGGCGGGGCGGTACATGTCGATACGAGTATCACGATGCGCCCCGATTTTTTCTGTAATTTTTCGATGTGCAGTGGTGCATTTATGACAATCAAGATAAGGCTCAGAATTCTGATAGTGGCCACACTTATTGCCACCGGTGTTGGCATCGTCGTGACGGCCCTCGGCTTCAATGCCGTAAGCAGTGCGGAGGCAGACTCGAACCGCCGCGAGAAACAGATACGCGGCCTGACTGAAATTAAGGCCAGCGCCCTTTCGACGGTCGAGCACGATCCGACCTCCAACGATACGAAGAAGATGTTCGCCGATGCGGAGCAGAACATCGGCAAGTGGAGCGAGACGATTGCCCCCTGTTCGACTCCGCCGATGAGCGGACCCGGTTGGCGGCGCTGCGAGCCCAAGGGATTGCTTACGATCGGAACTCACATCAGCTGATTGAGCTCGCGGCCACCGATGCGAAGGCCGCCAACGATCAGGTGGTCGCAGTCTATCATTCCGATTTCGAGCCGCTCATTGCGACCATCGAGACCCTCGTCGCAGATGTGGGCAAGCGCGGCGAGCGGGCCGAACAACATGCCGCGCAGACCCGCGCGAATGTCGTCAAGATCGTCATCTCCGTGCTCGTCATTGTAATGGTGCTCGTCGTCGGATGCATCGTGTTGCTCTCCCGTTCGATCCATCGGTCATTGGTGAGTTTCCAGGGAACGCTGCAGCAGGCGAGCGATTCGCTGGACCTGACGATGCGAGTACCAATCCAGGGCAATGACGAAATCAGCCAGGCGGCGACCGCCTTCAACCATTTGATCGACCGGATCGGTGAAGTCATGACCGCGGTACGTGATTCTGTCCAATCGGTTAATATTGCATCAAAACAGATTGCTGCAGGCAATGTCGATTTATCGAGCCGCACGGAAGAACAAGCCGCTTCTCTTCAGCAAACAGCCGCGAGCATGGAGGAACTGGCCGGCACAGTGCGGCAGAACGCGGAGAACGCCCGTCAAGCCAACGGGCTCGCGCAGTCCTCCGCCGCTGTCGCCGTGCAGGGAGGCAACGTGGTAGGCGAGGTGGTCGCGACGATGGAACAGATCAACGCGAGCTCCGAGAAGATCGCCGATATCATTGGCGTCATCGACGGCATCGCATTCCAGACCAACATTCTCGCCCTCAACGCCGCGGTGGAAGCCGCGCGTGCGGGCGAGCACGGCCGGGGCTTCGCCGTCGTCGCCGCCGAAGTGCGTACGCTCGCGCAACGTGCGGCCGCCGCGGCCAAGGAAATCAAGGCGCTGATCGAGAACTCCGTAAGCCAGATCGAAGCCGGGACGAAGCTCGTCGATCGGGCGGGCAAAACCATGGGCGAAGTGGTAGGCAGCATCAAGCGCGTGACGGACATCATGGGCGAAATCGCGATCGCTTCTCACGAACAGAGTAAGGGCATTGATCAGGTCGGGCGAGCCGTCACGCAAATGGACGAGGCGACCCAGCGAAATGCGGCACTGGTGGAGCAGGCCGCCGCAACTGCACGGTCACTCGACGATCAAGCCACGAAGCTTCACACTGGGGTCAGCGTTTTCCAGTTCTAGGCATCTAGACAAGCATGCGTTTCGGCGACACGGCGCATCGGATTCCCATCCCTCGATCAAAATCTAAGGCAACAATCGAAAGGCCGACACGCCGTTCGTCATGCCGCCAGACATTGATGCCAGAAGCTACTTCGCGGAAACCGAGGGGTTGCTGGGACGAGGCCCGCACCACGACACGCACGAACGCAAGAAGCGCGGACGGAACATCAAGATCGCAAAAGGCGATTCCTTTCGGATTCGCCACGAGCAGCAGCCATTGTTCGAGCAGTGACCATCGGTAGAACACCACACCGCGCGTGATCCCTCCCATCAGCTCAATGTGCGGATTTCGGGGAAGGCGAACGCTCGTTTCGGTGAAGTCGAACAAGCTGGAGGGCGGTGCTGCGAGGTGCATGGATTGTAGCGTGAGTGTTCGAGATCAGGCTACGCC
>NZ_CADIKC010000013.1 GCF_902859805.1 Paraburkholderia sediminicola | reverse complement strand
CCGCCCACATCGCGCAAAGCCTTGCCACTGCTGGCTCTCCCGCCTCCCGCGCCCCGGTGTCCGGAGCACGAAAGAGCGAGATTCTAGCGAGCCCGACCGCCCCTTGCAAGCGTTATTTTGACAAGCGTATTAACGATGCTTGAAAACCGGTTTGCGCTTCTCAACGAACGCGGCCATCCCTTCCTTCTGATCTTCCGTGGCGAAGAGCGAATGGAAGAGGCGGCGCTCGAAATGCACGCCCTCTGCGAGCGTCGTTTCGTATGCGCGGTTGACCGATTCCTTGATCATCATCACCGCCGGCAACGGGAATTCAGCGATGGTCGCGGCCGCAGCCACCGCCTCGTCAAGCAGCGAGGCCGCGGGAATCACCCGCGAGACCAATCCGGCACGCTCGGCCTCGGCCGCGTCCATGAAACGGGCGGTCAGACAGAGATCCATCGCTTTCGCCTTGGAGACTGCGCGCGGGAGCCGTTGTGTGCCGCCAGCACCCGGCATGATGCCCAGCTTGATTTCCGGCTGGCCGAACTTCGCAGTATCGGCGGCGAGAATGATGTCGCACATCATCGCCAGTTCGCAACCGCCGCCAAGCGCGAAGCCCGCCACTGCGGCAATAATCGGCTTGCGGATGGAGCGAACGGTTTCCCAGTTGCGGGTGATGTAGTCGCCTTTGTAGACGTCCATATAGGTATAGGTCGCCATCATCCCGATGTCGGCTCCGGCGGCAAACGCTTTCTCGCTGCCCGTTACCACGATCGCACCAATCGCGTCGTCGGCATCGAACTCCCGTAGCGCCGCGCCCAATTCGTCCATCAACGCGTCGTTCAGTGCGTTCAACGCCTTCGGGCGATTTAACGTGATCAAACCCACCCGTCCACGCGTCTCAACCAGAATGTTCTCGTAAGCCATGCCGCCTCCTTATGGTTAATGGCGCGCAAAAAACGCTTCGCGCAGCCGTCTCAGTAATGCTACCATTAGCCAACCAACCGGTCGGTCAATTATTCGACAGGCTTTTCCCAACGTACAGCCAAGCCCCTCTGCCATGACACATCCGCTATTCACCAAGCACGAAGACACGCTGCAAAAGGCACTCACCGCGGTCGAAACGCGCGGCTACTGGAGTCCGTTCGTCGAGATGCCCAGTCCGAAAGTGTACGGGGAAACAGCTAGCGCAGACGGCGAAGCCGCATTCAAAGCGCTTCTGAACAAAACGTTCGAACTGGACCAGCCGTCGACTGGAGAAACCGTCGGCGCTGAAGTCTCGCCGTTCGGCTTCCCGCTCGGCGTGCGCTACCCGAAGGCCGATCCTGATGCGTTGATCTCCGCAGCCGCCGCGGCACAGCGCGATTGGCGCGCGGCCGGCCCGCAGGCATGGATCGGTGTGTGCCTCGAAATCCTCGCACGAGTGAATCGCGCCAGCTTCGAAATCGGCTACAGCGTGATGCACACGACCGGCCAGGCATTCATGATGGCCTTCCAGGCTGGCGGCCCGCATGCGCAAGACCGTGCGCTCGAAGCGGTCGTGTACGCGTGGGACCAACTGCGCCGTATTCCCGCCGACGCTCACTGGGAAAAGCCACAAGGCAAAAATCCGCCGCTTGCGATGCACAAGCGCTACACCGTCGTGCCGCGCGGCACCGGCCTCGTGCTCGGCTGCTGCACCTTCCCGACATGGAACGGTTATCCGGGCCTCTTCGCTGATCTGGCCACCGGCAACACGGTCATCGTCAAACCGCACCCTGGCGCGATTCTGCCGCTCGCGCTGACCGTGCGCATCGCGCGCGATGTCTTGCGCGAAGCCGGATTCGACCCGAACGTTGTTACGCTGCTGGCCACCGAACCGAACGATGGCGCGCTGGTTCAGGACCTCGCTCTGCGCCCCGAAATCAAATTGATCGATTTCACGGGCAGCACTCAAAACGGCACCTGGCTCGAGCGCAATGCACACCAGGCTCAGGTCTACACCGAAAAAGCCGGCGTCAACCAGATCGTGATCGACTCGGTCGACGACATCAAGGCCGCCGCGCGCAATATCGCTTTCTCGCTCGCGCTGTACTCAGGACAAATGTGCACCGCGCCGCAAAACATCTATGTGCCGCGCAACGGCATCCGCACCGCTGAGGGCACGCTCGGCTTCGACGAAGTCGCTCAGGCTATCGCCGGCGCTGTGCAAAAACTGGTCGCCGACCCGGCTCGAGCCGTTGAATTGCTTGGCGCGATCCAGAACGAAGGCGTCACCCAGCGCATCGAGGAGGCCAGCAAGCTCGGCCGCGTTCTAGTAGAAAGCCAATCGCTGGAACATCCAGCTTTTACCGGTGCCCGCGTGCGCACACCGCTCGTGCTCCAACTGGACGCTGCCACCGACCACGCACAGTTCACCAAAGAATGGTTCGGCCCGATCTCCTTCGTGATCGCGACGGAGTCGACCGCGCAGTCGCTCGACCTTGCTGGCGCAATCGCTGCCGAGCATGGGGCACTGACGCTGTCGGTCTACAGCACAGACGAAGCCGTGCTCGACGAAGCGCACGAAGCATCGATCCGCGGCGGCGTAGCACTCTCGATCAATTTGACGGGCGGCGTATTCGTCAATCAATCGGCGGCCTTCTCCGACTTCCACGGCACAGGCGCAAACCCGGCGGCAAATGCCGCGCTGGCCGACGCAGCCTTTGTCGCGAACCGCTTCCGCGTCGTTCAAAGTCGCGTTCATGTTGAACCCAAAGCGGCACCGGCGGTAGCTGGCTGAATGGCATAAGACAAAAGCACGGCTTTCGCCCTATGCCGTTTGGCCGAATGGACCGAGCCGTGCACCCCAACTAACATGAGACATCGGATTGGCAAGTCCCGCCGATCCGTCCCAGTAGGAACCCACATGAACGACGCCTTCATCTGCGACGCAATTCGCACTCCAATCGGCCGCTACGGCGGCGCCCTGAAGGATGTCCGAGCCGACGACCTCGGCGCGGTGCCGATCAGGGCGTTGATCGAGCGCAATTCCAGTGTCGACTGGCAGGCACTCGACGACGTGATCTATGGCTGTGCGAATCAGGCCGGTGACGACAACCGTAACGTGGCTCGCATGGCGGCTTTGTTGGCCGGCTTGCCCACGGCTGCGTCGGGCACAACCATCAATCGTCTGTGCGGCTCGGGTATGGACGCGGTCGGCACCGCAGCGCGCGCCATCAAGGCCGGCGAGGCGCGATTGATGATTGCAGGCGGCGTCGAAAGCATGACACGTGCGCCGTTCGTGATGGGCAAGGCCACCAGTGCATTTTCACGGCAGGCCGATATTTACGACACGACCATCGGCTGGCGTTTCATCAATCCGTTGATGAAGCGTCAATACGGCGTCGATTCGATGCCGGAGACCGCGGAAAACGTGGCCGTCGAGTTCGGCGTAAGCCGTGCGGATCAGGACGCCTTTGCTCTGGCGAGCCAGCAAAAAGCGGCTCGCGCGCAGCGCGACGGCACGCTCGCTCAGGAAATCGTCGGCGTTGAAATCGCGCAGAAGAAAGGCGACCCCGTACGCGTGACGCTCGACGAGCATCCGCGCGAAACGTCGCTCGAAAGCCTGGGCAAGCTCAAGGGCGTGGTCCGTCCCGACGGCAGCGTAACCGCAGGCAATGCATCGGGTGTGAACGACGGCGCGTGTGCGCTGTTGCTCGCGAATCAGGAAGCTGCCGATCAATACGGATTGCGTCGCCGCGCACGCGTGGTGGGCATGGCAACGGCAGGCGTGGAGCCGCGCATCATGGGTATCGGCCCGGCGCCGGCCACGCAAAAACTGTTGAAGCAACTGAACATGACACTCGAGCAATTCGACGTGATCGAGTTGAACGAAGCCTTCGCGTCACAGGGCCTGGCTGTCTTGCGTACGCTCGGCCTGCGCGACGACGACCCGCGTGTCAATCCGAACGGCGGAGCGATTGCGCTCGGCCACCCGCTCGGCGCTTCCGGCGCGCGTTTGATCACTACTGCGCTTTATCAGTTGGAACGAATCAATGGCCGTTTCGCGCTCTGCACGATGTGTATCGGCGTAGGCCAAGGCATTGCATTGGTAATCGAGCGGCTCTGACACTAAACGCCGCTTCGCCCATTGCACTGCCGATCAAAGAGACTTTGAGGAGACACCCAATGTCATATGAAGCGATTCGCCTCGACATCGATACATCGAGCCGCGTAGCGACTATCACGCTGAACCGCCCGGATAAGCTCAACAGCTTTACCCGCGCGATGCACCAGGAATTGAACGACGCTCTCGGCCAGGTCGAAGCGTCCGGCGCGCGCGCGCTCGTTCTGACCGGCGCGGGCCGAGGCTTCTGCGCAGGACAGGATCTCGCTGATCTCGACTTCACACCAGGCGCAATGACCGATCTCGGCGAACTGATCGACGCGCATTTCAATCCGTTGATTCGCCGCCTGCAAGCACTGCCATTGCCCGTGATCGCCGCGGTCAACGGCACGGCCGCCGGTGCCGGCGCCAATCTCGCACTGGCTTGCGATCTCGTGCTTGCCGCTCGTTCGGCAAACTTTATTCAGGCGTTCGTGAAGATCGGTCTCGTGCCGGACTCGGGCGGCACGTGGTTCCTGCCGCAACGCGTCGGCATGGCCCGCGCCTTGGGTCTCGCCATCACAGGCGACAAACTGAGCGCGGAGAAAGCCGAAAACTGGGGGCTGATCTGGCAAGCGGTTGACGACACCGAGTTAGCCGCAACAGCAAGCAAGCTCGCAGCCCAACTGGCGCAGCAGCCCACGCGTGCTATCGCTGCGATCAAGCAGGCAATGCGCGCCGGCGCGACGCAAACGCTGGATCAGCAGCTCGATCTCGAGCGCGATCTGCAACGCCAACTCGGTGCTTCGCACGATTACGCGGAAGGTGTGCAGGCGTTTGTGGAAAAACGCGCGCCGCGCTTCGAGGGTCGCTGATATGTCCGCACAACCGAACCACCCCGCCCAAATGACGCCTGACGAACTCGCTCGCGCAACCGCGGCCGCCATGTACGAAAACGATGCGTGCAGCCGTGCGCTCGGTCTCGAAATCGTAGAAGTGCGCCCAGGATACGCGCGCCTGCGCATGGCCGTGCGCGACGACTTCCTCAACGGCCATCAGATTTGCCACGGCGGTCTGATTTTCACGCTCGCTGATTCGACGTTCGCTTTCGCGTGCAACACGTACAACATCAACACCGTCGCAGCGGGCTGCTCGATCGAGTTCCTGCGGCCGGTAAAAGGTGGCGACGTGTTGACTGCCGAAGCAGTCGAGCAAACGCTGAGCGGCCGCACCGGCATTTACGATATTCGCGTCACAAATCGCGCAGAGGAGACCGTGGCGATGTTTCGCGGCAAATCGGCACAGATCAAAGGCAACCTGATTCCTGCCGGCGATTGAAGAGCAGATTGAACGGCAGGGCCGCGACACGTTCGCGACCTATTGCCGGCACCTATATAGATAGCAGATAGAAGTGAGTCCCCGGTTTTTGCGCGCAAGCGCACCGCACCCCAGACCCAAGCATTGAGGCAGCAAGGAGACATTCGATGACCACCGCCCTCCCGCTCGATCCCATCGAGACAGCCAGCCGCGACGAACTTGCCGCGCTCCAACTCGAGCGGCTCAAATGGTCGCTGAACCACGCTTATGAAAATTCGCCGGTGTACCGGCAAAAATTCGACGAAGCCGGCGTTCACCCGAGCGAAGTAAAAACTCTTTCGGACCTGGCGCGCTTCCCCTTCACCACCAAGAAGGATCTGCGCGACAGCTACCCGTTCGGCATGTTCGCGGTGCCGCAGGAACAGATCTCGCGGATCCACGCGTCGTCAGGAACGACGGGCAAGCCGACAGTCGTTGGCTACACGGCCCGCGATATCGATACATGGGCGAATCTCGTCGCACGTTCGATCCGCGCCGCGGGTGCGAAGCGCGGCGACAAGGTTCACGTGAGCTACGGCTACGGCCTGTTCACAGGCGGCCTGGGCGCACACTATGGCGCCGAACGCGCGGGGCTGACGGTGATTCCGTTCGGCGGCGGCCAGACTGAAAAGCAGGTGCAACTGATTCAGGACTTCCGGCCTGACATCATCATGGTGACGCCGAGCTATATGTTGTCGATCGCCGACGAGCTCGAACGGCAAGGCATCGATCCGGCGAATTGTTCGCTACGTCTCGGCATCTTCGGCGCGGAACCGTGGACCAACGACATGCGCCAGGCGATCGAAAAGCGCATGGGCATCGATGCTGTGGATATCTACGGTTTGTCTGAAGTGATGGGCCCTGGCGTCGCGTCGGAATGCGTCGAGACCAAAGACGGCCCGACCATTTGGGAAGACCATTTCTACCCCGAGATCATCGATCCTGAAACCGGCGAAGTGCTGCCCGACGGCGAGCTCGGCGAACTGGTATTCACGTCGTTGACCAAGGAAGCGCTGCCGATCATCCGATACCGAACGCGCGATCTGACCCGCCTCTTGCCGGGCAGCGCACGTACCATGCGCCGGATGGAAAAGATCACGGGCCGCTCGGACGACATGATGATCGTGCGCGGCGTCAACGTGTTCCCGACGCAAATCGAAGAATTGCTACTCAAGCAACACGCTCTCGCGCCGCACTATCAAATCGTGCTGACGAAGGAAGGGCCGCTCGACGTATTGACGTTGAACGTCGAGCCCTGCCCGGAATCAGCGCCGGATACTACCGCGTTGACCACGGCAAAACAGGCGTTGACCTACGACATCAAGGCGCTGATCGGCGTCAGCGCGATCGTGAACGTGCTGGGTGTGAACGGCATCGAGCGTTCGGTGGGCAAGGCACGGCGCGTGGTGGACAAACGGAAGTCGGGGCTTTAAGCGAAAGCACCAAAGGTTGATGCTTGATAACGGAGCTGATCGGTGTCAGCGCCGTTATCAAACCAGAAGCCAGAAACCAGCGATCAGGAAGACCCCGTCGCCGCTTACCGCCAAACCCCTCACGAGTTCGGCAGCAACAACCACATCCGTCCGCCCTGTTTCATCTTGCCGGCCAGGTCGCCGGCATCGTCGCCGAGACCCCAGAAGTAGTCCGCGCGCACGCCGCCTTTGATCGCTGACCCCGTGTCCTGCGCAAAGACGAGGCGATTCATCGGTGAGTTCGTCAACGGTCGCGTCGTCTGCAAGAACACCGGTGTGCCTAGCGGAATCGAAGTCGGATCCACCGCGATCGATCGTTCCGGCGTCAACGGCACGCCCAATGCACCGATCGGGCCATCCGCACCGCCGCTCGGCGCACTCTCGCCGGACGGCATCTCGCGGAAGAACACGAAGCGTGGATTGGTATCGAGCAGCGCGTCGACCCGCGTCGGGTTCGCGCGCGCCCATGCCTTGATGCCTTGCATGGTCGCCTGCGCCGGCGTCAGTTCACCGCGGTCGAGCAGCCACCGGCCAATCGACTTGTACGGTTGATTGTTCGTGCCGCCAAATCCGACCCTCATCACGCTGCCGTCTTCCATCACGACACGCCCGGAGCCTTGCACCTGCAGGAAGAACGCTTCGATCGGATCGTCGACCCACACGAGTTCATTGCCGTTGAGCACGCCCGCACGCTCGAGTTGCGCGCGCGCCGGCAGCGGTGCACCCGCGCGATAACCGGATGGCCAGCGGTACAGCGCCGTCTGATATACGCCATGCCGCGTGCGCGAACCGCGCAGCAACGGCTCGTAGTAACCGGTGACGAGACCATCGAGCGTGCCGTCATTGTTGGCCAACTGGAACGGCGTGAAATACGCCTCGAAAAACGCCCGCGCACTGGTGACGTCCAGATCGTCGATCTGCGAGGCCGCCGCGCATGCGCGAGCCCAATTCGGTTGACGCGCAAGTCTCACGCAGTTTTGCC
This sequence comes from Paraburkholderia sediminicola, assembly GCF_902859805.1. Classification (GTDB taxonomy): domain Bacteria; phylum Pseudomonadota; class Gammaproteobacteria; order Burkholderiales; family Burkholderiaceae; genus Paraburkholderia; species Paraburkholderia sediminicola. The sequence goes on along the minus strand of NZ_CADIKC010000013.1, from coordinate 158,294 downwards.
GCAACGCAGCCGTTGCGCCGATCAGCGAATCGTCCTGCCAGCCTGGCACCTGCTGCCACGCTACCGCCGTGAGTCGCGTCGCGGCGATCTGCCCGGGTATGATCGCTGCTCCCGTGGGCGGGGAAACCGAAGGCCGGACTGCACCGCCGCCACCGCAGGAAGCCAGCATTACCGCCACCGAAAGCGCGCCGAGCCATGCTCCGGCCGTGCGGACAAAACGCATACAATGTTCGTTCTTGATGGAAACCGCCATGTCTGATCTGTTCGACGAATACCCGATGCTCATCTTCGCGCTGGAATCGCTCCTCGCGCTCTTCCTGCTCGTCTTTATCGTTGTATGGACGTCGTCCGGCAAGAAAAAGGCCGCACGCGCCGCCACCAGTGAGCAGCAAAAGCAGCAGAAATCCCAGTAAAGCTGCGCTATAAAGCTTTTTAAAGACCGCGAGCCGCGCCTCCGGTTCAATGCAAAGTACGCGGCATACGCAGAATGAACTCGGGCACGGGTGCGTCAAAGCGCTCACCGTCCTCCGCCACGCAGAAATAGTCGCCGCGCATGGTGCCGACAGGTGTGGCTATCACGGCCCAACTCGTATATTCGAAGTGCTCGCCCGGTTTGAGCAGCGGCTGATGCCCAACCACACCCAGCCCTTTCACTTCCTGCACATTATTTTCGCTGTCGGTGATCACCCAGTGACGCGCTATCAACTGTGCCGGCACCTGGCCGCTGTTACGGATAGTCAGCGTGTACGCAAACGCATACTGGCGGCGCTCCGGGTCCGACTCTTCGGGCAGATACTGCACCTGCGCCGAGACGCTGAATTCGTACTGGCTCATCCTGATTCCGGTCTGGTGAAACGAGGTGTAAAAAATCGCGGGAAGCCCCGAACGCCAATGGTTTGCGGGCGCATTGGCGAAGCAGCGCTTATGGTTTGGCATTCTGCTTGATGCGCGGCACGCCCGCAACCGGACAAATCCCTCTGGCCAAGGGCCGCTAAGGCGTTTTGTCACCTTTGCCGTGCGTTTCCGCGGCCAGAATCAAGCCGCTCGCGAACCAGTTCAGCAGCGCACAAAACGGTAAAATGGCGTTTTCCCGCTTGCATCCGCCCCCGCCATGACGCAATTCCGCATCGCCCCCAGCATTCTGTCCGCCGATTTCGCCCGTCTCGGCGAAGAAGTCCGCAACGTTGTCGCCGCCGGCGCCGATTGGATTCACTTCGACGTGATGGACAACCATTACGTGCCGAACCTGACAATCGGCCCGCTCGTCTGCGAGGCGATCCGCCCGCACGTGGACGTGCCGATCGACGTGCACCTGATGGTGCGCCCGGTCGACCGCATTGTGCCGGACTTCGCCAAGGCCGGCGCGAACCTGATCAGCTTCCACCCGGAAGGCTCGGATCATATCGACCGCACGCTGTCGCTGATTCGCGACCACGGCTGCAAGGCCGGCCTCGTGTTCAACCCGGCCACCTCGCTGAACCATCTGGACTACGTGATGGACAAGGTTGACCTGGTGCTGATCATGTCGGTGAATCCGGGCTTCGGCGGCCAATCGTTCATTCCTGAGGCGCTCGTTAAACTGCGCGAAGCGCGCAAGCGGATCGACGCTTACAAGGAAAAGACTGGCCGCGAGATTCATCTCGAAGTGGACGGTGGCGTGAAAGTCGACAACATCGCCGAAATCGCGGCGGCTGGCGCGGACACATTCGTGGCAGGCTCGGCGATCTTCGGTGCGCCGGATCACAAGGCAGTGATCGACAAGATGCGCGCCGCACTCGCCAACATCGAGCACTGAAGCCCGCACCCACCCGGCACGCAATATGACGACTCCGTTCCCTGCACCGACCTTCACCGGCCCGCGCCTGCAAGCCGCGATCATCGACCTCGACGGCACGATGATCGATACCGCAGACGATTTCACCGCGGGCCTGAACGGCATGCTTGCGCAACTCGACGCGACGGAAACCTCGCGCGAAGAAGTGGTCGGCTACATCGGCAAGGGCTCGGAGAATCTGATTCGCCGCGTGCTGGCCGAGCGCTTCGAAACGGACCACGCACAGGACCGTTTCGACGAAGCGCTCGCGATCTATCAGGAGGAGTACGCCAAGATCAACGGCGTGCACACGCGGCTGTACCCCGAAGTCGAAGCCGGTCTCAGCGCGATGCGCGACGCCGGCCTCAAACTCGCCTGCGTCACCAATAAGCCGCACCGTTTCGCGGTCGAATTGCTGGAGCAATACGGGCTCAGCCAGTACTTCAGCGTCGTGCTCGGCGGCGACAGCTTGCCGAAAAAGAAGCCGGATCCGCTTCCCATGCTCACCGCCGCCGAACAGCTAGGCGTCGCGCCGCAAGCCACGGTAGCCATCGGCGACTCGGAAAACGATGCGCTGGCAGGCCGCGCGGCGGGCATGGCAACGCTCACGCTGCCATACGGCTACAACCACGGCCGATCTATACAAGAAATAAAATCCGATGGTATAGTTGCCTCGCTGCTAGATGCCGCCAAGGCTATCGCAGCGCACCATTCCACGACCTGAAAAGTCCCTCATCCTCATGTTTCTGAATAAAAAACGGAGTCTGATTAGCATCGACCGGGGAGCCTGGCCCTGGCGTCGCTGGTCGCGCTAACCTCGCCTGAGGTACGCTGAAGCTCGTCTTCGGCAACCGTTTTTTACTTCGCTGCGCTCACGCGTTTTTTCCATCATCTTGTTTCGCTGCATCGGTTGATTTGGCGTTCGTGTACCCGCAAAGTACATCTGTGCGCTGAAATCCCTTGCATGCGTCGATGGGAAACTCGCGCCGGTCGGTATCATCGTGTCGAAACGTCGAACGAACGCCTGACCGACTGCGTAACGCCCCGCTTTGTCCGACGCATAGTGCCGTCTGACGTACGTACAGGATCGGAACATGACCGAACTCGAATTCCAGTCCCTCGCCAACGAGGGTTTCAACCGCATTCCGCTGATCGCCGAAGCGCTCGCCGATCTCGAAACGCCGCTCTCGCTGTACCTGAAGCTTGCGCAGAGCGAACGCAACGGCGCCAACTCGTTCCTGCTGGAATCGGTGGTGGGCGGTGAGCGTTTTGGCCGCTATTCGTTCATTGGCTTGCCGGCGCGCACGCTGCTGCGCACCCGCAATGGCGTGTCGGAAGTGGTGCGGGACGGCAAAGTCGTCGAAACGCACGAGGGCGATCCGCTTGAGTTCATCCAGCAATTCCAGGGCCGCTTCAAAGTGGCGCAACGCCCCGGTCTGCCGCGATTCGCGGGCGGCCTGGCCGGCTATTTCGGCTACGACGCCGTGCGCTACATCGAGAAAAAGCTCGCGCACACCGCGCCGAAAGACGATCTGAACCTGCCGGACATTCAGTTGCTGCTCACCGAAGAAGTCGCGGTGATCGACAACCTCGCGGGCAAGCTTTATCTGGTGGTGTACTCGGATCCGACGCAGCCCGAGGCGTACACGAAAGCCAAGCAGCGTCTGCGTGAATTGCGTCAGCGTTTGCGCACGACCGTGCAGCCGCCGGTCACGTCGGCCAGCGTGCGCACCGAAACTTACCGCGAGTTCGCCAAAGACGATTACCTCGCCGCCGTGCGCCAGGCGAAGGAATACATCGCCGCGGGCGAGTTGATGCAAGTGCAGGTCGGCCAGCGTCTGATCAAGCCGTACCGCGACAATCCGCTGTCGCTGTATCGCGCGCTGCGCTCGCTGAATCCGTCGCCGTATATGTATTTCTACAACTTCGGCGACTTCCACGTGGTCGGCGCGTCGCCGGAAATTCTGGTGCGTCAGGAAAAGCGCGGCGAAGATCGCATCGTGACGATCCGGCCGCTTGCCGGCACGCGTCCGCGCGGCAACACGCCGGAACGCGATGCCGAACTCGCCACCGAACTGCTGAACGATCCGAAGGAAATCGCCGAACACGTGATGCTGATCGACCTCGCGCGTAACGACGTGGGCCGTATTTCGCAGATCGGTTCGGTGGTCGTTACCGATCAGATGGTGATCGAAAAGTACTCGCACGTGCAGCACATCGTGAGTTCGGTCGAAGGCAAGCTCAAACCCGGCACCACCAATTTCGACGTGCTGCGCGCCACCTTCCCGGCCGGCACACTGTCCGGCGCGCCGAAGGTCCGCGCGATGGAATTGATCGACGAACTGGAACCGGTCAAGCGTGGCCTCTACGGCGGCGCCGTCGGCTATCTGTCGTTCACCGGCGAAATGGATCTGGCGATCACGATCCGTACCGGCGTGATCGCAAACGGCAATCTGTATGTGCAGGCGGCAGCGGGTGTAGTCGCGGATTCGGTGCCGGAATCCGAATGGCAAGAGACCGAGAACAAGGCGCGCGCCGTGCTGCGCGCTGCCGAGCAGGTTCAAGACGGCCTCGATAGCGACTTCTGACCGGAGACACACCATGCTGCTAATGATCGACAACTACGACTCGTTCACCTACAACCTGGTGCAGTACTTCGGCGAACTCGGCGAAGACGTGCGCACCTATCGGAACGACGAAATCACGCTGGACGAGATTGCGAAGCTCAACCCGGAGCGCATTTGCCTCTCGCCCGGCCCGAGCAATCCGCAACACGCCGGCATCACGCTCGACGTGCTGCGCGAATTCGCCGGCAAGACGCCGATTCTCGGCGTATGCCTCGGCCATCAGGCGATCGGCGAAGCGTTCGGCGGCCGTGTGGTACGCGCGCAAACCATCATGCACGGCAAGGTGAGCACGATCGAAACCGACTGCAAAGGCGTATTCGCCGACCTGCCGAAGCATTTCGTCGTGACCCGCTACCACTCGCTCGCGATCGAACGCGAATCGCTGCCGGATTGCCTCGAAGTGTCCGCGTGGACCGAAGACGGCGAAATCATGGGCGTGCGTCACAAGGAACTGGCCGTTGAAGGCGTGCAGTTTCATCCGGAATCGATCCTGTCCGAACACGGTCACGCGCTGCTCGAAAACTTCGTGAAGCAGTCGAAGACCGCTCACCGCACCGCTTGATAAAGAGAGACGAAATCATGTCGATTACGCCCCAGGAAGCGCTGCAACGCACGATCGAGCACCGCGAGATTTTCCACGACGAAATGCTGCACCTGATGCGGCTCATCATGCGCGGCGAACTGTCGCCCGTGATGTCGGCGGCGATCATCACCGGCCTGCGCGTCAAAAAAGAGACCATCGGCGAAATCACCGCTGCCGCCACGGTGATGCGTGAATTTGCCCGGCACGTCGAGGTGCAGGACAACTCGAACTTCGTCGATATCGTCGGCACCGGCGGCGACGGTTCGCAGACGTTCAACATTTCCACGGCAACCATGTTCGTGTCGGCGGCTGCAGGTGCGAAGGTCGCGAAGCACGGCGGTCGCGGCGTGTCGAGCAAGTCGGGCAGCGCGGACGTGCTCGAAGCGCTCGGCGTGAATATCGATCTGCAGCCGGAACAGGTGGCGGCATCGATTGCCGAAACCGGCATGGGCTTCATGTTCGCGCCGAACCATCATCCGGCAATGAAGAACATCGCGCCGGTGCGCCGCGAACTCGGCGTGCGCACCATCTTCAACATTCTCGGCCCGCTGACCAATCCGGCCGGCGCGCCTAATCAGCTGATGGGCGTATTCCACGCCGACCTCGTCGGCATTCAGGTGCGCGTGATGCAGCGCCTCGGCGCGAAACACGTGCTGGTGGTGTACGGTATGGACGGCATGGACGAAGTCTCGCTCGGCGCGGCCACGCAAGTCGGCGAGTTGCGCGACGGCGAGGTGCACGAGTACGAAATCCATCCGGAAGACTTCGGCATGCAGATGGTGTCGAACCGTACACTGAAAGTGACCGACGCCGCCGAGTCCAAACTGATGCTGCTCGAAGCGCTCGACAACAAGCCGGGCGTCGCGCGTGAAATCGTCACGCTGAACGCGGGCACGGCGCTCTATTCGGCGAACGTGGCGGCATCGATCGCAGATGGCATCCAGTTGGCGCGCGAAGCAATCGCGAGCGGCAAGGCACGGGCGAAAGTCGACGAGCTGATCCGCTTCACCCAGCAATTCAAGCAGTAATTACGTAGCGAGACACTCATGAGCGACATCCTCGACCGCATCATCGCGGTCAAACGCGAAGAAGTCCGCGCGGCTGAACAGAGCGCGCCGCTCGAAGCGCTGCGACTCGAAGCATCGTCGCGCGATATTCGCGATTTCGTCGGTGCATTGCGCGCGAAACACGCGGCCGGTTTGGCTGCGGTGATTTCCGAAGTGAAGAAAGCGAGCCCGTCGAAAGGTGTGCTGCGCGAAAACTTCGTCCCTGCCGAGATCGCGCGTTCGTACGAAAAGCACGGCGCGGCCTGTTTGTCCGTGCTCACCGACGTGCAATTTTTCCAGGGCAGCGTGGCGTATCTCGAAGAGGCGCGCGCCGCCTGCAGTCTGCCGGTGCTGCGCAAGGACTTCATCGTGGATCCGTACCAGATCGTCGAAGCCCGCGCGATGGGTGCGGACGCGATCCTGTTGATCGCAGCCGCGCTCGAAACCTCGCAGATGCAGGACCTCGAAGCGCTCGCGCATTCGCTGGGCCTCGCGGTGCTGGTCGAAGTGCATGACCACAACGAGCTGATGGAATCGCTGAAGTTGAAGACGCCGCTGATCGGCATCAACAACCGCAATCTACGCACCTTCGAAACATCGATCGAGACGACCATCGGCATGCTCGAATCGATTCCGGACGACCGTATCGTGGTCACGGAGTCGGGCATTCTGTCGCGTCAGGACGTCGAGCGTCTGCGGGCGATGGACGTGCATACGTTCCTCGTCGGCGAGGCGTTCATGCGTGCGGAAGAGCCGGGTGTGGAACTTGCGCGTATGTTTTTCTAAGCGCGGTTTCAACATTCAGCGGACGTAGCGGAGCACACGATGGGCATGGAACGTGAGATCAAGCTGGCACTGCCGGTGAGCCAGGTGGAAGCGGCGACGCAGTGGTTCGTCGCGCGCACCGGCGTAGAGGGTCGCCCGATCGAGCTGGCGAATATCTACTTCGACACGCCCAAGCTTGCGCTGGCTACGTCGAAAAGCGCGCTGCGTCTGCGGCATACGCCAGACGGCTGGCTGCAAACGTTCAAGACCGTGGGCAACGCGAAGGACGGGCTGCATAGCCGGCACGAATGGGAAATGCCGGTGGCGGGCGAGAAACTCGAAATCGACGCCTTGCTGCACGCATGCGACGAACCCGCTGCCGCCGAGGCCTTGCGCCAGGCGGCGCCCGAGTTGATCGAACTGTTCCGCACGAATTTCACCCGCACGCTGTGGAATGTCTCGCTGGCCGACTCGGAAGTCGAAGCCGCCATCGACCAGGGCGACGTGCTCGCGGAAGTGAACGGTGAAACCCGCCGCGCGCCGATCTCCGAAGTCGAACTAGAACTGAAATCCGGCGACGAAGCCGCACTCAACACGCTCGCGAGCGAACTCGGCAAACAGGTCGCCGGCCTTGCGCCGGACAACATTAGCAAGGCACAACGCGGGTATCAGCTGCGGGCATCTTGAGCAACAGCACGTTTGCTGCGACACTTCCCCGCCATGACCTCAGCTTCCCGCACCCGCTCGAATTCGTCGCAAGCCTCGTTGTTCGGCGACGCCTCCGCCACGCCGGCCGACACCGGCGCACAGCCGCAAACGCCGCCCGCCGCCGACCAGCCGCCGCCCACGCTCGAAGCCCAATTCGCCGCCCTGCCCCCGGCCTGGCGCGCACACCTCAAACCGTTCATCGAAAGCGACGCCTACGCGCCCTTGTGCCGGTTCGTCGACGGTGAACGCGCGGCCGGCAAAACCGTGTATCCCGCCGACGTCTTCCGGGCCCTGCGCCTCACCAGTCCAGACGAAGTCAAGGTCGTGATCCTCGGCCAGGACCCATACCACGGCGAAGACCGGGGCACGCCGCAAGCGCACGGACTCGCGTTTTCAGTCGCGCCGAACGTACGCACGCCGCCGTCGCTGCGCAATATCTTCAAGGAAATCGCTGCCAGCCTCGGCCACGAACCGCCGCGTCATGGCTGCCTCGACACATGGGCCAAACAGGGCGTGCTGCTGCTGAACACGGTGCTGACTGTCGAGCGCGATTCGGCCGCGAGTCACGCGAAGCGCGGCTGGGAAAAGTGCACCGATACGCTGATCCACGAACTGGCCATGCGCCATGACGGTCTCGTGTTCATGCTGTGGGGCGCGCATGCGCAAGCCAAACGCGCGCTGCTCGGCGGCAAGTCGCATTACGTGCTGGAGGCGCCGCATCCATCGCCGCTGTCGGCGCATCGCGGCTTTCTCGGCTGCGGGCACTTTGCGTCGGCCAACGACTATCTCGTGAAGCACGGCCGCGAACCCATCGACTGGCGCTTGCCCGACGAAGCACAGATGCTGGCGTAGCGCCCGCCACGCGAAGCGCTCCGACACCGGCAACCAACGATCATCGCCGCAAAAACAAAAACGCCACGGAATTCACACTCCATGGCGTTTTTTCATTCCACCGCGCCGCGATCACGCCGCGCGGGACAAACCTCAAACCTTACGCAGCAGCGATCGCTTCACGCGCGCCAGCCAACGCTGCGCTCGCAGCGTCCGGGCCCATATTCAGGCCTTCGGCGTAGATGAAGTTCACATCGGTCATGCCGAGGAAGCCGAGGAAGGCCTTCAGGTACGGGGTCTGGCTGTCGTTCGGGGTGCCGACATACTTGCCGCCGCGTGCCGAAACCACGTGGACTTTCTTGCCCTTCACGAGACCTTCCGGACCGTTCGCCGTGTACTGGAACGTGATGCCGGCGCGTGCGATGAAGTCGAAGTACGTCTTCAGTTGCGACGAGATGCCGAAGTTGTACATCGGTGCGCCGATCACGACGATGTCGGCGGCTTGCAGTTCGGCGATCAGCGCTTCGCTGCGTGCAGCGATCGCGACTTGTTCCGGTGTGCGTTGCTCAGCCGGCGTGAAGAACGCGCCGAGCACGGCGTCGTCCAGATGCGGCAGCGGTTCAGCTTGCAGATTACGGACGACGACTTGCGCGCCCGGGTTCGATTGTTGCAGCTTTGCGGTCAGCTCGTTGAGGAGCAGGGTTGAATTCGCGCCTTGCGAGCGTGCTGCCGAGTTAATTTGCAGGATCGTGGTCATGGTTGACTCCAGTAGGGGCGCGCAATGTTGCGCGAGTGGAGTCATTGTGTTTTTTTACCGGCCCGGGAAAAAGCCGTGCGGCAGCGAAGGATTGTTGCACTGGTAGAACAATCCCCCACCCTGAGCCGTCGATTAAGGGCAACCCGGATTACGATCAGCTTGCCAGCCAACGCTCCCGCGCCTTGCGCGCGGCGGGCCGTTTGTCGCTGACGGCTAGCTTGTAGCGTGCCACGTCAGGCCCGTCCAGCTTGACTTGCGCCGTGCGCAGCTCGTCACGGCGGAAGGCGTGGACTTCGACCTTCGCGCCCGGCAGATAGCGCGACAGCAGCGAATCAAGATTCGAGCCGGTTACACGCAGACCGTCGAGCGCGATCAGTACATCGCCCGCCGAGAGGCCGGCTTTTTGCGCCGCGCTGCCGTCGTGAACGGCTGCCAGCGTGCAATCCGCGCCGCCGCGCACGCGCGCGCCGAGCGACGGTTTGCCGTTCTTCTCGAGCTCGGGCGCAAGCGTGACGCCAAAAGGTGCGAGCAACGAGTCGAGAGGCAGATCACGCGTGCCGTGGACGGCCTCGGCGAACAACTCGCCCAGCTGCACGCCGGTCGCTTCGGCAAAAATCGCTTCGATCTCGCTTTCTTCGACGCCAACGGGCTTGCCGCGATAAAAGTCGCGCCCGAAGCGCTGCCACAGCAGGCGCATCACGTCGTCGAGCGATTTGCGGTTGTCAGTCTGCGCACGAATCGTCAGATCGAATGCAAGTGCGACGAGCGAGCCCTTGGTGTAATAGCTGACGATCGCGTTCGGCGCGTTTTCATCCTGCCGATAGTATTTGACCCACGCGTCGAACGAACTTTCAGCCACCGTCTGCTTCAGACGACCGCTGCCACGCTGCACGCCACCGACTACCTTGCCGAGCAGGCCAAAATAGTCGTCTTGCGAAATCAGGCCGCTGCGCACGAGGATCAGATCGTCGTAGTAAGAGGTGAAGCCTTCGAACAGCCACAGCAGCGACGTGTAGTTTTCGACGCTCAGGTCGTACGGCGCGAACACGGCCGGCTTGATGCGCTTCACGTTCCAGGTGTGGAAGTATTCGTGGCTGCACAGGCCGAGGTAGGTTCGGTAGCCCTCGGTGGGCGCGTCGCGGCCTTCCACCGGCAGATCGCCGCGGTTGCAGATCAACGCCGTCGAGGCGCGATGCTCAAGTCCGCCATAGCCATCGGCGACGGCCTGCGTCATGAACACGTAGCGATCCATCGGCGCTTTCTTCGACTTCGGCTCGAACAGCTCGATCTGCGTTTCGCAGATACGCTTCAGATCGGCGGACAGACGGGCCATATCGAGCCCGATCACGCGACCCGCGATCACGATGTCGTGCGGCACGCCGTGTGCCTTGAAGCTTGCAAGCGCGAATTCACCCAACGTCACCGGATGATCGATCAACTCGTCGTAGTTCTGCGCGCGATATTCGCCGAAGCCATAGCGCTTGGTGCCGCGCGCTTCCGGCAACGCAGTCGCGACGCGCCAATCACGATACGCCGCGCCGTCCGGTTTCTGGATATCGACCAGGCACTGCGCCTCCTCGTGACCGAGCGGCGACAGAAATACGCTCGTGCCGTTGAAAAAACCCGTCGTGTCGTCAAGATGCGCGGCGCGCACCGACAGATCCCATGCATACACCTCGTAGCGCAGCGTCAACGCGCCTTTGACCGGCGCCGCCTGCCACGTGTGCTTGTCGGTCTTTTCGATGCGTACCTTGCGCCCCGCTTCGTTGGTGGCGCGCAACGTGACGATGTTGCGCGCGAACTCGCGCACCATATAGCTGCCCGGAATCCACACCGGCAGCATGAAACGCTGGCCGGCCGGATCGGGATCGGCGACGGTGACGGTGACTTCGAACAGGTGGGCGGCGGGTTGCTTCGGAACGATGGTGTAGCGGATCGGCTTCATCGGCGGCGACTAGAAGTGTTCTGGCGGGGAGGTTCGGGCTTGATGTGAAAGGAGGCGCACTGCGCGCCTCCTTTCTTCGACGGGTGCCGCGTGCTCAGTGCACGGCAGACATTTCCTTGTCCAGCCGGTCAGCCGGCACGGCGCCGGGCAAGCGGCGGCCGTCGGCGAGGAACACGGTCGGCGTGCCGTCGACATTCATCGCGTGGCCGAGCGCCAGGTTCTTGTCGATCGCGGCGGTGTCGCAGGTGCCGGCGGCGGTAGGCGCCTGATGATCCTGCATCCACGATTCCCACGCCTTCGCGCGGTCGGCCGAGCACCAGATCGACTTCGACTTGGCAGTCGAATCCGGCGACAGCACGGGGTACAGGAAGGTATAGACCGTGACGTTATCGATCGACTTGAGCGAGGTCTCGAGCTGCTTGCAATACGGGCAGTTCGGATCGGAGAACACGGCGATCTTGCGCGCGCCGTTGCCCTTTACGACCTTCACCGCATTCGCGAACGGCAGGCTCGCGAAGTCGATGCGGTTGGTTTCCGCCAGACGCGCTTCCGTCAGATTCTTGCGGGTCTTCGCGTCGACCAGGTCGCCGAGCATGAGGTAATCGCCATTCGCATCGCTATAGATGATCTGCGTGCCGAGATTCACTTCGTAGATGCCGGCGATCGGCGACTTCGTGACGCTCTTGATCGTCACGTCCGTCAGACGCGTTTGCAGGGTGGCTTTGAGCTTGTCGGTGGCCTGGTCGGCCTGTGCGGAGCAGCCGATTGCCACGGCAGCGATCGCAAGCACGGCGGCCGCGATGCGGAAGGATTTTTTCATGCTGAATTCCTGGAGTTCAATCGCGCCGTGAGGCGCGTTTTTTGGGACGTTTCTGGTCTGACCAGAATGATGTCCATCCGTTCATGATACCCGTCTCGCCGGCCGTGTATGCCGGCTCGGACGCATTACCCGAGCGCGGCCGACACCAGCCAGCGTTTGATGAACGGCTGCGCGCCGACAAACGCCATGCCGGTATTGCGCAGCACCTTGGCAAACGGACCGGGCGCCGAGAAGAGTTTTTGCAGGCCATCGGTAGCGATCATCAGCGCGCGGATGTCCTCACGGCGCGCGCGCTCGTAGCGGCGCAGCAGCACCATGTCGCCGAGATCGCGGAACGCTTCCTTGCCGGCGACCGTTTCGGCGAGCGCCGCGACATCGCGCAAACCGAGGTTCATGCCCTGGCCCGCCAACGGGTGAATCAGATGCGCGGCATCGCCAACCAGCGCGACATGCGGCGCCACGAGCTTATCGACGGTTTGCAGCGCGAGCGGGAAGCCTTGCGCGGGCGTCACGCATTCCAGCGCGCCGAACTGCTCGCCTGTCACGCGTTCGACTTCAGCCGCGAGTTGCGCCGGATCGAGCGCGAGCAATTGTTCGGCGTGCTCGGTGCGCGCCGACCAGACGAGCGACACGTGACCGTCCGGCATCGGCAGCAGCGCGATGATTTCGCCGTCCCTGAACCATTGATAGGCAGTTTCGCTATGCGGCTTTTCCGCCTTGAAATTCGCGACCACGCCGGTTTGCTTATAGTCGCGCCGGTCCATCTTCGAGCCGATCTGTGCGCGCACCCACGAATGCGCGCCGTCCGCGCCGACCACCAGATCGGCCTCGAGCACGTTGCCATTGGCAAGACCGACGCTCGCGCCATCCGCGGTAAAGTCCAGCGCCTGTGCGCGCGTGTCGATCCAGGTGAGATTCGGCTGGAAACGCAGCGCGGCATCCAGCGCGCGCTCGATCACCGACGACTCGACGATCCAAGCCAGTTGCGGCACGGACGCCTGAAACGCGGAGAAATGAAGTTCGGCATGCGCGTCACCATAGACGCGCATGTCATAAACGGGCCCAAGCTTTGACAGATCGAGCGCCTGCCAGACTCGCAACCGCTCCAGCAGCGCCTGTGAACTTGACGACAGCGCGTAGACCCGCGAGTCGAAGGTGGCGCCGGCGGCCAGCGCCGCGCAGGGTTGCGCGAGCAGCGCCACGCGCAGTCCGCCTTGCGTCAGCGCCAGCGCCGCGGTCTTGCCGACGAGCCCGCCACCGATCACGGCGGCATCAAAGGTCTGGTGGTGTGCGTTCATCCGCGCATTATAGCCGTGGGGGTTGCAGGGGACGGATCGAGCGCCCCGCTTTACCGCAGGCAGATCAAGAACCCCATCCGAACGGGTTACAATTGCGCTTTCCGTGACAAAACTCGCCCAGAATCGTCGAGGCAACGCCCCGATCTGGTGTCTTGTCCCGCTCCGCTGCACTCGCTTCGCCCCGCCAAACGCGAAGGCTTTCCGAATCCTGCACACAGCGTCGAGCGCATCACGCAACTTACTGATTCACTGAAGGATTTCCATGAGCCTCAAATGCGGCATCGTCGGCCTGCCTAACGTCGGCAAGTCCACCCTGTTCAACGCGCTGACCAAGGCGGGCATTGCCGCCGAAAACTATCCGTTCTGCACGATCGAGCCGAACGTTGGCATCGTCGAAGTGCCGGACGCGCGTCTGAAGGCGCTCGCCGAAATCGTCAAGCCGGAGCGCATCCTGCCGGCCGTGGTGGAATTCGTCGACATCGCCGGTCTCGTGGCCGGTGCGAGCAAGGGCGAAGGTCTCGGCAACCAGTTCCTCGCGAACATCCGCGAAACCGACGCGATCACGCACGTGGTGCGCTGCTTCGAAGACGAAAACGTGATTCACGTCGCGAACAAGGTCGATCCGCTGTCGGATATCGAAGTGATCAATACCGAGTTGGCGCTGGCCGACCTCGCGACCGTCGAAAAGGCGCTGTCGCGCTATTCGAAGGCCGCCAAGTCGGGTAACGACAAGGAAGCCATCAAGAACGCCGCGGTTCTGGAAAAAGTGCGCGCGCAGCTCGACCAGGCCAAGCCGGTCCGCGCGCTCGACCTGTCGGATGAAGAAAAGGCCACGCTCAAGCCGTTCTGCCTGATCACTGCCAAGCCGACCATGTACGTCGCCAACGTGAAGGACGACGGTTTCGAGAACAACCCGCACCTCGACGCAGTCACGAAGTTCGCGGCCGCCGAAGGCGCACCGGTCGTCGCCGTGTGCGCGGCGATCGAAGCGGAAATCGCCGACCTCGAAGAAGCGGACATGGAAGTGTTTCTCCAGGACATGGGCATGGAAGAACCAGGCCTGAACCGCGTGATTCGCGCCGGTTTCAAGCTGCTGGGCCTGCAAACCTACTTCACGGCCGGCGTGAAAGAAGTGCGCGCATGGACGATCCATATCGGCGACACAGCACCGCAAGCAGCGGGCGCGATTCACACCGACTTCGAGCGCGGCTTCATTCGCGCGCAGACCATCGCCTTCAACGACTTCATCACCTACAAGGGTGAACAAGGTGCGAAGGAAGCCGGCAAGATGCGTGCGGAAGGTAAGGAATACGTCGTCCACGACGGCGACGTGATGAACTTCCTGTTCAACGTCTGAGGCTTGGCCTCGGCCTTAGCGTAAGGCGCGGCGATTGGCAGAATGCCGGACGAACGTTAAGCATCGCCACACGCTGCATCTCCTCGAAAAGCCCGCTCAAAAGCGGGCTTTTTGTTTTACTGCGCGACCGCTCCATTACCTGCGACGCACTTGAGCGGCATCGGGATACCGTCCCTGACGGCCGCCATATGCGACGGCGAATCCGCGAGCACGGCATCGATCCCCAGACACGCGGCCGTCCGATAATCCGCCGCATCGTTCACCGCAATCGCCACGATCCGGACATCGGGCTTCTGCCGGAAGCAGGCAACGGTTGAAGGCGTCCATAGCGTTGCCTTCACATCCGAGCGGCCTTCGCCCAAGGTGAACTTCTCCGACACCGTCATCGCCCGATGCAGCTCGAACGCTGTCATTGCGTGTTCGGCAGGCGCATCCACACAGCCCTGATTCAGCAATACGCGCACGAGCCGCCCACGGGTCGCATCGCGCGATTCGAACAACTTCGCCTGCGGATAACCGGCGAAACTCTGCTGATAGTCCGCTTCGGTCGAATAGATCGACACGCGCGGCCACGCGCTTTCTTCGTCCAGAATGCGCGCCACCGCCTGCGCCTGTGGCGCGGCGGGCAACGCTTTCATATCGAGGATGACCGGCATGGCCGGCGGGATTGTGCGCAACGCTTCGCGCAAGGTGGGAATGCCGGCCGGGTGGTCGCGATAGGGATACGTGTCGCCTCGGCGAAAGCTCCAGCCGGCGTTCACACGCGCAAGTTCTGCCGCCGTGAATGCGGACACTGACCCCTTCGCGTCGGTCAACGCCGACAGATCGGCCGGACGGTACAGGACCGGCACGCCGTCCTTGCTCAGCTGAACCGTGAGCCACATTGCGTCGGCATGATGCGCGATCGACAGGCGAATCGCTTCGAGCGTGTTTTCGGGCGCGTCGCCTGTGCCGCCGCGATGGGCGATGATCTTCGGCAACGATGTCACCGTTGCTGGCCCATTGTTCGTCGCGGTGGGCGTCAGCGCACACCCCGCGAGCATGATGAGACTCGCTATCGAACCGCAAACCGTTAATCGTACTGAACTCAGCATCCGGAATCCTGATTAATAAACACTGATCAAACCTGCATGATTTCGCAAAGCTCCTGGCTCCTGGCTCCTGGCTCCTGGCTCCTGGCTCCTGGCTCCTGGCTCCTGGCTCCTGGCCATCATGCCCGTGGACGGACAGCCTGCGTTGCGTCGTGACGCCACACGTAGACGCCTTTCCAGACGCCTATTGTTTCTGTTCCGTGACAGCCGATGTTAAATTGCGGCTGTCGGCGCCTGTCAAAAGCGGGCATCCGCCAGGCAACTGACGCCGGACTGTCATCGAACACAAATAGAATCGCGCGATTCCCATCTGCGCACGTTCCAATCAGGAGATCAAATCGATGCGTTGCAAGCCGTTATTCCGTTCACTTTCCGTTGCCGCTGTGTTGAGCCTCGGCATTAGCCAGGCAGCCCATGCCGCCACTGAAATCCAGTTCTGGCACGCCATGGAAGCCGCTCTCGGCGAGCGTCTGAACGACATTGCCAACGCGTTCAACGCGTCGCAAAGCGACTACAAGATCGTACCGGTGTTCAAGGGCAGCTACGACCAGACCCTCGCCGCCGGCATCGCGGCCTACCGCAGCGGCAACGCGCCGGCCATTCTGCAGGTCTACGAAGTCGGCACCGCGACAATGATGCAGGCGAAGAAAGCCGTGATCCCGGTCTCGGAAGTGTTCAAGCAAGCCGGCGTACCGCTCGACGAAAAGGCCTTTGTGCCGACCATCGCCAGCTACTACAGCGACGCCAAAACCGGCGAACTGATCTCGATGCCGTTCAATAGCTCGACGCCGGTGTTGTACTACAACAAGGACGCCTTCAAGAAGGCCGGGCTCGATCCGAATCAGCCGCCGAAAACCTGGGCCGAATTGCAGGTGGACGCACAGAAGCTGAAGGCGTCGGGCATGACATGCGGTTATTCGTCGGGCTGGCAGAGCTGGATTCAGCTCGAAAACTATAGCGCCTGGCATGGCGCGCCGTTCGCATCGAAGAACAACGGGTTCGACGGCGCCGACGCGCAGCTCGAATTCAACAAGCCGCTGCAGGTCGCGCACATCCAGTTCCTGCAGAACATGCAGAAGGAAGGCACCTTCACGTACGTCGGCCGCAAAGACGAACCGGTGTCGAAGTTCTATAGCGGTGACTGCGGGATCATCACGAACTCGTCGGGCTCGCTTGCCACGATCAAGAAGTACGCGAAGTTTAATTTTGGTACCGGCATGATGCCGTACGACGCCAGCGTGAAGGGCGCGCCGCAGAATGCGATCATCGGCGGGGCAAGCCTGTGGGTACTGTCGGGTAAAGATCCGGCTGTATACAAGGGCGTGGCGAAATTCATGTCCTATTTGTCGTCGGCGCCGGTTGCCGCGAAGTGGCACCAGGACACCGGCTATCTGCCGGTCACGACCGCCGCGTATCAGTTGACCCAGCAGCAAGGCTTCTACGAGAAGAATCCGGGCAGCGATACCGCGATCAAGCAGATGCTTAATAAGCCGCCCCTGCCGTACACGAAGGGCTTGCGTCTGGGCAACATGCCGCAGATCCGCACGGTGATCGACGAAGAACTCGAACAGGTCTGGGCGGACAAGAAGACGCCGCAACAGGCACTCGATTCGTCGGTGTCGCGTGGCGACGAGTTGCTGCGCCGCTTCGAGAAAGCCGGTAACTAACCGGGCACCAGCCGACAGGTTTCGGTGCGTCCGCACCGAAACCTGTAGTTGTAGAAGAACCTCGGGAATTCTCAATGGAAAAGCGCTCCAGCTTCGGCACCAGCGTGCTGCCCTACCTGCTCGTCGCGCCGCAACTCCTGATCACGGTGCTGTTCTTTCTGTGGCCGGCAGGTGAAGCGCTGTGGCAATCCACGCAGAGTCAGGACGCGTTCGGCACGTCGAGCGAGTTTGTCGGGCTCGCCAATTTCAAGCAGTTGTTCGCCGATCCGCTTTACCTGTCGTCGTTCAATACGACGCTGATTTTCTGTGCGCTCGTCACCGTGTTCGGATTGGTGATTTCGCTTCTGCTGGCGGTCTGCGCGGATCGCGTGACACGCGGCGCCAAGGCTTATCAGAC
Source organism: Paraburkholderia sediminicola (assembly GCF_902859805.1). Taxonomy (GTDB): domain Bacteria; phylum Pseudomonadota; class Gammaproteobacteria; order Burkholderiales; family Burkholderiaceae; genus Paraburkholderia; species Paraburkholderia sediminicola. Next base: position 140,589 of record NZ_CADIKC010000013.1, on the reverse strand, counting down.
GCTGCTGATCTGGCCGTATGCGGTCGCGCCCGCGATCGCCGCCGTGTTGTGGTCGTTCCTGTTCAATCCGAGTATCGGCGTCATCACTTATGCGCTCGCGAAGTACGGCATCGTGTGGAATCACGCGTTGAACGCGGGACAGGCGATGTTTCTGGTAGTGCTGGCTTCGGTGTGGAAACAGGTCAGCTATAACTTTCTGTTCTTCTATGCCGGCTTGCAGGCGATTCCGCGTTCGCTGATCGAAGCGGCGGCCATCGACGGAGCCGGTCCGGTACGGCGCTTCTTCGGCATTGCCCTGCCGCTGCTCTCGCCAACCAGCTTCTTCCTGCTGGTGATCAATATCACCTACGCGTTCTTCGACACCTTCCCGGTGATCGATGCCGCCACCGGCGGCGGTCCGGCGCAGTCCACCCGCACGCTGATCTACAAGATTTTCGCCGAAGGCTTTCAGGGGCTGGACATCGGCAGTTCGGGCGCGCAGTCCGTCATCCTGATGGTCATCGTCGTCGCGTTGACGGTCGCGCAATTCCGCTTCATCGAACGCAGGGTTCAATACTCATGATCGAGAACCGACGCGGTTTCGACCTCTTCTGCCATGCGGTGCTGATTCTCGGCGTCGTGCTGGTGGTGTTTCCCGTGTACGTCGCGTTTTGCGCGGCCACGATGAGCGAGCATGAGGTGTTCAGCGTGCCGCTGTCTTTGGTGCCGAGTACACATCTGTTCGAAAACATCGCCACCGTCTGGACGCAGGGCAGCGGCAATGCGGCCGCGCCGTTCGGCCGCATGATATTCAACAGCCTCGTCATGGCACTGGTGATTTCGATCGGCAAGATCGCGATTTCGATGATCTCCGCGTATGCGATCGTGTTTTTCCGCTTTCCGTTTCGCAATCTGTCGTTCTGGCTGATCTTCATCACGCTGATGCTGCCGGTCGAAGTACGGATCTTTCCGACCGTGCAGGTTGTGTCGTCGATGCATTTGAGCAATACGTATAGCGGTTTGACCTTGCCGCTGATCGCGTCGGCCACCGCCACGTTCCTGTTCCGCCAGTTCTTCATGACGCTGCCTGACGAGTTGATGGAAGCGGCGCGCATCGACGGTGCGGGCGCGATGCGGTTCTTCTGGGACGTGGTGCTGCCGCTGTCGAAGACGAATATGGCGGCGCTCTTTGTCATCACGTTCATTTACGGCTGGAATCAGTATCTGTGGCCGATCCTGATTACGAGCCAGCAATCGCTGACCACGGCCGTGGTCGGCATCAAAAGCATGATCGCGTCCGGCGATACCGCAACCGAATGGCATCTCGTGATGACCGCGACGCTGCTTGCAATGCTGCCGCCGCTCGTCGTCGTGTTGACGATGCAGCGCTGGTTCGTGCGCGGATTAGTGGATTCGGAGAAGTAACTCGCGCAGCGTGGGCGAGTTTCGGCGTTGGACATGGAAAAAGAACACCGCGCAAAACGTGGCACGCGCGGCAAGCAACGATAAGGCTAAAACAGCATGGCTGCACTGACTCTGCAAGGCGTTAAAAAGACCTACGACGGCAAACAGTTCGTGTTGCACGGCATCGATGTGGACGTCTCGGACGGCGAGTTCGTCGTGATGGTCGGTCCGTCGGGTTGCGGCAAGTCGACCTTGCTGCGGATGGTGGCCGGGCTCGAAGGCATCTCCGACGGCACTGTCTCGATCTCCGGCAAAGTGGTCAATCGGCTGGAGCCGAAGGATCGCAACATCGCGATGGTGTTCCAGAACTACGCGCTGTATCCGCACATGAGCGTCGCCGACAATATGGGCTACGCGCTGAAGATCGCGGGCGTCGACCGCGCGCAGATTGCGAAGCGTGTGGACGCCGCGGCGCAGATTCTCGAACTTGGACCACTGCTCGCACGCAAGCCGCGCGAGTTGTCGGGCGGTCAACGGCAACGCGTCGCGATGGGTCGCGCGATCGTGCGCGAGCCGGCCGTGTTTCTGTTCGACGAACCGTTGTCCAATCTGGATGCCCGACTGCGCGTGCAGATGCGCCTCGAAATTCAGCGCCTCCACGCGCGGCTCGCCACCACCAGCCTGTACGTCACGCACGATCAGATCGAAGCGATGACGCTGGCGCAACGCGTGATCGTGATGAACAAAGGTCACGCCGAGCAGATCGGCGCGCCGACCGAGGTCTACGAGTGGCCGGCGACGGTGTTCGTCGCGAGCTTCATCGGCTCGCCGGGCATGAATCTGCTGGAAGGCCGGGTGTCGGATGACGGCTTGACGTTTGACGTGGCCGGTAACGGGCCGAAACTGCCGCTGGAGGGCGTGCCGTCGATTGGCCGGGAAGTTGCCAAGGGCCGCGAATGGACGCTCGGCATTCGCCCCGAGCACATGACGCCGGGTCAACCGGACACTGCGCACGCCACGTTGACCGTCGATTCCTGCGAACTGCTCGGCGCGGACAATCTCGTGCACGGCCACTGGGGCAAGCACGACGTGACCGTGCGGCTGCCGCACACGCATCGCCCCCCGGCTGGCGAAGCGCTGCAGGTCTCGCTGCCCGTGCAGCATCTGCATTTCTTCGATCCGGCGAGCGGACGGCGCGCGAACTGACGTCCCGCTTAAGCCAGACCCGACGTACCCAAAACAATAAAGACTTCAGGACCATGCAAGGCATTGCCTTCCACTGCTTGCGCCGGACAGCAGCGCTCACCGCTGCGCTGCTGTTCACCGCGACCTCGGCGTTCGCGTACGTCGCGCCCGGAACGTCGCCCGACGAAGCGAACCTCAGCAATCACAACACCTATACCAATCGCGACGGCAACACGGTGCACGCGCCTGCGCGCTCCCTTTCAGGCAAGGCGCCCGAAGGTGCGACCGCACGCTGCCGCGACGGCACCTACAGTTTCAGCCGGCATCGCAGCGGCACCTGTTCACGGCACGGCGGCGTAGCAGATTGGTTGTAACGGAGCGGGCGGCGGGCCGCTCCGTTTCCATTCGCGTTGCCGCCCCACCCTCGCCCCGAAGTACAATGCCATCTGCACAACCCGCCCGCGCGCGGGGCGTCGCGGGGTTCGACACCGCGCTCGACGCCGCGCCGGCCGGCGTCGGGCGCACTGCCTGACCAACACACCGATTACCCATCCACCCACGACCGCCCGCCCCCACGCGGCCGGCGTCGTCAACGTCTATTGCAAGCAAATGGCCCAATACGTCTTCACCATGAACCGGGTCGGCAAAATCGTGCCGCCCAAGCGTCAAATCCTGAAAGACATCTCGCTGTCGTTCTTCCCCGGCGCGAAGATCGGCCTGCTCGGCCTGAACGGCTCGGGCAAGTCGACGCTGATCCGCATCATGGCCGGTGTGGACAAAGATATCGAAGGCGAAGCCACGCCGATGCCGAACCTGAACATCGGCTATCTGCCGCAGGAACCGCAACTCGATCCGAACAAGACGGTGCGTGAAGCGGTCGAGGAAGGTCTCGGCGACGTCTTCGGCGCACAGAAGAAACTCGACGAAATCTACGCCGCCTACGCAGAACCGGACGCCGACTTCGACGCGCTCGCCGCCGAGCAGGCAAAGTACGAAGCGATCCTGGCCACCACTGACGGCAGCGCCGAACAGCAGATCGAAATCGCCGCCGACGCGCTGCGTCTGCCGGCGTGGGACGCCAAAATCGAACATCTGTCGGGTGGCGAAAAGCGCCGCGTGGCGCTCTGCAAGCTGCTGCTCGAAAAGCCGGACATGCTGCTGCTCGACGAACCGACCAACCACCTGGATGCGGAATCGGTCGACTGGCTCGAACAGTTCCTCACGCGCTTCCCGGGCACGGTCGTCGCCGTGACCCACGATCGCTACTTCCTCGATAACGCAGCCGAGTGGATTCTCGAACTCGACCGCGGCCACGGCATTCCGTGGAAGGGCAACTACAGCAGCTGGCTCGACCAGAAGGAAGAGCGCCTGAAGCAGGAAGAGTCGTCGGAATCGGCGCGTCAGAAGGCGATCAAGAAGGAACTGGAGTGGGTGCGCCAGAACCCGAAGGGCCGTCAGGCGAAGTCGAAGGCGCGTATTGCCCGCTTCGAGGAACTGAACAGCCAGGACTATCAGAAGCGCAACGAGACCTCGGAAATCTTCATCCCGGTCGGCGACCGCTTGGGTAACGAAGTGATCGAGTTCAAGAACGTCAGCAAGTCGTATGGCGACCGTTTGCTGCTTGACGACGTGAGCTTCAAGATTCCGGCGGGCGCGATCGTCGGCATCATCGGGCCGAACGGCGCCGGTAAGTCGACGCTGTTCCGCATGCTGACCGGCCGCGAACAGCCGGATTCGGGCGAGATCGTGCAAGGCCCGACGGTCAAGCTCGCCTACGTGGATCAAAGCCGCGACGCGCTCGACGGCTCGAAGACCGTGTTCGAAGAAATCTCCGGCGGTGCGGACGTGCTGACGGTCGGCAAGTACGAGACGCCTTCGCGTGCGTATATCGGCCGCTTCAACTTCAAGGGCGGCGACCAGCAGAAGACCGTCGGCAATCTGTCGGGCGGTGAGCGCGGCCGGCTGCATCTGGCGAAAACGCTGATCGCGGGCGGCAACGTGCTGCTGCTGGACGAACCGTCGAACGACCTGGACGTCGAAACGCTGCGCGCGCTCGAAGACGCTCTGCTCGAATTCGCCGGCTCCGTGATGGTGATTTCGCACGATCGCTGGTTCCTCGACCGGATCGCGACACACATCCTGGCGTTCGAAGGCGATTCGCAAATCACGTTCTTCGACGGCAACTACCAGGAATACGAAGCGGACAAGCGCGCCCGCCTCGGTGAAGAAGCTGCACGTCCGAAGCGTCTGCGTTACAAGCCGATTGCGCGATAAATCGCTGGTTTGGCGGCACGCTCGTTGGTTGATGAGCGGGCTGTTTTGCTGGTCTTTTTATTGCTGATGCTTTGCTGAGCGCCTGGTCGGCGCGTTTTGCCGGCCGGGTGTCTGGTCATTTTGCTCACCGTCCGTCGCACGCCACAATTGCCGTGCGCTTGCCGTGCATTTGCCGGCTATCCGGTAGGGCACACGCTTTGCGTGCCACAGCGTGATACACGTCGTCCCGGCGGGATGCAGGAACTCCGCCGTATCAAATAGCTGTGCGTCCAACGGGCGCGCACACCGGCCGATCACACCCACACCGCGCCAGGCGCGGCGACGAGGAGGCAAGCATGGCGATGTCGAAAGCCAGGCGCTGGGCCATTGCCGCAGGTGGCGTGCTGCTGGTGCTGATCGTCGTCGCGGTCGGTGCACTGCAGTTCGCGCAGCGCGAAGTCAAGGAACGCGTCATCGCGGCGCTCGGGCCATTGGGCAGTGCCGAAAGCATTCATGTCGGCCTCACTTCCGTCCATCTCACCAACGTTCTGCTCAAGGCGCCGCCGAACTGGCCCGCCGGCGATCCGCTACGCGCCGACGAAATTACCATCACGCCCGATATCCGCGATCTGCTCGCGCGGCGCATGCATATTCGTAGCGTGGTGGTGCGCGGCTTCGACATCGCCGTGTTGCGATCCAGGGACGGTGCGATCCGTCTGATGCCGAATCTGCGGCAATCGGTCAATGGCCCGATTAGCGGCTCGAACGATGATGAAGCCAGCGGCGCGGCCGCGTCCGGCTCCCGCGAAAAGCTGATCGATCACGTCAGCTTCGAGCAAGGCAACTTCCATTTCTACGATATGACGGTCGGCCCGCCGGCATTCAAAGTCACCGTCAGCAACGCCAACGCGACGGTCGATCACCTGCATCTGCCCGCGCTCTCCGAACCGACCAACGTCAACGTCACCGGCTCGATCAAGGGACCGACGCATACGGGCACCGTTTCGTTCGGCGGGTGGATCAAGATTGCCAGCAAGGATTCGCAGACCAACAGCACACTGCGCGGCGTCGATGTCGTGATGCTCGATCCGTACCTGCTGAAAAAAACCGGCGCGAAGGCGCAAGTGACGGGCGGCACGGTCGACCTGACGGTCGACTCGACGGTGCGTAACTATCAGTTGCATGCACCCGGCACGGTGACGATCCACCATCTGCAACTCGCCGACAACGAAAACCCGCTCGACACCTTCATGTCGATTCCGACCAAGGCCGCCATCGCCGCCCTCAAGACGCACAACGGCGACATCACGCTACATTTCGTACTGGACGGGAATTTGCGCGACCCGAAGTTTTCGGTGCAGGAAAGTCTGATGACGCGTCTTGGCGCCGGTTTTGCGAAGGCGATGGGCGTGAGCGTCGAAGGGGTGGCGAAAGGCGCCGGGGAGACCGTGAAAGGACTAGGTAACGCGTTGAAAAATCTGCTCGGTCAGTAAGCGGACTTGGGCCGACGCGGGCGGCGCAATTGAAGCGGAGACGTGCCACGTCGCCGCTTTGCTTTAACCACCATTAACCGCGATCCCCAGAACGCGGCATCTCGCCTTAGACCGGCAAACCCAACCCGCGCAGTCCTGCTTCCGTTTTTGCGGCGCTCGTGTGATGCACACCATGCCAGCCGAGTGCCGTCGCGGCCTCGGCGTTTTTCAGATTGTCGTCGATGAAGACGAGTTCGCCCGGCTGAATGCCCGGCAATTGCGCCTCGATCCGCTGACGCATTTCCGCGAAGATCGCCGGATCGGGCTTCACCAGCTTCACCCGGCCCGATACGACGATGTCGCGAAACCGCCGCAGCACCGGGAAATGCTCCCAAGCATAAGGAAACGTCTCCGCCGACCAGTTCGTGAGCCCAAAAAGCGGCACATTGGCCGCTTCGAGTTTTTCCATGAGCGCCACGCCCTCTTCCAGCACGCCAGGCACCATCTCGTGCCAGCGCTCGTAAAACGCGCGGATCAGTGGCGCGTGATCGGGAAACTTCGCGATCAGCTCGTTTGTCCCTTCGGCGATCGGCTGACCACCGTCCTGACGGATCACCCATTCCATCGAACAGACGTGCGTCAGAAACCAGCGGCGCTCCGTTTCGTCAGGGATCAACTGGCGATACAGATACTCGGGGCTCCAGTCGATCAGCACGCCGCCGAAATCGAACACGACTGCCTTGATGGCCATGCACGCTCCGTCAGTAAGCTCGTGGCGACGAGATCAATCAAATAGCCTGTGTACGCAACTCGAGCCACGCCTTGGCCTCGCCCGACACATGCGGCGACAGGCGCGTGCGCACCATCTCGTGATACCCATTGAGCCACGCGCGCTCGTCGTCACGCAGCAGCGACAGGTCGAGGCAGCGCGTATCGATCGGGCACAGCGTCAGCGTCTCGAACTTGAGGAAATCGCCGAACTCGGTTTTCTCCGCCGGCACGTTCAGCACCAGGTTCTCGATCCGCACACCCCACTGGCCCGGCCGGTAGATACCCGGCTCGACCGAGGTGATCATGCCTTCTTCCATCGCCGTCCACGGTTCGGCCGGCGCGTAGTGCGAGATCACCTGCGGGCCTTCGTGCACATTCAGAAAATAGCCCACGCCGTGACCGGTGCCATGACCGTAATCGGCGCCGGCTTCCCAGATCGGTGCGCGAGCGATCGCGTCGAGCATCGGCGAACGGATGCCGCGCGGGAATTTCGCGCGCGACAGCGCCATGGTGCCCTTCAGCACGATCGTGAAATCGCGCCGCTGCGCCTCGCTGATGGTGCCGACCGGTACGACGCGGGTGATGTCGGTCGTGCCGCTCAGATATTGCGCGCCCGAATCGATCAGCAACAGGCCGTTGCCCTCGATCACCGAATGCGCTTCATCGGTTGCGCGGTAGTGAGGCATCGCGCCGTTCGCGTTGAAGCCGGCGATCGTTGCAAAGCTCAGCGACACGAAACCCGGACGGCGTGCGCGGGCTGCCGTCAGCCGCTCGTCGATCGTCAGTTCGGTGATCGTTTCGCGGCCTAGCGCGCCTTCGAACCACGCGAAGAATTCGGCGAGCGCCGCGCCGTCCTGTTCCATCGTCTCGCGCACGTGCTCCGCTTCCGCCTCGGTCTTGCGCGACTTGAAGAACGTGGACGGATTGACCGCCTCGACGACGTTCACCGTGGACGGCACCGATTGCAGCGAGCCATAGGTAATGCGGCGCGGGTCGATCAGCAGCGTGCAGCCGGCCGGCAGCGCGGCCAGCGCATCTGCGGCCTTCGCGTAGGGCTCGACGCTGATGTTGTCGCGTGCGAGCGCGTCGGCCAGCGCTTGCGGCACCTTGCCGTCGGCGACGAAGAGCGACGCGCTTTCCGGACCGATCAGCGCGTGCGCCACGAACACCGGGTTATAGCTGACGTCCGCACCGCGCAGATTCAGAAGCCATGCGAGGTCGTCGAGCGTGGAAATGAAGTGCCACTGCGCGCCCTTCTCCGCCATCGCCCGGCGAATCTGTGCGAGCTTCTCGGAACGGGCGACGCTCGCGTGCGGCGCGGCATGCTCGAACACAGCGGCGGCGGGCAGCGATGGGCGCTGCGGCCAGATCGCGTCGAACAGATCGACGTCGGTGCGCAGCTTCACGCCGTGCGCAGTCAGCGCCTGGCTCAACGCACGTGCTGCCGACACGCCGAGCACGGCGCCGTCGACACCGACCGTGCTGCCGGTCGCGACGTTCTGCGCAAGCCATTCAAAATGCGGCGCGGTCTGCTGGCCGCCAGTCATCTTCATCAACTGAACGCCAGTGCCGGCCAGTTGCGCGTTGGCCTGTTCCCAATAGCGGCTGTCGGTCCACACGCCGGCGAAATCAGCGGTCACGACGAGCGTGCCGGCCGAGCCGGTAAAGCCCGACAACCACTGCCGGCCTTGCCAGCGCCCAGGCAGATATTCGGAAAGATGCGGATCTGCGGACGGCACCAGATAGGCGGCTACACCTTCGCGCGCCATCGCGTTGCGCAATGTCGCGAGCCGTTCGGGAATGGAGGAAGTTTCAGGAAGTCGGGCATTCATCGGAGTCACCTGCAAATATTCATCGACGGGAAAGCAAGCCGACCGTCACGGCAACGGCGACCAGCGCGATGGCGGTACATACCGGCCATTCGAGCGTATCGCCATCATGAAAAAGACCCACCACGTTGCCGGCCATGCGGGCGACACCCGCGCCCAGCACGCCCGTCAGGAGCGCCACCCACCACGGGGCACGGCTCGAACGGCGCAGCGGATGCAACCACCAGCCCGCCAGGCCGATCACGGCGCCCAGCACCAGGATTCCGGGCCACCCCATTAGCGGCAGGTCTCGCGCAGTTTCAGATTCGTCTCATGGGCGCAAGGAGCCAACACAGATAGCATTTTTGTCTCATTAACTATAGAGGTTCAGCACGGCGCTTTCCGCATAGCGGTTGAGTTTAGGGGTCGGGGTGATGTTAGGCAAGCTGCAAGCCTTACGGAGAAACCTAGCCCGGGTAATTGCCAAGCTGAAAGCGCGCCATGCGAATCGCCCTTATCGAGCCGGATTTACGGCACGCCACCCTGGTCGGCCGGCTAATTTTTGCCGGCGGCCATGCGTGCCAGCACTTCACAGCGAGCACACCGTTCCTGCATCGCGCCGCCGACGAATTCTTCGATCTTCTCATCACCGAAAACTGGGCCGGCGACCATTGCGCCGAAGACCTGATTCCGCGCGCCCGCTCGATCCTGCCGAATTTGCCGGTGATCGTGCTGCTGTCGGAGCCACGCGAAAGCCAGATTGTCGCCGCGCTCCATGCCGGCGCCGACGACTGCCTGACCAAACCGGTCCGCGGCCCGGAAATGCTGGCCCGGGTGGACGCGCTGCTGCGGCGCGCGACCTTGCGGCGGCCGCCCAACCGGCGGCGCGATACGATCGGCGGCTATGCGTTCGACGCAGCGCAATTCGTCGTTACCTTTCGTAATCAGACGGTCGCCCTGACGCCAAAGGAATTCCGCTTTGCGCTGCTGCTGTTTTCCAATCTGTCTCGGCCGGTGTCGCGCGCGCATATTCTCGAAACCGTCTGGACTCGCCGTCGCGACGTAAAGTCGCGCACCGTCGACACCCACGCGTCGCGGGTTCGGACCAAATTGCAGTTGCGCCCGGAACTCGGGTATTGCCTGACACCGCTCTACGGCTACGGCTATCAACTCGACGCGATCCCGCCGGAAGCCATTGTGGAGGCCGGATGACGCGCGCAGAATGAAAGAATCGTGGAAACGCTATAATATTGGGCTAAACCATAGCTCCCCATATGCAGCTTCTAACGATCGGAATCAATCACCACACTGCGCCTGTCGCCTTGCGCGAACGCGTGGCGTTTCCGCTCGAACAGATCAAGCCTGCACTGGACACCTTCAAGAGCGTCTGGCTCGGCCGCACCGCCCGCACGGCGCCGGAAGCGGCAATTCTGTCCACCTGTAACCGTACCGAACTCTACTGCGCGACCGACGACCAGGCCGCGCGTGAAGCCGCGATCCAGTGGTTCTCGAAGTACCACAACCTGCCCGTCGACGAACTCGCGCCGCATGTCTACGCGCTGCCGCAGTCGGAAGCCGTGCGCCACGCGTTCCGCGTCGCCTCGGGGCTCGACTCGATGGTGCTGGGCGAAACGCAAATCGTCGGACAAATGAAGGACGCGGTGCGCACCGCATCTGAGGCCGGCGCGCTCGGCACCTATCTGAACCAGTTGTTCCAGCGCACCTTCGCCGTGGCGAAGGAAGTGCGCAGTACAACGGAAATCGGCGCGCAGTCGGTTTCCATGGCGGCAGCCGCCGTGCGGCTCGCCCAGCGGATTTTCGACAAGATTTCAAACCAGCGCTTGCTGTTCATCGGCGCGGGCGAAATGATCGAGTTGTGCGCTACGCACTTCGCAGCGCAGCAGCCACGCGAACTCGTCGTGGCCAATCGCACGGCCGAGCGCGGCACCCGCCTCGCCGAACGCTTCAACGGCCGGGCCATTCCGCTCTCGGAACTGCCCACCCGCATGCATGAGTTCGACATCATCGTGTCGTGCACCGCGTCCACCTTGCCGATCATCGGGCTGGGCGCCGTCGAGCGGGCTGTGAAAGCGCGCCGTCACCGGCCGATTTTCATGGTCGATCTGGCCGTGCCGCGCGATATCGAACCCGAAGTCGGCAAGCTCGAAGACGTTTTCCTGTACACCGTCGACGATCTCGGCGCGATCGTGCGCGAAGGCAATGCGTCGCGGCAAGCCGCGGTCGCGCAGGCCGAGGCGATCATCGAAACGCGTGTGCAGAACTTCATGCAATGGCTCGACGCACGCAGCATCGTGCCGGTGATCCGTCACATGCATACACAGGCCGACGTGCTGCGTCGCGCCGAAGTCGAACGCGCGCAGAAAATGCTCGCACGCGGCGAGGACCCGGCAGCGGTGCTCGAAGCGTTGTCGCAATCGCTCACCAACAAATTGATCCACGGCCCCACGCACGCGCTCAATCGCGCGAGCAGCGAGAACCGTGACACGCTTATCGAATTGATGAGCGGTTTCTACAAACACTCCGGTTCTACGGAGCGTTAGCGGCGCAGCCACCGCCGCACCGTCCGCGCCACACTGAGTGGCCCGCGACATGCTTCTGACCAGGGCATCTGCCCACTCCCCTAGTCGTCGTCTTTGCCGGAGTCCGCTCCGATACCCGTCCGATGAAAACGAGCATGCAACGCAAGCTCGACCAGCTCACTACCCGGCTGGCCGAACTGAACGACCTGTTGAGCCGCGAGGACATCACCTCGAATCTCGACCAATACCGCAAGCTCACGCGTGAACACGCCGAGCTCGGGCCGGTTGTGGAGCATTACGCGCTGTGGCGCCTGGCGATGAACGACGCGGCGACCGCGCAGGAACTGCTGGCGGACACGTCGATGCGCGACTTCGCGGAAGAGGAAATTCGCGCGGCGCGCGAGCGGATGGAAAAACTCGGCGCGGAATTGCAAAAAATGCTGTTGCCGAAAGACCCGAACGACGATCGCAACATCTTCCTCGAAATCCGCGCCGGTACCGGCGGCGACGAATCCGCGCTGTTCGCGGGCGATTTGCTGCGCATGTACCTGCGCTTTGCCGAGCGTAATCGCTGGCAAGTGGAAATGATGTCGGCGAGCGAATCGGACCTTGGCGGCTACAAGGAAGTGATCGTACGAATCGCTGGCGAAGCGGCCTATTCCAAGCTCAAGTTCGAGTCGGGCGGCCATCGCGTGCAACGCGTGCCGGCCACCGAAACGCAGGGCCGCATTCACACGTCGGCGTGCACGGTCGCGGTGATGCCGGAAGCGGACGAAATCGGCGAAGTCGAAATCAATCCGGCCGATCTGCGCATCGACACGTTCCGCGCGTCCGGCGCGGGCGGGCAGCACATCAACAAGACCGATTCGGCCGTGCGGGTGACGCACTTGCCAACGGGCATCGTCGTCGAATGTCAGGACGACCGGTCGCAGCACAAGAACAAGGATCGTGCGCTGAAGGTGTTGGCGGCACGCATCAAGGACAAGCAGTCGCACGAGCAGCAGGCGAAGGAAGCCGCAACCCGCAAGAGCCTGATCGGTTCTGGCGACCGCTCGGAGCGGATTCGCACCTACAACTTCCCGCAAGGGCGTCTGACGGACCATCGGATCAATCTGACGCTATATCGCCTCGACGCGATCATGGATGGCGATCTCGACGAACTGATCGCGGCGCTCGTCAGCGAGCATCAGGCCGAGTTGCTGGCATCGCTGGGCGACGCGGACTAAGCGCGGATGGCTCCGGTCACGCCAGCAGCGCTATTGCGCGCCTCGCCACTGCCGTCGCTCGAAGCGCGGATTCTGCTCACGCACGTGCTGGGCTGGCGGCATACGCAATTGATTACGCGCAGCGATGAGACGCTCGACGGCTCAATAGTCGAACGATACCGGGCCCTGGAAGGGCGGCGTGTCGCCGGCGAGCCGGTGGCGCAACTGGTCGGCGCGCGCGAATTTTTCGGGCTTGATTTCGAAGTGACACCGGACGTGCTGATTCCGCGTCCCGAAACCGAACTGCTGGTCGAAACGGCGCTGGCCGCGATGGAAAACATCTCGCGCCCGCGCGTACTCGATCTGGGCACCGGCACCGGAGCAATCGCCGTGGCCATCGCGTCGATGCGGCCCGATGCGCAGGTCTGGGCGCTGGATCGTTCCGCTGAAGCACTGGCGGTAGCCACGCGCAACGCCGCGCGTCTGCTGGATGCCAAACGCCCCGGCGGACTCGTGGACCTGCAGCAAAGCGACTGGTACGGCTCGCTAGACGCAGCATTGCGCTTTGACGTGATCGTCAGCAACCCGCCGTACATCGCGAGCGGCGATCCGCATCTGTTGGAAGGCGATCTGCGCTTCGAGCCGCGCGGCGCGCTCACCGACGAAGCCGATGGACTCAGCGCGATCCGCAAGATCGTCGCGGGCGCGCCCACACGCCTGGCCGCCAATGGCGTATTGTGGATCGAACACGGGTACGATCAGGCGGAAGCCGTGCGCGACCTGCTGACGGCAGAGGGTTTTACGCAAGTCCGCTCGGAGCAGGATCTCGCCGGCATCGAGCGAATCAGCGGCGGACGCTGGCCCGGCTTACCTCGATGAATGGCCCTAATCGCCGAAGTGGCAAAGCGGCCCTCGGCCGGTGTTACCGAAATCCGCTATCATTTCAGCCTATTCCCTACACATAACGGAACCGCAAGGTCAGTCATGGATACGCAACAACGCATCAAGCAAATCGTCGACGAAAACAACGTCGTGCTCTTCATGAAGGGCACCGCCCAGTTCCCGATGTGCGGCTTTTCCGGCCGCGCCATCCAGATCCTGAAGGCATGCGGCGTCGGCGAAATCAAAACCGTCAACGTGCTCGAAGACGACGAAGTCCGCCAGGGCATCAAGCAGTTCTCGAACTGGCCGACCATTCCGCAGCTGTACGTGAAGGGCGAATTCGTCGGCGGCTCGGACATCATGATGGAAATGTACGAATCGGGCGAACTGCAGCAACTGTTCGCCGCGGCTTAAAGAGCCGCTGTCCGAACCTTTGTTGTCCTCCGATAAGGCGCCGCGAGCCATGGAAACACGTGCTGCGACGCCGCGCCGGCTGATCGTCGCGATTACCGGCGCGACCGGCGCCATTTACGGCATCCGGTTGCTCGAGACGTTGCGCCGGGTGGGCGGCGTCGAGAGCCATCTGCTGATTTCGAGCGCCGGCTGGCTCAATATCCAGCACGAACTCCAGCTAAGCAAAGAAGACGTGCATCCGCTCGCGGATGTCGTCCATTCGGTGCGCGACGTCGGCGCAAGTATCGCGTCCGGCTCGTTTGCAACCGATGGCATGGTGGTCGCGCCGTGCTCGATGAAGACGCTGGCAAGCGTCGCACACGGTCTTTCCGACAACCTGATCACCCGCGCCGCCGATGTCACGCTCAAAGAGCGCCGCCGGCTCGTGCTGCTCGTGCGTGAAACGCCGTTAAACCTCGCGCATCTGCGCAATATGACGGCCGTCACCGAAATGGGCGGCGTGATCTTTCCGCCCTTGCCCGCTTTCTATAACCAACCGACGACGATCGACGAAATGGTCGATCACACGGTGGCACGCGTGCTGGATCTATTCGCGTTGGGACCGGCCTTGTCGCCGGCGTGGCAAGGTTTGCGCGACGCGCAGGAATAGTTCGCAGGACCACCTACCGCCGCCGCGCTTAACGCGCACGCAGGCAGGCCCCATGCATTGCCACGACCTAACGAGCGGCGCGCCACAACCGCTCCAGCGTCATTAACAATACCGGCGACACAATCAATTCCGTTTTCACCCGTTTATCAAACGCAGGTACGGACCTATATTGATAGCAACCCTACTTCCGCGCCGCGTTCCCGCGGCGGCGTTGCTACCATGAATCGCTTACCGTCGCTCTACCTCTCCCACGGCGCACCTACGCTGCCGATCGACCCTTCCTTGCCGTCCGCCGAATTCGGCGCACTGTCGGCGCAATTGCCCCGCCCTGAGAGCGTGCTGATGCTGTCAGCCCATTGGGGCACGGCGCAACCGGTGGTGAGCACGTCCACGGCGCCTGAGACCATTCACGATTTCTACGGCTTCCCGCGTCAGTTGTATGAGATTCAGTACCCGGCTCCCGGCGCGCCCGATGTGGCGCGCCGTGCCGCGGTGCTGCTCGGCGAACACGGCATCCTCACCGACGCCCAGCCGCACGGGCTCGACCACGGCGCGTGGGTGCCGATGCTGTTGATGTTCCCGGAAGCCGACATCCCAGTCGCGCAACTGTCGATCCAGCCGCATATGGATGCCGCCCATCATTTCCGGGTGGGCCGCGCGCTACGCTCGCTGAAAGAAGACGGCGTGATGGTGATCGGCTCGGGCCAGATCACACACAACCTGCGCGCAGCGGATTTTTCCGCACGTCCGGGCGATGCCGATCCGCGTGTGGCCGAGTTCACCGACTGGTTCGAGGCCAAGCTTGCCGCGCACGACATCGATGCGTTGCTCGACTACCGCCGCCAGGCGCCGCACGCGGTGCTGATGCATCCGACCGACGAGCACTTGTTACCCGTGTTCGCGGCCCTAGGTGCGGCGGACGACGATTATTCGCTGGCGATTCAGTCGCTCGGCACTTATCAGCGCTCGCTCGCCATGACGAATTACGTATTCGGCACCGCCTGACTCGACGCTAGCGAAACGCCGAACCAAGGCCAAAGCGCCGCCAAGAAAAAAGCCCGCCTGAGCAACTCAGGCGGGCTTTTTTGTACTGTGCCGAATCATGACGATCCGGCGGAAGGCTCAGCGCAGCAACTTAGTGTGCGCCCATGCCCTCAAGCACTTCGTCGTGCGTCTGACGTTCTTCGAGGTATTCCGAACGGTAGCCGCTATGCACGCCCCAGTAGTAGAACACCAGCGAGAAGACGGCCACCACCAGCATGTCCCAGCCGTACGGCAGGACGCCGTGGCCGCCAAACTCCTTGCTGCCGATCAGCGACAGAATCGCCATCACCGGCAGGTAGGCCACGAGCCACCATGCAGCCTTCAGGTCACGCCCCCAGCCGCCAAAACCCGACTTCGCCTGGAAGTAGAAGTAGACCGGCAGCGCGACGACCATCAAGAGAATGATTTCGCCGGTCAGCGGCCACTTCGCCCAATACAGGATCAGCGACGCGCATACGAAAGCGAACGGCGCAATGAACTTCATGCCCGGAATGTGCAGCGGGCGCTCGAGATCCGTTGCCGCGCGGCGCAGCGCCATCAGGCTGATCGGGCCAGTCAGGTACGAGATCACGGTCGCGACCGAGATCACCGCTGCCAACGAACTCCAGCCGCGGAAGAAGAACAGGAAAATAAACGACACCAGCAGGTTGAACCACATCGCCTGACGCGGCACGCCGTAGAACGGGTGCACGTTGCCGAACATCTTCGGCATCGTGTTGTTGCGCTCCATCGCGTAGATCATGCGGGTGGTGGTCGCCATGTAAGTCGTGCCGGTACCGCTCGGGCTGACGAACGCGTCGACGTACAGCAGGATAGCCAGCCAGTTCAGGTTCAGCGCGATCGCCAGTTCCGCAAACGGCGAAGCGAAGTTGAAGTGGCTCCAGCCCTTCATGACGTCGGCCGGGTTCACCGCGCCGATGTACGCGATCTGCAGCAGCACGTAGATCACCAGCGCCAGCAGGATCGAGCCGATCACCGCGAACGGCACGCTCTTCGCCGGATTGCGCGCCTCACCGGCGAGGTTGATCGGGCTCTGGAAGCCGTTGAAGGCGAACACGATGCCGCTCGTCGACACTGCGGTCAGCACAGCCGACCAGCCGTACGGCGCAAAGGTGCTCACTTCGCCGAAGTTTTCCTTGTGGAAGCCCGTCAGCATCAGACCGGCGATCGTCGCGCCCGGAATCAGGAACTTGAAGACCGTGATCGCCGAATTGGCGCGAGCGAACAGCTTGACGCCCCAGTAATTCAGCAGGAAGTAAATGATCACGAGGGCCGCGGACAGCAATAGCCCATTAGTCGTTAATGACCCATCCACGAATAGCGCATGCGCCCATGGATACGGCCAGGTACTCATATATTGAATGGATGCTTCAGCCTCGATTGGAATCACCGAGACAATGGCGATCCAGTTGGCCCATGCACTGATGAACCCAACCAGCGCGCCGTGCGAATAGCGCGCGTAACGCACCATGCCGCCGGACTCCGGGAACATTGCGCCGAGTTCTGCGTAGGTCAAGGCAATCGCGAGAATCACCACCGCGCCAATGACCCATGCACAAATGGCAGCCGGCCCGGCAATTTTTGCAGCCTTCCACGCGCCGAACAGCCAGCCCGATCCGATGATCGAACCCAAGCCGGTCAGCAGTAACGCGACCGGTCCGATGTTCCGTTGTATAGAACTTTTCACATCTTCTCCTGTGTCGACCAGAGTTAGCGCTTTGGCGATCGGCCGGAGTTGGCGCTTTAACGCTTACTCAGGCTCCATGCAAAGCACTGGCTCCGGTCCCGTGCAGATTGCATCAGAACCATGTCGGCACCGCGTCACATCGCTTGTGGCGTTGCGGACGGGTGACGCGCATGCGTGCGCGACGGACCAGAATCAGGTGCAACCGACGCGCGGCGCGTAGTTTAACGGTTGCACCCGGCCGTTGCAGCGAAACTAAGGGTTCTCCCTAGCAAAATTCTCCGACGAATAGCAAGCTTTGTAAGCAATTTCTACGCCAATCCGCCGAAATCTTGTAAAGTTGGGACAAGAGTGTTGACCTTCGCCCGAAATCGCCGTATAACGTTCGGGCAGGATTTCAAGCGGCGAGTGAATTGGTCTTTCGTAGTTCGCCCATCAACGGTACTCCGGTTGGTCCCATTACCCCCTTCCTTGATTTTCATGCGCACCCATTGGGCTTCGGCCTTATTTACCATCTTTAGGAACAAGTAATATGGAAACCGGTACCGTCAAGTGGTTCAATGACGCAAAGGGCTTTGGCTTCATCACGCCGGACGGCGGCGGCGAAGATCTGTTCGCGCATTTCTCGGAAATCCGCACGGAAGGCTTCAAGACGCTGCAAGAAAACCAAAAGGTTACGTTTGAAGTGAAGACGGGCCCGAAGGGCAAGCAAGCTGCTAACATCAAGCCGGTGTAAGCAAGCACGCTTCCTTCTGGACGCAAAAAAACCCCGCCTCGGCGGGGTTTTTTTATATTCGTCGTAACTGCATTCGATGATTATCTTTGCAGTATGAATTTGAGCAATTCGGTTATCCGAACAAACGCCGTGCGTGAATACCGAGACCTGTCGCGACGCTGGCGAGACGGTCGCCGAATACCGCTTTGGCATCCGGAAATGCCGCGGCCAATGCGCCCGATAGAAACGCCAATCCGGTCGAGCCGCCCGTGAAGTAAATCGCGTTGACGTCGCGCGGGGCCACACCGGCTGCCTGCACCGTATCGCGAGCCGCCTGCACGATGCGCTGCGTCTCGTCCTGACCGGCCTTGATGAGCTGCGCTTCGTCGAATGCGAGGCGCAGGTCGTCTTCCACCTCGTCGAGGTCGATCACCGTCTCCCCACCCGCCGCCACGCCGATCTTCGCTTCTTCCGCGTGAGCAGCCAGCGCATGCCCAAGCCGGCGGTCCACAACGCGCATCAGGCGGTCGTGATGTTTGGTCTGGAGGAACAGATGCCGCATGAGCGCGAGCTCGCTGACGCGCTTCGGGGCATAGACGGTATTGATCAGGTGCCAGGTGGCCAGATCGAAATAGATGCGGTTCGGAATCTCACGGCCTTCGGGGTCGAGCGTCTGATAGCCGAGTTCGCGCAGGATCGTCACCAGTTCGACACGGCGGTCGAAGTCCGTGCCCGCAACGTGCACACCGTGGTGGGCCAGCACGTCGTCTTTGCGCTCCACGCGCTTCACCCGCTCCGGCCCCACCCGCACCAGCGAAAAGTCCGACGTACCGCCGCCGATGTCGGCCACCAGCACGAGCCCTTCTTCAGTCAGATGCGATTCGTAGTCGAACGCGGCCGCGATCGGCTCATACTGAAAGTGAATCTCCCGCAAACCGACTGAACGCGCCGCCGCTTCGAGCTGCTGCTGCGCCATCTGGTCCGCGCGAGGATCGTCGTCGACGAAGAACACCGGGCGGCCCAGTACCGCGCGGCTGATCGGGCCGCCCGTGCTCTTCTCGGCCGAGCGCTTCAGATGGTCGACGAAAATCGCGATGATGTCCGTGTACTTGATCGCCGAACCGTCGCCGAGATCGGTCGAATTCTCGGCGAGCGGCGAGCCGAGAATACTTTTCATCGAACGCATCAGACGGCCGTCGAATCCGTCGATATACGCTGCCAACGCCGCACGCCCGAATTCGCGGGTGTTCTCGTCGGTGTTGAAAAAGACGGAGGTCGGCAGCGTCGTATAGGCGCCCTCGACCGGCGCAAGTCTAAGCGCAGCGCCGTCTGGGACGGCCACGGCCGAATTGGAAGTACCGAAGTCAATCGCGCAATAGTTCATGGCAGGAATCGCCGCTCACGGCTGGCGCGGACAGAAAGGGGAGCGGCTTTGTATCACGAAAGCCCAATCAGCATCAACTGACGCTTTCCGGGACGCCCGCAATGCTGACCAAGGTCCGCTCGACGGAACAAAAATTGCTGAATTCGACAGGATACGCCGCCAAATTTCGATAATCAGGAGACTTGTAGCAATGAGCGCGCCGCCTACCGCCGCTGTCCACGAGAAAAACGCCGCCGTCATTGAAACCGACCTGCCCTCGCGGCTCGACCGCTTGCCGTGGGGACGCTTTCACTCGCTGATCGTCGTGGCGCTGGGCGTGACGTGGCTGCTCGACGGTCTCGAGGTGACGCTCGCAGGCGCTGTCGCGAGTGCGTTGAAGTCTAGCCCATCGTTGCAATTTACCAACGCCGACGTAGGCCTCGCCGGCAGCGCCTACATTGCCGGCGCCGTGCTCGGTGCGCTCGGCTTCGGCTGGCTGACCGACCGGCTCGGCCGTCGCAAGCTGTTTTTCATCACGCTTGCGCTGTATCTGGCCGCTACGGCGGCGACCGCTTTTTCCTGGAATCTCGCCAGTTTTCTGCTGTTCCGGTTTCTCACCGGCGCAGGCATTGGCGGCGAATATACGGCGATCAATTCGACGATCCAGGAATTCACGCCCGCGCGAGTGCGCGGCTGGACCGACCTCGGCATCAACGGCACCTTCTGGGTCGGCGCGGGGCTTGGCGCGGCGGGTTCCCTGATCCTGCTCGACCCGAATCTGCTGCCGGGCGACTGGGGCTGGCGCGCCTGTTTCTTCATCGGCGCGGTATTGGCGCTGGGGATTCTGCCGATGCGCATCTGGGTACCCGAAAGTCCGCGCTGGCTACTGACGCATGGCGGCGAACACGATGCACGCTCGATCGTCGACGGCATAGAAACGCGCTTTCGCAGTGAAGGCCATGCACTAGCCGACGACGACCTCACCCGGCTAAGACTGCGGGCGCGCGGACATACGCCGCTGCGCGAGGTGTTTCACACGCTATTCAACCTGCACCGACGGCGCGCGCTGGTCGGCTTATCGTTGATGACAGCGCAGGCGTTCTTCTACAACGCGATCTTTTTCACCTATGCGCTGGTGCTGACCGAGTTCTATCAGGTGCCCGGCGACCATATTGGCTGGTATCTGTTGCCGTTCGCGCTCGGCAACTTCCTTGGACCGCTGGTGCTCGGCCGGCTCTTCGACGTCATCGGGCGACGCAAGATGATCGCCACGACCTACGCGCTGTCCGGCCTCCTGCTGACGCTGAGCGGCTATCTGTTCGAGCAGCACATGCTCACCGTCGTGACGCAGACGATCGCGTGGATGGTGGTCTTCTTCTTCGCTTCGGCGGCGGCGAGTTCGGCGTATCTGACCGTCAGCGAATCGTTTCCGCTCGAAATCCGCGCGTTGGCGATCGCGGTGTTCTACGCGTTCGGCACGGCGCTGGGTGGCATCATCGGGCCGGCGTTCTTCGGCCGGCTGATCGATACGCATCAGCGTAGTGAAGTGTTTGTGGGCTATCTGGTCGGCTCGGGGCTGATGCTCGCCGCCGCGGTGATCGCCGCGATCTGGGGCGTGGATGCGGAGCGCAAGTCGCTTGAGAACGTCGCCACGCCGCTTTCGAGCGTCGCGGACGGCGAGGAATGAACCACACCCCTTAAAGCATCGCGACCATTGCAGAACAAAAAAACGCGCGGTCAGCGCCGCGCGTTTTTATCACCACCAAGGTTGCGAAGGAACTCAGAACGCCTTCTTCCAGCCGCCGCCATAAGCGATTTCAGCAAGCGGCAAACGCTGACGCACCGACTTCTCGCGCTCACGCAGCACCGGATCGAGTTTGTCGACATCGCCGTAGTGGCCCAGCGAAATGATGGCGATCACGTCGACGTCGTGCGGCAGTTTGAACGCCGTGCGGAACGCGTTCGGATCGAAGCCGCTCATCTGATGCGCGGCGAGACCGAGCGCATGCGCCTGCAGCACCAGCGCCATCGCCGCGGCGCCCGCGTCGTACGGCGCGCAACGGTTCACTTCGCCCTTGTTGGTGAGCGTGTGCGTGGTCACCGCGATCAGCACCGGCGCCGGCGCATTCCAGCCCTGGTTGAACGGCACCAGCGTGGCGAAAGCCTGCTTGAACGAGACTTCATCGACGCTACGGTCGAATACGAGGAAACGCCACGGCTGCGCGTTATACGAAGACGGCGCCCAGCGTGCCGCTTCGAGCACCGAATGCAGATCCTCGCGGCTCACCGGCTCGCTCGAATACGCGCGCGGGCTCCAGCGACCTGCAATCAGCTCGTGAATGGCAACTGCGGTAGGGGCGGGTTTGTTGGTCATGCGCTTCTCTCGGTCGAAATTCATGAACGACGGGCGGCTGCCCGGGGCTTCATAGCATAACCGGGCTGGGCCACTCGCGCTCCAACAAGTACACACTTAGTTTTCACCTCAACTGCAATGGCAAACGGCCTCGTATGAGGCCGTTTGCTCAGGTGCGCCTTGTTCGTCGCGCGCAGGGTCGCCGCTTTACGCCGTTTGCGGCTCCGGCACCTTGGCCGGCCGGTTGATCCGCAGCACGATCACGGCGGCAATCAGACACAGTCCGCCGGAAATCATCGACGCCACCGTGTACGTGCCGAGGCTCGCGCGCAGCATGCCCGCACCGAGCGCCGCGAAGGCCGCACCGAGCTGGTGGCCGGCGACCACCCAGCCGAACACGACCGGCGCCGCTTCCTTTCCGTACACATCGGTTACGAGACGCACGGTGGGCGGCACGGTGGCGATCCAGTCGAGTCCGTAGAACACCGCGAACAACGGCAGCCCGAAGAAATCGATGCCGAAGGCGTGCGGCAGATACATCAGCGACAAACCGCGCAGACCGTAATACCAGAACAGCAGCACGCGGCTATTGAAGCGGTCCGACAGCCAGCCCGACAGCGTCGTGCCGAACAGATCGAAGATGCCCATTGCAGCAAGCAGGGAAGCGCCCTGCACTTCGGTCATGCCGTAATCGCCACACATTGCGATCAGGTGCGTGCCGACGTAACCGTTGGTGCTCGCGCCACAAATAAAGAAGCTGAAGAACAGCAGCCAGAAATCACGCGTCTTGCTCGCCATGGCGAGCGTGCCGAAAGCGATGGCCAGCGGATTCTGCTTCGTCACGGAATTGGAAATCGGCGAGTCGGCCGGTTCGCCGAACGGGCGCAACTTCATATCCGCGGGCCGCTCCGGCAACAGGAACGCGACGAGCGGCAAGACAACCGCCGCCGCGCCCGCGACGACCCACACCACCTGACGCCAACCGTAATGCTCGGCGATGGCCGCAAGCATCGGCAGGAACACCAGTTGGCCGGTCGCCGAACTGGCCGTGAGAATCCCCATCACGAGACCGCGATGAGTGGTGAACCAGCGCGTCACCACCGTCGCGGACAAAGACAGCGCCGCCACGCCGGTCGAGCCGCCGACCATCACGCCCCAGATCAGAACCATCTGCCACGGATGCGTCATCAGCGAAGACAACGCCACCCCCGCCGCCATCGTGCCGAGCGCGATCAGCAGAGTAGGACGCACACCGAAGCGCTGCATCGCCGCGGCCGCAAACGGCCCCATCAGTCCGTAGAGCGCAATGTTCACGGAGATGGCGAGCGAAATCGTCGCACGGCTCCAGCCGAATTGATGCTCCAGCGGCACCATCATCACGCTCGGCGTGGCGCGTGTGCCCGCCGCCGCCAGCAGCACCAGAAACACCACCGCCACGGTCAACCAGCCGTAGTGGAAACGTCCGCCAATCAGTCTCGCTGCCCAGTTCATCGGTTCTCCAATCGACGCCTGCCCCGCAGGCCGCGCCGCTCGCATTGTTACGACTTCGGTAAAGGACTTGTGACAGATCTGTCACAATGGTGTTGCGATGTTAGTTACTGGTCGGTAACATGTCAAGGCATCAATTCAATTCAGGTGGCATCCATGTCCGATAGCGAAACCCTCAAGCCAACCGGCGCACGGCGAGCACGCAGCACGCAGACGGCCGGTCCGGAGGCGCAACAGCATCTACTGCGCGCCGCGGACGAACTGTTCTACCGCGAGGGTGTGCGAACAGTCGGTGTCGACGCGGTGGTCGAGCGCGCGGGTGTGAACAAGATGAGCTTATACCGGCAGTTCTCGTCGAAAGATGAATTGGTAATGGCGTATCTGGAGCGCAAGGACGAGCAGTTTTTCGGCTACGTGGAGAAGAGCTTTGCGAAGCATCCAGGTGAGCCGGCCAGGCAGCTTCAACAATATTTCGACGACCTGGCGGTGCGCGCATCGGTCGACGATTACCGCGGCTGTCCTTTCGTGAATGTGTCGGTGGAGTTTTCCGACACCACGCACCCGGCGCGGCAATTCGTGTTTCGCAACAAGGAACGATTGATGGCGCGGCTTCTGGAACTGACAACTGCGGCAGGCGCCGACGATCCGGTGGCCTTGGCCAACGGACTGGGCTTGATGATCGAAGGCGTGTACGCGGCCAGCCAAACCTACGGCCCGGGCTGCGGACCAATTCTTGCCGCACCGAAGGTAGCGGCGCAGTTGATCGCTGCGGCGTGCAGCGGGACCCAAGCGGGTTGAGGGCTGAGGTTTGAGTCGTCCTGTTGCGGCAGGGTGCGGATCGGTACCGTTGCGCGCCGTTAGAATGGCACTTTCCTCTTTCGCTGCTTGCCATGTCGTCGCCCGCCGAATCTCATGATGCCGTTATCGCCGCCACCCGTCATTGGCAGACGGAAGCCGTGATCGGGCTCAATTTGTGCCCCTTTGCCAAAGCCGTGCATGTGAAAGGGCAGATTCGGTACGCCGTGAGCGACGCCGTGGATATGGAAGGGGTGTTAGCCGATCTCGAAACCGAGATTCAGGCACTCGTCGCAGCGAATCCTGAGGCGGTGGATACCACGCTTCTGGTTATACCGAACGCGCTCAGCGATTTTCTCGACTATAACGATTGCCTGTTTTTCGCCGAGAGAATGGTCAAGCAACTTCGGCTGGAAGGCATTATTCAGATTGCCAGTTTTCACCCGCATTATCAGTTTGAAGACAGCGAGCCCGACGATATCGAGAACTATACGAATCGCGCACCCTATCCGATTTTGCATTTGCTTCGCGAAGACAGTATCGAACGGGCGGTTCAGGCTTTTCCCGATGCAGAAGCTATTTATGAGCGGAATCAGGAGACGCTTCGGCGAATTGGTCTTAAAGGCTGGAATGAATTGATGAAAAAGTAATTCGCGCGGCGGCTATGAAAAAGCCGCCGCCGCAGGACGGATCAGGCCGAGACAAAGAACCGCTCTTTCAGCTCCTCGATCCCGAGCGTCTCCATCACTTCATTCAGCCGCTCGGTTGGCCGTCGTCTCGGCAGGTCCTTGAACTGGGCAATAATCAGTTCATTCTTCATGGAATGTTCCCACCCGACCAGCTCGGTCACACTCACCTGATATCCATGCGCTTCCAGCTGCAGGCAGCGCAGCACATTGGTAATCTGGCTGCCGAATTCCCGGGTATGTAACGGATGCCGCCAGATTTCGGTCAGCGCATTCCCCAGCGATTTACCCTTGTTCTGCCGTAAAACCCCCGCCACCTCGGCCTGGCAACACGGCACCACCACGATGTATTTCGCACGCTTTTCCAGAGCGAACCGGAGCGCGTCGTCAGTCGCGGTATTGCACGCATGCAGCGCGGTCACGATATCGATCTGCGCCGGCAATCGGTCTGACGTAATCGACTCCGCCACCGATAAATTCAGAAACGACATCCCCTTGAAGCCCAGCCGCCCGGCCAGCTCCTCGGATTTCGTCACGAGATCCTCGCGCGTTTCGATGCCGTAAATGTGCGACGCCCCACCAGCGGCGTCCTGAAACTCCTTGAAGAAAAGGTCATACAGGATAAAACCTAGGTATGACTTGCCCGCGCCATGGTCGACGAGCGTCACCGCGCCCTGCTGCTCCTTGAGGTCTTTCAGCAGCGGCTCGATGAACTGGAACAGGTGGTAGACCTGCTTCAGCTTGCGACGGCTGTCCTGGTTCATCTTGCCGTCGCGCGTGAGGATATGGAGTTCCTTCAACAACTCGACGGACTGGTTCGGACGGATTTCGTGGGTTTTGCTGGACATCGTGGGGGACCGCCATCGATTGCAACGCGAACGTGCGACAGATGACGGAAAAAAGGAAAAGTTGCTGCCAGTTTACCCAAAGCGCAGGCCGCTCACCTAAGGAGCCGCGTCGACCATGCGAGAAATGCCATAAACCTGGAACACTTCCTGCTCAAAACGCACTATGCGGGACGTATTCCGACGTGGCTTGAAAGCATCTTGCGGGCCGGCTCACTCGATGGCGTAAGCCGTGTCGCGCATAACAACAAGCTGCCGGCCGTGGCTTCGATCACGCGAACCGAATGCATGTGGGGAGGACGGTCCCGGAACACGGGCCGAACGTTACGTAACCAGCAGCGCGCCGCGATCTCAAACGGACGCGCGCCTGGAAAATAGAAGAGGCAGCGATGGACACGGTACCCAACGGAAACGTCGAACAGAAGTTTCAGGAAATGCTGGCGAAGCTCACCGCCGCCCCTGCGTGGTCGGAAAAGCAGCAGCTCGAACTGGAAATGGCACGCGACATCTCCACCGAAATGCTGCGGCTGGCCGAGGTCATGCGCGATGGCAGCGTCGACATGGAGACGTGCCTGACGATGCTGAAGTACGCGAAAGTACTCGACTTCGTGATGACAACGCTCGCTTCGCGCCGCGACATCAAACCGCAAACGCTGCGGGTCATTTTCAAGCTGGCCGGACTGAAGGTGGATGAGGCATATCCCGGCTAGCACGCCCACACAACGCCGCGACCAGCGCGAACGGCGCGCCGCCGTTCGTGCGGGTCAACCGGCCTTCATGCTCAAAGAAGAACAACGAATTACGCGCGCGGCCCCTCGACCGGCGGCGTGCCGTCATGAAAGAGCGTCTTGAGCTGCGAGCGCAGTTCCGGCGAGTCCGTATGTTTGTGCACCGTGACGGCATGCTGCACGGCGGCGTCGAGCAATTCGCTCTCGCTGTCGGCGGATAGGGCAACCGTGCAATTCATTTCGCTCGGAAACTCGCGGCAGTCGATGTATTTGCGAGTCATGGCAATCTCCTGATTAAACGTCGAAACATCCAGACAAACAGCGGGCGCGCAGGCCACGTCGCCGGCCGCGACGCGGCTGCATTGGCCGCGTCGGGTGAAATGAGAGCGATGGGATAGTGTGACGCGGGGAATAAGCGGACTGCGTCCGGTGGAAGGTGTTTGAAAAGTATAGGTCGCGCGAGTGAATAGCAAAGGGACGAACGTGGGCGCAGGGGTTTGCGACACGCCCGAACCCAGCTCTTTTCGGCCGCTAGCTCGGGCTGGTCGGTTGACTCGTTGGCCGTTCGCCGCGCGCCGTTTGCCCTGCGTTGCCGGCGGTGTGAAAATAGCGCCCTTCGCGCTGCCGATTGTCAGATCAGGCCAACGCGCCGCCCTCCGCTCATCTGCAGGACCGCATGTCATCCTCCTTCGATTCCGCCCGCGTCGCCGTGATCGGCGGCGGCCCGGCCGGCTTGATGGCCGCCGAGGCGCTTGCCCAGCACGGCGTGCAAGTCGACGTCTACGACGCGATGCCATCCGTTGGCCGCAAATTCCTGATGGCGGGCAAAGGCGGCATGAACATCACGCATTCGGAACCGCTCGAGCCGTTTCTTGGCCGCTATGGCGCGCGCCGCAAACAGATCGCGCCCCTACTCGACCTGTTCGGTCCCGACGCCTTGCGGGCCTGGCTGCATGGGCTTGGCGTCGAAACCTTCGTCGGCAGTTCGGGGCGGGTTTTTCCGACCGATATGAAAGCGGCGCCGATGCTGCGTGCGTGGTTGCATCGGTTGAGAGAAGCGGGTGTGCGCTTTCACATGCGCCACAAATGGACCGGCTGGAACAACGAAGACGGCGCCACCGAGGCTCACACGTTGCGCTTCGAAACACCCGACGGCGAGCAACGCGTGAGCTGCGATGCCGTGGTGTTCGCACTCGGCGGCGCAAGCTGGCCAAGGCTTGGATCGGACGCCGCCTGGGTGCCGCTCCTGAGCGCACGCGAGGTGCCGGTGACGCCGTTGCGGCCCGCGAACTGCGGCTTCGATGCGGACTGGAGCCCTTATCTGCGCGAGCGCTTCGCCGGTCAGCCGGTGAAATCCGTGGCCATCACGCTCACCGACGTAGACAATAAAGTCCACAATCGACAAGGTGAAATACTTCTGACCGAAACCGGCCTCGAAGGGAGTCTGATTTACGCGCTGTCGGCAGCCATCCGGGAGCGGATTCTCGCCGACGGCGACGTCACGATCGCGCTGGACCTGGCGCCAGGCTTGACGTTGGAGCGTGTCGTGGCCGAAGTCACGCGACCGCGTGGTTCACGCTCCATGTCGACTCACCTGCATGGCAGAGTCGGCATTGGAGGCGTAAAACTGGCTTTGTTGCACGAGATTCTGTCGAAG
Source organism: Paraburkholderia sediminicola (assembly GCF_902859805.1). Classification (GTDB taxonomy): domain Bacteria; phylum Pseudomonadota; class Gammaproteobacteria; order Burkholderiales; family Burkholderiaceae; genus Paraburkholderia; species Paraburkholderia sediminicola. The sequence goes on along the minus strand of NZ_CADIKC010000013.1, from coordinate 112,669 downwards.
GAAGCCTTCGCCGACGCGAATGTCCTGGCGCATGCGATCAAAGCACTGCCGGTGCGGCTTACGCGCGCGCGGCCTATCGCCGAGGCGATCAGCACCGCAGGCGGCATCCCCTTCGAAGCGCTTGATCAACATTTGATGATCGAACATCTGCCCGGCGCGTTCTGCGCGGGTGAAATGCTCGACTGGGAAGCGCCGACCGGCGGTTATCTGCTCACCGCCTGCTTCGCCAGCGGGCTGGCAGCCGGACGTGGCGCACTAGCGTATCTCAAGGCGCGCGGCGTGCCAGTCTGACACGCCGTTCTTTGGCTGCATCTCATGACGCATCATCGCGCGCCCTCGAGCACTACCGTTTAGCGCGCCTTCAGACGCCAGAGCGACGTCATTTCAGCCTTGCGCGCCGTATGCAGCGCGTCGTTTTCATCGGTCGACTTCGGGTGCCGCGGACGAATATCCTCGCGACCCACCACCGTCAGCCCCGCCTTTTCAATGGCGGCAAGCAACCACTCGCGCGTACGTAATCCGAGATGCTCGGCGAAGTCCGACATGATCAGCCAGCCTTCCCCGCCTGGAGACAAGTGTTCCGCCAGTCCGTCCAGAAACCCGAGCAGCATGCGGCTTTCCGAATCGTAGATCGCATATTCAATCGGTGAGGCGGGCCGCGCCGGCACCCACGGCGGATTGCAGATCACCAGCGGCGCACGACCCTCCGGAAACAGATCGGCTCGCACGACGTCGACTTGCTGATCGTAACCAAGACGCGTGAGGTTTTCGCGCGCACAGGCCAGCGCTCGCGGATCCTGATCGGTCGCGACGATTTTTTTCACGCCGCGTTTGGCGAGCAGCGCAGCCAGTACGCCCGTACCGGTGCCGATATCGAACGCCTTGTTCAACGACGGCAACGGCGTGTGCGCGACCAGATCCACATATTCGCCGCGCACCGGCGAAAACACGCCGTAGTGCGGATGGATGCGCTCACCCAGCGCGGGAATTTCCACGCCCTTCTTGCGCCACTCGTGCGCGCCGATCAGACCGAGCAATTCGCGCAGCGACACAACTGAGGGCTCGTCGGTAGACGGCCCGTAGGTTTCGATACAGGCCTGTTGCACTTCAGGCGCGCGACGCAGCGGAATTGCGTATGCGGCGTCGAGCGGAATCAGGATCATGCCGAGCGTGCGGGCGCGTTGCGACTGTGCCTGGCGATGCAGGTTGAACGCGTCGATCGGCGTTTCGCCGTGCTTGCGCGGCTTGCGCTCCAGCCGGCGCGTGACGGCTTGCAGCAATTGGCGGGCGTTCTGAAAGTCGCCGTTCCAGAGCAGCGCGGTGCCTTCGCACGCGAGACGATAGGCGGAGTCGGCGGTCGTGCGGTCATCGGCGACGACAACGCGCCTGGGCGGCGGCACCGCAGCTTCGGAGCGCCAACGCGCAGTGCGGGGGCCGTCGGCTTCGGGCCAGGTGATGGTTGCGGGGCTGGTCATGATGAAGGTGGGGTCTGTGTTGCAGGAGTGACGCGGTGAAAACTCGCGTCTCGGGGGCGTTGCCCGCCGGAGTGACTGATCGTGATGCCGACTGGTGCCCGAATAGTACCTCTCCCGGTCGGGTTCGCGGGACGGTATCTGTGGGCGGCTGCCCGCACAGGGCTGATGCCATCGCACTTTGCTGCGGTTTGAAGGAGACTCGTAGACTAAAATGTCCACAATCGACAAGGTGAATGAGATCTGGCAAAAATGCGCCGTTCCCGTCCCTCGTTCGGGCTGCGAAATCCCCGCCGCAAATAAAAAAGCGGGTTTCTGAAGTTATTCAGAAACCCGCTTTCGCACTACTGGTGCCGGCTGCAGGACTCGAACCCGCCACCTCATGATTACAAGTCAAGCGCTCTACCTGATGAGCTAAGCCGGCATGAGGCCGTGATTCTACTTCATTTCACGATCTTGAGGCGAGCCCTTCCGCCACCTTTTGATCCATCATCGTCAGGCTGCGGGCCGTCCGTCGCGCTTTCCGCTTTGGCGGCATCAGCGGCGGACGACGTTTCGACCGCACGCGGCGCCACGCTGACGGGCGCGGCCGGTGCTTCCGTCTCGTCCGCCAGTTCCGCGTCGGCGCCTGAATCCTGCGCCTCGCCGCCTGCCGACTCGACCGGGAACGCCATGCCCTGCCCGTTTTCCCGCGCGTAGATCGCGAGAATATTGGCGATCGGCACTTCAATCTTGTGCGACTTGCCGGAGAAGCGCGCGCTGAACTCGATCCATTCATTGCCCATCTGCAACTGGCTGGTCGCCTCGAAGCTGATGTTCAACACGATCTCGTTATCGCGCACGAACTGCCGCGGCACGCGCGTCTGATTGTCGACCCGGACCGCGATATGCGGCGTGTAGCCGTTATCCGTGCACCACTCGTAGAGCGCGCGCAGCAGATAAGGCTTGGTTGAAATCTCTTGCATCAACAGTCCTCTTACCGGGTTTGGGCGCGCACGGAAAACAATCGAGACGCGGCGCCCTCACCCCAAAGCCAAACTCAACGACGCATCACCTTTTCCGAAGGTGTCAGCGCTTCGATATAAGCCGGGCGGCTGAAAATGCGCTCGGCGTACTTCATCAGCGGTGCTGCATTCTTCGACAGCTCGATACCGTAGTGGTCCAGACGCCACAGCAACGGCGCGATCGCGACGTCCAGCATCGAGAACTCTTCGCCGAGCATGTACTTGTTCTTCAGGAAGATCGGTGCGAGCTGGGTCAGGCGATCGCGGATCGCGAGACGTGCCTTCTCGTGATTCTTCTCTGCGGCCTTGCCCTTTTCATTTTCGAGCGTGCCGACGTGAACGAACAGTTCCTTTTCGAAGTTCAGCAGGAACAGACGGGCGCGGGCGCGCTGAACCGGATCGGCCGGCATCAGTTGCGGGTGCGGGAAGCGCTCGTCGATATATTCGTTGATGATGTTCGATTCATACAGAATCAGGTCCCGTTCAACGAGAATCGGCACCTGACCATACGGATTCATCACAGCGATGTCTTCCGGCTTGTTAAACAGGTCGACGTCGCGGATCTCGAAGTCCATGCCCTTTTCGAACAACACCAGCCGGCAGCGCTGGGAGAACGGGCAAGTTGTGCCGGAATACAGAACCATCATGTTTACGTTTCCTCAAAAAGCTGAAAGGCCAGCGCGCGGAAAAACCGTTCAACAGGTTTTTCCTGGCGCCGGCCCCACGCCGGGTGACGGCGTGATTATTTGATATGTTTCCAGTACGCGGCGTTCAGTCGCCAGGCGAAAAAGCTCAGGACGCCGAGGAACAGCAGCACCCACACGCCAAGCTGTTTGCGGGTTTTCTGCGTCGGTTCGGACATCCATGACAGGTACGACACGAGGTCGGCCACAGCAGAATCATAATCTACCGGCGACATCGTCCCCGGCGTGACCTGTTGGTAGCCGACAAATTTGTGCACCGTTTCGCCTGTTTTTTCGTCGACTTCGTCACCGAACTTCGCGGTACGTTGCCCCTGAAGCTGCCACAACACGTGAGGCATGCTCACGTTTTCATACACCAGATTGTTCCAGCCGGTTGGCCGCGTATTGTCGCGATAAAAGCTGCGCAGGTACGTGTAGAGCCAGTCCTTGCCGCGCGCCCGCGCTTCCACCGACAAATCCGGCGGACTCGCGCCGAACCACGCTTTCGCGTCGTCCGGGCGCATCGCCACGGTCATGGTGTTGCCGATTTTGTCCGTGGTGAACAGCAGGTTCGACTGGATTTCGCTCGGCGTAATGCCGAGGTCGGTCAGCCGGCTATAGCGCATCAGATTCGCGCTATGGCAATTCAGGCAGTAGTTTACAAACAATTGGGCGCCATGCTGCAACGAAGCAAAATTCTCCGCGTTATCGGGCGCGCGGTCGAGAGGGAAATTCTCGTCCGCGTGCGCCGGTCCGGCCAGCACCGCGAGCAGTGTCGCGCCGATCAGCGCGCACGTCGAAAGCAGTTTTTTCATTTCGTGTTCTCCGGGCTCGCGATTAGTGGGGCTTGAACCGCACCCGTTCGGGCGGCTGCTTGAACGTGCCAAGCCGCGTCCAGACGGGCATACCGAGGAAAAACGCGAAATAGATCAGCGCGCAGATCTGGGCAATCAACGTCGAGGCAGGCGACGGCGGTTTAGTGCCGAGGAAGCCCAACGTCAGGAAAGCGAGCACGAAGATCCCGTAGAACACCTTGTGAAAAAACGGCCGGTAACGAATCGACTTCACCGGTGAGCGGTCGAGCCACGGCAGGAAGAACAGTGAGATCACCGCGCCGCCCATCACCACCACGCCCCAGAACTTCGATTCGGTGAACGCCATGGCCAGAACCACCAGCACCGCGAGCACCGGCAAACCGAGCTTCCACTTGCCGCGTGCGCGCACCAGCGCGAACAAACCGAGCAGCGCGATGATGATCATCAACACGATCTTGAACGGATCGGTGGTGGCGCGCAGCATCGCATAGAAGGCGGTGAAGTACCACACCGGCGCAATTTCCTGCGGCGTTTGCAGCGGATTGGCGGGAATGAAGTTATTCGCTTCGAGGAAGTACCCACCCATCTCCGGCGCGAAGAAAATGATCGCCGCGAAGATCGCGAGGAACACCGTCACGCCCATGAAGTCGTGCACCGAGTAGTACGGATGGAACGGGATGCCGTCGAGCGGAATGCCGTCCGGATCCTTCTTCGCCTTGATCTCGATACCGTCCGGGTTGTTCGACCCCACTTCGTGCAGCGCCACCAGGTGAGCAACCACCAGCCCGATCAGCACCAGCGGAATCGCGATCACGTGGAACGCGAAGAAGCGGTTCAGCGTGACGTCCGAGACGACGTAGTCGCCGCGAATCCACAGCGACAGGTCTGGTCCGATGAACGGAATCGCCGAGAACAGGTTTACGATCACCTGCGCGCCCCAGAACGACATCTGGCCCCACGGCAGCAGGTAGCCGAAGAACGCCTCGGCCATCAGGCACAGAAAGATCGCGCAGCCGAAGATCCAGACCAGTTCGCGCGGCTTGCGGTACGAACCGTACATCAGCCCGCGGAACATGTGCAGGTACACGACGACGAAGAACATCGAAGCGCCCGTGGAGTGCATATAGCGGATCAGCCAGCCCCACGGCACCTCGCGCATGATGTACTCGACCGACGAGAACGCGAGCGTCGCGTCGGGCTTGTAGTTCATGGTGAGGAAGATGCCGGTGACGATCTGATTGACCAGCACCAGCAACGCGAGCGAACCGAAGAAGTACCAGAAGTTGAAGTTCTTCGGCGCGTAGTACTCGGAAACGTGCTTCTTCCAGGTAGACGTCAGCGGAAAGCGCCGGTCGATCCAGCCGACCAGCCCGGTCGTCTCTACTTCATGTTCGATCGCCATTACGCTTCTCCTTTCTCGTCCTTGCCGATCACGAGGCCGGTGGCCGACGTGAACATGTAAGGCGGGATGTCGAGGTTCTGCGGCGCAGGTTTGTTCTTGAAGACGCGGCCGGCCATGTCATAGGTCGAGCCGTGGCAGGGGCACAAAAAGCCGCCTGGCCAGTCGTCCGGAAGATTGGGCTGCGCGCCCTCCTGGAAGCGCGGCGTCGGCGTACAGCCCAGATGGGTGCACACGGCAACGGCGACGAAAAGATTCTTGTGATCGGTGCGCGAACGGAATTCGTTGTTGCAGTACTCCGGCAACGGCATCGAAAAAGGATTCTTGGTGTGGGGATCCGCTACTTCGTTATCGGCTTTCTGGACATCGGCCAGCATTCTGTCGGTGCGGTTGATGATCCAGACGGGCTTACCGCGCCAGGCGACGGTCTTCATGTCGCCGGGCTTGAGATCACTGATATCGACTTCGACCGGGGCGCCTGCCGCCTTGGCCTTTTCAGATGGTGCAAACGAACTAACAAAGGGTACGACAGTGGCAACGCCTCCTATGCCACCTGCTACGGTCGTCGCTATCAGCCAGGTACGGCGGCCGCCGTCGACGCGTTCATCTTCCTTGTCTCGCATTACACGCCCCACTTCTGAGTTGGATTTTTCCTTCACGTCGCTTCTACCGCCGCTAGTTTGCGCGAATGGAGTCGGCATTTACAAGGCCCCATTGCCAAAAACCGTGCGAAGCCCTTGATAACTCAGGGTTTCTCCGTACGGATCGCAAACTTTTTCGCACCTCCTTTTAAGCACCCTCTGCGTTATTCGTGCCTTTTTCTCATCTAATGCCGATTTTCAATTCAGACGGGATTAGGGATATCGATAAACACGTGTTCGATATCGAACTGCTCGGACAGATGCTTGCCCACCGCCTGGACGCCGAAACGTTCGGTGGCGTGATGACCGGCCGCGAGGAACGCCACGCCGCTTTCCGCCGAGGTATGCATCACCGATTCCGACACTTCGCCGGTCAGGTAGACATCGGCGCCGGCATTGATCGCGGCGTCGAACATGCCTTGCGCGGCGCCCGTGCACCAGCCCACGCGGCGCAGTTCGCGATCCGGGTCGCCGAACACGAGCGGCGTGCGGCCGAGCGTCTGCTCGACTTGCGCGGTGAAGTGCGCGAGCGTGATCGGCATCGGGAACGTGGCGAGCCAGCCGAGATCGTTCTCGCCGAAGCGCGCGTCGCTGATCCAGCCCATCTTCTGGCCGATCTGCGCGTTGTTGCCGAACTCGGGATGGTCGTCGAGCGGCAGGTGATAGGCGAACAGGTTCAGGTCGTTGGCGATCAGCAGCTTCAGCCGTGCGTGTTTGCGGCCGGTGATCTGCGGCGCCTCGTTGCGCCAGAAGTAGCCGTGATGGACCAGCACCGCGTCCGCGCCCCAGTCGAGCGCGGCCTCGAGGAAGGCCACCGAAGCCGTCACGCCGGTCGCGAGCTTATTGATCCTGCGCCGGCCTTCCACCTGCAATCCATTGGGGCAATAGTCCTTGAAGCGCGCGGTTTCAAGGAGATTGTTCAAGTACAATTCAAGTTCGATCCGATCCATATAAACCTCTAGTCTTCAGATGCTTAGACGCTTTTGGCTGTTCTTTGCCCAAGCGGTGACTGTGCTGTTGGCGCTGATGTTCATCATTGCGACCCTTAAACCGCAGTGGCTCCAGCGTCAAGGGCAATTCGGCAAGCAACTCGCCGAACCGATCGTCGCCCTTCGGGAAGTGGCGCCAGGCATCGGCACGGGTCCTGCACAGGCGTCCTATGCGGACGCCGCGCAAAAGGCCATGCCCGCGGTCGTCAATGTGTTCTCCAGCAAGGATGGCTCGCTGCCACCCGATCCGCGCGCGAAAGATCCGCTGTTCCGCTACTTCTTTGGCGACAAGAACAAAGGCAAGCAGCAGGAGCAACCCGCGTCGAATCTCGGCTCTGGGGTGATAGTGAGTTCGGAAGGTTACATTCTAACGAACCAGCACGTCGTGGACGGCGCCGATCAGATCGAAATCGCGCTCGCCGACGGCCGCACCACCAATGCGAAGGTGATCGGCGTCGATCCTGAGACCGATCTGGCCGTGCTGAAGGTCAACATGACCAACCTGCCCACCATCACACTCGGCCGCATGGACCAGACCCGCGTGGGCGACGTGGTGCTGGCAATCGGCAATCCGTTCGGCGTCGGCCAGACGGTGACCATGGGCATTGTCAGCGCGCTGGGGCGCAATCACCTCGGCATCAATACGTTCGAGAACTTCATTCAGACTGACGCGGCCATCAACCCGGGCAACTCGGGCGGTGCGCTGGTCGACGTGAACGGCAATCTGCTCGGCATCAATACCGCCATCTATTCGCGCTCAGGCGGCTCGCTCGGCATCGGCTTTGCGATTCCGGTCTCGACCGCGCGCAGCGTGCTGGAGAGCATCATCACGACGGGCTCGGTCACGCGCGGCTGGATCGGCGTCGAGCCGCAGGACGTCACGCCGGAAATCGCCGAATCGTTCGGGCTCGAGCAGAAGTCGGGCGCGATTGTCGCGGGCGTGCTGAAGAACGGCCCGGCCGACCGTGCGGGCATCAAGCCGGGTGACATCCTGGTCAGCGTGAACGGCCAGGAGATTACCGACACCACGCGCCTGCTGAATGTCATCGCGCAGATCAAACCGGGCACGGCGGCGAAGGTTCATCTGGTACGCAAGAGCCACGAGATGGATCTGGAGGTGACGATCGGCAAGCGCCCGCCTCCGCCGAAGCAACCAGCCGAAGACAACGGCGGCGGCGATCAGCAGGACGACGACGGCGGTTGAGAAGAGATAGATGGCGGCCCAGTGGTGGGAGGACAGCAAAACAAAAAGGGCGGTCCGTGATGGACTGCCCTTTTTGTTTGTCTCTCTGCGCTGCCGCTCAACCCGGCGGACTATCTTCCGCAATCACAGGCTTCTGCTTGCCGACGATCAACCGCGCCGCAATGATGCCCGCCTCGTACAGCACGATCAGCGGAATTGCCAGGATCAGCTGCGAGAACACGTCCGGCGGCGTCACCACCGCTGAAATCACGAACGCGCCCACAATCACATACGGACGGATTTCCTTGAGCTTCTTGATGGTCAGCACGTTCATGCGGACCAGCAGCACCACGACAATCGGCACTTCGAACGTCACGCCGAACGCAAGGAACATGGTGAGCACGAAGCTCAGGTAGTTGTCGATATCCGTAGTCATCTCCGCGCCTAGCGGCGCGTTGTAGTGCGCCATCACGCGGAAGATGGTCGGAAACACCACGAAGTACGCGAACGCCATGCCGCACAGGAACAGCGTGTAGCTGCTGCCCACCAGCGGCCCGACCAGCTTCTTCTCATGCTGATACAAACCCGGCGCGACGAACGCCCAGATCTGGTACAGCACGATCGGCAGCGCGATCACGAAGGCGACGAGCATGGTCACCTTCATCGGCACGAAGAACGAGCCGGTCACATCCGTGACGATCATCTTGCCGTCCTTCGGCAGATTCTGCATCAAGGGCCGCGCCAGCAGCCGGAAGATATCCGGCGCCCAATACACGAGCCCGACAAACACCACGATGACGGCCAGGCCGGCGCGAATGATACGGTCGCGCAATTCAACGAGGTGGGAAATGAAGGTCTCTTCAGTGCCTTCGTCCTGGGTTTGCTGGGGGTCGCTCACACCGGCCCTCGGTTAGAGATTGTCGTTCTGATCATCAGAAGAACCGCGTCGGACGACGCATGGTGGCCGGCGTATGCCGCGCCACGCGCGCCGCGCCCGACTGCACACGCGTGCGGCGCGTGGTGGCGCGCTTGTACCAGGTCGGCATCGCCGTCTGCTTGACGCGCCAGTTCTTGCGTTTGGGGCCTGACGGTGGCGTGCTGGTCTGCCACGGCGAATTGCTGACGTCTTCAAGCGCGCCGCCGGCAATGCTCGGCGACACCGACGTGCCGCTATTCCACGCGTCGTTCAGTTCGGTTTCGTGCTTGCGCAGATTGTCCTGAACGGAGGTTTCGACGTTGCTGGCCGCCGCTTCGAACTCGGTCTTCATGCGACGCAATTCGTCGAGTTCGATTTCGCGGGTGACTTCGGCCTTGACGTCGTTGATATACCGCTGCGCGCGGCCGAACAGCGCGCCGGCCGTGCGGGCAACGCGAGGCAGGCGCTCAGGCCCGAGTACGACCAGCGCGACGACGCCGATCAGCGCCATCTTGGTTAGACCGAGGTCCAGCATGAAGTGAAGTGTCCGTCAGTAACGCGGTTGGGCCGCGGCTTAGCGGTAATCGCCGGAACGCGGCGTCTTTTCCTTCGCATCCACATCTACCGCGCCGTTGCGCGGCAGTTCGCGCTGCTGCGCTTCGCCTGCGGGTGTTTCGGCTTCCTTCATGCCTTCCTTGAAGCCCTTCACCGCGCCACCCAGATCGGTACCGATATTGCGCAGCTTCTTCGTGCCGAACACGAGCGCCACGATCAGCAACACGATCAGCCAATGCCAAATGCTCAACGAACCCATGACTACTCTCCTTAACCCCGACACCGCACGTGATGCGGCAAAACTCGTGCGCCTTGCGGCGTGAATCGAAGCGCGTACGCTCCATCTATACGTTGCCGCGAGCTGTTTCGATTCAACCCGCGACATGGTGTGCCATTCTGACCCGACGATCGGGTCGGCGTCGTTACAGTGCAGCAAAAAAACGGCCCTGCTATTGTCGGCGGCCAAAACTCGCCGCGCGCCTCGCAGCCTGCGGTTATTTCCGAGTCTGCTCAGTCAGCCTGCTTAGTCAGCTAGCTCAGTCAGCCCGCTCTATCAGCCCGCTCTATCAGCCCATGCGCTGCCACGGACGCGGTCCGGCGAGAATGTGCGCATGCAGGTGATACACCTCCTGGCCGCCGCCCGGACCCGTATTGATGACCGTACGAAAACCCGTTTCGCCGCCGGTGTAAGCCACACCCAGCTGGTCGGCCAAACGCGCCACCAGAACAAGCATTCTACCAAGCAGCGGTGCGTCGCTTTCGGTGCAATTCGACAGCGTGGCGATGTGTTTGCGGGGAATCACCAGCACGTGAGTTTCAGCGGCCGGACGGATGTCGCGGAAGGCAACGAATTCGTCGTCTTCATGGACTTTGGTCGACGGAATCTCGCCGGCGGCGATCTTGCAGAAAAGGCAGTTCGGGTCGTGGCTCATCGTATTCCTGCAACAGTATGGCTAGAGCGCGAAGCGTGGCGCGGTACGGCTCATATCCGGGCCCGGCCGCAGCTGGACCCAGCTCAGAACCAGCCACGCGGGTTCGCGAGCGGCTTGTTATCGTACAGATACAGCCAGCCTTTGATAATACGGTACAACATCCAGATGCTGACGGCCCACAGGACCGGAATGCCGATCACCACGAACAGCAGCACGCCGCCGATCGCATAACCCAGCAAGGCCATCCAGAACGAACGGATCTGCCACTCGAAATGCGCTTCATAAGGCGTGCCCACCACATCGGGCCGCTTCACGTAATTGATGATGATCGCGATCAGAATCGTCAGACCACCCGTCAGCCAGTGAACCGCGTACAGCGCGTACAGCACATGCGTGAGCGTGCGCAGACTGCGTTCGCGCTCAGGCTCGATCGCGTTGCGGTAGACCGGCGGCGGATAATTTCCTTGCGACTGTTCCATGCTTGCGTCCTCCCGAGGATGCGATCCTGTTCGTTCAGTGCAATGTGGGTGCCGACGTTCGCCACTTCAAGACGCGGCTGACAAGGTAAGGACAAGGTGGCGACAATCAGTCGCCGTTCTCTTCGCGCTCACGGCTCTTGCGCAGCGCCTTTTCCTCGATGCCCGACAGGCCTTCGCGACGCTCGAGTTCGGCGAGCACGTCCGCCGGGCTCAGGTCGAAATGCGACAGCATCACGAGGCAGTGGAACCAGAGGTCCGCCACTTCGCCGACCAGCGCTTTCGGCGCGCCGCCGTGACGCGTGTCTTTGGCGGCCAGCACGACTTCGGTGGCCTCTTCGCCGATCTTCTTGAGAATCGCGTCATCGCCTTTGTGGAACAGGCGCGACACGTACGAGACGTCCGGATCGCCGCCCTTGCGGCTGTCGATGATGGCCGCAAGGCGCAGCAGCGTGTCCTTCGTGGACGAAGCCGATTCGGTGGATTGCGTGGATTGCGTCATTTGTAGATGTGTTCGGGATCTTTCAACACGGGATCGACGGCGACCCAGTCGCCATCTTCAACCGTGCCTTCGAATTTCTGGAAAAAGCACGAGTGGCGGCCGGTGTGGCACGCAATGCCCGACACCTGCTCGACCTTCAGCAGTACGACGTCTTCGTCGCAATCGAGCCGCACTTCATGCACATGCTGCACGTGGCCGGACTCTTCGCCTTTGAACCACAAGCGTTGGCGCGAACGCGAGAAGTACACCGCACGGCCCAATTCAATGGTTTTCGCCAGGGCTTCGCGGTTCATCCACGCGAACATCAGGACGTCGTTGGTCGACGCTTCCTGCGCGATCACCGGCACGAGGCCGTTCGCGTCCCACCTGACCTTGTCCAGCCACTCTACTGCCGAGGAATTCACCACGTCACAACCTCACCGAAATGCCTTGATCGGCCATAAAGCGCTTGGCCTCGCCCACGGTGTGTTCGCCGTAGTGGAAGATGCTGGCGGCGAGCACGGCGTCCGCGTGGCCGCTCTTGATACCGTCGGCCAGATGCTGCAGCGAACCGACGCCGCCCGAGGCGATCACCGGAATCGATACCGCATCGGACACCGCCCGCGTGAGCGCGAGATCGAAGCCGCTCTTGGTGCCGTCGCGGTCCATGCTGGTCAGCAGGATTTCGCCCGCGCCCAGTTCGGCCATCTTGCGCGCCCATTCGACGGCTTCGAGGCCGGTGGCCTTGCGGCCGCCATGCGTGAAAACTTCCCAGCGCGGCGCTTCGCCGTCCGCGGACACGCGCTTCGCGTCGATAGCGACGACGATGCATTGCGAGCCGTATTTGTCCGTCGCGTCACGCACGAGTTGCGGATTCGCGACCGCCGACGAGTTCATGCTGATCTTGTCCGCGCCCGCGTTCAACAGCCGCCGCACGTCTTCGACCGCGCGCACGCCGCCGCCGACCGTCAGCGGAATGAACACCTGGGAGGCAACTGCTTCGATGATCGGCAGGATCAGATCGCGCTGGTCGGAGGTGGCGGTGATGTCGAGAAAGGTGAGTTCGTCGGCGCCCTGATCGTCGTAGCGGCGCGCGATTTCGACCGGGTCGCCCGCGTCGCGCAGTTCGACGAAGTTGACGCCCTTGACCACGCGGCCAGCCGTGACGTCGAGACAGGGGATGATGCGTTTAGCTAGAGCCATAATCGTGCAATTCTGCCAATACCGCTGATGAGGCCGCTCGCCTGAATCTTCACGAGCGGCACTGTGCCGGCGCTGCTCGCCGCGTCAGGCCGGAAGCCGGAAATGTGCCGAAGACACCAGCAAGCGGCTTGACGCGCTTTCGGGACGCGCGGTTGTGTCCGCCGCTTCCAGTCCGTTCCAGGTCCGCGGCCGCGTCGACTCCGAGCCGATCGCGACGCTTCGAACCTGGAGCCTTAAGCGTCGTCCGATTCGCGCAACCGGTCCGCGAGAGTTTGCGCCGCCGCGAAGTCCAGATCGCCCGAGTAGATCGCCCGGCCGCAAATCACGCCTTCGATGCCTTCGTCCTCGACTTCGCACAACGACTCGATGTCCGTCAGGTTCGACAAACCGCCGCTCGCGATCACCGGAATCTTCACCGCGCGGGCGAGACGCACCGTCGCTTCGATGTTGATGCCCTGGAGCATGCCGTCACGGCCGATGTCGGTGTAGATGATCGACTCGCAGCCGTAATCCTCGAACTTGCGCGCCAGATCAGCCACTTCATGGCCGGTCAGCTTGCTCCAGCCGTCGGTGGCGACCTTGCCGTCTTTCGCATCCAGGCCAACGATGATATGGCCGCCGAAAGCCGTGCATGCATCCTGCAGGAAGCCGGGATTCTTCACCGCAGCCGTGCCGATGATGACGTACGACAAACCGTCGTCCAGATAACGCTCGATCGTGTTCAGATCGCGGATGCCGCCGCCCAGCTGGACGGGAATCTCGCCGCCCACTTCCTCGATGATCGCGCGAATCGCGTCTTCATTTTTCGGCTTGCCGGCGAACGCGCCATTCAGGTCGACGAGGTGCAGACGGCGGGCGCCGCGATCGACCCAATGTCGGGCCATCGCCGCCGGTTCCTCGGAAAATATCGTCGCCTGGTCCATATCGCCCTGTTTGAGGCGTACACAGTGACCATCTTTCAGGTCGATGGCGGGAATCAGCAGCATAGCAATCGGGTGTTGTCTGGGAGGTGGTTGAAGGTCGGCGGCAGCGGCTGACAAGCCAGCCCGCCATAACGCCGTTTCGCTAGTTTAGTACAACTCTTTCGACGCCCTTGCGGAGCGCCGTAGTGAAGCGAAATCGTCTTGCTGCGGTTGTGGCGCACGGCCGACGTTCCGCGTGTGGCGGAACGGCGTTGGGCAACAGGATGAAGAAAGGCGCTCACGGGTTCCAGTGCACGAAGTTGCGATACACGCGCAGCCCCGCTTCGGCGCTCTTTTCCGGGTGGAATTGGGTCGCGAAGATGTTATCCCGCGCCACCGCCGAGGTAAAGGGCACACCGTACACCGTTTCGCCCGAGGTATGGGCGGCGTTGTCCGGCGCGACGTAATAGCTGTGCACGAAGTAGAAGAACGCGTTATCGGCGACGCCGTCCCACAACGGATGCGGCTGCGCCTGGCGCACGCGGTTCCAGCCCATTTGCGGGACCTTGAAGCGCGAGCCGTCGTCCTGCACCTGGCCTTCCAGGTCGAAACGCAGCACCTTGCCGGGCAACAAGCCGAGGCCGGGCGTATCACCCTCGGCGCTCCAGTCGAACAGCATCTGCTCGCCGACGCACACGCCCATCAGCGGCTTGCTGCGCGAGGCTTCGATGACCGCCTCCTGCAGGCCGGATTCGGCCAGACTGCGCATGCAGTCCGGCATGGCGCCCTGGCCGGGCAGCACCACGCGGTCGGCCGAGCGGATCGCTTCGGGCCGGTCGACGATCGCCACGTCCGCTTCCGGCGCGGCTTTGCGCAATGCCTGAGCAACCGAGCGCAGGTTGCCCATTCCGTAATCCACAATCGCTATCGAAGTTTTCATTTCAAGTTAGGCAGCAATGCCTTCAATCCATCGACGATGAATTCCACCGCCAGCGCCGATAACATCAAACCCATGAGCCGCGTGCCGATGTTGATACCCGTGCGACCGACCCAACGGGCAATCGGTTCAGCAAGGCGCAGCGAAAAAAAGCAGATCACCGCCAGCACCGCGCCGATCGCAACGAGACTCAGCCGGTCGTACCAGTGCGCCGAGCTGGCCGCATAAATGATCGTGGTGCTGATCGCGCCCGGACCGGTCAGCAGCGGAATCGCCAGCGGTACAACCGCGATGTTGTCCTTCTGCTCGGCCTCATCGCGCTCTTCCGCCGTCGAACGGCTGTTGCCGATCTGCGCGTTCAGCATGTTGATGGCCATCAGCAGCATGATGATTCCGCCGCCCACTTCGAGCGAGCCGACCGAAATGCCGAAGAAGCTGATGATCTGCTGTCCGAGCAGCGTGGTCACCGCAATCACGCAGAACACCGAAATCGCCGCGATACGGATCGTTCTACGCCGCTCGGCGTCGCCCTGATGCGCCGTCAGGCTCATGAAGAACGGGATGGCGCCAACCGGGTTGATCAACGCCAGCAGCGAAATAAACGACTTCAGAATATCCATCGCACACCGGGTGCGGGCAAGCGCAGCCGGTCCTGGTCACGAGGCTGGTAAATGAGCGCTTAAAGGCTGCCCTTGGTCGACGGAATCTGTCCCGCCGCGCGTTCGTCCATCTCGACGGCCATGCGCAATGCACGCCCGAAGGCCTTGAACACCGTTTCCATCTGATGATGGGCGTTCAGGCCGCGCAGGTTGTCGATGTGCAGCGTGACGCCGGCGTGATTGACGAAGCCGCGGAAAAATTCGATGGAGAGATCGACGTCGAACGTGCCGATGCGCGCGCGCGTGAACGGCACATGGAATTCGAGACCCGGACGACCGGAAAAATCGATCACAACGCGCGACAGCGCTTCGTCGAGCGGCACGTAAGAATGACCGTAGCGGCGGATGCCCTTGCGGTCTCCAATTGCCTTCGCGACAGCCTGGCCGAGCGTGATGCCGACGTCTTCGACCGTGTGGTGGTCGTCGATTTCGAGGTCGCCATGCGCTTCGATGTCCAGATCGAACAAGCCGTGTCGTGCGATCTGGTCGAGCATGTGATCAAGAAACGGCACACCGGTGGCCAGCTTCTGCTGACCGGTGCCGTCCAGATTGATCTTCACACGGATCTGCGTTTCGCTTGTGTTGCGAACGACTTCCGCAAGGCGCATGGTAATTCCTCGAATCTAGCTAGAAAGCGATAGTAGTGTGGGATGGGAACACGGCGGACCGCGCGCGCTTTTCGCAGTACGGAAAAGCGCTCACGCGGCCATTCAGCACGCCGTTCAGTGCAACACGAGTTTCAGTCCGGCGATCAATTGGGCGTTTTCTTCGGGCGAACCGACGGTCAAACGCACGCAATTGACCAGCAATGGATGCATTTTACTCACGTTTTTGATCAAAACCCGTGCTGCCAGCAGCGTTTCGAACATAACGGATGCGTCAGGCACCCGCACCAGCAGGAAGTTGCCGGCGCTCGGGAACACTTCGGCGCCCGGCAATTGGGCCACGGCCTTCGCAAGTTTCGTGCGTTCTTCGCGCAGTTGCTCGGCCTGGGCGTCGAGCACGTCGACGTGGTCGAGCAGAAAATCCGCAGCGGCTTGCGTCAGTACGTTGGTGTTGTAGGGCGGGCGCACCTTGTCGAATTCGGTGAGCCAGGCGGGCTTGCCGACCAGATAACCCAGGCGGATGCCGGCCAGACCGAGCTTGGACACCGTACGCATGACGACGACGTTGTCGAACGCATCGGCGCGCGGCAGCCAGCTTTGCTGCGCGAACGGCTGGTAGGCCTCGTCGATCACCACCAGGCTTTTGTTCGCCGCAGCGATGATGCGCTCCATATCCGCGTCGTCGTACAGCGTGCCGGTCGGGTTGTTCGGATAGGCCAGATAGATGACCGCCGGCTCGTGCTCGGCGATCGCCGCCAGCATCGCTTCGGTGTCGAGCGTGAAATCGGGATTCAGCGGCACGCCGATGAATTCCAGATTCGCCAGCTTCGCCGACATCTGATACATCACAAAACCCGGCATTGGCGCGAGCACTTTGGCGCCCGGCTTCGCGCACGCCACCGACACCATGCTGATGATTTCATCCGAGCCGTTGCCGAGCAGCACGTCGCAACCCGCGGGCACGCCCATCACGCGCTTGATCTTTTCGATCAGCGCTTCCGGACGCGGCGCCGGGTAGCGGTTCAGCGCGACGCCGGCCAGATGCTCGCCCAGATGGGCGGCGAGCACCGGCGGCAGCGAGAACGGATTCTCCATGGCGTCGAGCTTGATATAGCCCGTGGCGTCCGGAACCGGGTAGCTCGTCATCGCGAGCACGTCGCGGCGGATGATGTCTTGAGGTGTCGTCATAAGTCAGTGGACCGGGCCGCACGGGAGACGCCGGCCAGGTATCGATGTATCGGCGGCTTGCGGACTGCCCCAGGTTGGTCTGTATTGTCGTTATTTAACGGGAAACCGCGCGTAATCCGTCGGCAGCGTTCGCGGACACCGGTTCGATGCCCGCCTGCTCCGTATTCCGGCTCGTCGCGGTCAGCCGCGCTTAGCCGTTCTGCCGCATCCGGTATTCGGCGCTGCGGGCATGCGCCTGCAGGCCTTCGCCGTAAGCGAGCTCGGCGGCGATCTCGCCAAGCGTCTGCGCGCCGTCCGCACTGACCTCGATCACGCTCGAACGCTTGAAGAAATCGTAGACGCCCAGCGGTGACGAGAACCGTGCGGTACGCGACGTAGGCAGCACGTGATTCGGTCCCGCGCAGTAGTCGCCGAGGCTTTCACTGGTGTAGCGGCCGAGGAAGATCGCGCCGGCATGGCGGATCAGCTGGCCCCATTGATGCGGTTCCAGCGCGGAGATTTCGAGGTGTTCCGGCGCGATGTCGTTGGCGATCGCGCAGGCTTCGGCCATATCGCGCACCTTGATCAACGCACCGCGGCCTTCGAGCGATGCGCGGATTACGTCCTGGCGCGGCATGGTCGGCAGCAGTTCGTTGATCGCATCGCGTACGCGGGCGATGAATGCATCGTCCGGGCATAGCAGGATGGATTGCGCGAGCTCGTCGTGCTCGGCTTGCGAGAACAGGTCCATCGCGATCCAGCGCGGGTCTGTCGTACCGTCGCACAGCACGAGAATCTCCGACGGCCCGGCGATCATGTCGATACCGACCGTGCCGAACACGCGGCGCTTGGCCGACGCGACATAAGCGTTGCCCGGGCCGCAGATCTTGTCGACCGCGGGCACCGTTTCCGTGCCATACGCCAATGCGCCCACCGCCTGCGCGCCGCCAATCGTAAACACGCGATCCACGCCGCCCAGCAAGGCAGCGGCCAGCACCAGCGGATTCTTCACGCCGTCCGGCGTGGGCACGACCATGACGATTTCGCGCACGCCGGCCACGCGAGCCGGAATCGCGTTCATCAGCACCGACGACGGATACGCCGCCTTGCCACCCGGCACATAGATGCCCGCGCGATCCAGCGGCGTCACCTTCTGGCCAAGCACGGTACCGTCGGCTTCCGTGTACTGCCAGCTATGGCTGCCGCACTCGATCTTCTGCTTCTCGTGATAACCGCGCACGCGCGCCGCCGCCGCCTCGAGCGCCGCGCGGCGCTTAGGCTCCAGGCTTTCGAGCGCCGCTTCCAGTTCGGACATCGGCAACTCGAGCGCCGCGACGCTCTTCGCCTCGACACGGTCGAAGCGGTTCGTGTACTCGAGCACCGCAGCATCGCCGCGTGCCTTCACGTCGTTCAGAATCTGCGCGACCGAGCGCTCGATTGCTTCGTCTTCGCTCGCCTCGAACGCGAGCACCGCATGCAGCGACTTCTGGAAGTCGGGAGCGCTGGAATCGAGTTTGCGAATCTTGATAGACATACGGGTATCCGTTTCGGTAAGGCGCGCTAAATCGTGTCAAATAAGCGTGGTCAAACGAGCGCGGTCAAACTTTTCAGGCCGCGGCGCCGGCCTTCGACGCGCGTTCGAACGCATCGAGGATCGGCCGCAGCGCCGCGCGCTTGAGCTTCAGCGCGGCCTGGTTCACAACGAGGCGCGACGAAATCTGCATGATCTCTTCCACCTCGACAAGATTGTTGGCGCGCAAGGTATTGCCCGAGCTCACCAGGTCGACGATCGCGTCGGCGAGACCGACCAGCGGCGCCAGTTCCATCGAACCGTATAGCTTGATCAGGTCGACGTGCACACCCTTGGCGGCAAAATGCTCACGTGCCGTTTCAACGTACTTGGTCGCCACGCGCAGACGTGCGCCCTGGCGCACCGCGTTCGCGTAATCGAAACCGGCCGCCACCGCGACCGACATGCGGCAACGCGCGATATCCAGATCGACCGGCTGATATAGCCCGCTGCCGCCGTGCTCGAGCAGCACGTCTTTGCCGGCCACCCCGAAGTCGGCTGCGCCGTATTCGACGTAGGTCGGCACGTCGGTCGCGCGCACGATGATCACGCGCACGTTCGCGTCGGTGGTGGGCAGAATCAGCTTGCGCGAGGTTTCCGGATCTTCGGCGACTTCAATGCCGGCCGCCGCGAGCAGAGGCAGCGTCTCTTCGAAGATACGCCCTTTCGACAAAGCCAGCGTGAGCGGTGCGCTCACGGCCGGCGACGACGACGTTTGCGGCATCGAACTCATGCCTGGCTCCCCGAGATACGGCGCACCCTGGCGCCGATGGCGTTGAGCTTGGTTTCCATCCGGTCGTAGCCGCGATCCAGGTGATAGATACGGTCGATCAGCGTTTCACCTTCGGCACGCAGCGCGGCGATCACGAGGCTCGCCGAGGCACGCAGGTCGGTTGCCATCACCTTCGCGCCGGACAGCTTCTCGACGCCGGTCACGAGCGCGGTGTTGCCGTCGATCGTGATGCTCGCGCCGAGGCGGTTCAATTCCTGCACGTGCATGTAGCGGTTCTCGAAGATCGTCTCGACGACTTGCGAGGTACCGTCCGCGAGCGTGTTGAGCGCCATGAACTGCGCCTGCATGTCGGTCGGGAACGCCGGATATTCGGACGTGCGGAAGCTCACCGCGCTCGGACGCTTGTCCATGCGCACACGCATCCAGTCGTCGCCCTCTTCGATCGTGACGCCGGCTTCACGCAGCTTTTCGGTGACGGCTTCGAGAATCAGCGGACGCACCTTGCGCAGCGTCACATCGCCTCCGGCAGCCGCGACCGCGCACAGGAACGTGCCGGCTTCGATACGATCCGGAATCACCGTGTGCTTTGCACCATGCAGCTTGTCGACGCCCTGGATCACCAGACGGTCGGTGCCGATGCCTTCGATCTTGGCGCCCATCTCGACCAGCAGATGCGCGAGGTCGCCCACTTCCGGCTCACGCGCGGCGTTCTCAATGACGGTTTCGCCCTCAGCCAGCACCGCTGCCATCAGCAGGTTTTCGGTACCCGTCACGGTGATCATGTCGGTCACGATGCGCGCGCCCTTCAGACGCTTCGCACGCGCTTCGATGAAGCCGTGCTCGATCGTGATCTCGGCGCCCATGGCCTGCAGACCCTTGATGTGCTGATCCACCGGACGCGCACCGATTGCGCAGCCGCCCGGCAGCGACACGCGAGCGTGACCGAAGCGCGCGACCAGCGGGCCGAGCACGAGAATCGACGCACGCATGGTCTTGACCATTTCGTACGGCGCGACGAGATTGTCGACCTTCGACGCATCCAGCGACACGCGGCCCTCGCCGCTCTCGATCTGCACGCCCATCTGGCCGAGCAGCTTGAGCATCGTGCGCACGTCCTGCAAGTCGGGCACGTTCTCCAGATGCACCGGCTCCGCGCTCAGCAGACTCGCACACAGGATCGGCAACGCCGCGTTCTTGGCACCTGAGACGACGACTTCACCCGACAGCGGGTAGCCACCTTCAATGACGAGTTTATCCATGCCTGTCAGTTCCTGATTGACCCGGACTTCAGCCGGGCCCGCTTTGACTGTGTTCGACGCGCCGCTACCGGCGTCGCGTCCTTCTTGAGTAATTCGCACTAAATTTCCAGATTACGCGTTCTGCCATTCGGCGGGCGTCAGCGTCTTCATGCTGAGCGCGTGGATTTCTTCGCGCATGCGGTCGCCGAGCGCCGCATACACGAGTTGATGGCGCTGGATCAGACGCTTGCCTTCGAAACTCTCGGCAACGATGGTCGCAAAGAAATGCTGACCGTCGCCTTCGACTTCGAGATGCTGGCAAGCGAGCCCAGCCGCGATGTATTGCTTGACCTGTTCGGGAGTCGGCAACATGAGAGATGCTCCTGATCAGTGGCGCAGTTTGTAGCCGGAGGCGAGCATGCGCATCGCCACCACGGCCAGCACCACAAAGAAACCGGCAACGATCGCAAGGCTCACGAGCGGATTGATATCCGACATCCCGAAGAAACCGTAGCGAAAGCCGTCGATCATGTAGAAAAAGGGATTGAGCCGCGACACTTCGCGCCACACCGGTGGCAGCGTATGCGTCGAGTAGAACACGCCCGAGAGGAACGTGAGCGGCATAATCAGAAAGTTTTGAAATGCAGCAAGCTGATCGAACTTTTCGGCCCAGATGCCGGCGATCAAACCGAGCGTGCCCAGGATCGCCGCGCCAAAAATCGCGAACGCGATGATGTAAAGCGGCGCGCTGAAGCTGACCGGCACGAACCAGATCGTCACAATGAACACGCCGAAGCCGACCGCAAGACCCCGCGCCACGGCAGCAAGCACATACGCGCCGAACATCTCGTAGTGCGACAACGGCGGCAGCAGCACGAACACCAGGTTGCCCGTGATCTTCGACTGGATCAACGAGGACGAGCTGTTCGCAAAGGCATTCTGCAGCACGCTCATCATCACGAGACCGGGAATCAGAAAGCTCGTGTACTCGACGCCCGGATAGACCTGAACGTGACCGCGCAGCGCGTGGCCAAAAATCGTCAGATACAGCAGCGCGGTGATAACCGGCGCCAGCACGGTCTGGAACGACACCTTCCAGAAACGCAGGATTTCCTTGTAAAACAGCGTTCGAAAACCACTCATGCCAGCCCCTCGATCACTTCCGGACCGTTCATCACCTGAACGAACACATCTTCGAGGTCGGCTTTGCGGACCTCGATTTCTTCGAATGCGCAGCCCGCCGCGCGGCACAGCGCGAGAATCCGCTCGACATCGTCATAGCTCGCGAGCCGCAGCAGATGCTGACGGCCATTGCCGTTGCCCGCGCCGCTTTCCACTTCGAGCGGACGCAACTCGGCCGGCAACGCGCCTTGCGTAAAACGCAGGAACAGCTGCATGCCGGCGAAGCGCTGCAGCAGCGTACTGGTGCGCTCGAGCGCGACAACCTCGCCCCGCCGTAACATCGCGATGCGGTCGCACAGCGATTCGGCTTCTTCCAGATAGTGCGTGGTCAGCACGATCGTGTGGCCTTCGCGATTCAGGCGCGAGATGAATTTCCACAAGGTTTGACGCAACTCGACGTCGACACCCGCGGTCGGCTCATCCAGCACGATCACCGGCGGCCGGTGCACGAGCGCCTGCGCCACGAGCACGCGGCGCTTCATGCCGCCCGACAGCGCGCGCATGTTGGCGTCGGCTTTTTCGGTGAGATCGAGATTGGCCATGATCTCGTCGATCCACGCGTCGTTGTTGCGCAACCCGTAGTAGCCGGACTGGATGCGCAAGGTTTCGCGCACCGTGAAGAAGGGATCGAACACGAGCTCCTGCGGCACCACGCCGAGCGCGCGGCGCGCGTCGCGGAAGTCGCTGACTACGTCATGGCCACGTACCGCGATGCTGCCTTCATCGGCGCGCGCGAGGCCGGCGAGAATGCTGATGAGCGTTGTCTTGCCCGCGCCGTTCGGACCGAGCAGTCCGAAGAACTCGCCTTCTTCCACCGTGAGGCTGACGCCCTTGAGCGCCTGCAAGTCTTTGTAGCGCTTCTTGACGTTACGAATTTCTATGGCTGACATGACTGTGGGCCGCGTGCGTCGCGGCGCCTAAAGGAGCCCCGAGGGGGCGCAAAAGTGCTGGAAGGGACGAAATTGGGGCCGGTAATATGCCCCGAAAAACGTTTGATTATAGGGCAAAAATCGGTGGCCCCGGCTCGGCCGGGGCGATTGGAAGTGACGCTAGGGGAGCGTCAATGTCGCGTCGAGATGAGGGTGTCGACGCCGTAGGCTTGTGCAAGGCTGGCGAGACCAGCCGGCAGGTTGACGATCTCGAAGGCGGTTCCGCGCGCCTGGGCGGCACGCTCCCATGCGAGCAGGACGGCCAGCGCGGACGAGTCGAATTGCGCGAGCGGCGCGCAATCCACGCCGGTCGCGCCAGCAGCGATGCGCTGCAAACCCGCCTCGAGCGCGGCTTTCGCGCTCTCGTGGGTCAGCGTCGCGCCGCTTTCAAAGCGGCTTGCGACGGCATTCAGCACTTCGCTCACGACTGCTTGCCCGCGGCGAGTTGCTGGTTACGCTGCGTGAGGAACTGGATCAGTCCGTCCACGCCCTTCTGCTGGATCTGCTCGTTGAACTGTTGCTGATACGCCTGGATCAGCCACGCGCCGAGCACGTTGATGTCATACACGCGCCAGCCGTTCGGCGTCTTGTACAGACGATAGTCGAGTTCGATCGGCGAGCCGTTGTTCATCACCACCGAGCGCACCACCGTGTCGGTGTCGTCCGGGTTCATGCGGAACGGCTTGTACTGGATCTGCTGGTCGCGCACTTGAGCCAACGCGCCCGAATACGTGCGGATCAGCAGCATCTTGAACTGCTCGACCACGGCGTTTTGCTGCTCCGGCGTCGCAGTGCGCCAGTTGCGGCCCATCGCCAGTTGCGTGGTGCGGCGGAAATCGGTGTACGGCAGGATCTTCTCGTTGACGAGCTGCGTGATGTGCGAAATGTCGCCTTGCTGGATCGACTTGTCGGCGCGCACTGCGTCGATCACCTGCTGCGTGACGGTCTTGATCAGGCCGTCCGGCGAATTGGAGTCCACCGCTTGCGCCGATGCACCGGCACTGGCGAACGAAAACAGCGCTGCGAACAACGGAATCAGGAATAGTTTTTTCATATCGAACCTTGCTTGCCTTAAAAATAGTGCAACCGTTTGAGCCGACATTAACACGCGAGTTCAGCAGCAATCCATGCGCAAACTGCGAGAGTCGTATCGAGGTGTTACGGCCACACGATCAACGCAATTTGAATGACGGGAAGTTAAAACGCGTCGGCGGAACCAGTTGGCCGGCCGGAATCTGCGTCGTTTCCGGGCCGCCGTTCAGGTCGAGCGGCGGCGTTTCGGAGCTGCCCGAAGCGGCTTCAGGTGCAGCCGCCGTGCCGGTTGCGCCCGTGGTTGCGCCAGTCGCCGAAGCGGCTTGCGGCGGCGTTGCGGCGGCCGCGCCGGAGGCACCCGATGCTTTCGCGGCAGCACCCTGCGTCCCTGCAGGCGCCGCAGCCGCGCCGCTGTCGACGTCGTCGTACTTCGGCAGCGGTGCTTCATCGCCGTAGTTCGGCAGAGACTGCGACTGCTTGCCATCCGACAGCAGATACTGGCGGCGCTGCAGATACGCGTTGCGCACGAACGAATACTTATCCAGTGCGGCGCCTTCCAGCACGTCGCTCGCGTTCAGCAGATTCGCACGCGTGTTGACCACGTTCAGGCCGTACAGCGCCCAGCTCAGGCCGTCCGGATGAATGTAGCTGAGCGGATTCACATAGTAATTGCCGATCGAGCCGACCGCGTCGCGCAGCGTGCTCGGCCCGAACAGCGGCAGCACGAGGTACGGACCCGCCGGCACACCGTAGTGGCCGAGTGTCAGGCCGAGGTCGTTGTCATGCTTGGGCAGCTTGGCGAGCGTCGCCACGTCGAACAGGCCGCCGACGCCGAACACCGTATTGATCACGATCCGCATGATGTCTTCGACGCCATCGGTGATCTTCAACTGCAGCAGATTGTTCGCCGCGATGTAGACGTCGCCGATATTCGAGAAGAAGTTGGTCACGCTGTCGCGCACCGGCTGCGGCGTGATGAACACGTAGCCCTTCGCGACCGGCTTCAACGCGTACTGGTCGAGCTTGTCGTTGACGGTGAAGATGGTGCGGTTCAAGCCCTCGAGTGGGTCGCCCTTGGTTGGCGTCTGCACGGTCGAGCAGCCGACGAGCGTAGCGGTCGCGAGCGCAAAGGTCGCTATCTGGACGGTGCGCACGCCTCGTTTGCGTAGGGTCTGCATTTTTATTCTCCTTATTGACCGGCCGCGCCAGAGGCGGGCAGAGTCGGCGCCGCCGGCGCGGGTGCCGTGGCAGGGGCGGCCCCAGGTGTGGCCGAACCCGCGCCCGGCTTGGATGCGCCCGAGTCAGCGGCCTTGCTATACAGGAATTGTCCGATCAGGTTTTCCAGCACGATCGCCGATTGTGTCATTGAGATCGTGTCACCCGCTTTAAGCATCTCACTATCGCCACCGGGTTCGAGCCCGATGTATTGCTCGCCCAGTAGACCCGAGGTCAGGATCTTGGCCGACGTGTCTTTCGGAAACGGGTATTGCTTGTCGATATCGATCGTGACGACAGCCTGATACGCATTGCTGTCAAAGCCGATCGAGGCTACCCGGCCGACCGTCACGCCCGCGCTCTTCACCGGCGCGCGCGCCTTCAGTCCGCCGATATTGTCGAACTTGAGCTTGACCGGGTACGTTGCCTGAAACGACAACGAGCTCATGTTGCCGGCCTTCAGCGCGAGAAACAGCAACGCCACGAAACCCAACACCACGAACAGGCCGACCCAGAAGTCGAGAGCAGTCTTTTTCATCGTCATCCCAAAGTGAATCCGCCACGCTGCTCCCGCTCCCGTCACGCGCAAACCGAGGCGCGCCCGCCGAGCGAAAACGTGCAGCGCAGTTTTAGCTGAACATCAGTGCGGTCAACAGAAAATCGAGGCCGAGCACCGCAAGCGATGCGTACACGACCGTCTTGGTCGTGGCGCGCGACACGCCTTCCGGCGTCGGCTTGGCTTCGTAGCCCTGAAACAGCGCCACAAAGGTCACCGCGAGGCCGAACACCACGCTCTTGATGACCCCGGCGCCCACGTCGCGCCAGACATCGACGCCGCCTTGCATCTGCGACCAGAACGCGCCGGCATCGACGCCGATCAGCAGCACACCCACCACATAACCGCCGAACACGCCGACCGCGCTGAAAATCGCGGCCAGGATCGGCATGGAAATAATGCCCGCCCACAAGCGCGGCGCGACAACGACCTTGACCGGGTCCACCGCCATCATTTCCATCGCGGTCAATTGCTCGCCCGCCTTCATCAGGCCAATCTCGGCCGTGAGCGACGTGCCGGCGCGGCCCGCAAACAGGAGCGCCGTGACCACCGGCCCGAGTTCACGCACCAGCGAAAGCGCGACCAGCAGGCCCAACGCCTGTTCGGAACCGTAACGGTTCAGCGTGTAATAACCCTGCAAGCCGAGCACGAAGCCGACGAACAGCCCCGACACGGCGATGATCACCAGCGAATAATTACCCACGAAGTGGATCTGCTTCGTGACAAGGCGCGGGCGGCGCAGCAACGGGAAAAACTCGAGCAGCAGCCGGAAGAAGAACCGCGTGGCGTAGCCGGCCGTGCCCAGCCCGTCGAGCACCGAGCGGCCGATCGAACTGATCATGACTGACCTCCGCCGATGCCGAAGTCCGCCGCGAGCGGCGTCTGGCTGGGATAGTGGAATTTGAACGGGCCATCCGGCGCGCCGTCGATGAACTGGCGCACCGTAGGATCGGTCGACGCGCGCAGCTCAGCCGGCGTGCCTTCAGCATGCACCCCGCCGTTGGCGAGGAAATAGACGTAATCGGCAATCGCGAACGATTCTGGCACATCGTGCGTGACAAGGATCGACGTCGCGCCAAGTGCCTGATTCAGCGCGCGAATCAGGTTCGCGGTGATGCCGAGCGAGATCGGATCGAGACCGGCGAATGGCTCGTCGTACATCATCAACTCGGGGTCGAGCGCAATCGCCCGGGCGAGCGCCACGCGTCGCGCCATACCGCCCGAAATCTCCGACGGCGCCAGATCTCGCGCGCCGCGCAAACCGACCGCGTTGAGCTTCATCAACACGAGGTCGCGGATCAGTTCTTCGGGGAGGTCGGTGTGCTCGCGCAGCGCAAAAGCGACGTTTTCGAACACCGACATGTCGGTAAACAGCGCGCCGAACTGGAACAGCATGCCCATCTTGCGGCGCAGCGCGTAGAGGCCGTCGCGCGTTTGTGCGCCGATGTCCTGGCCCTGGAACAGGATCTGGCCGCGCTGCGCGCGCACCAGACCGCCGATCAGGCGCAGCACTGTGGTTTTGCCGCAACCCGAGCCGCCCATAACCGCGACGACCTGGCCGCGCTTGAAGCGCAGATTCAGGTTCGACAGGACGAGCCGGTCGCCATAACCGAAGTCGACGTCGCGCAGCTCGAGTAAGGTCTCGGGGGAGGAAGACACGAAACTGACAGTCCTTTTACACGGAAGGCCGAATTATAGGGCCATCATGGAAATGCTGCCGTGAGGTGCCCTGTCCCTTTACTGAACGTGGCGATTATTGCGTAAACGCATGTTGCAACGCAGAAACCGCGGCAGCCGGGTCGGCCGCCTCGGTCACAGCGCGCACCACGGCCGCGCAGCCCACGCCGGTCGCCAGCACGTCCGGCAGCACCTGCAGGTCGATTCCGCCGATCGCCACCAGCGGCACGACGCCGTCGAGCAGGCGGACATACCGCGCCAGACGTTTCAGGCCCTGCGGCGCGGTCGGCATGACCTTGGTGGTGGTTGGGAACACCGCGCCCAACGCAATGTAGCTTGGCCGGAAGTGCAGCGCTTTCAGAATCTCGTAGAAACCGTGCGTTGACAGACCGAGGCGGATGCCGGCGGCGGCAAGTGCCGACAGATCGGCCGTATGCACGTCTTCCTGACCGAGGTGGACGCCGTAAGCGCCCGCTTCCAGCGCGGCTTGCCAGTGATCGTTGATGAAAACCTGGGCATCGTGCTCACGGCCCGCGGCGACGCAGCGGGCGATTTCGCGCTTCAGTTCGTCGGCGGGTTCGGCCGATTTGCGGCGTAACTGGACCGTTTTCACGCCAAAACCCACCACCCGTTCGACCCATTCCGCGGTCGGCAGCACCGGGTACAGACCGAGCCGGTCGGGGCAACGCGCGAACGCTTGCGCCGGCGCGGCCGGCAGGCCGGCGAGGCGCGGGAAGTGCGTGATATCGGCAGGAAAGGCGTCGTCCGCTTTGGTTTCGTCGCCGTCGCGCCACGCCAGCGCCAGCACCAGCGCGTCGTGTGGATCGAAGCCGCAGTCCAGAAATGCCGCCAGCGCGGGAATCCAGTCTTCCGCCAGATGGCCTTCCAGACTGTATTTCTCGCCGCCCAGATGCAGCGTCGCCGCGTTCTCGGCGGCGACGATCACGCCCGCGCCCTGCACCTGCCAGCGCGCCACCTGCTCGCCATGCTGCTGCGCGTCGGCGACGATGATCAGGTCGCCGCCGTTCGGCTCGTCCGGCGCGGTCAGGCAGATGCGCCACGGCGCATGCGTCGGCGGCCACTCGCCCAGGCGGGCGCGGATCCGCTCGGCGGCTTCGGTGAGTTCATCGGCGGGCGGCCAGAAGAGGTCGCGGCCCGTCAAAGGCAAAGTTTGCGTCATGCGGCGCTCCCGTCTTGATGCCAGAACGGCATGCCGACCACCGGCGTGCTCGCGTGCGCGCTTTCGCGCTCGGCCATCGGCCCCGCCAGAAAAGCCTGGCGGCCCGCTTCGACGCCCAGTGCGAAGGCGCGCGCCATCGCGTCAGGATGCGTTGCCTGCGAAACGGCGGTGTTCAGCAGCACGCCGTCGAAGCCCCACTCCATCACTTGCGCTGCGTGCGACGGCACGCCGAGGCCGGCATCGACGATCAGCGGCACGTCGGGCAGGCGTTCGCGCAACACGCGCAGGCCGTACGGATTGATCACGCCCTTGCCGGTGCCGATCGGCGCGCCCCACGGCATCAGCGCCTCGCAGCCCGCATCGAGCAGGCGACGGCCGATCACCAGATCTTCGGTGCAATACGGCAGCACCTTGAAACCATCCTTGATCAACTGCGTAGCGGCTTCGATCAGGCCGACCGGATCAGGTTGCAACGTGTAGTCGTCGCCGATCAGTTCGAGCTTGATCCACTCGGTTTCGAAGATTTCACGCGCCATATGCGCGGTCGTCACCGCCTCGCCGACGGTCAGGCAACCGGCCGTATTGGGCAGCAGCGGCACGCCGTGGCGCTTGAGCAGATCGAAGAAGCCGGCTTCGGCGCCGCCTTCGTTCATCTGCCGGCGCAGCGCGACGGTCACCATGCCGGGCTGCGCCGCGTCGATCGAATCGGACAGCGATTGCAGCGATGGATAGCGCGAGGTGCCGAGCAACACACGGCTCGCGAAAGTCTGGCCGTAGAGCGTGAGCGCGTCGGCGGTTTGGGGGGCAGTCATTTGCATAATCCTGGTCTCCGGCAAGGCGTGGCGCGGGGCTTAACCGCCGGCCACGGGTTGCACGACATCGAGCTTGTCGCCCGGCTGCAGCGAGCGCGCCGCATGTTGGGTGCGCGCGACGAAATCGCCGTTCAGTGCGACCGCAAATGGCGGACGCGCGCCGAACGCGGCGAGCGCATCGGCGACAGTCGCGCCTTCGGGCAACGACAACGGCTTCTGATTGATATGAATGTCCATGGTGTTCGAATACGGTTCAATCGATAGCGGTAACGGCACGGCGCCCTTGTTTGCCCGCGGTTATTTCACCCGCAGGCGCGCAACGCTCATGCCGGCTCCCGCGTGGCGTCCAGTTGAAACAGCTCGCTCCAG
Source organism: Paraburkholderia sediminicola (assembly GCF_902859805.1). GTDB lineage: Bacteria > Pseudomonadota > Gammaproteobacteria > Burkholderiales > Burkholderiaceae > Paraburkholderia > Paraburkholderia sediminicola. The sequence continues at coordinate 83,157 of NZ_CADIKC010000013.1, read as the reverse complement.
CGCGCGGCATTTTGCCAGTCGGCGAAAGCATCGGCGTCGCCGATGCGGCCGTCGAGCAGCGCTGCGGCGAAGCGCACAGCTTCGTCGGCAACTTCGGGCACGATCATGTAGCCGTGCCGGTACAGGCCGTTCACGCGCAATGTCTGCGCGCCATCCCACAGCAAGGCCGGACGGTGGTCCGGCAAAGTCGGGCGGCACTGCGAATTCAGTTCGAGGATGCGTGCCTCGCCGAAGCCAGGATGCACGGAAAACGCCGCACTCAGCAGCTCGAGCGCCGAGCGCACGCTGACGGGCGACATGTCCTCGCCTTCGACTTCGGTCGCGCCGATCACGTAGAGATCGTCCTGCTTCGGCGCGATATACAGCGGGTAGCGCGGATGCAGCAGGCGCACCGGCCGCGTCAGCTTGATACCCGGCGCATGCACGCGGGCGACTTCACCGCGAATGCCACGCAACGTAGGCAGCACCGGCTTCGCGCCCAACCCCCGGCAGTCGATCGTGATGCAGGCAGCCGGCAGCGCATGATCGTCGACCGGCGTGTTCCAGTGCGTTTCGACACCACGCTGGGCAAGTCCCGCGGCGAGCGCGGTCAACACCTGACGGTTATCCAGCTGGCCTTCGCGCGGCAGCAACCAGCCCTGGTTGAAGCGGCCCGCCAATGCGGGCTCGGCGGCGCCGAGTTGAGCGCCCGCCAGCGTCACGAAGCCGCCGTCGAGCAACTCGGCAGGCGCGTTTGAGCGCACCCGGCGTTCGAACAGCGGCGCTTCGGTGCGGTCGGCGTGATGCCATACGACCAGCGTGCCATTGCGCTGGAAAAACACCGGTTCGGGCAATTCGGCCAGCACGCGCGGCCAGGTGTCGAGCGAACTTGCGCCCAGACGGGTGATCAGCAATTCGGCACTTGCGGCTTCGGCGAGCGGCGCCAGCATCGCGGCGGCGACCCAGGCTGCCGCTTGCGTACCCGCGGCATCGCCGCGCTCATAGAGCGCCACGCGATGTCCTTCACCGGCAAGACGCCACGCAACGAGGCGTCCGCACAGCCCACCGCCGAGCACGGCGAAATCGGGTTGAGCTAAACGATTCATCGCACGCACTCCGAGTTACAGCGGCAAGCAACGCTCAAGCAGCACGGCGCGCCGACACAACCGACGAAAACGCGGTGAAGAGCAAAACACATGTCTGAAGAATAGGCGGTCATCGAGTCCTTTCCGTACGGCAAAAAAACGCACGTACCCAGGACGAAACCGGCGGGTGAGGCCGGCCGGGCAATAAGCACGTCCAATGACGGACGCCGCCCGGCGGGGAATGGAAGACTGGCTGCTTCCGGAAACTTCCCGCGCCGGTATTACCCGGATCGGGTGCAAAGGGTCTCTCTCAGCCTCGCCGCCGCTGCGTGAAAATCACGCTGCCTGTGGGCAAAGCACCCCTGTTTCGTCGAAGGTCATTAGACCATAAAAGGCGCGGCGCCCGCAAACCAACGGCCTCCGGCGTCACACGCCGTTGATCCGTCACTATCTTTCGATTCATCAATACGGCCGGATGCAGCGCTCTGGCACAATGCCAGGACCGGATGCCACTGGTGCGCGGGTGACATGCCTGGCCGCCCGCGCGCCAGCGGCATCGAGGCGGGAGCTCAGAGCGGAAATTAATTTTCACTTAAGGGCTTCGCGCCAGAATCGGTCGCTCACCCGGACGTGCGTTCGTCGAGCACGACGCCCGGGGCACGCACCGCAAACCCGCCGTTGGGCCGGCCCGACTGGGGCCGCCCGACGCGGGCCAGCACTTCACCAGGATGCTCATGACACCGAATACCGCTTCCAGCCCCGCGCTGCCGCCGGACGAAAAAGTCTCCGCATGGAGCCTGATCAAACCTTACTGGGTTTCCGAAGAACGAAAAACGGCATGGGCGCTGCTCATCACGATCGTCGTGATAAACCTGCTCATCGTGTGGATCAACGTGCGCCTGAACCGCTGGAGCGCCGACTTCTACAACGCGCTGCAAACGAAGAACGTGCACGATTTCCCGCACCTGCTGATGGTGTTCTCGGGGCTCGCATTCGGCTTCATCATCCTTGCCGTGTACGGCCGCTATCTACGCCAGATGCTCGGCTTCCGCTGGCGCCAGTGGCTGACCACGCGTTATCTCAACGAATGGTTGCACGACAGCGCTTTCTACCGGATCGAACGCGACCGGCTCGCCGACAACCCCGACCAGCGGATCAGCGACGACTTGCAATCGCTCGCCACCAGCACGCTTTCGTTGACCCTCGATCTGCTGTCCACGGTCGTCACGCTGGTCTCGTTCATGACGATCCTGTGGTCGCTGGCCGGTGCGCTGACCGTTTCGCTCGGCGGCATGCCGGTGCAGATTCCGGGCTACATGGTGTGGGCCGCAGCGCTATACGCGGTGGTCGGCTCAGTGATTATCCAGAAGGTCGGCCATCCGCTCGTGTCGATCAATTACCAGGCGCAAAAAGTCGAGGCGGATTTCCGTTTCGGTCTGATCCGTCTGCGTGAAAACGCCGAGCAGATCGCCTTCTACGACGGCATGGAGACGGAGAAGAAGAACACGCACTCCTTGTTCGGCCGCATCCGCGACAACTGGTGGCAGGTGATGAAGTACACCAAGCGGCTCACCTTCGTGACGGCCTTCTACGGCCAGATTGCAATCATCTTTCCGCTGGTGGTCGCCGCACCCCGCTACTTTGCGGGCGCTTTCACGTTCGGCGTACTGATGCAGATCTCGAGCGCATTCGGTACCGTCAGCGATTCGTTTTCGTGGTTCATCAATAGTTACGGCAGCCTCGTTGAATGGCGCGCTACCGTGAACCGGTTGCGTGAATTCAAGCGCATCGTGCATGCGCCGCGTCTGAAGGAATCGGTGTCCCCCGCTACCGCGCATGGCGGCATCAATCTGCATTTCGTCGACGAAGACCAGCTCACAACAGAAGGCCTCCAGCTTGCGCTGCCGAACGGCAACCCGTTGTCGCGCATCCGCGATATCGCGATCAAGCCGGGCTCGCGCTGGCTGGTGCGGGGTCCGTCCGGCTCCGGCAAGAGCACGCTGATGCGTGCGCTCGCCGGCTTGTGGCCGTTCGGCGACGGCTCGATCGACGCACCGGTCAACGCGCGCATGATGTTCATCCCGCAGGTCAGCTACATGCCGATCGGCACGCTGAAGGCGGCGCTCACCTATCCGTCTTCTGCAGACACCTACACCGACGACGAATGCCGCGAAGCACTGATCACCTGCCGCCTGTCGGAGTACGCCGACCGTCTGCAGGAATCGGGGCACTGGACGCGCATTCTCTCGCCGGGTGAACAACAGCGTCTCGCCGGCGCGCGCGTGCTGCTGCACAAACCGGACTACCTGTTCCTCGATGAGGCGACCAGCGCGCTCGACTCGGAAAACGAGGCACGCCTCTATCATGTATTCACCGAGCGGCTGCCGCAGGCGGCGATCGTCAGCGTGGCACATCGCGAATCGCTTGCGGCGTTCCATGACGAAACGCTCGACGTCGAGCGCTCGGGCGAACCGATCGCCGCGTGAACAGCATGAGCAACTCGAGCGACATGAGCAGCGCCGGTGACGCAAGCAGCACGACTGGCATGGCTGACGCCGGCCCCGATCGGGTTGTCCTGATCACCGGCGCGGGCTCCGGCATCGGCGCCGCACTGGCCCGGCGCATCGCCGCGCCGCGCACCGCGTTGATGCTGCATGCACGCGGCGCCGACGACGAAGCGCGCCAGCGTCTTGCACAAGTGGCCGCCGATTGCGGCGCGAACGGCGCGCGCTGCGCGACGGTGTTCGGCGATCTCGCCGAACGCGGCGCTGCGGAACACGTGATTCATCAAACGCTCGCGAGCTTCGGCGCGCTTGATCAGCTGGTAGCGAACGCTGGCCACGCGCAACGGCAAACGCTCAACGCACTCGATGCGGATGTGTTCAGCGCTGCCTTCGCCGCCATGCCGGCCGCGTTCGCCGCGCTCGTCAAGCGTGCGACGCCCGCTCTGGAAACCTCGAAGCGAGGTCGCGTGGTCGCGCTCAGTTCCTTCGTCGCGCATCGCTATCGCGTGGATGCGCCGTTCGCCGCAACGGCTGCGGCGAAAGCGGCGATCGAGTCACTGGCCAAAACCGCCGCCGCCGAACTTGCGCCGCATGGCGTGACGGTCAACTGCGTCGCGCCCGGCTATACCCGTAAAGATCGCGGCCCAAGTGCCGATAATGCATCGGTGTGGACGCGCGCCGCCGAAGCGACGCCGCTCGGCCACGTCGCCGAACCCGCGGATATCGCCGCGCTGATCGCCTTCCTGCTCTCCGACGAAGCGCGTCACATCACCGGCCAGGTGATTCATATCGACGGCGGCCTGACGCTCGGTTAGGCAGCGCGCCGCAACATCCGGAAACACGCGAGAACAGTTCGAAAGCATTTGCGAAGCGGGCAAGCTGTTCCGCCCTTTGAAAATCCCCTGTAGCAGCGACGATAGTCGTGCGGGCCGTACCACGCGCCGCCCGCCCCGCCCCTTACTGCTACTGGACTCTCCGCACATGTCATTCGATCGCCGCTTCTATCCTTTGACCCAGCGCGCAGCGCTTGCGCTTGGCGCAGCCCTGCTGCTCACGAGCGCCGCGTACGCTGCGCAAGCCACCCAGCCCAATGAGCCGGCGGATGTTTGCCCCGCGCTCAAACACATCGTCGACGCACCCGACTTCAAGCAGCTGCACGCGCAACCTGCCGCGCAACTGCCGGGCGTATCGGCCATGGACGACTGCCGCGCCAACACGCATGCCTACGATTGCCACTGGCGCGCACACTGGCAAGCCGACGGTGTCGTCAACGATCCGCTCGAAGAATTCGGCGCCGATATCGCCGCCTGCTTTCCGAACGTGGTGCACGACGTCAACACGCCGACGCGTCAGCATTTCATCGTGACCACCGAAGACCGGCGCGTGAACGTGACGGCCAGCGTGCAAGGGCAAAACGAGCTGCGCCTGCGCGTCACGCGCTGAGCGTGGGCCGTTTTTGCCACGCTCCGCTGCGTTTCCGCTGGGACCCGTTGTCATTCGCCGCACTTCCTCACCGCCACCAGGCACCGCATCATGACCTCTATGCCAAGCTTGCGCGCTTACGCTTTCACGCGGGCCCCAATGGCCGCGTGGGTCATGTTGCGGCGGCCTTGTGCGTGGCTTGCCGCTTCGGCCACCCTTGCCTGCGGTCTGAACGGCTGCGCGTGGACGCTGATCTCGGCGGCCGACGCCACCGGCTCCGTGATTCAGGCCGGCTACGCGATCGCGGCGAACTACTCGTCGCCGACCTTCATCAATGGCCGCCCGGCGGACGTGCATAACGTCTGCATCGAAGTAAATCAGACTGTGACGGTCGGCGATTTCGTGCCGGCGCTGCAGCTTGCGCTTGACCGGCACGGCATTCGTTCGGACGTCTACAATCCGGGCACCTCACCCGCCGGGTGCGAGGCGCGCCTCGTCTACAACGCCGCAATCGATTACGGCCGCCGTTCGTTCAGCGACGAAACGATCCAGTATCTGTCGATCATCGATCTGACGTTAATCCAGCACGGTCGCATTCTCGTCACCGCGCGTTACCAGACCGGCGGCCTCAACACCGACCGCTTCTCTACCGCCTCAACCAAACTCAATGGCCTGATCGACAAGATGGTGGTCGATCAGACCCAACTGGCCCGGCAACCGATGCAGACCATCCAGACATCGCTGGCGAACTAGGCGCAAGGCCTGCTTGCTTTCTCTTACACGGGAAAGGATTCGAAAGCGTTTCGCGCTTTGCGCCGCTCGCGTGGATCACTAAGATGACCTGGATGAACCAATCCATTCTGGTCGTCGATGACGACCCCGTCGTACGTGAGCTCGTCAGCGAATATCTGGTGGGGCGTGGCTTCAAGGTGTCCACGCTCGAACACGGCATGGCGCTGCAGCGTAGCTTGCAGGACGAACGTCCCGCGCTGGTCGTGCTCGACATCATGATGCCGGAGCTCGACGGCATTAGCGCGCTGCGCGCATTACGCGTCGCCGGCGACGATATTCCTGTGATCCTGCTGACCGCACGCGCCGATCCGATCGACCGCGTGATCGGCCTCGAACTCGGCGCCGACGACTATCTCGGCAAGCCATTCGAACCGAGCGAGCTGGTCGCGCGGATTCGCACGGTCCTGCGCCGACGCGGCACGATTGCGCCGAGCGCGCCGGAACACCGCGCGCCCTATCGCTTCGGTCGTTTCGAGGTGAATTTTCCGGCGCGCGAATTGCGCCGCGACGGTGAGCGGATTCCGCTGCGTTCGAGCGAATTCGCGATGCTTAAGGTGTTCGTCACGCACTCAATGACCGTACTTACGCGCGCGCAGTTGCTGGAGAAACTGCACGGCAATAGCGAGGTGCATCGCAATCGCAGTCTCGACGTCTCGATCTGGCGTTTGCGGCGGCTGATCGAAGTGGATCCGTCCGAGCCTCGCTATGTGCAGACCGTCTGGGGACGCGGCTACGTGTTCGTGCCGGACGGTGAAATCGGCGCTGCGGAGCGCGACGCGCCGCCGCTTGCGTGATGCTTGCCGGGGAGCACCCGGCGCGAGGCATCGGACTTGAGAAAACCTGCGCGGCGTGTCACGCATCTCGCGCATCTCACGCACACGCCGCTAAAACGTCAGCACGCTCAGAAACATTCTCTGCAGCCAGCCCATCGTGGTGGAGTCGGACACCATCCCCACGCCGGCCTGCTCGATGCGCGCGTTCGCGACCTTGCTGGACGCCACGTAATTGCCTGCTTCGATATCCTTCGGATTGACGATGCCCGACAAACGCAGGCGGTCACGATTGCCGCTCATCGCGATCACCTTCTCACCCGACACCACCAGATTGCCGGTCGACATCGTCCCGATCACGGTCACGGCCAGCGTGCCGGTCATGCCGCTGATGTCGGTGAGGCTGCCCTGTCCCTTGTATTCAGTACTGGCCGAGCCGATGTTGAATAGCCTCGCAAGCCGCGCGGCGGCATTGGTCGACTGATCGGCGGCGGTCGCGGTGATGCTGCTCGAACGGCTCGCGGCGGCGGTCGCGCTGTTGTTGCCGCTGTAGGATTCCGACAAGCGGATCGTCAGCACGTCGCCGATATGCTGCGCACGCGGGGTTTCGTAGAGCAGCAAGGGCGCGCCGGCCTGATAGATCGCACCTTGCGTGTTGACGTTCAGCGGCGCCGACGCGAGCGGCGGCGACATTGGCGTTTCGACGATTGACGGCTGTTGGCCGCTCCCGCAAGCCGCGAGGCAGGCCGCCGCGCCCAGCGCGACAGTGAGACGTAGCGCAGTCATGCATGCTCCTTGGCCGGATCGGCCGGGTAAAAAAACGGACTTTGCGGTCGTGCCTGATGCCGACGCTGAGTTCAACAATGCAATCTGAGCCGCGCATGGGACCGCAATCAGCGCGACAGATGAGGCCTGACATCACCCCGCCTCGGCGCCGCTCGCCTGCCATTGCCGCACGACCGATTTCACCCATGCGTCCGAGCCTTTCAGCAAATAGGTGAGCGTGCCGTTGCGGGTGCCTGGCAGAAAACACAACGTGATCGAACTCACCGCGTTTTCCCATACGTAGACCGGCAGCGCGCCCGATGACGACACGCTTTGCGTCACCAGACGCGGCGTGCCATAGCGGTCCGCGAGTGCGTCGCGCAAGTCTTCGGCGGTAATTTCGTCGATCACAAAGGAAATCTCGTACAGACGCAGCGCGCTCTGGCCGTCGACACGCGCAAAGCGCAGCACGTGTTCCAGCGACGGCGCGCCGTCGACAACGGCTTGCGACACCGCCCAGCCGTCGTCCGCGCGATGCGCCCAGCGGCAAGCCACCGTCAGACTCTCGCGCGATTTCAACCGCATGCCGAGCGCGCCTGCCTGCACGTCCGTCTCGCAGACGGGCACGCTGCCAATCGGCGTAGCGCGCACGGTCGAACCCGCGCGGAATTCGTCGAGCGTGATGCCGAGCGCAATACCGCGAAACGCAAACGGTGCGTCCTGCGAGCGCCGACGTGCGTCAGCGGAAGCGGCCTTCGACGCTGCGTTAGCGGCGTTAGCCGCGTTCGCTTCGCGCACGACGGGCTGCGCCGCAGCGAGCATCGAGAACGCGCCGCCCAGCAGCGCCACCACGCAGGCAAACCGTTTGAGTGTCATGATTCAGTCGATCGCGGATGAACACATGTCGAACGGGGTGGCCGCGGCATGGCCGACGACCGGGATGATTTTCAGTGTGGCCGACGTCAGGCGGCACGGCAGCGCGGCGACGGCGCAGCCACCGAGTGGCAGCAGCGCCGCGCCCAGCGTCAACCACGCAGCGACACGGATGAAACGCTCAGGAATGCTCGAGGTCGACACACGGGCCTCGGTGCGTCAAGCAGTCGTGTTGACGTGATGCCCGACCAGCCCCGCCGGCAGCGAAGGAGGCGCCTCGCTAGCGGCTTCCCTGGTCTGCGGCGTGGCCAGCGAGTTGGTCGGGGCTGCGGGTTTTTCCGCTGGCGGCGTGGGCGCGAGCGAAGAAAAGCGGGTTGAGCTGAGATTGCTATGAACGGTCATGATGAGCCTCGCGTGGCGCTAGGTTTCGATTTCACGCCGCCTGCCGTGGGCCCAAGGCGTTAGGCTGTTTTCGGCATGCGGCGCAACGTACTGCACGACGAATCATCTCGCCGCGCACGTAGTGGCGATGCGCGAAGGAACGCGCGCTTTTCCACGGTTCTTACGACCCGTTGCGCCCCCTTGCCGTCAGTAGCAATTGCGCACAGATTCTTTCCCCGAAGAAATTCAAGCGGTGCAAAATGAGTTCCACGCCGCGCTGCGCATGGGCAGATGGGCCAACGCCTTACGGTTGGGTTGCCGGCGCGTTGCCGGTGCATTGCCGGCGCGTTGTTGGATAGGGCGGCCGTGAAATATGCCGTGAGCCTTTGGTGGCGGGCCTCACGCCCGGACCGGCGGGCACGGCGCGGGCCTGGGTAAGCATTGGTAAGAAAACAGTCGATCGCGCGCCGCGCGTGCCAGTCTAAAATTTCGTTATGAATCCACAGGTCCTTATCGTCGACGACGACCCGGTAGTGCGCGATCTGCTTTGCAAGTTTCTGCAGACGAACGGCTTCGACGCGTCAGTGCTGCATGACGGCACCCATTTGCAACGCCGGCTCGAACGTGAACGGCCGTCGGTCGTCGTGCTCGACATCATGATGCCGAACACCGACGGCTTACGCGCGCTCACCGCGCTGCGTGCCGCCGGCGACGACATTCCGGTGATTTTCGTGACGGCGCGCGGTACGGTGGCCGACCGCATCGTCGGGCTTTCGCTCGGTGCGGACGACTACCTGACCAAGCCGTTCGACCCACGCGAACTGCTCGCGCGTATCCATACGGTGCTGCGCCGCCGCGGGCCGTCCACCACGAGCGCGCCGGAAGCCCGCAAGCCATATCGCTTCGGGCCGTTCGAACTCGACTTCGCCACGCGCGCACTGTCGCGCGACGACTCGAAGCTGCCGCTGCGCGACAGCGAGTTCGCCCTGCTAAAGATTTTCGTCAACAATCCGTACAAAGTGCTGTCGCGCGTGCTGATCCACGATCTCGTGCATCGCGACAATCTCGCCTTTCGCGATCGCAGCCTCGACGTGCCGATCTGGCGCCTGCGCCGCGTGATCGAAGACGACCCGTCCAATCCCTGCTACGTGCAGACTGTGCGCGGCAAGGGCTACGTATTCGTGCCCGACGCCGACGGCACACCGTTCGCCGACGAGGCTGCCTCAAGCGCATGAGAAACCCGCTGAACACGCTGTTCGGCAGAATGGCGTTATTGTCGGCAGCGGTGTTGTTCGCAATTCAGGCCGGGTGGTTCGTACTGGTGGTAATGCAGCCGCCGCGCCACGAAATCGACGGCTTCGCACGCGGCATTCTGCTCGTGCTGCAGGCCATCAACGGCGAGCCAATGAAGGGCGCCGCGCTCGCGCCAGCCATGCGGGTGCACCTCGTGCCCACCTGGAACATGCCGTCGAGCGTCCACCTGCGCACGCCGGATCAGCGTCCGCTGGTCGAATTGAGCCGGCACTTGCGCGAGAACCTGCCGCCCGGCACGCAGATCGCCGTCGACGACCTGCGCCCGCCGCAGCTATGGGTGCTGTTCCCCGGCAAATCGAACTGGGTTGTCGTGCCGGTAGACGTGCCGCCGCGCCCGCGCTTCGTGATCGAATCCGTCTCGATGCTGGCGGCCGCGCTGATTCTGTCGCTGTTCGCGGTCTGGCAGATGCAGCGACCGCTGTCGCGCGTGGCCGATGCCGCCCGCGAGTTCGGTTCGGGCGGCCGGCCGGAGCCCGTGACCGTTCAAGGCCCGCGCGAACTACGCGATCTGATCGGCTCCTTCAACGACATGATGCGGCGCCTGAACGAGGCCGGAGACGACCAGGCGGTGATGCTGGCCGGCGTCGCGCACGACCTGAAAGCGCCGCTCACGCGGCTCAAGCTGCGTGCGAGCGTCCTGGTTGCGGAAAGCGAACGGGCCGGCCTGATCCGCGACGTCGACTCGCTGACCAACATCGTCCAGCAGTTTCTGGAGTTTGCGGGCCAGTCCGCCGACACCGGCCCGCCAGTCGAAGTCGACGAATTCCTGCAGGAACAGTTTTCCGCCGGCGACAGCGCCGAGACACCGCTCTTCACGCTCGATCTGCGCGCCGGTTCGTCGTTCACGCTGCCGCGCACCTTGCTCGACCGGCTGGTCACGAACCTTGTCGACAACGCGCTCGAGCACGGCTCACCGCCGGTGGATATCGCCACGGCGCGCGATGACAGCCGTTGGGTCATCAGCGTGCGCGACCACGGCCCAGGCATTCCCGACGACCGCATCGCGGCGGCGATGAAACCGTTCGTGCGGCTCGACGCCGCCCGTGGAGGCGAAGGTCATTGCGGCCTGGGGCTCGCGATTGTCGCGCGCCTCGCGCACGATCGCGGCGGACGCTGCCATGTGCGCAATCACGTGCAAGGCGGCCTGGAAGTACGGATCGAATTGCCGGTTGGGCCGGCACACGCGTAAGGATGATCGGGAAGGGTGTAGCGGCGTTGAGCATGGGCACTTACGCGCCCTTACCAGATGGCCTTTCGTGATGGTTGCGGCCTTATAGTCGCCCCCGGCAACCTCGATGCCGCCCTTCTCTGTCCGCCCGCTTATTTGGGGCGGACTTTTTTTCGTTTGTACCTGCCGGTGTGGTCCGCGCAATAACAGGCGTACCAGCGCACCAGGCGCGGTGAGCGCGAGTCAGACGACGAGGCGGTCGTGCAACGCGTCAATGGTCGCTTGAGACAGGCCGAGGCCTTGTGTCAGATAGCTCGCCATCGTGCCGTAGCTCGCCTGCACCTGGTCGAACCCCGCTTGCAGATAATTGTCCTGGACAGTGAGCAGAGGCGACTCGCTCGCAGCGACCAGGTCGCCGCTTTGCGCGCGTATCGTCTCGGTCTGCGCCGCGATCGACTGGGCCAGATAGACGTTGCTCAGCAGATAGTCCTGCATGATGACGTCGAGCGGCACGTTGGCAATGCTGAGCAGGAGAGCCGCAACCCAACCGGCGCGATCCTTACCCGCATTGGAATGAAAAAGTTGCGCGCCGGCGCCGTTGGCGAGTCGCGTGAGGAGCTCGCCGTAGCCGACTCGCTGGGCGGCGCCGGTGACATAGGCGCGCGCCTCAGCCTCCATGAAAGCGACGGCGGCAGCTGCCGTATCGAAGGTTGGCGCGACAAAGTCGCTGACACCCAGCACGTCGAGCGCTTGCGATGTCGCGCCGGCCGGCAGGATATCCGCGGTACGCGCGATTTCGCCGGGCGTGCGCAGATCGTAGACCGAGGCGATGCCGAGTTTGTCGATCGTGATCGTGTCGGCGGCGCTCAAGGTCAGCGTGTTCGCGCGGTAAAAAGCGCCGCGGCGCATCTGTTTGCCGTCAACCGTGGGATAGCCGGCAGCCGCGCCCGCCACATCGCGGAAGTTACTTACCGAGGCGAGGCGCGGTGTTTCCGGCTGATCGGCGTCCAGATTTCCGCCCCCGCAAGCCGACAGCAGCGAACTGCCCATGCCGGAGAGCAGCAACACGCTTGCCGAAGATTTCAGGAATGCGCGGCGCGATTGATAAGCCCGCAAAGGCATACTCGCGGAGCGACGGGATGGCGAGCAGGTTTTTGCGGTTGCGTACATTAAGGATGACGGGTGCGGACGTGAATAGGACTTTCCCAGCTTGAGTGCTGCCGGCGCAGTTTAACGGCGAATAATTTTTTTCGGGTTACTTCGTAGTAGTTGGTAATGAACCGGAATGAAATTGCTTACTCCATCGCCATTTTTGACCACAACTGGCCGCACAACACCTCATCCCCTTAGAATACAAAAAACCCCCGATCAAGCCGCCGGAAGGCAAAAACCGCCTGGAGAACACAAAAAAACATGCCCTCTCTCCAATGGTTCACCGAACTGACCCAGCGCGAACGCCGCACCCTCTACGCTGGCTTCGGCGGCTACGCAGTCGACGCGTTCGACTTCATGATCTACTCATTCCTTATCCCGACGCTGATCGCAACGTGGGGCATGACCAAAAGCGAAGCCGGCATGATCGCGACCAGTTCGCTGATTTCGTCGGCGATCGGCGGCTGGCTCGCCGGCATTCTGGCCGACCGCTACGGACGCGTCCGTGTGCTCCAGTGGACCATTGCCACCTTTGCGATCTTCACCTGCCTGTCAGGCTTCACCCACTCGTTCTGGCAGTTGCTGACCACCCGCACGCTGCAAGGCATCGGCTTCGGCGGCGAATGGTCGGTCGTGACGATCATGATGGCTGAAACCATCCGTTCACCTCAACATCGCGCGAAAGCTGTCGGCACCGTGCAGAGCAGCTGGTCCGTGGGCTGGGCCGCGGCGGCCATCATCTATTGGGCGTTCTTCGCGCTGCTGCCGGAACAGGTCGCATGGCGCGCCTGCTTCTGGATCGGCCTGTTGCCGGCGTTGTGGATCTTCTACATTCGCCGCAATGTCAGCGATCCTGACATCTTTCTCGAAACACGCCGCGCGCGCGACAGCGGTTTCGATACCTCGCACTTCCTCCAGATCTTCTCCGTCCCTCACCTCAAAACCACCCTGCTCGGCAGCGTGCTGTGCACCGGCATGCTCGGCGGCTACTACGCGATCACCACCTGGCTGCCGACCTATCTGAAAACCGTGCGCCATCTGTCGGTCTTCAATACCAGCGGCTATCTGATCGTGCTGATCGTCGGCTCGTTCACCGGCTATATCGTCGGGGCGATTCTGTGCGACAAGATCGGCCGGCGCGCGTCGTTCGTGCTGTTCGCGATCGGCTCGTTCGTGCTCGGCATGGTCTACACAATGCTGCCGATCACCGACGGCATGATGCTCGCGCTCGGCTTCCCGCTCGGTATCGTCGTGCAAGGAATTTTCGCGGGCGTTGGTGCGTATTTGTCGGAGCTCTATCCGAATGCGATCCGCGGCTCGGGCCAAGGCTTCTGCTACAACCTGGGCCGCGGTCTCGGCTCGTTCTTTCCGATCCTGGTGGGTACACTGTCGCAAACCATGACGCTTGTTAAGGCGATGGGTATCGTCGCCGGTTCGGGCTATCTGCTGGTGATTGTCGCCGCGGTGTGTCTGCCGGAAACCAAGGGCAAAGTGCTCGGCGCGACCAGCCCTGCCGCCTGAAATCGCTGTACACAACCATGAAAACGATTGTTCTGGGCGGCGGCGTCATTGGCGTCGCCACCGCGTTTTATCTGCGCCAGCAAGGCTGCGACGTCACCGTGATCGAGCGCGAGCCGGACGTCGCGCTCTCCACCAGCTTCGGCAATGCCGGCGTGATCGCGCCGGGCTATGTAACACCGTGGGCTGCGCCCGGCATGCCGGCGAAGATTCTCAAGTATCTCTTCGAGCCCGCCTCGCCGCTGATTTTCCGCCCCACCCTGGATCCGGCTCAATGGCGTTGGATCGCGCGCTGGCTGCGTGAATGCGACCTCGAACGGTTTCGCGTCAACAAGCAGCGCATGCAGCGCATCGCTTATTACAGCCGCGAGTGCCTGCACGAATTCCGCGGCCGTCACCCGTTCGACTATGGCCGCAGCCAGGGCTATCTGCAATTGTTCCGCAGCGAGTACGACGTCGAGCTCGCGCAACCGGCGTTGGCGGTCCTGCGCGACGCGGGCATCGCGCATCGTGAAGTCAGTGCAGCGCAGTGCGTCGAGATCGAGCCGGGTTTGCGCTGGGCACGTCAGACGCCGCTCTCAGGTCTCTATCTCCCCGACGACGAAGCCGGCGATTGCGCCCGCTTCACCCGCGAGTTGCGCGCGATCTGCGAGCGCAACGGCGTGCAGTTTCGCTTCGACACGCGGGTCAGTTCGCTCGATGTGCGAGGCGGCACGGTGCGCGCGGTGCATGTCGAGAGCGAACGCGGTAGCGAGACATTGCAAGCGGATGCGGTCGTGGTGGCGCTAGGCGTCGACAGTGCGGCACTGCTCGCGCCGCTCGGTGTGAAGGTGCCGCTCTACCCGGTCAAAGGCTATTCGGCGACGCTGCCGGTCACCGACGATGAAAAAGCCCCGCATGCGGCACTGATGGACGAGTCACTGAAGACGGCGATCACGCGCTTTGGCAACAACCTGCGCGTGGCCGGCACCGCGGAGCTCGGCAACCGCCAGACGACCTTGCGAGAGCAGGCCTTGCAGACGCTGATGAAAGTGCTCAAGGACTGGTTTCCGCATGCGGCCAATCCGACCTCCGCACACTTTTGGGTGGGTCGCCGGCCAATGACGCCCGACGGCGCACCGCTGCTCGGGCCATCTGGTGTGGACAATCTGTGGCTGAATCTCGGGCACGGCTCGACGGGCTGGGCAATGTCGATGGGCTCAGGCCGCGTGGTCGCGGATCTGATTACGCAGCGCACGCCGGAGATCGATCTGGAAGGGCTGACGTTGGCGCGCTATCGGAAGTAACAATTAAAAAGCCGGGTCACCCTCTCAGGTGCCCGGCTTTGTTTTTACCGCTTTGTCGTCTCCACCACATCCTGCAAGTAGTGGCTGGTTTGCGCGTTGAAGACGCGGAAACCAGCCGGAGACGTTACGTTAGCGCGGCAGTTCGGAATGACCCATCAGGAACGCATCGACCGAACGTGCGCACTGACGGCCTTCGCGGATCGCCCACACAACCAGTGACTGGCCACGGCGCATATCGCCCGCGGTGAAGACCTTGTCCACCGACGTGTAATACGCCTTGTCGCCTTCAGTCGACGCACGCACGTTGCCACGGTTGTCCTTGTCGACACCGAATGCTTCGAGCACCGGCGACACCGGTTGCGTGAAGCCCATGGCCAGCAGCACCAGATCGGCCTTCATTTCGAATTCCGAGTTCGGCACTTCCTGCATCTTGCCGTCCTTCCATTCGACGCGCGCGGCGATCAGCTTCTCGACCTTGCCGTTCTTGCCTTCGAGACGCTTGGTCGCCACCGCCCAATCGCGCGAGCAGCCCTCGTCATGCGACGACGACGTGCGCAGCTTGATCGGCCAGTACGGCCACACGAGCGGCTTGTTCTCTTCTTCCGGCGGTTGCGGCAGCAGTTCGAATTGCGTGACGCTCTTCGCGCCATGACGGTTCGACGTACCGACGCAGTCCGAACCCGTATCGCCGCCACCGATCACGACCACGTGCTTGCCTTTGGCGAGCAACTGGTTCGCGACCTTGTCGCCGGCGTTGACCTTGTTCTGCTGCGGCAGGAATTCCATCGCGTAGTGAATGCCTTCCAGCTCGCGGCCCGGCACCGGCAGATCGCGCGGCGTTTCCGAACCGCCGGCGATCACGACCGCGTCGAACTGCTCTTTCAGCTCGGCCGGCGTGATGGTTTCCTTCGCGGTGTTGCCGATGTATGCCGGCAGCGAATCCGCCTTACCGATGAACACGTTGGCGCGGAACGTCACGCCTTCGGCTTCCATCTGGCGCATGCGGCGGTCGATCAGCCACTTCTCCAGCTTGAAGTCAGGAATACCATAACGCAGCAAACCACCGATGCGGTCGTTCTTCTCGAACACAGTGACATCGTGCCCCGCGCGCGCGAGTTGCTGCGCGACGGCCAAACCGGCGGGGCCTGATCCGACTACCGCGACCTTCTTGCCGGTCTTGTGCTTCGGCGGCAGCGGCGCGACCCATCCTTCGGCCCACGCTTTGTCGATGATCGCGTGTTCGATCGACTTGATGCCGACCGCGTCGTCGTTGATGCCGAGCGTGCACGCCGCTTCGCACGGCGCCGGGCAGATGCGGCCCGTGAACTCGGGGAAGTTGTTCGTGGAGTGCAGCACTTCGATCGCGGTCTTCCAGTCCTGATGGAACACCAGGTCGTTGAAGTCCGGGATGATGTTGTTCACCGGGCAGCCGTTGTTGCAGAACGGGATGCCGCAGTCCATGCAACGTGCGCCTTGAATCTTGGCTTCGTCGTCAGTCAGTGCCGCGACGAATTCCTTGTAGTGCTTCACACGCGTGAGCGGAGCTTCGTACGCCTCGTGGCGGCGCTCGAACTCGAGAAAACCGGTTGCCTTGCCCATGTGGTTCTCTTCTCTATCTGTATCAGGTGAGGTGATCTACACCCGCCGCGCGTCGAATGATCGAGTAGTCGAGCGGCGGGTACGGCTAAGTGTGACGTCTGCTGTGCTGATGATCAGCGAAGGCGTTAAGCGGCGAGGACTTCCTTGTTCGCCTTCTTCGCTGCCATTTCGCCCAGCGCGCGCTTGTATTCGGTCGGGAACACCTTCACGAACTGACGGCGCGACGCATCCCAGTTTTCCAGCAACGCTTTCGCACGCGGCGAACCCGTGAACTGGAAGTGACGTTCGATGAGACCCTTCAGCAGGGCTTCGTCGGTTGTGCCGCTGTGCCACAAGCCCTTGTCGACCGTGCGTTCCTGTTCCGCCTGTTGGAGAACCGGATCGAGCGCGACCATCGACTTGTTGCACTTGCCCGCGAACGTGTTGTCCGGGTCATACACGTAAGCGATACCGCCCGACATCCCGGCCGCGAAGTTACGGCCCGTTTCGCCGAGCACGATCACCGTGCCGCCCGTCATGTATTCGCAACCGTGGTCGCCCGTGCCTTCGACAACCGCCGTCGCGCCCGAGTTACGCACGCAGAAACGCTCGCCCGCAACGCCGCGGAAGAATGATTCGCCTTCGATCGCGCCGTACATCACCGTGTTGCCGCAGATGATGTTTTCTTCGGACTTGCCGCGGAAATCGTTGGTCGGACGGATGATGATGCGGCCGCCCGAGAGGCCCTTGCCTACGTAGTCGTTACCGTCGCCAACCAGATCCAGCGTCACGCCTCTCGCGAGGAACGCACCGAAACTCTGGCCTGCGGTGCCCTTCAACTGGATGTGAATCGTGTCGTCAGGCAGGCCGTCGTGGCCGTACTTCTTCGCGATCGTGCCGGACAGCATCGCGCCGACCGTACGGTTCACGTTGCGCACCGGCTGAATGAACGAGACGTGCTCGCCCTTCTCGATGGCGGCCTTCGCCTTCTCGATCAGCACGTGATCCAGTGCGCGATCAAGACCGTGGTCCTGCACGTCGACGTGCTTGCGTGCGACTTCAGCCGAAACCTGCGGCTGATAGAACACGCGCGAGAAGTCGAGACCCTTCGCCTTCCAGTGTTCGACGCCCTTCTTCATATCGAGCAGTTCGGCGTGACCGATCAGGTCCTCGAACTTGCGGATGCCCAGTTGCGCCATGATTTCGCGCGCTTCTTCCGCAACGAAGAAGAAGAAGTTGACGACGTGTTCCGGCTGGCCCTGGAACTTCGCACGCAGCACCGGATCTTGCGTCGCGACGCCGACCGGGCAGGTGTTCAGGTGGCACTTGCGCATCATGATGCAGCCTTCGACGACGAGCGGCGCCGTCGCGAAACCGAATTCGTCCGCGCCGAGCAGCGCGCCGATCACGACGTCGCGGCCGGTCTTCATCTGACCGTCGGCCTGCACGCGGATACGGCCGCGCAGCTGGTTCAGCACCAGCGTTTGCTGCGTTTCCGCCAGACCCAGTTCCCACGGCGTACCGGCATGCTTCACCGACGACAGCGGCGACGCGCCCGTGCCGCCGTCATGGCCGGCGATCACGACGTGATCGGCCTTCGCCTTGGCGACACCGGCCGCAACCGTACCGACGCCCGACTCCGATACCAGCTTCACCGACACGCTGGCCGCCGAGTTGGCGTTCTTCAGATCGTGAATCAGCTGCGCCAGATCTTCGATCGAGTAGATGTCATGGTGCGGCGGCGGCGAAATCAGTCCGACGCCCGGCACCGAGTAACGCAGCTTGCCGATGTATTCCGACACCTTGTGGCCCGGCAACTGACCGCCTTCGCCCGGCTTCGCGCCTTGCGCCATCTTGATCTGGATCTGATCAGCCGACGCGAGGTATTCCGCCGTCACGCCGAAACGGCCCGACGCCACCTGCTTGATCTTCGAGCGCAGCGAATCGCCGTCCTTCAACGGAATGTCGACGATCACTTCGTCGCCGATCACCGACTTCATGGTGTCGCCGTTCTTGATCGGAATGCCGCGCAGTTCGTTGCGATAACGATTCACGTCCTCGCCGCCTTCGCCGGTGTTCGACTTGCCGCCGATGCGGTTCATCGCCACAGCCAGCGTTGCATGGGCTTCGGTCGAGATCGAGCCCAGCGACATGGCGCCGGTGGCGAAACGCTTGACGATATCTTTCGCCGATTCCACTTCGTCGAGCGGGATCGCCTTGGTCGGATCAAACTTGAATTCGAACAGGCCGCGGAACGTCATGTGGCGCTTCGTCTGATCGTTGATCAGATGCGCGTATTCCTTGTACGTCTGGTACGAGTTGCTGCGTGCCGAGTGTTGCAGCTTGGCGATCGCATCCGGCGTCCACATGTGTTCTTCGCCGCGCACGCGATAGGCGTACTCGCCGCCCGCGTCGAGCATGTTCGCGAGCACCGGGTTGTCGCCGAACGCGTCGCGATGCAGACGGATCGCTTCTTCCGCGACGTCGAACAGGCCGATACCGCCGACCTTCGACGAGGTGCCGTTGAAGTACTTCGACACCAGGCCTTCAGACAGACCGACCGCTTCGAAAATCTGCGCGCCGGTGTACGACATGTAGGTCGAAATGCCCATCTTCGACATGACCTTCATCAGGCCCTTGCCGACTGCCTTGGTGAAGTTGTAGACCGCCTTTTCCGCCGACAGGTCGCCCTTCAGGCCGGCCGCGAGCTGGCCGAGCGTTTCCATTGCGAGGTACGGGTGCACGGCTTCCGCGCCGTAACCCGCGAGCAACGCGAAGTGGTGCGTTTCGCGCGCCGAGCCGGTTTCCACGACGAGGCCCGCGCTCGTGCGCAGACCGTGCTGGACGAGGTGCGTGTGGATCGCGGCGGTGGCCAGCAATGCCGGGATTGCGACGTTGTCGCGGTCGGTCTTGCGGTCCGACACGATCAGCATGTTGTAGCCGGACTTGACCGCATCGACGGCTTCCGCGCACAGCGAAGCCAGGCGCGCTTCGATGCCTTCCTTGCCCCAGGCTACCGGGTAGCAAATGTTCAGTTCGTACGAGCTGAACTTGCCGCCGGTGTACTGATCGATCGCGCGGATCTTCGCGATGTCCTTGAAGTCGAGCACCGGCTGCGACACTTCGAGGCGCATCGGCGGGTTGATGTTGTTCGTGTCCAGCAGGTTCGGCTTCGGACCGACGAACGACACCAGCGACATCACCATGTTTTCACGGATCGGGTCGATCGGCGGGTTCGTGACTTGCGCGAACAGCTGCTTGAAGTAGTGATAGAGCGTCTTGTTCTTGTTGGACATGACCGCCAGCGGCGAGTCGTTGCCCATCGAACCGACGGCTTCTTCGCCGGCTTGCGCCATCGGCGCCATCAGGAACTTGAGGTCTTCCTGCGTGTAGCCGAACGCCTGCTGACGATCCAGCAAAGCAGCGGCTTCGCGGCGTTCCGTCGCGACGTCTTCGGCCTTCGCCTCGATTTCGTCGAGCTTGATACGCACGGCGTCGATCCAGCTCTTGTACGGCTTGGCGTTGGCGAGATTGTCCTTCAGTTCCTTGTCGTCGATGATGCGGCCGTGCTCCATGTCGATCAGGAACATCTTGCCCGGCTGCAGACGCCACTTCTTGACGATCTTCGACTCGGGGATAGGCAGCGTGCCCGCTTCCGAGGCCATGATGACCAGGTCGTCGTCAGTAACGATGTAGCGCGCCGGACGCAGACCGTTACGGTCGAGCGTCGCGCCGATCTGACGGCCGTCGGTGAAGGCGATCGCAGCGGGGCCGTCCCACGGCTCCATCATCGCGGCGTGGTATTCGTAGAACGCGCGGCGATTGTCGTCCATCAGCGTGTGCTGTTCCCACGCTTCCGGGATCATCATCATCACGGCGTGGACGAGCGGGTAGCCGGCCATCACCAGCAGTTCGAGACAGTTGTCGAACGATGCCGTGTCGGATTGGCCCGGGTAGATCAGCGGCCACAGCTTCGGCAGATCGTCGCCGAGCACGTGCGACGCGATCGCGCCGGTGCGGGCGTTCAGCCAGTTGACGTTGCCCTTCACCGTGTTGATTTCGCCGTTGTGGGCGATCATGCGGTACGGGTGAGCCAGTTCCCACGCAGGGAACGTGTTGGTCGAGAAGCGCTGGTGCACCAGCGCCAGCGCCGACACCGTGCGCTCGTCCTGCAGGTCGCGGTAATACACGCCGACCTGGCCCGCCAGCAGCAGCCCCTTGTAGACGACCGTGCGCGCCGAGCACGACGGCACGAAGTATTCCTTGCCGTGCTTGAGCTTGAGCGCCTGGATGCGGTGGCTCGCGGTCTTGCGGATCACGTACAGCTTCCGCTCGAGCGCGTCGGTCACCATGATGTCCTTGCCGCGGCCGATGAAGATCTGGCGGATCAGCGGCTCGCTCGCCTTGACGGTGGGCGAAATCGGCATGGTGTGGTCGACCGGCACGTCGCGCCAGCCCAGCACGACCTGGCCTTCGGCCTTCACCGTGCGTTCCAGCTCCTGTTCGCAGGCGAGACGCGATGCATGTTCCTTCGGCAGGAAGACCATGCCGACGCCGTACTCGCCGTTCGGCGGCAGCACGACGCCCTGCTTGGCCATTTCCTCACGATAGAAACCGTCCGGAATCTGGATCAGGATGCCCGCGCCGTCGCCCATCAGCGGATCGGCGCCGACGGCGCCCCGGTGGTCGAGGTTCTCGAGAATCTTCAGGCCTTGCTCGATGATCTCGTGGCTTTTCTTGCCCTTGATGTGAGCGACGAAGCCGACGCCGCAGGCGTCATGTTCGTTTTGCGGGTCGTACAGACCTTGCGCGGCGGGAACCGGATGAGTCGGTTGCTGGTGGTCGTTCATGGGGACACCGTCTGTGAGGGGCCGGACAGGCCGTTAAAACCGTTTTTCTATTGCCGCAGTGCGGACCGCAACCGCGTCGGCGACTCAGTACGCTTGAATGCTACGCGTGCCAAAAGTGCCGGAATTCGGAATATACGCGACGAATCAACGTAATAGCAAATAAAACGTGATGTTCGAACCCCAATTATCAAGTTGGTGCATTGCGGCTATTTTTTATTGGTGCCATATCAAAAAGGTGCAAAAGAAAACGGCATGCGAAGATGCCGTTTCGGGTGTAGCCCTTTGATGCGGAACGCTTTATTGCGTCTGCGGCGTTTCGCGGACCTTGCGCGGCCGCCCGCGCGGCAGCGGCGAAACGCGCCGGTTGGCGGCCCGCGCCGCCCATTCGCGGTAGGTGTCGCTCCCCAGAACCCAGCCTTTCAGGGTGGCCTGCTGAAGCTGACTGGCTTCACGCTCGTCGAGCGGTTGCTCGCACAGCTCACGGTAGGCACGTTGCCGTTCGAACGGCGTGTTGCCGAGCGACCAGTACAACGGGTGGTCGGTGATCAGGCTGTCGAGCGTGAGGCCGATGTGATGGCGGTAGCTCGACCAGCGGTAGTCCTCGGGCGCGCTTACAAGCCCGGCGCGCACCGGCGACATCTCGACCACGCGGCTCGCCAGCAGGAAATACCGCTCGCCTTCAATGACCGTGGCGCGGTAGCGGCCCTCCCACAGGGTGCCGCGGCGCGCGTATCGCCGGTTGAAGTGCGCCACGTAGCGGCGCCCCACCGCCTGCATTGCCTTCGGCAGGCTCGACTCCTCCGTGGGCGTAACGAGCAGTTGAACGGAGCCAGGCATCAACGCGTACGCGTGGATGGACAGGTGATGGTCGCGTGAAGCCGCTTTTAAACAGTCGATGAAAAGCTCGTAGTCCTGGTCGTCGACGAATGCGGGCTGCTGATCGAGTCCACGGAGGATGACGTGCTGCGGCTGGTCAGGGACATAGAGACGTGCAAGCCGTGCCATGCTGGAGTATCCAATAGTCGCGTTGGTACATACCCGAAGGTCCGAAGAACCGCGTGCGCCCGGGGTTCGGCGCAGCGCGGCTAAGCCAGAAACCGCGCGGAGCCTAGGGAGAAAGCTCTAACCGCCGCGTATGGTTTGTTTCAAACGTTGTAGTCATAATGAGCGGGCCTTTTTTGGAGGAGCACATATGAAATTAAAACAGGCCGTAACGGGGATCGCGGCGCTAGCCTGCATGACAACGGCAGCGCACGCGCAATCGGCCGGAAGCTTTTACGTCACGACAGGCTGGTTCCATCTTGCGCCTCAATCGAGTAGCGACCCGTTGAAAGTGACAAGCATTGGCGGCAGCCCGACCAATATCACCGAAGCCAACACCGGCGCATCGCTGAGTTCAGCCGACACTATTGGCTTCACCGCTGGCTACTTCATCACCGATCACATCGCCACCGAATTCGTGATCGGCTATCCGCCTTCGTTCGACCTTGAAGGCTCGGGCAGCCTCTCCCAATTCGGCAAGCTCGGTCAGGCGAAACAGTGGAGCCCGACTCTGCTGTTCAAGTACTACTTCAACGCCCCGACCGCCACGTTCCGCCCGTATCTTGGCGTTGGTGTAAGCCGCATCTGGTTCACCGACGAAAAGATCACCAATGGCGTATTCGAGGCAAACGTACTGCATGGTCCGACCAGCGTCAGTACGGATAGTTCGTGGGAGCCGGTGTTTAATGCGGGTTTCACCTATGCGTTCAACCAGCACTGGTTCGCGGGCGTCTCGGTGTCGTACCTGCCGCTCAGCACGACCGCCAAGCTGAGCACCGCCGCAAACACGCCGGTCGGCACGCTGAATGTGCAATCGCAAACCAAGATCAAGCTGAACCCGATCGTTACCTACGTCAACATCGGTTACCGTTTCTAACGCGTTTCGAAATTGGGGCCGTTTAGTTAGGGTAGTCGAATTTTCGCGGCTTGGACAACGCTGTCATGATCCAATGACGGCGTTTTTCATTGGGTGAGCGTCGAAGGGCTGTTCGCGGTGTGCCACGATCGTCCGGCGGGGCAGGTGCGAGTGCGCGTTTGTAAATTTGACCAGCAAGCGGGCCGGCTCGTGCAATATCTGCTGAGGAATGGAGCGCCGCGCCACGGTGCATAGGGACTTTGGGTTTGGCACCGAAGTTGCGCTCTCGAAGTGTTTCCCGCGTGGCGACGTGTGTCTCTCTGCCAGCGTGGGACCTTTTTCATCCTCATCGACGGAGCGACCATGACAACACTTCCGAACACGCGAGACGCCCTCGGCGAATCCTGGACCACCACCAGCCGCCGTGCGCGGCGTATCGCTCGCCATAGCCGCCACGCGGCCGAAGATATCGCAGGTGAACTGCGCACGCTGATGTCAGAACTCGAATCCACTCTGGCGGACGGCACTCAGGCGGATGCAGTGGCGCTGCGCAGCAAACTGCGCAAGCAGCTCGACACCGCTCGCGAGCGCCTGAACGACACCCGCGAAGCCATGCGCGAGCGCGCTGAAGTGGCGATCGCCGACGCCGACGACTACGTGCACGAAAACCCCTGGCAGACGATTGCGATCGTCGGCGGCGTTGCGCTGATCGCGGGTGCGCTGTTCGCGTCGCGGCTGCGCTAGGCGGGTTGTTGTAACGAGCGGCGCGACGGGCCGCCATCGCGGCGGCCTTTTTGCGCCGACGCCCGCCGGCGCAGACCCGCTCAGTTGTCGTCGATCACGAACAGCCGCTGATACTCCTTCACCGCGTATCGATCGGTCATGCCCGCAATGTAATGGGCGATCAGGCGTGGTTGCTGCGACGCGTCAGTCGATTGATAACCGGGTGGCAACAGCCGCGAATCTTCGGTGAACGCATCGAACAGACCGGCCACCACGCGGCGCGCCTTATTGGCCATGCGCATCACGCGATAGTGCCGGTACAGGTTTTTGAACAGAAACCGCTTGAGCGCCGCCGCCTGCGCGGCGATTGCTTCGCTATGCGCGACCAGCGGCGGTGCGGCGCGCACAGCGTCCAGCGAAGCCGGCGCGTGCTTTGCGAGATTGAGCGAAGTCGTATCGATCAGGTCGACGATCAACGTATTGATGATGCGGCGCACCGTCTCGTGAATCAGCCGGCGCCCTTCTATCTGCGGAAAGTCGCCGCGCGCCGCCACGTAGTGCGTTTGCCATAGCTCCACTTCGGCAAGCTGCTCCACCGTGAGCAGACCGGAGCGCAAGCCGTCGTCGACGTCATGGTTGTTGTACGCGATCTCATCAGCGACATTGGCGATCTGCGCTTCGATGGAAGGCTGCCGCCCCTCCAGAAAACGCTCGCCGAGCGCGCCGAGGCGCCGCGCATTCTCACGCGAACAGTGCTTGAGAATGCCCTCCCGCGTTTCGAAGCAGAGATTCAGGCCGTTGAACGCGCCGTAGTGCTCCTCCAGATCGTCGACCACCGCGAGGCTTTGCAGATTGTGCTCGAAGCCGCCATGCTCGCGCATACATTCGTTCAGCGCGTCCTGACCCGCGTGGCCGAACGGCGTATGCCCGAGATCGTGCGCAAGTGAAATGGCTTCAACGAGGTCTTCGTTGACACGCAGGTTGCGAGCCACCGAGCGGGCGATCTGCGCGACTTCCAGGCTATGGGTGAGTCGCGTGCGAAACAGATCGCCTTCGTGATTCACGAATACCTGCGTTTTGTATTCGAGCCGGCGAAACGCCGTCGAATGGACAATGCGGTCGCGATCGCGTTGGAATTCAGTGCGTGCGCTGGGCGCGGCTTCGGGATAGCGGCGGCCGCGCGATTGAGCAGACCGCGCCGCATACGGCGCGAGATGCGCTTCGAGTGCTTCCTGCGACGGCACGCCGCTCACTGGCGCACCTGCCGGGTCATGCTTTACATCGTCGCTGCGCCTGTCAGTCACCGGATTCTCCGAAACATGGGCGGCGCCTCGTGACGCTCGTACGTGCTGCCTTGCTGCAAAGCCTCTGCCGAGTGTCGGTCTAGACGGCGGCGGCCAGCGTGGCGTGCACCTCGGCGTCAGGCGCCTGGGTGATCAGCGTCTCACCGAAACGCTTCAGCAGAATGAATTTGATCGCGCCGGCTTCAGCCTTCTTGTCGACCCGCATGAGGTCGACATAACGCGACTCGCCGAGCGCAGGCGCACGGGTGGGCAGATGTGCGGCAACGATCACGTTGACCAGACGCTTGCGCGCCGCTTCGTCGAGATAGCCCATGCGCACGGACAGGTCCGCCGCCATCACCATCCCGCAGCCGACCGCTTCGCCATGCAGCCATTCGCCGTAGCCGAGCCCGGCTTCGATTGCGTGGCCGAAGGTGTGGCCGAAATTAAGGATCGCGCGCAGTCCGCCTTCACGCTCGTCCTGCGCTACGACCGACGCCTTGATCTCGCACGAGCGCTTGACCGCCTCGGCCAGCGCTGCGGGCTCACAGCGATTGAGCGCCTCGACGTTCGCTTCGATCCAGCTGAAGAAACCGGCGTCGGCAATCGCGCCGGTCTTGATCACTTCAGCGACGCCTGCTGCCAGTTCGCGCGCCGGCAGCGTGCGCAGCGCGCCGATGTCGGCGATCACGGCCTGCGGCTGGTAGAACGCGCCAATCATGTTCTTGCCGAGCGGGTGGTTGATACCCGTCTTGCCGCCCACCGACGAATCCACCTGCGACAGCAAGGTAGTCGGCACCTGGATGAACGGCACGCCGCGCATGTAGCAGGCCGCGGCAAACCCCGTCATGTCGCCAATCACGCCACCACCCAAGGCAATCAGCGTGGTCTTGCGGTCGGCGCGCGAGCCCAGCAGCGCGTCGAAAATCAGGTTGAGGGTTTCGAGGTTCTTGTACGCTTCGCCGTCGGGCAAAACGACCGTGGAGACCTGCTTGCCGAGCGGCGCCAACGCGGCACGCAGCTTATCGCCGTACAGCGGGTCGACCGTGGTGTTCGTGACGATGGTGACCGAACTGCCGGCGATATGCGGCGCGAACAATGCGGTCTGGCCGATCAGATCGGCACCGATATGGATGGGGTAGGCGCGCTCGCCCAGTTCGACATTGACGGTAATCATACGGTCCATTATGACGCAGGATGTTTGGCGACGCCGGCCATCTCGAGCTGCATCAGAACCATGTTGACGAGTCCGTTGACCGAAGGCCGGCCAGTTTCGATCACGAAGTGCGCGCATTCCCGGTATAGCGGATCGCGTACTTCGTATAGCGCCTCGAGGCGCGCTTTGGGATCTTCAGTCTGCAACAGCGGGCGATTCTTGTCGCGCCGGGTGCGCAGCCACAGATCGTGCGGATTGGCGCGCAAATAGATCACCACGCCCCGATTTTGCAGCGCTTCGCGGTTTTCCGGCCGTAGCACCGCGCCCCCGCCTGTGGCGAGCACGATATTGTCGCGCCCGGTCAGGTCGGAAATCACGTGCGCTTCGCGATCGCGAAAGCCCGCTTCGCCTTCCAGCTCGAAGATCACCGGGATGCGCGCGCCCGTACGCGCCTCGATTTCATGGTCGGAATCGAAGAACGGGCGATCGAGACGGCGCGCAATGGCCCGGCCCACGGTGGTTTTGCCTGCCCCCATGAGCCCTACAAAAAATACATTGGCGTGTGCGTCCCGCGCTTGCAACGGTGTTCCTCTGGCTAATCCGGTATGGTTCGTGCCGCAGCTTACTGGCAAAGCGGCTGCCTTGTCGAGCCTGCAGGCCGCCGCTGGAGAGCGGCGGCAGCGTGCCCCTAATTTGTCTGAACGACGCGCGGCGTGATGAAAACTGCCAGCTCACTGCGCTGGTCCCGATGGGCCCGATGGCGGAAAAGCGCGCCTAAAACCGGTATTTTGCCCAGGACCGGCACTCGCGTCACATCGTCCCGGTCGTCGGTCGCGTAAATTCCGCCGATCGACACCGTACCACCATCTTCGACTTCGACGCGCGTTTGCACGTGTTTGGTGTTGATCGCGGGCCCGGCGTCGGTCTGCTCGCCGACGCTGTCCTTGGCGACGTCGAGGTCCAGCACCACTCTGCCGTCCGGCATGATTTGCGGCTCGACCTCCAGTTTGAGCGTGGCGCGCCGAAACTGCACGCCGGACACGCCCTGCCCCACTTTCGCCTGATAGGGCAGCTCGGTGCCCTGCTCCACGACCGCTTTCATCCGGTCCGCCGTCACGACCCGGGGGCTTGAGACGATCTCACCGCGCCCTTCGGCCTCCAGCGCGCTCAGCTCGATATTCAGGAGCCGCGTGGCGCCGGCTGCGAACAAGGTCAGCCCGGCGGTGGCGGCGTCGAAACCGGAAATCGGCCGCGCCGACAGATCGTACACGGTGCCGTCCGCGCCGCCCGTCAGGCCTCGGGCGGTGCCGTCGGCGTTGGCGGCCGCCATGGAAAGCCGCACGCCGAGATTGCGCGAAAAACCGTGCTCGCCCTCAACGATTCGTGCTTCGATCAACACCTGACGGGTCGGCCGGTCGACAGAAGCAAGCAACGCCGTGATTTGCGCGAGGCGTCCTTCGAGATCGGTGACGAACAGCAAATTGGTGCGCGGATCGGCCGTCGCGGCTCCGCGTTTGGACAGCACGCGCTGGTTGGCGGCGCCGGTCAGCAGGCGCCGCACGTCTTCGGCCCGCGCGTAGTGCAGCTCGAACGTGCGGCTCGCGAGCGGCTCAAGGTCGGCGGCTCTCGCGTGCGCTTCGAAACGCTGCCGTTCACGCGCGGCCAGCTCCGCGATCGGCGCGACCCAGATCACGTTGCCGTGGCGCTCCATTGCGAGCCCGTTGACGTCGAGCAAGGTATCGAACGCGGTGCGCCACGGAACCTTGTCGAGTCGTAGTGAGACGGCGCCGCGCACTTTCTCGCTTGCGACGATGTTCAGGCCGGTGAACTGGGCGAACGCGTTGAGCACCGCGCCGAGTTCCGCGCGCTGGAAGTTAAGCGAGATCGGTTTGTCGTCGGCGGCGAGTTTGGCGTCGTCGGGCGTTTTCGGTGCGCTGCTCAGGCGTGCAAGTGGAGGCAGCGGCACCGGGGGCCCTTCGAGCCCCGAGGTTCCAGTGGCGTCATTGCTCGCCGACGCAGCAGATTGCCTCCGTAGCGGCCTCGAACCGTCTGCGTCGTCGGCCAGGTCGTCAGCGCGTCCGATGTCAGCGGTTGCCGCCGCTCGCGATACGCCGAAGTCGCCCGCGGAATTGTCGCGGAACGGGTTGGGTACTTCGGCAGCGATACCGCGCGGTAGCGGCGGTATGTCGGGCGGTATGTCGTATCGAGCATCGGGCGGCGCACTGGCGTCGTCGAGCTGCATGTATGCGGGCAGCGGCGGCAGCGGTGGGGTCGAAGCGTGCGCGATGCCGACGCTTATCGTCATGCCTGCGACCAGGCTGCGAATCGGGTTGCGAATCAGGCTGCAAATCGGGTTGCAAAGTAGGCAGCGAAGCGGATTGTGATCCGAGGCGCGAACCACGTTGCGAACTGAATTCCCACCCGACTTTCCAGACAAGCCGCGACACATGCCAGAACCAAACCACACGCGAGCGCCAACACGCGACTGCGCGAGACCGAACGGCTTCATCAGCCTCATCAGGACGTCTCCGTCAGTGCCAGCGTGCGTGTCGCGCCGCCATTGGCCAGCGTGATACCAAACGCGTCGAGCCGCGTGACGCGCTCGGCACCGAGTTGCTGCCCGGACACGACCGTGGTCGAGCCATCGGGCGTATCGAGCAGGGCGAGTCCGCGTGTGCGATCGTGCAGCAAGCCGACGAGGCGTAGCTGCGAAGCATCAGGCAGCGGCTCACCGGACGCAAGCATCTGCGGAAGCGAGAACGGGTCGAAGAACACGATATTTTCTTCGTCATCCGAATCGAGGCTTTCATCGGCAAACACGTCCGCAGTCGCCGTTGAAGGCATCGGCTTCAGCGCGCTGAATATGTGCAGCGTGGCCTTTACCGCTAACGAATCGGCATCGCGCTTGACCGTCACGTCGACGGGCACGATCAGCACCGGCAGATCCAGCAGACCGCGCAGAAATGCCATCAGATGAACGAAATCAGTGTGCGCGGTGAGCTGTACAGGACGCATGCTTTCGGCACCTGAGCCGCTGGCGGCGCCCGGTTCCACCGAGAGTAACGAGACGCTATTCTGCGCCGCGAGTTCGGATACGATCTGCACGTCGTCCGCGGAGGTCCATGACGCAGGCAACTGTGCGCCCGACACGGCAGCAACGTCCCTACGCAGTGCAGGCAATCGCGCCAGCGCACGGTGCGCATCCGCGAGATGGCGCGCGGCCACCTCCAATGCCGTACGGCTCGCCTCGACCCCGCCGAGATCGGCCACAAGCCAGCCATTCGCGCCAAGTCCGAACACCACCGCAGCGATCAGCAACGCGACCGCCCAACGGCGCCGGCGACTCCAGGCAGCGAGCGGCACGCGAACGTGTTTCATCCACTGGGAAAAAGCGGGCCGCGCGCTTGCCGCGCCGCCGAACCCGACAAAAGTCGTACTCATTTCGTATCTCCTGATTGTTCAGATTTCATGTGGGGTTGCGCGGCAAGGCCCGACGTATGGGCCGTTTTCTTCGGCGGGTCCCCCCAGCGCAGATGCGCTCCGAACTCGATCGGGCCGCTCACGCTAGCCGCCACCGGACTGTTGCGTGGCGCCGAGCGGTGCAGATCGCTCACCTCGGCGTCCTTCACGCCGCGGATCGCGCTCAAGCGTTTGAGCCACTCGGCCGATGCGATATGTCCGCGCGATGTCGCGAGTAACTCCGTCTCATGCTCGCGCTGCCGCATCTGCTGCAACACCACACCATCACCGGGTTCAAAACTCAATGCATCCAGCAGGTCACGCAAATGCGTAAGCGGCTCGGACAGGGTCATCGCGCGCGCCACCCCTTTGCGTTGTTCGTCCTGCACGCGCAGCAATCTGGCGTGCTCCGCGAGCGGCATGGCCAGTTGCACAAGCGATTGTTCGATCGACGCGCGCCGCGCATCCAGCCTTGCCTTTTCGAATGCCTGCCATCCGACTAACGCGAACACGGCCGCAAAACCGGCGAGCGCGGCGGCAAGCCATTCGAGCAGACGCCGCCGACGCGCGAGTCGCGCGTTGCGTTGCCTGTACGGCAGCAGGTTGAAGCCACCGAGCCACGTCTGTGCGAAGCGCACGCCATGCGTGGAAGCACGCGTGTCCAGGCCCACCGGATCCAAACGGGGCTGCAGGCCGCGCATCATTCGAGTACTCCGCGCAACGCGAGTCCGAATGCGACCGCGGCAGCGGGCTCGTGCAACAGTGGATCGTGCAGTTCACGTGCGCGCCCTCCCAGCGCCGCGCACTCGAAAGGCATCACGGTGCAGCCCAACACGTCGGCGATATCCGCAACCGAGAAACCTACGCTGTCGAGCAGATCGACCTCGCCGCTCAACAACGCACAATCGAGTACGGGGCCGTGGACGAGATCACGCAACGCGTCGGCAAGATCGGCGTGTTCGGGTGCCGGGTAGCGCATCTCGCCGACGAGGCAGTCGTCGACGATGCGCCAACCGTACACACCGTCCGTGCCGATCCAGAGCGCGACATAGGGCTCGTGCGGATCGAGTTCGTGACTCGCCGCGTAGCGCATTGCGCGCAAAGCCGCATGCGGCTCGCCATCGATCGCAGTGAGCGAGATGCCGGCGGTTGCTGCGCATTCGATACGCGCTTCGAGATGCTGGCGTGCGGTGGCGGCGATAGTCACCGAACGGATTGGCGAATGCGTTTCGTCGACGAACCAGTCGACCGCCAACGCGTGGCGCTCGAGACCTGCGATGCGCTCGACTTCGCTCATCACCGCCGGCTCGAGTTCGGCTAGTTCATGCCCGCCGTCTCCCACACAACCTGCGAGCGCGGCGAGCCTTGTGAGCGGCACGCTAGTGGTCAACGTGGCCGAGGCGGGCAGCGCCATCGCGCAGCGCAATGCATGCGGCGCGCACGCGCGCGGCAGCCCCGCGAATGCGTCGCGCAACGCACGCGCCACCGCATGACGGTCGGCGATCTCCGTGCCAACCATTGCGCCTGCGCCGAGCGGCACAGTGCTCGCATGTTCGATATGCAGCGCGGCGCGTGCGCGCGAATGCTGACTCACCACCACCAGCCGCACCGCCTGCGAACTCACATCGATTCCCGCAGCAAAACGCTGCGCGCCGAGTTGCACACCTTGAAGCCACGAACTTTTGAATGTCATCACGCCCTCCCTCAGACTCACGCGACGAACCATTCGAACGCGAGTAACGAGTGAGGATTGTGCTCAGCCGCGCCGCCGCGCGACACTCAGCCGAATGGCTAACGTTGCGCAACGCACGCCCTCTCGGCCATCAAAGCGTCTACAGTGAAGTCATTCCCGCGTGCGGCGTGCAGACTTGTCAAGAACTGTCAGTAAGCATGCCGAAAGCTGAAAAGCGAGGCGGCTATAATCGCGGGACTGTTTTTTGGTGCCCATATGCAATCCACGTCTCCAACGTCTCCGCCGCCCGCGCCGCAGAAGCGCAAACGCCCCCTGTGGCTCAAGCTCATCATCGGGCTGGTGGGTCTGATCGTCGCAGGCATCCTGTGCGTGCTGCTGGTGCTCGGTTATGCGCTGGTGGTAGCAACGCCGAACCTGCCGTCGCTCGATGCGCTGACCGACTACCGGCCGAAGGTGCCATTGCGCATCTATACGGCCGACCACGTGCTGATCGGCGAATTCGGTGAAGAGCGGCGCGACATCGTCCATATCCAGGACGTGCCCGACAGCCTGAAGAAGGCCGTGCTGGCAATCGAAGACGCACGCTTCTACGATCACGGCGGCGTCGATCTGACAGGCATTGCGCGAGCCGGCTTCGTCGCACTGACCAATGGCCACGCTACACAAGGCGCCAGCACGATCACCATGCAGGTGGCGCGCAACTTCTTCCTGTCGAGTGAAAAGACCTACACGCGCAAGATCTACGAGATGCTGCTCGCGTACAAGATCGAGTCGAAGCTGACGAAAGATCAGATTCTCGAGGTGTACATGAATCAGATCTATCTCGGTCAGCGCGCGTATGGCTTCGCGAGCGCGGCACGGGTGTACTTCGGTAAAGATCTGAAGGACCTGACCCTGGCGGAATCCGCCATGCTGGCAGGTTTGCCGAAGGCGCCGTCCGCGTATAACCCGGTGGTCAATCCGAAGCGCGCGAAGATCCGCCAGGAGTACATCCTGCAGCGCATGTACGAACTGCACTACATCACTCAGGAACAGTACGACCAGGCAAGCAGACAGCCGCTGATCGTCAAGGGCGCGGGCAAGGAATTCAGCGTGCACGCGGAATACGTCGCGGAAATGGTGCGGCAGATGATGTACGCGCAGTATCGCGAAGAGGCGTACACGCGCGGCCTGAACGTCGTGACCACCATCGACTCAGCCGATCAGGACGTCGCTTACCGGGCCCTGCGCAAAGGTCTGATGGACTACGAACGGCGCCACGGCTATCGCGGGCCGGAAGCGTTCATCGATTTGCCGTCCGATGCGGACGACCGCGAACAGGCCATCGACGACGCGCTGCTCGAACATCCCGACAACGGTGAAATCATCGCCGCGGTGGTCACGGCGGCGAGTCCGAAGCAGGTGCTGGCCACCTTCATCGACGGCAACGTTGCGACCATTCAGGGCGACGGCCTGCGCTTCGCGCAGTTCGCGCTCGGCGCGCGCGCGCAGCCGAATCAGCGCGTGCGGCCCGGCGCGATCATTCGCGTCGTGAAGGATGATGACGGCAACTGGTCGATCACGCAGCTGCCGCAAGTGGAAGGCGCATTCGTTTCGGTGGTGCCGCAGGATGGTGCGATTCGTGCACTGGTCGGCGGTTTCGACTTCAACAAGAACAAGTTCAACCACGTGACCCAGGCGTGGCGTCAACCGGGTTCGAGCTTCAAGCCGTTTATCTATTCGGCCTCGCTCGAAAAGGGGCTCGGACCGGCTACGGTGATCAACGATGCACCGCTCTTTTTCAGCGCTGCGGAGACGGGCGGGCAAGCGTGGGAGCCGAAGAACTACGGTGGCGGTTTCGACGGTCCGATGACCATGCGCACCGCGCTGCAGAAGTCCAAGAACCTCGTATCGATTCGGATCCTGAACCACATCGGCACCAAGTACGCCCAGCAATACATCACGCGTTTCGGCTTCGACGCGGATCGTCACCCGGCTTATCTGCCGATGGCGCTCGGCGCTGGACTCGTGACGCCCTTGCAGATGGCCGGCGCGTTCTCGGTGTTTGCTAACGGCGGCTATCGCATCAACCCGTATCTGATCGCGGAAGTCACCGATCAGCGCGGTATCGTCGTGGCGCACGCGCAACCGCTGGTCGCCGAACAGAGCGCACCGCACGCGATCGAACCACGCAATGCGTATGTGATGAACAGCCTGCTGCAAAGCGTCGCGCAACGAGGCACGGGCGCGAAGAGCAACGTGCTGAAACGTACCGACCTCGGCGGCAAGACCGGCACGACCAACGACTCGCGCGATGCGTGGTTCGGCGGCTATCAGCACACGCTTACGGCGATTGCGTGGATTGGCTACGACAACCCGCGCAGCCTCGGCGATAAGGAAACAGGCGGCGGCCTCGCGTTGCCGGTGTGGATCGAATACATGGCGCGCGCGCTCAAGGGCGTGCCGGACTACAAGATGCCGATGCCCGACGGCGTGACCGAGCTCGGCTCAGAACTGTATTTCGACGACTTCACGCCGGGCCACGGTTTCGTCTCGACGGTCGGCATCAGTCAGGCAGCGCTGGATGCCGAGGCGAGCGGCGCATCCGCGGCAGCCGCAGCGCCCGAGCAGGTCGGCGAGCAAGAAAAACAGGACATCATGAATCTGTTCAAGGGGCACTAGAAACGCGTTAAAAAGAGGCGGCAACTTCCGCCAGAAAAAAAACCGCCGCGCTCGATGCGCGGCGGTTTTCTTTTGGGCAGTCGCTTCTGCAGTCGCCTGAGCAGTCGATCAAACGACCCATCCGGCGATTGAATCTTTGGCCGTCTCAGCGATACCCCCGAGCGGCCCTTCCGGAATCCCGCTCGGAAACAACCGCTTTACGCTTCGAAGTGAACCGGCTCGCCGGCTTGCTGCGTCGCGTACTCCGACAGCGCGGCGAAAAACTCCGTGCCGCTGCGCGTATCGCGCCATTCGCCGTCGATGAAACGGAAGTGGAAACCACCCGCTTTCGCGGCGATCCAGATCTCGCTCATCGGCGGCTGCAGGTTGACAATGATCTTCGTGCGGTTCTCGAATTCCAGGGTCAGGACATTGCCACTGCGCTCGAGTTCGATGTCGGCTTCCGTGTCGTCGAGCGCGCGTTCGATGGCGGCTAGCGCGGCTTCCGCGCGGGTCAGGTAATCACTATCGGACATGCTAAACTCCATCGATTATTTATTCAGGGACAGTCATGCGAGTCGTATCTCGGATGCGCGCGGCGGCGCCCGGCCGCGCGATTGTAGCGGGTTTAGCCATTCTCGCAGGTTGTGCACTTGCCGGCTGCGGGCAACGCGGTTCGCTCTATTTGCCAACCGTGCCGCCGCTACCGGCCAAGCCGATCGATCGCACGCAACCGCCGTCGCCGGATACAGTGAAATCCGGCACAGCAACTCCTTCCCCGATGGGTGAGGTGCCGGATACTTCTGGCGCGCCGCTCTCGTTGTCGCCGGAAAGCGAACTCGCCGCGCCGCCCGCGTCCGCCGCATCGGCTGCTACGCCTGCGCAACCTGCCTCCGCCGCCACTCCCGCTCAATAAGACTTTCGCATGACTCGATCCGCATTTGACTACGTCGACGGCGTGTTGCACGCCGAGGGCGTGTCCGCCGCCTCACTCGCCGAACAGTTCGGCACGCCGCTGTACGTCTATTCGCGCGCCGCGCTCACCGAAGCGTGGAATGCCTATGCAAGCGCTTGCGCCGGCCGCCGTGCAACTGTGCACGTCGCCGTCAAGGCCAATAGCAATCTCGCGGTGCTGAACGTGTTCGCGCGCCTTGGCGCGGGCTTCGACATCGTGTCGGGCGGTGAGCTGGCGCGCGTGCTGGCCGCCGGTGGCAAAGCGGAAAACACCGTGTTTTCCGGCGTCGGCAAGCATGCGGACGAGATGCGTCAGGCGCTCGCGGCCGGCGTCAAATGCTTCAACGTCGAATCGATTCCCGAGCTCGACCGCCTGAATGCGGTTGCCGCGGAAATGGGCAAAAAGGCTCCCGTCTCGCTGCGCGTGAATCCGGACGTCGACGCGAAAACGCATCCGTATATTTCTACCGGCCTGAAGTCGAACAAGTTCGGCGTCGCGTTCGAAGATGCACGCGCGACGTATCGCGCCGCCGCGGCGATGACGCATCTCGACGTGGTCGGCATCGACTGCCATATCGGCTCGCAGATCACTGAAGTCGCGCCTTATCTGGACGCAGTCGACAAGGTTCTCGAACTGGTCGATCAGATCGAACAGGACGGCGTGAAAATTCGCCACATCGACGTAGGTGGCGGTCTCGGCATCACGTACGACGACGAAACGCCGCCGGAAATCGGCGACTTCGTACGCACCGTGCTGGATCGCATCGAGGCGTGCGGTCATGGGCATCGTGAAGTGTATTTCGAGCCGGGCCGTTCGCTGGTCGGTAATGCCGGTGTACTGCTCACGCGCGTCGAGTTTCTGAAGCCTGGCGCGGAAAAGAACTTCGCCATCGTCGATGCGGCGATGACCGATCTCGCGCGCCCTGCGATGTACGAGGCGTATCACGCGATCGAGGCTGTCGTTAAGCGCGACGTGCCCGCCCACGTGTACGACGTGGTCGGCCCGGTTTGCGAAAGCGGCGATTGGCTGGGTCGTGAGCGTCTGCTGGCGGTCGAACCGGGCGATCTGCTGGCGATTCGCTCGGCTGGCGCCTATGGCTTTGTGATGAGCTCGAACTACAACACCCGTCCGCGCGCGGCCGAGGTGATGGTTGATGGTACACAAGCGTATGTGGTCCGCGCTCGTGAAGAGGTGAAGCAGCTGTTTGCGGGCGAGACGATCTTGCCGGCGTAAACGTCAGAGCTTAGAACCCTTCGATAAAAAAGGCGATGCCACTGCAGCATCGCCTTTTTCATTTGCGCATCGTACCTCGTGATCAGCGAGCCTTTACCGTCCGCTCGCGCAGCCAGACGAGCAGGCGCCATCCCAGCAATGCGACCATAATCGCGCCGTAGATCTTCGGCAAGATCAGGTCGTGCTTGCCCGCCTTCATCCACCAGAAATGCAGGATCGCGAGGCCGCCGATCGCATAGATCGCGCGATGCAACGTCTGCCAGCGGCGTCCAAGTTTGCGAACCATCGCGCGCGGCGACGTAACGGCCAACGCGATCAGCAGCACGAACGCCGCGAAACCCACGGTGATGAACGGCCGCTTGCCGATGTCCTTGAGAATCGCGGCGACATCGAACCACTTGTCGAACCACAGGTACGTGGTGAAGTGCAGCGTCGCGTAGAAGAATGCATACAGACCCAACATCCGGCGGAACCTGCCCAATGCAGTGATGCCGGTCAATCGACGCAACGGCGTCACCGCCAACGTGATGCAAAGAAAGACAAGCGTCCACAGGCCCGTCGAGCGCGTGATGAACTCGATCGGATTCGCGCCCAGCCGATCGGTCATGCCGAACAGCACGATGCGCGCGAGCGGATACCACGCCGCGACAAACACCAGGATTTTCGCGGGCACGATCCAGCGCGCGCCGCTTGCGGGCCGCTTTGTTGTCGCTGACGCCGGCGCTTTGGCACGCGGCGTAGTGCGCGGGGTTTCGGTAACCGGTTGCGTGTCGGAGGAAGCCATGATTACGCCGCTCAAAAATTCTTCTTCAGGTCCATGCCCTGATACAGCGACGCGACCTGATCACCGTAGCCATTGAACATCAGCGTCTTACGCTTGGGTGTGAAGAAACCATCTTCGCCGATGCGCCGCTCGGTGGCCTGACTCCAGCGCGGGTGATCGACGTTCGGATTCACGTTCGAATAGAAACCGTATTCGTTCGAAGCATACGTGTTCCAGCTGGTCGGGGGCTGCTTGTCGAGGAAGCGGATCTTCACCAGCGACTTCGCACTTTTGAAGCCGTACTTCCACGGCACCACCACGCGGATCGGCGCGCCGTTCTGATTCGGCAACACCTGGCCGTAGAGACCCATCGTCAGGAACGTCAGCGGGTTCATTGCTTCGTCCATCCGCAGACCTTCGGTGTACGGCCAGTCGAGTACCGGCGTCGACAGGCCGGGCATTTGCGACGGATCGGCAAGCGTGATGAATTGCACGTATTTGGCGTTGCCGGTCGGCTGCACGCGCTTGATCAACTCCGCGAGCGGCACGCCGATCCACGGAATCACCATCGACCAGCCCTCGACACAACGCAACCGGTACACGCGCTCCTCGAGCGGCGCGAGCTTCAGCAATTCGTCGATGTCGTACACCTTCGGATTCTTGATTTCGCCCTCGACGCTCACCTTCCACGGGTGCGGACGCAACGTACCGGCGTTGTGCGCGGGGTCCGCCTTGTCGGTGCCGAACTCGTAGTAGTTGTTGTACGTGGTGATGTCCTTGTACGGCGTGATCTTGTCCAGCGCGACGAACTTCGGGTTGGTTTTCGCCGCGAGCTTCTGCGCCTTCGGATCCGGCGAGGAATACGCGGCCAGCGCCTCGCCGTTCACGCCGATCAGACTGCCGAGCGCCAATGCACCCGCGGCCTGCAATACGCGCCGCCGGTTCTCGAAGACATGCTGAGGCGTGATTTCGCTGCGTGCGATGTCATCGCCGACGAGTTGAGTTCTGTCGCTTCGCTTGATCCACATCGTGCTGCTCCTTGCCGGCCCATCGAGTTGTCTATCTTACGGGGCCATATTGATGATCGGCTCGTTTAGCCACTCGCCCAGCCATCCTTGGGTACTGCTCTAGCAAACACATTGGATGCAGCGAATATTCCGCCGGGCATAAAAAAACCGCCGGTGCAAAACACGCGGCGGTTTTTAGTCGGCTCAGAACGGCAGATCTTACAGCTTGCCGTAGCTATGCAGCCCCGACAGGAACATGTTGACGCCGAGGAACGCGAAGGTCGTCACCAGCAGGCCGGTCAGAGCCCACCATGCCGCCACCGCACCGCGCAGGCCCTTCATCAGACGCATATGCAGCCAGGCCGCGTAGTTCAGCCACACGATCAGCGCCCACGTTTCCTTCGGGTCCCAGCTCCAGTAACCGCCCCATGCTTCCGCGGCCCACAGCGCCCCGAGAATCGTCGCGATCGTGAAGAACGCGAAGCCGACGGCGATCGACTTGTACATCAGGTCG
The DNA here is from genome assembly GCF_902859805.1 of Paraburkholderia sediminicola. GTDB lineage: Bacteria > Pseudomonadota > Gammaproteobacteria > Burkholderiales > Burkholderiaceae > Paraburkholderia > Paraburkholderia sediminicola. Next base: position 44,397 of record NZ_CADIKC010000013.1, on the reverse strand, counting down.
TCGAGCACGTCGAGCGGCGGCAGGCGGTCTGCCAGCACACCGCGTTCTTTCGCCAGATACGCGACGCCGACCATGGCCGACAGCGCGAAGCTGCCATAGCCGATGAAGTTAGCCGGCACGTGGATCTTCATCCACCAGCTCTGCAGCGCCGGCACGAGCGGCTGGATCTGCTGGGCGTCACGCGCGACCGAGTACCACATCAGGAAGCCGACTGCCGCGCTGATCACCAGCAGCACGAATGCGCCGAGCGCACGCGTGTTGTAGTGCTGCTCGTAGTACAGATAGAACAGCGCGGTGATCAGGCTGAACAGCACGAACACTTCGTACAGGTTCGAGATTGGAATATGGCCGACGTCCGCGCCGATCAGGTACGACTCGTACCAGCGCACCATCAGGCCGACGAAGCCCATTACCACCGCAGCCCACGTCATTTTCGAACCGATCGCGGCGCCGGTCGGTGAACGCGACAGCAGGCCGATCCAGTAGAAGACGGTGGCGAAGACGAAAAGCGCGCTCATCCACAGAATCGCGGACTGGCTCGACAGGAAATATTTGAGGAAGAACGCGTTATCCGCGCGCGTCAGATCGCCGTGATAGATCTGGATTGCCAGCAGCGACAGCGCGGCGATGCCCACCATCAGCGGACGCACCGGCTTCCAGCGCCAGCCGAGTACCACGAACACCGGCACCGCCAGGCACAGCACCAGCTTGTCGTAGTAATTCATGAACGGGTGATAGCGCGACAGCGCAAACCCCGCGCCCGCGACCATCACGACGGCGAACAGCCAGTCGACGACGCCGAGCCGTTTCAGGAACGGCCGATCGTCATACTGAGCAACGTTGAGTGCCTCGTTCGCGAACGACTTCTGCGGCCGCGAGGCTGAAGAGGAGGATGAGGAAACCTGAGTCAAGTCCATGATCTTACCGGGTCGAATCTTGTGAGCGTGCGGACGGCGCGCCGGCTGGGCCGGGTTTGTCGGAGGCGCCGGCGGCGTCGGATGCTTCAGTGAGTTTGGCGCCCAACGCGGCGCCGACAGCGTCGCGCGTTTGAACGAACTCCTTTTCGAAATCGAGCGTTTTGCGCGCGCTCGACATCGCCATCACGACATTCGTGCCGTGATCGGTATCTTTAAGCCAGAACCAGAGGCGCCGTTCGCGGACGTAGAACATCGAAAAGATGCCCAACACGAGGAGCAGGCTGCCAAGATACACGACTTTTTTGCCCGGCGCGCGCGTCAACTGAAATACCGAAGCTTGCACCTGCTTGAATGAGTCAAGCTGTAAATAGACCGGCGAACCATACAAAAAGCTGTCGGATATCGCGTTGATCGAGCTCTGGACGAAGCGGCTGGCGTCCGCATTGGGCTGCGCATCCGGCTCGCCCAGCTGCTCACGCGACAGTTGCCACAGGTCCCACGTGGCGCCTTCCAGCATGCGCAGCAGCAGGCCAGCGGCTTTTTCCTGCTCGCCCTTCGGGACCGAATGGTCGATGAACCCGGCAACCGCCTGGAAGCCGCCAACCGTCTGGCCGTTCGGCATCTTGATGCTGTTGTCCGCACCGGCAAACAGGGTCAGGACGCGCAATGCACTTTCCTCCAGGTGCTGTTGCAGTTCGGTATTCGAGCCCGGCACCGAGCGCAACGCGAAGCGGTGAGCGGCGGCCGCACGCATGGCCGGATTTTCAAGCGTGGCGCGCAGGTTCATCCATTCCTTGACGGTCCCACCGGTGTCGGCGGGAATCCGCAGGTAGCGGAACGGGTCGTCCGGATTCAGGCGCATGCCGGCGAGGAACATCTTTTCGCCCGCCACGTCCACTGGGAGCATGTAGTTGTTGTACTCGCGCGCCTGGCCGTCCTTGTCGCGCACCTTGTACTGAACCGACGGACCAACGTTATGCAGATCGAGCGGCTTCGAGCTCTTGGCGCCGGAGCCGAGACGCTCGTCGAACGCTTCTTTCAACGACCGATGCGCGGCGACGCCACGAGCGTCGTTCTGGCCGCTGCCATTGGAGACGTTTTCGACGTTGATCGCGCGGAAGTCGGTGAATTCGACGGTTTGGCCGTCAGCCAGCGGCGAGGCCGTGCCCAACGGTGCGTTGCCACCGATCGCGCCCCCGAACGGCGCGGTCTTCGCGCTCGCACCGGACATCGGATACGCGGTCATCTGCATCTGCGAGCCGCCGTCCTGGAAGCTCGACTGGTAGATCGACACGCCGTCGTAGGTGAACGGTTTGTTCACTTCGACGCGCGCCGGCACGCGTGCGCCCGTCTTGTGGTCGACCACGACGATGTCGCTCGCGAACAGCTTCGGCATACCCGTCGAGTAGTAATCGACGATGAACTTGTTCAGCTCGATCGAGAACGGCAGGTCCTGGATCAGCGAGCCGTCCGGCTGGTTAAGAATCGCCGTCGACACGTGCTGCCCCTCCGGCACCCACGCATAGCCGCGGAAAGTCGGGTTCGATTGCGACAGGCGATGTTCCGGCGGGATGTCGTTGATCACCGTGTTGGCGCGGATCGGCGACTTGTCGAACAGCCACATTTGCAGCTTGATCGGCAGATTGCTGTCGAGCAGGCCGCCCAGACAGATCACCACGATCGCAATGTGCGCGGATATGTAGCCGAACTTGGTCAGCGCGCCGCGCTTCGCGGCGATCAGCGTCGCGCCGTCCGACTCGCGTGTGACGAACTTGTAGCCAAGCTTGGCCGAGAGTCTGGCGAGCACCGCAGAGGTCTGCGCGCGCGTGCCATGCACCGCGAACTCGCCCTTATGATGGAACGCGCGCAGGCTGCCTTCGCGGACCTTGTCCTTCCAGCTCTTCGCGTCGGCGAGCATCTTCGGTGCATTGCGGATCACGCACAGCGACACCGACACCATCAGGAAGCCGAGAATCAGCATGAACCACCACGAGCTGTACACCGTGTACAGGCTCAGCGAGCGGAAGATGTCCGCCCAGAACGGGCCGAACTGATTGACGTAGTTGGGATAGGGATCGTCCTGCGTGAGAACGGTGCCGATGATGCTGGCGATCGACAGAATCACGAGCAGCGCAATCGCGAAACGCATCGAACTCAATACCTCGATGATGCTGCGCGTGATGCGATTGCCCGACTTCGACTGCAAACCCGACGTGGTGACGCTCATTCATACTCCGACTGAACAGCAAAAAAGGGTGAAGGGCTGTCGTAGACACGACGCCCTCACCCTTTTCTTGTTTTGTACCGGCCTCGCCGGGCCGGTTGCTTGCGTGCGGACTTCTTAGTGCAAGCCCGCGATGTAATCGGCTACAGCCTTGATCTCGCTGTCCGACAGACGCGATGCAATAGCGTGCATCGCCTCATTGTTGTTACGTGCGCCCGGACCCTGCGTGAACGCGGTCAACTGCGCCACTGTGTATTCGGCCCACTGGCCCGACAGACGCGGATACTGCGACGGAATCCCCTGACCGGTCGGCCCGTGGCAGCTTGCGCACGCCGGTACTCCCTTGTCCGCAATACCGCCACGGTAAATCTTCTGACCGAGCGGGACGGTGTCCTTGTTATGCGCGTAGCCTGGCTTCGGGGTCTGCGTCGAAAAATAAGCAGCCACGTTGACCACGTCCTGATCGGACAGCGCCGCGGCCATGCCCGCCATGATCGCATTGTTGCGCGCGGGCTGCTTGGCGCCGGGCTGCGTCTTGAAATCCATCAGTTGCTTGACGAGATATTCGGGATGCTGACCTGCCAACTTTGGATACGCACCGCCAGCACTGTTGCCGTCTGCACCGTGACATGTCGCGCAAACCTGCACTGCGATTGCCTGCCCCCGATTGACGTCCGGCTTTGCCGGATCTGCTGCTCGTGCCTGAATTGCCAAACCTGAAAGACCTGCCGCTACATGAAGCACCATCAGAGTCTTGCACAGTCGATTCATTCGCACACCCTGTCTCGTCTTGTGGGATTTTAGAGGTTTTGCAAGATACGACAGCGACTGAGTTGACCACAAAGAGCCGCCAAGGCACGCGGGCTGGCCCCCTCAGGTTTTCAGTAAACCATCGTATTGTACAATAACTCGCTAATCGCTAAGACGCCAGTCGGGCTTGACCCGTCCCCACTCCGGGTTCCCCGGCGTCTCGAATACCGGCCTGATCATGTCCTTCCTGCTCCACCAATCCCGCTTTTTCACGACCGTCAATCACTTGCGTGATCTGCCGGCCACCGCGCAACCCGAGATCTGCTTTGCGGGACGCTCGAATGCGGGCAAGTCCACGGCCATCAATATTCTGTGCAATCAGAAGCGTCTGGCGTTCGCCAGTAAGACGCCTGGCCGCACCCAGCACATCAATTATTTCTCGGTGGGCAAGGAAGATGAGCCGACTGCGCATCTGGTCGACCTGCCGGGCTACGGTTATGCGGAAGTGCCGGGTGCAGCCAAGGCCCACTGGGAAGCGCTGCTCTCCACTTACCTGCAATCGCGCTCGCAATTGCGCGGCATGATCCTGATGATGGATTCGCGCCGCCCGTTGACGGATCTGGACCGGCGGATGATCGAGTGGTTCGCGCCGACCGGCAAGCCGATCCACACGCTGCTGACGAAGTGCGACAAATTGACGCGTCAGGAAAGCGTCAACGCCTTGCGCGCGACGCAGAAGGGTCTGGCCGAATATCGCGCCGCCGGCTATCAGGGCGAACTGACCGCACAGCTGTTCTCGGCGCTCAAGCGCGTCGGCATCGACGAAGCGCATGAACTGATCGAAAGCTGGCTGATCCCCGAGGCGAAGGGCGAAACAGACGCGCCGCAGTAATCGCGCGGGGCGTAGGAACCCAGGCAAAAAACGCCATTCCGGCCGCCCATAAAAAAACCCGCCGCTTTAACGGCGGGTCAAACAGCCTAATCGAAAAAACGACAGGCACCCGCTCAGGGAGGAGAAGCGGGGAGGTCAGCGCAGGGCGCCTTGCTCGATCGGTATGATATACCATTGTCTCGAAAAGTTTCCGGGAGCGGAGGCACGCGTTACTCGTCCACTCCACACATCCACGTTTCTTCGATTCGGTTATGAGCTTCTTTCCGCACTACCGTCCGCGCCGCATGCGCCGTGACGACTTCTCGCGCCGCCTGATGCGAGAAAACATCCTCACCACCAACGATCTGATCTACCCCGTGTTTATCGTCGAAGGCACCAACGTGCGGCAAGCCGTACCGTCAATGCCTGGCGTCGAGCGTGTGTCGGTGGATCTGCTGATGGGCGTGGCTGAGCAATGCGTCGAGCTGGGCGTGCCGGTACTGGCGCTCTTTCCGGCCATCGCCCCTTCCTTGAAGACGCCTGATGGCCGCGAGGCGACCAACCCGGCCGGCCTGATTCCGCGCGCGGTTCGCGAACTGAAAAAGAATTTTCCCGACCTCGGCGTGCTGACCGACGTCGCGCTCGATCCGTACACGAGCCATGGCCAGGACGGCGTTCTGGACGAAGCTGGCTACGTGATCAACGACGAGACCGTCGAGATCCTCGTGGAACAGGCGCGTGTGCAAGCTGAAGCGGGCGTCGATATCGTTGCTCCCTCGGACATGATGGACGGACGCATTGGCGCGATCCGCGAAATGCTCGAGAGCGAAGGACATATCCACACGCGCATCATGGCTTATGCAGCCAAGTTCGCGTCGGCGTTTTACGGCCCGTTCCGCGATGCCGTCGGTTCCGCGACGAACCTCGGCAAGGGCAACAAGATGACCTACCAGATGGACCCGGCCAACTCGGATGAAGCGCTGCGCGAAGTGCAGGCGGACATCGAAGAAGGCGCGGACATGGTAATGGTCAAGCCGGGCATGCCGTATCTGGACATCGTGCGACGCGTGAAGGACGAGTTCAAGTTCCCGACCTACGTGTATCAGGTCAGCGGCGAATACGCGATGCTGAAGGCGGCCGCGCAAAATGGCTGGCTCGATCACGACAAGGCGATGATGGAATCGCTGCTGGCGTTCAAGCGGGCAGGCGCAGATGGCGTGCTGACCTACTTCGCGCTGGATGCCGCGCGGATTTTGCGCTCACAGAAGTGATTTGACGTGTCGCTTCGCCGGCGGCGCTAGTCTTCTGAAGGCGCCAAAAAAAACGGAGGCCGACTTTTTAAGTCGTGCCTCCGTTTTTTATGCGTGTTCTGGCGCGCGTTTTTAGGGCGCGTTGGCGCGGGGTTCTTTGCGCGCTCGGACAGGCGAGCTGCTTTGGGTTACGCCCCGGGCGCACTCGCGCGATCGAGGGTGCGCAAAAACTTGTCCGCGGACTCGTAGCCGACGACGCGCAGCACTTCCTTGCCGCCCTGGTCGAAGAAGATGATGCCCGGCGGGCCGAACAGGCTGAAGCGCTTGAGCAGCATCTGATCGTCGGCGTTGTTCGCGGTGACGTCAGCGCGCAGCAGGTTCATCTGCTTCAACTTAGCCTGAACGCGCGGATCGCTGAACGTGAATTTCTCCATCTCTTTGCAACTCACGCACCAGTCTGCGTAAAAATCGAGCATAGCGGGCTGCGCAGCCGTTTTGACGGCCTCGTCGAGTTCGGTCGAGGAACGAACCGAAGCGAACGTCAGATCGCTCTGTGACGCTGCATTGGGCTTGTTAGAGACATTTGCCACGCTGGCGTCCCCGCCGCCACGCCCGGCCAGAACCGCTAGCGGACGCAGAGGATCGGACGAGCCCGCAGCGAGGCCGACCAGCAGCACTGCGGCCCAGATTGCCAGCGCTGCGCCAATACCACGGCCGAGCCGACGCCACACCGAAGCGCCCGCGACTGGGGCCGAGAAAAGACCGAGCCCGGCGGCGGCGATCAGCAGCCACAACGCGCTCAACAGCATGGTCACCGTCGCACCGAGCACCGGCCAGACGATCCACAGGGCCGCCGCAAGCAGCACCACGCCGAAAAACACCTTGACGCCGTCCATCCACGCGCCGGCGCGCGGCAGCAAGGTACCGGCGCCAAGGCCGATGATCATAAGCGGCACGCCGAGGCCAAGTCCCATCGAGAACAGCGCAGCGCCGCCGAGCAACGCGTCACCCGTATGCGCGATGAATGCCAGCACGGCGAAAAGCGGCGCCGTCATGCAGGCTCCGACCACCAGCGCGGAAAGAGCGCCCATTACTGCAACAGCGGCAAACTTGCCGCCGGAACGCCCGGTCGACGCGCGTGACACGCCGTCCTGCCAGCGCTGCGGCAACGCGATGTCGAAGCCCGCGATTAGCGTCAAGGCGAAAACGGTCAGCAATACGCCGAACGTACCGAGTACCCACGGGTTCTGCAGCCACGCACCAAGACTCTGCCCGACGAGCGCTGCCGCAATGCCAAGCGCCGTGTACACGAGCGCCATGCCAATCACGTAGGCCAGCGACAAAGCAAAACCTCGGGCACGCGTCACCCGCGCGCCTTCGCCGATGATGATTGCCGACAGGATCGGGATCATTGGATAGGAGCACGGCAGCAGGCTGAGCACGGCGCCGGCCACGAAATAGAGCCCGATGATCGCGAAGAAGCCACCGCCTTGCAGCAGCGATTGCGCATAGTCGGCGCTGGTGGCGCGCTCATACCACGGCGCACTGGCCGCCGCGGATTGCTGCGTGGCGGCGGTAGCCGCCGCACTGCCGGCGGGCTGCAAAGCCTCGCCGCTCACGTGGTATACGCGCTCCATTGGCGGATAGCAGATGCCTGCATCGGCACAGCCCTGAGACGTGACGGCCAGGTCGAACGGCCCTTGGGCCTGTTTTACCGGGATACGGATCGTCAGCTCATTGCGATACGTCTCGACGTTCTTGTTGAAGGTCTGATCGAACTTGACATGACCGGCCGGCAATTGGGGCTCGCCAATCGTCGTCGTGCCGTTGCGAGTCACGAACGCGAAGCGCTCACGGTACATGTAGTAACCGTCCGCGATCTTGTATGTGACGTCGACTTCGCCTGGCTTCTCGGTTGCGCTGAATTTGAAGGCAACGGCGGGATCAAGAAAGTCGTCCGCAGCGCGGGCAAGCGTGCTGAACTGCGCAAAGACCAGGCAGCCGAGCAGGAAGAAGACTGCGCGCAACGCGTGGCGCGCACGTCGATTGAGACCGTTAAACATGGAGGGGACGTTGGGTTTCAGCAGTGATCCATTGGCCGTACGCGGCCGATGCCGTGGCTTGCCACGAGAGGATTTCCGGCGTGTCGTAGGGGTGGTGCGCCTGAATGTACTGCTCGAGCTCGAGCGCGCGTGCCGCGCTGGTCTTGAAAAGCAACTGGATCTCCTGCGCCGTTTCGACCGCGCCCTGCCAGTGATAGCTGGACTGCACCGTGCCCAACTGCGTGACACAGGCGCATAGCCGCGAAGCCAATGCATCCGTGGCGAGCTTCTGAGCAACGGCGGCATCCGGTACCGTGGTCAGAATCAAGGTCACATTCAAGCTCACGCTCACGAAGGCTCCAGACACGCACAATTCAAGTGCCAATATCGTATCACCTAGCCTTGCGGAGCCGCAGACGCCCACGCAACAAGCATGCGGCATTTAGCCGCCGCGATCGACATGCCACAGTGAAACTCGCCGCAATAAACAAAAAAGCCAGGCTTGGCGCCTGGCTTTTTCTTCGATGCTAAAAAGCTTACTCAGCTTCTTGCACTTCAACTTCTTCGACTTCCGGACGGTCCAGCAATTCGACCAGTGCCATCGGTGCGTTGTCGCCGACGCGGAAACCGAACTTCAGGACGCGCAGGTAGCCGCCCGGACGGGTAGCGTAACGCGGGCCGAGAACTTCGAACAGCTTCGTGACCGAGTCACGATCGCGCAGGCGGTTGAACGCCAGACGACGATTTGCCAGCGACGGCTTCTTGCCGAGCGTGATCAGCGGCTCGACGACTTTACGGAGTTCTTTCGCCTTCGGCAGCGTCGTCTTGATGACTTCGTGCTCGATCAACGAGTTGGACATGTTACGGAGCATTGCCAGACGGTGGCTGCTCGTGCGGTTCAGTTTCCGCAAACCATGACGGTGACGCATGTTAATTCCTTTGATTCAAAGTTTTGGTCCAGCTCTTCTATCGCGCTCGGTCTACCCTCGGTTTCCCAACGGTGACGAGTGCACGGGCCGGTAGTGAAAAAAGACAAGACGCGGATTTTAAAGGAAAATCCGCGTCTTTGCCAGTGCAGCGGCGGGTCTTATCCCGAGACTACTACTCGACTTACTTGTCCAAACCTGCCGGCGGCCAGTTTTCGAGTTTCATGCCGAGCGTCAAACCACGCGACGCCAGTACTTCCTTGATTTCGTTCAACGACTTGCGACCCAGATTCGGGGTCTTGAGCAACTCGTTTTCCGTGCGCTGGATCAAATCGCCGATGTAGTAAATGTTCTCGGCCTTCAGGCAGTTCGCGGAACGAACTGTCAGTTCGAGATCATCAACCGGACGCAGCAGGATCGGATCGATCTGCGGCGCACGCGACGGCGCTTCCGCCGTTGCTTCGGTGCCTTCCAGTGCAGCGAACACCGACAGCTGATCAACCAGAATACGCGCCGATTGACGGATCGCTTCTTCCGGCGAGATCACACCGTTGGTTTCGATGTTCATCACGAGCTTGTCGAGGTCGGTGCGCTGTTCGACGCGCGCGCTTTCAACGGCGTAGCTCACGCGGCGAACCGGCGAGAACGACGCATCCAGCACGATACGGCCGATGATCTTGGCCGACTCTTCGCCGTAACGACGCACATTGCCCGGCACATAACCACGGCCCTTTTCGACCTTGATCTGCACGTCGAGCTTACCGCCCTTCGACAAATGCGCAATCACGTGATCCGGGTTGATCACTTCGCAATCGTGCGCGAGTTCGATGTCGCCAGCGGTGACAACGCCTTCGCCTTCCTTGCGCAGCGTAACCGTCACTTCGTCACGGTTATGCAGCTTGAACACCACGCCCTTCAGGTTCAACAACAGGTTGACCACATCCTCTTGCACACCGTCGAGCGTCGAATACTCATGTACGACGCCTGCGATCGTCACTTCGGTCGGCGCGTAGCCGATCATTGACGACAGCAGCACGCGCCGAAGCGCGTTACCCAAGGTGTGGCCGTAACCGCGTTCAAACGGTTCCATGACCACTTTCGCGTGGCTCTCACCAAGCGATTCAACAGCGATGATCTTGGGCTTCAACAAACTGGTTTGCATAGGTTTTCCTTTTCAATACCCTCGGCTCGTTACACCGATAAGGCTGACCGGTAACAACCTGAAAATAAACAGCCGAGACGCCCCCTTGCGCAACGCAATCGGGGTGCCCCGGCCGTTAATCCGATTACCGCGAATACAATTCGACGATCAGGCTTTCGTTGATATCGCCAGCGATGTCGCTGCGTTCCGGCTTCTGCTTGAACGTACCTTCGAATTTCTTCGAATCGACAGCGACCCAGCTCGGCAGACCGCCTTGCTCGGCCAGCGACAGCGCTTCGAGAATACGCGCCTGCTTCTTCTTTTGTTCGCGCACTGCGACGACGTCGCCTGCCTTCACTTGCATCGACGGGATGTTCGACACCACGCCATTCACCGTGATCGCCTTGTGGCTCACGAGCTGACGCGCTTCAGCGCGCGTCGAGCCGAAACCCATGCGATACACGACGTTATCGAGACGCGATTCGAGCAATTGCAGCAGGTTTTCACCCGTGTTGCCCTTCAGGCGGTCGGCTTCAGCGAAGTAACGGCGGAATTGACGCTCAAGGACGCCGTAGATGCGCTTCACTTTTTGCTTTTCGCGCAGCTGCGTGCCGTAGTCGGACGTACGTGCACCCGACGTGCGGCCGTGTTGGCCGGGCTTGCTGTCAAGCTTGCACTTGTCAGCGAGCGAACGACGGGCGCTCTTCAGGAAGAGGTCAGTGCCTTCACGGCGGGACAGCTTGGCCTTAGGGCCGATATAACGTGCCACGTTGATTCCTTCTATGATTGATCACACGAATGCATGCACTCGCGCTAGTCCGAACCCTTTGGGTCGAACGGTGGGCTTAGTCAATTCAATAGCGCAAGCAGCCTGTGGTCGCCGGCTTGAACACCGGCGGCAACAGGCGCTAGCGAAAACAGCGTCTTAGATACGACGACGCTTCGGCGGACGGCAGCCGTTGTGCGGGACCGGGGTCACGTCGGAGATCGCGGTGATCTTGATGCCAAGACCATGCAACGCGCGCACCGCCGATTCGCGGCCAGGACCGGGGCCCTTGATACGCACTTCGAGGTTCTTCACGCCGTATTCCATCGCCACGCGGCCAGCCGATTCGGCTGCCACCTGGGCTGCAAACGGGGTCGATTTACGCGAACCCTTGAAGCCCTGACCACCCGACGTTGCCCAAGCAAGTGCATTGCCTTGACGATCGGTGATCGTGATGATGGTGTTGTTGAACGACGCGTGAACGTGAACCACGCCCTCGGCGACGTTCTTCTTGACCTTCTTGCGAACGCGTTGCGCCGCGGAGTTGTTCGAAGCCTTAGCCATTACGTTTTCCTGTAACTGTCAGTTCCGCTTACTTCTTCAGCGATTGCGCTGCACGACGCGGACCCTTGCGCGTACGGGCATTCGTACGCGTGCGTTGGCCACGCAGGGGCAAGCCCTTGCGATGACGCACGCCACGGTAGCAGCCGAGATCCATCAGGCGCTTAATGTTCATCGTCGTTTCACGGCGCAGATCGCCTTCAACGATGAACTTGCCGACTTCTTCACGCAGCTTTTCGAGGTCTGCGTCGTTCAGGTCCTTGACCTTCTTCGAAAATGCCACACCAGCAGCGACGCAAATGTCGCGCGAGCGCGTGCGGCCTACACCGTAAATTGCCGTCAGGCCGATTTCGGTATGCTGGTGATTCGGGATGTTAACCCCTGCGATACGAGCCATTGTTTTTCCTCAAACAAAAAGCGCAGCAAAAAGCGCGGCGTTCAGCCTTGACGCTGTTTGTGGCGCGGATCAGAGCTGCAAATCACGCGCACAACGCCTTTGCGCTTGATGATCTTGCAATTGCGGCAAATGCGCTTAACCGATGCCATCACTTTCATGATATTACCCTTTTTTCAAATCACTTCGCCCGGAACACGATCCGCGCACGCGACAGATCGTAAGGCGTCAATTCAACCGTTACCTTGTCGCCCGGCAAGATTCGGATGTAGTGCATCCGCATCTTGCCGGATATGTGTCCCAATACGACATGGCCGTTTTCCAGCTTCACCCTAAAGGTAGCGTTAGGCAGGTTTTCGATGACTTCACCCTGCATCTGGATAACATCGTCTTTGGCCATAAGTCCTTTCAACGCATCGGGACGCCGCCGCCTTTGAAATTAGCTTTCTTCAGCAGCGATTCATACTGTTGCGACATAACGTACGACTGCACCTGCGCCATGAAATCCATTGTGACGACGACAATGATCAGCAGCGACGTTCCACCAAAATAAAACGGCACGTTCCAGCGCAGTACCAAAAATTCAGGCAGCAGACAAACAAACACGATGTAGATCGCACCAGCCAGCGTCAGACGCGTCAGGATACGGTCGATGTATCGCGCCGTTTGATCGCCCGGGCGGATGCCTGGGACGAAAGCGCCACTCTTTTTCAGGTTGTCGGCCGTTTCTCTGCTGTTGAACACCAGTGCGGTGTAGAAGAAGCAGAAGAAGACGATCGCCAACGCGTACAGCAACACGTACACGGGTTGGCCGGGCTTAAGGGCTTCGGCCACATTGTGCAACGTGTCTGCGAACCAGCTGGTACGCGACCCCGAACTAAACCAGTTCAGGATGGTTGCCGGGAAGAGAATGATCGACGATGCAAAGATCGGCGGAATCACGCCCGACATATTCAACTTCAGCGGCAGATGTGAAGACTGTCCGCCGTAAATCTTGTTACCGACCTGCCGCTTGGCGTAATTCACAAGAATCTTGCGCTGGCCGCGTTCGATGAACACCACCAGATACGTCACACCGGCAATCAGCGCGACCACGATAATCGCCGAGATGATGCTCATCGAGCCAGTTCGCACCAGTTCGAAAAGACCACCGATTGCGTTCGGGAAACCCGCCGCAATACCGCCGAAAATGATGATCGAGATACCGTTACCAAGCCCACGTTCCGTGATCTGCTCACCTAGCCACATCAGGAACATCGTGCCGGTCACCAGCGTCACGACCGTCGTCAGCCGAAATACCATTCCCGGATCGATCACCAGGCCTGGCTGATTTTCCAGTGCGACGGCGATGCCGAACGCCTGGAACGTCGCCAGCAGGACCGTAAAGATACGCGTGTACTGCGTAATCTTCCGTTGACCCGCCTGCCCTTCCTTTTTCAGCGCTTCCAGCTGCGGCGAGACAATCGCCAGCAGCTGCATGATGATCGACGCCGAAATGTACGGCATGATCCCCAGCGCAAAAATCGTGAACCGCGAAAGTGCACCACCCGAGAACATGTTGAACATGCCAAGGATGCCGCCCGACTGGCTTTGGAACAACTTTGCCAGCTGGTCCGGGTCAATACCCGGCACCGGAATGTGCGCGCCGATACGGTAGACGATCAACGCCAGCAGCAGGAACACTGCACGCCGACGCAGATCGCCAAACTTCGCCGCGCTGCGACCGGGTTTTGCGAGACTCGGACTGTTAGCCAAGTACCTTCTCCGATGCAAATGCTAGTGACGGCAAATAACTTGCTCGTTACTCGGCAAAAGAGCCGCCGGCTGCTTCAATAGCAGCGCGCGCACCCTTCGTCGCACCCAGACCCTTCACAACGATCTTGCGCGTAAGCTCGCCCGTCGCGATGATCTTGGCGCTCTTGATCAGCTCGCCGAGCAGACCGGCTTGCTTCAGAGCCAACAGATCGATTTCGTCGACCGGCAGCTTTTCCAGATCAGAGAGACGCACTTCACCGACAAATTCCTTCGTCAGCGAGGTGAAGCCACGCTTCGGCAGGCGACGTTGCAGCGGCATTTGACCGCCTTCGAAGCCAACCTTGTGAAAGCCGCCCGAGCGCGACTTCTGACCCTTGTGACCACGGCCAGCCGTCTTACCCAGACCGGAGCCGATACCACGGCCGACGCGACGCTTAGCGTGCTTCGAACCTTCAGCCGGCTTCAGGTTATTCAATTCCATTATCAACTCCTTGAGTCCTGGTCAGCCGCTTAGCTGATGACCTTAACGAGGTACGAAACCTTGTTGATCATGCCGCGCACAGCCGGCGTGTCCTGCAACTCGCTAACCGAGTTGAGTCGGCGCAGGCCCAAGCCACGCACCGTTGCACGGTGCGTTTCACGGGTGCCGATCAGGCTCTTGACGAGCTGGACCTTGACAGTTTTATCAGACATGGTGTCCACCTTAGCCCAGAATATCTTCGACGGACTTGCCGCGCTTCGCCGCGATATCACCCGGCGTCGACTGCTTACGCAGACCGTCGAGCGTTGCACGAACGAGGTTGTACGGGTTCGTCGAACCGTGGCTCTTGGCCACAACGTTCTGCACGCCCATCACGTCGAACACTGCGCGCATCGGGCCGCCAGCGATCACACCGGTACCATCCTTCGCCGGAGCGAGGAGAACCATCGATGCGCCGTGCTTACCGTGCACTTCGTGTTGCAGGGTACCGTTCTTAAGCGGCACCTTGAACATGTTGCGGCGAGCCTGTTCCATCGCCTTCTGAACAGCGACCGGCACTTCCTTCGCCTTGCCCTTGCCCATACCGACGCGGCCATCACCGTCGCCAACCACGGTCAGTGCGGCAAAACCGAGAATCCGGCCGCCCTTCACAACCTTGGTCACGCGGTTGACCGAAATCATCTTTTCGCGCAGGCCGTCGTCGCGTTCGTCAGCCTGAACTTTCGCTTGCATCTTTGCCATGACGAATTCTTCCCTTAGAACTTGAGTCCGGCTTCGCGCGCCGCATCAGCCAGCGCTTTCACGCGGCCGTGGTAACGGAAACCCGAACGGTCGAAGGCGACGGATTCGATGCCGGCAGCCTTAGCCTTTTCTGCAATGCGCTTACCGATCAGGGTCGCAGCGGCGACGTTGCCGCCCTTGCCAGTCTGATCAGCCAGTTGCGCACGCACTTCGGCTTCGAGCGTCGACGCGCTGGCGAGCACCTTGGTGCCGCACGGCGAGAACACTTGCGCATAGATGTGCGTGTTCGTGCGATGCACGGCGAGACGCGCGACCTGCAGCTCAGCGATCTTGATACGCGTCTGACGAGCGCGGCGCAGGCGAGATTGAGTCTTATCCATGATTGCGCACCCTTACTTCTTCTTCGTTTCTTTGAGGATCACAACCTCGTTGGCGTAACGCACACCCTTGCCCTTGTAGGGCTCCGGCGGGCGATAGCCGCGCACTTCTGCAGCGACTTGGCCAACTTGTTGCTTATTGATCCCCTTGATCACGATTTCGGTTTGCGTCGGGGTTTCAGCCTTCACGCCTTCCGGCATCTGGTGCACCACGGGGTGCGAGAAACCCAGCGACAGGTTCAGCTTGTCGCCTTGCGCCTGTGCGCGGTAACCGACGCCAACCAGCGTCAGCTTGCGCTCGAAACCCTTCGTCACGCCGTTCACCATGTTCGCAACCAGTGCGCGCATCGTGCCCGACATCGCATTCGCTTCGCGGCTTTCGTCCACCGGCTCGAACTTCAGCGTGCCGTTGTCGTTCACCACCTTCACGAGGCTGTTTGCAGCCTGCGAAATCGTACCCAGCGGGCCCTTGACGGTAATGCGTTCGTCGCTCAGGGCCACTTCTGCGCCTTGCAGCGCGATCGGGCTTTTACCTACTCGAGACATGTTTCTCTCCTTTCGGCCTTAAGCGACGTAGCAGATGACTTCGCCGCCAACGCCCGTTGCACGCGCCTTGCGGTCCGTCATCACGCCCTTCGGCGTCGACACGATTGCCACGCCGAGGCCATTCATGACCACGGGGATGTCGTTACGGCCGCGGTACACACGCAGACCAGGCTTCGAAACGCGTTCAATGCGCTCGATCACCGGACGGCCAGCGTAGTACTTCAACACGATGTTCAATTCAGACTTCGCACCTTCGGACTTCACTGCGAAATCATCGATATAGCCTTCGTCCTTCAGGACCTGCGCAATCGCAACCTTGACTTTCGACGAGGGCATTGTCACCGAAACTTTCTCAACCATCTGCGCATTGCGGATGCGAGTCAGCATATCGGCGATAGGATCACTCATGCTCATTTACGTTTCTCCTATTACCAGCTCGCCTTGGTCAGGCCAGGGATCTCGCCGCGGAACGCGATTTCGCGAATCTTGTTACGCGCCAGCCCGAATTTACGGAACGTGCCACGCGGGCGACCGGTAATTGCGCAACGATTGCGCTTACGGGTCGGGTTAGAGTTGCGCGGCAGTTGTTGCAGTTCCAGACGTGCTGCGTAATGCTCTTCGTCCGACTTGCTCATATCGCCGATAATCGCTTTCAGCTCAGCACGCTTGGGAGCGTACTTAGCGGCCAGGCGAGCACGCTTCTTTTCACGTTCGATCAGTGCCAGTTTAGCCACGGTAACCTCAGTTTCTGAACGGGAACTTGAAGCTGGCGAGCAGAGCCTTTGCTTCGTCGTCGGTCTTCGCAGTTGTCGTGATGCTGATGTTCAGCCCACGCAGTGCGTCGATCTTGTCGTAGTCGATTTCGGGGAAAATGATCTGCTCTTTCACACCGATGTTGTAGTTGCCGCGACCATCGAACGCACGACCCGACACGCCACGGAAGTCGCGCACACGGGGGAGCGCAACCGTCACGAAACGGTCCAGAAATTCGTACATTGCCTGACCACGCAACGTGACCATTGCACCGATCGGATAGCCCTGACGGATCTTGAAGCCAGCGATTGCCTTGCGTGCCTTCGTGATCACCGGCTTCTGGCCTGCGATCTTCGTCAGGTCGCCAACGGCGTTTTCGATGATCTTCTTGTCAGCAACCGCTTCGCCAAGGCCCATGTTCAGGGTGATCTTGGTGATGCGCGGCACTTCCATCACGGACTTGTAACCGAACTTCTCGATGAGGCCGGGTACAACCTTCTCTTTGTAAAACTCTTGCAAACGAGCCATTTTTTTACTCCGCAGCGTCAGGCGCTCAGCACGGCACCGGTCGTCTTAAGGAAACGGACTTTCTTGTCTCCCTCGACCTTGATGCCTACACGCGACGCCTTGCCATTCGCGTCGACCAATGCGACGTTCGAAATTTGCAGCGGCATCGTCTTGGCTTCCACGCCACCCGTCGTACCCTTCATCGGGTTCGGCTTGACGTGCTTCTTGACGAGGTTGATGCCCTCGACAATTACCTTGTCTTCGCCAACGGACAGCACGACGCCGCGCTTGCCTTTATCTTTGCCGGTGATGACGATAACTTCGTCACCTTTGCGAATCTTGTTCATCTCGACTCCTTACAGCACTTCAGGTGCCAACGAAACGATCTTCATGAATCGTTCGCTGCGCAACTCGCGCGTAACAGGCCCGAAAATACGGGTGCCAATAGGTTCGAGCTTGGCATTCAACAGCACTGCAGCATTGCCATCGAACTTGATCAGCGAGCCGTCCTGACGGCGCACGCCCTTGGCGGTGCGAACCACCACGGCGTTGTAAATTTCGCCTTTCTTCACGCGCCCGCGCGGCGTTGCTTCTTTGACGGTCACCTTGATGATGTCGCCAATGCTGGCATAACGACGCTTCGAGCCGCCGAGAACCTTGATGCACATGACTTCACGCGCACCGGTGTTGTCGGCCACTTCAAGCCGAGTTTCGGTCTGGATCATGGTTTATCTATCCCAACTTAATCCGGTCACACCACCATGGCGTACCCGGTCAGTCTTGGTCCCGTCAGCCAATCGGCTGCTTGGGTATGAACAGCAGCGACGGCAAACGAAACCCGCCATCGCAATCCGGTGAATCCTTCGGAACAGACTGGCGCCTGAACCGCTTCCCCCACCAACTTCGCCCGCGACGGGGCTCCCATAAAAGAGGGAAGACCGAGATTATAACAAATAATCTCGGTCTTGCAAGCGAAACTTACTGCGATTTCAACTACTTCTACAACTTGCGGCGTCAGATGACGCGAGCAGCCTCAACCAGGCGAGCCACAACCCAGGCTTTCGTCTTCGAAATCGGACGCGTTTCCTGGATTTCAACGAGGTCACCCTCGTTGTACGTGTTTGCATCGTCGTGCGCGTGGTACTTCTTCGAACGCACAACGTACTTGCCGTAGATCGGGTGCTTCACGCGGTGCTCAACCAACACGGTGACCGTCTTGTCCATCTTGTTGCTGACGACCTTGCCGACCAGCGTCCGCTTGAGCGAGGTTTTTACGCTATCGTTCATTTCTGGTTCGCCTTCTCAGTCAGGACGGTCCGCACACGTGCGATGTCGCGACGAACCTTCTTCAGCTGGCTCGTGTTCGTGAGCTGCTGGGTCGCGAGTTGCATGCGCAGGCCGAATTGCGCCTTCAACAGGTCCGACAGCTCCTTGTTGAGCGCGGCCTGATCTTTCTGGTGAAGTTCGGAAGCCTTCATCATTTGCTCCTTAGGCGCCGAGCTGACGCACGATAAACGTCGTCTTAAGCGGCAGCTTAGCTGCAGCCAGACGGAACGCTTCGCGTGCCAGCTCTTCGGTTACGCCGTCCATTTCGTACAGCATCTTGCCCGGTTGAATCTCTGCGACGTAGTACTCAGGGTTACCTTTACCGTTACCCATACGTACTTCAGCCGGCTTGTGCGAGATCGGCTTGTCCGGGAAGATGCGGATCCAGATACGGCCACCACGCTTGATGTGACGCGTCATTGCACGACGTGCCGCTTCAATCTGGCGCGCGGTCAAACGACCACGACCGATAGCCTTCAGGCCGAACTCACCGAACGACACCGCGTTGCCGCGGGTAGCGATACCGGTGTTACGACCCTTCTGCTCTTTGCGATACTTTCTGCGTTTCGGTTGCAGCATCGTTATTCTCCAGTCTTCCCGTCGCCGCCGGCACCGCCAGCACGACGAGGAGCGCCACGGCGTGCACCTGCCGGGCCACCACCTTCACCATCACGACGCGGACGGCGATCGCCACCCGGACGTGCGTTGCGGCGCGGACGCTTTTCTTCGGCGACTTCTTCAACCACCGGTGCGTCGTTGCGGCCGAGCGTGTCGCCCTTGTAGACCCACACCTTCACGCCGATGATGCCGTACGTCGTCTTCGCTTCCGAAGTTGCGTAGTCGATATCAGCACGCAGCGTATGAAGGGGCACGCGACCTTCGCGATACCATTCCGTACGAGCGATTTCGATACCGTTCAGGCGGCCTGCGCTCATGATCTTGATGCCTTGAGCACCCAGACGCATTGCGTTTTGCATTGCACGCTTCATCGCGCGGCGGAACATAATCCGACGCTCGAGTTGTTGCGTGATCGAATCAGCGATCAGTTGCGCATCGGTTTCCGGCTTGCGGATTTCTTCGATGTTGACGTGAACCGGGACGCCCATGCGCTTTTGCAGCTCGGACTTCAGCAGTTCAATGTCTTCACCCTTCTTACCGATCACGACACCCGGACGCGAGCTGAAAATCGTGATGCGTGCGTTCTTTGCAGGACGCTCGATCACAACGCGGCCGACGGACGCGTTCTTCAGCTTCTTCTTCAGGTATTCACGAACACCGATGTCTTCCTGCAACATCGCCGCGAAATTGTTGTTGTTCGCGTACCAACGCGACGCCCAATTGCGGCTGACGGCCAAACGGAAGCCAGTCGGATGAATTTTCTGTCCCATCGTATGACCCCTTAATTCCCGACCGTCACAGTGATGTGACAGGATTGCTTCTCGATGCGGTTACCACGGCCTTTAGCGCGCGCGGTAAAACGCTTGAGCGATGCAGCCTTGTCGACCATGATGCTCGTTACCTTGAGCTCGTCGATATCGGCGCCTTCGTTATGCTCCGCATTCGCGATCGCCGACAGCACGACCTTTTTCACGATTCCCGCAGCCTTCTTCGGCGAGAACGTCAGAACGTTCAGCGCCTTGTCGACCGGCAAACCGCGGATCTGGTCAGCCACAAGGCGCGTTTTCTGCGCCGAGATGCGGGCACCGCGATGAATTGCTTTCACTTCCATCATGAGCCCCTTATTTCTTAGCCTTCTTGTCGGCTGCGTGACCCTTGAACGTCCGGGTCAATGCAAACTCGCCAAGCTTGTGGCCGACCATGTTTTCCGAGATGTACACCGGGACGTGTTGACGGCCGTTGTGCACAGCAATCGTCAGACCGATGAAATCCGGCAGAATCGTAGAACGACGCGACCAGGTTTTGATCGGCTTCTTGTCACGCGCAGCGGCTGCCGACTCAACTTTCTTCAGCAAATGGGCGTCGCAGAACGGACCTTTTTTTACAGAACGTGCCATTGCCTACTCCTTAACGCTTGTGACGGCGCTGGACGATCATGCTCGTCGTGCGCTTGTTGCTGCGGGTGCGATAACCCTTAGCAGGCGTGCCCCACGGGCTCACCGGATCGCGACCTGCAGCCGTCTTGCCTTCACCACCGCCGTGCGGGTGATCGACCGGGTTCATTGCAACGCCACGCACCGTCGGGCGGATACCGCGCCAGCGATTCGCGCCAGCCTTACCGATTTGACGGAGGCTATGCTCTTCGTTGCCAACTTCACCAATCGTCGCGCGGCATTCAACGTGAACGCGGCGGATTTCACCCGAGCGCAGGCGGACCTGTGCGTAGATGCCTTCACGAGCCAGCAACATCGCCGACGTGCCAGCCGAACGCGCCATTTGCGCGCCCTTGCCCGGCAGCATTTCGATGCAGTGGATCGTCGTACCGACCGGAATGTTGCGGATCGGCAGCGTGTTACCTGCGCGGATCGGAGCTTCCGAACCCGACATCAGTTGCTGACCAACCGTCACACCCTTCGGAGCGATGATGTACTTGCGCTCGCCGTCTGCGTACAGAACCAGCGCGATGTTCGCGCTACGGTTCGGATCGTACTCAAGACGTTCGACCTTTGCCGGAATGCCGTCCTTGTTGCGACGGAAATCGACGACACGGTAGTGATGCTTGTGACCACCACCCTTATGACGCGTGGTGATGTGACCGTTGTTATTACGGCCGGCGGTCGTGGATTGCGAATCGAGCAGCGGTGCGAACGGCTTGCCCTTATGCAGATCCTTGTTGACCACCTTGACCATCGCACGGCGACCCGGCGAAGTCGGCTTAACTTTAACGATTGCCATGATTACTTGGCCTCCGCTTCAAAGTTGATTTCCTGGCCGGGCTTCAGGCAGACGTACGCCTTCTTCACGTCCTTGCGCTTGCCCATGAAGCGGCCAAAGCGCTTGGCTTTGCCCTTCGAGACCAGCACGTTGACGGAATTGACTTCCACCTTGAACAGCAGCTCGACTGCAGCTTTCACTTCCTGCTTCGTGGCATCGGGCGCGACTTCGAACACAACCTGCTCGTTCTTGTCGGCCACCAGCGTCGCCTTTTCGGAGATCACCGGCGCGAGCAGGACCTGCATCAAACGATGATCGTTCTTGCGAATCTCGCTCATGACAGCAACTCCTCGATCTGGGCGACCGCAGCCTTCGTGATCAGGATCTTCTTGAAGTAGATCAGCGACAGCGGGTCGGCGTAACGCGGCTCGACAACCGCCACATGGGCGAGATTGCGCGACGCGAGGTACAGGTTTTCGTCAACCGTGTCGGTAATCACCAGCACGGAGTCGAGACCCATCGCCTTGAATTTTTCGGCCAGCAGCTTCGTCTTCGGCGCTTCGAGCGTCAGCTCGTCGACCACCGAGATGCGGCCTTCGCGAGCCAGCTGCGAGAAGATCGAGCAGAGACCTGCGCGATGCATCTTCTTGTTGACCTTGTGCGAAAAGTTTTCTTCCGGCGAATTCGGGAAGATCCGGCCACCGCCGCGCCACAACGGGCTCGACGACATACCGGCACGGGCGCGGCCCGTACCCTTCTGGCGCCACGGCTTCTTGGTCGTGTGCTTGACTTGCTCACGGTCCTTCTGCGCGCGGTTGCCGCTACGGGCATTCGCTTGATACGCCACCACAACCTGGTGAATCAGGGCTTCGTTGTAATCGCGGCCGAACACTACGTCCGACGCGCTAACGCCTGCACCTTCCTGACCATTGGCATTCAGGAGCTTAAGTTCCATTATTTCGCTCCTTTCACGGCACGCGTCTTCACGGCCGGCGTAACGAATACCTTGCCACCCTTCGCACCCGGAACGGCGCCCTTGACCAGCAACAGCTTGCGGTCAGCGTCGATACGAGCGATTTCGAGGTTTTGCACGGTTACCGTATCGTCACCCATGTGACCGGTCATGCGCTTACCCGGGAAAACACGACCCGGATCCTGCGCCATACCGATCGAACCCGGCACGTTGTGCGAGCGCGAGTTACCGTGCGATGCACGGCCGGATGCGAAGTTGTAACGCTTGATGGTACCGGCGTAGCCCTTACCGATCGACACGCCTTGCACGTCGACCTTCTGGCCTACTTCGAACAGGTCGGGACCGACCACGGTGCCGTTCGACAACTCGGCAGCCTTGGCAGCATCGATCTGGAATTCTTTGAGGATTTCACCGGCTTGAACACCGGCTTTGGCGAGATGACCGGCCAACGGCTTCGTCACACGCGATGCACGGCGCGTACCGAATGCAACCTGCACGGCCGTGTAGCCGTCGGTTTCAACAGTCTTGATCTGCGTCACGCGGTTGTCGGACACGTCCAGCACGGTAACGGGAATCGAATCCCCTTCTGCCGTGAAGATACGGGTCATGCCAACCTTGCGACCTACGAGTCCAAGGCTCATCGTTTTCTCCATTCCCGACTGCGATTGGTCGGGGCTAATTTACAAAATGCCGGTGCCGTTTCGGGCATGAAATCATGCTGCAGCACACCGACTTTTTTGCGCAAATGCGCGAAAAGCCCACTATTATAGCGAGACTTTTCGTTTTCCGCAAGCAATCAATGACTTAGCGCTGCCCGGCACGCCAGGCAACCTTTGGAAGCCTTATTGCAGCTTGATTTCCACGTCCACGCCAGCCGGCAGGTCCAGCTTCATCAGTGCGTCAACGGTCTTGTCCGTCGGATCGACGATGTCCATCAGACGTTGGTGCGTACGGATTTCGAGCTGATCGCGCGACGTCTTGTTGACGTGCGGCGAACGCAGGATGTCGAAACGTTGAATGCGGGTCGGCAGGGGCACCGGACCACGAACGATTGCGCCAGTCCGCTTTGCCGTGTCGACGATTTCAGCTGCCGATTGATCGATCAGGCGATAGTCGAAAGCCTTCAGGCGAATGCGGATTTTCTGGTTCTGCATGACAATTCCTTGGAAAGAGCGAGGCGGTATTGCGCCGCCAGATAGTAAAAGAACGTAGAGCCGGGCACCTGCTGTGGCGCTGGCGCCCGGCTCCGGGCACCACTTACTGCAACTTCAACCCTCGATTTTACTCGAGAATCTTGGCAACCACACCTGCGCCGACCGTACGGCCGCCTTCGCGGATTGCGAAGCGCAGACCTTCTTCCATCGCGATCGGGTTGATCAGCTTCACCGTGATCGACACGTTGTCGCCCGGCATGACCATTTCCTTGTCCTTCGGCAACTCGATCGAGCCCGTCACGTCCGTTGTACGGAAGTAGAACTGCGGACGATAGTTGTTGAAGAACGGCGTGTGGCGGCCGCCTTCGTCCTTGCTCAGCACGTACACTTCAGCCGTGAAGTGCGTGTGCGGGTTGATCGAACCCGGCTTCGCCAGAACCTGGCCACGCTCCACGTCTTCACGCTTCGTGCCGCGCAGCAGGATACCCACGTTGTCGCCTGCCTGACCCTGGTCGAGCAGCTTGCGGAACATTTCCACGCCCGTGCAGGTCGTCTTCACCGTCGGCTTGATACCGACGATTTCGATTTCCTCGCCAACCTTCACGACGCCGCGCTCAACGCGACCCGTCACCACCGTGCCGCGACCCGAGATCGAGAACACGTCTTCCACCGGCATCAGGAACGCACCGTCAACTGCGCGCTCCGGCGTCGGGATGTACGTGTCCAGCGCGTCGGCCAGGTTCATGATCGCCACTTCGCCCAGCTCGCCCGTGTCGCCTTCCAGCGCCAGCTTGGCCGAACCCTTGATGATCGGCGTGTCGTCGCCCGGGAAGTCGTACTTCGACAGAAGTTCGCGAACTTCCATCTCGACGAGTTCCAGCAGCTCAGCGTCGTCCACCATGTCGCACTTGTTCAGGAACACGATGATGTACGGAACGCCAACCTGACGCGCCAGCAGGATGTGCTCACGCGTTTGCGGCATCGGGCCGTCTGCAGCCGAGCACACCAGGATCGCGCCGTCCATCTGCGCTGCGCCCGTGATCATGTTCTTCACATAGTCAGCGTGGCCCGGGCAGTCGACGTGTGCGTAGTGGCGGTTAGCCGTTTCGTACTCGACGTGCGCCGTGTTGATCGTGATACCACGTGCCTTTTCTTCCGGCGCCGCGTCGATCTGGTCGTATGCCTTTGCTTCGCCGCCAAACTTCTTGGTCAGCACCGTCGTGATCGCTGCCGTCAGCGTGGTCTTGCCGTGGTCAACGTGACCGATCGTGCCGACGTTCACGTGCGGCTTGGTCCGTTCGAATTTACCTTTAGCCATGTTTCTCTTCTTTCAAAAAGTTAATCGTTGAATGACTTGCCGCGCGATTACTTCGACTTGGCGTTGATGATCGCTTCCGACACGTTACGCGGTGCTTCGGAGTAGTGCTTGAACTCCATCGTGTACGTTGCACGACCTTGGCTCAGCGAGCGCAGCGAGGTCGAGTAGCCGAACATTTCCGACAGCGGGACTTCGGCGCGAACGATCTTGCCGCCGCCAATCATGTCTTCCATGCCCTGAACAATACCGCGACGGCCCGACAGATCGCCCATCACGTTGCCCATGTAGTCTTCCGGCGTTTCGACTTCGACGGCCATCATCGGTTCGAGGATGACCGGCTGAGCCTTGCGCATTGCTTCCTTGAACGCCATCGAACCGGCCATGCGGAACGCGTTTTCGTTCGAGTCAACATCGTGGTACGAACCGAACGTCAGGTGAACCTTCACGTCAACGACCGGGAAGCCTGCCAGCACGCCAGCCTTCAGCGTTTCCTGGATACCCTTGTCGACTGCCGGGATGTATTCACGCGGAATCACACCGCCCTTGATTTCGTCCAGGAACTCGTAGCCCTTGCCCTGCTCATTCGGCTCGAGCGTGATGACCGCGTGACCGTACTGGCCGCGACCACCCGACTGCTTGACGAACTTGCCGTCAACGTCTTCCGCCTTGCCGCGGATCGTTTCACGATACGCCACTTGCGGCTTGCCGACGGTTGCTTCGACGCCGAATTCACGCTTCATCCGGTCAACCAGAATTTCGAGGTGGAGCTCGCCCATGCCCGAAATAATGGTTTGACCCGATTCTTCGTCCGTTTGAACGCGGAACGACGGATCTTCCTGAGCCAGACGGTTCAGGGCCAGACCCATCTTTTCCTGGTCCGGCTTCGTCTTCGGCTCAACTGCCTGCGAAATCACCGGTTCCGGGAAAATCATGCGTTCCAGCACGATCGGGTGCAGCGGATCGCACAGCGTGTCGCCCGTGGTTGCGTCTTTCAGGCCAACTGCCGCAGCGATGTCGCCCGCGTGCACTTCCTTGATTTCTTCACGCTGGTTTGCGTGCATCAGCAGAATACGGCCGAGACGTTCCTTCTTGTCCTTGGTCGCGTTCAGCAGCGTGTCGCCCGACTTCGTCGTGCCGGAGTACACACGGAAGAAAATCAGCTGGCCGACAAACGGGTCGGTCATGATCTTGAATGCGAGGGACGAGAACTTCTCGTCGTCAGCTGCGCGACGCTCAGCCTTTTCACCGTTTTCGAGTTCACCCGTAACCGGCGGAATGTCGATCGGCGACGGCAGGAAGTCGAGCACGGCGTCCAGCATCCGTTGCACGCCCTTGTTCTTGAACGCGGTACCGCACAGCATCGGCTGGATTTCGCAAGCGATCGTACGGTCGCGCAGACCCTTAACGATTTCCGCTTCCGTCAACTCGCCTTCTTCGAGGTACTTGTTCATCAGGTCTTCGCTCGACTCAGCAGCGGCTTCGACCATCTTCTCGCGCCATTCGTTGCACGTGTCGACGAGTTCTGCCGGGATGTCTTCGTACGAGAACTTCGTGCCTTGGGACGCTTCGTCCCAAATGATCGCTTTCATCTTCAGCAGATCGACCACGCCCGTGAACGTTTCTTCAGCGCCGATAGGCACCACGACCGGAACCGGGTTCGCCTTCAGACGCAGCTTGAGCTGGTCGTAGACCTTGAAGAAGTTCGCGCCGGTACGGTCCATCTTGTTGATGAACGCGAGACGGGGAACCTTGTACTTGTTAGCTTGACGCCACACGGTTTCCGACTGCGGCTGCACGCCGCCCACTGCGCAATACACCATGCACGCACCGTCGAGCACGCGCATCGAGCGTTCAACTTCAATCGTGAAGTCAACGTGGCCCGGGGTGTCGATGATGTTGATGCGGTGCTCGGCGCGATCGCCGGCCATGCCTTTCCAGAATGCCGTGGTAGCAGCGGACGTGATCGTGATGCCGCGTTCCTGCTCCTGCTCCATCCAGTCCATGGTGGCAGCGCCGTCGTGAACTTCACCAATCTTGTGGTTCACGCCGGTGTAGAACAGGATGCGCTCGGTCGTCGTCGTTTTGCCGGCGTCGATGTGAGCGCTAATACCGATGTTACGGTAGCGCTCGATAGGTGTCTTGCGAGCCACTTTGATCCTCTATTGGGATGACGCGATGCGAGAAAATACCCATCGCGCTGTAACACAAACGGGCGAGGCGCTTTGTAAGCGCACCCGCCCGGAATTTCTTTCCGCTTTTTCTGCTAAACCCGGGTCCGGGAAGCTTAGAAACGGAAGTGCGAGAACGCCTTGTTGGCTTCTGCCATCCGGTGAACTTCGTCGCGCTTCTTCATCGCGCCGCCACGGCCTTCGGCCGCTTCGGAGAGTTCACCTGCCAGACGCAGGGCCATCGACTTCTCGCTGCGCTTCTTCGCGGCTTCACGCAACCAACGCATCGCCAATGCCATACGACGCGACGGACGCACTTCGACCGGAACCTGATAGTTCGCACCACCAACGCGGCGGCTCTTAACTTCGACCACCGGCTTGACGTTGTTGAGCGCTACCGTGAACACTTCCAGCGGGTCCTTGCCACCCTTGGTCTGGATCTGTTCGAAAGCGCCGTACACGATGCGCTCAGCAACCGACTTCTTGCCGGAGAGCATCAGCACGTTCATGAACTTAGCTACATCTACGTTACCGAACTTCGGATCCGGCAACACTTCCCGCTTGGGGACTTCGCGACGACGCGGCATGTTTCTTCCTTTAACTTTTCAGTTGGAGCTGTTTATCAGCCCCGCGGCCACCAACTAACCCGATTCATCTCTAACGACTTACCAGCCCGGTCGGGTGACCACTTACTCGACAGCACCGGCGATTCCGGCACCACCGCTATTACCGCCTTTACAGGCGACCTGAAACTACACTGACCGGCTAATTACTTGCCAGCCTTGGCGCGCTTCGCACCGTACTTCGAGCGAGCCTGCTTACGATCCTTGACGCCCTGGGTATCCAGCGAGCCACGAACCATGTGGTAACGCACACCCGGCAAGTCCTTAACACGGCCGCCGCGAATCAGCACGACCGAGTGTTCCTGCAGGTTGTGGCCTTCACCACCGATGTACGAAATAACTTCGAAGCCGTTCGTCAGACGAACCTTGGCAACCTTACGGAGTGCCGAGTTAGGCTTCTTCGGCGTCGTGGTGTACACACGGGTGCACACGCCGCGACGCTGGGGGCAGTCCTGCAAAGCCGGGCTCTTGCTCTTCGTCGTTTCCGACGCGCGGCCTTTGCGAACCAGTTGATTGATGGTTGGCATTGTTTATTCCTGAAATTGAACAAAATCGACGCATCTGTTTCCGGGCAAAGCAGAAACGATTGCGCATCGAACTTCCGGACCGAGGGATCAGCGCACGAATTGACTTCGCACACAGGCATTCCAAGAACCGGAACCTAGCATAATATTCCGAAAATGCTAAGGGAGTCAACAGGTTGCGATGTTTCGCACGCCTGCCGACCTGAAATTGCGCTCGCCGGCGCTCAGTCGGCGCCGACGACTTCCAGCAACTCGTCGCCGAAACGGTCCAGTTTGCGGGCGCCCATGCCTGGAATACCGCGCAAATCCTCAATGGAATCAGGGCCGTTGCGGGCGATTTCGGCCAGCGTAGCGTCGTGGAAGATGACGTAGGCGGGCACGCCGTCGCTTTTCGCAGTCTCCGTGCGCCAGGCGCGCAGGCGCTCCCAGCGTGCACGTTCGCGCGGGCCCATGCCGATCGTCGGATCGGCGCGCTCGCTGGTGCGGCTGGAAGACTGGCGGGTACGCGTCGGCTTGACATAGCGGCGCATTGTTACGTTCTGTTCGCTCTTCAGCACCGCTTTGGCGGCTTCGGTCAGCACCAGCGAGCCGAAGCCTTCATGGTCGACAGCGAGGTAGCCAAATGCGACCAGCTGGCGAAAAATGGCGCGCCACTCCGGCTCGCCGAGCGCCGCCCCGATCCCGAAGGTTGTGAGCTTCTCGTGGCCGCGCTGCAGGATCTTCTCGCTACGGTTGCCACGCAGAATATCGATCAGATGCCCAGCACCGAAGTGAAATCCGCTCGCCCGTTGCGCGCGGAACACACATGACAGCGCCATCTGCGCCTCACGTGTCGCGTCCCAAGTATCCGGCGGCTCGATGCAGTTGTCACAGTTGCCGCACGGCTTGCTCGACTCGCCGAAATACGCGAGCAGCCGCACCCGGCGGCAGGTCGCCGCTTCGCACAACCCGAGCAATGCGTCGAGCTTGCCGGTCTGCACGCGTTTATGCGCGTCGTCGGCGTCGGACTCGTCAATCATCTTGCGCTGCTGCACGACGTCGCCCAGACCGTACGCCATCCAGGCGTTCGCCGGCATGCCGTCGCGACCAGCGCGGCCGGTTTCCTGGTAGTAACCTTCGACACTCTTCGGTAAATCAAGGTGAGCCACGAAGCGCACGTCCGGCTTGTCGATCCCCATGCCGAATGCGATCGTCGCGCACATCACGATGCCCTCCTCGCGCTGGAACATCTCCTGATGCTTCTGGCGGATTTCGAACTCCATGCCGGCGTGGTAAGGCAACGCGCGCATTCCCTTCTCTTTCAGCCACTCCGCGGTTTCTTCGACCTTGCGACGCGACAGGCAATAGACAACGCCTGCGTCGGTCGTGCCGTCCGGTTTCGAGTGTTCGGCGCGAATGAAGTCGAGCAATTGCGTGCGCGCATTGTCCTTTTCGACGATGCGATAGCGGATGTTGGGGCGATCGAAACTGGAGACGAAGATGCGCGCGTCATCGAGTGCGAGACGGTGGATGATTTCGTCGCGCGTGATCGCGTCGGCGGTTGCGGTGAGCGCGATGCGCGGCACGTTCGGAAAGCGCTCGTGCAGCACCGACAGCTGAATATATTCAGGACGGAAATCGTGCCCCCATTGCGACACGCAATGCGCTTCGTCGATAGCGAACAGCCCGATGCGCGTGCGCTCGAGCAACTCCTGGAAACGAGGCGTCATCAGCCGTTCCGGCGCCACGTACAGCAAATCGATTTCGCCTTCGCGCAGCGCACGCTCGGTGGCCATCGCTTCGGCGCTCGACAGCGTCGAGTTCAAATATGCGGCTCTAACGCCGACTTCCTTCAGTGCAGCGACCTGGTCCTGCATCAGTGCGATCAGCGGGGACACCACGATCCCCGCTCCGCAGCCCGCTTCGCGGCGCACCAACGATGGGATCTGATAGCACAACGATTTGCCGCCGCCCGTTGGCATCAGCACGAGACAATCGCCGCCGCCGGCGACGTGTTCGACAATTTCGCCCTGCTGTCCTCGGAATGCGGGGTAGCCAAAAACTTCGTTGAGGATTTCGAGCGGACGGGACATGAATTGGAGAGAAGCAGCGTGATGCCGGTGACACGAATTTTACCAACGCATTCGTGCTGCGCCTGCGCTTTGCGACAACGTTAGCCGTTCGGCCGACGAATCCGCAAAAAACGCACAAAATGAGGCGCCCGCGGTACGTGGGACAGGAGCAAGTGCTAAAGCACGAACTCCTGCCGACAAAAAAAAACCGCTCAGTCGAAACTGAGCGGCTTCGCTGGCTGGTGAGCCCAAGCGGCTTGCGCCGCCCGGACTTACTCGCCTGAGTGCTGCTGTTCGGCAGCCGGGGTTTCCGGCGTACCGAATTCGAACGACTCTTCCGCTGCGATCTGATCGAAACGCTCGCGGTCGGACAGTTCCTTGCTCTTGCGTGCCTTGTGGAACGCGAGACCCGTACCAGCCGGAATCAGACGACCAACGATCACGTTTTCCTTCAGCCCGCGCAGATCGTCGCGCTTGCCCATGATCGCCGCTTCGGTCAACACGCGGGTCGTTTCCTGGAACGACGCAGCGGAGATGAACGAATCGGTCGACAGCGATGCCTTCGTAATACCGAGCAGCACGTTGTCGTAGGTTGCCGGGATCTTGCCTTCCGCAGCCATCCGGTCGTTTTCGTCGAGCATATCCGAGCGCTCGACCTGTTCGCCCATGATGAAGCGCGTGTCACCGTTATCGACGATCTGCACGCGGCGCAGCATCTGACGGACGATCACTTCAATGTGCTTGTCATTGATCTTCACGCCCTGCAGACGATACACGTCCTGCACTTCGTCAACGATGTAGCGCGCCAGCGCTTCGACGCCCTGCAAACGCAGAATGTCGTGCGGATCAGCCGGACCGTCGACAATCATTTCGCCCTTGTTGACGACCTGACCATCGTGCACCAGAACCTGCTTTTCCTTCGCGATCAGGAACTCGTGCTGATTGCCTTCGAGGTCCGTGATAACGAGACGCTGCTTGCCCTTCGTGTCCTTACCGAACGACGTCGTGCCCGTGACTTCCGCCAGAATACCGGCGTCCTTCGGCGAGCGCGCTTCGAACAGTTCGGCCACACGCGGCAGACCACCGGTAATGTCGCGAGTCTTTTGCGATTCAACCGGGATACGTGCCAGCACTTCACCGACCTGCACTTGCTGACCGTCCTTCACGGTGATCAGAGCGCCGACCTGGAAGCCGATCTGCACCGAGTGCTCGGTGTTCGGGATCTTGACTTCTTCGCCGTTCGCGTCGAGCAGCTTGACCTGCGGACGCACCGTCTTCGACGCTTGCGAACCGCGGCGCTTCACGTCGATCACGACCAGCGTCGAGAGACCCGTCACATCGTCGATCTGCTTGGCAACCGTCACGCCTTCTTCGACGTTTTCGAACTTCACCGTACCACCGTACTCGGTGATGATCGGACGCGTCATCGGATCCCACGTCGCCAGTTGCGTGCCGGCCTTGATCTGCGCGCCGTCCAGTTGCAACAGCGTCGCGCCGTACGGCACCTTGTGACGTTCACGCTCGCGGCCGTGGTCGTCGGTGATCATCGCTTCGCCCGAACGCGAGATGACGATCTGCTCGCCCTTCGCGTTGGTGACGTAACGCATGGTCGCCGTGAAACGAACCGTACCGTTCGACTTGGCTTCAACCGACGAAGCCACTGCTGCACGCGATGCCGCACCACCGATGTGGAACGTACGCATCGTGAGCTGCGTGCCCGGTTCACCGATCGACTGAGCAGCGATCACGCCAACTGCTTCACCAACGTTGACCGACGAGCCACGACCCAGGTCGCGGCCATAGCAGGCTGCGCACAGACCGTAACGCGTTTCGCAAGTCAGCGGCGTACGCACGCGCACTTCGTCGATGCCGAGGCGTTCGATTTCTTCGACCGCGTCTTCGTCGAGCAACGTGCCCGTTTCGTACAGCGTTTCCTGCGTTTCCGGGTTGACGACGTCAGCCACCGTCACGCGACCGAGGATACGGTCACGCAGCGCTTCGACGACTTCACCGCCTTCGACCAACGCCTTCATGGCGACGCCGTTGGACGTACCGCAATCGTCTTCGACCACCACCAGATCCTGCGTCACGTCGACGAGACGACGCGTCAGGTAACCCGAGTTTGCCGTCTTCAGTGCCGTATCAGCCAGACCCTTACGTGCACCGTGGGTCGAGATGAAGTACTGCAACACGTTCAGGCCTTCACGGAAGTTCGCCGTAATCGGCGTCTCGATGATCGAGCCGTCCGGCTTCGCCATCAGGCCACGCATACCGGCCAGCTGACGAATCTGAACTGCGGAACCACGAGCACCCGAGTCAGCCATCATGTAGATGGAGTTGAACGACTCCTGACGCGTTTCGTTGCCGTCGCGATCGACCACCGGTTCCGTCGACAGCTGCTCCATCATCGCCTTGCCGACCGCTTCCGACGTTGCCGACCAGATGTCGACCACGTTGTTATAGCGTTCTTGCGACGTGACGAGACCCGACATGTATTGACGGTCGTATTCCTTCACCTTCTTCGCTGCGTCGCCGACGATCTGTTCTTTCTGCGGCGGCACGAGCATGTCGTCCACGCAAATCGAAATACCGGCGCGCGTTGCCAGACGGAAACCCGACTGCATCAACTGGTCGGCGAAAATCACCGTTTCACGCAGACCGCACTTGCGGAATGCGGTGTTGATGAGGCGCGAAATTTCCTTCTTCTTCAGCGGCTTGTTCAGCACCGAGAACGGCAGGCCCGGCGGAAGGATTTCCGACAGGATTGCGCGGCCGACGGTCGTCGCGTACAGCGAGATCTTCGGCACGAATGCCGGTGCGCCTTCCGACTTGTCTTCGTTGTGGACCATTTCCGTGATCCGCACGTTGACGCGTGAGGCCAGTTCCACTTCCTTATTCTCGTAAGCACGCAGTGCTTCCGACACGCCGGTGAACGTCAGGCCTTCGCCCTTGGCGTTCACTGCTTCACGCGTCGCGTAGTACAGGCCGAGCACGATATCCTGCGACGGCACGATCGACGGATCGCCGTTAGCCGGGAACAGGATGTTGTTCGACGCCAGCATCAGCGTACGCGCTTCCATCTGCGCTTCGAGCGACAGCGGCACGTGCACAGCCATCTGGTCACCGTCGAAGTCGGCGTTGAACGCCGCGCAAACGAGCGGGTGCAGCTGGATAGCCTTACCTTCGATCAGCACCGGCTCGAAAGCCTGAATGCCAAGACGGTGCAGCGTCGGCGCACGGTTCAGCATGACCGGATGCTCGCGGATCACCTCTTCGAGGATGTCCCACACCACGGCCGTCTGGTTCTCGACTTCCTTCTTCGCAGCCTTGATGGTGGTAGCAACACCCATCACTTCGAGCTTGTTGAAGATGAACGGCTTGAACAGTTCGAGCGCCATCAGCTTCGGCAGACCGCACTGATGCAGCTTGAGCGTCGGGCCGACCACGATCACCGAACGGCCCGAGTAGTCAACGCGCTTACCGAGCAAGTTCTGACGGAAACGACCGCCCTTACCCTTGATCATGTCAGCGAGCGACTTCAGCGGACGCTTGTTCGCGCCGGTCATTGCCTTACCGCGACGACCGTTATCGAGCAGCGAATCGACGGCTTCCTGCAGCATCCGCTTTTCGTTGCGGACGATGATTTCAGGCGCCTTCAGTTCGAGCAGACGCTTCAACCGGTTGTTACGGTTGATCACGCGGCGATACAGGTCGTTCAGGTCCGACGTCGCGAAGCGGCCGCCATCCAGCGGCACCAGCGGACGCAGTTCCGGCGGCAGCACCGGCAGGACTTCGAGCACCATCCAGTCAGGCTTGATGCCCGAACGCTGGAAAGCCTCGAGCACCTTCAGGCGCTTCGCGTACTTCTTGATCTTCGCTTCCGAACCCGTGTTCTTGAGTTCGGTGCGCAGCATCTCGACCTGTTCGTCGATGTTGATCGCGCGCAGCAGTTCGCGAACGCCTTCCGCGCCCATCTCGGCACGGAATTCGTCACCGTACTCTTCGACCTTGTTGTAGTAATCCTCTTCCGTCATGATCTGCCGCGCTTTCAGCGGCGTCATGCCCGGATCGATCACCACGTATGCTTCGAAGTACAGCACGCGTTCGATGTCGCGCAGCGTCATGTCGAGCACCATGCCCAGACGCG
The DNA here is from genome assembly GCF_902859805.1 of Paraburkholderia sediminicola. GTDB lineage: Bacteria > Pseudomonadota > Gammaproteobacteria > Burkholderiales > Burkholderiaceae > Paraburkholderia > Paraburkholderia sediminicola. The sequence goes on along the minus strand of NZ_CADIKC010000013.1, from coordinate 10,279 downwards.
ACGGCAGCGACTTCAGGAACCAGATGTGAGCGACCGGCGAGGCCAGCTCAATGTGGCCCATCCGTTCGCGACGCACCTTCGCGAGCGTCACTTCGACGCCGCACTTTTCACAGATCACGCCACGATGCTTCAGGCGCTTGTACTTGCCGCAAAGGCATTCGTAGTCTTTGATCGGGCCGAAAATCTTCGCGCAGAACAGACCATCGCGTTCCGGCTTGAACGTCCGGTAGTTGATGGTTTCCGGCTTCTTGACTTCACCGAACGACCACGAACGGATCTTGTCTGGCGAGGCCAGACCGATCTTGATCGCGTCAAAAACTTCAGGCTGTTGGACTTGCTTGAATAGATCGAGCAGAGCTTTCATTGCTTTCTCTCCGTAGTCCGATTAGTTGCGGTCGAGGTCGATATCGATACCGAGCGAGCGGATTTCCTTCACGAGCACGTTGAAGGATTCCGGCATGCCGGCGTCGATCACGTGATCGCCCTTGACCAGGTTCTCATACACCTTGGTCCGGCCCGCCACGTCATCCGACTTCACCGTCAGCATTTCTTGCAACACGTACGATGCGCCGTACGCTTCGAGCGCCCACACTTCCATTTCACCGAAACGCTGGCCACCGAACTGCGCCTTACCGCCCAACGGCTGCTGCGTCACGAGCGAGTACGGGCCCGTGGAACGCGCGTGCATCTTGTCGTCGACCAGGTGGTGCAGCTTCAGGTAGTGCATGTAACCGACAGTCACCGTACGTTCGAACATCTCACCCGTGCGGCCGTCATACAGACGCACCTGGTTCTTCGACGGCGTCATGCCGAGGTTCTTCGCGATGTCGTCCGGGAATGCCAGATCCAGCGCGCGCGACATTTCTTCTTCCGTCGCACCGTCGAACACCGGCGTGGCAAACGGAACGCCTTCGCGCAGGTTCTTCGCCAGTTCGACGATTTCGTCGTCCGTGAAGCTGTCCAGCTCTTCAGCGCGGCCCGACTCGTTGTAGATCTTGGTCAGGAATTCGCGGAGTTCAGCGATCTTCGCCTGACGTTGCAGCATTTCTGCAATACGCCAGCCGAGACCCTTCGCGGCCCAACCCAGATGCACTTCGAGAACCTGACCCACGTTCATCCGCGACGGCACGCCGAGCGGGTTCAGAACGACGTCAGCCGGACGGCCATCGGCCATGTACGGCATGTCTTCGATCGGAACTATCTTCGACACCACACCCTTGTTACCGTGACGGCCGGCCATCTTGTCGCCGGGCTGCAGACGACGCTTCACAGCCAGATACACCTTGACCATCTTCAGCACGCCCGGCGGCAGTTCGTCGCCTTGCGTGAGCTTCTTGCGCTTTTCTTCGAACGCCAGATCGAACTGGTGACGCTTCTGTTCGATCGAGTCCTTGATCGCTTCGAGCTGTGCCGCTGCTTCTTCGTCCGCGAGGCGGATGTCGAACCAATGGTAGTGGTCGAGATCTTCCAGGTAAGCCTGTTCGATCTTCGTACCCTTCGCGAGCTTCTTCGGACCGCCGTTCGCGACCTTGCCGGTCAGCATACGTGCGAGACGCTGGAATGCATCGCCTTCAACGATACGCAGCTGGTCGTTCAGGTCGAGGCGATAACGCTTCAGTTCATCGTCGATGATCTGTTGCGCACGCTTGTCGCGCTGAATGCCTTCACGCGTGAACACTTGCACGTCGATGACCGTGCCGCTCATGCCCGACGGCACGCGCAGCGACGTATCCTTCACGTCCGAAGCCTTTTCACCGAAGATCGCGCGCAGCAGCTTTTCTTCCGGCGTCAGCTGGGTTTCGCCCTTCGGCGTGACCTTACCGACCAGCACGTCGCCTGCTTCGACTTCGGCGCCGATGTAGACGATGCCCGACTCATCGAGACGGCCGAGTTGCACTTCAGCCAGGTTCGAGATGTCGCGCGTGATTTCTTCCGGTCCGAGCTTCGTATCGCGAGCTACGACGTTCAGTTCTTCGATGTGGATCGACGTGTAACGGTCGTCAGCAACCACCTTCTCCGAGATCAAGATCGAATCTTCGAAGTTGTAGCCGTTCCACGGCATGAACGCGACCAGCATGTTCTGGCCGAGAGCCAGTTCGCCGAGGTCGGTCGATGCACCGTCAGCCAGCACGTCGCCACGCGACACGATATCGCCGACCTTCACGATCGGGCGCTGGTTGATGTTCGTGTTCTGGTTCGAACGCGTGTACTTGATCAGGTTGTAGATGTCCACGCCGACGTCGCCAGCAACGGCTTCATCGTCGTTCACGCGGATCACCATACGGCCTGCGTCGACGTAATCGACCACGCCACCGCGGAATGCCTGAACCGTCGTACCCGAGTCGACTGCCACCGTGCGTTCGATACCCGTACCGACCACGGCCTTTTCAGGACGCAGACACGGCACAGCCTGACGCTGCATGTTCGAACCCATCAATGCGCGGTTCGCGTCATCGTGCTCGAGGAACGGAATCAGCGAAGCTGCGACCGAGACGATCTGCGACGGCGCCACGTCCATGTACTGGATGCGGTCCGGCGTAACCATCAGCGTTTCGCCTGCTTCACGCGACGACACCAGTTCGTCAGTCAGCGAGCCATCAGCAGCCACCGCCGCGTTCGCCTGAGCGATCACGTAACGGCCTTCTTCGATCGCCGACAGGTAGTCGATCTGATCGGTCACCTTGCTGTCCACAACCTTGCGATACGGCGTTTCGAGGAAGCCGTATTCGTTCAGGTGCGCGTACAGTGCGAGCGAGTTGATCAGGCCGATGTTCGGACCTTCCGGCGTTTCAATCGGGCACACACGGCCATAGTGGGTCGGGTGCACGTCGCGAACTTCAAAGCCGGCGCGCTCACGCGTCAAACCGCCCGGACCAAGTGCCGAGACACGGCGCTTGTGGGTGATTTCCGACAGCGGGTTGGTCTGGTCCATAAACTGCGACAGCTGCGACGAACCGAAGAACTCGCGAATCGCCGACGAAATCGGCTTCGAGTTGATCAGGTCGTGCGGCATCAGGTTTTCGCTTTCGGCCTGGCCGAGGCGTTCCTTCACAGCACGTTCGACACGCACGAGACCTGCGCGGAACTGGTTTTCCGCCAGTTCGCCGACGCAACGCACACGACGATTGCCCAAGTGGTCGATGTCGTCCACTTCGCCCTTGCCGTTACGCAGCTCGACCAGGATCTTGATCGTGGCGAGGATGTCGTCGTCTTGCAGCGTCATCGGGCCGACGATTTCGTCGCGACCGACACGGCGGTTGAACTTCATACGACCCACCTTGGACAGGTCGTATGCGTCTTCGCTGTAGAACAGACGGTTGAACAGCGCCTCGACCGCTTCTTCGGTCGGCGGTTCGCCCGGACGCATCATGCGGTAGATCGCAATGCGTGCAGCCATCTTGTCCGCGGTTTCGTCGATACGCAGCGTCGACGAGATGTACGGACCTTGATCCAGATCGTTCGTGTAGAGCGTCTGGATGTCTTTGATCTTCGATTCGCGGAGCTTTTCGAGGACGGTTTCGGTGATTTCGTCGTTCGCGTTAGCGATGACTTCACCCGTGTCGCCGTCGACGACGTTCTTCGCGAGCACGCGGCCGAGCAGATAGTCTTCCGGCACCGAGATGAACTTCGTCTTCGCGTTGTCGAGATCGCGAATGTGCTTGGCGTTGATCCGCTTGTCCTTCTGGACGATCACGTTGCCATCACGATCAGTGATGTCAAAGCGCGCGACTTCACCACGCAGACGCTCCGGCACGAATTCCATCTGCGCGCCTTCCGGCATCAGCGTGAAATTGTCGAACACGAAGAAGTTTGCGAGGATCTGTTCCGGCGTCAGGCCAATCGCCTTCAGCAGGATCGTGACCGGCATCTTGCGACGGCGGTCAACGCGGAAGTACAGCACGTCCTTCGGATCGAATTCGAAGTCGAGCCACGAACCGCGGTAAGGAATGATACGGGCCGAGAACAGGAGCTTGCCCGAGCTGTGCGTCTTGCCCTTGTCGTGTTCGAAGAACACGCCCGGCGAACGATGCAGCTGCGAAACGATCACACGTTCCGTGCCGTTGATGACGAACGAACCCGTCGGCGTCATGAGCGGAATTTCGCCCATGTACACTTCCTGTTCCTTCACTTCCTTGACGACCGGCTTGCTCGGCGATTCCTTGTCGAGCAGCACCAGGCGCACTTTCGCGCGCAGTGCGGAGCAGTACGTCAAACCGCGCTGCTGACATTCCTTGATGTTGAATGCCGGCGGCGACAGCATGTAGCTGACGAACTCGAGACGCGCAAAACCGTTGTGCGAAACGATCGGGAAAACGGATGTAAACGCAGCCTGCAGGCCTTCCGGCTTGCGTTGCGTGGACGACGTGTCTGCTTGCAGAAACGTGCTGAATGATTCAAGCTGGGTAGCCAGCAGGAAAGGTACTTGGTGAACGATGGGGCGCTTCGCAAAACTCTTGCGAATGCGCTTCTTCTCGGTGAAGGAATATTGCATACGATCTCCGAATCACGGCGGGCATTGTTGTCGAGGCAGGATACCTTGATGAGACAACCCGAGTGTTCACCGACTGAGACCCGATGGCCGTCCGATGGCTTGAACGAGCCTAGAAGCTTGGTGGTTGGCCGCTACCAACCGCTGGCTGACGGCAGCGGATGCCTATGTTGCCCGCTACCCGACCAAACTTGCCTTCTGCAGTCGCTTCAGAAGACAAAGAGAAGCGCCGGTCGATATTGCCGATAGGCGATTTTCTTTGGCTTCTGGGATCCCTGTTCTTGCCGAAACTGGCTGACAAAAACATGGTTCCCACAAAGCACAAAAAGGCCGGCGGTGGAAAACCGCCAGCCTTCGCACAACGCGCCGAAACTTACTTGATTTCAGCCTTCGCGCCGGCTTCTTCCAACTTCTTCTTGGCTTCTTCAGCAGCAGCCTTCGGTACCGATTCCTTAACAGGCTTCGGTGCACCGTCGACCAGGTCCTTCGCTTCCTTCAGGCCGAGACCCGTCAGTTCACGAACAGCCTTAATGACCGAAACCTTGTTCGCGCCGACTTCCGTCAGGTTGACCGTGAATTCGGTTTGCTCTTCAGCAGCAGCAGCAGCGCCGCCGCCTGCCGGGCCTGCCACTGCAACAGCAGCTGCCGACACGCCAAACTTTTCTTCGAACGCCTTAACCAGCTCGTTCAGTTCCAGAACCGACATCGAGCTTACTGCCTCGAGGATGTCATCTTTTGCGATTGCCATTTGAAATACTCCTAAATTGAATTCGGATACAGCCAGCGATCAATCACGCTCGACTGAAGTGCGTTAAGCAGCAGCTTCTTCGCCTTGTTTCTTTTCTGCCAGCGCGGCCAGAGCGCGCGCAAAGCCGGAAACAGGTGCTTGCATAACGTACAACAGCTTGGAGAGCAGTTCTTCGCGGCTCGGGATGTTTGCCAGCGCTTGCACGCCAGCCTTGTCCATCACCTTGCCTTCGTAGGAACCAGCCTTGATGATCAACTTGTCATTGCTCTTGCCGAAGTCGTTGACGACCTTAGCAGCAGCAATAGCATCTTCCGAGATGCCGTAGATCAGGGGACCGGTCATCTGCTCTGCCAAAGAAGCAAACGGGGTACCTTCGACAGCGCGACGCGCCAACGTGTTTTTCAACACGCGAAGGTAAACCTGTTGCTCACGCGCTTTCGCGCGCAGCTTGGTCAGATCGCCAACCGTGATCCCACGATACTCAGCCAGAACCACGGTCTGGGCTTTCGCGACTTGCGCGGCAACCTCAGCGACGACGGCCTGCTTGCTTTCTTTATTGAGTGGCACGGTTAACCTCCAGATTCGATACACGCAGCGTGCGCCTTGTGTACCGCGTTCAATAACGGCGTCCGACCAGTCAGGAGTATTTCGACCGCCTGAAACCCACATCGCTGCGAATCTCAACCAGCTTCATCACTACAAAACCTTTTCGGGTTCGCCATCTGCGTTGGCTTTGCATTAAGGGTTCGCCTACCTGCTGCGTTCCCGCCAACGGTCTTTGACAACCGGTCGCTCAATGCAGACTGCCATCTTGCGACCGCCCAAAGCCCATAAAACCGCCTCGACTCACATCGAGGCGATGAAATTTATTACTGTGCTGCGAGCGATGCCTGGTCGACGCGAACGCCAACGCCCATCGTGCTCGACAGTGCAACCTTACGCAGGTAGACACCCTTGCTCGTTGCCGGCTTCGCCTTTTGCAGCGCGTCGACGAGAGCGTTCAGGTTGCTGCGCAGAGCCGTCGGCTCGAACGAAGCACGGCCAATCGTGGCGTGGATGATACCGGCCTTGTCGACACGGAATTGCACCTGACCAGCCTTGGCGTTCTTGACTGCAGTCGCGACGTCCGGCGTAACCGTGCCAACCTTCGGGTTCGGCATCAGGCCGCGCGGGCCGAGGATCTGACCAAGCGTACCGACAACGCGCATCGTGTCCGGCGAAGCGATCACGATATCGAAGTCCAGCTTACCAGCCTTGACTTGTTCAGCCAGGTCTTCCATACCGACGACTTCTGCGCCAGCTGCACGAGCTTGCTCAGCCTTTTCGCCTTGTGCAAACACAGCCACGCGAACCGACTTACCGGTACCAGCCGGCAGCACGACCGAGCCACGAACAACTTGGTCCGACTTCTTCGCGTCGATGCCGAGTTGCACTGCAACGTCGATCGACTCGTCGAACTTCGCGCTTGCGCATTCCTTCACGAGCGACAGAGCTTCGTCGATCGCGTACAGCTTTTGACGATCAACCTTGGCTGCAAATGCTTGCAGACGTTTTGAAAGCTTAGCCATTTACACGCCCTCCACGGTGATGCCCATCGAGCGGGCGCTACCAGCGATCGTACGAACCGCTGCGTCCAGATCAGCTGCCGTCAGATCGGGCATCTTGGTCTTGGCGATGTCTTCAGCTTGAGCGCGGGTGATCTTGCCGACCTTGTCGGTGTGCGGCTTGGCCGAACCCTTGTCGATCTTCGCTGCCTTCTTGATCAGAACCGTAGCCGGCGGCGTCTTCAGAACGAACGTGAAGCTCTTGTCCGCGAACGCGGTGATCACGACCGGAATCGGCAGACCCGGTTCCATAGCTTGAGTCTGCGCGTTGAACGCCTTGCAGAACTCCATGATGTTCAGGCCGCGCTGGCCCAGTGCCGGACCGACCGGCGGCGACGGGTTGGCTTTACCTGCAGGAATCTGCAGCTTGATAAAGCCGATGATTTTCTTTGCCATTTTGAAAACCTCTTAGGAACGCCGCCCTAGTACAAGCGGACATTCAGTGAGTAGTAACGCGCGTTCGCCGAAAAACAGACTACTTACGCTCCTCAACGGCCATTACGCGGACCGTAAGCGCGAAATACGGAACGCACCGACCGGTGCGCCCCGTAGAATTTTGGATTACAACTTTTCGACCTGGCCGAATTCCAGCTCGACCGGCGTTGCGCGGCCGAAGATTGTAACGGAAACACGGACGCGCGACTTTTCGTAGTTCACTTCCTCGACGCTGCCGTTGAAATCCGTGAACGGACCGTCCTTCACCCGCACCATCTCGCCTACTTCGAACAGGGTCTTCGGACGCGGCTTTTCCACGCCTTCCTGCATTTGCGACATGATCTTCTCGACTTCCCGCGGGGAAATCGGGCTCGGACGATTACGCGCACCGCCTACGAAACCCGTCACCTTTGCCGTGTTCTTCACGAGATGCCACGTTTCGTCCGTCATTTCCATTTCCACCAGGACATAACCCGGGAAGAAACGACGTTCGGTCACTGATTTGTGACCGCCTTTCACCTCGACCACTTCTTCAGTCGGAACGAGGATTTGACCAAACTGGTCTTGCATGCCGGCACGTTCGATGCGCTCTTGAAGCGCACGTTGCACGCTCTTCTCCATGCCGGAGTAGGCGTGCACCACGTACCAACGTTTACCGCTCGGGGATGCCGGAGTATCGCTCATATCATTTCCAACCCAGAATCACCGAGAAAATCGCCCATTCGATGGATTTATCGCTGATCCAAAGAAAGATCGCCATGACGAACACGAAGCCGAACACTACGAGCGTTGTCTGGGTGGCCTCTTTACGAGTCGGCCAGACAACCTTGCGAACTTCTTTGTACGAGTCTTTGGCGAAAGCGATGAAACCCTTGCCAGGCGCGGAGAGAAGACCGACTGCAACACCAGCGATAGCGCCAACAGCCAAGGCGGCTCCGCGGACGTACCATTCCTGGCCGCTGAGCCAGAAGAACCCCACGAACCCGGCCAAGACCAACAATACGCCCGCGACGAGCATCAGCTTGTCGCCGGATGTATTTACAGTTTCGACGGAAGGATTCGCCATAACACCTTAACGAAGCGCCATAAACGACGCGAGAGTTGGCAGGGGCAGAGGGAATCGAACCCCCAACCTTCGGTTTTGGAGACCGACGCTCTGCCAGTTGAGCTATACCCCTAAACCATTTTGGGGTTGACGACACCGCCAACCCCGAAACTACCGATCAACGAGAACTTTCTGGCGTTACTCGAGAATCTTGGCAACCACACCTGCGCCGACCGTACGGCCGCCTTCGCGGATTGCGAAGCGCAGACCTTCTTCCATCGCGATCGGGTTGATCAGCTTCACCGTGATCGACACGTTGTCGCCCGGCATGACCATTTCCTTGTCCTTCGGCAACTCGATCGAGCCCGTCACGTCCGTTGTACGGAAGTAGAACTGCGGACGATAGTTGTTGAAGAACGGCGTGTGGCGGCCGCCTTCGTCCTTGCTCAGCACGTACACTTCAGCCGTGAAGTGCGTGTGCGGGTTGATCGAACCCGGCTTCGCCAGAACCTGGCCACGCTCCACGTCTTCACGCTTCGTGCCGCGCAGCAGGATACCCACGTTGTCGCCTGCCTGACCCTGGTCGAGCAGCTTGCGGAACATTTCCACGCCCGTGCAGGTCGTCTTCACCGTCGGCTTGATACCGACGATTTCGATTTCCTCGCCAACCTTCACGACGCCGCGCTCAACGCGACCCGTCACCACCGTGCCGCGACCCGAGATCGAGAACACGTCTTCCACCGGCATCAGGAACGCACCGTCAACTGCGCGCTCCGGCGTCGGGATGTACGTGTCCAGCGCGTCGGCCAGGTTCATGATCGCCACTTCGCCCAGCTCGCCCGTGTCGCCTTCCAGCGCCAGCTTGGCCGAACCCTTGATGATCGGCGTGTCGTCGCCCGGGAAGTCGTACTTCGACAGAAGTTCGCGAACTTCCATCTCGACGAGTTCCAGCAGCTCAGCGTCGTCCACCATGTCGCACTTGTTCAGGAACACGATGATGTACGGAACGCCAACCTGACGCGCCAGCAGGATGTGCTCACGCGTTTGCGGCATCGGGCCGTCTGCAGCCGAGCACACCAGGATCGCGCCGTCCATCTGCGCTGCGCCCGTGATCATGTTCTTCACATAGTCAGCGTGGCCCGGGCAGTCGACGTGTGCGTAGTGGCGGTTAGCCGTTTCGTACTCGACGTGCGCCGTGTTGATCGTGATACCACGTGCCTTTTCTTCCGGCGCCGCGTCGATCTGGTCGTATGCCTTTGCTTCGCCGCCAAACTTCTTGGTCAGCACCGTCGTGATCGCTGCCGTCAGCGTGGTCTTGCCGTGGTCAACGTGACCGATCGTGCCGACGTTCACGTGCGGCTTGGTCCGCTCAAACTTACCCTTGGCCATTTTCGACTCCTAAGAGGATTTATCCGTACGTTGCGCCGCGCGCAAACAATCACCGAGTACTTCTGGTGCCCATGGGCAGGATCGAACTGCCGACCTCTCCCTTACCAAGGGAGTGCTCTACCACTGAGCCACATGGGCGCTACTTCTTTGTTACTGGAGCGGGTGAAGGGAATCGAACCCTCGTCGTAAGCTTGGAAGGCTTCTGCTCTACCATTGAGCTACACCCGCAAGGATCCATGGATTCCCAACTACTGCTACAGCTTGCATTCTGGTGGAGGAGGTTGGATTCGAACCAACGTAGGCGTAAGCCAACAGATTTACAGTCTGCCCCCTTTAGCCACTCGGGCACCCCTCCGCAGAGAACTGATGATTATGAGGGAACAACCGCTTGCTGTCAAGGCTCGCTTGACCGTTCCAAACTCATAGCTCTCACTTATATGGTGATTCCAGCTCCGACCGTAAACGCAGAAACCCCACCTTTATGGGGTGGGGTTTCTGATGCTGCAGGGGAGCCTGACGATTACCTACTTTCACACGGGAATCCGCACTATCATCGGCGTGGAGTCGTT
>NZ_CADIKC010000012.1 GCF_902859805.1 Paraburkholderia sediminicola | reverse complement strand
GTTTGAGCTGCTTTCTTTTGCCTACTTTTCTTTGCAGCCGGCAAAGAAAAGTAGGTGCCCCCCCGCACAGGGGGAACGCTAATAGACCACTAACAAAGCAAGGAAAGGCACCAAAGCCAGAACAAGAAAAGGCCAAACCCCTAAGAACACAGACAACAATCGCCAAACAGGCAAAAAAGCTTAGGAGACAAAACGATGAACACCCCAAAAAACACACAAACAAAACCCCCCCGCCTGGAAGGCGAATTCGACTACATCATAGTCGGCGCCGGCACAGCAGGTTGCGTCCTCGCCAACCGCCTATCTGAAGATCCAGAAGTACAAGTCCTCCTGCTAGAAGCCGGCGGCAAAGACGACTACCACTGGATCCACGTACCGGTAGGCTACCTCTACTGCATTGGCAATCCCCGCACAGATTGGCTCTACAAAACCCAGTCCGAACCCGGCCTGAACGGCCGCTCCCTCTCATACCCGCGAGGCAGAGTACTAGGCGGCAGCTCATCGATCAACGGCATGATCTACATGCGCGGCCAACGCGAGGACTACGATGAATGGGCCCGCGTCACCAACGACGCCTCCTGGTCCTGGAGCCAGGTCCTCCCCATCTTCAAACGCAGCGAAGACCACCACGCCGGCGCCTCCGAATCGCATGGAGCAGGCGGCCCATGGCGCGTCGAAAAACAGCGTCTGAAATGGAAGATCCTCGAAGAGTTTTCACAAGCCGCGCAACAAACCGGCATACCCGCTACCGATGACTTCAATCGTGGCGACAACACCGGCGTCGGCTACTTCGACGTCAATCAGAAACGCGGCATCCGGTGGAATGCGTCGAAAGCCTTCCTGCGTCCGGCACTTAAGCGCCCGAATCTCACCGTTATCGTCGGTGCCCACACACAACGCGTCGTGTTCGAAGGACGTCGCTGCATCGGTGTCGAATATCGTGGCGACAACACCGACTATCTCGCCAAGGCCCGGTGCGAAGTGATCCTCAGTTCCGGTGCGGTCAACTCGCCGCAATTGCTCGAACTCTCCGGTATCGGGGATGGCGCGCGCCTCCAGAATCTTGGCATCGAGGTCGTGAAGAATCTGCGCGGTGTCGGCGAAAATCTGCAGGACCATCTGCAGTTGCGTATGGCCTATAAAGTCGACGGCGTGCGTACGCTCAATACCGCCTCCGCGCATTGGTGGGGCAAGCTGATGATCGGCATGCAGTACGCACTCTTTCAAAGCGGCCCGATGTCGATGTCGCCATCGCAACTCGGCGCGTTTGCCAAGTCCGATCTGGATGACCGCTCGCTCACGCGTCCTGACCTCGAGTATCACGTGCAACCGCTCTCGCTCGATCGCTTCGGCGAACCGTTGCATCGCTTCAATGCATTCACCGCGTCGGTGTGTCAGTTGCGGCCGACTTCGCGTGGCAGCATTCACATCGGGTCGGCCGATGCGTCGGCGCCGCCGTTGATCGCGCCAAACTATCTGTCCACGGACTATGACCGGCACGTTGCTGCCAACGCATTGCGTCTCACGCGCCGCATCGCCGCGGCGCCTGCGCTCGCGCGCTATCGGCCGCAGGAGATTCTGCCCGGTATCCAGTATCAGACCGAAGAAGAACTTCAGCAGGCCGCAGGCGCGGTGGGCACCACCATCTTTCATCCGGTCGGCACCTGTCGGATGGGCACTGCCGACGATCCCGGTGCGGTCGTGGACAATCGCCTACGAGTTATCGGGGTTGACGGTTTGCGGGTGGTCGATGCATCAATCATGCCGTCCATTACCTCGGGCAACACCAATTCGCCGACGCTGATGATCGCCGAACGCGCCAGCGACATGATCCGCGAAGACCGCCGCGCACGCGTGGGCGGCAGCGTTCCGCTTCAGACGAGTACTGCGCCGTCCATGTCCGCCGTGTGACACGCGCGTGGCAGCAGGATCCGAGGCCGCCGCGCGTGCCTCGGACTTTCCCTGGCATGCATCGAGCGTGATTGACGCAGCGCTTGAACACGCTTCCGCCTTGCTTCAAACAGTCGTCATCCACTAAGTGCAAATCCCAATGAATGCGCTGCATCATTGGCGCGACAATGGCAGCCATGCTGCGTGCCGCCCATGGATTACCGTCCGGATTGGTGCAGTACGCCAACGAGCGGCACGGGGTGCCGCCGTCACACATAAAAGTCGCGCAGCCGTTCGCGCGGAAGATCGTAGTGCTTCGCCTTACTCCGTATGGAAGGGAACATGATTCTCGGCGATACGATTCTCGAAACGCGCGGCCTCACCCGCGAGTTCAAAGGCTTCATCGCCGTGAACGGGGTGAACCTGCGCGTGCGCCGTGGCTCGATCCATGCGCTGATCGGCCCCAATGGGGCAGGCAAGACCACCTGCTTCAATCTGCTCACCAAATTCCTTGAACCGACCGCGGGTCAGATCGTCTTCAATGGAATTGACATCACCAGTGAACGCCCGGCGCAAATCGCCCGGCGCGGCATCATTCGCTCGTTTCAGATCTCTGCTGTATTTCCGCATCTGACAGCATTGCAGAATGTGCGCATCGGATTGCAGCGCGTGCTCGGCACGGCATTTCACTTCTGGAAGAGCGAGCGCACGTTGCGTCAGCTCGACGATCGGGCCATGGACTTGCTCACCCAGGTCGGATTGACCGATTTCGCCGACGTGCTCACGGTAGAACTGTCCTACGGCCGCAAGCGCGCGCTCGAAATCGCCACGACGCTCGCGATGGAGCCCGAGTTGATGCTGCTCGACGAACCGACGCAAGGCATGGGCCATGAAGACGTCGATCGCGTCACGGCCCTGATCAAGAAAGTATCGAGCGGCCGCACGATCCTGATGGTCGAGCACAACATGAACGTGATCGCCGGCATCTCCGACACCATCACCGTGCTGCAACGAGGTGAAGTGCTCGCCGAAGGCAGCTACGCCGAAGTGTCGAAGAACCCGCTCGTGATGCAAGCCTATATGGGCAGCGCCGACGCGGCGCTCGCCGGAGCCCACGCATGAATACGATTGCCGAGCGCGAAAGCCTCGAGGTGAGCGGCACGGCTGGCGGTGCCCCCGCGCTGGAGATCACGGGTTTGCAGGCATGGTACGGGGAGTCCCATATCCTGCATGGCGTCGATCTGACGGTGAACCGCGGCGAAGTTGTGACGCTGCTGGGCCGTAACGGCGCGGGGCGCACCACCACACTGCGCGCGATCATGGGGCTCACCGGCCGGCGCACCGGCTCGATCCGCATCGGCGGACGCGAAACCATTAGCCTGCCGACTCATCGTATCGCCCATTGCGGCATCGGTTATTGCCCGGAAGAGCGTGGGATTTTCTCGAGCCTCTCATGTGAGGAAAACCTGCTGTTGCCGCCGCCCGTCGGCGACAAGGCGCACATGATGTCGCTCGAAGAAATCTATTCGATGTTTCCGAATCTGCAGGAACGCCGCATGAGCCAGGGCACGCGGCTCTCGGGTGGGGAGCAGCAGATGCTGGCGGTCGCACGCATTCTGCGCACCGGCGCGAGTTTGCTGCTGCTCGATGAAATCTCGGAAGGCCTTGCACCGGTCATCGTGCAGGCGCTCGCCCGCATGATCATGACGCTCAAGGCGCGCGGCTACACGGTTGTGATGGTCGAACAGAATTTCCGCTTTGCCGCGCCACTCGCCGATCGCTTCTATGTGATGGAGCATGGTGCGATCGTCGAACACTTCGAGGCCGGCGAGCTTGAAAGCAAGATGCCGGTGCTGCACGACCTACTGGGCGTATAGACAGGAAGTAACGAGAAACGTCCGATTGCCTCTGATAACCACAAGCGAAGAAACCAGGAGACAGGAATGAAAAAGAACCCACTCGCGCGGCTTGCCACACTATGTTTCGCGGTTGCCGCCGGCGCCGCGTTGACGATGGGCAGCGCGCAGGCCGCTGACGATGCCGTGAAGATCGGCTTCATCACCGACATGTCGGGTCTGTATGCGGATATTGATGGCCAGGGCGGTCTCGAAGCGATCCGCATGGCCGTGGCCGACTTCGGCGGCAAGGTCAATGGCAAGCCGATCTCGGTGGTCTATGCCGATCACCAGAACAAGGCCGACATCGCGGCGTCGCGGGCGCGCGAATGGTTCGATCGGGATGGCGTCGATCTGCTGATTGGCGGCACGAATTCAGCAACCGGGCTGTCGATGAACACCGTGGCCGGAGAAAAGCACAAGGTCTACATCAGCATCGGCGCTGGCGCCGATACCCTGACCAACGAGCAATGCACACCGTACACGATCCACTACGCGTACGACACGACGGCGCTCGCCAAGGGCACGGGCTCGGCGGTGACGAAGCAGGGTGGCAAGACGTGGTACTTCCTGACCGCTGACTACGCGTTCGGCAAGGCGCTCGAAAAGAATACGTCGGACGTGGTGAAGGCCAACGGCGGCCAGGTGCTGGGTGCCGTGCGCCATCCGCTTTCGGCATCGGATTTCTCGTCGTTCCTGTTGCAGGCGCAAGCTTCGAAGGCGCAGATTCTCGGCCTCGCCAACGCGGGCGGCGACACGATCAACTCGATCAAGGCCGCCAAGGAATTCGGCATCACGAAGACGATGAAACTGGCCGCGCTGCTGATGTTTATCGACGACGTCCACAGTCTGGGTCTGGAAACGACCCAGGGCCTGGTGCTGACGGACAGCTGGTACTGGAATAAGGACGCCACCACGCGCGCGTGGGCGCGGCGCTACTTCGACAAGATGAAGAAGATGCCGTCCAGCCTGCAGGCCGCTGACTACTCCGCAACCATGACCTACCTGAACGCGGTGAAAGCAGTCGGTTCGACTGACTCCGACAAGGTGATGGCGCAACTGAAGAAGGCCAAGATCGACGACTTCTACGCGAAGGGCTATATCCGTCAGGACGGCAGCATGATCCACGATATGTACCTGATGCAGGTGAAGACGCCGGCCGAATCCAAAGAGCCGTGGGACTACTACAAGATCACTGCGACGATCCCCGGCGAGCAAGCGTTTACGACCAAGGCTGAAACGCGCTGCGCGCTGTGGAAATGAACGCAGACTGATAACCAGCTGACCGTCATTCAGCCTTATCCGGCGGGAAATACATAGCGCCGTTTTGGTACACAGACTGACGGCCAGCTGCTTCAGATGCCGCGTGCGATCGGGCGGATGGCTCGCCGGTCGCGCGTCGGCGGGATCGTACGTAACCGATCCCACCCTGACGATGGCTTAAGGGATTAAGGCTTCAATGGAAATCTTTGGCGTTCCGCTACCGGCGATGCTGAGCCAGCTGCTGCTGGGGCTCGTGAACGGCTCGTTCTATGCGATTCTCAGCCTGGGTCTGGCGGTGATCTTCGGCTTGCTCAACGTGATCAATTTCGCGCACGGCGCGTTGTTCATGCTCGGCGCGATGCTCGCGTGGATGGGCCTGTCGTATTTCGGGCTGCCGTACTGGGTGATGCTGGTGCTCGCGCCACTGATCGTCGGCGTGTTCGGCATCGTGATCGAACGCTCGATGCTGCGCTGGCTGTACAAGCTCGATCACCTCTATGGGCTGCTGCTTACTTTCGGGCTCACGCTGGTTGTCGAGGGCGTGTTCCGGTCGATCTATGGTTCGTCCGGCCAGCCGTACGACGTGCCGTCGGCGCTCTCCGGTGCGACGGATCTCGGCTTCATGTTCCTGCCGAACTATCGCGCGTGGGTCGTGGTGGCGTCGCTCGTGGTCTGCTTTGCCACGTGGTTCGTGATCGAGAAGACGCGTCTCGGCGCCTATCTGCGCGCGGGCACCGAGAATCCGAAACTGGTCGAGGCGTTCGGCGTCAACGTGCCGTTGATGATCACGCTCACTTATGGCTTCGGCGTCGCGCTGGCGGCGTTCGCCGGCGTGCTTGCCGCGCCGGTGATTCAGGTCTCGCCGTTGATGGGCCAGCCGATGATCATCACTGTGTTCGCGGTGGTCGTGATTGGCGGCATGGGTTCGATCATGGGCTCGATCCTGACCGGCCTGCTGCTTGGCGTGATCGAAGGGCTGACGCGTGTGTTTTACCCGGAAGCGTCGGCGACCGTCGTCTTCGTGATCATGGCGCTCGTGTTGCTGGTGCGCCCGGCGGGTCTCTTCGGCAAGGAAAAATGATGCAGAGAAAAGTGCTCTACGGTCTGCTGTTGATCGCGCTTCTCGCGGTGCCCGTGCTCGGCATCTATCCGCTCTTCGTCATGAAGGTGCTGTGCTTCGCGTTGTTCGCGGCGGCCTTCAATCTGCTGATTGGCTACACGGGTCTGCTCTCGTTCGGTCACGCGATGTTTCTCGCCTCGGCCGGTTACGTCACCGGTTATGCGATGCAGACGCTCGGCTTCTCTCCGGAGCTCGGCGTGGTGGCGGGCACCGCCACGGCAACGTTGCTTGGGCTGGTGGTCGGCCTGTTCGCGATCCGCCGGCAAGGCATCTACTTTGCGATGGTGACGCTGGCGCTCGCGCAGATGGTCTACTTCGTGTTCCTGCAGGCGCCGTTCACGCACGGCGAGGACGGCCTGCAAGGCGTGCCGCGCGGCAAGCTGTTCGGCTTGCTGGATCTGTCGTCGGACGTGACGCTGTACTTTGTCGTGCTGGCCGTGATGGTGCTGGCATTCCTGCTGATCGTGCGGATCGTGCACTCGCCGTTCGGACAGGTGCTGGTGGCGATCAAGGAGAACGAGCCGCGCGCTGTGTCGCTCGGTTACGATACCGATCGCTTCAAACTGCTGGCGTTCATTCTGTCTGCCGGGATCGCCGGTCTGGCGGGCTCGCTCAAGGTACTGGTGCAGGGCTTCGAGACGCTGAGCGACGCGTACTGGACCATGTCCGGTCTCGTGATCCTGATGACGCTTGTGGGCGGCATGGGGACGCTGTTCGGGCCGCTGCTCGGTGCGGCGCTGATCGTTGCGCTCGAAGACCGGCTCGGCGATATCGGCACGGCGCTGGCTTCGTCGACAGGCGTCGAATGGTTCCGCTCGCTAGGCGAATCCGTGACCATCGTGACGGGCGTGATTTTCATTGCCTGCGTGCTGGCGTTCCGACGCGGTATTGTCGGTGAGATCATCGCGAGAGTGCGGCCGTTGCGGGCCTGAAGCGGCACTGAATTTCAAATTGCTTTGGCGTCCGATATAATTCGGCGACTCATGAAGTCGGCACGGCCGGATCCTGCGTTGCGCGCGGGCCGGCCCTCGCGCTAAATCAGCACAAAACGTGCCCCATATTTGTGCCGCAGTGCACCACTAGGGTAATTGCTAGTTGTAAGGGGGAGGGTGCTCGTTTAATCTTCATGCAGTTCTGATGCACCACGAATTTTGCAGGTGGAGAACGAGGAGACAATGAGGCACTCAGTGCCCAGACGAAAGCGCTGTTGGATTGATATCCAACAGCGCTTTTTATTTGTACTTTTCGTTATTCGCCATTCAATTCCTCCGCTAATTCGGTGACCCTTTTTTATTCACCGAGCCACCCCCAATTTCATCTGCCCTTACCCTGCAAAATGCTTGCAGCGCGGGGCTTTCGTCCGCTAAACTTGCCATTCACCGACCAAGCGGTCGGTGAATCGAATCTGCGGATTTGAATTCAAATGAATAACGGGGTAGACAGAGGAGCGGGATGAAGTCGGCATTGCGTTGGATGAGCGCGGCATTGGTCGCCACAGGGGTATCCGCGGCATGGAGTGGCCACGCATTCGCGGATGTGAAAATCGGCGTCACGGTGTCGGCAACGGGGCCGGCTGCGTCGCTTGGTATTCCGGAAAAGAACACGATCGCGCTGCTGCCTAAAGAAGTAGCAGGGCAGAAAATCGACTACATCGTACTCGACGACGCCACGGATTCGACCCAGGCCGTCAAGAACGCACGCAGGCTCACCAGCGAAGATCATGTGGATGCGTTGATCGGCTCGACCGTTGTGCCGAATTCGCTGGCCATGATCGACGTCGCCGCTGAAAGCACCACGCCAATGATCTCCATGGCCGCTGCGGCAAGCATCGTGGAACCGATGGATGCGAAACGCGCGTGGGTCTTCAAGACGCCGCAAAACGACATTCTGATGGCCACCGCGATCGCGCAGCATATGTCGAATCACGGTGTGAAGACGGTCGCGTTCATCGGCTTTGCAGATGCGTACGGCGAGAGCTGGTTCAAGGAATTCGGCAAGGCCGCCGATCTCGCGAAGATCAGGATCGTCGCGAACGAACGCTTCGCGCGCAACGATGCTTCGGTGACCGGTCAGGTGCTGAAGATCATGTCGCAGAACCCTGATGCGGTGCTGATCGCCGGTGCGGGCACGCCGGCCGCGTTGCCGCAGAAGACCCTCAAGGAACGTGGCTACAAGGGCAAGTACTACCAGACGCACGGTGTCGCCAATAACGACTTCCTGCGCGTGTGCGGCAAGGATTGCGAAGGCACCTATCTGCCGGCCGGTCCGTTGCTGGTCGCTGACCAGTTGCCCGATTCGAACCCGGTGAAGAAGTCCGCGCTCGCATACAAGCGTGCGTATGAAGCTGCGTACGGCGCCGGTTCGGTCTCGACATTCGGCGGTCACGCTTGGGATGCAGGCTTGCTGTTGCAACGCGCGATCCCGCTTGCGCTGAAGAAAGGCCAGCCGGGCACGCCTGCATTCCGCGAAGCGCTGCGTGCGGCACTCGAAAATACCAAGGACATGCCTGCTTCCCACGGCATCTTCAACATGAGCGCGAACGACCACGCTGGTCTCGACCAGCGGGCGCGTGTGATGGTGGAGATCGCCGGCGGCAAGTGGAAGCTGTCCGGCGACTGAGCGAAGGCGAAGCGATACGGAATCCACTCAAAAAAGACGCGTGCAGTTGCCGCGTCTTTTTTATTGCCCGCATTTGACGAGCGGCGGCGCTTCAAGTGTGTTGGACAAACGAAACATCGGAGATGAAAGCGCGGTCAAAGCGCGGCCTAAGCGGCCCGTTTCAGGACAAACCCGCATTCGGGCGACAGTCTATTGACCGTGAATGATGCAGAACGCAATACTACTAACATGTTAGTGTTTCGTGCATTAGAAATCGCAGTAGTGGTTCGCAGCAGGGGAGTTGCACCAGAACGGCGACGGCGTTGATGCTGAGCAGGGAAAACCATGCTTGGCATGCCTGAACCCTATAACTAGATTCAGACACCCGGCCCGTGCGCCGGATTACAGATACGCGCTTCAAAGCGTTTGGAGACTTGCATGAAAAAGACAAAGCAATGGGTACGCACCGGTATCGCAATGGCGTTGATGTGCGGCGCGGGCGCAGCCTTCGCGCAGGTGAAAATCGGCGTCACGCTGTCCACCACCGGGCCGGCTGCATCGCTCGGGATTCCTGAAAAGAATACGATCGCGCTGCTGCCGAAAGAGATCGGCGGCAAGACCGTGCAATACATCATCCTCGATGATGGATCGGACACGGGCAAGGCCGTGCAAAACACGCGCAAGCTGATCGACGAAGACCACGTCGACGCCATCGTCGGTTCAACCGTCACGCCGAATTCGCTGGCGATGCTCGACGCAGCGGCCGAAGGCAAGACGCCGATGATCTCGCTGGCGGCATCGGCCGCGATCATTTCGCCGATGGACGCCAAGCGCGCATGGGCCTTCAAACCGCCGCAAAACGACAGCCTGATGGCTGACGCAATCGCAGACTACATGGAGCGTCATGGCGTGAAGACGGTTGGCTTCATCGGCTTCGCGGATGCGTACGGCGACGGCTGGAACAACGTCTTCACTGCGGCGGCTGCGGCGCATCATCTGAAGATCGTCTCCAACGAACGCTTTAACCGTACCGATGCCTCGGTGACCGGCCAGGTGTTGAAGACGATGGGCGCGAACCCGGATGCGGTGCTGATCGCAGGCGCGGGTACGCCGTCGGCGCTGCCGGCCAAGACGCTCAAGGAGCGCGGCTACAAGGGCAAGGTCTACCAGACGCACGGCGTCGCCAATAACGACTTCCTGCGCGTGTGCGGCAAGGATTGCGAAGGCGAACTCCTGCCGGCCGGTCCGATCCTCGTGGCCGATCAACTGCCGGATTCGAATCCGGTGAAGAAGTCGTCGGAAGCCTACAAGAATGCGTACGAGAAAGCGTATGGCGCGGGCTCGGTGGCGACCTTCGGCGGTCATGCATGGGATGCCGGCCAGATGCTGCAAGCGGCGATTCCGGTCGCGCTGAAGACCGCTCAACCGGGCAGCGAAGCGTTCCGGGTAGCACTGCGCAGCGCGCTTGAAAACATCAAGGAACTGCCGGTCTCGCACGGCATCATGAACACCACGACGACCGACCACAACGGCCTCGACAAGCGCGCGCGCGTGATCGTGCAGATCGTCGACGGCAAGTGGAAGCTGCTGAACGACTAACAACAAAAACGATACGCGCCTCTCGCGCAGCATGCGGCGCACGACGCCGCATTGCCATTCTGTTCGATGACAATGGCAACGACCGCTGCGCCGTATTCCGGCGCGGCGGTCGCTTTTTCAGGCATCGCTGGTTAGTGGCCGGCCGCGAGTTCTGCCGCCACGACTGTTCCCGGTTTTGATTTCGACGCTTCAGGACGAGGAAGTATGGATCTATCAATTGCGGCGATCCTCGCACAGGACGGCATCACCACCGGCGCGATCTACGCGCTGCTCGCGCTTGCGCTAGTGCTGGTGTTCTCCGTGACGCGGGTGATCTTCATCCCGCAGGGCGAGTTTGTTTCGTACGGCGCGCTGACGCTCGCCGCACTGCAGACACAAAAATTTCCGGCCACGTGCTGGTTGTTAATGGCGATGGGCGCGGCATGCTTTGTCGTCGAGATAGCGGGGCTGGTGCGGCATCCCGAACGACGCCGGCACGCGGCGCGCACGCTGGTGATGCTAGTCGGCAAATATCTGCTGTTTCCGATCGCGGTGTATGCGCTCACGCAGGGTGTTTTCCTGCATCCGCTGCCGATGATCGCGCAGATCGCGCTCACGCTGCTGATCGTGATTCCGATGGGGCCGTTCGTCTATCGGCTTGCGTACGAGCCGATCGCGGAGGCGACCACGCTGCTGCTGTTGATCGTCGCGGTGGCGGTGCACTTTGCGATGGTCGGCCTCGGGCTCGTGATGTTCGGTGCGGAAGGCTCGCGCACCACGGCTTTCTCCGATGCGACCTTCAACCTCGGCACGCTGTCGATTTCCGGGCAAAGCCTGTGGGTGGTCGGCACGGCAGTGGTGCTGATCGGCGCACTGTACCTGTACTTCGATCGCTCGATCTCCGGCAAGGCTTTGCGCGCGACATCCGTGAACCGGCTCGGTGCGCGGCTCGTCGGGATCGGCACGACGCAGGCAGGGCGCCTCGCGTTCACGCTCGCAGCAGGCCTCGGTGCGCTGTGCGGCATCCTTGTCGCACCCTTGACCACCATCTACTACGACTCGGGCTTCCTGATCGGTTTGAAGGGCTTTGTGGGGGCGATTATCGGCGGCCTGGTCAGCTATCCGCTGGCAGCCGCGGGGTCGATCCTCGTCGGTCTTCTGGAGTCGTATTCGTCGTTCTGGGCGAGCGCCTATAAGGAAGTGATCGTGTTCACGCTGATCATCCCGGTGCTGTTGTGGCGGAGTCTGGCCAGCCCGCACTCGGAAGAGGAAGAGGAGTGACACGATGAAACGGATCATGCAAAACAAGTTCTTCTGGTTGTTCCTCGTGGTGCTGTTCGCGTTGCCGGTGCTGCCGCATCCGATTCATGTGCCCGAGTACTGGGTGACGCTGCTCAACTACATCGGCCTGTATTCGATCGTCGCGATCGGTCTCGTGCTGCTGACGGGTATCGGCGGGATGACGAGCTTCGGGCAGGCGGCGTTCGTCGGCATCGGCGCCTATGCGACTGCGTATCTGACGACGGCGTACGGTGTGTCGCCGTGGCTCGCGCTGATCGCGGGCGTGGTGGTGACGGCGCTGATCGCGCTGATGCTGGGGCTCGTGACGATGCGGCTATCGGGTCACTTTCTGCCGCTCGGCACGATCGCGTGGGGCCTCGCGCTGTTCTATCTGTTCGGCAATCTGGAGATGCTCGGCAAGTACGACGGCATCAATGGGATTCCGGTGCTGAATGTTTTTGGTATCAACCTGGAGTCTGGCCGCCACATCTATTACCTGATCTGGGTGGTGGTGCTCGGCGCGGTGATTTCTGTTCAAAACCTGCTTAATAGCCGGCCTGGGCGGGCGATCCGCGCTTTGCGCGGCGGCGGCATGATGGCCGAAGCGATGGGCGTCAATACCGGCTGGATGCGTGTGGTGATCTTTGTCTACGCCGCGGTGTTGGCGTCGATTTCAGGGTTCCTGTACGCACACCTGCAACGCGCGGTGAATCCAACGCCCTTTGGTCTGAACCACGGCATCGAGTTTCTGTTTATGGCGGTGGTGGGTGGCGTGTCGCATGTCTGGGGCGCGGTGCTCGGTGCGGCGATCCTGACTGTGTTGCAGGATTATCTGCAAACGTTGCTGCCGAAGCTGCTCGGCGAGAACGGCAACTTCGAAGTCATTGTGTTCGGCATCTTGATGGTGCTGTTGCTGCAATACGCTCGCCAAGGCGTCTGGCCGTTCGTCGCGCGCTTTTTCCCGAAGGGCCCGCGCGCGCATCTGTCGGATCATGCGGAGCCGTTGCCGCAGCGCAGCAAGCCGACGGCGGGCGAAAACCTGTTGACGGTGAACAAGGCGCGCAAGCAGTTCGGTGGGCTGGTCGCAGTGAACGACGTCAGCTTTGAGGTGAAAGCAGGACAGATTATCGGTTTGATCGGCCCGAACGGCGCCGGCAAATCGACCACCTTCAATCTGGTCACGGGCGTGCTGCAGGCGACGAGCGGCGAAATCACGTTTTGTGGCGAGCGCATCGATTCGCTCAGTTCACGTGAAATCGTCAAGCGCGGCATTGGCCGCACGTTCCAGCACGTCAAGCTGCTGCCGGGGATGACGGTACTGGAGAACGTTGCGATCGGTGCGCATTTGCGCGGCCAGGCGGGAGTCTGGCGCAGCGTTGCACGTCTGAACGGCGCGGAAGAAGCGCGCCTGATGGCTGAAGCGGCTCGCCAGATTCGTCGCGTCGGACTCGAACAGCATATGTACGACGAGGCGGGTAGCCTGGCGCTGGGGCAGCAGCGGATTCTTGAAATTGCTCGCGCGTTGTGCTGTGACCCGACCCTGCTGCTGCTCGACGAGCCCGCCGCTGGTTTGCGGTACCAGGAAAAACTGCAATTGGCCGATTTGCTGCGCCGCCTCAAAGCCGAAGGCATGAGCGTGCTGCTGGTCGAACACGATATGGATTTCGTGATGAATCTCACGGATCGGCTGGTGGTGATGGAGTTCGGCACGCGTATCGCGGAAGGCTTGCCGCAGGATGTCCAGCAGGACCCGGCTGTGCTCGAAGCGTATCTGGGCGGGGTGGAGTGATGGAGAACACGATGAATGATGCTGCGCCGATTCTTGACGTGAACGGTTTGTCGGTCCGCTATGGCAAGGTCGAAGCGCTACACGGCGCGGCCATCAAGGTGCGGCCTGGTCAGATCGTCTCGGTGATTGGGCCGAACGGCGCGGGCAAGTCTACGTTGCTGAACGCCATCATGGGCGCATTGCCGACGACGGGGCATGCGAAGGGAGCGGTGCTCTATCAGGGTGAAGACGTTAGCGCGGTGCCGGTTGAAAAGCGGGTCGCACGAGGCATGTGCCTGGTGCCGGAAAAGCGCGAGCTGTTTGCGTCGATGAGCGTTGAAGACAATCTCGTCCTCGGCGCATATCGGCGCAAGCGGGCAGGGGAGCGCAATTTTCTCGATCAGCTCGAACCGGTCTTTGCGCTTTTTCCTCGCTTGAAGGAGCGACGGAAGCAGGCGGCCGGGACTTTGTCCGGTGGCGAACGGCAGATGCTCGCGGTGGGCCGTGCGTTGATGGGCAAGCCCGATCTGTTGATGCTCGATGAGCCGAGCCTAGGTCTCGCGCCGTTGATCGTGAAAGAAATTTTCCACATTATTAGTGCTCTGCGGCAGACGGGTGTGGCGACACTGCTGATCGAGCAGAATGCGCGTGCCGCGCTGCAGATCTCCGACTACGGCTATGTGCTTGAAACGGGTGAGCTGGCGCTGGAAGGGCCGGCCGCCGATCTTGCGCAAAATCCGCGCGTGATCGAGACGTATCTGGGGTTGGCCAAGAAAGTGGCTTAATGCGCCGTTTTTGTTCAGATCGCTGCGGTTCAAAGCGGTGTGTTTCACGTGAAACACACCGCTTTTTTCTTGCCTGGCCATTCGGCCGAAATTCGGGCCTAAACCGAACCCGTTATAATTCGCCCATACATTTTCCTTTGAAAGGCTCACGCGACGATCTGGCGTGAGATCCGCGATGCTTTTTCCCACAGAATTTGACGTAATCGTCGTCGGCGGCGGTCATGCGGGCACTGAGGCCGCCTTGGCCTCGGCACGCATGGGCAATACGACGCTCCTGCTGACGCACAACATCGAAACCCTCGGTCAGATGAGCTGCAATCCGTCCATCGGCGGTATTGGCAAAGGCCATCTGGTGAAGGAAGTCGATGCGCTCGGCGGAGCGATGGCGGCTGCGACGGACGAGGGCGGGATCCAGTTCCGCATTCTCAATTCGTCGAAGGGGCCTGCCGTTCGCGCGACGCGCGCGCAGGCGGACCGTCTGCTGTACAAGCAGGCAATCCGGCATCGGCTGGAGAATCAGCCGAACCTGTGGCTGTTCCAGCAAGCGGTCGACGATCTGATGGTGGAAGGCGACCGGGTGGTCGGCGCGGTGACGCAGGTGGGAATTCGTTTCCGCTCGCGCGCAGTCGTGCTGACGGCCGGGACGTTCCTCGACGGCAAGATTCACGTGGGTTTGAACAACTACACCGGTGGCCGTGCTGGCGATCCGGCGGCGGTGTCGCTGTCCGGTCGTCTTAAGGAGTTGAAGCTGCCGCAAGGCCGCTTGAAGACCGGGACGCCACCGCGCATCGACGGTCGGACGATCGACTTTTCGAAGCTCGAAGAACAGCCGGGCGATCTGGATCCGGTGCCGGTTTTCTCGTTCCTGGGGCGCGTGGAGCAGCATCCGCGTCAAGTGCCGTGCTGGGTTACGCATACGAATGAGCGCACGCACGACATTATCCGCGGTGGTCTCGACCGTTCGCCGATGTACACAGGCGTGATCGAAGGGGTGGGGCCGCGCTACTGCCCGTCGATCGAGGACAAGATTCATCGTTTCGCGTCAAAGGAATCGCATCAGATCTTCCTCGAGCCAGAAGGGCTAACGACGAACGAGTTCTATCCCAACGGGATTTCCACCAGCCTGCCGTTCGACGTGCAACTGGAACTCGTGCGTTCTATGCGTGGTCTGGAGCACGCGCATATTCTGCGACCAGGCTATGCGATCGAATACGACTACTTCGATCCGCGTGGGTTGAAGGCGTCGCTGGAAACCAAGGTGATCAACGGGCTGTTCTTTGCGGGCCAGATCAATGGCACGACCGGGTACGAGGAAGCGGCTGCACAAGGTTTGCTGGCGGGTATCAACGCCGGCTTGCACGTGCAGGGCAAGGATGCATGGTGCCCGCGCCGCGATCAGGCCTACCTGGGCGTGCTGGTCGACGATCTCGTGACGCAAGGCGTGTCCGAGCCGTATCGCATGTTCACGAGCCGTGCTGAATACCGTCTGAGCCTGCGCGAAGACAATGCCGATATGCGTCTGACGGAGATCGGTCGCGAACTCGGCGTGGTCGATGACCTCCGCTGGGACGCATTCAGCCGTAAGCGCGACGCTGTTTCACGTGAAACAGAGCGCCTGCGCACGACGTGGGTCAACCCCAAGACGCTGCCGGCCGAAGAAGCGACGGCATTGCTCGGCAAGCCGATCGACCACGAGTACAGTCTGGCGGATCTGCTGCGCCGTCCGGGCCTGACGTATGACGGCGTCTGCGGTTTGCGCGACGGTGCGTGTGCTGCACCTGAGACGCTGGCCGAAGACGACGTTCTGCTCGCCCAGATCAAGGAACAGATCGAGATCGGCATCAAGTATCAAGGCTATATCGACCGCCAGGCCGATGAGATCGAGCGGAATGAGTCGCACGAAAGCACGCGTTTGCCGGAGGGGTTGGACTACGCCGAGGTTAGGGGGCTGTCGTTTGAAGCGCGTCAGAAGCTGACGCAATTCCGCCCTGAAACCATCGGGCAGGCGTCGCGTATCTCCGGCATTACGCCGGCGGCGATCTCCTTGCTGATGGTTCACCTGAAGCGTGGCTTGGGACGCCGTTCGACGAAACCCGCCGAACCCGGCGCTGACAGCACGCCGGTGGTGCAATGACGGTGAGTCAGAAGGGAAGTAGTAGTGAGGCGTTGGCGCCGCTGTTAGCGGACGGCGTTCGCGAACTCGGCCTCGATCTCAGCGAGGCGCAACTCGGCAAACTGCTCGACTACGTTGCGCTGCTGTCCAAATGGAATGCCGTCTACAACCTGACGGCGATTCGCGATCCGCGGCAGATGCTGATCCAGCACATTCTGGATTCGCTCTCGATCGTGCCCCATCTCGCTACGCGCGGTGCGTCTTCGGTGCTGGACGTGGGCTCCGGTGGCGGCTTGCCCGGTATCGTGCTGGCGATCGTCCTGCCTGAGTGGACCGTCACTGTGAACGACATCGTGCACAAGAAGACAGCTTTTCAGGCACAGGCCAAGGCCGAACTCGGCCTTGCGAATCTGTCGGTCGTTACGGGCCGCGTCGAGTCTTTGCAGCCGGGCGCCGAAGTACCGGCAAAGTTCGACGTAATCGTGTCGCGCGCATTCGCAGAACTCGCGGATTTCGTTACACTGGCCCGTCATCTCGTTGCGGAGCAGGGTGCGATCTGGGCGATGAAGGGTGTGCGTCCGGATGGTGAGATCGAGCGACTGCCAGCGGGTGCCCACGTGGAACAGATTATCCGGCTGAACGTGCCGTCGCTCGAGGCGGAGCGGCATCTGATCAAGGTGCGGGTGGATGCGGCAGCTGAGGGCCGCTGAGAGCCACCACCAGTAGGTGCCAGGCATGCACCGCATACCACGAGCGCTTTCTACTTTATTCAAGCAGCAAAAGGGACACACCAACGATGGCAAAAATCTTCTGCGTTGCGAACCAGAAGGGCGGCGTCGGCAAGACGACGACGGCAGTCAATCTGGCCGCGAGCCTGGCAGCGCAGGGACAGCGAGTCCTTCTCATCGATCTGGACCCGCAGGGCAACGCCACGATGGGCAGCGGTGTCGACAAGGCTGCGTGTGCGAATACTGTCTACGAAGTGCTGGTGGACGGTGTATCCGTAGCGGATGCGCGAGTGCGTCCGGAAGCCGTCGGCTACGACGTGCTGCCCGCGAACCGTGAACTGGCGGGTGCCGAAGTCGAACTGGTCAGCGTGCAGCATCGCGAGCGTCAGCTGAAAGTTGCCTTGGCGGAGGTCGAAAGCGAATATGAATTCGTGCTGATCGACTGCCCGCCGGCCCTGTCGCTGTTGACACTCAATGGTCTGTGCGCCGCCCATGGCGTGGTGATCCCGATGCAATGCGAGTACTTCGCGCTTGAGGGACTGTCCGACCTGGTCAACACGATCAAGCAGGTGCACGCGAACCTGAATCGCGACCTGAAGGTGATTGGCCTGTTGCGCGTGATGTTCGATCCGCGCATCACCTTGCAACAGCAAGTCTCGGATCAACTGAAAGAGCACTTTGGCGACAAGGTGTTCGATGTGGTGATTCCGCGCAACGTGCGCCTTGCCGAGGCGCCTAGCTATGGGTTGCCGGGTGTCGTGTTCGATAAGGCCTCGCGCGGTGCGCAGGCGTATGTGCAGTTCGGTGCAGAGATGATTGAGCGGGTGCGCACATTGAATGACGCGCCCCAGGCGTCCTAAGCGGATCGAGGAAGCACGATGAACGCAGTAGCAAGAAAGAAAGGGTTGGGCCGGGGTCTGGAAGCATTGCTGGGTGGCAGTGCGGATATTACCGAGGCCGTCGTGATCGAGGGTGCGCCGAACGTGCTGCCGCTCAGCAAGCTGCAGGCCGGCAAGTACCAGCCGCGCACGCGCATGGACGAAGGCGCGTTGCAGGAATTGGCCGCCAGCATCCGTGCACAGGGGCTCATGCAGCCTATCCTCGTGCGGCCGGTATCGGCGGATAAGTACGAGATCATCGCCGGCGAGCGGCGCTTTCGTGCGGCACGCATCGCCGGTCTCAATGAGGTGCCGGTGCTGGTGAGGGACGTGCCGGACCAGGCCGCCGCCGCAATGGCGCTGATTGAGAATATTCAGCGCGAAGATCTGAATCCGCTGGAAGAAGCGCAGGGTATTCAGCGCCTGCTCGACGAATTCAATTTCACACACGAACAGGCAGCTGAATCGGTTGGCCGTTCACGTAGTGCTGTATCGAACTTGCTGCGATTGCTGAACCTGGCGTCGCCGGTGCAGACGATGCTGCTGGCCGGCGATCTCGATATGGGGCATGCGCGCGCGCTGCTGGCCGTCGACGCCGCGACGCAGATCACGTTGGCCAACCAGGTCGTCAACAAACGCATGTCGGTACGCGAAACCGAAAAGCTGGTGACGACGACGACCAAGGTTGCGCCTGCGGTCAAGGCGCGAGCGAATCAGGACGGCGGTCGCGATACGCGACGGCTTGAAGAGGAATTGTCCGATCTGCTCGCCGCAACGGTAAAGATCAAGCTCGGCCGACGCGGCCGCGGCCAGGTGCTGGTGGACTTCGGCGATCTGGACGCGTTGGAGGGGATTCTTGTCAGGTTGCGTGGTAACGCTACGGCCTGATCGTGGCAGGTTGAACGTTGAGGCTTGCGGGCTGGTGAGGGGGTGTCGTTCCCGGTTCTCGCTCGCGAGCTGTTTGGTGCGTCTGGTGTGTTTTTCGGCGGAAGCGATGGGGCAGCAGTCGTATTTGTCCCTCGCATCGCTAGTTTGATGGTCTCCCTGTTCGATCGATAATCCGCTTGGATATCAGTTGGATACCTAACTATGGGCTGCGTTTAATAATAAGGATGACGATGTATCTGCCTGCGCGGATATTTTCGTGGTGATGCAGACGTGGCCGGGTTGTGCTGCAGATTTGAGCTGCTCGCGCAGGTTTAGTCATGTTGCTGCGGCATTGCAACGGGTTCTGCATGCTCCGTCCTTTCACGTTCTGGGATTCAGCAGCGGGTGTTGGATGCCGATGCGGGGATTGTTAAGGTGCAAGGGCAGGGGGGCATCGGCATGACGGGGGAGGCGCCTGAGCGCACGTTGCGTCGACCGTCCGTACAGAGATGAACCTCCGATGATGTTTGGTCGCCATAAGAAGGACTAGGCCTGCGCCGCCGCTGCACTTACCCGGCGCCGTGCTTCATGTCTACCAAAGGTGGCAAAAAACATCGTCTGTTGCATTTTTGAGACGTCCGCAGCAACGTCGAAACGACGCATCCGTGCACTTCAAACGACCTGATTCATCGCGCATGTTTTGCCACCCCCCGACCGCCTTACATTTGCCGTGTACGCATCGTCCGAGATCGCGTTCCCGCATCGTGAAGGCCGTTTTCATGCTGGTTATTGAACGGCCTAAAGTCTTGAATTGCCTGCAACTATCGCTTACAATCGCCCGGATTTAATTGCACGGCAACCCCGTAAGCGCAGCGTAAGCTCGCGGGCTGGAACAAGACTTTCGGAACACTGCGATGGCGGTTAAAACGTCGAATCAAGCGCCGAAGAATGGGCGTGACGACCACCGCGCTGAACGCACCGTTTCCGTTGCGTCCACCGGTCAGCACGTTACAACTGACGATGCGTGGGATGTCGAGCAACAAGATAACAATATCGTTCCGCTCACGCGGGCCGAGGCTGAAAAGCTGTTTGGTCCGAACGTGAGTCGTCCATCGCGTGTCACGCCTTTCAAGGTCGTGGCG
The DNA here is from genome assembly GCF_902859805.1 of Paraburkholderia sediminicola. Lineage (GTDB taxonomy): Bacteria > Pseudomonadota > Gammaproteobacteria > Burkholderiales > Burkholderiaceae > Paraburkholderia > Paraburkholderia sediminicola. The sequence goes on along the minus strand of NZ_CADIKC010000012.1, from coordinate 216,290 downwards.
GCGCAAATGGTTTTGTCCCTGGGTGCTACGCTGGTGTGGTGGCTGTTCTACAAGCCGCCGGGCGCTGCTGCGCTGTCCGCGTTCCTGGGGGGAGCGATCTGCTGGGTGCCGGGCGCGCTGTTCGCGGCACGACTTAGAACGCTGAGCGGCGCCGAAACAGTGATGAGCTGGATGATCGGCGAAGCGCTCAAGATGGGGACAACGATCGCGATGTTTGTAGCCATCGCTTTCTGGTATCACGACGTACGCTGGGTGCCGCTGCTCGTGACCTACCTCATCGCGCTCAAGACATACTGGATCGCCCTCGCGTGGCGCTAAGGTAGGAGCAGAGAGTAGCAACACAAAATTCAGGCTGGCGCGCAGCGCTGGCGTAAGGAGTGCGGATATGACGCGATCCGCACCCGGCGTGTTCCCGCAATACAGAATTGCGGCGGGAACGGCCTAAGACGATTTTCGACAATTTGGGTGGCATTAACGATATGGCAGCTAGCGAAGGCACGCGCGCTCTGGATCCGTCCGAGTACATCGCGCACCACTTGCAGAACTTTTCCACCGCGCACCAGACGTCGATTTTCGACATTCACGTGTGGAATCTGGACACCCTTTTCTGGTCGATCGTTTGCGGTCTGGCCACGATCGCCATCCTGCATCTGGCGGCTCGCAAGGCAACGTCCGGCGTGCCGGGTCGTTTCCAGTGCGCGATCGAAATGCTGGTCGAGATGGTCGAAGATCAATCGAAGTCGATGATCCACGGCTCGCGCACCTTCATCGCACCGCTGGCACTGACCGTGTTCGTCTGGGTCGCGCTGATGAACTCGCTCGACTTCATCCCCGTCGACCTGCCGGGCCGCGTGATCGGCTGGCTGGGCCTGTCGGAAGCCATCCCCCACCATCGCATCGTGCCGACAGCCGACCTGAACGGTACGCTCGGTATCGCACTCGGCGTGTTCGCGCTGATGATTTACTACAACTTCAAGATCAAGGGCGCAGGCGGCTTCGTGCATGAACTGCTGTCCGCTCCGTTCGGCGCGCATCCGCTGCTGTGGATCCCGAACCTTGCATTGAACATTATCGAGTTCGTCGCAAAGACGGTTTCGCTCGGCATGCGGCTGTTCGGCAACATGTACGCGGGTGAGCTGTTGTTCCTGCTGATTGCTCTCCTCGGCAGCATGTGGGGTTTCGGCGCGGACGCGTCAGTGCTCGGCTTTATCGGCCACGTCATCGCAGGCACGGTCTGGGCGATCTTCCACATCCTGATCGTTCTGCTGCAAGCGTTCATTTTCATGATGCTGACGCTGGTGTACATCGGACAGGCACACGACAGCCACTAATCACGGCGTGTCGAACGACGAATTGTTTTAGTTTTGTTTTTATTAAATCCCAGTTCCAACCAGTTCTAAAAGACTTTTCACAAAGGAGTGATCATGCAAGCTTTCATCGCCAACATCCAGGGTCTGACCGCCATCGGTATCGGCATCATCATCGGCCTGGGTGCAATCGGCGCCTGTATCGGTATCGGCCTGATGGGTGGCAAGTACATCGAAGCATGTGCTCGTCAACCGGAACTGATGAACCCGCTGCAAACCAAGATGTTCCTGCTGGCTGGTCTGATCGATGCTGCGTTCCTGATTGGCGTTGGTGTGGCAATGCTGTTCGCGTTCGCGAACCCGCTGCTGTCGAAGCTGGCAGGCTGAGGTTCCTCGGAAGTTTGCGCCTGAGCTATAACTGGTAAAGGCGCAGGGCGGAACGGGCACTTGGGCGCTGATCGAATACAGAATCGATGAGCGCCTTGCCGTTTCACTTTCCGAACTAGCAACGTTTAAGGAAACACCGTGAATCTCAACGCAACCCTGTTTGCGCAAATGGTCGTGTTCCTGATCCTCGCGTGGTTCACGATGAAGTTCGTGTGGCCGCCGTTGATCAACGCCCTCGACGAGCGCTCAAAGAAGATTGCTGACGGTTTGTCTGCCGCTGAAAAGGGCAAGGCTGAACTCGAAGCCGCCCACAAGCGCGTCGACCAGGAACTGGCTCAGGCACGCAACGACGGTCAGCAACGTATTGCTGACGCAGAAAAGCGCGCAGTGACAGTCGCCGACGAAATCAAGGCTCAAGCACAAGCTGAAGCCGCTCGCATCATCGCGCAAGCGAAGGCCGACGCGGAACAGCAAGTCGTGAAAGCCCGCGAAACGCTGCGCGGCGAAGTTGCTGCACTCGCAGTGAAGGGCGCTGAACAGATCCTGAAGCGCGAAGTCGACCAGGCAGCTCACGCTGACCTGCTGAATCAACTGAAAGCCGAGCTCTGATCATGGCCGAACTTGCAACCATCGCCCGTCCGTACGCAGAAGCGCTGTTTGGCGTGGCCGAAGCTGGTGACATCGCCGCCTGGTCCACGCTCGTGCAGGAGCTGGCACAGGTTGCGCGTCTGCCCGAAGTGCTGTCGATCGCCTCGAGCCCGAAAGTGAGCCGCGCACAGGTCAGCGATCTGCTGCTGTCCGCGGTCAAGTCGCCGCTCAAGGACAATGCGCAAGCGAAGAATCTGGTGCAAATGCTGGTCGATAACCATCGCCTGCAATTGCTGCCGGAAATCGCCACGCAGTTCGAAGAGTTGAAGAACGCCCGCGAAGGGGCGGCAGATGTGCTGATCGTCAGCGCATTCCCGCTCGAAGGCGCGCAGTTGAACGAACTCGTCGCAGGTCTCGAACGCAAATTCAAGCGCAAGCTGAAGCCGACGGTCGAAGTCGACTCGTCGCTGATCGGCGGCGTGCGCGTGACGGTCGGCGACGAAGTGCTCGATACCTCGGTCCGCGCGCGGCTTGCCAGCATGCAGACGGCTCTGACGGCCTGAAGCGCCCGAGGCGCTTTAGCAGCTGGCACGCAACAGAATTGACTATCAGGAGCGAATAATGCAACTCAATCCCTCTGAGATCAGCGAGCTGATCAAGAGCCGGATCCAGGGCCTTGAAGCGAGCGCAGACGTTCGCAACCAGGGCACCGTGATCTCCGTGACCGACGGTATCGTGCGTATCCACGGCCTGTCGGAAGTGATGCAGGGCGAAATGCTCGAATTCCCGGGCAACACCTTCGGTCTCGCACTGAACCTCGAGCGCGACTCGGTCGGCGCCGTGATTCTGGGTGAGTACGAACACATTTCGGAAGGCGACATCGTCAAGACGACGGGTCGCATTCTCGAAGTGCCGGTGGGTCCGGAACTGCTCGGCCGCGTGGTCGATGCACTCGGCAACCCGATCGACGGCAAAGGCCCGATCAACGCGAAGAAGACCGACGCAATCGAAAAGATTGCTCCGGGCGTGATCTGGCGTAAGTCGGTTTCGGAACCGGTCCAAACCGGTCTGAAGTCGATCGACGCGATGGTGCCGGTTGGCCGTGGCCAGCGTGAGCTGATCATCGGCGACCGCCAGTGCGGCAAGACCGCAGTCGCAGTCGACGCGATCATCAACCAGAAGGGCAAGAACCTCTTCTGTATCTACGTCGCGATCGGCCAGAAGGCTTCGTCGATCATGAACGTGGTCCGCAAGCTGGAAGAAACCGGCGCGCTGGAATACACGATCGTCGTGGCCGCTTCGGCTTCGGAATCGGCTGCGATGCAATACCTCGCACCGTACGCCGGCTGCACGATGGGCGAATACTTCCGCGACCGCGGTCAAGACGCCCTGATCGTTTATGACGACTTGACCAAGCAAGCTTGGGCATACCGTCAGATCTCGCTGCTGCTGCGCCGCCCGCCGGGCCGTGAAGCTTACCCGGGTGACGTGTTCTATCTGCACTCGCGTCTGCTGGAACGTGCTGCTCGCGTCTCGGAAGAGTACGTCGAGAAGTTCACGAATGGTGAAGTGAAAGGCAAGAGCGGTTCGCTGACGGCGCTGCCGGTCATTGAAACGCAAGCAGGCGACGTGACCGCATTCGTTCCGACGAACGTGATCTCGATTACCGACGGCCAGATCTTCCTGGAAACCGACCTCTTCAACGCAGGTATCCGCCCGGCAATTAACGCCGGTGTGTCGGTCTCGCGCGTGGGTGGTGCGGCTCAAACCAAGGTCGTGAAGAAGCTGTCGGGCGGTATCCGTACCGACCTGGCGCAGTACCGTGAACTCGCGGCGTTTGCGCAGTTCGCATCGGACCTCGACGAAGCAACCCGCAAGCAACTGGAGCGCGGCCGCCGCGTGACGGAACTGCTGAAGCAGCCGCAGTATCAGCCGCTGCAAGTGTGGGAGCTGGCTGTCGCGCTGTTCGCTGCGAACAACGGTTACCTCGACGACCTCGAAGTCGCGCAAGTGCTGCCGTTCGAAAAGGGCCTGCGCGATTACCTGAAGTCGAAGCACGCTGACCTGATCAAGCGCATCGAAGATACCAAGGAACTCTCGAAGGACGACGAAGCCCTGCTGCATACGGCTCTCAAAGACTTCAAGAAGTCCGGCGCTTATTGATCCGCGAGTGATCCGCAAGGCATAAACGGACCTTGAAGCGGCGCGGGCCGCAGGCAACTGAACCCGCGCTGCTTCGATCAAGGAGCAAGCAATGGCTGGAATGAAGGAAATTCGCGGCAAGATCAAGAGCGTGCAAAACACGCGCAAGATCACGAAAGCGATGGAGATGGTGGCCGCATCGAAGATGCGCCGCGCTCAGGAGCGCATGCGTGCTGCTCGCCCGTATGCCGACAAGGTCCGCGATATCGCTGCGCACATGAGCCGTGCGAACCCGGAGTATCGTCACCCGTTCATGGTGTCGAACGAAGGCGCGAAAACGGCCGGCATCATCCTCGTCACGACCGATAAAGGTCTGTGCGGCGGGATGAACACCAACGTGCTGCGTGCGTCGCTGCAGAAGTTCAAGGAACTGGAAGGCCAGGGCAAGACGATCGAAGCAACTGCGATCGGCACCAAGGGTCTGGGTTTCCTGAATCGTCTGCGCGCCAAGGTGGTGTCGAATGTCGTGCACCTGGGCGACACGCCGCATCTGGAAAAGCTGATCGGCGCGGTGAAGGTGCAGCTCGACCTGTACTCGGAAGGCAAGGTTTCGGCGGTGTACCTCGCGTACACGCGCTTCGTCAACACGATGAAGCAGGAGCCGGTGATCGAGCAACTGCTGCCGCTGTCGGCAGACCAGTTCGAGCGCAAGGACGAAGACGGCACGACGCCGAGCACGCAGTGGGACTACATCTACGAGCCGGATGCACAGGCAGTGGTGGACGAACTGCTGGTGCGTTATGTCGAAGCGCTGGTCTATCAGGCCGTCGCGGAAAACATGGCATCGGAGCAGTCGGCACGAATGGTCGCGATGAAGGCCGCTTCGGACAACGCGAAGACGGTCATCAACGAACTGCAGCTCGTGTACAACAAGAGCCGTCAGGCCGCGATCACGAAAGAACTGTCGGAAATCGTCGGTGGCGCGGCGGCAGTCTGACCTTGACGGTCAGGCAGGCTGCTTCGTGTGCGCCCTTCGCGGCGCACCCCCATCGAAACTGCGCCTTTGCGCGAGTGAAGAATTGAGTATCTAAAGGAAAAGCGATGAGTACTACTGCTTTGGTAGAAGGCAAGATCGTACAGTGCATCGGCGCGGTGATCGACGTGGAATTTCCGCGTGAATCCATGCCGAAGATTTACGACGCGCTCATTCTCGAAGGTTCGGAACTGACCCTCGAAGTCCAGCAGCAGCTGGGCGACGGCGTCGTCCGCACCATCTGTCTGGGTGCCTCGGACGGTCTGCGCCGCGGTACGACGGTGAAGAACACCGGCAAGCCGATCAGCGTGCCGGTCGGCAAGCCGACCCTCGGCCGGATCATGGACGTGCTGGGTCGCCCGATCGACGAAGCCGGCCCGATCAACTCGGACGTGGTTCGCGGTATTCACCAGAAGGCTCCGGCGTTCGACGAACTGTCGCCGTCGACGGAACTGCTCGAAACCGGCATCAAGGTTATCGACCTGATCTGCCCGTTCGCCAAGGGCGGTAAGGTTGGCCTGTTCGGTGGCGCCGGTGTGGGCAAGACCGTGAACATGATGGAACTGATCAACAACATCGCTAAGGAACACGGTGGTTACTCCGTGTTCGCCGGTGTTGGCGAGCGTACCCGCGAAGGGAACGACTTCTATCACGAAATGAAGGACTCGAACGTTCTCGACAAGGTCGCGCTGGTGTACGGCCAGATGAACGAGCCGCCGGGCAACCGTCTGCGCGTCGCGCTGACCGGTCTGACGATGGCTGAGCACTTCCGTGACGAAGGCCTCGACGTGCTGTTCTTCGTCGACAACATCTACCGTTTCACGCTGGCAGGCACGGAAGTGTCGGCACTGCTCGGCCGTATGCCGTCGGCAGTGGGCTATCAGCCGACGCTGGCTGAAGAAATGGGTAAGCTGCAAGAGCGTATTACGTCGACCAAGACTGGCTCGATCACGTCGGTTCAGGCCGTGTACGTCCCTGCGGATGACTTGACCGACCCGTCGCCGGCTACGACTTTCGGCCACCTGGACGCAACCGTCGTGTTGTCGCGTGACATCGCTTCGCTGGGTATCTACCCGGCAGTGGACCCGCTCGATTCGACCTCGCGTCAGATCGACCCGAACGTGATCGGCGAAGAGCACTACGCAATCACGCGCGGCGTGCAGCAAACGCTGCAGCGCTACAAGGAATTGCGCGACATTATCGCGATTCTGGGCATGGACGAACTGGCGCCGGAAGACAAGCTCGCCGTGGCGCGCGCTCGTAAGATCCAGCGTTTCCTGTCGCAGCCGTTCCACGTCGCTGAAGTGTTCACGGGTTCGCCGGGCAAGTACGTGCCGCTGAAGGAAACGATTCGTGGCTTCAAGATGATCGTTGAAGGCGAGTGCGACCACCTGCCGGAACAAGCGTTCTACATGGTCGGCACGATCGACGAAGCCTTCGAAAAGGCCAAGAAGATCCAGTAAAGGTCGGGTGTAACGAAGCGGGCGCCGGCCTCGCGCGTATCGATACTCAAGCGGTATTGGAACGTAAAACCGGCGCCTCTTACTACGCTCAAAGCCTTGCATGGGACCAGAGTAAGCGCTGAAGCGCCAACTCTGGTCGGCACAGGAGTCGATATGGCAACCATTAAAGTAGACGTCGTCAGCGCGGAAGAGCAGATCTTCTCGGGCCAGGCGAAGTTCGTCGCGCTGCCGGGCGAAGCAGGTGAACTCGGCATTCTGCCGGGCCACACGCCGCTCATCACGCGGATTCGTCCGGGTGCGGTGCGCATCGAAGCTGAAAACGGCGAAGAAGAGTTTGTGTTCGTCGCCGGCGGTATCCTCGAAATCCAGCCTGGCGCTGTGACGGTTCTCGCCGACACCGCGATCCGCGGCAAGGATCTCGACGAAGCCAAGGCCGAAGATGCACGCAAACGCGCAGAAGAAGCGCTGCAGAACACGGGTTCGAACCTCGAATACGCCACCGCGCAAGCGGAACTGGCGTACGCGACGGCTCAGCTCGCTGCGATCCAGCGTCTGCGCAAGCTGCGCGGTCAGAACTAAGCATCACGTATCAGAGAGAAAGCAGCCTTCGTGGCTGCTTTTTTTTGACCTTAACTTGACGTTTACGGAAAGGTCAGCAAAATTGTGCATTCGTATCAGGCGATCAGCAGTCGAAGTGAGCCCTGCAGCCGCCAATGCGCTGCGGGTAAGACTTGATGCCGTACGGACACGCGCCGGTGGCACAATCGATTTCAATTTCATTTCAATAGACTGGGCGACGTTCCGCTCACGGAGACAACACCATGGCAACCCACATGTCAGGCGAAGGCGCACTCATCGAACCCAAAGACGATCTGTCGTATGTTCGCGGGTCGACCGAGATTCCGTTGAGCGAAGCGCCGGTAGGCCAGTTTCTGCGTGACACAGCGGCGCGTTTCCCGGAGCGCCCAGCCGTGGTGTTTCGCGAGCAGGGAATCCGCTGGACGTGGAAGGAGTTTGCCGAGGAAATCGACGTGCTGGCGGCTGGTCTTCTCGCACTCGGCATCGTGAAGGGCGACCGCGTCGGCATCTGGTCGCCGAACCGGGTGGAGTGGCTGCTTACCCAGTTCGCGACGGCGCGCATCGGCGCCGTACTCGTCAACATCAACCCGGCTTACCGGCTCGCCGAACTCGAGTACGCCTTGAACAAGGTGGGCTGCAAGGCGATCATCGCCGCAGAGCGTTTCAAGACGTCGATGTACCTCGAGATGCTGCAGGAGCTCGCGCCGGAACTGGCGACCCAGGCGCCGGGCGAACTGCGCGCCGCGCGCCTGCCCGATCTGCGCTACGTGATCCGTATGTGCGACACGGAAACGCCCGGCATGCTGACCTTCTCCGATGTGATCGAGCAGGGCCGCGCAACACTCGACGTCGCCAGGCTCGATGCCATCGGCGCGACGCTTTCCTCCCACGACCCGATCAACATTCAGTTCACCAGCGGCACGACCGGCAATCCGAAGGGCGCGACGCTGACTCACAGGAACGTTGTCAACAACGCGCGCTATATCGCGATGGCAATGCGTTTATCGGAGCAGGACGGCCTGTGCATTCCCGTCCCGCTCTATCACTGCTTCGGCATGGTGCTGGCGGTGCTGGCCTGCGTATCGGTCGGCGCGAATATGGTGTTCCCGGGTGAAGGCTTCGATCCGGCCGCGACTCTCGCGGCCGTCGCCGAAGAGCAGTGCACGGCGCTGCACGGGGTGCCGACCATGTTCATCGCCGAACTCGATCATCCGAACTTCGCCACTTATGACTTCTTGCGTCTGCGCACCGGAATCATGGCGGGTTCGCCGTGCCCGATCGAGACGATGAAGAAGGTCGTCTCGAAGATGCATCTGAACGAGATCACGATCGCATACGGCATGACGGAGACCAGCCCGGTGTCCTTCCAGAGTTCGACTACTGATCCACTCGACAAACGCACCACGACGGTCGGCCGTATCCAGCCGCATCTGGAGGTGAAGATCGTCGATCCGCTCGGCGCGATCGTGCCGGTCGGCGAAACGGGCGAACTGTGCACCAAGGGTTATTCGGTGATGCAGGGCTATTGGGGGGACGAAGCGAAGACGCAGGAGAGCATCGTCGACGGCTGGATGCATACCGGCGATCTGGCGACGATCGATGCCGAAGGCTATTGCAACATCGTCGGCCGCCTGAAGGACATGCTGATTCGCGGCGGCGAAAACATCTACCCGCGCGAGATCGAAGAGTTTTTGTTCCGCCACCCGAAAATCCAGAGCGTGCAGGTCTTCGGCGTGCCCGACGCGAAGTACGGCGAGGAAGTGTGTGCCTGGATCGTATTGCGCTCAGGAGAGCAGACCACAGCGGAGGAAATCCAGCAGTTCTGCCAGGGCCAGATCGCGCACTACAAGATACCGAAGTACATCCGCTTCGTCGACGAATTGCCGATGACGGTGACCGGCAAGGTGCAGAAATTCGTCATGCGCGAACGGATGATGAGCGAATTGAAGGTGCAGGCAGACAAGACAGCCTGATGGCCAGGCGGGTTCGGCGCCGCGCGACTCTTCGCGCGGCGCCGGCCGGCATTTGGGGAAAACCGTTTGCTATGGAGTGAACCCGCGAGCGAGAAAATTCGCCGCTGAAAAGCCGCAAATCGACCCGTCGGCAAGCTCGCAAACGTTTGACCAGACGAAAAAAAAGCGGGCCTGGAGCCCGCTAAAAACCACACGCTACGGGGTTAGCGCGAGGAGACCAAAGATGGAACCAACGTAGACGACGACCCTGCGTCGACTACGGCCCCAGCAGGGATGCCCCTTCACAGGGCTTCGGCAAACGCCGACCGGCAAGTGCATCGTATCCGCTCACACCACGCACCCAGCCACATCCGTGTTGAAACCGTTGAGGGCATTGTGGGCGAATTAGCCTACGAGCGCGGTAACAAAGTGTTTCAGGTTGTAACGCCCGCCAGATAAGGCGTTGCGGGACTTATTTCCAATCCGAAACGTTTTAAACGTAAGTTTTACCGATGACTGTTACGCAATTTCATACGCCTGATTGATGCTATTCGCGATGCATACCGCGGCGTAAACTGTTCAGTCGATTCCGCATGAAATAGTTGCATGCGCATCTTTTTCCCCACTGATCGGCTGTAATACAGGTGCTTTTCCAGCGTTACGAAGTCCCTCGATTCCTGGGTGAGCACGGGCGCTGCACTGCAACAGCCCGCGCATGTGCGGCAGAAGTGCAAACGACCGGTTCGTTGGACCCTGTTCAACCGCATTGTTCGAGTTTTGCGTAGTACCTTGGGGTCCGGTTACATGATTGCGCCGGCCATGCGGACCTATTAAACAACCGAACCGCTTGCTTTTTCCGATTGAGCGGGGCGCAGGCCGGACTGTCCAGCTTACTTCAGCCACTTATCCGAGATCGCCTGATATTCGCCGGTCGCTCGCGCAAGGTGCAACCACTGATCGACGTATTGCTGGAACGCCACATCACCCCGCGGCAACAGCCAGGCCTTCTCTCCGTACTGGAAAGGCTTGTCCGGATGCACCGAGCAAAGGCCTGGATTCAGCTTTTGTTGCAGCAAGGTCTCCGACGCGTCCGTCACCATCACGTCAGCCTTGCCGGCGAGGATCTGTTTGAAGATCGTCACGTTATCCGGATAGACGGTCAGGTTCGCGTGCGGGAAATACTGCTTCGCGAAACGCTCGTTGGTGCCGCCCGGATTGACGATCACACGGGTCGCCGGCTGATCGATCTGCGCCACGGTTTGATACTTGCTGACGTCGTCACACCGAACGATTGGCGTCTTGCCGTCGATCATGTACGCCTGCGTGAAAAACGCGCGCTTCTGGCGTTCGAGCGTCGGCGAAACACCGCCCACGCCAACGTCGCATTTCGCCACGAAGTCGTTCATCAGGTTTGACCACGACGTCTTGACGAATTCCGCCTTCACCCCGAGCGATTTGGCGAGCGACTCGGTCATGTCGATATCGATGCCTTCGAACTGGCCGTCTGCCTTGTAGAACGAGTAGGGCTTGTAATCGCCGGTCGTACAGGCGCGCAGCGTGCCGCGCGCGAGGATTTCGTCAAGCCGTGAGGGCCCCGCGGCGGGGGGTGCGGTCTGCGCCTGAGCCACGCCTGCGTGCATCAAAACACCGGTCAGAACGCCGAGTAGTGCGAGTGCTGCCTTGTTCATCGAGTCTCCTTGCTTATGCGTAACTTTGTGCGTAATTGTTTGGTAAGGCCGTCGGATGATAGCCCGGCAAATCACGCTTGAACATTGGCCGTTCAGCTGAGTCATGGCGCCGCACCGGGCAGCAAAATAGCCGTCTGCAATCAAGGTGCGCCACAGTTATTGCCCGCATCAAGCGCGATGCGGCGAGCCGGGTCCGGTAAAATGCTCCTTTGCCTTCAGTCGTACGCAACGTGGCCCATAAACTCCTGAACGACACTTTCCTGCGCGCGCTGCTGCGCCAGCCGACCGACTACACGCCGATCTGGCTGATGCGGCAGGCTGGCCGCTACCTGCCGGAATACAACGCCACGCGGGGTCGCGCGGGCAGTTTCCTCGGTCTGGCAAAGAACCCGGCGTACGCAACGGAAGTCACGCTGCAGCCGCTCGAGCGCTATCCGCTCGACGCCGCGATCCTGTTCTCCGACATCCTCACCGTGCCTGACGCCATGGGCCTGGGTCTCGAGTTCGTCGCCGGCGAGGGCCCGAAATTCGCTCGCCCGGTGCGCAAGGAAGACGATGTGGCGCGCCTCGCCGTCCCCGATATCGACGCTACGCTGCGCTACGTGACCGACGCGGTGCGCGAAATCCGCACCGCGCTTACCGACGCGCAAGGCCGTCAGCGCGTGCCGCTGATCGGATTTTCCGGCAGCCCGTGGACACTGGCGTGCTACATGGTGGAAGGCAGCGGTTCAGCGGACTTCCGCACGGTCAAATCGATGCTGTACGCACGTCCTGACCTGATGCACAGAATCCTCGACGTCAACGCGAAGTCGGTTGCGGCGTACCTGAATGCGCAGATCGAAGCCGGCGCGCAAGCCGTGATGATCTTCGACACGTGGGGCGGGGCGCTCGCGGACGGCGTCTACCAACGCTTCTCGTTGCAGTACATCCAGCAGGTCGTGAGCCAACTGAAACGCGATCACGACGGAGAAAAAGTGCCCGTGATCACCTTCACGAAGGGCGGCGGGTTATGGCTCGACGAGATCGCGGATATCGGCGTGGATGCGGTAGGCCTCGACTGGACCGTGAATCTGAGCAAGGCACGCGAGCGCGTAGGTAGCAAGGTGGCGCTGCAAGGCAATATCGATCCGTCAGTGCTATTTGCTCCGCCGGCCGCGATCCGCATGGAAGCACGCGCCGTGCTCGACAACTTCGGCAATCATCCGGGTCACGTTTTCAACCTCGGCCACGGCATTTCGCAGTTCACGCCGCCGGAGAATGTTGCTGAACTCGTGGATGAAGTTCATCGTCATAGCCGCGCGATTCGAAGCGGCGCGCATGCACCAAGCTGACGCCGGAAACGTTGCCATTTTTGCTGCAATGCGGCGAACTGGGCTCTCGCTCTAAGGGAATATTTGTAGTTGGCAGGCCGTCAGATGGCGGTCCTGCGAAAGTCAAGACTTGACTTATGCACATTGATCACGCTGCGGCGCGGTAGAAGCTTTCGTCGTGCCCCAGCCCTTGCACATTGCAGGCGCATTTGATCTAAGCCTTGTCTGGCAAGGGTTTCAAGGGTTCACGACAAAATGTGCGGAAACCCACAGAAGGCCGCTGCGGCGCGGTTCCCGGCCCATCTGAACGAAGTTCTCAACAAAGTTATCCACAGGCAAGCGGACCGATTGCAATTGTTCAGCCGAATCCAAAACTTAGCGCCGAAATTGAAGTTTTACTTTAACTTCGATGGGCCTGCCGTTTGCCCAATGTGCACCGTGACGCGGCGTCTTGCCGCATGCATTCACCTGATTCACACCGCCGCGTGAGTGACGTGTTCGTCCGCGTCGCGCTGGATCATCCGTTGCCGACTTTGTTCGACTACCGTTGCGACACGCCCGAAAGTGTCGCGCCGGGCATGATGGTGAGCGTGCCGTTCGGCAAGCGTCACGTGGTGGGTCTCGTCTGCGAAGTGACCGCTCACAGTGACGTACCTGCTGATCGCCTGCGAGCGGTCACCCAAGTCTGTACCGCCTGCCCGCCTGTGTCGACCGAATGGCTACGGCTCGCAGCCTTCGCTGCCGACTACTATCAGCGCGGCCTCGGTGAAGTGGCACTGCCGGCTTTGCCGCAAGCCCTGCGTGACGCCGCGCGCTGGTCGCGCCTGTTCGCGCCTGAGGAGCGTTACAGCCTGACCGCCGAGGGCCGCGCCGCGTTGCCGGAAAAATTGCCGGCGCGAGCAAGCGCATTGCGCAAGCTTGCCCAAGCCCTCGCGGAGGCCGAATTTCTGAGCGCCGCCGACGCTCGCGCGCTTCATCCCAAAGCCATCGCAACGCTGGACGCATGGCAAGCCGAAGGCTGGGTCGCGCTGGAAGTAATCGAGGCCGCCGAGGTGCTCGCTGGCCCTGCATCACCGGATACACCCGCACCGATCCTACCCACGCTTACCGACGAACAGGCGACTGCGGTCGAAGCGATCCGCGACGCGAACGGCTTCGCTCCCTTCCTGCTGCACGGGGTGACGGGCAGCGGTAAAACCGAGGTATATCTGCGCGCGCTCGCTGAGATTCTGGCGGCGAAGCCCGACGCGCAGGCCCTCGTCCTCGTCCCTGAAATTAATCTGACGCCGCAGTTCGAGTCGGCCTTCCGTGCGCGCTTTGCCGCGCTCGAAGGCACCTCGATCGTCACGCTGCACAGCGGCCTCGCAGAAGGCGAACGCGCCCGCAACTGGTTCGCCGCGCATACCGGGCGCGCTCGCATCGTGCTCGGTACGCGACTGGCGGTGCTGGCCTCCTTGCCGAAACTCGCGATCATCGTCGTCGACGAGGAGCACGATCCGGCCTACAAGCAACAGGAAGGCTTGCGCTATTCGGCGCGCGATCTGGCGATCTATCGCGGCAAGCAACTCGGTTTGCCGGTCGTGCTCGGTTCGGCTACGCCGTCGTTGGAAAGCTGGTGGCAGGCGGATCAGGGGCGCTACAAGCGTCTCACGCTGTCGCGCCGCGCCGTTGCCGAGGCTGTTCTGCCGACTGTCAGGCTGATCGATCTCGAAGAAGAGCGGCGGCGCGGGCGCGCCTCGGTGGAAGGTTTGTCCGGGCCGCTGATCGCGGCGTTGAAGGCGCGGCTCGAGCGCGGCGAGCAAAGTCTCGTGTTCCTGAACCGGCGCGGCTACGCGCCACAGCTTTCCTGCGACGCCTGCGGCTGGGTGGCCGGTTGTCCACGTTGCAGCGCCTACGTCGTGTTGCATAAACCCGAGCGCGCGTTACGCTGCCACCACTGCGGCTGGGAATCGCGCATTCCGCGCTCGTGCCCGGAGTGCGGCAATGTCGACATCGCACCGATGGGACGCGGCACACAACGCGTCGAAGAAACGCTGGCGACCGCGGTGCCCGGCGCCCGCGTGCTGCGCATCGACGCCGACAGCACGCGCCGTAAAGGCAGCGCACAGGCGCTGTTCTCTGATGTCCACGCGGGCGAGGTCGATATCCTCGTCGGCACGCAGATGATCGCGAAGGGCCACGACTTCCAGCGGGTGTCGCTGGTCGGCGTGCTGAACGCCGACACCGCCTTGTTTTCGCACGACTTCCGCGCGAGCGAACGCCTCTTCGCGCAATTGATGCAAGTGAGCGGCCGCGCGGGCCGCGCCGGTTTGCCGGGCGAAGTGCTGGTGCAGACGCGCTACCCGCGCCATGCGCTGTATCACGCGTTGGGGCGGCACGACTACGTCGGCTTCGCCAATTCGACGCTGGCCGAGCGCCGCGACGCTCATCTGCCGCCGTTCGCCTATCAGGCTTTGCTGCGCGCGGAAGGTCGCACGCTCGAAGCCGCGCTCGCTTTCCTGCAACAGGCCGCCGCCGCGCTGACGGAGATCCCGGCCGCCGCGCGCGTGACGGTTTATGACGCCGTGCCGCTCACCATCGTCAAGGTGATGCACGTGCACCGGGCGCAATTGCTGATCGAAAGCGCGTCGCGGGCGGCGCTGCAGGCCACGTTGCGCGCCTGGCAACCGATGCTGCGCGGCCTGAAAGGCGTGCTGCGCTGGAATCTCGAAGTCGATCCCCTCGACATCTGACGCCCGCAGCCGGCCGCTTTGCGACAACTTCGCGGCATTACTCCTTTAAGTCATATTCATAGAGCGAATGGTCGTTTCGTTTTGCGCCATCGCTCGCCTATATTTCGCCGAATCGGCGCACCTTCAGGCAAAACTCAAATATCCCGCGCCGATGCACCTCAACTTCCTCGGGGCATTTGCGATGAGCGATACCAACCAGACGTTGCCGACCGGCGCCGCGCCCGGCAAACCGCGCAGTGACCATAGCGCACACGGCGGCGGGCTCTTTTCAACTGAAGACTGGTGGGCCGTCTGGATCGGCCTGCTGGTGATCGTGATTGCCTGGGCGCTGTTCGCCTCGGGCAGCAGCATCAAGTGGCTGGCGGTCGCGCCGGCCAAATGGGCGAGCGTGGGGCAGGCCGCGCAGGACATCGGCAAGCATCTGCCGAACTACGTCGCGCTGTTCGTCGTGTTCGCCGTGCTGTTCGGTGTGAGCCTTGCCGCGTTGAAGCAGCGGGTCGGCGTTTTCGTGGGCTCGTTCGCGATTCTGTTCATCGCGTCGGCGCTGATTTTCACGCTGGGTGCGTGGGTCAATGCGTCGAAGTACAACCTCGAGCCGCCGCTGGTGGCGCTGGCGCTAGGCCTCCTGATTTCCAACGTGTTCACGTTGCCCGAGTGGTTTTCAGCGGGCTTGCGCGTGGAGTTTTATATCAAGGTCGGCATCGTGTTGCTCGGCGCGACGCTGCCGTTCACCTTGCTGGTATGGGCGGGGCCGGTTGCCGTCGGGCAGGCCACCATCGTCTCACTCGTGACATTCTTCGTGATCTTCCTTGTCGCCAAGGCGCTCGGTCTCGAGCGGCGTTTCGCGGCCGTGCTGGGCGTGGGCGGCGCGGTGTGCGGCGTGTCGGCGGCGATCGCGATTGCCGGTGCGGTGCGCGCCAAACGTGAACAGGCGTCGGTGGCAATTACGCTGGTGGTCCTGTGGGCGATCGTGATGATTTTCGTGTTGCCCTTTGCGTCGCGCTCGCTGGGACTCTCGACCGCAGTGGCGGGCGCATGGATCGGCACATCCGAATTCGCCGACGCCGCGGGTATTGCCGCCGCGCAAGCCTACGGCGACTTCGCGAAGCATGCGGGCGGTGCGATTGCGGGCGCCCCCGAGGCATCGTTGCAGGCGTTCACGCTGATGAAGGTGGTCGGCCGTGATATCTGGATCGGTATCTGGGCGTTCGTGCTCGCCATCGTCGCGACGACGCGCTGGGAGTCGCAGGACAGCGGCGTCAAAGCCAAGGCCAACGCCGGTGAAATCTGGGCGCGTTTTCCCAAGTTCGTGATTGGCTTCGTGATCGCGTCGGCGCTGGTGACGTGGATCGCCAGCCACTACTCGTTGGCCGACTACCGCAAGGTCGTCACGCCCGAATTCGTCGCGCCGATTACCGCGCTACGCACATGGGCGTTCACCTTCTGTTTCCTGAGCATTGGGTTGACCACACGCCTGCGCGCGCTTTCGGCCACCGGACTGAAGCCGTTCCTGGCTTTTACGGCGGGCGTAGTCGTCAATATCGCCATCGGCTACGCGCTGTCCGCGCACGTGTTCGCACCGTACTGGAATAGCTTGGGGCAGGGCTCGTGATGAGCGAGGCGGTCCGCATCGCCGGCACGGCCCACGCACGCTTCGATGCGTGCGCGCCGCGCTGTGCAAACTGCCGGTATCGCGCCGAAGATCGGCATTCACTGGAGCAGAGCATTCCGGGTCTCGCCGTGTTCAGTTCCGGGTTTGGCGCGAGCGTGGCGGACAGCCGGCTTTGCCGTCTGCACGACCAGCTCGTTTCACCCGACGACACCTGCGCGCAGCACGACCCCATTCCACGGCATTGACGCGTGCGTCGGCACGCCGCCTGGCGTGAGCCATGCGGCGCGTATCTGCTTTGCGGTGTCAGTCGGGGAACGGCGTCTTGATGTCAACCATTGACCGTCGGGCTTCGCCCCTCAATCGTTCAAAGCTGCCCGCGCATCGCCAGCTGATGCGCGCGAAGCCGGACGCACCTGCCTTTCGTCCGTCTCGCGTCTGCCCGGGCCGCGCGTCGCGCCGCGGATGAAAAGCACGCCGCACGTCGCGCACATCGCCCAGATGCCCAATATCACTAACCACTTTTCCATTTCGCCAGTCCTCTAAAACCCCGTACCGTTTTTATGTGCGTGCCTTGCGGCCGCGACCATCCATATTCTGTATAACGGCGCGCCGGACAATCTGATAAGGGTAAAAGCGAAAAGAAACACGCCAGGGAAAATACTGATCGCAACCGCTGTCGCCACGCGCAGCGCCATCCGGCGCAAACCCCCGCCGTACAGGGCTTGCAAGAAGGTGCAACCATGCTCAACGCATGGTTGCACCTTTTTATTTGGAGGCGTACGATTCGCCCAACTTTTAGTCTCTCCCTGGCGAATTCGTCTGGTATCCGAAGAAGGAAACATGGCTAGCACCACCCTTGGCGTCAAGGTCGACGACCTCCTGCGTTCCCGGCTGAAAGATGCCGCAACCCGGCTCGAACGCACTCCGCACTGGCTGATCAAGCAGGCGATCTTCGCGTACCTCGAAAAGATCGAGCACGGCCAATTGCCACCTGAATTGTCGGGCCACACGGGCTCGGCCGATCTGGCTGACGGCGCCGCGGTGGAGCAGGAGGAAGACGGTGCGTCGCATCCGTTCCTCGAATTCGCGCAGAACGTGCAACCGCAATCGGTGCTGCGTGCGGCGATTACCGCTGCGTATCGCCGTCCCGAGCCGGAATGCGTGCCGTTCCTGCTGGGTCAGGCGCGTCTGCCGGCCAATCTCGCGGGCGACGTGCAGGCGATGGCCGGCAAGCTGGTCGAAACGCTGCGCACCAAGAGCAAGGGCGGCGGCGTCGAAGGGCTGATCCACGAGTTCTCGCTGTCGAGCCAGGAAGGCGTGGCGCTGATGTGCCTCGCCGAAGCGCTGCTGCGCATCCCGGATCGCGCTACGCGCGACGCGCTGATCCGCGACAAGATCAGTAAGGGCGACTGGAAGTCGCACGTCGGCCAGGCGCCGTCGCTGTTCGTCAACGCCGCAACGTGGGGCTTGATGATCACCGGCAAACTGGTGGGCACCAACAGCGAGGCGAGCCTCTCGTCGGCGCTTACGCGTCTGATCGGCAAGGGCGGCGAGCCGTTGATCCGCAAGGGTGTCGACATGGCGATGCGCCTGATGGGCGAGCAGTTCGTCACCGGCGAGAACATCTCCGAAGCGCTGGCGAATAGCCGCAAGTACGAAGCACGCGGCTTCCGCTACTCGTATGACATGCTCGGCGAAGCGGCCACCACCGAAGCCGACGCGCAACGCTATTACGCCTCGTACGAACAGGCGATCCACGCGATCGGCAAAGCGGCCGGCGGCCGCGGCATTTACGAAGGCCCGGGCATCTCGATCAAGCTCTCCGCGCTGCACGCGCGCTACTCGCGCTCGCAACAGGAACGCACGATGAGCGAGCTGCTGCCGCGCGTGCGCTCGCTGGCGATTCTTGCGCGCCGCTACGACATCGGCCTGAACATCGACGCTGAAGAAGCCGACCGCCTCGAAATCTCGCTCGATCTGCTCGAAGCGCTGTGCTTCGATCCGGAACTGGCCGGCTGGAACGGTATCGGTTTCGTGGTGCAGGCGTATCAGAAGCGCTGCCCGTTCGTGATCGAATACCTGATCGATCTCGCACGCCGCAGCCGTCACCGCATCATGGTTCGCCTCGTGAAGGGCGCGTACTGGGATACGGAAATCAAGCGCGCACAAGTGGACGGCCTCGAAGGCTATCCGGTCTACACGCGCAAGATCTACACGGACGTCTCCTACCTCGCCTGCGCGAAGAAGCTGCTGAGCGCGCCGGACGCGGTCTATCCGCAGTTCGCCACGCACAACGCGCACACGCTGTCGGCGATCTATTACCTCGCAGGCAATAACTACTACCCCGGCCAGTACGAGTTCCAATGCCTGCACGGCATGGGCGAACCGCTGTATGAGGAAGTCACCGGCCGCGACAAGCTGAATCGTCCGTGCCGCGTGTATGCGCCGGTCGGCACGCATGAAACGCTGCTCGCGTACCTCGTGCGCCGCCTGCTGGAAAACGGCGCGAACACCTCGTTCGTGAACCGCATCGCCGATGAAAACGTCGCGATTACGGACCTGATCGCCGACCCGGTCGACGAAGCCTCGAAGATCGTTCCGCTCGGCGCGCCGCACGCGAAAATTCCGCTGCCGCGCAATCTGTTCGGCGCCGAGCGTCTCAATTCGATGGGCCTCGATCTGTCGAACGAACATCGTCTGGCCTCGCTGTCGTCGGCGTTGCTGGCGAGCGCGCATCATCCGTGGCGCGCCGCGCCGATGCTCGAAGACAACGAGATCGCCGTGGGCGTCGCGCGTGATGTGCGCAACCCGGCCGATCACCGCGACCTCGTCGGTACTGTGGTGGAAGCGACCGCGGAACATGTGAGCGCCGCAATGGCTCACGCAGTCGCCGCCGCACCGATCTGGCAAGCGACGCCGGTCGATGCCCGCGCCGATTGCCTCGCGCGCGCCGCCGATCTGCTTGAAGCGCAGATGCACACGCTGATGGGTCTCGTGGTGCGCGAAGCCGGCAAGTCGCTGGCGAACGCGGTGGCGGAAATCCGTGAAGCGATCGATTTCCTGCGCTACTACTCGACGCAGATCCGCAACGAATTCTCAAACGACACGCACCGCCCGCTTGGTCCGGTGGTCTGTATCAGTCCGTGGAACTTCCCGCTGGCGATTTTCATGGGCCAGGTGGCCGCAGCGTTGGCGGCTGGTAACACTGTGCTCGCGAAGCCGGCCGAACAAACGCCGCTGATCGCCGCGCAAGCCGTGCGTATTCTGCGCGAAGCCGGCGTGCCGGCGGGCGCGGTGCAACTGCTGCCGGGCGATGGCGAAACGGTCGGCGCAGTGCTGGTGGCCGATCCGCGCACCCGTGCGGTGATGTTCACCGGTTCGACTGAAGTCGCGCGTCTGATTAACAAGACGCTGTCGAATCGCCTCGACCCTGAAGGCAAGCCGATTCCGCTGATCGCCGAAACCGGCGGCCAGAACGCGATGATCGTCGATTCGTCGGCGCTGGCTGAGCAGGTGGTTGCGGACGTGCTGCAGTCGTCGTTCGACTCCGCCGGTCAACGGTGTTCCGCGTTGCGCGTTCTTTGTCTACAAGAAGATGTGGCGGACCGCACGCTCGAAATGCTGACGGGCGCGATGCGCGAACTGTCGGTGGGCAATCCTGATCGGCTGTCGATCGACGTCGGCCCGGTGATCGACCTTGACGCGAAGCGCGGTATCGACGCGCACGTCGCGGCGATGCGCGAGAAAGGCCGCAAGGTCGAGCAGCTGCCGATGCCGGACGGCGCGGGACAAGGCACGTTTGTTCCGCCGACGCTGATCGAACTCGAGAGCATCGACGAATTGAAGCGTGAAGTGTTCGGTCCGGTGCTGCATGTGGTGCGTTATCGCCGCAGCCAGCTGGACAAACTGCTTGAACAGATTCGCACGACCGGCTACGGCCTGACGCTTGGCATTCACACGCGGATCGACGAAACGATCGCTCACGTGATCAGCCGCGCGCATGTCGGCAACATCTACGTGAACCGCAATGTGATCGGCGCGGTGGTGGGTGTTCAGCCGTTCGGTGGTGAAGGTTTGTCGGGCACGGGGCCGAAAGCAGGTGGCGCGCTGTATCTGCAGCGTTTGCTGGCGACGCGCCCGGCAGGGTTGCCGAAGTCGCTGGCCGATGCACTGATCGTTGATGTGCCGCAGGCGGGCGTGAACGGGGATAATCCGTCCACGGCTTTGACGGCGCTGCGCGACTGGCTGATCAGCGAACAGCAGCCGGTGCTGGCCGCACGCTGCGACGGTTATCTGTCGCATGTGCCGGCGGGCGCAACTGCGGTATTGTCTGGGCCCACGGGCGAGCGCAACACCTACACGCTGGGTGCGCGCGGTACGGTGCTGTGTATTGCCTCGACGGCAAGCGGTGCGCGCGTGCAGTTTGCCGCAGCGCTGGCTACGGGAAATCGCGCCTTGTTCGAAGGCGCGGCGGGTGAACAATTGGTGTCGCAGCTGCCCGCCGCGTTGAAGTCTTACGCAAGCGTGAAGAAGAGCGCCGATATGCCGTTCGACGCCGTGCTGTTCGAAGGCGATAGCGACGAACTGCTGGCGCTGGTCAAGGAAGTTGCGAAACGTGCGGGGCCGATCGTTTCGGTGCAGGGCGTCGCGGCGCGCGCGCTGGAAAGCGGCGAGGAGGACTATGCGCTCGAGCGTCTGTTGACGGAACGCTCGGTCAGCGTGAATACGGCAGCAGCAGGCGGCAATGCGAATTTGATGACGATCGGTTGAGCGAACCTCATCGATTACTTCAATAAAACGGAAGCGGTACGGCGACCCCGAAAAACCGCTCCATCCACACCTGGTACCAAGGAGAAGCTATGCAACACAAAATGAAACAGCTGGCAGGCGCAGCGCTGGTTGCGGCAATGTCGCTGGCGGGGACGGCCAACGCTCAATCGACCGAAGACGTGAAGATCGGCTTTGCCGGTCCGATGACGGGCGCACAGGCGCACTACGGTAAGGACTTCCAGAACGGCATCACGCTGGCTGTGGAAGACATGAACGCCACCAAGCCGGTGATCGGCGGCAAGCCGGTTCGCTTCGTGCTGGATTCGGCCGACGACCAGGCTGACCCGCGCACCGGCACGACCGTTGCACAAAAGCTCGTGGATGACGGCATCAAGGGCATGCTGGGCCACTTCAACTCGGGCACCACGATTCCGGCTTCGCGCATTTACGCGAACGCGGGCATCCCGGAAATCGCCATGGCGACGGCGCCTGAGTACACGCAACAAGGCTTCAAGACCACGTTCCGCATGATGACGTCCGACACGCAGCAAGGTTCGGTCGCCGGCACGTTCGCGGTGAAGACGCTGGGCGTGAAGAAGATCGCGATCGTCGACGACCGCACGGCTTACGGCCAGGGTCTGGCTGATCAGTTCGAAAAGGCAGCGAAGGCAGCGGGCGGCTCGATCGTCGATCGTGAATACACGAACGACAAGGCTGTCGACTTCAAGTCGATCCTGACCAAGCTGAAGTCGGTCAACCCGGACCTGATCTATTACGGCGGCGCGGATTCGCAAGCGGCACCGATGGTCAAGCAGATGAAGGCACTGGGCATCAAGGCACCGCTGATGGGCGGCGAAATGGTCCACACGCCGACGTTCATCCAGATCGCGGGTGATGCAGCGAACGGCACGGTGGCATCGCTCGCCGGCCTGCCGCTGGAAGAAATGCCGGGCGGCAAGGACTACGTCGCGAAGTACAAGAAGCGCTTCAACGAAGACGTGCAAACGTACTCGCCGTACGCTTATGACGGCGCAATGGCGATGTTCGACGCAATGAAGAAGGCTAACTCGACCGATCCGGCCAAGTACCTGCCGCTGCTCGCGAAGACCTCGATGCCGGCAGTGACGGCAGCGAACCTCGCGTACGACGGCAAGGGCGACCTGAAGAACGGCGGCATCACGCTGTACAAGGTTGTCGACGGCAAGTGGACGACGCTGCAAAGCGTGGGCGGGAAGTAAGCGGTTTTTCGCATGTGCATTTGAGCGTCGCGCGCGGTTTTCGCGTGGCGCTCGCTGCACAAAAAAGCCCTGCAGCTCTTTTGAGGTGCAGGGCTTTTTCTTTGTTGCTTCGCTATGCGTGCAGGTCACAACGCAATGTCGTCACTCGCCTCGCAGTTTCCTTCCCTGCTCGCGAATCTGTTCCAACGTTGCGCCCGGCGTGCTTGCCTCCTGCGGCATGCGGATCTCGATTACTGCCGCACGCTTGGCTTCGATCGAGCGTTGCAGTGCAGGCAGAAAATCTTCAGTCCGCTCAACGATCTCCCCATGCGCGCCGAACGACCTCGCGAACGCCGCGAAGTCCGGATTCGTGAGACCCGTACCATGCACACGATTCGGATAGTGCCGTTCCTGATGCATCCGGATCGTGCCAAAGTGACTGTTATTCACGACGATGAAAATCACATGCAGGTCGTACTGCATAGCCGTCGCGAGTTCCTGCGCGGACATCATGAAGCAGCCGTCGCCAGCTAATGCGACGACGGCCCGTCGCGGATACATCGACTTCGCCGCAATCGCCGCTGGGACACCGTAGCCCATCGCGCCACTGGTCGGCGCGAGTTGCGAGCGGAAATGCCGATACGAAAAATGCCGATGCAGCCACGTTGCGTAGTTGCCCGCGCCGTTCGTGAGGATCGCGTCTTCCGGCAAATGCGCGCGCAATTGCTGGATCACTTCACCCATTTGCACGTCGCCGGGAATCGGGCGCGGCTTGCGCCAGTCGAGATACGCGCGATGCGCTTCTTCCGCGGCGCCGGCCCATGCGAGCTTGTCGGAAGAAGGCTTCAACGCCGCAAGCAACGCTGCCAGTTCCGGCATGCCGGAGACGATCGGCAGATCCGCGGCGTAGACGCGGCCGAGTTCTTCAGCGCCTTGATGTACGTGCACCAGCGTTTGCTTTGTCTTCGGGATGTCGAGCAGCATGTAGCCGTTGGTTGTTGCTTCACCTAGCCGCGGGCCGAGCGTGAGCAGCAGGTCTGCATCGCGGATACGTTGTGCAAGCGCCGGATTGATACCGAGGCCGACATCACCGGCGTAGTTCGGATGCTCATTATCGAGCGTGTCCTGAAAGCGGAACGCGAGGCCGATCGGCAATTGCCAATTTTCGACGAAGCGTTGCAGGTCGGCACAAGCCGAAGGCGTCCAACCGCTGCCGCCGGCAATCACCATCGGCCGTTGCGCGCCTTCCAGCAATCGACGCAACTCGTCCATCTGAGCCGCAGACGGCGACGCCGCCACACGCTTGTACGCGGGCGCGCCGGCCACAAGGTCGCACGCGTCGCTCAACACATCTTCCGGTAACGACAACACGACCGGCCCCGGGCGTCCCGACGTCGCCGTGTGAAACGCATGACTCAGATACTCGGGAATGCGTTTCGGATCGTCGATTTGCGCGACCCATTTCGCCATCTGCCCAAACATGCGCCGGTAGTCGATTTCCTGAAAGGCCTCGCGATCGAGATGCTCGCGCGCGCATTGGCCGATCAGCAGGATCATCGGCGTGGAGTCCTGAAACGCGGTGTGCACGCCGATCGATGCATGCGTTGCGCCGGGTCCGCGCGTGACGATCGCGACGCCCGGACGCCCCGTCAATTTGCCGACGGCTTCGGCCATGTTCGCGGCCGCCGCTTCGTGCCGGCAGACGATGGTCTGAATGCGGTCTGTTTCGTCGTGCAGCGAATCGAGCACGGCGAGAAAGCTCTCGCCGGGTACGCAGAAAACACGCTCGACGCCGTGCGTCAGCAAGGCGTCGACGACAAGACGTGCGCCGGTAGTCTGGGCGGTGGAAGGAGATTCAGAAGCGAGCGGCATTGCGATGAAGCCTCCAGGTGTTGCGATGGGTTCGATCGGCGCGGTCGGGTCGTTGTGCTCTCAACACTCCACAATATTCACCGCCAACCCACCGCGAGACGTTTCCTTGTACTTCGTCTTCATATCCGCGCCGGTCTGCATCATCGTCTTGATCACAGAGTCCAGCGACACGTAATGGGTGCCGTCACCGCGCAGCGCCATTCGCGCCGCATTCACGGCTTTCACCGAGCCCATGGCATTGCGCTCGATACACGGAATCTGCACCATCCCGCCGACCGGATCGCAGGTCAGGCCGAGGTTATGTTCCATGCCGATCTCGGCCGCATTCTCGACTTGCTCAGGCGTGCCGCCCATCACCGCAGCAAGCCCACCCGCAGCCATCGAGCAGGCCACGCCTACTTCACCCTGGCATCCCACTTCCGCGCCTGAAATCGACGCGTTCAGCTTGTACAGAATGCCGATTGCCGCCGCCGTCATCAGGAAGTCGATCACACCCTGCTCGTTCGAGCCTGGCATGAAGCGCGTGTAGTAATGCAGCACGGCCGGGATGATGCCGGCCGCGCCGTTGGTCGGCGCCGTGACCACGCGGCCGCCCGCAGCGTTTTCTTCATTCACGGCGATGGCGTAGAGATTGATCCAGTCGACCATGGACAGCGGATCGCGCAGCGCCAGCTCAGGATTGCCCGACAACGCGCGATACAACTGCGGCGCGCGGCGCTTCACCTGGAACGGACCGGGCAGATGACCGTCGGCATCCGGATTGTTGATACCGCAACCGCGCGACACGCACGATTGCATCACGTTCCAGATCTTCAGCAAGCCCGCACGCGTCTCTTCTTCGGTGTGCCAGACGCGTTCGTTTTCCCACATCAATTGCGCGATGCTCTTGCCGGTCGATTTGCACAGCGCGAGCAATTCGTTGCCGCTGCGGAACGAATGCGGCAATTGTTCGACGGCGCTCAGCACCTTCGTGTTCGGCGCGCCCGCCGTGACGACAAAACCGCCGCCAACCGACAGATACGTCGACTCGCGCAGCGTCTCGCCTGCTGCATCGAACGCGCGCAGTTTCAGGCCGTTCGGATGCTCGGACAGCGCCTGGCGAAGAAACGAAATGTGATCTTTCTGGACGAACGGCACGTCGTGCGTGCCGAGCAACGCGAGCTTGCGCGACGCCTTTACCGCTTCGAGCCGCTGCGCGATCGTGTCCGGATCGACGGTGTCGGGTGCATCGCCCATCAAGCCGAGCATCACGCCGCGATCGGTGCCGTGACCTTTGCCGGTCGCACCGAGCGACCCATACAGATCCACTTTCACCGATGCCGTCGCGCCAAGCAGCCCGTCGCGTTCGAGCCCTTGCGCGAACATCAGCGCCGCACGCATCGGCCCGACCGTATGCGAACTGGACGGACCAATGCCGATTTTAAAGAGGTCGAACACGCTGACTGCCATTTACTGCTCCCTGCTGATAAAAGTTAGTTTAGCGCGCCGGCAGCGGTAAGCACACGGCGAGCCATGCGGGCGGCGTCGGTGCGAGCTGCAGCGCGATCGGCGTATAGCGTCCGTCAAGACGCGCCGCCAGGTGAAACAGTTCCGTCGCGTTTTTCGGATCCCATTGACCCGAATAGCCGGGCAAACCGGCCTCACGACGTTTGGCATCGAACGGAACGTTCGAATGCACGAATTCTTCATGCGTTTTGCTGCCATCCGCGTACGGCGTGAGCCAGTTCAGCGCGGCTTGCAGCGATGCGCCGTTCGCCCCCTTCTCCGGCAACCAGTTACGGTTGTGGCGGCGCGCGGCGAGCGCGGCGGTCACGAGCGGCTGCAGATCATAGGTGACGTAGTGCAGCGCGTCGCGCTCGCCGAAGTCGAACGTCGATCCGTCCGGCGCAATGTTGTCGCCGATATGCTCGTCGAACAGGCGCTGCGCTGCGTTGATCATCTTGCGGTTATCCAGCGTGAACGCGGCCATCGAGATCAGCTTGATCCGGTGGCTTTGCCAATTGTTCCTGAACGTGCCCTTGAGCGGCCGCGGCTGCGCGTCGATCTGCGCGATATAGCCGCTCGCGAGCTTCGTCAGGAACGCCATCGATGCATTGCGCGTCTTCACCGGCAACGCGCTCGCGGTCATGTCGTAGGCGAGAATCAGGCCTTCGAAATGGGTTTCGTCGATCGGATTGAAACTGGGTTGATAAGTTGTGACCCACGCATATAGCAAGCGGTCGACCAGCTTCAGATAACGGTCGTCGCTGGTTGCGCGCCAGGCGAGCGCAGCGTCGCGCAGCAGATCCAGATCCTTCTCCGCCTCGACGCTTTGATCGTAAATACCCTCGTGCGGCAGCGTGCCTTCGGTATGCAGTTTCGCCAGCGCATGCGGCGGGTCGTTCAGATGTGCCAGTACATTGCTCACCAGCGCCTTGACGCCTGGATCGGCATTCGTGCGCTCGCTGGTTTGCAGCGCGGGTGCCGCGCAAAAATTCATTGCGGCCTGCGCCTGCCGTAGCGGCAGCAGCACCGCTGCGCCAGCCAGCAATAGCGTGCAAGCCTGTTGCCATGTTTGGGTTCGCCTGATTTCGGTCCGGCTTTGCATCAATCGCACCTTTCGCGCCATGCGAAACTCCTCGTTAGGCTGATTCGGTGTGTGATGTTAGCCGTTTGCGGACACAAGCGACAGAACCGCGCAACGCCTGCTTACAACCTTCAGGCGCTGCGCGGTTTGGGGGCCGGCTTACTCGTAGTCGGCGATCGGCACGCAGGAGCAGAACAGATTGCGGTCGCCGTACACGTTGTCCGCACGGCCGACCGGCGGCCAGTACTTCTTCGCGATCAGCGTGGGCAGCGGATACGCCGCGGTTTCGCGCGCATACGCATGCTTCCAGTCGTTGGCGATGACTACCGCTGCCGTATGCGGCGCATGCTTGAGCGGATTGTCTTCGCGGTCCGAGCGGCCGTCTTCGACAGCGCGGATTTCCTCGCGGATTGCGATCATCGCTTCGATAAAGCGGTCGAGTTCTTCCTTCGATTCCGATTCGGTCGGCTCGACCATCAGCGTGCCCGGCACCGGGAAGCTCATGGTCGGTGCGTGGAAGCCGTAGTCGGCGAGGCGCTTGGCGACGTCGTCGACGGAGATGCCGCTGGTGTCCTTGATCGGACGCAGATCGAGAATGCATTCGTGCGCGACCAGTCCGCCCGGACCCGAGTACAGCACCGGGTAATGCGGCGCGAGTTTGTTCGCGACGTAGTTGGCGTTGAGGATCGCGGTTTCGGTGGCAGCCGTGAGGTTCTTCGCGCCCATCATCGCGATGTACATCCACGAAATCGGCAGGATCGAAGCGGAACCGTACGGTGCGCCCGACACAGCGCCGATCCCGTTCGGCGCACGCTCATAGCCCGACGAAATCTGGTTCGGCAGGAATTGCGCGAGATGCGCGCCGACCGCAACCGGACCGACGCCCGGTCCACCGCCGCCGTGCGGAATACAGAAGGTCTTGTGCAGGTTCAGGTGCGAGACGTCGCCGCCGAACTGACCTGGCGCACAGAGGCCGACCATGGCGTTCATGTTGGCGCCGTCCACATAAACCTGGCCGCCGTGAGCGTGCACGATCTCGCAGATTTCGCGGACGTTCGCTTCGAACACGCCATGTG
This sequence comes from Paraburkholderia sediminicola, assembly GCF_902859805.1. Lineage (GTDB taxonomy): Bacteria > Pseudomonadota > Gammaproteobacteria > Burkholderiales > Burkholderiaceae > Paraburkholderia > Paraburkholderia sediminicola. The sequence goes on along the minus strand of NZ_CADIKC010000012.1, from coordinate 187,996 downwards.
TGGACGGATACGTGATCATGATCGCCGCGAGTTTGTCGGCGTGTTGCTCGGCTTTCTGTTTCAGGTCTTCGATATCGACGTTGCCTTGCGCGTCGCAAGCAACCACGACCACCTGCATGCCGGCCATCTGCGCGGACGCCGGGTTCGTGCCGTGCGCCGAAGCGGGAATCAGGCAGACATTGCGATGACCTTCGCCGCGCGATGCGTGGTACGCGTGAATGATCAACAGACCCGCGTACTCGCCTTGCGAGCCCGCGTTCGGCTGCAACGACACCGCTGCGTAGCCGGTGGCAGCGACCAGCATCTGTTCGAGCTGATCGATCATTTCGCGGTAGCCGACCGTTTGCTCAGCCGGAGCGAACGGGTGAATCTGACCGAATTCAGGCCACGTGACCGGCAGCATTTCCGAGGTCGCGTTCAGCTTCATCGTGCAGGAGCCGAGCGGGATCATCGAGCGGTCGAGTGCCAGATCCTTGTCGGAGAGGCTGCGCAGGTAGCGCAGCATTTCCGTTTCAGAATGATGACGGTTGAACACGTGGTGCGTGAGGTACGCGCTGGTGCGCTCGAGCGCGGCAGGCACCGTGTTTTCCGCGGGGAGTTCCGCGTCGAGGGTGTCGATCTGCGGGACTTCGTCGACAAACGCCGCTTGCGCGAACGCTGCGAGCAGATCGGCCAGATCGCTGCGCGTGGTGGTTTCGTCGATCGAGATGCCGACGCGCGAGTCGCTCACGCGGCGCAGATTGATGCGCCGCGCCGTTGCCGCGTCGTGCAGCGCCTGGGTGCGCGCGCCGGTTTCGAACGTGAGCGTGTCGAAGAACGTATCGTTGACGAGCGTGTAACCGAGCTTCTTCGCGCCGGCTGCGAGCAACGCCGCGATACGGTTCACGCGCAGCGCGATCGTCTTCAGACCGTGCGGGCCGTGATAGACGGCGTACATGCTGGCCATGATCGCGAGCAGCGCTTGCGCGGTACACACGTTCGAGGTCGCCTTCTCGCGGCGGATATGTTGTTCACGCGTTTGCAGCGCGAGACGCAGCGCCGGATTGCCTTGCGCATCGACGGTCACGCCGACCAGACGGCCCGGCATCTGACGCTTGAATTCATCGCGCACGGCGAGGTAAGCCGCGTGCGGGCCGCCGAAACCAACCGGCACGCCAAAACGCTGTGTGTTGCCGACGGCCACGTCCGCGCCCCATTCGCCCGGCGGCGTGAGAACGGTCAGCGCGAGCAGATCGGCAGCGACCACCACGTGGCCGCCTGCTGCATGGATTGCTTCAGCGAGTGCGCGGTAGTCGCGCACGTCGCCGTTTACGCCCGGGTATTGCAGCAGCACGCCGAACGCATTCGCGTTCGCGGCGTCCGCTGCCGGGCCCACTTTCACTTCGATGCCGACCGGCGTGGCGCGCGTCTTCACCACTTCGATGGTTTGCGGCAGCACGTCGTCAGCGACGTAAAACACGTTCGACTTCGGCTTGCCGACGCGTTGCAGCAGCGTCATCGCTTCGGCGGCGGCAGTCGCTTCGTCGAGCAGCGAGGCGTTCGAGATCGCGAGACCCGTCAGGTCGACGATCATTTGCTGGAAGTTCAGCAGCGCTTCCAGACGACCCTGCGAGATTTCCGGCTGATACGGCGTGTACGCTGTGTACCACGCCGGATTTTCCAGCACGTTACGCAGGATCACCGTCGGCGTATGCGCGTTGTAATAGCCCTGCCCGATATACGAGCGGAACACCTGGTTCTTGTCCGCCAGCTCACGCAGCGCGGCAAGCGCTTCGGCTTCGCTCTTCGGCTGGGCGAAGGGGCCGAGCGGCAGCGTTTCGGTGCGGCGGATCGTCTTCGGAATGACCGCGTCGATCAGCGCGGCGCGCGACGCGAAGCCGAGGGCTTCGAGCATCGCTTGCTGGTCGGCCGAATCCGGGCCGATGTGCCGTTCAGCGAAGGCGTCATGCACTTCGAGCGCGGCGAGCGAGAGAGGAGTGCGGTTCATCAGACGATCCGGGTGTTCGAGCTTCATGAGGTGTTCCTGGCGGTGCGGGCGTCCGTTCGACTGTCGAATCGGACGCGCCGCGCCTGTCGGGTTTAAACGTAATGGTGCAACTTGCGGTGAATCAGGCGCCGACGGACTTGGCGTACGCGTCCGCGTCGATCAGGCGATCCTGCGATGCGTCCGCAGCCGGCTTGATCTTGAAGAGCCAGTTCTCGTACGGCGCGCTGTTGACGCCATCCGGCGTGTCCGCGACGGCCGGGTTCGCTTCGATGATTTCGCCCGAGACCGGCGCGTAGATATCGGAAGCGGCTTTCACCGATTCGATCACGGCGACGGTGTCGCCGGCGTTGACGGTCTTGCCCAGTTCCTGGACTTCGAAGAAGACGATGTCGCCGAGCGCTTCCTGCGCGTGGTCGGTGATGCCGACCGTCAGCGTGCCGTCCGCTTCGGTGCGGACCCACTCGTGCGATTCGGTGTATTTCAGATCGGCCGGGATGCTCATCGGATGCTCCTATGCGGTGTTATTCGGTATGAACTTAAAAGATATGACGCACGCGCCGGCTGCTTAAACTGCGAGCACTTTGCCGTTGCGTACGAACGGCAGTTTTACCACGCTTGCGGGTACGTTTTTGTCACGAATCTGGACGTGAACGGTGTCGCCCGGCTGCACGCCTTTCGGCACGCGCGCAAAGGCGATCGATTCCTGCATCGTGGGTGAAAAAGTGCCGCTGGTGATTTCGCCTTCGCCATGAGGCGTGACGACTTTCTGGTGAGCACGCAGCACGCCTGCCGCCTTGCCGTTTTCCTTCAGCAGGATCAGACCGACGAACGAGGCCTGCGAGCCGTTGGCTTCGAGTTTGTCCTTGCCGACAAATTCACGCGGCGAGGTCAGATCGACGGTCCATGCGAGACCGGCGTCGAGCGGCGAGACGTTGTCGTCCATATCCTGGCCGTACAGGTTCATGCCGGCTTCGAGACGCAGCGTGTCGCGCGCGCCAAGACCTGCGGGGCGCACGCCTTGACGCACCAATGCGTCCCAGAATTCGCAGACGGACGTGGCCGGCAGGACGATTTCGAAGCCGTCTTCGCCGGTGTAGCCGGTGCGGGCAATCATCAATTCGCCAAACGGCGTGTTGTCGACGATCGCTGCATTAAACGGCTTGAGGAGTTCGGTCGAGGTGCGGCTGGACGGCGCGACCTGCCAGACTTTGTTGCGGGCGTTCGGGCCCTGCACGGCGACGATCGCCAGATCGCGGCGCGGCGTGATGGTCAGGCCGTAGCTGCCTTCGGCATTGAGCTTGGTGAACCAGTCGACATCTTTCTCGGCGGTGCCGGCGTTGACGACCAGGCGGAAGTGCGTCTCGCTGAAGTAATAGACGATCAGATCGTCGATCACGCCGCCGTTCGGGTTCAGCAGACAGGAATAGAGCGCACGGCCCGGCGTTTGCAGCTTGGCGACGTTATTGGCCAGCGCGTGTTCGAAGAAGGCGCGCACGCGTTCGCCGGTGAAATCGACGACGCACATATGCGAGACGTCGAACATGCCGGCGTCGGTGCGCACGGCGCGGTGTTCGTCGATTTGCGAGCCGTAGTTGACGGGCATGTCCCAGCCGCCGAAATCGACCATGCGGGCGTTGAGCGCACGATGGGTGGCGTTGAGCGGGGTGTGTTTGAGTTCGGTCATGGGGCCTCAGGCGTCTCGCGAAACAAAAAAGGCCACGCGGCGCTACGCCTCGCGGCCTGCTGGCTGCGAGCGATTGCGTTGCATGGCCCCTCTGTCCTCGATACCTGAGAGATTGCGCCGCCGTGCGATGGTGAAGCTGTGATCGCTACGGTGAAACGCGCGCCCCTTCGGTGGGCAGCTTGCCAGAATCTGCTCGATGTACGTTCGACGTACGCGACACAGACGGCTACTGCCGCTCTCCAGAGTGCGAAAAACCGGTGCCTTGATGTTGCCTGGGCGCGGGTTCTTCGACGCAGTCGGTCCTTTTGCCTGAGAGTTTGCGGGTGTGCCCCTTCGGCGGCGCGGCCTGCGATTTCCTGCGGCCAGCACGCTCTCCCGACGCGTGCGGCGAATGTACGCGAGGGCCGGGGGCTTGTCAAATAAAGGCCCGCAAGGGGCATGGGGGTTGACGCTGCGGGTTCGCGAAAGTCAAAAAAAAGCGCGGGACGTAATGCCCGCGCTTCTTTGCTTCGGTGCCTGAACCGGCCCGACTAACCGACGCGATTAAGCGCCGACTTATTCGCTGACTTATTCGCCGATGGCGTGTGCCGCGTTGTCCAGTTCCTGATTCAGCACGCGCTGTTCGTCGCCGGACAGGCCGCCGCCGTGTTGCGCTGCCATGTCATGCGCTTCCTGACGGATCACGTCCAGACGGTGATGCAGGGCGCCGCCTTGCGGAGGCGGGTAGTAGCCTTGGTTGACGCGAGCGTCGATGCGACGGCTCAGGTTGTCGATACGGCCGTTGACCTGGTTGAAGCGCTGATCCGCGATCTGTTGCGGGTTAGGGCGCGGCGCCGGCGCGGGTTGCTGGGGAGCCACCACGCAGGCGGCGAGAGAACTGAGCAATGCGCATGCTGCTAGTGCGCGGACGATTCGGGGCATGGACTCTCCGGGAGGTCGTTGTCGTTTTGTGGTGCTACTGGGGTAGCAACGGATTGTCGGGGATTCACGCTGACCGCGGAGGCGGGGTTATTTGTAACGTTATGTTCCTTTCGAGGTTGTCAGGCTTTTTGCCATTGGCGGCGGCATGGTTCGCGCGCTGCCGCCAATGGCCGGAAAGCGCCCCGTAGCAAAGGAAAAAGTCAGCGAATACGTTCAAACGGCAGCCGGACACCTTCTTCTGAGCTCCGGGCTGCAAGCTCGATGATCGTCATCACGTCGACGGCATCCTGAGCGCTGACGGGAAATTTCGTGCCGTTCTGAATGGCATCAGCCAAGGCAATATAAAAGCCGACGTAGTCGCCGTTGCGCGTGGGCACCTCCCGCTCGACTTCCTGACCCTCTTCGAGCACACGCAGCACACCGGGCGCATTGCCGGCGCCGAACCCGTCATCGCCCGGCCGCAAGCCGGCCTTCAACTGATCCTCCTGGGTATCGAGCCCGTATTTCACGTAGCTCCCCTGCGTGCCGTGAATCGTAAACCTCGGCGCGACGTGCGCAGTCAACGCGCTAGCATGCAACACGACCTCGAACTCGCCGTAGCCCAGCTGGATATGGACGTAGTCCGGCGCACTGGCTTGATCGCGATGCGTTCGAACCGTCGCGGACACGGTCTGCGGTGCGCCAAACAGCGCCAGCGCCTGATCGATCAGGTGCGGTCCAAGATCGAAGAGCAAGCCGCCGCCGCGCGAAGCCTCCTCGCGCCAACGCTGCCGAACTTCCGGCCGGAAACGGTCGAAGTGCGATTCGTATTGCGTGATGCGTCCCAATTCTCTGCTGGCAAGCAGATCCCGCACGGTCAGAAAATCACCGTCCCAGCGGCGGTTATGAAAGGGGATGAACCGCTTGCTGCGAGCCAGCGCAATGTTGGCGAGCGTGTGGGCGTCGGCGGCGGTGAGCGTGACCGGTTTGTCGACCACCACGTGCTTGCCCGCTTCCAGCGCGCGGCGCGCCAGGTCGAAGTGCGTGTCATTGGGCGTCGCGATGACGACGCAGTCGATTTCTTCGAGCGCGAGCAGGGCGTCGAGATCGGCCACCACCTTCGCGTGCGGGTAATCGGCCAGCGCGTGCTCGGGCTGGCTCGTCGCGATGGCAGCGATGCTCGCTCGCCCGCAGTGCTCGATCACCGGCGCATGAAAGGTCGCGCCAGCAAAACCGTAACCCATCAATCCAATCTTCAGCGATGCGGACATGCGTGTCTTCCTGCAAAAACGGCGCGCCGCTTTGCCACCGCGGCGACGGCGCGCAACGGTGTAATTGTGGCATGTCCCGAAGGCGGACTGTCGGCATCGTCGCAGGCGCTTGCTGGCGGTGCCCATTGGGGCGCGCCCGGAAGGCGATTGCCGTGGCGTTCGGGGCGGCCCGGTCGAGCGTCCGTTTTTGTCGGCGGACGAGCTGTGATCGCGGCCCCTTTCTCGGCGGACCGACAGCGAATCTGTCACGGCATCCGCTTGGGGCATCCGTGTTAACATCGCTCCTCTCGCGCGGATCGCAGCGAGCCGGAATGCCCCTCACACCGAGGCGAGCGTCCCAGCCGCCCGCCCCGCGCAGCATGCCCCCGGGCCTTCGGTCTCGCGATTCCGCACCCAAGCGCCCTCAACCGCATTACCCATCCACTGACGATGTCCGCAGGCCTGAACCCCGCTCAAAATGAAGCGGTCCGTTATCTTGACGGCCCGTGTCTCGTGCTCGCCGGCGCTGGAAGCGGCAAGACGCGCGTGATCACGCAGAAAATCGCTCACCTGATCGAGGCCAAAGGCTTCGAGCCGCGCCACATTGCCGCCGTCACGTTCACGAACAAGGCCGCGCTGGAAATGCGCGAGCGCGTGGGCAAGCTGCTCGAGGGCAAGACGCTCACCACGCCCGGCAAGGAAGGCCGCAAAGTGCCCGTCAACCAGTTGACGGTCTGCACCTTTCACTCGCTCGGCGTGCAGATTCTGCGGCAGGAAGCGGAACACGTCGGCTTGAAGCCGCAGTTCTCGATCATGGATTCGGACGACTGCTTCGGCATGATCCAGGAGCAGGTCGGCTCGACGGACAAAGGCTTCATCCGCAAGATTCAGTCGATCATCTCGCTGTGGAAGAACGGCATGATCATGCCGGAACAGGCGATTTCGATTGCCGCGAACGAAGACGAGCATCAGGCCGCAATCGTCTACCGCAATTACGTCGCGACGCTGCACGCCTATCAGGCGGTCGATTTCGACGATCTGATCCGTCTGCCGGCCGAACTCTTCGAGAAGAACGAGCAGGTGCGCGACCGCTGGCAGAACAAGCTGCGCTATCTGCTGATCGACGAGTATCAGGACACCAACGCGTGCCAGTATGAGCTGGTGAAACTGCTGGCCGGCAAACGCGCAGCGTTTACGGCGGTCGGCGACGACGATCAGGCAATCTACGGCTGGCGCGGTGCGACGCTCGAAAACCTCGGGCAGCTCAGCAAGGATTTTCCGAAGCTGCATCTGATCAAACTCGAGCAGAACTACCGTTCGACGGTGCGTATTCTGACTGCCGCGAACAACGTGATCGCGAACAACCCAAAGCTGTTCGAAAAGAAGCTGTGGTCCGAACACGGCATGGGCGACACGATTACCGTCACACCTTGCAACGACGAAGAGCACGAGGCGGAGTCTGTGGTGTTTCGCCTGTCCGCGCACAAGTTCGAGCGGCGTGCGAATTTCCGCGACTACGCGATCCTGTACCGCGGCAACTTCCAGGCGCGCATCTTCGAACAGGTGCTGCGTCGTGAACGGATTCCGTATGTGCTGTCGGGCGGGCAGTCGTTTTTCGACAAAGCCGAGATCAAGGATATCTGCGCGTATCTGCGCCTGATCGCCAACGCGAACGACGACCCCGCGTTCATCCGCGCGATCACTACGCCGCGCCGCGGCGTCGGTAATACCACGCTCGAAGCGCTCGGTTCGTTCGCGGGCCAGGCGAAGGTGTCGCTATTCGAAGCGGTGTACATGGGCGGCATCGAGGCACGCCTGTCGCCGCGTCAGATCGAACCGATGCGCGTGTTCTGCGATTTCATGCAGCGTCTCACCGATCGCGCCGAGAAGGATGCCGCAGGGACCTTGCTCGACGAACTGATGGACGCGATTCACTACGAAGCCTATCTGTACGACGCATTCGACGAACGTCAGGCGCAGTCCAAGTGGCAGAACGTGCTCGAGTTCATGGAATGGTTGAAGCGCAAGGGCACCAAGGCCGAGCCCGAAGGTTCGGAGAAGAGCGAGGCAACCGGCTACGACACCGCCGACGGCTTCGGCGATACCGGCAAGAGCCTGCTCGGCCTGATCCAGACCGTCGCGCTGATGTCGATGCTCGAAGGCCGCGAGGAAGATCCGGACGCTGTGCGGCTTTCGACGGTGCACGCGTCGAAAGGGCTGGAGTACCCGCACGTGTTTCTGGTGGGCGTCGAAGAAGGCATCATGCCGCACCGTGGCGGCCCGGACGACGAGCCGATCGACGACGCACGCATCGAGGAAGAGCGTCGTCTGATGTACGTCGCGATCACGCGGGCGCAGCGCAGCCTGCATCTGAACTGGTGCAAGAAGCGCAAGCGCGCGCGCGAAACCGTAGTGTGCGAGCCGTCGCGCTTTATCCCCGAGATGCTGCTCGACGACGCCCCGCCGCCGACGCCCGAAGAAGCGCCGATGTCGCCGAAAGACCGGCTTGCAAGTTTGAAGGCGCTGTTGCAGAAGCCTTGAGCGTGGATGTGGATGCAAGACCCCGTGCGCGGCAGGTGCATGGGGGTTTTTTGACGCACGCACGCTACAGTGGCACGGCCCGTCAATCGGAGACCGCTCGCATGCCCACGCCCCCATTCGCGCACTATCGCCGCGCGCTCGAAACCTACATCGACGCGAAAGACAACACGCGTGCTAGTCGCATCGCCGAGGCTTTCGCGCCGGATGCGGTTCTCACCATTTCGCTCGCTACTTCGAATATCGCGTTTCCGGCACGCACAGTCGGTACCGATGCGATTGCCAAAACGCTCGTCACCGATTTCGGCGCCCAGTACGCGAAGTGCCGTACCTATTACGTGTGCGATTCGCTCGCGGTGGACAACGGCATGATCGACGCCTTACCCTGGCTGGTGGTGATGCGCGAACGGGCAACCGGCGCATTGCGCGTCGGCCACGGGGTGTATCGGTGGACTTTCGACGCAACGCCGGCCGTCACGGCGTTCCATATCCACATAGCGCGCATGGACGTCATGCCGGACGTCGACGGCAAATTGCTCGAAGCGTTGCAAGATGGGCTGAGCTATCCATGGCTCGCTCCTGCCGACCTGCACACGCATTTGACGTCACTGGCGCGTAGCACCCCGGCGTTGGCATTTGTCGAAGCGTTCAGCCGCCCTGCGGCTGTATCGGCAGACGCCTGACCCGAAGACGCGTAAAACGCATTTCGCATAAAAAATCCCTGCCCGTGTTGCCACGGTGCAGGGATTTTTTTGTCCTGCGGCAACCGCCGGAGGCGCCTTATTTCACGGCGCTCACCATGTAGTCGACCGCGGCTTTCACGTCCGCGTCGGAGGCAGTCGAGCCACCTTTCGGCGGCATCGCACCCTTGCCGTGCAGCGCGTAGTTGTAGACCGTGTCCATCGAGTCTTTCAGACGCGGCGCCCATGCGTCCTTGTCGCCGAACTTCGGTGCGTTCAGCACGCCAGCCGCGTGACACGCCTGGCAAACCTGCTGATACAACGCCTTGCCGGCTTGCGAGGCGTCCGCGCTTTGTGCCCCGCCTGCAGCCGGCGCAGCCGCCTGCGGCACGCTTGCCATGGCCGCCATTGCTGCAGCGGCTTGGGCGGCGCCAGCGTCCGAAGCACCTGCCGGCGCCGCGGCAGCAGCGCCAGACGCGGCGGCTGCCGCACCTGCTGCCGGCTGTGCCGGTTCAGGGAAGCTCGCGCCGGAATTGTTCGCCATGTAAGCCACCGCGCGGGCGATTTCGAAGTCGCTGTAGTCGTCCGGGCTGGTGCCGCCACGCGCGGGCATCGCGCCCTTGCCGGTCAGCGCCGTGTGCAACAACGTGTCGAAGCCCTGCGCGATGCGCGGCGCCCAGTCGGCGGTATTGGTGAATTTCGGCGCGCCTGCCGCACCCGACGCGTGACACGCGGAGCAAACGGCCTTGTAGACCTCTTCGCCGGTCTTGTAGACGCGCGGCGCATTGGCGTCGCGAATGTCGACTTGCGCGAACGGCTTGATGCGCGCGCTGACCTCAGCGTCGGAAAGACTGTCGGTGCCTGCGCCCGTGCGCGTCGAATTATCGACGTAGATCACTAGCAGAACGATGATGACGATCGGTACCGCAAAGCTGGCAATGATCGCGGCGATGAGCTGCCCGGGGGTTTTGATTGGGGCTCCGTGTGGTGCTTCGCTCATGCTTGTCTCGTCTCCGTGGGTATGTGAGCGGTACAGCGTGACGGCAACTTCTTGTTCTTTAATCAGGCACGGACGATTATAGACGCAACATTTCGGCGGCGGCGAGGGGCGCGGCGAGGTGTTCAGCAGGCGTTTACCCGCATCGCGGGCTGCGGCCGGCGTCGGCGGGATGGCGGGCAGGAGGCGCTCAATCCCGCCATATAGGCCGCCCGGTGGACGGTTTGGCCGAAACCGGGTATCCTTTCGGTCTCGCTTTGGCGTCGCTCCTGTTCAGGTTGCCGCGCTTTCGTGTTGAAGCGCCCGTAGCTCAATGGATAGAGTACTGCCCTCCGAAGGCAGGGGTTGCTGGTTCGATCCCAGCCGGGCGCACCAACTTAGGTCGTTATGAATTAATGACCTGTCTGCATCAAATCCGAATACTTCAGTACAAAATCCCCTGTCAGGGGCGCCAGTTTTGTCCCTGAATGTCCCCGTCACCTCCCGCGCTACATTTCCTGCTTTTCGCATCGTTTCGAACGCGCGCATCATCGCGAACTTTCTCGCCGTCGCCTGACTTCCGTTCCATTCTGTTCTGTTGGTTTCGGCATGAGGATCTCAACTGCCGGATAGTCGAAGAATCCAAACACGATCGCGCGAGTCTGGCGCCTTGTATTTAGGATCGCAGATTAATTATTGAAAATCTATCCCATCAAAATCCTGACACACGTCTTACGCATCGATTAACTCCATCGCGATTGTGAGCCGTTGATCCGATTAAATGCATGCGACCCTTAACTATTAAAAGTAGATCAGATGCATTTGTCTGAGGTTTAATAAGATGCGGCACCAATTAAATATAGTCGGACTATATCGTATTTGTCTGATGTATTTGGTGATGTTTTAATATAGGTCAAGAACGCTCTCAGAGCCGCTAGGTAATTATTTTTAATATGCTGGGAAGCATTTTGTCGGATTGCGCTTAAGAGCCGTAAACCCTTGCTGAGCGGCGATAAGCGGGTGGCAGGAAATTATTGCCGACAATTCCCATATCACAAATCGGCTAGTTACGCTTGGTTACGACTCGCGCTTAAAATTTTGTTTCATTTATGTATCATTGCTTTTCGTCAGGCCAGACCGGTAAAAGATGCTTTTTTCGGAATGATAATCCATTCCGTCACCATAATTTACCTGTTGATCCGCCGCCATTTATTGGCCTGAACTCAAGGATGCAATCGAACTAACGTCACGTCACATTAAGTCAGACGATTATATGTGACCTGGCCACTCCCAGTTCATTCTGCCGGCAGACCCTCTGTCCCTTAAGCGCGGAACACTCGTTAGGTGTACTTCCTGTTGTTGCGTGCCTCGCGTAGCGACGTCCTCAAGACGCGAACGTTGTTCGTTTTAATGGCCGGGCTCGATCGGCCTTGATACAGAGATGCCCAATTCCAGCGAATACTTTCCAAACCTCGACATTTCATTCGATCAACCGTCTCGACGCAGAAAATTTCTGACCGTCCTCGCACTCGCTGCGGGAGCGCTGGCCCTCGCAGGTTGCGGGGGCGAGGGCTCGGGTGACGTCAATTCACCTGCAGTAGCCGCTGATGCCGTCGCTCCTGGTGCTGTCGCCAATGCGGCCACCAACGTCGCTGGCATGGGCGAGGTCACCAACGACACCCCCGCCGGCGTCAGCGGAGACAGCACCTCCGGGAACGGCGACAGCCCGAACCACGGCCGCGTCGTGCTGCGAAAGGCTGGGCAAGGCGATTGACGGAACGGTCGGTAACGTTCTGCAGATCGCTGATCAGAGCCATATCGATTTAACGGATCTCACGCTGCACACGAATACCCACATCTGCCTTACGAGCGGTGCGTCGAACAAGCTGTTCACACGCGACTCGACGGACCACGCGATAGGCAGATTTGGGCAGTGCAGAATGTCACGCTCGAAAGCCCGTACATTGACGGGAGCAAGGAACTGAACTCCACCTGCGACAACCCGCACGATAGCGAATCGGGCATGGGTGTCTCCATCCTCGCTAGGGAGGTTGACGTTGGTGGACTCAATCCGGGCACGAGCATTTTTTATAGTAGAGAAATGAAACTCAAGCTACTCGCACTATTCGCCTTCCTTACAATATTGTGTGGACAGCCGCTGTCGGCCCTCGCACAGACGACTACACCCATCGCACAACTCGTCGCGCTCCAACCGCCGGTGAACGGCACTGGCGCCGACCGGTTTGCCATGGACGTGAATTGCAACCTGTGGAGCGCGGACCAAACGGCGCTGAGCGAATGCTCGAAAGACCTCGACCTGATCACCGGATTGGGCGTCGGCACGGTTCGCCTTGGTGTTTCCTGGGACTTCATGGTGCTCGCCGATGGCAGCACGCTGGATCCGAACAAGGTGGCCTTCCTCAAATCGCTTCTCAATGCCGCCCGGACGCGCGGCATGAAGATTCTCTTCCAGGTGGGCATGTACGCGCCTGCCAGCGCCTACAAATGTGCCGCTACTCAGAGTCCGCCGAGCGGATCTTCGCCGCGGCTCGACTTCTGTGATGCTGCCTTTTCGAAATACATGAGCTCGCTGATGGACGTGGTCTTGCCGTTCACCGCCGATATCGAGCTGTTCAATGAAGTCAACTGGGGCTTCTCGGCGTCCAATCCGTCGTACGGGAACGCGAAGGGCATCACCGGCTACATGCTGGCGCGTGAGAAAACGCTCTATACGAACACCAGGAAAATCCTGAACACCAAGGCGCAGTCCGGCTACCGGACCGTCCTGCATACTCAGGGAATCTCTTACTTCTACAACTCGGCCTACCCGAACAATGGTTGGAAACCGCCTGCTTCGAGCATGTTGATCCAGGCCACCGATGACATCAAAGCCATCGGAAACAACACGGCGAGTGCCGCCAGCCCCTTGAATGCTTCCGTTGACGTGGTCGATATCCATCCCTACTTCAACAGCAGCGAATACGTCATGCTGGTGCAAGCGTTTATCGATACGATGTCGAGCGTTGTTCCGAACGGACCTAAAAAGCTTTGGCTGACGGAAACCAACAATGGGACTGATGGCACCGACGCTGGACAACTCGCGGCCTTCAACCAGTTGAAAGTGCTGATGAACAACGGCTCCGTGCAGAAAGCGTTCTGGTATGTCGTGCGCAACGGCGATCCGAGCAATGGCGAAGGCGACGGCTATTCGATTTACGATACCAACCGAAACCTGATCCGCCCTCAGCTCGCCGCTGCCATTCAAGCGTATAGCGCGACGATTCCGCGTTCGCAGCGGTTCTTGTCGGGCTCCTACCTGGCGCCCGTTAAGTAAGCAGCGTTATCCACTGCGATCCGTGATGTCAATCGCTTCACACAGCGATTGACTCATCGAACAGGTCGAGCCAGCGGGGTATGTGACCCGCTGGCTCGATTTGCGTTGGGGCGCCGCCGCGGTGCCTCCCACCGGCGAGTTTCATCCGGTCACACCCTGACCAGCAGCTTCCCAAGGTTCTTCCCTTCAAACAGGCTATTGAGCGCGTTCGGCAACGCGTCGAAACCATCGACGTACGTCTCCTGGTACACGATTTCGCCGTTCTTCACCCACGGCGAGACGATCTGCAGCATCTCGTCCATCCGATGCGTGAAGTCGCGCGCGAGAATGCCCTGGATCGTCGCGCGCTGAAACAGCATGTGCTGCAGGAAGCGCGGCGCGAGGTCCGGCGTGTCGAGACCGCCGTTGTACTGAGCGATCGCGCCGCAGATGACGATTCGCGCGCGGCGCTTGATGAGCGGGATCACCGCATCGGTGACCATGCCGCCCACGTTGTCGAAATAGACGTCGACGCCACCGGTCGCTGCCTGCAGCGCTGATTGCAAGCCTTCAAGTGTGGGATGCGCCCGGTAGTCGACCGCACCGTCGAGCTTCAGCGTGTCGGTCAGAAACGCGCACTTGTCCGGGCCGCCCGCGATCCCGATGACGCGGCACCCGGCACGCTTGCCGAACTGCGCGACCAACGAACCGACCGCACCCGCCGCACCGGACACGACCAGCGTGTCGCCTGGACGCGGCTTGCCTGCTTCCATCAAACCGAACCACGCGGTGCGTCCGGGCATGCCGAGCACGCCGAGCGCGGTCGAAACCGGCGCTGCGTCGGGGTTCAGTTTGGTCAGCTCGCTGTGATGACACTTGGCGTAAAGTTGCCAGCCGCTATAGGCCGACACCCAGTCGCCCTGCTTGAAAAGCGGACTCGCCGACGCCACCACTTCTCCCACCACGCCCGCCCGCTGCACGATCCCGAGCGGATGCGGCACGTCGTAAGTATTGCGCTCGTGCTGCTGGATCCGGATGTACGGATCGACGCTGACGATACGCGCCCGGATCAACACTTCATTCGATGACAAATTGTCGTCAAGCTCGCTTTCGCGCAACTCGTAATGCTCGTCGCCAACTCGCCCTTCGGGACGCTTGACGTAAAACCACTGGCGATTCTGGTAGTTCATGTGAGGACTCACTGCTGTCGTATACGGTGAGTGATCTTACCAGTGGGGCGATCACGCGCTCGCCGGCTGACGTCGCAGCGCCGGACGGGCGCGGTGAAACCGGGAGCATCGCATGCGCCAGATCCCAAGCTTGTTGAAAGCCGTGCGTCCCGTTAGAATCCTCGGGTCATTGGGGAGTAGCCTTCCTTCATCCATTGAAGGAGAGCGCGTCAACATACTTGGCCTGCGGGTCATGGCGCGTTCGACCGGGTCGGTTTGGCGAGACCATTGGCGCACTGCTTCGTTCTGGTCGGACGGGTCGCGGTGCGTCATTGGTTCGTTATTTACGTCCGACCGCGGAGTTGCCCTGTGAAACATCGTTGTGCCCTGCCAGTCTCCCCACCTGTCCGTCCGTTGTGCCGCTTCCCCTTTGCATTTGCGGGGAGCCACGCATGACCGGTCTTCTGTTCGAACTCGCGATCATGCTGGTCGTCATTCTGGTGGCGGCCGAGCTCTTCACCAATGCACTCGAACATCTCGGCGAGCGTCTGAAAATCTCCGAAGGTGTGACAGGTTCGCTGTTCGCTGCGGTCGGCACCGCCTTGCCCGAAACCCTCGTCCCGCTGCTCGCGATTGCGGGCGGCACGACCGATAGCGCGGTCAACCAGGAGATCGGCGTCGGGGCGATTCTCGGCGCGCCGCTCATGCTCTCCACCCTCTCCACCTTCCTGATGACGCTCGCGATTCTCGGTTCGCGCGGCGCCGGCGGCTGGGTTACGCCGGAACGCACGGGTTTCACGCGCGATCTGAATTACTTCCTGTGTGCCTTTGTGCTGGCGGCTGCGGCAATGTATGTGCCGCACGAACAGATGATCGTGCGGGGGCTGTTCAGCGCGGCGCTGGTCGGTGTGTACATCACGTATGTGGTGATGACGTTCCGTGCATCGAACGAACTGGTCGACGCCGGTCACGGCACCGAAGCGCCGGGCAGGATGCTGCTGTCGCGTCTTGGCTTGCCCACCAATCTCGCGACCATCGCGGTGCAACTGGTGCTGGCGGTTGCCTTGCTGGTGTGGGGCGCGGAAGGCTTCATCCACGGTGTGCGGGGCGTGTCGCAGGTACTCGGCATCTCGCCGTTGCTGCTGTCGCTGCTGATCATTCCGATTGCCACCGAGTTGCCGGAGAAGGTCAACAGCATCCTGTGGATTCGCCGTGGCAAGGACACGCTGGCGTTCGGCAACATCACCGGTGCAATGGTGTTCCAGGGCACGTTGCTGCCCGCGATCGGGATTCTGCTGACGCCGTGGACGCCGCGTATCGAAGTCGTGACCGGCATCGTGATCACGCTCGCCGCCGCCGCATGGCTGCGGATCAACGTGCGCGCGCGCGGCGTGCCGGTTTGGGCGCTGCTGGTGTGCGGCGTGTTGTACGCCGGCTATCTGGTCATCACGCTCACCCGCTAGGCGAGTGATGAAAGAGCGGGAAGGCCGCCGAAGCGCGGCCTTCCCGACGAGCCCCCTTAATTGGACGGCGCCGCCGCAGTCGTTGCCGCGCTATCCGGCTTGAACACCGTCGTCCAGTCGTCTTTCATATCGACGACGAGCCAGCCTTTCGCGCCGGCTTCGTCCAGCCCCTTGTCGAGCTTGCCGCTTTTCGCCGCGCGGTCGTACGCATACTCTCGTTCACCGTCGGTGTGATGCAGCAGGCCCGCGAGGCGCGGGCCGTCGCCTGCCGACGTCCACTCGAGCATCGGCACATCGCCGTCCGCATTGCCGAATGCGATCACAGGACGCCGACCGATCACGCGGTCGATAGCAAGCGGTTTGGCCGCGCCGTCGACGAGCGTGTCAACCTGCGCAAGCCGGGTCAGCGCTATAGCGCCGTTCGTCTGGCTGTACTTGTATTTGACGGTGCTGCCGATCACCTGCTCGGGCGGAATGCCGTACACGCGCTGCGCGATATCACGGACGAACTCGACATCGCTGCCCGTCACCAGATAGGTCCTGAAACCGTTGGCGCGCAAATAGGCGAGCAACTCGAGCATCGGCTGATAAGCGAGGTCCGCGTACGGGCGATTGAAGCGCGGGTCGCTCGCGGAATCGAACCATTCGTGCACGAGCCCGGCGAACTGGTCGCTAGTCATGCCGGCATGCGCCGACGCCAGCAGTTTCATCGAACCGGCGTCGCCGCTCGCCGCGATGCTCTTCAGATTGCCTTTCAGAATCGAGCGGAACGGTTCCTGCCGTTTCCATTCCGGATGCCGGCCGGCTACCGTTTTCACCCGTTGCAGCGCGAACACCAGTTGCACGGAGGCGGGTTGTTCCGGCCATAACGTGCCGTCGTTGTCGAACACGGCGATCCGGTCCGCGCGCGGGATGAAATCCTTCGACTCCGGCGTGGTAACCAACGTGACGAAATCGACAATCGAGCGTTTGGTCGCGGAGTCGTTCCACGAGGCGAGGGTTGCGGCGCTCGACGCGCCGGCTGGCGACTCGCTCGCGTCATGGTGCGGCGTAACGGTGCAAGCGGAAAGAACCACGACGGTCAAGGCAATGCAGTACCGGTGCATCGTGCGAATCATGAAAGCCTCATCAAAAGCGGTGGATCGAACTTTGAGCGAGCGCAAGTCTAATGGGACACGGCGAATGTTGCAGCGCATTTTGTTGCTTTTTTTAGCGACGGCGTCAATGCCGGTAATTTGCAAATGGCGTATCTCGCTATGCGGGCTTTTATACAAAAAGCAAACAAATGCCCAAAACTATGGCATATGTGTGGAATAAGAGTGGCGGTAAAAATCTAGTTTCTTCCGGAATTGAGTGGCTTTCGCTCGTGTTACAAATTTATTTCTGTAATCTCTGGAAACCTTTGCTACCATTCCGCCACAACACGCTCGTACTGTGAATTTTTTACCTCCGCATGCGTTGTTTGGTGCCGCGTCTCTTGAGTCTTAAAGGAGCGTCCATGCAAGCCTGTATCCGGCTGTACAGTTTTTTCCAGCTTGCTCGAGAGACTTAGCGCGAATTAATCGCGTATCTCATCCGTTTTGCATATTTTCCCGGCTGCGCGTGGCCGCCGGGCGCGGCGAACTTACGCTCGCAATTAGTTCGACGCAATTTGAAATACGAATGCCATTGCTTTTGCTTTATATGCATTAGGCAAAAGAAAGCGTTCGCCTATAAGAAATGCCCATATACGAGGTGCAGGAATGGGTTGCAAAGGCGTGGTTAGATCGGCTGCGTTATACGCCGCCTCGGTGATGTTGTCGCCGGCGTTCGCTCAGGCCTCGGCCGACGAAGCCAATAAAAGTAATAACCCACTTAATCTGGCCGCTTCGCTCAACATCCAGAATTACTACACGTCGAGCGTGTTCGGCGCGAGCGCGCATACCAACGATCTGCTTTTGCGCCCCACCGTGCCGAAGTTCACCATCTTCGCGGGGCTGAACATGACGTTCGGCAAGTAAGCACAAAAACCAGGCATAGAAACAGAGGGCCTAACTCATGACCTTATTCAAACGTCTGCCTATCTGCGCAGTCATCGCGGCTTTGTCATTGGCAATGTTGCCGCATACGCGAGCCGTCGCTCAAGCGAGCGCCCCCACGGCGGCGGCAGCGGCGGTCACCGCCTCGCCTGAAGAAGCGAGAGCGATCGCCAAAGACGCGTTCCTCTATGCGTATCCGATGCTGTTCAACTACAAGACGCTTTATGAGCAGGCGATCGATTCCAGTTCGAAGGCTTATGTAGGCGGCTTCGGCAAGTTCCGCAACTACTCGCATCCGTACGGTCCGGAGAACAAGGACATCGTCACGCCGAACAATGACACGCCGTACTCGTGGGCGTGGCTCGATCTGCGTCGCGAGCCGTGGGTGCTGACGGTGCCCGCGGTGCCGAAAGAGCGCTACTACGTCTTCCAGTGGATCGACCTGTACACCTACAACTTCGCCTATGTCGGTTCGCGGGCCACGGGCAATGGCGCGGGCCACTATCTGTTCGCCGGCCCGAACTGGCACGGTGATACGCCCAAGGGCATCGACAAGGTGTTCCGCTCCGAAACAGACCTGATTCTGACGCTCGGCCGCACGGCGCTCAACGGCGCGAGCGACGTCAAAAACGTCGAGGCGATCCAGAAGCAATACAAGCTCACGCCGCTGTCCGCGTTTGAACACGCGGCTGCACCGCCGCCCGTCGCGAAGCTTGATTTTCCGAAGTGGGATGAAGCGAAGGCGACTTCGGTGGACTTCATCGCGTATCTGAACTTCATGCTGCAGTTCACGCAGCCGCCGGCGCCGTCCGAGCAGGAATTGATGGCGCGCTTCGCGAAGATCGGCATTGCGCCTGGCGCGCCGTTTGATCCGGCCGCCTTGCCGCCGGAAACGCGCGCCGCGCTTGAGGCAGGCGTTGCGGACGGCAAAGCCGCATTGGCGGACGCTGAAAAACACACCACCGGTTCGTTCAGCCTGTTCGGCAGCCGTGCGGATCTGAAGGACGACTACACCACCCGCGCCGTCGCGGCGGCGATGGGGATTTACGGCAACACGAAGGAAGAAGCGGTCTACGTCGGCACGCGTGTGAACGGCGAACACGCACAACTGCTCGGCTCGCAGCCGTACGTGTTGCACTTCGACAAGAAGGACCTGCCGCCCGCGAAATTCTTCTGGTCGATGACGCTGTACGACCTGCCTGCGCGCCATCTGGTCGCGAATCCGATCAACCGCTACTCGATTGGCGATCGCACCAAGGGGCTGAAGTACGGCGCCGACGGCTCGCTGGATATCTACGTGCAGAACACGTCGCCCGGCGCGGACAAGACGTCGAACTGGCTGCCGGCGCCCACCGGTGCGTACACCCTCGTCATGCGCATCTACGGCCCGGACGAGAAGGTGCTCGACGGCGACTGGAAATTCCCCGAGCCCCAAAAGCGCTAATCCGCACATGGACGAACCTGAGGACAATATGAACAGGAAAACCGCGACATGGGTCACGGCCGCCGTATTGGCGTCTGTCGCCGCGCCCATTCTGGCGAAGACGCAGCAAGACCAATCGACCCATGCCACCGCTACGATGGCGTCCGTGCCGGGCCCGGTGGCCGGCTACGCGATCTCTGAAGAATATGCACGACTGGTGGCGCGCCAGACTTACTTCTGGGCGTGGCCCATGGTGAACGTCTACGGCCGACTACTGGTGATGAAGCAGGTCCCGCAGCCGGGTCTGAACGGCGGCATCGTGCCGGTTGCGCCACCCAATCATCTGTCGATGCTGCGCGACTACATTCAGCCGCAGGAGCGATTTGTCGCTTGTCCGAATCAGGACGTGGTCTATGGCTCCTCGATCCTCGATCTGAACAAGACGCCGGTGGTCGTGCAGGTGCCCGATTTCGGCAAACGCTTCTGGGTCTATCAGGCCGTCGATCTGCGTACCGATGGTTTCGCGAGTCTCGGCAAGATGTACGGCACTCGTCCGGGCTTCTATCTGTTGGCGGGGCCAGACTGGCACGGCCAGGTGCCGAAGGGCATCCGCCAGGTGTTCCGTTCGTCGACCGGAGTCGGCAGTTTCATTCCGCGTGTTTTCATGGACGACACGCCTGAAGATCGCGTGGCCGTACAGTCGGTGATTGCGAAGGTGGGTCTCTATCCGCTCGCCGAATACGACGGCAAGGTCAAGGAGACCGACTGGTCGAAGTTGCCGAGCTTCGGTGAGACCGGTGGTGCTGCGGGCGGCAACGCCGAAGAGATCAAATGGGTCGACCCAAACCGTTTCTGGGACATGCTGTCCACCGTGCTCGACGAGACGCCGCCGCAACGCGGCGAAGAGGCGCTCTATGCGCAGGCACGCGGGTTGATCGCGGCGGCGCAGAGAGATCCAGCGATCAAGGCCGCTATCGTCGACGAAGGGACCAAGGCTGAAGCGGATCTGGTCACGCCGTTGTTCAACTTCAACACCTTTGGCAAGCGGCTGCCGGCGAACTGGAACACCATCAGCAACGGCGCCGCGTTCGGCACGGACTACTTCACGCGCACGGCGGTGGCGAAGTCGAACATCTTCGTCAACAAGCCTAACGAGACCAAGTATTTCTACGCCGATGCTGACGCATCCGGTCAGCGTCTCGATGGCAACGCGCGCTACACCGTGACGTTTGCCAAAGATCAGTTGCCGCCGGTCAAGGGGTTCTGGTCGCTGACGTTGTACAACGCGCATCACTTCTTCTCGCCGAACGCTCAGAACCGCTACTCGCTCGGCACCAAGAACAAGGACCTGAAGTTCAATGCAGACGGCTCGTTGACGCTCTACGTACAGAACACAAGTCCCGCCGACGACAAGGCCTCCAACTGGCTGCCGGCGCCGGCCAATGAAGCGTTCTCGTTGTACGTACGCGCCTATTGGCCACAGCAGCCGGCGCTCGACGGCAGCTGGACGCCGCCGCCGGTCAAACGGGAACCGTAAGAAAGCACGCCGGTGGACACGCGTGCGGCTTGTCGCCGCAGTGTGTCAAAACCTTGTTCCGCAAGGTGGAAGTGCGGAAAGTTAATTTCGTGAGGATGATTATGAGTCGCACAAACAGTTTGTCCGTTGGCCGGTCACTCGCCAGGTTGTGCACGGGCGCGCTTCTCACCACTACCGGCATGGGTCTTTCGCTGCAGGCGTGGGCGACTGAAGGTGGCATCGGCAGGCCGATCACCGGCCAGCAGATCACGCCGTACGCTGGTATCGTGCCGCCCACGGACGACTGGATTGTCTCTGCCACCACGATCTATTACGAAGGCTCGCTCGGCGCAAGCAGGACGATTCCGATTGCCGGCCAGATCACGGCGGGCATCGACGTCACGGCTGTGTACACCATGCTCAACGCGGTCAAAACGTGGGGCATTACACTGGGCGGCTGGAACTTCGCGTCCTCGTTCGGGGTGCCGATCCAGTACACCGATATCTCGTCGTTTCACGGCCGCTTGCCGAATGATCACGGCATACAGTTCGCCGATCTCTTCTTCACGCCGGTGGTGGCGGGCTATCACCTGACCAAAACCGATCACATTGCGTTCAGCGTGCAGATTTACGCGCCGACTGGCGCTTACAGCACGAGTCGGCTTGCCAACGCCGGACAGAACACGTGGACCTTCACGCCGACGGTCTCCTACACGAAGCTGTTCCCGAAGGAAGAGATCGAGCTTTCGCTGAACTACGGCGTCGGTTTTTACACGCCGAATAGCGACACGCACTATCACAACGCACCGGTCAGCGTGCTCGACCTGCTCGCGCTCAAGCGCTTCGGCAGCGGCTGGGGCGTGGGTGTGGTGGGTGGCTATATCCAGCAACTCGGTCATGACAGCGGTGGAATAGCTGATGCCACCGGCGGAAATCAGGGACATTCGGTGGGTATCGGGCCGATGGTCACCTGGTCGGGCAAGGTCCAGAAAACGCCGGTGTCGGCGTCGCTGCGTTGGGTCAATGAATTCAACGTCAGCAACCGGCCAAAGGGAAATGCGGTCGAACTGTCGGTCAGCGCGACCTTCCAGTAACCGAGCGCGCACTTGGCGCTGATCTGTGAAACGTGGTTACGCATCGAACTGGTCGTGAAATGAGGCCCTAATCGGCGAAGTGCGCTGCAGTGCTCGCCGATATGCTGTTCATGACCATCGTCGCCATTCGCGACCTCAATGTTGAGGCATGGCCGGCGACGCGATGCGAATCACCTTTTGCGGACCATCATGAACGTAACCACATCAGACGACTGTATTGGAGTTCAACCCCAACACCCCTTTTCGAAGGCGTTTATCGTCCTCGGGTATCAGGATGGATCGATCTCGATAATCCCGAATAACTTCTTTCGCGACTGGCTGGATGAAGAAGCGAAGGTTGGGACTTTCTCGATTGGCAAGTGTTCGGGAATCGGTGTCGGCTCGATCGCCAAATACGATGCCGGGTTGCAGAAGCTTGTAGTCGGAAAATTCGTCGCGGGTGGCTTGAGACTGAAGTTCCTGCTCAATGGGCAGCACGACATGCGGACGATTTCAACGTCGATGCTTAGTGCGTTCGGTAGTGGGTTAAACAACGTCCCACCGCCTCAATACGGTGACACGGTAATCCGTAACGACGTATGGATCGGCGACGAAGCGATGTTTCTTGGCGGTTCCACGATTGAAAATGGCTGCGTTATCGGTGCAAGAACCCTGGTGCCGCCCAATTTCAAAAGTGAACCCTATGGCATCTACGTGGGTAGTCCTGCACGCCTGGTTCGATTCCGTTTCTCCGAACGCATCCGCGAGAAACTTCTTGAACTTCAATGGTGGGACATGTCGATGTCCTGGCTGCAAAAAAATAACGACCGTTTCCTCGTTGACCTGACGGCAGACGAGGGACGGTCACTGGAAATCCTGACCGAGTTGCTGCGCGCAAAAAGCGAGTCCTTGAAGGCGATGGCCGCGACGAATACCTGATGCATCAGCACTGAGCAGGATGGCATTGCTTGATATGAAGGTCACGCTGACGGCTCGGCAGGAGCGATTCGAATCCTTGCCGGTCAGCGGGCTCGGTTGACTTGCCGGCCGAGCCCGCCGCGTCCGTTGACCGGTTTATCCCGCCGTCGATGCTCATGGAGCGATGCACAATGAAAACTACGATGAAGCAGTCCTTGCTGTTGCTCGCGGGCGTCTGCACGTCGCTGGCGGTGACACTCGCCACACCCGGGCAGGCGCTCGCCGCCATTGCCGTCCAGCCGCTGCCGACCGTCTGGCCGCGCGACTTCGATAGCGCACAGCAGCGCATCGAGCTGTATCAGCCGCAGGTGGAAGTGTGGCAGGGCAACCGGATCGAAGGCCGCGCGGCTTTTGCGGTCGGTGCGAAGAGCGCCACGCCCAACTACGGCGTCGCGCATTTCACCGCGCGGGCTGAAGTCGACAAGACCAGCTCGACTGTTCAGCTGCTCGATATCGTCATCGACCAGGTCGATATGCCGGCCACGCCGTCCGCTGCCGCCGGCGTCAAAGAAGCCTTGCAGGCACGCATACCCAAAGACGGACTGACCACCTCGCTCGAACAACTGCAGGCCAGTTATGCCAGCACTCACGAAGGCAGCGAACCCGGCGTCGCGGTACAGAACAACGTGCCGAACATCATCTTTGCCGAACGCCCCACGCTGCTCGTGCTAGTCGATGGCGACGCGAACTGGCGTGCGCTCGGCGGCACGCACTATCAACGCCTGATCAACACGCGGGCGATGCTGCTCAAAGACGCGAGCGGTACGCTACATCTGGATGCCGCGGGTTACTGGTACGAGGCGAATTCGCTCGACGGTCCGTGGCATTTGAACGCGACGCCGCCGCACGAACTGGTTGTTGCAGCGAAAAACGCGCAGACCAATCTGAAGTCCGATCCGATGCTCCCCACCGATGGCAAGAAACCGGCGCAGGCACCGGACGTGGTGGTCGCCGCGCAGCCGGCCGAACTGGTGGTGACGACCGGCAAGCCTTCGCTGCAACCGGTGAAGGGCGTGAATCTGCTCTCCGTCGCCAACGCCGACCATGCGCTCTTCGTCGAGCCGCGCGACAACCATTACTACTTGCTGCTGTCGGGCCGCTGGTTCACTGCGGCGAGTCTGAATGGACCATGGACCTTCGTCGACGGCAAGAGTCTGCCGGGCGATTTCGCGAAGATCGCCGCCGACGACCCGCGCGCCAATGCGCTCGTCTCCGTGCCTGGCACGTCGCAGGCGAAGGAGGCGGCGATTGCCGCAACCATCCCGCAGACGGCAACCGTATCGCGCAAGACCACCACGCTGAAGGTGGTCTATGACGGCGCGCCGAAGTTCGTCGGGATCGTGGGGACATCGCTCGCGTATGCGGTGAACACCGCGACGCCGGTGATCGAGACCGGGCCTTCGCAATTCTTTGCGGTTGCCAACGGCATCTGGTTCACGGCAAGCGCAGCGAGCGGTCCGTGGCAGGTTGCCGATACCGT
Organism: Paraburkholderia sediminicola; assembly: GCF_902859805.1. GTDB lineage: Bacteria > Pseudomonadota > Gammaproteobacteria > Burkholderiales > Burkholderiaceae > Paraburkholderia > Paraburkholderia sediminicola. The sequence continues at coordinate 163,548 of NZ_CADIKC010000012.1, read as the reverse complement.
GCCGGCCGCGATCTATACGATTCCGGCGGCTTCGCCCGTGCATTATGTGACCTACGTTCACGTCTATTCGTCGACGCCGGAGACGGTCGTGGTCGGCTATACGCCGGGCTACATGGGTGTAGTCGTCAATGCGGACGGAACCGTCGTGTACGGCACCGGCTATGTGTACGCGCCGTATGTCGGCGACGTCTACTACGGCTATCCGGCCACTTATGGCTACGGCGCCGGCTTCGCGCTCGGGACCACGGTGGGCTTCGCTTTCGGTTTCGCGATCGGCGCCACGTGGGGCGCGCCGTCGCCGTACTGGGGTCCGTATTGGGGCGGCAGCTGGCAATATGCGAACGTCAACCAGGCCAATATTTATGGCCGCTGGGGAGGGCAGGCCACCGTGACCCACGCGAGCGGCTGGAACGGCTGGACCGGCAATAGCTGGGCGGGGTCGTCCGTATCCGGTTTCAATCCGTACACTGGCGCTCACTACCAGGGCAGTCGTGGCGCCGTCGAGAACGCGTACAACGGCAACTACGAGGCGGGACGGCAAGGCTCGTTCAGCGATCCGTCGACGGGACGCAGCGGTGCGGGACGTGGCGGCGTAGTGGGTAACCAGGGCACCGGCGATTACGCGGCGGGCGGGCAACGCGCCGGCTACAACGCACAGACCGGCCGCTACGGCGTGGCCGAAGCGGGCGTAACCGGCAACACGAATTCAGGCGATCATCAGGCGGGTTCGCGCGGCGTGGTGGGCAACAAGAACACCGGTAACGCGGTCGCGTGGAATAACGGTAATGTCTATGCGGGCAGCGACGGCAACGTCTACCGCCATGATCAGGGCGGCGGCTGGGAGCAGCACAGCGCTGACGGCTGGCAGCCGGTTCAGCCGAACGCCAGCCAGACCCAGCGGCTCGACTCGCTCAGGCAGGGACACGATCTTGGCAATGCGCGAGCGAGTGGGCAGTTTCAGCCGCAGCGGCACTTCGGCGGCGGAGGTGGACGATTCAGGCGGTGAGGCGGTGGCGGCCGATTCTGATTAAAGATACTTGTCGCCCTTCTGGCGATCTCGGATCCTTTTCGCGGGGTTTCCGTACGTCACCGAAAAAGCATCGACCGCTTTCAGAACGATGGACCCGGCGCCCACCACGCTGTGCTCGCCAATCGTGATTCCATGGCGCAGCACGGCGCCGATGCTCACGGCGGCGTGGCTGCCGACGCGGCAATTGCCGCCGGTGGTGACGCCAGGCGCCAGGCTCGAAAAATCGTCCATGACGCAATCGTGATCGAGCGATGCCTTCGTGTTCACAATGCAGAACTGACCCACGCGGCAGTCGGCATTGATAACGGCGCCCGCCATGACGACCGTGCCGGCGCCGATGCGTGTCCCCTTGCCGACGCTGGCTGCAGGGTGCAAAGCACTGACGAACGGCAATTGCGGGCAGACGTCGGCCACTTTGGCGGCCACTTTGGCGCGAACGTAGTTATCTCCGATTGCTACGATGAGACCCTTGAGATCGTGCTCTGCCGCCAAGCCTGGCAGGTCAGCTTCGCCGCCGAGAACCCGGTAACCAAGAGTCTCTTCACCAGGCGTGCGAAAAGCGTCGATGAGGCCGGCGATCCGGTAGCACCCCTGCTTTTCGACGACGTCGATAACGACTTTGGCGTGGCCGGAAGACCCAACCAGCACGATGTTTTGCATTGCATGCGTCCCGCTTTTAAGGCCGGCTCAATTCACTGAATGCCGGCGACGATGCTGACAATGCGTTCAACCTGTACCGGATTCAGATCGGGATAGATCGGCAGGCACAAGATCCGTTTCGACGCCGCGCTGGCGGCGCTCAGATTGTCCTTGTGCGACGACGGCAGGCCACGATACATCGGGAATTCAGAAATCAGCGGGTAGAAGTAGCGACGCGCATAGATATCGTGTTGCTTCAGGTGGTCATACAGCGCATCGCGGCTGATCGGAAAATTGTCTTCGACCTGAACGGGAAAGTACGCGTAGTTCGCGACTTTTTCGCCTGCGTCCGACAGGCAGCGGATACCGGGCACGTTAGCCAGCAGCTTTCGATACTGCGCGTCGATTGACTTGCGTTTCGCCAGTGCATTGTCGACGTGCTGCAGTTGCAGAAGCCCAAAGGCGGCGTTGATTTCGCTCATCTTGCCGTTGATGCCGGCGGCCACAACGGTCACCTCATCCACGAAACCGAAGTTCTTCAGATGGTCGATACGCTGCTTCGTCTTCGCATCCGGGCAGATGATCGCGCCGCCTTCGAACGTATTGAAGACCTTGGTGGCGTGGAAACTGACGATCGACAGATCGCCGTGCTTGAGCACGCTGCCCTCTTCGGTCTGCACGCCGAACGCGTGCGCGGCGTCGTAGATGACCTTGAGGTTGTAGTTATCGGCGATCTTCTGGATGGCTTTCACGTCGCAGGGATGGCCGTAGCAATGCACCGGCATGATCGCGGTGGTTTGCGGCGTGATGGCCGCTTCGATCTTCTCCGGATCGAGATTGAGCGTGTCCGGGTCGACGTCCACGAAAACCGGCTTGATGCCGTTCCAGAGGAGTGAATGCGCGGTCGCTGCGAACGAGTAGGGCGTCGTAATCACTTCGCCATTGATGCGCAACGCCTGCAGTGCAGTAACGAGGGCCAGCGTGCCGTTCGCGAACAGTGCGAGGTGCTCCACGCCCAGATACTCGCAGAGCGCCTTTTCGAGTTGCTGGTGGAACGGCCCCCCGTTCGTGAGGATCTTGCTGTTCCAGATCTTCTCGAGGTACGGCAGGAACTCGGCCAGCGGCGGCAGATGCGGCTGGGTCACATAGATGCGTTCGTCGTCCAGTGACGCGATCGCACGAAGAGGAGCGCTTGAGCCCATGGTTTCCTCGCTACTGTTTTTTAGTCCGGGTCACGGATGGCGGCCGTTATGCGGTGTGAACCGGGTGGCCGCTTGCTGCTTGCGGATCGTGCGCGCTGAAGGCGGCCGGTGCGAGATCGTTGCACCAGCGATGCCACATCGTGCGGAATGCGCGAGATAGGCTTTCTGCGACAACTTCCGGCTGGAACGGGGGCGACTGTACGCAGCGCTCCCGCAACGCCGTGCGAATGCTCGCGAGTGCGGGGATGTCGGAGGCCAGCTTGATGCCCTTTGCCACGAAGTCATCCGCATCTTCGGCCGCGAACGCGTCGAGACCCGAATGGGCGAGCCATGCCGTCGCTGCCCGACTTGCCATGGTCTTGCCTGCGATCGTCAGCGTAGGCGCACCCATCCACAACGAGTTCAGAACGGTCGTCGAACCGGTATAGGGGAAGGTGTCGAGGCAGATGTCGACCTGAAAGTGCTGTTGCAGGTAGACCTCTACGCGGGAACGCGGACGGAAAGTCAGGCGGTCTCGTGAAATGCCTTCGTTGACGAACCAGTTGATGAGGTTTTCGTCGCCTTCGTCGCCGTTCATCGAACCGAGCACCATCCGGGCAGTGGGCAACTCGCGAAGCAACCTCGCCCACACGGCGATCACGTCGGGGCGCAACTTGTTCAACCGGTTGAAACTGCCGAACGTGATGTAGCCGTTATGCATGGCCGGCAGGATGTTGACCGGCGGGGCATTCCTGTCCGGCTGGAACGGCCCGATGGCTGCCAGGTGCACGAGTTTCTCGGAGAACTGCTGCTCCATGTCGCCGAACGGCGTAAAGAAGCGGTCGCTGAGGTAGTAGTCCATCGCGTCGAGACCGGTCGTCGCCGGGTATCCGATCCAGCTGACCTGAATCGGCGCGGGCTTGCGCGCGAACGCCTGCAGCCGGTTACGGCCGGTATGTCCGCTCAGGTCGATCAGGATATCGATCTTGTCGGCGCGAACCTTGGCGATGAACTGCTCGTCCGACATGCCCGAGACGGTAGTCCATTGGTTGGACTGGCTGCGCAACCAGTGCGTGTAGTCATCTTCCTGGACATGGTTGTAGTAGACATGGAGCTGCAGGCTCTCGTCTTTCGCGAGGGGCTCCATGATCGGCATCAGGTAGGAGGCGACCGCGTGCCGGAACAAGTCGCCGGAGACGATGCCGATTTTCAGCTGACGATCGCGTGCGCGGCTATTCGTGTGACGCGGCTTCGGCAAGCGCAGCGATGCTTCATGAATCCGGGCAAATTCGCGATGTTCGGCGTAGATTTGCTCCGCGGCGATGTGCGGGTTGTGCGCGATGGTGAAGAGCAAATTGCTGCGCGTCGGTGCATTCTTGGGATCGAGCTCGAGCGCGCGGCGAAAGCATAGCTCGGCCTCGTCCGTCGCGCCGGCGTTAAGCAGTACGACGCCCAGCGTGCTATGTGACTCCGCGTAGTCGGGCGTGAGTTCGGCTGCGCGGCGGCACTCGGCGATCCCTTCGCGGGTGCGGCCGAGGCCGGCGAGCACCATGCCAAGGATGCGATGGCCTTCTGAATGGTCTGGATGCAGTTCGAGCAGTTTTCTACACTCGGCTTCTGCATCGGCATAGTGACCGAGCAGGCGCAGCAAGTCGGCCAGCGCCTTGCGAACGTCGGAATCGTCGCTACCAAACTTGATGGCGTTTCTCAGGGGCTCGGCGGAATCGCTGTATTGGCCAGCCTTATGCAGAGCAATACCAAGGCAACGCCATGCGAGGCCGCTCGACGGAAATCGTTCCGTCAGGCTTTGTGCGAGCTTGATGGAATCCGGAACGTGGCCTCTGGCGTAGAGCGTGTTGAAGCGGCTTATTTCTTGTGGGGAGGGGCGGCGCGCATCGAGTGTAGCCGTTGTGGGTTCCGTGGCATTCCGGTCTGTCGAGATGACCACCGTCGCAGTGGCCTCCGGCGATGCAACGACAGGTGCGACGGCGGCCGTGGCGAACCCGGCGCCGCCGCGTGCCATCCGCGTGATCAGTCCGTCGACTGCCGGTCCCTTCAATCCCCTTTGCTGCCCCATTTCCAGTGCCAGCCACGCCGTCTGGGTCTGGTCCGCGTCGATCAATGCGTTGATGTAAGCAACCCAGAATTGCCCGTTGTTCGGCGCGCCGCCGAGCGCGGCTTCCAGGTGTGGCAGCGCGTCGACAGGACGACTGCGCTGCACGTACAGCACGCCGAGGTTGTACTGCACGTCGGTGTGGCTGGGCATGGCGTCGAGGATCGCCTTGTACAGCGCTTCGGCGTCGTCGAACTCTTCCTTGTGGTGATGCGCCAGCGCGGTCTGCAAAACCAGAGCGATGTCATGCTCGAACTGCTGTTCGGGCGTCAAGGGTTCAGCGGTCGGCTGCTCGTGCAGGAGAGTCATGGTGTCAGCGCAGAATGGTCTATGACGGAAATTGTGCGACGGGGAGGGTGTTTCCGATGCGCGGAGATGACGGTAAAAAAGCCGCCTGTTTAGCGCATGGAGAGGGGAGTGTGAGGACGAAAGCCAGAAAAAAGCCCGCACGAGGCGGGCTGAGGGAACGAGCGCGCCCTTGCTTCAGCGCGTAGTTCTTATTGTCTGGTTGTCTGGTACTGCAATTCAGTGCTGCTGCGCCTTTTCAGCGGGTCGATCCCGCGGTTCGGCCTGTTCGGTTCGGCCGGGAGCGGCAGCCGGCCCTTCAGCCCGCTTGCAGCCGGGCCATCCGCTGATATTCGCCCGCGGCTTTGGTGCGCCCGATCGCCGCTTCGAATTCGATATGCAGCTCGTTCTGGGTGGTTTCCGCATCGGCGAGCAGAGTTGCGTCGATGGCCTGGATCCGGCGGATCATGTCCAGCGCCGCCGGTTCCTGATCCGCGGACACCGACATCAGCAGCGGCGAGCGCAGTTCGGTCAGGCGGGCCGCTTCCGGCCAGTCGGCGAGCGAGGCCGCCTGTTCGATTTCCCGTGTGATCGACAGCAGACGCTCGACCAACTCCGACTGGTTCATTTCGATCGGGTCCATGGCTTAGCTCTTGTTGGTCGCCAGTGCGCCGGCGCTGTTGGTGCCGCCGAACAGGGCGGTCAGGTACTGCGAATTATTGTTCATCGTCGCCATCAGCGTGTTCAGCGCGGTGAATTGCGCCTGATACTGGCTCGTCAGTTGCGCCGTGTAGTCGGCGAGCGCCGTTTGCTGCGTGGTGATGCTCTTCAGGTCGGCGTTCAGCGCGGTATTGCGCGTATCGATGATGCCGCCGGTCTGCGTGAAGGTGGTGATGCTGCTGTTCAACTGCTCGGCGATGCCGTTGGTCGAGTTGAAGAGCGAGGCGACCGTCGCCGGGTTCGCCGTCAGTGCGGTGCTCAGCGCGGTGTTGTCGACCACCATCGTGCCGTCCGCCGGATCGTCTTTCAACGTGATGCCGATCGACGCCAGCGTGGTGCCGGTGCTGCCCGAGCCCACCGAGCTGCCCACGATCGACGCCAGCGTGTTCTTGATCGTCTGCAGCGTCGAGTCGCCCAGCAGCGGGCCTTGCGACGACGATCCGGAGCTGAACGACGTGAGCGTGGACATCGTAGTGACGACGGTGTTGTAGAGGCTGACGAAGTTGTTGATCGCGGTGCTCTGCGACGTGGTGTCCGTCGCAATGGTCAGCGTCTGCGTGGTGCCCGCGGACGCCGCCGTCAGGTTCATCGTGACGCCGGAAATGGCGCTCGTCACGGAGTTCGTTGAGCTGCTGGCCGCGATTCCGCCTACCGTGAATTCCGCGTCCTGGGCAAACCCGCTTTGCGTCCAGGCACTGCTCGAATTCGCCGACGTGATCGACGACTGGCCGCCCGTGGTGCTGGCGGTCGAAGTCACGCCGAGGCTCGACAGGCCGGTGTCGGACGTGATGTTGCTGGTCGAGACGTTGATGACGTTGGATGCACCCGTGTTCGCCGCGCGCAGCACGAGGTGGGCGCCGTCCGTACCGGTCACGATGGTCGCCGTGACGCCGGGGTTGCTGCTGCTGGAGTTGATTGCGGCGGCGATGCCGGAGAGCGTGTTGTTGGTGCTGTCGACGTTGATGTCCATCGACTTGCCGCCGAGCGACACCGTCAGCGTGCCGGCGCCCAGTTGGGTCGTGGCGCCGAAGGCCGCCGAAGACAACGCCTGGGAACTGGCGATCTGTGTCACGCCGACCGAGTAGCTGCCGGCCACGGCGCCCGCACCGGCTGTCGCCGTCAGACCGGTGCCGCTGGCGGTTGCCGAGAAAGTCGACAGCGTGGTGCCGTTGGCGAGGTTCGTGATGCCCGACTGCAACGCGCTCAGCGCGGAGCTCAGGGCGCCGTATGCGGACAACGTGGTGTTATCCGAGGTTTGTTGTGCCGACAGAGCCGCGGTTTGTCCTGCGGTCTTCGCGTTCACGAGTGCCGTAACGAGCGTCGACACGTCCATCGACGAGTTGCCGGTCGAGCCGCTGATGATCGATTGAGCGGCCGACTGCAGCGCCGAGTTGGCAGCGGCGGTTGACGCAGCAGAAGACGTGGTAGAGATCGAGGACATGCAGAGGCTCCGGGCGTCTGGAAATCTGTATTGGGTGGTGCGCGATGCTACATCACTTCGTAATCGGAATGCACAGCGGGAGGCATGCCTCCCGTTGCTTGAGACTGGTGATGCGCCGCACTTGCGCGCGGCGCATCACCTTACTGCGTCAGCTCTTACTGCAGGAGCTTCAGAACTTGCTGCGGGTTCGAGTTAGCTTGCGCCAACACCGAGATACCAGCTTGTTGCAGCACTTGCGCCTTGCTCAGGTTAGCCGTTTCTTGTGCGAAGTTGGCGTCCGTGATTTGCGATTGTGCCGACGACAGGTCGGTCGATTCAGCTTGCTGCGACGTCGAGATTGCGGTGAAGCGGTTTTGTGCAGCACCCAGCGAAGCTTGCAGGTTGTTGACGGTCTGCAGTGCGTTGTCGATGGAGACCATCGCTTCGTTTGCGCCGGTGACCGTGCTGATGTCGAGGTTCGAAACCGTCGGCGGGCTGTTGATCGCGTTGATCTGAGCGACTGCCGATGCCTGAGCAGCGGAACCTGCACCTGCCGTCGTCGTTGCAGCAGCCTGGAGTGCCAGAGCCGTGCCCTGGGTACCCGTACCTGCCGTTGCGCCTGCGCCGAACACTGCGGCTGCGACCGTTGCTGCAATACCCTGGTTGTTTTGATCGGTGAAGGTGTAACCGCCCTTGCCGTCCGACAGCACGTTGATTGCCGTGATTGCCGGCGACGCAGCCGTCGTGTAGACACCAGCCGAGTCCACGCTGAGCGAGACCGTGCCGACCGTTTGACCCGTTTGCACCAGGCCGCCACCGATCTTCGCTGCCGACATCGATTGGCTCAGGTTCAGGCTGATGGTCTGGCCAACGTTCGCGCCGACCTGGAACGTCAGGCTGCCTGCCGAGCCGTCCAGAATGTTCGTGCCGTTGTACGTCGTTTGCGACGCGATACGGTTCACTTCCGAGATCTGTGCTGCCACTTCCTTCTGCAGAGCTGCCTGGTCGCTCGACGACAGCGAACCGGTCGATGCTTGCACGGCCAGTTGGCGGATACGTTGCAGGCTGGACGTCAGCGAGGACAGTGCGCTCGATGCGGTTTGAACCATCGACACGCCGTCATTCGCATTCGACACGCCCTGGTTCAGGCCGTTGATCTGCGTTTGCATACGCGTCGAGATCGCCAGACCTGCTGCATCGTCAGCCGCGCTGTTGATGCGCTTGCCCGACGACAGACGGGTGATGGCTTGCGAAAGGGCGCTTTGCGAGCCATTGAGGTTTTGCTGTGCAACCAGCGAGTTGATGTTGCTATTGATTCCGAGCATGAAAATCTCCTAAATAAGCCTTGAGCCCAATACGCCACGTTGGCATCGGCGGAAGCACTCGTTCATTGCTGGCCGCCTCAGTGAAGGTTGACGGCGCGTCTAAAAAAAACTTGAGGAACTTTGTGCAATAGCAACCCAATTGTTTTTCGTGCCGGTTGGGCTGCTACCCGTCTGTAAGCCGCTTGCAGCCTGGTTCGGGAGATCCACTGCAGGTATTGAAAAGACGGCGTATTCTCCTTTTCTCTTGTGACAAACCCTGGAGAAATCATGCAAAAGCGCCGGATTGGACGTTCCGAATTAGAGGTCGCGCCGCTTATGTTCGGTGGCAATGTATTTGGCTGGACGGCCGATGAAGCGACCTCCTTTTCGATCCTGGATGCATTTGTCGATGCGGGGCTCAACTTTATCGATACGGCCGACGTCTATTCCGCGTGGGCGCCGGGAAACCAGGGTGGCGAATCGGAGGCCATCATTGGCAAGTGGTTCAGGCAGAGCGGCAAGCGCGACAGGATCGTGCTCGCCACCAAGGTTTCGAAGCACCCGCAGCGCAAGGGTTTGTCGGCGGCGAATATTCAGGCCGCCGTGGAGGATTCGCTGCGGCGCCTGCAGACGGATTACATCGATGTCTATTTTTCTCACGACGACGACACCGAAACGCCTTTGGCCGAAACCCTCGGCGCGTATCAGAAGCTGATCGAAGCGGGCAAGGTGCGGGTGATCGGTGCGTCGAACTACAGCGGCGCGCGCGTCGAGGAAGCGCTCGCCGTGTCCCGTCAGCACGGGCTGCCCGAGTACCAGTTGTTGCAGCCGGAATACAACCTGTACGACCGCGCGGAATATGAGCGCGACATCGAGCCGGTGGCGCTCGCCAATCAGCTCAGCGTGGTGGTTTACTGGAGCCTTGCCAGCGGCTTTCTGTCCGGCAAGTACCGTTCGCAGGCGGATCTGGCCAACAAGGCGCGTGGCAGCCGGGTCGAGAAGTATCTGAACGAGCGCGGTTTGCGGATTCTGGACGCGCTCGACCGGGTCGCCGGGCGACACGGCAGCACGCCGGCCACGGTCGCTCTGGCATGGCTGATTGCCCGCCCGAGTGTCACGGCCCCAATTGCCAGCGCGACCTCGGTCGACCAGCTCAAAAGCCTGGCCGCCGCCGTCCATCTGATGCTGACTGGCGCCGATATCCGCGAGCTGGACGAGGCGAGCGCCTGACCCGCGCAGGGGACCTGGCGCGATCGCTAAACCCCTGGTAGGATGGAGAGTTTCCTGATATCATCGGGAGTGAATTGAGATCTTTGCCTGTTTCGTCAATGTTTTTCATTGATGAAAGGTTGGCGAAACGGCAGCAGACGCGGCATATGCGTTACGTCTGTCCGCGTTCCGCGGTGAACTCCCCACCTCTCTTTTCCGGCCTCCGTGGCCGTTATGCCTCTCGTTTCATTCGTGGTTTGGCCGGGATTCTTCCCGCGTTTGCCTGTTACTGGCCATGAATCGGAACGACCGGAGGGCCGGCGCGTGAGCGGTATCCGCCACGCAATTTACCCCTATCAAGTGATTGAGTTAGGAATTAAATGACGACGATTCTTCTGAAAGAAAACGAGCCGTTCGAAGTGGCGATTCGCCGCTTTCGTCGCGCAATCGAAAAGAATGGCCTGATCGCTGAACTGCGTGAGCGCCAATCGTACGAAAAGCCGACTACGGCACGTAAGCGCAAGAAGGCTGCTGCTGTGAAGCGCCTGCACAAGCGCCTGCGCAGCCAGATGCTGCCGAAAAAGCTGCACTAAGCACGCTTTTTCGCGCTGCATTTCGCGCACTGTACGCCGAACGGCGGTGTGAGCTTCGAAAGAAGCCACATCGCCGCTTTGCTTTTGGGGAGTCGAATTACGTTGGGCTTTTGCCGCCGTACCGAGGCCCGTTACGCGGCGCTCTTCAGGCGCTCGGCGGACAGGCCGAATTGCCGCGCAATCGAGCTCAGACGCTCGTGCCATTCCCACGTGCCGAACACGTCGTGCACGTTTTGCAGGCAACTAAGCAGCGTGATCGTGGCCGGGTCGTAGACATTGAGGCGGGCGCGCAGGAGCGCCTTTCTGAGCGCGGAGATGCCGGCGTCCATGTAAGCAGGCACCTCGGTGGCCGCCCGGCCGATGTAGCGCACCGGAACGCCTTCCATCGCGGTCATGTAGTCGCGCGGCTTGATGAAGCTGCCGACCGGGCAACCGCCGCAGTAGCCGCGGTATGCGCCGCCGCCACGCGGTAATAAGGCGGCGCGTTTCTGGCCGAGCAGATGGTCCACGGCCTGGTCGAAAATCTCCTGATGGGTCAGGAAATTAAGGGTTTTCATGGTTGGTCTCCCATGCGTTACGCAGCGGTTATTCGTTGTTCGAGCGCATGAACGGCAGTATCGGATACGCGCCAATTAACGAAACCCGGACTAGCACGGCGAAAAGCCTTCAATTCCCGGGTTTGGCTCGTTTGCTCTTTCTATCGCTTATGCCGGTCTGGCAACATCGCCCGCCACCGCGGCGGCCAGCGCTCACCATCTCTATAACGACTGCTCGCGTGAAAAGCGTAGACAGGGCTTTACCGGATGGCGGGCGTTTGCCTGGAACGCGAGCGGCGCCTCAGACGCTTTGCGCCAGGCGCTGCCAACCGCTGCCGCAACCGGCCTTGCGATTGCGTCCCTTCTTGCCAAGCGCTGCGCATCGCGCGCGGCACATACAGCTCGCCTCGTGGTCATTCACCATGCCGACGGCCTGCATGAAGGCATAGCAGATCGTCGATCCGACGAATTTGCAGCCGTAGCGCTTCAGGCCCTTGCTGAGCGCGTCCGAAATTTCGGTCGACGCAGGCGCCTGTTTATACGATGCCCAATCGTTCTGGATCGGCGTCTGGTCGACGAACGACCAAACGAAGTTGGCGAGCGAGCCATGCTCGGCCTGAATCTGCTGCACGGCGCGTGCATTGGTGATGGCCGACTCGATCTTGCCGCGATGGCGGACGATACTTTCGTCCAGCACCAGCGCATCGACCTGTTTGGGCGTAAAGCGCGCGACCTTATCGATGTCGAAGTCGGCGAAGGCGCGGCGATAGCCGGTTCGTTTGTTAAGAATCGTCGACCACGACAAGCCTGCCTGGGCGCCTTCCAGTACAAGCAGTTCGAACAGATGCTGATCGTCGCGCGAGGGCACCCCCCACTCGGTGTCGTGGTAGTGTGCGAGCGCTTCGCTCGATACCCAGTTGCATCGCTGTGTCACTTTTGCGCTCCCGCGTTGTCATGTCGTCCGTCAGCATAGCGGAAGCGGTGCGCGCCGCAAGCTGGCCATTCGGTCGATTGCGGGATTGAAACTGACCTGCCACGCTATGCGTTATTCACCACCTGAACTCACTCGATTCGATGAATAAAGACCTCTTTCTGATCGGCATTGACGGCGGCGGCACGGGTACGCGAGTCGTACTCGGCGATGCGCAGGGCCGTGAACTGGCGCAGGCGGCGAGCGGCCCCTCGGGGCTTGGCCTCGGCGTGGACCGTGCGTGGCAGGCCATTGGGGCCGGCTGCGTCGAGGCATTCACGCGTGCCGGTGAGTCGCTGGACTGGGCGCGCTGCGTACTCGGTTGCGGGTTGGCAGGGGTCAATAATCGCGACTGGCTGGCCGCGTTTCGCGCGCAGGCGCCGGCGGTAGCCGGGCTCGCGGTGGAAAGCGATGTGTACACCACCTTGCTTGGCGCGCACGGCGGCGCGCAGGGCGTGGTCGTCGCGCTTGGCACCGGCAGTCAGGCGGCCGTGCTTGACGGCAATGGCGACTGCCGAACTGCCGGCGGCTTCGGTTATCCGTCGGGTGACGAAGCGAGCGGCGCGTGGCTTGGGCTACGAGCCATCGTGTACGCCCAGCAGGCGCTCGACGGCCGTGTACCCAACGACGATCTGGCGCAGGCACTGCTCGCCCACACCGGCGCACATGACAGCGACAGCCTCGTGGTCTGGCTGTGCGAAGCCAATCAGACTGCTTATGCAAGGCTCGCGCCGATCGTCATTGCGCATCGCACGCATCCGTTCGCGGCGCGTTTGCTCGGTGAGGCCGGCCTTGAAGTGGGCAAGATGATCGCCGCGCTCGACCCTTCGGCGAGCCTGCCGGTCGCGCTGTGCGGCGGTCTCGGGGCACCCTTGCGCGAGTATGTGCCGCAGATCTATCAAGCCCGTCTGCGCGAACCGTTGGCGGATTCGGCACACGGCGGTTTGCAATTGGCGCAGCGCGAAGCGGCTCGCATCGACGGTTGAGAACCGTCGGGCGCGCCGGGTGCGATCTCACATATGCGCGCGCAACGGTAAAATGCGATCTTTGACGCTGCCCGGCTGCTCACACTATGTATAAAGTCATTGCCACGGATCTCGACGGCACGCTGCTCAACGCCGATCACCAGGTGGACCCGTTCACGATCGCCACCGTGCGCAAGCTGGAAAGCGATGGGCTGCATTTCGTGATCGCCACGGGGCGCCACTTCAGCGACGTTGCGGGCATTCGCGACCTGCTGGGCATCAAGCCGTACCTGATCACGTCGAACGGCGCGCGCATTCACGCGCCGGACAACACGGTGATCCACGCCGACGACCTGCCGCCGGCCATTGTGCAGCGGCTGGTGCTGCCGGAAATTGTCGGCGAACACGGACGTGTGATCGTCAACCTGTTCGCCGATCAGGCGTGGTTGATCGACCGCGATGCGCCGGACCTGCTGAAATTCCACCAGGATTCCGGCTTCACCTACGAAGTCACCGATCTGCCGAAGCACGACGGCGTCGACATTGCCAAGGTCCTTTACATCGGGGACCCTGCCGATCTCGCGCAAATCTCCGCCAACCTGGCGCGCGAATTTGGCGACGCGCTGTACGTCACCTATTCGCTGCCGGATTGCCTGGAGGTGATGACGTCGAACGTATCGAAGGGGCGTGCTTTGCAGATCGTGCTCGAGCGCCTCGGCGTCGATGCGTCGCAATGCGTGGCGTTCGGCGACAACATGAACGATATCGACCTGCTGGAGACAGCCGGCCATCCGTTCATGATGAACAACGCCAATCCTGATCTCATCACGCGTCTGCCGAACGTGCCGCGCATCGGCAACAACTCCGAAGCGGGCGTCGCGCACCATCTGCGCAAACTGTTCTCGCTCGACGACGAACTGATGTCCTGAAACGGACCGGCCCGCATCCTCTTTCGCGGATGCGGGCCGGTTGTTCGCCTCCCTGGGCGACCCTACGTGCCAACGCTACGATCAGCCGTGCCATCCGCCACGGCGATCGCCGTGGTCGTCGTGACCCCAGCGGCGGTCGTTGTGATCCCAGCCGCGGTTATCCCGGTGGTCGTCGCGATAGTAGCCGCCGTAGCCGCCGCGCTCATAGCGATGGTCCCAACCACCGTTGCCGTAGTACACCGGCTGTGGCGCTGCGTAGACGGGTGCAGGTTGGGCATAAACCGGTGCGCCGAGCGACAGGCCGATATTCAGATCCGTATGCGCTTGCGCGACACCGCATGCGCCCGCAGCAAGTCCAGCAGCAACCAGCAAGTGAGTGACGATGCGTTTCATGTTGTTCTCCTGTGAGGCGACGTATGTTTGTCGCACAGGACCAATCTACGCATTCCGGTCTCTGATTAGTGAGACGAGATGTTACGGACTGCAAGCATCGTCGCAGGGTTTGAAAGGCAATAGAGGGAACATTCGAGCGCAACACGACGTACGCGTTTTCCGCTCGAAACCCCGCCAAATAAGGCCTCTCGGCTTCCTGGAACGAGCCGGCATCCAGTTCCCATCGCCTATTGCAGCATTCGGATGGCCGCCCCCGTAATCACGGCTTACATCTGTATTACCCAATTAATCAGCTGAGCCAGCGGAAGCACCCGCCGCAGCCGCGGAAGGTGCTCCCGGCAGTGCCGCGCATGGGCAATCCGCAGCGCGACCGTTCAGTCCTTGCCGGTCAAGCTTGAACGTGGCGTGGGCCGTGCCGTTTTGCCAGTTGAGGCGAACGACATAAATACTGTCGAAGTCGTCGCTTTGCCAGTTGGGGACATCGGCGGCATTGCCACCATGCGTGCTCATCATCTGGCGCAGCAGCTTCACGATCAACTTGTGCTCCCACGCCACGACAATCAGCTTGTTGCGATTAGCGGGATTGACGAGCGCTGCGCCGAGTTGATCGATCTGGGCGAAGCCATACGGAGTTTGAACCGGCATCTGGAACTGGATGGCGGTTGGCTCGATGGTCGCAAGTGGCCGGACATAGTAATAGGGATGCCCGCTGTCGTCCTTTTGCTGGCCTGGATCGGGCGCGTAGATCGCATCCGGTTTGCCGAACTTGGCGGCGATCACGGCAGGCAGCGCCAGCGCGCGGTTGAGCCCCTGACAATTGAGCTGACCGTAGCCCTTGGCGGGTTTCTCGCCGTGCCGCACGAATACCAGCGTTTCGGTATTGCTTTCTGCCGCATGGACCGCGGGTAACGCCAGTACGCCTGCACACAAACCGCCGATGGAGAGTGCGACGCCATGCAGGAATCCGCGGAAACGGGTCATCGGTAGCACCTGTGCGAGCTTGGGAAGTCGCACGATTCTAGCAGCGGGTTATCGGCAGGCCATGGGCCTGCCTGCATTGTGCGCAAAACGAAACGGGCGCCGTGGCGCCCGCTTTGACTGCACGGGGTATGCACACCTGGGCAATCCCCGCGCATTAACCGATCAGTCGAGCGCCAGTTCCTGCGAACTGCCGCGGCGGCTTTCGGCGACGAGCGGGTACAGCACACCTGCGATCACCGCGCCGATAATCGGTGCAACCCAGAACATCCACAGCTGATCCACCGCTGCGCCGCCGACGAACAGCGCCGGACCGGTGGAGCGCGCCGGGTTGACCGACGTGTTGGTGACCGGAATCGAGATCAGGTGAATCAGCGTCAGGCACAGGCCAATGGCGATCGGCGCGAAACCGGCCGGCGCGCGTTTGTCCGTCGCGCCGAGGATGACGAACAGGAAGAAGCCGGTCATCACCACTTCACAAATGAAGGCGGCTGCAAGCGAGTAGTGACCCGGCGAGCGCTCACCGTAGCCGTTGCTGGCGAAACCGCTTGCAACGAGATCAAAGCCTGGCTTGCCCGAGGCGATCAGCGACAGCACCAGCGCGCCCAGCACCGCACCGATCACTTGCGCGACGATGTACGGCACCAGGTCGCGGGCCGGGAAGCGGCCGGCGACGGTCAGGCCGACGCTCACCGCCGGATTCAGGTGGCAGCCGGAGATGTGACCGATCGCATACGCCATTGTCAGGACAGTAAGGCCGAAGGCGAGCGAGACGCCTACGAAACCGATGCCCAGACCGTGAACCGGGCCGGCGAAGTTGGCGGCGAGGACGGCGCTGCCGCAGCCCCCGAGCACGAGCCAGAAGGTGCCGAAGAGCTCGGCAGCAAGGCGCTTTGACAACTGCATGATTGGTAATCCTAAAATGTTTGACGCTTGGAGTGGCATGAATGCTAAGCGCTAGTGCATGCCATTGAGCGCGCAATTCTAGGGAAAGACAGCCGGATTAGGTGTCAAGAATTGTCAAAGTGGAGTCGCCTTTACCTATTATTACCCGATAAAGATCTCGTTTTACAATTCATCGACGCTTAATAATTATCAGATGATTTCTTCCTAAATCGGTATTATTGTCCATTGCGAATTTTTATAATTGCAGCTAGTCTGCGAGCGAATGAGTTCTAAAAAGGGGAGAACCGATATGTCTCAATATGCAGACCTCAAGGCACAGATTGCCAAATTGCAGGCACAGGCAGACGAAGCCCGTCGTACTGAAGTCGACAATGTTGTCGCCGACATCCGCCAAAAGATCGCTGAATACGGTCTGACCGCGCAAGACCTGGGCTTTGCGGTGGCCGCCAAGCGTGGACGCCCGCCGAAGAAGGCGCCGTTGCCGGCCAAGTACCAGGATCCAAAATCGGGCAATACCTGGAGCGGGCGCGGCAAACCGCCAAAGTGGATTGTCGGCAAGAATCGCGAACGCTTTCTGATTGGCGCGGCCTGAATGCCCTGTAGTCCGGGCGAAAGCCAACTGAAGGTTGAACGGCGCAGGGTGGTTTATTCGCGTCGTGCTAATCCGGCATGGAAGCGCATCCATGGCTGAATTAAAAAAGCCGCCCTTGAGAGGCGGCTTTTCCGTAGTAGAAGCGGGTTAACTCTAGCTAAGCGCTCGCGCAAACGATTCACCAGGCAAATTTACTCGTGATTGGCGTGCAAATCGGAAAGCGGCGGGAAAACAGCGTAAGCGGCAGAAGCACGACTTAAGCGACTGAGCGGATAAAAACCTCAGCCACTTAAGCCCGTTGCTCAACCCACCGCGACCCGGCGCAACATCGGGCGGCGCGTCGCTTCGATCAATGCCGAATAGCCGTCAACGTAATTCTGGGCCATCGTTTTCGAGCTGAAGCGGCGCTCGAACTGCGCGCGAATCTCGGTGCGCGACAGCTCGTCCAGACGCTGCAACGCGGCTACCGCGCCCTGAACGTCTTCAACAATGTAGCCGGTCACGCCGTGGTCGATCACTTCCGGCACCGAACCGCGGTTGAACGCGATCACCGGGGTGCCGCACGCCATCGATTCGATCATCACGAGACCGAACGGCTCCGACCAGTCGATCGGGAACAGCAGCGCCTTGGCGCCCGACAGGAACTCGGGTTTCTGCGCCTCGTTGATTTCGCCGACGAACTCCACGTGCGCCATGGAGAGCAACGGTTCGATTTCCTTCTTGAAGTATTCCTGGTCGACCTTGTCCACTTTGGCGGCGATCTTCAGCGGCAAACCGCTTTGTGCAGCGATCTTGATAGCTGTATCGACGCGCTTCTCCGGACAGATTCGGCCGAGGAACGCCAGGTATTCCGGCTTCTTGTGCGCTTGCGGAGTGAGCAGCTGCTCCGGCAGACCGTGGTAAATCGTGTTCAGCCAGTTGGCCTGGGGCAGCGGCGCGCGCTGCGAATCCGAGATCGACACCACCGGCACATTCGAGAACGCGTCGAACACCGGTTGCAGTTCCGGCAAGTCCAGGCGACCGTGAAGCGTCGTCACGAACGGCGTGTCCATGGTGGTGAAGAGCGGGAACGGCATGTAGTCGAGGTGAAAGTGCAGCACGTCGAACTCATGCGCGACCTTGCGCACCTTTTCCATCATCAGGACGTGCGGAGCCAGCGCATCGCGAATCGTCGGGTCGAGGCGCAGCGCACGCGGCCAGCACGCATCGAGGTTCGCCGAGGTGACCGAGTCGCCGCTTGCAAACAGCGTGACGTCGTGGCCGAGATCGACCAGCGCTTCGGTCAGGTACGAGACGACACGTTCGGTGCCGCCGTAGAGTTTCGGCGGCACAGCTTCATACAGCGGCGCAATTTGTGCGATTCGCATGCGTTTCTCCTGTTCAAAACGGCTTCGCACAACGGCGCTCGGGTCGAGCGAGGAGCGAATGCCTGACGGACGGTTGGGCGCGGTAAGCCGCCGCCCGGGGGTATTCCGAACCTGCATCGGGTAATCCCTTAGCTTCATTATCGGGATCGGCCGCGCTAATTCGAGTTATTTTTCAAACGCTTAATGTTGTTACAGCGCGAAACATGATGCGTTACAGGTCGGCAGGAGGGTGTCCCGATAGCCGGCAAGCACGACTGGGTGGACATCCGAACGCTGAGTGAGCATCAGCAAGGGACGGTCCCGGGGACTAAAACGCGCTCTACACCATGCGCGTTGCGCAGAAGTGAAAACGTCTTATAATTCTTTCTCACCACTACAAGGTGCGGATCGTGAGTCACTCAGGACTCACCGTTTGGTTCACATTTCTGCTGAGGAAATAGCCAAAACGCATCGCCGGCCTCAAGCTGAGCGCCACTTCGGCCGCTTCAACCTGCTTTCCGACCCCTCCGTGTAGGAACAATTCCTACACGAATGACGGATTAATCCGTCAAACAGGCAGGGTGTCTGTC
This sequence comes from Paraburkholderia sediminicola, assembly GCF_902859805.1. Classification (GTDB taxonomy): domain Bacteria; phylum Pseudomonadota; class Gammaproteobacteria; order Burkholderiales; family Burkholderiaceae; genus Paraburkholderia; species Paraburkholderia sediminicola. The sequence goes on along the minus strand of NZ_CADIKC010000012.1, from coordinate 144,849 downwards.
CGATTTTCGTCCGCTCCCCCTTTCGACACAATGCTCCCAAGACCAGAAACGAGCCGATTCGTGCGGTTTAAGTGCGCGCGTTCGAGCAAACGTTTCCGTAACGGCCTGACCAGCCAGATACACCCGGGGGAATCATGAGCGCGACAAGCGAAATGCTCAATGAGATCAGAGAAGTCAATCTTTCTTATCTCCTGCTCGCCCAGCGTCTGCTGCGCGAGGACAAGCCTATGGGCATGTTTCGCATGGGGATTTCGGACCAGCTGGCCGACGTGCTCGCCAATCTGTCTTTGGCGCAGACCGTGAAACTGGCGGCGTCCAATCAGGTGTTGTGCCGTTTCCGTTTCGATGACCATGCCGTGCTGTCCGCCCTTGCGGACAAAGGCAAATCGAGCGCCGTGGCCCAGGCGCATTCCGCGATCCTGATGGCAAGCCAGCCAGTCGAGCAACTCAGCTGATGGCAGCTTTTAGTTCAAGTAAAGCGATCAGGATGGGGGAAATGCAAGCGGATGGCATATAAAAGTGTTGTGCAGGAAGTCAGGGAAATTACCCTCGCCATCGAGCTGATCGAACTCGGTGCGCGTCTGCAATTGCTGGAAGCGGAAACCAGCCTGTCACGCGACCGGCTGATCAAGCTCTACAAGGAGCTGAAAGGGGTGTCGCCGCCCAAGGGCATGCTGCCGTTTTCGACCGACTGGTTCATGACCTGGCAGCCGAACTTTCACTCATCGCTGTTCTACAACATCTACCGTTTCATGGCCGGCCACGGCGGCTGTCTGACGATCCAGTCGATTGTGAAGAGCTACCGGCTCTATCTGGAACATGTCCAGCTGCACGACGATGAGCCCGTGCTCAGTCTCACGCGCGCGTGGACGCTCGTGCGCTTCTTCGACTCCGGAATGCTGCAAATGACCGCTTGTTGCCGGTGCGGGGGACATTTTGTCGCGCATGCCCACGATCCGCAGCACTCCTTCGTCTGCGGGCTGTGCCAGCCGCCGTCGCGCGCGGGTAAGACAAAGAAATTTGCCGACGCCCGGGCCCGCGAAAGCCTCGCCGCGCTCGAAATTTGAGCCGCAGGCGGTGCCGGCACACGGCTCGCACCCTGGCGAGCGGGTCGTTGCACACGCCTACATCCCCATTCGGCGGGCTTTTCAGCCCGATCCGCCAACGCGCGACCCGGCCAGGCCGGTTTAACCCGCCTCTGGTTTACACCGGAGCGACGAGCCCCTTTTCCGCCAAAGTTTTCTGCTTCGTTGCCGTAAACCAGATTAACGACGGTCACCGTCGCTTCTTTGTGAGGGCTCGGCAGTGCTGATTTTCGTGGGAACACTCGTGACGCTATTGTCCGTTTTCGGCGGTTACGCGCTGGAAGGCGGCCATCTCGGCGCGCTGTTGCAGCCTGTCGAAGTGCTGATGATCGTCGGCGCCGGCGTCGGCGCGTTCATTCTCGGCAACGGGATGAAGACGATCAAGGCGACACTGCGCGTCATTCCGACCCTGTTCAAGGGCGCGAAGTACAACAAGGATGTCTACATGGAGCTGATGGCGCTCCTCTACGTCCTGCTGGCCAAGGCGCGCAAGGAAGGCACGCTGACGCTGGAAGCCGATATCGACGATCCGTCGAAGAGCCCGATCTTCACCCAGTACCCGAAGATCCTCGCCGACCATCACATCATCGAATTCCTGACCGACTATCTGCGTCTGATGGTCGGCGGCAACATGAACGCGTTCGAGATCGAAAGCCTGATGGACGAGGAGATCGAGACGCATCACCAGGAAGGCGAGGCGCCCGCGCACGCCCTGAACAAGGTCGGCGACGCGATGCCGGCGTTCGGGATCGTGGCCGCGGTGATGGGCGTGGTGCACACCATGGCCTCCGCCGACAAGCCGCCCGCAGTGCTCGGCGAGATGATCGCCCAGGCGCTGGTCGGCACCTTCCTCGGGATTCTGCTCTCGTACGGGCTGATCGGACCGCTCGCGAGCGTCGCCGAACAGCGCGTGACCGAGTCGACCAAGATGTTCCAGTGCATCAAGGTCACGATTCTCGCCAGTCTGAATGGCTATGCGCCGGCGATTGCCGTCGAATTCGGCCGCAAGGTGCTCTTCTCGACTGAACGCCCGTCGTTCGCCGAGCTGGAAGAGCACGTGCGCCGCGTCAAAGCCAAGTAATGGGCGCCGGGAACTGATTCGATGAGCAAGGATAAAGACCGCGCCATTGTCGTCAAGCGCTCCGCGCCGGCCAAGAAAGGCCACCACGGCGGCGCATGGAAGCTCGCCTATGCGGACTTCATGACCGCGATGATGGCGTTCTTCCTGCTGATGTGGCTGCTGAGCTCGGCCTCCACCGTGCAGTTGAAGGGCATCGCCGATTACTTCAACCAGCCGTTGAAGATCACGCTGTGGGGCGGCGATCGCAGTGCCGAAGACTCAAGCATTCTGAAGGGCGGCGGCCGCGATATTTCGACCGACGCACAGGGCGTGACGCGCTCGACCGACGGCAGCAGCAATCGCGCCGAGCGCACGGTCTCGCATAGCAACGACGACTCGATCAAGCAGTCGCAGGGCGAGCTGGAACGCCGTGAGCAGGTCCGTCTGCACGATCTGCAGGTCAAGCTGATGGCGGCGATCGAAGCGAACCCGGTGCTGCGCCAGTTCAAGCAGCAGATCCGCATCGACTCGACGCTGACCGGCCTGCGCATCGAAATTGTCGACTCGCAGAAGCGGCCGATGTTCGCGACCGCGAAAGACGTGGTTGAGCCGTACATGCGCGACATCCTGCGCGAAATCGGACACACGCTGAACGACGTGCCGAACCGGATCATCGTGCAAGGGCACACCGATGCCGTGCAATACGCGGGCGGTGAGAAGGGCTATAGCAACTGGGAACTGTCTGCGGATCGCGCCAATGCGTCGCGACGTGAGCTGATCGCCGGCGGCATGGACGAAGCGAAGGTGATGCGCGTACTCGGCCTCGCGTCGACGCAGAACCTGAACAAGGCGGACCCGATGGATCCGGAAAACCGCCGCATCAGCATCATCGTGCTGAACAAGAAGTCGGAGGAGGCGCTTGACCATGACGACTCCACCACGACCACCTTGTCGGACGACGCGGCCGGCTCCAAGCCGCTGCTGCAAAGACTTGCGCAACCGGTGACGGTTGCACCGAAGGTGCCGGCGGCAGCGCCGGCAGCCCAGTAACAGACAGCGACCGGCAGGCCGGCCCATGCGCTCAGGTGGCGCGGACGGTCAGCCGGTCCATAGCGTAAGTGCAGTGAGGTTTTCATGATCAGGCACATCCTGGCAGTCGACGATTCGGCATCGATGCGGCAAATTCTCGCCGCAACGCTGACGACGGCAGGCTATGAAGTGACGCTCGCGGCGGACGGCATTGAAGGGCTCGAAAACGCGCTCGCCATGTCGTTCGACCTCGTGCTGACCGACCAGCACATGCCGGGCAAAACCGGCCTCGATCTGATCACGGAACTGCGCGGCAATCCGGCTTACCAGGCGACGCCCATCCTCGTCCTCACGACGGAATCGGGCGAGCCGTTCAAGGCTGCGGCGCGGGCCGCGGGGGCGACCGGCTGGATCGAAAAGCCGCTCGACCCCGACATGTTGACCGAACTGGTCGCGGCATTAGCCGAATCGGACAACGCATGAGCGCCTCATAAGCGCCACCCTTACACAAGTTATAGAAGCTCTCGACGCGGCGGCACGACAGCCCAAGCGTAGACAGGAACTCTCGCGGTGACCCAGGCATGACACTCGACATCACTCAGTTCTATCAGACCTTCTTCGACGAAGCGGACGAACTGCTCGCGCAGATGGAGCAGTTGCTGCTCAATCTGGACATCGCGCATCCGGACCCCGAAGACCTCGCGGCGATTTTCCGCGCGGCGCATTCGATCAAGGGCGGCGCGGCGACGTTCGGTTTTACCGCGCTGACGGAAACGACCCACATTCTCGAATCGCTGCTCGACCGCGCGCGCAATAACGAACTCGTGCTGCGCAAGGACATGATCGACACGTTCCTCGAAACCAAGGACGTGTTGTCGGGCCAGCTCACCGACTACCGTGCGAGCGCCGAGCCGGATACGGCAGTGGCCAAGGCGATCTGCGCGAAGCTCGAACAGTTGCACGCGGAAAGCCGCCTGGGCGCCGAAGCGGCGCCGGCAGCCGCCGCACCGGTGGCAGCCGTTGCACCAGTAGAAGCACAAACAGCAGGAACAGCAGGGACAGCAGGACAAGGCGGTACCCCGCCCGAGCACGTCGTCGAACAGGCGGTGCAGGCGGCGGGTGAATGGACTGACGGCGAACCGGCACAGACCGGACAAGCCGCGGGCGCCGGCGATGCAGCCGGCCCCCATCTGAAAATTACGCTACGGGGCGTAGGTGAGAAGGACCAGGAACTGCTGTCCGAAGAGCTCGGCAACCTGGGTAACATCGTCGGGCAGGTCAAGAGCGGCGGCGATTTGACGCTGTGGCTCCAGACCGATGTGACCTCCGACGACATCATCGCTGTGTGCTGTTTCGTGATCGACGAAAGTCAGATCTCGATCGGCCGCGGCACCGCACCGGCGGACGAGACGCAGCAAGGCGAACCTGGAACGCCCGACGCTGCCGATTCGGCCTCGGCGCAAGCAGCACAAACGACACACGCCGGCCAGGCGGAGCAGGCAGCATCGTCGGCACCGGCGGCCCACACCGCTGCGCCCGCTCAGGCCGCCACGCACGGGCTGTTCAACGCCCCGGCGTCGACAGCGACTACGCCGGCGCCCGCCGCGGCTGCACCCGCAGCAGCGAGCAGCGCACCGGCGGCAAGTGTGGCAACAGGTGTGGCAACAACGACGGCCGCAAGCGCCGAACAGGATCGCAAGGCAGCACGGCCGGCCGCGGCAGCAGGCGGCGCGGAAGGCAGCTCGATTCGCGTCGGCGTCGAAAAGGTCGATCAGCTGATCAACCTGGTCGGCGAACTGGTGATCACGCAGGCGATGTTGGCCGAGACCACCAGCACGTTCGATCCGGCGCTGCACGATCGGCTCTTCAACGGCATGGCGCAGCTCGAGCGCAACGCTCGCGATCTGCAGGAAGCGGTGATGTCGATCCGCATGATGCCGATGGATTACGTGTTCAGCCGCTTCCCGCGTCTCGTGCGCGATCTGGCGGCGAAACTCGGCAAGGAAGTGGAGCTCGTCACCTTCGGTCAGGCGACCGAACTCGACAAGAGCCTCATCGAACGGATCATCGATCCGTTGACCCACCTCGTGCGCAACAGTCTCGACCACGGTATCGAAACCGTGGAAGCGCGGCGCGCGGCGGGTAAGGATGCGACCGGTCAGCTGGTGCTGTCGGCGGCTCACCATGGCGGCAACATCGTCATCGAAGTGAGCGACGACGGCGCGGGTTTGCGCCGCGACAAGATTCTCGCGAAGGCCGCCAAGCAGGGCATGCAGGTTAGCGAATCGATGTCCGACGAAGAAGTCTGGAACCTGATTTTCCTGCCGGGCTTCTCGACGGCGGAGCAGGTCACGGACGTCTCGGGCCGTGGCGTCGGCATGGACGTGGTGAAGCGGAACATCCAGTCGATGGGTGGTCACGTGGAAATCACTTCGCATGCCGGCAAGGGCAGCACCACGCGCATCGTCTTGCCGCTCACGCTGGCGATTCTCGACGGCATGTCGGTCAAGGTCGGCAACGAGATCTTCATTCTGCCGCTGAACTTCGTGATGGAGTCGCTGCAACCGCGTGCCGAGGACATCTACACGGTGGCTAACGGCGAACGCGTGGTGCGCGTGCGCGGCGAATATCTGCCGCTCGTCGCGCTGCACGAAGTGTTCAACGTCGACGACGCCAAGCAGGAGCCGACGCAAGGCATCGTCACCATCATGCAAACCGAAGGGCGCCGCTTTGCGATGCTGATCGACGAGCTGGTGGGGCAGCAGCAGGTGGTCGTGAAGAATCTGGAAACGAATTACCGCAAGGTGCACGGCATTTCCGCCGCAACCATTCTCGGCGACGGCAGTGTCGCGCTGATCGTGGACGTGGCGGCGCTGAATCGCGAAACGCGCCATGCGCACGGCGCGATGAGCCTCGCATGACATCCGCAACACTCACTCAACTTATTTCATCCCAACCGTTTGGGGGCTAACGTGGCAGAAGTCCAATCCATCAATTCGAGCGTCGCAAACGCGAGCGGTACGAATGGCCGCCGCGACTCGCAGCAGGCTGACGCCGGCGGTCAGGAATTCCTCGTCTTCACGCTCGGCGCCGAAGAGTACGGCATCGACATTCTCAAGGTGCAGGAAATCCGCGGCTACGACAACGTGACGCGAATCGCCAATGCGCCGGAGTTCATCAAAGGCGTGATCAATCTGCGCGGCATCATCGTGCCGATCGTGGACATGCGCATCAAGTTTCATCTGGGCCGCGTCGAGTACGACCACCAGACCGTCGTGATCATTCTGAACGTCGCGCATCGCGTGGTCGGGATGGTGGTGGACGGCGTGTCGGACGTGCTGACGCTCGCCACCGACCAGATCATGCCTGCGCCGGAATTCGGTGCGACGCTGACGACCGAGTACCTCACGGGTCTGGGCACTGTCGACGGCCGCATGCTGATCCTGATGGACATTGAGAAGCTGATGACCAGCCGCGAAATGGCGCTGATCGAAACGCTGAGCGCTTGAGTACGACTACGCGCCAGTAAGAAAGACAGATCGAAGAGGGAGCATCAAGATGCTGAGCAGGTGGTCGATTCGCACATCGCTGACGATGGTGGGGGTCATTCTGGTTGCGCTGACCGTCGTGGTCGGCGCGCTTGGTCTGACCGCGCTGAACAGCGCGAGCCAGTCGCTCGACCGTATCGCGCGCGGCGATCTGGTCGCCATTCACGCGCTCGACGATGCTTCGGCGTATCTGTTGCGTTCGCGCGTGACGCTGGACCGCGTGACCGCGTTGAGCACCGCCGGCGACACCGAGCAGGCAAAGACCGCGCTCGATCGCGCGCAAGTGCTGCTCGCCAAGTCAAGCGAAAACTGGCAGGCGTTTCTCAACGCACCGAAGAACGGCGTTGACCAGGCGCTGCTCGACGATCTGACGGCGCGCCGCACGACGCTGACGCGAGACGGTGTCGATCCGGAGTTCACCGCGCTGCGCGCGAACGATCCGGCGGCCTATCACGCGATCGCCGATACCAAGATTCCCCCGATGTTCCTTGCGTACGACAACGTTGCGTCCAGCGTGATCAAGGCGATGCAGCAGCATGCGGTGGATCAGCAGACGAGCGCGCAATCGAACATCTCGCTGATGACCACGCTGATCATCGGCGTCACCGTGATCGCGCTGCTGCTGGTGGTGGGCATCCGCTTCGCACTGCGCGGCCTGATCGTGCAGCCGCTGAACGACGCGACGGCATGCTTCGAACGAATCGCCTCGGGCGATCTGTCCGAGCAGATCAACGTGTTCAGCCGTAACGAAATCGGCCGCCTGTTCGGCGCCATCAAGCGCATGCAGGAAAGCATGGCGACGATGGTGACGGCGGTTCACAGCAGCACCGAGTCGATCGACACCGGCGCGCGCGAAATCGCGATGGGCAACACCGATCTCTCGCAACGCACTGAACAGCAAGCGGCGTCGCTTCAGGAAACCGCCTCGAGCATGGAGCAGCTGACCGGCACGGTGCGTCAGAACGCCGAGAACGCGCGTCAGGCGAGCCAACTGGCTGTCAACGCGTCGGATATCGCGACGCGCGGCGGCGATGTGGTGAGCCAGGTCGTCACGACGATGCAGGACATCGCGACCAGTTCGAACAAGGTCGTCGACATCATCGGCGTGATCGAAGGGATTGCCTTCCAGACCAACATTCTCGCGCTGAACGCGGCGGTCGAAGCCGCGCGGGCAGGCGAACAGGGCCGCGGTTTCGCGGTGGTGGCAGGCGAAGTGCGCAGCCTCGCGCAGCGCAGCGCCAGTGCCGCGAAGGAAATCAAGGAACTGATCGGCGACTCGGTCGACAAGGTGCAAAGCGGCTCGGCGCTGGTGGGCCGCGCGGGCACTACGATGGACGAGATCGTGCAGGCAGTGCGCCGCGTGACCGACATCATGGGTGAAATCAGCGCGGCTTCCGAAGAGCAGTCGGGCGGCATCGAACAGGTGAATCGCGCGGTCGTGCAGATGGACGAAGTCACGCAGCAGAACGCCGCGCTGGTCGAGCAGGCTGCGGCTGCGGCGGCGTCGCTCGAAGATCAGACGCGTCAGTTGCAAGCGGTAGTGAACGGCTGGAAAGTAGCCGGCGGCCAGACCCGCAGCGTCGCAACTGCGACCGCAGCGCGTCCGCAAGCGGCTGCACGTTCGAACGGCAGCAAGAGCGGCAGCCAGCACGTGTCGTCCGCCAAGGCCGCGCCGCAAGCGAGCGCACACGCCGCGGCGCATCCGGCAGCAGGCAAGGCTGCAAGTACGGCAAGTGCAGCAAAGGCGGCAACGCCGGCTTCCTCCACTCACGGTGCCGACACTGCACGTGTCGAGCCGGCGCTCAAACCGAAGACGGCTCGCGCCGCATCCGACTCCGCAGCACGTCCTGCCACAGCAGGCGCCGCGTCGGCAGGATCGGACGCGGACTGGGAAACGTTCTAGGAAGTGGCACAGAGACATGCGGTCATTCGGCATCTCGCTCCATGACGGGCGAATCATCGAAGCACGCTTAAGAGGCGTGTCGCGGGCCGATCGCGTGTTGGCAGAACTCGCGGGCGGGCGCGACCCCGCGAACACAACCCCTTTCGCCAGAAACAGCGTTGCTGGCGAAAAGCGGGATGGCTCGTATTGCAGGCAGGAACTCTCATAATGGCAACGCGCGAACAGCAACCTCCGCAACCGGCGCGTCCGCAGCCGGCACGCCCCGCCCGGGCGGAACCGGCTAGAGCCGGCGAGCAAGGACGGGATTTCGAATTCACGTCGGCGGATTTCGCTCGCATTCGCGATCTGATTCATCGCAGCGCGGGTATTTCGCTGTCGGATCACAAGCGCGATATGGCGTACAGCCGTCTGGCGCGCCGGTTGCGCGCCCGTGGCCTCGAGACCTTCAAACAGTACCTCGATCTGCTCGAAGCGGAAAACGATCCGGCCGAGTGGGAAGCGTTCACCAATGCGCTGACCACCAACCTGACCGCGTTCTTCCGCGAAGCCCATCACTTTCCGATCCTGGCCGAGTTCGTGCCGCGCCGCGCGCAGCCGGTTTCCGTGTGGTGCTCGGCAGCGTCGACCGGTGAGGAACCGTATTCGATCGCGATGACGCTGATCGAAGCGCTCGGCGACAGCGGCGCGCGTCAGGCCACCGTGCTCGCCACCGACATCGACACGCAAGTGCTGGCGAAAGCCGAAGCCGGCATGTACCAGTTCGATCAGGTGAAGCACCTGTCGCCCGAGCGGCTCAAGCGCTTCTTCCTGAAAGGCACCGGCGCGCACGCGGGCATGGTCAAGGTACGCCCGGAAGTACGTGCGATGGTGCGCTTCGAGCAACTGAATCTGACCGACCGCGATTACCAGTTGCGCTCGCAGTTCGACGCGATCTTCTGCCGCAATGTGATGATCTATTTCGACAAGCCGACGCAGGGGCAGGTGCTCGGGCGCTTCGAGCCGCTGATGAAATCGGGAGGTTTGCTGTTCGCCGGCCACTCGGAAAACTTCACCTATGTGACGCAGGCGTTCAAGCTGCGCGGTCAGACCGTTTATGAACTGACGCGCGACGCAGGCGCCGCTCGCACGCCGGCACGCGCCACGAGCCATGCCGCCAGCGCAACGACGAGCGGGGTGACCGTATGAGCAGCAGCCTGCCGATCGCCTCCAATCTGTACTTCGACAATCACTTCCAGCGCCCGGGCGTGAAGCTGTTGCCGAACGAGTTTTACACCACGAGCGAAGACATGGTGCTCGTCACCGTGCTCGGTTCGTGTGTCGCGGCCTGCATTCAGGACCGCACGGCCGGCATTGGCGGCATGAATCACTTCATGCTGCCCGACGACGGCGCGGACGCCGGCCAGCCTGCCTCGGATTCGATGCGTTATGGCGCGTACGCCATGGAAGTGCTGATCAACGAACTGATCAAGGCCGGTGGCCGGCGCGAGCGTTTCGAAGCCAAGGTGTTCGGCGGCGGCGCGGTGCTCGCCGGCATGACGACGATGAACATCGGCGATCGCAATTCGGAATTCGTACGCCGCTATCTGGCGCTCGAAAAAATCCGCATCGTCGCTGAAGATTTGCAGGGCAATCATCCGCGCAAGGTCGCCTTCATGCCGCGCACCGGCCAGGTGATGGTGAAGAAGTTGCGCCTGCAGCAGGAAGCGGGCGTGGCCGAGCGCGAACAGGCGCTCGTGCGGCAAAGTACCGAAGCGCGTGCCGAGCGGCTTGCGGCGGCTCGCAAACGGGTCGAGCTGTTCTCGACGCCGGCCGCCACGCGACCGAAGATCGAACTGTTCGGCGCGGCAGGCGGCAGTACGGGCGCAGGCGCAGCGAAGCCTCGCATCGAACTGTTCGGCGCAAGCCCGCGCCCGATTAACTCTAACAACGCCAGAACTACAGAGGAGGCGTGAGCGCTGTGCAAAAGATCAAAGTACTGTGCGTCGACGATTCGGCGCTGATCCGCAGCCTGATGACGGAAATCATCAACGGCCAGCCGGACATGACCGTCGTGGCGACTGCGCCCGACCCGCTGGTCGCGCGCGACCTCATCAAGCAGCACAATCCGGACGTGCTGACGCTCGACGTCGAAATGCCGCGCATGGACGGCCTCGACTTCCTTGAGAAGCTGATGCGTCTGCGGCCGATGCCGGTCGTGATGGTGTCGTCGCTGACCGAACGCGGCAATGAAATCACACTGCGCGCGCTGGAACTGGGCGCGGTCGACTTCGTCACCAAGCCGAAAGTCGGTATTCGCGACGGCATGCTCGACTATTCGGAAAAGCTCGCCGACAAGATTCGCGCCGCGGCCCGCGCACGGGTGCGCCAGGCCGCGCCGGTGCAGCACGCGGCCACGCATGCGGCGCATGCGCCCGCCGCCGCCGCGCCGCTTTTCAACAATCCGCTGCTCAGTACCGAGAAGCTGATTATTGTCGGCGCGTCGACGGGCGGCACCGAAGCGATCCGCGAAGTGCTGGTTCCGCTGCCGCCGGATGCGCCTGCCGTGCTGATCGCGCAGCATATGCCGCCGGGTTTCACAAAATCTTTTGCGCAACGCCTTAATGGTTTGTGCCGGATTACCGTTAAAGAGGCAGAGCACGGCGAACGCGTGCTGCCGGGACATGCGTATATCGCGCCCGGCCACGCTCACCTGTTGCTGGCTCGCAGCGGGGCGAACTATATTGCGCATCTGTCGGACGAACCGCCGGTGAACCGGCACCGTCCGTCGGTCGACGTGCTGTTCCGTTCGGCTGCGCAGCATGCGGGCAAGAATGCGGTAGGCGTGATCCTGACCGGAATGGGGCGCGATGGCGCCGCCGGACTACTGGACATGAAAAAAGCGGGGGCGTATACCCTTGCACAGGACGAAGCGAGCTGTATCGTATTCGGCATGCCGCGCGAAGCGATTGCGCTCGGCGCCGCGGACGAAATTGCTTCGCTGCCGGAAATGAGCCGACGCGTGATGGCGCGTCTGTCGTCAATGGGCGACCGCGTACAGCGGGTATGATGCGCGGGCCTGACAGCGAGCGCCAGGCATGGGACCGGAGTAAGTAACTCCGGTCAAATACGCATCGGAATGAACTGGCGGTCATGCGCCGCATCATGGATCAAGCAAAGGGAATGAAATGGATAAGGGAATGAAGATTCTGGTGGTTGACGACTTTCCGACGATGCGCCGGATTGTCCGCAACCTGCTCAAGGAGCTCGGCTACTCGAACGTCGACGAAGCGGAAGACGGTCAGGCCGGCCTCGCGCGTTTGCGCAGCGGTACGTATGACTTCGTGATCTCCGACTGGAACATGCCGAACCTCGACGGTCTGGCCATGCTCAAGGAAATCCGCGCCGACGCCCACCTGACGCATCTGCCGGTGCTGATGGTCACGGCCGAATCGAAGAAGGAAAACATCATCGCGGCGGCTCAGGCCGGCGCGAGCGGTTATGTCGTCAAGCCGTTCACGGCCGCGACGCTCGACGAGAAGCTCAACAAGATTCTCGAGAAGATGGCGAAAGCCGGGAGCTGATGTGACTCTGCCGACCAACGCGCAAGGTGCCGAAGCGGCGGCCGAGAGCGGCGACCTCGCGTCTGACCGCATCCTCGCCCGTATCGGACAACTGACGCGCACGCTGCGTGACTCGATGCGTGAGCTCGGGATCGACAAGCATGTCGAGCGTGCGGCGGAAGCCGTGCCCGATGCTCGCGACCGTCTCAAGTACATCGCGAACATGACCGAGCAGGCCGCCGAGCGCGTGCTGTCATCGATCGACGTCGCCAAGCCGATCCAGGAACAACTGCAGAAAGACGCCGGCGAGCTCGACGCGCGCTGGGAGCAGTGGTACGCGGCGCCGATCGAGCGCGAGGAAGTGCGCGCGCTGATGAACGACACGCGTACCTTTCTGCGCGGCGTGCCCGAGGCGACCACCGCGACCAATTCGCAGTTGATGGAGATCATGCTGGCGCAGGACTTCCAGGATCTGACCGGACAGGTCATCAAGAAGATCACGGATGTCGTGTACCTGATCGAGCAGCAGTTGCTCGGCGTGCTGGTCGAGAACATCGCGCTCGAGCGGCGCGAGCAGTTCGCGGCGAATGCGGCGGCGCTGGCGGCCGAGCCGTCGTCCACCGGCAGCCCCGAACATCTGCTGAACGGTCCGCAGATCAATCCGGAAGGCAAGACCGACGTGGTGCAGGATCAGTCGCAGGTCGACGATCTGCTGGCGAGCCTCGGCTTCTGACCTGTCAGTGCGCCCGCAAAGGCGCACGGCAGGATCGCCGGACCGCCGGATCGCCGGATCGCCGGATCGGTATAGGTAGCGAGTCACGCTCCGGCGTGCGCTTGCTGTCTACCGACACAAACCACAGGCATACTACGGACTCAAGCAGCGGCATGGCATTCCGGTGAGAGACAGTCACCGGTCGGTGGCACCGTGAGGCATCCCTCCGGAGTGCGACCGCAGCGGTGCCGTATGATCTGCATAGATGCGGCCGGTTCGCACGAGGTGCGAGCCGAGCAGCAGCAGCTCGGGAGGAGCCTTGTCATGTGGAGTCGCGTACGCCGCGCCGGGTTCGTTATGGCGCTTGCATTACCTTGTTCGTTGTCAGCCGTGCAGTCCGCGTATGCGGGATTGGGCGGCTCCCCGATGACACCCCCTACGGATGCATCGGTTTCTTCCCGCACCGTCCAGCCTGGCACCAGTTCGGCAACGGCGGCTCAAAGCGTGATGCGTTCTGCATCGAACGCTGCTTCTTCCACCTCGGCTTCATCGTCCTACACCGTGCGTGAAACGACGCTCGGCAACGGCACGGTGGTGCGCGAATACCTCGCCGCGGACGGTTCGGTCTTCGGCATCGCGTGGCGCGGTCCGCAAATGCCGGATCTGAACGATCTGCTCGGCAGCTATTTCCCGCAGTACGTCGCCGGCGTGAAAGCCGCGCGAGAGGCGCGCGGAGGCGGTCGTGGCCCCGTTGCGGTCGACCAGAGCACCCTAGTGGTCCGCTCCGGCGGTCACATGGGCGCGTTCAGCGGTCAGGCCTGGTTGCCGCCGGCGTTGCCGGCCGGCGTCAGCGGTTCCGACATCCAGTAAGGGCGAGGACGAACGATGCGAACCATGCAAAGTGCTGTGAAGCTCAGGGGCTGGGTGCAGGCCGTCGTGGCCGTGGCGTTGGTGTCGGTGATTGCCGCCTGCGGCGGTGGTGGCGGCGGCGACAGTTCCAGTTCCGGCAACAACTCGTCGACCACGCTGAACGGCGGCTCGCTGCCGGCCAGCCCGACCCAGCAACCGATCGCCGCGACGGCGGCGAACACCGTGCCGATCACGGTCGCGCGCGGTGTGAACGGCGTCATCAATATTCCGACGGTTAGCGTGACGGTATGCCCGCCGGGTACGACATCTGGCTGTCAGACCATCAACAATATCCAGGTCGATACGGGTTCGTTCGGGCTGCGCCTGGTCAGCTCGGTGCTGAATAGTTCGTTGCTCAACGGCGGGTTGCCGATCAATACCCTGAACGGTACGCAACTCGCCGAGTGCGCGACCTTCGCCGACGGCTACACGTGGGGTACGGTGCGCACCGCGACCGTGCAGATCGGGGGTGAGACGACGTCCACGGGCATCCCGATACAGATCATTGGCGATTCGGCGGCCGGCTCAGCGCCCAGCGGCTGCGGCAGCGGCTCGGCGGAAAACACGGCCAGCGATCTCGGCGCCAACGGCATTCTCGGGATCGGCACGGCGCCTACCGATTGCGGCGCAACTTGCGCGAATGCGGGGACCGCCGGCACCTACAGCAATTATTTCACGTGTGGCACCTCCTGCACCCGTGCCACGGTGCCGCTCACCCAGCAGGTCGCCAATCCGGTCGCCAAGTTCACGGCCGACAATAACGGCGTGATCGTGCAGATGCCGCCGGTGTCGAACACCGGTGCATCGTCGGCCACCGGCACGCTGGTGTTCGGGATCGGCACGCAGTCGAACAATGCGCTGGCGGCTACGCAGACCTTCACCACCGATGCCTTCGGCAACATGAACAACAGCGTCTTTAACGGCACGACCGTGCAGGCGTTCTTCGATTCGGGTTCGAACGCGTACTTCTTCGGTGACAGCTCGCTCGCGCTGTGCGGCAGTAATTTCGCCGGGTTCTATTGCCCGTCGTCCGCGCAAACCCGGTCGATTACGCTGGGCGGCGCGAGCAGCACGAGAGCGAGCGTCAGCATCGGCATCCTGAGCGCGTCGACGCTGTTCAGCAACAGCAGCAACTATGCGTTCAACGATCTGGCCGGGCAGATCGGCGGCAACAGCAGCTTCGATCTCGGTTTGCCGTTCTTTTATGGCCGCTACGTTTACTACGGGTTCGCGACCAGCACTCAAGCCCCTTACGTCGGCTTCTGAGGCGCATGTCTTACGCATAAGGACCGGCTGGACACCCTCGCCAAACGGCGCGGGTGTCCGCTAGCCGCAGTTCCAACTGCACCCGCAGCCGGCGTTGCCAGCCGGCTGTTCCATCCCTCGAAATACCCCCCTTTCTCCGCCCTTATCCGCCGATCGTCGCTTGCGTCGAGCGGGAATAATCGCTCTCACTGGAAAGAGGCGCCGTGCCTCAGCCGACTGGAGAGCATTTGTGGCAGAGGATAGCGACCTCGAAAAAACCGAATCAGCCACTCCCCGGCGCCTGCAGAAGGCGCGCGAGGAAGGGCAGATCGTGCGTTCGCGGGAGCTGTCGACGTTTGCGTTGCTGGCAGCAGGATTCTTCGGCGTATGGGGCATGTCCGACAGCATCGGCGAGCATTTGCAGGGCATGCTGCGGGCATCCTTCACGTTCGATCACGCCACCGTGTTCGAAACCCGCCGCATGCTGATCGGCGCGGGCGCGGCAGGCCGTGAGGGCCTGTATGCGTTGCTGCCGGTTCTGGCCTTCACCGGCGCTGCCGCCTTGCTCGCGCCGATGGCGCTGGGCGGCTGGCAGTTGTCGTCGAAAGGCCTCGAGCCCAAATTCAACCGGCTCAACCCGATCGAAGGGCTCGGCAAAATATTCTCGATCAACGGACCGGTGCAGCTCGGCCTGTCGCTCGCGAAGACGCTGGTGGTGGGGTGCATCGGCGGCTCGGCGCTCTGGAATCGCCGCGAGGAAGTTCTCGCGCTAGCCACCCAGCCGTTGCAACTGGCGCTCGCCAACACCGTGCATCTGATCGCGGTGTGCTGCGGCATGACGGTCGCCGGCATGTTCGTCGTGGCTGCGTTGGATGTGCCGTATCAACTCTGGCAGTTCCACAAGAAACTGCGCATGACGAAGGAAGAAGTGAAGCGCGAGCACCGCGAAAGCGAAGGCGATCCGCATGTGAAAGGCCGGATTCGCCAGCAACAGCGCGCTATCGCCCGTCGCCGCATGATGACCCAGGTGCCCAAGGCCGACGTGGTGGTGACCAACCCGACGCACTTCGCGGTCGCGCTGCAGTACACCGATGGCGAGATGCGCGCGCCGAAGGTGGTTGCCAAGGGCGTGAACCTGGTGGCCGCGCGGATTCGCGAAATCGCCGCCGAAAACAACGTGCCGCTGCTCGAAGCACCGCCGCTCGCGCGTGCGCTGTATCACAACGTCGATCTGAACCGTGAGATTCCCGGCCCGCTCTATGGCGCGGTCGCCGAGGTGCTTGCGTGGGTGTATCAGTTGCGGCGCTTCAACACCGAAGGCGGCGTCGCGCCGGTCGCACCGACCGAGTTCGACGTGCCGGCGGACCTCGACAAGGGCGGCGTGCCGGACGATGAAGCCGAGCAGGAAGCCGCCGACGTGCTTAACCCCGCTGTTAACCCAGATAACGACGACGTTTCAGGAGCCTCCGCATGAACGCTCGCGCCGGATTCCTGTCCCGACGGCCGGATGCCTTGAGCGGCACCAATTTGCGCGCCCTCGCCGGGCCGGTGCTGATCTGCATGATCCTCGGCATGATGATTCTGCCGTTGCCGCCGTTTCTGCTGGATCTGCTGTTCACCTTCAATATCGCGCTTTCCGTGATGGTGCTGCTCGTCAGCATGTACACGATGAAGCCGCTCGACTTCGCCGCTTTCCCAAGCGTGCTGCTGTTCTCGACCTTGCTGCGGCTGTCGCTGAACGTGGCCTCCACCCGCGTCGTGCTGCTCGAAGGCCATACCGGGCCGGACGCAGCGGGCCAGGTGATCGAGTCGTTCGGCCACTTCCTCGTGGGCGGCAACTTCGCGGTCGGTATCGTCGTTTTCGTCATTTTGATGGTCATCAACTTCATGGTGATCACCAAGGGCGCGGGGCGGATCGCGGAAGTGTCCGCGCGCTTCACGCTCGACGCGATGCCCGGCAAGCAGATGGCGATCGACGCCGACCTGAACGCCGGCCTCATCAACGAAGATCAGGCCCGCAAGCGCCGTCTGGAAGTCTCCCAGGAAGCCGAGTTCTACGGTTCGATGGACGGTGCCAGCAAGTTCGTGCGCGGCGATGCGATCGCCGGTTTGCTGATCATGGTGATCAACATCGTCGGCGGGCTGATCGTCGGGATGGTGCAGCACGGCATGGACTTCGCGTCCGCGGGCAAGACCTACACGCTGCTGACGATCGGTGACGGCCTCGTTGCACAGATCCCGTCGCTCGTGATTTCGACGGCGGCCGGTGTGATCGTCTCGCGCGTCGCGACCAACGAAGACATCGGTACGCAACTGACCGGCCAGCTCTTCACAAACCCGCGCGTGCTGGTGATCACGGGCTGCATTCTGGTCTTGATGGGCCTGATTCCGGGCATGCCGCATTTCGCGTTTCTGGTTCTCGGCGGCGGCCTGATCCAGCTCGGCCGCACGATGAAAAAGCGCAGCGAAGCGCGCAAGAACACCGCAACGCTGGTCGACGTCGCACCGGCTACGCTCGCCCCGGTCGAGAATGCCGAAGCCAGCTGGGACGACGTGACGATGATCGACACGCTCGGTCTTGAAGTCGGCTATCGCCTGATTCCGCTCGTCGACAAGAACTCGGACGGCGAACTGCTCAAACGGATCAAGAGCATCCGCAAGAAGTTCGCGCAGGAAATCGGCTTCCTGCCGCCGGTGATCCATATCCGCGACAACCTCGAATTGCGGCCGAACGGCTATCGGATTGCGCTCAAGGGCGTCGAGGTGGGCGTCGGCGAAGCGTATCCGGGGCAATGGCTGGCGATCAACCCGGGGCAGGTGTCCGCTGCGCTGCCGGGCACGCCGACGCAGGACCCGGCGTTCGGCCTGCCGGCCATCTGGATCGATACGAATCTGCGCGAACAGGCGCAGGTGTACGGCTACACGGTGGTCGATTCGAGCACGGTGGTGGCCACGCACCTGAATCACCTGGTGGTCACGCACGCGTCCGAACTGCTCGGCCGCCGCGAAGTGCAGGCGCTGCTGGAGCGGATGCAGAAGGACACGCCGTCGCTGGTGGACGATCTGGTGCCGAAGTCGCTGCCGCTCACCACGTTGCAAAAGGTGCTGCAAAACCTGCTGGAAGAAGGCGTGCCGATCCGCGACCTGCGCACGATTCTCGAAGCCCTGTCCGAACACGCGCCGAAGGTTACCGACGCGCACGATCTCACCGCCGCCGTGCGCCTCGCGCTGGGTCGCGCGATTACACAGCAGTGGTTCCCGGGCGTGGGCGACATGCAGGTGATGGGCCTCGATTCGAATCTGGAGCGGGTGCTGTCGCAGGCGCTTTCCACGGGCGCCAATCCGGGCCTCGAACCGGGCCTCGCGCATACGCTGCTGAACGAAACGCAGAAGGCGATGACGCGTCAGCAGAACCTTGGACTCTCGCCGGTGCTGCTGGTGCAGCATGCGCTGCGGCCGATGCTCGCGCGTTTCCTGCGCCGCAGCCTGCCGCAGTTGAAGGTGCTGTCTTATGCCGAGGTGCCGGATACGCGCAATATCAAGGTGGTGAATCTGATCGGGGCGCATGGCTAAACCCCGTGCGGCTAAGCCTGCCAGGCAGCCGCAGCCATTCCAGACCGATGGTTTCCGCCGGCGCTCCTCGAGCGCCGGTTTTCATTTCCGCGCCTAACTTTTCGCCCTGCAAGCGGCCGGCGGAGGTCATGCTGCGTCCGGGAAAGCGCCGCCGGACGCCGCCGGAAAGCCTGTTTCAAACCGTCGCGCGTGTGAATTGAGGTGCGTTTCCATCGCCCGAATTGCCCGCCTTTAACGGTCTTTATCCATCGATCGTCACTCGACGGGTTTCGCAATAATGATCTCAATGGGAAGCGGTATGTTGCCGATCCGTTAGTCAGTAAGTCCGAATACCTCATCGGGGGTCCAGCTTGAACATTCGTAAATTTGTCGGTGCTACCAGTCGCGATGCTCTGCGTCTTGTGCGCGAAGCCTTGGGCCCGGATGCCGTCGTTTTGTCCAACCGCACGATGGAAGACGGCAGCGTCGAGATCGTCGCCCTGGCCGATAGCGACCTCGCCGCCATTACGCCGAAAGCGCCGCGCGGTAGCGCAGGCGCACCGCTGGCCACGCCGATGAATGCCATGGCCGGACAACAGCCCGCGCTCGCCGCACCGCGCGCCAATCCGATGATGCAAGCGAATCCGTATGCGAGCGGCATGCCCGATGTGTTCTCGTCGGTGTTCGGCGCAAGCCCGGAAGCGGGCGCCGAGAACATGACGCCGAACGTCGTTGGCACCGTCAGCGCTGTTTCATCAGCTGCGAAGTCCGCCGCTGTCCCGGCCGCGCCGAAAGCCACGCTGCCGACCGCGCCCAAGGCTGCGCTGGCCGCACCTGCTGCCGCGTCGCTGCCGCACGCGGGCAACACTGAACAACCGAGCGCCCGCGCCGCTGCGGCGCGTCTGAGCGAAGACATCCGCGCCGATCTACTCAAAGCCGCCGAAGCGCAAGCGCCGCGCACGATGGCCGAATCGAACCCCTGGCTGATCGATCACGCGCGCCGCATCGCCGCCGAACAGCAGCAACAAGGCGCGTACAGCGCGCGCCCCGCAGCAATGACACCCGCTGCCGCCATGGCCAAGGGCCTCGGCGCCGCAGTGGAAGCCGGCCAACAGGACTCGCAACCGGCCGCGCAGCAAGTCACCGACACACCCGAGTGGGCCCGTGAAGGCGCGCAACTCGCCGCGCGCCGCGCCGCGCAGAAAGTGGCCGCATCGCTGCCTGCCACGGACGACTCCCGCTCGCCCGCTTCGGTCGCCGAAGCGATCAAGGCGCGTATGGAGCAGGTCGTCAACGACACCGTGATGAGCGAACTGTCGTCGATGCGCGGCATGATGGAAGAACACTTCGCCGGCCTCCTGTGGGGCGATCGCCAGCGCCGCAGCCCGGCGCGCGCCGCGCTCACCAAGCACCTGTTCGCCGCCGGCTTCTCCGCGCAGCTCGTGCAGATGATGGTCGACAACCTGCCTGACGACGTCGACAACATGGAAGGCGGCATGGAGTGGGTGCGTTCGGTGCTCGAATCGAACCTGCCGGTGATGGAAGACGAAGACGCGCTGATGGAGCGCGGCGGCGTGTTCGCGCTGATGGGCCCGACGGGCGTCGGCAAAACCACTACCACCGCCAAGCTCGCCGCGCGCTGCGTGATGCGCTTCGGCGCCAGCAAGGTGGCGCTCCTCACCACCGACAGCTACCGGATCGGCGGCCACGAACAACTGCGCATCTTCGGCAAGATTCTCGGCGTGTCGGTTCACGCGGTGAAAGACGGCGGCGATCTGCAACTCGCCCTCTCCGAACTGCGCAACAAGCACATCGTGCTGATCGACACGATCGGCATGAGCCAGCGCGACCGTCTGGTCTCCGATCAGATCGCGATGCTGTGCCGCGCCGGTCAGCCGGTGCAGCGTCTCCTGCTGCTGAATGCGACGAGCCACGGCGATACGCTGAACGAAGTCGTGCAGGCCTATCAGCGCGCACCGGATCAACAGCCGCTCGCCGGCTGCATTCTGACCAAGCTCGACGAAGCCACCAATCTGGGCGGCGTGCTCGATACCGTAATCCGCTACAAGCTGCCGGTGCACTACGTGTCGACCGGTCAGAAGGTGCCGGAAAACCTGTACGTCGCAACGAAGAAATTCCTGATCAAGAGTACGTTCTGCATCCCGCGCGACAACTCTCCATTCGTGCCTCACGACGACGACATTCCGGCGTTGCTGTCCGCGCTGTCGGCGCGTTCGACGGCCGAACTGCACGAGGTTCGCTTTGGATAAGTTCATGTCGGATCAGGCAGAAGGACTGCGGCGGCTGCTGGCCCGTACCGGCTCGCGCGTGATCGCGGTGACGGGCGGCTCGGCTAGCGTCGGCTGTACGACGACGGTAGTGAACCTCGCCGCGGCGCTCGCGCAGCAAGGCAAGGACGTGCTGGTGATCGACGAGTGCCTCGGCGAGAAATCGGTGAGCGCGATGCTCGGCGGCGTGCGCGGCGCAGGCAATTTTGCGGCGGTGATGCGCGGCGAGATGACGCTCGACGACGCCGCCGCGCGCCACGCGCTGGGTTTCTCCGTGCTGGCCGCCTCGCGCAACAACCGCGAAGGCCGCACGGCCGCGCAATTCGACGTGCTGCTGCGCGGTTCCGCCGACATCGTGCTGATCGATGCGCAACTCGACGAGCACGGCCATCTGTCGCCCCTCGCGATGCAGGCGCACGACCTGATGATCGTAACCAGGGTGGCCGCGCAAGCGATCACCGAGGCGTACGCGTGCATGAAGCGTCTGCACTACGCGCACGCCACCGCGCAGTTCCGCGTGCTGGTGAACCACGTGCAGAGCGTGGAAGACGCGCATACCGCCTTTGTCAACCTGGCCGGCGTGGCTGGACGCTACCTGACGGTGGCGCTGGAAGACGCCGGTTGCATTGCCGCCGATGTGCGGATGGCGCGAGCCCTGGAGTTGTCGCGGTGTGTCGTCGATGCGTTCCCATCGACACCGGCCGCGCGCGACTTCCGGCACCTTGCCGCCGAATTGCAGTACTGGCCGATGCGGCCAGCGATGTCGTCGCAAACGCCGTGGATGGCGCCTGCGACAGTTACAGCGGCGCAACACGCCGACCAACCGTCTGCGCAGCACGCCTGAGAGGCGGCACAAGGACAAGGGGAGCACGATGTATAACGCTCAGGGAAAGATTTCCCAAGCCGACGTTCTGACGAAGTACGCGCCTCTCGTGCGTCGCCTCGGCTTGCAGCTCGTTGCCAAGATGCCGGCAAGCGTTGATCTCGACGACCTGATCCAGGCCGGCATGATCGGCCTGCTGGACGCCGCGAGCCGCTACAAGGAAGACCAGGGCGCGCAGTTCGAGACTTACGCCAGCCAGCGGATTCGCGGCGCGATGCTCGACGAGCTGCGCAGCAACGACTGGTTGCCGCGCAGCTTGCGGCGCACGTCGCGCGAAGTCGAATCTGCCGTTCACAAGGTCGAACAGAATCTGGGCCGCTCGGCGAGCGAAACGGAGATCGCCGAGCATCTGCAAATGCCGCTCGACGAGTATCAGTCGATGCTCCAGGATCTGCACGGCAGCCAGCTGATCTATTACGAAGACTTCGACCGTTCCGCGGACGACGAACCGTTTCTCGACCGTTACTGCGTCGATCATTCGGACCCGCTGTCGGCGCTGCTGGACGACAGTCTGCGCTCGGCGCTGGTCGAGGCGATCGACCGCCTGCCGGAGCGCGAGAAGCTGCTGATGTCGCTGTACTACGAACGCGGCATGAACCTGCGCGAAATCGGCGCGGTGATGGAAGTCAGCGAATCGCGGGTGTGTCAGTTGCACAGCCAGGCTGTGGCGCGCCTGCGCACGCGTCTGCGCGAAATGGCCTGGGCAAACGCCGAGGCGACCTGAACTGAGATGAATGGTTGGCCGGCGGTGCGCGAAACGTCCGCCCGGTCTTCTCGGCTCTCCTGTTACGCGTCCGCCATCTCATGCTCCGCGGCCAGCGCGAGAAACGCTGAACGCGACATGCCACGCGCCTGGGCGTAGGTGTCAATATCCTGAACCAGCGCCTCGGGCAGTGAGATGTTGATGCGCACCGCCTTCTTCAACGCCGGAATATTCCGCGTTGTCACGAAACCCCACGTGAAACCTACGTAGTCCGGATTACGCCGATGCTCGTCCAGTGTCAGCCGTTCGGGAATCGGCAACCCTTCGTCGAGCAGCGTATCCAGATGCGCCTCGATCGCCTCCTTCGCGTTCGCGTAGGCTTCTTCCAGCGAATCTCCCGCCGAATGACAACCCGGCATATCGGGGACAACCACGCCGAACGCCTGATGCGTGTCACCAGGCTCGATCGCGATTGGGAAAATCAGGTTCTTCATTTCAGGCCTGCCTGTTTCAAGATGCTGTTCAGTGTGCCGGGCGGAAGATCATTCTTCGGATGCGGGATTGTCACGAGACCGGTTTTTACCGCGTGCCGGAAATGGTGATGGCTGCCCGATATGCGGATCAGCCGCCAACCATCCGCTTGAATTACTTTGACGGCCTCGGCACTGTTCATGTTGCACGCCTCGAATCGTACACACGATTACACAACTTCGCCAGTGGGTAGCGCTCCGCCCGGTTCGTCAAAGGCAGCCTCGAAAGCTGCGCGTGACGGCGGATAAGCCCGATGGGGGAAGCCGTGATTTCAACGTGGTGGAGAATTTCGCGCGACCTGGCCGGATGGCTAATGCGCGTTGGCGGCGGGCTTGGGTGCCCATGCGGGAGGGGGAAAACAAAAGGGCTCGTCAAAGACGAGCCCTTTTTTGTTCAAAGCAATCTACTCGATTGCGTCGGCGCGGGAAACGCGCCGACGCGGCGAAATCTTCAGGCCGCGGGGCGCGCGGGAATCCGGCCATCCGGTCCGTAGAAACCGACCTTCTGCGGCACGGCCACTTGCAGCGCCGTCAGTGCGCGCTGGTTGTAGTCCATCCGCACACGGATCAGTTCGCCATTACTCGTATTGAAGCGCCGCGCCCGCTCGGCGGCCTTTTGCAGCAGCGCCCATTGGTCGGCGAGCCGCGCATCCGCGCTGGCCGCGAGCTCCATGCCGGGCCAGCCGGCCGGAAAGCCCATTTCCGCAAGCAGCGTGTCGCGGGTGGTCTCGAGTCTGGCGAGCAGGCCGATCAACTCGGTTTTCTTCTCGACGATCGGCGGCAGCAGTTCCAGCGGCGACAAGGCAGTTAGCGCCTTGGTCTCGAGCGTCAGAATCGAGGCGAACGCCTCGACGGCCGAATATTCTTCGATGAGGGTGGCAAGCAGGGCGTCTTTCATCTCAACAACTCGCTGAACACGACGGCTCGCGCTTGATTCACGAGCCGGGTTTGTCGAATGCCGCCCGGCAATTCACCGTACTTCGATGCGTCGATTAGTTGCCGGTCGACGAGGTTTTGCTTTGCAACAGTTCGCGCGCGGTATTCAGCACGCCGTCGGCGATCTTGCTGGAGTCGATCTTCAGCGAGCCGTCCTTGATGGCTGCCTTGATCGACGCGACATGCGCCGTGTCGATATCGGCCGAGCCGGACGCCGCGAGGCTGCGCAGATGCTGCGACAGACCCGACAGGCTGACGCTGGCGTCGCCCGAACCGCTGGTGGTGGTGGTCGGCGAGCTCGTGCCTGCAGTCTGCGCGTTGCTGTTCGCGGTCGTCGCGTCGCTTTGCTGCGAGCGCGACAGGGCGTCTTTCAACGTCGGCAGATTCGAATTGGTTGTGGAATCGACTTTCACGATGGGCTTCCTGAACGATTTGATCTTTATAACGGCAAGCGCTGATCAAAACTTTAGCGCAATCGCTCCAGGTTTTGCCTCGTCCTTCAAGACGATCCGGCCCCACGACGGGTTCGACAATCGCTCCGCCAGCCGTACCGTCCGTCACGTGTGACTCCACGCTGGCGGGCGGGTTGCCTGGCTTGCCGCCGGCCCGCTTCACAACTGAATCTCCACCGTCGAACCATCCTTGACAATGCCGGAGATGATCTGGCCGTTGGCCGTCTTCACCCGCACCTGCTGGCCCGGCGACGCGTTGTTCATCGCGCTGCCTTCGGCCGAAATCGCGAAACCGTCGCCCGCCGCGACAACCCGCACCGTTTGCCCGATCGATACCGACGAGGCGCTTTTCAGCATGTCGCGGCGCAGTGGCATGCCGCCGGCGATGCGCACGAGCGACACCGAGCCGACCGCCTGTGACGGATCGGTGACGATCGCCTGCGGCAAGCCGGTCAGGTCGCCGTCGCGCGCGACGAGGTCGGCGGAGGTGAACACTTCGCCTGGCGCCATTGTGCGGGCGGCCAGATAGTAGGTGGCGCGCAGCGAAACGCGCGCTTGCAGATAGATGGTCCACGGCCGTTCGCCGGCGCAGCGCACCCCGACGGTCATGCGGCCCCACAGGCGCGCGCCGCTGGGCATGAAGGGCTCGAGCATCATGCAGGCTGCGAGCCCGCGCGGAAACGCTGGCGCGACGGTGATTTCGACCTTGCCGGGCAAGCCCGCCGATTGCTGCTGCAGGAAGGCGAGCGCGGCGCTGCGAATCGCCTCGGCGTCTTGCTGGCCAGCCAGCGGGACGGGTTGCGCCACTGCGGCGGGGCGCAGATTCTGTTGAGCGACGGCCGGCGCCACCTCGCGCATCGACGGCGTGCGGGCGATGGTGGCTGGCGGTGTCGGCATCGGCGCGGGTGTCGGTGCGGCTACCGCTGTGGTCACGACGGGTTTGCCGTTTGCGCCCAGTTGCGGCGGCTCGCCGCGCGAGGCAAGGCTGTCGAAGCCACCGGACGCGGACGCTGGTGCATTGGCGGCTACGCCGGCAGGCGCATTGGCGACGACCGACTGCACACCGCCGGTTTGCCGCCCGGCATTGATCGACTGAGCCGGCGTCACCACAACCGGCACGATCTGACGGGAACCCGGCGTCACATTGATGCGCGCAATTCCGGCCGGCGGATTGGTTGCAGCCGTAGCCGTAGCCGCGGCCGCATTGGCGCTTCCCGGCGCGGGAATCGTCACGACCCCGTTCGCGTCGGGTTTGAAATTGGTGCGGATCATTTGCGGCGCGGCAGGCGGCTCGCCTGCGCCCGGAATGACGATCGAGCCGCTCGCGTTGGCGGCGCGCGTGAATTGATCGGCGTCGCGCGCGACCGGCCCCGGCGTCAGCGACTGCGCGGTAGCGGCGGCGAGCGTCGCGGCCGAGCCCGTGCGTTTCGCGGGCGTTGCCTGCATCTGCGCGGCCAGCTCGTTGAGCGCGGCCGGATTCTTTTCGCCCGGGCCGGGAATCACGATCGGACCGCCTGCGTCCTGAGCCTGCTGGGCCTGGGTCGAAGCCGGCAGCAGCACGATGCCCCCGGCAACCCATACCGCGAGATTCACAACAAGACGAGTCAGTAGACGGGATGCACCGCGCGAAGCACGCCGCACCGGGCCCGCACTCACGCGATGCGCCGCCACGCAGCTTGCGCGGTGCGTCGGATCGAAGGTGGGCTGGTCCATCGTGTTTCTCCATCGAATGCATCGGTACGCCTTGCATTCTAGTGAGCGGCCCCATTGCGCAAACGTTGAATAGAAGCCCCCTTTCCCGGTTATTCGTCCGATTGCCACTTGCGTTCGGCCCATAAGATGCACTTCATGCAAAAAGGTCTTCCCGGCGGACGCAATCCTTACGCGACGCACAAAACGGGAAGCCTCGGGAACGTTCTCCGGAGATTTCTATGCTGGACAAACTCGATGCCGAATTCGCCTTTGGCCGCCAGGCGCTCGATGTACGCGCTTACCGGCAGGAACTGCTGTCGTCGAATATCGCCAACGCCGATACCCCCGGGTACAAGGCGCGCGACGTCGACTTCGCCTCGTCGCTGGCCGGCGCGCTGAAGAAGACCGGCGGCGGTGCGGGCACGGGCGCCTCGAACAACTCGACGCTCGCCATGACGCAGCCCGCAGGGGTGACGAGCGGCATGTCGATGGTGTCGACCGCGCCGGGTCACATGTCCGGCAAGACGACGCTGACGCCGACCGGCGGCACGCCGGACGACTACGGCAATCTGCAGTACCGCATTCCGACGCAACCCGCGCTCGACGGCAACACGGTCGACATCGATACGGAGCGCGTGCAGTTCGCGGACAACACGTTGCACTTCGAATCGGGCATGACGGTGCTGTCAGGCCAGATCAAGACGATGCTCGCGGCAATCCAGTCGGGTTCGTAAATAGCCGGCACAACGACCGGCGCAGTACCAGATATGCAGCAGGCAGGAACAATCGCTACGGGATTTAACTTGAAGCCGGATAAGACCGGTAGGAGAGGTCAGGAAACATGCCATCCCTGATGAACATTTTTGGCGTTGCAGGCTCCGCGATGTCAGCGCAGTCGCAGCGGCTCAACGTGACGGCGTCGAATCTCGCCAACGCTGACAGCACCACCGGCCCGGACGGCCAGCCGTATAAGGCCAAGCAGGTTGTGTTCGCGGTCAGCCCGATCGGTGGCGAGCGCACGGGCTCCGGTCAGCAGATCGGCGGCGTGCAGGTCACCGGCGTGGTCGACGACCCGACGCCGATGAAGACCGCCTACGACCCCGGCAATCCGGCGGCTAATCCGGACGGCTACGTCACGCTGCCCAACGTCGACCCGGTGCAGGAAATGGTCAACATGATCTCGGCCTCGCGCTCGTACCAGGCCAACGTCGAGACCCTGAACACCGCCAAGACACTGATGTTGAAAACGCTCACGATCGGAACCTGAGGAGAATTCCTTGACCACCAACACCACCATCGGCAGCAACGGCACGAACGTGTCGCAAACGCTGCTCGATACGATGAACGGCACGAGCAGCACCAAGAGCGCGACCAGTTCGACCAGCTCGACCGGCAGCACGTCCGGCACCTCGGCGACCGATCTGCAGAACACGTTCCTGCAACTGCTCGTCGCGCAGCTGAAGAATCAGGATCCGACCAATCCGATGGACAGCTCGCAGATGACCTCGCAGCTGGCCCAGATCAACACGGTGTCGGGCATCAGCCAACTGAACACCACGCTCACCTCGCTCGCCACGCAGATGTCGGCAGGCCAGCAGTCGCAAGCCGCGCTGCTGATCGGCTCGACCGTGCTCGCGCCGGGAAGCTCGGTGTCGGTTGCAAGCGGCAAGGCCGGCGCGTTCGGCGTGCAGCTCGCCAATTCGGTGAGCGATCTGCAGGTGGTCGTGAAGAACTCGGCGGGCACGATCGTCAACACGATCGACCTCGGCAAGCAGTCGGCAGGCACGATTCCGGTGGGCTGGACGCCGACCGACTCGGCCGGCAACACGTTGCCCGACGGCAGCTACACGATCAGCGCGGTCGGCACGATCAACGGTCAGCAGGCAACGGCCACGACGCTCACGGGCGCAACGGTGCAAAGCGTCGTCATGCAGAGCAGCGGTACGCCGGGCCTCGTGCTGTCGAACGGCACGACCGTGGGGCTGACCAGCGTCGCCGCCATCCTCTGATTCAGATTCAGTCAGTTACGACTTTCCAGATACGGAGACCGTTATGGGTTACCAACAAGGTTTGAGTGGTTTGTCCGCGTCGTCGAGCGACCTCGACGTGATCGGCAACAACATTGCCAACGCGAACACCGTTGGCTTCAAGAGCGGCGCGGCGCAATTCGCCGACATGTACGCCAATTCGGTGGCGACCGCGGTGGGCAACCAGGTCGGCATCGGCACCAAGCTTTCTGAAGTGCAGCAGCAGTTCTCGCAAGGCACGATCACCAGCACGAACCAGGCGCTCGACGTCGCGATCAACGGCAACGGTTTCTTCCAGCTGTCGAACAACGGCTCGCTGGTGTACTCGCGCAACGGCGTGTTCCAGCTCGACAAGAACGGCAACATCACCAACGCGCAGGGCCTGCAGCTGATGGGCTACGCCGCGAACAGCGCGGGCATTATCAACACCGCGCAGACCGTGCCGCTCAGCGTGCCGACCGCGAACATCGCGCCGCAAGCGACCACCAAGATCGTCGCCGGTTTGAACCTGAATGCGCAGGATCCGCTGATGCTGGGTACGCCGGCGGTGACGCCCGGCGGCACCAACGCAGGCACGCTCACGACGACCGGCGCGACCATTACGAACACCGCGTCTGGCACGAACAACGACAACTACACCGTCAACTTCACAAGCCCGACGACCTATACGGTGACTGACAGCACGCTCGGCACCACGACCGCCTCCGCAACGTACACGGCAGGTACGGCGATCCAGCTCGGCAACGGCCAGACCATCACGTTCACCGGCACGCCGGCGACCGGCGACAGCTACGCGGTCGCGCCGACCCCGGTGGCCTTCAATCAGAACAGTTCGTCGACGTACAACTACTCGACCAGCACGACGGTCTATGACTCGCTCGGCGGCTCGCAGACGGTCAACATGTATTTCGCCAAGACCTCGGCCGGTACGTGGAACGTGTACGCGGGCACCTCGACCGGCACCGCGAGCCTGGTTGGCCACGCGAATTTCAACTCGTCGGGCACGCTGCTCGGTACCACCAATGCGGCCGGCGTCGCTACCACCACGCCGTTCGTGTTCAACTTCAGCATTCCGACCACTGATGGTTCGTCGACGCCGCAGAACCTGACGCTGAACATCGCCGGCACGACGCAGTACGGCGGCAAGGACGGCGTGAACTCGCTGCAGCCCGACGGCTACGCAGCCGGCACGCTGACGAGCTTCACGATCGGCTCCGACGGCACGCTGACCGGCAATTACTCGAACCAGCAGACCGCGGCGCTCGGCCAGGTCGTGCTCGCGAACTTCTCGAACCAGAACGGCCTCGTGAATCTCGGTAACAACGAGTTCCAGCAGACCTCGCAATCGGGTGTCGCGCAGATCTCCACGCCGGGCTCGACCAACCACGGCGTGCTGCAGGGCGGCGCGGTGGAAAACTCGAACGTGGATCTGACGAGCGAACTGGTGAACCTGATCACCGCGCAGCGCAACTATCAGGCGAACGCGCAGACGATCAAGACCCAGCAGACCGTCGACCAGACCCTGATCAACCTGTAAGCGACCGGGACTAACCCATCATGGATCGGCTGATCTACACCGCGATGTCGGGCAGCACACAAGCGCTCGAACAGCAGGCTATCGTTGCCAACAACCTGGCGAACGCCTCGACCACCGGCTTTCGCGCGCAGCTTGCGACGTTCCGCGCCGTGCCGATGTCGTTCGGCGACGGCAGTTCGGTCAACGACGACACCACGCGTACCTTCGTGCTGTCGTCGACGCCGGGCGCCGACTACACGCCGGGGCCGATCCAGCAGACGGGCAACCCGCTCGACGTGGCGATTCAGGGTCCGGGCTGGCTGGCGGTGCAAACCGCCGACGGCAACGAGGCCTATACGCGTGCCGGCAATCTGCACGTCGACGAGAACGGTCAACTGGTGAACGCCATGAACCAGACGGTGCTCGGCAACGGCGGCCCGGTATCGGTGCCGCCGGGTGCGGAAATCACCATCGGCAAGGACGGCACGGTGTCCGCGCTGACGCCGGGCGACCCGCCGACGGCAGTCGTAACGGTCGATCAGCTGAAGCTGGTGAATCCGGATCCGCAAACCATGACGCGCGGCGACGACGGCCTCTTTCGCACCGCCGACGGCAATGCCGCCGACGCCGATCCGGCCGTCACGCTGGCGCCGGCATCGCTTGAAGGCAGCAACGTGAATCCGGTCAGCGCGATGGTTGCGATGATCACCAACGCCCGCCAGTTCCAGATGCAGACCAAGCTGCTGGAAAACGCGGACAAGAACGATCAGTCCGCCAATCAGCTGCTCAGTTTTAGTTAACGGGATGGGACCGGACTAAGCGCCAAAGCGCTAACTCCGGTCCACATAGGAGAAGAATAGTGAATCGCTCGCTCTACATCGCCGCCACCGGCATGAATGCGCAACAGGCGCAGATGGACGTGATTTCGAACAACCTCGCGAACGTCAGCACCAACGGCTTCAAGGGCTCGCGCGCGGTGTTCGAGGATCTGCTGTATCAGACCATCCGTCAGCCGGGTGCGAACTCGACGCAAAACACCGAACTGCCGTCCGGTATCCAGCTCGGCACGGGTGTGCAACAGGTCGCGACCGAACGTCTCTATACGCAGGGCAACCTGCAGCAGACCGGCAACTCGAAAGACGTCGCCATCAACGGTCAGGGCTTTTTCCAGGTGCAGATGCCCGACGGCACGACCGCCTATACGCGTGACGGTTCGTTCCAGACCAACGCGCAAGGCCAGCTCGTTACGTCGAGCGGCTACCAGGTGATTCCGGCGATCACGATCCCGACCAACGCGACTTCGCTGACCATCGGCAGCGACGGCGTGGTGTCGATCACCGTCGCCGGCTCGACCAACAGCCAGCAACTCGGCTCGATGCAGATCGCCACCTTCATCAACCCTACCGGTCTGGATGCGAAGGGTGAAAACCTGTTCTCAGAGACGGCTTCGTCGGGTGCGCCGAACGTCGCGCAACCTGGCCTGAACGGCGCCGGCACGCTGAATCAGGGTTACGTGGAAGCATCGAACGTGAACGTGGTGCAGGAACTGGTGAACATGATCCAGACGCAGCGCGCTTACGAAATCAACAGCAAGGCCGTGACGACTTCCGACCAGATGCTGCAGACCCTCAGCCAGATGCAGGTTTAAGGCTTAAGGGACTGGGGAATTAAGATCAGGCGGTAATCAAGATGTCGCACTTCACTCGTAATCCGGTTCATTCGCGCACCGCTCAGGCGCTCGTGCAGCTCACGCTGCTCACGGCACTGGGTGGCTGCGGCCTCGTGCCGAAGCAGCCGATCACCCAGCAGCCGATGACGGCCGTTCCGCCGATGCCGCCGCAAGCGCAGTCGCCGGGTTCGATCTTCAACCCGGGTTACGCGGGCCGGCCGCTGTTCGAAGATCAGCGGCCGCGCAATGTGGGCGACATCCTGACGATCGTGATTCAGGAAAACGTCAACGCGACCAAGTCGTCGGGCGCCAACGCGAATCGTTCGGGCAACACCAACTTCAACGTGCCGACCGCGGGCTTCCTCGGCGGCTTGTTCGGCAAGACCAACCTGGCTGCGACCGGCGGCAACGCGTTCCAGGGCACCGGCGGCGCGAACGCATCGAACACCTTCAACGGCACCATCACCGTGACGGTGACGGGCGTGCTGCCGAACGGCAACCTGATGGTGAGCGGCGAAAAGCAGATGCTGATCAACCAGGGCGATGAATTCGTGCGCTTCTCCGGCGTGGTGAATCCGAACACGATCTCCAACCTGAACGCCGTCTACTCGACCCAGGTGGCCGACGCAAAGATCGAATACTCCGCGAAGGGCTATCTCAACGAAGCCGAGAACATGGGCTGGTTGCAGCGGTTCTTCCTCAACGTGTCGCCGTGGTGATCATGCGTACCGTCTTCTTCCGCTCCGGCCGCTTCAGCCGCTTCACACGACTCGTTCAGCTCGGCCGTGCTGTGGCGTTCTTCGCGCTCGCCTGCGCCGCGCTGCCGGTGGCGACGCCTGCGCACGCCGAACGCCTGAAGGACCTCGTGCAGATCCAGGGCGTGCGCGACAACCCGCTGATCGGCTACGGCCTCGTCGTCGGTCTCGACGGTACGGGCGACCAGACCACGCAGACGCCGTTCACCACGCAGACGCTCGCCAACATGCTGGCGAACCTCGGCATCTCGATCAACAACCAGGCGGCGGGCTCGACCAACCAGCAGTCGTCGCTGTCGAACATCCAGTTGAAAAACGTCGCCGCGGTGATGGTGACGGCGGTGCTGCCGCCGTTCGCGCGTCCCGGCGAAGCGATCGACGTGACGGTCTCCTCGCTCGGTAACGCGAAGAGCCTGCGCGGCGGCACGCTGCTGCTCACGCCGCTCAAGGGCGCCGATGGCCAGGTATATGCGCTCGGCCAGGGCAACCTCGCGGTGGGCGGCGCCGGCGCGAGCGCGAACGGCAGCAAGGTGCAGGTGAATACGCTGGCCGCAGGCCGCATCGCCGGCGGCGCGATCGTCGAACGCGCGGTGCCGACCTCGGTATCGCAAGCGGGCACGATGCAGCTCGACCTGAACGACATGGACTACGACACCACGCAGCGTGTCGTGGCCGCGGTGAACAACGCGTTCGGCAGCGGCACCGCCATGGCGCTCGACGGCCGCACGATTCAACTGCACGCGCCGTCCGATCCGGAGCAGCAGGTCGCTTTCATGGCGCAATTGCAGAACCTCGACGTCAAGCCGGCGCAAGCGGCGGCTAAGGTGATCCTGAACGCGCGCACCGGCTCGATCGTGATGAACCAGATGGTCACGCTGCAGAGCTGCGCGGTGGCGCACGGCAACCTCTCGGTGGTGATCAATACGCAGCCGGTAGTGAGCCAGCCGGGCGCGTTCTCGAACGGCCAGACCGTGGCGGCCAAGCAGTCGCAGATTCAGTTGAAGCAGGACAACGGCGCACTGAAGATGGTGACCGCCGGCGCCAACCTCGCCGATGTGGTGAAGGCGCTCAACGCACTGGGTGCGACGCCTGCGGATCTGATGTCGATCCTGCAGGCCATGAAAGCGGCGGGCTCTTTGCGCGCCGACCTGGAAATCATCTAAGGAAGACAACAGATGAATTCGGATACGACCAACTCCGCCAATGCGGCGAACGACCTGACCCAGCGCTTCGCGCTCGACGTGCAGGGCTTCGGCAAGCTGAGCGCGCAGGCCAAGGCTTCGCCGCAAGCCGGCATGAAGATGGCGGCACAACAGTTCGACGCGGTGTTCACCCAGATGATGCTGAAGAGCATGCGCGATGCGACGCCACAGGATGGTCCGTTCGATTCGCATGACAGCGCCACCTTCACGTCGATGATGGATCAGCAGTTGTCGCAACAGCTGTCGCAGAAGGGCATTGGTGTCGCTGACGCGATGCTCAAGCAGATGATGCGCAATCAGGGCATGCAGGTCGGCGGCGCGAGCGGCGCAGGCGGCGGCCTCGCCGGCATGGCCAATGCGCTCGGTGGCGGCAGCGGCGGCGACGAAGGCCAGACCGCGGCGCTGAATGCGCTCGCGAAGGCTTACGGCAACGCGCAAGCCAACGGCCAACTGGCAATGGGCAAGGGCTACTCGGCCAACAGCGCGTTGACTCCGCCGATCAAAGGCGACGGCAGCTCGCCGAAGGTCGATGCCTTCGTCGACAAGCTCGCCGAGTCGGCGCAAGCGGCCAGCGCGGCAACCGGCATTCCGGCGCGCTTCATCATCGGCCAGGCCGCGCTCGAATCGGGCTGGGGCAAGAGCGAGATCAGGAAGTCGGACGGCACGACCAGCCACAACGTGTTCGGCATCAAGGCGACCAAGGACTGGACCGGCAAGACCGTTTCGACGGTCACGACTGAGTATGTGAACGGCAAGCCGCAGCGCAGCGTCGAAAAATTCCGTGCGTACGACTCGTACCAGGAAGCGATGACGGACTACGCGAGCATGCTCAAGGGCAACCCGCGTTATGCGCAGGTGATCAATTCCGCGCATGACGTGAACGGTTTTGCGAACGGTATGCAGCGCGCGGGTTACGCGACCGATCCGCATTACGCGAAAAAGCTGATGTCCATCATGCAGAAAATGGGCTGACCTGCCGTTAATGCAGGTGCGCAGTTGCATTCGACTGCGCAGCCGGTCAGTTTATGCAGTCTGATTTTTTCGAATAATGTATGCACGCGACGGGGCCAGGTGCATAACAAGACGGACGAGGCCGGCCGCCTGCGGGCGGCCGGTCCACCCGCATAACCGGCGTGATGATTGCCGGTATTCAATGCACACGGATTCGACTGCCGGAATATCGGCGTTTAACGTTTGCGGCAAATATTTCATTACACGCCCCTAAATTTTGGCTGAATGCTGCCGCTAATCAGTTAGACCCGATACCGGAAAGCGTTTAATGTCCGGTTGAATGCGCGTGCTGCGGCTTCGATGAAGACCGCGCGAAAGCCCCGGCAGGAGCCCTGGCACGCGCCCGCAAGAACATGCATACCGGCAAGCCCATGGATACTACCCAGTCGCACGGCCAGACCGACGCACCCGGCCAGTCGCACGCCACGCTAGACGAAAGCGCTCCCGATTTCGGCCGCCGCAATCCGCTGGAGATTGGCGTTCAGTTACGCAACCTCGTCAATCGCGGCGATTTCCTCACCGTCGAATATGCGGGCGGTCAGCTCGTGACACGCCTGCTCGATGTCGACGTGCGCGGGCGCACCTTCACTTTCGATTGGGGCGCGCTCTCCGAACAGAACAAAGGCTTGTTAGGTGCGCCGCGCTGCCAGTTCCACGCCTCGCCTGACGGCGTGCGCGTCGAGTTCGCCACCGGCACTCCGCGCGAAACCCGCTACGAAGGACTGCCCGCATTCGAGTCCGACTTCCCCGAAGTGCTGTTCTACGTGCAGCGCCGCGAGTATTTCCGCGTCGATGCGCCGATTCTCGATCCGTATATGTGCACCGGCCGTTTGCCCGAAGGCGATACGTTCCGCTTCGAAGTGCACGATCTGTCGCTTGGCGGCGTCGGCATGCGCACCGCGGATGAACGCGTGGCCGAGTTGCCGATGGGCACGCGGCTGCAGGATTGCGAACTGTCGCTGGGCTCGCTCGGCCGCCTTTCGCTCGATCTGCAACTGGTGTCGCACCGCTCCACCGCGTTGCCGAACGGCACGCAGCGCTATCAACTCGGCTTCCGTTTTCTGACGCTGCCGGGCAGCGCCGAAAACACGCTGCAACGCCTGATTACGCAACTCGAAATGAAGCGCCGCTCACTGGTGCGCTGAACGGCGAAAGATCCTTGCTGCACGCGCCTCGCAAACGTTGAAACAAACGTCGGAGAAGCATCGGAATGGCCCTCAATTTTTCTTCGCGGGGGCCGTTAAACAGGATGTTCAAGTAACGCGGCGGCAAGTGGTTGGTGTCGCCCTTCAGGATGACGCATGTCGAGCAACCTCATCAATCTCGGACTCAGTGGACTGAACGCAGCCCAGTGGGGTCTTACGACGACCGGCCAGAACATCAGCAACGCGTCGACGCCGGGCTACACGATCGAAACGCCGGTCTATGCGGAAGCCGGTGGCCAATACACGGGTTCCGGCTTTTTGCCGCAGGGCGTTTCGACGGTTACCGTGACGCGCCAGTACAGCCAGTATCTGACCACTGAGCTGAACAACGCGCAGAGCTCGGGCAGCTCGCTGTCGGCGTACAACACGATGATCTCGCAGCTCAACAATCTGATCGGCAGCCCGACCGCCGGCATTGCGAGCGCGATCACCAGCTATTTCACCGGTCTGCAGAACGTCTCGAACAACGCCTCGAGTCTGGCCACCCGCCAGACCGCGATGAGCGGCGCGCAGACGCTCGCGAACCAGATCAATGCCGCGGGTCAGCAATACGACTCGCTGCGCCAGAGCGTCAACACGCAGCTCAGCAACACCGTTTCGCAGATCAACAGCTACACGCAGCAGATCGCCCAGCTGAACGGGCAGATCTCCGCGGCCAGCTCGCAAGGTCAGCCGCCGAACCAGCTGATGGATCAACGCGATCAGGCTGTGTCGAACCTGTCGCAACTGATCGGCGTGAACGTCGTGAACAGCAACGGCAGCTACAGCGTGTTCATGGGCAACGGCCAGCCGCTCGTGTCGTCCACCAACAGCTACAACCTGGGTACGGCGCCTTCGACGGGCGACACCAGCGAACTGTCGGTGCAGTATCTCGGCCTGGCCGGCGCGAACCCGGCCGCCGCGCCGCAAAACCTGCCGGACAGCAAGGTTACGGGCGGCACGCTCGGTGGCCTTCTCGCATTCCGCAGCCAGACGCTCGATCCGGCCGAAGCGCAACTCGGCGCGATTGCGGTGAGCTTCGCTTCGCAGGTCAACGCGCAGAACAGCCTCGGCATCACGCTTGCAGGCGCCCAGGGCGGCGCGCTGTTCTCGGTGGGCAGCCCGACCGTCTACGCGAACACGCAGAATACCGGCAACGCATCGCTGAGCGTCTCGTTCGCGAATTCCGCGCAGCCGACCACCGGCGATTACACGCTGGCCTTTAACGGCACCACCTACACGCTGACCGACAATTCGAGCGGCGCGGTGGTGGGCTCGGCGACCAATCTGACCCAGCCGATCAACGGCCTGAACTTCTCGACCACCGGCACGATGAACCCCGGCGATTCGTTCACGGTGGAACCGACCCGTGGCGCGCTGAACAGCTTCAACACCGCGACCGCGGACCCGTCGGCGATCGCTGCTGCCGCACCGGTACTCGGTTCCGCAACGGCGAGCAATACCGGCACTGCTACGATCACGCAAGGCACGGTGACGGCCGGCTACACGATGCCGAATGCGACCACTACGCTGTCGTACAACGGCACGGGCCTGACCGGTTTCCCGGCGAACTCGACGGTGACGCTGACAGCCGGCACGCCGCCGACCACCACCACGTACAACACCACTACGACGCCCGTCATTCCGTATTCGGCGACCACCGGCGCCACGCTGACGATCAACAACGCGACAGCCGGCAGCATGAACGGCGTCACGGTGACGATCAGCGGCGCACCGGCTAGCGGCGACACGTTCACCATCGGGCCGAACACCGGCGCGAACAACGACGGCCGCAATGCGCTGGCGCTGTCGAACCTGTCCTCGGCGAAGGCGCTGGCCGGCGGCACGGTCACGCTGACGGGCGCGTATGCGAACTACGTCAACCAGGTCGGCAACCAGACCAACCAGATTCAGACCTCGAGCACGGCGCAGACTTCGCTGGTGACGCAGATCACTACCGCGCAGCAGTCGGTTTCCGGCGTGAACATCAACGAAGAAGCAGCCAACCTGCTTCAGTATCAGCAGCTCTATCAGGCGAACAGCAAGGTCATCCAGACTGCGCAGACCCTGTTCCAGACGATACTCGGCATCTTCCAGTGAGGCGTTGAACATGCGCATCTCCAGTACGCAGTACTTCAATATGAACGTGGCGACGATGAGCGATCAGCAAGCTCAGTTGTCGCAGTTGTATCAAGAGATCTCGAGCGGCGTGAGCCTCTCCACGCCGTCGGACAATCCGCTCGGCGCGGCGCAGGCAGTGCTGCTGAGCTCGACGGCGACGACGCTGTCGCAGTACACGACCAACCAGAGCACGGCGCTCGCGTCGCTGCAGCAGGAAGATTCGACGCTCGGCAGCGTCAACACCGTGTTGCAGAGCATTCACACACTGGTGCTGCGTGCCGGCGACGGTTCGCTGAACGACGGCGACCGTGGCTCGATCGCGACGCAATTGCAGAGTTTGCGCAGTCAGCTGATGACGCTCGCCAATGCAACCGACCCGCAGGGCAACGCCCTGTTCGGCGGTTATCAAAGCACCGCGCAGCCGTACACCACGAACTCGGCCGGCGTCGTGACCTATTCGGGCGATACCGGCACGCCGAGCATGCAGATCACGTCTTCGCACACCATTCAGACGGGTGACAACGGGATCGCGATCTTCGGCAGCGTGGCGGCGATCGGCACCAGCTCCGTGCCGGCGGCGACGACCGGCAATACGGGCACCGGCGTGATCAGCACGGTGAGCCTGACGAACCCGACCAATCCCGCCAATGCGGATACGTACAAGATCAACTTCACGTCGGCGACTACGTACACGGTGACCCAAACCCCGCCGAGCGGCGCGCCGACCACGAGTGGGCCGCAACCGTTCACGGCCGGCTCGGCAATCACGCTCGGCGGCCAGACGGTGAACATCACCGGCGCGCCGAACGCGGGCGACAGCTTCTCGGTGACGCCGGCCACGCAAGGCAGCACCGATGTGTTCGCCAACCTGAGCCAGTTGATCACCACGTTGCAAACGCCGGTGTCGGGCGGCGCTTCGACGGCCAGCTACCAGAGCGCGCTGACCACCAGCATGACCCAGCTCGAAAACACGATGAACAACGTCGTGACCGCGCAGGCGGCAGTGGGTGGCCGCGAGCAGGAAGTGCAGGCATTGCAGACGGTCACGCAAACCAACACGTTGCAGACGTCGAGCAACCTCGCGGATCTGACGCAAACCGACATGGCCAAGACGATCGGCCAGTACACGATGACGCAAAACGCGCTGCAGGCTGCGCAGCAGGCGTTTGTGAAGATTCAGAGCGTTTCGCTGTTCCAGTACCTGAATTAAGCAAGCAGTCTGCTGAAACGAAGAAGGGCGGAAGCCGGCGTGAGCCGGTTCCGCCCTTCTTTGTTTTGGGGTGGAGCCGCGCTATTTGAACCCTGCTGCCACGCGCCCCATCTGATCGAGGCCGACGTCGAACAGGCGCATGAAGAACGGAATCATGTTCGGGATCATCAGTTGCAGGAGCAGCATGCCGATCAGCATCGTCAGCGGAAAACCGATCTGGAATACGCCGATCTGCGGCGCGGCGCGGTTCAGGATGCCGAGCGAGATATTGGTGATCAGGAGCGCGACGACCACCGGCAGCGACAGCAACAGGCCCGCCGAAAACACCGTGCTGCCGAAATTCGCCAGCGTGCGCCAGCCGGGCGCGCCCAGAATGTTCGCCGACACCGGCACGGACTGAAATGTGGTCAGCAGCGCGCTGATCATCTGCAGATGCCCGTCAATCACCAGAAACACCAGCATTGCAATGGTGTTCATGTAGCTCGACAGCACCTGGCTTGAACTGCTGGCCTGCGCGTCAAAAAATGTCGCGAAACCGAGGCCCATGCCGAGGCCGACGAAATCGCCGGTGGCGCTGATCGCCTGGAACACGATCTGCATCGTCATGCCGAGCGCGATGCCGATCAGGAACTGGTTGACGATGATCCACACGCCTTCGGCGGAAAACACCGTGACCTGCGGCAGCGCGCCGAGCGTGGGCGCGACGATGATCGTGATGAAGGCCGCGAGACCGATCTTCACGCGCGTCGGCAGCGAGCGGTTGCCGAGCACCGGCGCGGTCGCCACCAGCGCGAGAATCCGCACGAACGGCCACAGGAACGCCGTGAGCCAGACGTTCAGTTGGGCGTAGGTGACGGAAAACATGGCGGTGGGGAAGGGTGCAAGCGCAGAGCTGAGGCCGGGGCCGCGCTCAGTTGACGAGCGACGGGATGTTGGTGAGCGTCTGGCGCAGGTAGTCGATCATGGTCGTCAACATCCATGGACCGGCGATCACCATCGTGACGGCGATCGCGAGCAGCTTCGGAATGAACGACAGCGTGGTTTCGTTGATCTGCGTGGCGGCCTGGAACAGGCTCACCACCAGACCGACCACCAGCGCGACCAGCAGCAACGGCGCGGCAAGCAACAGGCCGACATACATGGCCTGGTGCGCGAGCGTCATGACGGATTCCTGATTCATGGCGTAGTACCGGAAGCGTGAAGAATTGAGTGAGCCCGTTAAACAAAGCTCTGCGCGAGCGAGCCGAGCAGCAGTTGCCAGCCGTCGACCAGAACGAACAGCATCAGCTTGAACGGCAGCGAGATGGTGGCGGGCGACACCATCATCATCCCCATCGACATCAGCACGCTCGCCACCACCATGTCGATGATGAGGAACGGGATGAAAATCGTGAAGCCGATCTGGAAGCCCGTTTTCAGTTCGCTCGTCACGAACGACGGCACCAGCAGCGACAGCGGCACGTCTTCCGGACCCTGCATGGGCGCGGCGTGTGAGATGCGGGCGAACAGCGCGAGATCGCTTTCGCGGGTCTGGCGCAGCATGAAGGTCTTGAACGGCGCCAAGCCACGGCTGACTGCAGTCTCCATCGGCATCGAGCCTTCGGAGAACGGTTTGTAGCCGTCGTTATAGGCTTTGTCGAGCACGGGAGACATCACGAACAGCGTGAGAAACAGCGCGAGACCGACCAGCACCTGGTTCGGCGGCGTGGTGGTGGTGCCGAGCGCCTGACGTAGCAGCGACAACACGATGATGATGCGCGTGAAGCTCGTCATCATCAGCACCATCGCCGGCAAGAACGACAGCATCGTGAGCAGCAGCATCGTCTGCACGCTCAGCGAATACGTCGTGCCGCCGTTCGGGCCCGGGCTCGTATTGAAGGCCGGCAAGCCGGCGGTTTGCGCGAACGACAGCGTTGGCAGCGCGAACATCAGCGCCGGCAACACGACTGGCGCGACGCGGCGCAGGATAGGAATGACTTTCGAGGCGGCGCGGGACATGCGCGTGGCGTGCGTTTGATGTGCTGATTGCACGGGGTGCGCTGATAGAAGACTGAACTGCATTACCGATCCCCGCTGCCTTGCCCATTGAAACGTTTGCCCACTTCGCCTTTTAAAGCATCGCGAAAGCGTTGGCCGAAGGTGCCGGGCAACGCGGCGCCTTTACTCGATGCGCCCGATGCGCCGGGGTTTGCCGATTGCGTGCCTGCGACCGGATCGAGCGCGGCCGAACCGGCGGGCATCGTGTGCAGCAGGCGCACATTGCCGGGCGCCGTGCCGAGCACGAGCCACGTATCGCCGATCTCCACCACCGCGACCCGCTCCTTGCCGCCGAGCGAGGCGCCGCCGATCGTCTTCACGAGGCCGCCGCGATTGGCCGGCTGGAGGCCGAAGCGGCGCGCGAGCCATGCACAGGCAAACACCAGACCGATCACCACCAGCAGACCGACGATGGTTTGCAGCACCGCGCCGACGCCGAGCGCCGGAACGGCGGTGCCTGCACCCACACCCGACGCGATTTTGGCGGCGTTGTTGACCGCGTTCATGTCGGCCGCGTGCGCAGCTGAGGGGGCGAGTGCCGCCACCGAGGTCACTGCGAACATCAGCGCCGGGGTGGCCGCTGCCGTCGTTGCCATTGCTGCGAGCACAGCGCGATTGAGAACATTGCGCGACGCATGCAGCATGGCGCGACCGGCAACGCGTTTCATCGATTCAGTTTCCGGATACGTTCGGACGGCGTGATGATGTCGGTCAGACGGATACCGAACTTGTCGTTGACGACCACCACTTCGCCCTGGGCGATCAGGCAGCCGTTGACCAGCACGTCCATCGGTTCACCCGCCATGCCGTCCAGTTCCACGACCGAGCCCTGTGCGAGTTGCAGCAGGTTGCGGATCGCGATCTTGGTGCGGCCGAGTTCGACGGTCATCTGGACAGGAATGTCCAGGATCATGTCGATGTCGTTGCGCGTCGAGGTCGGTTCGACCTTCGAAAGCGGCTGGAACACGCCGGCCGTGGTCGCGCTGACTTCCGTGTTGTCGTTCTGCTCGGCCAGCGCGCTGGCCCAGTCGGCCATCGCCGCGTCGTCTTCGGCGCTGGTTGCGTCGGCGGCCAGTTGCGGCTCGCCAGCGGCCAGTTCGGCCTCAGTCTTTGCGTTCAGGTCACTCATATCCACCATCCTTCATCGTGTCGGCTGCGCTGATCATTTTCTGGACCCGCAACGCGTACTGACCATTGAAAATTCCGT
The DNA here is from genome assembly GCF_902859805.1 of Paraburkholderia sediminicola. GTDB lineage: Bacteria > Pseudomonadota > Gammaproteobacteria > Burkholderiales > Burkholderiaceae > Paraburkholderia > Paraburkholderia sediminicola. The sequence goes on along the minus strand of NZ_CADIKC010000012.1, from coordinate 102,844 downwards.
AGCCGCATTCCATCACCGGCACGCCATCGACTTTCGCCGTGATGTGCTCGGGGATGTTGATCGGCAGAACATCGCCTTTGCGCATGTTCAGGATCTGTTCGAACGTGACCGGTACCTGGGACAGGTCGGCGGTCAGTTCCACTTCTGCTGCCTGCACCTGTTGCGACAACACGCGAACCCAGCGGCGGTCGACTTCGAGCGCCTCGCCCTGGATCGGCGACGAGAGAATGTCGCGGATCGGCTCGATCATCGAATACGGCATGCAGATGTGCAGCGTGCCGCCGGTCGTGCCGAACTCGATCGAGAACTGCGTGACGATGACGATTTCGTTCGGCGTCGCCACGTTGGCGAATTGCGTATGCATTTCCGAGCGCACGAATTCGAACTGCAGCGGACGCACGCTTTTCCACGACGCTGCGTAGTGCTCGAACGTGAGGTTGAGCAGCTTCATGATGATGCGCTGCTCGGTTGCCGTGAAATCGCGGCCTTCGACGCGGGTATGGAAGCGCCCGTCGCCGCCGAACAGGTTGTCGACCACGAAGAACACCAGGTTCGGGTCGAACACGAACAGCGACGTGCCGCGCAACGGCTTCACATGGACCAGGTTCAGGTTGGTCGGGATCGGCAGGTTGCGGGTGAACTCGCTGTACTTCTGCACCTTCACCGGACCGACGGAAATTTCCGCCGAACGCCGCATGAAGTTGAAGATGCCCACGCGCAACAGACGCGCGAAGCGGTCGTTGATGATTTCGAGGCCGGGCATCCGGCCGCGGACGATGCGTTCCTGCGTTGCGATGTTGTACGGGCGTACACCCGCACGGTCGGTCTGCTCGGTTTCCGAGTCGGACTCGCCGGTGACGCCCTTGAGGAGGGCATCGACCTCCTCCTGGGACATGAACTCTTCGTGGCCCATTCCTTATTCCTCGTGCGTCCCGAAGCGGTTAATGATGGCAGCGCTTGATAAGGTCACTGAGAACGTCACTGCACGACGAATTCGGTGAACAGCACGTCCTGGACGTGGATCGGCGCGGCGCCCTTATCGGTCGGCTGTTCGATCAGCGTCTGAAGTTCGGTGGCGAGCGCGCGTTTGCCTTCGAGCGGCGCGAGTTCTTCCGGATGCTTGTTCGACAGTGCGAGGAGGATGCGGCTACGCACTTCCGGCATATGGTCGGAGAGTTCCTGCTGGGTTTTCGGGTCGTTGAGCTTGAGCGTCAGGCCGATCCGCAGGAAGTGTTGCTGGCCGTCGTCCGATTGCAGATTGACTGTCATCGATTCGAGCGGGAAGAAGAGCGGCACGGCGAGCGGTGCCGGTGCGGCGGCGGTTGCCGCTGATGCCGGGGCCGGGCTGCGTTTGGACATGTAGAACCACACACCCGCGCCGGCAGCGCCTGCGGCGATGATCGCGATGAGGACGATCAGGATGATGCGCTTCAAGGGGCCCGGGGAAGCGGGCGCGGCTTGCTGGTTTGCGGTCGTGGTTGCCATGAGGTTTGCTTTGCTTGCCTTTAGTGCTGGTGATGGTGATTGTTGTTTATTTGCCTGCGGCGCGATGGGTCGAAAAGAAGGGTTATTGAGGGCTATCTCTTGTTTTTGCCTTTCAGGCGGAGGGTGCCTTGCGGCATGGGTTTTGGTTTTGTTTGTCTACGCGGCGCTTGATTGTCCGCGTTCTTGGGGCGTTGGCCTTTCCTTGTTCTGGCTTTGGTGCCTTTCCTTGTTTTGTTAGTGGTCTATTAGCGTTGCCCCTGTGCGGGGCGGCACCTACTTTTCTTTGCTTGCCGCAAAGAAAAGTAGGCAAAAGAAAGCGGCTCAAACCGCTAATGCTAAGTGGGGCCCGTGGTCTGCTGCGGGTAGTGGTGCATCTGGAATCTGTGCTCGTGCCCTGCATGCACTTGTGACAAGGGCGTCATACTTCCGGCGGCGCTGCGCGCGCCGAAGAGCAGTTCATAAAACCACCCGCTGCGTTTTGACGCTCACCGCTCGCCAGCGGGCCGTGGCTCGTCCTTGCTCCGCCACCTGCCACCGCCACCGCCACCGCCACGACAGCCGAGACCGAGAGCAAGAGCAGGACCGTGCTTGCGGGGCACCGACAAATCATTTGAGGTCGGGGTTCCCGGCTGAGTGCAGGGCGCGTCGCCGAGGCGAAGCCGACGGCCCCGGCTACCTCAACCGAAGCTGGCGGTTTCCCCTGCAGCCCCGTCCGCGACGCACGTAGTGCGGAGTGGGAGCTGACGAGTCCTTTGTCACCAGCGCGGAATGCGCGAGAGCACGGATTCCAGTCGCACCACTACCTCAAGCAAACTCCGGTGCCCACTTAGCATTAGCGGTTTGAGCTGCTTTCTTTTGCCTACTTTTCTTTGCAGCCGGCAAAGAAAAGTAGGTGCCGCCCCGCACAGGGGCAACGCTAATAGACCACTAACAAATCAAGGAAAGGCACCAAAGCCAGAACAAGGAAAGGCACCAAAGCCAGAACAAGGAAAGGCACGAAAGCCAGAAAAGGAAAGGCCAAAACCCCAGGAACACGGACAATCAAGCGCCGAACAGGCAAAAAACCTAAAACCAGCGCCGCGCAGGCAACCCCCACGCCCGAACGGGCAAAAAACCAACCACTAAGCAAACGTATCAACCAACCCAACAGTCCGCCGAACGGCAACATTAGCAACACTAGAGGCATCAGAATCAGAACCAGCAGCGCCGCCGGCAAACCCCCCTGCACCACGCCCCCCAGAGCGCCCCGAACCTGCACTCTGCTGCTGCCCGCCCTGCCGGGCAAACCCATCGCTAACACTAGCGCTCCCAAGCCCAATACCGTTGGACTCCATCGCCTCGCGAAGCTTCGGCAACGCCGCCTCGACAGCCTCCCGAACCTGCTGGTGCTGCGAAACAAACAACGCATGTGCATGGTTATCGGCAACCTGCAACACAACCTGTAGCGGTCCCAGATCCTTCGGATTCAAAGTCAGCTCGGCGCTCTGCGAATGCGCATTCGACAAAAACACCACCTTCTGACTCAATGCGTCTTCCCAATCCGTCGTGCCCACCTGCGGCGACAACGTATTCGCCACTTCGGCAGCACCGGCACTACCCGTCGTCTGCACGGCCGCCGTCGTACTCGCGGCGCTCGCCGCAGCCTGGCCAGCCGCCAGCGCTGCCGTCGCGGCATCGGCCGCACTCTTGAACGACGCCAGATCGTCAGCCTGCGCACCGCCGGCCGCCGCTGTCGCGGTTAGCGCGTCAGCCGCTGCCTTTGCCGCCATCGACGGATCCGCCACGGTCGTGGCCGCCGCCGTCAACGCGGTCTTGCCTGCGTTCGATCCCTTGCCGTCGCCGAACAAGCCGGCCGCCAGTGTCTTGCCATCCGCCGTTCCGTTGAGTCCGTTGTTCGCGTCAGCACCCAAACCGTTCGCCGCCGTTGCCGCATTCGCCGCCGCGCCGCTCGCCAGTGCCTGCTGCGGAACCACGCCCTGGCCGCTCGCCAGCGCGGCAAGCGCCGCCTGCAAGGCGTCCTGCGCCGACTTCGAATCGGTCGCGCTCGTCTTTTTGCCCGTGGTAGTGCCCGTCGTCGAGTCCGTGCCCGTGCCGGGCAGCGTGGTCGCGGCGTCGGTCAGCGCTGCGGCGGGATCCGCGGTCGTCGGGTCGGCCGCGCTATTCGCGTTGGCCTGCGCTTGAGCCTGCGCCTGCGCCTGGGCAGCGGCAGCCGCTGCTGCCGTGGCAGCGTTGGTCTGCGTGGTCGTGCCGCTGGACTTTGCCGGCGTCGTGTTGGTCTGGTCGGTCGAGGCTTGCTGCGTATTGGCAGACGACGTAGATGACGAGGCCGACGACGAGTTGGATGAGGACGCGCTCGTCGAATTGCTGTTGTCCGTGTTGCTGCTCGCGGCGTCCTGGCTCTTCGTCGAAGGATCGGGCGGCGGCGGTGCGTCATGCACGCTCGACGTAGCTGCCGAGGACGACGAATCGGACGCAGACGGAGAGAACGACGGAGCCGGCGGCTTGCTCGCGCTCTGGGTGGCCGCGCTGTTTTGCAGGTCGATGCTCTGCTGCAGGGTTTGCGAGAACGGCTTGGCGTTCGCCGCAGCGGCCATCGCCGCGTTGGTGGATGCGCTGCTGGCCGAGCCGAGCAGTGAGCCGATCTGTGAAAGAAGCGACATAGGGATCCTGTCAATCCGTCAAACGGGGTGTTCGGTCAATCGAGGCGGTGCCCGGGCGCGTCAGACGCCCTCGACACGCATCCTCAGAATGCGGGCGGCGTGTTCGTCGGAATCGCGCTGGTCGCGCCGCGCCATGGTTTTCGCTTCGGCGGCAACGCCGCGCGCCTGCAGCACTTCATACGAGCCGAGCTTCTGCTTCTGGCGTTGCCAGTCGGGCTTGGCCGCCTCGACGCGCGCATTGGCCGTCACCAGCAGATTGCGCTGCTGTTCGATGGCGGCGTCGAGCGTGTCGATGAATGCCTGAAAATTGCGCATGTTTCCGGCGGGCATGCCAGTCTGAGCGGTCGCCGTGAAACGCGCGTGATATTCGTCGCGGTACTGCACCAGCGAGTCGAGCTGCGACTGCACGTCGTTGCGCTCGCGCTGCGCGCGGCCCAGACGTTGAGCGGCGGCGTCCACATCGTCCTGGGCCAGGCCGATGAGCGTCTTGATCGGAAAGTGTTTCGCCATCGTCAGCCTCCTTGGGCAAACAGAGCGTCCAGCATCTCGAGACTTGGTTCAAAGTTCGCGCATTCGCGAAAACCCTGCTGCAAAAACGCTTCCATCCGCGGATACAGCGCAATCGCCCGGTCGAGCAGCGCGTCGCGCCCGCTCGAATAGGCGCCGACGTTGATCAGATCGCGGTTGCGCTGATAGCGCGACAGCATCTGCTTGAACATACGCGTCTTCTCGAGATGGTTATCGTCGATCAGCGAGGTCATTGCCCGGCTAATCGACGCTTCGATGTCGATCGCCGGATAGTGGCCGGCCTCGGCAAGCGAGCGCGACAGCACGATGTGGCCGTCGAGAATCGCGCGCGCGGAGTCGGCGATCGGGTCCTGCTGGTCGTCGCCTTCGGTCAGCACGGTGTAGAACGCGGTGATCGAACCGCCGCCCGCCGGGCCGTTGCCGGTCCGCTCGACGAGCGCCGGCAGTTTGGCGAACACCGAAGGCGGATAACCCTTGGTAGCGGGCGGCTCGCCCACGGCGAGCGCGATTTCGCGTTGCGCCATCGCGTAACGGGTGAGCGAATCCATCAGCAGCAGCACGTGCTTGCCCTGGTCGCGGAAATATTCGGCGAGCGAGGTCGAGTACGACGCGGCCTGCATCCGCAGGAGCGGGGAGACGTCAGCGGGCGCCGCGATCACCACCGAGCGCGCGAGGCCCTCCTCGCCGAGAATCTGTTCGATGAACTCCTTCACTTCGCGGCCGCGTTCGCCGATCAGGCCGATCACGATCACCTCGGCGCTGGTGTAGCGCGCCATCGTGCCGAGCAGCACCGATTTACCGACGCCCGAACCGGCGAACAGGCCCATGCGCTGGCCGCGGCCCACGGTCAGGAGCGCGTTGATCGCGCGCACGCCCACGTCGAGCACCTTGTGGATCGGTTCGCGGTTCAGCGGGTTGATGACCGGCGAGGAGAGCGGCGCATCGGCATGCGCGCCGAGCGGGCCGAGCCCGTCGAGCGGGCGGCCGGACGCGTCCAGCACGCGGCCGAGCAATTCCCAGCCGACCGGCAGGCGCTTCGCACCCGCCATCGGATCGGCGATCGGCGCGCTTTCGAGCGGGTACACGCGCGCGCCAGGCAAGAGGCCGATCACTTCGGTGGTCGGCATCAGAAACAGTTTGTCGCCGGAGAAACCGACCACTTCGGCTTCGGCCATCGCGAGCGAACTGCCGAACGGCAGTTCGATCATCACTTCGGCGCCCACCGACAGGCGCAGGCCGACCGCTTCGAGCACCAGACCGGCGGCGCGCGTCAAACGTCCGCAGGCGCGCATCGGCTTGGCGATTGCGTTGCGGGCGCGCAGCGCGTCGAGCCGGCTGCGCCAGGCCTGCATGTGCGGATTGCTGTCGAGCGCGGGATCGTAAGGGGCAGGGGCGGGAGGCGGTGAAGCGGGACTCGAAGAAACGGCAGACTCACGGCTCGCAGCGGCGGATTCGCGGCTCGCCGCCGCGCCCTTCGTTGGGTGCGCGGCGTCCGGAAGCCCGTGAGCGGGATCGCGCAGCGCGGCGTCGATGGCCGCGACAGCAGCCGCAGCGGGCGTCACCGCGGCCGGCACGTCCGCCAGCGCTTCGGCGCCGAACGACGCCAGCGCAAGCTCGCGTTCGAGCGGCGTCAGATCGCTCGCGCGGATCTCTTCGAGTGTCGGCTTCACCATGTGCTCACCTTGCCGAGTGCGGCGGCGACGCGCTCCCAGCGCGTGTCGATGCCGGCGTCTACTTCACCGGTGCCGGCTTGCGCGCGGCAGCCGCCGCGTTCGACCGACGGATCGGTACGCACGGTCCAGCCGCGCGTTTGCAGTTCTTCCATCAGATAGGCTTCGACGACCGGCAGGTCGGCAGGGCTGACGATCAGCGCCGGCGCACCGACCAGCGCCGGTTCGTTGGCCAGCACCTCGCGGGCGGCGGCAATCAGCGCGGTCGGATCATGCTGCACATGCTGGCGCACCACCTGTTGGGCGATATCGAGCGCCAATGCGACCAGCGTTTCCGAGATCGCGCCTTGCGTGCCGTCGAGCGCTGCCTTGAAGGTTTCGGCGAGCGCGGCGAGGCGTGCCGCTTCTTCACGTGCTTCGCTTTGACCCTGCTCGAAACCCTGTGCATGGCCTTGCTCGTAACCGGCCTGATAACCCAGCGCCTGCCCGGCCACGTGACCCGTCGCGATGCCCTGCGCATGCGCGGCGTCGCGCAGACGTTCGAGTTCGGCTTCGAACGCGCCGTCGTCGACTTCGGGTGCGGGCGGCGCCGGCGGCACCGGATCGAACGAGGCCATCTCCCAGCGCTGGTAGGCCGAGAGGCGCTCCTTCGCTGCGGAGTTCTGATCAGACATATGCATCTTCCGCCTTGCCGCCTAGAACGATCTGGCCGCTTTCCGCCAGATTGCGCACGATCTGCAGGATGCGGCGTTGCTGCGTCTCGACTTCGGAGACGCGGACCGGGCCGCGCGCATCGAGGTCTTCGGCGAGCAGTTCGGCAGCACGCTGCGACATGTTCGACAGGAACTTCTGGCGCAGCGCGGGCGGCGCGCCCTTCAGCGAGATGATCAACGCCTCGGACTCGACTTCCTTCAGCAACAGCTGGATCGCGCGGTCTTCCAGATCGAGCAGGTTCTCGAACACAAACATCTGATCAATGATCTTCTGCGCGAGTTCCGCGTCGTATTGACGAACATTCTCGATGACGCCTTCTTCATGGTTGCTCGACATGAAGTTGAGAATTTCGGCCGCCGTGCGGATGCCGCCCATCGGGCTGCGCTTCAGGTTGTCGCTGCCGGACAGGAGGCCCGTCAGCACGTCGTCGAGTTCGCGCAGCGCGGCCGGCTGGATGCCGTCGAGCGTGGCGATCCGCAGCAGCACGTCGTTACGCAGCCGCTCGGTGAAGCAGGCGACGATTTCCGAAGCCTGATCGCGGTCCAGGTGAACGAGGATGGTCGCGATGATCTGCGGGTGCTCGTTCTTGATGAGCTCGGCCACCGCCGCGGAGTCCATCCACTTGAGGCCTTCGATACCGCTGGTATCGCTGCCCTGCAGAATCCGGTCGATGATCGCGCCGGCCTTGTCGTCGCCGAGCGCCTTGGTCAGCACCGAGCGGATGTAGTCGCTCGAATCGAGCGAGAGCGCGGTGTGCTTCTCAGCCTCGCGCACGAACTCCTGCAGGACCTCGTCGATCTGCTCGCGCGTGATGTTCTTCAGCGCGGCCATTGCCACGCCGATCTTCTGGACCTCACGCGGCCCGAGGAATTTGAACACCTGCGCGGCTTCTTCCTCGCCGATCGACATCAGCAGGAGCGCGCTCTTCATTACGCCTTCAGCGCTCATCGGACACCCAGTTTTTCACGACGGTTGCAACAATCTTCGGATCCTGGCGCGCGATGTTGCGCGCGAATTCCAGATTCCGTTCGTATTTGTGTTTCGAGTTTTCCAGCGCGAGCAATTCGTTGTCGCTTTCCAGTTCGGCGACCGTCGGCGCACCTGCCCGCTCGGCGGCGGGGATGCCGTCCAGCAGCACCGGCTCGTCCGGCGAGGGCAGTGCCGCAGCGGCGACCGGCTCGGGCGGCGGGAAAGCGCGGCGCAGCGCCGGCTTCACCATCACGAAGTAGAGGAACAGGGCGACTGCGCCGATCCCGAGGTAGGTTGCGATCTGCTTGGCGAGCGCGATCATGTCCGGCGTGCGCCACCACGGCAGGTCGGCGTCCGGGTCGACGTCGGCGGTGAACGGGCTGTTGACCACGTTGACCGAGTCGCCGCGCGCCTGATCGAAGCCCATCGCGTCCTTGACCAGCTGATTGACCTGCGCGAGCTTGTCGGCGGTGACCGGTTGCATCGTCGCGTGGCCCTTGGCGTCGACCACCCGCAGATAGTTGACCACCACGGCTACCGACAGACGCTTGATGCCGCCCATCGGCTGCTCCAGATGCTGCACAGTCTTGTTCAGTTCGTAGTTGGTAGTCGAATCCTTGCGGTCGCTGACCGGCGTGGTGGTCACGCCGCTCGCGCCGTTGCTGGCCGTGATCGGCGCGGAGGCCGGTTGCGGCGGCTGGTTCGACAGCGCGCCCGGCACGCCCGAGGCCCCGGCTTGCGACATTTCGGTGGCGGTGCTCGTTTGCTGGCTGCGGATCGCCGACTGCTGCGGGTTGCCGTTCGGGCCGTAGTTTTCCGACGTCTGCTCGGTGTGCGAGAAGTCGATGTCGGCGCTGACCTGCGAGTGCGCGTTGCCGGAGCCGAACAGGGGCGACAGGATCGCGTCGATGCGTTGCTGGGTGTTGCGCTCGATCTGCTGGCGATACTTGAGTTGCGAGGCGTCCAGGCCGCTGCCGGTGGACGGCTGCGTGAGCAGGTTGCCGTCCTGGTCGAGGATGGTCACGCCCTTCACCGGCATATCCGGCACCGCCGAGGACACCATATGGGTGATGGCCAGCACCTGGCCTTCGTCGAGTGCGCGGCCCGGGAAGAGGTTGACCAGCACGGAAGCAGACGGCGCTTCCTTGTCGCGCACGAACACGGAAGGCTTCGGAATGGCCAGATGCACGCGCGCCGACTTCACCGAGGAAATCGACTCGATCGTGCGTTCCAGTTCACCTTCCAGCGAGCGCTGGTAATTGATCTGCTCGGCGAACTGGCTGATGCCGAACTTCTGGTTGTCCATCAGTTCGAAGCCGACCGAGCCGCTCTTGGGCAGGCCTTGCGAAGCCAGACGCAGACGCATCTCATGCACCTGTTCGGCCGGCACGAGGATCGCGCCACCGGCGTCGGAGAACTTATAGGGAATATTGGCCGCCTGCAGCGCGGTGATGATGGCGCCGCCGTCGCGATCCGACAGGTTGCTGTAGAGCACCTTGTAGTCCGGTGCGCGCGACCACAGGAACAGACCCGCGACGATGGCCACCAGCAGCGCGACCGCGAAAATCAGCGGGGCGCGCGGGTTGCCGCGCATTTGCGCGAGGCCTGACAGACGCTGGCCGAAGTTGCCGCCCAGGTTGCCCCCAAGGCCGCCGAGGTCCGCGGCACCGCCGGCCTGGCCGGTGCCGGCAGTGCCGGCGCCCGGCTGCGCGCCGGCGAGGCCCATGCGGGCGTCGGGGTTGATCAAAGAGTTGGCTGACGAATCCATGCGTCGGGTATCTCCGGGATGCCTTTGCGTTCTGCCGCTTGAGCGCCGAGGGTCGGCGGGCGTGCGGACAGAGACTTTCACCATTGAAATTATCCGCAGCGCGGCCCAACCCGATTGCTTGAATAGAGCCGGGTTTCCCCCCTAGTTTCGGGGCTTTCCCGGATGACCCACTGCTATGCTTTCGTTCAGATCGGCACGGTTTCTGGCATGCCGGTCGTCAATCCCTGGAGAGAACATGACTTTGCCCGTGAACGCGCTCTCGTCGGCGCTGCAACAGATGCAGTCGATGGCGGCGCAAGCGGCCGGCGGCAACACCCCGGTGGCCGAGCAGTCCGGCGCGGCGACGGCCGGCGGTTTCGCCTCGGCGCTGAAGGCCTCGTTGGACAAGATCAGCGGCGATCAGATGAAGGCGGCCGGCGAATCGCAGGCGTTCGAGCTCGGCGCGTCGAACGTTTCGCTGAACGACGTGATGGTCGACGGGCAGAAGGCCAACATCGGCTTCCAGTTCGGCCTGCAGGTGCGCAACAAACTGGTGGCGGCCTACAACGACATCATGCAGATGTCGGTGTAAGTGCGACTCGGGCGGCAGGGCTGTTCCGCCCGCCCGAACGCATGCGCCCAGATGCAACGCTGTGTGGTTTCAAGGCAGGACAGCCCGTGCGGCGCGCCCTCGAGGCGCTTCGCGGCAGGCGGCCTTGCCACGCTCAGCGCGTTATCGCCCCTTTCGGCCCCTTAATCCCCCTTACAACGGCCTAAAGCTTTCCCGCTGCCTATCCGATAACCAGATACAGGCAGAAATCCGGGTGCGGCAACGTGCACGGATGGGGTGCCGCGACCAACCGCAGTGCAAGAGAGGAGGAGCGCCGATGTTTTCCCCAGGACACTCTGGAGCCAATGCGTACGCGCGCGTCGGCGTCGAGACAGGGGTGATGGGCGCGAGTCCGCATCGTCTGATCGTGATGTTGTATCAGGGCGCCCGGCAGGCGATCGCGCAAGCGCGCATGCATGTGCAGCAAGGCAATGTGTCGGCGCGTGGTGAGGCGATCGGCAAGGCGATTCAGATCGTCGAAAGCGGGCTGCAACTGTCGCTGAACCTTGAGGTGGGCGGCGAGATTGCAGAGCGGTTGGACGCGCTATATAGCTATATGTCGCGCCGGCTGCTCGAAGCCAATATAAAACAGAGCGAGGCGATGCTGGTCGAAGTCGACGGCCTGCTGGCGACGCTCGAAGAGGCATGGATCGGGATTGCCCCGGAGATCGCGCGGATGGCAGCCCAGCCGGCCGCGGAAAGCATGAGATGACATCGAACGCAGAATATTTCGCCCGCTACGAGGCGATTGCAGCGATTTCCCGCCGCATGCTGACGGCTGCCCGGCGAGCCCTGTGGAATGATCTGGTCCACTTGCAGGAGGAATATCGGAATCTGGTGGACGCGTTGAAAGACGCGGAAGCCGGCGTCAGACTGGACGATGCGGAACGCCTGCGCAAATACGCGCTGATCCGTCAGATCCTGGCCGACGACGCTGCGATCCGCGATCTGGCGAATCCGCGTATGGCCAATCTGTCGGCGCTGTTCGCCGGACGGCCGACTCGCGTGCTCAAGGAACTGTACGGGGCGCGCTGAGTTTGCCCGCGAGCAAGGCGCTGCTTGAGTCCGCCTGACTGGATTTGAGCGCGTTGCTGCCAATGTGACCAAGGAATCGGTATGAACGGAATCGACGCGGTCGTCACTTCGCTGCTCGCGAACCGGGTCGACAGTCTGCTCAATCTCGCGCCGGGTAGTGCGACCGCCTCGCAGACCGGTGCGGCGGGCGTCGATACCGAGATTCTCAATACCACCCCCGTTGCGCCCCCCGCGCCAGCGCCGGCTTCCGCGCAAACCGCGCTGTCCGCCGTTGCGCTGACACTCAATGCGATCGTGAACTCCGGCGGTGAAGCGACCCCGGCGGTGCTCGGCCAGTTGCCGATCTGGCCGGCTGCTCCGGCGCTCGACGTCGAGGGCGGCGGCTTGCCGCTCTTCGATACGACGGCCACGCCTGCTGCTTCATCTGCCAATCCGAATACAGGCGCTGCCACCAGTACAGCCGGTGCCGCGGCCACCGCCAATGTGGCGGCCGCTCAGGTGCCGGTCGCGGCGCTCGCGGCCGCGCTCGAACAGACGGTGGGCGATAGCGGCCTGTTTTACGAATCCCATCTCGCGCAATGGCTGGCCGGGCAGCGGCCGCCTGCAGCCCTCGCCAGCGAAGCGCAGAACAAGCTGGTGGCTGCCGCTGCGCAATTGCCGCTCGACTGGGCGAGCGATGCCGATCAGGCTTCTTCCTCGAATACGACAACCCGGCAGGGTACCGGCGCCGCGCCCAACGGTTCGGCCAACGGCTCACCGGAAGGCAACGCGGCAGCCCGCGCGATGCCGTCGATCCAGACCGCGCAGGCTGCGCGCTTCGTCGCCGGCGAGGTGCTGGCGAGTTCTCTTTCCGACCTGAACGGCCAGCCGGCGCACTCGAGCGTGCACGGTGCCGCGGCGCAACTTGCCGACGACGGGTCGTCGCAAAACTCGCAATCGATGGCAGCCGCGGTTCATCCGGCGACGGTTCCTTTGGTGCGTCAGCAGCTCGATCTGCTTGCTACCGGGCAGTTTCGCTGGACCGGCGAAGCGTGGCCTGGCGCCAAGCTCGACTGGACCATCGAGCAGGAAGGCGATGAATGGGACCGCAGTGGCGGCGGCACGGCGAGCGAGGACGGTCAGCCGTGGCGCACGCGGCTGACGCTGTCGCTGCCCACGCTCGGCACTGTGGATGCGGACTTGACGTTGACCGGCATGCGGCTGGTTGCGCGCGTGCAGGCGAGTCCGGCCGGCGCGGCGCGATTGGCGGCGCAGGGTGAAAACTTTCGGCAGCGGCTTGCGGCAGCGGGCATCGAGCTGAACGGACTGACGATTCGCGAGATCGGCGGCGGGATACCGGCGACCGCGGCGGGTGCTGCTGGCGCGTCGGCGGCCGGGCAGGCAGCGGCGTCGGCGTATGCGCGTTCGGCGTCGGCTGCCGCGGCGGCGGCAGCGACCGACAACGTGTCGGCGGGGCGCCGCACGGCGCGTGCCGCCCGCCCGGGAGCCGTGCCGGTCGACGATTTCGATTGGGATATGTGATGAGCCGCAAACATCGCCGCAGTGCGGCCGCGCTCGTCTACGACGCACAAGGCAACGATCCCGCGCCACGCGTGATTGCCAAAGGCTACGGCATGCTGGCTGAGATGATCGTGCAGCGCGCCAAGGAAGCCGGCCTGTATGTGCACGAGGCGCCGGAAATGGTCTCGTTGCTGATGCAGGTCGACCTCGACACGCGGATTCCGCCGCAGCTTTATCAGGCTGTGGCCGAGTTGCTCGCGTGGCTGCATCGGCTGGAAAGTGGGGCCGAGCATGCGCCCGAAAGCGGCGTGGCCGCCGCGCAGGACGTCACGGATGTGGTCGCTACGGATATTGCGGACGCTTCGGGTGGGGCGCCCAGGCGCTGAGTGCTGAACGCGGGCCGCTTGCTTCGGGGTTGTCGTTGCGGTGCGGCGTCTTGCGCGAGTCGCCTGGCTTACGGGCGGCCGCCCCCGGTAGCCCGTCGCACGGACGATCGCTCCACGGACGACCGCCCCACGGATGGCCGTTCCACGGATGGCCGCCCCACGGATGGCCGCCCCGTCAAAACCTCATCATCAGCTTCAGCAACGCATTCACCCGCTTGCCGTACGGCGGTGAGATCCATCCGCGCGCGTTCAACCGGGCCTGCGTCAGCACCGGCTTCATCTTCGAGAAGGTCACGAAGCCTTCGTAGCCGTGATACGCGCCCATCCCGCTCGCACCGACGCCGCCGAACGGCAGGCTTTCGCACGCCAGATGCATCAGCGTTTCGTTGATCGCCATGCCGCCCGCGATGGTGTCGCGTGTGACGCGGTCGATGGTCGCGCTGTCGTCGGCATACAGATACAGCGCGAGCGGGCGGGGACGCGTGTTGATCCATGTGATCGCGTCGTCGAGCGTGTCGTAGGGGACGATCGGCAGCAACGGACCGAAGATTTCCTCCTGCATCAGCGCGCTTTCATCCGGCGCATTCGTGACCGCGATCAGCGGAAAGCGGCGGCTTGCCTCGTCGGGCGTGCTGTCGGTGAGCGTGTGCAGTTGCGCGCCGGCGGCCTGCGCTTCGTCGGCGAGACGTTGCAGCCGAGCGAAATGCCGCTCCGAGATGATCGATGTGTAGTCGAGATTGCGCGCAAAATCGGGGTACATCGTCGCCATCCGCGCGCGGGCCCGTTCGATGAACGCCTGCTCCTTGCCGCGCGGCACCAGCACGTAGTCCGGCGCGACGCAGGTCTGCCCCGCATTGAGCGTCTTGCCGGCGACGAGGTTATCCACCGCGTTGTCGAATCGCGCGTGCTGACCAATGATGGCCGGCGACTTGCCGCCCAGTTCGAGCGTAACCGGCGTCAGATGTTCGGCGGCGGCGCGCATCACCTCATGGCCGACCTTGGTCGAGCCGGTGAACAGCAGATGGTCGAACGGTTGCGCGCTGAACGCGGCAGCCAACGCAGCATCGCCGTTTACTACGGCGACGTGGTCGCGCGAGAAGGTCTGGGCGATCAGCTGCTCGAATAGCGCCGAGGTGCGCGGCGTCAGTTCCGACATCTTGATGATGGCGCGGTTGCCGGCCGTCAGCGCGCTGATCAGCGGGCCGACTGCAAGCAGCACCGGATAATTCCACGGCACGATGATGCCGACCACGCCGAGCGGCTGCGGCACCACTTTCGCGCGCGCCGGCATCAGCCATTTGTTGGTGCTGCGGCGCTGCGCTTTCATCCAGCGTTTGCCGTGCCTGAGCGCGGCGTCGATCTCACCCTTGATCAGCAGGAATTCGGCGAGCAGCACTTCCTGTTTCGCGCGATTGCCGAAGTCGGCGTTCATCGCGTCGGCGAGTGCGTCGCGGTTGTCGAGCATGACTTTGCGCAGTGCCTTCAGATGGTCGGCACGTGCTTCCCATGACGGATACGGCGCGCGCAAATACGCATGGCGTTGATCGCGCAGCAGCGCTTCGAGCGCGACGACTTCTGGCAAATCGTTCTTCATGTGTGTCCACTCCCTGATGGATAACGGTACGCGTTGAATCGCGCTTATCGGTGTTTTGTCTGTTGTGCGACGGTCTTGCGAAATGCATGGGTCAAAGCGCGGACCGGTTCGTCCGCTTCAACCTGGAAAGGCGGAATCCCGGTCGATCCGTCTGCCTGGTTTCACGCTGGAAATGCCCGTTCGATGATTGCGGCGTGGTCAAAGGTCGCCGGCAGCGTGCCGTACACCCGGCCGCTCTCGCCGCAGCCGTCGGCGAGACGCGTTGTGATAAAGGCATCGGCAATTTCTGGCGGCGCGTGCTTCACCAGCAAGGTGGCTTGCGCGATCAGCACGATCTGCTGCGCGATGCGTCGCGCGGAGGCTTCGCGATGTTCGGCGGGCCCGTTGAGCGAGGCGGCGAGCTTGCCGAGCGCGGCGCTCAACGCCGGGTGCCCGTGCGCATCCGCTTGCCAGGCGGCGAAGAGAGCCTGCGCCGCTTCGGGCTCGCGCTCCATGGCGCGCAGCACGTCGAGGCACATCACGTTGCCCGAGCCTTCCCAGATCGAATTGACCGGCGCTTCACGATAGAAGCGCGCCATCGGACCGGTTTCGACGTAACCGTTGCCGCCCCACACTTCCATCGCCTCGCCGGTGAATTCCAGGGCGCGCTTGCAGACCCAGTACTTCGCGGCCGGCGTCACGATCCGGCGCCACGCGCGCTCGGCGGGCGCAGCCGACGACGCATCCGCGGACGCTTCGAATGCGCGCGCGAGTCGCATGAACAGTACCGTCGCAGCTTCCGATTCCAGCGCCAGGTCGGCGAGCACATTGCGCATCAGCGGCTGATCGGCCAGTTGCCGGCCGAAGGCGCTGCGATGCCGTGCATGGTGGATCGCCTGCACCAGCGCCGCACGCATCAGGGCCGCGCTGCCGATCACGCAATCGAGCCGCGTGTAGTTCGCCATTTCGATGATGGTCGGCACACCGCGGCCTTCGTCGCCGATCATGATGCCGAAAGCGTCGAAGAATTCGACTTCGCTGCTGGCGTTCGAGCGGTTGCCGAGCTTGTCTTTCAGACGCTGGATCTGCACGGCGTTCTTGCTGCCGTCCGGCGCGAAACGCGGCACGTAGAAGCACGACAGGCCTTCGTGATCGTCGGTGCGCGCGAGCACGAGATGCGCGTCGCATTGCGGCGCGGAAAAAAACCACTTGTGGCCGACAAGGCGGTATTCAGCGCCACGGCCGCTGCCGCGTGTGGCATAGGCACGGGTCTGGTTGCTGCGCACGTCCGAGCCGCCTTGCTTCTCGGTCATGCCCATGCCGATCATTGCCGAGTGTTTTTGCGTGAGCGGCACGTCGCGTGGATCGTGTTCGCGGTCGTAAAGCTTGTCGCGCAGCGTCTCGAACAACGCCGGTTCGCGTTGCAGCACCGGGATGCTCGCGAAGGTCATCGTCAGCGGGCAGAGGGAGCCGGATTCGAGTTGCGCGTGCAGGAAGTAGCCGGCGCAGCGCGCGACCATGGCGCCGCGCTGCGGGTCCGAAAACGGCAACGCATGCAGGCCTTCGCCGCGCAACAGCGACAGCAGCGTATGCCACGAAGGGTGAAACTCCAGCGCGTCGATGCGTTCGCCGCGCGGGCTGTGCGTGACAAGTTCGGGCGTGTGGCGGTTCGCCAGTTCGGCAAGCGCGAGTGTCTCCGGCGTGGTGAGTGCCGCGCCGTGCCGCAGTAGCGCCTCGCGATGCCACGCGGCCCCTTCGCGTTCGAGGGCGGCGGACAACGCCACGTCGCTCGCAAACAGGTTGTAGTCCGCGAGCGGAGGCGCCTGATTGGTTACGTCGTGGGTGTGGCCGAAGCTGTGCGGTTCCATCTGCTGTCTCCGTTCGCCGGATGTACGCCGATCGTTGATCGACGGTGTGCTGTTTTATCGTGGCGTGTCGTACCGCACGCTTTGAGGACGGCGCACCAGGCGCCGTGTTTGAATGCCGTGCGCGGCGGCCTGACGGGCGCGTGCGCGTCTTTCATCATAGGGTCGCGGGCGGGCTTTCGTTTAGAGGGATCGCTCTGACACGAACCCGCCGTCGCAACCGAACGCTCCCTACAATGCCGATGAAACACACGTAGACAAGTGTGTACGAGACAAGGTCCGCGAGCAACGCGGCCCCAATTGGAGGAGCGGATGCAATACGACTACATCATCGTCGGTGCGGGCTCAGGCGGTTGCTCGCTCGCGAGCCGTCTGGCCGATAGCTGTCCGGACGCAACGATCGCCCTGATCGAAGCCGGTCCGCATACGGACCGCAATCTGTTCGTGAACATGCCGGTGGGCGTGGCGGCCGTCGTGCCGCACAAACTCAAAACCAACTACGGCTATCTGACGACACCCCAGCCGGGGCTCGCCGGACGCCAGGGCTATCAGCCGCGCGGACGCGGCTTCGGTGGTTCGAGCGCGATCAACGCGATGGTCTACACGCGCGGCCATCCGCTCGATTACGACGAATGGGCGCAACTCGGCTGCGAAGGCTGGTCGTGGGCCGACGTGCTGCCGTATTTCCGCCGCGCGGAAGGCAACGAGCGCGGCGCCGATGCATGGCATGGCGCGAACGGCCCGCTGACAGTGTCGGATCTGCGCTATCGCAATCCGTTTTCGAAGCGCTTCGTGCAAGCCGCAGCCGAAGCCGGCTACAAATCGAACAGCGACTTTAACGGCGCGGACCAGGAAGGCATCGGCTTCTATCAGGTGACGCAGCGCGACGGACGGCGCTGCAGTGTTGCGCGCGCCTATATCTACGATCGCGAGCGCCCCAATCTGCATACGATCGCCGATGCGACGGTGCTGCGTGTGACCTTCGACGGCAAGCGCGCGAGCGGCGTCGAGATCGTGCGCGGCGGCCGTACCGAAACGCTGGAAGCGCGTGCTGAAGTGGTGCTGGCCGCGGGCGCGTTCAATTCACCGCAGCTGCTGATGTGCTCGGGGATCGGACCGGCGGCGCATCTGCAGTCGCTCGGCATCGCCGTGCTGCACGACGCGCCCGAGGTCGGCCAGAACCTGATCGATCACGTCGACTTCACGATCAACAAACGGGTGTCGTCGATCGAGCCGACCGGCTTTTCGATTCGCGGCATTGCGCGGATGCTGCCGCAGTTCGTGACCTTCATGCGACATGGGACGGGCATGCTGTCGAGCAACGTCGCCGAAGCGGGCGGCTTTCTGAAGAGCCGGCCGACGCTCGATCGCCCGGACCTGCAACTGCATTTCTGCGCCGCGATCGTCGACGACCACAACCGCCATATGCATTGGGGGCACGGTTATTCGCTGCACGTGTGCGTGCTGCGGCCGCATAGCCGCGGCACGGTGACGCTGGCGAGCGCCGACGCGCGCACCGCGCCCGTGATCGATCCGCGTTTTTTCAGCGACTCGCGCGATCTCGATCTGCTGGTGGAAGGCGCGCAGATGGCGCGGCGCATTCTCGACGCGCCGTCGCTCGCGCTGCATGGCGGCAAGGAGCTGTACACACATATCGGCCAGACCGAGGAGGAATTGCGCCGGACCATCGCCGAGCATGCCGACACGATCTATCACCCGGTGGCAACGTGCCGGATGGGCGGCGATGCGCAATCGGTAGTCGACCCGCAATTGCGGGTGCGCGGCGTGACGGGGTTGCGGATTGTCGATGCCTCCGTGATGCCGACGCTGATCGGCGGCAATACGAATTCGCCGACCGTGATGATCGGCGAGCGCGCGGCCGAACTGATCGCGGCGAGCCGGCGTGAAGGGCAAACGGTGCCGGCGGTGAAGTCGACGGGCATCGCTGGCGTGGCGGCTTGACCGGACATCAATTTTCTTAATCTAGGTCGCAAATATAAGAATACTTAGGCGAACGTCGGTCAATTCGTCATAAATTGTGTCGTTTCGTTTATGAGATTTCCCCAAACCTATAATCGCGCCGCGAAAAAGAGCGCGTCAGGTGATGCGTTCGGGAAATCAAGGAAGCGAAGCGATGAGTATCAATGTGATCCAGCTGATTCAGTCCGCGTTGACGGACGGTGTCGTGCGACAGATGGCGGCCCGCTTCGGGTTGCCGCCGGACGCGACCCGGAAGGTGCTTGCAACAACCGGCCCGGCGCTGGTTGCCGGTCTGATGCAGAAGGGCGCGACGCTCGACGGCGCGCGTTCGCTGTTCGCAACGATCCTCTCGCCTGAGGTGAACGGGCACATCGCCGAGCAGTTGCCGCAACTGCTCGGCACCACTACGGGCGTGAGCCAGCTGGAAGGCATAGGGCGGCAATTGCTGGAACGCGCATTCGATCGCCGCGTCGATACGCTCAGCGATGAGGTCGCCACCCAAACCGGCGTGCCGGCGCATGCTACGCACGCCATGACCGGCATCGTCGGCGCCACGCTGCTGGGCTTGCTGAAACGGCATTTTCTCGAAGGCCAAGGCAATGTCGGCCAGTTGCCGACGCTGCTAGGCCATCAACTGCCGGCCATTGCGCCGTACCTGAACGACCGTCTGATGGCCGGCCTTGGCCTGAGCGGACTCGGCGCGTTCACCGGCAATATTCTGTCGCAGTTGAAAGCGGTCTCGGCGCACATCGATCATCCGACGCCTGCCGCCAAACCCGTGGCCGAAGCCCTGTCGAACATCCGCGTGCCGGCCGACGCGGTGGTGCGCGAAGAGCGCCGTCCGCGCAAGTGGCTGTGGTGGGTGCTCGCGGCGATTGCCGCTGTGCTGGCTTTCCTGTTCCTACGCGGTTGCCATAGCGAGCAACGAGGCGAACCAGGCCGCGAGCGCAGCAGCGCGCAAGCCGCGACAGCTGTACAGCCCGCGTCCGCACCGGCTGAGGCCTCAGCAGCTGCGACTGCCATGCCCGCGTCCGCCGATGTTGCGGCTTCTACGCCCGCCGCTGTAGCAGCAAGCTCTGCCAGCGAAGTGCAGCAACCCGCCGCCGCGCCCGCGCCGACCCAGGGCAGCCAGCTCAGCTTCACGGTCGACCGCGCCGGCAGACCGACGCTCACCGCCACGGTGGGAAGCGAAGCCGAAAAGACCCAGCTGATCGATGCGCTGACGAAGCGCTTCGGGGCTGACCATTTCGTCGCGAACGTCACCGTCGATCAGGACATCAAGCCGGCCGACTGGCTCGCTCGTCTGGATGGCCTGCTGCCGTTGATGGCATTGCCGGGCGCCGAGGTGAAAGTGGATAGCTCGCACGTCGAACTGAGCGGCAGCGCGGCAAACGCGAAGCTCGGCTGGCTCGACAAACTCAAATCGCTGTTCGGCGCCTCGTATCAGATCGGTTCGTTCAACGTCGAACAGGCGGTCGCCGACGCAACGGAAAACTTCCGCGGCGCAGTCAAAAGCCTCCTCGCGCCGGACAGCTCGTGCGTGACAGCAGACGTGATCAAGGTGCTGAACCTGCAGGTGATCAACTTCGCAAGCGCCGGTGCTCGCGTGCCGGCCTCGGCGCAGGAAGATCTGAACCAGTCGGCGCAAGCGTTGAATGCCTGCGCGCGTAACGGCAAGACTGCCAAACTCGAAGTGGCCGGCTATTCGGACAACGTCGGCGATGCGCAAGCCAATCTGCAACTGTCGAAGAAGCGCGCCGAAGCGGTTCGTGCGTATCTCGTGAAGGCGGGTGTGCCGGCGGATTCGCTGGTCGCGCAAGGTCATGGCGATGCGAATCCGGTCGCGAGCAACGACACGGTGAGCGGCCGCTTTGCCAACCGCCGCATCGAGTTTGTTGCGCAACAGTAATGACGGCGCTTGGTAAGTCTTGGAGATGAGTCCTGAAAGTGAGCCTTGGAAATGAGTCTCTGACATGCGCCTTCGCAACAGGCTTTCGAGGCGGCCTTTTGAGCCAAGCCATCAAGGCCGGCTCAGCCAGGAAAGCGTACGGCCCGGTCTGCACCGGACCGTATGTTGTCACTTAACGGGCCGCGTTTCCGGCGCCGGCGTCTGAACGGGCGCCGTGATGCCGGTCATGCCGATGCCCGGCCCCAGCATGAAATCGTCGCCGGCCTGGCCCGGCAGCGTTTCGCGCGCTACCTCCAGCCACGCGCGCGCCGCGTGCGACAGATAGCCATTGCGGCGCCATCCGATTGCCATCTCCCACGGAATTTCCGGTTCCACTACGGGGCGGCAGGTGAACTGCGCCGTGTCGAGCCGTCGACAATACGGCGCCGGCAACAGTGCGATACCGACACCGGCCAGCACCAGCGCTGCCATGAAATCCCAGTGCCCGCTGCGCCCGACGATAGTCGGCGCAAAGCCCGCGGTGCGACACGCGTTCAGCACGACGTCGTTGAGCGCGAGGCTCTCGCCGTAGAACACGAACGGCTCATTGGCGAGCTCGACGAGCGGCACTTCGTGCAGATCGTCCCAGCGCGAGCCGGTGCGCGCGACGAGCCACAGCAATTGCCGCGTCATCGGCAGCACCTCGATGTTTTCCGGGTCGACCGGTTGTAACACGCCACCTAACTCCAGCTCGCCGTGGATCAGCGCGGTCTCGATCGCGCGCGAACCCTGCTCGAACAGCTTCAGTTCGATTTTTGGGTAGCGCTGGCGGAAGGCGGCGATGGCCGGCGTGAACAGCGAGCCACCCATCGGCGGAATGCCGATAGTCAACTCGCCGCGGCCGAGCGTGTCGAGATCGTTCAGCTCGGCCTGCAACTGCGCGTGCGCCGCCAAAACGTCCTGGCCACGCTGATAGACGATCCGGCCGGCGTCGGTGAGCACCATCTGGCGCCCGTCGCGTAGCAGTAGCGGCGAGCCGATTTCGTCTTCCAGCGACTTGACCATCTTGCTGATGGTCGGCTGCGTGACGAACATCTGCTCGGCGGCAACGGTGAAGCTCTGTTGACGGACCACTTCGACGAAATACCGCAGCGCTCGTAGTTCCACGATCTCAGGCTCCAGAATTCCAATTTGGAATGATTCGGGCGATTGTAAGTCATCGTATTTATGTTGAGGGGCATGCGAATGGCGCACGTCGTGTCGGCGTCGTTGCGCGCAATGTGTTGGTCGACGCGGTCGCGCACGTCGCTTTTCCGGGATGGACCTGACGGGAAGCGGGCTACCATCCACGGTTCTCTACCGTTTGGCCCGCAGTGCCCGTTTCAGTCCATGACGCCTATCTCGATCATCATTCCCTGCTACAACGGCGCGGCGACACTCGCCCGTGCGCTCCAAAGTTGCCTGATTCAGCCGGAAGCCGCGCAGATCGTCGTGGTGGACGACGGCTCGACCGACGCATCCACCGACCTGGTCGCACACTACGGGCGTCTCGACCCGCGCGTGTGCCTGCTGCAGATGCCGTACAACGGCGGCCCGGCTCGGGCGCGCAACTGGGGCGCGATGCATGCGGCTCACCCTCTACTCGCTTTCCTCGACGCCGACGACGAATACTTGCCCGGCGCGCTGGCCGCCGCGAGCGCGTTTCTCATGCAGAATCCGAATGAAGTGTCCGTGCGACTCGATGTCGAGTACACGGATTTTCCGGCGGAGCTCACCTGTCATGGTGACTTCGCCCGGCACGCGGCGACGCTTAGTAATACGGTACCGAGCAGTCTGATCATTCGCCGCGCGGTGTATGCCGCGCTCGGCGGCTTTCCGATGGACGACGCGTTCCGTCGCATCGGTGGCGAAGACGGCGCGTTTTCATGGGCTCTGCGCGACATTTTCGGCAACCGGCGTCTGGATGACGCGAAACGCGTGCGCATGCACTATCACGCGGGCATTCACGCGGAACGCTATTTCCGCATCGCGCTTGGCATGCAGACGCCGGATCCCGCCGATACGGCCGACGCGTTCCGCTTTTCGAGGCAGTTCCTCGAAACCGCCCGAGTGGGCATCGAGCAACTGCGCACGGCAAGCGTCGCTGCCGTGCCGGCCGTCTCTGCCCTCCCGAATCACGCCGCGTAATTACCAACCCGGTACCAATCAGGCACCGACGCGGCACCAACGCGGCACCACCCCGAAGCCATCTTGATTTGCTACAATCGCCGTTCGTCTTCGAGGAGCGTTGCGACGGGTACCGCGAATCAGTATATTCGCCGGCCGCCCGCCAGGCTCGGAGGCTTCAATCGGAGGGCCAGGATGCGCATTGCGCTCCCATCCACCGCATCGAACCGCGCTCACGTCAAATTTCTAGTCAATTTTTTAGAAAGGAGGGCGTGATGAACGCCGCAGTTCTCGATTCAAAGCAAGATTTCCTCGTCGCCGATATGTCGCTTGCAGCCTGGGGCCGCAAGGAACTGAATATCGCTGAAACCGAAATGCCTGGCCTCATGCAGACGCGCGAGGAATACAAGAGCTCGCAGCCGCTGAAGGGCGCGCGTATCGCGGGTTCGCTGCACATGACGATTCAAACCGGCGTGCTGATCGAAACCTTGACGGCACTCGGCGCGGACGTTCGCTGGGCATCGTGCAATATCTTCTCGACGCAGGATCATGCAGCCGCCGCGATTGCACAAGGCGGCGTGCCGGTGTTCGCATTCAAGGGCGAATCGCTCGACGAATACTGGGAATTCTCGCACCGCATTTTCGAATGGCCGAATGGCGAATTCGCCAACATGATCCTCGACGACGGCGGCGACGCCACGTTGCTGCTGATCCTCGGCTCGAAGGCTGAGAAAGACCGTTCGGTGATCTCGAAGCCGGAAAACGAGGAAGAAGTCGCGCTGTACAAGTCGATCGCCAAGCACCTCGACGCCGATCCGGTGTGGTACTCCACGCGTCTCGCGCACATCAAGGGCGTGACCGAAGAAACCACGACCGGCGTGCACCGTCTGTATCAGATGGAAAAGGAAGGGCGCCTGCCGTTCCCGGCGATCAATGTGAACGACTCGGTCACGAAGTCGAAGTTCGACAACCTGTATGGCTGCCGCGAGTCGCTGGTCGACGGTATCAAGCGCGCAACCGACGTGATGATCGCAGGCAAGATCGCGGTCGTGGCGGGTTACGGCGACGTGGGCAAGGGCTGCGCGCAATCGCTGCGCGGTCTGGGCGCGACGGTGTGGGTCACGGAAATCGATCCGATCTGCGCGTTGCAGGCAGCGATGGAAGGCTATCGCGTCGTGACGATGGAATACGCGGCGGATAAGGCCGACATCTTCGTGACGGCAACGGGCAACTTCCACGTGATCGGCCACGATCATATGGCTGCCATGCGCAACAACGCGATTGTCTGCAATATCGGTCACTTCGATTCGGAAATCGACGTTGCCTCGACGCGCAAGTACCAGTGGGAAAACATCAAGCCGCAAGTCGACCACATCATTTTCCCGGACGGCAAGCGCGTCATCCTGCTGGCTGAAGGGCGTCTGGTGAATCTGGGTTGCGCAACGGGCCACCCGTCGTTCGTGATGTCGGCATCGTTCACGAACCAGACGATCGCGCAGATCGAACTGTTCGTGCACGGCGACAAGTACGAAAACAAGGTCTACGTGTTGCCGAAGCACCTTGATGAAAAGGTGGCGCGTCTGCATCTGGGTCGTATTGGCGCGGAACTGACGGTGCTGTCGGACTATCAGGCGAGCTATATCAGCGTCGACAAGAACGGTCCGTTCAAGCCGAACCACTACCGCTACTAAGTCGCATTAAGTGCGCGGGCGGTTTTAAAGCATGACAGTTTGACGACAAGGCGGCGCGCAATGCGCCGCCTTGTTCGCCATGGCCGTCCGTTTTCGCGCTTGTTCCCGTTATCGGACATCCTGCCTGAAAGGAGCTCTACATGACCGTGCTGCTGACCTGGCTGATCAACGCGCTTGCGCTCCTGATCATCACCTACCTCGTACCGTCGATTCACATCCGCAGTTTCGGCACCGCCCTGATCGTCGCGGTGGTGCTCGGATTGATCAATACGATCCTGCGTCCGGTGCTGATTCTGTTGACGCTGCCCGTCACGATCGTCACTCTCGGACTCTTCATTCTGGTGGTCAATGCGCTGTGCTTCTGGCTGTGCGCGTCGCTGCTGAAGGGATTTGAAGTCTCGGGTTTCTGGTCGGCGTTCTTCGGCTCGATTCTGTACAGCATCGTTTCGTGGCTGCTGTCCGCGCTTATTTTCGGCAACCGCAGTCTCGGTTGATCTACTGAATCATGAACCCGATCGAACTTTCATTCGAATTCTTCCCGCCGAAAACGCAGGAAGGCGTCGACAAGCTGCGCGCCACTCGCGGGCAGCTTGCGTCGCTCAAGCCCAAGTTCGTGTCCGTCACGTTCGGTGCCGGCGGCTCGACGCAACAGGGCACGCTCGACACCGTCGTCGATATGGCGAAGGAAGGGCTCGAAGCGGCGCCCCACGTCTCGTGCATCGGCTCCTCGAAAGAGAGCCTGCGCGCGATCCTCAACGAGTACCGCGCGCATGGCATCCGCCACATCGTCGCGCTGCGCGGCGATCTGCCGTCCGGCATGGGCGAAGTCGGCGAACTGCGTTACGCGTCGGAGCTGGTGAGCTTTATCCGCGCCGAATTCGGCGACTGGTTCTGGATCGAGGTGGCCGGCTATCCGGAGTACCACCCGCAATCGCGCTCGCCGCGTCACGATCTGGAAAACTTCGCCCACAAGGTGAAGGCCGGCGCTAACTCGGCGATCACGCAGTATTTCTTCAACGCCGACGCGTACTTCCGTTTTGTCGACGACGCGCGAAAACTCGGCGTCGACGTGCCGATCGTGCCGGGCATCATGCCGATCACGAACTTCTCGCAGCTGATGCGCTTCTCCGAGATGTGCGGCGCGGAAGTGCCGCGCTGGATCGCGCGTCGTCTGGAAAGCTTCGGCGATGACCGCGAATCGATTCGCGCGTTTGGGCTGGACGTGGTGACGGACCTGTGCGGGCGCCTCATCGAGGCGAAGGTGCCGGGGCTGCACTTCTACACGCTCAATGGCGCTGCGGCGACCAAGGCGATCTGCGAACGGCTGGGCGCTTAAACCGCTTAAACTTTAGGCACCGTTTTTCGGCGCCGTTGTCCAGAAACCGCGCGGCTTATCCGGCCGCGCGGTTTTTTTTATGCCGAAGGTCTGGCATTTAGGTATCAGCCCGGGCATTCCGCACTTCAAGCCGTTGCTGCGTCGCAACAGACGTGAGCCGCCAGGTATTTCGCGTCGGCGTGTAAGCCCGCATTGAACCCGATTTTTGCGCTGTCTATGATCAAAGCGCAGCTGACTTGGCTGCTGTGCGGAGAACGTGATGACAGTATCCCGATTGCTGTTTGCAGTTCGCCATACCTGTCTGCCAGTCTTGAGCGCCTGTGCGGTGCTGGCTGCCGGCCTTGCGCCCGCCGTAGCCGGCGCGGCCACCCTGCCTGACAAAACCCTCGTGTTCTGCTCCGAGGGCAGTCCGGCGGGCTTCGATTCCGCGCAGTACACCACCAGCGTCGAATTCAGCGCCGCCTCGTACACGGTCTATAACCGCCTGGTCGAGTTTGCCCACGGCAGCACCGATATCGAGCCAGGCCTCGCCGAGAAGTGGGATGTGTCGCAGGACGGCCTGCAGTACACGTTCTATCTGCGGCACGGTGTGAAGTTTCAGACCACCTCGTTCTTCAAGCCGACCCGCGAGTTCAATGCCGACGACGTCGTCTTCACTTACCAGCGGATGCTGGATCCCGACCAGCCGTTCCGTAAGGCGTACGCGGTGCCGTTTCCCTACTTCGTCGATCTCGGCATGGCAAAGAACATCGCCAAGGTCGAGAAGCTGGATCCGTATACGGTGCGCTTCACGCTGAAGGAGGTCGATGCTCCGTTCCTGCAGCAGATCGCGATGCCGTTCGCGTCGATTCTGTCGGCTGAGTACACGGACCAATTGCTGAAAGCCGGCAAGGCTTCCGATATCAACCAGTACCCGGTCGGCACCGGGCCGTTCATTTTCCGCAGTTATACGAAGGACGACACGATCCGCTTTGACGGGAATCCCGACTACTGGAAGCCGGGCGTTGTGAAGGTCGGCAAGCTCATCTTCGCGATCACCACCGATCCCGCGGTGCGGTTGCAGAAGCTGAAGCGCGGCGAATGTCAGGTGATGAGCTACCCGCGTCCGGCGGATATTCCGCAGATCAAGACCGAGGCGTCGCTGGCTCTGCCGAGCCAGGTTGGCTTCAATCTGGGCATTCTTGGGTACAACACGACGAAAAAACCGCTCGACAACGTGCTGGTGCGGCGCGCGCTGGATATGTCGGTCAACAAGAAAGCGATCATCGAGTCGGTGTACCAGGGCGCCGGGCAGATCGCGACCAACCCGATGCCGCCCACCCAATGGGGCTACGACAAGAATCTGAAAGACGCGCCTTACGACGTCGACAAAGCCAAGGCGTTGCTGAAGGAGGCCGGCTACCCGGACGGCTTCGACCTGACCCTGTGGGCCATGCCGGTCCAGCGGCCCTACAACCCGAACGCCCGTCTGATGGCCGAAATGCTGCAGGCCGACTGGGCGAAGATCGGTGTGAAGGTGACGATCGCCACGTACGAGTGGGGTGAGTACATCCGCCGCGCCCATGCCGGCGAACACGAAGCGATCCTGATTGGCTGGACGGGAGACTACGGCGATCCTGACAATTGGCTTGGCGTGTTGCTGGGCTGCGATGCGGTGAAAGGCAGCAATTTTTCCAAATGGTGCTACAAACCTTTCGACGACCTGATCAGGAAGGGTCGTGGCACCACCGATCTCGCCGAGCGAACCAAGGCGTACAAAGAAGCACAGGAAATCTTCAAACAGCAGGTGCCGTTCACGCCAATCGCCCACTCCACGGTGTATCAGCCAATCAGCAAAGATGTTACGGGCTTCAAGATCGACCCGTTCGGCCCGACGCAATTCATGAACGTCGGCCTGAAATAAAAATAAGAACAGGCGGGGCGGTGTTCAGGCCGGGCCCGCCCTGCGACAGCCGCACGCTCCGGCCAGCGCCGGCGTGCGGCCGCCCTTATGCCTGATTGGTTTCCGATCGTCAACAGGGGTATTTTCCTCCGCTTGTTGCTGTGAGCCAAGCTCAAGTAAGATCGCGCTACGCTGGCGGAAGCCGGCCCCGAACCTGGAGGAAACATGAAGCAAAACAACCTGTTGCGCGCCGCGCGTGTTACGACGCTCGTCGCAGCTGCAGCGGCATCGATGCTGGGCGCTACGAGCGCGCATGCCGAGATTCCGAACAAAACACTCGTCTACTGCTCAGAAGGCAGCCCTGCGGGTTTCGATCCGGCCCAGTACACCACTGGTGTCGACTTCACGGCCAACACGTTCACCGTTTATAACCGCCTCGTCGAGTTCGAACGCGGCGGCACCAAAGTCGAGCCGGGCCTGGCAGAAAAGTGGGATGTCTCGGCGGACGGCAAGACCTACACGTTCCATCTGCGTCACGGCGTGAAGTTCCAGACCACCTCGTTCTTCAAGCCGACGCGCGAATTCAACGCGGACGACGTCGTGTTCACGTTCCAGCGCATGCTGGACACGAACCAGCCGTTCCGTAAGGCGTACCCGGTCCAGTTCCCGTATTTCACGGACATGGGCCTCGACAAGCTGATCACCAGCGTCGAGAAGGTCGACCCGTATACGGTCAAGTTCACGCTGAAGGAGGTCAACGCGCCGTTCATCCAGAATCTGGCGATGGAATACGCGTCGATCCTCTCGGGTGAATACGCGGACCAGCTGCTGAAGGCCGGCAAGGCGGCCGACATCAACCAGTACCCGGTCGGCACGGGCCCGTTCATCTTCCGCAACTACACGAAGGACGCGACGATCCGCTTCGACGGCAATCCGGATTACTGGAAGCCGAACGCAGTAAAGATCTCGAAGCTGATTTTCTCGATCACGCCGGACGTCGGCGTGCGCGTGCAGAAGATCAAGCGCGACGAATGCCAGGTGATGAGCTATCCGCGTCCGGCCGACATCGCGCCGCTGAAGGCTGAAGCGAACATCGCGATGCCGTCGCAGCCGGGCTTCAACCTTGGCTACCTCGCGTACAACGTGACGCACAAGCCGGTCGACAAGGTCGAAGTGCGTCAGGCACTCGACATGGCGATCAACAAGAAGGCGATCATCGAGTCGGTGTATCAAGGTGCAGGCCAGGCCGCGACGAATCCGATGCCGCCGACCCAATGGTCGTACGACAAGAACCTGAAGAGCGCCGCGTACGATACGGACAAGGCTAAGGCTTTGCTGGCCAAGGCCGGTTTTCCGAACGGCTTCGACATCACGCTGTGGGCGATGCCGGTGCAACGCGCGTACAACCCGAACGCCCGTCTGATGGCGGAAATGATCCAGGCCGACTGGGCCAAGATCGGCGTGAAGGCGAAGATCGTCACGTATGAATGGGGCGAGTACATCAAGCGCGCGCACGCAGGTGAAGACGACACGATGCTGATCGGCTGGACCGGCGACAACGGCGATCCGGACAACTGGCTCGGCACGCTGCTCGGCTGCGAAGCGATCAACGGCAGCAACTTCTCGAAGTGGTGCTACAAGCCGTTCGACGATCTGATCCAGAAGGGGCGCGTGTCGTCCGATCAGGGCGCGCGCACGACGGCATACATGCAGGCGCAGCAGATCTTCGCGCAGCAACTGCCGTTCTCGCCGATCGCTCACTCGACCGTGTACCAGCCTGTCAGCAAGAAGGTGGTCGATATGCGTATCGAGCCGCTCGGTTATGCGCGCTTCGACGGCGTCAGCGTCAAGTAATAGTCAAATAGTCATACAGTCAAGCTTACGCAGTAGCTTTTCGCACGGTTAGAAAACTGGTCGAAATGGTCCGGCGGCCGGGGTCACAAGCCCTCGTCGCCGGTTGCGTTTTTTCTTCATCAAGACCATAGGGACGAACCATGTTCCGCTTTGTTTTGCGCCGCATCGGCATGGTGATACCGACCTTCATCGGCATCACGATCCTCGCGTTTGCGCTGATTCACCTGATACCGGGCGACCCCATCGAAGTGATGATGGGCGAGCGCGGCGTCGATCCCGCCATGCATGCCGCCGCGATGCACCGCCTCGGGCTCGACGAGTCCTTGCCGATGCAATACGTTCATTACATCGGCCGCGCCATGCACGGCGACCTCGGCACCTCGATCATCACCAATACCAGCGTGATGGGCGAATTCCTCGCACGTTTTCCCGCTACCGTCGAACTGTCGATCTGCGCGATGTTTTTCGCGTTGATCGTCGGCTTGCCCTCGGGCGTGTTCGCGGCGCTCAGGCGCGGCACGGTGGTCGATCACGGCGTGATGGGCACGGCGCTCACCGGCTATTCGATGCCGATCTTCTGGTGGGGTTTGATCCTCATCATGTTTTTTTCAGTCGACCTCGGCTGGACGCCGGTGTCAGGCCGCATCGCGGTCGAATACGACATTCCGCACGTGACCGGCTTCATGCTGATCGACGCGTTGATGTCCACCGACGAAGGCGCGTTCAAATCCGCGGTCAGTCATCTGATTTTGCCGGCCATTGTGCTCGGCACGATTCCGCTGGCGGTCGTCGCGCGGATGACGCGTTCGTCGATGCTCGAAGTCCTGCGCGAAGACTACATTCGCACTGCGCGTGCGAAGGGTTTGTCGCCAGGCCGCGTGATTGTTGTGCATGCATTGCGTAATGCGCTGATTCCGGTCGTGACCGTGATCGGCTTGCAGGTCGGCACGCTGCTCGCAGGCGCTGTGCTGACGGAGACGCTGTTTTCGTGGCCGGGTATCGGCAAGTGGCTGATCGACGCGATCGGCCGGCGCGACTATCCGGTGGTGCAGGGCGGTATTCTGATGATCGCCACGCTGGTGATCGTTGTGAACCTCGTCGTCGATTTGCTGTACGGCGTGTTGAACCCGCGCATTCGCCATACGAGGTAAGAATATGAACCCCCACGCAAACTTGCGTTCGCTGCCCCCCGAGGGGGCGCATGCCTCCCTTGAGGCGGCTCGGCGGGAGGCATGAAAATGGCAGACATTCAAAATACAGTCCCCACCGCGGTCACTCCACCTAGTGGCCGCGCTATAGCCGCCCGCGAATTCTGGGCGAATTTCTCGCGTAACCGTGGTGCGGTCGCCGCCGGCATCATCGTGCTGGTGTTGATCTTCATCGCGATCTTCGCGCCCTTGATCGCGCCGCATAGCCCGATCGAGCAGTATCGCGACTCCGTGAAGATCCCGCCCGCCTGGCTCGATGGCGGCAACTGGAAGTTCATTCTCGGCACCGACGAAGCAGGCCGCGACATCCTCTCGCGTCTGATGTATGGCGCGCGGCTGTCGTTCTGGATCGGCTTCGTCTCGGTCGTGCTCGCGCTGATTCCGGGCATTGTGCTCGGCTTGATCGCGGCGTTCTTCGAGAAATGGGCCGATACGCCGATCATGCGCATCATGGACGTGCTGCTCGCATTGCCGTCGCTGCTGCTGGCCGTTGCGGTGGTCGCGATCATTGGCCCGGGTCTCGTCAACACGATGCTGGCGATTGCGATCGTCGCGCTGCCGGGCTATGTGCGTTTGACGCGTGCGTCGGCACAGGGCGAATTGCAGAAGGAATATGTGACGGCTTCGCGCGTCGCGGGCGCCGGCACCTTGCGTCTGATGTTCTCGCAAGTGCTGCCGAACTGCACCGCACCGTTGATCGTGCAGGCTACGCTGGGCTTTTCGTCGGCGATTCTCGATGCCGCGGCGCTCGGCTTCCTCGGCCTCGGCGTGCAACCGCCGTCGGCGGAGTGGGGCGCGATGCTGGCTTCGGCGCGCGACTATATCGACAGCGCCTGGTGGATCGTCACGATGCCGGGTCTTTCCATCCTGATCTCGGTGCTCGCGATCAATCTGCTCGGCGACGGGCTGCGCGACGCACTCGATCCCAAACTGAAACGGATGGCATGACATGGATAATTTATTGACCATCCGCAATCTGGCGGTGAATTTCAACGGACTGCCCGCCGTCGATCGGATCAACCTCGATGTTGCGCCCGGCGAAGTGGTCGGCGTAGTCGGCGAATCGGGCTCGGGCAAGAGCGTGACGATGATGGCGCTGATGGGCCTGATCGACGCGCCCGGCAAAGTCACCGCCGACGAAATCACCTTCAACGGCAAGAATCTGCTGAAGGCGTCGGCCAAAGAGCGCCGCAAGATCATCGGCAAAGACATCGCGATGGTGTTCCAGGACGCGCTCACCAGTCTGAATCCGAGCTACACGGTCGGCTATCAGATCAAGGAAGTGCTGAAGCTGCACGAAGGCCTGCACGGCAGCGCGTTGGATAAACGCGCGCTGGAGTTGCTCGACCAGGTCGGCATTCCTGACCCGAAAGGCCGCATCGGTTCATTTCCGCATCAGATGTCGGGCGGCATGAACCAGCGCGTGATGATCGCAATGGCGATTGCCTGCAACCCGAAGCTGCTGATCGCCGACGAACCGACCACCGCGCTCGACGTGACGATCCAGGCGCAGATCATGGAGCTGCTGATCAAGCTGCAGAAGGAACGCGGCATGGCGCTCGTGCTGATCTCGCACGATCTGGCGGTGGTGTCCGAGGTCGCACAGCGCGTCGCGGTCATGTACGCTGGAGAAGTGATCGAAACGAACCGCGTGCCGGATATTTTCGCGGCGCCGCATCATCCGTACACGGAAGCGTTGCTGGCGGCGATTCCCGAGCACAATGTCGGCGCGGTGCGGCTCGCCGCGCTGCCAGGCATGGTGCCGGGGCGTGACGATCGTCCGAAAGGGTGTCTGTTCGCACCGCGCTGCAAATATGTGGTCGACGACTGCATGAAGGCGCGACCTGCATTGACACCGATACAAGGTCACGCCGAAGTGGCGCGCGTGCGCTGCATCAAACCCCTGAACCTGAGCGGCGACGCCAACGTTCACACCCATGGAGGCGCACGATGAACGCAGTACTTGAACCGCGGCGCCAGTCGGACCATGCGGGCGATCACGTCCTGGTTGCCGACAAGCTGGCGCGTTACTACTCGGTGAAGCGCAGCATGTTCAGCCAGGGCACGGTCAAGGCTTTGAACGGCGTGTCGTTTGCGCTCGAACGCGGCAAGACCCTGGCGGTGGTGGGTGAATCCGGTTGCGGAAAATCCACGCTCGCACGTCAACTGACCATGATCGAAAAGCCCAGCGCGGGCCGTCTGTTGATCGACGGTGAAGACGTGGCGGGCGCCGATCACGCGAAGATCGCGGCGTTGCGGCGGCGCGTGCAGATGGTGTTCCAGAATCCGTTTGCCTCGCTGAACCCGCGCAAGACAGTCGAGCAGACGCTTAGCGAACCGCTCGCGATCAATACGCAACTGAGCACGACCGAACGCGCCGAACGGATCGCGCAGATGATGCGCACGGTCGGCCTGCGTCCGGAGCATGCCAAGCGCTATCCGCATATGTTCTCGGGCGGCCAGCGGCAGCGCGTGGCTATTGCGCGTGCGATGATCCTCGATCCGCAGATCGTGGTCGCCGATGAACCGGTGTCCGCGCTCGACGTCTCGATCCAGGCGCAGATTCTCAATCTGTTCATGGATCTGCAGGAGCAGTTCAAGACCAGCTACGTGTTCATCTCGCACAATCTTTCGGTGGTGGAGCATATCGCCGACGATGTGATGGTGATGTACTTCGGCGGCGTGGCGGAGCTTGGCGACAAGAAGCGGATTTTCTCGAATCCGCGTCATCCGTACACGCGTGCGCTGATGTCGGCCACGCCTTCGATCTTCGAAGCGGATCGCACGATCAAGATCAAGCTGCAAGGTGAAATGCCGTCGCCGCTGAATCCGCCGTCGGGCTGCACGTTCCATCAGCGCTGCCCGTACGCGATCGACCGATGCCGCAGCGAAGAACCGAAGTTGCGTGAAGTGGATGGCCGTCAGGTGTCGTGTCACCGCGCCGAGGAGGTGGGGGACATGGATGCCTGATGCAGTGGCGGCGCGTCGTCTTGCGCGCCGCTCGCGTGATGGTGGCCGCCACGCTGCTTTCGCGCGGCGCTGGGGAGCGTTTGCACTGACCGGTGCCGCGCTCCTCGGCGTATGTTCTGCTTTTCACTTGAGCGCAGGGCCGATCGGCCTCGCGCATGCTGCTGGGGCGGCCGCCAATACGCCCGCCCAGGCGGGGCGGCCGGCGGTGCCGGTGCCCAGTCTGCCGGCGCCGCCGCGTGCCACCTTGCCGGGCTTCAATCCGCCGCCCGCTATGCCTGGCACCACGGCGAGCGGTCCGGTGCGCGCGCAACCGGCGCGCATGCCGTTCTACGTCGCGACACGCGGTACCACGACTATTTACGTGCTCGGCACGTTGCATGTCGGCGACCCGGCCGACTATCCAGCCGGACAACCGTTCCGCGCGCCGATCCTCGGCGCTCTCGCGGCCTCGCCGACGCTGGCGCTCGAACTTTCACCCGACGAACTGCTGGTTTCACAAGACGATGTGTCGAAGTACGGCGTATGCCGTCGCGACTGTCTGCCGGGTCTGCTGCCGGAGCCTTTGTGGCGCAAGCTCGCCTTGCGCCTGCGCGGCAATCCCGCGGCGCAGGATGAAATCAAGAAGATGCGGCCGTGGCTCGCGTCCCTGGTGGTTGAAACCTACGATTCGTTGAGTGCCGGTTTGCAGACCGAGTACGGCACGGAAGCGCAATTGCAGAACGTGTATATCAGGACGCGCGGCAAGATCGTCGGCCTCGAGACCTTGCCACAGCAAATGCGTGCGTTCACCGGACTCACGCTTGCGCAGCAACGCGAAATGCTCGCGCAGGACCTGGTGCAGACACCCGCGGAAAACGTCGACGATGTGAAGACGTTGCATCGGCTGTGGCGCGTGGGCGATGCCGATGCGATTGCGGCGTGGCAGGCCGCCAAGTCCGAAAAGCTGGCGCGCGACAAGCGGATCTCCGATTCGATCGACAACCGGATCGTGTACGAGCGCAATCGGCGCTTCGTATCGCGGATGCTGCTAATCGCCGGGCCGAACAAGCCGGTGTTCGTGGCGATCGGCGCATTGCATCTGGGTGGCCGCAAGGGCGTGCTACAGCTTTTGCGCCAGCACGGGTTCGTGGTGGATGCGGGGTGAGAGTCGTCACGGCCTTACGCTGCGAAATCTGCGGCGTGGTTGATCACAGTCTTAACCGGGGTAGGCCGTTCGGCCAGATCAGGAACCGGTAATTTCACAGCCAGTCCGACGCTGACGTGTGTCGCAAACTGCTCGCGGCTCACGCGGACATAGCCACGTGTGCGTGTTATGATGTATGTACAGACGTCAATACAGGTGCTGTGTGCGGTTTGAATGGGACGAACTCAAGAATCAAATCAACATTCGTAAGCATGGCATCGATTTCAGGGACGCTGTCGACGTATTCGATCATCCCGTGCTGACGGCGATAGACCAGCGGGAAGACTATGGTGAGGAGCGCTGGGTAGCGCTTGGCTGGATGGCCGCCATCGTAGGCGTGGTGGTGTACGTCGAACGCAATGCCGATGTGATCCGAATCATTTCGGCTCGCAAAGCGACGAAGCACGAGGTCAACCGTTACAAGTACAGCGTCTGGAATTGACTGGCACCGTAGGTGGCGTGCGAATGGCTGAAAAGGAGCAGAGGCGAAATCATGGGTAAAGCATCAGGAACCGACTGGAAGCGACTTGCAAAAGCAGGCGACGCGCAAATCGACACGAGCGACGTCCCCGAATTGGGTGACGATTTTTTTGACCGTGCCGAGCTGCACGTTCCGCCGAAACAGGCTGTGACCATGCGCCTGGACGCAGACGTACTGAGCTGGTTCAAAGAACAGGGAGCCGGGTATCAAACGCGCATCAACAAGTTGTTGCGCGCTTACATGCTGGCGCAGCAGCGCCGCCGTTCTTAAGGCGCGGCGTTGCGGCATTCTGTCTGCGTACGTAGGTGCGTACTAAGTTGCGTATGAAGGGACTGAGAAAGCGCTGCGCAGAAACGCCTGGAATCCGCGCAGCGTAGGTTTTATAGACTGCCACCGCGTAGTTCTTCCGATACGCGTTCGACCACCGGCGCCCAATCGCCCAACGTGGTCTGCCGGAACAACTTCATCGCCGGATACCACGGCGAATCGCTGCGCTCTTCGAGCCAGCGCCAGTCCGAGTTGGCCGGCAGCAGCACCCACACCGGCTTGCCCAGTGCGGCCGCCAGATGCGCCACGCCGGTGTCCACGGCGATCACAAGGTCGAGAGCCATGATGAGCGCGGCGGTGTCGTCGAAGCTGTTCAGATCTGCGGTGAAATCGTGGGCGCGGAAAGCTTCAGGCGCATCAGCCAACTGAGCGTGCGCAGCGCCCTTTTGCAGCGCGTACCACGCGACGTCATTCAGCTCACTTAGCGGACTCAGGGCTACCAATGCCATCGAGCGATAACGATCGTTGCCGAACGTCGGGCTGCCGGACCACACCAGGCCCACTTTGCGTTTCGCTTTGCCGGCTGAGTCTGCCCGCTTGCGCCATATTTTGATCTTTGCCTGGTCGGCGAACATATACGGCACATCCACGGGAATGGTCGACAGTTCGGTGCCGACACACGACGGCACGCTCATCATCGGCACCCAGAAATCGTACTGACCTTCAGGCTTCCCGCTGAACGCGCGATGCACGCCTGGGATGCGTTCGACCAGCGGCTGAAGCGGCTCGCGCACACAGAGGTCGACCGTGGCGCCGAGTTGCTCGAGCACGCGTGCATAGCGCAAAAACTGGAAATGGTCGCCGAAACCCTGTTCGCCAACCAGCAACAGACGGCGCCCGTCGAGCGGCTCGCCATGCCACTCGGCAACGCCCGGCACGGCGATCGCCTCGTACTCGCTTTTGCGCCAGCGCTTCGCAAATTCCGCCCAGCCCTGCTTGTAATCGCCGCGCTTGAGCAGCAGCCACGCAAGGCCCTGATGTGCATCCGCGTAGTTGGGATCGAGCGCCAGTGCATGGCGGTAGAAGCCTTCTTCTTCATCCAGGCGGCCCTGCGCGCCGAGCGAGCCGCCGAGGCAAACCAGGTTTGTCGGGTTCGGCTTGAGTGCGACCGCGCGCCGATACTGCGATTCTGCGCCGGCGTAGTTACCGAGCTTGCCGATCAGGCTGCCCAGGTTGATGTGGGCCTCGGCATAGTCGCCGCGCAGTGCCAGTGCCCGTTCGAAACTGGCGATGGCTGCGGCGTGATCGCCTTGTGCGTTGTGCGCATTGCCAGCATAGAAATGCGCTTCCGCCGAGTGGGGATTGAGCGACAGCGCGTTCTGATAGCAGGCCAGCGCCTCCTCGTAGCGGCCGAGCTTGTTCAGCGCCGTGCCGAGGTTCAGATGTGCGTCGATCAGCGAGGGATTTACCGCCAACGCCAGCCGATACTGCTCGATCGCTACCTCGAACGAGCCTTGCGCTTGTAGCGCGACACCGAAGTTGTTGCGCGCGTCTGCGAAATCCGGTTGCAACTGCAGCGCCTGGTCATAGCAGATCATCGCTTCTTTGCGATGACCGAGCGCAGCGGCGACGAGGCCACGGTTGCTCCAGCAGGCGGCGTCGGTGCGATCGAGTTTGAGCGCGTCGCTCATCAACTCGGCGGCGAAAGCATGGTTGCCGCGCTGATGCTGCAGCACGCCGAAGTAATGCAACGTTTTGGAATGCGTTGGGTCGAGTGCGAGGGCTTCGCGGTAAAAAGGCTCGGCGGCATCTAGGCGCCCGGCCTGGTGTGCTTCGAGCGCGGCCTCGATCAGAGAAGCAAGATAAGCGGAGGACGGCGCGTTGGTGGACGCGCTGTCGGGGTGGGATTGGTGTTCCATGAGGGACCTGCTGGAAAGCGCTGACGGCGTGCATTGCGCGCGTCGCCAGCGCATGTGGATGGAAGAGCATCCACCAGCTTATGTTCAGGCCCCTTGCCAGAC
Source organism: Paraburkholderia sediminicola (assembly GCF_902859805.1). Taxonomy (GTDB): domain Bacteria; phylum Pseudomonadota; class Gammaproteobacteria; order Burkholderiales; family Burkholderiaceae; genus Paraburkholderia; species Paraburkholderia sediminicola. The sequence goes on along the minus strand of NZ_CADIKC010000012.1, from coordinate 65,175 downwards.
GATCGGACGCCTCCGAATTCGGCGGCGTCCATTTGCCGCGGACTCACGCGCATGCATCCGTCAGAGCGAAAGTCCTACGCGATGTTGGCGTTTGCCACGCGGCTCGGCCAACGGCCCTACAGGAACATCAGGAAATTCAACAGGAAGATGTTCACAACCAGTAAGCTCAGCGCAGTGGGCACCTGCACCTTGATCACCGCATTCTTATCCGGCAGTTCGAGCAGCGCGGCCGGCACCATGTTGAAGTTCGCGGCCATCGGCGTCATCAGCGTGCCGCAGTAGCCCGAGAACATGCCGATCGCGACCATCACCGCCGGGTTGCCGTGAAACACGCCGACCAGGATCGGCACGCCGACTCCGCCTGTCATCACCGGGAACGCGGCGAAGCCGTTACCCATCACCATGGTGAAGAGCGCCATGCCGATGCAGTACACGGCCACCGCGATAAAGCGGTAGTCGAGGCTGATGTAGGCCGTGGTCACGTGAGCGACCGCCTTGCCGACGCCGGCGTCCGAGAACACGAGGCCGAGCATACCGAGCATCTGCGGCAGTACCGCGGCCCATGACAACGCATCGACCAGGCGGCGTGCTTCTTTCATCGACTGCCCGACGGTATCGCGTGTCAGTACGCAGGCAATCGCAAGTGCGATCACGCAGCCGATGCCGAAGCCGATCAACGTCACGTTCGCTTTCTCGATCAGCGGCATGCCGCCGAAGATCAGATGGCTGGCCGACAGCGTAATGATCACGGTGACAACCGGAATCGTCAGCGCGGGCACGAACAGCTTGTTGCCCAGACGCGCGGCGCTAGCCTTGCGCGCTTCAAGCGACAGCAGTTTCGGCTTGGCCGCGGTCACACCGCCGAAGCCCGCGGCCAGCGCCATCACGATGACCAGCACGCCGACCACGGAGGGCGGCAGCTTGTCGCCGATCAGGAAGATCAGTGCGTAAAGAATCCAGAAACCGCCGGCCGTGAAACGGCGCGGGTGCTCCTTATCCGTGACGATCATGCCGCCGATGACGAGCAGCACGACGCCGAGCAGCCAGAACAGATAGGTAATCGTGAACGTCATGCTTTGTCTCCTGCGGCGGGTTGCGTCGGCGAAACGGAGGCGGTGTTCGTTGCGGCATTGCCGCGCAGTTCGCGTTCGAGCCTGCGGTCGAGCAGATAGAGGCGGAAGCCATGAATGATGAACGCGCAGATCGCGGTCGGGATGCCCCAGACGGCCACGTGAATCGGCTCGACGACGATGCCGGCTTCTTTCAGGAAGGTCGTCATCAGCACAATTGCGCCGAACGCGACGAAGATGTCTTCACCGAAAAACAGGCCGACGTTGTCGGTCGCGGCGGAGAAGGCACGCAGCTTGAAGCGAACTGCGTCGCTGATCTTGCCGAAGCGCGTTTCAGTCGCGCCTTCGGCCATCGGTGCGATCAACGGACGCACCATTTGCGGATGGCCGCCGAGACCGGTCAGGCCGACAGCGGCGGTCAGTTCGCGCACCAGCAGATAGACGATCAGCAAACGCCCTGCGGTCGCGGCCTTGATGCCGCCGATCCACGCTTGCGCACGCTCACGCAAGCCATGTCGTTCCAGCAGGCCGATTACGGCCAGCGGCAGCAGGATGATCAGCGGGATATTGCGGGTCTTGATGAAGCCGGTGCCGATTTCAGCGAGGATCTTTTCAGGCGGGAAATGCGCGGCCAGACCGGTGATGATCGCGGCCACCGCCACGATCAGCATCGGATTGAACCGTAATAAAAAGCCGACGATGATGACGGCCACGCCAATGAGCGGCCATAGACTGACTGTTGTCTGCATCTGGATCTCCAAACAGGGTTTCAACCTCGCCGCTTGTGGCGGCTAACGTGGGCCGGCGCCTGGTGATCCACGCGCCGTCTTGCTGCCACGGCTCTTGATGGCCGCGTTGCTTCGACTACACCTGCACCTGCATCTGCTGCTTGTTTGCTGCCTGCTTGCTGCTCGTTTGCCGCTTATCTGCTGCTCATTTGCTAATCATCTGCGGGTACTGCGATGCGTCGTCGTGTACCTGGCAAACGCCCCGCACGGAGCGGGGCGTTCAGGGTTGAGCAACGGTTGGATCGCGCTGTCTGGCTCGCGCTGATCGACGCGCGGATCAGACGCGCGCGGCGCCGGCCGCGTGAACATCAATGCCCGCGTCTTCTAGCGCGCTGCGGATACGCCGCGCGAACGCCAGTGCGTGCGGACCGTCGCCGTGCAGACAGATGGTTTGGGCGTTGAGCGGCACCCAATGTCCGTCGACTGCCTGCACGCGGCGCTCGCGCACCATGGCGAGCGTGCGCTCCAGCACCATGTCTTCGTCGTCGAGCAGCGCGCCCGGCTCCTTGCGCGGCACGAGCGAGCCGTCGGCGCGATAACCGCGGTCGGCGAATACTTCTTCGATGGCAGTCAGGCCGGCTGCCCGGGCAGCCGTCACGAGCCCGCTGTTGGCGAGCGCGAACACCGCTACCGACGGGTCGAAATCGTGAACCGCCGAGACAATCGCGTCGGCAATCTTCGCGTCGCGCGCTGCCTGGTTGTACAGCGCACCGTGCGGCTTGACGTGCGCGATGCGGCCGCCCTCGGCCTGCGCAATCGCCGACAGGGCGCCGAGCTGATACAGCACGCCTGCGTAGATATCGTTGGCCGGCAGATCCATTTCCTTGCGGCCAAAATTCTCAGGATCGTTAAAGCTCGGATGTGCGCCGATCGACACGCCTTTTTGCACCGCCCAGCGCACGCAGTCGCGCATGGCGTTGGCGCCGCCCGCGTGCCAGCCGCACGCGATGTTGGCCGAGCTGACGAGGTCGAGCAGCGCCTCGTCGGAACCGCAGCCTTCGCCGAGATCGGCGTTCAAATCGATTTCCATGGTGTTCCCCTACTTAGTGTTACAGCGCTGCGACCGCCGGCTGGCGCGCGCAACGTTCTTCGTGCATGGCAATCGCGGCGTCGATCTGCCGCAAATACGTGCGTTCTTCCAGCAAAGCCTGGCGTGCCTCAAAGGGCGTCGTCGGGATGAAACGGATGGCGGCGTTCAGGCGAACCTGCGCGAGCTTCCATAGATCGGCCTGGATCACGGCGCCGATCTTCGGATAGCCGCCGGTGGTCTGCGCATCGCTCATCAGCACGATCGGCTGGCCGTTCGGCGGGACCTGAATCGTGCCGGGCAACACCGCGTGCGAGAGCAGATCGCTCTTCCGGGTGCGCTTCAGTTCCGTACCGGCGAGGCGGTAGCCCATGCGATTGCTGTTCGGTGTGACCAGCCATTCGTCGGACCAGAAGGATTCGTGCGCTTCTTCAGTGAAGCTATCGTATTCCGGGCCTTGCAGCACGCGGATCGGCACAGCCCACGGCACACCGGACGGATGCCGGCCGCGCCGCAGCGGTTCGTGAACCAGCACGAACTTGCACCAGGCGGGGGCCTTTACGCCGAACTCCGGCGCTTCGGGGGTAAAACCGAGGTGGCCGCGTTGCGGCGGCGCGCCGACCGGCAGACGGTCGCCGTCGCGCAAGGCCCGGCCGCCGAGTCCGCCGAAATGGCCGGCGAGATCGGTGCTGCGCGAACCGAGCATCGGCAAAACGTCGATGCCGCCCGCGATGCAGACATAGCCGCGCATGCCGCGTTTGGCCGCTTGCAGAACCAGCTCCTGGCCGGCCTGCACCGGCAGGCTCCACCATGAATAGACCGGCTTGCCGTCGAGCGTCGCGCCGAATTCGGTGCCAGTGATGGCCACGCGTGTGGCGCGCAGAAAGCGCAGTACGGTTGGTCCGAAGGTAATTTCCAGGCCGGCCGCATCGGGCCGGTTGCCCACCAGCCGGTTGCCGACTTCGAGCGATAGACGGTCGAGCGCGCCACCCATCGCGACACCGAGGTGCCGGTAGCCATGGCGGCCGAGATCCTGAATCGTGGTCAACAGACCCGCGCGAATCACATCGATCATGCGTGTATCCCCGCGACGGTAAAGCGCACCCTGTCGCCAGGTTGCAATAGCGTGGGTGGACGGCGAGACGGATCGAACAGCGGCAGTTCGGTGCGGCCGATCAACTGCCAGCCGCCGGGGGAGGTCGCCGGATAAATGCCGGTCTGCTCACCGCCGATGCCGACCGAACCGGCCGGCACTTCCAGCCGTGGCGACGAACGGCGCGGCGTGTGCAGTGCTGTGTCGAGGCCACCCATATAAGCGAAGCCCGGCTGAAAGCCGAGAAAAAACACCACGTACTCGCCATCCGCGTGACGTTGCACGACCTCGCGCACGCTCAGGCCGGTGTGATTGGCGACCGTTTGCAGGTCGGGGCCGAACTCGCCGCCGTATTGCACCGGGATTTCGACTTCACGGCCGGCTGCCGGCACCTCGCTCGCCGCGTTCCAGGCGGCTTGCAGAAGGCCCACCAGCGCTTCGCGATCGGCTTCGAGCGAATCGAACACAAGCGTCAGATTGTTCATGCCCGGCACAACCTCCAGCACGTGCGGCCAGTCGCGCGCGGCCTCGGCGGCAGCCCACACGCGCCGCTGGCAGTCCAGCGTGGCAGGCGGCGGCGCCTCGCAGACAAGCGCGGCATCGCCGAGCGGGAAGATTCTTGGTTGGCTCATCGCTTAATGGCCCAGGTTGAGTCGGAAATGTCGAGCATATCGGACCCTATACCTATTTATCGGTATCGGGTCCGCGATGTCTGGAGCGTACATTATCAATAAAATATCAACAATTTATCTATAAGCGTTTTCGCCAGGCTCCCCGGAATGAGTGGCTCGTCGTACACTCCCGACACCTTCCCATCCTGTTTCTCGAGAATCTTCACCATGTCGCGCCACCCCACCAAGATCGTTTCCTCGGAACATCTCGTGTCCGACACCAGTGCGGAGCTGTCCGAACTGGAGTACGCACTCATCATGGCGGGCAACGCATTCAACCGATGGATGGTGCGCTGCATGTCGGCGGCCGGCGAAAAGGACATGACCGCGATCGAAGTCTCGTTGCTGCACCACGTCAGCCATCGCGAGCGGCGCAAGAAGCTGGCGGATATCTGCTTCGTGCTGAACATCGAAGACACGCACGTCGCCACTTACGCGTTGAAGAAGCTCGTAGCTAGAGGGTATGTAAAAAGCGAAAAGACCGGCAAGGAAGTGTTCTTCTCGGCGACGGATGCGGGCCGCGAGCTCTGTCTGAAATACCGCGAAGTGCGCGAGAGCTGCCTGATTTCGACGCTGAAGGAAAGCGGCCTGACCAACGAGCAGATTGGCGAGGCGGCGCAATTGATGCGCAATGCGTCCGGGCTGTACGACACGGCCGCGCGGGCGGCGGCGTCTTTATAACCAGGTTCGGTCCCGGCAGTGGCTGGCGCAAGCGCCTCGCACGGCGCTCTTCAAACGCTCAATCCGCCGGCTGTGGATAGAGTCCGGCTTCTGTCACGATCAGATCGAGCGGGATGTCGTGAGCCTCGCGCTGCAATGCGTTCGTGCGGCACGCTTCATAGGCAATGCCGACCGTGACCGGCTTCTTCGACCCCGGCCATGCGGCCAGCGTGCGATCGTAGTAGCCACCGCCGTAACCGAGCCGGAAGCCGTCGGCGTCGAAACCTACGCACGGCACAAACAGCAGATCGGGAACCACCACGCGCCCCGAAGTGGGCTCGGCGATCTTGTGATGGCCGATCTTCATCGCCGTATCCGGTGCCCATGCGTGAAATTCGAGCGGCACGCCGCGTTCCTTGACGATCGGCAAACCCGCCTCGCGGTGCGAGTCGGCCGCGAGCCAGATCGCAATCGCGGCGCGCGCGTCGAATTCGCCCGCCAGCGGCCAGTAGAACCCCACACTGCTCACGCCGTAGTGCTTCAACGCATCGAGAACGCGACGGTTGAGCGCGGCGTTGTGCGCCGGCTCGGAAGCCGCTTGTAGCCTTGCTTCCAATAGCATTCGACGCAGCGCCTTTTTCGATTCTGCGACAGGGTTGCATGCTATGCTTGGGTTCAATTCGCGCTCCAGAAACAACGATGTCAAAACGCCTCTATCGAGTATATCGCGCGGCCGGTCTGGCGCTTGCCGCTGCGGCACTCGTCGCGTGCAGCACGGCCTCCGCCGTCAAGCCCATTCCCCTTTCACAACTCACGAACGACGACCAGACCTTCGTCCAGCTTCGCGAAGCCGCCCGCAATAATGACGCGGCGCGCGCAGCGCAACTGGCGAGCATGATCCCGAACTATCCAGCGCCTTCGTATCTGGAGTACTTCCAGCTCAAGCCGCAATTGTTCGATTCCAGCGGCCATGCGCGTATTGACGCGCCGGATGCGCCGGTGCTGTCGTTCCTGCAGAAGTACGACGGCCAAGCCATCGCCGACCGCATGCGCAACGACTACCTTACGGTGCTCGGCGCGCGTCACGACTGGCGCAACTTCGATCAGCAATACGCGCGTTTCGTGCTGAACGACGATACGCAGGTGAAGTGCTACGCGCTCGAGTCGCGTGCCGCGCGCGGTGAAGACGTCGCCGCTGAGGCGCGCGCGCTGCTGGTCGATCCGAAATGGTACGGCGACGGCTGCGTCGATCTGGTCACCGCGCTCGCGGTCAATCAGCAATTCAGTTCCGACGACGTGTGGCAACAGATTCGCCTCGCTTACGAACAGAACTACACGAGCACGGGCAGCAAGCTCGTCGATGCGCTCAGCAACCAGCCGCCCGATCCGGTGCTGTTCGGCCAGGCCACGAGTACGCCGCCGTTGTTGCTGGCGCGCGGCGTCGGTCCGGACACGCAATCGCACCAACTTGCGTTGCTCGCGATCACACGCATGGCGCGCAACGACCCGGCCATGGCCGCGGCCACGTTCGCTTCGGTGGCGCCGTCTTTGAGCTCGCCTGAGCGCGCAATCGGTTGGGGCACGATTGCGTATCAGGCCGCCGCCAAGCAGATGCCGAGCGCGGTGGATTGGTACCGCCTGTCGGTGAATGCGCCGCTGTCGAACCCGGCGTACGAATGGCGCACCCGCACCGCGCTGCTCGCCGGCGACTGGACGATGGTGCGCTGGTCGATCGAGCAGATGCCGGCGGCGCTGCGCAATCAGCCGTCGTGGGTTTACTGGCATGCCCGTGCGCTCAAGCAGGCCGGCGACACAACCACGGCCAACCAGGAATTCGAGTCGATCTCGCAGGGCTTCAACTTCTACGGCCAACTGGCTTCGGAAGAGCTCGGCCAGAAGATCACCGTGCCGCCGAAAACCACCGTGACCGACGCCGAAATCCAGCAGGCCGGCAACACGCCGGGCTTGGATCTGGCGCAGCGTTTCTACGCGTTGAATCTGCGGCTCGAGGGCAATCGCGAATGGAACTGGCCGCTTCGCAATATGAGCGATCGGCAACTGATCGCCGTGGCCGAATACGCGCGCCGCATCGAGTTGTATGACCGCACCGTGAACACGGCGGACCGCACGAAGAGCGAGCACGATTTCTCGCTGCGTTATCTGTCGCCGTTCAAGGATATCGTCGAGCGCGATGCGCAGTCGAATGGGCTCGACGTCGAATGGGCCTACGGGCTGATTCGCCAGGAATCGCGCTTCATCATGAACGCGCGCTCGGAAGTCGGCGCGAGCGGGTTGATGCAACTGATGCCGGGCACCGCGCAACTGGTGGCGAAGAAAATCGGTCTCGGCCCGATTTCGCGCGAGCAGATGAACGATATCAACACCAACATCCTGCTCGGCACGAACTACCTGTCCATGATCTACAATCAGTTCGACGGGTCTGCTGTGCTGGCCACCGCCGGGTATAACGCCGGTCCCGGCCGTCCGCGCAACTGGCGGCAATCGTTGCAGCATCCGGTTGAAGGCGCGATCTTCGCCGAAGCGATTCCGTTCCAGGAAACGCGCGACTACGTCAAGAATGTGTTGTCCAACACGGTCTACTACGCGGCATTGTTCGAAGGCCGTCCGCAATCGCTGAAGGCGCGTCTGGGTTATATCGCACCGTAAGCGCCGTGCCGCCGCCGCGTCATGTCTTCTGATGCGGCGGTGCGCCACGCCAGCTGTTGCCGCGGCTTCCACCAGGGAGTCGAAAATGCGACATCAAGCCGTTGCGGTCATCGGCGGTTCCGGTTTTATCGGTAGCCATCTCGTCAATGCTCTCGTTGAAATGGGCAAAGACGTGCGCATCGCCACCCGGCGGCGCTATAACGCCCGCCATCTCACCCTGCTCCCCATCGACGTGATCGAAGCCGACGTGTTCGATCCGGTGCAGCTCGCGCGTTTCGTCGAAGGCGCCGATTGCGTGATCAACCTCGTTGCCACGCTGCATGGCAAACGTGGCACGCCCTATGGTCCGGAGTTCGCCCGCGCGCACGTCGAATTGCCGACCAAAATCGTTGCGGCTTGCGAAGGCAAGGGCGTGCATCGGCTGATTCATATCAGCTCGCTCGGCGCCGACTCGAACGGCCCGAGCATGTATTCGCGCTCGAAGGGTGACGGCGAAAAAGCCGTGCATGCGGCGAACCTGGCGTGGACGGTTTTCCGCCCCTCCGTGGTGTTCGGTCCTGAAGACCAGCTGCTCAACAAGTTCGCGTTCCTGCAGCGGATGTTTCCGGTGATTCCGCTTGCGATGCCGGACGCGAAATTCCAGCCGGTGTACGTGGGCGACGTGGCAAAAGCGATCTGCAACGTGCTCGATCTCGACGCGGCGAGCGGCCATACCTACGAGCTGGGCGGGCCGACTGTCTATACACTCGAGGACCTCGTCAAGTATTGCGGCGACGTGATCGGCCGGCATGCGCGAATCATTCGCCTGCCGGAGGCGTTGGCGCGCTTGCAGGCGCTGACGTTTGAAATGGCGCCCGGCGAACCGGTGATTTCGCGCGACAATCTCGATTCGATGAAAGTCGACAACGTGTTGAGCGGACCGCTTGCGCCGGAACTCGGCATCGAACCCGCCAGCATCGAAACAATCGCGCCCGTGTATCTGACCGGCGCGTCGTCGCGTTCCCGCTTCGACACGTTTCGCGCGAGCGCGGGGCGTTGAACCTTTCGGCGTTAAACCTTTTGATCCCTTCCTTTCATATCCGGCATGAAACTGCTTATCGGTGACAAGAACTACTCGTCATGGTCGATGCGTCCGTGGTTGCTGCTCAAACAATTCGGCATCCCATTTGAAGAGGTGCTGATTCATTTGAATGAATCAGGTACGAAGTCCGCGATTCTGACTTACGCGCCGACGGGGCCGGGCAAGCTGCCGTGCCTGATCGGCGAAGACGGATCGGCGACCTGGGATTCGCTGGCGATCGCCGAGACGCTGGCTGAGCGTTTCCCGCAGCATGCGCTGTGGCCGCGCGACCCGGCGGCGCGCAGCCACGCGCGCAGCATCAGCGCCGAGATGCATTCGGGCTTCGGCGAATTGCGCTCGAACATGTGGATGAACATTCGCGCGTCGTTTCCGGGTAAGAACGCCACACCGGGTGCACTGGCCGACATTGCGCGTGTCGACGCGATATGGAGCCGGTGTCTCGATACGTACGGCGGTCCATTCCTGTTCGGCGAGTTCAGCATTGCCGACGCGATGTACGCGCCCGTCGTGATGCGCTTCAACACGTGGCAACCGGCGCTCTCTGAAGCTGCCGCGGCTTATGTTCGTCGCGTGACGGCGTTGCCGGCGGTGAAGGCATGGATCGACGACGCGCTGCGTGAAACGCACGCCATTCCGTACCAAGACGTATGCCCATGAATATCTATGCAGTCGGCGGTGCGATCCGCGACGAGTTGCTGGGCGTACCCGTGCAGGACCGGGACTACGTCGTGGTTGGCGCGACGCCCGAGCAGATGGTGGCGCAAGGCTATCGTCCGGTGGGCAAGGATTTCCCGGTGTTTCTGCATCCGCAGACGCACGAGGAATACGCGCTTGCACGCACCGAGCGCAAGACGGCCGCGGGCTATCACGGCTTCCAGTTCTTCTACGCGCCGAACGTCACCCTCGAAGAGGATCTCGCTCGCCGCGACCTGACAATCAACGCGATGGCGCGCGAAGTGCGCCCGGACGGCGAACTGACCGGTCCGGTGATCGACCCGTTCAACGGCCGGGGCGATTTGCAGGCGCGGCTGTTTCGTCACGTGAGCGATGCGTTTCTGGAAGACCCTGTGCGGATTTTGCGGATTGCGCGGTTTGCGGCGCGCTTCGTCGATTTCACGGTGGCGCCGGAGACGATGGCGCTGATGCGCAAGATGGTGGCCGACGGTGAGGTCGATGCGCTGGTCGCCGAACGCGTGTGGCAGGAAGTGTCGCGCGGATTGATGGAGAAGAAGCCGTCCCGCATGTTCGAGGTGCTGCGGGAATGCGGCGCGCTGGCGCGGATTCTGCCGGAAATCGATGCGTTGTTCGGCGTGCCGCAGCGGGCTGACTATCATCCCGAGGTGGATACGGGCGTACACGTGATGATGGTGGTCGACCATGCCGCGCAGCAGGGTTACGCGTTGCCGGTTCGGTTCGCGGCGCTCACGCATGATCTGGGCAAAGCGACGACGCCGGACGACGTATTGCCGCGGCATATCGGGCATGAGGGGCGCAGCGTGGATTTGCTGAAGCCTTTATGCGAGCGGCTGCGGGTGCCGAATGAATGCCGCGATCTGGCGCTGCTGGTCGCGCGGGAGCATGGGAATATTCATCGCGTGATGGAGATGGGGGCAGCCGCGTTGGTGAGGCTGCTCGAGCGCAGCGATGCGATTCGCAAACCTGCACGGTTTGCCGAAGCCTTGCAGGCTTGCGAGGCGGATGCGCGTGGGCGGCTGGGGTTTGAGACGCGGGATTATCCGCAGGCTGAGCGGCTGCGGATTGCGCTTGTTGCTGCGCGGGGCGTGGATGCTGGTGCTGTGGCTAAGCGGCTCGTTGACTCGCCGGCGGGGATTAAGGATGCAGTGCATCGGGAGCGCGTTCGCGCTGTTGAATTGGTTCTTGCTTGAGGTTTTTTTTGCCTGTTCGGCGGTTGTTTGGCCGTGTTCCTGGGGCGTTGGCCTTTCCTTGTTTTGTTAGTGGTCTATTAGCGTTGCCCCTGTGCGGGGCGGCACCTACTTTTCTTTGCCTGCTGCAAAGAAAAGTAGGCAAAAGAAAGCAGCTCACACCACTCCTGCTAAGTGGGCACCGTGGTCTGCTGCGGGTAGTGGTGCGACTGGAATCTGGGTTCGTGCATCTGCATGCGCTTGTGACAAGGGCGTCATTCTTCCGGCGGCGCTGCGCGCGCCGAAGAGTACTTCTTAAAACCTCCCTCTACGTTTCAATTCCTACGCTTCGCCGACGGGGCGTGGCTCGTCATTGCATCACGATCACCATCTCGATTCCGATTGCAACGCCAACGCCAACGCCAACGGCAACGGCAACGGCAACGGCAACGGCAACCGCAACCGCAACCGCAACCGCAATGGTGACGGCAGATGCGAACGCGACCGTGGCTGTGATTGGGGCGGGGTGAAGCGAGGAGGGGCGGTGATTCAGCACACCGACATATCGTTTGAGGCGGGTTTCCCGGGGGAGTGCAGAGGCGCGTCGCCGAGGCGAAGCCGACGGCCCCACAAACCAAAACCGAAGCCCGTGGTTTCCCATGCAGACCCGTCCGCGACGCACGTAGTGCGGAGTGGGAGCTGACGAGTCCTTTGTCACTAGCGCGGAATGCGCGAGAACACGGACTCCAGATGCACCACTACCCGCAGCAGACCGCGGAGCCCACTTAGCATTAGCGGTTTGAGCCGCTTTCTTTGCTTATCTTTCTTTGCGGCGGCAAAGAAAGTAAGTGCCGCCCCGCACAGGGGCAACGCTAATAGACCACTAACAAATCAAGGAAAGGCACAAAAGCCAGAACAAGGAAACGCACAAAAACTACAAAACCCTCGCGATCAGCGACAAAACAATCGACAACACCAACGTAGACATAAACGGAAACGGATACTCCCGCCCAAAGAGGCGCAAAGTAACATCCCCAGGCATCCGCCCAATCCCAACTTTCCTAAGCCACGGCCAGCAGGCCGACAACACCGCCACCGCAACAAACGTAGTCAACAGCCAGCGGATCATCGCAAATCCCTAAGGCAAAAAATCACAACGTATGTGACCGGTCACCGCTCGAAAACGCCTGCAGCGTGTCATCCAGCCCGCGCGAAAACGCGATCACCTTGAACAGTTCACCCATCTCCGCCTCGGACAACAACTTCTGGACCGCATTCGCCGCAGGCAAAAACTTCGCCGTGTCCGAAGGATCGAGCGCCGATAACGTCTCGGTAATCCCCGCGTTCAACAGGAAGCGCGCTTGCGAAGTGAACCCCAACAAATCCGCGCCAGCCTCGACACCGGCTTCGGCGATGCCGGTAAATTCCACGTGCGCAGTAATGTCCTGCAATCCCGGATAAACGAACGGATCACCATGCGCCCGGTGCCGGTAATGGCACATCAACGTGCCCTGCGCTCGCTGCTCATGGTAGTACTCGTGGCGCGGAAAACCATAATCGATGAAGAACGCCGCGCCACGCGCAAGCATCGTGCAAATGGTCCGCGTGAATGCACGGGCGGCGTCGTGCGTTTCGGTGACGTAGTCGTCGCCGGCAGTTTCGATCTCAGCCAGAAGCGCAATGTCCGCAGCCTCCGATACCAGACGGTCATCGAACGCAAAGGCCTCGTCGCGCCACGTCACGCCGCGTTCGTGCCAGGCGCCACCGGTATACGCGAACAGCCGCACCGGCATCGCGTCCAATACCTCGTTGCCGATCACCACGCCTTCGAATTGCTCCGGCAACGCGTCCAGCCAGCGCACCTTCGCGGCCAGCGCCGGTGCGGCGGCTTCGATGGTCTCGCGTTGGCGTTCGCGCAACTCACCCGACAAGTCCACGATCGAGTAGCTGTCGAATTCGACGCCCAGCGCGTCGAGCGCATTCAGCAAGCCGGCGGCCAGTTTGCCCGTGCCGGCGCCGAATTCCATCAGATCGCGCGTGCCGCTCGCCTCCAGGGCCTCGGCGAGCGGGCGCGCCAGCGTCGCGGCGAAGAGGGGCGACATTTCCGGCGCCGTGACGAAGTCGCTGCCGTCGTCGCCGCGCAGGCCGAATTTGCGGGCGCCGCCGCTGTAATAGCCGAGTCCCGGCGCGTAAAGCGCGCGCTCCATGTAGCGGTCGAATGGCAGCCAGCCGCCTGCCGCTTCGAGCTCCGCGCGGGCCTGTGCGACCAGCGCTTCGGACTGCGCAAGCGCGCTCGGGCCGGGAGCAGGTAAACTATCGGGTTGGTGAGCTTTCGGATTCATCCCCGCATTGTAAATGACCGCCCCTATGGACAACGCCGCCGCCCGCGCGCCTGAAACGCCGCGCATCGTGCTGATTACCGGCGCCGCCCGCCGCATCGGGCGCTCGCTCGCACTCGGCTTCGCCGCGCGTGGCTGGGACGTGGCGGTCCACTACGGCGCGTCGCGGGAGCAGGCTGACGAAGTGGTTGCGGAAATCGTCGCCCTGGGCCGCCGGGCGGTGGCTTTGCACGCGGAATTGGGCGACGAAGCTCAAGTTGCGCAGCTTCTGCCCGCCTGTATGGCCGCGCTGGGGCGCCCGTCGTGTATTGTCAACAATGCCTCGCGCTTCGAGGAAGACACAGCTCAGAACGTCGGTTATGACCTTCTGCTGAAGCTGACCGCGATGAATCTCGGCGCGCCGCTCGTGCTGGCGCGTATGCTGTTCGAGGCCACGCCGGAAGCCGCGCGCACTGATGAAAGCCAGCGCGGCGTGGTCATCAATGTGCTGGACCAGAAGCTGTACAACATGAATCCGGACTACCTGTCCTACACGCTGTCGAAGGCAGCGTTGCAGACAGCGACGGTTGCGCTGGCGCAGGCCCTGGCGCCGAAAGTGCGCGTGGTCGGGCTTGCCCCTGGTCTGACGATGCAATCCGGCGATCAAACGCCGGCCGGTTTTGAAGAAGCTCACCGAGCCACGCCTTTGGGCCGCGCGTCGCGGCCGGAGGATATTGTCGCCGCCGCGCTGTATCTCGCCGATGCAGCGGGCGTCACCGGAACGACGCTGGTGGTCGACGGCGGGCAGCACCTCGTGCCGCTGCCGCGCGACGTTATGTTTTTGACGGGTGCCTGAAGCGCCCACTTGAGTGCTTCGCACTCTTTTTTCGACTGGAACGAACATGTTTGCCGCTCTTTCGCATCCCCGGCTCGCCGATTGCCGCCGGCTCTTTCTGCGCAACTACGAAGTGCACATCAACATCGGCGTGCACGACTTCGAAAAGCGCGGCGAACAGCGCGTCGTGATCAACGTCGAACTGTTCGTGCCGCTCGCGCTGTCCACGCCGGTTCAGGACAAATTGAACGAAGTCGTCGATTACGATTTCATGCGCTCGACCATCGCGCGCCGCGTCGACCAAGGTCACATCCACCTGCAGGAAACGCTCTGCGATGACCTCGTCAAGGCGCTCCTCGATCATCCGCAGGTGCGCGCCGTGTGCGTGTCGACCGAAAAGCCGGACGTTTATCCCGACTGTGACGCTGTGGGCGTCGAAGTCTTCCGTATCAAAGAGGATTGAGCCATGAATGCTCAGGAAATCCTGAACGACACCGCGGCCGCAGGGGCCGCACAAGCTGCGCAGGCCTCAGCGGTCAAAGCGCCGCTGACGCGCCGCGAGCAGAAAGAAGCCTACGAGAACAACAAGCTGTTCAAGCGGCTCGCGCGCCAGGTCGGTGAAGCGATCGGCGACTTCAACATGATCGAGGAAGGCGACAAGGTGATGGTGTGCCTGTCGGGCGGCAAGGACAGCTACGCGATGCTCGAAATCCTGATGCGGCTGCGCGAACGCGCGCCGATCAACTTCGACATCGTGGCCGTGAATCTCGACCAGAAGCAGCCGGGCTTTCCGGAGCACGTGCTCCCCGAATACCTGAAGCAGCTCGACATTCCGTTTCACATCGAGAACCAGGACACCTATAGCATCGTCAAGCGGCTGGTGCCGGAAGGCAAAACCACCTGCTCGCTGTGTTCGCGCCTGCGTCGCGGCATTCTGTATCGCGTGGCGGGCGAGCTCGGTGCGACCAAGATCGCGCTCGGCCATCATCGCGACGACATTCTGCAAACGCTGCTGCTGAACATGTTCTACGGCGGCAAGCTGAAGGGCATGCCGCCCAAGCTGCAATCGGACGACGGCAAGAATATCGTGATCCGCCCGCTCGCCTACGTGAAGGAAACCGATCTGGAAAAGTACGCGGAGCTGCGCGAATTCCCGATCATTCCGTGCAACCTGTGCGGCAGTCAGCCGAACCTGAAACGCGCGGAAATGAAGGCGCTGATCCGCGATTGGGAGAAGCGCTTCCCGGGCCGCATTGAGAACATGTTCAACGCGTTGTCGAACATCGTGCCGTCGCACCTGATGGATCACAAGCTGTTCCCGTTTGCAGGCCTGCGCGCAAGTGGCGAGGCCGATCCGCAAGGCGATATCGCGTTCGACGAAGAACCGTGTTCGACCGATTCCGGCGAGGGCGCAACCTTCAACGGATCGAAGCCGATCTCGATCGTTCAGTTCGACGATATGTAAGCGGCGGAAATACGCGAAAAACGTGCGGAAAACCTACGGGAAGCGTGCGATTTCGCGCACTTCTGCCCGTTGTAAGGCCGCGTGAGCGGCCTTATTCGTTATGGCCTGCATGTTAGAATCGTCGGCTCCAAACTTGTCTGATTGCCGACGCCATGAACATCGTGATTTTGGCGGCAGGCACCGGTAAGCGCATGCGGTCCGCGCTTCCCAAGGTGCTCCATCCCCTGGCCGGCCGGCCGCTCCTCGCTCATGTCATCGACACTGCTCGTGCGCTCAAGCCCACGCATCTGGTCGTGGTGGTCGGTCATGGCGCCGAAGCCGTGCGCCAGGCGGTCGCCGCACCGGATGTCCAGTTCGCCGCTCAGGAGCAGCAACTCGGCACGGGCCACGCGGTGCAACAGGCGCTGCCGCTGCTCGATCCGTCCGAACCCACATTGGTGCTGTACGGCGACGTGCCGCTCACGCGCGCCAGCACGCTGCAGGCGCTGACCGATCGCGCGGGCCGAGGCGGCTACGGCGTTCTCACCGTCACGCTCGACGACCCCAGTGGTTACGGCCGCATCGTGCGCGATCAGCACGGCAAGGTGTCGCGCATCGTCGAACAGAAAGACGCAACGCCCGAGCAGCTCAAGATTGCCGAGATCAACACCGGCATCATCGTCGCGCCGACCGAGCGCCTGGGCGGCTGGCTCGCTGCGTTGAAAAACGACAACGCGCAAGGCGAGTTCTACCTGACCGACGCGGTCGAGATGGCGATCGAAGCCGGACTCGAAGTCGTCACCACCCAGCCTGACGAAGAATGGGAAACGCTCGGCGTGAATAGCAAGCAGCAGCTTGCCGAACTCGAACGGATTCATCAGCACAATGTTGCCGAGACGTTGCTGGTGGCCGGCGTGACGCTTGCCGATCCGGCTCGAATCGACGTGCGCGGCACGCTGGAATGCGGCCGCGACGTCTCGATCGACGTGAACTGCGTATTCGAAGGCCGCGTCACGCTGGCGGACAACGTCACGGTCGGGCCGAACTGCGTGATTCGCAATGCGACGATCGGCGCCGGTACGCGCGTCGACGCGTTCACGCATATCGAAGGCGCCGAAGTCGGTGCAAACGTCGTGCTTGGCCCTTATGCGCGGCTGCGTCCGGGCACATCGTTGCAGGATGAGTCGCACGTCGGCAACTTCGTCGAGGTGAAGAACTCGGTGCTCGGTCATGGCTCGAAGGCGAACCATCTGACCTATATCGGCGATGCGGATGTCGGGGCGCGCGTGAATATCGGCGCGGGTACCATCACCTGTAACTACGACGGCGCGAACAAATTCCGCACGATCATTGAAGACGACGTGTTCGTCGGTTCGGACACGCAACTCGTTGCGCCCGTGCGTGTAAAGCGCGGCGTGACGATCGCGGCGGGCACCACGGTCTGGAAGGATGTCGAGGAAGACATGCTGGTCCTGAACGATAAGACTCAAACAAGCAAGCCGGGCTATGTACGCCCGACCAAGAAGAAAAGTTGATGGGCGTGACGCGCGCTTGAAGCGCGCTCCCTGAAACCCAGCACTGAAAAGGAATAAGCCATGTGTGGCATTGTCGGCGCAGTTGCGCAACGAAACATCGTTCCCGTCCTGATTGAAGGACTGCGTCGTCTCGAGTATCGCGGCTACGATTCGTGCGGCGTCGCGGTACTCGGTAATGACGGACCGCGTCGTGCGCGCAGCGTCGCGCGCGTGGCGGATCTGGACGAGCAGGTGAAGGAGAGCCACCTCGAAGGCATCACGGGTATCGCGCATACGCGCTGGGCGACACACGGCGCGCCGGTGACCGACAACGCCCACCCGATCTTCTCGAAAGACGCGCTTGCGTTGGTACACAACGGCATCATCGAGAACTACGAGTCGCTGCGTGAAATGCTGCGGGGCAAGGGTTATGTGTTTGTCTCGCAGACTGACACAGAGGTTATCGCTCACCTGATTCATAGCCTGTATCGCGGCGATCTGTTTGCCGCGGTGCGCGAAGCGGTCGGGCAATTGCACGGCGCGTACGCGATCGCGGTGCTGCACAAGGATCAGCCGCATACGGTGGTCGGCGCGCGGCAGGGTTCGCCGCTGGTGGTGGGGCTCGGCAACGGTGAGAACTTCCTCGCTTCGGATGCGCTGGCGCTTGCCGGCAGCACCGAACGTTTCATCTTCCTCGAGGAAGGGGACGTCTGCGAACTGTCGCTCGAGGGCGTGCGTATCACCGATCGTGACGGTTATGACGCGCAGCGCGAAGTGCGCCAGGTCGCGGCGTATGGCGGCGCGGTCGAACTCGGCCCGTATCGCCACTTCATGCAGAAGGAAATTTTCGAGCAGCCGCGTGCGATTACAGACACGATTCCCCAAGGCGATTCGTTCGACGCGGCACTATTCGGCGAGGGCGCCGGCAAGGTGTTCGCCGACATCGACAATCTGCTGATTCTCGCGTGCGGCACGAGCTACTATTCGGGTTTGACCGCGAAGTACTGGCTCGAGTCGGTCGCGAAGATCCCGACTCAGGTCGAGATTGCCAGCGAGTATCGCTATCGCGAGTCGGTGCCGAATCCGAAGTCGCTGGTGGTGGTGATCTCGCAGTCGGGCGAAACGGCCGATACGCTGGCGGCGCTCAAGCACGCGCAGTCGCTGGGGCATAAACATACGCTGGCGGTGTGCAATGTCGGCACGAGCGCGATGGTGCGCCAGACCGAATTGTCGTTCCTGACCCACGCGGGTCGCGAGATCGGTGTGGCGTCGACCAAGGCCTTCACGACGCAACTGGTTGCGCTGTTCGTGCTCGCCGCGACGCTTGGGAAGCTGCGTGGGCAGGTGAGTGCGGAACAGGAAGCCGTGTATCTGAAGCAGTTGCGCCACTTGCCTGCGGCGTTGAATAGCGTGCTGGCGCTGGAGCCGCAGATCATCGCGTGGTCGGAAGAGTTTTCGCGCAAGGAACATGCGTTGTTCCTCGGGCGCGGCCTGCATTACCCGATCGCGCTCGAAGGTGCGCTGAAGCTCAAGGAGATTTCCTATATCCACGCGGAAGCGTATCCGGCCGGCGAACTGAAGCACGGGCCGCTGGCACTCGTGACTGAAGCGATGCCGGTGGTGACGGTGGCGCCGAATGACGCGTTGCTGGAGAAGCTGAAGTCGAACATCCAGGAAGTGCGTGCGCGGGGTGGCGAGCTTTATGTGTTCGCGGATGCGGATACGAAAATCGTCAATGACGAAGGCCTGCACGTGATCCGGATGCCGGAGCACTATGGCTTGCTGTCACCGATTCTGCACGTGGTGCCGTTGCAGTTGCTGGCGTATCACACGGCTTGTGCGCGAGGCACGGATGTGGATAAGCCGCGGAACCTGGCGAAGTCGGTGACGGTGGAGTGAGGGTGATAGGCTAGCTATCACCAGATTCACGCGGAAACGCTAAAAAATGGCCGCCTGAGGGCGGCCTTTTTTTTGCCACAACAGCGCATCTCACTTCCTCACCACCTCCACCGCAGCCGCCGACACAAACTCCGCACGCACACTGTCCCCGACTTTCAACTGATCGAGCGGGATACTCTCCGCCGCCCTCAGTACCTGCTGATGCTTCGGCCCACGCAGCGTCACCAGCCGGCTTTTGCGGTCGATCTTCATTACCGTCGCGACAACCTGCACTCTATGCGCCGACGATGCGTACCCCGCTGAAGCCGGTATCGCCACCGTCGTCTCAATGCGTTCACGCACGCCTTTGGTCGTCACCTTGTCGACTTGAAGCAGCAGCGCCTGCTGGTACGCAACGTTCAGCTTGTCGCCGACCCGCAGTTTCCTGACGTCGGCCACGCGGGGATTGACGTCGACATCCGCAAGATTGCCGTGCCGGCCGCGCAGCGTGACGCTGTTGGTGGCCGGATAGATCGCTACGACACGAACCTGGGCATGAACGACCTCAGCTTTCCCTAACGCGGTCTGACCGGCATCGGCGTCTGATGTCTGAGCGAAGCCGGATTGACAGAAAACGGCCATCAGCACAACCGCACTTCTCATGACCGCAGCCGGTGAGCCGATTTTGCGCAGACGAGGCATCCGTTGCTCCCGAAGTGATCACCTCAATTGGCGATCCCGTGTGACTAACCCAAGCAACTCGTCTAACGGACCAACGCCCAACCCCCACGCGCCCGCGCTTACAACTCCGGATGTGCCAGGTCGCTAGTCACGATGTGCTCGCCATACACCTGCGCCGCCGCGACGGCTTCCAGCTTGGTCGCGTAAGGCCCGAGTTCCGGCGCGCCGTCGAACGGGAACAGCACGCGGCCGTCGGTGGTTCGAACCACTTTCAACACGCCGAAAAAACGCCGGTAGCCAGCGAGTTTCGACGTCGCCGACACTTCGAAATCGTCCTCCGACGTCGCGGGGACGCTGGGAATGAATACGGTCTTGCTCATACCTGAAAACATCTCTTGTTCAATGGGCCGACGCCTGCTGAAAAGGTCAAGGCGCGCCCGGTTGTCCCGGGAAGACATTCACCGGCGGCCTTCATTGTCTCAAATCCCGGCGCATCGAGCCGGATGCCGGATCGGCAGGCCGCTCAGCCGGTCAGGCGCCAGCGTCGCTGATCACCGCAACCACCCCGGCAGCCCGCCCGCAACATCAAGCCCCTTTGACCGCCGCCTCATGCTCGGCCGCCAGCGCAACATCCCGCTCGCTCACCTTCACGAAGCTCGGCCGCGAGCAGATGCGCTGGGTGTACTCGAGCACGACCGGCGTCTCGGGCACCAGCTTGAACATCATCCCCCAATGCAGCGCGATGCCCCACAAAATATCAGCGGCCGACATCTTGTCCCCGAGCAAATAGGGCGACGCCTGGAGCTGGCTCGTCACAGTCCCGAGCATCGAATCGAAATCGCCGTAGGGCGACGTGGCGAGCGGCGCCGGTTCGCGCTTCATCGCCTTGTCGACCAACCCCGGTTCGTAGCAGGCCGCGTAGTACACCAGCCAGCGCAGATACGGCCCGCGCGACGGATCGTCGAGCGCCGGCGCAAGACCCGCTTCGGGAAACAGATCGGCCAGATAGATAAAGATGGCGACCTGTTCGGTGATCAGCGCATCGCCGTGAAGAATCGCCGGCACTTTGCCGAGCGGATTGATCGCGAGATACGGTGCCTTGCGCTGCTCGCCGGCCTTCATGTTCAGCACCTTCAGCTGATACGGCGCGCCGAGTTCCTCAAGCAGCGTGAGTGCGCTGACGGAGCGGCATTGCGGTGAGTGGAACAGCGTGATCGTGCGGTCGGTGGTCATGGCGGAGCCTTCTGGGTGAGCGTCTCGTTGGAAAGCCAGCGTCCATCGGGCGCCGGATGTCTTCATCCTAAGCGCCCATACCTGTCAGTTTGTGTCAGGTATGACTACACTTGTCGGTATGCGAGCCAGCCGCCTCCTTTCCATCCTGATGACCTTGCAAGCGCGCGGACGCGTGACCGCGCAGTCGCTTGCCGACGAATGCGCGGTCTCCCTGCGCACGATCTATCGCGACATCGACGCCTTGAGCGCCGCAGGCGTCCCCGTCCAGAGCGAACGGGGTGCGGAAGGTGGCTATCGTCTGCTTGACGGATACCGCACGCGTCTGAACGGGCTGTCGTCGCAGGAAGCGGAGGCATTGTTCCTCGCCGGCTTGCCGGGGCCGGTGCAGGCACTTGGGCTCGGCGCCGTCATGGCCGGCGCGCAAACCAAGTTGCTCGCCGCGTTGCCGGTCGAATTGCGTTCGACCGCGGAGCGCATGCGCTCGCGTTTTCACCTCGACGCTCCGGGCTGGTTTTCCGATGCGGACCAGCCGGTGAATTTGCCGTTGATCGCGAGCGCAGTGTGGGAACAGCATCCGCTGCAGATTCGCTATCAGAGCTGGAAGGCCGAAAAATTCCGACGGATCGAACCGCTCGGCATCGTGCTGAAAAGCGGCGCGTGGTACGTCGTTGGTCGGGTCGGCGCAGACACTCGCATCTACCGCATTTCGCGCATTCTCGAATTAAGCATGCTGGACGAGACTTTCGAACGGCCACCCGCCTTCGATTTGGCAACCTACTGGCAAGACAGCACACAACGTCTGTCCGAAGAGATGCATGCGAGCGAGGCAACGTTGCGCCTGTCGCCATGGGGCATGCAGATGCTCGAAGCCTTCACGTCGCCGTTCGCACGCTCAGCCGCGAAGATCGGCGAGCCGGACCCGTCCGACGGCTGGTGCACGGTCACGTTGCCGGTCGGTTCGATAAGACAGGCATGTGCGGAGTTGCTGCGCTTCGGCGCCGAGGCCGACGTACTGGCGCCGCCGGAATTGCGTGCCCGTTTCGCGGAGGTGGCGGCAGCTTTGCACCGCCGCTACGCGCAATGAAGCGCTTCGATTCACAGCCGGCATAGCGACGTTTATACGTGGCGTTAGATGACCGACATATTGCAAACGTGTGGCGTGATTCACGTCGCCGTCATACGTGCTGCCTAAAGTTTGCCCGCGAATAAAACTCCAATCCCCAAGGGCAAAACATGTCACAACGCAGCTGGTTGCGTGCTTTCTTCATGGCCGTTTGTGCGGCCTTAATTGGCGTTATCGTCGCCGCGTGCGGCTCGTCATCCTCGTCGCTCAATGTGAGCGGGCAGCAACAGATCCGTCACGTCTTCGTCATCACGCTTGAAAACGAAAACTACGCGACCACCTTCGGCGCGAACAGCAAGGCGCCGTATCTGTCTCAGACGCTGGCATCGCAAGGCGCGATGGTGCAGCAGTACTACGGCACGGGGCACGTGAGCCTCGACAACTACATCTCGATGATCAGCGGCCAGGCGCCGACGCCGGAAACGGACAACGACTGCATCACCTACCAGGACTACAAGCTCACCGGCACGACGTCAGACGGTCAGGCGATCGGTTCGGGCTGCGTGTATCCGGCCAGTATCAAGACGCTGCCGGACCAGTTGAAGGCCGCTGGCTTCACCTGGAAGGGCTACGAAGGCGACATGGGCAACGACCCGACGCGTGAAGCCGCCACATGCGGCCATCCGACGCTCAATACGACCGACCTGACCCAATCGGCCGAAGCGCCGAGCGCGGCCGTGCCGCTGGGCGATCAGTACGCGACGCGTCACAACCCGTTCATGTACTTTCACTCGATCATCGATTCGTCGGACTGCGGCCAGAACGTCGTGAACCTGAACAGGTTGACGACCGATCTGCAATCGATCTCGACCACCGCCAACTTCAACCTGATTACGCCGAACCTGTGCGACGACGGTCACGACGCGCCGTGCGTGAACGGCCAGCCGGGCGGACTGACGAGCGCTAACACGTTCCTGCAGAAGTGGGTGCCGATTATCACCGCCTCGCCGGCGTTCCAGAAGGACGGTCTGTTGATCATCAACTTCGACGAAAGCAGCTACGCGACAGTGACACAATCAGCATCGGGCGAGGATCTGATCTTCTCCGGCGCGACCTGCTGCAGCCAGCAACCAGGCCCGAATCTGCCGGCGTTCCCGCAGACCTCGTCACTGACGTATAAGGGCTTGACGATCAACCTGACCAAGCAGAGTTTCGGCGGCGACCAGACCGGCGCGGTGATGATCTCGAAGTTCATCAAACCGGGCACGGTGTCGACGGTGCAGTACAACCACTACTCGATGCTCAAGAGCATTGAAGACATCTTCCAGCTGGATCATCTGGGCTACGCGGGGCAGGCCGGTCTGGTCGGGTTCGGCAACGACATCTTCACGAACCTGTAAGCGACTCGATGCTGTCTTTTGCAACGCGATTCACCGTGCGCACTGCCGCGCGATTGGCGGCGCTCGTTGCGCTGGCCGGTGCCGCATTGCTGCCGTTTGGGGCAGCGGCGGCGTCTGCGGCCGCCGCGGCATCCGCGGCGGCAACGCCGAACGATACGAAGCCCGTCTACAGCGACGCCGCGGCGCTCGGCAAGCTGATGTTCTTCGATGCGTCGTTGTCGGCGTCGGGCAAGATGTCCTGCGCGAGCTGTCACAGCCCGTCGCACGCGTACGGCCCGCCCAACGGGCTGGCCGCGCAACTGGGTGGGCCCGACATGCGCTCGCAAGGCACGCGCGCCGTGCCGAGTCTGCGCTACGTGCTGAACCGCACGCCGATGTGGAGTCATGCGCAGGCGGCCAGCATGTCCGAGCGCCTGAGCGAGACGGATAACGCGCCGGTGGGCGGCTTCGGTTGGGACGGGCGCTTTAACCGTCTGCAGGATCAGGCGAGTTTCCCGCTGTTCAATCCGGACGAGATGGCCAACAAGGATCCGGCGGCGATGCTGGCAAAGCTGGAGCACGCACCCTATGCGGCGCGCTTCAAGGAAGTGTTCGGTCAGAACATTTTCCTCGACCCCACCAAGGCGTTCGCGCAGGCGATGTATGCCATCGAGCGCTTCGAACTCGAAGACCCAAGCTTTCACCCGTACACCAGCAAGTTCGATTACTACCTAGATGGCAAATTGCAACTAACGGATCAGGAGTTGAGAGGCAAAAAACTGTTCGACAATCCGACGGGGGGCAATTGCGCCTCCTGCCACATCGATCAATCGGGTGCCGACGGCTCTCATCCGCTTTTCACCGACTTCAACTTCCAGGCGCTCGGCGTGCCGCGTAATCCGGAGCTGCGTGCGAACGCCGACCCCAAGTACTTCGATATGGGTTTATGTGGGCCGCTACGCACCGATCAGTCGAGCGACAGGAGCAACTGTGGACTTTTCAAATCGGTCTCGCTGCGTAACACGGCGACGCGGCACGTGTTCTTCCACAACGGCCGCTTCCACACGCTGAAGGACGCGCTGCGTTTCTACGTGCAGCGCGATACGAATCCTGCGAAGTGGTATCCGAAAGACGCGCACGGCAAGGTCGATAAATTCGACGACCTGCCGGTTGCTTTGCGCGTGAACGTCGACACGACCGACGAGCCGCTCACGCGCAAAACCGGCGAGCGCCCCGTGTGGTCAGAACGGGATATCGACGACGTCGCCGCTTTCCTCGCGACGCTGAACGACGACTACGTACTCAAACCGAAGCAGTCGAAGTAGCAGGGGCGAACGCACCAGCAGGCGACATTTCGTCAGACGAATTTTGGCCGTTTGGTGCCTCTTTTGGGGGCAGAGCTATAATGCGCAAATCCCCTTTCTTTTCCGTCCTCCGTTATGAGCCGGTTACTTTGCCTGATCGTGCTTTCGCTCGGCCTGATGCAAACCGCAACGGCCGACGAAAACAATGACCGCATGTCCGCGTATCTGACGCAGAAATTCGGTCTGGCAAAGGAAAAGGCTCAAAAGATTTCGGACGCGGTGCAGTCCGCCGCTTCGAAATACTCCCTGCCGCCGGCACTGCTGCTGGCGATCATCTCGATCGAATCCCGCTTCAAGGAAAAAGCCAAGGGCGCCAACGGCGCGACCGGGCTGATGCAAGTGGTGCCGGGCGCCCATCGGGGGATGCTGAGGAACGTCAAGGACCTCACCGAGCCGACCACCAACATCGAAGTGGGATCGGCGATCCTGTACGGCTACATGCGTTCGGCCAACGGCGACATGAACGCCGCGCTCAAGAGTTACGGCGGATCGCAGGCGTACGCGAAGAAGGTGAGCTTGCGCGTCGAAGATTTCGCCGACGTCGCCGGAGCGCAGAACATCGCGTCGCATGCGGGCGCACAAGCCAGCATGTGCGAAGCCGACCGTTGCCCGACGCCGGACAATTGGGCCGACGCTTTTACGATACCGGCGGACAACGCCGCAGTGGCGCTGCCAGGCGCATCGCCCGTCATGCCGCACTGAGCGGCAGCTCCGTCGTACTTTTCCTCTTTGACATACTCCCGCGCCTGAAGGCGTGGAATTGAGCCGTCACGCTGTGTCAGGCGGCGCAGCGCTGCGTACTTTTTACGCACACCTTGGCAACCGCTCTACAATGCATTCCCATTCGAGCTCACGCTGCGCCTCTTCCGATCGATCATGTTCTCCTCGTTTTCCAAAGCCACTGCCGCCGCGCTTCTAGGCCTGTTGACACTTGCCGCTTGCAGCAGCACCCCGCAACCGAAATTCCAGCAGGAATTGTTCGAAACGGGCGCCAGCCCTTACGCCCGGAATTTCAATTCGAGCGTCACGGATACCTGTGAGGCCGCACGTCGCGCACTACTGAGTCAGGGCTATCTGACGACGCTGACGCGCACCGATACCGTCGACGGAACGAAAAATTTCCAGCCGACCGGCGATACGCACATCGTCGTCGAGTTTCACGTGGTGTGTACGCCGGGTGAAGAGGCGAGCGATACGAGCATCGTCTACGTCAATGCTGTGCAGAACGGCTTTGCGCTGAAGAAAAGCGATACGTCGGCGAGCGTCGGGTTGAGCGTGCTGGGTTCGCTGTCGCTGCCGATCCGCTCGAACAACGATGCGATGGTCAAGATTTCAAGCGAGACCATCCCGTCGGGCAAGTTTTACGATCGTTTCTTCGGCCTCGTCGATCACTATCTGCAAACGGTGGTGCGCACGCAGCCGGTTGTGAACAACCGGATCGAAACGCGCCTGTTGCCGGTACCGGTCGAAGCAACGGTTCCCGCGCCGCTTCCCGACATGCCTGATGCGATCGACAAGGCTGCTGCCGTGCAACCTGCAAGCGGACCGAGCGTAGCGCCTTGATGTAGGGGAGCGGCCGATCAGGAACTGATCAGCCTTTGATCTCATCACGCAGCGGTACTTATCCTATGTCTTTTACTTCATACGTATATATATGTAGTAATAGTTAACAAGGGTTAACCCCGTCTGTGGATAACTATCAAATCCCTCGTCACATCAACGTCATGCGAAACCCATAACCCTGCGGAACAAGACTGTAGAAAAACTACAAAGCTGGGATAACTTTGACAGGGCTTGCCCGGCGGCGCGTCTTATCAAGATTTCGCACACAGGCTGTCCGATGCGCTATCCCGAAGTTATTCATAGCCAATTGTGGATAACTTGCTGATCCGGGCCTACGCCGCCGGGTGCCGGCCCGGGTTTTTTCGTCAATGCCATCCGCTCGCCAGCGTACAGACCGCGTCTCCCCGAACGCGCACATTGAAGCTGGAAGGTACAAAGATTGCGTCTATGTTTTTGCAAGCGCAACTGTTGCTATTTAGTCAAAATCATTTCAGCAACGCCCTATCCAGGCATAGAGTTAAAGTGTTTTCTGAAGTTATTGGTGCAGTGCGGGGGTGTGCAATGAAACGCAGAACAGCACGACAATTAGTCCGTCTTCTCTCGGACATCAGGCATGCCAGCCACTGCACGACGCTGCGGGCGGCGGCCACCAATCGGGCCATATCACTCGCATCCTCCGAGCATGATGAGGAAGGCGCTGAAAACGACGAAAGCAACGACGCCACACGCGAGGCGAGCCACGACAAGCCGGCCCGGAGCGGATCATGAGAGCCGCAAGCGAACAATCACTACGTTTTCTGGTCGAGAAATGGCTGGCGCCGGGGCCTTCGGTGCCGGTTCACGTGACCGAATTCAGCCGCACCCGTCTGGGCGGCAGGCGGTATGTGCGGGTCGAGACTTCTCAGGAAGGTGGAACGCGCGGCCTCTTTTTCTTTCGACACGACGATGGCTGCTGGTGTGTGTTTCCACCCACTGCTGATGCACCTAAATTCTTCGCGTTGCCGCGCGCTGCGTAGCGGCCGAGGTGGTCACGCTCCCGCGTGGCCCAACCCTCACGCCTCATGAGGCAATCGATCGCGTTCACTTTCGCGTCGCGAGGCTGGCCCAACCTGACACACGATCAAACCGGCGAGCATCAGCGCGCATCCAAATAGCGCGCGCGTCGTCAGCGTTTCGCCGAGCACGAGCCACCCGGCGAGCGCTGCGAACACCCCCTCCATACTAAATATCACTGCAGCGTGCGACGGCGCCGCGTACTTCTGCGCCACCACCTGAATCGTATAGGCGACGCCTACCGAGAGCGCACCGCCGTACAGAATCGTCGGCGCGGCGCGCTCGATCACAGCGAGATTGACTGGCTCGATCACGAGACCGATGGCCAGACACACGAGCCCGCAAGTCACGAACTGCACGAGCGCCAGCATAAGCGTGTCGTGCCGCAACGCGAAGCGGCCGACCAGCATCATCTGTACGGAAATGATCAACGCGCCGGCAAGCTGATACCAGTCGCCGTACAGGATCGAGAAGTGCTCGTTGACGCTGAGAAAGTACATGCCGATCGCCGCGAGCGTCGCACCGAGCCATGTACCGAATCCCGTCCGATGACGAAACAGCACGCCCAGCAGCGGCACGAGCACCACATACAACGAACTGATGAAGCCGGCGTTGGCGACCTTCGTGTATTGCAAGCCGATCTGCTGCAACGAAATCGATGCCGACAGCACCACGCCAAGCAGCACGCCGGCACCGAGCAACTCAGGTGCGCCGCCGGGTTCGCGCTTTGTTAGCTCAGCTAGTGCGGAGCGCCGCACGCAGAGGATCATCGTCAACACGACCAGCGCGCCTAGCAGGAAACGCAGTCCGGTAAACAGAAATGGTCCGATCGCATCGAGGCTCAGGCGTTGCGCGACGAATGCGGAGCCCCAGATCATCGCCGCGATCAGCATCAGCAGATTCGCGCGAAGGTGTTGGCGTGTGTCAGTTTTCAAAGGCGATTTTTCGAATTCGGTTGTTCTAACAAGGCGTTGTTTCAGGCACCGATTCTATCCGGGCGCACGCGTGCGGGATACGCCGCGAACATTCACGAACACTCGAACACAATTGCGCACACATTCCCCCAACTTCAGGACAGACGCGGCGAGACAGCGTCCCTAGACTGCGGCTTCCGTCCCAAAAAAAGTCCTGATCGTGCGCAAACGCTTTGCTTATCTGTGTGTTCCGCTGTTCGGCCTGACCTGCTCGTCGATGGCCTACGCCGAGAATTTCTATATGTTTTCGCTGGCCGGCGGCGTGGCGCCGCGCTATCAGGGCAGTCGCGACTATCGTCCGTTCGTCGCGCCGCTCATCGCGGCCGAGTTCAGCAACGGCATCTTTCTGAGCGCGATGGATGGCCTCGGCTACAAACGCAGCTTTGCTAATGGCATGTTCGCCTCGGCGGCGCTGAGCTACGACTTCGGCCGCACCGATCGCAATCGTGCCGACTTGCCCGGCTCCGATTACCTGAAGGGCATGGGCCGGATTCCCGGTTCGGTGATGCTGTCCGTGCAAGTCGGGGCGCATCTGTTCGGTCCGTCGACCATCAGCATCACGCTGGACCAGCCGGTGACGAACACGAGTCACGGCACCAGCGGGCATGTCGATCTGACCGTGCCGGTACTGCAAAGCGTCGACAACGAAATCAGTATCAAAGGCAGCGTGCATGCCGGCAGCGGCCGCTACACGCAGACCTTCTTCGGAGTCACCGATGCGCAGGCGGCCGCGAGCCGTTTTCAGCCGTATGCGGTGAAAGGTGGATTCGACAGCGCGAAGGTGTCGGTGGGTTGGACGTACATGTTTTCGCCTCGCTGGTCGGTGCATACGGAGGGCGGCGTGACGCGGCTGCTCGGTGCGTCGGCGAACAGCCCGATCGTGCAGTCGAAGAACAACTACTTCGCGATCTCGGCGCTGACGTATCGATATTGATGCGCTTGCCGATGCGCCCGTTGTTGTTGATTGGTTGTCCGGATCGATGCTTTGACGATCTGGCGTTCCCGCAAGGAGCTCACGATGTTTGCATGGCAAACCCCTTTGTCCAACGCCTGGCAGGACAGCCTGGTATCGTCGGCGCGCGCGCAGGCGATGGGCGTCGACAGTGTGCTGCTGACCGGTGCGACTGGCTTCATCGGCGGTAATTTGCTGGTGACTCTGATCAACGCCGGCCTGGTCGAGCGCATGGTGTGTCTGATGCGTGGCGTCAGTGTGGCCGACGCGCTCGCGCGACTGCGCGCTTCGGCGGTGCGCTGCGGGCTGCCGCATGCTCGCGCGCAGCGAATCACGAATTCGAACGTGATGGTCGGCGAGCTCGGCAGCGCGTTTTCGGAAATCGATCTGGCGCGGCTCGGCAAGGCATCGCACGTGATCAACTGTGCGGGGCTTGCTTCATTTTCGACGCATCCGCAGGTACTCGATACAAATGTGCACGATACGTTGCGCTTTGCGTCGCGTTTTGTCGGCAGCAAATCGCTGCGGCGTTTTCTGCACGTGAGCACGGCGATGGCGTGCGGCACGCAGTGCGGTGCGAACGTGCAGGAATCGCCATTCGGCTATGGCGAGACGCGCCACCTCGTGCCTTACACGCAAAGCAAACGCGAAGTCGAACGTCTGTTGCGCAGCACGTATCCACGTTTGCCGTTGGTGGTGGTGCGACCGTCGAGTGTGGTCGGCCACACGGTGCTCGGTACGTTGCCGTCGGCGAGCCTGTTCTGGGTGTTTCGCGTGGTGCACGGCGCGCGGCGCTTCACGGCGCGAGCGATGAACCGCATCGACGTGGTATCCGCCGACGACTGCGCGCGTGCGCTCGCGCTGCTGGCGGTGAAGCCGTCGCTGGCGTTCGATACGTATCACGTGTCGGCGGGTTCGGAGGCGCCAACCATCGGTCAGATCATCAGCGCGATGGACGAAGCCACCGGCACCTCGGGCAGCCGCTATTCGATGTGCCGCGTGCGCGACTTCGGCAAGATCGCACGCGAGGTGGTGGGTCGCGACCGCTGCGGCAGCGGCCGCCTGATCGAGCACGCGCTGCGTTTGTACGCCGGCTTCGCGGAGTTGGACTATGCATTCGACAACCGCCGTCTGCGGGACGAGATCGGTTTCGAGCCGCTGCCCTTCACGGACTACGTGAGCGAATGTGTGCGGACCTCGCGCGGGGTGGGGATCGCCGAGCAGATGCGCTGGGACTTCAAATGAAACTTCAGCCGGTCGCACGACGAGCGAGTCGCGCGATAATCGCGCAACGGCCGGACGGCTCAAACTATCACTGATCAGCCGGGCAGGCCGACTTTCAGGCAGACGCAATGGACGAGAAAGACTGGATCGCCGGCGCCGCGAAGGCACTGGCGATCATCGAAGCATTCGACGAAGAGCACGCGCGCATGACACCGACCATGGTGGCCGCCCGCGCCGGACTCTCGCGCACGGCGGCGCGCCGCTATCTGTTGACGCTGCGCGAACTGGGCTACGTGGATACCGACGGCAAGCTGTTCTGGCTCGCGCCGCGCGTGTTGCGGCTCGGCCAGTCGTATCTGGATTCAGCGCGCTTGCCGCGCACCGTGCAGCCGTTTCTTCAGCGCATCACCGCGACGGTGCAGGAAACCGCGCTGGTCGCGATTCTCGACGAGCACGACGTGGTCTACGTTGCGCGCAACGGCGTGAACCGGGCGATGGCGGTCGGCTTCGTGCTCGGCTCGCGGGCGAGTGCGCCGCTCTCGTCGGCGGGTTTGATCCTGCTGGCCTTCCAGCCGCCGGAAAGTATCGAACAGTGGCTGGCGTCCTATCCGATCAAGGTGTTCACGCCGCATACGTATTCGACCACGGAGCGCTTGCGCGAAGTGCTGGGCGAAATCCGCCGCGATGGCTATGTCATCACCGATCAACAACTGGAGTTGGGCATGCGCGGCGTTGCGGTGCCGTTGCGCGACCGGCATGGCTCGGTTGTGGCGGCGATCAGCGTGAGCATGCCGATTGGTCAGGAGTCGGCGAATGCCGCGCTGCATCGGGTGCTGCCGACCCTTCAGGAGACCGCCAGTTTGCTGCGGAATCTGGTCTAGAAACACGTCTAGGTAATCTCCCTAATACGGCATGCTTAATGAGTGAAAGCATATCGAAAGCAAGCTGTCTCGCGGAAAATACATATCGAGTTTTGCGCATGACAAACCGCCTACGCTGCGTAATACTCTCCCGCGGGGAGCGGTAAGGCACCTTAAGCCTTGTCTGCTTCACCGTTCTGCTATTTCATTCACATTGACTCAGTCGTCCAGGTTTGGGGAACAACACATGAAAAAATTCATCGTCTCGCTCGCAGCCGCATCGATCGCGCTGGTCTCCGTTCAAGCTTTCGCACAGGCATCGGACGCAGCAGCGCCGGCCGCTGCAGCTAGCGCGCCGAAGAAGCACCACATCAAGAAGCTGAAGACGCACGGCAAGCGCGCTCCGGTTTCGGCAGCAGCTTCGGCAGCCGGCACGAACGACAAGGGCGCGGCAAACTAAGCTCACGCTTGGTTTAGTCGGGCGAACCCTGCCGGTTCTCCTGTTCGCGCCGCTTGCCGGCGAGTGCTGCGCAGTGCCGGTTAAATGTCGCCAGCAAAAAGGCCAGAGCTTCTGCTCTGGCCTTTTTGTATTGGACGGCGGTTTTGCGCGGCGTTTAGCCAGCGAGGCCGCGCTTGATGACCTCGTTCAGCAGCCCGCTCATGCCTTCTGGATGCGTGGCGGCGCGCTCTTTCAGTTCTGTGACCAGGTCGCCATTCAGCTTGCAGGCGAACGCGACGAGGCCTTGTGCCTGATCCAGCTTGCGCTGTTCGCGGCGGTCGAGCTTCGGCTCGGCGGCAGCGGCTTTGCCGAAGCGGTCGGCGGTCGACAGTTTCATTGCGTTGTTCAGCTTGAGTGCCTTGTTCTTTTCAAGGTCGGTCTTTTTCATCGCCATACGGAAGGCCTCTGCCAGATAAGTAATCCCGCATTGTACGCATCGCGCCGCGCGCCGAGCGAGCGGCGCCGATTCCGCACCCGAGCGGCGTTGGCGCGGTGTTCAGGCGTTGTGGAGTCTGAGCTCATGGAGCGGCGTTCAGATCGGGCCGCTCCGGCGCGCCGGCCACGCTGTCCATCAGCGCCCGCATGCGTTGCCAGTGCGTGCCCTCCCAGAACACGCGCCGGCATACGTCGCAGGTGACGAACTGGTTATGCCGTTCCAGCACGCCATCTGGCGCCCGATCGCCGACTTCATCTTTGGCGATACGCCGCAGCGGCGCATTGCACATCAGGCACAAACGGAACGGCTGCGCGCTGCCGGCCAGATCGAGCCGTTCAAACACTTCACGCAATTGTTCACGCGGCCGCAGCGTGCGTACATAGCAGCCATGCGTGATGGCGCGGCGTTTTAATAGCTCCCGATCGCGCGTCAGGACGATGCGCTGTTGTGCTGCGGCAAGCGCTTCGATATCGGCGTCGGGATAGTGGTTGTCGTACAGCGTGTCGAAGCCGGCGAGCCGCAGCAGCGGGGCGAGACCGCCCAGATGCGCATCGGCAATGAAGCGCACCACGCGCAGCGGATGTTCGCGCACGCGCAATAGCGGCTGGATGTCGAGCGCTTCAAACTTCGGATAAACGGCGATGCGATCGCCGTCGGCGAGTGGATGATTGAAACCGACCGACTCACCGTTCACCAGAATCAGTTCGACCTCGGTATGCGGCACGCCGAGCACTTCGATCATATGTTTCGCGGTCGCGCCGCGCGCGCAGGCGCAACTGAACGTGCGCCGGCGCAGGGGCCGGGCGAGAAAATCGTTCAGCTCCTCATAGAAGCGGAATGTCGCGGTGACCATGACAGCAGTATCGCACCGGGTTTAATTGCGCGCTGTCCTGCACTTGTCGCATGGGTGTGCTTTACTTCCAGTTCTTTAGAAGACGGAGCGACAGATGGACATCGGTTTTATCGGTCTCGGCGAGATGGGCGCCGCGATGGTTGCAAACATTTTGAAAGCTGGGCATCAGGTGCGCGTGTGGAACCGCTCGCCGGAACGCGCGCAACCGCTCGCCGACGCAGGTGCGCGGATCGTCGCGACGCCGGCTGAAGCGTTTGCGGGCGACGCCGTGTTCTCGATGCTCGCCGACGATGCCGCGCTGCGCGAAGTCATCACCGCGTCGCTGCTGGAACACGCCCCGCGCGGGCTGATCCACGTGAACATGGCGACGATCTCGGTGGCACTGGCCGAGGAACTGGCGACGGCGCACGCGTCGCGCGGCGTCCATTACGTCGCGGCACCGGTGATGGGGCGGCCCGACGTCGCGGCGGCGGGCAAGCTGACGATCGTGGCTGGCGGCCCGGCCGAGTCGATCGACCGCGTGCAGCCGATTTTCGACGCCATCGGCCAGAAAACCTGGCGCATCGGTTCGCTGCCGCAACAGGCGAACGTGATGAAACTTGCGGCTAACTTCATGCTGGGCGCGGCTGTTGAGACGCTCGGCGAGGCGGCCACGCTCGTAACCGGCCACGGCCTCGCGATGCAGGATTTCCTCGACGTGATCACGAGCGGCCTGTTCCCGGGACCGGTCTATTCGGGCTACGGCAAGTTGATTGCGGAGCAGCGTTTCGAGCCGGCGCTGTTCAAGGCGCGCCTCGGACTGAAGGACCTGCGCCTTGCGCTGGCGGCCGCGGACGCGGTCAACACGCCGCTGCCGATTGCGAGTGTCGTGCGTGACAGCCTGATCGAAGCGGTAGCGCATGGCGACGGAGAGAAGGACTTCGCGGTGCTGGGCCAGGTGGCGGCACGGCGGGCAGGGCGCTGAGCGGGTACTTGCGGGCGTGCGCTTGACGGCGCGCTCCGGCTTTCGTAGCGGAACCGAAGCCTGGCCTCGGCCGCTCGGCGGCTGGGCCGAGCGCGCTTCGTCGCGGATTCGCACGGACGGGCATAATAGCCGTCCGATTCCTATTCGCCTCGATCCCAATGAGTCTGCATACTTGGTGGCTATTCGCCGCCACTGTTTTCGTCGTCTCCGCCATCCCCGGTCCGAACATGCTGCTTGTGATGACGCACGGCGCCCAGCATGGGCTGCGCCGTTCCAGCGCGACCATGGCTGGCTGCCTGTCGGCGCTGGTGCTGATGCTGGCGGTGTCGGCGGCGGGCCTCGGTGTCTTTCTCGCGGCGTGGCCGACAATGTTCAACGCACTGCGGATGATCGGTGCGGCCTACCTCGTCTATCTGGGCATCAAGGCGTGGCGGGCGCCGGCTGACGAAGGCGCTGCCGGCGTGGTCGACGAACTTTCCGCCAAACCCGCGCGTTCGCGCCTCGCGCTGTTTCGCAACGGCTTCCTCGTGGCGAGCAGCAACCCGAAAGCCATCCTGTTCGCCGCCGCGCTGCTGCCGCAATTCATTGACGCTGCGCAGCCCAAGTTGCCGCAGTTCGGTGTGCTGGTCGCAACTTTCGCGGTGATCGAGGTGAGCTGGTACCTGGTGTACGCCGGTTTTGGCACGCGGATTGGGGCCAGACTGAAGAGCCGCAGCGTTGCAAGGATGTTCAATCGTCTGACGGGTGGCGTGTTTGTCGGCTTCGGCGCGATGATGGCGCTGGTGCGGCATTAGGCGAGCGACCACGGCAGGTGCGCGGCATTCAACGCCGCTCGCGCGCCAAGCGCTGTAAGGATTGTTGCACCTATACAACGCCGAGGGTCAACCCTAATTTGTATGTTGCGACGCACCAAATCATTTGCTATAGTTTGTCTTGTCTCCTCCATGTCTCCTCTGATATGGATTCAGCCCGCCGGCTTAGGCGGGCTTTTTTTTTGCCCAGAATTTCCAGCGATCTCCAGAAAAGACAAAGCCGGCTGACCCCTCCGCGGGGCCGCCGGCTTTGTCGTATCTGCGCCGAGCTCAGAACTTGTAGGAGACGGCCAGGAACGAAATGATCGGATCGGCTTTCAGTTCCGCCTTCGAGACACCCAATTCCGTGCCGTCCGCCGCCTTGATGATGACCGACGAAGTGGTCTTCAGCGGAATGTACGTGACCGATGCCACGAGACCCCAGTGGTCGGTGATGTTGTACGAGAGCCCCGCATTGAACACCGGCTGCCAGGACGAGGACGCCTTTGCCGATACCTGCGTCTGTCCGGGCTTGCCCGCGCCGGCTGCCAGCACCGAGCCGAGATTGTTCTGCGTCGCGGTCACGAAGTTCGGGCTCAGCTGAACGTCGGAGAACCAGTTATACGACACGCCGATACCCACGAACGGCCTGAAATGGGCCTCCGGCGCATTGAAGTAGTACTGGAACAGCAGCGCCGGGCTCCACTGGCGCACACTCTTCACGATCGGATTGGCCTGCGGATCGCCCAGATCCTGCTGACCGAGTGCGCCTGCCGGTCCCGGCGGCTTGACGGTGCCGTGCCCGTAGAGCTTGAAAACCGGCGGTACGCCTGCCACTGTCGACACGGCGATGTGATCGGTGAGGTAGTGGCTGAACACAAGGCCGACGGTATTGGCGCTACTGGTCGACAGTCCCGTGCCGGCGGACGTAAACGAGCTCGGCAGACGCAGCGGCGTATTGATCGGCGTCGGGGCGACGTTCGTGGTCAGCGGCGTGCTCGAATCCTGTGGCATGACGTGGAACCAGCCGAGCACGGCGACGTTGTCGCCTGCGTGTTGCGCGTGCGCACTGGCCGACAGGCAGATGGCCAGTAGCGCGAAATAGATTTTTTTCATGTTGTTCCTCCTGAGGCGCGCGTTGCGTTCGTCGCGCGCGGCGAGCGACGGCGGCCTGGCGGCCCAACCGGTGCGCTGGATACTGGATGGACGCCGGCTGCCGCGCTATTACTGTGCGCAGCAGCCGGGACGCGAACGCCTCGCTGCGTGCCGGCGGCGCGTGCTGCGTCCATTACTGGACGAAGGCGCCGATCGTGAAGTACGGCGAGGCCGCGTTGGTCAGATCGAGGTAGCCGAACACGCCACCCGTGAAGATCATCTTTCCGGTCGGCGTGGTGCCCGTCGAGGCGCCCACCTGCGTCGTCGTCACGACGCCCGGCACGGTCTGCGTGAAGGCCAGGTTCAGCGCCGTCGCAAGCGATGCCTGCGATGCATTGAACGGATCGAGCAGCGTGGCCTCGGTGCCTTCGAGCGCGGTGGTGCGATAGTCGAACTGGCTATCCACACCGATGTACTCACCGTTTTGCGAGTTCACCGCGACCGACGTTTGCGGCGACAGAATCGAGATACCCGATTCGTCGTCTGCGTACGGACCGAGTTCGCCATTCACCGGCGTCGTCACCGAC
Organism: Paraburkholderia sediminicola; assembly: GCF_902859805.1. GTDB lineage: Bacteria > Pseudomonadota > Gammaproteobacteria > Burkholderiales > Burkholderiaceae > Paraburkholderia > Paraburkholderia sediminicola. Next base: position 28,696 of record NZ_CADIKC010000012.1, on the reverse strand, counting down.
GAGTTCGCCGCGCCGGTGCGCACCAGGATCGGTACCACCTGGTTGCGCAGCTTGCCGACGATCATGTAGCCGCGCGCCTTCGGCGTGGTGGCGAGCGTCGGTTTGGCCTGGCCCAGGAACTTGTCGGTTTCGAACGCGCCGCTGCCGTCCGACGACTGCACGAAGTTCGTACCCGGTTGCTGGCACGGGCCCGCGTTGACACCGGAGTTGTCGCACTCGGTCCACGTGCCGTCCGCATTGATCGTGATCTTCGTATCGACCGCGACCGGCGCGAAGTTCTGCGACGGAACCTGGTGATAGCCGAGCTGGTTGTACGTGCCGACCACGTTCGCAAGGTTCGTTTCAATCGACGAGAAACCGATGAACGGGTAGTACGGGAACGTAGTGTCGGGTACCGCGCCTACGCCGAGAATCCCACCGAACGAAATCTCCGCGCCCGGGATCGTGCCGCCTGCCACGCCTTCGCCAACGAAAATACGCGCCGGACGATTCGGGTCGAGACTGGCGCCGTTCAGGCGGAAGGCGCACTGGTTGAGCTTCTGCGTCGGCAGCAGGGTTTCCTGGGTCAGCGTGCCGCTTGCCGTCTGGCCGGCGCGCGTCGGTGCGACCGTGCCGGTGGTCGCTGGAATCGGCGACTCGATGTAGCTGATCTGCCAGGTCATCTTGGTCGTGTCCATCTGCAGCTTGACCAGTTCGCCGTCACCGCCGCCGCCCGTGAACACCGTGCCGTAATCGAGCGAAGAAGGACACAGACGAACTTCCGTCACCGGTCCGTCTCCATTACCGCCGCCGCCACCACTGCACGCCCCCAGCAACGGTGCTGCAAGAGCGAGCACCGAAAGGATTCTCCATTTCATACCGCCTCCAGAATTTTCTCGTTGTGTGTGGCCGGCTCCCAGTCCAGCCACCTATTGCTCTATTTATGCCTCGTGTTGCGAACTACCGGTCCTTCGTTCGTTACTTGCTGATTTGGGCTCCGATGCCGAAGTAGGGGGCGCTGGAGGCAGTGCTGCTGAGTTGCGATGTCGGCGCTACGCCGCCGTTCACCGTGCCTTGAATCTCGATTGCGTACAGTCCACCAGAGGCGATCGCGAGGCCGGTTTGCCCGTTTGCCTGCTGGACGCCGACCAATCCGGGGCTCGGCAGACCGTAGCCCAGGCCGAAGCCGTCTTCTGCTGCGGAAGTCGACGGATTGATGAAGGTGCCCACGCCACCCTGAATCAACGTCGCGGTGGACTTGAAGTTCGAATCCGCGCCGACGTAGCCGCCGTTGAAACCGCCGGATGCGAGCGGCGTGGCTGCGGCGAGCATGGCGATGCCGGATTCGTCGTCGACCTTGGCATCGAGATGCAGCGGCGCCGTGCCGAGATTCACGAGACCCGTGCGGACAACGAGCGGCACCGTTGCGCCGTTGATCTGGCCGAGGATCATGTGCGCGGGAGCGACGGAACCGCTAGTCGCAGTTGGCAGCGTCAGTTGAGTCCCGATCTGCGGCGTGTTTTGACTGTCGAAGTACCCGCTGCTGTTGAGGGTCCAGGCAGTACCAGTCGTCAGGCAGCCACTTGCACTCGGATGAAACGCTGCGTTGGCCGCATTGGAGCCGGTGCAGTTGCCGCTCGCGTCGAAAGTCTCAACTGTGTTGGTGGCCGTTGCCGCATAAGAGCCCGACGGCACGAGATGGTAGAGAAGGCCGTTGTAGGTGCCGGGCAACTTCGTGATGTCCGTCGTCGTGGCAGCAAAACCGAGGAACGGATAGAAATCGAAATGCCGTGCGGGAACGGCGCCGATGTTTTCCAGGCCGGGCAGCGGGGCAATAGTCAGGCCGTCGTACTCGACGTTCGCGCCAGGGATTCCGCCGCCGGCCACGCCCAGGCCGACGAGGATCATCGGCGGATTGGGGTTGTTGGTGAAATCGGGTGTCGTATAGGGCTGACCATCGCCGACGCCGGTGCCAGTACCCGCGCCGAGGATGAAAGCGCAGCGCGTCTGTTCAGCGGTCGGCAGTGCGCCGGTCGGCGGGTGGATCACCGCGCCCTTGATCTGCGTACCCGCGCGTGTCGGTGTGACTTGACCCGTGCGCAACGGAATCGGCGACTCGAGCCACTTCAGCGTGTACGTCATCGCCGTCGCATCGATGTTCACCTGCACCACCTCGCCGCTACCCGCGCCACCCAGGAACGTGGTCTTCACGATGTCAGCAGTGGCCGGACATAACGCGGTCGTACCAGCGTTCGAAGTCGGCGGACCTTGCACGCCGCAGCTCGAGCCCGAGCATTGCGGTGCGCTGATCGTGCCGGGATTGTCGGCCTTGCCACCGCCGCAGGCGATAAGAAATGGGGCCGTGGCAATGGCCATCGCCAGGCCTCGAGTAATGGCGTGCGACATACTGCTGTCTCCCTTCCTGTAATTGTGCGAACTAATTTCGCTGCGCGATTAATGCCTGTCAATTGAATGAGCCGTCTAAAAAGATCGATTCAAACAGCGAAATGTTTGCCGGGTGCATGCCATGTGGGGCTTGGCAGCCCTTTTAAACAAAAAAGGATTTTTGGGTTCAGCAGCGACATCGTTGCTTCGCGGCACACCCTTGCCAGGCAAGCGTTGCAGCAAAATGGCTCTATGATCTTCGAACGACCGTTCGCCAAAAAATCCGGAGTTTCCCTATGCGGCAAACTATGCTGGGCGGGTCAATTCGGGGAATGAATTACCGGCAGTTGGTGAGCAGTCCGATTTTTCTTTTTAAAGTAATGCGGGCTACTACTGATTAACTTTAAAAAGAGGGATTCTGAAGGCAGGTTTTTAAAACAAAAAAGCCGGTCTGTTAAGACCGGCTTTTTTTGTGGGTAAACGGCGAATTGCCGTCGTTGTCTCAAACCTGTTTAGCGTTTCAAGCCGGCTTCTTCATCGGCGCCGATCGCGAGGTTCATGCACTGGATTGCCGCGCCCGATGCACCCTTGCCCAGGTTATCGAGGCGCGCGACCGTCACGAAGCGCTCTTCATTGCCGAACACGAACAGGTCGACACGGTTGGTGTCGTTGTTCGCTTGCACATCGAAGAAGCCGCCGTCGAGGTTCGCTTCCGCGTCGAACGGCGCAACGTTCACGAATGCCTCACCCGCGTAGTACTCGGCGAACAGCGTCTGGACGTCTTGCGGCGTGGCCTTCTTGGCCAACTGGTTCGGCGAAAAGAACGTGGTGACCGCGAGGCCCTTGTAGAAGTCGCCGACGATCGGCGTGAACACCGGAGCCGACTTCAGGCCCGTATGTGCAGCCATTTCCGGCAGATGCTTGTGCGTGAGGCCGAGTGCGTAAGGGCGCGGGCTCTTGAGCTTGTCGTTACCGCCGGCTTCGTAGTCGGCGATCATTTTCTTGCCGCCGCCGCTGTAACCGGTGATCGAGTAAGCGTGCGCAGCGAACTCCGGCGCCACGACGCCTGCTTCGACGAGCGGACGCATGGCCAGCACGAAGGCCGATGCATGGCAGCCCGGCACAGCGATGCGCTTCGCGGTGCGCAGACGCTCGCGTTGCGAGTGGGCCAGTTCGGGCAGGCCGTAGGCCCAATCCGCCGATGTGCGGAAAGCCGTGCTGGCATCGATCAGCACGGTGTGCTCGTTATCGACCAGCGAGGCCGACTCGCGTGAGGCGACATCCGGCAGGCACAGGAACGTGACGTCCGAGGCGTTGATGAGACGACGGCGCTCTTCGAGGTCTTTGCGCTTCGCTTCTTCGATACGCAGGATCTCTACGTCGGCGCGTTGCGACAGGTATTCGAAAATCTTCAGGCCGGTCGTGCCTTCCTGTCCGTCGACAAAAACTTTCGTGCTCATCTCGATCTCACTGGCTTGCTGGAAACGGGGCGCGACACCGCGCCGGAACGCTATTTTAAGACCTGATAGCGGTGGGTGTGCGAACCGGGGTGAAAAAACGGGGTGAAAAAACGACGATGCGCGCCGAAAATGACATCGGCGTGACCGGTTACACGACAGATGCCAGCCGATGCGAGTGGGTTCAAGGCAGATTGACGGCGCTTGTTGGGAGGCGCGCGGCACGCGTTCTGTCGAGCGCCGCGCCCAACTTGAGTGGTGCGGCCTGGCCGCTGCCTCCCGGCCCAAGCCTTCGTACGCTGCGTTACCGTGCCCCAGCGTTCCACCGCGCCGTCACGTCGGCAATGCGCTTGCCGAACATGCGGGCAGTTTCCAGATCGCCGGGAGGCGGCGCTTCTTCCGGCGAGGCATCCGCAGGAGACTGCGCCAGCAGGCCGGTAAAGCCGCCCACGTAGTTCAGGTCGTTGCGTGTCGCCGCCTTGGTGTTCGACGGCATCATGCCGGTGCCCGCCCAGATCATGCTGTGTTGCATCGCCAGCGTGACGAAGTACTGGATCGTCGAAAACTTGTCGCCGTTCATGGTCGCCGAGTTGGTGAAGCCGGCCGCGATCTTGTCCTTCCACGTCTGGCCGAACCACGGTTTCGAACTCGCGTCGGCGAATTTCTTGAAGTCGGCGGACGGGCCGCCCATGTAGGTCGGCGCGCCGAAGATGATGGCGTCGGCGGCCGCCAGTTCTGTCCAGGCCGTGTCGTCGATCTCGCCGACCGGCATGAGTTTCGCGTCCGCGCCGGCTTCGAGCGTACCGGCCAGCACGGCTTCGGCGACTTTCTTCGTGTGGCCGTAGCCGCTGTGATAAACGATGACGATTTTCGACATAACACTCTCCGGCAAGATGAAAAAGCAGAGGTAAGTACGGCAACGGTGCACGCGAATGTAGCGGCGCGGCAGCGACAAGCATCGCCTGCGCCGCCCTGCTGCACATTAGCGTGCGCGGATGACAGAAATTCCGCCGCGGCGGTAATGCGATGCGAGCCGAGCGCCCATCACTGTGTCGAACCAGGGCGCGACTTGTCTGTGCTCGGCACCCGGCGCGGTGTGAGCCGCGTTTCGGCTCGCAGGCGATGCAGTTTGAGTCGGATGCAGACGGCGGCAGCTACCGTCCGTAGTTCACCACCATCCGCGCGCTGCCAAGCGTGGCAGTGCCGATCTCGTGATCGAACATGAGCGCCGGGCGTCCTTGAGCGAGGCGCAGGTCCGCGGTGCTCAGGGCATAAACGGTGACGATATAGCGATGAGGCTTGCCTGGTGGTGGACAGGGTCCACCATAGCCGTCGATCTCGAAGTCGTTGCGTGCTTCGACCGCGCCGAGTTTCTTCAGGAAGCCCGACGAACTGGCGTTTTCCGGCAAGCTGTCGGCAGTGGCCGGAATCGCAGCCACTGCCCAGTGCCACCAGCCGCGGCCGGGTGCATCCGGGTCGAATACCGTGACCGCAAAGCTGCGCGTACCAGCCGGCGCGTTGTGCCAGGTCAATTGCGGCGAGCGATTGCCGCCTTTGCAGTCGTCCTGATCGAAAACCTGAGCCGCATCCACGGTACCGCCCGCGCGGAAGCTGGCGCTGGTCAGCGTGAACACACCCTCGGCGAATGCGCCTGGACAATGCGCCACGAATAGCGCGAGACCCAGCATCGCGCAGATGAGGAACGGCATACGACGGAATGGCGAAGCAAGCGAAACAACCAGGCAACGCGAGCGCATGTGCCGGTTCTCCTGTCAGGGCGCGAGGCGGTTGTCCTCGCGAGGATTATTGTCCCTATTTTGTGCCCCAGGGTCGAATCAAGTCTAACATTCGCTTTGCGACGGATCATTGTTGCTGCCGGCGGGCTTGGCGGATGCGAAATCGGCTATAGTCGGAGGAAATATTCGCGCGAATATAGGCGCGTGCCCGATCAGTTCAAGTACCAAGAATAGAAAGGCATGTCAGAAGTTTTGGAGAGTGGTTTATCTGTCGAGGGGAGGGCAATGCAAGATCCAGTCAGGGTCGTGGTCGCCGACGACCATCCGGTGATTCTGTTCGGCGCCGAACAAGCTTTGCTCAAGTTTCCAGGCCTGCAAGTCGTCGCGCGCGCGCGACAGTCAACCGAACTGGTGAAACTGCTGCAAACCATTGCGTGCGATGTGCTCGTCACGGATCTAGCCATGCCAGGCGGCCAATACGGTGACGGTTTGCCGTTGATCGGCTATCTGCGCCGCAATTTTCCCAACCTTCCCATCGTTGTGCTGACGATGCTGGAAAACGCCGCGTTGCTCAAACGCTTGAGCGAGCTCGGCGTGACATCGGTCGTCAACAAATCGGACGACCTAAGCCACATTGGGCTCGCGGTGCAGCACGTCAGCCGCAACCTGGAATACATGAGCCCGTCGGTCAAGGCGTCGCTCGATACGCTGCGCATGAATGCCGGCGGCAAGAACGAAGATGTGATGCTGTCGCGGCGCGAACTCGAGGTGGTGCGCCTGTTCGTGTCCGGCATGACGATCAAGGAGATTGCGGAGCAACTCAATCGAAGCATCAAGACGATCAGCACGCAGAAGAACACGGCAATGCGCAAGCTCGGCATCGAGCGCGATTCGGAGTTGTTCCAGTACGCGCAGAGTAACGGCTTGCTGAATCTCTCGTCGCATTCGGTCGACGATACCGGGAGTGCATCCTAGTCGCGCTCAACCCTTCGCCCGCCTGGGCGAGATGATGCGAGATCAATGAAAAAAGGCCGCCTGTCTCATCGACAGGCGGCCTTTTCATTCCATCCGGGTCAAGCAGTTGCGCTTACTGCGGCGTCGCGTTGGCGCCGCCGTGTGCTGCGGACCATTCGGCCGGTGCGTGCAGGAATTTTTCCACTTCGTCGAGCGTCTTGGTATCGAAGTAGTTGTTAGCCTTGGCAACCCGCAAGACGTCCCACCACGTGGCAAGCGCGTGCAGATCGACGTCGATGTCTTTCAGCACCGACACGCTTTCCTTGAAGATGTTGTAGTGGAACAGCACGAAGCAATGGTTCACTGTCGCGCCGGCAGTGCGCAGCGCGTTGATGAAGTTGATCTTGCTGCGGCTGTCCGTGGTCAAGTCTTCGACCAGAAGGACGCGTTGACCTTCGGTCAGCAGACCTTCGATCTGAGCGTTGCGGCCGAAACCCTTCGGCTTCTTGCGCACGTATTGCATCGGCACCATCAGGCGGTCGGACAGCCATGCGGCGAACGGGATGCCGGCGGTTTCGCCACCGGCCACCGCGTCGATCTGCTCATAGCCGACGTCGCGCAGAATAGTGGCTTCGGCCATTTCCATCAGGCCACGGCGCACGCGCGGATACGAGATCAGCTTGCGGCAGTCGATATAAACCGGGCTCGCCCAGCCGGACGTGAAAATGTACGGTTTCTCCGCGTTGAAGTGCACTGCTTGCACTTCCAGCAGCATCTTGGCGGTCGTGTCGGAGATCGTCTGGCGATCGAAGCCTGTCATGGGCGGATCCTTGGGTGTGAGCGAGGAGAAGCGGGCGCGAGGCCCGGTGGCGCAGCAAGTTGGGTATACCGCGCCATGATGGGCGGCGCCTTGATAGGCAAATACGCAACTGGTCAGTGGAGTGCAGGCCAGTTTTTGCTGCGCGCGTAGCCCGACATTTTACCCGAAACGGGCTCTCCCGAGGAGGCTGTCGTGCGTGTCGGCAGCGAATGGCGGTCATAACGGCCGCACTGAACGGGATGTGCGCGCGTCGTCGGGAGCCGTATTGCTGGTGCTTTCCGGGCTGTTTTTTGGACTGCTTTTTGGCCCGCTTGTGAGCCGCCAGGCGCGCCTTTACACTCACGCGAATTTGCTGGGCGGCCTTGCCGGGTTGCCGCCTCCATGTCCTACGGAATGCTTTCAATGACTGTCGCCTCTTCTGCCACCGAGACCCGTGAACCTGCCAGGAGCGGCTATGCCGGCCGCGCGCTGATCGCTTCGGTGCTCGGTTACGCGATGGATGGCTTCGATCTGCTGATCCTCGGTTTCATGCTGCCGGTGATTGCCGCTGATCTGCATCTGAGTTCCGCGCAAGCCGGTTCGCTCGTGACATGGACGCTGATCGGCGCGGTAGCGGGCGGCCTGATTTTCGGCGTGTTGAGCGACTATTTCGGCCGCGTGCGAATGCTGACGTGGACGATTCTGATCTTCGCCGTCTTCACCGGACTGTGCGCGCTGGCGCAGGGTTATACCGACCTGCTGGCTTATCGGACCATTGCAGGCATTGGCCTCGGCGGCGAGTTCGGCATCGGCATGACGCTGGTGGCCGAGGCGTGGCCAGCGTCGCAGCGGGCGCGCGTGTCCTCCTATGTCGGGCTGGGGTGGCAACTCGGGGTGCTGGCGGCGGCGTTGCTGACGCCTTTGCTGCTTCCTGTAATCGGTTGGCGCGGGATGTTCGCGCTTGGATTGCTGCCTGCCGTGGTGTCGTTTTTCGTGCGGCGCAGCGTCGAGGAGCCGGCGCTTTTCACGGAGCGCGTCGCACGTGGAATGCGCAAGCTGCCGCTGAAATTGCTGGTGGCCGACGGACGCACGACGCGCGCCAGCATCGGCGTTGCGATTCTCTGTTCAGCGCAGAACTTCGGCTATTACGGTCTGATGATCTGGCTTCCGAGCTATCTGTCGAAAACATTCGGCTATTCGCTGACCAAGTCCGGCGTGTGGACCGCCGTGACGGTGCTCGGCATGGCGTGCGGCATCTGGCTGTTCGGCGTGGCCGCCGATCGTTTCGGCCGCAAGCCGACGTTCCTGTTCTACCAGGTGGGCGCGGTGGTGATGGTATTCGTCTACGCTCATCTGAGCACGCCGGTGGCACTGCTGATCGGCGGCGCGGCGATGGGCGTGTTCGTCAACGGGATGATTGGCGGCTATGGCGCGCTGATTTCCGAGCTTTATCCGACCGATGCGCGCGCCACCGCGCAGAACGTGCTGTTCAACGTCGGCCGGGCGGTTGGCGGTTTCGGACCGGTGGTCGTAGGCGCGTTGGCCGCGCGCTATTCGTTCGGCGCCGCACTCGCGTTGCTCGCGTCGATCTATCTGCTCGACGTCTTCGCGACGCTTTTTCTGATCCCCGAACGACGCGGCGCCGAGCTCGAATGACATGCGGGTGACTCACGCCTGACCCATGCTCGACCTGGCCATACGGCACGCGCGGTCACACGCTCAATGATCGCCGGATGCGGCGCTGCAGCATTGCTGGCGGCTGTTTCGCCGATGGCGAGCCATGTTAACCACTCAGTGCATCGACGCATTCGGGGTGTACACTAACCGACCCGCGTAGCACTCCGCACCGTCTTGCCCTTCGCCGAGGTTCGACGCCGCGCCCAACCGGCGCATGCGAAAACCGCCGCAGTCGATTATCCATTCGATAGACGTACGCGACGCCAACGGTGCAGTGTGCCGGGCCCAATTACTTACGTCTCGCAGGCTAAAAAATGGACGAACAACTTAAGCAAAGCGCTCTCGCCTACCACCAGTTTCCGAAGCCCGGCAAGATTTCGGTCACGCCCACCAAGCCACTGTCGAACCAGCTCGACTTGTCGCTCGCGTACTCGCCGGGCGTCGCCGCGGCCTGCATGGCGATCTACGAAGACCCGCTCGACGCGCAGAAGTACACCTCGCGCGGCAACCTGGTCGGCGTGATCACGAACGGTACGGCCGTGCTCGGTCTCGGCAATATCGGCCCGCTCGCCGCGAAGCCGGTGATGGAAGGCAAGGGTTGCCTGTTCAAGAAGTTCGCCGGCATTGACGTGTTCGACATCGAACTGAGCGAATCCGACCCGGACAAGCTGGTTGAAGCGATCGCGATGCTCGAGCCCACGCTGGGCGGCATCAACCTGGAAGACATCAAGGCGCCGGAATGCTTCTACATCGAGAAGAAGCTGCGCGAGCGCATGAAGATTCCGGTCTTCCACGACGATCAGCACGGCACCGCGATCATCGCTTCGGCGGCGATCCTGAACGGCCTGAAAGTGGTCGGCAAGAAACTCGACGAAGTGAAGCTGGTGTGTTCGGGCGCGGGCGCTGCGGCAATCGCGTGTCTGGATCTGCTGGTGAATCTGGGCCTGTCGAAAAAGAACGTGCTGGTCACCGACTCGAAGGGCGTGATCTACGAAGGCCGCGGCAATCTGGATCCGTCGAAGGAACGTTACGCGGCGAACACCGAAGCGCGCACGCTGGCTGACGCGATTCGCGGCGCTGACGTGTTCCTCGGCTGCTCGAGCGCCGGCGTGCTGAAGCCGGAAATGGTCGTCGAAATGGGCACCCAGCCGCTGATTCTGGCGCTGGCGAATCCGGAACCGGAAATCCGCCCGGAAGAAGCGAAGAAGGTGCGCCCTGACTGCATCATCGCAACGGGCCGTTCGGACTACCCGAACCAGGTCAACAACGTGCTGTGCTTCCCGTTCATCTTCCGCGGCGCGCTGGATGTCGGCGCCACCACGATCACGGAAGAAATGAAGCTCGCGTGTGTGCGCGCGATTGCAGAATTGGCGGAAGAAACCGATCAGGGCGATGAAGTGGCCAAGGCGTACGAAGGCCACTCGCTCGAATTCGGCCCGGAATACCTGATTCCGAAGCCGTTCGATCCGCGTCTGATCATCAAGATTGCGCCGGCTGTCGCGCAAGCCGCGATGGATTCGGGCGTCGCAACCCGTCCGATCAAGGACATGGACGCGTATCGCGAAGAACTCGGCACGACCGTGTACCGCACCGGCATGGTGATGCGTCCGGTGTTTGCTGCGGCGAAGTCGGAGCCGGCTCGTATCGTGTTCGCCGAAGGTGAAGACGAGCGCGTGCTGCGCGCCGCGCAATTCGTGCTGCTGGAAAAGATTGCCAAGCCGATTCTGGTCGGCCGTCCGTCCGTGATCGAGATGCGTCTGAAGAAGATGGGCTCGAAGCTGAAGTGCGGTGAAGACTTCGAGGTTGTCGATCCGGAAGACGATCCGCGCTATCAGCAATGCTGGCAGGCGTATCACGAACTCGGCGCGCGCGAAGGCGTCACGCCGGACGTCGCGAAGGCCGCGATGCGCAAGTTCAACACGCTGATCGGTGCGATCCTTGTGCGCCTCGGCCAGGCCGACGGCATGATCTGCGGGATGATCGGCCAGTACCACGCGCATCTGAAGTTCATTGAACAGGTGCTCGGTAAAGCAGACAACGTGCAGAACTTCGCTGCCATGAACCTGCTGATGTTGCCGGGCCGCAATCTGTTTATCTGCGATACGTACGTGAACGAAACGCCGACCGCCGAACAGCTCGCCGACATGACGATGCTGGCTTCGCGCGAAATCGAAAAGTTTGGCATCACGCCGAAGGTTGCGTTGCTGTCGAATTCGAATTTCGGCAGCGCGCCGTCGTCGTCGTCGCAACGTATGGCGGCAGCTCGCAAGCTGATCGCTGAGCGTGCGCCTTCGCTCGAGATCGACGGTGAGATGCACGGCGACGCGGCGTTGTCGGAAGCAGTCCGCAAGGCTGCGTTCCCGGGCACGACGCTGACCGGCGAAGCAAACCTGCTGATCATGCCGAACGTGGAAGCGGCAAACATCACGTACAACCTGTTGAAGATGATCGGCGGCGAAGGCGTGACGGTTGGTCCGTTCCTGCTGGGCGCTGAGAAGCCGGTGCACATCCTGACGCCGGCTGCGACCGTGCGCCGGATCATCAACATGACGGCGGTGGCTTCGGCAAACGCACGCAAGGGTTGAGCGCGGAGTAGTACGGATAGATGTTTGATGGTTGAAGCGGCGCCGCACGGATTGTGGCGTTTGCGGCAAGCAAGTGAGAACGCCACGGAAGTTGATTCCGTGGCGTTTTTTTATGCGTGCATTCTTATGCTGATGGCCGTTGGTCTGAGAAATTCTTACTGGGTAATGTGATCTTTAAGAATGCTCTTATTCGATTCGCTGTGACACTTTTGTAAAGTTACTTCTGAAGCGCGGCACTAAGCGGTGGCAACGGAACAGTCGGCTGGTCAATCCTTTGCATCGAGTCTGGCGCTGCGTTTCCTCTCTGGTGTTGAGAAGTTTGAAGTGGCAGTAACAGTAGTTCTGATGGTGAAGACAGTAGTACCAATGGGTTGCAGTACTGGTAGTAAGTGTGTGTTGTTGTAGTTGGTGATTGATGTGGCAGTTGAAGTTGGTGGTTGAAGTAGCAGTGAGTAGTTGCAGTAGCAGTTCGTAGTTGTAGTAGTTGTTTGTTTTTGGTCGGTTGTTGTTGTGTTGTTGGAAGGAGCAGTACCGCTTGTTCTTGTACATACGCATCACGTGTCGAAACAGGCAAAAAAAAAGGCGACTGTCCGTGAGGACAGCCGCCTTTTCCATTTCAGGCCAATACCAGCCGGTCAACCCGGCAAGATCATGCAGCGTGCTGCGTCTTTCCCGTTTCCGTCGAGCGCCAGCGCGTCAGCAAATCGTTCCACTTGACGCGCACGCCCTTCAGATTGTTTTCTTTCACGTGCCCGTAGCCGCGGATGCCGTCCGGCAGATTCGCCAGTTCGACTGCCAGTTCACGCTTCTGCACGGTCAGACCGCTAATCAGCTCGCGTACCAGTGCTTCATACTCGACGATCAGGGCACGCTCCGTGCGACGCTCTTCCGTCTTGCCGAACACGTCGAGCGCCGTTCCACGCAGGAACTTGAGTTTTGCGAGTACGTGCATGGCGCTGAACACCCAAGGTCCGTACTTCTTCTTCACCAGATGACCTTGTGCGTCTTTCTTCGAGAACGTCGGCGGCGCGAGGTGAATGTGCAGCTTCCAGTCGCCTTCGAAATTCGCCTTCAGTTTTTCGATGAACGCGGGGTCGCTGTAAAGCCGTGCGACTTCGTACTCGTCCTTGTAGGCCATCAGCTTGTGCAGATTCTTCGCGACCGCTTCGGTCAGCGGCAACTGGCCGTCGATCGAATCGAGCGCCGATTCCGCCACGCGCACTTGCGACACCAATGCGCGATAACGGTCGGCGTACGCGGCGTTTTGCCATGCTGAAAGATAGTCGGCACGCTTGTCGATCAGCGTGTCGAGTGCCTTCGGCGTGTGCAGCGAGATGATCTTGCTGCTTGCCGTTTCCGCCGCGGCACCGCGTCCTTGCGACTGCGCGAGTTGTCGCACCGACGCCAGATCGTGCGCGGCGCGGCGGCCCCATTCGAATGCCGCACGGTTCTTCTCGATCTGCACGTTGTTCAGCTCGATTGCGCGCATCAGTGATTGATACGTCAGCGGCACCCAGCCGCGTTGCCACGCGTAGCCGAGCACGAACGGATTCGTGTAGATCGCGTCGCCGAGCAGCGCGACGGCGAAGTGATTCGCATCGACCATATCGACGCCGTCGTCGCCCGCACCGGCACGCACGTCCGCCTCGGTGCTGCTGCCCGGGAAGCGCCAGTTCGGGTTCTTGATCAGCTCAGCCGTCGGCGTGTGCGCGCTGTTGAGCACGACACGGGTGCGGCCCACCTGCATCCGCGAGACGCATTCGTCGCTGGCGGTGACGATTGCGTCGCAGCCGATCACGAGACTGGCTTCGCCCATTGCGATGCGGGTCGCGTGAATGTCACCCGGGTTCTGGGCGATCTGCACGTGGCTCATCACGGCGCCGCCCTTTTGCGCGAGGCCGGTGACGTCGAGTACCGTGACGCCCTTGTTTTCCAGGTGCGCGGCCATGCCGAGCAGGGCACCGATCGTTACAACACCCGTCCCGCCGACGCCCGTTACCAGCACCCCATAAGGGCGCGCGATCGACGGCAGTTCGGGTTCCGGCACCGGCGGCATCGCGTCGCCGACAATACCGGAAGCCGCCTTCGGCTTGCGCAACTGACCCCCTTCGACGGATACGAAGCTCGGGCAGAACCCGTTCACGCACGAGAAGTCCTTGTTGCAGGTCGACTGATTGATCTGGCGTTTGGTGCCGTATTCGGTATCGAGCGGTTCGACCGACAGGCAATTCGACTTCACCGAGCAATCGCCGCAGCCTTCGCACACGGCTTCGTTGATCACGACACGCCGCGCCGGATCCGGATACGTGCCGCGTTTCCTGCGGCGGCGTTTCTCCGTCGCGCAGGTCTGGTCGTAGATCAGGATCGTGGTGCCGGAAATCTCGCGGAGCTGGCGCTGAACTTCATCGAGTTTGTCGCGATGGTGAATGTCGATGCCGGGTGCGAGACCGACGTTCGCGTTGTACTTCTCCGGTTCATCGGTGATGATCACGATCTTCGTCGCGCCTTCAGCGGCGAGTTGATGCGTGATCTGCGGCACGGTGAGCACGCCGTCGACCGGCTGGCCGCCTGTCATCGCGACCGCGTCGTTATAGAGGATCTTGTAGGTGATGTTCGCCTTCGACGCGATTGCCGCGCGAATTGCGAGCAGGCCCGAGTGGAAGTAGGTGCCGTCACCGAGGTTGGCGAATACGTGCTTGTCGTTGGTGAACGGCGCCTGGCCGATCCACGCGACGCCTTCGCCGCCCATCTGGCTGAAGGTGCTGGTGCTGCGGTCCATCCATACGGTCATGTAGTGACAGCCGATGCCGGCCATCGCGCGCGAACCTTCCGGCACGTTCGTCGACGTGTTGTGCGGGCAACCCGAGCAGAACCACGGCTTGCGCTCGGCTTCGACGCGCGGCCGCGCCAGGGCTTTTTCCTTCGCTTCGATGACCGCGATGCGCGCCGCAATGCGCGCACGCACGTCGGACGGTAGGTCAAATTTGTCGAGCCGCGTGGCGATCGCCTTGGCGATGATCGCCGGCGAGAGTTCGTAGTGCGCCGGCAGTAGCCAGTTGCCCATCGGCACCGACCATTCGCCACCCGCGCCGTCTTTTTCGTCGAACTTGCCGAACACGCGCGGACGCTGCGCATCGGGCCAGTTGTACAGTTCTTCCTTGATCGCGTATTCGAGAATCTGGCGCTTTTCTTCCACCACCAGAATTTCATCGAGACCGCGTGCGAAGGCTTGCGCACCTTGCGCCTCGAGCGGCCATACACAGCCGACCTTGTACAGACGGATGCCGATACGCGAGCAGGTCTCGTCGTCGAGACCGAGATCGGTCAGCGCCTGACGTACGTCGAGGTACGCCTTGCCTCCGGTCATGATGCCGAAACGGGCATGCGGCGAATCGATCTCGACGCGGTCCAGTTTGTTCGCGCGTACATAGGCGAGCGCCGCGTACCACTTGTAGTCGAGCAGACGCGCTTCCTGCACCAGCGGCGGATCCGGCCAGCGGATGTTCAGGCCGCCCTCGGGCATGGCGAAGTCGTCCGGCAGAATCATTTTCGTGCGGTGCGGATCGATATCGACCGAAGCCGACGATTCGACCACGTCGGTCACGCACTTCATCGCGACCCACAGTCCGGAATAGCGGCTCATCGCCCAGCCGTGCAGGCCGAAGTCCAGATATTCCTGCACGTTCGACGGAAACAGCACCGGCAGGCCACAGGCCTTGAAGATGTGTTCCGACTGGTGCGCGAGGGTTGAGGATTTGGCGGCGTGGTCGTCGCCTGCGAGCACGAGAACGCCGCCGTGTTGCGCCGAGCCGGCCGAATTGCCGTGCTTGAAGACGTCACCGGAGCGGTCGACGCCCGGGCCCTTGCCGTACCACATCGAGAACACGCCATCGTATTTGGCGCTCGGGTACAGATTGACCTGCTGTGAACCCCACACGGAGGTCGCTGCAAGATCTTCGTTGACGCCGGGCTGGAACACGACCTGGTGCGCGGCGAGATGCTGCTTCGCTTTCCACAGGGATTGGTCGAGTCCGCCGAGTGGCGATCCGCGGTAACCGGAGATGAAGCCGGCGGTGTTGAGTCCGGCCGCCCGGTCGCGTTCCTGCTGCAGCATCGGCAGACGGACCAGCGCCTGGATGCCGCTCATATACGCGCGGCCGCGTTCGAGGGTGTATTTGTCGTCGAGCGTGACGGAAGATAGCGCGGCTTCGAGCGAGGCTCGCTGACCTGCGTCTAGCGGGGCATTCATTATGTGTACTCCTCCAACCAGTTTGGGATCACCAAAACTTTTTTTGGCCGCGGCATCTTGTGAACGCTTGGGGCCGGGGTCGCCATATTGACGTGTTTTAAGTGATGGTAGCACTGGTGAAAACCCGCCGCAGCGCGCCAGAAATGCGGCATTGCAGCGCTCGACTTGTGCTGGGTGCCGGGCGACTTCCTGCGGCGCAATCCTCCTGTAACAAGCTGTAAAAACTACAAATCTGAGGAACCGTAGTTGAAATGTCTGTCTAACACCCCACCTGCGAGCAATGTCTGCGCAACGCTCCGCATTCGGTGGAGCTTCAGGACAGCAGGGCAGTTAGAAAAGGAGTACGCATGAACACTAGAAACATCCAGACCTTCCTGATGGTTTCGGCCGCATTCTTCGCCATGAGCGCGCCGGTGCGCTCGAGTACAGGCTCGAACAGCGCAGGGACGCTGTCGAACGCGATCACCAGCACGGCGCAGGTCGCGCCGGCACGCATTGCGGTGGAGCGCATTGCACGATCCACGAAGGCCGACGAGGAAGACCAGAATTCGTGATGCATCGCTGAAGCGGCGCATCGGTTGAAAATCGGCCGTTGTCCGGGCATCGGAGAACGGCATAAACGACGAAGGGCGAGGATCGCAAGATCTTCGCCCTTTTTTATGTCTCCCAGATTCCGCGTGGACCGTGAGCCGTTAGATGTCAGGCCTTGTCCTGAACCACGCCACGGCGGATCTGATCCAGCTCGATCGATTCGAACAGCGCCTTGAAGTTGCCCTCGCCGAATCCCTGATTGCCCTTGCGCTGGATGATCTCGAAGAAGATCGGTCCGATCTGGTTTTCGGTGAAGATCTGCAGCAGCAAGTCCTCGGGTGCGCCGTCGATCAGGATCTTGCGCTTACGCAATTCGTCGAGCGGCTCGCCGTGGTTCGGTACGCGGCGATCGACCAGTTCATAGTATGTGTCGATCGTATCGAGCAGCGAGATGTTCGCCGCGCGCAAACCGTCCACCGTGCGGTAGATGTCGTTGCTGCCCAGCGCGATGTGCTGGATGCCTTCGCCGTGGTACTGGTCCAGATATTCCTGGATCTGGCCGGCTACGTCTGACCCTTCCTCATTGATCGGAATGCGGATTTTGCCGCACGGCGAGGTCATCGCCTTCGACTTCACGCCGGTCACTTTGCCTTCGATGTCGAAGTAACGCACTTCCCGGAAATTGAACAGACGCTCGTAGAACTCCGCCCATTCCTGCATGCGGCCGCGATGGACGTTGTGCGTCAGGTGATCGATGTAGGTCAGACCGTGGCCGACAGGGTTCGGATTCGCGCCCGGAATCGGTTCGAAGTCGACGTCGTAAATATCGATGTTGCCGATCGTACCCGGCTCAGCACCGTTCTTGCCGCGCCAGCGGTCGACGAAATAGATCAGCGAGTCGCCGATGCCCTTGATCGCCGGGATGTTCAGCTCCATCGGGCCGGTCTTGTTGTCGAAACCCCAGGCGCCTTTTTCCAGCGCCTGCTGATAAGCCTTCGCCGCGTCCTGCACACGGAATGCGATCGCGCAGATCGACGGGCCATGCAGCCGCGTGAAACGTTGGGCGAACGAATCCTGTTCCCCGTTCACGATGAAGTTGATTTCACCCTGGCGATACAGCGTCACGTCTTTGTGACGATGCCGGGCGACGGCGGTGAAGCCCATCTGCTCGAACAGCTTGCCGAGCGCCTTCGGATCCGGTGCGGTGTATTCGATGAATTCGAAGCCGTCCGTGCCGACCGGGTTTTCCCAAGTTGAAACCTGCATTGTCTGTCTCCATTGAGCGCCGGCGCAGGGTGTGCGAGTTAGCGCGACTGAATGACGCAAGTGTAAAGGCCGGTTGGCGACGAAAACTTGCGAACTTAATCGCGCACCGATACGCTTGGGCTATTTTCTAGCTCAATTTATAAAATGGACGGCAGAAAATGGCCAAAATAGAGATAGACGCCATCGACAGGCGCATTCTGGCGATCCTTCAGGAGAATGGCAGGCTGTCGAATCAGGAGATCGCCGAGCGGATCAACCTGTCGCCGAGCCCGTGCCTACGGCGTATCCGTCGGCTGGAAGAGAGTGGGGTGATTCGCGGCTATGTCGCGTTACTCGATGCGCAAAAGCTTGGGCTCGATCTGCTCGCCTATGTCAACGTGCGGCTGGAGAAGCGCAGCGGGCCAGGGCTCAGTCCGCGTGGCGACACGACGCATGCCGATCTGTTTCGCGCGGCAGTGCAGACGTGGCCGGAAGTGGTCGCATGTCACGCGATGACGGGGGACATGGATTACCTGCTGCGTGTGCAGGTCGAGGATATGGCGCATTTTTCACGCTTCGTGCAAGACCAGTTGCTGCACCATCCCTCTGTCATCGACGTCAAGACGAGCTTTTCGCTAGAGAAGTTCAAGGAGACAACGGCGTTGCCGATTTTGTGAACGCCGGGCCGGGACAAACAAAAAGGGCGGCCAGAAGGCCGCCCTTTGTTCTTCTCCGAAGCGCAAACCGCTTAGGCGGCCTCTGCTGCCGGCATAAACGATTCAAACAACTTCGACGCCTGACGTGCCTGGCGCTTGAGTGCGTAGTCGAACACCGCGGCTTGCTCCTGCAACATCTCGGCGATGATGCTCGTCTGGTCCGCTGGCGACAGGGTTAGATAGGCATCTGCTTCGCCGTACGCGTATTCGATCTTCATGCCGGCCTTCTTCGCGATGTGCATCATCGTCGAATTGCGCGACAGGCAATGCATGTAAAGCGTGGTGACATGCGTATTGCGGCTGCGGATGGCGGCGCGCTCGAAGAGCTTTGAGCCAATACCTTGCCCGCGGACGCTTTCCAGCACGGACACGCCGAATTCAGCGGTGCGCTTGTCGCCTTCGGCCGGCAGATACGCCAGATGGCCGACGCCGGTGAGTTGCAATTGACTGTCGAACACGCCAAAGACCGTGTCGCGCGTGAAATCGATCGCGCGGACGTAGTTTTCGATGACGTGGTTCGGTACGACCTGGCCGAAGCGCAGAAGGCGGTCGTCTTCGCCGAGCGCGAGGAAGTGGGTCAGCAGTCGTTCGCGATCGATGGTGGTGAGCTCACGGACCAGAGCAGGCGCACGACCGCCTGGCTGCAACGGACGATCGTGTGCAATGATCGGCTCAGCGGCGCGGGGTGTAATCAAGTTCATGGTCGGGTTCTCCTTTTAATCGAGCGGCATGGTGCACCGCAAAAACGATTTTAGCGGATATGCTGATTCCGCACTAGGGAAAACCCGTATCAAAAACTGAGGGCAGTGTCTAGAAAGTTAGCGCCCTATTTTTAATGCATTGATTATTAAAGAAAAATAAATTGAACGAGCGTTCGTGGCAAGTTGTCGCGCCTGGACAACTCGTGGCAATTGTTTCCTCTGAACAATGCTGCCCTGCGCAATCAGCCTTGGGCGGAACGCAGTCCGTGATCCACCATATCGACCACCTGCTCGGCGAATTCCCGGTAGCCCATCCGGCCGTCGGGCTTGAGCCAGGTGAACGTCCAGTTGATCATGCCGAACACCATCATCGTTAGCGCGGTCTGGTTTTCGCGTGTGGCGCGTTCCGGGTAGGCGCGCGCCAGTTGCCGCGCAAATGCGGCGACAACGTCGCGCTGGCGGTTGAGGATGACCTCGCGCTGGGTATCGACCAGATACTTCACGTCGTTCAGGAGCGCGACGTGCCGACTGTGCGACGTCTCATACTCGGATAGAAACGCCCGGATCAGCTCGGCGAAAGTGTCCCGCTCGGATAGCCCGCGGCGTTGGCTCGCGCCTTCCACCTCCGCGATGATCAGCATCAGCCGCTTTGTGTAGCGGTCCAGCAGATCGAACAGGATTGCTTCCTTGCTCGCGTAATAGTGATACAGGCGCGCTTTCGAGGTGCCGCTCGCCGCCGCGAGATCGGCCATCGAGGTGCTCGGGTAGCTGGTCTGGGCGAATTTCTCCGCGGCGAGTTCGAGAATCTGGTCGCGTTGGGTTTCGTGGTCGGGGGCTCGGGTGCGGGCCATGGTCGTCTATTTTATTAGTGTGGACAGGGGGCGAGCGCCGCAGACAGCTCCAGCGTGCGCCATGTGCTCGCGTCGCCACGCAGCTTGATACGA
The DNA here is from genome assembly GCF_902859805.1 of Paraburkholderia sediminicola. Classification (GTDB taxonomy): domain Bacteria; phylum Pseudomonadota; class Gammaproteobacteria; order Burkholderiales; family Burkholderiaceae; genus Paraburkholderia; species Paraburkholderia sediminicola. Next base: position 8,738 of record NZ_CADIKC010000012.1, on the reverse strand, counting down.
CGGGTCGCGGCCAGTTCGCGCAAGCGCCACAGCACGATGCTGTCGCTCACCAGATAACAGAGTTCGGCGGTCATCAGTTCAGCTGCCACGCGCGCGGCGGGCTGCCAGTCGCCCGTGGCGTGCTCGAGAATCAACGCGTCCAGATCGGCGAAGTTGCCGCTCGTGAAAGTGTTGTCGCGCCAGCGGCGCGTCTCGCCGTTCGCGTGCTTGGCTTCCTGCCATTCGAGCGCGAGCCGGCTGATGCGCAGAACCGAAATCGGCGCCGCGTCGTGCAGACGCCCTTGCAGGACAGTCGGCGCGAACATGCCAACGGACGTCGCGCGATCTTTGCGGCTGTGCGCCCAGGCGCCCGGATCGGTGAGGTCGCGAATCGACAGACGCACTTCATTCAGCCGTTGTGGGCTGTTGCGCAGGTAGTAGCACACGCGGCGCAGCATCAATTGATCGGCCGCACTTTCGCCGTGCCAGACCACCAGATTCGCGTCGCCCCGCGCGATGTTCTCCAGCGCCGCTGCCTGCTCGCGAAATTCTCGAAGAAAATCGCGCTTTGTGTCCGGGCTGACCCGGTCCCAGAACTCTGCTCGCACGTCGGGTCCGTCGTCGATGCCGCGTAATGGACCGACCGCCAGATCGTCGCGCAGTGCTTGCACGCGATCGTCGCGGTTCGCCTCGGCTAGGGCGGCGCGCAGTGATTCAGCGGCGACATCGCCGTTGGTGAGGTGGATGGTGCTCATCGGCAGTGGCTTGGGCTGGCAAAAAACGCAAATGACGAAAGGGGCCGCTCATCGATCGGGACAGATGTCCGATCGCGAGCGGCCCCTAGTGTAAGCGCATCGCGGACCTGCTGAAAGCGTTGCGGGCGTCGCATGGCCACCCGCTGCGCTCGATTCAACGCTCGTCGTAACTCACCACCACGCGATCGCTGATCGGATGGCATTGGCAGGTCAGCACGAAACCGTCGCGGATTTCGTGTTCTTCCAGGGTGTAGTTCTTTTCCATCTTCACCTCACCTTCGAGCACCTTCGCGCGGCAGGTGCAGCAGACGCCGCCCTTGCACGCATAAGGCAGCGCGAGGCCGGCACGCAGGCCGACGTCGAGCACGCTCACGCCCTGATACGGCAGGCGCAGCTTGCGCCGTTTCCCGTCGAGGACGATTTCGAGGTCGGCGGCCGGGGTGTCGTCGGTGATTTCGACCGGCGGCACGCCCGCTTGCGGCAGCGGCGAACCGAAGCGCTCCACATGCACTTTCTCCGAAGGCACGCCGGCGGCTTTCAGCGCGGCCTCGGCTGCATCCATCATCGGGCCGGGACCGCAGATGAAGGCTTCGTCGATGGCGTCGGCCGGCAGCAGGTTGTCGATGAAGGCGGCACACTTCTCCTGGTCGAGCACGCCGTTGAACAGCTCGACGTCCTGCAGATCGTCGGACAGCACGTGATAGAGCACGAAGCGGTTCATGAAGCGGTTCTTCAGATCTTCGAGCTCTTCCGCGAACATGATCTGATCGACGCTGCGGTTGCCGTACACCAGTGTGAAGGTGCTGCGCGGCTCGATTTCCAGCGTGGTTTTGATGATCGCGAGCACCGGCGTGATGCCCGAGCCGCCGGAGAACGCGATGTACTGCTGGCCCTGGTCCGCGTTGAGATGCGTGAAGAAGCGGCCGTCCGGCGTCATCACGTCGATGGTATGGCCGGGTTGCAGCGTGTCGAACGCGAAGTTCGAGAAACGCCCGCCGCGCACACGCTTGATGCCGATGCGCAGTTCGCCGTCGCGATCGTAATCGGTGACGCCGACGCAGATTGAATACGAACGGCGCGTTTCCTCGCCGTCGATGTGCGTTTTCAGCGTGACGAACTGGCCCTGCGTGAAGCGATAGTGGTCGCGCAGTTCGACAGGGACTTCGAAGGCGACCGAGACCGCGTCGGCGGTTTCGGGCCGCACTTCGCGGATACGCAGCGGATGAAATTGCGGGGTAGCCATATCAGTATGGTTTGAAGTAGTCGAAGGGTTCGCGGCAATCGATGCAGCGGTACAAGGCCTTGCAGGCCGTCGAGCCGAATTGCGCGAGGCGTTCGGTGTGGGCCGAGCCGCAACGGGGGCACGACGGTGCCGGCAGCGCGCGCGGCATGAAACGCAGCACTTTTTCCTGCGCCGGCGCGGCTGAACCACAATTGCCCGTGGGCGGCGCGATGCCATAGGCGCGCAATTTTTCGCGGGCGTCGGCGGTCATCCAGTCGGTGGTCCAGGCTGGCGCCAGCACAGTGGCGATCCGATACGGTTTCAGTTCAGCGACATCGAGCGCATGCGCGACGTCTTCGGCGATCTGCGACATCGCCGGGCAACCGGAATAGGTCGGCGTGATCACGACTTCGAGCGTGCCATCGGCGGCGCGGCGCACGTCGCGCAGAATGCCGAGTTCACGAATCGATACCACCGGGATTTCCGGATCGGGCACCGTTTCGAGCACGGCCCAGGCGCGCTCGAGCGTGGCGTCGGCGGTGGGCATGGCAGTCGAGGTCGTCATCGTAAAGTTCCGTTGGGTTCCGGTTGAGCGCTCGGGTGCGTGCTTACCAGGTGGCGCCGGGATGCTGGCGCGCGAGGCTTTGCATTTCGGCCAGCACGAAGCCCATGTGCTCCGAGTGCTCGCCATGCTTGCCTGCCGTGATGTGCTTGACCGCTTCGGGGAGCTTGAGCGTGGCCTGGTCGAGCGTGGTCTGGACGTCTTCGAGCCATGCTGCCTCGAGGTCCGACGTCAGCGGCCCGATGCCGGCGGCGGCAATGGCTTCTTCCACGGCGTCCGCGCTAAAGAACTCGCGGGTGTACGGCAGCAGATAGTCCAATGCGGCTTGCGCGCGGCGATGCGACTCGTCCGTGCCGTCGCCGAAACGAATCAGCCACTCGCTCGCATGGTGCACGTGATAGCTGGTTTCCTTGATCGATTTCGAGGCGATCGCAGCAAGCTGTTCATCCTTCGATGTCGTAAGGGCAGTCCACAGATGCGCCATCAGCGTCGAGTACAGGAAATTGCGCACGATCGTGACGGCGTAGTCCTTCTCGGCTTGCGCCGTGCCGGCGAGCGGGCCGTAATGCGGCAACTCGGCCAGCGTGTAGTTGGCGAACTCGCGCTCCGCGCGGAAGTACGCGTAGTCATCTTCCGTGCGGCTTTTGCCGGTGAGTTGCTGTTCCAGCGACGCGGCGTGCGTGTACAGCAGGCGCGCCTGGCCGATCAGATCCAGACTCATGTTCGACAGCGCGATGTCCTCTTCGAGGATCGGGCCGTGACCGCACCACTCGGCATTGCGCTGACCGAGGATCAGCGCGGTATCCGCGAGGCGCAGCACGTACTGCAGATGTTGGGGCGTGATGGTCATGGCCGCGCTTACATGTGGTTGACTTCGTCGGGGAGCGTGTAGAACGTCGGGTGGCGATAAATCTTGTCGCCAGCCGGTTCGAACAGCTCAGCCTTGTCTTCCGGCGCGGACGCCGTGATTGCCGAGGACGGCACCACCCAGATGCTCACGCCTTCCTGGCGGCGCGTGTAGACGTCGCGCGCCATGCGCAGCGCCATCGGCGCGTCGGCGGCATGCAGGCTGCCGCAGTGTTTATGGTCGAGTCCCTGCTTGCTGCGCACGAAGACTTCCCAAATCGGCCATTCCTTGTTCATCGCTGATCTCCTGTGTCGACCGGAGTTAGCGCTTTAGCGCTTAGTCCGGTCCCATGCAAAGCGGTCGACCGGAGTTAGCGCTTTAGCGCTTAGTCCGATCCCATGAAATGTGGTTGCTGTTTCTTCCTGGCTTGTCGCCGCGGTTAGGCAGCTTGCTGTTGCGCGCGCTGACGCTGCTTTTCGGCATGGGCAAGGGCGGCTTCGCGTACCCAGGCGCCGTCGTCGTGTGCTTTCACGCGGGTCGCGAGGCGTTCGCGGTTGCACGGGCCGTCGCCATTCACGACGCGCCAGAACTCTTCCCAGTCGATGTCGCCGTAGTCGTGCTGGCCGCGCGCTTCGTTCCACTTCAGATCAGGGTCCGGCAGCGTGACGCCGAGCACCTTGGCCTGGTCGACCGTTGCGTCGACGAATTTCTGGCGCAGATCGTCGTTCGAGATGCGCTTGATGCCCCATTTCGACGACTGGTTGCTGTGGATCGAGTCTTTGTCGCTCGGGCCGAACATCATCAGCACCGGCCACCACCAGCGGTTCACAGCTTGCTGGACCAACTCGCGCTGCGCTTCCGTGCCGCTCATCATCGACATCAGCGCGTCGAAGCCCTGGCGCTGATGGAACGACTCTTCCTTGCAGATGCGGATCATTGCGCGGGCATAAGGGCCGTAAGTGCAGCGGCACAGTGGAATCTGATTCATGATCGCCGCGCCGTCCACCAGCCAGCCGATCACGCCGACATCCGCCCACGTAGGCGTCGGGTAGTTGAAGATGCTCGAATATTTGGCTTTGCCTGAGTGGAGCGCCGCGATCAACTGGTCGCGCGACACGCCGAGCGTTTCGGCCGCGCTATATAGATAGAGGCCGTGGCCGGCTTCGTCCTGCACTTTGGCCAGCAGGATCGCTTTGCGCTTTAGGCTCGGCGCGCGTGAGATCCAGTTGCCTTCCGGCAGCATGCCGACGATCTCAGAATGCGCGTGCTGCGAGATTTGCCGCACCAGCGTCTTGCGGTAGGCCTCAGGCATCCAGTCCTGCGCTTCGATCTTGCCGTCGGCGGCCATGACCGCGTCGAATTGCGACTGCTCGGGCGAACTCGCTGCCGCGTCGAGCGGGGCGACATTGCCGGGGATATCCAGGGATTGCGTGTACATGGGGACGCTCTCAGCGGAAGTTGTCTGTGTGTGCGCAGTATAAACCAACCGACCGGTCGGTTAATAAATTTTTTGAGACGAATGGCTCTTTTCGATAGCGACACCTCGGGCTCGTCGGCGAGGTGTTTCACGAGCGTCGCCGCCCCGCGCCGACACATAACCTATAAAATTGCGAATTGGCCGCGATTTGCGGCCTTCATGCATCCCCCGGTACTCATGTTACGTCTAAGCGAAATTAAACTCCCGCTCGATCACCCCGAAAGCGTTCTCGAAGCCGCCGTCCGCGCGCGTCTCGCTGAACTCGGCGTGGGCGAGGACGGGCTCATCCGATACACCGTGTTTCGTCGCGCGCATGACGCCCGCAAGCGCGCCGACATCAAGCTCACTTACATCGTCGACGTCGAGGTGAAGGATGAAGCGGCCGCGCTCAAGCGGCTCGCCGACGTGCCCCACTGCGCTGTGACGCCGGACATGACGTACCGTTTTGTCGCTAAAGCGCCGGAGCAGTCGACTTCCCCGCGCCCGGTCGTGATCGGCATGGGGCCGTGCGGCCTGTTTGCCGGACTGATCCTTGCCCAGATGGGCTTTCGTCCGATCATTCTCGAGCGCGGCAAGGCCGTGCGCGAGCGCACCAAGGACACTTTCGGGCTGTGGCGCAAGTCGGTGCTCAATCCTGAATCGAATGTGCAGTTCGGCGAAGGCGGCGCGGGCACGTTCTCGGACGGCAAGCTCTACAGTCAGATCAAGGATCCGAAGCACTACGGCCGCAAGGTGCTCGATGAGTTCGTCCGCGCGGGTGCGCCAGAGGACATTCTTTTTCTGAGCCGGCCCCATATCGGCACGTTCCGCCTCGTCAGCATGGTCGAAAAGATGCGCGCGACCATTCACGAGCTGGGCGGCGAAGTGCGCTTCGAGACGCGGGTCGACGATATCGAGATCGAGCAGGGCAAGGTGCGCGGGCTCAAGTTGTCGACGGGCGAGCATCTGCGCTGTGACCACGTGGTGCTGGCGGTCGGCCATAGCGCGCGCGATACCTTCCAGATGCTGAACGACCGCGGCGTCTATATCGAAGCGAAGCCGTTTTCGCTCGGTTTCCGGATCGAACACCCACAAGGGTTGATCGATCGCAGCCGTTTCGGCAAGTTCGCGGGCCACAAGCAACTGGGCGCCGCCGACTATAAGGTCGTGCATCACTGCAGCAACGGGCGCGCCGTTTATAGCTTCTGCATGTGTCCTGGCGGCACCGTGGTCGCTGCGACTTCCGAGCCGGGCCGCGTGGTGACCAACGGCATGAGCCAGTATTCACGGGCCGAGCGCAATGCCAATGCCGGGATTGTCGTCGGTATCACGCCGGACGATTACCCAGGCGGCCCGTTAGCCGGCATTGCGTTTCAGCGCAAATGGGAAGAGCGGGCGTTCGAGTTGGGTGGCGGCAACTATATGGCGCCGGGCCAGTTGGTCGGCGACTTTATAGCCGGGCGGCCGTCCACGTCGCTGGGTTCGGTGGTGCCGTCCTACAAACCGGGCGTGCATCCCACGGATCTCAGCACCGCGCTGCCGGATTACGTGATCGAAGCGATCCGCGAAGCGCTGCCGCAAATGGATAAGAAGATTGCTGGTTTTGCCATGCATGACGCGGTGTTGACGGGTGTTGAGACGAGAACGTCGTCGCCGATTCGCGTGCGGCGCAGGGATGACTATCAGAGCATGAATGTCGAGGGCTTGTATCCGGCCGGTGAGGGCGCAGGTTATGCCGGCGGGATCTACTCGGCGGCCATCGACGGGATCGAAGTGGCCGAAGCGCTTGCGTTGAAGATGGTTGGAGTGCCGGCGGCTTGATGGGCGGTAGGTCTGCGCAAGCACTGAATGGCTGTTGCGCAGATGGGTTCATGTGGGCGAAGCGCGCGCTGTGCATCGTCATGCGAATAACTGCTTCGCCGACATCGCTTTTGAAGTCCCAGTGAGGGAGCTCTTGGGCCGAGCGGGCCGAATACGTACGGTTGCTCGCAGTTCGCCGAGACCCATGCCGCCGCTCGCGGTATGTTCGACGACGTAGCCCCGCGACCAGCCGCGGGTGATCGCCCGATAGGAGTTTGCGCGGTCAGCCGCGACAGCGATGGCGATCGGGCACAATGCACGTTTCGCCTCGAACTTGACCACCCGAATGACCTTTCGCACTCTGGCTGCCGCATGTAGCGCGGCGCTGCTTTGCCAATTCGCCGTTTCCCCGACTGTTTTTGCCGCCGACGCCCCGACGCACTGGGTTACCGCATGGGCTACGGCGTTGCAACCCATTCCCCAACGGTCGGATTTGCCGCCCCTGTATCACGCCCCGGAGGTCGCTGGGCGAACGGCGCGCCAGATCGTCTATCCGACGTTGTCCGGAAAAACCGCACGAGTCCATCTCAGCAACGAATACGGCAAGACGGCGCTCGTCATCGACGAGCTGCGCATTGCGCGCTCGGCCGGCGGCGCGGCGGCGCTGGGCAATGGGAACGCGCGGGTGACGTTCGGTGGCAAGAGCTCGGTGAGCGTACCGCCGGGCGCCGAGTTGGACAGCGATCCTGTTGTGATCGACATCGCCGAGGGCGCACCTTACGCGATCAGTGCGTTCATGGGGCCAGAGCAGCGGATCGTGGCATGGCACCGGGTCTCGAATCAGCTGAATTACGTTTCTGCACCGGGTAATCACACTGCCGATACTTCCGCTGACTCGTTTCGTGGCCGTTTCACGCAATACGTGTGGGTGACGGGTTTGTCGGTGGATGCGCCGTCGTCGGCCGCTGTCGCCGCGATCGGTGATTCGATCACCGACGGTATGCGTTCGAGCCTGAATCAGAACCGGCGCTGGCCGGACGCGCTGGCTCGCCGGTTTGCCAGCACTGGCGACCACTCGACGGCGATCGTTAATCTTGGCATCAGCGGCAATCGCTTGTTGAGCGACTCGCCGTGCTACGGCGACGCGCTTGTCCGGCGTTTCGACCGGGACGTGCTGGAGCGCCCGGGCGTGAAGACGGCGATTCTGCTGATCGGAATCAACGACATCAACTTCGCGGAGATGCCGGCGCGTAGCGGCCTCGACTGCGACTTTCCGCATACCTCGGTGACAGCCGCCGATCTGATCGCCGGCTACCAGCGAGTGATTGCGGATGCACGGCGCCGTGGCGTCAAGGTGTTCGGCGCAACGTTGACGCCGGCATCGCTGCCGGCGCCGCGGGAGAGTATCCGGCTGGCGGTCAATCAGTGGATTCGAAGCAGCCACGCTTTCGACGGTGTTGTCGATTTTGACGCTGCGCTACGCGACCCGGCGCAACCGAGTCGCTTGCAGCGCGCCTTTGACAGTGGTGACCATATCCATCCCAGCGACGCAGGGTACACCGCAATGGCCGACGCGGTTCCGGTGGCGGCTGTAGTGAATTCGACCCGGAAGTGAGTCGCCAAAAAAAGATTTTCGTCAAAGCCTTGTCACATGACTGATGTTCGCCTATAGTTCGCCTCCTCGTTTGCGAACGAGGGCCGCGGCGGAAACCAGCGGCTGTAGCGTCAACAAGGTTTTAAGCGAAAGCGAAAAAATGTTGTTGACGAAACGAAAAAGAGCCTTCATAATCTCGTTTCTCTGCTGCTGATGCAGCGACGCAGAACGAAGCGGTGCCGGGTGGTTGAAGTGAGGCGCGGGTTCGGTAGTGAATGCGTAAGCGATCTTTAAAAATTAACAGCCGATAAGTGTGGGCGCTTGATGCGCGACGCGCTGGTGGACTCTTCGGGGTCTGCCGGAAGCGAAAGTATCAAGTCTCACACTAGTATTAAAGGAAGGTTTTCCTGTCGGGGTGGATTCACGCCGGCAGGATGATCATTCGTCAGTACGTTGAGTGAGCGACCGGGTTCGAAAGAGCCCGAAAAACAGTAACAGGTTTGAACTGAAGAGTTTGATCCTG
>NZ_CADIKC010000011.1 GCF_902859805.1 Paraburkholderia sediminicola | reverse complement strand
CGGTTTGAGCCGCTTTCTTTTGCCTACTTTTCTTTGCGGCAAGCAAAGAAAAGTAGGTGCCGCCCCGCACAGGGGCAACGCTAATAGACCACTAACAAAACAAGGAAAGGCCAAAGCCCCAAGAACACAGACAACAAGCGTCGCGCAGACAAAAAAACTACTTCGCCACTGGCATAGTGAACTCAGCCCCCTTCCCAATACTATCGGGCCACCTCTGCATAACGCTCTTGTAGCGTGTATAAAACCGCACACCTTCTTCCCCATACGCATGGTGATCCCCGAAGAGGGACTTCTTCCACCCACCAAAAGAATGCCACGCCATAGGCACAGGAATCGGCACATTAATCCCAACCATCCCAATCTGGATCTGCCGCGAAAACGTCCGAGCCACGCCACCGTCGGAGGTAAACAACGACACTCCATTGGCAAACTCGTTAGCGTTAATCAACTCAACAGCAGAAGCAAAATCCGGCACGCGCACAACACACAACACGGGACCGAAAATCTCCTCGCGATAAATCTTCATGTCGGTCGAGACATCGTCAAACAACGTGCCGCCGAGAAAGAACCCCTTCTCATGTCCGGCCACCTGGTGACCACGCCCATCGACCACCAGCTTCGCACCCGCCGCGACACCTGCATCGATATAACCCGCCACTTTCTCGCGATGCGCCGCCGTCACCAACGGCCCCATCTCAGCTTCCGATTCCATGCCGTTCAGAATCTTCAGGCTCTTCACTCGCGGCGTCAGTCGCTCGATCAGTTCATCGGCAATATGCCCGACCGCAACCGCCACCGAAATCGCCATGCACCGCTCGCCAGCGGAACCATACGCAGCGCCAATCAACGCATCGACCGCCTGATCGAGATCCGCGTCCGGCATCACCACGAGGTGATTCTTCGCCCCGCCCAAAGCCTGCACGCGCTTGCCGTGCTTCGTGCCTTCCGTATAGATGTATTCGGCAATCGGCGTCGAGCCAACAAACGACAATGCGCTCACCTCGGGATGCACGAGCAACGCATCCACCGCGACCTTGTCGCCGTGCACGACGTTGAACACGCCGTCCGGCAGCCCGGCTTCCTTGAACAACTCAGCTAGACGGTTCGATGCCGACGGATCACGCTCCGATGGCTTCAGCACGAACGTGTTGCCGCATGCAATCGCGACCGGGAACATCCAGCACGGCACCATCATCGGAAAATTGAACGGCGTAATGCCAGCAACCACCCCCAGTGGCTGACGCAGATTCCAGTTGTCGATGCCGCCGCCGATCTGGTCGGTGAAGTCGGTCTTCAGCAGATTCGGAATGCCGCACGCAAACTCGACGATCTCGATGCCACGCATCACTTCGCCCTTCGCATCGGAAAACACCTTGCCGTGCTCACGCGTGATCAACTCCGCCAGTTCGTCATGGTGACGGTCGAGCAATTCCTTGAACTTGAACAACACGCGCGCCCGCTTGATCGGCGCGGTTTCGCTCCATGCAGGAAACGCGGCACCGGCGGCCGCCACCGCCGCGTCCACCTCAGCGACGCTCGCCAGCGGCACGCGTGCGCTCACGCTGCCAAGCGCGGGATTGAAGACGTCGCCGAAGCGGCCGCTCGTGCCCTCGACCATCTTGCCGTTGATGAAATGGGTCAGCGCGCGTGCGCTCGTCTCGCTCCGGACAGCCTCGTCCTGATATGTCTCGCTCATGTTCTTGTCCTCTTCCTATGAAGGTCTTCCGCCCACCGCGAACGGCTTGATGAACGCAAGCGTACGGCGCTTCGGGGCGACAAATCCAATGAGTAATGCTCAACTGCGCTATAAGCCGAGCTAATATCAGGATATGGATCTGACTCTGCTACGGGCGTTCGTCACGGTGGCGCGCGAGGGCAACCTCACGCGTGCCGCGGTGCAACTTCACCTGACCCAACCTGCCGTCAGCCTGCAAATCAAGCATTTGCAGGAGACGCTCGGCGTGACGCTGTTCACGCGGACCTCGCACGGGCTTTCGCTGACACGCGACGGTCAGGCCCTCCTGCCCCACGCCGAACGTGCGCTGGGCGCGGCGAGCGACGTGCAGCGCGCGGCGGCGTCGCTGCGCCACGAGGTGCGCGGCCGCTTGCGGATCGGCACGATTCTCGATCCGGCCTTTCTGCGCCTCGGCGGCTTTCTCAAGCAACTGGTGGAAACCTGGCCGCGCATCGAAACGGCTTTACGCCACGGGATGTCGGGCTGGGTGCTCGAACAGGTGCGGGCGGGTGAACTGGATGTGGGTTACTACATCGGCCTTCCATCCGATGACGATGCCCGCGACGGCGCTGTCTTTCACGCCCTCACGCTCACGCATTTTCAGTACCGCGTGCTGGCGCCGGCGGGCTGGAAAGATCGCGTGAAGGGCGCGCGTGACTGGCGTTCGCTCGCCTCACTGCCGTGGATCTGGACGCCGCCCGCATCCGCGCACAATCGGTTGTTGTCGCGCTGCTTTGGTGAGGCCGGCGTCAAACCGGTTAAGGTGGCGGAAGTGGATCAGGAGCCGTCGATGCTCGATCTGGTCAAATCAGGCGTCGGTCTGACGCTCGCGCGCGATGCCACCGCGATCGCCGAAGCGCATGCCCACGCGTTGACCATTGTCGAAGGCGTCACCGTGCCGACCCAGCTCAGCTTCATTACGCTCGCGGAGCGGAAAGACGAACCGGCGATTGCGGCGGCGTTGAAGCTGATCGAGCAGCAATGGGCGACTTGAGGATGGCAAGAGGGCCGGCGTGGACCCACGCCTCCGGGGCACCACACCCGCAAGGGCGATATGAGCCGTTCTCATGACAGCCGCGCACCATGCGACCGATTGCCATGTCTGCGCCTGTCCTCGCAGACCGCTTTCGCCCGGTGGCGCAAGCGGAGCAAGCTCGCGGGCAGTCAATCGAGGTTCATTTCGACGCCCGTATTTGCTGGCCCCGTCATCTGAAACCACACCGTCACGCACTTTTTGTTAGATTGAGGGTTCGCGCTCACGCGCCGGCCCCGCATCGTTTCTGTTCCGTCTGACTTCGTCCTTCCCGGCAGCTTCGCCCCGGCAACACCGGAAGCTGCCGACCACGCCATCCTTCGACAGGAGCCTGACATGGCACGCAACATTGAAATCAAAGCCCGCGCCCAGCATTTCGAACAACTGCGCGAACGCGCCGCGAAGCTTGCACCGGACGCGCCGCTGATCTTCCGCCAGCAGGACTTTTTCTACGACGTGCCGCGGGGCCGCCTGAAGCTGCGCCAGTTCGACGACGGCACGCCGGCCGAACTGATCTTCTACCAGCGCGACGACCGCGACGGTCCGAAGGCGTCGTATTACACGCGCAGCCCGGTGACCAACCCTGAAGCGATGCACGCGCTGCTCGCCACGGCGCTGACCACGCGGGGCATCGTCACGAAGGAACGTCACGTTTATCTGACAGGCCGTACGCGGATCCATCTGGACCGCGTCGACGGTCTCGGCGACTTCATCGAACTCGAAGTGCTGCTCGCTCAGGACGACGACGAAGAAGGCGGCCACGCCGAAGCACACGCGATGTTCCAGACCCTCGGCGTGCCGGAATCGGACCTGGTGGCGGTGGCCTATGTGGATTTGCTCAGCCCGGAAAGCGAGCCGAAGCAGGCTGCGTAAAACTTAAGCATCACGGGTCGCGGCGACGTCAATCCGGTAACCGCGGCCCTTCATACCCCCGACACCTGAAACCCCGGGAAGCCCCCGCATCAAACGGCGGCCGCCCCCGGCGACAGATGACCGAGCGGCAATGGCCCATTGCGCTTGAACGTGGTCAACACGATGTTGGAGCGCACGCTGTCGACGCCCGGCACACGCATCAACTTCTTCATCACAAACGTCGACAGATAGTTCAGATCGGGCGCGACGATGCGCAGCAGATAATCGGCATCGCCGACCACCGCGTGACATTCCAGTACTTCTGGCAGCACCTCGATCTGTTGCTGGAACTGCTCGATGATCGAGTCGCCGTGATGCTTCAACTTCAGACTCGTGAACGCCGTCACGCCGAGCCCGAGTTTTTCCGGGCGCAGCACGACACGATAGCCGTCCACCACACCCACCTGCTCCAGGCGCTGCAAGCGGCGCCCGATCTGCGACGGTGACAGCGGCACCTGCTCAGCCAATTGCTGATGCGTGGCCCGGCCGAAGCGCTGAAGCACGTCCAGCAGCGCGAGATCGAAGTGATCGAGTTCTAACATGATTGATATCCGCATTAAATCGGCAATTGATGCACGATTATTGCATACTGGCATGCCATAACGCCATCATTGCGCCCATTCCGCACGTCCTCCGCTCTACACTTGCATCACCGTTTCAACCCGCAGACACCGTAGAGCGCGCAGCATCATGTCCACCGCCAACACCGCCAAACTCAAAGAGCAATTCGACGCCGGCCTCGAAACCCGTGCCGACTTCACCATCGACCAGCCGACCGAACGCTACGGCGCGGTCGACCACGCTGTATGGCAGCAGCTTTATGCACGCCAGACCGCGTTGCTCAAGGGCCGTGTGTGCGACGAGTTTCTGGCAGGCGTCGACTGTATCGGCATGCCGCACGACCGCGTGCCTTCGTTCGACGAAATCAACGCCAAGCTGACGCCGGCGACTGGCTGGCAAATCGTCGCCGTGCCGGGACTCGTGCCCGACCAGGTGTTCTTCGAGCATCTGGCGAACCGTCGCTTTCCGGTGACATGGTGGATGCGCCGCCCGGACCAACTCGATTATCTGCAGGAGCCGGACTGTTTTCACGATCTGTTCGGCCACGTCCCGCTGCTGATCAATCCGGTATTCGCGGACTACATGCACGCGTACGGTCGCGCCGCGCTTGCCGCCAATGATGCCGGCGCCCTGCCGCTGCTTGCCCGGCTCTATTGGTACACCGTCGAGTTCGGCCTGATCCGCGACGCGGCGAGTCCGAACGGCGTAAAGATCTACGGCGCCGGCATCGTCTCGAGCAAAGGCGAGACGCTCTACAGCCAGCAAAGCGCGGCGCCGAACCGGCTTGGCTTCGACCTCGAACGGGTGATGCGCACGCGCTACCGCATCGACACGTTCCAGAAAACCTACTTCGTGATCGACGACTTCGCGCAGTTGTTCGGCGTCGCGCAAACCGATTTCGCGCCGCTGCTGGCGAAGCTGGCTACAGAGCCGGCATTCGCGGCGGGCGACGTGCTCGAGCAAGATCGCGTGATCACGCACGGCTCGCAGGAAGGCTGGCAAGCCGACGGCGATATCTGACAACACAGCCTGAGCCGGCCGGCAGCAGGCCGATGGCATCCGTGAAAAAATAGCGGAGGCGCATGCCTGCCGGCGCGCCTGTTCAGATCAACGAGGTAGCACCATGATTAACAAATTGACTTCCGAAGAACGCGCCACCCAGATCGCCGAACTGCGCGGCTGGCAAGCCGTGGCGGGGCGCGACGCGATCCAGCGCCACTTCAAATTCACCGACTTCAACGAAGCATTCGGCTTCATGACACGCGTGGCGATCAAGGCGCAGGAAATGGACCACCACCCGGAATGGTTCAACGTGTACAACAAGGTGGAGATCACCCTGTCGACGCACGAGGCCAATGGCGTGACCGAGCGGGACATCAAATTGGCCCGATTTATCGACAGTATTACTGCGTAATACAAGCGATCAGATGCCTCGATGCACTCTGCATCGAACGATTTGACGGTAATGAAAGGGCATTGCAGGCAATCTGGCGCTCAAACCTTCAGTTCTACAGGCTATTATTAAGGCGCACGTAAGAATCCCACGCTTGTCTGGCAAACCCGTCTAAACGATCCGGTGATAGCGTCTGCTGACGCTGTACAATCATCAGCGCATACGGCTTGGAGAGCGCGCTTGCCTCCTTGCACAGAACGAGTTCGTCGCCGCTCGAAGGTGAGCGGGCGCGCCAGAAGTTGATCGCGGCTTCCAGTTCGTGGATCGTTATCTCGGACATGACTTCGTGGTCGCTCAGTGGCTGCTTGATGGCTGCTTTTGGGCTGCTTTTAGGCTACTTCATGGCTGCTCGATAGCTGTTTCGTGGCTGCCTTGTGCCAGTTCGGCACGGCCACGCGGCACGCTGCCTGTGCAGCAGGCGCCCCGGCGAACCGCTTGCCCAAACGCCTAAAACCATTGTACTTGAGCGAAATCCATGCGACTCCTTCTGATCGAAGATGACCGCCCCATCGCACGCGGCATCCAAAGTAGTCTCGAACAAGCCGGCTTCACCGTCGACATGGTCCATGACGGCATTTTCGCCGAACAGGCCCTCACCCAAAACCGCCACGAACTGGTGATCCTCGATCTGGGCCTGCCCGGTATCGACGGCATGACTCTGCTCGCGCGCTTCCGTCAGAGCAATCGTCACACGCCGGTGATCATCCTCACCGCGCGCGACGAGTTGAACGACCGCGTGCAAGGCCTGAATTCCGGCGCGGACGACTACATGCTGAAGCCGTTCGAACCCACCGAACTCGAAGCGCGCATCCGCGCCGTGATGCGCCGCAGCGGCCCGCATGGCGACATGCCGCGTCCGGAAGTGTCGTTGGGCGGTGTGCGTCTGTCGGGCGTCGATCGCCGCATTTTCAACGACGACAAGCCGCTCGAGCTGTCGCCGCGTGAATTCGCGGTGCTCGAAATGCTGCTGTTGCGCCACGGCCGCGTGGTCAGCAAGGCTCAGTTGCAAGACCATCTGACGCACTTCGGCGGCGATCTCGGCGACACCGCGATCGAAGTCTATGTGCACCGGGTGCGTAAAAAGCTCGAAAACTGCCGTGTCGAAATCGTCACGGTGCGCGGCTTCGGTTACCTGTTGCAGGAAATCCGTCAGGCCGCATAATCGTTGCAAGGGCCGCAATCTCAATTGCGGCTTGACAGCGCCGGGCCGGCGCCGCGCACTCGGTGCGCAATTCGCCGGCATACGGCGAATTTTCACGGTGCTACGGTGCTTTACACCGCTGCTCCTTTCCCGCGCGTTCGATCATGCCCCAGCCGGCCGCCAATAGTCTGCGCCGCACGCTGCTGCGGCGCCTCGCTGCTCCCCTTTCGCTGCTCGCCCTGATGAGCGGCCTGATCGCTTACTGGCTGGCGTGGCAATACACGCAGCACGTCGTCGACCGCTCGCTCGCCGATCTTGCTACCGCAATCTCGAAACAGATCCAGATTGCTGGCCCCGACGCCAAGGTGACGGTGCCGCCGCTCGCGCAGGCCATGTTCTCCGATCCGGTCGAACAACTCGTTTATCGGATCAGCAACGGCGAAACCGAAATCGCCGGCGACCATAATCTCCCGCTGCAAGGCACGAGCGTGCGGCGCATGCATTACGCGTACGTATTCGAAACGCAGCACCAGGGTGTGACGGTGCGCGTGGCCCAGGTGCGCGTCGATCAGCCCTCCGGCAATCCAATCGTCGTCGAAGTGGGTCAGCCGGTGCATCACCGGTTTCAGATCGCCGCAGAGTTTCTGGTCGCGATCATGATGCCGCTGCTGTTGCTGCTGTTAGCGGGCTGGGTGATCGTGTGGCGGGTCGTCAATCAGCAGCTCAATCCGCTGACCGATCTCGCGGACTCGCTGAACCGGCAGACCCACACGTCGCTCGAACCGGTCGATGAGACCTATGTTCCGGTTGAGATCCGGCCGCTCACCGGCGCATTGAACGCGCTGCTCGACCGCCTGAAAACCGCCCTCGACGGCCAGCGCAAATTTATCGCCGACGCCGCGCATCAGCTGCGCACGCCGCTTACCGCCGTCAAGCTGCACGCGGAACAGGCCGCCGTCGCGCGTGATCCGCAGCAAACGCTCGCCGCGGTCCGTGAACTGCGCGCCGCAGCCGACCGCGCCGTGCGGCTGTCGAACCAGCTGCTTTCGCTGGCGCGCGCAGAGCCGGGTGAACAGGCCGCACGTTTCGTCACCGTGGATATGGCTGCGCTCGCCTTCGATACGGGTGCGGAATGGGTGCCGCGCGCGCTGACTTTCCACGTCGACCTCGGCTTCCAGCGCCTCGACGATCCGGGTAACGATCAGCCGCTGATGGCGCGCGGCAATCCCGTGCTGCTGCACGAAGTGATCGCCAACCTGCTGGATAACGCGCTCAAGTACGTGCCGCCTTCCCGTTTCGATGGCGGCCGCATCACCGTGACGGTGTCGCGATCCGTGATCGATAATCGCCGCATGGCCGAGATCGTCGTCGAAGACAACGGCCCGGGCGTGCCGCTCACGCAGCAAGCCGATCTGTTCAAACGGTTCTTCCGCGGCGACGGTCAGAGCGACGCCGGCGTAGATAGCGGCGCCGGCCTCGGTCTCGCGATTGTTCACGACATCATGGTGCTGCATCACGGCAGCGTGCATTACGAAGACGCGCCGGAAGGCGGTGCGCGCTTTATCGTGCGTATTCCGCTGGTACCGGTCAGCGTGCAGCACGAAGCCGATCCGGAAGTGCGGCGTCCGGCAAAAAAATCGGCGCACTCGGCGCCGATCGATCTATGACTTTGTAGTCGCTATGACTTTGTAGTCGATTAATGTACTGCCACGGGCTGCCTTGAGTTCACTTAATCTCAACTCAGGCAGCCCGCGTTTCATTTCTTCTTCGCTTTTTTCGCGGACGTCTTCGCCTTCTTCACCGTCTTGTCGGATTTCGAAGCGCCCTTCTCTTTCTCCGCCGGCGCCAGCATCGTGCCGCGGCACTTGCGCGCGCCGCAGCGGCATTCATATTCCTTCTTGAGCTTCTTGGTCTGGCGCGCGTCGATGACGAGGCCATAGTCGTAAAAGACTTCCTCACCCTCGGCGATGTCGCGCAGCGCGTGTACGTACACGTGACCGTCGATCTCTTCGGCTTCGCAGTTCGGCGCGCACGAATGGTTGATCCAGCGCGCGCTGTTGCCGTCCACTTTGCCGTCGATCACCTTGCCGCTGTCGAGCGCGAAGTAGAACGTGTGATTCGGTTCGTCCGGATTGTGCGGATGACGGCGCAACGCTTCTTTCCAGGAGATCCGCTCACCCTTGTATTCGATCAGCCGTTCGCCGGCCGCAATCGGCTCGGTGGCAAACACGCCTTTGCCGTGCACACCCGAACGGCGCACGGCGATCCTGCGTGAACTCATTGAATGAATCCTTGTGAAGAACTAGGGGTGAAGATCCGGCAGCCGTCAGAAATGCCCGCGTCTAACGCGCTGCTTTTTCCGACGCGGATAGCAAACGCGGCGCCTTGCGAGCGCCGCGTCGACTTGCGACGCTCATGCGCCACATCCGGCATCCTACACGCTCAAGACGGCTTCCTTCAACCGTCAATAAGACGTGCGCACACAAGGCGCGTTGGGTGCTTCACCGTTGTCCGAACGAAATATCGCCGAACAGGGCTTTTTGCTCGCGCGGTTGCGAACGCCAGTACTGCGGCGGCGCTTCGACGGTCGCGCCGAGTTGCGCCGCCGCGTGCCACGGCCAACGAGGGTTGTAGAGTAACGCGCGAGCCAATGCGATCAGATCGGCATCGCCTTCTTCGATGAGTTGTTCGGCATGCAACGGATCGGTAATCAGACCCACGCCGATGGTTGTCAGGCCCGTTGCCTGTTTGACGGCCCGCGCGAAAGGAATCTGATAGCCCGGCTCAAGTGGAATCTTCTGCAATGGCGAAACACCGCCGGACGACACGTCGATCCAGTCGCAGCCGCGTTTTTTCAACTCCTGCGCGAACGCGATCGTGTCCTCGAGCGTCCAGCCGCCGTCGACCCAGTCGGTGGCCGAGACGCGCACGCCGACCGGTTTGTCAGCGGGAAAAGCGGCGCGCACGATGTCGAAGATTTCGAGCGGAAAGCGCATCCGGTTTTCCAGCGAACCGCCGTAATCGTCGCTGCGTTGATTGGCGATCGGCGACAGAAACTGGTGCAGCAGATAGCCATGTGCCGCGTGCACTTCAAGAGCATCGATGCCGAGGCGCGCGGCGCGACGCGCGGAGGCCGCGAACGCTTCGCGAATCCGGTTCAGTGCGGGCGTGTCGAGCGCGAGCGGCGGCTCTTCACCTGCCTTGTGCGGCAAGGCCGACGGCGCATGCGGCAGCCAGCCGCCTTGCGACACCGGAATCAGTTGCCCGCCTTCCCAGGGCACATGGCTCGACGCCTTGCGCCCTGCGTGCGACAACTGCATGGCGACGCGAATCGACGAATGCTTGCGGATCGCAGCCAGGACCGGCTTCAGCGCGGCTTCGGTCGTGTCGTCCCACAGTCCGAGATCGCCCGGCGTGATGCGGCCATCCGGTTCAACGGAGGTCGCCTCGATGCACAACATGCCGGCGCCGGATAGCGCGAGACTGCCGAGATGGATCATGTGCCATGCCGTCGCCTCGCCGCGTTCGGCGGAATACTGGCACATTGGGGAGACGACGATACGGTTGGGAAGCGTCACGCTACGCAGCGTGAGCGGAGAAAAAAGCGCGCTCATGGATTACGCCCAGTAGAAACCCGAGAGCGATCGAGCATAGCACCGCGAATGATTGTCTGCAGGCTTGAGCGGATCAGGGTTTCGGCTCGACCTGATCGAGCCACTCGGCGAACATCCGGCGCGCGGCGGCTTCCAGTGTCGGACCGAACTGTGCGGTCTCGGCCCGCAACTGCCGAGCATCGATACCGTGGCCGGCGATTTCACCGGCGTTGCCGATCAACCAGGGCTCGAACCGGTCAGCGCGAATCTCCGGATGACACTGCAGACCCAGCACATGGCTGCCCCAGGCGAAGGCCTGATTTTCGCAGGCAGGCGTCGAGGCGAGACGTGTGGCGTTGTCGGGCAGATCGAAGGTGTCGCCGTGCCAGTGCAGCATCGACGTGTGTGCGCCGTCCAGATGACGCACCGGCGAGGCGCGGCCCGCATCGGTGAGCGTGAGCGGTGTCCAGCCGAGTTCGGTATGGCCTGCGGGATAGACGCGTGCACCGAGCGCACGCGCGATCAGTTGCGCACCGAGGCAGATGCCGAGCGTCGGCAGCCCGGCAGCGATGCGCTTTTCGATCATCGACAGCAATGGGACAAGCGTTGGGTAAAGCGCGTCGTCAGTTGCGCTGATCGGGCCGCCGAGCACGACCATGAGCGATGCGGCAACCGGGTCCGGCGCTTCGATACGGCCAACGCCGACGTCGAGATAGCGCACCGGGCGCCCCCGCTCGCCAAGCTCCAGTTCAAGACTGCCCAGATCCTCGAAGTGCACGTGGCGAATGGCCAGAACTTCCCGATTCATCAGCCTGTCCCACCTTCAGGTTGCCTAAAGACTTGCCGCTACACGGCGCGAACCGGCCGGCGGACGGCAATCGCCGCCCGCCGGAACACGGCTTGGCAGTGTAACGGATTGTCCCAGGAGAAGCCGCCTTATTGGGCGAAGATCTTCCAGGTCTTCTTTTGGGTAGCGACGTCGGCCACTTCGTACACCGAGCAATCGAGACGCAGATCCGTATCCGACATCTTCATGTCGAGCAGCGCGCAGTGGTGCGGCGTCTTCTTCGGATTCTTGCTCGGCTCAAAATGCGAGCAGCTCAGGCACATGCGGTGCGGCGGAATCGTGCCTTGCGCTTCCAGTTGATGGATGGTCTTGAGCAGCGTGCGATAGAACAGCGTCTGCTCTTCGTCGCGCAGCGTGCCGACCGCTTTGGCCAGGAAGTCCGGCCACTGCGCAGCGCGCTTCGCGGCGGTACGGCCACGTGCCGTCAGACGGACCGCGAGGGCGCGGCCGTCGTCGAGGGCGCGGCGCTTTTCAACCAGACCTTTGGTCTCGAGCGTGCTCACGGCATCGCTGGTGGTCGCGGCGGTCAGGGCCGTTTCACGGGCAATTTCGCCAAGACGCATCGGGCCCTTGCGTTGCATCAGCAAGACCAGGATTTCGCCCTGGGTCGGCGTAAGGCCTGCGCCTTCCGCCCATTCCCAAGCCTGGCTCCGCATGGCCGTGCTCAATCGCAATAGGCTGTGGGTCACTCGCCCGGTTGCCTGTTCTCCGTATACGCCTTCGCTCATAATCTTCGTTTGGTTTATTAAGCTTGCGAACGATGTCGGCGAACCGCTGCCAAACACGCCCGTAGCCTGTGTGGGGTAGCCTCGCCGTGAAGCAGACGAGACGGTTTCTACTATCTCAAAAATTTACCGCCTTGCAAGCCAAAGGCAGATGAAACGACATTCTATGCGAGACCGGCCAATCGTACAGCTAAGTTATCCAATGCAAGCTGTGGATAACCATGGGAAAACACAGGGGATGGCGTGTGCGCCGTTTCTTGATAAGCAACTTGCCCCCTCTTTCCTTACTGAAGTTGTCCTCGTTTACCGGCGCCGATGCGCCTCGGATCAGCCCGGTTATGGTTTACGTAGCACTTTGACTTTTCAGGGAATTATTCAGTTGTCCACAGGCAGATGCAATGCTTGTTAACTACTACTACGTTTGTATGCGTAAACTTTAGAAAAACCTGAAGGCCTGCGAGCTGGAAATTTATTTACGAAAAAAAACCCGCACGAGGCGGGTCTTCCTTACGGTTTAACGTAAGCAATCCTCTATCTGCCTAGGCTCGCCACTGCAGACACTGCTGTCTGACAGCTTCATGCAAGGACTTTTCCTGATCGAAGACGCCCCGCAGCCACGTCGCGTCATTGACCTGACCGCGCGCAATTGCACCGATTTCGGCGAGCGCGTTGCCTGAACCCAATGCTTCGGCGTGCGGTGCAATCAGATCCAGCGTTTCGAGGATGTCTTCGGAAATCGTCTTGCGTTCGCTCGTTTGCGGATTGATGCAGTTGCCGGCGAGACCGAAGCGGCATGCTTCGAAGCGGTTGAACGTGTAGACGAGGTAATCGTCTTCCTTCGGCACAATCGGCTTGTCGAGCAGCAGATGCCGCGCAAGCGTCTGGATGTAGCAGGCAATCGCCGCGGCGCGATCCACCGAAAACGGCGTGTCCATCACCCGTACTTCGATCGTGCCGAAACCGGGCTTCGGCCGGATGTCCCAGTAAAAATCCTTCATGCTGTTGACCACGCCGGTGTGGACCATCTTCGAGAAATATTCCTCGAAGCTATCCCACGTCAACACGAACGGCGCACGACCCGACAGCGGGAACGCGAACACGGAATTCAGTCGTGCCGAATGAAAACCGGTGTCGACGCCTTGCACGAACGGCGACGAAGCGGACAACGCGATGAAATGCGGGATGAAGCGCGACATCGAATGCAGCAGATACAGCGCGCTGTTCGGATCCGGACAGCCGATATGCACGTGCTGGCCGAACACCGTGAACTGCTTGGCAAGATAACCGTACAACTCGGAAAGATACTGAAAGCGTGGCGTATCGACGATTTGCCTTTCGCTCCATTGCTGGAATGCGTGCGTGCCGCCGCCGCACAAGCCGACGTTCAGATGGTCGGCTGCGGAAACCAGCGTGTCGCGAATCTTGCGCAAATCGGTGACGGCCTGTTCATGCGTCGTGCAGATACCGGTCGACAGCTCGATCATGCTTTCCGTGATTTCCGGCGTGATGTTGCCGGGAATCTTTTCGTCCTTGATGAGGCGCATCAGATCCGAGCCGGCTTTGGTCAGATCATAGTCGTGCGTATTGACGATCTGCATCTCGAGTTCGACACCGAAAGTGAACGGTTTCGAATCGATGAAGGGTTCGAGTGACATGGCGTCCCCTGAGTCAGGTCGGCCGATGTGTGTCACATGTCTGTGTCACACATCTGGCCGTTTTTGAATCGAATAAGTTGGATAAAGCGTGCAAATCAGGCGCATGAAGCATTGGACAGCGGCGTGCCCCGACCGTGCGCTTAGTCTTCGCGCCGTTCAGCCACCAGCGCCAGGCTGCGGTACACGAGCCACGGCCCGAGAATTTGCAGCACGAAAATGGAACACATCACGATCGCGCGCAGTTGCGGATCGAAATTCGGATAGAGGTTGTAGGTATCGTCGACGAGCAGGTACGCGAGCGCCGACATGGGCGATAACGACAAACCAAGCGCCATGCCCTGCTTCCAGTTCAAACCGCTCGGTTTGGCGAAAGCCATCACGCCGACCAGTTTCGCAACCAGACGCGCAACAATCAGACCCAGCGCCGCGACACCGCCAAGCGCGATGTCTTTCCATTCGAACGAAGTCAGCGTCAGGACGAACAGAATCACGGTCAACAACCAGCCGGCCGTGCCGAAATGTTCTGGCCACAACTGCGGACGCGCCTCAAGATTCTTCACGATGATGCCCGCGGCCAGCAACGCGAGAATGGTGGAAAGCTTGAACACATGCGCCACCGCAATGGCGAGCAACACGAGGCCGAACAGCGCGACGAACGAATGCTCGTCCTGCATGTTCAGACGACGATAAAAAAACGTGCAGGTGCGCGCCAGCAGATAGGCCAGCACGAGCGATCCGACCAGCAAATACAGCGGCTGCAGAATCGTGGCGTAGACGTTGCCGTAAACCTCCTGATGCAGCCAGCTCGAGACAAGCTTTTCGACCACCACCGCATACATGCTGTTCAGTGCGGTAAGGGTCAACAGACGTTGGGTCACCTGGCCTTCCGCGCGTAGCTCCGTTTTGAGCTGGATCACCATGGCCGGCGAAGTGGCCATGGCAATTGCGGCAAGCACCGTCGCTACGATCAGCGGCACTTTCAGGAATAACAAAACCGGCAAAACCAGCGCGAACGTCAGCGTGGCTTCGGCGATGCTCGACAGAATCAGCCAGGGATTGCGGCGAATCCAGCGCAGATCGAGCCGGCTACCCAGTTCGAACAACAACAAACCGAGCGCTACGTCGAGCAATGGCCGCGCGGCGCTTGCGGAATCGGCGTCGATCACGCCGAAACCGGCTGCGCCGGCTACCAGACCGATGACCGCATACCCGGAAATGCGCGGCAAACGCCATGCGCGATAGCACAGTTCACCGCACAGACCCGCGGCGAGCAATGCAAGACCAGCCCAAAAAATGGCGTCGGGTGTGAGTGGCCAGGCTGGGAAAAATGAAAACGCCGACTTCATCGTGATGGGTTCTCCTTGGCAGCAACGGCAGACAACACGAACCGGCGCAAACACCGGCGAGCGGATGAACGCATGAGGCGTTCACTGTCGCGATCGCTTCGCGTGACCCGCGTTGCGAGTTTTCAACGATCGGATGATCTGAATGTGCCGCTGCCGCACGGGGCGCAGCGCATTCTGGGGGCGGCCGTAGCTACCGGCCCGGCACGGTGAAAGAACGCCGTCGACTTTGAATCAGATTCTGATTGCGCGGCACCGTTCCATTGCAGCGTGTGCGGCCAGCGGCGAGGCACGACGCGGAAAAGAACGGCGATTGTGCCATAGCTTTTTCAGACTTGACCGAAAAGACAGGAACATGCAGGCAAAACGGTAAAAACGTACGTCATCTTCGCGAGATGAGGAAAAAGCGACCGTTTTAAAACCGGGTCGGGCTCTCATAGCGTACAGATCTGACGTTGCAGATGTGTTTCCTGGGACACGGCCAGAGGTGTTTTCCTCCAACTTTCGACCCCTCGGGCTCAACGATTGCGCTCGATTCCGGCACGGCCTTTCTGTTTACAGGTTTACTGTATGTATACGTAGTAACAGTTAACAAGGTGCCTCGTTTTCTGTGGATAACCCCGGTTTACCGAATCAATTCATCGGCTTGCCGCTCGCATAACAGGATGCACAGCGTGTGCGGCTGCAGCGGGTATACAAGGGTAACTTTTCGCGATTTTCGAGCGCGGCAGAGTTACCCCGTTTACGTCCACAACGGTTCCACATGAGTTGCGCCGGTAAACGGCGCGGTTATCCACAAGTTTCGGTGGATAACTCTTTCTCGTTGCTGGTGTTCCGCGCGCGCGGTTAACTGCAGGTTAACTACAGGTTAACTCACCGTGCCCTGGCGCAACGCACGCAAAAGGAAGCGGGCAGGATCGATGTCTTCGGCCAAGTCCCGTTCGAGCGGCCACGGCTCACCTTCGATTTGCGAGGCGATCAACTCCGCTCCAAGTGCGGCCCATACCAGGCCGCGAGAACCGTAAGCGAACGCGCCGTACAAACCGTCGACGCGTGGCAGATCGAGCGGCCATGCGCCACGCAGGCGCAGGGCGTCGCGTGCCGAGGCGGCTTCGTCGGGGAAGTTGCCGATCATCGGCATCCGGTCGCTTGTGACGCAGCGAAACGCGACGCGCCCGTCGAGCGCGGCCGCCTGCGCCGGGTCGATGACACCGTCAAAGGCCGGCAGCATCTGCGCGACACGCTCAAGGTTTTCCAGATGGCCATCCGGTCGCAACACGGTATCGGGGTCGTCGAGTTCGTAGGTGGCGCCGGTCAGTGTGATGCCGCTGGCGAGTGGGACCGCGTAGCCTTCGCCTATAACCGGCATCTCGAGTGAGGGCACCGTGCCCGGCGGCAGCAAAGTTAGCTGGCCGCGGATGCTGCGGGTTGGCGCGTACTTAGAACCGGCGAGCCGCGCGGCGTCGTGCGCGCTCGCGACAATGACCACCGGCGCGCGCGCGATGGCCTGCCCTGCTGCGTCGAAAACGGTCCATTGATTGCCGGATCGTCCGAGGCGCGCTACGTCTACTCCGAAGCGGCGTTCGAGCAGCCCGCCCGCGGCGGCGCACTGCGCGGCGCAAAGCGACGCCGGGTCGATCCAGCCGCCTTGAGCAAAGAGCCAGCCGCTTTGCGCGAGCGGCATGCCTGCAAGCCGTTGCGCTTCGTTCAGCGAAACGGGCGTCACATAATCCGCCGGGTAACCGAACGCGGCGATTGCCTCGCTCATCGAGCGTGCTTCTTCGTCGTCCGCGGCGATCTGCAACAGCCCTGGCGCGCCGCGCAATGGACGATAACCAAGCCGTTCGAGTGCGGCCCAGCGTCTGAGCGTGTACAGAAAACCTGCGCGCGTGACGCGCGAAGCGACGCTGTCGTCGCGCGAGATCATGGGGTGGAACACGCCGGCCGGGTTGCCCGAGGCGTCCTGAGCCACCGACGCGTGCCGCTCCAGCGACGTGACGCGCCAGCCGCGTGCGGCCAGACGCTCGATCGCCGCGCAACCCGCGAGCCCGGTGCCGATCACGATCGCATGCCGTTCATCGACCTCAAGTGGCGCGGGCGGCTCGTAACGGCGCACGCGCCAGCGTGGCGCGAAGTGGCCGACCAGCATCGCGCGCTTCCAACCGAAGCCGTCGATTTTTTGGTACACAAAGCCGTTTTGCGTCAACGCACGTTTGATGTCGCCGGCACTGCTGTAGGTTGCGAACGAGGCGTCCTCGCCGGCCATCCGGGCGAGCGCCTTGAAGATTGCGGGCGTCCACATTTCGGGGTTTCTCGCCGGTGCGAAGCCGTCGAGATAGAACGCATCGGCGCGCAATCTCAATGCTGGCAGGCTTTCCGCGGCGTCGGCGAATACCAGCGTCAACGTGATTCGCCCGCCTTCGAATTCGAGCCGGTGCGTACCGGGGACGAGCATCGGCCATTCGGCGGCCAGCGTTTCTGCTAGTGCGGCGATCTCCGGATCTGAAATCGTCTTCGCATAGACGCTGCGCAAATCGGCTTGAGTAAACGGATGCTTCTCGGTCGAGACGAAATGCAAGCGTTCGCAGCGCGCCGGATCGGCACGCCAGGCGGCCCAGCTCATCAGGAAGTTGATTCCCATGCCGAAACCGGTTTCGAGCACGGTGAAGACGCGGCGGCCCTGCCATCGTTGCGGCAGTCCATTGCCGCGGAGAAAGACGTATTCAGCCTGCTCGAGACCGCCGACAGCGCTGTGATAGATGTCGTCGTAGAACGGGGAAAACGGCGTGCCGTTGTCGCGAAAAGCGAGGACTGCGGGGATCAGCGGATCGGTCATGCGCGGCGGAAATGACGCTCGAAAGAGCGAGTCAGACGTTACCGCCAGCGCGCGCAGCTCGCCGGGCGGCGAAAAAGACGTGCTGCGACGTTGGCAAAAACCAACGCTAAGCCCCGTCCATACTGGGTTTCAGCCTCCAATTGGGCTCTGGGAGGAGCAAAAAGAAGGGTTTCCCCTCGATATCCGCCCCAGAACCGCTTAAATCTTCGAAACCCTTGTCCTGATTGGGTTTGCGCTGCGCTATCATAGCAAGCGCCGCGAAGGGAGCGGCAGCACGGCCGACGGGCAGTTACTGCCCGGCGCTATATCCGGAGGGGATCCGGAGCCGCAGCTGCTCGACGGCGCGGCCCGCGCACGTATAATCGGCGCGTTCGCGCTGTTCGTGTCAACCTAAACTCAGAAAGGAACCTTAATGAACAAACAGGAACTGATCGACGCCGTCGCAGGACAGACCGGCGCCAGCAAGGCTCAAACCGGTGAGACGCTGGACACGTTGCTTGAAGTGATCAAGAAGTCTGTGTCGAAGGGTGACGCGGTCCAGTTGATCGGCTTTGGCAGCTTCGGTTCGGGCAAGCGCGCAGCACGTACGGGTCGTAACCCCAAGACCGGCGAAACTATCAAGATCCCGGCCGCCAAGACCGTCAAGTTCACGGCTGGTAAGGCGTTCAAGGACGCAGTCAACAAGCGCTAAGCAGATTACTGCCTGGCAGTTGACACCCGCCAATGGCGGGTTTTTTTTCGTCTGCGATTTCTGTTTGGCCGCGACGGGCGTCGCGGCTAAACAGTCAACACCAGGCGGAAAGGCTGCCCGAGCTTAATCGTGGCGGTGCACGATTTCACCGTGGCCATGGCCGTCGTGATCGTGATCATGGTCGTCTTCGTCGAAGTCCCATGCCGGGAACGGATCGGCGAATTGTTGCCATGCTTGCGGTCCCGCAGCGTATTCCTCATCGGTCACGAGGCACGCGTCGAACTTCGCTTGCCAGACAGCCGGGTCGATGCCGACGCCGATCATCACCAGTTCCTGGCGGCGATCGCCGATGCTCAGATCGTCCGGATCGCCGTACCAGTCGGCGGCAATTTCAGCGGCCAGCTCGTCATCGCCGTCCGGCCATTCGCTGCGATCCTGCGCGGCCCACCACATGCCCACCGGACCATGCCGGCAAGCGCCACCCGCCTGCGACAGCGAACCGGCGATGTCATTACGCGTTGCGAGCCAGAAGAAGCCCTTGCTGCGCAAGACGCCCTTCCACTCCTGATGCAGCAACGCCCACAGGCGCTCCGGGTGAAACGGCCGCCGCGCGCGGTAAATGAAATTGCCGATGCCGAATTCGTCGGCTTCGCCGTGATGGGCATGACCGTGTTCGTGGTCGTGCTCATGTTCGTCGTTGAGCGACGCCAGCCAGCCCGGTGCGCTCGATGCCTCATCGAAATCGAAGCGCCCGGTGTTCAGCACTTCGGCTAGCGGCACTTCGCCGAAACGGCTCACCACCTGCACGGCGCGCGGATTGATGCGGGCAAGGATGCGCTGCAAACGCGTGAGTTCATCGGCACTGACCAGATCGGCCTTGTTCACCACCAGCACGTCGCAGAACTCAATCTGTTCGATCAGCAATTCGACCAGTGTCCGATCGTCCTCTTCGGTTGCGGCGATGCCCCGCTCGGAAAGTGCGTCGGCTGAACCGTAGTCGCGCAGGAAGTTGAACGCATCGACCACCGTCACCATCGTATCGAGCTGTGCAACATCGGACAGCGACACGCCGTCATCGTCGACAAAGGTGAAGGTTTCGGCGATCGGCATCGGCTCGGCTACGCCAGTCGACTCGATCAGGATCGCATCGAAGCGCTTTTCACCGGCAAGCCGCTTGATCTCGACTAGCAAGTCATCCCGCAACGTGCAGCAGATGCAGCCGTTCGACAGTTCGACGAGCTGCTCCTCCACATGCGAGAGCGCAGCGGCGTCGCGCACGAGCGTTGCGTCGATATTGACGGCGGCCAGATCGTTGACGATCACGGCGACGCGCAAACCAGC
Organism: Paraburkholderia sediminicola; assembly: GCF_902859805.1. GTDB lineage: Bacteria > Pseudomonadota > Gammaproteobacteria > Burkholderiales > Burkholderiaceae > Paraburkholderia > Paraburkholderia sediminicola. The sequence continues at coordinate 240,868 of NZ_CADIKC010000011.1, read as the reverse complement.
GCGATTCGCGAGAATGTGGTTCAGGAGCGTGGTCTTGCCGGCGCCCAGAAAACCGGAGAGCACGGTGACGGGCAATAGCGGCTGGTTCATCGCAGTACGGAAAAACAAGAGGATTGGAAGGCGTGCCGGGTTGGGGCCGCATGACTGCGGGGCCAGAAGATGGCCGAACACCGACGGCAGCACGAAGCCGCATTGTGCATCAAACGGGGAGCGGCCGCGTGACGGGCCGGATCGGGACGTGCGTGAATCAGCGTGCAGCAGCCGGCATCAGATTCCACTTGCGCAGGATCGCGGCAATCTGCATCGCATACTTATCACGCAGTGCCGGCGTCTCGGAGTGGTACGCGCCGACCGCCTGCCAGGTGTTGCCGTACTTGTTCATCTGACGGCGCAGATGCCACGCCGCGATGTAGACGTTCTTGCACGGCTCCATCAGCGTGCCTTGCGAAATGCCGTACTGCGCGAGTACCGGCAGATGGATCGAGTTGATCTGCATCACGCCGTAGTCGGTCGAGCCGTTGGCGTTCTTATGCTGCGCGTCCGGTCGATTGTGTGACTCTTGCCACGCAATTGCGCGCAGAATCAAGGGGTTGACCTTCTGATACTTCGCCGCTTCGTCAAAGCAATCGGCGCGTGCCTGCCCTGCTGCGATCAGCACGGCAAGTCCTGCGGCGACGGTGACAAAGGTTCGTTTCATCAGTCAAGACGACTAATCAAATCGCAAGAGTAAGGTTTGGTAAGGCCAGGCATCGGCCATACTTCAGTCTCTGGAAGCCGGTGAGGCGTACTGGCCGGGCCTTCGTCGGCCATCGGGGAAAACCCGCGTTGCCAAGTCACAACCAGTACCTCGAACGGCTCGTATCATACCGGCAGACTTACATGCGTCAAGTTGGCTAACCGACATAATCAAGCGTAAAACGAAGCGCTTCTGCGGTTCGGCGCACACAAGCTCGTTTGCTTTCAATTGTTTGACAGTCTGCGATGGTCTTTAGAGTAATCGCACGGAGCTGTTCGTTTTGTGACAAATCCGACATGAAAAACTGTTACTGTTCCTTTTTTTCGGGCATTGGCTGTAAGGCATCCAGGGCGTTGATCGCCTGTGAAGCCGGCCGGCAGACCGACAGGGCGGCGGCCTGCTCAAATGTTCGCACTGCATGACCGTCGACGGCTGTGGCCGTCGGCATCGATCCCATATTCCATGAGAAGAAATCGTATGGCATTGCGTCGCGTCGCAACGGCGCTGCTGGTGGCTGGATTGATCACCGCGCAGACAGCACAGGCACAGGTGACACTCAACTTCGTGAACGCCGATATCGACCAGGTGGCCAAGGCGATCGGCGCGGCGACCGGCAAAACGATCATCGTCGACCCACGCGTGAAGGGTCAGCTGAACCTCGTGTCGGAAAATGCGGTGCCTGAAGATCAGGCACTCAAGACCTTGCAATCCGCATTGCGGATGCAGGGCTTCGCGCTGGTCCAGGACCACGGTGTGCTGAAGGTCGTACCCGAGGCCGATGCCAAGCTGCAAGGCGTGCCGACCTACGTCGGCAATACGCCGGTGGCGCGGGGCGACCAGGTGGTGACGCAGGTGTTCGTGCTGAAGAACGAATCGGCCAATAACCTGTTGCCGGTGTTGCGTCCGCTGATCTCGCCGAACAATACCGTGGCGGCCTACCCGGCCAACAACTCGATTGTCGTGACCGATTACGCCGACAACGTGCGGCGTATCGCGCAGATCATCGCGGGTGTCGATACGGCTGCGGGCCAGTCGGTAGCGGTGGTGCAGTTGAAGAACGCCAACGCGATCGACATCGCCACACAGTTGACCAAGATGCTCGACCCCGGCGCGATCGGCAGCACCGATGCGACGCTGAAGGTATCGATCACCGCGGACCCGCGCACCAACTCGCTGCTGATTCGCGCATCGAACGGCGGCCGGCTCGCGGCCGCTAAGCAACTGGCGAAGGAACTCGACTCGCCGACCACCATGCCCGGCAACATGCACGTCGTGGCGCTGCGCAACGCGGACGCAACGAAGCTCGCGAAGACCTTGCGTGGCATGCTCGGTAAGGGCGGCGACACCGGCTCATCGGGTGGCTCGAACGAAGCGAATTCGTTCAACCAGAACGGTGGTGGCGGAGGTGGGTTGGGCAGCAATTCGACGGGCACGTCGGGTACGCCGCCGTTGCCGTCGGGCGGACTCAACGGCAGCTCGGGGGCGTCGCCATTGGGCGGTGGCGGGGGCGGATACGGTTCGAGCGGCGGTTCAGGTTCGGCCGGCCTGCTCGGCGGCGACAAGGACAAGAGCGACGACAATCAGCCTGGCGGCATGATCCAGGCGGACTCGGCGACCAACTCGCTGATCATCACAGCGGCCGAGCCGGTGTACCGCAACCTGCGAGCAGTGATCGACCAGCTCGACGCGCGGCGCGCGCAGGTCTATATCGAGGCGCTGATCGTCGAGTTGAACTCGAACACGAATGCCAATCTCGGCATTCAGTGGCAGGTCGCGAACAATTCGATCTTTGCCGGCACCAACCTGGCGACCGGCAACGGCAACAGCATTATCAATCTGACGGCCGCGGCCGCAGCGACGGGCGCGACCGGCGGTCTCGCCGGGGCGCTCGCAAGCGGGAGCGGTATCCAGCAGGGCCTCAACGTCGGCTGGATTCACAACATTTTTGGTGTGCAGGGACTCGGCGCGCTGTTGCAGGCACTCTCGCAAACACAGGATGCGAACGTGCTGTCCACGCCTAACCTCATCACGCTCGACAACGAGGAAGCCAAGATCGTTGTCGGCACGAACGTGCCGATCCAGACGGGTTCGTATTCGAACCTCACGAGCGGCACGACCAGCAACGCGTTCAATACGTTCGACCGCGTCGATGTCGGCCTGACGCTGCACATCAAACCGCAGATCACCGAGGGCGGGATTCTCAAGTTGCAGCTCTACACGGAAGACTCGGCGATCGTGAACGGCACGACCAACGCGGCAACCAATCCGGCGGGTCCCGAGTTCACCAAACGTTCGATCCAGTCGACGGTGCTTGCGGATAACGGCGAGATCATCGTGCTGGGCGGCCTGATGCAGGACAACTACCAGGTCAGCAACAGCAAGGTGCCGTTGCTGGGCGATATTCCATGGATTGGCCAGCTGTTCCGTTCGGAACAGAAGACCCGCGCCAAGACCAACCTGATGGTGTTCCTGCGCCCCGTGATCATCACCGATCGCGATACCGCGCAGGCCGTGACGTCGAACCGTTACGACTACGTCCAGGGTGTGACGGGGGCGTACAAGTCGGACAACAACCTGATCAAGGACAAGGACGACCCGGTGGTTCCGCCGATGCCGATCGGCCCGAGCCAGGGCGGTTCGCCTGCGATGAATCTGTTCGATCTCGACAGGATGCGTCGTCAGCAGATGGCGCCGCCGGCCATGAATGGTGGCGCTGTGCAGACGAACCCGGTCACGAATGGCGGTGCTGTGCAGACGAACCCGGTCACGAACGGTGGCGCTGTGCAGACCAACCCGGTACCGACGGCGCCGTCCACGGCGTCGCCTGGAGTGCAGCCGTGAGCACGCCGTCCACGCCGCCGTCAGCTTCGGGATCGCCCGCAGCGGCGCGCGTCGCCGCATCGACGCAAGCTGCGGCGATTTCGCCTGCAGTCGTGGCGGAGCATGCCGAACGCATCGCGCCATCCGCAGTCGCCGCGCGTCTCGTGCCCTACGGCTTCGCCCGCGGCGGCCAGATTCTGGTCGCGCATCAGCACGCCGATAGTCTCGAAGTCTGGATCAGCGAACGCACCAGCGACGCTGCGCTTGCTGAAGTCGCGCGCAACTTCGGCGCGTTGTCGGTAGTGCGGGTGCCCGCCGATGAACTCGCTCAGGCGATCAACCAGGCCTACGCGCGCCAGGATGGCAGCGCGGCGCAGGTGGTCGGCGAAGTGGAAGGCGAAGTCGATCTGTCGCGTTTGATGCAGGACATTCCCGAGATCGAGGATCTGCTCGAATCGGAAGACGATGCACCGATCATCCGCATGATCAACGCGCTGCTTACGCAGGCTGCACGCGAACAGGCTTCGGACATTCACATTGAACCGTTCGAGACGTCTTCTGTGGTGCGCTTCCGTGTCGACGGCACGTTGCGCGATGTCGTGCGGCCGAAGAAAGCGCTGCACGGCGCGCTGATCTCGCGGATCAAGATCATGGCGCAGCTCGACATTGCCGAGAAACGTCTGCCGCAGGACGGCCGTATCACGCTGCGTGTCGGCGGACGTCCGGTCGACGTGCGTGTTTCCACACTGCCTACCGGCCACGGCGAACGCGCGGTGCTGCGTCTGCTGGAAAAGGACGCCTCGCGCCTGAATCTCGAAGCGCTCGGCATGGCGCCCGACACGCTCGTCAAGTTCGACAAGCTGATCGGCAAACCGCACGGCATCGTGCTGGTAACCGGCCCGACCGGCTCGGGCAAGACGACCACGCTGTACGCGTCGATGTCGCGGCTCGAGACCGCGACGACCAACATCATGACGGTCGAAGACCCGATCGAATACGACCTCTCCGGCATCGGCCAGACGCAGGTCAACGAACGGATCGGCATGACCTTCGCGCGGGCGCTGCGCTCGATTCTGCGGCAGGATCCGGACGTCATCATGATCGGTGAAATCCGCGATCTGGAAACCGCGCAGATCGCGGTGCAGGCGTCGCTCACCGGTCACCTTGTGCTGGCGACGCTGCACACTAACGACGCGGCATCCGCCGTGACGCGTTTGACCGACATGGGCGTTGAACCCTACCTGCTGGCGTCGTCGCTGCTCGGCGTGCTGGCGCAGCGGCTGGTGCGGCGCCTGTGCCCTGTGTGCCGCGAAGAACGTGTCGAGGAAGATGGCAGCGTGCGCTGGCATCCGGTCGGTTGCGACAAGTGCGGCCAGTCCGGTTATGCGGGACGACGCGGTGTCTACGAACTGCTTCTGATCGACGACGAAATCCGCACGCTGGTTCACCGCAACGCATCCGACGCGGAAATTCTCACTTCGGGTCGTGCGCAAGGCATGCGTACGCTGCGCGAAGACTCGGACCGCTGGCTTGCCTCCGGGCTGACGTCGCTCGAAGAAGTGATCCGCGTAACGGGCGGAGTCTAAGCGCATGCCGGCATTTCGTTTCGAAGCAATCGATGCGGCGGGCAAAGCGCAAAAAGGCGTGCTCGACGCGGACAGCGCGCGCGGCGCGCGGACCAACCTGCGCTCGCAGGGGCTGACGCCACTCGTTGTCGAACCGGCCGCGACGCGCACACGTGGTGAGCGCAATCAACGCTTGTCGCTGGGACGGCGCTTGTCGCAGCGCGAGCAGGCGATTCTCACGCGGCAACTGGCCAGCCTGCTGATCGCCGGTCTGCCGCTCGACGAAGCGTTGTCGGTGTTGACCGAGCAATCGGAGCGCGACTACATCCGCGAACTGATGGCGTCGATTCGTGCCGAAGTGCTCGGCGGCCATTCGCTCGCGAACGCGCTGACACAGCATCCCAAAGACTTCCCCGAGATCTATCGTGCATTGGTGGCCGCCGGTGAACATACCGGCAAGCTCGGTCTCGTTCTCTCGCGTCTGGCCGACTACATCGAGCAACGCAACGCGCTCAAGCAGAAGATCGTGCTCGCGTTCACGTACCCGGCGATCGTGACACTCATCGCCTTCGGCATCGTCACGTTCCTGTTGAGCTACGTAGTGCCGCAAGTGGTGAACGTGTTCGCCAGCACCAAACAGCAACTGCCGATCCTCACCATCATGATGATGGCGCTGTCCGGTTTCGTGCGGCACTGGTGGTGGGCGATGCTGATCGGCGTGGTCGTGCTGGTGTATCTGGTGCGCTCGATCCTGAAACAGCCCGGCCCACGCCTCGCGTTCGACCGGTGGCTGTTGACCGCCCCGCTGCTCGGCAAACTCGTGCGCGGCTACAACACCGTGCGCTTTGCCAGCACGCTCGGCATTCTGACGGCGGCCGGTGTGCCGATCCTGCGCGCGCTGCAGGCTGCTGCCGAAACGCTCAGCAACGTCGCGATGCGCGAGAACATCGACGATGCGATCGTGCGCGTGCGCGAAGGCACGTCCTTATCGCGCGCGCTCGGCAATACGAAGACATTTCCGCCGGTGCTGGTTCACCTGATCCGTTCGGGCGAAGCGACCGGCGACGTGACGACCATGCTCGATCGCGCGGCCGATGGCGAAGCACGTGAACTCGAGCGTCGCACGATGTTCCTGACGAGCCTGCTCGAGCCGTTGCTGATTCTGGCGATGGGGGGCGTGGTGCTCGTGATCGTGCTGGCGGTGATGCTGCCGATCATCGAGTTGAACAACCTGGTGCAGTAAGTTGTGACCCACGCAGCTAAAGCCGGGCAGAACGCCCGGCTCAGCGCACGTAGATGGTAGGACCTGGCGCATTGGCCGGCAGGAACACTTCGGAATGCGCGCCGTTGCGGTCGATGATGATCGAGCGGGCGCGGACTTCGGAGAGTTTGGCGCCTTGCATGAGCGCGCTGCCGAGCGACACAGCATGCGGCGGTTCGCCGCCGACGCTGACGATGGCTGCGGCGCCTTCCCGCAGAGCGAGGATGCCGAACAGATGCACGTCCTGGTTGGCGCTGCGGGTGAGCTGGCCGCCGAACAGCGTGGCAGCCTGATCGGTCGAGACCTGCGTATGCGCGGCGGCGGCGGGCAACGGCGCGCCGGACGTCGTGGAGATCGTGATGACCCAGTAGGTCAGCGTCGCGCAGAACACGGCGAACAGTGCGAGCGACAGAAGGCGGATTTGGATAGCGTTCATGCGCTTATTGTACGGACTATTGTGAAAATTGCGTTGGGGGAAAGTGCCCTAACCGGGCGCTTTGCACCGGGCCTGGTGTTTTCTCGCAACCCTTCAAGAACATGACATTAAAATGACCGGCCGGGCGTGTTCAATGGCATGTCGATTGCCTGACGCGCGAATCCCGCCCGATCGAAATTTCACCTGAAAAGAGGTAGCAAGCTATGCAACTGTCGACCCTTCGCCGTCATGAAATCGCGGGTCCGCGCAGCCGTCGTCAACGCGGTTTCACGCTGATTGAAATCATGGTCGTGATCGCGATTCTGGGTATTCTGGCCGCACTGATCGTGCCGAAAATCATGAGCCGTCCGGACGAAGCGCGCCGTGTCGCCGCCAAGCAGGACATCGGCACCGTGATGCAGGCGCTGAAACTCTACCGTCTCGACAACGGCCGTTATCCGACTCAGGAGCAAGGCCTGCGCGCGCTGGTCGAAAAGCCGAGCACGGACCCGGTGCCGAACAACTGGAAGGACGGCGGCTATCTCGAACGTCTGCCGAACGATCCGTGGGGCAATAGCTACCAGTATCTGAATCCGGGCGTGCATGGTGAGATCGATGTGTTCAGTTATGGCGCCGACGGCAAAGCGGGCGGCGAAGGCAACGACGCCGACGTAGGGTCGTGGCAATAGACGGGTAGTTGATCGTTCGTGGCCCGCACTATGCGACTGTCCGCTTGCAAGTCCCGTTTGGACACTCCGTGTACGGCGCCGCTGCCGGGCACGGCGTGCGCCGGCGCGCGTGATTTCAGTGCAGGCCGCCGGAAGCGTGCTGCGGGATTCACCTTGCTGGAAATGATGGTGGTGCTGGTGATCGCGGGCATTCTGGTATCGCTGACCGCGCTGACCATGACACGCAATCCGCGCACCGATCTGAACGAAGAAGCGCAGCGTCTCGCGCTGCTGTTCGAATCGGCCGGTGACGAAGCTCAGGTACGTGCACGGCCGATCGCGTGGCAACCGCTCGACGGTGGCTTCCGCTTCGATCTGCGTACCGAAGACGGCTGGCGTCCGTTGCGTGATGACCTGCTTGGGCCGCGCAATTGGGAAGGCGGTGTGACCGGCGTGACGATCGATTACCCCGGGTCGGACTCGCACCCGAGCCGTGTCGTGTTCGGCACTGAAGCGATCGACGTGCCCGTGCAGATCACGCTGTTTTCTGCCGCAGGGCGCGCGACGATCATCGGCACTGGCAATGGCCGCTATGAGGTGCACTGAGATGCGTCGTTGCAGGAACAGGGGCGCGCGCGAGATGGTGCACGGCGCGCAGCGCGGTTTTACGATGATCGAGGTGCTGGTGGCGCTGGCGATCATCGCGATTGCGTTGGCGGCCTCGTTGCGCGCGGTGGGAAGTCTGGCGAGCGGCGAAGCCGATCTGCATCGAAGGTTGCTGGCGGGGTGGAGCGCGGACAATACGTTGGCGCAGTTGCATTTGACACATGGCTGGCCGAACGTCGGCGAGACGAGTTTTGACTGCTCGCAGGGCAATCTGGAGTTGATCTGTACCGAGCATGTGACGGCGACGCCGAATCCGGTGTTTCGTCGGGTGGAAGTGATGGTGACGACGCCGGGGCGTTCCGGCAATCTCGCCCAGATGGTCACGGTGGTCGCGAATGAAAACAACCGTTCGCTCTGAGCGCCGCAGCCGATCGGGCGCGCGTGGTTTCACGCTGATCGAGTTGCTGGTCGCGATCGCGATCATGGCGGTGATCGCCGTGCTGTCGTGGCGCGGGCTGGACCAGATCATTCGTGGCCGGCAGACGATCACGAACGCGATGGAAGACGAGCGCGTCTTCGCGCAGCTGTTCGACCAGATGCGGATCGACGTGCGCCAGGCCGCATCGGATGATGAGTCCGGGCAGGCGGCCGTATCGGTTAGCGGCAACGTGCTGCAGATCGTACGGGAGATGGTATTGCCGGGCACGGCGCCGCGCTTGCAGGTGGTGAGGTATCGCATATCCGAAGGGCGTGTGGTGCGGTATGCATCGCCGCCGCTGGGCAACGTCGGCGAGTTGCGGAGTGCGCTGCGCGGTGGTGAGGGGAATGGCTGGACGGCGGTGCCTTTGATGGGGGGCGTCGGGGCTATTTCTGCTCGGCTGTATGTGCCGAAGGTAGGCTGGACCACGCAGATGAAGGATGTGCAGAGTGCGATTACGGAGAACGATAATAATTTGAAGGTGCCCCAGTTGGGGAATGCGCCGCTGCCGCGGTCGGTGACTGGGCTGGAAGTGAGTGTGGGGGCTAAGTCGTTGGCGCGGCCTGTAACGCGGGTTTTTCTCGTCGGAGAATGAGTATGAAGTTCTCTTTTTTGTCTCCGCGACGCTCTGGGTTTTTGGTTTTTTTGTTGTCTTCGCGACGCTCTTTGGTTTGGTCCTCTTTGGCTGCTTGGCGGTTTTGTCTGTGCGCTTATGGTGTTGGCCTTTCCTTGATTTGCTTTTCGTTTATTAGCGTTCCCCCTGTGCGGGGGGGCACCTACTTTTCTTTGCCGCCGCAAAGAAAAGTAGGCAAAAGAAAGCGGCTCAAACCGCTAATGCTAAGTGGGCGCCGTAGCCTTCAACGGGTAGTGGTACATCTGGAATCTGTGTTCGTGCACCTGCACACGCTAGTGACAAGGGCGTCATACCTCCCGTCTCGCACGACGTGCTCGCCGGAAGAGCATCTCAACAAACCAGTGGTTCGTGTGGCCCCATGCCACTCGCCATTGCAGTCTTTCGCTTGGGTCGCGCGCGTAGCGCGCGACCAACTAGTCAGGCATATCGCCGAGGCGAAGCTGACGGCTCCCGCAACGCGGGAGCCCGCCCCCTGGTTTTCGGAACGACTCTTCGGCGCGCGCAGCGCCGCCGGAAGAATGACGCCCTTGTCACTAGCGTCGAATGCGGGAGAACACGGATTCCACGGAGCCACTGGCGGTTCTGAGCTACGGTTCCCGCTTAGCATTAGCGGTTTGAGCTGCTTTCTTTTGCCTACTTTTCTTTGCAGCCGGCAAAGAAAAGTAGGTGCCCCCCCGCACAGGGGGAACGCTAATAAACGAAAAGCAAATCAAGGAAAAGCCAACACGGCAAGCGCACAGACAAAACCGCCGGCAAGGCAAAAAAGCCAATCAAAGCCCAACACCGTAGGTAAACACCCAAGCACCGCGCAAGCAACCCAACGCGGAGCAGCCATCATCAGCGCCCTACTAGTAGTCGCGCTATCAGCGATATTAGTTTCGGGCATGCTCTGGCGCCAGCAAGTCCAAATCCGAAGGATCGAAAACCAACGCCTCCTCTCCCAGGCGCAATGGGTCGCCCGAGGCGCGCTGGACTGGACGCGCCTGATCCTCCGTTCGGAGGGCGACACCTCCGCAGGCATCACGTACCTGGGCGGCCTATGGGGCGTCCCCATCGCCAAAACACGTCTGTCGGATTTCCTCGGACAAATCGGCGAAGTCAGAGCCGACCAAGGCCAGGCAACCTATCTGTCGGGCTCAATCGAAGACGCCCAGGCGAAATTCAACCTCCGTAATCTGGTCTCGAGCCCCGCACCGGGCGTCATGCAGATCAACACGGAGCAGATCGGCGCCTATCAACGCCTGCTGGTATCCCTCGGCGTGAATAGCCAACTGGCAAAGAACACCGCGGTGCAGATGCGCGCGAGCCTTGGTCAATCGGCGACACGCTTCCAGACCGTTACGTCCACTACCGGTGCGCCGGCCGCTCCGATTACCGCGGGTGGCGGCGCCACGAGCGGCAGCTTCACCGACAAACCCGGTATGGAAGACAGCGACGACAACGCGGCCGTCGCGCCGCTGCAAATGACCAGCGTCGATTCGCTGCTGGATATCCCCGGCTATACGCCGGAAATGGTCGCGCGCTTGCGGCCGTTCGTCACCGTGCTGCCGACGGTGTCGGCGGTCAACATGAATACGGCCTCAGCCGAAGTGATCGCGGCGATCGTGCCGGGGATGAACCTGTCCTCCGCGCAGGCGTTCGTCGCGCGTCGGCAGACAGTGTTTTTCCATAACGTCAGCGATGTGCAACTCGCCTTGCGCGGCGCCGGCGTTCAGTCGGTCGCGATCGACCCGAATGAAATGGATGTCAACACGAACTACTTTCTGATTCACGGCCGCGTGCAGCACGAACGCGCGGAAGTGGACCGCACGACTCTCGTCTATCGCGACGCATTGACTCACACTACGCGTATCGTGCGGGTACAAGACCAACTATGAATAACGCCTTTCCCAGAGAGAGTGGCCTTTGAGCACACTGATCGTCCTACTGCCGCCGCGTGATCCGGCGGTGCCATCGCAGGAATGGCAACTGCCGGAGTTGCCGTTCGTGCTGCTCGACAAGTCGGGCCGCACCCAACGCGCGGGCCGCTCGGCGCTCGCGCTGCTGCCGCGCGCTACGTCGACGGTGCTGATGGTCGCCGCCCGCGACCTGCTGATGATGCCCGCCAAGCTGCCGCCCTTGCGCGGTCCGAGGTTGCGTCAGGCGCTGCCGAACGTCGTCGAGGATCAGCTGATCCAGGACCCGCAAACCTGTCACATCGCCGTCGATCCGCAACCGATCGCGGGCGGGCGGCAGTTGCTCGCGATCATCGACCGCGGCTGGTTCCGCTTCATCTGCGAGGCTTTTGCCGCCGCCGGCCATCGCAGCGTGCGTGCCGTGCCGGTTACGCGCTGTCTGCCGCAAGCCGTCGCGCTTGATACGCCCGCCGAAGTCGCGGAAATGGTCAACGCGGGCGAGCCGGTCATGGCGGGCTCGGCGAGCGTGGCAACGTCGCTGCCGGGCGTGGCGCCGGTGATGGCGCCTGGCGTCGCGTCGGTGGTGCCGATGGTGGCGGCCGTGCTCGGCGCCGTCGTGCAGACCGCGCCCGCATTGCTGCTTGGGAGCGAGGTCGAAAGCTTGCCGGTCAGTGGTGCACCGCGCGTCGAGCTGGCTATCGCGCGCGGCGTGCAAGGCGAAGGGCTGGCCGTGCCGGCTAATTCTGTGAACGCGACGCTCAGCGCGCTTGCCGGTGCTGCGCCGATTTCGCTGTACATGTTGACGGAAGTGCCCGGCAACGAGCCGAGTCTCGCGGCAACCAGCCCGGCGAAGCTCGCGGCCCATATCCACGGGGCGAGCCCGCTGCCGTTCGAGCAACTCGCCCGCCGCGCGCTGGAGTGCCGCTTCGACCTGTGTCAATTCGAGTTCGCCTCGCAGCCGTGGCGGCTCGACCGAGCGACCTTGCGGCGTCTGCGGCTGCCGGTCGCGCTGGCGGTCGGTGCGCTGGTGATCGCGATTATTGGCGCGAACGTGCAGTGGTTGATGCTCGCGCGCCAACGCGATGCAATCAACACGCAGATGACCGAGCTGCTCCTCAACGCCTTCCCCAAGACGACGGTCGTGCTCGATGCGCCCGATCAGATGTCGCGCCAGTTGCAACAGTTGCGGGTGGCGGCGGGCGAGTTGTCACCGGACGATTTTCTATCGCTTGCCGATGGTCTGGCGCGTTCGTTGGCGCCAGTGCCGGTCAACGGCATCGCCGCGCTCGACTATCACGACCGGCGGCTCGATGTGACCTTCAAGCCCGAAGTGAAACTCGATCCCGATTTCGCCAAGCGTCTCGCGCGTAACGGCCTGACCGGCGCGATCGACAGCAATACCGGCAAGTGGACCATCAGGAACGGACAATGAAAGCTGAACTCGCCCAAAGCTGGGCTGGATTCTGGGACCAGCGCACCGAGCGCGAAAAAACGCTGCTGGCATGGGGCGGCGGGGTGCTGGCCGTGGTGATCGCATGGTCGGTGCTGTGGGCGCCGGCGCAGGACGGCCGAGCGCATCTGCGTGAATCGCTGCCCACCTTGCAGCGTCAACTGGCGCAGATGACCGCGCAGGCGAACGAAGCGCGCCAGCTCTCCGCCGCGGCTCAAGGTGTCGCGCCGACCGGCGCGGCGCTGAAGGACGCGCTCACCGCCTCGCTCGGCGATCACGGCCTTGCCGCGACCCAGGTGCAGGTGATCGGCAACGTGGTGCAGATCCAGATGAAGAACGTGGCGTTCCCCGCGTGGACGAGCTGGGTCGACGATGCGCGCAAGCAGTTCAAGGTGCAGGTCGCCGAGGCGCACGTGACCGCGCTCAAGGAAGACGGCCAGGTGGATCTGACGGCGTCGATGCAGCCGTCTACCGCCAAATGACCGCGCCGTTACAGGATTTCGCATGACTTACTGGATGCGGCGCCTGCGCGTCGCGCTACCCTGGCTGGCGGTCGCGCTGCTGGCGAACGCAGTCGTGATGCTCACGTTGTTGCCGGCTGCCTGGATCACGCCGCAGTTCGCCAGACAAACCCATGGCCACGTCAATCTCGTCAATCCGTCCGGTTCCTTGTGGCACGGCTCGGCCACGCTGATGCTCGCCGCCGGTTCCGACATGAGCGCGGCCACCCTGCTGCCGGGGCGGATCGAATGGCGCACGGCGTTCTGGCCGCTCTTTACCGGCCGTGTGCGGATGACCATGCGGCACAGCGAAGCGATGCCCGACCCGATCACCGTCGATGCAACCCTGCGCAGCGCGACCATCACGCCGGGTGCGATGGCGGTGCCGGCTTCGCTGCTGAGCGGCCTCGGCGCGCCGTTCAATACGCTCGATCTGCAAGGCGACGTGCGCCTAGCATGGTCCGATTGGCGCAGCTTCAATCAGGAAGCGTTCGGCCAGTTGACCGTCACCCTGAACGACGTCAGTTCGCGCGTCTCGCTGGTCAAGCCACTGGGTTCTTACCGGTTACTGTTCCAGGCGCAGGGTGCGTCGTCCACGCTGGATCTGACGACTCTCAAGGGGCCACTGATGCTGACCGGCAATGGCACGGTGTCAGCCGTCTCGACATCGTTTCGTGGCACAGCCAGTGCCGCCCCGGAAGCGCGCGACAACCTCGCGGGACTGCTGAATCTGCTGGGCCGGCCAAGCGGACCGGATACGGTCGCGTTGACGTTCGTGCACTGACGCGCTGAGCCTCAGGTCGCAAAAAAAAGGCATGGCTGCAATTCGCGGCCATGCCTTTTTCGCTTTGGCTTTGACTTTACGAGTTCCCTGCCTAGTTGCTCTGCGCCGATTGCGGCGCGACTCCGCTTTGTGCCACCGGCGTCGCCGACGCTGTCGGCTGCGGCGCGGGCGCCGCCATATCGCCCGTTTCGCGGTTCATTTGCGACACGTCCCAGCCGCCGCCGAGCGCCTTCACCAGACCCACCGACGACACCATCCGCTGCCCGGCGATATTTTCCAGCTTCTGCTCAGCCAGGAAAGCCGTGGTCTGCGCGGTCAGCACGTTGACGTAGCCAACCGTACCCGCCTTGTATTCGTTCGTGACGATGGCCAGCGCCTGGCGCGCTGAATCCACCGCTTGCTGCTGCACGACGATTTCCTGTTCGAGGATGCGCTGCGAGGCGAGATTGTCCTCGACGTCCTGGAACGCGGTCAGAATTGTTTGGCGGTACGCGGCGACGTTCTGGTCGTAGGCTGCACGTGCGGCTTCGGTCTTTGCCTCGCGCAGGCCGGCGTCGAAGATCGTGGCGGCGAGTTGCGGGCCGAGCGTCCAGAAACGCGACGGCGCGGTCAGCAATTGCGAGAACACCGAACTCTGGAAGCCACCCGTGGCCGACAGCGTCAGCGTCGGGAAGAACGCCGCAATCGCGACGCCGATCTGTTCGTTCGCCGCCGCGGCCTTGCGCTCAGCCGATGCGATATCCGGGCGCCGCTCGAGCAGCGCCGACGGCATTTGCTCGGGCACGGCGGGGGGCGTGGCGGTGAGTGGCATCGACGGAATCGAGAAGGTCGAGGCCGGTTCGCCGACGAGTACGGCGATTGCGTGCTCGTCCTGCGCGCGCTGCACACCGTTGTCGATTGCCGCCGCCTGTGCCGATTGCAACTGCGTTTGCGCCTGGATCACGTCCGAGCGCGCGGCGACGCCGGCCGCGTACTGGTTCTGCGTGAGCTGCAGCGAGCGCTGGTAAGCCGCGACGGTGTCGTCGAGCAGCTTCTGGGTGGAGTCGAGCGCGCGCAGCGAGAAATAGGTTTGCGCGAGCGTGGCCTGGGCGGACAGCCGCGCATTCGCCAGATCGGCGGCGGCGCCCTGCTGACCGGCTTTCTGTGAATTGACCGAACGCGTGACCGAGCCCCACAGGTCCGGCTCCCAGCTTGCGTCGAGCTGTACGTTGAAGCTATTGCTGATGCCGGAGCGGCTCGACGCGGTTGCCGAGTTGCTACTGGACGACGAACCGTTGCCGGAGCGCGTTGCGCCTGCCGACGCACCGATGGTCGGGAAATACGCCGCGCGCGCCTCGCCCACCAGCGCACGCGCCTGGCGATAGGCGGCGGCAAATTGGGCGACGCTCTGGTTCGAGGCGTTCAGCTGGTCTTCGAGCGCGTTGAGTTGCGGGTCCTGGTAGATGGTCCACCAGTCGCCGCGGTCGTGCTGATCGGCCGGCTGGGCGACTTTCCAGCCGGGCGCGGCTTCCTTGTAGGACGCGGGGATCTCGGCCGCGGGCCGCTTGTAGTCGGGGCCGACCACACAACCGGCCAGCACGGTGGCGAGAGCCGTGGCGACCGCGATAGTCAGGGCGCGTGGCGCAAGCGTCCGCGCGCGCGCGATTCGTTCAAACTGCATGCAATGGATTCCTTCTGGACGCCGCAGTGCGGCCGATGGCGGCGCTGCCGGCCGGGCGAGATCATGGCTCTGCCGGAATGTTAGCGTATGGGACCGCTTGGACGCGGGAAACTGAAAGGGTAATGCGGGGGAAGGCGGAGGTGTGTTACTTAGCGTGTCGGGATGGTTACGTGCTGTTACCGGCCGTGCTGACTCTGGCGGCGGAAAAGCGCCGCACAGGCAGCAAAGGCCGGTTCTACGACTAGAGAATCAAACGCGCGAATCCGATGACGTGGGTTGCCGGGCCTGCTTGCCAGCCGCGGCGCGGCAGGCCGCGCCTGAGCGTGCCTGGCAAGGGCCAACCGGGCTTGCAGCAGCAGCGGCGGTCGCGACGACACTCCCCGTCACAATGACGGACCCCACCGATTCCGCCGGGACGGCCTTGGTCCCCTTCTGCCCTCGCCGATGCTCCACCCACGCCAACACCGCGACGCCCACCGATCCACCGGGCAGCACGAACAGCACGGCGAACAACGCGAGCTTCCACCAGCGATGCGGACCTTGAAAGTTGCTCAGCGCGGAATCGGTCAGGGAGCGGCTCAAGCCGCCAAGGGTGTTTTTGAGGTACAGCATCGGGGAAATCCTTTTGGCACGGCGCCATTGCGGCGTGCAGACAATCGGTCAGAACATGGTCTCGGGTGGCGCGGTTCGCACGTAACTCGTTGCCTATAATAATATTGACTATGCAATTAAATTTCAAGATACTTTGCTCACGCGCAGCCGCGGTGTTGTTTTTTGCGCTGTTCGCACGACGCGAAATGAAATTTGACTTGTCTGCTTAGGCAGCTAGAATCCGTTCTGCTTGACGATGTTCCCGGATACACGATGCCAGACGGCCCTTACAACGCGGACGAGATTCACCTCGAATCGAGTCTCGGCTATTACCTGACGAAAGCGCGAAACGTGCTGGTCGAGCGGATGGACCGCGCGGTCAAACCGTTAGGACTGACCGCCCAGCAGATCGGCGTGATTCTGGTGTTATCCGCGCAACGCGCGAGCACGCCGTTCGAGTTGTCGCGCGTGATGTCATACGACAGCGGATCCATGACGCGTCTGCTCGATCGCCTTGAAAAGAAAGGCTTTATCGTGCGAACGCGCAGCGACGCCGACCGCCGCATGGTCAAGCTGGAGCTGACGCCGCAGGGCCACGAAGCGGCGAAGCAATTGCCCAGTCTGGGAGCCGCCGTGCTGAACGAGCAGTTGCGCGGATTTTCCGCCGCCGACCACGCCACCCTGCTCGACCTGCTCGGCCGTTTCATTGCGAACGGGATCGATGAGGGAGCAAGTGCATGTTGCGGCCTCGGACCATCGCAGGACTCGCTGGAAGAGTCATCCGAAGAACCTCCGCCAGGTCACGGCGGGCAGTAACCAAGAGGCGCTTTTGAAAGCGCCATCGTTTGAAAATGTCTGTCTGGGCAGAGGGTGATCCGGCATGTAAGCGCGCCGCTTGAAGGGTGCGATAAAGCTGCCGCGACAAGCTTTCCAGGCTGAGGAGAAACACACATGGCTGCCACGGCTTCCGCCGACGCCCTACCCGCCGCCGAACCCACTCCGCTCAAAGGCGGGGCGCTGGCCTTGCTCACCGTTGGTCTCGCGCTCGGCACCTTCATGGAAGTGCTCGACACCTCGATTGCGAACGTCGCCGTGCCGACTATCTCCGGCAGCCTCGGCGTGGCGACCAGTCAGGGCACCTGGGTCATCTCGTCGTATTCCGTGGCCTCGGCGATCGCCGTGCCGTTGACCGGGTGGCTGGCGCGTCGCGTGGGCGAGGTGCGGCTGTTCACGCTGTCCGTTCTGCTTTTCACGATCGCCTCGGCGCTGTGCGGTTTCGCGCATAACTTCGAGTCGCTGATCGCATTCCGGCTCCTGCAGGGGCTCGTCTCCGGGCCGATGGTCCCGCTTTCGCAGACGATCCTGATGCGTTCTTACCCACCGGAAAAGCGCGGGCTCGCGCTCGGCCTTTGGGCCATGACGGTGATTTGCGCGCCGATTTTCGGTCCCGTGATGGGCGGCTATATCACCGACAACTACACGTGGCCGTGGATCTTCTACATCAATGTGCCGATCGGGTTGTTCTCGGCGGTGTGCGCGTACCTGCTGCTGCGCGGCCGCGAAACCAAGGTCACCAAACAGCGCATCGATGCAGTCGGCCTCGCGTTGCTCGTGATCGGCGTGTCGTGCCTGCAGATGGTGCTCGACCTCGGTAAGGATCGCGACTGGTTCAACTCGACGTTCATCATCACGCTGGCCATTATCGCGGTGGTGTCGATTGCGTTCCTGCTGGTGTGGGAGATGACGGACAAGGAACCCGTTGTCGATCTCTCGCTGTTCAAGGATCGCAACTTCGCGCTCGGCGTGGTGATCATTTCATTCGGGTTTATGGCGTTCTTCGGGTCAGTGGTGATTTTCCCGCTCTGGCTGCAGACGGTGATGGGGTATACCGCCGGGCTTGCCGGTTTGGCGACGGCACCGGTCGGCATTCTTGCGCTGTTTTTGTCGCCGATGATCGGCAAGAACATGCATCGGTTGAATCTGCGGGTGGTGGCGAGTTTTGCCTTCATCGTGTTTGCGTTCGTGTCGTTCTGGAATTCGACTTTTACGCTCGATGTGCCGTTCAATCATGTGATCTGGCCGCGGTTGGTGCAGGGGATTGGCGTTGCCTGTTTCTTTGTGCCGATGACGACTATTACACTGTCCAGCGTGTCGGATGAGCGGCTTGCTAGTGCTTCCGGGTTGTCGAACTTTTTTCGGACTTTGTCTGGGGCGATTGGGACGGCGATTAGCACGACGTACTGGGAGAATGACACCATCTATCATCATGCGATGCTGACGGATTCTGTGAACGTTTATGCGGCTAACACCAATGCCTATACCAGCGCGTTGGGGAGTCTTGGGCTTTCTGGGGATAGTCTTACTGCTCAGTTGAATCAGGTTGTTACTGCGCAGGCTTATATGATGGCCACTAATGATTTTTTCCGCATTTCTTGTGCGGCGTTTCTTGTGTTGGCTGTGCTTGTTTGGGTTACTAAACCCAGGAAGGGGGTTGGGCCTTCTATGGGGCATTGAGGGGTTTTTTGCCTTCGGGTTTGGTGCCTTTCCTTGTTTTGTTAGTGGTCTATTAGCGTTGCCCCTGTGCGGGGCGGCACCTACTTTTCTTTGCCGGCTGCAAAGAAAAGTAGGCAAAAGAAAGCAGCTCAAACCGCTAATGCTAAGTGGGCACCGTGGTCTGCTGCGGGTAGTGGTGCGACTGGAATCTGGGTTCGTGCACCTGCACATGCTTGTGACAAGGGTGTCATTCTTCCGGCGGCGCTGCGCGCGACGAAGAGTCGCTCTTAAAACCACTTGTCGTGCTTTTGTGTTGTTGGGTGGAGTGTCTGATTTTTGTGCGCAATGCCGATCGGATAGTTCTACACGCGATGTCTGGTGAAGCGATCCTCGCAGAGGATCGCGAGCTGATTCGTTACTGATTGCGTTGCCGTTTTTTACTTCTCACTGCGTTATCGCTTCTCCGCTTGCTCCTGGCACCGATTGTCCCTGCGAGGCGTCGGGGTGCATCGCGGTTGGTGCTGGTTGCGATGGTTTTGCGTCGCTTTGCGGCGCGCCCGGCATGTTGCCTCGTACGTATTGCTTGAAGTCGGCGCCCGCCTCCCATGGGTTCGGTTTGCAACCCATCGAGCCGTCGCAATGTGCTGCGAAACCGATCGTTGCTGTGCCGTCCGGATTTGGGGTCCGCGTTATCTGGTACGCCAGCGCGCGCTTGCCGCCGTCTGGGCCCGATGTCTGGATCAACGTGTCAGTCGACGACTCGATCTTGTACGTCGAATGGCCGGCTACCCACGTCTGGGCTCGCTGCCACCAGATATCACACTCGGTCTTGCTCGAACACGTCAACGGCGTCGTCGCGATCTGCATCACGTCCGGGTTCACCTGCCCCTGCGTCGAACACCCCGCCGCCACTACGCACACTACGGCTAACAGACCTTTTTTCATCGCGGTGAAGCCTCCCTCTCTGGAGCGTGTCGTCTAAGTTGGACCGTATCCCCGGCACGGTGTTTCATACGCATTTGCGAATGGTTAAACGGACGGAGATTTTGCCGATACGGTCGCGCCAACAGCGGCGCTTTGCGTAGACGTTACCTGGGCGCAATAAAAAAGCGGCCTGCCGAGGCCGCTTCCTGCTTCGCAAATGAAAATGCCGTTCAGCGATAACTGAACGGCATTGGTTCTTAGCCTGCTTTTTCCGACGTGCTGCCTGCGTTCGTCGTTTAGACGCTAAACCGGTTCAACGTGTACGCCCTGTAGGCCGCAACGAATGCGTCGAATGAACCCACCTCTTCCCGTTCGAGCTTGGCTTGCTCCGCGAGCGATTGCGTCGCGAGGTCGGCGAATTCTTTTGTCTGCGCGGCATCCAGCGGGCGCGCGCGGAAATAGGCGGCGTGCGCTTCGCTTTGCTCAAGGCCAAAGGCGAGGAAGCTCTGCTGCTTGTCGCGCATTGTCTGTAATACGCGTGCGGACGGTGTCAGCGAGGCATCCGCCAGTTTTGCCCGTTGAACCGCCACGGCGCGTGCGTGTGAGTCGCCGCCGTGCAGCGCATCGAGCGTTGCCGCAGCCGCGTCGATCTTGACGAGCAGTTCGTTTGCCCAGTCTGTCATCGCGATCGGGTTGCCGTCGCGCGTCAGTTCGAGGCCCGGTTTGCGGCCTTCCATCGTTACGCGGCCGAAGTTCTGATTGGCCTCCGCGTACGCGTCCGGCGGCAGCGTCGCGCTGTCGTCGAGTGCGCAGACCAGCAGGTAGGCATCCAGAAAACGTGACGTCTCCAGCGAAATGCCGGTCGGCTCGAACGGATCGATGTCCATGCAGCGCACTTCGACGTATTGCACGCCGCGCGCAGCCAGCGCGTGCAGCGGGCGCTCGCCGGGATGCGTGACGCGCTTCGGACGGATCGTCGAATAGAACTCGTTTTCGATCTGCAGTACGTTCGTGTTGATCTGAACCCACTCGCCGTCGCGTTGCGTGCCGATCGCCTCGTACGCGGGATACGGCTGGCTCACGGCCTTCGCGAGCGCGTCGAGGTAGCCGGGCAAGGTGTCGTAGTCGGCGTGCAGCGCGGCTTGCGCTGTAGTGTTCGAGTAGCCGAGGTCGCTCATGCGCAAGCTGGTCGCGTACGGGCGATACAGCGTGTCGGCGTCGAATGTTTCGAGCGTGTGCTGGCGATCGCGCAGGAAGCGGCGATCCAGTGCCGGCGATGCGCCGAACAGGTACATCAGCAGCCAGTTGGTGCGGCGGAAATTGCGGATCAGCGCGAGGTAACGGTCAGACTGGAAATCGACCGCGTTTGCCGTGGATTGCTGGTCGGCATGCAATACCCGCCACACTTCTTCGTTCAGCGAATAGTTGTAGTGGATGCCTGCAATGCACTGCATCGTGCGGCCGTAACGGAGCGCGAGGCCAATGCGGTACACGTACTTCAGTTTGCCGATATTCGACGTGCCGTAATGCGCGATCGGAATGCCTTCGTCCGTTTCAGGCAGCAGGCCGGGCATCGAGTTGTTCCACAAGATCTCGTCGCCGAGTTCTGCGTAGACGAAACGATGCAGCGTATCGAGTTTCTCGAGCGTGATCGCGACGTCGTGTTCAGCCGGCGTGATCAGTTCGAGCAATGCTTCGGAATAGTCGGTGGTGAGCGACGGATGCGTGAGCGCCGAGCCGAGCGCGCGCGAATGCGGCGTCATGGCGAGCTTGCCGTCGTGCGTCACGCGCAAGCTTTCCTTTTCGATGCCGCGCAGGCCGCGTATTAGCGCGTCGCGCTGCGGGCCTGTGGTCAGCACGGACAGGCGGTGCGAAAACGCGTCGTTCGTGCGGGAAGGTGTCGTGTTTGGCATTGATGCGAGTCGGGCGTTGTCGGCCGCCATGTGCCGCTTCACTGCTCAGGTGCAGCACTGCGCGGTTGACAACGTTCGGCGGAATTTTCGGGTAGCGGGCACTTTAACATCTCGCCACGACGGCTGCTTGAGGCCACTCCGGACGGCCTTCCGACGACACAAGCTGGCCTGATTCCGGTACGAAATGGGCCGCCCTGCGCCTTACGCTACCCTTCACGCGCCGCGACGCGCGATTCGCGTAGCGTCGTCCGTCCCGAGTGCCGCTGCCGCGCTAGCCGCCTGCCCACGGTGCGTCAGTTCCGTGCGGCCCTTCTCGCCGACTACAACACCACGTCAGCCCCCGCGCGCGGCGCCGGCCCGATCCGCCACCTCGTTCCACAGATGCATTGCCGCGTACGCGCGCCACGGCCGCCATGTGTCGGTGCGGGTGCGTTGCTGCGTAGGCCGCACGAGCGACGGGTCGCGCGCGCAGATCGACTGCATCAGCACGAGGTCCCATGCGGGCC
This sequence comes from Paraburkholderia sediminicola, assembly GCF_902859805.1. GTDB lineage: Bacteria > Pseudomonadota > Gammaproteobacteria > Burkholderiales > Burkholderiaceae > Paraburkholderia > Paraburkholderia sediminicola. The sequence goes on along the minus strand of NZ_CADIKC010000011.1, from coordinate 218,969 downwards.
AGGCGTCGGCATCACGCCATGCACGCATCGCCACATACTCGACGGTCCACGGCCCGATGCCAGGCAGTGCAAGCAACGCTGCGCGCAGGCTGTCGGCATCGGCGACGTTGCTGTCGAGCGGCACGTCGCCCGAAGCGACCGCCTGCGCGAATCCCTGCAACGCCGCTACGCGTTTACCCGGCATGCCGATCTTTTCCAGATCCACTGCCGCGAGCGCGGCGGGCGTGGGAAAGCGCCACGCGGTGTTCTCATGCGGATGACCGTCGATGCGCTCGCCGGCACGCTGCACCAATCGTCCGATGATCGTGGTCGCCGCCTTCACGCTAACCTGCTGCCCGACGATCGCGCGCACCACCAGCTCGAAACCCGACCACGCACCCGGTACGCGCAAACCCGGCACCGCTTCGATCAAGGGCGACAGCCATGGGTCGGCGGCCAGTTCGTTGCCGATCTTCTTCGGGTCGGCGTGCAGGTCGAACATCCTCGCGATCGGCGCGGCGAGCGCCTCGGCGTGACGGCTCGCAGGGCCGTCGATGTTCGCGACGATGCAGCGCTTGCGCGGATGCAGGCGCACGGTCAGCGTGCCGCTGTCGCCGGCCCAATCGATCGCGCGGCGATACGCGCCGTCTTCGACGGCTTCGACGCCAGGCGTCGCGCGCCCGCCGAAAAAGCGCAGCAGGCGCGGCCAGTCGAAGGGTGGTTTGAAAGGCAGTTCGAGTGTTGCGACGTCGTCAAGCGTGCTCACGCGGCATGGTCCAGGTTGGTGGTAGTTGTGATGGCCGCGTGCTCGCGGCGCTTGGGTTCGTCGCGCGAAACGTCGCCTGCGTGCTGGGCTTCGTTGTCGAGCAGTGCAGCCTTGCGCGGCAGGCCCCAGCGATATCCCGCCAGCGCCCCACCCTTCTGCACGACACGGTGACATGGAATCGCCAGCGCGACCGGATTCGTCGCGCACGCGCTCGCCACTGCGCGTACGGCCCGAGGTGAGCCGACCGCTTCCGCGATCTGCGAATAGCTGCGCGTCTCACCGTAGGGAATGCGCCGCAGCGCGTCCCATACACGTTGCCGGAACGCGGTGGCGGCGATATCCAGCGGCAGATCGAAGTCCTGGCGGGAGCCGCGCAGATAGGCATCGATCTGGGCGATGAACGGTGCGAGCCGCGTTGCGTCCTCGACCAGTTCGGCGTTGGCAAACTCGCCGCGCAGATCGTCGACGAGCATCGCCGCGTCGTCGCCGAAACCGATTTTGCAGATGCCTTTGTCGGTTGCCGCGATCAGGACGAAGCCGAGCGAGGTCGGCGCGCTGGCGTAGCGCACGGTAAGCCCGGCGCCTTTGCGGCGAAACGCGGATGGCGCCATGCCCAATTCGGCTGAAGCGCTGTCGTACATCCGCGATGGCGAGCCGAAGCCGGCGTCGAGCGTGGCGCGCGTCACGTCCGACCCGCTCTGCAGCGCATCGCGCAGCGCGGCGCCGCGCTGCGCGGCCTGATACTGACGCGGCGAGACACCCACCACGCGCTTGAACAGACGCTGCAAGTGGAACGGGCTGACGTGCACCGCGTCGCTCAACTGCGCGAGCGTGAGGCGTTGCTGCGGATCGGCATCCAGCGCGGCGCACGCGCGATTGACGATCTCCAGCTCGCGCGGCAGGCCGCCCGGCTGGCAACGCTTGCAATCGCGATAGCCCGCAGCGCGCGCGGCGTTTGCGTCCGTGAAGAACGCGACATTCTCGCGACGCGGCTGGCGCGACGCGCACGACGGACGGCAGAACACGCCCGTCGTTTTGACGGCGAAGAAGAACGCGCCGTCGGCCTGCGGGTCGCGGTGGGTGACCGCCTCCCAACGCTCAGCGTCGGTGGTCCAGCGCGACGTGCTGGCGGCGGCTTCGTTGCTGATTTCGGTAGTGTCGGTGCGGTTCATGATGGTCCCGGAATGTCGGTGTCGATGCTCACCAATGTAGGCCGCATGCTGAAACACTACGCCCCGGTTCTTGCTCTGTCATTGCGCTTCCTCGTAGGGCCCGAAGCCCCGCCGGGCGCCCGTTTCGCCTCAAACTGCGACAATTTGGCCCGATATCGGGTTTTCCCTTAAAAAGTTATTGCGTCGCATCAACCCCATGTGTATATTAGTACCTGTCTCCTCCATGTCTCCTCCTGATATGGATTCAGCCCGCTCCACATAGAGCGGGCTTTTTTTCGTCTGAACATTTCTGATCTGCCCCTCGTGGCGGGTTTATCGCCCGCTCTCGCGGTGCCGTCCTTTCTCCTACACTGGTGGCTGTTCATCCGTTCTGCGAGCAAATCTTGGGGCGTTCGATATGAAAATCCACATTCGCGAGATCGATCACATTGTCATTCGGGCGTCGAACGTTCCGGAGATGACGCGCTTCTACTGCGAGGTGCTCGGTTGCAGCGTCGAGAAGGAGCAGCCCGATCTGGGCCTGACGCAGTTGCGCGCGGGGCGCTCGCTGATCGATCTGTTAAAGGTCGGTGCGAAGCTCGATCACCCCGAAAACGGTGTGCCGGGCGCGGGGCGAAATATGGACCACGTGTGCTTGCGGGTTGAGCCGTTCGACGCCGAGGCGCTTACGGCGCATCTGGCCGAACACGGTGCGCGGCCTGGCGAGGCGGCTTTGCGCTATGGCGCGGATGGGTTTGGGCAATCGCTGTATCTGTTCGACCCGGAAGGCAACATGGTCGAACTCAAAGGGCCACCCGACGCGGCGCGTGTCACGTCGCTTTAGCGGGCGCTGCCAAGGCCGTTAGCAGGCCGTGAACCTGTCAGCCTACCAGGCGTTGGCCGGCGCCTTCAACACCGTCCACTCGATCTTCACCGCATCGGCATCGGCGCTGCCGAGCCATGCTTCGCCGTCCTGCACGGTGCATTGCAGACGCATGGTCCGTTCGGCCAGCGAGCCGAGCGCGGCGGCGACATCTTCGCCGAGCGTCCATACCGTCACATTGCGCATGCGTTCGACCTTGCTGCGCACACCCTGCCACCAGATGTCCGATGTGCGGCCGCCATAGGCGATCACGATCACCTCGTTCGAGCGGCCGCTCGCCTTGGCAATGCGCCGTTCGTCCGGCTGGCCGACTTCGATCCAGGTTTCGATCGCGCCGGTGAGATCCTTCTGCCACAGGTCCGGTTCATCGACGTCCGACAAACCTTTGCAGAATTCAAGCCGTTCCTGCGCGAACAGCGCGAACGCGGCGACGCGGACCATCATCCGTTCGTCGGTTTCCGAGGGATGGCGGGCGATCGTCAGGGAATGGTCGGCGTAATAGTGCCGGTCCATGTTGGCGATCTGCAGTTCCGCCTTGTAAATCGTCGATTTAAGAGCCATGCCGTTACTAAACCAGGCGCTCGCTCCACCGGAGCGAACAGAAAAAGAATCGTCGACGGCGCGTTGCCGTTTTCCGTGTTTGTTGTACATCGCGTGTTCCTCCCGGGCCGAAAAAACCGGCTGCAATTGCGACTATTGCAACGGGAGAAGCATTTATCGCGCCACTGTCGGCTCGAAAGCGGTGCCATACACCTCGGCAGCGGCTGCCCGTAAGGCTTCGAGCACGACGGAGGCCGCTGGCGAAAGCAGATGCGACTGGCGCGTGATGATACCGAATGTATCCATTCTGCACGGTAAATCGATCGGTACCTGCTTGAGAACACCGTACTGTTGGTACTGACGCGCCACTTCGTCAGGTAAAACCGCCAACATGTCGCTTTGAAGTAATAAGCTCGAAATCGCCAAAAAATTGTTGGTATTGACGACGTTCTGAGGCGGATTCAGTCCGATCTGCGAAAACATCAGATCAAAGCGATGGCGCAATACGCTGCCCGGCGGGTGCAAAACCCAACTCGCGTTGACGATTCCGCGCAGTGTCAAACCTGTTTCATTTTCGAGAGGATGGCCGGGACGCGCCACCACGCATAACGGCTCGTCGGCGAGCGGTTCGTAGCGGACTTCCGCCTTGAACTGGTTCTGCCGCTCCAGCACCCGGCCGATCATGATATCCAGTTCGCCTTCGGCGAGCTTCGGCAACATTACGTCCGACGTTTCCACCTCTACCCAGATTTGCAACTGCGGATAGCGCTCCTTCACGCTGGCGATGGCGCGCGGCACCATCGTCGCAGCGGCCGCGGCGATCACGCCGATCCGCACCTGGCCGGCCAGACCGGCGCGTAGTGCCGAGATTTCATCGTGCGCGTGGCTAAGATTCGAGAGCACCATGCGCGCGTGACGGATCATCACTTCGCCATACAGCGTGGCGTGCATGCCGTGCGGCGTGCGGTCGAACAGACTCACCTCCAGCATGTCCTCCAGCTCTTTCAGGAGCCTCGACGCGGCAGGCTGGGTCATGCCGAGCACGTCGGCGGCGCGCCGGACGTTGCCCTCCTCTTCCATTGCCGCGAGCAGCAGCAACTGCCGTGTTTTAAGCCGCGCCCGCACGAACCAGTTCGAGTAGCTACGCGTCATGGCCTGTCTCCCTATGCGGCTCGATGCCGTCTATCGCACGATTTGCCGTCGTCGAGTCACCATCATGCCATATCGAAATTGATATCGGGATGGCCGAAAAAGGGATTGGAAAGTTATTGGGGCGGCTCATACCATTCGTGGACTTTCTGAGCTTCCCCATGTGGCGCCCTCCCGTCGATGAATCGCGATCCGCTCGTCCCGCTCGTTGCCAGTCCGTTCCGCCATTACATCAATGGCGGATGGGAGACGGGCGCGACCACCGGCGTGTCGCTCAATCCGTCGGATCTGGATGAACCGGTCGGCGACTACGTGCGGGCCGATGCAAGGCAAACCGATACGGCTATCGAAGCTGCCGGCGCGGCGTTCCGCGAATGGTCGCTGGGTTCGGCGCAGCGCCGCGCGGATGCGCTCGATGCGATCGGCAGCGAGATGCTGGCGCGACGCGACGAACTCGGTCGGCTGCTCGCGCGCGAGATCGGCAAGCCGTTGCCCGAAGCCTTGACCGAAGCCACGCGCGCCGGCCAGATTTTCAAATTCTTCGCCGCCGAGGCGCTCCGCGCGTTTGCCGAGCCTGTGGCATCGGCGCGCGCCGGTGTCGAGATCGACGTGACGCGCGAACCGCTCGGCGTCATCGGCATCATCGCGCCTTGGAGTGCGCCGCTGGCGATTGCCGCCGCCAGGATCGGCGCCGCCCTCGCCCACGGCAATTGCGTGGTCTTCAAACCGGCCGAATCGGCTGCGGGTTGCGCGGCGGCGCTGGCGTCGATTGTCAGCCGCGCCGGTTTGCCGGCCGGCGTATTCAATCTCGTGATGGGCAGCGGCCGGCAGGTCGGCGCGCGGATCGCCGCGCATCCGTTGGTGGCGGCGATCAGTTTCACCGGGTCGGCAGAAACCGGCACACGTGTGCTGCAGGTTGCCGCTGCAAGGCAAGCCCGCGTGCAGCTGGAAATGGGCGGCAAGAATCCCTTCGTGGTGCTGGCCGATGCCGATCTCGACGGCGCCGTCGATGCCGCTCTCAGCGGCGCGTATGGCTCCGCCGGGCAATGCAGCACGGCTGCGTCGAGGTTGATCGTCGAACGTGCGGTGTTCGAGCCGTTCGTCGACGCATTGCGGGCGAAGCTCGCGAGACTCAACGTCGATCACGCACTGAAGCACGGCACGGATATGGGTCCGGTCGCCAACGCCGCGCAGTTGGAGCGCAATCTCGACTATGTCCGCGTTGGTCAGGAAGAAGGCGCGCAACGGCTGCACGGCGGCCGACAGCTCGAGCGCGCAACACGTGGCTACTTTTTCGAACCGGCATTGTTTATCGGCGAACCCGAACACCGCATCGCACGAGACGAGATCTTCGGTCCGCTCGCCGTCGTGCTGAAAGCCGACGACTACGACCACGCGTTGCATCTCGCGAACGACACCGCTTACGGTCTATGCGCCGGCATCTGCACACGCTCCTTGAGCCGCGCGCGGCATTTCCGCCGCCACGCGCAATGCGGACTCGTCACGATCAATCTGCCGACGACTACCGTCGAGCATCACGCGCCTGGTGGCGGTCGCAAGGCATCGGCCTATGGCGCAACCGACGCAGCCTTCTGGACGGCCGTGAAAACGGCCTACGTTGCGGGTTGATGGCCATGAGGCGCGCTCACTTCTTCACTTCTCCCGCGGTTCGCTCCGCAGCGCATGGCACAGCGCGCGCTGCCACGATCCGAATGGTTCACCCCATCGCCTATCCACGCCCCGGCTGACGCCGCCGTGCATTCCCCGCTGCAAATAAACGAAACCAATGCAGCTTTTCAACCTCAGGAGACAAGTATGACCAGCAAGCTTCGCCGTTTGACGCTATCCGCGATCGCCGCTGCGGCGCTCGCCGCGCCCTTTGCCTCGCAATTTGCCGCACACGCGGACACGCCGCTCAAAGTCGGCTTCCTCGTGAAGATGCCGGAACAGGCGTGGTTCATCAACGAACAGAAAGCCGCCACCGCGCTCGGCCAGAAGGACGGCTTTTCGGTGGTCAACATCGGCACGCCGGACGGTGAAAAGGTGCTGGCCGCGATCGATAACCTCGGTGCACAAGGCGCCAAAGGCTTCGTGATCTGCGCGCCCGACGTGCGGCTCGGACCGGCGATCCAGGCGCGTGCGAAGCGCTACAACATGAAGTTCGTCACCGTCGACGATCAACTCGTCGACTCCACCGGCAAGCCGCTGCCGAACGTGCCGCATCTGGGCATGTCAGCGTTCAAGATCGGCAATCAGGTCGGCACGGCGATCTCCGAAGAGATGAAGCGCCGCGGCTGGAAGCCGGAAGAAGTCGGCGCGCTGCGCATCACGAACTACGAACTGCCGACCGCCAAACTGCGCACCGACGGCGCAACGGAATCGCTGTTGGCCGGCGGCTTCAAGAAGGAAAACATCTTCGACGCGCCGCAAAAGACCACCGATGACGAAGGCGGTTTCAACGCCTCATCGCCGGTGCTTGCGCAGCATCCGAACATCAAGAAGTGGGTGATCTTCGCGTTGAACGAGGAAAGCGTGCTGGGCGGCGTGCGCGCGACTGAACAACTGCACATTCCGGCGGCGGACGTGATCGGCGTCGGCATCAACGGTGCAGGCGAAGCGTTTGCCGAGTTCCAGAAGAAGGAACCGACGGGCTTCTACGGCACGATCGCCGTGAGCTCGACGATGCACGGCAAGGAGAGTACGGAGAACCTCGTCGAGTGGATCAAGGACGGCAAGCAGCCGCCCGCCGACACGCAAACCACCGGCAAGCTGATGGTTCGCGGCAACTGGCAGGACGTGCGTAAAGAGCTCGGAATTTAAGCGGTATTCGAGTTTGCACACCGCGGGCCGCTTCACGTTTTTCACGTTCACGCTGACGTCAACGCGAGATCGGCCCGCACAGGTTGTCCATACGCTAGAGGCTTTAGATGACGGTTTCTCACACAGGCGAAACGGCGTTCTCTGCGCAAGCGCCCTCGCCTACGCTTACGTCGACTGATCCGTATCTGCAACTCGACGGCATCACCGTGCGCTTTCCCGGCGTGCTTGCGCTCGACCAGGTATCGCTCGACGTGCGGCGCGGCGAGGTGCACGGTTTGATGGGTGAAAACGGCGCGGGCAAATCGACGCTGCTCAAAGTGCTGTCCGGTGTGAACCAGCCGGCGGCGGGCACCTTGTTGCTCGATGGTGTCGAGCAACAGTTCGTCACCACCAAGGCGGCCATCGCGGCGGGCGTCGCGATCATCTATCAGGAACTGCATCTGGTGCCTGAACTGACCGTTGCTGAAAACCTGATGCTCGGCGCCCTGCCCAACCGCTTCGGCGTGCTCGACGAGAAGGCGCTGGTTGCACGTGCGGTGCGCGAGCTGGAAAGACTTGGCGAAAAAATCGATCCGTCGCAGCAGGTGAAGAATCTCTCGATCGGTCAGCGCCAGATGATCGAAATCGGCAAGGCGCTGATGCGCGATGCGCGCGTGATTGCGTTCGACGAACCGACGAGTTCGCTGTCGTCGCGCGAAACCGCGCAGTTGTTCCGGATCATTCGCGCGTTGAAGGCCGAGGGCCGCGCGATTATCTACGTCACCCATCGGATGGACGAAGTCTACGAACTGTGCGACCGCGTGACGGTGTTTCGCGACGGCCGCCGCATCGATACGTTCGAAGCCGGCGACGGCCTCGATCGCGATCGCCTGATCAGTTGCATGGTCGGTCGTTCGATCGCCGATGTGTACGGCTACCGCACACGCGAACTGGGTGGCCTGCAACTTGAAGTCAGGGGGCTGATGGGACGCGGCTTGCGCGAACCGGCTTCGTTCACCGCACGTAAAGGTGAAATCGTCGGCTTCTTCGGCCTGGTGGGCGCAGGCCGTTCGGAGCTGATGAAGCTGATTTACGGCGCCGTCAAACCGAGCGCCGGTGAGATCGTACTCAAGGGAAAACGCGTGCGTTTCGCTACGCCGCGCGATGCCGTGCGTGCCGGCGTCGCACTGTGTCCTGAAGATCGCAAACAGGAAGGCATCGTCTCGATTGCTTCGGTGTCGGACAACCTCAACATCAGTTGCCGCCGTCACTTCAGCCGCTTCAACGTGCTCAACGGTCGAAAGGAAGCGCAGACCGCCAAAGAGTTCATCGGCAAGCTCTCGATCAAAACGCGTAACGGCGAAACGCCGATCGGCACCCTCTCCGGCGGCAATCAGCAGAAAGTGATTCTGTCGCGCTGGCTTGCCGAAGACATCGACGTGTTCCTCATGGACGAACCGACGCGTGGCATCGACGTCGGCGCGCGCAGCGAGATTTACGGCCTGCTGTATGGGCTCGCCGAAGCGGGCCGCACGGTCATCGTCGTGTCGAGCGATCTGGCCGAAGTGATCGGTGTGGCGGATCGCGTGATCGTGATGAAGGAAGGCTGCATTGTCGGCAATCTGCCGAAAGCGCAGGCCACGCCGGATGCGCTGATCAAACTTGCGCTGCCACGCTAAGGACGCCGCGCTCGCCAGCCAACCGAAGGCCACTGAATGCAACCGACGGCAACTGCGTCGCGCCATCGAAAACGGAATAGACATCATGCAGACACCCTCAACCGACTCCTCTACGCCAGCCATCGCTTCCTCAGGCCTGAGCGCGCGCGCCGCGCGCACCTGGGACCTGATCAACAAGTCCGGCATCGTGATGGTGTTCATCATCCTGTTCGCGGCTTTGTCGTTCACCGTGCCGGATTTCCTGAGCTCACGAAACATCCAGGGCTTGCTGCTATCCGTCACGCTAATTGGTTCGATATCCGTAACGATGATGTTCGTGCTCGCGCTGGGCGAAGTGGATTTGTCGGTGGCGTCGATCGTTGCGTTCGCGGGCGTGGTGGCGTCCACCCTGATTACCGCGACGCATAGCGTGACGCTCGGCATCGCTGCCGGCGTGCTCGCGGGTGGCGCGGTCGGACTGGTCAACGGCGTGCTGGTTGCGCGTTACAAGATCAACTCGCTGATCGTCACGCTCGCGATGATGGAGGTCGTGCGCGGCCTCGCCTTCATCACGTCGAACGGCGACGCGGTGATGATTTCCGAAGAGCGTTTCTTCGACCTCGGCGGCGGCGCGTTCCTCGGTATTTCCTATCCGATCTGGAGCAACATTGTCGGCTTCGTGCTGTTCGGTTTTCTGCTGAAGAAAACCGTGTTCGGCAAAAACGTGCTGGCCGTGGGTGGCAATAGCGAGGCCGCTTTGCTCGCGGGCTTGCCGGTCACCCGAATCAAGATCACAGTGTTCGTATTGCAGGGTCTCGTAACGGGCTTTGCAGGCGTGATGCTGGCGTCACGCATGAGCCTCGGCGATCCGAAGACGTCGGTCGGTCTCGAGCTCGGCGTGATCTCCGCGTGCGTGCTCGGCGGCGTTTCGCTAACGGGTGGCGTCGCAACGATTTCCGGTGTGCTGGTCGGCGTACTGATCATGGGTTCCGTGCAGGACGCAATGAGCCTGATGAATGTGCCGACCTTCTACCAATATCTGATTCGCGGCGGGATTCTGCTGCTCGCGGTGTTGTTCGATCAGTACCGCCGCAGCAAGCGCGTGCACTGACGCTGACCTACGCCCCGGGCCAGGCGCCCCACTATATGCTTGCCAACAGGAGATTTCATGGCTGATTCCAACCAGACTAAAAAGCCGCTGCGCAGCCAGGCGTGGTTTGGCCTCAAAGACCGCGACGGCTTTCTGCATCGCTCGTGGATGAAAAACCAGGGCATTCCGCACGACGAATTCGACGGACGCCCGGTGATCGGCATCTGCAATACGTGGTCCGAGCTGACGCCCTGCAATGCGCATTTTCGCGAGCTCGCAGAGTACGTGAAAAAAGGCGTGCACGAAGCGGGCGGTTTGCCGCTCGAGTTTCCGGTGATGTCGCTCGGCGAGACCAATCTGCGGCCTACGGCGATGCTGTTTCGCAACCTCGCTTCGATGGATGTCGAGGAGTCGATTCGCGGCAATCCGATGGACGGTGTGATTCTGCTGGTGGGCTGCGATAAGACCACGCCGGCGCTGCTGATGGGCGCGGCGTCGTGCAATTTGCCCGCGCTGGCCGTGTCGGGCGGCCCGATGCTCAATGGACGGTTTCGCGGCAAGAACATCGGCTCGGGTACGGGCGTCTGGCAGATGTCCGAGGAAGTGCGCGCCGGCACGATGACGCAGGAAGAGTTCACCGAAGCCGAATCTTGCATGAACCGCTCACGCGGCCACTGCATGACGATGGGCACGGCGTCGACGATGGCTTCGATGGTCGAATCGCTCGGCATGGGTTTGCCGCACAACGCGGCGATTCCCGCCGTCGATGCACGCCGGCAAGTGCTTGCGCATCTGGCCGGCCGGCGCATCGTCGATATGGTCCGCGAGGATCTGACGATGGACAAGATCCTCACGCGTCAGGCGTTCGAAAACGCGATCCGCACGAATGCGGCGATCGGCGGCTCGACCAATGCGGTTGTGCATCTGATCGCGCTGGCCAAACGCATCGGCGTGGAGCTGTCGCTGGAAGACTGGGAGCTGGGCTCGAACGTGCCGTGTCTCGTGAATCTGCAACCGTCAGGCGAGTACCTGATGGAAGACTTTTACTACGCGGGTGGTTTGCCCGCCGTGCTCAAGCAACTCGGCGAGCAAGGCCTGCTGCATCGCGAAGCCCTGACGGTGAACGGCAAGACGCTCTGGGACAACGTGCGCAATGCGCCGAATCACGACGAGAAGGTCATCACGACGTTCGCCGAGCCGTTCAAGCCGAAGGCCGGCATCGCCGTGCTCAAGGGCAACCTGGCGCCGAATGGCGCGGTGATCAAGCCGTCGGCGGCGACACCGCATCTGCTGAAGCACCGCGGCCGCGCGGTGGTTTTCGAGAACATCGAGGAGCTGCACGCGAAGATCGACGACGAATCGCTCGATATCGACGAGCACTGCATCATGGTGCTCAAGGGCGCGGGGCCGAAGGGATACCCGGGCTTCGCGGAAGTCGGCAACATGCCGCTGCCAAAGAAGGTGCTGCAGAAGGGCATCACGGACATGGTGCGCATTTCGGACGGCCGCATGAGCGGCACGGCATACGGGTCGGTGGTCCTGCACGTATCGCCGGAAGCGGCCGCGGGCGGCCCGCTTGCGTTCGTGCAAACCGGCGACATGATCGAACTCGATGTCGACGCCCGCCGCCTGCATCTGGATGTCACCGACGAAGAACTCGCGCGCCGCCGCGCCGCCTGGCAACCGCCTGCGCCGCCCACGCGCGGCTACTACAAGCTCTATGTCGAACACGTGTTGCAAGCGGACCAGGGCGCAGATCTGGACTTCCTGGTCGGATCGAGCGGCGCACCGGTGCCGCGCGACTCACATTGATGGTCTTTTGAACGGTTAGCCGTTTCTCCCTGCGCTTTGCGAGAAGGCGTATTGCCGATGCGGATCGAAAGCCCGCATCGGCTTTTTTATCGGCGTCAGGTTATGGAGAACGCGCATGGAAAGCGCGCTATCGAAAGCGCGCTCAGAAATAAAAAGCGGCCGGGCACGCAATGCCCAGCCGATTTTTAACTCGCAGGTTCGCAGTCCCTTCAGCTTTTAATATCTGAGGGCTTACAGCGTAGTTTAAAACCCGTCAAACCGGGCGTTTACCCGGTGTTTTGGCGTTTAGCTTATTGTTTGATGAATCGATCGTTTGCCCAGAGGCCTTGCGTATCGCTATTGCCGGCATTCACGAATTCGACGTCATGGCCGACTACGCGAACAACACGGAAACTCGAGTTTTCCGGCGTCGAAACGCACTGATATCCCGAGAAGAATTCCTGCATCTTTTGCTGTTCCCCGGCTTGCGCGTGTTGGTCGACTGCGTCGAGTTTGTCCTTCGACAGACAGCCATACGCGTTGGCCTTGAACTGGATTGTTTGCTGCGGCTTGACCATGGCGTCTTGAGCCTGAACAGAAGCGGCAGCCAATCCCGCAATGGCGAAAACAAGGGCGATTCGCGTTTTCATATTTCCTCCGGTGCGGGTTGAATTACTCAGGTTAGCTATGTATTTAACTTTAACGTCGAACCCGCACCTTGCACTTTAGGAGAACGCGCAAGAACGACAAGCACATCTTGTGTGCGGTCGCAACAGCGGCGAATTGTCGCACCACCTGTCGCACCTGCTTAAGCCTTGAGCAGCCGCTTAAACAGAGCTGATTGAAACGGATAACTAAAAGACGGGCAGGGTGCACCGCTTTAACCAGTAAAGCTTTGCGGTGCGTATTGGCGTAAACGAGAGGCACCAATTAAGTGATTTACTACAATTAATGCCGGTGTTTGGTGCATTGCACACAAAGTCATTCACCCGACTAATCAAAAATCACGAAATAACGGTGCGTATACAGAAGATAAAAGGTGCCAGGTGCCCCAGGCGACGCAGCATGGCGCGCCTGGGTGACGCAGTTTGAAGGTACTCAGCCGTGCTGATTGGTCTTGAAGAACTCGGACTGGAACATGCACATGCGCAATGCATTGTGATAGCGGCCGTTGCCGAAAAACTCCTCGATCAACTCGGCCTCGTGCCGGAAACCGCACTTCTCATAGACGTGGATGGCAGCGGTATTCGACTTGTCGACGATCAGGTAGACCTTGCGCAGATTCAGCACCGAAAACGCGTAGTCGATTGCGAGTTGCGTGGCGACGGTGGCATAGCCACGGCCCTGCGCATGGGGCGCGATGATGATCTGAAACTCGCCGCGCCGGTGGATATAGTCCAGCTCGATCAATTCGACGACGCCGACGGTCTGACCGTCGTTGTCGATCGCCACGAAGCGGCGCTCGCGCAGGTCGTGCACGTGCTGGTCGTACAGCTGGGTCAGTTCGGAGAACGTTTCATAAGGTTCTTCGAACCAGTAACGCATGATCTTTGCGTTGTTGTTCACTTCATGGACGAAGCGCAGATCGGTGCGCTCGAGCGGGCGCAGGGTCAGTTCGCTGCTGCGTTCGATAGTCATTGGATTCCCCTTGAGAATTATTGGTTTGATTGCACAGGCTCGCCGTGAGAACTCAAGCCTGCGTTTTCTGTTAGTCAGGGCTCGGCGCAGGGAGTTCTTACAACGCCTCGCGTCCGCGCAGACCGTTCTTGCGAAGCGCGAGGCGTCGCGCGGGTTCGGCAAGGGAGGGGCGTCGCGTTGTCGCAGGCTGCTTATCGCAAATTTGTGAGGGGCTCGGCACCGTGTGGGCACATGCGGTGCTCTACAATGAAATCATGCTCTTGCGATGGAGGCTACCGTGATCGAGCACTTGATATTAGGCGCCTTTCTGGTCATCCCGCTGCTCATCGTCGCGTTTCTTTTCTCCGACGAATTGTGGCAGGAGCATCGGCATCTGCACGACCTGCATCTTGAGCCCACGAAGCCTCGCCGTATCGACTGGCGGCATCCGCTGCGCCGCTCGCGGCATCGGGTTTGACCCTTTCAGGGGAATGCGTGAATCATCGCGCTGCAAGCATCGCTGCCAGGCGAGGGTGCTTCGCGTGAGGCCCGTGAATGACAGTCCTGCAACTGAGACCCGCAAATAAAAAAGCCTGCCGTTTCGGGCAGGCTAAAAAGAGATCCACACTCAATGCCTTGCGGGTACAAGGCAGACGCCAGTCTAGCCGTCTAGCGCGTGCGGCTGGTTTCACCAGCCATTACACATATTACGGGGCGTGACCAGTTGCGTCGTCTTCGGCGTTCGCGCCATCTGCTGGGGCGCGCCAATGATTGCGAATGCGTGCGGCGAGCGCTTCGAGCGTGGCCGCATCGGCAACTTCGCGTGCATGCATGCGCAGCGGCTGTCCTTCCCAGCGCGGGATCACGTGAAAATGCACGTGCGGCACTGTTTGTCCCGCTGCCGCACCATTGAACTGTCCAATGAACACGCCGTCCGGGCGCAAGGCCGCGCGCACGGCGATGGCCAGCTTCTGCGTCATGCGCATGCAGGCCACCGTCGAGGCATCCGACAACTCGAAAATCTCGACCGCCGCTTCCTTCGGCACGACTAGCAGGTGGCCGTCAGCTTGCGGCATCAGGTCCATGAAGGCCAGCGCGGCATCGCTTTCCGCCACTTTGATGCAGGGTAGTTCGCCGCGCAGAATCTTCGCGAAGGGATTGCTGTCGTCGTAGTTCATCACGCGTCCTCTAGTTGCCGTACGGTTCAAAGTGGGGATGCCGTCGGCGATATTGTCCTCTACCTCTGTTACAACACGCTGCTATACCGCGCGCGCCGCGCGTTTGATCGCTTGCGGCGGCTGGCCGAACGCGCGCAGAAAGGCGCGCCGCATCCGTTCGGTATCGACAAAGCCGGTTTCGGCCGCGACGGCTTCCATCGAGTGACGGCCCGCTTCGAGCATGGCGCGGGCGGCTTCCACACGCAACGCCTCGATGGCCTTGGCCGGCGATTGGCGCGTTTCGTCGCGAAACGCGCGGCTGAACTGGCGCGGACTCAGATGCGCGACGTCGGCGAGCTGCTCGACCGTCAACGGCTCGCGCAGATGGTTCTTCGCGTATGACAGCGCGTCCTGAATGCGGTCGGACTTCGGCTCCAGGTCGAGCATGGCCGAAAACTGCGACTGGCCGCCGGTGCGCCGGTGATAGACCACGAGTTTCTTGGCGACGGCGCGCGAGACCTCGACGCCGAGATCGCTTTCGATCAGCGCCAGACACAGATCGATGCAGGCCGTCATGCCGGCCGAGGTCCACACGCTGCCGTCGACGATAAAGATGCGGTCTTCGTCGATACGCGTATCGGGAAAGCGCTGCTGGAGGTCGCGGGAGTGGAACCAGTGGGTCGTGGCATGCCGGCCGTCGAGAATGCCCGCTTCGGCCAGTATGAACGCGCCGGTGCAGATGCTGGTAGTGCGGCGCGAGGCCGCGAGGGCGTTGTTCAAAAACGCTAGCAATCCCGCCGATGACGGCTCGATCTGCATCGCGCCCGTCACGACCACCGTGTCGTACGCGGGGTCGCCGAATGCCTTTGTCGCAATCTCGACGCCCGCCGAGCTGCGCACCATCCCGCCCTGTTCGGAGATGACTTCCACCTGGTATTCCGGCTGACCGACCTCGAGGTTGGCCAGCTCGAACACGGAGATCGCCACCATATCGAGGATCTGGAAGCCGGGGAAAACCACCACGCCGACGCGTTTCATTGCGATGTCCTAAAACGAGGTAAATACGACATTTGAGACAAAAGACTACGCGCCTAGACTTCACTCGTCAACACCGCGATGCCCACAAAAAAGGCGCAGCGGCGGAGGTTTCAGTTTCCCCATTCATCGATCAGGGCTCAGGCATGACGCGCTAAGCCCGCAAGGAGATTCACCATGGCAACGCAAGCAAACAAGGGCACGGCATTGATTACGGGCGCATCGTCGGGCATCGGTGCGGTTTATGCGGACCGCCTCGCGCGGCGCGGTTACGACCTGATTCTGGTGGCGCGTGACGTCAAACGTCTGGCGGGCGTAGCCGAGCGTCTGAGCGCGGAAACCGGCCGCCATATCGAGACCATCGCCGCCGATCTGACCGTCAAGGCCGACCAGCGGCGTATCGAGGAGCGTTTGCGCGCCGACCGCGGCATCACCATGCTGGTCAACAACGCGGGCGTCGGCGCGACGGCTTCGCTGATCGACTCGAATATCGACGACCTCGACGGCATGATCGAGCTGAACGTGACAGCGCTGACGCGCCTGACGGCCGCAGCCGTGCCGGGTTTCGTGGAGCGGGGCAATGGCGTCCTGATCAATATTTCGTCCGTCGTTGCACTCTCGCCGGAGTTGCTGAACGGCACCTACAGCGGCACCAAGGCCTATGTGCTGAACCTGACGCAGTCGCTGCATCACGAAGTGGGTGGCAAGGGCGTGCAGTTGCAAGCTGTGCTGCCGGGCGCCACCAGCACCGCGTTCTGGGACCGCGCCGGTCTCGCGGTCGAACATCTGCCGTCGGAGATCGTGATGACCGCCGAGGACATGGTAGACGCCGCGCTCGTGGGCCTCGATCAGCACGAACTCGTGACGATTCCGTCCTTGCCGGACGCGGCCGATTGGGAGCGCTTCAACACCGCTCGCCAGCATCTGGGGCCGAATCTGTCACGCAGCCTGCCGGCTGCGCGTTACGCACGCGGGTAATCGCTGGCTAGGAGCTCGCCTCGCGAACCCTTAGCGCCAGTCGGTTGAAACGTCGTCGGGATCGACTAGCGTCAGTCCCGACGACGGCAGCGGCAAGGCCGTCTTGTAGCGCACCTGCTTGAGCGCAAAGCTCGAGCGGATGTTGGAGATGCCCGGAATCTTCGTCAGATGATCGACGATGAAGCGCTCCAGCGTCTGCATATCCGGCATCACGACGCGCAACAGATAGTCGGCGTCACCGGTCATCAGATAGCACTCCATCACCTCGGGGCGCTCCGAAATCGCCTGCTCGAAGCGAGTCAGCGCGTCTTCCACCTGCTTTTCCAGACTCACCTGAATGAACACGTTGATGCGCAGCCCGAGCGGCTCTGGATTGAGCAGCGTGACCTGCTGCTTGAACAGGCCAAGCTTTTCGAGCGCGCGCACGCGGTTGAAGCAGGGCGTGGGCGACAGATTCACCGAACGGGCCAGATCCGCATTGGTGATGCGCGCGTTCTGCTGCAACTGGCTCAGGATGCCGATGTCGATGCGGTCGAGACGTCTGGGTGGCGTGGTCATAGAGTAAATATTCTGTCGTGTTGGCAAAATCCGGAATAAATAGCCTATCCCAGTGCGGGATCACAAGCAAATGAGATGCTCATTTTGTGAGCACGTGGTTACCATTGACTCACTTGATCTTGAGCCGAACGCGTTGATGCGGGAGTGGTGCCATGACGGATTTGTCCAGCGGTAGCAAGCAGTTGCGGTCTTTGGATCTCCAGCGCGCGGAGCGTGCGGAGCCGGAAGATGCCGATCCGCAGGAAACCGCCGAATGGCTGGAAGCGCTCGACGCCGTGGTCGCGCATGTCGGCCGGGATCGCGCGCAGTTTCTGTTCGACAAGCTTGCGGGCCATGCGCTGTCGCTGGGTGTGGAATCGGCGCGGACCAACGTCACGCCGTACCAGAATACGATCCCGTTCGATCAACAGCCGCGCTATCCGGGCAATCTCGAACTCGAAGAACGTCTGGCCGGCGCGCTGCGCTGGAATGCGCTGGCGATGGTGGTGCGCGCGAATCAGGCGTACGGCGAACTTGGCGGCCATATTGCGAGCTATGCGTCGGCGGCGGATCTGTTCGAGGTGGGCTTCAACCATTTCTTTCGCGCTGCGGCGCCGGGCGGAGAGGAGGGCACGGGCGACCTCGTGTACTTCCAGCCACATTCGTCGCCGGGCGTGTACGCGCGGGCTTATCTCGAAGGTTTTCTCTCCGAACAGCATCTTCAGCATTACCGTCGCGAGATCGGCGGGCCGGGGCTGTGCTCGTATCCACATCCGTGGCTGATGCCGGATTTTTGGCAATTCCCCACCGGCTCGATGGGCATCGGCCCGATCAACGCGATTTACCAGGCGCGCTTCATGCGCTATCTCGCCAATCGCGGCCTTGTGCAAACGGAAGGCCGCAAGGTGTGGGGCTTCTTCGGCGACGGTGAGATGGACGAGCCGGAGTCAACCGGCGCGCTCTCGATTGCGGCGCGCGAGGGGCTCGATAACCTCGTGTTCGTGATCAACTGCAATTTGCAGCGCCTGGATGGTCCGGTGCGCAGCAACGGCCGCATCATCGACGAACTCGAAGCGCATTTCATCGGCGCCGGCTGGAATGTGATCAAGGTGGTGTGGGGCTCGGATTGGGACGCGCTGTTTTCACGCGACCGCACCGGCGCATTGCTGCGCGCGTTCGCCCATACCGTCGACGGCCAGTTCCAGACTTTTTCGGCGAACGACGGCGCGTACAACCGCGAGCGTTTCTTCGGCCAGAACCCGGAGCTTGCCGCGCTCGCCGCGCAACTGAGCGACGACGACATCGACCGTCTGCGTCGTGGCGGCCACGACGTGCGCAAGCTGCACGCGGCGTATGCGAAGGCGCTCGCGCATCGCGGCCAGCCGACGGTGATTCTCGCGAAGACGATGAAGGGCTTCGGCATGGGCACGTCGGGCCAGGGCCGCATGACCACGCATCAGCAAAAGAAACTCGGCTTCGACGACCTCAAGGCGTTTCGCGATCGCTTTCGCCTGCCGCTCACCGATGAGGACGTCGAACAGGTGAAGTTTTACAAGCCAGCGGACGACAGCCCGGAGATGCAATACCTGCATGCTCGCCGGGCTGCCTTGGGAGGCTATCTGCCCAGAAGGCGGAAAGTGGCATCGACGGGGCTGATCGTCCCGCCGATGTCCTCCTGGGGGCAATTCGCGTTGGACTCGAACGGCCGCGAGATGTCCACGACGATGGCGCTGGTCCGCATGCTGACCGCGCTGCTCAAGGACAACGAAGTCGGTCCGCGCGTGGTGCCGATCGTGGCCGATGAAGCGCGCACCTTCGGCATGGCGAACATGTTCCGTCAGGTCGGCATCTATTCGCCGCTTGGGCAGTTGTACGAGCCAGAAGACCTCGGCTCGATGCTGTACTACCGCGAGGACACCAAAGGGCAGATTCTCGAAGAGGGGATTTCGGAAGCGGGCGCGGTGTCGTCGTGGATTGCGGCGGCGACCTCGTACAGCGTGCATAACCTGCCGATGCTGCCGTTCTACATCTACTACTCGATGTTCGGCTTCCAGCGGATCGGCGATCTGATCTGGGCGGCGGCGGATCAGCGCGCGAGAGGTTTTCTGATTGGCGCGACGTCGGGCAAGACGACGCTCGGTGGAGAAGGCTTGCAGCATCAGGACGGCACGAGCCATCTGGCGGCATCGACGATTCCGAACTGCCGCGCATACGATCCGGCGTTCGCTTATGAGGTTGCCGCGATCGTCGACGAGGGCATGCGCGAGATGGTCGAAGAACAACGCGACGTGTTCTATTACGTAACGGTGATGAACGAGAACTACGCGCAGCCTTCGGTGCCGGGTGGTGATTTGACGATGCTGCGTGAGGGTATCCTCAAGGGGATTTATCCGCTTGGTGCGCAAGCGCAAGCGCAAGAGCAGGCGGCAGCATCGGAAGTTTCAGCGCAAGTGCAACTGCTCGGCGCGGGCGCGATTCTCGGTGAAGTCATCGCGGCGCAGCAGTTGCTCAAGGACGACTGGCAGATTGAAGCCGCAGTGTGGAGCGTGACCAGCTTCACCGAGTTGCAGCGTGACGGCATGACGTCGGAGAGAAACGCGCGTCTTGGCGAGCCGACCGAGGCGCCGTACGTCACGAAAGCGCTCGAAGCATCGCACGGCCCGATCATCGCCGCGACCGATTATGTCCGCGCGGTGCCCGAACTGATCCGCGCCTACGTGCCGCGCCACTATGTCACGCTCGGCACGGACGGCTTCGGTCGCAGCGACACGCGCCAGGCTTTGCGCGAGTTCTTCGAAGTGGACCGCAAGTCGATCGTGATCGCGGCGTTGAAGGCATTGGTAGACGAAGGCGCAATCGATGCGAGCGTGCTGGCCGAAGCACGCAGCAAGTATCGAAGCGATGCGCCCGTGGGCGCTGCTTCGTGGCAATGTTGATCAGCCGCTCACCGAGACCTGATTCTTCCCATCGCGTTTCGCCCGATACAGTCCGACGTCGGCGGCTTCGATCAACGTTGTCACCGGCTCGGTTGCGGACGGCACGATGTTCGCCGCGCCGATGCTGATCGTCACGACGCCCGCCGCCGATCCGGCGTGCGGAATCGCGAGCCCTTCGATCGCAAGGCGGATTTTCTCGGCAAGCAGGCGCAAGCCGCCCGACGATGTTCCCGGCAACACCACCGCGAACTCTTCGCCGCCAAACCTGGCCGCGAGATCGGGCGAGCGTCCCAGACACGACTCGACGGTATGCGCGACGCGCTTGAGCACTTCGTCACCGGCAACGTGTCCGTAGGTGTCGTTGTAGGCCTTGAAGTTATCCACATCGATCATCAGAAAGCCGAGGGCCGTCTTGTCGCGCGTGCCGCGACGCCATTCGGCGGCCAGGTACTGATCGAGGTAGCGTCGATTCGACAAACCGGTCAAACCGTCCGAATGCGTGAGACGCTGCAACTCCAGATTAGTCGCGAGTAACTGCTGTTGCGACTGGCGCAGGGCCTGATACGCCTCGTCGCGCTGCAACAGGTTCAGATACGAGCGCGAGTGATAGCGAATCCGCGCGATCAACTCGATGCGATCCGGCAGCTTCACGAGGTAGTCGTTGGCGCCGGCGGCGAAGGCCGCGCTTTTCACGAGCGGCTCTTCCTTGGTCGACAGCACGATGATCGGAATATCGCGCGTCGCCGGTTTCTGCCGGTATTGCCGCACGAGGGTGAGGCCGTCGGTGCCGGGCATGACGAGGTCCTGCAGGATCACCGTCGCGCGGGTTTCCTCGGCGCAGCGCACTGCCTCTTCGGGCGACGCGCAGTAATGGAAGTCGACGCTCGTTTCGTCGGCCAGCGCCTGGCGAACCGCCTCGGCGATGATCGCCTGATCGTCGACCAGCAACACCATAATCGGGCACTCTGCCGCGGGCGGATTGCCGAGGATGCGCTCTAACGCGTCGTCGATGGCGCTATTAGGTCCGTCTTCCGCGTATGCCTGCGCGTTCGCGTCCTGTTCTGCGAGCTCCGGCGCGGTGGCGGTCTGAAGCGGTTTAGGAGTGTCCATATTGGTCAGCCAGAATGAATGTCAGTGAGTCGTAGCGGGCTAATGTGCGGCTAGTGTGCGCCTACCTGGCCTTAACGTGTGCCGACGGCGGCAGTGAGCGCCGCGGCAATACGGGGTAAAGGCAGGATCGCGGCGGCGGCGTCGAGCGCCGCGGCCGCCTTCGGCATGCCGTACACGGCGCAGGTCGCTTCGTCCTGCGCGATTGTGTGATAGCCCTTGGTGCGCATCGCCTTGAGCCCGATTGCGCCGTCGCGACCCATGCCCGTCAGCAGCACGCCGATCGCTCGAGCCGGCCAGCGTGCGACGACGCTATGGAAAAACACGTCGACGGATGGCCGGTAGGGCGTTTCCGCCGGCACGTTCGTGTAACCGAGCACGTTGGGCAGCTTCAGGTGGAGATGATCATCGGTGGCGGCGAGCAGCACGATGCCCGCTTGCGGCCGGTCGCCTTCATTGGCGATCCGCACCGGCAGCGCCGACTGCTGGTTCAGCCAGTCGGCCATGCCGGCGGCGAAGGCCGCGTCGACGTGCTGGACGATGACGATGGCCGCCGGGAAGTCCTTCGGCAAGCCGGCGAGTAAGGTAGCGAGCGCCGCCGGGCCGCCAGCGGAAGCGCCGATCGCAACCAGCGGCGTATCGCGGTTCGTCGCGGTTCTGGGCGCCGCGGCGGCTGCTGCGCCAGGCGCGTTGCGTTCCGTGACCAGTGCGGCGATGCGATCGATCTTGGCAATCAGGGTGGCGATACTTTTGTTCGCGTCAGGACCGCTCAGCGAAGGCGTATCCACCGCATCGAGCGCGCCCGCGCCCATCGCTTCGTAGACGCGCCACGCGTTCGCGCCCACGTCGACGGTCACGATCAGGATCGCGCACGGCGCCTTCGCCATGATGCGGCGCGTGGCTTCGATGCCGTCGACGTTCGGCATCACGAGATCCATCAGCACGATGTCGGGCCGCTGCGCGCTGCAGAAATCGACCGCCTGCTGGCCGTCCTGCGCGACCCATAGCACCTCGTAGTCGTGGCGTGCCGCAAGCGCGCGGCGCAGTGCCTCGACGGCGAGCGGCAGGTCATTGACGATTCCGATTTTCATCCGTTTTACCCGTGGGTTTAACCGTAAGCTTCGCCGATCAGATCACGCACCGCATCGAGCAATGCTTCGTCGTGGAAACTGCCTTTCGCCAGATAGTAATCCGCGCCCGCGTTCAGGCCGGCGCGGCGATCCTCTTCGCGATCCTTGTACGAGACGATCATCACCGGCAGCGACTGCAGTTGCGGATCGCGCTTGATGAGCGTGACGAGTTCGATGCCGTCCATGCGCGGCATGTCGATGTCGGTAATCACGAGGTCGAAGCGCTCGCCGCGTACCGCGTTCCAGCCGTCCATGCCGTCGACGGCAATCGTCACGTCGTAGCCGCGCGTAGCCAGCAGTTTGCGTTCGAGTTCGCGCACGGTGAGCGAATCGTCGACCACCAGTACGCGTCGCGTGACGCGCCGGGCGGTGAGGGTGGCGCCGTGCTGCGTATGTTTCAGATCACCGCCCGCGACGAGCCTTTCGACGGAGCGCAGCCAGTCGTCGACATCCGCGATCAGCACCGGGTCGCCGTTTTCCATCAACGCGCCGGCGGTGATGTTCCGGATCTTGCCGAGGCGCGGGTCGAGCGGCTGCACGACCAGCATTCGCTCGCCGAGAAAGCGATCGACCACCACGCCGTAGGTTTCTTCGCCGTCGCCGATCACGATCAGGCTGACGGTATCGCCTTCGTTGGCGGGCGGCGCGGTGTCGAGAATCTGATGCGCGGTGACGACGCCGACGCGGCGGCCGTCGAATGCGATGTGCTGATGGCCTTCGAGCAATTCGATATCCGCGCGGCTTACGTGCAGCGTGCGGTTCACATGGGCGAGCGGTACGGCGTACGGCTCGCCCGCGACTTCGACGAGCAGGCTGCGAATCACCGAGAGGGTGAGCGGCAACTGCAACTGCACGCGTGTGCCGACACCGGGTTCATGCGTGATGCGCACCGTGCCGCGCACGCGCTTGACGACGTCGTGCACCGCGTCGAGTCCGACGCCACGGCCCGACACCTCGGTGACCTGATCTCGCAGCGAGAAGCCGGGCAACAAGAGGAATTCGAGCAACTCGGTTTCGGACAGCTGCGCAGCCGTTTCCGCACTCGCCAGCTTCTTGTGAACGATCGACGCGCGCAGTGCGTCGAGATCGATGCCCGCGCCGTCGTCGGAGACGCTGATGAGCAGGGCGCCGGCGGTGTGACGGGCGTCGAGCGTAAGCGTGCCTTCCTCGGGTTTGCCGCGCGCGAGACGGACCGCAGGCGCTTCGATGCCGTGGTCGATCGCGTTGCGCAGCATGTGGCCGAGCGGCGCTTCGAGCAGATCGAGAATGTCGCGGTCGACCTGAGTCGATTCACCGACCAGTTGCCAGCGCACCTTCTTGCCGAGCGAACGCGCGACGTCGCGCACCATGCGCGCGAGACCGCTGGTGCCGTCGCCGAAGGGGCGCATGCGGCATTGCAGTGCGGCGTCGTACAGCTGTTGCGACAGATGGGTCGAGCGGCGGTCGAAGCTTTCCAGATCGGCCAGGCGCTCGGCGAGCAGGTGTTGCGATTCTGCTGTGAGGCGGCGCAGTTCTTCGAGCGCGGCGTGCGCGCGCGGGTCGAGCTTCAGGTCGGCGAGCGTTTCGTGTAGCTGATCAAGCGCGCGTGTGCCGTCGCGTTGGACGCGTTTGACGCGTAGCATCGATTGCGCGAAGGGTTTGAGCCAGCGCGATTCGACCAGTGATTCGCCGGATAGGGAGAGCAGCCGGTCGAGGTTGTCGGCGCGTACGCGCAGCATGCGGCCGGGGTCTGTTGCTGGGGTGTTTGCTTCGTGCGAGGTGGATGCGGTTGCGGTCGACGGCGCAGAGGCGCTTGCAGGATCGGCCGGGGTTGCGGCGGCGGACGCTAAGGTGCTTGAAGAAGCGAACGGGGTCGCAGGGGCGGACGCGCTTGCAGGAGCAAACGAGGTTCCCGAGGCGGGCACGGATGCGTTTGCAGTCGCGCTGGCCGGTGCGGCAGAAGCGGGTGTTGCTTCGGCGCGCAGGGCGTTGGCTAGCAGATTGAATGCGGCGTCAGCGTCCTGGTCAGAGTCGGCCGATGCGGTTTGCGGTTTGGTGGCTATGCTGGGTGCAGATGCAGAACCGTCGTCGCGAGCAGCCCCAGGAGCAACCGGTGGCACAGCATCCCTTCGCATTGCCATTCCATGCGGCACCACACCCACCATCCGCGCTTGCAACGACGCCACGCACGCGCTGACCGCATCACGCGCCGACTCGTCCTCATCATTACCGATGCGCGCAACGATATCGACTCCGCGCAGCAACTCATCAATCCAGGCCGCATCGAGCAAGGCGCGACCTTCCTGCGCCGCGACGAAGCAATCCTCCATCGCGTGCGCGAGCTCGACACCCACCTGCACACCAACGATACGCGCCGCACCCTTCAGCGAATGCGCCGCGCGCATGCAGGCTTCGAGCGCGGCGGCATCGCGCGGTGCGCGGTCGAGCGTGAGCAGGCCGTCGTTGAGCACACGTGCCTGGGTCCGCGCTTCTTCGCGGAAGAGATCGATCAGCGACGGGCGGCGCGGGTCGTCCGTCATCCGAGACTCCGGTTCAAGGTATCGAATAGTGCATCTGCGTCGAGCAGGCCGACCGTCATGCCGCGCCACGGCGCCACGGCGCGCGTATGCGCAGCGGCGGCTTGCGAGAGCGTCGCAGGCGGCGGGCAAAAGGTGGAGACCGCGATCCGATGCACGCCGTCGACCTGATCGACGGGAAACACCGCGTGCTCTTCGGTGCGCGATACCACCAGCAAACGCGGCAGATCGTGACGCGCTTTGTCATCGTCTGCGGTGGTGTCGGCTTCGAAACCCAGCAGATGCGCGAGCGACAGGCACACCAGCAAGTCGCCCTGCACATTCACCACGCCCAGCACCGCGCGATGCTGCCGATGCGGCAACGTATGAATCGGCCGCGTCTGCACGATGCGCTTGAAGATCGGCGTGGGCAGCGCGAGCCATTCGCCACCGATACGGAAGATAAGGAACGACTCACTCGCGTCTTGCTGATCATGTCTTTGCGGATGCGCCGGTGTGCGGGACTCGTGCTGCGAGAGATCCACGAGTGGAATCGGACGCTCAAGCAATTTGGCCGCAGCGGCTTCAAACACGGGGCAATTCAGACAGCGCACGTATTCTTCCAGCCGCTCGCACGACGAATCGCCGCGCACGCCGATGCGGTTCCAGCAATCGTCGAAGGTCACCGTGCGTTCTTCAACCACGTTGCGCTCCCTGTGCGCGCGATGCGCGGTCCATCAACAGACGCGCACCGTTACGGTCACCTTCGAGTTCGAGCAGCGTCGCCAGATGCGCGAGCGCCTCGGCGTGCTGCGGGTCGAGGTAGAGCGCCTTGCGATACTGGCCGCGGGCGAGGTTCGTATCGCCATTGGCGTCGGCCAGCACGCCGAGCAGATAGAACGCGTCGGCGTGCGGGGCGTGCTGTTCCAGATAGACGTTGATCGCGTTCGCGGCTTCCGTCAGACGTCCCGCGTCGGCTAGCGCGTGCGCCGCTTGCAGCGTGTCGCGTGAGGCGTTGGTCGGCGAGGTGATGGGCAGTGACATGAACTCGTGCGACTGCGACGCGGCTTTGGATGGCTTCGGCGTGTATTGCGAAATACCGCTCAAAGGCGTGCGCTGTGAAACGTCATTCGACGGCATGTTCTGGGAAATACCGTTCAATGACGTGCGTTGCGAGATTGCATCCAACGGCATGTGCGGCGACCTCGCGTTTAACTGCGTCTGCGCCAAACCGCCGCTGAACGACGTGCGCGCAACGGGATCGGGCCACGCAAAAGGCTCGGCCGAAAACACCTGCAACGGCGCGAGCGCGGGCACTGGCGAATGCGTCATCGCGAGTGCCGCGGCCGTGGCAAGCGGGGCGGTGTGCCAGCTGTTCATCTGCGCTTCGGCAGCCGTGGCGCGATGGAACGCGAACGCCAGCGGAATCTTCGCCGACTGCATGCCATAACGCATCAACAGCCCGGTTTCCGCGGGGCCGACGAATAGCGTGCCGTTTTCGGCCAGCACGCCGTTGAGCGCTTGCAAGGCCGTCTGCTGGGCGTCGCGATCGAAGTAAATCAGCACGTTGCGGCAGAACACGAAGTCGTAGACGCCGAGCGCCGTGGCATCGAGTTGCATCAGATTCGCGCGCGAGAACCGGACCGCGTCGACGATGCGTGGCGCGAGACGCCAGCCGTCTTCGGTGCGGGTGAAGTGAGCGTCGCGAAATGGGAACGCATTGCCGCGAAACGAGTTGCGGCTGTACACGGCGCGCTGGGCGAGAGCCAGCGAGCGCTCGCTGATATCCATTGCGTCGATGCGCATGTGCGCGGCGTCGATGCCGGCGTCGAGCAGCGTCATCGCGATCGTGTACGGCTCTTCGCCGCTCGAGCAGGGCAGGCTCAGAATCCGCAGCGGCAGCGCGGTGCCGCGCTCATCGAGGCGTTCGTGCGCAAGACGCGCGAGCGCTCTGAACGCGTCGGCATCGCGATAGAACCAGGTCTCCGGCACCACCACCGTTTCGACGAGCGCCTGCACCATCGAGGGCGACGCGTAGGTGGCTTCCCAGTAGTCGGCGAGCGTGGCTTCGGCGTGACCATCCGCGCACCAGGCCGCGGCGCGCTGATCGACCGCCCGCTCAATCGACTGATGACCGAGCGACGCTGCATCGAGCCCGATGGTCCGATGCAGCAGATCGGCGAAGCGTCGATAGAGCGGCGCATTGTCGTGATGCGCGTTCATGCGTGCGCCTCGGGAAACAGCAGGGCTTTGACCTCATCGGGCAACAGATGCTCGACGCGAATCCATTGCACCAGACCGCCCGCTTCGCTTGCGACTGGGCCCAGATAGCGCGCATTCGGCATGTCGATGCCGGCGTCATGAAACGCGTCGGCTTCCAGACGGATGGTGCGCGTTGCGCCTTCGAGCAGCAGCGCGAGCAGGCGCACCGTGCCCGCATGCGGATAGCGCACCAGCACGACGCGTGTCGACATCAACTGCGCGGCGGGGCGGCCGAGCGCGAGCGCCGGCAGATCGATCACCGGCAGCGGCGCGCCCTCGTGATCGAGCACGCCCGCGACCCACGACGGCGCGCCGGGGATCGTCTTGGGTGGCGACTGGGGCGTGAGCGGCATCAGACGCTCCACCTGCGTCGCGTCGATCACGTAGCGTTCGTTATCGAGCGTGAAGAGGATGAAGAGCATCGGCGTGGGCTTGGGCTGTTAGAGAGGCGTATGGGCGGATCGGCGTCGGCGTGCTTCGGTGAGCCCGCCGCGGCGCGTCAGGCCACCACCTTGAAGCGCGATACGCCGGTGCGCAGACTATTGGCGACGTGCGTCAGATCGTCGATCGCCTGGGTCGACTGGCGCAGCGATTCCGCCGTCTGCTGCGCGGCCTCCGAAAGCTGCGTCAGTGCCTGGGTAATCTGCTCCGCGCCGGTGGCTTGCGTCTGCATCCCTTCGTTGACCATCGAGAAGCGCGGCGCGAGTTGTTGCACCTGCTGGATGATCTGCGTGAGATGGCCGCCCACGTTCTGCACGTCGAGCATGCCGCGCCGGACCTCTTCGGAGAACTTGTCCATGCCCATCACGCCCGCAGCCACCGCCGACTGGATCTCCTTGACCATCTGTTCGATATCGTAGGTCGCCACGGCGGTTTGATCCGCGAGGCGGCGAATCTCAGTCGCCACGACGGCGAAGCCGCGGCCGTATTCGCCGGCTTTTTCAGCTTCGATCGCCGCGTTCAGCGAGAGCAGGTTGGTCTGATCCGCGACCTTGGTGATGGTGGCCACGACCTGGTTGATGTTGCTGGCCTTCTCGTTGAGGATCGCGAGCTTCGCGTTGACCGAGCCGGCCGCTTCCATCACGAGGCGCATGGTGTCTTCCATGCGCGCGAGGCCGGCGTGACCGGTGCCCGCGAGCGCCGCAGACTGGCCGGCTACTTCGGAGACTTCGTTCATCGTGCGCAGCAGATCGCGCGAGGTTGCGAAGATTTCGCGCGACGTCGCGCCGATCTCTGTGGTGGTCGCCGCGGTTTCGTTCGCGGTGGCTTGTTGCTCACGCGAGGTCGCGGCGATCTCCGTGACTGACGTGGTGACCTGAACCGCCGACTTTTGCGCCTGGCCGACCAGTGCCGTGAGCTCGTCGGTCATGCGATTGAAGCCTGCTTCGAGCGCGCCGATTTCATCCGCGCGGTTCAGCTGCAGACGTTGCGTGAGGTCGCCCGTGCGCATGACGTCGACCACTTGCAGCACCTTCGCCATCGGCGTGGTGACCGCGCGCAGCAGCCAGTAGCCGGCCAGCACGGCGGCAATGGCGGCAATCAGCAGCATCACGAGCAGCACGATGCGCGTCGTCTCAACCGAGTTGCGGATGTTTTCGGCGGCCTTGTCGGCGTCGGCCTTGTTGTTGTCGACCAGCTTGCGCACCGAGACGCGGCCGGTTTCCCAGACAGACGTGAGTTGCGTGTTGAAAATCTGTGCGGCGTTCTCTTTCGAACCCGGCAACGCATTCAACAAGGACGTCTGGATCGGCAGGTACTGTGCGTGTTGCTGACGGAAGTCATTGAAGAACTCGCGATCGTTGTCGCGGAAGATGGTCGCGCCGTAGTCGCCGAGGAGCTTTTGAAGTATCTGCTCGGTTTCCTGCAAGCGGGCGTCGTCGCGCTTGATGGAGTCGGGGTCCGCGTCCACGTAAATGAGACGCTGCGTGACGGTGTAGTTCTCGAACCAGGCCGCGCGCATCGCGGTCGCGTAGTAGAGGCCGGGCATCGAGTCTTCCTGCTGACTCTTCGCGTCGCGGTCGATGCCGCCGAGTTGCTCGAAAGTGACGATTGCCATTGCCAGCATCACGATCAGCACGATCCCGAAGCTGCACAGAATCCGTTGCCGGATGGTCCATTGTTTCACGCGCACGCCCCTTAACTTTTTTGCTTGGGCTCGACGCCCGATGTCGACTTGTAGGTCTCGGGGTCGAAGGATCGGAAAGCTTTGCAGACGTCGGATTTGTCCGACGGGTCATGCGGCGAATTTTACATTGATCGTGGGAATGGATGGCGGTCAACGAGGCGGTTGCCCAGCAACGCGTTACAGCCGTAATGCCCGGTTACCAACTGCAGCATCTATTTCCGCGCGCGCCCTACACAATCTGTTCCATGCCTGAACGGCGGGAGCGAAACATGAAAAAGATTGCGGTGGCGTTGGTGATGGTGGGGAGCCTGAGCGTGGCGGGTCAAGCGTCGGCGCATGGCAATGGCGGCGATGTGGTCGGCGCGCTGATCGGCGGCGCCGTGCTCGGCGCGGTGGTGACGTCCGTATTGAATCCGGCGCCTGTGGTCGCTTACCAGCAGCCGGTCTATGCGCAGCCGGTTTATGCGCAACCGGTGTATCAGCCTGCGCCGGTGTACGCGGGGCCGCCGCCGGGATACTGCTATGACCAGTACCAGCGCGCGTATGTCGCGTGCGGTGCGCCGCCGCCCGCACAGTATGGGTATCCGCAGCAGCCTCAGCAGGGCTGGTAAGGACGTGAGCGGACGCGCGCAGCTTTGATGCTCGCGCGTTACAGAGAAAAAGGCCGTCGCAGTGTGCGACGGCCTTTTCTTGTTGGGTATCTCTGCTCAGTGCTTGTGATGCAGCCACTCCGCATAATGCGTATCGAGCCAGCGTTCGAGGCGCTCCGGCTTCGTCTTCTCGCGATAGTGGGACGCGGCCCAGATCGCCACGCCGACCACCAGCATCACCAGGGGTCCCAGCAAATAAGCCATTAACGGTTCAGACATGGGAGCCTCCGTCCCGATGTGCATCGATGTTTTAGTTTAGACGATGAACGGCGAGAAAAAAGGTCGCTTTAAACGGTTGGCTGCCGGCGCGCCGGGATTGACGTGATTGGGCTTGTGAGGCGCGGTGTGGGGATATTGAGAACCTAGTGAGAGAGGTAGTTTTCTTTTTATGGATTGGTACTTACGTCTTGCTCATCTTTCTCTGTGTACCAAAAGTGTACTGGTGGCCAAGGGCGAGGAGAGATGCGGCGGGTGGCCTGACGCTAGCGGCGTTTACAGCGCCCGCTGCATTTAGCCTTTCACGCCTTGTCGGTTGCTCCCGATCTGGGCGTCGACAAAATCTGCCCATAGTTGCAAGGTCTGACGCCGTTCTGCGGTGTGTTCAGCGTGATTGCCTCCATCCGGGGCATCTTTGACGGTATGCGCCAGCGCATTCTCGATCACGTTCACAGACTGCCCCATCTCGCGCAAGTGGGTCGCGGCGGTGCGTCGAAAGTCATGTAGGACGAAATGCTCGACGTCGAGCCCGAGCGATTTGACCGCTTGATTGAGCGTGCTCTTCGCGATCGGCCTGTCGTCGCCCCTGACGCTCGGGAATACGAAATTCCGGCTGGTTTTCGTGTCCTGAAGCTCGCGAAGCAAAGCGACCGCCTGATGCGAGAGATGCACCACGTGCTTGCGGTCCTTGTTCATGCGCTCAGCTGGGATCGTCCATCGTGCTGCGTCGAGGTTGAATTCGGACCAGGCTGCTTCGACGAGGTCCGACTTCCGCACCATCGTTAGCACCAGCAGGTGCAAAGCCAACTTCAGCGGGCGTCGAATGTTCGATGCGTAGATCGCCCGGAGCGTGGCGCCTATTTCGTCAGGATCGAGCACGCGGGTGCGGCTGTCCGGCGTCGCGATGAAGCGTGCTGGGATGAGTTCTGCCGGATTGGTCGTAGCCAGTTGCCGGGCGATCAGGTACTCGTAGAGCCGCTTGACGGCGTTGCGCGTGTGCAGCGCCATCTTTGGCGAGCCGCGGCTTTTGATCTGGTCGCAGATCGCGCGGATGTCGTCGTCCGTCACGGCTTTGATCGGCTTGGCCCCAATGGCAGGCAGCACGTCCTTTTCGAGCGCGCGCCGCGTGGTGCGCTGATATTCTGCCGACTTGCCGGCCATCTCCGTCGCGAGATAGAGTTCGGCGCCTTCGCGCAGCACCTCTGCCTTGCTTTCCGCGCCGCGGTCGCGACGCGCGGTCGCCACCGGCGAGACGCCGCTCGCGACCATCTCCGCGTACTTCTGTGCCTTGGCGCGCGCAACCCGCAGCGAAATCATCCGGTAGTCGCCGATCGTGACGAGCGGCTGACGCTTGCCGTTCAGTGAATAGCGGAAGCGCCAGACCTTGGTGCCCGTCGTCATGATTTCGATGACGAGGCCGTTGCCGTCTGCGACGCAATATCGGGTGGCGCGCGGTTCGAGCGCGCGGATTTGCGTTTCGGTGAGGGGCGCGGCTAGTTTTGGCATGGCGGATCGTTTGATACACGGACGGCGGGATTTTAAACCGGTTGTCTTTTGTGTACCAAAGAAATGTGAGAGTTTTGGTCAACAGATGGCATTTGATGTGCGCCATGGAGGTTGCGCCGAAAGGCCTTTTTGGCAAGGCCAGATAAGCCTTTCATGCGAAATTTTCGATCCTTCCTACTTGCCGATGCAAAACCGGCTGAAAATCACGCCGAGCAGGTCGTCCGAGCTAAATTCACCAGTGATCGAGTTCAGTTGATCCTGCGCGAGACGCAGTTCCTCGGCGAACAGATCGAGCGTTTGAGAGTTCTGATCGGCGTGCGCCGCAGCCGTCGACAGATGCTCCTGAGCCGCGCGCAGCGCGATCAGATGCCGCTCGCGCGCGAGGTAGACGCTCTCCGCGCCGGCCTGCCAGCCGGCGATTCGCAGCAATTCCTCACGCAGCAACGCAACGCCATCGCCCCGTTTCGCCGACAGCCCCACTTCGCTGAGTTCGAGATCCGCGTCGAGCGGCGTCACGGATGGTGCGAGCCCCGTCAGATCCGTCTTGTTCAGCACGCGCACCACCGGCACGCCGCTTGGAAAACGCGCAGCAATCGTTTCGTCTTCGGCGGTCATGCCGGTACGTGCATCGAGTAGATGCAGCACGACGTCCGCGCGCTCGATCTCGCTCCACGTGCGTGCAATGCCGATCTTTTCCACCTCGTCTTCGGTATCGCGCAGGCCGGCCGTATCGATCACGTGCAGCGGGATGCCTTCGATCTGAATGGTCTGCGCGACCTTGTCGCGTGTTGTGCCGGCGATCGGCGTGACGATGGCCAATTCCGCGCCGGCCAGCGCGTTCAGCAGCGAGGACTTGCCGACGTTCGGCTGCCCCGCCAGCACCACCGACAAACCCTCGCGCAGCAACGCGCCCTGGCGTGCCTCGCTCAGCACGTGCACGAGGCGCTCGCGAATCCGTGTGAGCTTGCCGCGGGCGTCGGCGGCTTCGAGAAAGTCGATTTCTTCTTCCGGAAAATCGAGCGTCGCTTCGACCAGCATCCGCAGCGTGATGACTTCTTCGACCAATGCGTGGATGTCGCGCGAAAACGCGCCGTCGAGCGAGCGGCCCGCCGAGCGCGCGGCGGCCTCGGTGCTGGCCTCGATCAGATCGGCGACAGCTTCCGCTTGCGCCAGATCCAGCTTGTCGTTGAGAAACGCGCGCCGCGTGAATTCGCCCGGTTCCGCCAGGCGCAGTCCGAAAGCACGGCCGGCGTCGATGCACCGCTGCAGCACCAGTTGGAGCACGACCGGACCGCCGTGGCCCTGCAACTCGAGCACGTGTTCGCCGGTGTAGGAGTGCGGCGCGGGAAAGTACAGGGCGATGCCGCGATCGAGCGCGCTGCCGGTGTCGTCGAGGAACGGCACATAGCTCGCATGGCGCGGCGCGAGTGCCTGGCCAGTGAGTGCTTGCATCAACGGCTGTGCGGCGGCTTCCCCGGCACGGCCGAACGAAATCCGCACGACCCCGATCCCGCCTCGGCCGGGGGCGGTGGCAATGGCGACGATCGGATCGGAATCGGTGGCGAGCATGGGAACGAGGCTGTCAGAAGGGATTGAATGCGCACGAGTAAGCGCCGGGCATTGTAACGCGGGGGCATTCACCGGCTCTGGGCTCAGGCCCGATTCTTAACGCGCCATGAGTTTGATAAGACAAATCAGGATTTATCTCACATAAGCTAAGATAGCCTAAGACGCATTTGCGACAGATGGACGCCTTCGAATGCCTAAAACGCACACCACACAAGGAAAAGACGGAATTCTATAAAATCGTGAAACGCGTTATTAGGTACCGATTTCAGGCTAAAAATAGCTTATTTGAGCAATAAAATTGCGCGTTTGGTTGTCCACTGACTATGCGCCGAATTGCACAATCGGGCCCATGCCGACCTCTAAAGAAAAAGCAGCTTTCGCCAAACGGCTGAAAGACTCACTCCCCAAAGATATTAAGGGTGGGACCGATTTAGCCAGGGAATTCAATCTGCTTTATAGCAGTGGCCCTGCCGTCTCACCACAAACCGCGCACAAATGGCTCGCGGGCACGACGATTCCGAAGCGCGACAAGTTGCAGGTTTTAGCGACGTGGCTGCAAAAGGACGTCCACTGGCTGCACTACGGGCCGACGCCCTCCGGCAAGGCCAAGCCGCTTGCCCGTGGCGAGAAATATCCGATGACGCCGGAAACGATCGAACTGGTCACGAAGATGGCTAACCGCTTCGTGGGTCTGTCGCCGAGGCAGCGCAATCTGGTGGAAGAACTGATGACGGAGTTCGACGGCGGCACGCAACAGGAAACCGACGCCGCGCCTGAAGACGCATCGACAACGACATCGAAAGACAAGGGCCAATCGGCCGAGTAATAAAAAAAGCCACCCGGTTTTACACCGGGCGGCTTTTCTACAGCAAGCGTCTGTTCATGCCTGTCACTCAGCGGGCGCTACCACCACCCGCCTCCGGCAAGACATCAATCAGGCCGCTTTCGTCTTCGTCTGACCCATCATTCGCGTGATGTAGTACTGCTGGGCGATCGACAGCACGTTATTCACGACGTAATACAGCACCAGACCGGCGGGGAAGAAGAAGAACATGACCGAGAACGCGATCGGCATGAACATCATCATCTTGGCTTGAACCGGGTCCGGCGGCGTCGGGTTCAGCTTGGTCTGCAGGAACATCGAGACGGCCATCAGCACCGGCAGGATGAAGAACGGATCCTGTTGCGACAGATCGTGAATCCAGAGAATCCACGGTGCGCCGCGCATTTCAACCGACGACAACAGCACCCAGTACAGCGAGATGAACACCGGAATCTGAATCACGACCGGCAGACAGCCGCCGAACGGATTGACCTTCTCGGTCTTGTACAACTCCATCAGCGCCGAATTCATCTTCTGCGGATCGCCCTTGAAGCGTTCGCGCAGGGCTTGCATACGCGGCGTGATCGCCTTCATGCGCGCCATCGACTTGTAGCTTGCTGCCGACAGCGGGAAGAACACGGCCTTGATAAGCAGCGTGAGCAGCACGATCGACCAGCCCCAGTTGCCGACATAGCTGTGGATCTTCTCGAGCAGCCAGAACAGCGGCTTCGCGATGATCGTGACCCAGCCGTAGTCCTTCACCAGTTCCAGGCCCGGCGCGATGCCTTCGAGCATGCGCTCTTCTTCCGGACCGGCGAACAGGCGCGCAGACACGTCAACCGACTGGCCCGGGGCGATGGTTGCCACCGGTTGCTTCACGCCAACGCGATACAGCGTCGGATCGATCTTCTCGACATAGATGTCGCGCTTCGCACCTTGCTGCGGAATCCATGCCGACGCGAAGTAATGCTGCACCATCGCGATCCAGCCGTTGTCGGCCGAATTGACGAAGTCTTCCTTGTTCTTGTCGATGTCGCTGAACGTCATCTTCTGGAAGTGATGCTGGTCGGTGTAGACAGCCGGTCCGATGAACGTGTGCGAGAAGCGCGGCGTTTCCACCGGCGTGTCGTCGCGCACCAGTTCCATATAGACCGACGGCGTAACCGGCGCGGTTCCGACGTTTTCGATCTTCGTGTCGACGCCGATCACATAGCTGCCGCGCGTGAACGTGTAGGTCTTGATGACCTTCACGCCACCCTTAACCGGCGATTCGAGGCTGAGCTGGAACGACTTGGCGTCGCCCGTCAGATCGTGCGGCTGGTTCGGCACCGGCGTGAAGACGTCGGTGTGGTTCGGGAAATCGCCGCCGAGCAGACCGGTGCGCGCCAGATACGTGTGGTTCGCGGTGCGGTCGAACAGCGTGATGACCAGATCGGGCTGCTTGCCGTCGCCTTGCTTGACGAGCGACAGCTTCGACAGCGTGCCGCCGCGGGTGTCGATCTCGCCGTTATAGACGTCGGTGCTGAAGCTGATCAGCTGGCCCTGAGCCGCAGCTGCCGGCGCATTGCCCGGCGCAGCAGCGTTGGTGGCCGGCAGATCGGCAGATTGGGTTCCCGGCGTCGTGGTTCCCGGTGCGGCGCTACCGACGGTCTTGGTCGGGTTGGCGCTCGGGAAGAACATCGACGGGCGTCCGTGGTCGCGTTGCCAGTTGTCGAACAGCATGACCGCTGACATGAAAAAGATGACCCATAGGACGGTGCGTTTGATATCCATGCGTTGTCTCAGTGTCGATGGAACGGCGCGTCAGCGCTTTTCAGAAGTGGGAGGCGGGACGAGATCGATGCCGCCCGCGGAAAACGGGTGGCAGCGGCAAATACGCCTGGCGGCGAGATAAGTCCCGCGCGCGGCGCCATGATACTGGATTGCTTCGCGCGCGTAATCAGAGCAGGAAGGGTAAAAACGGCACCGGTTGCCGAGCATGGGGCTGACGGCAACCTTGTAGAAACGCAATAAAGCGATGAGTACCGTTTGCATGACTGGTGCGGCCTAACGGCGCCGCGCAACGTGGAGTACCGGGTGAGGCCCGCGCAGCTTGGCTGCCGTAGCTATCCTGGTGAACCGGATAGCTACGAAGCGGGCACTCACTTGAG
This sequence comes from Paraburkholderia sediminicola, assembly GCF_902859805.1. Classification (GTDB taxonomy): domain Bacteria; phylum Pseudomonadota; class Gammaproteobacteria; order Burkholderiales; family Burkholderiaceae; genus Paraburkholderia; species Paraburkholderia sediminicola. Next base: position 182,870 of record NZ_CADIKC010000011.1, on the reverse strand, counting down.
CGTCATTCCGTCTTGGGCGCTTCCGCAGGTGGCGCTTCGCGACGGACAATTTCGCGCGCTGCTTTATCGAGCAGCGTCTCTATTTCGCTGCGGCACAGCGCCCTCAACGGCGGCGACGAGGCGCTCGGCAAAGCCTTCTTGTCGAAGCGCGTGTGCAGACGCAACAGCACATCCCAACCGCCGAATTCCGCGCGACGCAGCCGGAAGGCTTCACGCGCGAGTCGACGTACAAGATTACGCGTGGCCGCGCGCGGCGCATACTTCTTGCCGATCACGAGACCTAAGCGAGCGTCGTTACCGGTGGGCCGGCCGTACACCACGAAGTGCGCGGTGCGACGCCACGGGCGCAAACGAAAAACGGATGAAAATTCATCCGTTTTCAGTAGCCTTGCGGCTTTGGGGAAGGCGGCTTGCGCTCGCAACGGAACCGAGCCCAGTTGCGGCGCCCCAGCCGCTCCCGCTTCGCCGCGGGCATCGCTTGCCACAGACGGAGCGCGCAATCCGCTCGCTACCTTAGATGGCGAGGCGCTTGCGGCCCTTCGCGCGACGTGCGTTGATGACCTTGCGGCCACCTGCTGTCTTCATGCGAACGCGGAAGCCGTGGGTGCGCTTGCGACGGGTAACGGAAGGTTGGTAAGTACGTTTCATGTTGCTCTCACTTGATCGACTGATCGAAAATTAACCGCACGATCATCGCTGAAGCGGCAATGGCCGGAGGTTGTGCAGAATTGGTTTTCGCGGAACCCGCTATTTAAACCGGTTTTCTTTTGGCCGTCAATAGTTTAGCCTGCTTCGGCCTGACCCCAAGAGGAGTTCGCCCGATGATCCGTCCCTGTGGATAACTCCCTTTCGCCGACGATTTGGCGTTAGAATCTCGCCTTACTTCCCAAAAATTCTGCACGCCGCTCCGGCTCGCTTGCCCCGCAAACCCTTGTGGCACAAGCGCCTGGAGCCATTACGCCTGGTTCGGCCTGACTGCTCAGGGCCTTGTTGCGTACGCGCGACAGGGGCAGGGGCGAACCGCCGTGCACATCATAACGACAGCAACTCGATGAACGATTTCTGGCAACACTGTTCCGCATTGCTGGAGCGCGAGCTAACGCCCCAGCAGTACGTGACGTGGATCAAACCGTTGGCCCCGGTCGCCTTCGACGCCGCTGCGAACACGCTTAGCATCGCTGCGCCGAACCGCTTCAAGCTCGACTGGGTCAAGAGCCAGTTCTCCGGCCGCATCGCGGATATGGCCCGCGATTTCTGGCAGACGCCGGTCGATGTGCAATTTGTGCTGGACCCGAAAGCAGGCATGCGCGCGCCAGCGGCGACGTCGTCGCCGGCTCCGTCGCGTCCATCTTCTGCGTCGGGCGCAATGGGCGGTGGCCATTCGTCGGGTGCAAACGGTGGTGGGGCCGCCGTGGACGCAGCCGTCGGCGCCGTCCAGGCGTCGCAAGCCGCGCGCGCCAATGGCGCGAACAGCGCGATGGCGACCCTCAACGCGAATGCACGCGCTGCGGCCGACCACAACGCGAACGCACGCGCGGTCGCCGAAGATGCCGCCGACCTCGATCTCCCCAGCCTCGACGCGAACGAAGCCGCCGCCGCACGCCGCACGTGGCGTCCGGGCCAAAGCGCGAGTTCGAACGGTAACGGCGACAACGACTCGATGTACGAGCGTTCGAAGCTCAACCCCGTGCTGACCTTCGACAATTTCGTGACCGGTAAGGCCAACCAGTTGGCGCGCGCCGCGGCGATTCAGGTCGCGGACAACCCCGGGATCTCGTACAACCCGCTGTTTCTGTACGGCGGCGTGGGTCTCGGCAAGACCCACCTGATTCACGCAATCGGCAACCAGCTTCTAATGGACAAAGCCGGCGCGCGGATTCGCTACATCCACGCGGAACAGTATGTGTCCGACGTGGTGAAGGCCTACCAGCGCAAGGCGTTTGACGATTTCAAGCGCTACTACCACTCGCTCGACCTGCTGCTGATCGACGATATTCAATTTTTCTCAGGCAAGTCGCGCACACAAGAGGAATTCTTCTACGCGTTCGAGGCGCTGGTCGCGAACAAGGCGCAGGTGATCATCACCAGCGACACGTATCCGAAGGAAATCTCCGGCATCGACGACCGTCTGATCTCGCGCTTCGACTCCGGCCTGACGGTCGCGATCGAGCCGCCCGAGCTGGAAATGCGCGTCGCGATTCTGATGCGCAAGGCTCAATCCGAGTTCGTGAGCCTGAATGAAGACGTTGCGTTCTTCGTGGCCAAGCATCTGCGCTCGAACGTGCGTGAACTGGAAGGCGCGCTGCGCAAGATCCTCGCGTATTCGAAGTTCCACGGCCGCGAAATCACGATCGAAGTGACAAAAGAAGCGCTGAAAGACCTGTTGACGGTGCAAAACCGGCAGATTTCGGTGGAAAACATCCAGAAGACCACGGCTGACTTCTACAGCATCAAGGTCGCGGACATGTATTCGAAGAAGCGTCCGGCGAACATTGCGCGGCCGCGGCAGATCGCGATGTATCTGGCGAAGGAGCTGACGCAGAAGAGTTTGCCGGAAATCGGCGAGCTGTTTGGCGGGCGCGACCACACCACCGTGCTGCACGCGGTGCGCAAGATCGCTGCCGAGCGTGGCACGGACGCGCAGTTGAACCACGAACTGCACGTGCTGGAGCAAACGCTGAAAGGTTAAGCAGCCTGGAAGGAAATTTCGATCTGTTTATTTCGGAACTCGCCCCCATTTTAGTGGAGCGGTTCCGTTTTCAGGCACAATACAGGTTTAACCGCCCGGCGGCCGCGGGCGGAATTCACGCCGTGACAGGCGCTGCGTAGCGCCGGCGGGGAGCCGCGGTTGCGCGCTGTAAGGCTGGCAAGTCAGGCGCGCAGGCCGTTATATCAACGAAGGAACTCTATGCAACTGGTCAAGACCGAACGCGATAACCTCCTCAGGCCGCTGCAAACCGTGAGCGGCATCGTCGAACGCCGCCATACGTTGCCGATCCTCGCCAATTTGCTGATTACCAAGAACGGCCCTGAAGTGTCGTTCCTGTCGACCGACCTCGAGTTGCAGATCACCACGCGTGCCGATTTTGGCGTGGGCGGCGATTCGGTCGCGACCACGGTGGCAGCAAGAAAGCTCCTCGACATTCTGCGTGCCATGCCCGACGGGCAGGTCACGCTCACGCTGAACGACAAGCGTTTGACCGTGCAATCCGGCAAGAGCCGCTTTGCGCTGCAAACCCTGGCGGCCGACGAGTTCCCGACCGTCGCTCAGGCTAAAGACTACGGCGCGAACCTGGTGGTTCCCCAGAAAACGTTCCGCCAGTTGCTCGGCATGGTCCATTTCTCGATGGCCCAGCAGGACATCCGCTACTACCTGAACGGCATGCTGCTGGTGGTAGACGGCGACCAGCTGATGGCAGTCGCAACAGACGGCCACCGCCTCGCGTTCTCGTCGATGAAGATTGAAGGCTCGTTCGCGCGCCAGGAAGTCATCATTCCGCGCAAGACGATTCTCGAACTGCAGCGTCTGTTGGAGGACATCGACGACACGCTGAAGATCGACATCGCGCCCACGCAGGTGAAGTTCACCTTCGGCCAGGTCGAACTGGTGTCGAAGCTGGTGGAAGGCAAATTCCCCGACTTCCAGCGCGTGATTCCGAAGTCGCACAAGAATCAGTTCGTGATCGGCCGTGAAGAACTGCAGCGCTCGCTGCAACGCGCCGCGATTTTGACGTCGGACAAATTCAAGGGCGTGCGCTGCATCATCGAGCCGGGCCAGTTGAAGATCATGTCGACCAACGCCGATCAGGAAGAGGCGCAGGAAGAACTGGAAATCGCGTACGACGGCGACAGCGTCGATATCGGGTTCAACGTCACGTATCTGCTCGACGTGCTCGCGAACCTGAAAGTCGACATGTTGCAAGTGAGCCTTGGCGACGCCAGCTCCAGCGCGTTGATCACGATTCCCGAGAACGACGAATTCAAATACGTCGTGATGCCGATGCGCATCTAACGCGTCCAAAACCAAAGAACACACCAAGGGGCGCAGTGCCCCTTTGGCGTTTTTATGGTGTTTTGAAAAGTCCCGAGCAGCAACCTTGCAGTAACGCAGAACCGGAAAAAATCCATGACTGAAACGAACAATTCGCAACCCGATAACAGCTACGGCGCCTCCTCGATTCAGATCCTCGAAGGTCTGGAGGCGGTACGCAAGCGGCCGGGGATGTACATCGGGGATACGTCAGACGGGACCGGTTTGCATCACCTCGTATTCGAAGTGCTGGACAACTCCATCGACGAAGCGTTGGCGGGGCATTGCAACGATATCCAGGTGATCATTCACGCGGACAACTCGATCTCGATCACCGACAACGGCCGCGGTGTGCCGACCGGCCTGAAGATGGACGACAAGCACGATCCGAAGCGCAGCGCCGCTGAAATCGTGATGACCGAGCTGCACGCCGGCGGCAAGTTCGACCAGAACAGCTACAAGGTGTCCGGCGGTCTGCACGGCGTGGGCGTCTCGTGCGTGAACGCGCTCTCGGCGTGGCTGCGCCTGACCATTCGCCGCGACGGCAAGAAGCACTTCATGGAATTCCACCGTGGCGTGCCGCAGAACCGCGTGATCGAAGAGATCGACGGCGTGGCTGTCTCGCCGATTCAGCTGATTGGCGACACCGAAAACCGCGGCACCGAAGTGCACTTCCTGGCTGACGAGACGATTTTCGGCAATGTCGAATATCACTACGACATTCTGGCCAAGCGGATTCGCGAACTGTCGTTCCTGAATAACGGCGTGCGAATCAAGCTGACCGACCAGCGCACGGGCAAGGAAGAAGATTTCGCGTTCGTGGGCGGCGTGAAGGGTTTTGTTGAGTACATCAACAAGAACAAGGCCGTGCTGCACCCGAACATTTTCCACATCAGCGGCGAGAAAGACGGCGTGGGCGTGGAAGTGGCGATGCAGTGGAACGACAGCTACAACGAAAACGTGCTGTGCTTCACGAACAACATTCCGCAGCGCGACGGCGGCACCCACCTGACCGGGTTGCGTGCGGCGATGACGCGCGTGTTGAACAAGTACATCACCGATCACGAAGTCGCGAAGAAAGCGAAGGTCGAAACGGCCGGCGACGACATGCGCGAAGGGCTCTCGTGCGTGCTGTCGGTGAAGGTGCCGGAGCCGAAGTTCAGCGCGCAGACCAAGGACAAGCTGGTGTCGTCGGAAGTGCGCGCACCGGTGGAGGATGTGGTCGCGAAGGCGCTCGAAGAATTCCTGCTGGAAACGCCGAACGACGCGAAGATCATCTGCGGCAAGATTGTTGATGCGGCGCGGGCGCGGGATGCGGCTCGGAAGGCGCGTGAAATGACGCGTCGTAAGGGCGTGCTGGATGGCGTGGGTTTGCCTGGGAAGCTGGCGGATTGCCAGGAGAAGGATCCGGCGAAGTCTGAGATTTATATCGTCGAGGGTGACTCGGCTGGCGGCTCGGCGAAGCAGGGGCGTGACCGGAAGTTTCAGGCGATCTTGCCGCTGCGCGGCAAGGTGCTCAACGTGGAGAAGGCGCGCTATGACAAGCTGCTTTCTTCGGAGCAGATTGTGACTTTGATCACTGCCTTGGGTTGTGGCATCGGCAAGGAAGACTACAACCTCGATAAGCTGCGTTATCACCGCATCATCATCATGACCGATGCTGACGTGGACGGCGCGCACATCCGCACGCTGCTGCTGACGTTCTTCTATCGTCAGATGCCGGACATGATCGAGCGTGGGTATATCTATATCGCGCAGCCGCCGCTGTTCAAGATCAAGGCGGGTAAGGATGAACGGTATTTGAAGGATGAGGCTGAGGTTAATGCTCACATCCTGAAGCTGGCGTTGCAGGGGTCTGAACTGCTGGCTTCCGAAGGCGCTACGCCTATCACCGGCGATGCGCTTGGTGAGTTGGCTCGGGCCTATTTGCTGGCTCAAGCTGTGGTGAATCGTCTGAGCCGGTTATATGACGCTGGGGCGCTTGAGGCTGTGATGGATGGGGTTGTTATTGACCTGTCCAGTGAGGAAGCGGCTGCGGTGTCGGCGGCGGCTCTTGAGGCCAAGTTGCGGGATGATGCGTTGAAGCCTGAGGTTAAGGTCACGACGATGTATGACCCGGTGCGTGAGCTGCGCTCGCTGCGCGTTGCGCGGACTCATCACGGGAATCAGAAGATTTCTGTGTTGGATCAGGATTTTCAGCTCACTGCTGATTACCAGCAGCTGATCAATACCGCTAATACGTTTAAGGGGTTGATTGGGACTGGTGCTGTCATCAAGCGCGGCGAACGGAGTATGGCTGTTACCGACTTCAAGAGCGCTATGAAGTGGTTGCTGGCTGATGCTGAACGGAATATCTCGAAGCAGCGCTATAAGGGTCTCGGTGAGATGAACCCTGGGCAGCTTTGGGAAACGACGATGGATCCGACTGTGCGTCGCTTGCTGAGGGTGCAGATTGAGGATGCTATTGCGGCTGATGGCATCTTTACGACGCTCATGGGGGATGATGTGGAGCCGCGTCGGGCTTTCATTGAGTCGAATGCGTTGCGGGCGGGGAATATTGATGTTTGATGTTCTTTGTAGCAGGAACCATAATATGAGATTTTGGGAAGCGTCTATTGAGACATTTATCGATGGATGCGACCCGATAGCTCACACGGCGAACGCGATTGACGTCATGGCCTGAAGAGCGTCGGGCATCTAGTTGATGTAGTCGTCGTTTTCTTGATCGTAGGGCGACAGAGTAAGTGCGACTGGCGCTGTAGCTATGCGACTGTGGGACGGGATTAATGTGACTGGCCTCGTTCAGAATCAAATGACCGCCAATCGCAGGCGGGGCCCGTGGGATTAATTTGGGACTGACGTCACAGTTTTGAGGCTGGCACGTGCCAGAAACCGCGAATAGGCGGAAGTCGCTGTTGCAATGGGAAGGTCGGGAGTTCGACCCTCCTCCACTCCATCAATAAAATCAAAGGGTTACAGGCGGCTTGCCTGTAACCCTTTTTTGTTTCTGGATGCCGTGTAACCGCTGTGTACCCGGATTCGGTCCGCTCAGATCCACTCCGATCCATCATCATGATGCTCTGGTGCCGTAGAACCGTTGAGTCTTCTAAGACCCACACGCTCATCATAGAACGCCACCTATACCGCGAACGAAGAACGAGGATTCCCAGAGTAACGCCGGTAACGCCATCGCGCCACGAGAGTGCGCCGAATTCCCCAGCGGTCTTGCATTCGAGCAGTTCCACGTCGCGGTTTCCGACGACTTCTCGATCGACGTTGGCGAGCATCCACGGTAATGGCGGATGCTGTAGAACGGCTTGACGCGCCGCACACGGTTGCCGGTTTTTAGTGTTGCAATTCGATCGGTCGGTAGAGCACTTGTCATCTTGAGGCGCGTTATCCTGTTGTGAGGTCGAGCTAGGTGGCCCTCTACGAAGGCGGCAGGCGCGCGAGAACGGTGATTCCAGTGTCGAGAGTTACGAGATGAGCTTGACAACCATCAGGGAAAATTTTTTGACGCATCTAGGTGCCGAGATCGGAAAGGTCGTTGCGAGCGACGCATATTTTCATGTGTCTCTTCTGGCGCGCCTTCCAGATACGTTGCGGCGCAGCATAGACGAAGGTATTTCGCTGACGAGCCTGACTGCCGGGAGCGATTTCAATGTTATTCGGATAGGACTGTCCATGGCGAATATGTCTTTGCTCGACTACCCGAGGTTCTTTGACGAGGCCTTCCCCGTCCTGAAGCGCAGTTGGTCTGTTGATCTTGATCAGAAGAAGTGCCGGTTTCGGAGCTACGAATCGTCGATCAACCCACCGATCTTGCATCGTAAGGAATTGCTCATAGCCCGTGATCATCCGCGTTGGGAAGTCTTCAGGCAGTTGACCGATGTGGCTGAGCAGATAGGGCTATTCGACGATCCAGCTCGTATTGGCTTCCGCCAGAATTTCGAAGCTCTCATCAAGCAGCGGGGCTACCGGTTGTCGGATCACGAGCTCGTGCCGATTGCGAACCACGAACCGGAGGACTCGCAGGGCGCAAGCAGTAGCGGTCTAATCGAACGTCATCGCACTGCGTTGTCTCGCTACAGCTTGTCGGCGCCGATACAGATGCTTTCCCGCTTTGGATTTCTCGACGGTACGCGCTCGCTATTCGATTACGGTTGCGGACGAGGGGACGACATAAGAGGACTCAAGGGGCTTGGCGTTGACGCCGCGGGCTGGGACCCTCACTACGCGAATGAGCAGCCGATCACATCTGCTTCCATCGTTAATCTTGGATTTGTCATAAATGTGATTGAGAACCTGGCTGAACGTGAACTCGCTATTAAGACATCGTATTCTCTGTCGAACGAGATCCTTGTCGTTTCAGCCATGCTTTCCAATCAGGATCCTGTCCGCGGTGTTCCCTATGGTGACGGCGTCCTAACTTCGAGAAATACTTTCCAAAAGTACTACTCGCAAGCGGAATTGAAGGCCTTCATCGATCGCGTCACGGGGAACGATGCCATAGCCGTTGGGCCGGGTGTATTTTTTGTCTTCAAGGATAAGGATCAGGAGCAGCGCTTTCGTTTTGCTCGAGTCAAAAGTAAGCGGCGAACCGTCCCGCCCAGGTCCTTGGCACGTCCGGTGGCTCGAAGCCCTGCCGAAAATCCTATTGTTAAGCGCAAGACAAATCGCCTTGAGCTGCTGTATGAACGTCATCGGGAGTCTCTCGATGAGCTCTGGCGACTTTGCCTGACGCTCGGTCGCGATCCGGTCAGAAACGAATTGCAGGAGCTGCAGCAAGAGGTTGGCGCGTTCGGATCGATAGCTGCCGCCATCAGGTTTCTTAAAGAGACAAAGGATGATGCCACGCTCCTCCTTGAGCAAGCGGCGTCCTCTCGCGCGGATGATCTCCGCGTCTACTTCGCGTTACTGCAATTCGATAAGCGTTCCCCATACAGCAGGCTCGAGCCTCAACTCCAGGCTGACGTGAAAGCATTCTTCGGCAGCTATCCGGGTGCACTTTTCGCCGGCAAAGAGCTACTGTTCAGCTTGGCGGATGTGGCGCAGATATCTAGTGCGTGCGCTCAGGCGGCGGAGCAAGGTCTAGGATGGCTGGAGGACGGTGTTTCTCTTCAGCTCCATACGGGCCTTGTTGAGCGACTGCCTCCAATCCTGCGTGCCTATATTGGTTGCGGTACGGTTCTTTATGGCGATGTCACGAGCGCAGATCTGTTGAAGATCCATATTTCGTCTGGAAAGCTGACGATGATGAAATTTGACGATTTTTTTGGATCACCTCTACCTCGAATGATTCAACGAGTAAAGATTAATTTGCGTAAGCAAGAATTGACCATTTTCGATTACGGGGATGCCTACCTTGAACCGTATTTATATAGAAAATCTCGCTTCCTTAACGAGGAATCGCCTTTTTTTGCCGAGCAGGTGTTGTTTGAGTCCATGCTAGATGAGTTAGGGGTGTTCAACTTTGATGGTTACGGGCCGAATGCTGAGACGTTTAACAAAAAAATCGATGAGATGCGATTGGTTTTAGATGGCTATAGGCTGATTCGATCTAAATCGATTCCGTCATTGGATCAGAAATGTGGGCGTTATTTGACGTTTCGGGAATTAATTGAATGCGGTGAAACGCAGGCGGCATTGGATATCGAAAATATGCCACTTGAGCCGGAAAGCTTTAATGCGATCTTTGATCTGGCTTCCCACGTAATTGACCCAGTCATCGAGTACTTCGGCATGGTTAAACTGACGTTCGGCTTTTGTTCTCCAGCCTTGGCATCAAAGATAAACGGGCGGATCGCGCCAAAGCTGGATCAACACGCTGCTCACGAGAGAACGCGTCGTGGCGGACATATTTGCGACCGTCTCGGCGCGGCGTGTGATTTTCTTGTCGAGGATGAGGATATGGCCGACGTTGTCGAATGGATCATAGGTAACGTGAGGTTCGACCGTCTGTATTTTTACGGTAGCGAGCGACCCATCCACATTAGCTATAGTCCGACGCCCGCTCGACAGGTGATCGATATGATCGAGACTTCGGGGGGCAGGTTGGTCCCGAAGCGCCGCCGCATCGGCATTTGACGTGGCCGCCGTCGAGGCGGAGCAGGACTGAATCAGAACGATGACGGTGTCGTGCCGTTGCGTGCCGCTGGAGCCTCAAGCCTCGTCGCGGGAAAAAGCTTCCGAGCGAGTAGCATTTGCGCGTTCGGCGCTGTGCAAGGATGGCAACCTATGAAAGAATTGCCATTTCCGGCCGATAATAAGACACGACTGCGGGGGATTCAAAATGCATAAGGAGATCTTGTTTGCGCCGCCGCCTTTTCGGCGGCGGCAAGATGCTTCGTGGCCCCTGAATTCCTGTTAGTGAACGTCCAATTGGCGGCCCTTTTTGCATCCATCTCCATCGGTCGATATTTACAACTTATACCCCGTCGCGCTCATGGCTCCGCGGCCGCACAGGCGCGTCTATATCCGGCGTTGCGTCAGGTAACCCGAGGGAGACCAAAATGATTAATTCTGAACAGCAGGGGGATGCGAGCTCGTACGCACTGCCTTCAGCAGCCTGGGTTCGGTTTCTTCGAAGCTATGGCCCGACACCGAACAACTTAACGATGTTCGACGAGTACGTGGCAGGTGCCCTCGCAAGGGCCAAAGTACAACCCATTGGCTTATCGACACCGTTGCTGGACGCGATGGTGGAGCATGTCGCTTCCAAGATTCCGGGTTCTATCTTGATCGCCGGCACTGCAGGCGACGGCAAAACCTATCACTGTCGCGCGTTGTGGACGAGATTGGGAGGCGATCCGAAAGAGTGGTCGAGCAAGGGCAACATCAAGGAGCTCAGACTTGCCGACGGTCGTTTAGCTGTTTTTATAAAGGACCTCTCCGAGTTTAACGGCGAGGAGAGCGATCTGCCGTTGCAGCGGCTTGAAAAGTCTGTATTAGGAAGCGACGACTCCGAGGTGGTTATCCTGGCTGCAAACCACGGCCAATTGCTCGACCGCTTGCGTGATTTAGGAAAGCGGCAAGATCGGATACATCCGCTTCGCAAGCCCCTGCAAGAGCGATTTTTGCAAGCGGGTCCGTCACCCCATCGGCTCGCTGTATTCGACCTTAGCCGCACAACTAGTCGAAAGACGCTCGAAGAAGTCGCCAAAGCGGTAGCGAGTCACCCCGAGTGGGAAAATTGCAAGCGTTGCTCGCTCAAGGCGGCAGGTAAGGTCTGCCCCATCGATGAAAACCGTCGCAGGCTCCTCGGTGAATCCGATGATGGGCAGCTTGCACGCCGTTTAGGTGATTTGATCGAGATCGCGCGGCTCAACGGACTTCATCTTCCCGTTCGCGACCTGCTTGCTCTGTGCTCGAACATGGTTTTGGGCTACTCCGATGCTAAAGATGCCAAGGAGAACCTGATGACCTGCGCGGACGTGGCCAAAATCTTAGATGGCGGCAACATCGGCAAAGCGAGTATCTACGCCAACGCATTCGGGGCAAATCTGCCGAAGCGGAGAGCCTCTGATCGTCCCGTCTTCAAGGCAATGGCCAGCTTCGGCGTAGGCGAGGAAACGACCAACGCGGCTGACGGCCTCCTAGTCTACGGAAAGGACGATTCTCGGCTTCAAGCCGACTTTGATCGGCTAGTTGGTGGCGACCAAGTCTACGGAGCAACTCCAAACTTTCGTTCTGCCCAAAACGCATATTTGGAGGGGTACGAAGGTGCTCGTCTTGAAGGCGGCTCATCCGAGTTTTTGGAAATGCTTGAGGCCCAGCGCCGCCGGCTCTATTTCACCGTGCCGGACACGGAGGCCGGCTACCCCCGCTGGTCCTTGACCGCTTTTCACTTCGCTGGCGACTACTTGGACATGATCGAATCGTTGAAGTCTAAGAAGCCAGTCAGCGAAACGGTTCGTGGGCGCATTGCCAAGGGGCTCAATCGCGTCATGACCGGCTTGCTGTTGGAAAATGTCGACCGTATCTTCATTGCCAGCTCCGGAGGCTTCACGCAAAGCCGCGTTAGCGTGCTCTGCGACCATGAGACGCCATCCCGCCGGCAGGGCGGGGTCGGCATGGCAGTCAAGCTCGACGAAGGGACTGGCCGCCCGCAGCTCGATGTTTCGCTCTCGCCCGGTCCAGGCAATTCCGTTGCATTTGACCTCACTCCTATCCGTCACGAGTTCCTGTCGCTTGTAGCAGCCGGGGCGTTGCCCGCGAGCTTCTCCAGTGAGTGCCTCGAAGATCTGTTGGCCTTTAAGGCCAAATTGCTCCGAAAGGCGGAGATTGTTCGCAACGCAAGGCTCGCTGGCGACGACGACGAAGTCGGTGGAGAAGCGTCCGCGCTCACGCTGAATTTCATTGACATCGAACCGGGAGGTCGTGGCTTCGCTCGTCCCGTAACTGTGAGAGCCCCAGTATGAGCGAGATCATCAAGCGTCCAGAGATCAAGAGCGTCGACTTTTGCGTCGACGAGAACATCTGGGGCCACCGCCTCTACGACGAGCAGCTTCCGCATTTGACTGTACTTGAGTTTTTGGGCGTGCTCGGTTCGAACTTGGGCAAGCCTCTTCGCCCTCAAGAAGGTTTGGGTGGCGCGGTCAAATTTCAACCGCAACGTCAAATCCGGCTGCGCGGCCTACTCTTTAATAACCCTTACGTCGAATCCATTGCCGAAAGCGCCCTGCCAGACGCGGAGAAATGGAAGCAGTGGTTTGAGAAGTTTGACCAGGGCAAGACGGGTAACGGCGACGACGACATGGTCTACCTGCGTCACTCGTTCTCAAACTTCGACGATTTTGCCAAGGCCATCGAGCTGTTGCGCTCCTCCTCATTCGAGTCCCGTAGCAACAAGCGTTGGAGTTCGAAATTCGTCTTCCCTTTCGGTCCCGATGCCCTCTACGAGGACTTGGAAATTGACTCGCGCGGCAAGATGAGTAACGACCGCCGCTTTTTCGCGCGCACTGGCGAGCTGCTCTATCTAATGCTCACCCGAGCGAAACAGGGAGCGGAGCTCGGCGACACCTTGGCGAGGCGCCTATTCGACCGCGAGGCTCCGATGAATCGACTGGCGCGTGCACTGCAAGGTGCACCTCAGCTAGCCGACGACCCGCGGTCTTCCGGCTATTTGCCCGAGGTTGCCAACGCGCGGTTTGACCGAATTTGTGAAGACTGGCTATCCATTCTCGGCAGGGACATGCCGATCTACGATGCCTTGGAGCACCTAATTGCCATCTCTGGCCTGAATATGCTGCTTTACTTGCTCGAACGGGCCAAGCGGATCGCGGGCGACGACGATCCTGTTGAGATTGTCTGCGAAATCGTCTCCAAGGAGCGCACGAAGGTCAGAGCACTCTCGGGCGATAGCTATCAGTTCAATCAGGGGTTGCCCGCTAAGGCAGTGCGCACATATGTCGAGTCAATTCGGCAGGACCCTCTCTGGAACGACGCTGCCTCGAGTGAATTCCCGGAGGCTGAGCGAGTGAAGCTTATGCGTGAACGCTTCCAGTGGCCGTCACTAGATGGCGGCGACGACGAGGACTATACCGGAAAAAGTCCAGACGCCCTCGTCGGAGATCTCGTGGAGCTCGCACTCGCACGCCACCAGCAGCACGTCGGGAAGATTCATGCGTCTTGGTCGCGTGCGATCGGACTCAGTTCGCGACGGCTATCTCGCCGAACACGGTACGCACCCAATGACAGATTGCTTAAATCGATTGTGGTCGCCATTGTGGAAGATCGCATGCAATTTGATGAGTTTCTTGCTGAAGCCAAGCGACGCTATGGTCTGGTGTTGGGTGACGCGGAAGGTGTGCGCTTGGTCGATGCCAAGCTAGTTGACCAGGAGGAGCTCAGCGAGAACCGGGATAACCTCGAAGCCAGACTTGTTGGATTGGGTTTGGTCCGCAGGCTCTCTGATTCATGCTCGTTTGTTGAAAATCCGTTCGCGTTCAAGGGAGTGGCGGAATGCTGACCGATCGCATTATTGGACGCGTCGGCGCAGACATCCTCGCCAAGCGCATTTCGAATCCTGACCAGCCGGGCGATTCGGCAGCGCTCTTTCGGCTCGACAAACTCTCCGCCGGCCAAATCGCTGCAGTGGCGCGGGCGGTCTTGGCAAATCCCGAACTGTTCGCGCACGTGGAGCTTATGATCCCTGAGGCGTTGGTCGAAAGCCAGGGCCTCCCAGCGGAGATCCTGATCTCTCACAACGCAGGGTATGTGCGCAACAACGCCGTGACTTCCAAGGCGGCGATTCTCACCGCCAACGGGAACGAACACAACCTCGCAGATACACTGGGCCATGTAATGGCCATTGGCGCCAAAGAAATGCGCGCCAACCCCGAGCTTTGGGTCGAGGCTTCGTTGTACGCGGGCGGCGTCTCGCCGGTCCCCGAAGACCGCGCAGTATTTCACGCAGCGATTGGCGGACTGCTTTCTTCCTCCGAACTTTCGCTTGTCCAGCTTGGCGAGTTTTGTGCCGACATTGTCGAAGCCATGTCTACCCGTGGCTTGGCTATCCGCGACGCAGTCGGTTTCGCCCTGCCTCGAGCAGGGCTTCCTAGGGATAGCTCTTTTTTTTCGAACGCTAAGACGTTCGGGGCGACACGCAAGCCGTGGCAGAAGGCCTTCGTCAAGCTTTTCACTCAGCGTGCGCCACTGCTCAAGAAGCTTCGGCAGAACGGCCAGTTGCTCGACGCTGAAGAGCTTTTAGAGCGCATCAAAGCTAATGAGTCGGATATTACCGATGGTGCGCGACAGGCGTTGGAGGAATTCGTTGCAGCTGCCGCTGGCGATCAAGAGGCGGCAGCGACACTGGCGCAATTCGAATGGGAAAGTGACGGCGTTTACTTGGCCTTCGATAAGCCCAAGGAAAAGCAGCTTGGTTTGGCCGACTCTACGATCCGTTTTTTCGACCAAGACTGCGATCAGGAGAATTCCCTCGATGCCGAGAGCCGCACACTCCTTGATGACTTAAAATCGCGCGAACGCCGTTCGGACTTTAATGAGGAAGACGAGGAATTCTTCGTTAAGCATCGCCGATTGCTCGAGCAAGATGCGAAGCTTTGTGCCCGTTGGGAAAAGGCCTTGTATGGTAAACCCATCGAGTGCAATGACTTTTTTGACGGCTTCGCACGTGTGGTCAATAGCCTACATGCGGGCCTGCGTGAACCAGAGGGTGAGCGCATCTTGCGCTTTACCGTTACCAAGGGGCGGAAGGAGTGGCGCGAGCGCTTCAACTATGACGCTGGAACGTATTTCTCCGCGATGTACCGCGGTTTGAAGGAGCTGATGGGCTCCAGAGCGGATTGGAAGGTTGAGCGGCTTGGCAACGCGAACTTGCCAGATCCACTCTTCGACTACGAAGCCTTTTTCGCCAAGGAAAAAGAGCTGCGCAACGACAAGAAGAACAAGATCCGACCGAACGCTTCGCTTTCGCGAGCAGCGTTGCAGATCAAATTCGACGTCGCGTTGGTGCAGGTTGCCAATGGCAAAGAAACGATCTTGGCCAAGACGCAACTCCTTTGGAGCTACAAGTCAACATCGATCGGCTTATCAATGGTTGCCGACATGCGCCGCCTCCTTGAGAAGGGCGGCGTTGGTTGCACGGAGGTTTCCCGCAGGCTCGTGAGTAAGAAGGGCGGCGTCCAGAACGTCTCGCTGCTCGACACCGGGACCTTGGAGGCTACTTATTCGACGGATGCCGGTTCTTTAGTCCCTGCGGCCAACAAGCTGCGCAGCCTTCGTCAGGATGTTAAAGGGCGAATCAAAGAGCTTTCGGAGGATGGCCGAATCACGCCGCAGCAACGTGACGAGATTCGAGACACTTGGGACAAGTTCGAGGAGCAGTACATCAAAGCGATGGAGGACTTCGTGTCCACGGGCGTCCATGGCGAGGCCGTCATGCGCCAGGCGGAGTCCTTTGGCTTGCTCCTGACGTTCTTGATGGCTCATGCACGCGGTGACGTTTGCCGTTCACGCTTGGTCTCCGAGGTCCTCTCCGTTGGCACGGTCCGCGTGGCGGGAGACAATCCGGCGTTGATCATCCCTCCGTGGCATCCTGAGAGGATGAAGGCGCTGGCCGTGAAGTCTCGGCGCGTGGCGGGCTTCGCCACTCACTTGTTGTCAAGCGATAGCATTCTTTATGGCGACCGCGAAATCTTTATGCGGGAGCTCTCCGACGAGATTGCGCATCCGTTCTATCCCGAAATTGCAATTCTCAAACGCGCGGGTGCTTCAACGCTCGTCTCGGAAAGCAGCACAGTCAACGGCTACAGTCTTTTGGAGTCGCCTACACGCGGAACCGCAGACGCAATGACCGATGTCGAACCGGCCGCCGCTGCAAAGCAAGCGCGCGAGCTTTTGGAACGCTACATCGGATTGCAGCCGCATGAGGCCTCCAATCTGAGTGTAGTGCTTTACAACGCAGATGCGGCGGAGTTACCGCTAGCGACTGTGAGGGAGCTTTCGTCGATTCAAGCCGATGGAAAGCTTCAATGCAGCGTGTCTGTGCGCCACTCGGATCCGGCGAAGCTTCGCAGCGTATATGGGGAGCTGGTGAACAAGGCTGGCGATGATCCTGACCTGCCGGTGGTTAGCGAGACTAGTGACAACTTCATCTCGAAATTGCGCATCTCCGTAACTCCGATCTCGGCTACACCCGGCGAAAGCGAGCAAGGCTTTAAGGCCTTCGACGTGGCTTTTTTGCATGATGTGGTTGCCCGTGCAGCACAGTCGGAATGGCTGCCGGTTCCATGGACCAACGATCGTCCCAATCTGGACCACGCCCCTTCGCGATTGTCGTATCGTAGTGTCTCGGGCGAGAACGAACTCAAATCGACGACATTTTTGACATGCCCTTGGCAGACCGCGTCGGGCTGGGCTTATGTGTCCGCCGTTGCCGCGGTCTGCCGCCAGACCGACGCCTTGCCCGACGAGCGATACCTGCCCGCCCGTCGTATCTCGCTTCAAAGCCCCGCCTTGGCCGGCATGATCAAGGACGCGCATGATTTGGCGGAATGGGTAGCGACCTACGATGAGCTGCTGGACAAGCGACAGCTTCAACACAACGACATCACGGTGGTGCGCTACCGTCGTGGCTCGACCAACGGCCGCAACATGATCGTCAGCTCGACCTCCGAGCTGCGGCTACTCGGCGTGCTAGTACGTCGTCGCTTGGAAGAGCTGAATCTGCAGCTTGATCCCGATCAGCTTGAGGCTGCTGCCGCCAAGGCAAAACGTGACGCGCTGTCTGTCTCCGGCGACATTGTGCTTCGTGCGGCTAAGCGCGGCGTCTCTGCAGGGGAAATGATCGGCTTGGTCCTCAGCCGCTACTTGCTCGCAGAGGAGTTCAAGGCTTCCGCCGCTGGTGGTCAAGTAGTGACTGCGTACTTTTTGCTCGACGACTACGCGAGCTGGCTGTCGCAACCTGAAAGCCGCATCGCCGACATCCTCGCGCTTAATGTCGAGGAGCGAGACGATGGAATCCGTGTCGTTATTTCGATCGTCGAGTCAAAGTATGTTGGGGCAGATGGACTGGCTAAGGCCCGCCGAGATTCTAAGGATCAGCTCCTGGCAACGTTGGGCATGTTCCGGGAGGCTCTCTTTGGCGACCCGGGGCGCCTCGATCGCGACGTGTGGCTCGCTCGCTTGGCGGATATGCTTATCGACGCCGAGATCCCGCCAGGCATGACGGGTCTCATGGAGCGGGCGAGGGCGAAGCTGCGCGAAGGCGACGTGGAGATTTCGCTCCGCGGCTATTCACAGGTCTATGTTCATACCTCGGATGCAGGCTCCGCGTCTGCCTCCGACCAAGAGCTGCTCGACGACGCTGAAGGCGTTCAAGCTTGGCAGGAAGTTTTTGACAGGCATGATCTGCGCAAGCTTGGCGAGGCCTATGCGAAGGGGAATAGCGGTTTCGAAAGCCGGGCCGGGCTTGGCCCTCACCAACCGTGGGCTGGACACTGTTTCAAGAAGCCAGCCGCGCGGGTGCCGTGGCTCGCGGCCATAGGCCAGCTCGCCAATGGTGCCTCAGTGTCTTCCGACGACCAAGCTCTAACCATTGTGGCAGATGCAAACGCCTTGCCTCAATCAAACGGCCTCGCTACTGAGCACGACGCACCGGCGCAAGAACAGGTCGAAGCCTCAACCAACGCTGTAGCGTCGGTGCCGGTCTCAACCCCAGCATTGTCCACCGATCTTGGCTCTTCGCTTTCTGCTCTGGTAGCCGCTAAATTTGCCGGCGGAGGGCAAGCGGACGCTGAGCGGGAGGAATGGGCCGAGGAGGTGAAAAAGAAGCTTAAGTCCGCGCTGAACAGCTACGGTCTGCAGGCTTCGATTCTAGGCGTGCGTTTGACGCCGAACGGCTGCTTGGTGCGATTGGCCGGCTCAGACAGGCTGCGCGTCGAGGATATCGAGAACAAGCGCACCCAATTGCTGACCACTCACGCGATCAACTTAGTGACGGTTCAGCCCAAGCCTGGCGAGATTGTGGTGACGGTCGCCGGCTCCAAGCGTCAAGCGGTATCGCTTTGGGAGCTGTGGTCGCGTCGTGAGATCAATCGCAACGTCGCCGGCATCAACACGTCATTCCTCTTGGGGCTCCAAGAAATCAACGGTGCGTTGTTGTATCTGAACCTCGGCGCAGAGTTCGGTGGCCTCTCCTCCCACGAGCCGCACTCCCTGGTGGCGGGTGCCACCGGTAGCGGCAAGTCGGTACTGATCCAGGCCCTGCTTTTGGACATCGCCGCGACCAACTCGAAGGATCTTGCGCAGATCATCTTAATCGATCCGAAGATGGGCGTGGACTACGCGCCGCTTGCCGAACTGCCGCACATGCGCAGCGAAATTGTGACGACAAAGGAGAAGGCAGCAGAAGTCCTCGAGGCTTTGGTTCAGGAAATGGAGGAACGCTATCGCGCCTTCGCTAAGGCCCGCGCGCGCGACCTGCCGACCTACAACGCCAAAGTTGCGGCCGACGAGCGTTTGCCCATGGTCTTCCTTGTGCATGACGAATTCGCGGACTGGATGTTCGACGACGGATACAAGTCTGCCGTGGGCGCCGCGGTACAGCGATTGGGCGTAAAGGCTCGCGCTGCTGGCATCCATCTGATCTTCGCAGCGCAGCGCCCCGACAAGGACGTCATGCCGATGCAATTGCGCGAAAATCTTGGCAACCGCCTCATCCTCAAAGTTTCAAGCGAGGCCACCTCCAAAATCGCGCTCGACAGACCGGGCGCTGAGCTCTTGCTTGGCCGTGGGCACCTTGCTGCGAAGCTCAATGGCGAGCAGGGGTTGGTGTTCGCGCAGGCCCCCTTTCTGTCTGACGATGATATCGCCGCAGCAGTGACGGCGATTTCCCTCGACAACTCCCCGAAATCAGCGCATGGCACCACTTGACATTCCAGATGCCTCTTCAACCCCGGGATCGTCTCGTGTGACCACGATGACGCGGCTTATGGCACACCTTGCGAGAAACCACGCGAGCGCCCTCACTGCCTTGTTAGGCCCCTCGATCATGGCCTTGCTCGGCAAGATGGGTACAGATGTGACCAGTCCAAACGGTCTCGCCTATTTCATCGTTAGCTTGCACGGCGAACGCGGTGCGTTACGAAAGCAGCACATTCGAAGTCTCTTGCTGTCCAAACTGAACAACTCGGAGGCATCGGAGCTGTGCGACTTGCTCCAGATGCCGGCGATCTCGCCCCTCCGAACGTTGAGTGCCATCGACTTCGACGCAGAGCCAAGCAACCTGGAGATTCTCGACAGGTGGTATGGTGTGGAGATTGACGAGCTCGAGGAGCCTCTTGAGCCATCCGAGGGGTCTCAGAAAACCGTTGCCTCGCACAAGCTTCACGCGCATCAACTGAATGCATTTCGCGAGCTTCGTCGAGCCATCGCCAACCCGCCCGTATCCGTCTTGGTCCACATGCCATTCGGAGCAGGAAAACTTCGGTTAGTCGTCACTGCAGCGCTCGATCTCTATCGTTCGGAAGCCGATGACCGTTCGATCATCTGGCTGGCGCCAGGCGAAGCCATGTGTGACGAGGCCTTCCTTGAATTACAAGAGGTGTGGCGACAACTGGGTTCGCGCGACACGACCATTCTCCAGCTCTACGGTGACCACCCCGTGCGCGACCTAGATCAGCTCGGAGGGGCAATAGCGGTCATCGACATTCTCCAACTCAGCGCGGAGAACTCGGCTCTTGAAAAGCTGGGTTCCATTACGTCGGTTGCCGTCTTCGCAGATGCAGAGAATCGTGTTCATCCTGTCGGGGCCGAGATCGTTCGAAGGATGTCCGCGGGTGGGGAATTCAGAGCGGTGGGAATACTAGCGACATCTGGCACCGCCTTTCCCCCGGGAGCCAATCAGAGTGCTTTGATGGATGCCTTTCCGGACGCTTGCATCACGATCGCGGCGAACGACGGATTGCAGTCGCTTCGTCAGGTTGGCGATTTCACGGACATCGACGGTACGGTTGTGAATCTCACGAGCACGTCGTCCACAAACGCGTCGGCGGATGCCTCATCCCCACCGACCAACGACGATACACTCGATTTTGATCACACCTACGTCAACGAGCTGGGCAACAACGTTGAACGCAACGAACACCTTTTGAAAATTCTGAAGAAGGAGTCCAAGAGTCGGGGACGCGTTGTTTTCTATGCAACAACAGCCGAGAACGCACGGCTTTTCGCCGGTCTTCTGCTGGTCGAGGGCGTGAAGGCCAGAGCCGTAACTGCGGACGAATCTCCAGCGGCACGCGACCTTGCCCTGCAGAAATTCGTCGCTAGAGATGAGAAAGTCTTGTGCGTCCACGGGTTCTTGCTTCCTAGGAACTCCGTTCCTGAAATTTCCGTATGTGTGATGGCGTCGCCTGGCAAATCCCGAGCAGCGTTCCTATCCACAATCGGGCGGCTCGTCCAAGCCCGAGTGGCCGATCTGCCTCGCTTTAGACTCATTGTGGCAGCCGACTCGCAAGCCGATGCCGGTTGGTTGGAGTCGTTGAGCACTTGGTCCACGCTGCATACCTAGGAGGCCGCATGTCTTTTCCAATTATTCCCCAGAACCTGTCAATCTCCGCCATGCGAAGCTCGGGCTATCGCGACACCGCGCACGCGTTGGCCGAGCTCATTGACAACGCGATCCAAGCAGGAGAAGGTACCCAATCCCGCACCGAAGTCGAGGTAATCTGTATCGACGAGGTCGCGGCCGGAGGGCGACGTCAGATATCCCGCCTCGCGGTTTACGACAACGCCAGCGGCATGAGCCCCAGCATGCTCAGGAAGGCCCTTCAATTTGGCAACGGTTCGCGCCTTGACAAGGCTAAGCAAAAGGGTATCGGCAAGTTCGGGATGGGATTGCCGAACTCTTCAATCTCTCAATGCAAGAGGGTGGATGTCTGGACATGGCAAAATGGGTCGGTTTATCACGCGTACTTGGACGTACAGGAGATTCAGGACGGACAAATGACAGAGGTTCCAGAGCCTCAGCCCTCTGAGCTCCCTTCTGAATGGCGGTCATTGATTGCAGGCAATCGCGAAGAGCACGGCACCTTGGTCGCCTGGAGCAAGTTGGACCGCATCTCTTGGAAGCAAAGTACTACTCTGTTGCGACACACAGAATTCATTAGCGGGCGTGTGTATCGGCACTTTATCAACGACAAGTCCGTTCGAATTCGCCTTGCCGCCTATGAGAGCAAGACCAAGACGACGGTCTATCAGAGCTTTGTGCGACCCAATGACCCGCTTTACTTGATGTCTGGCACCAATGCCCCTGCGCCCTTCGATCAGAAACCGGCCTTTGTGCCGTTCGGACAACCGCTGGTCCTCCATATAGGGCATGGTGGCACAGAGCACCCTGTGACCATCATGGCGTCGATATGTAAGCCGGAGGCGCGGCGTGAAGGAGGTACCAAACCCATCGGTCAGCACGCGCAAAAAAATCAGGGCATCTCGGTCGTGAGATCGAGGCGGGAGCTGGAGCTCAATCACAGCTTCACGAACTCGTATGACACACGCGAGAGATGGTGGGGGATCGAAGTGCAGTTCGACCCGGGTTTGGATGATGTCTTTGGCGTCACGAACAACAAGCAGGCCGCGACGGGTTTCACGCGCCTGAGCATCGAGGAAGACGCGCTGGAAGAGGGGCTCAGCGTGAAAGAATATCAGGAGACGCTCGAGCAGGATCGGGACCCACGGCTTGCCATGTACCGCATCAGCCGGGAGATTGAGAAGCTGTTGAACTCGATGCGCGGGCAGGTGGCCAAGATGCGCGAAGGTGAACGAATGCAGTCCACCAAAGAGCGAGCTGAGAAAAAGGCCGAGAAAGCGGCCACCGAGTCTGTGATGAGACGCAGAGAGCGGGTTGGGGACACCGGCCGGAGTGACAAAGATGAACACGCCTCCGCCGACGAACGCGCATCCGCGCTGACTGCCGATATCGTCCAAGATGGCGTGGAGGAGGCGAAGGCTCTGGAACTCGCCGTAGACTATGTCAGCAAGAAGATTAAATTCCGCTTCAGGCACGCCGACATGTCTGGCTCGCACATCTTTGACGTTTCCACGTCCGGGGGCGTGATTCTGGTCACACTGAACAGTCGTCATCCGGTGCACGCCCGGCTGTTCGAGGCACTTCAAGGGGAAGACGGACCGGAGGCTCAGTACGCTAGGGAGGTTCTATCGCTTATCGCCGCTTGGGCTCGTATGGAAGACGAAGCGCCGAGCGAAAAGATGCGAGTGTCGATCGAGGATACTCGCTTTCAGTGGGGGCGAATGGCCATGGACTTCTTTGAGATCGAGAATTAGCCGTGGGCGGGCGCGAAGCGATCCGCGGGTTTGCGGTTCAAACCCTCATCTGCCTGCTCGACTCGCTCTGGGCGAACGGACAATGGACGGCCGTTACGCTAGAGCCGGACTCCGACAACGATAAGGTAGACATCTACTGGGAGTACGCAGATGATTCAACTCTTGCTCAGCAGGTCAAGTCCTCCAAAAATCAGATCGGCAAAGGCGATGTGGTCGTATGGTGCAAAGAGCTCAAAGGCTCCAACGCTGCAAGTAAGTACCAGCTGATATTGGCTGGACCGATCGCAGCTGCCGTTTTGGATGACGCCCCCTTCGATGACGTCGAGGTGCCCACTCCGACTTCGATGGACACGCTGGCCCTGCTCGACCAGGCCATCACGAAGGTAGATCGCTACCTGACCGCGAAGTCCATCGAGCCGCTTCCACTGCCCTTGCGGGAGTCGTTGATCTATGAGCTCGTCGCTCGCTTGCTGCAGGCGGCGATATACGGAAAGCGTATGCCGCGTGAGGAGTTCGACGGATGGTTGCTAAGCGGAATCACGGCCTCCTATCCGCACGCGGTCAGTCAACGCCTGACTACGAACTGCAACGTATTGTGGAGCGTGCTAGAAATTGCCGGACCAGTGGTGGTTTCTGATCGGGCTTTCGAGCTGATACTCCCGCTTACCGTCGTCAATGGTGGAGCCTCCACAGCCGTCGTGGAGATGTTTCTTCTGCGCGTGTGGTCAAGCACGCGGGAGATGCGCTACCGGCCCGAGCGTGTCGTTACCGAGAAACCAGAGGAGCAATACGCCACGCGACGACGGCTTGGGCGTCCATTCGGAGATTTCGCGATCGCCCCCCAGTCTTCGGTACAACAGTCCGTTCTGTTCGTCCCAGTTCAAAGGCTGGGGTACGAGGCGAATGAGTGGCCTCACGGCGACTACCAACTCGAATTGTTCGTCAAGTACGCAGCTCAGGCAGCCCTGTGTTCGGTCAAGAGGGCGACAATCAAGATCAGGATGGACGAGTTTTCCGTCTTGACGTCCGGTCAGACACAGTTCATCTCCATCTCCAATCTGGACAAGTATCTGAGCCTGTTATGACCTACATATGGGACATCGCGCAGGGGCCGTTGCCTTCGTAATGGTGGTCCAACCAGAGGAAGACTCCCAGCAACATCCCCCCATGTGCGGTAGCACCGACAGCGACGGCGCGACGGTAACCTAAGCCAGTCGCCGATCGTCTCGGTCCGAATCGTCGCTGTACCGTGCTCGCTCACGTAGGACGATGTGTTCCCAAGGTAGTCCGCAGCCAAACCCACTTCCATCAAGTGTTCAGCGAGCCAACGAGTTTCCGAGCAAATGGGGCAGAGCTTCGGGGGGAGTTCCGGGTCGTCGCCGCTCCGACCATTGATTCACTTGTGACAAACGTTGCAAGAGCCGTTGCCTTCATCCACGCCGTAGACATCGTCAATGTCCTCGGGGGAGGCCTTCACAGGCCGCAGGGGATTAATGGGGATACTCTTGCGCATGCGAGCGCGGCGGATCTCGTATTCCGCCTCGATCTCCGCTACGCGTTCCGGCTGCTCCATGTCTCCGAGCGATTCGCCCTTCGACCAGGTGAAGGGTGCCCCGTGTTCCAAGGCGTCCTTCTCGAGGGCTTTCGCTTCTTCATACGCTTTAGGGTGCTTGTCCCTCAGGCGGACCCACTCGATTTTCTGCTGAAAGAAGCAGAACGTGCAGCCGCTGCGCGAGCGCCACTCGTAGTACTTGGGGTAACCGACACCGGAATTCTCCAAGATGTCAATCACGGCTGCTTTGTCGATGCCGGCTTCGCGGAAGGGCAGCTTCACAAACAGATTGTCAGCTTTAGACGCGTAGCCTTCGCGATATTCTTCGTCCGCGCGAATCGCCACGTACGAAGTGACCTTGTCGCCGGCTGCCAGCCAAGGCTTCACCCAATCCTCGAATGGCGCCAGCTTCAACTTTCGCGTACACCAGCGGCTTTGCGGATTGGGTAGGAAGTGATTGAATTGACGCAGCCAGAAGCGAAAGTCCCGGCCTGGGTTGAGCCGGACGATCGGCTTGCCTAGGTAACCCTCGAGCTTGCCGAGGAACTCATGAACCTCAGGCAACTCCTCGCCGGTGTCGGTGAAGAAATAATCGATATCGAGCTCAGGATGTCGGTCGCGCATGTAAACCGCGAGCGCGGCGCTGTCTTTCCCACCAGAAATCCCTAGAACATGACGCTCAATCATTGGCAACCTCTTGGTCAATAGACGCCAGCGTCATTCCGGCTTTGGCCAGTATGGCTAGCAATACTTCAGTTCCTAACCCTTGGCGCTCCAGCATCGAGACGACCTCGTCGGCCTTGGAGTCCACGATCTGGCGATGACGATCCGAAATCGCAAACGAGCGTGAGATCGTCTTGGTATTCGACCCAGCACCGATGACTACAGCGATGGCTTCACTGTGTGCCTCGCGGCCTTGAACCGCCACGAAAGCCTCGGCTTCGCGGAAACGCCGGGCGAACTTTGCTAGCTCTAGGATCGCTGCATCGATGTGACGGTCGACCCAGTCTCGAGGCGGTTTCTCCGCAGCTAAGCTCAGGATGCCCTCAAGCGACACTCTGGTGCCGTCGAAGTTGGCGAGACGCGTCGCAAACGCATCCAATCTCAGGTCGCCAGAAATTCCGGAGACGGAGTGAGCGCGCTGGCGTAACGCTTCCAGATCATCCAACCGGGCGTCGAGTGCCTCGAGCATCTTGCTCTCGACCTCGGTGAGCATTTTTCCATATGAGCCCGCGATCTCTTGCAGTGGTGCTCGAAGAGCCTTTACGTAGGACTTGCCGTCGGCGGCGTTGAGCAGCGACGCAAGGTCGACAAACAATACCTTGTGAGGATCGTTGGCCTTCAACAGCATGTCGCGCATGGCCTTGGCCGTGTCGCCCAAGCGCTGCGTCCTTCGAGCCCACTCCGGCAGATTGAATACCATGGCCACCAAGCCGCGTGCGGCTTCGAGTGGATCGGCCGCGTCCGCACTTTCGCCAACCTCTGCTAACAGCTTTGAAATGCCATTGAGGATCCGACTTTTGTCCTCGTCGATAGCCACCCAACGCAGCGAGAAACGATCTGGGTCCTGCAGGCATTCGTCGATGTCGAAATCGGTGAGCCGGGGCACAAACATCCCGTCCTTGTAGACGGCAATGTTGGCCTTGTGAGCAAGCATGAATGCCGTAAGGATGACCGGTTGGATGCCTTGCTTCGTTCCGAAAGGAGGTGCACTCCACAGTGCATAGATCTCGTGGGCACCCACTCGCGTGTTGCCGTCCAAGAAGAGCGCCCGGGCAGCCTCCCACAGTGGCTTGAGGCCAGTCGCCGATCCATCGCATGGCGCAATGAACCGCCAGACGCCGGACGCGTCTTGGCGATGCAGTTCTGTGCTCTTGAGAAGCGTCTCGTAGAGCCCGCGCTCGGCCGGGAAGCCCTCGAAGCCGAGAGCCTCTTGGCTTTCGGCTTCGATCATCGCATGCAGGAGATCGCGGCGAGCCTTTACGCTGTTACTCGAAACGCTATCGCGATTGACCAGCTCACTCCATACAGGCGGCGACGCGCTGAAAAGTTCGTCAGCGAGCTGAGATGCCACTGGCGATAGCTTCGACCCGGGTTGGACGACGTCATCCGTCCCGTCGTGCCATTTCGCCAACGATACCGCGGCTTGGAGCTGGTCTTCCAGATTTGCCCGAGTTGCGGCCAACCGCGCATAGACCTCGCGGCGAGCCACAGCGTCGCCGGACAACTCATGCCGCTCCTTTACCTGCTCCAATGCTACTAGTTCGGCAGATAGCTCTGCGATACGGGCGTGATTGTCCGGGATACCCACAAGTACCGGCCAAGGGCGGAGCTTCGAACACGCTTGCGCACGCAAACGTGCAGCCCGCGCACTCATGCCTTTGGCGGGCAGAGCCAGAATAAAGGTTCCGAACTCGCCCTTGCGCGGGCGGAAGTCGGCGGCGATTTTCTCGGCCTGTTCGATGCTGCACAGAGACAGTTCCATCCAGCGCATGGAACCCGTCTCGTGGTAGTGGCGCTTGGCGACCACCGGATGCAATCCCATGAGCTGCGCGAGGCGAGCGTAATCGACGCCCGACGAGGTGACGAGTGCTTGCGCGATGGCGGAGTCAATGTCGAAGTCGCTGCCTTCGAAGACTGACCAAGCGCCGGTATAGCTCTTGTAAAGGGCGACCTTGAGGGCGGCGAGCCTTTGCAGCGCGACGTCAAGTTCCTCTTGTGCCGTGTTGTAAAAGAGTGCCTTGATGACGACGGTGTCGGCCGCCAGGCCAGAACCGTTACGGAAGAGGTCGATGATCGCGATGTTCTTGATCAGACACACCAGTAGTGGATCACCCGTCTTAGCCTCGGCTCGCTCGACCGCTTCGACCGCTTGAGACCAGCGATGGCCGTCAGGGGACGCGAGGATGGCAGGCTCAAGATTGGAGCGCAGGTAGTCCCAGTAGTCGCTGGGGCGATACCAGGTTGCTTCGCTGACCGCGGTCGAATCCAGATACGAGCGAAAGCCATACGGTTCAACTGATGACAGAAAGCCGAATGTACTTCGCTCGTTCTGCCCGAACTGACGTTTGGAGATTGGCCCAAGCAGTGCAGCCATGGCCGGATGGAGCGGCCAACAGCCGGCCAAGGCGTGAGCTAGGCCTTGCCCTGCAGAGGGGCGGCGCGAGCGGATAGCGTCGGCGATCGCCTTCGATGTCTCGGGAATCCAGTCTGGCTGTCGATTGACTTCGATTGCACGGCCAATAAGTTCGACAACTTCGTCACTAGCTGTTACGAAAGGCAAGTCAACGTAGCGGCCCTGTACTTTAGTCCAATCTTCACGCGTGTCGATGCCAAGACGAGCGGAATACTGCGCGAAGGATTGATGCAGTACGCCGACAACCACCAAACGACCGTCTGAGCGTGCGGCTGCTTCGGCGAGTTCTTGGAAAAAGTAGACATCGTCCCCGGAACCCAGCGCTGAGGCTTCCAGGAACTTACCCATCTCGTCGATGATGACCAGCACACCGTCATGCGGGCGGCTCTGTGCCTCCTCGAGTAATTCGGCGACAAGCGTTTGACCGTTGGGCTTGTTGCGCCCATCTACCGTTTTGCCCTGCGCCTTTCGAAGGGCTGCATTAAGTGCGGCGACGACGCTGCCACGTCGTCCCACCGCAGGTACGATCAACCATCCCCTTCGGACCGGGAATGCCTTGTCGAAGGCGGCCTTGGAATTCAAGTGCAAGGCTTCGCGTGCTTTCGCTCGAAGGCTCTTATCGGGATGCAGCGCGCTCGCCAGCGCGACGGCCAACGAACTCTTGCCCCCGCCGAAGGGGCCTGTCCAGGTAAAGCAGCGTTGGTTGGTTTCCGAGAGTTGCACGCACATGCCATCTACCACGGATCCGGCTGTGGCGTGGCAGATATAGCCTGAGAGGGCGTCTGTGCGGCCAATGTCGGCGTCGACGCGGATAGAGCGCTGGTATTGGCGCGAAATCTGGACGATGTCCGACAGAGCGTCTTGCTTTTTGTCAGTCATAGGCGCGTCTGATCATGTTTTTGAGGTCGTCCTTCGATAAGTCCTTTCGGTGGACTTGGCGAAGACCGGCAGAGTCTGTCCACTCGAGTTTGCGATCGCTGAAGTCTGAGAGCGCGATCAGCCGTTGAGCGATCGACTCCTCGTCAAGTTTGAAAACGCGACCAGGGGAGCCATCAGCGTAGGCAATGGTCTCAAAGGCTAGCGAACTTTGCCCATCCGCCTCGCGGTTCCAGAAATCGACTAGTGCATAGGCAAAAATGCCATCGTGCAACGAAGCTTTAGGGCCACGTCGAAATGCATATTGGCCCTTGTGGACCTCCTGCAGAAGACCTAGCTCGCCTAGCAATGGTTCGGCGAAATCCTCTGGCGATCCTCCAGCTGCACGTGGCGCATAGCTACGCAAACATGTCTCCAAGTCTCTAGACAGCGTCGACCCGGAAAGGCGATGTTTAGGGTCTAGTTGACGCGCGTAGCGCGCCAAAGGCTCTTCGAGCTCTTGGCGTGTGAACGACGGAGCTGTTACGTGATTGAACAGCCAATACCAAGTCGTCGAGCGAAGGCATCGACCGGCAAGCTGCCAATGCGCAAGCCATGCTGTTGACGGGTTTTCGGCATAGGGGTCAAGTCCACTGTCCTTAAGAATTTCATAGGCAAGACTGTTCAATCTGAAGTGATCGCCTGCTTCGTACATGACACCGCAAGCTAAGGCCCAATGCCGAATCGAGGCCACCATGTTTTTGCCAACCCCGAAGGTCGCAATAGCGTCGACATTGGTGAAGATGGTCTTGCTAATTTGGCCGTTGATCGCTTCATGGCAAACTTTCTTGAGCCACATCTGACGTAAAGGAAACGTCTCGTGGCCAGAGAAGTGGGCGGGGGTGGTTTTGGGAGCGCTGTGGTTGGGCATCATGCTTGCCATTTTAGCTGAACTGGTGGAATCCACCAGTTCGGTCAAGTCGCAGAAAGATAGAGTTTTTAAATTGCCGCTGAAATTCGGTAGTTATTTTCTTCGCAAGATGTCGGCTCTTAAGCGTCATGCTGACAAAAAAACTCGGGCGAGTGAAGTGCCGCAACTGGAGATGAGGTCACGGAGCTTGCGATCTTCAGCGCTGACGCTCTGGCGAATCTGCTGTTTGTTGTGGTAATGCCGCCGTGCGCAACTAATGGATGTGCAGTTCAGCGGGTATATGGCGGGAGCTGAGGCAAAGACTGGCAAAAGGCCATTGCATGGAAATCCGGAGCGGCTCCTTCGACCCACAGACTGCGCTAATGCGCTTTGGATTTACGGTTGAGTCTATCGGCGTAGTGCGCAACGGCAAATGCGTGCACGAAATAGCTGAGAAGCTTCGCAACAGCTAAATAGGAGAGTGGGGGCCCGCTATTATCGGAACCGCCGCTACCGAGATCGCCGCCTGATACGAACACTTCAAGCAAACGATGGTTGTGGATGCCTTCCGCGATGTGGATCGTCTCGACCTTCATGTCTCCGACCACCTTACGGGTCATCCCATGTCCCATTTTCAACAAGTCGAGATAGTGCGCGCAAGCCTGCATCATTTCGATTCTGTCATCAAGGAACTTCGTCCGGTTGTAAGCAGTGCCGAGGATATCGGATACTTGATGCGCGAGTTGGTGCTCTATGACTTCCGCTGGAAAGCGAAGACAGTCATGAAGAATCGTTCTCGATACGATGTAACGCCATTCGCGATGATCCGGATCAAACTGCGACCATTCCGCCTGACGCACCTCTCCGGGGCGGACGAACAGCAGAGGCGCTAGTCGCAATGCTGAGCCTACAACAAACGTGCCGGCGAGTCCGTTTATTGCCCGCAACATTTCACCTAACTTGTCCGGATCAGTAAGAGCCGCGAAGTGCGTGTGCTAATTGGGCCGCAACGCGCCGCGTAGATCAACGCTCACGCACGCATCGCACTTCCGGTTGCAATCGCGTATCGGAAGATCTGCCCGCAGGTCTGATGGAGTCGATGTGCAGTGTCATTTGCGCCACGCAATTCGGCACGGCTCAACACTTCGAGAACTTCCGGCACAGTTATCTCCGCTTTTGGGCGCGGCCCAATCAAGGGAAACGCATCCTTCGCAATCCGATCGCTCCGCATCTGTTGATCGTTCGGTAACGTCGCATCGTTGCGCCCACAGCACGGGCGCAAGAAGGTCCTTGAGACGTAGCGTTTCGCCGGTCACAAGCTAGGGTTCGTAGACGCTGCGCGATTTCCAGTGCGGCTCTCGGTCATGACGACGGTCAGGCCCGGTGACCATGCGACCCGTTAAAGGCGGATACGCTTTGGCTAGGGAGTTGCCTCGTACGTTGAAAAATCGCAAATAATCAAAATTATCGCCGATATACTGCAAGTAAATAACGCAACGGATAGAGGTAGATGAGCAACAAAACCGTGCAGCAGATGCTCCGGGGATGTCGGCGCGGCCACCCTATCGACTCCGCCATGCTCCGGGAAATGGGGATAAGTAACGCGCTTGCTGCTTACATGGCCAAGGCCGGCTGGCTACGGCGCCTTTCGCAGGGAGTCTATCTTTTGACCGGTGACACTCCCTCCCGGGACGGTACGATCACTTATCTGACTCGATGCATACCGGGCCTTCATGTGGGAGGTAAGACGGCTCTTTCCTGGCAGGGTGTTCGCCACAACATCGCATTCCGCGAAAAGATCGTGTTATGGGGGCGGCGCTCGTATCGCATTCCCGCTTGGGTGGATGACGTAACGCGCTATTCGTACCAGACCACCGATCTGTTCGACGGCGATCTACCTTACGAGATGGGCCTTAAACCCCTCCCGTCAGGTTCTCCAGAAGTGTTGGTCTCTGTGCCTGAGCGAGCCATCCTTGAACTGGCCAGCGACATTGGAAAAGGCCAGTCCATGGAGGAAGCGAGCAACCTTATAATCGGCTCGCGTAACCTCCGCTCCGACGTGCTGGATGAATTTTTGAGGCATTGCAAACGGGTGAAGGTTGTCAGGCTCGTGCGCGACCTCGGGCGTGAAGCCGATTTTTCGTGGGCGGAGGATATCCAGAAGCACGTAGACCGTCTTGGCGCCGGGAAACGATGGTCGAACAAGACAAAGAATGGCCGGTTGACACTTAAACCATAGACGAGAGCCAGCATTGGTCAGTGCACTCAGCTCCTCGCAATAGCAGTGCGCCGAGATCGGCGCCCAATCGTCGCGGCGTCCTACTCTTGATGCGGGGCGATTTGAGCAAATACGAACCCAACCGGGACCATGGCGGTGTCACCAAAGATCAAGAAGCAGAAAAGCCGTCGCCCGCAATGCTACGGCGCCGGGATTGCCGCTACGCGTGCACTGCTCTGCACTGCTCTGCAGGCAAACGTAATTCCGGCTAAGTCGCCTAGTAACGCGGCCAGTACTCAGTGCCGGACGCGCGAAGCGGCCTAAGCCTAAGCCTAAGCCTTGGCCTAGTCGACAGGCGCTCGTGCTGCCAGCCGAGCGACGCCTATCCGTGCCACGGCAAACCCGCTATACAAGCCTCTAGAATTACGCGCGCCTGTGGTAGGGATAAGCACACCCAGATGCCGCAAGTTCTAGAATATGGCATCAAGAGATGCCTTCCGCCCGTAGCGGTATTGGAACTGTTCGGCGGATGTGAGCCGAGTTAGGCAGCGAGCAACCGGGAGCTAGTCAATGGCCACTTTCGCAGCGGCACGCCGAGAGGCAATTAACTTTCGCGACGCACTGTTGAGAAATCGCTGGCCGGACGACAGCCGTGTCGCCGGATCTGTCGAAGCTCCCCCCTTAGCGGATGCAAGGGCATTTTTGGCGGATGTTCGCGCCGCACGCTTGCTATTGGGGGTTTGGTCTGAAGCTCAACGCGGGTTCGTATATCCGGATTTTCAGTTTGACCTGTCCGGAAAGCTTCGTCCGGAGGTCTCTAAACTGCTGATGGTGCTGCCCGATGACGATGACCGCGGGGGATGGCGTCGAGCATTCTGGTTGTATTCGCCGCATGCGCTCCTAGATGGACTGCCACCGGCGGAGGTCTTTGTTAGTGACCCGGGTCGCGTACTCAAAGCGGCCGCGCGAGAATTTTCAGGCGATTGTGATTCGTCATGGTGAGCGACGTATAACAGTTCCAGGTTAATGCAAAGGCGTAGATCATTCAGCCCCGCCAGTCTCCACAATCGAGAAAAATCTTAGCTGCCGTTGGGCACTTCATTGTCGCTCGGGGCTGAGACGAATACGCATTCGGGTGATGGTGCAAGATGCTTGCGATCATCGCGTCCCTGCTCCGAGCCGGTGAACACTCAACGATCGGCAGGCCGCGTTGGACGTTCGTTGTTGCTTCGCGGAAACCGCACAACATTTGTGACCGGAATCTCAACTGCATCCACTTGGTTCGAAAGAAGCTCGCTGAGAAGGGCCGGTTGGACATGCATCTGATGCGCGATGTCCGTCTGTGAAATGCCGAAAGATTCGCGCAAAACCTGAACGCTATCTACAACCAGTTCGGGCTGCTCTGGCTGCATCTGAGCGTCTTCCGCTTCGACTCTTGCTTCTCCATGGCGAGTCAACCCAATCACACCGCTCCTGTATTGTTCGTCGGAGAAGATTCCCAGCTGCCTTCCTCGATAAAGTGCGGCAGCCTTCGAAATTCCCCACCTCATTTTGATTTCCGACAAAGCTGCCCAATTCAACCGGCTTCCTCGCAGTGCTGCACGACATTCCGGTGCGAAATACCGCCCTGGCATGAGAAACGCGCTGGCGAAGCGGTTTGCCTGAGACTCTGTCAGTTTGTCACCCGTCTGCACGCCGATATGAAGGAAGAAGTGCCCCACTTCGTGCGCGATGCCGAAGCGCGTCCGGCAAGCCGACCGGCCCTCTGGATTCACTCCAATGACCGGCCTGCGAGTGGCGAACGAAATCGCATCGATCTCCGCAGCCAATCCGCCGAGCGGCACCACGACCGCTCCTGCGTTTTCCGCTACACGGGTCATGTTCTGAATTGGACCCAGCCCGAGATCCCAATGAGCGCGGGCCCGTTCGGCCGCGCGCTCAATTGTCTCGGCCGACGAACCGTCGCCTTCGTCGAAATCGTATTGCGGCAGATCAAGATGCTCTTCAAGCGCGTTGACCATCCGCTTCAACAGCTCTCCCTTCGCTCGAGCCACTTGCCGCATCGCAACCTTCGTCGTGAGCTGCTTGCGAAAATGGCATTGCTCGTCCGCAATGGGCATCGGGTCCGGCACCGTGAAGAATTCGGGCAGGACTTTCAGCTCGGCACAGACGGCGTCGACGAGCGCAGTGGTCGGCACATCGACGCCCGCCTCGATCCGGCTGAGAAATTGCTTCGAGCGATCAATTCGCTCGCCCAGCTCCTGCAGGGACAACCCATGGAACAGCCGCGCCGTGCGCAGATTGGACCCAATGAACATCATGATGTGACGGCGGCGTCTTCGTCGCCCGCGTCGGGGCGCTTGGGTGCGACGCGCGGCTTGCCCATCTCCTTCGGCGCCGGCGTCTCGGCGGCGACAGCATGCAGCGCGCGAGCGGTATCAGACACCCACTTGCATTTGACGACGCGAGAGGAGTCTTCGCCCAAGAACACGACGCGCGGATCGTCCGCGTCGGCGTAGCCGCCATCGAGCACAAAGCAGAACTTGCATGGAACGCCGCTTTCAACCGCTCCGAAGAAATCCTGCTGGAACGGCGTGGCGTCGAGAACCGCCGGCTTGGTCGGGTTGGCCGGATCGTCAGCGGCGAAGCGGCAAGGAATGCCGCCGATCATGAAGACGAGGTCGTTCCCACCGTGGCGCAACTCCAGCCAGTCGTATTCGCCCGACAGCGCCACCGATTTAAGCCGGTTGCGTTGGCGACCGAAGCGCGTGCAGCCACGCGTGTAGCCGTCGTCGAAGTCGCTTTGCAGCGCCGTGGCGGTCGAGAAGTGCTCCGCGATGAGAATGGACGCAATGACAGACAAACGATCGGCGCTCAGCGCCGGATGAAACGCTTCGGGAAGGGGAAAGGACATTTAGGCGCCGGGTTTTGAATGTGCATATCGGGAAGAACGTCAACCGGATTTTTGTGCAAATTCCTGAAAACGTCAACGAAAATTTGGGGCGCCACCCTGCGACTTCAGGTCAATGTAGCAACGAGTGCGTCGTATCGACTGATCAGGTCGAGAACGGTTTGCTTGGTCACGGCACTTACAGCTATGCCGGGCAAAAGCTGCTGGCATCGGTGTAGCAGAGCGTTGAGCTTCAGAGAAAAGGCGCGCAAAAAAGCTGACCGCATAGAGAGCCGCTCGCGCGGGTCTGGTGAGGGA
Source organism: Paraburkholderia sediminicola (assembly GCF_902859805.1). Classification (GTDB taxonomy): domain Bacteria; phylum Pseudomonadota; class Gammaproteobacteria; order Burkholderiales; family Burkholderiaceae; genus Paraburkholderia; species Paraburkholderia sediminicola. Next base: position 148,157 of record NZ_CADIKC010000011.1, on the reverse strand, counting down.
GGGCGTCCCCAAACGGCCTCCGCGCGCCTCAAAACGGCATTTCACCAGCCCCGCAACTGTTGCCGTGCGGAAAGCTGACAATTCGACTAAAAATTTTTCCTGCCGTGGTGGTCGCCTCTGACGCGCGCCCACCCATGGAATCCCATGAAAATCAGCGACTTAAACGCGGTGATAGGGTTTTTTGAGGTAACACGTATCAATAATTTACCCATAAAAATCAATGAGTTACATATTTACCGCGCCAAATTTCTGATGCATCATGTGATTGACCAAAGCATCACGGAAATTTTCAAATCTTTTCCAATATGAGCCGACACACTCTTAGCCTCGAAGAGGCGCGGGCAAATTTCGAAGCTCAAGGCGTGGCTGTCACGGACTGGGCTGAGGCCCACGGATTCAAGCGTGAGGACGTATACGCGGTCCTTAACGGCAGAACGAAAGGCCGTCGGGGACAAGCTCACTGTATCGCGGTCGCGCTGGGACTGAAATCAACAGAGGTGGTACTGGTTAGCAAGGTGCCGCCAGTGGACACCTATACCGAGACCCCATCGTCAGACAAGGAGATATGCATGTCCAAAACCTAATCGAAGATTTGGGGACTTAAAAGCGCAAAGGCCAGTTATCTCTGCAAAAGATAACTGGCCTCAAGGATTCGCGCGTCGGTTGCTCACCTAACGCCTATATCCTGCTCCGGCTCGACGCTGCTGTCAAGTAGCGTGGACGTGCCTGCTCGCACGCCTATCGGCCATCGCGCGTATCTGCTCCCTTTGTTTTCAGTCGGCCACCTCGCCGGATGGTTCCATCCGTGCCTGTTGGCCCCTAAACGTAAGCGTCTGGTGACGGGCGCAATGGAGCAAACTCGTGTCGACAAATCGTTGTCGTTTTCATTCCGCCCAAAATCCGGTCACACGTACCGCGGCTAATCACTGAGTTGACCCGCATAGTGTGCTACCTACATTCCCTCAAAGTATTGCTGGGCCAGCCCGGATTGGTCGCTATTTTCACGCCTGCCGCGGAATTCGCACCGCCGTTGACTCTACAGTGGGTCATGGCAGGAGGGGGGAAATGAGCCGATCCCCGTCCTATGGCACCCGCAGCCGCCGCACCTCCACGACTAACGCTGGCGTCCGGCTCACGGCACGGACGTACGGCAAGGCCCGCATCGGCACCTATGCCGAAAAGGCCGCTGGCCACATCACCGTCGAATCCGACGCTGAACGCCTTGTGGCGCACATGCTGTGCATCGACCCGCGCGTGCGCTCTTTCAGGCAACAACCGTTCACTGTTGACTTGGTCGGTGAACGGCTGCTTTTCACCCGTGAGGAATTGTCCGAGGCGCGCCAAGCGCGTGGTGGACGTGCCGGGGAGGTGGAGTACACGCCGGACTTCGCTACTGTTCAGGCGGACGGACTGCAGCTCGCATACGAGGTGAAGCTCGAAGGCTTTGAGGGGGATGGCCGGTACTGGGCAAAGGTAGAGCTGGCCCGGGAAATCATGGAGGCATACTGCTACCCGCTATTAACGGTGGTCGTACCTGCTGATGAGCGGCACCCGGTTCTAGTCAACGCTCAACTGTTGAAGCCCGCAATAGCGCGTGCCCGCGAATATCTAACGCCGGACGTCATCGACCGCGTCGAGGGCTATTGCAAATCGGGCCCGGTGCTGCAGCGTGGGCTGTGCGCCGACCTCCAGATCGCGCCCGGGTTCATTCCGCCGCTGCTCGCCGTGGGCGTCCTGCAAGCCGATCTAGCACATCACCATATTTCCGGCGCACTGGAATTGTCGGCCGGGTATGGCGATCTGAGCCACCTGTACCTGATTGAGGAGCTGCAGCCATGATGTCCGACTTGCGCGTCGGAGACAAACTGGCGCTCCCCGGTAAACCGGACAGCTACCTCGAGGTGCTAGACAGCCGCCTGCATGCAGGCTCCATCCATCTCTTCGACGCCGAAAAACGTGCGAACCAGTATGTCGACTACGACATCATCCGCGCCCGGATTTCGGCGGGCAGTATGGTCCTGCATCGAAGGGGGATGCCGCGCGTCAGCATCGCGGCGCAGTACGACGATCCGGAACTGCACAGTAAATTCAGCCTGTTGAACGACGCACTACGGCGTATCGATGCCATCCGGGAGCAACGAGGCCTGTCGTTTAGCAAAGCGATACCTCTCGCCCGCGAGACCTATCTGGTGGAAAACGCAGACGCCACCCTCGTCTGCCTGTTTCCGTCGCGCGCAACCCTGTACCGGGCACACAGCAATCAACTGCTCGGCCTGCCGGTGATCAGGGGTGGTAAAAATAAAGGCAATGCAACGGCCAGGTATTCGCTCGATCTTGTTGAATTCGTCAACGAGGTCATCCAGGACAAATTCCTGATTCCGGAATCCAGGTGGACGGTCCTCGACCTGACGGGGTATGTCAACCGTGAGGCTCGTCGCCGTGGCCTCCACGTTGCGAAGAACGCCATCAGCCGCAAGTTCGTGTGCGCAAGGATTAATGATCTGACCGTTGATGCCGAATACGACCGGATGGACCCGCTCAATCGGGTTGCCGGCAAATCGTTCGCGAAAAAGCGGATACGGGCAGCGTTCGCATTCGCCCGAATTGAGCAGGACGCTCTGCACTTGCCATTCGTTGTAACGACAGCCGACCGCATTGCCCGGACCGTCTATCTGGTTCTCGCAGTTGATGTCTGTACCGGATATCCCGTGGGATGGCACCTGGTCATCGGTTCGCCACGCGAGATGGACTCGCTGTTGTGCATCGAGATGTATCTGACTCCCGCCAAGGCAGCCCGGTTTGAAGAACTTGGAATCACTCATGCGCCGAACGTTTACGGTACACCAGGACAGGTCATTTTTGACAATGGCCCGGAGACAAAAGGTGGGCGAATCATCCGCCTCGAGCGGTTAGGAATGGATGTGAAGCACTGCAAAGCAAAAGAGGCACAGGGAAAGCCTTTCGTCGAGCGACTGAACAGGTCGCTTAAGGAAGCCTTGCAGCTTCTCCCTGGTTGCACGCGCTTCGAGGGAAAGGATGGCGTGCGCGACCCCGTCGCGCAGGGCGACGAGTTGATGAGCGTCGAAGCTTTGGAAAAGTGGATCGTCGGCTGGCTCTATAAGGATTGGGTCAACACCCCGCTCGACCGGCTGCGCTGGGACGAACTTCTGGTCGATTCGGTCAAGGGAAAGACACCGTGCGAACGCCTCACTCACCAGCTTGAGGAGTTGGGATTACCGATCACCTTGCCGCCACCGCGTCAGGAATGGATGGCCGCACTCTTCGAGCACAAGATGTGCACATTGAGTGCGAAGACGGGCATCACGGTTGAGCGTGGTTTCAGATACAACGGCGATGCCATGTCATACCTGCTGGGCAAGTATGGCGACAGTACGCAACTTCATGTGCTCTACAACCCCGACGACTTCCGTCAGGTGTATGTATTCGAAGCAGATGATCTTCCGCTTGTCACGCTGACACACCGCCATGTTCGCCCGGACACGCCCGCATGGACCTTTGCCGAAGCCAAGGAGCGATTTGATTCAGGCATGGCTAACTGGACGGTCCCAGAGGAAAAGGTCCAGTTCGAGCGAGAAATGGACGAGGCGGCCATCGGAGGGAGGAAAGTTAATAAGTCGAAGACTCGCGGCAAGCGGGAGGAAAACAGGGAAACCGTGCGCCTCGCCAAAGATAATTCAGCCGCCCAGCGTGCCATCGACCGGCCGCTTTCAGCGGGAGCGCCGTTTGGACCGGCACCTTTGACCAATCCGTCGTTGCCGGTAGAAGAGCCTAAGCACGGCGTCATCTCATACGACGATGCGCCATCAATGGCCATCCTGGACCGAAACACTGGAGAAAAACTGCTGTGACGCCAGCCCAACAATTGCGAAAAAAAATTGAGGGATGCGAACTAGAGCATCCCATGTTCGTTGAGCATCTCATTGCGCTCAAACGGCGCATCGATGACGCTCTCGCTGGGTTCGCACCTAAAATTATTCGCGTTCCTGGTCCGAGCCGTGTGGGTAAATCCTCGCTGATCGCCAGGCTGTCGCGTGAGTACCCGGCCAACCGCATCGACGGGCGGCGACATGTGCCCGTACTGGTTGTTAAGGTGCCTCCTTCCGCAACGGCAAAGGTGCTTCCGAAGAGTGTGCTGGCTGCGTTAGGCATCAAGGCTCCTCGCAGCATGACGGCCGACGCGATGGTCGACCTGATGCTCGAGCAGCTTCGCCTGGCTGGTACACGCGTGGTCATCTTCGACGAGATTTCGCATCTCGTTGAAGAGGGCTCACGGGTGCCTCCGCGCGCAGCAAGCGATTGGCTCAAGACGCTTTCGGACACACTCGACATGACGCTGATTCTCTTCGGCATTCCGCGACTCGAACGGCTTTTCTCGTCTAACGAACAACTGCGCAGCCGCGCTTGTCCCGGCCGCAACCTTTTGCCGTACGACGCGACTGACCCCGACCAGATGACCGCCTACGGCTCGTGCGTCGTCAGCTACGCTCGCCTGTTCTCTGCAGCGGGTTATCCGATCGACGTACCCGCTCAGGTGCTCATACAGCAAAGTTATCTGCTCACTGGTGGCCTGATAGGCGTGCTCGCTGACTTTATGCGTGAACTGGCCAGTTTGATGGCGAACGAAGCGCCGCGCGCCATTACATACACTGACTGCCAGCGGGCGACTGAATCCGTCAGCCACGCTGGGTCACCGAACAGACTCGCTTTCGAGGATTCTGGCATCGACGGCACGAGCGTGGAGCCCGCGGCACTGCGCCAGGCATATGTGCATGTCCTGCAGAGTAACGCAGCGTCGGTACCTGTTCGCAAAAAATCAGGAGTTAAACAATGAGCCTCGTTCTCACTCACGCGCCCAAGGACGACGAGTCCGGGATGGGGTACTACCGACGCCTTGCCGCAGGCAATGCGCTTTTCAGCTGGCGCGACCTCGCGAGTATCGCGGGTGTCGAGCGTAACCGCCGAGCCCTGCTCACACGCACGGACGATGTAGCCCGTAACCTGGGCCTGGAACCGGCGTGGACCGAATTTGCCCGACAGCAGGAAACCCAATGTCGGGATTGGGGACGCCTGCACCGTGCGCAAACTGACGCCGTTTGTCCTGCGTGCCTGACTGATTCGCCTTACCTGCGACATTGCTGGGAACACGCCTATGTCACGACATGCCCGCAGCATCGAATCCTGCTGGTCGATCAGTGCGACGCCTGCGGGAAACACCTGTCGCCGGAACGGCTCTATATTGGATTGTGCTCGTGTGGTCATGACCTGACGAGCCTGCCGCGCGTGACCGCGACACGGGCACAGCTGTGGCTGTCTACGCTGATTGCAGGTAACGGGTATCAGTCCGGCAACGTGAAGCCGCTTGTACAGGGCGTGGACATGAATGTGCTGATGAAGGTCATCCGCACACTCTGCCAGTATGTAGACCCGACGCGCCCCGGGTTACCGCGGAGCGCGGCATTGCCGAAATCAGTCGTCGAAGCGGTCGAATTTCTCTCGCCGCTCGAAGCGTTGCTGGCCGACTGGCCAATGGGCTTCAGGAGCCACGTCGAGCAGCGCATTACCGCAGGTCGCAAGGATGCCCGCACGCTGAACACGTTGCTTGGCGACTGGTACATCGGCCTGCGCAAGCTCTGCCAAGGCACGACGCTCGACCCTTTGCTCCAGATCATCATCGACGTCGCAGCTCGGAAATCGGATTGTGTGCTGGGCCTGGATTCGGCCAAAGAAATGGCCGAGGATGCAACCGGATACATGCGCGCGCCGGATGCGGCAAGGGCCATCGGCGTCAGCGTGTCACGTCTGCACGACTCCATTATGGCCGGCGAGTGTGAGCACCGTGCCCGACGCACTGGAACACGTGGTCACCTATTCGAAATTCCGTGCGCTGAGGTTGAGCGCATTCAGCGACAACGCGCCGGATGGATTTCCGACATCGTTGCCTGCGAACTCGCAGGCGTTCCACCCGTTGTGCTCGAACGCATGAAAGCGGCTGGTGTAATCCAGTCGGATGTCCACTGGCGCGAAGACCTGATGAAGGGTGGTGCGGTCGAGCGCCAATCCATCCTTGATCTACATGAGCATGTGCGGCGATCAGTTCAGCGCGCTGTGGTGGCGGATGATTCGACGCTCACATGGGCGGAGCTGACCAGCAGACGTATGGGTGACCGACGGGCCATCGAGGCGCTGATGCAGGCCATCACAAATGGCAAGGTGAACGCCGTCGCATGTGGTCGGACACTGGGCGAAATGTCCTTCCTGAGGACGGACGTGTCGCAGTATTTTGGCACGCCGCTGCTGGAGGCCGGCATGTCGGTTCAGCAGTTGGCCAAAGCCACTGGATGGAAATGGGAGTCCATCCAGAACTGGTTGGACGAAGGACTGCTGGCATCGGAACTGATTCAACGACGTGGGCAGCCTTGTCGCGTCGTGCTGCCGCAGCAGTTGCTGGAGTTCCGGCAAACATATGTTCCGCTGGCAGACCTGGCGCATGCCATGGGTACGAGGTCGTCTGCACTGTCACGTTTGTTGCACGGCGTCGAACTGGTCGGCGCGAAAAAGCTTCCTGATGGTGCCACGCGGGGCGCGCTGATACGCATTGCCGAGCTCGGCCGGTTGGCGGTTATCGGTGCGAGAGCCGGGCACGACCTCTTTATCCCCGCATCGTTGACGCCATGAAAGGGAGAGCGTTGCGTCGAACCACCTCCGTGTATTGACCTGTGATGCATGCGCCGGTCAATACGCGGTCGGTTTGCATATGGTATTTCCGGGTCTACACGAAGAACTGAAGGGTCTGACGTTCCACGTCCAGGAGACTGCAATGCCCATCTGGAAACTACGTCCCTCTTCCGAATCGCCGACGATTCGGTTATCGCAATGGCGCATAGCGGCACGTCGTCTACCCGAAGATACATAGCATTGCTATATCATTCACCTTCAATCATTCGGCGGCGTTACTCCAGCGATGCTGGGGTCTTTCCAATCAGTTAAGACGCGCGCGCCCTGCGCCCGTGCCTTCGCCTCTGCTTCCGTGCGCTCCCGCATAAACTTAGGAACCAGGCTTTGATACTTGGCGCGTCCAGCCTCGTAGGTAGCGCCATACAGATCCAGCCACGACGCCTCGGATTGAATCTCCGCATCAAGTTGATCACCCAACACGATTGGTAGCTCAGGCGAGCGATGGTCCTTGGCGTACGTTAAGTCGATAAACGCCCCATCCGAATACCACCGCCAGGTAACGCTATTTCCTCGAGATAAATGCTTCCATTGATCCAATGTCAATTTGTAATTCGGATCTCCATACACTATGGACGATGGCGATACGAACGTCCGACCGCCATATCCTGCGGGTTCGAAGACGTACGTATCCAAACCCTCCAATCTTGGCGTTGAAAGTGGAATGTACCGTTTCCATCCGGCGGCATTGACGCGCGCGATGACATCCATCACGTAGCGGTACGTTGCTTCGTCATAGGTATCGAACGCCGCTGTATCATGCACGTCCTTCGGCGAAGTCGGCACCTTGAATCTCAAATGGATGGTTCGTATTTTCCCGCCTTCCTCGGTATCCGACATGAACTCGACGTCGGTGGTTTGCGGGAAGACGACACCGTGCTTTGGGTCTCTGAGTTGGAACACGGGTTCCACACCCGTCGCGATCCTACTCGCGTCGTACATCAAGGCCGTCGCGATATGCGATTTCTTGATCGGCACCTTGGCCTCGCGCATTATTTGATCGCTATCATCGCCAAGACCAAACACCAAATTCGGTTGCATTTGCTCTTTTCCCTGTTGTACCTGTGGAGCGCTGACTGCGCTCCAACCCAAACCGGCCGCCACGAAAGCGGCAATAACTATGCTCACGACTGCGACGATGGATCGCCTACGCATCTTTCCAACCTGCGATTGTGGAAATCTGTCCAATCATATACTCGCGGTATCGGTCACGTGTCATTAAGAAATGGTATTTATCAAGTATCTTCTGGACATAAAGCATGCGATCTTGCGTTAGATAAAGCTTGCCCTCATCCATTTTTACTTTGATGTCATCCTCTGACAGACCATATGGCTTAAGTTGTTGATGAGAAATTTCCGGAGTGATCTCTGCAGAAGCATTAAAAAACACCGTGGGATCCTTCGCGCCAGAGAATGCACGAAGTACTGGTAGCCGTCCGAAGTCGTTCATATCGATAGCCGACCGAAACTCGGGATGGTCGTAGACCATCGCTTGCAGATGCAGCGTTTGCTCGTGGTTCAAGAATGCCCACGCTGCGCGATAGGCGTAGGATTTTCTCTCATCGCTACTGGATGATGCTTCATAGAGCTCTAACTGGGCAAATCCCGTAGAAAGATGACCAGTAATCTGACAGTTCTTCATCTCCGCTAACGCTGAGCCATCCTTGATCAGATCATCTCCGATCACAATCATCGGGTTGGCCTTCTTGCGCAAGGCGTGAATGAGGCCATCATTCTGACCGGTCGCCCACGGTAGCGCCTTGACGATAGGCTTTACCTTCTCGTCGTAGGTGTCCACATTGCGTCGAGCTTTGCAGTGCTCAAACAATTCCTTGCCGTATTTCTTATAGAACAAGTGCCACGTTGTCACTTCCAGAAACACCCAAAGATTGCCTTTCGCGAGATAGTAGAACGTGACCACGGCCGACGCACGTGCTTGAGCGATTGCCGCCTGTGGCTTGTCCCAGGACAGGAACTGCAAAGCCAGTTCCATTCCGGCGACTACCTCTTTCGCTGCAAATGCAGCCAGCCCGGGCCAGTAAAATCTCCCAGCTTTGTCTGTGCTCTCATCACCCAAAAACAGCTGCGCATAATTTCCAGCAGTGCGTTTGGCGCGCCGTATCGGATCCTGTAAGAACATCTGGTCTTTCGATTCCAGTGCGATGTTCTCCATCTGCGTGGACGACCACTGATCCTCGCACGACACCGTGCAATCCTTGCAGGAATCAGGCGTCTGGTTAAGCACGCCTTCGCCTAACATGCGGCCCTTCAGATAAACCGTGCCTTCGTCACTATTGATTAACGAATCGCCTGCCACATCCCTCTCCTACACACGTCAATCGAATTGATCGGAACCGCTCTTGATGTTGGGTATGTGCAAAAATGCCTTGATCGAATCTGGCGTGTTGCTGAACGCTCGTGAGGTCATGCCTTGCAGGTTCGAGGCGGTTTTCAGTTGATCGGTGTGCATTTCCAGCAAGTGATCCATGCTGGGCATAGTCTTTCCGAGCTCATCTTTGAATGACAATGCTTCGTCATACAGTCCATCCGTTTGTTTGAAAGCACCCAGATTTGTCCGAATTTCCGCGGGCCCGCTGAAACTATGCTGACCGCCTTTGATATCGACCTTGCCGGGCGCATGAATCTCGACGTTGCCGCCTTTCAAGCGGATATAGGCACCGGCCGATGTTAGAAGAAGCTCCTGCTTCGCAGCCGCTTCAATTCTTTCCGTTGCAGACAGCAGCTTTATCGTCTTCTGCGCTGTTAGTTCAATATTATCCGCGTGCGCTTGCATCTCGACCTTGCCCTTGGCCGCAAAGAGTTTCATCCCCGCGTTCTGAGCGAATAGACTGAGTTTCTCCGCGACGCCGGCGATCAGCGATTTGCCCGTCGCAATATGCGTGCTCTGGCCGCTCACGAAATTCGTCTGTGCGTCACTCGAGATGTGAACGGATTTCTGCGTAGACAGAGCAACGCCGGACGGACTCGCAAACACCATGACGGGCTCCTTGAATGCGTTGGCATTGCCCGTGCCGCCGCCCGCAGTGTTGCCGCCCGACGCTGAACCTGCAACGCTGTTCTTCGTTGCATCGGTGAATGACTTCAGTGAGTCGTAGCCGTCCTTGAGGCTTTCCGCTTGGTGCGTGGTGCTGGTACTAGAGAGCGCTTCCATCACGCTTTCAGAATTGACAAGTTGTCCACTCGCCTCGCGCGCATCCAGTGGCTGGTTGCTTGCTGGGTGGGTCGTGACGTACAGACCCTGGCCTGCACGCACTGCGCCATACGCATCGGACTTCAGGTCGAAGCCGCTACCCAGATATTCCCCGCGCGTGTTGTCAGTCTGTGCGATGAGGTAGCCCAGGTGCAGATGCGCATTCGTGCTGCTGCTGTACAACTGCATACGGCTCTGGCCCGTCGCATCATCCATTACCATCTGGTTGTAGCCGCTGCCTTGATATTCCTTCGACTTGTATCCCGATAGGATGCCGTTGGAATGCCAATTCGGTTGCGTCGCACCGTTATAGATGCGACCTGTTACCAGTGGCTTGTCGCAATCGCCACCTGCCCAATCGATCAGAACCTCTTCACCGACTCGTGGCACGTGGACACCGCCATATCCGCCCCCCGTATCGGACATGGCGACCCGCACCCAGCACGACGCTTTTTCGTCGCCGTCATTAAGACGGTCCCAATGAAAGTGCACTTTGATGCGGTTGAGCTGGTCGGTGTACACCTCTTCGTTGGCCGGACCAACGACAATGGCCGACTGCAGGTACATCGTTGGTTTGTGATGCTCAAGCGGGCTGCGAAACGGCACGACCTTGCGTTGCGCTTCGATTTCAACGAGAAAGAAACCTTCGCTGCCATCGACGTGTGTGACCGTCAGTGCATGTGTTGGCGGTGCATGATTTGCGCGGACCTTAGCCAGTTCGCTTTTCAGGCTGTGCGGGAAATCGGCGGCCTGGCTGGACACCGGCAGGTTGTTTTCAATAGACCATGCGACCTCGATAATAACGAATTGCCGGTTCTGGGTGCTATCCGAAGCATGGGCAGGATGATTATCTAGTTCGAACCAGCGGCCGGCGTCCGCCTGCCTCACACCGCCGGAACCGGAAAAGCGCTTTGCTCGCGATTCCCATTCTTCCATGCGGATCTTCGACAGTTGATCGCCTCGGTCCTGGTCGCCGTAGGTGTAGGCGCCGGTGTATTCATATACTTCTGCTTGCTGCGGCAGGTTCCCTTGCGTAGTCAACGTCGGTATGTTCGTACCCTTCGGATTGGCCGATGAAGCTGGGGCTTTGTAATCGAAGGTGCGGGTGGTGAGCGTCGTACTTTGCAATGTGCGCGTGCTTGACCACTGCAGCAGCGCATTGGTTTCACTGTTGGTACCTGCTCGATAGAACTCGACAGTTTGCGGTGAAAGTGGCTGGAGCGTATCGAGAGTGTCTGTCACAACAAGCGTGTGCGACTTGCCGTCGCTGGCCTGCTCGAAGTAGCCAAAGAGCCCTTCGTTTTCCATCAGCCGATGGGCAAAATTCCAGTCATCTTCGTATTGAACGCAGAACGATCGCGAGGGGAGTGGTTTGCTCAATGCGAAGCGAAATGCCCCTTGTGCCTGCGGGTGCATGTTGAAAACATCGGTCAGTATTTCGTCGGCAGATTTATCTTGCCAGATGCGTGCATCTTTTCGAAAGCGCAGGAAATGCAGCCACGACGCAAAGGCAATCTGATAACTCGTAAGTCCGCTATCTGATCCCAGACGCCGCGCGGTGTGGACATAGCCTTGGTGAGGCAGATAAGACTTATCGCTTTGCTGGATCCATAACGTAACGGGTTGGGCAATCAGAGTTTTGAGCTCGATCGTGTCCGAAGTGGAAACAACATCGGCTGTGAATTCGTAATGGCGGCCAATTCGTGAATAACCGACAACGCGTTGCGGAAGCAGGACATTGTTGCCCAGCGGGCTATCAAGCTTCAGCAGACGGTCGCTCTGAACGAGTCCGCCAGTCATTGCCCCAATTATGTCCTGAGCTCCCATACCGCCTCGTCTCTGTTGTCAATTGTGCCGCCGCGCTCTGCGGGATTCTACAAAGCTTCAGAAAAATCAACCAGCTAACTTATATCGAGTAAGGATGGGAACGATTTTGCTAGCACATTCTGAATATGCGTCGAGCATGACAACGTTGCAGCATCGTTGCAGGCACCTCGCATAGCCACAAGCAAATTATTTTCGGCCAATATGTCATTTGTACCGATATCAAACCATTTCCCATGGATCCAGAAATTTATTCCGATTTAACATTTGTTTTTGAATATGCGATTGCTGCAAACGTCTGATCTTTTGTATTATCGCGCGATAGCGCGGGGGCGCAAATTGAATAAATAAGAGGCGGTATGGGTGCGCAGGACATTATCGCGGCAATCAAGGGGGGGCTGGCACAAAGCGACCGTCTGCTTAAACTGGACACGCCATTGGGCGCTAATGTCCTTCTGCCGCAAAGACTGGTGGGCCAGTCGCGGCTCGGGCGAGATTACGAATTCACGCTCGACACCGTTTCAACCAACGACGGTATCGAACTCAAAACGCTGATTGCCCGGCCGGTGACGCTGTGGATGCAGCAAACCGACCAGTCCTACGCCCCGCACCACGGTTATGTCCACACCGCGCGCCGGTTGGGCTCGGACAGCGCGATAACCAGTTATCAGATCGGCTTTGTGTCGTGGATGCATTTTCTGCACTTCAGAAAAGATGCACGTATCTGGCAGGATAAACCGGCTGATGAAATTCTCACCGATGTATTCAATATGCATCCGCAGGCGCAGGGCGCATTCCGCTTCGCCTTGCGCAATACGTTGCCGCAGCGCTCGTTCTGCGTCCAGTACGAAGACGACTGGAATTTCTGTCAGCGCTTGATGGAAACTGAAGGGCTGTTCGGCTATTTCGAGCAGGCCACTGACGGCAAATCGCACACACTAGTGATCACCGATGACATCGGCAGCCTGCAGCCGCTGTCGCCGCAGACGGTGGATTTCTACCGCTCAGGCACGAACAGCGAGACCGATGCCTTCGTCCAGTGGAGCGGTACGCGCACGCTGCAGAGCACGACGCTCACCACGCGAACGTTCGACTACAAGTCGGCGTCTTCGGGGGCGAACCCGAAGGGCACGACGGTCCCCACGCTGGGCACCCAGGGCAACCTGCCGCAGCAGGCCGAGGTGTACGAATACACGGGCGCCTATACGTACGGTCAGCAGGACCGTGGCGATCAGCTGTCAAAGATTCGGATGGAGGAGTGGGAGTCGCGCGCGAAGCGCTTCCACGGTGTGGGCGCGGTACGCAGGATCGATACGGGCCGCTGGTTCGAACTTGTAGACCACCCAGGTCACAGCACCGGTAGCGAGCAGGAGCGGCAGTTTGCCGTTATCAGCGTTGAGTGGGTGATCGAGAATAACCTGCCGGTTTCAAGCGGCACGACGGACTTCCCGCATAGCCTGAACGGACCTATCGCCGCAGCTCGCGCCGCACACGGCTCGGACCAGACACTGGTCGTCAAGGCAGCCGACGGTAGTGAAGGCTTCTTCATGGCAACCGTTGAAGCACAGCGCAAAGCCATCCCGTTCCGCAGCCCGCTCGAGCACAGCAAGCCGAAGATGCACATGCAGACGGCCATCGTGGTCGGCCCGGCGAATGCAGAAGTCTTTACGGACGAGCTGAATCGCATCAAGGTCCACATGCATTGGGATCGTCTCAATGACGGAGATGAGAACGCGTCGTGCTGGATGCGCGTGGCCCAGTCAGATACCGGTGGTAGTTATGGCGCAGTGCATGTGCCTCGTATCGGCGAGGAGGTGATCGTATCTTTCCTCGATGGCGACTGCGACAAACCGATCGTCACCGGACGTGCCTATAACGGCGCGAAGACGCCGGACTGGAATTCGAACGGAATTCTGTCGGGTTACAAGTCGAAGGAGTATCAAGGCAGCGGCTACAACCAGATGGTGATGGACGATGCGACGGGGCAGAACCGCGTGCAGCTTTACAGCACGAGCACGAATGCGCAGCTGCATCTCGGCTATCTGATTGCGCAGACGGGTAACTCGCGCGGCGAGTATCTGGGGAGTGGCTTCGATCTGAAGTCGGATGCGTATGGCGCGGTCCGGGCTGCGCAAGGCCTGTACGTATCGACGCATCCAGCAACCGGCGCGTCGAGCCAACCGCTCGAAGTCCGTGAGGCCAGAAGCCAGTTGGTGAATTCGGAAAGCGTCATCGAAGCGCTTTCGCAAGCCAGCGAAACGCACCAGGCGGAAAGCTTGAAGGACGGCCACGACTCGCTAAAAACCTTCGCTGACGCTACGCAGAACAGTGTCTCAGGCGCCGCAAGCAGTGGTGGTAACACAGCCGGTGGTGGGACAGGCAACGCGAACGTGTTCAAGGAACCGATCATGCTGTTCGCGACCCCTGCGGGTATCGCGGTGTCAACGCAAAAGTCCGCACACGTCGCGACGGATCAGCACGTCAATCTGGTTAGTGGTCAGAGCACGCACATCGCGACCGGCAAATCGCTAATTGCGAGTGTGTCGGAGAAGATCAGTCTGTTCGTGCAGAACGCGGGCATGAAACTCTTCGCGGCGAAGGGCAAGGTTGAGATTCAGGCACACTCCGACGGCGTCGAATTCACGGCTCAGAAGACCTTGAGAGTGCTGTCTGCAACGGAAAAAATCGAAGCTGCGGCCGACCAGGAAATTCTCCTTACGTCGGGCGGCGCGTATATCCGCCTCAAGGACGGCAACATCGAGATTCATGCACCTGGCACAGTCGATATCAAAGGCAGTCCGCATACATTCGACGGTCCCGCTCAGACTAACTACCCACTGCCGTTACTTCCAACGTCCCAATACGAGGCCGCGATGCAGTATTTGTATCACGACAATGAGCCGGTTCAGGGCGCCAAGTACATCGCAACGCTATCGGACAACACTACGCGAGAAGGCGTATTGGACGCGCAAGGAAAAATGCATCTGGAAAATGTGCCGGCTGGCCCCGTCCAAGTCAAGCTCGGGCCTGACGTGCGTTCCTACGCGCGCAAGAATGTGACCAAAAATCCGGACTTCAAGGGCGAGTCGTTATCTGACGGCGACATCGAGTCGCTGATCCAGAAACACGGGGGAGCGTGATCGTGGGTTGGAGTATTGAAGATTTCAAAAAGACCTCGATGGAAGTCGGGCAATGGTGTTGGGGAACGATGCAGGGCGCGTTCAACGAGAAACAGACCATCTCCCAGATCATCACCGATGCGGTCATTGGGATGATTCCGATCCTCGGTGATGTGACAGCCGTGCGCGATCTACTCGCGGTCAGTATCGGCATGAGCACAGATCCAAGGAAACGACAGCAAGTCATGGAGTGGGTCCTGCTCGTCGTGCTCGTGTTTGCACTGATCCCAGTGGTGGGTGGTGTGATCAAAGGCGTAGGCCGACTGTCACTGCGGGTCGTGGGTGATGTGGCGAAAGACGAAAAGCTGCTGGGCGAGGTGGTGGAGTTCCTCAACCGGATGGGGCATGGCGACGCGCCCAAATGGCTGCGTTCACTGGATGTGACGAAGTATCAGGCAGAGATTCTCGCCAAATTCAAGAGCTTCTGCGCGACCGTGCATCGCACCATCGAGAAGACCCTCGATGCGAGTGTCGGCAAAATGTTGCCGACGCAATGGCACATGCAGTTGCAGACCGTCTCGGACGGATTCGAGGCGTTGCCGGACGTTGCTGACAAGATGGTACCGAAGGCGCTGGCGGAACTGGATAACAAGATCAAGGTGTTGCAGAACGCTGCGTATGAAGGCGAATCGAGGTCGATCGCGACGGGTGGAAAGCCGAAGGTGGAGCGTGAGTCGGAGGCGGTACTGGACGAGGGGGTTCGTCCTCGCAAATTTCCGCAGGGGCCTTATCCAGCAAGGTCGGCACGCGTGGATGGGCCATTGGAGGCGCAGTTGCAAGCGGAGTTTGGGCCAAAGATCAAGAAAGGCTGGCCAGATCTTTTCTATAACAAGGGCAAAATGCCTGTGTTTGGTGAAGAAGAGGTCTATCGGAGCATTGCCTCCTTTCACGGCGAGATTACCGCGCTGGAGGCACGGCAACTGGCTGGGAAAAAGCTTTATCGGGCATTTGGCAAGAAGAGTGAAGTGACGGCGGCAGGCAAGTCGGACGCCGGTGGTTTCTTTGGGGGCTCCTATTGGGGTGTGGGCGATGCCCCCAAGAACGCCGAAGAATGGCGCACGCGGTCTGCGGTTTTAGACGACTGGAATGCAAACGGTTTCCTCGTGGTCGCCCATCTGCCGGACAATCTCGCAGACCTCTGGCCTGAGGCTAAGGCGTGGATAGGCAAGATTTCAGAGCAGTACAGCGAAAAAGAACCCTTTCAATATCTCGAGGGTGGTGGCGAGCAATTACTTGCCAACTTCGGCAAGGCGATAACCGACAGAATTACGACCGTTGGCGAGACGGTGAAGGGTGCGGGTCATAGCGGTGTTCATACTGAAATCATCAATGGAGTACGCTTCGACTTCTTCAAGACGAACTGGGAAGACGTCGAGCGGGTGTATGGCTACGGAAAATCTGCGGAGGATACAAGCGCTGCGGCGACCCGCAAGCTTGCCAAAGACGAAGTCCGTGATAAATGACGGTCTAAGGCCACTGTAGGTAGCGTTAGTGACAAATGCGAGAGGGATCGAAGTAATGAATCAGTACGACATGCAAGACGACGTCACACGCCGCAAAATTTTTTGGCTGCTCCAGCGTCTGACCAGCTTATCCCTCTGGAAAGCAAAACATAGCGCCTTCAAGGTATTTGCCACCGCATACGAAACGGCAGTCAAGACATGGCCATCGACTGATCCGGAAGCGATGGATGCGGATCACCTAACGACGATCTATGAGATCCTGAGCCACTACGACAAAGGACTTAACGAACTTGCACACGGCCATCGCTTTGTATGGCGCAAGGGCGAGGCACTTGAACGGGTAATCAATCGATTCAACTATCTGGTTGGTTATTTCTATCGGGACCCAAAGTACTGGGAGCGCGGCAGTCAAATCCAGCCGTATCCGCCGAAGGTAGATTCGCTCGCTCGGCTGATGCACGCATCTCAAGTCCAGAAGGAGTACGCGCCGCTGGAGGTGTGGGGTACGGATTACAACTTCGCGTATCTTCAGGTACCAAACGGACTGCTGGACCGCAACGCGTACAACCATACGTTCTACGAACTCGCTTACCCGACTTTCCCCGAGGTTCTACCCAAAGTTCCCAACCCGCCTGGCCCAGTGATTCAGTCTGGCCAGACGGTTCCGTGCGATGGCATCTGGGAACCTGTCACCATCGAGCAAAGCCGCGTCTTCGGTGTCATTCCGCTCGGTGCAAAACTTTTCGGGAACAACGGATGTTTCAATTACTTCGTAGCAGATACGGTAGCGCCCAATTTCGAAGGATACGATAGCGCTACGTTCAGTTCGACGATCGTACCTACGCACTGGCGTCTGCTGTGGGAAGACACGCGGTATTCGAGCGGGGTCATTCCAGACGAATCGCAGTATTTCCTCGATGCGAGCAATCCAGCGGAGCCGGTGAATCGCGTGCCCGTCAAGCCAGTCCGCACTGGCGATATCTGCCCGGTCTCCGGCGAGTGGAGTACGGAGGAATACGGAGGCAAAACTGTGCACGTCGAACAAGGCGCATCCATGCCAGACCTGTTGGTGAAGGACAATCTCGGTGAGCGGAAGGTGCATTGGGTTACGTGGCACCTAATAAGGCACACGTAGTCAGTTAATCTGCGCGTGTTGCGACAACACTTCGGGGCGATGATCCGGCCTTGGTGTGCTGAGTGCGCGTCGGTCACCGTTCGTTGCAAAACAGTACTGAGATCGATCGTGTCCCCGGGTAGTTAGTGTTGGGTGACAAAGCGCGAAAGTCCGTGAAGTAATGTCCCTCGATTCAGATCTGACCGATAACTTCACCGGCAGTATTTCGTATCGAGCGCCGACAAGGGCAATCTCGTCGGCGGCAACATTCTGAATGTCTGGAAGTTAACTGAATGGCTACGTTTGATTTTGCCACTGGCACGCTGGCTATCGACGCGTCAACGAGCCTATTTTGTGGCAAACCATCGCCTGACGAGTCGCCTTTGACCGGCGCAACGGAACTGGCGAGGTACGGCGAGTGGGAAAACTATGGCGTCAAGAACGTGAAGGTCTGGGGCAAGATCTTTGGCGTGACAGCTCGCTATTACGCCAAAAAACTCGCAATGATCGACTTCGTGTGGGCCGATGGAGTTGCTAAAAAAATCGACTGGTCGACGACTGAGGATGACCTCGTGAAGGAAAAGAAGGCGCTATCAAAGATTATCGCGTCGGAGGCGCAATCGCCTTGCGTGTCCTCGACGATCGGCGCGGATACATTTGTCTTCAATTGGGGAATGCTTACGGTGCGTGTCGACCTGCGCTCAATGATTGTCATGACGAGCGTCGCATACACAGAGGAGAAATCCTAGGCGGCTGACATAATAGTTCGTCAAGCCGGGTTGAATGCGTGAAAACTTTAAGCCTCAGAGACACTATGAAACGATATTTGATTCTAAGCGGCGACAAAACGACAGCTAACGGCATCGTTCAGGCCGTGCCAACCACCATTCAACTGAGCGATAAGGACGTTGCCCATGAAGGAGATCCAGTCGCGTGCCCGGCTTGCAATACAACCGGGAAAATCCAGTGTGACGGGCCACGCCAGGTTATGACCGCGCCAGACGGAAGGCATGCCGCGTTAAGTGACGATCTATGCATTTGCGGCTGCCATCCGCCGCCGCGGCTGGTGTCCTCGCAGCAGATGATGTCTGTCGATGCCTAACCAGAGACTCATACCTCTGTCGCTGGCTTAACCCGCGACGGGCGAGATACTCCAAAAAAGCCAGGTATCTTTCTTTGCTGCAACATTTATGGGCATGCATGTTGTTTTTACCGAATCCATATGCGCGTCAAATCAAGACGAAACAAATTCCGATTTAACATTTGTTTTTGAATATGTGATTGCTGTAAACGTCTGATCTTTTGTATTATCGCGCGATAGCGCGGGGGCGCAAATTGCATAAATAAGAGGCGGCATGGGCGCGCAGGACATTATCGCGGCAATAAAAGGCGGCTTGTTGCAAAACGACCGCCTGCTTAAACTGGACACGCCACTGGGGGCTAATGTCCTTATGCCGCAAAGGCTGGTGGGGCATTCCCGGCTCGGCCGCGATTATGAATTCACGCTGGACGCCGTTTCAACTAACGACAATATCGAGCTCAAAACGCTGATCGCCCAGCCCGTGACGTTGTGGATCCAGCAGACCGATCAGTCCTACGCCCCGCACCATGGTTATGTCCATACCGCCCGCCGCCTGGGCTCCGACAGCGCCATCACCAGCTATCAGATCGGTTTTGTCTCCTGGATGCATTTTCTGCGTTTCAGAAAAGATGCACGCATCTGGCAGGATAAACCGGCTGATGAAATTCTCACCGACGTATTTAATATGCATCCGCAGGCGCAGGGTGCGTTCCGTTTTGCCTTGCGCAATACGTTGCCGCAGCGCTCGTTCTGCGTCCAGTACGAGGACGACTGGAATTTCTGTCATCGGTTAATGGAAACCGAAGGCCTGTTCGGCTACTTCGAACAGGCCAGCGATGGTAAATCCCATACGCTGCTAATCACCGACGATATCGCCAGCCTGCAACCGTTTTCGCCACAAACCGTCGACTTCTATCGCTCAGGCACGAACAGCGAGACCGATGCCTTCGTCCAGTGGAGCGGTACGCGCACGCTGCAGAGCACGACGCTCACCACCCGCACGTTCGACTACAAGTCGCCGTCGACAGGTGCGAATCCGAAAGGCACGACGATTCCGACGCTGAGCACCCAGGGCAATCTGCCGCAGCAGGCCGAGGTGTACGAATACACGGGCGCCTATACGTACGGACAGCAGGATCGCGGCGACCAGCTCGCGAAGGTGCGGATGGAGGAATGGGAATCGCAAGCGAAGCGCTTCCACGGCGTCGGCGCGGTACGCAGGATCGATGTCGGCCGCTGGTTCGAACTGGACAACCATCCCGACCACAGCACGGGCAGCCAGCAGGACCGGCAGTTTGCTGTGATCGCCGTGGACTGGGTTATCGAGAACAATCTGCCGGTCTCAGCCGGCACGACGGACTTCCCGCATAGTCTGAAGCAGACGATTGCCGTAGTTCGTGCACAGCACGCGAACGATCCAACGCCGCTCATAAAGGCAGCGGACGGCAGCGAAGGCTTTTTCATCGCGACCGTCGAAGCGCAGCGCAAGGCCATTCCTTTCCACAGCCCGTTCGAGCACCACAAGCCCGAAATGAGCATGCAGACCGCGACCGTGGTCGGGCCGCAGAGCGAAGAGGTCTTCACGGATTCGTTGAACCGGGTCAAAGTCCAGATGCACTGGGACCGCCTGAATCCTGGCGACGAGAACGCCTCATGCTGGATGCGCGTATCCCAATCGAATGCCGGTGGCGGACATGGCGGCGTCCACGTACCACGCATCGGTGAAGAGGTGATCGTCTCGTTCCTTGATGGCGACTGCGACAAACCGATAATTACCGGGCGCGTCTATAACGGCGCGAAGACACCGGACTGGCATTCAAACGGTATCCTGTCCGGCTACAAGTCGAAGGAGTATCAGGGCAGCGGCTATAACCAGATGGTGATGGACGATGCCACCGGCCAGAACCGCGTGCAGATGTACAGCAGCAGCGCGAACTCGCAGCTTCATCTGGGGTATCTCATCGCGCAGACGGGCAATTCGCGCGGTGCGTACCTGGGCAGTGGCTTCGATCTGAAGTCGGACGCATACGGGGCGATCCGGGCAGCACAAGGCATGTACGTGTCGACGCATCCGACCACGGGCACGTCGAGCCAACCTCTGGACGTCCGCGACGCGACCAGTCAGTTGGTCAATTCCGAAAGCGTGATTGAGGCGCTCTCGCAGGCAAGCGAAACCCATCAGGCAGAAAGCCTGAAAGACGGTCACGACTCGCTCAAGTCCTTCACCGACGCAACCCAGAACAGCGTCACAGGCACCGCAAGCGGCGGCAACACAGCCGGCGGCGGCACGGGCAGCGCGAACGCGTTCAAGGAGCCGATCTTGCTATTCGCGACCCCTGCAGGCATCGCAATGTCGACGCAGAAGTCTGCGCAGATCGCAGCGGGCCAGCACGTCAACCTCGTGAGCGGCCAGAGCACGCACATCGCGACAGGCAAATCACTACTGGCAAGCGTCAGCGAAAAAATCAGTCTGTTCGTGCAGAACGCGGGCATGAAACTGTTTGCCGCAAAGGGCAAGGTAGAAATTCAGGCCCAGTCTGACAACATTGAAGTCACCGCTCAAAAAAGCCTGAAGCTGCTGTCGGCGACGGAGAAAATCGAGGTGGTCGCGAAACAGGACATTCTCTTGACGAGTGGCGGCGCCTACATCCGGATTAAAGACGGAAACATCGAAATCCACGCGCCGGGAAAAATCGATATCAAGGGCAGCAGCCACTCTTTTGCCGGCCCGACCAGTCTTTCGAGCAAACCTTCGGCACTCCCCTCCGGAGAAGGCCCTTACAACGAGCAGTTCAAGATTCACGACAAACACACTGGCGACCCCGCACCCTATGTGCGCTACCGCGTCGAGACTGCGGAGGGCAAAGTGTTCGAGGGCATGACCGATGAACAGGGCCTGACCTCGCGCATCATGACAAGCGCGCCAAGCGCGCTGAAAGTTTTCCTTGACACCTGACTCTGGCCGAAGAGCACTCGCGCGTCCTATGGATGCGCCTATTCATTTGCCCATTCAAGCAGACCGACATCCATGAGCACTCCGAGCACAAGCCACGCACCCGATGGCAACGGCACCACTAACACGACACCCAACAGTCTCGTGCACGTGCCACACGATCCGGCGCCCATGCTTTACTTCCGGCCCGAGACCGGCGAGTTCATTCTCGTGCCGGCGGAAGACGTCAGCGGTCTGCAAAGCGAATGCAATCTGCTGCATGACCGGGTCGACAAATTTCACAAGGCCAATGAAAAGCTCGATGTGGTGCTGAAGGCATACGCTGAGGACGTGCAGAACCACATGTCCGATCCGCGTGCCGGGGAGTCGCACAAGGCCGCCGTTGACGAAGCGCTCAAAGAACGTGAAACCGCGCACAAGGCGCTCAAGAAGGAGCTGGAGCCGCTCAGCAAGCTGGATAGCAAAGACCTCACCATGGTCGAGCTGATCCCTATTCATATCGATGGCGATGGAAAGAAATCCGTCAAATTCGCGAAGTACAAGCTGCACTACGTACGCTCGAACAAGATCAAACCCGGTTGGCATAAATTCGGCCCGGCCGCCTTCGAAGACATGAAGGGGCGCAAGGAAGAAAAAGAAACCGGCGCGAAAAGCTTCATCAAGAAGAACGCGAACGGCAAATACAAGATCGACGTCGACAAGCTGAAGGAAGGGGTGTTGATCAGCCGCGAGAGCAGCATCAAATCGCAGTTGTACGAAAAGACCAAGGTGTCATCCGAGATCGTCGAGAAACACGTGACCGGGACGCTTTTCGCATGGGCGGAAGAGTGGAACAAGGATCTCACTTATAGCGCCGGCGCTGAAGAACCGGTTGAACGCGGCGAGGGCGAGAAGAAAGAAGCGGAGAAACCTAAGCAGACCGCCTTCGGCAACAACGTCAGCATCGAGGCCAAAGCGCAATTGATGCGCTATCTGGCCGGCGCGGGACTGGACACCGAATGGGCGCCGCAAAAGGGCCGTGTGGCTATCAAGGCGTCTGCGCAGGCCGAATTTGCCATTGCCGAGGGCAAGGTTTCAGGTGCCTTCTACTATCCGGACATCGCCGGCTGGATGTGGAGTCTGGATGGCGATGATGGTAAGCCGCACTCACTCGGCGCAGTCCGATTCAAAGGCGAACTCGGGCTGTCGGGGATGGTCGGTGCAAGCGTGGTCGCGCAACTGGGTGTCGTGGTCGACTATCGCGACGAAAAGCGGAAGGACCTCGGCCTGTACGGCGCCGCAGTCGATAACCCGACCACCAAGCAACGCGAGATCAAGGTAGGCGGAAAGCCGGTCGATCCGAGCGCAAATGCGGACCTCGACGTGTTTGCCGGCGCACGCGCGGACTTGTCGCTTGAAGGCGCGCTCGAGTGGATGGAGCCCGCAGAGAAGGGCCCCAGTGGCAAATACAAGCCTTTCGCCAAGGTGGGCGATACGGTCACTGCGATGGCGGGCGCCGGATTGACGTGCATGCTCGATATCAGCTACGCCGCGGGACGTTTCCGGATCAAGGCGAAGGCAGGATTGTGCCTCGGCGTGGGAGCGAAAGGCGATATTGAGGTTTCGGTCGACGCGTTGCGCATCGCCGAATTTGTCAAATGGTTCTTCTATCAGCTTTATCACGCTAACTTCCAGCGGCTGAAGTTTGTGAGCAGAGAAGCGTTCGACGCGTTCACGCATATCCAGGTGATGGTCATCCAGGGACTAAAGGATCTGAGCTCAACGGTCGACCAGGAGTTGGTCGATATTCAGACCATGTATGCGCAACTGGTTGTCGCATACGAGCAGGAAGCCGCACGCGTCCAGTTAATGAACCGCGTGCTAGGCAATCCCTGGATGCTTCAATATGCAACGCCGGAGGCCAAGGGCATTATGATCTATCAGCTGACGCGTCACTGGGCTGTCACCGACGGGCTCGACCCGGCAAATCACACGTTTGGTCGCTATTACGGTCGTCGCAAAGATGCCGTCAAACAGATCCTGCAGTGGTCCCACACCAAGCACGATCTTGCCAACGTTGTGCAGCACATAGACGCCAATGGACAGAAAGGCGACCTAATCACACGCCGACAGCACCTCAGGGAATTTCTCCAGATGTCGCTGACGGGCGCGCCGGCCCCAGACGCCCAGGAGATAGACAACTATTACGACAACCTGACCGCGATGCTCAAGACCGAACCGACTCCTGGCTACGCGGTTACGCCCGTTGGCTCCCATGAGTACGGGTTCCAGATGGCGGCAGGCACCCACCCGTTTTATCAAAACATGCCGGATGTGCGGGTGGCATGATCTTGCGAGGGCGCTATTGCGGCCGTGAGCTTTCCAGCGCGCAACGGAACGTATAGATCATGAAGAATGACGGTATGGTCTTTCCTCCGTTTTCGGAAATCAGATGTCCCGCTGGCTCCGTACCGTAGCGATACATCGTCATTGCGGTTTCATCGTTGCCGCCTTCGGCTCCGCGGATCACCTTCTTCGTACCCGACGCCGGCCCCTGGGGATTTTTCGCCGGTGAGTTCGCGTAGTAATCGGCACTGAACCAGTCGTTCACCCAGTCACGTCCGTCAAATCCCATATCGAACAGCCCGAGCGGATTTGCCGGATATTTGCCGACCGGATAGAGAAACATCTGGACTAGTCCAACGTTCGGAGCAAGTTTGTCTGCGATCGTGTCACCGCTGGGGAAGTTATGATCGGGCTCGTATTTGCCGTTGTCAGTTGCAAAGACAACGGGCTTGCCACCTGAGCGGGCAGCATATTCCCACTGCGCTTCGGTGGGCAGATCAATGGGTAAGTTGCTTTCTTTACCCAGCCATTGACAGTAATCCTTCGCCATTTGCCACGGCACACCGACGGGATGGGTCGGAACTCGGTACGAGCGCGGTATTTTGTCCTGCGGCCACGAAGGCTTCCCTGTAGCAGCTGTGTAAATGTCGAAGTCGGCGTAGGTGACCTTGTACTTGCCGATGGAGAAACCATCAAGCGTTACCAGGTGGGCCGGCTTGTTTTCATCCTGCGATGTGTAGGGTCGCTTCTCTGGTGATGCCTCGGAACCGAAATCGCCCATCTTGAAGGTTCCGCCCTTCACGAAGACCATATCGGCGAGCGATTTTTTAACAAGCGCTTTGACTTCGGGCGATTGCCCGGTTTGGCTGCATGCAGGAAGGCAAAAAGCTAGTGTGGCCAGCGGGATCGCTCCGAGGATGGAGCATTTCGTGAAAGACAAACGCATGCGATAAATCTCCGGACTGGTGGCAAACAGATTATAAGTTCGATCTGGGTTTTTTCGACGTTCGCAATTGCAACGAGTCGTAGCGCGAACGGGCGCGTGCCTCTTTCGTCGGGCTTCGATACAAGATGCATTGGCAACGAAGGACCCGGATGTGACCGTTCGAAACAAGTACACAGAACACGTCGTCAAACACCCGGAACAGCGGATAGTTGGATACGGTGATGCCTGTGGTGGAGACACAAATGCTGCACCCGTACACCTATTAGAAAGTGAATCTGGATGCCAAAGTTAAAACCAATGACGAAGTCGAAGCTTGGGCCAAAGGACCTGGTTTGGGCGACAGCAAAAAAAGCTACCCTGATGAGCCTCCTGTTTCCTTTGCTCGGCACCGGCATTTCGTACGCGGCTTATGCCGACGATCTCTCCATATCTGAATGGCCTTGGAGGATCGGGCTACTGGTTACACTGGCTTGTTTTCTGCTGCCATTTGTCGTCTCATGGACGTACCGCCGCACGAATCTGCTGTGGGTATACGGGCTCGTGATGTCGATCGCGATATTTGCTGTCTATTTTTACTTCGGCATATTTGCCTATTTTTTCTACTTCCTCTTCGCGCCGATGTCGTCGATCGCGCGTTGGCCGGGTCTTCTGGGCGGCATTGCGTTGACGCTTTACTGGGCCGTCATGTCGAAGCAAGCGGTGATGCGGACGATCACGACCACCTCGTTCGTCAACCGGGCGTTTGACGAGAATGAATCTGACCTCTCCTATAAGATTCAAACTGGAACAGCGTTGTTCGAGCGACTCCATAAAGAGCGTTCGCCGTTTCCCAAAGTGTATATGTACATTGTGTTTGGGCTCGCGCCGTTCTATCTGATATTGAGTCGGATGCTGTCATCCGGCTTTGGGGCGAACGGCGTGTTGGTCGTTTTGGCCGTGCTGGGTATGCCTGTGTCGCTGTGGTTTTTGGGCGTGCTTATCCGCATCAACATAGTGATGATCGGCTTGCCCAGGAAATTGGAGAAAGAACGTCGAAAGCCAGTGTTGGTGGCCGATTAGCAGGATGAGGAATTCTGCGCTAGCGAATGCAGCACGCATCTTTGGCGGCTGAAGGCTTTTGGCAAGCGTCATGCAAAGTGAAGCTGGAAAACGATCTACGAATTTTCAGAGCTAGACTTAGTCAGCAGTTTGATTACGGGGGCGACCAACCTCGGTGGCCGAAAGGTGAGGTTTAGTGAATTTACGTGATTGGTGTGAACGCGGTGCTGTTCTAGCATGCCTATTGGGCTTATCGTCGGGGGCTGTCGCCCAAAGTTCGATCTCTCCTTCCAAGACTGAATGTGTGGGCCGTTACGAGCTGGTGTTCCCTGGCGCGATTGACGTTGCCCTATCGACACGCGAGAGTTTGCATGGTGGTGTCAAGGATCCGATTCGATTCAGCGATGGTCAACGTGCTCAGCATTCGCGCTTTATCTACGACGGCGGTTTCGTCATCACCGACGACGTAACGCGCGACTTTTACGAGGAGTACGCCGCGCCGTTCAAAAAATTAGCGCCCGGTACGGATTCCCACGATGCGAACGGTTTCGATCCATATCCAATTGTGCTTGTGGGGGCGACGGCATGGATAGGCAGGAAGTCGCTCGGTTTCGTCGTCTACAAGGCGAGGCGCATCTATTCCTATACCGATACGGGAAACACCGACCTCACCGACGCGAAGCGGCATTTCGACAGAATCAGTGCAAATTTCTCAAGTCGCGCGCTATATGAAATTCCAACCGGCGTCGGTGTTTGCCTGCCATACGCTTTTGTCGCAGACGACGACAGGGATTCGAACAGGCAGGTTGGCGTCACGTTCCGCCTGGTCGATCACCCTGACGTCACGGTTTTTTTCCTTGATGCCAAAGCGCAGTCAACTGATCCGAAGCTCACTGCACGGCAAAAGAACGAATTCGTTTGGGGCTACGACTACGGCATAGGTAAGCAGATCAAGCTGCACGGCGTAACGCCTTATCACCCTGTGACGTTGGACAGTCGGGAGGGTGTTGCGACGTTAGCCACCATCACGCGCGACGACGATTCAACAGATTTTGGTTATCTGGCGACGGTGCAGGGAAATCCGAACGCGTCTGCCGACACCCCCGATCTGCTTCTTCTGGTCGAACGCACGGCAGCAAATGCCAAGGGCGACCCTCCCGTGTCAGCCGAGGATATTGATGAGATTGGGAAAACAATCTCTGCTTCGATCAGGCGCCGTCCATCGAGTCAATAGATGAGGCGACGCCCATCGCTGACGGACATCTGCATGCTAGTCTATGGCGACAACCTCCCGGGCGGCGAGTCGTTCATCGAGAGTGCTATGGGAGACAGGTTTTCTCTCGACGCCAATGTGCGGATCGGCACGCCGGCCATCTACCTGCACCGACTCAACGAGAAGCGCCCCCCCGCCGTAGAGAAAACCTGCCCTCTATCTATGGAAGAAATGACACCGCTGGATACTCCGAAGCGCCGCATCGAACGGCGCTACTTCATTTTGGCTGCCCTGGTGGTGTTTGTCGCAATAGGATTCGGACTGGATAGGAATCGACGCGCACCACTCATTTATGTGATTCCGGAAAACTACATTGGTCCGGTCGTGTCGTTGTTCGATCAACCGGATGGTGTCGAACCGACTCACACCCAGGACGGACTCGAAGTGCGCGTTCCTGAGAACGGCATTGTCAAGATCAGGAGCAATCCGACACTGGGGTATTCATCGGCCTTCCCCAAGAGCACGATCGTGTTCGAACGGGAGAAGCGTGATCGCAAGCGCACGATTCTTTCCGAGGCGGTCAATCCGTGGCAGGACTACGACCAGAACGACAATCCGCACTGGAAGGTCGGTATACGGGATGCGCAAGGAAATCTACGCACCATTCCCGTTGCCGATCAGGTTGGAGGCTTTGTGTTTGACGATTTCCCTGACACCGATAAAAACCGGCCCATGATTTTTTGGCACGAGTCCTGCCAGGATCGCGTGTTTCGTCCTGACTGGAAGGCATTTACGTCAGGCGAGAAGTCTGCCGATGAACTGCACCTTCCACCCTGCGGCGAATTTGTCGTGGGCATCGTCAATCATATACGGCAGTGGCCCGAGTGGATGTTCCTGCGCGGTAAAGGCAAGCAGGAAAAGCTTGGCATCAGCAATCCTGCTTATACGTCGATTCAACAGTTAGTCGACGAGGCCAACGCTCGCGTGGTCAGAAAGAAGGTCGAGAACATCAATTGACTGATCCCGCTTCGCTCGGTTCGGAAGCACGAGCCATTCCAGTTCGGGCTGCGACAATCGTGGAGAACTGTCGGGGCATATCTGGCGTTGGCATTCAGCAGACACGTTATCGACTTTCGACGATGGCGTGTTGGGTGCCATTGGAGACAGTCACATAAATGAATAATCCGTTGAATTGGCGGCATGCCTACCTACGTGTTACTGCGGCTTGCTTGATGCTGTTGTCCGTCTGTGCGTGTGGAAAATCTGAACCGACTTACAGTGGCATTTCCGTCGAAGGATTCAACTACCTTCCCTACAACCTGTCTCGCTTTACTGTCAGCGATGCATTTGGAAATAGTGCCCGCGGAGGGGCGGACAACATGCCAGGCAGTGGAGAGGGAAGCTTGAGTTGCTGTTACGCGCTCAAGGGCACCGAATTTATCGTTAGGTGGGACTATTACGACGCAGATCAGTGGCAGGCTGGCAACAAGGAACTACTCCATGCCGAGACAAAAGTATCGATGCCACCTTCGCAGATTCCCGAGCCGATGGGCGATCGTATTCTCGAAGTGCACTTTTACCCTGATCGTCACGTTGAACTAGTCTTCCCGGGCGCGCTGCTTGGTAGCACTCGGATTTCGGCATCGGACGTGACGCGATGGATGTTCGATCACTATCACAAGCAACTGGATTTACTGTACCCGGATCGGGATGATCAACAATTTCGACGAATAGCGCGCGAAGTCGCCATCGGGTGGCTTAAGTATCAACTGACCGATACGAACGATCTTGAGCAATACGCATACTACAGTTTGCTCATTAACGAACGTTTTGACTCACATCCCGAGGTACAGAAAATACTCCAGTCGACCCGATCGTTACCCGGAAAATTTTCGGACGCAATGATTGGTTTGCCAACAAAGACTGTGTCCGCATTGAAGCAAAACAAATTCCAGCCGGTGGTGGTTCCAAACCTTCCTGATGGACTGCTGCCGGCGCTACGGGCGAAGGAGTGAAAAATGGAACAGCAAAACCGGCTGGAAACGACGACACTCGCCAGGTTCAAACATCACTAAACTGACGCGCCGTCAACGTCGTGCCGAAAAAGTTGGCCACGTTCGTCATGACGCTGAGTAGTTCAAACGCGACTTCGGCCTTCCACTGCCCGTCGAATACAAAGCTTTCAGCTTCGACGTTGTGAAGCCACGCCTTGGATGCCTGCTCGTCGCGCAACACGCAAACGGCCCACAACTGGAAATATCCAGATGAGCGTGCAGGCATGGCTGTTTCGAGGGCGAAACCCAGAAGAGACGCCCTGCGAAAGCGAAAACTTTCGCCATGCCACCGGAAGCCGACCCACTCGGCATCACGCGAGCGAAACGCGAAGAAGTGTGCATCGTAGTCGGCCGGGGCCACCCATTGCACTGAGCCGAAAGTGGCAAACTCGGCATCGTTCGTCATCGATGCCAGCGAACCCGAGCGCCCGGCTTCGATATCGGTTATTGAGCCAAACACCTTCTTCAATCCCGCGAACATTTCGCCATTGAGACGTCCACCGAGGGCTCGCTCTTCATCCTCCGTGGCCGCGTTGATGCGGGGGCGCAGCCCAATATGCTCGAACACGGCCTCGTTACCCAGCAATCCATAAAGGCGATTGTCGTCGACGGGGTCGCCGGCATGGCGCTTGCCGAGCGGATAAGGCAGATCTTCGGCCGGCATACGTTTATCGGTGGTTCGGGCGGGCGGTCGACCTTGCGACGCGATTTGATTGGCGCTCATCGGTTAATGTTCTCGGCGATTGGTTGAGTTACAGACCCCACGCGACCGTTCCGCATAAGTAATACCTCCAACTCCCGAAGTAGGCATTCAGAGGGTCAACAGCTTTAGCGTTCTTCCACGTTCTCACCGCCAGCACCCTACTCGTTGCGCAGAAATACCACGTAGCCGCGAAACCATGGACTCCCGGCGAGATACTTTGGCGCATCCCATTCCCCGCCCTGAATCAGGCCGATCCGGAACGGCAGTTGCAACCGCCCGACGCGCGGCAGATACGCATCGTAAGCCACGATCGTGTGACGCCCCTGATAGGTCTGCACCACGACTTCGTCGACTATCCGTTTAAGCTGGTTGACCTGATCGGCATCGATGCGGCTGCTCCAGTCGAGCAGCCCTGTGATACTCAGCCGGCAATCTGCCGGCAACCGCTCACGCAACTCCTGCAGGAAACTGAGGTAGTCCTGCAGATGATAGGTGCGCGCGTCGAAGTCGATCTGGATCCCAGAGATCGTCCGGCCGGATGCGCGCCAACGCGCGAGTTGAGCCAACATGACGCGCTCGACGCGCGGCGTCCAGCGTAGCGTGTGGGCGCGATAGACGAGCCAGACTTGCGCGCCCGGTAATGGTGGCAGCGACACGTCCTGCGCGATGAAGCGCACCTGCGTGTCGTCTTGCGGCGACGCCTCGATTTGCCCTTGCAGCACGTACACGGTGCGCGCGTCGCGTAGCACCGGTTGCGGCTTCACGCCCGCCCATAACCAGAATGCATCGTAATGAGCGGCATCGACTGTACCAGCCAGCGCGATCCGTGCGCATAGCAGGAGGCCCGCGCAAAAAATCCGGGTCATCCCGCGTTCACCAGTAGTACTTCAGCGACTGCGCCCACTTGCTGCGTGGATAGCTTGCCTTGAGCGTGTTGAACCACTTCTTGCGTGTCTCGCCCGGAATGTCGTTGCCACCGCATTCGCTGACGCCGGCTGGTGCGAAGCACTGGATCGCGCGATACAGCGCGTAGGACCGGTCGTCGGCAGGCGCCTGCGCATTGCCGATTACAGTCAGGTAGCTGCCGATCCGCTGATAGACCTTGCCGGTGAATTGTGATGGCGCGCTGCCGAGAGTCGGCGGTGGGACGACGGAGTTGGAAGCGGTTTGTGGCACCTGCCGGAACATGAGCGGATCTTCGGCCAGGCTGTAAGCGGGCGGATTGTGCCTCACGAACTCCGCCAGGCAATTCAGCCCGCGCGGATCGTTGGGGTTCTGCTGTAACACCGACGCGACGTCGCGTACCGACGGGCAGGCGTAGCTGGCATCGCCTGTGGTGCCGGTCAACGCGAATGGCTTGAGTGGGTCCGCTGGCTGGTCTGGGACTACCGCAAGGTCCGCAATGAAGTCAGGGTAGTGCGCACGCGTGAGCTCCTTGTACAAGAGTGTGTACAGCGCAATATCGCGCAGCGCGCGGCTGGTCGACTGGTTCTTCGCCTGCGCGCGCAGTAGATCCGCATTGGCAGCCCGTTGAAGCAGCGTCGCGCGGATGGCTTCATTCTGAATCAGTGAATCGTCCGCAAACGCGCGGTCGACGAGGCCGGCCTGTTCGACGTTGATCGCGAGCGCAAGCTCAAGCGCCTCGCGCTGCAACGTGTACTTCGCGAGCGGGATCAACTGCGCCCAGAGTTGCCTCGCCTGCTCCTGCTGGCCACTGTCCTCGAGCGCAAAACCGCGCAAGGTCTGCTGGCTCAGGCCCATGTAGTCGAGCGATGCGCCGGGCGTCTGCGGCAGCAACGCAAGCGCCTGGTCGGGCTTGCGATCGACATATACGTGATAGGTCGCGAGAAGGTAGTCGTGCAGTGCCGGTGTGCCGGCGAAACGCGGTTTCTGTGCCTCCAACTGTTTCAGTGTCAGTGGCTTTTGTGCGGTCGGATCGTCGGTGCCCGTCGCGCGCATTTGCATCAGATCGACGATCGCCAGCACCGACGGCGACTGCAACTGGTTCGTGTCGCGGCTCGACGGCAATAGCAGCTTGCTGTCGAGCTCATTCGCCAGTTGGCCGAGCGGCACATTCGACGTCGCCGGTGACCATTGCACGAATGCCTTGTCGTAGAGATTGCCCTGTTGCACGCTGTTGCCGCCGAGCCAGGCCACACGCCGCTTCAGACCTGCTGCTGATACTGCGTAGCGGCCCTGCGGATAGACCCGTAAATAGGCGCCAAAGACGGTATCGGCAGCGCCGAGTGAAACTTTGACGATCCTGTCAGGATCCAGCGTGGAAGTGTCCGAGGTGAATGCGTCGGCCTGTGCGGCGTTCAGTTGTGCCCGGCCGGCCATGTAGAGTCCAGTTTCCTTGAGCCAAGGGTCCGCGCTATGCGACACGCTCGCAAAAGCCTTTGTCGCTGAGACGAAATCGTGCCGGTAGAACGCGTACGCGCCGTCGAGGTACGTCGCGTATTGAAGCGCGAGCGTCGACTTGAGCCCCGCCGGCTTCGTCCATACGGGACCGCTGCTTCCCGCCGAGCAGGCCTTCGCCATGTCCGCGCGCGCCGCTCGCAGTCGCACGACGTCGTCGTTCGGGAGATCGTGCGCAGCGGCCATCGCGTCGTTAAATGCTTTGGTGCCGGAGGTTACGCTGCGGCAGATGTTGCCCTCGCCGTCAGCGTAGCTATCTGACTGGGCGCCGTCGGTCGAATTGCCGTTCGTCGTGTCCGACTGCTTCTGACTGGTATCGATCCATCCGGAGAAGTCATACGAGAACGGCACGACGAGCTGGCTCGTCCTGTCCGTGGATTGCACGACGGTCTTCGGGTCCGCAAGAACCCGTGCGAGTTTGCCGGCACCGGCCATCAGCAGCATCGCGTTGATTCGCGTGTCGTTGCCGGGACTCAGAATCGGCACGGCCCCGCAAGAATAACTGGGCTGCCTGAGCGTGGCCGTCCCATCGCAGGACATGTCCGAGCTCGCGTAGACAGTGGAAATGGAAAGCAGGTTCGCCATCAGCATGGCGATCAGAGGTCGGTGTAGCAACGTGATTCTCCGCATTGTTCCTGTATGGTCGTTGCATTATTGCTTTGCTTCCAGTCGCGCCAGTTCTTCGCTGCGCCCCAGCGCCGCCGCAATGGCGCTTGTCCTCAATCGCCGCACGGCATCTGGCTGACCCGGTACCGTCGGCTTCGCACCGCGTGCTACGGCCTCTTCGCCAGGCAGGTTGAAATCGACGTAATGGAAACCATGGTCTGGATCATTCGCAAACAACGTCTCGACCTTCTTCATGATGTCCGGCGGAATATGCGCATCTTCCAGCACCACTTGGCCGCTCGCGTCGGTGTGCTCCTTCTCGGCGCGCGCGAAGAAAAGATCGATGTTTCCCTGCGCGAGCGCCGATTCCTTCGTCAGTCCCGCGTCAAGCATGATCTTGCCTTCCGTCGCGCAGCGGGAAAGAAAGCGCTGGAGAATGTCCGGAGACGGCGCGGCGTTCGCACCGTTCCAGTCGTCGACCGAGTGCGCCAACACGTTCAGTAAGTCGCTGTCGCGCTCGACAGCGAAAAGTGGATAGAGTCTTGTGCTGTACTTCGGGCAGAAGACCGTTGACGGCACATAGCGCACGTCATAGTTGCTCTGCCCCCAGACCAGTTCGTCCTGGCTGTAGGACGGTTGCCGGATCGTGTCCAGCAACGAGCGTTTGGTCCACGTGATCGTGGTATCGTCATTCGCGTCCAATACCCGATGATCGACACTGAACGTGGGGCTCAGGACCAGCGCCACGATCAGTAGTGAGAGGCACGCGAGCGCCTGTCTGGCGACCGACGGCCGCGGCTGGCCACGGACGATTCGTCCTATGACGAAGTACCAGACGGGAAAAGTGGCGACGAACAGGCAGCCGAATATACAGGCGAGGTCGATCGAGCGATTGATCGCCGCAACGATCAATCCAGCGAAGCCGAGAATCGCCGGCCAGCGGAGCAACGAACGTTTCGAAGCCGCGCGCCACGCGAGCAGTCCGGAATCGGCTGACGAGGGTTGTGAAGTCATTGGTGTGTCGAGCTCAAAGCTGTGTGGAGACTAGGAACCACCGGACGAAATCGCCAATAGAGGCGAGGCTCGAACGGGGCTGGCTGAGTACCTGTCAGTTTTTGTAGAAATTCAATCTGGCAACGCAACCGTTTTCCTCTTCCTAGTGCCTGTTACGCGCCCTTTTTTGCAATTAGCGTCTACCTACTTAATCCAGGCTGGGTTCTTTGCATCAGTAGCGTAGTTTGCCAACTTGTTGATTTCGCGCTCCAAAACCCCGATCCAAGTTTTTATTCAATACGCTTCGCATTGTCGCGGCGATTCTACAAAACATCTCAGGAGAGAAGCAAATGAAGATTAGCTTGAGAACGTTAAATCGAGTCATTTAATCAATGAGAATTGATGCTTTTCGCATTTCGGAAAATTTTTCTTATTTTATTGATAACCTCGCGGTAACTGGAAATATTGATCTATTGAGCGATCGGGCGAGCACCGTATAAACCATTGAGATGCCAGCATCAACGGGGCCGAGCGCAGCGTATCTCTGGCGACATGTGAATTGCTTTACCCCAAGCGCAAAGCCACTCTCCGACACCATTGCATGTCAATGATCAACATTGGCACGCTTCGTCCGTTGATTTGGGCGTTGGCCAACCGCGGAAGTTGCAGGTCATTACACCGGTAGCAGGCCCGTATGAGGATCGAGATGCTTGTCCCGGCTTAATTGCTGCACTAGTTGCTCCGACGGCTTGTCCGGCGGGTTTGCGTTCGCCGTCGCATTGTCGAGGGCCCACTGAAACGTCCCGTTCCATGCAGGTAATGGTGCGGGCGGCAGCGGCACGATCTTTTCGACGTCCGGAAGAGTGGCGCCTGCGTTCCGGTGGTCGATCAGAAATATGCGGATTGCTTCATAACGGCTCACGCGTTCCGCGTCCGCACTCGTACCCTTGCTTGACTTCTGCTGTTCGGCGAATAGATCTTCGAGCGCGGAAGCGGAACCCACATCGCCCTTCGCAATGCCTCTGTGGAAGACCTGAATCGCTTCGTTCCGTTTGCCGTCTTGCAGGAGCGCTCGCCCAATGGTCGAGATCGCATCGCCATATCCTTGTTCTGCGGCGCAGCGATATAGGGAATCCGCCACCTCCGCGTCTTCGCGGGTCGCCTTGACCGTCGTGCCGATGATCGTGGACGGGTTCAGCATTTCTGCGGCCTCGAATTGAGCATGCGGGTTGCCGAGGTCGGCCGCCTTGCGGTAGTAGGACAGCGCGGCCGGCAGGTTCCACTCTTGACTGGCGAAGCCGCCTTGGCGATCAAATCCCGCCGGGATATTTTCCGCGACGAGCTGGCGCAGTAACCGTGCGGACTCATCCTCGCGCTGCTTACGCGAGGGTGTTGAGACGTTATCGTATCCGTCATCTTTTACTTGATACAGAAGATCTATGAGCGCCAGATTCGCGCGATAGTCGCCATAGGCGGCGGCAAGCCGGTAGTAGCGGGCGATCTCCGTGAAGCGATCGAGAGTTAAGTCGCCGGGGCGCGAAGAAAGTTTATTCTCGAGATACTTGCCATAGCGATAGAGCTGGTCAGCTTGCGACTCGATAGCAGGCAGGTGATCAGTTTCATGCACGCACGTGTACGGCGAATGCGCGTGATCGGCTGCAGGGGCGGTTTGTGATCGTGAGCACGCAGCGAGTAGGCTGACGGCGAGAAGCAGCGAGATTATGCGGGTCATGGGTTGCAGGATGACAGGTATTTATATGCGACGAGGTGCTCCTTTGCTCCATTGGAAAGTTCCGGTTGCTCCTCAGTGCGTGATGTTAATAGTTATCGACGGCTCACGGACGCTATGATCCCTCTAGCGCAACCGGATAATGCGTTGTGGATATATATTCAAATGCTCGCCCAAATCAGTCTATCCGATTCGCCGAAACACATGCAGTGGGGTCCATGTTGAAACCCATCACAAAATTTTTTTTCATTGCCATCGCGGTCTTTGCCAACAGTGGGTCAGCGAAGACCGACGCTGAATGCCTTAAACATCTGGGCGGTGGCTATTCCGACGCCGTTTGCTTTGGGGGACTGCGAGCGGATATGGGCGCTCAAAACAGGGCGCTATACAAGAAAATACGGATGAGAATTCCGCCCGGCAACCCACACGCGAGAATGCTTGATGACTACATGTCGGCCCAAGACGCGGCGGTGAGATTCTGTGAATTGCAGCGCGACGCCGGTGCGAACTGGGAGAAGAGTCCGGACGGCACAATGTATCCCGCCTTATACGAGCAGTGCGTATTCGATCTCCGCAAAGTTCAAAACAGGTTTCTCAAAGATCTGCTGACGGCCGCCAACTGGTAGCAGAGAGACATCCCGGATGAGGTGACAGACCGGGTGTGTCGATCAGAAGCTGTGCCATGCCTGAAGATCGTCGAGACGGGACCCTTCACCGACACCGTCGCGAGTGGTCCGGCCGAAAACCGTCTCGCCGACGAAATGCGGCTCATAGATGTATTGCGGTAGCACGCAGTATCTCCTTCGTCTGACATCAGCAACCACCGTCAGACGCTCAAACATCTCCGGCATCCAGCTGAACGCTACGAAACGCGAGCAGGCAGAGATTGTGAACATGGAGCCCCACGCGTACCCCGGAAAACGTCGGCCGGCGATATCGATGAGGTGATACGAGTCGCCCTGCGGCGGCTCTCCTACGTAACGCAGGGACACCTTGTAGCTTTGGTCGGGTGATAAGAGGACATAGTCGCCCATACCTGCCCAATGGCAGGGTGCGCCAACCGTGAACTGTATCGTGCTGGTGATCATTGTGCTTCAGTTGACGTGGCGCCACGCCTGCTCGATCGCGCCAAACATAGGAGGTACAAAATCGTGACCGTCGAACGATACCGCTCGGCCGACTTTCAGATACTCAAGTGTCACCGGCGCGCTTAGCATCGCGAGGATCCCGCTGCTGTGCTTGCCGGTCGCAGCGATTTCTGCGAACACCTCGGCCTCAATCAGTTGTAAGAGCCCCCAGGTCAGGACTCCGGCCGACCGATGGCGTGACACCACAGCAGGCACTGCTTCTTTGACAGCCACGTCTGCGGCAAACAAAACTTCCATTCGTTCTCCGGTTTCCCCGCATTGGCATGCGTCTGCTCCGAGGCAGAATAGCATGCAGCCGCATCGGAGCCGATCGCGCGATACAGTAAATCGTGGCGCCTTTCAGCTTGCCAGGGTGCTGAAGCCACCGCCTACAAGCACCAGCAGCAGAACTACGAGCCCGATTGGCACGGTCACGGCTATCAGCACGCGGCCAACTGAGCCTGAATTTTTGTGTCTGGCGAGACAGGGTGATTGCCTAGCAGAAATTGGATGACCAGGTCAGCAGCAAGATTGCACAACTGCCGGACTGCAGGGAACGTCCGAAGAAAAGGATTGCCGCTGGGGAAGCGCGCCGCGATGCCAGCTACAGGCGGTCCGTCGAATCCCGATACGCAGGTGGATCCATCGTCCCGATGTCGATCGCAGCATGCGAGGCTAAGAAGCGCGAGCGCATGACGCAGACAGTCGCAGCGATCCATCGCTGCGGATAGCGGTCTTGACTGTATCGATAGCACGCTCCAGCCAGCGATCGTTTGGCGCACCTCGTGACTACACTGACTGAATGTCCCGGCTGGGCGAGAGCGGCGAGCCGAGATTAAGGAGCGTGTAGACGGCGGCGACGATCCGTTGCCGCCGCGTCGGAAAGCCGGCATGCCAGCGCCAGCGCAACGTAAAGAAGGGGATACCGACGGCGAACCAGACAGCGAGTAAGCCAAATGAGAAGACGGCGACCATCGATGGGTCCTTCCGCTGCGCCACGGCAAAAAGCAGGAACATCGTCAGTAGCAACGCAGTGACGGCGAACATGTAGCGATGCTCGCTCTTCGGTGGAATGCGTGTTGCGGCAGTGCGCGCGTCCATGCCTTGCCACCGATAGTGAGCCACGTAATTGCATTCGTCTTCGACATTCTGCAGCGCGTACACGCGTTTTTCGCCACCTAGCACCTCGTCCAGCACGGCAACCACTACGCGGTCGCCTTCTGCAAGAAAAGGTTCCGGCTGCCATTGCCAGTGGCCGGTAAAAAACGCCAGCTTTTCCCCTGCTAGCTCAAACCTGTAGGTCGCGAACTCCATGAAAGACGTGCTCGAAAAAGCGTTAAACGTATCCAGCGTGACATCTTTCAGACGACCCTCAATCCGCCTGATTGCGGGTAATTCAGCTGACATGAAACTCTCCAGTTGAGTGCTCGTGCGCTGGCACTGCCGATTGAGTGAGATACCTACCCCTCACCGACTCCATGAGCTCGAGTACACGGCGACGCCGGAAGCAATTCCATAGCGTTGCGATTTCGCCAATTCCCATCACCAACGCGAATGCGGCGACGCAGACGGCCAATACTCCTGCGATTCCAAAGAGAGGCGCCCAACCGGATGGGACTTTGAGCATCAGAAGAAACATAAGGCCTGCGACGGCCGAGCCGAAGCCCAAAAACTTCAACGTTGTTGGTATCTCTCGCCATGTTTGCCGTATAAGGGCCTCGCGCGATTCGCGCGCGACGGTCGGAAATCCTTTGCAGATCAACCAGTCTAGCTCGTGCGTGCCATCGGCCTTCTGATAGATACCGGCCGTCACCCGCAGGCGTTCGTCGGCCATCGTCCGCAGCGCTTGCGAGTCAGCTTGGAGCCACCGCAGTTCGCCGTCGATTCTCGTTCCGTCCAGAAGGAAACGCACACG
The DNA here is from genome assembly GCF_902859805.1 of Paraburkholderia sediminicola. Lineage (GTDB taxonomy): Bacteria > Pseudomonadota > Gammaproteobacteria > Burkholderiales > Burkholderiaceae > Paraburkholderia > Paraburkholderia sediminicola. Next base: position 109,512 of record NZ_CADIKC010000011.1, on the reverse strand, counting down.
GCCCTGGTTTGCCGGAATGGTGACGGCCACCCGGTAGTATTCGATTGTTCCTTCGAGTACTTTGATCGCCAATGCGCGGCCGTCACGTTGAAGTGGGATTGTCTCTGCCATTATCGTTTGCTTGAATGTATCGCTCGAATAGTAGCGGCAAATGGCTCGGCAGAACGACTTCGCGAGCGACACCCGAGGCGAATATGCCAAGCGCATTAAAAGTGTGGATCGAGCAGTGATAACGATGTGCAGTGATATTCTGCAAGGCAAATTTGGGGGTATGCGACGGTACCGAAACATTCTTGAGCAGGCGAGCGGCCCGAGCATTAGGCAGTCGTGCCCAAATAATGGTCAGAAAGCTGGCTAGGCCGACAAGGTCCTATAGCACGAAGCGCAACGCTTAGGTCGACAACAGCGGTTTAACAAAGAACAAAGGGGTAATGCGTGGGTTATTCTTATCATCGCACGCAAAAAATGACGGGCGCGATATGCATCGTGGGCGCATTTATGATGGTCTCAGGCTACGCTGTTGCACAGAAAATCGACTGGAAAGCTCCAGCTGACAAAGACCGGCTGATCAGTGCAATTACCACTCCGTCGCCAAAGCGAGATACTTGGGAACCTCTGAGCCTGATGCTCAACTGGGGCTACGGCAAGCCCTACGACGATACGGTTCGCATTCTCGAGGATTACCTGAAAGGCTTGCCGCCTCCATCGGATGAAGAACTGGCAAAGTTCAAGGATAAGGTGCGCGGCGAACTCGTGTCCGTGAAGGGCGGCCAGTTTCTGATGGGTGACTTTGGCCCGCAGTTTTCGCGGGAGAAGTTGCCTTACTCCGCCAATAACGGCGCGGCGCCGGCGCATAGCGTGGATTTGGATAGCTACTCGGTGCTGAGACACCGCATCACGTTTGCGGATTTCGACCTGTACACGAGGGCGAGCCATTTGCCACCGATCGGTATCCCGAACGCCTACGAGCTGCAGTTCCGATTTCCCGACTTTCCTGCTTCGTTCGTGACTTGGCAGCAGTCAAGGGACTTCTGCAAGTGGGCTGGCGAGGTCACCGGGATGCCGTTGGATCTGCCCACCGAGGCACAATGGGAATACGCAGCGCGCTCGCGCGGCGAAATGTGGGTGATTCCAAGCACAGAAGTGCCTGTCGTAGACGGCAAATACAACCTCACACAGATGGACGATCTGATTACGGCAAAGGGAGAGGGAACCAGTCCGGAGCCGATAATCAGTCGACCCGTGGGCACATACGGCGAGAACCGACTGGGCATGTCGGACGTGTTCGGTTACGGCAGGGAGTGGACTTACGACTGGTTCGACCCGAACTACTATAGCCACAGCCCGAAACGCAACCCGCGCGGACCGTCAGCGGGCACGCTTCGAAGCGTGCGCTATGGGACTGACAGCCGGATTCATCTCGTCATCGACCGTATCGGCTTCGCACCTGACACCGCGAAGGCCGGTCTCGGCTTTCGCTGCGCGCTCAACCAGGCCGAGCCAGTCAGGCAGTGAAAGGAGGCCGCGTAGATGCAAACTCAGGTGTCGGAAGAGCATAGTCTCAACATCGAACTGACCTACCGCCTGGCTGAGCCGCAACTGCCTGCAATCGAGGACGCGTATGGCCGCCTCTGGCGATTCGCGAGCGTCCTTACGCGAGCCGGGCTGCCAATCGAGAAGTGGCATCCGGTTGCATCCAATAAGAAAGCTACCCTTCGCAACATCGCGTTCGACGCAAACGGACCGACAAGTGCCGCGATCGCCGTAGCGAATCGCTCTCGCCGAGCTGGCCGTCACATCGCACGATCGTTATCGGTCTGGAACGGTGTTTATGAAGACGGCGGGGCGATTCTCTGCGATGCGCATGTAATTAATCGTCAACTGTGTTGTCTGGATCTCAAGGTCTTCGACATCGCTGCCTTCCGGCACTTCGCCACGGTAGTTGATCTTGTTTCGGAGGCGGCCCGTATCTGGTCCGCTTCCAGCGTCCAGGTCGGACCATCCGGATACTTCTTCGACCACAAGGCGTTCGAGACGCGGCCTGGAGTCGGCTGGATGCTTTACTTGCCACTCGTTCTTACGGCACCTCAGCTCCCTGAAGCGCCCGCTCTGATTCCCGTAATCGATGGTGAACACCAGAGAGGCACCATCATCGCGAGCGTCGTCGACGAACCTTTTTCGGCCACCAATCCTGGGCACGTAAAAATCGCCAATGCAGTAGAGACATCCATGGTTGATCGGGGCTTATTGCCATTGTTCACTGACTTGTAGCTAGGCATAAACATCGGGGCTGTTCGCTGTAGGGGGGCGCCGGCACAGACGACGCTGGCTTTATTCGGTCGTTTCACTCATGCGTTTCGCATATTCCGCTGCAGACGTTTTCGGTTCTGACGTTTTGCTGGCATGATGCACTCCTGCTTAATACGTGCGCCCGAGTATGTCTCCTATTCCATCGCAACACGTCAAGCTGCTCCTGCGCTGCTCTGCGGTATGCCTGGCCCTGTGCAGTTCGCAATTGAACGCCACCGCCGCCGAAGTGTTGACAGCACCTTCGAGAACACTACCGGCCTCTGGTACGACGTGGTGCTACAGCATTGGATCACCCCAGTCTTCCTCCATGACGCTTAAAGGTGTGTCCGCAGGTATTGCAAGCTATGCCATCGGCGGCCCCGGTGCAATCACACACATCGAAGAACAGACCGACACGTATGCGTCGGTCAACGCGACCCGGCATGGGCAGCGAAAACTGCTTGTGTTCCCGCTCGCGAAGGACAGGAAGTGGTCCGACGAGTTCACAGAAGACCTCACCTCGCATCTTGGTGGCGATGCCGAGTGGCAGTTCACCTATCACGCCATTTCACAAAGTCATGTCATTGGCACTGAGAAACGACATGTTGGCGCTGGGACCTTCGATACGTTTGTGATCGAGCGCAATACTGCCTGGACGAAAAGCAATCCGCACTCTTCAAGCAAGCTGTTGCAAGCCCAGAAATGCGGCGATGCCGACTGCACCGTCACCGGCTACAGCAAGGAAGTGTATTGGTATGCGCCGTCGGTCGGTCGCGCAGTCCTGCGGGCGTATTCGCAGAGCGGAGATTCCGACTTCATCTGGAATCTATCTCCGGACGACCTCCTCAGCAACGCTAGCTCGCTCGTCACTGAACTCGTCGGGTACGGCCGTGCTGCGTCCTGCGAAGCCCTCCATCCGCCATTGCACGCCCGCGTACCGTCAGCACCGTGGTACGGCTTTCCGTTGCTCATGAACGACACTTGGGAGTTTCTGATGCAACGGAACATAGCACCCGAATAGGCGTCCCGTAGTGCTTTGATGAACCGGTCTCCGACCACGAGTCGATAGTCGTATGGAGCATTTTGTTGAAGTCACCAATCGTCGTAACACTTCTCGTCGCGTGCTGTATGAATAGCTACGCACAGGTTTCTGGAACGGATCACGATGCTATCCAGACAACGGCGGGCGTAGTGTCGATTTCGAAGATTGGGAAAGCGCAGGCGGATGGCGTGACCTTTAATGTGACATTGAGGGGGACACACTTCGACCAGCTCTACGGGTCGCGTTACGCTTATTTCACAGATGGCGATACGGCGCACAAACCGGCCGACCGCATCATCATCGAGGACTTCGTCGGCGGCTTCTCCGAACCTCCATCAGTATCCATGTATGACTTCCGGAAGCCGCAGCCGGTAGTTTTGTCCATCGGTAACGCACTTGATCTCGACGAGGTTCGTTGGACCAATGACAACGTGTTCTTGAGTGCGAGCGGGGAATGGTACACGTTTGCCCACGATCGATTGTTCCGTTCGAAGCCGCCAAAAGGGACGGCTCCATGAATGGGGATCTTGATAGTCGTGCGGGTTGTCGCCGCCGTCATTTTCGCGGGCCGACTGGGGGGGCTGTGCCGACTACTGACATGGTGAAACTATACGGAGCCGCATGGAGTGTCTATGTGCGGATCGTCCGGCTTGCACTGGAAGAGAAACAGGTCAAATATGACCTGATCGAAGTGGATGTATTCGCAGAGACGGGTGTTCCGCGGGAGCATTTGGCGCGTCACCCGTTCGGCCGTATTCCAGCCTTCGAGCATGGCGATTTCCATCTTTACGAGACCGGCGCGATTGTTCGCTATATCGACGACGTTTTTCCCGGATGCAAACTGCAACCGACAGATCCGAGAGCCCGCGCCAAGGCAAACCAGATCGTTGGGATACTGGACTCCTATGCTTACCGAACGCTCGTTTGGGACATATACGTTGAACGCGTGGTTTCAGCTCGCGAAGGCCGGTTGGCAGATGAGCGGAAAATTACCGCCGCGCTACCGTGTGCCGCTGTATGTCTGTCTGAATTGACCCGGCTGTCCGACGACCGAGAGTTTCTGATTGGCGGCGACGTGACAATTGCCGATCTTTACGCCGCTCCAATGTTCGCATGCTTCATGCAGGCACCTGAAGCCGTTCCATTAATGGAAGGGTGCGAAAAATTGACCTACTGGTGGCAGCGATTCGCCGCTCGCCATAGCATGTCCCGAACAACGCCATGAGACCGCGTGCGGCACGCAACGGGCAGGAGCGGCTGTTCGGTGCAGCCTCATAGCTCGTCAGCAATCACCTGACGGAAACGGACTAGACCGCGCATATTGTGCCCTTGTTTGGACCTTGAGCGGGCACTTCAAGGGCACTCAATACTGCAAGAAGATTACGCTGGCGACGTGTCGGCAAACTTAATCGCCAGCGCATTGCTCCGTACGTGATAGTCAGTAAATAGCTCGCGCACGCAATTCCGAAGATCGAATTGAACACCACGGTCGCTGACAATCCGTTTCCGCTCGGCTCACCGTGTCCTAGATATGCGAACAGAGTGAAGGCCAATACGGCGAACGCGCCGAACACAGAGGCCTGTTTCCATCTGCTTTTTCCCCAAAACCGAGGGAGCCGCGGTAGGTAGTAAATCTGACTGTCCGGCATGCTCCCCTCGAGAGAGCCGGCCGCGAACGCTACGAAGACACGCGGGTCGGCAGGATTGCGAAAACCATAAACAAGATGTCGACCAGACAACGCCTCTGATGCAATCGCGAGGCATATGCTATCGCCCTCCGCAAGCGGTAACTCCACCTTACCGTAGTAGGGGATGCAATCTTTTGGCGTATACAGGACGACGAAGACGCCATTCACCTGAAATCGAAACGACCGCATTGTTCCGTGGTTAAAACTATTCCCGTTCCAATCGGTTGTCACCGTAAACTGCGTGCACTCTAACTCGGCTACTTCGCCTTCTAGCCGGACGATCTGCGCGTGCCGCAACCGATCCTTAACGTCATTCGAGAGATTTTCTTCGACATCGTTCGGCGTACCGGTTGAGGAAGGATGACTTCGTGATTTGAGTCGGTGCGCCATTCGCTCAGGGGAAAAGTACGATTGACGAAGAATGCCACGGTCTAATGGGCCGAGGCAACTACGAACATCGTGGTCGGTTTGGCCCAACGCGTATTGACCTATGCCGACCGGATTATGCTTGTCAAATAACGGCACGGTCCAAGCCACGGCGACCACGATTCAACCGAGCGGGCGGGATGTTGCACACGAAGGCGATAGCATGTTTTGCCCAGCCTGCAATACGGCAGGCAGAATCCAGTGAGACGGCCCCCGCCAAGTGATGACCGCACCGGATGGCATCCGAGAGATCAATCCTGAGCTTTTCGCGCATCATCCTGACCACCCGATCAGCCGGGAGAACATAAACGAAATCGTTGACCGGCGAAATAACTTCGCCTCGATTCATAACTGGGAGGGATTGAAGTGATACGTATGGCAGGATTGTTCACGGTTGTTTTGTTGTCCCTCGTTAGATATGACTTGGCGAATGCGCAAACTCCGTTGTCGCAGGATGAACAGACGCTTTGCAACGAAGGCGAGGAGATTTATTTCAGTTGTCCGCTGGAGAACGGCAAGACCGTTTCCGTCTGCGCAAAGAACAACACCGACCCTGACCGGGGCTACGTGCAATACCGATACGGTAGCAAGGACGATGTCTTCGTATTTCCGCCCGAGAATGTTCAGCCTGCCAAGACGGTCGAGATCACCGACGTATCCGAAGGAAGTATTCGTGGCCTGCATTTGAAGTTCTCGAAGGAGCAGTACACGTATGTCGTGTCCTCGGTCTCGCCGGGTGAACTCTATGTATCGAAAAATGGGAAGATAATTTTCGATAAAGAATGCCAGGTTTCAAGATACAAGAACTTTTCGAACAAAATTTTCGACGAAGTCAACGAGGCGCCTGTGACGAAGGTCGATATGCACTGAATGATGTTCATAGGCACCTTTTCAGCAATTCATAGGGTGCCACCCGACGAAGATGCCCATTCGTTCTTGATCCCCAGCCAGAAATCCGGACATCTCATGAATTATCGAAAGCTTACAGCCACGTCTCTGACTGTTGTGCTCGCTTTGATTGCTCCTGTCGCCCACGCCGACGGTATGAATGCGTCAGTATCGGCGATACCGTCGCTGAAGCAGCACACTGCGCCGCTGGACGCTTCGTTACGATCGTTGCGCACCGGCATTCTTAAGGACGCGAAGGAGTGTGCAGACAACGCGAGTGGCATGGGCGCAACGGCGCAATATCATGCCGATATAAAGAAGACGGTTGAGACGCAGAGCATCGTTGGATTCGAAGTGACCGGAAGTTCGCAGTGTGACGACGCGCATCCTAATGCGTACCAGTACGGTATTTCATATCGCATCAAGGATGGCAAGCGATTCGATCTGAACGAGGTGTATGCAGTAGGACATCGCGATAGCGGTAGCCTGTTTTTGACTAAGGAATCGGTTGTCCCCGTCATGGCTGAGTTCAGGCGGATCAATGCTGGGAAACCTGATTGTCTCGATGCGTCGACATTTAATGACGAGTATCTGATGTCGAAGGCGTTTACGTTGGCCGTACGGACAGACGGGAGCTTGCAGTTTTACTTCGATACGGCCTATGTGGAGGCTGCGTGTTTTGCGCCAATCCGGTTGGGTGCTCAAGCGGTTAGTGCGTTCAAGGATGGAAAGAAGGCTGTGCAGTATGGATTGCCTTGATCCCGCTCGCGCGCGCTCATCCGACTAGGTCAGAACGCTGAATTGCTGCTGTTCGAGCGACACCGTCTCAACGATCGTTTCGAACTCAGCCAGCAGGTCTGGCTGACGTTGCCGCAGGTATTGAGCTACCAGTTGATTCTCCACGAGCCTGGCGAGATATCCTTTTGCGAGCACCAGGTTCAGCACATCCTGTCCGTAGGTCTGCTCGACAAGCTTGTATTGCCCCTGCAGATTGCTCATCTCCCGCTCCATCTTCGCCATCTGTTCAGGGGTGACGCCGGTCAGCTTTGGCGGCTTCTTTCCATCAACCAGGCGTGCTGCGGGTGTTGCGACTAGCAGCGCTTCGGCATAAGGCACGGTCACGTTGTTCGCCGCTATCATCAGCTCGACGCATTCGACCTGCCGCGTCGGCTTCATTTTTCGAATTGCGCGAGCGAGGTCTACCGAGAACTGGCGATCTCCCAGAAGTTCGGCGGCTTCAGGACATATGCCGTCTAGCAGCGAAAGCTTCTTGAGGATCATGGATACGTCCATGGCGAGGGCCTTTGCCAGCCTCTCCGGCGACACACCCCGTTCGACGACGCGCCGGATCATATAATGCTCCTGGATTGTGGACAGCCGATTGACGCGATTGTTGTACGTGTAGCTTTCGTCATCGGTTGCAACCAGGCACGATACCTCGACAAATCCGAGCTTCTGCATCGCAATGAGGCGCAGGTGACCATCAAGCAGCACATGTTGACCCGTACTCTGATGCGCTGCCGTGACGGACAACGGCTCGATCAGGCCGATCTCCTCGATCGAGGCCTTGATCTGCTTGAATTTGCGGGAATCGATGATTGTCGCCGGCGTTTTGCGCGACGGCAGGATGCACACTAATGGAACGGATAGCGGCTCAGGAATGAAACCGAGCGTCACGCCTGTCATGCGACGCTCCCGCCCGACCAGACACGCTCGGCAAGATATTTCGGCAACGTTGCCAGTCCCTCTGCACGTAGCAGATTGACGAAGTTTTCATCGGCGAACATTTGACGGAGTGCACCCACGACGAACATGAGCCGCTGCTGCGCAAATTCGGCCTTACGCACCATCGACTTCTGGCGTTCGACTTCATGCTGGTAGGTCCGCACCAGGCTCGATGTCGTTACATCCGTGAGCTTGCCCGACATGTTGTGTGCGGCGGAGCGCCCAAGCGTTTTCCGTCGTTCGATAATCCGTCGGGCGTCTATCAATTGCTTGCCGCGTAACTTGCCTGACTCGTAAGCTTCCTGCAGAGCAGCCTGTATTGCCGTGTCGTCGTCACCGGCGCCGACAATAGACAGTGCGGCGTTAAGCGGAATTCGTCCCTTTTCCACTGCTATGACCAGTCGTTCCTCGCCACGATGCAGTAGCATCAGGATACCTTGGATATATGATTGCGTGAGCCCCGTTTTTTCCGCGATCACCTTCGACGTATATCCTTGCTCCTGCAATTGCCGGATACCGGCGAGGAGTTCGAGCGGCCTGCACTGACGACGCGCAATGTTCTCCGCGAGACTCATGATGAATGCGTCTTCGTCGCTGACATTCACAACCATCGCCGGAATGGTTGTCTCGCCGAGTGATCGGAAAGCCTTCAAGCGACCTTCGCCGCACACAAGCAGATACTTCTCGACGCCATCTGCTGTTGCACGCGGCGTGACCTTGATCGGCTTTTTCAGGCCGATCGCGCTGATGTTGCCGACGATTTCGTTGAAGACGCGATTGTTACGCTCACGAGGATTGATAACCTCGATCTGGTCGATCGGAATCATCCGCACGTCGCCCGCCTGTTGCTGCTGGTTCATGCCACCCTCCGGAGGCGGGCCCGCTCAGCCATGCCATAGAGATAATCAAGCGTATCAAAACGGTAGCTCTCGAATTCGACCCTGTTCTGGTCGGCGAGGCTGATGCGCGGCTGGCCGAAATCCAGACGCGGCAGGAGGTAATAATCGAGCGCCGCGGAATTCGCGTGGTCGAGCCTAACGGCTACGGTAATGTCCGGCAACAGGCTCGTGTCGAACCGGACCTTCCAGCGATGCCGCCCATTTTCGTGTGTCTGGCAACGCGCGAGAACGAGGCAGGTAGTGAACTCATGGTTGACGGTGAGCATATCTGTGGCTGGATCGCGCAGCACCGTGCCACCGAGATCGGCGATCTTCTTCTCCGTCTGCGCAACGATTTCCGGGTGAAGCTGCCGGAGGAAGCGATTCGTTTCGAGATAGCGGTAGTCGCGACCGGGCGTGAAACCCACGGTCTGGTAGGCGCGGATCAGGCTGCCGAATCTGTACATGTAAACGGAGCTTGATGGCATGCCATCAGTCTCGTCGATAACCAGGCCGGACAGGAAACCACGGTTGCGGTACAGGTTACGCAGACGCTCGATGAGTTCCTCATTCGAATAGCGCCGGGCACGCGCCCGCATGATGCCCTGTGCTGTGTAAAACGTCTCACTCGGTACGATAGACTGGAATGCACCTTCCTTCCGGATCCACATGTCCGGTGTATTCACGACGCGCATTTTCTTAAGTTTGAACGACACTCGGTTATAGACGTTGTTGCCGATGTATTTCTCGTTGGTCAATACCTCCCGTACAGTCGCTCGTGTCCATTCCCGGTCGAGGTTTGTGCGAACACGCATACCATTTAGCCGGGCCGCAATCTCGTATTCATTTAACGACCCGTCGATAAACCAGTTGTAGATGAGATTGATAATCCGGATTTCGCTCTCGGGCCCTGGCATAAGGATCACCCGATCGGTCTGCAGGCTCTTGTGTTCGCCTCGCTGGAGTTCGCCTTTCATGATCCCGTGCTGATCGATGAGCACGCGGCGCAGACCATAACCGGCCGGTCCTCCTTGCCGGAAGCCGAGCTCGATCAGCCGGCACTGACCGGCAAACACCTTGGCCGACAATTCCCGGCTGTATTCACCGGCCATTGCCCGCTTGACTCCTTTCACGATGGTGGATACCGGTGAACCGTCGTTCTCGAACTGCTCGGCGCAGTAGGCAACCTGGATGCCGGCACGCCTACAGACATACTCGTAATACGCGCTTTCATCCGCGTCCTGGAATCTCCCCCAGCGGCTCACGTCGTAGACGAGGATCACCTGAAAATCCGCGCGACCGCTTTCGACGTCCTTGATCAACTGCTGCAGCGCCTGCCGCCCGTCGATACGCAGACCGCTTTTACCCTCGTCAGCATAGGTGCGTACGATCTCGAGACCGCGTCGCACGGCGTACTCCCGGATTCTGTCGCGCTGGTTCTCGGTCGAGTACTGCTGGTGCTCAGTTGACATGCGAACGTATTCGGCCGCCCGTACCGAGGGGGCCTGCGCGACGGCGGTATCGCCTATGTGATTGAGTGACACGGTCCTGCTCCCGCTGCTTCGAATCCTCGCTCCCCTGAGCTTGCGTGTCCGGCATCGCGTCGGACACGCAGATCGTCACATTCGAAACGCAACCGCGTCGCAACTGCGGTGGTGTCTGATTCAGAGCGGGTACAAGGCAAAGGTAGCAGGCCTGGCGCGGAAGTCGATCACGTCATCTCTTTGCAATCACGTATGGGTGGCCCGTTTGGTGCCGACAGCACGGCGATATGAACGGTGCACGCGTTCATCTTTGCAATGCCCGTTTCGACGGCACGACGCAGTATGTAGAAGCCTGATGCGAGCGGGTGTAAAGGCGGTGACGCGTCCATGTTTGCAACTGGACTGGAACTTCGTCGCGCATTCCGGTCTCGTTGCATCGCGCAATTGCGCTCCCGATAGGCCGGGTGCGTCGCGCGGTATTGACGCCAGTAGTCCGGGTGACGAGCACGCCAGTTCGATTGCGCCCGCGCCTGGTTATCGCGGTAGTCGGCGTCGACGCGAAGTCGCCGCCGTTGCCAACGGCGGCGGCGTTCCCGCTGACACGCCGCCGCCGAGCAGTACCGTTGATCAGGGACCCGCAAAAGGGGATGAAATGGATTGCCGCAGGCAAGGCAAAGTCGGGCCGATTTCATGATGGCGCTCCACGCTGATATCACAGGCGGGTCCGTCATGCCCGGGGCGAATCAGGTTCGGAGCCTCCGGGCGGCGGCGACCCACCCGAGAAGATCTTCCCGCTTTCTACGGCCGCTAGTTTTTGTTTTCGTGGCCCGAGGCGCATTCCGACCGGCCGGGGCCGGTGATGAAGCCGCCATTAATTAGGGTCGCACCTAAACGCTACTACTTTGGCGCGTGAGTAGGCCAGTCTCAAAAACCTGGACATTTCTTGACCGCCGGCGTGCATCGAGATGGGTCGCTCAAGACGGCCCTATGGGCGATGGCGATGGGAGAGCTTCGCCAGGAAGGTACCCCGTTGAATGCCGGTTCAACTGCGTGCAAAAAAATCTCACACGATGCTTCCCCAAATCTCATCCGATGCGTCGCACAGTCCGCAGAGCCTTGTCTGACGGGCCCAAAAATCTCACGTTTTGAGTGTCGCTACATTCTTGTAGGGTCTATTGAGAAGATTCACAAATAATTAACTTGATTCAAGACGGAATCTTAGAGCAGTAGGAACGGAGGGGGGCGACAGTTCGATCCTCCTCAGCTCCATCATCAGATGTTCTAGGCAGTTCCGCAGTATTCCCGAAACCCCGCAGCCAGAAAGGCTCGCGGGGTTTTTTTGCATCCATTCGGTGGTCAAAAAATCCGTTGACGGAAACGTACCGGATCTTGGATGGACGCTGCCGCGTTATCCTATAAAATCGCCGTCTATAAGACACAAACGTAAAGAGCAAAATGCAGCAGGAAAAAATCACTCTGTCCCAACTCGAAAGCTTCCTCTTCAAAGCCGCCGACATTCTGCGCGGCAAGATGGACGCCAGCGAATTCAAGGAATTCATCTTCGGCATGCCAAAAACCGCGCGGAAGGTGCGAGAGAAAGACTGCAAACTGCTATAGCCCGAGCGCTCGGCAATTTCAGCGATGGGCATCGAACCATTCGCCAGATATCCCGCCGCGCGATGCAAGCGCAAACGCCGCACGGTCGTCGCCACCGTCTCGCCATACATCGCCTGGAAGATGCGATGCCAGTGATACGGCGACATGCACGCGATTTGGGCGAGACGATCGATATCCAGCGGTTCGTCGAGATGATCGTAAATATGGTCCAGGACGCGGCCCAGCCGCGTTTCGTAACGCGCCCGATTGTCCGATTGGTTCATAACTAAGTGGCCAACAAAGAGAAGATTGCCGAATGGATGCGAATCAAAGTACCACGTCCCCATTTACCAAATCCTGCGAACTTCGCCAAAGCGTCCGTGAACGGAATTAAGTGTCCACTGACACAATCGCCCGCGAACTTTGCCGAATTTCGATAACACCTCGAATAATGGCTCACTACCATCGGCTGAAGCCTGTCCGCCCATACACCGCAAAGCCTTGCGGCGTCGAGCAAGCGGCAACATCAGGAGCGCCCGATGAAATCAGAATCCAAAAGTCAGCACGTCGGTAAAGTCACGCATCACGAGTTGAAGCAGACGCTCGGCACGTGGCAACTGTGGGGGATCGCGGTCGGTCTGGTCATTTCCGGCGAGTATTTCGGCTGGAGCTACGGCTGGGCAAGCGCCGGCACGCTCGGCTTTGTCATCACGGCGGTTTTCATTGCCGCGATGTACACCACCTTCATTTTCAGTTTCACCGAGCTCACCACGTCGATTCCGCATGCGGGCGGCCCGTTTGCCTACGCGCGCCACGCTTTCGGCCCGACCGGCGGTTATCTGGCGGGCGCGGCAACGCTCGTCGAATTCGTGTTCGCACCACCGGCGATTGCGCTCGCGATCGGCGCCTATCTGCATGTGCAGTTTCCGGGTCTCGAACCGAAACATGCGGCAATGGGCGCATATCTCGTCTTCATGGCGCTGAATATCGTCGGTGTGCAGATCGCAGCAGCCTTCGAGTTGTGTGTGACGCTACTCGCGATCTTCGAATTGCTGGTGTTCATGGGCGTCGTGTCGCCCGGATTCCAGTGGTCGAATTTCACGAAGGGCGGCTGGTCTGGCGCGGACACCTTCAGCATGGGCTCGTTCCACGGCATGTTCGCTGCGATTCCCTTCGCGATCTGGTTTTTCCTCGCGATCGAAGGCGTCGCGATGGCTGCTGAAGAAGCCAAGAATCCGAAGCGTTCGATTCCGATCGCCTACGTTGCCGGTATTCTGACCTTGGTGGTGCTCGCCATCGGCGTGATGGTGTTCGCAGGCGCCGCCGGCGATTGGACCAAGCTGTCGAATATTAACGATCCGCTGCCGCAAGCCATGAAGTTCATCGTCGGTGAACATAGCGGCTGGATGCATATGCTGGTGTGGCTTGGCCTCTTCGGGCTTGTCGCGTCGTTTCACGGCATCATCCTCGGATACTCACGGCAGATCTTCGCGCTGGCTCGCGCCGGTTATCTGCCGGAGTGGCTTTCCAAGGTGCATCCGCGCTTCAAGACGCCGCATCGCGCGATCATCGCGGGTGGCGTGGTCGGCATCGCCGCGATCTATAGCGACGAGCTGATCCAGTTCGGCGGCCAGACGCTAACGGCGAACATCGTGACGATGTCAGTATTTGGCGCTATCGTGATGTATATCATCAGCATGTTGTCGCTGTTCAAGCTGCGCCGCTCGGAGCCGAACATGGAACGCCCGTTCCGCGCGCCGCTGTTTCCGTTCTTCCCGGCGTTCGCGCTGGTGGCCGCGGTGATTTGTCTGGCTACGATGGTCTACTTCAATTTCCTGGTGGCCATCGTGTTCGCGATCTTTCTCGCGCTCGGCTACGTCTACTTCCTGTTGACACGTCATCAACGCGAAGCAGCGCCGTCGGACGCTTTGCTCGAAGAGTGACGGATCGAGCCGCTGCGCAAGCAGCGGCGATGGAGTCGTAAAGATGAGCTACACCGAGACAATCGGCAGTCGCACTTATCGCTTTGCCGATCTGAAAACCTTGATGGCGAAGGCCAGTCCGCAGCGTTCCGGCGACCAACTCGCGGGCGTTGCGGCGGCGAGCGAAGAAGAGCGCGTCGCGGCCAAGATGGCGCTCGCGCAGGTGCCGTTGCGCACGTTTCTCAACGAAGCGTTGATCCCATACGAAAGCGATGAGGTCACGCGTCTGGTGATCGACGATCACTCGCCGCAAGCGTTCGCCGAGATCTCGCATCTGACGGTCGGCGATTTCCGCAACTGGCTGTTGAGCAATACGACCGATGCCGATGCGCTCACGCGTATCACCAACGGTCTCACGCCGGAGATGGTTGCCGCTGTCTCGAAGCTGATGCGCAATCAGGATCTGATCGCGGCGGCGCGCAAGCGTCCCGTGATTACGCGCTTTCGCAATACGATCGGCTTGCCCGGCCACATGTCGGTGCGTCTGCAACCAAATCATCCGACCGACGACGTCAAAGGTATCGCCGCGTCAATGCTCGACGGCCTGATGTATGGGTGCGGCGACGCGATGATCGGCATCAATCCGGCCAGCGACAATCTTGCCGCGATCACCAAGCTATTGCTGATGATCGACGACTTCCGTCAACGCTATCAGGTGCCCACGCAATCGTGCGTGCTGACTCACGTGACGAACACGATTGCGGCGATCGAAAAAGGCGCGCCGGTCGATCTGGTGTTCCAGTCGATTGCTGGAACTGAGAAAGCGAACGCGGGCTTCGGTATTTCGCTCGCGTTGTTGCAGGAGGCGTATGAGGCGGGACTGTCGCTGAATCGCGGCACCGTCGGCAATAACCTGATGTATTTCGAAACCGGGCAGGGCAGCGCGTTGTCGGCCGATGCGCATTTCGGCGTCGATCAACAGACGTGCGAAGTGCGCGCTTATGCCGTCGCTCGCAAATTCAATCCGTTTCTGGTCAACACGGTGGTCGGCTTCATCGGACCGGAGTATCTGTACGACGGTAAGCAGATCACACGCGCTGGGCTTGAAGATCACTTCTGCGGCAAGCTGCTCGGCGTGCCGATGGGTTGCGACATCTGCTATACGAATCACGCCGAAGCCGATCAGGACGACATGGATAATCTGCTCACGCTACTCGGCGTGGCGGGCATCAATTTCATCATGGGCATTCCGGGCGCGGACGACGTGATGCTCAACTATCAAAGCACGTCCTTCCACGACGCCCTCTATGTGCGCGATGTGCTCGGCCTGCGCCGCGCACCGGAATTCGAAGAGTGGCTGGAATCGATGCAGATTACTGATGCACGCGGTGCACTGCTCAGCGCATCCCTGCAGCAACCGCTGCTGGAAGGCGCGAATGACTGGATGGGCATCGCATGAGCGACTTTCTTGAAAAGAATCCGTGGAATACGTTGCGGCAGTTTACCAACGCGCGCATCGCGTTGGGCCGCGCCGGCAACAGTTTGCCGACTGCACCGTTGCTGGCGTTCAACCTGTCGCATGCGCAGGCGCGCGACGCGGTGCATCATCCGCTCGATACGGACGTGCTGCATGAACAGCTGCGCGCACAAAGTTTCAGCACACTGGATGTGCACAGCGCCGCGCCCGATCGCGAGCATTATTTGCGGCGTCCGGATCTTGGCAGGCGCCTGAGCGATGAGAGCCGCGCAGCGCTGGGACAACTCAAGGTCGAATCACCCGAAGTAGTCTTCGTCATTGCCGACGGTCTCTCCGCATTCGCTGCATCGAAGCAATCGATTCCGCTGCTGCAAGCCGTTTGTGCAAAACTCACGGACTGGAAAGTCGGTCCAGTAGTAGTTGCACGTCAGGCCCGCGTCGCGCTCGGTGACGAAATCGGCGAACTGCTCGGTGCCAAACTGATTGTGATGCTGATTGGCGAACGGCCAGGTTTGAGTTCGCCCGATAGTCTCGGCATCTATTTGACTTACGCGCCGAAAGTGGGCTGCAGCGATGCGCAACGCAACTGCATTTCGAACGTGCGCCCCGAAGGTCTGACCTACGAGTCAGCGGCGCACAAGTTGCATTACTTGCTGATGCACGCAAGACGTCTGGGTCTCACGGGCGTTGGTTTGAAAGACGACAGCGACGCGCTGCTAGCGAGTACGCCGACAACACCGGCAGTTGGCGACGACTCAAACTAGACACGACACAGAAACGCTAAGCATCCGCCCGTTCCACCGGATGCGTTTCCAACCACGCGTTCTCTTCATCTTCGAAGAGGCGTGAGCGCGTCAAGAACCGCAATCCGCTCGGCCGTTCTAAAGAAAACATACCGCCATTCCCCGGCACCACATCGATGATCAACTGCGTGTGCTGCCAGTACTCGAACTGCGATTCGCTCATATAGAACGGCACGCCGGCAATCGTGCCGAGTTTCACGTCGGACGAACCGACCATGAACTCGCTCTGAGGGAACATCATCGGCGCGCTGCCGTCGCAGCATCCACCGGATTGGTGAAACAGCACAGCCCCGTGTTCCGCGCATAGCTTATCGATCAGATCGACCGCAGCAGGCGTGGCGATCACGCGGGCTACTTCCTTCTCATCAGCCATCACATGCCCTCGTTGAAAAAGAGCGAGCCGCGCAATGCGGCCCGCTCGTACAGGGTTGTTACGCTCAGAAGAAACCGAGCGGCTTATCGCTATAACTGACGAGCAGGTTCTTGGTCTGCTGATAGTGATCGAGCATCATCTTGTGATTTTCGCGGCCGATGCCCGATTGCTTGTAGCCACCAAACGCAGCATGTGCCGGATACGCGTGATAGCAATTGGTCCACACGCGGCCCGCCTGGATCTGCCGGCCGAAGCGATAGGCGCGCGTACCGTCACGTGTCCATACACCGGCGCCCAGACCGTAGAGCGTATCATTGGCGATCTCGAGCGCTTCATCTTCGTTCTTGAACGTCGTCACGGAAACGACCGGCCCGAAGATTTCTTCCTGGAAGATGCGCATCTTATTGTGGCCGCGGAATACCGTCGGCTTCACGTAGTAGCCCTTGCTCAGTTCGCCGTCGAGCGAATTGCGCTCACCGCCGATGAGACATTCCGCACCTTCCTGTTTGCCGAGATCGACATACGAAAGGATTTTTTCCAGCTGTTCCTGCGAGGCTTGCGCGCCGATCATCGTTTTCGTGTCGAGCGGATGGCCTTGCGTGATCGCAGCCACACGCTTCAACGCGCGCTCCATAAAGCGGTCGTAAATCTTTTCATCGATCAGCACACGCGACGGACACGTACACACTTCGCCCTGATTCAACGCGAACATCGTGAAGCCTTCGAGCGCCTTGTCGAAATAGCTGTCGTCCGCGTTCATCACGTCGGCGAAGAAAATGTTCGGGCTCTTGCCGCCGAGTTCGAGCGTCACCGGAATGATGTTCTGGCTCGCGTACTGCATGATCAGGCGGCCGGTCGTCGTCTCGCCCGTGAATGCGATCTTCGCGATGCGCTTGCTCGATGCGAGCGGCTTGCCGGCTTCGAGGCCGAACCCGTTCACCACGTTCAGCACGCCCGGCGGCAACAGATCGTGGATCAGTTCGAGCAGCACGAGAATCGACGCAGGCGTTTGCTCGGCCGGTTTCAGCACGATGCAATTGCCGGCAGCCAAGGCAGGCGCGAGCTTCCACACCGCCATCAGGATCGGGAAATTCCACGGAATGATCTGGCCGACCACGCCGAGCGGTTCATGGAAGTGATACGCGACAGTGTCGTCGTCGATCTGGGAGAGCGAGCCTTCCTGCGCACGCACAGCGCCGGCGAAATAGCGGAAATGATCGATGGCTAGCGGGATATCCGCGGCCATCGTTTCGCGTAGCGGCTTGCCGTTGTCGATCGTTTCAGCCACGGCGATGCGCTGCAGATTTGCTTCCATCCGATCGGCGATACGGTTCAGGATGTTCGCGCGTTCGGTGGTCGACGTCTTGCCCCACGCTGCCTTCGCACGATGTGCGGCGTCGAGCGCGAGTTCGATATCGGCTTCGCGTGAACGCGGGATCGACGTGAACGGCTCACCGGTGATCGGCGATACGTTGTCGAAGTACTCGCCACCCACTGGTTTCACCCATTCGCCGCCGATAAAATTTCCATACTGCTTTTTGTACGGGAATTCGGTGGTCAGAAACTGCATCTCTGCGTGATTCATCTGTGTGCTCCTCACATGTTTGAATGGGCTATATTCGGCGCGATATTTCGCTAGCCGCGACAGACTAGAGCCAGAACTGTGCCAATGCACCGCGCTGGTGAGCTGTGCACGCGCAGCAGGCACGCCCGCAGGCATGGCGCGCAGACGTGTTCATCTTGTCAAACGATGAGCGTCTCGTTTCTGATCAGTGTGCGCAGCCCTGTTCATGAATTGAACAGGCCGTGAGCATGTGCGGCCGCGGTCAAAGCACTGTAAGGAGCGAATCCGTTCGGCATGGGAATTGCCTTCCAGATTTCCTCAATACTTCGATTCCGTAGATCCGGTATGACGATTGAACTCCGAACCGACAGCCTGACAGCACCGAGGCAGCAGCCAAATTTTTGCGTGCAGACCTGCGTCGCCTACGATGCCGACGAGCAGGCGCGCAACCTCCATGGCTGGAGCCAGACCTACGACCAGCTGACCGCGGGCCGCTTCGTCGGCGGTTTGACGGAGTTGTGCCTCGAGCATATGCAGGTGTTCGTCGAAACCACCAGCCACACGCTGCGGCAGACCTGCGAGGTGCAGGAGGACGCCTACTGGTTCGGCATTCCGACTTGCCCCGCGGGATCCGGTCGTATCGACGCGCAGGTGATCGCGGGCGATGCGCTCGCATTTCGTCCGGGCGGCATCGAATTCGAATTGCTGACCTCGGCGGGCTACGAGATTTTCGGCGTGGTGGTGAAGGGTGAAGTGCTGCGCCGCTACGCGGCCGAAGTGGAGCGCGTCGGTCTGGCCGATCATCTGCCGAACACGGAAGTCGTGTCGATCGGCATGGCGCGCAAGGAGCGCTTGTGCGCATCGCTGCGCCAGCTTCTCGACGACGGCGCGGCGAACGGCGCACCGTTATCTTCGTTCGCACGCAACAATTTGCAGGCCTCGGTGCTGGCGTCGCTATTCGATGTGGGTGCGTTGCCTGCCGAGGAGCAGGTTGCAATGCCCGCACGTGGGCGCCGTCAGTCGATCGTGGCTGAAGCGCGCGAGTATGTTCTGGCCAATCGCGAGCGCGCGATCAACGTGCCGGAGTTGTGCGAGCGCCTGCATGTGAGCCGACGCACGCTGCAATACTGCTTTCAGGATGTGCTGGGTATGGCGCCCGCTACGTATCTGCGCACGATCCGCCTGAATGGCGCGCGGCGCGATCTGTGCACAGCGTCGCACGCATCGCGTTCAGTCCAGGATGTTGCCGCGGCATGGGGCTTCTGGCATTTGAGCCAGTTTGCAACCGACTACCGGAGGCTGTTCGGCATGCGGCCTTCCGATACGTTGAAGGCCGGGATCAATAGTAGCGCACACACAAATGGCTATTCATTTGCGCATTAAGTACGCGACGGCATTGACGCAATAGCCAGTCGCTTTCCGTACGCGCGATTAACAAAACCTTAAGTTTCCCATTCACATGCCGATATTAACGGTGTGCGAAGTGGTATCGAGCGGGTTCTGAATCAGATAAAAAAAGAAAAGTCTTTGATTAATAAAGACAATTCGCCTCTGATGAAATTCGATTAATCCGCCATGCATAAAGACGAGCAGACTCGAATGCGGCCGCCTGGAGCGCGCGCATCGAAGTCCGCCGGGGCCAACATAACAAAGCAAATCGGGGAACATGAAGAAACGTACCTTAAGCGCCATGACGCTCGTCATGGCGATGACCGGTTGCGCGACGGTATCCGATCAACCGGCCAAGGTTGAAGCGCCGCAACCGCGTGTCCAGCAGGCCGCCGCGCAACAGGCGCAAGCCGCGCCCGCGCTGAAAACCTTCAAGCGCAAGATCGCGATCGGCCGCTTCTCCAACGAGACGCGCTATGGCCGCACCTTCGTCACCGATTCGAGTCTCGACCCGCTCGGCAAACAGGCGAGCGATATCCTGGCGGCGCGTCTGGTCGAGTCGAAGCAGTTCATGGTGTTCGAGCGTCCGGACCTGACCAAGATCGCCGCCGAGCAGGGTTTGAACAAGGACGGCAAGATGATCGGCGTCGACACGCTGATCCTCGGATCGATCACCGAGTTCGGCCGCGGTACGACCGGCAAGGCGGGTTTCCTCAGCTCGACCAAGGTGCAGACGGCGCACGCGAAAGTCGAATTGCGTCTCGTCGACGTGAAGACGGGTTACGTGTTCTTCTCCGCGCAGGGCAGCGGCGACGCGAGCACGGAGTCGGGTGAGATTGCCGGCTTCGGCAGCCGCGCCGACTACGACGGCACGCTCAACGACAAAGCCATCTCCGCTGCGATCTCCGATGTGATCGGCGCGATGATGACCAAACTCAACGAGCGCCAATGGCGCACCGACATTCTCAAGGTCGACGGCAGCACGGTGTTCATTACCGGCGGCCCGCGCCAGGGCATCCAGCCGGGCGCCACGTTGCGCGTGTACAAGCCGGGCGAATCGGTGCAAAGCGGACAGACCGGCTTCCAGATCGCGTTGCCGGCCACGCCGGTGGCGACCTTGCGCGTGCTCAGCTCGTTCGGCGACAACGAAACCAATGAAGGCTCGGTCGCGCAGGTCACGAGCGGCACGCTCGCTGCGAAGAGCGCGGCCACCTACTACGTCGCGGAGTAAGCCATGCTCACAAGCCAAATGAAGCGCCGTTTCGGCGCGCTGGGAATGTCGTGCGCGCTCGCCGCGACGCTGTTGGGCGGCTGCGCGATGCCGGCATCGAAAGTGGAAACCGGCGGCACGCGGCCTACGCTCGCGCTGATCGGTGCGCCCGCTGACGCAACGCTCGTGATCGACGGTACGGTGATCGGCCAGGCGTCACTGTACGACGGCGTGCACCGTGTGTTGACCGTCGAAGAAGGCGCCCACACGGTCGAAGTGAAAAGCAATGAAGGTGTTGTGCTGAGCAAGAAGGTCTTCGCGTCGTCCGGAGAGACGATCAAGGTCGATGTGGCAAATGGTATGAACGGGGAAAAACAACCATGATGAAAGCTTGGGTAAAGGGCGGCTGCGCGGCCGCATTGGTGGCGTTGGCGAGCGGCTGCGTGCAACAGCCGGTGGCGAAGTACAACTGGGGTGACTACGAGTCGGCGATGTACAGCTACTACCAGACGCCGGCTGACAGCCACGCGTTTGCGGAGAAGCTGCTGGCCGCAATTCAGGCTTCCGAATCGGCGAACAAGAAAGTGCCGCCGGGGATGTACGCCGAATATGGCGAACTGCTGTTCGAAGCCGGCGACAACGCCAACGCAGCCACGTACTTCGAAAAAGAAAAAGCGACCTGGCCGGAGTCGTCGGTGTTGATGACGAACATGATCCGCCTCGCGTCCACTAACCCGACCAAAAAACCATGATGCGCATTCATTCCTTGTTTCGCACGGCCTTTGCCGCCGTGATTGTGGCCGCACTGGCCGCCTGCGCGCCGGTCAAGACCGCGCAAAGACACGCCGACTACACCGCGTTCCGCGCTCAGGCGCCGCATTCGATCCTGGTGGTGCCGGTGGTGAACGAAAGCGTCGACGTGAACGCGCCGGACTTCTTCCTGTCGACCATTTCGCGTCCGATCGCCGAGCGTGGCTACTACGTGTTCCCGGTCAATCTGACCAAGAAGGTCATGGCTGACGACGGTCTGTCCGACGCGAACATGGTTCACTCGAACGATCCGACCGTACTCGGCAAGATGTTCGGCGCCGATGCGATCATGTACATCCGCATCAAGCATTGGGAGTCGAAATACGTGGTGCTGAAAACCACCACGACAGTCGAGCTCGACTATTCGCTGAAGAGCGGCACCACGGGCGAAGAGTTGTGGAAGAACCATGAGGTGCTGAACTATTCGCCGCAGGTGAATTCGAACGGCGGCTTGATCGGCGTATTGATTTCGGCGGCGGTTGCGGCGGCCATCGAAAAGGCGAAGCCGGACTACATTCCGCTCGCCCGTCAGGCGAATTTCAGCGCGGTGGGCGTGTACGGCACGGGTTTGCCGGCGGGCCCCTACGACAAGGCCTATGGCACGGATACAGCGGCATTCTGATGCGCTGACGTGAGGTGATAGAAAAGGGCGACCCACGGGTCGCCCTTTTTTTCACTCGTCGTTGGTTTGCGAATGCGTGTTGAATGTGTGTTACTTGCGCAACAGCCGCAAACCATTCGCCACGACCAGCAGGCTCGCGCCCACATCGGCGAACACGGCCATCCACATTGTGCCCAGGCCGATCATCGTCAGCACGAGGAAGACGCTCTTGATGCCGAGCGCCAGCGTGATGTTCTGCACCAGCACCGCGTGCGTCGCCTTCGACAAACGGATGAATTGCGGAATCTTGCGCAGATCGTCGTCCATCAAGGCGACGTCGGCGGTTTCGATCGCGGTGTCGGTGCCCATCGCGCCCATCGCAAAGCCGATGTCGGCGCGCGCTAGTGCCGGGGCGTCGTTGATGCCGTCGCCGACCATGCCCACCGTCGCGCCTTCCTGCGACCACTGCGCCACTGCGTTCAGCTTGTCTTCCGGCAACTGATTGCCGCGTGCTTCGTCGATACCGACCTGCTGTGCGATCGCAGCGGCCGTGTGCGGGTTGTCGCCGGTGAGCATGGCGGCTCGCACGCCGAGGCGCTGCAACTCGGCAATGGCGGCGCGGCTCGTGTCCTTCACCGTATCGGCGACCGCGAACAGCGCGAGCACGCGTTCGGCATCCACCAGCATCACGACGGTTTTGCCTTGTCCTTCGAGCGCATCCAGCCGCGCTTCGAGCGACGCCGAGCAGCGGCCGAGCTCTTCGACCAGCCTATGATTGCCGAGCCAATACGGCAAGCCGTCGATGTCGCCGCGTACACCGCGTCCGGCCAATGCCTCGAACGCCTCGACCGTGGCGCTGGCGCTAACGATGCCGTCGTTTTTCGCCGCTGTTGCGATCGCCATGGACACCGGATGATCCGATCGGCCGGCAAGGCTCGCCGCGAGCGTCCTGCAACGAACGACGTCGACGTCGGCCAACATTTCGAACTCGGTTTGGACCGGCTTGCCGTGCGTGATCGTGCCGGTTTTGTCGAGCGCGAGCCGGCTCAGCTTGCGGCCCTGTTCGAGATAGGCGCCGCCTTTGATCAGGATGCCTTTGCGCGCGGCAGCAGCAAGGCCGCTGACGATCGTCACGGGCGTTGAGATCACCAGTGCGCACGGACAGGCGATCACCAGCATCACCAGCGCCTTGTAGACCCATTCGTGCCACTGTCCGCCGAACAGCAGCGGTGGCAGCACCGCCACGGCGAGTGCGGCGGCGAACACGATCGGCGTGTAGACGCGCGCGAACTGATCGACGAAACGCTGCGTCGGTGCTTTGGTGCCTTGTGCTTCTTCGACTGCGTGGATGATGCGCGCGAGCGTCGTATTGCTGGCCGCGGCCGTGACGCGATAGTCGAACGAGCCGGCCTGGTTGATCGTGCCGGCGAACACCGCGTCGCCCACGGTTTTGTCGACCGGCAGACTTTCACCGGTGATCGGCGCCTGATCGACGCTCGAGCGGCCCGCGACGATTTCGCCATCGAGCGCGATTCGCTCACCTGGCTTCACACGTACCACGGCGCCGAGCGCGATCGCCTTGAGGTCCATCAGACGCCAGTTGCCGTCCGCCTGCTGCACGCTCGCCTGTTCGGGCGTGAGCTGCATCAGGCCCTGGATAGCATTGCGGGCGCGGTCGAGCGACTTCGCTTCGATCAGTTCGGCGATCGTGAAGAGCACCATCACCATCGCAGCTTCCGGCCACTGCTGCAGGATCAGCGCGCCGGTTACGGCAATGCTCATCAGCGCGTTGATGTTGAGGTTGCCGTTGCGGATCGCGACCCAGCCCTTCTTGTACGTTGTGAGGCCGCAGGAGGCGATGGCGAGGAGCGCCAGACCCGCTGCCAGCCAGACGGGAGCGCCAAGCCAGCTGGCGGCCTCTGAGCCCACCGCAGCGATGCCTGCGAGCGCCAGCGGCCACCACGGCTTGGACGGCGCGTGAGGGGCGGCGGCTGCCGTGTCCGGGTTCGCGTCTGCCAGTTCAGGCGTGAAGTCGAGCGAACGGATCGCGGCGAGGATCGTTTCGAGGGCGTCCGGCGCGTGCACGACGGTCAATACGCGCTGCATCAGGTTGAAGTCCATGCTGCGCACGGACGGCATGCGGCTGAATTTCTTGCGGATCAGCGCTTCTTCGGTCGGGCAGTCCATCTGCATGATGCGGATGGCGGTGCGCAGATCGCTGCCGACGGCTTCCGATTGCGGGAGCTTGACCGGCGCGGCTGCGGCGTGCGCCGTTCCGCAGCAGGCTGCATCGGCATGGCTGTGGGCGTGATCGTGGTCGTGGTCGTGAGCGTGGTCGTTCGCTGCGTCGCCGTGGCTGCAGCTTTCACCGTGAACGTGAGGGTGCGCTGCGTGGTCATGGTCATGCGCTTCGTGGTTATGACCACATGATTCGCTACGGCCATGCCCATCGACATTTTCATCCGCATGCCCGTGGACATGCCCGTCATGCCCGTGGGCACAGGCTTTGGCCCGTTCTGGGCGGTCCGTTTCGGCGAGGTTGGCGTGAGGCATGGGTGGCTTCCTGGTTCGATTTGTGGTCTAGTAAACACCTTGAAGCCACTACAAGGTCAAGGCCGCATTCCGGAGGGACCATGAAAATTGGCGAACTGGCGAAAATCGCCCACTGCACGACCGAAACCATCCGTTTCTACGAAAAAGAGGGCCTGTTGCCCGAAGCGGAGCGTACCGAGGCCAATTACCGCAGCTATTCGGCCCGACACGTCGAACGACTGCGCTTCATCCGCAACTGCCGCGCGCTCGACATGACCCACGACGAAATCCGTGCGTTGCTGCGCCTGACAGACGCACCGGCGGATGGCTGCGGCGGCATCAATACGCTGATCGACGAGCACATTGCACACGTCGACACGCGTATCGACGAACTGAAGCAACTGAAAGCGCAACTGACCACGCTGCGCGAGCAATGCCACGGCGAGCAGGCCGTTGAAGACTGCGGCATCGTCCAGGGTCTCACCGAAATGGACGTGAGCGCCACGCGCGCGCGGCATACGCATCTGGGTTGAAGCGCTCTGCCCATGCGGCCTGCGCCACCGACCACGGCAGTGACCGCATTCCCGGCTGGGCCACTTATCCGGTCCACCCAATAAACAATCGAATCCAGTTGGAGAATCAACGTGTTTACCTGTAGAAACCAGCCCTGCGGCGAGCAGTGGGAAATGTCGGACGTCGTCATCAAAAATGAAGGGCAGGGGCTCCTGTTCCGTTGCCCGATGTGCGGCGCGCGCAATTACGTCGAGCGTTTCGACGGGGAAGATGGCTCGGTGCTGTACGAGCAGATCGAAGGCCGTCCCGCCACCGGCCCCATGGCCGAGTAGTCCTGAGCCTTCAGTCTCATCCGCCTCTTCAGTCGATAGCGAGCCCTCACCCTATGAACACTCCCACTCAAGCCGGCGCGCCGTTTAGCCAGCTACCGCTACCGCCCGCCACACTCGCCAATCTGACGCAACTCGGCTATGTCGAGATGACGCCGATTCAGGCTGCGAGCCTGCCGATCGCGTTGGCGGGTAACGATCTGATCGCCCAGGCGAAAACCGGCAGCGGCAAGACCGCGGCGTTTTCGCTGGCGCTGCTCAATCGCCTCGACGTGCGCAACTTCGCCGTGCAGGCGATGGTACTGTGCCCGACGCGCGAACTCGCTGACCAGGTCACGCAGGAAATTCGCCGTCTCGCGCGCGCCGAAGAAAACATCAAGGTGCTGACGCTGTGCGGCGGCACGCCGATGCGTCCGCAAACGGCCAGCCTCGAACACGGTGCGCATATCGTGGTCGGCACGCCCGGCCGGATCATGGATCACCTCGAGCGTGGCAGCCTGCCGTTGCAGTCGCTCAACACGCTGGTGCTCGACGAAGCGGACCGCATGCTCGACATGGGTTTCTTCGACGATATCGCGACCGTTGTGAAGCAATGTCCGAAAGAGCGGCAAACGCTGCTGTTCTCCGCGACGTACCCCGAAGGTATCGTCAAACTCAGCCAGCAATTCCTGCGTAATCCGAAGGAAGTGAAGCTCGCCGAGCGCCACGACAACACCAAGATTCGTCAGCGCTTCTATGAAGTGACCGAAGATCAGCGTCTGCATGCCGTCGGTCTGCTGCTGAACCACTATCGTCCGGTGAGCACGCTGGCGTTCTGCAACACCAAGCAGCAGTGCCGCGATCTGCTCGACGTGCTGCGCGCGCAGGGTTTTCATGCGCTCGCGTTGCACGGCGAACTC
The DNA here is from genome assembly GCF_902859805.1 of Paraburkholderia sediminicola. GTDB lineage: Bacteria > Pseudomonadota > Gammaproteobacteria > Burkholderiales > Burkholderiaceae > Paraburkholderia > Paraburkholderia sediminicola. Next base: position 83,074 of record NZ_CADIKC010000011.1, on the reverse strand, counting down.
GATCAGCGTGAGCGCGATCAGGTGCTGATCCAGTTCGCAAACCGCAGTTGCTCGGTGCTGGTTGCGACGGACGTTGCCTCCCGCGGTCTCGACATCGCAGAGTTGGAAGCGGTGATCAACGTCGACGTGACACCGGACCCGGAAGTGCATGTGCACCGCATCGGCCGCACGGGTCGCGCGGATCAGGAAGGCTGGGCGCTCAGTCTCGCCAGCATGAACGAGATGGGTCGCGTGGGCAGTCTCGAACAGGCGCAAAAGCGTGAGGTTGAGTGGCACAAGCTGGCCGATCTCAAGCCGGCGAGCAACGAGCGTCTGCTGCCGCCGATGGAAACGCTGCAGATTCTCGGCGGCCGCAAGGAAAAGATCCGTCCGGGCGACGTGCTCGGCGCGCTCACTGGCGAAGCAGGTTTCGCCGGTTCGCAGATCGGCAAGATCAACGTGACCGAAATGTCCACCTACGTGGCCGTGGAGCGCAGCGTCGCCCGTGAGGCATTGCGCAAGCTCAGCGGGGGCAAGGTGAAGGGCAAGAAGGTCAAAGTCCGCATGATGGACGACGCCTGATCGTCGATTAGTTTGCTTTTGACGGCTGCGACCGCCTGGTCGCAGCCGGATTGGTCTGCAACACCGCCCCGCATCACATTACGTCATACCTCTGCTGTTTTCCGTGCGCCCCGCGCGACTGCTTTTCTCCCGCTAAACCCCCGATTTCATTGCCTTAGCCTGCTCCAGCGCGGCATTGCGCAAGCCATGACGTAAACGCATGCCGCGCATGACAAAGTTTCGATTGTGACGGTTCTTTGGCTGATGCCTAATCATCGAACCGGATGGGACCGCCGCGCAGTGGGCAGTCCGCGAATCCGCTGCCGGATGGAGAAAGGGAGAAAGCCTTATGCAGAGCGCCATGCAAGCCCGCTCGAAATTGCCTGATGTAGGCACGACGATTTTTACCGTGATCGGTCAACTGGCCGCGCAACACGACGCGCTGAACCTGTCGCAAGGTGCGCCGAATTTTGCGCCCGACGCGAAACTGATCGACGGTGTCGCGCAAGCCATGCGCGCCGGTCATAACCAGTACGCGCCGATGGCCGGCATCGCCGCCCTGCGCGAAGCGCTCGCCGACAAGGTCGAGACGCTGTACGGCGTGCGCTACGACCCGTCGAGCGAAGTCACCGTGATCGCCAGCGCCAGCGAAGGGCTGTATTCGACGATCAGCGCGTTGGTGCATCCGGGCGATGAAGTGATTTACTTCGAGCCGTCATTCGATAGCTACGGCCCGATCGTTCGCCTGCAAGGCGCAACGCCGATCGCGATCAAACTGTCGCTGACCGATTTCCGTGTGGACTGGGACGAGGTCGCCGCCGCGATCACGCCGAAGACGCGCATGATCATCATCAACACGCCGCACAACCCGACCGCGACCGTGTTCAGCGAGGCCGACATTGCGCGTCTGAAGGCCGTGACGCGCAACACCGACATCGTGATTCTTGCCGACGAAGTCTACGAACACGTGGTGTTCGACGGCGCCAAACATCAAAGCATGGCCTGCGATTCTGAACTCGCTGAACGCAGCGTGATCGTGTCGTCGTTCGGCAAGTCGTATCACGTGACCGGTTGGCGCGTCGGCTACTGCCTCGCGCCCGCCGCGCTGATGGACGAGATTCGCAAAGTCCATCAGTTCATGGTGTTTTCCGCGGATACACCGATGCAGTACGCGTTTGTCGATGCGCTGGCCAATCGCGAGAGCTATCTCGGTCTGTCCGCGTTCTATCAGAAGAAGCGCGATCTGCTCGCCCATGCGCTGCGCGAGTCGCGCTTCGAGTTGTTGCCGAGCGAAGGCAGCTTCTTTATGCTCGCGCGTTTCCGTGGTTTTTCCGAGGAAAGCGATAGTGACTTCGTGCTGCGCCTGATTCGCGATGCGCGTGTCGCGACGATTCCGCTGTCGGCGTTTTATACCGACGGCACGGATTCCGGCTTGATCCGCCTGAGCTTCTCGAAGGACGACGCGACCTTGATCGAAGGCGCGCGACGTTTGTGCGAAATCTGATCTGATTTACCGCTTGTGTGAGGTTGTCGAAGCGGGCGCATGAACCGGCAGCATTTTTGACCACAGTATGATCGTCGCGCGATCACGTCGTTACGCATCAGCGCGCAGCATGCTGCGTTACAACAATATCGGAGGAAAAGGGACCCGTTATGAAATTGCTCAAGCCTCTATTGGCGCTGGCCTGCGCATTCGCGTCGATTGCTGCATCGTCCGCCGCGATCGCCGCTGACACCTCGACGCTGCGTTTCGGACTCGAGGCGCAGTATCCGCCGTTCGAATCGAAAGGGCCGAACGGTGACTTGCAAGGTCTCGATATCGACGTCGGCAATGCCGTGTGCGTCGCGGCGCATATGACATGCAAATGGGTCGAAACCTCGTTCGACGGCTTGATTCCCGCGCTGCAAGGGCGCAAGTTCGACGCGATCAATTCAGCGATGAACGCCACCGAACAGCGCCGTCAGGCGATCGATTTCACGACGGTCGTGTATCGCGTGCCGACGCAACTGATCGCAAAGCGTGACAGCGGTTTACTGCCGACGCCGGAATCGTTGAAGGGCAAACGCGTCGGCGTGTTGCAGGCGTCGATTCAGGAAACCTTCGCGAAGGCGCATTGGGAACCGCAGGGTGTCACCGTCGTGCCGTATCAGGATCAGAACCAGGTCTATACGGATCTTCTGGCGGGCCGACTCGATGCGACGCTCGTTCTAGCGCCGGCTGGCCAGACGGGATTTCTGTCGAAGCCTACCGGCAAGGACTACGCGTTCGTCGGGCAGCCGGTGCGCGATGACAAGATTCTCGGCAGCGGCATCGCCTACGGGATTCGCAAGGGCGACACCGCGTTGCGTGACCAGCTGAACGCGGCGATCGCGAAGGTTCAGGCCGACGGCACGGTGAAGACACTGGCGGCGAAGTATCTCGGCAATATCGACATCACGCCGAAGTAACTTATTGGCCGTATTGCTGACCGTGCGCGGCGGGTGCCGCATTGTGATCGACGCCGCGAAATTCGTTTTCGGCGTCGATCATGCGACGCTTGAGCATCGGCACGTTGTTCACTACGCGCAAGCTGGTGCGCATGGCGCTCAACGCCATTCTTCCAACTACCGGCCGATGCAGCGCGCCGCGCGCATCGAACTGCTTGCGCGATTCCGCGACCGCGTGAAAACCGTAGCGGCGCATCTCCTCTTCGTAACCTGCTACGGCGTCATGACCCGACAGCTTGCCCTGCTGCGCGTCGGCGAGACGCGCGGTGAGTAGCGCTGCATCGCGCAGCGCGGTGTTCGCACCGACGCCGCGGCCCGGCGTCATCAGATGCACTGCGTCACCCAGGACCGTGACGTTGGTAGTCGGCCATGCGTCGACAGGCACCGACGTGCGCACGTCGACGCTGAAAGTGGTGGAAGGATCCGATGCGCGAATCAGGGCGCGCAGATTGGGATGCCAGCCATCGGTGATCTGCGTTGCGAGCGCGAGTAACGCCGCTGGTCCGAGCGATTTGGGATCGGCCGGCAGGTTGTGCAGTGCGCCCCAGACACCCCACATCAGATAGTCGCGCGTGTTGTCGTAGAGCAATCCGGGCCAGCCCGAGAGCAACTCGGCGTCGTTGCTGCCGATGCCTTCCTTCATTCCGCCGCCGTCCGCGCGCCACGGAAATTCCATCACATGGATGATGCCGCCGTAGCCTTTCGGCGCGTTGATTAGCGTAATGCCGTCAAGCACTTTGGGCGGCAGCAGCGCGCGCGATGTTTCGTCCATCGGCACCTTCGCGCCGATGCTGACGATGCCGGTGTTTTCAAGCTTTGCATGCGGCAGAAGTTGGCGGCGCACTTTCGAACGCGCGCCGTCCGCACCGACCAGCAGATCGGCGCTCACGTGCGTGCCATCCGCGAAATGCGCGGTGACGCTGCCGTCGTCGTTCTGCTCGTACGACGTGAAGGTCTTGTCGAAGTGCACTTGCGCTTCGAGACCTGTCAGCAGGACTTGCCTGAGCGTCATCCGACTGACCGATTTACCGCCGCTCATCGATTCGTCTTCAAGCGGTACCGTGAGCAATTCGGCCATGCGCTCGGTCAGGATGTTGAAGTGGCCGGGTGTACGCGCACAGGTCGCGAGAAAGGTCGCATAGAGTTCGGGCGGAAGACATGCTTCCAGCGACGCGAGTCCGTGCGGATTGATCCCGACGCGATAGCCCTGCAAACCGTCCGCGCGCGTGCGGTCGCGTTCATAGACTTTCACGGTGATGCCGGCGCGCTTCAAGCCGTGCGCCAGACAGAGGCCGCCCGTGCCGGCCCCGATCACGATCACCTCCATGGGTTCACGACTCATGACTTCGGCTCCTTCTTTGCGGCAGGTTGGGCAAGCCGGTACTTGTATTCACCGGCCGGCAGTATGAAACGTTGAGCAATTTCGTCGAGCCATTCCTGGCTCCAGGTCAGCGTGCCGGCCTTCAGATCGGCCACCACGCTGCGGACCCACTCCAGTTCGACAACCAGTTGCGCGCGCACCAGTTCACCTTCCAGCAGGAACAACCGCGGCACCTGCACCTCGGTGGCTTGTGCGGTGGTTTCATCGAGCCGGGCCAATTCCCGTTCGAGTGCGCCGACGCGGGTATCGAGCTGACGGCACACGTCGTCAGGCGAGAGCAACGGCAGGAACGAGAGCGCGGCCGGAAAGGCCGGAAAATCGCGCGCGGGTTGCGCAAGCTGCTCGCGTAGCCACAGACGGCCGGTGTCGCGGCCGGCTTCGGTGATTTCGTAGACCGTGCGTTCGGGGAACGCGCCGTCGCGCTCAGTCTCGCGGATGGCGATCAGGTCGCCGCGCACCAGGCGATCGATGGTTTGGTACAGGCTGTTGCGCTGGCCGACGTTGATGACCTCGTCCTTGCCGCGTGCCTTGATGAGCTGCTGCATCCGGTACGGATGCATCGGCGCTTCAGTCAGCATGGCGAGAACGGCGAGGGCGAGCGGAGAGTGGCGGACCATAGTTAAAGGGGTTGCAGGCTAGTCTTTGTTGATCTAGTCATAATATAACTATGTGTTTTGAGATTAGCAAGCGTGGACTTTCGGGATTTCCTGTGGGCGCGATGCGTTCGACGCTAGTCCGTGGCGGTTTGGACCGTTACGATGTGGTTCGCGCCGGCTGTGCTGCGGCGACAAAGTTGCGACGGAATAAAGCGCCTGACCGAGGAGCGCGAGATGAGCGGGACGAATGACTGGAGTAATTCAGCGGTGACGGCTGCGTCGCCGAAATTCTGGCGCGACGACGCGTTGCCGTTTATCGAAGCGCGTTCCATCGAAGACGGCCGCGAGGTCTGCTATGCCAAACACTCGCACGAGACGTTCTCGATCGGCGCGGTCACCGGCGGCCGTAGCGTGTACGTGAATCGTCACGCGAGTGAATGGATCGGCGCCGGTGCGGTCGTGATGATGAATCCGGACGACGTGCACGCATGCAACCCGGTTGCAGACGAACGCTGGTCGTATCGGATGCTGCATGTGGACGTTGATTGGTTCACGGGTCTGCAACACGACCTGGGTTTCAGCGACAACCACGCGTTTCGCGCTTTCTCGCAGACCATGACGACGGACCCGGCGTTGTTCGACGGCTTGAACCGTCTCTACGCGATCCTGGTCGACGGCGACAGCGAGCCCATGCGCAAGGAAAGCGCTACGCTCACGTTCTTCTCGGAAGTGCAGCAAAAGTTGAATCCGGCGCCCTTGCCGTCCGACGATGCGAGCGGCCAACTCGCGCGAGCCGCGGAATTCATCGCCGAAAATTGCACCCGTCCGCTGAAGCTGGAGGATGTCTGCGAGGCGGCTGAGCTATCTGCTTCGCACTTGATCCGCGCGTTCAAACGGCGTTACGGCATGACGCCGCACGCGTATCTGATCAACCGACGCATCCAGTACAGCCGCGCGCAACTCCGGCGCGGCCATCCGATCGCGGACGTCGCGCTCGATGCGGGCTTCGCCGATCAGGCGCATTTACAGCGGACGTTCAAGCGGCTGGTCGCGGCAACGCCGGGGCAGTACCGCAGTTGAATTGCGGACGCGTGTTTCGCGTCACGCGATCAGTAAATACAACGCGCTAGCCGCGAGCAAAGCCGCCATCACGCGATTGAAAAACCTCACGCGCTTCGGCTCCTGCAAGTACCGACGCAGGAACGTGCCGGCATACGCCCAACTGGCAATCGACAGATAGCAGACCACGAAGTACACGACGGTGAATTGCCAGACGAGCCGGCCATCGCCATCCGCCGCGTAGGCGCCCATGCCGGCCAGCGACGCGAGCCACGCCTTCGGATTGAGCCATTGCATCGCTGCGCCGTAGGCGAAGGATGGTCCGCGAGTGGGCTTGTCCGCGCCGAGCTTGCCGTCGTCGACGGCGAGTTTGTAGGCCATGTAAAGCAGGAACCCCACGCCGGCCCATTTGACGATGTCGATCAGATTGGGGAAATGCGCGAGCAACTCGTGCAGCCCCAGACCGATGAGCAACAACAACAGCGTGAACCCGACGGTCGCGCCGGTCACATGCCGCATGCTTGCGGCGAACCCATGCTGTGCGCCGGCACTCAGCGCGACGACATTGACCGGCCCGGGAGAAATCGACGAGGCCAACGCGAAGGCGGCCATGGAGAGTAGGACAGTCATCTGATGCCTCGATACGTGAGTGCGCAGGATTTGCGACGCTCAACGGTATCGGGCGATGGGGCGGGGTGTATTGAAGGAAATTGCTTTCAGTGAAGCGTATCCGCAGCGCCGCAGCATTTCTTGAATTTCTTGCCGCTGCCGCACGGACAGGGATCGTTGCGGCCGACCTTGGGTTCGGTGCGCAGCTTCGCGGCAGCGAGCTTTCGCTCATGGACTGCCTGACGGTGCGGCAGCCAGAAACGATAAATCGCGGCGACGCTGGCGGGAATCTGTTTGGTGAGAGCTTCACGCTGTTCTGGCGTGTCGATCAACTGCTGCTCTTCCGGCGTAAGCTCCTCTGAGCCCATCAGATGTAGCGGACTCAACCATTCCCGACCCTTCTCGCTATCGAACAGCGCCTGCCAGTCCGCTCGAACCACTGAGAGACCCTGCATAAAGCCGAAAGCCCACGCTTCGCCGTCGATGTATTCGCGTTCACTGTCGTCAACGCGGCTGAAGCCGAACACCGGTTCGAACTCATCGGGGTCATCTTCCAGGCTGATGACGATGCCGTTCATGTTCCGCAAGATCAGCCCGAGAATGTGCTGCGCCTGATCCGTTGTTTCGAATGCGGGAGCGTCATTCTCACTCGGGCCCCACACGCCCGGCAGCCAGTAACTGGGCGGCACGGTAGTCGGTCCGATGGCCATCGCGGTCAGATACCCGTCGAGCCCCTCGATCGTCAGCGTGTCTTCCGACGTTACGTCGGAAACCAGAAACTCATCGAGTTCGTCGAACTCTTCTTCGGAGAGCGGCGTAGCCAGATCGGCGGGGTTGAGTTTTGATTTGGACATGGTGGGGCTCCGGCGCTTCGAATCTTGGGTCACGATGGCATGTCGGGGAATGCGGAGTCGGCTTGCCCGCACGGCGGCCGTGCCGCAGAGCGCAAAGCAAAAAGCCCAGTCGCAAGGACCGGGCTTTTTGTTGAATGCTTTGGTGGGGCGTGAGTGACTCGAACACTCGACCTACGGATTAAGAGTCCGCTGCTCTACCAACTGAGCTAACGCCCCCAACAGAAGCGAAATTATGCCGAAACTTTCCGAGATTGCCAAGCCCCTTTAGCAGATTTCTTAAAAAATCTGGAAGAGCCGTGAGCAGGCACCTGCGCTGCCGGCCGTACGCACCAGGAAGGCGCGCGGTTCGCCGTGCCGGTATCATGTCGCGGATACCTGCCGCGCGAAGCGTCGCGCGGCTTTCGACCGGGGACCGCCATGGATGATAAAGAGATTAACGAGCTGCTCGACCGCATCCTCGCACCCTGGGTCCGCGCGCTCACGCTGACCCCGGTCAAGGTCGACGAAGAAAGTGCGACGTTGCGTCTGCCGTTTTCCGGCGGACTGCGCCATTCCGGCGGCGTGATCTGCGGGCAAGTCTTCATGGCGGCCGCCGACACGGCAATGATCGTCGCGATTTCGGCCGCGCTCGGCGGCTTCAAGCCGATGAGCACCGTCTCGCTGAACATCAGTTTCATGCGTGCGGTCCGCAACGGCGACGTGCTGATCACCGCGCGCGTGCTGCGCATGGGCCGCAATCTCGTATTCGGCGAAGTCGAGTTATTCGACGAGGCCGGCAACATGGCCGTCCACGCTACAACCACCTACGCGCTGCTCGACTGACACCTGAAACGGGCCAGCAAGCTGTATTAGAGGAAAAAGCCAAGATGTTCGATCAGGTCGTATTCGCCGGCGGCGGCAATCGCTGCTGGTGGCAGGCGGGATTCTGGGACGTGGTGCAGCCGGAGCTGGATATCCGTCCGCGCGTCATCGCCGGCATTTCGGCCGGCGCCGCTACCGCGTGCATGCTCTACACGCGCGATTCCGACTGGGTCATGCGCTATTACGAAGACGCGCTGCGCCACAACACCCGCAACGCCTACTGGGGCAATCTGCTGCGTGGCGAATCGGTTTTCCCGCACTACCGGATCTACCGGCAGGCGCTGCTCGATATCTACCGCGACAAATTTTCCACGCTCGCCGACGCGCCCGAAATCCGCATCGGCGTGTCGCATCTACCGCGCTGGCTTGGCGCGCGCAGCGCCGTTGCCGCCGGTCTGATCGCGTACAACATCGAGAAATACGTGCGCAAAACGCTGCATCCAACCTTGGGTCAGACGCTCGGCTTTCATCCGGAATTCGTGCGCGCGCAGGATTGCGCGAGCGTTGAGGATCTCGCCGATCTGATCCTGCAATCGTCGAGTACGCCGCCGTTCACGCCCGTTTTACGGCGCAACGGCCGGCCGGTGCTCGATGGCGGGATGGTCGACAACGTGCCGGTCGGCGCGCTCGACGCCGATGCGCCCGGCAACGTGCTGGTGATGGTCACGCGCCTTTATCCGCGGCCGCAGATGTTCGTCGTGCCGCACGGCGTGCAGCAACGGCTCTACGTGCAACCGTCGCGCAAGGTGCCCATTTCGAGTTGGGACTACACGAGCCCCTCGCAGATGGTGCACGCGTACAACCTCGGCCGCACTGACGGCGAGACCTTTCTGGAACGCATGCCCGATCTGCTGGAAGCCGGCGCGCACGAAGCGCGCTGAGGTGAGCGGTGGCGCGGGACTAACGCCGAAAATTAACGCCGGCGCCCGCCTTGCAACGCTTCCGGATTCGCCACGCTCGACGTATCGCCGGCGTCGAACGCGAGAATGTTCTGAAATGCAGCGGTGAAGTACAACTCGTAGCTCTCGCGCTCCACGTAGCCGATGTGCGGCGTGCAGATCACATTCTCCATGCGCAGCAGGCTGTAGCCCTGCAGAATCGGCTCGCTTTCGTAGACGTCGATCGCGACCATTCCCGGGCGGTTGTGCGACAAGGCATTGACGAGTGCGTTGTCGTCGAGCAATTCGGCCCGGCTCGTGTTCACGAGCAACGCGGTCGGCTTCATCCGCATCAGGTCTTCCTGCTTGACGATGCCGCGCGTGTCGTCGTGTAGTCGCAGGTGCAACGACAGCACATCGCTCTGCTCGAACAACGCTTCGCGGCTCTCGGCCACGCCATAGCCGTCCGCGCGCGCCGCTTCGCGCGAATGCTCGCGGCCCCAGATCAACACGTTCATGCCGAATGCCTTGCCGTATCCGGCAAGCAAGCGGCCGATCTTGCCGTAACCCCAAATCCCCAGTGTTTGACCGCGCAGCACCTGGCCCAAACCGAAGTTCGGCGGCAACGCCGATGTCTTCAAACCGGACTGCTGCCAGGCTCCTTGCTTAAGGTTTGCTACGTATTGCGGAATCCGTCGTTGAGCGGCCATGATGAGAGCCCACGTCAGTTCGGCCGGCGCGATCGGTGAGCCGCTGCCTTCCAGCACGGCAATGCCGCGCTCGGTACAGGCTGCCAGATCGATATGGCTGGAGACTTTGCCGGTTTGGCTGATCATGCGCAAACGTGGCAACTTATCGAGTAGTTGCGAGCTGATGCGGGTGCGTTCGCGAATCAGGACGAGTGCGTCGACTTCGGAAAGACGGCTCGCCAGCTGGCCGAGACCGCGGACGGTGTTGTTGAAAACCTTGACCTCATGGTCGGCCAGCAGTTGAAAGCAGTCGAGCTTGCGGACGGCGTCCTGGTAATCGTCGAGGATGGCAATCTTCATGGTATGTGTCTTGCGGTGCACCATAGCGGTGCGGAACCGAGTGTTATGCTGACTGTCCCACCATGTGACCCAGGTCACATGCCGGTCTGGCTGAATGCCTTACTGTAGAAGCTGCCGCGTAGAACGGCAGCGCCACGGCAAGGCCGATTGACATCGTTTTTAACAGTTTGTTGCGTGTTGAGGCAAGTCGCTTTACAGACGGTTGCAGACGGCCGTCGGCTGGAACCTCCGCGCAACGGGCTGTGTGGCCCACGATGACCTGCACAATTGCGCGTCGGCTTGAAAAAATGTCGACGCAATGAATTGAACGCCTCTCGCATGCAGCGTCTCTGGGCTTGTACCGTTTTTCTATTGCTTTCAAAACGGAGACAGGTCGATGAATCATCCCTCATTCGAAGGACAGCCCACCATCGAGGCGTCCGCAGGGGCGCCCGAGTGGGTCAAACACCGAAAACTGATCGAGTGGGTCCAGCGCGTTGCCGCCGTGACCCAACCCGATCGAATCGTCTGGTGCGACGGTTCACAGGAAGAGTACGACCGCCTGTGTGCCCAGATGGTCGAAGCCGGCACCCTCAAGAAGCTCAATCCCGCCAAACGTCCCAATTCCTATCTCGCGTGGTCCGATCCGTCGGACGTGGCGCGTGTCGAAGACCGCACCTACATCTGCTCGCAGCGTCGTGAGGATGCCGGGCCGACCAATAACTGGATCGAACCGGCTGAGATGCGCGCAACGCTCAACGGCCTCTTCGACGGCGCCATGCGCGGCCGCACCATGTATGTGGTGCCGTTTTCGATGGGGCCGCTCGGTTCACCGATCGCGCACATCGGTGTCGAGTTGAGCGACAGCCCGTACGTGGTCACCAACATGCGCATCATGACGCGCATGGGTCGCAAGGTGTACGAGGTGCTGGGCGAAGACGGCGAGTTCGTGCCGTGTGTGCACTCGGTCGGCGCACCGCTCGCGGCGGGCGAGAAAGACGTTCCGTGGCCGTGCAACGACACCAAATACATCGTTCATTTCCCCGAATCGCGCGAAATCTGGAGCTACGGCTCGGGCTACGGCGGCAACGCGTTGCTCGGCAAAAAGTGTTTTGCGCTGCGTATCGCGTCCACGATGGGCCGTGCCGAAGGCTGGCTCGCCGAACACATGCTGATTCTCGGCGTGACGTCGCCGCAAGGGCAGAAGCATCACGTCGCGGCGGCGTTTCCGTCGGCTTGCGGCAAGACCAATTTCGCGATGCTGATTCCGCCGGAAGGTCTGAACGGCTGGAAAATCTCCACGATCGGCGACGATATTGCATGGATCAAGCCGGGTAAGGACGGGCGTCTCTACGCGATCAATCCGGAGGCGGGCTATTTCGGCGTCGCGCCCGGCACGAGCGAAAAGACCAACTTCAACGCAATGGCCACGCTGAGGGAAAACGTCATCTTCACGAATGTCGCGCTGACCGACGACGGCGACGTCTGGTGGGAAGGCATGACCGAAGAGCCGCCCGCGCACCTGATTGACTGGCAGGGCAAGGACTGGACGCCGGCGAGCGCGAAGGAGAGCGGGCGCAAGGCTGCGCACCCGAACGCTCGCTTCACGGCGCCGGCTTCGCAATGTCCGTCGATCGATGCCGACTGGGAGAACCCTGCGGGCGTCGCGATTGACGCGTTCATTTTCGGCGGCCGCCGTTCGACCACCGTGCCGCTCGTCACCGAAGCGCGCAACTGGGTCGAAGGCGTCTACATGGCAGCCACCATGGGCTCGGAAACGACCGCAGCCGCGGCGGGGCAGCAGGGCGTAGTGCGCCGCGACCCGTTCGCGATGCTGCCGTTCTGCGGCTACAACATGAGCGACTACTTCGGGCACTGGCTGAAAACCGGCGAGCGTCTCGAGAAACTGAACGCGAAGCTGCCGAAGATTTTCTGCGTCAACTGGTTCCGCAAGGGCGCGGACGGCAAGTTCGTCTGGCCGGGCTTCGGCGAGAACATGCGCGTGTTGAGCTGGATGGTCGGGCGCATCGAAGGTCAGGCGCAAGGTGAGGAACACGCATTCGGCGTGTCGCCGCACTATGAGGACATCGACTGGCGCGGCCTGGATTTCAGCCGCGAGCAATTCCAGCAGGTGATCTCGGTCGACGACGCAGCCTGGCGCGCCGAACTCGCGCTTCATACCGAGCTGTTTGACACATTGCAGCAAGGTCTGCCGCCGGCCTTGACCGAGACCAAGCTCGCCCTCGAAGGAAAGCTCGCTGCCTGACTAGGTGAGTGGTCACTTCGCACAGAAGCCGCCTTCGGGCGGTTTTTCTTTGCCGGTCCGACCCCGCATTGCGACTTTTTCGGTTTTCACAATGCCGGACGACCGTTGCATCTGTTCGAACAAAAAAGACAGTGCAAGCTGCGGTGCAGCAGATTGTTGCTCTTGTCGGAACAATCGAGGGTCGCGCCCCACGCTGGGGAACACAGTCGCACAAATATCGACAATATTTCGTCTTTCGCGGGCAACTTCTGCACGATTTCGCGAGTCGTAGGAGAATTCCAAGTTCGCTTCACTGGTTTTCACTAATTGTCAGGAAGCTGTAACACGGCAGGAGTTGTCTTATGGATCATTTGCAGTCGATGCGAGTTTTCGTCAAAGTGGCGGATCTCGGCAGTTTTGCCCGCGCTGCGAGCGCGATGGATATTTCCAACGCAGTTGCCACCCGTCACGTTGCCGATCTCGAAGGCCGTCTTGGTACGCGGCTGCTCAATCGCACAACCCGCAGCTTGTCTCTGACCGAATCCGGTCAGGTTTATCTAGAGCGCGCGCGCCAGATTCTCGACGAACTGGAAGACGTCGAGCAGATGGTGGTCGCGCGCAATCACGAACCCGTTGGCACGTTGCGAATAGTCGCACCGGTCGTGTTCGGGTTGCATAACCTTGCTCCCGTGCTGCAGACGTACGCGGAGCGCTATCCGAAAGTCATTCCCGATGTCACGCTGGTCGACCGTCAGGTTGATCTGGTCGAAGAAGGTTTCGACGTCGGCGTGGTGGTCACGCGGCAAATGCGCAGCGCGAGCATTGTCACGCGGCGTTTGACCACGGGCTGCATGACGGTGTGCGCGACACCCGCGTATCTGGAAAAGCACGGCACGCCCACGCGCCCTGAACATCTGCTCGAGCACCCGTGCCTGAGCTTGCCGTCCGAGTATTGGGGCGACGAGCGGGTGTTCACGGGTTCGGAAGGTGAAGTGCGCGTGCGACCGGTCAACGTGATCGTGGCGAACAACACGGAAATGCTGCGGCAGTTCGCGCTGCTCGGCATGGGCATCGCGATTTTGCCGAGCTACTTGATTGGCCGCGATATGACACGCGGCAGGCTCGTGCGTTTGCTCGGTGATTTCCGTTTGCCGCAGGTCGAGATCAACATCGCTTATCCGAGCCGCCGTCACTTGCCGGCGAAGGTGCGTACGTTCATCGATCATCTGGTCGAGCATTTCAGCCAGACGCCGAACAGTCTGCTCGGCGAGCAGTGGATCAAGGACGGGCTTGGCAGGCCCGCCACGTCCGCTGCGCTCGATTCCGCGGATCCCATGCCGCCGGAAGCGTTCGACGGCGCTGAGCCGCTGTCACGGTTGCTGGATAGCGAGTTATCGCCGCTGCCCAAGACGTTGGCAAAGACGACGAACCGTCCGCGGCCTACCGCTCTGTCGCCTCTGTAACGATTCGGGCAGTGGCGCCGGCAGTGCTTGAGGTAAGCGCAGTCGGGCCGACAAATAAAAAGGCGCAGTCACGTAAGTGACTGCGCCTTTTTTATCGGCAGGTTCGAAGCTGGCCGGAGGCTGAATACCCTCCAGCTTCCGCCCGAATTACGAGCCCGTCTTGCGCGCTACTGCTTTCTTGGCCGGCGCCTTCTTGGCTGCGGCGGTCTTCGCTGCCGTAGTCTTCGTGGCAGGTGCTTTCTTCGCCGCGGCCTTCTTCGCGGGCGCCGCCTTCACTGCGACCGGTGCGTCTTCGTCATCCGACTCCGGCGCTGCCTTCGCTGCAGTCTTCGCCGCCGCGGTTTTCGCTGCGGTCTTGGCCGACGGCTCTTTCTTCTCGAATTCGAAGCCGATCTTGCCGTCGTTCTGCTTGACGAGGAACGCCTTGAAGTTGCGGCCGGTGCGCGACGACTTGAAGTTCGTCAGCAGGTCGGTGCGTCCTTCCTCGAGCAACTTCGCCATCTGCTCACGCGCGATTTCCTGCTGCAGAATCACCTTGCCCGAGCGGAAGTCGCAAGTCTTCGGATTGGCAACCGAGTTCTCGCAGACGTAGCTCATACCGTGTTCGAACACGCGACCCTTGCACTTCGGGCACGCGCCAACCGCCTCCTGATCGGAGAAATCAGGCGGTTCGCCGTCTTCGCTGCCCGAATCCTGACCGAAGTCGAACTCGAGCTTGTAGTTCTTGATCTCGTCATCGAGCGAGAGCTTGAGGATCGCTGAGAACGGACGGCCCATCTTGCTGCGGAAACCCGACAGGGGTCCGATCGTCTTGTTCTGCAACAACTCTTCAACTTCCGGGATTTCGAACTGACGGCCGCCCGGAATCTTCGAGATCGAAAACTCGCATTTCGAGCACGCAAAGCGCCGGTAGTTTTCCTTCACCTGACCGCCGCAATTCGGACACGGCGTCTGCAACGTCGCGTAATCGCCCGGGATCGTGTCGGAATCGTACTCTTTCGCGCGCTTGACGATGGTTTGCGTCATGCGGGCGATTTCCTGCATGAACGCGTCGCGCGGCAGGTTGCCACGCTCCATTTGCGAGAGCTTGTATTCCCACTCGCCGGTCAATTCCGGTGCGGTCAGTTCCTTCACGCCGAGACCGCGCAGCAGCGTCATCAACTGGAATGCCTTGGCGGTCGGAATCAGATCGCGGCCTTCGCGGATCAGATATTTTTCGCCGAGCAGCCCTTCGATGATGGCGGCGCGCGTGGCTGGCGTACCGAGCCCCTTGGCCGCCATGGCTTCGCGCAATTCGTCGTCTTCGACCAGTTTGCCCGCGCCTTCCATGGCCGAGAGCAAGGTCGCTTCGTTGTAGCGTGCGGGCGGCTTCGTCACCAGTTGCTGGGCGGCGATCTTGTCCGTCTTGACCTTCTCGTCCTTTTGCACCGGCACTAGGTTCGCGTCTTCACCGCTGATTTCGCGGCCATAGACCTGCAACCAGCCCGGTTCGACCAGCACCTTGCCTTCAGTCTTGAAGTGATGGCCGACCACTTCCGTGATCCGCGTCGTCACTCGATATTCCGCGGCCGGGAAGAACACCGACAGGAAGCGCTTCACGACCAGGTCGTAGAGCTTCTGTTCCGGCTCGGACAGATTCTTGGGCGCCTGCGCCGTCGGGATGATTGCGAAGTGGTCGCTGATCTTCGAGTTATCGAAAATGCGCTTGTTCGGCTTCACCCAGCCCTTGTCGAGCACCTGCTTGGCGTACGGGAGATAGTTGTTGCTCTCCTTGAGCATGCCAAGCGTTTCCTTGACCGTATCCATATAGTCTTCCGGCAATGCGCGCGCGTCGGTCCGGGGATAGGTCAGCACCTTGTGCTTTTCGTACAGCGCCTGTGCGAGGCCCAGAGTGTTCTTCGCCGAGAAGCCGAAGCGGCCGTTGGCCTCACGCTGCAAGCTGGTCAGGTCGAACAGCGCCGGCGACAGTTGCGTGGAGGGCTTCGATTCTTCGGTAACCTTGCCAATCTGGCCGCGGCAGGCCGCGACGATCGTTTCGGCCGCGGGCAGTGCCCATAGGCGCGAATCGCGTTTTTCAGGATCGAACTCGTCGCGCTTGAATTGCGGATCGAACCAGCGGCCTTCGTAGAAACCGGCTGCGCAGACGAACTCCGCCTTCACTTCCCAATAATCGCGCGGCACGAAGCGGCGAATCTTTTCTTCGCGCTCGACAACGATCGACAGCGTGGGCGTTTGAACCCGTCCAACCGTGGTCAGGAAGAAGCCGCCGCCCTTGCTGTTGAACGCGGTCATGGCGCGCGTGCCGTTGATGCCGACCAGCCAGTCCGCTTCCGAGCGGCAGCGCGCCGCATCGGCGAGCGGCTGCATTTCTTCGTCGCTGCGCAAGCGGGCAAAGCCGTCGCGGATCGAGCCGGCTGTCATCGACTGAAGCCACAGGCGTTGTACCGGTTGCTTGGCTTTCGCGTGCTGCGCGATCAGGCGGAAAATCAGCTCGCCCTCGCGCCCCGCGTCGCATGCGTTGATGAGACGATCGACGTCTTTACGCTTGAGCAGCTTGGTCAGCACCTTCAGGCGCGACTCGCTCTTGGCGATCGGATTCAGATCGAAATGCGGCGGAATGACGGGCAGGTTGGCGAAACTCCACTTACCGCGTTTTACTTCATAGTCTTCGGGCGCGGCGATTTCCAGCAAGTGGCCGACTGCCGAGGAAAGGACGTAATCGTCGCTTTCGTAGTATTCGTCATGCTTGGTAAAGCCGCCCAAAGCGCGCGCGATGTCGTTCGCGACGGAAGGCTTTTCGGCGATGATCAGTGCTTTGGACATGACTCGATGTGAGGTTGGTAGATCCGGGTTGATGGCCTTGAGTGCGCATTTATTAGCGCGACCCTCGTTTGCGACCTTTGCGACCCAATAACGACCGCTTTATAGCACACGGCGCCAACGCGGCGTGTCAAGTGCCATAAAAAGCGCGCCATGATAATTGCGCGCTCAGTAACTGGGCAAGCTGCGGAAAACGCGCTGTGTGTCGCTCGCAACGCCCGTGCCGCAAGGTTCAGCGGCTAGTGGCCACACTCACGCGACGGCGAGCGCGGGCCGCAGTTTGGGCGCGCCGCTGACGCCGGGCACGGCCGTCAGATCGGACAACATCCGCTCCACAATCGCCGCCTGCGGCAAAACCGTGCCAAAAAAACGTGTCGTTACTGAGTCTTCGATCAGGATGGTTGGGAAATTTTCGACATCCAGATCGTCGAAGCGGTCCGCATGGGTTTCGATGTCGATCCATGCGAAACAGATCTCTGGATGCTTGTCCGCCAGCCGGTCGAAGGCGTCCCGATACTCACGACAGGTTCCGCACCACTCCGCGCACAGGCAGGCCACGAACAGCGTGTCGGGTTCGTTGACGCGCTCGGCGATCCGGTCTTGGTCGGTGTCGAGATTCAGCGCGGGCATGGTCGTTCCTTGCGTACTTTTGTCAGGTGCTTTGGCGCGAATGTAGCATGGCCGATCCCGAATGGTGGTCAACCCATGGTCCATGCGGGGTCAGCCGCGGGTGGCTCGCGTGAAGCGGCCGCCGGGCAGCGCGGTTACCTGGCCGGCGAGTTCGAGCTGCAGCAGCGTGTTTTGCAATGCCGCGTCCCCCATCTCGGTACGGGTGGCAAGAATTTCAAGCGTGGCGGGGGCGTGGCCGAGTGCGTCGAGGAGCTGCAACGCCTCTGCGCTCATGGCCTGCGGGGCTGTGGATGCTGCCGGCGCCGCCGACAATTCTCGCTGGGTCGCAGCTGAGACTGACGGTGACGCGGCGATCGAATCCGTTTGATCTGTCACCGACGCCCGCCCCTTTGAGGAGCGCCGCCCGCCAACCGCGCCGTCCCAAAGAACGGCCTGCCCGCTGGCGGCCTTCGTTGCCACGGGCCTCGCGACGCCTAGTTCCTCCAGCACCTCATCGGGCGTTTCCACGAGCTTGGCGCCCTGCTTGATGATGCGATGACAACCGCGCGACAACGGCGCATGGATCGAGCCGGGCAATGCGAAGATATCGCGCCCCATTTCGTTGGCAAGCCGAGCCGTGATTAGCGAGCCCGAGCGCATGGCGGCCTCGATGATCACAACCCCGCTGACGAGGCCGGCGATCAGGCGGTTACGTTGCGGAAAATTGGCGGCGCGCGCCGGAGTGCCGAGCGGCCACTCCGAAAGGATCGCGCCTTGCGTCGCGATTTGCCGCGCCAGCGCATGATGCGCGGCCGGATACACGAGGTCCGCGCCGGTGCCGATCACGGCCACCGTACCACCGACGCCTTCCAGGCCACCCCGATGTGCGGCACCGTCGATGCCCAGCGCGAGCCCCGACACAATCGTGACACCGGCCTGCGAAAGTTCACGTGCGAAGCGCTCCGCGTCTTCAGCGCCTTGCGGTGTCGCGCTGCGGCTGCCAACCAGAGCGACCGCCCTTGTATGCAGCAGATCCAGCCGGCCCTTTATATATAGTAGTGGCGGCGGATCGGGCATGGTCAGTAGCGCGGGCGGGTAGGCGGGATCGTCGAGTGTCACCACGTGATTGCCGGGCAACTCGCGCCATGCGATCACCGCGTCGAGTTGTGCATCGAAATCTGGACTGGACGGCGCTAGCACGGCGCGCGCCGCGGCCTCTCCCGCAAACTCGGCAAGTGCTTCGGGCGATTGATTGAAGATCGCTTCCGGCAGTCCGAAAGCGCCCAGCAGCAGGCGGAGGGCAGCGGGCTTCAGCCCCGGCGCGCGCGAAAGCCGCAGCCAGGCGGCGAGTTCAATATCGGTTGCGGGCAAGGTATGCATTGACGGTCGATCCTCTTACGGGGCCAGCGGGCAGGCGGGCGCCATGCTAAAATTTTCATCATCCGAAATAACTGCAGCGCCGCGCCCACCCGCGCGGGCTCGTCGCCTGGCGCACGTGGCGCGTTGAATCGAACCGGTTCGACAGCCTCTATCCTCTGCGTAACGCGATGTGCCCACAACCTGGCCGAATGGCCAACGCTAGCCTTCCACCGGCAGCGGCGCCGAAAAAACACACTCAAGATCATGGCTTTACTGAACATTCTCAATTACCCGGACAAGCGGCTGCACAAGATTGCGAAGCCGGTCGAAGTAGTCAACGACCGCATCCGCCGGCTCGTCGCCGACATGTCCGAAACGATGTACGCCGCGCCCGGCGTCGGTCTCGCGGCGACCCAGGTGGACGTGCATGAACGCGTGATCGTGATCGACGTGTCGGAAACGCACGACGAACTGCTCGCCTTCATCAATCCGGAAATCATCTGGTCGAGCGATGAGAAGAAGTTGTCGGAAGAGGGCTGCCTCTCGGTACCGGGCATTTACGACAACGTCGAGCGCGCCGAGAAAGTGCGTGTGCGGGCGTTAAACGAGAAGGGCGAGACCTTCGAGCTGGATTGCGAAGGCTTGCTGGCCGTTTGCATTCAACACGAAATGGATCACCTGATGGGCCGCGTGTTCGTCGAGTACCTGTCGTCGCTCAAGCAGACGCGCATCAAGAGCAAGATGAAGAAGCTCGCCCACGCGATGTAACGCGCGTCCACCCCGCCTACTACCCCCTTCATGAGTCATTCGTTGCGCGTCATCTTTGCCGGTACGCCGGAGTTCGCCGCGGCCGCGCTGGCCGCGATTCACAGCGCCGGTTTTCCGGTGCCGCTTGTGCTGACTCAGCCCGACCGGCCCGCGGGACGCGGGATGAAATTGCAGGCGAGTCCGGTCAAGCGTTACGCGCAGGAACACGGGCTTGCCGTGGCGCAGCCCCCTTCGCTGCGCTGCGCCGGCAAATATCCGACCGAAGCCGCCGCCGCGATCGATCAACTGCGCGCCACGCCGCATGACGTGATGGTGGTGGCTGCCTATGGTCTGATCCTGCCGCAGGAAGTGCTCGATATTCCGGCGCTGGGCTGCATCAACATTCACGCGTCGTTGTTGCCCCGCTGGCGCGGCGCCGCCCCGATCCACCGCGCGATCGAGGCGGGCGACGCGGAAACCGGCATCACGCTGATGCAGATGGACGTCGGCCTCGACACCGGCGCGATGATTTCCGAAGCGCGCACGCCGATCTCTGCCGACGATACGACGGCTACATTGCACGACCGCCTCGCACAAGACGGCGCGAAGCTGATCGTCGAAGCGCTAATCGAACTCGAGCGCAGCGGCAAGCTGGCGGCGACGCCGCAGCCCGCCGACGGCGTGACTTACGCGGAAAAGATCGGCAAGCACGAGGCTGCGCTCGACTGGCGCAAGCCGGCCGCGGTCCTCGCGCGTCAGGTGCGCGCGTTCGACCCGTTCCCCGGTGGCGTGGGCACGCTGGAAGACGGCACGTCGATCAAGATCTGGGCAGCAGTCCCGGTCGAGGCGCAAGGCAACACAGCGCCTGGCACGATCGCCGACGTCTCTCCGGAGGGCGTCGTGATCGCCTGTGGCGACGGCGCCCTGCGTCTCACGCAATTGCAAAAACCCGGCGGCAAGCGCTTGCCGGTGCGCGAATTCCTGGCCGGCGCCACGCTCGCCGCGGGTCAGCGTTTTCAGCTTCCCGAAGCAAAATAACCGCCTTGCGCATAGCTTGAACATCGTCCATTCGGCCGATGTTCAGGAGCCCCGCTGCAAGTCTGCAGCGCGTTAGAATCCTCTATGCAACAGCCCGCGTTTAGAGGATCCCCATGTTTGGCATCACCCATTTCGAGTTTTTCGTTGTCGCGGTCTTTCTGCTGAATGTGACGCCCGGTCCCGATACGGCTTACATCGTCGGGCGCAGCGTCGCGCAGGGGCGTGGCGCAGGGCTGATGTCCGCGCTCGGCATCTCCGCCGGTTGCTGCGTTCATTCGCTTGCTTGCGCGTTCGGCTTGACGGCGCTACTGGCCGCTTCGGCCACTGCGTTCACCGTCATCAAGTTCGTCGGCGCTATTTATCTGATGTATCTCGGCGTGCGCCTGATTTTCGCCAAACCGGCGGCGGATCAGGCGGTGGGCGAAGCGCGCGCGGCCGGCGCACCCAAATCGTTGCGTCAGTTGTTCCTGCAAGGCTTCTGGACCAATGTGCTGAATCCTAAGGTCGTGTTGTTCTTCGTTTCGTTCTTTCCGCAATTCGTCACAACGGGCAGCGACCATAAGGCGCTGGCGTTCCTCACGCTCGGTGGGGTGTTCGTTGTGATGAGCATGATCTGGAACAGTTTTGTCGCGTGGGTTGCCGGCAGCGTGACTCAGCGCTTCTCCGGCCAGCCCCTGGTGAAGCGGTGGCTGGATCGCGGCGTCGGTAGCGCATTCGTCGGCTTGGGCATCAAGCTCGCCACCGCATCAAGATGATTGAATTTTCCTCACGCGTCCATATCTAACATTTCGCTTACAATCAGCCGCCGCGATCACGCGGCGCAGATATGAACCCGCGTTAGGGCAAGGAGTAGCAGACATGTTCAATTGGGTCAAAACCGCGATGTTGATGGCCGCGATCACGGCCCTTTTCATCGTGATCGGCGGGATGATCGGCGGGTCGCGCGGCATGACGATCGCGCTCGTGATCGCCCTTGGGATGAATTTCTTTTCGTACTGGTTCTCGGACAAGATGGTTCTGCGCATGTACAACGCGCAAGAAGTCGACGAAAACAGTGCGCCGCAGTTCTATCGCATGGTGCGCGAGCTTTCCACGCGTGCCGGCCTGCCCATGCCGCGCGTCTACCTGATCAACGAAGACGCGCCGAACGCGTTCGCCACCGGCCGCAATCCGGAGCATGCGGCGGTCGCCGCCACTACGGGCATCTTGCGTGTGCTTTCCGAGCGCGAAATGCGTGGCGTGATGGCGCACGAACTGGCGCACGTGAAGCACCGCGACATCCTGATCTCCA
Organism: Paraburkholderia sediminicola; assembly: GCF_902859805.1. Lineage (GTDB taxonomy): Bacteria > Pseudomonadota > Gammaproteobacteria > Burkholderiales > Burkholderiaceae > Paraburkholderia > Paraburkholderia sediminicola. The sequence goes on along the minus strand of NZ_CADIKC010000011.1, from coordinate 61,209 downwards.
CGGTTTCGGCGACCATGGCCGGCGCTATTTCCGCACTGGCAAACTTCGCGATGTTCTTCGGCAGCCGTGACGAAAACGGCCGTCCGACGAACCCGATCGCGGGCATTGCTGTCGCGTTGCTCGCGCCGATCGCCGGCGCGCTGATTCAGATGGCGATCTCGCGTGCGCGCGAATTCGAAGCGGACCGCGGCGGCGCGCAGATTTCCGGCGATCCGCAGGCGCTCGCCTCGGCGCTCGACAAGATCCATCGCTACGCGAGCGGCATTCCGTTCCCCACGGCCGAGCAGCATCCGGCCACTGCGCAGATGATGATCATGAATCCGCTGTCGGGCGGGGGCATCGCGAATCTGTTCTCGACGCATCCGGCCACCGAGGAACGCATCGCGCGTTTGATGGAAATGGCGCGTACGGGGCGCTTCGAGTAACGGTGCGTTGACCGGCGATCCGGCGTGACGAAAGGCGAGTCTGCGGGCTCGCCTTTTTTGTTCAAGCGCCACCGCCAGTCCGCCTTCGGCGGCCTCCGCCCCACGCCACGCTACAATGTCTGCTGTTTGCGCCGCGCGTACCGCACGGCCTGCCTTTGCCTTTTTCATGACTCCAAAGCCTTCCTCGCGTTCTGCTTCGCCATCGACGCGTCCGCGCGAATCCCGTTTGACGATGCTGCACCTTGCGCCCGAATCGCTCGGTTTCGCGCTCGACTGCGCAGGCCAGGCCGTCGGCGCCGTGCGCCTCGGCGCGGCCTTGCCGGCCGCGTTGCAAGCCGTATTCGTCTCCGCGCCTGAAGGCAGCGTCGCCGCTGCGCGCGGCGCGGTGCAGGACATCGCGTACCGCACCATGCGGCGTCTGGCGACCGCCGAGTGGCTGATCGCGAAGCTGGTGAAGAAGGCCCCGCCGCCGCACGTCGGTCATGTGCTCGCCTGCGCGCTCGCTTTGCTCGTCGACGATGAAGCGAACGCCGCCTACACGCCGTTCACGGTTGTCGATCAGGCGGTGAGCGCCATCGCCGCGCGTCGTGAATTCGCGTTCGCCAAGGGTCTCGTCAACGCCGTGCTGCGTAATTTCCTGCGCGAGCGTGAGGCGCTGCTGAGCGCGGCGCAAGCGGACGAAGTCGCGCGCTGGAACTACCCGGCGTGGTGGATCGATGCGGTGAAGCGCGCGTGGCCCGACGCATGGCAAGCCGTGCTCGCCTCCGGCAACACGCAAGGTCCGCTGACATTGCGCGTCAACGCGCGCCGCTCGACAGTCGACGCCTATCTGCAGGTGCTGCAGGACCATCACATTCCCGCGAGCCGGGCCGGCGAATACGCCGTCAAGCTCGCCACGGCGATGTCCGTCGACCGGATCCCCGGCTTTAACGACGGCATTGTGTCGGTGCAGGACGCCGGCGCGCAACTCGCCGCGCAACTGCTCGGCGTGCGTGACGGCATGCGTGTGCTCGACGCGTGCGCGGCGCCTGGCGGCAAAACCGGCCATCTGCTCGAACTTGCCAACCTGCAACTCGTGGCGCTCGAAAGCGACGCATCGCGCGCGCGTCGCATCGGCGAAAACTTGCAGCGGCTCAAGCTCGAAGCGGAAGTGCGTATCGGCGACGCGGGTGCGCCCGCAAAATGGCACGACGACATCGACCAACCGTTCGACCGCATTCTGGCCGACGTGCCGTGTTCGGCCTCCGGCATCGTGCGGCGTCATCCGGATATTCGCTGGCTGCGTCGCGCGTCGGATATTCCCGCACTGGTCGCCGAACAGCGCCGCATTCTTGACGCGCTATGGCCGCTTGTGAAGCCAGGCGGCGAGTTGCTCTACGTTACGTGTTCGATCTTCCCCGAAGAAGGCGAGTTGCAGGCGCAGTGGTTTGGAAACAAGTACCAGGATGCGGTACGATTGGACGCGCCGGGGCAACTTTTACCCTCAGTTGCCCGCGCGCCCGCCGGCACATCGGCCGGGTCCCATGCCGGACATGCCGCTGAAGATAGCGCCGGCTCGAACTCAGACCACGACGGATTTTTCTACGCGCGCTTTCAGAAACGGTGACCATCAAACGCTTCTTCCCGCTTCGGCTCGCTGCCGTGCTCTGGATCGTGCTGGCCGTGTGGCTCGCCGTACCGGGCGCGGCGTATGCCGATTCGATCGCGGTGCAGCGCGCGTCGCTGCAATCGGACAACACCGGCTGGAGCATCGACGCGCGTTTCGACTTCGACCTGAACAGCAATCTCGAGGACGCCGTCAACAAAGGCATTCCGCTGTACTTCACGACAGACTTCGAACTGAGCCGGCCGCGCTGGTACTGGTTCGACGAACAGCCGGTCAGCGTGTCGCAGAGCATTCGCCTGTCGTTCCAGCCGCTCACGCGTGAGTATCGCGTGTCGAGCGTGTCGTCGGGCGGGTTGCAGCTCGGCTTCACGACGCTGAAAGATGCGCTCGCGGTGATCAAGCACATCACGTCGTGGCACGTGATCGACCGCAATCAGGTGCATGTCGGGGAGACATACAACGCGTCAGTGCGCATGCAACTCGACATCGCGCTGATGCCCAAGCCGTTCCAGATCGATGCGGTGAACAACCGCGACTGGAGCCTATCGTCGGAGTGGAAACGCTTTACCTTCACGGTGACCGAACGTGCTAAATAGAGTGCGCCGAGCCACCAGCGTCAGCAGCATCGTCGTGCGCGTGCTGGTGTCCACGGTCGCCGTGACGGCCGTGTTGCTGCTCGTCCTGCTTGCAGCGGCGAGCGCGAATACCGAATTTTTCGACCGCTATTACCAGTGGCTGTACGCGGCCAACCTCGTGGTCGCGATGATCTTTTTGCTGGTGGTGGCGACGCTTGTCATCATCATCATTGCGCGGCTTAAAAAAGGGAAGTTCGGCACCCGGCTGTTAGCGAAACTCGCGTTCTTCATGGCGCTGGTCGGCGTGGTGCCGGGCGGCATCATTTACGTGGTCTCGTATCAGTTCGTATCGCGCAGTATCGAGTCGTGGTTCGACGTGAACGTCGAAACCGCGTTGACCTCGGGCCTGAATCTCGGCCGCGGCATGCTCGACGCCTCGCTGTCCGATCTGCAGACCAAGGGCCGCCTGATGTCCGAGCAGCTGGCGAGCGCGGATGCCGCCGGCACCACGCTCACGCTGCTGCGCTTGCGCGATCAGTTCGGTGTGCAGGACGCGACGATTGTCGAACCCACGCGCAGCATGTCGGGCGCAACGCCGGACATGCACGTGGTCGCGCAGGCGTCCGGCAACTACGCGACGCTCGTGTCGAATGATTTGCCCACGCCGTTGATGATCGATCAGGCGCGTGGCCGAGGCTATGCGGCGATCGAAGGGGAAGTCGACGGCGATCCGCGCGCGCACGGCAGCAAGGGCGCGCTGCGGCTGCGCGTCGTGCAGCGTATTCCCGATTCGAACGCGTCGCTGCTGCAGCCGACCGAACGCTTTTTGCAGCTCACGCAGCCGGTGTCGCCGTCGCTCGCGCGGAACGCCGACGCAGTGCAGCGGGCCTATCGCGAATATCAGGAGAAGGCGCTGGGCCGCACCGGTTTGCGCAAGATGTACATCGGCACGCTGACGCTCGCGCTGTTCCTCGCCACCTTCATCGCGATGATGCTGGCGCTCGCGCTCGGCAATCAGCTTGCGCGGCCGTTGTTCCTGCTCGCGCAGGGCACCAAGGAAGTGACCGAGGGCGACTACACGCCAAAGCGCGAAATCAAATCGCGTGACGAACTGGGCTTCCTCACGCAGTCGTTCAACGCCATGACGCGGCAGCTCTCCGAAGCGCGCGCGGCGGTCGAGAACAACCGGATCGCGCTCGAGCATTCGAAGGCCTATCTGGAAAGCATTCTCGCGAACCTGACCGCCGGCGTGTTCGTGTTCGACCGGCAGTTCCGTCTCACCACCGCAAATCGCGGCGCCGAGCGGATTTTCCGTCAGCAGTTCCAGGAGGTGCTGGGTTCGGCGCTCGAGCAGATTGGTGTGTTGAGCGAATTCGGCGGCATGGTGCGCAAGGCGTTTGCCGATCGCGAGGCTGCAAGCGGCGACGGTCACGACGACCGCGGCCACTGGCAGCAGCAGTTCTCGGTGCAGGTGCCCGGCGAAACCGAGCCGCTCACCTTGCTCGTGCGCGGCGCGCGTCTGGTGTCCGCCACCGACCGCGATGCGGAAGACATGCAGACCTCTGGCTACGTCGTCGTGTTCGACGATATTTCGGATGTGATCTCCGCGCAGCGTTCGATCGCCTGGGGCGAAGTGGCGCGGCGTCTCGCGCACGAAATCAAGAACCCGCTCACGCCGATCCAGCTGTCCGCCGAGCGTTTGCAGATGAAACTTGCCGACAAGCTGTCGCCATCGGATGCCGATGTGTTGAAGCGCGGCGCGACCACCATCGTCAACCAGGTCGCGGCGATGAAGCAGATGGTCGACAATTTCCGCGACTATGCACGCACGCCTCCGGCGGTGCTCGCGCATTTGCAACTGAACGAACTGGTCAGCGAAGTGCTCACGCTGTACGGTATCGAAGAAGGCAAGGGCGCGATTCAGGTGGAACTCGCGGATTTGCCGGCGATTCGCGGTGACGCGACACAATTGCGACAGGTGATTCACAACCTGCTGCAGAATGCACAGGATGCGGTGGCCGACGTCGAACAACCGCGTGTGTTGCTCGAGACGAGGACAGTAGAATACGGAGACCCCGACGCGGAAGGCAAAGTACACGTCGCGGTGCGTCTGACAGTGTCGGATAACGGACCGGGCTTCCCCGCGCGTATCCTGACACGTGCATTCGAACCTTACGTGACGACCAAGGCCAAAGGTACGGGTCTCGGTCTTGCGATGGTCAAGAAGATCGTCGACGAACACGGTGCGCGCATCGACATTCGCAATCGCATGAAAGCGGGCGATGTGATCGAGGGTGCGCAGATTTCGATCCTCTTCCTTCAACTGGCAGACGATGCCGCGGCACCTGGAGCAGGGTCGCGGCCGGCGCATGGCAATGCGTCACAGGGAACGACAAAAGCAACAGTGCAGACAAGGGCAGCGTAAATGGCAACCATCCTGGTGGTAGATGATGAAATGGGCATCCGGGAATTGCTCTCGGAGATCCTGAGCGACGAGGGGCATGTCGTGGAGGCCGCGGAAAACGCGCAGGAAGCGCGCGAATTCCGCTTGCGCCAGGCGCCGGACCTGGTGCTGCTCGACATCTGGATGCCCGATACGGACGGCGTGACCTTGCTCAAAGAATGGGCCGCGCAGGGACAGCTGACCATGCCGGTGATCATGATGTCCGGTCACGCAACCATCGATACGGCCGTTGAAGCGACCAAGATCGGCGCACTCAATTTCCTCGAGAAGCCGATTGCGTTGCAGAAGCTGCTGAAGGCAGTCGAGCAAGGTCTCGCCCGCGGCAATGCGACTGGTGCGCCGGGCGGCGCGGTCGCCAAGCCGGTGTTGCCGGTCAGCGCCTCGGCTGTGGCTTCGGCGGCTGCGTTGCCGATGCTGTCGTCGGATGGCATGGGCAGCGGCGCGTTGGCCGCGCAAACGGCGTCGATCTCGTTCGACATCCCGTTGCGCGATGCGCGCGATGCGTTCGAGCGTGCTTACTTCGAGTATCACCTCGCGCGCGAAAATGGCAGCATGACGCGCGTCGCGGAAAAGACGGGTCTCGAGCGTACGCACTTGTATCGCAAGCTCAAGCAGCTCGGTGTCGATCTCGGTAAGAACAAAGGCGAGTGAGCGGCCCGCGCAATGGGTGCACGCTCGGGCGCGGCAGATTTTTTCGAGAGGGGGCTTGCCGAGCAGCTGACCCTTTGATATCATTTCGTTCTTCGTTGGCCCGGTAGCTCAGTTGGTAGAGCAGCGGATTGAAAATCCGCGTGTCGATGGTTCGATTCCGTCCCAGGCCACCAGGATTCAGCCCCAGGAAATCGCAAGATTCCTGGGGCTTTTCCTTTTCTGATGGGCATGTGTGGCGGCATGGGCAGCTTGCCCCACGGCGGGTGTGCTCGGCGGCATTGGGCGTCGCGTGATAAAATCGCGCCAGTTCAAGGACTTGCATGCGAGGGTGCTGTCGGCGTTTCGCTTGCGCGCCACCGCATCAAACGCGTCTTTTCGTATCCTGAAGCGGCGCCTAGTGCGCACTCTGCCGCAACACGGCAAGGCCGCGACAGGTGCCGAACCCTTCGCCCGACGATTAACGGTATAAGCGCCCAGCGACTCTGCATGTGGAAGGCGCGGCCTATACTGCTTTGGGCCGGCAGCAGTGCCGGCACGCGTCGCGCCGCGTTGCTTGCATGGCGCACCTCGCGCAGCGCGACGTGGCACTCATCATTCACGGAGTTTCACGGTGATCCGCAAAGACGCTAAACGTAGCGCTCTGGTGCTGTTTTCCGGCGGCCAGGATTCCGCCACGTGCCTCGCCTGGGCCCTCGAACGTTATGAAACGGTCGAGACGCTGGGCTTCGATTATGGCCAGCGGCACCGAGTCGAACTCGAATGCCGCGAAGGGTTTCGCAACGCGGTGACGCGGGCATTTCCGGCGTGGGCCGACCGCCTCGGCGAAGATCACATGATCGATCTCTCCGTGCTCGGCTCGATCAGCGATACCGCGATGACGCGCGAAATCGAGATTCACGCTACGGCGAACGGTTTGCCGAATACGTTCGTGCCTGGCCGCAATCTGATGTTCATGACGATCGCCGCGGCTATCGCCTATCGGCGTGGTTTGCAGGTGCTGGTCGGCGGCATGTGCGAGACGGACTTCTCGGGCTACCCCGATTGCCGCGACGACACGATGAAGGCATTGCAGGTCGCGCTGAACCTCGGCATGGATACGCGCTTCCTGCTCGAAACGCCGCTGATGTGGCTCGATAAGGCCGACACGTGGCGTCTCGCGCACGAGCTGGGCGGCGACGAACTGGTTGAACTGGTGCGCGTCGAAACGCACACCTGCTATGTAGGCGAGCGCGCCGAGTTGCATGCATGGGGTTTCGGTTGCGGTGAATGCCCGGCGTGCCGCTTGCGCAAGCGCGGTTACGAAGCGTATCTGTCCGGTGAGAAGGTGACCGAGCCGGTCTGACGCTCACCGAAGTTTTACGCTGGCGCATCGTGCAAACGGGCGCCGCGCAGGCAATTATTTTCAGGAACACAAGGCAGAAAGCAGCATGACTTACGCGGTCAAGGAAATCTTCTACACATTGCAGGGCGAGGGCGCGAATGCCGGGCGTCCGGCCGTGTTCTGCCGGTTCGCCGGCTGCAATCTGTGGTCGGGCCGCGAAGAAGATCGTGCGGATGCGGTCTGCCGTTTCTGCGATACGGATTTCGTCGGTACTGACGGTGAGAACGGCGGCAAGTACCGCACGCCTGAAGAGCTGGTGCAGATGATCGCGTCGCAATGGCCGGAAGGCGAGGGCGAACGCTTCGTGGTCTGCACGGGCGGTGAACCGATGCTGCAGATCGATCAGCCGTTTGTCGACGCGCTGCATGCTGCCGGCTTCGAAATCGCCATTGAAACCAACGGTTCGCTGCCGGTCCTCGAGACGATCGACTGGATCTGCGTGAGCCCGAAGGCCGACGCGCCGCTCGTCGTCACGAAGGGCAACGAACTGAAGGTCGTGATCCCGCAGGACAACCAGAGTTTGTCCGAGTATGCGAAGCTCGACTTCGAGTATTTCCTCGTCCAGCCGATGGACGGCCCGTCGCGCGATCTCAACACGAAGCTCGCGATCGACTGGTGCAAACGCCATCCGCAATGGCGCCTGTCGATGCAGACCCACAAGTATCTGAACATTCCCTGATTTGCCGTGCTGACGATTACACGAAAACTCGAATTCGACGCGGGCCACCGCATCCCCGATCACCGCAGCCAGTGCCGTAATCTGCACGGCCATCGCTATGTGCTCGAAATCACGCTGCAAGGCGACCTGGTCGATACAGAAGGCGCGCCGGATCGCGGCATGGTGATGGACTTCGCCGATGTGAAGTCGCTCGCGGTCGAGCATCTGGTCGACAAGTGGGACCATGCGTTCCTCGTCTACGAAGGCGATACGCAAGTGCGCGGCTTTCTGGAAACCATGGCAGGGCACAAGACGGTCGTGCTCGATCGCATCCCGACCGTTGAAAATCTCGCTGCCGTCGCGTTCGATATTCTCGCGAACGTCTACGACGCGCATTACGGCGTGAATCTGCGTTTGCATAAGGTGCGTCTGTTCGAGACGCCGAACTGCTGGGCCGACGTGGTCCGCGATTAAGTTCAGGGCCGCGCGACTCGAGCCCGCGGCCCAACCCCCGCGTTATTGTCACGGTATGATCGCTTCGATAACCACATGGAGCGAGACATGCCGGTCACCGCATTGCGTCGCAGCAGGCATTCAGGCCGTCACGGCCCGGGCGTTGGCCGGTTCGGCTGCGCCATCCTCACCCGTGTTTCAGGCGATGTACCCCATCGCCAGGGAGCGCGGCAATGAGCACCTTCACAAATCCCCTCAAGCAACGTCTGAAAGAAGCCGATACATTGTTCGGCCTGTGGCTTTCGCTCGGCAGCGATTCCGCAGCCGAAGCGCTCGCGCACGCCGGTTTCGACTGGCTGCTGATCGACATGGAGCATGCGCCGAACGATAGCGGCGACGTCACGTCGCAATTGCGCGCGATCGCTGCGGCGCATTTGCCGAGCGAGCCCGTCGTCCGCGTGCCTGCCAGCGAGGCGTGGCTCGTCAAGCGCGTGCTCGACGCCGGCGCCCGCACGCTGATGTTCCCGAATATCGAAACCGCGGAAGAGGCGGCGCAGGCCGTGCGTCTGACGCAGTATCCGACCGCCGACGCACTCGACGGTCAGCGCGGCGTGGCCGGCGCGGTGCGGGCGGCTGCGTACGGCATGCGGCGCGACTACGTGCAATCCGCCAACGCGCAGATCGCGACCATCGTGCAGATCGAATCGGCGCGCGGCTTGCAGGAGGTCGAGAAGATTGCGGCGACGCCAGGCGTCGATTGCCTGTTCGTCGGACCGGCCGATCTGGCCGCGAGTCTTGGCCACCTCGGCGATTCGAAGCATGCCGATGTGCAGGCGGCGATGGCGCGCATTGTCAGCGCCGCCGACAAGGCCGGTATCGCCGCAGGAATTTTTGCTATGGACGTCGCGAGTGCGAAGCAGCATCGCGATGCCGGTTTTCGTTTTATCGCCCTGGCCGCCGACGTCATGTGGATGTTGCGCGCGACCCGCCAGGCGTTGCAGGAGGTGAGGACATGAAGGGGATGGTGCAGTGCGTCGTGGTGCGTCTGGCGGTCACAGCGGCGTTGATGGCGAATGTGACGGCGTATGCGCAGGACAACCGCGTCGCGAAGTCGAACGATCCGGAGACGCAAACCGCGGTCGCCGACTACAACGCCGGCAATCTCGGCGCGGCGCTTGCTGAGTTCCGTAAAGCCGCGCAGCACGGCAGCCGGCTGGCCGAGTTCAACTACGCGATGATGTTGCTCAACGGAGAAGGCACCACAGCCAATGTCGATGAAGGCAAGAAGTGGCTGCGCAAAGCCGCCGACGCCAACATGTCGCACGCGCAATATGTGTACGGCAAGATGTACGACGACGGCGAGTTCGTTGGACGCGATCCGGTCGAGGCGCACCGGTGGTTCTTGAAGGCCGCTCAGCAGGGGCACGTGCAGGCGGAACTCGCGTTGGCCAACCAGTTTCTCGATGGCCGCGGCACGACCCGCGATAACCAGCAGGCGTTCGTCTGGTACAAGAAGGCCGCGCAAGGTGGCGACATGACTGCGCAGTACGTGACCGGATCGTTCTACGAACGTGGCGGCGACGGCGTGGACAAGAATCTGAACGTGGCGCGCGCGTACTACGCGGCTGCTGCGGCACAGGGCGATCCGGCGGCGAAACTCAAGTATCAGCAACTGAGCGCGCAGCTGCGGGATCAGAAGGAAGTGAAACCGCAGTAAGCGCGACCGCATCAAATGAAAAAGGGGCGCTCCTGACGGTGCGCCCCTTTTCTTTATCGGGCCTGCTGTGGTCTGCTTCGACTCTGTTGCCATCGGCTCTGCAGTCTGGGACTTGCCTCTAACTTTGCATCAACCGCTTCTGCCGCGCGACGCTCATGATGAGGCCGATCGCGACCCCCAACGTAGTCAGCGCAGTGCCCCCGTAGCTCATGAACGGCAAGGGCACGCCTACCACCGGCAAAATCCCGCTCACCATGCCGATGTTGACGAACGCATAGGTGAAGAACGCCATCGTCAGCGATCCGGCCAGTAGCCGTCCAAACAGCGTCGCCCCGTTGGCTGCGATATACAAACCGCGCGCGATCAGCAGCATATAAAGCGTGAGCAGCACGATCCCGCCCGCCAGCCCGAACTCCTCGGAAAACACCGCGAAGATGAAGTCGGTGTGCTTCTCGGGGATGAACTCCAGATGCGCCTGGGTACCCTTCAACCAACCCTTGCCGAGTGGGCCGCCCGAGCCGATTGCAATCACCGCCTGGATCGTGTGGAAACCCTTGCCGAGCGGATCGGAAGTCGGATCCAGCAGCGTACAGATACGGTGCTTCTGATAATCGTGCATCAGCGGCCACTGCACTTCCGGCTGACAGATCTTGTCCTGGAACGCCGCGATCGAGCCGACCGCGATCACGCCGGCAATCAGCACCGGCACGATCAGCTTGAAACTCAGCCCCGCGAAATAAATCACGAAGAAGCCGGCCGCGAACACCAGCACGGCCGTGCCGAGGTCAGGCTGTTTGGCGATCAGGCCGACCGGCACAATCAGGATCAGGAAGCCGACCAGAAAGTCGTACCAGCGCATCACGCCTTCGCGGCGCTGGTAGTACCAGGCGAGCATCAGCGGTGTGGCGATCTTCAGAATTTCCGACGGCTGGATCACCACGCCGACGTTGATCCAGCGCTTCGCGCCCTTGCGTGTGAGGCCGAACAGCGCCACGGCCACCAGTAACGCAATCCCGAACGTATAGAGCGGGACCGCGAAGCGCATCAGGGTGGTGGGCGGCACATTGGCCAGTGCCCACATCAGCACGAACGTCAGCATGATGTTGCGCAACTGGTCTTCCACGCGGCCGGGCATGTCCAGCGTCGCGCTGTATAGCGTGATGATGCCGACGCATAGCAGCAGAAACACGATCAGGGCGAGCGGCCGGTCGAAGCCCACGAACATCCGCTTGATGCGGTCGAGCCAGGCGCGCTTGTCGAATTGCATGCCTTTCTCCTTACTCGTCGATGCCGCCGGAAACCGGCTGGCGTGGCGACGTAGGCTGAATGCTGTCATCCCGCGACGGAGCGGCGGCAGTCGGTACCGACTCGCTGCTCGGGCGGGGTTTGTGCGGGACGCCGGATTTACGCGGCGTTGGAATCTTCGCGGATGCGGTGGCGGAGGCAGCAACGGCCGCCGATGCGCTGGTTGCGCCGGATGCCGCCGCAGCCGGCGATGTCACAGCCGTCGCCGCCGAAGCAGCAGCCGAAGCCGACGCAGCCGCCGCCGCGGAAGCTGCTGCCGCCGCCGAAGCAGCGCCCGGCATCGGCAGCGCCGTGAAGCCCGCCGCGACCTTGACCGGCTGCGCCGCGTCCTGCGGCGCCGGTGCGCTACCCACTTCGGGCGCGGACGCATCTTCCGTCGCCGAGGCCGCTGCCGCGACAGCCGCCGCTTCAGCGCCGGGCTTGTTCTTGCCGACCAGGTAGTAATCGAGCACACGCCGCGCGATCGGACCGGCCGCTTCCGCACCCCAGCCGCCGTTTTCGACGATCAGCGCGAGCGCGATCTTCGGTTGCTCGGCCGGCGCGAACGCGATGAAGAGCGCGTGGTCGCGCAGATGCTCGGCGATCGCATGGCCCTTATAGTTCGCGCCTTGCAGCGAGTAGACCTGCGCCGTACCGGTCTTGCCGGCGGCCAGATAGGGCGCGCCGATGAACAGCTTCGACGCTGTACCGTTGGTCACGACGCCTTCCATCGCGCGCTTGATGATGTCGATGTCCGATTGCTTCACCGCGATCTTGTCGCTCGGATCACGCACGACCGGGCGCGTGTCTTTCGTGATCGGATTCTCGATGTCGCGCACAAGGTGCGGCTTCATCACGACGCCGTTGTTCGCGAGCGTGGCCGTGGCATGGGCAAGTTGAAGAATGGTGAACGAGTTATAGCCCTGGCCGATGCCCAGACTGATCGTTTCGCCTTCATACCAGCGCTGTTGCTCGGGCTTGCGGTACGCCTTGCGCTTCCATTCCGTCGACGGCAGGATGCCGCGCGCTTCGCCCGAAATGTCGATGCCGGTGATCTGGCCGAAGCCCCAAGGCTTCATAAAGCCGGCGATCGCGTTGACGCCAAGATCGTGCGCGAGCATGTAGAAATACGTGTCGTTCGACACCACGATCGCGCGGTTCATGTCGACCCAGCCCTGACCGGAGCGCACGTCGTTGCGGAACGTATGGCCGCCGAACGTGTACGAGCCCGGATCCTGGAAGCCCCAACCCGGTGTGCGCTTATGCAGCGTCAGCGCGGCGAGCGCCATGAACGGCTTGTAGGTCGAGCCCGGCGGATAGGTGCCGTGCAGCGGACGGTTCAGGAGCGGATGGTCGGGTGAGTTGTTAAGCTCGTCCCAGGTCTGCTGATCGATGCCGTCGACGAACGAATTCGGATCGAAGCTCGGCGCTGACACGAACGCGAGCACGTCGCCGGTTGCCGGTTCGATCGCGACCAGCGCTCCGCGGCGGCCCGCAAACGCCTGTTCGGCGACCTGCTGCAGGCCGATGTCGATCGACAGTTCAAGGTTGTTGCCCGGCGTCGCCTGAGTACGCGACAGCGTGCGTACAGGCCGGCCACCCGCGGTGACTTCGACTTCCTCAAAACCGGTCTGGCCGTGCAGTTCAGTCTCGTAGCTCTGCTCGACGCCGATCTTGCCGATGTAGTCGGTGCCCTTGTAGTTGTTCGCGTCGAGGCGCGGATCGTAGTGATCCGGATCGCTGTCGTTCTGATCGCTGGCGTCGTCGATGCGGTCCTGATCGCGCTGCGAAATCCGCCCGATATAGCCGATCACGTGCGCCGCGGTGGGTCCGAGCGGATACTGGCGGAACAGGCGCGCGCGCACTTCCACACCTGGAAAACGGAAGCGTTGCGCGGTGAAGCGCGCGACTTCGTCGTCGGTGAGGCGGGTGCGGATCGGCAGGCTCTCGAAATTCTTCGAATCTTCCTGCAGCTTCTTGAAGCGGCGCCGGTCGCGTGCGTCGATCGAGACCACAGTGGCCAGGTTGTCGATTACGTTATCGAGCGTGTCGTTCAGCTTCGACGGGGTGATTTCCAGCGTGTAAGCCGAGTAGTTCTTGGCCAGCACCACGCCGTTACGGTCGGTGATGATGCCCCGGTTCGGCACGATCGGCGCGACCGAGATGCGGTTTTCGTCGGCTTGCAGCGAGTACTTGCTGTAGTGCCAGACCTGCAGGACCAGGAAACGGAAGCCGATCAGCCCGAAACAGACGAACACGAACACGCCCGCCGCCGCTACGCGCAGGCGGAACTTCGAGAGCTGTTGCTGAGTGTCCTTGAATTCGGTCATGCGATTCTGCAAAAGGCCGCGTGACGGCCATCATGAGTGTGCGCCCAAACCGGCCGGAACCGGGGGGCATGAACAGCGATGCGCGTCGAGCGGGCCGGGAGCGTGGATTCCATCGGAACGGCCGGCGGGCTCGATGCGTGATTAAATCGGCCGCGTATCGTCCGGATCGGCCGGGCGACGCTGCGGCATCAGCAGCAGCATGCTGGCGACCGGCCACAGCGCAGCTTCGACGAAGCCGTCGATCAGGTAACTCCAACCCGGAAACGCCGCGCCCGTCAGCAGACGGATCACGAACGGCACCAGTTGCGCGACGACCAGCAGCGGCATCACCGCGAAAGTCTGCACGCCGAGCGACATCCACAGCACCCGGCGGTGGATCGTAATCGCGCCATACGACAACAACGTATACGCCAGCGCGTGCTCACCGAGCAGGCTGGCGTTGTGCACGTCCATCAGCAAGCCAAGAAAGAACGCGATGCCCATGCCGACTTTGCGCGGCTGGTGCACGTTCCAGAACAGCAGTACGAGCGCCACGAAGTCCGGCACGCCGGCGAGGCGCCCCCACGGCATCAGGTTCAGCAGGAACGCAGCGGCGAGGCTGAACGAGATGAAGTAGGGATTGACCGGCTGCAGGATGTATTGCGGACGGTTCATGGCTGGGCCCCCGGCGTGGCTTGCGGCTTCGCGTTCTTGTCAGCGGCCGGTTTCTTTTCGGTGGCGGCTTTCTTCTCCGCGGCCGTGGCTTTGGCCGACGGCTTTTCAGCGGGCTTGGCAGCCGGTGCGGCGGGCTTTTCGGCAGGCTTGGCAGCGGATTTATCCGCAGCGGCCTTGTTGTCCGCGGGCTTGCCACCCTTCTTCGCTTTCGCGTCCTTGGCGGTCGTAGCCGCGTCGGGCTCTTCCGCCGGACGCGGCGGCACGTTGTTCAGATAGTGCAGCACGAGCAACTGACGTGCGCCGCGCACAGGCGCAACCGGCAAGCAGATCACGCGCGCGAACGCCGTATCGGCCTGCTTGTCGACCCGCACGACCTTCGCGACCGGCAGCCCCGGCGGATACACGCCGTCGAGTCCGCTGGTGACGAGTTCGTCACCGGTCTGCACGTCGGCGCTGATCGGCACGAAGCGCAGGTCGAGCGTGTCGCCCTTCGGTGTGCCGTAGATCACGCTGCGCAAGCCGGTGCGCACGATCTGCACGGGCACCGCCTGATCCTTGTCGGTGAGCAGCGTCACTTCGGCTTGCAACGGGAACACGCGCGTCACCTGGCCGATCACGCCGTCTTCGTTGACGACCGGTGAACCGTCCTGGACGCCTTGCTGGGCGCCGCGGCCGATCACGACCTTCTGCGTGAACGGGTCGCGCGTGTCGTACTGGATTTCAGCCGGCAGCGATTGCGTGGTGGAGCGCTGCGAGAGTTGCAGCAGCGCGCGCAAATGGGTGTTTTCGGCAGCCAGTTCTGCGGCTGTATTGGCTTGCTGCGAGAGCTGGAGATCTTTGGTGCGCAGCTTGTCGTTTTCGCTGCGCAAGGTGGCGCTGGTCACGGCCAGGTCGGCAGCGCCCATGAAAACGTCGCGCGGCACGAGGGCTGCGCGTTGCAACGGATAAAGACCCGCGCCGAGCACGCCACGAACGATTTCGAGCGTTTTGAAGCGTGCATCGGAGATCAGCAGGGCGAGCGCCAGCACGACGAAAAACACCAGCCGTGCGAGGGCGGACGGGCCTTGCTTGAACAGGGGCGGCGGACTGTATTCCATGGTCGGCGCCGGGGGCGTGAGCGGTTGGGTGAGACGGCGGCGCGCGAGGGACGCGCGTTCAGCGCGCGGAGGCTGGCAGGCCCAGCCAACGGCAAACCGGCCCGCAAGGGGCCGTTTGCCAGATCCGCGCTACTGACATGGAGACGGGCTCGCTTACTCGTACGAGAAGATGCTGCCGAGCTTGTCCATGCGTTCGAGCGCCATGCCCGAGCCGCGCACAACGCAGGTCAGCGGGTCTTCGGCGACGAGCACCGGCAGGCCGGTTTCTTCGGCGAGCAGGCGGTCCAGATCGCGCAGCAGTGCGCCACCGCCGGTGAGCATCATGCCGCGCTCGGCGATGTCGGCGCCCAGTTCCGGCGGCGTTTGTTCGAGCGCGATCTTCACCGACGACACGATCTGGTTCAGCGGATCGGTGAGGGCTTCGAGGATTTCGTTGCTGGAGATCGTGAAGCTGCGCGGAATGCCTTCCGACAGATTGCGGCCCTTCACTTCCATTTCCTTGACTTCGGAACCCGGGAACGCGGAGCCGATTTCTTTCTTGATGGCTTCGGCGGTTTGTTCGCCGATCAGCATGCCGTAGTTGCGGCGGATGTAGTTGACGATGGCTTCGTCGAACTTGTCGCCGCCTACGCGGACCGAACCCTTGTACACGATGCCGCCGAGCGAGATCACGCCGACTTCGGTCGTGCCGCCACCGATATCGACGACCATCGAGCCGGTTGCTTCCGACACCGGCAGGCCAGCGCCGATTGCCGCCGCCATGGGTTCTTCAATGAGGTAGACCTGCGAAGCGCCCGCACCGTGAGCGGCTTCTTTGATGGCGCGACGCTCGACCTGGGTCGAACCGCACGGCACGCAGATGATGATGCGCGGCGACGGCGAGAACATGCGCGATTCGTGAGCAGTTTTGATGAACTGCTTGATCATCTGTTCGGTGACGGTGAAGTCGGCGATCACGCCGTCTTTCATCGGGCGGATCGCCTCGATGTTGCCCGGCACCTTGCCAAGCATCTGCTTGGCTTCCTTGCCGACTGCCTGAATGGTTTTCTTACCGTTGGGACCGCCTTCCTGGCGGATCGAGACCACCGACGGTTCGTCAAGAACAATACCCTTGCCACGCATGTAAATGAGCGTGTTGGCAGTGCCAAGGTCAATCGCCAGGTCGTTGGAGAAGTAGCTGCGCAGAAAACCGAACATTCAAAATCCTGTCTCGCTTGGGGCCAGCCCTCGCAACGTATGCGCAGGGCGGCAGCGGAAAAAATAACAGCTTCAACCGGGCGGAAGCGGCGCCACAGGAACTTGAAGCTGCGAGGGAGTCTACCGGAGGCCGGTGCAAGGCCCAGTCAGAAAAATCCGAACGATCTTTGGGAATTGTTCAGAAAGGCCTTGGTAAGTCGGTCCGGGTTTGGGTCGAACGCGTAATGATACCTTATAATTTTGGATGTTTTGAAGGAAACGGACGGCACTTTTTGCCGCCGCTGGCCCCTTTTTCGAGGCCTTCCTCCAGTGTCGTAACCCGCTGTCGCAGCATCGTTTTTCCCGCGCTGCGGCGGTCCACCACATTTTCCGGTGACTGCATGGCTCTGACCCTGACCGATGTTAAACGCATCGCGCACCTCGCGCGGCTTGAACTGGCTGATGCCGAAGCTGAGCACACGCTTGCCCAGCTCAACGATTTTTTCGGCCTTGTCGAGCAAATGCAGGCGGTCGATACCACCGGCATCGCCCCGCTTGCCCATCCGATCGAGCAGATCGAAGACGTCGAGCTGCGTCTGCGTAACGACGCGGTGACCGAAACGGTCGACCGTGAAGCCTTCCAGCGCCCGGCGCCGGCCGTTCAGGACGGCCTTTACCTCGTGCCGAAGGTGATCGAGTAAGTGATCGACCAAGACTCGCGAATCAAGCCCAGGACAAAACGCAATGCATGAAAAAAGCTTGACCGAACTGCGCGCCGCACTAGTGGCCAAGGAATGCTCCGCAGTCGAACTGGCGCAGCTCTATCTGAAGCGGATCGACGCGGCCAACAGCCTGAACGCCTTCATTCAGGTCGACGCCGACGCGACGCTCGCGCAGGCGAAAGCGGCCGACGCGCTGCTTCACACCGGCCACGCCGGCCCGCTGGTCGGCCTGCCGATCGCCCACAAAGACGTGTTCGTCACCAAGGGCTGGCGCTCCACGGCCGGCTCGAAGATGCTGTCGAACTACGAAAGCCCGTTCGACGCGACCGTGGTCGCGCGTCTGCAGAACGCCGGCATGGTGTGCGTGGGCAAAACCAACATGGACGAGTTCGCGATGGGCTCGTCCAACGAGAATTCGTACTTTGGCCCCGTGAAGAATCCGTGGGATCGTCTGGCTGTGCCGGGCGGCTCATCCGGCGGTTCGGCGGCTGCGGTCGCGGCGCGTCTCGCGCCTGCTGCCACCGGCACGGATACCGGCGGCTCGATTCGTCAGCCGGCGTCGTTCTCCGGCATCACCGGTATCAAGCCGACGTATGGACGCGTGTCGCGTTACGGGATGATCGCGTTCGCGTCGTCGCTGGATCAGGGCGGTCCGATGGCCCAAACAGCCGCGGATTGCGCCACGCTGCTCAACGCCATGGCCGGTTTCGACGAGCGTGATTCGACCAGTCTCACGCGCGAAGACGAAGATTTCACCCGCTACATCGGCAAGACGTGGAAGGAAGACGGCGCGGACAAACCGCTCGCCGGCCTGCGCATCGGCCTGCCAAAAGAGTATTTCGGTGAAGGCCTCGCCGAGGACGTGCGCGCCTCGATCGACGCAGCCGTGAAGCAATACGAAGCACTCGGCGCGACGCTGGTGGAAGTCTCGCTGCCGAAAACCGAGCTGTCGATTCCGGTGTACTACGTGATTGCGCCGGCCGAAGCCTCGTCGAACCTGTCGCGTTTCGACGGCGTGCGCTTTGGCCATCGCGCTGCGGAATACCGCGATCTGCTCGACATGTACAAGAAGTCGCGTGCGGAAGGTTTCGGTCCGGAAGTGAAGCGCCGTATTCTGGTGGGCGCGTATGTGCTGTCGCACGGCTATTACGACGCGTACTACCTGCAGGCGCAAAAGATTCGCCGCATCATCGCGCAAGACTTCCAGGAAGCGTTCAAGCAGTGCGACGTGATCATGGGCCCGGTGGCGCCCTCGGTGGCGTGGGACCTCGGCGCGAAGGGCGACGATCCGGTGCAGATGTATCTGGCCGACATCTACACGCTGTCGGTGAGTCTCGCCGGTTTGCCGGGCATGAGTGTGCCGTGCGGCTTCGGCGCGGGCGCGAATGCGCAACGCCCGGTGGGCCTGCAGATCATCGGCAACTATTTCAATGAAGCCCGGATGCTGCAGGTGGCCGACGCGTTCCAGCGCGCGACCGACTGGCATCGTAAAGCACCGGCAGGAGTGTGAGCACCATGGCCAAGCAATGGGAAGTCGTGATCGGTCTGGAGACCCACGCGCAACTGTCGACCCAATCGAAGATTTTCTCGGGCACCGCCACGCAATTCGGCGCGGCACCGAACACGCAGGCCAGCCCCGTCGATCTGGCATTGCCGGGCACGTTGCCGGTGATGAACCGTGGCGCCGTGGAGCGTGCGATTCAGTTCGGCCTCGCAATCGGCTCGACGATTGCACCGCGCAGCATTTTCGCTCGCAAGAACTACTTTTACCCCGATCTGCCGAAGGGTTATCAGATCAGCCAGTACGAAATTCCCGTCGTGCAAGGTGGCCAGGTGACGATTCAAGTCCCGGCTAACGAAAAGGCCGGCAAGGAAGCGTACGAGAAGGTCGTCAACCTGACGCGCGCTCACCTCGAAGAAGACGCGGGCAAATCGCTGCACGAAGACTTCGCGGGCATGACCGGCATCGACCTGAATCGCGCCGGCACGCCGCTGCTCGAAATCGTCACCGAGCCGGAAATGCGCAGTGCGGCCGAAGCGGTTGCGTATGCCAAGACGTTGCACACGCTGGTCACATGGCTTGGCATCTGCGACGGCAACATGCAGGAAGGCTCGTTCCGTTGCGACGCGAACGTGTCGGTGCGCCCGGTCGGTCAGGCGGAATTCGGCACGCGTGCCGAGATCAAGAACCTGAACTCGTTCCGCTTCCTCGAAGAAGCGATCCAGTACGAAGTGCGCCGTCAGATCGAATTGATCGAAGACGGCGGCACGGTGGTGCAGGAAACGCGTCTGTACGATCCGGACAAGCGCGAAACGCGTTCGATGCGCAGCAAGGAAGACGCGCACGATTACCGCTATTTCCCCGATCCCGATCTGATGCCGCTGGTGATCGACGCGGCGTGGGTCGAGCGTGTGAAGGGCGAAATGCCGGAACTGCCGGTCGCGATTCAACAGCGCTTCGTCACGCAATACGGCCTGACGCCGTACGACGCGAACGTGCTGACGTCGAGCAAGGCCATGGCTGCTTATTACGAAGCGGTTGTGCTCAAGGTCGGTCCGTCGAACGCGAAGGTCGCGGCAAACTGGTTGATGGGCGAGGTGTCGTCGCAACTGAATCGTGAAGGCCTGGACATCGCTGACAGCCCGGTTTCGTCCGCTCAACTCGCGTTGTTGCTGCAACGTATCGCCGACGGCACGATCTCGAACAAGATCGCCAAGGAAATTTTCCTCGCGATCTGGGAAGAGAAGGCCACCGACGAAGCCGCTGCCGATCGCATCATCGAAGCGAAGGGTTTGAAGCAGATTTCGGATACCGGCGAGCTGGAAGCGATCATCGACGAAGTGCTCGCCGCGAACCCGAAGTCGGTTGAGGAATTCCGCGCCGGCAAGGAAAAGGCGTTCAACGCACTGATCGGTCAGGCGATGAAAGCGACCAAGGGCAAGGCCAATCCGGCGCAGGTGAACGAACTGCTGAAGAAGAAGCTGTCCTGAGTTGAAGTCATGTGACCGGTGCGAGTGTGCCGGTCATCGCGGGCTGTTGCCGGAAACGAAAGTGGGGCAACGGCCCGTTTCATTTTGCGGGCCCGCTTTTATGTCCCGCTGAACGCAGATCACGGAGTGTGAATGGCGAAGCAATCCGAACTCGACGATTTTCGCGTACCGTATTTCGAAGAAGGCAAGAAGAACGGCAAATTCTCGCTCGACGCTTTCGACCCCGCCGCGAAGCCTTTTTCGAGCGGTTCGAAAGATGCCGACCGGGCGCGCTTGTCGGAGATCGGTGCGATCCTCGACACGCAGCAGGAGTGCCTGCACGCGCAGCAGAAACGCCGGGTATTGCTGGTATTGCAAGGCATGGACACGAGCGGCAAGGACGGCACGATCCGCGCCGTGTTCCATGAGGTCGACCCGCTCGGTCTGCGCATCGTGCCGTTCAAGGCGCCGACGCCTGTGGAGATGGCGCACGATTTTCTCTGGCGCGTGCATGCGCAGGCGCCCGCTGCTGGTGAGTTGACCATTTTCAACCGTAGCCACTACGAAGATCTGCTGGTGCCGACCGTGCTCGGCAATCTGGATGCCAAAGCATTCGAACAGCGCTGTTGCCACATTCGCCAGTTCGAAAAACTGCTGGCCGACAGCGGTACGGCCATCGTCAAGTGCATGCTGCACATTTCGAAAGACGAGCAGCGTGAGCGTTTGCAGGCTCGCATCGACGATCCGAACAAGCACTGGAAATTCGACGTCTCCGATCTCGAAGCGCGCAAGCAGTGGGACCAATATCAGGCAGTGTACCGAGATATGCTGGCCGTCACGTCGACCGAATACGCGCCGTGGTACGTGGTCCCGGCCGATTCGAAAACCCATCGCAATGTGATGGTCGCCGAGTTGTTGCTACGCACGTTCGAAGCGTTAAAGCTCGAATATCCGCCTGCCAAAGAATCGCTGAAGGGCGTCAAGGTCGAATGACCCTGCGCCTTTGGTCTTGTGCTCCAGAAACGAATTGAACATAAGGGAAACGACATGTTGCGTGTGATTACCGCCAACCTGAACGGCATCCGCTCAGCGGCAAAGAAGGGTTTTTTTGACTGGTTCGGCGACCAGAAAGCCGACGTGGTGTGCGTGCAGGAAATCAAATGCTCGCAAGACGATCTGACGCCGGAGTTTATGTCGCCGCACGGTTTCACCGGCTATTTCCAGCACGCGGTGAAGAAGGGGTATAGCGGCGCGGGCGTGTACACGCGCCATGAGCCGGACGAAGTGGTGATCGGATTCGGCAGCGAGGAATTCGATCCGGAAGGGCGCTATGTCGAATTGCGCTTCGGCAAACTGTCGGTGATTTCGGTGTACGTGCCGTCGGGATCGAGCGGTGAAGATCGCCAGCAGGCCAAGTTCCGTTTCATGGACGAGTTCATGCCGCACCTCGCGGAACTCGCCAAGGAACGGGAAGTGATCGTGTGTGGCGACGTGAACATCGTCCACAAAGAGATCGACATCAAGAACTGGAAGAGCAACCAGAAGAACTCAGGCTGCCTGCCGGAAGAGCGCGAGTGGCTCACCAAGCTGTTTGACGAAGTGGGTTACGTGGACGTATTCCGCACGCTCGATCAGCGGCCCGAGCAATATACGTGGTGGAGCAATCGCGGTCAGGCGTACGCGAAGAACGTAGGGTGGCGCATCGACTATCAGATCGCGACGCAGGGCATCGCCGGCAAGGCGAAACGCACCGACGTGTTCCGCGATATCAAGTTCAGCGACCATGCGCCGCTGACGGTCGACTACGATCACAAGGTCAAGAAGTAGGCACTGTGCAAGCCGCAAGCGCCGCGGCTTGCGCGCCTCACTCGCTGACCGGTTTGCGGCGCGGGCGCCCCATGCCGGCATAGTCCGGCAGCGCATCGACGGTCTTGCCGATCGCCTTTGCATAGAGCGGCAACATATCCGGCAAACGCTTGATGATGTCCTGACGCCGCGCCGGTGTGTACGGGTGCACGTAGATATAGCCCTGATCGCGATTGCTGCGCGTCGCGGTGGCCAGCTTGTCCCACAGCGTAACCGCCGCGCGCGGATCGAAGCCGGCGCGTGACGCGATATCGCTGCCGATCACGTCGGCCTCGGTTTCGTCGGTGCCCTCGTACTTCATCTCCAGCAAGCGCGAACCGATGCCGAGCGGCGCTGCGCCCAGATCGGCGAGCCCGAAGAGCTGCGGGATCGTGCCGGACGAGTCGAGCTGGCTCGACTGCAGTTCGCCAAGCCGCTCACGTGCGTGTTCGCGCAGTGCGTGTGCGATCTCGTGACCGATCAGCATGCCGAGTTCGTTGTCGTTCAGACGCGTGCGGTCGAGCAGGCCGCTATACACCACGATCTTGCCGCCCGGCAGGCAGTACATGCGGATATCGGGTGAGCGCACCACCGCTACGTCCCACTTCCATCCCTTGGCCCGCTCGTTCCACTTCAGCGAGTAGGGAATCATCTTGTCGACGATCGACCGGACCCGCGTGACATGGGCGTCGGTGTCGCTGTACAGGCGGTTTGCGTGCTCCGCGCCGTACGTGATCTGGCTGAACTCCTCGGCCGCTTGCGCCTCGAGCATCGGCGACGGGATCAGGTTGCGAAACACGAGGTAGCCGCCGTAGCGCAACTGCGTGTTCGGCGCAGTGTAAGTCGGCGGCGTGGGAGTGTTGGCGCTTGCGGCGGGCGTTGAGGTCGCGGGAGGCGCTTTTGCAGCCGCAGCCGGGCTCGAGGTGGGGGCTGGCGTTTTGGCCGTTACCGGTGCCGGTGGCGGCTGCGTTGAAGTGGGTGGCGTGGCGGCTGCAGGTGCGCTGCCGGCGTTCGTGGCGCTGGTTGCGCCGGCCGCTGCCGATGTCGCGTTTTCGGGGCTCGCCGCGTTCGGTGCCGATTTTGCCGCCGGTGCCGGCGTCGGCGCTGCTGCCGGAGCCGGTGTGGTGGTGGCCGCCGCTGCTGAACTGGAGCCGGCCGCGGGCATCGCTGTCGCGTAGGCGCTCAACGGCGCCGCCAACGTCAGGCTCGCGCAGCCGAGCGCCAATACCGCGCGCCGCGCCGCGCGTCCGGCCTTAAGCGAAGACATCCCGAAGGCATCCGAAACCGGGCGCACCCCGCGCTTTGACTGGCGCATCGTCACGACCGGGTTCTCCAGGGTGCGATCCGCAGCAGAAGCAGCATGCCGGGCAGTCCGAGCGCGGTACACACGATGAAATAGTCGAACCAGCCGATCTTTGCGACCACATAGCCGCTTGCCGCCGATGCCAACGTGCGCGGCACCGAAGCCAGGCTCGTGAAGAGCGCGAACTGCGTGGCGGTGTACCGCGGATCGGTGGTGCTGGCAATGTAAGCAGTGAAGGCCGCCATCGTCAGACCGGTTGCAAAGGTTTCGAGACCATAGACCAGCGCCAGCGCGACCGAGCGCGGATCGAGCTGCACGGTCCAGTCCACGCCGAACAGCGCGAGCAGCTTCGAAGTGCCCTGGCTCAGCCAGACGGCGATGTCGTAAATCACGGTCAAACCCGGCGATGCCGGGCCGAGATGCGCAAGCCATGCAAAGCCGAGCGTCGACACCATCTGCAGGACGCCGAAGATCCAGAGCCCGCGGCCAATGCCGACCTTCATCAGCCAGATCCCGCCGACGATCCCGCCCGCCAGGCTCGCGCCGAACGCGGTGGTCTTGGCGATCACGCCGATCTGCGTGCGCGAAAAACCGATGTCGAGAAAGAACGACGTGGACAGCGTAGTCGCCATCGTGTCGCCGAGCTTGTAAAGGAAGATGAAGCCGAGCACGAATAGCGCGCCGCGCCAGCCGTCGCGTTGAATAAATTCACTGAACGGTTGCACGATCGCTTCGCGCAGATTTTTCGGCGGTGTGCCGTGCACCTGGGGTTCGCGTACCACCAGCGTCATGATCATGCCGGGCAGCATGAAGGCGGCGGTAACGATGAAAACGGTGGTCCACGGCAGATGGTCAGACAGAATCAACGCCAGCGAGCCCGGCACCAGTGCGGCGATCTTGTAGGCATTGACATGCACCGCGTTGCCGAGACCCTGCTGCGTGTCGCTCAACAACTCACGCCGGTAGGCGTCGATCACAATGTCCTGGCTCGCACCGAAAAACGCGACCAGCGCCGTCAAAGCCGCTACGGTCCAGATCGAATCCTTCGGCGACACGAAACCGAGCGTGCCAATCGCGCCCGCCACCAGAATCTGCGTGACCAGCATCCAGCCGCGCCGTCTGCCCGGACGCCAGCCCGGAAAACGCGGCACGTAGCGGTCCATCAGCGGCGCCCAGATGAATTTCCAGGTGTAGGGGAACTGAATCAGCGCAAAAAGGCCGATTTCCTTCAGATTGACGCCTTCGGAGCGTAGCCACGCCTGCACCAGATAGACGAGCGTGAACAGCGGCAGTCCCGACGTAAAGCCGAGAAAGACGCAGATCAGCATGCGCGTATTCAGGAACGCGCGCCAGCCGGGATGTTCTTCGTGAGCGGTAAGTGCAGGCGCCTCGTGCGGCGGGTTCGACATGTGGATAAGTGGCGTTAGCTTTTCTTGACGCGATAGACCGCAAGACTACCACGCCAGTTCACGCCCCATCGCACCACCTGGCCTTCGTGCAGCACCACGCGGTCGAGGATCTCGATGCCGACTTCCGGCGCCAGCGCCTCGAAATCCTTGATCGTCAGCACCCGCACGTTCGGCGTGTTGTGCCACTGGAAAGGCAACGACTTCGACACCGGCATGCGCCCTTGCAGCACGGACAGCCGATGCGCCCAGTAGCCGAAATTCGGGAACGAGACGATGCATTCCTTGCCCACCCGCACCGTCTCGTGCAGGATCGCGGCGGTCTGATGAATGGTTTGCAGCGTCTGCGACAGAACCGCGAAATCAAAGCTGCCGTCTTCGAACAGGCGCAGGCCGTCTTCCAGATTCTGCTGGATCACGTTGACGCCGTTCTGCGTCGACGCCAGCACGCCGGCGTCGTTGATTTCGATGCCGTAGCCCTGCACGTCCAGTTCTTCGGTCAGGAGCGACAGCAGCGAGCCGTCGCCGCAACCCAGATCGAGCACGGTGGCGCGCGGTTCAACCCAACGGGCGATCGCGCGGAAGTCCGGGCGCAGCGCCAGGTAATCGAGTGCTCGCTGGTTCATGCGTTCACCTCGTTCGCAATACGTTCGTAATAGGCGCGCATCAGGTTGTGATAGCGCGCGTCGTCGAGCAGGAAGGCGTCGTGGCCGTGCGGCGCGTCGATTTCCGCGTACGTCACCGTGCGCTTATGGTCGAGCAGCGCCTTCACCAGTTCGCGCGAGCGGGCCGGCGCGAAACGCCAGTCGGTCGAGAAACTGGCGATCAGGTATTTCGCCGTGGTATGAGCAACGGCGGCGGTCAGATCGCCGTCGAAGGCCTTGGCCGGATCGAAATAGTCGAGCGCGCGGGTGATCAGCAGGTACGTGTTCGCGTCGAAGTAGTCGGCGAATTTGTCGCCCTGGTAGCGCAGATACGACTCCACCTCGAATTCCACGTCGAAGTTGAAGTTGTACGCGTCCACCGCGCCCTCCGCGCGGCGCAGCGAGCGGCCGAATTTCTCGGCCATGTCGTCGTCCGACAGGTACGTGATGTGACCGATCATGCGCGCGACGCGCAAGCCGCGTTTCGGCTTCACGTTGTGCGCGTAGTAGTTGCCGCCGTGGAAGTCGGGGTCCGAGAGGATCGCCGAGCGTGCTACCTCGTTGAACGCGATGTTCTGCGCGGAGAGCTTCGGTGTGGACGCCACCACGATGCAATGGCCCACGCGCTCCGGATACATCATGCTCCACGCGAGCGCCTGCATGCCGCCGAGGCTGCCGCCCATGACCGCGGCGAAACGCGTGATGCCGAACTCGTCGGCGACGCGCGCCTGCGCGTTCACCCAGTCTTCAACCGTGACGACTGGAAAGGTCGCGCCATACGGATTGCCGGTAGCCGGATCGATGCTCATCGGCCCGGTCGAGCCGAAGCACGAACCCAGATTGTTCACACCGATCACGAAGAACCGGTTGGTGTCGAGCGGCTTGCCCGGCCCGACCATGTTGTCCCACCAACCGATGTCCTTCGGATCGCCGGCGTACACGCCCGCCACGTGGTGCGACGCGTTGAGCGCGTGGCACACCAGCACGGCATTGCTGCGCGCGGCGTTGAGCGTGCCGTAGGTCTCGACCATCAGGTCGTAACCGGCCAGCGAGCTGCCGTTCTGCAGCAGCAGCGGCTCGGTGAAATGCATTTTTTGGGGAGCGACGATACCGATCGATTCCATTCATTCCGCCATTTAACAAATACAGGGCGGCTAGATTGGCGTCGGCGAAGCACGGAGGAGAAACAGTGTGCGCGGCTGACGACCTCTTTAGCCGCATTTATAGTGAACCGCGGGATCGTATGTTCCCGCTGGTTCGCGCGCCCGCAATCGAGTCAGCAAATCGGCGCGTGAGGTGTTCAGGGTGCTGTCGACGGTGGTCTCAGGTGGTTCCGCGAGCCGCAGTCAGGCGCAAAGTATAGCGGAAAATTTCATGCGGCAGCGTCGCGGGCGCTGCCACGCAGCGTTGCCTGCCGCGCGGACTACTGAAGAATCAGCAGCAGTTGCGCGTCGGCGTGTTCGGCCGGCGGCCGCGCAAAACCGCTGCGTACATACCGATGCCAGCGGCCGATGATGTAGCTCAGCAGCAGGCTCGCGCGGATCGCGGGATCGTAGCCGGCGGGCAGCGGGGCGGTATGTACATTTGCGCTCGTGCTTGTGGTTTCACCTGCGCGTGCGTTTGCCTCCGTCTGAGCCAGCCGCAAACACTGCTTCAACGACGCCTCGACTCGCTCCAGCATCTGATTGACCCGCTCGGTTAGCCGTTCGTGCTCGCCGACCAGCGCCTCACAGGTCAGCACGCGCGTCATGCCGGGATTCTTCGCGGGGAAGTTGAGCAGCATCAGCGCGATCGCGCGGGCTTGCAGCACGCCGTTGCTTTCCTTGTCGGCGATCTGGTTGATCAGGCCGAAAATGGTCTGCTCGATGAACTCGATGAGCCCTTCGAACATTTGCGCTTTACTGGCGAAATGGCGGTACAGCGCGGCTTCCGAGACGCCGAGCCGGGCGGCGAGCGCAGCCGTGGTGATCTTTTCGCTTTTCGGCGCCTCCAGCATCGCGGCAAGCGTCTGCAGGATGTGCACGCGGCGCTCGCCCGGCTTCAGGCGCGGCGCGCGCGGGGCGCCCAACGGGGCGGGTTCGTGTTCGGCTACGGCTTCGTCCGGCTTGTCGATCGGCTGCATGGCTGTCGCCCCGTCTGCTATCTCTTCAAACGAACCGAGCGGCTGCCCAGTCGTAGCGATTTTAACGAACGAATGCATCGATCGACATAGTGCGGCCGACCGGTGCCCGGCAGACGCGTCGGCGCACCGTCCGCGTGCGGTTTGCGCGGCAGATGGCCGGTGATCCACACAGTGCGGATGCCGAGCCGCCGGTAGTTCTTCAGATGCGAGCGCGTGTCTTCCACGAGGATCACGTCCTTGAGCGAGACGTGCGCGTCGCGCATCGACTTGCGCAGCATCGAATGGTCGGGTTTGGCGCGCCAGTTGCGGCGATCGCGCATATGCTCGATCGCAATCACCTGCTCGAACAGACGCTCGATGCGCAGCTTGGCCAGCACCGCGCGCGCATAGGCCTCGGGCGCGTTGGTCAGCACGATCTTGCGGCCGGGCAGCGAGGCGACGAGGCGCGCGACACCGCGTTCGTGACGGATCATCGAGCCGAGATCGGGAAACGTGTGAACGACTTTCAGAAAGTCGTTCGGGTCGAGCGGATGGTGGCGTGCCAGACCGAGTAGCGTTGCGCCGTAGCGTTGCGTGTAGCCGGTGCGCAGACGGTTGGCTTCGTCGATATCGACTCCCAGCGAGTCGATGATGTACTGCGTCATGCCCTGATTGATCGCCGGGAAGATTGCGTGCGAGGCGTGATGCAACGTGTTGTCGAGATCGAACAGCCAGACCGGACTGCCGCCTGCGATGTGCGGACGACGGCGTCGGGAGGTGGGGGTGCGCATGATGGAGGACGCCGTTCAGGCGTGGGCAGTCGCTTCACGCAGCGAACGCGGACGACGCTTCGCGATGCGGAAGGCGATAAAAGAAGGGAGAGTGTTTTTGCGCCGGAGGGTGGCGCGCGGTGCACCGCTGGGCAGAGCGGTAGCGCAACTGCACGGCCCACATGGCGCGCCGACTGGCGCACCGTGTGGGCCGTGTTTGAGGCAGGAATCAATGCGAGCGGATCATCGTGCCGAACGGCTGTTCGGTGAGAATTTCCAGCAGCACCGAGTGCTCGATGCGGCCGTCGATGATGTGTACCGAGCGTACGCCGCTCTTCGCCGCATCCAGCGCTGACGAAATCTTCGGCAGCATGCCGCCGGAGATCGTGCCATCTGCGAACAGGCCGTCAATTTCGCGTGCCGACAGATCGGTCAGCAGATTGCCTTCCTTATCCATCACGCCCGGAATGTTGGTCATGATCACGAGCTTTTCGGCGTTCAGCACAACCGCCAGTTTGCCCGCAACCAGATCCGCGTTGATGTTGTACGACAGGCCGTCTTCGCCGAAGCCGATCGGCGAGATCACCGGAATGAAGGCGTCGTCCTGCAGCGCTTTCACGACCGCGGGGTTGATCGCCTCGACTTCGCCTACCTGGCCGATATCGACGTACTGGCCCGGATTGTCGCGATCCGGCATCTGCATCTTGCGCGCGTGAATCAGGCCGCCGTCTTTGCCGGTCAGACCGACCGCGTGGCCGCCGAAATGATTGATCAGTGTGACGATGTCCTGCTGCACTTCACCGCCGAGCACCCATTCGACGACTTCCATCGTCTCTTCGTCGGTGACGCGCATGCCCTGGATGAACGTGCCCTGTTTGCCGATTTTCTTCAGCGCCTGGTCGATTTGCGGACCGCCGCCGTGCACGATCACCGGATTAATACCGACCAGTTTCAGCAGAATGACGTCGCGCGCGAAGCCTTGCTTGAGTCGCTCCTCGGTCATGGCGTTGCCGCCGTATTTGATGACCACGGTCTTACCGTGATACTGGCGAATGTAAGGCAGCGCCTCGGCCAGAATTTCAGCCTTCAGGGTGGGCGCGATCTGCGAAAGGTCAGGGATCTCGGACATGGCGGCAGGCTCAGGCACGGAACAGTTAAAACAGGGCGAATTGTACAGGACTGGCGCGCTGCAACAGGGTTTTCGATAGCGGTGCCGGAGACGGGCGGCGCCGACTTTGCGCACTGCGCAATGAGCGGCCCGGAGCGGCGGGGGACAATCAAGCTTACCGCCGTTCAGAACTGCCTGTGAATTGGCCGAACGGCCGACTCACGGCCGCGTGCCAGTCGTGGCATCATTTCCTGATCCAGGCTGAAGCGAGATCATCCGGCCCCTCATGAAACCGTCAGCTTCCCGCTCCGCAAGCAGCGCGTTTTGTCCGCGCTGTGGTCATGCCTTCGATTGCGCCATGCATGGCGTGCCGTTCGACTGCTGGTGCCGTGAGATGCCGCCTCTGCCGGCAGACCGGCTCGATCCGTCTGGCCGCTGTCTGTGTCCTGAATGTCTTGCGGCGGAGATTGCGCGAGCGGTGCAGCCGGGATCGGGTGCCGGGTCACTTTGAACGCGGCGCGGCGCGGTGCTGGCGGCCGCGTTGCCGCTTCGTGCCGATTTATGCTGCGTGATGCCCGGCCGCAAGCGCGCCCAGATCGCGTGCAACCGCTTCCAGCGCCGGATCCCATTGGCCGAACTGCGGCTGCCGGTAGAGCGTCGCGCTCGGATACCACGGACTGTCGGCCCGGTCGAGCAGCCAGACCCAATGCGGATTGACGTCGAGTAGCACCCATGTGCGCTGGCCGAGTGCGCCGCTCAGGTGCGCCACCGACGTGCAAACCGTAATGACGAGGTCGAGCGCGCTGACAAATGCTGCCGTGTCGTCGAAGGAGGTGAATTCGGCGGTGTGATCCAACAGGGGCAGGCCCGCCGCCCGGGCCGCCGCGACATCCGCCCCGGCACCCGGTTGCAGCGAATAGAACGCCACGTCATGCATATCGCCGAAATGTTTTGCATAGCGCTCCCAACCTACCCGTCGGAATGGGTTGCGCTGATGGCCAAGGCTGCCGGTCCACGCCAACCCGACTTTGAGCCTTGTTTCGCCGGCAAGCCTCTGTTGCCACGACGCAAGGGCTGCCGCGTCCGCGCACAAATATGGAATCGCAGCGGGGATCGTCTCTTCGCGCGTGTCGAATATCAAAGGCAGGCTGAGCAACGGGATTTCGTAGTCGAACGGCGGTAAAGATTCGACGCCACCGCCGGCCGAAAAATCGTCCACATGATCGCCGAGGCTGCGCGCGAGCAATGCACCCATCTGCGGAAATGAATTCCAGACGAGACGGCCGCCCTCGCGATGAACACGCTCGGCCAGCAGCGGGATATAGCGGCTGAACTGCAAGACATCGCCCATGCCCTGTTCGCCCCAGACCAGCAGTGTTTTGCCGGCTAGCGGTTCGCCACGCCAGGTCGGCGCCGGCATGACGGGGCGGTTGCCGCCCAATTCCAATGAGCCGTCCCAGCGCGCTTCGTGGGCTTCCCAGCCGTGTGTGTAATCGCCGCGCATGAGTTGCAGCATGCTGAGATTGGAGCGCATGCTCGCGTTGTTGGGTGCTAACGCACAGGCGGTTCTTTCGGCGTGCTCCGCTTCGTCCCAGCGTTGCGCTTCGCGTAGCGCCAGCGCATAGTTGTTATGCGCCAGCGGGCTATCCGGCGCGCATTGGACGGCCTTTGCGCCGGCTTCGAGCGCGCGTGGCAAATTCAAATTGGCGCGGCTTGCCTGAGTGAGATTGGTCCATGCGTCGGCGTGGCTGGGATCGTGATGAACGGCACTTTCCAGCAGGGCGATTTGCTCGTTCAGGTCACTGCCTGTGAACGCGAGGGCGCCAGCGAGATTGTTGCGTAACTGTGGCAATGTCGGATCGATGGTGAGTGCGCGACGATATGGCGCGATTGCCTCGCTATGCCGGTTTGCCATCTGCAGTGCATAGCCGAAACGGAAGTGTGCAAGCGCGCGGCGCGGATCGAGTTGGGCAATAATGGCGGCGAGTTCGATCGCGTCGTCGTGACGATGTTCTGCGAGCAAAGTGATGACGAGTGAATCGATGGACTCGTCGTCAAGCGGATGGCGTTGTGCAGCGGCATCGAACCATCTGGACTCTGCTTCTGCGGCGCCGTTTTGCCGGGCTGCGGCGGCATGTCGCAGGAAAGTCAGGAAAGCTGATGAGACAGGGGTCTCGCTATCAGAGATTGGCAGCATGGTTGAGTTTGGATGGTGCGAGAACCGGTGTTGGGCAACCGGCTCGCGCAACGCTGTCGCAAAATTCCATGTTACCGATGCAAGGTCGTGAGGTAAGTCAGACTAGTCCGAACAGTTAAACTAAAGTCATGCACCGTATAACCAACACCGGCCGCGTCAACCTCGGTCATCTGTTCTGGCTGCGCAGCCTCGCCATCATTGGCCAACTGGTGACGATTGCGTTTGTGCAGGCCTTCTTCGGCGTGCACCTGCCGCTGCCCGCGATGTTGCTCGTGATCGCTCTCGAAGTGATCTTCAACGGACTGACATGGTGGCGGGTCTCACAGCAGCGACCCGAGTCCAATCTCGAACTGTTCGGCCAGATCTGGGTCGATCTCGGCGCGTTGTCGGCGCTGCTGTTTCTCTCCGGTGGCACCACCAATCCATTCGTTTCGCTGTACCTGCCGTCGCTCGCCATTGCTGCCGCCGTGTTGCCATGGCATTTGATGGCGTGGCTCGCCGCGTTCGCCGTGGCCTGCTACGCCGTGCTCGGCTTTGATTCCGTACCGCTCAATCTCGACAACCCGGCGAACCTGTTCGACTACTTTCGCGCCGGCATGTGGGTGAACTTCATGGTCAGCGTTGGGCTGATTGCGTGGTTCGTTGCACGCATGTCACGCGCTCTGCGACTACGTGACGCAGCGCTCGGAGATGCGCAGCAGCGCTTGCTCCACGATGAGCGAGCCGTCGCGCTCGGCGTCCAGGCCGCCACTGTCGCGCACGAAATCGGCACGCCGCTGTCTACAATTGCAATGTTGTCCGAAGAATTGCGCGACGCCGCGCGAACCGACAAGGGGCTCGCACCGTATAGCGCCGATCTGGAACTGCTCGAACAGCAAATGACGCTGTGTACTTCGGCGCTTGCACGGCTGCGCAGCCGTGCGTCGACCGCGACCAACCGGCAAACGGTGAACGAGTGGCTCGAGTCGTTTGGCGAGCAATGGCGCTTGCGTCACCCGCATGTGAAGTTCGAGCGGATCGGCGTGCCGCCTGCGGACGTCAGTCTTGACGATACGGTTGCCGTCAGTCAGATTCTCACGATTCTGCTCGACAACGCCGCGCGTGCGAGCCGCGATCACGTCACGCTATCGTGCGCGCTCACCGCTCGCGGCGACCAGATCGCATTCGAGGTATGCGACGCGGGCCCGGGCATCCCCGCTGCGTTGCGCGGGTCGCTCGGCGCGATGCCGGTTGACAGCACGCAGGGCGGACACGGCGTGGGCCTGTATCTGGCATTTTCAGCGGCGGCACGTCTGAAGGGATCGATCGAGTTGGCCGATGTCAGCGAGATCAAGCCGCGTGGCACGCGCGCAGTGTTGAGACTGCCGCTTGCGGCGCGCAAATTATCAGGTGCGGGCCGTCAAGGCGCTACGCCATCCAACACGGAGAAACAGGCATGAGCGATATGAATTTTCTGGTGATCGACGACGATGAGGTGTTCTCCGGCATCCTCGCCCGCGGTTTGACGCGGCGGGGTTATACGGTGGCCGAAGCGCACAACGCAGATGAGGCGATCAAGTTGGCGAACCAGCAGAAGTTCAGCCAGATCACGGTAGATCTGCATCTGGGCAACGACTCCGGTCTCACGCTCGTCGCGCCGCTGCGAGATTTGCAGCCTGACGCGCGCATGCTGGTGTTGACCGGTTATGCCAGCATCGCCACGGCGGTGCAGGCGGTGAAAGACGGTGCCGATAATTACCTGGCGAAGCCCGCCAACGTGGAGACAATCCTGTCGGCGCTGCAAAGCGAAGCGAGCGCGCTGCAAGCTGAAGAGGCGATTGAGCATCCCACGCCGTTGTCGGTTGCGCGCCTGGAGTGGGAGCATATTCAGCGTGTGCTCGCGGAGCACGGTGGCAATATTTCGGCTACTGCGCGTGCGTTGAACATGCATCGTCGAACGTTGCAGAGGAAGTTGGCGAAGCGGCCGGTCAAGCAGTAAGCGCTGGGGTCTGCTCACCTTTGCGGGCCGGAAAGCAAAACGGGCTGTCTTTCGCAAGACAGCCCGTTTTTTTGCGCCTCACATATGATCGGCTATACGTAAGGCGCGGCTTTAACGCGGCATCAGTGTCGACGCCGGCATCAGCATCAACATAGCAACATCACAGCACGTAGCGCGACAAATCCTCATCTTCCGCGACTTCGTTCAGCGCGCGATCGACATACGCCGCGTCGATCTGCACCGTCTTGCCCGAATGATTGCCTGCTGCGAACGAGACATCTTCGAGCAGTTTTTCGATCACCGTGTACAGACGGCGTGCGCCGATGTTTTCAGTCTTCTCGTTGACCGAGTACGCGATTTCGGCCATACGGCGAATGCCGTCGTCGGCGAATTCGAGATGCACATCTTCGGTGGCGAGCAATGCCTGGTATTGCTTCACGAGGCTTGCGTCGGTCGAAACCAGGATCGATTCGAAATCGCCCACCGACAGCGAATCCAGTTCGACCCGAATCGGGAAGCGGCCTTGCAGTTCAGGAATCAGATCGCTCGGCTTGGACAGATGAAACGCGCCGCTTGCGATGAACAGAATGTGGTCGGTCTTCACCATGCCGTACTTGGTGTTGATCGTGGTGCCTTCGACGAGCGGCAGCAGATCGCGCTGCACGCCCTGACGCGACACTTCGCCACCGCCTGCTTCATTGCGCGACGCGATCTTGTCGATTTCGTCGAGGAACACGATGCCGTTCTGCTCGACGTTCTGCACCGCCTTGGCTTTCACCTCTTCGTCGTTGAGCATCTTGCCGGCTTCTTCGTCGGTGAGGACCTTCAGCGCTTCCTTCACCTTCAGCTTGCGGCGCGTTTTCTTGCCGCCGCCGATGTTCGCGAACATTGAACGGATCTGCTCGGTCATGTCTTCCATGCCCGGCGGCCCCATGATGTCCATGCCGACTTGCGGCTGTTCGACGTCGAGTTCAATTTCCTTGTCGTCGAGCAGCCCTTCGCGCAGGCGCTTGCGGAAGGTCTGGCGCGTGGTGCTGCCTTCGTCGGCGGTATCCGCGGCGCTCGAGCTCGCGCCGAAACCAACCGGGCGCGCGCTTGGCAGCAAGATGTCGAGGATGCGGTCTTCAGCCTGATCTTCAGCCTTGGTCCGCACTTTGCGCATTTCCGTTTCGCGCGTCTGTTTGACCGAGATTTCGATCAGATCGCGCACGATGCTGTCGACGTCGCGGCCCACGTAACCGACTTCGGTGAACTTGGTGGCTTCGATCTTGATGAACGGTGCGTCGGCCAGTTTCGCCAGACGCCGTGCGATTTCGGTTTTACCGACGCCGGTCGGTCCGATCATCAGAATGTTCTTCGGCGTGATTTCCTGACGCAGCGGGTCTTCAACCTGCTGACGACGCCAGCGGTTGCGCAGCGCCACGGCAACTGCTTTCTTCGCGCGGCCTTGGCCGATGATGTGTTTGTCGAGTTCCGAGACGATCTCGGCAGGGGTCATGGTGCTCATCGTGGGTCCTTACTCGATCGTCTCGATAACGCGGTTATGGTTCGTATAGATACACATGTCGCCGGCAATCTCCAGCGACTTTTCCACTATCTCGCGCGGCGACAATTCGGTGTTATCAACGAGCGCCTTCGCGGCGGCTTGCGCGTAAGCGCCGCCCGAACCGATCGCGCAGATGCCGCCTTCCGGATCGAGTACGTCGCCGTTACCGGTAATGACGAGGGTGGTGGTGGCGTCCGCCGCGATCAGCATGGCTTCGAGGCGGCGCAGCATGCGGTCGGTGCGCCAGTCTTTGGCGAGTTCGACGGCGGCGCGGGTCAGATTGCCTTGATGTTTTTCCAGCTTCGCTTCGAAGCGGTCGAGCAGCGAGAAGGCGTCGGCCGTGCCGCCGGCGAAACCGACCATCACCTTGCCGTTATAGATGCGCCGGACTTTCTTCGCACCGCCTTTCATGACGATGTTCCCCAGCGTCACCTGGCCGTCGCCACCAAGCGCGACCTTGTCGCCGCGGCGCACGGAAACGATCGTTGTGCCGTGAAATTGCTCCATATGCGTTCCTCTTTGCAAAACGGGTAGGACACGGCAGCACAAGCTAATGCACCACCGCATGAATCCTGGAAGCGGACGGCGCGCAACGCTCAAACGGTCAACTGGCCGGCGCGCGCTCGTGCAACGCATGTCCGACTTATTTTAGGGCGTGCGCGGTCATATCAAGAGCCGGCAAACGGCATAAGACAAAAACACGGGATTGAGAGCGGGGGACTGTGCGCAGGGGCACACAAAAGAAAAAAGGCGCACAGATCACCGTGCGCCTCTCGACGAAGCAGCTTAAAAGGGCGCGGAGCCGAAGCCGCGCCGTTGGCGTTCAGTCGCCGAACAGCTTCTGGCGCAGTTCGCGGCGTTCCTGCGCTTCGAGCGACAGGGTTGCCGTGGGCCGTGCGAGCAGACGCGGAACACCAATCGGCTCGCCGGTTTCTTCGCACCAGCCGTAATCACCCGAATCGATGCGCGCGATCGATTGCTGAACCTTCTTCAGCAGCTTGCGTTCGCGGTCGCGCGTGCGCAGTTCCAGCGCATGCTCTTCTTCGATCGTTGCACGGTCGGCCGGGTCCGGCACGATTACTGTTTCGCGCAGGTTCTCGGTCGTCTGGCCGGCATTGCGGAGAATGTCCGCCTGCAGCTGTTCGAGCTTGTTCTTGAAGAAAGCGAGCTGATCCTCATTCATGTAATCCTTGTCGCTCATCTTCAGGATTTCGGCTTCAGTCAAGAGTCGTTTCGTCGTCATCTGGCTTGCTTCTTCAATGTGAGGCAAAACTCTTACATAGTGCCCGCACTTTCGTATTGCCCGCAAAGGCGCCACGAGGACGCTGAGCGCTGGGCGGGCACGGACGATGGGCTGTCGGTGACGCCGAAGCGCCTTGCGCCCACGCGCCGGGCGTCGCTACGCCAATGCGGGGCCGAACTCCTCTGGAAACCGTTTCTCAAATGCTCCTGAGGCATTGCTTGCCGGCAGCGAGCATTGTCTGCTGTGCCAGCCGGCATTGTCGGCGTGATTTCCGGATAAGATTTTCCGGCGCCGTTTCAGGCCCGGCGCGGAATACGCGCTGACCGGGCAATTCGTTGTCATTCTCCAGTGGGCACGTATTGTAACTGAATCACAATCCAGCACCGCAACTGGTGAAAATACCCCGGCGGCGCACTGATATCCCGAAAATATAACGCGCGCACGTTCAAAAAGCGATGGTCGTGCACGCTTTAATACAGCAGGGTTTTCACGTGCTTTTCACACAGCCGACATTTCAGCAGGCTTTCGGGGCGCTCCTCCCCGCCGTATTCTGCAGACGATTACCACGGTGCCCGCTGGACACACGCTTCTGATAAGCGCGCTCCAGCATGCCGCGTGCCGCGCCATCTTCCCGGCACGGCACGAGCCGGCACTTGCGCCGACTTGCGGCGCTTAGGCCAGGCAGGCGTCCAGACCGTCGGTGATCAGGTCTTGCGGCAGTTCGATGCCGATGAACACCATCTTGTTGGTCTTCTTCTCGATCGGCTGCCATTTCGCGGCCAAGTCGCTGCCCATCATCTGATGCACGCCCTGGAACACGACCTTCCGGTCGACGCCCTTCATATACAGCACGCCCTTGTAGCGCAGCAGGCGTTCGCCGTAGATCTGCAGGATGCCGCCGAGGAAGTCCTCGAGCTTGTTCGGATCGAACGGGCGGTCGCTGCGGTAGACGAACGATTTGATCTTGTCGTCGTGGTGCGCGTGATGGTGATGCGCGTGGTCGTGGCCTTCGTGGTCGCACTTGCCGTGGTCGTGATCGCAGTTTTCGTGATCGTGGCCGTCGTGATCGGCATGGGTGTGGCCGTGCTCGTCATGCGCGTGAGCGTGGCTGTGCGCATGTTCGTCTTCAGCGAGGAAATCCGGATCGATTTCGAGCTTCGAATTGAGGTTGAAGCCGCGCAGATCGAAGATTTCCTTGATGTCCGCTTCGCCGAAATTGACGACCTTGATTGCCGCTCGCGGGTTCATGTGCAGCAGGCGATGGCGCAGATCGTCCAGGTGCTTTTCGTCGACCAGATCGGACTTGGTGATGAAGAGGCGATCGGCGAAACCGACCTGGCGCTGCACCACTTCATGCTCGTCCAGTTGGTGGTTCGCGTGCTTCGCGTCGACCAGTGTGATGATCGCGTCGAGCAGGAATTCGTTGGCGATCTGGTCGTCCATGAAGAACGTCTGCGCGACTGGGCCCGGATTGGCGAGGCCGGTGGTTTCGATCACGACACGATCGAAATCCAGTTCGCCGGACTGCTTCTTCGCCGCCAGATCGCCGAGTACGCGCGACAGGTCGCCGCGGATCGTGCAGCAGATGCAGCCGTTGCTCATCTGGATGATCTGCTCGCTCGTGTCCTGAACGAGGATTTCGTTGTCGATGTTCTCTTCGCCGAACTCGTTCTCGATCACGGCGATCTTCATGCCGTGCTTTTCGTTCAGGATGCGCTTGAGCAGGGTGGTTTTGCCGCTGCCGAGAAAGCCGGTCAGGATGGTGACTGGGATCATGTTGGTCGCCTTGTACGTGAGTCTGTGCGTAATCGAATTTACCGCGCGAATTTACTGCGCAAATTTACAGCGCGAGTGTGCAGCGAATCCGGTTTGCCGGGCGTGGCAGCCTGACGGCGCGCGACCCGATCTAGCCGGATATTGAAACATATCTGTCAAGCCGGCGCTGGCAGCGGGGGCGAACCCCTTCGCCACACACGGGAAATAACCCTGAAGCTATGGGCGATCAGGCAATTTGCAACAGCAGGCCTTTCAAGTATTCGCCTTCGGGGAAAGCGGTGAGCAGCGGATGGTCGACCCCGGCGCCGAGGCGCTTGAGAATCCGTGCGTCGACACGCGCATCGGCGGCCGCACCGGACACGATTTTCTGGAACAGTTCGGAATCGATTGCGCCAGAGCACGAATAGGTGAACAGCAGGCCACCCGGGCGCAGCAGCTTCAGGCCGGTCAGGTTGATGTCCTTGTAGGCGCGCGAGGCGCGGTCCACGTGTTCACGCGACGGCGCGAATTTCGGCGGATCGAGCACGATCAGGTCGAAGCGTTCGCCTTCGTCGTAGAGGCGGCGGAGGGTTTTGAACGCGTCGGCGTCGAGCCAGGTGGCGCGTTCGGCGTCGAAACCGTTGGCGGCCACGTTCTGCTGTGCGATCGCGAGCGCGTCGCCCGACGAATCGATCGACACCACGCGCTTCGCCCCGCCTTTCAAGGCCGCCAGCGAGAAGCCGCCGGTGTAGCAGAAGCAGTTCAGCACGTCGCGATCTTTCGCCAGCTCCTGCACCAGCAGGCGGTTGTCGCGCTGGTCGACGTAGAAGCCGGTTTTGTGGCCGTTGCGCACATCAACGTGATAGCGCACGCCGTTTTCGCTCGCGATCAGTGCTTCAGACGGGGCCTCGCCTGCCAGCACGCCGGTGATCTGCTCGAGCCCTTCTTTCTGGCGGATCGACACGTCCGAGCGCTCGTAGACGTTCGGGCAGCCGGTCGCGTCGGTCAGCGCGGCGACGATCGCTTCCTTCCATGCTTCGACGCCCGTCGCCATGAACTGGCAGACCAGCTGGCTGCGCTGGCCTTCATCTTCGGCGATGTAGTGATCGACAATCAGGCCGGGCAGGCCGTCCGCTTCGCCGAAAATCAGCCGCACTGCGCCGGTGTTGTGCACCATCGTTTGACGATGCGCGAGCGCGCGCTGCACGCGGCGCTTGAAGAACGCGTGATCGATCGGCTCCATTTCGTCGAAGCTCCACACGCGTGCGCGAATCTGCGAATGCGGGCTGTAGGCCGCGCGGGCGAGGAAGCGGCCGTCGTGCGCGCGCACCAGCACGGTCGCGCCGGGCGCGGGATTGCCGTCGACTCGATCGATCACGTTGGCGTAGACCCACGGATGGCGGCGCAGCAGCGATTTTTCTTTCGACGGTTTGAGCGTAACGGTATTCATCAGGGTGTCAGCAGGAGCAGTAGGCCGCGTGGACAAAGAGGCACACGGCAGGTGAAGCGAAGGCGGAGACCGCAAGCCGTTAAAAGCAAAACAAACAGCAAAGTGCGGAATCAGTCGCGTTTTTTGGCGCGCGGATGCGCCTGATCGTAGACGTGCGCGAGATGCTGGAAATCGAGCGCGGTGTAGACCTGCGTGGCGGTGATGCTGGCGTGCCCGAGCAGTTCCTGTACGGCCCGCAGATCACCGCTCGATTGCAGCACGTGCGTGGCGAACGAATGCCGCAGCACGTGCGGATGCACATTGGCCGGAATACCGGCGACCAGCGCCGCGCGCTTCACGCGATCACGCACGACATTCGGCGACAGCCGGTTGCCGCGCGCCGACAGAAACAGCGGATGCGGATCGTGTTTCACCATCTGATCACGCACGGCGAGCCACGCGTTCAAGGCCTCGAGCGCCTTGCTGCCGACTGGCACGATGCGCCGCCGGTTGCCCTTGCCGAGCACTTCGACTTCGGCGGAATCGAGCTTGAGCCAACCTGCGGAACGGTAGCCGCCGGCGTCGGCAAAACGGGCGTCGAGGCCGACCAGTTCGGACAAACGCAGGCCCGACGAGTAGAACAGTTCGAGCATCGCGTGGTCGCGCAAACCTTCGGGCGTCGCGGCGGGCGGGCTCTCCATCAGGCGCGTGGCGTCGTCGACGGAAAGCGCCTTCGGCAGTGATTTGGCCTGCTTCGGCGCTCGCACGGTGGCGACCGGGTTGGCCGGCAGATCGACGCGGCCCGCAAACCAGCGGTAAAACGCTCGCCAGCACGACAGCCGATGGCTGATCGAGCGCGCCGTCAGTCCGCCGGCGTGCGCGCGTGAAACCGCGCCACGAATATCGACAGCGGTGAGGCTTTCGAGCGGCCGGCCTTTGGCCAGCAGTTTGAGCTCGCCGAGTTCGTGGGTGTAGCCGCGCAGCGTGTGCGCCGACAGTCGCCGCTCATGTTCGAGATTCGACAGATAGGCGGCAATCGGGTCGGCTTCGGTCACGATGGCCTTTGGCGGGATCGGCAGCTTGGCGGCTTTAGCGTGGCAGCAGACGGCTCAGCGCCGCGCTTGCCAACGCGCCGATCTGCGTCAGGAAATCGGTTGCCATGCCGTCGTGGAAGCGGCGGGCGTCGGCCGAACCCATCACCAGCAGGCCGAAGGTGGGTGCTTCTTCCTTGCCTTCGGGGTCGCGCAGTGCGAGCAGCGCAATCGACTCGGTGGCGTGCGCGGACTCGCCGGTACCGCTTGCGGACCCGTCGTCGCTCACCGCCGACACCGCCGGAACCAGCCACTGCGCGGCTTCGAAGCCGGTGTTCGCGCCACAGTACGGCGTGGTGAGGCTATTCGCGAAGATCCGCACTTCCTCGCCGACATGGCGTGCGAACTCGGCCTGTGCATACGGTTCGGAGACGTCCCAAACGCGCAGCGCGGCTTGCGGCACGTCGAAAATATCGCGCAAGCCGTTCGCGATCGTGCGCGGCAGCGCGTACGGATCGCGCTCGGCCATCACGCGGATGGTCCAGCGATTGAATTTCGAAGCGATGCTGTCGTTTTCGTGACCATATCGCAGCAGCTCGGCCAGACGCCGTTCGAGATGCTTGTTCTTGTCGCGCAGCATTTCCATCTGCCGTTCCTGCAGCGACACCGCGGCTTTGCCGTGCGGGTTCGCAAGCCGGATCGTCGCGAGCATTTCCGCGTGTTCGGCGAAGAATTCGGGGTTGGCGAGCAGATATTCGGCGACTTCGCGATCGTTCATGGTTTCGGCTAAAGGACTACGGGACGACGCCTTCGGGCGGCGCATCGGTCATGAGTTCGGTCAGCCGGTGAAAGCGCTGTTTCGTCCGGCTTTTCATCGGCTTCTTGCTTCTTCATCGGCCTATTCGAGGCCACTTGTCTGGTACAGCCTGGGCCGGTCGTTCGGCCGCTGAATCGGGTAGTGCGCTGGCGCGGGTCAGTCGGCCAGTTCGATCTCGCCTTCGAAGACGGTTGTCGCCGGTCCGGCCATCAGCAGCGGCGCGTCTTGCGAGCCGTCCCACGTGATGGTCAACTGGCCGCCATGCGTGTGCACGCGCACCGGCGCATCCAGCAGTCCGCGCCGAATGCCGGCAGCGACCGCCGCGCACGCACCCGTGCCGCACGCCAGCGTTTCGCCGGCGCCGCGTTCGTAGACCCGCAGCTTGATTTCGCTACGGCCAACGATCTGCATGAAGCCCGCGTTCACTCGCTGCGGGAAACGTGCATGCCGCTCGATCACCGGGCCTTCGACGAGCACCGGAAAATCTTCGACGT
This sequence comes from Paraburkholderia sediminicola, assembly GCF_902859805.1. Taxonomy (GTDB): domain Bacteria; phylum Pseudomonadota; class Gammaproteobacteria; order Burkholderiales; family Burkholderiaceae; genus Paraburkholderia; species Paraburkholderia sediminicola. The sequence goes on along the minus strand of NZ_CADIKC010000011.1, from coordinate 19,379 downwards.
CGTCGACCACTTGCACCGCGTGCGGATTGCCCATCGACACCACCGAAATCCAGCGCGTCACGCCGCTCACGTCGAGCGGCCAGAGCGTGTCCGCGCCCTCGCGGCGGCCTTCGAGACCTTTGGTGGCGAACGGTACGTGCTCCGGTTCGAACACGGGAGCGCCCATGTCGACCAGCACTTCGCCGTTCTCCTGCATGGTCAGTTGAATGGTGCCGTTCTGCACTTGCACGCGCACGCTGCGCTTGTCGGTCAGGCCGTTGTCGCGCACGAACTTGACGAAGCAGCGCGCGCCGTTGCCGCAGTGCTCGACTTCGCCGCCGTCGCAATTGAAGATGCGATACCTGAAATCGACGCCATCCACGGTGGGCTTTTCGACCAGCAGCAACTGGTCGGCGCCGACGCCGAAATGCCGGTCCGCGAGCGCGCGCACCTGCGCCGGCGTCAGGTTGACCGGTTGGGTGTAGCCGTCGAGCACGACGAAGTCGTTGCCCGCGCCGTGCATCTTGGTGAATTTCAGTTTCATCACGCTATTGTAAGTGACGCGCCCGCAGGTGCGCCGAACGCCGTTTTATTTAAGCGTTCAGGCGCTTTTTTCGAAGGCCGCTCAGTAGACGCTCGGCTCGCCCGGCGGCCGGGTCTTGAAGCGCTTGTGCACCCAGTAGTACTGCTCGGGGATCAGCGGAATCTGCTCTTCGAGGAAGGCGTTCATGCGGCGCGCGTCGGCGTCGTCGTCGCCCGTGGGGTAGTTGTCCCACGGCTTGAAGACCTTCAGCCGGTAGCCCTTGTAGTTCGGCAGCACCTCGCCGATGAACGGCACGACCTGCGCGTGTCCGACCTTCGCAAGACGCCCCACAGCGGTTAGCGTGCAGGTCGGTATGCCGAAGAACGGTACAAAGGTGGAGTTGCGCGCGCCGTAGTCCATGTCGGCGCCGAGCATGACCGGCTTATGGTCGCGCAGCCAGCGCAGCACAATGCGCGCACTGTCGGCGCGGCTTGCCATGTCCGCGCCGAAGCGGCCGCGCGCGGCGATTGCCACGTCGTCGAGCACCTTGTTGGACATCGGTTGGTAAAGCGCGCCGCACTGCCGGTTCAACGCGTGGTTGATGAACACCGAGCCCGCTTCGATGCCGACGAAATGCGCGCCGAGCAACAGCGTGGGGGGCATGTCCGGGTCGCTCAGGTCGATCTCGCTGTCCACCTGCACAAGCTTTTCCAGCTTCTTTGCGGACCCGAACCACTGGACGCTGCGCTCGACATAGCTGCGGATCGCGTGGCGGAAGTGTTTCTGCGCGATCTCTTCGCGATGCTCGGCGCTCCACTCCGGGAAGCACAAGCTCAGATTAATGTGGACGATGCGCTTACGGTTGCTGGGGATCTGATAGAGCAGCCAGCCCAGCCCGTCGCCCAGTCGCGCAACGAAACCGTATGGCAGCAACGCCAGAAATTTCAGCAGTCCAATGGCCAGGTGGGCGCCAAGACGACTCAGCATGCCGCCCCTCCGTTTAGGGCGTCGAGCGACGCTTTGCTCAAGAAACCTGAAGACGGGTCGAAATACAGCACGGGTGATCACTCTGTGACAATCAAAGGAAGTCGCTATAATAAGGGCTTCGCCGAGTTAATAGACAACTTGCGGGGCGAAGCTGGCGGGTGCGATCCATGGGATAAGCCCCTTGCCGGTAAGGTAATCCGCTAAAGCGTCGCCGCTTCAAGGCTCCCGAAGCTGGCTACGTGAAACTCAACCGTAACCACAAAACAGGAGTCTGCAACGTGGCAAACGATTATCTCTTCACCTCCGAATCCGTGTCCGAAGGCCATCCCGACAAAGTCGCGGATCAGATCTCGGACGCCATCCTCGACGCCATCCTGACTCAGGACAAGTACTCGCGTGTCGCAGCCGAAACGCTGTGCAACACGGGTCTCGTCGTGTTGGCCGGTGAAATCACCACCACCGCGAACGTCGATTACATCCAGGTCGCGCGCAACACGATCAAGCGCATCGGCTACGACAACACCGATTACGGTATCGACTACCGCGGCTGCGCGGTGCTGGTGGCGTACGACAAGCAATCGCCGGACATCGCCCAGGGCGTGGACCGTGCGCACGACAACAACCTCGATCAAGGCGCTGGCGACCAAGGCCTGATGTTCGGTTATGCGTGTGAAGAAACGCCGGAACTGATGCCGCTGCCGATCCACCTGTCGCACCGTCTGGTGGAGCGTCAGGCGAATCTGCGCCGCGACGGCCGCCTGCCCTGGCTGCGTCCGGACGCGAAGTCGCAAGTCACCGTGCGTTATGTCGACGGCAAGCCGCACGCGATCGACACGGTCGTGCTGTCCACGCAGCATTCGCCGGACATCGATCTGGCCACGCTGCGCGAAGCCGTGATCGAAGAAGTCATCAAGCCGACGCTGCCGGCTGACCTGATCAAGGGCGACATCAAGTTCCTGGTGAACCCGACCGGCCGGTTCGTGATTGGCGGCCCGCAAGGCGATTGCGGTCTGACGGGCCGCAAGATCATTGTCGATACGTACGGCGGCGCAGCGCCGCACGGCGGCGGCGCGTTCTCGGGCAAGGATCCTTCGAAGGTCGACCGTTCGGCGGCGTATGCCGGCCGTTATGTCGCGAAGAACATCGTGGCGGCTGGTTTGGCGTCGCGCTGCCTGATTCAGGTGTCGTACGCAATCGGCGTTGCCCAGCCGACTTCGGTCATGGTCAACACGTTCGGCACGGGCCGCGTGTCGGATGCGACGATCACGAAGCTGGTGCTGGAGCATTTCGACCTGCGTCCGAAGGGCATCATCCAGATGCTCGACCTGCTGCGCCCGATCTACGAGAAGAGCGCGGCCTACGGTCACTTTGGCCGCGAAGAGCCGGAATTCACGTGGGAAGCCACGGACAAGGCTCTGGTGCTCGCCGAAGCTGCTGGCACCGAACCGGTTGTCGCGCTCGCCGAATAAGCGCACGCAGTCCGCTTCAACAAAAAACCCCGCCAGGCGCCAAGCCGGGCGGGGTTTTTTATTGCCTTTGCGGTGCGCCGCAGCTCATTCAGCCGCGCTCAGTCGGCCGCTCGTTCAGCCGCGCACTCAGTCCTTCAATTAGCGGCTCGCAAACGCGAACGCGAACCAGCCGCTGCTACCACTCGTCGACATCCGGCGCGGACGGCGGCTCGTACTTTGCGGGGCGACGACCGGCGCATTGCGCGTTGCGGTGAGGCGCAGCGGCGTCGGTTTGCGCAGCAACGTACGCAGCGAAAAACGGCGCGAGCTCCCTTGCAGGCGCAGCGCAGAGAAGAAGGTGTGGAACCACGTGCGAATGCCGTCGACCGCCTTGGCTTCACGCCATTGCTCGCCCAAAGCGCGAGTGCGGGTGGCATGGTGACGCAGTGCACGCACGACATGGCGGCGGGCCGGACGCGCCGCTTTCAATGCGGCGCGGGTAAGACGGGTGCTCAGAAGAGTATGCATGGCTTCACAAGTAGGCAACGTGTCGCGCGACGGAGTGTGCGCCAGAAGGAGCACCAAATGTGCCAACGGCGGTGTCGCGATGGACGGCGCGAAAGCCCGGAATTCGACTGGAAAGGACACGGAGGACGGCGGAGTCGGCCTTGGCGGCCTGTGCGTGCCGTAAAAGTGCGGGAAGAACGATCAACATGTGTGCAGGCTACACGTGATTCATGACGTCAGAAAGTCGGTTTTTACCCTGCGAATACGGGTTTTTACGGGGGTGAACGCGTTGCGCGAGTTTGCGGGGTCGCGCCCTTTGCGGTCGATTTTCGTGCGTGCTTGCCCAGACAGCGTGCCATGCAAATCGCCCATGCGCTTGAAAGTAGTGCGTAAGGCCTCGGCTTCCCGGCAGGTGAAACAGCGCGCAGTCCGATCGCGCCCGTTTTACAATCGAGCATCAGTCAGTCGAAAGTAACGGAACACCATGTCACTTCACTCGAAGAAAGAGCAGATTCAAACGTTGCGGGAGCAGGGATTTGTCGTCGTGCCGGGACTGGTTTCGCCCGAGCGTTGCGCTGAACTGAAGCAGATTGCAGAGCGCCAGCTGCAGGAAGCGGCCACGCCAATCGAATTCGAAGCGGATCTGCGCTATCCGGGCGCACCGGACTCCAAACACGCGCCGGGTGGGCATACGGTTCGCCGTTTGCTGGATGCGTACGGGCGCCATCCGCATTTTGCGCAATGGGCCACCGCGCCGGAAATTCGCGGCTGGATGGAGTTGTATTTCGGCGAGGAGCCGCGCTTATCGCGGGCGCATCACAATTGCATGATGACCAAGCACCCTGCCTATGGCAGCTTGACCGGCTGGCATCGTGACGTGAGGTATTGGTCGTTCGAGCGTGACGACCTGGTGTCGGTGTGGCTCGCGGTCGGCTCGGAGACGGTCGACAACGGTGCGTTGTGGCTGGTGCCGAAGTCGCACAGCGCCGCCTTCACGTCCGACCGCTTCGACGAGGCCAAGTTTTTCCGCTCCGATCTGGAAGAAAATCAGGCGTTGATTCGCACTGCGGTTTCGCCCGAACTCAAGGCCGGCGACGTGGTGTTCTTTCATTGCAACACGTTGCATTCGGCCGGCAAGAATCTCAGCGATCAGGTGAAATTTTCTCTGGTGTTCACCTATCACGGGGCGAGCAATGTGCCCCTGCCGGGATCCCGTTCGGCGGCCAAGCCCGAAATTGCCTTTTAAGTTTTTTTGCCTCGCGCGGGGCGGGGCCCGTTGGTCCAGCGCCGCGCAAGGTACCCGGGACGCTCTAGCGCTTGCGCCCGGAAACAGCCACTCCGGTCAGGCCGGCAATCGTGGCGATAACGCCGCCCACAATCAGCATGATCGCCTTGTTGGTGGGAGATCCGGTGAACACGCGGGACACCTCGCTGCTGACCGAGTTGAACGCCTGCCCGCCGAAATACAACAACACGATACCGCCGACAATCAGCGCGATTGAAATCGCCTTCGTCATGAAACCATCCCTCCGCTAAGCTTTGATCGGCCAAAGTGTAGGGGAGCCGCAAGCGGTCGTCCATCCCGCATACTGGGCGCCTGCACGCATCGCGGCGATTGGCTACCATAGCGGTCTGGCCTCACCCATACCTGAATATAAAACCTGCACGCCTCCCGCAGCATGTGATTTCCTCACGCCCGTGATCGCTGGGCGACTTCAACATCAAGGACACTAGCAATGGCTTACGAAGCAGCTTCAGAACGCTATTCGGACATGAAATACCGCGTCTGCGGCAAGTCGGGTCTCAAACTGCCGGCGCTGTCGCTGGGCCTGTGGCACAACTTCGGCGATACCACGCCGATCTCCACGCAGCGCGACATCCTGCGCACGGCCTTCGATCTGGGCATCACGCATTTCGACCTCGCCAACAACTACGGCCCCCCGTACGGCAGCGCTGAAACCAATTTCGGCCGGCTCTTCAAGGACGACTTCAAGCCGTATCGCGACGAACTGCTGATTTCGTCGAAGGCAGGTTGGGACATGTGGCCGGGTCCGTACGGTCAGGGCGGCGGCTCGCGCAAATACGTGCTGGCGAGTCTCGATCAGAGCCTGCAGCGCATGGGCCTCGACTACGTCGATATCTTCTATTCGCATCGTTTCGATGCCGATACACCGCTCGAAGAAACCGCCGGTGCATTGGCAACCGCCGTGCAGCAGGGCAAGGCGCTGTACATCGGGATTTCGTCATACTCGGCCACCAAGACGCTCGAAATGGCAAAGTTGCTCGCCGAGTACAAGGTGCCGCTCCTGATCCATCAGCCGGCATACAACATGCTCAACCGCTGGATCGAACAGGAATTGCTGGACACGCTCGAGAAAGTCGGCGCGGGCGCCATCGCGTTCACGCCGCTCGCGCAGGGCTTGCTCACCGGCAAATATCTGAACGGCGTGCCGGAAGACGCGCGCGTCAACAAGCCGGGCGGCGGTTCGTTGAAGCAGGAACATCTGAGCCCGCAAAACATCGAGCACGTGCGCAAGCTCAACGACATCGCGCAGCGTCGCGGACAAAGCCTCGCGCAGATGGCGCTCGCCTGGGCGCTGCGCGATCCGCGCGTCACGTCGGTGCTGATCGGCGCAAGCCGCGCGGAACAGGTGCGTGAGAATGTCGGCGCGCTGAAGAATCTCGCGTTCTCGAAGGAAGAGCTGGCGGAGATCGATCGTTACGCGACCGAAGGCGGCATCAACCTGTGGGAAAAACCGTCGACGGATCAGGCGATCTGATCCCGCAGCGTTTCAGGTTGTAGAGACACGCAGTAGAGACACGCCGTAGAAACGAAAAAAGCCGCCCGTGAGGCGGCTTTTTTTAACTCAGTTCGGAGAGCACACGCTTCCCGCGCAATGGCCGAAGCGACTGCGTTCAGTCGACCGAACCATCGGCGAAGCGCATAGGCCGCCTTCGCCGGACCCCGCTACACTAGCGCAGGCAAGCCTTCGACCAGCACGACCGCGAACACCACGCCGATGAGCGCGCCAAGCACGCGTAACGCGTTGTGTCGAAATTCCGTCTTGCAGGGGAGCGCGCCGACAAACAGGGCGCCGGCCAGCGCCATCGGAATGACCAGGATGAAATCGCCGATCGTAAAGTAGGTCGTCATACCCGTCTCCTTATGTAATACCAACGCGGGCAGCGGCTCGATTTCTGGAGTCATGCACTGCCAGCGGTCGATTCGAGTATAGGCGACGGTTAGATCAACATAACAACGTATTGCGGCGCTGCAGCGCGTCTTCGCAGGCTGCTGAACCCAATGCCGCAAGGGTCGCCGCGATTGGCGCGTTGCAGCAAAAACCCCGTAAAAAATGAAGTATTTGCTTACACGCGCCTTACTTTCCGAGCTTGTTTGATGCGCTGCGGATGGTTCTCGCGTAACCGGGGTACGCACCATGCAGGCGCTGTTTCACGCTGCCTCCGGGTCGTCAGGTTTCCCCAAAGTCGATCGGCAGCGCTCCTTCATGCCGCGATCCGTTCGCGCCGACGCAAGCGCATGGCCGCAACGAGGCCTACGACAAGCAGCACGCCGACCAATCCGGCGACGCCGTTCCAGCCATAACCCGCCCATACGCGCCCGCCATAAGAACCGACCACGCTCGAACCGATGTAATACGCGAGCAGATACAGCGCGGCCGCCTGGCCTTTTGCTTCTTTGGCGAGGCGTCCGACCCAGCCGCTTGCCACCGAGTGTCCGGCGAAAAAGCCGAACGTGACGAAAGCAATGCCGGTCGCAATAGCCGCCAGCGGATGCAGCATCGTGAGTGCGAGTCCACATGCCATCAGCAGCAAGCTGGCGGTCAGCACGCGCGCCCGGCCGAAGGTGTCGGCCATGCGGCCCGACCACGGCGAGGCAACCACGCCCGTCAGATAGACGACGAAAATCGCGCCGATCTCCGTCTGACTCAGCAGGTAAGGCGGCGCGAGCAGCCGGTAACCTATGTAGTTGTAGAGCGTGACGAAGCTGCCCATCAGCACGAAGCCGAGTAGAAACAGCAGCGGCAAGCCGGGCCGCGTGAATTGCCTGAGCAGCGCAGTGCGGTGATGGGCAAAGCCGAGCCCGCGGCGCGGTACGAAGTGGCGCGAAGGCGGCAGCAAGGCGCGAAACGCGAGCATCGACAGAATGCCGAGCACGCCGATCGTTCCGATTGCCACACGCCACGAAAACAGATCCGCGACCACGCCGGTAATCACGCGCCCGGCCATCCCGCCGATCGCCGTGCCACCCACATACAAGCCCATCGCCAGACCAAGCCCATCCGGGTGCACTTCTTCCGCGAGGTACGCCATCGCGACAGCGGGCACGCCACCGAGCGCGAGACCCTCGAGCGTGCGCAACACGAGCAATTGATGCCAGTGCGGCGCGATCGATACGCCGATCGTCAGCAGCGCCGACAGCGTGAGCGATGCGGTCATCAGCTTGTGACGGCTCCAGCCTTCCGAGACAAACCCGGCCACGAATATGGCGAGCGCGAGCGCGGCAGTTGTCACTGATAGCGACAAGCTGCTTTGTGCCGGCGTTACGTTGAACGCCGTAGAGAACGCCGGCAGCAATGGCTGTACGCAATACAGCAGTGAGAAGGTGGCGTAACCCGCGAACAGCAGTGCGACGCTGGCGCGCCAATAGGCGCGCGTGCCACGTTCGAGATAGGGAATGTCAGAGACGCCAGGCACAGCAGCGGAGGTGAAAGAAGCAGACGAAACGGGAACAGCCGAAGCAGCAGTCCGGTGGGAGTCCGGCGATGCGGTCACGAAAAAATCTCCTTGGGGAGCGCAAAATACTCAAAGGAGTTAAGGATACGCTGAAAAATTCAACTATGCGCCGCAGCGTCGCTCGCGGGTGCTGCGGGATGCACGATCTGTTCGTCGCTCGGCAAGGCGGACGCGTCCCAACCGCCGCCCAATGCCTTGATCAACGCCACGCTCGCGGCCATGCGGCGGCGCGCGATCGACACTGCATTCCGCTCGTTGCTGAGCGCGGTGGTTTGCGCGACCACGACGTCGAGATACGTGATCGCGCCGTTTTTATAGCGATTCGACACGACCGCCAGCGAACGCTGCGCGGCGGTCACGGCGTCGTCCTGCGCGGCGGCTTCCTGTTCGAGTACGCGCAATGCGGCGAGATTATCTTCGACCTGACCGAATGCCGTCAGCACCGTTTGGCGGTACTGCGCGACGCTTTCGTCGTAGTGCGCACGGGCCTGTTCTTTCACCGATGCACGTCCGCCGAAGTCGAGCAGCGTGCCAGCCAGCGTCGGCCCGAGCGACCACAGGCGGCTCGGCGCCATCAGCCATTGGCTGTAGTTGGTTGCTTCTAGCCCACCCGTCACCGACAAAATCAGGTTCGGAAAGAATGCCGCCGTCGCCACGCCGATCTGCGCGTTCATATCGGCGACGTGCCGCTCTGCCGACGCGATGTCGGGCCTTCGTTCGAGCAACGCGGATGGCACGCCGGCCGTCGCGACCACCGGCACGGCCGTGAGCGGCGCAACCGGCAGGGAAAACGTCGAGGGCGTCTGCCCGACCAGGATCGCGATCGCGTGCTCGAGTTGCGCGCGCTGCACGCCGAGGTCGAGCGCTTGCGCCTGAGTGGTTTGCAACTGCGTCTGCGCCTCTCCGACATCGGCGTCGGTAGCGATGCCGCCGGCGTAACGGTGTTCCGTCAGATCGAGTGCTTCCTTGTAGGCCTTGATCGTGTCGTCGAGAAGTTGGCGTTCCTGATCGAGACCGCGGAGTTCGAAGTAGTCCGTTGCCAGTTCGGCCTGCATCGAGAGGAGCACGGCTTGCGAATCGGCGGCGCTCGCCTGCGCTTCGGCTTTCGCGCCTTCGACGCTGCGCGACACGCGGCCCCACAAGTCCGGTTCCCACGACGCGTCGGCTTGCACGAGGTAATCGTTCAGCGTGAGACCGGCGGTCGATTTGTGCAGCACATTTGATGAGGACCGCGCGCGTGAATAGTCTCCGTTCGCGCTGACGACAGGGAAGAAGTTCGATCGGTATTGCGCAACTGTCGCGCGAGCGGCGCGAAAGCGCGCCTCGGCAGCCTGCACGTTCTGGTTCGCGCTCGCGACCTGCGGTTCGAGTACATCGAGCGTCGGGTCCGCGTAGACGTTCCACCACGCGCCGCGCGTGAAGGTGTCGGCGGGTTGCGCAGGTTTCCAGCCGGTGCCTTCGAGTTCCTTGTAGGTCGCGGCGGTGACCGCTGGTGGTTTGACGTAGTCGGGGCCCACGGTGCAGGCGGTGAGCGTGAGGACAAAGACCGACGCTGCGGCAAGCAGCGAGCTGCGTGCAAACGGCGGCCCGAAATGGCGGCGTGATACTGGCGCGCTCACAGGGACATCCTCGTTGATTGCAGGCTGGCGACGTGCGTAATTGGCGCGCTTGCGGCTGCTGCACCGGAGGCACCCGCAGCGCCCTCCGCATTCGAAGCACCCGCTGCGCTACCCGAGCCGGCCCCCGCTTTTGCCGGCACGATCCGCACAGGCGCCCCGTCGACGATCGAATCTTGCGGATTCAGAATCACCTGTTCGTCACCCTGCAAACCGGATGCGATTGCCACGCGTGTGCCGAAGTCCGTTCCGAGCGAAACCGGCAGCAGCTTCACTTTGTGCTGTTGATCCACGGTGGCCACTTTCACGCCGTCCGGGCGAAACAGCAACGCGTTGCCAGGCAGCGTAAACGGCGCGGCGCCGGCACCCAAAGCGAAATGCACCTGCGCGTATGCGCCCGGCAGCAGATCGCCATTGCGATTGTCGACATCGACTTCGACGAGCATGGTCCGCTGTTGCGGATCGACGGCGCCGGAGGTGCGCGCCACGGTGCCAGGATAATGTTTCGACGGCGTCTCGGTCAGTGTCAGAAACGCCGTTTGCTGCGCGCGGACCTGTTGTGCATAGGCCTGCGGCACGTTCACGTACACACGCAATCTGTCCGCCTGTGCGACATGGAACAGTTCCTTCGCCGGACCGCCGGAACTGCCCGCGTCGATCAATGCGCCGACGTCGACATTGCGTGCCGTCACGATCCCGTCGAACGGCGCGTAGACCTTCTGGAACGACTGCGTCTTCTCCAACCGCGCTACGTTGAAACGAGCCGCATCTAATGTGCCTTTCTTCGCGAGCATGTCGCCGACCTTCTCGTCGGTTTCCTGCTTCGAGACGGATTTGCTCTTCAGCATGTCAGTCCAACGGTCGGCGGTGCTTTTCGCGAGCGCGTAGTTGGCGTTGGCATTCGCGAGGTCGGCGCGGGCGGCGCGCAGTTGATCGTCCACTTCCGGCGTGTCGATTTCCGCGAGCAACTGGCCGCTCTTGACGTGCGCGCCGATGTCCGCGTACCACTTCTTCAGATAGCCGTTGGTGCGTGCGTAAATCGGCGTGTCGAGAAACGCCTGCACGTTGCCGGGCAACACGAGATCGAGTCCCGCGGTCGACTTCTGCGGACGCACGACTTCGACGCTCGTTTGACTGGCGTGCTCGGCATCGCGCTCGAGTGCCGCATGGGCGTCATGGCGAGACCAGATACCTTGCGCCGCGAGCAGAACGATCACCACGACCACTGCCACGATTACCCAGCGTGCGCGTTTCCCTTTCGCTGGCTCGGGCGCGGCGTTGGATCCGACTGGACGTTTTCCTTCCATCAAGCTTCCCCTATCAGAATGCATGGGCAGTCGAAGCTGCCTCTTGTGTTTCGCGTTGCGTGTGCCGTGCGAGTCGTCATGGTTTTTGCACCACATGCTCGGCCGCCCGCTGACGCCGCGCCGCGAGCCGCCGGTAAATCATCGAAAAGACGACGGGCACGAAGATCAGCGTAGCTAAAGTGCCGACCGTCAAACCGCCGATCACCGCGCGCCCGAGCGGCGCATTCTGCTCGCCGCCTTCGCCGAGACCGGTCGCCATCGGCACCATACCGATCACCATCGCGAGCGCCGTCATCAGCACCGGGCGGAAACGCGTGAAGCCGGCCTCGATTGCCGCACGCGTCGCGTCGCCGTGTTCCAGCAGTTGTTCGCGTGCAAAGCTGATCACGAGAATCGAGTTCGCGGTGGCGATGCCGATACACATGATCGCGCCCGTCAGCGCCGGAATCGACAGCGTGGTGTGCGTGAGAAACAGCATCCACACGATGCCCGCGAGCGCGCCCGGCAGCGCTGTGATGATGATGAAGGGATCGAGCCACGACTGGAAATTCACTACGATCAGCAGATACACCAGCAGGATCGCAAATACCAAACCCGCGAACAGGCCCGAAAACGAATCGTTCATGGTCTGCACCTGGCCGCGGACTTCGATGGTTGAGCTTTTGGGGAGATCGGCTTTGGCGTTGTCGATGATCTTGCCGATGTCGTCGGAGACGCCGCCGAGATCGCGGCCGTCGGCGGTGCCGAAAATATCGATGGTGGTCTGCGCGTTGTAGTGCGTGAGCACCGCGTTGCCCGCTTCGCGTTTCATCGTGGCGAGCGAGCCGAGGATATTGCTGCGGCCGTTGGCATTCAGCGGAATGTTCGCGAGCGATTGCAGCGAATCGATCGTGTATTGCGGCGCTTCCGTGATCACGTTGTAGCTGACGCCGTTGCGCGGATTGAGCCAGAACGTCGGCGTGGTCTGCTGGCTGCCGGACAGTGTAATCAGCAGATCGCTTGCGATGTCGCGTTGCGAGAAGCCGGCTTGCTGCGCGCGTGTACGGTCCACGTCGATGAAGATGCGCGGCAGATCGGCGGGCTGCTGGATGCGGGCATCGGCAAGACCCGGCACGGTACGCAGCCGGTTCAGCAACTGCGCGGCGAACGCGCGATTGCCCGCGACGTCGCGCCCAACGATCTGAATGTCGATCGGCGAGGGCATGCCGAAGTTGAGTGTCTGACTGACGATATCCGCGGGCAGGAAGGCGAACTGCACGCCGGGGAATTCGTCGGTGAGCGTGCGCCGCAGTGTGCGCACGTAGTCGGCGCTCGGATGATGATCGGGATTCAGCGTAATGAGCACGTCCGAATCCGAGGTGCCGATCGTGCCGGTGTTGCTGTACGAGAGGTTAATGCCCGAAACCGGCAAGCCGATATTGTCGATGAGTGAATGCAACTCGCCCGGCGGTATCAACTGACGAATCCGCGTATCGACCCGATCGGTTACCACTGCGGTTTCTTCGACCCGCATGCCGGTTTTCGCACGCAGATGCAGCGCGATGGTGCCCGCATCGACTTGCGGGAAAAAGTCGCGGCCGAGAAACGGCATCAGCAACATCGACGCGCCACAGCAGACGAGAAACAGCGTCACGAATAGACCCGGTCGCGCAACCCGTGCCTCGAGAAACACGCGATAGCGATCGCGAAACCGTGCGAAGCCGCGCTCGAAGGCATAGTGCACGCGCATGAACGGATTGCGCATTTGCTCGGGCGCGTGATGCAGGTCCGCCGGTTTGTGGTGATGGCGCAGCAGGTACTTCGCCATGGTCGGCACGAGCGTACGCGAGAAGAAATACGAGGCCAGCATCGCGAACACCACCGCTTCGGCGAGCGGAATGAACAGGTAATGCGCGACGCCCGTCAGCAGAAACATCGGCACGAACACGATGCAGATCGATAAGGTCGAGACCAGTGTCGGAATCGCGATCTGATGCGCGCCGTCGAGAATCGCCTGCTCCAGCGTTTTGCCTTGTTCAAGTTGATGGCTGATGTTTTCGATCGCCACGGTAGCGTCGTCGACCAGAATGCCGACCGCGAGCGCGAGCCCGCCCAAGGTCATGATGTTGATGGTTTCGCCGAGCATCGACAGCGCGATGATCGAGGTGATCATCGACAGCGGAATCGACACGGCGATGATCAACGTCGCGCGCCAGTTGCCGAGGAACAGCAGAATCATCAGACCGGTCAGGCACGCGGCGATCAGCGCTTCACGCAGCACGCCCTGCACCGAGGCGCGCACGAATAGCGACTGATCGGCTACGGGATCGATGTTCAGCGAAGCCGGCACGAGATTGCGCAGCGTCGGCATCATCTTCTTGATACGGTCGACGATTTCGAGCGTGGACGTGTTGCCGCTTTTGTTGATGGTCAGCAAGGCGGCGCGCTGGCCGTTCACGCGCACGATGTTGGTTTGCGGCTGGAAGCCGTCGCGCACATGAGCGACGTCGCGGATATAAACGGTGCCGTTAGCGGTGGATTTGATCGGAATGTTATTGAGTCCGGCGAGCGAATCCGGGCTGCCGTTCATCTCCACGGAATATTCAGTCGAGCCGATTTTCGCGGTGCCCGAGGGCAGGATCAGATTCTGCGCGGTGACGGCGTTGACCACGTCCATCGGCGACAGATTGCGCTCCTGCAGCTTGCGCGAATCGATATCGACCATGATCTGACGCTGCTTGCCGCCGTACGGCAACGGTGCGGATGCGCCGGGCACGGTGGCGAGCTGCGTCTTCAGGAAGTTATTGCCGAAGTCATACAGCTCCTGCTCGGTGAGCGAAGCGGACGACAGCGCGAGGCGCAGGATCGGCACTGTCGAGGCGTTGTAGCGCAGGATATTCGGCGGCGTGATACCCGGCGGCAGTGAGCGCAATTGCGTCTGTGACAGCGCCGTGACTTCGGCGAGCGCTTCATCGATATTCGCGTGCGGTTGAAAAAAGATCTTGATCACCGCGATGCCGTTCAGCGAGGTCGACTCGGTGTGCTCGATATCGTTGACCGCTACCGACAGCCCGCGCTCGTAGTTGAGCACGATGCGTTTTTCCATTTCGTCGGCGGGCAGGCCGTTGTACGACCAGATCACCGACAGCACCGGAATGTCGATATTTGGGAAAATGTCGGTCGGCGTGCGCAGGATCGTCAGCGGACCGACGATCAGCAAAAGCAGGGCCAGCACGACGAAGGTATAGGGGCGCCGCAGCGCCAGACGAACGATCCACATGGCTAGTGAAGGGGATGAAAGCCGACGCCGCCGGTGTGGCGCACACGGTGGCCCTGAGGCATGCCGCCAAGGCGGCCGGCTGTCGCAACGGGCGGATTCAGAGGATCGTTCTGACGGTGCATGATTTTGATATATCGCCCCGGCTGGGTTTATGATGGTCTCGTTACGACGCTTTACGCCCAGATCATCGGCCCGGCGCGCTGTAATGGGAATAGGGCGAAACGACGGGTGAAGAGCCCCGAGTTCGCGCTTTCCATGGCCCCGCAAAACGGGAACAATGACTCGAACCTCTCACGCGTCTTACGCGCAGCAGATTGGGTGCGTACGCAACGTTATCGGCGAAGCGGCGCTTTTATCATCACCTTGACCGGCGCGGAAACCATAAAGCCGGCTATGGGAGAAACGGGGAAACATCATGCAAATCGGTTCCATTGTCCGATCGGTGCATATCGCGGTGCCGCAGGGCGCACGCGGGATTGTCATGCGCATTCTCGGCGACATGGCTATGGTGGCCTGGTATGCCGGCGAACCCGGCACATCGGAGCATCTGAATACTGAACCCTTTTTCCTTGAAGATCTGATCGATACGGGCGAGCAGGTTCGCCCGTCTAGCGCACAGGTGCATTGAAGCTGGTTTGAGTCCGATTCATGGTGGTTGCAGGTGGCTGTAAGCCGCAAGGTGAGCCGACGCCCTCGTCTTTGACGGCGGCGCGGCGCACAATGCGGACATGAACGACGACATTTTCGACCCACAGGACGGCGCCGATAGCGCCGTGCCTTTCGCCCGGCTCAAGCCGGAAATCGTGCTCGACGCGCTCGACAGCGTGCTCAGCAGCGTCGGTGTGTACACCGACGGCCGCATGCTGCCGCTCAACAGCTACGAGAACCGCGTGTACCAGGTGGGCGTGGAAGACGGGCCGCCGGTGGTCGCCAAGTTCTATCGTCCCGAGCGTTGGACCGACGCCGCTATTCTCGAAGAACATGCCTTTGTCGCCGATCTTGCCGCGCGTGAGATTCCGGCCGTGCCCGCGCGTGTTTTCGAAGGTCGCACGCTGCATACCTTCGACGGTTTCCGCTTCTCGATCTTCGAACGCCGCGGCGGCCGCGCGCCCGATCTGGACCGTCGCGATACGCTCGAATGGCTGGGGCGTTTCATCGGCCGCATCCATGCGGTTGGACAGACGCAGAACTACACCGAACGCCCGACGCTCGACATCAACACGTTCGGCTACGAACCGCGCGACTTCCTGCTATCGCACAACTTTGTACCCGACGATGTGCGCACCGCGTGGCAGACCGTGGTGAATCTCGCGCTTGAAGCCGTCGAGCGCGCCTTCGAGCGTGCCGGCGATATTCGCATGTTGCGAATGCACGGCGATTGTCATCCGAGCAATGTGTTGTGGACCGACGCAGGTCCGCATTTCGTCGACTTCGACGATAGCCGCATGGGGCCGGCAGTGCAGGATTTGTGGCTGCTGCTGCCGGGCGATCGCGTCGAGGCTTCGCGTGCGCTGGCGGATCTGCTCGCGGGTTACGAAGACTTCTGCGACTTCGAGCCGCGCGAACTGTATCTCGTCGAAGCGTTGCGCACGCTGCGGCTGATTCACTACCAGGCGTGGCTCGCGCGCCGCTGGGACGACCCGGCGTTTCCGGCGGCGTTTCCGTGGTTCAACACGCAGCGCTATTGGGAAGATCGCATCCTCGAACTGCGCGAGCAGCTCGGCGCGATGGAGGAAGGGCCGCTCTGGCCGGTTTGAGCGGCAGCGGTCTTACGGCGCCTGCGACGCCACGCTCGACGACTCCACCAGCGTCGATTTGACGATCACTTCGGCGCGCACGTCGCGCCCGATCGCTTCGATCGCGGGGCGCATTTTCGCGAAGTCGTCGGGCGTGCAGACCTCGCTGTCGAAATGGGTGGCGCCGTCGCGCGTCATCGTCACCACGTTGCTGAGCGGATCGAACGTGTACTGCGACTGGAAATCGACGAAGCGGTCCTGGGTTCGTTTCGCTTCAGGCATCTCCAGCACGTGGAAATTCGCGGGCAATTCAATGCGCGCGCGTTCATGCAACGCCAGGTTGTGGCAGACGAATGGCTGCGTGCGCTGCCGTTCGCCGAGCCAGTAGCGGGTGTCCGCCTCGAACCCGCCGGCCATACTCGTCAGCGCCGGAATCGATGCCGCGGCGCCCGGCACCACCAGACTTTCGAGCGTGCCTTTCATGGTGATCGTCAGCGGGCCGTCGGCGACGGTGAGGTCGCTGGTGGTCAGCGTGGCGGTGCCGCGCAGGTTGGCGCTGCGCAGCTCCGCCTGGATCGAGTCCTCACGTTGCGCGGGCGTCTGCGTGCGCAACATCGCGCGCGCCTGTTCGGCCGTGGCGCCCGATGCTTCCAGCCGATAGGTGAAGCTCGCCGAGCCATCCGGTTCGAGCTTGATCGACAGGTCGGTGCTGCGCGTCATCAACTCGGTGGCCGGCGTTTGCGCGACCACCCCCTGATTGACGAGGACGGTAGGCCGGTTCATGTCGGACGACGGCAAAAAGCCGAACTCGACATTCGACGCGGTCGAGTCCACGTATTGCTGCAAATCCGGCAGCCAGGTGATCACGTGATTGATGACGCCGTAGCCCGGCACGCTCGGCAAGGTGTAGATCGAGCCACTGCTGATCAAGGCCGGTTCGTTGCGAACGCCGACGGCGTCGAGCATCGCGCCGTACAACGCGACGTGATCCTTGCAGTCGCCATAACGGTTCGCGAGGATCGCGCTTGCACTGTGCGGCACCACCGAACCGCGCCCGACATAGATCGCTACATAGCGGACGTTGCGGCGCACCCAGTCGTACAGCGTTTTGGCTTTGTCGTGCGGGGTGTGGTCGCGCGCGGTGAGGTTTTGCGCAAGACGCGTGACGGCGCTGTCGCGCGCGCTCGGGTCGGCGGCGGACGACCGGTAGCTGGCGGCGAAAGCGGCGTAGTCCGGAAAGGTCGAGACCATGAGCCGGTCGCCGTACGACACGTACGCGATCGAGCCGCGCTCCAGACGGCTGAAATGCGCCTTGTCGTAACGGTATTCGTAGCGTGTGCGGCCGTCACGCGTAACCGGTTGAAGCGCGGTGAAGCCGCGTGCGTCGGCATAAAGCGGCTTGCCGGCGGGCAGATCGTAGATGAGGTGAAAGTTGTGGGTCGGCGCGAGATCGGGCGGTGTGAAGTCGCTGAACTCGCCCGGCTCGATCGGCTGCTTTTGCGTCTTGCGATAGGTGAGGTGCACGCGCGAGCCGGGTTCGACGGCGGGGAACACGATCACCTTTTCCTGGATGTCCTGGAACATCGGCGCGTCGAACGAGCGCGCTTCCTGCACGTCGCGGATCTGATCGGGCTGCACGTCGTGACGCACGCCGTCGGCGGTGGTCGTGTAGGCCTCGATGATCTGCACGTCGGCCATATTGCGGTTGAACCAGACGTATTGCTGCGCCACTCGCGCGACGCCTGCTTCGTTGTTCACGTGCAGCGTCATCGAATCGAGCTTCGAGAAGGAGCCGTCTGCGTTGACGGTGAAGGTCTGCGTTTCACCTTCGTTGGTATAGGGATCGTCCAGTTTGGCCGCGATGCTCGCGCTCGCGCCATGGACGCCGGCAAGCCAGCCGAGAGAGGCAAGACAGACCAAAGAGGTGAGGCGCATGGCGGGCAGGTATCCGGAACGGCAACGTTGACGGGATCGCCAGTTAGAGTCGGTTTGCGCCGCACGGATGTCAAGGGGATACCGAGCATTGCGATTGAGCAAATGCCCTAACTGTGTAATGATAGCCATTCTCAATTGAAAGGCGCCGCCAGCTTTCTGTCACATTTCTCCTCCTCTGTGACTGCCAGCCAGCCTCTCAGCCGGACGGCCTGGACCGCAAGCCGGGTCTGTCCGGCCCTTCTTTTCGAACTTTCCTTTACCGCTGGTGAGCGCGAGCGCCTTGTCGCTGCCTGACGGCGGGGGTTTAACTTGCTGCGCCTGGAGCATGGATGTGAACGCGCCTGATTCGATCGATATGAAACCTCCTGCTGGTGGAGGCACGCAATACACGGCACATAGGCCGGAGCGCGGTCATCATCTGATGGACGACGCCGAGCAGGCGGCGCGGCGCCAGCGTTCGCGGCGGGCGAATTTCATCAAGTGGTTGCGCAAGGTGCACGGCTGGGTAGGTCTGTGGGGCGCGGTGTTGGGGCTGATGTTTGGTGCGACGGGGTTTTTGCTGAATCATCGGGGCGGACCGTTGAAGGTGTCGTCGGGCGAGCCTCAGGTCGAGGAGATGCAGATTCCCGTGCCGCAGAAGAAGCTGGGTTCGCCGATGGAGATGGCGAAGTGGCTCAAGGGCGAATTAAAGATCGACGGCAAGCCGGGGAAGGTGAAACGCGAGCCGGCGCATCCGGTGGCATGGGGGGATCGCAGTGCGATGCAGCCGGAGTTCTGGCAAGTCGGGATTTTTGGGCCGGGTCAGAATGTGCAGGCGGAGTATTGGGTTGGGAATGGGTTTGTAGCGGTGAAACGCACGCAGAATTCGTTTCTGACTACGATGAATAATTTGCATCGTGGTGTGGGGTTAAGTGTTGGATGGGTTTTGTTGATCGATACGATTGCTGGTGGAATGATTCTGCTGTCCCTGACTGGGGTCTTGTTGTGGACTGAGTTGAATAAGCGGCGGATTGTGGGTGTGGTGTTGGTTGGCGGCTCGGTGGTTGCCGCTGTGGTTTGTGGGTTAACGTGACTTGGGGTTTTTTGCCTGCTAGGCGCTTGTTTGGCCGTGTTCCTGGGGCTTTGGCCTTTCCTTGATTTGTTAGTGGTCTATTAGCGTTGCCCCTGTGCGGGGCGGCACCTACTTTTCTTTGCCTGCCGCAAAGAAAAGTAGGGCGGTTTCAAAATACAAGTGCAACAGCCTCAGTTAGGATGCGTTGCATGGGAAAAATATACGAACATCTGAGCGCCGAAGAGCGCGGCGTGATCTTTGCGATGAAGATGG
>NZ_CADIKC010000010.1 GCF_902859805.1 Paraburkholderia sediminicola | reverse complement strand
TCCCATGCGGCGGCCCCACGCATGCACACCTGTCCGCCCATCAGCAGCGCCGGCAGCAGTTCGTGCAGCGCCACGTCGAAGTTGATCGTCGACGACTGCAGCAGCGTGTCCCGTGACGAAATGCCGTAGGTGCCGATGAAGTCCTCCAGGTGCAGCGAGAGCGCGCGCTGGCTCACCGCCACGCCCTTGGGCCGTCCGGTCGAGCCCGACGTGTAGATCACGTAGGCGAGCTGCTCCGGGTGGATCGATGCGGTGCGTTTGCGCAGCGCGCGCAGGGCACGCGGTGCATCCGGCCGGGCACGTCCGCCGGCAACCGCAGTGGCAGCTACATCGAACTGCCTATCGAACTGACCATCGGGCTGCCCATTGACCTGCCCATTGACCTGCTCATTGACCTGCTCATTGACCTGCTCATTGACCTGCTCATTGACCTGCTCATCCCTCTGGTCACCGCCCTGTTCATTGGCGTGTTCATTGGCGTGTGCACCAGCTTGATCACCAGTCTGCCTGTCGGCGTGTTCATTGCCGTCCTCACCGGCCTGCCCATCGACCGGTTCATCGACTGGCCCAACCTCCCCAATCCGCACCTGCACGCAGCCCTCAAGCACCGCCGACAGCTGCACCGCACTCGCTGCATCAACGATCACGCAGCGCACCCCCGCATCCTCAATCATGTCGCGCAACCGTGCCGCCGGATACGACGGGTCCAGCGGCACCTGCGCCGCGCCCGCCTTCCAGATCCCCAGCAGCGCCGCGGCCAGTCCCGCCGAGCGCTCAAGACACACCCCAACCCGGTCCTCGTGCGCCACCCCCGCGCGCATCAGCGCCACGCCCAGGCGGTCCGCCCACGCGTCGAGCTGCGCATAGCTGAGCCGCTCGTCGCCGCATATCACGGCCTGCCTGTCACCACACATCTGCGCACGCGACTCGAAACGCGCAACCGTCGGCACATACGCATACGACGCACGTTGCGCCGCGCTCGCAGCCCCCGCGCCTGCCCCCATCGACAGTTCACACAGACGCCGCTCGCCCGGTGCGCACATCTGTTCCAGCAGCTCCACGTAGTGACCGCTCACCCGCTCTATCGTCGACGCGTCGAACAGCGCCGTATTCCACGACCATTCGATCTCGATGCCCTCGCGCGGCAGGATCGACAGCGTCAACGGGTAATGCGTCGGATCCACCGACTCCGTCGCGACGATTTCCAGCGCGCCACGCTGGTCGCGCGCGGCCTCGTCGATCGGATAGTTTTCGAACACGAGCAGCGAGTCGAACAGCGATTCGCCCCCCTGTCCGGCCCATTGCTGGATGTGCGAAAGCGGCGTGTGTTCGTGCTGACGCAACGCAACGTTATGCGCCTGGATCGAACGCAACCAGGTAGACACCTGCTCGTCCGGTCGCGCGTCGACGCAAAGCGGCAGGCTGTGAATGAAAAGTCCAAGCATCTGCTGCGCGCCACGCAAGCCGGCCGGCCGCCCCGACACCGTCACGCCGAACGCCGCCTGTTGCCGATTGCCGTAACGCGCGAGCAACAACGCCCAGGCGCCCTGAGTAATCGTGTTCAGCGTCACGCCGAGCGTACGGCTAGCGTGCTGTAACAACTCCGACTGGCGCGCATCGAGTGCGATACGCCGTTGCGCGACACCGGGTTGCGGCGCCGCTGTGCGTCCGAGGCCGGATTGCAGCGTCGCGGGTTCGTCACGACGCGCGAGCTGCTCGCGCCACCAGGCTTCGCTGCCCGGTTGCGCCTGCAACCAGCGCACATAGTCTCGAAAGCGCGGCGCATTTGCCGGCAGCGTTCCTGCCTCACCTCCGACATTCGTCAAAGCGCGATACGTCTGGGCGATTTCGGACAACAGCTGCGCGCTGCTCCAGCCGTCCATCAACAGGTGATGATGCGTCCAGATCAGATCGTGCGCACCATCCGGCCGCTCGAACAACGTCACGCGCATCAACGGCGCGGCCTCGAAGCTGAAGCCCTTCTGCAGATCGTCGGCCCGCCACTGCGAAAGCCGCAGCGCATGCATATCGAGGTCCTGCGCGTGCAACGCGACGCGCTCGAACGGCAACCGTAACGCGCGTCTGACGACCTGCAGCGGCACGCCCTCGTATTGCCAGAAAAACTGCGTGCGCAAGATGTCATGACGCTCAACGGCCTGCTGCCACGCATTCTGCAGCGCGGCGACGTCGAGCGTGCCGATCAACGTCAGATGCAACTGGTTCGTATAGCTCTGCTGCGCCTCGTCGATGAGGCTGTGATAGAGAATGCCCTGTTGCAGCGGCGTGGCCGGATAGAGATCGGCCACATCATCGGGCAGATGCGCGGCCACTGTGTCGAACTGCGCGCGCGTGAGCGGCGCGAGGTCGAAATCGTGACGGGTCGGCACCGCCGGCATCGTCTCGCAATGCTCGATCAGACGCAGCACGCGCGCCTCGAAATCGCTCGCGAGGCGCACAATAGTCGCGTCGTCGACTACGTCGGGGCTGTAACGCCATGTGAGCGACAACCCTTCATTCGCGATCAGGCCGTTGACGTCGATCACATACGGCAGCGGCGAGCGCGCAGCAAGCGGCGCGCCCCCTGCTTCGGCCGCAAAATGAAACTGGCCGCCCTGCTCGAGCGACGTATCGAAGCGGCCCAGATAGTTGAAGCTCACCTGCGCGCGCGGCAGGTCAGCAAGCGTCCCAGCGCCACGCGTCGAGCGCGCGGCATCGGTCTGCGTGAGCCACATCCAGTGAATGCCGTCGAAGCGCACATCGCGCACGCGATCTTTCACATGCAGCAGCGCATCGGCCGGGTTGTCCGGCGCATCGATCCACAACGGATAGCGCGTCGTGAACCATCCGATCGTTCCGCTCAGATCGAGTTCGCCGACCGGATGCGTGCGGCCATGACTTTCGACGTCGATCAGCACGCCGGGCCGCTCACGCCAGGCACTCAGCGTCTGCGCCAGCGCCGTCAGCAGCAGTTCGTCCACCCGCAGTCGATAAACGCGAGTGGCGTGGTTCGACAGTCGGCGCGTGATGTCGGCGTCGAAGCCCACTTCACGGGTGCGGCTCGCACCAAACATAGCGGTGGTGCGAGCCTCATTGGACACGGGTAACCACGTGTCTGCATCAGCAAGCGCCGCGCGCCAGGCGGACGCGTCCGACATGACCGCATCCGATGCGGCATGCTCGCGTTGCGCCGCAACCCACGCGCTCCACGGTGTAGATGTAGCGGCGACGGTGTCGTCTGCTTCATTTTCATTGACAACGGCTGCGGCGTAGTCGCGTTCCAGTTCGCGCAACAGGATGCGCCACGACACCCCATCGACGCACAGGTGATGCACGACGATCAGCACACGTTCGCCATCGTCCATTTTCGCGTGCAGCATGCGGCACACCGGGCCGTGCTCGATGTCGAGGCTGCGTTGCGCTGCGTCGCACGCCTCGTCGAGACGGGAGACCGCGTCCGGCAATGCGCGTAGATCGAGGCTCTCGATTGCTGTGCCGCCGTCGAATGGCAGCACACGTTGTTGCCATTCACTCGCCTCCTCGCTGCTGTGTGCATCGGACGAACCGATGCGATTGACAGCATCGCGTGCAAACCGCAGGCGCAACGCGTCATGCCGCTTCTGCAGATGGCGCCATGCAAGTTGCAGCGCATGCACGTCGAGCGGCACTCCGGAAGTCAGCAGCACCGATTGATTCCAGTGCGATTCCCCACGCGGATGAAGTTCGAAAAACCACGACTGGATCGGCGTCAAAGGCATCGCGTCGTGACGTTCGATTGCCGTGCGCGAGCGCGGCTGATTGCGCTGCGCTTCGGCGACGGCTGCGAGTCCCGCGACAGTCGGATGTTCGAACAACTGACGCGGTGTGATATCCAGATTCGCTTCCTGAGCACGCGCAACGACCTGCAAACTGAGGATCGAGTCGCCGCCGAGCCTGAAGAAATCATCATGCGCACCAACACGTTCGACGCCCAGCACGTCACGCCAGATCTGCGCGAGTAACGCCTCGGTTGGTGTGGATGGTTCCACGTGTTCATCGGCAGGGGTTACATCCGGCGCCGGCAGCGCAGCACGATCCAGCTTGCCGTTGTGCGTCAGCGGCAAGGCGTCGAGCAGCACATACGCACCCGGCACCATATGCGACGGCAGCGCCTGCGCAAGCGCCTGTTCCAGTTGCGCGGCATCGCACGCAGTCTTTCCTTGCGGCACCACGTAGGCGACGAGCCGCCGCCCTTCATGCGCCAGCACCCGTGCCTCACGCACCATCGGCAGCACCGCCAGCACCGCCTCGATTTCTCCGAGTTCGATCCGGAAACCGCGGATCTTCACCTGCGCATCGTTACGGCCGATATAGACGATCCCGCCATCGGCTTCACGCCGCGCCACATCGCCTGAACGGTACAGTCGCGCGCCGTCCGCTCCCCACTGGTCCGGCACAAACCGCTCAGCACTCAGCCCCGGTCGCCCCAGATAGCCACGCGCGAGACCCGCACCGCCCACGTACAGTTCGCCCACCGCTCCGCGCGGCACCGGGTTCATGTCGTCGTCCAGCACGTGCAGCTGCAGATCGGCAAGCGCCTCGCCGATCACGCTGCGTGCACCCGCTCCCATCTCCTGTCTTTGCAGCCGACGGTACGTCACGTGCACCGTCGTTTCCGTGATGCCGTACATGTTCACCATCGCCGGCGCCTGCGCGCCGCACGCGTCGATCCATGCGCCCAGCAGCGACGGTTCGAGCTTCTCGCCGCCAAACACCACCACACGCAGTGCGTCGAGCGACGCGTCGCCCGCGCGACGGCATTCCAGATCGTGCTGCATCAGCGGCACGAACGCGGACGGTGTCTGGTTCAGCACCGTCACCCGTTCTTCGCGCAGCAGCGCATGAAAGGCACGTGTATCACGCGCACTCCAGTACGGCACGACCACGAGCCGTGCACCGTGTACCAGTGCGCCGAACAGCTCCCACACCGAGAAGTCGAACGCGTACGAATGGAATAGCGTCCACACGTCGTGCTCATCGAAGGCGAACTGCGCGCGTGTCGCCGACAGCAGGCGCGACATGTTCGCATGCGTGATGCCGACGCCCTTCGGACGGCCCGTTGAACCGGAGGTGAAGATCACGTAGGCGAGCTGCTGTGCGTCGATGGCGACATTGCACGCATCCGATGGCTCGTTGCCCACGCCATCGACCTGCACCCGTTCACAGCCGTCGAACACCGGATCGAGTTCCTGCAGCACGACACGCTGTACGCCCGCATCGGCGATCATGGCCGACAGACGTCCTGCCGGATAGGAAGGATCGAGTGGCACGTAGGCGCCGCCGGCCTTCAGCACACCGAGCAGTGCGGCCACCAGCGCGCACGAACGCTCGAGGCTCACACCAACGCGCTCGTCGCGCTGCACGCCGAGTGCAACCAGCCGATGCGCGATGCGGTTCGACCAGGCGTCGAGTTGTGCGTAGGTGAGCGATTCACCATCGCAGCACACGGCGATCGCATCGGGACGCATGCGTGCCTGCGCTTCGATCGATACCGTCACAGGTTCGAACGGTACCGCAATGTACCGTGCAGTCTCATCAGGCAACGCCACGCCATCGCCCAGCGCAAACGCACCAACACGCGTATCCGGCGCCCGCGCCGCCTCATCGAGTATCGACACATAGTGCGCAAGCAGACGCTCCACCGTCGATTCATCAAACACATCGCTCGCGAAGCTGAACGACAGATCGAGTGCGCCGTCGCGTTCCTCCGCGTGCAGCATCAGATCGTATTGCGTGCTGCCCGTGCCGGCGTCGATGCGCGTCGCCGATAGACCCGGCAGCCGCAGCGCGTCGATACCGTCGTCGACACGCAGATCGAACATCACCTGAAACAGCGGCGTTTGCAGCAGATTACGCTCCGGCTGCAATGCATCGACGATGCGGCCGAACGGCACGTCCTGATGCGCGTGCGCGGCCAGCACCCGATCCCGTACCTGCTCCGCGAGCTGAACAAAAGTCTCGCGCGCGCGCAGATCGCTGCGGATCACCAGCGTGTTGACGAAGAATCCGACAACGCCTTCCGTCTCGATCTGCTCACGTCCCGCAGCCGGAATGCCGACACGAATGTCCGGCGCGCCGGTGTAGCGATACAGCAGCACGTCGAAGGCAGCGAGCAAGGCCATGAAGAGCGTCACGCCCTGGCCGCCATAAGCGGCATGACCGTCACGCAGACGTTGCGCGACACCACGCGGCACGGTGTGCGACACACGGCCCCCGGCACCAGAACGTGCGTGACGCCGTTCGCGATCGACCGGCAACTCCAGCACCGGATGTGAGGTACCCAGCGTCGTGCGCCAGAAATCGAGTTGCGCGTCCAGCGCGGTTTCGTCAATACGCCGACGCTGCCAGGCAGCGAAATCGGTGTACTGGATCGGCAGCGAAGGCAACGCCGTGGCCTCCGATGCATCCAGCGCTGCCGCATAGAGTGCGCTGAAATCTTCGATCAACACCCGGATCGACCAGCCGTCGGCGATGATGTGATGCATCGACAGTGCCAGCACATGAGTCGTTGCATCGAGCGTGAACAAGCCGAAGCGTGACGACGGGCCGCCCAACAGATCGAAAGACTCCTGCGCGAAGGCGCGAAGCTGGCTATCGAGTTCGCTCGAGCGGTCCTGCAAATCGTATTCGCGCCACTCGAACTGATGCCCGACAGCCGCATCGGCAATCTGCTGACGCACGAGGCCACCCGCCTCCGTGAAATGCAAACGCAATGCGTCGTGGCGTTCAGCCAATGCGTCGAGCGCGCTGCGCAATGCGGGCAAGGACAGTTCGCCTTCCAGACGCAGCGCGCCGGCCACGTTGTAGGCGGCGCTGTCAGGTTCGAGCCGCCACAGCACCCACAGACGCTCCTGCGCATGCGACAGCGGTACAGGCTCGCCGGGTTTCGTGACACGAGGAATCGACACGTCCTGCGTCGCGGCAGACGACTCATCGGCGTGCGTCAGTTCGGCCAGTTCGTCGAGATAGCGAGCAAAGCGTTGCAACTCGGGATGATCGAAGACGGCCTGCAGCGGCACGTCGCGGCCCACCTCCCGACGCACGCGCGACAACACGCGCACAGCGAGCAGCGAATGTCCGCCGAGCCTGAAGAAATCATCATGCGCACCAACACGTTCGACGCCCAGCACGTCACGCCAGATCTGCGCGAGTAACGCCTCGGTTGGCGTGGTCGGTTCCACGTGTTCGTCGACCGTGGTTGCATCCGGTGCCGGCAGCGCGGCACGGTCGAGCTTGCCGTTGTGTGTCAGCGGCAAGGCGTCGAGCAGCACATACGCACCCGGCACCATATGCGACGGCAGCGCCTGCGCAAGCGCCTGTTCCAGTTGCGCGGCATCGCACGCAGTCTTCCCTTGCGGCACCACATAGGCGACGAGCCGCCGCCCTTCATGCGCCAGCACCCGTGCCTCACGCACCATCGGCAGCACCGCCAGCACCGCCTCGATTTCTCCGAGTTCGATCCGGAAACCGCGGATCTTCACCTGCGCATCGTTACGGCCGATATAGACGATCCCGCCATCGGCTTCACGCCGCGCCACATCGCCTGAACGGTACAGTCGCGCGCCGTCCGCTCCCCACTGGTCCGGCACAAACCGCTCAGCACTCAGCCCCGGTCGCCCCAGATAGCCACGCGCGAGACCCGCACCGCCCACGTACAGTTCGCCCACCGCTCCGCGCGGCACCGGGTTCATGTCGTCGTCCAGCACGTGCAGCTGCAGATCGGCAAGCGCCTCGCCGATCACGCTGCGTGCACCCGCTCCCATCTCCTGTCTTTGCAGCCGACGGTACGTCACGTGCACCGTCGTTTCCGTGATGCCGTACATGTTCACCATCGCCGGCGCCTGCGCGCCGCACGCGTCGATCCATGCGCCCAGCAGCGACGGTTCGAGCTTCTCGCCGCCAAACACCACCACACGCAGTGCGTCGAGCGACGCGTCGCCCGCGCGACGGCATTCCAGATCGTGCTGCATCAGCGGCACGAACGCGGACGGTGTCTGGTTCAGCACCGTCACCCGTTCTTCGCGCAGCAGCGCATGAAAGGCACGTGTATCACGCGCACTCCAGTACGGCACGACCACGAGCCGTGCACCGTGTACCAGTGCGCCGAACAGCTCCCACACCGAGAAGTCGAACGCGTACGAATGGAATAGCGTCCACACGTCGTGCTCATCGAAGGCGAACTGCGCGCGTGTCGCCGACAGCAGGCGCGACATGTTCGCATGCGTGATGCCGACGCCCTTCGGACGGCCCGTTGAACCGGAGGTGAAGATCACGTAGGCGAGCTGCTGTGCGTCGATGGCGACATTGCACGCATCCGATGGCTCGTTGCCCACGCCATCGACCTGCACCCGTTCACAGCCGTCGAACACCGGATCGAGTTCCTGCAGCACGACACGCTGTACGCCCGCATCGGCGATCATGGCCGACAGACGTCCTGCCGGATAGGAAGGATCGAGTGGCACGTAGGCGCCGCCGGCCTTCAGCACACCGAGCAGTGCGGCCACCAGCGCGCACGAACGCTCGAGGCTCACACCAACGCGCTCGTCGCGCTGCACGCCGAGTGCAACCAGCCGATGCGCGATGCGGTTCGACCAGGCGTCGAGTTGTGCGTAGGTGAGCGATTCACCATCGCAGCACACGGCGATCGCATCGGGACGCATGCGTGCCTGCGCTTCGATCGATACCGTCACAGGTTCGAACGGTACCGCAATGTACCGTGCAGTCTCATCAGGCAACGCCACGCCATCGCCCAGCGCAAACGCACCAACACGCGTATCCGGCGCCCGCGCCGCCTCATCGAGTATCGACACATAGTGTGCAAGCAGACGCTCCACCGTCGACGCATCGAACACATCGCTCGCAAAATCGAACGACAGATCGATACCGCGCTCGCTTTCCGCCGCATTCAGGCTCAAATCGAACTGCGCGGCATCCACATTGAGCGCCACACTTTCGACATCGAGTCCAGGCAGCGATGCACGATGCGACGGATGTTGCCGCAGGTTGAACATCACGTCGAAAAGCGGCGTACGGCCGGGTTCCCGCATCGGCTGCAACGCCTCGACCAGTCTGGCGAACGGCAGGTCCTGATTGCACTGCCCTTCGGCGAGGCGTGCCGACACCTGGTCGAGCAAGCCGGCATAGGTATCGCTCGCTCGCAGCGAAGTGCGCATCACAATCGTGTTGACGAAGAAACCGATCAGGCCGGTTGTGTCAGCGCCGTGCCGGCCCGCCACCGGCACACCCACGCGCACATCGCGCGAGCCGGTGTAGCGATGCAGCAGCACGTCGAAGGCAGCCAGTAACGCGGCGAATAGCGTGGTGCTGCGCGTGCCCGCGAAATGTTTCAGCGCATTCGCCGTCGCTGCCGGCACGCAGGCCGACACCGTACCGGCACGCGTGCCGGCCGCCGTGTCGCGCGCGCCGGTGCGGCTGCGGTCGAACGGTAACGCAAGCGCTTCCACGTCGACAGGCGCGAGCTGCGTGCGCCAGTAGTCGAGCTGCTCAGCCAGCGCCTCATCGTCGAACCATTCGCGTTGCCAGCGCGCGTAGTCGGCATACTGGATGCGCAACGGCTCCAGTTGCGCACGCGCTTCGAGCGTATGCGGCTCGCGATCATCCGACGTCACCGCGGCTTCGTACAGCGACAGGAACTCAGCAAACAGCACACCAATCGACCAGCCATCGGACACGATGTGATGCATTGAAATCAGAAGGCGCTGCTCGTCGCTTTCCGTTCGCACCAGATCGACACGCAGCAACGGTCCGTGTTCGAGATCGAAGGGCCGCCATGCAAGCTGGTCCAGCACAATCTGGATGGATGAGTCGCTCTGACCCGCAAGGCGCTGCTCCGCCCAACCGAATGCGGGCTCGTTGCTCACACGTTGACGCGGCTCGCCATCGACCTCCACGAAACGCGTGCGCAACGATGCGTGACGCGTCACCAGCGCGGCAAACGTGGCGCGCAATGCCGGCACATCGACCGCGCCTTTCAGGCGCAGCACGCCCGACATGTTGTACGCCGCGCTTGCCGGATTCAACCGCCACAGAAACCACAAACGCTCCTGCGCCGGTGAAAGCGGCGCGTCGGCTGACGCATCGTCCTGATCCGGCAATGCCACCACCGGCAACTGCGCGACGTCGAAACCATGCGCTCGCAGGCGCTCGCGAAATGCACGGCGGCGCTCGGGCGGCAAGCTCGCATAACGGCGCGAGATGTCGAGAAGCTCACCGGCATCATATGCGGGAGCAGTAGCAGTTGAAGCTGCTGCAGTTGCCGAGCCGGGAGACACCGTTTCATCCACTGCCAAAGACTTGATCAACGCATTCATTCGAGTTCTTCCAACCACGACTTCAAGGTTTGTTTGCCGACCGCACCGCTCGTTGCCGCCGCGCCCTGGCGCTCAGGCGAAGCGCTTGCGCCTGCCAGTTGCGAGGCCAGCGCGCGCACCGTCGGATGGGTCAGGACGAGCTTCGGCGAGAGCGACAGGCCCGCGCGGCGCGCTTTCGCGATCAGCTTCAGGCTCAGGATCGAATCACCGCCGGTTTCGAAGAAGTTGTCGAGCACACCAATGTCGCCGCGCTCCAGCACGTCATGCCAGATCGCCAGCAACTGCTCTTCGACGGCATTCGACGGCGCTTCGATGCTTCGCTGCTGCGGCGCTTCGTCCGCCAGCGCTTCGAGCGCGGCGCGGTCCAGCTTGCCGTTCTTCGTCAGCGGCAATTGCGCAAGCGTGACGATGCGCGCGGGCACGAGCGCATCGGGCAGCAAGGTCGCAAGGGCCTGCCGCAACGTTGCACCATCCAGCGCATCGCCGCATACGTAGCCGGTCAGACGGATACGCGCGCTTTCTCCAGCGCTGTCTCCGGCGCTGTCTTCGTTGCCCGCCAGCACCGCCGCATCGCGCACGCCGGGCAAGCCGCGCAGAACCGCCGCGATTTCGCCGGGTTCGATGCGAAAGCCGCGGATCTTCACCTGATCGTCGATACGTCCCAGCCATTCGATGCGCCCCGACGCCAGACGGCGCGCCCGGTCGCCGGTGCGGTACACACGCTCGCCCGCCGCCATCGGGTCCGGCACGAATCGCTCGGCCGTGCGGCCGGGCTGATTCAGATAGCCGCGCGCCAGCCCCGCTCCGCCGATGCATAGCTCGCCCGCCACGCCATGCGCTACCGCGTGGCCGTCGTGATCGACGATGACGAGACGCATTGCGTCGATCGGTTCATCGAGCGTCAGCGAAGCGGCTCGCGCCTCGTTGGACGCGACACCCGTAATGGCGCCGACAGTCGTCTCGCTCGGTCCGTAGTGATTCAGCAGCAGGCAGCGCGGCGCCAATTCCTGAATGCGACTGGCCAGCGAAACCGGTGTCGCTTCGCCACCGACGATCAAACACTGCCGCGGCAACACGCGTGCTGGATGTTGCGCCTGCAGCAGCGACGCGAGATGACTCGGCACGATCTTCAGCAGATCGATTTCATACTGGCCGATGTAGGCGGCGAACCGGTCCGGATCGAAGGCACAGTCTTCGTCGAGCGGATGAAGCGTCCAGCCTGCCCAGAGCGCGCCGAACAGCACCGTGTGCCCGAGATCTGCCGCCGGCGTCGAGACGTACGCCGCGCTTCTGACGGCGGCGGGCACACGCGCCACCAGCGAGCGCGTGTAATTGAGCAACGCGCCGTGGCTGATCGCGACGCCCTTCGGCCGTCCCGTCGAACCGGACGTGTAGATCACATACGCTGTCTGGGCGGGATGAACTGCACGGCCGGGTTCGACCCGATCGGCGAAGCCAGCGCCATCCGCGAAATAACGCGACGGCCGCACGGTCTCGACGTGTGCCGGCATCCACGATGGACGTTCGTCGCACACGCAAAGCGACGCACCGCAATCCTCGATCTGCCAGGCAAGACGCTGCGCGGGGTGGCCCGGATCCAGCGGCACATACGCGGCGCCGAGACGCCATGCCGCGAGAATGCCGGCCACGAGCGCGGGCCCGCGCGGCAGCAGGATTGCGATGTGAGGCTCCGCGATATCGCGCGGGCGTGGAGCCGATGCCTGTGCGTCCGGCACGGCCTGTGCGGCTGCGAGCCGTCGTGCGATCTGCCCGGACCACGCCCACAACGACGACCAACTGATACGTTCGCCGTTGAACACCAATGCGTCCGCCTCGCGCGTCCGATCGTCCGACGCACGCGCGGCGACAGTTTGCAGCAGCGTAGGCCCGGGCACAGAAGGCACGGAAAGCGCCGCCGCTAACGTCGATGTATCTGTCTGTTCATGCCAGCCGAGCGCGCCGAGTCGAGTCGCGGGCGAACCGGCCAGTTGCGCGAGCGCGGACTGGAACTGCTGCGACAGCGCGAAGACCGAATCGTCACCGATCACGTGACGGTCGTAGGCCAGCACCACTCGCGGCTGCGGGCCCGGCGACACGACAAGGCTCAACGCAAAATGATTGCGGCCGAACGTCTCCGCACCCTGCGCATTCTGCGCGAGCGGCAACTCGAGATGTGCCGCTCCGCGCAAGCCGTGCGGGTACTGCGTCATCCGCGGATCGATCGGGTAGTTTTCGAACACCACGACCGTATCGAACAGCGCCTGCTCGGCGCCGGCTTCGCTCACGGCCTGGATCGCATCGAGCGGCAGCAGTTCGTGCTCGCGCACGCTGCCGCTGTGACGCTGCAGCGCACGCAGCCAATCGACCACCGTACTCTCTGGACGAAGCTCGACACGCAGCGGCACCGTATTGATGAACAACCCGATCGACTGTTCGATACCGTCGAGCGGCGCACTGCGTCCGGCCGTCGTCATGCCGAAGACGACGTCGCGCTTGCCGCTGTGACGCGACAGCAGCCATGCCCACGCGCCCTGCATCAGCGTATTCAGCGTGACGCCGTGCGCACAGGTGCAATCGCGCAACGCATGCGTCAGCGCGTCGTCGAGGTCGGCGTGCTGTTCGGCATAGCGACTCCGGCCCGCGTCCGACGTCTCGCTTGTGCGTTCAGCCTGCGCTTGCGCGCGCCTCGCGTAAGGTACTGGTGTGCGCTCGTCGAAGCCGGCCAACGCATCGCGCCACCACTGCTCCGATACCTCGAACGACCGTTCCGCCAGCCAGTCGGCGTAACGGCCGAATCCTGGCGCCGCCACATGCTGCTGCGTCAATGCGGGTTTCGCATCGTCCGGTGCGGCGAGTCGCGCGTAATCCGCCGCGACTTCGTTGAACAATGCGGCAAGACTCCAGCCGTCCAGCTGAATATGATGGAAGCGCCATGCGAGCAGGTAGCGCTCGGCATCGGTGCGGATCAGCGCGATCCGCAGATCGGCGGCCTTCGCAAAATCGAATCCCTGTGCGTGTTCAGTACGCCATTGCGCCACGAGCGTGTCGCGCAGCGTCTGTCCATCCAGCCCGCGCCAGTCGCGATGATCCATGGCGAGCGCGGCTGACTTGCGCACCGCCTGCACGGGCACAGGCAGACCGTCCCAGTGAAAATCCGTACGCAGCATCGGATGCCGTTCAACGGCGTTCTGCCATGCCTGTTCAAACAGTTGGGGATCGCGGATCCCGTCGAGTGTGAACACGTGCTGCACATAGTACGGATCGGCCTCTGCGTGCAGCGCATGGGAGAGCATGCCACGCTGCATCGGCGAGAGCGGATGCAGGCTTTCTATCGCGTCGGGATTGCTGAAGCAGGCTTCAATGTGTGCCGCGTTTAATGCGGCCAGCGGGCTGCGTAACGCGAGTGCCGCTGCGGCCGACGATGCATCATCGTTCGCGCCATGCTCGCGCTCGCCGCCTTGCAGGTACGTGGCAAAGCGTTGCGTCAACGTATCCAGTTCGGCGGCATCGATACAGGCCGGATCGGCGTGCCAGTCGAACACCAGATCGCCATCGACGAGCATCGCGTCAAGCGTCAACCGAATCGTTGCGGCGTCCGGCCGGCGCGCCTGGCCCGTCATGCCGACCGGGTCCGCCGTGACCGACCAGAGCGGGCGTTGCGATGCCATGCCGGCAGCCGACACGTCGCCGAGATAGTTGAAGACCACTTCGGCACGCGGCAACGCGCGCGCCCCGTTGCGCAGTGTCGCGTCGGCGCTGTATTCGAGCATGCCCCAGCGCGCACCGTTCGCCGGTACGGTGGCAAGCGCCGCCGCAATATCTGCGGCATGCGCGCCGCGCGCGATCCAGAGCGGGAAGCGGCTGGTGAACCAGCCGACCGTTGTCGACAGATCGACCGATGCGGCACCCGGCAATTCGACCTGCCGGCCATGTCCTTCAATCTCGACAACGATCCCTTCGCAATGCGCCTGCCCGTGCGTGTCGTTGCTTTCGCACAGCGTGTTGACCAATGCGGCCAGTAGCACGTCGGGGCGACGGCGCGCCTCGTGCCATGCCGGGCTGACAATCCGTGTGGCCGCCATCCGTTGACGACGATGGTCCAGTTCGGCGAGCACCGTGTCTGTTCCAATGGTCGCGACGGCTGCGGACTTGATGGCAAAACGTGCTGACGATTTGGCTGCTTGCGCTAGCTGACGACGCCAGACATCGAGTTCGTCTGCAAGAACTGCAGCGGCCGTTGGTTGCTGTGCGGCATGCGTCTGCATCGACGCCCAGGCGCCGAACGATGTCGCTCGTGAACGCGACTCACCGTGTCGATAGAGCTGTTCAAGATCGCGCAGCAGAACGTGCCACGAGACCGCATCGACGGCGAGGTGATGAATCGCGATCAGCAGACGGTCGTGGCCCTCGCCGCGCAACAATGCTGCTCGCAGCAGCGGACCGTCCTGCAGCGAAAGACTGCCGTGCACCTGGTCGATCGTCTGCGACGCGTCGTCCGCGCCGCTGTCGAGTAGCAGCCGTACGCTGCGCGCTCGCCATGCATCGGTGGATTCGATGCGCTGCCGCCATTCGCCTGAAAGTGTCTGTGTGAACCGCAGTCGCAACGCGTCGTGCCGAACGACAAGCGCATGCAGCGCAGCTTCGAGGCGCGCCGTATCGAGCGGCTCGGACAGTTGCAGCATGGCCGCCTGGTTCCAGCGCGCCGGTGCATCCGGATAGTGCTCGAAGAACCACGCCTGAATCGGCGTCAATGGCACTGACCCGCCACGCGGTTCGTTAAAGAGCGCATCGTCGTGCGGAGTGATGTCAGCGTTTTCGTTCGCCACCAATTGCGCGAGACTGCGCACATCGGGTGCGGCGAAGACCTGCCGCGAGGTCAGGGTCAGGCCGGCGTCTTTCGCGCGCGCCACGAGTTGCAGTGACAGGATCGAATCGCCGCCCAGCGCGAAGAAGTCGTCGTCAAGGGCACAGTCGGGGCGATGCAGAACCTCGCGATAGAGCGTCAGCAGTTGCGCCTCGCGCGGGCTCATCCCTCCAGCCATCAATGCATCTGCAGGCACAGCTTCCGGCGGCTTCGGCAAGGCGCGGCGATCGAGCTTGCCGTTGGCCGTTAGCGGCAACGCGTCGAGCGGGATGAAAACACTGGGGATCATCACGGCCGGCAGCATTTCGGCCAGCACGCGCCGCAACGCTGCGGCATCGAACGGCGCGGCGTGCGCCGTGACCACGTAGGCGACCAGTTGCGGACCGACTTCGGCCTCGGAATCGGAATCGAAATCACCGGCCGGACGATGCGCAACAACCCATGCATCGGCGATACCCGGAGACTCGCGCAGAGCAGCCTCGATTTCGCCCGGTTCGACGCGCACGCCGCGAATCTTCAGTTGCTGATCGACGCGTCCGAGGAAGTCGAAGCTACCGTCCGCGCGCTGCCGGCACAGATCGCCGGTTCGATAGAGACGCGCGCCCGGTACACCCGAACGATCGGGCACGAAGACGGCCGCGCTGATACCAGGCCGGCCAATATAGCCGCGTGCAAGCGTCGGCCCACCGATGCATAGTTCGCCGACCCCGCCAACGGGAACCGCCTCGCCATGGCGATCCAGCAACACAGCCTTGCGATGCGTCAGCGCGCGGCCAACCGGCACCACGCCAGATTCCGTATCGCTAGCGGTGGTGGCATGCGCGAGCGCGACAACAGTCGTCTCGGTCGGCCCATAGGTGTTCACGAAACGCACGTGCCCGAGCGGGCCGCTCTGCCAGCGGCCCAGTAGATCGGCCGACACCGCTTCACCGCCCACCGTGATCGTGCGCAACAACGCGAGGCCGTCGACGTGCGTTCGACCCACAAGCGACGCTGTCCATTCACGCCAGTACGACGTCGGCAGATCGGCGAGCGTGACGCACTCGTCGCGCAGATACGCTTCGAGCATCTCGGGATCCCACGACGCATCGCCGCGCATCGCCACGGCAGCACCGACGGCGAGCGCCGGCCACAACTGCTCGATCGACGCATCGAAGCTCAGTGTCGAGAACTGCAACACGACATCATCGCGGCCGACCTCGTGCATCGCGATGAAGTCGTCGATATGGCTTGCGAGCGCGCGATGCGAAATTGCGACGCCCTTGGGCCTGCCCGTCGAACCCGACGTGAATACGACGTAGGCAAGTTGATCCGGATGCACACGTGCGCTGGCGTTGGCATCAACGTCCAAAGCTGAGGCAGTTGCGGCGTCACTGACCAGAATCAGCGTGCGACCGGCCAGCGCGGCGGCATGCCGTCGTGCATGAGCCTGATCGGTAATCACGATACGCACGCGGGCATCGTCGAGCATGTGCGCGATCCGCTCGGCAGGATACGCGGCGTCGAGCGGCACGTAGCACGCACCGCTTTGCATCGTGCCGAGCATCGCGGCAACCAGCGCCGGCGTGCGGCCTAACAGAATGGCGACCGATTCGTCGGCGTGGGCGCCGGCTGTGCGCAGCGCACCCGCGAGTTGCCCGGCGCGCACTGCCAGTTGCGCATAGCTGACCGATTCGCCATCGCAGCGCAACGCGGTGGCGTACGGCGTCTCGCGCACCTGACGTTCGATGCGTGTGGTCAGCGGCAGGAAGGCCGTCGCGCGTTCACACTGGTCGTCCAACGATGCAGCCGCACCGTCGACTTGCCACTGCGCGATTGCCATCGCCGGGTTCGCCGCGATCTGTTCGAGCAGCCCGACATAACGGCGCGCAAAGGCATCGATCGTGGCCGCGTCGAAGCGGCGCGCGAGATAGCTGAAAGACAGCGATACCCCGTCGCGCGCCGCCGTTACGTCCAGCGACAATTCGAACGGCACGTCACGCGCACGCAGATCGAGATCGCTCAAGGCGAGGCCGGCCGGCGCAACGGCATCCTGCAGCACCGCTTCCTCGAGGTTAAACATGATCTCGAACAACGGGCCACGCTCGCGCAATGCGTCGCTGACTCGCGGGAACGGCACGTCGGCGTGCCGGCGCGCCGTGAGCAGGCTGTCCTGCACCGCATCGACCAGCGACGCGAATGGCCTGGCACGCTCGACTTGCGCGCGCACTACCGTTGTATTGACGAAGTAGCCGACCACGTTCTCGAACGCCAGTTCGCGCCGGTTCGACACGGGCACGCCGATCCGGATATCGGACTGATTCGAATAGCGCTCGATCGCAACCGCGAAGGCGCTGAGCAGCACGGTGAACAGCGTCGTGCCTTCGTCGTTTGCAAGCTCGCGCAGCGCTACGGCCAGTTGCGCCGGCAGATCGACACGCAGACGGCCACCCTTTGCATGGCCTCCGCGCGGCAATGCATGCTGCGAGCGATCGGCGGGCAAGCGCGCGGCGGGACTCGCATCGCCTAGCGCTTCGCGCCAGAAGTCGAGTTGCTGGCGTTCGGCGTCCGATGCGGCAAATGCATTTTGCTGGGCGCAGTAGTCGGCATAGGTTGCCGTCGGCGATTCAAGATCGTCGTCCGACGTATACAGGCGCATCAGGTCCCGCATGATCACTGCGCACGAATGTGCATCCGCGATGATGTGATGAAGCGATAGCACGAGTGCATGCGAGCCCTCGACGCCGCGTACAAGATGCGCGCGGAACAGCGGGCCGCGCTCCAGATCGAACGGCGCATCGATCAGGGTCTGGATGCGGTCGTTCGTGTCGTTCGTGTCGTTGCGGGCATCCGTATTGACGATCTCGAGTTGTGCCGCGTGTGCGTCGAATGCAGCCCGCGGGTTCGCGCCGTCCGGCCGCACACGCATCGTCAGTTGCGGATGACGCTTCACCAGTGCCGACACGGCATCGCTCAACCTCGCCACGTCGAGCGCGCCGTCGATCTGGAACGCGCCCGACACGTTGTAGGCCGAACTGTTGGGCGCCTCGCGCCACAGGTACCACAACGCACGCTGTCCGGCGGACAGCGCCGAGGCATCGACAGCAGCCGCAATGCCGACCGGCGACACGCGTTCGCCTGAGGTTACTTCATGCGAGCTCTGGTCGAGCCACGCAGCCTGCGAGGCGATCGAACGCTGCGTGAAAACGAAATCGAGCGGCACGTCGCGTTTAAACGCAACACGGATGCGCGCGACCAGTGCGGTCGCCGTGATCGACTGGCCGCCGAGCGCGAAGAAGTCGACATCGCAGGACAAGCCGGCGTCGTCGAACACGGTTTGCCAGATCGACAGCAATGCCGCTTCAGTCGGCGTCCCGGCCTCCCGGCGCACACCGCCGCGCACAAGCGCGCCGGTCTCGTCGCGCGAGTAGCGTGCAAAGAGGTCGAGCGTCTGTTCGCGCCAGCCTTGTGCACAGGCGCTGCGCCTCAGTTTGCCGCTTGACGTGCGCGGCAGCGTGCCGGGTTTCAGGATCGCGATGGCGGCAACGGGTTCGCGATGCGCGTCGACGATGACCGCTTCGATCTGCGCAAACAGCGCGGCTTCGTCGAGATTGCGTGCGGTGACGCGTGAAATCTCCGCGGCGATGCCGATCCCCTCACCGTCCTTGCCTTGCGCAACCGCAAACGCCGCGATACGCCCGGGCCGCAGCGCGGCGACGCGGGCGGCTAGCGTCGCCTCGATATCCTGCGGGTAGAGATTCTGTCCGCGCACGATGATCAGATCTTTCACACGGCCGTTCACATACAGGCGCTCGCCAGACATGAAACCGAGGTCACCGGTACGCAGCCAGCGCTCGCCGTTCGCATCGCGGACGAACGTCTCGGCGCTCGCCTGCGGATTGTTCCAGTAGCCCTGCGCGACGCTCGGGCCGCCAAACCAGATTTCGCCAATGCGGCCGCTCTCGAGGTTCACCCCCGTTTGCGGATCGACGATGCGCACCGCGTGGCGCGCCTGCACGCGTCCGCCTTCGACAAGACGTGTAGCCCCGGCAAGCGACGCAGCATCGCTGGCATGGGCCCGCGCGGCGTGTCCCGCTGCAAGCGCGCTGCGTTCCGCGTCGAACAACGCGTAGCCTTGTCCCGCATCGACGCCGCTCACCAGCAGCGTCGCTTCCGCGAGCCCATAGCAGGGATACAGCGCGGTCGCGGCGAGCTTCGCTTCAGCGCCAATATGTGCAAACCCGTCGAGCGTCGCGGCGCGAATCGGCTCTGCGCCGCAGAATGCGACACGCCACGACGAGAGGTCCACACCGCTCAGTTGGTCTGCGCGCACGCGCTCAGCGCACAGTTGATACGCGAAGTTCGGACCACCGCTCACTGTTGCGCGATAGTGCGACACGGCCTGCAGCCAGCGCGCCGGCCGCTCGAGAAAATGAGCGGGTGACATCAGCACCACCGGAAAACCGACGAAGAGCGGAGCCAGCAGCCCGCCGATCAGACCCATGTCGTGATAGAGCGGCAACCAGCTCACCATGATGTCGTCCGCGCTGAAAGCCATTGCCTCGCGGATGGCGATTTCATTGGCGCTCACGTTGCCGTGGCTCACCATCACGCCCTTTGGCGCGGCCGTCGAACCTGACGTGTACTGCAGGAACGCGAGATCGTCGGCGGCGGGCGGCTGGACGGCAAAACCACCGGTGGCGCCCTGCTGCACCGTGTCCACCAGCAGCGTCGTACAACGCGTCGCCAGCGGCGAATCCGCGCTATCGACGAGATTCGACAGCAGCGCTTCGTGCGCGCGATCAGTGAGGATCACACGCGGCTCGCAGTCGTCGAACATCGCGCGCACCCGGTGCAGATGCTGTGGATTGGACGACTCGGGCGGATACGCGGGTACCGCGATCACGCCGGCATACAGACAACCGAGGAAACCGGCGACGTAATCGAGACCGGTGGGCAGAAGCAGAATCGCGCGGTCGCCGCGCTGCGCGTCGCGCGACAAACGCTCCGCGCAGGCCAGCGCGCGGCGATGCAACTGGCCGTAAGTGAGCACCTGTTCGTCGCGCTCGCCGTCCAAGAGAAAACGCACGGCGATGCGGTCCGGCTGCGTGGCGACGTGGCGCAGCATCATGCTCACAAGATCCTGCGCGGCCTCGGCAGGTGCAGATACGGCTGCCGCGATCGGTGCGCTAGTGTCCGCACCATCGGCCAGCACACGCCTGCTGCGCTTGAGGAACGGGCAGCGATCGCCGGCGGGCGTGTTTTCATCGGTGAGGAAATACTGCTTCCACTCCAGGTTGCCCGGGTCGCCGTAGAAACCGAGATCCGGATGCGCCGACACGTCGTCCCAGGTTTCGAGCCGCTTGCGCACCTGATTGCGCGCCTCACGGCCGATCACCTTGTTCGTGATCGTATCGACGAACACGCTGCGCGGCTGGAACAGCAAGACCATGCCGGGGCCGAGATTGCGGCTGTGACGCGTATGGAACGACGGGCACGCACAGACGACGAACATTTCCACGCCCGCGAACGAGAACTCCCAGTCTTCGTGCGAGGGTTCAGGCTGCGCGTCGGCGTTCGGATCGGGGTCGACGTTATGCAGCGTTTGCAGCGCGTTCCAGAACAGCGCGTGGTAGGCGTCGTGCGAAAGCGGCTCAGCGTCCGGCTCGAAGAACACCGCGATATTGTTCTTGCGATACTCGGGGCGCGAGGCCAACTCAGCGAAAGTCTGCATTGTTGCCGGCAGGTCCGAGATGTCTTTGCCGTTCACGAACGCATAGAACATCTCGCCGCGCCGTTCCGCCATGGTGCCGAAAAAGCACGGATAACCCGTGTCCATCACCTGCGTGCGCATCGTCTCGTACGACGCGTCGAGCCATGCAGGCAGCGTCACGCTTGCGCCCGTCTTCCTGCCTTCGATCACGCGGCTTGTCCAGTCGCCGGCGACGAAGCCCGCGTCGATACCGCGTTCGGTGTTGTCACCTGCTACCGATTTGTCTGCTTGCATTTCCTTCCTCGTGTTCCGAAAACGCCGACGCGCCCGCGCGGCCCAAAGGGCCGCACAAGGAGTGCGTCAGGACGTACCGATGCCGTTGCGCAGGCGAACGATTGCTATCCGCATGCGTACGGCGGGAATATTCGAGTGGGGAGACTCGGCGTCCTTCTGCGGGACGCCTGAAATGCGTGAACTGCGCTAACTACTGCGTCGTCACTGCGATGTTGTCGCGGCGGCGTGGCGAGCCGCAGCGTGGTGAACTGCGCGATGGTTCAGCGTGCAGGCGCCGAATCGAGTTCGGCCGTCAGGGCCTGAACCCAGTCGTCGGGAATGATGGGCTGGTGATACGTGCACTCGCCCGACACGACGGTCGAGCCATGCAGACGCCCGTCGGGGATCAGCACCATGTCGCCGCGATTCATCTTGAGCTGCATGCCGACGTTGCCCCAGAAAAGCATCTCGCCTTCTTCGATCGTGACGAGACGGTGGTCGTTATGCACGTGTGTCGTCGAACACATTTCGTGCGGCTCGACGAACGTCTCGCGGTCGATGTTGGGACATTCGGCGTCGATACGCGTGCTGATCTGCCGCGCAAAACCGCAATAGCGGTCGATCGCGGACAGCCAGCGCAGTTGTTCGCCGAGATCCCAGCGACCGCGCCCGGCGAGTTTGTCGCCGGCGTCGAGGCCCTGCAGGGCCTGCGCGTAGGCCAGCGGCCCGTGATGCTCGGCGACATGGGCGAGCGCGCGCTCGGCACGCGACACCAGTTCGGCCTTGAGCGCACCGGCATCGGCCGGACGTTTGCCGGCGGGCTGCAGATGCACGCATGCACGTTCGAGCGCGAGCCCGAACGCGAGCCATTCCGCCTGCGCGGCGAAGGCCGCACCGGTGAACGCAAACGCGCTGGACGGACGGCGGCCCAGCGCGCTCAGCAGATTGCATTTCGCGGTGCTGGTCGGCAAATAGAACTGCCAGTACGCATGCTGCTGGCCGGTCACACCACAG
Organism: Paraburkholderia sediminicola; assembly: GCF_902859805.1. Classification (GTDB taxonomy): domain Bacteria; phylum Pseudomonadota; class Gammaproteobacteria; order Burkholderiales; family Burkholderiaceae; genus Paraburkholderia; species Paraburkholderia sediminicola. The sequence continues at coordinate 258,215 of NZ_CADIKC010000010.1, read as the reverse complement.
GCCGCCGCGACGCGTTCGAGCAGGCCATCGTCCGGAAAGCCGCCGTGCAGAACGGGCTGCGCGTCGTGCGGCAGCGTGGCGAAGAAGCCGCTCGCGTTCGCTTGTGCAAGCGTGCGGCGCTTGGTCGGCGCGAGCGCCCAGCGCTGAACCATGATGAAGCGCAGGCCCTCTTCGAGGTAGTCGTTGCGCATCAGCCGCTCGAACACGCCGTTCCAGAACGACAGTTCTGCATCGACGATGCGGCCCAGCTGCTCGCCGGCCGCCGCGAGACCGCGCGACGGATCGGCATCGGCGCTCAGATAAGAAAACGCATAAGCCTCGAGAAACGGCGCAATCTGCGCGCCGAGTGTTCGAACGTCGTCGCGGTAAAAATCCGCGAAACGCTGCCAGTCTTCCGGCTCGCGGCCTTGCGGCGCGCGCAGCACGTCAAGCTCGTAGATCGACAGCAGCGTGCGGTTCGACGCGAGCGCCGGCAGGCGGCTCACGTTATCGGCGCGCACCGGCTTCATGAATTTGAGGAACTCGAAATCTTCCGGCCGCAACGGCCGCCGATGGAAGTCGTCGTTCAGTACGAGTTCCTCGACGCTCGCGCTGCGGAACGCGTGAGCCTGCGCGAACTGCTTGATCAGCGAGACATAGTGCGCGCTCTGGCCGGCGAATGGAGTGAAGTCAAACAGGGGTGGCAAAGCTTGCGTCATGATCGGAAAATCCTGTCAGTTGCTGGAACCGGGTTTGAAGAAAACGGCAACGGCAATGGGCAAACGTTGGCGTTTGCACGATGAAGTGTGAGCGCCCGTCATGCCGCCATCGCGACCAGCACGCGGCGCTTGCCTTCGAACGGCGCGCGTCCGTGCGACATCAATACGTTGTCGAGAATCAGCAGGTCGGCGGCATGCCAGTCGAATGACAAAGTAGTGTCGCGATACACGGCGCGAATCTCGTCGAGCATGTGTGGGTCGATCGGTGTGCCGTCGCCGAAATAGGTATTGCGCGGCAGCGAAGCCTCGTCGACGAGTTCGAGCAGCGCCTCGCGGGTGTCTTCGGGCAGATTCGTCACGTGGAAAAGATGCGCCTGGTTGAACCAGACGGTCTCGCCCGTGACGGGATGGCGCCACTCCGATTGACAGATCTGGCGCGTGCGCAACGCTTCGCCGTCGTCGAGCCATTCGAAGCCGATGTCGCGTGCGCGGCAGAAACGTTCGACAGCGGCGTGATCGTCGGTGCCGAATACCTGTTGCCATGGCACGTCGAGACCATTGCCGAAGTTGCGCACGTACATGATTTTCCGGTCGTCGAAGCGCCGCCGCAGCGACGCATCGAGCCGCCGATAAACTTCGCGGCTATCCGCAATCGGGGTCTGGCCGCGACGCGTGGCAGGGGTCTCGCAGTAGAACAGAATGCGTGCCGGCCACTGTGTCGTGTACGACTGTTCGTTGTGCTGCTCGATCCACTGGCTCGCCGGATACTCGGTCGACGAGAACACGGCCTTGTCGACATGGGTACGCGGCGAGGAGCCGAATTCGTAGGCCTCGAGCGGTTCACCAAGCAATGCGGCGACCCGCTGCAACCCGTCCGCCCCCAACGCATCGAAACCGCGCAGCAACACGCCGCCGGTGTCCAGCAGCGCAGGTGTCAGCGAAGGAATCAGCGCGTCGATCGACTCCCCTGGCCGCGCCTGAATCACACGCAGGCGTGAGCCGTTCTGCTCAATCAGCTCGCCACTTGCATGTGGCACGTCACGATTCATCAAAGCGTCCATGACTCACCTTCGACGGGTGCGCGCAATCGTATGCGTGCGGCGGACAGCTCGCCGAGCACGGCGTCGATCACGGCATGGGCAGATTGCTCAATGTAGAAATGGCCGCCCGGAAACATCCGGCGGCTGAAGGCCGCGCGCGTGACGTCGGCCCATGCGTCGAGCGCGTTCGGGTTTTGCGAGACCAGATCGCTCTGACCGCCAAATGCGCTCACGCTGCAATCGAGCGGTGCGCGATGCGGGTCCGCAACGTAAGTGCCGCAGAGGTCGAAATCAGTACGCAACGTGGGCAGCGCGAACTCCATGAAATCGCGATCTTCGAGCAGTTCGGCGGGCGTGCCGCCCAGCCGGCGCAACTCGTCGACCATTGCATCGGCGGCACAGTCGCGCCAGCGCGTATCGATTTCGCGCTGCGACGGCGCCGTGCAAGCCGATACGCCGAGCCACACCGGCGAACGCCCGCTTCTCTCGCGCAACCGATGCGCTAACTCGTAACCGGCCAGCGCACCCATGCTGTGGCCAAAGATCGCGATATCGGCGGATGCGGCCGCGCGCGGCAGCGCCTCGACAAGTGCATCGACAAGCGCCGGCCACGATTGGGCTGCGGGTGTCGAACGTCGATTGCCGTGCCCTGGCGGATCGATCGGGCATAGCGTGATCCATGACGGCATCCGCGCGGACCAACTGCGGTACATCGCGCAACTGCCGCCGGCATACGGCAGACAGACCAGCGTGATCGGTGTGGACATGGGTCGCTCACGCCTGTCGCGTTAGTGCTGAGCTGTTGTCGCACCCGCGGCACCGGCGACGTCGGCGTCCATCGCCTGGCGCAAGCTCAGCGGACGCATGTCGGTCCACACCTGATCGATCCAGGCGAGGCACTCCTCCTTCTTTCCCTGTTTGCCGGCGAGCCGCCAGCCTGCGGGCACGTCCTTGTAATCCGGCCAGATCGAATACTGCTCTTCGTGGTTGATTACAACGTTGAAGGTGGTGTTCTCATCGCCCCAGCTCATCTCGCGCTCCTTTTGCAAATGCGAATCATTATTATTCAACATTTTTCATACGAGGTGCAAATGAATTTTTCATTTCCTTATCGCGGGGAAGAGAATGCGCTGAAAAACCGTGAGCAATGCAGAACGCTTTGACATGCAAACTGCATCAATCGCCCGATAGATAAGGTATCGAGGCGATTCGGCATCCTTAACGTAGCTGACATAGCATGCAGTATCGAGCGTGATTACAGGGCGAAAATAGGGGCCGTTGCTTGTCTTCAGTCGCCGTGCGGCGGCGGCACAACGAACGGCTGAACGCGCCGGTATGGCCTCTGTCTCCGGCCTGCGCGAAGCCTATTGCGCAAAGGCGTTTGTGCTGCGGGAGTGAGTCGAAAGGATAGAAATCAGGTGCAGCAAGAGAGGAAAGAAACGGGAAGGACCGGAATGAGAAAAGCCCCGTAAGTCGCTAGACTTACGGGGCTTTCTTTACTCAAACTCCTGGCGGAGACGGAGGGATTCGAACCCTCGATCCAGGTTTTGGCCCAGATGCTCCCTTAGCAGGGGAGTGCCTTCGACCTCTCGGCCACGTCTCCCAAACTTTCGGTTGCGCAGGGAGTCAGCGCAACGAAGCCAAGATAATAGCGGGCCGAACCGCGAAGGTCAATGTCTACCGCACATTTTTTGTGCCAGTTTTGTCATCGACGACGCAATTAATTCACATGACCTGCGTCACATGACCTGCGTGACACGACCTACGTCACATTGGCGCGCACACGGCCATGCAAGGTCACGCAAAAAGACGAGGCGCTCCTGTTCGTCCAACTCTGCGCCCCGCCCCGCGCAGCAATTACGCCTGATCCAGTTCGAACGCCTTATGCAGCGCGCGCACGGCGAGCTCCATGTACTTCTCGTCGATCAGCACCGAAATCTTGATTTCGGAGGTCGAGATCATCTGGATGTTGATGCCCTCTTCCGACAGCGTGCGGAACATCGTGCTCGCGATACCCACGTGCGAACGCATGCCGACGCCGACCACCGAGACCTTCGACACCTTCGGATCGCCCAGCACCTGCTCAGCCTGAACGTGCCCCTTCACCTGGCCGGTGAGGATGTCCATGGCGCGCTGATAATCACCGCGGCCGACCGTGAACGTAAAGGCCGTTTTGCCTTCGACACTCTGGTTCTGGATGATCATGTCGACGTCGATATTCGCGTCCGCCACCGGGCCGAGAATCTGATATGCGATGCCCGGCTTGTCGGGCACACCCATCACGGCGATACGAGCTTCATCGCGCTGGAACGCGATGCCCGAGATGACTGCTTTTTCCATGGTCTCGTCTTCTTCAAAAGTAATCAGGGTGCCCGACTTCATTTCAGTGTCGAGCGGGATCAGCGGATCGGTCAGGCTCGACAGCACGCGCGTCTTCACCTGATATTTGCCGGCGAATTCCACCGAGCGGATCTGCAGCACCTTGGAACCCAGGCTTGCCATTTCCAGCATTTCTTCAAACGTCACGCGATCGAGGCGGCGTGCTTCTTCCACCACGCGCGGATCGGTCGTGTAGACGCCGTCGACGTCCGTGTAGATCAGGCACTCGTCGGCCTTCAATGCGGCAGCGACTGCAACAGCCGATGTATCCGAACCGCCGCGGCCGAGCGTGGTGATGTGGCCGTCAGGGTCGATACCCTGGAAACCCGTGATCACCACCACTTTGCCCGCTTCGAGATCGCGCAGCACGCGCTCGCCGTCGATTTCGCTGATGCGCGCTTTCGTGAATGCGCTATCCGTTTTGACCGGCACTTGCCAGCCGGCATAGCTGACCGCGTCGACGCCGGCTTCCTGCAGCGCGATGGCGAGCAGCCCCGAGCTGACCTGCTCGCCGGTAGCGGCAATCATGTCGAGTTCGCGCGGGCTCGGCTGGCTTGTGATTTCTTTCGCGAGGCCGAGCAAGCGGTTGGTTTCGCCGGACATTGCCGACGGCACGACGACCATCTTGTGGCCGGCCTTGTGCCATTTCGCGACGCGCCTGGCGACGTTCTTGATGCGCTCGACCGAGCCCATCGAGGTGCCGCCGTATTTATGTACGATGAGTGCCATTGTCGTTCTGAACTGAAGGAGAAAACGCGCTGGCGCGCTGGAGACGACCGCACAAAAGCACAGGAGCGCAACGTCTTGTGAACGACGGCAAAGTGTGTGGCGGCGTAGATGCAGCGCGCGTGTAACACGCGCGGATTTGCCCGGGAATGATCGCTAGTGGCTTACCGGAAACGACGGATCACGCACGGAAACCGCAAAAGCGACGGCGAAATCGGGTCGGGCAAACAAGTTAAATTACCCGATCGGGCGCAAAAAGACAAGCCGAAATGCCCGTCGAATGGTCCCTATTCGCGGCTGAAAAGGCTTATCCGGTGTGGTTTTGCGCCCTGCTTTCGCGCCCTGCTCCGGGGATTCGCCGAATAGGTAAGTCGTGTGTCCGACCGGCCGGTCAGGCGATCAGCAGATCGTCACGCCAGATGATCCGGACGCGCTGGCCGGCCGCATCGATCTGCTCGGGCAACGCCGCGCGGTTCAGGCCGAGCAAGGGCACGAACAGCAAATCGTCGCCGACGTAAAGCAGCGGCACATCGCGCTTCCATGCCGGAATACCACGCTCCTGGAACAGGTTTTTCAGCGTGCGGCTCGGGCTGCTTTGCGCAGCGCTGGTACGCATCCGTTCGCCGCCGCTGCGCGAACGTGCGCTTAGCAATGCCCTGCGTAGCACGCTGACCGGAAGCGTATCGGGATCGTCCGACGCTGAATCGACATTGGAAGCGACGGCGACAAACACAAAAGTGCCGCGCCATTGCGGCAAACGCCAGATCGATTCACCCTGCCACGCGAGTTCGCTCACGGCGCGCTCAGCGAGCGCGGTTTCGTCAGCGGGGTCACTGCTATCGCCCGCCTCCCAGTAGATCAGACCGCGATAACTACGCAACGCCTGCCCTGCATGATCGATACGCAGGCTATGGCCTTCTCCGGCTTCCCCGACTTCGCGCAACTGCCGCAAAGCGTCGGTGAGACGCGCCGTCGATGCCGCAACGAGACCCAACGTGCGCATCCAGTAGCGCAGCAGGTTGAGCGCGCGATCGTCGTCGAGGGCGAGCAGCGCGTCATGGGATAGCGCACGGCCGTCATCGCGTACGGCTTCATTCAGATCGATGCGCGCGAGATCGTCGAGCAGACGCTGCGCCGATGCCGCATGCGCGGCCGTGCGCGCGAGCGCGTCGCGAAAGCCAGGAAAGTGGACGGCCAACGCCGGTGTCACCTCGTGACGCAATGCGTTGCGCGCGTAACGTGTGTCCGCGTTCGATTCGTCGTCGATCCAGCGCAGATCCCGGCCGCTCGCATACTGCTCGAGCTGCGCACGCAACAGATGCAGCAAGGGCCTCACTCGCACCGCGGAGGCGCCTGCCGGCAAGTACTCCGGCGCCATCGCCGCAAGTCCCGCGAGGCCTGCGCCGCGCAGCAGTTGCAGCAGCACCGTCTCTGCCTGGTCGTCCGCATGTTGCGCGAGCCATAGCGTGCGAACAGCGCGTGTTGCGCACATGGCGTCCAGTGCACGGTAACGCGCATCGCGCGCCGCGGCCTCGACACTCACACCCGCGTCACGCGGCACGTCGACACGCTGTGCCGCGAATTCAACGCCACGTTCCTGTGCAAAGGCTTCGCAATGCGCGAGCCACTCGTCGGCATGCGCACTGAGTCCATGATGCACATGCAGTGCAACGCAACGCGACGCGCCTGCGACACGCACCACCGCATCGAGTAGCACGCTCGAATCGACGCCACCACTGAACGCGACTGCAATGCGCGCATGCGCAGGCAACGCGGACAGCGCAACGCCGACCGCCTCGAGAACGAGGCGGTCGGCGTGCGAATCGGCGGTGGGAGTCACGTCGCTAGCGCTTTGCGCGCTGAAGGACGAAAGAAAACGCGCGCGGGCTTACGCACCCGGCGTCGTTTCCTTGAACTTGCCGTACGACATCAACCGTTCGAAACGGCGTTGACGCAGGTCGTTGATGCTCATGCCCTGGAACTGGCGCAGCGAATCGGCGAGCGCACGGCGCAACATCGCGGCCATGCCCTTCGGATCGCGATGCGCGCCGCCCAGCGGCTCGTTGACGATCTTGTCGATCAGGCCGAGCGCCTTGAGACGATGCGCGGTCAGGCCAAGCGCTTCCGCGGCTTCCGGCGCTTTCGCGGCGCTCTTCCACAGGATCGACGCGCACCCTTCCGGCGAAATCACCGAATAGGTCGAGAACTGCAGCATCAGCACGCTGTCGCCGACGGCAATCGCGAGCGCGCCGCCCGAACCGCCTTCACCGATGATCGTGGCGATCAGCGGCGTCTTGAGTTCAGCCATCACGTACAGATTGCGGCCGATCGCTTCCGACTGGCCACGCTCTTCCGCGCCGATGCCCGGGTAGGCGCCCGGCGTATCGATGAACGTGAAGATCGGCAAGCCGAACTTCTCGGCGAGACGCATCAGCCGTTCGGCCTTGCGATAGCCTTCCGGACGCGGCATGCCGAAGTTGCGCAGCGCGCGCTCCTTCGTGTCACGACCTTTCTGATGGCCAATCACCATGCAAGCCTGGCCGTTGAAGCGCGCGAGGCCGCCGACGATCGACAGGTCGTCCGCATAGTTGCGGTCGCCGTGCAGTTCGTGGAAATCGGTGAACAGCTCGTTCACGTAATCGAACGTGTACGGGCGCTGGGGATGTCGGGCAATTTGCGAAACCTGCCATGGGGTGAGGTTCGCGTACAGATCTTTGGTGAGCTGTTGACTCTTCTTGGACAGCCGCTCGATCTCTTCCGAAATATCGACGGCCGAATCGTCCTGCACGAAGCGCAATTCTTCGATCTTCGCTTCGAGTTCAGCGATCGGCTGTTCGAAATCCAGAAAGGTGGTCTTCATTGGTTGTAATCCTTGGACTTACCGGCAGCGCGTATTCTAACCGCGCTCGCCGATGTCAAAACCATCTCGCAACTATCAAATTTCAACAATCGATAGTTTTTTTAAACGGATCGCTTTCTTTTGCTTTAGTAGTCGACCGGCAACGGATCGAGACTACGCCACATATACCAGGTGGCGACAGTGCGCCACGGCTCCCAGTTTGCCGCGACCTCACGCGCTTCGCTGCGTGTAACCGGTTCGCCGCTGAAGTAATTGACGCTGATCGCGCGGATCAAGCCAAGATCGTCGAGCGGCAGCACATCCGGGCGCGACAGGTTGAAGATCAGGAACATCTCCGCGGTCCAGCGGCCAATGCCGCGGATCTGCGTGAGTTCGGCAATCACCGCCTCGTCGTCCATCGAGGTCCACTTGCCGACGTGCAACGCGCCCGACACGAAATGCTGTGCGAGATCGAGCACGTATTCGGCCTTGCGCTTGGACAGCCCGCACGCGGTCAGTTTGTCCTGACCGAGCTTGATGAACTGCTGCGGCACGAGCTTCGGGCACGCTGCCTCGACTTTCGCCCAGACCGCCTGCGCGGAAGCCACCGAAATCTGCTGCCCGACCACCGAACGCGCGAGCGTGACGAACGGATCGCCACGGCTTAGCAGATGCACCGGACCGAACTTCGGAATCAGTTTCTTCAGGATACGGTCGCGCTTGACGAGGTCCGCACACGCCTTGTCCCAATACGCCGGACGGGTGACTTCAGGCGTGAGGCCGCCGATCTGCACCGGCACCGCGAGTTCAGCAACATCCGCTGATTCGCCGCCCGCACCTGATGACGCACGCGTCTTGCGTACGACTTCGCCTTCGTGTCCTTCGTGTGTGACGCGCGTGAGTTCCTGCACGTCGCCGGCGAGTTCAGCAGGCAGCGCGCCATTGCTTTTTGCACGCGCAGTTTTGGCGCGTGTCGAAACAGGCGCATGCGCCGACGCGCCGTTCAATGCGCGCTTGACAGTAGCCTTCTTCGCGGCCCCGGTCGTTGCCGCTGCGCGCACGCCAGCCTTCGCCGCCGCCCCGGCGGCTTTCGATGCTGCATTCTTTACCGCGCTGCCGCCCGCACGAGTCGACGTTCGTGTCGACTTTACCGCGGTTGCAGCGTTTGTTTGAGACGTGGCTCGTTTAGCCGGCGTCTTCGTGGCCGTTGCCATCCTGCCTCCTGCCTGGCGAGTCGATCAGAGGGAAGTACGAGGTGCGCTCACACGCGCCGCCACTCGGTCAACCCGCCGGGTTTGTCTTCAAGTGCAACGCCGGCCTCGAGCAATTCGGCCCGGATCCGGTCTGCTGCTGCATAGTCTTTCGCCTGCTTGGCGGCCACGCGCGCGGCGATCTTCGCTTCGATCGCGGCGGCGTCGAGCGCACCCTCCGCGGCGGCGCCCGCAGCCTGCTGCAGGTATGCACGCGGCTCCCGGCCGAGCAAGCCGATCACAGCGCCCAGCGAGCGCAATTGACGGGCCAGCGCGGGGTCGCGCGTGCGGTTCACTTCAGTTGCCAACTCGAACAACACCGACACTGCAACCGGCGTGTTGAAGTCGTCATTCATTGCTGCCTGGAAACGCTGCGCATGCGCTTCGTTCCAGTCGAGCTCCGCGCCGTCCGGCGTTACGTCTTTCAGCGCGGTGTACAAACGCGTCAGCGCATTGCGGGCGTCGTCGATATGCACGTCGCTGTAATTCAACGGCGAGCGATAGTGCGCGCGTGCGATGAAAAAACGCACGACCTCGGCATCGTACTGCGCCAATACTTCGCGGATCGTAAAGAAATTGTTCAACGACTTCGACATCTTCTCATTGTCGATCTGTACGTAGCCGTTGTGCATCCAGTAATTGACGAAGGTTTGTCCGGTCGCAGCTTCGCTCTGCGCAATCTCGTTCTCGTGGTGCGGAAACTGCAGGTCCTGACCGCCGCCGTGAATGTCGAAATGCTCGCCGAGCAACGTGCAGCCCATTGCCGAGCATTCGATATGCCAGCCGGGGCGGCCGCGCCCGTACTTCGACTCCCAGCCGGTGTCGGCCGGTTCGTCGGGCTTCGCCTGCTTCCACAACACGAAATCGAGCGGGTCCTGCTTCGCGTCGTTCGCGGCGACGCGTTCGCCCGCGCGCAGATCTTCGAGCGACTTGCCCGACAGCTTGCCGTAGCCCACGAACTTGCGCACCGCGTAGTTCACGTCGCCGTCGCCCGCCTGATAGGCGTAACCGTTCGCCTCGAGCTTCTCGATCATGCCGAGCATCTGCGGGATGAAATCGGTGGCGCGCGGTTCCAGATCGGGCCGCTCGATGCCGAGCGCGTCCGCGTCTTCATGCAAGGCCTTGATGAAGCGGTCGGTCAACGATTTGATCGTTTCGCCGTTTTCCACTGCGCGCCGGATGATCTTGTCGTCGATATCCGTGATGTTGCGCACGTAGGTGACGTCGTAGCCGAGCGTGCGCAACCACCGCTGCACGATGTCGAACACGACCATCACCCGTGCATGACCGACGTGACAATAGTCGTACACGGTCATCCCGCAGACGTACATCCGCACGACGCCATCTTGCAGCGGCACGAAAGTTTGCTTGTCACGCGCGAGCGTGTTGTAGATGCGCAGTGATTCCATAGAGAACGGTGCGTGGGCCGAAAGAAATCCGCAATGTGTTCGTGCTGTTTCGTGCATGATGCGCCCCGCGAAAAGACGGCGGGTGCGTTGTGTACTGCCGCTTTGCACTACCTTTGCACTACAACACGCACAGCAGCAAACCGGTGCACCTGGTGCGGCGGTCAGGCTGCGTTCAAGGCGGAGACGACCACGAGTGGCGAAAAGACAGTTTGCGGTTCGACGGAACGCGCAGACCTTTTGTTAGAATGGGTCGGAGTATAACATCCAGACCCGAGCCTATGAAACCTTCCAGCGGCCGCGCGCGCAGCGCTGCGACCCTCGCCGCGACGGCATTCTGCGCCGTCGCCCTCACGGTCCTGCCGGGTGCTGCCGCGTACGCGCAGAAAGGCGCCGCGACCATGCCGCAGGGTCCCGCCGTGCGTGACAACACGCCGGAAATCGACGCGTCGATTGCGCAGAAGAACTGGGAAGCCTCGCTCACCCAGCTCGACGCGCGCATCGCCTCGAATCCGCATGACGCGCAGGCAAAGTTCAAGCGCGCCACGGTGCTGGCCCACCTGAATCGCGACGACGAAGCCATCACCGCGTTCACCGAACTCACGCAGCTGTACCCGGAACTGCCCGAACCGTATAACAACCTGGCCGCGCTTTATGCGAAGCACGGCCGTTATGCCGAGGCACGCGCCGCGCTCGAAACCGCGACCAAGGTGAATCCGGCCTACGGTCTCGCGTACGAGAATCTGGGCGATCTGTATCTGCGCATGGCCGACGCGGCTTACCGTCGCGCGCAAGGCCTCGGCAAAGCGAGCGCCACCACCACGCAGCGCATCGCCGACATCCAGAAGATCGTTTCGCCGCCCAGGAGCACGGGGCCGGCGAAAAAAGCCGCGGCACCTGTCGAGGCCAGCGCCGCGCGCTCCTCCGCGGACATGACACAAACGCCGAGCTTCCAGTACGGCGGCGCAAACGGCTCGCTCGCCATGCCGCCCTACATGGCGCCGTCGCAATAACACCGGCACCGTCTTCGGCAACACGTTTTTTCCAACCCTGAGGATCTTCATGAAATGGTTGATGTTGGCGCTCGGCAGCGCCGCCCTGATCGCAAACGCCCCCGCCTTTGCCCAGTCCGGTTCGCAGGCCGCGCATCCGTCCGTCCTCTTCAAGACCACGGAAGGCGACATCCGCGTCGAGTTGTATCCTGAGAAGGCACCGAAAACGGTTGCCAACTTCCTCGACTACGTGAAGTCCGGCCAGTACAGCGGCACGATTTTTCATCGCGTGATTCGCGGCTTCATGATTCAGGGCGGCGGTTATACGCAAAGCTTCGCTGAGAAGCCCACGCGCGCGCCGATTCCGCTCGAAAGCCGTAACGGTCTGAAGAACGCGGCCGGCACGCTCGCCATGGCGCGCACCAGCGATCCGAATTCGGCCACTGCGCAGTTCTTCATCAACACGGTGGATAACGCCGGCCTCGACTATCCGAATCCGGACGGCAACGGCTACGCGGTGTTCGGCAAGGTCACGAGCGGCATGGACGTCGTGAAGAAGATCGAAGGCACGGCCACCACCACACGCGGCCCGATGAGCGACGTGCCGCAAAAACCGATCGTGATCGAATCGGCCACGGTGGTCGGCAAGTAAGCAGGCAATAGAGCAGGAAGCAGCACAGGCACGCTGCACAGGAAGTCACTAAAATCTACGCCCCCGGCGCGGCCCGTCGTCATCTCACTTCATGACGAGCGGCCGCGCCTTTTACCCACCCCGTTCATCAAAGGATTCCATCATGGTTGAACTGCATACAAACCACGGCGTCATCAAACTCGAACTGGACGCTGAAAAGGCGCCGAAGTCGGTTGAGAACTTCCTCAACTACGTGAAGGCCGGCCACTACGACAACACGGTGTTCCACCGCGTGATCGACGGCTTCATGATCCAGGGCGGCGGTTTTGAACCCGGCATGAAGCAGAAGCCGACGGCAGAGCCGATCACCAACGAAGCGAACAACGGCCTGAAGAATGTCAACGGCTCGGTCGCGATGGCTCGCACGAACGACCCGCACTCGGCAACCGCGCAATTCTTCATCAACGTGAACGACAACGACTTCCTGAACCACTCGTCGCCGACGCCGCAGGGCTGGGGCTATGCAGTGTTCGGCAAGGTGGTCGACGGCATGGACATCGTCGAGAAGATCAAGAAGGTCAAGACGGGTTCGAAGGGCTTCCATCAGGACGTGCCGGCCGACGACGTCGTGATCGAAAAAGCTGTGATCGTCGACTAAGCGTCCGATCAGGGCCAACCCGTTTGAACTGATATCAGGCACCTTCAATGCTGCAAGAAACGCCGCTGCGAAGCGTCGCCGCGGGCGTGCCTGGCGAGGGCAAACGCCCGCACGCCGCACGCCCGTTTTTTTTCCTCTCCGATATTCATCTGAGCGAGGCGATTCCGCACACGGTCGCCGCGTTCGAACACTTCGTGCGCGTCACGGCCGAGCAGGCGGATTCGGTTTTCATTCTCGGCGATCTGTTCGAGTACTGGATCGGCGACGACATGCTCGTCGAGCCGTTCGTCGCGCGCATGGCGGCGTTGCTGCATACGTTGTCGGAACGCGGTATCGCGCTCTACATCATGCACGGCAATCGTGATTTTCTGCTCGGCAAGCGCTTCATGAAAGCGGCCGGCGCGATCTGGCTGCCCGACCCGTTCGTGATCACCGCATTCGGCACGCGGATCGTACTCGCGCATGGCGACGGCCTCTGCACCGCGGACCGCGGCTATCAATTTTTCCGGCGCTTTGCACGCAGCCGTTTGGCGCAGATGCTGTTTCTCGCGTGGCCGTTTCGCTGGCGTCAGGCGCTCGCGGAAAACATGCGCTCGAAAAGCCAGCAAGGCCGTTCGCGTCCGGTTTCGCCGAAGTATGACGTAACGCCGAAGGCCATCGCTGCGCTATTCAAGGTGTCGAAAACAGCCACGATCATTCATGGGCACACGCATCGTCCGGCGCTGCATCGTGAGCCGGGCGGCACGCGCTGGGTGTTGCCGGATTGGGATCTCGACCACGGCGAGCGCCGTGGCGGTTACCTGCGCATCGACGCGGAAGGGATTCGCGCGTTGCCGCTGAATTGACCAGCTTGACCTAGCGCTCCGCCACCGCCCCTTCCACCTTTCCTGCAATCGCGGCCGACAGGCGCCGCAGATCGAGCAGCGCCGCGTCGGCGCCTTGCAAACCTTCCAGACTGGTTCCCAGCCGCTCCAGCGCGTCGACGATTTCGTCGATACGCTTCGATTGCGTGGCAGCGTGGTCGATCAGGCCGTGAATCGCCAGCGATACTGGATCGTCCGCATTCGGCGTGATGCCGTAAGCGCAGAACCCGCTCTTTTCCGACGTGACTTTCGACTCACGCGACGCGCCATTTGCCGATGCGCTCGCCGCGGCTACCACGGCAGCCGCTGCCGGGACGATGATCCGCGCCGGATTACCCACCGCCGTGCCGCGCGCCGGCACCGGCTTCGTGACCACCGCATTCGAGCCGATTTTTGCGTCCGCGCCGATCGTAAAGCCGCCGAGCACCTTCGCCCCCGCGCCGACGATCACACCACGCTCAAGCGTAGGATGCCGCTTCGCTCCCCGCGTGAGCGACGTGCCGCCGAGGGTCACGCCCTGGTAGATCGTGCATTCGTCACCGACTTGCGCCGTCTCGCCAATCACGACGCCCATGCCGTGATCGATGAACACACGGCGGCCCAGCGTGGCGCCCGGATGGATTTCGATGCCGGTCATGAAGCGCGCCATCTGCGAGATGAAACGCGCGAGCCAGCGGCGTTTAGCTTGCCAGCAGGCGTGCGCGAGCCGGTGCAGCACGAGCGCGTGCAGACCCGGATAACACGTGAGGACTTCCCAGGCGCTGCGGGCGGCGGGATCGCGCTCGCGGATCGTGGCGATGTCTTCGCGGAGTCTCGTGAACATGGCAGGGACTATGTTGTGGGGGAAAGGACCGCCTGCGCGAAACACCACGCACGGCGGATGCTTGCCGCATAGCAGATCGGCAGCTTTGCTTAGAACGTTTCGAGCGATTGTAGGGCGATTGCGCGAAACCTGCCGGAAGCCCACGCTGCCGGCAAGGTCGTAGATTGATGGGCAGGGAGCCCTTAAGACGCGTCGCCGCCGGGCGGCCTGGTCTTCAGCAGAATATGTTTGGCGATGCCGCGCACGATATTCACTTCCTCGCGCTCCAGACCGGAACGTGCGAACAGGCGCCGCAAGCGGGACATCAATTTCTTCGGATTGGCCGGATCGAGAAACTCGAGCGCGACCAGCGCGCTCTCCAGATGCGCGTACATGCTTTCGATCTCGTCGCTTGCCGCCCGCGCGCCGACCGGCTCGCCCTGCCCGGCCGCCGCCTGAGCCACCGCGGAGGCCGCAGCCCCTGCTTCGTCCGAGGACAGGTACGTCGTGCGCAATTCATACGCCAACACCTGCACGGCCTGTGCAAGATTGAGCGAACTGTAGGCAGGATTGGCCGGAATATGCGCGAGCGCGCTGCAACGCTCAACGTCTTCGTTCGACAGGCCCGTGCGCTCGTTGCCGAACACCAGCGCGATCTCGCCATGTAGCGCCTGCTCACGCGCGGCGCCGGCCGCGGCACGCGGCGTCCATTGAGGCGGCCCGTATTCGCGCAGCCGGGCGGTCAGCGCAATCGACCAATGCACGCCATTCAGCGCATCGGCAAGCGTCGGTACGACGTGCGCTGACGCCAGCACGTCGTCAGCGCCGCTCGCCATGGCGATGGCTTCCGGATCGCTTTGCACGTGCGGCACACGCGGCGACACCAGCACGAGGCGCGAGAAACCCATGGTTTTCAGCGCGCGCGCCGCCGCGCCGACGTTACCGGGATGGCTGGGCTCGACGAGCACGAAGCGCGTCGACGTAAAACCGCCGCGCAGGTCCGCCACGGCGGGATCGGAAGAATGGTGGGTGTGGTCCACGATGAAACTCGACAAGCTAAAGAACGCGTATGGTAGCGCCAAGTAGCGCCAACGCTGCATCGACTCCGAAATACGCGTGTGCGCCGCGCCAGAACCGCGCCGTCGGACCGTTGCACGACATACCGGGCAGCAAGCGCTGCCGCGGCGCCCGGACTCAGGTAAAATACCAATATTCGCGCCCGGTTTTCTCCTGTGAAAGCTCCGGCGCCTCGTTCTTATCCAATTCGTCTCCGTCGGCGGAATGCGCACCCGGTTCGTTACCGGACGTGCGTTCCGTGCTGTTTCCGCGCCCTTTGATGGCGCTCAATTAGCGCTCATCCCGCGCTCATTTACCGGTAAGCAGCCGTGCTGCCCCGGCACAAGGATCCAGTCTCATGCATCCCATGCTCAATATCGCTGTGAAGGCCGCGCGCCGCGCAGCCCAGATCATCAACCGCGCGTCGCTCGACCTCGATCTGCTCCAGGTCAGCAAGAAACAGCACAACGATTTCGTCACGGAGGTCGACAAAGCGTCTGAAGCGGCGATCATCGACACGCTCAAGACAGCCTACCCCGATCACGCCATCCTCGCCGAAGAATCCGGCAAGTCGGACAACGAATCCGAATATCAGTGGATCATCGATCCGCTCGACGGCACCACCAATTTCATCCACGGCTTCCCGTACTACTGCGTGTCGATCGCGCTTGCCCACAAGGGCATCGTGACGCAGGCCGTGGTCTACGATCCGACCCGCAACGACCTGTTCACCGCCTCGCGCGGCCGCGGTGCGTTCCTGAACGACCGCCGCATTCGCGTCGCCAAGCGCGACCGCCTGGCTGACGGCCTGATCGGCACCGGCTTCCCGTTCCGCGAAAAGGACGGCCTCGAAGCGTACGGCCGCCAGTTCGCTGAAATGACCGAAGCCTGTGCCGGCCTGCGCCGTCCGGGCGCTGCCGCGCTCGATCTGGCCAACGTTGCCGCGGGCCGTATGGACGGTTTCTTCGAGCAAGGCCTGAATCCGTGGGACGTCGCCGCGGGCAGCCTGCTGATCACGGAAGCCGGCGGTCTGGTGGGTAATTACACGGGCGACTCGGACTTCCTGCACGTCGGCGAAATCGTCGCGGGCAATCCGAAGGTCTACGCGCAGATGATCCCGATCCTGTCGCGCTACAGCCGCACGCGCCAGCAGTCGGCTTAAGGCTCAGGTCTGGACTGGCCGGCCTGGCGCCGGCATCGGTAATACGCAAAGCGGCTTCGGCCGCTTTTTCGTTGGCTCGCCTGCATCCGGCAGGCGTTCGTGCTACAAAGCGGGATGCCGCGCCGGCACGTTCGATCGCCGGTTGCGTTTTGCGCGCTTCTTGCAGCGCCCTGCTTCGCGTCAGATTTGCGCGCAGCTTCCGATCCGCTTCATGAAAAAAGGCTTCTACACAATCATCGCGGCGCAGTTCGTTTCGTCGCTCGCGGACAATGCCCTGCTGATCGCCGCCATCGCCCTGCTATCGGTGATCCGTTCGGCCGCCTGGGTCACGCCGCTGCTGCAGATTTTCTTCACCGTCTCCTACGTGTTGCTCGCCCCCTTCGTCGGCGCGTTCGCCGACGCGATGCAAAAGCGCCACGTGATGTTTATCTCCAACGCGCTCAAGGCGAGCGGTTGCCTGATGATGATCGCCGGCGTCCATCCGATGATTGCGTATGGCGTGGTCGGCTTTGGCGCGGCCGCGTATTCGCCGGCCAAGTACGGCATTCTCACCGAACTCCTGCCCGCAGAAAAACTCGTCAAGGCGAACGCGTGGCTCGAATCGGCCACCGTCCTGTCGACCATTGTCGGCACGATGGTCGGCGGTGCGCTGATCAGCACGCTCGCCGACCGGTTCGTCGCGCATGCGCATCTGCCGCTGATCCGCTCTTCCGCCGATCTCGCGATGTTCGCGGTGATGGTTACGTATGCCATCGCGGCGGCGATCAACATCTTCATTCCCGATACCGGCGCGCGTTATCCGAACCGTTTGAACGAGCCGAAGAAACTGGTCGGCGACTTCTATCATTGCTTCAACGTGTTGTGGGCCGACAAGCTCGCGCAAATCGCGCTGTGGGTCACGACGCTGATGTGGGGCGGCGCGGTCACGCTGCAATTGCTGGTGCTCAAATGGGCCAACGTGAACCTTGGCCTGTCGCTCTCGAAGGCGGCCGTGATGCAAGGCGTGACAGGGCTTGGCATCGCCGTCGGCGCGGCTGCCGCGGCGGCGTTGATTCCATTGCGCAACTCGCTGCGCGTGCTGCCGATCGGCATTCTCACCGGCGCGGTCGCGATCGCCGTGGCGTTCTACAACCGGGACCTGTTTCCGGCGGGCGCCGGCATCCGTATCGGCTCGTACGTGCTGCCGATCTATATCCTGCTCGCCTATCCGCTGATGATCCTGCTCGGCGCGCTGTCCGGCTTTTTTATCGTGCCGATGAACGCGATCCTCCAGCATCGTGGCGCGACCTTGCTCTCCGCAGGGCATTCGATCGCGGTGCAAAATTTCAACCAGAATCTGGCCGTGCTGCTGATGCTCGGGGCCTACGCGATACTGCTCACCGCGAAGATGCCGGCGCAATGGATCATTGTCGTATTCGGCAGTTTCATCACGTTCATGATGTGGCTCGCAAAGCGGCGCAGCGCCGTGAACGAGCGCACGGTGGATATGCGCGCGCTCGTTGAAGAATGATGGCATGGCGAGAATCGCCCGGCTGGCGCGAGAATCTGTCTTGCTACAGATAAATTGCGTAACGCCTGGCCGTCCGGCCAGGGTCCGCTCGCCCCGCTGGCGGGTTAAACTCACGCCCTGAACAGCTAACGCAAAAGACACCACGGATGGGCATTCAAACCGCAGCGGCCAATGACGTCGCACAACACACGCCGATGATGCAGCAGTATCTGCGCATCAAGGCGGATCATCCGGGCACGCTGGTGTTCTACCGGATGGGCGACTTCTACGAGCTCTTTTTCGAAGACGCGGAAAAGGCCGCGCGTCTGCTCGATTTAACACTGACGCAGCGCGGCGCGTCAGCGGGCAATCCGATCAAAATGGCGGGCGTGCCGCATCACGCGGTCGAACAGTATCTGGCCAAGCTGGTAAAGCTCGGCGAATCCGTCGCGATTTGCGAACAGATCGGCGACCCGGCTACGTCGAAAGGACCTGTCGAGCGCAAAGTGATGCGCGTGGTCACGCCGGGCACGTTGACGGACGCGGCCCTGCTGTCCGATAAGAGCGACGTCTACCTGATGGCGCTGTGCGTCGCGCATAACCGCCGCGGCGTCGCAACGAGTGTCGGGCTCGCGTGGTTGAATCTGGCGAGCGGCGCGTTGCGTCTCGCCGAAGTGGCGCCCGACCAGGTGGCCGCCGCGCTCGAACGGATTCGTCCCGCGGAAATTCTGGTGGCCGATGCGCCCGCCGACTCCGCGAGCTGGACGCCGCCGGTCAACGCCGGCGCCCTCACCCGCGTGCCGGTGTGGCACTTCGATATTGCCTCGGGCACGCAACGTTTGTGCGATCAACTGGAAGTGGCCGGCCTCGACGGCTTCGGTGCGCACTCGCTAACGGCGGCATGCGGCGCGGCCGGCGCGCTGCTGCTGTATGCGGCGGCCACGCAAGGCCAGCAATTGCGTCACGTGCGCAGCCTGAAGGTCGAATACGAGTCCGAATATATCGGGCTCGACCCCGCCACGCGCCGCAATCTTGAACTTACCGAAACGCTGCGCGGCACCGAATCGCCCACGCTGTGTTCGCTGCTCGACACCTGCTGCACGACCATGGGCAGCCGTCTGTTGCGTCACTGGCTGCACCATCCGCCGCGCGAAGCCGCTGTGGCGCAAGCACGTCAGCAGGCCATCGGCGCATTGCTCGACGCGCCGATGGGCGCGGGCGTCGACACGCTGCGCGGCGCGTTGCGGCAAGTCTCCGACATCGAGCGGATTACCGGACGTCTCGCGCTGCTGTCGGCTCGGCCCCGCGATCTGTCTAGCCTACGCGATACGTTCATCGCCTTGCCCGAGTTGCGCACGCAACTCGCGGCCGTTTCGTCGAATGCGGATTCGCTGGCGCGTATCGATGCGTCGCTCGAACCGCCGCAAGCCTGCGTCGAACTGCTCAAGCGCGCCATCGCGCAGGAGCCCGCCGCGATGGTGCGCGACGGCGGCGTAATCGCACGGGGCTACGATGCGGAACTCGACGAGTTGCGCGATATTTCGGAGAACTGCGGGCAGTTCCTGATCGACCTCGAAACACGCGAACGGGCGCGCACCGGTATCGGCAACCTGCGAGTCGAGTACAACAAGGTGCATGGCTTCTATATCGAAGTCACGCGTGGCCAGACTGACAAGGTGCCGGACGATTACCGCCGCCGTCAGACGCTGAAAAACGCCGAGCGTTACATCACGCCGGAGCTGAAGACGTTCGAAGACAAGGCGCTGTCCGCGCAGGAACGCGCACTGGCCCGCGAACGCTCGCTTTACGACGCATTGCTGCAAGCACTGCTGCCTTTTATCCCGGACTGCCAGCGGGTCGCCGCGGCGCTCGCCGAACTCGATCTGCTCGCGGCCTTCGCCGAACGCGCTCGCGCACTCGATTGGGTCGCGCCGACGTTTTCGCCGGATACCGGCATCGAAATCGAGCAGGGCCGGCATCCGGTCGTCGAGGCGCAGGTCGAGCAGTTCATCGCTAACGACTGCACGCTCACACCCGAGCGCAAGCTGCTGCTGATCACCGGCCCGAACATGGGCGGTAAATCGACCTTCATGCGGCAAACCGCGCTGATCGCATTGCTGGCCTACGTCGGCAGCTATGTGCCCGCACGACGCGCGGCATTCGGTCCGATTGATCGCATCTTCACGCGAATCGGCGCAGCGGACGATCTGGCTGGCGGCCGCTCGACCTTCATGGTGGAGATGACCGAAGCCGCGGCGATCCTGAACGACGCAACCCCGCAAAGTCTCGTGCTGATGGACGAGATCGGGCGCGGCACGTCGACGTTCGACGGCCTCGCGCTGGCGTGGGCCATCGCGCGGCACCTGCTCTCGCACAACGGCTGTCACACGCTGTTCGCCACCCACTACTTCGAATTGACCCAGCTGCCCGCCGAGTTTCCGCACGCGGCCAATGTGCACCTGTCGGCAGTCGAGCATGGGCACGGCATCGTGTTCCTGCATGCGGTCAGCGAAGGGCCGGCGAATCAGAGCTATGGTTTGCAGGTCGCGCAACTGGCCGGTGTGCCGAACGCAGTGATTCGCGCGGCCCGCAAGCATCTTGCGCATCTTGAACAGCAATCGGCGGCGCAACCCGCACCGCAACTCGATCTGTTCGCCGCGCCCATGCCCATGCTGCTCGAAGACGCCGACGACGAACCCGGTGACAAACAAGCAGCAGCGGTTTCGCCGGCCATGCAGGCGCTCGTCGAGCGTCTGCGCGCAATCGATCCGAACGATCTGCGGCCGCGCGAAGCGCTCGATCTGCTATACGAACTGCACGAGCTGGCCGCCGCGCCGGATGCAGATCATTGACGCACACAGGCCCTCGCAGCGCCCGTGCAAAATTTGCCCGGCGCTGAACAACGCCCTCACGCTCACGGGTGGACTGGTGTCGCTTGCGTCGCTAGCCTCGTTTGTGGTGCTCGTGGTGAGTGCCCCGCTCGCGCATGCCGAAGCGCCGCGCTTCGCGTTCGCGGTCGTTGCCAGCACGATGCAAAGCCCCGCCGACGAAGCGCCCACGCAACGTCTGATCGACGCAATCGGCCGCGACCGCGACGTATCGTTCGTCGTCTACGACGGCAATCTGAAGGGCGCGAAAGAAGCCTGCCGCGACGCGCTATACGAACGCCGCCACGCGCTGCTCGAAACGTCGCGGCCTGCCCTCTTCTTCATTCCGGGCCAGCACGACTGGGCCGATTGCGGCACGGCTGAGGCCGGCGGCTTCGACCCGGTTGAGCGACTCGATCAACTGCGCCAGACCCTCTTCACCGACTCCACGTCGATGGGTCAGAACCCGATCGCCTTGACGCGCGAGAGTGAAGTGTCGCGCTTTCGTCCGTTCCGGGAGAACGTGCGCTGGCAAGTCGGCGATACCGTGTTTGTCGGTTTGAACGCGCCGAGCCCGAACAATCACTATCTGACCGCGGGCGGCCGCAATGGCGAGTTCGAAGATCGCGTGATCGCCAATGCGTTCTGGCTCGAACATGCAGGCGAATACGCGAAACGCCGCGATGCACGTGCAATTGTCGTGTTCATTCAGGGCGACCCCGATCCGGAGCGCTACGAACGGCCCGACCGTTTCGCGTGGCTGCGCTTTGCGCGGAACACGCGCCGCGACGGCTTTCTGGAATTCAAACGCAGCCTCGTCAAACTCGCGCAGATTTTTCGCGGACCGGTGCTGGTGATTCATTGCGACGACGAACGCGCGAGCGCCGGCTTCGTGATCGATCAGCCGCTACGCAATGACAAGGGGATGCTGGTGACGAACCTCACGCGTGTCGCGCTTGCGCCGCATGATCGTCTTAACCAGTGGATTCAGATTGAAGCGGATCTCGGCAAGAAACCGCCGTTCCGCGTGAGTGTGCGCGACGTGCCGAAGCAAATGCCAATGCCGACAGCGGCGCCGGCGCCGCAGCGCGAAGAGCCGGCCGCTTCGATGCCGGCCGTGCCGGCCTTAGGCCCCGCTTCCGAGTTGCCGCCGTTGTTGCAGACACCCGGGCAGCAACAACCCGATCAACAGCAACACAGATCGACGGACGACGGCAACGGCGAGTATGGGCCCGCCATGTCCGGCCCGCCCGCCTCGAGCGTTTTGCCGCACACGCCGAGTGCGCCTGCAGGCGCGCCCGGCACGCCCGCAAGCTCAGTGCAACGTGGGCCCTGACTTGTCGTCTTCGGCTTCGTCGTCATCGTCATCGAGGACTTCAAGGCCGTCGGCGCCATGCGCATGTTCGTGCTGGATTTCGTCTTCCGTAGCCGGACGCACGTCTTTCACGGTCAGCGCGAAACGCAGCGCCATGCCGGCGAGCGGATGGTTGCCGTCGAGCACGACTTTGTCTTCCGCCACGTCGGTCACCACGTAGACGAGCGAATCGAGATCCTCATCGCCTTCTTCCGGCGTGCCTTCGAATTGCATGCCGACTTCGAGCGGTTCCGGGAAACGATCGCGCGGCTCGATCTTCACGAGATCGGGGTCGTACTCGCCGAACGCGTCTTGCGGCTCGAGCTGGATCTGAGTCTCGAAGCCGGCCTCGTGGCCGTCGAGCTCTTCCTCGATCTTGGGGAACGTGCCATCATAGCCGCCGTGCAGATAGACCATCGGCTCGTCGCTTTCTTCAATCAGATTGCCCTGCGCATCCGACAGCTTGTAAGCGACCGACACGACGGTGTTCTTTGCGATTTTCATTCGATTCTCCAGAATACAACTCACATTATACGATGCCCAAGCGGCCCACTGACCACCCGGCCGATGCAGCTTCGGCACGGAATTCTTCACCGGCTTCAAAGCCGGCTCGCCCTATTCTCCCGCCCTCGCCCGACACGCCCACACCCTTGCTCGGCAACCTGACACCGTCGCAATTCATGCGCCGGTACTGGCAGAAGAAGCCGCTGCTGATCCGCCAGGCGATCCCGAACGTAGAGGCGCCGCTGTCGCGCGAGGAGTTTTTCGAGCTGGCCGATCAGGACGAAGTCGAAGCACGTCTGATCACGCACTTTCGCAACAAATGGCAGCTGGAGCACGGCCCGTTCGCGCCGGATGAACTGCCGTCGCTCAAGCAGCGCGCCTGGACCTTGCTCGTTCAAGGCGTGGACCTTTACGACGATCGCGCGCGCGCCTTGCTCGACCGTTTTCGCTTCGTGCCGGACGCGCGTCTGGACGATCTGATGATTTCGTTTGCGAGCGATGGCGGCGGCGTCGGCCCCCACTTCGATTCCTACGATGTGTTTCTTTTGCAAGTAAAAGGCAAGCGCCGGTGGCGAATCAGTGCGCAGAAAGATCTGACACTCCAACCGGGTTTGCCGTTGAAAGTTTTACAGCATTTCGAGGCGGAAGAGGAATGGCTGCTCGAGCCGGGTGACATGCTGTACCTGCCGCCGCATATCGCGCACGACGGTGTCGCCGAAGGCGAATGCATGACCTGCTCGATCGGTTTTCGCGCCCCGTCCGCGGGCGAGTTGACCGCGCAATTCCTCTATCATCTGGCCGAACGCGGCGACGCGGCCGCGCGGCCCGATGCGCTTTATCGCGACCCGCAGCAAGCCGCCGTCGACCGTCCGGCAGAGCTGCCCGCCGCCTTGATCGAACGGGTTGGTTCGATCCTTGCTGGCGTTAAGTGGAGTGAGCAGGACATTGCGTCGTTCCTTGGCACGTACCTCAGCGAACCGAAGCCGAGTGTCGTGTTTGATCCGCCGCAACGACCCCTCAATGAAGCGCGTTTCATCAGTCAGGCATCCAAGTCTGGCATTCGACTGGACCGCAAGACTAATTTGTTGTACAACCGCCGTTTTTTCTTCCTAAATGGAGAGGAAACGCCGTTTAATGGGGCCAAAAAGTGGTTGATTGACCTCGCTGACCACCGGTGTTTGAGTGCGAAACGCTTTGTAACACTCTCAGACGATTCGTCGGTGACAGCACTGCTTCACGAGTGGTATTGTGCGGGCTGGATACAAGTGGGCGAGCTTGCGTAACTCTGCCCGCCTGTTATACCGTACTGTGAAATTTTGTATGAGAAAGACAACGTATTGACCCCGGATTTATGGATTGTCAGTACGAAAGTGCATATAATTTCCGCCCAAGCCGTAGGGAAGATTCTAGCTCGTCAAAAGAGCGTCTCCACCAACGGCCCAGGTCGATGTTGGAGCACATTACCGGTATTATTTTGCGCTGTTGCTTACCTTTAACCATAAAAGGACGTGATCATGAAGAAATCCCTCCTCGTAGCATCCCTGTTGGCAGCTGTGGCACTGGCTGCATGCAACAAGAGCAACGATCAAGCCGCTGCACCGGCTGCTAGCGACGCTGCTGCCGCTTCGGCACCGGCTGCTGCTGCTTCGGATTCGGCTGCTGCTGCTTCGGGTGCGGCTGCTGCTGCGAGCGACGCTGCTGCTTCGGCTACGACCGCTGCTTCGGACGCAGGCGCTGCTGCTTCGGCTGCTGCTCCGGCTTCGGGCGCAAGCCAGTAAGCTGTCGCATAGGGTTCGCCTCTGGGCGAAAACTGCGCCAGGAAATCACCTCGATTTCCTGGCGCAGTAAAGCAAAACGCCACGGATTCAAATCCGTGGCGTTTTGTCATTTAAGCGCCGTTTTTTACAACGGCATTCGCTTAATCATCTGCTATTCAGCCGGCCTTGCGTTTTCTTCGAAGAATTCACGCACGACTTCGATCTCACGGGTGCGTTTGAATGGCGGCAGGCTCTGCCATATACGGCGCCCATACGGTTTGTCGACGAGACGGGTATCACAGATCATCAGCACGCCGCGATCGGTCTCAGCGCGAATCAGACGGCCTGCGCCCTGCTTCAGGGTAATCACAGCCTGCGGCAACTGATGGACGGCAAACGGGCTCAGTCCCTTCTTCGTTAGCGCATCGAGACGCGCCGAGAGCACCGGGTCATCAGGCGGCGCAAACGGCAGCTTGTCGATCACGACCAGCGAGAGCGCATCGCCCCGCACGTCCACGCCTTCCCAGAAGCTCTGGCTGCCCACGAGAATCGCATTGCCGTAAGCGCGGAAGCGATCGAGCAACTCAGTGCGGCTCGCGTCACCCTGCACGAGCAATGGATAGTCCCAGCCGCGTGCCTCAATGGTGTCGCGCAATTTGGCCGAGATGCGATCCACCGCGCGCAACGTTGTGCACAACATGAATACGCCGCCGCCCGATGCTTCGATCGCGGGCAATGCCGCGTCGAACACGGCGTCGGTGAACATCGGCGACGAAGGCTGCGGCAAATTACGCGGCACGTACAGAAGCCCTTGCGTCGGATAGTCGAAGGGGCTTGGCAGCGTCATCGAGCGCTTTGCGTTCAGGCCCATCTGTGCCGCGTAGTGCGTGAAGTCGCCGCGCACCGACAATGTCGCCGAGGTGAAGATCCATGCGCGCGGCACACCGGCGCGCTGCTTCGCGAAGATCGGCGCAACCGACAGCGGCGTTTCGTGCAACTGCACCGTATGCGCGAACACTTCGATCCAGCGCACCTTTTCGTTCGGATCGGTACGTTCGGCCTTGGCATCGTCCGCTGTGGCGTCAGCGGCTGCGCGCTCGGTCTCGGTGGGCGGCGTGGTCCAGCCCGCGAGCACGCCTTGCAGCTCGCGTGCGCGGCGCAGACACGCCCCGATCGATTCGGCCCGTTCGGCCTGACCGGCCAATGCGGACGTCAGTGCATCGAGTTCGGTCTCAAGCGTTTCGAGCGCAGGAAATAGCGGATGATCGTCGGGCAACTGACCGATCGACAAGCGCACTGTGTCTTCCTTGAAAGCGAGCCGCACGTCACGCGCCGCGCGCTCGAGCGTCGAGCCGAGCTTCACCCAGTCGACCGATTCACGCGCATGACCCAGACCCTCCGCCACGGAATCGCGCGCGAGTTCGAGAAATTGCGTGGTGGAAAGCGTCTCGCCGAAAAACAGCGTCGCGGTTTCCGGCAGTTGATGCGCTTCGTCGAAGATGATGGTGTTTGCCGTGGGCAGCAATTCGGCCATGCCGGTATCGCGCAACATGATGTCGGCGAAAAACAGATGGTGATTCACCACCACGATGTCGGCCTGCTGCGCCTCCCGGCGCGCCTGCATCACGAAGCATTCCTTGTAATGCGGGCATTCCTGGCCAAGACAGTTCTCACGCGTGGACGTGACCATCGGCCACACTGCCGCCGTTTCCGGCACGCTCGCGAGTTCGGCCTTGTCGCCGGTGCGTGTGATCTTGGCGAAGCGAATGATGTCCTGCAGATACGAGGTTTCCTGGCGCGACGGCAGACGGCCGTTATCCGCTGTGCGCTGCAGGTAGTAATGGCACAGGTAGTTCGCACGTCCCTTGAGCATCGCCACCGATACCGGCACAGCGAGCGCATCGCGCACGGTCGGAATATCGCGCTGAAAGAGCTGATCCTGCAAATGCTTGGTGCCGGTGGAGACGATCACCTTGCCGCCCCACAACATGGCCGGCACGAGATACGCATAGGTTTTGCCGGTGCCGGTGCCCGCTTCCACGATCAGCGTGTTTTCGCTGCCGTCGAGACCGCTCGATTCGTCGTTTTCAGGGGCAACAGTTTCCGCCTCCGCGCCTGGCGACTGCAGACGCCGCGCCGGACGCTTTTGCGCCTCGAACATCGCGGGCTCGGGCATCGCGCGGCCCGACGCTTCCATGGCCGCCGCGACGGCGCGCGACATCTCGATCTGCGACGCGCGTGAACGATAGCCGTCGATCTGACGGGCGAGCAGGCCGTTGTCAGCGAAGATATCGTCCAGCTCGGCGACGCGGCGTGGATTCAACGACGCGGAGAGCGCAGACGCGGGAGGACGCGGCGTTGGCGTGCTGCCGGCCGGTGCGCCGGCCGCCGGAGCGTCCTCGCCCGCCGTGGCGCGTGGTGAAGTTTCAAGCGGTGAATTCAAGGCAAGCGTTTCCTGCAAAGTCCGGCGCGCGCGGCGCGACCCGGCACCTGCCAGGGCGCGAACTCAGGCGCGTGCGTCCGGTTCGAGCTGCAATTGCAGCAAGATGATGGTGTCCTTGACTTTGAGTTTGCGCTTTTTCAGGCGCTGCAACTCGAAGTCGTCGATGCCGGGCTCTTCCGACATTCGGTCGATCAAGCGATCGAGCCCACTATGCTCCGATTCCAGTTGCAGAATACGGTCGCGCAATGTGTCCGCGGTGATGACGTGATGTTGATCGCGCATGCTCGCCTCCTCTCGTAAGCGGCACGGGCGGCGTATGCAGCCCGATGCCTGAGGTTGCTGTCCGGCTTAAAACGCGTTACGACGACTGCTGCCTGGCTACTACCCTACCAGAACCCGCCACAGCAAACCTACTGTTGCTCCTGCTGCTGCTTTTGCTGTTCTTCAAGCTGCTGTTGCTCTTTCAACTGGTCCTGACGTTTCTGCTCGGCTTTCTCGGCCGCCTGCTTCTGACGAGCCTCGACGTCGGCTTTGTGCTGCGCCGCATCGGCCTGCTTCTTCTCGAAGGTCTGCTGCTTCTCGACACGTTCCTGCGCCTTTTGCGCGCCCTGCTGACGCGCTTCGTCGAGCTTGCGCTGGAAGTCGCCCTGCTTCTGGTCGTATGCCTGGCTGTTGGCTGCGGCTTGCGACGGACTGATGCCGCGCTGCGCCTGATCCAGCGCATGCTGTTGCAGCTTCTGCTGATAGGCTTGCGCGTTGGCGTCGCGCTGGGGCGCCTCGGCCGCGCGCTGCGCCTGGTCGAGCTGGTGTTGGCGCTGCTTGTCTTCGTAGGCCTGGGCGTTACGCGCGTCGTCAGCGGCACGCTGCGGCGCGCTGGCTTCGTCCTGGGCGCGTTTGAGCGCTGCCTGCTCGTCACGCTGGCGGGCGCGCTGGACACGCTGCTCGCCGTCGAGCGCGAGCTGTTCCTTGCGAATGTCAGCCTGCACGAGGCGCATGCTGTCGCGCGCCTTGTTCAGACAGTGGTTGACAAAGAACTTACTGTAGCAATCGTGCTCGGCGACCGCGTAACGGTAGTTGTTTTCCTCCGTGCGCTGATCAAGGACTTTCTGCCGCGCGTCGAATGCGCTGTCTGACGATGCCGCGTTGTCGGCGTTGTCCGCGCCCGTGGCGTTCAAGGTGCTCGTTGTGCCCGCCGCACTCGCCGCCCGCGCGCCCGAAGCGGCTGCCGGCGCCAGACTGCTGGCGGCCACGAGCGGCGCTGCGGATTGCGCTACGGCCGGCGCGGACACAGCCAGCGAAGCTGCCATGACGCACGACGCGCACGAAGCGAACAACATCCCATTGGACGGAAGCGCTGACCTGAACAGGGACCGCAACGCCGACGTGAGCGATATAAGCGGCGAGCGCGACAAAGGCGACAGACGCGGCGTCAGAAAAAGCGGTAATTGTGACAAGCGAGAGACCAAGCGGGAGTCCAGACGGTTGAGGGACAAGGAGGTTGGCAACGTCGTAATTGGTCAACGGAACATGCCCGAAATTCTATCACCCTGCGGTTGAGCCCTTTTGCATTTATGGCAAAATGCCCCGCTCCAGCAACCTGGTCGCAGCGCGCACGCCCAGCGTGCACCGGCGTGCCCGACGTGGGCCCGGCGCGCGTCTGGCATGTACCAGGCATGTGCCGCTACCGCGCGACCTTTGATTGAGCAGCAGGAACACCAAGACCTTATGACGGAAACCGTAGCACTCAAGATCGTACAGCGCATCGCCGCCGAACTGTCCGTCCAGCCGCGCCAGGTCGCGGCCGCGGTGCAACTTCTCGACGAAGGAGCGACTGTTCCGTTCATCGCCCGCTACCGGAAGGAAGTGACCGACAATCTCGACGACACGCAACTGCGTAATCTCGAGGAGCGCCTGCTGTACCTGCGCGAGCTGGAAGACCGGCGCGCCACGATCATCGCGAGCATCGACGAACAGGGCAAGCTCACCGACGAGCTGCGCGCCGCGATCGAAGGCGCCGACAGCAAGCAGGTGCTGGAAGACCTGTATCTCCCCTATAAACCGAAGCGCCGCACGCGCGCGCAGATCGCCCGCGAAGCCGGTCTGCAGCCGCTCGCCGATGCGCTGCTGGCTAATCCCCTGCTCGACCCGCAAACCGAAGCCGCCGCCTACGTGGACGCCGAGAAAGGCGTCGCCGACATCAAGGCCGCGCTCGACGGCGCGCGCGACATCTTGTCCGAACAGTTCGGCGAAACCGCGGATCTGCTCGGCAAGCTGCGCGATTACCTGTTCAACCAGGGCGTGGTGTCGTCGAAAGTGGTCGAGGGCAAGGAAAACGCGGAAGAAGAAAAATTCCGCGATTACTACGATTACGCGGAAACCATCCGCACCGTGCCGTCGCATCGCGCGCTGGCCCTGTTCCGCGGCCGCAATGCGGGCGTGCTGATGGTCAAGCTGGGCCTCGGCGAAGAACTCGACGCGCAGGTGCCGCATCCGGGCGAAGCGTTGATCGCCCGTCACTTCGGCATCGCCAATCAGAACCGCCCGGGCGACAAGTGGCTCGCCGACGTGTGCCGCTGGTGCTGGCGCGTGAAGGTGCAACCGCATATCGAAAACGAATTGCTGACCAATCTGCGCGACGAAGCCGAACATGAAGCGATTCGCGTGTTCGCGCGCAACCTGAAGGACCTGCTGCTCGCCGCGCCCGCCGGACCGAAGGCCGTGATCGGCCTCGATCCGGGCATGCGCACCGGCGTGAAAGTCGCTGTGGTCGATCGGACCGGCAAGGTGCTCGCCACCGACGTGATCTATCCCCACGAGCCGCGTCGCGACTGGGACGGCTCGATTGCGAAACTGGCGCGTATCTGCGCGCAAACGCAGGCTGAGCTGATCAGTATCGGCAACGGCACGGCCTCGCGGGAAACGGACAAGCTCGCGAGCGAACTGATCGCGCGTCATCCGGAATTCAAGCTGCAGAAGATCGTTGTCTCCGAAGCCGGCGCGTCGGTGTACTCGGCCTCCGAACTCGCGGCGAAGGAGTTCCCGGACATGGACGTGTCGCTGCGCGGCGCGGTGTCGATTGCGCGCCGTCTGCAGGATCCGCTCGCGGAACTGGTGAAGATCGAACCGAAGGCAATCGGCGTCGGCCAATACCAGCATGACGTGAATCAACGCGAACTGGCCCGCTCGCTCGACGCAGTGGTCGAGGATTGCGTGAACGCGGTCGGCGTGGACGCCAATACGGCGTCGGTCGCATTGCTCGCGCGCGTGTCGGGTTTGAACGCGACGCTGGCTCGCAACATCGTCGACTATCGCGATGCTAACGGCCCGTTCCCGTCGCGCGAACATCTGCGCAAGGTGCCGCGCCTAGGCGACAAGACCTTCGAACAGGCCGCTGGTTTCCTGCGCATCAACAACGGCGAGAACCCGCTCGACCGTTCGTCGGTTCACCCGGAAGCCTATCCGGTCGTGGAACGCATGCTCGCGAAGATCAGCAAGCATGTCGGCGAAGTGCTCGGCAATCGCGACGCGCTGCGCGGCCTCTCGCCGGCAGAATTCGTCGACGAACGTTTCGGTCTGCCGACCGTGCGCGACATTCTGCTGGAACTCGAAAAGCCGGGCCGCGACCCGCGCCCCGAGTTCAAAACCGCGACCTTCCGTGAAGGCGTCGAGAAGGTCAGCGACCTGACGCCGGGCATGGTGCTCGAAGGCGTCGTGACGAACGTGGCAGCCTTCGGGGCGTTCGTCGACATCGGCGTGCATCAGGACGGTCTCGTGCACGTGTCGGCCATGTCGACGAAGTTCATCAAGGACCCGCACGAAGTGGTCAAGGCCGGTCAGATCGTCAAGGTGAAGGTGCTGGAAGTCGACGTGAAGCGCCAGCGTATCGCGCTGACCATGCGTCTGGACGACGAGTTTGGCGCAGCAGCCGCACCGCGCAGCGGTGGCGGCGCCCAGCAGGATCGTGGCGGTTCGAGCCGCTCAGGTGGCGCTGGCCGCGGCGCGCAGCAACAGCGCTCGCGTGAGCCGGAAGCAGGCGGCGCAATGGCCGCGGCATTCGCCAAGCTCAAGCAGAAGTAAGTGGGTTCGTCAGTGCGTGATTCGCTCACGCACTGGCATCCACGATGACTGGGCAGAAAAAAAGCCCACGCAATTGCGTGGGCTTTTTTTATCTCTTGTCGCTTACCGCGCCTTCACATGCAAGGCGCGTCAGATCTCGATCTTCGTCCCCAACTCCACCACCCGGTTGGCGGGAATGCTAAAGAAGTCGGTCGGCTTCGCGGCGTTCTGATGCATCCATGCGAACACACGTTCGCGCCACACCGACATGCCAGGCAACTGCGTCGGCACGACCGTTTCACGGGCGAGGAAGAACGACGTGTCCATCAACTCGAAGGTCATGTCGTGCGTGCGGCCGACTTCGAGCAACACAGCCTTCACGTCGGGCGTTTCGTTGAAACCGTACGCTGCCTTGACGAGGAACAAGCCGCCGTTCAGATCCTTCACCGTCACGCGCTCCGCATCATTCACATACGGGATATCCAGCGTCATGAAAGTCAGGAAAATCGTGCGCTCGTGAAGCACCTTGTTGTGCTTCAGGTTGTGCAGCAAGCTCACCGGCACGAGGGAATCGCTGCCCGTCAGATAGATCGCGGTACCCGACACACGATGCGGAGGATGGGCGAGCAGACCCTGCAGGAACGGCATAAGCGGAATGCCGTCAGCCGCCGTACGCTCCTTGACGATCATCCTGCCCTTGAACCAGGTCATCAGCAGGAAGAACAGGAGCGCGCCGATGCCGAGCGGCAGCCAGCCACCTTCCGCGACCTTGAGCAGATTGGCGCCGAAAAAGCCTAAGTCGACCGCCATGAACACGCCGATGATCAACGCCACGAGGAACTTGTTCCAGTTCCACACGTTCACCATGACGACACAGGCCAGAACCGTGGT
Source organism: Paraburkholderia sediminicola (assembly GCF_902859805.1). GTDB lineage: Bacteria > Pseudomonadota > Gammaproteobacteria > Burkholderiales > Burkholderiaceae > Paraburkholderia > Paraburkholderia sediminicola. Next base: position 226,352 of record NZ_CADIKC010000010.1, on the reverse strand, counting down.
GATGACCATGGTGGCCGTCACCGCAATACCGTACGCGGCGGCGAGATTGTCCGAGCTCTTGAACGCAATCACGATGCACAGAATGATGAACAGCAGCATCCAGTTCACCACCGGCACATAGATCTGGCCGATCGCCAGTTCCGACGTGTGCAGGATTTTCATACGCGGCACGTAGCCGAGCTGGATCGCCTGGCTCGTCAACGAATACGCGCCGGAAATCACCGCCTGCGACGCGATCACGGTCGCAACCGTGGACAGCACCACGAGCGGCAGCAGCGCCCAGTCCGGTGCGAGCAGGAAGAACGGGTTTTCGATCGCCTTCGGGTCGTGCATCAGCAGCGCGCCCTGACCGAAATAGTTCAGCACAAGCGAAGGCATCACGAGGAAGTACCAGGCCATGCGGATCGGCTTCGCACCGAAGTGGCCCATGTCGGCGTATAGCGCTTCGGCGCCCGTCAGCACCAGCACGACCGAGCCGAGCACCACGTAAGCCTGCAACACGTGCGCCGCCATAAAGGTGTAGGCGTAGTACGGGTTCAGTGCGCGGATCACGTTCGGCGACTGCAGGATGTGCCACAGGCCGAGCGCGGCGAGCACCACGAACCACAGCACCATGATCGGGCCGAACAGGCGCCCGACGGTGGCCGTTCCGTGCCGCTGAATCCAGAACAGCAGCACGAGGATCACCATCGTGAGCGGCAGCACCAGATGAGACAGATTGGGCGCCGCGATCTCAAGACCTTCGACCGCCGAGATCACTGAAATGGCGGGCGTAATCACCGCGTCGCCATAGAACATGCAGGCGCCGAAAATGCCGAGCATCATCAACAGGCCGGCCATTTTCGACTTCTGGTCAAGAGAGCGCAGCGCCAGCGCCATCAGCGCGAGGACGCCGCCTTCGCCGTTGTTGTCGGCGCGCATCACGAACAGGACGTACTTGATGCCGACCACGATCACGATCGCCCAGAACAGCAGCGAGATCACACCCAGAATTGATTGATCAGTCAGCGGAATGCCATGTGACGGGCTGAAAGCTTCTTTCAGCGAGTACAGCGGGCTCGTGCCGATATCGCCGAACACCACTCCGATCGCAGCAATCGCGAGGGAAGGCAGAGGCTGTTTGTGCACGTGATTGTTATCTGTCATAGACGCGAGGAAATCCGTTCCCTGAGCGGAAAAAACGACCGCTATTCTAAACTGCCCGCCTAGCGCCGCCCGGCTTGTTGTGGATACACCACGTGGATGGTCCGCGCAGTGTAGCACTGCGATTTAGGCGCGTCTGCTGCGTCAGGCGTTTCGTCGGCGCGGCATGCGCGTTTTGCGAGGCACCCTTTGCGGGACATACGGCGGACACATAATGCACATAAAAAAACGGAGCCCAATCGGGCTCCGTCTTGCAGGCACTGCACGGGATACGACGCGATACACACGACGTCGTAGCGCGCATCACGTGCCCGACGACTCCTGGTCCTGCTGCATACCGCGTTTGATCCACGCGCCGAGGTTATGCGGACGAACCGTGTCCCATTCCTCGAACGGCTGGTGAATCCACGGATTGGTAGGCAGATACTGCACATGATAGTCAGGCTTCACTTTCGAGCAGCCCTTGTACCAGAGCACAGCCGAGCGCACCGCGGTGATCGCCGGATAGCGTTCTTTCAGATGCGCCTGCACGCGTGCCAACGTCACACCCGAATCGACCAGATCGTCGACCAGCAGCACGTTGCCGTGCAACTCGCCGCGCGTCATCGTGATGTATTGCGCGATGTCGAGCTCGCCCTGCTCCGTGCCAGCCGCCTCACGATACGAACTGGTGGCGAGAATCGCCAGCGGCAGATCGTAAATACGCGAGAGCTGATCGCCGACGCGCAAACCGCCGCGCGCAAGACACAGAATCTTGTCGAACTTCCAGCCCGATTCATGCACCTGCAACGCCAGCAGTTCGATCAGCCGGTGATATTCGTCCCAGCCGACCCACAGGTTCTTGTCGTCGTTGCGCGGATCTTTCATCGCAATCATGGGTACACCTTGCACCATGGCTTAAACCTTGAACGGATGACGAAGCAGAATCGTTTCGTCGCGATCCGGACCGGTCGACACCATGTCGATCGGAATGCCCGCGACTTCCTGCACACGCGTGAGGTACGCACGCGCGGTGGCCGGCAGCTTGTCCCATTCCGTGATGCCGACGGTGCTTTCCTTCCAGCCCGCGAAGGTTTCGTACACCGGTACGCAGCGCGCGACTTCCGATGCGCCACGCGGCAGCAGATCGACATTCTTGCCGTCGACCGTGTAGCCAACGCACAGCTTCACTTCGTCGAGGCCGTCGAGCACGTCGAGCTTGGTCATGCACAGGCCCGACACGCCGTTGATCTGGATCGAGCGGCGCAGCGCGGCGACGTCGAGCCAGCCGGTGCGGCGCGGACGGCCGGTAACGGAGCCGAATTCCTTGCCTACCTTGGCGAGTTCCAGGCCAATCGGTTCCTGACGCGCGGCGTTATCCGCGTCATACAGTTCGCTCGGGAACGGGCCCGAACCGACACGCGTGCAATACGCCTTGGTGATGCCGAGAATGTAGTTCAGCTTTTGCGGACCGACGCCTGCGCCCGCGGTAGCCGCACCGGCCACGCAGTTGCTCGACGTGACGTACGGATAGGTGCCGTGGTCGATGTCGAGCAGCGTGCCTTGCGCGCCTTCGAACAGCAGGTTGTTGCCGGCGGCGTTTTCGTCGTACAGACGGCGCGACACGTCGGTCACCATCGGCTTCAGACGGTCGGCATAGCTCAGCATCGTGTCGAGCGTTTGCTGGAAGTCGACTGCTGCGACGCCCAGGTATTGCGTCAGCACGAAGTTGTGATAATCGAGATTTTCACGCAGACGTTCGGCGAAGCTTTCCGGCTCGAACAGGTCTTGCACGCGCAAACCGCGGCGCGCCACCTTGTCTTCGTAGGCCGGGCCGATGCCGCGGCCGGTGGTGCCGATCTTGCTCGCGCCACGGCGCGCTTCGCGGCCCTGGTCGATAGCAATGTGATACGGCAGGATCAGGGTGGTGGCTTCGGAAATGAAGAGGCGATTCTGAACATCGACCCCGGCGGCTTCGAGCTCGCCAATTTCCTTGAACAGCGCTTCCGGCGACAACACGACGCCATTGCCGATGTAGCACGCGACGCCGGGATGCATGATGCCCGACGGAATCAGACGCAAGATGGTTTTCTTGCCGCCGATGATAAGCGTGTGACCGGCATTGTGACCGCCCTGGAAGCGAACGACGCCTTGAGCGTGGTCCGTCAGCCAGTCGACGATCTTGCCCTTGCCTTCATCACCCCACTGGGTCCCCACGACGACGACGTTGCGCCCGGGGTTCACATTCACTGCGCTGGCAGACATGTTGTTTCGTAAGCTGGTTAAAAACGTATTCTACCTATGTTCGCGGAACCTTCCGAATTTTTCCGTTTCCGCTCAACGGTATGCACGTTATGGTGGGTATAGGGAAAATAGCGCGGCGAGGGGCCGCGCCGGGTCCGGCGACGCTTTGGACGCCTTCTGAAATGCCCTTGGGATACCCCTCAGGCGGTCCATCGATTCGCGCTCAGGAACGGGGTTCGACGACCCACGCGCCGTTGCGCTCGACCAACACGCGGTCACACGCGAATTCGTCGAGATCGTGTTCATGACCGGGCAACGCCTGGATCACGACTTCGCCAGCGTTACGTAGCGCGGCGACGCTGGCGCGCAACGCTTCGTCGTGCTGCCACGGCGCGAGAATCGCGCTGCTACGGGCTTCAACGGGCGAAATGCGAGCAACCTCACGCAGATCGAGCGAGAAGCCGGTTGCCGCGCGTGCGCGGCCGTAGGCCTGGCCGACGTGGTCATAACGGCCGCCGCGCGCAACCGCGTTCGGCACGCCGTCCACATAGGCCGAGAACATCACGCCGCTGTGGTACGCGTAGCCGCGCAAATCGGCCAGGTCGATCATCACTTCGGCGCCGTTCACCTGGCTCGCGAGGAATGCGAGATCGTCGAGCGCGCGGGCGATAGCCGGTGCGTTCGGCAAGCGTGCACGGGCTTCGTCGAGTACCGACGCGTCACCGTAGAGCGTCGGCAGCGAGCGCAACGCATCGCGCGTGACCGGCGTGAGATTGGCGGTCAGCTCGACGAGGCGCGGCACATCCTTGCCGGCCAGCGCGTCGTAGAGTGACTGGCCGAGCTCGGCAGCAGCAGGCTCCCCTTCGATCAACGCGGCAAGCACGCCTGCATGACACAGATCGAGCCGCACTTTCGCGAGGCCGGCCAGATGCAGCGCGTCGAGCATCAACTGCTGGATTTCCAGATCCGCTTCAAGACCGGCGTGACCGTAGATTTCCGCGCCGATCTGGATTTGCTCACGCGTGGCGTGCAGGCCGCGCGGACGCGTATGCGCCACATTGCCGGCATAGCAAAGGCGCGTCACGCCCTGACGATTCAGCAGGTGCGCGTCGATACGCGCGACCTGCGGCGTAATGTCGGCGCGCAAACCGAGCGTGCGCCCGGACATCTGATCGACGAGCTTGAACGTGCGCAGATTCAGATCGTGTCCACCGCCGGTCAGCAGCGACTCGATGTACTCGAGCAGCGGCGGCATGACCATCTCATAGCCGTACGAGCGGAAACGGTCCAGCAAATGGCGCCGCAACTCTTCGATCTTGCGTGCTTCCGACGGCAGCACGTCGGCGATATTCTCGGGAAGTAACCAGGTCGACATCGATACAGTCCTACGACGTTGAACACGGCGGCTGGGTGCGCCGGTAAATGTGTGTGAATGGCGGGCGACGGCTCTATTCTGGCGGCTGTCGCGGGTATCGGGCGGGCCTTCGCGGCCGTTCGTAACCTTCGTGGTCCTTCGGCCAGCTTCCTGGCCTGCGCCGCGCTGAAAGCTCGCTGTTGCCGCGCCACTAATGCCGCACATGGGGCGCCAACAACTTAACGGCGCGTGGCAGCAGCGCCTTCAGGTCACGATAAACAGCAGGATCAACCCGAGCACCATCACGACCAGCCCGCCGACGCGAATCTGATGCGGGGGCCGTTCCGCTATTTTACGGAACGTGTCGCGCCAGGCGCTCGGAAAAACGAAGGGAAACATCCCTTCGATAATCAGCATCAATGCGATCGCGAGCAGTAACGAGCCGGCTATGTCCATGCGAATGAAGGGGCCGCGATGCGGATGCCGCGGCCTTCCGGTTATCAGTGTTTGCGCGGTGCCGCGGGAGCGTCCGGGGCGGCGCCACCGGTCGGGCTACGCATGAAGCGGAAGAACTCGCTGCTCGGGTCGACCACGATCACGTCGCCCGGTTTGAAGGTGTTCTTGTACGCCTGCATGCTTTGATAAAACTGGTAGAACTGCGGGTCGCTGCCATATGCCTCAGCCGCGATTTCCGCTGCCTTGGCATCGCCCTCGCCCTTGATGGTCTGCGCCTGACGATAGCCGTCCGCGAGAATCGCCTGCTGCTGGCTGACGGCATCCGCCTTGATCTGGTCGGCTTCGGCTGTGCCCTTCGCACGTTCGTCTGCAGCAGCCTGCTCGCGTGCGGCGATCATCCGCTTGTAGACCGAGTCGGCCATCGCCGCGGGAAAATCGACGCGCGTCAGTTGCACGTCGAGCACCGACACGCCCAGCGATGCAGCGGCTTTGCTCATCGTGCCGCGGGCTTCATCCGCGACGGCTTGTTGCTTCGCCAGCGCATCGGTCAGCGTGACCTTGGCGAACGCGTCGCCGAGTGCGCTGCGCGACAGCAGCGCCAGGCGATCAGCCAGACTTTGCACATCGCCGCGGGTTTCGGCGAGCAGCTTCAGCGGATCGGTTACGCGGTATTTGATGACCGGGTTGGCCAGCAGGTCGGTTTTGTCCGACGTGACATAACGGTCTTCATCCGGCGCGTCGAGCGACTGAATGCGGTTATCGACAAGCGTGACGGTTTGCAACGGCGGCGGCAGTTTCACGTGCAGACCCGGGCCGAGCAATTCGGGCGCGGTGTCGCCATGCGAGGACAGCACAGCCATATGCCGCTGGTCGACCACGAATACCATCGACGATGCGGCAAACAGCACGATGACGACGGCAACGACGAGCGCAATGATCTTGTTCATGATGTGCGCTCCTTATTGAACGTCGTCTTCGCGCATACGGCTGCGGAAGGAGTCGCGTGAACGCAGTGCGTCGCTGCTGGCGGCGGCCTGGCTGGCAGGCGTCGCAACAGCGGCGGGAGCGGAAGCGGCTGCAGTAGCCGCGGCCGGTGCGGCAGCGCTGCTCGCGGCTTGCGGCGCTGCGGCGCCCGACGTAACGGCAGCGCCGGAAGCGGCTGCAGCAGCGTCGGCTACGCGCTGGCGAGTCTGCTCGACCAGCTTGTCGAGCGGCAGATACAACACGTTGTTGCCGCTCTTGCTGTCCACAAACACCTTGGTCGTATTCGAATAGATCTGCTGCATGGTTTCCAGGTACATGCGCTCGCGAATCACAGCGGGCGCTTTCGAGTACTGCGCGTAGACCTGCTTGAAGCGCTCGGCATCGCCTTGCGCCTGGGTCACCGTCTTGTCGCTATACGTTTTCGCTTCGTCGACCTGATGCGCCACATCCGCTTGCGCGCGCGGCAGCAGCTCAGCGGCATAGGCCTGCGCGTCGCGTTTGGCGCGTTCGTTGTCCTGGCGCACTTTGGCGGCATCGTCGAAAGCGGCCTGCACCTGATCGGGCACCTGCACACCCTGGATCGTCACGCCGGTCACGGCGAGGCCGGACTGGTATTCATCCAGGGATTGCTGAATCGACGCCATCAGTTGCTGGCGAATTGTTTCGCGATCCTGATAGAGGATGTCACTGGTGCTGCGCGCACCGACGATGCTGCGCACCGCCGCCTGCGCGGCCTGCATCACGCTCTGATCGGGATCGACGCTGCGGAAGAGATAATCGGTCGGCTTGCTCACCTGGTACTGCACGGCAAAGCGCACGTCGACGATATCGGCGTCGTGCGTGAGCATCGACGCGTCCTTCACGTTGGCGAGACGCACCACGTTGTTACGGCCGATCTCCACCTGGCGGATCTGGCCGACGTTGACGAGCTCGTGCGCTTCGAACGGATACGGCAGGCGCCAATGCACGCCCTGCCCCGCGGTGTAGCGATACTTGCCGAACTGCATCACGACGCCGGCCTGGCCATCCTGCACGACGAACACGCCGCTGCCGAGGTAGATCGCGATCAACACGCCGATCACGATGCCCACGCCAATGCGCGCGCCGCGACCGTTGTCCGGACGGCCACCGCCCGCACCACCGCCCTTGCGACCGAACACCCGGCTCAAACGGCGGTTGAAATCGCGCCACATCTCGTCGAGATCGGGCGGGCCTTCAGCGTCCTTGGCCGGCGGCCGCTTGGGTTCGTTGGGTCGTTGGCGTTCGCCATTGCCGTCGCCCCGGCCCCAGCGCGGATCGTTCAGTGAAAGCATGGCGCGCATGCGCAGCCAGATACTCCGCTCGTTGTAATCGTTCACCTGTGTTCGTTCACCAGAGTAGACAGCGGGTCAGTGCAATTGGAGCGGGTCAGTGCCCGAGTTCTGAGACCTTACGGTCCTCGCGTGGTGCTGCCGACCGGTCTTCTTCCGACAGATCGACCAGCGTTTCGGAGAGAGGTTCGGCAGTAGCGATTTCAGCGATGGCAGCGCGCAATGTATCCAGCCCTTGCCCCGTGCGCGCGCTCAAAAAGACGCGCGAAATATTACCATACTCATCCCGCTCGACCGCGTCGCCACGGGCCGCCAACTCCGGCACGGCGTCGATCTTGTTGAACACCAGCACCTGACGGATCGTATCCGCACCAATTGCGTGCAACACCTCGTTCACCTGATCGATCTGATCGAGACGCACAGCGCTCGACGCGTCGACCACATGCAGCAGCAGGTCGGCGTGAATCGTTTCCTCAAGCGTGGCGCGAAAAGCCGCCACCAGTTGGTGAGGCAATTCGCGGATGAAACCGACCGTGTCGGATACCACCACCTGGCCGGCTTCGTCGCCCAGATAGACGCGGCGGGACGTGGTGTCCAGCGTGGCGAACAGCTGATCGGCGGCGTACGCCTGAGCCTTCGTCAGCGCATTGAAGAGCGTGGATTTGCCCGCGTTCGTGTAGCCGACGAGCGACACCGACATCGTCTGATTGCGGCTGCGCGCGCGGCGCTGCGTGCCGTGCTGACGGCGCAGTTTTTCGAGGCGGGTCTTGAGCGCCTTGATGCGCTCGCCGATCAAACGGCGGTCGGTTTCGAGCTGCGTTTCGCCAGGGCCGCGCAAACCGATACCGCCTTTCTGGCGTTCAAGGTGGGTCCATGCGCGGATTAGCCGCGTGGATAGATACTGCAATTGCGCGAGCTCCACCTGCAGCTTGCCTTCATGGCTGCGGGCGCGTTGCGCAAAAATATCGAGGATGAGGCTGGTGCGATCAATCACGCGGCGGTTAAGCGCCTGCTCCAGATTGCGCTGCTGCGCAGGCGCCAGAGCGTGATTGAAAATGACGAGTTCGATGTCGTTCGCCTCACAGGCAAGACGCAATTCTTCGGCCTTGCCGCTGCCGACGAACATCTTGGCATCGGGACTGGACCGGCGCCCCGTGAGGGTGACTAAGGGATTCGCGCCCGCGCTTTGCGCGAGCAGGCTGAGTTCTTCCAGACTGGCTTCGAAATCGATCTTACCGAAGTCGATGCCGACAAGCGCTGCATTGATCAAATTGGAGGGTATCAAAATAAGGCGGCCGGGAGTAATCGCCAACGGGCGACGCTACGCCGGCCGCGGACGGGGATTAGGACTGTTCGGAATCCGGGTGGAAATTCACCGGACGGGCAGGCACGACCGTAGAAATTGCGTGCTTGTAGACCATCTGGGTGACCGTATTCCGGAGCAACACGACGTACTGGTCGAACGATTCGATGTTCCCTTGAAGCTTGATGCCGTTGACCAAATAGATCGACACCGGCACGTGCTCTTTACGCAGTGCGTTCAAAAACGGGTCTTGTAACAATTGCCCTTTGTTGCTCATAGCAAACTCCGTATTTTTTTGCAGGTTGACTGAATTGACGACGAAGAAAAAGAGATCCGCCGTCAACCGCTACACTATAGCCGATTTTCATTTTTGCGCGAGCGGGCCGGCCTTGCGGCCAAACCCAACACACACGCGGGTTTCAGCCTGGATTTAGCCTTTATCCGCGTAAGGGTTCGTCGACGATCTGAACTCTATGCGCAATGGAGTCCCAGTCAGCTTGAAAGTTTCCCGGAAGCGGTTTTCGAGGTAGCGTTTGTACGTTTCGGTGATCGCATCGAGCGCATTGCCGTGAATCACGATGATCGGCGGATTCTGTCCGCCCTGGTGCGCGTAACGCAGTTTCGGGCGCACCGGACCGCGTCGGCGCGGCTGCTGGAATTCCACTGCCTCGATCAGCGCGCGCGTCAACTTCGGCGTCGGCAGCTTGGCCATGGCGGCGGCGTAGGCGTCGTCGACCGAGCGCATCAGCGGGCCGATTCCGGTTTTTTCCGCGGCGGAAATGAAGTGGAATTTGGCGAAGTCGAGAAATTTTAGTTTGCGCTCGATGTCGGCCTTAGTGCGCTCGCGCACATGCGAATCGAGCCCGTCCCATTTGTTCACGCCCACCACCAGCGCGCGGCCCTGCTCCACCACGAAACCGGCAATGTGCGCGTCCTGTTCGGAAATATCCTGTTGCGCGTCAAGCAGCAGGATCACGACGTTCGCGTCCGAAATCGACTGCAGCGTCTTCACCACCGAGAACTTCTCGATCGCTTCGAACACCTTGCCGCGGCGGCGCAAACCAGCCGTGTCGATCAGCGTGTACGGCTTGCCTTGACGCTCGAAATCGACGTAAATCGAATCGCGCGTGGTGCCCGGCATGTCGAACGCGATCACGCGCTCTTCGCCCACCAGCGCATTGATCAAGGTCGACTTGCCGACGTTCGGCCGGCCGACGATCGCGATCTTCACGCCGTGCGCCTGTTTTTCCTCGTCGCTTTCTTCCGGCTGCCCGGCGTACGCGACACCCAGCGCCTCGTTGATCATTTCGGTGACGCCGTCACCGTGCGCGGCGGAAATGGCGCGCGGGTCGCCGAGACCGAGTTCGTAGAAGTCGGCGGCCACCGTGGTGTACTTCATCCCCTCCGCCTTGTTGACGACGAGGAAGATCGGCCGGCCGGTCTTGCGCAGGTAGTCGGCAATCGTCTTGTCCTGCGGCGCGAGACCGTTGCGGCCGTCGACGATGAACACGACGACGTCCGATTCCTCGACCGCCTGGCGGGTTTGACGCGCCATCTCGTGCAGAATGCCGTCTTTCGCGACCGGCTCGAAGCCGCCAGTATCGACGACCAGATAAGGCCGGTCGCCGGCGCGCCCCTCGCCATAATGGCGATCGCGGGTGAGACCGGGCAGGTCGGCAACCAGCGCATCACGCGTGCGCGTGAGACGGTTGAATAGCGTGGATTTCCCCACATTGGGGCGCCCAACCAGGGCAATAACGGGTTTCATCAGATGTTGTTCACGGTGAAACGCGGGATCGAAATCGACGGTCCGCGTAGCGACGCCATGTGGCCGCTACACGGCAGCCTTTGACGAAAATTATCACGAATTCGGCCAGCCCCGGATGTGCTGTCAATATGCGCACCCGGGCGGACGGGGGTTTGGCTGTATGGGGCGGCGCCAATGGGCCGCCGGCTTCAGTCTTTCTTGCTCAACGGCTCAGACCGGTTCGATACGATTTTCTGCTGTATCGACCAGGATGCCGTCGAAGGTGGCGCCGCAAGCAGCCACCGATGGCCACATGGGCCGTTTCTGATCCGACTTGCCGGACCAGCCAGTCCGGCGGAATATTTCTAGTTGCCCAGCTATACAACAAAAACGCGTGCGGCCGGCGAAGCCGGCCTGCACGCTTGACGACCCTGCGCGATCAGCGCGGGCGGTAGCCGTACAGATCGCCGTCGTGCGTCAGCACGACCAACGTTTCGCCGGCCAGCACCGGCGCTGCGGTAATCGGGCTGCCGTCGGTCTTCACACGGGCCACGAGCGTGCCGTCGTCGCGCGACAGGAAGTGCACGTAGCCTTGATAGTCGCCCAGCACGGCGGCATGACCCAGAATGAACGGGACGCTGAGTTCGCGATTCTTGAGCTTGTCGTTCTTCCAGAGCGTGGCGCCGTTGCTGACGTCGAATGCCGACACCACCGACCAGTCGTCGGCCGCCACCACAGCGCGGTCATCCTGCGCGAGACCGCTCGTGCTCGAAAACGCCTTTTCCCACACCGCGCGGCCCGAGTTCGCATCGAAGCAGCCAATCTGGCCCTGGAACGTCACTGCGCAGGTTTCCGAACCGAGCAGCGTGGGCGGCCCTGTCACGTCATTGATGCGCTCCACTTCCGTCACGCCCTTCGGATACGACACCGGGGTCTGCCAGTAGTTGTCGCCGGTCTGCAGGTTGATCGCGGCGAACGCGCCGCCCGGGAAGCCGGCCAGCACCGCCGCGTCGCCCGCGAACGTCATGCCCGAGGAAACGCGCAGGTTGAGCGGCACCGCGCGGTTGCGATAATTCCACTTCTGCTCGCCAGTTTGCGCGTTGAACGCGACGATCTGACCGTCGACCGTGCGCACCACCACGAGACCGTTGCCAACCAGCGGCGGCGAGATGATTTCGCCAGGCGCTTTGGCGGTCCACAATTGTTTGCCGTCCGCGCCGAGGACGTAGACATCGCCCTTCAGGCCGCCGACCGCCGTGAGCGTGCCGTCGCTGCCGACACCGGCCGACAGATCGTCACGCAGCTTGACGCGCCAGATGTCCTTGCCGGTTTGCGCGTCGATCTTCGCGACAGAGCCGTTCGCGCCCGCCGCGTACACCGCGTTGCCGACCGCGACCGGCGAGAACAGGTAACGACCCGCCTTGCCGACGCTCGTCTTCCACGCCTGCTGCACGTCGAGCACGGGTTTGAACTCGGTGAGCGGCGTGGGCTCGCGGCGCTCGTCTTTCGTGGATGAGCAAGCCGCCATGGTGAGGACGGTCATCGCACAGGCAACGGGCACAGCGTAACGTTTCAGCAGATTCATCGGTGGACGAAGCATTCAGGAAATGAGTTAAAGGAGACCGGTTGGTCGTGTCATGCGGCGCGCTGCATGCGGCGATTAGCCGCCCAGCGCGTCCAGCTTGAACTGAATCAACTGGCGAGCCGAGCTATCGTTTTTCGACAGCGAGTCGAGGGCAAGCTTGTAGGCCGCGCGCGCATCGTCACGCTTGCCTTGGGCGGCGAGCAGATCACCGCGGCCGTCCGCCACAATGCCCTTGAACGCGTCGGACTGCGGTTCGGCGAGCAGTGCGAGACCCTGGTCGTAAGCCTTGTCGTCGAGCAGCAGCGAAGCCAGCCGGAGCTTGGCAATCTGCTTGAACTCGTCGTCTTTTGCGTGATCGATGGTCCATTGCAACTGGGCCTTCGCGGCAGCTTCGTCACCCGCGGCGTAGAGCGCCTTGGCAGCGCCCAGCGCGGTCATTTGCGCATACGCGGTGCGGCTGAACTTGTCTTCCATATCGGTGGCAACGCGCGTGATCTTCGCCTTGTCGCCCGACGCAACGGCTTGCTGCACCTGGTCATACAGCACTGCGGCTTCCGCGGCCTGGCGCCGTTGCCAGAAATTCCAGCCGTTCCAGCTGGCGGCAGCAACCAGGGCCACCAGCACGATCCATGTGGTTGCATTGCCCCACTGCGTCCACCATGCCTTCAGACTTTCAATCGATTCTTGTTCGTCGTGGTAACTCATCGCCCGGCGATTTCCTCTTTCTTGATACGTGTGCGTGTCGAGCCTGATTGGCACCCAACCGGCTCGACGACATCGCGATCAGTCGTCGCCGTCTTCGGCGGTTGCAACCATCGCATTGATTAGAAATTCGGTCAAGTCTTCGGCGGGCACGTTATGTTGCTCGTTTTTACCGCCGTTGGAACTTGTATCACGAAGCGGTTTGACGCCGACCGTGCCGTTCGCAATCTCGTCTTCGCCGAGGACCACGGCGAATGCCGCACCACTCGCGTCAGCACGCTTCATTTGCGACTTGAAGCTCGCCGTCTGACCGTCCGCGCTGCAATGCAGGATCACGTTCAGACCTGTGTCGCGCAAACGCTCGGCGATGATAAAGGCCTGTTCGCGCGCCGCGTCGCCCTGATGGACCACGTATACGTCGCAGCCCTCGTCTTCCGGCACGAGCTGCTCTTCTTTCAGCAACTCGAGGATACGCTCGACGCCCATGGCCCAGCCGCACGCGCCCGTCGGCTTGCCGCCAAGCTGTTCGATCAGCGGATCATAACGACCGCCGGCCGCGACCGTGCCTTGCGCACCAAGCTTGTCGGTCACCCATTCGAACACGGTCAGATTGTAATAATCGAGACCGCGCACAAGACGCGGATTGATCGTGAACGGAATGTTGTTCGCCTTCAGAATGCGCTGCAGGCCTTCGAAGTGCGCGCGTGATTCTTCGCCGAGAAAATCGATCAGCTTGGGCGCGTTCTGCGCGACTTCCTGCATGGCCGGATTCTTCGTGTCGAGCACGCGCAGCGGGTTCGTGTACAGACGGCGCTTCGCCTCTTCGTCGAGCACGTCCATGTGCTTTTCGAGGTACGCGATCAACTCGACGCGATGTGCCGCGCGCTCTTCGACGAGACCCAGCGAATTGAGCTCGAGCTTGATGCCCATCAAGCCGAGGTCGTCCCACAGACGCTGGCACATCATGATGATTTCAGCGTCGGCATCCGGACCGGCAAAGCCCAGCGCTTCGACACCGACCTGATGGAACTGGCGATAACGGCCGCGCTGCGGACGCTCGTGACGGAACATCGGGCCGATGTACCACAGGCGCTTCGGACCGTCGTACAGCATGTTGTGCTCGATCGTCGCGCGCACCACAGCCGCCGTATTTTCCGGGCGCATCGTCAGATTTTCGCCGTTCAATGCGTCGGTAAAGCTGTACATCTCTTTCTCGACGATATCGGTCACCTCACCGATACCGCGCTTGAACAACTGCGTGTGCTCGATGATCGGCGTACGGATATTCTGGTATCCGTACGAGCGCAACATCGACTTGACGGTCGCTTCAAAAAATTCCCACAGCCCGGCGTCCTGCGGAAGGATGTCATTCATGCCCTTCACACCGGACAACTTTTCGAGCTTTTTCTTCTGTTCAGTCATCTGTCTTCGATCGGCGGTATTTAGTTGAGTGCTTCGGCGCGGCCATAGCGGCGCTCGACGTAGTCACTCACGATTTGCTGGAATTCTTGCGCGATGTTCTCGCCGCGCAGCGTCTTGACCTTCTCGCCGTCGATGAACACCGGCGCGGCCGGATTTTCGCCCGAACCCGGCAAGCTGATGCCGATATTCGCCTGTTTCGATTCGCCCGGACCGTTGACGATGCAGCCCATCACCGCGACGTGCATCTTCTCGACGCCAGGATATTGATCGCGCCATACCGGCATCTGCGTACGCAGGTAGGTCTGGATTTGCGACGCCAGTTCCTGGAACAGCGTGCTGGTGGTACGGCCGCAACCCGGGCACGCGATCACCATTGGCGTGAACGAACGCAGGCCCATGGTCTGCAGAATTTCCTGACCGACGATCACTTCACCCGTGCGCGGGCCACCCGGCTCCGGCGTCAGCGAGATACGGATCGTGTCGCCGATACCTTGTTGCAGCAACACCGACAACGCAGCGGTCGACGCCACAATGCCCTTCGACCCCATGCCCGCTTCGGTCAGACCCAGATGCAGCGCGAAGTCGCAACGGCGCGCGAGTTCACGATAAACCGCGATCAGGTCCTGCACGCCGCTGACCTTGCACGACAGAATGATCTTGTTACGCGGCAGGCCGATTTCGACCGCGCGCTCCGCCGAGCCGATCGCCGACTGGATCAGCGCTTCGTACATCACGCTCTGCGCTTCCCACGGCGTGGAACGCGCGGCGTTTTCGTCCATCATCTTCGCGAGCAGGTCCTGGTCGAGGCTGCCCCAGTTGACACCGATTCGCACCGGCTTGTCGTACTTCACCGCCGCTTCGATCATCTGCGCGAACTGCGTGTCGCGCTTCGCGCCGTGGCCGACATTGCCCGGGTTGATCCGGTACTTCGACAACGACTCCGCGCACGCGGGGTAATCGCGCAGCAGCAAATGGCCGTTGTAATGAAAATCGCCGACCAGCGGCACCGACACGCCCATGCGGTCGAGCTGCTCGCGAACCGCCGGCACGGCCGCCGCCGCCTCCGGCGTGTTGACCGTGATACGCACCAGCTCCGAACCGGCTTGCGCCAGTTCCTTGATCTGGATCGCGGTGCCGATCGCGTCCGCGGTGTCGGTGTTGGTCATCGACTGGACGCGCACGGGCGCATCGCCGCCGATGGTGACGAGCTGGCCGCCCCAACGGACATCGACCGCATGCGACTTGCGCCGCGCTGCGTGGCCGCCGAACACCGGCTCGTTAGAAACGATCTTGCTACTGGATTGGGATTGATCTTCGGATTGCATCGAAAAACCCATTTACGCCGCATGCGCCACACAAAAGACGTAGCGCCTGAATTGAAAAAGCGCCGCGAACCGGTTGGCCGCGACGCATACCGTATCTATCAAGGCAACGCGAAGCGCGCAACGTTACCCTTGGCTGCCGAATACTTCGACGGATCGACTGGCTGACCATCGAGCGTAAGCGACTCGAGACCCGCCTTGTTGCCGACCGTGACCTTGAAAGGGGCCGCGCCCGTCACTTCCTTCGTATCGCCTGCGTGCACAAGGCCGGAGAACACTTCCTTGCCGTCCTTGCCACGCACGCTGAACCAGCTGTCTTGCGTCACGCGCAACGCGATGATCGCCTCACCCGCGGCAGGCGCCGCCGTGTCCGCTGCAGCCGATGCGCCTATCGCGGCGACAACCGGCGCGCTCGCGCCCTGTGCCGCCGCCTGGACCTGCGAACCGGCCTTCGGCGCGACTGCTGCTGCCGTGACCGCCGGAGCGGAAGACGGCGCCTCACCGGTCGCCAGCGGCGCGGGCATCGGCGTAGCCGACGCTGCGTTATCCGCCGCGGCCTGCGTTTCCGGAGCAGAAGCCGCGTCTTCCGCGGTTGCCTCGGAACCTGCCGGCTGACCCTGCGCCACCGCGCCCGATGCACCGGTCGCACCACCCGCGGCGCCGTTAGCGCTCGCCTTCAATCGTGCGAGCCACGCCGACGAATCACCGCCATTGGTATGCCACATGCCGAGCGCGATCACTGCGACGATCACCGCTGCGACGCCCCACAGCCACGAGCGGCTCTTTTGCCCACTGCCGCCGAGCGACAGCGATACGCGGCCGCGCGGCAAATCCTTGCCCGACGACGCCGGCATCGACAGATCCGGCGCGGGCACACCCTTCTCGCGGCGCAAAGCCTGCGTGAACGGCGTGGGATCGGCGCCGAGCATCTTCGCGTAGCTGCGCACCACGCCGAGCGCGAAAGTCGTGTCCGGCAAATGGCTGATGTCGCCCGATTCGAGCGCACGCAGCTTGGTGACGGAAACCTTGAGGCGCGCCGACACGTCTTCGATCGTCCAGCCCTTCAATTCACGCAATTGGGTCAAGCGCGCGCCAACGGCCGCCAGGGAATCAAAACTCGCCGGGCCCGGCTGCACAACAGGCTGCACCACCGCCCGGGCGACTGACGCCGGATGGCCTTCGTTTGTGTCTGTGTCCTGCGGCTGCGGCTGCGGGTGCTGCGGCTCACTCATCCCAAATCCTTTCGCGTCGATTCTTTTTCACTTGTGCAACCCGGACGGGCCAAAGCCTCGCGCCCGAATCGCAGACCGTTTATAACAAAATGCGCGGCCTTGTGTGCCGCTTCCGATCGCTTCTGCAAACTTTCTTTTCAATCGCGGATCGAGTGGAGGGTTTCCGTGCGCCCAGATCGCTTTCCTCCGACCGCTCGCGCCCCACTATCTCGCGCGATTACACGGCGCGCACCTCGATAATCTTCGCTGCCTTCCCGGTGCGCTCAGCGAGGCGCGTGCGGTCTTTCACCGCACCGGCCAACTGACCGCAGGCAGCGTCGATATCATCGCCGCGTGTCTTACGCACTGTTGTGACGACGCCCGCGTCCATCAACACTTGTGCAAACCGCTTGATCTGTTCCGGCTTCGAGCGGATGAGGCCCGATTCAGGGAACGGATTGAACGGAATCAGGTTGAACTTGCACGGCACGTCACTCGTAACCGCCAGCAATTCGCGCGCTTGCGCTTCGCTGTCGTTCACGCCGTCGAGCATGCAATATTCGAACGTAATGAAATCGCGCGGCGCGACTTTCAGATAGCGCTGGCAAGCCGCCATCAATTCGCGCAGCGGATACTTCTTGTTCAGCGGCACCAGCATGTCGCGCAGCGGGTCGCTCGGCGCATGCAGCGATACCGCGAGCGCCACCGGCAGATCGGCGCCAAGCCGGTCCATCATGGGCACGACGCCCGAGGTGGACAGCGTGACACGACGGCGCGACAGGCCGTATGCGTTATCGTCCAGCATCAGGCGCATGGCGGGCACCACCGCGTCGTAATTGAGCAGCGGCTCGCCCATACCCATCATCACCACGTTCGTGACGACGCGCTCGCCTTTACCGTCACCGCCCGTGGCGCGCCCGCCATCCGTGCCGCGCGTCGCGCGCAGCGCGAACTCGGCCATGCGCAGCTGGCCGATGATTTCGCCGGTAGTGAGATTGCGGGAGAAACCCTGTTTGCCGGTCGAACAGAAACGGCAGTTGACCGCGCACCCGGCCTGCGACGACACGCACAGCGTGCCGCGCGTTTCTTCGGGAATGTAGACGGTTTCAACCGCGTTGCTGTTGCCGACGTCGATCAGCCACTTGCGTGTGCCGTCGGTCGAAATATTGTCGCTGACGATGCCGGGCATCGTGATCGTTGCGCGCCCTTTGAGCTTTTCGCGCAAGGACTTCGCCAGATCGGTCATGCCGTCGAAGTCGGCGGCGTTGTACTGGTGGATCCAGCGCTGCAATTGCTTGGCGCGAAACGGCTTCTCGCCCAGGCTGTCGCAGTAAGCGACAAGCCCTTGGGCGTCGAGGTCGAGAAGGTTGACGGTGGGACTGCTCGTCATATCGAATCCTGCCATTTCAGTGCGAGACTACGTTCATGCAACAAGCTGCATGAACGCAATGCCGTTCGCGCCCATTCCTGCTGCTTTACCTTACTACTTTGCCGGGCTGTTCGTGCGGATTCGTGCGACAAATCCAACGGCAGCGCACGAATCGCGCGGATAGCGCCTTGCAGGTCAAGCGCGTTCAGACGCGCTCAAACCTGCCCAAACCCGCTTAACGCGAGTAGACGTTCACTTCCGGGAAGAAGAACGCGATTTCAACTGCAGCCGTTTCAGCGGCGTCCGAACCGTGCACTGCGTTAGCGTCGATGCTGTCAGCGAAGTCAGCGCGGATCGTGCCCTTTTCTGCCTTCTTCGGGTCCGTTGCGCCCATCAGGTCGCGGTGCTTCAGGATCGCGTTTTCGCCTTCCAGCGCTTGCACGACCACCGGGCCCGAGATCATGAAATCGACCAGGTCCTTGAAGAACGGGCGTGCGGCGTGCACAGCGTAGAACTTCTCTGCGTCAGCGCGCGACAGGTGAACCATGCGCGAAGCCACGATCTTCAGGCCAGCGTTTTCGAAACGGCTGTAGATCTGACCGATCACGTTCTTGGCCACTGCGTCCGGCTTGATAATCGACAGGGTGCGTTCGATCGCCATAAAAACTCCAAAAAATTAAGAGGTTACAGATTCAAATGAATCCGCTATTGTAGCATGTTCCCGTGTATGATTGCGATTGAACCCTTACAGCATTGAAAGACTCCAAGCAGGAGTTTCTGAATACTGGTAGCGTAGTTCGTGTGGACATTTTCCGGGTATTGAAACTCCCTGCCACCGCGCCAATCTTAGGGATGAACACCCTGCGACTGGCGGCAAGCATTCCGGCCGGCGCCGCACTACCTGACGCACCACCCGCTGCGCAACCCGCGGCACAACCATTACGCAACACGCTTCTGAGGTAAGGAGAGACCATGAACGATCATCCGTATAGCTTTGGCCGCAATGGCGCAGTCAGCACGGTCGAAACACGCAACCGCGTACTACGGAACACCTACTGGCTGCTAGCGCTGTCCATGATTCCGACCGTGCTCGGCGCATGGGTGGGCGTGGCAACCGGCTTTTCGCTGTTCGCCGCCACCAGCCCCGGCAT
The DNA here is from genome assembly GCF_902859805.1 of Paraburkholderia sediminicola. Lineage (GTDB taxonomy): Bacteria > Pseudomonadota > Gammaproteobacteria > Burkholderiales > Burkholderiaceae > Paraburkholderia > Paraburkholderia sediminicola. Next base: position 207,070 of record NZ_CADIKC010000010.1, on the reverse strand, counting down.
GAGCATGCTGGCGTTCTTCGCGATCGCCTTCGGTTTCATGTTCGCCATCCAGAAAACCAAAGACAGCGCCATCGGCGTGTTCGTGCTGCTCGGCTTCACGTTCTTCATGGGCCTGATGCTGTCGCGCATCCTGAGCTTCGTGCTCGGTTTTTCGAACGGCCCGTCGCTGATCATGCTCGCCTTTGGTGGCACTGGTGTGATCTTCGCCTCCATGGCAACGATCGCCACGGTCAGCAAGCGTGACTTCTCGGGTCTCGGCAAGTGGCTGTTCATGGGCGTCATCGTGCTGCTGCTGGCTTCGGTCGCGAACGTGTTCCTGCACCTGCCGGCGTTGATGCTGACGGTGTCGGTGCTGGCCATCGTGATCTTCTCGGCCTACATGCTGTTCGACGTCCAGCGCGTCGTGAACGGCGGTGAAACGAACTACATCGCCGCTACCCTCGCGATCTATCTGGATCTGTACAACGTGTTCGTCAACCTGCTCGCGCTGCTCGGCATCTTCGGCGGCAACCGCAACTAAGACTGACGCAAGGCCCGGCGCCTGAAACGCCGGCCTTGAAAAAAAGCCCATGACGAGCAATCGTCATGGGCTTTTTTCATTGCACTGCCGGCATGTCGGCGGCAAAGCGCCAAGCATGGCGATGTCAGACGCCAGGCAATCAGAGACGGATCACAAGCTCAGCCAGGCGAAACCTTCATCCTGAGAAGCAACGACCACTTCGGTCGGCGCGGCGCCCAGCACACCTGCCATGGCGGCCTGCGCCAGTTCCGGCGTGTTGTTCTGCTGGCTCAGATGGGCAGCTACCAGGTGGCGCAAGCGCGAGCGGTCGAGCGAGGCCAGGATTTCAGCCGCGGCTTCGTTGTTCAAATGCCCGTGATTGCCGCCGATACGCGCCTTCAGCGATTGGGGATACCGGCTACCCGCCAGCATCCGCACATCGTGATTGCATTCGAGCACCAGCGCGTCGCATCCGCTCAGCACCGCGCTGATGTGCGGCGTGGAAGTGCCGACGTCGGTCAGCACGCCAAGCCGGCTCGCGCCGTTGGAGAGCACGTACTGCAGCGGCTCGCGGGCGTCGTGAGGAACGGTGTAAGGGAGGATGCTGAGGTCGCCGATCGCCACCGCTTCGTCGCCCCACAGCACCTGCAGGTCGACGTCGGCTTCGTCGGCGCCCACCGCGCGGGCGGTGCCCCAGCTCATGTACAACGGAATCGACCATTTGCGCGCCAGCGTCAGCGCGCTGCCAATGTGGTCGCTGTGTTCATGTGTAATCAGAATGGCGTCGAGACCTTCGACGCCCGCGCCGAGCCGCGTCAGACGCCGCTCGACTTCCTTGGCCGAAAAGCCGCAATCGAGCAGAACGCGCGTGGTGGTCGCGCCGCATTGCGCTTCCACCAGCAAGGCATTGCCTTCACTGCCGCTGCCGAGACTGGCGAAGCGCACAGCCTGCTTAGTTCAGTTGCGCGTGCAGCAACGTCACGATGCGCTGCGCGTCGGACGAGTTATCCACTTGCCCGTTCGCGTCCAGCACCGCCACCTGCGTCACGGTGTCGCCCTTCGAACGCACATTGACGAGGAATTCCTGACCCGGCTTCTTCGACGAATTGCCGCTGTAGAACAGCTTGCCGAAGAGCCCTTCCTTCTTCAGTTCCTGCATCGAATCCGCGTAACGCACGTAGTAAATGCCTTTCGCGCGATCGCGGTTGTCGACGGTGAAGTTGGTGCGGTCGAGCGCGAGACCCACGCGCAGCCATGCGCGGTCGAACGATTCCTGCAGATCGAGCGTCGATGCGCCCGCGCTCTGGTCGATCGTGGCCGGCGCGGTGGCCGAACGGGCATCGGTCAGGAGTTGCTTCGATTGCGCCTCAGTCAGGCCAAACTTCTGCATCAGCTTGGTCAGGAACAGCGCTTCCAGTGCCGGATCGCGCGGACGCTCTTCCCAGCGCGACGACGTCTTGTCCTGACCCGTCAGCATTTCTTCCATCGCGCTATGCGTGATCGAGATGTCCGTCGTCTCAGCCGGCCCGCGCGACACGAGCGTGCGGAAGCTGTCGCGGGTGCCCGACGAATAAGCGAAGTCGATCACCTTGCCGACCGTTCGACGGAACCAGTCGTCCGGAATATTGGCGCGGTTTTCGGCCCAGTCGGTAGTCATGATGCCCGTAGCCGGGGCATCGGTTTTCAGCGCGAAGCCGTTTTCCTGCCAGAACTCCTGCAGCTGCGGCCACAGTTGTTCAGGCGTGCGGCCGTCGACTACCAGCCAGCGACGATCGCCGTCACGCTCAATGTGCATGCCCAGCGGGTCTTGCGCACTCGGCTGGCCTTCGGTGGAATTACCCGCTGCCGTGACCGCGCGTTGCTGCGCGCCGCCCAGCGCCAGGTTGGCCGGCGGCGCGACATAGCGCCCGTCGGTCGGCGCGGTGCTCAGGTCGCCCGGAACGGCGAGCGGCGGTGCGCTGCCCGCGCCCTTGTAGTTGACGCGGTCGGAGGCGAACCAGTCGTTCAGCGTGTCACAGCCGGCGAGCGTTACCAGGGCAAGCGCCAGCGCCGCCATGCGGGTTGCGTGGAGGGAAAGTGCGGAACGTTTCATGAGGTCCTTCGTGATGCTGGAACGCGGTGCCTGGTTCTGTGTGCCGGGAACGTGGGCTGGATCGACGTCGGTTAAGGGAATGCCGGTGGCAGGCTTTCTTGAGCGCTGGGGTGCGGGTTTGAGCCCGCTTAGCCCAGCAGACCCGCTTCGCGCAGCGCGCAGCGCACCACTTCGTGGTATTGCGCGTCGAGCGGCGTGAGCGGCAGGCGGATTCCGCCCTGCACACGACCCAATTGCTGCAACGCCCATTTCGCCGGAATCGGATTCGACTCGATGAACAGGTTCTTATGCAGCGACAGGAGTTTCAGATGAATCTCGCGGGCGGTCTTCGCGTCCGCCGCAAGCGCAGCTTTGCACAGCTCGCTCATGGCGCGCGGCGCGACGTTCGCGGTGACCGAAATATTGCCGTGGCCGCCAAGCAGCATCAGCGCGATCGCCGTGGGATCGTCACCGCTGTAGATGCCGAAATGGGCGGGCGCCGACTTGATCAGGTGCGCGGCGCGATCGATATTGCCGGTCGCTTCCTTCACACCGATGATGCCCGGCACCTGCGCGCAACGCAGAATCGTTTCGTTGCTCATGTCCGCGACCGTACGGCCCGGCACGTTGTACAGGATCACCGGCAGATCGACGGTTTCGGCGATCTTCGCGAAGTGGCGATAGATGCCTTCCTGGGTCGGCTTGTTGTAGTACGGCACGACCTGCAGCGTGGCGTCCGCGCCGACGTCTTTCGCCTGCTGCGTGAGCTCGATGGCTTCAGTGGTGGAATTGCCGCCCGAGCCCGCGATCACCGGAATCCGGCCCGCTGTGTGCTCGACTGCGGTTTTGACCATCAGCACGTGTTCTTCCACCGACAGCGTGGCCGACTCGCCGCTCGTGCCGACCACAACCAGCGCGTTCGTGCCCTCTGCGATATGCCAGTCGATCAGTTTGCGAAACGCCGGCAGATCGAGGCCGCCGTCTTCGAGCATCGGAGTAATGATGGCAGGGATGCTGCCGCGAATCTGAACGCCGCCAGTGCTGCTTTGATTGCCGTTAGTCATGAAACGCCATGAATTTGATCAGGTAAACCGCGATTGTAGCGGATTAGCCAGCCAGCTCGTAACAACGCGGGGGTGCCGCATCTGCACGCTCGGCTGAGCGATCCGCCTCCATAATTGCGCATATCCGCTGGACGTAAGCCGGGCGCGGCTGCGCGAGAAATCCGTCTTGAAATGCGACCACGCGGAGATGGCCTCGCACCACCTCGAGCAGCTCGCCAGGTGCAAGCAAAAACGCCGGGTTAGACGGTTTGCCGACCCTTTCGTTGCCTTGCGCGAAGGTCTCGTAAACCAGTACGCCGCCGGGCGCGAGCGCACGCAAAAGCTGCGGAAACAGCGGCCGGTGCAGGTAGTTCGTGACCACGATCGCGGCGAATTTCGCGTCTGCGGGCAAGGGCCATGCAGCGCCTTCGATATCGGCCGCGAGCGTGGCAATGCGCGGATCGTCACGCATCAGGCCCAGCGCAGCCGCATCGCGGTCGAGCGCGGTCACCGGATGGCCCAGCGATGCAAAGAAGCGCGCATGCCGCCCGGCCCCCGACGCCACGTCGAGCACCGCGCCGCCCGGCGCGACCAGATGCGCCCAGTGGCGCACCCAGCGCGACGGTTCGCCGTTTCCGTGCGAGGGACCGTCCGACGTGGCAACCGAAGTGCTCATCGCTTCAGCGCCGCGCTCAGTTGTACGACAGGCCCATCGCCTCGCGCACGTCGCGCATCGTTTCCGTGGCGAACTTGCGGGCCTTGTCGCAGCCGTCGGCGACGATCGCGCGCAACAGCGACGGATCGTCCATGTACTTCTGCGCGCGCTCGAGCATCGGCTGCTGCTCGCGCAGAATGCCTTCGATCACCGGCTGCTTGCATTCGAGGCAACCGATACCCGCGCTTCGGCAGCCCTTCTGCACCCATTCGTGGGTGGCTTCGTCCGTATAGACCTGATGCAGTTGCCACACCGGGCACTTGTCCGGATCACCCGGATCGGTGCGGCGCACGCGGGCCGGATCGGTCGGCATGGTGCGGACCTTCTTCGTGATCGTTTCCGCGTCTTCGCGCAGGCCGATCGTATTGCCGTAGGACTTCGACATCTTCTGGCCGTCGAGACCCGGCATGCGCGACGCTTCGGTCAGCATGGCCTGCGGTTCGACCAGGATGATCTTGCGCGAGCCTTCGAGGTAACCGAACAGACGCTCGCGATCGCTCATCGACAGGCTCTGCGATTCCTGCAACATCGCCCGCGCCTGCTCGAGCGCTTCGTCGTCGCCTTCCTGCTGATAGGCGTTGCGCAGCTCGTGATAAAGCTTGGCGCGCTTACCGCCCAGCTTCTTGGCCGCGTCATTCGCTTTCTCTTCGAAACCCGGTTCGCGGCCGTACAGATAGTTGAAGCGGCGCGCGATTTCACGCGTCATTTCGACGTGCGGCACCTGATCTTCGCCAACCGGCACGAGCGAGCCGCGATACAGCAGAATGTCCGCCGCCATCAGCACCGGATAACCGAGGAAGCCGTAGGTGGACAGGTCCTTGTCCTTCAGCTTTTCCTGCTGCTCCTTGTAGGTCGGCACACGTTCCAGCCAGCCGAGCGGCGTGCTCATGCCGAGCAGCAACGCCAGTTCCGCATGTTCGGGCACCTTGCTCTGGATGAACAGCGTAGCCTGCGCCGGATCGATGCCTGACGCGAGCCAGTCGATCAGCACGTCCCACACGTTCTTTTCGATCACTTCGGGCGTTTCGTAGTGCGTCGTGAGCGCGTGCCAGTCGACCACACAGAAGAAACACGGGTACTCGGACTGCAGCCGCACCCAGTTTTTCAGCACGCCGTGATAGTGGCCGAGGTGCAGCGACCCGGTGGGCCGCATGCCGGAGAAGATACGGTCTGGGAACATGGTTATTTAGAAAAGCGAAACAAGTGGAGTCAGAATTGCGGTAATCGCACCGTAGCCGAGCGTCACGAGCGGGCTCAGCCAATAGCGCGTGAGCGTGCCCGTCATGACGAGCGCCATCACGATGAAAAAGCCGTATGGTTCGAGGCGCGACAACGCGATCGATTGCCGCGGCGGCAACAGCGCCATCAGCACGCGGCCGCCGTCGAGCGGGGGCAGCGGAAACAGGTTGAGCACGCCGAGCACGAGATTCACGCCGACGCCCGCTGCCGCCATGCGCGTGAAGAAAGGCTCGTCAATCCCACCCACGGCAAGTGCGACGCCGATCAGGCCCCACACCAGCGCCTGCACGAAATTGCAGGCCGGCCCGGCGGCCGCGACCCACAGGCTGCCCCAACGCGGATTGCGCAGATTGCCGAAGGCGACCGGCACGGGTTTCGCGTAGCCGAACATGAACGCACCGCTGGTCGCGAAGTACAACAGCAAGGGAATCGCGATCGTGCCGAGCGGATCGATGTGCCGCATCGGATTGACGGAGACGCGGCCGAGCACGTACGCGGTGTTGTCGCCGAGCCAGCGCGCGACGTAGCCATGCGCGGCTTCATGCAGCGTGATCGCGAAAATCACCGGCAACGCGTAAACCGCAATGGTTTGTATCAGGGAAGAATCCATAACTCGCTATTGTAACAACGCGATTGCGTGCGTCTGTCCGCTTTCACTCATGCCGTCTCTTCGAGCCCGAAGGGCGCGAGAGAACCGCGCCCTGGCCGCACCAGCACCGGTTCGGCGCCGGTCAGATCGATCACGGTAGACGGTTCGCACACACACGGGCCGCCGTCGATCACCAGGTCCAGCTGTTTCTCGAGCCGTTCGCGGATTTCTTCCGGGTCGTTCAACGGCTGGGTTTCACCCGGCATGATCAGTGTGGAGCCGAGCAGCGGCTGGCCGAGTTCTTCGAGAATGGCCAGCGTAATCGCATGCTCCGGCACCCGCAGGCCGATCGTCTTGCGCGACGGGTGCGACAGGCGGCGCGGCACCTCTTTGGTGGCCTGCAATACAAAGACGTAAGGGCCCGGCGTGACCGACTTGATCAGGCGGTACTGCCGGTTGTCGACCATTGCGAAGTTCGATAGCTCCGAGAGGTCGCGCACCAGCAACGACAACAAGGCCTTCTCGTCGAGCCCGCGAATGCGCCGCAGGCGCTCGACCGCGTCCTTGTCGTCGAGGTGACAGGCGAGCGCGTAGCTCGAATCCGTCGGCAACGCGACGACGCCGCCGTCGTTGATGATCTGCACGGCCTGTTTGACGAGGCGCGGCTGCGGGTTATCCGGATGAAGCCGAAAGTATTGGGACATTTTGACTAACGATGGCTACGAGTGACAGCGGACAAAACAGCGGACGGAATTCGGATGGAAAGCCAGGCGGAAGATCGGGCGAAAGCACGCCCCTCGGACGGAGACAGTCGCGCATATCGTGCCGCCGAGGCACGGCGCGCGATCACAGCCAGCGTTCCCAGACGGGCTTGAGATCGGAAGGCAGCGGCGGCAGCGTGCCGAGATCGACACGGCCTTCGCCGGGTGCATGGAAGTCAGAGCCGCGCGAAGCTTCGAAGCCGAAGCGGCGCGCGACGTCCGCGTATTCGCGGTACTGATCCGGCGTGTGGCTGCCCGTCACCACTTCGATAGCTTTACCGCCGAGGTCGATGAATTCGGCGAAGAACGCGTCGAATTCGACCGGCGAGTACGCATAGCGCCCCGGGTGCGCGATGATCGCCTCGCCGCCGGCCGCCTGAATCCAGCCAACCGCGTCCGCCAGTTTCGCCCAGCGATGCGACACGTAGCCGGGCTTGCCGTCGCCGAGATAACGGGTGAACACGTCCTGCGTCGAGCTGGCGTAGCCGTTTTCAACCATGAAGCGCGCGAAGTGCGTGCGCGAAATCATGTCCGGGTTCGAAACGTATTTGAGCGCGCCTTGATAGGCGTCGGGGATGCCGAGCGTGGCCAACTGCTCGCCAATCGCTTCGGCGCGCGCGGCGCGGCCGTTGCGGGTTCGCGCGAGGCCGTCGATCAGGATCGAGCTGGTCGGGTCGACGCCGAGCCCGACGATGTGCACGGTGCGCGACGCCCACGTAACCGAAATCTCCACGCCGCTCAGGTAACCCATGCCGAGCGCTTCAGCCGTGCTGCGCGCTTCGTGCTGGCCACCCAGTTCGTCGTGGTCGGTCAGCGCCCACAGTGTCACGCCGCCCGCGTGCGCACGGCGCGCGACATCGGCCGGCGCGAATTGGCCGTCGGAAACGGTGGAGTGACAATGTAGGTCGGCGTTCATCTTTGTCTTGAGAAGGTTCTGCACTCATTTTACTGCAACGCAGTAAATGGCCGCAGCGCTATCTCGCGATGGTGGTCTGCGTGCCGAAACCCTTTTGCAAGGTTCAGGCGCAGAAGCCCTCGATCAGCGCGGCGACCTGCTCGGGCTGATCGTGATGCACCATATGTCCCGCTTCGTCGATGATCTTCTCGCGCCAGTTCGGAAAAGCCTGGAAGCGCTCCTTGAACTCGTCGAGCGGAATCTCGCCAGCAATCTGTGCCAGCGTCGGTGAGTTGGCGGCCTCGACGTGCAGCACCTTCGCGGTAACCTTGCGCCAGACGGCCATTACTTCGTCGAGGCGATACAACGTCGGCCCGCGCAGTTTGTGCGCCGGATCGGCGAGCAGCATGAAGCGCCCTTCTCCGTCCGGTTTGGACCAGTGCTGCGCAAGGAACTCCGCGCGCTGGGGAGCGAGGCGCGGGTTGGTCTTGATCAGACGGCCGGCGACATCGTCCAGCGACGCGTAACGCTTCAACTGGGGCGGATCGCGCAATTCATCGAGCCAGTTGCGCAGGCGCTTGGGCGCTTGCGCCGAGTGCGACGGCGCGAGACCGAAACCTTCCAGATCGACCACGCGCCGCACCCGCTCCGGCCGCACGCCCGCATACAGGCAAACGATGTTCGCGCCCATGCTGTGGCCCACAAGATTGACTTCGCCGGTCGGCGCATAGTGGTCGAGCAACGCGTCCAGGTCGCCGAGGTAATCCTGGATCCAGTAGTTGCCGCCGCCGCGCTCGGCGACCGGCCAGTCCGACAGGCCGAAGCCGCGCATATCGGGCGCAATCACCTGCCAGTCGCCGCCCAATGCGTCGACGACGAACTGGAACGATGCCGCCACGTCCATCCAGCCGTGGAGCATGAAGAGCATCGGCGCATCCGGATTGCCCCAACGCCGCACGTGCAGACGGATGCCGCGCACGGCGACGAATTCAGACCTGGATGTATTCATGAACGGCGCGCCCAAAAAAAGAATGGTCGTTCGATTATAACGAGATAGCTGGACGATGCGTGGCGTCCCGCTATGGAAAAAGGCTTCAGTTACCCGCGGCCTGAATGGCCTAAGTGACCTGGGTGGCCGGCGGAACCGGCTGCTCAGCGTCGAGGCCAGCAAGGGCGACCAGCGCGGCCAGTTCGGCCTCGTCGAAACCGGCGTCGCGACGCGCCTCGAAATTGAACGGACCGCGCAATTTCGGTGCGTGATACTGGTCGGCGAGGCGCGTGTAGGTGGCGTGCGGATCGAGGCCGCCCGCATCGCACAGATGACGGAACCAGCGGTTGCCGATCAGCACATGGCCGATTTCGTCGCGCAGGATTACGTCGAGAATCGCTGCGGACGCCGGATCCCCCGCCTGCTGCAGGCGGGCGCGGATCGGCGGCGAGGCGTCGAGGCCGCGCGCTTCGAGGGTGCGCGGCACCAGCGCCATGCGCGCCAGGACGTCAGCACGGGTACGCTCGCACATGTCCCAGAGACCGTCGTGCGCGGGAAAATCGCCATAGGCATGGCCGAATTCCGCGAGCCGCGCGACCAGCAATGAGAAGTGATGGGCCTCTTCGGCAGCGACTTTGAGCCAGTCGGTGTAGAACGCGGCGGGCATGCCGGCAAAGCGCCAGACGGCGTCGAGCGCGAGGTTGATGGCGTTGAATTCGATATGCGCCAGCGCGTGCAGCAAGACGGCTCGCCCTTCGGGCGATTGCATGCTGCGGCGCTTCAGTTTGCGCGGATCGACCAGTTCGGGACGGGCGGGACGGCCCGGCAGGCCGGGCGGCTCGGAGAGTTCGAGGTCCGCGAGGCAAGCGAGGCTGCCGTCGAGCACCGCTGCGTATAACGCGCGGGCCGCAGCTGCCTTGGTTGCCGGATCGATTTCGCGCAATGCGGCCAGCGCCGCGGTGCGCGCGCAGTTCGCGCGATTTGGGCAAGGCTCAGGATTCGTCGACATCGGCTGGAATAGGCAGAATAGGCGGAACAGACGGAGCAGCGGAAATCATGGCGGCCAGGTTGGCAAAGAGAACGGCAACAGGCAGGACGGAAGGCGCAAGGCTTGCCGAAGCTGGGCGCCGGACGGCTCACAGCACCGCCGAGCGGCATAAGCACACAACCGTTTACAATACTCGATTCGACCATCTCGCGCGCCTAGGGCGCGGGGCCGGCACGACAACCCGGTTCATCAGGGCGTTTCCGGGCACTTCTTTGGCGTTTGGCCTTAGCTGCCCCATTTAACTGCCCCATTTCGTAACCGGTTTCGCAGCCCTGGCCCGCTCGAACCGCGTGTAGCGACCGATCAAGAGGAGACAGCGTGACCATTTACAAGCTTGGCGAAGCAGCCCCGACCATCCATGAAAGCGTGTTCGTTGCGGATTCGGCGAACATTATCGGCAACGTGACACTCGAGGAAAATTCGAGCGTCTGGTTCGGCGCGACGCTTCGCGGCGACAACGAGCCGATCACCCTTGGCGCCGGCAGCAATGTCCAGGAAAACGCGGTGCTGCACACCGATCCGGGCTTCCCGCTCACGATCGAGCCGAATGTGACGATCGGCCATCAGGTCATGCTGCACGGCTGCACGATCAAGGAAGGTTCGTTGATCGGAATTCAGGCGGTGGTCTTGAATGGAGCGGTAATCGGCCGCAACTGTCTGGTCGGAGCGGGCGCCATCGTCACTGAAGGCAAAGTGTTTCCCGACAATTCGCTGATTCTCGGCGCGCCCGCCAAAGTGGTGCGCGAACTGACCGAGACGGATATCGCCAATATGCAGCGCGGCACGGCAAGCTATGCCGAACGCCGCGAATATTTCAAGGCGCAGCTCGTGCGCATCGGCTAGTCAGCCGGGCGCGCGGCGCGCACGGCGCAGCATCAGGCTGCGTCATTCGACCGAGGAAAAGTTGTGAGCGACCAGTTGCAAAAATTCATGTTCAGCGCGGCGCCGGTGCGCGGCGAGATCGTTTCGCTGCGCAATACGTGGCAGGAAGTGCTGACGCGCCGGGACTATCCGGCGCCCGTTCGGACGATTCTGGGCGAGATGATGGCCGCGTGCGCGCTGCTTTCGGCGAACCTCAAGTTCGACGGCACGCTCGTCATGCAGATCTTCGGCGACGGCCCGGCCAAGATGCTGGTCGTGCAGTGCAGCTCCGACCTGTCGATGCGCGCCACCGCCAAGCTCTCCGGCGAAGCGGGCAATACGATCGACGACACCACTTCCATGATCGACCTGGTCAACGCAAGCGGCCATGGCCGTTGCGTGATCACGCTCGACCCGCGCGACAAGCAGCCTGGCCAGCAGCCGTATCAAAGTATCGTGCCGCTCTCGGGTGTGGACGGCCCGCTCAAGTCGATGTCCGAAGTGCTCGAGCACTACATGCATCACTCGGAGCAGCTCGACACGCGCCTGTGGCTCGCGGCGAACACCGAGCGCGCAGTTGGCATGCTGCTGCAAAAGCTGCCGGGCGACGGCGGCATCGTCCCGCATCCGGGCGATCTGGATGCGGACACGTGGGAGCGCGTCTGCACACTCGGCGGCACCATGTCGCAAGACGAACTGCTGAAAGAAGAACCGGCAACGATTTTCCGGCGTCTGTTCTGGCAGGAGAACGTGCAGCATTTCGAACCGGCCACAACACGCTTCGAATGCAGCTGTTCGCGCGAAAAAGTCGGCGCCATGCTGAAGATGCTGGGCCGCGAAGAAGTGGACGGCGTGATCGAAGAGCGCGGTCACGTCGAGATTCATTGCGAATTCTGTAATCAACGGTACGAATTCGATCCGGTCGATGTGGCGCAACTTTTCGTCGCGAATGCGCTCTCACAAGGCGTGACACCGGCGGCCGACCAGCGGCACTGAAGCGGCCAGGCGGCGGCGCGTTACACGGGCTTTACGGCAGTAAAATGACGCGTCGCCTGCTGTTTTTTGGGGCTTGGGCGGCGCGTTATCGTCGATCGTTGAGTGGGATCACGGGCGGTGCGCGTTGCGCATGTTTTGCTTAGGCATCCGACCGATGGAGATCAAAAATGAACATTCCTACTTCGCTCAGGCATTGCATGCGCTCGTTGACCGTGCTGGCAGTCGTCGCCGGCAGTGCTGCGCTTACGGGCTGTGTGATGGACCCACCGGGGCCATCACCGATTTATAGCCGCCTTCCGGCCGACCAGTCAGGCATGGCCAGCACCGCCCGGCCGCTCACGCCGGAAGAACGCGAGCGCTATGATGCGATCGACCGTCAGGTGCTCTCCGATCAGAATCAGGCCATTGCCGCCGAGAACGCGGCTCAAGCGTACTCGCGTTATTACTCGCCGCCTGTCAGCGTCTACGGCAGTTATTACGGCGGAGGTTGGGGGCACGGCTGGGGTACGGGTGTCGGCGTAGGCTACTCACCGTATTGGGGCTGGTAAGCCGAAACGGGCACGTCCCAAGGCGAGGCTCAGCGATACGGCAATTGAGAGGGATGCCGTTCTTATTGCAGCGCCGATAAAAAAGCCGCCCCATGGGCGGCTTTTTTTGTCTTTCTACGCGCTTTTGCGCTCGCGTTTTCGTTCGCTTTTTCGTTCGCTTTTTCGTTCGTTCCTGCGTTCAGCTCCGCGTCGGCCTGCGACCCAACCAGCCCGAATAAACTCAGTGCGCCGGCTTCTTCTCTGCCACCGCCTTGCCGCCATGCTTGCGATCCGGCTTCGCACGCGACTCCGGATTCGGCACCATATGCAGCGGCGCCGCCGACACCACACCACGCGTAGACGTGGTAACCGAGGGCGTGTTCGCGGCCGGCAAAGGTGCGTTCGGCGCAACGAACTGCACGAACACTTCGCTGTCCTTCACCATGCCCATTTCATAACGCGCCCGCTCTTCCACCGCCGCGGTGCCGTTCTGCAAATCCTGGACTTCGCCTTCGATACGCTCGTTACGCAGCTTCGAGTCGGCGTTCTTCTGCAGTTGCTGCGCCAGTTGCTGCTGCAACTCGTGCACGCGCAACCAGCCACCATGCCCCCACCAGAGCGGATACTGGATGAGCGCCAGCAGAACGATCAGGACAGCAGTGACAAGCCGCATGAAGTAAGCACAATAAATACACGCCGCCCTGCGCTATACGCAGGGCGGCGGGGTCAATCAGAAACGAAAGGTAACCGGTTCATCGGTCAGCGCTAGCGAACAATCCATTTAGCGCAGATTGTAAAACGCCGACTTGCCCGGGTAGCTGGCGATATCACCGAGGTCTTCCTCGATGCGCAGCAACTGGTTGTACTTCGAGATGCGGTCCGAACGCGACAGCGAACCCGTCTTGATCTGACCGGCGTTCAGGCCGACTGCGATATCCGCAATCGTCGAATCTTCGGTTTCGCCCGAGCGGTGCGAGATCACAGCCGTATAGCCGGCGCGCTTCGCCATTTCGATAGCCGCGAAGGTTTCCGTCAGCGTACCGATCTGGTTGATCTTGATCAGGATCGAGTTGGCGATGCCCTTCTCGATGCCTTCCTTCAGGATGCGCGTGTTGGTGACGAACAGGTCGTCGCCCACGAGTTGAACCTTCTTGCCGAGCTTGTCGGTCAGCGTCTTCCAGCCGGCCCAATCGCTTTCGTGCATGCCGTCTTCGATCGAAACGATCGGGAACTTGTCGGCCAGGTTCGCGAGGTAGTCAGCAAATTCCGTCGACGACAGTTGCAGGCCTTCGCCAGCCAACTGGTACTTGCCGTCGTGGTAGAACTCGCTGGCTGCGCAGTCGAGCGCGAGCAGCACGTCTTCACCGGCGCGGTAGCCGGCTTTTTCGATAGCTTGCAGGATGGTCGACAGGCATTCGTCGTTGCTGCCGAAGTTCGGCGCGAAACCGCCTTCGTCGCCCACGGCCGTGCTCATGCCGCGGTCGCTCAGGATCTTCTTCAGCGCGTGGAACACTTCGGCGCCGCAGCGCAGTGCTTCGCGGAAAGTCGGCTGGCTGACCGGCACGATCATGAATTCCTGGATGTCCAGGCTGTTGTTCGCGTGCGCGCCGCCGTTGACGATGTTCATCATCGGCACCGGCAGTTGCATCGCGCCCGAGCCGCCGAAGTAGCGGTACAGCGGCAGACCGGCTTCTTCAGCAGCGGCCTTCGCGACGGCCATCGACACAGCCAGCATCGCGTTCGCGCCGAGGCGCGACTTGTTGTCCGTGCCGTCGAGTTCCAGCAGGGTCTTGTCGAGGAAGGCCTGCTCGGAAGCGTCGAGGCCCATGATCGCTTCGGAGATTTCGGTGTTGATGTGCTCGACAGCCTTCAGCACGCCCTTGCCGCCGTAACGGCCGGTTTCGCCGTCGCGCAGTTCGATCGCTTCGCGCGAGCCTGTCGATGCACCCGACGGCACCGCAGCGCGGCCCATCGTGCCCGACTCGAGCAGCACGTCGCATTCGACGGTGGGGTTGCCTCGCGAATCGAGAATCTCTCGACCGATGATATCTACGATAGCACTCATGGTTTCCTCAAGAAATGACGTTGAATTCTTTACTTTGACACCGCAGTTGGCACCAGCCGGTCTCCCCGGCAGACAACTTTCGCACCACTGCGTTCGACGACCATTGCGTGCATTCGCCGCGTGCCGACTGCACCGACCGGGCCGATTATGCGCGCCAATCGTGACACCCCGCGAACGCCTGAATCAGTTGAAATCGCTTTCGAGGAACGGCGCGCGCTTGACGGCCTGATCGAGCGTAACCAGCGTTTCGAGCAGGTCGGCCATGCGATGCAACGGCACCGCGTTCGGGCCGTCCGACTTGGCTTCCGAAGGCTTCGGATGGGTTTCCATGAAGAGACCCGCCACGCCCGTCGCCACGGCGGCGCGCGCCAGCACCGGCACGAATTCGCGCTGACCGCCCGAACTCGTGCCCTGCCCGCCCGGCAGCTGCACCGAATGGGTGGCGTCGAACACGACCGGCGCGTTGGTTTCGCGCATGATCGCAAGCGATCGCATGTCCGACACGAGGTTGTTATAGCCGAACGACACGCCGCGTTCGCACGCCATGAAGCGGTCTTCCGAAAGACCGGCTTCACGCGCCGCATCACGCGCCTTGTCGATCACGTTCTTCATGTCATGCGGTGCGAGAAACTGGCCTTTCTTGATGTTGACCGGTTTGCCCGAACGCGCGCAAGCGTGAATGAAGTCCGTTTGACGGCACAGGAAAGCAGGCGTTTGCAGGACGTCGACTACCGACGCAACCTGCTCGATCTCGTGCTCGGCGTGCACGTCGGTCAGCACCGGCAAACCAAGCTGACGCTTCACTTCCGACAGAATGCGCAAACCTTCGTCCATGCCCAGACCGCGAAACGACTTGCCGCTGCTGCGGTTGGCCTTGTCGTACGACGATTTGTAGATGAACGGAATGTTCAGCTTCGCGCAGATTTCCTTCAGCCGGCCGGCCGTGTCGATCGTCATCTGTTCGGATTCGACGACACAGGTGCCCGCGATCAGGAAAAACGGCTTGTCGAGCCCGATTTCGAAATCGCCCAGTTTCATGCTTTCTCCCCAACTTCCGTCGCCACGCGCGGCTGCTGATGCGCAAGCGCCGCTTCGACAAACGACTTGAACAGCGGATGGCCGTCACGCGGCGTGGACGTGAATTCCGGGTGGAACTGCACGCCGACGAACCACGGGTGCATGCTGCGCGGCAATTCCATCATTTCCGGCAGATCTTCACTCGGGGTACGGGCGCTGATGATAAGGCCACCGGCTTCGAGCTGGGGCACGAAGCGGTTATTGACTTCATAACGGTGACGATGGCGTTCGTTCACATCCTTGCCATAGATCTCTTCGGCCATCGTGCCGGGTTTGATCGGGCAACGTTGCGAACCGAGGCGCATCGTGCCACCCAGATCCGACTCTTCGGTGCGCTTCTCGACCTTACCTTCACGGTCGTACCACTCGGTGATCAGTGCGACCACGCGGTTTTCGGTTTCCTGATCGAACTCGGTGCTGTTCGCATCCTTCAGGCCGACCACGTCGCGGGCGAATTCGATCACAGCCAGTTGCATACCGAGGCAGATGCCGAGATACGGCACCTTCGCTTCGCGTGCATAGCGAATTGCGGCGATCTTGCCTTCGGTGCCGCGGCGGCCGAAGCCACCCGGCACGAGCACCGCATCCAGATGCTTGAGGCTCTCGACGCCTTGCGTCTCGATCTCTTCCGAATCGATGTATTCGATGTTGACCTTGGTCGACGTATGCATCGACGCATGGCGCAGCGCTTCGATCAGCGACTTGTACGACTCGGTCAGATCGACATACTTGCCGACCATGCCGATCGTGACTTCGTGCTTCGGGTTCTCGAGCTTTTCGACGAGATCGGACCACATTGCGAGATCGGCCGGCTTCGGCGTGAGCTTGAGCTCTTCGCAGATGATCGCGTCCAGACCCTGGTCGTGCAGCATCTGCGGAATCTTGTAGATGCTGTCGGCGTCCCACACGGAAATCACCGCGTCTTCCGGCACGTTCGAGAACATCGAGATCTTCGCGCGCTCGTCGTCCGGAATGCGGCGGTCGGCGCGGCACAGCAGCACGTGCGGCGAAATACCGATTTCACGCAGCTTCTGCACGCTGTGCTGGGTAGGCTTGGTTTTCAGCTCGCCTGCGGTGGCGACCCAAGGCACCAGCGTGAGGTGCACGAAGCACGCGCTGTTGCGGCCCATGCGCAGGCTCATCTGACGTGCGGCCTCGAGGAACGGCAGCGATTCGATATCGCCCACGGTGCCGCCCACTTCGACGATGGCGACGTCCGGCTCACCGCACGTCGCGGAAGCCGCGCCGCGTTCAATAAACGCCTGGATTTCGTTCGTGATATGCGGGATGACCTGCACCGTCTTGCCCAGATAATCGCCGCGGCGTTCCTTGCGGATCACCGATTCGTAAATCTGGCCTGTGGTGAAGTTGTTGGCCTTGCGCATCTTCGTGCTGATGAAGCGCTCATAGTGGCCGAGGTCGAGGTCAGTCTCCGCTCCGTCTTCCGTCACGAACACTTCGCCGTGTTGAAACGGACTCATCGTGCCGGGGTCGACATTGATGTAGGGATCGAGCTTGAGGAGGGTGACTTTAAGACCGCGCGATTCGAGGATCGCGGCGAGGGAAGCGGCGGCAATACCCTTGCCGAGGGAAGATACTACGCCGCCGGTGACGAAAACATATTTGGTCATCGCTGGATGCTCGCGGGAAAAACGGATTATACCGTAAAGCAGGGTCTCAACCCAGCAAAATCCGAGCGACATCTATACGCGCCGATGCTACGGCGGCGGCAATTGCCACGCGCCGATCATGCACCGTTTTTTGCCCCGGCGAGGCGTGCGGTCAGGCGCCCCGCTCCAGTTCGCGCAGCATCCGCTGCACCGCACGCGCGGTTTCGAGCGGTTTTTCCATCGGATACAGATGGCTGCCTTCGATCCATTCCACATGACCGCCGGTCGCGCGGCGCGTGGCGTCTAACCCGGCCTGGCGCACCTCCTTCGAACGCGTGCCGGCGATGAATCCCACCGGCACCGGGGCGCCGCGCGCAAGACGGGGCCCTAGCGTATGCGGCAAAGTCTTGTAGATCTGATATTCAGTGCGCCGGTCGAAAGCGAGCGAACGGCCGCCGTCGAGCGAGCTCTGCGGAATGCCGAAGTCGATATAGTCGGACAGCATGCGCTCGTCCCAGCGGGCGAACGCCGGCTTTGAGTGGAAATGCCGCCATGCTTCGTCACGGCTCGCCCACTGCGTGCGGCGCGTACGGGTGGCGGCCGCGGGCGACAGACGCTCGTCGAGTCCGGTCCATTGCGACACGCGCAGCATGCTGCTTCGCCAGCCCGCGATGACCGGCGAATCGAGCATCACCACGCCCCTCACCCACTGCGGTTTTTTCAGTGCGGCCATCAGCGACAGATAGCCGCCCAGCGAATGGCCGACCAGCCACACCGGCTGCTCGTACGACCGGCCTATGTCGTCGAGCAGTTGCTCGACCAGATGCGGCCAGTCCTGCGTGACGGGATAGCGCGCGTCGTGACCGATGCGCTCGATGGAGCGCAGTTCATAGTCGTCGGCGAGTTCGGCGAAGATCGTCCGGTAGGTCGACGCCGGAAAACCGTTCGCGTGCGAGAAGTGGATGATGTTTTTCAACTGCGACTATCTCCGTTCTGTTTTGGCACGCCGGATTGGCTCCTGGTTTTTCAGCCAGATGCCAGGCCCAGCGGCGCGTTTGTTCTGTTTGTTCTATCTGTACGGTCAGTGATCCATCAGCGATCCATCCAGTAGCGGCGCTGCGTGTCGCGATAGCGTTCGAGCGTCAGTACGGCGCTGTTCAGGTCTGGGGCGGCTCCCGTGCTGACTCCCGGACTTCCCTCGGGCGCGGCGCTCAGATTGAGACCTAGGCCGACATCCGTTCTGGAGTCCGGGCTGACATCAACCCGCACCGCTCCGTCCGCATCGCTGCGCGCAAGCTCGATGTGCCGTGCCTTGTAACGCTCGAACACACCCGTATTCGGATGATGAAATCGGTTGCGATAGCCTACCTGAAATAGCGCGACGAGCGGGTCGATAGAGTCGAGGAACGGCTCGGTCGACGAGGTCTTGCTCCCGTGATGCGGCACAACCAGCACCTGGGCGCGCAACGCGTCGCGATCGCGCGCGAGCAGGATGCGTTCGACCGGCGCTTCGATGTCGGCCGTCAGCAACGCTGTCATGCGTAATGGCGTCGGTTTGACATTTTCGGCCGGCGGCGTCTCCTCAGCGGACACCGTACTCACCCGCAACACACAGCAATGCGCATTCGGCTTGCCTTGCAGCGGCCCGGCATCGGGCCAGAGCATTGCGAACTCGACGCCATCCCACAGCCAACGCTGCCCCGCCGCACAAGGCAACGTATCCGCGCCGCGCTGCTTCGCGTTCGACCACAACGGATTCCCCGGTGCCAACGCGGCCACCATTTGACGCACTTCGATCGCGTCCAGTACAGCCGGCGCGCCGCCCGAGTGGTCGGAGTCGGCGTGGCTGATGATCAGCGTATCGAGCGCCGTGACGCCATGTGCCTGCAAAAACGGCACGACAACCCGTTCTCCCGCATGCGTCGATTCCGGCCCCGGCCCGGCATCGAACAGCAGCGCGTGGTGCGCCGTTTCGACCAGCACCGAGGTGCCTTGTCCGACGTCGAGCGCTGTCAGACGGAAGCTGCCATGCGGCGGCCCGGGCGGTGCAGGCATCAAGAGCGGCAGCCAGGTGAGCGGCGCGGCCCAGCGCAGCGGCCAACCGCGCGGCGCCAGACACCAGAGAACCCCGACCGCCGCCGCGGCAAGCGTCCATGCGTCCGGTTGCGGCAATCGCCAGAGCGTCCATGCCGGGCCGGACAGCAACTGCAAGCCCGCGGCGAGCAGATCGAGCAAGGTGTGCGCCGCGCGAAAGGCGTAGGCGTCGAATGGCGCGGGTAACGCGACGCCCGCCAAAACTGCCGGCGTCACCAGCAGACTTACCCACGGAATCGCGAAGGCATTCGCGAGCGGGCCGATCAGCGGAATCTGAGCGAACCAGTAAACAGTGAGCGGCGCAAGCGCGACCGTCACCGCGAACTGCACATGCGCGGCGCTGCGCAAGCGCTCAACGAAAGCGCGAACGCGACGACACGAGCCGGACCACAGGCGCGAGAGTCTTGTCGGCGTCACAGCGCCTTCACCCTCCTCATCACGGCGCTGCTCATGATCCTGCACACGAGGCCGTCCCGACATTGCGAACAGAATCGCCGCCACCGCGCAGAACGACAGCCAGAATCCCGCCGACACAACCGCCCACGGATCGATCAGCAGCACCAATCCCAACGCCCACGCCAGCACCACCGATCGCGCGACGTTGCGTCCGCTGATAAACGCGAGCGCAACGACACCGGCCATCCAAAGCGCACGCTGCGCCGGCACGTTGAAACCGGCCAACGCCGCATGCAGCCCCGCGAACGACGCGCCGCCTGCCACCGCGACAACCTGCGCGGGCAGCAGCAACGGCCAGTTGCGACCGATAAACCCCGAGCGCCGCCACACCGCACCGGCAAGCCACGCCGCCAGACCCGCGACAAAGCCAATATGCAGGCCCGAAATCGCCACAAGGTGACTGGTGCCGGTGCCACGCATTAACAGCCAGTCGGCCGCGCTGACTTCGTCCTGTGCGCCGATGGCGAGCGCCACCACGATCCCACGATGTGGCGCATCGGCGAGCACCGTGCCGATGCGCGCCCGCAGTGCTGCGCGCCAGCGATCGACCGTCACGCCTACGCCAGGTGCGCTGCCCGGCAAACGCACGGCGTGAGCCGGTGCGCTCACATAGCCGGTGGCGCGCACATTGCGCGCCAGCAAGCTGGCTTCGGCATCGCGCACGCCGAAGTTTGAATTGCCGTGCGGGCGTTTGAGCCGCACGGTCAACCGCCAGCGTTCGCCTGGTTCGAGCAACGGCGCAGGCGCATCTTCCGCAATCCACGACAGCTGAATCACACGTGGAAATGCGGTGATCTGCGCATCCGCCGACTCGACTGCGAAGAGAAAACGTGTGCCCTTTTCATCGCGTGACGGCAGACCCTTGATACTGCCGACGACATCGATATCGCGGCCTTCCCAGGCGCTCGGCAAGCTCACTGCGAGCCGGGACTCGGCGCGCCAGGCGGCGTAGCCGAAGCCCACACATAAGGCCGCGACCCACACCGCGCCCCAGCCGACGCTCGAACGCAAGCG
Organism: Paraburkholderia sediminicola; assembly: GCF_902859805.1. GTDB lineage: Bacteria > Pseudomonadota > Gammaproteobacteria > Burkholderiales > Burkholderiaceae > Paraburkholderia > Paraburkholderia sediminicola. The sequence continues at coordinate 186,522 of NZ_CADIKC010000010.1, read as the reverse complement.
TGCGCAGAACAAGACATGGCTCACGCGCGAATTTGCAACCGCCGCACGCGGGTCCGCGATCACAGAAGCACTGCAGCGCAACCCGCTCGAAGAGCCACCGTCCCCTTCGCTCGAAGAACCACGGCGCAATCCCCATACCGCAACGGGAATCGCAATGCACCCAAGCAGCACGAGCACGCACCACCCACCCCAATCCGGCAACGCCGCCTGCCGCTGCAACCAGACCACACCCAACGCAAACCCGCACCACCATGCCCGCATCCACCCTCCGCCCCTTCCGCCGAGCCATCGCCGGACGGCGCAACGCACAGCGAGCAGGCGTCAGCAAGCCCGCCAGGCATGTGTTCCGCCCGGCGCGAATCACTCAAACCATCGCGTTCAATTATGCAGAGGAAAGTGCGAGCCGCGGCAGCGCGGCGAGCGCGTTAGCCGTTGTGCCTAGGGCGGCTTCGTCGGCGGTCATGCCGCGCAGTTGTGCGAGACCCGCGCCGATGGCCGGAATCTGATCCGGCGAGTTGCGCTGCTTGTACATCCAGGAAGGAGCGATGTCCGGCGCGTCGGTCTCGACGACCAGCGCGTCGAACGGCAATTGCTCCGCAAGGCGGCGGATTTGCCGCGCCCGCTCGAAGGTCAGATTGCCGCCGAAACCGAGATGCATGCCCTGGTCGATATACGCCTGAGCCTGCTGGAAGCTACCGTTGAAAGCGTGTGCGATGCCGCGATGAATCTGATGCCGCCGCAGCCCTTTGATCACCTGGTCCTGCGATTTGCGGACGTGGCAAATCACCGGCAGATCGAATTCGCGCGCCAGTTGAAGTTGACCGTTGTAGAAAAACTGCTGGCGCGCATCGTCGAGACCTTCGACAAAATAATCGAGGCCGATCTCGCCAATACCAACGAACAGCGGATCGTCGAGACTCGCCTCGATTTCCATGCGCAGCAAGTCGAGATCGCGCTCCTCAGCACCCGGCGTGAAGAGCGGATGGATGCCCAGCGCATACGCGCCACCATCGACGCGATGCGCGAGTTCACGCACTGTCGTGAAGTTCTCGCGACCGATCGCAGGAATCACGATACGCCCTACGCCCGCTCGATGCGCCGCCTCGGCGACTTCGTCGCGATCGGCGTTGAATTCCGAAGCGTCGAGATGGCAGTGCGTATCGATCCACATGGCGCGCCTCGTTAGTGACGGAGGTGGCGGAGCATCGCTCACGTTCCGCGCGGTGCTTAAACCGGCACCGGCGGCTCTTCGTGCAATACGCCGTCGCGCAAGCGCATGATCCGGTCGCAACGTCCGGCGAGTTCCGGATCGTGCGTGACGATCACGAAGCTGGTGTCGAGCGTTTGCGACAGTTCGAGCATCAGGTTGAACACGGTGTCGGCGGTGCCGCCGTCCAGATTGCCGGTAGGTTCGTCGGCGAGTACACAAGCGGGCTTCGTCACCAGCGCCCGCGCAATCGCGACACGTTGACGCTCGCCGCCCGACAGCTCACCCGGACGATGCTTCGCCCGATGCCCCATGCCGACGCGCTCCAGCACCGCGAGCGCTTCGCGCCGTGCGGCTTCGGTCGTCATGCGTCGAATCCGCAACGGCATGGCGACGTTGTCGAGCGCGGTGAATTCGGGCAGCAGATGGTGGAACTGATACACGAAACCCAGTGCGCGATTGCGCAGGTCGTTGCGCTCGCGCTCGGAGAGCTTCGTAAAAGGCTTGCCCATCACCGAAACATGGCCCGCGCTCGGATCGTCGAGACCGCCGAGCACGTGCAACAGCGTGCTCTTGCCGGATCCCGACGCGCCGACGATCGCCAGCTTTTCGCCGCGCCGCACGCTCAGTTGCGCGTTGTTGAGCACCTGCACATTGAGGCCGCCCTGCACGAACGACTTCGAAATGCCGGTCGCTTCCAGCACATAGGGATGCAGCGCGGTATTTTGATCGGCCATGGACAGGCTAGTGGAACGGTCATTCATAGCGCAGTGCCTCCGCAGGACGGACTTTCGCACCACGCCAGCTCGGATAAAGGGTCGCCAGCGCTGACATCAGGAACGCGATGATGCCGATCCGCGCCACGTCGGCGGGAATCAGTTCAGACGGCAGTTCGCTGATGAAATACACGGACGGCGGCAGGAACTGCACGCCGAGCAGATGTTCGATCATCGGCACGAGCCATGGAATGCTCCACGCAATCAGACAGCCGAGCGCGACCCCGGTCGCCGTGCCGATAAAGCCGATCGTCACGCCCTGCACCACGAAAATCTTCATGATCGAGCCGGGCTGCGCGCCGAGCGTGCGAAGAATCGCGATGTCGGCCTGCTTGTTGGTCACCGTCATCACCAGCGACGACACCAGATTGAACGCCGCCACCGCGATGATCAGCGTGAGGATGATGAACATCATGCGTTTTTCGATCTGCACCGCCGAGAACCAGGTCTTGTTCTGCTGGGTCCAGTCGCGAATATACAAATCGCCGGAGAGGCTGCGCGCCAGTTGATGCGCGACCTCCGGCGCCCGCTGCATGTCGGTCAGGCGCAGCCGCACGCCGGTTGGCGCTGCTAACCGGAACAGCGCCTGCGCGTCCTTGATGTTGATCAGCGCGAGCGTGCTGTCATATTCGTAATGCCCCGACTCGAAGATGCCCACCACCGTGAACTGTTTCAGCCGTGGCAGCATGCCGGCGGGCGTGATGGTGCCTTCGGGCGCGACCAGCGTGATCTTGTCGTTGACCGTCACGCCAAGATTGGTGGCGAGGTCCGCGCCCAGCACGATGCCGAAGTCGCCCGGCACGAGGTCGGTCAGCTTGCCGCCCTTCATCTCCTTGCCGATGTCGGATACTTCGGGCTCGAGCGAGGGTTCGACACCGCGCAGCGCCACGCCGCTCACGGCGTCCTGGCGCGTGAGCAGCGCCTGCGCTTCGACATACGGCGCCGCGCCGATCACTTCCTTGTTCTGGCGCGCTTCCTGGGCGGTCAATTGCCAGTTGGGCATCGAACCGGTCGGCGAAAAAATTTCGACGTGCGCGAGCACCGACAGCATCCGGTCGCGCACCTCTTTCTGGAAGCCGTTCATCACGGACAACACGACGATCAGCGCCGCGACGCCGAGCGCGATGCCCGACATCGACACGAGCGCGATGAAGGAAATGAAGCCGTTGCCGGTCGTGCGTTTGCCGGCGCGGGTGTAGCGCCAGCCAATCTGCCATTCGTAGGGAAATTTCAAGCGAATCCTTTTCTGCGTTCTTCGTCTGCTCACGGGCCTTTTGCCGCGCATGGCGGCGGCAGCTTGTGGCTGTCACACCTGTCATGCGGCCCCGAGCGTCGTGATCATTGGTGTCGCGGCAACCCGGATGGTTCCGGTATGACGTTCCGGTGCGCTCCTGTAGCCCAGGCAACCCCCGCGCCACCGGAGCCATTGCCCCGTCCCTGCCGCCACTACCGTCAATCAAGCGCGAAGTTTGCCATACAATGCCGCGAACACGCGCAAAGGCCTTGCACGCGGGGCTCACGGCGAACGCAACGGCCTGCCGGCGGCATCGAGCACCACGCATCGAGCATCACGTTCGCGGCGACAGCGGGCCCGCCCGCCGCCTCGAGCGGCCCGCGCCCTAGCGCAAGTTGTAGCGACTCCTCAGACCATTGATGATCCCGGCCGCTTCGCTGGCCGCAACGTCGCGCACTTCCGCATCCTTACGATCGCGATGCAGATGGGTGATATCCCAGTTGCAGCCGTCCTCGTCCTCGACGGTCTCGTGGAAACCGGTCGGGATCCAGCCGGCCGTGGCCGGATTGGCGTCGAGCGCCTGCACGACCAATCCAAGCAGTTCCTGCTCGGTTTTCAGTTCACGCGACATGTCGGTCTCCCTCGTCATGGGCGCGGTGCCGCCGCGCGCGGCTGCTGCCATCGGCGGGGCCCGGATGGGGTGCCCGAATCCGCCGATATGGTCTGAATACTCGCACTCTTTGCCCTACAATGCGCAGCATCATGCACGCCAACCGTCTTCATCTTCTCCTGCCCTTCGCGCTGCCCGCCGCAGCGGACGCCTCCACCGCCCTGCACGACATCCAGAGTCCGGCCCTCGACCGGCTGATCGCCCGCGCGACGCTGGTCGAGCGGGTGGTCGGCGAGGATTTTCAGCGCACGCTGCCGCACGAGCGCTGGGTGGCGCGCCAGTTCGGCGCGCTGCCGAGCGGCGCGGCGGCCGCGGACGAAGCGCCGCTTGCCCCTTACATGCTGCGCGCCGATGGCGGCGAGCCCGGCAACGCCACGTGGGCCTGCGTGCAGCCGGTGCACGTGCGTATCGCGCACGACCATCTGGTGCTGATCGATCCGGCCTCGCTCGAACTGTCCGACGATGAAGCCAGCGTGCTGCTGGCAATCGCCCGGCCGTTGATCGAGGAACTCGGCGTGCGCATCGAAGCGCCGAAGCCCGCACGCTGGTACCTGTCGGGCGACGGCTTCGGCACGCTGGCCGGAGCGTCGCCATTGCGCGCAAGCGGTCGCAACATCGAAATCTGGCTGCCGCATGAAGCCCACTCCGGCGACCGTTCGCGCGCCTGGATGAAGCTGCAGAACGAAGTGCAGATGGCGTGGTTCGAGCACCCCGTCAATGAAGCGCGCGAGGCGCGTGGCCTGCCGGCTGTCAACTCGATCTGGTTTCACGCACAAGGCGCGGCGCAACCGGTCAGCAGCCCGTTCGCGCGAGTGTTCTCCGACGCGGCGGCGACGCGCGGCCTCGCCATGACGTCTGGCATCCAGACCGCGGCGCCGCCGGCGTCGTTTGCGGCGTTCCAGGCCGCTACTTCGGCGAACGGCGCCTCTGGCAACACGTCGGGTGGCGCGTCCGCCGACACACAGGCCAACGGCGCCACGCTGGTCGAACTCGATCCTTTCTCCGCGCCCTATATCGAGCAGGACTGGGCGCGCTGGAACGACGCCTTCGCCGCATTGCAAATTGACTGGTTCGAGCCTGCATTGCAAGCGCTGCAGTCCGGCCAGTTAAACGAACTCGCCCTGACGCTGTGTGGCGACACCGGCTCGGTGACGCTCACGATCACGCGCGGCGATCTGCGTAAATTCTGGCGGCGGCGCGTGCTCGCCTCGCTCTTCATCGAATGACCCTTCGAATGACCTATCGAACGATCCACGGCCTTTCCGAATGACTAGAATCGTTACGCGCGCCGCTTCACCTGTCGACGCCGAAATCCTCACCCGCCACGGCCTGCATCCGGTGCTCGCGCGTCTGTACGCCGCGCGCGGCGTGTGCATGCCCGATGAAATCGAAACCGGTCTCGCGCGGCTCGTGCCGCCCGCCGGGCTCAAAGGCTGCGAAAACGCCGCCGCGCTGCTCGCCGACGCGATCCAGAACAAGCGCCGCATGCTGGTGGTCGCCGACTACGACTGTGACGGCGCCACCGCCTGCGCAGTCGCGGTGCGCGGCTTGCGCATGTTCGGCGGCCAGATCGAGTATCTGGTGCCAAACCGCTTTGAATACGGCTATGGCCTGACGCCTGAGATCGTCGCGCTGGCCGCCCGCAGTGCGTCGGGCAAGCCGGAACTGCTGATTACGGTCGACAACGGAATCGCCAGCGTCGACGGCGTGGAAGCAGCCAATGCGCTCGGCATCGACGTGCTGGTCACCGATCACCACCTGCCCGGGGACGAACTGCCCGCGGCCCGCGCGATCGTCAATCCGAACCAGCCGGGCTGCACGTTCCCGAGCAAGTGCATCGCGGGTGTCGGCGTGATGTTTTATGTGCTGCTGGCGTTGCGCGCGGAATTGCGCCGCCGCGGCGCCTTCAACGACGATTTCCCCGAACCGCGTCTGGACGGCCTGCTCGATCTGGTCGCGCTCGGCACCGTCGCCGACGTGGTCAAGCTCGACGGCAATAACCGCGTGCTGGTCGCGCAAGGTCTGCAGCGGATCCGCAAGGGCAAGATGCAGCCGGGCATTGCCGCCCTCTTTCGCGCCGCCGCGCGCGACGCCCGCAGCGCGTCGGGTTTCGACCTCGGTTTCGCGCTCGGGCCGCGCCTGAACGCGGCCGGCCGTCTGTCGGACATGTCGCTCGGCATCGAATGCCTGACCACCGACGACATCGGCCGCGCATGGGATCTCGCGCAGCAGCTCGACACCATGAACCGCGAGCGTCGCGAAATCGAAGCCGGCATGCAGCAGCAGGCGCTCGAAGACCTCTCGGCGATCGATCCTGAGGGCGCGACCACCATCACGCTGTTCAATCCGAGTTGGCACCAGGGCGTGATCGGCATCGTCGCCGGACGGTTGAAAGAGAAATTCCACCGGCCGTCGTTCACGTTCGCGCTCGCCGACGACAGCGGCCAGCTCGTCAAAGGCTCGGGCCGCTCGATCTCGGGTTTCCATCTGCGTGACGCGCTCGATCTGATTTCGAAGCGCGAGCCGGGCCTGATCGTCAAATTCGGCGGCCACGCAATGGCCGCGGGCCTGACGATGGCTGCTGCCGACGTGCCGCGCTTCACCGCCGCGTTCGAGGCAGTGGGCCGCGAATGGCTCTCCGAAGAAGCGCTCTCGCGCACGGTGGAAACCGACGGCGAACTCGAAGACGCCTATTTCACGCCGCAATTCGTCGAAATGCTCGACGCTGCCGTATGGGGCCAGGGCTTCCCGGCGCCGGTGTTTTCCGGCGAGTTCGACATTGCCTCGCAGGCGCTGGTGAAGGACAAGCATCTGAAATTGCAACTGGTGCGTGGCCGCCAGCGTTTCAACGCGATCTGGTTCAATCACACCGACACGCTGCCCGCGCGCACCACCGTTGCTTACCGGTTGGCCAGCGACACGTGGAATGGCGTGTCGCGCGTGCAATTGATCGTCGAGCACGCGGCGAGCTGACACGCGCACAGGCCATCGGCCTGGGTTCGCGCCGCGAGATTTGCGCGTAACGCGTGCGCCGGCGACACACGGCCATCTGCACCGCGGCTTGCCCGGCATCGCTCGAAAGCGTCGAAAAACACCGCAAAATCAACCCCAAACCCGCGCCGGATCGCTCAACAGCCTCCGGCGCGGGGCGCCGATCGGCTATAATTTCTCCTTTTTACGAAGCTATAAAAGATCGACATGGAAGCGGAACGTCTCAACGCGATCGAAGCCTCACTGGCGGACCTGCGCACGCGCGCGGACTCGCTACGGGGGTATCTTTGACTACGACGACAAGGCATTACGTCTGATCGAAGTCAACCGGGAACTCGAAGACCCGGACGTCTGGAACGACTCGAAGCACGCCCAGGCCCTCGGCCGGGAAAAGAAACTGCTCGACGATACCGTCGGCAAACTCACGTCGCTCGATAACGACCTGCGCGATGCGCAGGACCTGTTCGACATGGCCCGCGAAGAAGACGACGAGGAAACCCTCCTCGCCTGCGAATCCGACGCACAAGGCATCGAACAGCGCGTCGCCGACATGGAATTCCGCCGGATGTTCGCGAATCCGGCCGACCCGAACAACGCCTTCCTCGACATTCAAGCCGGCGCCGGCGGCACCGAAGCGTGCGACTGGGCGTCCATGCTGCTGCGCCAGTACCTGCGCTACTGCGAGCGCAAGGGCTTCAAGACCGAAGTGCTGGAACAGACCGAAGGCGACGTCGCGGGCATCAAGAACGCCACGATCAAGATCGAAGGCGAATACGCGTACGGCTTTTTGCGCACCGAGACCGGTGTGCACCGCCTCGTGCGCAAGTCGCCGTTCGATTCGTCGGGTGGCCGCCATACGTCGTTCTCGTCGGTGTTCGTGTATCCGGAAATCGACGATTCGATCGAAGTCGACATCAATCCGGCCGATCTGCGCATCGACACGTACCGCGCGTCCGGCGCGGGCGGTCAGCACATCAACAAGACCGATTCGGCCGTGCGGATTACGCACATGCCGTCGGGCATCGTCGTGCAGTGCCAGAACGACCGGTCGCAGCACCGCAACCGCGCCGAAGCCATGGCCATGCTGAAATCGCGCCTGTACGAAGCGGAAATCCGCAAGCGCCAGGAAGAGCAGGACAAGCTCGAAGCCGGCAAGACCGATGTGGGCTGGGGACATCAGATCCGCTCGTACGTGCTGGACAACAGCCGTATCAAGGATCTGCGCACCAACGTCGAAATCAGCAATACGAAGAGCGTGCTCGACGGCGACCTCGATCCGTTCATCAGCGCCAGCCTGAAACAGGGCGTCTAGGCGCACCCGGCGCGGCCTGCCTGACATCGCCGCGCCGTATCTTTGCATCTTTGTGCATCTTTGTTATAGCGCCTGAGGTTTTTACTGACTGGCCACCCGCATGCGGACCATCCTGGTGCGGGCCACCGAATACCAAACCATCATGACCGAACCGACCCAGCCTAATGCCGCGCCCGAGGGGGACGACAACAAGATCATGGCCGAGCGCCGCGAAAAGCTGCGCGAACTGCGTGAGCAAGGCGTCGCCTATCCGAACGATTTCCGCCCCACGCATCACGCCGAAGATCTGCAATCGAAATATGCCGAGGCCGACAAGGAAGCGCTCGAAGCGAATCCGCTCGAAGTCGCGATCGCCGGCCGCATGATGCTCAAGCGCGTGATGGGCAAGGCAAGCTTTGCGACCGTGCGCGACGGTTCGGGTCAGATCCAGTTCTTCATCACGCCCGCTGACATCGGTCAGGAAACGTACGACGCCTTCAAGAAGTGGGACATGGGCGACATCGTCGCGGCGCGTGGCGTGCTGTTCCGCACCAACAAGGGCGAACTCTCGGTGCGTTGTACCGAACTGCGTTTGCTGTCGAAGTCGCTGCGTCCGCTGCCGGACAAGTTCCATGGTCTCGCCGACCAGGAAATGAAGTACCGCCAGCGCTATGTCGACCTGATCGTCACGCCGGAAACGCGCAAGACGTTCGTCGCCCGCACCAAGGCGATTTCGTCGATCCGCAAGTTCATGTCGGATGCCGACTTCATGGAAGTCGAAACGCCGATGCTGCACCCGATTCCGGGCGGTGCGGCGGCCAAGCCGTTCACCACGCACCACAACGCGCTCGATATGCAAATGTTCCTGCGCATCGCGCCGGAACTGTATCTGAAGCGCCTCGTGGTCGGCGGCTTCGAGCGTGTGTTCGAGATCAACCGTAACTTCCGCAATGAGGGCGTGTCGATACGCCACAATCCGGAATTCACGATGATCGAGTTCTACGCGGCCTACACCGATTACAAGTGGATCATGGACTTCACCGAGCAGCTGATCCGCCAGGCGGCGGTCGATTCGCTCGGCAGCGCGACGATCACCTATCAGGGCCGTGAACTGGACCTGGCCAAGCCGTTCCATCGTCTGACGATCAGCCAGGCGATCCAGAAGTACGCGCCGCAATACACGGACGCACAACTCGGCGACGACGCTTTCCTGCGCACCGAACTGAAGAAGTTCGGCGTGGACGCGTCGCAGCCGCAGTTCCTGAACGCGGGCGTGGGCGCGCTGCAATTGGCGCTGTTCGAAGAGACCGCCGAGTCGCAATTGTGGGAGCCGACTTTCATCATCGACTACCCGATCGAAGTGTCGCCGCTGGCGCGCGCGTCGGACAAGTTCGCCGGCATCACCGAGCGTTTCGAGCTGTTCATCACGGGCCGTGAAATCGCCAACGGTTTCTCGGAGCTGAACGATCCGGAAGACCAGGCTGCCCGCTTCAAGAAGCAGGTCGACCAGAAAGACGCCGGCGACGAAGAAGCCATGTTCTACGACGCCGACTACATCCGCGCGCTGGAGTACGGCATGCCGCCGGCCGGCGGCTGCGGCATCGGCATCGACCGTCTGGTCATGATGCTGACCGACAGCCCGAGTATTCGCGACGTGATTCTGTTCCCGCATCTGCGCCGCGAAGACTGATCGTTGCGCGGTTTGCAAAAGAAAAACGCCCGGCTTGATGTCGGGCGTTTTTTCTTGCGATGCGTGAAAAACACCGACAGCCAAATCCTGACAGTTTGTAACCATCGGTAAAAAGCGCGTATTCGCCGCTGGGCCGCGGTTTTCTTAAGTTGCTGCGGACCCGCAAGAAATCAGGCACCCCGCCGCGCTGCGCGCACTTTGACGCGAAAGCGCCGCGATGATTGCCCGGAAATGGTTACAAATTGAAACCCTTCCGGGATCGATTTGCCCGACACTCAGTCTCAATAACAGTCGACTCTGCTCCAGACGGAGGCCAATATGGATAATCCAGATACCAAACCCACGCAACAACGTCGTCTTCATCCGCTTGTCGCTACTGCGGCGGGCGCAGTGATCATCGCAAGCCTTGCCGCGACAGCAGCCGTCACGGGCCTGTTCCCGAAGGCGTCGAGTAGCGGCTCGCAAACCGATCAGACCCAGGCTGCGCAAGTGAGCACCCAACCGGGCGTGGTCGATTCGGCGGCGCCGGCAAACCCGACCACTCAACAGGCAGCCGCGCAGGCCGAAGCGCAACAGCAGGCAGCGCAGCAACAAGCGCCTCAACGCGTCCCGGCGCCGACGCAGCAACAACAGCAACAGTACGCTCAACAGCAGCAGGCTCAACCGGCGCCGCAGTACGCCCAGCAACAGCCGTCGCAACCGGCCTACTGCTCGACCTGCGGCACGGTCGAAGGCATCTCGGCGGTCCGTCAGGAAGGTCATGGCACGGGTATCGGTGCGGTCGGCGGCGCAGTGGCCGGCGGCGTAGTCGGCAACCAGTTCGGCAGCGGCAACGGCCGTACCGCAATGACTGTGCTGGGCGCGCTCGGTGGCGGCCTGGCCGGTAACTCGGTTGAAAAACACATCCGCAGCACGACGTCTTATTCCGTGCGGGTGCGGATGGAAAGCGGCAAGACGCGCTACTTCACGTATCACGAAGCGCCGCCGTTCCAGCAAGGCCAGCGCGTGCGGGTCGAAAACGGCACGCTCGTGGCAAGCTGACCACCTGAAGATTCTCCAGGCGTTAAAAAAGGCGATTCCAATGGAATCGCCTTTTTCTTTGCCGCAGCCGGAGCGGAATCAATCGCGCCCCGCCGCCAGCGGGAAACGCAGCAATGCACGCATTAATTCACGCATTACTGCACGCAACCACGCGTTCAGTAATCCGCGTCTTCGATCCATGCAGCCTGAATCGCTTCGAGGATCTTTTCGTTCGACCGGTTAGGATCGTCGTCGAAACCTTCCAGCTCGGTGACCCAGCGGTGCAAATCAGTGAAGCGCACCTGCTGCGGATCGATGTCCTGGTGCTTGTCAGTCAGGGCCATCGCGATGTCTTGCGTATCGGTCCACTTCATGGCTGCATCCTCCAGTTAGTGATTTTCCTTCGCGTGATTGATCGAGTAGCGCGGGATCTCGACGACCAGATCCTGCTCGGCCGGCACCATCGCCTGGCACGACAGACGCGAGGCCGGCTCGAGCCCCCACGCCTTGTCCAGCAGATCGTCCTCGTCTTCCTCGGACGGCGTCAAGGCGGCGAAACCCTCACGCACGATCACGTGGCAGGTTGTGCACGCGCAGGACTTCTCGCACGCGTGCTCGATTTCGATGCCGTGTTCGAGCAGGCTGTCGCAGATGCTCTTGCCGGGCACGGCGTCGATCACCGCGCCTTCCGGGCACAGTTCGACGTGAGGCAGCACAACGATTTGAGGCATACATTTTCCGTTTGGGTCTGCGGCACGGCGGCCGCAAACAGGCTCCGTACCATTTTACTGGCGCCACGCGGACTTTTTAAGTCCGCGCGACGCGGTTCATTGCCGGCTGGCGCACAAGGTGCGAGCCACGGCCGCGAGGCTCAGATCTCGTCGAGCTTGCGGCCGGCCAGCGCGCGGCGAATGCCCTTGTTCATGCGGCGGGCAGCGAATTCGTCGGTGCCTTCGGCGAGCGTTTTTGTCGCGGCTTCGATCGCGTCGGCGTCGTCGCTTTCGGCGATGTTGCGCAATGCCGTGAGCAGCGTGTCGAGTTCGGCGCGTTCGCTGTCGTCGAGCAATTCGGCGTCGGCGGCGAGCGCCGCGTCAGTGGCTTCCACCAGACGGCGCGCTTCGACTTGCGCTTCACGCAGTGCGCGAGCACGCATGTCGACTTCGGCGGTCGAGAAACTCTCTTCGAGCATCCGGGCGATATCGTCATCGGCGAGGCCGTAGGACGGCTTGACCACCACCGACGCTTCCACGCCCGAGCCCTGTTCACGCGCGAACACGGACAGCAGGCCGTCCGCGTCGACCTGATACGTGACGCGAATCCGCGCCGCACCGGCGGCCATCGGCGGAATGCCGCGCAGCTCGAACCGCGCGAGCGAGCGGCAATCGCTGACGAGCTCGCGCTCGCCTTGCACGACGTGGATCGCCATGGCCGTCTGGCCGTCCTTGAAAGTCGTGAAATCCTGCGCGCGAGCGACCGGAATCGTCGAATTGCGCGGGATGATCTTCTCGGTCAAACCGCCCATGGTTTCGACGCCGAGCGACAGCGGAATCACGTCGAGCAGCAGCCAGTCGTCGCCGTCTGCGCCACGGTTGCCCGCGAGCAGATCGGCCTGGATCGCCGCGCCGAGCGCGACGACCTGATCCGGGTCGAGGTTGATCAAAGGCGGCTGGCCGAAGAACGACTCGACCGCGCGGCGGATCACCGGCATGCGCGTCGCGCCGCCGACCAGCACCACGCCCTTGATGTCTTTGGTGGCGACCTTGGCGTCGCGCAGCGCTTTCTTCGTCGGTCCGAGCGTGCGCTGAACCAGTGCCTGGGTGATTGCCTCGAAAGCGGCCTCGTCGACCGTCAGATCGATCTGCGTGCCGTTCGAAAGCGTTGCCTGTACCTTTGCACTCGGCGCGTCGGACAACGCCTCCTTGGTCACGCGTACGCTGTCGAGCAGCAGGCGGACGTCTTCCGGTACGAGCGTTTGCGGCGCGATGCCTGCCTGCTCGAGCACATGGCGATACAGGGCATGGTCGAAATCATCGCCGCCGAGCGCGGAATCTCCGCCTGCCGCGAGCACTTCGAACACACCTTTGGTGAGCTTCAGAATCGACAGGTCGAAGGTGCCGCCGCCGAGGTCGTAGACCGCGTAGAGACCTTCCGAACCGTTATCGAGGCCGTAGGCGATCGCAGCCGCAGTCGGCTCGTTCAGCAGACGCAACACGTTCAGGCCGGCCAGACGCGCGGCATCTTTGGTTGCCTGGCGCTGCGCTTCGTCGAAATACGCGGGCACGGTAATGACCGCGCCGACCAGTTCGTCGCCAAGCGTATCTTCGGCGCGCTGGCGCAGCGTCGCAAGAATTTCCGCGGATACTTCGACCGGGCTCTTCACGCCGTCGACGGTACGGATCTGCACCATCCCGGGCGCGTCGATGAAATCGTACGGCGCGTTCTCGGCCCCTTCCACTTCCGCCTTGCCGCGGCCCATGAAACGCTTGACCGACACGATCGTGTTGCGCGGATCGGTCGCGGCTTCAGCCTTGGCCGTGCGGCCGATACGGCGGCCGCCCTTTTCCAGGTAACGCACCACCGACGGCAACAGCGCATAGCCGTCTTCGTCGGGCAGCACATCGGGCACGCCGCTGCGCACCGCGGCGACGAGGGAATTGGTGGTGCCAAGATCGATACCGACCGCCAGACGCCGCTGATGGGGCGCCGGCGCCATGCCGGGTTCGGAGATTTGCAGTAAGGCCATCTGGATCTTCTCGGGGTCGCTGGACCCCGTCCTGAATTTTTGCGTTGCTGGATGAATTGCTTCGGCTGTTATCGCTGCGTATTCATGCGCGGCGGCACCGTGCATCGGGCCGCCGGACCGCTAGTTCTCGAGTCGCTCGATCTGCGTGCCGATTTCCGACGCCACCCGCTCGATGAACATCAACTGCCGCACTGCCTCGCCCGCCGCCTGATTCGCGCCGCTGTCGAGCAGCGCGCCGAGCTTGTCGAAACGCATGCGCTCTTCGTCGCGCAGTTCGGTCAGCAAGGCGTCGAGCGCATCGACGTTCTTCGCCGCGGCCGCGTCTTCAATACCTTCGCGCCACTCCATCTGCTGCATCAGGAACGCCGGCTCCATCGCCGTGTTGTTATGCGCGCCGACGTCGATGCCGCGCAGATGCAACAGATAGGTCGCACGCTTCAACGGATCGCGCAACGTCTGATACGCCTCGTTGGTGCGCGTCGCCCATTGCATCGCGATGCGCTTTTGCGCGTCGCCGGCCGCCGCGAAGCGGTCCGGATGCACCTGTGCCTGCACCGTGCGGTAGGCGTGATCGAGTGCCGCTGCGTCGAGCGCGAATTGCGCCGGCAGATCGAACAGGTCGAAGTGGCTGTCGTTCAGCGAGGCCATCGGATAAAAGGAGTCCGTTCAGGAAAGCGCACCGGAGTGCAGGCTAAAAACGCGGATCGAAAGCGCTGTGGCGACTCACCGGAGGATTCAGCGGCAAGGCAGCCGAAAAGTGCCGACCCGGATGCGCGGATGAAACTAAAAAGGCGGCACGCGCCGCCTTTGATCCGCTGCACGCGGAGTGAGCCGATTTACACGCGGAACGATTCGCCGCAACCGCACTCATCCTTCACGTTCGGGTTGTTGAACTTGAAGCCTTCGTTCAACCCTTCGCGTGCGAAGTCGAGTTCGGTGCCGTCGATATAGGCGAGGCTCTTCGGGTCGACAATGATCTTCACGCCGTTGCAGTCGAACACTTCGTCTTCGGGCGCGAGTTCATCCACGTACTCGAGCTTGTAGGCCAAACCCGAGCAACCGGTCGTGCGCACGCCTACGCGCAGCCCGACACCCTTGCCGCGGCGAGTCAGATACTTCTGGACGTGCTGTGCTGCCTTTTCGGTCAACGTAATTGCCATAGCGTTTCTCATTGCGCCGCGCGTGTTCGTCACTCCTGTGCCTACTGACGCGCTGCTACCCTGCCTGCTTCAAATATCGCTCATGCTGGACGGCGTTTTTTCTCACACCGCCCGCTTCGACTCACCCAGATGCGCACCTGAACGCGCACCCAGCCGCGCGCCCGACTGCCGCTTACGCGTGTTGCTTGTCGCCTTCGACGACCGCTTCACCGTGGCGTTGCTTGTAGTCGGCGACCGCTGCCTTGATCGCGTCTTCCGCGAGGATCGAGCAGTGGATCTTCACCGGCGGCAGCGCCAGTTCTTCGGCGATCTGCGTGTTCTTGATCGACATTGCCTGATCGAGCGTCTTGCCCTTCACCCATTCGGTGACGAGCGAGCTCGACGCGATTGCCGAACCGCAGCCGTACGTCTTGAACTTTGCGTCTTCAATGATGCCGTCCGCGCCCACGCGAATCTGCAGCTTCATCACGTCGCCGCATGCCGGCGCACCGACCATGCCGGTGCCGACTGCATCGTCGTCCTTCGCGAAGGAACCAACGTTGCGCGGGTTTTCGTAGTGGTCCAGAACCTTGTCGCTATAAGCCATGATGACACTCCTTGATCCGTTTCAACCTGCAATTTGCAATTCGATAAATTCGACGTCGTCCAAACTGGCGCGTCAGTGCGCTGCCCACTGGATGGTCGAAATATCGATCCCGTCCTTGTGCATTTCCCACAGCGGCGACAAGTCGCGCAACTTCGAAATCTTGGTCTTCAGCAGGTTGATCACGTAGTCAACATCCTGCTCGGTCGTGAAACGGCCCACCGTGAAGCGGATCGAGCTATGCGCCAGCTCGTCGTTACGACCCAGTGCGCGCAGCACATACGACGGTTCCAGCGAAGCCGACGTGCATGCCGAACCCGACGACACCGCCACGTCCTTCACCGCCATGATCAGCGATTCGCCTTCGACGAAATTGAAGCTGATGTTCAGGTTGTGCGGCACACGCTTTTCCATGTCGCCGTTCACATACGTTTCTTCCATCTCCGACAGGCCGGCCAGCAGACGGTCGCGCAGCATGCGGATGCGCTCGTTTTCGGTCGCCATTTCTTCACGCGCGATACGGAACGCTTCGCCCATACCGACGATCTGGTGCGTAGCCAGCGTGCCCGAGCGCATGCCGCGCTCGTGACCGCCGCCGTGCATCTGCGCTTCGATACGGATACGCGGCTTGCGACGCACGTACAGCGCGCCGATGCCCTTCGGACCATACGTCTTGTGGGCCGAGAACGACATCAGATCGACCTTCAGCTTCTGCAGATCGATCGCGATCTTGCCGGTGGCTTGCGCCGCGTCGACGTGGAAAATGATGCCTTTTTCACGGGTGATCTCGCCGATCGCCTCGATGTCCTGGACCACGCCGATCTCGTTGTTCACCGACATGACCGACACCAGAATCGTGTCCGGGCGCAGCGCGGCCTTGAACTTTTCGAGGTCGATCAGGCCGTCGTCCTTCACGTCCAGATACGTCACTTCGAAGCCTTCGCGCTCGAGTTCGCGGCAGGTGTCGAGCACAGCCTTGTGCTCGGTCTTCACCGTGATGATGTGCTTGCCCTTGCTCTTGTAGAAGTGCGCCGCACCCTTGATCGCGAGGTTGTCCGATTCCGTTGCGCCCGAGGTCCAGATGATCTCGCGCGGATCGGCATTCACCAGCGCAGCGACGTTCTCGCGCGCTTCTTCGACCGCACGCTCCGCGTCCCAGCCATACGAGTGGCTACGCGATGCGGGGTTGCCGAACTGCTCGCGCAGGTACGGAATCATCTTGTCCACCACGCGCGGGTCGATCGGCGTCGTCGCGCTGTAGTCCATGTAAATGGGCAGGTGGAGAGTGTCGTTGTTCATCAATTGCTCCGGGGACGTCATTGCTCTGGCTTCTGGGTTCCTGATCAGGCTGCGGTGCGTTCAGATTGCCGCGCCTAGGAACCGGCCATGTTGAAAACTGAATTAGGCCCTTTCGGCACGACGCGCGCGGGTTCGACCGCCGGCGCCTCGTTGCGCCGGTCGCGCAACACCGCCGGCGCACCTTCGCGCGAACGCTGCTGATCGACCAGATCTTTCAGGGACACCGAATCGAGGTACTCGACCATTTTCTGGTTCAGCGTGGACCACAATTCGTGCGTCATGCAGTGGCCATCGTGCTGTTTGGTGCCCTCGCACGAGCCCTTGCCGCCGCATTGGGTGGCGTCGAGCGGTTCGTCGACCGCGATAATGATGTCGGCGACGGTCACGTCTTCAGCGCGGCGGGCCAGATTGTAGCCGCCGCCCGGTCCGCGCACGGACTCGACGATTTCGTGACGACGCAGCTTGCCAAAAAGCTGCTCGAGATATGACAGGGAGATATGTTGGCGCTGGCTGATACCCGCAAGCGTCACCGGGCCCTGCTCCTGGCGCAGTGCCAGGTCAATCATCGCCGTGACGGCGAAACGGCCTTTCGTGGTGAGTCTCATATGGTGTGGGAACCGCAATTCTCGACAAGTTTGATCAAGTATAAATACATGACTGAATTAGTCAAGTATCCCTATCGTGATTTGGGTCATTTGCTTAATTGCTGGATAAGCCGGCCCAGACTTCGCCGATGACCCGCCGGTCTTACGCGATCAATTGGGGGCGCAACGCTGCAATCAGTCCGCGGCAGGCTGCTTCGCATTGATCCAGCACCTGTTCAAACCCTTCGGCGCCGCCGAAATAAGGGTCGACGACTTCGCGGGAGCCGCCCCAGCGGCCGTCCGTCTCAGGCACGAATTCCATCAGCAGACGGATTTTGTCGCGCTGCTCCGCCGGACAGATCTGGCGCAGCGCGGCGACGTTTTTGTCGTCCATTGCGATCAGCAGATCGAAACGCTCGAAGTCGGCGACCGCAACCTGGCGTCCGCGCAAAGCGGCCAACTCATAACCCCGCTGTTCGGCCGCATGCTGCGCACGGTCGTCAGGCGGTTGACCGATGTGCCAGTCGCCCGTGCCGGCGGAATCGATCAGAATGCGCTCCGCCAGTTTCGCCTCGTCGACCAGACGGCGCATCACGCCTTCCGCGGTCGGCGAACGGCAGATGTTCCCCAGGCAGACAAAGCAGACGGACACGGTTTTCATCAGAGGCTTTCGGACGCTAAACGCCCGCGGATCGGCAGTTAGGAAACGGTGGCGCGATTATACAAAGGTCAGCCGGATCGCGCCGGAGGCTGCGCGCGCCTAGGGGCGCCGCTTAAGACGCTTAAGACGCTTCGGCCACCGGCATTGCCGTGACGGCGTGCATAGGTTTGGCCGGCAACGTCGTCGTGTTGTCGACCATGCCGTACGAAACCGCACGCGCCAGTTCCGCGGTCAGTTGATCAGCGGCGAGCGGGGTCTGCGAGGAGCGCGAAGCCGCGTCGCCGCAAATGTGCAGATAGGCTGCCGCAGCAAGCGGCACAACGATGGCGAGGGGCCAGTACACCGATATTGTCTTTTTCATGATGTGGTTTCTTCCGATTAGGGGCTCGTGAGTTTGTGACCCACTATGCCCAGTCGAAATGCTATAGGAATTTACAATCGGGAAAAACCTGCTGGCGCGAGATACAGCGTTGCGCTGGATGGAACAGTCCATTAACTGGCCTGGCTCTGCCGCATACGACGCTGACCTGCGTCGTGGCATGAAAAAGAAATCCTTACAAACGCATACAAAGCTGGTGCGACGCTTAGCGATAATAGCTGTCTTACAGAGATGAAATCTTCGCACTGGTCCTTCCAATGAAACGTATTGCTCCACTCGCCGGCCTGATGGTCGCTACTGCATTGCTAGGCGGCTGCGCGGTCTATCCGGACGGCTCGCCGGTGGCCGGCTACGGCGGCGGTTACAGCGGCTATGACGGTTACGACGGCTATGCGACCGGCGTGCCGGTTGTGCCGCAGACCAACGTCTACATGGGCTACAGCAATTACGGGGGCCCCGGTTACTACGACGGGCCGGGCCGCTATTACGGGCCGGGACCTGGTTATCGGGGCTACCCGGGTTATCCGGACCGGGGGCGGCCGAATAATGGCAACGATGGAAACAACGGCAACCGGGGAGATAACGGCTGGCATGGTCAGCCGAACGGCGGTGGGCAGCATGGGGGGCCGCCGCCTCAAGGGGCTGTTGGCGGGCCGAGAGGACCGAGTGGATCGAATGCGCCACGGCCGGGTGCAGGCAGCCCGCCGCCCCCTCCGCCGCAACAGGCAGGCAACAGCGGTGGCCGCGGGAATGGCGGCAATGGCGGGAATTCGCAGGCCAGAAGCAATAACGGCCGCCAGCCAGGCGGGATGACGGACCATTGATCCGGCGGGGAGCGACGCAGGTATAAGCGTAGTCTCACGTCACTTCTCCTGCATCAGCCGTTAAAGCCACAATGACTGCGGCCACAACGACTGCGCCGCTCGTTCAACCAATATGGCTGCGTTGCGCGGCGTACAACTCTCTGAACGTGCGGCCGACCGGCGCCGGCATATCGCGCGTATTAGTCCAGCCCGCTCCACCCAGCGGCAACCTGGCAATCGAACGATTTCGCCCACCCATTCTTTCCAGCACGCGAACCGCCAGCTTGGTGAAGAGCGCGTAAGCGTCGGGGTGCAGCGCCAGGAAACCCCAGACGGCAAGCCCTGCCCGCTCGCGCCACGGCCGCAGATGCCGCTCGACCTGCTTCTCGCGCAGCTTGCGCAGCAGATCGGACAACGGAATGCCCACCGGACACACGCTGTTGCACTCGCCGCACAACGTCGCCGCCTGAGGCAGATCCAGTGCCTTGTCGATCCCGACGTAACTCGGCGTCAGCACTGACCCCATCGGCCCCGGATAAACCCAGCCGTAGGCGTGACCGCCCACCTTCTGATACACCGGGCAGTGATTCATGCACGCGCCGCAACGGATACAGCGCAACATCTCCTGGAAGTCGCCGCCGATCAGCCCCGTGCGCCCGCCGTCGACCAGCACCACGTACATATGCTCGGGGCCGTCCTGATCGCCCTCGCCGCGCGGCCCGGTCAGCACCGAAAAATAGTTGGACGTCGCCTGACCAGTTGCCGAGCGCGGCAGCAGACGCATTGCGGTCGCGAGATCTTCCAGCGTGGGCAACACCTTTTCGATGCCGGTCACCGCCACATGCACGCGTGGCATCACCGTGCACATGCCCTCGTTGCCCTCGTTCGTGACCAGCACGACCGAGCCCGTCTCCGCCACCACGAAGTTGCCGCCGGTCACGCCCATGTCCGCCGTCATGAAGTGCGGACGCAGCATCTCGCGTGCTTCGCGGGTCATGTCGGTGATCTCGGTCAGACGCGGCCGGCCGTGCGTTTTCGCGAACAGGTCGGCGACCTCGTCCTTATCCTTATGGACGACCGGCGCGATGATGTGGCTGGGCGGCTCGTTTTCGTTGATCTGGAGAATGTATTCGCCCAGATCGGTTTCGATCGATTGCACGCCCATCTGCCCCAGCACCTCGTTCAGGCGCATTTCCTCGGTGACCATCGACTTGGTCTTGATCACCTTCTTCACCTCGTGCCGGCGCGCAATATCGCCGACAAGGCGCGCGGCCTCCTGCGTCGTCTCGGCGAACAGGACCGTGACGCCGCGCCGGGTCGCTTCACGTTCGAAGGTTTCGAGCCAGACGTCGAGATTTTCCAGCGCGCGATTGCGGCGCTCCTTCAGCGCGGCGCGGGTGGCGGGGAAATCGATCACGGTCATGGCCGCGGCGCGGGCAGACACAAACTTGGTAGACAGCTTGGTCAGGTTCTGCTGCAGACGCTGATCGGCGAGTTTCTGGCCCGCGCGAGCCTTGAAATGCATCGATTGGACTTGCATGGCGGCCTTAGGCGTACTCGAGAGAAAAGCGCGAATAAGATGCGCTGCTGAAAAGCGCTGTTGAAACGCGCGAGCGAACAGCGGGTGAAATCAACGCGTGACGCGAACGAGTGAAGCGAACGAATGAAGCGCGCGAAATGGCATGCACTGAATCAACCGCGAGCTTTGGGCGCTGCGACGATCGTTAAGCGTCGCCGGCCAGCACCTGGGCGATGTGCAGCACGCGTGTCGCGGTGTCGCCCGTGCGCCGCAGGCGACCTTCAATATTGAGCATGCAGCCGAGGTCGCCGAGCACCACCGTGCCGGCGCCGCTCGCGCCGATATTCGCGCATTTCTCGTCGACGATTGCCGTGGAGATGTCGCCGTACTTGATCGCGAAGGTGCCGCCGAAGCCGCAGCAGTGCTCGCAATCTTTCATTTCAGTCACCGCCACGCCAACCTGCGCCAGCAGTGCACGCGGCTGCGTTTTGACACCCAGTTCGCGCAGCCCCGAACAGGAATCGTGGTACGTCACCTGGCCGGCGAACTCACCGGGCTGCAATTGCACCTTGGCCACGTTGAGCAGGAAATCAGTCAACTCGAACACTTTGGCGCGCAACCGGCCGAAGCGGTTCATCAGTTCCGGATCGTCGGCAAAAAGGTCGCCATAATGCGCGCGGATCATGCCGCCGCACGAACCGGACGGCACCACGACATAGTCGAACTGTTCGAATTCGCGCAGGGTTTTCTCGGCCAGATCGCGTGCGATGCGCCGCTCGCCCGAGTTGTACGCGGGCTGCCCGCAGCAGGTTTGCGCGGGGGGCACCACCACCTCGAAACCGGCGCCTTCGATCAGCTTGATGACCGAAAAACCGATCTCCGGACGCATCAGGTCGATCAGGCAGGTGACGAACAATCCGACTCGCATGAGCCCTCCTTCGGGAAAACGTCCCTGATTATCCGCTGTTTGCCGCACAATACCAACGGCCGGAAGGCATAGGACGAATGCCACGTTAAATTGGAATAGGCGTTCCAACTGCTTTCCATCTTTTCACAATACGGGATACAATCAATTTCCGCTGTTTGACGCGTCAACCGATTCCTCCCCATGAGCGATACGAACCCGGATCCCAAAACTTCGATCCAGGTGATCGAACGCATGATGCGCCTGCTCGATGCACTCGCTGCGCATAGCGACCCGGTCAGCCTGAAGGAACTCGCCATCCGCACGGAGCTGCACCCGTCCACCGCGCACCGCATCCTGAACGACATGGTGATGTGCCGGCTGGTCGACCGGTCGGATCCCGGCACTTACCGTCTCGGTATGCGCCTGCTCGAACTGGGCAATCTGGTGAAAGCGCGGCTGTCGGTACGCGACGCGGCGCTCACGCCGATGCGCGAACTGCACCGTCAAACCGGCCAGACCGTGAACCTGTCGGTGCGCCAGGGCGACGAGATCGTCTATATAGAACGCGCCTACTCCGAGCGCTCCGGCATGCAGGTGGTGCGGGCGATTGGCGGGCGGGCGCCGCTGCATCTAACCTCGGTGGGCAAACTCTTCCTCGCCGCGGACGAATCGACCCGCGTGCGCGCCTACGCCACGCGCACCGGACTGTCCGGCCACACGCAGAACAGCATCACCGATCTGACCAAGCTCGAACGTGAGCTGTCGCACGTGCGCCAACAGGCCTGCGCGCGCGATAACGAAGAACTGGAACTGGGTGTGCGCTGCATCGCAGCGGGGATTTACGACGACACCGGCAAACTGGTTGCGGGCCTGTCGCTGTCGGCCCCGGCGGATCGCCTGCAGGACTCGTGGCTGGGGCAGCTCAGCCAAACGGCTCTACTGATTTCCGAGTCGCTTGGTTATCGCCCACAGACGCCGCACGAGCATACGCATCCCCAGCACGCATAAGCGGATGGCCGCCCGTCATCCGACGAAATAAAAAAGCCTCGCATCTGCGAGGCTTTTTTTCTGGCCGGTTCGAAAACTGGCCACAAGGTGATGCCGAGGTGGCTTCAGGTGCCCGCGCCGCCGGCATCCGCGCTGGTAATGCGCGGCTGATCGCCACCGTTATCGAGCCACGTGCGCAGACGCGTCGCGTCCGCAAAGCGCGAGTACTTACCCGACGAGTCGAGCAGCACCATGATCATCGGACGACCGTGAATGGTCGCCTGCATCACAAGGCACTCGCCTGCTTCGTTAATGAAACCAGTCTTTTGCAGACCGATGTCCCACGTCGGGTTACGCACCAATGCATTCGTGCTGTTGTACGCCAGCGAACGCTTGCCGGTGTACACCTCGTAGCTGTGGTCGGTCGAGAACTTGCGGATCATCGGATACTGATACGCCGCATTGACCATCTTCACGAGGTCGCGCGCGCTCGAAACATTCTGGCTCGTCAAACCCGTGGGGTTTTCAAAATGCGTATCGGTCATGCCGAGTTGCTTGGCCTTCGCGTTCATTGCCGCGAGGAACGCCGGACGGCCGCCCGGGAAGTAACGCGACAGCGCCGCGGCCGCGCGGTTTTCCGAGGCCATCAGCGCGATGTGCAGCATGTCTTCACGCGAAAGCACCGAGCCCACCGACAGACGCGAGCCGGTGTTCTTCTCGTAATCGCGGTCTTCGTCGGTGACTTCGATCTGGTCGGTCATCGGCTCTTTCGAGTCGAGCACCACCATCGAGGTCATCAGCTTGGTGATCGACGCGATCGGCACCACGGCGCGCGAATTCTTGTCGAACAGCGATTCGCCGGTGTTCTGATCGATCACATAGGCAACGCTCGAGCGCAGCATCAGCGCGTCCGGCGTGTCGTGCAGACCGAAAGCCTGGCCGACGGTAGGCGGACGCGGTTCGTACGCGACGCGGCGCATCACCGAGTGGTGACGACCGTTCGACGAGTACGTCACGCGCTTGCGCTTGACGCTCGCGCGCGGCGCGTCGTCATCCGCAGCGGCCACGGTCTTTGCAGCGGCGCCTTTAGCGGCCTTCTTGCTCGACACTTTGTCGGCAGGGGCCGCGGCGGGCTTTTTGGCCGCTTTCGCGTGTTTGGAGGTTTTTGCCGTAGTGGCGGGCGTGGCGGCAAAAGTGCTGACAGGCGTGGCGAACGCCGCTGCGATGACCATGGAGGCGGCCACCGACAGAGCGGTGCTGCGAGCCGCGCCGTGGATCACTTTTAGCGACGAAAACATGTCGGTTTTCATGGGTGTTCAGTAGGGAGCGGCAAGAGGTTTCCGCAAGTGTAGTAAAACAACGAAAAATTAGCAATTTGAAGCACTTATACGCGCTCCTTAAACCGGCTTGTAAGCTCCGATCGCAAAAACACAAATAAGTGCCGCGTTCCGATCGAAAAAAACGATCGTCAACGCGCTTCGCCTCGCCCTTGCCGCCAGATGCCGGAATCGCACCGATTCTTTCAGCATAACGGCAATTTCGAGACAACCTTGATCAGGGGAAATACGGTCAGAGCGCAGGCATGTAAAGCCTTGCCGGCGCACCGGGACGTCGAGCGGGTACTACTGCGGGCTGTTAAACACCTGCTGGAGACCGCCAACGCGCATTCGACCGGCATAGAGCATTAACGTTCCGTGACACTTTCTGGTTTACATCGAGATGGCCAATCGACGGGTTTTTTGTCTGCATCGATTTGCCCTGCCACTCGCGCCGAGCGTGATCAGGTGGTCAAAATCTCTCCTGAAATCGGTAACAAATGCAGATTTATCCTGCACCAGTGCGGTGCGACGGACAAATCAACTTGCGTCAAACGAATGTCATGCCTGCCGCATAACGTGTTGTTTTATCAGTAATTTCTTAACATTGTGCGACGCACAAAAAACACTTGACATTCGTTAACACCATCCTAAAATGGGAACCATTGCTGCGATGCACAAAACATCGCGGTCCGGGGAGACGATCTGAGAGCGTCTCGCCACCAACCCAATGCGGTCCGCACAGACAGACCGCGATCCAGGAGCGTAAACCATGACTCTGCTGACCCCTGAGCAATTCGCTGCAGCCCAGAAAGCCAACTTTGAAACGCTGTTCGGCCTGACGACCAAAGCATTTGAAGGCGTCGAAAAGCTGGTTGAACTGAACCTGCAAGTCGTGAAATCGACGCTCGCGGAAAGCCAGGAAAATGCCCAACGCGCACTGTCGGTGAAAGACGCGCAGGAACTGCTGGCACTGCAAGCTAGCCTCGCACAGCCGGTGGCTGAAAAGGCGCTGTCGTACGGCCGTCACGTGTATGAGATCGTTTCGGCAACGCAAGGTGAGTTCACCCGCGTCGCAGAAGCCCAATTCGAAGAGCAAAACCGCAAGGTCCAGTCGCTCGTCGAAAACGTTGCGAAGAATGCCCCGGCCGGTTCGGAAACCGCTGTCGCCGTGCTGAAGTCGGCAATCACCGCCGCCAACACCACGTACGAAACGGTCCACAAGGCAACCAAGCAAGCTGTCGAAATCGCTGAAAGCAACTTCAATGCAGCCGCAACGGCCGCATCGAAGGCAGCATCGCAAGCCGCTGCACAAGCATCGCGCTCGGCAAAGAAGGCAGTCTAAGTTTCAAGCCGCCGAAGTTTCAGGCTGCACGCCGGCTCCGCCTCACGGCAGGGCCGGCGCGATTGCAGCACAGCGTGCAAGCAACAGCGTCGTGCCGTTGCCGCTCACACGGTTTCATCTGGCCGAACGAACGCTCCGATACGTTGAATAACGTATCGTTTGCCCGGCGAAAGGCCGGGATTTTTTTTCCCGCTGCCTGAGGCGCGCGGCGCATGTTACATGCGTCGCTTCGCGACAAACGCTCTACGCTGCTTGCTGCACAAAAAAACGGCGCGCCCTTTGCGGGGCGCGCCGTTTTTTTTGTGCGTCTGATTCTTCGAACCCGCCTGCACGCAGACGGGTTCAGCAGCATTACTTCTTTTTCTGCGGCGGCAAGTCGGTGCAGACGCCTTCGTACAACTCGGCGGCCATACCGATCGATTCGCCGAGCGTCGGGTGCGGGTGAATCGTCTTACCGATATCCGTTGCATCCGCACCCATCTCGACCGCGAGACACACTTCGCTGATCAGGTCGCCCGCGTTCAGACCGACGATCCCGCCGCCGATCACGCGATGCGTTTCTTCGTCGAACAGCAGCTTCGTGAAGCCTTCGTCGCGGCCGTTGGCGATAGCGCGGCCCGAGGCTGCCCACGGGAACACCGCCTTGCCGTACTTGACGCCCTCGGCCTTCAACTGGTCTTCCGTCTTGCCGGCCCACGCCACTTCCGGATCGGTGTAGGCCACCGACGGAATCTGCAGCGCATCGAAGTACGCTTTCTCGCCATGAGCCACTTCAGCGGCGACGTGAGCTTCATGCACAGCTTTGTGCGCGAGCATCGGCTGACCGACGATATCGCCGATCGCGAAGATATGCGGCACGTTGGTGCGCATCTGCTTGTCGACGTCGATAAAGCCGCGATCCGTTACAGCCACGCCAGCCTTGTCCGCGCCGATCTTCTTGCCATTCGGCGTACGGCCGACGGCGACCAGCACGAGGTCATAGCGTTGCGCTTCGGCCGGGGCCTTTTCGCCTTCGAACGACACATAGATGCCGTCGTCTTTCGCTTCTGCCGCGGTGGTTTTGGTCTTCAGCATGACGTTGGCAAAACGCTTGCTGTTGTACTTCTCCCAGACCTTGACCAGATCGCGATCCGCGCCGGCCATCAGACCGTCGAGCATTTCGACCACGTCGATCTTGGCGCCGAGCGTCGCGTAGACCGTCGCCATTTCGAGACCGATGATGCCGCCGCCGATCACCAGCATGCGTTGCGGAATCTGGCGCAGTTCGAGCGCGCCGGTCGAATCGACCACACGCGGATCTTCCGGAATGAACGGCAGCTTCACCGCTTCCGAGCCGGCGGCGATGATCGCCTGCTTGAACTTGACGACCTTCTTACCGCCTTCGGTCTGAACTTCCATGTGATACGGATCGACGAACGAACCGGTACCCGTCACGACTTCGACCTTGCGCATCTTGGCCATACCGGCGAGACCGCCGGTGAGCTTCTTGACGACGCTCGACTTGAAGTCGCGCAGCTTGTCGAGATCGATCTGCGGCTTGCCGAACGTGATGCCATGCGAGCCGAGCGCTTCCGCTTCGTCGATAACAAGGGCGGTGTGCAACAACGCCTTCGACGGAATACAGCCGACGTTCAGACAGACACCGCCGAGCGTGGAATAACGTTCGACGAGCACGGTCTTCATGCCGAGATCGGCCGAACGGAACGCAGCCGAATAACCGCCGGGGCCCGAACCGAGCACGAGCATGTCGCACTCGATATCGGCGCTGCCGGAGAAGCTACCAGCCTGCGGCGCGGGCGCTGCCGCTTTGGACGCAGGCGCAGGCGCCGGAGCAGGCGCTGCTGCCGGAGCGGGCGCTTTCTCAGGCGCCTTGGCCGGTGCTGCGTCTGCGGACGTCTCGACTAGCGCGATGAGCGTACCTTGCGAGACTTTGTCGCCGGCTTTGACGCGCACTTCCTTGACGGTGCCGGCGGTATCGCTCGGCACTTCGATGGAGGCCTTATCGGACTCGAGCGTCATCAGCGCCTGCTCGTTCTCGATGACATCGCCCGGTTTGATGTTGACTTCGATGACATCGACGTCCTTGAAGTCACCGATATCCGGCACTTTTACTTCGACGAGACTCATAGTGTCCCCTTCTCTTATTGATCGGTTGTGAGGCACGCGCAAACACGCTTAACCACTGCCTAAAAGCCGGCAACGCCCTGGACAGCAACTTCCTTTGCTGTCCGCCCAAGGACGCGCCTTTCTTTTGCTTACTTTTCTTTGGAAGACAAAGAAAAGTAAGTGCCGCCCCGCACAGGGGCAACGCTAATAGACCGCTAAGAAAGCAAGTTCAGCGAGAAACGCGGATAACTGATAAACACAGCGCCCCGCGCAACACCCGATCAAAGAATCACACGCCGAAAATCGGCAAGAATCGCACCCAGATACGCATTGAACCGCGCCGCCGCAGCACCATCGATCACACGATGGTCATACGACAACGACAGCGGCAGAATCAGACGCGGCACAAACTGCTTGCCATCCCAAACCGGCTTCATCGCGCCACGCGACAAGCCGAGAATGGCGACTTCCGGCGCATTGATAATCGGCGTGAAGTTCGTCCCGCCAATCCCACCCAGCGAAGAAATCGAGAAGCAGCCGCCTTGCATCTGATCCGGCTTCAGCTTGCCGTCACGCGCAGCCTTCGACAGCTCGGTCATTTCCTTCGCGATATCGATCAAACCCTTCTTGTCGGCATCGCGAATCACCGGAACGACCAGACCGTTCGGCGTATCGGCAGCAAACCCAATGTGGTAGTACTGCTTGAACACCAGATTGTCGCCGTCGAGACTCGCATTGAACGTCGGGAACTGCTTCAAGGCAGCAACCACCGCCTTGATCACGAATGCCAGCATCGTGAACTTCACGCCGGCCTTTTCGTTTTCCTTGTTCAACTGCACGCGCAGCGCTTCGAGATCGGTGATGTCGGCTTCATCGTTGTTCGTGACGTGCGGAATCATGACCCAGTTGCGATGCAGATTCGCGCCCGAGATCTTCTTGATGCGCGACAACGGCTTCGGATCGACCGGGCCGAACTTGGTGAAGTCCACCTTCGGCCACGGCAGCAGATTCAATTCGCCGCCACCCGCGGCAGCCGGCGCAGCAGCACCTGCCGGCGCAGCGCGTTGACCCGTCATCACACCCTTGATGAAGCCGGTCACGTCCGCTTGCGTAATACGGCCCTTCGGACCCGTGCCCTGCACCTGCGTCACGTCGACGCCGAGCTCGCGCGCGAACTTGCGCACGGACGGCGAAGCATGGCTCGCGCGGCGAGCGCCACCCTCACCCGCCTGAATCAGCGGCGCTTGGGCAAGCGCAGACGGCGAAGCCGGAGCAGGCGAAGGAGCAACCGGCGCATCCGACGGCTTCTCGAGCGCTTCCTGCTTCGCCACAGGTGCGGCAGCCGCAGCGGTCGCCGCCGCGCCATCCGCTTCCAGCACGACGATTACCGAGCCTTCCGACACGGTATCGCCGACCTTGACCTTCAGTTCCTTGACGACGCCGGCGGCCGAGCTCGGCACGTCCATGGTCGCCTTGTCGGATTCGAGCGTCACCAGCGACTGCTCTTTCTCGACGCGATCGCCGACCTTCACCGAGACTTCGATCACGGGAATGTCTTTGTAGTCGCCGATATCCGGCACTTTGACTTCCTGCAGACCACCGCCGCCGGCAGCGGGCGCCGGGGCAGGCGCAGCAGCCGGGGCCGCGGCGGGAGCCGGTGCAGCAGCAGGCGCCGGAGCCGGTGCGGCAGCAGCCGCGCCCGCGCCTTCCAGCACGACGATCAGCGAGCCTTCCGACACGTTGTCGCCAACCTTGACCTTCACTTCCTTGACGACGCCGGCGGCCGAGCTCGGCACGTCCATGGTCGCCTTGTCGGATTCCAGCGTAACGAGCGATTGCTCTTTCTCGACGGTGTCACCCGCCTTCACCAGCACCTCGATCACAGGAATGTCCTTGTAATCGCCGATGTCCGGCACCTTGACTTCGATCGCTTGACTCATTGTTAGTGTCTCCTGGGCCGCGCACGCCGCCCGCTCCTGTCGATCAGGAGCAGGCGCGCACGCCGTGGCACACGGGGAATGATGCCTTAGACGGTCATCGGGTTGGGTTTGGCGGGATCAAGGTTGTACTTCTTGAGCGCCTCGGCGACGACCTTGCGTTCGATCGTGCCTTCATCTGCCAGTGCATTCAACGCGGCAACCGTGACCCAGTAGCGGTCGACTTCAAAGAAGTGACGCAGCTTTTCGCGCGTGTCCGAACGGCCGTAGCCATCCGTGCCCAGCACGACGAACTTCTGCGGCACGAACGCGCGGATCTGTTCGGTCAGCGCGCGCACATAGTCGGTCGAAGCGATGACCGGACCTTGTGCGTCCTTCAGCAACTTCTCGACGTGCGAGAGCTTCTTCTCTTCCGTCGGGTGCAGCAGGTTCCAGCGCTGCACTTCGTGACCTTCGCGAGCCAGTTCGGTGAAGCTCGGCACGCTCCACAGGTCGGCAGCGACGCCCCAGTCGTTCTTCAGCAGATCAGCAGCGGCGATCACTTCGTTGAAGATCGTGCCCGCACCCATCAGTTGAACGCGCGGCGCCTTCTTATCAGCATCGGCCTTTTTGAACGCGTACATACCCTTGATGATGTCGGCCGCTACAGCATCGCCCTGCGGAATCGCCGGGTGCTCGTAGTTCTCGTTCATCACCGTGATGTAGTAATACACGTCTTCCTGGTCGGCAACCATGCGACGCAGACCGTCCTGCATGATGACCGCGAGTTCATAACCGAACGTCGGGTCATAGCTGATGCAGTTCGGCACCGATGCCGCCCACAGCAGCGAGTGGCCGTCTTCGTGTTGCAGACCTTCGCCGTTCAGCGTCGTGCGGCCAGCCGTGCCGCCCAGCAGGAAGCCGCGCGAACGCATGTCGCCCGCCGCCCATGCCAGATCGCCGATACGCTGGAAGCCGAACATCGAATAGAAGATGTAGAACGGGATCATGATCTCGCCGTGCGTCGAGTACGACGTCGCGGCTGCGATCCAGTCACACATACCACCGGCTTCGTTGATCCCTTCCTGCAGGATCTGGCCGGATTCCGATTCGCGGTAGAACATCAGCTGGTCGGAATCTTCCGGCACATACTTCTGGCCTTCCTGATTCCAGATACCGATCTGACGGAACAGGCCTTCCATACCGAAGGTACGCGACTCGTCCGGAACGATCGGCACGATGCGCTTACCGAGCGCCTTGTCTTTCAGCAGGATGTTCAGGATCCGCACGAACGCCATCGTCGTGGAGATCTCACGGCCTTCGCCCGTGCCCTTCAGGAGCGGCTCGAACGCGTCGAGCGCCGGCACCGGCAGCGACTCGGCCTTCTGACGACGCGCCGGCAGATAGCCGCCGAGGTCCTGACGGCGAGCGCGCATGTACTCGAGTTCCTTCGAACCTTCTTCGAACTTGAGGTACGGCACGTTGACGAGGTCTTCGTCGGGAATCGGCAGACGGAACTGATCGCGGAATTTCTTCAGCTGATCGACGTGCAGCTTCTTCTGCTGGTGGGTGATGTTCATCGCCTGGCCGGCTTCGCCCATGCCGTAGCCCTTGATCGTCTTCGCGAGGATGACGGTCGGCTGGCCCTGCGAGTTCGACGCTTCCGAGAACGCTGCGTAGATCTTGTGCGGATCGTGGCCGCCGCGGTTCAGGTTCCAGATGTCTTCATCGGACCACTCGGCAACCAGCGCCTTCAGTTCAGGCGTATTGAAGAAGTGTTCGCGAACATACGCGCCCGACTCCGACTTGTACGTCTGATATTCGCCGTCGACGACTTCCATCATCCGGCGCATCAGGGCGCCTGATTTGTCGCGTTGGAACAGCGCATCCCAGCGGCTGCCCCAGACGACCTTGATGACATTCCAGCCGGCGCCGCGGAATTCGCTTTCGAGTTCCTGAATGATCTTGCCGTTACCGCGCACCGGACCGTCGAGGCGCTGCAGGTTGCAGTTGATCACGAATACGAGGTTGTCGAGGCGTTCGCGACCGGCCATGCCGATTGCGCCGAGCGATTCCGGTTCATCCGTTTCGCCGTCGCCGAGGAAGGCCCAGACCTTGCGGCCTTGGGTCTTCGCAATGCCGCGCGCCTGCAGGTACTTCATGAAGCGCGCCTGATAGATCGCCATGATCGGGCCGAGGCCCATCGAGACGGTCGGGAATTGCCAGAAGTCAGGCATCAGCCACGGGTGCGGGTACGACGAGATGCCCTCGCCGCCCACTTCCTGACGGAAGTTGTCGAGCTGGTTCTCGGTCAGACGGCCAAGCAGGAACGCGCGCGAGTAGACACCCGGCGACGAGTGGCCCTGCACGAACACGAGGTCGCCGCCATGTTCAGCCGACGGTGCATGCCAGAAGTGGTTGTAGCCGACGTCGTACAGCGTGGCAGCCGACGCGAACGAGGCGATGTGGCCGCCGACGTTCGTGTCCTTGCCCGCGCGCAGCACCATGGCGATGGCGTTCCAGCGCGTGTACGAGCGAATCCGGTGTTCGAGGTCCTGGTCGCCGGGAATCGGCGCCTGACGCGACACGGGAATCGTATTGATGTAGGGGGTGTTTGCAGAGAACGGGAGATGTTCGCCGTGTACACGAGCGAATTCGATCTGTTTCTCGATCAGATAGTGAGCGCGATCGGGGCCCACAGCAGAAATCACGCCATCCAGCGCTTCCAGCCATTCGCCGGTTTCCTGGGGATCGTCGTCTTTTTCGGCAGCGACATATTTCATGACTTCGTCGGGTACAGCGGACATGCTCGTCTCCTGGATATAGAGGAACGCTCTTTGAACAGACGACGCGGACGAAGCACGGCCGCGGCAGCTTCGGCCGATTGTAAAAGGGGTCCCGACGTCTGCGCAACAAAAATTTCGAATCACGAGATCGATTCTCATAATGCGGAAAATTGTTGCGGCGCAACCTGATTTGACTGCCGATCGACCGATACGTCGGCTAGTTTGCGCCGAATAACAGTTCTTTCAGCGCTTTTTTGCGCCATTTGCTAGTGACCCGCTGCGCTACAATGCCACGCATGTTGACCGAACGGCTTTTCGCTCGCTCGGCGCGCACCGCTGGTTCGCCGGCGGATTCGACGCCGTCCTCCCGCTGGCACCACGGACCGTGGTGGTCGAACTCCTATTTGCTCACGCCGCTGCTGTCGATCCTGGTTTTCCTGGTCGTCATGAGCCTGATTCTGTGGAGCCTGAACCGGCGCGAACAGCAGCAACAGGAAGACACGCTCTACCGCAACGTCGCGTGGGCGCAGCAGCAGATCCGCCTGTCCATGACGGGCGCGCAGGAACAGATTCAGGCCCTCGCCCGCGATCTCGTCGCCGGCCACGCCGATCCGCATTCATTCCAGGTGTCCACCACTGACATCATGCAGGGGCATCCCGAGATCCTCTACATGAACTGGTACACGAGCCTGCAGCAGCCGCGCTGGCCTAATACCGCACTTCCCGTGTTCGGCCAGCGTCTCGCCAAGCCGAACGACGCGCAGATGGACGAGGCCGTCAAAGCCGCCTTCAACGAGGCGCGCAATACGCGCCGCCAGGTGTACTCGCCGCTGATTTACGACGACCTCGGCAACGGCTACATCACGCTGCAGACGCCGGTCTACCGCGACCGCGATTTCCTCGGCACGATTGCCGCCGTGTTCTCGGTGGAAGGCATCCTGAAGCACGACATTCCGCCCGAGTTGTCGGCGAAATACAAAATCTCGATCATCGACGTGAACAACCGCGAGTTGACCACCACGTCGACCCGCCCGCGCCTGCCGCGTGACATGTTTTACGATCTGCCGCTCGACCCGCCGGGCCAGGGCGTCTCGGTACGCGTCTACGCGTTCCCGCAGATGACCAACTTCACCAACAACACGCTGGTGTGGCTGGTAGCCGGCCTGTCGTGCTTCGTGTTGTGGAGTCTGTGGAGCTTGTGGAAACACACACGGCAACGTTTCGAGGCGCAGCAGGCGCTCTACGCCGAAGCGTTCTTCCGGCGCGCGATGGAAAACTCGGTGCTGATCGGTATGCGCGTGCTCGACATGCACGGTCGCATCACACACGTTAATCCGGCCTTCTGCCGCATGACCGGTTGGGATGAAAGCGATCTGGTCGGCAAGAATGCGCCGTTCGCTTACTGGCCGCGCGACGCCTACCCTGAGATGCAACGCCAGCTCGACATGACGCTGCGCGGCAAGGCGCCCTCTTCGGGCTTCGAATTGCGCGTGCGCCGCAAGGACGGATCGCTCTTCCATGCACGCCTCTATGTGTCGCCGCTGATCGACAGCTCGGGCCGCCAGACCGGCTGGATGTCGTCGATGACCGACATCACCGAACCGAAACGCGCACGCGAAGAGCTCGCCGCCGCACACGAACGCTTCACAACCGTCCTCGAAAGCCTCGACGCCGCCGTCTCCGTGCTGGCCGCCGACGAAGCCGAGCTACTGTTCGCCAACCGCTACTACCGGCATCTCTTCGGCATTCGCCCGGACGGTCATCTGGAATTGGCGGGCGGCGGGTTCGATAGCGCACAGGCGTCGTCCGATTCGATCGATATGGTGGATGCATACGCGGGTCTGCCAGCCGCCGCGTTGACCGAAAGCACTGCCGACGCGCAGGAAGTCTACGTGCAAAGCATCCAGAAATGGTTCGAAGTGCGCCGCCAGTACATCCAGTGGGTGGACGGCCACCTCGCGCAGATGCAGATCGCAACTGACATCACCACCCGCAAGCAGGCGCAGGAACTCTCGCGTCAGCAGGACGAAAAGCTGCAGTTCACCAGCCGCCTGATGACGATGGGCGAAATGGCCTCGTCGCTCGCGCACGAACTGAATCAGCCGCTCGCCGCGATCAATAACTATTGCTCTGGAACCGTAGCGCTGGTTAAATCCGGTCGGACGACGCCTGACAATCTCTTGCCTGTGCTCGAGAAAACCGCCCAACAGGCAGTGCGGGCTGGCATGATCATCAAGCGCATTCGCGAGTTCGTTAAACGCAGCGAGCCGAAACGCCAGGCTACGCGCGTGGCCGATATCGTCGCCGATGCCGTGGGTCTCGCCGAACTCGAAGCGCGCAAGCGCAAGATTCGCATCGTGACCGATTTGCGCTCGCGCCTGCCGGTGATTTACGTCGACCCGGTGCTGATCGAGCAGGTGTTGGTTAACCTGCTGAAGAACGGCGTCGAGGCCATGCACGACGCGCGCCCGAATGCGGTTGACCCCGTGATTCGCGTCGTCGTGCGGCTGGAAAGCGGGTTTGTCTGCATCAGCGTCGTCGACCAGGGACCGGGAGTCGACGAAGCGACAGCCGAGCGTCTGTTTGAACCGTTTTACAGCACCAAGTCCGATGGTATGGGCATGGGGTTGAATATTTGCCGTTCGATTATCGAATCGCACCGCGGCCGTCTGTGGGTGGTCAACAACGTCGAATCTGACGGCCACATCACAGGCGCCACGTTCCATTGCAGTCTGCCTATTGGAGAGCCTGACGGCCCGAGCAACGGCGGGTCAGAGGCGCCGACACCACAAACCGTTACGGGAGAGCTATGAACAGCCCAGTCACCACACAGGAAACTGTCTTTGTCGTCGACGACGACGAGGCCGTGCGAGATTCGCTGCGCTGGCTGCTGGAGGCGAACGGCTACCGCGTGCAATGCTTCTCCAGCGCCGAGCAATTCATCGACGCATGGCAGCCGCATACGCATCCGGGCCAGATCGCTTGTCTGATTCTCGATGTGCGGATGTCCGGCATGAGCGGGCTCGAGTTGCAGGAACGCCTGATCGCCGACAACGCGTCGTTGCCGATCATCTTCGTGACGGGCCACGGCGACGTGCCGATGGCTGTGTCGACGATGAAAAAAGGCGCCATGGACTTCATCGAAAAACCGTTCGACGAAGCCGAATTGCGCAAGCTGGTCGAGCGCATGCTCGACAAGGCGCGTAGCGAAAGCACCAGTGTGCAGCAGCAACGCGCTGCGGCAGAACGTCTCGGCAAGCTGACCGCGCGTGAACATCAGGTGCTTGAGCGCATCATCGCCGGCCGCCTGAACAAGCAGATCGCCGACGACCTCGGCATCAGCATCAAGACGGTTGAAGCGCACCGCGCGAACATCATGGAAAAGCTCAACGTCAACACGGTCGCCGATCTGCTGCGACTGGCGCTGTCGAACAAGCCGCAACCGGCGCAATAAATATAACGACCGCGGCGCAGCCCGCGGTTCGCTATTGCATTCAACGGCCGGACTGTCGAAAAGTCCGGTCTGCTCCATTCTCATCTCTTCCCTTCTCCCGCTTCGCAACAGCGACGCGCGGCATAGCTCGACGCGTGCGCATCGTCTTCAATTAATCATTACGCATTACTCAGCAAACGCTTACGCTGCGCAGCAATAACTTCTTTCCTCCGACAAGATTGACAAGCTTGACTGCGCCCCTTAATTTATAAAGAACTCCTTAGCAGGAATCTTTGATGCCCGATGAACGCAGGACAAGTGTGCTGTCGTTGTCGTATGCGGCGTCGCCATGCGATGCAAATCAGTTAAATCTCGGCCGCATTGCCGAGGCATCAGTCATATCGAACGGTTCAAGCGAAGCTGAGCCGCCCCTTACCCGCTTTATTCACCTCGTTCGCTTCCTTCTCCATTCCAACGCGTGAAAGCAACGCAGCATGCGCTGCGCATCGATCACGCGCGTCTAACGCAGCCGGGAGGATTTCATCGTGAAACGATCCGGAACACACCGTTCGCGTGTGTTGCTTGTTTGCGCCGCTCTTGCGGGCGCACCACTCTTCGTCGGTCTGGCCATGCCGAGCGCGGTCTATGCGCAAAGCGCCGCGAAGCTGTCGAACCAGCAACTCGATTCGCTGACTGCGCCCATCGCGCTCTATCCCGATGCACTGCTTGCGCAGGTGCTGATGGCCGCCACCTTCCCACAAGACGTACAGGCTGCGGCCGCATGGTCGAAGGCAAACTCGAAATTGCAAGGCGATGACGCCGTCAAAGCAGTCGCGTCCGAGCCCTGGGACCCGAGCGTGCAGTCACTCGTCGCCTTCCCGCAGGTCCTCGCGACGATGGCGTCGAAACCCGATTGGGTCTCGCAACTCGGCACGGCCTTTCTGGGCCAGTCGAATGACGTGATGGACTCCGTGCAACGCCTGCGTAAAGAGGCGCAGGCCGCCGGCAATCTGAAAACGAGTTCGCAGCAGAAAGTCGTGGTCGAGCAGAGCACGATTCAGATCGTGCCGGCCAATCCGCAAGTGGTCTACGTGCCTACCTATAACCCGACTGTGGTGTACGGCACGTGGCCCTATCCCGCCTACCCGCCCGTGTATGTGCCACCGCCACCCGGCTACGCAATCGCGAGCGGTTTGGCGGCCGGCCTTGCGTTCGGCGCCGGTGTCGCAGTTGCCAATTCGCTGTGGGGTGGCTTCAACTGGAACACGCACGACGTCAACATCAACGTGAACCGCTACAACAACATCAATGTGAACAACCGGCTCAACGTGAACAGCAGCACGACGAACTGGAACCGCAACACCAACGTCAATCGCAACGTCAACAACGCGAACATCAACCGCAACGTCAATAACAACCTCAGCGGCGCACAGCGCGATGCCTATCGCGGCCGTGACGACGCCGCACGTGCAGAGGCGCAGCAGACCTTGCAGAACCGTACCGGACAGAACCTGGGCGGCAATGCAAGCCAGCGCGTACAAGGGATTCACCAGGGCGGCACACAGAACGCCGATTTGCAGAACCGCGCGCAGAACGCCAATCGCGATAACGCGTTACGCGGCGCCGGTGACGGCAATGCCGCGCGGCAGGATACGCAACGCGGCGAGGCGAGCCGCAACGCGGCCGCGAACCGTTCCGGCGGCGGCCTCGGCGCCAATGGCGGCGGTCAGCAACGCACGGGCGGCGGTCTCGGTGCAAACGGCGGCGGCGTCCAGCGCGGCGGTGGTGGCGGTGGCAACTTCGGCGGCGGTGGTGGCGGCAGACTGGGCGGTGGCGGTGGCGGCGGCGGTGAGCGCCACCTCGGCCGCAACCGTTGAACGATCAAGAGGAGTCTCTGATGATTCGCTTATTCCCACGCGGCGCCTTGCGCGCCCACGTTCTGACACTCGCCGTCGCCCTCGGCACGACTGGCACCCTGCTGGTGGCGCCGGTACTTCTGCTTGGCACGACCGCCGCGCACGCGCAGGCGGTCTATCCCACTGCCGACGAGGCGGCCAACGCGTTCACCGACGCCCTGGCCCGCAACGACGAAGGCGCGCTCAAACACGTGCTCGGCAACGATTTTCATCGCTACATTCCTTCCGAAGGAATCGGCGAGGACGACATCTACCAGTTCCTCGGCGCATGGTCGAAGGGGCATCAGATCATCGAGGACCCAGCGAAGAACAAGGGTCGCGCGACCGCGCATCTGGCGGTCGGCGACAGTGGCTGGACCTTGCCGATTCCGCTCGTGCAGACTGGCAAGGGTTGGCGTTTCGATCCGCCCGCCGCGCAGGACGAGATGCTGACACGCCGCATCGGACGCAACGAACACGCGGCGATCCTGACCTCGCTCGCCTATCTCGACGCGCAAAACGATTATCACAACCTGACCCAGCACTACGCACAGCGCTTCGTCAGTACGCCGGGCCAGCATGACGGCCTGTACTGGGCGACGGCGCCCGGTGAAACGGAAAGCCCGCTCGGACCGCTCGCCGCCACCATGCCCAATGGCACCCTGCCGAAGGAGGCCTACCACGGCTATCACTACCGGATCCTGACGGCGCAAGGTGCGCACGCGAAAGGGGGCGCGCAGAACTACGTCGAAAACGGCGTGCTGACCAAAGGCTTCGGTCTGGTCGCCTCACCGGCCGAGTACGGCAAGACCGGCGTGATGAGCTTTATCGTCAATCAGGACGGTCAGGTCTATCAGAAGAACCTTGGCCCGCAAACCGCGCGGGCCGCAGCCGCCATTAAATCGTTCGACCCGGACGATAGCTGGCAGGCCGTGCAGGAGTAGCGGGAGAAGCCGCTCGACGGTTGGAGGCATCACGGATTCCGGCGCGCCCGCTGCCCCGGAATCCGTACATGGCACGGCCAGCCGGGCCGGTATAATGACGGACTTTGCAGCGCTGCTTATCCCTGATTCGCGCCGCGCGCTTTTCATGTGCCGACCCGTTTTCGGTGAAAAGCGCCATCGCACGTGCCGCGCACGCGCGCCTGTGCCCTGCTCCGCTTTCCAAACCGCCCTTCTCGACCGACCATGACAGCCAAACTGATCGACGGCCTAGCCCTTTCCAAGACCCTGCGCGCCGACGTCGCCACGCGCGCCGCCGCCCTCACCGCCCGCGGGCATCAGCCGGGCCTCGCCGTGGTGCTGGTCGGCGACAATCCAGCCAGCGAAGTCTATGTGCGCAACAAGGTCAAGGCGTGCCATGACAACGGCCTCGGCTCGTCATTCGACCGCTATCCGGCCGATCTGCCGGAAGCCGAACTGCTGGCGCGCATCGACGAGCTGAACCACGATCCGCGCATCCACGGCATTCTGGTGCAACTGCCGCTGCCGCCGCATATCGACAGCCACAAGGTGATCGAGGCGATCGCCCCGGAAAAGGACGTCGACGGTTTCCACGTCGCCAATGCCGGTGCGCTGATGACCGGCCGGCCGCTGTTCCGTCCGTGCACGCCATACGGCGTGATGAAAATGCTGGCGGCCTACGAGATTCCGCTGCAAGGCGCGAACGCCGTGGTGATCGGCCGCTCGAACATCGTCGGCAAGCCGATGGCGCTGCTGCTGCTCGAAGCGGGCGCCACCGTGACGATCTGCCATAGCAAGACGCGCGATCTGGCTGCGCATACGCGCAACGCCGACGTGGTGGTCGCCGCCACGGGCCTGCGCAACATTCTCACTGCAGACATGGTGAAACCGGGTGCGGCCGTCATCGACGTCGGCATGAATCGCGACGAAGCCGGCAAGCTGTGCGGCGACGTCGATTTCGCGGGTGTCAAGGAAGTGGCCGGCTACATCACACCGGTGCCGGGCGGCGTCGGTCCGATGACCATCACGATGCTACTCGTCAACACGATCGAAGCCGCCGAGCGCGAAGCTGCAGCGAAGGCGTAAAGCTGAGGGTTCATGCCGGTGAAGCGATTTCGCCGGCATGCAAAGCGTCAAACTTTGGCGTCAAACCGGGGGCGTCAGCGCCGGTTTCAGACACCGGTGCCGAACATTACACTCACCGCGTAGCGACCCCAGCGCCAAGCGTCGTTGACTGGCGCGCAAGACGCCCGCGACACCACCTCAGCACCGGCCGCTCCACGAAGTGCCACGACAGCGCCGCGCACAACAGAATGAACGGCGCGGCGATCAGCACAGCCGTTACATGGCTCAACTGCGGTGCGATACTCGCGACGCATTGCTGCACCATAAAACCGTACAGATAAATCCCATACGAGTAATCGTGGCGCGGCACGAAGCGTCGCAGGAGCGGCGTCGCGCCAACCCACAGCACGCCGTAAACAAAAGCCAGATAGAAAAGCGCTTGAGCGCCGGCCGTGTCGCGGAACACCAGAAACACCATCACCAGCGCGAGCGCGGTCAAACCGCTGATTTCGATCCTTTCGCGCCACCCATACAGCAGCATCCCCAGCATGAAAAACGGTTCCGGCCAGAACGAATAGCCGCCGGGCGTTTCGCCGAAATCCCGCAGGCCGATCTGCAGATGCGGCAGATGCACGCGCATAACGAACGCGACGCACCCGAGCGCCGCCGCCAGCGCCGCGCCGCGCGCGCTGGACAGCAGCCCCAGCATGCCGGTCACCATCACGATCAGATAGCAGCGCACTTCGATCGGCAGTGTCCAAAGCGGCGCGCAGACGTCGACGGGAAAGCGGTTGTGCTCGAATACACCGGGCACAACCCAGCCGGTTTTCAGCACGATGATGGAAAAGTTGTCGAGATTGGCCCACGTCACGCCGGAGGCGAAATAGTCGCGCAACGGCAGTGTCGTAAACAGCGGCCCGACAATGAAGATCGTCACCAGCGTGCCGCCCGCCACCGCCGGCCACAGGCGCGCAATGCGCAACGCGACGAAACGCGGCACGGAGCGTTGCCGGTCGAAACTGGCGGTCACCAGCATGCCGCTCAGCAGAAAAAACGCATAGACACCGAGTGCGCCGAAACCGTCGAAGCCGAGCGCGTTCTGGACCCAATCCGTGGTGCCGTCGGGCGCCTGTATCAGATACGAATGGCCATACACCACGGCGATGGCGGCAAGGAGCCGCACGAGATCGAAGTTGTTGCCGTTGCGCGATAGAGCGTGCGAAAGCGGGTTCATCGATACCTCTTACAGAAAGCGTCACTAACGGGTGCCGACACGCCAGAATGCGGCATGGCAGCAATTTGCACCGTTCGCTTTCGCACAGAGCGCCGCGGCATGGCGGGAGCGGTTCAGGCAGCGGGAACCCGCCGGCGCATTGCCACCGCCTGAACCGCCTGAACCTCATGGGGCACCGGCTCCTCCGGGCACAGTCACGCGACATCTGATAATTTGTCTACCGACGGATTGGAATCGGCGCGCCCTGCCCCAATAATGTCTCTATGGAGTGTCATTGGGGCGCCATCGCGCGCCCGTCGATGCACCGATTACCCGTTCACCCGCGTCAGACAGGAAGCCTTATGTCCACTACCCCCTCGAATCAAGACAATCCGCTCCTCGATTTCTCCGACCTGCCGCGCTTTGGCGAAATCCGCCCCGAACACGTCACCCCCGCTCTCGATATCCTGCTCGCCGATGCAGCCGCCGCCGTCGAGCGCGCCGCCCAGCCCATTACGCCCGCTTCGTGGGCCGATGTGGTCGAGCCGGTCGAACGCGCGACCGAACCGCTGTCGCGCGCCTGGGGCGTGGTCGGCCATCTGAACGCCGTGGCGGATACGCCGGAACTGCGCGCCGCGTACGGCGAGAATCTGCCGCGTGTCACTGAATTCTGGTCGAGCGTCGGCCAGAATCTCGCGCTCTATGAGAAGTACAAGGCGCTTCACGCCAGCAGCGATTTTTCCTCGCTGACGGGCGAGCGCAAGAAGATCCTCGGCAATGCGCTGCGCGATTTCCGCCTGTCAGGCGCGGAACTGCCGGAAGACCAGAAACCGCATTTCGCCGAATTGCAGGAAAAGCAGGCGGGGTTGTCGAAAGCATTTTCGGATCACGTGCTCGACGCGACGAACGCGTATGCCTATCTCGTCGAAGCCGGCGATGAAGCGCAACTGGCCGGCCTGCCCGAAGACGTGATCGAAGCCGCGAAGGAAGCGGCCGAACGCGAAGGCAAGACCGGCTACAAGTTTACGCTGCACTTCCCGTCGTATTTCCCGATCATGCAGTACTCGGAAAATCGCGCGATGCGCGAAACGATATACCGCGCGTATGTGACGCGCGCGTCGGAACTCGGTCCGCAATATGGCAACGGCAAGCCGGAATGGGACAACACGGCCGTGCTCGCCGATCAGTTGAAGCTGCGCGCCGAAGAAGCGCACATGCTCGGCTACAACAACTTTGCCGAAGTCTCGCTCGCACCGAAGATGGCCGAGTCGCCGGCGCAAGTCATGGCCTTCCTCGAAGACCTCGCCACACGCGCGCGCCCGCACGCTGAACAGGACTGGAAGGAACTGCGCGAATTTGCGGCAAACGAGCTCGGCATGGCCGAACTGCAGCCGTGGGACATGACGTTTGCCGCTGAACGCCTGCGTCAGAAGCGCTATTCGTTCTCCGAGAACGAAGTCAAACAGTACTTCCCGGAAGACGTCGTCTTCAAGGGCCTCTTCAAAGTCACCGAAACGCTGTTCGGCGTGCGCATCCGTCGCGACGAAGCAGCCGTGTGGCATCCGGACGTGCGCTTTTTCCGCGTCGAGAATCAGGACGGCGGCCTCGTCGCGCAGTTCTATCTCGATCTGTATGCACGCGAAGGCAAACGCGGCGGTGCATGGATGGACGACGCACGCGGCCGTCACAAGCACACGCAGGGCAGTGTGCAAACGCCGGTGGCATATCTCACCTGCAACTTCTCGGCGCCGGTCGGCGGCAAGCCCGCCTGCTTCACGCATGATGAAGTAATCACGCTGTTCCACGAGTTCGGCCACGGTCTGCACCACATGCTCACGCGTGTCGATGAACTGGGCGTCTCAGGTATCAACGGCGTCGAGTGGGACGCGGTTGAATTGCCGTCGCAATTCATGGAGAACTTCTGCTGGGAGTGGGACGTGTTGAGCGACATGACCTCGCACGTCGACACGGCCAAGCCGTTGCCGCGCGATCTCTTCGACAAGATGCTCGCCGCGAAGAATTTCCAGAGCGGTCTCGGCACGCTGCGCCAGATCGTGTTCTCGATGTTCGACATGCAACTGCATACCGGTTTCGATGCGTCCGGCACGAAGAACGCCACCGAACTGGCTAGCGAGATCAACGAGCGTTTCCACGTGGTGCCGCAAGCTTCGTTCTCGCGTTGGCCGAATACGTTCAGCCATATTTTCGCGGGCGGTTATGCGGCGGGCTACTACAGCTACAAGTGGGCTGAAGTGCTGTCCGCCGATGCCTATGCCGCGTTCGAAGAGGCCGCACAGGCCGCGAGCGGCAGCGTGCTCGATCAGGCAACCGGCATGCGCTATCGCAAGGAGATTCTGGAAGTGGGCGGCAGCCGTCCCGCGATGGAATCGTTCAAGGCGTTCCGCGGCCGCGAACCGAGTATCGATGCGCTACTGCGCCACAATGGCATGACGCCTGCTGCAACGCATTGAGTCTTGCGTTAAAGCATTCGCCGGCGTTGTAGATAGCGCCGATGCGAATAAAAAGCCGGTGACTTGCGTGAGCAAGCACCGGCTTTTCCGTTTACACGTCAGCGCGCTCCGCGCGGCCACTAACCGCGATGCAGTTTGAAATCCACCTCTGCAGGACGCCCTTCCAGCGACAACGCCGCACGCGCAGCTGGCGCACGGCTCACCACCTTGCCGCGACTCACCACCGCGAGCCGCGCGGCGCGCAAGCGAATCGCTTCGACCGGATCGCGCGCATCGAGCAGCACGAGATTGGCCACACAACCCGGCGCGATGCCGTAGCCTTCCAGTCCGAGAATACGCGCGGCATTCACCGTGACCGCGTCGAAACACGCATGCATAGCGTCGACGCCCGTCATCTGCGCAACATGCAAACCCATGTGCGCGACTTCGAGCATGTCGCCCGAGCCGAGGCTGTACCACGGGTCCATCACGCAGTCGTGGCCGAACGCGACGTTGATGCCCGCCGCCATCATCTCCGGCACGCGTGTCATGCCGCGCCGTTTCGGATACGTATCGCTGCGGCCTTGCAGCGTGATGTTGATCAGCGGATTTGCGATCGCCGCGACACCCGACTCACGCATCAGCGGCAAGAGCTTGCTGACGTAGTAGTTGTCCATCGAATGCATCGAGGTCAGATGCGAACCGGTGACGCGCCCGTGCAAGCCGAGCCGGTGTGTTTCGGCCGCGAGCGTTTCGATGTGGCGCGACATCGGATCGTCCGATTCATCGCAATGCATGTCGACGCGTAAGCCCTGCTCCGCCGCAAACTCGCACAACATGCGCACGGACTGTGCGCCGTCGGCCATCGTACGTTCGAAATGTGGAATCCCACCGACCACGTCCACGCCCATCGCAATCGCCCGCTTGAGATTCTCGAATGCGCCGGCGCTGCGCAAGACGCCGTCCTGCGGAAACGCGACCAGTTGCAGGTCGAGATAAGGCGCGACACGGCGCTTCACTTCGAGCAGCGCCTCGACCGCGAGCAAGCGCGGATCGCATACGTCCACGTGACTGCGAATCGCCAGCAGACCGCGCGCGACAGCCCAATCGCAGTACTGCAGCGCGCGCTCGATCAGCGCCTCCTGCGTGAGGTCCGGCTTCAGTTCGCCCCACAGCGCGATGCCTTCCAGCAAAGTGCCCGACGCGTTCACGCGCGGCAGACCGTACGACAGCGTCGCGTCCATATGGAAATGCGGATCGACGAATGGCGGCGTGACGAGCGAACCGGCTGCGTCGATTTCTTCATGCGCGCTCGCGGCCAGATTCGGTTCGACGGAGACGATGCGGCCCGCTTCGATGCCGATGTCGACCGGCTCTTTGTGCTGCTTGTGCTGCTCGTGCTGTGATGTGGCGCTCGGCGGCAGCATCGCGCGGCGGATAATCAGATCCATGATTCGCTCCTGTTGACCGCTCTTTGACTGATTGCGATTCTATCGGCGTCAGAAAGTGTGTGCCGGCGTTTTAGCGAGACGCCGTACCGGCAAGTGGAAGGCAATCCGTACCGGCCAGGGATGACAACGCCCGCCTATACTCGACTTTCCACACGTTCGATGCCCGGCATTTGACACGCACCCGCCTGCATCATCCACCAACGGAGCAAGACCATGAAAACCATCGGCGTGATCGGCGGAATGAGTTGGGAGTCGTCCACCGAGTACTACAGGCTCCTGAACCGGCACGCCAAGGCGCGACTCGGCGGCCACCACAACGCGCGCAGCCTGATGCTGACGGTCGACTTCGCGCCGATCGAGGCCAACCAGCGCG
Source organism: Paraburkholderia sediminicola (assembly GCF_902859805.1). Lineage (GTDB taxonomy): Bacteria > Pseudomonadota > Gammaproteobacteria > Burkholderiales > Burkholderiaceae > Paraburkholderia > Paraburkholderia sediminicola. The sequence goes on along the minus strand of NZ_CADIKC010000010.1, from coordinate 141,707 downwards.
CAGGCAACTGGACCGCGCTCGGCGATCAACTGGCCGACGCTGCGCGCCAACTCGAACGCGGCGGCGCCGATCTGGTGATACTGGCGACCAACACCATGCATCGCGTGTATGAATCGATCGAACAGGCGATTGACGTGCCCTTCCTGCACATCGCCGATCCGACCGGCAACGCGCTGCGCGCCGCAGGAATCACGCGGGTGGGCTTGCTGGGTACACGCTACACGATGGAGCAGACGTTTTACACAGGACGCTTGAGCGAACGCTACGACCTCGAGACGCTGATTCCCAACGAAGCCGAACGCGCGGATGTGCACCGCATCATCTACGACGAGCTGTGCCACGGCAACGTGAATGACGCCTCGCGTGCGGTGTATCAACGTGTGATCGACGAACTGGCCGCGCGGGGTGCGCAGGCGGTGATTCTCGGTTGCACGGAAATCACGTTGCTGATCAAGCCGGAAGACTCGGCGTTACCCGTGTTCGACACAACCGCATTGCATGCGCAAGCGGCGGTGGATTGGGCAATCGAGCCGGTGTGAATGCAAGTGCTCGCGGTGCGTGCACGTATGAGAGCGAACGCCAGAAGTTAAAAAGCCCGCGTAGCTTGCGCTAGCGGGCTTTCAACAATACTTGGTTGCGGGGGTAGGATTTGAACCTACGACCTTCGGGTTATGAGCCCGACGAGCTGCCAGACTGCTCCACCCCGCGTCAGAGAAAAAGAGTATATAGGGTGGTACGCGAGACGTCAAACAATCGGGCGAAATAATTTCAAATGAGGGGGCTGTCGCGGGTCGCACACGTGCAGCAAGTGAATGCAGCACACGAGCAGACCACTCAGAGATCCTCGACCGTTGCGCCTTCCACTTTGCCGTCGATGATGTCCGCGCCGTACTGGCTCGCGCTGCGTTTCGCGACACCGAAATCGGAGAACGTGGACGCCAGCACGAGACGGAATACGCGGCTTGCCTTCGAGCCGCTGATCGCACCCGGCCGGCACACGCGTACTGCGACGTCGTAACCTTCGGCATGACGCTTGTGACCGTCGAATTTGTCGAACTGCCGCGAAAACACCAGCGGATGCACTTCGAAGTCCTTATAAAGGGCTGGATATAGCTGGGCCATGATGCGTTCCCGATGCGCGTAAATGTGATCCCACTATACGCCGTGGCATGACGGCATCGGGCTTTTATTTTTGACGGCCGCCGGGGCAATTTTCACCGACGCTCGTCTCGCGCGATAAGATGCGGAACTATCGGAATCGCCCCGATCCTGCCAATCCGAATCCGGATCGCCAGACGGGTCGTCGCTGAAGCAAAAATAAAGCGGAACGCGGGGCCAGCGCCATACAAAGCCTTGCCCAGCAAGAATGTGAGAACTTCATGAAAATCGCCACCTGGAACGTCAACTCTCTCAAAGTGCGCCTGCAGCACGTCATCGACTGGCTCGAAACCAGCCACGCAGATGTGCTTTGCCTGCAGGAATTGAAGCTGACCGACGACAAATTCCCCCGCGCCGAACTCGAAGCGAAAGGCTACCGGAGCTGGTTCGCGGGCCAGAAGACCTATAACGGCGTCGGCATCCTGGTGCGCGAAGGCCTGAACGTCGACGAAAGCAGCATCGTGCGCAATATCCCCGGCTTCGAAGATCCGCAGCAACGCGTGATTGCCGCGACCGTCGAAGGCGTGCGCATCATTTCCGCATACTTCCCGAACGGCCAGGCGCCGGGCACCGACAAGTTCGCCTACAAGCTGAACTGGCTCGCCGCCCTGCACGACTGGGTCGCGAGCGAAATGGCGCTGTATCCGAAACTCGCGCTGCTCGGCGACTACAACATCGCGCCGGAAGATCGCGACGTGCACGATCCGAAAGCGTGGGAAGGCCAGAATCTGGTGTCGCCCGAAGAGCGCGCCGAGTTCGTGCGGCTGGTCGCACTCGGTCTCGTCGATGCGTTCCGTCAGTTCGACCAGCCGGAGAAGATCTATTCGTGGTGGGATTACCGGATGATGGCGTTCCGCCGCAACGCGGGGCTGCGAATCGACCACATTCTGCTGTCGAAAGCGCTTGCCGAGACGTGCGCGTCCTGCGATGTCGACAAGGTGCCGCGCAAGTGGGAGCAGCCGTCGGACCACGCACCGGTCGTCGCCCAGATCGGCTGAACGCCGGCGAACGGGGCCTACGTCGCCCCGCTCAAGCAGCGCCACAAGAACTCGAACACCATCGCATCGTGCCCGGCCTGCTCCAGCTCATCGGAGCCGCCGTGGCCCCCTTCCGTGTTCTCGCGATACCAGACCTTTTCTGCGCCCAGCGCCTGCATACGCGCGGCCATCTTGCGCGCGTGACCGGGGTGCACGCGGTCGTCAGCAGTCGACGTGGTGAACAGCACGGGCGGATACGCGACGTCCGCGCTCACGCGGTGATAGGGTGAATAAGCGGCCAGCACGCGCGCTTCGTCGGGCTCGTCCGGATCGCCGTATTCATCGATCCATGACGCGCCCGCGTGCAACAGGTGATAGCGGCTCATGTCGAGCAGCGGCACCTCGCACACCACCGCGCCGAACAACTCGGGACGCTGCACCATGCACGCCGCGACCAGCAGGCCGCCATTGCTGCCGCCCTGAATGCCGAGCTGCGCGGCGCTGGTCACGCCTGTGCTGATGAGCGCCTCGGCCACCGCGATGAAATCGTCGAACGAGCGCTGCCGATGCTCGCCCTGCGCCGCCGTATGCCACTGCGTGCCGAACTCGCCGCCACCGCGAATATGCGCCACCACGTACACGCCGCCGCGCTCCAGCCAGCCGATACCCGGCCCGGTCAGATAACCCGGCAGCAACGGAATCGCGAAACCGCCGTAACCGTTGAGCAGGCATGGGCGTGGTTGCTCGTCTGTCTGCTGCTCCATCTGCCCTTGCACCGCGTGTTGCGCTACCCGCGGTCCAATCACGGTGTACGGCACCCGCGTGCCGTCTGCGGACACCGCGTGCCCACGCGTCACCGCGAACGGCGTCGCATCGAACTGAGTCGGCCAGCGGTCGAGCAACGTCCAATCGGTCAGGTCGTTCTGGGCAAGATCGGTGAGCCAGTACGCAGGCGGCTGCAAATAGTCGTCAGTGTCGACGAACACTTCGTCGTTCAGCGTCGGCTCAATCGGTGAGACATCGGCCTGCACATCGTGGCGCGACGGAAAGAGGCGTTGATGCCAGTGCCAGGCCTGATCGGCTGTTTGCGACGGAATCCACAGCGAGGTCCTGCTCTGCACATCTTCCAGGTAGGACACAATCAGGTGATTGCGCGTGTGTGTCCACTCGCAGGCCGAGGTTTGCGATGTCGGTGTGAAGAGCGGCACCACGTCACGCTCGCCACGCAGGAACGCGGCTTCGCGGATCGCCAGCAGCGAGCCGCCCGGATAGCGCACGCCATTGCAGTCCCAATCGAGGCGCGGTTCGAGCAGCAGCCAGCCTTGCCAGCCGCCGACCGCGACGTGCGAGGGCACGTCGTATTGGTGCCACGCATCCGCACCGTCTGCGGCGCCATTGTTGCTATCGAGGTAGTACGTCTGCGAGTCGAAGAAATCGACGCTGCTCACCACCGTGTGGCGCTGCTCGATCGGATCGTAGTGAGCCTCCACGCCGATGTCGCCAAACGCCCCCTTGAAGACCACCGGCGCATCGGCCAGTGCACTTCCCCGCGTCCAACGCCGCACTTCGCGCGGATAGCCGGAGCGCGTCAGCGTCTTGCGGCCGTTGTCCCAGCCGACGTAGAGCGTGTCCCGATCGATCCACGACGCCGTGTGCTTGCCGGCCTTCGCAATCACGAAGCCGTCGTCGACAAACCGTTGTGCGTTAATGTCGAACTCCCGCACAACGAGCGCATCCGAGCCGCCCGGCGACAGCGTGATCAGCGCGCGATCGCCATCCGGGTAGAGAATGTCAAGTTCGGCGCAGACCCATGGCGTGCCTTCGGCCGCACCGAGCGCGTCGAAGTCGAGCAGGTTCTGCCAGACGGGTGCGCCACTGCGCCAGGCCGCCCACGTCGTGCGCCGCCAGATGCCCTTTGGATTGTGCTCGTCCTGCCACAGATCGTAGGCCCACTCCTTCCAGCGATCGGGGATGACCGGGCGTTCGCGCGGCAAATAAGCGTCGGCAAGCCGCTGTTTGAGCGACTCGAATTCCGCGCTGCTGCCCCACGCGGCACGCGTGCGGGCGTTCTGCGCTTCGACCCACGCGAGCGCGTCAGGGTCGTCGAGCGCTTCGAGCGACAGAAAGGGATCGGGAGAAAGCGGCCAGGAGAAAAAAGCGGGGGAAGCGGGCATCGTCAGCTGTCGAATGAAAACAGCGTTGATTATGCCTTGCGCGAGTCGGAGGGCCTTCGATGCTGCGCGCCTGAGCGGCTGGCAGCACAGCGGACGAGGCTGTCTACGTGGTGACGCCTGCTGCGGGACTGCCCAAGGGCCGCCCTATCGAGACAGCCTGAACGACAACTGCCGGAGCGGCTGGCAATCCGCCCCGGCTAACCGCGCAAACCGCGCAAACCTCAAGGTTCGAGATTGAGTTCCTGAATCTTGCGCGTAATCGTATTGCGGCCAATGCCAAGCCGCTCCGCCGCTTCAACCTTGCGGCCACGCGTGAAATCCAGCGCCTCGCGAATCACCGCCGCTTCGAAACGGCGCGCGAGTTCGTCCATCACATCGGCCGCATTCTCGCGCAACATCCGCGCGACTTCGGTGCGCAAGCCGCCTTCCCAGGCGGCGACGGCGGTCGCGACCGGCATGCCGGCCGCGCTGGCCGGATGCGTGGCCGCGCTGATGCCGTTGATCGGCGCGCCGCCGGCAAGCCCTGCTTCACCCGTACCGATGACGCCGTTGCCACCACCCGCGAGATCGGCCGCGCCGACTTGCGTGGGACCCAGATCGGGCGGCAAGTCCTTGATCTCGATGGTCTGCGCCGGCGCCATCACTGTGAGCCAGTTGGCGAGATTCTCCAGTTGACGCACGTTGCCCGGAAACGGCAGCGATGCCAGATAAGCGAGCGCTTCCTCCGACACGCGCTTCGGTTCCACGCCCAGATCGCGCGCACTCTTTTGCAGAAAGTGGCGAGTAAGCAGCGGAATGTCTTCACTGCGCTCGCGCAAGGCCGGCAAACGCAAGCGGATCACATTGAGCCGGTGATACAAGTCCTCACGGAACAGACCCTGACGCACGCGCGATTCGAGGTTCTGGTGCGTCGCCGCGATCACGCGCACATTGGCGCGCAACGGATTGTGGCCACCGACGCGATAAAACTGCCCGTCCGACAGCACGCGCAACAGGCGCGTCTGCAGATCGAACGGCATGTCGCCGATTTCATCGAGAAACAGCGTGCCGTTCTCGGCCTGCTCGAAGCGCCCCTGGCGCATGGCCTGCGCGCCGGTGAACGCGCCGCGCTCATGACCGAACAGTTCGGATTCCAACAGATCTTTCGGAATTGCCGCCGTATTCAACGCGATGAAGGGACCGTTCGCGCGTGGGCTATGTCGGTGCAATGCACGCGCAACCAGTTCCTTCCCGGTGCCTGATTCGCCGGTAATGAGCACGGTGGCCGCGGAATGTGACAGCCGGCCGATCGCGCGAAACATGTCCTGCATCGCCGGCGCCTGGCCGAGCATTTCCGGTGCATCGGCAACGCGGTCGTCCCACGTCTGTTCGCCGCGCATGCTTTCATCGACCGCGCGACGGATCAGCTCGACCGCCTTGTCGACGTCGAACGGTTTGGCGAGGTATTCGAACGCGCCGCCCTGGAATGCGGCAACCGCGCTGTCCAGGTCCGAGAATGCCGTCATGATGATAACGGGCAGGCCCGGCACCTTGTCACGAACGGTCTGCAGCAATTCGAGGCCGGAGCCGCCAGGCATCCTGATGTCGGACACCAGCACCTGAGGGCTGTCGTGATCGAGCGCGGCCGATGCCTCGCGCACGTTCGCGAAGCTGCGCGTCGCGAAGTTTTCGCGGGCGAGCGCTTTTTCGAGCACCCAGCGAATCGATTGATCGTCGTCTACTATCCAGATCGGCTTCATATAGGTCGGTCAGAAGTCTTGAGATACATATGTTTAGCAGTCGAGCGGCAGCAGAATCTGAAACTCGGTGTGGCCCGGCCGGCTTTCCACTTCGATCAGCCCGTCGTGCTGTTGCACGAAAGTCTGCGCGAGCGTCAGGCCGAGACCGCTGCCGTCCTCGCGCCCCGACACGAGCGGATAGAAAATGCGGTCACGGATTTCCTCGGGAATGCCTGGCCCGTTGTCAGTGATATGCAAGTCCAGTGCCAGCTTACATAAACGTTTCGACACAGTGATCTTGCGCGCAATGCGAGTGCGCAATTCGATGCGCGCGTCGCCTTGCGAGATGCGTTCGCGCAATGCTTCGGCGGCGTTGCGCACGATGTTCAAGAGCGCCTGGATCAGTTGTTCCTTGTCGCCGCGCAGGTCCGGCACGCTCACGTCGTAATCGCGCTCGATCGTGAGGCCACGCGGAAACTCCGCGAGAATCACCTGGCGTACGCGCTCGCACACTTCATGAATATTCACGTCACCGACGATATGCGGATGACGGTGTGGCTCCAGCAGGCGATCGACCAGCGTTTGCAGCCGGTCCGATTCCTTGATGATGACCTGCGTGTACTCGCGCAACTCGTCGCGCTGACGTTCGCCGAGTTCGAATTCGAGCAGTTGCGCCGCGCCGCGAATCCCGCCGAGCGGATTCTTGATCTCGTGCGCGAGGTTGCGGATCAGTTGTTTGTTGACCGCCGTGAGGTCGTTGATGCGCTCCTCGCGGTCGGTGCGGATATGCCGCTCGTTCTCGAACAGTTCGAGCAGCACATAGTCTTGCGCGCTTTCCAGATGACCGACGACCGCATGCACATGCAGCGGCTCGTGGCCCGGACGCTCGAGGACGGCGTCCAGATGCGTCGCGTGAAAACGGTGGGCGGCGATCGCCGAAATCGTGGCGAGCAGTTCGTCCGCGTTCGAAAAGATGTCCGGCCACGCCATCTGCGTCAATTGCTTGCGCGAGAGCTCCAGCATCGACTCCGCCGACGGGTTCGCAAACACCACGCGTAACGTGCGTTTTTCCAGCACCAGCGCGACCGTCGGCAATGCCTCGAAGCCCGGCAGCAAACCGGAACTCACGAGCTGAGCGTCGTCCGACAAGGTCTGCTCGTGCCCTTTCCTTGCCTTCATCAGATTCTTCAGAACCATCTTGCAGTCTGGCCGATAGGAGATGGTGATCAATCAGGTGTACCGCTTATTGTCCTGCCTGATGCGCTACTTCATTGCCCCTAAGCCGCGAACGCTGCTAACGCTGCGAATGGACTCACTCGCACCTAACAAAAAAGGGACGGCGCCGCCGTCCCTTCGTGACCGATCGCGAGCGTCGGGCAAAGCGCTTCGCCGTTTGAAGGGCGAAGCGCCATTGCCGCTTACAGCGAGTAGTACATTTCGAATTCGATCGGGTGCACCGACTGACGATAGCGTTGCAGCTCGCCCGTCTTCAGTTCGATGTACGCGTCGAGCATCGAGTCCGTGAACACGCCACCGCGCGTCAGGAATTCGCGGTCCGCGTCGAGTGCGTCCAGCGCCTGGTCGAGGCCGGCACACACGGTCGGGATCTTTGCATCCTCTTCCGGCGGCAGGTCGTACAGGTTCTTGTCGGCTGCTTCGCCCGGGTGAATCTTGTTCTGCACGCCGTCCAGACCCGCCATCATCAGCGCGGAGAAGCACAGGTACGGATTCGCCATCGGATCCGGGAAGCGCGTTTCGATGCGGCGGCCCTTCGGGTTCGACACGTGCGGAATGCGGATCGATGCCGAACGGTTGCGAGCCGAGTAAGCCAGCTTCACCGGTGCTTCGAAGTGCGGCACGAGGCGCTTGTACGAGTTCGTCGACGGGTTCGTGATTGCGTTCAGCGCGCGAGCATGCTTGATGATGCCGCCGATGTAGAACAGCGCGAATTCCGACAGACCTGCGTAACCGTTGCCTGCGAACAGGTTCGTGCCGTCTTTCCAGATCGACTGGTGAACGTGCATGCCCGAACCGTTATCGCCGACCACCGGCTTCGGCATGAACGTTGCCGTCTTGCCGTACGTGTGAGCGACGTTCTGGATGATGTACTTCATTTGCTGCAGCCAGTCGGCGCGTTGCACCAGCGTCGAGAACTTCGTGCCGATTTCGTTCTGGCCCTGGCCCGCGACTTCGTGGTGATGCACTTCGACCGGGATGCCGATCTGTTCGAGCAACAGGCACATTTCCGAACGGATGTCCTGGAACGTGTCGACCGGAGCGACCGGGAAGTAGCCGCCCTTCGTGCCCGGACGGTGGCCGGTGTTGCCACCTTCGAAGTCCATGGCCGACGACCACGGTGCTTCTTCCGAACCGATCTTGACGAACGTGCCCGACTGGTCCGTGCCCCACTTGACCGAATCGAAAATGAAGAATTCAGGTTCCGGACCGAAGAAGGCCGTGTCGCCGAGGCCCGTGCTCTTCAGGTACGCTTCAGCGCGCTTTGCGAGCGAACGCGGGTCGCGTTCATAGCCCTTGCCGTCAGCCGGTTCGACGACGTCGCAGGTCAGGACGAGGGTCGACTCTTCATAGAACGGGTCGATGAAGGCAGTGTTCGCGTCCGGGACCAGCAGCATGTCCGATGCTTCGATGCCCTTCCAGCCGGCAATCGACGAACCGTCAAACGCATGGCCGCTTTCGAACTTGTCTTCATCGAATGCCGACACCGGCACCGAAACGTGTTGCTCTTTGCCGCGCGTGTCGGTGAAACGGAAGTCGACAAACTTGACGTCCTCGTCTTTGACGAGTTGAACGACGTCGGCCACGGATTTACTCATAACCTATCTCCTGATTAACGAATTCGGCGGATTCAGCCGCCGCCCAATCTAGCTGACCCGTCCCGGCGCGTCCACCCCTCTATCGTTGAGGACGAACATAAAAGCCTGCTGGAACAAATCGATCGGCACCAATAAAGCAGCTTCTGTGCCATGTATGCGCCAACCCGGCGCAGAACCACACTGCGCGCGCGTTTGCGGGGAATGGGCGCACCGAACCGCATGCAGCCCCCAAATCTTTGCTCCGCATTCCGCACCGAATTAGTGCGCTCGCAAAATCAGCAACGGGTGACATCTCTATTTTGGTGCATTTCCTGGAATATGCACCACTATTGAGCGCGCGCCTCCCTGCTTCGTGCGGACAGGACGACGTCTCTGAACCGCATGCGCGTTGTACGCTGCGCGCTAGAATGTTCATTTGGTCCGACGGAGATTTGCGCTCATGAGCACGCTCGAACAGTTGTACGCCCAGGCGGACAAGCGCCGCACCGAGAACCAGTTGCCCTATGCGGGCGCGGTATCGCCCGCCGAGGCGTTCGAACTGCTGCAACTCGATCCGCGCACGCGTCTCGTCGACGTGCGCACCCGTGCCGAACTCGATTGGGTCGGCCGGCCGGTTATCGGCGACGGGCAATACGCCCACGTGGAATGGACGCGCTATCCAGGCGCCGTGCCGAACCAGGAATTCCTTCAGCAACTGAGCCACGTCGCTTCGCCCGATACGCCGGTGCTGTTCCTGTGCCGCAGCGCCGCGCGCTCGAAGCTTGCCGCGATTGCCGCCACCCAGGCCGGCTTTACCAAGGCGTATGACCTGCTGGAAGGCTTCGAAGGCGACAAGGACGGCCAGGGGCATCGGAAGACGGTGTCAGGCTGGTGCTTTCGCGGGTTGCCGTGGATCGGCGCCTGATTGTTGATTCGCAGGGGCCTTCGGGCGATAGGCGGGACAATTAGACGCATCGTCGGCGCTGCATGTGACAGGCCGATGATGCGTTGAGTCTTAAGTCAGACACGGGCGCAAGCGCGCCCGCAGGAAGGATGGTGTGCGCAGCGATTGACCGTGGCGCGACCAACGCTCAACCGCGCGGTTTAGCCGCAGCCGCCTCCGGCTCGACGATATCGCCGCCCAGCAGGTGCACACCTTCACGCAGCTTCACAAAAGCCGCCGCCACCGCTTCCGGTTCGCCCTTCACACCGAGATCGATGTGATGCCGCGCATACACGCCGCCGCGCTCCGCATCGCCCACGCTCGGCAGGCTGAACACCCGCACACCCGGAAAATCATGTTCGATTTTTTCCATCAACGGCGTCACGCGTGACTCCGGCAGTTCGAACACCAGCAATGATTTTTCCGCATGCGGCATCGCGTGATGCAGATGTGCGTATTGCGTATCCAGCACCCACTCGATCATCGGCCATGCCATCACCGGAAAGCCCGGCACGAAGTAGTGCTGCTCGATCGAGAAGCCAGGAATCTTGTTGTAGCCGTTGGGAATGATCGACGCGCCCTGCGGATACGTGCCCATATTCAGCCGATGCCGGTTCTCCGCCGAATTCAGGTCGAGCGGCGTTGCGGCGTTCGCCGGATACATATCGCGAATGCGCTCCTGAATCAGCTTCGCGGCTTCCGGATGCAGTTCGAGCGGCACACCGAGCGCGGCCGCCGCGCACTGACGCGTGTGGTCGTCCGGCGTGGCGCCAATGCCGCCCGTGGAAAACACGATATCGCCCGACGCAAACGTACGTCGCAACGTCGCCGTGATGCGCTCCGGCTCGTCGCCGATATATTCCGCCCAGCCGAGCGACAGCCCGCGCGCGCCCAGCAATTCGATGACCTTCGGCAGATGCTTGTCGATACGTCTGCCCGACAGGATTTCGTCGCCGATGATGATGACGCCAAATGCCATTGCCGCCTCTTTCGCTTTGTCAGTAATTCATCAGTAGGGAACCGGCGCCGCGTGCCGCGGGCCGTGCTCTTCCGCGCGCATGCGTTGCAGCGCGCGCAGACAGTAGTAGCCGAACCACAGCGCCGAAAACACGAGGATGAACGCGTAGATCCAGATCGTCACCGCGGTGATCACCGGGAACAGCACGATCAGCCAGACCGACGACGCCCACAGCAACGTCGGCAGCGACCCCAGCAGTCCGCTCGCGATGCCGATCAACAGCAGCGGCAAACGGAAGCGCCTCACCAGCGCACGCCGTTCGTCACGCGTGGCATGCAACGCGAGCGCGTCATAGCTCATCACACGATACGTCAGCCAGCCCCACAGGAGCGGCGGGATCAGCGCGAAAAACGGCGGCACCAGCCAGAGCGGCAACGTGACGATCAGCAGCACCAGACAAACCAGCGTGGTCCACAATGCCTGGCCCAGGCTACCGTACCACGTTCCGCCGCGGCGCATTTCAAGGCCGGGGAATTGCCGCGCCGACAGAAAGCGGATCACGGCCGGCATCGACAGGGTGGCAATCAATAGCAGCACCGTGACGACGATCAGCGGAATCGCCATCGCAATCACGATAAACGGCGCGATTGCCGTGTGCAGTGCCGAGAAGCCGAGCCAGTCGAACAGATGATAGAGCGTGACCGTGAACGACCAGCTTTCAAGCCACGTGCGGGTGGCGCCGATCAGCGTCTGCCAGGAAAACCACAGAATCACGCCCCACCCAACCGTTGCCGCCAGAAACGGCAGGAAGGTCAGCCAGAGCATGCGCGGGTGGAGCGCGCTTGCGAGCGCGCGCCCGAACGAGCGCAACAGATCATTCATGCGAGCCAGTGCCGGTGAACGAAACGATGGAAGAAGGAGAATGCGCCAACATACCGGCCACGAGGCCAAGGCTGCGCGCACAAACGTGAACAGGATAAACCACGTGACGCGCCGCCGGGAAAACCGGCGCCGCGAGAGGAAGAATGCTCAAACCGAGGCGGCGTCGCTGCCTTCGGTGCGACGCTTCGGCGCAAGCCGCCCGGCGATGCGCACGAAGGCAAGCCAGTGCTGCGCCCAGAAACCGTCGCCATAGCGCCGGCCTTCGAGTTGGTCGGCGATGCCGGTCGGCTCCATCTCCCGGCTCCAGGACACGCTGCGAAACAGCATGTCCCACCACGGAAACAGCACGCCGAAGTTACAACCGTAGTTCAGCCCTTCATGGCCGTAGCCGATCGCATGGTGCCGGCGATGGAAAGTCGGGCTGACCAGCAGTCGTTCGCCGAGCCAGCCGAAGTACAGACGGATGTTCGCGTGCTGCACGCTCTGCGCCAGATTCGTGATGGCCACCAGCACGACGAATTGCGACGGCGGCACGCCGATCACCAGCGCGATCACCGCGAAGAACGACGCTTGCAACAGATCGTCGAGCAGATGGTTGCGGTCGTCGGACCACAGCGACATTTGTTGCTGGCTGTGATGCACCGCATGCAATTCCCACCACACGCCGATCCGGTGTTCCCAGCGGTGGTACCAGTAACCGGCGAAATCGAGCACGAGCAGATACATCACGAACGTGACGAGCGGCTGCGTGGTGACACCCGGCCACAGATTGTCGAATTCGATATTCGCGATGTTGTGCAGCCGCAGCCAGGCCTGCACGTTGTCGAACAAGGGCTGCAGCGCAAAAAAGAAGAACAGGTTGAGAATGCCGAGCTTGGCGATCCACGTGTAAATCACGTCGACGCGCACGGCCTTGCGGTTTTCCCACTGCTCTACCGGCCGGAGCATCTCGAGCGGGCGCAGGATCGCGTACATCGCCAGCACCTCGAAGACGCCGACGATCACCCAGTACAGGCTGTCGTAAGTGTCTTCGTCATAGTCCATCAGATTGAAGTGGAACAGCAGCGGCTGCACCACGTCGACGTACAGCAGCGTCTGCACGGCCGAGACGAAGCTGTCGAGAGAAGAAAAAATCAGATGGAACATGGTGCTGGCCTGTTACTTCATTCCTGGCAGTGTGCCTGTTACAGCGTCACGCGCCGTTCGGCGCCGTAATCGGCGCGCGATTGAAGAAATAGATACCGTGCGGCGAACGGCCGACAGCTATCGTCTGGATTAGCTTACGCGTGTTCAGGTCGATGATGCCGACATGTTTCGCGAAGCGGAAAGTCACCCACAGATAGCGTTTGTCCGCTGAAAGTTCCATGTCGTCCGGACCCGGCATCAAACCGGTGATATCGCCGACGTTGGTAAGCGTGTCTTCGTCGATGATGCTGATCGTGCTCGCGACGCGGTTCGACACCGCTACGTGCTTGCCGTCGACCAGCGAGCGGAAGTTGTGCGCGCCCTTGCCGGTCTGGATCGTCTTGACGATTTTCTGGTTGCGCCAGTCGACCACCGCGACGTAATCCGCCCCGGTCATGCCAATCAGCAGATATTTCTCGCCCGGGGTCATCCACAGGCCGGCCGGCACCTTGCCGACCTTCATCTTCCACTTGACGGTTTGCGTGGCCAGATCGATAGCGGCGAGCTCGCCCGAAACCTGCAGCGTGACGAACACCGTCTTGCTGTCATTGGTGAACGCCATGTGGCTCGGCATCACCGCGAGCGGCAGACGCGAGGCCAGCGTCATCTGGTTCTTCTGGCTGTCGTAATGATAGACGTCGAGGCGGTCCAGACGCAGCCCGGTGGTGACGAGCCATTTGCGGTCGGGCGAAAAACCAATCTGATACGGATCCTCAATATTCTCGACCCAGCGCTGGACCTGGCCCGACTTCGGGTCGACGAACATCAGATTGTTCGACACCGAGTTGGCGACGATCAGCGACGAGTTGTCCGGCGTGGCCATCAGATGGTGCGGCTCCTTGCCCGTCGGCACCGTGCCGATGACCTGGCGGGTGGTCTCGTCGATCAGGCTCAGCGTGGCTTCGCCGGAATTGAGCACGATCACGTTGTTAGCGAAGGCCGCCGGAGAAAAAAAGCCTGCGGCGGCAACCAGCGCCGCGCCTGCGGCGAACGTGGCAGTCACGCCGGGAAGAAAAAATTTACGCATGAAAACTCACTTCGGAGAACAACCGTCATTGTAGAACGTTTGCTGTGACCAGCGGTTGACGTGGATGCGGGTGCGACGCGTGGAAAAACGCAGGGAAGCGGCGCATCCGAGGGCGAATCTGTCAGCGAATTCCGAGTCATTGACAACCGGCGCCGGTTTTGCGTGGAAAAACCAGAGGCAATCCGCATCAACCCATTTTGACCCACACGATAACAGCCCATTAAATTCCTATGCCATTGTGTTTTTCATAAGATAAAACAAGATTATTCCTTATTTTATACAATCAAAAAGCACTTATCCAAAATCAATTACATTCCGCCATTTATTTCCAACAATTTAAGAATTGGCTTATTTCAGCTTCACCCCGCCAGAACTGACAATCTCGCCGCTCATCGCCCATGCACTTAATCCCGTGGACTTGAAAGCATGATGCAGTTAGTTCGGACGCGCAAGAAATTCAACAGAACACACGAAAACGGCCGTAATCAATAACCGTCGCCGACGTGTTCTGCCTATGCGCGACACATTAAGGGCGATGACGCCTTTTCCGACTCAAAATGCTTTCGTGTGCCGTCCACGATCTAATTCCGGCGGAGTTTTCTGAAGAATGAATAAAATCTACAAATCGGTTTGGTGTGAGACAACGGGCTCGTGGGTCGCCGCGTCGGAGACGGCTCGCTCGAAAACGAAACGCGCGGCATCGCGGAAATTGGTCATGGCGCAGGCTGTACTGGCTGGGGCAACGTTGCTGGGCGGTATGCAAGTGGCGCAGGCGGATACGATTTACTTCGCTGCCGGCTCGGTCGTTCCGGGCGTGGATCCCAATGCCACAGCCTCGGGACCGGGCTCGGTGGCGGCAGGCGTGGGGGCAAGCGCATCGGGTTCGGGATCCATCGCGATCGGCAACTGGGCAACGGCAACGAACACCGCCGCGATCGCGTTCGGGTTCAAGGCGCAAAGCTACGGCGAAGGTGCTTTCGCGGCCGGGATGACGGCTCTGGCCGACGCTGATTTCAGCACCGGTGTCGGCAACTTCGCCGTCGCGAAGGGCGTGGGCGCAACGGCCCTCGGCGCGTTCGTGCAGGCCAATGGCACGCATTCAGTTGCGCTCGGCTATACAGCGGAGGCGCAAAGCGCGGATTCGGTCGCCATCGGCACCTATTCCCGCGCAAACGGCCCGCAAGCGAGCGCGTTTGGCGTCAACTCTTATGCATTCGACGTTGGCAGCACGGCGCTCGGCGCCAATGCGCTCGCGAATAAAAGCGGCGCGGTCGCCATTGGGCTTGACGCTAGCGCCTTCGCGGACGGCAGCGTTGCACTCGGGCAAGGCTCAGTGGCGACTCTGGCGAATACGGTGTCGGTCGGTTCCGCCACTCAGCGGCGCCAGATCACCAACGTTGCCGCCGGCACCGAAGCTACGGACGCCGTCAACTTGAGCCAACTGAATGCCGTTGCCGCTGACGCCTCACGCTATTTCAAGGCACGCGGCGCCAATGACGGCTCCGATGATGCCACCGCAAACGGCGACCGCTCGGTTGCGATCGGCGCCTCCGCCAACGCTTCCGGCGCTGATTCATTGGCGGTCGGCACCTCCTCGTGGGCACAGGGAGAGAGCAGCACCGCCGTCGGCACTCTGGCTACGGCGGCAGGCGACGGCTCGACGGCGCTTGGCTTTAACGCTAGCGCCGTCGCGGCCAACTCGGTCGCGCTGGGTCAGGGCTCGATCGCCGATCGTGCCAACACCTTCTCTGTCGGGGCAAGCGGTGCAGAACGCCAGATCACCAATGTCGCTGCCGGCACCGAAGCTACGGACGCCGTCAACCTGAGCCAACTGAATGCTGCTGCCGCTGACGCCTCACGCTATTTCAAGGCAGGCGGCGCCAACGATGGCACCGATGATGCCACCGCAAACGGCGACCACTCGGTTGCGATCGGCGCCTCCGCCAACGCTTCTGGCGCTGAGTCATTGGCGGTCGGCACCTCCTCGTGGGCACAGGGAGAAAGCAGCACCGCCGTCGGCACTCTATCTGCGGCAGCAGGCGACGGTTCGACGGCGCTCGGCTATAACGCTAGCGCCGTCGCGGCCAACTCGGTCGCACTGGGTCAGGGCTCGATTGCCGATCGTGCCAACGCCGTCTCTGTCGGTGTAAGCGGTGCAGAACGTCAGATCACCAACGTCGCAGCCGGCACCGAAGCTACGGACGCCGTCAACCTGAGCCAACTGAATGCTGCTGCCGCTGACGCCTCACGCTATTTCAAGGCAGTCGGCGCCAACGATGGCTCCGATGATGCCACCGCAAATGGTGACCACTCGGTTGCGATCGGCGCCTACGCCAACGCTTCCGGCGCTGGGTCATTGGCGGTCGGCACCTCCTCGTGGGCACAGGGAGAAGGCGGCACCGCCGTCGGCACTCTGGCTACGGCGGCAGGCGACGGCTCGACGGCGCTTGGCTTTAACGCTAGCGCCTTGGCGGCCAACTCGGTCGCGCTGGGCCAAGGCTCGATCGCCGATCGTGCTAACACCGTCTCTGTCGGTGCAAGCGGTGCAGAACGTCAGATCACCAACGTCGCAGCCGGCACCGAAGCTACGGACGCCGTCAACGTTGCCCAGCTGAAGGAAGTTACGTCGCGGACCGACGCCAGGCTCGACGGCGCCGTGATGTACGACAAGAACGCCGACGGCAGCGTCAACAAGAACAGCGTCACACTCGGCGATGCAACGAGCGGTAGCACGGTGCTCCATAACGTCGCCGACGGCGTGAACGCAAGCGACGCCGTCAACCTCGGCCAGTTGAACACGGCCATCGGCAACGCTGTGCAAAACATCAGCGTGAACCCGAACGTGCCGTTCGTCAGCGCCGACGGCAACACCAACACGGAGGCTGCGCGGGCCTCGGGTGCGCATTCGGTCGCGGTGGGCGCCAACGCCAACGCGACTGGCACGAACGCAATCTCCGTCGGCGCGAACTCGGTCGCAAGCGGCAACAACGCCACCGCACTCGGCGCAGCGGCGAACGCCAGCGCGAACAACTCAGTGGCGTTGGGTCAGGGCTCGGTCGCGAACCGCGCAAACACGGTGTCGGTCGGCGCAGCGGGCCAGGAACGTCAGATCACGAATGTCGCAGCCGGCGTGCAAGGCACGGACGCCGTCAACGTCAATCAGTTGCAGCAGAGCGTAAGCGGTGCGGTCGGCAAGGCAAACAGCTACACCGACGATCAGATCCGCTCGGCCCGGCGCGATTCGTACGGTGGCACGGCGTCGGCGCTGGCGGCTGCAGGTTTGCCGCAGGCGGTCTTGCCGGGTCACGGGATGATGGCAATTGCGGGCGGCACATATGGCGGCCAGTCGGCGATGGCCATCGGCGTGTCGCAACTGTCGGAAACCGGCAAGTGGGTCTACAAGGTGCAAGGGACGACCGACTCGCGTGGTCAGTTCGGCGCATCGGTCGGTGCGGGCATGCACTGGTAAAGCTTCGGCAAGATGTGTGACTGGTTCGATCGGAACCTGTCACATCGATCCCACTAGCGTTGCCGTATCAACGGCGAGCAGGCACGGGCCCGCAAGAGCCCGTGCCCTTTGCGCGCGACGTCATTCTCGAAAGGAGTGGCGTCGCGCGCTTTTTTGCTCGACACCACGCGTAGAACCGCATCGGCCAACGCCAGACGAACGAAGCGGACACTTGCGCCGCCCCACTCCGTGCGCGCGCTCCGTGCCGCATCCGCCCCTCCTCATCCACCACTCAACGCTGCATCGATTCCCACACCTTGTAGACACGCTTCACCGACACCGGCATCGGCGTACGCAGCTCCTGTGCGAACAGCGAAATCCGCAGTTCCTCCAACAGCCAACGGAATTCCGACAAGCGCGGATCCAGCACGCCGCCGCGTTGCGCAAGCGCGCGCTGGTAGTTCTGCAACAGCGGATGGAATTCGGCGAACTGCCTTGCGTCGCGCGCGGAGTCTGCCTTCAGCTTGTCGATGCGCAGTGCAATGCCCTTCAGGTAGCGCGGAAAGTGCGCCAACTGCGGATACGGTGTGTCGACCACAAAGCGCTTGCCAATCAGGCCATCCAGCTGATTTTGCATATCCGCGTGCGCGGCCGTGAACGACTTCGCCTGCACCAGCTTCTTCGTCACGGTCGCGTATTCGGTCAGTATCTGGCCAACGAGCCGGGCGATTTCCTGTGCCAACAGCGTCAGACGGCTGCGGCCTTCGTCGCGGCGCGTGTGGAAACTGATGTCATCGGCTGGCAGCGGGTCTTGCAGACAGGCGCGGTCGAGCGCGGTGTCGATCAGTTGATCGCGCAGCTCCTCCTGGGTGCCGCGCGGCATGAACTGCATCGCCATCTCACGCAAACCGGGGAGATTCTTCTCCAGATACTTGATCGGCTCTTTCAGTTGCAGCGCGAACAAACGCCGCAGCCCTGCGCGATGAATCCGCGCCGCTTCGTCGGGTGAATCGAACACTTCGACGTCGCAATGCGTGCCGCGATCCACTAGCGCCGGATAACCGAACAAGGTCTGCCCGCCACGACGAATTTCGAGCAACTCGGGAAGCTTGCCGAAATTCCACGTCGTCAGTTTTTCGTACAGCGCGGTGCCCGCTGCGCCGTCTTGCGACGCAGTTTGCGGCCCTGAAACTGCAGCGCCCTTGCCTCGCGAAGCCGCACCGTTTGCCCCGCCGGCTGATCCGGAAGCTTGCGCGCCAACAGCCACACCGCCACCGCCGCCCGCATCCGCCAACGCCACCCCAGCCGCCCCCGACGCAATCTTCTGGAAGTGCTGCTGCGCCTGGCCGCCAAGTTCAGCACGCAGTTGCGACATGTTCCGGCCCATCGCAAGCTGCCGCCCGTGCTCGTCGATGACCTTGAAGTTCATGAACAGATGCGGCGTCAGCGTCTCGAGCTTGAAGTCCGATTGCTTCATCGCGACCTGAGTCTGCTCGCGAACATCGGCGATCAGCGTCTCGAGCAAACCGCCCGCGCCGAAGCGCGGACCACTA
Organism: Paraburkholderia sediminicola; assembly: GCF_902859805.1. Classification (GTDB taxonomy): domain Bacteria; phylum Pseudomonadota; class Gammaproteobacteria; order Burkholderiales; family Burkholderiaceae; genus Paraburkholderia; species Paraburkholderia sediminicola. The sequence goes on along the minus strand of NZ_CADIKC010000010.1, from coordinate 122,871 downwards.
TGCCGTTCGACGAAACCCGCCGCGAACTCAGGCAGTGGCACGCAATGGCGCCGCAGCTTCTGCGGTAGCGATTTCAACAACAGTTGCGTCTTCTCTTTCAGCATGCCGGGCACGAGCCATTCGCAACGCCGCGCATCGACCTGATTGAGCGCATACAGCGGCACCGCGAGCGTCACGCCGTCGCGCGGTGAACCGGGCTCGAAGTGATACGTGAGCGCCATCTCGACGCCCGCCATCGTCATCCGCTTCGGGAACAGGTCGGTCGTCACGCCGGCGGCTTCGTGCCGCATCAGATCGTCGCGCGACAGATACAGCAAACGCAGTTTGTCTTCCGGCTGGCCGCTCTTCTTCACCTCGTCGCGATACCAGCGCTCGAACGAAGCACCCGTGTAAATGCCTTTCGGCAGCGCCTGATCGTAGAAGCCGAAAATCAGTTCGTCGTCGACCAGCACGTCCTGGCGGCGAGACTTGTGTTCGAGCTGCTCGATATCGGCAAGCAGCTTGCGGTTGTGCGCGAAGAACGCGAGCTTCGTATCGAACTCGCCTTCCACCAGCGCGCCGCGAATGAACAATTCGCGCGCACGCGCCGGGTCCTGCTTGCCAAAGCTCACGCGCCGCCGGTGGTAAATCGGCAAACCGTATAGCACCGCGCGCTCGAACGCCGACACCTGCGCCGCCCGCTTTTCCCAGTGCGGCTCGGACAACGATTTCTTCAGCAGATGCTCGCCGATCTTTTCGATCCATTCCGGCTCGATCTTCGCGATGCAGCGTGCGTACAGCCGGCTCGTCTCAACCAGTTCCGCGGCCATCACCCACTTGCCGGCCTTCTTCACCAGCGCCGAGCCCGGCCAAAGGTAGAACTTGATGCTGCGCGCGCCGAGGAAATACGGTTCGTCGTCGGCTTTCAGGCCGATGTTGCCGAGCAGGCCGGTCAGCAACGCGAGGTGAATCTGCTCGAAAGTCGCTTCGGCTTCGTTCAGCCGCCAGCCGTGCTCGCGCACCACGGTCAGCAGTTGCGAATGCACGTCGCGCCATTCGCGCAAACGCAGTTGCGACAGGAAGTTCTTGCGGCACTCGTCCTGCAACTGCCGGTTCGACTTCTTGTGCGCGATCGCTTCTTCGAACCAGTTCCAGATCTTCAGCCATTGCAGGAACTCGGAACGCTCGTCGGCAAACCGGCGGTGCGCCTGGTCGGCCTGCTCCTGCGCCTCGATCGGCCGGTCACGCGGGTCCTGCACCGACAAGGCGCTCGCGATGATCAACACTTCCGTCAACGCCTGCTGATCGCGCGCGGCGAGAATCATCCGGCCGACGCGCGGATCGAGCGGCAAGCGCGCGAGTTCGCGGCCAAGCGGCGTGAGCTGGTTGTCGTCGTCGACGGCGCCCAGTTCGTTCAACAGTTGATAGCCGTCGGCGATCGCGCGACCCGGCGGCGGCTCGATGAACGGAAAGGTTTCGATCGCCGTCAGATGCAGCGACTTCATCCGCAGAATCACCGACGCCAGCGACGAACGCAAAATTTCCGGGTCGGTGAAACGCACGCGGCCCTGATAGTCGCTTTCCTCGTACAGACGAATACAGATGCCATCCGCGACGCGGCCGCAACGCCCTGCCCGCTGATTCGCGGCGGCCTGCGAGATCGACTCGACCTGCAACTGCTCGACCTTGTTGCGATACGAGTAGCGCTTCACGCGCGCGAGACCCGTATCGACCACATAGCGAATGCCGGGCACCGTCAGCGAGGTTTCAGCGACGTTAGTGGCCAGAACGATGCGGCGCGCGTTCGACGTGCGGAACACGCGTTCCTGCTCGGCGGCGGACAAGCGCGCGAACAGCGGCAGAATTTCCGTGTGCGGCGGGTGGTGCTTGCGCAGCGCTTCGGCGGCATCGCGGATTTCACGCTCGCCGGGCAGGAACACCAGTACGTCACCGGGGCCTTCCCGGCACAGTTCGTCGACCGCATCGACGATCGCTTCCATCAGATCGCGATCTGTTTCGCGCTGGGTCTTCGGCCTGTCGCGCGATTCACGCGACGAAGAAGAGGAGCCCTCCGCCGCCTTTACCGCCGGGCTGTCCTCCGCGACTGGCCGATAGCGCACCTCGACCGGATAGAGACGCCCGCTCACTTCGATCACCGGCGCAGGCTTGCCGTCGCGGCCGAAATGACGCGCGAAGCGGTCCGCGTCGATCGTCGCCGAGGTCACGATCAGCTTCAGATCGGGCCGCTTGACGAGGATTTCCTTCAGATAACCCAGCAGAAAATCGATGTTCAGGCTGCGCTCGTGCGCTTCGTCGATGATCAGCGTGTCGTAGGCTTTGAGCAGCGGATCGGTCTGCGTTTCGGCGAGCAGAATACCGTCGGTCATCAGCTTGACCGATGCGCCCGGCGACAGATTGTCGGTAAAACGCACCTTGTAGCCGACCACTTCGCCGAACGGTGTGCCGAGTTCTTCGGCGATCCGGCGGCCCGTCGCCGATGCCGCGATCCGGCGCGGCTGGGTGTGGCCGATCAAACCGGAGCCACCCGCGCCGAGGCCGCGCCCGAGTTCAAGGCAGATTTTCGGCAATTGGGTCGTCTTGCCGGAGCCGGTCTCACCGCAGACGATCACGACCTGATTCTGTGCAATGGCGCGCGCGATCTCCTCGCGGCGGCCGGAAACCGGCAGCGCTTCGGGGAACGTGATCGGCGGAATCGGATTCGGTTCGACGACGCGCTGAACGCGCGGCGGACGTGGTTCACGACGCGGCTGAGCACCTTGCGCATCGCCTGCTTGCGGCGAATTTTGCGCGCGCCCTTCGTCACGACGCGCCGGCTGGGCAGCGCTTCCGGTATTGGGCTGCCTGCGCGAAACATCGCCTCGCGGCGACTGTTTGCGCCCTTCATGCGCAGCTTTCGGCGCCGGCGCGCCCGCTTCGCGGCGCGCCTCACGCGGCGGATTATTTTTCTGCGCGGACACGCGCGCGTCATCCGCGGAGCGCAGCGACTCACGCGCGGCTGGTGGCGTATTGCGGTTAGCGTCCTGCGCATCGCGGCGCTCTGCGTCACCGGGCTTCACCTGATCGGCGGCCGGCGTCACATTCTCGTTCGCCGTAGCGGGACTTTTGGGTACATTCGACATGGGGGCGCATTATAATCCCCGGCATGAATTCCCAAACCGACCTCGTCCCCGCGCCCGCGAGCGTTCCGGCCCCCGCCGGAGCAACGGAAGACCTCGCACAGCACGCGCAATTCGTCGACTGGATGCGCTCAGTCGCCCCTTATATCCATGCGTTCCGGAACAAGACGTTCGTCGTCGGTTTCGGCGGCGAGGTGGTGCATCAGGGGCTCCTGAATGCGCTCGTGTCCGATATCGCGCTGCTGCAGGCCATGGGCATCCAGATCGTGCTGGTGCATGGCTCCCGGCCGCAGGTCGAAGAGCAGATGAGCCTGCACGGCGTGGAATCCGAGTTTTCGCACGGCATGCGCATTACCGATGCACGCGCTTTGGAGTCCGCGAAAGAAGCGGCCGGCGAAGTGCGTCTGGATATCGAGGCGGCGATCAGCCAGGGCTTGCCGAACACGCCGATGGCGCACGCGCACATCAGCGTGGTGTCCGGCAACTTCGTGACGGCGCGCCCGGTCGGCATTCTGGACGGCGTCGATTTCGCCCACACCGGCGTGGTGCGCAAGATCGACGCGGACTCGATCCGCCATTCGCTCGCGAGCCGCAAGCTCGTGCTGCTCTCGCCGCTCGGTTTTTCGCCCACCGGCGAGGCCTTCAATCTGTCGATGGAAGACGTCGCGTCCGCTGCCGCCATCGCGCTGCGCGCCGACAAGATCGTGTTCCTGACCGAAACGCCGGGCCTGATGGAAACTGGCGAAGAAGGACCTGAGCTGATCCGCGAACTGTCGCTCGACGACGCCTACAAGCTGCATGAAAGCGGCGAGGTCACCGGCGACGCGGGCTTCTATCTGAAACATTCGATCCGCGCTTGCCGCGGGGGCGTGGCGCGGGCGCACATCATCCCCTACGCGCTCGACGGCAGCCTGCTGCTCGAACTGTTCCTGCACGATGGCGTGGGCACGATGATCTCGTACGAGAACCTCGAAAGCCTGCGCGAAGCCACGCCGGACGACGTCGGCGGTATTCTCTCGCTGATCGAGCCGCTCGAATCCGACGGCACGCTGGTACGACGCGGCCGCCACCAGATCGAACGCGACATCGACCATTTTTCGGTGATCGAGCACGATGGCGTGCTGTTCGGCTGCGCGGCGCTGTATCCGTACCCGCAGGAGCGCATCGGCGAAATGGCCTGCCTGACGGTCGCGCCTGAAGCGCAAGGCACCGGCGACGGCGAGCGCCTGCTCAAGCGCATCGAGCAACGCGCGCGCGCACGCGGCCTCACGCGGATTTTCGTGCTCACCACGCGCACCGAACACTGGTTTCTGAAGCGCGGCTTCGTCAAGGTCACGGTCGATGACCTGCCGGAAGACCGCCGCCGACTCTATAACTGGCAGCGCAAGTCGCTCGTGCTGATGAAACAGCTCTGAGCGGCCCCATATAAAACGACTGCCCGCCCCACACCGATATAGGAGAAGCACAGCATGACTCGTATGGTTCAATGCGCGAAGCTCGGCAAGGAAGCCGAAGGCCTCGATTTCCCGCCGCTGCCCGGCGAACTCGGCAAGCGGATCTACGAAGGTATTTCCAAGGAAGCCTGGCAGGCCTGGTTGAAGCAGCAAACCATGCTGATCAACGAAAATCGCCTGAACATGGCCGATCCGCGCGCTCGCCAATATCTGATGAAGCAGACCGAAAAGTTCTTCTTCGGCGAAGGCGCGGATACGGCGCAAGGTTACGTGCCGCCGGCAGCAGAGTAAGCGAGCCGAATAAGCGCTTTCTTGCGCAACAAGCCAGGATTGGCAACCAGCCTGACGAAAAATCCGCGCCGCGAGCGCGGATTTTTTTCGCCTGTCTGGCCACGCTTTTTGCTGCCAGATACAGCAGATTTTCGTCGCCTCGTTCGCCGCCCGACGCAGCAGATTTTCGTCGCTCCGTTCGCCATCCGATACGCCACATTTTCGTCGAGCTTCGAGCCGCCGGATCGCCGGCTTCCAGTTGCGCCTTTCGCTGTCTTCGAGTCTCGGCAAAAATTTACTAACCGGACCATTTCCGGCCACTTTTAAGCCTCTTTTCCATACCGCCGCAATCCGCCGAATCCCCCGCCACGCAAGGGATTGAGCGCCCTTCCCGGGCTGCCGGCCGAACCTCGGGTTTGCACGATCATCCGTCATCGTGCTAACATGTGCATCGTTCCAACAGTAATTCACCAGCATTTCACTCCGCGTCGCGTTCCCTTCAAGCTGACTCATCGCGCCTTTTCCGGCACGCTGCCACGCTGAACTGAACAGTTTTTATACAAGAAGGCTTGTCGGTCGTTTCCCCGCTTGAGCTCGCACTATGAGCGGCGATCCAGCACCGGCCTTTTTCGTTTCGAGCCTTCCAGCGGCGCATGGGCCAGCTTTCAGCCACCCCAGCGTCCTCATGCATCTGCCCCCCTTCCACGGCCACGCAGATGCAACAGTCAGCACAATCTAGACGAGTGTTTTTTCGCGAATCGTTCGCGAGGCACGGGCGTTTTATTTTCTTTTTCGCGCCCCTCTTCCATCGCCTTCGGGCGAGAGAGACGCCATCGCCCCGCTCGCGAAACTGCACTTCCCCAGCACCCGTGGCGGAACATTCATGCGCGTTTTCATGAGTTTCGTCGCAGTCATTGGAGTTTTCACCTTGACCGCTTCCAGCAACGGCTTCTGGCGACATCACAAAGAAGAACAACGCCTCTCACTCGACGACATAACCGTCGTCGACCAATCTCTCCTCAAGCGGGCCGTCGGCGCCATGGCGCTCGGCAACGCGATGGAATGGTTCGATTTCGGCGTGTACAGCTACATCGCTGTCACGCTCGGCAAAGTGTTCTTCCCGTCGTCGAACCCGTCCGCCCAGTTGCTCGCCACCTTCGGCACGTTTGCGGCGGCGTTCCTGGTGCGGCCGATCGGCGGCATGGTGTTCGGGCCGCTGGGCGACCGCATCGGCCGTCAGCGGGTGCTGGCCATGACCATGATCATGATGGCGGCCGGCACGCTCGCGATCGGCCTGATTCCGAGCTACGCGACAATCGGCATTTTCGCGCCGGTGTTGCTGCTGGTCGCGCGCCTGGTGCAAGGTTTCTCGACGGGCGGCGAGTACGGCGGCGCCGCCACCTTCATCGCCGAATTCTCGACGGACAAGCGCCGCGGTTTCATGGGCAGCTTTCTCGAGTTCGGCACACTGATCGGCTACGTGCTCGGCGCAGGGACCGTCACGGTCCTGACGGCGACGCTCTCGAACGAGGCGCTGCTCTCGTGGGGCTGGCGTGTGCCGTTCCTGATCGCGGGTCCGCTTGGTTTGATCGGCCTGTACATCCGGATGAAGCTCGAAGAAACGCCCGCGTTCAAGAAGCAGGCCGAGCAACGCGAAGCTGAAGACAAGGCGATTCCGAAGCAATCGTTCCGCGAATTGCTGATCCAGCAATGGAAGCCACTTCTGCTGTGCGTCGGCCTCGTGCTGATCTTCAACGTCACCGATTACATGGCGCTCTCGTATCTGCCGAGCTATCTGTCGGCCACGCTGCACTTCAACGAAACGCACGGTCTCTTCCTCGTGCTGCTCGTGATGGTGCTGATGATGCCGATGACATTGGCCGCCGGCCGCCTGTCCGACACGATTGGCCGCAAGCCGGTGATGCTGTTCGGTTGCGTGGGTCTGTTCGTGCTGTCGATTCCCGCGCTGCTGCTGATTCGCATGGGTACGGTGCTGCCGGTGTTCGGCGGGTTGATGATTCTCGGCGTGCTGCTGTCGTGCTTTACCGGCGTGATGCCGTCGGCGTTGCCGGCGCTTTTCCCGACCAAGATTCGCTACGGTGCGCTCGCGATCGGCTTCAACATTTCGGTGTCGCTGTTTGGCGGAACGACGCCGCTCGTGACGGCATGGCTGGTCGATAGCACCGGCAATCTGATGATGCCCGCGTACTACCTGATGGGTGCGTCGTTGATCGGTATCGTGTCGGTGCTTGCGTTGCGTGAAACGGCCCGCAAGCCGTTGCTCGGCTCCGGTCCGTGTGTCGCAACGCGTGCCGAAGCGCATGCGGTGTTGCGCGGCGAGCGTGAGGCGGCGGAGATGGATGAAGGCTACGCTGCCGCGGCTACGGCGCGTGCCTGATGTTGGATTGCGCGGTAGCTAGTTAGCCGCCGACGTTATGCGCACGTCATTCTCGTTAGCGGTTAGCGGTTAGCGGTTAGCGGTTAGCGGTTAGCGGTTAGCGGTTAGCGGTTAGCGGTTAGCGGTTAGCCGCAGGCAACCATAACAACAAACGTTAGCGTGTCCGAAAACGGGCCGGCAGATATTTGCCGGCCCATTTTTTATGTCACCAGAGAATCGAACGTTGCGCTGGCGTGCGCTCCTTCAACGATCAGCATACCGGCGGAAATCGGCAACTTGAATCGCCTTGGCCCTGCGCTGCCTGGATTGACGAACAGCACCCCATCGCGCTCGCTGATCGCGGGCTTGTGCGAGTGCCCCGTCACGACCACGTCGATGCCTTCGCTGCGCGGGTCGTCGCCCACGTCGGCAATGTCATGCACGACGAGGATCGTCACTTGTTGCACGGTCAGCTTGACGTGTGTCGGCAGCGAGGCAACCGGTTCGTCGATATCGTTATTGCCGCGCACGGCGGTGACTGGCGCGATCTGCGCGAGGGCATCGAGGACCGCCTGATTGCAGATGTCGCCCGCGTGGATAATCGCATCGCACCCTGCGAGGTACTGCAGGGCCTCAGGACGCACGAGGTTATGCGTGTCGGAGATCAAACCGATCCGAGTGGCTGGAGAGCTTGGCGCGCGCGAAGTCATGATGTCAGTATCGGCCAATCGGCCTCAATCCGCTGCCTGCTGTTCAGCAAGCTCACGCGTCAAAACCGGCGCCGGCCGCTTTGCGCGAAGCAACCGCCTCGTCGTCCCCTGCACCAGTACCGACACCACCGCCGCGCACGCAAAACTGAACCACACACTGTAGTGCGGCAACATCGTCGCGGTTACGGCGAAGAACGCTGCGAACGAGCCGCGGCCGATCACCATGCCGCGCGTCAACAACGCGACGAAGTCCGAGCCATGCGCGCGCTGGGCCGACACCGCGAGGACGATGCCGAGCAAAGGAAACACTGACAGCAGCCCGCTCCATGTCGCGCCCATCGACGCGGACAGCGTCGTCACCGCCAACGTCAGCAACGCGCCCGCGAGCATGCGCAGCGCAAGATCGCCGAGCCCGAGGCGCCCCGCCGGCACATGGCCCGTGACGCGCGGCAAGCCGCTTTGCGAAATGGCGACCGCCACGCAACTCGCGGCCACCGCCCACATCAGTCCACCCGGCAAATGCGTGAGCAGCATCGCCACGCCAACCCATCCCAGCATGCCGGCCACAAGCGCAAGCGGCCAAGCTGAACGCCGGCAAGTCCACGCATACGCGAAATTGAACGCCTCTGAGGCAGCGATCGCCGCAATCGACGCCGCCGACGCCAGCGCCGCGAACGCCGGCCCACGCTCCAGCGCGAGCAGCAACACGATCGGGCCGGACACCACCGGCAGCCCCGCCAGCCATCCCGCCACTGACGGCCCCCACACGCGCCCCGCCACAGTCAGCGCGGCCAGAAACGCGGGCACCAACGTGAGCTTGAGCGCAAGCAACATGCTTACGCTTCCATCAGATGTTCGATACGCCGGTCAGGGATCAGCCACCAGGCCGCCGCCAGCGTGTAGAGCGCAGCCGAGAGCCACGGCTGAACAAATGCCAGCGCCATGCCGGTCAGATAGATGACGACCGACACCTTGCCCTTGAAGTCGTTGCCGACTGCCTTCGCGATCGTCGAGTCGGTGCCGTGCTCGCGGATCAGCACGCGGGTCAGAATGAAATACGCAATCGCCGACATGAACAGCACGGCGCCGTACATCGCGGTCGGCCAGGCGGCGAGATGGTTTTCGCCGACCCAATGCGTGACGGCCGGCAACAGCGAGAGCCAGAACAACAGATGGAGATTGGCCCAGAGCACCGCGCCGTTGACCTTCTGCACGGTATGGAACAGGTGGTGGTGATTGTTCCAGTAGATGCCGACGTAGATAAAACTCAGCACGTAGGCACAGAACACGGGGATCACGGGGCGCAGCGCGGCGAGATCGAAGCCGTCCGGCACCTTCAATTCGAGCACCATGATCGTGATGATGATGGCGATCACGCCATCGCTGAAGGCTTCGACGCGTCCCTTGCCCATCGGTCGGTTTCCTGATTGTGTAGTCGCTACGCCGCCGATTATCGGCGATGACAACGGGACTTGTCGAATGCCGGCCGGCGGCGCATGCACGCCTCACCTTATCAGCGCACCCCGCTCGTCCAACAACTGACGAAGAATGCTGCGATGGCAGCGGCTTTCGTCGTCGCAATAGCAACCGACGGAAAAGTTAGTCGTTTTCGATAAGGCGGCAAGCAGGTCCAGCACCTTGCTGGCATCGCCGCCATTCATCTCTGCGCGGAATTTTTTCGCAAACGCGGCCCAATCGCGGTCGCTCGTCACCGCCTTTGCTTCCTTGACCAGCTCCGCGTCAGGCGACAGATTGGGCAGCCACACATCGTAGTAGTCGCGGGTGGCGAATTCGGCCCGGGGTACGCCGCGTGGCGGCCGCCGAACGGTGCCGATACGCAGTCCTTCGTCGGCCGCTCTCGGAGACCCAAGCTGGACGATGCTGATGCTCATGTTGTTTTCCTGATCCGTGGTGGACTCGCGACCTTCTCCCGTCGGGTCGATCAACGCCGCTCGTCAGTGGTTCTGCATGCGATGCGATGCAATGCAGGCTCAGCGTCTTAAGCCCTTCATGGCCTCGATCTCCATCGCGGCGTTGCGCTCTTCGCTCGCCTCGATCGGATCCATCGCCTCGTCGATCGAGGCCGCCGCACGTTCCGCGGCGGCTTTCGTTTCGTCGAAATCGGGATCGAATTCTCCGTCGTCGTCGCCCGGCGGTTCCAGCATGTCGCGAAGCATGGACGCCAGTTCCGGCGTGTCCCACGCCGCGCCCTGCTGCTTCTGCTTTTTTATGTAGTGTCTGACTTCCGCGTCCTGTTCCGGGGTCAACGGAAGACCGCGAAAAGTGCTTTTGGGGTCAGCATCATTCATGATCTCGCTCCAGGATACGTGCCAGTTCGAGTTTAATCCCGTTATGGCGACGTGATCTCAGCTATCGGTTACTGGCAAACGCCAGGGTAGTACACCGCCAGCCACACGCTAGGCTCGGCGTCGCTGGTCCATGCCACCCGATGCCGGCGATGTGCGTCGATCAGCACGTGGTCGCCCGGTTTCATCGGATGCAGCTCAGGCTTGCCTTCGAATTCGAGCGCCGCCGCGCCGCTCAGCAGCACGACCCACTCGGCGCGCGGACTGTCATACCAGAAGTCCGGCGGGCTTGCGTGCCCCCGCGAGACGATCCGTTCGATGCTCACGCCGGCCTCTTCCACGAGCGCGTCGATCTGTTCGTCAGGGCCCGCTGGCGCGCCGGGATCGAAGAGGTTGCCGCTGCTGATCGTGCGTTTCATCGCTTGTGCTCCGGCTATGCTCGCTGCCCGAGTTCGCTGCGCGTTTTCGCCCAGAGCGCCCGGCCCCGGTTTGCGATCGGGCGCACTGCTCATTTCATCGGCTTGAGGCCATCGAGCAAGGTCGGCACCAGTTCGCTGATGGTCGGATGAATGTGCATGGCGTACTCCAGGGTCGGATACGGCGCGCCGGCCGTCATGATGTCGATGAACGTGTGCAGCGCTTCGTCGCCTTCGATGCCGTGGATCGCCGCGCCAAGAATCTGCCTGCTTTGCGGGTCGACCAGCACCTTCATGAAACCGTCGGTCTCGCCGCGTTCGCGCGCGCGGCCCACCCGCGTCATCGGCATGGTGGCGATCAGCGCTTCACGGCCGGCTTTGCGCACGTCGGCCTCCGAGAGCCCGACGCGCGCGAGCGGCGGGTCGACGAACACCGCATACGTCATGATCCGCGTATCGACACTGCGCGCGCCGCCGTCGAGCAGATTGGCGGCGACGATCTGAAAATCATCGTAGGACGTGTGGGTAAAGGCGCCGCGTCCGTTGATGTCACCGATCGCCCAGACGCCAGGCACGTTGGTGCGCAGCTGGCCGTCGACGGGAATCATGCCGTGCTTGTCCGTCGCGATGCCGGCCACGTCGAGGCCGAGGTCGTCGGTGTTCGGTTCACGGCCAGTGGCGAACAACAGGTGCGACGCTTCGAGCGCGGGAACGTTCTGCTCGAAGCCGATGCACACCTCGTTCTCGTGATGCGGATGCGGTTCGACCCGCGAAGGCTGCACGCCGAAGACAAACTCGATCCCTTCACGCGCCAACACCTTCTGCACGGAGTTGGCGAAGTCGGCATCTTCGCGCGTCAGCACGCGCTCGCCGCGCACCAGCACCGTCACCCGGCTGCCGAAGCGGCGAAAAATCTGCGCGAATTCGAGCGCGATATAGCTGCCGCCGACAATCGCCAGATGGTCCGGCAATTCCGTCAGTTCGAGCAGGTTGGAGTTGGTGTAGTAGCGAACGCGCTCAAGCCCTTTGAGCGGCGGCACGACGGCGCGCGTACCGGTATTGATGAAGATTTCGTCGGCGCTGAGTTCGTCGCGCACCGAGCCGTCCGGGCCGCTGATGGCGAGCGTATGCGCGCCCGTAAAGCGCGCGTGGCCGGTGAAGACGGTGACGTTATCCGCGCCGCGCAGCCATTTCTCGACGCCGTCGCGCGATTGGCCAATGATTTTGTCCTTGCGCGCCTTGACCGCTGCCAGATCGACGCTGACCGCGCCGCCCAGCTGTACGCCCAGGTCCGCGGCGTGCCGCGCCACGTGGGCTGCGCGGGCGCTGGCCACATACGACTTGGTGGGTGTGCAACCGACATTCACGCAGGTTCCGCCGAAGGCCCCGCGTTCGATCACCGCGGTTTTGCGGCCGCTTTGACCGAGACGGACAGCGAGCGGCGTCCCACCTTGTCCCGTACCGATCACGACTGCGTCGAAGTGCTGTGGCATGGCAGATCTCCCGAGGCTGGGGTGCTGGTCGTAGCATCTTACCCTCAGCGCCTCGCGTTGCCGCTATCGCTCCTTCTGGTTGCTTCTCGTTGCTTCTCGTTGTTTCCCGCTGTTTCCATCAAGCGCGGTGACGTTCGCGCGCCGGCTGCCGATCTGTTTTCGCGCCGTCGATGAACCGGCGCGGCCAATTGGTGGGAATTGCGCCCCGGCTGACTGTTTTCAGGCGTGGCAATGCACGGCGCAGATCAACTCGCGCGAGCGTTGCAGCGCGGCCTGCGCGCCGCGTGCTGCGACGACCCAACCAACCTGGCCGAGGTTGAAATCCTGCGACACCATCACCTGCATGAGGGCGACCATCGGCAGGATCACCGCGGGTCGATAAAGCTGATTCTGAATTAAGGCTGGCATAACGGCTCCCATCGCGCTGGGCCGTTCTGGCACGACGCGGAATGTATATTCGATGGGAGGATTTTAGGGAGACGAGAGCCGCGGATAAATACCGGGAACGCGAAGGCACTTGTTTGCGAATCTGAACAATCGAATCTGGACCCCCGCGGCCGCAGGATTCGTTGGCTGAATTAGCCCCTCGGCCAAAGTGGAATTGGGGAGCCAGCGACGGTGGCCCGAGACGTCAGGATCGCTATGAAGCGCTGGCCAGCCCCACCTGCGCGTCATGCAAGCTTCGCGCATAAGCGCTCGCCCCCACAGGCCGGCTATAAAAATACCCCTGCTGCTTGTCGCAAGCGATCCCGCGCAAAAACGCCGCCTGCTCGGCGGTTTCCACGCCTTCGGCCGTGACATTCATGCCGAGCGAATGGGCCATCGCCACCACCGCCTGCGTGATCGCGATCGAATCGCGATGATCCGGCAAGCCCGCGACGAAGGAACGGTCGATCTTCAGGTTATGCAGCGGAAACCGCTTCAGATACGACAGCGACGAATAACCGGTGCCGAAATCGTCGACGGAAATCCGCACGCCCATCGCGCTCAACGCCGTGAGCATCGGCAGAACGGCGTCGCTGTCGCTCATCAACAGCCGCTCGGTAATCTCCAGTTCCAGCGCCGCCGGCTCGAGCCCGGACTGTTCGAGACAGCGCTCGATCCGCTCCACCAGCCCGCCTTTGAACTGCCGCGGCGACAGATTCACCGCGACGATCAGATCCGGCGCCAGCGTGCGCCGCCATTGCGCGACCTGCTCGCAGGCCCGCGCCAGCACCCAGGAACCGATCTCGACGATCAGGCCAGCGTCTTCGGCCACGGGGATGAATTCCACCGGCGAGACATTGCCCAGCTCGGCGTTGTACCAGCGCAGCAGCGCCTCGGCGCCGATCGTGCGCCCGTCCTGGCTATCGACGATCGGCTGATACACGAGGCTCAGTTCATCCGTGGCGAGGGCGCGCCGCAACGCCTGCTCGATCATGAAGCGGCGTTGCAGATGCCGATTCAGCTCAGCGGTGAAGAACTGAAAATTGTTGCGGCCGCATTGTTTCGCGTGATACATCGCCGAGTCGGCGTTGCGCATCAACGTGGGCACGTCCTGGCCGTCCTCGGGAAACAGACTGATGCCGATCGACGCACCCATGTAGTACTCGTTGTCCGCCACCGCGAACGGTACTGCGATCGTGTCGAGAATGCGCTGGGCGAGCGCGATCAGCCGGCCCGTGTTTTCGTAAGCGCTGACCACGATCACGAATTCGTCGCCGCCCACGCGCGCAAGCGTATCGTCGCGCGCGACGCACCCCGACAGCCGCTCCGCCACGCTACACAGAAGCGCATCGCCGGCCTCGTGACCGGCGGTGTCGTTGACCTTCTTGAAACCGTCCAGATCGACGAACAGCACGGCGACCCGCGCCAGCTCGCCCATGCCCGCCACCTCACCCGGCGTGAACAGATCGCGCATCCGCTCGGCCAGATAGGCGCGGTTGTAAAGGCCGGTGAGCGGATCGCGGGTGGCCAGAAACTTGAGCTGCCGTTGTGCTTCGCGCACCGGGCCGATGTCGGTGAACGAGATCAGCACCGAGCTGGGTTCGGCGTCGCCCGGCTTGATGATCGGCACGACATTCTCAGTAATCCAGACGACATCGCCGTCCGTCAGCTCCAGGCCGATCGTGACGCCGAGCTTCGATTTGCCGGTCTCCAGCACCTGACTGGTCGGACGATCGGCGTCGGTCACAATCGAACCGTCCTCGTGATACGCGCGCACCATCACCGTCAAAATATCGCGGCCGACCAGGTCGGCGCTCGCCCGCAGTATGCGTTGCGCACTCGGATTGCAGGCCAGCACCACGCCCTCGCGCGACTGCACGATGATGCCTTCGTTGAGATGGTTGACGACCAGCCGGTGATGCTCCTCGCTGTGCGCGAGGCGTTGCGCCATCGCGTCCTGATGAACGGCGAGACCGACACTGTGGCTGATGTCGTGAAGCATCGCCGCTTCTTCGGGACTTGGCCGGCGCGACGTGCGGTGATAGACCGCGAACGCACCCAGCACCGCGCCGGCATCGTTTTCAAACGGCACCGACCAGCACGCGCGGAAACCGAGCGGCAACGCTAGGTGCCGAAAATCGGTCCACAGCGGATCGGTTTCGATATCTTCGACGGCGACCATGCGCCGCTCGTACATCGCGGTACCGCACGACCCGGCTCGCGGGCCGATCGGCACGCCGTCGATCGCGGCACTGAAGTGCGCCGGCAGCGAAGGCGCGCCGCCCACGCGTGCGCGTATGCCGTCCGCATCCAGTAAGAGGATCGAACAGGTCGCGCCATCGCCCAGCAGCGCTTCCGCGCGGCGGCATACTTCGTCAAGCAATTCCGGCAGCGGTGTGTTGCGGGTAATCAGCCGTAACACCGTACGCTCCGACGCCAACACCCCCTCGGCCTGATCCGGCCCGTAGCGGGTGCCTTCAGGCGTTGCTCCCATCGTGAAATCTGATGTCGCTTCGCGTGTCATATGTGCGCCCCCTAACCCCACATCGGCAAGTTAGTGTAAGCGGCACACCGGGGTTTACGCGAGGCTAGCGCACTTTAGTCTCGATGCATAGCGCGCAAAGCGTGTGACCGACTAGCCGGTCAGCCAATGAAGCGACTGCCCCATTAGGACGATGAGCATGGTGCAGCCGACGATCGCGGCCATCGTCAGCGCCAGCCCTGCCAGATGCGCGGCCAGCGCCACACGGATATCGAGCGGCGCTAGCCGCACAGGCTGTGCAGGGGCCATCGGCGCGGCTGTCGAACCGATCTCAGCCGCCCTGCCGTTGCACGCCCCGCTAGCGCTCACTTCAGGCTCGCGACGCCCGGCCGCGCGAGGTGCAGCACCTCGTAGACCGTGCGCCCCGCCGCGGCGACCGGCGCCGACGACGACAGCGTGAAACGGATCAGCTTCCAGTTGGCGACATCGAGTGCGGAGACCACGGCGACCGTATCGTCCTGCTCCGCGATGCGGCGGTTCTGTTCGATCAATGTGGCGCGCAACTCGGCGCGGTTGTCCTGGTCGCCGATCGGCTGTTCCTCGCGATACAACGCGAGCGCCCGTTGCGCCGGCCCCTTGCGTGCATCGAGCGGCAGCCAGGTTTCGACGTCGGGACGGCCGAAGTCGTCGATTACGTTCTGAAAACGCGAGCCCATGAAGAAGTCGGCGGTCTGCCCGGCGTCGAGCCACAGGTACACCGCGGAATACACGTTCGCGGTGGCGCCGTAGCGGCCCCGTTCACGGACGACGAAAGCCTTGAATCCCAGACCTTCGGTCGCGTCCCACAGCGGGCCGCGCCGCGTCGCGCGCTCGCGGATAATCCCCATGTCATAGGTAGACGGCAGGCGGTGCGAATACTGTTTGGCAAGCATGGCGAACTCCTCGTGGTTTCGACTGAGTGTGAGCTTGCGCCGGCGCAATCATTACATCAAGATATGGTGGTTTATATCTGCGATAAAGTTTCGATATGAGCACCCTTGCCCGTCCTCTCGATCTGGATGCGATCCAGGCCTTCGTGCTGGTCGCGGATCTCGGCAGCTTCACGCGCGCCGCCGAAGTCATGGACACGTCGCAAGCCGCGATGAGCCTCAAGCTCAAACGGCTCGAAGCGCGTCTGGGTTACCGCTTGCTGGAACGCACACCGCGCGCAGTGAGGCTCTCGCCGCGCGGTGACGCTTTCATCGGCGCCGCCCGGCAATTGCTGCTCGCTCATGAACGAGCGCTCGCGGGGACCGCCGAAGCGCCGGAACGCCGGCTCAAGCTCGGCATCAGCGACCACGTGGCAGGGCCGAATCTGCCGGCGCTGCTGGGGCGGCTCGCGGCTTACGATCCGCTGCTCGTCATCGAGGTGCGCATTGCCGCTTCACGCGATGTGCTTGCGTGGTTTGAGCGGGGTGAAGTCGACGCGGCGATCGGCCGCCGCGAAGGTGATCGCAGCGACGGGCAACTGCTGGCTGAGGAGCGGCTCGGCTGGTTCGCGGCGCCGGGCTGGCAGCATCGTGAGGGGCAGCCGCTGAAGCTGGCGACGCTCGCCGCGCCATGCGGGATTCGCGCGATTGCCACGGACGCGCTCGATGCGGCCGGAATTGCGTGGACCGAGGTGTTTGTTGGCGGAGGCGTGATGGCTGTCGGCGCTGCCGTCAGCGCAGGGCTCGCGGTGGCCGCGCTGGCTCAGCGCGTGGCACCGGCGGGAGCGGTGGAGGTCGGTGAGCAACTCGGCCTGCCGCCGCTGCCGGTATCGAAAGTGGTACTGCATACGCGGCTAAGCGACCCGCGCTCGCAGGAAACCTTGCGAGCAGTCAGTTCGGCGTTTCTGAACGCGGCTTACTGAAGGGAATGGGTGGATCGGATGGACCGGTCCACGTTGCCTCAGTTGTTTCCACTTCCTGGCGGCCGACCGCCGCCCTGTTGAGACCCACCTTGAGGACGGTTATTCCCGCCGCCTTGCTGACCTCCCTGTGGGCGGCCGCCTGCATTGCCCTGCTGCTGTTGGCCGCCTGACGGGCGTCCACCTCCATTGCCCTGCTGCCCGCCCGGTGGACGTCCACCTCCATTGCCCTGTTGCCCGCCCGGAGGACGTCCACCTCCATTGCCCTGCTGTCCGCCCGGTGGGCGTCCACCTCCATTGCCCTGCTGTCCGCCCGGTGGGCGTCCACCTCCATTGCCCTGCTGTCCGCCCGGAGGACGTCCACCTCCGTTGCCCTGCTGCCCGCCCGTTGGACGTCCGCCGGCATTATCCGGTGGTCGACCGCCCGGCGGCCGACCACCCGCATTCCCGGACGGCGGACGCCCTCCTGGTGGGCGTCCGGCCCCGGGTCTCGGAGGTGGCGGCGGTGGATGATGTGCCCAGCGGGACTGCTGGCCGTACCATGGCCGGCCGCGATAATAATTGCCCCAGTAGGTGCCGATCGAGAACGTCACGATCGGCAAGCCGATCACGGTGCCGTAACTCATCACCGGCACATTGCTGCCTTGATAGGGATAGCTGAGTCGCGCCGCATAGACCCAACCACGCAGATTCGGAGCGGCGACGTCACACCATTGATAGTTGCTGATGCACCCCATCACGCTAACCGGGACACCGCCCGGCAACTGCGTCACGACCGGATAATCCGAAGCCGGCCCGGCGCGCACATTGACCGTGCCGTTCGTATAGGCCTGCGACTGCGCGGACGCCACTGCTGGCAGCGCGAGCAAACTGGCCGCCGCGTACATGCATCGAACGAGGTGTTGTTTCATTTTTTCTCCCGTTTTTACGTCCCGCGTTTGCATGCGTGCCGCTACGGCCCGCATGTGTGCCTGTGCCCGCACACGCACATGCACGTGTGAAAGCGTCGGGCCTGGCCGTCGCTTGAAGCGTTGTGTCGACCACGGCGCTTATTCATCCGCATTTGTCATTCGCACGTGCAATGCGCATGCCTGAAACCGCCCAGCAAATGCTGATGGACTCGCCCTGGCCATTCCAGCGCGCGCCATGCAAAGCAAGATTTGGTAATCACCCACCCGAACCCACGCTGTTTTCGGGCATCTGTATTCACGCGACTCGGCCGATCATCCATTGCATGAAAAAACCATGCACTGCCGGGAGCACCATGAAAATTTTCCGCCCAATCCTTGTCGCCGCGTTAATGCTCACGCATCTGCCCGCTCACGCCACCAGCTTCGACTGCACCAGGGGGCGCTCGCTCACCGAACGGATGATCTGCAACGACCCTGCGCTCTCAAAGCTCGATGACACGCTTGGGCAACTGTACTGGAAAGCGCGTCGACGAGTCGTCAACCGTCGCGCGTTCCTCACGGACAGTGACAGCAAGTGGGCGTGGCGGGAAGCGAATTGCCGCGATGCGACGTGTCTGGGGACGTGGTATGCGACGCGGATCGACGAACTGCAGCGGCTAATCGAAAGCATGCAGACGGGAACCCCGGATGTTCCGACTGAACCGAACACTCAGCGTAAGGCGGTAATGCCCGCGCTACAGCAAACCGAAACCGCGATGCTTCGATGCACCGCGGCGGATCCGGGAATCGTCGTGAATGACCAGTGCTCCACCGTGATCAAGGAGAACAACGGCAAGTGGAAATATCAGCCGCACGGCGGCGACTGGTTCTGCGGACTGGCGATGCTCGCGCCGGCGGAAGTGCGATAGCACTACCTGCCGCTCCAGAACCGGCGCTGGACCTCCATCACCTCAGCCTCCACCTCGGCCACCGGACCGATGACCTCGACGCGCTTCTGGCAGTGATCGAACACGTACCGGCAATCCACGCTCATGGTGGGATTCTCGGCATGATCGCCGGTTGCCTCCAGCAGGCGCTTCTCGGTCATGCCGAACACGACGCGGCCGATATTGGCCCAATACATCGTGCCGGCACACATGCAGCAAGGCTCGACCGACGTGTACAGCGTACAACTCCACAAGTACTCCGGCGTGAAGTTCAACGCCGCCACGCGAGCCAGCACCGATTCGGCGTGATTCACGGTATCGACATTGCCCTGCTCCATCAACACGGTTTCCTGATCCGGGCCGACCAGCACCGCGCCGAACGGATGGTGTCCTAGCAGTGTCGCCCGCTCGGCTACCCGGCTCGAATGCCGCAGATGCCGCACGACCTGCTCGTGCGTCGGCGTTAAACCCTGCGGCGGAAAGGCCGGCGCCACTCTTGCGGCGCCGGTATCGGTCGGGACGGTAAGACTCACGGGCGATCTCCTTTAGTTTTTAATAATAGTTAGGCAAACCAATCAATGCATTACTTCGGCAGCGAACCGTCGACGCCTTGCACGAACCAGTTCAAACGCAGCAGCTCCGCATCGCTCAACGACTTGCCCGCGGCGACCTTGACCACACCGGACTGATCCGCGATCGGACCGGCAAACGGATTGAACTTGCCGGAGATGATGTCGTCACGCTTCTGGCTCAACGCCTTTTGCGCCGTCGGCGACACTGCATCCGTGTTGATGTTGGCCAGATCGATCGCCTTCTCTTTCAGCCCCCACCACACGGGCGAGTTGTTCCACGAACCCGCCATTACCTGCTGCACCAGATGCGTGTAGTACACGCCCCAGTTGCTCACGCAAGCGCCCAACTGCGCATTCGGCCCGAACTTCTTCATGTCGGAGTCCCAGCCGAATGCATGCACTTTCTTCTGCTCGGCCGTCTGCATCGTCGCCGTCGAATCGGTGTTCTGGATCAGCACGTCGGCGCCCTGGCCGATCAGCGTTTCGGCGGCCTGCTTTTCGAGGCCCGGGTCGAACCAGCTATTGATCCACACGACCTTCACGCGTGCGTTCGGATTGACCGAGCGCGCACCCATCGTGAACGCGTTGATGTTGCGCACCACTTCCGGCACCGGCACCGAGCCGACAAAGCCGAGCGTGTTGGACTTCGTCGTATAACCGGCGACCAGTCCGGCCAGGTAGGCGCTCTGGTAGGTCCGCACGTCATAGGTGGCGAAGTTGGCGGCCTTCTTGTAGCCGGTCGCATGTTCGAACACGGCGTCCGGGAAGTCTTTGGCGACCTTCAGTTCGAAATCCTGGAAGCCGAAGCTCGAGCCGACCACGATCTTGTTGCCCTTCGCCGCCAGATCGCGAAACACGCGCTCCGAATCCGCCGACTCCGGTACGTTCTCAACGCGCGTCACCTTGATCTTGTCGCCGAATTTTGCCTCGACCTCTTTCACGCCCTGCTCGTGCGCGTAGGTCCAGCCGGCGTCGCCCGGATTGCCGAGGTAGACGAACGCGATGCCGAGCGGTTGCGCAGTCGCGGCGGCTGCCGCCCCGGCGCCGAGCGCGAGGGACACGCCAAACGCTGCAGCGAGAACAGTGCGAACGGTTTTGATGCGCAATGAGTGATGCAGCACTCGCGCCAGCTTTGCTTTCATGAATTCTCCGAGGATGGTTTCCAGGTACCTGCCACAGTGCCCGGGATTGTCCCGGGCAAGGCTCCAGCATAGGGGGCCATATTCGAAGGTCAATTTCCGCGGAAAAATTATTTCCCGTTATCCCGCCCATAACGGAATCCGTATCTTTGTGACGGGAAAACTCAGTGAACGCGTGGCGGCGGGTCAGTCTCGTCATCGTCGGGCGAATCGCCCTCACCGAACAGATCCGCGCACAAGCCCTGGCCGATCTCGCTCAGGCGCGCCGTTCCCGTGCCTTCCTCGTTGAACGTGGTATCCACCAGGCCGCCGTCGACCAAGGCCGTCAGTTGCCGTCGCAGGCCGCTCATCGGCACGTCCGCCTGCTTGGACAGCTTGGCGAGCGACCACGCGCCGCCAGGCGTTTCCTGATGCGCACGCCACAACTGCGCCAGCACGGCGACCAGTACCGGATCGAGTTCATCGTCTTCCATCGTGAATGTCTCCTCGCTTTTCTGAAGGCCGATCAGGCCATCTGCGCCACCAGTTCTCCCAGCGTCTTCAATGCCGCCTCGGTCTGCGCCGTCCACGGATAGCTGTAATTGAGCCGCATGAAGTGGCGAAAATCGTCGCGCATCGAAAACATCATGCCTGGCCCGATCGTGATGCTGCGCGCGAGCGCCGCCTGATAGAGCCGCATCGAATCGACCCGTTCGGGCAACTCCACCCACAGCACGTACCCGCCTTGCGGCGTCGACACGCGCGTGCCGGCCGGAAAAAACCGCTGCACCATCGCCATCATGATGCTCGCCTGTTGCCGGTAGACCTTGCGCACGTGGCGCAGATGCCGGTCGTAGCCGTCCTGCCTCAGGTAATCGGCGACGGCGACTTGCGGCACCGAAGGCGTGGTCAGCGTGTTGAGAAACTTCAGCTTCTCGACCTGTGCGCGGTAGCGCCCCGGCATCGCCCAGCCAATCCGGTACGACGCGGTCAGGCTCTTCGAAAACGACGCGCAATGCAGCACCAGCCCTTTGGTGTCGTAATTCTTCAACGTCGACGGCCGCGCCTCGCCGAAGTACAGCTCCTGATAGACATCGTTCTCGATGGCGGGAATGTCGTGCGCGGCGAGCAGTTCGACCAGTTGCCGCTTGCGCTCATCCGGCATCTGGAAACCGAGCGGATTCTGGAAGTTCGGCATCACCATGCACGCGGCGATCTTTTGCCGTGCGATGACCTGGGCCAACGCCTCGATATCGATGCCGTGGACCGGATGCGTCGCCACTTCGATGGCGCGCATGCCGAGACGCTCGATGGCGTGCAGCATCGCGTAGTAGGTCGGCGACTCGACGGCGACCGTGTCGCCCGGCTTGGCGACCGCCTGCAAGCTGAGGTTGATCGCCTCCGTCGCGCCGAGCGTGATGATGATTTCGTCGGGGTCGACCGGCACGCCGTTCTCGGCATAGCGCCGCGCGATCTGCCTGATCAGCTCGGGATTGCCGGGCGGCAAATCGTCGATCAGATTCCAGCTCGCGTGACGCCGGGCGATCGCATTCGCGTACTGATTGATGCGCCGCCACGGGAACAACGACGGATCGGGATACGGCGAGCCGAGCGGAACGGCGTCATGCGCGCGGATGCTGCGCAGGGTCGACAGCACGAGACGGCTCACGTCGACCGCAGCGGCCACCGGCGGCGCCTGGGCTGCCGGCTGGCGGTTCAGGCGCGGCTCGTCGAGCGCGGCCGCCGTCGCTACCGCGTCGCGCACGAAATAGCCCGACTGCGGCCGGGTTTCGACGATTCCCCGGCTCTCCAGCAACGCGTACGCATGCAGCACGGTCTTGATGCTGACGCCGTGCTGCTGGCTCGCCTGCCGCACCGACGGAATCCGCTCGCCCGCCGCGAAGACGCCGCGGCGCACGGCTTCGGTCATCTCGTCGGCGAGTTTTTCGTACAGTTTCAAGGACCTGGCTCGAACAAAAACATGGGCGGAACGCCAGTCTATGACAAATTCCGCGCAACTGTACCCCTCTCCTTTCCGATTTTCTGTATGCTGCGCCGTTTTTGGAACACAGTAGGCTTTCATGCATCGGCATAAAAGCCTCGTCCAAGCCACATCCGGCGGCAAGATCATGAAGAAACCCGAAGCTCGCATCGAACCGTATACCCACCCCGCCGCAGGCTGGGGCGCGCTCAAATACGTCGCCATCAACCTCCTCAAGGAAAAGGTTACGGGCGGCGACTACCGCATGCTGTTCAAACAGAACCAGCCGGACGGCTTCGACTGCCCGGGTTGCGCGTGGCCGGACCGCGAGCATGCGTCAACCTTCGAGTTCTGCGAAAACGGCGTTAAAGCGGTGGCGGCAGAAGCGACCAGCAAGCGCGTGACACCGGCGTTCTTCGAGGAGCATACGGTTGAAGAACTGATGGCGCAGTCGGATTACGAGCTCGAACAACATGGCCGTCTGACCGACCCGCTCGTCTACGACGCCATGCGCGACCGTTACGTGCCGATCGGCTGGGACGAAGCCTTCGACCTCATTGCCGATCACCTGAAACGTCTCAACGATCCCGACAGCGCCGCCTTCTACACATCAGGCCGCGCCAGCAACGAAGCCGCGTTTCTGTACCAGTTGTTCGTGCGCATGTACGGCACCAACAACTTCCCCGATTGCTCGAACATGTGCCACGAAGCGACCAGCCGCGGCTTGCCGTACACGGTCGGCATCGGCAAGGGCACAGTCACGCTCGACGACTTCGAACACGCCGATACGCTGCTGATCTTCGGCCAGAATCCGGCGACCAACCATCCGCGCATGCTCGGCGAGCTGCGTGAATGCGCGAAGCGCGGCGCGACCATTGTGTCGATCAATCCGCTAAAAGAACGTGGCCTCGAACGCTTTGCGAGCCCGCAGCATCCGGTGGAAATGATCACGATGGGCAGCACGAAGATCAGCTCCGTGTTCATCCGGCCGAAAGTCGGCGGCGATTTCGCGCTGATCAAGGGCGTCGCCAAACGCGTGATCGAACTCGACGACGAAGCGCTGGCCTCAGGTCTGGAACGCGTGCTCGACGTCGCGTTTATCGCTGAACACACAGTCGGGTTCGACGCATTCGCCGACGATTTGCGCGCCGAAAGCTGGGACACGATCGTCGCCGAATCGGGTGTGCCGTTCGAAGACGTGCTGAAGCTCGCCGACATCTACGTGAAGGGCCGCGCGGTGATTTCGACGTGGGGCATGGGCCTCACGCAGCACAAGAACTCCGTGCCGACGGTGCAGATCCTGTCGAACCTGATGATGATGCGCGGCAATATCGGCCGCCGCGGCGCGGGCCTGTGCCCGGTGCGCGGACACTCGAATGTGCAGGGCGACCGAACGGTCGGCATCGAAGAAAGACCGACTCAGGCGTTTCTCGATCGGCTCGGCGAAGTCTACGATTTCGAACCGCCGCGCGAGCATGGTCTCGACGTCGTCAACACAATCCAGGCGATGCTCGACGGCAAGGTGAAGGTGTTCATCGGCCTCGGCGGCAACTTCTCGATCGCGACGCCGGACACGCCGCGCACATGGGAAGCGATGCGCTCGTGCGAGCTCACCGTGCATATCACGACCAAACTGAATCGCAGCCATCTCATACATGGCCGCGACGCACTGATTCTGCCGACACTCGGTCGCACCGAAATCGATCTGCAGAATGGTGTGGCCCAAGGCGTCAGTGTCGAGGATTCGATGAGCATGGTGCACATCTCGTACGGCATGAACAAGCCGGCCTCGGAGAATCTGCTGTCGGAGATTGCAATCGTCGCGCGCATGGCGCACGCCACGCTCGGCAGCGCCAAGGTCGACTGGCTCGCTCAGGCCGCCGACTATGCATTGATTCGCGACGGCATCGCGCAGGTGATCGACGGCTTCCAGAACTACAACGAGCGTCTCAAGACCCCGGGCGGCTTTCACCTGGGTGTGGCGTCGCGCGAGCGGATCTGGAAAACGCCGAGCGGCAAGGCGCAATTCCTCGTGCATGCGATTGACGTCGACACGCCGATTCATCAAGCGCGCGCCGAGCATGGCGAGCGTCTGATGACCTTGATGACGACGCGTTCACACGACCAGTACAACACGACGATCTACGGCCTCGACGACCGTTATCGCGGCGTGTATGGGCAGCGGCGCGTGCTGTTCGCCAACAAGGACGATCTCGCGATGCTGGGTTTCGTTGCGGGCCAGCGCGTGGATATCAAGAGCGTGTGGGCCGATGGAATCGAGCGCCACGCTGCTGGGTTCCTGCTGGTGGAATACGACATTCCGCGTGGGTGTCTTGGCGCTTACTATCCGGAGACGAATCCGCTGGTGCCGCTCTCTTCGGTGGCCGACGGCGCGGGGACGCCGACTTCGAAGTCGATTCCAGTGCTATTGACGGCGTCGGCGGTTGCTGAAGCGGTTGCCGCCTGATGCGGTGCTGAGTTCCGGGTGGCGGCTAGTAGGCGCCACCCGAAACTCGGCACCTGAAGATTGACGCTCACGTCTGGTTTTTCTTCAGATCGCGATGCGTGAGATACAAGCGCAGATCGAATTCAATCTGGTGGTAGCCCGGTTGCATGAACTCGCAAAGGCGGTAGAACGCCTTGTTGTGGTCGCTTTCTTTCAGGTGAGCGAGTTCGTGCACGACGATCATTTTGAGGAATTCCGGCGCAGCGTCCCTGAACAGCGAGGCGATGCGGATTTCTTTTTTCGCCTTCAGTTTGCCGCCCTGCACGCGCGAGATGCTCGTGTGCAGGCCGAGTGCGTGGCGCACGACATCAAGCTTACTGTCGTAAGTGACTTTGTCGATTTGCGCGCCGTTGCGAAGGTGTTCGCGCTTGAGCTCCGCGCAGTACTCGTACAGGGCCCGGTCTGTTTGCACCTGGTGCGTGCCGGGGTACCGCTTCACGAGGTAAGGGCCGAGTTGTTCGTCGGCGATCAGCTTTTTGACTTTTTCCTGTAGCCCGGCCGGGTAGCCTGTCAGGTATTTCAGGTGTTGCATGGCAATGGTGTTTGCTTTTGACAATGGCCTCGCGGCGACGGACTTTCGTTGAGGCGAATTCAACCGCGATTGCCTTCGCAATCCGTCCACAACCGCAGCGGATCGCGGTGAAGCGGATACTGCTTGTCGAGCCATGCCGACAGTCGCGTCCAGTCAGGGTGGTTGGTCCCCGTCTTCGCGGACCATGTCGACGACCTCTCGAGAATCTGTCCGTTCTCGCGATCGCGGACAAGCAGACTGCCGAGACCACTCGAACTGTTCTCCTGCGTTTCGACCCGATATCGCGGCAGCAGCCTCACTTCAGCATCCCCTCCCCAGCCGTACACGGCCCGGACCACACCCGTTGCGTCCTTTAACTCGATTGGGCCGCTGGCCGGCCGAGCGGCGGCCCAACCTTCAGGAAATTCCGCGACGACCTCATTGCCGCTTTCCCGGACCCATTTCATACGCCAGGCACGCTCCATCGCATCGCGCACGTGCGATACCGACTCGTACCCCGGAGGCAACTCGATCGCGGCGGGCAAAGTAACGAGGTTATCTTTCCAAAGCTTGGCCTCATCACGATCGCGTCGATCGGTTGTTCTGGATACTTCTTCTCCGAACGGGTTATCAGGCCGGCTTGCGAGATGAGCGCCGCTTTGCTGCAGGTCGGGGAAAAGACCGTCTGCATCACGACGCGTTAGTTTTGGCTTTCCGTTTTTCATGGTGTCTCGCTGAAAGGCGCTCTCAAGAACGACCAATTTACATTAAACATGGCGACGCTCTGTGCAACGGCGCAATTATGCAGGCCACGGCGACCGCCAGTTCAATATGTTCCGCCTCGAAGGCAAGCAGGAAGGCGCGCCGCCTTGCACGTCGATTTACGGTCTATGCAAATGATTTTTCGAGGACACCGCAACCGTGCGCAACGACGGCATCGCTACGCCAAGGTCCACCTGACCGAATGTGGGCGGTCAAACGTGCGGCAGGTCGTCAATACATTTTTCGACGTGCTCGCCAGGGACATCGGTGTCAATCCCGTCATGGCCGTCGGCGTGGGCAACCGACACGATTTTAGGCCCCAGAAACCGTATGCCGCCGAGCGTAAAAAGGGACCAAACAGCATTCCGCCGCCGGATCGCGGCCGTGACTTCGGCCACCTCGACTATCGACGTGGGGGACAACCAGTCGCGTGTGGCCGGGTCGACGGGGGCCCAACGCACATGAGTAATCCTGTCGTTCGCCGGATTGATGCGAATGGCGTCTATAGCAAACGTAGCCATATCTGCCTCCATCATTCTGCCAAAGGGATCAAACCATTATGCGCTGCTTCCCTTTCTGATTCACCGGCCAATTTCCCTGCCGGATTATCTACGACGGCGACGCGCCGTGCCTTGAGCGCGATGGTCTGCGGAATGTGTTCGCAGCGTTGGTCACGAGACCGCGTCGTCGCTCTGGACAAGCTTCGGGCGCCCCGTTGCGTCTGGACCTGAGTCCACCAGCTTGTTGCGGTAGTCGCAGGCAGGACAGAGGAAAAAGAATCCTTGTCCATCCAGTTCCGGCTCGACTCGATCGAAGTCGAACGACACATTGCAGTTTCGACAGGTCCACATAGCGGCCTCCGTCGGTATCTTCGAAGAATCCCCGTATGAAGGATACTAGCCGCTAGCCGACTCTCCGGCGCGAGAGAATCAGTGCTGCCCCGCGTTCAGGAGCATCCAGATCTGCCGCGTGGGTGCACCTGCGAGAATGCGTGCAAACACGGCGCCGCACCGCACGCAGGTGTAATGCTCTTCTGCACGCGTATCCTTCACTACGCCGACACCGTTGGGTGTCAGGTCGTCATGCGGAGCCGCGGGAGCCGGCTGCCCGTACAGATCAGCGCACCGTGCGCATGGTTGAATCCAGAGTTCCATTTTGAACAACGAGCGCAGTGATCAACCGTTACCGGCAACGGTGCCGCCGTCGACCATCATGTCGACGCGCCGCTTGCCTTCGACATACCCAGCCTCGCGGGCTGCTTCTTCGCTGCCGAACGTGGCGACAAGTTCCTGGAAGCGAAAGCTCTGCCCGGCGAGATGGGCATCGGAACCGTGGCGGCAGATATAGGCCGAGTAATGCCACAAGGTGGTTGGGGCCGGGGGACCGTATGCAAGAATCGGCAGGACCCAGACTTCGTATCCGTTATGTTCGATCTTGTCCCACATGGCTGTCTCCATCGTGATCGTCGAGGCATCGTAGCACGCTGCATGCTGCTCGATACGGATCTCGCTTCAAACATGACCACGCACCGGCTTCCCGGTCGCTAACGTTGCTTTAACAGGAACTGTTGCGCGTTCCGACGTCGCCCGCGCCCAGCAGATCTCCATAGCTTACGACAGCGTTGATCCATTTCCTGAGTTCCTCGCGCTCCAGATCGAGCAACCGGTCCGGCAAGCCCGAGTCATTGGCGGCGCCCAGCATGTTGTGAAGCGCGAGGAACGCCAGGGTCTGCGAATACATCACATGAGAAAGACGTAAGCGCATTTCCGGGTGCGCCTGACCGGCGGCATGGGTATCTTCAATTGCGTGCGCGAGCTTCTCGCTGATATAGGCCAGCGGGACACCGTCACGGGTTTCCCGAGTTGTATACGCTGCGCCGTTGGATGACAGTGGTGAATTCATAAGTAACTGGATGTTATTGATTCGATTCTGGAGCGCCACAGTGGTCAGGCGTGTTCAGCACACTCGCTCAATTACGACGCGCTTGAGGCCGTGCGCCCCCGCGCCACCCGTTGAGCAAGATCTTTTTCTGCTGCCAACGGCGAGACTCTTGATAGGCACTCGACGTAAACTGCCTCCGTACGGGCCGCGAACGTCTGCAATGAAAACTCCGCCTCGCTCTTGGCACGTGCAGCGGCGCCGGCACGCTCGACCTCGGACGGATTGCACAGCAAAAGCATAAGAAGCTGCGCGATATAGCCGTGTCCACCTGGCGGGACAAGCCACCCATCCTCGCCAGCGGTTACGTTCTCCGGAAGGCCGCCTGTGTCGGAGACAATCACCGGCTTACCCATCGCCATCATCTCCCGGCACGCGAATGAGAGCGTCTCGCGCTGGGAAAGCACAAAGCCCACATCCAGAAGCGCGACTGCCGGCCGAACGTCCCGAAGCATTCCGGTGTAGATCACCTGCCGCGTCATCCCCAGTGCCGCCACCCTTGAGCGCTGCGTTGCATCGGGCAACTGACCCGCGAGAACAATGCGGACGCGCTTGCGTAGTGGATCGGGCAACATGGCGACAGCAGTCACCATGTCCAGCCAGCCTTTGTTGTCATCCATGCCCGCAATGCTGCCGACTACCAGCGCATCCTCTGGAATCCCGGGCAAAAAGCGGCTTCGAATCCTGCTAACGGCAGCAGCACTCACAGGTGCGAAGCGGCCGAGATCGATACCGTGCCGCACAACCCAATTAACCTTGCGTCCATAGACCGTTTGCGCCAGCCGGCGGCGTGTGTACGCTGAAACACAAATGACCGAATCGGTCCCCAACGTGCCTTTGAGCCATGTGGTCACGCTCTTCGCAGGCAAATCATTGTGTTTCGTAAAGACGATACAGGGGCTGTCTCTGCCCAATCCCGTCGTCGCGAGCATCGCGATCCGATGATCCGCCGAGCCATTGACGTGCACGATATCGAAACCGTTCTTTTCGATCAGACGGCGCAGCGCCAGCCCGGTTCCGATCATCGATGTCAGCGTATTGCGAAAACCCATCGCAACGACTTCGACACCGGGAATCTGCCTCGCGTACAGATAGAGCCGGCTTGAGCGGGGTGCCGCAATCGTCACGCGATGGCGCCCTCCCAGTGCTGCAGCCAGGTTGAGAATATAGGTCGTATGACCGCCTCCATCACCCGTGTGAAAGTTGGTGTAGAGAATCTTCATAGCAACAGGTCGCCTCAAAATTTCCGATTTACTCGAGCCGGTAGTACGCGGGTCTCCAGACTGCAAGCGCTGACAACGCAGTACCTGTACGGCGATTTCATTCACTACATCAGGGCTGCAACCAGGCGCCCGACATGACGATCATCGACAATAGCTTTAGCGTATTGCCGTAGTAGTCGTTGTTGTCCAGGCTCTGGCCACGCAGGTTTTCCCAGATCGCGTTCAGCCATTCCTGGTTGTCCGCGTGGATCATTGCCGACACGCCCAATGCGGAAACAAAAGCCAGGCTGTTCCTACCCTCAGCTACCACAGGCACGCCATTCAGATGGTAGGTACTGGCGAACGACGCGGGGTCTCCAGCCGTGGTGGAGCGCGCCCAACGGTTGAACGTGCCGAGTGCACTGAACGCACGCGGCTCGCCGTACAGCAGATAGTCCATGCCGACCCGCCACGGATAGCGAGCCGCGTTCCACGAATACTCGCCGTCCCTCGGGTCTCCGACCAAATTTGGCTTCGCCGGCTTGGGCTCCCCATCGAGGTTGGCGATAAAGTCCGGCATCAACGCGGTTTTCGAACTGTAGTGCTGCTGGATCTCGCCGACGATCACATAGGTTCGGTCCCGCACCGCCAGCCATCTTGCATCGCCACTGTCGGTGAAGAAAGCCTTCAGGTGCGATTGCATGAAATCGGATGAACGTGTCGTGTACTCGATCGCCGGGTCGCCATCTGTTCCGGCCCAATCGCCGATCATCAGATGTTTGCCAGTGGGGTGCACTTCATACTGCAGAATGGCTTGCATCACCGCCCGCGCTTCCTGACGATAGTTGATTGCGCCGTCGCTACCCCATTGCCGGTCGGCCAGCAACAATGCATACGCAATGTCCAGATCACCGTCGGTTGCACTAACTTTCCCGCGGAATCTGCCTGCCGAGTTGGCGCAACCTTCTACCTGATTCCAGGCCATCAGATGCGGGCTCGACTCCGCCGGGTGGTCGCGGAAATACCGGACCATACCGTCGAAGATATCGCGAGCGTCGTTGTCATGTGCCGCCATCATGACGGTGATCAACATGCCGTAACCGTGGGCTTCCGATACGGTGATTGTCTTCGGCGCCGTATCCCCGCCAACAGGCCGGTGATCCGCATTGACCTTGACGAAATAGCGCCCGTCTCCGCATTCCTGCACCACGTACCTGGTTTTCCATGCTTTGTAGAATGCCTGCACCTGGCTGTCGCGCTCAGCCGCTGAAATGTGGTTGGGCAGGATCGAGCCCGTGACATAGGGCTGTGCCGTCAAGACTTTCTGCACGCTGCGCTTTCCCGCTTCGGATCTGGCAGTGGCATCTTCTCCGCCGCCGCAGGCGCCGAGGCACGCTGTTGCACAAAGAATCATGAACTTTGATTTGATGTCCCGCATGAGATTCCTGGTCGGTTCGTTGCAGATAAGTTGTGATCGAGCGCAGCGTCAACATCACAGTCAGCGCACAACGTCTGAAACGAGCATAAATGACAGGTACACGCAGTGTTGTCACCGCGAGTAACAGGGCAAACACCGCAGGGTCATGCGGGCAACGGCAGGGTCACGCGGAAGCACGCACCGCCCAACGCACTGGTTGAAATGCCGATGCTGCCGCCTTGCAAATAAACTGCCCGCCGTACCAGCGCGAGTCCGAGCCCGAATCCCGCTCTCTCCTCCCCGCCAGGCGCGAGCCGGACAAAAGGTTCGAACACGCGTTCGCGATCCTCCGCGGCAATGCCGGGGCCATCGTCCTCGACCGCCAGGATCATCTGTCGAGTCGAGGCGAGGCGAGCCCTCACAATGACGTGGGAACGACCATGCGCAACCGCGTTCTCAAACAGATTGCGTGCAATCAGATGCAGCAGGTCTCTGTCGCCCATGAATTGGAGATTTTCAGGTTGTGCAGTGACTTCGATCACAAGTCCTTTGTCCTCGACATCCATGCGCTCTTCTTGCAGCCATGTGAGAACCGCGATGGGTTCACGGGCGATGCGCGCCGGTGCATCGGTCAGTCTGGCGAAACGCAGACTCGCACGTACGAGCGATTCGAGCCGGTCAACATCCAGTTGCAGTCGTTCTTGCAAACGGCTCCGGGTCGCGACGTCCTCGCTCCTGCCAAGCAGCATCATGGCAAAGCGCATCCGCGCAAGAGGGGTACGCAACTCGTGCGAGACCGCTTGCGACACCTCCTTGTGACGCTCGTTCATGGCAGACAGATCTTCGACGTGCTTGCGCATGGCGAGCACCAGCGGCATCCATTCCCTGTCGACGGCGGGCAGCATAACGGCCGGCGATCGCACCATGCCGGCAAGGCAGGCCGTGATCTCCTGCAAGTCGCGGCACCATCGTCGTTTGCGACGCCAGGCAGCGATCGAAAAACCCACGATGGGAGCACTCGCGGCCACAGCGGTCAAAAGAAAAACTGGAGAACCTAGTACATCAACCAGCGCAGCGCTGCCCCACATCGGTCCGAACTGAATCAGCGTGTCGTTGTCGAGTGAGAAGTAGGCGATCTCCTCATCACTATTCTGTGCCGCCTGCTGGTGCAGGAGCATGGTGCGCGCTTGCGGCGGCAGTTCAACGCTGTCGGTCGCGACTAGCTCGATCGGATACTGGAAGCGCTGGCGAAGCGATATCAACCGCTGCTCGCGCTGCGCCGTCGACAGCGGTCGAAGTTGCTCTGCAAGCAGGTAGCCGGGACCGGTCATCAACTGGCGGAAACTGTACTCGCTGATGCCGACCGCAGCGGAGGCCGACAGCCACAACAGGCCAAGGATTGAGCCAGTCCATCCAATGCCGATAGCAATGATCGACCAACGCCTCAGTGAAAACCGCATGGACTACTCCTCGCCCGACATCTCGGCAAACAGGTAGCCGTGCGTAGTGATCGTGCGGATCGTCACCGGGCAATGCAGGTTCGCCAATTTTTTCCGCAGGCGCGACACACGCATGTCGATCGATCGATTGAGGCCGTCGTACTCCACGCCGCGGAGGTTCTGGAGCAATTGGTCCCGATTGAGCGGCGTGCCGGCATGGCGAGCGAATATCGACAGGAGGTCGAACTCCGCCACCGAAAACGCGACGGCCTTATCGTCCAGCCAGGCCCTTCGGGCATGGAGGTCAAGCCGGAAACGCCCAAACGCGTGGTCGAACACCCGGCCAGGCTTGGGGCGGCGAATGTCCCTTCGCAACAAGGCGCGAATACGGGCCACGAGCAATAGAGGATCGATCGGTTTGACGACAAAGTCGTCAGCGCCGACATGGAAACCCATCAACTGTTCTACGTCCTCGTCCAGTGCCGTCATCATGAGAATCCGCCCCGAATAAGAGGACCGAATCTCGCGGCACAAGGAAAATCCATCCATGCCCGGCAGCATGACGTCCATAACGAGCAGATCCGGGCGTACCGCATCGATCATCTTCACAGCCACGTCGCCGCGGTGAGCAATCGCAACCTCGAAATTCTCAGAGCGCAAGAACTCAGCCGTCAGTGCTGCGAGCGGAAGGTCGTCTTCGATCAACAGGAGTGTGTCTGGCATGGCGACGCAGTGTCCATCGTGTAGAGAATCCTCATGAACGCACGCGCTTTCCGAGTTCTCTAACTCGTTTGAACCAGTAATAAGCGGCGCCCCACTGTGGATGCTGATAGCGGCGTACCTTGCGCGCCAGCCACTCCCCGCTCTTGCCGTTGTCCGCCATGCGATGAATCTCGTATGGATCGCTACCCGGGCTGTTGCGGCGAGTGTTCCTCGTTGTGTACAGGTATTCGAAACCGGCGGCTCTTGCAGCCTCGACATAGTCGTCGTCGTAATAGCCTTCTGGCCAGCACAGATGCGTCGATACCGCACCGATGCGCTCGGTCAGAATACATCTGGATATTTCGATATCCTGTGCGATTCGATGCCGCTTGCTAACCGGATCACGGCACAATATGTCCCAGCGGCGATGACTGTGCGTGTGGCTATGGAACTCAAACGTTCCGGCCTTTCGCATGAGTTCGATCTCGCTCCAACGCACCGTGACATCGTCCGATCGGCCCGCCTGGACGCGTTGCTCGCACTCTGCGTGCGACATGCTCCTGGCCGCGCGAGCTGTCATGACTGGCCGAACTGGACCGTCATGAATGCGACCAGTCACGAGAAACATGACAGCATTGAAACCGTAACGCTCGAGACAAGGATGCGCGTGAATATAGTTGTCCAGGTATCCGTCGTCGAATGTCAAAAGAATCGATTTTTCGGGCATGGGCGCACCGCGCAGGAAGCGCGCGAATTCATCCGCGGTGAGCGTGACATATCCATTGCGTGCCAGCCAGTTCATCTGGGATTCGAAACACTGGGGTGAGATATTCAGCGCGCCATTCGACTCAGAAACATGGTGGTACATGAGTACCGGCAGCGAGAGAGCGAACGATTCCATCGACGATTTCATCTACTATGAAATTCCAGATTTTCAGAGCGATTGCCAGGCGGAAATCCAAGCCTCTCTGTTGATGAGATCAGGCAAATCGACTATTGATGTCGACCGTGTATTACCGTTTTTTACAAGAACGGGCGAATGTTAAGCGGAAGTATTTCTTCCGTCCACGACCCGTTTGTCTGGATTTGTGTACTTTTGTCGCGGGCTATGCGCTTGATGCGGCATGGACGGAAAGTCGTCCAGATTTTGACGCGGAGTGGTTACGACCATTGGTTGTAACCACCCGCATGAAGTACGTGTCGCTACGGCGTTGCATGGTCCGAACGGACGCTATTTTGCCGACACTCGCAGCTAGACCTCACTCATACAGAGCCAGATATTCATGAAGCGACTGGAGGACAGCGGCGCCCTCTCCCACAGCAGCTGCAACCCTCTTCACCGAACCACTGCGAACGTCGCCAACGGCAAAGATGCCTTGCCGGCTCGTCTCCAGAAATCGGGGTGGACGATCTGGCGGACACGCCTTAAGTGCGTCGGTGCCGGTGAGCACGAAGCCGTTCTTGTCCAGCGCGACACAATCGCCGAGCCAGCCGGTACTGGGCTGCGCACCGAGAAACAGGAAGACGTGCCGGATCGGCTTTTGTTCGACCTGCCCTTGCCGGTCCCATTTGACCGATTCAAGCCGCTCATCGCCGTACAGTTCCACGACCTGAGTCCGCTGATGAACGGTTATGTTGGACGCCGCATCGATCCGTCGGATCAGATAATTCGACATGCTCGTAGCGAGTCCGTCACCGCGAATCACGATGTGGACATGCCGCGCAAATCCAGCGAGAAAAACCGCTGCCTGACCGGCTGAGTTTCCGCCACCGACGATAATCAATTCTTCGTTGGCGCAAAACGCGGCTTCCATGAACGTGGCGCTGTAGTAAACGCCACGCCCCTCGAAATTCTCAAGGCGGTCCAGCGGCGGTTTCCGATAACGCGCGCCAGTCGCGACGACGACGGCGCGGGCATACACGTGCTCGTCGTAATTGAGCCGAATGTGAAACGGCGGTGCGTCCTGGCAATCGATGCCGAGCGCCTCAATGGGTACACCGACTTCGGCGCCAAATTTACGGCATTGCGACAGGCCACGGCCCGCAAGCGCCTGCCCCGAGATACCCGTTGGGAACCCGAAGTAATTTTCTATCTTTGAACTGGTGCCCGCCTGGCCACCCGGCGCCTTGGTGTCGAGGACCGCGACCTTCAAGCCTTCCGAGGCCGCGTATACCGCGGCCGCAAGACCTGCCGGTCCGGCGCCCACCACGACCACATCGAACCGCTCGCCATTCAGCTTGTCGGGACTGAGACCAACTGCATCGGCCACGGCGCGGTGGGTCGGGCTCTTCAGAACGTGACCTTGTAGCGTGATGACCACCGGTATATCTGCTTCTGTCGCGCCGTTGCGTTCGAGAAGCGCTCGCGCTTCCTCATGCTCGACGACATCGAAGTAGGCCGATGGCTGACCGTTGCGGCTCAGAAAATGCCGAAGACGGAACGTGGCCGCAGACGCTGCACTGCCAATGACCAGAATCCCCCCGCTCTGATCCCGAATGAAAGCGACTCGGCGCAGAATGAACGCACGCATGATCGTTTCGCTCAATTCGGCTTCCGCGATGACGAGCGCGCGCAGCGATTCCTCGTCGATCACGATGACTTCGCAATCACTGGTGGCGCGTGCCGACGCAACCGCGGCGCGGCCGGCAAGTGTTCCGACCTCACCAGTGAAGCAGCCTGGACCGTGCGAGCCCAGCACGTGGAGACCGTCTCCTGAGCCTCTCGTCGCCTCGATCGTTCCTGAGACGATGGCGAACATGGGAATGTGCCGTTCGCCTTCGGAGAACAGCACGTCGCCCGTGTTCAGCCTGCGCCGCTCACCGTACCTCTCCAATAGTGCAAACTGTCTTTCATTCAGCGTTGGAAAAATCTGGTGGTGGCGACTGCCGCCTGACACCAGTTCTTCATATTCGCCCGACGATTTATCGCTCATGGAGAGATTCCAGATGAGTGGGCACAGAGTGTGACCCGGGTGAGCACCTTGAGGGCAGGAATAATCAAAAGGATTCGAGACTGCGATCCACAATATCTGGACTGATTGTGTACCTGAATTTCGGTCGCAGTAAAGTGCGAGAAAGTGTGGGACACGACGGCTCGCCGGCACGCTGGATGGCAATGGCAGCGCGCCTACTCGATGCTTGCTGCGTCCTCTCAGCTTTAGCGACGCGATCGGGGTTTACGCGGACGGTCTTCCTGTTCTGGTTCAGAAGGGATCACGTACGGCTCGAGCTCCACCAGGATCTCGTCGAGCCTGATACGCAGTTCCTTTGGCACCCGCGCCATCATCTCGGCATAGGCCTCAGTTGTAACCTGGCGCATGGCCTCTATTTTTTTCAGGCCATCAGGCGTCAATTCAACACACTTCTGCCTGCGATCCTCGGCCGCCTCCCGACGATCCACTACGCCCTCCCGATACAGTCCGTCGACCATCCGGCTGGCCGCAGCATGACTCAGGCCAGTTGCCTCGGCCAGCTCAGCAATGGTCTGCGAATCGTGATGATGGAGGTGGAACAGAGAGATGACGCGCGCGAAGGTCACGTCGCCACTTAACATCGTCGACGCGTGGTGAAATACCCGCGAGGCAACCAACCCATACAGGAGTTCAAGTTTGCGCCCGATGCCGGTTGCACTACCTTTCATGCGCCTGTCCATTTCCGACGAATATTTGCATTGCGATACCCTGTGTTTACAGATTCCTCGCCACGGGCCGCCGTATGAAGGCAACGTGAAGGAGTGCGTGCCGGCACACCTTCGATGCGTGGCAGCTGTTCAGGTTGGATTTTCGCAGATATTCGCAGAAAGGACGTCAGTTGTATTCACGCACGCATCTAGTGCGGTCTGACTGTTCTGGCAGGTAGGAATTATGTCCAGCATGAGTTGAACTGGCGCCGCGGGCTCGACACCAGCTTCAACTCCAGGCGCTACACGCTCAGTCGTTGCGCAGCTTCCACCGCCCGTCAACGATTTCGACGATTACTCTCGCACGCCGATCAAGACCATTGTGATCCGTTTTAGTCGTGTTCATGACGCCATGGGACAAGGGCAAATCCTTCACGTTCTCAAGTGCCGCGCGCAAGGCTTCGCGGAACTCGGGTGTGCCAGGCTGGGCCTTTTTAAGGGCCTCCGGAATCGCCCGCTGCAACATCTGACCCGCATCCCACGCGTGCCCGCCGAATGTCGCCACCGAGCCCGCCCCGTATGCCTTCTCATAAGCGGCCTTATAGGCAAGCGATGACTGCTTGACCGGATTCGAATCGGACAACTGGTCCGCAACGAGGATCGGTCCCGCAGGCAACAACTCACCCTCACAATCCTTGCCGCATACGCGCAGGAAGTCGTTATTCGCTACCCCGTGCGTCTGGTAAATAGCGCCCTTGTAGCCCCGCTCTTTCAGAGTTTTGGCAGGCAAAGCCGCTGGCGTTCCGGCACCGGCCACCAGCACGGCGTCTGGTGACGCCGCCAAGGTCTTCAATACCTGACCGGTCACCGACGAATCCGTCCGGTTAAAACGCTCATTCGCGACGATCTTCAGATGATGAGCCGACGCCGCCGCGCTGAATACGCTATACCAGCCATCACCGTAGGCGTCCGCAAAGCCGATGTAGCCGACGGTATGCACACCGTGCGCCTCCATATATCCGGCAATGGCGTCTGCCATCAGACTGTCGTTCTGCGGCGTCTTGAACACCCAAGCGCGCTTCGCATCCATTGGCGCGATGATCGCCGCGGATGCCGCAAGCGAAATCATCGGCGTGTGCCCCTCGGACACGGTGTCGACCATGGCGAGGGAATTCGGCGTGACCGTCGAGCCGACAATCGCATCGACATGCTCTTCGTCGATCAGCTTGCGGGCGTTCTGCACAGCACGCCCCGTATCCGATGCGTCGTCGAGCACGATGTACTGGATGCTCTTGCCGCCGATCTCCTTCGGCAACAATGCGATCGTGTTCTTTTCCGGCACCCCGAGCGAAGCTGCCGGTCCCGTGGTCGACAGCGTCACGCCTATCTTGACCTGCGCCTGCGCCGCGACTGAAACGAATAACGTGGTCGCGAGCAGGCTCAGCATTGATGTAGCGAGTTTCATAAGTTTGCCCCGTTTTATTGGCAGGTTTCCACGCGTGTCTAGCTAGCGGCACAGGTGTAGCTGGCCGCGGCGCTCACGTTGCCAGAGCCCGAATAGTGCGGCACGGTCGGGTACGGGCAGTCCGGCAGAGACGACGTGGCATTGCCGTTGGAATCGAATTTCGTCAGTACCAGTTGCCCCGGGGCGGTACCCTGTTCGACCCACGCGATCATCGCGCCGAGATAGTCTGTCTGATCAGGACCGTTGCCACCGAGTACGTGGCCCACTCCTGGTTCGAGGTAGAAGCGTGCATTGCCTCCGGCGGACCCGGCAAGCTGTACGACGGTTTGCCAGTTACGCAGATGGTCGCGTGGTGAAATCAATGGGTCGGCTGCGCCGTTGAACGAAATCAGCTTTTTGCCCGCCATCAGATATTGCGCGATGGCCTGCAGGTTGTGATCCGCTCCCACGTTTTGCAGCCCTGCGGCAATGACCGGATACGAGGTGTCGACGTTGAAGTTCGCTTGCAGACTGCCTGATACCGTTGCGGGCAGCAGCCAATTCGCATTGCCCGTACCGATCGCCGCGAAGCCGCCACCCAGCCCGCCGTATGAGCCGACCCCGAACATGGAGCCGAAGTCCGCCCAGTTGTAGCCGGAAAACAGTAACTGGCCGCCGCTTGTCGACAATGGTGCGACTATCCGCTGCACGGTTTGCAACTGCGCCGCCGAAAGACAGGTTGCCGCGGGCGCACCGGATGCACCACACTGCAAGGTCGATGGATCAAAGGTACAGGCAGCAGGATTCAGGATCACCCCGTTGGCATTCCCGCATTGCGCGACTGCCGCGGAATACGCTGCTGTCCACTGTGCACTGGAGGGCATCGCAGCGGAACCGGCAAGCGTTGCTATATTGAGCATCGCCGTTACCTGAGTTCCCATGTTCATGCTCTCGTCGCCGGCGATGATGCCGTCGTAGTCCCCCGGCTGATTCTGGGCGGCCAGATAGGCCTCGCGGCCACCGTTCGACGCGCCGCTGAAGTACGTATATTTCGGCGCGGAGCCGTAAAAGGCGGTAATCACTGCCTTGGCGAAATGAACCGTGATACCCGTCGATGCATACGCGTAGTCCTTCTCCGCCGTTGCATTCGTCAGCAGATCCGCTGGATTGCCGGTACGGTTGCCGCCATTCGAAGCGGTATAGGCAATCCCCCGCGCCAATGGCTTGATGAGCGGGAACTGTGCGGATGTTGCTTCGACGGTTGGAATGCTCCCATCGAAACCACCGCCACCTTGCTGGAGCAGCCGCTTCGACCAGTTGTCGGGAAGATCGACCTCGATGTCGAGTGTGGTACTGGCGGCTCCAGTTGCACTGACCTTGCAATAACCGGGGTTGCCACCAGCGGCCGCGATGCGTGAAGTTGCCGTCACCGTAATGCCATTGAACTGCTGCCCATTTATCTTCGTGCACAGCGCCGCATAATCGACTGGCGCCGGCGACGCGACATTGTCTGAACTGCCACAGCCCGAAAGTGCGAGGACGCACCCTCCCACCGCCAATGCGACAACGAATCGCCTGGCATTGCATTCAATCCAGCTCTTCACGTTGGTATCTCCAGATATAGGTGTCTTATTTATTGCCGTCGCGGCCGGAGAGTCGGGTTCTTCGCTTTCGTCGGCACGAGCAGGATCGCTGCCCGGCAACGGGAAGTAGATGGGTAATCTGAAGGAACACATCCGCCTGATTGAGCGGGGCCGGATATTAATAAACCGTCCGGTCGTTCAATCAATGTGTGTAACGTTAGGATCGTTTTGACTTGACGCCAAGCGGGGTTAACCCGCTTGACTGGTGAGATAGGCGATTGCCCCGCGGGCGGAGCGTAGAAAAAAACTAGGCTTAGCTGAATAATGCTCATGCACATGTACCTACTGTGTGCAGTATATGCGCCTACGCATCTAATCGACGCAACATATACGGCGCCAGCGAAAATCTTTCAAGCACCGGCGTCTCGTCAGATTCGCGCATTCGCCGGCAGCGGCATACCCAGCAAAACGCGGCCATACAGTTCAGCGGATGGATTCACTTGCATCAGGAAGTGAGAGGCCATGCTGTGCAAGTCGCGGAAGTACCGCTCCACCGGGCCAGTCGGCATCAGACTTCCGCCGAGATTGCGCACCAGGTCGTCAGCAGCGGCGAGCGCCATATCGCAAATAATGGCCCCATCCGTTCGATATCGCGCGCGCTGCTCCACCGAGAACTCTTTTCCTTCTGCCGCCCAGTCCCACATCTCGTCCACGTCGTGCATGAGTAGATTGAACGCCCCTTCAATTTTCGCCGCTGCTTTACCGAGCTCCGCCAGTGTGAAGCGGTCTTCGGTTTGCGGCGAGTTCAAGCCAGCAGGAATCCGCTTGCGCACAGTGTCGGCATGGATGTCCAGCAGGCCGTGTGCCACGGATGCAATGGCGGCCGCGACAGACATAACAAACAGGCTGGTGTGCGGAATGCGATACATCGGGCTTTTGTTGCGCTCTCGCCCCGGATACGCAATGCACTGCACATCGGTCCACTTGATACTGCGGTAGACCGGGACCCGCTCGTTGTCGAGATAAACGTCCTTGCTGCCCGTCCCCTTCATTCCGAAGACGTTCCAGCTCTCGTGGTCAATGCGAAAGCTGCTCCGGGGGACAAGAAGCAACCTCAGTTCTCTGACACCTTCGGTGGTTGGCACATCGACCAACACGCTTGCCCAATCGGCGACATCGATACCCGATGCGTAAGTCCATTTGCCGTTCAGGACAAAATGCTCTCCGTCCAGGCTGGCGTCGACCCCACGCCCTACGTTTCCGGTAAGCGCGATAACAACAGCGTCCTGGCCGCCCGCAAATACGTCGTCCTGTGCTCGCTCGCCGAACATGCCGGCCATCCACGGATGCAACCCGGCAAGGCCCAGTATCCAGGCTGTCGCGCTATCGCCGCGGGCAACTTCGCGGCAGACACGCCACAAGACCGACGGACGCAATCCGTAGCCACCGTTTTCGACAGACTGGCAGATTCTGAAAAAACCGGCTGCACGGAGCTGGTTGGCGACATCATTTGAAATGCGCTTCGCATTGTCGTGCCCCGCTCCTTGTTCCTTCAACATCGGAATCATCAACCTTGCCCGCTCAATCAAGGTCTCGGCATTGGGAATATGGTCAATCATTTGAGTCTGCACCATGAAAAGTCGTGACTGAATTGGCTCAACGGCGACGCTTGCGTTCCAGACTAGCTGTCGAGCTCGATGCCGAGATACTTGCCCGCCGCGTAAATAAGCGCAGGCGCCGGCGGGTCAACTGAATACATGTCGACAACTTCACCGACGACAACATGATGGTCGCCAAGCTGCTGAAGATTGCTGACATGACAAACGAACGTAGCATTTGCGCCTTCCAGTACGGGGGCGGAAGCAGCATTCAAGTCCCACGTGCCTATCGCGCCGCGATGTGCCTGACCGCCGTAGTATCGCGAGACGTCATCCTGACCGGAGGAAAGGATATTCACCGAGAACGTTCTTGATTGCTTCAGATGCGGAAGAAACGAGCTCTCGTTCCGAACGCAGAATAAAAGCAGCAAGGGAGCCAGACTCACCGGGCAGACTGCGTTGGCAGTCATAGCTGCCACTCCGGACTGTCTATCCTCGGATGCGACGGCGATGACCGTAACACCAGTAACGAATCGACTCATTAAAGTTCGAAATCGCGCGTGAGTTGCGATGGTTGACATTCAGGTCTCCAAAAAAGCGGCCTGCAGGTAATGTATCTGGACGCTTTCGTCAGCCCACGTATCCGCTGATACGAGCCTCATAAAAAATAGTTCTGGAGGCGATCGGGCACTGCGGCGGTGCCGGCTCACGTAGTTGGTGCGGTTGTTCCCCAGTAAATGAAGGACTCGCACGTGCGTCTGCATGCACAGGCTCGGGAAAGACCCACTACCGTTGGAATGGAAGTTGCATAAAGTTGCAACTGACATGCGTGCGCTGAAGCGCCATACCGACTGGCTCGCGTGCTGCAGCGCATGAAGATTCAACCTGCCGTTAGTTATGACGGCGCGGCTAACGAAATGGTGGTACGCGATGGGCACTCATCAACTCTCCGGCGAGACGATCTCAACTGAGACCTGGCACATGGATAAGGTTGCGGCGAACGTCTTTATGAACGCGGAGCACCTTGGCAAGCGACAGGTCCTGCAGAAAGACACGACGTTGTACCGTCAGGGGGAAACTGGCACCTCGTTCTTCTTTCTTGTCAGCGGGCGAGTCCAGGTGGGCGTTTTTCAGGAGGACGGCACGGAATTCATCCTTGAATTAATGGGCCCCTGGTCGCTCATTGGGGAGGGCACCGCAATCGCCGGTCAGCGCCGGATGACCACAGCGATTGCGTTGGAACCCTGTGTTGTAGTCAAGTT
Organism: Paraburkholderia sediminicola; assembly: GCF_902859805.1. Lineage (GTDB taxonomy): Bacteria > Pseudomonadota > Gammaproteobacteria > Burkholderiales > Burkholderiaceae > Paraburkholderia > Paraburkholderia sediminicola. Next base: position 80,442 of record NZ_CADIKC010000010.1, on the reverse strand, counting down.
TGACTACGCGACTATCAAGCCCGCGTTCACCGCAAACATCGAGTTTGCAACAACCCTGATGGAGGTCATCGCGATCAAGCAGTGGGTCCTGGGGATGCGGATTCAGTTCATGGCCATGCCGAAGCCGGAACTGCGAATTGTTGAACTACTGAGTCGCCTCGCGAACCTTTATGGCGAAGCGGATGAAGTCGGCGTGCGCATCCGGACGCCATTGACGCATGAGCAGGTCGCAAGTCTGACAGGAACAAGTCGGGTCACGGTGACGCGCACGATTACCCGACTCAAATCGGAAGGGGTAATACTGAACGAAGGGCAGCACTTCTGGGTGCTTGACCAGCGTCGGTTAAGCGCCTGAAAACGGCCGGCATTGCTTATGTGCCGGCCTGCATTTCAAAGATCAGGCTACCTGTCGCTTCGGAAGGTGCTGCTCGAGCCATGACGCGAGCCTCAGGAGCACGTCTTCCCGGCACTTCGCCGCGACGAGCTGTATCCCTACCGGCAGCGCCGAGCCCTCGGGCCAGAACGGCACCGTCATGGCCGGCGCCTGAGTCAGGTTGAATGCCGGCGTATACGGATTCCACGAAAGCCAGTCGTCGTCTGCGGCATCGGATGGCACATTCCTGCCGGCCTCGAAAGGCAGAATGGGCGTAGTGGGCAACATGAGCACGTCAATTTCATCGAACAACGCGCAGAATCTGCCACTCAGTGTGTCTCGTTGCAGCGCTGCCCGTTGGACGTCCGCAAACGTCGCATTGCGTACAGGCTCGACGAACTGGAGAAGCCCGGGATCCAGGTGCTCACGTTGTTCCGCCGGAACACTATTCACCGCAGTGAAACAGCCCAGCCGATACAGGAACGCTCCCGTTCGGGACGCATGGTGTACGTCGAAATCCACCGTGCGCATGTTGAAGCCACTACTCCAAAGAAGTCCATACGTCTGGTCCATGGCGTGCTTGATTACATCAACGCTACCCTCCCATTGGAGCGGATTGAGCAAACCGACACGGAGTTCGGTTGGTGATACCCGCGACCTGAAGTCAACGGGCGCGAGGCCAATCGAAGTCCAGTCTCGAGGGCTTGGACCGCTGATGACATCCATCACGGCAGCGAGGTCATCCACACCGGCGGCAATCGGACCGTAATGCGCAACGCTGAAGTACGAACTCGCCGGCGGCGTAATCGGCACGCGCCCGAACGTCGGCTTCAAACCAAAGGTCCCCGTAAACGCCGCAGGAATGCGAATCGACCCAGCCGCGTCGCTGCCAATCGAAACCCGTACAACACCTGCCGCAACGGCGGCGCTACATCCACCGCTGCTGCCACCGGGAGTCAACTCAGGGTTGAGCGGATTGCGCGTGATGCCGTAGCCCGGGCTATCGGTCACCCCCTTCCACGCGAACTCCGGCATCCGGGTCTTTCCGATGAGTATCGCGCCTGCTGCGACCAGGCGAGCCGTTACTTCTGCGTTCTCCGTCGCCGGCTCGGCCGATGTGACCACAGACCCCTTGCGCGATGGCCAGCCTTCCCGTAAGGCGCCATCCTTTAGCGCAATCGGCATCCCATCTATGTCGCTCAGCGGTGCACTCTCACGCCATCGCTTCTCGGACGCACGCGCCGCCGCGATTGCGCGCTCAGCATCGATAAGCGCGAACGCGTTCAACTTTCCATTCACCGCGTCCGCATGCTCAAGCGACGACTTAATTACATCGACAGGCGATATCTCGCCGCGCCTATACAGCGCTCTCAATGATTCGAAGGACTGTTCATGTAGCATAAGTGCTTCTCTAAAATAGCTTCGCGGCATCACACTATTGTGATCACCGTTCTTTTCCTGTGTGCTGAGTAAGCGCCTTATCAAGCGGCCATTCGTTTTACCCCAAGGTAAATGTCACTCAAGTGAGGATCAGCGGCAAGCTCTGCCCCAGTACCCGCTTTTATAATTCTGCCCAGCTCGATCAGGTATGCACGGTTGGCCGCATTCAAGGCAAGCCGCGCGTTCTGCTCGACCAGGATTACCGTCAGGCCCTCCTTGCGCTGCAGATCAACAATCACTTCCATAATCTGCTGGACAACAAGCGGAGCCAAACCGATTGAAGGCTCGTCAAGAAGGAGAAGCCTGGGTCGCGCGATAAGGGCTCGACCTATCGCGACCATCTGCTGCTGTCCACCCGACAGGGTGCCGGCGAGCTGCTCCTGGCGCTCCTCCAGAATCGGAAAAAGAGAATAGATACGCTTGACCTCGTCCGCGAAATTGATGCGGCCACGGTTCGCGTAGATCCCAAGCTGAAGGTTGTCCCGCACAGACATTGAATTGAAGAGAGAGCGCTTTTCCGGAACCAGATACATCCCGAGGCGAACGCGGTCCTCTACCGGTGTCCGCCCAAGCGACTTGCCGCAGAAGTGCACATCCCCCGAGGCAGCGGGTACTGCGCCCATCACGCAGCGCAACAAGCTCGACTTGCCGGCGCCGTTGGCACCAATGAGCGAGACGAGTTCTCCGGGGCAAACGTGGAAGGACATCTCACTGACCGCGCTCACCTGCCCGTACTTCACGCTCAGGCTTTCGACGTCGAGAATGTTCATGCTTCCGCTCCCAGATACGCATGGATAACATCGGAATTCTGCTGGACCTCGTGAGGCATACCTTCGGCCAGAACACTTCCGTAGTTGAGTACGAACAGATAGTCCGCACAGCCCATCACCAGTTCCATGTCATGTTCGACAATCAGAACGGTCATACCGTCGTCGTCGCGCAGCGATTGAAGTAGTTGGGAAAGCCGCTGCTTCTCGGGCGAACGCAGGCCCGCCGCCGGTTCATCGAGCAGCAGGATGGACGGACGCGCCATCAGAGCCCGCGCGATTTCGACGAGGCGCTGACTGCCCAACGGAAGATCAGAAATGCGTGTGTTGGCGATTTCAAGCAGCCCGACGCGCCGCAATGCAGCGAGCGCCTCGGCCACCATGCCGGCCTCCTCGTGCCGGTCCGCCCCGATGGCAGCAGCTAGAAGCCCGCTCTTCCCCCGGCTATATCCACCGATGAGCACGTTCTGCAGAACGTCTAGTTCCTGAACCAGCTGCACGTGCTGGAACGTCCTGGCGATACCGCATGAAATAACCTTGCGGAGTTTGTTTGGCAGAGGCTGTCCACTCACGGTGACGCCGCCGCTGCTGGCTGGAAACACGCCGGTCATGACATTGAAGAGCGTTGACTTCCCCGCCCCATTGGGACCAATCAAACCTGTAATCGTGTGCGCAGGCACGTTGACGTCCACCTCGCACAGAGCCGTCAAACCGCCAAAGCGTTTCGTCACGCCCTTGGCGCTGAGCGTAGCGGGCTCTCGCACGGTATCGCGCACGGTCGCAACGGGTACGTCATGCGCCACGTCGTAGCTACTCGTTATGCCTGCCCAGGTGAGCAGCCCGTCGGGCCACTTGAGCAGAGCGACGATGAGCACCGCTCCCAGAACCATCGACTCGACCTGGCCAGGCAGACCAAGAACATTCGCAATGACATGCTGGCCTGTCAGCTCAAGCAAGTTGAAGAACATGACGCCCAGCAGTGCGCCCAACGGATGCGCCACGCCGCCGAGCACAGTCATGATCAGCAGATTGACCGACGCACCGAGCGAAAATGACGACGGACTCAGAAATTGCATGTAGTACGCGTAGAGGGAACCGGCCAGACCTCCCAGCGCGGCAGAAAGGACGAACACCTGCGTCTTGACCCGCGCCACATCAGCGCCAAACGCACTGGCCATCGTGCTGTTGCTCTTGAGAGCGCGCGCCACCCGGCCGACGCGGCTGCGGTAAATCCGGCGATATGCGAAGAAAACCAGCACGACAACCGCCCAGATAAGCGTGGCCATCCCCCGCGCCTCCATCGAAACGCCCCAAAGACCAAGGGAAGGAATTCCTGTCAGCCCTGAAGCTCCCCCAGTAAGGTCAATTTCGGCGACGAAGCAGGCAGAAATCGCCATGCCGTACGCCAACGTGGCGAGTGGCAGATAATGCCCTCTCATGCCGAGTGTCAGCACGCCCAGGAACCAGCCAATAACAGCACATAAAGCGGTGGCGAGAGGAATGGCCACGAGGGGCGGCACACCCAACTTCAAGGTCATCAGCGAAGATGCATAGGCGCCCAACCCTAGAAACGCGGCATGGCCAAGAGAAAGTTGGCCAGTTGCAAGTAGAAAAGCGAGCCCGAGCACAACAATCGAATTGACCCCGGCGACTGCGACCAGACCGACGTAATACGTTGAAGAGAACATCAGCGACAGAAGCACCGCAGCGAAAATCACAACAACCACCACGTGTTCGCGCTTGAGGCGGGCGAAGGCGGTAGGCGACCTCGACGTTTCGTCAATGTTCATTGAGCTCGCCCCCAAGTCGCGTACTGCGCCACAAAAGAATTGGAATGACCAGCGAGAACACCCACGCGTCACGTAGCGAACTGCTGAAGAAAGATGAGAACGACTCGAACACACCGACCAGAAATACGCCTGCGAGCGAGAGCGGGTAATTGATGAGTCCGCCCATGGTTGCACCAACAAAGCCCTTCAACCCCACCACAAAACCCATCTCGTAGTTCGCCGTCACAAGCGGTGCGAGTAACATGCCGCTCAGCGCCGACATACCTGCCGCGATGAAGTAGCTCAGGCGACCGACCACCCCCACGGGTATGCCGCAGTACAACGCTCCGTCGCGGTTGATTGAAGCGGCTCGCAGCGCCTTTCCGACAAGCGAAAAGCGGAAGAAGAGGAACAGCGCCGCCGTCATGACAATCGCTGCCGACAGGATGATCACCGACTGCATCGCAATATCCACGTTGGCAACACTAAATCTAAGGTCGCTGAGCGGTGGCACGGTTCTGGGATCTGCGCCCCATAGCAGAAGTGCGAGCGGATGGAGAATGAGCGAAACACCTACCGAACAGATCAACAGCACGACCGGTGAATTGCCGGGATTAGGTTCTACGGTCAATCTGTAGATGAGCGGCCCCATCGTCGCAACAAGCGCAAGCGCGGCTCCCATCTGCAATACGGTGGAACTCGTATGGCAGGCGGCATACGCCAACGCAGTAAGAATCGTGCCGCACACCCCATACCTGATCACAAGCTTCAGCGGGCTACGGCGAAACCTCATGGCTTGCAGCGCATCGAGAAGCAGGCACACTGCGCCCGTGCCAAGAACAACATAGAGCAGCGATGTCAGCGAGCCTTCCATGAAACTCGCAAACGACAGTGCGCCGAATGTCAGAAACTCGCCTTGGGCAACGTTGACCACGCGCGTTGTGGTGTAAACGAGGACGAGGGATAGTCCAACCAGCGCATAGACGGCACCGTTCGTGATGCCGTCGACTCCAAGGAAGAGGGTTGAAAACCAATCCATTTTCTAGTCCTTCAACAGGACAAATTGCCCGTTCTTCACCTGGACGAGAAACAACGTGCGCACGTCGAGACCCACGTGGTCCGTAGACGAGTAGTTGAAAATGCCGACCGTGCCGACGTAATCGTGCGTGTTTTCAAGCACGTTGCGGATGTCCATTCGCCGCTGCGCAAGGTCGCCTTTCTTCCCCGACGCCGTATAACGTTTAAGCGCGTCGAGGGCGAGACCAACGGCGTCGTAGCCCTGCGTCGCGAAGATCTCGGCCTTGCCCTGCCCATACCTGGTGTCGTAGGCGTTCACGAACGAAGTGATGACGGGCACCAGCGGGTTATCCTTTGGCAGGTCCTTATAGACCGTAATCGGCGTAGCACCCACAATCGCGCCTTCGACCGACGACTTGCCGATTGCGAGAAAGCTGGACGTCGGCGCGCCCGCGCCATGGTAAATCGGCCCTTTATAGCCGACCCGCTTCAACGCTTCGTGCGCGAGAGCGGCAGAAGGCGGGATCGCATGGAAGTAGACCGCATCGGGATTGGCGCGAAGCACTCTGAGCGCCTGCGGGGCGAAATTCGTGTCGGCACGCGAGAAGCGCTCATCCGCCACAATCTTGATGCCCTTCTTTTCCGCGAGCTGTTTGAACTCGACCCAACCGCCCTCTCCATATGCGTCGTCGAGGCCCATAAACGCGATCGTCCTGATGCCCTTCCTCTTCATTTCGTCGAGCGTGTAGTTAATCATCAGCCGGTCCGTGATGGGCGTCTTGAACATATAGCGCTTTTCGGACACCGGCTCGACCACTGCTGCCCCCGCCGACATCGAAATAGACGTGACCTTCGCGTCTTCCACCACCTTGTCGATTGCAAGCGAGGAAGGCGTCGTCGTACAGCAAACGACGATATCGACCTTGTCGTCCTGGATGAGCTTGCGAACGGCATTGACCGACTTCGTCGGATCGGAGGCGTCGTCGTACTTGATGAACTGAACCGTGAAGGGAAGATTCTTCTGGGCCGCGAGCTGCTCTTCGTACAGTGCAATCGCGTTGTTTGCCGGCGCCGCGATAACTGACGCTGAACCCGTAGTCGCGGTAACGACACCGATTTTATAGTTGGGTTTCTCCTGGGCTTGACTGCTGGCGAAAGCAGTTAAGAGGGCCAGTCCGAAAAATACAGCCACGAATCGCATAGCTTCTCCACCTTGATTGGATTTGACTTACTTCGATGGCCCGAGTGGGTCCCCGCCTGCGAATTATTGAGTGGGCCCGGCAGTTCTCGTGGTATCTGCAGATACAAGAAAAAAAGCTTCGTCCCGGTGGCAAGGCGCTCAGCGAGCGTGGCAGACGTTGGACGAATCGGAAGATAGATGACGGTTGCCGTCGGTCATTCGTCAAGTTCCTGGCCGGTGCGATCCTTGATGAACGGCAACGCAAAACACGAAAGCAGCACGCAGACGATCAGGTACCACGCAGGCGCAAGCTTGCTCCCCGTCATGCGGATAAGCCAGATCGCCACTACCTGTGCAAAGCCACCAAAGACGGCGACGCCCACGCTGTAGACAATGGACATACCCGTCGCCCGAACGGGACGTGGAAACATTTCCGGCAGCATGGTGAGAGCTGGCGCCGCCTGTAGCGCCAGCAGCGCACTGAGACCCGCGACGGTGACCAGCAGACTTTCGACGCCTGGATCACGGGTCAGCCAGACAAACGCCGGATAAACCGCCATCACAATCAGTAGACGTGGCCAGAACACCAAGGTTTTACGGCTAGTCCGATCTGACAGTAGACCGGCAACAGGTGCGACCACGAAAGTCACTAATCCTGATACGAGTCCTGCCAGCAGCGCAGTCGACGTACTCAGTTTCAGTTCGCGGATCGCATAGGTCGGTATGTAGAAGCTCACAACGTAAGCTGCCACAGTCGACCCGACTGTCAACAGCGTCCCCAGCAATACGAAATTCCAGTGATCGCGCAGAACGATGACAGCTGGCGCACGCTTGTCGGTGGCCGGCACCGGCGCGTGCTCTTCGAGACGGCGACGGATTGTCATGCCGATCGGCGCGATGAGTATCCCGAGCAGGAACGGAATACGCCAACCCCAGGTTTCGAGCGCGCTGGAGGACAACACCACGGACAGCAGCCACGCGACGAATGCGCCTATCGAAACGCCCAAACCCTGGCTCGCAAACTGCCAGCTGCCGAGAAAAGCGCGGTTCGTGCTGGTTCCGGACTCAATCAGCAAGGTTGTCGATGCACCAACCTCACCGCCGGCCGAAAACCCTTGAATCAGACGAGCCGCGACGATCAGCATAGGCGCCACTAACCCTGCTTGTGCATAGGTCGGCGCGAGGCCAATCATCCCGCAGCCGAGCGCCATCATGAAAATGGTCAGCGTCATCGCTGCTTTGCGTCCCGCCCGGTCCGCGTAAGCGCCGATCATGACGCCCCCAAGGGGGCGCATGATGAAACCCACCCCGAACGTCGCCACCGCCGCGAGAAGCTGTCCGTAACCCGACATGGCCGGAAAGAAGACCTTTCCAATTGTGATCGCGAAGAAGCTATAGACAGTGAAATCGAAAAACTCCAGCGCATTGCCGATGGTCGCGGCGACAATCAACTGGGAACGATTAAGCCGGGCCTTGCGAACACCTGTCGCGCTGATGCTGCTCATTTAATCTCCGGGATTTGGGAGCAACGGATATTCACATCGCTCGTTAAAGGACGCTAACAGGCGATTCATCTACGCCGCTTTGCCGACGCGCCACGCCGTACAGCAGGCGGCTACCTGTTCGTTCCCGCCGACACCCGATACAGCCGGTGATTACACCAGGTGGTCTGTGTTATCGATATCGACAGCAGCGACCCAATCGCCACCCTCCTTCTTCCATATCACCACGTACTTCCCACGGATCTCCACTGGCTCACCGTCCCGCGTCAGGCTGACGACATAGCTGCCGACGTCATACGCAACGTCAAGACTCGTGGATACGGTCAGCGTTGGGGTGTAGAGCGCCTTGAAGTCAGGGCGTGTGAAATATGTGCGCCATACGGCAATAACCGCGTCCTTGCCGACATGTCGCGGCTGTCCCGGTTGCATATAGACCGCATCACTCGCGTAAATTGACGCTATCGCATCGATGTTCTTCTCCGCTATAGCGGCCATCCATACGTCATATCGGGCAAGGAGATGGTCTCGAACGTCCTGTTCTGTCATGGTTTCATTCCTTCAAGATTCCCGTTGACCAGGATAAGTGAACGGGTCAGCAGGGACCGTGGGTTCCTGCCACGCAGTGGTCAATTGAGCGAGCCGCGTTGTTGCTGATCCTTCTCCTGCGATTCGAACAGGGCCTTGAAATTGCCCTCGCCGAATCCGTCTTCTCCGCGGCGTTCAATTATTTCGAAGAAGACTGGCCCAATCTGGCGTTTCGTGAAACGCTGGAGCAGAATCTTCTGCGGACCCTTGCCGTCGACCAGGATGCCGCGTTCAGCCAGGTGTTCGATGTCAAGGCCGTGCCCCGGAAGACGCCCATCGATTCCGTCGTAATAGTTCTGCGATGGGGCTGCCATGAACTCAATGCCCGCAACACTGAGTTTTTGAATCGTGTCTTCGATGTCGGACGTCAGCAGCGCGATATGTTGAATCCCTTCGCCACCGTAGTCGCGGATAAATTCATCGTTCTGGTTGAGTACGCCGGGTTGGTCATGGGCGGCAGCGGCAACCGGGATCGATACGCGACCGCACGGGCTCACCATTGAGCGCGCCCGCATTCCAGACATGTGGCCCTTGACTTCGAGATACTGCTTCTCCGCGAACCCGAACGTATCGCGGTAGAAGTTGGCCCACAGATCAAGGTTCCTGGGGTGGACGATATTCGACGTGTGATCGACGGCAAGGATATTGGCGTCATCTTCTCGCGTGTTTCGGGCTTCGACCGGAAGCGAGAAGATTTCGCGGAAGTCGCGGTCGACGAAGTACACCAGACTATCGCCGATACCGAGGATCGTCGGCGTGTCGAGGACAAATTCTCCTACCTCTTCTGCGGAGGCGTTGGCGGCACCGCCTGCCAACGCCTGCTCGTGTGCTGCCTTCGCGTCGTTGACGCGAATTCCAATCGCACGCACCGAAGCACCATGCTGGGATTCGAACGCATTCGGATTTCCGTTAACGACGAAAGCGGCCGCTCCTTGTGTCATCAGGAGCATTTCGCTCTTCGACTTGCCGCGAAGGCGGAAACCAAAGTGCTCAAAGAGTTCAACGAGCTCCATTGGTCGTGATGAGACGAACTCGACGAACGCGAATCCATCAGTTTTCACTCGAGTATTCATGATACTAAGTAGCATTCCAAAATATATTTCATGGATTGATCTGGATCGAGCAAGCTCTCATTCGACAATCAGGCCGTGCCCGACCGACCTACGCTTCCAACTGCCTCCACATCTCGACGTCGCGCTCTGCCGTCCAGATTCTCGGGTCATCGAAACCCGTAGCCTCGTCATAAGCGCGTGACACGTCGAACGGCATGCAATGATCAAAGATGACCCAGTCGCTATAACGTGGTTTCATGAAGGCATAGACTTCGCGATAGATAGTCTTCAGGTCCTTGCCATCCGCGACGCCGCGGTTCACCTCGCCATACAAATCAGTGAGGAACGCACGCGTGCCCGCCAGACCCTGACGCACCTCAGCGGCGCTCTTGAGCGCCGGCCCGCGTCCTGGAACCATCTTTTCTGCCTTGAATTTCGATAATTCGTCGAGAGTGGCCGGCCACGCGCGGAAATAGGCGTCGCCGCAATAAGGCGTCGACTGGTATTCGACCAGGTCGCCAGCAAAGAGAATCTTCTGCTCCGGCAACCAGGCGATGGTGTCACCTTTGGTATGACCGCGACCAACCTGTTGAATCTTCACTTCCAGATTCCCAAGGTTGACAGTCATTTCGCCCTTGAATGTCATGGTCGGCCACACGAGGCCGGGTGGAATCGATTCGGCGTTACGGAACAGACGAGGAAAACGGCCGATCTCGCTGGCCTTGTCCTGCTCGCCGCGTTCGACAATCAGGTCGTACGTATCCCGGCTCGCGAGGATTTCCCGAGCCTGATATGCCGATGCGCCAAACACGCGAACAGCATGGTAATGCGACAACAAGACGTACTTGACAGGTTTGTCGGTGACTTCGCGAATGCGGCGAATCACGTCTTGTGCCATCACAGGCGTCGCCTGCGTGTCGATGACCATCACCGCATCATCGCCAATGATGACGCCGGTGTTCGGGTCGCCTTCAGCGGTGTACGCGTAGGCGTTGTTGGAGAGTTTCTCGAACGAGACGACCTTATCTTCGAGGTCGCCATGCGAAGCGAATGCTTTGCCCATTTGACGGGTTTCCGCTCATAAAGAACCACCACTCTCTCATCGTATTGAGCACAAACGCGCAACACGGTGGCCTGTCCACATGGCGGAGCGGCGGTCAATGAAGTATCGGTTCCGGCGTTCGACGCAGCCGGCGAAAATGAAACTTACTTCCGGCTCGCAGCGACGACCTTGATCTCGACGATAAGCTCAGGACGAGCCAACGCGGCAATACCGAGAATGGTCCATGCCGGGAAATCCGAGCGAATGTACCGCTCCTTTACTTCGCGGAACGTGGCGAGTTGTGCGCCAACATCGACGTGATAGGAAACGAGCTCGACGACATCCGTGAAATCGAGGTCCATATGGTTGAGCACGGCTTCGATACGCTTGAACGCGACATCGATCTGTTCCTTCGGATCCTCCGGAATCGACCCGTCGGCACGCAGACCGATTTGCCCAGCGATAAACACCAGCCCGTTAGCCGTCACGGCCGGCGAGTACTGGAACAGGTCGAAAATGCGATTGCTTCCGAAGGTTGCGTCATCGTCAGGAAGACGCAGGCGCTCGATTTTGCTCATGGCAGTCCTTCAATCAACTGGTGTAGTACGGGGAAATTGAATCCAACGTGACCACTTTAGGTGACCAGCTAACCTGCCGTCTGTATAGCGAGATACCAAATCAACCGAGAAGTTTGGACGAGTCGAGCACCCAGATACGACGCTGCCGCAATTCAATCGCGCCGAGCGTCGTCAACCGCTTCAATGCACGGGTGACGGTGACACGGGTCGCCCCCGTCATAGCGGCGATCTGCTCATGAGTCAGCGGGATAGATATCAGCGTGCCGTCCTCCCGCTTCTCGCCGTACAGTTCGGCCATCCGTCCCAGCAGCTCCCCAATTCGCATCTCCGGCTTTGGAAGCGCGAGGTATTGAATGCGGGAGGCCAGAATCCGCTGTTTGAGCGCAACGATACGCATCAGTGAGATCGCGAGTTCCGGACAGGACGGAATTGCTCCAGTGATAACCCTGATGTCAAACTCAATCAGCTCCGAGTCCTCGGCTGCGATAGCTGTGGCAATGCGCGGGAAGCCATCCATAGCGGGGCTCTCGCCAAACATCGACCACGGCCCCATCATTTCAAGCATGAACTCGGTGCCGTCGCTCTGAAAAATCGAAACCTGGATACGACCGGAAAGCAGAAAGTAAAAGGTGAAACCGAGCTCGCCTTGACGATAAATCATGTTGCCCTTCTTGACCTTGATCTTCCGGCCAAGATGGGCTGCACGAATCCACACGCCCGCCGTGGCGTCATCCATATGCCATGTCTCGGTGGTCGCTGCGGCGCTCTTGCTCAAACCTGTCTCCTTTCATGTGGGCGTGCTGGCGCGTGTATTGTGGCACGAACATAAGGGCTGTTTGGTCGCGTGCCAAGCAGCGTCGACGTGACGTTCCGCCCTCACCACGCGCCTGTGATAACTGTCAGCGTCTACTAACACCGTTAGTTTAAAATGTAGAGCATCAACGCATACTCAATAGCGTCGGCAAATCTCGATACCCTCAACATTCAAAAAAGACCCCCATGGCAATACAGAAAGAACAGGTCATCCAGGTTGCGATGGACCTCCTCGATGAACTTGGAATCGAGGGCGTAACGATGCGCAAACTCGCGCAGGCACTCGATATCAAGGCAGCCTCGCTGTACTGGCACTTTGCGAACAAGCAGGAACTGATGGACGGCATGGCCAACATTCTTATGGAGAACGTCGCCCGCAAAGCGCCACGTCATCACCAGTGGGAAGAGCGCTTGCGTCATATCGCGGTTGAAATCCGCCGGGCGATGTTGAAACATCGGGACGGCGCGCGCGTGTTCGCCGGCAGTTACGGCGTGGCCGAAAATGTCATGCGGGTCGGCAACGCGATGATGGCCACGCTAGCCGAAGCTGGCGCAAACACCCGGCTGTCCTCATGGGGCTCGTTCAGCGTGCTCTACTACGTGCTCGGATTCGTGATGGAAGAACAGGCGCTTGGCACAGACAACGACATCGACATGGATGCGCGCCGGGCCGCGTTCATGGCGCTCGCGAACACCGGCTATCCCCACGCATACGAGGCAGCCGACGACATCTTCAATCAAAATTTCGACCAGCGCTTCGCATTGGGTCTCGATCTGCTGATCCGGGGGTTAAAAAGCAAAATCGCCGACTCTTGATCGTCTAACAACGTTAGACTAAACTAACATCGTTAGATGATCGCAATCCCTGCGAGAGAGGCCAACGATGTTTCTGGATACAACGGATTTCCCGCTCGTGCGTCTGTGCACGGAGTACAACGAGCCAGACTGGGAATCGCAGTTCGATGCGCTGTTCGCCCGCGCCCAGCGCTTTGTTCTGTTCAGCGTCGGCGCGCCTGCCGATGAACAGGACGCACCACAAGGCGAACGAAAACAGCACGCACTCTGGCTCAAGAGAAATCGGCCCGCGCTCGCTCAATGGTGCGCCGGCGCGGTAATCGTCCACACGAGTCACACATTGGCCGTAGCATCGAGAGTGATGGCGCCAGCCATGGCCAAAGCCTTCGGCTTCCCGATCCGGATCATCGAAAACGAAGCTGACGTCAGCGCCGAAGTCGCGCGCCTGCTAGGCCAGAAGTAAAGCCCCTCCGCCGTTGGTCTACCGACTCTCCAGACCATGCGGCCCCATCCCGTTTCCCCCTACTTGCGTGCGCTGCCTGCCGGAACTGTCCGCGCGGGCGTCACCGCCATTCGGTATCGAGCCGGACACCCTTCACAATTTTCCCCTTGACGCCTAACATTGTTAGTCTAAAATTCAAACCTACCACCGTTAGATTAGCAACGACAGTGGTATCAGTTAAAACCAGGCTGGTGATCTGGCCTCTTTCGGAACTAATGCATATGAGTAAGAAAGTCTGGTTCATCACCGGTACTTCGCGCGGATTCGGCCGCGTCTGGGCCGAGGCCGCTCTCGTACGCGGTGACAGTGTCGCCGCCACGGTGCGGGACATTGCGAGCCTTAATGATCTCGTCGAATCGTACGGTGACGCGATTCTTCCACTCGCACTCGACGTCACGGATCGTGATGCCGTTTTCGCTGCGGTCGAACAGGCGCACCGGCATTTTGGCCGCCTCGACGTAGTGCTGAGCAACGCGGGTTACGGCCTGTTTGGCACGATCGAAGAAACAGACGAAGCTGCGGCACGCGCGCAGTTCGAGACGAATTTCTTCGGTTCCTTGTGGGTCGTTCAGGCCGCGTTGCCGTTACTACGTTTGCAGGGTGATGGTCACTTGCTCGCGGTATCCAGTCTCGCCGGCGTGATTACTTTCCCCACGGCGGGCGTCTACGTTGCCTCCAAATGGGCGCTCGAAGGTTTGTGCGATGCGCTTGCCAAGGAAGTCGCGGACTTCGGCATCAAGGTAACGCTCATCGAACCCGGCGGCTACGACACTGACTGGCGCGGCGCGTCCGCTCATCACGTAACGAAGCTGGACGCATACAGCGGCTTGCGCGAGAAACTGGCGGCAGCCCATGGCTCCCGCGCCCTCGGCAACGCCCAGTCCACAGCCGACGCGATTCTCGCTGTCGTCGATGCACCGACCCCGCCGTTGCGTCTGTTGCTTGGCGACACTGCGCTCCAGATCGCAGAACATAGCTACGCGGATCGGCTCGCCACGTGGCGGCAATGGGAAAGCGTTTCGAAAGCCGCTCAAGGCAATGCTGGCTAACGCCTGATCTGAACTGGCGTTCGCGCTCGAAGTCGTGGCGCGTCAATACGTCCTGCCGCTTTCGGCAACCCTCTCCTTCAGGTCCCATCCGCTTTGCCGGGACTCGCCACTGACAGACGGGTAACCGAGTGCGCTCCGGTCCCGTCATCGACTGGAAAGTCCTTGTAGGCTGAGAACGCGTAGTTCAGCAAGCTGCCGGCGCCCGCTATCCGGTCACCAGCCGTTGGTGCACCCAGTAGAACGGCAAAGACGCGTCGCGTCATCGGCGGCGCTACCTGTTTTCTCTTCGCGGTTGCGACGATGCAGTAACCGGCTGCCTGGGTATGGCCGGTCTTCATGCCGTCGACCGAAGGGTCCTTTCCAAGCAGCCAGTTCTTGTTTCGCTTCTCGAACCTGCCGAACGCGAAATGCTGCTCCGATGAAAATGTGTAGTACTCCGGGAAGTCTTTGGTGATACGCAAGGCCAACACGGAAAGGTCGCGGGCTGTTGAGTAATTTCCTGGCGTTGTAATCCCTGACGGCGTTGAGTAGTGGGTATGTTTCATTCCAAGTTGCCGCGCCGTTTCGTTCATCAATTGTTCGAAACCGGCAAGCGAGCCGCCGACGCGCTCTGCGAGCACAAGTGCGGCGTCGTTGGCAGAGGCGGCGATAAGACCGCGGACGAGCTCTCTAACCGGCACCCGCTGCCCCGGCGTCAGGTACATTTTCGCCTCGTCGCTGCCGACTTCACCGACGTCAGCCGCGCCGACCTGCACGTTCTCATCCCAGCGCAGGGTTCCACGCTTCAAGGCGCCGAGCACGATGTATGCCGTCATGAGTTTGGTGAGCGAAGCGGGTTGACGCTCTGCGTCCGCGTTATGTTCCACCAGTATCTGGCCGGATTCGCCGTCAACGACTATCCATGACACGGCCCGGATATCAGATGGTGGCCGCGCTGCGGCATTGCCGGCTGCTGCAGCCACGGATAAAGCGATTCCTGCTGACATCAGGATGCGTCGAAAAATAGAAAAGGGTAAGCGGAGCATCAAGTTTGAGACCTACACGGCAGTTTGCGCTGCTTGGAAGAAGGACGTCGATCATAAACGCGTCGCGCGCCCTGCTTCATGCTGATCTCGCATAACGCCATGCCGAATCCGCAAATGCACCCGTGCTGCAGCTCGCCCATTTGAGCTATACGTGGCCAGGCGTGCTGCTCGCTCAACTGGTCGGCACGCCGCCGCTGATGATCCGGATTCTCTCAGCCAGTTTCGCGAATGTACCGTCCGATGTGATTTCAGCAGCCCGCTCGCTTGGCGCACGCGCGCTCGCAACGGCGTGGCATATCGGCTTGCCGGCCGCCCGGCGAGAACTGCCGGGCGGCAGCCTGGTGATGTTGGCCAGCGGCCTCGAAGAGTTCGATAAGACCTTTATCGTCGGCGCACCAAAACATCCAGACATTACCAATTCTGTTGTACTTTCAGCTCGACGGCGCGGAGGTTATATTTCCCGCTGCCGCAGTTGCCAGTTTTATCCTTCTGCTGCCGACCTCACGCGCGCTGCGAGGCGAGTTGACTTCCGGCAGCACGCTGTAATCCAGTTGAAACCCTCATCGCTGCACACCGTGCGGCTTTCCGATCGATGACGATAGACACAAGGAGAATGACTTGAAAAAGCAGCCCCCCTCTTCCCCCTCCGTCCCTTCGAATCCGCCCAGCGATACTCAGGAGAAACTGGACAAGCCCAACACCAGCCGCCGCACATTTCTCACTGGGCTTGCCGCCGTCGCAGCGGGTGGCGGCCTGGGCGGCTGTGTCACGCCGGACCACTCCGCCGGCGGCCAGACCGACAACGTGCCGAATCCGAACCTCGATCAGGCGCTGCGCGACAACGTCAAAACCGTTGTCGTGATCTACTCCGAGAACCGCAGCTTCAACAATCTTTTCGGTAATTTCCCGGGCGTCGAAAGACCGCTGTCGTCGCTCAAGGCCGCCGACTATCTGCAACTCGACCGCGACGGCAAGACCGTACTCAATCAACTACCCGTTGTGCCGGGCGGCTGGCTGCTGAAGGACCAGGTGGCGGACGGCGTCACGTACAAGGCTGGGCTGCAATACCAGACCAATCTGCCGAATGCACCGTTTCCGTTGCGCGGCCCCAGCGGCGAGAATTTGCCGCTGTCGCTCGTCACACACGATCTGTGGCACGTGTTCTATCAGAACCAGATGCAGATCAACGGCGGCAAGAACAACATGTTCGTCGCGTGGGCCGACTCCGCTGGTTTTACGATGGGTCACTACGCGAACACCAGCTACGACTTGCGGCTATGGGATCTCGCGGCCGAATACGTGCTGTGCGACAACTTCTTCCAGGGCGCTTTCGGCGGCTCATTCCTGAACCATCAGTATCTGATCTCCGCCACCCCGCCGCGCTATTCCGACCCGGCTAACAGCATCGCGAAGTTCCAGATTGCCCAAACGGTCAGCGGCAAGCCGGACGACCCGAATCTGAAGCCGCTGGACACGTCCCCGCCGAGCGCGAAAGACGGCATTCCAAAGTTCGGGCCGAGCGCGCTGACGCCGCCCGAAACGCTGGCCGACGGCTCCGTGCTCAGCTACGCGGTCAATACGATGATGCCGCCGTACGCGCCAACGCCGATGACGCTGGACGCGAGCGGCACGGTTGTCGACTTCAAGCTCGATGCGAATGCGATGGCGGCGCCGCCGCAGACGCACGAGCACATCGGCGACAAGCTCGACAAGCGCGGCATCGATTGGGCCTGGTACGCGGGCGCCTTCCGCGAAACGCTGGATAAGCACGGCGCAAATCTGTCGAACGGCACGCCGGTGATTCCCAACTTCCAGTACCACCACCAGCCGTTCAACTACTTTAAAAACCTCGCGCCCGGCACCGCCGCGCGTGACAAGCGCCTGCGCGACGGCGGACTCGGCGACGACGAAAGCACCAACCGTTTTCTCGCCGACGCACGAGCAGGCAAGCTGCCGCCGGTCACGTTCTACAAGCCACAGGGCAATCTGAACATGCATGCCGGTTATGCCGACGTTGCATCTGGCGACCGGCACATCACACATGCGGTGAAGGCATTGCGCAGCAGCCCACAGTGGGAAAACATGGTTGTGATCGTCACGGTCGACGAGAACGGCGGCTGGTGGGATCACGTTGCGCCACCCAAAGGCGATCGCTGGGGGCCGGGCACGCGCGTGCCGGCGCTGGTGATCTCGCCGTTCGCGAAGAAAGGCTATGTCGATCATACCGTCTATGACACCGCGTCGATCCTGCGTTTCGTCACCCGTGTGTTCCGGCTCGAAACGCTCGACGGCATCAAGCAACGCGACAATGAAATGCGCGCGCGCGGCCAGACCCCGATGGGTGATCTCACGCGCGCTCTGACGTTCAAGGCCTGAGTTCAGACCGTATTCACAGAAATGCACGTGGCCCGTCACTGCGGAAGATGACGTTTCGTTCACACAGCGGGCTGTAAGGCTTTGCTGAAAATAACGTCAGGAAATCCCGGGCCACACTCGTTCCCGCACCGAAGCGCCTGTTTTATTGCGTGGTTGCCCGTTGAACTGAGGATACGGCGCCCGGATGACCACGATGCTTGAGCCATTCGCAGGTCGGCCATGGAATATTTGTCCCGTAGAATATCTCCGAACAATTTGTCCTCGGAGAGACCCTTGCAGACTGCCTTCAACAACGTTGTGCCCGACAACGAGACGCTTCTGGCAATCGTGCGGGCACAGACGGAGATTGCCAAGCTCGGACTGGATCTTGGCGGTGTCATGAGTTTTGTCACCGAGCGGGTACAGCAACTGACACGGGCCGATGGCGCGGTGGTCGAGCTTGCTGAAGGCGATGAAATGGTCTATCGCGCGAGTTCGGGCATTGCTTCTTCGCTGCTGGGTTTGCGGTTGAAGCGTACTGGCAGTCTGTCCGGTCTATGCGTGGAAACCGGCGATATCTTGCGATGTGAGGACTCGGAAACCGATCCGCGAGTCGACCGCGAGGCGTGTCGGCGGGTGGGTTTGCGCTCGATGATCGTGACGCCGCTCAGGCATGCGGATACGACGGTGGGCGTGCTGAAGGTCGTGGGCGCAGCGGCTAACGCGTTCACCGACGAAAATATTCGCGCGCTCGAACTGATGTCCGAACTGATCGCTGCCGCGATGTTTCACGCAGCGAGGCACGCAACCAGCGAGCTTTATTATCTGGCTACGCGCGATGCGCTGACGGGGTTGCCGAACCGCGCGTTGTTTTACGACCGGCTGCGGCAGGCGATTCAGCAGGCTCAACGAGCTTCAGCGACGCTCGGCATTCTCAATCTGGACCTCAACGATCTGAAACCCATCAACGACCGCTATGGCCACCGCGCGGGCGACGCGGCGATCAGGGAAGCGGCTCTGCGCATGAACAGGACGGCGCGGTGCTCGGACACGGTGGCGCGCGTGGGTGGCGACGAGTTCGCCGTCATCCTGCCCGGCATCCACTCCAAGGAAGATGCCGAGAGGCTGGGCATGCGTATGGTTGAGCAGGTCCGTGAGCCGTTCGAGTTCGAGGGGCGCGCGCTCGACCTCGATGTCAGTGTCGGCGCAGCCGTTCTCCCCGACGATGGCGTCGAGATGACTACGCTTATTGATCGGGCCGATCAGGCAATGTATGAGGCAAAGCGGATGCGGAAGATGGAGCGCACGTGAGTGGGTGCGGGGTCAGTCAGGCCGGAGCTGGTCTATCGGTAGCGAGTAGAGACACACGAGATAGCCCGGAACATGCCGGAGCATAAAGAGCCAGCGTACCTTGTGTAGCGGGGATCCCGGATTTGATCGGATTCAGCCGGATTCACCTGAATTCACCCGAAAGAATCCTGGTGCGAACAAGGATCAGCCACCTTCTATCTGCGTATTTGCGGCTGCCTGCGAGGCTTTCTTCCAGCTCGAAACCGTCATGCCAAACTGCTTTCTGAACCAGAAAGCGAAAGCACTGGGACTTGAGAAGCCGAGCAGATCCGCGAGTTCGGCAAGGGAGCGATCGCTGTCGAGAATCTGGCGGGAGGCGAGTTCAGCTCGAACCGACTGGTGCAGCGAAAAATAGCTCGTGCCTTCTGCGGCTAGATGGCGATGCAAAGTTCGGCGATCCATGCCGAGGTGCTTGGCTACCTGGTCTGACGTACATCTGCCCCCGGGCAACAGGGCAACCACGACCTGCCGAACGGTGTATGTCGCACTTTCATCGGACCCGGACAGGGCGTGATCGAGAAAACGGCGGACATGAGGCGCCATACGGTAGTCGTTGACCGAAATGGGTGCGGCGAGATCCTTTGCTGTACAGACGATGCCATTGAAGCTTGCATTGAACTCAACCACCGACCCGAACAGCGCTTTGTGACGCGTAGCACCGTACGGTTGACGATGTCTGAAACCGACGCTTCGGGGGCGCCAGGTCGGCCCCAACAATTCCTGGATCGCGCGATATAGCACGCCCACGGCCATCTCAACGGACTGTCGCACCGAGTGCGTGCCGGTCACCAGAACCTCTTCGCGAATCAGCACAGACTCGCCAAAGTCTTCGATGCTCGTTAAAAGCGCCGCGTTAATCAGGCGCATGTATCGACACAGGTTGTCCAGCGCCTGCCGAACATTCGGTGCTTCGCGCATCACAAAACTGATCGGGCCCAGGTTTGCCAGCCGCCGGTCCTCGGCCAGTTGCAAGCCGAAGTCTTCCACGCCCGCCATCGACGCGCTGTCTTCAAGCAGCTGGCTTACCGCCATAGGACTGACCGGCATGTCGGGGTCAAGCAGGCTCCGGGTATTCAACCCCACCTTGCGCAGCATTGCCTCAGGGTTGAGCCCATGGTGGCGCGCCAGTTCGGCGTAGCCGGTAAGACTGGCGCTTCGGATCAATGGGGTGTAACCCTGCATCACCATGTCCCACTTTAGACATCGAATGTCCCAAATAATACATCTCATTCGAACTTGTAGCGATAGTCTTCTCCTTGAGAGCTGAACCTCCTTTCCTATTCCAACCGACGGAGACACGCCATGAATTTTCTCGACGGACATCTATTCCCCGAAAACCAGCAACCGCTGATCATCACGGCCGCGCCCTACGCGCCCTCTTATATCCCCTCTGATTTTCCCGAAGACATCCCCGTCACGATGGAGGCGCAGATCCAGAAGGCGGTGGACTGCTACAACGCGGGTGCCACTGTGCTGCACCTGCACGTCCGCGAACTCGATGGGCGTGGCTCCAAGCGTCTGTCCAAATTCAACGAACTGGTCGCGGGCGTGCGCAAAGCCGTGCCCGATATGATCATTCAGGTGGGCGGTTCGATCTCGTTCGCGCCGGAGTCTGATGGCGCTGCCGCCAAGTGGCTTTCTGACGACACACGCCACATGCTGGCCGATCTCGATCCCAAGCCCGACCAGGTCACGGTGACCGTGAATACCTCGCAGATGAATGTGCTGGAACATTTCGACTACGAAGACCTGCGCGGCACTTCGATGGAAGACCCGGCGATTTTTCAGGCCTACAAGGAGATGACGGTGCCCGCTCAGCCAGGCTGGGTCGAGGAGCACATCCGTCGCCTGACAGCCGCGGGTATCCAGAGCGCTTTCCAGTGCTACAACATTAACAGCTTCGAGTCCGTCGAGCGTCTGATGCGCAGAGGGATCTACATGGGCCCGCTGGTCATGAACTGGGTGGCCATCAGCGGCGGCATGGACGCGCCCAACATCTACAACATGGCCAACATAGTGCGCGCCGTGCCCGATGGCGCGGTGCTGACGGTGGAAAGCTCCGTGCTCAACGTACTGCCGATCAACATGATGGGCATCGCCATGGGCCTGCATGTGCGCTGCGGCATCGAGGACAACCTCTGGAACCAGCAGCGCACCGCGAAGTTCAGCACGGTCCAGCAAATCGAGCAACTGGTACGCATTTCACGCGAGTTCGGCCGCCCGATCGCCACGGCGCAAGAGGCGCGCGAGATCTCCAGGATCGGCGTGTTCTACGACACGGTAGAGGAGTCCCTCGCAGCCAATGGCTTCGCGCCCAACCGCATGGGTCGCCAGCAGGGTCATCTGCGTAAGGCGGCATGAACGCTGCGACGCTGAAGCTTCTGCCATAAGGAGATTTAGGTCGAAGCGAGCGCACAACGCCTCCCGAGGTGGCCTGGCGGCCGTCAACGGCAGTACATACTGTCCGCGGCTTGACAGCTTGATGGAACCTGATGAGTGGCCAAGTCGACGCCAAGTTCGACGGTGCCGTGATTAAAAAAGCTGGACAGGAAGGAGACAACTCATGCTCACGCATGCCAGCCCCGGGACGGGCAACGATTCGACGACGCAAATTGACGTCAGCGCCTATGCCTGGGTGGTCTTCGCACTGACGGTCGGGTTGCTGCTCTCCGACTATATGTCGCGGCAGGTGTTAAACGCCGTGTTTCCGATGCTCAAGGTCACATGGAACCTGTCCGACACCCAGCTGGGATCGCTGAGCAGCGTGGTCGCGTTGATGGTGGGCGTGCTCACTTTTCCGCTGTCAGTGCTGGCCGATCGCACGGGCCGCGTCAAGAGCATTGCCTTGATGGCAGCGATGTGGAGTCTCGCGACGCTCGGCTGCGCGTTCTCGACGAACTATCACGAGATGCTGCTCGCGCGCGCCTTCGTCGGCATCGGCGAAGCTGCCTATGGAAGCGTCGGCATCGCGGTTGTCCTCAGCATTTTTCCGGCACGGCTGCGCTCTACGCTCACCGCCGCTTTCATGGCCGGGGGAGCATTCGGTTCGGTGCTGGGTATGGCACTAGGCGGCGCAGTCGCTGCTCACCTTGGCTGGCGCGCGGCATTCGGCGCAATGGCGGGTCTCGGGATCGTGCTTCTCGTTTGCTACCGGTGCGCCGTCACAGAAAAACAGCTTGCGCGCTTGCAGCCTGCCGATACGAACCCGCGTGCGCAGGTTCAGGGCATGCGCATGAGCTTCCGCACGCTGATGAAGGGACTCTTTTCGACAAAGTCGGTCGTGTGCGCCTACGTCGGCAGCGGCATCCATTTGCTGGTCCCGGCGGCCGTATGGGCGTGGATGCCCAGCTTCCTGAATCGCTATTACGGCATGTCCACGGGTAAGGCGGCCATGAGTGCGGCAATGTTCGTGCTGGCAACCGCTTTCGGCATGGTGGTGTGCGGGATTCTGGCCGACCGGCTCAGCAAGCATGAGCGGGAAAGGACGTGGAGTACGGCCGTTGCCTTCTGCCTGATCTGCTTCGTTTTGCTTACGATCGGTTTCCGAATGCCGGCAGGCCCGGCACAGCTCGTCGTGATTAGTGCCGGCATGTTCTTCAGCGCAGGCGCGACCGGCCCCTCGGGTGCGATGGTGGCGAACCTCACCCCGCCGTCGATCCATGCTTCGGCGTTTGCCACCCTGACGCTGGCGAACAACCTGCTGGGGCTGGCACCCGCTGCCGTCCTGACGGGCATCGTGGCCGACCGGATCGGGCTGCTCGGCGCGTTGCAACTCGTACCGTTTGCGCCCCTGGTCGCGGCTATCGCCTTCTTCATCGGCAGGCGTAACTATGGCGTCGACCTCGATCGTTTGAGTGCCCTTCGTGAACATGCCGGGGGTTGACCCGACGGTCACCCGCGAGCTTCAGACCTGGCAAGTGCGCCCGAGAGCAAAACGGGCCATCCGTCACAGGCCAAATAAATTTGCAGTTCGAGTAATGAATAGGAGATTTGATATGGCGAAAGCAGTGCGTTTCCATGAAACCGGCGGTCCTGAAGTTTTGCGCTACGAAACCGTTGAAGTGGGCGATCCCGGCCCCGGACACGTTCGCTTGCGCCATGAGGCAGTGGGCCTGAATTTCGCCGACACCTACTTCCGCAGCGGCCTGTACCCCGTGCCGCTGCCTGCGGGCATGGGCGTCGAGGCTGCAGGTGTGGTCGAGGCCATCGGCCCGGACGTGACTAACGTTGCGCTCGGCGACCGCGTGACCTACACCGGTTTTCTCAATACGCTCGGCGCTTACAGTACGGAACGCCTGATCCCGGCCGCGCCGCTTATCAAGCTGCCCGATGCGATCTCCTGCGAAACAGCTGCCGGCATGACAATGCGAGGCCTGACCGCCTCGTACCTGATGCGCCGCATTCATGACTTCAAGGCAGGCGACACCATCCTACTGCATGCCGCCGCCGGCGGAGTGGGTCTGATCGTGTCGCAATGGGCGAAACTGTTGGGTCTTACCGTGATCGGCACGGTATCGAACGAGGCCAAGGGCGAGGTGGCCCGCGCGCATGGCTGCGATCACATCATCTACTACAGCCGGGAGGATGTCGCGAAGCGCGTGCGCGAACTTACCAATGGCATGGGCGTGGACGTCGTGTTCGACAGCGTCGGCAAGGATACCTTCGGGGCGTCGCTCGATTCGCTCAGGCGCCGTGGCCTGATGGTATGCGTCGGCACGGCGTCCGGGCCCATCCCGCCGTTCAATCCGCAGATGCTGGCAATGAAGGGCTCGCTCTATCTGACCCGGCCCGCGCTGGCGGACTACATTGCCGACCCCGTCGAGAAGGACGAACTCGCCGGCGAACTCTTCGGGCATGTCGCGGCAGGCCGCATCAGGATCGAGCTCAACCAGCGTTACGCACTGGAGGACGCGGCGCAGGCCCACCGCGACCTCGAATCGCGCAAGACGACCGGCTCGTCGGTCTTCGTTATCTGAGGAACAGGTCATGCGAGTCGAGCAATTGACGTGTGCCATCGGTGCGGAACTGATCGGAGTGAATCTCGCTGACGCCATTCACGATGACAGCCTGTTTGCCAGGATCCGGGCGGCGCTGCTTGAGCACAGGGTGCTGTTCCTTCGAGATCAGGACATCTCGCGCGCCGAGCACGTCGCATTCGCGCGCCGTTTCGGCGCACTGGAAGACCATCCCGTCGCCGGCAGCGATCCTGAACATCCGGGCCTCGTGCGCATCTACAAGAACCCGGATCAGCCCAACGACCGGTATGAAAACGCGTGGCACGCGGATGCCACCTGGCGCGATGCGCCGCAGTTCGGTGCAGTCCTGCGCTGCGTGGAATGCCCGCCAGTCGGCGGCGACACGATGTGGGCGAACATGGTCCTCGCTTACGAGAACCTGCCGGATCACATCAAGACCCAGATCGCGGACCTGAGCGCCCGTCACAGCATCGAGGCTAGCTTCGGTGCCGCGATGCCGATCGAAAAACGTCTCGCTCTTAAAGCGCAATTCCCGGACGCTGAGCATCCGGTCGTGCGCACGCACCCGGAGACCGGTGAGAAGGTGTTGTTCGTGAGCGCCTTCACTACCCATTTCACCAACTACCACACGCCGGCGCGCGTGCGCTTCGGGCAGGACGCCAATCCGGGCGCGGGCGACCTGCTGCGCTATCTCATCAGCCAGGCCTACATCCCGGAGTATCAGGTCCGCTGGCGCTGGAAACCCAACAGCATTGCGATCTGGGACAACCGCAGCACGCAGCACTACGCCGTGATGGACTACCCGCCGTGTCACCGCAAGATGGAGCGCGCCGGAATTATCGGCGACAAACCGTACTGATCGGACCGCAACCATCTGCATGGGATCGGAGTCGCGCGCTATGGGGCTGGAGTAAGCGCTAAAGCGCGAACTCCAGCCGACACGTGAACTCCGACCGACAGGAGACCGCTTCATGACTCTCGATACGACGCCGACCATTCTGATGGTGCCCGGCTTGCGCGACCACGTCGCGGAGCACTGGCAAACACTGCTGGAGCGGAAGTTGACCAAGGCGGCATCGGTACCACCGCTCGAGCACGACAAACTCAGTTGCGCTGCGCGCGTTGCCGCGCTCGATGCTGCTCTCGAGAAAATCGATGGTCCGGTGATTCTGGTCGCGCATAGCGCTGGCGTCATGATCACAGTGCATTGGGCCCAGCGGCACAGCCGCAAGATTCGCGGCGCACTGCTCGCCGCTCCGGCCGACCTCGAGACGCCCCTGCCGGCAGGCTATCCGGCCTTCGATGCACTCGCTCAGAACGGTTGGCTGCCGATTCCACACGAGCCGCTGCCGTTTCCGAGCATCGTCTGTGCGAGCCGCAACGATCCGCTCGCGCAGTTCGAGCGTACCGCGGCGATGGCGAAAGCCTGGAGAAGCCGTCTTGTCGACCTCGGCGAAGTCGGGCACCTGAATCCCGCTGCAGGGTTTGGTGAATGGCCTATGGCGGAGACGCTGATCCATGCACTTGTCTGATCACAAATTGGTTAGCGCGGTCGATGAACTCGCGCCAGGCCAGCGGAAACCGGTCAGTCCGTGCCGTCGACGGAAAGCTGTTCGTGAGTTTCGAGAATTCAGTCGCCAGTCCCGCGCAGACACCGGCGTTCAATGCGGCATTGTGATCCGGGCCGCGCGGGAACATCCAGCCATTCAGAGGAACTGAGGATGCAAGGTTTGATGATGCAACAACCGTTACTGGTCGCTTCGCTGCTCATGCATGCCGAACGCCATCACGGTGAACAGGAAATCGTGTCGCGACGGGTCGAAGGTGACATTCACCGGTATCGGTACCGGGATCTTGCGCAACGCGCGCGTCGCATGGCAAACGCGCTGGCGGACCTTGGCATCAAGCCGGGCGAGCGGGTAGGAACGCTGGCGTGGAATGGCTACCGGCACATGGAGCTGTACTTCGCGGTGTCGGGGTCCGGCTCCGTGTTGCACACGCTCAACCCGCGGCTGCACGTCGACCAGCTCGCGTACATCATCGAACATGCGGAAGATCGTGTCGTGTTCTTTGACCTGACGTTTCTGCCGCTGATCGAGAGCGTCGCGCCACGCGTCAGCAGCACGAAGGTCTTCGTTGCAATGACCGGTCGCGCGCACATGCCACGCGACCATGGTCTTGCGGCGACGCTGTTGTGCTACGAGGATCTCGTCGAGGATCACGGCGATGTTTTCGATTGGCCGCTGCTGGACGAAAACAGCGCCTCGTCACTGTGCTACACGTCTGGTACGACAGGTAATCCGAAGGGAGTGCTATACAGCCATCGCTCGACGCTGCTACACACCTACGCGGCGGCGCTGCCAGACTCGCTCAACTGCTCGGCGCGCGATGTGATCCTCCCGGTTGTGCCGATGTTCCATGTAAACGCGTGGGGATTGCCTTATATCGCCTGCATGGTCGGTGCGAAGCTGGTGTTTCCGGGGCCGGCACTGGACGGCAAGTCGCTCCATGAGCTGATCGAGAATGAACAGGTCACGCTGTCGGCCGGCGTGCCGACAGTCTGGCAGGGGTTGCTCGCGCACGTCGACACGACTATGGGGTCGTTCTCGTCGATGAGGCGCACCATTATCGGCGGCGCGCCCTGTCCGACAGCGATGACGGCGACATTTCAGGCGCGCCATCGCGTCGACGTACTGCACGCATGGGGCATGACGGAATTGAGCCCGGTCGGAACGGTCTGCAGTTTCAAGGCGCATCAGGTGTCTCTGCCGATGGAAGAGCGCTATGCGCTTCAGGCGAAACAAGGGCGCTCCGTGTTCGGCATCGACATGAAAATTGTCGACATGGACGGCAAGGAGTTGCCATGGGACGGCATCGCAACTGGCGACCTTTTCGTGCGCGGTCATTGGGCCACGCGAGATTATTTCGGCAATGACGACACGCCGCCGCTGCGCAACGGATGGTTCCCGACCGGCGACGTGGCCAGGATCGATCCCGATGGCTTCATGCAGATTACAGATCGCAGCAAGGATGTCATCAAGTCCGGTGGCGAATGGATCAGTTCGACTGAAATCGAAAACATCGCGTACCTGCACCCCGAAGTCACAACGGCGGTATGCATCGCTGCGCGGCATCCGAAGTGGGACGAGCGCCCCCTGCTGTTGATCGTCAAGAAGCCTGGCGGCGCGCTCGTCCCGGACGAACTGCTCACATTTTTTGACGGCCGACTTGCGAGGTGGTGGAAGCCCGATGCCGTTGTGTTTGTCGACTCAGTTCCGCTCGGTGCAACGGGCAAGGTGCTCAAGAACCGGTTGCGGGATCAATTCGGCGATTACTACCTGTCGGCCTGAGGCACCGGCACCGGCAACAGCAACAGCAACAGCAACAGCAACACAGTTTCATTCGAGTAACAAACCATAAACTGCCGGGTCCACCCGGCACGCCTCAAATCCGGAGGAGACACAATGAAATTGAAATCAAGCATCCTGGCAGTGCTGATAGTTTTTTCCAGCGCGGCCCATGCCCAGTCTTCTGTCACGCTCTATGGCGTACTCGACAGCGGACTCCTGTATCAAAGCACCTCGGCGTCAACGTTCCTGCCGACCGCGCGAAACCAGGGGCATTCCTATCAACTTAAGGATGGTGGCATCTATTCCAGCTACTGGGGCATGAAGGGAATCGAGGACATCGGCGGTGGCTACAAGATCACCTTCAAGCTGCAAGGCACGTTCAACACCGCGAACGGCAAGTCCGGGCTGTCCGATACGCCGGGCGCGACCGCAATCTTCAACCAGTTCGCAACGATCGGGGCAACCGGGCCGTTTGGCACGTTCGACGCCGGCCGGCAGATCATCCCGATGATCTACGCCATGGCGGAAACCGACGTACGCGGCGCACAGTATTTCGGCAGCATCCTGACCGCGTGGCTCGGTATCAATCAGGCTGCCGGCTGGCCCGGCACCAGCACGAACGCTCCAATCGGCGCCCTCTATGACAGCAACGCGCTGGTCTACAATTCGCCGAAATTCTATGGCGCATCGCTTGCGCTTGAATATGCGCCGGGCGGCGTCGCGGGACAGTTCCAGGGCGGCACACGTGAGTCGGCTGTGCTCAAGTACTCGAACTACGGACTGAACCTGTCCGCTGTGTACTACAACGGACATGACACCAATCCGTTCCCGCTCACCTATCCGGCGGCGCCGGCCACGCCTGCGACAGGCCAGAGCAACAATCGTTTCTACTATTTCGGTGCGATGTATACGATCAGTGGATTCTCCGTGTCCGCCTCGTACGGCATCGGCAAAAACCCGGCGAAGAGCAACACTGCTGATTTCGAAATGGTGTCGGGCGGCCTCGGCTACCAGGTCAATCCGTACTTCAAGATCACGTCCGGCTACTACTACCTGAAGGACCGGAATCATTCAGCAAATCACTCGAGCGAAATCGCAGTGGGCGCCGAATACAACCTTTCCCCAAGGACGAAGATGTACGCGCAAGTCGGCTACGTCGACAACAAGGGGACCATGAACCAAACGATCATCTATGGGGCACCGGTTGCTCCCGGCATGTCCACCACCGCGGCTATGATCGGCCTGCGCCATAACTTCTGATTTCGTCATCCTCATCAAGCGGAGCAATCCATGAAAACAATCAAGACACTTGGGCTGGCCGTCGCCACACTATCCGTTGCCATGTCCGTGACCACCTGGTGCCAGGCTGGTGAAGCAGCCAGTACCCCTTCCAGTGCGCAGGGTGCGTCCACGACCGCGGGATCGGGCGCAGCGGCACTCACGGGCAGGAAAGCGGATCGTGCCCTGCGCCGGAAGGTTTATGCCGCCATCGGGAAATACAAGGAAATCAACGCCGGAGACATCAGTGTCATCGCGAAAGACGGCGCGGTGACACTGAATGGCACCGTCACGGAAGCGGCCCAGATCGGCAAGGCCGAGGCGATCGCTCAGGGCGTTCCCGGTGTGACGTCAGTGACCAACAAGCTCACGGTGAAAAAGCCATTCGGCGGCATGTAATCCTCCCTGGTCAGAAACGGAGTGGGCGGGGCTGAAGACAATGGGTCACGCCGACTTCGACCCATTAGTGGCGACGCCCAATCTGGCGGTCTCGCGCAGCCGCCGCCTCCTGGCGAGAGCGGCTGTGCGCATTCGCCCAGGAGTGGACATGGGGCGCACAAATCAAACACATTGAAAAAATAGCTCCAGATACTATTCTTCATGCTTGCATCGTAATTCCATACGTTCGACTCTGAGCATGCCGCACTGATGGCACGAAGCCTCCTTTGCGGTCATTCACGACGGGACTTGCGAGATGATCAAGCGGCTGTCGCTTATTTCTGCTTCTGTCGCACTGGGCTGCATCGTTACCGTTGCCCCCGTGCTGACCAGCATCTATATCGCCGACGAGGATGCAGAACGTCGCGAGCAGGAAGATTTGCAGCAGTTCGCCGCGAAAGCCGTGATGCGCACGGAGCTTGTCACCTACCAGGCATTCGCCGCTATTTCGGATATGGAGGCGCCCCCCGGCGGCCTCTGCTCGGCCACCCAGATCGCGCAGTTTGCCCGCGTGGTTTTCAATTACCGGTACGTGCGGGACGCCGGTGCTTACGGTGGCGGTCAATATCTGTGCTCACCGCTTTCAGGCGACGTTCGGGCGCAGCATCTGACAATGCCTCCGCCCGATTGGCGGAGCAAGGACGGTTATCTGCTCTGGTACAGGCAGAAAAACCCCCTCAGCAACGAGCGCCAGGACATTCAGATTGGCCGCAATGGCAATTATGTCTCGATCGACCCGCAGTCCTACGTCGATCTTATCGACCCCGCCCGAAGACCGATCGCAGCGATCAATGTCGAGACAAACACCATTCTTGCGTTGTCACCTGGTGCGGACGCCGACGACATGCTCAACGCATGGAAGCTGGCTGGGCAGGTGAACAATGAACAATGGCATTACGCGGTCGCCCGTTCGGCAAGCCGTCCCCTCGGGGTTGTAGTCAAGTCTCCTCGCAGCAGCCTCGTGGGTCACTGGCCTGGTTTGCTCGTGATGTGGCTTTCGATTGGTGTCGTCGTCGGAGGTGTGCTTGGTTGGATTGCGTTCAGGCGAATCTCCCGGCAACTCTCCTTCCCGGCGACGCTTGAATGGGCCATAGCACGCAAGAAACTCGACGTGGTTTTCCAGCCGATTGTCCGCCTCACGAGCGGCGAGTGCGTTGGCGTAGAAGCGCTCGTCAGGTGGAACCTGAACGGACGCAACATCTCGCCAGAAATCTTTGTCGCGGTCGCGGAGCAAAACGGTCTTATTCAGCAGTTGACGGACCTCGTACTGGACAAGACGCTTGACGAGCTGTCGAAGCTCCTGCGCTCGCGTCCATCGTTCTACGTCTCAATCAACGTGAGCAGCGAGGATTTGCGGACGCGCCGTTTCCTGGACGTTATTACGGCCCGGTTGCAGGGGACGGGTATTCGACCGGCGCAGGTCAGAATCGAAGCAACGGAGCGAAGCTTCATGGATGCCGACGCAACGCGGCAAACAATCGCGGCATTCAGAAATGCTGGCCACCCTGTCTATATCGATGATTTTGGAACCGGGTATTCCAGCCTGTCGTATCTGCAAACCTTTACGATCGACGTCCTGAAAATCGACAAGTCATTTATCGACACCATTGCCCAAGACGCAGCATCCAGCGTCGTTGCGCCTCATATCATCGAGATGGCACACGAACTGGGGGTGGAAATCGTGGCGGAAGGCGTCGAGCGCGATGTCCAGGTGGAGTATCTGGTGCAAAGAGACGTCCAGTATGGCCAGGGCTGGTTGTTCGCGAAGCCCATGGGTGTCAATGAACTTGTCGTCTGGCTTAGCGAAAGCAGTTCGACGCTTCAGCCGATCCATCAGTAAAGCGGGACCAGACTCGAATATTGCCGCGTCATCCTTTACCAACACGTATCTGCGCTCCTACTCGAAAAAATATACTTCCAGAAATACCATCAAGCGCGACACGCCACCGCTCCTGCGGTCCGACGCCCAGCGATCTTTGTCGGCGATCGATTTCTCAGCGCAACACCCACTCGATGGTCAATCGGTGACCGCGCCCCTTGTGAAGACTCCTTTTCCGCCTGGCCAGGTATCGACGATGCCGTCAGCCATACCGAAAATGCAGTCGGCAGTTATCCGCTTTGGAAAGACTGCATCGGAGAATCAACGCGCGATTTCGCTCAAACATCGCAAACACCGGGCATCCGAATACGACTTCTGCGGGGATACCGTCATCGATACCGTAAGCCACTTTCCAACGCGATCCTGTAAAGCTTGAAGAAGTCATGATCCTGACTGCGGTTGCACCTCCGTTCCGGTTGCTCACTTTGTTAGCCTACCGATTAATCCCGAAGCAGCCACGTCCACGGCCGTTACGCCATTGAAATGAGCGTCTCCTGGACATTCGCCTTCCACGCGCCAGGCGCCATGCTTGCCAGACTGCTCTTCCGTTGCGCCTGAAAGGCGAAGGACCGAAGGAACCTAAGGTTTGCGCCTGCAACGCTAACGGCCACCAATCCTGTTTGCACCAAAACCTGCCGACGGAAAGCGGACCGCGCCATCCTGTGGATTAATGGTCTGCACTGGACGACCGGGCGCTGCCGTAGCGGCATTGGTGGGCGTGCTGCGCAGCCCTGGCGCCAGGTAGATGAATTTCCACCCGCCATAAGTCTGCTCGGTCTCGAAGTCCGTATATCGCCGCGGGAACTCCGCGCGCTTGATCGTCGGCGCCTCCGAGCTGCTATACACACCATAAAAGCGATCTCCCTGCCGCAAGAAGAGCCAATCGGTCTTGCCGGTGACCGGATCCGGGTATGCCTGACGCAGATGGTGCATCGGAACCGGAAAACGTGCGTCGTCCAGCAGATCGTCGACCGACGCCGGGTAGACGCGGCCGACGCGGTAATACCGCACGATTGCCTGCCGGTACTGATCACCGACAAACAACAGTTGCTTCTCCTGCTCGCGTCGCCGTTCCAGCGACCAGACATCCAGCGCGCCCGCCAACGCGATCGACATCAACATCAGCGCGATCAATAGCGCCAGCATCACGAGCCCACGCTGGCGCGCGGCGCCGAGCTTGGTTCGGTGCTGCGCGCCCCGTTTCGATACTGACGAAATGCACGCGCCGCTTCGCGCTGAGAATACGCCGCGACTCACTTGCCTGCTCCTGCCGGATCGGCAGGCGTGCCCTGTGCACCACTCGCCGGCACGACGTCGTACACGCCCGTCTTGGTTTCATCGGGCGAGGCGATTACCGCCCACTTGTCGTCCCCGTTGACCGGGTCGACCGGAACCGCCCGCAGATAGTGTTTCGCTACCAGTTCATCGAGCGTGTCCGGGTACTGGCCATTGTCGCCGTAGTATTTATCGATCGCATCGCGCATCACCGCGACGTTCTGCTGCCGGACCTGTTCCTTACCGCGTTCGATGCTGTGCATATAACGCGGTAGCGCGATCGTCAGAAGCAGGCCAATGATCGCCATCACGACAACCAGTTCGATCAGCGTAAAACCGCGGGATCTGCGCGTATGAGCGGATTTCATGATGCACCGTCACCATTGTTTGTACGGAACGCCGTTGATGCCGGCGCGATCGGATTTCGACGACACATCGAACACGTCCTTACCGGCCTGATCATTCCCGGACGGTACATCGGCGCCGGCCTGATCCGGCGGCACGCCATAGGAGCGCACGTTCCAGGTGTCTTCCGCGGCCGTGTCCGGATCGCCGGAAAAAAACGGATCGCGCGGCACGTGGCGAAGGAACATCAACAGACTGCCTTTCGGATCCTTCGCATTGGGCACCCCCGTCACGAGCACGGTCAGCGACGGCGGATAACCCGACGCCTCCGCCTCCTTGTCGATCAGACCCACGTCGCTCGAATCCTTGTATGCGTCGAGTGCCGTGCGGATCTCGCGCAACGCGGCGCTCAACTGCTGTTCCTTCTGACGCTGCACGATCAGTTCGGAGAACGGCATGATCGCGAGCGACAGGATGGCCACGAGCGCGAGCGTGATTACCAGCTCGATCAACGTGAATCCACGCTGATCGGGCCGGCATGCTCCACGCGAGCGGATCGTGTTCGTCAGCATGGCCACGGCTCAATACCCGTTCTGAATCGATCGAAGCGGGTTATCGTTCCCCATGTCACCCGGCGGCATCTGCAGGATCGACGGAGGGGGCGTGGGCGCCGGTGCGGGTGCCGCCGGGGGAGGCGCGGGTGGCTGGGTGGCCGCTGGCGCCGCGGTTGCCCCAGCGCCCGGCTCCACCTCGCCTCCCGCCTGCTCCGCTGCCGGCGGCGCATTGGGAACCGGCACCGGCGCCGGCGCAGTCGATTGAGGTGCAAAGCGTCCGCCGTAGGGTACGGGCGGTGGCGTCGTGCGCTGCGGCGGCGGCAGTTGCCCGAACGACCCGGTCGCGGGCACCGCCGTCGAACTGTTCGCCGCTGCGCCCGTTTGAGCGGACCTGCCGCCTACCGTGCCACCGCCTACGCTGCCGGGCAACGGCTTCGCGGCGGGCGCTCCGGACACAGCCGCAGTGGCGATGACGGGATCGAGCCGAAGCTGGTCGGCATGCACATTGACGTCGGTGCCGGACCAGACCTCCTGCGTGTCCACATCCGCCGCGAGCTGTGGCCGGACAATGTGCGGCGTGATCTGCAACACGATCTCAGTCTTCACATGATCGCCGTTGTGGTCCGAGAACAGGCGCCCAAGCACGGGCAACTGCCCGAGACCAGGCACCTTGTCGGCCGACCTGCGGTCCTGATCCGAAATCAGGCCGCCGAGAATCTGGCTTTCACCGTCTCTGAGGCGCAGGCTTGTCGACGCGCTACGCGTTCCTATCTGATACGCGAGCGAGCTCAGGCCTGTTTGCGAATTGCCGCTCTGAATCGTATTGGTGATATTGCTGACTTCGAGATTCAGTTTGATACCGACATCGCCATCCCGATACACCTGCGGCTCCACTTCGAGCTTGATGCCGACGTCGATGTACTGAATCATTTGCGTGTATGACGGACCGCTCGTGCTCGGCGTGCTGGAACTCGAAATCACCGGCAGCTTGTCGCCGATCAAGATCCTGGCCTTCTCCTTGTTGCGTGTCCGGATACGTGGACTCGCCAGCAAATTCGCGTCGGTGTCGGTGAGTTTAAAGTTTGCCGTCGCGGACAGGCCACTGACATTCAGCGCATTGATAGGAAGATGGTGCAACGCCCCCCACGTGTCCACCGTGGAAGGCGTCGACATCGTGAACGAGTTCGGCCATTCGATCCCGAGATTGGACAGGCGTTCGTGCGACACCTCCAGCACCTCAACTTCCAGCATCACCTCGGGTTCCGGCAAATCCTGCGCGGCGATCATCTCTTCGGCGACCTTGATGGTGTCAGGCGTACCGCGGATCGTCACGGTGTTCGCGCGCTCATCGATCACGACTTCCTTGATCTTCAGCAGGCTCTTCAGCAACGACTGGACCTGTTTGGCTTCGACATTCGACAACTGGAACGTGCGTACCTTCAATTCCTGATATTCGAGCTGCTTGGCCGGTGTCGCCGGGTAGATGAAAAGCGTATTCGCGTTGAGTTGCTTCTTGTCGAGCTGATTCTGCATCAGGATCATGTCGACCGTATCCTGCAGCGACGCATTCGTCACGAAGATGGTCGTCTTCAGGTCTGCACGAACGTCGCGGTCAAAGATGACGTTCAATCCCGACGTGCGCGACAACGCTTCGAAGACCATGCGCACATTGGCATCGCGAAACTGCAGCGTAATCGGCGTGTGCATAATCGACGATGCGGCAAGCCCCTCTTCCTTGTCCGCGCGTTGCTGCCGGATCTTATCGTCGATTTCCTTTTTCATCTGCAACGCCAGCGCATTAGTCGGATTCCTCAACAACACGCGGTGCACGCGATCGGACGCCGGTGCAAGCGAGCCGCGCTGCATCATACGGTCCGCTTCCTGCAGGGTCGCAAGATCCCGGCGGTCCTGGTCGATCAGCGCGCCGATCTTGCGGCCACGTTCGCTGGTCGGATCGATCTGGCTTGCCGCATAAAGCTTCTGGATCGCCGCATCGAACTGGTAGCTCAGACGAAACTGGTCGGCCTGATCGAGCAGCGCGTTGACCTGACTATTCCTGTCGTTCAGATAGTCGACTTTCGCTTCGGCGCCGGTCGGACTGTCCTGCCGGGCCGGCATTTGCATGCAACCGCTGACGGCAAGCATGGCGATAGCGACCGCGAGCGCACGCTTTCTCGCAATCCCTCCGATTGGGGTGCACTGGGCACGCAACGGGACAGACGGCGAGAGATGGTTCGCTGGACCGCTGTCCCCATTGCGGCCCGCACCCCGTGTGCGTGAGGTTTTCATCTACTTTGCCTCTCTTGGAATGGATATGGCCTGCGTCTGGTTAAGCGGCAGATAGGTCAGCACCACATCGGATTCCGAAACCGACTCGACGCGGTACTGGTCATCAACGACTTCGCCCGGTGAAACGATCAGCAAGCGGTCGCCGTTGCTGAGAAATACCTGCGGTTTGGCCGCTTTCGCATCCAGCTCGCCGAGGTAAGTGAATGGCACTGGCGGCGCAGTCGGCGCCGGTGCGCGCACCTCGGGTACGACCGCCACCTCGACAGGAGGCGGCGGCGGAAGCCACGAAGAGGCGGCGAACGGATTGTTGGCCGATTCGATGGACAGAGGCGCGCGCAGAGCGATCAGCTTTGCGCGCGGTGTTGTCACTATCGTCGCTGTCGCCGGCCTGGCGCTGACGGCGCCGACGCGCGACGCAGGAACCGGGGCTGACGCCGCTCCCCGCGAGGTTGCCGGCACGGCAGAGGTGGAGGGCTGGAGATGAACGGAAGCAGGCCGCGTCCGCACGTCGTCATGCCCCTGACCGTGAAGCGCGGCAAGTACCACAGGCTTCTGGGTCGCCGTCACCTGCGCGCGATACCCGAGCCCCACGACTGCGATCCCGCAGAACGTCAGCAACACACGTCTGATCAGAGCTGGTTTCATGGCCGCGCTTTCTGGTAGATAAGCTCGAACGCGATTGACCAGAGCGAGGTTCATGACTGCGCTGTCCGGTAGATGAGCTCGAACGCGTTTAACCAGAGCGGATTTCATGGCTGTGCTGTCCGATAGATAAGCTCGAAGCGGACCCGCGCATCGAGAATGTTGCCGTCGACGGCGGGACGTTCGACGTGGATCGCCTGTAGCGCCGCATTAGGCACGTTGTTCAGGACTGCAGCAAGAAAATGCCGGATCGCACTGTACTGATCCTTGACCGGCAACAGCACCTGATACCGCGTAAAGGGCGCACCGGCTTCGGTCGTAACCTGATATTCGGCTGAGCCGAGCGTCAGATTGCTCTCGCGGGCCTGCGCGAATATCACTGCGATATCGTTCGCGCTTTGCGTGAAACCCGGGAACAGTCCCGGCAAGGTATCGAGTGCGACCGGATCCACCGCCGCGCTGCTCTCGCCGGCAAGGCGATGCGCGTTCGCAGTCCGCGCGACTCGCGCTGGGTCCTGCATCTCACGCATTCCGTGCGTCCCGGAGTCCACACTGGGCGTCGAGACGGCCACGATGGCGGCAGCGCCGATCGTCAGCGCGCCGAGCAGTCCCGGCAGGCCGAACGAGCGCTGCATCTCGAAGCGCAGCGTCAACAGCATGTCCTGTAGCTGGTCCGCTTTCATGACTTCCTCCAGACGGCAGTGATCTGGAAACGGACCGGTTTGCCCGGCACGTTCGTCTCGATCAGGTGATCGTTGAGCACGGCTTCCCGCAGCAGCACGCTGGTCTGCAGATACTTCAGGTACGCAATCATCGCGTCGAAGTTTTTTGCCTCGGCCGTGATACGAATCTGGCTTTGCGCGGGGTTCTGATCGATGCCGATCAGCGCGACATCGTGATCCGGATAGTCTTCGACGATCGAGAAGAGGTCCTGCCACGGCACGGTCAGTTCCCGCAGAACCGATTGGCTTTGCTTTTCCGCGAGTTTGGCAGCGGGCGTCAGCGGCGCCTTTGCCACGTGCCGGCTTGCCATTGTCTGCCGCTGGACGGCCTCCAGTTCTGCCTGCGCACGCTCGTTTTCCGTGTGCGCATGCCAGAGTCGCGCGCCGCTTGCGAGCAACAGCACGGCGGCGACGCACAGCAGGATGACCCCGCCCGCCGCGGGGGCGGCGCGGCGCCGGCTGAAGTCGAGGTCAAGGCGCGGGATCATTGGGCACACTCCATCAGCCGATGCGCGGGCGAGTGGTCCGCCGGCGGCGCCTGCCGGATTGCCGCGGCGAAACGCGCTTCGAACGGCGCCAGCTCGGTCTCGATCCCGAACAGATAGATCTTGCAGTCTGCGTGCTTCAGATTCGCCCGGGTTGCCGAGCGTTCGAACAACTGCTCGGCCAACTCTGCCAGCCGGGACGCGTCGCCCGCATCACCGGGAAACAGGCGTTGTGCGTCGTAGGCGACCCAGCGATTCTCTTCGATCATGACCGCCTGCATCTGCTCGTCCGCGACGAACAGCAGCAGCGCCTCACCGCCCCCGGCCGCGTCGCCGATGCGATTGAGCATCTCCGGAAGGCATAGCGACAAGCGGCTAATCCCGACATGTTCGGCCGCGCTTACGTCGTGGATACCGTCAAGCAGTTCGCGCGACACCGCGCTGGCAAACAGAGCCCGGCCGCCGCGCTGCACGCTGAAACGCACCACCAGCGACGCGCCGTCGATCCCATAGGTATCGGTGAAATGCGCTAACGCAATCTCTTCGAGTTCGCGCGCGCGCAGCGCCCGGAAATCGCCACGCAAGATCGCGTGATTGCCCCAGAAATCATCCAGCACCACGTGTGCGTTTCGCTTCGGCAGAAACGCCTGCGGCACTGTCGCGGCATCGGCGGCGGACGTCACGATGTGTGTGTCGGCAAGCGCTCTGCGCAGCGTATCGAGTGCACCCGGTTCAGTGCAGCACTGCTCTTCGGGAATCGCAACGCTGGCTGGCTCGGCGACAGATGCCGATTTGCGCAGGCGCAACGGCCAAGGCACGCGCGCACCGACGACAATCTCACGTGTGCCGACTCCAATTGCAACCGGACTATTCAACCATGGTGACACGGTTAATCTCCTCGAGAGTCGTTTCGCCGCGCTTCACGAGCTCGATTGCTGCGGTACGCAGCGACTGCATGCCGTAGCGCATCGCTGCCGCCTTGATTGCCCCAAGCGGTGCGCGTTCCGACAGCAGTTGCCGCAACTCGTCGTTCATGCGCAAAGCTTCCGCGATTGCGCGGCGTCCGCGGTACCCGCTGCCGCGGCACGCCGCGCAGCCCGTACCGCGATGAAACAGGTAGCTGCCGGCGGTATCCGGATCGATGCCCGAACGGACCAGCGTGTCCGCGTCGACCGCTTCATCGGTCGTGCAATCCGGACAGCACTGCCGCAAGAGACGCTGGGCAACGACGCCGTTGAGCGCGGATACGAAGCTGTACGGATCGACCTCCATGTTCGTGAAGCGGCCGATCACGTCGAACACGTTGTTCGCGTGCACGGTGGTGAACACCTGGTGACCGGTCAGCGCTGCCTGCACGGCGATTTGCGCGGTCTCCGGATCACGGATTTCGCCGACCATGATCTTGTCCGGGTCGTGCCGCAAAATCGACCGCAGTCCGCGCGCGAACGTCAGCCCCTTCGCTTCGTTGACCGGAATCTGCAGGATGTCGCCCAGCTGATATTCGACCGGGTCTTCGATCGTCACGATCTTCTCGAGACCGTTATTGATCTCCGTCAGAATCGCGTAGAGCGTCGTCGTCTTGCCGCTGCCGGTCGGCCCAGTCACGAGCAGCATTCCATACGGCATCGAAGCGACAGAGCGCATGAAGCGTGTATCAGCCTGCTGAAAACCCAGCGCCTCGAGCGTCAAACCGCCGGAGGCCTGCGAAAGCTGATAGCGGTCAAGAATCCGCAGCACCGCGTCCTCGCCGAACTGGTTCGGCATGATCGACACGCGGAAATCGATATCACGTCCCGCGTACTGCGCTTTGAAACGTCCGTCCTGCGGAACGCGGCGCTCGGAAATATCGAGTTCTGAAATCACTTTCACGCGGGACAAGACCTGGTCTGCGACATCGCGGCCTTCGACCCGGCCAACCACCGTCAGCACACCGTCCACGCGGCACTTGATCATCAATCCGTTGGCGCGGCATTCGAGGTGGATGTCGCTTGCCATCATCTTCAGCGCGTCATAGATCGTCGAGTTGAGCAGTCTCACCACCGGGCTGTCGTCACTGCTGATACCCTGCAGCGTCAACGCAAGCGAAGACGGATCGACCGCAGTCTGGATCGGGTCGTCGAACGCGAGCGAGTCCATCGCCCGCACGTCTTTTTCGCGCACGGCCAGGTACGCGCAGATGTCCCCTGCGCTCGCGAGCGCCCAGCTGTACGGTACGGTCGGCCGCGAGCGCATGCGATGTTCGACGCAGCCTCGCGTGCGCGCGTCGAGCGGATCGGCGATGACGAACAGCAGACTATTGCCACTGCTTGTACCGTTTGTGCCGCCTGTACCGTTTGTGCCGCTTGTTCCATCTGGCTCGCGAAAACACACGCACAGGCGGGTCGTCGCTTCGACAAACGACATCACGTCGAAATCGGGCTCGTACTGGTTCAACTCGCGCATGCTGATCGGCTTCATGCGAAATTGCACGGCCAACTGGGCACGCATCTCGTCCGCGCTCAGAGCCGTCTGCGTCATCAATTCCTCCAGCGCGCGAATACCGGACCCATGCCGCTCGCCGAGCGTTCGCAGTGCGTCGCGCAACTCGACACGCGGTTCAATCCGCGTTTCGACATTGGGGTTTGCCAGAGTCGTGCTGCCGGTATCCACGTCCATTCTCCAGGAAGATCTATTGAATGCTCGATGCGATTTCGAAAATCGGCATGTACATCAGCACGACAATTCCACCGATAACCACGCCGATAAAAATCATCATCGCGGGTTCGATCAAACGCGAGATCAGATCGATCGTGCGAGACACCTGCGCCTCCTGAAACGCGGCGATCCTGTCCAGAACAGGCCCGAGACCGCCGGTCTTTTCCGCCACCGTCAGGAGCCGATAGGAAATCGGGTTGGCAAGTCCGCCCTTCTGAAACGCATCGGAAATCTTCGTGCCGTTGCGCACCTGCTGCAGGGCGCTCGCGAGTGCGGCCTGGTCTGCGCGGCCGACCAGCCCATGCGCAAGATCGAACGCGCGAACGGCGGGAATACCGCCATCGACCAGCATGGCGGTCGTGCGATAAAACTGCGACTGGCGAAAAATGCGGAAGTGTTGCCCAATGCCCGGCAGGGCAAACATGCGATCAGCGATCCAGCTCCGGACCGCCGGCCTGCGCAGCGCAAAACCAGCCGCCACCGCCAGCACAGCGAGGCTAGCGCTCAACTCCGCCCCGTGGGCGTGGACCATGCTGCCCCATGCGATCAACAGGCGCGAGAGCAACGGGAGCTCACGCCCACTGTGCTCAAGCAAGGTCGCGAACCTCGGCACGACGAAACCCAGCAGGAACAGCACGACCGCCGCACCCACCAGCAGCAGAACGGATGGGTAGATCGCCGCCGACACCACCCGTCCACGCAGTTCGTGCAGCATCGCGCTATTGCGCGAATAGCGGGTCAAGCTATCCGCGAGGCCGCCGGTTTGCTCGCTGGCTTTCACGCAGGCGACAAGCACGGGCGGAAAAATATGGTTCGCGTGTTCGAGCGCCGCGGAGAGCGACTGCCCCTCTTCCAGTAGCCGCAACAGCTCGCGATAAACCTGCGCCGATGCCTCGCGGCGCTCGTTGCCGCCGAGCGTACGCAATGCGTCGACGACGCCGACGCCTGCATCAAGTAATGCCGCGAGTTCGCGCGCGAACAGTTCGACGTTGAACCTGCCGCCGGGCAGCGCCGCCCAGCTTTTCCTCTCGCGCCGTCGGCCCGCATCGGCACGAACCGATACGACGCGCAGGCCGCGGGCACGGGCAAGCGACGCCGCGGTCGACGAAGAATCGCTATCGATGCGAAGCGTCTGGACCGCACCACTGGTATCGAAGACACGCAGCACGTACTTCACGTCGGTTCTCCTTGCAAACAACCCACTACCTGCCAGCCGTCGCGGCAACCGCACGGCGCACCGTTACCACGAAGAGACGGTCGTGTTCTCACCGACGCCACCGCCTCGTCCATCCTTGCCGAGCGAAAACAGATCGTAGTCGCCGTGCTCGCCCGGCGACCGATACTGGTACGGCCGATCCCACGGATCCACCGGCACCGCCTTCGCCAGATACGGCCCGCTCCAATGCGCCGCATCCTGCGGTTTGGCGACGAGCGCCTGCAGCCCTTCTTCGGTCGAGGGATAGGAACCGACATCCAGCCGGTATTGATCGAGCGCCTGCCCCAGCGAGACGATCTGCGCGCGCGCGATCTTCGTATTCGACTTGCCGACCTGTTCGAAATATCGAGGAGCAACGAGACCCGCCAGCAAGCCGATGATGACCATCACCACCAGCAACTCGAGCAGCGTGAAACCGCGACTGCGTCGCGCGCCCCTTTCAGGGCGAACGCACTGCCACGGACGCCCGGGCATGCCGGGCTTGATAGAGGACAATTCGTTGTACACGGCTCCCCCTGTAACGACCCACCGCTTCGGCATTGCCGAAGCCGTTGAGTGCATTCTTGTTCAGGTCGATACGGGCAAGAAGTAGGGAGAGCCGTCCAAAGACATGGGTAAAGACCCTCCAGTTGCGCCACGCTTATACGGAGTCGTGATGCAAGTGCTCTTCACTGGGTAGCTTCAGCACGCCCATGTCGATTGCGATGCGCACCAGACCTGTCACGTTCGTAATGCCCAGCTTGCGCATCAGACTCGCGCGATGCTTTTCGATCGTTTTCGGGCTGAGCTTCAGGTGCTCGCCGACCTGCCGATTGGTGTGTCCCTCGACAACGAGTCGCAGCACCGACCGCTCACGGCCGGTCAGCGTATCCCATAGGTGCGTTTTTTGCGGACTACCTGAAGTGAGATCCAACGAACCGGCATAGCGACCGCGAACGTCGAGACTCGTGTTGCACTTGCCTCGCATGACAAGCCGCATCTCGCCGACCAGGTCTTCGAATGACGCGTCCTTGATCACATATCCGTCGGCACCCGCGGCGAACGACTCCCGCACATGTTCTTCGCTGCGGTGAACGGTGAGGACAATGATGCGGATCTGCGGCGCGCGGCGCTTGATTGCGGCGATCGCCTCGAAACCGCTGCCGCCCGGCATCGA
This sequence comes from Paraburkholderia sediminicola, assembly GCF_902859805.1. GTDB lineage: Bacteria > Pseudomonadota > Gammaproteobacteria > Burkholderiales > Burkholderiaceae > Paraburkholderia > Paraburkholderia sediminicola. The sequence goes on along the minus strand of NZ_CADIKC010000010.1, from coordinate 37,949 downwards.
CAGGTCCATCAGGATCAGATCGGGCAAGGTCGCAACCGCAATACGGTATGCCTCAAGGCCGTCGCTCGCCTCGCCGACGATGCTGTAGTCGCATAGTTCGGACACCATGCGGCAGAGACCGCTGCGCAGGAGATGCTGATCCTCCGCAATCAGCACACGATGCTGGTTTGCCAATTTCGTCGCTCCTGGCTGCACCGTGCGCCGCTAGTTGGACGCGACAGCGTCGTGGTAGGCGCTCAGCAGTTCCGCCGGCGTCGCGAAGCCGTCAATACGCAGCCACGGCTTTCCGGGCGCCGCCCGCACGAATGCAACCGGCGTGTGATTCATCTTGTCGCCCCGATAAACGTTGAAGGCGCGCTGCGTCGCAATGCTGGCCTCGACGGTGCCGGTGTAGTGCTGCCACTCCGGCCCAGCGTCGAATCGTGCTCCATATGTTCTAAGACGTGCCGGCGTGTCCTGCTCAGGATCGATCGAGATCGACACGATGTGCACCTTGTCCCGGTCGCTGCCCAACTCGCTTTGCAACTTCTCGAGCGTCTGGCTGACCATCGGGCAAATCGTAGTGCACGTGGTGTAGATGAAAGTCAGGATCACCGGCCGGCCGTCATTCAATTCATCAATCAACGAGACCGTCTGGCCGTCGTCCCTGATTAGTTTCACCGGCGGCAGCGTGTAGTCGACAATGGAGCGCATCGTCCCCGACATCATGTGATGGTGCATATGCGCGTCGGCGCCGTCGGCAGCGTCTGCGGCAGACGCGCACCATGCCGCTGGACCTGCCAGTCCGGTGCCGGCTAGCAGGACTGCGCCGATCATCATTACGTGGGTCGCTCTCATCGCTATCTCCAGAAGTAGCATGCAAGGTTCAGCCGCGCGAGGCGCCGGTCACGTCGACTGCCCGCCCGCTTCGCGACTACACTGAGGGAGCGTTCCGGCACTACGACGAAAACGGGCCCGGACTCAACCTGCATTCCTCGGCGATCGATATCCAGAGTACGGCGTCGATAGCTGCGTGACCGTATCAAAGGCGCGCCACCGTGCATGTTCAGTCTCATGAATTTGCGTGCGAGCGTCATTGGATGAGAGCCCCCAAAGCGCGGTAGGGCATGTCCGCCTGCGGGAAAACCCGCCGCGTTCAAACGGGGAGTCCCCGCATCGCGACTCAGTACTTGTCCGGTTGCAGCGAGCATTACTCAAGGCCTACAATCAGTCATAAGCTTAAGGTTTCCTTAAGAAAACGCATCGGGAGCTCCAATGGATGCAAACGAGCCCACGGGATCGCAGGTGAAGCTGGCCGACCTGATCGAGGCTATGCGCAAGCTTTGTATTGCGGCGCGGCCTCACGAACCCGGCACCGGCAGCGTCACCGATGCGCGCGGCGCGGCACTCGCCGTTCTCACGCCGGATGGAACATTCCTGTCAGCGAACCGTACTGCGGCGGCCCTGTTGGGCTACTCGAACGCCGAGCTGGTCGGCAAGCAACTCGTCGAGATGGCGCCGGACGACTGTTGCGCAGCGCTCGCGCGCGAATTGTCCGTGAGCGCGCATCGCGAATTTCACTCCTTTCCTACGGTAATCAGCGACCGCACTGGCCACCCGACGCGGCTCATGCTGCACCAGCAGACGGTCTCCAGCGGCGAGACCGGGCGCAGTGCGTTGCTGACGCTCTTCGAGGAGCCGTTGATTTCCGTGCCCGAACTTGCGGATGCCACACGTTTGCTCGATGCGAGCGCGCGGGACCGTCTGACGTACCTGACTATGGGTCAACAGAAAGAACGTCAACGCCTTGCCGCGGAACTGCATGACGGCCTCGGGCAAGCATTGACGCTCGTCAAGCTGATGGCAGAGGACGCGTTGATGCGGATACGCCGCGGGCAGGTTGACGACGCAGCCCAGTTGCTGGATGCAACGGTGCTCAGAATCCGCGAGACGATCGGCGATGTGAGGCAGATATGCGGCGAACTGCGCCCGCTGATGCTCGAGCAGCTCGGCCTGCCTGCCGCGTTAAGTTCGCTATGCCGACGCATCGAGCGCAGCGCCGAAAATGTCTCAGTTATGTTCAACTGCGACGTCGACGATGAGGACGTGCCGGAGCATCTGAAGGCAGACATATTCAGGCTCGCTCAGGAAGCGCTGAACAACACCGTCAAGCATGCAGCTGCCACGGAAGTCACGCTCGGGTTCCGGCGTATTGCCGGCGGCCTCCTGATGACGATTCAGGACAACGGCATCGGCTACGAAAACCGTCCTCTGTCGACAGAAGACGCCTGTACAACCGGGCTTGGCCTCATCGGCATGCAACACCGGGTCGAGTCGCACGGCGGCACGTTTTCAATCCAGTCGTTCGGTACGAGCGGAACGCTGGTCTCGGCGGCATGGAACGCCTAGTGCAATTTCCGTTCGCGCTCAGCGCCCTGCTCCCAGCCCGTACCTGGGCAACCCCGTGTCTTCAGGCGATTCCGACGGTCGATCCAGGTCGGTCGACAATCGGACAGGCGTGTCGTCAACGTTCGGCTCGGAACACTTCTCGGCCAGAGAAGTCAACAGGCCCATGCTGATAGCGACCAGGACCAGTTCCGTCAGATTGGCGATATTGAGTTTGTGCATCATGCTGGCCCGATACTTCTCAATCGTCTTCGGGCTGAGGTTCAAGTACTGCCCTACCTGCCGGTTGGTGCGCCCTTCCGCGATCAGTTTCAGAACGCTGCGCTCCCGCGCAGTCAGAATGTCCCACGCCTTCTTTGGCGCGGGCGCTTCGCGGCCTGTGACGAACGAGTCGACCATGTACCCATACACGTCGGCGCTCAGATGCTTCTTCCCCTGCATAACCATACGCATCGCGACCAGGAGTTCATCGAACGAGACATCTTTCAGCACGTAGCCTTCGACACCGGCTCGCAGCGCCTCACGTACATACTCTTCGCTCTGGTGAACCGTGAGCACCACGATTCGTATGTTCGGCGATCGGCGTTTGATCGCCGCGCTGGCATCGATTCCGTTCATGCCTCGCATCGACAGGTCCATCAGCATCAGATCGGGATTCAGCGTCATCGCCATTTGACAGGCTTCCTTGCCGTCCTTCGCTTCGCCGATGACGTCATAGCCCCCCTGCGCCGAAAGCATCGAGCGCAGCCCGTTTCGTAGCAGATCGTGGTCTTCCGCGATCACTACACGGCAGTTGGTATTCATGTGTTTACCCCTGGCAACCATGAACCGGTCGCGACACTGCAGTGCAGCCGTCAAACTGCGCCCACCGCATGCCTCGTCTTTTCCTTGCAGCCCATCCTTTCGAATTACTAACTTTATATTTCACTTGCCAGGCAGCAACGCCGCACGCCCTCCCCCCGTTGCAAGGTTCGCGCCATACCTCTGCAAGCCAGCATTGATCAGCCTGCGAAATTCATACGACGTTTGAAATGGCTGAAGATAGCTACGTGTATGTTTCAAATCTGAACTGATTTTCCCGAGACTGGAGATTAGTAGCAATACCGATAGAGTAGACATTGCGCGTCGAATCGGTAAGCGTGACAGGACTCGCCAATTAACAGTCAACATCGGAAATATTTTCCCTCGACGGATGCGTCGAATCATGACGCATCCGATTACCGACGGTTACGACGCGTGACGAATGTAACGGTTTTGTACAGCCCTCCGATGCGTCCGTCCGGCGTCTCAAAGTGTAGGGAGGTGCCCCATTGCAGATGCGCAGTTCTCCACACCACAATTGAGATGCGGGAGAACACGACCATGCGCCATAGCCCTTCATCCAGACCGGAAAACGCGATCCTCATCGCATGCGCGGTGCTTGGCATGGCATCACCGGATGTGGCACGCGCAGAGATTTTTGGAGCGGTGGCGAGTAACGGTGCGATCGTTCTGACCAACGTACCTGGCAAAGCAGGGTTGGTCGTCATCGTTGCCGGCGATCCGCCTTCCGAACGCGATGCGAAGCGTGCGCAACCCTCATCGTCCGAGAGCATCGACGCGTCGCGGTTCGCGGATGTGATCGACGAAGCAAGCCGCACCTTTCGCGTTCAGCCCGAACTCTTGCGCGCAGTGATCGACGTCGAATCCCGATACAACCCGAAAGCGGTTTCAGACAAAGGTGCGCTAGGCCTGATGCAGGTCATGCCGGAGACGGCACGGCGCTTTGCCGGTGGAGACATGCTCAATCCGCGAGACAACGTGCTGACCGGAGCACGCTATCTGCGCTTCCTTCTCGATCTCTTCAAGGACGATGTCGAACTCACCGTGGCAGCGTACAACGCTGGGGAAAATGCCGTGATTCGGGCCGGCTATCGAGTGCCCTCTGTGCGGGAAACGCGTCTTTACGTGCCACGGGTTCTGGAGCGCTATCGACGCATGCTCGGAGCGGGTTAAGGTTGCATGCACCCGCGGCTAGCCGGCGCCGGTATAAATAACATCCTGGCATGACCGGCCGCCGGCTTTGTCGCACTGCTGATCAGTCCGCAAACGGATTACGGAAATGCGGGAATGGTCGGCTCCGTTCCCCGGATCTCGGCCTCCGCGTGGTGAAGCTTGATCGTCTTTTCAATTTCCGCGACGCGATCCTTTGGGACGTCGATCATCATCAGCAGTTCACCCCTCTCGATCGCCGCTTCGAAACATTTTAGCCGCGTATTCGGTACATCGACACCGATCATCGTCGCCGTCCATGCGCCAAACCCGGCGCCCGCGAGCGTGAGCGCAACGACAACGCCGCCCGCGATGGTCAGGCCCGCAGGCGGATAAGCCAATGCAACCAGGCCCGTCAACATGCCGGTCGCGCAACCCGCCGCCGTACCTCGCGTCAGTGCGTGGAGCAAGTCGCTGCTCTGTACAAGCGAGGCCTCCGGCAAATCGTCGAGCCGTACACTATGGTTGGCAATCACGTGGATATGCCGCCAGTCGACCCGCTTCAATAGAAGCTCGTCAACAATCATCCGTGCACATTGCGTGCTCGGCAGCAAAAAGTATATGCGTCTCATGGCGGCCTCTCTGACCGTAGATCGGGTCCACCCGGACCCGTGACTACATTCTTGCGTGGAGTGGCAACGAGAAAAAGTAGGAATGCTCGCCGAAAGGAATGGGTAGAGACCCGCAGTCTGTGTCACCCGTCGAACCATGCGCCGCCAAGCTGGAGCTTCGGGCGAAGGGTGCGGGCGCTCCGCCATTTCTTTACAGCTTGCCGTAGCTATGCAGCCCCGACAGGAACATGTTGACGCCGAGGAACGCGAAGGTCGTCACCAGCAGGCCGGTCAGCGCCCACCATGCCGCCACCGCGCCGCGCAGGCCCTTCATCAGACGCATATGCAGCCAGGCCGCGTAGTTCAGCCACACGATCAGCGCCCACGTTTCCTTCGGGTCCCAGCTCCAGTAACCGCCCCACGCTTCAGCGGCCCACAACGCCCCGAGAATCGTCGCGATCGTGAAGAAGGCGAAGCCAACGGCGATCGACTTGTACATCAGGTCGTCGAGCACATCGAGCGGCGGCAGGCGGTCTGCCAGCACACCGCGCTCTTTCGCCAGATACGCGACGCCGACCATGGCCGACAGCGCGAAGCTGCCATAGCCGATAAAGTTAGCCGGCACGTGGATCTTCATCCACCAGCTCTGCAGCGCCGGCACGAGCGGCTGGATCTGCTGGGCGTCACGCGCGACCGAGTACCACATCAGGAAGCCGACCGCCGCGCTGATCACCAGCAGCACGAATGCGCCGAGCGCACGCGTGTTGTAGTGCTGCTCGTAGTACAGATAGAACAGCGCGGTGATCAGGCTGAACAGCACGAACACTTCGTACAGGTTCGAGATTGGGATATGGCCGACGTCCGCGCCGATCAGGTACGACTCGTACCAGCGCACCATGAGACCGACGAAACCCATCACGACCGCAGCCCACGTCATTTTCGAACCGATCGCCGCGCCGGTCGGTGAGCGCGACAGCAGACCGATCCAGTAGAAGACGGTGGCGAAGACGAAGAGCGCGCTCATCCACAGAATCGCGGACTGGCTCGACAGGAAATACTTGAGGAAGAACGCGTTATCCGCGCGCGTCAGATCGCCGTGATAGATCTGGATCGCCAGCAGCGACAGCGCGGCGATGCCCACCATCAGCGGACGCACCGGCTTCCAGCGCCAGCCGAGTACCACGAACACCGGCACCGCCAGGCACAGCACCAGCTTGTCGTAGTAATTCATGAACGGGTGATAGCGCGACAGTGCAAACCCCGCGCCCGCGACCATCACGACGGCGAACAGCCAGTCGACGACGCCGAGCCGTTTCAGGAAGGGACGCTCGTCGAGCAGAACCAACGTTTGACCCGCAGTCGCTGAGACATCCCACTGAAACACAGGCGCTGGGTCCGGTGCACCGGCATCAAGAGACGATTGTGTCGGGTTCATGGCTCTCTCCGTTGCGCGGATCGCGTCGACAGATTGCCATCCGTATGCGATTGACTGACTTCCAGGCTCGCACTGATCATCGCATCATTCGACGCCTGCGTTCCGGCGCGCGGTTTTTTAGTGCTGGCTCCCCGTCCCACACATGCGCTACTGCCCGTGATCGGGAGAACCCTTGTCGACATGAGCGCCCGCTTCCCGATTCGCTCCGTAAGTTTCCACTGCAGGTTGAAAAAAAAGCGCCCGCCGGGGGGAGACGGAGCGCAAACTGTTCGCCACATCGCCGCTGATGCCGCCATCCGAGGCGATCTCAACAATGACGCGGGCGTTCTTGCAGGTGCCGCTGCCGTGCAACGGTGCATCCGCGTTGCACAGGCCAGCCGGACGGCCTGGACTCTGAATCGCCACGCCCAGGGGCGCAGCGACACGTAAGGCTGCTTGCTCATTGATCGGCCGGCGGGCTGGCCGCCGCCTCCGTCTCTGGCGGAAACGCTTCCACGAAGGCCGCTACGGCGCGCATATCCTGCTCCGACATATTGCCGCATACCGCCTTCATGACCTCGCCGCGAGGTCTCTGATCGACGTGGCTTTGGAAAATCAATAGCTGCTTGATGATGTAGTCTGCGTGTTGACCGGCGAGCCGCGGAAACTGATTCATTCCCTCGCCATGCTGGCCGTGACACGAAACGCACGCCGCGACGCCCTTGTCCGGCAACCCGGACGCATAAATCGCTTTCCCTTCGCCGATGAGCGATTGATCGCCGGGCTCACCCAGAACCGGCTTCTGATTGGAAAAATACGCTGCGAGTTCTTCGATTTGCGCCTCGCTCAGGTGCGTAAAGCCCCACATAAACCGCTGGGCGTTCGGGTCCGATCGGGCATGGACCTTGAAGTCCGTCAATTGATCGACAAGGTATTCCTTTCGCTGCCCCGCCAGCTTGGGAAAGACCGGCGATACCGAAACGCCGTTCACGCCGTGACAGTTCGAGCAGACCTGCAGGGCAATCGTCTTTCCGGCGACAGCCGGACTATCGACAGCCCTTGACCGATCCAGGTCGTGACAGCCCGACCCTGCGAGCAACATCCCAAGGGAGATGATTTGCGCCATCTTTTTCATGTCACGAACCTCCTTACCACCCAATGTCACCAATACGCGGCCCATAAATAGACGAACAGCGTGTCATTGTCCGATGCGTTTCGCCCGCTGCCGTCGTAGTTGGATCGGGACCCGAGGTATTTGGTGAAATGCGTGTACTGCAGGCCGACTCGAATGTTCTGCACCGGAATCCAGAATATCTCGGGTATCCATCCCTGCGTGGCAGGAGAAAAGTTCGCGCTGCTGGCGTAAGCCACACTATCGGTGCTGCCTGTCACATTGAAGAAAGCAAGGCTCACGCCATACTTGGCCTGATAGATGTACGACATTTTCAGCAGCATCGACTTGAGATTTGCTGATTGGCTGTCGCCTAAAACGAAATTATTCGGATCACTTATATTTTCATGAGTGTAGCGGGCCTGCGCGGTAATCGTATGCGGATCAAGCAGGTATTGATACTGCGCATCCATGCCAATATCGCGATAGCGGGTTACGCCCTGTGTGAATATCGGGAAAGCGTTTGGATCGTTGGGATAGACGTCGGCAAGCAACCCGAACGTCCCCAGCATGATGTTATGCGGGCCCCATTCGCGAGTCAGCGCAAGGCGCCAATACGGGTTGTAGCCTTTCAGATAAGTCTGCGGGTGGGCCAGGTCTCCGGCCTTGCTGCCATGGCTCAAAAACGACCAGATACCGTCGGCGGTGCTGTACGCAGTCACTTCCGCGTAGATCAACTTGTTCCAGTACAGGTAGCCGCCAATGCCGACGACCTGCTGCGCCAATGCCCCCTCGATGAGAGGCGTAAACTGCGGAGACCCGACCGCGCTCGTCGACGAAGAGAGGTAGGGGTAGCTCCATGCAGGCGCGGTGTTAAAGACGTCCTGCACAGTCGGATTGTTGTGCAACGTTACGCCCAGTATGAAGTCGCTCGCTTCGCCAATGATCCGTTCCACGTAACGGACATCGGTATTGTCCGATGCCCATTTACCGATCCACCTGCCGTCGCCATTCTGGTGATCGTAGTTCGTGTAGGTATATTGAGCGAACGCGCCGATCTTATCCGTGATCTTCCCGGCGAGGAAAATGCTGGCCGCATCCCACGTCAGATTTCCATCCTTGGGCGAAATGGGATTCCCGTTGGCGTCGTTGTTGTGCCGGGTTTTGGTCGCATCGACTGTTCCCATCACAGCGAGCGGGATGGTGCGTTCGCCGAGCGTATATCCGTTCAGCTTGAACATGCGCCCATACGGCGTGAGTTCGGGAAACTGACCGCCGGCGTGGCATGCCACGCAGCTTTGCCCCGTTTGGCGTGCGAATATAGGCAGAGCGTGTGCGGGCATAGCCTGGAACAGACAAAGCGCCACGAAGGCAGCCAGCAAACCACAGCGAATCAGCCCATTAAATACAGGAATACTGATAATAGTCTTTGCCATGGCTATCTCTCCCTGCGCCGTGTTTTACACCTCTACCAACGGCGGCTAAAATCAAAGACTGCATTCCTGTGTTGCGCCTGACGACAACGAGCGAAATGAGCAGAGAATCTTGCGACTACAGCGACCCATTCCGATGAGGCAATTGTTCCTTTCGCCACGTTTTCATTGTGCAAACGGGAGACGGGAAACGACATGGGTCAACGTCCTATTCTTGCGGTAGGGGAGACGCCCGGCCGCGCAGGCAATAGCGTCTCGTGAGTTCTCGCGCGCCGGTCCACGCCTCGTCTCACGACATCGTCACGGCACCATCCAGCCCCCGTCGGCAACAAGCCGGACTCGATCCGGCCCGGCAAAGCGGACGATGTAACCGCCTTTGGACGCGAAGCGCTGCCCCGGCGCCAGCGTCAGGCGCGGGTAGTAGCCAGTCAGGATGCGGCGTTCAAGCATGTCCTGGATGCGCTCGATCAGGTAATCCCTCTCGAACGCATCGACCATATGGCTAAGCGTCTCCGCCAGCAAACCGCACGCGAGATAGGTGTCCGCCTGGACCTGCGGCGCGACCATCGGGATTTTGCGAATCGAGAACCAGCCGAACGCATAGTCGACACGGACACGCCGTCCGTCGGGCAAGTCGAATGGATACGCGAGGCGCGTGACGCCGCGCCAGCTCGCCGACAACGGTGTGCTATCGAGCCCGCCCAACAGTCCCGACATGAACACCGTGTCCGACGGCGGTGGCAAATGCCCAAGCGCCTCGACGTCGGGCGGACGCAGCCATAGCACCAGCACATCCCCACGCGAAATTCCGCGCAGGGAATGCGCGACGCTGTCGCCCGGCGCAAGGGCGCGGCTCGACACCGCGATGCCATGGCCCTTCAATGCGGCGGCAAGCGCCTCTGCACCCCGCTCGCCGCTGTCGCCCGTGCGATAGACCTGCCAGACCTTTGGCTTCGCTTGCGTGAGCTTGCCACTGCCTTCGTCGAGAATCCGTCTGGCAAGCAGCGCCGCCTCGAGCAGAACCCCTTTCGAGAAATACACGGAATAGAAATCCTGGTCGGTTTCGACCGGCACTTCCACGTTGGGAAAAAGGCACGGCACGGCCTCCTGCTCGCAGAAGTCGTGGATCGGCGCCCAGTTCTTGCCGCCGAGTCCCGACAACACAGCAAACACCGGCTGCTCCGCCAGATAGCGCTTCAACTGTTCATGCCACGTCGACGGCGGTCCGCTCAGCTCCCATACATGCAACTCCCAGCGACGATTGACCATGAACATCATCTTGCGCGACGAGCGCAGCGGCGGCGTCGCGCCGAGAGGAAACACGTTCTTGTCATCGAAGTACTGTTTGAGCACATCGAGCATGCCGCGTCGCTTCACGGGGTCCGCATCCGGTGTGATGATCGTCGCGAAGTGCAGCACCGTGTCCGTGACACCCGTGGACGCACGTCGATCGAGACGCTTCAGATAGCCGATCAGCGCTGCCATGTCGGTGTCGTTCAGTGCGTACTGCGGCATCAGATTGCTGAGCGGCTTGCCTTCCGAGTCAAGCCCATCGCGTATTGCTCTTGCAATCGTCGCATCGGTGTAGGGCTCGCGATTGGTTCGCATGCCGGGGATATAGGGGATGTCAAGATCGTCGGGACTGTCCGCGCGAGGATGGACCAGATACCGGTCGGTGATCGGCGGAATGTTGTTGTTCCCCTCCCGGGATCCGAGGCCGCTGCGCCGATGGCAATTCATGCAGGCCGCGGCGGCGCCTCGCAGGTTCACGCCACCATCGTGCATCGCCTCGAGCTGCTCACCCGAACCCAGCACGCCTTTCTGGAAGATCGCTTCCCCCGCGTTCGCTGGCGTAACCGGCGGCGTTGACGGGGCAGCGTTCGTCTTGCCCACCGGCACCATCGACGCGGCGAGCAAGGCACATTGAACAAGCACGAGCGCCGCGAGCGATCGTGCTCGTGCGATGGCACGTCGGCTGGCCCGGGCGCGGTCCATGGCTAGGGGCTCGGGCGGCTCAGGGCGGGCGGCGTCGACGGTGACGGCTCGGCGTTGATCGAGACCGAACTGTGCCAGCCTTGCGAAGCTGGCCTCGTGAACATCCCATCGTCAAGCGGCGGATTGAGCGACACTTTGTCGATCGTCAGCTTGTCGCTCTTGCCGGCCGCCGCTACACCGCTTTCAATCGTGAACGGTATCTGCAAACCCTCGACGTCCTTGTAGTCGCTGTACTTCACTTCCACTGTGATCGGCCCGTGAGGGCCCCGCGCTACGCGGTCGTACTTCACGTCAAGAAAGCTCTGTGCGTCGACCCACACATGACGGGTCACACCGGAAGGCAACTTCACGCCGAGGCGATACGCCTCGTGTCCGTCGACCTTTTCGATACCTTCAAGCGCGACATCGACACCCTTCGCCTGATGGTCGATCAGCAAGCCGTCGATGACCTGCTCGTCGTGCGCCGACCTCAGTTCGTCCATGGTGTACGGCCGCGCTTCACCACTGCCCGTGGCGCTCGGACTCACCTTCCAGCCCTGTTTGCCGTTGAACATTCTGACAGCCCGCCGGTTGAGCACGGTGATCTCGAAGCGTGTCATGTTCGGACGTTTCAGCGCGAGGGCAAACGGCAATTCCTCCGCGGGTGTGTTCGCGCTGTCCACGTGCCCGACCCAGACCATCGTCTGGATCTTCCTCCATGCGTCGAGCCCGCCCCTCGCGGCGACGTTCTTCTCGACAATCTGATCCGCGCTCAGATCGTGCTCCGGTATCTGCTCGCTCGCGTACACCGCCGCCGTCAGGCAGCCGATGAGCACCCACAGTGCGATTCGTGTCATGGCAGTGGACCTCGCACGGATGTTGGCTAGTGGCTAGCCGCTTGGGGCTGTTGGCCCGGCACTTTGGCCATGGCCAGTTGCGGTTTCGCGAACAGCGTGTCGTCCGCCGGCGGATTCACCGTGACGTGCTCGATCGTCAGCTTGTGCGTCGGCTTGACACCGCTGACCGCGGTTTCCAGCGTGTGCGGAATGACGAGCCCATTTTCTTTCCTGTAATCGCGGTAGAAGATGGCGACGTTGTGCATCCGCCCGTCGAGCTTGCGTGGTTCGCCGTCGATCTTCAGTTCGAGAAAACTGCTTGCGTCGATCCAGATGCGGCGCGACGTATTGTCTTTTTCCGTCAGCTTCAGGACGTACGCGCGATGTCCTTCGACAGATTCCATGCCGAGCGCTTCGACCCGCGAGCCCTTGCTCGCATAGTCGATCAGCGGCCCTTCCAGATCGGCCGATGCCGCTGCCGATTTAGCCTCTGCAGGCGTATACGGTTCGACTTCGTTGCGTCCGAGGAAAGGCCTGACCTTCCAGCCCTGCGCGCCGTCGTAGACCTGAAACGCCGTCTGCTCCTTGAAGCGGATCTCGAAACGGCTCTTGTTCGGCCGCTTCATCGTCATCGTGAAAGGCAGCCTGGTGTTCTTCGTGCCGCCGGCTTCGATCTGCCCCGACATCGTCATCGTATTGACCGCGTGCCACGCCTGAAGCCCACCGCGTGCCGCGACGTTCCGCTCGACGATCTGTGCCGCACCCATGTGACTCGCCGCCGCGGCTTGTGCCGTCCCTGCGGTCGAGGCCGCGAATGCAACCGGGCCGGATGCCAGAACACCGGCCACCGAGACCGCCGAAATCGCCTTCAAAAGAAATCGACACATGACTCACCTCCCCCAATTGTGTTGCAAATCGCCGTGCCGCGATCATTCGACGATCAGTCCGTCGACATGAAGCGAACCGATGAATACGTCGACGCGCTCGCCGGCCTTGATCGGACCGCCCTTGTTGGAAAACACCATCCAGTATTCCTGCCCGGCTTCGAGTGGACCGGTCTGGCGCAACTGCCCAATCTTGTCCATGACCGGAATCTCGAGCAGCGCATGACTCGTTTCGCCGTACAGATAGGCGGTGGCGGTCTTCTCGCCGAGCAGATGGGCCGCCACCGGATCCGTCACGCGATAGCTGAAGCGAATCAGATTGCCCGATGCCGTGCTGCGCACGCTCAGGTTGTCGATGCCCTTCATCATCCCGTAGTAGTTCTTCGCATGCTGCGACATGTTCACCGGCAAATACGGCGAGTGCCTGAGCGTGGGCGCTCCCGGTGGGCTCTGCTGGGCGGCGGCCCCTTGAACGAGTGCCGCGGCCAGACAGACGCTGCTCGCGAACCGCAGCGCCGGCTTCATCATGGGGAAGCAAAGTTTCATTGCCGCGCCCCTCTCACTTTACGACCGGCGGCTGCGTCTGCGCCGGGATCAGCGGTGCCGCCGCCGGCGGTGTCACGGCCGGCTTCGGCGTCAGCGCCTGGACGAGGCCGAGCAGACTGAGCAGGCCGTCCGTCGAGCCGCCCAGCGCAAGCGGATCGATCGGGGTGCCGCCGCCGAGCAGGCCCGGCTGCACAAACTCGACTGCGCCGATGTCGTATCCGAGCCCCTGCGGCCGCGACGTGCCGAAGATGTCGTGATTCGGCGCACCGGTCGCCGTGCCGGCATTGATTGCCGGCGAACCGGTATTGATCGAGTAGTTGCCCAGTACTACGTTGTAGCCGGTCATGCCCGACGTGAGCGCTTCGTTGAACAGCGACAACGGACCGTACGACATGTTGATCCACTGATTGCCTTCATCCGGCGTCGCCGACGGCATCAGGGTGAACAGCGGATTCGGCAGAACCGTATCGGCGATGCCCGGCGGCACCGTGATGCCGATTCCGCCGGCTTCCGGCGGCACACGCGAACCGTTGCAGTACTGGTGCACCACCGCCGGGTTCAGATTGCTGTTGTGCGCCCCTGGGTAGTCACCGGCGTCAGTCAGAATCGAGTACTGCGGGTGCATCGTCAAAGCCGCTTGACGACTGCTGGCCGAGGTGTCGCCGAACGCGCCAATGTCCCAATAGACTGCGTTCGGATCGCAGAAGCCTGTCGTCTTCCCTGCCTGATTCAACGACGGGTTCAACGTGACCGCGTTCTGCAGGCCCGCGATATTCGGATTCTTTCCTCCCACGGTGATATAGAACGTGCGGTTCTGCCAGAACACATCGTTGGTCAGCACCGGGTTCGAGAACGTCGTGCAGTTGGGCAGCCCGGCCGGACACGCCACACCTGGATTGGTGAACGCGACGATGAAATTCTGCGTGTGCCGCGCGGTCTCCAGCCCCGCCGGCTCGAAAGTCGACGTCGTGATCGGCGAGCACGTCGTTTCCGATCCCACCGTGGTGCAGTTTGGCGGCCCGACGTTGGCCTGGGTGGCAGCGGGCGTGTTGAACAGCACGCCTGCGGACGCCGTCGAGTCGTTGGCGACGACCGTGTTGTTGACGAAGTTCACGGCCACCGCATCCTGCAGCGAGACACCGCCTCCCGCCCACCCTGCCACGTTGTTCGCGATGATGTTGTTGGTCACCTGAACCGAATACCACGCGTTCGGGTTACTCGGGCTGCGCTGCACGTCGGTACCGTTCACGTTCTGAAGTCGCAGGCCACCGCCCTTACCGCTTTCCGCCGTGTTGCCGACAATCAGATTGCCGTCGATCACAAGCTTCGGACCAATGCCGTCTGAAAGCTCAGGCGCGCAATCGGTGTCCACCGCAGCGTTCTCGCAGAACGTGCCGTCAGGCGGTACGCCCTGGGCGATGATGCCGCCGCCGTAGGTGGGCAGCGTCGGGTTGTTGCTCTGGTTAAACAACACCCAGTTGTGCGAGATGTCGCCGTTATAGCTGAACCCGAAGTGCGCGACACCACCACCGTCGCCGGCACTCATGTTGCCGCAGACCCAGTTGTAGTTGAAGTGATAGTAGTCGGCACCGTTGCAGAAGGTCACGCCGCCCGCTGACGAAGGCGTATTCGAGTTGATTTCGTCGCCGTACGAAGCATTCGACGTCACCGAGTTGTGGTGAATGTTCACATGCTGGTTGAGCAGGAACGGCAACTGCGTGACGCCGTCCGCGGCGATGGTCGCTTCGGCGGTTTCCACCTGACCGACCGTGATACCGCCTGTGAGCGTCCCCGCGTTGGCGAAGACACGATTGTTCGAAACCTCCGTGTAATGGTTCCAGCCATGCAGGAATATCCCGCCACCGCCCTGCGAACTATTGGTGAAGGTCATGCCGTCGATACGCGACGGATTGCACAGGAAGTTGCCCGGGTTGTTCGTGCAATCCGGCGGGTTCGGCTGAAGCAAGGTCGGGCCCGTGAGCGGCGTGCAAATACCGTTCGCGACGCAGTTCGGGTCGGGTTGGGTCACGCCGCCCACCGTCACGTCCTTCACGCCCTTGGCGAGCACGGTAATGGCCGCGCCTTCATACGCGCCCATCAGCGTCGGCTCGATCAGCAGTTCAGCCAGGTTGCCGTTGAGATTGAAATCCCATCCCGAGGCGGGTTCAAACGGTATGGCATCCACCTTGCGCTGCATCGCGGTCGGACAGGAATACGTGCCGGTCGGGTCGTACGGATTGCTCGACGAGATCAGGCCGCCGTTCAATGCATCGCCGAAGAGACAACCAACCTGCCTGCGCCACGGGTCCATCTTGCCCGACGGGTGCGTGTTCGCGTTGACGGTCACCGCCGTCGCACCGACACCTTGCAAGCGGACCGGCTTCCACATCAACAGCATTTCGTTATAGACGCCCGGACCGACGACGATCATGTCGCCCGGGGTCGCCTTGTCGATCGCGGTCTGAATCGCGTTGCTGGTGGCGTTCTCGCCATTCACATAGGTGGGCGTCTTGCCGCCGATCGTAACCGTAACCGTGTCGATCGAGCGCTTGCCGTTGCCCGCCGTGATGACGAGTTCACCGCAGAACGTGGGGTTCAGCACATTGCGCTGCTGGATCGTGCAGCTCGACTGGGTCGGCAGCAGGATCGGCACCAGCACCTTGATCTGCGTATCGCTCCATGACTGCACGATTGCATTCACGCCGCCGATCGTCACCGATCCCGTTCCCTTTTGTGCCCCGAAGCCATAGTGCCGCGTGAGGAACTTCTGGTTGAACGGCGCGTTGGTCGCGGCCGGACCCGTGTAGGCATGGTTCGGCACCTGCGCATTGCCCTGCGCGTTGATGGTCAGCGTGTGCAGCGGAGCGCTGACCCACGGTCCGGAGCCGCCGCTGATCGGGTCGCCCGTTACGCTGGAGATCGCCGGCGTGGCATCCGGGTACGCGCAGTCAGGCTGGTTGTAGCCATCCGCGAAGGCCGAGACCGGCACCACTGGCGTATCCATGTACTGGGTCTGTCCAGGCATGAACGGAATCTCGTAACAGAACTGGCTGTAAGCCGGGTTGAACAGAGGATCGCGAACCGTCTGGCCGGGATGCGCCGGATCGGGCATATCAGGATCATTCATGCAGGCGACCATCATCGTCGGTGCATAGCCAGTCGGGTTCGGCGGATTGACCTGCCAGGTCGAGTAGTTCAAGCCGTTGAAGATGCCCCATTGGTCCGTATAGGTGCGAGCGACTTCGTTGCCGGCAAAATCCTTCATCGAGATCGGCACGTTCGGCACCGCGAACTTTTCGCCGAATTGCGGCGAATACGGATCGAACTCCGAAGAGAAGTCATCCAGCATGAAGCCGGTGTAGTGCGCGGCGACATGCGTCGAACTGAAGATCCAGAACTTCGCCAGCGCCGTCATCTGGTTGGACACCGTCACTTCCTTGCGGTCGCACAGGTTCCGCGAGGCGCCCGCGAACGGCGCGACTTCCTGCGAGCCCGGGAACAGGCTGATGAAGTCGGGCACGATGCGCAATTCACCGACACAAGGCCAGAACTCTTCAATGCTGCCCGTGTCGCCCTCATTCCGGGGATAGGTGTTGGAACCGAGATTCTGGGTCGGATTCTGCGGGTTGTTTCGGTTATAGGTGGAGTTCACCGCAGCCTGGTCGGGCAGGATGAAGATGGCGCCGATGCCGGCGAATTGCTGCGTGACCGGGGCAATGTAGTTGTCACCGATCAGGATGTTCTTGTCTTCCTCCTTCACCAGTTCGTAGCCCGGCGGCACGATCACTTCGACCACGTACTTGCCGGCAGGCAGCATCTGCGTACCGTCGCCCGAAGGATTGGGAACACAGACCGTGCAGTTCGTCGCGGTCGGCTTACCAGTCGTCGTATTCCGGCCAGTCACGCTCGGGAATTTGTACATCCCGTCGTACGGCGCAGGCTGCAACTGGTTGAACGCGTGCATGCCGTCGTAGCACTTGAACTGCGAGTGCGCCGGCAAAGCACGCTTCTGCGCATCGAGCCACTGTGGGGTGTCCTTCAACGTGAAGAAGAACGGGTCGGTTGTCTCCTGTCCCGGACAGTTCATGTTAGGCACGCCGTCGGAGCGGAAGCCCTGCGCCCAGTCATCCCAACTGGCGGTCTTCGTCGTGTCCACCAGCGCCAGGCTGGTGGTGCCGTCCGCCGCAATACCCTCCTCATACAGGTTCACCGTGACGTTCGGCACGTCCGGTGTCCATTTCGTGTGGATCAAGAGCGATGGATCGTCGAACGGCCGCGTCGATGCATAGATGACTTCGCCCCGGATGCCGCCGTTTTCAGTCGCACCAAACTGTGCCTTGCCAAACTCGATGAAGGAGCTCTGCCCAGAGAAGCCCTGCCAACCCATCGTGGTTACCCACGGCGGATCGACTCTGCCAGTCGAAGGAGTCGTACCCGAGCGGTCCTTGCAGTCCGCATCGTTGCAATACACCGCCCCCGGCACCCGCAGATTCGTCGGCAGGTGCGCGGTCGAGGATTCCAGCGTGTTGGCGTAATTGGCAGCGATAGTCGAGGTGCCGCCGCCGGGTGTGCCGTCGGGCGGGCCGCCCGCGTCATAGACCACATGCACGCCAGTCTGCTTGAAGCGCGTTTCGTCGGTGTCGACGACATACCAGTTGAACAGCGGGAACACTTCGTTAAACGACGCATAGCCGTTCAGGTCCGTGTTGTTGAAGTTCGAATAGCTGCCGTCACGGAAGCGGACATTGGTCGGAACCAGCGCGAGCCCCGGGTCGCTCGCCTGCGAGACACCCGAGCCGTTCAGGTCCATGAAGGTCCGGGTGTAGAGATTCGTGTGCCACTGGAGCACCGAAATATCTCCGACATCCACGGTCTGGCCACCCGCCAGTTGTACCGCCGTCGCGAGCCCATCGACGATCTGATCGTTCCATTGATCGAAGATCGTGATTCTGAACGTGCCTGCGGGCAAGCCGCTAAAGCTGAACGTTCCGTCCGCGTTGCACTTGGTGAACGCCATATCCTCGCCGTCCGGGTCGCCGACGCTGATATAGCATTGCGTGAAACTCAGTGAGGTGCGCGAGCCGGCGCCATACAGATTCTCGTTTGGCGGACGGGCGTAGTGCAGGTTCGTTACCCTACCCTTGAGTCCGTTGTTGCACGTCGCACCCGCGCACAGGAGCGGCAGGCGAGCATTGATGATTTTCGGATTGGCAAACCCGATCGCCACGTGAAAGCCTGCCGGCCCGAACTCCTGGAAGTATGCCGGCCCACCCACCTTGATGAACGCGTCGTGTGCCTTCTGTCCGTCCAGCGTGTTCGTCTGCAGCCATTCCTCTCCCCTGCCGATCCGGTCGGCTGCCGGGGTCGCGACGATGCCGTAGCGGCCGGGCATCAGGTTCGCAATGATGGCCTGACCGACGAGCGGCGAAATCGTCTTGCCGTCCGACTCGAATTTCGGACACGTCGGGACCATGCCGACAAGACCGTCGGTCGACGTCGAAATCGGGCAGGCATTGAGCCCCGAGATCGGGTCGATGGTCCCCTGCAAGGAATTGGACAGCGGCATGTTGAACATGTCGTAAGTCATCTGTCCGGTCGCGTCACCGGTGCCGCCCGCATCGTCCCAAAGCTTGATTTCGAAACCACCGAGTCCCGGCTCGCGGGCGGTGCCAAACGTATCGGTGCCGCCACTGACGTCCACCTCGCCATTCAGCGGGGCGTCGTCTTCGAAGACGAACACCGAGACCTTCGCGGTCGCCATCGGCGTCTCCTGCAACAGCACGTTGACGCTGGTCTGTCCGGGTGCGATCGGAGCGCCGCCCATGGTGTGGCCGCACTTACCCGTGCCCGGCGCAAAATCCGCGCCGCCGGGCCCCGACGGGCAGTCCTTGGAAATGTCGAACTGTCTCTGCGGCCCGGTCGGGTTCGCCGGATTGACCGGTTGCGGCAAGCCCGCACCATTCCCAAAGCTGTTACCGGCGTCCCCCGGCAAGATCGAGATGTAATAGTGCTTCGTCGGATCGAGCGCCACCTGGCTCGGATTGACGGGCACCTGTTGCGCCGCCGTCGTGCGGCACACGCCGTTGCCGATATCGCACACGGCCGGCAAGTGCGAGTTGCTCGCCGGGTCATATACCGTTTGCCCCGACTCGCAGGCGACCTTGCCGACACAGCCTGCTGCCACCACCGGCATGTAGCTGGTGTGGAAGTTTGCGCCCAGGCTCGGAACTGGCAACGGCGGGCAGGTAGCCGGACGCGTCGTCGCGGTTGTCTGGCATGCGGGATCGATCTGGAACGTACGGTCTTCCTCGATGATCCAGCGGTAATCCGCAAGCTGAACCGGCGTCTTGCCCGGCGCCGTGCTCGGCGCGTCCAGCGGCTTGACGACAAGTCCGCTGCCGCCCTTGAACGTCACCGTCACGGTCGCGGCAGTGCTCGACGAGTTCTGCGAATTCTTTGCCGTGTATTTGAACGTCATGGTGGCCATCGCACTGCTGCCCACCGGCGGCGTCGTCGGAATCGCGGTGAACGATCCGTCCGGATTCAGCGTGACGGTCCCGCCTGTCACTGCGCCCGAGATCGCTGCGGTAAGCGGCAGCCCCTTCGGATCCGAGGCATTGGCCAGCACGCCGGGCGCGCCGATCTGCAGCCGCGACGCAATGTTGCTGACGTAAGCGCCATTGCCGGCCACTGGCGGGCCAGACAGACAGCCGTTGCCAGCGCTGCAGGCGGATAGCGTGACCGTCGCCGATACCGCGGGATTGCCGTTGGCCTGATACACAAAGCTGTCCGCTGTCGTACCGGTATTCGGCACGTAGACGAACGTGCCGTCCGGGTTCAGCGTCAGCGCGCCGCCGGTGGTCGTTGTCTTGACCTCCACGCCGTAAACATTCACGTCCTTGGCTTTCACGCCCTTGGCCGGGTCCGACACGGTCAATGTGGTGCCAGGGACAAAGAAGTAGGTGGAGGAATTGGCGATCGCATTCTGATTCGCGGCGCCCGCCGTAGGCAGCGCGCCGCCATTGACGGCAACGTAGCCCTGCATCCCGCCGTCACGCTGATTGTTGGTGGACAAGCTCAGTTCGCGATCAAACACCGGAAGCGCCGTAGCGCCTGTAGCCGGTGCGTTCATCATCACGTCGTAGGTCTTGCCGGCCGCCAGAAACACTTCAGACTGGACTCGCGGATTGCCGGGCAACACATTGCCGTCCTCGGCAATCAGCGAGAAACCGGAAGCAACAGGATTGCCGGTTTGTGCGCCGACTACCGACGGAACGTGCATCCGCAAACCTGCATTCACGAAACGCATGAGCACCTGGCCTGTAGCGACAGGCGCGGTAGCGGCAAACGAAGACCCGCCGGGATTGGTCCGGTCGAAGGCGACGCCGTTGATCAGGTAGTAGCGCGGATCGTAGTTCACGGTCGGCGGATAGCAGGTGCCGAACGCCGTCGATTTCGAATCGCCGCAGCCGCCGGGCTGACCCGACCACGCCAGGGTTTCGCTGAAGCCCGTCGTCGTCACCGCCGCTGCGACGGCCGTGTTTTGCACGGGATCGATTTCGCTCAGCACGAGCGGTACGTCAGCGTCATAGCAGATAGCCGGATTCGTATAAGCCTGATACCGCTGCGAGGCCACCGGGCAGCTCACGGTTCCGCCAACGGGTGCTTTCACCACCAGCACGCCGTAAAGCCCCATCGGTCCCTGGATCGACGGATGTGTTCCCGACTCGATCAGATAGGTGCCAGGGCTGAGGTTGCTCCAGGTAAGCGAGGTTGTCTTGCCGGTCGCCACCTCGGTTGCAAACGACTGGACACGAGGCTCCTGCGCGGGCGGCGTGAATGTCGCGCCGCTCGCGGTGCTGGCAATCGGCCAGGTTGTCGCGGTTTGCGTCGGATGCGGGGGGCTCGGCATGCTCGTCGCCGTTGTCCCCAGGCCGCCACCCAACTGCCCCACGACGACGAGCGAGGTCGGCACGGCACCGGGCAAGCTATTGGTGAGATTGACCGTCAACGGTCCTGGCGGCACGGTGATGACCACAGGCGACCAGTTCGCTCCGGCGCCCGGATTGGTGGCCGCACAGGTCGCCGGCGCAACCGCAGCCGGCGTACAGGTGTACCCCCACATCGGCACCGCCTGCCCGTCGGGCAGCGTGGCCGTCGTCGCCTTCGCTGTCAGATTGACGACTTGAGCAAACGATATGCTGCTGGCAGTCAGCAGAATCGACGCTGTGACCCCTGCCTTGAACACGTCGAAGAGGGTCGCCTTAAACTGAGTGGATCTCATCGCGCTTCTCCCCGCCTCTAATTGGATTCGTCAATCAGGAAAACCTGTGGATCGACGAGCATCATCATCATCATTCCGCCTGGGAAGATGTTGTTCGTGGTGATCTCGCGCTCGTTATGCGAGTGCCACATGAAGGCAAAGCCTGCTTCTGTTGCTGGTGGATTCACGACCGTCCCGCTCGGCGGCGTGGTCCCGGTGGGCGCAGTGGCGCGTATGGTCGCGTCAGGTCCGAGATAAGGACTGCCGCCATACCAGAAGCCGTTGGTCAGCACGTGCGAGTCCGGCAGGGTGACCGGCCCGCCGCTACCCACGTTGCCGAACGGGTGCGCTTCGAGCGCCTTGCCGTGATCGGCACACCACTCGTAGTAGTTCGGCGCGTGCGGGTCGGCCGTGTAATAGCCATTCGCGTCCGGGATGCAGACGACTGGCTTGCCGACGTAAGCCGCGTATTTCGGGTCGGTATCGGTGTAAAGGTCCCCTGGCTTATGCCCATAGACGTCCCAGTTCAGACCCTTGCCTGTCCAGTAGAAAATTCCGTCCATCGTGAGACCAGGCGTCGTGGTCGTCGTGAATAGCAGCGGTCCGGCCACCTTGGTCGGGTCCGTCTTGCTGAGCAGCATGTTTCCATCGCGCGCAAGTACCCGCACGTGGTTACCGTGCTCGTGGAACGGATGCTGCCAGCGGCCGGTGCCTATGATCCGCAACAGCACCAGTTCACCCGGATGCATGTGCGGATTGCCGTTGTAGGGCTGATGCGGATACTGCACTGCGTAGTTCGGGTCCATGTCGTCCGGCATCGAGCGCCCGTTGACCATGAAATAGGCCGGGTGGTAGGGCTCCGTCTCCACGGTCATGCAGCCGTTCGGCGCCGTGCACGCGTTCGCCGCCTGCTGTTCAGCCTGCGCATGGATACGCGGATCAATTTCGGAGAACTGAAAAAGATACTCACGGTCGTAGCAGGCGGCGCTGTGGTTATAAGCCGCGCCGGCATTGCGGAAGTCGGGTTGCCCATCCGGCAGCGTCGCCGCGACCGCGCGGCAACCAGTAGGCACCGCAACCGTGCCGGGTGAAGAGGTCGGCAAAACGATGATCGCGCCATACAGACCCATCTCGATCTGCAGATCGCCCTGCGTACCGCTGTAGTAGGCATGCGTGCCAGGCGTTGCCGCGACGAAGCTATACGTTACCGTGCTGCCGTGGGCGGCCTCGCGGGTCAGCAATCCCGGCGAGCCGGTGAGCGTGCCAGGACAGGACCCGTCGGGGTTCAGTGCCGCGGCGCAGACCTGGAATCCCGGAAAGAGGATCGACGTGTTGCCCGCAGCCGCCGGCAGGTTATTGGTGAGCGTCACCGTGACGACATCGCCCTGCTTCACGATCAGCGTCGGACCGGGAATCTGCATGCTCGGACAGTTCGCGCCCGCGATCGTGGACGGAGAAAAGCCGGCCGGCGCCGTGCGGCATCCGTAACCCCACGAATAAACGCTCGCGCCGTCGGGCTGCGTGATGCGGTTCGCCTCCGCACTCAGGTCGAAATGCGTCCCCGTGATGCCAGGCGCGGCGGCTTGCGCGTGCATGCAGACGAGCGTGGCGAGCATCGCCGCGCCGAACCGTGCAAGCCGCCCAAGGCGCGCGAGCGTGGCGATCCATGTGTTGTGATTGATGTGTCCCACGGCTCTTCTCCTAGGTGCAGGACTTCTTGGCCGGGTCCACTGCGTTGCAGATGTGGACCTCAGTCATCAAGCCGCCGAAGTTTTCCTGGTCGTTGGCCAGGTGGTCGAGATTCGGGGTGTACAGGTAAAAGATCGCACCCGGCTTATATTTCGTCGTGTCGCTGGCGTCGAGGATCACGTCGATCGATTCGCCACCACCCAGCGTGATCGAGTTCGTGTTGTAGGTCATATCGTTGCCGGACATGTCGCGCAGCAAGCGGGCATTAATACCGACCACGTGCATCGGAATGCCAAGCGACGCCAGCGTCTGATACTCGGTGACGTCCAGGTCCGAGATCCGCAGCAGCGCCCTGCCACCAGCCGGAATGTTGATCAGCGTCGGCAGCGGTTGCGAAAAATGCGGCGTACCGTCAGCTACCTGAGTCGACAACGGGTTCGGATTCACGGTGTCCGGATAGCTGCGTCCATTTAACATGAAGAGCTTGTCCTTCATGTCGGTGAACGGCTCCGGATTGAACGTCATGCCAATGAAGTGGAAGTTCGGATCGAAGCCGTGTATCTGCACCGGATACTCGACGTCGTAGGCGGTCGAACCGTCGCCGTCGTTGTACGCATACAGCGTCGGCGTGTTGCTCTTGTTGTTTACGTGGAGCACGCCGTTCGCAGGCGGCAACGGTGTCGTGCACAGAATGTCGTTGCCGCACGCCGTACGCAGATCCTTTTGCTGCAGCAGCAGCGAGCTATACAACGATGCACCGCCGGGGACGCGGTTCTGGCGTGGCCGCACGAAGATCTGGCCGACCATGCCCATCTGCAGGTGTTCTGGCGGCGTGATGTGGCAGTGCCAGAAGTAAGTGCCGGCATCCGGCGCGAGATAGTAGTACGTGAAGCTCGCGCCAATGTTGATCGCCACCGACGCGTCCGGTACGCCGTCATAGAACGACGACGCGTTCGGATAGCCGTGGAAGTGCACCGTGTGCCGCTCGAACAGATCGGGGCGCATGATCATCCCGACGTTCGTCAGCGTGAGGAAGAACTCGTCGTCCTCGTCGATCGCCATCGTCGGCGCCGGCTCGTTGCCGTTCATCACACCGATATCCATGATCGGTCGTGGATCGACGTGGCCGGTCAGCTGGCCCGGAGGCACCGATTCCGGATCAGGCACGAGGCCGACCGCGCCGTTGTAGGTCGGGTCCGACCTTGGGTCGCCGACGGTGTTGAACACCGAGGCAAACTCGGTGCCCGGAAGGCCCGCCTTGATGTCGGCCAGCCCGGACAACGGGCCGAAAGCGAACAGGTACGTCTGCACGCCGTTCGCCATCGTCGCGTAACCATCACCGCCAGAGATCTGCTGGCACTTGATCGCGCCGTTGACGACACCGGTCGACGTGGAGGTCTGTCCAGTGTAGGACGGCCCGGTGTAGGCGGGCTCTCCTGTACCGGGCGGCAGCGCCGTCGGATGCGCCGGCGTGGTTGGCGGGCATTGCACCCGGAACGACTGGCCGAACGAGGGCACTGCAAATAGCAGGAACAGCAGCGCGGCAACACTGCTGCGATAAGCGCGGGTACTGAACATATGACCTCCGTCCCAGGGGTCAGCCGGCGCGATACACGCCGGGCGTCATGCTCTACTGCGAATGCGGACTGGTTACGTCGTTACATCAGTCCGTATCTGGATTCTGAACAAGAGCGACGTAGCCTGGGATGGGTCACCCCCCTACACTTGCAGTAGGGCAAACCCAGCGACGTTCTTCAGATCTGGCTGGCTAGAGTGGGCCCAGAAACAAATTGCAATTTATGTGTGCTATTCCTAATATCCACCAAACGTTCGGATGGGTAGAATTCCTACCATCGGCATGCTGCATTGCAATATGCGACCGTCGGCGCTTTGACCATGCGCTCAGGCGGGCAATACCCACACCCTTGTCCTTGATCGCCCAAGGGTTTGACGCAATCACGAGTGGGGAGCGCCATGGAGTTTTTGGAGAAAAACGTCGCGACGCAATTAATTGAGCGGAAGAATCACACGCTCGAACATGTTGGGTTGGATGGCGAGAAACAGACGTATTTTCCGGCCAGGTCAATGTGGTTGAGGTTGGAACAGCTTCATGTGACGCAGCAGCTCGCAGAACCTCTGGACGCAGACAAACAGCCCACACTTTCCACGTCGCTGCACGGAGTGGCGCGTCTCGATGGCCAGGAGCTGTCGATCATTGGCGACGCTGGACACGCGATGCGCACCGTCGAGGTGTCCTTCGAGGCACGCGACGTCAGCAGGGCTGACCGGTTAGGTCTGCGCGAGTTGGAAGACGAACTCGGCATTTCGTTTGCCGACGTGCCGCTCGGTACTGCCCGTCTCGGCGCCAATCGGGCCGACGCCGAGACCGGCGAACCCGATCAGTGGTGGCTCGCCTGCCACATTCCCGAGGCCTGTATACATGCGCTTTCGAAGGCGATGTCCGATGGCCAGTTTGGCGCAGTCGAGTTGGGACTGGCGCTGCGGCACCTCTACACAGCTGAAAGTGCAATAGCTGACCTTCAGCGCGAGCCGAACCTTTTTCTTAGGCCCAACAAGAGCGACGGCGCAATTGAATGTCCGGAAATCGCAATGGGCTACGTCACCCACCTTCGTATCGACCTCGCAGCCGCTCAATTGCGTACCGCGACGGTGAATGGCGGCCGCGGTGATGAATTAACGGCGAACCCTGTCGCGGACGCGGTGAACTCACTGGCCCTCAAGCTCTCCGCCCTCATGACCACGGTAAGATGGATTGGCTTCTTCATCGGCATATTGCTTTTTCTTGAAGTTCTCGAGAGGCTCTGACAGACACGCTCGAAAACGTCGAACCATACACCGCGGCGTGCAGAGTCATGGCAACAACGCTCGCCACCGGGAACGTCCGGGCGGTGCTTCCTCTTCGCATTCGTCACTCACGCATCCATTACCTCAAAAGTGGCGTGATAACGCGTTGCAGACGCTCAGATGTCCAGACGGGATATGTGTCGTCCCACCCGTTGTCCACCAGGAGACCCGTACGTCCAATCGTGAAGCTCACTGGAATGCGCCACATGCGCCCATAATCGCCAGCCCAGGCGCTGCCCAGCAGACCCACTGGAAAGCTCAAGCTCGCTGCAACCTCGCGAACCGCAGACAGATCGCCGGCTCCATCCAGACTGAACCCGAGCACTTGCAGCCCTCGATCTGCATTGCGTGCGGCGTAGGCGGACAAAAGAGGCAGTTCGTCACGGCACGGCTCACACCAGGTAGCCCAGAACGTCAGAACGATCACCTTGCCGAGCAGATCGGCGGTGCTGATGTTCCGGCCATCCAGCGTATGAAGGACGAGCGGCGGTGCGGGTTGACCGACGGCCAGCGTGGCAGCGCAGGTCGTCGAGAACCGGCCCAACCCGCTCACACCCAGAGACAATGCAAGCACCGCACGCAACCACGCCCGCCGCGCGGTCGATGTCGCGAATGCGGAGTCTGTGTGCGCCAGCGGCGCTCGCGATACGTCAGAACGCATAGCTCATCCCCACGTTAGCGCTCCAGCGTGGAAACAACTGATAGCCGTCGAGCTTGCTGTAAATCGCGCGCTGCACGAAGCCATACACCTCGAGGTTTTTCCATACGTTCACGGTAATGCCGGGGCTGACATAAACGACCGTTCCCGCTGTATTCGCGGTATCCGCGAGCGTGCCCTGGTCGTGGCTCTTGCGGGTCACGTTGATCTGCAACTGCGGAACCCACTTCGGGTTCGCCTCATAGCGCAGTCCCACACTCAAACTGGCCAGATTCCCAGGGCGGTATGTCGCGCCGACGTGATCGAGATTTTCCACGATTGCGGACTGGAATTGCCCGTTGATAAACGCGTCGAAGTTCTGGCTGATCGCCTGGTAATAGTAGGCGCCGACAATCAGGTCCGTACTGCCGGTGCCGGGCTGCAAGCTGGTGTCGAGCGCCTGGCCTGCGGCTGCATTGGGGCCGTTCGAGAAGAACACTGGATTGTGCCCAACGGTTGCACCCGTATTGACGTTCTGACCACCGTACCGGCCAGTCGGTAACTTGACACCAAGCTGCAAGCCAAGATTGTGCGTTGGCAGAAAACCCTGATAGCTGGCGATGAGCTTGATATCGCCCAGGCCTTTGCTGGTTGCGCCGCTCACATTGTCGGGTGTGAGCTGGTCCATCGTCGCGTTGCCGAACGTCGTGTGGCTACGGTAAATATAAGGAATGAGCGCACTGAAGTTCCAGCTCGCGCCGGGGCTATAGCTGATGCTGAGATTGACGTATCGATTGATCGTCTGGCGCTCCACCTCCTGGCTGCCACCGGCGTCATTGATACCGGCGGGCTGGGTGTTCGACACTGAACCGGTACCGCTGCGCAGTTGGTTCTGGTTGATGAAATCGTATTCGATGTTGATTCGCCAACCCGGCGCGGCGGAATAGCCCATCGCGGCATCGGTGCTCAACGAGCAGCCGCAAGTGGCGCAGGCGTAAGCAGCAGTGGGAAAGATCGCGGCCATGGTGAAAGGCAGCGTGCAGCGCAATAGCGCGTTCTGGTTGGTAGACATGGTTCCTCTCCGCTGGATGCGGACGCTCGTCAACCACCCTCCCCGGGTGGAAGAATGTGCGTGTTTTCCTGGGGCGACGGACTGCCGCGACGGCCGGGCTACGAAGCAGGCTGACGCTGCGGTCGGCAAGGGTGACGATCAGGAAAGGACAGGAGGATCGCGAGGCCGGCCAGATGGGAACGCGGCGGCGTGAGGGACAAACAGGGGCGGCGCCGATACTTGCACAACCGCTAACAGCACCGTTGCAAAGAAACCGGCGGGAGGAACGCTCAGCGCTGCTACATGATGAGCGACAAGATCGCAGTATCCACACGCCGCAAGCTTATCCTGGGAAGTATGGTGTGCAGTGGGAACATCACTTTCGACTGCCGAACAAATGGCACTGACCGGCACATCTGCACGGGACGCAACGAGCAACTGACTCACAAGCGGCGCAAAAACCACAAGCCACATGGCGATGAGGCCAAGCCATGCGACAGAGTGTTTGTGGGCGCCGAGCTTCATGGTAGTCAGAAAATTTTCCGGATTCTATACAGCGGATAGTGGGCCCGTATAGCACGTTCTTTATGCATACCATCAGCCGGAAGAGGCCGGATCGACTGGACAGATACTTCGTTGGGTAAGTGAAAACCGGCGTCATTTCGCGCCGAACAGAAAGCGCCCGCGGTCAGATCGACACGTTGATCGTTCGAAAGGCTTTGCGAGACCGGCGGTGCGAGGATTGCCATCGGGATTGCAAGCAATCTGAGAATGCCGCCAATTTTCGAATGGAAAAAGTGACGCATGATTTTGACGGACCGACCGGCTAGTGTGTTGTTGACGATTGTCGCGCAAGCTTTTGATAGCGCCGATGGGTAGATATCCTACAAAAGGGTAGGGAAAGAACGGTGCAAATCGCAGAAATTGACGAAATCGATCCCGCTGCTCACGTCGTCCAGATCACAGGACCCACATTCGATTTCATCGTGTACAGCGTTCATGACATCGGGGTTGGACGTGTCCGTCTCAACCAGCACGACCTTGACATCCGTCCGTCGCAGGTACCTGCACCGTCCGGTCTGAATCGTGCATTTCTGACTTGTTTGTCGGTAGACGCCATGGTGGTATTTCCCGATCGAGACGTCAAAGATTCGGACAGATAGTTACCACCAAAAAAAACCACCATTTACGGCCAGCTGCACTTCGACAACCCCGGAACACGCAGGCGCAAAAAAAGCCGCAGAGCCTTATGGCACGGCGACTTCGCGGATTTTAGCGGAACTTGTCGGAATACTTCCTGGTGCCGGGGACCGGACTCGAACCGGCAAGCCGTGAGGCGGCGGATTTTAAGTCCGCTATGTT
The DNA here is from genome assembly GCF_902859805.1 of Paraburkholderia sediminicola. GTDB lineage: Bacteria > Pseudomonadota > Gammaproteobacteria > Burkholderiales > Burkholderiaceae > Paraburkholderia > Paraburkholderia sediminicola. The sequence goes on along the minus strand of NZ_CADIKC010000010.1, from coordinate 8,917 downwards.
TACCAATTTCATCACCCCGGCAGGGGTCAGAACCACGCTGGACGCGAATTCTACCATTGCCCGGCGGGCGCACCAAACCGGCGCAATCCCGGCGCGGTCCAGCCCCACCCTCGCCCGCCAGGCATAAAAATTGGAGTCATCCGCAAGTCACAAACGTTCCTGATAATCCGCTGACGAAAACGTTTACATAACGCGCGGAAATCATGATCCCAACGATCAAAGACGTCGCTGCCCACGCGGGCTTCTCCATCGCCACGGTCTCGCGCGCGATCAACGCGCCGCATACCGTGAATCCGATCACGCTCGACAAGGTGCGTCAATCCATCGACGCCCTCAACTTCCGCCCGAGCCCGCTCGGCCGGCAACTTCGCGGTGAGCGCACGCGTCTCATCGGCGTCATCCTGCCCACGCTCGCCAACCCTGTGTTCGCCGAATGCCTGCAAGGCATCGACGAACTCGCCGCGGCGCAAGGCTACCGGCTCATGCTGATGACCACCCAGTACGATGCCGACCGCGAACGCCACGCCATCGAAACGTTGCGCGAACATCGCGTGGAAGGCCTGATCCTGACCGTCGCCGATGCCGACACGCATCCGCTGCTCGACGATCTCGACCGCTCCGGTCTGCTCTACGTGCTGATGCATAACGACACCGTGCGGCGTCCGTCGGTCTCGGTCGACAACCGCCTTGCCGCGTTCGATGGCGTACGCATGCTGATCGCGCACGGCCATCGCCGCATCCTGATGCTGGCGGGCACGCTGGCCGCATCGGATCGCGCCCGCCAGCGGCATCTCGGCTACGCGCAGGCGATGCAGCAGGCAGGCCTCATCCCTGCGCCCGCACTCGAAGTCGATTTCAACGCCGACGAACTGGCGCCGTCCGTGCTCGCTCATCTGACCAGCGGCCCGAACCGCCCGACCGCCCTCTTCTGCAGTAACGATCTGCTCGCGATGGTCGTGATGCGCGGCCTGCGCCGCGCGCGTTTGCAGATTCCGCACGACATGTCGATTCTCGGCTTCGACGGACTCGCCATGGGCGAATTGCTGTCGCCGCCGCTGGCAAGCATCTGTGCGCCGAATCGCGAGATCGGCTGCGCCGCCTGGCGGCGTCTGCTTGCTCGCGTAACCGGCACCTACGAAACGTTAGGCGAAACGTCGCCCACGCTGACCTTGCCGCACAGCTTGCGCGAAGGCGCCACCATCGCGGCGATTTCGAACCGCACAGAAGCTTCGGCGACGACCTAGAGGCCGTTTGCCTGGTCGCTTGCCTTGTCGTTTGTATCAGCATTCAATTCGAACCCCGAACCACCCGCTCTCTTCCGCTCCAGGAGACCCGCAGTGATCCGCTCTTCAATACGTTTCGCTTCTTCGATCAAACCGCTCTGGCACCGCGTCGCCCGCACCGCGACTAGCGCGCTCTCGGCCGGCATGATCGTCACCGCCGCGCTCGCCGCCCTTGCGCCGCAAGCGGCCCATGCCGATGAAACCGCGATCTGCTACAACTGCCCGCCCGAATGGGCCGACTGGGCGAGCCAGATCAAGGCGATCCAGCAAAAGACCGGCATCCGCGTGCCGTTCGACAACAAGAACTCCGGCCAGTCGATTGCGCAACTGATGGCCGAGCAGAAGAGCCCGGTTGCGGACGTGGTGTATCTCGGCGTGTCGTCGGCGTTCCAGGCGAAGGACAAAGGCGTTATTCAGCCGTACAAGCCGGCGCACTGGGACGACATCCCTGCAAACATGAAGGACCCGCAAGGCTACTGGTTCACAATCCACTCGGGCACGCTGGGCTTTTTCGTCAACAAGGACGCGCTGGAAGGCAAACCGGTCCCGCGTTCGTGGGCCGATCTTCTGAAGCCTGAGTACAAAGGCATGATCGGCTATCTCGATCCATCGAGCGCGTTTGTCGGCTATGCCGGTGCGGTCGCGGTGAATCAGGCGCTCGGCGGCACGCTCGATAACTTCGAACCGGGCCTCGACTGGTTCCGCAAGCTGAAGGCCAATGCGCCGATCGTGCCGAAGCAGACCGCCTATGCGCGCGTGATGTCCGGTGAAATCCCGATTCTGCTCGACTACGACTTTGACGCCTACCGCGCGAAGTACAAGGATCACGCCAACGTAGAATTCGTGATTCCGAAGGAAGGCACGATCTCGGTGCCGTACGTGATGAGTCTCGTGAAGGGCGCGCCGCATGAAGCGAACGGCAAGAAGGTGCTCGATTTCGTGCTGTCGGACGAAGGCCAGAAACTGTGGGCCGACGCCTATCTGCGTCCGGTGCGCGCAAACGCGATGAGCGCGGAAACCGCCGCCAAATTCCTGCCCGCAAGCGACTATGCCCGCGCCAAACCGGTCGACTTCGGCAAAATGGCCGAGAAGCAATCGAGCTTCGGCGAGCGTTATCTACAGGTGATGCATTGAACGACGTCACGTTCCCGCTGCGCTGGCGCATCGCTTTGATCGCGCCGGCGCTGGCGGTTTTCATCGCGTTCTGGCTGTTGCCGATGGGCGCGCTCGCGCAGATCAGCGGCGACGGCCACGCATTCGCGACCTATCGCGCGATGCTGACGAATCCGCGCTACATGTCGAGCCTCGGCGCGACGGTGATGTTATCCGCCGCGGTCACGGCAACGACGCTGGTGCTTTCGGTCATCGCCGGATTGCTGCTGGCGCGCCGCGAGTTTCCGCTCAAGCGCACGCTGCTCGCGCTGCTGACGTTTCCGTTGGCATTCCCTGGCGTCGTGGTCGGCTTCATGGTGATCATGCTGGCCGGACGCCAGGGTTTGATCGGTGCGCTTTCGCTGAAACTCACCGGCGATCGCTGGGTGTTCGCTTACTCGATGAGCGGCCTTTTTCTCGGCTACCTGTACTTCTCGATCCCGCGCGTGATCGTCACGGTGATGGCGTCGGCGACCAAGCTCGATGCCTCGCTCGAAGAAGCTGCGCGTTCGCTCGGTGCATCGCCGTGGCGCATTACGCGTGACATCGTGTTGCCTGCGTTGTCGCCGGGCTTGATCGCGGCCGGCGCGGTATGTTTCGCGACCGCAATGGGCGCCTTCGGCACCGCCTTCACCCTGGCCACCGACATCGACGTATTGCCGATGACCATCTACACCGAGTTCACGCTCAACGCGAACATGGTGACGGCCGCGGGTCTCTCGATCGTGCTCGGCATCGTCACGTGGGCCGTACTGGCGTTCGCTCGCAGCGTAAGCGGGTCGGCCGTCGCGGCAAGCGCATGAGCGGCGTGTCCAAACCCGATGACAAGACTTCGATGAATTCCATCACTGCTCCAGTCAAGCAGCCCGCAAAAACGCACACGCGGCGCCGCGGGTTGCCCACATCACGCACGTGGCTCGCAGCCGGACAGTGGTTCGTCACACTGCTGCTATGCGCATTTCTGATCGTGCCGGTCGTGATGTCGATCATGGCCGGACTCACGGTCAACTATTTCAAAGGCGTATCGAGCGGACTCACGCTGCGCTGGCTCGGCGAAGTGTGGACGCAATATCACAGCTCGGTATTTCTCTCGCTTGAAGTGGCGGCGATGACCTTGCTGATCACGCTGCTGACCGGCGTGCCCGCCGGGTACGTTCTCGCGCGCAGCAAGACGCGGCTCTCGCGCATCATCGAAGAATTTCTGGTGCTGCCGATCGCCCTGCCCGGCCTCGCTTCCGCGCTCGCGCTGCTGGTGGTCTACGGCGGCTTCACGATGTTTCGCATGAGCGTCGCGTTTATCGTCGTCGGGCACGTGGTGTTCACGCTGCCGTTCATGGTGCGCGCGGTTGCGGCCGTCTGTGCAAGTAGCGACCTGCGCACACTCGAAGAAGGCGCGGCGAGCCTCGGCGCGAGCTTCTTTCAACGCTTCGTCACGATTGTGCTGCCGAATGCGCGGCCAGGGATCGTCGCCGGTGCGTTGGCGGTGCTGACGCTCTCGATCGGCGAATTCAACCTCACGTGGATGTTGCACACGCCCGATACCAAGACGCTGCCGGTCGGTCTCGCCGACACCTATGCGTCGTTACGCATCGAAATCGGCAGCGCCTACACGATTCTGTTTTTCATCATGACGATGCCGCTGCTCGTCGCGATGCAATGGCTCGGCGTCGATGCGACCGGCCAGCGCAGCGCGGGCAAACAACGCAGCGCTGCCTCCCGTTCGAAGCCTACACCGACGTCCACGCCATGAAACTCGACTCCGTTCCCATCACGCTCACACAGTGCGCGAAAACGTTTCGCGGCACACGTGTGCTCGAACCGCTCGATCTGCACATCGGCGCCGGCGAGACGCTAGTGCTGCTCGGCCCGTCCGGTTGCGGCAAGACCACCACGTTGCGCATGATCGCGGGCCTCGAGACACCTGACGCCGGTGGCAGCATCGCGTTCGGCGACGAAGACGTCACTGCCCTGCCGATCGAAAAGCGCCAGGTCGGCATGGTGTTCCAGAGCTACGCGCTGTTTCCTAACCTGACCGTGCGCGGCAACATCGGCTACGGCCTCAAGATCAAACGCGTGCCTGCTGACACCGCACGGCAACGCGTCGACGAATTGCTCGCGATGATGCGTCTCACCGCGCACGCGGACAAACCCATCGATCAGCTTTCGGGCGGCCAGCGTCAGCGTGTTGCATTGGCGCGAGCACTCGCCGTGCAACCTCGTGTGTTGCTGCTCGACGAACCGCTGACCGCCCTCGACGCGCGTTTGCGCGACACCTTGCGCAGCGAGATGAATACGTTGCTGCGCGACCTGGGCATCACGACTGTCTATGTGACCCACGATCAGGCCGAAGCGATGGAACTCGGCGACCGCATCGTCGTGATGAGCGCCGGGAGAATCGAGCAGATCGGCTCGCCGCGCGATATTTACTACCGTCCGGCGAATCGCACAGTCGCGCAATTCGTCGGCACAATCAACCGGCTGGCGGGCGAGCGGCGCGACGGCGTGCTGACGACAACCGGCGGCACCGTACCGCTGCCCTCAGGTCCCGCACACGCAAGCGCGGCACATGAAATTTTCTTCCGCCCTGAAGACGCGTATCTGGCCGACCCGGCCAGCGCACAACTGCGCGGCAATATCGAAAGCACGGCGTTTCTCGGCGAACGCACCCGTTTGACGATCGGTGGCGCCGCGCCGGACGCTTTGCTGATCGACGTCGCGGGCCGCGTCGAACTCGCGCGCGGCACACCGGTCGGGATTTCGATCGCGCAGGACGCGCTGATTGCGCTATCGTAATGACACAGCGCTGCGTTTCTAGCGCGCCATAAAGAAGGACATCCCCATGCTGCTGGCTCAAATTAGCGACCTGCATATCAAACGACCCGGCGCGCTGGCTTACCGCCGCGTCGATACCGGTGCCTATCTCGCGCGCACTGTCGCCGCGCTTAATGCACTGGAGCCGCGTCCCGACGCCGTAATCATGACCGGCGACCTCGTCGATCAGGGTGATCCGGAACAGTACGAGCACCTCAAGACGCTGCTCGCACCGCTCGAAATCCCCTACTTCCTGATGGTGGGTAATCACGACGAACGGGCCGCGTTGCGCGCGGCGTTTCCCGATCGCAACGAATTGCGTGGTGGTGGCGAGTTCGTGCACTACGCAGTCGATGTCGGACCGCTGCGCGTGATCGCGCTCGATTCGATGGTGCCGGGCCAAAGCGCCGGCAATCTGTGCGACGCGCGCCTCGCCTGGCTCGAGACGCAACTCGATGCCGCACAAGGCAAGCCGACTGTGGTCGCGTTGCATCATCCGCCGTTCGTCTGCGGAATCGGGCATATGGATGAATTGCGGCTCGACCCCGCAGCCGCCGACAAACTCGCCGCGTTAATCGCACGTTATCCGAACGTGGAACGCGTGATCTGCGGCCACGTGCATCGACCGATGTTCGTACGGTTTGGCGGCACGATTGCGTCCGCGGTGCCGGCGCCCGCGCATCAGGTCGGACTCGACCTGCGCGAGGATGCGCCCTCTGCTTTCGTGATGGAGCCGCCCGCGTATGCGCTGCATCGCTACGATGCCGCAACGGGCATCGTCACGCATCATGCGTATGTCGATAAAGCCGATGGTCCGTATCCTTTTTACGAACCTGAAGGCGATTTGATCGACTAACGGTGTCGTTTCGCCGGTTCAAACCACGACGAAAGTTTGCCGTACGCGCCGGGACAGCCTGAAATACGGTATCCCGAGCGCGGCAGCAACCACGGCCTGAATGAAGCCATCAAACGGAATGGCAATGGCGACGCCAATGGCTTGGGTCATGTGATCGCCGAGCAGGTAGGCGATGGTTCGCATGACGACGATGGCCAACAGCCACGCCTGCACCTGTACCGGGAAACGCGCCGAGTTTCGCCGCACGAGCAGCGCAAGCCAGCCTGCGCCGGCCACGATAAATGCACCGATGATCACGTCGCAGCCGACCATCGCAATCACGGTGCGATACCAGCCGTGCGTTTCAGGGCGCACGAATACCGCCAGCAGCTCCCATTCGAGCATCAGCCTGAGCGGATCACGCAATGCGAATGCGGTTGAAAGCGCCCATGCAGCGAGGCAGATCAACGCGATGAGCAGCCAGCCGCTGATGCGTCGAGGTTCGGGTTTCGAGGGTATGTTCATGAGATCGGTCACGTAATAGGTCCTGTTGCGCGCGCCGATTCTACGAACGAAAACCGAACGACCATCTCATTTTGTCTGCGAGCGAGCGCATGTTGGGCCGTCAGCAGGATCCGTCCTGCTCCGGTATGATCGGCACGCTTGAGGACCGTGCATGGGCCGGTCCATCGACAGCCCCCTCTCATGTCCACATCCGACGCTTCCACTTCCGCTTCCGCCGACCGGTCGTTGCGCGGCTTGCTGCTTCTGCTCGCGACGATTGCCGGTGTGGCAGTCGCAAACATCTATTACAACCAGCCGCTGCTCGACAATTTCCGCCAGTCGTTTCCGAATAGCGCGTCGTGGGTCGGCGTTGTGCCTGCCGTGACGCAACTCGGCTACGCGGCCGGGATGCTCCTGTTGGCGCCGCTTGGCGATCGCTTCGATCGGCGCCGCCTGATCCTGCTGCAGATCGTAGGCATGTGTGTCGCACTTGTGCTTGCGTCTACGGCGCCGACGCTGTCGGTGCTCATCGGCGCAAGCCTCGTGATTGGCGTGCTCGCCACCATCGCGCAGCAGGCGGTGCCGTTCGCTGCCGAACTCGCGCCGGCTTCCGAGCGCGGCCATGCCGTTGGCACGGTGATGAGTGGATTGTTGCTGGGGATTTTGCTGGCACGGACTGCCGCGGGCATTATTGCCGAGTATTTCGGCTGGCGTGCCGTGTTCGGCGCTTCGGTGGTCGCGCTGCTGGTGCTGGCGGTGGTGATCATCATGCGTTTGCCGAAGAGCAAGCCGACGTCGACGCTGCCCTACGGCAAGTTGCTGATCTCGATGTGGCATCTGGTTGTCGAGCATCGCGATCTGCGTGAAGCCTCGTTGACTGGGGCCGCGATGTTCGCGGCGTTCAGTATCTTCTGGTCGGTGCTGGCGTTGTTGCTGGCGGGTGCGCCGTTTCATCTCGGGCCGCAGGCGGCTGGATTATTCGGGATCGTCGGTGCTGCAGGGGCGATGGCCGCGCCATTCGCCGGCAAATTTTCTGACCGACGCGGGCCGCGGGCCATTATCACGATGTCGATCGTGCTGGTGGCTGTGTCGTTTGTTGTTTTTGCCTTATCGGCGAAGAGTATTGCTGGGTTGGTGATTGGTGTGATCATCCTCGATATTGGTGTGCAGGCTGCACAGATTTCCAACCAATCGCGGATTTATGCGTTGAAGCCTGAGGCGCGGAGTCGCGTGAATACGGTTTATATGGTGGCTTATTTTATTGGCGGTGCTGTCGGGTCGGGGGTCGGCGCTGTTGTGTGGCCGACTTTTGGATGGGTGGGGGTTAGCGTTGCTGGGGTTGTTTTTGCCGGGCTGGCGGCTTGGAATCATTTGAGGCTTCCAGCCGGGGTTAAAGGTTAGTGGTTTTTTTGCCTTTTGCGGCGGCATTGTCCGTGTCCTTGGGGCTTTGGCCTTTCCTTGTTCTGGCTTTCGTGCCTTTCCTTGCTTTGTTAGTGGTCTATTAGCGTTCCCCCTGTGCGGGGGGGCACCTACTTTTCTTTGCTTGCCGCAAAGAAAAGTAGGCAAAAGAAAGCGGCTCAAACCGCTAATGCTAAGTGGGCACCGAGGTTTTCTGCAGGTAGTGGTGCGACTGGAATCCGCGCTCTCACACATTCCGCGCTAGTGACAAAGGATTCATCAGCTCCCACTCCGCACTGCGTGCGTCGCGGACGGGTATGCATGGGAAACCACGGGCTTCGGTTGAGGTCCGTGGGGGCCGTCGGCTTCGCCTCGGCGACCCGCCTCTGCACTCCCCCGCGAATCCCCACCTTAAATGATATGTCGGTGTGCTGAATCACCGTCCCCGTCCCCGTCCCCGTTCCCGTTCCCGTTCCCGTTCCCGTTCCCGTTCCAGTCACGATCGCAGTCCCAGCCGCGGGTACGGTTGCGGTTATCGTTCCAATCGCGATGACGATGATGGTGAGCGGATGCGATGACGAGCCACGACCCGTTGGCGAGGCATGGGGAGTCAAAACGTAGCGGGGGGTTTTATGAGCGGCTCTTCGGCGCGCGCAGCGCCGCCGGAAGTATGACGCCCTTGTCACTGGCGTATGCAGGTGCACGAACCCAGATTCCAGTCGCACCACTACCCGCAGCAGACCACGGGCCCCGCTTAGCATGAGCGGTTTGAGCCGCTTTCTTTTGCCTACTTTTCTTTGCGGCAGGCAAAGAAAAGTAGGTGCTGTGGTGGTCAAGTAATCCTGGACACTTTTTCCGCTTTCCACTTTTTCTGCATGGTGATTTCGTATTCGGCGGGCGGCATATTGCCGGCCGCCGAATGCAGCCGCTGCTG
>NZ_CADIKC010000009.1 GCF_902859805.1 Paraburkholderia sediminicola | reverse complement strand
CGACCGCATCTTCCTTGAACTGCTTCGAGAATTCCCGTCTTCCCATCTGACACCTCTCTGTCCGGGTATAAGTCTACCTTTTGAGGTGTCCAGGATTATTAGGCCACTACACACCTACTTTTCTTTGCCGGCTGCAAAGAAAAGTAGGCAAAAGAAAGCAGCTCAAACCGCTAATGCTAAGCGGGCACCGTAGCCTGCTGGGGGTAGTGGTGCATCTGGAATCCGGGTTCTCGCACACTCCGCGTTAGTGACAAAGGATTCATCAGCTCCCACTCCGCACTGCGTGCGTCGCGGACGGGTCTGCAGGGGAAACCGCCGGCTTCGTTTTTGCGCAGCGGGGCCATCGGCTTCGCCTCGGCGACGCGCTCCTGCATTCACCAGGGAACCCCACTTCAATTGATATGTCGGCGCCACGCAATCACGCAATCACGCAATCACGCAATCACGCAATCACGCAATCACGCAATCACGCAATCACGCAATCACGCAATCACGGTCACGGCTGCGGTCACGGCTGCGGTCACGGCTGCGGTCACGGCTGCGACCAGGTAGCGGCTGCTGTAGTGGCGATGCAATGACGAGCCACGGCCCGCGGTGGCGAGCAGTAGACGTTAAAACGTAGCGATCGGTTTTATGAACTGCTCTTCGGCGCGCGCAGCGCCGCCGAAAGTATGACGCCCTTGTCACTGGCGTATGCACACGCACGAACCCAGATTCCAGATGCACCACTACCTGTAGCAAACCACGGTTCCCACTTAGCATTAGCGGTTTGAGCCGCTTTCTTTGCTTATCTTTCTTTGCGGCGGCAAAGAAAGTAAGTGCCGCCCCGCACAGGGGCAACACTAATAGACCACTAACAATTCAAGGAAAGGCCAACACCCTAAAAACACGGCCAAACAAACGCCGAGCAGGCAAAAACCTGACCATCAATCCTCATCATCCGTCCAGGGAATATCAACATCAGAAATAAAAGCCACCGTCGCAAACGGCCCCCCATCCTGCCGCCCGATCTTGCCGTCGGCCCGTTGCCATTCAACCCTGAACACCGTCGCCGGATCATCGGCAATCAACCGCACCGTCCGAACCTCATCCGGGTCCTGCTCCTCAACAGGGCCATCAAGCGACACCTGCAGTTCCTGCGGCCACAACCCATCAGTCGGATCGTAAATCTTGTCGCCGTCCGGAATCAGCGTGAATGCCTCCACGCCGATCGTCGCCGATGCCTCGACGATCATCTTGCCCAACGCGCGCAGCAACGCCGTCGCCCGCGCCGAGTTGGCCTGGCGAATTGCAAGATCCCCGCGCGTCAGCGCCTGCTCAAGTTTTGGGTTTGTTTTTTGTTGGGCCATTCGATGTCCTGAGTCCTATCGCTCTGTTGTGGACGGCACGCCCATTCATCGCGCACCGTACTCGATTTTTCGGGCTGAATCCTACCACTGGTATGGGCCACAGCACCGCCAGCCGTGCAGTAGAGGCCGACCAGCCCGCCCCCACAGTTTAGGTCGTGATTCGCCGTCCGACAGGGAGATTTGTCTTTCAACGCACTTCGCCGCGCTTTCGAGACGGCTTTGGCACTGCAGCATTCGTAGGCCTGGCGCCGCCGATTTCTGCGATCAGGTGGTCGCGGAACGCCTTCACCGACGGCGGCAACTCCCGTCCGGCCATCGTCTGCACCTGGATGCTGCGCTGGCGCATCTGCGGATGCGTCAGCGGCATCGCGACGAAGCCGTCGCCGATGTAGCGGTCACGCACCGACAGCAGGCCCGTGAACATGATCGCCCCGGACTTCTGCGCGTAACGGTACATCGCGCCACTATTGTTACAGGTGAGATCGGGCTCAAGCAGCACGCCTTCTAGCGCACAGGTGATGTCGATCAACTGCCGGATCGTCGTGCCAGGTTCCGGTAGCACCAGCGGATAGCGCTGCAGGTCGGCGAGCGACACCTTCGCGCGCGTGGCCAGCGGATGATCGGCGCGCAGCAGCGCCAGCACCGGCGCGCGCTCCGTGTGTTCGACCTTGACGCCCTTTTCCGGCGCGAGACTGAACGTCAGCGCGAGATCGGCGTCGCCATCACGCACCCGGCGAGTGGCCTCGCCCGGCGGCATCACGGAAAGCGTGAAGTCGATCCCGGGGTAGTGTCCGCGGAATGCCGCCATCGCGCTGGGCAGGAAATCCGCGGCGAATCCCTCCGAACTGGCGACCTTGATCATGCTGCCGTGCAACGCCGCGATGCCGCCGATCTCCTTCATCACGTGCTCCGCCTCGAGCAGGCTGCGCTGCGCGTAGGCGAGCAGACGCTCGCCCGCCTCGGAGAGCGACATGCCGCGCGGCCGCCGCTCGAACAGCGCAACGCCGAGGTCGCTTTCGAGCCGCGCGATCTGCCGGCTGATCGCCGACACGGCCACATGCAGCCGCGCGGACGCGTCGCTGATCGAACCGGTGCGCGCCACCTCAACGAAATAGCGCAATGCGATGCCATGCAATGAAAGTGCCATGAGTGATGCCTTTTGCAAGCGGATGCGGTCGTGTTTCAGTGTAACGAGCTTTGCCTTTTCGGCAACACAAGCTTCGAAAGACGATCATTGTGACAAAAATAACGGCCTCCTAGAATCGTTTCGAAGTTGATGGCCGCGAACCAGACGTGCCACGCACGGCGCCGCGCCGCCCTCATCCCCGGCACCCCGCACCCCGCATCGGAGACAAACATGAGCCGCAATCAGGCCATCGAACACGCAACGCATCATTTCGAATCAGGCGCCTTCCTCGAGAACCTCAACCGGCGCGTCGGATTTCGCACGGAAAGCCAGGAAAACGATCGCGCGGCTACGTTGCTGTCGTACCTGACCGATGAGATCACGCCCGAAGTCGAAGGGCTCGGCTTCAGTACACGCATCGTCGATAACCCCGCGGAAGGGTTCGGGCCGTTCCTGTTCGCCAATCGTCACGAAGACGACCGTCTGCCCACGGTATTGATCTATGGCCACGGCGACGTCGTGCGCGGTTACGACAGTCAATGGCGCGCGCCGCTGACGCCGTGGGCCGTGACGGTCGAAGGCGAACGCTGGTATGGCCGCGGCACCGCCGACAACAAAGGCCAGCACACCATCAATCTCGCCGCGCTAGCGAGCGTGCTGGCCGCGCGCGACGGCAAGCTCGGCTTCAACGCAAAACTGCTGATCGAGATGGGCGAGGAAACCGGCTCGCCGGGGCTCGACGCCATCTGCCACACACATAAAGAAGAACTGGCCGCGGATGTGCTGATCGCCTCCGACGGTCCGCGCCTCGCCGCGCGCCGCCCCACCGTGTTCCTCGGTTCGCGCGGCTCGGTGAACTTCAAGCTCTCGCTGAATCTGCGCGACGGCGCGCATCACTCGGGCAACTGGGGCGGTCTGCTGCGCAACCCGGCCACCGTGCTGGCAAACGTACTTGCAAGCCTCGTCGATGCGCGTGGCGTAATCGCTGTCGACGGCCTGCGTCCGCCGCCGATTCCGGAAGCGGTGCGGCGCGCGCTGGCGGATATCACGGTAGGTGGAGGTCCGAACGACCCAGCCGTCGACGATAACTGGGGCGAGCCCGGTCTCACGCCGCCAGAACGTGTGTTCGGCTGGAACAGCTTCGAAGTGCTGGCGTTCAAGGCGGGCAATCCCGAGAACCCGGTCAATGCCATCCCGTCGTCAGCCTTCGCGCATTGCCAGTTGCGCTTCGTGGTCGGCACCGACTGGGAAAACCTGGAACAGCACCTGCGCAAGCATCTGGATGCGAATGGCTTCTCGTTCGTCGAGATCAGCGTCGAGCGCGGCGCGCCGGCCACGCGTCTGAATCCCGACGACCCGTGGGTCACGTGGGCCATCGCCTCGCTCGAACAGACCACCGGCAAGAAGACGGCCGTGCTGCCGAATCTTGGCGGCACGCTACCCAACGAAGTATTCGCCGACACCCTCGGCCTGCCGACCATCTGGGTGCCGCATTCGTACCCGGCCTGCTCGCAGCACGCGCCGAACGAACATCTGCTCGGACCGGTGGTGCGCGAAGGTCTGCAGATCATGGCGGGGCTCTTCTGGGACCTCGGCGAGAACTCGCCGCATTCAACCGCGTCGACCCCACAAGCCACAGCCTGAGCGATCAACGCAGTACGCCTGCCGCCCACCCGCCGTTAACTGTTAGCCGCATCCGCCACGAGACACGCCACGATGAGCACGTCCACCTTGCAAGCCAGCGCCGTGCGGCCGTCCGCCGCAAAGGTCCATCGCATCATTCTCGCGGCGTCGATCGGCAATGCGCTCGAATGGTTCGACCTCGTCGTCTATGGATTTTTCGCGGTGACGATCGCGAAGCTGTTTTTCCCGGCGAGCACCGAAGCGATTTCGTTGATGCTCACGCTCGGTACCTTCGGCATCTCATACATGATCAGGCCGCTCGGCGGACTCGTGCTCGGCTCGCTCGCGGATCGTGCGGGGCGCAAGGTGTCACTGCTGCTGTCGATCGGCCTGATGATGATCGGCACGTTGACGATCGCCGTGATGCCGCCGTATGCCGCGATCGGTTTGTGGGCGCCGGCCGGCATCATGCTGTCACGGCTCGTTCAAGGCTTCTCGGCGGGCGGCGAGTTCGGCGCCTCCACCGCCTTTCTGGTCGAGCACGCACCCGAGCGGCGCGGCTTTATGGGTAGCTGGCAGTTCGCCAGCCAGGGCATGGCGACGCTGCTCGCCTCCGGCTTCGGCGCGTTGCTGACAAGCCAGCTCACGTCGGCGCAACTCGAATCGTGGGGCTGGCGTATTCCGTTTCTGTTCGGCCTCGCGATCGGCCCGGTCGGCTTCTATATTCGCCGCTACGTGGACGAAGGCGCCGAGTTCAACACGGAGCCGAAAACCCGCACACCGCTGCGCGATCTGTTCGGCACACAGAAGGTCCGCATGCTGCTCGCGGTCGGCTCGCTGGTCATTTCGACCGCGGCCAACTACATGATCCTGTACATGCCGACCTATGCGATCAAGCAACTGCATCTGCCCGCTTCGACCGGCTTCTCGGCGACGCTCGCAACCGGAATCGTGCTGACGGTGCTGACGCCGTTCGCCGGCCACCTGTCCGATAGCATGGGACGCATCCGCATCATGGCAGTCGCTGCGACGTTGATGCTGTTCACGGTCTATCCGACCTTCGTGTATATGAATGCGCATCCATCGTTCGCCACGATGCTGCTGGCGTTGATCTGGATCGGCGTATTGAAGGCGACGTACTTCGGCGCACTGCCCGCGCTGATGTCGGAGATTTTCCCGACGCAGACACGCGCAACCGGTCTCGCGGTCAGCTACAACATCGGCGTGACGGTGTTCGGCGGCTTTGCGCCCTTCGTGATCACCTGGCTGATCGATGCGAGCGGCAACAAGCTCGCGCCCGGCTTCTATCTGATGTTCTGCGCGGTGGTGAGTTTGCTGGCGCTCAATGCGGTGCGCTCGACGCTGAAGATTCGCTGAGCGAGCGTGGGTGAGCCTCGTCGACATTGATTGAATTCGAGGCGAGCAAGGCGGATCAACTCGCCTTGCCGCCTCGGCAGCTACATCAAGGCGCCGGATTGGGCTGCAACTCGTGCAACTTGTCGATCTCCGCGAGCACTTCCGGCGAGAGTTTCACCTCGGCGCTGGCGATGTTTTCCTTCAACTGATCGAGCGACGTGGCGCCGATCAGATTGCTCGTCAGGAACGGCCGGCTATTGACGAAGGCCAGCGCGAACTGCGCGGGCGACAAACCGTGACGCTTCGCCAGCTCCACATAACGCGTGGTGGCCTGAATCGCCTGCGGCTTGCTGTAGCGTTGAAAGCGCTCGAACAGGGTGATACGGGCGCCATCCGGACGCGCGCCGCCTTCGTACTTGCCCGACAACCAGCCGAAGGCCAGCGGCGAATAGGCAAGCAGGCCAATGTTGTCGCGATGCGCGTACTCGGACAGACCCACTTCGTACGTGCGGTTCAACAGGCTATACGGATTCTGGATACTGACGATGCGCGGCAAGCCAAGCTTTTCCGCCGCCCGCAGAAACTGCGCAACGCCCCATGGCGTTTCATTCGACACGCCGATATGGCGAATCTTGCCTGCCTTGACGAATTCGGCGAGCACTGACAGCGTTTCTTCGATGGGCACCGTATATTCGTCATCGACCCACGGATAGGCGGGACGGCCGAACGTCATCGTGCTGCGATCCGGCCAGTGCAACTGATACAGATCGACGTAGTCCGTTTGCAGACGCTTCAGGCTATCGTTGAGCGCTTCGGTCAGGTTCTTGCGGTCGAACTGGTTGCCCTCGCCGCGAATATGACGCGGGTTGTGCGGTTGGCGCGCCGGGCCGGCGATTTTGGTGGCCAGCACGATCTTCTCGCGCGCGCTGCGATGTTGCGCGATCCACGTGCCGATATAGCGCTCCGTCGAGCCTTGCGTCTCGGGACGTGGCGGCACGGGGTACATTTCCGCGGCGTCGATCAGATTGACACCATGATCGAGCGCGTAATCGATCTGCGCGTGCGCTTCCTGCTCGGTATTCTGCTCGCCCCACGTCATGGTGCCGAGACCGATCAGGCTAACCTTCACATCCGAGTCGCCGAGTCTGCGGTATTCCATCGAACCTGTCCTATTGTGTATAAAAGGAAAGCGCTGACGTTACCACGCCCGCGCGATGCCTGCAGCGCAGCTAAAATGCTGCTTCAGCGGGCGCTCGCACCACCTCGCTCAATGAACTTTCCGTCGACCCGTCTGCGATGAATCCCGAACACCTTGAACTGCTGGTCACGCGCGTGATGCCTTACGGAAAATACAAAGGCCGGCTGATCGCGGACCTGCCCGGCCACTATCTGAACTGGTTTGCGAGCCAGGGCTTTCCGCCGGGGGAAATCGGCCGTCTGCTGGCGTTGATGCACGAAATCGATCACAACGGTTTGTCGTCGCTGATCGAGCCGTTACGCAAGCGCTGAGAGCGACGCCTTCGGCAGATGCCAGCCATAGGTCACGGCAAGCACGCGCAAGATAAAGCACACCGCGCCGCCTGCCAAAGCCGCAACGCCCGGCGGCAAGCCGGCGCGCCGCGCAACCACCACAACGAATGCGCCGGCGAAAGCAGCGGTCGCGTAGATGTCGGCATGCAGCACCAGTGGCACGCGCGCCATCAGCACGTCGCGGATCACCCCGCCGCCCACACCGGTGATGGTGCCCATCAGCATCGCGATAAACGGACGGATCCCGAACAGCAGCGCCTTCTCTACGCCCGCAACGGCAAACAGCGCGAGACCGGCGGCGTCGAGCACGGTAATCAGCGCAACAGGAAACTGCTGCGCTGTGGAATGGAAAATGAACGTGAGCAGACCGGTGACGAACGTCAAGGCCGGATAACGCCAGTCGCGTATCGCGTTAGGCGGTGAATCGCCGATCAACAGATCTCGGATCACGCCGCCGCCGAGCGCCGCGACAAACGAGATCACCATGACGCCGAGCAGATCGAGACCACCGCGCATCGCGCTCAGCGCGCCCTCGATTGCGAAAACAACCGTGCCGGCCAGATCGGCCGCGAGAACGAGCGTTTCGACTTTCGGCTTTATTTTTTGTATCGACAATGTCGGCATCGACGCATCACCCTTTCTGTCTGCGAGTAGGCGAAAAGGTATAGCGAAATGCGCTGCGCCGGGTGGAAAACTTTCGCGGCCGAATACAGGCGTACGCCGCGCGCCGACTATTTCGCGAGACGAGGTCTGCCGAGCCCGCTTTCTTCCCTCGGCAGGCAACCCATGGCGCTCAGATGCATAAGCAGGCGGCCGACTGCCTCTTCGACCGACATTCGATCGGTTTCGATCATGACATCGGGGTCGAGCGGCACATCGTACGGCCCCGAAACACCCGTGAAATTGGGTATTTCACCGCGCCGCGCACGCACGTAGAGGCCTTTGACATCACGCGCTTCGCACACTGTCAGCGGCGCATTCACGAACACTTCGACGAAACCAGCGCCGACGATCTCGCGAGCCATGCGCCGATGTTCATGCTCGGGCGAGATCACCGCGGCAATCGCGATGAAGCCCTGTTGCATGATCAACGCAGCGACGTGTGCGATCCGCCGCAGATTTTCGGCGCGGTCCTCGGGCGTGAAGCCGAGGCCCGCGGTCAGGCCGCGCCGCAGCACGTCGCCGTCGAGCACGACCGAGGCATGTCCGGCTTCTTTCAGACGCTGATGCAAGGCCTCGGCCACGGTCGATTTACCGGCGCCGGACAAACCGGTCATCCAGATGACGGCTCCACGCGTTGCGCTCACGATTTCCGCTCCGTTGTGTTGGCCGCGGTGTTGGCCGCTGTCCCGGCATCTGCCAGAGGCGCCCGCTCCTGCCCGCTGACGCTGCCGGCGGGCGCCAAATCTGGCCCCAGACCGTCAAACAAGGGTTGCAGCAGCGCCTGCCGCGGCTGCCAGCGCTGCAGCGACGTCTTGTAGAGCGGACGGCGCACCTGTGCCGCGCTTGCCGTGTTCACCTGCCGCGTGGTCTGGTGAAACGCCAGACAGCGCTCGTCCCAGTCGAGTCCGCAATGCGCGAGCAAGCGCCGGACATTCCCCTCGAAATCTTCAATCAATTCTTCGTATTTGACTTCGATCATCGTGCCCTCGGGTAACACGCGTTGCCAATGGGCCATCAACGCGTCATAGGCGCGATAGTAGCGGCCCAGTTCACCAAGATCGTAGCTGAACGGCACGTCATGAAAAATTCGAGAAAAAATCGACAGACAACTTTGCAACGGCGAGCGGCTGCTATGAATGAAGCGCGCATTCGGCAACGCCAGATGAATCAGCCCAACGTTGATGAAATTGAACGGGTATTTGTCGGTGAAGCGTGAGTAGCCTGGCGTCGCGTTTTGCATTTCCGGCAGCGACGTCCGTATGCGGCGCAAATAGTCGGCGCCGAGCGTGCGCAATTGCGCGGGACCGACGCCATGCAAGGCTTCGATATCGATGCGCAAGGGATCGTCGAGATCGCGGCCGATGCCATTCACCAGCGCCTCGCCGAACTCCGTGCGCTCACCCGCGCCGAAAACCTGCGGATGACTCGCGAGAATCTGTTCGATCAACGTCGAACCCGAGCGTGGCATGCCGACGATAAAGATCGGTGCGTCCGACGTATCGCCCTGACCATGTTTGGCCGCGAGCAGCTCTGAAGTGAGGAGTTCCGGCAAATGCGCGAACAGACCGAGCGAGGCAGCCTCGTCATAACGCACGCCGGCGCGGTACAGCGCGTTGCCCTTCAGGAAGTGATCGAACGACGCATCGTTGCGGCCCAGATCGGACAACGCCTGACCATACGCGAAGTGAATCTCCGCCTGATTGGCAGGTGTGAGCGAAGCGGCATCGCCGACGAGTTGCTCCAGCGCGGCGAACACCGGATCGTCGGCGTCAAGACGCTTGGACTGCACGAAGTTGCGGTAATACAGCGGCACCTGCGGGGCAGCCTCGATCGCGTGTCGATAGGCTTCATGAGACTCGTCGAAACGACCGAGAGACTGCAGGCAGTTGCCCATGTTGTTGTACGAACCGTCGGCTTTGGGATTCAGCCGGACTGCTTCGCGATACGCATCTATCGCCTGCTCGAGTCGATGCATCTGCTCGAGCGACCAGCCGAGGCCGTGACGCAAATCGGTGTTGCGCGGATCGAGCCCGATCCCTTCGTGATAGCGAACGACGGCTTCAGGAAAACGGTTCAGCGCAGCGAGCGTCGCGGCGAGACGCTCAAGCACGACGACATCGGCGGGATCAAGCGAGCGCGCTGCGTCGAAACATTGGAGTGCGGCCGGGAGATCGCCGCGAGCGGCACAGGCGTCGCCTTCGGCGCGCCATGCTGATGCGGTCGCAGGCTGTGGATCGTGCTTCATTGACGGCCAGGTTCTTGCAGGCATCGCATCAGGCGGCCCGGGCAATGTGGAGTGCGTTCTTCTTCATCCAGCGTCAGCATCAGTCTGGATTCAAAGGGAAATTGTCTGACGGGAAAGTATCAGGCGCGCCCTACAGTTACGTTGCAAAAATTTAACCAACTGTTACAGCACGATGAATCCGTCATAGTTCGGAAGGATCACGCAACGGGCGGCCGCTATGGCGTTGGATTGCGGTGCAGCCGTCACGGAAGCCCGGCGGTAAATCCAGGTAGTAATTTGCGGACACAAATCCTGCTGAACTCCCGGGTGCGCCGTTTTTCTCAATCACATACGAGGGAGAAAATCGTGAGCAGGCTCATTGCATCAATCGCGATGTTGGCCGTGGCGGCAAGTCTCACCGGTTGCGTTGTCGCGCCGGGATACGACTACGCCTACGCGCAACCCTATTACCCCGGCTACGGTTATGCCTATGGACCGGTGTATGGACCGGCATACGGCACGGTGGACATCTGGGGCGGCTGGGGTGGTCCGTGCTGTTACTACCATGGACATGGCGGGTACTGGCACGGCGGCGGGTGGCATGGTGGGGGGTGGCACGGAGGCGGCGGCTGGCATGGCAGCGGTGGCGGCTCCCACGGCGGGGGCAGTTCGTGGAGCAGCGGCGGCAATGGTGGGCATGGGCATTGATGCCAATCGAACTACTTATCGAATGACGGGACCATCCTGCATCGCGCGATGTTTTGCAAAGGTAAAAACAAAAACGGCGTTGTGATTTCTCACAACGCCGTTTGGTCAAACTTTTTACTGCTTGAATTCTTTGGGGTGGCTGATGGGGCTCGAACCCACGACAACAGGAATCACAATCCTGGACTCTACCAACTGAGCTACAGCCACCACTGACATCTGCTTGACTTGCTAGCAACTCATTGCTGAGAAACTTGGCTCATCGATGAAGAAACGAGATTATACGAACAAGAATCCCGTTTGCCTAGTCCTTTATTCAAAAATTTCGACGGGCTCACGCAGATGCTGTCTTGCCTCATCGAAGATAGTCAGATCGCGCGCCGCCAGACGCTTGCTATCGGACAACACGCGACGCCATCCACGTGCACCGGCTTCGCCGCGATAGAGACCAAGCGCATGACGCGTGATTGAACCAAGGTACGTGCCGCGCGCCAATTCAGCTGCGCAATATTCGATCAGCTTCGCCTCGACCTGCTCACGCGTGAGCGGCACTTCTGTCGAACCATAGAAGCGCGCATCGACATCGGCCAGCACATAAGGGTTGTGATACGCCTCACGCCCAAGCATCACGCCATCGATATGCTGAAGATGCGTTTCCACCTCATCAAGCGTCTTGATACCGCCATTGATGATGATCTCCAGATGCGGGAAGTCGCGCTTCAACTGATACGCGTAGTCGTACTTGAGCGGCGGAATCTCGCGGTTCTCTTTCGGGCTCAAGCCTTTGAGAATCGCATTGCGCGCGTGCACGATGAACACGTTGCAGCCGGCATCCGCGATCGTGCCGACGAAGTCACGCACAAAGCTATATTCCTCGACCGCATCGACACCGATCCGGTGCTTGACAGTCACCGGCACTGACACGGCATCGCGCATCGCCTTCACGCAATCGGCGACGAGTTTCGGCTCGTTCATCAGGCAAGCGCCGAACGCGCCGCGCTGCACGCGCTCGGACGGACAGCCGCAGTTCAGATTGATCTCGTCATAGCCCCACTGCTCACCGAGCCTGGCCGAGCGTGCAAGGTCGTCAGGCTCACTGCCGCCGAGTTGCAAAGCAACCGGCGCTTCTTCGGGCGTAAACGCAAGATGGCGCGGCACATCCCCGTGCAGCAACGCGCCGGTGGTGACCATTTCGGTGTAAAGCCACGTATGACGCGATATCACGCGATGCAGCGAGCGGCAGTGACGATCGGTCCAGTCCATCATGGGCGCGACGGAAACGCGGCGCGGACTGGGAGTTTGAGCTGAAGACATGGGGCGGGCGGACGGCTTGAATCAAACCGCAATTTTACCGCAAGTGGCCCGATGCCCCGGAAACGCTCGTAACGAGCCGCGAATTCCGCAAAACACCACCAAAACACCAGCGATAACCGCCCTCCCAACCGGGTCTTCGCTCGCCGAAAACGCTTGACAGGCGGGGTCGGACCACCGCTGACGCCTGTCGCATAACCCTCTGGCCGATTATTTCAATACCGAGAATAGTAATTTCAGATTATCGGCACAAATTTTCGATAGTAGGGGTATACACTGCCTTCCATCGACGTTGCAGACACACCTCACCGGCTCCTGCGACGCCTTCCTGAAATGAAATCGAAACTTATCGGAGTCACACCATGAAGACCAAGCTCATCGCCGCCCTGCTGGTTGCTGTTTCTGCCTCGATCGCTGCTCCCGCATTTGCTAGCGGCTACGGCCCGGCACCGTTCTACCGTCCGTCGGTCGGCGCACCGGCTTCGCAACAAGGCCAGAGCGCACAAACCGTTGCAGCTGAACGCGCTAACGCTGAATCGAACGCATACGGTGGCGTGACCAACGTGTCGTCGCAATCGGGTACGCGTGCACCGGCTGAGTCGGGCCCGCAATCGGTTTTCTTCGGCCACTAATCTGTCGCCGTTGAAGGTTGCCGTTCACAAGACGGCAGCCGAACTGGGCGCCGCGCATGCAGCCATGCATGCCGGCGCCCAGTTCCGTTTACACGGCGATGGCGAAGGCGCCCGCGGCGTCAAGCGACGCCCCTCGGTCATCACGCCTCGCGCACATCCTCTTCCGGCGCTTCAGAAAAACGAATCCGGTTACCAAACGGATCGATCGTCTCCAGCTCTTTCCCCCACGGCACCTCCTGAATGCCCGGTTTCCCGTACTTGTAATCCTTGCACTGAAGTTCGGCATGCAACGCGTCGATGTCCTGCACCCGCACGAAAATCGTCGAACCCGGCGTCGCGTCGCCGTGATGCTCGCTCAGATGCAAAATCAGGTCCGAGCGGCGCACCTGCGCGTAGAGCGGAAAATTAGCCTCGAAGCGGTGTTCCCAGTCGATGGTGAAACCGAGAAAGTCCACGTAAAACTCCCGGGCTTTCTCTTCAGAGAAGATACGGATGATCGGAATGGCGGGCGACAGGTGCACGGCGGTCTCCAGCTAGTCGAAAGGTCGTCAGCTTAATCGAATGCGCTTGCCGGCTCACGTGCTTGTGGCGTTGGTGGCGCTTGTGGCTATGCGACGAGCCCGGCATCGATCGTTTCGCGCGCCGCCTTGAAGCCCGCGAGAGCCGCGGCATGCTCGGTGGACCACAGCGTGTCGATATGCACGAGCCGCCAGTCGACCACCACCGCATCGTTGCGCAACACCCGAAAATGCGCTTTGACGCCGGTGAGCACCTGTTCGACTGCGACTTCGATGTCGTAGTCCTGATAACGCTCCTGGTAGTCGCCCATGTCGAGACCTTTCGGCTCCATGATCGCCTCCTTGGTGTCCTGCGTGCCCTTGAATTTCAGCGGCCATACTTTCCCGCCGGGCCGTCGTTACGGCTCGGAACATGCACCGGCCCGCCCTCGCCTGACGATCAGTCGCAATCGCCAGAAAGGTACTGCCGGCCGCTGCAAGTGATTTCGACTTCGCCGCCGCTTGCTTCGGCGGCGAGCCCGTTTGTCAGCAACTCCGCCGTGACGGATTGCTCAAACTTCGGCATGGGCTGTCCGACGCCGACATCGTTCAGGCGCCGCAACGCTTCAACCGCTTCCGGACTTAATGACTTCGACATGGCCGTCTCCGTCGTGGTGCTCAATTCATCCTAGCAAGTTTCGCGGGGGTACGCAGCGGCGCGTCGAGGCATACGGGTTGCGTGCCGGACGGATGTGTCGCGGCAGCAAACCGGCAAGCGGTATCGGAAAGGAGGACGAGATGGAGCGAAACAGAATGGCGGCGCTAACAGCGGGCGTCGCGCTAGCCATGTTCGGCGCAGTCGGCACGGCGACGTTCGCACAAACGTCGAACCCGGCGCCAAAGACACCGGCGGCGCCGCAGAATGGCGGCGCATCGATGGTCAAGCCGCCCGAGGCGGCCCCTGGTTCAGGCGGTTCGAGCAATCCGGACAACATGCCGATCAAACGCCCGCGTCAGGCGACCAATGACAGGATGATGCACAACCCGCCCGCCAGCGGCGCCAACGCGAAATAGCGTCGGCGCGCGTGACGGTGCGAACAACAGTGCGAATGGTGCAATCGCAGTGCAATCGCGCCCTTACAGACGCGCGATCGACACCTCCGTCGACTTCACCAGCGCGACCACTTCCGAGCCGACCTTCAGGTCGAGTTCGTCGACCGAGCGCGTGGTGATCACCGAGGTGACGATGCCAAACGGCGTCTCCACATCGACTTCGGATACCACGGAGCCGCGGATGATTTCCTTGACCTTGCCTTTGAACTGATTGCGTACGTTGATTGCGGAAATGCTCATGTCGAGTGACTCCAGAAAAGCGATTGAAAACAGTCAGTCAAGGGATGTCAGACGGCCCAGCGGACGTCTGTCGGCCGCGTGAGGCGGCCCTCGTCACGTGCGTCGTAAGCGCGATAGGACAGCGCGTCGTCGTTCGGCGCCGTCTTCAGTACGCGTTGCAACACATGTTCTTCCAGCGCGGCAAAACCGGCCGACGCACGCGCCCGCGGGCGCGCCAGCGGCACCGGCTGATCAAGCGCGATGCGCCCTTCTTCGATCAGCAGAATCCGGTCGCCGAGCGCGACGGCTTCGTGCACGTCGTGCGTCACCAGCAGCGCGGTAAATTGATGCTCGCGCCACAGGCGTTCGATTAGCGCGTGCATTTCGATGCGCGTCAACGCGTCGAGCGCGCCGAGCGGTTCGTCCAGCAGCAGCAATTGCGGCCGATGCACCAGCGCACGCGCGAGCGCCACACGCTGACGCTGACCGCCGGAGAGTTGCGCCGGCCAGTCGTTGGCGCGCTCCAGCAAGCCGACTTCCTCGAGCACGGCGCGCGCGTCTTCACGAGCGCTGCGGCCAAGGCCGAGCATCACGTTTTGCAGCACGCTCTTCCAGGGCAGAAGCCGCGCGTCCTGGAACATGATGCGTGTGTCGAGCGGCTGGCCGTCTTCGCTGCGCTTTTCGAGCACGCCCGAGGTGGCCTTTTCCAGACCTGCAACGAGACGCAGCAAAGTCGATTTCCCGCAGCCGCTGCGGCCGACGATCGCGACGAAACTGCCACGCTCGATCGACAGATCAAAGTCGGACAGCACCGTGCGCTCGCCGTACTGCTTGCCCACGCCAAGCAACTCGACCGAAAAATCGGCAGAGCGGCGTGCGTCATTGCGTGCCGATGCACCGGTCGCCGCAGGCAAGCCTCCCGTGCGCTGGCGCTCGTGCACCAGATCCGCACGGTCAAAACCGGCAGCCTCGTCCGCGTCGTGATCGACAGTGCGCGGTTGCGCCAGTTCGGCTTCGAGATCGCTACCCGCGATGCCGCCGAACGAAGCCGACAATGTCGTTGCGCTCATGTTTTCGCTCCTCGTTGATAGGCAGGGTGCCAACGCAGCGATACACGCTCGAGCGTCTTGGCCAGCACGTCGGCAAGTTTGCCGAGCGCCGCGTACAGCAGGATGCCCACCACCACCACATCGGTTTGCAGGAATTCACGTGCGTTCATCGTCATGTAGCCGATGCCCGACTGCGCGGAAATGGTTTCGGCGACGATCAGCGTGACCCACATCAGCCCGAACGCGAAACGCACGCCGACGAGAATCGAGGGCAACGCCCCCGGCAAAATCACATGCCGGTACAGCGCGAAACCCTTTACGCCATAACTGCGCGCCATCTCGATCAGGTTGGCATCCACCGAACGGATACCGTGAAACGTGTTCACGTAGACCGGAAAAAACACACCCAGCGCAACGAGAAACACCTTCGCCTCTTCCTCGATACCGAACCACAGGATCACCAGCGGGATCATCGCCAGCGCGGGAATGTTGCGGACCATCTGCACCGTCGAATCGAGCGCGATTTCGGCCGGTTTGAAGAGGCCCGTCG
Source organism: Paraburkholderia sediminicola (assembly GCF_902859805.1). Classification (GTDB taxonomy): domain Bacteria; phylum Pseudomonadota; class Gammaproteobacteria; order Burkholderiales; family Burkholderiaceae; genus Paraburkholderia; species Paraburkholderia sediminicola. The sequence goes on along the minus strand of NZ_CADIKC010000009.1, from coordinate 407,785 downwards.
CGAGACCGAGCGCGAGTCCGATGCCGCCGCCGATCGTAAAACCCGACACCGCGCGCCACGTGCTGACCTTCACGTCCGCCCACATTTCACCCGACTGGATCAGCGACCACGCGGCCTTCACGACGGCGAGCGGTTCGGGCAGCACGCGCGTCGAGAGAATGCCGCTGCGCGCGGCGAATTCCCACGCCAGCAGAATCGCTAGTGGCACGAGCCACGGCGCGAGCGGCGCGCCGATGCGGCGCAATGCGCCGACGAGGCCCGCGCCGAAAGTCGCGCCCGAGCCTGCCTGTGTGCTTCGTTGCGCACTCACAGTGGATTGAGCCATGATGATTGTCCTCGTTGCTTATCGATGGGCGTCATTACCGAACCGGGCGCAAGCGCTCAGCTCGAACTTGCCGCCTTCGGCAGATAGTTGTTGCCGACGATCTCGCCGAACGGCCCCGATAGCGGACCGCCCGCAACCTTGCTCTGATGGCCCGGCAGCAGCGGGAACACCAGTTCGGCAAAGCGATACGACTCTTCGAGATGCGGATAGCCGGACAGGATGAACGTGTCGACACCGAGCGCCGCGTACTCGTTCATCAGCGCGGCCACCTGCTCGGGATTGCCGACCAGCGCCGTGCCCGCACCACCGCGCACGAGACCCACGCCCGCCCACAGATGCGGATACACCTCGAGTTCCGCGCGGCCGCCGCGCTTGCCGCCGTGCAACGCGGCCATGCGGCGCTGTCCTTCGGAATCCATCTTCGAGAACGAAGCCTGGGCACGGGAAATGGTTTCGTCGTCGAGCTTGCTGATCAGCTTGTCGGCGGCGGCCCATGCTTCTTCCTCGGTCTCGCGCACGATGACGTGAAAGCGAATGCCGAACTTGATCTTGCGGCCACGCGCTTCGGCGCGGGCGCGAATGTCGGCGATCTTCTTCGCGACGGCCGCGGGCGGTTCGCCCCACGTCAGATACGTGTCGATGTGATCGCCCGCGATGTCGTGCGCAGCCGCCGACGAACCGCCGAACCACAGCGGCGGATGCGGGTTCTGTACCGGCGGATACAACGCCTTGCCGCCCTTCGAGGTCAGATGCTTGCCTTCGAAATCGATCGCGTCGTTGGTATGCGCGGCGGTCAGCAGCTTGCGCCAGATATGCAGGAATTCGTCGGTGATTTCATAGCGCGTATCGTGATCGACGAACACGCCGTCGCCTTCCAGTTCAGCCGAATCGCCGCCGGTCACCACGTTGATCAGCAGACGCCCGTTCGACAGACGGTCGAAGGTCGCCGCCATGCGCGCCGCCAGACCCGGCGATGAAATGCCCGGCCGGATCGCCACCAGAAACTTCAGACGTTTGGTCGCGGCAATCAGGCTCGATGCGACGACCCATGCGTCTTCGCACGAACGGCCGGTCGGCAGCAGCACGCCCTCGTAGCCGAGCGTATCGGCGGCGACGGCGATCTGCTGGAAGTAGTCGTAATCCGCTGCGCGTGCGCCTTGGGACGTACCGAGATAGCGGCTGTCGCCGTGAGTCGGAATGAACCAGAACACATTCATTTGCTGCTCCTGCTTGTTCGAAACTGGATTGAATGGAAACGGTGCGTCGGGTGAACGCGCACACGCCGGCCGCGCGCATCCATCCGGCAGCAGAGCCGGAGATGCAGGCGCAAAAAAGGAACGGAAAAACTGCGGCGAAAAGCGGACTAGTTGCTCGACTAGTTCCGACAGCGCATCCGCAAGCGCGTGTGTGCCATGGAGCAGCTGAAGATCGGCATCAGGCAGGACATCGCGACGGCTTCCCTCGACCAGACGTGCGCGTGATGCGCTCGATTAAACGGGCGACGGCGGCAAACACCGTCTGCATGGAGAAACAGTCTATGGATCGGGGCGCGGCTTTTGAACGATTTTTTTTAGCTTAGGTTTTCCACTTTCGTGATTAGCCCGACGCTAAAGCATACGGATGTTGCGCGGGTGTTGCACCTTATCGACGCTGGAAGCCGGGTACCCCTATATATAATGGCGCCACGTTTCCAATAATCCGGTGCAGGCCGCGTGTACTACGCCGCCTGATCTCTCGCGGTGCAATGCATGCAAAAACTCATCCTGCCGTTCGTCGCCGGTTTTCTGGCTTCCCTGTTCTTTCATGAATCGACGCTGGCGCTGCTCCACGCAGCCGGTCTGATCGACCCAACCGGTTTTTCGACCGCGCCATTTTTGCCGCTTGGGCTGCCCGAGTTTATTGCGAATGCGATCTGGAGCGCATTCTGGGCTGTGCTGATGGCGTGGCTGTTGCGCGTCGCACCGGGGCGCCGCGCGCCGTGGGTGCCCGCCTTCGTGTTCGGCGGTCTTGCGTTGACGGCGGCGAGCGTGTTTGTGGTCGATCCGTTGCGCGGCATCTGGCCGACCGGCAACATGCTGCCGCGCCTCGCGGTGGGTTTCGCGGCGAACGCGATGTGGGGCTGGGGCGCGCTGGTGTTCATGCGCGCATTCATGGCGAGCGAAGACGAAGACTGAGCGTCTTCCCGGTGTGCGCTTAGCCGCGCAGGTCGCGCAGTGGGTGTTCGCTTGCCGGCCACGGGCTTTCAAACATCTTCGCCACATCGGCGGCGCTCACGTCTTCGATACGCGCAAAACGCCAGCGCGGCGCGTTGTCCTTGTCGATGATGCGCGCGCGAATCCCCTCGATTGTGTCGCCCTGCGCGAAGCACGTGCGCGTCAGATCGAGATCGCCGCGTAGCACGTCCGCCATCGAACCCTCCGCGCGCGTCACCACTTCCAGCGATACGGCCATCGACAACGGCGAACGTTCGCGCAACACGGCAATCGTCTGCTCAGCCCAATCGGCAAAATCGCCGCCCTGCTCCCGTTCATGCTCCAGCGACGCCAGAATCTGCGTCATGTCGGGCAGCGCAAAATGGCGGTCGATCAAGGCGCGCGTGCTCGCAAGCGGTGAAGCGTCGGGTTCCGGTACGACCTGATGCTTCGCGGCCTCACGCTCGATGCACGCCACCACGTCGGCACCACGTTCGAACGGCTCGCGGCGCAATGTATCGACTAGCGCGGGCAATGCCGCGTCGTCGATATAGACGTCGGCGAGACCTGCGTAGAGTGCGTCTGCTGCGCCGATCGTCTCGCCCGTGACCGCCAGATAGCGGCCGAGCGCGCCCGGCGTGCGCGCCAGAAACCAGCTCGCGCCGACATCGGGAAAGAGGCCGATGCGGGTCTCGGGCATCGCCATCTTCGTCGAGTTCGTCACCACCCGCAGGCCGCCGGTACGATGCGCGCCCTGCGAAATGCCCATGCCGCCGCCCATCACGACACCGTTCGTCAACGCGATATACGGCTTCGGGTAGGTGAAAATTGCGTGATTGAGGCGGTATTCCTCAGTGAAAAACGTATCGCGCGCATCATGCTCGCCGCGCTGCGCCGACTCGTACAGAAAGCGCACATCACCGCCCGCGCAGAACGCGCGCGGATGCTGGCTGCGCACCACCACGGCAAGCACGTCGGGATTTTCGCGCCACTGCTCGAGCGCCGCGTGCATCGCGCGAATCATGCCGGTGGACAGCGCGTTGAGCGCCTTCGGCCTCTCCAGGTCGATGAAGCCGATGCGGTTGGCTACGTAAGTCGCGACTTCGTCGCTAACAGCGGGCGAGGCGGAAATAGACATGGAGAGCTAGGCACGATGGCGCGAAATGAATCGGAACTGAACGTTATCACGCACTCGTGGCTTTGGGCTTGGTGGCGGGTTTGACGCCGGTCTCAGCGGGCGATTCTGAGTGCGCTTCTGCGTGCAATCCCGCCAGCGCTTCAGCGGACTTTTTCTTGCCGGCACGCGTGGATTTTGCGGCACCTTGCGGCTGCCCGGCGGGATGCATACCCAGCCAGGTATCGAGCGCGACGCCCACCACCGTATCTAGCGGCGCGCTCGGAAACACGGGGCATGTGAGGTTGAGCGCGACGATGCCGTGCAGGGTCGCCCAGAACGCCTCCGCCCACACGGCCACGTCCATCGATGCGGACAAGCGCCCCGCTGCTTTCAGCTCTTCGAGCGCGCGGAGCATGATGTGTAACGCGGCGTCGCCGGGGTCGTCGTCTGGTTTGGCGGGCGCGAGGTTCGCTTTTCCGGAGGCGCTGGAAGCCGCAGCGGTTGTTCCAGCGGCCGCGCCTTCCACCGTTTCGTTCGCGGCATTAGCGCTGGTATCAGCGCCGGCATCGGCGAGCGCAGCCACCGCCCCATCCGCGCCATCCGCCCCCTTGCCAGCCGTAGCCGCCGCGCCACCCAGCGCCGCGCCCGTGTAGCTTGGGTCTTCCATGAAGATCAGCCGGTAGGTTTCCGGATGCGCAACGCCGAATGCCACATACGCACGCCCGAGCGCCTTCAAACGCTCAGCGGGGTCGGCGATCTGCGCGAGCGGCACAAAGGTGGCGAGCAATTGCGCATAACCTTCCGCACACAAGGCCTGCGCAATTTCATCGCGGCTCGCGAAGTGAAGGTACAGCGTGGCGGGTGAATACTCGATGGCGTCGGCAATCTTGCGCATTGACAGCGCAGCGAAGCCTTCGCGCATCACGATGCGCCGCGCAGCATCGAGGATGCGTTCGCGTAGCGCCTGTTTCTGACGGCTTTTTCGTTCGACGATTCCCATGCCGGGCATTTTCGGCTTGACAAACTGAAAAGTCAAATTAAACTGAACACCGTTTACTGAACAGCGTTCATTAAATTCTCATCAGTCAAACAAGCTCACCCAGGCGCGATACGGCGCCGTCTTCAGGAGTCGTTCATGCAAGCTACAGGGAAAGTGGGTTTATTCGGTGCTGCGGGCGCTGCCGGTCAAATCATTGGGGCGGCGCTGAGCGCGGCGGGCCGGGATTACCGGGTAGTCGGCCGCTCGCGCGCGCCGCTCGAGGCGGCCTTCGGCCACGACCCGCATGCGGAAATCGTCACGTGGAATCCGGACGACCCGGCCTCGATCAGCGCCGCGGCGTCCGGCTTGCAGACGGTGATCTATCTGGTGGGCGTGCCCTACGATCAGTTCGCCTCGCATCCGCCGCTCATGCAAAAAACGCTCGAGGGCGTGACGGCGGCAGGCGTCGAACGCTTCATTCTGATCGGCACCGTGTATCCGTACGGCCGCGCGCGCGGCAATCCGATTAGCGAAAATCATCCGCGTGAGCCCCATACGTTCAAAGGCAAGATGCGGCTCGAACAGGAAAAACTGGTGCTGGCGGCACATGGGCGCGCGAGCGGGTCGACCAGTTTGTCGACGCTCCTGCTGCGCCTGCCGGACTTCTACGGTCCCGGCATCGAGCGCAGTCTGATCAACGGCATATTCGAGGGCGCGGCACACGGCAAGCGCGCGCAGGTGATCGGACCGGTGGATGTGCAGCACGAATTCATCTACCTGCCGGATATCGGTCCGGTGGTCGAGAAACTCACACGTACGCCCGAAGCGTACGGCCGCTGGTGGCATCTGGCCGGCACGGGCACGATCACACAGCGCGAAGTGGCGAGACAGGCCTATGCGCTAGCGGGCCGCGAGCCGAAGCTGATGGTCGCCGGCAAGACGCTGCTACGCGTGCTCGGCCTCTTCAATCCGCTGATGCGGGAACTGGTGGAGATGAACTATCTGATGACCGAGCCGGTTGTGCTCGACGACTCGGCACTGACACAGTTGATCGGCCCGATCGCCAAAACCTCGTACAAAGACGGTATCCGGCATGCGTTCGACGCCGCGCGCGCAGCGGCATCGGCGAGTACGGATACGCACCGGGACACCGCGAAAACCGCCTGATTGCCGATGTGGACGGTTTTCGCAAGCGAGCGGGTTTGAAACACGTGATTCGTGGGTGTGCGAACGAACCGGATCAGCCCGCCACGTTGCCGGGCGGAAAGTGGCCGCTCTTGAGCAGGACAGGCGTGCCATTGCTGATCTGTAAATGCTCACGCGCGACCGCCTCGATACGCGGACGCCCGGCGTCGAACGCGCGCATCCAGCCTTCGAGATCCTCGGTGTACGCGCCGAAGTGGTCTTCGAGCGCCTCGACTGAAATCGCGCACGGCACCGGTTCGCCGTCCACGAGCGCGCGAAAGACCACCGTCAGATTGGAGTCGCGGTAAGCGGGCGCGTCCGCGGGAAACCGAATTTCCATGGTCGCCTCATCAGAAGGATCCGGCAGGAAATGGACACCGGGGAGAACCGGCCGCCCCCGGATATGCCCGATATGGTACTCGCGCGGCTGGACCGCGGTCCACCCTTCAGCGGCCGCCCGGTCAGCGTCGTGCCCCATACCCGTAAGCTATGAAGGCAAATCGACACACCGGATTGCACTTGTCCCGACTACCTCTGTCGAAAGGGTTCACCGGCACGATCCGTGCTGACGCAATGACGTCATTTCGAAGTCAACGAGCACAGTATGGGAAAATATTTTCTGCAGAACCACGAACTGCCTGAACCTGATGCGGCAAACAGCTGGTTTGCTTACGCCGAAAGCCATGGCATCGACATTCCGAAAGCCATCAGCATCTGGGAAGACGCAGCGACCGAAAGCGGCTCGGAAAGCCGCCAAATGGTCAGCGCGGCAGGCATCACGATCGAAACGCCTTAACCTTGTGGGCGCACTCCGGTGTGCGTGGCGAGTCTCGATACCTATTTGAAAGGAAACATCACGATGCATTTCATGACGCAACTGCGCCGCTCCGGCCGCTTCCGACCCAGCAGCGCCGCGCTTGCTTTAGTCCGCAGGGCGTCCCTGTCTGCCGCCCTGCCCGCCGCCGTGCTGCTCGGCGCGGGCCTCGCCGGCTGCGCATCGTCGAACACCACCTCGCTGATCAATCTGCCGAACGGCCAGACCGGCTTTGCGGTGAACTGTAGCGGCGCTGACGCCGCGTCCAGTTGGGCCTCCTGCTACGTGCAGGCCGGCAAGGCATGTGGCGCGACCGGCTACGACATCGTGTCGAAAGACAACGACGAAGGCGGCGCCGCGGGCGGCAGCGTCACGAACGTCGTCTCGGCTAACGTGAAAAACCGTTCGATGATCGTGCGCTGCAAGTAACGCTCAGTGGGCGCTCAGTGCGCCTGCATCTTCGAAAACATGTTGAGCACGGCGACCCCGGCAATGATCAGCCCGAGCCCGATGATGGCCGGCACATCCGGCACCTGCCGGTACATCACGACCGCGACCAGCGTAATCAGCACGATGCCGGCGCCTGACCACACTGCGTAGACGATACCCACGGGAATGGTCTTTAGCGTGAGCGACAGGCAATAGAACGCGATGCCGTAGCCGATCACCACAACCGCTGCGGGCACCAGCCGCGAAAAACCTTCCGAGGCCCGCATGGCGGAGGTCGCGATGACTTCAGCAACGATCGCAATGGCGAGCAATGCATAAGGAGGCATCCGCATCGCCTCAGGCCTTTGCAAGCGCGAGCTTGCTGTAGTCGTGGCCGAGGTGCGCGCACAGCGCTTCCACCACCAGTTCATGATCGGCGCGTTGCGGCAGACCGGACACCGTGATCGAGCCGATCACACCGGCACCCGCCACCGTCAAAGGAAACGCGCCGCCATGCGACGCATATTCCGTGACCGGCAAGCCGTGCTTGTCGGCGAGCGTGCTGCCCGCCTGTTGCATCTTCAAACCAATCGCATACGAACTGCGCCGGAAATGCGCGACCGTGTTGCCCTTGCGACGCGCCCAGTCGACGTTGTCCGGCGTCGCGCCCTCGAGCAAGCTGAAGAACAGCGGTTGACCGAAGGTGCGCACGTCGATGGCCGCTGCAATGCCGCGTGCTTTCGCGACCTCGTGCAGATAGGCGCCGATCTGCCATGCGCGGTCGGCATCGAACTGCGGGAACACCAGCGCTTGTTCCTGAGCGGCAATCACCTGTAGGTCGTGAGCGATATCCATGGAGTTCTGAACAAGGTAAGAAGTGAAGCGCAGGCCGTTGCACATGCAATCCGGCGCGCGAAGAGAACCTGGATTCTAGCGCAGCGTGCAACGCGGGCCTTCCGGCATACGACGCCGGCAATGCATGCCGCGACTTTGGAGGTTGCTGCGTTTTGGCATTCCGCTTTGAAGTTCGCCCGTAGCGATACATAAGCGGCGCCTATCGAAGCCGGTTCTTAACTAGCTATTGCGTTGGCCTCTGCTTTGTTCTATAATCTTTTCTTCGACGGACGCGGGGTGGAGCAGTCTGGCAGCTCGTCGGGCTCATAACCCGAAGGTCGTAGGTTCAAATCCTACCCCCGCAACCAAGTAGCACTAAACTGGTTCGAAGACGTCGAAAAAACTTCAAAGGCTTGCCCAACCGGCAGGCCTTTTTTGTTTTCTGCCTCCCGTTTTCCACTTCGAGATTGCACGCACCCAGACTCCCGCTCGTGCTTCGCACTCGTTGATCCGGACTCCAAACATATCCGCATTTTTCCTCTACGGTATTCGCAATACCGTCGCGTCGACGGGCGCCTGATCGGCGAAATCTCCCCGCCTCCCACCGACTGGCCCACACCGCCATGACCCGCTGCCGGGAAAGCTCGCCCCAGTGATAAACTCCCATCACCCTTTCTCGTCCCCTTCCTATGAAATTCTGTTCTGTCTGCGGCCACGGCGTCAGCCTGAGCATTCCGCCGGGTGACAACCGGGAGCGCTTCGTGTGTGGAAGTTGCGGCACGGTGCATTATCAGAATCCGCGCAACGTGGTCGGCACCGTCCCGGTCTGGGACGACAAAGTGCTGCTGTGCCGTCGCGCGATCGAACCGCGCTACGGTTACTGGACGCTGCCGGCAGGCTTCATGGAAATAGGTGAAACCACCGCCGAAGCGGCTTCGCGCGAAACGCTGGAAGAAGCCGGCGCGCGCGTCGAGGTGCAGAGCCTGTTCTCGCTGCTGAACGTGCCGCACGTGCATCAGGTGCACCTGTTCTACATGGCGCGCCTGCTCGACCTCGACATCGAAGCCGGAGAGGAAAGCCTCGAAGTGAAGCTCTTCGAGGAACACGAGATTCCGTGGGACGAGATCGCCTTTCCCACCGTCGGCCAGACCTTGCGCTTCTTTTTCGCCGACCGCGCCGCCGGCAGTTACGGCCTGCATACGGGCGACATCTTCCGCTCGCTGCGCGAAGGCTGAGCGGCGCGCATGGTTCCCTGGCTCGGACCTGACGATCCGTTTCCCTCCGTCGAGCGCGCGCTCGGCGCGGCAAGCGGCGCACCCGGCCTGCTCGCCGCCAGCGGCGACCTGCTGCCGTCGCGCCTGATCGACGCCTATCGGCGCGGCATTTTCCCCTGGTATTCGGACGGCCAGCCGGTCTTGTGGTGGAGTCCTGATCCGCGCATGATCCTGCGCCCCGCCGAGTTCAAGCTCTCGCCGTCATTGCGTAAAACGCTCAAGCGCGTGCTGCGCGAGGACGCGTGGGAAATCCGTGTCGATCATGATTTCGCCGCCGTGATGCGCGCCTGTGCGCAGGCGCCCCGGCGCGGTCAGCGCGGCACGTGGATCACCGCGGACGTGGTCGAAGCGTATTCGTCGCTGCACCGGGTGGGCGATGCGCACAGCATCGAGACCTGGTTCGAAGGCAAGCGCGTAGGCGGTTTATACGGCGTGTCGTTCGGCCGGATGTTCTTCGGCGAATCGATGTTCGCGGAGGTCACCGATGCGTCGAAAATGGCGCTGGCCGCGCTTGTCGGACACTTGCGCTGTCACGAAATAGAAATGATAGACTGCCAGCAGAACACGTCGCATCTGGCGTCGCTGGGCGGTCGCGAGATAGCGCGCAAAGCGTTCATCGCGCATGTTCGCGCGTCTGTCGACGCACCGCCGATTCCGTGGCGTTTCGACAAGACCGTCTTGCGCGATGTCGTCGCGCCGGCGGCGTAGGAAGAATCAGGCCGAATCCGGATCCGTCGCCTACCGAGCCGCGGATCACGAGCCGCGGGTTTCAAACCGCAAGGCGCCGGGTTTGCAATACCAGAGACGCTTCGACGAGAGCTGCCAACGTGACTCATCCCAACGAGCTGCCTCTTTCTCCGCTTTCGGCGCTGCAATTTTATGCAACGGCGCCCTATCCCTGCAGTTATCTGGATGGACGCATCGCGCGTTCACAAGTCGCCACACCCAGTCATCTGATCAACTCCGACGTCTATACCGACCTCGTCAAAGCCGGCTTCCGTCGTTCGGGCGTGTTCACCTACCGCCCGTATTGCGACGGCTGCCGCGCCTGCGTGCCGGTGCGCGTACCGGTCGATCTTTTCGAGGCGAACCGCACACAACGCCGGGTCTGGAAGAAGCATGGCGAGCTGATCGCAACGGTCGCCCCGCTGCACTACGACGAAGAGCACTACGCGCTCTATATGCGCTATCAGTCGGCACGGCACGCCGGCGGCGGCATGGACCGCGACAGCCGCGACCAGTACGAACAGTTCCTGTTGCAGAGCCGGATCAACTCGCGGCTGGTCGAGTTCCGCGAGCCGCTGCCGGACCATCCGTCAGCGCCGGGCATTCTGCGCATGATCAGCATGATCGACATCCTCGGCGACGGGCTCTCGTCGGTGTACACGTTCTTCGAACCGGGCCTGCCGCACACCAGCTTCGGCACTTACAACATCTACTGGCAGATCGAGCAGGCCAGGAGCCTCAAGCTGCCGTACGTCTACCTCGGCTACTGGATTCGCGAGAGCCCGAAAATGGCGTACAAGGCGAATTTCCGGCCGCTCGAAGGTTTGATCGACGGTGTCTGGAAGGTGCTCGATCCAACCAGCGTGGATCTGCCGCCGGTCGATCTGGCGATTCAGGGCAGGCGCGGGCCACTGCGGCCTTAATTGGACCTTGGTCTCGCCATAAGGTGACCAGACGGTAGGCAGCCAAAGCCTGGCCGCAACGGTCCCAGCCAGTTAGTCTCATTAACGCCGCAAAGCCGGTAAAATGGCGGGTTCCCATTTTCCGGCCGCCCGGCTTCGTCCCGTGTTCAGTTCCCTCTACCCGCTCGTACGCGCCCAACTCTTTCGCATGGACGCGGAAGACGCTCACCACCTGACTTTGCGCGCGCTCGGCGCCGCGGGCCGCACCGGCCTTGCAAGCGCGCTCGCGCCACGCGTGCCGGATTCGCCACGCACCGTGATGGGACTGACGTTCAGAAACCCGGTCGGGCTCGCCGCGGGCCTCGACAAGGATGGCGCGTGCATCGACGGTCTGGCGGCGCTCGGCTTCGGTTTCATCGAAGTAGGCACGGTCACGCCGCGCGCGCAGCCGGGCAATCCGCGCCCGCGCATGTTCCGCCTGCCCGAGGCGAATGCCGTGATCAACCGGATGGGCTTCAACAACGCGGGCGTCGACCAGTTCGTCAAGAACGTGCAGGCCGCGCGCTATCGCGGCATTCTCGGGCTGAACATCGGCAAGAACGCCGACACGCCGATCGAGCGCGCCGCCGAAGACTATCTCTACTGCCTCGAACGCGTGTACCCGTTCGCGAGCTACGTCACGGTCAACATCTCGTCGCCGAATACGAAGAATCTGCGCCAGTTGCAAGGCGCGGGCGAACTCGACGCGCTGCTCGCGGCGCTCAAGGACAAGCAGCAGCGTCTGGCCGACATGCACGGCAAGCTGGTGCCGCTCGCCCTGAAAATCGCGCCGGATCTCGACGACGAACAGATCAAGTCGATCGCCGATACGCTGTTGCGCCACAAGTTCGAAGGCGTGATCGCCACCAACACCACGCTGTCGCGCACCGCCGTCACAGGCATGCAATACGGCGACGAAGCCGGTGGCCTGTCGGGCAAGCCCGTGTTCGACGCGTCGAACGAAGTGATCCGCAAGCTGCGCGCCGAAGTCGGCGAAACGGTGCCGATCATCGGCGTAGGCGGGATCTTCTCGGGCGAAGACGCGCGCGCCAAGCTCGCGGCCGGCGCTTCGCTGGTGCAGCTCTATACCGGCTTCATCTATCGCGGACCCGCGCTGGTGGCCGAATGCGCGCAGGCGCTGCGCTAAGCCGCCGGCCCCGGTTCGCGCCCGTAATATAGACATAAACAAACGGTATTTAGGTTTCGATAGTCTGCTTTGTTATGCTTTCGTCTGTTAAAACGCCAGACGAACAAAAAGGAACTCGATGAAATTTGGCTTGCTGAAAAAGATGCTCGTCGCCGGCCTGATCGGCGCGTCGTTTACTGCCGTCACCGCCCACGCGGACGACCTGCTCGACCAGGTCAAGCAACGCGGCACGTTGCGCATCGGTCTGGAAGGCACCTTCCCCCCGTTCAATTCGAAAGCGCCGTCGGGCGAACTGGTCGGGTACGACGTCGACATCGCCAAAGCCGTTGCCGCCAAGCTCGGCGTTAAGCCGGAATTCGTCACGACCGAGTGGAGCGGCATCATCGCCGGTCTGCAGGCGAACAAGTTCGACGTGATCGTGAATCAGGTCGGTATCACCGATGCACGCAAGCAGGCACTCGACTTCTCGCCGGCGTACACGTACTCGGCCGCACAACTGATCCAGCGTAAGGACGACACGCGCCAGTTCAAATCGCTCGACGATCTGAAGGGCAAGAAGCTCGGCGTCGGTCTGGGCACGAATTACATGGACATGGCGAAGTCGGTGCCGGGCATCGACGTGAAGACGTATCCGGGCGCGCCTGAGTACCTGCGCGATCTGGCCTCCGGCCGTCTGGATGCGGCGCTGAACGACCGCCTGATGCTCGCGTATCTGATGAAGAACTCGCAGTTGCCGCTGCGCACGGGCGCAACGGTCGGCGCGGGTAACCCGTCGGGCATTCCGTTCAGGAAGGGCAATCCGAAGTTCGCCAAGGCGATCGACGACGCAATGACCCAGCTCGAAGCGGACGGCACGTTCTCGAAGATTTCGGACAAGTGGTTCGGCATCGACGTCAGCAAGCCGATCAAGTAACGCACGCCGGATGAAACGAAGGGCGGCATCGTCGGCGATGCCGCCCTTCGCTTTTGTCTATCATGTGCGCCCATGCGCAGCTTGCGCGCCAACCTTACCCACCGCTCATGTCCACCACTTCCCTGCTCGTCCAATCGCTTCCTGTGCTCGCACAGGGCGCCGTCCTGACGGTCAAGTTCGCGGTTCTGTCGATGATCTTCGGCCTGATTGCCGGCGCCGTGCTCGCGGTGATGGGCGTCAGCCACAACCGCGCGCTGAACTGGATCGCGCGCGTTTATGTGAGCGTGTTCCGCGGTACGCCGCTGCTGGTGCAGATCTTCGTGATCTATTACGGGCTGCCGAGTCTCGGTATTTCGCTCGACCCCACGCCCGCGGGCGTGATCGCGTTGTCGGCGAACGTGGCGGCGTATCTGTCGGAAAGCATGCGCGGTGCGATTCTCGGCATTCCCAACGGCCAGTGGCTGGCCGCCTATAGTCTCGGGCTCTCGCGACGCCAGACGCTGCGCTACGTGATCGCGCCGCAGGCCCTGCGCATCGCCGTGCCAAGTCTGTCGAACAGTTTGATCAGCCTGATCAAGGACACGTCGCTGGTGTCGGTGATCACCGTGACCGAGCTGCTGCGCAGCGCGCAGGAAATCATCGCATCGACCTATCAGCCGCTGCCGCTGTACCTCGCGGCAGCCGCGGTCTACTGGGTGCTGTGCCAGGTGCTCGAGTGGGTGCAGCACTGGTACGAAAAGCGCCTGGCGCTGCCGTCACGTCACTGAACTGAACTGATTACGCCGCCGTGCGGCCTACCGGCCGGCGGCTAGCGACGCCGTATCCAGCGGCGCGCCGAAGCGCTCGAAGCGCGGTTTGTAGTAGTGATCCGGGTCGAGCGAATACGCGACATGGCGCGTGCGGCCCATCAGTTCCTTGCGCGGAAAGAAGCCGAAGTAACGCGAATCGGCGCTGTCGTCGCGATTGTCGCCGAGCATCAGATACTCGCCTTGCGGCACGACCACCGGGCCGAACGAATTACGCGGACTCGGCGCGTCAGGCGCCAGCCGCACCGTGTGCGTCACGCCGTCGAAGCGTTCGGTCAGATAGTCGCCGGGAGATGCCGCATCACCGGGCAGCGGCTTGAGTTTCAGCGGCTGATAATCAGCGCGTACGCCGTTCACATACAGCACGTTGTCGCGCATCGCGACGCTGTCGCCGGGCAAGCCGATCAGACGCTTGACGATCAATTCATGCGCGGCCGAAGAATCGATCGTAACGATGTCGCCGCGCTGCGGATCGTGCAGATGCGCGATCGTGATGTGGGTGAGCGGCACGCGCAGATCGTAGGCCATCTTGTCGACGAAAATCCGGTCGCCTTCGCGAATCGTCGGCAACATCGAGCCGCTCGGCACGACATTCCAGTCGGCCACGGCGCTGCGGAACAGCACCATCAGGAACAGAAAGGCGACGAGGCTCTTGTTGTCGCGCCACAGTTTTCCAAGCATGCGCATCGCAGGCGGCTCCAATGGAAGGTGATCGAAAGCTGTGGGCACGCGGCCCTTTTTTCGAGTCCGCGCGCCCTTGCAAATCGTACCACCGCCGCGCGAAGCAACGCGGCAACGGACGCTCACTCCCCCGCGAACTTGAGCCCCAACGCGGCGCGCGCCGCATCGGCCATCTCGATCATCTGCAGCGACTTGCTGTGCGGCATCAGCGGGCTCTCAATCTGCCCCGCTCGAATCAGCTCGCAGAAATGCGCGGTCTCGTAGTTCAGACCACCGCCTTCGAACGGCTCGTCGAGCTCGACCACACGACCATCGCCATAGCGGATCGTCGCGCGTGCCGGATTCCACCAGGGTTCATGAATCGTGACATGGCCGTTCGTGGCCATCAGCAAAGCGTCGCCCTTGCCGTGAAGATCGAGCCCGCAGAACAGCTGGGAGATGCCGCGTTCATGCTGGCTGTTCAGGCTCGCGAACGTATCGACGCCGGTCGAGCCGAGACGCCCGAGCGTCTGTACCTCGCGCGGCGCACCGAGCCAGTCGACCGCGAGAAACATCTCGTAGACGCCGATATCGAGCAGCGCGCCGCCCGCATGCTCGAACGACAGGGACGGATGATCGTCCGGCACGCCCGGCACCGAGCAGCCGGCGCGCACGAGCCCCACCTCGCCGATCGGCTCGGCATCCAGATGCGCGCGCAACTTTCTGTAGAGCGGATAAAACGGCGGCTTCATGGCTTCCATGAAAAGCCGTTGCTCGACGCGCGCGACCTCGAGTACACGCTCGAGTTGCGGCTTGTTGATGGTGGCAGGTTTTTCGCACAGCACGTGCAGACCGGCTTTAAGCGCGGCGATCGCGTAATCGGCGTGACTGTCCTGGACGGTGGCGATATATAGCGCGTCGATACCGCTTGCGAGCAGCGCGTCGAAACTCGCGCACACCTCGCCGCCGAATTCCGCGGAGAAGGCCATGGCCGGTTCAACGCGGCGTGACCACAGCGCGCTCAGCGACGCCTGCGGCACATGAGTGAGTCCAAGAGCGAAGCGACGGGCAATGCGGCCCGTCCCGACGATCCCCCAGCGAACCATGCCGCCCGCGGGGGCTTCCTGCGTTGCAATTGTCATCGTTCCTTCGGGTCCGTGCAGTTCAGAACAGGCGCTATTGTGACTCAAGTAACTCAAGTGACACAGGCCGCGCGCGCATGCGCAGGCATGCTGCCGCGCCGTTCGTCATGCAAAGTCCCTGCAGGCAAGCACCCCGGTTGCCGCCGTAGCGGCCGCGCTCAGCGCACCGGGGGTTCAGACGTAAAGTTGCTGCCGATCTCTTCCGCGGTGTAGTCGATCATCGCCAGCGAGGCAATTTCGGCTTCCTTCGGATCGCGCCGCTCAATCGCTTCGACCACGCGCTGATGCGTGCTCACGGCCTTCTCCCACAGCCCTTCCTTCTGATTGACGATCGGGTTGACCGTCGACAGCGCGCCGCGAATGATGGCCGCCATCTGCTTGAAGAACTGATTGCCGCTCGCCACCACGATGCGCGCATGGAACAGTTCGTCGGCGGCCTGATAGCCGGCCTCGCCCGGCCGGATCACGCGGAACGCGTCGAAGGCCTCGCGAATCGCCGCGATGTCGGCCGCACTGCCCCGCGCGGCCGCCTGCGCCGAGGCGCGCGGTTCGATCAGGATGCGGAACTCGATCACGTCGCGCAGAAACAGCGGATCCGGCTTCGCGCGAAAACGCCAGTTCACGACGTCTTCGTCGATCATTCGCCAATCGCTCATCGGCCGGATGCGCGTGCCGATCTTCGGCCGCACGTCCAGCATGTCGCGCGCGAGCAGCATCGACAGCGCCTCGCGCATGACGGTGCGGCTGACGTCGAACTCCTTGGACAGCACATCCTGCGGTGGCAGGATGGCGCCGTACTTCTCTTCGACGATGCCGGTCACGAGTCCATCCATGACTTTGCTGACCAGCGATCGATCCTTGTTTGCCTGTTCCATTTTGATACTCTCCCCGAAGCGGTGTTTGCCCCCGCGTAGCCTGTTGATCAAGCAGCCCTCATGTGTCGTTTTATATAGGTCTGGTTGTTCTTTTACGATACGTTGCTAGCTTCGAAACGGTTGCGCCAGTTGGGAAACTTCCTGAGAGGGTTATCCCTCTGAAGAATTGTTTCGTTCGTGTAACGCCGCATGTTTTGACGGGCCATAAGCTTGCGTCTCAAGCGTGCCTGCGTTGCAAAATTTGCATAGTGCGAAGACGCACGTAGCGAATCGAATTGTCTGATCGACACGGCCTGGGCGGTTATGGACAGGCGTGAAAACACTGGCGCAACGACGCGGCGTTTCAGGTGCCGGGCGTCGTTGGTGGTTGACGGTGGAAAATGCGGATGGAAAACGCGAGCGGAGAACGCTGGCGAATTGAAAGGAAAACCGGCGCTCACCGCTTCAGCAGCGGGCTGATCGTGACCGGCGTTGCGGCCGGCGTCACCGGCGCCTCCAACGGCTTGGCCACCGACGCATAGCGCCCGCCGAAAAAGATCAGCGGCGCGTGTTCGTCGAGCGAGAACACCAGCACTTCGCCAACAAAAAGCGTGTGGTCGCCGCACGGATGCCGGTCCACCATGCGTGCCGCGAAGCGGGCCGCAGCGTGTTCGAGCAGCACCACGTCCGGCAAGCCGTCCACCGGCGCGAAGCGAGGCGCAAGCCGGCCTTGCGGCTCACCGGCGAAGTGGCGGCTATGGGGTTCCTGGGCGTCGGACAACACGCTCACACCGAACCGCGCGCTGTTCATCAGACGCTCGTGCATGCGCGCGCGATGCCCGACCGACACTACGATCAACGGCGGTTTGAGCGAACCCGACATGAAGGCATTGGCGGTCATCGCGTGCATCCCGTCGCCACTGCCGGTCGAAATCACCACGACGCCGGTCGCGAAACGCCCCAGCGCATGGCGGAAACGGCGCTCGTCGAAGCTCGCCACGTTCTGGTCCGCTGCGTTTGAGCCCGCCGCGATCATGGCGGCCGTGCCCGGACAGGTTGTACCTGAACCGGTTGCGCCGCCTGCGCTGCCCGCCACAGGCTCCTGCAACGTCGTGGCACGCGCCGCCTGCGGCGCGTCAGTGTGAAGTACCCGTGCCTGCATGGCCGCTCTCCTGATCACGGCCGTATTGATCGTCGAAGCGCACGATGTCGTCTTCGCCGAGATAGCCGCCTGATTGCACCTCGATCATTTCAAGCGGCGTCTTGCCCGGATTTTCGAGCCGGTGCGTGACGCCGAGCGGAATATACGTCGACTGATTCTCCGAGAGCAGGAAGCACTCGTCGCCGCGTGTGACGCGCGCGGTGCCACGCACCACGATCCAGTGTTCCGCGCGATGGTGATGCATCTGCAGCGACAAACGCCCGCCCGGCTTGACGACAATGCGCTTCACCTGGAAGCGCTCCCCGCGTTCGAGCGAGTCATAAAAGCCCCACGGCCGGCCGACCTTGCGATGCTCCTGCGCCTCCGTGCCGTGCTCCGCCTTCAGGCGGCTGACGATCGCCTTGACGTCCTGTACGCGATCTTTGGCGGCAACCAGCACCGCATCGGCGGTCTCGACCACCACCACGCCGCTCACGCCGACACACGCCACAAGGCGTCCTTCGGAATGCGCGAAACTGTCGGTCGAGTCCTCGAACATCACGCGGCCACGCGCAACGTTGCCGCACGCGTCCTTATCGGACGCTTCCCAGACCGAATCCCAGGCGCCCACGTCCGACCAGCCCGCGACCAAAGGCACCGCGACGCCGACGAGGCGCGCGTCGGTCGCGACGCGCTCCATTACGGCGTAGTCGATCGAGTCGGAAGGACAGACAGCGAAGGCTTCACGCGCCAGATGCAGCGTGCCGTCGCCATCTACGGCGGCATGCTCGAAAGCCGCCGTGCAAGCCGCCGCGATCGCGGGCCGGCATAGCTCGATGGCCGCGAGCCACACCGAGGCGCGTACCACGAACATGCCGCTGTTCCACCAGTACTCACCGGAGGCAACATAGCGTGCGGCGAGTTCCGCATCCGGCTTCTCGACGAAGCGTTCGATCGCACGCGCTCCGTGCGCGCCGAGCGGCGTACCCGTGCGGATATAGCCGTAACCGGTTTCCGCGCGCTGCGGCGGCACACCGAGTGTCACGATCGCGCCACGCCCGGCATGGGAGACCGCTTCTACAAGCGCCGCGCCGAACGCCGCATGATCGGCAATCAGATGGTCCGCCGGCAACGCGACGATGATCGGATCGTCGCCGGCCGCGGCTGCCGCGCGCGCGGCCAACGCCGCGACAGTCAACGCCGGTGCGGTATTGCGCGGTACCGGCTCGAGCACCATCCGCACCGGCCGGGCGCACTTTTCGAGCCGTTCCAGGGTTTGCAGACGAAGATCCTCGCAGCACACCACGAGCGGCGCGGCCATGCTCAGCGTGCCCGCGGTTGGCCTCTCAGTCGGCCGCCCACTCGGCCTCTCAGCCGCCGCCGCGTCGCGCCCCGCGGTGGCGAACGCCAGGTAGATCCGGCGCAATGTCGCTTCGAGCAGCGATTCGTCGCCCATCAGGCCGATCAATTGTTTCGGATTGCGTTCGCGCGACAACGGCCATAGCCGCGTGCCGGATCCACCCGCGAGAATCACCGGCTGGACGCACAGACGCGTGGTCTTTCCGGTGACACCCGTAGCCGACGCAATCGGATTGCCAGGTTCAACGATGCGATTCATGTCCGCTTCCCGTTATGTTCAATCTGGTCTGTTTGTTAGTACTTTTAATGTGTGCGATGCGCGTAGCGCACCGCCTTCGCCCGATCAAAGGCGGTCAATCGAAACTGCGCGCGGCAAACGGTTTGTGCGCGATGAAATGAAACCACCACGCGTTGCTCGTTTCCACGTCGTCGGCGATCAGGTCGCCATCGCAACTGCCAAACACAACATCGCGCTGAAAGCCGACCTCGGCGAGTTGCCGGCGCTGTTCGGCGAGCGTCGTATAAACGATCACAATGCCGAAGTTGTGCGCCGCCGCGGTCTTCAGCGCGTAGCCGCCATAGTCGCGATTCAGCCGTATGTTGCGCATATAGTTCAACGTGCCGAGCTGAAAGCGCCGCAACGAGCGCAGCGTGCGCCAGCCGAGCTTGATTGGGTTGAAGGTAAATTCCGGCAGCAACTGCCAGATGTTCTCGTCATAGCCAGGACCGCCGCGGTTATGCGATGAGAACAGCACGAAACCGCCGGGCCGCAACACGCGGTACATCTCGTTGAGAATCTTCACGCGGTCGTCGTAGTCGACGCAGTCAATACCGTTCCAGCTGAACTCCACCAGCCCGTAATGCCCGGACGGCAGCGCGGACATGTCGCGCGCATCCATATGCCGCAAGTCCAGTTCGGGATAGCGCGACTTCGCCATTTCCAGCAGCTTGGGCGTGTAGTCGACGCCGGTGTAGTCGCTCGAAAGCGAGGTCATCAACGGAATCGTGCGGCCCGTGCCGATGCCGATATCCAACAAAGGCAGACCCGCGCAACGCGGCCTCAGCCAATCGAGCGCGGCCTGCTCGCCTTTATCGGAGAACGTCTTTTCAATGGTGAATTCGCGCGTCGCATCCGGCGAATTCCATGCCGTGCGGTTGATACGGTCCAATTCGGACAGTGACTGTGTATTCACGGACGTACTCCGTCGAGGTATGGGTGTGCCGGGGGCGGGGAACTCGTTGTTACGCCAGTCGGCGAGTTGGCCGACTGACTCTGGAAAAGCGCCGGCGTCGTTGCGCCGGTGGTATCGACTACAGCGCGAGCAGGAACTCCCGCCTGGATCACCTCTGAAAACAGCCACCGCTCGGCATCGGCCATCGCCGCTTCCCGCGCGGGGCGCGTGAAAAGCGCGTGATCGAGCTTCGGCAACGTGACGGCGCGCACGCGCGAATAGCGCTGCAATTCGCCTAGCCGCGCGCCGAACTGCACGCGCGCCTCGTCGAGCCCAACGTCGAACTCGCCGTAGGCGAGCCGCAAATGCACCCCTTTGGCGTGAAGCGTGCGCACGATATCGCGCACTTCGTTGGTGGTGAGCGGCCAGCCGGTAAGGCGTTCGATCCGGCTGGTCGCGGCTAGCCAGCAAGATCGCGCAACTCTCTTTCCGAGTACGCTCGCAATACGCAACGGATGGCTTTGACCGCGCAGCGCGCGCAACCATTTCTCGCGCGTCAGC
The DNA here is from genome assembly GCF_902859805.1 of Paraburkholderia sediminicola. Classification (GTDB taxonomy): domain Bacteria; phylum Pseudomonadota; class Gammaproteobacteria; order Burkholderiales; family Burkholderiaceae; genus Paraburkholderia; species Paraburkholderia sediminicola. The sequence goes on along the minus strand of NZ_CADIKC010000009.1, from coordinate 387,214 downwards.
GCCGAACGCCAATAGACCTTCGACGACGCGAACTGATGGGCGCCCGGCTCGCGCGCCGCGCCGTCCCAGATGAATTTCTGCAGATTCACGCCAAAACCGCCGACGATGTTTGGATGACGCGCGCACGCATGCAGCCCGACAAACGCGCCTCCGCACACGCCGAACGTGACGATGCGAGCGTGGCCTTGCGCAACTAGCCAGTCGGCGCCGGCGCCCGCGTCATTGCAGGAAGTGTCGGAATAGATCGTGTCGAGGGTGATGGCAGTGGCGGCCGGCACTGCGTCACCGAGGCCGCCCAGGTCCATGCGCAGCGACGCGATGCCAAGCGCCGCCAGACGTCTCGCGAACAGCACGAAGATGCGGCCGTCGCCAATGTGATGACTCGCGCCGGTGTTGAAGAACAACATCGCGGGTGTATCGGCGCGCGGCGCAATGGGTTCGCAATAGACGCCAAAGTATTTTCCGAACACCACGGGCCGCTCGACGGCGTTGTACGGTGCGAGCGCGAGTTCGGGTGGTTCAGGATCGCCCGGGGCCGACGCGTCCGTGTCCGCACTGGCGTTTGCATGTTCGGCCGGCAGCTCTTCAGCGAGCCACGCAGTGACACGCGAAAACGCTTCGACCGGTTCCTCGCTATACAGCGCCTCGACCACAAACCGGTCGCACTCGTCGAAGCTTTGACGCTCCACCGTCACACCATTGGCAACATAGTGTTCGGCCAACGCCTGCGCGCGGTTGCGGTCGCTCGAATCGAGCAGGAGTACGCGGCGGGCGGGCTTCGCCGTATCGCGTCGCAGATCGAGCGCGCCGATCTGGGCGATATCGTCGCCGTATAGTCCGAAGCCGAACGCTTCGACATAGTTATCAGGGTCGGCGATCGCGTCGGCGTTCATGCCAGCAGGCGTGCTGAGCCAGCTTTGCCGATGCGCGCGCAGCTCACGCAGATAGTTGCGTCCAAGAATCGGTGGCGCCAGCAAGACGATGTTATCGATGTCGCCGATCCGTTCGGCCGCCAGCGCCGCCAGCGTCGCGCCAAACCGCAGACCGACCAGCGAGACGCGCGTCACACCAGTCCATCCGCGCAGCCGTCCGGCGGCGGCAACGATGCTATCGAGCCACGCGTTCAGGCGCTGCGGATCGTCTTCCACACCCGCCGAATCGCCGGCGCCCGGATAGTCGAAACGCAATACCGGCATGCCCGCCGCGGCAATTCGCTCGGCGAGCTTACGCCAGCCACGATGCGTACACAGCGCATCGTATCCAAACGGATTGCACAGCACGACGCCGCTCCGGCCCGGCGCAGGATGCAGCCAGCCAAAGCAGTCGTCAAAGACGACAGGTTTCATTGCCTACCCTCGCAGATGGCCAGGCCTGACACCCGCACTCGCCTGAGCGCGGACCGGCTTCTTCTTTTAGCGTTGCCGGCGATCACGCAACCCGTGTCACCGTGCACGAGGCTCATTAAACCCCCGCGGGCCGCGCTAATCTGTACGCACGCGCACACATTCAAAGCCTGTCCTGGCGCACCATCTGGGCCATCGTCCACCGTGCTGCGAGCGGTGGCCCAGTCACCGGGTGCGAGTCGAGCATGCTCTTCAACAGCTTCGAATTTCTTTTCGCCTTCCTTCCGATCGTTCTGGTCGTTTTCTTTGCGATCGGGCGTTACAGCCGCTTACTCGCCGCCGGCTGGCTGGCGCTCGCGTCGCTGTTCTTCTACGGCTGGTGGAATCCGCATTTCGTCCTGCTCCTGATGCTTTCGATCAGCGGCAACTATCTGGCCGGTCGCGAACTGTCGCGACGCCACCAGACTCCGGGCGGCAAGCGACTGCTTGCGCTGGCCATCGCGTGCAACCTCGGCGTGCTGGCGCTCTACAAGTACAGCAACTTCTTCATCGCCTCTGTCGACCAGGCGTTGGGGGCGCATCTCAGCACGCTGGATATCGTGTTGCCGCTAGGCATCTCGTTCTTCACGTTCACGCAGATTGCGTTTCTCGTCGATGCATATCGCGGCATCGCGACCGAATTCAACTTCGTCCACTACTCGCTATTCGTCACGTATTTTCCGCATCTGATCGCCGGACCGGTGCTGCATCACAAGGAAATGATGCCGCAGTTCGCCAGTCGTGACTGCTACCGGATCGTGCCCGCCAATGTCGCCACCGGTGTGCTGTTCCTGACGATCGGGCTGGCCAAGAAAATCCTGCTCGCCGACAACCTGAGCCCCTACGTATCGCCGGTTTTCGATGCGGCTCACCATGGCGTCCCGCTGAATCTGCTCGCCGCCTGGACCGGTGCGCTCGCCTACACGTTTCAGCTTTACTTCGATTTTTCCGGCTACACGGACATGGCGATCGGCATTTCGCGCATGTTTAACATCGTGTTGCCGCTCAATTTCAATTCGCCGTACAAATCGACCAATATTGTCGAATTCTGGCGGCGCTGGCATATGACGCTGTCGCGTTTCCTGCGCGATTACCTGTACATTCCGCTCGGCGGCAACCGCGACGGCGCCACGCACCGCTACCTGAACCTGATGATCACGATGCTGCTCGGCGGTCTGTGGCACGGCGCGAACTGGACCTTCGTGATCTGGGGCGGTCTGCACGGCCTGTTCCTGTGCGTCAACCACGCGTGGCGTTTTGCCATGGGAAAGACGCTGGTTCGGTGGGAAACGCGCACACACTATCGCGTGCTGAGCACGGTCCTTACGTGTCTCGCCGTCATGGTCGCGTGGGTGTTCTTCCGTGCGCCATCGTTTCATGCGGCCTTCGGTGTGCTCGCCGGCATGACCGGTTTGCATGGCATCACGTTGCCCGCGCAACTCCAGCCGTTCGTCGCAAAGCTCAGCGGACACTACGCCTCGCTCCTGCAATTCGATGAACCGTGGCGCGCGCTGAAGCCCTACGGCATCGCCGAAGCCAAGAAATGTGTGCTGTTGCTGGTCGCGAGCGCGGCCATCGTCTGGGGCTGCCCGAACTCGCAGCAGATCGTCGCGCGTCTCGCGCAACCCGGCGGCACGCTGCCGGCTCGTCCGGCGCGCTCGCTCGTGCTGGCAAGTGGACTCAGTTGCGGAGTGACGTTCATCTTCTGCCTGCTGTTTCTCGCCCGTAAAGCCGAATTTCTCTACTTCCAATTCTAAAATCATGAACGCCCGCACCTTCTTCACCGGTTTCTGCGTTCCGATCGTGCTCTTCGTGGCAGCGATCGTCGCGTCGTTTGCGGCAGGCGTGCGCATTCCTGCCCCACGCATCTCCGCAAGCGAAGCGTTCAACGAAAAGAGCGCATGGTTGCGCGAACGGCTCACACCGACGAATTGCGATGTGCTGGTGATCGGTTCGTCGGTTGCCCTGAACGACATGGACGGCCAGCAACTGGCGCGCAGCCTGAAGGCCTCGAGCGTCATCAACGCCGCCTCGTGGGGGCTGAACATCGAAGATCTGCCGACGTTCTACACGCATCTGTCGCAACGCTGCAAATTCCGCACGGTGATTCTCGCGACGACCTACGTGGATTTCGAAGATCACTGGGAAAAGGACATCGACTGGCATGCGTTCGAACGCTATCTGTCCGGTGCGCAACTCGAACCCTATATCCAGTCGCCGGATCTGTACTACTACACGCGCCGCGTCACGGCCGGATGGCATGACCGGGACCATCCCGGCAACGTCGATTCGCTCGACTTCGATCACGGCGGATCCGTGCTGCTGTCATGCGCCAAACACGATCTCACCGACGAACGCGTCTATGGGTACCGCACCCATCCGATCTCCAACCTGCGTCCGGCCGCGTATGCCGCCCTTGCCCAGCTTGCCGGGCAGATCAGGCAGGACGGCGCGCGCTTCATCATCGTCTCGACACCAGTCCAGGCGGTCGCACGCGCGCAATTCGGCACGACACTGAAGACGTTCTGGCAACCGATCGAAAAATTCGCCCAGACGCACGGCATTGAATTCGTCTACGGACAGACGGAACTGGCGCTTGCCGACACCTCGTTCGTCGACTACCTGCATCTGAACCGCTGCGGCGCAGAAACTTTTACGCGCTGGTTCGTCCGTTCGCTGCCTGTGACAGCGGCCTGAAGCCCCCCTCGAGGACTTGTGATGAACACACGCAATCTGGTTATGCCGCCTGGCGCATTCCGTCTCGCACTCGCCTGCACTGTCTTTGTCAGTCACGTGTTGCCACTGGCGCTCGGCGCGGCCGCCGTCTACCTGTTCTTCGCGCTCTCCGGCTACTGGATTTATCAGATGTGGCATAGCGAGTACGCGTCGCTCGACCGTCCCTACACCACCTTCCTCGTGTCGCGCGTCTGGCGGCTGTTCCCGGCGTTCTACGCAACCCTGGCGGTGCTTGCGCTGTGCGTGCATCCGCTCGGCTGGCTGGCGTTCCAGTTGCCCAGCGACTGGTCGCCGGCTTCGCTCAATTTCTACGTATCGCATCTGGTTCTGCTTGGCTATGCGCAGCTCAGCGCGCCTGCCAATGTGGTGCCGACGGTGTGGTCGCTCGATATCGAGTTGCAGTTCTATCTGTTCGCCCCGCTCGCCATCTGGCTGCTCGATCGCACGACGCATCGCTCGACAGGCCGTCTCGCGCTATACGGCTTCGCGGCCGCCGGCCTCGCGGTGCTCTTCACGATCTATGGCCTGCGTCCGACAACCGGCACGCTGCCGCTTTATCTCGGGTTCTTCCTGTGCGGTTTGCTGGCAGCCCGTCATGGCTGGCGGCCGGCCCGCGGCCAGGCGCAGGCCAGTCTGCTGGGCGCCGCGCTGCTGCTGGTCGGCTGCATCGCGCTGCCGCACGCACGCGAACTCTTCCTGTGGGGCAGCTTTTCCGGTCCGCTTAGCCAGTACAACGCGCAGGCTAACGGCCTGCTCGCGCTACTGCTCGTGCCCTATGCGATGGCGACCGTGCGGCGAGCGGGCACACGCTCCGACCGGATGCTGGGCAACCTGTCGTATGAAGTCTATCTCGTGCATGGCGCGGCCCTGCCGATCTTCCTGCAACATTGCCTGCATCTGTCGCGCGCCGCGCGGATGCCGTGGATTGTGCTGATGATCGTCGCCGTAGCCGCGGTATCCTGGCTCATCTATCGCTATGTCGACGAGCCGTCTGAACGACTGAGGCGCGCGTTCGTCAAGGCGCAGCCGAGGCAGGCCACGTCCACGCCATCCGCACCATCTGCGGCATCCACCACGGCCTGACATCGGCCCGGCGAAAGCCAGCCCGACGGTGTGCGGCTGCGCACCGACAAAGCGCCCTGCGACGGGCACGCTGATCCATCGCGATCGCCTTGACAGCCCAGTCGCATGGGCCGCTTCGCCGTCCACCATCATCATCTGCTGCAAAGCCAAGCCATGGAAAAAAGCATTCTGAAGAACATCGCGATAAACTTCGCGGGATCGATCGTTCCGACCTTCATCTCGCTCGCGACCGTACCGGCTTACCTGCACCTGATGGGCGTCGAACGCTATGGGGTCATCAACCTGGTGTGGGCGCTGATCGGCTATTTCAGCGTGCTTGATCTGGGCACCAGTCTCGCCACCGAAAATCAGATTGCCAAAGTGCGCGATGCCGACGACGGTTCAGTCGAGCGGATTTTCTGGAGCGCGTGCGCGCTGAATCTCGCCACCGGGATAGTTGGCGGCCTGATCGTGTACTTCGGCGCGTTCCTGTATATCGAACACGGCGTGAAGATCGAACCGGCGTTTCAGCGTGAAGTGATGGCAAGCCTGCCGTGGATCGCAATCTCAGTGCCGCTCGCCAACGTGTCGTGGGTCTTCGCCGGCGCGATCACGGCGGTCGAGCGCTTTGCCAGCTACAACACCAATCAGACAATCGGCACGATCCTTTTCCAGGTATTGCCGCTCGTGGCGATCTACTGTTTTTCGCCCTCGCTGGCGGTGGTGATTCCCGCTGCGGTAGGCGCGCGGCTGATCGCCGCCGTCCTGCTCGGCATCGCGACCTGGCGAGCGTTGAAGCTCAAGCGGGTGGGCAAGCCGGAATGGCGGGCGGTTGCCGAGCTGTTTCGCTATGGCCGCTGGCTACTGCTGTTTTCCGGCGCCGGCATGATCTCGCAGACGCTCGATCGCGTACTGGTCGGCTCGATGCTCGGCGCGCGCTTCGTCGCGTACTACGCCACGCCGCAAAACCTGGTAAGCCGTTTGAACATCTTGCCGGGCGCGATGTTGCGCACACTGTTTCCACGTCTGTCGGCGTCGTCGCGGGAAAACGCCGATCAGTTGGCGCGTGGCGCGCTGGCGTTTCTGAACGGTGCGTTCACGCCGTGCGTGATCGTCGCGCTGTTCGCGCTGGAGCCATTCCTCACGATCTGGCTCGGCGCGTCGATGGCGACGGCCTGTGCGCCGGTCGGCCGCATTCTCATCATCGGCGTGTGGCTCGCGGGTCAATCGAGCATTCTCGGCATTCTGATTCAGGCGCAGGGAAATCCCGCCGACGTCGCGCGCGTGAGCTGGATTCAGTTGCCGGTGTTCGTCGGCGCGCTATGGCTCGCGATTCATACGTTCGGCATCGTGGGCGCCGCTACGGTCGTCGTGGTCAAAGCGCTGTTCGACTATTCGGCGTTTCTGTATTTCTCGCGGCTGCATGTGGGGGCGATCGTCGGCAATATGCTGGCCCATCTGTCGTTTCTTGTGGTGGCGGGCGTGCTCGCCGCGTCGATCGGCGCACTGCCCGTGCTGATTGCGGCGGCCCTCGTGCTGGCAGCCGCGAACCTCGGCTGGTCATTGCATGTGTCGAGTGAACTGCGCGCGATGGTGCGCAAAGTGTGGACGCGCTTGTGGGTGTTCGCCAGCTAAGGGGCGCCGCGATGGTGGGTCAGTCGTCGCGCGCGGCCGACGCCGTAGCGTCGGCCAGCGCGCGTTATGCGGCGACTGGCGCAGCACGCCGCCGTAGACGCGACGCGTAGAGCAACTCGAAGCGATCCGCGACGTTCGCCCACGAATAGTCGAGCGCTGTTTCCCGCGCGCGCCGCTGCAGTACTGCCCAGTACGCGGGGTCGTCGAGGAGCGACTGGATGGCGGCGCCGAGCGCCGTTGCGTCGCCGGGCGGCACGATCACGCCGTTATCGCCATTGCGCACATAAGCACGCAGGCCGCCAATATTCGACACCACCGGTACGAGCCCGCACGCCATCGCTTCGAGCGGCGAGAGCGGAAATCCTTCGTAGATCGAGGGAAACGCGAGAATGTGGCACGGTGCAAGCAGTTCCGGCAGCTTTGCGTTGTCGTAAGCCGGCATCACCGTGATCCGTTCGCGCGCGCTTTCTGGAAAGCGCGCGAGCGTCTGTTCAGCGGACTCGCCGGTGCCGAGCAAAGTGAGCGTGACGCCGCGGTTGCGCTCGAACAGCGGACCAACGGCCGTCGCCAGCGTATCGATGCCTTTCCAGTAGTTGGCGCGGCCGATAAAGGCAAGATTTAGCGGGACCGCCGCCTCGGCCTTCGCTTCATTCAACGCCGTCCGGGCAATTGACGTAAACGTCTCGTCGATCCCGTTGTCGATCTTTACCACCCGCGTTTCGCTAAAACGCAGCTTCGATACTGCGAACGTGCACTCGGTATCGTTCAGCAGCATCGCGACGTCAGCCCACTCGAACGACTTCGTGCATTCCCATAGCCGCAATCCACCATAATAGAAGCGGTATTTCCATGATTTTTCCACGTTGCCTGTGCGCCAGGCATCGAGAAACGCCTCGTGCACCACAGGTTCCATGCCGTGGCTGCGGGTCACCGACAACTGGTGCCGCCGCCATCCGCTCGCGCGCCTTGCGAGGTTGATCAGCCAGCCATCTCCCGACGACATGTCAAGCACGTCGTACTCGGGATGCGCAAGCACATGACCCAGCACGATCCACGGAAACAGCATCGTACGCCCAATGCCGCCGATGCCTTTCACGTCGTCGTGCGAAAAAATCCGTACGTCATGGCCGCGCGCACGCAAGGCTTCAGCGAGTTTGACGGTCACACCGGGCGCACCCGCGTTGCGGCTCAGGTTATGGTGAATCGTGAAAAGGATGTTCATCGCGTGGCAGATAGGAAGTTAGTTTTATTGGACCGTGGTCGCACGCCATACATTCGACAGCCGGACAATCGGCAGCAGCGACGAAAGTGCGCGGCGCTTCGCCAGATAAACCGTCAGGTGAGTGAAATACAGTGTCACGAACGCGAGGTATTTCGGCAGACTCGGATCGATCACGCGGTAGCGCTTCACCCCCACGTAGAGCCGTGCCGCTTCGCAATACAGCTGATAACGCGACATGCCATACCGGCCAGGGGTGCACTCGATTACGCCGCCGCCAGGCAGCGTGTCGCGAGTGCGCAGCGCGGGCAACAGATCGATCGAGTAGCCGTTCTTGAGCGCGCGCAGCGACAGTTCGGCATCTTCAATGCCGAAGAAAATGTTCTCGTCCCAGCCGTTGCGCTCGAAGAGCGCTAACGGGAACACAGCCGCATGAATGTTGACGCACTGCGGCTCGTCGGCCGCGGTGAAATAGCCCGCAAACGACAGTTTCAACGGATGACATGCGGGATGTTCCTCGCCGCTCGACGAACCACCCGTCAACATCACCTTGTGACGACGCTCAGGCGGCAACGCGGCAAGATGCGCGCGCGCGACGGCAAAGAAATCAGGGGCGATCTGCACGTCGTCGTCGACGAACGACACGTACTCGCAATGCGGCGCGTGGGCGAGGCAATGGCGCACCGCGTTGTTGCGATTCGCGCACACGCCGCGCCGCGGGCCCTCGAGCCAGATAACGCCAGGATGCTGCGCGACGACGGCCGCGTTGGCCGCGCGCATCGCAGGGTCTGGCGAGTCGTCGCTGACGACAATACACGCGGCGGGCGGCACACAACGCGCGATGGTGTCGAGGCACGCAGCGAGCGTTTCGGTGCGATTCATCGTCGTCACGCAGACGGCGAAGGCGGCGAATATGGGTTCCGCGCTTCGGACGCCATCCTGCGCGCTGCTCGCTTCGGCGTCGACAGCTCGCGCCACGGGTTGCATGATCGTACTCATCGCACGACCCCGTCAGGCGACACAACGCGCCGCGCTTGCGTCAACACGTGGCGATGCGGCCGGCATGCGTCGAGCGTCTGTTCGTAGATCGACAGATACGCATCGCATACGTGCTCCACGTGGAAGGTCTCAAGGTTGTGCCGCGCACGGGCGGCCTGGGTGGCGTGTGCCACCTGGTCCGTCAGTAGCAGTTCGATCGCGTCGGCCAGCGCCTGCGGAGTCGATGGCGGCACGAGAAGACCCGCCTCGCCGTCGTCGAGCATTTCCGGATTGCCGTCGACGCGGGTCGCCACGATCGCGCAGCCCGCCTCGCGTGCTTCGCACAGCACGAGACCGCCTGGCTCCTTATGCGAGGCCAGCACGAACACATCCGCCTCGGCCAGATACGCGCGCGGATTCGCAACAAAGCCCGTGAAGTGCGCACGATGTGCAATACCCAGTTCCTGCGCCAGGGTCTCCATGACAGCGCGGTCCGGACCGTCGCCGACGAGATACACCGCCGCCGACGGAATCCGTTCGCATAACTGCGCAAACGCGCGCAGCAAATCCTGAATACCCTTGCGTTCGTACATGCCGGCCACCGTCACGATGCTTGGGTGTGCCAGTTGCGGGGAAGCGGGTATCGGCACGCCGGCGAAACGCGGTGTGCCAATGGTGCCATTGCGCACTACCGACAGACGTTCCTCCGGCACCCCGCGCAACGCCATCGACGCCGCCACCGACTTGCTGACCGCCACGACGCGATCGCCGAAGCGCATCAGCGAGGCGCTCTTCTGGAATTCGTTATGCACAGTCGTGATCAACACATAGCGTCGCCGCACGGCGCCGAAGCGCGCGATCAACGCCCCCGTCATCATGTGCGCGTGCACCACATCCGGATCGCACTGCGCGAGCAGGCGGTTGAAGCCCGCCAGCATCGACGGCACCCGCAACGGCTGGCGCGATTGCGGCAGCAACACATGACGCACGCCGTACTGTTCGAGCAAGGCCTCAAAGCCGCCGCCCGAGGAAGCGACCGTCACCTCATGACCGGCCTTCGCCTGCATGCAGGCAAGGTCGACCATCATGTTGACGATGCCGTTGCCGACGTTCTGCGCGTGATTGGCAAGGTGGACGATTTTCATATCGATGCGAGCTCAGTTGTGATTGTTCGAGGCGCTCGTCAGCGCACGGGCCGCCGGTGTGAAGCGGTACATCAGTGCCTTGCCATGCGCGTCTTCTTCGACGAACACGAGGTATTCGCCGCTCGCAAGCCGGTGCGCGGTAATCGGCATCGCCGAATCGATCCAGCCACTGGCCGCCCCGACTTCGGGACCCGGTTTCAGACGTCCCGCTTCGCGCCCGGTGTCGCGCTCGTAGACGCGCACGGTGGCGGTCTCGGTTTCGACGCCGAAGATATAGTCGCCAGCGACGGCAAAACCGTTTAACGATATCGGCGTGGGCGGCCCCTGGTCGGGCAGTTCGATCGCGTAACGCAAGGTCGGCTTGCCGCTTGTCCAGTGGTCGTAACGCGCGAGCAACGAACCGGTGCCATTCCAGTTGTATTCGACGAACGGGTGCTCGCGGGTCGAACCGGAGATAAACATCGTGTCGTCGGCGGGAAAGTAGTTCAGGCGCGCGATCCGGTTAAAAGGCGCAGGCATCGCGTAGCGCTGCATCGCCGCGTATCGGTAGATCGGGTTGCCGCTACGGTCGAAGCCCTTCAGCGGAAAGCGGCGAATGCCTTGCGATTGGGTGCCCTGCCAGATCGCGCCCGCACTGTCGACCCACCAGCCGGACATCGGCGGCCCATCGTCTCGCGCCGCATCCTGATCGAAGTCGCTCGCGGCAAAACGGCCCTCGCCCGCCGTATCACGCCAGATCCATCCACCATGGGGCGGCTGGTTGGGCGGCCATGCGCCGTCGATATGCGATTGCGTGACAAAACCCGATGGAATCGCTGTCTCCCGGTCAGCCGCAAAACGATAGATGCGCAACCAGGTGCCGTTCATGTCGACTGTGTAGAGCAGGCGCCGTCCGTCGATATCGCGTACGAGCGGCATGCCACGCTGCCCCTGCCGCAGATTGAGGAATGGGTCATACGGATAGCGGAAACGGTCGACGGTATAGCCGGCATACGACCATTCCTGCCCGGGCGGGCGGGACAGGTCGAGTGTGAAGCGTTTGGTGCCGCTATACACGGCAGGCGGATCGCCGTCGACGAACTGCGCGCCATCGACGAACAGCAGCCCTTGCAGGCTGAAACGCCGCTTGCCGCCGGGTGTATAGCTCTCGATCAGCGCGCCATCGGTGTTGCCAGGACCGGGCACGAAGCCGCGCGGTCCCGCGCCGGTCATCGATACATACACGTTGCCCGCGCGATCGACACCCACACCCGTCAGCCCGTTGAAACGCAACGGTCCCGGCGCGCCGGCACGGCCCGCATAGATACCGCCTGCTTCGCCCAGGGTGGCTGACAACTGCATGGAAGCCTCCTCGTGTGTCCCGTTGGCGGCGCTCGCCGCAGCGCCTGCGGGCGCGCGCGGCACGGCGGTGAAGATCAGGATCTGCTGGCGCGGACCGTTGTCGGCGACCAGCAGCCGGCCGTGCGAATCCAGCGTCAGGTCGGCCGGTTCTGCGCCGGGTGGCAAGCTCAGCGTGCCGAGCAGTGCGCCATTGCGTGCATGGTGAGCGATGCGTCGAGCGCCGTCTGTGCGGCTGCGCTCAATGATCCACAGCGTGCCGTCGGGTGCGAGAGCAATCCGCCCCGGCTCGCGCACCGGAAAATTGCCGACGGGCTGCATCGAGCGTGCATCGAAGATCTCGACGCGGTTATCGTGCTGATTCGACACGAAGAGCCTGGTTGAGTCCGCCGCGAGACCGCATATGGCATAGTCCTCGGCGCTCGACGATTGGGTGATCACACGCAACGCGAGGGGGCTGCCGGGCCAGTTCACCTCGCCTTCGAACGGCGCACCCTCGCGAAAGTCAGCACGGCGGCGACGCGACACGCCGTACCACACGACCCCTTCGGGCGGCAGATGCTTTTGCGCCGCCATGTCGTTGCCCAGACTCACAACCAGTTGTGCGGCAAACACATAGTCGTCGTTCACGGCAATCGCGTCGCCGCCCAGCATTCCCCAGCCGTGCGATTGCCCGCCGTAACCGATCAACTGTCCGTCGCGGTAGTGGCCAATCTCGCCGCCGCCTTCGTCCCACGGCGCATTCGTGTACACGTCGCCTTCCGGCGTGACGGCGAGCGCCTGCACGTCGATCTGTACCCAGCGTTGATTGGCGAAACCCCATGTGTTGCCGATCCACGAGGTGCGATAGGACAGCGATAAGGGCGCGGCGACAGAAGCCGGCGCGAGGTTCGTGCTGGCGACGGTGGCGCTCGCCGCCGCTTGTGCGAATACGGCCGGCCCGAGCGCAGCCTCACCCGACCCGAGCGCGACATAAAACGCAAGCACCGGCAACAACACCGCACCCGCGCAAGCGATCCGTTCGAACGTTCGTCGGGCGACGCGTCGCATGAGCGCCTCGCGCCGTCAGAACGCGTCTATCGCTTCGCGATAGATCTGTGCGACTTGCGCTGCCACCACCGGATGATCGAAGTGCGCCCGCGCATAGTCCCGGCAAGCTTGCGCGCTGGGCAATACGCGCGTTCCTGACAAGGCATCGGCTATCCCGCCGCCAAGCGCCTGAAATCCGCTCGACGAGAGCACCAGATCGGGCGACAGAGGCATAACCGCTTCCGGCAAACCACCCACGGGCGTAACAAGCACTGGTGTGCCGGCAGCGAGCGATTCGATCGTCGTCAGTCCGAAGCCCTCGAGCGCCACGGTCGGCACCACCGTCATGTCCGACGCGCAATACCACAGCGGCAACACAGCGTCGGCCACAAAACCGGCAAGCCGCACATGCCGCTCCAGCCCTCGCGCGACGATGCGTGCCTGCAACTGTGGTTCGAGCGGCCCCTTTCCGGCAATCGTCAGCAGTACGTCGGGCACGGTCTGCTTGACCACGAACATCGCATCGATCAGGTCTTCGAGCCCCATGCGCGACACGAGCCTCCGGACGCAGAACAACAAAGGCCGGTCTTGCGGCAAGCCAAGGCGCTTGCGCGCCTGCCGTCTGGTGAGGCCGGTATCGAAGCGGCCGACGTCGACGCAGCCAGGCACCACGCGGATGTCGTCCTCGCGCACACCGTAGCGGGTTCGCAGAATGTCAGCGAACGCATGCGACAGCACGATATGACGCGTTCCGCCTCGATACACGATGCGCTCCAGCGCATGCCGCGTTATGCGTGACAGCCGCCCGCGCCCTTCCATTCCGGATTCCGAGGCCCACGGTCCATGAAAATGCACAACTCTGGGCACACCGCTGAACACGCCCGCGGTCGGTGCGGCATAGAGCGCGAAATGCGTGGCGACAACATCGGGCATGCGCGCGTCCCTGAGCTTTTGCGACTGTGCGCGCGCATGCCACAGACGTCTGCCGAGTTGTGCGTTTGCCTGTGCGAAAGCGTGCACGCGGCCGCCCGACGCCTCGAACACGCCGGGTGTGCCGGCAACCATGCCGCGCACGCTGACGCCTTGCGCTGGCAAAGATTCGATCAAGGCCAGGAACATGCGGTCAAGTCCGCCCGGCCGTTCGTTGAACCAATGCATGCCGATCTGCAGCGAATCGATCGATGCGCTCATGATTCCACCGATACCGTGGCACGTGGAGTCGCCATTGCGCTCACCGCACGTCGTGCGGCGAGCCGTTCATAGAGTGACAGGTAGCGGCTCGCCATTGCCTGCCAACTGAGCGTTCTGGCCAGTTCGCGCGCGGCGAGTCCCATCTGCCGCGCATGCGCGCGATCGTCGGCAAGACGCATGATCGCCGCGGCTAACGCGACGCTATCGTCCGGATGCTCGAGTACGATGCCGCAGTCGGCTGCAATGACTTCGGCCCCGCCCGCCGTCCGTACGGTGACAACCGGTAACGCCGCCGCCAGCGCCTCGAGCAATACCAGCCCCATTGGTTCGTAACGCGACGGAAACACAAAGGCATCGACCGAACGCATCAGCGCGGGCATATCCGTGACCAGATCAGTAAAGTGCACACGTTCCTCAAGTCCGAGCGAGGCAGCCAGCGCGGGATACGGACTGTTGCGCAGAATCCCGGCGACCACCAGATGCACATGCGTGGGTGTCGCGGTGAGTGCCCGCAACACCGTGTCGAGATTCTTGCGCGACACACGCAGATCGCCGGCGAACAACAGCATGAACGGCGCCTGCGGTAAGCCGAAATGCTCGCGCTGCGACGCGCCGGGCGCAAATTCATCGGTATCGACGCCGTTGTAGATCACCTGAAGCCGCGCTGTGTCGATACCGAGCGAGCACACCTCAGTGCCGACTTTCTCCGACACCGGCACGACGACCTCGGCATGCCGGAACGCCCACTTCTCACACCACGCATTGAGCCTTGTGTAGACGACCTGATACGCGTGATACGGGCCATGGAAGAAACGGAACGGATAGAAGCCGCAGCGGTACCAGCCGTCGTGTACGAAGTGAACCGCGTTCACGTCGGCGCGCGCCCATGCAATAAAACCATTCACATGGATCACATCGAACGCTTTTCGGTGCGCGCGGATCCACGCACCGCTACGCCACGCGAAAACCTGATACTGGATCAGGCGCGTCGGCAGCCGGCTCTCACCGATCTTCACGAACCGCACGCGTGGATGATTCAGCAGCTCCGGCGCAGCCCGCGACGCGAGCAACGTCACCTCATGCCCGGCCGCAAGCGCCGCGCGGGCAATTTCGTAGTTGACGCGCCCCTGGCCGTCATTTTTCGTCACCTGGTGCGTCACGATCAGGATGCGCATTGCGTTGCCGCTCATCGCCCTTCCTCCGCGAGTCGCACCGACGCAGCCGGCCCGGCAGCGTGTGCCTCCCGCGCGTGACGCAGGCCGATGACCGGCAATATCACGCCGACGAAAAAGAACATCCCCGGCAGCCCGATCAATGTATTGACGAACACCATCATCGCGAACATCGCGATCGCGACGCCAACGCCGGAAATCGCAAAGCGGTCTCTCGCGCGCTGTCGGCTTGCCCGGAAGGCCCGCCACAGCAGCATCACAATGCCGGTCGTGTACAGCAGCGTACCCGGCCATCCCATCACGAACGGCACTTCCAGCAGACCGCTATCGAAGACCACGGTCAACTGAAGCGAATCGTCGCTCGACAGTTTGGTGCCGAGCCCGGTCATACCGAGTCCCTGCCCGGCGATGTCGGTCAACGCCACCGAGATGAACTGCTTGTAGAGCTCCGCGCGGACCTGGTAGCTATTGTCATGACCGAGATCCTGGATTGTGTTGAATCGCTGCATGAAGTTTTCGGAGACCTGATCGACCATCGCAAGCGGCGCGCACAGCATCGCAAAGCCCAGTACCCCGCCGATCAGCCGCAGCCGGCTGCGACCGTCCAGCATCGTGAGCGGGTACACGAGGCCAATCGCGAGACCGCCCCACGCACTGCGCACCGAGGTGAACATCAACGCCGGGATGCCCATCAGTCCGGTGGCGACGCGCATCCTGCCACGGGCAGCGAGCGACATCAGCAGCACGGCCATGATCGTCTGCGAGAACGGGCCTGAAGAGTTCATCGTGCTGCTTACGCGCATCCCGAACGGCACCGGGTGCCCTTCAGATTCCATCTGCGATGCAATCAGCCAGAAGATGTCCCACGGCGGCGGCGACAGATACTCGATCACGCCATAGAGGCCCATCACCAGACCGCCGTAGACGAACGTCTTGAGCAGCACGCGGTGATAGTCCGGATAGTCCTGCCAGGTGACGACGAGACGAAACGCCACCAGCACCGGAAACAGCCAGTTCACCAGCGTGAACGTCGCCGCAGCCGGTCCCACCTGCACCATGCCGACCAGATACGAATAGAACAGCGCGAGCACGATCAGCACGAGCGGCATGGTGCGACGCTGCCCGAGCGCACGGAAATTCGTGATGAGCGCGCATCCGGACAGCGCGACCGCGAGCATCGGGGCGATCATCACCGGGCTTTTCGGATTGAACGATCCGTTCACGAAGTCCGCGAGCCGCCGCACCTCCGGCGAGAGAAAGAACAACCAGCACACGAAACCCAGGTAGTGCGCCGGTGAGCGCCGGTAGAAGCGCAGCGCAATCAGGAAGGACCCAACCGGGTAGAACATTTCGACCAGCCGCCCCTGGTGCAGGACGACCAGCAACAGCGTAATGGCGAACAGCGCGATCGGCAGATACGTGGGATGGCGTATGCCGCCGCGCACCGTCGCAGCCGCGCGCGACGGCGCTGCGGCAGGCGAGTCCGGCCGCGCGGGCGGCGGGCGCACCATCGTGGAAGGTATGCTCATCATGGCTGAACCCCCGGCCATGACAGCCACGCGACGCGCCCGGCCGTCCGTCGTATCGCACGGCTTGCGGTCGTCTCCTGGTGTCGCTTGCCAGACGTGCGCATCGTCACAGCAACTCGAACGTGTTCACGAACGCAACCCCATCGCGTTCACGGCGCAGACTGCCGAACAGCGGCTGGCCGCCACGCGGCTGACGGGTGAGCCCGATAAACGGCTCGCCGTGTTCGAGATACGGGCCTTCCGTCTTGCGAAAGCCGAATTGCTCGTAAAAGCCGCGCAACCCGATCGGCGCCGTGACGTGCGCGGCACGGCCCGGCCAGTGTTCGGCGATCGCATGCAGCACCCGTTCGATCAGCAATCCGGCGGTGCCATCGCCACGCCGCAGCGGGCTGGTCAGCACCTTGTCGATGACGATTTCCGGATCTTCGGCGTCGCCTGGTTGCAGACGGGCATACGCCAGGATCGGCATGGGCCGCGACATGTCCTCGACCGCGAAGACATGCAACGACGTTTCGTCGTGGCCATCGGCGTCCAGATACACATGCGATTGTTCGACCACGAAGACCGCACTGCGCGCCCGCAATATCAGATACAACTCCCGCGCGGTGAGCTGTTCGAATTCCAGCGTTTTCCAGTTCATCACGTTCCCTAGCGATGTGTTTAACGACGCAGGCTTCGATGGGTCAGCCTTCGATGGGCCAACTCAACAGGCAGGCCCCGTTGTCTTGCATGGCTACACGGTACGTCCGCAAACCGCGTGGTTCCGTGCGGAATCGCACTGACGCTAGCCTTTCGCGATCCTTAAATACGAGGCAACGGAGCACGGCGGCGCTTGAGCCGGAGAACGACGGGCCCTTCACCCTTCAAGTGCGAGTTAAGCCACAGAGTCAAACAACAGAGTCAAGCGACAGTTAAGAACTATTTCGACCCACCAAGGGGGCACATCACTATGAAAAGCGCATTGCGACGCATCCTTTCCGAATCGGCACGTCTTGACGTTTCGCCCGATACCCTGGCCGACGACGCCGATCTATACGCAGCGGGCCTGTCCTCGCTCGCGACGGTGCATCTGATGCTGGCCATCGAAGACGAATTCGGCATCGAGATTCCGGACCGCATGCTGACGCGCCGGCTGTTCTCGAGCATCGATTCAATGGCCGCCGCGGTCACCGAGTTGCAACAGGCGAAGGCGGCAGCATGAACGCCCCGCTGCTGGACACGGCCGCGGTGGCGGCGCCGCTCGCCGACCCCGCTGCGGAACAGCCTGCCAGCGCAAGCGTCGTGCTGAGCGCGGTGGAAACCGAACCAGGCTGGCGCGCCGCGGCGCAGCGTTGCGCCGCCGTGGCCGCGCAGTTCGCCGATTCGGTGGACCGCGAAGCGCGCTTTCCCCACGAAGCATTCGAGGCGCTCAAGCGCGAACGGTTGTTGTCGGTGATGGTGCCGGCCGCGTTCGGCGGCGAAGGGCTCTCGCTCGCGGATATCGCTGCGATCTGCGAAACGCTTGCACAAGGCTGCGCTTCCACTGCGATGGTGTACGCGATGCACCAGATCCAGGTCGCCTGCATCGAGGCGTATGGCAGCGAGTCGGCATGGCACAGGCAGTTGCTCGCGCAACTGGTTGAACATCAATGGCTGCTGGCTTCGGCGACCTCTGAGGAAACCATCGGCGGCAACATGCGCACCAGCGCCTGCTCAGTCGAACTCGATGGAGAGCACGGCCAGCAGCGCTTTCGCATCGAAAAGCTCGCACCGACGATCTCATACGGCGCGCACGCCGACGGCATTCTGGTCACCGCGCGCCGCACCGCCGAGTCGGCCGCGGCCGACCAGGTGCTGATCGTCGCGTTACGCGAAGAAACGCAGCTGGAAAAGCGCGGCGGCTGGGATTCGATGGGCATGCGCGGCACCTGCAGCGAGGGCTTCCGGCTCGTCGCCACAGGTCTCGCCGAGCAGATCCTGCCGACGCCCTTCGCCGATATCGCGGATCAGACCATGCTGCCGGTCTCGCACACGCTGTGGGCTTCGGTATGGACCGGCGTGGCCAGCGACGCGGTGAATCGCGCGAAAGCCTTCTTTCGTGCGCAAGCCCGCTCGAAGCCCGGCTCGATTCCACCGGCCGGTTTGCGCCTCGCCGAAGCGGTCGGCCTGCTGCAGATGATGCAGGCGCGCCTGTCGGTCGCGCTCGAAGCGGCGCGCACCGCCCATCATGCGAAACACGGCGGCTGCCAGGCCGACGCGCCGCTCTCGGCGATGCTCGGTTTCGCTTCCGACATGAACACGCTGAAGACCAGCATCTCGACCACCGCGCTGCAGGTCGTGCAGGAAGTGCTGATGATCTGCGGCATGGCGGGCTACAAGAACGGCACGGAATACAGCGTGGGACGGCATCTGCGCGACCTTTACTCCGCGCCGCTAATGATCAATAACGACCGCATTGCGCAGAACACGGCGAGCCTGTTGCTCGCACAACGTCCTGCCGCCCCGGGGAGAGCCTGACATGAACACGATGACCGATACCGCCGCGCTGGCCACTGCAGCGCCGGAATCCACTGCGCCGACTTTCCGCGACGAACTGCTGGCCGCCGGCCTCCTGATCGATACCGGTGAAAACGGCCTGTACGGCCGCAGCCAGGTTTTCGAAGACGTGGTGGACCGTCTGAACGTAGCGATCACGCATCTCGGCGCGGACCAGCAGCCCGAAGTGCTGCGCTTTCCGCCCGCCATGCGCCGCACCGATTTCGAAGACAGCGAGTATCTGAAGAGCTTCCCGAACCTCGCCGGCACGATCCACTCGTTCTGCGGCAACGACATGGGCCACCAGCGTCTGTTGCGCGCACTCGACGACGCGATGACCGAAAGCGACGACGATCGCAGCGACGAATGGATGGCGCAGCAGAAACCGACCCGCGTGGTCCTCACGCCGGCCGCCTGCTATCCGATCTATCCGGTGATGGCGCGGCGCGGCCCGCTGCCCGCAGACGGCCGCACTATCGACGTGCTGTCGTATTGCTTCCGCCATGAACCTTCGCTCGATCCCGGCCGTATGCAGATGTTCCGGCAGCGCGAATACGTACGCCTCGGCAGCGCCGAACAGGTGATGGCATTCCGGCAGATGTGGGTCGAACGCGGCTCGCTGCTGATTACGCTGCTGCAACTGCCGGTGGAAGTGGATCTCGCCAACGATCCGTTCTTCGGCCGCGGCGGCAAGATCGTCGCCGATAGTCAGCGTGCCCAGGCGCTCAAGTTCGAACTGCTGATTCCGGTCGCCGATCCGCGCGGCAAGACCGCCTGCCTCTCGTTCAACTATCACATGGAGCACTTCGGCGCGATCTGGAAGATCGAGTGCGAAGACGGTGCGGTAGCGCACACGGGCTGCGTCGGCTTTGGCATGGAGCGCATCACGCTGGCGCTATTCCGCCATCACGGGCTCGACGTCAACGCATGGCCGGACGACGTGCGCGCGCTGCTGTGGGGCGACACGGAGGCGCGCGTGGCGCAAGGCATACAGTCGGCATCCACGGTGGTGGAACAGGGTGCTGGAGACAGCGCATGAATCCATCCCTGATCCCCGCGCCGAAGGGCGTCTCGTCCGCCTTTGCGTTGCCCCGCCGGCTCGACCTGCCGGCTCAGGGCAGCACGAGCGCGCCTGCCACGCCGCTGCGCCAGCATGCGCCGCACGCGCTGCATCAGGGCGAGCGCGTCTGGCAGGAGACCAACTGCTACGTCGACCTGTGGATCGAACTGCTGCACGGCTTCGGACTCGATCCGCGCGCCGCGTTCGGCTTTACCGTCACGCAGGACTTCGAAGGCGATCAGTTCACCTTCTTCAAATTTCCGCTCGAAGACCTCGAGCGGCTGTACGGCACCCAGGTGCAGGAACTGGCGATCTACGACTCGCTCGAAGCCCGCGTGCTCGCGCAGACTTTGCGCGGCCACACCGTGCTGGTGGAAGTGGACGGCTATTATCTGCCGAATACACGCGCCACGTCGTATCGGCGTGAGCATCCGAAAACCACGGTGGGGATCGACTTCATCGATCCGCCGGCGCGCCGCCTCGGCTATTTCCACAACACCGGCTATCACCTGCTGGACGGTGAAGACTACGACGGCGTGTTCCGCAAGCTGCCGCAATTCGCGCAGCAGCCGGATCTGCTGTTTCCGTATGTTGAATTCGCCAAGCAGGCGCGGCCCGCGCTGGAAGGCACGGCGCTCGCCGAAGCCTCGGCGGAATTGTTGTGCGCGCATCTAGCCAGGCGGCCGCTGACCAATCCGATCTCGCAGTGGCGCGCCGCGTTTCCCGCACATCTCGATACGCTGCTCGAACGCGGCGAGGCGTTCTTTCATCCCTACTCGTTCAACCTGATGCGGCAGCTCGGCGCGAACTTCGAATTTCTTTCGAAGTATCTGTTGTGGCTTTCCGCGCAAGGTTTCGACATGCCGGCATCGATCCCGGAGGCGGCGCAGCGTATCGCGTCGGAGTCGATGGTGATGCAGTTCAGGCTCGTGCGGGCGATCACGCGCGGACGCCGCGATTCGTGTGAAGACTGCTTCGACGTTCTCGAAAGCGCCTATGAAAAGACGCTGCCGCCACTTGCCGCGCTTGTGCTGTAACGAGCTCGTTTCGAGCTTCAGGAAATCGCCGTGGATGTGCTGACGAATGACCTGGTACCGGATGCAGGCGGCTCGCGTCCGGCGACCTTTGCCAAGACGCCGGAGGCCGCCGAAGTTGATGCCGCTGCCTGCGCTATCACGGCGCTTGCCTCACCTGAGGGCCTCTGGCCACAGCAACTCGACACAGGCTGGCAGTGCGTCAGCACGCCGGCCGGTGCATGCGTCTGCCCCACCGACTTGCCCGCGCAGGGCTGGCTCGCCGCACAGGTGCCCGGTACGGTGGCGAGCGCGCGCCGTGCCGCGGGCCTGCTGGACGCCGTCAATCCGCCGCCGCTTGCCTTCGATGACCACTGGTACAAGCTCACGCTGACAGGCACAGGCAAACGCCGCTTGCGCCTGCACGGCCTCGCCACGCTCGCCGAAGTCTGGATCGACGGCATCAGACGCATTGAGTCCGATTCGATGTTCGTCGCGCACGATCTCGACATCGAACTGCACGGCAGCGCGACACTCGCGCTGTGCTTTCGCTCGCTGACCCCGGCGCTGGCGGCCAAACGCTCACGCGCGCGCTGGCGGCCGCGTCTTGTCACGCCGTCCACTTTGCGTAACGTGCGCACCACGCTGCTTGGCCATATGCCGGGATGGTGTCCATCGGTGCAGGCCGTCGGTCCATGGCGGCCGATTGAAATGTTGAGCGACGCGCCGCACGCCTTCGACACGATTGATCTGACAAGCCGTCTCGAAGACGACGACGGCGTTGTTTCGATAACGCTACATTTCGTGCATCCGCATGACGTCGACGCGTGCGTCGCAAAGTTAAATTGCGGCAGTTGTGTTTCGTCTTTGCAATGGAGTGATGCATATACACTGACCGGCAGTGTGCGTGTACCGCATGCCGAACGCTGGTGGCCCCACACGCATGGCGAGCCCACCCTATATCCTCTGACGTTGCAGCTTGATGACGAAGACGCGATATCCCACTCATTGGGATCTGTCGGCTTTCGCAGCATCGAAGTGGATCGCGGCGCGGACGGCATGGGCTTCGCATTGCGCGTAAATGGCACGGCGGTGTTCTGCCGTGGCGCCTGCTGGACCAGCGCGGATCTCGTCACGCTGACCGGCACCGAGGCTCAGCTGCGCCACACTTTCGCACTCGCTCGCGATGCCGGCATGAACATGCTGCGGGTAGGCGGCACGATGGTGTACGAGTCCGACGCGTTTTACGCACTGGCTGACGCGTACGGCCTCCTCATCTGGCAAGACTTCGCGCTGGCGAATTTCGACTACCCGACCGATGCCGCCTTTACGGCTTCCATCGAGCGCGAAGCAACGCAATTTCTGACCCGCACACGGCGCTTCGCCTCGCTCGCGGTGTTGTGCGGCGGCAGTGAAGTCGACCAGCAGGCGGCCATGTTCGGCCTGCCCGCTTCGATGCGCACGCAACCACTGTTTACCGAACAGCTGCCCGCCATCGCCGCCCGCGAGCGGCCGGATGTACCGTATGTGAGCAACTCGCCCTCGGGTGGCGCGTGGCCGTTTTCGACTAACGAAGGCATCACGCACTACTACGGAGTTGGCGCCTATCAACGCCCGCTCGACGACGTGCGCCGCGCGCAGGTCCGCTTCGCCGCCGAATGCCTCGCCTTCGCCAACGTGCCCGACGACGCCACCTTGCACGAAGCACTCGGCACGATCCATCTGCACGATCCGCGCTGGAAACGAGCCGTGCCGCGCGACCCCGGCGCCGGCTGGGACTTCGACGATGTACGCGACCATTATCTGCAGACGCTCTACGGCATCGAGCCGGCGCAGTTGCGTTACGAAGACCCTGAGCGCTACCTGGATCTGTCGCGCGCGGTGGTCGCCGACCTGATGAGCGACGTGTTCGCCGAATGGCGGCGCGCCGGCTCGACGTGCGGCGGCGCACTGGTCTGGCAGCTTCAGGATCTGCGCCCGGGCGCAGGCTGGGGCTTGATCGACGCCACAGGACGGCCTAAAAGCGCCCTGCACGGCCTCGCGCGGACGCTGCAACCCATCCAGATGGTCATGACCGACGAAGGCCTCAACGGCCTCGATATTCATCTGTTGAACGAACGTGCCGAACCTTTGCACGCCCAGCTGGATCTGGTCTGCCTGCGCGAAGGCAGCGTCAAGGTCGCGTCGGCCAGCCACGCGGTCGAACTGGCGCCGCACAGCGCGCAGCGTATCGGCGCGGCAGCGCACCTTGGCCAGTTCTTCGATTTCACGCACGCCTACCGCTTCGGGCCGCGCGCCCACGACGTCACGATTGCGACACTGCGCGATCCGGCGAGCGGCAGGATCGTGTCAGAAGCGGTTCATCTGCCGGAGCGGCGCGCCCGCGAACGATACGACCTCGGTCTGACGGTGCGCGTCGAGCGTAGCGCCGACGGCTGGCAACTGATTATCGAAGCGAAGCGCTTTGCGCGCTTCGTTCATATCATTGACACGCATTACCGCGCCGCGCACGACTGGTTTCATCTGCCGCCTAACCGCCCCTGCGTCGTGCCGCTCGTCCCCGTTGAAAAACTCGTTGCGCACGCATCTAACGCGGCGTTTAAAGCTGATGCAACATGTCTGGCGCCCGCAGGCGAAGTCCGCGCGATCAATGCGATATCCGCCATCCTCTACGGTTGATTGTCGTCGCTGCACTAGCCGCTCCTTCGCAAGGCGCGCAGAACCTCGCGCTGCGCGAATCCATCTGTCTGGTCTGCTGAATCACTGTTGGTTTTTTTGCGACGTTCTGGTCTGCAAAAAAGGCGTTGCGTACGCCACCGTACGCAACACATGGAACACATCTGAATCAAATCCGGCACAACCCGGACGGCCCCCGATAACGCACACACAAAGGCTGGTTCATCCGTGAGACAGCCCCCGCAAAGGGGCGCCCATCAGCCGCCAACCCAATCCCATCAAGGACTTGGCTCGAATAAAAATGCCCCTCACCGGGGTCGTGCGTTAAGCGGGCGTTGTACAGAATTGAAACAAAAAGCCACTTTTGGCTCCCCGCGCTGCTCGGGGTTTCTTCGCTGCGCCGCACCAGCACTCGTTTTCCCCAAGGTTGGCACGCTCCTCGCTAAAGAGAGAGCGCAACACTGCGGCGCCGTGACGAGATCTACAAGAACGGCGGCGGCGCATCAGGCCAATACGGGGCCGTACCTGTTCATCCATCGCTGCTCGCCAGGCGGCACGTCGTTCATTCAAGGATGCAGGCATCGGATCAAAAACACGAGGTCGCGCTGCGCGCGGCTTCAGCGAGGACCGATCATGTTGACACTTCAATCAGATCTGCACGGCAACCATTTGCTCGGCGCGTTGCCGTCCCACGAATGGCAAGCACTTGCCCCTCATCTCGAACTGGTTCATCTGCGCACCGAGCAACTGCTGTGCGACTCAGGTCAACGGATCCATCACGTCTACTTCCCGACCACTGCAATCATCTCGATGCTCTCGACGATGGAAGACGGCAGCTCGGTCGAAATCGCCGCGGTCGGCCGCGAAGGCATGACCGGCGTGCCGGTGCTCACGGGCGGCGAAACCATGCCGAACCGCGTGCAGGTGCAATGCGCCGGCTTCGCTTACCGGATGAGCGCACAAGCGCTCAAGCAGCAATTCGCACGCTCGGACTTCCTGCGCCGCCTGATGCTGCTGTACATGCACGCCCTCCTCACGCAGGTCGCGCAGACCGCCGCCTGCAATCGCCACCATGCGCTGAACAAGCAACTGTGCCGCTGGCTGCTGATCGAAGTGGACCGTGTGGCATCGAATGATCTGACGGTTACCCAGCAACTGATCGCTGACATGCTCGGCGTGCGCCGCGAAGGCATCACCGAAGCAGCCGGCAAGTTGCACGACGAAGGCCTGATTCATCACAGCCGCGGCCACATCAGGATCCTCGACCGCAAAGGTCTCGAAGCGCGCGCCTGCGAATGCTACGGCCTCGTCAAGCGGGAATTCGACCGCCTGCTGCCGCGTCTGCGTCAGGCTGAAACTGTCGAGTAAGCAGTCAACAGAAGGCTGCATTGTTCGATTACGGGGTAGATCATCATGTTCAGGAATACTGCGCGATGTCTCGACGCACTCTTTGTGATTGCGGGCGGGCTGCTCGCTCACGGGATGCGCTTTTCAACGCCGATTGCGTTGTCGGACACCGAGCGCCTGCTGATCGCCTTCAACTGCGTGCTCGTGCTGCTGATGTTTCCCGGCTTCGGCGTCTATGAAACGTGGCGCGGCAAGGCGCTGCCTTCGATGCTGTTGAGAGTTGCCGCCGCGTGGCTGGTGGTGGTCGCCACCGCCCTCGTGCTGGCCTTCACCTTGCACCGCATGGATGCCGTTTCGCGGCTGTGGTTCGGCTACTCGACGCTGATCTCCGGCGCCCTGATCATTCTTACCAAGTGCCTCGTGCATGTTGGCCTGCGCAGCGTGCGCCGGCGCGGCATGAACTTCCGCACGGTCGCGATCGTCGGCGCACCCGGTTTTTCGCGCACGCTGCTCGCGCATCTGGACCGTGCGCCGCAAGCCGGCTTCAAGCCCGTCTGCGTCTTCGATACCAGTATCGAAGCGGCCGGCACGTACGGCGCGCGTCTCAATCGCCTGCCGGTGCTGACCGATCTGAAAGCGTTCGCCGCCAAGGTGCGCGAAGAGCATGTGAACGAAGTGTGGCTCGCTCTGCCGCTCTCGGAAGAACACACAATCTATCGCTTCACGCGTACGTTCAAACATGACTTCGTGAACCTGCGCTTCATCCCCGATGTCCGCAGCCTCTCGCTGTTCAACCACGCGCTAGTCGATGTCGTCGGTTTACCGACGCTCAACCTGAACGCCACGCCTATCTCCTCGCCGCAGATGTGGCCCAAGCTGATCTTCGACCGCCTGTTCGCCGCGGCCGCGCTGCTCGCGCTCGCGCCCGTGTTTGTCGCGCTCGCGATCGGCATCAAGCTGAGCTCGCCCGGACCGGTGTTCTTCCGCCAGACCCGTAAAGGCGTGGATGGCCAGCCGTTCGCGATCTACAAGTTCCGCTCGATGACGGTGCACCACGAAGCGCACGGCCAGGTCACACAGGCCGCGCGCAACGACGCGCGCATCACGAAACTCGGCGGCTTCATGCGCCGCACCAGTCTCGACGAACTGCCGCAATTCCTGAACGTGCTGCTCGGCCAGATGTCGGTGGTCGGCCCGCGTCCTCATGCGGTCGAACACGACGATCTCTACAAGGATCAGGTGTACGGCTATATGAACCGCTACCGGATCAAGCCGGGCATTACCGGCTGGGCACAGGTGAACGGCTATCGCGGCGCCACCACCAAGGTTGAAAAGATGGAGACGCGCGTGAAGTTCGATCTCTTCTACATCCATAACTGGTCGTTCTGGTTCGACATGAAGATCGTGTTCATCACGATTTTCAAGGGTTTCGTCGGGCGAAACGCATTCTGATCATGCCATTCCGGAAACCGTCCCTGAAAGTCTCCGTGATCGTGCCGACGTACCGGCGCACCGCCGATCTCGCACGCTGCCTCGCGGCGCTCGACGCACAGGAGCGCCGCGCCGACGAAGTGATCGTGATCGCACGTCACGACGACTACGCGACGCTCGACTGGCTGCGCACGAGCGAAGCGAACCGGCCGGACCCGCGCCGCTGGATCGTGCTGGTGCACAAGCCGGGCGTGGTCGCCGCCTACAACCTCGGCATCGACAGCGCCAGCGGCGACGTGCTCTGCTTTACCGACGACGACGCCGCGCCGCATTCCGACTGGATCGCGCGGATCGCCCGCGCGTTCGGAAACGATCCGGCACTCGGCGGCCTTGGCGGACGCGACATCGTGCATGAACGCAATGGCATCCTGCAGGGGCAGAAGCCGTGCGTCGGCCTCGTGCGCTGGTATGGCCGCACTATCGGGAATCATCACATTGGCCATGGCGCCGCACGTGAAGTGCAGGTGCTCAAGGGCGTCAACATGGCGTTTCGCCGCGAGGCGATCGGCACCGTGCGTTTTGATGAGCGCTTGCGCGGCACCGGCGCGCAGGTGCATTGCGAAATGGGCTTCAGCCTCGACGTAAAACGGCGCGGCTGGACTTTGATCTACGACCCGTCACTACTGGTCGATCACTTTCCGGCCCAGCGCAGCGACGAAGACCAGCGCTTCACATTTAACGACGCCGCTTTCTATAACGCGTCATTCAATCTCCGACTCATCATGTGCGAATACCTGACGCCACCCGGCCGATGGGCGTTCGTCGTTTACTCGACGCTGATCGGCAATCGTGCGGACCCGGGGTTCCTGCGCGCATTGTCGCTGGCATTCGAGCGCGGCGGCGTGGCACTCGCGCTTCGCAAATGGAGAGTGGGTTTACGCGCAATGCGCGGGGCATGGCAGGAGGCGGCGCGCTGACCGAACAGTGCGCTGCTTCACGCGAGGGACCACCAAAATGACTATCAAAACAATTGCCGCAGGGCTCGCGGCCACAACGCTATGCGCCTGTTCATTGGCGCCGGGCCCCTATCTGGACACCAAACGTCTGGAGCAGCCCGCTCCGCCTGAGCAAACTGCCGAGAAGTTTCCGGTGCACACGATCGACGTCGGCTATTTTCGCCAGCAACGCGCAGCCGCGGTACCGGCCGCCTGCCCGTTGTCCTGCCTCACGCCTCAGACGCGCGGAGCTTACGACTACCGGCTCGGCATCGGCGACCAGTTGAACATCATCGTCTGGGATCACCCGGAACTGACCGGCGGCACACTTGGCGGCGTGCCGCCACTGCCGAGCGTCAGCGGCAGCGCAACACCTTCGCCGGGTCCTACGCAGACACAGGGGGCGACACCGGTCTCACCGACGCTGTCAGGCGGCGGCGAAGGCGGGCTGACCGTGCGCGTCGCCAACAACGGCACGATCTTTTTCCCGCGCGTGGGCCGCATCAAGGTGCTCGGCATGACCGCCCAGCAGGTTCAGGATTCGCTCACGCGGGGCCTCGCGAGGACGATTCGTAATCCTCAGCTCGACGTGCGCGTCTCGGGTTTCAACAGCCAGTCGGTGCAGGTGACCGGCAATCTGCGCACGCCCTCCTCCGAAGCGATTACCGATGCGCCGCTCACCGTGCTCGATGCGATCAATCGCGCGGGCGGTGCGCTGCCCGATGCGGATCTGCAGAACGTCGGCGTGACCCGCAACGGCAAGCGTTATACGGTCGATGTCGCCGCACTGCTCGAAACCGGCGATCCGCAACAGAACGTACTGCTGAAAGACGGCGACATCATCGACGTGCCGGACCGTTCGAACAGCCGCGTTTTCGTACTCGGCGAAGTGAACAAGCCGACCTCGCTGCCGATGAACCGTGGCCGCCTGACGCTCGCCGATGCGCTCACCGGCGCCGGCAGCCTCGACGTCAAAACCGGCGACCCGCGCTTTGTGTACGTGGTACGCGGCGCCGACAAGACGCTCACGCCTGACGTCTATCAGCTCGACATGACGCAGGTCGACGCCTTGATGCTGATGACCAAATTCGAATTACAGCCGAAGGATGTGGTGTACGTGCAGGTCTCGAATGCAGCACGCTTTAACCGCGCACTCGAACAGATCACGCCGACCCTGCAGACCTTGTTCTACACGGTGCAGTTGTCCAGATAAAACGCTCGCGACGGAGTATCACTATGAGTACGTACGACATGCTGGACCAAGGGCCGGCGCCAGGCGGCGACGAGGACGCAGTACTGCGCGACCTGCTGCGCATCGTCATCGATCAGATCTGGTGGGTGATCGGCATCGCAGGCTGCATCATCCTGGCCGCGGTGGTCTATAGCAAGATTGCTACGCCGATCTATTCCGCCGACGCGTTGCTTCAGGTCGACCCGCAGACCGGTAACGGCACGCCGAGTCAGGTTGCGCTGTCGCTCATGCCGTCTGTGGGCCCCATGCACACCGACGCGGAAATCGAAATCATCAAGAGCCGCGCAGTCGTGGAGCCGGTGGTCGAGCAGTTCAAGCTGAACTTCAGTGTGGCGCCGAAGACCATGCCGGTACTCGGCAAGATCTCGTCTTTCTTCGCGCGTCCGGGCCATCCGCTTGGCGCGGCGTTCGGCATGACTTCGTATGCCTGGGGCGGCGAGCAATTCGCGGTCAATTCGATCACGGTGCCGAAGTCGCTCGAAGGCGCGCAACTGACACTGCACGCGCTCGACTACGGCCGCTATGAACTGACCGACGCGTTCGGTCAACACATCCTGACCGGCGTGGCCGGCCAGGAAGCCAGCGGCAGCGGCGTGACGCTGCTCGTCACGACGCTGGTGGCGCGCCCGGGCACGGAGTTCTACGTCACGCGCTTCAACCAGCTGGACGCCGTGGCGGGACTCTCCTCCGGTCTCCAGGTCAGCGAGAAAGGCCGTGAAACCGGTGTGGTGCAACTGTCATACATGGGCACCGATCCGCACGCAATCACGGCGATCACCAATGCGGTGGCCGCGTCGTATCTGAAGCAGCGCACCGACCGCGCCCAGGAAGAAGCGAGCCGCATGCTGAGCTTTCTGAACAGCGAACTGCCGCATCTGCGATCTGAAGTGAAAAAGGCCGAAACCGCGCTTTCGGAATACCAGTCGAAAGTCGGTTCGTTCCAGCCGACCCAGGAAGCCGGGGTCTACCTCGCCGGCGGTCTGGACTACGAAAAGCAGATTGCGTCGCTGCGTATCATGCGTGCGCAATTGCTGCAACGCTTCACCGCAGAGAGCCCGGAAGTGCTGCAGATCGACTCGCAAATAGCGGCAATGATGCGGGAAAAAGCGCGTTTCGAAGATCACTTCACCACGCTGCCGAGTTCCGAACGAAACGCCCTCGCCTTGCAGCGCGATGCGAAGGTCGCCGAGGAAATCTACGTGGCGTTGCTGAACAAAACCCAGGAGCTGTCGATTTCGCGTGCCGGAACGATCGGCAACGTGCATATCATCGATGAGGCGTTGCTGCCGTCATCGCCGGTGCGGCCGAAGTCGGCGTTGATCATTTCGGCCGGCACGGTACTCGGTGTCATCGCCGGCATCCTGTTCGCGTTCTGCCGCCGCACGTTCTTTACCGGCGTGGCCGACCCCGAGTTCGTCGAGCGGCGCTTCCAGTTGCCGATCTTCGGCTCGATCGCCTTCAGCCCGGAACAGGCGCGTAGCGACCGGCAGTTGACTGCCGCGCGCGCCGCGGCTCTGCCTAGTCCGAAGTCGACGCCGACCGAAGTGTCGGCGCGGGCGTCGGCCAGGACGCGAATACTTCGGTCCGGTTCGGCGGCGGGTCGCCAGGACAAAGTGCAAGTCGGCACGCAAACGGTCGTTGCGTCGGGCAAGATACCCATGCGGCCGCTGCTGGTGAAGACCCATCCGTACGACTCGACAGTGGAGAGCCTGCGCGGATTGCGCGCGACGCTGGAGTTCGGCCTGGTCGACGCGCCCAACCGCATCGTGGCGATAACAAGCCCGGCGCCCTCGGACGGCAAAAGCTTTCTATGCGCGAATCTGGCGGCACTGATTGCGGAATCGGGCAAACGCGTGCTGCTGATCGACGCCGATCTGCGGCGCGGCCGCCTTGCGCAGTATCTCGGCCGCTCGCCCAATGGCG
Source organism: Paraburkholderia sediminicola (assembly GCF_902859805.1). Taxonomy (GTDB): domain Bacteria; phylum Pseudomonadota; class Gammaproteobacteria; order Burkholderiales; family Burkholderiaceae; genus Paraburkholderia; species Paraburkholderia sediminicola. The sequence goes on along the minus strand of NZ_CADIKC010000009.1, from coordinate 356,587 downwards.
GCCTGACCGAACTGCTGACCGGTCAGGTCGATCTTGAAGTCGCGGCTCGCGCCACGGGCGTAGATGGCTTGCACTTCATCGCGACGGGCGCTTATCCGCCGAATCCATCCGAGATTCTGACGTCGTTGCGCTTCGGCGAAATTCTCGCCCGCTTTGAGCAGGAGTTCGATCTGGTGATCGTCGATACGCCGCCGCTGCTGGCGGTGGCCGACGCGGCGGTGATTGCGCATATTGCCGGATCTACGGTGCTGGTCATGCGCTCCGGCGCTCACACAGAAAGCCACGTGGCCGAGGCGCTGAAGAAGCTGCGGCGCGCGCGGGCGCGGGTGGTGGGCGGCGTGATGAATGCGGTGCCGCTCAAGAGCCACAACAGAAACGGCACGTACGACTACGCGTATGCGTACACCTACTCCGCCGGCGATCCGCTCGATAGCCACGAATCAAAATAGATCGGGTTATAAGCGGTAACGCGAAAGGGCTGCGCCGGATCGAGGCGCAGCCCTTTTTTATGAAGCACGGCTGACGCCGCGCCGCGTCCGCTTACAGAAACGCGCTGACGTCGGTATGAAAACGCACGGCCAGCGCCTTCGCCACCTTTTTGCTGATGGCGCGCCGGCCCGCGAGAATATCGCTCACCACGGTGGGCGACGCGATACCGATCAGGTCCTTCTGCTTGAGCCCGTGCGTTTCCAGCAGATGCCGCAACACCTCGCGCGGCTCCGCTTTCGGGATCGTCACGTTGTTCACTTCCCAGCTTTCGATCAGGTCCGTGACGATCGCAAACAGATCGGCCAGCGGATCCTCCTCGTTACCGTTCAGATGATCGGCGAGCGCGTTGGCGAGCCGCACCATCTTCTGATAGTCCTGCTCGTTGCGAATGGGCGTGATCGGCAACTGGGTTTGCAAGGCGGCCCAGATTTGAGCGATGTCGGGAAAGGCTCCCGGAAGGCGATCGGCATTCATGAGTTTAGATTCTTCCTCGTCCAAAGGTCGTACTCCGTATGCGTCAATACGTGACGAACGAACAACGACTGCCTGTTGTAGTGAATCGCCGCGATGATCCTGAACCGGTTGCCGCCCACATTGAAAACAGTGTATTGCGGCGGCACGTAGTCCGCGCCCGCGAACGTCTGCTTCAGGTCGTTATAGCCATACGCGAGGCAAGCCTGCGCCAGTGAGTACCACGTCAACAACGCACTGCGCGCCTCCGGATGTCTCTTTATGAAGTCCAGCAAAGCCTTCTTTGAAATGACCCGCATCGTATTTCCTCGCATGTACGCGCGCTGAACAAGCACGCCCTACCTGCGAGGCTAAAGGGACGGGATCAACACCGATAGTCATCTGGATGGCATAGGCCGAACAGCTAACTATGGCTTACTGCGGTACGACGAAGTCATTTTATTCGCATATTGTGAAGTTCGCAATATGCGAATAAAGAGATAATCTGTCGCGCTGCATGGCACGCGAGCGCGCCCGCGTCAGCGCCCCCAACTGCTTCCTTGCGCGCGTTCGCCAGGCCAGGCGAGATCCTCGGTGGCCAGATCGGGCTCGACGCGCTCTGCCGCCGCGACCCGCAGACGCCAACCCGATGCCGCGATCGTGCGCGTCACTTCGGCCATGAAGGCACGCCGGAAAACCGCTGCGGAAAAACGTTCCGCGTTCGCGCGGCACGCCGCCGGCGTGATCTGTTCTTTCTGCCGCTCGAAGCGGTCGATCGCGTCGAGCATCGACACGACCGTTTGGCGTGCGAAATACACGCCGGTAGGTTGCGCCTCGCCGATCGGCACCACCGTTTCGAGCGCCCCGCCCTTGCCGAATGCAATGACCGGCGTGCCGCATGCCTGCGCTTCAAGCGCGACGATGCCGAAGTCTTCCTCGGCGGCGAACACGAAGGCGCGCGCGCGTTGCAGATGATCCTTGAGAACCTTGAACGGCTGATAGCCGAGGATCGTCACATTCGGACCGGCCTTGGCGCGAATCGCCGCCATCTCCGGTCCGTCGCCGATCACGATCAGCTTGCGGTGCGGCGTCGCGTTGAAGGTTTCGACAATCAGATCAATGCGCTTATAAGGCACCATGCGCGAGGCGGTCAGATAGAAGTCTTCCTTGTGCGTGCACAATTCGAATTTGTGCACGTCGACAGGAGGCGGAATCACCGCGGCATCACGCCGGTAAGTTTTCATCACGCGCCGCGCGACAAATTGCGAATTCGCAATCAGACGATCGACGCTGTTCGCCGAGTGCGAATCCCAGCCGCGCAGGTAATGAAGCAACGCACGTACGAGCCATGACTTCGGTCCGCGCGTCAGATTCGCTTCGCGCAAATACTGGTGCTGCAGATCCCACGCGTAGCGCATCGGCGAATGCACGTAGCTCACATGCGTCTGATCAGGGCCAACCAATACGCCCTTGGCGACTGCATAGGAGCTCGTAATGACGAGGTCGTAACCCGAGAGATCGAACTGCTCGACCGCGAGGGGCATCAACGGCAGATACGCGCGATAGTGGCGCCTTGCAAACGGCAGGTTCTGGATGAACGACGTAGTGACAGGTTTGCCGCCGACCGGCCTGCGGTCTTCGAGGAAATCGACGAGGCTGAAGAGATCGGCATCGGGAAAGCACTCGATGATCTGTTCGAGCACCTTCTCGGCGCCGCCAGGTGCGACGAGCCAGTCGTGCACGATCGCCACTTTCATGATCTCCCCGCCTATTGATTAACTGCCCATGGCCATAGCAACGAGTGTAAGTGCCGCATCATTTGCCGTGCGTGCGTATGCCCACATTCGACGCGCGACAGTCCGCGAATAATAAAGACTCGCTATTCGCCTATTGCGAACGGCGAGTCCGATCACTTCGCCCGACTTTGCACTTTATGCGCCCGACGATCGACGCTACGCCTCTCGCCCATTCCTTGCCGCTGCCTCAGCCGGCCCTGATCGATCCATCTGCCGCGCCGGCGTCATCGGCATCTGTATCGGCGGCAGGCCCGGCAACCCTATCGCCGATCATGCCGAGCGTGCCGAGCGTGCTATTCGTCGACCAGAGCGGCCAACTCGGCGGCGCTGAATTCGCGCTCCTGCAGCTGGCCGGCAGTTGCACCGCACGCAGCGAAGTCCTGCTCCTTTCCGACGGCCCATTTCGCGCGCGCCTCGAAGCGCACGGTGCACGCGTGCAGGTGATAAACGACGCACGCGTAGCGGGCATCGCCCGACAAGCGTCCGGGTTGAACTGTCTGCGCGTTGTACCCGGCATCCTGCGCCAGGTCCGCGCAATCGCGGCGCACGCGCGAACCTTCGACGTGCTGTTTCTCAACACACAAAAAGCGCTCGTGCTCGGCGCGCTCGGCAAGCTGCTGCATCGCAAACCGGTGATCTGGTATCAGCATGACATCCTCACGCGCGAACATTTCGGACGCGTGCAGTTAAGCGTCATCAAGTGGCTGGTGCGCTTCGCGGTTGACCACGTGGTTGCGAATTCGCAGGCATCAAAGCGCTCGCTGATTGCGCTGACGGGCATCGCGGCTGACTCGGTGCCGGTCATCTACAACGGGATCGACGCCGACGCGTTCAAACGCATCGACGGCAGCGACATGGCCGCGCTGCGCCGGCAACTGGGTCTGCCCGAGCATGCGTGGCTTGCTGGTCTGTTCGGCCGTCTCGCGCCGTGGAAAGGTCAGCACATTGCGCTCGAGGCAATGGCGCGGCTGCCCGGCGTACACCTGGTGCTGGTCGGTGCACCGCTATTCGGAGAGGACGCGTACGCGCAACGCCTGCATGAGCAGGCCGAGGCACTGGGCGTTGCGGATCGCGTGCACTTCGCGGGCTTTCAGGACGACGTGCCCGCGTGGATGAAAGCGATGGACGTGGTCTTGCACACGTCAACGGAGCCGGAGCCGTTCGGGCGGGTGATCGTTGAAGGCATGGCGGCAGCGCGCCCGGTGATTGCAGCGGCCGCAGGTGGCGTGACCGAGATCGTGCGGCATCAGCGCAATGGCTGGCTCGTGAAACCGGGGGACGTGGCAGCACTGGCCGATGCGATCGGCGCATTGCGTACCGATCCGGCCATGGCGCAGCGCCTCGCGGATCAGGCGCTGGTCGATGCGCAAACCGAGTTTTCAGTCGATCAGTATTTGCAACGGATGATGCAAGCGATTGGGCGCGCCGCGCGCTGATGCTGGTCGACGTTTGGTCAATACAGCAGAACGAGCCCGCTTAAGCAGGCTCGCGTCCGGCTGCTTTACTGCGATGATCAGCTCTTGCTGTATTCGATCGTCTCGACGCCCGTATCCGTGCCGAGCATGCACAGATTCGCGCCGCGGCCCGCGAACAGGCCCACCGTCACCACGCCCGGCCATGCGTTGATGTGCATTTCCAGCGTGCGCGGGTCGCTGATGCGCAGACCCTTGACGTCGATAATCTCGTTGCCGTTATCGGTAATGAACGGCACACCTTCTTTGGTCACACGCACCACCGGCACGCCGCCGAGCGCCGTCACGCGGCGGCCGATTGCCGTGCGCGCCATCGGCACGACTTCGATCGGCAGCGGGAAGTTGCCGAGCGTGTCAACCAGCTTGCTCGCATCGGCGATGCAGACGAATACGTCCGACACCGACGCGACGATTTTCTCGCGCGTCAGCGCGCCGCCGCCGCCCTTGATCATCGCGCCGCTGTGGTCGATTTCGTCGGCGCCGTCCACATACACCGGCAGCGAATCGATTTCGTTCAGGTCGAGCACCTTGAAGCCGTGCGATTGCAAACGCGCGGTGGTGGCGAGCGAGCTCGACACGGCGCCGCGATAACGGGTCTTGCTGGCGGCCAGCGCGTCGATGAAACAGTTCGCGGTGGAGCCGGTGCCGACGCCGATCACGGAGCCTTCCGGCACGTTGGCGTTCACATAGTCGGCGGCGGCCTGGCCGACCAGTTGCTTGAGTTCGTCTTGGGTCATGGGGAATGCAGGCGAGCTGTAAAAAACGACAAGTTTACCGGAGTGGCGCCGCCAGGCTGGATTTATCGGGCGGATTCGCTGAAAAAAACCACTGCGTTCCCATTGAGCGATCCGTGTTCACGACCCCGCAACCTGTCAATCGCCCCACGCCCAGCCAGCCAGTGTAAGGGTCATGTCAGTCACAGTGCGTACGCACGGCCACACTGAACATGTGACAGTCCGCGAATAATGAGGGCACAACGGTCGCACCTTGTTGACCGCACCATAAAACTCATTTCGCTATCCTACACGCCCGATGATGAATGCCTCCGAACTCACCAGTCACTTTCCACTCGCCCAACCCGCGCAAACAGAGACGGCCACGCAGGACATTCCTGAAGCGCCCACCGTGCTGTTCGTCGACCAGAGCGGTCAGCTCGGCGGCGCCGAATTTTCGTTGCTACCGCTCGCGTCCGCATGTACCGCTCGCGGCAAGGTCGTGCTGCTTTCCGAAGGCCCGTTTCGCGGACGGCTCGAAGCGTTGGGCGTACGTGTGCAGGTGATCAACGAGGCGCGCGTCTCGGGTATCAATCGCGACGCGATGCAGCTCAACTGGCTGCGCGCACTGCCGGGAATCTGGCGGCAGGTGCACGCGATCGCCGAGCAGGCGAGACAATTCGACGTGCTGTTTCTCAACACGCAGAAGGCACTCGTACTCGGCGCGCTCGGCAAACCGCTGCATCGCAAACGCGTGATCTGGCATTTGCACGACATCATGTCGCGCGAACACTTCGGGCGCGTGCAACTGTTTATCGTGAAGTGGCTCGTGCGGCATGCAGTCGATCATGTGGTCGCCAATTCACGGGCGTCGGCGAATTCGCTGATCGCGCTCACCGGTCTCTCCGCCGACGCGGTGCCGGTCGTCCACAACGGCATCGATGCCAGTGAATTCAGTCAAATCGACGCCAGCGACATGACCATGCTGCGCCGCCGCCTCGGTCTCCCGGAGAAGGCCTGGCTCGCCGGTTTGTTTGGGCGTCTCGCGCCGTGGAAAGGACAGCACATTGCACTCGCCGCGCTGGCGCGCATGCCGGACGTACACCTTGTGCTCGTCGGCGCCGCGCTGTTCGGTGAAGACGCCTATGCGCAGAGTCTGCATCGCCAGGCCGAGCAGCTCGGCATAGAAGACCGTGTCCATTTCGCCGGCTTCCGTGACGATATGCCGACGTGGATGAAAGCGATGGATGTGATCCTGCATACGTCGACGGAACCCGAACCGTTCGGGCGCGTGATCATCGAAGGCATGGCGGCTGCGAGGCCCGTCGTCGCGGCATCAGCGGGCGGCGTCACCGAAATCCTGCGGCATCGCAAGAACGGCTGGCTCGTGAAGCCCGGCGACGTGCAGGGCTTTGTCGATGCGGTTGAAACGCTGCGCGCGGCGCCGGAGTTTGCCCAGCGTCTCGCCGACCAGGCGTTCGCCGATGCGCAGTGCAACTTCTCGCTCGACGGCTATCTGAAGCAGATGACGCTCGCCATCGCTCACACGGCGCGCTGACGGGTCGGGGATTCGAAGGCGGAGCGGGCGTGCAGCGCCCTACTTCCGCTTTATTTCCGCTTTACTTCTTCTTCACCGAGCGCTGACGCACTGCTTCGAACAGACAAACACCGCTCGCCACGGACACGTTCAGGCTCTCGACTGTACCCGCCATCGGAATCTGCATGACCACGTCGCAGGTATCGCGCGTGAGGCGGCGCATGCCCTCGCCTTCGGCGCCCATCACCAGTGCGACCGGACCGTCGAGTTCGGTCTCGTAGAGGCTCTTGGTGGCCTCGCCGGCGGTACCGACCACCCACACGCCGGCGTCCTTCAACTCACGCAGCGCGCGCGCCAGATTCGTGACGGTGATGTACGGCACGGTGTCGGCCGCGCCGCTCGCCACTTTTGCAGCTGTCGCGTTCAAGCCCACCGCGCGGTCACGCGGCGCGATCACCGCGTGCGCGCCGGCCGCATCGGCCACGCGCAGGCAGGCGCCGAGGTTGTGCGGATCGGTCACGCCGTCCAGCACGAGAATCAACGCCGAACCGTTGATGCCGTCGAGCAGCTCGGCCAGATTCTGCGCGAGCGGCATATCGCCCGCACGCGCCACCACGCCCTGGTGCCGCTCGGTATGCGAGAGGCCCCACAGACGCGTTTCGTCGGCGGCGATCAGACGCACTCCGGCTTCTTTCGCCGCGTGCAGGAACTCGGTCATGCGACGGTCTTTGCGCGTGGCGTCGTAATAAACCTCTTCGACCGTCGACGCATCGTGCCGCATACGTGCGGTCACTGCGTGGAAACCGTATAGAACCTTGAGACGTGACATGACTGACAAACCTTTGATTGAGCGCGCCCTGAAAGCGCGCTGCTGTGATGAATACGAGCCTGCTTACTTTGATGCCTGAGTAGCGTGTCTTGCTACCTGGTGTCTCGCTACCTGGCTTGATTGCGATGAAACGAAGACCGCGCGCAACCGGTACGTTCGAACGTACCCGATGCGCGCGGTTCAAGCCGTCAAACGACTTCAGCGCTTCTTGCGGGCCTGCGGTTTCGAAGCCGACTTGGCCGGCGCGCCGCCATGTTTCTTCGCTGCACCGCGTGCCGCGCGCGCTTCCTTGACGGCCGCGGTTTGCGCCGGCGCGGCCTTCTTGCGCCGTCCGCCTGGCGCTGCTGCGCCACCTGCACCGTTATCCACCGGCGGCAACGAGCGCACGCGTGCACCGCCGCTTTCGCCGGATGTCTTGTCGGCGAGAGCCGGACGACTTGCCGGCGGCTTGATCGGCGTATCGCGCACGAGGCGGAAGTCGATCTTGCGCGCATCGAGGTCGACGCGGCTCACCTGCACCCGCACCCGATCCGACAGACGATAACGAATCCCGGTGCGCTCGCCGCGCAATTCGTTCTTGATCTCGTCGTACTGGAAGTAATCCGAACCCAGTTCGGTGACGTGCACGAGGCCTTCGATAAAGAGCGAATCGAGTTGCACGAAAATGCCGAACGACGTTACGCCGTTCACCATGCCGCCATACTCTTCACCCAGCTTGTCGCGCATGAAGTAGCACTTGAGCCACGCTTCCACGTCGCGCGACGCTTCATCTGCGCGGCGTTCGTTCGCCGAGCAATGCAGACCGAGTTCTTCCCAGATCGCCACGTCTTTCGACTTGTTGCGAACGCCGTGTTTTTCTTCGTCGGCCTGCTGCATTGCGCGGGCACGCGGCGACAGCGCCGTGTTCAACTCGACGCCTTGCGGCGGCTCCGGCTGATACTTGCGGCCTTGCAGAATTGCGTAGATCGCGCGGTGCGTGAGCAGGTCCGGATAGCGGCGAATCGGGCTCGTGAAGTGCGCATAGGCCTCGTACGCGAGACCGAAGTGGCCGATGTTGTCCGGACTGTAGACAGCCTGTTGCATCGAGCGCAGCAACATGGTCTGCAACATCTGCGCGTCCGGCCGCTCGCGAATCTGCGCCATCAGCGCGGCGTAATCGCTGGCGTGCGGCTTGTCGCCACCGGCGAGCGAAAGGCCCATACCGCGCAGGAACGTGCGCAGATTCTCGAGCTTTTCGGCGGTCGGCCCGGCGTGCACGCGGAACAGACCCGGGTGCTTGTTGCGCTTGAGGAAGTCGGCCGCGCAGACGTTCGCGGCCAGCATGCATTCCTCGATCAGCTTGTGTGCGTCGTTGCGGGTGCGCGGAATGATCTGTTCAATCTTGCCCTGCGCATTGCAGACGATGTACGTCTCGGTCGTATCGAAGTCGATCGCACCGCGCTTCTGGCGCGCGGCGAACAGCGACTTGTAGACGCCATACAGATTCTGCAGTTGCGGCAGCAAGGCGGCGCGACGCGCGGCCTCCGGGCCCTTGGTGTTTTTCAGCACCGCGGCCACTTCCGTATAGGTGAGCCGCGCCGCCGAGTGCATTACGCCCGGATAGAACTGATACGCCTTCACTTCGCCACGCGCGGTGACGATCATGTCGCACACCAGCACGCAACGGTCGACGTTCGGGTTCAGCGAGCACAAACCGTTCGACAGCTTTTCCGGCAGCATCGGAATCACGCGGCGCGGGAAGTACACCGAGGTGCTGCGCTCGAGCGCGTCCGCGTCGAGGCCGCTCTTCGGATGCACGTAATGCGAGACGTCCGCAATCGCGACGATCAGGCGGAAGCCTTCGCCACGGCCGACCTGAACCGGCTCGCAATAGACCGCGTCGTCGAAGTCGCGGGCATCTTCACCGTCGATCGTGACGAGCGGCACGTCGCGCAGATCGATGCGATGACGCGCGTCGACCGGACGGACTTCGTCGGGCAGCCTGGCCGCTTCGTCGAGCGCGGACTGGCTGAATTCGTGCGGCACGCCGTACTTGCGCACCGCGATTTCGATTTCCATGCCGGGGTCGTCGATATCGCCGAGCACTTCCACCACGCGGCCGAGCGGCTGCGAGTGACGGCTCGGGAAATCAGTGAGTTCGACCACCACCACCTGGCCGACCTTGGCCTTCTTGGTGTTCTGCGCGATCAGGATGTCATGGCCGATGCGCTTGTCTTCAGGCGCGACGATCAGCGCGCCGTTCTCGTTGAGCAGACGGCCGATCACGCGCTTGTTGGCGCGGTCCGTGACTTCGACGATATGCCCTTCCGGCCGGCCACGGCGGTCATAGCCGACAATGCGCGCGAGCACGCGATCGTTGTGCATGACCTTCTGCATTTCGCCGGTGGGCAGGAACAGATCGTCCTGACCGTCGTCGCGAATCAGAAAACCGTAGCCGTCACGATGACCCTGCACGCGGCCCGCGACGAAGTTCGACGGATGGGTCAGCTGATAGAGATTGCGCTGATCGAGCCGGATCTGGCCGTCGCGCTCCATGGCGCCTAGGCGCTTGAAAAATCCTTCGCGCTCCTGGCGCTTGATCGACAGGGCTTCGGCGATGTCGTTCGCGGCAAGCGGCGCTTCACTCGTGCGCAGGACGCCCAGGATTTCTTCGCGGCTCGGGATCGGATACGGGAATTTGCTCAAGGGCTTGTCGATGATTTTTTCTCGTTGCATGGACGTCGGTCGGCGATGTGGCTGGGCTTAAGAGGCGCTTGGGTAGCGCTTAAGTTGCACTTGCGATTGCACTGGAATGACTGCTCGGGTCCGGCTCGTTCAAGTCTGAGTCCGACGGGCGTGTGCACCGTGCCAACGAACTACTGCGAGGCATTCTAACACCCGTCTTGTGCGCCAAGCGGCCCGTCAATAGTCGCTGTGAGGCGCGCGCAGGCTCGCTGCGGCGATGTTTAAGCGAGTTTTGAGAAACGCTTGACAGCCCTGAATCTGTCGCTATAATGGCGTTCTTTGCTGTTCATCACCTGCCCAGGTGGCGAAATTGGTAGACGCACTAGGTTCAGGTCCTAGCGGTGGCAACACTGTGGAGGTTCGAGTCCTCTCTTGGGCACCAGATTCAAAAGTAAAGCCGCCTGATGTTTCGCATCGGCGGCTTTACTTTTTGTGTGAGGCTATGTGGTCCGGTTCTGGTTTTTCGATTGGGTCAGGTAGTTGGCAGGACGGTTGCGTCAACGCGAGTTGGCAGTGATTGCGCAGTGAAGTTTTGCTTCGCTGAATGATCCAACCGGGCGGTTGATGAAGCGATAGTCAGTTTGTATGTAGGGATTGACACGCTGCATCAGCGCGCTAAAATAGCGGTCTAGCTTGAAGACGTGCCCAGGTGGCGGAATTGGTAGACGCACTAGGTTCAGGTCCTAGCGGTGGCAACACCGTGGAGGTTCGAGTCCTCTCCTGGGCACCACCCCTCTTCAAGTGAAACAAAGCACCCCGTTAAGCCTTAGCGCTTCACGGGGTTTTTTGTTGCCCAGAATTTCCTTGCGCTCCGCTAACGAACGGGCTCGCCTTGAGGATTCTGCCGAACTGCACCGAGAACTGGCTGCTCCACTATCGCTCAGATCTGCGCTCTACCCCCGTCCACGAAAAGTTCGATGCCCGTGACGAAACTCGAATCGTCCGAAGCGAGAAACAAAGCCGCCTTGGCAACTTCATCGACTTGCCCCATGCGCCCCATCGGGATGGTAGATAAAATTCTCGCAATAGCGTCCGGGGGTTGCTGGTCAATGATCGGCGTATCAATTGGCCCCGGGCTAAGGACGTTTGAACGGATGCCACGGTCCTTCAATTCCACAGTCCATCCTCGCACGAAATTGCGGATAGCGGCCTTGGTCGCGCCGTATACCCAGAAGGCATGCGTCCCTTTGGCGCTCGCGACGGAGCCCGTGAGAATGATCGATGCACCGTTGTTCAAGAGCGGCAGAGCCTTTTGGACGGTGAAAAGCACTCCCTTCACGTTGGTACTGAACAGTTTGTCGAAATGCGCTTCAGTAATATTGTCCAAGGTGGCGAACTCAGCGATGCCAGCGTTGGCGAAGACGATGTCGATTCTTCGCGCCGTCGAGCTGACGCTCTCATAGAGACGATCAAGATCATCCAGATTGGCGACGTCTCCACGGATGCCAGTCACATTGCCCCCGATGGCCCTGACGGCTTCGTCAAGCTCCTTCTGACGACGGCCGGTGATGAAGACGTAGGCGCCCTCGGCGACAAAGAGCTTCGCGGCAGCGAGACCTATCCCTGACGAGCCGCCGGTAATGACGGCCACCTTTCCCTGCAACTTATCCATAGCAACTACTCCGTTGATTGCCAATACCGGCTGGCAGCGCCTCCGGGCGGGCGGTTGCCAAAAAATAGCCGGAAGTCATGTCGGTCACATCGTCAAAACGACTTTGCCAAACGGCCGATCCTCTATCAGATGACGCAAGGCTTCGCGTGCTTCAGCGAGGGGGTAGATCCGCTCGACGATCGGCTTGACTGATCCGCTTACGACTAACGGAATGATGTGCTGCCACGCAGTGGCAATCGCGGCCGGTGACTGGGCGAACAGGGAGAAGCCCGCCATCCGCGCGCGCTTCCAGATCAGGTTCGTGACATCGATCGTGGTTTTTCGGCCGGCGGAATAGCCCAACGTGATCAGGACACCGCCGTGCCCCAGGCTGCCCAACGCCTCACTCGTTACAGCACCGCCAATGCTATCGATGACGATATCGACGCCCTTGCCGGCCGTTATTCGACGAACGCCGTCAGCGAGACCCTCCTCGGTAAGGTCAATCACGTCCTCGAAGCCAAGTTCACGCGCTCTCGCAGCCTTCGCCGCGCTGCCGGCCGTGGAGATCACCTTGCTGGCGCCCTGCGCCCGTGCGAGCTGATAGGTCGCGTTGCCGACCGACCCGCCGATTCCCGGAGCCAGCACCGTCATACCTGGCTTGAAGCAGGCGTCGGCGAGACTGATCTGCGCGGTCAGATAAGCCACCGGAATGCTGGCCGCGACGATGTCACCGATCGAGTCAGACAACGCCAGATGTTCCGGTCTCACCAGCAGCCATTCCTGCCACGTGCCATTCTCGCCAACGCCGTAGGGCCCGGTGAACATCACGCGGCTTCCCACCGCGAGCCCGGAATCGCCTGCGTCCTCGATGACACCGACGCCCTCATTGCCCAGCACCAGCGGCGCCTTGGCTCGAGGGTGTCCACCAGACAGGAGCGTGTGTTCGAGGGGCGTGACACCAGCAGCCGTCACACGAACCAACACCCTGCCCTTCGCCGGTTGCGGCCTGGGTAATTCAATCTGCCGCAACCCGTCATAACCCGAAAAGGTTTCCGCTTCGATCACACGCATTGGTATATCCTTTAAAGTAACAGACCTGTAACTTTCATACTAGGTACCGATCTGTTACTTTGTCAATCAGAAAATCTGAATCGAAGGAGTTTGCGGATATGAAGGCAGGAGCCCGACCCCGGCGGGGAGCCCCGCCCAAGGGCGAAGTGAGCGCGCGCGACAGGATCCTCGCGACGGCAAGCGATCTGTTCTACCGTGAGGGCATACGTGCCATCGGCGTCGACACGGTCGTCGAACAATCCGGGGTATCGAAGACGAGCCTCTATCGCGTATTCGACTCCAAGGACGCTTTGATCTGCGCTTTCGCCGCTGAGAAAGATCGGTTGTTCTGGGCGTGGTGGGATGACGTCGAAAAGAAGCACGCCGATGACCCGCGTGCCTTGTTGGAGGCGCTGCTATCTGGAATCGCGAAACGGATTGCGCACCCGGCCTTTCGTGGCTGCCCCTTCCTTAATCTGATGGCGGAGTTTCCCGACGACAACCATCCTGGCCGGGTTATCGCCCGAGACAACAAAGAGGAAATGCAGGCGAGGCTGGCAGCAATCGTCGCCAGGCTGGGTGTCAGCAATCCCAACCGCACCGCGTCTCAGATAGCGCTGATCATCAACGGCGCATATGTCACTGGTCCGATAGCGGAGTCGGGCAATGTGAAGGGCGACCTCATTGATGCCGCCACTAAGTTGTTGGCCTGATCGAACGCGATCACTTGCTGGAATCGGTTCTTGCCTCGAATGCGTGGACGACGGCCGCCATGTCGGATTGCCCGTGCCCCAACGCCCGGGTCTCGCCGAATAGCGCGTAGCAAACGTCCAATAGCGGTGATGCGACTCCACCTGCTCTGGCCGCATCCGCAATCAAGCGATTGTTCTCCAGCACATTGACGATCGACGCCTGCACTTCTTCGAAATCGCGTGTCACCAGCTTGTGTATTTTTACGCGCGAGATGCCGCTCGCCATCTGACCGGCGTCGACGATGGTGCGGAACTGCTGCATGTCGAGACCATACCGTTCGGCAAAATGAGCCGCTTCCGCAAGGCCGGTGACTGTGGTCATTAGAAACAGGTTCACCGCGAGCTTCATGAGAAGCCCGTTCGGAACCGGGCCGCACACCATTGTCTGCTGGCACATTGGCTCGAGCAGAGGGCGGACGCTTTCGATGGCCGCGTCTTCGCCTGCCAGCATCGCCAGGAGCTGCCCCGCTTCGGCGGGTTTGCGCGAGCCCGAGACGGGCGCTTCCACGTACCTGCCGCCGGCTTTGCGAATGTCGGAGTCGAGTCCGCGCGAGTAGTCAGGCGAAGTCGTCCCCATGTGGACGATCGTGTGGTGCGCAGCGTTCGCGCCGAACTGCGATGTGCCGCGGCCGAGGACGGCATCGACCGCGTCGCCATCGACCAGCATCAGGAATGCCACGCGGGTCCGTTCAAATATCTCGGCAGGATTCGTCGCGACGGTTGCGCCCGTGACTCGCAAAGACTCGCATCTGTCAGCCGAGCGATTCCAGACAATGAGTTGTGTGCCTGCGCGGGCCAGATTGAGCGCCATGGGCTGTCCCATGGTACCTAAGCCGATGAAACCGATGTCCATGAATATCCCGCCTTCCGGTATCAAGACGAATGGTGTTGCCGGCGCGGCACAACCATGTTCACAACATGCACGAGCACTGCCTCGTCGTCCTGGTTCAGCGTGGTCGTTCGGAGCTTGATCAGGCCCTGCTCCGGGCGAGACTTTGACGGTCGCACGTCGATCACCTCGCACTCGACCCGCAACTCGTCACCGGGGCGCACGGGCCGGGGCCAGCGGCACTCGTCGAGGCCGGCGCCAATGAAGCCGCCAGCCGGCCTGAGTTCGGTCTCGATCATCAACCGCATTGTCACAGCCGCGGTATGCCAGCCGCTGGCGGCCAGACCACCGAAAATCGAGTGGCGCGCCGCAGTCTCATCGAGATGGAAGGGCTGCGGATCGAACTCGGCAGCGAACGCGAGGACCCGCTCCTTGTCGATGCGCAGCCGCCCTGAGCCGAACGTCTGCCCCACTGCAAAATCTTCCAGATAGCGCTGCCTGTTCAACTGATCCATGACCTGCTCACAATAAAGTGACTAACCTGTAACTAATTTTTATATTACGGACAGGTCTGTTACTTTGTCAAGCGAGAAATCGGAACGAGGAGAGCATGCAGACTTGCCCTCTTCTGCCATGCTCAAAACGCATGGCGCCCTGCTTACAAGGTCTTTGTCGCGCCCGTCACGGAAACCTACAATCGTTGCAGCACCATACATCGAACGTTTGTACTGCAAATCTATTTTCTGATTCAGTGACGCGGTGAATCGCTCACGCATACTCAAGGAAATCAAATGTCTGCATTAGCCAAAAAAGTGGCACTCGTTACCGGTGGCTCACGCGGTATCGGTGCGGCAATCGCGAAACGTCTGGCCGCGGATGGAGCGAGTGTGGCCTTTACCTACTCGAAGAACGCAAGCGCGGCATCGGCAGTGGTCAAAGAGATCGAACTCAATGGCGGAAAGGCTATTGCAATCCAGGCGGACGCTGCTGACGTCAAAGCTGTCGAAGCCGCGGTCGAAAAAACTTTTGCAACCTTCGGTCGGCTTGATGTGCTGGTGAACAACGCCGGCACGGCCATTCCGAAACCGTTCGAAGACACGACGCTGGAAGAGATGGATCGAGTGATCAACATCAATATCCGCG
This sequence comes from Paraburkholderia sediminicola, assembly GCF_902859805.1. Lineage (GTDB taxonomy): Bacteria > Pseudomonadota > Gammaproteobacteria > Burkholderiales > Burkholderiaceae > Paraburkholderia > Paraburkholderia sediminicola. The sequence continues at coordinate 341,209 of NZ_CADIKC010000009.1, read as the reverse complement.
GCGTTTTCGCTACGACCAAGGCGGCGCTGAGGCACCTTAGCGATGGTGGCCGCATCATCATGATCGGCTCGGCGGTGGGCGAGCGTGCTATCGCGCCCGGGTTGGTGCCCTACGCAGCCACGAAAGCGGCCGTCAGGATGTTCACCCAGGCGCTTTCCAGAGAGTTGGGCGGCCGGGGCATCACGGTCAACAATGTCCAGCCGGGACCGATCGATACCGACTTGAATCCCGCCTCCGGCGATTGGGCGATGCCGCAGAAGGCCGCCACGGCGCTCGACCGCTACGGGCGCGCTGAGGAGATTGCTGCGATGGTAGCGTTCGTTGCCGGGCCTGAGGCCTCGTACGTTACCGGGACGAATCTTACTGTTGATGGTGGGATGAATGCCTGAGCCCGGGGATATGTTCGGCGTGTGGATTTGAAGAAGGTCAAGGTTCCTGCGGACACAACGGAGAGTTGATGAGCTAACGCAGTTGGCTCTCCGTTAAAGATCCCGCAAATGGAAAGACTCGAAATCCTTTTTTCTGGGAATGGAGGAAGTGAAGCCGTCATCGCTCCCAATACAAGGGCAAATGAAAATGCGTATGAGCGGGCGTCGCTGTGTCGTAGCAACTATGCTATGGATGCCTGATTTTCTGCCGCTATGGATCTGCAGCGGGCGAGTAGATGGTCGATTCTGGAAAGAAACAAACTCAATATCGGCGAAGTGTTGGCCCTGCTATAGCCGATGACCAGGTCGATAGTCGGCGATTCAACAGCAAGTGGACGGCTTGTCAACGATGAGGGAAGGAAATTCCTGGCGTAACACGGAAGCAACGCAAGACCGCGCGTCGATGCCACCAATGACACCGCCATCGCGAGATTATCCACTTCGTAGCTTGCACGTATGTCGAGGCCTGACTGCAGGACAAACTCGTCGATGACGGTCCGGACAGTAGGAGCGGTGTGCGAAACAATGATGAATGTCTCGCCAATGAACTGCTGAAGAGCGATCTTTTCGCAAGCCGCAAGAGGGTGATCGCTTGGCAAAACCACCACCAACGGCTCCTTGACAACAAGCCGGTACTCCAGCTCCGGTACGTTTGGCTCTGGCCGCATGAATGCGAGATCGAGATCGCCTTTGACCAGGGCATCGCGAAGCGACGGTGAGTATTGGCTGGAGACCGTAACCTCAATTTTCGGGAGTTCGTCGCGGAGAACCCGCATCGCCTCCGGCAACCACTCTATCTCCTGCCCAGTAAGGAATCCAAGCGCAAATACGGGCTTTAAACGACGCGCCGCCCGTCGAGCCGCATCAATGGCGGATTGCGCTTGCGCTAACGTTCCGCGAGCGTGCTCGAGAAAAGCCTGACCTGCCGCTGTCAATTCAACTCCGCGGGCGCCGCGTATCAGCAAATCGACACCCACCTCCTCCTCAAGATCACGGATCTGACGGCTGAGGGAGGGTTGGGCCGTATGCAGCCTCTGTTCGGCCGCCGTCGTGAAGCTACCCGTCTCCGCAACAGCGACAAAGTAGCGAAGATGTCGAAGCTCCATTGCTCTCTCTCCATGCCTGCCAAATATGGCTCCAGATATACAAAGTCTTATCCCGAACCGCTGAAACATTCTACGCTTAAGCCACATTTGAGCTGCGACCCAGAATTGACCGTGAATTTGGCAGGGTGACGCCATGCGAACCCGAGCAACAACGGTCAACCCATACCTTTGAGGACTTAACGTGACGAATTGTGTTGTTTTAATTACCGGCGCCCTGACGGGAATTGGTCGAGCCGCGGCGATCGCTTTTGCGCAGGACGGGGCACGAGTGGTGGTTTCTGGTCGCAGGGAGCACGAGGGTAAAGCGCTGGAAGAGGAATTGCGCCGCCTCGGTGCCGAGGCCGAGTTCGTCGTTGCTGACGTACGTCGCGAAGACGAAGTGAACGCCCTCGTCGACAAGGCGGTGGCGCGCTTCGGCCGGCTCGACGTCGTCGTCAACAATGCGGGTGTCGAGGGCAAGCCAGGCCCCGTTACCGATGTATCTGCCGACGCTTACACAGCCTTGTTCGACACCAATGTGCTGGGCACGCTGTGGGGGCTTAAGCACGCTTTGCGCGTGATGCAGCGTCAGGGCAGCGGGAATGTCATCAACATCTCATCGACGCTCGGCGAGCGCGGCGCCGCCAACCTCTCGCTCTACGCGGGCAGTAAGCACGCTGTGGAAGGGATCACCAAGTCCGCTGCGATCGAGGCCGCGGCTTACGGTGTCCGCGTAAATGCGGTGGCGCCTGGACCAACCGAGACAGCAATGCTGGATCGCCTCACTGGTTCAACCGACCAGCGTGCGGCGTTCTACTCCGCCGTACCGCTCAAGCGCGGCGCAACGCCTGAGGAAATCGCCGATGCCATTGTCTTTGTCGCGTCAGATAAGGCCGCCTTTATCACCGGACAAATCATCAGAGTAAACGGCGGCAAGACAGCGAGCTGACGGTCGCCGATTCGATTCTGACGCGCCTGGAAAGCGCTGCTTTCCACGTTATTTACAGGAACCCGTATGTCAAAGCTTTTCTCACCGATCCGCATCGGCGCGGTCGAACTGTCGCACCGTGTGGTGCTTGCGCCCCTCACGAGAATGCGGGCAGACGTGCCCGGCAATGTGCCGGGCGACCTGATGGTCACATACTACGAACAGCGTGCATCTCAAGGAGGGCTTCTGATAGCGGAGGCCACTTTCATCACGCCAGCAGGGAATGGGGGTTATGGATCACCCGGAATCTATACCGACGAACAGGTGGCAGGATGGCGGAGAGTTGTCGACGCAGTACATGCGAAGGGTGGACGGATCTTCCTGCAACTTTGGCACGTTGGGCGACAATCGCATGTCGACCTTCAGCCAAATGGCCAGGCGCCGATAGCGCCGTCCGTAACCCATGCCGACGTTCGAGCCCTTCTGGCGAGCGGCCCTAGTGCCGCGTCTGTCCCGAGAGCAATCGAACTCGTCGAAATCCCGGGGCTTGTTGACGACTATCGTCAAGCGGCCCGGCGAGCGAAAGCGGCCGGCTTCGACGGTGTGGAACTACACGCCGCGAATGGCTATCTCATCGACCAGTTTCTTCAGGACAACTCCAATCTCCGTACGGATGCATACGGTGGCTCGGTAGAAAATCGCGCCCGCTTCCTCCTCGAAGTTGTCGATGCAGTGGCAAGCGTCTGGGGTCCTGATCGTGTCGGTGTTCGCATTGGACCAAGCAATAAGTTCGGCGGCATGGGCGACAGCTCACCCGCCGTGACTTTCCCTTACGTTGCCCGCGCGCTATCCGCATATGGGTTGGCTTATCTTCACGTCATTGAACCCCGGGTCACAGGAAACGTTTCAGACGATTCGCAGAGCCCCGTGGCGGCCGGGCAGCTCCGACCGCTATTCGGTGGTCCGGTGATCGCCGCTGGTGGCTTTGACGCAAGCGGTGCTGAAGCAATCATCCGCGCGGCCGACGCGGACCTTGTCGCGTTCGGCAGGCACTTCCTCGCAAATCCGGATCTTCCCAAGCGCATGAAGCGCGATCTCCTGCTCAATCCCTATGACCGCGACACGTTTTACTACGGTGGGAAAAATGGCTATGCCGATTACCCGATGTACGAGGCAGAAGAATGATCTTCGATCACCGTACATACACCATCAAGCCGAACCGGCTCGCCCGATTTCTGGAGACCTACGAACGCCTGGCGTTACCGCTTCAGCGAAAATATCTTGGTGAACCCTATGGCTTCTTTGTGACCCATATCGGGCCGCTTAGCCGGGTTGTTCATCTCTGGCAATACGATAGTTTGGCGGATCGCGAGCAACGCCGCGACGCCATGGAAGCAGATCCGGACTGGCAAGCATATAGGCGCGTCGCGCTGGAAGAAGACACACTTGTCGATATGGAAAATCTGATCCTTAAGCCTGTTCCCTTCTTCCAACCGCCTTCAGTCACAAATCAATAGTCGACCTTCCCGGACCATGTCGTCGATTCCACTGATATGACTTCAGTACACGGAAGCGGATCTCTCCGTGGCGCGCGACTTGACCCACCAGCGGCCGTCACCCAACAAACAGAATGGATTAACAAAATGCCAATCGAAACACCTCTCCTGTACGAATCCAAAGGTTCACCGAACGCCCGGCGTGTTCGCTTCTTTGTCGCCGAGAAGGGTATTGAAATTGCACGAACAGCGATTGATCTTGGTAGCAAGGAGCAATTTTCAGACGCCTTCAAGGCCGTGAATCCACGAATGCAGGTTCCTGCGCTACAGCTCGCCGATGGAACGGTTATCACGGAAGTGCCTGCTATCTGGCGCTATCTTGAGGAAACCTATCCACACGAGCCCCTTCTTGGGGTGACAGCCAAGAGCAAGGCACTCGTCACCATGTGGGAGCGACGCGCGGAGCTGGATGGTTTCGCCTCGGTCATGGAAGCGGTCCGAAATGCTCTGCCCGGATTGAAAGGACGAGCATTGTCGGGCCCGCACGATTACGAGCAGATTCCCGCACTGGTCGAGCGTAGCAAGCAGCGCGTGTCGAACTTCTTCGCGGATTTCAATGCACGGCTCGAAAGTGTCCCGTTCGTTGCAGGCAATGATTTCTCAGCAGCAGACATTACGACCCTCGTTACCGTCGATTTCGCGGCGAGTGCCCTGAAAATGCCGATTTCAGAAACGCACCAATCGTTTAAGAAGTGGTACGAAAGAATCTCGTCCCGACCGGCTTCGAGCGCATGATCGCGACATCGCCGACTCGTGTCGAAGGAAACCTTTCAGCCACATCAAGCGCTTCGCGCAGGCGCGGCACGTCGGATTAAGGGACTGTCGAGATCAGCAAGAGGGAGGCCAAAGCTCCCTTGCATCACAACAGTCCGTGCTCCGCCAGCGCCTAATGAGTACGTCAACAAATACATGGAACAAAGCACCCCGTTAAGCCTTAGCGCTTCACGGGGTTTTTTGTTTTTGGGCTGTCCGGCAAAGGCAAAAAAACTTATCGCGCTTTGCCAGCCCCACCCCAATTGAAACCAGCACTGAACTGCAGCACAGGCACCCACTTCGCGCATGCGTGAAAACTCAACGCAGCGCCGCCGACAGCAAACAGAACCGGAATCAGAAAGTCGTGGCTCACACGAGTAAACTCAAAAACGAGTACCACCGCCGTAATCGGCATCTGCATCGAGGCGGCCAGAAACGCCGTCGCGCCGACAATAGCAAATGCGCCTGAAGAAGCACCCGGCCAGAACAGGCTCCAGGCTCCGCCGAGGACGATCGCCAACAACGCACCATTCGCAAGCCCGGGCGTCAACAAGCCGCCCTCAGCACCCGCGCGCAAACTACTCGCGGTGATCACCACCTTCAGCACCAGCAGCATCGCCGCGAGCGCCATCGTCAGGTTGCCGTCGAACGCCAGTCCCGCAGGCCCTTTGCCATTGCCGAGCAACTGCGGAAAATGCATCGCCAGCACGCCGATGATCGCGAAGTTCAACAACGACAATACGGGCAATCGCCAATCCTTCGGCGCCTCTGCCCGCGCGCGTTTCGTGAGCTCCGTAAAGCCCCACGCCGCAGCGCCGAAAATCGGACCGCACACCACAGACCAGACGATCAGCGAGGTACTCACCGTCAACGACGGCACCAGATACTGATGCTCGTTGCCCAGACCGAATTGCGCGACCAGCGCCGCAACGGCCGACGTCACCACAGCCGGCACCAGCGCCTTCCAGCCAAACGTGCCCAACAGAACTTCGAGCACGAACACCGCGCCGCCAAGCGGCACATTGTAGACAGCGGCCAGACCCGCACCGGCACCGCACGCGACCATGATCCGGCTCTGCTCAACCGATAAGCCCGCGCGATGTGAGAGCCAGCCGGCCAGTACCGAACCGATCTCACGCGGCGCAACTTCGCGTCCGAGCGGCGAGCCGAGCGCTACCGTCACGATCTGCAGCAGGGCATGCACGATAGTGCTCACCACCGGCATACGCGGATCGTCGGATTTGACAGCCTGACGAATGCTCACGAGCGGCCGCCCGAAGCGATACAGCAACCACCAGCCGAGCCCTGCAACCAGTCCGCACATCGTCAGGACAAGTACACGCCGCTCAGGTGTGGCACCGGTAACGCCTTCCAGGAAACTCTCGCTGCTGATTACGTGCGTCACGCTGTAGCCATACGCGAGGTGCTGAATACCGTGCAGCAGCAAGGCGAGCAACATGCCGCCGAGACCGGCGCCGATCCCCGTCAGCAACGTGACGAAGGCCAGCGCCGCAAGTGGATTGCGCGCGCGGCGCCGTGGCTCCGAAGTGATTGATTTGACTGACATGGTGCGTCGACAGAGGCGGAATTAACGGAATAGCGATCATCTTATTCCGCGTCGCAACATGAATCAAATTGCTTTTTCTACTCGACTGATGCGTCATGCGCATAGATTGCACGCACCCGCTTCCTGCAATGGAAACGTAAACATTTGAACCAACCCGGATCGTGAGAACCGACGATGCATGCGCATACATCTATCGGTCCCGCCCCACGCTTCGTGTCCCTCAGTTCACCGACACGAAAAACATCGACACCACGCAAGCGACGCCGACAAACCATACCAACGAGCGCAGCGACGCCAGGTTCGCCACATACAGAACGCCGTGCAGCACGCGCGCGACGACAAAGGTAATCGCCAGCCAGTTGATCCATGGACTCGAACCCGAACCGCCCGCCTGCCCCGCGACGACGATCGCTGCGGTGAACATCGCCAATGCTTCCCACGCGTTCTGATGCGCAGCGTGAGCACGCCCACGCCAGCCTTGGAGGCCCGCGAGATAAGCGCGCGGCACGGCATTGTCGTAGCGCTTGCTGACCTTCGCCAGCATGATCCACGGGAACGGCAGCACCACCACGATGAGCAGGCATAAATGCGGAATCGTCATTCGTCAGTCTCCTTGTATGCGCGGCGCGAATGCCGCGAGCCGCTGTTATACCCGCGTGCATCCGCTGTCGCCAACCTGAATCCCGCGAGCGCCGCCTCTACAAACACTCGCCAGGACGCAGTCAGATTGACCTGATTCCCCGCCTCTTAAAGGCAAAAACACATTACAAATAACAAACAATGCATCAAACGTGATTAATACAATAATTACATTAAGCCGACATTCGCCATGCATTGAGATTCGCACCGGAATTCGCTCCAGGGATTAATACGGATAAACGCGGCATCAACCATGCAAGCGTTTAACGCTCGGCGTACACTCGCTCGAAGCCCGCACCACGGGTCGCACGGGGCTGCAGAGCCGCCCGTCGTCAAACACGGGTTATTGGAGACTCAGGAGAACAATCAATGAGCTGGACACGGGAACAGAGAAACGTCACGATCGCCGCCTATCTGGGCTGGACCCTCGACGCATTCGATTTCTTTCTAATGGTGTTCGTATTGAAAGATATCGCGGCGGAATTCAATACAAAAATCCCGACGGTTGCCTTCGGCATTATGCTGACGCTGATAATGCGTCCGGTCGGCGCATTGATTTTCGGCTGGCTCGCCGACAAGTACGGCCGCCGTCCGACGCTGATGGTCAACATCGCATGCTTCTCGTTGCTTGAATTGCTGTCCGGCTTTTCGCCCAACCTGACCACCCTGCTCGTGCTGCGCGCGCTGTTCGGTATCGCGATGGGCGGCGAATGGGGTGTGGGTGGCGCACTGACGATGGAAACCGTGCCGCCCAAGTCGCGCGGCATCGTCTCGGGTCTCCTGCAGGCCGGCTATCCGAGCGGCTACCTGCTCGCCTCGGTCGTGTTCGGCGTCTTCTATCAATACATCGGCTGGCGCGGCATGTTCTTCGTCGGCGTGCTGCCGGCATTGCTCGTGCTGTACGTGCGTGCGCACGTGCCGGAGTCGCCGGCCTTCAAGACGCTCGAGAAGAAAGTGCGCCCGGGTCTTGTCGCCACGTTGAAGCAGAACATTGGCCTGTCGCTCTACGCGATCGTGCTGATGACCGCGTTCAACTTCTTCTCGCACGGCTCACAGGATCTGTATCCGACCTTCCTGCGCGTGCAGCATGGATTCGACGCGCATACGGTGTCGTTGATCACGATCACGCTGAACATCGGCGCGATTTGCGGCGGCCTGTTCTTCGGCTGGTTCTCGGAGAAGATCGGCCGCAAGCGCGCAATCTTTATTGCCGCCCTGATCGCGTTGCCGGTGTTGCCGCTGTGGGCCTTCTCCACCACGCCTGTGCTGCTCGCGGCCGGCGCCTTCCTGATGCAGATCTCCGTACAAGGCGCATGGGGGGTGATTCCGGTGCACCTGAACGAAATCTCGCCCGATGAAATTCGTGCGACGTTCCCGGGTCTCGTGTACCAGCTCGGCAATCTGATCGCGTCGGTGAACGGCCCGCTGCAAGCGAGCGCCGCCGAAGCTCACGGCAACAACTACGCTCTGATCATGGCCGTCGTGATCGGTATTGTGGCGGTGGTGATCGCCGCGTTGATTCCGTTCAGCCGCGAACGCCGCGGCATCGATATGACACAATCGGCGAAAGAGGTCGCGGCGAGCACCTGAGGAAGCCGCCTCGCGGCACAGCTTTAAGCGTTCGAACTAAACAGCTATTTCGCCGGCGCGTTATCGGGCACAATAGCTACAAAGGCGGCTCGAACCGTCGTAAAGCAGCATAAACAGCACTACAGGCGCCGGGCAAACGCAAAGCAGGATCACGCGAACCCGGTGCCAGAAAAAAACGCAAGGCCAAACACAGGTAGCAAGCAATACGAGGCCGTTCCGATTTCGATCGGAACGGCCTTTTTTATTTCCGCGCGGTTTGACGCGCCCGCGCGCATTGCAAAAACGGACCTTCGTCAGGTCTTCTAGAGGAGTTAGTCCACACCGAACCTTGATCGCAGTCCCGATCCTTCTTTATCCTGAAAAAAACGGCTGTTTCAAATAGTCATTTGAATCGCTTGTTTGCGGGCCGGATGCCCGGCAACTGGGAGACGCAAAATGGCAGTTCGCACAACAGGCCGGCATGCCGGCGACACGAAGTCCCGCATCCTCGACGCCGCCGAAACACTGTTCATCGAATGCGGCTATGAGGCCATGTCCCTGCGCCAGATTACTTCGCGGGCCGAAGTGAATCTCGCTGCAGTCAACTACCACTTCGGCAGCAAGGAATCGCTGATTCACTCGATGCTGTCGCGCCGGCTCGACCGGCTCAACCAGGAGCGGCTCAAGCTGCTCGACCGCTTCGACCAGATGCTCGGCGCGCGCTTGACCTGCGAGCACGTGCTCGGCGCCATGTTCATTCCGGCGCTGCGGCTCTCGCGCGATCCGCGGGTCGGCGGCAAGGCGTTTCTGCGCTTGCTGGGGCGCGCCTACACGGATCCATCCTCGTTCATTCGCGACTTTCTGAATGCGCATTACGAGTCCGTGGCGGTGCGCTTTTTCGATGCGTTCCAGCGTGCGCTGCCGCATCTGCCGCGTGAAGAACTCGGCTGGCGTCTGCACTTCGCGATCGGCGCGTTATCCGGAGTGCTGGCCGGCACCGATACCGACAGCCTGATCTCGGAGTTCTCGCAGGGCAAGTCGATGAACGACCTGCAATTGATCGCGCGCCTTGCTTCGCTGATGGTCGCCGCACTGAAAGCGCCCTTGCCCGACGGCACGCAACTGGCCACGTTCGCCGCCGTGCTGGGCGACGCCACCGAAGGCGCCCCGGAAGGCCAGACGGAAGGCGCGAATCCTGCTGCAGGTATGGCGGGTACGCAACCGGCGTCAGGCGGATCGAGTGAATCTGGCGGATTCGAATCGTCAGCGTCGGCGGTCTCGGACGGTGAACGCCGTAGCGGCGACGTTGAGGCGAGCTCATTTCAGCCCGCGTTGCACGGCACGGCCTGACTGGAACTGAAGCTGATGCGGGCGGCGCCGCGATGGGCCGCCCGCGTGCAAGAACATGAACGAATAGCGCATATCCGAGCAGCACGTCTAAGTCCCGCACCTAAACAACGTCACGCTGTCGAATTGAAAAAACGACACGGAAAACGCAGCAGGGGCGCAACGCAAAAGCGCCCTGAGCACGCGACGTAGCAGCAACATCGCCAGTTAGAAGATCAATAGAACGCGAGCCGTCCGCGACCCGTGGATGCGTTCGCACGCACCATCGAAACAGGAGGAAACGTCATGCCGTGGTTCATCCTAGTGTTAGTCATTGCCGCTCTCGCACTCGTCTACGTTCAGGCGCGGGCCTCATGGTGGCTTGCCTTCATGATCGTCTGGGTGGCGGCCGCGCATGTCAGCGGAGCAGCGGGACCGGTGGCGACAACGTTGCTCGCGATCGTCTTCGTGCTCCCCGCCCTCGTCCTCACGATCAAACCGCTGCGCCGTACATGGCTCACGAAACCGGTGCTCGACATTTTCCGCAAGATCCTGCCGGAGATGTCGCCGACCGAGCGCGACGCCATCGAAGCCGGCACCGTCTGGTGGGACGCCCAACTATTCTCCGGACGCCCGCATTGGGATACGCTGCTCGGCTACGGTCCGGCCACGCTCTCTGCCGAAGAACAGGCGTTTCTCGATGTCGAATGCGAGCAACTCTGCGATCTCGCGAACGACTGGGAAACCAGCATGGTGTGGCAAGACCTGTCGCCGGAAACCTGGCAGTACATCAAGGAGCACGGCTTTCTGGGCATGATCATTCCGAAACAGTACGGCGGCAAACAGTTCTCCGCTTACGCGCATTCGCAGGTCATCATGAAGCTCTCCACGCGCTGCTCGGCCGCCGCCGTTTCGGTGATGGTGCCGAACTCGCTCGGCCCGGCTGAGTTGCTGATGCACTACGGCACCGAAGACCAGAAGAACCACTATCTGCCGCGCCTCGCTCGCGGCGACGATATCCCCTGCTTCGCGTTGACGAGCCCCTACGCCGGTTCCGATGCGGCGGCGATTCCCGATGTCGGCGTCGTCTGCAAGGGGACGTTCGAAGGCCGCGAAACGCTGGGGTTTCGCGTGACGTGGGACAAGCGCTACATCACGCTCGGACCGATCGCGACCGTACTCGGCCTTGCGTTCCGCGCGCTCGATCCGGACCATCTTCTCGGCTCGGAGGAAGAGCCCGGCATCACCTGCGCACTGATTCCGACCGACCATCCGGGCGTGAACATCGGCCGCCGTCACTGGCCGCTTAATGCCGTGTTCCAGAACGGTCCGAACTCGGGCAAAGACGTTTTCATTCCACTCGACTGGGTGATCGGCGGCCGCGCGCAAGTCGGCAACGGCTGGCGCATGCTGATGGAGTGTCTCGCAGCAGGCCGCGCGATTTCGCTGCCGTCGTCGAATGTGGGGATGGCGAAGATCGCCGTGCGCGGCACCGGCGCCTATGCCGCGATTCGCCGCCAGTTCCGCACCCCCGTCGGCAAGTTCGAGGGCGTGCAGGAAGCGCTCGGCCGCATGGGCGGCAATCTCTACGTGATGGACGCCGCGCGCCGCCTCTCCGCGCATGCGGTGGACCTCGGCGAAAAACCCTCGGTGATTTCGGCGATCGCCAAGTATCACATCACCGAACGCGCCCGCATGGTCATCAACGACGGCATGGACGTCGCCGCCGGCAAGGGCATCTGCATGGGACCGTCGAACTTCCTCGCCCGCGCGTATCAGCAGGTGCCGATTGCGATCACCGTGGAAGGCGCGAACATTCTCACGCGTTGCCTGATCATCTTCGGCCAGGGGGCGATTCGCTGTCATCCGTACGTGCTGAAGGAAATGGAGGCCACGCGGGAAACGGATCGCAGCAAGGCGCTACGCGATTTCGATGCGGCTTTCTTCGGCCACGTGAGCTTCACGCTCTCCAATGTGGTGCGCAGTTTCGTTTATGGCGTCACGGGCGGCGCGTTCATCACCAAACCGCGCACGGCATACGCCCCGCTGCTGTCGTATTACCGCGCGGCCACTCGCATCTCCACCGCGTTCGCGTTGCTCGCCGACGTCTCCATGTTCGTGCTCGGCGGCGATCTGAAACGGCGGGAGCGCATCTCCGGGCGCCTCGGCGATGTGCTCTCACAGCTCTACCTGATCTCCGCAACGCTCAAGCGTTTCGAAGACGAAGGCCGTCAGGAAGAAGACCTGCCGCTGGTGCGCTGGGGCGTCGAAGATTCGCTGTACAAGGCACAACAGGCGCTCGACGGCGTACTCGCGAACTACCCGAACCGCCTTGCCGCGGGTCTCGTACGCGTGCTGGCATTTCCGTTCGGCCTGCCGCATCGCGAGCCGTCCGATCGCCTCGGCACCGAGATCGCCGAACTGATGCAAACACCGGGCGCGGCACGCAACCGCCTCGTGTCCGACTCGTATGTGCCGCATCCGGATGTCGACGCGCTCGGCTACGGTGAGCTCGTCTTCGAGCTGAACCCGCGCTTCACGGAGATCGACCAGAAATTGCGCGACGCGGTCAAACAAGGCCTGCTCGAACCGATGCCGCAGAGCCTGCCGCAACTGGCCGCGTGGACCGAGACGGCGCGACAGAAAGGCCTGATCGACGCCGACGATCGCCGCGTGCTCGAGGACTATGCGCGGTATGGCGCACAAGTCGTGAAGGTCGACGACTTCCCGGCCGACTTCGACATGCTCGCCAATTTGCAAAAGCGCAAGGACGCGCTCGAAAAAGCGCTGGAGCTCGCGGCCTGAGCGCCTTGAAAAAAACATCCAGGCGGGGCTCACCCAGATGCCTCAAACTGGGTGCACACTGACACACGTTTGAAGTCCCCCATGGGACTTCCTTCGGAGCGTGGCCAGCGGAGCAACCAATAATATGAACGACTCATACCTGAACTTCGTCAACTCGCCGTTCGGCGCGCGCCTCGCGCGCTCCCTGGGCTTACCGAAGCCCGAGGTGCTGCACCGCTATCGTGCCGACCGCCCCGAGTTCGACGGACTGATCGCGATCGGCGCGGGCCGCGAACCGCATCTGCTCGATGCGCTCGCGAATCTCGTGGCGAGCGTCGGCATGACCAGCGTGGCGCATGAAAGCGCGGGGCTGTGGGTGCCGCTCGCGAATCGCCATGGTCTGATGACGGGCCGTTTCGAACCGGCTGAGTCCGGTTCGCACGGCAAGCTCACTGCCCTGCTGTTTGATGCGAGCGGGATCGAAGACAGCAGCCAGCTTGAACCGCTGCATGGATTCTTCCACGACACATTGCGCTCGCTCGGCAAGTGCGGCCGCATCATTGTGCTGGGAAGGCCGCCGGAAACCTGCGCAACTCCGCGCCAATGGACCGCGCAGCGCGCGCTCGAAGGCCTCACGCGTTCGCTCGGCAAGGAAGCAAGGCGTGGCATTACCGCGAATCTGGTCTACGTGGAGCAAGGCGCCGAGAACGGTATCGAAGCGACGTTGCGCTTCTTTCTATCGCCACGCTCCGCTTATGTCTCGGGCCAGGTGGTGCGCGTCGGCGTGCGCGCCGGCGCCGACGCCTTGCAGGCGCTCGACTGGAACCAGCCGCTCGCGGGCCGGCGCGCCGTCGTGACCGGTGCGGCGCGCGGCATCGGCGCATCGATTGCGAGCGTGCTCGCCGCGGAAGGCGCTCACGTGATCGGCATCGACATTCCGTCGGCGCGCGAAGCGCTCGACTCGACCATGCGCCAACTGAACGGCACCGCTCTCGCCTTCGACATCGCCGCGCCCGAAGCGCCCGCGCAGATCGCCGCGGCGCTCGACGAGCAGGGCGTAGACATCGTCGTGCACAACGCGGGCATCACGAAAGACAAAACCATCGCGAAGATGACCGACGCCGCATGGCAAAGCGTAATCGACATCAACCTCTCCGCGCAGGAGCGGATCGATGACGCCCTGCTCGCGGCAGGCATTCTGCGCGACGGCGGCCGCATCATCGGCGTGTCGTCGATCAGCGGCATTGCCGGCAATCTCGGCCAGACCAATTACGCCGCGTCAAAAGCCGGCGTGATCGGCCGGGTTCAAAGCATGGCGCCGCATCTGCGCGCGCGCGGCATCACGATCAACGCGGTCGCGCCCGGCTTTATCGAAACGCAGATGACTGCGAAGATTCCGTTGACCATCCGCGAAGCCGGCCGCCGGATGAACTCGATGAGCCAGGGCGGTCAGCCGGTGGATGTCGCGCAGACCATCGCGTGGCTCGCGCATCCGGGATCGGCGGGCGTGAGCGGCCAGATCGTGCGCGTGTGCGGACAAAGCCTGATTGGAGCGTGATCATGGGTGAACCGGGTGATCCGTTCCGGGGTGGTCACGCAGCGGGCGCGGCCCGGCCGAAGACCGTCGTCATCGAGCAATTGCCCGCGCCAGCGAAGCTGTATGGGCGCGCGTTGTCCGGCATCGTCAAACGCGGGCGTGACACGCAGCTGCCGGCATTGCGCCTCGTGCGTCCGGCGGTGGCCCTCGACCCCGGGCCGATCTGGCGTTATTCGCGGGTCTGCGGCTTCATCCCCGAACATGGCGTGCCGCTCACGTATCCGCATCTGCTGGCCTTCCCGCTGCATCTGCTGATGCTCACCGACCCGGCGTTTCCCTGGCCGGCGCTCGGCCTCGTGCATCTGGCGAACCACGTGCGGCTGCGCCGGCCGCTCACCTATAAGGACATGCTGCGCGTCGAGGTGGAATTCGGCGCGCTGCTGCGTCACGACAAGGGCCAGGCGTTCGTGCTGCATACCCGCATGTACCGCCGCGGCGAAGCGGTTTGGGATGGTGACAGCGTCTATCTGAAGCGCGGCGTGCCGGCGAGCGGCAGTCCGCTCGCGCCGCTGGAACTCGGGCACGACGCGCTAGAACGCATCTCGCGCTGGCAACTGCCGCCGCAACTGGGCCGCGACTATGCGCGCGTGTCCGGCGACTACAACCCAATTCACCTCACCGCCCTATCCGCGAAGGCATTTGGCTTCCCGCGTGCGATTGCCCATGGCATGTGGACGCTGGCGCGCGCCGCCGCCGCGCTGCAACCGCCGAAACCGCTCGCCGAGGCCACCTTGAGTGCCGAATTCAAATTGCCGATGCTGCTGCCGGGCGAGGCGTCGCTCTGGAGCGCATCGCCTTCGCTGATCGAGCGCGACATCGAGGTGCGCGATATTGCCGGAGAAAAACCGCATTTGCGCGGCCGTATGCAATGGAAGTTGCTATGAGGGCCGCACAGGTACGCGCATGTTTTCGTCACCGTACACGACTCACCATTCGTCTCGTTCGCACCGTTCGCCCCATTCAATAACCAGGGAACGACCCAAAGGAGCCAAGCATGTCCAACCCGCTGCCCGCCGTGCGCCGCGTCGCCATCATCGGCGGTAACCGGATTCCGTTTGCCCGCTCGAACACCGCTTACGCGACCGCGTCGAACCACGACATGCTGACCTTCACGCTGCAAGGCCTGATCGACCGCTACAACCTGCACGGCGAACGTTTGGGCGAAGTGGCGGCCGGCGCCGTCATCAAACATTCGCGCGACTTCAACCTGACGCGTGAATCCGTACTGTCCACCACGCTCGCCAGGGAAACGCCTGCCTACGATGTGCAGCAGGCTTGCGGCACCGGGCTGGAAGCGGCCATTCTCGTCGCAAACAAGATCGCGCTCGGGCAGATCGAAGTGGGCATCGCGGGCGGCGTCGATACGACCTCCGATGCACCGATCGGTGTCAATGAGCGCATGCGCAAGATCCTGCTGGAAGCGAATCGCAGCAGGAGCACCGGCCAACGTGTCGGTGCCCTTGCCAAACTGCGGCCGGGCATGTTCTTCAAGCCGCTGTTGCCGCGCAACGGCGAGCCGCGCACAGGGCTTTCGATGGGCGAGCATTGCGAGCTGATGGCCAAGCGCTGGAACATCTCGCGCGAAGCGCAGGACGTGCTCGCTTACGAGAGTCACCGCAAGCTCACCGAGGCTTACGCACGTGGTTTCGTCAACGATCTGATGACACCGTATCGCGGCCTTGCGCGCGACAACAATCTGCGTTCCGACCTGACGCTCGAAAAACTCTCCGGTCTGAAGCCGGTATTCGATCGCGACGCGGGTACGCTGACCGCCGGCAATTCGACACCGCTGACCGACGGCGCTTCCGCCGTGCTGCTCGCAAGCGAAGAATGGGCAGCCAGACATGGCCTGCCGGTGCTGGCGTATCTGAGCTGGTCCGAAACCGCCGCCGTCGACTTTTTCGACAAGAAGGAAGGCTTGCTGATGGCGCCCGCCTACGCAGTGCCGCGCATGCTGGCGCGCGCCGGGCTCACCTTGCAGGACTTCGATCTATACGAAATTCACGAAGCCTTCGCGGCGCAAGTGTTGTGCACGCTCGCGGCGTGGCAGGATGACGAGTATTGCCGCACGCAGCTCGGTCTGCCCGGGCCGCTCGGCGCGATCGATCGGGCAAAATTGAATGTGAATGGCAGCTCGCTTGCCACCGGCCATCCGTTTGCCGCCACGGGCGGCCGTATCGTCGCCGGACTCGCAAAGATGCTCGCGCAACTCGACAAGCCGGCCGGCACCGCGCGCGGACTGATCTCGATCTGCGCGGCGGGTGGCCAGGGCGTGGTGGCAATTCTGGAACGCTGAGCGTCGCGCGTGTTTCAATGAATGCCTTATTTCGAAGGCTGCAGCAATGACCGTTTTGATTGCGGCCTTGATGACTTCAATGACTGGCTGCAAGACCAGCATACAAACCGATGAAGCGACTGCTTCAGGAGACGACCGATGACCCAGCCCACGCAAGTCCCGCTCTCGCCCCCCGCCGGATCCGCACCGCTCGCAAATACTGCGGACCCGGCGCCCAGTCAGGCGGCGAATCGCGCGCCCAATACCGACGGCATCTGGTACACGTCCTATCCGGCAGACGTCCCGCATGAGATCGACGTCAACCAGTACGAGTCGGTCGCGCAGTTCTTCGACGAATGCATCGCGCAGTTTCGCGAGCGCGTTGCCTATGTGAGCGTCGGCGCGAACATGACGTATGGCGAGCTCGGCCGCAAGGCGGCTGCGTTTGCCGCGTATCTGCAAAGCATCGGCGTGAAGCCCGGCGAGCGCGTCGCGATCATGCTGCCGAATACGTTCCAGTATCCAGTGTCGCTGTTCGGCGTGCTCAAGGCGGGCGGCGTAGTGGTCAACGTGAATCCGCTCTACACGGTGCGCGAACTCGCGCATCAGTTGAAGGACAGCGGCGCGCAAACCATCATCGTGTTCGAGAACTTCGCGAAGACCGTCGAAGACGCACTGCCCGGCACCAAAATACAGAACGTTATCGTGACGGGTCTCGGCGATCTGCTCGCCGACGGCCTGAATCTGAAGGGACGTCTGCTCAATTTCATGCTGCGCCATGTGAAGAAGATGGTGCCGGAATACAAGCTGCCGAAAGCGGTGCCGCTGCTGGACGCGCTCTCGATCGGTTACACGCGGCCGCTGACACCTGTGCGACCCACGCACAATGACATCGCCTTCCTGCAATACACCGGCGGCACCACGGGCGTGGCCAAAGGCGCGATGCTCACGCACAGGAACATCATCGCCAACCTGCTGCAGGCGAAGGTCTGGTCCGAAGGGCAGTTGAGCGGCGATATCGAAACGGTGCTCACGCCGCTACCGCTCTATCACATCTATTCGTTGACGGTGAACGCCCTGATCTTCATGGGCCTCGGCGGGCGCAACATCCTGATTGCCAATCCACGCGACATGAAGCGCGTGATGATGATCATCCGTCACGAGAAATTTACCGGCATCACCGCGGTGAACACGCTCTACAACGCGTTCCTCGACAACGAAGAGTTCTGCAAGCGCGACTTTTCGAACCTGAAACTCGCGATGGCCGGCGGCATGGCCACGCAGAAGTCGGTCGCCGATCGCTTCAAGGCGGTCACCGGCAAGCCGATCATCGAAGGCTATGGGCTGACCGAGTGCTCGCCGATCGTGTCGATGAATCCGGTGGACCTGACCAATCTGCGCGACTTCGAAGGCTCGATCGGTTTGCCCGCGCCGTCCACGCACGTACGCTTCAGGAAAGACGACGGGTCGTGGGCAAACATTGGTGAAGCCGGCGAACTGTGCGTGAAGGGTCCACAGGTGATGAAAGGCTACTGGAATCGCCCGGAAGAAACCGCCAAGGCGATAGACGACGACGGCTGGCTCGCTACCGGCGACATCGGCGTGATGGATTCGCGCGGCTTCATCCGCCTGATCGACCGGAAGAAAGACATGATCCTGGTGTCGGGCTTCAACGTCTATCCGAACGAAATCGAAGACGTGATCGCGATGCTTCCGGATGTGCGCGAAGTCGCCGCAATCGGCGTGCCCGATGCCGCGCAAGGCGAGCGCGTGAAGGTATTCATCGTCAAGCGCAATCCGTCGCTGACCGCGGAACAGGTGATCGCCCATTGCCGCAAGAACCTCACGGGATACAAGGTGCCGAAGCTCGTCGAGTTCCGCGACGAGCTGCCGCAAACCAATGTCGGCAAAATTCTGCGCCGCGCGCTGCGCGACGAGGAACTCGCGAAGCAAAAACCTGCCTGACAGGCAAGGCGCCTGGTACCACGCCTTGCGCCATCCTTTCGGAGAGATTCATGAAGCACAGCATGTCCGTACGCTCGAGCCGCTCGCCGGCCTTCATGCGCCTCGCCCGTTTTTCGTCGGAGACCGCTACGTTGGGCGCGTCTCTCGCCGCCTCATGGCGTGCGGTTTCGTCACGGAGACTGCTGATCGGCGCGCTGGTGGCCAGTGTCGCCATGCTGGCAACCCCGGCGGCGTTCGCGCAGAACGACGACACGCCGCCCGCGCTCGACACCGCCAGCAACGTCAAGGCGCCCTCCATCCCGTCCTCGCAGGCTGGCAAGCTCACGCTCGATCAGCAGGTCAAGTGGCTGCGCGCCGCGCAACAGAGCGGCGCCATGGAGAAGCTCGACGACGCGCAACTGGTCGCCCTGTTCCAGTCGCTCGATCCGCTTGCGTTGCCGCGCTACATCAAGGAAGGGCCGAACGGTTTTCCGTCGTACGAGTTCACCATGTCGCGCTCGGAACGCATTCACGGCCAGTGGCCCGACAAGCCCGATCACATGCTGGTGCGCATCGCCCACGATCCGCTGCGAATCTACGCGAAGTGGCTGCCCGACGGCGCGCACGCCGGCCAGGAAATCATCTACGACGAGTCCAAACGCACCGACGAAATGTATGGCCACCTTGGCGGCATCATGAACGTGATGCCGCTATGGACCTCACTGAACGGCGCGCTCGCCCGTGCACAATCGAACCACCAGGTGCGCGATCTGGGCACCGAATACATAGCCGGTCAGTACCTCTCCGAAGGCAAAAAATTCATTGAGGCCGGCTTACCGCGCTCGACCCAGGTGGAAGTGAAAACGATCGACGGCGTGCGCGTGGTCGCCTTCACCTTCGAAACGCCGAACGGCCAGCCGCAGTTCTATGCGAAGAAAGAAACGCTCGGGCTGGATCTGCGGCATCCGTATTTCCGCACTGTCGAGTCTTATGACAACGACGGCAAGATCTTCGAGAAGATCGTCTTCGAAAGCATCACGCCGAAAACGTTCGACGACTCGACTTTCGATCCGAAGAACAAGGCTTATAAGTTCTAGGGTTCTAGAGGATAAGGCGGGGCGTCAGTGCGAAGGCGACATGTGCGACGGGCCCCGCGCCCTGCTCATGGCTGTGCTCGATCAGTTGGCCTACGCGGGTGGCCAGTTCCCTGAGCACGAAGTAATCGGATGCGCGTGTGAGGCCGATCAGCGACGCTGGCGTTTGCGCGGGCGTCTGCCTGAAACGCAGCGCAAGTGTCGTGTACCAGAGCGCGCCGATGTCGTCACCGGCTTCGAAGACGCTTAGCTTCATGCGTGCCACGTAGTCGGCGAATGCCGGGCCGCCCGCGAGCGTGGAATCGATCACGGCGAGCGTGTCACGGCGAGCAGCTGCATCGGCAAGCCACGGCCACGCGCCCCCTGCCGCGCTCGAGAGCCATGCGCCGGTCATCATGAAAGCGCGTCGGTCCATCGCCTGTTCCCCCTCGCTCGCTGACTCACGCGCCTTACGCGCCTCACGTATAACCCCGCCGGTCGCGCCACGCCGCCGGCCAGATCCCCTGCTTGCCCGGCGCGAGAATACCGTTCGGGTCCAGTGCGTCCTTGATTGTTTCCGAGAGCCGCAGCAACGCGCCGTCGTTGAAACTGTACTGCGCCGCCGCGAAATCCATATACGCGAGATGCGCGCGATATTCGCCGTAACCTGCCGCGCGCGCATCGCTCATCAGCGAACGCAATAGAGCACCAGCCTGCTCGACCTGATTGGCGTCGTCGCGGTCGAAGATCGCCGCGAAGATGTGATGCAGATGACGCACGCCTGCCGTAAAACCGCCGTAGTAATCGAAGCCGTATTCCGCCGCGCGCGTCTTGACCATCGAATATTGGCGCAGCGCGTCGCGCCCGGTCGCCGGGCACACCGGCGCGAAGTCCACATGCGCGCCCGCGCCGCCGCGCCAGTCGAGCATGCGAAACGCGCTCATCGCGGGGATGCCCGCCAGGTTGCGATCGCCGCCCGCGGTGGGTTGCGCATCGCCCTTATAACGAACCGCCGACAGTTTCGCCTGCGGCACGCGAGCGAACGCGCGCTGCACGATCGCATAACGCGCGTCGATCAATTCAGGCGTGCCGTATAGCGCGAAATGAAGATTCCAGCGGCCCACGTTCAGCTTGTCGAGCATGGCCGCCACCGCGCTTTCGGGCATCGCACCCTTGCCTTCGTACCACTGCTGCCGGGCCGAGAGTCCCGCGGCCCGGCGCAAACCGCCTTCGATCACTGCGTTGTTACGGATCGTTTCATCGAGCCGCAATGGCCGCAAAATATCGACGATCGTTTCGAGGTCCTCTTCGTGCCGGAACTGGATTTCGCCGAGCAGATACGCGGGCGGCGCGGGCATCAGCCAGACACCGAGCTTGGTGACGATGCCGTAGTTCGACTGCATGAACATCGCATCGAAGGAAGGCCCAAAGCCTGGTTGATACAGTTGCCACGCGGTGCCGATTTCGATTCCGCCCATCCCGGTTCTTAACACGTCGCCGTTGGCAAGCACCACTTCCATGCCGCACTGCGTTGCAGCGTGATCACCGTACGCGGTATAGCCAAAACCGCGCTCGAGCGTATTGCCGACCACACTGCCCCAACCCGCCGCGGGCGGATCGACCCACAGCTTGTAGCCTTTTTCGCGCAGATGCGCGTAGAGATCGAAGTAGCTGACACCTGGTTCGACCAACGCGTAGGCGAGCGTCTCGTTCACTTCGATGATGCGATTCATCCGTTGCAGATCGAGCACGACCGAACCCGCCAGCCGCGGCGCGGCGCCGCCGTACGCGAAGTTGCGTCCGGTCGAGACCGTCCACAACGGAATGCGAAATTGATTGGCAATCCGCAACACCGCGCGAATCTCGTCGACCGATGCGGGCAGCAGCGCGGCCGACGCGGAGAACGCTTCGCGCTCGCCGGGCGCGAACGGATCGAGGTAGGAGGCGAGCCCGGCGGCCGAGGTCACCACGTGCGACTCGCCGACGATCGCGCGCCAGCCGGCGAGCGCGCGATCGAACCCGGCGGCGGAAACTTTCGGCGGCAAGCTACGCGTCAAGGCATCTCCTTTGCGGCGATACGTGTGCGCAGGTGCGGCGGCAAGCTAGCGGTGCATTCCACCGCCACCACCGCCATGCGACATGCCGCCCCACATGTGCGTCGACCCGCCGCCATGCCAGCCACCGTGCCCGCCCATTCCAAATGATCCGCGCACATAATGCACATGATCCATGTGATGAAAATGATGAAAGCGGTCGACGAAAACGACCGACACACCGCCAAATATCACCGGCGGTCCCCAGTACCACGGATCGTAGTAATACACCGGCGCCGGCGCCAAGGCCAGCGCAGCGGCATCGTCTTCGACGATCTGCCAGCTGCCGTCGGGCTGCAGGCAAGCGCGGCCGCTGACCTGCTGCATGACGCCGTCGATTTCCGCCTGACCCACCACGAAGCGGCAGGTCGACGTGTCAGTCGACGGCGCATCCGATTGCGCTTCGACCGGCGCCGCGTAAACGGCGCCCAGGCACAGACACGCTACGCCGAAACGCAGCCCCGTGCCGAACTGATGAGAAGTAAGCATGATTTCGCTGCCTCGACGCGCCGGCGTTGCGACTCGCAAAAAGCGTATCGACACCGTAAAGACCCCGTCGGTTTGCCTCGCACGAGACCCTGCCGTACCAGCGAGATTGCAAGGCGGGACAGCATGATCCTGCATCGAGTAAACGTAGCGCCGCGCGACCCTATTCCGACGGCGCGCGCGAACGCACCGCGTTTCTGTTACCACGTGTTGCAGCGGCAATCCGATGATGTGCCTGCCGTGCGTTCAGCGCTACTGCCAGGCCTCCGGCTTGCCGCCGAGCGCGCTGCACACTTCGATGGCAATCGAGCGCAGCTTGTCTTCCGAAATCGGCCCGGATAGCGCGTAGCCCATGCGGTCGCTAACCCAGTAGAAGGTTCGGCGGTTACCGTCGCGGAACAGGCGGAATGCGGTTTCGTCGCGAGCAATTCCGGTGATGTACAGCGTGAGGCGCGCGCCGCTGGTATTTTCGTACATGAACTGCGCGGCAGGTCCCGCTTCGCCGGGCAACAGACGCCCGCCCACCAGCGAGTAACCGTACTCCTGCAATGACGGCACCGACAGCGGCCGGTTCAGGCGTTTGGACAGCCAGTTGATCAGATGCTCTTCCTCGTTCGCGGCGACTTCGACGGGATGACGCCGCTCGGGCGTGTACACCGCGTAGGCGATATCGGCGCGCTCGGCAAAGCTCGGCGGCTGGCCGCCCAGCCCATTCCACGCGCCGCCCGTCAGACGCGGAGCGAGCGGCCCCAGGGCTAGCGCGAGACCCGCGCCGGCCGCGAGCCAGCACGCCGCAAGACCGACGCGTTGCCACCACGGCGTCGTCCGCCGCACAACGATGAAAGCCGGCTCGTCGTCCGCGTCGCCCTGTCCGGCGCTCTCACTGTGCTCGCTGCGCTGCGGCGCGCCGCACAGCGCCTGCAGCGCCGCTTTCTGCGCGCGCCACGCCGCCACTCTCGCGGCAGCCTGCGGCTGCTGCGCCAGTTGCGCCTCGATCGCGGCGCGCTCCCCGGGCGGCAATTCGCCGTCGACAAACGCCGACAGCGCTCGAAGATCGGGCCCTTCAGGCAAGCTGGAATCGTGGTCGTTATTCATCACGGATTTCTCACTACTTTCAACGGCGGGACTTTTCGCGCCAACCCCACAGCGCCCCCTTCGAGCGGCCCCTCCGTCATCAGCACGCGCATATGTTCCCGCGCGCGCGACAGCCGCGACATCACCGTGCCGATCGGCACGCCGAGCGCTTTCGACGTTTCCTGATAAGACAGTTCCTCCACGCAAACCAGCAGCAGCACTTCCCGCTGCTCGACCGGCAGGCAATACAGCGCGCGCTGCAGATCACGCAACACCAGACCGTCGACCTCGCCATGCGGCGCTTCGAGATTGCGCCACGGCGCGCTTTCGTCGTCGACGGCAATCTCGCGGCGGCCGCGCAGCTGATCGATATAAAGATGCCGCAGGATCGTCAGGAGCCAAGCGCGCAGGTTGCTGTTCGGACGGAACGCCGACCAGCGCGCGAGCGCGCGCTCCGCCGTATCCTGCACGAGGTCGTCGGCCCATGCGCGGTCTCCCGTCAGTGCGCGCGCGTAGCGGCGCAGCTGCGGGAGCCACGAAATCACTTCCGCTTCGAAACTCACCCGGCGTGGCAACGTTCAGTAGCCGCCGCCACTGCCCGAGTTACCGCTGGCGCCCGAAGCACTGCTGTCCGTCGCGGAGGTGCAGCCGCTCGTTGCGAGCGAGCCTAGCGCGAGCGCCAGCAGCACGAAGGTGGCGGAAAGAATGCGGGATACTTTCATGGTCAGTCTCCTGATGAGCGCCCGGCCGGCGCCTGCGAACCGGGGATCCGATCGGCCACGTGCGAAATGCAACGCTGCCATGCCTGACTTAACGTGAGCGGGCCGTGATTTATTCCATGTACAGCACCGGCACGGGCTATCTTTTTCCGTTACCCCGCTCGGGCGTGCCCCAGCGCGGGTCCGGCCGAACCTGGCCGGTGAAAGCGCTATTCGTGGGCAGATTCGTAACTCAACGTTACAGCTAATAGTTATCAGATGCTTATGTGCGCGCAAGCCGTTATAGTGGACGCAGTTCGCCCGCCGACGCGTTCTGCCCCCACACAGGGTAGAATCGCGGCGAACAACCGTCTTTCTAACCTGAATTGTCCATGGCTTCCGCAGAATCGCATCCGCAAAACGACTTCATGAACGCTGCGCGCAAAGAACGAAAGCGCGTCGAGATCTATCTTGTCAACGGCATTCGCCTGACAGGATGCATCGAGTCGTTCGATCAGTATCTGGTGATGCTGCGCACGCCTGTCGGCCTGCAAGGCATCTACAAGCGCGCGATCTCGACGATCCAGCTCGACACCGGCACGCGTCCGGCGCCGCGCGCCGGGGGGCGGCCTTCGCACGGCGAGCACACCACACGTGGTCCGCACGGCTCGCGTGAACCGCGCGATCACCGTGAGCCGCGTGAACCGCGCGAGTCATATGGCGCGCCGTCTTCGGATCGCCCTGCGCCCGATCGCAGTAGCAGCAGCACGTCTGACGGTCCGGTGGTCGTCACACGCCGCCGGCGTCTGTTCGGCACGGGCGGCGGCGACGGTGGCAACCACGGCGGCGGCAGCCATGGCGGTAATGGCGGCACCAGCGGCGGCAACGAATAAATCGCCGTTCTAGCGGCCGGCTACTCCGACGGATAGCCGAGCCGCTGCAAGATTTTCTCCAGCCGCATCACCTGCAATTCCGTCAGCTCAAATCCACATTTGACCGCCAGCACGCGGCGGCGCCAGTACACGGCGTCCAGCATGCGTAGCGCCGGTTGCCTTGTCGCCCAATCCAGATGTTCCAGTTCGGCTTCCACCACGTGTGACGCGTTGAAGCGCTGCGCGCGCGCCGGTTTTTTTCGGTCCATGTCGTTCGCTGCCTTGTTGTTCGCTGCTTCTGTTTGCTCCCCTCCCGAGCTTGGACGTTGCCCGTTCACGGTATGCCGTGCGGTTTTTTTTGCCGGGCCTTGTGGCCGGCGGATGCTTTTTGTTGTCAGGCGACACTCGGAGAACGACTTGATGCGGGTTGGTTTTAAGTTTTGTTTTTTGCTTGGTGGTTTCTGTTTTTTTGGGGTTTGAAGGAAATGCTTACGGTGGGGGAATCGGGTTGTTCGGCTGATGCTCTGCCTGAGGTTGCTTTGCGCTATCCTGAGTTGTTGAATCTCTTCTCGTGGAGCACGTTATGACCAAGCAGAAGCAGCATGCAACTCATCCCAAGGAAGCGGTGCAGCCGGCCGCTGAGTCCGCCGATAGTCGGCTCGATGAGGCTCTTGAAGAAAGTTTCCCCGCTAGTGATCCGATTGCAGTTGATGTGAGTGAGCCGCGGCACTCAGCTGTTGATCAGGTGCCTTCGGCGGGGAAGAAAGGGCATTAGATTGAGGGTGGTTTTCCTCGCGGGGCGCGTGTTTTTGGTGGGGCGCCTTGGGGTGGTGCCTTTCCTGTTTTGTTTGTGGTCTATTAGCGTTGCCCCTGTGCGGGGCGGCACCTACTTTTCTTTGCTTGCCGCAAAGAAAAGTAGGCAAAAGAAAGCGGCTCAAACCGCTAATGCTAAGTGGGCACCGTGGTCTGCTGCGGGTAGTGGTGCGACTGGAATCCGTGCCCTCGCGCATTCGGCGTTAGTGACAAAGGACTCATCAGCTCCCACTCCGCACTGCGTGCGTCGCGGACGGGTTTGCATGGGAAACCGAGCGTGGGATTTCTGCGCTTGCGGTGGGGATGCTTCGGAAACGAGGCTTTTTGCTGCGGGGTGGGTGACTTGCGGTACTAAACGGCTTTTGCGTCCGTTCGTATGTTCGGCTCGTGCGCCGTTTGTGCGTTCGATGGGTGGGCGGCGCTCTCAAAGCCGCCTTGCCCGCCCATCTTCCGGTATTCCGGCCATCGCTTTCAGTGCGACGGCAGGCCACTTTCCAGTTGACGCTGCAGTTCGCGGACCTGGCGTTGTGCGGCGCGCAGCTGGTCTTGTGCACTAGCCTTCTGCTGTGCCAGCGCCGTTGCTTCGGCGCGGGTCTGCTGCTGCTGGTTCGCGACAATCGTCTGCTGCTGATGCGCAACGTCGAGGTCGGCCTGCAAGCGGTTGGCACGATCCTGCGACAACGCGATCATCCGCTCCGTGAACGCCTTCTGCGCTTCCAGCTGCGTGCGGCGAATCTCGACGTCCGACAGTTGCAGCGTCTGACGCACAAAATCCTTATAGATCATGTCCGCACGCGTGGCGTCCTGCGTCTTGATGACGCGCCAGAAGTTCTTCTGCTGGAACAACGCCACGTAGTACGTCATCTCCTTGCCATAAAACAGCAAGCTCGCTCCATAGCTGCCGTTGTATGTCGTGCGCAATTCGCTCAGATCCGAACCCCGGATCATCTGCTGCAATTCCGCCACATTGCCCGCTGCAGACTGCTTGGCTTCGTCCGGTGTCAGGGCGCTCGTCTGCGTCTGAGTGGACGGCAACGCTGTTGTCGTGCCCGGCTGGGAAACGACGCCAGCGCTCGACCCGCTATCCGGCAGAGCCTGCGCATTCACGCCCTGCACGGCCCCCATCGCGATGAATGCTGCCAGGGCAATCTGCCGTAGTTTCGACTTTCGGTCCATGTAAATCCTGCTTGAACAGTTTTTGTTTTAGTACAACCGTCTCATTATTACTCACTTTCGCGTGTTTCGGGCTCTTCATCAAAAATTTGGTATTTGCGCATCTTCTCCCACAAAACCTTGCGACTGATCCCCAGATATAGGGCCGTGTCCTGCCGGCGCCAACCGTTTGCGTCGAGCGCGGCCAGCACGCGATTGCGCTCGGCCATGTCCCATTTGCTGCGGTCCACCAGCACCTCGGCGGCGCTCTCCGCCGGCACCGGCTGGCTGGTGCGCGCGAGCGCGAGCAGCCGCTGCAGGCGCGCTGCATCCCACGCGCCGATCTGGCGTACCGTCACGCCGATCCGCTCGGCCAGGTTGCGCAGTTCGCGCACATTGCCGGGGAAGTAGGTGTCGGCCACCGCGTCGGCGAGCCAGTACGGCAGGTCCGGCAAGGCGGAAAGACGCTCGCTGCCGACGATCTGCGCAATGAACGCCTTGAAGATCGCAATCTTGTCGACCGCGCCCCGCTCTTCGAGGGACGGAATCTTCAACTCGATCACTGCAAGCCGATAGTAAAGATCGGCGCGGAAGGTGCCGTCCTTGACCAGTTGCGGCAGATGCTTGTTGGTCGCCGCCACCAGCCGGAAATCGAGCTTTACCGGTGTTGCCGAACCGATTCGCGTGACTGCGCTGTCTTCGAGCACGCGCAACAGCTTGACCTGCTGGTAGAGCGGCAGATCGCCGATTTCGTCGAGGAACAGCGTGCCGCCGTCGGACTGCTCGAAGTAGCCCTTGTGCGCAACCACTGCGCCCGTGAACGAGCCTTTCGAGTGGCCGAAGAACAGCGATTCGAACAGACCGTCCGGAATCGCGCCGCAATTCACCGCGACGAACGGCCCCTGGCCGTAGCGGGTATGTTTTTCGTGCAGCAGTTGCGCGATGCGCTCCTTGCCGACACCGGTTTCGCCATGCACCAGCACGCTCGTGTCGCAGTCGGCAAACGTGTCGACTTCGTGCAGCAGCGCCTGCATGCACTCCGAGTTGGCGATCATCGCATCCGACTCGTGCGTCTTGGCGCTGTGCGCGCGCAATTGCAGCACCAGCTTCATGACCATGCCGCGCAATTCGGCGCAGGTGAAGTCGAGCGGCAGGATGTGCGAATAGTCGGATGGGTATGTCGCCGGATCATGGTCGCGCGGCGCGGCGCCGACCCACACGACGGGAATGCCGTGCGCGGCCTGCCAGTCGCGCATGAGCAGCGCGCCGCTGTCGATCACCGAAACGCTGATGATCGCGAGCGACGGCCGCAGCGCAGTCCGCTCAGGCGAGATCGCGATATCGTCCGCGCGGATCACTTCGACGTCGAAGCTCGCCATGCAGCGCGCGACCCGGTCGACGATGTCGGCCTTGCCTTCCCAGACGTAGATATCGAGTTCCTCGATTTTGGGGTTGGTTCTCATAAGCGCGAAATCAATTGACCAGTTGTGCCTGACCGCAGGCAAGCCCGAGATCGTGGACCGTCGCTACACCGATCTGGACACCGAGGAGTTGTAAAAGAGGAATAAGCAGCGCGTCCAGCGATTGCAGGACTGGTGTCAACAATGTCACCAATCCATTGACCAGTGGTGTGGCCACACCGGTGACGTCCAAACCCAACACCGTTACGTGGATCGTCCCCGAAAGCCCGCTGGCGAGTTGCGTGAGAAGGCCGCCGACCGCGGAGCCCAAACCGTTGCTGTTGGTAGTCTGATAATCATCGCTGTCACCTTGCACGCCGTTGAACTTGAAAACAGTGGCG
This sequence comes from Paraburkholderia sediminicola, assembly GCF_902859805.1. Lineage (GTDB taxonomy): Bacteria > Pseudomonadota > Gammaproteobacteria > Burkholderiales > Burkholderiaceae > Paraburkholderia > Paraburkholderia sediminicola. The sequence continues at coordinate 312,696 of NZ_CADIKC010000009.1, read as the reverse complement.
GACGGCGGCTGCACGCTGAGATTGAGTCCACCGCCCGACGCGCTTTGGACCGAAACATTCGCCAGTCCCAGCCCAAGCAGAGGCAACGACACTGAGGTGATCTGCGCAGGCTGGTTGCAGCTGGTTGGAACGGTTGCGTTGGTCATATTGCTGGCAGCGTCGCCTCCAATACACAAGGCCGCTACCCCAGGCGTCGTTGAAATCCAGCTATAGCTGCTCGCAAGTTGGGTCGAACACTGCGTGGTCTGCAAATAAGCGTTCCCCTGCCCAACTTCGACATAGATCGGCAAATTCAACGCATTGATGGTTGCTACCAGTGGAATGCTCAAGTTGAGGAGCGCCACGTTCAGGTACAACCGCACCACCGCGGAGTGCGCGCTAGTCCGGTAACTGCCGTCCGGATAGGTGCCGGCCTCTCCCACCGCGATGACGGGCGGCTGAATAACCTGGGCCTGTGCAGTCACGCTCGCAATCGGACTGAGATTGAGCGCCGCGCCAAGATTGATGGCTGAAGTCCCATTCGCGATCTCGGCTGCCGCCATCAGCACATCGAGTGCGTTAACCGTGGCCGTGGCTGCCGCCTGTGGGTCGCCGAGACCAACAGCCAGCAACCCCCCGGTCTGCGAAGAAGTATTGCCCAGATGGATTGTCGTTGTACCGGTCGACACGCTCGCAATTGTGTTCAACGCGCTCGTGACGTTGGCGCTGACGATATTGCCCTGGCCCAGCACGGTTGCCATTGCCTTCGCGAGTTGCGCAACGGTGACCTGTGCATTGAGCAGGTCATTCATCGAACTCACGCCAAGTGCGGTCGCAAGATCAAGCAACTTGATTTGAGCTGTCGCCAGACCTTGATACGACGCTACATCCAGATTGAGGCTGGTGTTGAGCAAAGCATTCAGCAGACCGTTTATCATGCCGCCCGACAGGCTGGCCACCGAAGTGCTAAGCGAAAAGGACCGGATATTTGTTGCTTGTGCTGTTGCTGTTGCCGTCAGCGTGCGGGTCTGCCCGACGAGAAACAAAAACGATACAGGCTGGCTGACCACCACTTGCAAAGCATTAAGCGGCGTATTACCCGCGACAAAATACGATGGCGCGGCGTTCGCCGACGGATCCCATCGGCCGCAGGTTGACTGAATGGAGCCGTTGCTCGACAAACCATTCGCGTTCGTCGCATTCAACTGCGCCGAGTTCATTGCCGCTGCACAGCTTCCCGCGCTGCCGATCGTTTGCACACCTGCCGCGGCGGCCAGATCTGCGATGCGTTGCAAGTCGCGACGCACATAGTAGAAGTGGCCGATATCGATTGCAGCCATCGTTATAACCGCGACGCTCACCCATACCGCCGCCAGAATTGAAACAGCACCGCGTTGTGAGCGTGACGACATGCCGGCCACGCGGCGCACGCGCAATATGCGCAAGCGCCGGACGTAGGGGAGAGATGCAATCCGTGACAACATATCAATTCTGAGGCAGTTGCCCGCTCATGCCGCCGCCCTGCCCGCCTCCGCTGCCTTGATTGATCGCCGAGCCGTAGGTTTCGGGAATTTTCGAATTGAACGACCCCATGTAACGCCGGTACGCCAGACCAGCCTCTTCGCCGAGCATTGGCTGCTCCGGAGCGGCCTGACTATTACTACGTTGCAGATCGAGCCATGCCGTCGCCGCATGACCGACTTCGCTGCGTGCGACCGGCGGTGCAGATACGGCCTGAGCGTGCGCAATTTCCAGCGTGCCGCCTGCCAGCGCCGCGATCAACGCCCAGCACGCCAGCCTCCGCACTCGCCTAATTTTTCCCAGGTATTTCATATGGTCTCTCCTGCCCGTCGGCCTGTTATTGTGCGAACCGCTGCAGCAAGCGCGGCGCGGGTTCCATCGTTCCCTGCGTACTGGCGACAGTCCCTGGCTGGACCCCTTGCGACCGCCCTGCTCCCTGTGCCTGCGTGCGCGCGGCGGCGACGACTTTGGCCGCTTCATTGCGGATTGCCGTACGCACATCAAGCGAAAACTTCTGCTGATTCATCAATGCTTGCGACCGGTCCGTCTCCCCCTCGACGAGCAGATACAGAGCAATATTGCTGGCGATCTTCGGGTTGTTCTGGTCAAGCTCCGCGGCTTTCATCAGCGGAACACGAGCGCCCCTGATGTCACCGGCACGCATGCGCGCGTAGCCGAGATCCGATAGCACTGAAGCGTCTGTCGGCGCCAGTTGCGCCGCCTGCAGCAACTCGTCTGCAGCACGATTGAAATCGCCTGATGCGCCTGCAATCAACCCCAAGCCACGGTGTCCACGCGACGCAAGCGGCGTTTGCAGCAATCGTTCGTACGCGACCGCACTCGCCGCGGGCTGATCGGTCATGCGCAAGGCGTCGGCACGCAATAGAATCGTGTCGGGCGTCACTCCGTACTGCTTTTCGTAGGCGTCAATATGCGCGAGCGACGCGAAGTACAGCCCTTGCGACTGCATGCGGTCGATCAGGCCAAGATACATTCCCGGAGTGTCCGGCGCGGGGTCCCGATTAGCTTGCTGGATCAACGCCTGGCGTTCCGCCTGTGCGCCGACACCATAGCCGATATCTTTTGCGCAAGCGCCGAGCAGTGCGAGCGCGATGCCGGGAGCGACGCACCGAGCCACCCGTACAAAGCCATTTGGTCTCACATTAAGCTTCATCGCCATATCCCTACCGATTCATCGCATTCAGCGCATGTGATACCGACAGAACTCCGGGACCAGCAGTGACGATCATTAACGCTGGAAGCAACGTCAAGATCATCACGCCGGTCATCTTCACCGCCATTCGGCCAATCCGTTCGCGCAACATCGCGCGGCGCGTTTCGCGTAGTCGGTCACCAAACTGCTTAAGCGGTTCTTGCACCGCCCCGCCGTGCCGATCGACCTGAATCAGCAAACGCACCACCGCTCGCAAGTCCTCATTTTCGTAACTTGAAGCAAGCCGCTGCAACGATTGCTCCCGAGTGCGGCCGGCGGCAAACTGCCGCTGTGCTATCTCCAGCTCGCTTGACAGTACGGGCAATATTCCGTGGAAGTCACTGACCATCACCTGGAGACTCTGATCCAGTGACAAGCCGACACCCTGGAGCAAGCGCAAAAGATCGACCAACATCGGCAATTCATCGACGACGCCGCGGCGCCGTGCCGCCGCGCGCCGGCTCAATACAACCTTCGGGATCATGATGCCGCACGCCACCGCGGCAATCACCAGCATCACGTAGCGCGACCCGTCAATACGACCGCTGGCAATCGTGCCGGCGAGCAGTGGCAGCACGATTGCGCCCGCGATCCTGGCGGTCAGAAAAAGTCCACGACTACGCACATCGACAAAGCCGCATTGCTCCAGCAGGCGGCGATCTTCCTCCGCTACGATATGCCGGCCAATCGGCGTATCAAGCCAACGGACACCGGCATGCGCAAAGCGCTCCAACAATCCCTTCATGCCTCTCGCCGGCGTGCTCGCACTCTGCTTGCCCTGAGCGCCAACGGTGCCGCGTGCCGCTGCTGCGACAGCGTTTTGCAACGCTCGTTCGTCGAGTGCTTGCATAAGCGTACGGTCGCTCCGCCGCGCGGCCGAAATCCGTACGATCAGAAGTCCTGCGATCAGCAGCGAAGCAAGCGCCACCAGACCGAGCGCAAGGGCAATCAGATAATTTGGTTGCATTGTCATGATTTCAGCCGAGCCAACCGGTACAACAAATATGCGCCAAGTAGTTGCAGGCCGAAGGCGAGATACAGTATTTGGCGTCCGCTCGGATCGAACCACATCGATCCGAAATAGCTCGGATTTGTGAGAATCAGGAACCCGCCGATCCCGACCGGCAACATACCGAGTACCCAGGACGACAAGCGCGTTTCCGATGACATCGCCACGAGCTCGCGCTCTGCCTGTTCCAGGTCACGCATGAACGACGACATCCGATCGAGCATAACGTCGGCCCGGCCACCATACTTGACCGACAGACGCAGTACTGCACCCACCAGTTCCAGCTCGCGAGCGCCATACAGCAACGCAACGTGAGAGAGCGCACGATCAATTTCGACACCGGATCGCAGCATCCGCGAGACATAATCCAGGCACTCGCGCAGTGGTGCTTCCGTGGTTTGCAGTGCGGCCTGGAAAGCCGCCGGCACGCTGTTGCCAAGCGTAATCAGACGAACAATGCCGTCGAGAAACGATGGCAATTGCCGAACGATTGCCTGGCGACGCCTGTGGGCGCGTATCGACAGCACGAAGTAGAGAAACACAAGACATGCAAGCAATGTCACAACGGCTGCCAGTGCGCCGCCCTGGTTTGCCGCCACGAGGCACAGCGTCAGCACGCCGCCCAAGACGATCAGTGCGGGCGCACGCGCTTTTCCCAGTCCCGCACGATTCATCAGGTTTGCGAACGAATAACCGATCCGCGCCTTGAGATAACGCCAGTATTCGGTCCATTCCGCGCCGGCTGCGGGAGCCTGTGGTGCAAACGAAACCGTAGGCGTCGTCCGGCGCGCAGTGGCGGTATGGGGTACCGGTGCAGACACTGCCGGCTGGGCAACAACCATCCGGCTGTCGATGAAGCGTTTGGTGCTCGCCTGGTCTTCGCGTTGCGCGCCGCGCTGCAATATCAGCAACGCACCCGCTGCGCACAGCAGCGCGAGCGCGGCAAAGACCATGACCGTGCTAGACATTGAAGCCCCCGCCGAACCCGCCGGTGCCGCCACCAAAGTCCGTTCCGCCGCCCCCGCCGAGCGCCTGTCGGAAGCGCGCCAGCTTGGGCGAATGCGGATGAATACCGAGCGACACCCATTGATCCAGTTCTTCCCCATCCTGCGCCACCACAGGCTCATAACGATAGAGCTCCTGAGTCGCGATAATGTTGTCGGAAAGCCCGGTCACTTCAGTGATCGACAAAATCCGCCGGCGACCATTCGACAGCCGGCCAATCTGCACAATGAAATCGATCGCATTGGCGATCTGGCGGCGCAAACTCGACTCGGTACCCTGAAAGCCGGCGAACCCCGCCAGCATCTCCAACCGGTAGAGACATTCACGCGGCGAACTGGCGTGGACCGTACCCATCGAGCCGTCGTGACCGGTGTTCATCGCCTGCAGCATTTCAAGCACTTCGCCGCCGCGCACTTCGCCGACGATGATCCGGTCCGGGCGCATCCGCAAGGTATTGCGCAGAAGGTCGCGAATCGTCACAACACCCGCGCCGTCAAATCCACCCGGGCGGCTTTCAAGCCGCACCACGTGCGGGTGGTTTAACGACAGTTCTGCCGTGTCCTCGATCGTCACCACACGCTCTACTTCGGGAATGTGAAATGCCAGTGCATTAAGCAGCGACGTTTTCCCCGAACTCGTGCCGCCAGACACCAGCACGTTGCAACGTGCGGCCACCGCTGCTTCGAGCAGTGCGCCTATTTCCGGGCTGTACGTGCCATTGCCGAGCAGATCGTCGGGGCGCAGCGGATCCTTGCGGAACTTGCGTATCGAAACGATCGGACCGTCGATCGACAGCGGTTCGATCACCACGTTGACGCGACCGCCATTCGGCAAGCGCGCGTCGACCATAGGATTCGACTCATCCAGACGACGACCGATCGGTGCCAGAATCCGTCGAACAATCCGCAGCAGATGCGCGTTATCGGCAAAGCGCACTTGAATTCTGGTCAGAATACCGTGGCGCGACACGTATACGTCGTTGTAGCCGTTGATCAGAATGTCTTCAACGGCCGTATCGTTCAGCAAATCCTCAATGGGACCAAAGCCCGCGAGTTCTTTGGTAAGCGCCTCTGCGATCGCGCGGACCTCGGCTTCGTTGATCGGGATTCTGCGCAGCCGGACAAAGCTGTCCATTTCCAGATCGACGAACTGGTTGATCGCATTACGCGACCACCGGCCGAACTCGGAACCCAGTTCCTCGATGCGAGTGAGCAGATGTTCGTGCGCCGCGTTCTTGATGTCCTGGAACTGCTGGCTTTGCGCGAACGATGGCACGTCGTCGGCGAATTCGATCTCTTTTACCATCGTCTATGACCGCTTGGTGGAGGTTGGAATAAGGCGCTTGAGAGCACCAAGCGCAGACTTGCCTGGCAACTGCGCTGATGCGCGAGCGGCGCCGCCGAGGCGTTCGATAAGCGGCTCCAGCGCACGGACGTAAGGGTCGCGCACCGCCGCCTCGACCAACAGGTGCCCTTGATTGGCAGTCTGACCGAGTGCCACGCGCCGTTCAGGCAAAGTAGCGAGTAATGGAATTTCCAGACGCTGACCAATCTGGACGGCGCTCAGGCCAAGGTCCGGATCGAACTTGTTGACGATCAATCGCACGTTTCCCAAGTCGATACCCTCCTCGCGCAACGAGTCGAGCACGCCGACCGCCGATACAATTGACGCCACCCCCTGATCGCACACTAACCAGGTCTCGTCCGCAGACTGCACCACGTGCGCGATGAACTCGCTGCTGGAGAAGCCTCCGAGATCGACGATCTGCTGGTCGAAGAAAGCGCGCAAACGATTCAGCAAACTGATTGACGACGAATACGACACTTCGCGCATCTCCGCCAGGTTCGGCGGTAGCGAGGTAAACGCAAGACCACTTGCGTGATGCGAAAGTGCTGTGTGAACGAAGGTCTGATCGAAGCGGCGTAAGTTGCGCACCGCTTCAACGAAATGAAATTCGCTGCGCGTGTTGAGCAACAACGAACCATCGCCGGCCGGCAACCCAAGATCGAGCAACGCCGCCTGCCGGCCCTGCTCGACGTCGCGACGCTGCAACATGACCGCCAGATTCGCGGCGAGCGTGCTGACACCCATACCGATGCGTGCGCCCACCAGCGCCGTCACACGGCCGTGCCGGCTGACCGGTTCGACAAGATTGTCGATGACCTGATGCGTAATACGTAGTGCATCGGCTGCGGGAGCGGAGAGATCGATAAAGTCGCGCACCCCGGCACGCAACGCGGCGATAGCGCTCTCCGGCTCGGCAAGCGAACCTATGGCAACGATTTGCAGTCCCGGATAGGCTGCACGCACCGTGCTTGCGGCAGCACTCGCAGCGGCCGCTCGGCCGCCCGAAAAGTCGATGAATACCAGCGACGGATTGAGCACCGCAATGCGTTGCGTAAGCGTCGCCGGGTCAAGCGTCACCGCTTCGACCCGCCCTGCTGCGATCAGCGTTTCGACGAGCCAACGCACGTGCTCGTCAACCAATGACGCGAACACGAAGGAATCGGTGACAGCCCGTTCAGTCAATGAATGCGTTCTCGCGTTCATGTTGGACATCCTGTTGCGGCATTGGCTGAAGCGCCGCCGCCTTGTACTGCTCGCCGCGGCGCGCGGCCTGCACCGAAGCGCAAAACGCTTCGTCGCCGTGCCGGAGCGCGCCACATGCTGAATGCTCGCGCCTGCTCACTTCGAGAACCCTGGTACAGCATCCGGAGATGCGAATCCACCGATCAACGCTCGCCACACTGGAGCGTTACGCTGCTCAGCCTGCTCGCCTGGAGTGGACGGTAACGTTGCACCTTTCGCAAGCGGAGACACCAGATGGGGCGTCACGATAATCACCAGCTCCTTGTCGTTCTGCTGGTAGTTCAATTGCTTGAAGAACGCACCGATGATCGGCAGGTCGCCTAGCAACGGCACCTTGGCAACGTTCGAGATCGTCTCGCGATCGATTAGACCGCCAATCACAAAACTCTCGCCGTCACCGAGTTCGACCGTCGTGTCGGCGCGCCGGGTGGTGATCGCGGGAACCGACACACCACTAATCGTCACCGCATTCGCAAAATCGAGCTGGCTCGCCTCCGGTGCCACTTTCAGCGCGATTCGCTGCGGGCTGAGCACCGTCGGCGTGAGCGTCAGGCCTACGCCATAGGGTTTGTATTCAATCGACGTGGTACCCAGCCCCTGGGGTATCGGTACCGGGATCTCTCCCCCAGCGAGAAAACTTGCGCTTTGTCCGGACAACGCAACAAGCGTTGGTTCTGCGAGAACCCGTGCGAGGTTGTTGCTCTCCAGCAGGCTCAGATCTGAAAAAATACCGTGCGACGCCGAATTGAAGACCAGGTTGAAAGCGGAGGACAGCGGCGTCGCCAGCGCCGGACCGATCGGCGTACTCACATTCGGGGCTATCTGCGTGGGCGGCAACGTCGCCGAGGTGCTCGCCGTCGGGCCGAATGTGCCGAATGAAAATCCATTGTTCTGCCGGAAAAAGTTAAAACCCACCTGTTTGAGCACCGAGCGGCTGAACTCCACAACCCGCACGTCGACCTGAACCACCGAGCGCGTGGCGACCGTCGACGTGTCGTACGTCGCGACACCTGCGCCAGCGTCGCCACCAATCCCGCCCGCACCGCCACCCTTGCCACTCGCACCGAACCCAGCAGCACCACCGGTGCCCGTGCCACCGTCGCCGCGAGCCGCACGCTGACGCGCCTCGATTTCCGCGGCCGCCACTGCTCGCTGGTGCTTTTCCATAGTTGGCGTCGTGCCTGAAATCAGCGCGGTGTCACCAAGCACTTTCACAGCAGGCGTATCGGGTCCGAGCAGAGTCTGCGATGCGGCAGTAGTCACGTTGACGGTATAGGAAACTGGCGCATCTTTACCCTGCTCCCACAGCATGACGCTGGTGGTGCCGGGTGATTTTCCGATCAGCAGCACGCCACCCGTTTTGTCGCCTTTTATGATCAGCACGTCCGCCACCGTCGGGTCGCCGATCGCGACACGTCGCAAGGTGTGGCCACTCGCGAGTGATTGTTGTGAGCCGACAATGATGTCGACATTTCGTGCGTTAGCGGCAGCATCACTCACCGACGACACGGCGAGCGATGCTGCGCACAACATCGCCATAGTCCCGTATGCAAAAAAGCGTTCTTTCATTTTGTTTTGGGCGCGTTGGCCGCCTGCTCCCTGAAACTGCTATCGAGCGACCGTTTCGGCTCGCCCACCCCGTATAACTTCAATCGCACCACTCGTATTGCCTGCAACCCTCGTCATGGGGGCGGCAATCCGCGGAGCTGCTAGTGTTCGGCCAGTCGTGTTTCCTGCTGTACCCGATAACGCGTCGAGCGAAACGCCGGCGGCCGCACGAGTCGAATCTTTGAGAGGCTCGCCGCCAGCTTGCCCCGATGTTTTCAACACTGCCGGTAGTGCCGCGAACGCGCCGGCGTCGACGACTTCGGCATCGTTCGGATTGCGCAACGCGAATACAAGACGACCGGAGGTTTCGGCGAGCGTCAACCGGTCGACGTCGGCGACCGGCACCGCAAGCACAGCGGTGCGCACCATTCCGTTCGGGTCTCCCGAATTGTCATTGCCAGCCGTGGCATTGCCGAAAGCCAACACCCGCAGCTTCGAGATCAGGAGGCGCGCCTGCGACCGATCGATCTCTGCGTTGCCACCCATGTTTCCGTCACGCTTGAGCGTGAAGAAAACATCGACGAAATTGCCGGGCCGCAGCCTGTTGCCGACCGCATTGGATTCGTCGACGCGCACGGCAATCGCACGCTCACCCGGCGCAATGCGCTCGGCAATCCCGGACGACAGTTGAGCTTCCAGTATCGGTGTCTGCGCACCGACATCCGCGTTCGGAATACGGCCTACCAACTGCGCTGGATCGGTGAAGGCACCGTTCGGATTGATCGGCAACGACTGAACGCGCAATCCGTCAGCGGTGATGGGCTGGCCGGCTGGCAGTAGACGGGTTGCCACAACCACAGGAAAACTGGCTTGTGCCACTGACGCTGCAGGCACGGCGGCGGGCTTGCGCGAGAGCGTTACCGCGAAAATGCCGAGCAACAGTGCCAATACAATCAGCGCGCCCGCCGCGATTTTGGTTAGTTTAGGCATGCTGGCTCGCTGAATGAGTCGATTGCGCCCGTTGGCTTATGCACTCAGAAGAGCGAAGCCAGACAGTACGACGAGGAGCAGGCGCGTAAGTCAAAGTATGTTCACCGGATTGAGTTGCACTGTTGCAGTACTGCTTAGATTCTGTGGCAGCAAAAGACCTAGACCCGGCAAGGTCGGTATCAGCGGACTGGCCGCGTAGTTATAGGTCAACGTGACGGCGATACAGGTCATGGTGGAATCGTAGTTACACGTAGCTTGCGCAGTTTGGCAGGCGGCGCTCTGAATCATCGGTGCAACCATGTTAGTAGCCGTATTGCAAGCCGCGGTCGCACGCAAGCTAATCGCGCCAGGCACGCTGCTCGCCGATCGATAGTTCAGCGCCGCGCGTGCGCCCTCCGCGGTCGCGAGCGTCAGGCTCTGTTGCGCAACGAAGATCATGCTGAACGTCACGATCACGTAAAAAATCGAAAAAAAGATCGGGAACACCAGCGCGAATTCGATAGCCGTCGCACCGCGTTGCGCATCTCTTCGGCAACTGAGAGTTCGCGCTCGCTTGCAAGGGTTGCGTTGCGCCGGATACGTGGTCATCGCGCGCCTCCGGCAACAACCTGAGTCGCCAACCATACAATCGTCGGCACGGTCAGGCATGCAACAAACGGCGTGGCGCGCCTGCCAGCCAACTCGAAGGTCGGCGCTCGACGCTGCAGCAATGATGCGAAACGGGTACGAGTCGCAATCAGCAACCAGACTGCGTGAGCACCAGCCGCGAGACTCGCGATCGCCCACAACCCAAACAGTGCGTGCACACCGCACCATGCTCCGAGCACTGCGAACACTTTGACGTCGGCAGCACCCATCACACCGATGGCGAAGAACGGCAGTAACGCGACCAGACCCACCGCGGCACCAAGTGCAGCCTGCGCGATGGAAATGCCGAATGGATTCTGGCGCAGTAATGCGCAAGCCAACGCCGTCACCAAACCGGTAACGATTATTGAATTCGAAATGCGCCGACTACGGCAGTCGCACACGGCGACCCACGCTGCCCACGCAACGAACAGAATTAGAGCGACGGACGGGTTCATGTCAGCCTCGACAGGCGAAACAAAACGCATACGGACCACGACCACAGTCCGTATGCCTCCTATCGGGAAGGCCTCTTAATGATCACCAAGTCAGCCGACGTGCATGCCGGCATTTCTCGAGAAGCGATTGGAGGCCGTGGCAGTCTATTAAGCCGCCGGTAGCATGGTAGTGATGGAGACGAATGCCGCCTTCAACTGCAGGCCCAGACCCGATACGGTCGTCCCAATGACGACAACGATAAGGCCCGCGATCAGCCCGTATTCCAGTGCGGTGACCGCACGGTTATCTCTCAGGAAGCGTTGTGTGAACTTTTTCATTTTTACCCTCGGACTTTCATTTATTTCGTTTGTTTACGTGCTGCTTCGGATGACGGAGTCTTCAGCGCTGCGGACCATTGGTCTCTCATTCCTGGTCCTGCGTGTTGCGCTGCGGAAGCACCGCCTTGCAGCCGGCTTCAATAAAACAGATGTCTATGAGCTGTCTGTTCGATTACGCACCTCCCTCGTCAATCCGTGATGCTTTCGGGTTTTATAGCCGAACAATCATATTTAAGCAATTGTCCGCTGCCCTTAGCTCGACACCATATGCGTTTTAGCGTCGTACTCAGGTTAACGGCAGTTCGTGCGTTGCAGCACATAGGAATAACCATGAGTTAGATTCGCTGCACTAATTATTTGTTTGAACAGAACGTTTCAAGCGTCCGGGACCCTCCCGCTGCGCTTGCGTTACGCCGTGTTTCGTAACGGCGCGCGCGGCTCGTTACGTTACGCAGCCCTCGCAAACGTTTAGCGAATTCATTTTCCCGCCGTATATCTGAGTCAGCAGACACTCCATCAATTCATCGCAAAGCCATATCACATATGGCTTTAAGCCTCTTCGCAAAAAAATCTTCTGCATTACTCAGTCGAAATGGCACGGCTCATGCAGAGGAAGGCACGCAGCAACACCCAATAACACATGCGATGCGAGGGCGACATGAACATTCAAACGGCCAACACCACACTTCGAACAACCCTGATTGCCACCAGCGTGGCAGCAATGCTTTCTCTCGGCGCCTGCGGGGGCTCCGGAACCCTAAGTGCCGGCACCGGCGGCAGCGGTAGCGGCTCCTCCGGCGGCGCACTTTCCACCACCACCGGTAGCGGCAGCGGGTCGATGGGCTCGGGCGGTTCCGGCACGAACACCAGCGGTAACGGCTCAGGAAACGGCTCCGGCACGGGCACCGGAACAGGAACGGGAACCGGCACGACGCCGGTTGCGAATGCGCTCGGCACGGTCGTCGGCAACGGCGGCGGCGTGGTCAACGATCTCGGCCAGACGGTCTCGAGCATCGGTAGCGTGATCGGTTCGCAAAGCCTGCCTGGCGTCAGCGCGCAAACCACCCAGGCCGCCGGCGGCATCGTGCAACAGGTCGGCTCGGCGGTCTCGACGCTCGGCACCGGCGTATCGCAAGGGCTCGGCCAACTCGGCACCGGCGGCGATGCGGTCGGCACGACGGTCTCGAGCCTCGGTGGCGTGGTCGGTCACGTTGGCGGCGCAGTGACGAATGCAGGCAGCCTCGTGACGAGCCTCGGCAGCGGCCCGCTCGCGCCGCTGGCAGCCATCACCACGCCGCTCGGCGGCGTCGTCAATACGCTTGGCAATGCAGTCACCAACGGCGGCAGCACACTCACCACGGCACTCTCGACAGGCCCGGTCCAGCAAATCACGCAAACGCTCAGCACCGCGATCACACCGATTACGTCGATGGTCGCGGCAACCACGCAGACGGTCGGCACCACGACCGGCCTCGGCGCACCGCTGAACGGCCTGCTTGCAACGCTCGGCGGCGGCCTCGGTCAGGCCGGCACGCTGATCAGCGCAACAGGCGGCAATCCGATCACGGCGGCTCTCGGTCATACGGTGACGGACACGGGCACCACGGTCGCGTCGGTAGGCGGCCTGCTCACCGGCGGCACCGGCGGTAATCCGCTTGCTCCGCTCACCAGCGCACTCGGCGGCCTGACGGGCGGCACCAGCGGCGGCCCGCTCGGTCCTCTGACCAGCGTACTCGGTGGCTTGACCGGCGGCACCAGCAGCGGCCCGCTCGCTCCGCTCACCAGCGTACTCGGTGGCCTGACGGGTGGCACCAGCAGTGGCCCGCTCGCTCCGCTCACCGGCGTGCTCAGCAGCGTAACGGGCGGCCTGGGCGGTCTGGGCGGTGCATCGAGTGGCAGCAGCCCGTTGGCGCCCGTCACAGGTCTGCTCTCGAGCGTGACGAACGGTCTGAGCAGCGCGACCGGCGGCAGCAGCAGCCCGCTCGCTCCGGTTACCGGCTTGCTGGCGAGCGTCACCGGCGCGCTCGGCGGCGTCACGACAACGGCGGCCGCGACGCCGTCCACGACGACCACGACCACATCGAGCCCCGGACTCTCGCTGTCGAGCACCAGCGGCAAAGGATCGGGCAGCAATCCGCTTGCCCCGGTGACGTCGCTCGTTGGCGGCCTGCTTGGTGGTCTGACGAAGAAGTAAGTAATGCTATCGAAAGAAGTGCCGTAACCGGTCCCCGAGTGTGCGGCCCACCAGCCGTGCCTCGGCGCTGCCGGAACCTGAATGAACTGAGCCGCGCCGCTCAGACACCCGTTGCACAGGCGCACACAAACCACGCATACGACACCTAGAAGACACTGAGGAGCACATATGTCCAGCCAACGTTTTTTTACTCTCCATGCGGCGTGCGCGACAGTGTCGTCGTTGCGCGCACCGTTGATCGCCGTTGCGGCCGCAGGCTTGCTCGCCGCGTGTGGCGGCAATGGCGTCACTGCACCACCCACCGCGTCCAACGGCGGTAGCGCCGCCGGCGGCGGTTCGTCGAGCGGCGGGCCGCCGACCAGCGCGTCGTCGGGTACCACCGGCCTCGCCACTGCCGCCGCGCAGACCACCAAGGACCTCGGCAACACGATCGCCTCGCAGACCATCCCGGGCCTCAGCCCGCAGGTCACGCAAGGTCTCGGCAACGCGGTGTCGAGCACGAGCAGCACGCTGAACTCACTGGCTGACGCAGTGAGCGGCGGCGTCGGGCAAATCGGCACGACCTCCAACCCGGTCGGCACCACGGTCGCGGGCCTCGGTTCGGTGGTCAGTTCGACAAGCGGCGTCGTGCAAGGTCTGAGCACTGCAGTCGGCGGGCTCGGCACCGGCAATCTCGCGCCGCTGTCGCCGCTTACCACACCGCTGGCAACGGTCCTCTCCACCACCGCCGGCGCACTGAACGCCGGTGGCGTGACGCTCGGCAATTCGCTGGCCTCCGCGCCGGTGCAGCAGATCACCCAGCCGATCAGCACCGCGATCACGCCGATCGTGCAGACCGTCGGACTCGTAACGCAGACGGTCGGCACGCAGACCGGCCTCGGCGCGCCGGTAGGCGGCCTGCTCGCGCAAATCGGCGGCACGTTGAAATCGACCAGCACACAAGTCGGCGCGGCAACCAACAACCCGCTCGGCGCGGACCTCGGCAACCTGGTCGGCTCGCTCGGCAACACGGTGACGAACGCCGGCGGCCTCGTCAATCCGAACGGCCCGAACGGCGCGAATCCGATTCCCGGCTTGATTACGAGCCTCGTCGGCAGCACCAACGTGCCGGTCGTCAATGGCCCGCCTGCCAACGGCAGCCCGTTTGGCCCGCTGCAAAACACGCTCGCGAGTCTCGGGCTCGGCAACAACCCGCTCGGCTCGGTGTCGACGCTGCTCGGCGGCACGCCGCTGGCCGGCCTGACCTCGGCGTTGAACGGCACGCCCTTGAGCTCGCTGACTTCGGGCGGCTCGCCGCTGAGTTCGCTGACTTCGGTGCTGGGCGGCACGCCTTTGGGTTCGCTCACCTCGGCGCTGGGCGGCTCGGGTAGCGCATCGAATCCGCTGTCGACGCTGACCGGCGCGCTCTCCGGCGTCACCAGCGGCGCCTCGGGTAGCGGCAGCAACCCGCTCGCTCCGGTGACCGCCCTCGTCGGCCAATTGACCGGCACGCTCAGCTCGGCGGCAGGTTCGACGAGCGGCTCGGGTAGCGCGACGGGCGGTTTGACGACACTGCTCGGCGGCCTCGTGCCGGTGAGCCATAAGTAGTCCGCATAAGTCGCTCGTTGATGCCGCGCGTACAAGGCGTCCCGTTGGACGCCCCGTTATGCAGTGCGCATAAGCAGTCCGCGTTATCACGTGCTCCGCGCTTTTTGCAGCCAATGCTCAAGCACAACGGAGCACGTGACGTAATACATGCAAGCATGGCAGTATGCGTCGAGCCACACATAAGCGATCGCGACCAGCCCGGCCAGGCGGCGCGTCCGCAAGACAAGAACGGCATACGAGGAAAATCCGATGAAACTCGGGTACGGTAGTAGTAGCAAATGGACCCTCCTGCTCGCGGCGATCGCGGCAAGCGGGATGCAAGTAGCAGCACACGCGCAGTCACGCCCAGCCGGCCCGACCGTCGGCGGCAATCCTCTCGATTCGCTGCCGCAGATCAAGGCGCCCGACAAAGGCCCGAACGTGACCATGCAGGTCACACCGCAAGCTCCCCAGCTTCAGGAACTGCTCGCCCGCCATCTGACGCCGTCGAAGATTCAAGTTGAGGGCGTGAAGTCCATTCCGTTCGACGAAGTCGCGCAGCGCTTCACGCCGCTCGTCGGCAAAGACACCACCATCGGCGATCTGATTCAGGTCGCCAATGGCGTTACGAAGCTGTATCAGGACCGCGGCTATGCACTCTCGTTCGCGTTCATTCCCGCGCAAACGTTCGACGACGGCGTAGTGCGCGTGACGGTGGTCGAAGGCTACGTGTCCGCCGTCAAGGTGACGGGCAAGCCGGGCGCGGTCGAAGACAAGATTCGCGCGATTGCCGATCACATCGTTGCCGACCGGCCGTTGCGGCGCGCCACCTTCGAGCGTTACATCAACGTGCTCGGTTTGTTACCCGGCATCAAAGTCGCGGCCAACGTGGCGCCTCCGCAAAATACCGACGGCGCCACCACGCTCGAGTTGAACGTGGACCGCAAACCGTTCGACGTCAGCACCGGCATCGACTTCAATCACCCGGGCGTACAAGGCCTGCTGACGGCCACCGAAAACGGCCTGACCGCGCTCGGAGAGCAGTTGAGCGTGTCTGCGTTGCTGCCGAAGGGCCGCGACAACGTCACGTATCTTGCTGCACACGCCGCGGTGCCGATCGGCAGCAATGGGCTGATTGGGAAGATCGACGCGTCGCACTATCGCGGCAACCCCACCGACAATCCCGGCCTGCCCTCCTATATCGAGCGCACGGTCATCAACGACAAGGTCGGCGGCTCGCTGGCGTATCCGATCCTGTTGAGCAACAAGCAGAGCGTGATCGGCACGGCCTCGGTGTATGCGTCGCACGATGAAGATCGCTATAACAATCACGACACCGGCGCGCAGATCGGTTTTCGCTCACAGGTGCGGGTGCTGCAACTGCAGGCCGACTACACCAACGTGGAGACCGGCCAGGTGCGCCGCGCGAGTATCAATGTGGCGAAGGCTTTCGATATCCTTGGTGCGTCGAAATCCGGAGACTCGAACGTTCCCGGCACGACGGTCACGAATCCGGCGTCGATCAACTTCGTGCGGACCGGTGCAAGCTTTTCGCAAACCAACGAGTGGCCGCTGAAGATCGGCACCTCGGTTTCGTTGACCGGTCAGTACAGCGCCGTCTCGCTGCCGACGTCGGAGCAGATCTCGTTCGGCGCGCAACGCTTTGCTCAGGGTTATGAACCGGGCGAAGCGTCCGGCGATTCGGGCTGGGGCGCGATATTCGAAGTCAACCGGCCGTTCACGCCGGGTTTCACCTATCTGCGCACCTTCACACCGTATGTCTCGTTCGACATGGCGCGCGTGTATCTGCATGCGGGCACGCCCTCGCCGTCGAAGCTTTCGTCGATTGCGTTCGGCTTCCGGATCTCGGACGCGAAGTACTACAGCCTGGATTTGTCGGTAGCCAAACCGATCGGCGATGCGCCGGTGGAAAGCGCGTCGCGCAGCCCACGCATCAACGCGACGTTCTCGTATCAGCTGAACTGAGGTTCGAAAGTGCCGCGTCCTGATTAGAGGTTCCACTATCAAACGACACGCGCACTTTCACGTATTCTGCGCTGACGGTATGCGACCCGCGACACCCGGGCCGCGAGCCGTACACCGCACACACCGATGTGCCGAAGTTGAATCTGAGAGGCAATACCAGGCATCACGGCAGCCCGCAACTAAAGACCGCCCGAGACGCCAATAACGCCGCGCGACCATGATCGCGCCGTCTTTAATCAAGGAGGAAGACAATGATGCAATTCACTCAACGCGCGCGCGCAATCGCGCTTCGCACAGCCAAACATGCCGCCCTCGCGGGCGTGCTGCTCGTTAGCGCCGTCACGGCGATGGCGCAGGCCGATTCCCCGATCGGTATGTGGCAAACCATCGACGATCACACCGGCCAGCCCAAGGCACTCGTGCAAATTGCACAGGACAGCAGCGGCTCGCTGAGCGGCAAGGTGGTTAAGGGACTCAGCGCGAACGATCAACCGGATCGCCGCTGCACTGAATGCACGGACGCGCGCAAGGACCAATTGATCCTCGGCATGACGATCATCAACGATATGAAAAAGGACGGCGACGGTTGGGATCACGGGCAGATTCTCGACCCGGAAAACGGCAAGGTCTACAAGTGCAAAATGCACCTGGAAGACGGTGGGAACAAGCTGGTGGTGCGTGGCTATATTGGCGTTTCGCTGCTGGGCCGCTCGCAGACCTGGATTCGCCAGCAGTAAAGATATGAAGCGCGTCGTTCAGGCGCCGATGCCTGACGCGCGAAGGTAGTGTTCCATCAGGGCCGTATCTGCTGCCAGAATGGAACCACAAGAAACGGCCGACGATCGCCATCGTGCGGCCGTTTTTTTGTTTGAGTCTGGCTGGTTGAGGTTCTCATGCAGCGTGCTTGAACGGCGACGCGTACGCGAATGGCGAAGACGGTAACGGCTTGGCCGCTGCCGGGCTGTACACCGGTGGCACTGCCGCGGGCACTTTCTCTGCCTCAACGCCCTTCTGTTCCGCGCTCACATGCGTGCGCATGCGCGCTTCCATCAAGTTGCAAAGTTCCTCGCTCGCTGCACCGAACAACTGGTCCATGACGCGCTTGAGTACGCCGGACTCATACCACGCCTTGAAGCGGCGATGGCAAGTTTGATACGACGGATATTTGCGCGGCATGGCGGACCACGTCGCGCCGCTATACATCACCCACAGCACGCCGTTGAGCACGGAGCGCGTGTTGGCGAGTGGCCGGCCGCGCAGTTCGGAACGCGGACGCAGTTCGGGGAGCAACGGTGCAACACGTTGCCATTCTTCATCATTGATATCACGGTACGGATTCATGGCTTCTCCTTTGTCAGAACCATGACAAAGAAGATATCCAGTCGTCCGCGGACGGAACATAAGACCAATCCGAATCTTAAAAATACGACTTCGGACTCCGCCTCTTCGACAAGCGGACCGTGATCTATCGCAAAAGCATCCGCGCCCGCGTCACGCGGCGGCTTAAGTCAGCGATGTGTCGACGAGCCGACGCGGTGTGTCGAGATATTCTTTCGATTGCATTTCGACGATGCGCGAGACCGTGCGTGCGAATTCGTTGGCCATCGGACCGTCGACATACAGCTGATCGGGCGGCACCGCAGCCGACATCAGCAGCTTGACCTTGTGGTCGTAGAACACGTCGATCAGCCAGGTAAAGCGGCGCGCCTCCGAAGCCATGCGCACCGACATCTGCGGCACGCCCGACAGGATCACAGCGTGAAAGCGGCTCGCCAGCTCCAGATAATCGTTCTGCGAACGCGGACCGCCGCAGAGCGTCGCAAAATCGAACCACACGACGCCGTCAGCACGCCGCAGCGCCTTCAGCTCGCGCTTTTCAATGCGCAGGATCGGGCTCTCATCAGGAACCGCGGCCAGTCGTGAAAACGCGTCGCGCAACGCTTTGTCCGACGCCGCGCCGAGCGGCGTGTGATACACCTCGACCTGAGCCAGCGTGCGCTTACGGTAGTCGATCCCCGCGTCGACATTGATCACGTCGAGCTTCGACTTGATCAGTTCGATGGCCGGCAGCATGCGGTCGCGATGCAGACCGTCCGGATAGAGCGTGTCCGGATCGTAGTTGGACGTCATTACGAATTGCACGCCGTTCTCGAACAGCTTGTCGAGCAGACGGTAGAGGATCATCGCGTCGGCGATATCCGAGACGTGGAATTCGTCGAAACAGATCAACCGGTAGCGCTTGGCGATGCGGCGCGCGAGTTCGTCGAGCGGATCGGCGGTGCCTTTCAGGTCTTCCAGTTCGCGATGGACCTCGCGCATGAACTCGTGGAAATGCAGCCGCGTTTTGCGGTGCAGCGGCACGATCATGTAGAAGCTGTCCATCAGGAAACTCTTGCCGCGCCCTACCCCGCCCCACATATACACGCCGCGCGGCAGATCAGGATGGATGAGCAGTTTCTTGAACGCATTCGAGCGGCGCGATTTGTACTCGGTCCACTCTTCATAGCACCGCTGCAGACGGTCTACCGCCGCGCGTTGCGCCGGGTCCGATTGATAACCCCGCGTCTGCAGTTCTTTTTCGTAGTATTCGGTGACGTTCATTGTGTTGCTGCAAAAAGAAAGGCGGGAGGGAGTGAACCCGCCCGCCTTCGTGGTGATGCCAGAGTTGCGTTCAGTCAGGCGTGCGCGTGATTACATGTTCAGCGCGCGCTTGTCCACGGCCAGAGCCGCTTCGCGCATAACTTCCGACAGCGACGGGTGCGGATGGCAAATGCGGCCGATGTCTTCCGACGCCGCCTTGAATTCCATCGCCACCACAGCTTCCGCGATCAGATCCGATGCGTTTGCCGAGATGATGTGCACGCCGAGCAGTTCGTCGGTCTTCGCGTCGGCGATCATCTTGACGAAACCCTCCGCCTTGTTGATGCCCAGCGCGCGGCCGTTCGCCATGAACGGGAACTGGCCCGTCTTGACTTCGCGGCCTTCGGCCTTCAGCTGCTGCTCGGTCTTGCCGACCCACGCGATTTCCGGTTCGGTGTAGATCACCCACGGAATGCAGTTGTAGTCGATATGCGGCTTCTGACCGTCGATGATTTCGGCAACCAGCACGCCTTCGTCTTCAGCCTTGTGCGCGAGCATCGGGCCACGCACCACGTCGCCGATCGCGTAAACGTTCGGCACAGCCGTTGCGCAGTGGTCGTCGACGTCGATGAAACCACGCTCGTTCGCCTTCAGGCCGATGGCTTCGAGACCGAGGTTGTCGGTATTCGGCACGCGGCCGATCGACACGATCAGGCGGTCGGCTTCAAGCGTTTGCGCGTTGCCGTCCTTGTCCGTGTAATTGATCGTGACGCTCTTGTCCGTGGTCTTGATTTCGCCGACCTTCACGCCGACGTGGATGTCCAGACCTTGCTTCTTGAATTGCTTGGCAGCTTCCTTAGCGAGGGCCTGGTCAGCCGCGCCGAGGAATTCCGGCAGCGCTTCGAGCACAGTCACGTCCGCGCCCAGACGGCGCCACACCGAACCGAGTTCCAGACCGATCACGCCTGCGCCGATCACGGCGAGCTTCTTCGGCACGGAGTCGAACGTCAGTGCGCCTTCGTTGTCGGCAACGATCTTGTTATCGACCGGAACGTTCGGCAGGTGACGCGCCTTCGAACCCGTTGCAATGATGACGTTCTTCGCCGTCACGACTTCGGTTTCGCCTTCGCCGCTCACTTCGATCTGCACGCCGGCGTCCGTCTTGCCGGTGAACTTGCCATGGCCCTTGAGCCACGTGATCTTGTTCTTGCGGAACAGGAATTCGATGCCCTTGGTCATCTTCTCGACGATGCCTTCCTTGCGGGCCAGCATCTTCGAAATGTCGACCGACACGTTTTCCACGGAGATGCCGTGGTCAGCGAGGTGATGCGACGCGTTTTCAAATTCTTCCGACGACGCGAGCAGCGCCTTCGACGGAATACAACCCACGTTCAGGCACGTGCCGCCGAGCTTCAGCGCGCCGGCCGGGTTCTTCCACTTTTCGATACATGCGACGGTCTTGCCGAGTTGCGCTGCGCGGATAGCGGCGATATAACCGCCGGGGCCGGCGCCAATCACGACGACGTCAAATTCTTTGGACATGACAATCCTTTTGATGACGGATCGACGCGCGGCCACGCTTCGTGGCGCGCGTCGATCCAGTACTGCGGAATGCTAGAGACGTGCTGCTTATATGGTGTCGGCTTGCGCGATGGCAAGCCGACACCGGCCATACCGTCGATTACAGGTCGAGCAGCAGGCGCGCCGGGTCTTCCAGCGCATCCTTCATCGCGACCAGCGACAGCACCGCTTCGCGGCCGTCGATGATCCGGTGGTCGTACGACAGCGCCAGATAGTTCATCGGGCGGATCACGATCTGGCCGTTCTCGACCACAGCGCGTTCCTTCGTGGCGTGCACGCCCAGAATGGCGGATTGCGGCGGGTTGATAATCGGGGTCGACAGCATCGAACCGAACACACCACCGTTCGAGATCGAGAACGTACCGCCCGTCATTTCTTCGATCGACAGCTTGCCGTCCTTGGCCTTCTGGCCGAATTCAGCAATCTTCTTCTCGATTTCAGCGAGGCTCAGCTGATCTGCGTTGCGCAGGATCGGCACCACCAGGCCACGCGGCGAACCGACTGCGATACCGATGTCGAAGTAGCCGTGATAGACGATGTCGTTACCGTCGATCGACGCGTTCACGAGCGGGAATTTCTTCAGCGCGTGAACAGCCGCCTTCACGAAGAACGACATGAAGCCCAGCTTCACGCCATGTTCCTTTTCGAACTTGTCTTTGTACTTGTTGCGCAGGTCCATCACCGGCGCCATGTTCACTTCGTTGAACGTGGTGAGGATGGCGTTGGTTTGCTGCGACTCGAGCAGACGCTCGGCGATACGCGCACGCAGACGCGACATCGGCACGCGTTGTTCCGGGCGGTCCTTCAGCCATTGGTCGGCCGAGGCCGGCGCCTTGACGTCCGGCAGCGACGGCTTCGCAGCCTTCGGTGCGGCAGCAGCCGGTGCCGGTGCAGCCTTGGCAGCCGGTGCGCCTGCCGTCAGCACGTCACCCTTGGTGATGCGGCCGTCGCGGCCCGTGCCGGCGACGTCGCCCGCGCCCAGACCCTTCTCGGCCATCAGCTTGCCGGCAGCCGGCGAAGCAGCGGTGTTCGCACCCGTTGCGGATGCAGCCGGAGCGGCCGGTGCAGCAGCCGGTGCCAACGTGGCGGCGGGAGCCGGCTTCACTTCGGCTTCGACAGCAGCGGCGCCTGCCGTGCCTTCGGTGTCGATCTTGGCGATCACCTGATCCGCTACGACGATGTCGCCGTCGTTCGAGATCACTTGTGCAAGCACACCGGCGGAGGGCGCCGGCACTTCGAGCACGACCTTGTCGGTCTCGATTTCGATGAGAATTTCGTCTTGAGCAACAGCCTCGCCGGGCTTCTTCTTCCACTGCAGCATCGTGGCTTCCGAGACCGACTCGGAAAGCTGGGGAACCTTGACTTCAACAATAGCCATTATGAATATCCTGAATACGTATCGGGTGACGGCGCGCGATCTATGTACTCGACGACCGCCTGCGAACCATACTTGCCGGGAACGAACCACCATGTGGTGACTGAACGCGGCACGGGAAAGCGCAACGCGCTTTCCCGGTTCGTCTGTTTTCCTTATTTAGCGATCGACGCGCTCTTGAGGCGGCCGAAAGCGCCTTCGATCAGCGCCTTCTGCTGCTCGTAGTGCTTCGCGTAATAGCCGACTGCCGGCGAGGCCGAAGCCGGACGTCCGCTGTATGCCAGCTTCTGCCCTTCCTTCATGCCTTCCTTCAGGTGATGCTCGATGTAGAACCACGGGCCTTGATTCTGCGGCTCGTCCTGCACCCACACCACTTCGGTCGCGTTGTCGTACTTCTTCATTTCCGCTTCGAACTGCTTATGCGCGAACGGATAGAGCTGTTCGATACGGATGATTGCGACGTCGTTCGACTTCGATTCACGGCGATGTGCCAGCAGGTCGTAGTACACGCGGCCCGAGCAGGCCACCACGCGCTTGACCTTCTTCGGCTCGATCGCTTCGTCGATTTCACCGAGGATCGGCTGGAACGCGCCCTTCGCCAGTTCGGACAGATCCGACACGGCTTCCTTGTGACGCAGCAGCGACTTCGGCGTAGCGACGATCAGCGGCTTGCGGAACAGGCGGATCATCTGACGGCGCAACAGGTGGAAAATCTGCGCCGGCGTGGTCGGCTGAACGACCTGCATGTTGTGGTCTGCGCACAATTGCAGGAAACGCTCGATACGTGCCGACGAGTGCTCCGGACCCTGACCTTCATAGCCATGCGGCAGCAGCATCGTGAGACCCGAGACACGGCCCCACTTCACTTCGCCCGACGAGATGAACTGGTCGATCACGACTTGCGCGCCGTTCACGAAGTCGCCGAACTGCGCTTCCCATGCGACGAACGTATTCGGTTCAGCGGTCGAGTAACCGTATTCGAAGCCCAGCACCGCTTCTTCCGACAGCACCGAGTCGATCACCGTGAACTTCGCCTGACCTTCGGCGATGTTCTGCAGCGGCACGTACGTGCCGTCGTTCCAGCGTTCGCGGTTCTGATCGTGCAGCACTGCATGACGGTGCGTGAACGTGCCGCGGCCCGAGTCCTGACCGGTCAGGCGCACTGCGTAGCCCGATGCGACCAGCGACGCGAATGCCAGGTGTTCGCCCATGCCCCAGTCGAGCTTCGCTTCACCACGGCCCATCGCGCGACGGTCGTTGATGACGCGCTCGACCAGCGGGTGAACCTTGAAGTTTTCCGGGATCGTGGTGACGCGCTCAGCAAGGCGCTTCAACTCAGCCAGCGGCACTGCCGTGTCGGCTGCGTCGGTCCACTTGCGGTTCAGGAACGGAACCCAATCCACCGCGTACTTGCTCTTGTAGTTCGAGAGCACCGGGTCGACGGTGTGATGACCTTCGTCCATCGCCTTGCGGTAAGCCTTGACGAATTCGTCACCTTCTGCCGCGGTGATCACGCCTTGTTGCACCAGCTTTTCAGCGTACAGCGCGCGCGTGCCCGGGTGCTTCGCAATCGTCTTGTACATCAGCGGCTGCGTGACAGCCGGCGTGTCCTGCTCGTTGTGACCCAGCTTGCGGAAGCAGACGATGTCGACAACCACGTCCTTGTGGAACTGCATCCGGAAGTCGATAGCCAGCTGCGTAGCCAGCACGACCGCTTCAGGATCGTCACCGTTCACGTGCAGCACCGGCGCCTCGATCATCTTGACGACGTCCGAGCAGTACAACGTGGAGCGCGAATCGCGCGGGTCCGACGTCGTGAAGCCGATCTGGTTGTTGATGACGATGTGCAGCGTGCCGTGCGTGCCGTAACCGCGCGTTTGCGCGAGGTTCAGCGTTTCCATCACGACGCCCTGACCTGCGAAGGCCGCGTCGCCGTGGATCTGCACCGGCAGCACTTGCAGGCCGCTGTCGTCGCCGCGGCGATCCATACGCGCCTTCGCCGAACCTTCGACCACCGGGTTGACGATTTCGAGGTGCGACGGGTTGAACGCGAGCGACAGGTGAACCGGGCCGCCTTCGGTCGAAACGTCCGACGAGAAACCCTTGTGGTACTTCACGTCGCCAGCCGGCAGGTCGTCGTGGTGCTTGCCTTCGAATTCGGCAAACAGGTCAGCCGGCATCTTGCCCAGCGTATTGACCAGCACGTTCAGACGGCCACGGTGGGCCATGCCGATGACGATTTCCTGAACGCCGTTGGCGCCGCCGTGACGCACGACTTCGTCCATCGAGGCGATGAAGCTTTCGCCGCCTTCGAGCGAGAAGCGTTTCTGGCCAACGTACTTGGTGTGCAGGAAGCGCTCGAGGCCTTCAGCGGCCGTCAGGCGATTCAGGATGTGCTTTTTCTTTTCGTTCGAGAAGTTCGGCGTCGAACGGATCGACTCGAGCTTCTCTTTCCACCAGCGCTTCTGTTCCGGATCGCTGATGTACATGTACTCGGCGCCGATCGTGCCGCAGTACGTGTCACGCAGGGCCTTGACGATCTCGCGCAGCGAAGCACGCTCGAACCCGAAATACAGATTCGTGGCGCTGAACTCCTGGTCCATGTCGGCTTCGGTGAAGTCGTAGAACGCGGGTTCGAGTTCGGGGATTGCGGGACGTTCGCGGCGCTTCAGGGGATCGAGATTGGCCCATTGCGAGCCGAGGAAGCGATATGCGCCGATGAGGGACTGCACATAGACTTGCTTGCGGGAGGTAGCGAGGTCTTCGCCGCCGGCCGCCGTGCGCGGGATAAAGGCATTAGCCTTGGCCCGTTGCGCAAACGATTCGACGATCGGGCCATGGGCCACGTCGTTGGCATTGCTGCCATCCGATGCAGGGACGTTCTGCAACGCGTCGAAATAGCTGCGCCAGTTCTCGGGCACTGACGCCGGATTATCGAGATACGCTTCGTACATTTCTTCTACGTACGGAGCATTGCCGCCGAACAGATAAGAGTTCGACTGGAATTGCTTCATCATTTTTACGCTCACCTTTCTTCGAGTTTCTCGAGAAATAGCGGGTTACAGAACCTTCCGCGACACGGCCTGACCGTTTAGCGGATTGCGCGAATCAAGTCTTGCTTGGAAGGACCTAAAACTTTGCACCCGGGGAGCATATCACAGAACGGATAGTGCAGATAGCAGACGGATTGCCGCTCGAGCCCGTCACGGCGGGCTTTCAGCCGCATTACCCAGCTCTAGCAACAGTCTTCTGCGAGAAATGGGGACAAACGGGAACAAACAGAACGCCAACTGCGAACAACTGCATCCAACAGCGGCGGGCGATCCTACGGACCGGCCGGACGCAAACTACCGCCTACCACTCCGCGAATGCCACCAGGCCAGAAACGGCAAAAGCCACCCGAAGGTGGCTTTTTGCCTGACAGCATGCCCAGTTAAGGCCGATGCTGATTTAGTCCACTGCGCCCTTACGGCTCGCGCTGCGGCGCTCATGTTCCTTCAGGTAACGCTTGCGCAGACGAATGGATTTCGGCGTCACTTCGACCAGCTCGTCGTCGTCGATGAATTCAACCGCGTATTCCAGCGACATCTGGATCGGCGGAACGAGGCGCACCGCTTCGTCCGTACCCGACGAACGCACGTTAGTCAGTTGCTTGCCCTTGATCGGGTTCACGACCAGGTCGTTGTCACGGCTGTGAATGCCGATGATCATGCCTTCGTACAGCGGCTCGCCCGGCGACACGAACATACGGCCGCGATCCTGCAGCTTCCACAGTGCGTACGCCACTGCCGCGCCGTCGTCCTGCGAAATCAGCACGCCGTTGCGACGCTCGCCGACACCACCCTCCCGGACCGGCTGGTACGAGTCGAACGTGTGGCTCATCAGACCCGTGCCGCGCGTCAGCGTCAGGAATTCACCCTGGAAACCGATCAGACCACGCGCCGAGATACGATACTCGAGACGCGTACGGCCACGGCCGTCCGACGCCATGTCGAGCATTTCGCCCTTGCGGCGGCCCAGCTCTTCCATCACGCCACCCTGGTGGCCGTCTTCCATGTCGACCGTCAGGTTTTCGTACGGCTCGTGCTTCACGCCGTCGACTTCCGTCATCACCACGCGCGGACGCGACACGGCCAGCTCGTAGCCTTCACGGCGCATGTTTTCAACCAGAATGGTCAAGTGCAGCTCGCCGCGGCCCGCCACTTCGAACGTGGTTTCGTCGCCCGTTTCTTTCACGCGCAGCGCCACGTTGTGGTTCAGTTCCTTCATCAGGCGGTCGCGAATCTGACGGCTCGTGACGAACTTACCTTCGCGGCCGGCCAGCGGCGACGAATTGACGAGGAAGTTCATCGTCAGGGTCGGTTCGTCGACGGTGATCATCGGCAGCGCTTCCGGTTGTTCCGGTGCGCAGATGGTCACGCCGATACCGATTTCTTCGATACCGTTGATCAGCACGATGTCGCCGGCTTCAGCCGAATCGACCTGCACGCGCTCAAGACCCTTGAACGACAGGACCTGATTGATCTTGCGGTTCAGGATCGCGCCGTCGGGACCCGAACGCACGGCGACGGCCATGCCCGGCTTGATCGTGCCGCGCGTAATGCGGCCAACGCCGATACGGCCGACGTACGACGAATAATCCAGCGATGTGATCTGCAGTTGCAGCGGCGCCGACGGATCAGCCGGGCGAACCGGCACGTGTTGCAGCACGGCTTCGAACAGCGGACGCATGT
Organism: Paraburkholderia sediminicola; assembly: GCF_902859805.1. Classification (GTDB taxonomy): domain Bacteria; phylum Pseudomonadota; class Gammaproteobacteria; order Burkholderiales; family Burkholderiaceae; genus Paraburkholderia; species Paraburkholderia sediminicola. The sequence goes on along the minus strand of NZ_CADIKC010000009.1, from coordinate 285,424 downwards.
CGCCTTCGCGCACGTCCGGCGTCAGGCCGGCGTAGCCATTCAGACCCGACGCGTAGACGATCGGGAAATCGAGTTGCTCGTCAGTTGCACCCAGCTTGTCGAACAGGTCGAAGGTCTGGTTGATCACCCAGTCGATCCGCGCGCCCGGGCGGTCGACCTTGTTGATCACGACGATCGGCTTGAGGCCAAGCGCCAGCGCCTTCTTGGTCACGAAGCGCGTTTGCGGCATCGGGCCTTCGACCGCGTCGACCAGCAGCAGCACCGAGTCGACCATCGACAGCACGCGCTCCACTTCACCGCCGAAGTCGGCGTGGCCCGGCGTGTCGACGATGTTGATGTGCGTGCCTTCATACTCGACCGCGCAGTTCTTCGAAAGAATCGTGATGCCACGTTCTTTTTCGATGTCGTTCGAGTCCATCACGCGCTCGACAACCTGCTGGTTGTCGCGGAACGTGGCCGTCTGGCGGAGGAGCTGGTCGACGAGCGTGGTCTTGCCGTGGTCGACGTGGGCGATGATGGCGATGTTGCGTAGGGCGCGAGTCATAGGAACCTGGAGACAGTTGAGTGCGCCAGCAGCAGCATTGTGTACGAAGCCAACAAAGCCCAAAGCGCACTTTTGGGAACCCAACATTATAGCACGCCCAAATGAAGCTTTCTGGTATTCCCTGATGGGTCCGCCGTCTTTCATGCAGCGGCGCGTAGGAAACAGACCCGCACTGTTCCGGCGAAATCCTACGCAAATCCACGCGCATTCTGCCTTGAGCCGGAAAAGTTCCTTGCCTAAGCTGTAATAACGCTTGCCGCGTCAATCATCCGCTATCTATAATCCTGCATAGTCAACCATTGCATTCGCACGAGAATCATGACGGATCCGTCCTCAACACCCAGTCCAGAGATCAGCGCGTATCAGCTGGGCGAAAGCGTCGGCTATCTGCTCTCGCGGGTGAAATCGACCATGTCGAACCTGGTCACCCAGCGCAGCATGGCCGAGTTGGGCATCACCAGCCAGCAAGGCAGCATCCTGTTCATGGTGGCAAGCGGCAAGTGCCTGCTGGCGGCCGAACTGGCGCGCGAATACGGTATCGACGCAAGCGCCGTCACACGTCTGGTCGACCGCCTGGAAAAACGCGGCCTGCTGACCAGAGTGCGCAGCAACGAAGACCGGCGGGTCGTGCGGCTCGCGCTGACCCCGGAAGGCCACGCAATCGCGGCCAAAATGCCGGCCATTTTCAACGGCGTACTGGACAACCTGCTGGGCGGCTTTACCCCCGAAGAAGTGGGTTTTCTGAAAAGCATGCTGCGCCGCGTACTGATCAATTCCGGCGAACAAACGGGACTAACCCGTGATGCAGCAAGCAATTTTGACAGCAAATCGTAATAAATTGCTTGCAGTGTCCATCATTACATTCCACTCAAAGAGTCGAGCGATGAAATCCCTTTCCCTGTCCGCGCCCGCACTTTCGAGCCGGGCTGCTGTCGCCGCCGCGGTGACGGCGCTCGCCCTCACGGGGTGCGCGAACTACTTCGGCATGAAAAGCGACAAGCAGATCTCGTCGCCGGCCCAGTACGAGTCCACCCAGAGCCTGCCCGGTCAGGGCGGCCAGTGGCCGTCGCTCGACTGGGCCAACCAGTTCGGCGACCCCCAACTGCCGAAGCTGATCGCGGAAGCGCTGGAAGGCAGCCCCTCGATCGCGCAGGCGCAGGCTCGCCTCGCCAAGGCTTCGTCCTACATTGAAAGCTCGCGCTCGGCGCTGTACCCGAAGGTCAACGGCAGCTACTCGTGGACCCGCGAACTGTTCTCGGCGAACGCGCTCTACCCGCCTCCGTACGGCGGCACGTGGTATAGCGAGAACAACGTGCTGGCGAGTGCGTCGTGGGATCTGGACCTGTGGGGCAAGAACCGCCAGCGTCTGGGCCAGGCCGTGTCGCAGGAAAAAGCCGCTGAAGCCGACATGCAGCAGGCGCGCGTAACGCTTGCCTCCTCCGTGGCGAGCACCTATAACCAGCTCGCCCAGCTGTATGCATTCCGCGACATCGCCGCGCGCGAAATCGCCAACCGCCAGGACATCAGCCGCATCACCAACGGCCGCGTCACCGCAGGGCTCGACACCAACGTCGAACGGGAAACCGCGAACGGCAACATCGCGACCAGCCAGGCGAACCTGACCGATCTCGACGGCCAGATCACCGTGGCGCGCTATCAGCTGGGTGCACTGCTCGGCAAAGGTCCGGATCGTGGCCTGCAGATCGCCAAGCCGGCCCTGACCACCGGCGACACGGTAGCGCTGCCGAACAATCTGCCGGCCGACCTCGTGGCGCGCCGCGCGGATATCGTCGCTGCACGCTGGCAGGTCGAAGCCGCGATGCACGATGTGAAGGAAGCGAAGGCCGAATTCTTCCCTGACGTCAACCTCGCCGCCGGTTTCGGTTTCGATGCGTTCGGCTGGGGCCGTTTCCTCAAGTCGGGCAGCCGTCAGATGCAATTCGGGCCGGCGATTCACCTGCCGATCTTCGACGCCGGCGCGCTGCGCTCACAGTTGAAGGGTCGCTACGCGGACTTCGATCTCGATGTGGCGGACTACAACCAGACGCTGATCAATGCGCTCTCGGATGTCGCGACGCAAGTGTCGTCGATCCGTTCGATCGACCAGCAATCGGGCGACGCACAGCGCGCGCTCGACGCGTCGACCAAGGCCTATCAGCTCGCGGTGATCCGCTACAAGGCCGGTTTGTCGCCGCAATTGCAGGTGCTGACTGCCGACCAGAACCGCCTTGCCGCCGAACAGACGCTAACGGGCTTGAAGATGCGCCGCCGCGATTTGCAGATCGGCCTCATCAAGGCGCTCGGCGGCGGTTTCGACGCAACGCAAACGGGCCTCGTGGTGCCGACCGATGCTCCAGCATCGGCGACCGCTGCGACCGCCGCTGCAAACTGAAGCCACATCGACGCGACCCACACTCGCATAAACATCCGAATAAACGACGACGCTTGAGAGAACCCGGAGCACATCAATGAGCACCACCCAACAGCCCGCGGCTACTACACAGCCGACTCAGCAGCCGGCCCCGCAGCCCACGCAACCGGCCCAACCGCCGGCGAACAACGGCAAACGCAAGCGCATGATGACGCTGCTCGTCATCGTGATCCTGATTGCCGCGGTCGCCTACGGCCTGTACTACTTCCTCGACGCACGCTTCCATGAAGACACCGACGACGCGTACGTGAACGGCAATGTCGTGCAGATCACGCCGCAGGTCACCGGCACGGTTGTCGCCGTGAACGCGGACGACACGCAGACCGTGAAGGTCGGCGACCCGCTCGTCGTGCTCGATCCGGCCGACGCGCGCGTCGCGCTTGAACAAGCCGAAGCGAATCTCGCGCAGACGGTGCGTCAGGTGCGCGGCCTGTTCGCCGACGACAACCAGTACCAGGCGCAAGTTGCCCAGCGCCAGTCCGATCTGTCGCGCGCGCAGGACGACCTGAAGCGCCGCCTGACGGTCGCGCAAACCGGCGCTGTGTCGGCGGAAGAAATCTCGCACGCCCGCGATGCCGTGAAAAGCGCGCAAGCCTCAGTCGACGCCGCCCAGCAACAACTGGCGTCGAACCGCGCGCTGACGGCAAACACTACGATCGCCAACCACCCGAACGTGCAGGCTGCCGCTGCAAAGGTGCGCGACGCGTATCTGGCCAACGCGCGTAACAACCTGCCGGCGCCGGTCACAGGCTACGTCGCGAAGCGCTCGGTGCAGGTCGGCCAGCGCGTCTCGCCGGGCACCCCGTTGATGGCCATCGTGCCGTTGGGCGGCGTGTGGGTCGATGCGAACTTCAAGGAAGTGCAACTGAAGCACATGCGTATCGGCCAGCCGGTCGAGTTGACGGCCGACGTGTACGGTTCGTCGGTGGTGTACCACGGCAAGGTGGTCGGCTTCTCGGCGGGTACGGGTTCGGCGTTCTCGCTGCTGCCGGCGCAGAACGCAACCGGCAACTGGATCAAGGTGGTTCAGCGTCTGCCGGTGCGGATCGCGCTCGATCCGCAGGAACTTGAAAAGCATCCGCTGCGTATCGGCCTGTCGATGCAAGCCGACGTGAGCATCAAGGACGACCAGGGCGGCCAGCTCGGCCAGGCGCCGAACACGGTTTATCAGACCAATGTGTTCGACAAATACGGCGATGAGGCGGACGCGGAAATCGCCCGCATCATTTCGGAGAATGCAGGTCCGAACGGCGGCTCGCAGAAGTCGGCTCAAGCCGGTGGCGCTGCCAAGCCCGCCGCGAAGCTGATGTAAGCGGCGCGACGATTCATAGAAGGCTTTTTTAATGGCTCAGGCTCAGGCGCAAGTCCCTCATCCGCCGCTCGAGGGCGCGCAACTGGTGATCGGCACCATCGCGGTGTCGCTCGCCGTGTTCATGAACGTGCTCGACACGTCGATTGCGAACGTGTCGATCCCGTCCATTTCGGGCGACCTCGGTGTGTCGTCCGACCAGGGCACATGGGTGATCACGTCGTTCGCGGTGGCGAACGCGATCTCCGTGCCGCTGACCGGCTGGCTCACCGAACGCGTCGGGCAGGTGCGCCTGTTCATGGCGTCGATCATTCTGTTCGTGATCTCGTCGTGGATGTGCGGCCTCGCGCCCACCCTGCCGTTCCTGCTTGCCTCGCGCGTGCTGCAAGGCGCCGTGGCCGGCCCGATGATTCCGCTGTCACAAACGCTGCTGCTCGCGAGCTACCCCCGCGCCAAGGCGCCAATGGCCTTGTCGATGTGGGCGATGACCACGCTGATCGCGCCGGTGGCCGGGCCGATTCTCGGCGGCTGGATCTCGGATAACATCTCGTGGCCGTGGATTTTCTACGTCAACATTCCGGTCGGCGCGATCGCCGCGGTGGCGACGTGGACGATCTTCCGTAACCGCGATTCGGTCATCAAAAAGGCGCCGATCGACGGCGTCGGCCTCGGCCTGCTGATCCTCTGGGTCGGCTCGTTGCAGGTGATGCTCGATAAGGGCAAGGACCTCGACTGGTTCTCGTCGACCACCATCGTCGTGCTGGCGCTGGTCGCGGTGATTTCGCTGGCGTTCTTCATCGTGTGGGAATTGACGGCCGAGCATCCGGTGGTCGATCTGTCGCTCTTCAGCCGGCGCAATTTCACGAGCGGCACGATTGCGTTGTCGATCGGCTACGGGCTCTACTTCGGCAACCTCGTGCTGTTGCCGTTGTGGCTGCAAACCGATATCGGCTACACCGCCACCGAAGCGGGCCTTGTGATGGCGCCGGTCGGCCTGTTCGCCGTGCTGCTCTCGCCGATCACCGGCAAGGTGTTGCCGCGTACCGATCCGCGCTATATCGCGACCTTGTCGTTCCTCGTGTTTGCGCTGTGTTTCTGGATGCGCTCGCGTTATACGACCGGCGTCGATACGTATTCGCTGCTCATGCCCACGTTGATTCAAGGGATCGGCATGGCAGGGTTCTTCATCCCGCTGGTGTCGATCACGTTGTCGGGTTTGCCGGGCAACCGGATTCCCGCTGCATCGGGCTTGTCGAATTTCGTGCGGATCATGTGCGGCGGTATTGGCACGTCGATTTTCCAGACCGCGTGGGATCACCGCACCATCATGCATCATGCGCAACTGGCCGAACAGGCAAGTATGTACAACCCGGTGTTCGATCAGTCGATCCGGCAGATGGGTGCGGCCGGCTACAGTCAGCCGCAGGCGTATGGTCTGTTTAATACGATGGCGACGCAGCAGGCCGCGCAGTTGGGCGTGAACGATCTGTTCTTTGTATCGGCGGGGATCTTTGTCGCGCTGATCGCGCTGATCTGGATGGCCAAGCCGGAGCGTGCCGGCGGTGATGCGGGTGCGGCGGCTGCGGCGGCGCATTGAGGTTCTGGTTTTATTAGTCCGCGACGCGCGCTGCATGTATGCAAAAAGGCGGGACCGCTGGTGAGCGGTCCCGCCTTTTTTGTTGCTGCTGCGGACGACGCGGCGCTGAACTTCCGCGTTAGCTCGCTGCGGTAACCACGAGCCGTTCCGGCGCCAGCACACCCTCGCCTTGCTTCGCTACGCCGAGCAGACGCCCGTCCGCTGCATACACGCGTACGCGGGGCGCATTCACCGCATCGGCGGCGATGGTCAACTCGGAGAGCTTCAGCCGCTGCCCATGCAGGAAGCGACGAGTCGCGTCTTCGTCCAGTGTGACAAGCGGGAACGTGGACAGCAATGCATCAACCGGTTGCAGCCACGTATCGCGCTCGCTCTCCGTCGCATCGGACAACGCGTCGAGCGTCACCGAATTCTCCAGTGTCAGCGCGCCGACACCGGTACGCCGCAGCGCAACCAGATGCGCACCACAGCCGAGCGCTTCGCCGATATCCTCGGCGAGCGTGCGCACATACGTGCCTTTGCTGCACGTCACGCGAAACGTCACGTCGGGCAACGCACAGGCAAGCATCTTGAGCGCGTGAATCGTCACTTGACGCCCTTCCCGCTCCACCGTCTGCCCGGCGCGCGCGTATTCGTATAGCGGCTTACCATCGCGCTTGAGCGCCGAATACATCGGCGGGATCTGGACGATGTCGCCGATAAATTTCTCCATGGCCGCCTCTACCGCGGCCGGATCGCATGCCACGTCGCGCGTGTCGATGGCTTCGCCTTCGGCGTCGCCGGTGGTCGTGCGGATACCGAGGCGCATGGTCGCCTCATAGGTCTTGTCAGCTTCGAGCAGGTCTTGCGAAAACTTGGTCGCCTCGCCAAAACACAGCGGCAACAGACCTGTGGCGAGTGGATCGAGCGTGCCGGTGTGGCCCGCCTTTTTTGCCAGATAGAGACGCTTCGCGCGAATCAGCGCGTCGTTGCTCGACAGGCCGAGCGGCTTGTCGAGCAGCAGTACGCCGTCGAGCGCGCGACGCGGCACGCGGGGGCGTTGAGGTGCGGTCATGTCAGAAAGACAAGGTCTTCGAAGTGGTCGGAAACAGCGCTAAATGAGCTACAACTGGCGCAGTGCGGCCCGGAACGCGGATAACAACGTTCAACCCGCGCGCTCAGTCTTCTTTCGCGCGATTGGCGTTCGCCTCGTCGATCAGACGGGACATTTCAACGGCTCGTTCGATCGTCTGGTCGTAATGGAAATGCAGCGTCGGCACGGTATGAATGTGCAGGCGCTTGAACAGCTGATTGTGCAGATGGCCGGCCGCGTGGTTGAGCGCTTCGAGCGTCTGTTGCGGATCGCCGGTTAGCGTCGTGAAGTAGACCTTCGCGTGCGCGTAGTCGGGCGTCAGCTCGACGCTTTGAATCGTGACGAGGCCGATGCGCGGATCCTTGACCTCGCGCAGCAGCTCGGACAGGTCGCGCTGGATCTGATCGGCGATCTGCACGTTGCGATTGGGGGAAGAACGTTTTTTAGGCATGGTGTTTGTGTGCTCCGTTCTGACGGATGCAAATAAAGTTGTTCGCGCGAACCGAGGTGGTGATTGCCCGGACGGCAATGAGCGGCCTGATAGCGACTGCAAGCCACCGCGGGGCGCGATACGCGACAAAATGCGCGGGCCCAAAGACAACGGGCGGAGCGGGCGCTTAAGCCCGCTCCGCCCGTTGAGCCAATGCCGCGTGAATTACAGCGTACGCGCGACTTCGGTAACTTCGAAGACTTCGAACTGATCGCCTTCGACGATATCGTTGAAGTTCTTGATCGACATACCGCACTCGAAGCCCTGACGGACTTCCTTGACGTCGTCCTTGAAGCGCTTGAGCGAATCGAGCTCGCCCGTGAAGATGACGACGTTGTTGCGCAGCACGCGCACCGACGACGAGCGCTTGACGAAACCGTCCGTGACCATACAGCCGGCCACCGCACCGATCTTCGGTACCTTGAAGACCTGACGCACTTCGACGGTACCCGTCACGACTTCGCGCTTCTCCGGTGCCAGCATGCCCGACATCGCAGCCTTCACTTCATCCACTGCGTCATAGATGATGTTGTAGTAGCGAATATCGACGCCGTTGGTTTCCGCCAGCTTGCGCGCCTGTGCATCCGCACGGGTGTTGAAGCCGATGATGACCGCCTTCGAAGCCGTAGCCAGGTTGACGTCCGACTCGCTGATGCCGCCCACTGCGCCGTGCACGATCTGCACACGAACTTCGTCGGTCGACAGCTTGAGCAGCGACTGCACCAGAGCTTCCTGCGAACCTTGCACGTCGGCCTTGACGATAAGCGGCATGTACGCCACTTCGCCTTCGCCCATCTGTTCCAGCATGTTCTCGAGCTTCGCGGCCTGTTGCTTGGCCAGCTTGACGTCGCGGAACTTGCCTTGACGGAACAACGCGACTTCACGCGCCTTGCGGTCGTCCGGCATGACGATGACTTCTTCGCCAGCTTGCGGGACTTCCGACAGACCTTGAATCTCGACCGGGATCGACGGGCCTGCCGACTTGGTCGGCTTACCGGTTTCGTCGAGCATGGCTCGCACACGACCGTAAGCGCTACCTGCCAGCACCACGTCGCCGCGGTTCAGCGTACCCGACTGGACCAGGATCGTTGCAACCGGACCCTTACCCTTATCGAGCTTCGCTTCAATAACGAGACCCTTGGCGGGCGCTTCGACCGGTGCCTTCAGTTCCAGCACTTCGGCTTGCAGCAGCACGTTTTCGAGCAGGTCGTCGATGCCCGCGCCGGTCTTAGCCGACACCGACACGAACGGCGAATCGCCACCGTACTCTTCCGGCACGACGCCTTCCGCGACGAGTTCCTGCTTGACGCGCTCCGGATTCGCATCCGGCTTGTCGATCTTGTTGATCGCGACGACGAGCGGCACGCCGCCTGCCTTCGCGTGGGCAATCGCTTCCTTCGTTTGCGGCATCACGCCGTCGTCGGCTGCGACCACCAGAATCACGATGTCGGTTGCCTTCGCACCACGAGCACGCATGGCCGTAAATGCTTCGTGGCCCGGCGTATCGAGGAACGTGATGACGCCGCGCGGCGTTTCGACGTGATACGCGCCGATATGCTGCGTAATCCCGCCCGCTTCACCCGCTGCAACCTTGGCGCGGCGGATGTAGTCGAGCAGCGAGGTCTTGCCGTGGTCGACGTGACCCATGACCGTGACGACCGGCGGACGCGGCAGTGCTTCTGCGTCCGTGATTTCGCCTTCGACCAGCATGGCTTCCGGATCGTCCAGCTTGGCCGCAACCGCGTGGTGGCCCAGTTCCTCGACGATGATCATCGCCGTTTCCTGGTCCAGCATCTGGTTGATCGTGACCATCTGGCCGAGCTTCATCATCGACTTGATGACTTCCGATGCCTTCACCGCCATCTTGTGCGCCAGATCGGCGACCGTGATGGTTTCCGGCACGTGTACTTCACGCACGATCGGTTCGGTCGGCGCCTGGAACGTGGTGTTCTGATCCTGATGCTTGCCGCGACCCTTCGGGCCGCCGCGCCAGCCGCGATCGACACCGCCGCTCGAATCGCCACGCGTCTTGATACCGCGGCGCTTCGCTGCGTCGTCCTGCCAGCCGCCCTTGCCACCGCCCGGCTTCTTCTTGTCGCCAGCCGACGGCGTGGTCGTTGCAGCCGGAGCCGCAGCGGCCGGCTTCTTGGCTGCCGGACGTGCCGGTGCTTCACCCGCCGGACGCGCCGGCTTGTGCAGCGTGCCCTTGGCTTCCACGGGCTTGGCCGGCTCAGCGGGCTTCGGTGCCGGTTCCGGCGCCTTGACCTGCGCCTTGCGCGGCGTGTTCATCATTTCGCGAATCGCACGTGCTTCGGCTTCTGCCGCCGCACGGCGCTTGCTGACTTCTTCCTGCTCGGCGCGCGTTTTCTCAGCGGCCTGACGCGCTGCGTCTTCCGCTTTCTTCGCTGCTTCGCGTTGTGCCGCGCGTTCTGCCGCAGCGCGCTCGTCGTCCTGCTCGCTTTCCTTGGCAGCCGCCGGTTCCGCAGCCTTGGCCGCAACCGGTTCAGCCTTCGCCGCCTTGGCGGCCTGCGCCGGCTGTGCAGCCTGAGCCTGTTCGCGAGCCGCCGCTTCGGCCGCAGCCGCAGCGCGCTTCTTCGCTGCTTCTTCTTCCGCACGACGGCGCTCGGCTTCAGCAGCCTGTTCGCGCGCCTGACGTTCGGCTTCTTCGCGTTCGAGCTGTTCCTGACGCGCCTTCAACTCCTGAGCCTGCTTTTCGAGCAGCTCGGCTTCGTGACGAGCCTCCTCTTCACGACGCTGGAGTTCCAGATCGTCTACATCAGCTTCGGCCACATGATTCGATGCATCCCCGCCTTCAGCGGCGGATTCGTCGCGGCGGACGAAAGTGCGCTTCTTACGCACCTCGACCTGAATGGTGCGAGCTTTGCCCGTCGCGTCGGATTGCTTGATCTCCGACGTATGCCGTTTCGTCAGCGTGATCTTGCGCTTGTCCGCATCAGTCGAGCCGTGAGACTTGCGCAAGTGGTCGAGCAGACGCGCCTTGTCCGTTTCGGACAAGCTGTCGTCTTCGCTCGCTTTCGTGACGCCTGCTGCCTGAAGCTGCTCAAGGAGCACGCCTGCAGGCATTTTCAGTTCCGCGGCAAATTGGGCTACGTTGTTACTCGCCATTCATTCCTCTTAATGCAAGGACCGATTCCTTGCGGTTAGCATCTTGTCATGCGGCCTAACGGCCGCGTTCAATTTAGTGCGCCATGGTCATTTCTCACTGGAACCAATGTTCACGTGCTTTCATGATCAACGCCTTAGCGGCATCCTCTTCCATTCCGGTCATCTCGACCAGTTCATCCACAGCCAGTTCGGCGAGTTCGTCGCGCGTCTGGATCTGGTGTTCAGCAAGCTTGGCGAGCAGGTCGGCATCCATGCCGTCCAGGCTCTTCAGGTCGAGTGCAACATTCTCGACCTTTTCTTCATTCGCGATCGCCAACGTCAACAACGCATCGCGCGAGCGATTACGCAGTTCGTGAACGGTGTCTTCGTCGAATGCTTCGATTTCGAGCATCTCGTTGAGCGGCACATAAGCGATCTCTTCGAGGCTCGTAAAGCCTTCGTCGATCAGGATGTCGGCAACTTCTTCGTCGACATCGAGACGCGCCATGAACAGGTCACGCAGTACACCGCGTTCCTGATTCTGCTTTTGCGCAGATTCGTCCGGCGTCATGATGTTGATCTGCCAGCCGGTGAGTTCGCTGGCAAGACGCACGTTCTGGCCGCTGCGGCCGATCGCGACCGCCAGTTCGTTTTCGTCTACGACGACGTCCATCGAATGCTTTTCTTCATCGACGACGATCGACTGGACGGCTGCCGGCGCGAGCGCGCCGATCACAAACTGTGCGGGATCTTCCGACCATAGCACGATGTCGACGTTTTCGCCACCAAGCTCGTTACGCACGGCCTGGACACGCGAACCGCGGATACCGACGCAGGTGCCGATCGGGTCGATGCGCTTGTCATAAGCGATCACGCCGATCTTGGCGCGCACGCCCGGATCGCGGGCCGCCGCCTTGATTTCCAGCAGACCCTGTTCGATTTCAGGCACTTCCATTTCGAACAGCTTCATCAAGAATTCGGGCGCCGTACGCGACAGTTCGATCTGCGGACCGCGAGCGGTGCGATCGACCTTGGCGATATAGGCACGCACGCGGTCACCCACGCGCAGATTTTCCTTCGGAATCAGCTGGTCGCGACGCAGCAGCGCTTCGACACGGCCGGTTTCGACGATGAAGTTGCCCTTATCCAGACGCTTCACCGAGCCGGTCATGATGTGCTCGCCGCGCTCGAGGAAGTCGTTCAGGATCTGCTCGCGTTCCGCGTCGCGCACCTTTTGCAGGATCACCTGCTTGGCAGCCTGCGCGCCGATACGGCCGAATTCGATCGACGGCACCGGTTCTTCGATGTATTCGTCGAGCTGGATTTCCGGCTTCTGTTCACGTGCTTCGAACAGCAGGATTTCCTGATCCGGCTCTTGCAGGCCAGCTTCGTCCGGCACCACTTTCCAGCGGCGAAACGTTTCGTGCTCGCCGCTTTCACGGTCGATCTGGACGCGAATATCCGCATCTTCTTCGAAGAGTTTCTTGGAGGCCGAAGCGAGGGCCGCCTCGAGCGCGGCAAATACCACGTCTTTATCGACGTTCTTCTCGCGTGCCAGCGCATCCACCAGCATCAACACTTCGCGACTCATTGTTTGCGGCTCCTAAAGTCAACTTTCGGAACGAGGCGTGCCTTATCGATATCCGCGACGGTGAAATCGAGCATCGCGGCGCCTTCCTTCCCTTCAAATTCCAGACCGATCGTCTCGCCTTGCGGAGCATGCAGGATGCCCCGGTACGATTTCCGTCCGTCCAATGGCTTTTTCAATGTGATTACCACTTCGCTGCCTGCGAAGCGTTCAAAATCCGCCAGTTTTTTCAGCGGGCGGTCGAGACCCGGCGACGACACTTCAAGCCGCTCGTAATCGATATTTTCGACCGTCAGAACGTGCTGGAGCTGACGCGTGACTTTCTCGCAGTCTTCGATCGCGATGCCGGCCGGCTGGTCAATGTAAATACACAAACTGCCGCGCCCGGTGCGCTCGAGATCGACGAGCTCGTAGCCGAGTCCCACGACCGTGGTTTCAATCAGTTCCGTCAGTTGCACAGTGCCCTCTAAGATGTTCGCGCGGCGAGACCTGCCGGGTTTGTCTGCAAACACCAATGCGGGCCGCGCGCCAAGCCGGCGCACGTTCGTGCTACCCGAGATGCCGAACCACTTAGAACTGCGCGGCAAAAAAAAATGGGCTAAACGCCCATCATCTTATTACCGGTGGTCGCACCTGAGCCGCACATGAAAAGCCGCACGCCCAGCGACTCCGCGATTGTAGCCATTTTTCGGGACAAACGCAAACCGCAGAACGCCGTACGAAGCGCATTTCCGCTTGATTTCATGGGAATCTTTCAACGATATGGCGGCGCTCCGGGCCTTTTGCAAGGCGGCTTGCGCCGCCTCGAACCTGCGCCGGACAAGCGGGACCACGAAACTCTGCCCCTACTTATGCGCACGCCGCGGTTTTATGCATCAGATGAAACCCGCGGCGCTCGTCGATCAATTCTGACAGTGGCGAAGCGTAAATCGTTGATGAACGATCAGCAGCCAACCGTCATGCTTAAGTTGCTTGCCGTTTAACGGCCACGCGAGCGGCCGCGCGGTGCGCCACCGCCACGATTGGCACCACCCGCGTTGGGGTTGCCACCGCCACCGGCGCGGTTGGCGTTACCGCCGCGATTGCCGGCCGGCCCGCGGCTGCCGCCGCCCGGATTGCCGCCGCCAGGACCGCCGGCGCGCTTACCGCCGCCAGCTGCGCGGTTGCCATTGCCCGACGGCGCGCGATTGCCGTCGACGTCACCACGGCCGCCACGCGGGCCCGGCGCACCGCCGCCCATCGGGCCGCTGAAGCCACCGGCGCTGCGGCCAGCGCCGCGATTGCCGTAACCGCCGCCGCTGCCGCCGCCAAAACCACCACCCGCGCCACCGCCGAAGCCGCCGCCTGCCGCACCGCGACGGCCTTGACCGCGCGGCTGCTGCTGGTCGAAACGACCATGCGACATCAACACCGGTTCCCGGCTGATGAAGCCCATCGACGTCTGCATCGGATCCGGCTGCTTGCGCTCCGGCGCCTCTCTGCGGCCGCCCTTTTCTTCCGACGGCGCCTTCAGGCCAACCGACGCCATCAGCGCACGCACCTGATTGTCTTCGAGCTCTTCCCAGCGACCGCGCTTCAGGCCCTTCGGCAGCGAGATCGGGCCATGACGCGTGCGGATCAGGCGGCTGACCATCAAGCCGGCCGCTTCGAACATGCGGCGCACTTCCCGATTACGCCCTTCGGCGAGCGCGACGTGATACCAATGATTGGTGCCTTCGCCGCCGCCATCGCGGATGCGCAGGAAATTCGCCGGGCCGTCTTCCAGCTCGACGCCGTGCAGCAGCTTCTGACGCATGCCTTCCGCCAGCTCGCCGACCACGCGCACCGCATATTCACGCTCGACGCTGTAACGCGGATGCATGAAACGGTTCGCCAGATCGCCCGAGGTGGTCAGCATCAGCAGACCTTCGGTGTTGAAGTCGAGGCGGCCGACCGCGAGCCACTTGGCGGTCTTCATGGGCGGCAGCTTGTCGAACACCGACGGGCGGCCTTCCGGATCAGCGTGACTGACGATTTCGCCGGTCGGTTTGTGATACAGCAGCACGCGCGGCGGCTTGTTGGCCAGCTTGCGCTTGACCGGCTTGCCGTTGATGCGGACCTGGTCGGTCGGCATGATGCGTTGACCGATGTGAGCCGGCTCGCCGTTCACCGATACGCGGCCGGCGACGATCAGTTCTTCCATGTCCCGGCGCGAACCCATGCCGGCTTCGGCCAGCACTTTGTGCAGCTTCGGCGCGTCGTCGTCCGCGGCGAGGACGCGCTTGGGCGCGGCCGGCTTGCCACGGCGCAGCATCGGGGCGCGTACGCCGCCGGTGGCGCTGTTGTCCGCATCGAATGCGGGCGAGGTGACGTACGAGAACAGATCGTCCGGGTTCGCTTCGGCTGCGATTGCCACCGGCGCTTCGCCGCCACGGCGATTCTGACGCTGCCCGCCTTCGCGCGGCTGGCGTTCGCCGCGCCCGCCTTCGCCGCGCCCGCCTTCGCGGGGGCCGCCCTCGCGGGGCGCACCTTCACGTTGACCACCCTCGCGCTTCGCGCCGCCCGCATTGCGGCGCGGGCCCTGGCCCTTGGCGCCGCCATCCTTGCGCGGCATGCGCACCTGCGCGACCACCTCGCCGTCCGGCGGCGCTTCGGTGACGACCGGCGCTCCTTGCGCGGGCGCGCCTTCGGCGCCCTTCGTCTTCGCTCCGGCGCGGCGCCGCGCGATCAGGCTGCGCGGTCCGCGACGCAGGCCGCGGCGCGGACGGTCTTCACCGTCGGCTTCCGTGGCCGGCGCCGGGCGCTCGCCCTCGCCTGCCGACGCTTGCGTGGTACGCGCTTCGTCGGCGCGTGCCGACGGCACGGCGCGCTCGGATTCGGACGAATCGGTGTCGTGGGTATGTGTCAAAACAACCTCAAAATGTCAGGTCGCGCGCGCCCATTGCGGGCGCGGCAAAAAAAGTTCGGTTACGTCAGGCGCTGCGCGACTCGGGTTCGTCGTCGGTCAGAATGCCTGCGTCCTGTGCAGCATCGCGGCGATCCTCAGGATCGCCGTGCGCCGCCGTGGTCGGGTTCGGCTCGGCGGCGTGCTCCGTATTGCGGAGTACGCCCGAGTCGTGCGCGGGTATTGCCGGATCGGCCTGGGAGACCGGATCGTGATTCAGTGCGGGCTCGGCGGCGCCGGCCTGCGGTTCAACGTTCGCCGCTTCGGCATGCTCTTGCCCATTCGGCGCTACTGCAGCGTCCTGATGGAGCTCAGGCGCCGGTGCGGCGTCCGTCGGATCATGCCTTGCCTCGGCAAGTTCAGTTTCGCCTGCTTCGACTGCCCCGCTCGCCTCAGCCGGCTCCGCGTGCAGAGTCTCAGCGACCGGCGTTTGATGCGCTTCAGCGTGTTCGCCTGCTTCAGCGCCTGCCTCGCCGACGGCAGATTCCGACGGCCCTTCAAGCGGGCTCTCTTCGTCCGATGCCAATGTCTGCACGGCCGCGGCCTCGGAAAATTCGATCGCATGCTGACCGAGCAGATCTGCGTTCAGCTGCGCCGACGGATCCGCGAGCGGCGGTAATTCGTCGAGCGCCTTCAAACCGAGGTCGTCGAGAAATTGCCGCGTCGTCGCGTACAGCGCCGGACGCCCCGGCACATCGCGATGGCCGATCACTTCAATCCAGCCGCGATCCTCGAGTTGCTTGACGACCTGCGTATTCACCGTGACGCCGCGAATCTCTTCGATATCGCCGCGCGTGACCGGTTGCCTGTACGCAATGATCGCGAGCGTCTCGAGCACCGCGCGCGAATATTTCGGCGGCTTCTCAGGATGCAAACGATCCAGGTACGAACGCATCGCGGGCTTGCTTTGAAATCGCCAGCCCGACGCCAGCCCGACCAGCTCTACACCGCGCCCGGACCAGTCCTGCTTCAGGTCTTCGAGCAAATTCCGAACAGTGTCTGCCGACACGCCGTCGGCAAAGAGCTTGCGCAAATCGACGAGCTTTAACGGCTCCTGCGCGCAGATCAAGGCAGTCTCGAGGACGATCTTCGCCTCTTGGGTATTCATGCAGCTAGGTCAGACCCTGTGGTCAAAGAACCGGATCAAACAGACGATGTGGAACTGAAGACGCGCTCGCCCGATTCTGATCGGTCATATTGATGGGAGCACGCACCGGGGGGAGGCGAAACAGGCAATCGAGCCAAACCCAGCCGGACGGAGCAGCGATATTCCTGAAAGGAATCGCGTGACTGAGCGCCATATTACGCAAAAACAACCAGTGCGTAAAGACGAAATCCCCGGCGCATTTTTCAGCAGCACCCCAAGCCGCGTGCTTTCGCGGAAAACCAGGCGGAAATGCACAAGAATCGGACTGAAATGGGGCCTTAATTGCGACCTTACAGACCCTTCAGTCTCGCCAGGCGCCCTTTCCGCCGCGCATCAGTGCGTGCCGTGCTGCGCGAGGAAACGCCTCAGACGCCCGACGCCCGCGTCCAGCCGCGCCGTGTCGCAGGCATAGCACCAGCGCACGAAACCCTCGCCTTGTGGACCAAACGCGCTGCCAGGCGCCACACCCAAGCCCACTTCGCGCACCATAGCCTTGCATAGTTCGAGGCTGCGCGCCGCACCCGGCATCGAGAAAAACACATACATCGCCCCGGGCGGCGCCTTCACATCGACGCCCGGCACGGCCGACAGCGCCCGCACCAGGTGGTCACGCGATGCCTTCAGGTCGAGCACCAGGTCCTGCGTGAAGCGCTCGCCCTGCTGGACGGCCGCGATGCCCGCCTGCTGGACGAAAGCCGGTGCACACGAGGTATTGTATTCGACCAGTTTGCCAAGATCGTCCATCAGCGAGGCCGGTGCGACGATCCAGCCGAGCCGCCAGCCGGTCATCAGCCACGCCTTGGAAAACGAATTCACGCAGATCACGCGCTCGTCGCGCGTGGCCAGATCGAGAAACGACGGCGCCGTGCGCGAATGGGTGCTGCCGGCGTCAGCTTCGGCGTGCGCGTAATAAAGACGCTCGTAGACTTCGTCGGCGACGATCCAGATGCCGTGGCGGCGGCAATGCGCCAGCACGGCGCGCTGCTCTTCCCGGCTCATCACCCAGCCGGTCGGATTGTTCGGCGAGTTGACCAGCAGCATCTTCGTGTCCGGCGTCAGCGCGGCCAGCAATTGCTCGAGATCGAGCTGCCAGCCGTGCTCACCGTAGCCCAGCGCGACGGTTTCCACATGTGCGCCCAGAATCTTGGGAATCTCGACCAGATTCGGCCACAGCGGCGTGACCGCGACAACGCGATCACCCGCACCCACCACCAGCTGCGCGGCCAGCATCAGCGCGTTGACGCCGGCGCTCGTCACCGCAATGTGATCGGACGATGTTGTTCCGTGCAACGCGCTGACGTAATCCGCGAGCGCCGCGCGCAGCGGCGCAATGCCCAGGTTATGCGTATAGAAGGTGGCGCCGGCAGCCAGTGCGGCGCTAGCGGCGTCGCGGATGAAGGTGGGCGTAACCCGATCGGACTCGCCGAACCAGAACGGCAACACGTCCGCAACGCCGAAACCGGCGTTCGCGACTTCCCGGATCTGTGAAGGACGCAGTGCGCGCACGGCGTCGCGGGCATTGGGGACGGAGGGCACGGGCAGATCCGTTTCGCTCATCGAGGCTTCCAGACAGTGATGGACGGGTAATAAATGGGTCAAGGCTGACGCCAAGGGAGGCGACAGTTTAGCGCGGCGCCTGCTTTTGGGACGGCGAAGTCACCACGTGAAGCGGCGCGGCCAAAGTCATCAGCCCAAATCCTCGGCCCGCGCCGGCAATTGGCGAATCAGACTCCACACCGCCTCCGCCGCCGGCGACAGCGAGCGGTCGCGACGCCGCACCAGTTCGACGGTGCGCTCAGCGCGCGGCACGAGTGGCCGCGCCACCAGCGAGGCGCCCGCAGGCAGCGGCAAGGCCAGCCACGGCAGCACGCTTACGCCCACGCCCGCCTCGACGAGCCCAAAAACGGTCGCGGAATGCCCCAGCTCCTGCACCACGGTGGCGCTTACGCCGTATTCCTGCATCACGGCATCGATGATCGGCCGGCTGCCTGACGCGTAATCGAGCATGACGAGCTGCTGGCCTTCGAGGTCTGTCCATGCCACCTGCTTGTGTGCCGCCAGCGGGTGGTCGTCGCGCGAAACGACGCAGAACGAATCGGTCATCAGCGATTCGCTCAGCAGGTCGTCAGCGGAAAACGGGCCGATGATTACGCCGAAATCGACTTCTCCCGACTTCACCTTGCGCACCACGTCGCTTTGCACGTCGTCGCGCAGACCCAAGGTGATGTAGGGAAACTGCCGTCCGCACGACGCCACCACGCCCGGCATCAACCGGCAGGCGACCGTCGGGCTTGCGGCCACCACCACCCGTCCGCGGCGCTGCTCGCCGATTTCGCGGATCTCGCGCAAGGCGTCGTCCAGATCCGTCAGCAACCGCGACACGCTCGACACCAGGTTGCCGCCAACGTCCGTGAGCTGCACCTCGCGCGTGGTGCGGTCGATCAGCTTCAGACCGATCTCTCCCTCCAGTTCGCGTACACAGCGGCTGACCGCCGATTGCGTCAGACCGATTTCATCGCCAGCCCGGCTGAAGCTCTGCAAACGGGCGACCTCAATGAAAACCCTTAGCTGACGCAGCGTCACATTCATTTACCAACCTCATCAATAACCCAGTTTAATGCGCATTGTATGGCGAAATGCCGCACCACATTCGCATTTAGTGCGATCGTTGCAGCGCAGCAATAAGGCGCAAACGCACGCTGGTCGGGCCTGATTGCACAAGATTGGTGATTGTCCCGATTTGCGAGATGGGTTTTTTGGATTCTTATACGCCCCTAGCTAGCGCCCGCGCTGGCCCGCTGTCACAGGGCTTTCAGGTAGTCGGATCAACTTGGCACACTTCCTGCATTTACATGCACACAGGGTCGGCGCCATGACTTCTGACTGAATAGCAGATCGTGGCAAGCCCGACCCCCCTTGGCACTCGCCTATCGAGTGCATGGAGAGTGCGCGGCGCGGGGCAGCGCACCGGAGTTAGCTTCGCTGAGGTGAAACATGATGCTGTTCGACGATTTGAGAGACAACGAGTGGGCGCTGGTCGAGGCGTTGTTCTGTGCGGAGCCAGCACGGAGCGAACGTCGTGGTCGACCACGCGTGGAAGCGCGCGCAGTAGTCAATGCGGTGCTTTGGGTGCTGTCGACTGGAGAAGGCTGGTCCAAACTGCCGGGCCGCTATCCGTCGCCGCCGACTTGCCGCCGTCGCTTCGACGAATGGCAAGCCGATGGTACGCTCGCCGAAATAGTTAAGCGACTCGGCACGAGCGGCCGTGAAATTTCGCTGCGCGGCCGCATTGGCGCGACCGCCGCGAAACCGCCGGCACCGCCGAGCCGCGACCGTCTGCGTGGCGCATTCTGGACCAATCCGGAATCGTGGCGCGCGCCGGTCAAGATGGCCTGACGCGAATTGTTTTGCCTCCGGGCGCCTACGGGCGCCCGGCGTGTATCTGGGCCGCCGTGCGCCGTCTTTCGACGCCCGCCCGACCTGCAATGGGCACCGCTCTTCGGCGCGCCCAGCTGTGTCGTCCCCTTGCGTTTCTCCAATGTCATTTTCAGCTCGCCTCAGACGCCTGAAGCGAGCCGATGATTGCTGTTGAAACATCCATTTACTATTGCTTACAGCGTGCTTTCGCCACTCGGCATACCTTATGTGTATGCAAACAGGCCTTGAGTCGATCGGCTTGACGGGAGCTCAGCATGAAACCAATGTCACTGCTTCTGTGCGGCATTGTCGTTTCATCAATGGCCGCACCGGCGCTCGCACAGCAGCGCCAACAAGGCTGGAACTGGCGGCCGGATCATACGGCCACTATCGAAGCCTGGCAGCAAAGCGAAACACGCAACCGCGACTTCACGCCGCCTGCGCCCCGTGGCGACCTGCGCGGCGATATCGCGAGCAATGTACGCACGCGTCCTGAACCGCCGCGCGAAGATCCTGCTCGCCGCCGCTAGACCTGGAGATGCGCCGACCCGCCGACGACTGGAGTCGGTACGTGTGAACCCATATGAGATCGCCGCGGTGTTAGCCGCCATTGTTCGCTGTAGCGGGCGTCCACCTTAACGGCAACGCAACGCGCTACACGGCGAATTGAACTATCAGGGAACCACCAGCCAATGCGCCAGTCTGATTCAACGCCATTAGCACAGCGTGGCAGTAGTAATTCCGGTACGCCCGTATCCTTGCGATACGGGCTTTTTTTTGCGCGAGCAGGCGGGCGGCGCGCACTGAACCAGGTGCATCAGCCGGGCAATAAAGCGAAGCAATGAAATCACCACCAGCCGCGTGGAGCGGCCGGGAAATACAGCGCCAGCGCCTTTTGCCCGCGCCCTTAAGGCCGGGCTTCGAGAGCGGCTGTGGGCCGCGCTTCGGCTGTCGCGACGACGTAGTCGTTCATTCGCTGTGCGGTCCAGCTCAACAGGCGTTCGTCGTGCGCAAGCCTCGCGAACTCGGCTCTGCCTCGGTCGGTGAGCACGGCAATATCGACCGGTGCGTGAAAGCCCGGAGCCGGTGCGACGGTGCGCTGCCGAACAGTGTCCATCAAGCCTAGCGCGCGAAGATATTGGAAGACACCCGGTCGTCTGGCCCATGGGACCTGGCGATATTGCGCCCGCCGCAGCGCTTCAAGTACCGCTTCGTTGGAATACGTGGTCATCTCACTTCTTTCTTAAAGTGCAGCTATGACACATCTATGCCCAACACGTCACCGCGCCACCAGTGACGCGCATAGCACCCGCCCTTGGCTGGAAACTGGCCGCTTTCATGCAGTCGAATTCCGCCAGGTGCTGCTCTGGTCTCGTTTTCGGAACCCCCGTCTGAACACCATGTTAGCGTTCTGTCTACGGGCCGACGATGCAACCGCTGCGGCGCGATAGCAGGCCCATAGATTTGTCCCGAAAGTCATACGTTACCCCATTTAAATTGATTCTATTCACTTTATTAGCGCTTTTTTTTGCAGCAATCGTGCTTTGGAAACGCGCCCGCCGGCCTCTCGCCATCGGTGCGATCGCCCTGTTCTGGCTGCTCGCCGCCGGCTGGCTCACGGCGCCATTGCTGGAACTGGCGCAGCCGCATCGGCAGACCGACACGCCCGCCCGCTTCGCGCCGCGCACCGCGATAATCATGCTCGGCGGAGGCACCATTTACGACGATGACGACGTGCTCGTGCCGCCGCGTGACGTGCTCGCGCGCATCGCCGTGAGCGCGGAAAACTATGCAGCCTGCAAGCGTACGGCCGCCACGTGTCAGGTTATCGTGAGCGGCGGCAATCCGCAGCGGCATAGCTCAACTGAAGCCGATACCTATCTGCCCTACCTGCTGCGCCGTCAGGTGTCGCGTGCGGACATCGTGCTGGAAAACAGCAGCCGCACAACTTACGAAAACGCGCGCAACGTCTCGGCTATTCTCGACCGGTCACATTACGATTCGCTGATACTCGTCACGTCCGCCTATCAGATGCCGCGCGCATTACTCGACTTCCATCGTTTCGGCCTCACGCCGCAGCCGCTGATCTCGAGCGCGCTGCATACAGATCCCGGTGTACTGCCGCGCTATGACAATCTGGTGAACGCGGAGACTGCGCTGCACGAACTGATTGGAATCGCGCAATTTCACGTCTATCGTGCAATTGGATGGTTCTGAATCTCGCGCTTCCTGGCGTAGTAATTTATTTAGAAATGCGAATGTTCTTTGTGCCGGCAACGCATTATCGCGCTTGAAGTGGGATCGTCATCGACAGTGACTCTGGGCCGAACGTAACAAGGTGTAACCAATTGTCACTGTGGTTACAAAACGTCCGCTGGAGCGGATATTGCTGGCTAGAATGCATTGTCTTTCCGATTGGACAGGCAAATACTCGGGTCCATTACCACTCTGCGGAGGTAACAATGAAGAAAGTGTCCCTGGCGATCCTGGTTTCCCTCAGTGCCGTAACAGGCGCGGCCTATGCGCAGGACAACGGCGTCATGATGAGCACCGATCCGGCCAAGGCCGCCGACGTCGAGCAGCGCGCGCAAGATTTGCAAAACCGCCAGCAAGCAATGGAAAGCGCGCCTATGCCGGAGAAACATCACAAGATGGCCCCGCACCATCACAAGAAGGCCGCGAAGGCCGAAGCCGCCAGTTCGTAAGCGCAATTTGACAGCATCACCTGCGGCCTCGCCGCGAAGGTGAAAAGCCGAAGCCGGCACCGCCGGTTTCGGCTTTTTTGTTGTCTAATGGACTTGCTGCAGGCCTGCTGCGGCCGGCCGACGTTATGCTAAAGTCGCGCACCGACCGGCGCCCTGCGACCGTCGCCCGGCCGGACTCCCCCTAACCTGTGCGCACCTTGGTGCGGAGGACAGCATGAGCAACATCCAGCTAGACATCGAATGGACTGAAGCAGCATCTCGCAAAATCGAAAAACTGATGCCGCGCGGCGGTCAGGAAGCGTTCCTTGCGCTGCCGCCCGTCGAGTGCCTGCCGATGGAAGGTGACGTGCTGTTTCTTGGCCCGGACGGCAAGCAGCAGCCGTTCATTGTCGCGGAACGTCAGTATCACCACGACGGCGATGCCGACTGGACCATCATCCTGATCCTCGACGTCCCGCAAGCCACGCACTGAAGATAAACGGCGAGCGCCGCGCAGGCCGTGTCCGGCCTGGCAGCTCACTCGCCGTCGTTCGACTTTCGGGGTTCGACCTTCGAGTTCCCCCGTTGTTCGTCCCCGTCGTCCGCCCCCGCTTTTCGCCCTTCAAACGCTTACGCGATCTTCGACAAGACGCGAATTTCCGCGTGTTCGACCCAATCCGCCACCGCTTTCTTATAAGCCGCAATGTGCGCGGATTTTGCATGCGCCGCCAGCGCTTCCTGGCTTTCCCAACGCTCGACAAACACAAACCGGCGCGGCTCCTGCACGTCGCGGTGCAGATCGTATTGAAGCGCACCCTGCTCTTTGCGCGTCGGCCCGACGATGCCTTCTGCCGCTTCGCGCAATTGCTCTTCATAACCCGGCTTTGCCACCGAGATTGCGACCACCGCTATTTCCGTCATGCCTGTACTCCGTTTGTTCAGGAAAAGCAGCAGCATACCCGCCGCCCGTCAATCCTGCAGGCGCTCACACGCACCGGGCAAGCTTCTGCAGCCGCGCCGGGATTACCCTGATGCAGCGCATTTCGCGGACGCAAAAGTCTGAGCACCGTCCTTGCCTGGAGTTTGGCGGGCGGTCACTCACCGCCCTGCTACCCTCGGTTTCATACGCATGATTGATTGCATTCGAACGGTCGATCCTGCGCGCGGCAAACGAGTGCGAAACCCACGCGAAACGCCCACGAGACCGGGGCCGGCCACCGCGCTACGGCCGGTTTGCCGGGCGCCCGGCCACATCCCGCGTCTGTGATAACCCGCACATTCACGCGAAGTTCGAACTGCTAGACTGGTTTTGACCAATCCCGCCGGAGCCCAGCATGGCTGGCATTGCTCTCCGCGTTCCCGGGCTGTACCCGCCTTACCCTGCCGGCGCCTGGGCAGTGCATCCGTTGCGCGTTAAATCTGTCTGCGCGCCCCGTCACCCGCTTGCCGCGATGTCACTATGCCCGCACTCATGCCTGCCCTTATGCCGACCGTCAGCGAATTGACCCTCAGCGGCCTGCTCCCGCATCTGGTCCGGGACGAGTCCGGCTGGACTGCGACGTGGCGCGCGCTGACCCTGCACAGCGTGTTCCAGCCGGTACTGTCCGTCACGCATCAGTGCGTGGTCGGCTACGAGGGCCTGCTGCGTGCGTTCGATCCCGTCGGCTTGCCGGTATCGCCGGAAGTGCTTTTCTCCGGCACGCGCTCCGCCGCCGACGCACGCGAACTCGATCGCATCGCGCGCTGCCTGCACGTGGCGAATTTCATGGAACAGGGCATCAGCACTGGCTGGCTGTTTCTGAATACGCGTCCGCAGGTATTCGAAACCGGCTGGCCGCAGCGCACCTTCATCGATGAGCTCTCGGCGCATTTCGGCTTGCCGCAGGAGCGCATTGTCATCGAAGTACTCGAACAACCCGCCGACGATGAATCCGCCGTCGCCAGCATGCTCGCGGCGTCGCAGCCGCGCGACTTCCTGATTGCGATCGACGACTTCGGCACCGGTTTTTCGAACTTCGACCGCGTGTGGCGCTTTCGCCCCGACATCGTCAAACTCGACCGCTCGCTGGTTGCGCGCGCGGGCAAGCGTGAAGGCGACGATTCGATGATCAGCCACCTGATCGCGATGCTGCATCAGTCAGGTACGCTGGTGCTGGCCGAAGGCGTCGAAACCGACGAAGAGTTGATGATTCTGATGCAGGCCGACGTCGATTTCGTGCAAGGTTTCTGGCTCGGCCAGCCGAAGGGTTCGGTGCAGGCGGCGTGCGCCAAAGTGCCGGCGCTGATCGAGTCGATGTGGAGCAAATTTGCCGCCTACGAACAGGCTCATGCCGGCCACCAGCGGCTCGGTTTCGAAGGCTTCGCCGAAGCCGTGCTCGCCGCGGCCGACACCTTCAAAGCCACCGGCGATCTGCGGCAGGCCGCGCAAAAAGTGTGGCATCTGCCCGAAGCACGCCGTGTGTTCGTCACCGACGGTCAAGGCGAACAGACGCAAGCGTCGGTCTCGGCCGCCTCGCTGCCGCCGCCTCCGCTGCGGCTCGCGCCGCTCTACACCGATACGCGCAGCAACTGGTCGCGGCGCGCGTATTTCAAGCACGCGCTCGCTGCGCCAGGGCGCGTCGCCATGATGGGGCCGCACTACTCGCTCGCGGACGGCCAGGACTGCTACACCGCGGCACTCGCATTCGAGCGTGACGGCACGAATGTGCTGTGCGTCGATTTCGTCCCGATGACGTCGCCCGCCGATACGCGTTCCGCCCGGCGCGGGGGCAAACGCTGAATGCGAGCGGCCGTAGATTGACGCGCGTCGTCTTGAGATTCCTGGCGTACCTCTGCGGGAACTTCTGCCGCTCAGCCGGAATTTAGCGCCCCGGCCCCGCAGCCCGTAATCCCGTCAATCCTCCACCCGCCCACGGCCGGATTTGATCTCACTGCGCTTGGCCTTGCTGTCGAGCCGACGCCGGTTCGACGCGCGCGTCGGCCGGGTCGCGACCCGCGGCTTGCGCGTCACGCTGACGCTTTCGATCAGCTCGTCGAGCCGCGCCAGCGCCGCCGCCCGGTTCATCTCCTGAGTGCGATGCTGCTGCGCCTTGATGATCACCACGCCGTCGCGCGTAAGCCGATGATCGGACAGCGCGAGCAAGCGCATCTTCAGCACTTCCGGTAACGACGAAGCGTGCACGTCGAAACGCAGATGGATGGCACTCGAGACCTTGTTGACGTTCTGGCCGCCCGCTCCTTGCGCGCGCACTGCGGTCAATTCGATTTCGTTCGGCGGGATCGGATAACGGGATGTCATGGTGGGATTGAGCTGGAGACGCAAGTGTACACAGAGCACAGTCGATTACCGACTACGGACTATCGGCCGCGGCTGCCGATGCGAAAAACTATTTGCATCGACCCAGCCGGTTCGCCGATACTGCGGTTTTCGCTTACAGCGTAAATTCATATGAAACTCCGTCCGGGTTTTGTGCTGGAACTGGCCGTCAACTTTCTGCTGCCATGGCTCGCTTACCGGTTCACGCTGCCGCACCTGGGCGAGACCGGCGCGCTGATCGCGTCGGCCGTGCCGCCGATCGTCTGGAGCCTGATCGAACTGGTGCGCTTTCGACGCGTCGACGCCCTCAGCATCATGGT
This sequence comes from Paraburkholderia sediminicola, assembly GCF_902859805.1. Lineage (GTDB taxonomy): Bacteria > Pseudomonadota > Gammaproteobacteria > Burkholderiales > Burkholderiaceae > Paraburkholderia > Paraburkholderia sediminicola. Next base: position 259,481 of record NZ_CADIKC010000009.1, on the reverse strand, counting down.
CGTGGTGGGCATCGTGCTGTCGGTTGCCGCAATGGCGCTGGGCGGCAGTCCTCGCATGCTGTTGCTGCGGGAGTCGCTCGTGTCCGGCGCGGTGGGCGTGGTGTTTCTGCTGTCGTTGCCGATGCGCCGTCCACTAATCTTCTATCTCGCGCGCGCCACCGTCGCCCGTGAAATGGAAGGCGGCGCCGAGCGCTTCGAAACCTTGTGGCGCGAGCGGCCTGCTCTCGTCAGCGCGATGCGGCTGATGACGCTCGTGTGGGGCGTCGGCCTGACCGGTGAAACGGCGTTGCGCGCCTGGATGGCGCTCACCTGGCCGATCGAACGCTTTCTGGTGGTCTCGCCGTTCATCGGCTATGGCATTTACAGCGCCCTGGCGCTGTGGACGCTGTGGTATCGCAAGACCATGCGCAGCCGGGTTGATGCGCGCGTGCAACCGGGCGGGATCGCAAGCTGAACATCTAAACGACGCGACACGCCTCCGCAATTCGCGCGGCCAGACCTGAATCACGCTGCGTCGGCGTCGCGATGGCCTGCGCCAGCACGGCGCGCGCGCCGATCACCTCCACCCGCTCACGTGCGCGGGTAATTGCCGTGTAGACGAGTTCACGCGACAGCACGCGGCTGAACACCGACGGCAACATCAACACCGCATGCTGAAATTCCGAGCCTTGCGACTTATGAACCGTGAGCGCGAATGCCGTGTCGTGCGGCGGCAGTGCAGCGGGCGATACGGCACGCAGACCACCGTCGCCGGTACGGAAATACACGCGCAACGCACCGCCCGCACCCGGCAGCGCAATGCCGATGTCGCCGTTGAACAGACCGAGCGCGTAATCGTTGCGCGTCACCATGACGGGGCGTCCGGCAAACCATTGCGCGCCTACAGCCAGCGTCACGCCCGCCGCACGCCGCACCTGTGCGGCCATCGCGGCATTCACCTGATCGACCCCGCGCGGCCCCGAGCGGGTCGCGCACAGAATTCGAAAGCGGTTCAGCGCGTCGAAGAGCGGCAATGGGTCCGGTGTATCGGCGGCTAGTGCCTCGGCGAGCGCATCCGCGTACGGGGCAAAACCTGCGGCGAGCCGCATGACTGTGCGATCGGCGAGCGTCACATGCGTATCTTCGTACAGTGCCGCTGCGCAGGGTTCGGCCGGATCGATGCGCAGGACTTCGAGCGCCGCGCCGGCGGCACCGTTGCGAATCGCGAGCGACAAACGGCCGATCGGCGATTCGAGGCCGAATCGATAGTTGCGTTCGAGCCAGACGACGCAGTCGGCAAGCGGCGTATCGGAATCGTCCGGCGCACCCGTTTGAGCGAAAAAATCGTCAGCCCCCTGGTCGAAGTCGCTCGACACATCCGGCAGTGCTTCCGACAACCGCGCCGCTTCGATGCCCAGCGCCTCAGCGATCCGCTGCAGTCCGCTCTGAGTAAAAGCAGGCCGCGCGCTGAGCTCGGCGAACACCGCACCAGCCTCGACGGCGGCGAGCTGATCCTTGTCACCCAGCATCACGAGACGCGTCTGGGGCGCGATGGCGTCGAGCAGATGCGCCGCCATCGCGACGTCAATCATCGACGCCTCGTCGATCACGACGACGTCGTAAGGAAGCGGATTGTCGCGATGATGCCGGAAGCGCCCACCCGGCCCTGAACCAAGCAGCCGATGCAAGGTGTACGAGGTCTGCGGCAAGCGCGCTGCGAGTTCGGGCGGCAATTCGCCGGCACGGGCGAGCAAGGCTTCCTGCATGCGTTGCGCGGCTTTGCCAGTGGGCGCCGCCAATGCAATTCGCAGATCGGCCCGCGCATCCAGCAAACAGGCAAGCACGCCGACCACTGTAGTTGTCTTGCCAGTACCCGGGCCGCCGCTGACGATAGTCAAGCGCCCGGACAGCGCCATGACTGCAGCGACACGTTGCCAATCGATTTCATCGTCCTGCGGGGGGCCGAAATAACGCAACAGACGTTCATGCAACGTTTGGGCGGTAGCGTCCGCATTTAAGCCTGCACTGGCGTCTGTATTTATACCCGCATGCGCAACCAGCGAGCGTGCGAGACGCCGCTCGTAGTCGTAGTAGCGCGCAAGATACAGCCGCCCTTGCCCATCGATCACGAGCGGCCGCAACGCCGCCGTACTTTGCGACCCGTCGCTAGCCATGCCGCTTGCAAACAGCGCCGCGCGCACTTCCGCGCTCGATGCATCGAAGCGTCGCGCCAGCACGGCAAGCGGCAGGCACACGTGCCCTTCGGCAGTCGCGCGGCTCGCGGCAAAGGCGGCCCGTGCGGCCCACTTCACCGCCTCGCCCGACGCGCCGCCGCGCCGCGCCAACGTGCCGATGCGGCGCGCGAACCCTTCGGCAAGCGCGGTGCTGAAATCGGCCGGCGCGGGCAAATTCACGCCGATGTCGTCGAGCTCCGGCGGCGCGGAAGAGTTCCGCTCGAACGTGCTCATGCGACACCTCCAATCATTGCCGCGTCGAGCAGCGCCACCAGTTCGAATGCAGGCCGCCGCATGTGAACGCCGGCCGCCCCATCGGCATCGCGCCACTGCGGACGAACCCCGCGCACGAACAGGTAGAGATAGCCGCCAATGTGCGTGTCGTACGCATAATCGCGCACCCGCGTTTTCAGATAACGATGCAGCGCCACCGTATAAAGCAGCGCCTGCAGGTGATACGCGTGGCTCGCCATGGCCGCTTCGAGCGGCGCCGCGGCGTAATCGGCGGCAGTGTCGCCCAGATGGTTCGACTTCCAGTCGACGATCCAGAAGCGCCCGTCATGCTCGACGATCATGTCGATAAATCCTTTGACGAAACCACGCAACATGCCCGGTTCCAGTGCAACGTCGGGATAGCCGTGTTCGATCAGCAGCTCGCGCAGCGCTGGGAAATCGAGCGAAGGCGCGGCAAACAGAAATTCGAGTTCGTTCAACCGATGCCGCGGATTCAAGCTGGCGAGCGCCATGCCGGGCACGAGCTCGGTGCTCACCACGTCCGCGATCAGGTTATGCATCATGGCGGGCAAGCGTGCCGCGAGTTCGGGCACTGCCGGCGCCGGGCGCTCGCGTAGCGCGCCGCGGATGGCATCCGGCCATGTCTGCGGATCGGTGAAATCCGCGAGCTCGAACATGCGGTGCAGACACTCGCCCGCCGCCGCGCCGCGTGGAAACGCGAGAATGTCGTCCTCGGCGTAGGACGGCGCTTGCGGCACCGCTAACGGCGTTGGCGCGAGCGCGTCGGCGATCTCGTCGTGATCGGGACGCACCTCTTCCACCGGCGTGTGCGCCTCCTCGGCTTTGCTGCCGGCGGCGATCAGGCCGCTGAAGCTGGCCATGCGCCACTGATCGCGCAACGGCCGCCGACTGACGCGCGCCTGCATCCGCGCACCGCTGTCCTGGAGGCTTTCCAGGGGCACACGGCGTTCGACCTTCGGCAATGCCTGCAACGTGATCGGGCCGCCCGCCAGCGCTTGCCACGATGATGACAAAGCGGCTTCGTCGGGTGGGTCGGTCAGCCAATCGTCGAAGCTGTGACCGCTGCCACCCACCAGCCAGTTCAGCACGCTGCGTCGCGACTCCTTGGTGGAGCGCGACGAAACATAAGTACCGGCGACCAGATAGCAGCGGTACACCGCGCGCGTCAGCGCCACGTAGACGAGCCGGGCCCGTTCCGCGGCCTGTTCGCGCGCCGCGTAACGTGATGCGCGTTCGGCTTCCTCGTCATCGCAACCGTAGTGCAGCACCGCATCACCTGTTTCGTCGTGATACTCGCGTGCATCGGGCAAGCCAGAGGACGGCGGCTCGCGCAGCGCACCGTCGTTCAGAAACGGACAGAATACGACCGCATATTCCAGCCCTTTCGATTTGTGCACGGTGACGATCTGCACAAGGTTGCGATCCGACTCGAGCCGCAACTGCGCATCTTCGCCGCCACCTTGCGTGCGTTGCGCGGCGAGCCAGCGCAAGGTCGGCGCGATGCCGGGCTGCGTGGCGGCACGCGCCTGCACGAGTTCGGCCAGATGATTCACATTCGTCAGACGGCGCTCGCCGTCCGGCCCGGCCACCAGGCGCTGTGCGACGCGCAGTTCGCGCATCAGCGTGCGCCACATCAAGGCGAAGCCACGCTCGTGCCACAGCATGCGATAGCGCGAGAAACGCTCGACCCAACCCATCGCGTCCGCGGCATGCGCGGGATCGTCGGCTGGTGCCGGTGCGTCCGCGACCTGCTCGAGGCGCCACAGCGCGGCGGCGTCGAGACCGAGCCAATCGGTGGCGAGCGCGGCGCGCAAACGGCGCAGATCGCCGGGCGTATCGACGGCGGCCAGCACACGTTCGATCTGCTCGGCGTCGAGCGTCGCGAACACTGAGGCCTGGGCCAGTTCTACGCTGCCCACGCCCCACGACGCCAGCACGCGCTTGATCAGACTGCCCTGCTTATGCGTTTGCACAAGCACTGCGATATTGCCTGGGGCGAGCGGCACATCACCGATCGTCACCGAACCTTCTCGGGCGCCGCGCAGGAGCCGCACAATCTCAGCGGCGCAGGCTTCGCTCGCCGCGCGCTGCGCTTCGCGTTTCGTCAACGCGGCGTCGCCTTGCGGCAAAGTCCAGATGCGGAAATCCCCCGCGTTTGCATCGGGTTCTGAGAACGACGGACGACGCCGCTCACCAGCCCGCACCGGCTGATAGTCGAGCCCGTCGAGCACGAACGCCTGCGGATTAGCCTCGAATAGCCGGTTGCAGGCCTCGACGATCGGCGCAGTCGAACGCTGATTGACCGCGAGCGTATAGCACGCCGAAGCCGCCTCGCGCGCCGCCAGATAGGTATGCAGATCCGCCGCGCGGAAACTGTAGATCGCCTGCTTCGGATCGCCAACCAGAAACAGCGGACCGGCCGGCGCGAAAATGCGGCTGAAGATCGCGAACTGCAACGGATCGGTATCCTGAAACTCGTCGATCAGTGCGGCCGGATAACGCGCGCGCAAAGCATCGGCAAGCCAGGGGTTGGCCGCAAGCGCGCGATACAGGTTGGACAGCAGATCGTCGAACGACACCACCCTGCGCGTGCGTTTGCGCGCTATCAGTTCTGCGGGCGCGTAGTCGAGCCAGGTTTCCACGAGCGAGAGCCAGCGCGCGCGTTGCGAGGCTTCGGCCGCGATCACGGCGGCGGACAGCGCTTCGGCGTGCTCGAAGAACGGATGCTCAGGTGGTTCGAACTTGACCTTGGTCGCCTTCTTCAGCGCCGACGCCGTCAGCTTCAAGGCAGCCTTGGGCGGCGGCGCATGGCAGTCGCCCTGAGCAAAGTATTCGGTCCACGCGGCAATCGCGGCGCTCACGAGTTCTGGCTTGTGCGAGGTCTTGCTCAGACGGTCCTGCGCCTGTCCAAGCAGACCGACGATCGCGTCGCGCTCCGCCTGCCACATCGCGCAGGCAGCATCGAAACCCGCTTGCGGATCGGCATCGCTTCCACCTGCATCGACCTTGCCCCAGCGCAACTGCGCCAACGGCTTCTTCAAGCGCCGCGCGAGTTGCTCATCAAGCGACGCGGGACCTGCCCGTTTGGCCACCAGCCAGGCAGCGAAAGCAGGATGCGCATAGGCCACCGGTTCCACCTGCTCACGCCAGAAATCGGCCGCCATTTCGAAACGCAAGGCCGCGTCGTCGGCTTCCATTTCGAAGGCAAACGGCATGGCTGCGGCGAACGGCGCCTCCTGCAACGCACGCTGACAGAACGCGTGGATGGTGTGAATCGCGGCCTGGTCGAACGTGCGCAGCGCACGGCGCACGACCTTCAGCGCGGTCTCACGATCGATGCCGCGCTCCGGCGCCAGCGTCGTTTCAAAGAGACGCTGGATGAACGGATCGCCGCCGTCGTCGTCCGTATCGATAGCCCGGTCCAGTTCCGCGAGTCGCCCGCGAATCCGCTCGTGCAACTCCGCGGTCGCCGCCTTGGTAAATGTCACGACGAGAATCTGATCGGCGTTCAGGTTCTTTTCGAGCAGCAGCCGCACGTACAACGCGCAGATGTTCCAGGTCTTGCCGGTTCCCGCCGACGCCTCGATCTGGTTGACGCCGTCGAGCGAACAGGCGAAGACGTCGAGCTCTTCAGCGACCAGCGCGTGATGGTGAACGGCGCCGCTCATGACGCGCTCCGCAGATGCTGAACGAGCGGCTTGAACACGATCGAGGCAAGACTGCCGAACGGTTCGTCGAGCGAAAGCGGCGTGCCGCGCAGCGCGATGCGCAAGGCGGGGTCATCTGATTCGCCGCGCACCCGATCATTGATCCACACGCCCTGCGCCGCGGAATCGCTCTCGCTGACTTTCACCCATGCACTCTTCGGGAAAAAGCGCAGCGGCAGCATGCGCCCTGCTCTGAACAACGCCGCTAGCGGCGCCAGTTCATCGAGCGGCGCGGCGACGGGCGTGAGCTCGAAGCTCTCGCCGCTGCCATGCCAAACCGTACGGCGTGGGCCGTTCGGCAGCGCCGCGCAATAGACGAGATGCGCTAGCCACGCCGACAGATAGTCGCGCGCAGTAGGCTTGGCGTAGCGGAAGATCACTTGTCCTGTTTCGGTCAGCAAATTCAAGGTGCCATGCAGTTGCAGCGGTGTTTCGGCCGCTTTGCGCAGCGCCGCGTCATGAGGGCCGAAGAGCGTATCGGCGATGTCGGCACGATCGGGCCAGCGCGGCGCGATATCGAGCACGAACGGCAAGCGCTCGACACCCGACGCGACTTCGCGGCGCACGCTGTCGGCGAGCTGGCGCAGCGCGCCGAGTTCGCGCGAGCGCCATACCGCGCCGGTCGCGCCGCCTGGCAGTTCGGGACTGGCCGCGGCAACGCGGCGCACGCGCTCGAACATGCTGTCGTCTTCGGTATCGCTGTCCAGCAGTACCGGCAGGAGCCGCTCCGCTAACGCGTCCCGTCCGGCCCAATCAAGTTCGAACGGTTCCGTGTCGAGCAATTCGCCCTGCGCATCCGACAGCACGATCCCCAAACGGTCGCGCAACAACGCACGCGCCGGATGACGCCAGAAGCGCACGAATTCGTCGAACGCGACGGAGGCCGTATCTTCGGGCGGCAGCGGTTGATCGAAGAACGGCGCGGCAGCCGGATGCTGCGGCGCGGCCAGCAAACTGGCCAGCTCCGCGCGATCCACGTCGTAGGTGAAGAGGTCCCGCTGCGAGGAGAAATAATCCGACGCGAACGCCTGCAGCGGATGATCGACGATGAACGCATGCCGCGCGGCTTCGACTTCGGCGGGGCTCGCCCCTTCCCCCGCCGACACTTGTGCGAGGTGATCGAGCAGTTCGTCGACCAGCGCCGCCGGCGGCAACGGCGCATTGTCGCGAATGCTGCGGCCCGTATAGGCGATAAACAGCCGGTCGCGCGCGGCCAGCAGAAGATCGAGGAACAGATTGCGTTCGTCGTCGCGGCGCTGCCGGTCACCGGCTTTACCGAACGCGGCCATCAGATCGAATTCATCGGCGCGGGCGAGGCTCGGCAACACGCCGTCATCCATGCCGAGCAGGCACACGATGCGATACGGCAAACCGCGCAAGCTGGTCAGCGACGAAAACGTCACGCTGCCCCAAGGCACGCCGCCGCGCGCCGGGTCGTCGAGCGCCTCGGTCAGCGCGCCGCGCACTACGGCGGCCGGCAGCACGACGTCTTCCGCGCCCGCCTGCATCGCCTCGCCCATCTTGTCGATCGCGTCGCGCACTGCCGCCAGCGAATCGGCAAACGCCACGCCGCCATCGAAACACTGCGCGAGCGTTTCGAGCAGGAGTTGCGTCCATTCGGCAGGCGTCTGTTCGACCGAGCAGCGCTGAGCGAAGGTTTCAACATCGTCGACGAAACGCGAGAGGCGGCCGAGAAGCTCAGCGTCCGATCCGTCGGCGCCTTCAACGGGCAACCAGGCGTCGACCGGCTCGCCGCCATCCGGCATCGCGTAGCCAAGGTACAGACGGGTCAGCGCATCGGCAAACGTATGACGCTCGACTGGCACGTGCTCGCCCGTCGGCTCGCCAGGTGCCAGCCCGCGCCGCGCGCCGGCTGCTGCAAGCCATTCCTGCGCGGCTTCGAGCGCGCTCGCATCGATCCCGTAACGCGCGGCGATCGCATCGACCCGCAGCCACTCGATCAGATCCGGTGCGCCCACGCTACGCTCAGGCAAGGCCAGCCAATCGAGCAGCAAACGCGCGACCGGATTGGCCTGCGAAGGCGGCAAACCGGTGATCCGATACGGAATGCGGCGAGTGTCTCCCGGCGGCGCGGTGCCAAATACCGCATCGATCAACGGCCCGGCAGCGGCGAGATCAGACACGGCAACCAGCACGTCGGACGGCTGCAGATCGTCGAACTCATCGAACCAACCAAGCAGACGGTCGTGCAGCACTTCGAGCTGTCGCGACAGGCTATGACACACATGGACCTCAATGCCGTTCTCGATCGGCAGTTCGTCCGTGTCCGCGTCTGTTCCCGCACCTGTTCCCACTTCCGCCCGCAGATCGAGGATGCCGTTCTGCACGGCGGCGAGCCAGCTCGGCTCCGGATTCTCGGTGAAGTCGCCCGTCTCACCTGATGCAGCGCTCTCGGTCAGTTCATGCAGCATATGCAGTTGCGCCTGCGTCTGACGGCCCCATTCAGCGAGGAGCGGATGACCCACTTCCTGATAATCGAGCTGACCGGCGACATCGAGCGCTTCGACGCGGCCCGCACTGACAACGTCGAACCAGAATTCGCGGCATGGGTTCATCACGTACAGACGCACGTCGACCCAGCGCGACAGAGCGCGCAGCAAGGCAACGTGCAGCGGCGGCATGGTCGGCAGCGCGAACACGCTGACCGCTTCAGGCCACTGCGCGTTCGAGATGGCTTCGAGATCGAGCGTGCCGATTTCCTCAAGAAAGCGATAAGCGGGCGGCAAGGCGGCTGCGGGCGTTTGCGCGTCACCCGCCACTTCTGCCAGCACGGCACGCCACAGAGCGGCTTGCCAACGCTCGTCCTCACGCGCCGCTTCACTTGCGCCAACGAGACGCGGACCTTTGTCGTCCGCCGCGCCGCTCGCAAAAATCGAACCGCCCTTCTGCCATTGCAGCAACCACTCCGGGCGATAGGTCAGATAGTGGTCAAGCACGGTGGCCACGCGCCGCGCCAGTTCGTAGCGCATCGACGCATCCGCCGCATCGAGATAAGTCCGCAGACGCGGCGAGGCATTCCACGGCAATGCTTCATCCGCCTCCCCCAGCAACCGGTAGCAGCGCCAGACGAGCCGGTCCGGCGCGAACGGCGAATGCCTGGGTACTTCGATCACACCGCCGATTTGCGCCCACAACCATTGCGCGAGGTAACCAAAATTGACATTCGCGCAGATCCCCTGACGCGCCGCGATGTCGAGCTCGAGCCGCCGCCGCACCGCCGCGCTCGGGACGATCACGGGCTGCGCGGTCCAGGGATCGGACGGCGCTTCTGCCAGGTCGTCGAGCAGCGCGCCGACAAGGGTTTCGTAGCGGTTCGAGTAGAAGAGTTGGAGCATGGATCCTGGGAAAGCAGGCGACGCGAGCGGAACGCCCAGGCCGCGACAGACATTGAAGCGACAGCATAACAAACGCGCTCCCAGGGCAGAACCTGGCCGAATGGACGAGGTCAGATCAGGCTCAAAATCAGTTAGACTCGACGGCAGTTTGGGGCTGCCCCGGGTTGGCCCCTGGGTCGGCCCGGGTCAGCCTGTTCAACCGCGTTTTCTCAGTGAATGGAATCCAGGCAGTCGATGCGCTATTCGGTTGAAATAAAAAAATTCCTCTACAGCCAGTACTTCTATGGCGGCCTGCGCATCGCAGTCGGCGTGTCATTACCGGCCATATTGTGTTTGATCGTATTTCACGACCGCGAACTCGGCTTCACGATCGCGACCGGCGCACTCGGCGCCTGTGTGGTCGATATGCCGGGCCCGCTCAAGTACAAGCACAACGAGATGCTGGCGTGCACGGTGATCGGCTTCCTGTCCGCGCTCGCCACCGGCATCGCCACGGTCAACCCGGTGGCGCTGTGGTGCACGGTCGTGCCGCTCACGTTCGTGCTCTCGTTGATCGTCGTGTATGGCAACCGCTGGCCGCAGATCAGCTTCGCCACGCTGTTCATGATGATCATGACGCTGGAAGAGCATTTCACGCCGATGCAGGCGCTCGTCAATGCGTCGTGGATTCTGGTGGGCGGTCTCTGGTACACGTACTGGTCGACCTTCGTGAGCCGCTGGATGATGCATCGCATCGAACAGCAGGCACTTGCCGAAAGCGTGTTCGCGTGCGCGGACTATCTGCTCGCGCGCGCCGCCTTCTACGATCTAAATAACGATCTCGACGAGTGCTATCGCAATCTGGTCGACAAGCAGATCACCGCCGTCGAACGTCAGGATGCCGCACGCGATATCGTGCTGCGCAATCTGCCCAAGCTGAAAGCCGGCCGGCTCGAGCCGCGCCGGGCCATGCTGTTCAATCTGTTCATCAATACCGTCGATCTGCACGAGCTGTTTGTCGGCACGCACGTGGACTACTCGCTGGTGCGCAGCACGTTTGGCGGCTCCGACCTGCTGGTGTTCTACCGCGATCTGATTCGCAAATCCGCCGCCGATCTCGAAGAAATCGGACTCGCGGTACTGCAAAACCAGCCGCCGCGTACGCGCATCAATGTAAAGGCCGAATTGCGCGCCATCGAGTTCGAAATCGAACTGATGCGCAAGCAGGATCTGGCTACCAAAAATCCTGAGGCTTACTCGGCGGTCTCGTCCACCTTCCGGCGCATCTGGAGCGCCACGCGCCTGATCGACAGGATGCATCAAAGCCTGTCGAGCGATCCAAGTGCGACCGAGACCGAACTGCGGCTCGACAAGGCGCTCTCCCGCTTCGTATCGAGCCGCCGCGTGCCATTCGGGCAGATCTTCTCGAATCTGACGATGGCCTCGCCGAGCTTCCGCCATGCGCTGCGCGTGACGATCGCGGTCGCCGTGGGTTTCTGGCTCGGCCGCCTGCTGCCGCTCACCAACGCATACTGGATCGTGATGACGACCGTCATCATCCTGAAGCCCGGCTATTCGCTGACCAAGCAGCGCAACGGACAGCGGATAGTCGGCACGCTGATCGGCTGCGCGGCAAGCATCGCGTTGATGATCTTCGTCAAGGAACCGCACATCCTGCTAGTAGTGATGTTCGCCTCGATGGTGATGAGCTACAGCCTGCTGCTGTTCAATTACACGGCGAGCGTGGTGTTCACGTCCTCGTATGTGCTGCTCATGTTCCATCTGCTCGCGCCGGGCAGCATGCGCATCATCGGCGAACGCGCAATCGATACGGTGGTGGGTTGCGCGATCGCGATTGCGGCGAGCCACCTGTTCCCCTACTGGGAATACCGGTTGATGGGCAAGCTCGTCAACAACATGATCAATGCAACGCGGCAATACCTGGAAGCGAGCTGGTGGTGGAGCGGCAAGCCGGCCGCCGCGGTGGTCGCAACGGTGACGGAGGCCGCTGCGTTTGCGCCCGCCGCGGCGATGGCGGATCCGGCGATCGACCCCGGCACGCCGGCGCTCGCGGTGGCAAACGCAGGAGCGACCACCAGTGCAAGCGCCGCCGGCACCACCACAGTCAGCAACCCGACCGCCAAGCCGGTCGGCGGCGCATCCCCTGCCGCCGCAGCCGCCGCAACGGCGCTCGATCGCGACTATCGCTACCGGCTCGCGCGCAAGAACGTCCACGTGGCGTTCGCCAATCTGGGCCAGGCGTTCCAGCGCATGATGCTCGAACCGAAATCCGCGCAGAAGTTCGTGCCGGAATTGAACGACCTGCTGGTGCGCAGCCACGTGCTCGCATCACAGATCACCGTGGCGGCGCCGTTGCTGCGCACGTCCGCTCAACGGGCCGACAACGTCTCACTGCAGCCCTTGCAACGCGCTCTGAGTGCCGTCCGCGACAATCTGACTGAAGCCGAGGCCGGCAGCGCCCTGCCCGCCGATCAGGCCGAGCAGATCAAACAATTGTCGCGTGAGTTGGATGCGATGGTGGTCGAGACGGAGAAATCGCCGGACCACCCGGCGGATGCCGTGCATGACATGAAATTGCTCGCCCATCAATGCAAGCAGATGCTGACGGCGTCGGCGCAGATTCGCAAGGATGCGAGCGTCATTCGCCTGCCGGACGAGTGACGCGCTCGGGTCGTCTTATTGCGCGGCGCCGCTTGCTGGCTTCGCTACGGTAGCCGCAGCCGCTGCAGCCGCCGCGTCCGATGAAATCGTCGGCGCCGGCGCATTCTGGCGATCGAATTCGCGCTTTTCCGTGATGGCGTTATAGAAGAGCGTGGCGATCACCAGCAGTACCGCGACCACGATGAAAACAGCAATGCCAAAGGTCGGGTTCTTCTTGCGCGGCGGTTTGTTCATGAGGCGGGCTCGGTTCGCGAGGCAGTCGCGGATAGTGTCTGGGAAGGCGGCATTCTACGCCCACTGAGCTTGCACACGGCTTGCAGTCAGCGCCCCTCCACCACCGCCGAAGGGCGCACCGGCAGCGCCGTCGAATACTTGATCTGTTCCATCGCGAAACTCGAACTCACGTCGTACAGCGGCACGGCGGCGATCAACAGCTTGTAGACGCGATCGTAGTCGTCGATATCGGACACCACCACGCGCAGCAGGTAGTCGGTTTCGCCGCTCATCCGGTACACCTCCACCACCTCCGGGATCTCCTGCACCGCGCGTGTAAAGGTCTGCGCCCAGGCCTCGGTGTGCTGGTTAGTGCGCACCGCGACGAATACGGTGGTACCCACGCCGAGCTTGCGCGCATCGCACAGCGCCACCTGCGCGCGAATCACGCCCGTCTCTTTCAGACGCTGCAGCCGCTTCCAGCACGGCGTTTGCGACAGATTCACGCGCTGCGCCAGCTCGGCGATCGGCATGGTTGCGTCTTCCTGCAACAGCTCAAGCAGCTTCCGATCGATGATATCCATTCCCATCTTCAAACCCCTATAGGAAATTATTCTACTTTTAAGACCTCAAGGGGAATTATATGGAAACTCTTTCTCCGGGCAAACCGGTATAAATATGTCTATCCAAAAATAGCCGATAAGCAGCCATGCCGCTGCACCGCGATCATGAGCCAAGACCTCCGTTCTACACCCATCGCCCGTTCCTCAGCCCATGCCGCACGGTTTGCCGGAGCGATTGAAACACCCTCGCGCGCGCACCACACCGCGCCGCTCGCGAACCTGTGCGACGCACTCGACGCCATGTTCGAAGCCTGCGCGAAATTTCCCGAACCGTCGGATTCGACCTTCTTTGCGCGCAGCATGCGCATCGCGCTGGCCGAAGCCGCGGCGAATCCCGATTTGCTTACATCGTCGCAACGCGAAGGCTCCGCTGAAAACTACCGGCGCCATCTGCTGGCCGCCGATCCGCACGGCCGTTATGCGATCGCCGCGCTGGTGTGGCAGCCGCACCAGGCAAGCCCGGTGCATGCGCACCACACATGGTGCGGCTACGCGGTAGTCGACGGCACATTGAGCGAAACGGTCTTCGAATGGAACGGCGCGCAGCACTGTGCAAGCGCCACGCGTACCCAGGCGCGCAAGGCCGGAGCTGTATCGTTTGTACGTGGCGGCAAGGGCGGCATTCATCGCCTCGGCAATTGCAGCGACGCGGCCGCCGTCTCGCTGCATATCTATGGTGTGGCGGGCGAGCAGATCGCCACGCACGTCAACGACATCGTGCGCGCCGCCGACACGCCGGCGCTCGTCTGAAACGGGTAGGTCCTACATAAAGACGGAAACTGCGGACGGAAACCGCGGACGCGAACGCGAACCACGGACACAAACCGCACCAAGGTCCGCCAGCCTCGCATCCAGCCCAATCAGCTTTTACCACCCGCTTCTCCGGCCGTCGGAATCTGCGGCGGAATCGGCGCGGTCTGCCCGGTCGGCGGCGGCGCCGGACGCGGTTCGTGCGACACATCGCGCGCCACCGCCATAGCGGCGTGCGCGCTCCGCGTGGCAGCCGCCGCCTCGGCATGCGCCTGCCCATGGCCATGCGGGCCAAGCTCAGGCAGTTCATCGTCCGGCAAAGGCTGTCCCTCGCTATCCTTCGACGATGTGTACACCCGCATCTGCGGCACCGGAATCTCGATGCCGGCTTCGTCCATCTTGCGTTTGAGCCTCAGATTGAAGGCGCGCGCCACGCTCCATTGCTGCAAGGGCCGCGTCTTGATCTGCCCTTTCACGACCATCCAGTTCGGATCAAAGCGGTCGAGCCCCCACACCTCGATCGGGCCGAGCATTTCACGCCGGTAGCGGAAATCGGCCATCAGATCCGCGCCGACTTCGCGAATCAGTTGCGTGATCTGATCGACATCGGTCGAGAACGACATGCGCACTTCGAACACCGCATAGGCGAAGTCGCGCGACAGGTTCTTGACGATCTTGATCTGCGAGAACGGAATGGCGTGAATCGCGCCTTGCCCATCGCGCAGACGGACGGTGCGGATCGACAGATGCTCGACAGTACCCGCGTGGCCACCGTCCACGTCGATCCAGTCGCCGACCGAAATCGTATCTTCGATGATGATGAACAGCCCCGTGATCAGGTCGGTCACGAGCGACTGCGCGCCGAAACCGATCGCGAGGCCGATCACCCCGGCGCCGGCCAGGAGCGGCGTGACATTGATGCCCAGGTTCGCCGCGGTCACGATGCCGGCAATCGTCATGATCGTCACCAGCAGCACGTTGCGCAGCAGCGGCAGCATCGTGCGCGCCCGCATGCTCGGATTGCGCGACTTGTTGCGCGGCCCCCCCGGATTGAGGGCCTCGGTAATTGCCGTGTCGACCAGAATCCACAGCAGCCATGAAATGAACACCGTCGCGATAATCGCCGTCACGGCATGCGCAATCCCGCGCGCTGCAACGTTTTCCTCGACGACCGCCGCGAGCGACACCCCCCACAAACGCGCCGCCAGTTCGAAGAAGAACAGCCAGATGAAAAGCGTCAGCAGCGTGCCGCAAAAGCGCAGCAAGCGCGTCAGATACGGTGAGCGGCGCCGCGCGCGCAGGCTGCGCGGGCGCGTCACGCGCAGTACGACGGCCGACAGGAAGAAGGCGAACACCAGCAATAGTGCGGTGACCACCGAAATCTGCAGCACGTTTTCGCTGGAGCCCGAGCCGCCGAGTGTGGCCACTACCGACGCGGCGGCAAGCACCAGCACCGGCACATGCCAGAGCGAGGCGAGCACGTCGAACGCGTCGGTCGCGGCCCGGTGATCGTGGCGCTGCTCGTAAGGCCGGTTGCGAATCAGATGCGCGACCGGCCGGCGGAACGCCAGCGCGAAATAGCCGGTGAGCACGGCGGCCGTCATGTTGGCGGCTGTCGAAATCAGCGCGGCAAGATTCGGTCCGAGTTGATGCTCGACGTCATAGTTGACCGCCGCATCGCCGAGCGCGGCGCATATGCCCACCACGAACAGCACGCGCCGCGCGTGTTCGATCAGCAGGTGCACCGCAACCCGCCGATGCCCTGAGCCGAACAGCGAAAACATGATCAGACAGATCGCCGAGAACACCGCACCCGCAACGATCGCATAGGCGACCACCAGGCCGAGCGTGCGGCCGAGCGCATCGGGCATCGCGCGCACAAACAGCAAGGCGGCGAGAAAGGCGATGATCCACGGGCCGACCCGGCGCAGCGCGAAGATCAGCAGCTCGCGCGTGGTGGGATTTGGTTTGAGCCCCATGAGGATACCGAAGCGCCGGTATAGCCGGTGCTGCACGTAGATCAACGCGCCAGCACACGCGCCCCAGCCGGCCAGCATCGCAATCATCGAGAATACGATGCGCCCGAAGCTCTCCTGCCCCTGACCCGAAATGATCGTGTAGAGCTCGTTGCCGGCCGCGTTGAAGCGCCCGCCCCAATAGCGCACCGGCGTGCGGCCCTGATGCACATTGGATTCGAACGACGCGATGCCCGACGCGATCGCGCCGAGCAAGCCAGCACTCGTTTGGGCGGACGGGGGCGCGGCTGGCGCAACGTTTTGCGACACGTCACGCAGCTTTTTAAGCTGGGCGACGAGCGCGGTGCGCTGCTTGTCGTTGTCGAGCGTGGCGATCACGCTGTCGAGCGAGCGCGCCAGTTCCGCCTGGCTCGCGGGCGACGGCGCCGAGGCCGCTTCCGCAGCCGAGGCGCCCGATGCGGCAGACGCCGGCGTCGCCGTTGCCGTCGCGCTATTGATCAGGCTTTGCAAGGCCGGAATGACCGGCGTGGCGGCGCCCGCGGCATGGGCCGTGACGGGCATCCAACCGATGCCGAGGGTCAGTACGAGGCAGACCGCGGCCGCCCACGCGCCGAACCACGCCGCAACATGAGCGCGAATGCCGCGCCCGATACCGCTGGAAGGAAAATGAAAGACGGCGCGAGTCGCCGGTTGCCCGCCGTTAGACGGCGCGGCCCCGGACTCACGCCGCAACGGGCATGACTGCATGGCGATCCGTAAGAAAACGGGAGACGCCAGTGTAGCCGCAGTTGCAGCATCAGCGCCTTAACATGCGTAACCGATTGTTAGGACGCTTGCGCAAGTTCGAGGGACCACGGGCTGCCGTCATCCCCTCGAACCGCCGCCAGGGGGTACGCAACGGCCGCACGCGCCCCCACCCCGCTCCGTCAAGGCTCAATAAGCCACGGTTGCAATCTGACGGACGAAACGACCCTGCTCCAGTTCGTCGACGAAGGCGATCGCATAGTCTTCCGCGGAAATGCGGCTATTGCCCTCGGCGTCGGACAGAAGCGTGTCCGCGCCCGTGCGGAACGTGCCGGTGCGCTCGCCCGGCGCGATCAGTGCGGCCGGCGAAAAGAACGTCCAGTCGAGGTCGGTGACGCCGCGGTAATAATTGAGTGCATCGCGATGGGCCAATGCGACCGCTTTGTAGGCGTCAGGGAAACCATCCGTGTCGACCAGCTGCTTGCCCGGCGCCACTTCGAGCGAACCCGCGCCGCCCACCACCACGAGGCGTTTCAAGCCAGCCGCGCGCACGCCTTCGACGAGCGCATGGGTCGCCTTGGACACCGCCGCGGGATCGTCATGCGGCGGCGCATAAGCGCTCGCCACCACGTCGTGGCCACGCACCGCGGCGCCGACGCTCGCGGCGTCGAGCAGATCGGCCTGCGCCGCTTTCAGATTCGCCACGTCGGCCGGCACGCGCGCCGGATTGCGCGCCAGCGCTGTCACCTGATGTCCGCGGCGAGCAGCTTCCGCGGCGATCCGCGAACCAATCGTGCCGGTGGCGCCGAACAACGCGATCTTCAACTGTTTGCTCATTTCAATGCTCCTGTGATTAGCTTATCTGTAACTACGTTGATTACATATCAAGTGGAAAAAAGAGGGGCGTAAGCCCCCGTCCGTTCTCAGGTGCGCAGGTTCCAGCTACACCGTGCGCGACCTTCGGTACCGCTTTATTGCTACCGTCTCTGTCACCTTCGTTGCCGCATCACCCATGCGAACGCCGTTTGCGTTCCAGCGCCCGTTCAGCGCGCATCAGATCGGCAGTGGCATCAGCCAGCGTGCGTGCACCGAGCGACGCTTCCATGGCCTGCTGCGCTTCGTCGATAATGCCGCGCAGCACGACCTGGATATGCCGTCCCACCATGCACGCCGGATTCGGCTCCTCACGATGCATGGCGAACAATTGCGCGTCGTCTACCGCACGATACACCTGAAGCAGGGTGATCTCGTCAGGTGCGCGGGCGAGCAGCGCGCCGCCGCCCGCGCCGAGCTGCGAAGTCGTGAGGCCCGCGTCGGCCAGCATGCTCAACAAACGCCGGATCAACGCAGGATTTGTATTCACGCTGCCCGCGATCATCTCCGACGAGAGCGGCACGCCCTCCTGCAATGACAGCAGCGCGAGCACGTGCACTGCAAATGCAAACCGGCTACTCGTATTCACAGCAAACCTGCCCGGCGACGACAATGTGTAACCATAGTAATTACATTTAATCCGGCTGTCAAATGGACGAACGAGCGGCCTGCCCTCTCACTTGTCCATCTGCTTTTGCGCATCGCTGGAATCGCTCGATGTCGACGCCGAAGCCGAAACACCCGCCGCCGAACTCTGCGCCGACCATTCCTGCAGCTTGCGCCCCGCCGTCTCGAGGCCCTGGCCCGTCAGCGCCGCCGCCTTGCCGAGTTGCGCATTGGTCGCGCTCGCTGCGCCTTGCAGGTTGGCTTGCGCGCTCGACGCCAGCGAGGCCGGATCGATCGTGATCGACGGCGCGGACGCCGACGAGAGGTTCTGCTGCGCGGCGGCCTTGGTCGCATCGACCTGCTGGCCGACATAGCTGGCCGCCTGATCGAGCTTCTGACCGGCGGCTTGCGCCGCATCGTTGAGCTTGCCTGCAACCTGTGCCGACGCGTCGTTCTTCTGACAAGCCGTGAGGCCGCCGAACACGAGGGCAACGACCGCGACGCGGCGCAA
This sequence comes from Paraburkholderia sediminicola, assembly GCF_902859805.1. Lineage (GTDB taxonomy): Bacteria > Pseudomonadota > Gammaproteobacteria > Burkholderiales > Burkholderiaceae > Paraburkholderia > Paraburkholderia sediminicola. The sequence continues at coordinate 240,993 of NZ_CADIKC010000009.1, read as the reverse complement.
TAGCGGCGAACGAATGGATAAAGTCATATTTAAGTGTGAGCCGCGTTGAACGGCTTTCCGCATGCGAAAACGCGCCAATGATACGCCGTTGCGCGGCACGGTCTCCTCGGCGAGCATCTTGAAGCCCGCAGACCCGAAGCTGCCCGGCTACGGCTCGAAACAATTGGACCGGTGCCGACGTATCGTCAGCGTGCGGCGCGCCCTTCGAAATACTTCGTTGCACACTCCGTCGCGGTTCTGTCAAACGTGTTGGAGTAGACTGCCTGAGCGTTCGATGTGTTCCGTTGATCAATAGGAGGCATGCGATGGCAGCAAAGAAGATTCTGTTCCTCACCGGCGACTTCGCCGAGGATTACGAAACGATGGTGCCGTTCCAGGCACTGCAGGCGGTCGGCCACGTAGTCGACGCGGTCTGCCCGAACAAGAAAGCGGGCGACAAGATCAAGACCGCGATTCATGATTTCGAAGGTGACCAGACCTACACCGAAAAGCCCGGCCATCAATTCACGCTCAACGCAACGTTCGAGGACGCCGATCCACGCCAATACGACGCGCTGGCGATTGCAGGCGGCCGCGCGCCGGAATACCTGCGACTCAACCACAAGGTGATCGAACTCGTGCGGCAGTTCGCCGAAGCAGGCAAGCCGATCGCCGCGATCTGCCACGCCGCGCAACTGCTGGCCGCCGCCGACGTGATCCGCGGCAAACGCATTTCCGCCTACCCGGCCTGCGCCCCCGAAGTGAAGCTGGCCGGCGGCGAGTACGCCGACATTCCGGTCGACGCGGCAATCACGGACGCCAATTTCGTCACCGCCCCTGCATGGCCCGCTCACCCTGAGTGGCTGCGTCAGTTCCTCGTGCTGCTCGGCACCCGGATCGAACTCTGATCCCCAGGCGAGCGCCTTGCACTCGCGGCACTGCGCGCTCGCCAGAACACTCCCACTTTTGAGACTCGTCCGATAGTTCGCAACGCAAGGTTTTCCTATAGTCGCCGGTTGACTTAGGAACCCTTTTCGATGGAACTGACTGACTGGATCATCATGCTCGCCTTCACGTTGATGGCGATTGCTTTTTTCTGCGCACGTACACCGGCCAACTGGTCGCGAGAAAACCGCGCGCGGCGTCTGGCCGGCACACGCATGCTGGTGCAAGCCGCATGTTCGCTGTGGGCGCCGCTGTTGATCGCCGCACGCGGACTGTTCGCGCTGGATGGCCTGCCCGGCCTGCACCCTGCGCCGCGAGAGGCGCTGACTGGCGTGGCGATTCTGCTCGTCTGCGGCTGCTACTGGTCGATACGCGGCAGCAAACTCCTCAAGCCGCGCCGGCTCTTTACCGCGTACTGATACCGGGGGCGGCATTGGCGGCATGCGCCGGTGCGCTGCCGCGCGGGCCTTGGCCGTCACGATCGCCGAGGCCCGCGCGTGCTTCGCGCACACCACGAATCGCCTGAACACCATCCGCCTGCGTGGCCCGCGTTTCGACCGCCGGTTGCGCCGTCCGCACCTCGGCTTCGGGCAGCGACAGATAAAACGTCGTGCCGACGCCCTCTTTCGACTCCGCCCACACGCGCCCGCCGTGCCGTTCCACCACGCGCCGCACGAGCGCAAGGCCGATGCCCTCACCCGCCGCCACATTGCCATGCAGCCGCTGAAAGGCATTGAAAAGCCGCGGCAGCGCGACGGTTGGAATGCCCAGGCCATTGTCCCGGACGTAGAAAATCCGTAGCGAATGCACACCCGGCGGCGCCGGCGTCGTCCCGATCTCGACCCGGCCTTCGCGCGAGGGGTCCAGATAATTGATCGCATTGCCGATCAGATTCGCGAACACCTGTTCGAGTGCGGTCGGGTCGCCCCACACCGCCGGCAAATCCTCGACGATGACATGCGCCCGGCGCCCCCGGATCGACGCTTGCATCGCATCGACCACGCGCGGCACGATATCGCGCACTTCGACCTTTTGCTGCCGGTACTCCACACGGCCTACACGCGAGAGCCGCAATAGCGCGTCGATGATATGAGATGCTCGCAGCACGGCCGTCTGCAGGAAATGCAGTGCCTCGCCGATATCCTCGTCCACGACCCGTTCGATGCGCTGCCGCGATTCTGCTGCGAGCGACGACTGGCGCAGCATCACGCGCAGTTCGTCACACGCGCGAATCAGTTCTTTCGAGAAACCTTGCAGATTCACCAACGGCGCGCGCAGGTCGTGCGACACGCTGTAGATGAACATTTCGTTTTCCTGAGTCTGTTGCCGCAAGGTCTCGTTGATGCGCGCCAGTTCGCTGGTGCGCCGCGCCAGATCGGACTGGAAACGCGCCTGGATGCGCTCGGCTTCGAGCAGGCGCCGGCTGGTTTCATGCAAGGTCAGATCGAGCCGGGCGATTTCATCGCGCCCCGGGCCGATCGGCGCCAGCGGCTCGTTGCCCGCAAGGCGCCCGGCATTATCGGACAGCAGCGCAAGCCGGCCGCGCACACCACGCGTGAACAACCACACGGCCAGCGCAACGAAAAGCAAGGAGCCGAACACGGCCGCGACGACCAGCATCTGCTGCCGTTCACGCGCGGCGTCGGCGGCATTCGAGCGCAAGGTGTCGAGGCGCCGCTCCTCCGCCTGGAAAGCCACCACCTGCTGACGGAAACGATCGAGCACGTCGGCTGAGGCCAGGTCGCGGAAGCGATCGAGCAGATCACGCCGCCGCCCCGAATGCAGCATGTCCTGAACGCGGTCGGACCATTGCCGATACCCCTGCACGGCCTGGCGCACCTGCACTACGCGCTCGACTTGCGCAGGGTTGTCGGCAACCAGCTCGGCCAGTTGATCGATACGGCGGTCGACGTCCACCCACACGGCGACAGGCGTCGTAAAGCGGGTGTCGTTGGCGAGCACCGCGCCGCGCAGCGCCACGGACTCACCCAGCACCGGATCGAGAATCGCGGTGGTCTGGCGCAGCACGTCTTCGCTATGGATGGCCCACCGTTCGGCTTGGGTCGCGTCGGCCTGCGCCATAACCAGGCCGGACAGCAACGCCAATTCGAGGACGGCCGGAATTGCGATCAGCAACAGGCCCTTAGTGGTCAGTCTCATGCGTGCGCATTGGAAGTCGATGGCCGGCAGATCGTGCGCGGGACGGCACATTATGTCGGCGTTTGCGCAGGAAGACAAAGAGGACACGCCACTAACCAGGCATCTACCGCCAAATACGAACCCGGGCGCAACGAATCCGCATAAAACGTCAGGCTTTTGAATGAAACGTAAATCAAATCGAACATTACGCCCTGATTTGGATCACGCCGACCGATATGAAGCCGTTATGCACTTATGTTGTGCTTTTATCGTCGTCCGGGGTGCGAAAACTGGTGCATAGCTGGGTCGATAGCGATCGGTACGAATCCCATCTCGGTGCGGCTTTGCACCTATTCGACGCTTACCGGCACAAGTTTGGCCCGCTTCTTGCATTCCATGCCCGCTTTTTGTCATAAGCGGGACACATCGATGGAAAGTCTGAAAACCGGCACCGACACCCTCTTCCTTTTGCTGGGTGCCGCGATGGTGCTGGCCATGCATGCGGGGTTCGCGTTTCTCGAACTCGGCACGGTCCGCAAAAAGAATCAGGTCAATGCGCTGGTCAAGATTCTGGTGGACTTCTCGGTCTCGACCATCGCGTATTTCTTCATCGGTTACACGATCGCCTATGGCGTGCAGTTCTTCGGCAGCGCCGAGTCGCTGGCCGCGCACAACGGCTATGCGCTGGTGCGCTTCTTCTTCCTGCTGACCTTCGCGGCGGCGATTCCCGCGATCGTATCGGGCGGCATCGCCGAGCGCTCGAAATTCAATCCGCAACTGTTTGCCACCTTCGTGCTGGTCGGCTTCGTCTATCCGTTCTTCGAAGGGATCGCGTGGAACAACCGCTTCGGTATTCAGGACTGGCTCACCCACGTGTTCGGCGTGCCGTTTCACGACTTCGCCGGCTCGGTGGTGGTGCATGCGTTCGGCGGCTGGGTTGCATTGCCGGCCGTGCTGCTGCTCGGCGCGCGCCATGGCCGCTATCACCGCGACGGCGGCATCGCCGCGCATCCGCCGTCGAATATTCCGTTTCTCGCGCTGGGCGCGTGGGTGCTCGCGGTTGGCTGGTTCGGCTTTAACGTGATGAGCGCGCAGACTGTCGACAAGATCAGCGGCCTCGTGGCGGTCAATTCGCTGATGGCGATGGTCGGCGGCACGCTGAGCGCCTGGCTCGCGGGCCGCAACGACCCCGGCTTCACGTACAACGGCCCGCTTGCCGGGCTAGTGGCGGTATGCGCCGGCTCCGACGTGATGCATCCGCTCGGCGCGCTGGTAACGGGCGGCATTGCGGGCGTGCTGTTCGTCACCATGTTCACTTGCGTGCAGAACCGCTGGCGTATCGACGACGTGCTCGGCGTGTGGCCATTACACGGTCTGTGCGGTGCGTGGGGCGGCCTCGCGGCCGGCATCTTCGGCTTGCATGCGCTCGGAGGCCTCGGCGGCGTGTCGTTCGGTGCGCAACTGATCGGCACGCTGGGCGGCATCGTGGTGGCGTCGCTCGGCGGCACGCTTGTGTATGGGGCCATTCGTCTGACGGTCGGCCTGCGGCTCGATCAGGAAGACGAATACAACGGCGCGGACCTGTCGATCCACAAGATTTCGGCGACGCCGGAGCGCGAAAGCGTCGGCTGACGGGTTAACTGCAAATTAGCCGCAAACCAGGTTTAGCGGCGCGCCGGATGTTTCGCGTGCGCGTGCTCGCCGAGCAGGCCGAATTCGATCGGGCAACGCGTGTAGAACACCGGGATGTTGCCCGCGCGCACCGCCTCGAGCAGGGCTTCCGCCTCCCCTTCGGTAACCGCGAAAATCACCTGCTGCGGCTGATCCGCCAGTTCGAAGAAGCGCGCTGCGTGCCGCGCCCCCGCGTGGCCGACACCCTCGGCCGCCGCCATGACGGTCGCGCCGTGAATGCCGACGAGCTTCGCGATCGACAGCAGACATTCCACGACCGTTTGATGGCCGTGATGCCGGTTCTGCTCGGTATAGAACGTTAGCTGGTAGCCCTTCATCATGTCGGCCTCCCACGCAGTTGCGGTGTTGCAGTGGACCGCGGCAGACGCTCGCGGGCCCTCCATTTATTCTAGATCACGCGCCAGACCATGCGGACTGCACGCGCGCGCCGCGACGGCGCCCACCTGTCCCCAATGCCCTGCCAATGCTAGACTGGCGCGCTGGAGATGGCATTCTCCGATGGCATTCTCTCGACGGCATTTTCTGTTAACCGCCCTCGATGGCTGATGATGCCTGCTTCGCCCGGACGACCGCGGACGCGGCATCACGCCTTCCGCTTAAGCCCGGTTTGTCGACCTTTTGGCTTCGCCAGAGTACTTTTGCATGTATTTGTCCATTCTCGCGGTCGGCATTGGCGGCGCGCTCGGTTCGCTGTTCCGCTGGTTTCTCGGTATCCGTCTGAACGGCCTGTTCACGGGCATGCCGCTCGGCACCTTCGCCGCTAACGTAATCGCCGGCTATGTCATCGGCGTCGCGGTTGCGGGGTTTGCACGGGCTCCGCAGATCGCGCCCGAATGGCGGCTCTTCATCATCACGGGCTTGATGGGCGGCCTGTCGACCTTCTCGACGTTCTCAGCGGAAGTCGTGCAGCGTTTGCAGGACGGCCGGCTCGGCTGGGCGGCAGGCGAGATCGTCATTCACGTGGCGGCTTCGCTCATCATGACGATCCTCGGCATCGCGACCGTTTCGTTGCTGGCGCGCTGAAAACCGTAGATATTCCAACCAGCCTGATCGACCCACGCGCTTCGCCCAGATAGCGCTATCGCTTCACGTCTCTTTAGCTTTATGTGCTTTCGCTCGAGTACTCGCAGGCGCATTTTTCTTCAACTTGGTCTGGTTGTACTCGATAGCGGCACGCACGAGTTTCTTTAAAGCGGGCCCATTGAGCTTATCGCCCTCGAAAAAATCGATCGCCCGTCTCGCGTTACCGTCGAGGCCCGCGTTGAAAAGCTTGTCGGGATCGGCGAGATTCGCCCCGTGGGCAAAGGTCAGCTTCACCTTTCCTTTATGAGCGTTGGCGACCGCGATCATTCCGTCGCGGGACCACACCGGGCTTCCCATCCATTTCCATTCCTCGATGATCTCCGGGTCGGCTTCAAGGATGGCTTTGCGAATGCTGGCGAACGTTTTGCCGCGCCAGTCCGTGATGCCCGCGATCAGCTGGTCAATGTTTTCCGATGGAGTCATTGGATCCTTGTGCCTCGAATTATTGTTCGGTTTCGACAGAGCCTAGCTTTGAATTGTGCCCGCATCAATCTATTCGAGCCAAAACCAGCGCCAATACCGCATTGGTATTGCTGTAAACCCGCCCCTGCCGCCGACAAAAACTGCCGCTCAACATTGCATTTTACTGAGGCCTCACGAGACATTTATTTCCCCATTTTTTTCGATTTTTGTTGGTCACGGCAGACGTAAGATCGCCGCAGCCTGAATAGAAGAAGGGGCAAAAAATGGCGATCACCTTGAATCTGTCAGCGTCCACGAATCTGAACAAGTCGCTAAAGATCGACGCGATTCGATTCCTCGCGGCTGTCTGGGTTTTGATGTATCACTTCAAGCCACCCGCGTTTAAAGAGCTTCTGCCTCACCAACTCGCCTTCCTCGGCGGCGCATTGTGGTCAGGTTCGACGGCGCTGTTCGCGGGCCCTGCCGCCGTTATCGTCTTCTTTGTCATTTCCGGCTATTGCATCCACAACGCATATCAAAAGGATGTGACGCTTAAGCCGATCAACTATTACGCGTCCAGATTCATCCGCATTGGCTTGCCGCTGGTCATCCTGCTGTGCCTCGTTCAACCGTTGCCGACGGGGCAGAACTATCTGGAATCCGTGCTGTGGTCGCTCTACTGCGAGATGGTGTATTACGCCGTTTATCCGCTCCTGCGCGCCCGCTTTCGCTATATCGGCGAAATGATCGTGGGCTGCGCGGTTACGGCAGGCGTGATGGTGGCCGTGGTTCGTCTGATCGGGCATCCGGTTTGCCATGGCTGCGTGATTGAGACGTATGGCGTTCCGGGCACGGCTTTACTGTATGCGGCCGGGTGGATTTTCGGCTGCCTGATCGCGGAGACTCAGCGCAATGCGGAGCAGTTTCACGTTTGTGGCGCTTATTCGCCGCTTACCCTGATAATCAAGCGCGGCCTTGATCGCAGCACCCGTTTTCTCGCGAATCACCTGATTGCCTTGAGAGTGGTGATTGTCGCGTCCGGCGCAGCCATTATGATTCTGCTGTCCGAATCGAATCTCAAACCGGCCGTTGTGCCGTTGATTACGCCTGATATCACGCTTCCGCTATTTCAGTTCCTGGCGGCAGTCTGGATCGCGGCCGAGACAGCCACGCCTTCCAGAAGCAGCGTCTGGTCCAGGCTGGCAACTTTTGGCGCGTGGTCCTATAGCCTCTATCTTTGCCACAAGATGGCGCTCGCCCTGCTGGAAATGACCCGATTCGACGAGACGTCCCGATTCGCCTGGTTCGTACAGGTGGCGTTGGCGTTCGCCATCAGCTACGCGTTTTACCGGATGATCGAAAAACCTTCGCATCTGATTTCCCAGCGATTGCGGAAATACACGCCGAATGCGCCTGCTGCGCCGGCTGCCTGAAGACAGCGCATGAAGCGACTGCATGAGCGAGCCGGCAATGTCGGTTAGCGTCGCTTCGGGCCGGCTCCCGAGCCATCCGATCAACGCAAGCGCCTCATAGCTGCCCCGGACGCGGATCAGCCACAAAACCGCCGCGATTGGGCATCGCCACACGCGGCAACGAGGCCGCGTCGAGCCGCGTATTCGCCGGCACGATGCCGTTCTGGTTGAGCAGAAATGCGCTGAGCGCGTACACCTCGTCGGCGGAAAGCGATTCGGGCGCGTTGTAGGGCATCGCGCGGCGAATATAGTCGAACAGCGTCGTCGCGTAGGGCCAGTAGCTGCCCACGGTGCGCTTCGGCTTCGCGCTGGTCAGCGTACCTTGCCCACCTATCAGTTGATCGCCGAGACCGCCCTGCCCCTGCGCCCCGTGACACGCCGCGCATTTCGCGGCGAATAGGTGCGCGCCGGTGGCGACGTCGCCGCTGTCCACAGGCAGGCCGCGGCCATCCGGCGCGACGTCAATGTTCCAGGCCGCCAGGTCCTGATCCGTGAGTGGCGTGCCGATATCGTGGCCCGCTCTGGTGCTCTGGTCACCCGGCGCGATCGATGAGCACGATGCCAGCGCCGAGAGCGACAGCAACGCGGCCAGCGCGGTTCGTGCCGTTCGCGCACCCACGTCGGTCAAACGGCAGCCATCACGCATTACGCACCTCCCCGCTCGCATCCACTCGCCATTGCTGGATCGCGTTGTAGTGGTACTGCGAATTCAGGCCGCGCGCGGCGACGAGTTCGGCACGCGTCGGTTGCACGTAGCCGGTCGAATCGGTGGCGCGTGAAAGAATCGCAGTCGCACCGCCATCCCAGCGCCAGTCCGCCTGGAAACGCGTAAGCGCACGATCCAGGATCGCACCGTCCAGACGCGCGGGACGCCACGTTGCACCGCCGTCGGTCGACATCTCCACTTTGCGGATCGTCCCGCGTCCGGACCAGGCCAGACCGGTGATCGGGTAAAAACCGTGCGTGGTAAGGCGATGTCCTGGCGACGGCCGTGTGATCACCGACTTCGCATCCATCTCGAACGCAAACTGACGCGCGGTACCGTTCGCGAGCAGGCTGGTGTACTTCGAGGTTTCCTCGCGCGTTTGCAACGGCGCATCGACCACCTTCAACCGGCGCAGCCACTTGACGTTCGTATTGCCCTCGAAGCCGGGAACGATCAGACGCAACGGATAGCCGTTCTCGGGGCGCAAGCGTTCGCCGTTTTGCGCGTAGACCACGAGCGCGCGGTCGAGTATCCGATCGAGTGGCAAACTGCGGGTCATCGCAGCGGCGTCCGCGCCTTCCGCCAGCAACCAGCCGCCACCTCTATTGCCAGATGCCGTGACACCACCCACCTCTTCCAGCAAAGTCGACAAACGCACACCGGTCCATTCACAGCACGACAGCAAACCATGCGTGAGTTGCACCGGCATGCCGCTCGGCCCATTCCATTCATTGCCGGTATTACCGGAGCATTCGAGAAAATGAATCCGCGATTCGGACGGCAGACGCAGCAGATCGTCCATCGTGAACAGTTTGGGCGTGCGTACGAGGCCATGAATGGCCAGCTGATGCTGATCGGGGTCGATGTCCGGCACGCCGCCGTGATGACGTTCGTAGACCAGACCGTTGGGTGTGAGCGTACCGTGCAGATCGGCGAGTGGCGTCATCGACGAAGCCGCACCGGGCAGTGGCCAAGTGCGCGCACTCCGCCGCACGACATTCGCCTCATACGGCGACGGCACACCGTACGGATGCTCGAGGACAGGCGCGCCGGGCACCCGGCTCGACGACGCGACCTCGAGCGGCCGGAGCAGTTCGCTAGCGGCCGCAGCGTGTGAAACGGCGAGACCGCCGGCCGCCAGACGACCCAGCAGTCGACGGCGGCCGCGAGACGGCGGAGAGTTGTGCGGGTTCATCATGGCGTCGGCGCATCATAGGCAAGCCGATTAGCGTAACGATGCCGACTGTCATGGCCAAACGATAAATTCGACTATCGTTCGACGCAGACCGCATATCAGGCAGATACGGCGCGCCGTTAGTTAGGCCAGCACGTTCGAGAACACCCGATCCGCGAGACGACTGGAATCGGTGCCGCTATTGAGCACGCCCACCGCCTTCAGATCGTCGGCATAGAGCGAGATCTCCTTCTTGAACGCATCCCCAACCGGATGATGGCGATCAGTATGGCTCTTGAGCATCGCCGCCAGTTGGCCCACATCGGCGGACGGCGTATAGACCGAGAAAATCGCGGCGGCATCCGCAGGATGATTCGCAGTCCATTCGGTCGCTTCGAGCAGCGCCTGCGTCAACGCCTGCGCGGTGGCGCGATCTTTTCGCACCAGCGTGCCGCGCACGCCGAGCACGCAGCACGAACGCGTCTGATATTCACCGCACAGATTGTTCGACACTTCATACAGATGATCGGATTCGCGGATCGACCAGATGGTCGGGTCGCCATCCGCGATCGCCTGCACTTCGCCCTTCTTCAGCGCTTCGCCGAGCAGGTTCGCCGGATACTGGCGCCAGTTCACATCGCGCTCCGGATCGACACCGATCTTCTTCAGCACGATTGCGAAGAAGTTCTTGGTCGGACTCGCCATATCGCTCACGCCGATCGTGCGCCCCTTCAGTCCCGCCACATCGACAATGCCCGACGCGCGCGTGGCGAGCAAACGCATGCACCCGCCGTGAATCCCCGCTGTGAGTTTCACATCGAAACCCTGCTCGAGCGGCTTGATCCAGCGCAGCGCCATGCCGACACCCGCGTCGGACTTGCCGGTCGCGATTGCCTCGAGCAACTGATCGGTCGACCCTGAAAAATTCACGAGTTCCACCTGCAAACCGTGCCGCTCGAAAAAACCCTGCTTCACCGCAACGGCCACAGGCGCAGTACAGATTGCGCCCGCGTTCCAGGAAAGTTTGAGGGGCTTGAGCGGAGCTTGCGGCGTTTGAGCGAATGCGAGCATTCCCGGCATCAGCGACGCACCACCGAGCGCCGCCGCGCCCGCGGTCCAGGCCGTCTTGCGCAACCATGCGCGGCGGGCCGGACTCAGCGGAGATTCATCGTAGGGATTCATGGTTGACTGTTCCTCTGGTCGTTATCGATTGTTTTATTCGTTCAGGTGTCGAGTCCGAGCTGGGCCAGCACTTCGCGGCGTAGCGCCACCAGTTTCGGATCGTCCCGATGGCGTGGATACGGCGCATCGTTACGCACTTCGGCGACCACACGCGCCGGCCGCTCGCTGAAAACGATCACGCGGTCGGCGAGCAGGAGCGCTTCTTCCACGTCATGCGTCACCAGCAACACCGAAAAGCGCGCGTCCTTCCAAAGCCGCGCGAGTTCACCCTGCATACGGATACGTGTGAGGGAGTCGAGCTTGCCGAACGGCTCGTCCAGCACCAGTAGCGCAGGATCGTTGACGAGCGCCCGGGCCAACGCGACACGCTGCGCCATGCCACCCGACAATTGGTGCGGAAATGCTTCGGCGAATTCGCTGAGTCCGACCAGTTCCAGTGCAGCGTCGATCCGTTGTTGCACCCGTTCCTCTTGCGGGCCGCTGCGTCGCGCGAAGCGTTTGCGCTGCGCCTGCGGACCGACGCCGACGTTGCCGCGCACCGTGCGCCATGGGTACAAGGTCGGATCCTGAAACACCACCACACGTGACGGATCAGGACCGGCGATTGCCGCTCCATCTGCCTGCACGCTGCCCTGCGTCGGCGAATCGAGTCCAGCGACCAGCCGCAGCAAGGTGGACTTGCCGCAACCACTCGGGCCGAGCAGCGCGACGAACTCGCCAGGCTCCACCGTGAAGCTGACATCCTGAAGCACCGGCAACGCGGCACCACGCAGCGCGAATTGATGGCTGACGTGGCGCACGTCGATGCGCGCGCCGTCGCGGACCGGCCGGACAGCGGCCGGCTGATTCAACACTTCGGGTACGGCTACCATTTGAGCAATCCCTTTTGCCAGGCCAGCAAGCGGTCACGCACACGAAACAGCAAAGTGATCAGACCGGAACACATCAGCGCCATCACGAGCAGCGCGGCATACATATTCGAATACGCGGCCCAGCCCTGGGCCCATTGCAGATACCAGCCGAGCCCCGCTTTCACACCCATCATCTCCGCGACGATCAGCACTGAAAACGATGCCCCAAGACCCATGAACAGGCCGACGAAGACCGACGGCAGCGCCGCCGGAATCGCCACGCGCAGAATCAGAAAACCGGGCCGCGCGCCGAGCGTGCGCGCAATGTCGTAATAGGCCGAATTGACGCCGGCTACACCTGACCACGTCAGCACCGCAACCGGGAAGGCGGTCGCGAGCGCAATCAGGAACACACTTGCGCTAAAGCTCGACGGAAAAAAGAAGAACGCCAGCGGCAGCCATGCGGTAGCCGGTAGCGGCCCGATCAGGCGCAGCACCGGATGGACCCAGTAGCTCACGGCCTGCGACCAGCCGATGCTCACCCCGGTCACGAAGCCGGCAACCGCGCCTAACACATAGCCATAGGCGAGTAGTCCAAACGAATGCACGACGCTCGATCCAAGCCGTGGGTAGTCTTCAGCGTAAACACCGATCAGCGCTTGAGGTGGTGCGAAAAAGGGCCGAGGCAGCCACTCGAGTTGCGCCGTGATTACCTCCCACGCGCTCACGCCGAGCGCCAACGCGAGTAACCATGGCATTGCTCCAAGCCATGCGCCGGTACGCGTGGGCGTCGTCGCAGGAGTGGACGGATTGCGCCATCCCGCGATGGCCGTCGCGACAGCAAATGCCGCGAGCACCAGCTTCAACGCGATGAATTCTTTCGTGTAAGGCCAGTCGTCGGCACTCGGCCACCATTCGGTCAGCGCCACGCTGCCGAACCACGCTATGGCGGCGAAGCCCGCGATCAGAACACCGCGTGAAAGCACGCGCCGTGTTGAGTCGCGGTTAATGTTGTTAATGTCACCGACGTCCGTGCCGATGGCCGGCGTTCCTGTCGTGATCGATTCGAACTGCGTGGACATAGCGGCTCCTGCCTCTCGCTTTGTTGAACTATCGTGACCGCGTGCCTGCTCGGGTCCACCTCACGCAACGTCGATCCTGTCGCGCTGCCAGACGCTCTGTGCATAGACTGAATCGTCGAAATCGGCGGCGATGTCGCCGTGAATCCGTGCTTCATGCGCGTCCAGATCCGCGAGGAACAGATCGCGGCTGATTCGCTGCACCACGGCGGGAATGTCGCGCTTCATGCTTGGCACGTCGCCGACCGGCAAGCCGAAACTAACGAAGGCCGCCGGGTTGTAGACGTGGATATGCTTCAGATAAGGCGCATCGCCCTCGACCTTCTCGAGGTATTCGAGCGCCGCGCCGAGATACGGATGCGCGCCCAGCGCGTCGTCGCTATCACCCTCGGCGGGCGAGTATTGATCGCGCCAAAGGCGGATGGACCCGGCGATCTCCGCCAATTCCGGCCGCAGCGCCGGATCGATGACGTAGCCCGTGCCGGCAATGACGAAATCGAATGCGAACGACTCCCCCGCCACGTCGGTCTCCACGCGCCCGTCTCTGACGCTTGTATGTGTCCACGGCGCGCCGAGATGCAGATGAAAGTTCGGAAAGCGTGTGACGCGCTCCACGGCGTCGACCGGCGGCGTCGAACCGGCAACGCGGAAGCGCCGCGCCTGCGACCAGCGAATCGCGTCGGGCAAATGGAAATAGTTGTCGTACGCGCCGGGATAGGCGCGTGTGCGGGTCACCGGCACCGACGCAATCCGCTCGCGCCGCACGAACAGATGCACCTGCCCCGCGCCGGCTTCGAGCGCCGTGCCTGCCGCATCGAATGCGGATGCCGCGCTGCCGATCACTGCCACGGATTTGCCGCGCAGTGCAGCGAAACTGATCGCCTCGGAGGTGTGGGCACGAAATGCCGGCGGAAGGCTTTTCAGCACAGCAGGAATGTTCGGCCCGCCATTACCCGCTACACCGTTACCGAGGACAATCTTGCGTGCAGTCTCCACGACGTTGCGAACCGTCGCGCCATCGCGCACTTCCAGATGCAAACGGAAATGCTCGCCTGCCGGTTCGATCCGCGTGAGCCGTGTGCCGTAGCGAATCGGAATCCCGAGGAAATGCCGGTACCACGCGAGATACTCCGCCCAGCGCGTGCGAGGAATTCGGTCGATCTCCGCATAAGAAGCGGCGCCGAAGCGCGCTTCATACCATGCCTGAAAGCTCAAACCCGGCAGACCCGCCTCGGGACCCACCAACGATTTCGGGGTGCGCAGCTTGTTCATGCGCGCACGATTCAACCAGACACCCGATTGAGCTTCATCGGCCGCTGCGTCGATCACGTTGACCTGACCGATGCCGGCGCGCCTTAAGGCGAAAGCGAACGCCGCGCCGGTTTGTCCACCGCCGACAATCACCACATTGTGGTCGATGCCATTGCGCGGCGGGACCCAGTTCTCGGGTGCTGGACCGATCAGCCGAAGTGTGTCGAGCGCAGACTGATCGGGGTGAGTGGATTGCGTCATGGTGTCGGGTTCGAACAGGGGCTAAATAGCAGACGGATACGTCGAAATCGAATGGCGCGGCCATCGGACAATCAAGTATCGCGGCGCCCCGGGCTTACCCAAACCAACAAATTTCGCTTTGCTTATTTGCTTTGCGCAACCCTACGCTCGCGCCGTCACGCCTGAATCCGCGTAATCCTCAGCATCGATGTCATAACCCGACGGCTCCCACCGGATCGCCAGCAGCACGAGCAACGAAGTCAGCGGCGCAATCGCGATCAACCAGAAGACCTTCGTGCCGAACGTAGCCGCCAGAACGGGGAACAGAAACAGCGAGACCGTCGACGCTGAACGCACCAACGTCTGATTGAAACCCACCCCAATCCCACGCAGCGAGGTCGGGTAGCTGAGCGATGCATAGGTCATCGAATGGGAGCCCGGTCCGAAACCTTGCCCGAACAGATAGCCGCCGAGCAACAGAATCGCGACCACCACAAGCGCGCCGCTGCCGGGTTTGCCGATCAACGCGAGGCCAATAAGCGAGGCGAACTGCAGCGAGTGTCCGAGCACAGTCATCTTCCACGCGCCGACGGTCGGCGCGGTGCGCACGCCGATCAGTCCACCCACGAACGCAAATGCCAGATTCAGCGCGAGCGCCGCGATGATTGTCGTAAGCGGCCCCTGATGAAAGAAGCTGGTGATGATCACCGGCAAGCCGAAAATAATGGCGTTGTAGCCGAACGAAGACGCACTGCCGATCACCGCGGCAAGAATCGTGCGACGCCGGTAAGTGGCGTTGAACAGGACCCCGTAGTTACGCCACGACGCCGCACGCGGCGCCTTGACCGGCGTTGTGCTGCGTTCAACCACCGCGTCGACACCGTACGATCGCTTCAGAATGCGCGCGGCCTCCTCGAGATCGCCCTGGTTCGCTGCCCAAACAGGCGATTCGCTGATATAGCGGCTGCGCACGAGAATAATCGCGATGGCCGGTACCGCACCGAACGCGAGCGTCAGACGCCATAACCAGCCAAGCTGATGCTCCGGCAGAATCGCGTACAACCCGAGAATCAGCAGATAGCAGGTGCTCGTGGCCGCGTACCATGCGGGGCACCACGCGGCGACACTGGCCGCCTTGTTGCCCTTGCCCGCCACCCGTGAGAACTCCGCAAGAAACGCCATCGCCACCGGTAGATCGAGCCCCACGCCGAAGCCCATCAGAAAGCGCGCCCCGCCCAGCACCCACGCATTCGGCGCAAGACCGGCTGCGATCGCCGCGACCACGAAGAACAGCATATCGGCCATGAACACACGATAACGGCCGATGCGATCGGTCAGATACCCACCGAACAATGCGCCGAGAATCGCGCCGAACGTGATCGCCGACGAGACAAATCCCACCTGAACCGGCGACAGCGAAAACTGGCGCGCGATGTCCTTGATCCCGTAAGCAAGCGACGTCAGATCGTAAGCATCGAGAAAGACGCCACCCAGCGCGATCGCAATCACGATACGCGCGTTACTGCCCTTTGCTGCGCCTGCATTGACGATGCGCGAAACATCCTGCGCACTACGGATGATAGTAAGAGACGCTGTGTTACCCGCAGGCGCCTGTGAGTCGGCGACGGTAGATGGAAAAGCAACAGTGGACATGATCTCGCGTTCGCATGAATGGCTGAAGCGTCGCATGGTAGCCATGCAATCCATACCGGCAAAACGACGAATTTAACTATGCAAATCGGGAATCGCGCACTTGCACCACGCTAGTGCCGCACGGCCCCATGTAAACAACGTGGTTCGAACTACTGCAGATTTTCTTATCAGCAATGATTGGTTGGATTCGAGCGCACGCGAATCTAACGTGTATTGCCAGCTCTCTGTCCATCTGAGGATTTGCACTCCATTCCCTTCCATCGATCGGTATCGCCGCATGCGCTATTTTCGTCTGCTGAAATCTTTTGTTGCCGTGGCGACCCTGTCGCTTGCCGCGGCTCACGCCTATGCTGACAAACCCGCCGTGATCCGCATCGGCGTTGCGCAGCAGGGCACAGGCGATCCGCCTACCTTCGGCGGCACCCCCGCAGCGACCGTGCAATTGCAGCAGTCGCTCGAAAAGGAATTCGCCGCCGACGGCATCAAGGTCGAATGGCTGTTCTTCAAAGGCGCCGGCCCGGCCGTGAATGAAGCGATCGCCGACAAGTCACTCGATTTCGCTTTTCAGGGCGATCTGCCTGCAGTGCTGGCCCGCGCCAACGGCCTGAAGACACACCTCCTGCTCGCCTCGGGCGTGCGCACCGGTATCAAGATCGCGGTGCCGACGGATTCCGATGTGCGTTCGATCAAGGACCTCAAAGGCCGCCGCGTCTCCATCTTTCGCGGCACCAATCTGCAACTGGTCGCCGACAACGCGCTCGCCGCCAATCAGCTCGACGAGCGCGACCTGCGCGTGATCAATCTCGACACTGCCAGCTCGCTCGCCGCGCTGGCGTCCAAGGGGATCGACGCGTCGGTCAACGACTATCACCTGTACAAACTGCGCGACCAGGGCCTCGCGAAAATCGTCTACGAATCGCAGAACGACGGACCGCAATTTACGCGTCAGGCGCATCTGCTGGTACTCGACGATTTCGATCACGCGCATCCGGATGTCGTGCAACGCGTCGTCAATGTGTTCGTTCAGGGCGCGCAATGGTCGTCGGATGAAGCGAACCGCGATGCGCTCTTCAAGCTGTGGGCAAAAAGCGGCGTGCCCTACTCCTCATGGCAAGCCGAGTTCGCGAACCAAAGTCTGAAGGACCGCAATTCGCCGTTGATCGACCCGTTCGTCGTCGCACGCTATAAAGCGGTCGCGGCGGATGCGCTGAAGCTCAAACTGATCCGGCAACCCGTCCAGGTCGACGGCTGGTTCGAGACGAAGTATCTCGACAACGCGTTGCGCGCGCAGAAACTCGACCACTACTGGACGCGCTACGACGCAGCCGGTAAGCCGCTCGGCTAAAACGGGAGCGATCACGATGAGCGAAACCGCACTCCATGCCGATAGCGAACGGCTCGGCCACGCCGCCGCGGCGCCTCGCGCGCCGCTCTATCGCAATGCACGCTTGCGCGCCCTCGCCTGGCATCTCGCGCCGTGGGTATTGCCCGTTGTCCTGCTTGCCTTATGGGCGACCGGTTGCGAGCGCGGCTGGATCGCGCCGCAGATTTTACCGCCACCCGAGCGGGTGTTCGACACCTTCGTCGAACTGGCGCGCAACGGCGATCTCGCCAGCAATACGCTCATCAGTCTCCAGCGCGTGCTGCTCGGCTTCGCTGCGGGCACCCTGGTCGGTTTTGTGCTCGGTGCGGCGCTCGGTCTGTCGCGTACCTTCGAAGCCTATGTGCTACCGAGCTTCAATGCGTTGGTGCAGATTCCGGTGCTCGGCTGGTTGCCGTTTCTGCTGCTGCTCGTCGGTGTCGGCGAGCCGCTCAAATACATCCTGATCGCGCATGCCGCGCTTGTTCCCGTGACGTTGAGCACGCTGCAAGGATTCCGCCAGACACCCGCCTCGCTCGATGAAGTCGCGCGCGTCTTCGAATACAACCGCTGGCAACGGATCGTCTATCTCGTGTTGCCCGCTGCCGTGCCGACGCTCGCCACCGGCGTGCGGCTCGCGTTCACCAAAGCGTGGCTTGCGCTGGTCGTGGTCGAGCTGGTGGCGTCTTCCGAAGGGCTCGGCTATCTGATCGTCTACGGGCGGCAACTGTTTCAGCTCGACCTGGTAATGGCCTCGGTGGTCGTGGTCGGCGCGATCGGTTACGCGATGAATCGTTCGCTCGACGCGCTCGAAGCACGTTTGCGGCGCGGTCAACCGTCGGCGTTTCGCGAGTAAGGGTGGTGGCGCCGATTGCTGCCATGCACCGCATAGGAGGTATCCACGATGAGTCTTGCTCTCTTTAAGCGACCCGCCGGTTCGAAACAGTCGGCCGATGCGTCCTGCGACTGCGGCAGTAACGTGCCCGCCTCCTTCCAGCGCGCAGCGCGGCCGCGCCGTCCCCTGCTCTCACGCGTCGACTGGCGCGGCGCCGTCTTACCCGTCGTCGCCATTGCGATCTGGTGGGCGATCTCGGAAGCACACGTCGTCAAGAGCGGCTTGCTGGTCAGCCCCGCGCAGGTGCTGGCCACTGCGTGGCAGCAAATCGTCAGCGGCGCGCTTTTCAAGGCCCTTTCCGCCTCGCTCATACGGGAAGCGAGCGGCTTCGTGATTGGCACGCTGGGCGGCCTCTTGCTTGGCAGCGCGCTGGGCTTCTCGCGACTCGCCACGCGCATGATCGGTCCGAGCTTCGACACGTTCAAGCAGATCTCGCTGTTTGCGTGGATTCCGCTGATTTCCGTGTGGTTCGGTCTCGGCGATGCAGCGAAAGTCGTGTTCCTCTCGCTCGCGGCGTTGCTGCCGGTTGCCGCGCATACCTGTGACGGCATTCATGCCGTGCCGCGCACCTACATCGAAGTCGCGCGTGCTTTCCGTTATTCGCGCTGGCAATTGATCCGCGCTGTCATTTTGCCGGCCGCGTTGCCGTCAATTTTCACCGGCCTCTATCTCGCGCTGATCTATTCGTGGCTCGCCACGCTTGGCGCTGAATATCTACTGGTGGCAGGCAGCGGGATCGGCAATACGCTGATCGACGGCAGCGAGCAGTTCCGCATGGATCTGGTGCTGTTCGGCGTGATCGTGGTCGGCGTGACCGGTTGGGCGTTGAACGCGCTGGCGCGCGCGGCGGAACGGGCGATCTTTGCGCGCCGTTCGCAGGCGGGCGCCCGATAAGCACGCAACCGATATTCAGCGGCTATGCGCTGAATTCCACTTGAATTTGCACTGAACACAGATTACAGATCAAGGTCCGCACATGACTTCTTCCGCGCTGTCCGACAGCATCGACATTCTTCACGTCAGCAAGCGCTATACGCAACAAGGCGGCGCATCGCTTGCAGTGCTCGACGACATCAACCTGCGGGTACGCCCCGGCGAATTTGTCAGCGTGCTCGGTTCGAGCGGTTGCGGCAAATCGACCTTGCTGCGGCTGATCGCGGGACTGGATACCGATTACAGCGGCGATATCGTCGTTGCCGGAGACAAGGTGCGCGATACGTCGCTCGAACGCGGCATCGTGTTCCAGGATCACCGTCTGTTTCCGTGGCTCACGGCTTCGCAAAACATTCTCGCTGCGTTGCGTAACGCGCCGCTGTCGGTACGAGAAAAGCGTGATGCCGTTGCGCAGCACATCGCGCTGGTTGGCCTGAACGGCTTCGAGAATGCCTATCCGCATCAGTTATCGGGCGGAATGGCGCAGCGTGTGGCGATCGCACGCGGCCTCGTGAACCGTCCACGCGTTCTACTGCTCGACGAGCCGTTCGGTGCGCTCGATGCGCTGACACGCGGCCGCTTGCAAAACGAGTTGCAGCGTATCTGGGAACACGAACGTATCACGATGATTCTCGTTACACACGACGTCGACGAAGCGCTCTACCTCGGTGACCGTGTCGTTACGATGGCGCCACGGCCGGGCCGCATCAAACGGATCGTCGATGTCGCTCTGCCGCGTCCACGCGAGCGCAACGATCCCCGCTTCATTCGTTTGCGCGACGAAGTGCTGGCCGACTTCGCCGAGCACGACGCTGAGCACAACGCCGCGCGCCGCAAACCTCACGACGACGACACGCCACACGGCGGCACGCGCATCCCGGTGGCGAATCCATCGATTACCGAATGGCGGCTCGCCTGGTGAGACCCGCGGTACCCCCATACACACAAACCCTTCGCGGAGACAACGATGAGCGGTGAGAATCGCCAGAAGCGGCAGATCAAACTGGGCGCCTTCCTGATGGAGACGGGCCACCATATCGCCGCATGGCGGCATCCGGATGCACTCGCGAGTGGCGGGCTCGACTTCGCGCACTACGCGGAACTCGCACAAATCGCCGAGCGCGCCAAATTCGACACGATATTTTTCGCCGACAGCGTCAGCGTGCGCGACACGAATCTACCGTCGCTATCCCGCACCGCGCGCGCCGATCATTTCGAACCGTTGACGTTGCTGTCCGCGCTTTCGGTCGTGACGAAACACGTTGGCCTGATCGCCACGGTCTCCACCACATTCAACGAGCCGTACAACCTCGCGCGCAAATTCGCGTCGCTCGATCATCTGAGCGGCGGACGCTCGGGTTGGAATCTCGTCACGTCGAGCACCGAATCAGAAGCGCTCAACTTCAGTTTCGAACGCCATCCGGAACACGCCGTCCGCTATGAACGCGCGCGCGAGTTCTACGACGTGGTGGCCGGCCTCTGGGATAGCTGGGAAGACGACGCGTTTATCCGCGACAAGGAAAGCGGCGTCTATTTCGATCCGGACAAGCTGCACGTGCTCGGCCACAAAGGCAAGCACTTCAAGGTGCGCGGACCGCTAAACGTCGCGCGTTCGCCGCAGGGTTGGCCGGTCGTCGTGCAGGCGGGCGCATCAGATGCGGGACGTGAGCTCGCGGCGCAAACCGCAGAGGTGATCTTCGTCGCGCATCAAACACTCGATGAAGCGCAGTCGTTCTATCGCGACGTCAAAGGCCGCCTCGCGAAGTACGGCCGCTCGCCGGATCATCTGAAGATCATGCCGGGCATTTTTCCGATTGTCGGCCGCACGCAGGAAGAAGCGGATGCGAAGCTCGCCGCGCTGCAGGACCTGATTCACCCGACCGTTGGTCTTTCCCTGCTATCGAACATGTCGGGTGGGGTGGACCTTTCCCAATACCCCGTCGACGGGCCCCTGCCCGAGTTGCCGGAAACCAATGGTGGCAAGAGCCGTCAACGTCTGCTGTTCGATCTCGCGCGGCGCGAAAACCTGACGATCCGCGACCTGTATCTGCGCATTGCCGGCGCGCGTGGCCATCAGCAGGTGGTCGGCACGCCGCAGAGCATCGCGGATCAGCTGCAGCAGTGGTTCGAAGAAGAAGGCGCCGATGGCTTCAACATCATGTCTCCATGGTTGCCGGGCGGGTTGACGGAATTCGCCGAACTGGTGGTGCCGGAGTTGCAGCGGCGCGGACTTTTCCGCACCGAATATGAGGGCCGCACGCTACGCGAGAACCTCGGGCTGCCGCGACCCGCAAACCGCTATATCGCCGAGACAAAACAGGTGCCCGCCGTAGCGGGCTATTGACGCAACACGTTCTCTTTCGCGAGGAGCCTCCCATGAGCGCAACCGCATTGCAGGAAGTACAGTCGATTCAGGTCAATCCACTTTCAGCGCATATCGGTGCTGAAATCCACGGTGTCGATCTCACACAGAAACTGGATACACGTCAGATCGCGGACATTCGCGCGGCGCTTCTTAAGTGGCGCGTCGTGTTCTTTCGCGAACAGTTTCTGACGCACGAACAGCACATCGCTTTCTCAGCACAGTTTGGCGAGTTGACTCTGGGGCATCCCGTGTTCGGCCATGTCGACGGTCATCCAGAAATCTATTCGATCTCGAAGTACCGCAAGGCAACGCGCTTCGAAGGACAGGCGCTGCAGCGACCCTGGACCGGTTGGCACACGGATGTGACGGCTGCTGTCAATCCACCCTGGGCGTCGATCCTGCGCGGCGTGACCATTCCGCCTTACGGCGGCGATACGCAGTGGACCAACCTGGTGGCCGCGTATCAGAAGCTGTCCGCGCCGTTGCGCACGTTTGTCGATGGCCTGCGCGGACTTCACCGCTTTGCGCCACCAGCCGGAGCGAGTGGAACGGACGCGTTTGTCAAGGCCGTCGAACAACGCATTCTCGTTACCGAGCATCCGCTCGTTAGAGTGCATCCGGAAACGGGCGAGCGGGCGCTCTATGTGAGCCCGAGTTTCCTGAAGTCGATTGTCGGCGTGACGCCGCGCGAAAGCCAGGTGCTGCTCGAACTCCTCTGGGAGCATGTGACGCGGCCCGAGTTCACCGTGCGCTTCAAATGGGAAGCCGGCAGCCTCGCCTTCTGGGACAACCGCGCAACAGCTCACCTCGCCCCCACGGATATTTTCGATCTCGACTTCGACCGGCAGTTGTATCGCACAACGCTGGTGGGCGATGTGCCGGTTGGCCCGGACGGTGCGCAGTCGGTCGCGATCGAAGGCTCGCCGGTGAGCGCCGCGGCGGCCGTCGCGTTGAACTGAAGACGACGCCCCGGAGCTATTGATGATCCAGCAGGCTTCACCCGTTGCGCCCGCTGGAGACACGCTGGTGGCGAGCCGCGTCTAGCTGGAAATACGCCGCCATTGGCAATTTCTATCTCAACGGCGTCAGACCACCAGGTAGTGGACAGACCTGAACAGAACATGCCGCAGCCGGGAGGACAAAAACCCGGTTGCGTGACATCGTCCCGAACGACGGAGCGGAATCGGCGTTATGGCGCACGGCAATCACGCTATAACACGCATAGCGTCACATGTTTTGTCCCTCGAATAAATAGAAGAATTAGTTGTTTGGCATCGCCAATGCTCGCGTGATTTACTGCAGACACCGAAGTCCTCGCACCGTGCGACACCGTGCGCCGCGATGTCCAGACGTCTTCATCGAACACACGCCCTTTCATGCCGATCGGCACGGATCTCTCTGTGACTCACTCAACTCTGGCTGCGTCATCGCCCACGCCAACGACTTCCGCCGATGCCACGCGCGAAACCTCACCCTTGGTTCCGGTTCGCTCGCCCACAGCATTCGCGGATAGCCCTGTATCGCGCGCTTTGGAACAGCCACTTCTGCTCGGACTGTTCCTGCCGATTCAGGCGGGCGGCTGGAGCGCATCGACACTTCCCCGCACCACCGACTGGTCATTCGACTACAACCTCGCG
This sequence comes from Paraburkholderia sediminicola, assembly GCF_902859805.1. Lineage (GTDB taxonomy): Bacteria > Pseudomonadota > Gammaproteobacteria > Burkholderiales > Burkholderiaceae > Paraburkholderia > Paraburkholderia sediminicola. The sequence goes on along the minus strand of NZ_CADIKC010000009.1, from coordinate 217,955 downwards.
CTCGTGCAAAAGGCCGAGGCATTCGGTTTCGACCTCGTCTTCGCGTTGTCGCAATGGCTGCCGAAAGGCGGCTACGGCGGCGTATTCAACGGCGAGGCGCTCGATTCGTTCATGTCGCTCGCCGCGATGACCGCGCGCACCGAACGCATTATTCTGGTGGCGACCAGCCACGTGCTTTACGGTCCATGGCATCCGCTGCATTTCGCCAAATTCACCGCGACGCTCGATCACATTTCGAAGGGTCGCTGGGGTATCAACGTCGTCACCGGTCATCGAGCCATCGAACATGAGATGTTCGGTTGGCACCGAATCGAACATGACCGCCGCTATGAACTGGCTGCAGAGTTTCTCGACGCCGTGCAGCAACTATGGGCACAAGCGGAGAACTTCAGCTTCGCGCCCGAGCTTTCCTCGTGGAAGCTGGACAAGGCCTTTGTCACACCCAAGCCGCGTTATGGGCGCCCGTTGCTCGTCAATGCCACCGGCTCCGATGCCGGCATCGATTTCGCCGCGCGCTACTCGGACATCGTGTTCATCACGAGCCCGGCCGGCTCCGAGATTGAAGGCGCGCTGGCCGCATTGCCGGCCCACACGGCGCGCGTAAAAGCCACGGCCGCGAAGCATGGCCGCAAGATCCGCACGCTGATCAACCCGATGGTGATCTGTCGCGAGACAGCGGCCGAAGCGCGCGCCTATCGCGATGCGATCGTCGCACACGGTGACGAAGGCAGTTTTCATCGCTTCGAGAGCGACGCCCACGCGTGGCGCGGTAACGCGGAACAGCGCAATCAGGCTGCCGCGCGCGCGGTGGGCGGCAACATCTCGATCGTCGGATCGCCGCAGCAGATCGCCGACTACATTGTGCGTTTGCATCAGGCCGGCGTGGATGGCGTGCAGTTGAGCTTCTTCGATTTTCAGCCCGACCTCGATTTCTTTGGTGAGCGCGTGCTGCCGCTGCTGCGCGAAGCCGGCCTGCGGTACTGATTGAACTCAAAACAACAAGGTGATCGTATGAGCCGACTCTGGTACACGCGCTGCCCCGCCCCCACGCCTTTCGGTATCACCGTGCAAAAAGGCTGGCTGGAAGAGGAATTCGCAGCCGATGGAATCGATGTGAAGGCGCTGCAGGATGCGGACGACGTGCAGATTCGGCGCTCGCACTTCACTCACACGCAGCCATGGTCGTTCCGTCAGGGCGGCAACATCCCCGCGCTTTGGGCACGTGCCCAGGGCAGCGATACTCGCCTGATCGGTCTGAGCTGGGTGGATGAATTCCAGGCGCTGATTACGCTCGACAAACAACTCGACACGAGCCCCGAATCGCTTGCCGGACGCCGCTTCGGATTTCCGCTCAACACCCGTGCGAGCGTGGTCGATTTTCATCGCGCCACCGCACTGCGTGGTTTCTCCTCCCTGCTCGGAGCGCTGGGCGTGCAACTCGAAGACATCGATCTGATCGATCTGCCGCACACGCCGCGCAGCCTTGAAGACGCCAAACCCGCCGTCGATGCGCCGCTGGCCGATTGGCTCGACGCGCAGCGTCCGCACGAATTCGCACGCGAGGCCGAAGCGCTGCTGCGCGGTGAAGCCGACGTCGTGTTCGTCAAAGGGGCGACAGGGCTCGATATTACGAACCTGCTCAACGCAAAGATTCTCGTCGACATCAACGCCCAGCCCATTCGCACGTTGCACGCGAATAACGGCACACCACGCCCGCTGACCGTGGATGCGCAACTGCTGCACGAACGCCCGGATCTGGTCGAGCGCGTACTTGCCCGCACGCTGGACACCGGCGACTGGGCCAGCCATCACGCAACCGAGGTGACTCAATACGTTGCACGCGAAACACGCAGCGCCGAGCATTGGGTTGCGCGCGCGTACCCAGGTGGCTTGCACCGGCAACTGACGATCGGACTCGATCCGCACGCGCTCGCTGCCCTCGCCGATTTCAAACGTTTTCTCTTCACGTGGGGTTTCATTCCATCGGACTTCGATTTCGATGCATGGGTGGACCCCGCGCCCCTTCGCGCTGCGCTCGCCCGGCGACAGGCGCTGACATCTCCGGTCTGAGTCCGTTTCGCGCCACTCTCCTTTCCTCACACAACCCAACGATGGCACATGTCTCATCGCGGCGGACGCTACGCCGCCGCGGCAAACACCTGTTCAGCGCCGCACTCGGCTGGGCGCTCACACTCGTCATCGCGCTATCGGGCCTGCCGTCGCAGGCGCAGACTCGCGGCGGCACGCTCAACTTCATCGTCACGCCGGAGCCGACCGCCCTCGTCGATCTGGCCACTACCGCGACCAACGTACTGAAGGTCAGCCCGAAAGTCGTCGAGGGGTTGCTCGACTACGACTTCAAGTTTCAACCCAAGCCGTCACTCGCCACCTCGTGGGAAATCAGCGACGACAGCCGAAAATACGTTTTCCACCTGCGTCACGGCGTGAAATGGCACGACGGCAAGCCTTTCACGTCCGACGACGTCGCGTATTCGATCCAGACGCTCCGGCAGGTTCACCCGCGTGCGAAGACCACCTTCGCCAATGTCACCGATGTCGCGACGCCCGATCCTTATACCGTCGTCGTCACGCTGGCGAAGCCGGCGCCGTATCTGATCAAGGCGTTTTCTTCGTCGGAAACGCCGATCGTGCCGAAGCACATCTACGACGGCACCGACGTGCTAACCAATCCCGCCAATAACGCGCCGATCGGCACGGGTCCATTTCGCTTCGTCAAATGGGTGCGTGGCAGCTACATCGAATACGCGCGTAACGACGACTACTGGGACAAAGGCAAGCCATGGCTCGATCACATTGTCGTCAAGGTGATCGACGATCCGGCCGCCCGCACCGTAGCATTCGAAGACGGTTCCGCGGATCTGAGCGGCGATTCCCCTGTGCCGCTGTCCGATCTCGAACGTCTGAAAGGCAATCCGAAGCTCGGACTCGAGACACGCGGCTACGAGTTCCAGGCCGGGGTGTCACGCATCGAGTTCAACCTCGACAACCCCGTGCTGAAGAATCCCAAAGTGCGTCAGGCTATCGCGTCGGCGCTGGATCGCGAAGTGATCCGCAAGGTCATCTACTACGGTTATGCGACACCGCTCGCGAGCCCGATCATTCCGTCGAATCCCTACTACGATCCGGCGCCTACGCCCTATCCGTTCAACGTGGAGCGCGCCAACGCGTTACTCGACGAAGCTGGCTATCCGCGCAAGGCCGACGGCATACGCTTCGCTCTGACGGTCGATCCGTTGCCGATCGGCGATCTGCCCGCGCGCACCGCCGCCTACGTCAAATCCGCCCTGGCACGCGTCGGCATCGCCGTCACCGTGCGCAGCCAGGATCTGCCTGCGTATCTGAAGCGCATCTACACCGACCGCGATTTCGATTTCAGCATCAACGGAATGAGCAATCTGTTCGATCCGGTGGTCGGCGTGGCACGTCTATACACGACCAATAACTTCCGGCGCGGCGTGCCCTTTACCAACGGCTCGCATTACAGCAATCCGGAGATCGATCGGTTGTTCGCGCAGGTGGCGGAAGAAACCGACGAAGCCAAACGCAAGCAGTTGTTCTCGCAGATCCAGCGCATTCTCGAACGCGACCTGCCTGACATCAACCTCGTGGCGCCGCAGTACCTGACGCTCTATTCGCGCGTCGTGCACAACCATACGACCTCGCCTGACGGTCTCTCGTCCAGCTTCGCCGACGTGTGGCTGCAACGCTAAACCTCTTTCGATTCAAATTCTTACGGAACCCGACTCACATGGAATACAGACAACTCGGCCGCAGCGGCATCAAGGTCTCGACGCTCACGCTCGGCACGATGATGTTCGGCGGCCCAACCGATGAAGCGACCTCGGCTCGCATCATCGATCAGGCTCTCGAACAAGGCGTTAATTCGATCGACACCGCGGACGTCTATGGCAAAGGCGAATCCGAGCGCGTGGTCGGCCGCAGCATCGCCGCGCAGCGCGAGCGCTGGGTGCTCGCCACCAAGTTCGCCAATCCGCTCGACAGCAACGACGTCAACGCACGCGGCGCATCGCGCAAACATATCGTGCGGGCCGTCGACGCGAGCCTGAAACGCCTGAATACCGACTACATCGATCTTCTCTACATTCATCGCGAAGATCACGAGACCCCGGTCGAAGAGACCGTGCGCGCGCTCAGCGATCTGATCCAGGCAGGCAAACTACGCTACTACGGGTTGTCGAATCATCGCGCGTGGAAGATTGCCGAGTTCAGCCATACCGCGCAGGCGCTCGGACTCGATGCGCCCGTGGCGAGCCAGCCGCTCTACAACATTGCCAATCGCCAGGCCGAAGCAGAGCAGCTAACGGCTGCGCACCGCTACGGGCTCGGCGTGATTTCGTATAGTCCGCTGGCGCGCGGCGTGCTGACCGGCAAGTACGAGCCGGGCGCGACACCCGCTTCCGACACGCGCGCGGGCCGCAGCGACCGGCGCCTGCAGCAGACCGAATGGCGTCCGGAATCGCTCGAACTGGCGCGGCGCGTACGCGAGCATGCGCAAGCGCGAGGGCTTTCCGCGGGGCAGTTCGCGCTCGCCTGGGTGCTCAATAGCCGCTACATCAGCTCGACGATCGGCGGCCCACGTACCGAAGCGCAATGGCAGGACTATCTGCCGGCGCTGCGCTACCACCTGACGTCTGAAGACGAGGCATTCGTCGACTCGCTCGTCACGAGTGGCCATCCGTCGACACCGGGTTTCAACGATCCGGGGCATCCGTTCTTTGGGCGAATTGCGCGGCATGGTGCTTCCGGGGATACGCAAGCGGCCGTTCAACAGGGATAGCCATGACATTCGACCGGCGCAATTTTCTGCAGACCTCGCTGGCGTTTCTTTCCGCCGCCACGTTAACCACGCTCCCCGCCCACGCCACCGATAGCGGCGGCACCGCCCAGGAACTGCGTGTCGGTTTCGTACCCGGCCCTTACGCTGACGAGTTCAAGACAGGCGTCGAACCGCAACTGCGCAAGAAAGGCTACGCCATCAAATACGTCGAGTTCAGCACCGGCCTGGAAGCGAATCAGGCGGTGTATCGCGGTGAGATCGCCGCCGATGTGATGCAGCACGAGGTCTATCTGAAGTCCTATAACGACCGCAACGGCACCGATCTGGTCGGCGTCGTGCAGGTTCCGACTCCGCCGATGGGGCTCTACTCGAACAAGCATCATTCCCTTGCGGAGGTGAAACCCGGCGCGCGCGTCGCGGTGCCGAACGATCCGGTAAATCTGGAACGCGCGCTGAAGATTCTTCAGCGCATCGGCTGGATCAGGATCAAGCCGAACCCGAATCCCGTCGACGTGACCGAGAGAGACGTGATCGCCAACCCGGCCGGCATCAAGATCGTTCCGCTCGAATCGGGCCAGGCGCCGCGCGCACTCGACGATGTCGACTACGCCGCCATTCAGGGCAATTTCGCGATCTTCAGCGGCCACAAACTGACCGACGCTTTGGCGCTCGAAGAGATGACGCCGCCGTACATCAACCAGGTCGTTGTCAAGGCGTCCAACCGCAATGCACGTTCGACGCAGGACATCGTCGAGGCGTATCAGTCACCTGATTTCCAGCGTGCGATTCGCAGCAACCGTTTCTATGACGGCTTTCGCCTGCCCGCGTACTTCGGCAAAGAGTGAAAGAGGAATGGCGAGAGGGGCATCAACCGCCCTCGCCTGATACCGCCTGAGCGGCGTTGCGCGCGCTCTGTGGACTACGCGGCCTGCGCGTCGAAGGTCTTACCCGGAATCGCGTCGAGCAGCTTGCGCGTGTACGGGTGCTGCGGCGAGCGCCAGATGTCGCGATGATGCCCGCTTTCGACAATCCGTCCGCCCTGCATCACATGCACGCGATCGGCGATATAACGCACCACCGAGAGGTCGTGAGAGATAAACAGATACGCGAGCCCCAGATCGCGCTTCAGATCGACCAGCAGATTGAGAATCTGAGCCTGAATCGACACGTCGAGCGCGGACACGGGCTCATCGCAGATCAGCAGATCCGGCTCCAGCACCAGCGCCCGCGCAATCCCGATGCGTTGCCGCTGCCCGCCCGAAAACTCGTGGGGAAAGCGGCCGAGCGCCGAGCTCGGCAGTCCCACCCGATCGAGCATAGTCGCGATGCGCGAGCGGCGCTGCTGCGCGTTGCCGACGCCGTTCACCACCAGCACCGTATCGAGAATCTCCGCCACCGTGCGGCGTGGATTGAGCGACGCATACGGGTCCTGGAACACCATCTGCACATGACGCCGTAGCGGCCGCAGCTCGCGCTCGCCCAGCGGCACGAGATCGATGCCGCGCAAACGGATTTCGCCGCTTGTTGTCGGCACGAGTCGCAGGATCGCTTTGGACAGCGTCGATTTCCCGCAACCGGATTCGCCGACAAGGCCGACCGTCTCGCCGCGCGCAATCTGCAGCGTGACGCCGTCAACGGCACGCAGGACGGTTTTGCCATGACGCTGCAGATAGTCGATCCGTACGTCCTGCAACTCGAGCAAAGGGACGTTGTTGAGCGCCGCAACACGCTGTGCGGGATTCGCATCCGCAACATATTGCCCGCTACGTGCGGAACGCGGCACCACGGCGAACGTCGGCTTGCCGTCTTCGCCAATGCCGTGGCGAATTTCTGGGAGCTTCCAGCCGCGATAATGCAGATCGTCCGCAAGATTCAATGAAGCGCCAAGCAGACCACGTGTGTACGGATGCTGTGGTTGCGTGAAGAGTCGCGCAACCGGTGCTTCTTCCACTTTTTCGCCCGCGAGCATGACCGCCACACGATCCGCGTGCTTGGCGACGATGCCGAGGTCGTGAGTGATCAGCAGCAAGGACATCGACAACTCGCGCCGCAACCCGTCGAGCAAGTCGAGAATATGAGCCTGAATCGTGACGTCGAGCGCTGTGGTCGGCTCATCGGCGATCAACAGACGCGGCCGGCAGGCCACCGCCATCGCGATCATCACTCGCTGCCGCTGGCCGCCGGAAAGCTCATGCGGGTAGTCGAACACGCGCCGCTGCGGATCGGGAATCTGTACCAGGTCCAGCAATTCGATTGCACGCTTGCCTGCCGCGGCTTTGGACAGACGTTCATGCTGCCGCAACGTCTCGACGATCTGCGCACCGATTGGGAGCACGGGATTGAGCGACGTCATCGGCTCCTGGAAGATCATCGAAATCTGCCGGCCGCGAATTTCCCGGATCTCACGCGGCGGCAAATCGATGAGTTCGCGACCGTCGAAACGCAGGCTCCCTGTCACGCGTCCCGGCGCGGACACGAGGCGCATCAACGAAAGCGCTGTCGCCGACTTTCCGCAACCCGATTCGCCGACCAGCGCAAGGGTCTCGCCTTGCGCAATATCGAAACTCAGGCCGCGCACGGCTTCATGCGCGCCGAAACTGACGCGCAAGTCGCGTACTTCAAGCAGATTTGCCACGATGCATCCTCTGTACGTTGTCGGCTGCGTTGTCAGACCCGTTCGCGCAGGCGCGGGTTGAGCGCGTCGTTCAGGCCGTCGCCGAGCAGGTTCAGCGCAAGCACCGCCAGCACGATCGCCGCGCCGGGAACGGCGGTCAGATACCACGCCGTGCGCAGCGAATCGCGGCCTGCGCCGATCATGCCGCCCCAGCTCACCACGTTCGGATCGCCCATGCCGAGAAACGACAGCGACGACTCGATCAGAATGGCGCTCGCCACCATCACCGATGCGGTCACGATCACCGGCGGCAATGCGTTCGGCAAAATCTCGCCGAAGATGATGCGTGCGTTGCTGAAACCCTGGCTGCGCGCGGCGAGCACGAAGTCCGACTGGCGCAGCGTGCGAAATTCGGCGCGCACGATCCGCGCGACGGTGGGCCACGAGGCAATGCCGATCGCCAGCGCGATGATCGTCACGCTCGGCCGGCCGATCGCGACAATCACGATTACCAGCAGAAACGACGGCACCGTCTGGAAGAGTTCGGTCACGCGCACCAGCAGATCGTCGATCACGCCCCCGAAGAAGCCCCCTATCGCGCCGACCAGCGTGCCGATCACGAGCCCAATTCCCGCCGACGCCGCGCCGATCAGCAACGACACGCGCGTGCCGTGCGCGATGCCTGCAGCCACATCGCGTCCCAGCGAATCGGTGCCGAGCCGGTATTGCGGGTCAACGCCCGGCCATTCGAAGGGCGCCGCCACCATGTCGAGCGGATCGCCCGGAAACAGGTGCCCCGCGCCAAGTGCCAGTGCGATAAAAGCCGCGAGCAATAGAAGCCCGGCAAGTGCCGACGGGTTGCGCGCCAGCGCACGCCATACACCTCGACCCGCGCCGCGCGATCCCGATGCAGCCGAAGCGCCGGCACGTCGCTGGCCGAACAGCGTGCCGGCCAATTGACGCCGCCACGGCGACGTCGTGGGTTCGGGCGGCGTGGCAATCAGATTGGAAGAGTCGGAAGCCATTTCATCCCTCTAAAGATCAGCATGAGTGTCGAAACCGTCGTGCCATGTCACGCCACGCGCGGATCGAGCCACGCCTGCAGCAGGTCGACCAGCACATTGGCGACGATCACCAGCAACGACGACAGCAGCAGAACGCCGAGCAGCACGCTGAAATCACGTGCCATCACAGCATCGAGCGCGAGACGCCCAAGACCCGGCCAGCTGAACACCGTCTCCGTCACAGCGGCGCCACCCAGCAACGTGCCGAAATGAATCCCGATGATCGTCGTGAGCGGCATCAGGGCGTTGCGCAACACATGCCGCACCGTCACGCGCCATGGATGCAAACCCTTGGCCTCGGCGGTGCGCACGAAGTCCTGGCGTTGCACCTCGAGCATCGCGGCCCGCGTGAGCCGCGCATAGATCGCGACGAAGAATGTCGCCAGCGTGGCAGCCGGCAGGAGTACATGTCTGGCTGCATCGGCAAAATAGGCGAAGCCGTGCAGTTGCACACCGAGCGTGATATTGCCTCCGCTCGGCAGCCAGCCCAGGTGCACAGAGAACAACACGATCGCCAGCAGGCCGATCCAGAAACCCGGTGTCGAGTAGAACAGCAAGGCCAGCACGGACAGCACACGGTCAGGCCACTTGCCGGCCCAATGTGCCATCACCACGCCGAGCACCACGCCCGTCACGATCGCGAACGACAGCGCGACACCCATCAGCAGCAGCGTATTCGGCAGGCGCGACAGGATCAGTTGCATCACCGGCATGTCGTAACGCGGCGAATAGCCCAAACTGAAATGCGAGAGGTGCGCGAGATACGACCACAACTGATGCAACACCGGCTGATCGAGCCCGAACTTCGCGCGCAACACCTGCATCGTCTCCAGCGTCGCAGAGCCGGATTCGCCGGCCAGCACATCGGCGGCGTCGCCCGGCATCAGCTTCAGCAGGAAGAAGTTCAGGATCACGATGCCGATCACCGTCGGCAGCGCCTGCCACGCGGTGCGCCGTGCAATTGCTGCGAAACGCAAACGTCGACTCATCGTGTCTCTCCTGTCACGCGCTCAGATAGACATCCGCGAGATTGCCTTCCAGGCCCTGCGCGGAAACCGTATGGTTGTGAACGCGACGGTTCGCGAGCGTGACCATGCGTGGTGCGACCAGGTTGAGAATCGGCAGATCGCGATAGACAATCTGCTGGAACTGCTGGTACAGCACGACGCGTTTGCTTTCGTCGGTTTCGATCGACGCACTCTCCAGCAGCCGGTCGACTTCCGGATTGCTGTAATGCGGCGCGTTCGAAAACGGCACACCGGGACGGATATTCTTCGACCAGTAGAGGCGCTGCACCCCCACGCTCGGATCAAACAGCGTGTTGACGCCGATACTGGTGAAATCGAACTGACGATCCGCATACACACGCTTCAGGAACGCCGGCAAATCCTGCGAGCGCACCGTGACGACGATGCCGACCTTCGCCAGCGCCGACTTCACGTAATCCGCCTGGCGGCGATACATGTCGCCATAGGGCAGAAAATCGTGCGTCAAACCAAAGCGCACGCCGCCGTCCTTGCGCGGATAACCCGCTGCATCGAGCAGCTTCTCCGCGTTGCCGATATCGAATGCATACGGCGTGAGTTTGGGATCGTGATACGGAGACCCCGGCGTGATCGGCGTGGGTGACAGATCGGCATAGCCGTATGCCACCGTGCGTTGAACGACCTGCGGATTGATGGCGTGAGCGATCGCCTGGCGCACACGGAGGTCTTTGAGAATCGGGTGATCGAGATTGAAATCGATCTCGGCGAGCGGTTCCAGAAAGCGATAGCCGCGCGTTTCGACGGCCAGTTGCGGCAATTGCGTGAGCCGCGGCAGATCGGTGAGCGGCACCGGATTCTCGCCGCCCAGATCGAGCGCGCCTGTTTCGAAAGCGGCGGAACGGGCGGCAGCGTCGGGAATGACCTTGAACACAAGACCGTCGATATACGGTTTGCCAGCGTCCCAATAGTCCGGATTGCGTTCGTAGACGATATTCGCACCGCGCGTCCACGACTTGAAGCGGAACGGCCCGGTGCCGATCGGCGCATTGTTGTGCGGATTGGACAGCGGATCGCCCGATGCATAAAGATGCCTGGGAACGATCGGCGATTCGCCCGCAGACAACGCCTTCAACAGATACGGCGCCGGCTTCGCCAATTCGATCACCGCCGTACGCGCGTCCGGCGTGGCCACACGCGTCACATTGGCAAAAGTACTCCTGCCACGCGGATGCACCGCCTTGAGCAAATCGATCGAGAAAGCGACATCGGCTGAGGTGAACGGCTGCCCGTCATGCCATTTGACGTTCTGCCGCAGTGTGAACGTGTACTTCAAGCCATCCGGGCTGACGGTCCATGCCGTGGCCAACTGCGGCCTGGGTTGCAAATCGAACTCGTAAGCGAGCAGGCCTTCGAGCACCTTGGAACTTGCAACGAGCGCGGGACCCGTGGTCTGAAAGATCGACACGAGCACCGGCGGCTCCGGATTGATCAGCATGTTGAGCGTACCGCCCCGCTTCGGTGCGGCGGCCTCGCCCTGTGCGAACGCCAATGCCGGCATACCGGCGGCCGCGAGCGCTGCGCCCGATGAAATCAGAAAATCGCGTCGATTCAACCCTGCCATGTGATCCCGATCCTTTTGCCGATATTCGGCCAATTACGGCCGCGTGAAATGTCGTCATTTTTTTTCGGCAATGCTGCTGCCGCAGCGCTCACGATAAAGCCGCTCCGGCAGCAAACGAACCAATCGTTAGGCATATGCAAAGCACGGTGCGAAGGAAAGGCGATACACCCTGATGCATTCTTTCGGATCGTTAGATCATGCGAGAAACACATCGGCCAGATTTCCACCGAGACCGTCCGCCGTCACCGTATGGTTATGCACACGTTTGTTGTAGAGAGTCACTTGCTTAAGCGTGATCAGATCGACGATCGGCAAATCGCGCGCCACCACCTGCTGGAATTTTTTGAAGTAGTCGACCCGCGTGCGCGGATCGTTCTCCACCGCGGCTGCTTCGAGCAGGCGGTCGACCTCGGGGTTGTCGTAGTGCGACGCATTGGAGAACGCCACCCCTTTCTTGAAGTTACGCGACCAGTAAAGGCGCTGCACGCCCACGGTCGGATCGAAGGTATTGCCGAGAAAGTTGGCGTCCAGATCGAAATCTCGATCGGTGTAGATCCGCTTCACATAGGCGGCGAAATCCTGCGAGCGCACGGTCGATTCGATCCCGACGCGCCGCAACGTCTGCCGTAAATATTCGGCAAGGCGCGCGAAAGTCGAATCGTAGGGGTTGAAGTCGATCGTCAGCGGAAAGCGGAAACCGTTGGACTGCCGCGGCAAACCCGCCTCATCGAGCAATTGCTCCGCTTTGGCGAGATCGTACGGTAAGGTCGGCACGCTCGGATCGTAGAACTGGGTCAACAGCGGGCTGATCGGTGAAGGCGCAACGATCCCGTAGCCGTACCAGACCGACTTCAGGATTGTCTGCCGGTCGATGCTGTGCGCAATCGCCTCGCGAACCTTCTGCTTCGCCAGATAGCGGTTGTCGAGATTGAACTGCAACTGTGTCTGCGCAGCGTTGTAGCTATATCCACGCGTTTCCAGTGCAAGATGAGGCAGTGCCTGCAAGCGCTGGATGTCGAGCAGCGGCACAGGATTCTCACCGGCCAGATCCAGCTCGCCGGTTTCGAGCGCGACGGCGCGCGCTGCGGGATCGTTGATGAAACGCACGATCAGTTCATCGATATACGGTTTCGGTGCGTCCCAGTAGTCAGGATTGCGCACGAACACCACATGACTGCCCCGCTCCCAACGCTTGAACCGATAGGGTCCCGTTCCGATCGGGTCGATGTTATGGGGATTCTCCAGCGGATTGCCGCTGCCGTAAATGTGCGCGGGCACGATTGGCGATTCCGACGCGGCAAGCGCGTAGATCAGATACGGTGCAGGCTTCGATAGCTTCAGCAACGCCGTGTGCGGGTCCGGCGCTTCTACTTCCAGCACGTTGGCAAAGGTCGATCGCCCACGCGAGTGATACTGCTTCAGCAGCCCGATCGACACCGCCACGTCCTTCGACGTGAACGGCTGGCCGTCGTGCCAGCGCACGCCCTCTCGTAGCTTGAACGTGTACTGCAAACCGTCGGGGCTGATCGACCACGCGGTTGCAAGCTGCGCGCGCGGCTGCACGTTGAAGTCATAGGCCAGCAAACCTTCAGTCACCTTGGGGCTGATCCTCTGTTCCGCGCCCGCCGTGGTTGCGAAGTTGACCAGTGCATTGGGCTCAGGATTCACCAGCACCGTCAACCGGCCGCCGTGTCGAGGCGACACAGTGCCGCCCTGAACCGCCGCCTGCGCCAACGATGTGAACGGGCCGAGTGCGATACCCGCCGCACTGCCCGCAAGTCCAAGCAAAGTGTGGCGACGTCCGGAATGAAATCCCCTGTAATGACTCATGCGTACTCCCTTCGAATGCAAGCACCATGCCGCCGGCAGCGCTCTGCAATGTCTATCGGATGCGTCGCAAGATATCAACCGCCACCCGACAAAAGAACGAATCAATTCAGGATTGCATATCTAATGCCGACGGTTGGCGTTATTGCTTAAAGAACGCCGTTTAAGCGCATTTTCGAGGGAAACAACCGATATCCATATCGAATTTTCTTGTTTGTTCAATAAGTTCGTTTTGCTTATCGTGAATGCTCGCTTCACCGCGATCCTCGACGCGCCACTCCTCTCGCGCTCCCTCAATATTGATTCCAACAATTATGAAAAAACTGCTTTTCGCATTTGGCGTTTCGTCTTTAATGGCTGGCACAGCAAGTGCCCAAAGCAGCGTCACGCTGTATGGGATCGTTACGGGCAACCTTACGTATACGAACAACACACAAACCGCTGCAACGTCCGCTTCCGGCAAACCTAAGGGCGGCAGTCAGGTGTCGCAATTCGACAGTGGCTCATCAGGCCTGTCGTCGAGCCGCTGGGGCCTGAAGGGCGTGGAAGATCTGGGTGGTGGATTGAAGGCTGTGTTCCAGCTTGAGAGCGGGCTCAGTGTGAATAACGGCGCACTGGGACAAGGGGGCACCGAGTTTGGCCGCCAGGCGTGGGTGGGTGTCAGCGCCGACCGCTACGGGACGTTCACGCTGGGACGTCAGGGCGATACGTCAGTGGATTTTGTATCGCCATTGCTCTACGTCTGGTTTGGCGGCAACCTTTCGATCCATCCGGCCGACTATGACAATCTGAACTTCACACACCGCATCAACAATTCGATCAAGTACCAGTCGGATTCTTTCAACGGGTTCCGTTTCGGTGCGCTGTACAGCGTCGGCGGCATAGCCGGCAATGTCACGCAGAACCAGCTATGGTCCACAGGCGCCAGCTACACCGGCGGCGCATTCGCGTTCGCTGCGTCGATCGTCAATGCACGCAATCCGAATACCTCTCTCTACGGTACCAACGCCAATGCGAGCGCCACAGGCAACAACCTGGGTTCCGCCGGCTCGGCCACCGCTCCCGAGTCCAATCCGGCGATCGCCGGCTTCGCATCGGCACACACGCAGCAGACCGTTTCGGTTGCGGCAACCTATACGAGCGGCGGTGCGATCTTCGGCGCAGCCTACTCGAATACGCAGTTCCGCGGATTAGGCTCGAACGCGTCGCTCAATTCGCTCAACTACAGCGGCTCGACATCGCTCAGTACCGTTAGCGCAAGCTTGCGCTATCAGGCCACGCCGTTCCTGCGCTTCGGCACATCGTTCGACTATACGGAAGGAGGAAGCGTCGGCAGCAAGGGTGGGGCGAAATACGAGCAGTTGAATCTCACGAGTGCGTACTCGCTATCGAAAGCGACCGATCTGTACCTGACCGGCGCCTATCAGCACGCCAGCGGTACGGACTCGCTGGGCCGGAGCGCGGTGGCTGCGATCGGCTATCTCACGCCGTCCGCCACCGACAAACAGGTGGCTGTCTCGGCAGGTATCAAGCATCAGTTCTGATGCAGGTGGCACCCGATGAGGATCGGGTGCCCGTTGTTTCTGACCCGTGTGACGAGGCCGGCTCAGGATCAATGGGCAGCCTCAATGCAGTCACTAAGTCAATGCACCTTGGGGAACCCGTGACGCTGAGCAAGCAGGTCGAGGATCCGGCGTGTATCCGTCACAAAGCGCTTCTCGCCCAGCGTCTGGGCATCAGCCGGCGCAGCCTGTTCGTCGCCGAAAATCAACACCGGCAGGCTCTGGTGCTCAGCATCGAGCGCCTCCACGACCGCCGCTCGCGGACGCGGAAATGGCAGGCGGCGAATATCCAGGCGTGCGTTGAGCGCCGGGTCGCTCGCGAGCAATCCTTCGATAGGCGCGCCATCCGGGCAGATAAAACGCTCACCGGGGTGATTCGGATCGGTGAAGCTCGGTTCCAACAGCAATAGCAGATCTCGGCTCATGGCATTCAATGTTTGGATGATGGGTAAATAGATCGCGGCGTCTTCCCGGCGCTTCAGAAAACCCGCCCTTCAGTCAGATGCGTGGTCACGCCGTTCAACTCGTAATCGCCGATCACGCGCGCTTTATGCAGCAACGGATTGTGGCTGAAGATCGTGCGCAGATTGCGCCAATGACGGTCGAAATTATGCGCTCGTCCAGTAGCCGATGCCCCGCCGATTTCAAACAGACGCTCGCCCGCGTAAAGCGCCAGCTTGCTGACCACCAGTTGCGTTTTGGCGGTAGCCAAGGACCCTTCCAGCACGAGTTCTTCCGCATTGGCCGCACCGCTGCGGATTGCATTTGCCGAGCGATCCAGGGTGCGTGCGTTCTGTGCGACCAGTGCATCGATCGACAGGCTGTGCGCCGCAAGATCCCCCACCACCTGTTGCACGAAACCGTCCTCACGTGCCGAGGGTGCCGGGCTGTGCAGCACGGGACGCCCGTATTGCGTCACGTAGCGCCGCGCGTCCGCGAGAATGTTGCGCACGATACCTGCCGCAACCGTTACCAGATGCAATTGCCGCACTGCGCTGCCATGTCGGCCCGCGAGACTCGTATAACCCCGTGTTGCGATTTCGTGGGCAAATACCTGCACGTTGTCGAGCACGAGACTGCCGCTCGCCGTCATGCGTTGACCCATCCCGTCCCAATCGTCGAGCACCTTCAGGCCCTCACGCGAGACCGGGATGACAATCGACACTTTCTCGTCGTTCTCGTCCTGCACATTGATACGCGCGTAGTCGGAGAACGCCGTGCCGGTCGAGTAATACTTTTTGCCCGTTACGCGAAAGTGCTCACCGTCGCGCACCAGCCTGGTGACGATTTCACCGGGCCTGGATGTGCCGAGCTCCGTCGACGCACCGCCGAAGATCGCCCCTTCCCGTACACGCTCAATCTGCGTGTCGTTGAAGGCAGAGCGCGGCGACAGCACCAACTGCTCGGTCAAATCGAAGTGAATCCGCAATGCGTGCGCGACATTCGACTCCTCTGCAGCCAGCGTCGCGATCACATGGAATAGGTCTTCCAGCGAGCCGCCGAGGCCGCCCCATTCAACCGGAAAACGGAGCACGCCGAACCCCGATTCGCGAAACAACGCGAAGCGATCGAACGGCAACTCGCGCCGCACCTCGCGTTGCGCGGCATCTTCGCCGATCGCTTTTGCGAGCGCCGGCAATGCGCTGAGCGCTGCCTGAAGCCGCGCACGTGCTGCGCTTTCCTGAGAGACCTGCATGCCGTCATTCCTTGTGTATAAGCGCGCGGATCAGGCTTGATCCGGCTGATTGTCCTGGGAGCGTGTATCGGCATCCCGATGAGACGTGCCGATTCGACGGATCAGTATAGGGACGCCGCCCACCTTGCAAAACCAGCGAATCAAGCTATGGATATGCGTGTTTCTGAAATGCCATTCGCCGATAAGGATCGATGAATCCGTTATTGGAGCGTCGCACGGCATCTTTCTATACTCGATTCCGGTCAGCACTCACCAACGACGAGTGCCAAATTTCAATCGCGGAAGTCGAACCATGAGCCTACGTCCCTTGCATGACCGCTTGATCGTCAAGCGTCTCGACCAGGAAACCAAAACTGCTTCAGGCATCGTCATTCCCGAAAGCGCCGCGGAAAAGCCGGACCAGGGCGAAGTGATCGCCATTGGACCGGGCAAGCGCGATAGCGACGGCAAACGCATCGAGCCCGACCTGAAAGTCGGCGAGCGCGTGCTGTTCGGCAAGTACGCCGGCCAGTCGGTCAAAGTCGACGGCAACGAACTGCTCGTGCTGCGCGAAGAAGATGTCGTCGCAGTCGTCACGCAATAACGAACGGAGCATCAAACCATGGCAGCAAAAGAAATCATTTTTAGCGACGTCGCCCGCTCGAAACTCGTGGAAGGCGTCAACATTCTGGCCAACGCGGTCAAGGTCACGCTCGGCCCGAAGGGCCGCAATGTCGTGCTGGAGCGCACCTTCGGCTCGCCGGTGGTGACGAAAGACGGCGTCTCGGTCGCCAAGGAAATCGAATTGCCGGACCGCGTGCAGAACATCGGCGCGCAACTCGTGAAGGAAGTCGCCTCGCGCACCAGCGACGCCGCCGGCGACGGCACCACCACTGCAACCGTGCTTGCGCAAGCCATCGTGCGTGAAGGTCAGAAATACGTCGCGGCGGGCCTCAACCCGTTGGACCTGAAGCGCGGCATCGACAAAGCCGTGATCGCTGCGATCGACGAGCTGAAGAAGATCAGCAAGCCGACCACGACCAGCAAGGAAATCGCCCAGGTCGCTACGATCTCGGCCAACGGCGAAGAGTCGATCGGCCAGCGTATCGCCGAAGCGATCGACCGGGTCGGCAAGGAAGGCGTCATTACCGTGGAAGACGGCAAGTCGCTCGACGATGAACTCGACGTGGTGGAAGGTCTGCAATTCGATCGTGGCTACCTGTCGCCCTATTTCATCAACGATCAGGACAAACAGGTTGCCGTGCTCGATAACCCGTTCGTGCTGCTGCACGACAAGAAGGTATCGAATATCCGCGATCTGCTGCCGATTCTGGAGCAGGTCGCCAAAGCCGGCCGCCCGCTCCTGATCATCGCGGAAGACGTGGAAGGCGAAGCGCTGGCTACGCTCGTGGTCAACAACATCCGCGGCATTCTGAAGACCGTCGCGGTCAAGGCGCCGGGATTCGGCGACCGCCGCAAGGCTCTCCTCGAAGACATCGCGATTCTGACGGGCGGCCAGGTGATCGCCGAAGAAACCGGGCTGACGCTCGAAAAGGCGACGCTGGCTGAACTGGGCCAAGCCAAGCGCATCGAGGTGGGCAAGGAAAACACCACGGTCATCGACGGCGCCGGCGACAGCAAGAACATCGAAGCGCGTGTGAAGCAGATCCGTACGCAAATCGAGGAAGCAAGCTCCGACTACGACCGCGAAAAACTGCAGGAACGCGTGGCGAAGCTGGCCGGCGGTGTGGCGGTCATCAAGGTGGGCGGCGCCACTGAGATCGAAGTCAAGGAGAAGAAAGACCGTGTCGACGACGCGCTGCATGCAACGCGCGCTGCGGTCGAAGAAGGCATCGTGCCAGGCGGCGGCGTTGCGTTGATCCGTGTGAAGCAGGCCATCAGCGGACTCAGAGGCGTGAACGCCGATCAGGACGCCGGCATCAAGATCGTGCTGCGTGCACTCGAAGAACCGCTGCGCCAGATCGTGACGAACGCCGGTGAAGAAGCCAGCGTAGTGGTCGCGAAAGTGGCCGAGGGTGCGGGCAACTTCGGCTACAACGCACAGACCGGCCAGTACGGCGACCTCGTGGAATCGGGCGTGCTCGATCCGACCAAGGTCACGCGTACGGCGCTGCAGAACGCGGCCTCGGTTGCGGGTCTGCTGTTGACCACCGACGCCACCGTGCATGAAGCGCCGAAGGATGCGCCGGCAGCCGGCCAGCCGGGCGGTCCGGGCGCAGGTGGGCCGGGACTGGATTTCTGATTCAGAACAGCATCAACGCGCTAGCCGCACAAGCACGCCGGCATGCTTTTCACAGCATGCCGGCGTGCCGCAACGGACAGCAAACGCGTCAGCCGGATATAGCGCGGCACACATATCCTGTGCATAGCCGATCGATTCTGTCGCGACATCAATTTTTCCGTTTCAACGACGTTCGCGTCTGCATAAATGCGCGAATCAGATAACGGTATGAAAAATCCTTGGTTCTTTCCGGCGTCACACATGCCGAGAATAGGCAGTCCCGAATCGCGTCCTGTATTTCTCCTCCGGCGAGCCCTGGTGGCTTCATAGCAACGAAGTCACGCCGATCGGCCGGAGCGATATCAGGATCCAACCTGACTTCCGCCTACTCTTTCATGTTCAGCCGACCGACCCGCCCCACCCTCCAGCGCGCCGCATTCCGCACATTACGCGCCGTGACGCTTTTCGCAGCATTGGGCGCCAGTGCCGCCCACGCCGATACGACACTCGATCGGATTCATCAGCGGCACAAGATCGTCATCGGCGTGATCCTGTCCGGGCCACCGTTCGGCTCGCTGGACCCGGCCACACAGAAACCGCTCGGCTTCAATATCGATCTCGCGAACGACGTCGCGAAACGCCTCGGCGTCGACGTGGAGTTGACGCCGGTCCAGCCGTCGAATCGCGTGCAGTTCCTGCAGCAAGGCAAGGTCGATGCGCTGATCGCCAACATGGAAGTCACCAAGGAGCGCGCAGAACTGTTCTCCTACCCGCCCACGCCGTTTGAAGAAATCGGCGGTGCGCTGATTACCCGCAAGGACAGCGGCATCAAGACCTGGAACGACGTGCGCGGCAAGCCCGTCTGCGTCTCGCAAGGCAGCAACTATACGAAGCCGCTCGCCGAAGAATATGGCGCACAGGTGAAGGCATTTCGCGGCCAGCCGGAGTCGTTGCTCGCACTGCGCGGCAATAACTGCGTCGCCGCGGTTCACGTTGCCCCCACGCTGCGCCTGCTCGTCGCGCGCAATCCGGACTGGAAAGACTATACGATTCCCGTATCGAACGAGCTGATTCCGTCGCCGTCTGTGATCTGGGTTCGCAAAGGTGAAACGGATACACAAAGCGCGCTCGAGAAAATCGTGCAGGACTGGCATCGCAGCGGCTGGTTGATCGACGTCGAGCACAAAAACGGCATGCAGCCCTCGCAGGCCGTGCTCGATTTGCATGCGAAGTACAAGGCGCAAGGTGCATGAGCGGGTCGACACAAGGGCTCTCGCACGCCGCCACTAGCGTGGTCGATGCGATCAGCAGGATCGGGCTGAACTACAGTTTCGTGCTCGCGCCTGATGAACTCGCATCGTTCCTGCACGGCATGCTGGTCACGCTGGAACTCTCGCTCGTCACGGCGCTCGGCAGTCTGGGCGCCGGTGTGGCGTTGGCGGCGTTGCTCACTTCGCAGCGTCCGGCGCTCGCGCGCCCCGCTCGCGTGTTCGTTGAGATCACGCGCAATACGCCGACGCTCGTGCAGCTCTTCTGCGCCTTTCTGGTGATCAACATGTTGCTCAGCGAGGCGTTGCGCAATCTCGGCGGCAATCCGCTGACGCCGTTCATCTGGAGCGCGATCGTCATTTCCCTGCACAAGGGCGCGTTTCATGCCGAAGCCCTGCGCGCCGGCATCGAAGCGGTGCCGCGCACCACGCTCGAAGCGGCCCAGTCGCTCGGTTTCAGCCGCCGCCAGCGCCTTTGGAGCGTACAGTTGCCACTCGCGCTGCGCTATGCGCTCCCGGCGCTAGTCAACAACATGGTCGACCTGGTGAAGATGACCACCGTTGCCTCCGCAATCGCCGTGGGCGACATCACGTATGCATCGATCATGATCTGGACGCAGCGCGACAACGTGCTCGAGCTGATGATCCTGATCCTGCTGTTCTTCGGTGCACTGACCTTTGCGATCAATCGCGCGGGGCGCTGGCTCGAAGTCCGTCTGAGGATGCCCGGCTATGGCCACTGAATCCATCACCGTGCCCGCGCGGGACGGGCGGTATCGTTCCCTCTTTGCGTTTGCCAGCGTGGTCGGCGTCGCCGCCCTGCTGGCGCTCGCCGAACACGAGATCGCGCATGGCCCGAGCTATCCCGCACTTGCCGCACTCATGACGTGGGCGCCGGCGCTCGGCAAATCGCTGTGGGTCAACATCGAAATCAGCCTGCTTGCCGTCGCACTCGGCACACTCGCCGGTCTGGCGCTCGGCCCCCTGCTGCTCTCGCCGATACGGGGCGTCCGCCTGATTGTCCGCAGCTATGTGCAGGTGTTTCGAAACGCCCCCTTGCTCGTGCTGATCTATTTTTCGACTTACGTGTTCCCATTCGAAATCGCGTTCGGTCAACACGTCGTGCCGTTTCCCGACTGGTTCAAGGTCACGCTCGGTCTCGCGCTGCCGGCCAGCGCCAACTTCGCCGAGATCTTCCGCGGCGCGATCCAGTCGATCCCTCATGCGCAGTGGGATGCGGCACGTTCGCTTGCGTTCAGTCGAAGCCAGGTTTTCCGTTGGATCATCCTGCCGCAATGCGTGAAGCGGATGCTGCCGCCGTGGATGAACCTGTACGCCAGCATCACGATGGCGACGGCGCTCGCGTCGCTGGTGGGCGTGCACGATCTGCTGGACACCGCGCAGGTGGCGAGCAATACCGTTGCGCGCGCGGATTTCACGGTTCTCGTCTATTTCACCGTGCTCGGCTTGTTCTTCGCTTACTGCTACCCAATCGCGCGCTTCACCCGCCTTCTTGAGAAACGCTATGCTTTCAGCTGATGTCTCGCTCGCTCCCGCAGCCGCAGCCGCTGCGGGCGTGCGTCCTCTGGTCCGGTTGCGCGACGTGCATCTGTCGTTCGGCTCGACGCCTGTGCTCAAGGGCATCGACCTCGACGTGTTCCGCGGCCAGGCCGTGTCGATCATCGGACCATCCGGGTCAGGCAAATCGACGATTTTGCGCTGCATTACCGGGCTATTGCGTCCGCAGCACGGCGAGATCGAAGTCGACGGTACCCGTGTCGACCAACTCGCCTCCGAACGCGACGAGATCGAACTACGCAAGCGCGTCGGTTTCGTGTTCCAGCAATACAACCTGTTTCCGCATCTCAGCGTATTGGACAATCTGATTGTCGCGCCCGTGCGCATCCTGGGCCGCGACAAAGCCGACGCCACTCGCACCGCTTACGATCTGCTAAAGAAGGTCCGCCTCGAGAACAAGGCCCATGCGTATCCGGGTGAACTGTCGGGCGGTCAGCAACAGCGCGTGGCGATTGCACGCGCGCTCGCGATGCAGCCGGATCTGATCCTCTTCGACGAGGTGACCTCGGCGCTGGACCCGGAGACCGTAGGCGAAGTACTGACCGTGATCCGCGATCTGGTGAGGGACGGCATGACCTGCGTGCTCGTTACGCACGAGATGCGCTTTGCCGAGGAAGTAAGCGATGCGGTGTATTTCACCGATGCCGGTGTGATTGTCGAACACGGCCCGGCTAACGCGCTGTTCCGCGCGCCGGTCAGTCCGCGTACGCGTGAGTTTCTGGCGCACACGCCGTCCGCGCCGGAGACTGCTCATGCGGCGCCGCCCCGCGCACCGCTGGCACTGGATCTGCGCCACTTCGCCATCTAGACGATCTCGAACGATCTGTACCTGCGAGTACGGCGCGGGTCGGAATGCAAGTTTGAAAAAAACGCGGCGCCTGCTGAGCAGACGCCGCGTTTTGCATTTCGCGTTTTACTTCTTATGCCTCACTGCCCCGCATAGCGGCTCACAGGCCGCTGCAAACCAAGGTGATCACGCAAGGTAGTGCCGCTATATTCGGTGCGGAATAACCCACGCCGCTGCAATTCCGGCACGACAAGTTCGACAAAATCGTCGAGACCGCCGGGGAAATACGGCGGCATGATGTTGAAGCCGTCGGCCGCTTCGCCCGTGAACCACTCTTCGAGCGCATCCGCCACCTGCACAGGCGTGCCCCAAACGATGCGGTGCCCACGCGCGCCGGCCACCAGGTAATACAGCTCGCGCAAGGTCAGATTCTCGCGGCGTGCGAGATCGGTCAGCAGTTTGGCGCGACTCTTCAGTTGATCGGATTCCGGCAACTCCGGCAGCGGACCATCGAGCGGATACTTCGACACGTCGTGCCCCAACCGGTCGGACAACAGCGACAGCGCGCCCGATGTATCGGTCCATTCCTGCAACTGCGCGTACTTGTCTTTCGCTTCCTGCTCCGTCCTGCCGATGACAGGAAACACGCCCGGCATCACGTGCAACTGCTGGCCCTCACGGCCGAACTTCGGCAAGCGGCCTTTCAGATCGCGATAGAAAACCTGCGCTTCTTCGATGGTCTGCTGCGCGGTGAACACCACTTCCGCCGTGCGCGCGGCCAGGTCCTGCCCCGGTCCGGACGAACCGGCCTGAATCACCACGGGATGTCCCTGTGGCGGGCGCGATGCGTTCAATGGGCCTTTGACGGCGAAGAACTGCCCCTTGTGATCCAGTGTATGTACCTTGGCCGGATCGAAGTAAAGGCCGCGCGCCTTGTCCTTGAGCACCGCGTCGTCATCCCAGCTGTCCCACAGCCCTTTGACGACGTCGACGAATTCACCCGCCATTTCATAGCGCAGCGCGTGATCCGGATGATTGCCGCGTGTGAAATTCGCGGCCGTGCGATCGTACGAGGTCGTCACGACGTTCCAGGCCGCCCGTCCGCTGCTCAGATGATCCAGCGACGCAAACGCGCGCGCGACGTGATACGGCTCGCTATACGTGGTCGACGCCGTCGCGGCGAGACCGATGTGGCGCGTACCCATGGCGAGCGCCGACAGCAGGCACAGTGGCTCGAGCCGCATCGCCATCGACGGATGCGCATCGGGGCCGCTGGTGAGGCCGTCGGCGAGAAAGACCATGTCGAATTTGGCGCGTTCAGCGGTCTGCGTGATGCGCTGCATCAGCGCGAGATTCTCGCTGCCCGCCTGCGCGTCTGGGTGCCGCCAGCCGGCGACGTGGTGCCCCGCGCCCTGAATGAAGAGCCCGAGACGCATCTGCCTGCGGGTACTGCTGCTATTCGTGCTCATACGTGGATCTGTGCGAAGACATTGAAAAGGGATGCGAGGTCGGCGGTGCTCTGCATCGTGTCGATATGCGCGGGAATGAACGCGAGACGTTCGTCGTGCCCGGTGGCGTCCGCGAATTTTGCGGCCAGATCCGTCGCGCTGTAGAGGCGATCGGTCTTATGGCTCAGTACCGTCCCGTTGCGCAATGCGATCTCGACGGTCGAGAAACGCGTGACCGGATCGGTCGACGCACGCGCGGCCGTTTCATCGTGACGGCTTGCCACGCGTTGCGCGAGCGCGATCAGGTTGTCGCGCACGGGCACATCGGCGAATGTAGCCACGCTGGGCGAACCATCCGTCAGCGCGGCCGCGACTGCGTAGGCAACGCTAAAACGCGCTTCGAGACCAGTCGAGGGCAAATGTCTGGAAAGCGGTGTGTCGCCGCCGGGCGGAAATATCACCGTCACCTCGGCAATGTCTTCCGGCGTGAGACGGTGTGTGTCGCGCAACGTCAATGCGGCATGCACGGCGTAGTGCGTCGCCGTGCAGCACGCCCACGGCTTGAAGTACAAACCCGGCACTGCGATTTGCCAGGGCGCGCCCCAGCCGTCGAGCACGCGTTCGGGTTGCGCGGCGCCGCCGCTGAATACGGCAAAAAAGCCGACCGGTCCGTCCAGTGCTTCCGGTGAACCCTGCAGTCCCGCCGCTGCGAGTTCCGCGGCGAATAAACCGGCGCGGGCAGCGAGCCCGGCATGCAAGGGTTTCGCTTCGCTGCCGAACTGCAGACGTAAGCCGGCGGACTGTGTGGCGGCAAGACCCAGCGCGTTCTCGACGGCACCGGCATCGAGCTTCAGCAGATAAGACGCAGCGGCTGCCGCGCCGAGTGCGCCCAACGTCGCGGTGTTATGAAAGCCCTGCTCGTAGTGGCGGCTGCCGAGTGCAAGACCGAGGCGCGCCATCGTTTCGACGCCGACAACGTAGGCGTCGAGCAGATCGAGCGCACTGCTGCCGCGTGTTTGCGCCAGCGCGAACAACGCGGGCAGCAAAACCGTCGCTGGATGGCCTCTTACGCTGCTGTGCACGTCGTCGTAGTCGAGCGCGTGCCCCGCGTAACCGTTGAGCAACGCAGCCTGCTGCGCCGACACACGGGCGCTGCTGCCGATCACCGACGCTTCGCCGCGCGAATCGTTGGCGCTGACTGACAGGAGTTTTTGATAACCGCTATCGCTCGCACCGGCAAAGGCGGCGGCGAGAAAGTCGAGGATGCCGCGTCTCGCGGCGGCAATGGCATCGGCGTCGCGGGACGGCGCCGCCTGAGTGATCGCGGCGGCCAGCCGTCGAGTCACGCCGGTGGCCTGCTGGCCGGCGCTGGATGCATGGAGGCTTGACATGTCGAAGGCGTGAGAGCTGTGAAAACGCACCGGGCAAGCGTTACGCCCACCTCGTTCGACGAAAAACAAAAACTGCGTCGAGCAAAGCAGTGAGGCAACGACCCAAACGCCGCATGCTAACCAAACGCTGCGTCACAAACAAACAAGAATTCACGCTTTCGATATTGCAGATTCTGCGATGCTGCAACAGACGCGTCCCGCTAGCCGCTGCCCTTCATTTCACGGCATGCCGGCGCGCTCAACGCCGGCGCTCAAAAGAACAACAGCGTGCGCAGTTCGATGCTCCGGCGCGGCGGCGCATCAGCCGGCGACGTGGGATCGTCGAATGCCGTATGGGCCGTGAGACGCGCGATGCCGTCGCCCGCCGAATCGTAAATCTTCAGCAGCAGGAATTCATCGGGCGACATCTGCGGAAAGTAGTACCAACGGTGCCGCGGATTGAAAACCAACGCATACGTCTCGCCGACTTTGTCGGGATAGACCAGGTCCGATGCCACCAGATCGTTGAGCGTGATACTGCGCGAATCGCATAGCGCGAGCGGCGACGATTGCACAACTTCTCCGATCGGACGCCACAGATTGACGATCGCCACACGGCCCTGCAGCAAGCGCTCCGCTTCACCTGTTGGCAAATGATCGCGTACCCGGCGCGGCCCCGACACAAAAGTCTGGTCGTTATGGATGTATTTGACGGGCTCCCTCACACCATCGCCACGCTCAGGATTGCCATCACGCAGCGTGTGATCGAACACGACCACCCGGCGAGCGCCGGTGGCCTGTTTCAGCAACTGCTCCGCTTCCCGATAGTAGACAGATTCGATCTTTGCCGGATCGGCGAAATCGCTAAGCGCGCTAGCGTGCCGGTGCAGTTCGAAACCATTACGATCGAGCGACAACGCGCCCGGCGGCGGCGCCACGCGCGCATTTGAAATCCTCACCCGATGCGGCCGATAAACACCACTGCGTTTCGGCACACCCGGCGGCGGTTCGTATTGATACGACACGGGTTTCTCGCCGGTGAACTCGAGGTAGTTCAACTCTGCCTCGACCGTCGCGGCAGACACCGGTGCATCGATGACGATATCGCTCATGTTCGCATCCTCATCACGTTAAAACGATTCGCTGAACGGCCACGACACGCAACGCGTGGCGGCGGCATACTCATGCGTCTATCGTCTCAGCGTAGGCGCTGGCCGCGCCGGGAGGAAATAACGAATCGTGGAAAGTTATGCGCCGGATTGAGGTACAGAAGAATGGCGGCTTTTCGGCCGCCGCAATCCCAGGTTCTCGCGCAGCGTGCGTCCTTCATAGTCCTCGCGGAACAAGCCGCGTCGCCGCAACTCCGGCAATACCAGTTTGACGAAATCGGTCAAACCCTCCGGCAGCACCGGCGGCATCACGTTGAAACCGTCAGCGGCGTGATTCACAAAGCGCTCTTCGAGTTGATCGACGATCTGCGCCGGCGTGCCGACGAGTTGCCAATGGCCGCGCGCACCCGCAACCCGCAAATAGAGCTGGCGGATCGTGAGGTTCTCGCGGCGAGCCAGTTCGATCGTCAACACCTGACGGCTCTTGCTTGCATTCGTTTCGGGCAGCTCAGGGATCGGTCCATCAAGTGGATAGTCCGAGAGATCGAACCCACCCGTCAACCCGGATACGAGCGCAAGTCCGACCTTCGGATCGACGAGCGACTGCAACTGTTCGAACTTCTCTTTCGCCTCGCTTTCAGTGCGCCCCACGATAGGGAACACGCCCGGCATGATCTTAAGATCGTCCGGATGACGGCCGTAAGCCGCCATGCGTCCCTTCACGTCCGCATAAAAGTCCGCCGCGTCCTGCAGCGTTTGCTGCGCAGTGAAGATTACTTCGGCCGTCTTCGCGGCGAGCTCCCGGCCGGCTTCAGACGACCCGGCCTGCACGACAACAGGATGCCCCTGCGGAGAACGTGCCACGTTCAACGGACCCTTGACCTGAAAGAAACGTCCCTTGTGATCCAGCACATGCCGTTTGGTGGGATCGAAGAAACGTCCTTCAGCTTTATTGCGGACGAACGCGTCGTCCTCCCAGCTGTCCCACAGGCCTCCCGTGACTTCCGCAAACTCAGCGGCACGGGCATAACGCTCGGCGTGATCGAAATGCTTGTCGCGGTTGAAGTTCTTCGCTTCGTGCTCGCTCGAGGAGGTGACCAGATTCCAACCCGCACGTCCCCCGCTAATGTGATCGAGCGAGGCAAACTTGCGGGCAATGTGATACGGCTCGTTGAAGCTCGTCGAGGCTGTGCCGACCAGACCGATGCGCTCGGTCACAGCGGCCAACGCCGAGAGCAGCGTGATCGGCTCGAACTGTGCCACGTAGCTGTGCGCCGTGCGGCTCAGAAAGTCGACATTGTCGCCGCGTGTTCCCACGCCGTCGGCGAGAAAGATCAGATCGAACTTCGCGGCCTCGGCTGCTTGCGCGAGCCGGGCGTAGTGGCGGAAGTTAACGCCGGCGTCCGCCTGTGCCTCGGGATGCCGCCACGCCGCTATGTGGTGTCCGGCAGGGTAAAGGAAAGCGCCGAGGCGCAGATGTCCGCTACGTTTGCTCATGGAAGTCCAAAGGAAATGATTGACCGTGCGGCCTCTGACGCTCAGTCGGCCGCCGGAATCCACGCTGCGGTAGCAGCATCGCTCGAACGGAATGCCGGGAATTTATCGCCGAGCTCGGCAATCGTCTTGATGTCGTTCTTCACCAGATCGTCGCGCGTGATCAGCGTCGGCTTGACGACAATCCGATGCTCGGGCGTCTGCCCCGCCAGAAGCAAGGCCGCGGCCCGTACCGACACCGCACCCACCACCGCCGGATTCGTCGCCGCGGTCGCCACCCACGCGCTATTCGGCGCGCGAATCGCCTCGATATCAGAGGTCGAAATATCCGCGCTGTAAATGCGCAGTTTCGACGACAGGTTCGCCTCATCTGCAGCGAGCTTCGCGCCGCGCGCGAATTCGTCGTAAGGCGCGAACACCACACGAATCTCAGGATGCGCACGATAGGCTGCAGCAGCCTGGTTGGCCACCGACTGCGCAATCGGATTGTCCACCGTGCCCCAGCGTGCTTTCTCCTGAACCTTCGGATGAGCAGCCTTGAAGTCACGCCATACCGCATCGCGCCGGTCGAGCGGTGCAAAACCCGCTACGTACACGTAGCCGGCGGCAAAGGTATCGCCGTTATCTTTCACTGCCTGATCGAGCAGCAGCGCTGCCAGATCGCGATCGCTCTGCTCGATCTGCGGCACCTTCGGATTGCCCAGGTCGACATCGAACGCGACGACCTTGATGCCTTTATCCAAGGCGCGCTGCACGACGTCCTTGAGCGATTCAGGCAAACCGTGATTCACGATAATCGCCGATACGCCCAGGCTGATCGCCTGCTGAATCTGTTCGCGTTGCTCGGCCGCATCCTGACGGCCTTCGTAGATGCGCAGATCAATGCCGAGCGCTTTGGCCTGCTTCTGTGCACCGGCTTCATAGGCCTGGAAGAAATCACCCGTCGACAGATAGTTGACGAGCGCGATCTTCACTCCGCCTTTATCGAACGGTGCGGGCGCACCTTTGAGCGGGGCTGCATGCACTGCGGCGCCTGCAAGCATCGTGGCCGCCGTCAGGGCGAGTGTGCGAAACGTAAGGCTCACATCCAGCTTGCGAAGAAGAAACGATTTCATCAATGATCTCCAACCTGTTAGTCGATGTTTTATGAGTAAGCGGGGTGCTATCCGGCATGGGCCGGCGTGTGCGTGCGGTAGGCCGCGCCGGGATGCGGTTCGGCCAGTCGCGGACCACCGCCATGCAGTTTTTCGCGCAGCGTGCCGTTGGTGTAGTCGGTCTTGTAGACGCCTCGTCGCTGCAATTCAGGCACGACCAGGTCGACGAAATCCGCGAAGCTCTCGTGGGTCAACGCATACGCAAGATTGAATCCGTCGACGTCGGTCTCCTCGACCCACGACTGCAACTCGTCGGCGATTTCTTGCGGACTTCCCACTGAAAGCGGGCCGAGCCCCCCAATGCCACCCCACTTCGCAATCTCACGCACGGTCCACACTCGCGTCGGATCCGCACTCGATAACGCCTCCACGGCCGATTGCACCGCGTTGCTCTCGATATAGCGCAGCGGTTCGTCAAGGTCGTACTTCGACAGATCGATGCCGGTCCACCCCGACATCAGCGCGAGCGCGCCCTCGTCGCTCGTGTAGCGGCGATAGTCGGCGTGCTTCGCGTGTGCATCCGCTGACGTCTTGCCCGTGATCACCGTGTGCAGATTGAAAATCAGCACGTCGTGCGGATCGCGGCCGAACGACTTCACGCGTGCCCGGATATCCGCGACGAAATTCTTCAGGATCGTGCGCGACGGCGCAGCGATGAAAATGCACTCGGCGTGCTGCGCGGCGAAATCCTTGCCGCGCTTCGACGCGCCCGCCTGATAGAGCACGGGCGTGCGCTGAGGCGACGGCTCGCAGAGATGAATGCCCGGCACATCGAAATACTGCCCACGATGGTTGATGGGATGAACCTTCGACGGTTCGGTGAAGACCTTCCGCGCGGCATCGCGCACCACGGCGTCGTCTTCCCAGGACGATTCCCACAGCTTGTAGCAGACCTCGAGATATTCCTCGGCAAGCGAATAGCGCTCGTCGTGATTGGCCTGCGCCGGCAAGCCGACATTGCGTGCAGCGCTGTCCAGGTACGACGTGACGATGTTCCAGCCAACCCGGCCGTTGGTCAGGTGATCGAGCGTCGACATGCGCCGTGCGAACGGATAGGGGTGCTCGTAAGAGAGCGAGCAAGTCACGCCGAAGCCCAGATGCTCGGTCACGTTCGCCATCGCCGAGACGAGCAGCACGGGATCGTTGACCGGCACTTGCGCGGCCTGGCGAATCGCGGCGTCCCCATTGCCGTTAAAGACGTCGTAAATGCCCAGCACGTCGGCGATGAAAAGACCGTCGAACTTGCCACGCTCGAGCAGCTTCGCGAGATCGGTCCAGTAATCGATTTGCTTGTAACGCCACGACGTGTCGCGTGGATGCGCCCATAAGCCTGGCGACTGATGCCCAACGCAGTTCATGTCGAATGCGTTGAGGCGGATTTCTCTGGCCATGATCGGGTTCGGTTAAGGATTGCGCCTGGCGTCAATTCCAGGGATGACGTGCCGGCTTGACGCCATTCAGATAGTAGTTACCGACCAGGTGATACTTCCAGCGCACCGGATCATGCAGCGTATGAACGCGTGCGTTGCGCCAGTGCCTGTCGAGATTGTGTTCACCGAGTGTCGACTGGGTACCGGCAAGCTCGAACAGTTTTTCGCCTGCCAGCAGGGCAATTTCCGTCGTCAGCACTTTCGCTTCGCCCACGGCAACCGATGCGCGCGCCACGTCGTCTTCAGTCGTTTCGGTCTTCGCGGCGATTTCGTCGATCACGCGCGCGGCGCGTTCGAGCAAGGCCTCCGCAGCGTGCAACTGGATATGCAAATGACCGATCTCCCGCACGGTCAGCGGATCGTCACTCGCGCGCTCGACTCCGCTGTCAATCCACGGCCGTGAGCGCGAGCGCACGAACGTCAGCGTGTCGTCGAGCGCCGCCTTCGCGATGCCGGCGTCGATGGCGGCCTGGATGATCTGCGAAATCGGACCGTTGAGCGTTGGAAAATCGGACACGCGATGCGCCGGCAACACATGCGAGGCCGGCACACGTACGCTTTCCAACACGACCGTGCCGCTCGCCGTAGTGCGTTGACCGAAGCCCGACCAGTCGTCGATCACGGTCAGCCCCGGTGTGCCCTTCGGAATATAGGCGAGCCAGCCTTTACGTTCGCTATCGAGTCCCAGCACGGGGACGAAGTCGGCGAATAGCGCGCCGGTCGAATAGAATTTGGTGCCCTGTACAACGTAGTCGCCGCCATCCCGTTTCACGCTCGTCTTCAGATCGAGCACGTTCTTTGTGCCCTTCTCCGAAAAGCCGTTACCGAAACGCTTGCCGCCCAGTACCTGCGCGAAGAAATACTTCTTCTGCTCCTCCGAGCCGGTTAGCGCGATCACGTCGACCAGGCCGAAGTGATTCTGCGGCAACTGCCCGAGCGACGGATCCGCTGCTGCAATGATCTTGATGACTTCAGTCAGCGTGACGAACGACACGCCCGCTCCGCCGTAAGCCTTCGGTACCGTGATGGCCCACAGCCCGGATTGCGAGAACCACTCGATCTCCTCGTGGGGCAAGCGGCGTTCAGTATCGCGCGCGGCCGCGCCTTGCGCGAGGCGGCCGGCAAGCTCGTGCGCCACCGCAATGGCCTGCGCGTCGTCGGCGATCACGCGGACCGCGTGTCTACTCTCGTCGCGGATATTCGATGAAGCCGCTTCGCCAAACTCTGCCATGGGAATCTCCGCTTGAATGACTGTTCGCTCAATCTATCAGCGGACACCGCATGCGCAAACTGAACGATTCGGCAATCGATATTCCTTCGGATGGCAAACAACTTTTCGGCGACCCGGTGGCGTCAGCCGCGTGAGTCCGCAGGCCGTCCAACACTGAACGTAAACGCCAGCGCGAGAACCAGCAGCACACCCTTGATGAAATCCTGCATGTAGTAAGGCGCATTCAGCATGGTCAGGCCGTTCAGAAGCACGCCGACAAACACCGCGCCCACTACGGTGCCGAACACGTTGGGCCGCTTCGCGCCCCACACCGCGTAACCCATCAGCGCAGCGGCCACGGCATCGAGCAGCAGGGAGTGTCCGGCGCTGACGTCGCCTCGCCCGACACGCGCCGCGATCAGCACGCCGCCCAACGACGCTATTGCCCCCGAGGCGGCATAGGCCGCGATCCGGTAGCGGGCCGTAGGCGCGCCCGCTAGCCGCGCGGCCGTTTCATTGCCACCGATCGCATAGATCACGCGGCCCCAGCGCGTCGTCTCCATGACGATGCAGGCGAGCACGGTCAACGCAACGAGGATCAGCACGGGCAACGGCACGACATCGAAAAGACGCAGACGCCCCAGCGCCAGAAACGCGTCGGAGAATATGCCGCTCGCCTCCGTGCCATCGGGCAACACGGTGCCGGTTGCGAGCGAGCGGCCACCCGTCGGAATCAGTTGCAGACCGGCCAGCAGGAACAGTGTGCCGAGCGTCGCCAGTTGGTCCGGCACGCGCAGCCGCGTGATCAACAAGCCGTTAAACAGACCGGCCGCGACACCGAGCGCCACACATGCGGCCACAGCCGTCAGCGCGCTGCCATGCCAGACGATCAGCACATAACTCGCGGCCATCTGCGCCGAAGCAGCCACGCTGCCCACCGAAAGATCGAAGCCGCCCGCCGCCAACGTGATCGTCACGCCAATGCCGAGCAACGCCACGATCGATACCGCCTGGAGGATGCTGAACAGATTGTCGATATTCAGAAAGGCGGGTTCCCTGATGGCGAACACGGCGATCAGAATCGCCAGCACGAGCAGGATGCCGGTGCGCTCCAGGTGATCGCGCACACTACGCCATGCTGACTGCGCCCGTTGATTGGATGGCACGTCGCCAGGAATAGAAGGGGTAAGGTGTTTCATGAATGAAGTTCAGTGCTCGCGTCATGGATGGGTTGAACAGTTGGGCGCTCGAGCGTCGCACGATCGAACCGCACGACGCGATCGGCAATCTCGAGAGCCTCTTCGAGATCGCTGACGAATACGATCGTCGCGCGTTCATGAGCATGCCGCCGCAAGGTATCGACGATGTCGGCGCGCGCGCCGGCGTCGACGCCTTGAAATGGTTCGTCGAGCAGCAACAGCCGCGCGCGTTCGACATGCCAGCGCGCGAGAACGACTTTCTGCTGATTGCCACCGGATAAGCGCGTCAGGCGATCGTCAGGGCCCGTGCAGCGAATGCCGAAGGTTCTGATCGCGTCTTTCGCGGCATCGCGCTCTGCGGCCTCGCGTACCGCGCCGCGCCTGAACCAGTTCGACAGAAACGGAAAACTGAGCGTGCCCGCAATCGATGCGAACGGCACGCTGTCGGGAAACAACGAGGTGCGCCACCGATCCTCGCCGGCGAGGAACACGCCCGAGCGAATCGAATCGGCCGGTGACCGAGGACGCCAGGGCTTGCCATCGAGCACCATCCGACCATTGCTCGCATGTGCCGCACCGAATATCGCTCGTGCAAAGCGCGATTTGCCGCCACCCACCGGCCCTGCTATCGCCACGATCTCGCCGCGCTGCACGTCGAGGTCGAATGAGCGGCTGCTCGGCGTCAATTGAAAATCACGCACGCTGAAACAGGGTTCGAGCGCGGTTGCGTCTTTCGCATCCTGAGTTCGAGCTTGCGGCAGAGGCCGGCCAATCATCGTCTCGACGGCAGCATCGAAATCGATTGGCGGGTGCAGATCGGCGACGAGATGTCCGTCGCGCACGATCGCTACCCGGTCCGCCATGCGCCGCAGATCACCTAGCCGATGCGAGACCAGCAGGATCGCGACGCCCTCCTCGCGCAACGGCTCGAGCCGCTGGAACAGCCGTTCTGCTTCTGCGGCAGAAAGACTGGCCGTTGGCTCATCGAGAATCAGCAGCTTGGGACGTGAAGCCAGTGCACGCGCCAGCGTCACGAGCTGCTGACTCGCGAGCGAGAGCGACCCGAGTGGCGCCGACAGATCCACGTCCAGCCCGACACGCTCGGCAAGCGGCCTCGCCGCCTCACGCCGTGCCGCCGGCGGCACGCGCCAGGGCGATGCCGGATCGCACAGACGGTCGAGCAGCAGGTTGTCCGCGATCGAGAGCGCCGGTACGACCGCGTCGGCAATCGACTGATGCACCGTGGCAATCCCGAGTTGTTTCGCCGCCTGAGGCGAAGTGGGTCGATACGGTTTGCCCAGCAGCGTCAAGGTTCCGCCATCGGGCGCATACACGCCGCTTAAGATCTTGACGAGCGTCGACTTGCCCGCGCCGTTGGCGCCCATCAACGCAACGACTTCGCCGGGATGGATCGAGAAATCGAGGTTGGATAGCGCGACGGTTGCACCGAAGCGCTTCGTGAGCGCGGAGGCAGTCAGGATCGGCTCGCTCGGGCACTGGACCTCTTCCATAGTTACGCACCGTCATCCAAAACAATAATTGTCTGCCTCGGCGGGACTCGCGGAAAACCAATTTGTTCTGATATGCAAAGCGTCGCGCATGGCGAACCGCCACCAGAGAGCGACGCTGCCGTGCGCTTAGTCTTCGCCGGCATATCGATGCCAGAATTCATTCGTGGTCTCAAGCGATTCGCTATTCGACAATGGGTGAATCGGTCAGAGCGTTCGTCCGTTCGTTGCTGGCTGCTTCCGCATTCGAAAAGACCATGAGAACCGACCCGCCGCGCCAGCTTCATCTGAACGTCAATATCCTTCACTCCGGCTTTGTCCCTTCCGCATGGCGTACGCCCGAAGCTGATCCGCGCGCCTTCGTCGATATCGCCCACTACGTTCACGTCGCGCAGATTGCCGAGGCGGCGAAATTCGACGCCGTGTTTCTCGCGGACAACGCCTCGATTGCCGATCAGATCGACTTCCGCCCGATCACGGCACTGGAGCCGACCGTATTGCTCGCCGGCATTGCCGCAGCCACGACGCGTATCGGCGTAATCGGCACGGCATCGACGAGCTATAACGAGCCGTATAACATCGCGCGCCGCTTCGCCACGCTCGACCAGCTCAGCGCGGGCCGGGCCGGCTGGAACATCGTGACGACCGCCGATCTCGGCTCAGCCCGTAATTTCGGCCGCGAAGCGGTACCGGATCACGCGCAACGCTACGAGCGCGCAGCCGAGTTCACGGAAGTCGTGAAGGCGCTGTGGGATAGCTGGGAAGATGACGCCTTCATCGGTGACAAGGCGAGCGGCCGCTTCATCGATACCACGAAGGTGCATCGCATCGACCATCGCGGCAAATACTTCAGTGTCGATGGCCCGTTCAACCTGCCGCGTAGCGCACAGGGGCATCCCGTGTTGATTCAGGCCGGCGGCTCAGCTGACGGACGCGAACTCGCGGCCCGGCACGCGGAAGCCGTGTTCTCCGCATCGCAGTCATTCGACGAAGCAGCCGCCTATGCGCGCGAACTAAAATCTCGCGCCGCGGCGTGGGGACGTGGCAGCAACGCAATTCGGGTGCTACCTGGTCTCACCACCATCATCGGCGCCACCGAAGCCGAGGCCCTGCGCCGTCGCGATGAGCTCGTCGATCTGATTCCATGGACCTATAGCCTCACTCGCCTGGCCGGCATATTGGGCATTAGCATCGACCGGTTGAAACTCGACGAGCGCCTGCCGGACGATCTCTCATTGCCCGGCAACGGCAATGGCAATGGCAATCACACGTTCTTCAACGCCACGCTCGCACAAGCGCGGACCCATGGATACACGGCGCGCCAGTTAATCCGCGCACTTGCGGGTGGTGGCGGACATCGTGTCGTTGTCGGCACGCCGGAACAGATTGCCGACGATATCGAACACTGGTTCAAAGGGGGCGCTGCCGACGGTTTCAATGTGATGCCGGATGTTCTGCCGGGCGGCTTGCAGGACTTCGCCGACGGCGTGGTTCCCCTTCTGCAACAGCGTGGTCTTTTCCGTACCGAATACGAGGGTAGCACCCTGCGCGAGCACTTCGGGTTGCGACGGCCTGTCAGCCGCCATCTGCATCCACGGGAAGTGGCCGCAACCGCGTAAGCGCGCTATCTATCTCTATCGAACGTGATGAACTGCGCCGAACTCCACACCTTGCTGTCGTCGCGCTGACGGCCGAACACGTACACCGGGCGAAAGCCGAAGCTGGCGTTCTGCGGAGCAACCTCGAAACGCCCTGCCAGATCCACCGGCAACGGCTGATCCGTCAAGCGCTCGACAGCCAGGAATAGTTCGGTGCCGCCGAGTTCATGCCGTGCCGTGCCGCTGGCGAGCAATTCCGCCCCGCTGATTTCCCAGTGAAAGGTCGGCGCGTGAGCGAACGGGTTGCCCTGCAGCGGATCACCCACCTTCACGAAACCGTCGATCGTGCCTTCGATTACGATGCGCGCATGCGCGAGATTGCTCACGTCGATCTCGATGCTATCGGCGTCGCCATAGGTATCGCTGCGAAACTCGATATCCGTTGCACCCGTGCGCCACGCGGCCTCCTCCACATGTTCGAAGCCCCCAGCGCCGAAATTATTGATGGTGCCGTTGACGATACGAATGCGCCCTTGCCATGACGCCCAGCGATAGCGGTCGCGAATCCGTGCGCCGCCCCAGCGCACCCGGATCAGGCGCTCGGCGTAGCCCAGTTCTTCGTGCAGATTGCGCTCAGCCAGCAGACCATTGTGATCGAACGCGGCAACGTATTCCCAGCCGGCGCGGCCTAGCAAACGATAGTCGAGTGTCGCCGGCCCGCGGTGTGTAAAGGCGTCGCCCTGCCAAAACTCGCCGCAGCGAACCAGCGCCGTGCTGTGCTCGCCGGTGGTCGCCCACGTGCGGCGGGCGCGTAGTGCCTCGCCGACGGAGCGCCGGTCGAGCGAATCGGACAGCACGCCGGTCAGCCCGCCATGCACGCCGAACACGCTGACGCCGGGCGCGCCGCCGCCAGGCCGGCCGCGATGCTCGTCGCCGCTCGCCGCCACGCCGAGTTGATAGCCGCGTGCGATCACGTCGCGATAGAGCCAGTCGAAATGGCCCCACGTCGACGCAATTTCAACCAGCCGTTCGAGTTCCGGATGATGCCAGTCAGGGATATAGCGGCGGCCGCCCACGTGCGGCATCACCAGATGTTGAGCGGCATCGTCGACGTAAGCGTCCCACAGTTCATCCACCGGCCAGCGGCCCAACTCGACCGCGGCGCCCTTCATGTCCTCGTTCCACACCAGCGTGCGGTTGTGTTCGCCACGCGCGTTGTACGGAAAGCCCGGCCGTTCGTCGCCGAGAAAAACGACATTGTGATCGCCGCCCGCTGTCGAGCTGCCGCACCATTCCTGCACCGGATAAACGACGAAACGCCCTGCTTCATTGAACTGTTCGACGGTTTCGACGCCCAGTTGCCAGTTCGCATCCGTGATCTGGAAATCGTTGGCGGTGTAGCCGAGTACATCGATGCCACCGATATCGCGCGCATAGGCGGCGTTATAGGCCGGGCTGTTCGTCCCCACCGTATCGTGTGCGTGAACATGCAAGTCCGCGTATAGGGAACGGGCGACCGGCAGCGCGGCATCGATCGTCAGAAATACTTCTGCTGCGCGCACGTCGCGCAGTGACGGCGCATCCGCCACGATACGCAAGCTGCCAGGCGTTGTCGGCAAATCGGTCAGCGCTATGCTCGCCCAGCCTTCGGCCGGCAGCGGCAGCTCGCGGTCATAGACCACGTGCTGGCGTTCGTCATAGGCTCGTACACGCACCGCACCGCCGGTATCGCGGCAGGCATTGCCCCAACGGTCCTGCAATGAAAGCCGGAACGGCGCGGCTTGGCCCGGCTGCACGAAACGCGGCCCGTTGAGCAGCACCTGAGCTGGCGCACCGGCGTGGATGTCGATCACGACGTCGCCTGGCACCGCGACAAAACGCGAGGTGCCGAGCGGATCGACGTAAAAACGGAAACGGAACTGATCCTCGACGAAGGTCTGCACACGCGTACCGGGACCGCGCCGCCGATCGCCCAGGCGGATCACGATGTGGTCGCCGGCATTCAGGTAACCGTCGGCTACATCCACAATGACGGCCTTCTGAAAGGGCCTTTCGTGCCCCTTCTGATCGAAGCGTACATTCAACGACTGGACAGTCGCCGGGCTTTGGCCCGGGACGAGCGCCGCCGCATGATATTCAGCGCTGATGTAATTAGCCGCGGCCGGATCGCTGGTCTGAAACAGCGCCCAATCCGAATAGAACTTGAAGGTCGCCTTCAGCCACGCGCCATCGGCGATACCTGATGCGCCCACTTCATAGTCGAGCACGATTTCGCTCCAGCTTCCCGCTTCGAGCTGCGTCACGTTGCAGCTCACCCGCCCGGCAAACGGCAGCGCCTTGTGACGCTCGTACAAGCCGGCCGGCGCGACGTGCGGGCCGAGACGCTTGCGCAGTGCGGCGGCCTTTGCTTCGATGATTTCGTGGTCGCTATCGTATTCGTGGTCGTGGTTCACGTCGGTGTCTCTTGATCAAAGGATGGGGTGAAACGCAGCGCGGTCAGTGCGCGAACGGCCAGGGCGCGGCGGGATTCCAGATCGGGATACCCTGATACGCGTACCACGGCGCCATGACGCAGATACCGTAGACAATTGCGATCAGCACCGAGATCACGCCGACCTTGGCGTAGTCCGAGGTCGTGAAGGCGCCGCTGCTATACGCAATGACGCCCGCTGTGATTTGCGTGGGCAGCAGGTAGGCAAAGCTGTCGGTATCGCTGATCAACAGCGTG
Organism: Paraburkholderia sediminicola; assembly: GCF_902859805.1. GTDB lineage: Bacteria > Pseudomonadota > Gammaproteobacteria > Burkholderiales > Burkholderiaceae > Paraburkholderia > Paraburkholderia sediminicola. The sequence goes on along the minus strand of NZ_CADIKC010000009.1, from coordinate 179,664 downwards.
AACGCCACCGGATGCAAGCCGAGACGTGGCGCCAACGCGAGCGCAATCGGCGCGATCATGGTCACCGCCGCGACGTTCGACAGCATGCCGATCCGGATCGCATGCGTGCCGATCATCACGATCGCCAGCATTAGCCACCAGACATAGCCGTGCGCGAGTGCGTAGATGTGATCGGCGGCCCATTGCGCGAGTCCCGAATCGCTGATCGCGGCGGACAGCGAAAGCGCGCCACCGAGCAGAAACAGCGTGCCCCAGATGGTGCGTTCCTGAATGTCCTTCCAGCTCGAACGCAACACGCCCGGTGCGAACATCAGCGCAAGCGCGATCAATGCGACGATTTCCGATTGCAGATGGTGCAGCGATTCAGTGGCCCACATCACGGCGACGAAACCAAATACGGCGAGCACCAGCCAGTCCTGACGCGCCACCGGCGGCAAACTACGGCGCGCGTCGACGATCGCCTGACGGCCGCCGGGCACCGGCACGCCGCGTGATTTGAAATAGTGCTGCACCCAGAACTGCGTCAACACGAACATGCCGAGGTACGGCCATTGCAGCCGGAACCACGTGAAATACGAAATCCGCACACCGAGCTGCTTCTCCAGCAGACCGGACACAACCATATTCGGCAGATGCGCGGTGAGAATGCACATGCCACTGATCATCGAGCCATAGACCAGCGTCTGGATCACGATGGCCTTCCTTGCATTACGCTCGCGGACGCTATTGCCGAACAGCCCGACGATGCCGTTGGTCACCGGCAGCAACGCGGCCGCACGGGCGTTGGCAGCCGGCACCACTAGCGACATCACAAAGTTGACGACGAACATTGCCCAGATCACGCCATTCGCCGAGCGCACCTTGAGCTTGTCGAGCAACACCAGCGCAATGCGGCGGTCGAGCCCGGCCGCCTGCATGATCGCGGAAAACAGGAAAGCGGCAAGACACAGAAACACGACCGGCGCGGCAAAGCCGCTTGCGGCTTTCGGGAACGGCGTGACCGCGTGCGACAACACCAGCAGCATCGGCAGCAGAATGCCGCTGACGCCGACGGGAATCGCCTCGGTGATCCACACGATCGCCACCCATGCGACCACGGCCAGCGTGGCCCTGCCGTGCGGCGTCAGACCTTGTGGCGCCGGCAATACCCAGGCGATAGCGACAAAGCACAGCCACGCGAGCAGAAATCCCGCGCGAGCCTTCAACAGGCTCCCGCGCGCCGGCAATTGCGCCGCAGCAGAATGACTCGCGTGTTGCGGCGCGGCTGGACTGACACTTGCGACCGACGCATAGCTCGATGTTTCGTTTGCCACTTCCCCGCTCCTGTAAGGCGGCCGAGATTCGTCCACATACGGACATGACCTGCCGGAAAGTTGGCATAATACGTATTAATACAAGTCGTCGATCTAAGCACTTCTCATATCCTTATACGAAGATATGGCTTAGCCCGCAGCATCGATTCATGGCAGTGCCGATCTGTACTGCAAGAGGAAAAGGAACCTATGAGCCTGGTCCGTGAGAACGTCACGTCGCTTTACGATCAGATTGCCGGCACCTTGCGCGGCGAAATAGAGAATGGCAGCTACGAGCCTTCCGGCAAGCTGCCGTCGGAGGCAGAACTCAGCGAACGTTTTGGCGTGAGCCGCGTGACGGTGCGTCTCGCCGTCGGCAAACTGGCGGACGAAAAGTTGGTGGAGCGCAAACAGGGCAAAGGCACCTTTGCCAGCGGCAAGCGCATGCAGCATCGCCTCGATGTATTGCGGGGCTTTTACGACTCACTGGCGCGCCAGGGCGCCGAGCCGCAAATGAAGCTGCTGCGCATGCAGCCCGGCAAGAAGCTGCCGGCCGACATGGCCGGCGTATTCGCGAACGAGGTCAAGACCGCCGTCTATCTCGAGCGGCTGCATTCCGTAGACAGCGTCAGCGTCGCGCTGGCGCAAACGTGGCTGCTGCCGGAAGCGGAGACGATCTCCGAGCAACTGGCGCAAACGCGGCCGTCCTACGAGATCATCGAATCGATGCCGGGATGGAAAATCGCCCGCGCGGACATGAGCATTACCGCCGTGGCGGCGTCAGCGGCTATCGCGCGCAGCCTTCAGATGAAGGAAGATGCGCCCCTGCTGGTGATGAAACGGGTCTCGCGCCTCACCGATGGGCGTGTCTGCGAATCGACGCTGTTTCATATCCGGCCGGAGCGGTATGAGTTTGTCGTGAGCAGCGCGATGAATGGCGAGTTGACTGCACGCATGGGCGAATAGTCAAACGTGCTTCCCAGCATCACACCAACTCGCGAATACGCAGTGAAATAAGCCGATTAGCGGTTCAGTAGTCGGTCATTTCACCGGGCAAAAAAACGGTTCTCAGGCCGTGGCAAGCCCAGATTCTCGCGCAGCGTCGCACCTTCGTATTCGCGCCGGAACAAGCCGCGCTTCTGCAACTCGGGAATGACCTTGTCGACGAAGTCGTCGAGACCGCCCGGCAGATACGGGAACATCACGTTGAAGCCGTCCGAGCCCTCTTCCACCAGCCATTGCTCCATCTGATCGGCGATCATTTTCGCCGTGCCCACCATCTCGAGCCCCGAATATCCGCCGATGCGTTGAGCGAGTTGACGAATCGTCAGCCCATCGCGCTGCGCCCATTCGACCACTCGTTGCCGCGCTGTCCGGCTCGCATTGGTTTCGGGAATCTCGGGCAACGGGCCGTCCGGATCGAAACCGGACACGTCATGCCCCAATGCAATCGACAACGATGCGATGCCGCTCTCGTAGTGCACGAACGTGTCGAGCCGCGCACGCGTTTCCAGCGCATCTTCCAGGGTATCGCCGACAACCACGAAGGCGGCCGGAAGTATCTTCATGTGATCGCGCTCACGTCCGAGCTTTTCCATGCGGCCTTTCACATCGGCATAGAAACGCTTGCCGTCAGCCAGCAAGGTTTGCGCGGTGAACACCACCTCGGCTGTTTCGGCAGCAATCTGGCGCCCTGCTTCCGACGAACCGGCCTGCACGATGACGGGCCATCCCTGAACGGGGCGCGCAATATTCAACGGGCCGCGCACCGAGAAATTCTCGCTCTTATAGTTCAGCACATGCAATTTCTCCGGATCGAAGAAGGTGCCGGTTTCGATATCGCGAATAAATGCATCGTCGGCCCAACTGTCCCAGAGCCCTGTTACCACATCGAAAAACTCGCGGGCACGTCGATACCGCTCGTCGTGTTCGACATGCTCGTCGAGACCGAAATTGAGCGCGGCATCGGGGTTCGATGTCGTCACGAGATTCCATCCCGCGCGGCCGCCGCTGATATGGTCGAGCGAAGCAAAGCGCCTCGCGACGTGATAAGGCGCGTCGAACGTAGTGGACGCCGTGGCGATAAGCCCCAGCCGTTCCGTGACCGCCGCAAGCGCGGGCAGCAACGTCAACGGTTCGAACGACGTGACCGTATGGCTATGCTTGAGCGCGTCGAGCGGCATGTTAAGCACCGCGAGGTGATCCGCCATGAAGAACGCGTCGAAACGGCCACGTTCGAGCGTCTGGGCGAAGCGTTTGAGGTGCGCGAAATTGAAGTTGGCGTCGGGATAGGCGCCGGGATAGCGCCATGCGCCGGTGTGAATTGTCGTCGGACGCATGAAAGCGCCGAGGCGAAGCTGACGTGACATGTAGCAAGCTCCATCGCAAACAGGTCGGGCCAGTTTAATCGTCCTTCGCCGACGCTGCTTGCCACCCCCGCCGCTCCGTACCCGCCCGCCGAACGCGATGCGCCGGGGCTCCGGCACTAACGGGCACGCCGAAAGCTGTTCCGCAGAAATGCAAAGCACAAAATCTTCGTTCGCCCCTCAAGGCTCTCTCGCCAAACTGTTATACACTTGTCATAACAAGTTCAGACACCCCCCAGATCATGCAGAAACCCAACCCGGCCAACGTGCTGCCTCTCTCCGCCCCGCCGCTCTACGAGCAGATAAAGACTGCATTGCGCTCGCGCATTCTCGACGGTACGTATGCGGCCCATTCGCAGATGCCATCTGAAAACGACCTCTGCGCGATGTTCAACGTCAGCCGAATCACCGTGCGGCAAGCGCTCGGCGATCTGCAGAAAGAAGGCCTCGTTTTCAAACTGCACGGCAAGGGCACCTTTGTCTCCAAGCCTAAGGCCTTCCAGAACGTCAGTGCGTTGCAAGGTTTCGCCGAAGCGATGTCGTCGATGGGCTATGAGATCGTCAACCAGCTCAAACATATCCGCTTTATTCCCGCCACCGCGCAGATCGCGAGCCGGCTTCAACTGCCCGAGGGCGCGAAGGTCGCCGAAATCCGTCGCGTGCGGATGCTCAATCGCGCGCCGGTGTCGCTCGAAATTACGTGGGTGCCGGAAGCATTGGGCAAACGCCTCGCCGGCGCCGATCTCGTCACGCGCGACATCTTCCTGATTCTCGAGAACGACTGCGCGGTGCCGCTTGGCCACGCCGACGTCTCCATCGACGCGATTCTCGCCGACGATGAAATCGTCGAAGCCCTGAACGTTGAAGAAGGCAGCCCGGTGCTGCGCATCGAACGTCTGACGCATAGCGCGGACGGCACACCGATCGATTACGAACACCTCTATTTCCGCGGCGACGCGTTTCAGTACCGCTTTCGCATCGACCGCCAGAAAGAGAAGAAGACCACAAGGAAGAGCAAATGAATACGCACGTGATCGAGTACGACCTGGTCGTCGTTGGGGGTGGCACAGCGGGTCCGATGGCTGCCGTCAAAGCAAAGGAACAGAATCCGAATCTGAAGGTACTGCTGCTGGAAAAGGCCAATGTCAAACGCAGCGGCGCGATTTCGATGGGCATGGACGGTCTGAATAACGCCATCATCCCAGGCCACGCCACACCCGAGCAGTACACCAAGGAAATCACCATCGCCAACGACGGCATCGTCGATCAGGCCGCCGTCTACGCGTACGCCCAGCACAGTTTCAAGACCATCGAGGAACTCGATCGCTGGGGCGTGAAGTTCGAAAAAGACGGCACGGGCGACTATGCGGTCAAGAAAGTGCATCACATGGGCTCCTATGTTCTGCCGATGCCGGAAGGCCATGACATCAAGAAAGTGCTTTACCGGCAGCTCAAACGCGCGCGCATTGCGATTACCAATCGCATCGTCGTGACACGTGTTCTGACCGATGCGCAAGGGCGCGCGTGTGGCGTGCTGGGCTTCGATTGCCGCACGGCGGATTTTTATGTGGTGCGCGCGAAGGCCGTCATTCTCAGCTGCGGGGCGGCAGGACGGCTCGGCTTGCCGTCCTCCGGCTACCTGATGGGAACCTACGAGAATCCCACCAACGCAGGCGACGGCTACGCGATGGCCTATCACGCGGGCGCGGCGCTAGCGAACCTCGAGTGCTTCCAGATCAATCCGCTGATCAAGGACTACAACGGCCCCGCCTGCGCCTATGTGACGGGCCCCCTCGGCGGCTTCACCGCGAACGGCAAAGGTGAGCGTTTCATCGAATGCGACTACTGGAGCGGCCAGATGATGTGGGAGTTCTATCAGGAACTCCAAAGCGGCAACGGCCCGGTATTTCTGAAGCTCGACCATCTCGCGGAAGAAACCATTCAAACGATCGAGCAGATTCTGCACACGAATGAGCGCCCGAGCCGCGGACGATTTCATGCGGGACGCGGCACCGATTACCGGCAGCAGATGATCGAGATGCACATCTCGGAGATCGGTTTTTGCAGCGGCCATAGCGCGTCGGGCGTCTACGTGAACGAGCGCGCGGAGACCACGGTCGCCGGTCTCTACGCTGCCGGCGACATGGCTGCGGTACCGCACAACTACATGCTCGGTGCGTTCACCTACGGCTGGTTCGCGGGGCAGAACGCGGCGCAGTACGTCGAGGGCCGTGAGCATGCAGCGCTCGATAACGGGCAGATCGAAGCCGAACGGGCGCGGATCTATGCACCGCTCGAACGCGAGACAGGGCTTGCACCGGCGCAAGTCGAATACAAGCTGCGCCGCATGGTGAACGACTATCTTCAGCCGCCGAAGGTCACGCGCAAGATGGAAATCGGCCTGCAACGTTTCGCGGAAATCGCCACCGACATCGACCAGATCAAAGCCGACAATCCGCACGAACTGATGCGCGCCGCGGAAGTGCGGGCGATTCGCGACTGCGCCGAAATGGCGGCCCATGCGTCGCTGTATCGCACGGAAAGCCGCTGGGGGCTGTACCACCATCGCGTCGATTATCCGCAGCGTAATGACGCCGAGTGGTTCTGCCACACGCATCTGAAGAAAGATGCAGCGGGCCGCATGGTCAGCGAAAAACGCGCTGTCGAGCCGTACGTGGTGCCGCTCGACACCCACGAGAGTCACGCCTATCAGAACCTGCGCATCGGCGAGCCCGCGCTGGCCGACGCCTAAGGAGCCACCATGTCTACGACACCGCACAACATTTTCCAGCGCAGCGCAGCGCCGGTCACGATCGACGAAGACAAATGCATCGCCGACAAAGGCTGCACCGTCTGCGTGGATGTATGCCCGCTCGACCTGCTCGCGATCGACCTGACCAAAGGCAAGGCCTACATGAAGTTCGACGAATGCTGGTACTGCATGCCGTGCGAGAAGGATTGCCCGACCAATGCGGTCAGGGTCGACATTCCTTATCTGCTGCGCTAGTAGCGAACCCTCAAGACACCACTCAACTCATGACCGATATTTCGCTTCCGCTGACGTTCGACCCCGATTCCCTCGATCCGGAAGCCGCCGAAATCCTGCCGCGCCTCGCGTCCGCGGATGCCGCCGTGCGCCGCATCGCCCTCCTTGCGCTCGCCGACCTCGAAGACGAAGCCGTACTCGGACCGATTGTCGCCGCGTTACGCACCGACACCTCATCGGACGTTCGGGCTCAGGCCGCCGAGGTGCTCGGTGCATGGGAGCGCGCCGATGCGGTTGAGGCGCTATGCGAAGCGCTGGCGGATCATGCGGAAGATGTCCGCGACGCAGCCGCGCAGAGTCTGTCCAATCTGAAGGACCCGCAATCCGGACCACTGCTCGCGCCGTGGACCACGCATGACGATCCGTTCGTGCGTCAGGCTGCGCTTCGCGGTCTACGCGAACTACGTTATGAAGGCGCGTTGGAACCCGCACTAGCCGCGCTGAGCGCGAACGAGGACGGTGTGCGGCTCGAAGCCGTAAGCGTGCTCGGCTGGTTGAAAAGCGGGCGAGCGCTTGGCCCTCTTACCGCCATTGCCGCGCAGGACCCGAGCGCCGCCGTGCGGCGCGCGGCAATCGGCGCGTTGGGCATCGGCGCAGCAGCGACGGACGAAACCATCGCCGCGTTGCTGAGTGCGTTGCGCGATGCCGCGTGGCAGGTTCGGGAAGAAGCGGCGGCCACGCTCGGCAAACTGCGCGCTTCGGGCGCACAGGGTGCGTTGATCGCAGCGCTCAACGACGACTACTGGCAAGTCCGTTTACAGGCAGTCCGCGCGTTGGGCAAACTCGGCGATGCAAACGCAAACACAAGCGCAACCGCAACCGCCACCGCGAGCACGGCGGTCGCCACGGTGCTCACACATGCGATCAGCAATCTGCGCAAGGAAGCGGCCTTGTCGCTCGGAGAACTGGGCGACACAGCATCGTTGCCGGCCTTGCACGCAGCCGCGACCGATCCCGATCCGGAAGTACGCAAGGCCGCACGGATAGCGTTAGCACAGATTGAAACGGCAAACTAATGAACGCACCCGAACACGTGACGATTCATGCCGCGACAGAGCGACTGTCCCTGACGTGGCGTGATGGCCAGACGCAGTGGATCGACAACGCCACGCTGCGAGAGCGATGCCCTTGCTCGACATGCCGTCGCTTGACGCATTCGGGCAAGGCTGCGCGAATCGAGCCGCACCTCGCGATTGTCGACATGCAGCCGATGGGCTACGGCGTGCAGATTGCGTTCAGTGACGGACACGCGCAGGGGATCTATCCGTGGGATTATCTGGCGGGGATTGCCTGAATGAAGGCGTAGGAAAGCGGCGAACGTAATTAACGGCCGCCGCATTTCACTAACGTCGCGAAGACAGCCGACGCACGACCGACACCAGCGCATCGACTTCATCGCAGGTGTTGTAGAACGCAAGCGACGGCCTCACCGTCGCCTCCACGCCAAAGCGCCGCAAAATCGGCTGCGCGCAATGATGTCCCGAGCGCACGGCGATGCCCTCTTCGTTCAGCGCCTGCCCGACTTCCTCGGTCTCGTAGCCCTTCAACACAAAGGACAATACACTGGCCTTGTCGCGCGCCGTGCCAATCAGGCGCACACCAGGCACGGGCTGCAGCACGCTCGTCGCATAGGCCAGCAGATCGTGTTCATAGCGCGCGATATTCTCGATGCCCACGCGCTGAACGTAGTCGATCGCGGCTCCCAGCCCTACTGCATCGGCGATATTGCCCGTGCCCGCTTCAAAGCGATTCGGCGGAGGCTGGAATACGGTGCGCTCGAAGGTGACATCCGCGATCATGTTGCCGCCGCCCTGCCAGGGCGGCATATCTTCCAGAATCGCGCGCTTGCCGTAGACCACGCCGATGCCCGTTGGACCGAACACCTTGTGCCCCGAGAACACGAAGAAATCCGCGTCAAGCGCCTGCACGTCTACCCGCATATGCGACACAGACTGAGCACCGTCAACCAACGCCTTCGCACCAGCACGATGCGCCAACTCGACGATCTCCTTGACCGGCACCACGGTGCCCAACGCGTTCGACACCTGCGTGACCGACACAATCTTCGTCCGGTCATTGAGCAGCCGACGATATTCGTCGAGCAAAACCTGGCCACTGTCGTCGACCGGAATCACGCGCAGTTTGGCGCCGGTTTGCGCGGCAAGCTGCTGCCACGGCACGATGTTGGCGTGATGCTCCAGATGCGAGACGATGATCTCGTCCCCCTCGCCGACATGCTTCACGCCCCACGTCTTCGCGACCAGGTTGATCGCTTCGGTGGTGCCGCGCACGAAGATGATTTCCTCCGGCGAGGCCGCGCCGATGAAACGCTGCACCTTGCTGCGTGCGGCTTCGTACGCATCCGTGGCGCGGCCGGCCAGTGCATGGGCAGCCCGATGGATGTTCGAGTTTTCATGCGCGTAAAAATATGCGAGCCGATCGATCACCGCCTGCGGTTTGTGCGTGGTCGCGGCATTGTCGAACCACACCAACTGACGGCCGTTCACGCGTTCCTGCAGAATCGGAAAGTCCCGGCGAATTGCATTCACATCGAACGGAGGATGCGCTGACGGCCCGGCATGCGGCACGCTGTCCGTTGTGGTGGAAGTGTGCCCGGGAAACTGCGATCCCTCATTCAGATTCAGGAAATAATGCGAGCCGCCGGTGTGCTGCGCCGGTGCGACGTTTGGAGCCGCTTGCGATGCTGCCGGCCTGTCGTACGGGAAACGCTGCTCGGCGAGCGGCTGATCGACACCAGGGAGTCCGAGCGATTGCGCGCTGACTTCGTTCCAACCCGGCACGACGATATCCGGCGACGCGACCGTCGATGTCCGGGCTTGCGCCGTTTCGCCCAGGAAATAATAAGGCGACGCAGGCGCTGCACCACTCGCTGACGGACGCTGCGCACCGTGTGCTTCAGGCACACCCAGCGCCGCCCCGCCAAAGCGCGGATCGAGCGCCGGCGCAACGGTCACCGCGCTATCCGGCAAGCCGTTCTGCGCAACACCATGAGGCGCCAACGCAGGCGCGCGATTCCCCAACGACAGCACATGCGTAGGTGCTGACGGCAACAGGTTGCCCCCCGGCACCTGCCCCTGCGGCAACGCTGCACCAGGCACGCCCGTGCCCGCGCCGCCGGGGCCCGCAAGCGGGGAACCGGCCGGAGCCGGATTGCTGATCTCGCTGGTCACGGGCGCCGTGAACGGCAGCGTGGCGGCCACGTCGGGCGCACCGCCTACTTGCGGCGCGTTGCCCGGCAGCGCCGAGAAGAACGCATTGGCGAGCGACGCCAATGTCGCCGGATCAGGCAAACCCGCGGGCGGACCCGTCGGCACATCGTGCGGCAGGACGCTATCCATGGGCTTACTTGTAGGTGTCTGGGTAGTCATGGTACTTGCCGATCTCCACGTCATCGAGAACTGCCAGCGCGTCCGGCGAATGCACCGCGAGCGAGCAATAGAGCGAGATCAGATACGACGCGATCGCATGATTGTTGATGCCCATGAAGCGGACCGACAGACCCGGGCCCTGTTCGCCGGCCACGCCCGGCTGGAACAGACCGACCACGCCCTGGCGCTTGTCGCCCACGCGCAGCAGCAGGATCTTGGTCTTGCCGTCGGCAACCGGCACCTTGTCCGACGGAATCAGCGGAATGCCACGCCACGTCAGGAACTGCGAGCCGAACAGGCTGACCGTCGGCGGCGGCACGCCACGGCGCGTGCATTCACGGCCGAAGGCGGCAATCGCGAGCGGATGCGTCAGGAAGAACGCCGGCTCTTTCCAGACCTTGGTCAGCAATTCGTCGAGATCGTCGGGCGTCGGCGCACCGGTCAGCGGAAACACGCGCTGTTCTTCGGCCACGTTCGCGAGCAGGCCGTAGTCCGGATTGTTGATGAGCTGGCTTTCCTGCAACTCCTTGATCGTTTCGATCGTAAGGCGCAGTTGTTCCTTGATCTGATCGTGCGGGCTGCTGTACAGATCCGAGATTCGCGTATGCACGTCGAGCACGGTGCTCACCGCATTCAGGAAGTACTCACGCGGTTGCTCTTCGTACGGCACGAAGGTGCGCGGCAGAATGCTTTCATCTTCACGCGCGGTGCAGGCCGCCTTGACGGCTTCAGGATTCTTCACCTGGTTCAGACGATAGATGCCCGCCTCGACCGGCAGCCATTGCAGCAGATGAGTGAGCCAGCGCGGCGTGATCGTGGCGAGTTGCGGAACGGTTTTGGTGGCATTGGCTAGTTGCCGTGCTGCGGTATCGCCGAGCGCCGTCAGGCCGCCGACTGTTGCTGTCATCTGTTGCTCCAGGATTGATAGAAGAAAAACGGGAAAGCTTATGAACGAATCTGATTATGGGAAGACGCCCCTGGCCGTTCAACATGCTATAGACGGCAAAGCAGCGGCCTAACGGGCAGATGCAGGATCGACGCGTGTGGAATGTGGGCGCGCGGCAACGCTCACGCCATCGGACGAATGACTGAGCAGGCGTTCAACCGGCACGTTGAAAGCACGGGCAAGCTTGTCGAGCGTGACAATCGACGCGATCGCAGAACCGCGTTCGATCTCGCCGACATAAGACCGGTTGAGTCCGGCGTGCTCGGCCAATTGCTCCTGCGACCAGCCGGACGCCTCACGAAAGCGCCGCACCGCGGCGCCGAAGTCTCTGACGAGCACGCTCATCGAGCCGCCCCGGCCGTGGCGGGCTCCGCGACTGCCTCCTGATCGCGCGGCGGCCGTTCGCGGACTGCCGCGGTCGCGGCGCCGGTGCCTTCGTTGCGAGACACGGCCTGCGTCACGTGCGAACCGGGCGCGACATCCTGCGTGACCCACACGTTGCCGCCGATCACCGCGCCCTGCCCGAGCGTGACGCGTCCAAGAATGGTGGCGCCCGCGTAAATCACGACGTCGTCCTCGACGATCGGATGACGCGCATGGCCCTTTTCCAGATGTCCCTGCGCGTCGCGCGGAAAACGCTTCGCGCCCAGCGTAACGGCCTGATAGAGCCGCACGCGTTCGCCGATGATGGCCGTTTCGCCGATCACCACACCCGTCCCATGATCGATGAAGAACCCCGCGCCGATCCGCGCGCCTGGATGAATGTCGATACCGGTCTGCGCATGCGCGAGTTCGGCGATGATGCGCGCCAGCAGCGGCAGCCCCAACCCGTACAGTTCATGAGCGAGCCGGTGGTGGATCATCGCCAGCACGCCGGGGTAGCACAGCAGGACTTCATCCACGCTGCCGGCCGCCGGGTCGCCGTGAAACGCGGCTAGTACGTCGCTATCGAGCAAGCTGCGAATCGCCGGCAAACGCGCCGCGAAAGCGCGCACGGCGATACCTGCCTGCGCCTCGATCGTGGCGGCGGGCGGCGGTTGATGGCGGCTGCGGTAGTGAAGCTCCAGACGCGCCTGACTCAGCAACGCATGCAGCGCGGCGTCGAGCGCGTGCCCGACATAGAAGTTTTCGCTTTCCTGACGAAGGTCGGGCGGTCCGAGCCGCATCGGAAAGAGCACGCCCTTCAGCGTGTCGATGACCTCCGAGAGCGCTTCGCGCCCCGGCAATTCGCGCCCGCCTGGCTCGAGCGAGCGCTTCTGCACTTCGCGCCATTGCTGGCGGACCGTCTGAAGCGCGTGAACAATTTCATCGACATCAAACACAGCCACAGCGGTTACTCCCCGTAAAGTGCAGCATGAACGATCAGGCTGTCAGTCCTGAATCCACGGCAGCCCATGAAAGCGCCAACCATTGCTGGCGCCGCGCCGTTGCGCGCCGTCCAGCTCCCCTTCAAAGCCTTCCAGGACATTGAATACCTGCGTGAAGCCGGCTTTCGCCGCAGCCTCGGCGGCCAGTGCCGAGCGGTTGCCGCTGCGGCACAGCAGCAGCACGACGGCGTCCTTGCCGGTTTTCGCTTCCAGTTCACGCACGAAGCGCGGATTGCGCGTCAGGCTCGTGCCCGTCGCCCACGCAACGTGCAGGCTGTCCGGCACGAGTCCGACGAATTTGCGTTCTTCGGCGGTGCGCACGTCCACCAGCACGGCGTCGCCGGCCTGGACGAGCGCCCACGCATCCTGTGGCGACAGGCCGCCGGCATAGGGCAAGCCGGCTTCCGCGGCCTTGGCACGGGCGGCTTCGAGCAGTGCAAGCGTGGGGCGTTCTGCGAGTTCAAGCGTCATGATGTCTCCGTCGATATCGCGCGAATCAGTACGCGCGGGTCTAAGCCATCTGCGAATGCAACCGCCTATAGCCATCAGAAGACACTATGAAAGAGAGTCAGCCGAAGCCGAACCAATTAATTGTCATTTCTAAAGAAGCATCGGTTCGGATGCTCCGGCTAGCAGCGACCCTGCTTTGCCCGTTCGCCGCGGATCGGCCACGCCACCGCCGCCACGCGCGTTATTCCCGTGGGATCTCGAGCGGCACGACAAACATGCCCGCGGTGTATTCCATATGGAAATAGCCGCAGCGCGCGTAAGCCGCAATGCGTTCGAGCTGTTCGGGCGAGGGAGAGGTATAGGACGCGGCAGCCGTCTCGTCTGCGGATTGCTCAGACGTGACGGCTGCGCGTTTTGACAATTGCTTCTGCAGGCTTCGCACAGGATGCCGAAGTCCGCCCCAGATGAGCGTCGCTGAAAGTGCGGCCATACGGCCTCCGTCGATTCATTGCGATACGAATGAATCTAGCGACCTGGATACGGAATCGCAAACAAGCTTTTGTGGAATGGTTTTCGGAGAACCGATCAAACAGTAAGCAGTGTTTTGCGCTGCCCATGATGCATCACGGGCAGCGCTCTTCCCTGCCGGGTCCTGACTACGCTACAGACCGTGCGACGGCGCCTCGCCGTACCAGTAGCTGCACTGATGCGCGGTGTACGCGTCGTAAGTGTTCGAGACCGGATAACCGAAGTCGAGCGTTTGCCGGGTCGCCGAGGTGTACAACGGCCAGTTCGCCACCGTGCTGCCCGAATTCGGATTACTCGTATGCGCGAAACCTGCAAGCGCGGTCGTCATCGCTGTGGACAGGCTTGCCTGGTTGGCCGTCGGACTCGGGATCAATTGCCACCAGTAATCGAGATCCGATGAGTGAAAGGCGCCGTAATTCATGGTGGTGGGGGGCAGCAATGAAATCAGGCTATGTACGCTGTAGGGCGCGGGATCCGAAAAGCGGTACATGTAAGCCGCTGGCGAATACTTCGCGAGGTTGTCGGCGTCCTGCATTTCGCTGCAGGTGAACAGGTAGTCGCCGGCGGCTTTGGCCAACGCCTGGCTCGGCGAGCTGAACTGGCTCGCCGGATAGAGCGCCGCGGTGGCGGCGCCGGGCACGCCGAGGAAATTCTGGATCGCCGTTTCGTAGCCCGCGGATGTGACGGGATTGCCCTGCGCGTCGAATGCAGCCGCGACGAAGTAGGTTCCTTCGTCCTCGGTGAAACCGGATATCACCGGCACCCGGTTGTACTGGCCACTGGCAAAAGCCGCGCTCGTCGAGCTCGGTAGTACCTTGCCGTCGATCGTCGCATACCAGGCCACGGGGTTGCCTTGCAGCAGTGCGGACGCCGGCAGATTGCGCAGGCACGCGGCGCTGGTGGTGTCCGTGCAGCCCCACGTTCTGGCGTAGCCGATGCCGTCCGTTTCGGCCTGCTGCAAGCTCTCCTGCTGCCGGCTGAAGCCACCGCTCATGGCAACCGCCTTCGCAAACAGACCGGCCGCGCCCGGCGAAGCAAGTTGCACGTACACCGAATGGCCGCCCGCCGAATCGCCGAAGATCGTCACGTTGCCGGGATCGCCGCCGAACGCCGCGATATTTTTCTGCACCCAGGCAAGCGCGGCGGTCTGGTCCATGATGCCGTAGTCGCCCGAAGCGCCGTTGGGGTCTTCTGCGGCTAGCGCGGGATGAGCCAGGAAGCCTAGCGCATTGAGACGGTAGTTGATCGTCACCACGATCGCGTTCGCCTTCTGGGCAAGCGCGCTGCCATCCGTCGCGGAACCGGAGCCGACGATGAAACCGCCACCGTGAATCCAGAACAGCACAGGCAACGGCGTGGTGCTTGCGGTGGCGCCAGGAACGTAGACGTTGATGAAGAGACAGTCCTCGCTGCCAGTCGGGGCCGTCGCCGTTCCCTGGACACATGACGAGCCGAGGTGCGACGCGTCGTACATGCTCGTCGTGTAGGCAGCGGCAGGTGCAGGCGGTTTCCAACGCAACGCGCCGGTTGGCGGCGCCGCATACCGCATGCCGAGAAACTCACGCACGCCGTTGACGGTGACGCCTTTGATCTGTCCTTGCTGGGTCTTGACGACAGTGGGGTCGGCGGGCGCCGTGTCGTGAACACTACCGCCGCACCCCAGAATGATCAGTGGAATCGTCATTGCAATGAGCCATCGAATGACGCGCTGGTGACAGGTATTCATGCTTGTCTCCTGATCTCCGGAGAACACCACCGCCTGGCGCTTACTCCGGATCGGGTCCAACCGGCGGTTTGAAATGAACCACGGGCAATACGCCGCGCCTTCGCTACTGACGCAACAGGTCTAGAACAACGTGCGCAGCCCCACCCGCACCGCGGTCGACGACTGACCTGTGCCGACATACACGCCATTGGCAAACACCGGAGCCGCACCACCGCCGAGGAACACCGGCGCAGCGCCGCCTGATGCGCGCAGATAGGTCGCGCTCGTATAGACATCGGTGCGCTTCGACAACGCGTAATCGAGCAGGAGCGTGCCGTTCTGCCACTTCTGCGAGCCGAGCTTGCTGTACCAGTAGCCGCCCATCAGCGTGGTGGCGGGAGTGAGCTGGAACACCTCGTTCACTTCATAGGTCGGCATCGAACCGTTGTCGTGGCCGATGCGGAAGTGCGTATCGGTGAACAGCAGCCGCGTCAGGCTCCTGCCGAAGCGATAGCTGCCGCCCACGCCGAAGCTGCTCACACTGCTCGCCAGCACAGGTGTAGCAGGCAGATTGGGGAAGAACGTAGTGCCGGCCTGACTCGGTCCATTCAGGCCGAGATCATGCGTATCGGTGTACGCAGCGCCGAGGTTCAACGGACCATTCGAATAACGCAGTCCAAACGCAATCACGCGCCCCGTTCCCGCTGATACGGATTGCGAAGGAAATGCGTATAACGCGCCTGCCTGCAATCCCAGGTAGTTCGGCGACGTGTACTTGATTGCGTTATTGATGTGCAGCGTGCCCGCAAGGTGATCGAAGTCGCCCGGGTGCCACGAGTACTGACCGGCAACCTGCCCCATCGCGAACTGCGTGAGGTTGTCCCAGAAGAAGTCGTACTGCTTGCCGAGCGTGAACCGGCCGTACGTTGAATTTTCGATACCCAACCACGCCTGACGGCTAAACAGCACGCCCGATTGCACCATCGTGCCCGAGTAGAGATTGAAGCCGTTTTCCAGCACGAAGACGACGCGCGTGCCGCCACCGATATCTTCCACACCGCGCAGGCCCCAGCGATTCGATTGGATCGAACCGTCGTTGGCGACGAAGTTCGAATGGCCGTTCACATTGCTGAAATAGGTAATGCCCGCATCGATAATGCCGTACAGCGTCACGCTGCTTTGTGCGTGCGCAACCTGGCTGCTCACGCTCAATGCCAGTACAGCGGATGCGCTTAAGCTCAAGGCAAACTTTTTCATTGCTCGTCTCCAGTGGTTTTATTTTTAAAAGGCAAAACGGTGCCCTCCCTCGCTGGAGGGATATCTGTTCCCTGTCGGGAATGCCCGGCGGGCGGCCGGGCGCTGGGGATGTGGTTTAGGCGCTAACCGTTGAACCGGTATAGCGTCGAATCAGTGCGAAAGCGGATCTCTTCGCTCAGGCTGTTGCTGACTACCAGATAGCGTTGACCGTCATCGACGAAACTGGCGGCGTCGGTCGCAGCGGATGTCGCGAAATCGCCCACCAGTTCGAAGCACCCATCGCGCCAGCGGAAAATCTCCGATTGCGGCACGACAACCGGTGCTTTCGGCGTGCCGGTGATAAAGCACACGCGCACCAGATAGCGCCCTTCCTTGCCGTCGATCAGGCACAGTTCGCGCCCGCCTGGGCCGCCCAGCATCTGCGTCCCGACAAATTGGGCACCGTCGAATCGATACAGCGTAGTGTGTTTGAGCAGGTTCGCGTGCAGCATCCAGAGCGCGCCGTCGGCTTCGAAGAACCGGAACGCGCGTCCGCCGTTTTCCTCGAACGTTTGCAGCGGGATAAACTTCTCGCCGTTCCAGCGATTCACCGACGACCCGCTAACGTGGTCCGCATACGCGAGATAGTGCTCGCCACCGAACGACACGAAAGCGAAGTTGTAGCCCCACTTTCCGTTGAAAGTCTGGAACGGCACGAAGCGCTCGCCATTCCATTCGAACAGGCACGATTCGCGTGGATGTTTCGGCTCGACACCGTCGACCACCACGCCTTGCGACAAACCGAGGAAATGACGCGAGTCGAACGAGAAAGCCGTCCACTGCTTCGCCCCGAATACCGGAAAGCTCTGCAGTGGCACCCATGCGCCGGCAATGCGTTCATACAGCACTGCGTCGGTATCGAGATCGTACGGCCCCTTGCCGGTTCGAATGCCCGCCACCGCGAGGAAGCGCCGGCCGTCGATTTCGAAGTATTCGAGGTCTTCGCCACCGGGCAGCGGCAGGGCTTCGTGCTCGACGAAACGGCCGTCCTGCCAACGGTAGATCGGTGCTTCGATGTCGCTGTCGCCGCCGTTCATATAAGGCGCCTCACCCGGTACATCGCGCGCGAGTTGCGGTACGCCGAGAAAGGTGCCCTCGTCCGTCGTAAAGACTTCGACTGCGCGCGCGCCGCTGGTCGGCAGCGCCTGCAATCTGGTGAGCAGACCCGCGCCCAATTCAGTTCTTGCCATGACCCGCTTCCCCCAACTCCGAACCCGTGATCGCAAAAGACGCGGTCGGCGTGACTGCGCCACTCTCTGTTTCACGCGGCCGCAGCACATTGGCGAGAATAATGCCGAGCGCCGCGCCTACGGCGAGGATCGCCGCCAGCATGAAAAGTGATTCGAACGACAGATGCTGCGACAGCAGGATGCCGCCGACCACCGGCCCGACGATCGAGCCGATGCGTCCGATTGCCAGCGTCCAGCCGACACCGGCCGCCCGCACGTTAGCGGGAAAGAGGTAGCTGGCTATCGCCGGAAACGTCAATTGCCCGCCGACCAGAAATCCGCCGACGGCAAACAGCATCGCAAGTGCGACATTGCCCGCACCGATGATCTGGCCCAACGCCACCGTCAACACCGCGCCGCCCAGGAAAGAAATCGCCACCGGCACGAACGGCCCGCGCTTGCCGACCAGGGTGGAAATCACCAGCGCTCCACCGATCGCGCCGAAATTGAGCACGACCGACCCAAGCGCCGCGCGTCCCGGTTCGACGCCGTTCATATTGAGAATGGTCGGCATGAAGCTGACCAGGAAGCCCGACAGGATCATGCTCGACAACACGCCGAACCAGAGCGCCAGCGTTGCCGGGAGCCGGCCACCGGCGAACACGCCGCCGATCACGTTCAACCCGCGCGCCGCGTGCAGCCGCGCGGCCACCCGTTCGGCGCGGCTCACGGTTTGTGCCGGAATCACGAGAAGCACCGGAATCATTGCGAGCAAGGCAAACGTGCCGCCCATCAGGAACACGAACGGCCAGCCGAAGCGCACCATCAACGCCGCGGTGATCGCGCCGCCCACCACCGCGCCGAGCGGAAAACCGATGAACATGAGAATCACCAGCGAAGAGCGGCGTTGCGGCGAACCGCTTTCTGCCGTAATCGCCGCAACCGGCGGAATGGCGCCGCCCATGCCGAGGCCGCCGATAAACCGCAGCGCGGCCAGCATCGTTGCCGACGTGGCAAAGGCACAGCCCAGCGTGAAAATGCCGGTTACGGCGAGCGCCAGCAGCAGCATCGGCCGTCGCCCGAAACGGTCCGCCAGCGGGCCGACGATCAGCGAGCCGAGCACCGTGCCGATGAAACCGGCGCCGAACACGCGGCCCAGTGTGGCGTGATCGATCTGCAAGGACTTCGCCAGCAAGGGCGCGACGAACGACAACATCAGCGTATCGAAGCCGTCGATCATCGACACCGCGAAGCACACCAGCGTGATACGCAGCACGTGGCTGACCGGTGGACCCGCCGACGGCTCTTGTGCAAGTGAATTCATGAAGCCTGTCTCCTTCATCAAGGGCATTTTGTTATGGCCCGCGCGGCTGCCCTTACGCGCGGGTATGGGTATCGGTCCGGCGTCCGTCGTTACGACTGCGCGGCGCTCGGGAAAGTCACATTCGTGAAACCAGGAATCGCAACCTTTTGCGGCTGATTGCCATTGCTGTACAACTGATCGACGATGTAATCGGCAACGCAGTTCGACAACAGTTGCGTCGGGTCTTCCATGATGCGGCGCAGGCGCGCTGTAGTCGCATCGCGGTCGTCGATCGAGCTGATGGGTGGCATGCCGCCGGCCGGCACCGGATCGAAGTGAAACGGACGCTGCCCGGGAAATAGCAAGCGCGCGACATCGATACTCAAGCGGGTGTTGAGCCACAACGCCCGATACGTGCGCTCCAGTTCCGCCATACCCGCGGCGTCCGGCAATTCGGCGACCGAGAACGACGGCGCATGCGGTGCGATGAGCACACGTTCCGGCAACAGCACGCGATCCGACGCGCACCACACCAGATAGCAAATGTTGTTCGAGGCCCAGCTCACCCCGGCGGTCGGCCGGCCCGACTGTCCGCTGACGAGGAACATCAGACGGTTCCAGTCGATTGCTTGAGCGCGCAACCAGTTGCCGATGCGGTACACGATGTCGAGAAACGCCAGCCCGAAGGTCGCGAACATCACGTCGTTCATCGGCACTGGCAATGCGCTCGTTGACGGCGCCGCGAAGTACGCTTCGTTCAGACATTCGAAGCTCAGCAGCGAATGATCTTTCTCGATCCGATCAAGCAGATCGATCGTCACGCCGCAGGTGTAGTCGACGAGATCGGCGATCTTCTGCTCGTGGCCCGCGAAGCTGGCGACCGCTACCTGATCGCGCCACAATTCCAGCGAGTTCGCCGCGCGAGTTGCCTCGGCATGACGACGCAGGTTCGACGCGTCGCGTTGCCACGCGCCGTCGTGCGGCGACAGTTCACGCATTCGCGCAAGATAAGCCAGCGCCAGCGGCAAATGCGATACCGCCGTCAACTCGATGAAGCCACGCGTCGATTTGCGAAAACTCTCGATCGACGGCGCGCGCCCCGCGCCGGGAAACAGCACGATATCGCTGCCAGTCGACACCAGCATGGGATCGTCCGCCTGTTGCCGCGCCATCTGCTGCGTCAGATGTATGCCAATGCTCTGCGGGTCCGACGTGAACGCGCGAAAGAGACCGGCAAACGCTGCGTTGGGTTGATAAGACATAGTGGGTGTGGATTGCCTCAGTAGTCGAACAGGCGTGCGGGATTGTCGGACAGAATCATCTTGTGCACCACCGGATCATCAGTCCATGCGCCGAGCAGATTCAGCAATTCGCCGGTGTCGCGCGTCGAATCGGGAATGTGCGGCCAGTCCGAACCCCAGATCACTTTTTGCGGTGCAGCCTTGATGATCGCTTCGGCCATCGGCGCCACGGCTTCATAGCCGCGATGTTTAGCGATCCGGTACGGCGCACTGAGTTTAAGCCAGCAGTTGCCGTCTTTCAGCAAACTGAGGAGACGGTCGAAATCCGCCTGCGTGAGGCCGTCTTCTTCGAGCATGTAGCCCATGTGATCGATGACGAAATCCGTCTGCACATCGGCGAGAAACGGAATCAGATTGCGCACGACCCAGCCCGGCGCATAGAACTGCACGTGCCAGCCGAGGCTCGCGCACAGGCGCGCCATCCGCGTGATGTACTGCTGGATCTCGACGGTCGGCAGGCCGGAACGTGCGAACAGATCAAGACGCACCGCACGAACGCCGGACTGATGGAAGCTATCCAGCGTGGCCGCGTCCGTGCCCTCCTCGATCATCACGACACCGCGCGCGATCGAGCCCGCCACATGCAGCGCGTCGATCAGGCAGCGGTTGTCCGTGCCGTAAAAACTCGGCTGCACGATCACGAAACGCTTCAGGTGCAGCACGCTCATCATCTGCAGATAGTGTGCGAGCTTGCCGTCCGGCAGCGTGTAATGCGGATGCTCGACCTTCGGATATTTGTCTTCGGAGCCGAACACGTGCATGTGCGCGTCGCAGGCGAGCGGCGGCATCGTGAACGACGGGCGCGACAGGGTTTCGTAGTCACGCATCGGCGTGGAAATCAGCGGGGTTTCTGCCATGATCTGAAATTGGAGGTTCGAATTAAAGTTGACGTGCCTGTTCGACGCGCTCACGCAGCGCCGCCAGATAAACATCGCTGTCGATGCCGGCAAACACAAACGGTGCCGCGCCCTCGCGGCGCAACTCATTGAGCGCCTCGCACTCGGGCATGCCGCCTACGATCACCACCTTGCCGTGACGCTGTGCAGCTGCGATCACCTTGCGGCACGCGGCCACGACCTCGGGATGCGCCGATTCGCCGGTGTGACCCAGATCGGCAGAGAGATCGTTGCAACCGAGCGCGAGCACATCGACGCCTTCGATCGCCGCAATCGCATCGGCCGCTTCGACGCCGGCGCGGCTTTCGATCAACACCTTGAGCACGGTCGCGTCGTTCAGACGCCGGTTGAGTTCGCGAGCGGGAAGTTTTTCGAAGTTGACGTAGGGCAGCGTCGCGAGTTGCGAACGCTGGCCGAGCGGCGGAAAGCGCGTGGCGATCACCGCGTCGCGCGCCTGCTCGGCGGTCTCCACACGCGGCACGATGATGCCGAGCGCGCCGCCGTCCAGCACGCGGTTGATCGTGCCGTAATCACGTTCCGGCACGCGCACCCACGGCATCAGGCCGAGGTCGACCGCGCATGAGCACAGTTGCGACACGGTATCGACCGGCAGCGAGCTGTGTTCCATATCCACCCAGATCGTGTCGTAGCCGGCTGCTTTGGCCCAGCGGACCGCATCCGTTGTGCGCGAGGCGCGAATTCCCAGCGCAATGATCTTGTGTCGCGCTCGCAGGCGTTCGACCAGTTCCGCACCGTTCATGCTGTCTCCGTCGTTTGAGTAAGTGGAAAACAGTATCGCCCGGGAAACAGTTTTGATTTATTCTCCAAATCAAGGTTATTGATTTACAGAGAAAATCAATGAATATCCGTCATCTGGAATTTTTCGTGGTGCTGGCGCAGGAGCTGCATTTCCGCCGCAGCGCCGAGCGGCTGGGCATTACGCAGGCGCCGCTGAGCCTCGCGATCCAGTCGCTGGAGACGGAACTCGGCGCGCGGCTCTTTCACCGCACGCGCCGCTCGGTCGCGCTGACCGAGGCGGGGCTGGCGTTGCTGGACGACGCACGGGCGATCCTCGCGCGAATCGAACACGCGAAGGAAAGCGTCTGGGAAACCGTGAGCGGCGACGTTGGACGTTTGCGCGTCGGCTTTACCAATGCTTCGACGTTGTCACCGTTTTTCCCCAAGCTGATTCATGCGTACCGGACGCAGCGCCCGAAGGTCAACATCACGCTGCTGGAGTTGTCGTCGTCGCGGCAGATCGAGGCGATCGAGCAGCGCGAAATCGACGTCGGTTTGTTGCGGATGCCCGAAAGCGTGCCCCCTACCGATCTGGTCTTCACGCCGCTGATGGAAGAGCCGCTGGTGCTCGCCATGCATGCGCGGCATCGGCTTGCCAAAGCTTCATCGATCAAGGTGAAGGATCTGCGCGATGAGCCGTTCATTGCCTATCCGCGGCAAGCGGGGGTCGCGGTCCACGAAAAGATTATCGCGTTGTGCGCAAAGCGTGGCTTCGAACCTCAGGTGGTGCAGGAGGCCCAGCAGGCTTCCACGCTGATCGGGCTGACCGCCACCGGGCTCGGTATTGCGCTCGTGCCCTCGACACTGCAGACCATCGCAGTGCCGGGGGTAGTGTTCAGAGAGCTGGACGAAACGGACACTATCACCACGCTGTACATCGTTCATCGTCGTGGTGACGCCAACGCCCGGGCGATGCAGTTTGTGGAGTTGGCGCTGGGGCTTCGGTAGGGTGTGGCCTTACTTCCAGCTGTATTTCGCAGCCAGTTGGCCCTTCACGACGCTGTATCCACCGAGGTTGGTCTCCACGCCGACTGTACCTGTCACCGACAGGTTCTTCGTCACCTGCCCTTGCAGCCCGGTCTTCAGTTCCATCCGGTTGGCGGGCATGGCCAGGTTGAACGCGTTGCCGTCCACCGTCACCGACTGCGAGGTCGGGCCATGCCACCAGTTTGCCTCGACGAACGGACGCAGTTGCGCACCACCGTTACCGACCGGCGTCGTGCCATGCAGCCGCACGCCCAGACGCGTCAGCACGCTGTTGTCGCTCTGGCCGCCGATCAGGCCGGCTGGTGCGGCATGCTCATCCGCACTGTAATGCGAGTAGATCACCTGAGCCTGCGGCTCGACGAACACGCGCGTGTCGCCCCGCTGGTACACCGGAATCGAGTAGCCCCCTTCGAGCGAACCGGTGACGGTGCTCGAACGGTACGAGTCGGTTGCAAGGCTGCCGCCGACCGTGTTGCTGTACGCGCCGTACATCAGCCACGTATCGACGTATGGACCCGACAGGATGTCGCGATTGCCATACCACGTGCCATAGAGACCGACGTTGTAGCCCTCGACACTGCCGCGTGCGGTAGCCGGCTGATAGCTATTGGCAAGCGGGTTCCACAGTTCGCGCGTCGACCAGTTCGTCGCACTGCCGTACATGCCCATCACGCCGACCCGGAAGCTGCCGTCGCCGCCGTCCTTGAAGCGCAACACGTCGCTGCCTGCATGGATCGTACGGTTGTTGCCGGATATGTCACGGCCGTTACTGGTCATTGACATGCTCTGGCCTTCGACGCGCACCCATGCCGCGCCGTCAACGCCGGTACCGTCGTCGACGTTGCCGCCTGCCTGGCCCTGACGCTGGTGCAGCGTGTGGATGGGCATCATCGTCGCGGCCCATGCGTTGCCGAGGTACGCGTCGGGTTCCGGCGTAACGAGCTGTGCGGACGGCGTGGGCGTGACGGGCGTCGTGCCGGCGTTGTCTTCCTGCTCGCCTGGATTGGTCGGTGTAACCGGCGCCACCGGGTCGATTGGGGCGACCGGTTTCACAGGATCGACCGGATCAACGGGCTGAGCCGCGGACACCAGGTACCAGTCCTGCGCGTTGCCGCCGTTGCCGCCACGTTCGAGCATGTAGTCATAGCCGCCGGCCGACACTGTGCCAAAGCCCTTGCGATAGCCATCCGACGCCGAGTCAAGCTTGAACGCACCCGCCTCGGTCGTCGCGCCATTGACCGCCGACACCAACTGGATGCCGACGTTCGTCTGCGCACCCGTGCCGCCCGCCTTCCTGATCACCAGCGCGGTATCGCCCGACGCCGACGCGCTTTCAACGGCGCGAGCCGCACTCGACGCAGAGCCGTCGATCACCAGCCGGTCGGTTGCCGAGCTGTCGTCGCCCAGCACTGTGTTGAGCACCAGCTTGCCGCCGTCACCCGCGTAGTTGCCGCGGATCGTCAGGTCGCCGAACGCGTCACCCGGCGTGCCGGCGCTGCCAGGTGCGACTACGCCCGCATTCTGCACGTCACCAATGATGGTGCCGTAGCCGCCAAGCGTGCCGCCGGCCGCGACTTTGGTCGCCGACTGGATGGAGCCGTTCACCGCCAGCATGCCGCCTTGCACGGTGGTTGGTCCGCTGTAGGTCTGGTCGCCTTCGAGATTGAGGGTACCCGGGCCCGCTTGCACCAGACCGCCCGTACCGCTGATCAGATTGGAAAACGTCACCGTGTCGGCGCGATTGAACGCAAGCGTGCCATTGTTGGTGACATCGCCAATGATGCTGCCGGTGGTGCCGCCGTTACCGATCTGCAACGTGCCGGCGTCGATCGTCGTGCCGCCGGAGTACGTGTTCTCGCCTGCGAGCACCGTCGTCCCCGCGCCCATTTGCGTGAGCGAGCCCGTGCCGGAAATCACGCCTGGCAGGACCGCCGTATCGGCACGGTCAATGGCGAGCACCGCATTGTTCACAATCGGGCCCGTCATGCTGCCGCTGGTGCCGCCATCGCCAAGTTGCAGCACGCCTGCGTCGATCGTGGTTGTGCCGGTGAACGTGCTGTCGCCCGTCAGGATGGTGGTGCCCGGTCCTGCCTGCGTCAGGGTGCCTGTGCCGGAGATCGCGCCCGACAGCGTTACCGCATCGGAGCGATTGACCACGAGTGCGCTGTTGTTCAGCACGTCACCCTGGATGCTGCCTACCGCGCCGCCGTTGCCGATCTGCAAGGTGCCGGCGTCG
The DNA here is from genome assembly GCF_902859805.1 of Paraburkholderia sediminicola. GTDB lineage: Bacteria > Pseudomonadota > Gammaproteobacteria > Burkholderiales > Burkholderiaceae > Paraburkholderia > Paraburkholderia sediminicola. Next base: position 154,589 of record NZ_CADIKC010000009.1, on the reverse strand, counting down.
ATCTGGGTGCCACCATCGTACGTGTTGTTGCCGGTCAGGGTCAGCGTGCCCGCACCCTGCTTGACCAGCACGCCAGCGTCGCCAGACAGATTCTGGGCCAGCGTCACGTTATTGCCGTTGGTGTCGAGGAATGCGCCGTTCTGACCCAGTGCGTTCAGACGCGACGAAACATCCACGGTGTTACCCGTGGCCCATTGCAAACCGCCGCCGTCGAGTGTGACTTTGCCCGTGCCGAGGTTAGACAGTGTGCGGAAGTTGACCAGCCCGCCTTTCACCGTGGTGCCGCCGCTGTAGGTGTTGTTCGCGGTGAGCGCGAGTGTGCCCGAGCCTGCTTTGACAAGCGTGCCGTTCTGGCCGCTCGCGTTGCTCAGCGTCGAATTCACCGTACCGACTGCATCGGCGCCGTCGATCTGGAACGTGTGCGTTCCGGTTCCGGCCAGCACGATGTTGGCGCCGGAAATCGTCATGTCTGCGCCATCGGCGTAGTTACCGATGGTGCCGTTGTTCCAGTTGATGGTTCGCGTCGCCGCGCCTGCGCCGGAGTGGATGGTTTGCGCGAGCAGCGAACCGCCGCCGTTCAGATTGACAACACCGGTAGCCGATCCAGTTGTGCCGGAACGGTCGCCGATCGTCAGGGTCCGCGTGCGTACTGTGCCATTGCCGATTGTCAAGGTGCCGGAAGCACCACCAGCACCACTGGTGCTGGTGCGCTGACCCACCGTGATCGAGTTCGCATCGAGCAGGCCATCGCCCATGACCAGAGAGCCGGTCGCAGTCTGCGAGCCATATATCGCCGAGCCGATCGTCAGGTTGTCGACCTTCGCATCCAGCGTGCCCTGGCTCAAGTTCACCGTGCCGGAGCCGCCCGTGTAATTGCTGTTTGAACCGACACCGATATCCCAGGTACTGACCGCGCTGGTACCATCGGTTCCCCGCAGCACGACCCTGCCATCGGTAATCCCGCTCTGAAAAGTCAGCGTGCCATTGCTCTGATTCGCGCCAATGGCAATCACGTCCGCGTTGATCGTGTTGTTCTGGCCGAGCAATACCGTGCCGGTATTGCTCGCCAATGAGGACACGCTGCGGGCTCTATTGGCAACACCAAACGTTTGAGCCGTGATGGTATTGTTGCCCGCAGCCAACGTGAGCGTACCGTTGGTCGTACCCGTTACGGCTGCCCCGGCGCCTATCTGCCCGCCAACGCTGAACACCCTGGCGGGATTGTCGGACGCGAAATTGGTGAGGCCGGACATGTCAAGTGTTTGCGTCGTGCCGTTGAGGGTGCCTCCCAGACGGAAATCACCGCCCGAATAGACGAGCGTACCGTCTGCCCCAATGATCGTGCCGGTGACGCCGTTGCTAATGGTGAGACTATCGACGGTTTCGGTCGCACTGCCAATGTCGACAGTCGAGTTTGCAGGGAACGCAATGGTGTCGGCGTGAGCCTGGCCAAGGGACGCGCCGAAGCCAATCAGCAGCAGGCTCGCGCAAAGCGGCGTGAGACGACGTGCGCCTTTCTTGCGGCGAACAGCGGTCTCAGATACGGCGCACCACGTCGAGGTTGCCGCGTTCCAGATTACAAGATAGGCGTGGTTCATGGTGTCGTCTCACATGCGCGAAAAAGAAGTGCCCCCATGTTCTCTTTTCGCGGCGACGCCATCTATTTGACCGGTACGACATTTGGAGCAGCCATATAGGACGGGTCCTATATGCACTCCCTCGCTCCATTACGCCGTCCGGGACACGCAACGGCGCGGCGGCAACGCTCAGTCGTACAACACCCGCACCGTCACCACAGCATTGAACGGACCGATTTTGGGTGTGCCGAGCGGCTGCAGTGTGGCTGTCATCGGCACTTCGATATGGGCCTGAGCCGCGGTGAAGGTCGCCAGAGGAAACGGCTCTCCCACCGCTATCTGCTGCCCGTTGCGGTCCTGAATGCCGATGCCGAACTGGCTATCCTGCTCCGGCAAAATCAGATTGTTCTGCACCGGGTTGGATGTCTCGAAGTAACCCCCTATCTGGACCGACTCGTTGCATGTCTTGTCCAGCGCGAGTGAGAACGACCTTGTCGGTTTGACTGGCGCAAATCCGGTTGGCGTTCTCTGCACCTGGCCGAAGTCGATGACGCCAGGCTCGGGATTGACGGTGACGTCGACGGTACATGGCGTCGGCTTCAGGTTTTCCAGTCCGCTCAGGATGTATTGAAAGCTCGTATTGCAGCAGTTGATTCCGAACTTGCCGTCGAACTGGAACACCGTATAGGTATCCTGCGGGATCCCCACCCATGCGCCACGCTTCCTCACGACAACCTGATACGTGATGCTCACCGGGATCTTCGGGCACAGCCCGGCGTTGAAATTGTCCTGTGTGCATGCGGGAACCACGTTGCCTGTCGGCACGCCCTGCCCCGGCGCGCTGCCCGCGCCAAAGTAGTCAACGCCCTGATAGCGGATGCCAATCTCGAGTCCCCATACGGCCGGATCGATGTTTGCCGGGTTCGCATAGAACGAGACGGGATCGTCAAACGGCAGACTGCCCGGCCCGCTGAGGTCCTTGTAGCAGTAGCCGGTGGTGGTGCGGGTCGGCGAGATCCAGATGATGTAGCCGTCGGGCACGTTGACCGGATAGCTCTGCACCGAGCCGATCGGCTCGATGAACTTGTCGGCGCCCGCGCTCGTCACACAGCGCATGGCCCACGCCGAATGTGCCTGCAGACAGAGGACGAGCAGCAGCGCAAACCCGACCATCCGTCCGCTGCATCTTGCGAATGAGCACAGACTCTTCATGGCTTCACGCTCGTGCAGGCACCCGCATTGCACGTGTACTGAACTTCCGTCTGACCGCCGTAGTCGTTCATATGCGCGACGTACAGCGTAGTCGGCGCGGTTTCATTGAACGGCACTTCGCGCTGGCTCATCGGAGAGACCATCACGGCCTCGAGCGGCACCGGCGTTTTCTTCTCGCCGCTTTTCAGTTCGACCACGGTGACGTGATACGGCGTCGGGTTATCGAACACCAGTTTGTGCGCGGCCGTGTCGATCCGCATAGTCATCGGCAGCGTGGGGTCTTCGCCGCGCGCGGGCTGTACGCCCTTGGGCCGATAGAACAGCTTGAGCTTCGAATGCAGGGCGATCTGCAAGGCGTTGACTGCGTCGGTCTTCGGTGGAATCTCGCGGATATTCAGGTAGAACACCGATTCGCGATCGGCCGGCAAGGCGCTGCCCGGCAGCATGACGATACGCAGAATGTTGCGGTCGTTCGGTTCGACGCGTTGCAGCGGCGGCAGCACCATGAACGGCGAAGAGACCTTATTGCCGTCCTTGTCCTCGATCCACGACTGGACGAGATACGGATACTTCGGACTCTTGTTAGCGATGGTGATGCTCGCCGACTGCACGCCTTCGTCGTAGACGACCCGCGTGCGGTCCGGAACGATCGCGCCATGCGCAAACAGCGGGCCCATCAGCAGGAACGCGGTGCAGAGCCGCAGCGAGGTGGAACGCAAGAAACCAGTGTTCATGATGAGAAGTCGTCCTTGATCAGGAGCCGCCGGCGATCGGCGCCTCCGGGTTGCATGTGATGGGCGTAGCCGCCCCTTCGAGCTGCAGGTCGTCCGGCAGCGCGCCGAGCCGGCACAGGAGCGTGTCGCCCACGTGCACCGTCAGTTCGCTGTTCTTCTGCACCTGCGTGAGATAGGTGACGCCACGTTCGCCGACAATGCCGACTTCCTTGCCGGTCTTCGCGTCCTGCACCGAGGCGCCGAACGGCACTACGCGGCCGCCGCTCTGCGTGAGTGCGACAAGCAGATTGCGGCCGCGCGCGGCCTCGAAATGCACGTAGCCGATCGAGCCATCGGTCAACACGAGGCGTTGCACCGGATTCGTCACCTGGGTATCCAGCGCAAGCTTGTTGACGTTCACGCGTGCATCGAATGCGTCGAATGGCGATACCGAGCCAATCACCGCATAGCCCGCCGAATTCGTGCGCGCCTGGCTGCCCGACAAGGCGACATTCGGTACGCCGTCGGTGGAAACCAGCAGGCGCGTGTCGCCGTTTGCGCCGTTCGCATGCGGCGTGATGCCGTGACGCGTCGCCACGACCGAACCGTCGACTTCGAGCGAAGCCGCCGCGAACGTATTCACTACCGTGGCCGCCTGCAGGCTGACCTGATACGAGGAGGTCCGCAGACGCGCGTTCGCGTTGGCGGACGGCCTGCCGTCGGAGGTGCCGCCATACACCGAATAGCTGAGTCCGTCGCCGTTGTCGCCCATGAAGCCCGCATTGACGTTCACACCGCCCGTACTGCTCGACGTGACGTTCGCCGCGGCGGTCTGCCGCTTGCCGAGCGGGATCGTCGCGGAGACGAAGACCTGATTGCCGCTGCCCGTCACGCTTTGGTTCCGGAAAGCGGAGAAGTTCAGGCTGACGTTCTTCAGCGTGCCGACCGACACCGTACGCGCGAGCGTGAGGCCGAAGCGGTCGTCCGCCTCACGGTCCCAATAGCTCGAATGGTCGTAGGACAGATACGTGGACACGCCCCAGAAGCGTTTCGCGAGCGTCATCGAATAACGCTGCTTGCCGCCCGCGAGACCATACGAGGTGGGATCGCCGCTGAATTGCGAAAACGTCGTGTAGGTGCGGTCGGAAAAGCGGTAGCCGAAGAAGCGCAGGTCGGTGTCGAGCGTATCGAAGTGCTTCGAGTAGTTGAAGCGGTACGACTGGCCGCTCTGGGTCTTGCCGTTCCACCAGAGCGACGCGCGCGACGTCGTCACGTCGACCGACACTGCGCCGAGTTCGCCGAGGTCTTTGCCGATCCCGCCGGCAAGCGACATATAACCGGAGGCCGCGATCGTGCCGCCGTATGCCGTCACATCCATCGGCAGGCCATAGGCCGCCTCCGCAAAACCGAAGAGCGGCGTAATACCCGCGCCGCCGAACAGACGCGGCCGTCCGACGGCCGCCTTATAGCGGATCTCACCCCGGCGCGCGAGGAACGGCACCGCCGCGCTCGTCACCGTAAACTTCTGCTCGCTGCCGTCTTCTTCCTGCACGGTAACGTCGAGCGTGCCCTGCACATTCGCACTGATGTCCTGCAATGCAAAAGCGCCCGGCGAGACTTTGGTGGCGTAAAGCACGCGCCCTTGCTGCGAGACGGTGACCGTCGCCGAGGTGCGCGCCACACCGGTAATCAACGGCGCGTAACCGCGCATCGAAGGCGGCAGCATCCGGTCGTCGCTCTGCATCGTGACGCCGGTGAGCGCGAAGGTGTCGAAGATATCCGAGTTCAGGTAGTTGTCGCCGAGCGCGACCGTCGAACGAATCGACGGCAACGCGCGAAACGCGTACAGCCGGTTGAACTGGAAGTTGCGATCGGCGCCGCCATAGGTGGCGTTACCGCCGGAGCTCGTCTGCGCCTGATAGTCGCCGCGAAAGCGCCATGCGCCCCAATTCGCGCCGACGGTGCCGTAGGTTTGCAGCGAGTTGGTCTGCGCGCCGGCGTAACCGGTGCCCAGTTGACGGTTCGTATTGGCGATCACGCGGTAGTCGAGCATGGCGCCGTCGATGCCGTCGCTCCAGCGTTCGCGCGGAATGTAATTCGGATCGTCGTATTCGAAGGCAACCTGCGGGATGCTGATCTTCAGTCGCGCGCTACTTTTCACATAGGTGATCTTCGCGCCTTCAATCGATTCAATATTGACGCACGTGTTGTCCCGGGTACGCGGCAGCGTTTCGAAAAGCTTCGGCTTGAGGCCGAATTGCGAAACGAGCGCTTCCGGCAGGCATGCGTAGCTGGTATCGGGTTCGTCACCGGCAACGAAATCGATCGAAAGACGACCGAAGTACTGATCGTTGACCGACACGTCGAGCAGATACGTGCCTGGCATCGTGTAGTCGGCATGAGAAAACTGGGCGAGATTGAGGGCGCTTTCGCCGTCGATGCTCAGGAACGACGAATTGAATTCGGTCGCCTGCGCGTGGCCGCAAACTGCCAGCGCGGACATACACAACAGTGAGTTCCTGATACGCACGACTCGTGTCTTCCGATGAACCGACGATGGACTAAAAAAGCAAAAGGGGCGCTACGCGCCCCCTTTGCCAAACCTGCGAGGCTTACTGATAGCGAACCGTGAAGTTCGCAACCGAGTCCGCTTCACCCGGCGTCACCGTCGCTGCGGTCGATTCGTACATCGCGCCGAAACGCACCGTGTTGTTGCCGTTCGACAGCACGACCGGCGCCTTCTGCTCCGTGCCGTTGTCGAGGTACTCACCCGCTGCCGTTTGCAGACGGATACCGACGTTGCCCGCGCCACCCGTCGTCGCGAACAGGCCCGGGACGATCGTGTCGGCCGTGCCGGTGAACGTGAAGTACGCGTTGGCGGACGTGGTGGTATCGCAGTCGGTCAGCACGATGTCGAAGTTCTGTGCGGGCGAGCGGTCGCCGGTCTTGGCGAAGTCGTGTGCCGGCACCTGGCCGAGCGAGACAGTCTGGTCGAGCGAGTTGCTGTCGATACCGCACGCGCCCGCGACGATTTCGCCCGTGAACGTGATGACACCAGGGTTACCCGAGCCGACTTGCGGAGCTGCGGCAAAAACAGAGGACGACAGTGCTGCAAGGACAGCGGAGCCGATGATGGCCTTCTTCATGGAATTTCCGTATTGACGTTGATTGCTGATAAAGCGCCCGGGCATACAAAGCGATGCCCGTCGCGCCGCCGCGTGATTTCCGGATGACGCTTCCTGAATTTCAGTTGGCGGATCAGCACGCAAACGGCAAGCACATTGTCGTCAAACATGTCCTGACAAACCATCTGACTGGTCTGGAATTTCCCGGGCGCAGCCTTCCCTATCTTCACAACCGCAGAGGGTTAAGAGGGGCAATATGACAAGCGAACAGCACACGCCTGCCAAACAAAAAAGCACAGCTTTCCGGCGCCGGCAAGCTGTGCTTAGGAACACTACTTTATGATTCGCTGCTTTTAGTATTCGTCACATTCTGCTTTGATCAAGCAGGGGCTACACTGGATTCGCACGCGTTCAGACGGGTTTCAGGAGAACTCGTCGCGCGCGCTGAGCCATCATGCGAAGGTTGGAAAATCTGACGCGAGTGTGCAGACGAATCGTTCTGCGCATACGCCATTTCGAGGGCACCCGTGACAAAGCAGAAAAAATCCGTTGCGAATCATGCGTTGCTGGTATTCGCTGGGTTGGACGAATTTAACCAGCAACGTTTCATCTCGTCGATGAACGAGTTCCTGCTCGCATCGCCGAAACATCGCCGGCAAATGATCGAACAGTGGGAACGTGACGACGAGCATCCGGCCGCAGGCGATTCCCGCACGGCTGAACATTGCTGACACAGGCGTGCCGCGGCGTCTTGTGCAGATGCCGGCGCGAGGCACGCGCTTGTATGCGTTTGCGAGCGCTTGCAATTGCTCGTACGCGTTTGCACGCCCCGCCTAGTTCGAGATCAAGGTCCCCACAGCCGCCTCAAACTGTGCAAACGTTTCGCCCAGACCGGCGATTCCGTCCTGTTTGACTCGTAGCTCGATCTCCCCGCACCGCAGCGCAAGCGGCTTCTGTCCGAACACGCCCAGCGCGCCTTTGAGCGAATGCAGTTCAGCGAGCACGCCCGTGACATCTTCGTTCATCTGAGCCGCGCGGATCGCCGCGAGCGATGCCGCACACGATTCCGTGAAGGTCTCACGCAGATGCGCGGGAATCGGCTTGCCGCCGAGCATCGACTGCCGGTCCTCGACGGGTTCCGCAACACTCGCTTGCACCGTGCCGGCAACAACGAGCAGGACGTCAGCCAGTTGCCCGAGCGAAAGAGGCTTGGTCAGCACCTGCTGCATACCGGCTGCCTCACAGCGCGCACGCTCCTCGATGGTGACATGCGCGGTAACCGCCATGATCGGCAGCATCGGCCAGCGCGCGTGGACGGTCTCCGCCAGTTCGTAGCCGCTCATCTCCGGCATGCTGAGATCGGTGAGCAGGACATCCCAGTGGCCCTCAGACAGCACGTCGAGTGCAACCGCCCCACGATCCACGACACGCGCCTCGCAACCAAGCATCGCCAACTGTTCGGCGAAGAGTTGCTGGTTGACTGCATTGTCTTCGGCTACCAGCACGCGCAGCCGGCGTGGCATGGTCGGCGGCGCGCCGTCGGTTGCTCGCGCATCGGCGCGGCGAGGCACAGCCGGTGCCTCGCCGCGTAAAGCCAGACGCAGTGCCGCTTCAAGACCCTTCAGCGAATAACACGAGACGCTCACGATCCGCCCCGTGCGCACCGGTTGAGCGGGACCGTCGCGATGACAATCGACCACCCACGCCGCACCTTCCACCAGGCGGTTTTCCTCGACGGGATGCCACGTATCGTGCTCGCCGCAGATAATCAGCGCCCGGGCGGCATCCAGCGTTGCCTCGTCGACGAGTGCCGGGTGTCGATACGCCTGAACGCGCAGCCCCCATGCAGCGAAATGCGGCTCCGCGAACGCCCGCCATTCGTCAGTGGACGACAGGAAAATGAGCAGCTCGCCCGCAAACATCGCCGGTTGAGGGGCGGCTGGATAGTGATCGTCAAGCGGCAGCCGCACCGTGAAGCGGCTGCCGACGTGCGGTTCGCTCGCGACCTCGATGGTGCCACCCATCGCGTCAAGCAGACGGCGGCAGAGTGCGAGGCCGAGCCCCGTGCCGCCGAAGCGCCGGTTGATCGACGTATCGGCTTGCGAGAACGCCTGGAAGAGCCCGCGCTGCTGTTCGGGCGACATACCGATGCCGGTATCTTCGATCGCCACGACGACGGCCGCCGCATCGCTGTGTTGCTCCTCTACGGACACCCTCAACGTCACCTTGCCCACACGCGTGAATTTGATCGCGTTGCTGAGCAGGTTGTGCAGGACCTGCCCGAGGCGAACCGGGTCCCCTCGCATGGGCTGTGCGCTCGCCGTGTCGAACACACCGTAGAGCTGTACACCTTTGGCATGCGCGAGCGGCGCGAAAATCGTCAGCGCGCGCCCGGCGACTTCGACGACGTCGAATTCGATCTGCTCAAGCAGCATCTCCCCTGCTTCGATCTTCGAGAAGTCGAGAACGTCGCTGATGATTGCCAGCAACCCGTCCGACGACGTGCGGATCGTCGTCAGCCGGTCCTTTTGCACCGCGTTGAGCGGCGAATGCGCGAGCAGTTCGAGATTGCCGAGAATCGCGTTGAGCGGCGTGCGGATCTCATGGCTCATCGCCGCCAGAAATGCGGACTTCGCGACATTCGCCGAATCCGCTGCGCGCTTCGCGTCACGCAATTGCTGTTCGAGCAGCTTCTTTGCCGTGATGTCCGTGAACGCGGTCACGAGCACGTCCTCGCCCTGGTAACGTGCGGGGGCAAGACTGACTGCCAGGTCCACCTGGCCGCCTTCGCGCGTCGGCAACGCGATATCGTCATGGACAACGTCACGCTCTGTGTGCGACACACCCTCTTGCGCACGGAGTGCGTGACGGCGCACGAGTTCCGCCGACAGCGTTGGGGCATCCACTACGACACGCGATGCCATCGCCACCATCACCGGGCTGCGCAGGAGCGGCACACCCGTGCCGGTCGAGATCAAGCCGAGCCCGACGGGCGCTGTCTCGATCAGCGTGCGGCTCAGATGTTCGCTCTCGAATACGCGCCGCGAACGTTCGAACACCGGCACGAAGACGCGCCGGTTGAACATGAAAAGCAACACCCACAGCACGACGAGAATCGCGACGGTGGTGCTGGCGGCCGTACCGATCTGGACCGCGACACCGGACGCAATGTTGCGCCACGAAAACGCGTAGACCAGCGTCCACCCCGTGTCGCCCAACTGGTCACGGATCGTGAAGATGCCGCCGCGGTAGGACTCGCGGGGGGAACTGCCCGTCTTCTGCGAGACGCTCGACTTAAGCACGCTATCGATCAACGCCTGCTCCGGTTCATGCTGCGCCGCAGTCGCAATCAGCTGGCCCTCGGCCGACACGATCAGAAAAGTGCCGTCGAAGCGGTCTACCGAAAGCGGCGCGGTCAGCGCCTGTGGTTCGTATTCGGTGACCAGCACGGCGAACGGCTTGCCGTGATCGAACGCAGGTGCAGCAAGCCGTACCGAAACGGTGCCGGTGAGCGGATTGATCGACGGCGGCATCCAGCGCACGGGGCGGCGCTGGGTGAGCGAGTCGTCGACCGGATTGTTCATCAGCTCGCCGAGATCGTTGGTCAATGCATCCATCAGCTTGCGGCGGTCCGTCAGTACCGCGGCCATGCGCGCGTCGCGCGGCGAAGGCGCTGGAATCAGCGCGGCCAGATCGCGCTTCACGTTGTAGTAGTAGCCGCTGAGCTGCCGTCCGCGCTGCAGCGAATTCGCCGTGCTGCTGCGCGCGAGCTGCGTGGCCAGGCCAAGAAAGCGGTCGATTTCCGAATAGGACGGTGGATTGCCCGGCGCGCCGAATATGAGTTGTGAGCGCAGCGTGGGAAACGGCTGGAGCACCATCTCATCGCCACCCGCGTGAAAGCGCTCGACGAGCGCGGAATCGACCGAGGGCGGCTCGCTCCAGATCAGTTCAGCGTTGATCAGGCCGTTGCGGAACGAGCCTTCGCTTGCCTGGATCTCGTTCATCACGAGGCTTCTGTCGACGAGAAACGCCTGCCGCTCATTGACAATGTGCGCACGCACGGTCGACACGGTATCAAGAACGGCTGCGAGCAGAACGACCGCCGTGATGACCATGCCGCCACCGAACATCAGCAGGCGCTGGTAGCGCCGCAGCCGGCCAAGCACACCACGCTGGAGGGTTTGGGGCATAGGTGCACGAAACTCCGTTGACGGTGGATGGAGTACGCGGCGACATGGCGACGCACGCGGCTGCGTTTGACCGGATTATGTATCGACTCGCTGCCCAAACGGGAGCCGGCCGACAGGGAAGCAGACCGGACAAGCGCCAGATTGCGTAATATATGACTAGTCTGATGTAAATAACGCATCACTACAGACGGGTCAGACATCGCAGCGCAACAGGATCGGCTAAATTCTGCCTATGTTCCCGACTGCTGACGGTAAACCGTCGCCCAACGCCACCCGGCCACGTCACCCATGAAAATCAATCTTGTGCTGGCAGACGACCACCCCGCGCTAATCGCCGGCATTAAACACGAACTGTCCGGCATTCACACGCTCAATGTGGCGGGTACCGCGCGCAATTCGACCGAAATCGTCGAGCTGTTATCGCGCGTGCCGTGTGACATTCTCGTCACCGACTACGCCATGCCGGGCGGCGAGTTCGGTGACGGCATAACCTTGCTGTCATTTCTGCGGCGCCGCTACCCCGACCTCAAGATCATCGTTTTCACCACGATCAGCAACCCTGCAATGGTGCAGGAGATGTCGAAGCTCGGCATCCGCTCGGTGCTCAACAAGATAGACGACGTGGGTCATCTGATTTCGGCCATTCACACGGTGTATGCGGGCTCAGCCTATTTTTCTCCGACCACCCAGACGCAGGATGCTGCCACCGCCCATGGCCGGATGAGCGAAACAAGCGTGCGGCAATTGACCAAGCGCGAGGCGGAAGTCGTTCGGCTCTATGTGTCGGGCCTGTCGATCAACGAAATCGCGAGCCAGTTGCATCGCACCAAGCAGACGATCAGCTCACAGAAGATGAGCGCGATGCGCAAGCTCGGCATTGAACGCGATGCCGATCTGTTTCGCTTCGCCTACGAGGCGGGGCTGGTCGTGACAACCGAACCCCAGCAAGACACGTAAATGCATGCGGCATACGCGTAAGGCGTGCTGCCGGATTTCATGACGCGAACAGGTCGGCGAATGCATTCCTGTTGCTCTGGCCGGACCTTGACGGCGTATGACCTGTGCACGTCATGCACAGAACTTGTGACGCGCACGGCGTTGTAGCGACAGGCTGCGGTCCCTAGACTTCGTTCCTTTCCAGTCCATCGAAAGGAACCTCATCATGTCGAAGCGCACACTGCGTAGCATCCTCGGCGCGGATACGCCAGATTCGTTGCCGGCCCGCACCACCGCGTTGCTGGTGATTGACTTCCAGAACGCATATTTCACAGGTTCGTTGCCGATTCCCAACGGCATGAATGCGCTGCAGAATGCGCGTGCCCTCGTCGATTACGCCGATCGTCATGGCTGGAAAGTCGTGCACGTGCAGCACATCGCGCCGGCGGAGTCGCCGTTGTTTGCCGCTAATAGCCGGAATGCTGAAATCTGTTCCGATATCCAACCAGGACCGAGCCATCTGCTGATCAACAAGACTTCCGTGAGTGTGTTTGCCAGCACCGATCTCGCGCAGACGCTGAAAGCCGATGGCGTGACTCACCTCGTGTTGTGCGGTCTGATGACACACGCCTGTGTTGCCGGCGCTGCGCGTGATGCCGCGCCTGCGGGCTTTGAAGTTGTGGTGGTGGCCGACGCGTGCGCGACCCGCGACATCGAGTTCAACGACACGTATGGCGTCCCGCACGACGTGTTGCACCTGTCCGCGTTAGCCGAGATCGCGGATACCTTTGGCTCCGTGGTGAATACGCGGGATGTACTGTCGCTGACTTCATAACGCGCCTCTTGCAGCCGAAGTGTGCGGCGCAACGCCATCCGGTTCGGCTGCAGCGTCGTGATAGCATCCGATGCTTCGACAACGGGCTCGATTCATGGATCAACTGCTCGCCATGCGGGTCTTCCGCAGCATCGTGGATGCCAAAGGGTTTTCCGCTGCGGCCGAACGGCTCGGCACTTCTCATTCGACCGTATCACGCCAACTGAAACAGCTCGAAGCCACGCTCGGTGTCCAGTTGATCAACCGTAACACGCGGCAATTTGCGCTCACCGCTGCGGGCGAGCGTTACTTCGCGGCCAGCGTCGACATTCTGGAGCGTGTCGATGCGGCAACCGAGGCGATGGCCGGTGAGCATCAAACGGTGGCCGGCCGGTTGCGCGTCAGCGTGCCGCTTGCCATTGGCACGCTTGAACTGGCGGATTGGCTTCCGGCGTTCCAGAAACATTACCCTGACCTCCAACTCGAGCTGTCTTGCAGCGATCAGTTTGTCGATCTCGTGGCCGAGGGTTTCGATGTTGCGCTGCGGATCAGCGGGCCATTGGCCGACACCAGCCTGGTTGCCCGGACGCTGGCGGTATCGGACATCGTCCTCGTCGCGTCACCCGCCTATGTGGCACAACACGGGTTGCCGCGCACACCCCAGCAACTCGCCAAACACGAGTTGTTGACCTTTTCCGGCACCCATGCCGCGGACCACTGGGTGTTGACCTCCGGGCGAGGCGCACCGGCTCACGTTGAACTGAACGGCCGCCTGACTTTCGACGCGATCACCGCGCTTTACTCCGCTGCGCTCGCCGGTGCGGGCATCGCCGCTTTCACGCGACATACCGTTCAGACCGATCTGGCTCGCGGCCACCTCGTCCACCTCCTGCCCGGCTACTCTCTCGGCGCGCGCCACTACTACGCGCTCTACCCGCAAACGCGGTATGTCGCGCCCAAGGTGCGAGCTTTCGTCGACCATATGGCCGAGCACTATCGCAAACGCTGACAACTCGATTATCGGGGCCGATCTGTAGGACAATAGGTTGCGACCGGCTGCGACGCTCCATCACGTCTTGCTGGTAAAGCATCAACGTGGTCCATGGAAGGCTCCGCGATATTATCGTCAGGCACGGCATATGCGTCGTGCCTTTGGCGACACGAATGCACTGAGACGACCAGAACACCAACCAGACAGGTCAGAATGGACAGCTTGCTTATAGGGCCCGCAACACGCAAACAGGCCGTTTTTGCAGGTACATGTGCGTTGCTCGTTCTGCTCACATTCGCGATTGCCGGTCAGCGTGCGCACCAGCCGTTGCCGGCAATCACGCCTTTCATGCCGATGTGTGCGCTGACGGTGTTCACCACGTCGGGAATCGCCGCGTTTCTTCTCGGCGCCCGCTTCAGCGTGACGCAACAACCCATGCTCGGCGCACTGGGCGGTGCATACGCATTCACGGCGATTACCGTCGCATTGCAACTGCTGATGTTCCCTGGCGTTTTCACGCGCACCGGCCTGTTCGGCGCCGGGCCTCAGAGCGCGGCGTGGATGTGGGTCTTCTGGCATGCAGGATTTCCGCTGCTCGTTATTCTGGCGGCACTCATACGCGACCGCCTCCCGAGCAAGCCGATCGGGCTGCCTCGCATCGATGTCTGGACCTGGGCGTTAATCGGTGTTCCCACTGCGCTTGCCGCAGCGCTTGGTGTCTTCGCCATTCATGCGAACCTGTCCGCGCCTTTTCATGCGGCTTCCGAGACAAACGCCGTTTCAGGCGGCCGCATCGGACTCGTCATCTGCTCGCTTGACGCGCTCGCGATCGCCGTGGTTCTGCTCAAAGGGCGCCTGCGGACCGTGCTCGATCTATGGGTCACGATTGCCCTGCTCGCCTCGCTTGCGGACGCCAGCCTGAATCTGTTGAGCATGGTTCAGTTCACCCTTGGCTGGTATGTCGCCCGGGTTTTCAGCATGCTGGCGCCCGGCGTGCTGGTATGTTTGCTGGTCTGGGAAGTGACCGCGCTCTACCGCGAATTGTCCGAGGCGCACGCTTCACTTTTGCATACGTCCACACGCGACGCCCTGACACGCGTCTATAACCGTAGCTATTTTGACGACCAGTTTCGCAGGGAATTCGACCGTGCCACGCGCAACGGTCAGCCGCTTTCGCTCGTCATGATCGATGTCGACAATTTCAAGGATTACAACGACGCCTTCGGCCATCTTCGCGGCGACGCCTGCCTGAGCGAGATTGCGAAAGCGCTCGCAGGAACAGCACGCCGGCCGGGCGATTTCGTCGCCCGTTACGGTGGCGAAGAGTTCGCCGTGGTGTTACCCAACACGGGATCGGACGAAGCATCGGTCATTGCCGAGCAGGCCCGGCTCGCCATCGTGCAGTTGGGCCTGACGGCGCCAATTCCTGGCGGCCAGGTCACCATCAGCGCCGGGTGCGCGACGAACGGGCAGAACACGTTGAGCACACTGAGCACGCCCAACGCACTCGTTCAGACGGCGGACGCGGCGCTCTACGACGCGAAACGTGCAGGACGCAATCGGGTCCAGTCCTTCACGCCCCGACAGTAAAGCTAGATGCCTTTCATGCAGCAGAGTCCTGAAACCCCCGCAAGCTCCCCGCAGCAGTAACAAGGGAAAACCGCAGCGTCAGGTCAACCCCACCCGTGGCAAAATCACCGGCACCGCGGCATTGGTCCGGGAGACCTGCAATGGGCAACAAGACGCACGGCAAACGCAACGCTAACGCGGCAGGCCAGTCTGAGGCCGCTCCGGACATTCCCGGACAGGTTGTTCTCGTGTTTCAGGGAGGCGGCGCCCTCGGCGCGTACCAGGCCGGTGTCTATCAGGCGATGCATGACCGCAAGGTCAAACCCGACTGGGTAATCGGCACGTCGATCGGTGCGATAAACGGCGCGATCATCGCAGGCAATCTGCCCGAGAACCGCATTGCGCGATTAACCCAGTTCTGGAACGGCGTGGCGCGCCGTGGCATCGATGCGGCAAGCTGGCTGTTTCCCGGGCTCACCAACTGGTCGCGCGATCTCGCGATCGTCACGCAAGGCGTGCCGTCGTTCTTCACTCCCCAACCCGGGTCATGGGCGAATATTCAGGCGCGCGTTGGACCGGAACGGGCGGCGTTCTATTCGACCGAGCCTCTGCGTGAAACCCTGGCTTCACTGATCGATTTCGATTACCTGAATCAGAAAGCGACGCGGCTGACGGTGGGCACGGTCAATGTTTGCAGCGGACGTATGCGGTATTTCACTAATCGCGACGCGCCAATGGACGTCGAGCATGTGATGGCATCCGCCGCTTTTCCACCCGGATTCCCTTCCGTACGACTGGAAGGCGAATCGTACTGGGACGGCGGCATCTATTCGAACACGCCGCTTGAAGCCGTGCTCGACGATCGGCCACGCTGCAGCTCGGTGATTTTTTCGGTGCAGTTGTGGCCGTCAAGCGGTCCGGAGCCTGAGTCCATCCTGCAGGTCATGAGCCGGCAGCGCGACATTCAGTATTCGAGTCGCGCGGAAAGCCATCTCGATCGACAGAAGCAGATTCACCGGCTGCGGCACGTGATTCGCGAACTCAGTCAGCACGTGCCTGAAGAGAAACGCGATACACCGGAAGTTCAGGCGCTCCTCGGCTGGGGCTGCGGCACGACAATGCAGGTATTGGAACTCGACGCGCCAGCATTCGATAACGACGATTTGAACAGGGATATCGATTTTTCGTCGAGCGGCATCGAGCGACGCTGGGCCGTGGGTTATGAAGACACGATCCGCTTGCTGGAGCGTGCACCCTGGCGCGAAACACTGGATCCTATGGAGGGGATCTCGGTGTTTCGGATGGGGTCTGGGGATGGGGCCAAAGATAAGTAAAGAAGCACGACACAACGAACCTGCAGTCAGTCAGACGGAACGGTATCAAAGCCGCAGCAGTTCGTCTTTCATCCACTCGTGGACGGCTCGCCCCAGTTCCTGCTGCGACAGATCGCGAGGAGAGAATGCCGGGCCGACAACCACACGAATTTGTCCACGGCCGCTGGGCCAGCCTTTCGCCGGCCAGACTTTGCCCGCGTTGAGAACCACCGGAACAGCAGGCACGCCAGTCGCGCAAGCCAGGCGAACGCCTCCCGATGTCATTCTCAACGGGGCATCGTGCGGCACCCGCGTGCCCTCCGGGAAAATGACGATGACATCCCCCTTCGCCAGCTTCTCCGCACTTTCCTGCGTCACCGCCTGATGAGCCTGCCGGGCGGAGCCGCGGTTCAGGCTGACCATGTCAAGACCACGCAGCACCCAGCCAAAAAACGGAATGCGAAGAAGTTCTTCCTTGAAAACAAAACTGATGCGCCGTGGAAAGAGCGCGAGAAATGCGAGCGTCTCCCAGGTCGATTCGTGACGGCACAGCAATATCGCCGGTCCTTCAGGAAGATGTTCAAGCCCTTCTATCGAACATGAGACGCCCGGCAGCCAGCGCATCACCGCCACCAGTGCACGACACCATTGTTTTGCCAGCCAGTATCGTCCAGCCCTGCCGACGAAAGGGAACAGGAGCAGGATGACCATTGAATACAGTGTCCCGCTACCGAGAACGTAGACAATGAATAGCCATTTAGTAAAAGTAGAACGCATCGAGGCCTGATTCAGATTGATTTGCGGCGGAACATTCACCGTTGACAGGTGAGACCATGCCGCGAGAGATGCGTTCGTATGCCGCCCACCTCCAGAAGACAATGGAGTGGTTCGGCACCGGGCTTCTGGAGACGAAAACGGACGCGTTGGCAGAACCGGCGCGCGACGCCGCAACGGCAGGAAAAGATGTTCACAAGCCTACGCTGGCGCAAATATCACTGCTCCAACGTCTGCGATGTGAGTGAAGCTTCGAACGAACCGGTATGTCTGGTCGCCGACCGTCATCCGGTTCAAGCCGGCGTGAGTCAGTTCGAGAATCTCGTCAGCCACACCCGCTGCGATCGTTCCGTGACCCGTCAACGGGTTGTCCTCGTCCCCCGGGTTGCCGATGTAGACAGCACAGACGTCTGTACCGTGGCGCATCATGACAAGGCATTTTCCCTCGTCGAGCGAGAGTTCGAGATATCCAGCCAGTGTCAGCAATGACCCGGGTGTTTGTCCCTGCGGCTCGTAAGCCAAACCAGAATCAGCAGGCATATTGCCGTCCCCCATCAAATGCGTCGGTCCAGAAAAGTAAGCTCGCCCCTGGCGGGACGATGACTCCACTATAGACGCCTATGTTGGAATGCGGGACATATTGGAATGCCCTGCTCAGGACCGCAATATCCCTTTCAGGCGTCCCAGCTCGGCAGGTCTCGTGTATGACCGATACAGTTCGCCAACGGTGCCGAATGCCAGCGCCGGTTTGAGCGTCGCGCCGGGAAGCGCGTCCGCAATCCAGTCAAAAGCATTCATTTCACGTTGAGCCGCGTGCACTGCGGCAGTGAGCACAGTGAGGGCCCGCTCTGCGGAGTGCCCACCAAGGTCGACGAAGCAGCTCTCAAACGGATGCTTTGTTGCATTCTCGACGTACAACGTTGATTTTCGAACGGTCAAATCAATCTCCTTCGAGGATTGCCCGTCCTGTATATCAACTGATTGTGACAATACATCACGTTGCCCGCCAAAGCTGCGACTGGGCTGGCGCGACCGCGCGACGCCCGGCCTGCGCCGGGTTTGCAGCCGCGCGGCTTGCCGATCTTTTACTGTGAGTTCTGGAAGTAATTCAAACCAAGCGCACCCTTCACCTCCGACACCGTCGCACCCGCCACTTCCCGAGCGCGCAGGGTCCCGCGACGCAGAACGTTCAGCACTTCCGCGCGGTCGGTCGCCAACGCCTGGCGGCGTTCCCGGATGGGTGCGAGCATCGCCTGCAGCCGATCGTTGAGCGCGCGTTTGACCACGCTGTCGCCCAGACCGCCACGGCGGTAATGTGCTTTGAGTTCGTCGACCATCGGCACGTCCGGTTCGAACGCATCCAGAAACGCGAACACGACGTTGCCTTCAACCTGGCCCGGGTCGCTGACGCGCAGGTGGTTAGGGTCGGTGTACATGTTGTTCACGGCCTTGGTGATTTCGTCCGGGCTCGCGCCAAGCGTAATAGCGTTGCCTAGCGACTTGCTCATTTTGGTCTTTCCATCGATGCCCGGCAGCCGCGCAACGTGCGAGAGCACCGCTTCGCATTCGACCAGCACCTGCCTGTCGACCGTGCTGTTGAAACGGCGCACCAGTTCGTTGGTTTGTTCGATCATCGGCAACTGATCGTCACCAACAGGCACGCGCGTCGCCTTGAACGCAGTGATGTCGGCGGCCTGACTGACCGGATACGTCAGGAAGCCGGCGGGGATATCCCGCTCGAACCCGCGGAGCACGATTTCCGCCTTGATGGTCGGGTTGCGTTCGAGGCGCGCAACGGTCACGAGATTGAGCAGATACTGCGTCAGTTCCGCGAGCTCCGGCACCTGCGACTGGATGACGATAGTTGATTTGGCTGGGTCGATACCGACAGCCAGATAGTCCAGCGCGACTTCGATGACGTTATCGGTCACCTTCTGGTGGCGGCCGACATTGTCTGTCATCGCCTGCGCATCGGCGAGAAGCAAAAACTGCTGCGCTTCGTTTTGGAGCTGCACGCGGGTGCGCAGCGAGCCGATGTAGTGACCGAGGTGCAAGGGACCGGTTGTGCGGTCGCCGGTGAGGATAACGGGTTGTTTCGCCTGCGGCATGGTGAGCTCAGTGTTTGGGGACACCACCAGTCATGCGCGCAAAAACAAAAATGCCGCCAGGACTGGCGGCATCACGTTGTAGATGTACGTGTGAAAACGGGCCGCCTGGGTCAGGCGTGCCACCAACAATACAGATTCAGCGAGGTCGGATTCGTTTCCATCAGGTGAGTATAACGCAGCACGCTGCTTCTAGAATGGCCCACGGCTAGCCAGGCGGGCGTACTCGTCCTTTAGCGTCTGGATTCGCTGCCGATATGCGCCAAGCAGGCAAACCTGGTTCGCGCCGCATTTCTTCCTCGCGCTCAACCACGACTGTTGCTCGTCCCCCATGTCGCCGCGCGTACCCATGGCAACAAGACCCGTCAGCATCTGGTAGCGCACCGACATCTCGACGTCCAGTTCGCTCAATTGCCGGGATGCGCATATCGCCTTTTCGTCCGGCAGACGCGCGCGATTGCAGTCGAAGCTCGCCGCTGAAGCGGGTAGCGAGCCGACAGCGATAGCAACCAGCAGCGCGAGGCGCAAGTGATGGCTAATACGGTGATTGCTTTGTTTATTCATCGTCGTTCGTGAGATGACTGAACACATTGCTCAGTTCGGTTGCTTGACCTCAAACTCGCGAGCCAATCCCGGCCTTTCAGCCCGCTCCGGCAGCACATGGGAAGGTAACCCAATTTGCGCAGGTGCCACAGAGCAGTAACGATGGACACGCCGCACGAAAAACCTGTATATTTATACAGTATTGCAGGCGCAGTTTCACAGCAACGAACTGGCACTTTTAATCGGGATAGCCCATGGATGCACACGTACGCAGGTCCAGCCATCCCATGCCTGAGATGGCCGTCTTCATCGCTGAATTGCGCTCAGCCTTTGGCGACAAGGCGATTGACGATGCAGTCAGCCGCGGACAATCTGGGGAGCCGGCCTTCTATGCCTGCGAAAACGGCAATGCAGTGGGCACAGCAAGTCCAGTGAACGACAATGTCTGGCGCGTCGACGCTGACATACGGAACCGGCATTATTGTCCCGGCTGCGATGGCGGCTGCGTCGGGCAAGGGGTGGGTTGCAAAGAATGGCTGCATCGGAAAGCAGGCAAGGAGAAAGCGTGAAACGTATTGGATTAGCCGTACTGTTGGCGACGCTCACGCCAGCCGTGTACGCGGCTGGCTACACTGAAGTCTGGAATCCGCCGGAGGCCCGTGCAACCGCTCCCCACAGGGTCGGCGCTGCACACAAGCTCGCGGTTCATCGGCCTGTAGTTGCTCACGCGGTGAATGTGCATGCGCGGCGCACGCCGACATCAGCACCCAGGCTCCTCGCGAAGCAAAGCCACGCGCAGAAGATCGCGCCGACAGACGAGCCCGATATGTCGGCGATTCCGCGCCAGTTCACGCCCGAGGGAAACGTGCTTCGGGTCGATTCTCGTGGCATGTCGGCTGAGGTCACCCGCTGATGGAATTGGCGAGCTACAACGGCTATAGCGTGTGGGGGCACGCCATCCTGCAGCAGGAAGGTGTTCTCCAGCCGGAGCGGTACGCAGCAAGCGGCACGATCACGCGAAACAACAAGCTCGTTGAAGCATCCGGCGTCCTTGGCTATTTCGATACCGAAGAGCAAGCCCAGCACGCTGGACTTGACTGGGCCCGAGCGTGGGTCGATAGCCACGGTTAGACGTAGGGCGTGGCGGTCGCCCTCACGTCGGGACGGACCGCCGTTTCCTGGAAGTTAGAACAGGTACATGCCGGCCACAAAAATGACGCCCGAGAACAGAAGCGCCGTGACGCAGTAGCCCATGATGTCGCGCACGCCCAACCCTGCAATAGCAAGCGCCGGAAGCGCCCAGAACGGTTGCGCCATATTTGTCCAGGCCTCACCGTAAGCAATCGCCATCGCAGATTTGCCGAGATCCGCGCCGAGCGCTTGCGCGGCCGGCATAACAAACGGGCCCTGCACAACCCAATGACCGCCACCGGATGGCACGGCAAAGTTGATCAGTGCCGAGCTGAGGAACGCGAGCAGCGGGAACGTGTGGACGTTGGCGATATCGACAAACCACTTCGTAATGACACCCGCCAGGCCCGAGTGGTCCATCAACGCCTGGATACCGGCATAAAACGGAAACTGAATCATGATGCCGGACGCGCCCTTCGCTGCCGCCGCTACCGCACGCGCATACGCCATAGGGGTCTTGTGAAGAACGATGCCCGCTGCGAGGAACACCAGGTTGACGGTGTCGATATCCAGCACGAACCCTTTGTTGATGAACCGGATGACGAGGAACACGGCGCAGAGTGCTGCGACGAGGATCGCCAATACACGGCTTTCTTCCATTCGCTCAGCTAACGTCGCGTCGGGAGCAAGCTTGCGCTCTACACTCGGCGGGTCTTGCAATAGAGCCGGGTCTACCGTGACCACGTCTTGGGGTTTCGGCATCATGAGCCTTGCCAGAATGGGCAAAAGAATAATGAGGCCGATGGTGATAAACGCGTTGTAGCCCGTAAAGATGGTGTGCGAAACCGGAATCAGACCGACGGTCTTCTCCATCGGATTGCCCTTGGTGGCGGCGACGAGCGGCACAGAGCCAGACAAGCCACCATGCCAGGTCAGAAAACCCATGTAAGCACTCGCCACGAGCAGCCGATAGTCGGTTCCCTTGACGCGTCGTGCAACCTCGCGTGCAAGCATCGCGCCCAGAACGAGACCGAATCCCCAATTGATGGCGCAGGCAACGGCGCCCACAAACGCCACCAGCATCACACCTTGACCTGGCGTGCGGGCAGAGCTCGCTAGCGCGACAAGCACTCGCTTGACGGGTGCCGAGCTAGCCAGCGCATGACCCGTTACAAGAATCATCGCCATCTGCATCGAGAATGCGAGCAGGTTCCAGAATCCGGAGCCCCACAGCATCACGAGGTCGGCAGGCGCCTTCGGCGTCAAACCAAGCGCGAGTGCGAAGGTGACGCCGGTCAGCAAAATCGCGAAAATCAGGGGATCGGGCAACACCCGATGCACCACCTGAGTGAAAAAAGCGGAGATACGCTGAATCAATTGTCTACTCCTCGTCACCTTTATAGATGCTAGATACGGCCAACTGTCCTTGTTGTTGGCCGTAAAACCGCATGGACCTTAAGTCGCGCGCGCCGATTTTTGCACACAACGAAAAATCCTGCGTCGAGGAACGCAATTGCCAAGTCACACCAAACTAACGTCTCAATCCGATTCTGCGAGTGCGCGATCTGCGCCTAGCTGTTGGCGTGCCTTTGCCCAATATTCCTGGGAACGTCCCTCGGGACTCCCCTCTTTCTCCCACAGATAGAACGCAAGCGCACCAACTTGCTCTTCGGTAACAGGCATATCCATTTCAATCTCCAGAAAAATTACTTCAATTGGCTAGAGCGTTGACGCCCCGGTCGATCAACAAGCAAGTCTGAAAGCAAGGCGCAATAAAGCGTCCGTCTCCCGAGTGTCAGGACCGTCCATTCGCGCTCGGCCCACGGCACCGACTAACTTCTGTGCTGGTAACGGCTGCTTGCTGCGATGCGCGCCACTACCGGCACCAACCGCGGGTTGAACAACGGAATTGACCCAGCGCGGCCTTCAGCGCGAGCAACTATTGCATCGATAGTGACTCGTGCAACCGCGCGTTGTGCGCGCTTCGCGAAATGCTTCAGACGGCGATCGCTGACCGGATGCCGCGCCCATATTAGCGCCGCGAACCAGCCGATAACGGTCCATCCGAGCAGGATGTTCACCATGGTCACCGCAAAGGCGTCTTCGCGGTCTCTAGCGTCTGCAATCATTGCGGGCACCAGGTACAGCATCAGCGCACCCAGAAACACCGCACCTTCCATAAGCTTCATCATTTCTTCACCTCACTACAGTCTCGATAGCAGTTTAGATCTGACCTATCTTTTTTCTAGACCGATAGCGTGAAATCACAATTGCAAAATGCCAGACAATGGCTCGCTCCCGCCCTTCGCGGGTTCGCGGGAATCCCTATGCCGAAGGAGGTTTGCGGCGCGTAAGGTGCAGCGCCTCCCTACGCGCCAAAAACGGCGGAAGCGTATGCTGCTGTAAATCATCAGGAGACAACCATGAGCCTTGCTGGCAAGACACTATTCATGTCCGGTGGCAGTCGCGGCATCGGACTCGCGATCGCACTCAGAGCCGCACGCGACGGCGCGAATATCGTGATTTGCGCCAAAACTGCGGAGCCAGACCCGCGTCTCGAGGGCACGATTCATACGGCGGCTGCAGCTGTTGAAGCTGCCGGCGGCAAGGCACTCCCGCTCGTTGTGGATATTCGCGACGAAGAGCGCGTGAAAGCGGCCGTCGCCGAGGCCGTTGCTCTGTTCGGCGGCATCGACATCCTCGTGAACAATGCCAGCGCGATTCGACTGACTGGCACGCTGGATACACCCGTCAAACGATACGACCTGATGCACGGGGTCAACGGCAGAGGCACGTTCGTATGTGCGCAAGCGTGCCTGCCGCACCTCCTCAATGCGCCGAACCCGCACATCCTCACGCTGTCACCTCCGTTGGTCCAGGACGCGAAATGGTTTAGCGATTTTCCGGCATACACCATTGCCAAATACACGATGAGCCTGTTCACACTCGCGCTTGCCGGAGAGTTCAGAGACCGGGGTGTCGCCGTCAATTCGCTATGGCCTCGAACAGCCATCGCGACCGCTGCCGTGCAAAATGAAATTGGCGGCAAGGACATGATTGCAGCGTGTCGCACGCCTGAGATCGTCGCCGATGCGGCCCACTACATCCTGACGCGACCGTCCAAAGCGTGCACAGGAAACTTCTTCCTCGACGACGAAGTTCTGCTGGCCGCCGGTGTGCGCGACTTCGCACAGTACGACGTGCAGACCGGCGCAGCATTGCAAGCGGATTTCTTTGTTGAGGCGTTGCCGGGCATGTTGCCGGCAGACAATATGACGAAGCGTGGATCCCGCAACCCAGCCCGCTAAAAGGTCAGGGTGTACGAATACGAATGCAGTCACACACACGCTGGAATTGCTAACTTAGCTCCTACGTAGCAGTTCCAGTCCCTGCTGAATCTGGAGGAATTGTGAGTCGAACTGAGACCGCTTTGATTGTGGGCGCAGGAAAAGGATTGAGTGCTTCGCTCGCGCGACTGTTCGCGGCAGAGGGCATGCAGGTTGCACTTGCGGCTCGCGATACCAGCAAGCTGACGGAGCTCGTCGACGAGACGGGCGCTCTGCCCGTACGTTGCGACGCCAGTCAATCGGACGACGTCTCCGCACTTTTTAACCGCGTAGAGGACGCATTCGGTACGCCCGATCTCGTTGTGTACAACGCGAGTGGCCGCTACCGCGCGGCAGTCGAAGACATCGACCCGGAGAAGCTTGAAGATGCGCTGAAAGTGACCGCCATCGGTGGCTTTCTCGTAGCCCAGGCCGCTGCCATTCGAATGCAGGCGCGTGGCAGCGGCACCATCCTTCTGACTGGCGCTACGGCGAGTGTGAAAGGGCTACCAGGTTCAACGCCATTTGCGATGGGCAAATTCGCGTTGCGTGGGATGGCCCAATCCATGGCGCGAGAACTCGCGCCGAAAAATATCCATGTCGCGCATTTCGTGATCGACGGCGGCATTGCGAGCAGCCGTTCTCAAGCGGACGACGCCGGCCATGAGGACAAATGGTTGGACCCTGACGCCATCGCGAGGGAATACCTCCATATCCATCGCCAGCATCGTAGTGCGTGGACATGGGAGGTTGAACTGCGACCTTGGGTGGAGAAGTTTTAGCGCGTCCTGTCTTTCTACCGCAGTTCAGTAGCTCGTCACTTGCTGGCATGCTGTTGTTCATACAGAGGCAGACCCGGAACGGTTCCAGGTCTGCTCGCGCCTCGTTTGATTCAGCGATAAAGATGCGGTCTGCCGCCAGGCGCGACGGCGAAGAACCACGCTAACTGGTGACGTCTCTCCAGACCCGAGCCGGAACATTCCAATTGCAAGCGTTACTTTGCAGAGGCTGAGCTCGCAGCAGCAGCCTGACTTGCAGCCTTTGCCTTTTTGCCCGCCTCATGGTGCCCAATGGCACATCCAGCGGTCGCCCCCGCCACGCCGTGCTTGCCTGCAACGTGCCCCGCAACACCGCCAACCACGGCACCCTTCGCGCAGCCGGCGGCCTCTGCGTTGCCAACGGCGGCGATGCTCAAAGCGAAGAGGACACAGCCAATGAATTTCATCATAAGACACTCCCTGAAATGACGTTTCCATTCGCAGCGCGCAAAGAGCGTACCCGACGTAAGAACGAAAGCCAGGACCTTCGATCAGTCATGCTTTCTGAAAGGAAGCGAAGGTAGTATTCGGCGATTGCTTGTAGCGTGACTTGTACCGTCGGCAGACATGCCATTCCCATCAATGACCTTACATAGTCGAGCAACCAGGTACATCGCCAATGTCAGCGCGCTAGCGCGCTGACTCGTACGCCTACCAAATTTCGAGGGTTGAAAATGGATACCTACATCCTGTTAGGTTGTGGCTTTAGCGCGGCACTGCTGATTGCAATCTGGGGAATCTGGAATCTTCGGTAATCCGAAAGATGGGCTGCTGGCAGTGTCAGGCGAAAGCACGACATGCTCAACGCTCGATGCCGTAGCACTTCTGCGCCCGAAACTGACATGCGGTGCATTGCAATTGTCGGAGACCACAATCCCGCAGCCCGTCGTCCAACAGGGTCACATCAGGCCACACCGTCGCGACGCAGCTCATTTTTGAATCCAGGCGCAAGTATTCCCCGTATATGCAGTCAAGGCCACGCAATTACGCATGGCGACTCAGGGGGAGTACACCATGAAGTACAAGACTATGTTTGTCGCTGCCGCACTGTCGGCAGTTGTCTCAGGCGCCTTTGCCGCTAGCGACACGGTCATGGTCGGCGGCCAGGCCATGTACCCGAACAAAGACATTGTGGATAACGCGGTCAACTCGGCCGATCACACCACGCTCGTTGCCGCGGTCAAAGCCGCGGGTCTCGTCGATACGTTAAAAAGCCCCGGCCCGTTCACCGTGTTTGCGCCGACGAACGAAGCATTCGCAGCGCTTCCCGCGGGCACGGTCGACACGCTCGTCAAACCTGAGAACAAGGCGATGCTGACCAGCATCCTGACGTACCACGTCGTCCCAGGCCGATATGACTTCCGCAAGCTAGACCAGGCCATCAAGGCCGGTGGCGGCAAGGCGGAACTGAAAACAGTCAACGGAGAGACGCTGACGCTCACAGAGAACGGTCCGCACAATATCGTAGTAGCGGATGTCAATGGCCACACTGCTGACATATCGACCTACGACGTCATTCAGAGCAACGGCGTCATCATGGTTGTAGATAAGGTGCTGATGCCAAAGTAGCCGGGGCTGCGTGCACTGTCAGGAGCTTGAACCTGGTGCAGCGCTGTCATTTTCGGCGTCGAACCACGACTGAACCACATGCCTCACATCGGAGCGCAGCAAATAGCTGCTCTGTTCAGATGCGGGTAGCTGCTTGCGCGTCGCCGCTACGCAATCAGTCAGCCTTGAGCGGCCTATGAGACTTCGGCGCTGCAAACGCGTGCCGACATCACAGGAGAAATACCATGGAAAAGTTGACGATGAACGCGCTGTTCGCGCGCATAGCTGTTGCGTCGCTTTGCGCGTGCGCCGCAACGTTTGCGCAAGCCGGCGGGAATGGCAACGGCGGAAACGGCAGCGGCGGCGCTCACGGTGCCGCGACGGCAGGGATGACGTATCACGGCGAGCCCGTATCGAGCCCGTGGAACCGGGTTCCCGGAGACATGAGCAAGACTGCGGCCACCACGAGCGGCATGGACATGTCCGCTATGCACCCCGAAGACAGCAGCATGCCAACAAAGACTGTTCAATAAGACCGTTCAGGATTGCTGGCGGCGCATCTGCCTTATGTTCCTGCGCCGCCCGCTTTGCCTGCGATTTAATAGCGGTGATAGTAGCCGCCTGCAGGCACAACAATGCAGCCGCCCAACGCGCTACCAAGACATACGGCCATCAGCATCAGCACAAAAACTCTTTTCATACACGCCTCACTTGTCAGTTGTGAGCGAACTATATTGAGCCGGCAAATTACCGGTGTTTTTGTGTGTAACGAGACGTGTAGATTGAAACATCTCCCTGCGTTCGCACGATTTTCCGCAGCCCGGACGTCACGAAATATTCGGTTTCAGAACTCACAACTGCGCGGTCAGCATCGTGGTCGTCCGGAACGTTAAGCAGTTGAACGGCCAGAAACCGTCCCTTCAACTGAATCGGAGACGATCATGCACAACGCTGCCTACAAAATCGCTGCTGCCGCGGCACTCGCCCTGTCATTCGTGGGCACCGCATCGGCGCAAACAAACTGGGATGCCACGCACCCGCGCCGCGCCGAGGTCAACCATCGCCTCGCGAATCAGGACCGTCGCATTCACCAGGAAGTACGGGAGGGTGAGATGTCGCACGCCGAGGCGGCGAGACTGCATCGCGATGACCATCAGATTCGCCAGGAAGAGCGCGACATGGCGAGCCAGAACGGCAGCCACATTACCCGGCGCGAAGACTACGCGTTGAACCAGCAGGAAAACCACGTGAGCCGGCAAATCGGACAATAACGCCTATCGCTAACGCCGGCGACGGGCCCTATGTCGGGCCGGCGCTGGCGTGGGTGGTCTGCGTTCTATCTGACTTTGGTGGCCTTCAGACTTGCTGGAGGGCGACATGAAGAACACGAGTGGGCAATCCCTGCGTTGTCAGGTCGAAAAATGGCTCGCGCCGACGGTCGCGACGCCAGTTCGTGTGACCGCTTTCAGTCGCACCAGATTGACTGGCCGACGATACGTGTGCGTCGAAAGCGCGTCGCAATCGGGAACGCGCACGCTGTTCTTCTTCAAACATGATGACGGCAGTTGGTACGTGTTCCCGCAAGCTGCCAACAAGCGGAAGCCGGCAGCCGCGCAACCCGATTTCTCGCATTCGCTTCGAGTAGACGCGGCAGGGTGACGGCAATAGACCCATGATTGCTGCGACACAGCGGCAAAAATCCGAAAGCTGCAGACTCTGTTGCACCCGCAGGGGCATTTTATGAATGCCCCATACTTTGTTGCGCGCCCATAAGACGAAAAAAAAAGGCGTCACGTTTCCGTGACGCCTTAAAAAGTTCTAGCCATTCCGAGGGCCGTGCTAGAACCTGAGAGACGGTATTCGAAAGTTGGACGGACGCGCGATATTGAACGCCGGACTCGAGACAGACACTGCGTGGACAGCTACGGGAGACTGTTAGAGGTACTCGAACCAGACACTCCGCGGACCACGGTTGGTTCAGAATTTCAAAATGCAGAACCTGAAACCGTCTTTCGAAATGAGATTCCATTTTTTATGGTTATGCTGACTAAGTCAAGCAAAATCTAAAGAGGCCTCATTCGTCTCGGCAAAATATTCCGATACAATGAATCTTCTGAGGAAAAATGGAATTCATGCCCCATTTTGGGGCTTCTGCCGCATCTTTGCGGAACGGTTGCTAAAAGGCAAACGAACAGAATATTGAAATATAGTTCCAGAAAAACGATATGACTCGACCCACGTCCTCCCGAACTGCCGCAGGCTCAGCCAAAGAGAAAGACGGCTCGGGCGATGAAGTCACCGCGCTGGCGCGCGGTTTGACCGTGCTGCGCTCGATCGCCGCCGCCGATGCGCCGCTCAGCAACCGCGAGTTGACCGAGCTGACCGGCATCCCGAAGCCCACCGTCTCGCGCATTACCGCTACGCTCGTCGGCACGGGCTTCCTGTTCCGCTTGCCCGACAGCGAGCGATTCGTGCTGACTTCGTCGGTGCTGGAGTTGAGCAACGGCTTTTTGCGCAACTTCGACATCCGGGCCCGGGCGCGTCCCTTCCTCATCGAACTCGCCGAACGCACCGCATTATCCGTGCATCTGGCCGTACGCGACCGCCTCGACATGGTAGTGATCGACGCGATCCGGCCGCGCTCGGCGGTGCTCGTATCTCGCCTCGAAATCGGCTCGCGCATGAACCTCAGTCGCACGGCAGTCGGCCGCGCCTATCTGTCGGCGCTTGCCGAACCGGAGCGGGAAAAATTGCTGATCGGCCTGCAGGCCGCCGAAGGTGACGACTGGGGCCACGTCAGCAACCGCCTGACAAGCGCGCTACGGGAAACCGCGGAGCAAGGCTTCGCGATCGCCACGGGCGAATGGTACGACGGTCTGAACGCCATCGCATCGGGATTTATCGGCCCCTCGGGCGAGCGCTATGCAGTCAATTGCGGCGGCTCCGCGGATCAATGTCCGCGCGATTGGCTGATCTCGCGCGCGGCGCCGGCCTTGCTCGAATGCATCAGCAAGATCGTTCTCGAGATCGGCGGCACACCCGGGCGCCGCCTCGACAACTGAAACGCGCGGGCGCTCGCCGGCCATTACATTGTGTTGCCGCCCTCCGCTCGTACTGTAACCTTCGTAATCAAAAGAAAAATACGCGGGTGGACTGTTACAGAGCCCGCGACGTAGGATCACGCATTCCCGTCGCGGGCGCTTGCCCGGCTTGCCGCTATTGCCCTTCGATAACGTCCCGCCGACCTGTCATGATGGCGCAATGCGTTAACATCTTTGTCCCGCGCCTCGGGTAGCATCGCGCTGAACATTTGCGGCGCGTCCGCTGTCGAAACCGCCTGTCATGCCGCCTGCGTGCCGGTCCGCTGAACTCCTGAAGCGGTACAAGCGCACGAGCGGCTCACACCAAAGCCAGCCACCAGACCGAACCGATGGACGAACAACAAAAGCATTCGGAAACTTCACGCCCTGCCGCCCCGGCTTCTCAACCCGGTTCGCAACCGTCCAGCACCGGGAAGCCCATCGGCGGTCCGGGCAACTTACCGGTCTCAGCAAAAAGCCATCGCGGACGCAACATCGCGCTGATCGTTGCGGCGCTGGTCGTCCTCGGGATCGTGTTGTGGCGCTGGCATCCGTGGGGCGGGCCCGGCGGCGGCGCGAGCGGAGCTGCCGGTGCAAGCGGCGCGAGCGGTGGCCGCGCGGGCCGTGGCGGCGCGGGTGGCCTCGCCAACATGCCGCAGCCTGTTCACGTGGCGAGCGCCACACAAGGTGAGATGCCGGTCGTGCTGACCGCGCTCGGCACGGTCACGCCGCTCGCCAACGTCACCGTGCTGCCGCAATTGAGCGGCGTGCTGCAGGACGTGTATTTCAAGGAAGGTCAAATGGTCAAGAAGGGCGACGTGCTCGCCCAGATCGACCCACGCCCCTATCAGATCTCGCTGGAGAACGCGCAAGGCACACTCGCGCGCGACCAGGCGTTGCTGCAAACCGCCCGCCTCGACCTGAAGCGTTATCAGACACTGCTCTCGCAAGACTCGATCGCCAGCCAGCAGGTCGATACGCAGGCTTCGCTCGTGCGGCAGTATGAAGGCACGGTGAAGTCCGATCAGGCGAACATCGATACCTTCAAGCTCGACCTCGTCTATGCGCGCATCACGGCACCGGTGTCAGGGCGCGTCGGTTTGCGCCAGGTCGACCCGGGCAACTACGTGACGCCGAGCCTGACCAACGGCATCGTCGTGATTACGCAGTTGCAGCCGATCAGCGTGATCTTCACGACCTCTGAAGACAACCTGCAGCAGATCCTCCAGCAGACCCAAACGGGCGCGAAGCTCTCGGTCACCGCGTACGACCGCAGCAACACCACCTCGCTCGAAGGCGGCTCGCTCGAAACCCTGGATAACCAGATCGACACCACGACCGGCACGGTCAAACTGCGCGCGGTCTTCCAGAACGAGAAGAACGTGCTGTTCCCGAATCAGTTCGTGAATACGCGCCTGCTCGTGGACACGATCAAGGATGCCGTGATTGTGCCCACGCCGGCCGTGCTGAACGGCTCGATGGGTCAGTTCGTGTATGTCGTGAAGCCGGACAACACGGTGACGGTGCGTCCGGTCAAGATCGGTCCAGTGGACGGCGAACGCACCAGCATCAAATCCGGCCTGCAGGTCGGCGAGCGCGTCGTGATCGACGGTTCGGACCGGCTGAAGGAAGGCGCCAAAATCACGATTCCGGCCGACAGGCCGCGCGGAGCCTCGGGCGCACGAGGCGCGAGCGGCGCGGCGGCTGCCTCCGGCGCATCGGGTGCACACGCACATCACGGCAAACACGCGGCGCAAGCTTCGCAATAAAGGCACGGCAACTATCGCATGAATCCATCCCGCGCCTTTATTCTGCGCCCCGTCGGCACCGCGCTGCTGATGGCGGCGATCATGCTGGTCGGCCTCGTCGCGCTGCGCTTTCTGCCGCTCTCCGCGCTGCCCGAGGTCGACTATCCGACGATCCAGGTGCAGACCTTCTATCCGGGCGCGAGCCCGGACGTGATGACCTCGTCGGTCACCGCGCCGCTCGAACGCCAGTTCGGGCAGATGCCGTCGTTGAATCAGATGTCGTCGCAAAGCTCGGCCGGCTCCTCGATCATCACGCTGCAGTTCAGCCTCGATCTGCCGCTCGACATCGCCGAGCAGGAAGTCCAGGCGGCGATCAACGCCGCGGGCAACCTGCTGCCGTCCGACCTGCCCGCGCCGCCGATCTACGCGAAGGTCAACCCCGCCGACGCGCCGATCATCACGCTCGCGATCACCTCGAAGACGATGCCGCTCACGCAGGTGCAGGATCTGGCCGACACGCGTCTCGCGCAGAAGATCTCGCAGGTTGCGGGTGTGGGTCTGGTGAGCCTGTCCGGCGGCCAACGCCCGGCCGTGCGGATTCAGGCGAACCCGCGCGCGCTCGCCGCATACGGTCTGAATCTGGACGACTTGCGCACCACGATTTCGAACCTGAACGTCAACACGCCGAAGGGTAACTTCGACGGCCCGACGCGCAACTACACGATCAACGCGAACGATCAGCTGACCGACGCCGACGCGTACAAGAGCGCCGTGGTCGCATACAAAGGCGGCCGTCCGGTCATGCTGACGGACGTCGCCAACATCGTGCAGGGCGCGGAGAACACCAAGCTCGGCGCATGGGTCAACAACACGCCGGCGATCATCCTGAACGTGCAGCGCCAGCCGGGCGCGAACGTGATCCAGGTGGTCGACAGCATCAAGGCTCTGCTGCCGCAGTTGCAACAGTCGCTGCCCGCCGCGCTCGACGTGGAGATCGTCACCGACCGCACCACCACGATCCGTGCTTCCGTGCGCGACGTGCAGTTCGAATTGCTGATGTCGGTCGTGCTGGTGGTGCTGGTGATGTACCTGTTCCTCGCCAACGTCTACGCAACCATCATTCCGAGCCTGTCGGTGCCGCTTTCGCTGATCGGCACGCTCGCGGTGATGTATCTGTGCGGATTCTCGCTGGATAACCTGTCGCTGATGGCGTTGACCATCGCGACCGGCTTCGTGGTGGACGATGCAATCGTGATGATCGAGAACATCGCGCGCTATGTCGAAGAAGGCGAGTCGCCGCTGGAAGCCGCGCTAAAAGGCTCGAAACAGATCGGCTTCACGATTATTTCGCTGACGGTTTCGCTGATCGCCGTGCTGATTCCGCTGCTCTTCATGGGCGATGTGGTGGGACGCCTGTTCCACGAATTCGCGATCACGCTGGCCGTGACGATCGTGATTTCGGCGGTCGTCTCGCTCACGCTCGTGCCGATGATGTGCGCCAAACTCCTGCGCCACACGCCGCCGCATGAAAGCCATCGTTTCGAAGCGAAGGCCCACCAGTTCATCGACTGGGTGATCGCCCGCTATGCGGTCGCGCTTACCTGGGTGTTGAACCGGCAACGCGCCACGCTGTTCGTCGCGGTGCTCACGCTGGTGCTGACCGGCGTGCTATACGTGTTCATTCCGAAAGGCTTCTTCCCCGTGCAGGACACCGGCGTGATCCAGGCGATCACGCAGGCGCCGCAGTCGGTGTCGTATGCGTCGATGGCTGAGCGTCAGCAGGAACTCGCCGCGCAGATCCTGAAGAACCCGGACGTGGAAAGCCTCACCTCGTTCATCGGCGTGGACGGCAGCAACATCACGTTGAACAGCGGCCGCATGCTGATCAACCTGAAACCGCGCGACGACCGCAGCCACACCGCGAGCGACGTGATCCGCCAGTTGCAGCAGGACGTTGCGCATATTCCGGGCGCCTCGCTGTACATGCAGCCAGTGCAGGATCTGACGATCGATTCCACCGTCAGCCCGACGCAGTATCAGTTCATGCTGACCGACCCGAACATCAGCGAATTCACCACATGGGTGCCGAAGCTGGTGGAGCGGCTCAAGCAATCGCCGGAACTCGCGGACGTAGCCACCGACCTGCAGGACAACGGCCAGTCGGTCTACATCGAAATCGACCGCGCCACGGCGTCGCGTTACGGCATCACGCCGGCTACTGTAGATAGCGCGCTGTATGACGCGTTCGGCCAGCGCATCATCTCGACCATCTTCACGCAATCGAACCAGTACCGCGTGATTCTGGAAGCGCAGCCGCAGATGCAGCACTACACCGAGTCGCTGAAATCGATCTACCTGCCCTCTTCCACCTCGTCGGGCGGCCAGGTGCCGCTGTCGTCGATCGCGAAGTTCATCGAGAAACCCGCGCCGCTGCTCGTCACGCACTTGAGCCAGTTCCCGGCCACCACCGTTTCGTTCAACCTCGCGCCCGGCTCGTCGCTCGGCGCGGCAGTCAAAGCGATCGATCAGGCGGAGAAGGATATCGGGCTGCCGGCGTCGTTCCAGACGCGCTTCCAGGGCGCGGCGCTGGCGTTCCAGGCGTCGCTGTCGAACGAACTGTTCCTGATTCTGGCGGCAATCGTCACGATGTATATCGTGCTCGGCGTGTTGTACGAGAGCTTCATCCACCCGATCACGATTCTGTCGACGCTGCCGTCGGCCGGCGTCGGCGCGCTGCTCGCCCTGCTGATCACCGGGCACGATCTCGACATCATCGGCATCATCGGTATCGTGCTGCTGATCGGTATCGTGAAGAAGAACGCCATCATGATGATCGACTTCGCGCTCTACGCCGAGCGCGAGGAAGGCAAGCCGCCGCGCGAGGCCATCTATCAGGCGTGTCTGCTGCGCTTCCGCCCGATCCTGATGACGACGCTCGCCGCCCTCCTCGGCGCCCTGCCGCTGATGCTCGGCACCGGCGCCGGTTCGGAATTGCGCCGCCCGCTCGGTATCGCGATTGCCGGCGGTTTGATCGTCAGCCAGTTGCTCACGCTGTTCACCACGCCAGTGATCTATCTCGGCTTCGACTCACTCGCCCGCCGTGCGCGTGAGCGCTTCAATCGCGGCAAGCCTGTACCGCCCGCCACCGATGCAGGGACTTAAGCGATGAACCTGTCGCGTCCGTTTATCTCCCGCCCGGTCGCCACCACGCTGCTGGCGATCGGCATCGCGCTGTCCGGTATTTTCGCGTTCACCAAGCTGCCGGTCGCGCCGCTGCCACAGGTCGATTTCCCGACCATTTCGGTGCAGGCGACGCTGCCGGGCGCGAGCCCGGACACGGTTGCGACCAGCGTGGCGAGTCCGCTCGAGCGGCATCTCGGCTCGATCGCCGACGTCACCGAAATGACCTCGCAGAGCTCGGTCGGCTCGACACGCATTACGCTGCAGTTCGGCCTGAACCGCGACATCGACGGCGCCGCGCGCGACGTGCAAGCGGCCATCAATGCCGCGCGCGCCGATCTGCCGGCGAGCTTGCGCAGCAACCCGACGTACCACAAGGTGAATCCGGCCGACGCGCCGATCCTGATTCTCGCGCTCACGTCGAAAACGCTGACCGCCGGCCAGTTGTACGACTCGGCGGCCACCGTGTTGCAACAGTCGCTCTCCCAGGTGGATGGCGTCGGCGAAGTGGATGTGAGCGGCTCGGCCAATCCGGCTGTGCGTGTCGAACTGGAACCGAATGCCCTCTCCCACTACGGCATCGGTCTCGAAGACGTGCGCGCGGCGCTCGCCGCGGCCAACGCGAACAGCCCGAAAGGCTCGATCGAATTCGGCCCGAACCGCGTGCAGATCTATACCAACGACCAGGCGAGCAAGGCGTCGCAGTATAAGGATCTGGTCATCGCGTACCGTAATGGCGCGGCGGTGAAACTGTCCGACGTCGCGGAAGTGGTCGACTCGGTCGAAGACCTGCGCAACCTGGGCCTCTTCAACGGCAAGCGCTCGGTGCTGGTGATCCTGTACCGCCAGCCTGGCGCGAACATCATCGACACCATCGACCGAGTGATGGGCATGCTGCCGCAGTTGCACGCGTCGCTGCCCGCCGACGTCGACATCGCGCCGGCCGCCGACCGCTCCACGACGATCCGCGCGTCGCTCAAAGACACCGAGCGCACGCTGATGATCGCGGTGGCGCTGGTGGTGATGGTGGTGTTCCTGTTCCTGCGCAACTGGCGCGCCACGCTGATTCCGAGCGTGGCCGTGCCGATCTCGATCATCGGCACGTTCGGCGCGATGTATATGCTGGGCTTTTCGATCGACAACCTCTCGCTCATGGCGTTGACGATCGCGACCGGCTTCGTGGTCGACGATGCGATCGTGGTGCTCGAGAACATCTCACGGCATATCGAGAATGGCGTGCCACGCATGAAGGCTGCCTTCCTCGGCGCGCGCGAAGTCGGCTTTACGGTGCTGTCGATCAGTATCTCGCTCGTCGCCGTGTTCCTGCCGATTCTGCTGATGGGCGGCATTGTCGGGCGGCTGTTCCGCGAGTTCGCGCTGACGCTGTCGCTTGCGATCGGCGTGTCGCTGATCGTCTCGCTCACCTTGACGCCGATGATGTGTTCGCGCCTCCTGCGCGAGCCACACGAGAAAGAGGAAGAAGGACGTTTCGGCCTCTGGCTCGAACGCGGCTTCATGTCGATGCATCGCGGTTATGAGCGCACGCTTGGTTGGGCGCTGCGGCATCCGCGCCTGATCGTGATGATTCTGCTCGCGACCATCGGACTGAACATCTGGCTGTACATCATCGTGCCGAAGGGCTTCTTTCCGCAGCAGGACACGGGCCGTCTGATCGGCGGCATTCAGGCCGACCAGAGCACGTCGTTCCAGGCGATGAAGGGCAAGTTCGCGGAGATGATGGCGATCGTCGGCAAGAATCCCGCCGTGGACAGCGTGGCGGGTTTCACCGGCGGCCGTCAAACGAACTCCGGGTTCATGTTCGTTTCGCTGAAGCCGAAAAGCGAGCGCAAGCTCTCCGCCGACCAGGTGATCCAGCAACTGCGCGCCCCGCTCGGCGACGTGGCCGGCGCTCGGACTTTCCTGCAAGCAGTGCAGGACATTCGCGTAGGCGGCCGGCAATCGAACGCGCAGTATCAGTTCACGCTGCTGGCCGATTCGACGCCTGACCTGTATCTGTGGGGACCGAAGCTCACCGAAGCGCTGCAGGCGCGCCCCGAACTCGCCGACGTGAATTCCGACCAGCAGCAAGGCGGCCTCGAGGCGATGGTGACGATCGACCGCGCGACTGCCGCGCGCCTCGGCATCAAGCCGGCGCAGATCGACAACACCTTGTACGACGCATTCGGCCAGCGCCAGGTCTCGACGATTTACAACCCGCTGAACCAGTATCACGTCGTGATGGAAGTCGCGCCGAAGTACTGGCAGAGCCCGGACATGCTGAAACAGATTTACGTCAGCACCTCGGGCGGCAGCGCGAGCGGCGCGCAGACCACCAACGCGCCGGCCGGCACGGTGACCGCGCAGGCAACGACTACGGCGAGCACGAGCGCGACGACTGGCGGCACGGCAGGCACGACGGCGTCGAGCGTGGCGAGCATCGCTGCCGACTCCGCGCGCAACCAGGCGATCAATTCGATTGCGGCGAGCGGCAAGTCGAGTGCTTCGTCGGGGTCGGCCGTGTCGACGTCGAAGGAAACGATGGTGCCGTTGTCGGCAATCGCGAGCTTCGGGCCGGGGAATACACCGTTGTCGGTGAATCACCAGAGCCAGTTCGTGGCCTCGACGATTTCGTTCAATCTGCCGCCGGGCGTGTCCTTATCGACCGCGACGCAGGCGATCTACGACACGATGGCGCAGATCGGCATGCCGGGAACGATCCACGGCAGCTTCCAGGGGACAGCCCAGGCGTTCCAGCAATCGATGTCCGACCAGCCGATCCTGATTCTGGCCGCGTTGGCGGCGGTGTATATCGTGCTGGGGATGTTGTACGAGAGCTATATCCACCCGCTGACGATTTTGTCGACCCTGCCCTCCGCGGGCGTGGGGGCGTTGCTGGCTTTGCTGCTGTTCAAGACGGAGTTCAGCATCATTGCGTTGATCGGGGTGATCTTGCTGATCGGCATCGTGAAGAAGAACGCGATCATGATGGTGGACTTTGCTATTGAGGCCTCCCGGCAGGGGTTGTCGTCGCAGGATGCGATTTTTCAGGCTTGTATGTTGCGGTTTCGGCCGATCATGATGACTACTTGCGCTGCTCTTCTTGGGGCCTTGCCGCTGGCCTTTGGAAGTGGTGAAGGGGCGGAGCTTCGGGCTCCGCTGGGGATTGCTATTGTGGGTGGGTTGATTGTTAGTCAGATGCTGACTCTGTATACCACTCCCGTGGTTTATCTTTATATGGATCGGATTCGGGTGCGGTGGGAGGGGCGGAAGGGGCGGCGGGCTGGGGTGGCCGCTTCTTGATGTGGTTGCTTTTTGCTTTTTGCCTTTTGCGGCGGCATTTGGCCGTGTTCCTGGGGCCTTTCCTTGTTCTGGCTTTCGTGCCTTTCCTTGCATTGTTAGTGGTCTATTAGCGTTCCCCCTGTGCGGGGGGGGCACCTACTTTTCTTTGCTTGCCGCAAAGAAAAGTAGGCAAAAGAAAGCGGCTCAAACCGCTAATGCTAAGTGGGCACCGTGGTCTGCTGCGGGTAGTGGTGCGAC
The DNA here is from genome assembly GCF_902859805.1 of Paraburkholderia sediminicola. Classification (GTDB taxonomy): domain Bacteria; phylum Pseudomonadota; class Gammaproteobacteria; order Burkholderiales; family Burkholderiaceae; genus Paraburkholderia; species Paraburkholderia sediminicola. The sequence continues at coordinate 116,359 of NZ_CADIKC010000009.1, read as the reverse complement.
TGGAATTCGTGCTCTCGCACATTCGGCGCTAGTGACAAAGGATTCATCAGCTCCCACTCCGCACTGCGTGCGTCGCGGACGGGTCTGCATGGGAAACCACGGGCTTCGGTTCAGGTCTGTGGGAGCCGTCGGCTTCGCCCCGGCGACGCGCTCCGGCATTCACCCGGGAACCCCCACCTCAATTGATTTGTCGGTGCCCCGCAAGCACGGTCTCGGTCTCGGTCTCGGTCTCGGTCTCGGTCTCGGTCTCGGTCTCGGTCTCGGTCTCGGTCTCGGTCTCGGTCTCGGTCTCGGTCTCGGCTGTGGTGGCTCGGCTGCGGTGGCTGCGGTGGCTGCGGTGGCTGTGGCTGTGGCTGTGGCTGTGGCTGTGGCGGTGGCGGTGGCGGTGGCGGAGCAAAGACGAGCCACGACCCTCTCGCGAGGCGTGAACGTCAAAACGTAGCGAGTGGTTTTATGAACGGCTCATCGGCGCGCGCAGCGCCGCCGGAAGTATGACGCCCTTGTCACAAGCATATGCCGGTGCACGAACACAGATTCCAGTCGCACCACTACCCGCAGCAGACCACGGTGCCCACTTAGCATTAGCGGTTTGAGCTGCTTTCTTTTGCCTACTTTTCTTTGCAGCCGGCAAAGAAAAGTAGGTGCCCCCCCGCACAGGGGGAACGCTAATAGACCACTAACAATGCAAGGAGAGGCACCAAAGCCAGAACAAGGAAAATGCCGCCGCAAAAGGCAAAAAACGACCCTTAAAGCCTCTGCCCAACAGCAAGCAAAAAAATCCTCCGCCACTGCTTAGCCTGCCGCTCGCCCAGCATGGGCAAAACCCAAACCTGATGCTTAGCGTCCTTGACCGTCAAAGCGACCTGCCATAGACCATCATGGCGTTGCACCTCAGCCCCAAGCAGGTCAGCAAAAATATAAGCCCCCATCTCGCCGCCAAGGCGAACCTCACAAAACCGCTTACCGGCAGCAAGCCGCACCGCCCCCCAGGTGCCAGTAAGCTCATGAGTCCAATCACCATCGCGAACATTAGGAGCGACCTCCTTCCTCCGCCGCCACCAATAAACCACCGCAGCGATCAAAAGCAACCCAACAAAAACAGCAACCCCAACAGCAACAACCAACCCAAACGCCGCCTGCAAGGCATAAAACGCCCGCACGGCCCCATACACCACCGCGATCAGCGCAATCAACACTACGAGAATCGGCATCGCAAGCTCACCCGGCAAAAAAACTCAGGCTAGCACGAGCAACGCCCGATCCTCATGGCAAAAATCCATTGCGAAAAATGCGCCGCCGCGTAAAGCCCAACCGTTACGGCTGCTTATGCGCCGCCGCCCAGTCCTTCACCGCCTTCAGCGTGTTCTCGACGTGCTTCTCCGGCGACAGGCTCGTGTACTCGTAAATGATCTTGCCGTCCGGCGCAATCACATACGACACACGATTGGCCATCGAGCTATGCATCGGCATGCCAGCGTCGTAGGCGCCGATTACCTTCGAATCGGCATCAGCCGCCACCGGGAATTTGCTGCGGCATTCGCTTACCGAAAACTTCGTCAAGGTGTCGATGTTGTCGTGCGATACGCCAATCACCGTCGCGCCATATTTCTTATACTCGTCGACGGCTTCGGCAAACTCGTGGGCTTCGATCGTGCAGCCCTTCGTGAAGGCGGCCGGATAGAAATACAGCACTACCGGCCCTTTCTTCAGCTCGTCGGCCAGCGAATACGTATAGGTCTTGCCGCCGAGCGAAGCATCCGCGGTAAACGGCGGCGCGACATCGCCCGGTTTGAGCGTGGCTGAAGCCGTCAGCGAATGCATCGCGAATCCCACCGACAAGACAGCCGCCAGTGTCATCGGAATGAGTTTTCTCTTCATCTGCAGTCCCCTCGAAACGTTAATGCACGCAGTCAGTGCAATAAGCCGAAGGTCACGGCGTCCAGCCGACCCTCGGCAACCTCAATACGCTATTGGAACACGTACAGATAAGGTACGTCAGAAACTGCTCGGAGGATGCATCAGGCGGCTTCTTCGATATGCGCGCCAAACCATGCCGCTGCGGACAGGTTCAGCTCCGCCAGCACCTCGGGCGTCAGCGCTGCGAAGCCGGGCGGCGCATCGGGTCCGCCTGCGATCAGCGCGGCATCGGCGCCCTCGCCCGCCGCTTCGGCAATCCGCAACAAGGTGCCGAGCGCGCCGCCGCGCGTGACGATCGCTTCGCGAATCTGTGGGGCCAGGCCGAGCTTCTCGAGCACAGCCGCCGGCGTGCTGCCGAGCACCACGTGGACCAGAGAAAAAATGCCGGTCATGAAAGCGGCATCGGCAAAATCGTCATCGAACGGGCGCAGGCACCCCGCGGCCAGTTCCATGAAACGCGAGCGCGTGCCGGCCAGCTGCACCAGCGGATCGGCGCGCCACGGCAGATCGCCGCTGTCCGCGTACAGCAGCAGTTGCGCCCAGCGCGCAATCTGCCGTGTGCCGGTGGCGATGATGGCCTCACGCAGCGAGGCAATATTGCGCCCCAGCCCGAATGCGCTCGAATTGACGAGGCGCAGCAGTTGCACCACCACGCTCGGGTTCTGCTTGAGCTCCGCTTCGAGCTCCGTGATCCCCGCATCGCGCGACAACAGCGCCAGCAAACGCAGCAGGCCGGGGCGCGGCGAGCGGTTGCGCGGCGCGGCCAGCACCTGCGGCCGCGCGAAGAAGTATCCCTGGAACAGATCGAAGCCGAGGTCGCGAGCCAGCAAAAAGTCTTCGCGCGTCTCGACCTTCTCGGCGATCAGTGTTTTGCCATGGCCGCGGACGGTCGACGCCAGCTTGGCCAGCGCGGACCGCTCGGTCTGGAGGAAGTCAATCTTGACGATGTCGGCGTGCGGCAGCGCGGCGAGCAGCTCGTCCGACAGTTCGCTGACGTCGTCGAGCGCCACCTGGAAGCCGGCGCGGCGCAATTCGGTCAGCCGGCGGCCCAGATGCGCATCGAACTTGACGGTTTCGAGGATCTCGAGCACGAAGCGCTCGGGCGGCATCAGATGGACGATGTCGTTAAAGAGCAGCGCGCGGTCGATATTGACGAAGCCGCGGTGCTGGCCCAGCACGGCCGCTACACCAATCCCGCCAATCGCGCGAGCCACGACCTGCGCCGTCGCCTGCGCGTCGTCGCTGACCTCGGCATAGTTATGCGCGCCGGATCGAAACAATAATTCGTAAGCATTGAGCGCGCCGTCGCGATCGAGAATCGGCTGGCGTCCCAGATAAACGAACTGTGCTCCGGACGCCGGGTCGGCGTCCTCGGCACCTTGTTCGAGCACCTCGATGTGCCGGGGGGTGGCCCTGACAAAGTGACGTTCAGACATGGATCATCGGTGCAAGTGTTCGGAAAGCCGTGCAGCGTCGTCATCGCCGTCGCTGCACAGCAGGTTTGACGTATTAACGGAAACGAAGCCAGTCCACTTTAACTGAATCGCCCTCGCGAGGTCGCCGGGCTACACCGCCGTTCCCTTACCATTTGTTTTTTACAGCAGGCGCTAAAGATTTTCCGCCGGGGGTCGTTATCTTGTTCTGATGGGGCGGCCTGATACCTCTCAACCGCCCGAATACGGCGGGCAGTATGCCGCCCCGCCTGCAGACGAACACAGGTTGCCAGCGACAAACATGGAAGCGAACAGGATCACCGCGCCCCGCCGGGGCTCCTTGCGCACGGTCATCGACCGGTTTCGTGCGTTCGGCCGGCATGCCCCCGGCAAACCGCAGACCGGCGCCAGCCGCACTGCGCAACTGGAACAGGTGGTCGGCGCCGTCGACCTTCTGGCGCACATCGACGAGGGCCTGCGCTTCCTCTATGTTTCCGACGCGAGCCTGCGCTTCATCGGTTATCACCGCGAGTATCTCGAGACCATCACCCTGCACGATCTCGTGGCGCCTGCCGACGTGCCGCGCCTCGATGCGCTGCTGACGCGCGCCACCGCCACGGGCAACGTCGAAAAGGCCACGCTCGGGCTCATCAAGTCGCTGACCTACCCGATCACCGTCGAACTGCGCGTGGTACGCAGCCTGCATGACGGCGTCGAAGGCTATGCGATCGCCGGCTTCGACGTGTCGGCCTGGCGCGCCACCGAGGAACGCCTGACCCAGGCGCTGCACCTGGACCGCCTGACCAACCTGGCCAATCAGCCGGCGCTGATCCCCGCGCTGCTCGACGCGCAGCAGCAGGCCGACGCCCACGGCACGCCGGCCGCGCTGCTGCTGCTCGATCTCGACGACTATCAACGCGTGAACCGCGCGCTCGGCTACGACGCCGGCGACGAGATGTTGCGCGACACAGCGCGGCGTCTGCTGAACATGACGAGCCCGAACGAGACGGTGGCGCGTGTCGCCAGCGACGAGTTCGCGATCCTCGTGAAGCCCGCCGCGAGCCGCACCGACGCGGCCGCCGCGGCCGAAGCGCTGGCGCGCCGCCTGCTGACCGCGATCCAGCAACCGTACGTTTTCAATGGCCAGCAGGTGCATTTGTCGGCGAGCATCGGCATTGCGCTCTATCCCGACGTGCGGCACGCGAACGACGACGCCGCCCACGACACCCACCTGCTGCGCTGGGCCGACCACGCCTTGCTCCAGGCGAAGGCGGCCGGCGGCAACACGCTCGCCTTCTACGTACCGGACGACAACCCCGCCGACGCCGAGCGCCTGAAGCTGGAGGCCGATCTCTACGACGGCGTGCGCAACGGCGAGTTCTCGCTGCACTTCCAGCCGATCACGAGCAGCCGCACGCACGGCGTGGTCGGCGTCGAAGCGCTGATCCGCTGGTCGCATCCCGTGCACGGCCTCGTGCCTCCTTCGATGTTCATTCCGCTCGCGGAATCGATCGGCCTGATCAACTTCCTCGGCAACTGGGTGTTGAAGGTTGCCTGCATGCAGCTGATCCAGTGGGATGCTCGGGGCATATCGTTGCAATACGTCGCCGTCAACGTGTCGCCGCAGCAGTTCCGCGATCCGCGTTTCAAGGACAGCGTGCGCGAAGCGATCGAATTGACGGGCATCGATCCGCGCCGCCTTGTGTTCGAGATCACCGAAAGCCTGCTGATGCACGACCCGGCGCATGCCAAGGGTTTGCTCGAAGAATTGACGGCGATGGGCATCCGCTTTGCCGTCGACGATTTCGGCACCGGTTATTCGAGTCTGGCTTACCTGCAACGATTCCCGCTGGCCAAGCTCAAGATCGACAGGAGTTTTGTCGAGAATCTGCTAACCTCCCGGAACGATCAGGCAATCGTTAGCGCGGTCGTCGGGCTTGCACAAACGCTCGATCTCGAACTGGTTGCCGAGGGCGTCGAAACGGAAGCGCAACGCAGCCTGCTCACCGAGATGGGATGCGACCACATTCAGGGATGGCTCGTCTGCAAGGCGTTGCCCTCCGACGAACTTGCACAACGTTTCGAAGCGCGCACGCTTCACCTGCACACCGCATAATGACGCGGGCAAACTTCGTGCGCAGCGGAAGATGCCGGCCCCGTGCCGGTGTGGCACTCATTGGAACATGTATGGCTTTGGCGGGACTCACATGGTAAAGGCGGCGGTGCTCGACCGGCTCTGGACGCGAATGAGCGAGCGCGGCGATTTCCCCATGCTGTCGCAGTCGTTGCGCACCACCATGGCGGCGATGAACAACGACGACCTCGACTTCACCGGCCTCGTGCAGGTCGTGTTGTCCGATTTCGCGTTGACGCAAAAAGTGCTGCGCCTGGCCAACTCGGCCATGTACATGGCGTTCGGCGGCAACATCACCACCGTGTCGCGCGCGCTGATGGTGCTCGGCATGGACGCGGTCGGCCATCTGGTGGTCGGTCTGAAAATCGTCGATCACTTTCATCACAGCGCGCCGCGCCGTATCGACGCGAAACTCGAATTGAACCGCACGCTGCTGTCAGGCTGCGTCGCGCGCAAGCTCACTGAGCGCGGCGATCTGCGCGCCGGCGAAGAAGCCGTGGTCTGCACGCTGATGCGGCAGATCGGCAAGCTGCTGGTGGTGTTCTATCTGGACGCCGAGTGGGATCAGATCCGCCGCCATATCGACGACGGCACCCTCGAAGCCGATGCCTGCGTGCTGGTGCTCGGCGTCACGTTCGACGAAATCGGCGCCGAAGCCGCAGTCCGCTGGCGCCTGCCGGACATGATCCGCTCCGGCATGGGCGAGTTCGATCCGCTGGACGTCGAACAGCCGCGCCAGGTGCAGTGGCTGCGCGCCATCACCAACTATTCGACTGCGGTCGCCGACGTGCTGACCCAGCAGAACATGCCGGACTGGGAGCGCGAAGAACGCATCGCCGAACTGGCGCAGGAATACAGCCACGCACTGAATACCGATCCGGACGTGCTGCATGGAATGAGCATCGCGCTCGCCCGTGAAGAAGGCGGCGACGGCGTGATGCGCGAGATCGTCGAGTTGCGCGCCAATGCGGACGCGATCGCGCGCGAGGCGCTCAATCCGGAAGCGCGCATCGCGGCGGGGGTGGGCGATCTGCGCGGCCTGCCCGACGGCAGCGCGCTCGCGCCGGCCCTCGCGCTGGCCGCTGAAACCGTGCTGGCGGCGCTTGGCTTTGCGCGCACGGTGGTGTTCGTCAAACACAGCAACGGCACCTTCAAGGCGCGCCTCGGCCTCGGTCCGAAGATCGACGCGGCACTGCCGAAGCTATCGTTCAATACCGCCTTCGAACCCGACGTGTTTCATCTCGCGATCGCGAACTCGGTCGGCATTTTCATTGAGAACGCACGCGACCCGAAAATGGTCGCGCGGCTACCGGAGTGGTTCCGCCGTTCGTTCGACGACGCGCGCGCCTTCGTGCTGCTACCGGTAGTCGACGATACCGATCAGACGGTGGCGCTGCTATATGGCGACTGGTCTCATACGCAGGAGCCACGACGAATATCCCAGAAGGAAATGAGCGCGTTGAATGAGTTAGCCAAGGAGTTAGGACGTTTTTTTGGCCTGGGGCAGATGCAGGCAATGGAGATGATGTGAAGACGTGGCGTGATCGTTGATCACGGTGCTTCACTCTCACCGGTTTTGTGTTTGCCCTAAGTCGAGTTTGCCGAGGCTCGCCGCCAGACTCAGGCGAGCAACGAACCAGTCGGATTGGGTTGCGATGCGTTGGTGGTTAGCGGCGATCAGCGCGTCTTGCGCGTGCAGCAGTTCGATAATGCCTGCCACGCCGGCTTTGTAGCGCGCCTGCGCCGCATCGAAAGCCAGGCCCGCGTTTCCCTGCAAGGCTTGCGTCTGGAGCATGGTCTGCGCACCCGCCCGCACCGCCTCGTAGCTTTTCCAGACATTCAATGCAACCTGCTGCTCGGTTTCGGCGACGTTCGCCTCCTGAAGTTCAGCTTGCGCCCTTGCCTCGCGAATCCGGTAAGTCGATCCGAAACCCTCGAAGAATGGGATCGTGACCCGGATACCGACGTAACTGCTGCGCGACGTCGAAGATCCTCCGCCTGCATTGCCGATCGTAGCCGCGGGCCGGTTACTGCCCGACAACCCGGCCTGGAGACGAACGCTCGGCAACGCTTGCGCACGCGAGCTATCGATTGAGGCCTCGGTAGCGTGCAACTCGGCGCGAGCCGCCAGCAAACGCGGATGATCTTCGAGCGCCTGATCCAGCAGCGTTTTTATGGCGTCCAATTGCGGCGCCGTCAGCTCCATGGTAGTCGGCACCGTTGCCAGTTCAATCGATACGTCCGGACTCAGACCCATGTCGATTGCCAGCGTGCCGATTGCTTCGTGCAACCCGCTATTCGCCTTAACAACACTCAACATTGCCTGGTCATGTGCCGTGCGTGCCTGCAACTCGTCAGCGATCGACGCGACCCCTGAACGCATCCGGGCACGTGCAGCCGCAAGACTTTGCGCGGCGTTGGATTCTGCTTCTCGTGCTGCTTCGGCTTGCGCCCGCGCGGTTACGGCAGCGAAATAATCCCGGGCGCTCGTATATAGCACATCGAGCACGACGGCATTGAACGACTGGTTTGCCGCGATCATCAATTCACGCGCTTTCCTGACCTCCGCCGAACACGCCCCAAAATCGAACACCACCCATTCGAGCGCCAATTCGGCCGCCCGGGTGGGACCGTTGTACGTCTCCTGCGATGCCCACGCGTTCGCCGAAGCCGTACTGCCACGGTTGAGCGAACCGCTCACAACGCCTGACAAGGTCGGCCATTGCGCAGCCTTCGCCTCGCCCAGGCGCGCAGCCTGCACCTGCGCGCTCGCCCACGCCCGGCGAGTAAGCGGATTGCGGCACAATGCGCGCGTCGCCACATCGTCCAGCCGCAACGCCGAGCCCGGCAAATCGAACTCGCAAGGTGCCACGCCGACCGCTTCCGGCACGCGCGCCGCGACTGGCGCAATAATTTCGCGCTGCGTGCGCAGCGGATCAAAATCGTTTGTGACAGATTGCGCAAACGAGCAAGTTGACGAGAGCGCGGCAACAATGGCAAAGACGTTGTGCACGGCAAATCTCTTGCCGAGTGCGAGGCAAGCGAAATCAGCGCTCATGCAAACTCTCGTCAACCCGCGTCAGTAGCGGGCTCAAAAAATACTCGATCAATCGGCGCTTACCCGTTTTGATCTCAACACTCGCCGCCATGCCCGGACTAAGCGCTACACGCTGACCATCGATCATCATGCTCGACTGACTCAGTTTGAGCCGTACAGCGTAGATCAAGCCGCGCTTTTCGTCCTCAATCGCGTCGTGCGACACGCTAGCCACCTCGGCTGGCAGCGTGCCGTAGCGGGTATAGAGAAAGGTCTCAATCTTCGCGGCGGCAGGTTGTCCTACAGCAACAAAGCCGATGTCCTTGTTCTCCAGAAACGCTTCAATTTCGGCAGGGCGTTCGCCTGGAACAATGACCATTAAAGGTTGAGCGGCCGTCACGACACCACCGACCGTATGCACCGCGAGTTGCTGCACGGCGCCGTCCACCGGCGCTTTGAGTGTCATAAGGCGGTCGTGCGCATCCGCCTTGATGTATTCCTGGCGAAGCTCGGCCGCCTTTTGCGTCGCGGTGCCCAGATTTTCGAGCGTCGCACGGCGCGTCGAAGCGACTAGTTCTTCGCGCTGGCGCCGCGCACTCAAGATCGCCGCCCCAATTTCGCCGATACGGCTTTTTTGTGCCGCCAACTCCCCTTCCTGCTCGATACGGATTTGCTGCTTGTCGAGATATTCGTGACGGGATACGTAATTCTTAGCCGCCAGTTCGTCGAAATCGGCCTCTCTGCTTCGCGCGATTGGCAGCGTGCTTTGCAACCTGTGGATTACCGAACCCACTGTTTGAAGCTCGGCGGCATTGCGCGCGATTTCCGCATCGAGACGCGCAAGCCTGGAACGAAACTCGGCCAGTTCACCATCGAGGAAACGCTGCTCCTGCTCGACCCGCGCTCGCGTTGGCATCACGCCGGCCGGCACATCCATGCTGGCTGAAATATCGATGTGCTGAGCTATGCCGCTATCGATACCGTTGAGCAACGCGCGCGCTCGCGCCGCGCCAAGCCAACTTTCAGCCCAGTCATCGCGCAAACGCAATCGATCCGCCGACGATGCCGTCGAGTCCAGTTCGAGTAGCACATCGCCAGCTTTTACGAGCTTGCCATCGCTGACATATATCGCGGTAACTTTCGCGGTTTCTATCGACTGGATGATCTTCGCGTGGCCATCCGGCACGATCTTTCCCTGTGCGGTTGCGACAATATCGATCTTGCCGAAGACCGCCCAAAGCAAGGCAATCAACAGTAGAGAGACGATTGCAGCCATCGCAACGCGTGGCAACGGCGAAACGGGCCGACGTTGCAACTCCAGTGCGGCAGGGAGGAATTCAGATTCGTCGGCTGACCACTGCGGGGCGTTCCGCTCGCGGGCCTGCCACGCCGCACGCCACACTTTCTGATAGTGGCGCGCCAGATCCCAGGTTGCCCCTAGCCAGAGCAGAGCACGGACTGTCATACGCCCGCCTGCAGATTCCAAAGCTTCGCGTAGGCGCCTTTTGCCGCGACCAGCACGTCGTGTGGACCTTGCTCGATGATCGCGCCGCGCTCCATCACGATGATCCGATCTGCCCGCCGTACAGCAGATAAGCGGTGTGCAATCACCAGCACCGTCCGTCCCCGGCAGATTGCCCGCATGTTGTCCTGTACGATACGCTCCGACTCGTAATCGAGTGCGCTGGTCGCTTCGTCGAAGATCAGAATGCGTGGCTCATGCATCAGCGCCCGGGCAATGGCGATGCGCTGCCGCTGACCGCCCGAGAGCGTCGAGCCATGTTCGCCGACCGGTGTGTCATATCCTTCCGGCAAGCCAACAATAAACTCATGCGCGCCGGCCAGTTTTGCGGCATGTATCACCGCATCGAGCGGCGCACCTGGATCGGTCAGCGCGATGTTGTCGCGAATGCTCCTGCTGAAAAGTACGTTCTCCTGGGATACAACGCCGACCTGGCGCCTCAACGAAGTCGTGTCGATCAACGCGAGGTCTTGCCCGTCGATCGTGATACGACCACCCTCCGGCGTATAGAGCCGCTGCACCAGCCTGGTCAGCGTGCTCTTGCCCGATCCCGACTGCCCGACGATGCCGATCACCTCGCCCGCTGCGATCGACAGGTTCACACCGCTAAGAATAGCCGGACCGTCTGCCCGATAGCGAAATACGACCTTCTCCAGTTCGATACGACCTTTGACAGCAGGCAGTGCACTTTTCGCACCGGCCGCTTCCGTGCGGCTGTTCAAAATGTCGCCCAGACGCGCGACTGAAATGCCCGTTTGCTGGAAATCGGTCCACAACTGGGCGAGCCGCATGATCGGCCCCGCCACCTGACCGGCCAGCATGTTGAATGCGATCAACTCACCGACCGTGAGTTTGCTGTCGATCACGAGCCGCGCCCCGACCCACATTAGTGCGACAGTGACGAGCTTGTTCACGAGGCTGACACCACCGCTCGCCCAAATGCCTACAGTCGACGCGCGAAAAGTCGCACCGATATAGGCTGCAAGCTGGTTGTCCCATTGACGCGTCCACTGCGGCTCGACCGCCATCGATTTGACTGTGTCGATACCGCTGATCGTTTCGACGAGAAACGACTGATTTTCCGCACTGCGAGCAAATTTCTCATTTAGTCGCCGACGGAGCATTGGCGTGCAAACTACTGAGAGCAGGACATAGCACGGTAGTGAGACAAGCACGATCAGCGTGAGCCAACCACTGTAAAAAAGCATCACTGCGATGAAGACGAATGAGAACAACAGATCCATCACAAGCGTGATTGCGTTACCGGTCAGAAACGCGCGAATGTTCTCCAACTCGCGAACGCGCGCGACTGAATCGCCGACGCGTCGTGCCTGGAAATACGCCAACGGCAATTTGAGCAGATGACGGAACAGGCTCGCCCCGAGTTCAACGTCGATCCGGCTCGTGGTGTGCGCGAACACGTAGCTACGCAGCGCGGTGAGCGCAACATCGAATAGCACGACGATCGTGAGTCCGACGGCGATCACGTCAAGTGTGGTCAACCCGTGATGGACCAGTACCTTGTCCATCACGACCTGAAAGAACAGCGGCGTGATCAGAGCCAAGACCTGGATAAAGAACGAGACAACAAGCACCTCGCACAGAAGACGCCTGTACTTGATTAACGCCGGAATAAACCAGGTGAAGTCGAACTTCGTCATCTCGCCGAGCGTCGACGCACGTGAAGCGAACAGGATCACCTCTCCGGGCCAATCCTGTTTCAATAGTTCGATCTCGATTGAGACGGGCTGTGCAGCGTCGGGGCGCTGGATCACCGCCTTGTTCTTTTCTATGCGACCGATAACGAAAAAGTTGCCTGTCTGGTCGATGGCGACAGCAGGCAGTGCGAGCCGATCCAAACGATCCCAGCGGACTTTTGTGTGTTTCGCGTTAAGTCCGAGCGATTTTGCGGCAAGCAGGAGTTGTGTTGTATTGAAAGGCGCTACCCCGGGCTTGAATTCGTGCGCCAGTTGATCCGGATCCGCCGCCATGCCATGAAAGCGGGCCAACATGACGAGGCAGAAGATGCCGGGGTCGATAGAGAGAGCGTCAGAATTGAGCGGAGACTGCTGCGTATATTCGCTATGCGGGGTAGTCGGGACGGCATCGGGTTGCATTGGGGTATTGCTTTCTGCGTGCTGCGGCTACGGGTAAGCAGGTCGCACGACATAAGCGTCGCGCGACCTAACGATGGCGAAACGAACTAGAAACAGTTCACTGCTACCGGCGGTGTCAGCGCTTGCGTTGCGCTTTGCTGCCATGCCGAGTCGGATAACGACGGCGGCGCGATGCTCGCCATTGTCTGGATCAGCAGGTCCAGTTTGCTTTCGATGTATGCCGATGGGTCGATTGGATCCGGCTCGAAGGTTCGCATCGACGACATTAGCTTAGGCCCCGCCGCTAACGCCTTTGCGTTGATCGTTGCTTTATCCCACGTGGTGCCATCGGCGAAACGGAACTGCTCTATTCCATACGGCAGCGTCGAACCGCTCTCGTAGAACTGCATCTTGATTCGCAGTACATTGTCGGAACCCGACAGCGTGACCAGAAGGTCCGAACTGTTACTGTCGCGACGCACGGTGACGTCGCCGGGCTTGATATCCGCGTCGAATAGCACGACGTCGGTATCCTTGCCGTTCGGGTCGTACACTTCCTCGATCGTGTCGTTTCCGGAATGCCGGCCGAACAGATACGTGTCGCTGCCCGCGCCGCCGATCAGCAAGTCGTTGCCTGCGCCGCCGTCGAGCACATCGTCGCCGTTGTAGCCAACCAGAACGTCGTTGCCGGGCGTGCCCTGCAACGCCATCAACGCGACGGTCCGCTTGTCCCAGATCGTGCCGTCGGCGAACTTGAACTGTTCGATACCGTAGGGGAAAAGCAGACCGCTCTGATAGAACTGCATCTTCACACGCAACACGTTGTTCGAACCGGACAACGTGAGCAGCAGATCCGAGCTTTGGCCGTCGCGACGCACGGTGACGTCCTCCGGACGGATGTCGGCGTCGAAGACCACGACGTCGGTATCCTTGCCGTTCAGATCGTACGCTTCCTCGATCGTGTCGTTTCCGGAATGCCGGCCGAACAGATACGTGTCGCTGCCTGCGCCGCCGATCAGCAAGTCGTTGCCTGCACCACCGTCGAGTATGTCGTCGCCGTTATAGCCAACCAGCACGTCGTTGCCAGGTGTACCCTGCAATGCCATCAGGGCGACGTCCTGCTTCGTCCAGATCGTGCCGTCAGCGAATTTGAACTGTTCGATGCCGTAGGGGAATAGCAGACCGCTCTGATAGAACTGCATCTTCACACGCAACACGTTGTTCGAACCGGACAACGTGAGCAGCAGATCCGAGCTTTGGCCGTCGCGACGCACGGTGACGTCCTCCGGACGGATGTCGGCGTCGAAGACCACGACGTCGGTATCCTTGCCGTTCAGATCGTACGCTTCCTCGATCGTGTCGTTTCCGGAATGCCGGCCGAACAGATACGTGTCGCTGCCTGCGCCGCCGATCAGCAAGTCGTTGCCTGCACCGCCGTCGAGTATGTCGTCGCCGTTGTAGCCAACCAGCACGTCGTTGCCCGGCGTGCCCTGCAACGCCATCAGAGCGACGTCCTGCTTCGTCCAGATCGTGCCGTCGGCGAATTTGAACTGTTCGATGCCGTAGGGGAATAGCAGACCGCTCTGATAGAACTGCATCTTCACACGCAACACGTTATTCGAACCGGCGATCGTGAGTAGTAGATCCGAATTTTGGCCGTCGCGACGCACGGTGACATCTTCCGGACGGATATCGGCGTCGAACAACACGACATCGGTATCCTTGCTGTTCAAGTCGTAAGCCTCCTCGATCGTGTCGTTTCCGGAATGCCGGCCGAACAGATACGTGTCGCTGCCTGCGCCGCCGATCAGCAAGTCGTTGCCTGCACCGCCGTCGAGTATGTCGTCGCCGTTGTAGCCAACCAGCACGTCGTTGCCCGGCGTGCCTTGCAACGCCATCAGGGCGACATCTTGCTTGGTCCAGATCGTACCGTCGGAAAACTTGAACAGTTCGATGCCGTAGGGGAAAAACAGACCGCTCTGGTAAAACTGCATCTTGATACGCAAGACGTTGTTGGAGCCGGACAACGTGAGCAGCAGATCCGAGCCTTGGCCATCACGACGCACCGTCACGTCCTGCGGCCTGATGTCTGCGTCGAAGACCACCACGTCCGTGTCGTTGCCATACAAGTCGTAGGCCTCTTCGATCGTGTCGTTACCCGAGCGCCGTCCAAACAGATAGGTGTCGCTGCCCGTACCTCCGACTAACAGGTCATCACCTGCGCCACCATCAAGCACGTCATCGCCAGCGCCACCGTAAAGCGTATCGTTGCCGTCGCCGCCCAACAGGATGTCGTCGCCGTCACCGCCGTTCAGCACGTCCTTGCCAGCGAAGCCGATTAGGATGCTGCCCGAGGAGCCGGTGGACTTACCGTTCAGTGTGCCATCGCCGAACAAGACGCCTAGTTGACCAAGCGCTTCGCGCATCGCATCGCTCTGATGTGCCTCGACATAGGTGCGGAGTTCCGCGCCAATGTCGAACCCCTGCTGCAACCAGTTCACACCAAATGCTCTCGTCAGTCCGGCCAGTATGAACGCGACATCCGTTGCGCCGGTCACGGTTTCCGCCGCTTTCAGCTTCGACATCATGCCGTTGAAGTCGGCCTGCACTTGCCCGCCGTCGTTCACCTCGTAGACGATGGCATCGAGGTACGGCTTCCAGACCGTCTGCATTGCGACGGCCCTATAGACTGACTCAACTAGTGTCGACCATGCGTTCGAAACATACTGACCGCGCGTGCCTGACAGGTTCACCGTTCCGCTGCTATTGGCCCCCAGCATCGTGCCCGACATTTTTTCGAGTACGGTAAGGCGGCCGATCCAGTCGACGTCGCTGGCGTACCCGGTAATAGTCCGTTTGCCTGCGTCCTTAAGCGACTGTGACGTCGTCATGCCCGATGTCGCTGCCCAGGCCTTCAGCAACGGCTCCATCAGCGCCTGTTGCATGGCCGCCGATTTTGCGTGCGTGATTTGGTCGAGCAGTGCGCGCAATGCGGTGCCTTCGGGTGTATCCAGGCTGGCGGCCTGCCACAGATCTCGCACATTACCGGCGCCTTGTACGTATGGCATTGCGATGACGTCGTCACGCAGCGGGATGGCCGTGTCGAACCGCTGGTGCAGCGTGTCCTGGCCGAACCAGATTTCCTGCATGTCCCGCTCGACGGGAACACCATCTACCATTTGCACGAACGAGCCGGAACCTCGCACCATGTTGCCGTTTTCAAGCGTGCGAATGGTGGCGTCTTTACTCAGATTGATCGAGACAATGCCGAGTTCGTCGAGGCTGAGCAGTTCACCAGATTGTGAAGTGCCGTCGCCGTTGGCATCGCGCCAGATTCTCAGCGACGACCAGATGGCGTCGTTGCGGTCGATGACACCATCTCTGTTCAGGTCGAACTCGCGGAGTGCGTCGAAGCCGTTCGCGGCAAGCGTGCCGTTTGCGAGCGGGGTGAAATTACTGAACAGTTCTGCGCCAGAGTCAATCGTTCCGTTGTGGTTACGGTCGAGGACGAGGAAACCGTCACCCGTGCTGATCCAGCCGGTATGGGTACGGCTGCCGCTGCCATCGAAATCGAAGTAGGCGTTGGAATTGTCTGGGTTAGTCGTGTGGATACCGTCACCGTCGATGTCCAGGATGAGGGGATCGACAAGATTCAATGACTGCGAGAGCCATTTAAAAAAATCGTGAATATTGCGGCCAAGATCGAACGGGAGACCCCCGCCCGGGCTTCCATTACTCTTCGAAGGATCGTACGCACCCGTGGGGTCGTATGTCTTTAGCTTGCCATCTTCCGCGGAATCATCACCGTCACCGTCACCGTCACCGTCACCGTCACCGTCACCGAAAATAGCATCGTTGATCTTCTGAGCAAGTTCACCCGCCTCCTGCATGGCTGCGTCATAGTTATTTTTATAGTACTGGTCCGCGTAGTACCCAACTAATATGCCTGCCCCTGCACCGGCCACCACTGCCCATCCGGCGGGATTTGTCACCAGCGCGCCACCAGCCAATCCACCAAGTACAACATTCACCGCTGCCTGAGTTGCAGCGCCCGTCGCGACTCCGAATGCGAATCCTCCCACCGACTTAATACTGTTGCTTACGTCGCCACCCATTAGGCCAGCAGTAACCGAATTTACCATGTCATACAATGATGTCGCGTCACTCGCCTTTCCCAGAGCCTGGCCGTACAGGTTCGCCCCTGCGTCGGTGTTGCGGATAAGATTGTCGAGTAAACGCCGCCCTAGGGAGGGCGCGACTTCAATTACAACAATCCCTGTATTAGTTACGATCGTGAACATACTCATTTTTCACCCCGAATTAAACAAGTGATTTTCGAAAACATCCAATATAAAATAAGCGTTATGCACATAAATAGCGCCAACTGCAGACTCCCAACCACAAACCAGACTAACGGCCAACTTTTTGCCAATTCACCTTTGACTGTTAAGGCTCCGCTCTGAATAACTGGGGACGTAATAATTTTTATAACAACGAGTACAACTACCGCAGCAATCAGTACCTTTCCAATTTTTATAGTTTTTGACATCACAACTGCCGAAATACCACTGCACGACAAGTTGTACAACGATTCATACTTATAATTTTCAGATGAGGTTGTCACTGTCCCAAACTTTCTGTTCTGCCCGCAAATTCCTCGGATGACAAAGTACTGATCACTCCATTTTTTCTCCAAAATCGGCGAAACTGGGATTCCATCTTTCCAAAAAGCACTCCGAAACGACTTCTCCACGAATATTCCGCACTGTGCAAATACAGGGATTGCGACAAGATAGAATACCCAGGCCATCTCTCCCGGAAATATCTGTCCTGGACTACGAGCGAATATCACAGCCCAGCCGGCAGCAGCAACTGCGAAAAGAAGCCCCGCATATGTAATCTTTTTCACCACCGCATACCCTCCTATTCGCCTCACTAAAATCCGGACGTGACTCAGCCTGCCAATGCAAAAAATCTGGCACAAAAGTCATGTCACCACCATTGCCCTTCCGCTTGGAAAGGAACTAACCTACCGAGCGAATGTACCGGTCTGACCCCGAGTCGCACCATGAGATTTTTCTCGATGGAGCGAGGAAAATTCCCAAATAAAAAACAGTATCGTCGACTCTCTGACGGGAATTTCCGACATCCTTCATCATTTATCGACAACCGCACGCTCTCTAAATTTTCCTTAGAAAGGATAGAGTAGATTAAGATTTTTATTACCAGATTTTATCGCTCAAGACTTCCGCGCTGCTCTACCCGACATTTGACGCGACTTGCAATTCGCAGATCAAAGCCCCTTTTTGATCATGTAAATCATCGAAGCAAACGTAACAGTTATAGCAACAGCTCCAAATCCGGCAACCCATTCCGGCTCCAACTTCGAAACTCTTAGTCTTCCAAAAGATAAAACCTTCAACCCGAAGGCCCCGACACCCCAACAGAGTACGTCGAGGAAGAACCAAACAATAAAATCCATTACGCCTCCTTCGCCTGGCGATAGTTCTGGAGAAGCCCTATCCGCCGCTGGATATTTTCTAAACCTTGCAATACGAGACGGTACGAGAGCTATACCTAGGAGAAACTCGTCTATCTTGGCTCACATCACACCAGTTCTCTGCCCGACATTCAAAGTCCGCACGACCGACGAGAATCGCAGCGGGCCGGTCTCTGAATTGCAAATGCTGAAAGCCCCGGCGAACTTTGCCAGAACGATCGACGATGATCGGTGGCGCCGTTAGACCAGCAACCAATCCTTTCACACCGAAAGAATCGGCAGCGAATCTATCCCACCTAGCCAAAATGCGCTATCGGCCCCTTCTGACAGCGTCGTCAGAATTCAAGGAAAGTGATTGGCTCAACCTTCAGCCTGGTGCTCGTTCAAGGCATGGCACGCCGTAAACGCAAAACGGCGAAGCCGTGCTTCGCCGTTTTGCAATGCAATGAATTGCCTGCACCTATCAATCGACATTCAGGGAAGACCACATCAATCCGCGCCGCCACATTCCCACCCGGAGTTCAACGCACATCAGCCAGCAACTCGCCAACCGACGCCTCCCCCTCAATCCTCGATCCGCTCCAACCCCTCCGCACTCCGATCCGCAACCCCGGCCCACGCCCCCGCCGCCAATCCAAGCAGCGCGATCTCTTCCACCGTCAACGGCTGCAAGCGCGCGCACAAGGCATCGAGTTCATCCCACGCCCCGCGTTCGAGTGCTTCGACCGCGGTCAGCAACAACCCCAACACGCCTTGCCGATGCAGGATGCCCGCCTGAATCGGCCGCGATAGCGTCAGCACATTCAGCGTGCTTTCGAGCGAGCCGCCGAACACCGCATCGACAAACGAAAACACGCCGGTCAGAAACGCTGCATCGGCTTCGTCACGCCCTGCTTCGGGCAAGCGTTCGATCGCCAGTTCCATGAAGCGCGCCCGGGTCGCCGCGAGTTGCAGCAGGGGATCGTCCTCGAGCGCAACCTTGCGGCCGTCCGCGTACAACAGCAATTGCGTCCAGCGCGCGATCCGATTCGTGCCGGTCGCGTTGATCGCTTCGCGCAGCGTCGTGACCTTGTGGCCGACGGCGAGGCCGCTCGAATTCGCGAGCTTCATCAGATGCATGACCAGCACAGGATTCAGCTTGAGTTCGGCTTCGAGTTGCGCAACGGTCGGGTCGCCCGACAACAGTTGCAGCAGATTTAGCAATGCATGCCGCGGCGCGCTGACACGCCGCGTCGTCGAGGTCTGCGCACGCGCGAAGAAGTAGCCCTGGAAACGGTCGAAACCGAGAGCATGTGCCTCCTCGAAATCGCTCTGTGCGTCGAGACCCAGCGCGATCAGCAGCTTGCCCGCGGACTTGAGCACGCTCGTCAACTTGGGCAACAGCGCTTTCGACGCCCGTGTGAAATCGATCTTGACGACTTCCGCGTAAGGCAGCAGCCTCGCAAACGTTTCATCGGGCTGCGTCACTTCATCGAGTACGAAGCGATAGCGCCGCCCATGCAATTTAACGATGCGCTCAATCAGCGCATCGTCGACCAGGATCGACGGCGACAATTCGAACATGAAGCGGTCAGTGGGCAGATGCTGGATCGAATCGTCGAACAGCATCTCGCGGCTTACGTCGACGTAAGCGGGATGCCCGGTAAGCGCACCGCGCACATTGCCTTGCATCAAACCGCGAATCACGGCTCGCGCGACGAGTTGCGCCGGCTCGGGCGCACGGCCCGGCAAAGCGTCGGCAGCCGGATCGGCGGCCGATGCTGCGCCCGCGTCGGAGTCGGCGCTCACCGGCAATTCCGGCGCGCGCACCTTGATCTCATAGCCGCATAGCATGCCGTCCCGATTCAGAATCGGCTGGCGCGCGAAGCTGGCATTCAGTTGCGCATCGTCCGCAGCCCCCGTATGGCTGGGATTCTCGATTGCGATGGTGGTCATTCTGGTCCCCCGCTAAGCGCCGCCCTGGCGCTTCCTGCTGTATTTTGGTTTTTGCTGCACCCATCGCGCACGTCCAGGCCCCGAGACCCTTAGCGCGTGCGGTGCGCCCGCCGATTTTAGCGCAGGCCGATGCGCCCGGACATGTCAACGCTGCAATATCTCGAAATATTTGGCAACCAGTCTCGCTGAAGAGAAGGAAAGAATCGACGATACTCTTGTGCAGTGCAAAAGCGTTCCACCACAAGCCTTTAACCACCAAGGAAAATCATGGACGTCAAAAGCGTGCTGTCAAATGCATTCGCGATGCCGATCACGAGCCCGGCGTTTCCGATGGGTCCGTATCGTTTCGTCGACCGGGAATTTCTGATCATCACCTACCGCACCGATCCGGACAAACTGCGCGCCGTGGTGCCCGAGCCGCTGCAGATCGGCGAGCCGCTCGTTCATTACGAATTCATTCGCATGCCGGATTCGACCGGCTTCGGCGACTACACGGAAAGCGGTCAGGTGATCCCGGTGTCGTACAACGGCGTGGCAGGTGGTTATACGCTGGCGATGTATCTGGACGACCATCCACCGATCGCCGGCGGCCGTGAGTTGTGGGGCTTTCCGAAGAAGCTCGCCTCGCCGGTGCTGGAAGTCCATACCGACACGCTCGTCGGCACGCTCGATTACGGCCCCGTGCGCATCGCCACCGGCACGATGGGCTACAAGCATCGGCAACTGGATCTTGCGCAGCAACAGAAGCGTCTGGAGACGCCGAACTTCCTGCTGAAAGTCATCCCTCACGTGGACGGCACACCGCGCATTTGCGAACTGGTGCGCTACTACCTGCAGGACATCACCCTTAAAGGCGCATGGACGGGTCCCGCATCCCTCGAACTGGCACACCATGCGCTGGCGCCGGTCGCAGAATTGCCGGTGCTCGAAATCGTCGAGGCGCGGCATCTGATTGCCGATCTGACGCTAGGACTCGGTGAAGTGGTGTTCGATTATCTGGATCAGCCTGAAGCGAACGTTCGCTGACCGTTTGTCGCCGTGCGGCGTCCACGGCATGCACGGCGCGTGGATGCCGTGCAGATGAAGCACATGAAGCAAGGCTGAGATACGCGTCAGGCCAATGACGCTTCAAGCGTCGCCAAAAATGCAAACGGCCGCATCAGCGGCCGTTTGCATTAGGCGAGATACATAACGCGTTACTTCAACACGACCTTCACGTCGAAGTACTTCGCAGCGAAGCGGTCGATCGTGCCGTCGGCCTTCAGTTCCTTGACCGCCTGGTTCACTGCGTCCTTCAACGCCTTGTCGCCCTTGCGCAGGCCAAAGCCCACGCCCGCGCCGAGCAGCTTCTCGTCGCTGACGGCCGGGCCCGCGAAATCAAAGCCCGCGCCTTGCGGCTTCTTCAGAAAGCCCTTCGAAGCGGCTTCCGCGTCCTGGAATGCAGCGTCCAGACGGCCCGATGCGAGATCGGCATAGATCTGATCCTGCGTCTGATACGGCACGACGTCGACGCCGGCCGGCGCCCAGCGCGCCTTCGCATACGTCTCCTGAATCGTGCCTTGCAACACGCCGACGTGCTTACCCTTGAGCGAAGCCGCCGTAGGCAGCAGACCGCTGCCCTTCTTCGCGATCATCTGATTCGGGATCGTGTAGATCGGATCGGTGAAGTCGATGGCCTGGCGGCGCTGTTCCGTGATCGTCATGTCCGAGTTGATCGCGTTGAACTTGCGTGCTTCCAACGCCGGAATCAGGCCGTCGAACGAATTCTCGACCCACACGCATTTCGCCTTCAGCTTTGCACACACGGCATTGCCGATGTCGATATCGAAACCTTGCAGCTCGCCCGACGGCGACTTCGATTCGAACGGCGCATACGACGCCTCGACGCCGAAGCGCACTTCCTTGATATCCGCTGCCGAGGCGGTGCCTGCCGTTATCGTTGCCGTCGCGAACAGCGCGAGCGCAGCCATGTTTCGCCAATTCATCTTCATTACGGGTGTTCCTCTACGGTATTGAATAAGACGGAGCCGAATCCGGGCCAGCATGATTGCCGCGCCAAAAATGCGATTCAAACTCGTGCGGCCAGTGTGGTGCAGCGCAACAGCCGCGAGGGCGGGATTGTACAGGCTTCGCACAGCACGCCTGGCGGGCACATAGACGCGTGCCTCGTTAGACGAAGCCGGTTCGGCGCGCATAAAGGCGCAATTTCGTGTCGTGCTCAGGCAAACAAAAGCGTCCGGATACGCGTCAGACCGCGCCGTCGCCGGCCGCGAAATCGCTGCCGAGCCGTTGCGACAGATGCGTGTAGACCGCCGCGACATGCGGCAGATGACGCGACTCCGGATGCGCCAGCACCCAGACCTGCGATTCGGCTTCGTCGAGCGGCGGAGTCAGTTGCACGAGATCGTCGCGGCCGCGCGCGAGGAAGGTGGGAAAGATGCCGACACCGAACCCTTGCACCACCAGTTCGAACACCGCCATCACGCTGTTGGTCTTGTAACGCGGCTCGACCGTCGGACAATGACGCTTGCGCCACAAAACCGAAGGATGATCGCCGAGCGAGCTGTCCGGCGCCGCCCAATCGCAGCGTGACAGCGCATCGGCGTCGCTTGCCCGGATCCCACTCGCCTTTGCGGTAAATACGGCGATGCGCAGCGGGCCCACATGTTTGCCGACCAGATGATCCGGCGCGCGGCGCGTGGCGCGCACGGCGATGTCGGCGTCGCGTTTGGTCAGGCTCGCGAGGCTGTTGGTCGCCGTCAGTTCGAACGACAACGCGGGGTGCAGCGCCGCGAAATCATGCAGCGCAGGCAGCAGGAGACCGTAGAGAACGGTATCGGTGGTCGTCACGTGAACACTGCCGGACACGCGGTCACTGCTCGCCTGCACCGTCGAGCGCGCCGCCGCCAACTCGCTTTCGATGCGCTCGGCATGACGCGCCAGTTGCGCGCCGAGCGGCGTCGCGCGATAACCGCTGCGCGAACGCTCGAACAGGCGCTGGCCAAGCCCGCGTTCGATCCGCTGCACGGAGCGAAAAATCGTCGACGCGTCCATGCCCAGACGCTGCGCCGCTTCCGCCAGCGTGCCGGCGCGCACCAGCGCGAGAATGGTCTGGGTATCCGCCGAAGTCAGTTCGTATTGCGTTTTTGCACGCATGGTTTGGCAAGCCGCCTGTTTATTCTGAATGCGATCCGGGCTACTTTTACCACATCGACTTGTCGGCCGACGAGCCTTGCCACCGGCACCTGCCGGGACTTCACTCTCGTTTATAGCGGTGACACCATGAAACTCTACTATTCGCCGGGCGCCTGCTCGCTGGCCGTTCACATTGCCCTGCGCGAAGCCGGGCTCGACTTCGACACCGTCAAGGTCAACCTGCAAACGCACAAGCTCGCCAACGGCGACGATTACTATGCAATCTCACCGCGCGGTTATGTGCCGCTCATCGAATTCGCCGATGGTTCGCGTCATACGGAAGGCGCGGCGCTCTTGCAATACATCGCCGATCTCGCGCCGGAGCGCGTCTTGTTGCCGGCCGCCGGAACGCCGCAGCGTCTCGAAGCAGTCGCATGGCTTACCTATATCAGCACGGAGTTGCACAAGACATTCAGCCCCTGGCTTTGGCATCAGGAGACAGCCGAATCGACGAAGGCCGAATGTCTGGCAAAACTCGCTACACGCTTCAGTGAACTCGAGGGTGTACTCACGTCACGCGACTATCTCACTGGAGAGTACTCAGTCGCCGATGCGTACGCGTTCACGGTGTTGAGCTGGGCGCGGATGCTGTCGGTGGATCTGAGCAAGTATCCACATTTGGGTAAGTATCTGGCGCGCGTCGCGGCGCGGCCGAAGGTGCGCGAAGCGATGATCGCCGAAGGACTAATCAGTCAGACCGCGACGCAAGCCGCGTAAGCGGTTTGGTATGAGACGTTGCGCGCAAAAAGGCGCGCAACGTTCTGCTCTGCAATAAAGCGTCTAAACGAGCTTGGACAGCGTGTCCTGTGTCGTCTCGATCACCATCAAGCCGGCGCGCAAACCCGGCTTGACCGTCGCGTTCGGGAACACAAGACGTTCCTCATCGTGACGCACGGTATAGCGATATTCGCCATCGCGTGCGAGTACCGTGTCTTTCACGAAGGGCGTGAAATTCGGCACATCCGTGGCCACCAGCAATTCGAATGCTTCACTTTGCTTGGTGAGCTGGTCGATCACTGTGAACACGCGCGGCATTGTCACGGGCGCGTTGCCGTTCTTTGTACCAGCCAGCAGACGACGCAGCGCTTCATCCGCGCCTGCAAAACGTGTCAAGTCGTTCTGCCCGAACGGGCGCACCTTGCCGAGTTCGAGCGTGCACGCTTCGGCGCCACACGCATGCGCGGTGAAGTGCGAGTACGTGTTGCCCTTGGTCGTATGCAGCAGGACGGCGCTGATGTGCGCTTCGCCGAGCCATTCGAACATGGCGCGCGAAAACGGCTTGCCGGTGTGTGGCAACAAGGCGAATTGCTCGAAAGCCGAGGGGCGGATCGCCGTATGCATGTCGATATGCCAACGCGCGCCCGGCGCTTGCGATGCCGTGGCAAAGAACTGCGTTGCCGCACGCTCCAACGCCGCCGCGCGCGGCGCTTCGTGACTGTGCGGCACCTGCTCGTGCCGTCCGCTGAAGAGTCGGTTCAGATCGTCATCGCGATAACGGCAAGCGTCACGCATGGCGTCGACGTTGCCGAGAATCACCAGCAGGCGGCACGATAAAGCGGCCTCGCCTCGTGCGATATCGCGCACGAGATACGACAGCAGTTCAATTGGCGCGGTTTCATCGCCATGCACGCCTGCGGAGACAAGCACGCTGCGGATACCTTCATCCCGCACCGTGGGCTCCATAAGCAGCACGCCGTCGTCGAGCCATGACCAGCGCACGCCGTTGCCGTTGTTGGCGCACACGCCCTGCATTTCCTGCGCGCCGGGCCGCGTCCCCGCCAATGTGTAGGCAAGGAAATCGTCGAGCATCGAAACCGGCATACCGTGCTCAGCGCTGGAAGTCATACAGCGAACCCAGCCCGAGAATCTGCGTCAGTTCATCAAGCGCGGTGCGCGACTCGGCGAGCAATTGCGGATCGGTCAGATCGGACGGTGCAAGACGATCGCGATAGTGCTTTTCGATCCACGTATCGAGCCGGCCGAACAGCTTGTCGTTGATCCACACGCCAGGCGTCACTGCCGCGCGCTCCGTATCGTTCAGCACCACGCGCAGACGCAGGCATGCCGGACCGCCACCGTTCTTCATGCTTTCGCGCAGATCGAACACGAGCACGTCGTCGATCGGACCAGTGTGCGAAGTCAGATCGTCCAGATAGGCGCCCACGCGCTCGTTCTCGCGGCATTCCTGCGGCACCACCAGCACCTGCTTGCCGTCCGGGCGCGTCAGCAACTGGCTATTGAACAGGTACGACGTAACCGCGTCGGACACGCTCACCTGCGCGTCGGGCACTTCGATCACGTTGAAGTCGGCCTTCAACCCGGAGAGCTTTGTGCGCAGTTCGTCGTACACCGCCTGCTGTTCGACGAATGCGAGCTGATGGCAGAACAGCGTATTGCGGTTGCCGACGGCGATCACGTCGTTATGGAACACGCCCGCGTCGATCACATCGGGGTTCTGCTGTGCGTACACCGTGGCCGCTTCAGCCAGACCGTGACGATGCGCGACCGCGCGGCTCGCCTCGAAGGTCTGACGTGCGGGAAAACGCTTCGGCTCCGGTCCGCGACGATATTCGCTGCGGCCATACACGAAGAATTCGACGCCACGTGTGCCGTATTCCGAGCAGAAACGCGTGTGGTTCGCCGCGCCTTCGTCGCCGAGTGCCGGCGTGCCGGGCAGCGCTTCATGCACAGCAAAACGATCCGCGTCGCTGAAAATCGCACGCAAGGTGCGGCGCGTCGACTCATGCTCGATCGCGCGATGCAGCTTGCTGCACAGATTGGCCGGCGTGAAGTGCACACGGCCGTCGTGCGTGTCGGCCGACGGACTCACCGTCGCCGCATTCGCGGTCCACATTGCCGAAGCCGAACTTGCGGCGGCCAGCAACTCGGGCGCGTCTTTGGCGACGCGTGCGATCACCGTCGCGTCGTCGCCCGAAAAACCGAGTTCGCGCAAGAGACGCATCGAAGGACGCTCCTGCGGCGGCAGCACGCCCTGATGAAAGCCGAGATCGGCCAACTGCTTCATCTTGCGCAGGCCCTGCTTGGCAGCGGCCTTCGGATTTGCGACCGACTTCTCGTTGTTCTGCGACGCTACATTGCCGAACGAAAGCCCGGCGTAGTTGTGGGTCGGGCCGACGAGACCGTCGAAATTGGCTTCAGTGGCTTGCATCGTCGATCCTTAGAATTGAAGGCCCGGCGAAACGCTCGCGGGCATTTGCAGTTGCGCGCTCTCGACGGAGGCCATCGGATACGCGCAGTAGTCGGCAGCGTAGAACGCGCTCGGCCGGTGATTGCCCGAACGTCCCGGACCACCGAACGGCGCGCCCGACGAGGCACCGTTAGTCGGCCGGTTCCAGTTGACGATGCCCGCGCGGATGGTGCGCTGGAAATGCGTCCACAGGGTTTCATCGTCGGCGAGCAGGCCGGCTGAGAGACCAAACTCGGTATCGTTGGCTTTCTCGAGCGCTTCGTCAAATGTGCCGTAACGAATGATCTGTGCCAGCGGTCCGAAATGCTCTTCGTCCGGCAAGTCCTTCACCGCGGTCACGTCGAGAATCGCGGGCGTGACGAAGCCGAGTTTCGGATCGCGCTGCTCCATCTTCAGCAGTGCTTTCGCGCCGTCGGCGAGGAGCCGCTCCTGGGCCGCGACCAGACGCGAAGCCGCACGAGCGGAAATTACCGCGCCCATGAACGGTTGCGGATCGGCATTGTATTCGCCGACGCTGATGCGCGACGTCACTTCGGTCAGGCGTTCTACAAAGCGGTCACCAAACGCGTCGTTCGGTACAAAGATACGGCGCGCGCACGTGCAACGCTGCCCCGCCGACAGAAACGCCGACTGGATCGTGTGATGCACAGCGGCGTCGACATCCACCACCGGTCCGATCACGAGCGGATTGTTGCCGCCCATCTCCAGCGCGAGGACGATCTCCGGACGGCCACCGAATTGCTTGTGCAGCAATGTTCCGGTATCCGAACTACCCGTGAAGAACAGGCCGTCGATCTGCCGGTGGTTGGCGAGCGCAATCCCCGTCTCTTTCTCGCCTTGCACGAGGTTCAGCACGCCGGCGGGCAAGCCCGCATCGCGCCAGATCTGCACCGTGAGAGCCGCCACGCCCGGCGCAAGCTCCGACGGCTTGAACACCACCGCGTTACCCGCGATCAGCGCCGGCACGATATGCCCGTTCGGCAAATGCCCCGGAAAGTTATACGGCCCGAACACCGCAACCACACCATGCGGACGATGCCGCAAGACAGCCGTGCCGTCAGCCATCGGCGAACGCTTTTCGCCGGTGCGCTCGTTGTACGACTGAATCGAAATTTCAACCTTCGCCGCCATCGAAGCCGCTTCAGTGCGCGCTTCCCACAGCGGCTTGCCGGTCTCGCGGCCGATCGCTTCGGCCAGCGCTTCCTTGCGTTCCGTCACGAGTGCAGCGAAGCGGCGAACCACGCCGCAACGTTCGTCGAGGCTCAAGGCCGACCACGCCGCGAACGCACGGCGCGCGCTGCGCACTGCGCGATCGACGTCGTCCGCCGAGGCGCTATTGCCTTCCCATACCGTCGCGCCCGTACCCGGGTTGCGCGACGCGAATGCGGGTCCTGTGCCGGCGGCCCATTCGCCGTCGATGAAAAGCTCGCTCATGATCATCCTTGTTTGTGTTTCTGCGGCAGCACCCGAACCGGGTCGCCTGCCTTGACGTCGAGTGCGGCCGCCTCGGCGGCGCTCATACGGAACACGCCGTCTTGCGGCACGCCTGCGGCCACGCCTACGCGAAAATCGCCCAGCGAAGTATTCGATACCATCGAACGCGGCGCATCCTGGGGCGCGCCCGCCGGCACGTCGGCGATTTCGACCGGCACCACCACGCTTTCGCGCACCGTGCGCAAGTCGGCGATATGGCATTCGAGCACCGGACCCGCATCGAAAATATCGACGTGATTTTCGTAGCGCAGCCCTTCCGATTCGAGCATGCGGCGCGCCGGAATCGTGTCGTTATGCGTGAGGCCGACGCATTCCTGCGCCTCTTCCGGCAGCAGTTCGACATACACCGGATAGCGCGGCATCAGCTCGGCGAGAAACGCTTTGCGGCCGTGCGAACTCAGATAGTCCGCCGCATTGAAATCGATCTGGTAGAAATGCGAGCCGACCGCGCGCCAGAACGGCGAGGTGCCTTCCGCATCGAAATGGCCGCGCAATTCCGCGCACAGACGCTGCGGAAAGCGCTCGCGAAACTGCGCGAGAAACATGAAGCGCGAACGCGACAGCAAACCGCCGACGCCGCTCGTGCGATAACGCGGGCTCAGGAACAGCGAACACACTTCGGCGTAACCCGTCAGGTCATGCGAAATGTTCAGCGCGCGCATGCGCGTCCAGATGCCGAGGTCCTGGCTCGCGTGCACCACCGTGCTCACGCGATAGTTGTAGAACGGCTGCTGCAGCCCAACTGAAGTTTCGATACCGCACACACCGGCCACGTCGCCCGTATCGGTGTCTTCCATCACGAAGAAGTAACCGGCTTCGTGCGGCTCGGCCTTGTCTTCCGTCGTGCGGCGGGCACGCTCAACGCGCGCCGCCAACGCATCGCGATCCGGCTTGAAAGTGGTGAGACCGGGGCCGGTCTCCTGCGCGAGCCGCATGAGCGCGTCCACATCGCCTCGTTGCACTACACGAACGACGATCATCGTGCGTCTCCCGTCAATTCTTCCTGATGCGGCTGATGCAGCGGCACGCAGCGTACCGCGTCGCCCTCCTGCACGCCGAGTGCGGCGCGCGCCGCATGCGACAACGACGCGCCGGTCGCCTTTTCGCCCGACAAGGTATCGAGCACGCAGCGGAACTCGCCATCCGCACCGTTATGCGCGATCAGATAGGTCGAGCCCTCGGCAGCGGCGCCGGCTTCGCGCACCACACGTGTTTCATTTCGCGTCACGCACGCGCTGCGATCCACCTGCGCGGTCAACACCGGGCCGGCGTCGAAAATGTCGATGAAGCGATCCGTCTCGAAGCCTTCTTCGAGGTGAATGTCATACGCGAGCAGCGCCTTCGAATCCGGCTCGCCGAGCACCCGCTGCGCCGCTTCCGGCAGCAAGGGCACATAGATCGGATAGGTCGGCATCACTTCGGCGATAAAGGTGCGGCTGCGGCCACCCGATTCGATTTCGATGTCAGCGAAATTGCGGCCGAAGAACTTGCGCCCCACTGCTTCCCAGAACGGCGACACGCCTGAATCGTCTGTGACGCCCAGCAGAAGCGAGAACACTTCCGGCGTAAAGCGCTTGCGATTGGCGGCGATATACATCATTCGCGCCCGCGACATTAAATGCGCGGCGGCATCGCCACGCAGCGACGGGTCGATATAGAAGCCCGCCAGCCGGCTCTTGCCCGTCAATTCATGCGACATGGTCAGCGCGTGGATCTTGCGATTCACGTGCAATTCACGCGATGCATGAATCAGTGCGTCATTGCGAAACGCGTAAAACGGGTCCGAGTAACCGGCGGCGGCGACAATGCTCGCCGTGCCCATCAGCTTGCCGCTCTGTGCATCCTCGAGCACGAACAGATAGAACTCCTCGCCCGGAAAATCGACATCCGCGCGAAACGAGTCTTCCGACAACGCGACGCGCGCTTCGAGCGCGCCCCGGTCGTGCGGCAGCGAATGCAGCACCGGTTGCGCGGTGCGCGCCATATGTTCGAGCGCATCGAGATCGGCGAGGCGGCCGGGGCGTACGAAGAGCATCATCGTTCCTGTTGAATGTGACGCATGATTCAGTGCTTGAGCTCGCTGCCGTGGTTCACTTCGACGCGGCTTCAGTCTTTGCGCCGACGATCTCTTCGATCGCCTTGGCCAGACGCGCGAAACCTTCGTACATGTCGTCGCGCGGCATGATCAGCGAAGGTACGAAACGCAGCACGTCCGGACCCGCCATCAGCATGATCACGCCGTGCTGACCCGCAGCCGTGACGAAATCTTTCGCGCGGCCCTTGAACGCATCGGTCAATTCAGCACCGATCAACAGACCCTTGCCGCGCACTTCCTTGAACAGACCGAAGCGT
The DNA here is from genome assembly GCF_902859805.1 of Paraburkholderia sediminicola. Classification (GTDB taxonomy): domain Bacteria; phylum Pseudomonadota; class Gammaproteobacteria; order Burkholderiales; family Burkholderiaceae; genus Paraburkholderia; species Paraburkholderia sediminicola. Next base: position 86,536 of record NZ_CADIKC010000009.1, on the reverse strand, counting down.
TCGTTGAGCTTTGCGAGTTGGCCCTTCAAAGCATCGCTGCGCGTACGCACGCCTTCGAGCACCTTCGGATCGCTGATCAGCTCGACCACCTTCTCCGCGATCGCCGCGCCCAGCGGATTGCCGCCGTAGGTCGTGCCATGCACGCCGACCTTGAAGTGCGCGGCCAGTTCGTTGGTGGTCAGCATCGCGCCGATCGGGAAGCCATTGCCGAGCGCCTTTGCGGTGGTCAGGATGTCCGGCGTCACGCCGGTGTCCTGGTACGCGTAGAAATAGCCGCTGCGGCCCACACCCGTTTGTACCTCGTCAAAAATCAGCAGTGCGCCGTGCTCATCGCAGGCTTCGCGCAGCGCCTTCAGGAACGCCGGATCGGCCGGGATCACGCCGCCCTCGCCCTGGATCGGCTCGACGATCACCGCACAGGTCTTCGCGCCGATCGCTTTCTTCGCCGCTTCGATATCGTTGTAAGGCAGATGGATGATGCCGGCCGGCACCGGGCCGAAGCCTTCCGAATACTTCGGCTGGCCGCCGACGCTCACCGTGAAGAACGTACGGCCATGGAACGACTGCGTGAACGAGATGATTTCGACCTTATCGGCGCCATGGCGCTCGAACGCGACGCGGCGCGCCAGCTTCAAAGCCGCTTCGTTCGCTTCAGCGCCCGAGTTGGCGAAGAACGCGCGGTCGGCGAAAGTCAGGTCTTCGAGGCGCTTGGCGAGACGCAGCACCGGCTCGTTGGTGTAGCCGTTACCGATGTGCCACAGCTTGCCGCCCTGGTCGTGCAGGACTTTCAGCAGTTCAGGATGGGCATGACCGAGCGCGGTGACGGCGATACCGCCGGCGAAGTCGATATAGTCGCGGCCTTGCGTATCCCAGACGCGTGAGCCGAGACCGCGATCCGGCACGAAGGCGGCGGGCGAAAACACCGGCACCATCACTTCGTCGAAGGTCTGGCGTGTCACAGTCAGGTCGTTCATGGCAAATTCTCGTTACAGGTGAGAGGTAATACACGTAGTGTAGGAAACCGCACGCAATACGTCTTGCGCATACGCGACGCTTTCTATGAGCTTCCGGCGGATATGTCGCACGGCATGTCACTGGCAGGTCGCAAACTGCCAGTTTCCCGGCCGTTTATTTCGCCTGGCCGGCTTGCTTGCCTCGCTGACTTACCGGTTCGGCTGTTCCATTTCGCCGCTTGTTCAGCTTACTTGTCCTGCTAGCCTATTCCGCCGTATCGGGCGGCTCGATCAACGCAGCCGGGCGCGGCTCACTGGCCCCGGCGCCGGTCGCGCCGGTCTGCTTGTCGATCCAGTTACGACGATCCTCGCGTGGTGTGACATTAAAGCGTTCGCGATAAGCATTCGAAAAGTGCGCCGCCGACGAAAATCCGCAAGCAAGGCTGATCTGCACCACCGATTTGCTGGTGCGCTGCAACTGCGTGCGCGCTTTCGAAAGACGCAGCCCCAGATAGTATTTGGACGGCATCGAGCCGAGATACTGACGGAACAGACGCTCCAACTGACGCCGCGAGACACCGACGAGACCGGCGATTTCATCGGTGGTCAGCGGATCTTCGATATTCGCTTCCATCAGCATCAGCGCATCGTTCAAACGCGGATGACGCTCGCCCGGCGCGGTCACAAACGGAATCCGCTGACGCTCTTCGCCCGCACGCAACACGCCGACACCAAGCGTGTCCGCAATCCGGTCCGCCAATTCGGGCCCGTGATCGCGGCCGATCATCGCCAGCATGAAGTCGACGGTCGCCTGACCGCCCGCGCAGGTTGCGCGATCACGGTCGATTTCAAAGATTTGCTGAGTGACGATCGAGCGCTCGAACTGCTCGGAGAACTGCTGATAGGTTTCCCAGTTGACGCTCACACGATAGCCGGACAATTGCCCCGCCATCGCCAGCCACCAGACACCGTGATGAATGCCCGTGACGAGCGGTGTGCGCTGCCCGACGCGCGACAAACTTGCCAGAAACAGCCGGTAGTCGGCGAATTGCTGGAACCGTTCGCTGACGATGATCAGCCAGTCGCACGAAATCGCATCGCCGAATGCGGCATCGGCCGGCCATTGCGCGCCGCCCGACAAAGGTACCGCGCGGCCGTCCCACGAACACACCTGTACGCGATATAGCGCCCGGCCGTCGATTTCGTTGGCGAGATTGAGCGCGTCGACAATCGGCCCGACGCCCGACATCGACACCGGCGGCAAGGCGACGATGGCGACCTGCGTGGTGCGAGCCGGGTTAGACGTGCGAGCCATCACTTGTCAGTAAAACGCGGAATGCGCGAGCCGCGCGTTACTTCAGGCTGCCGGACAGGAACTGCTTGAGCCGTTCGCTGCGCGGCGTGGTCAGCACTTCAGCGGGCAAGCCCTCTTCTTCCGTGCGGCCCTGGTGCAGGAACATCACATGGTTCGACACGTTGCGCGCGAAGCCCATTTCGTGTGTCACGACAATCATCGTGCGGCCTTCTTCGGCGAGCTTCTGCATCACTTTCAGCACTTCGCCGACCAGTTCGGGATCGAGCGCGGATGTCGGTTCATCGAACAGCATCACGTCGGGATTCATCGCCAGCGCACGCGCAATAGCGACCCGTTGCTGCTGACCGCCCGACAGATGCGACGGATACTGCTTTTCCAGACGCGGCGCGAGACCGACCTTCTCGAGATATTCGCGCGCCCGTTCTTCGGCTTCGCGACGCGACATGCCGAGCACATGAATCGGCGCTTCGACAATGTTCTCGATCACGTTCATGTGCGCCCACAAGTTGAAGTGCTGGAACACCATTGCCAGCTTCGTGCGGATGCGTTGCAACTGCTTGTGATCGGCCACTTCCAGATTGCCCGCGCGGTCGGCCTTGGTCTTGACCATTTCGCCGTCGACGACGATCTGCCCCGCGTTCGGCCGCTCCAGGAAATTGATGCAGCGCAGGAAGGTGCTCTTGCCCGATCCGCTCGCGCCGATGATGCTGATCACGTCACCCTTGTTTGCGTTCAGCGACACGCCTTTGAGCACTTCGTTGTCGCCATAGCGCTTGTGGATGTCCTGGACGGCGAGCTTGCAAGCTTCGGTTTGAGTCGTGTGGAGCAAGATGCTCTCCCTTTGAAAATACGGATCAATCTACGTGACGGCGCGAACCTGCCGCGCCGCTCAATCGAAACATGCCTGCTCAGTGCGTACGCACCGCCAGGTAACCCAGCCAGTGCCGCTCCGCGCGACGGAACAAGGCCACCAGCCCAAACGACACCACCAGGTAAATCAGCGCCGCGAGGCCGAACGCATCGAACGACTGATACGTGGCGGAATTCGCATCGCGCGCCACCTTAAGGATGTCCGGCACCGTAGCGGTAAACGCGACCGTGGTGGCGTGCAGCATCAGGATCACTTCGTTACTGTACAACGGCAGCGCCCGGCGCAGCGCGGACGGTATCACAATGCGGCGGTACATCGTGAACCAGCTCATGCCATAAGCACGGGCCGCTTCCACTTCGCCGTGCGAAGTCGAACGGATCGCGCCGGCGAAAATCTCGGTGGTGTACGCACAGGTGTTCAGGGCGAACGCGAGAATCGCACAGTGAAAACCGCTGCGGAAAAACGCGTCGAGCAACTGATGCGAGCGCACGAATTCGAGGCTGTACATGCCGGTGTAGATCAGGAGCAGTTGCACGTATAACGGCGTGCCGCGAAACACGTACGTGTAGAGACGCACCGGCGTCGACAGCCAGCGCTTCTTCGACACGCGAGCCACTGCAAGCGGAATCGCCATGAAAAAGCCGATCCCGATCGAGGCCACCAGCAGCCACAGCGTGACGGCGAGACCGGACATGCGCTGACCATCCCAGTACAGGAACGCGCGCCAGAATTGATTGAGAATGTCGATCATGGTCTTAGAGCTCCGCGTGACGCACGCCGATGGAATAGCGCTTTTCCAGCCAGATCAGCACGAGATTCGACGCGGTGGTGATCGCCAGATAGATCAGCGCGGCGACCAGAATGAAGAAAAACATGTTGAAGGTGCTCTTGCCGGCGTCCTGAGCGGCTTTGACGACATCGGCGAGACCGATGATCGACACCAGCGCTGTCGCCTTGACCAGTACTTGCCAGTTATTGCCGATGCCCGGCAGCGCGAAGCGCATCATCTGCGGAAACAGGATGCGCGTGAAGACCCGAGCGCCGCTCATGCCGTAGGCACTGCCCGCTTCGAGCTGGCCACGCGGCACTGCGAGAAACGCGCCGCGGAAGGTTTCGGTGAAATACGCCCCGTAGATGAAGCCGAGCGTCAGCACGCCGGCCACGAACGGATCGATATCGAACTGCGGCAGATTGAGCGCATCGGTGAGATTGTTGACCGCGATCTGGATGCTGTAGAACAGCAGCAGCATGAGCACGAGGTCGGGCACCGAGCGGATCAGCGTCGTATAGCCGGTGGCGATTGCCCTGAGCGGGCGGTTGAAGGAGAGTTTCGCCGCCGCGCCCGCGAGGCCGAGCAGCACGGCGGCTGCCAGCGACAGGACGGACAGCTCGATCGTCTGGATCGTGCCGGCCAGCAACACCGGACCAAAGCCGTAAAGGAACACGCGTGTCTCCATCCAGGTTTTATTGAGGATGTCATGGATGGGGGCGGGGTATGCCTGCCCGACTCATCCGGCATGGCGCGGAGTCTCGCAAGCGGAAATTAATTTCTCAAAGTGAAAGGATTGGCGTGCTGCGGTGCAGCAATGGGGTGTTTGCCGCGGCTTGGGCGCTGGCAGGGCTTGGTTTTGCGGGGGATATCGGTTTGCAAGGCGCGTGACTCGCTGTCTGCGCTGCCGCGATTTAGCAAGTTTTGGGTCGCTTTTTCGATATAGGTGGGGCCTGCGGTGTGTCTTTGTTTGGTTGTGGTTTTTGGGTTTTGGTGTGTTTCCTTGGTCTGGGTTTGGTGCCTCTCCTTGCATTGTTAGTGGTCTATTAGCGTTCCCCCTGTGCGGGGGGGCACCTACTTTTCTTTGCTTGCCGCAAAGAAAAGTAGGCAAAAGAAAGCGGCTCAAACCGCTCATGCTAAGTGGGCACCGTAGCCTGCTACGGGTAGTGGTGCGACTGGAATCCGTGTTCTCGCACATTCCGCGCTAGTGACAAAGGACTCATCAGCTCCCACTCCGCACTGCGTGCGTCGCGGACGGGTCTGCGGGCGAAACCACGGGCTTCGGTTGAGGTTTGTGGGAGCCGTCGGCTTCGCCTCGGCGACGCGCTCCTGCATTCCGCCGGGAACCCCTACCTCAATTGATTTGTCGGTGCCCCGCAAGCTCGGTCACGGTCACGGTCACGGTCACGGTCACGGTCACGGTCTCGGTCTCGGTCTCGGTCCCGGTTCCGGTTCCGGCTGTGGCGGCTGTGGCGGCTGTGGTGGCTGTGGCTGTGGCGGAGCAAAGACGAGCCACGGCCCGTCGGCGAGGCGTAGGAAATGAAACGTAGAGGGAGGTTTTAAGAAGTACTCTTCGGCGCGCGCAGCGCCGCCGGAAGTATGACGCCCTTGTCACAAGAGCATGCCGGTGCACGAACCCAGATTCCAGATGCACCACTACCCGCAGCAGACCACGGCGCCCACTTAGCATTGGCGGTTTGAGCCGCTTTCTTTTGCCTACTTTTCTTTGCGGCAAGCAAAGAAAAGTAGGTGCCCCCCGCACAGGGGGAACGCTAATACACCACTAACAATGCAAGGAAAGGCACCAAAGCCAGAACAAGGAAAACCCAAAGCCCTAAGAACACGGCCAAATGCCGCCGCAAAAGGCAAAAAACCAAACCGTCATTCAATCCCCAGCCGAGCCCGAATAGCCGGCAACATATACTCAACAGCAGCACGCCCCTCCTCCATCGCGGGCCCAGCGCGATGAAAATCAAAAATCCCCATTCCGCCCAGCCGTGGCTGAATCAGAATATCCGCCGGCTCACCCGCCAGCCGGCTCCGCGAAATCCGCACCTGCATGATGTCGATACTCTGCGCGATCGAACTCAGCATCGACGGCACCCGCGCACTCGGCGCCGGCGCCACCCGCACATCATCGGAAGCCCGCCCCTCGGCAGGTGCCAGCCAGCGCGGCCAGGGCTTCCCATTACGCCGCAACGCGACCGGCGGCGGCGCATCCGGATCGATTGCCGGCGTTTCGACCGCCGCGCCACCAAAATCGCGCCCATTCAGAATGTCGTTGTTCAGATCGACCGCGATCACGCAGTCCGCCCGCATGCCGCGCGCCACCGACACCGGCACCGGATTGCTCAAGCCGCCGTCCACCAGCCACACGCCGTTGTGATACACCGGCGTGAAAATCCCCGGAATCGCAATCGAGGCGCGCACCGCGTCCACCACACTGCCGTCCTGTAACCAGCTCTCGCGGCCCGAATCGAGCTCGGTGGCCACCGCCGCGAACGGCATGTTCAATTGCGCGATCGAGCGGCCGTCGAATTTGTCCGCGAATATCTGGATCACCTTGCGCCCGCCCAGCAAGCCGCCCGAAAAACGCAGATCGAGCAGCCGCACCACGGTTTGCCACGTGAGCCTGGAGACCCACTCCTCGAGCCAGTCGAGATCGCCGTTGGCATACACGGCGCCCACCAGCGCACCGATCGACGTGCCGCACACCACATCCGGCTTGATGCCCGCATCGTGCAACGCGCGAATCGCACCGATATGCGCCCAGCCACGTGCTGCGCCGCCCCCCAACACCAGCCCGATCCGGCTGTATCGACGTCGATGTATCATGTGTTCCCCGCCTTTTGCCGGCTAGCGCCCGCGTATCACGTCCGAGCGCGATGTCGTGTACACCTTCTGATATTGGTCGAAGTGCACGTTGAAAATGCCTTCTTCAGTCACACCGCCCTCGCGCCATTTCCAGCTCCACACGGTTTCCGGCTTGAGCGGAAACACGGCGACCTGGCCTGGCTTGCCGAGCAGGCGGCGTACTTCGTCTTCAGTCATGCCGATGCGAATCTTCCCGAAGTTGTCGGCGGTCAGCACCTGCGTAATGGCTTGCAATTTGCCGTCACGGTCGATGTCGACCATGTACGTGTTCAGCCCCTGCGGGCCCCGCGGATATTCGAAACGCTTCGAACCATCGGTAAACGTGCGTTCGGTTTCCGGCTTACCCATCTGATCGCGGATCTGCGCCTCGGTGGTAATGCCCGGCGTCATATTCTTGAGTAGCAACGCATCCGGCTTGACTGCGTTGAAGAATTCCTTGAGTTTTTGCACGGCGCGGTCGCTCTGTTGGTCGTCGCAACCGGTCAGTGCAACGCACGCGGCCAGCATCGCGACAGTAAGCAGTTTCAGGCTCACAGCGAGTTTCCTGTACGGACGCGAAGCGGCAATTCGCCCGCATCCCATTGTGTAGGGTGTACTACAGGATAACCGCGTGCGCGAAAAACCGCGAGCGAGGCAGGCAATGCGCTCAAAGGCCGCCGTGCGACATGGATTGCTGTGGAATGCGAGAAACCGGCGCCACAAACAAAAAGGCGACGCTGTGCAAAGCGTCGCCAAGTCGGTCGATACGGTCAAACCGGAAACCAAAGAGCGGCTGAACAGCCGCCTGAAATGCAGCATTGCGGACGACGCGCAGCGGTCCGGTCCCGGGCGAAGCGGTCAGAGACCTTGGCCTCTGACCTTGCGCCGTCGCCGGAATGGCGGACCGCTGCTTGTTTGGCCGCCCTGGTCCCTCGATAAGCCTTCCAAGTGGAGCTAATCTAAACGGATTGGCGGATTTAAACGAGAGCGCGTTTACACCGAATTGGCAGAGGATTTGCAGTGACCGCGCAGGCGCTGCGCCCGGTTTGCGCGGCGGTCGCGCGGTTCCCCCTACGCGTGGACATACGCAGCGAAACCCGCACGCCCTGCCCCTTGCAGCACCGAGTCGTTCTGCGGCGTATGAATCCGCGCGCACAGCACGTCGCGATAGTGACGCTCGAGCGCATTGTCACGACTCAGGCCGGGATTGCCGCTCGCCTCGACGGCCAGTTGCACCGCCTCGATGGCCTGATTCGTCACCGTGTATTTGACGAGCGGCGCTTCATCGAGTGTCACGTGTTCTGTGTGCGCGCTTGCGTCGAGCAGCACGCGATTGCTGAACAGAAGCGCGTCGATGCGGCCAAGCGTCTGCTGAAACGCAGGCAGGCTCGCGAGCGGCGCGCCGAGATTACCGGGCGTGCGTTCAGCGGCCCATTGCGCGAACCAGTCGCGCGCGGCCCGCGCGACGCCGTCATACACGGCCGACAACAGCACGCTCATCCACGCGAAGCCAAGCGCATCGAGTCCCGCGCCCGGCTCGCCGGGCGGATGAACGTCAACCGCATGAGAGGCTGGTATGAACACGTTGTCGAACACAAGCTCGTGACTGCCCGTGGCGCGCATGCCGAGATGATTCCACTCGCTGCCGACCCGCACGCCCGGCGTCTCCCGATGCACCAGCCACACGCCGACGCGCGGCGGCGTCTCGTCGCTGCGCGCCCATACCGCAAGCCACGTTAGACCTGGACTGCCGGTCGAGTACAGCTTGCTGCCGTCGATGATCCAGCCATCGGCGCTGCGCTTCGCAATCGTCGATGGCAAACCGCCGCGTGCCGGCGTGCCCAACTCAGGCTCGACGCGCAGCGAGTTGATCAAGGCGCCATCGCGTACCGCTTCACGCGCCACACGTTCACGCAGTTCGACGGGCCAATGCGGGTTGCCCTGCAGGCGATGATGAAACAGGTATTGCATCACCAGCACGAGTGCCGTGGACGGCTCGCCGCGCGCCACCGCGCGCACCACCTTCAAGGCCTGCGGCAAGCTCGCACCCGCGCCGCCAAGCGCTGCGGGCACCGTCAGCGAGAGCAGATCGAATTCATGCAGGCGCGTCAGATTGGCGTGCGGAAATTCGGCTGTGCGGTCGTGGTGAGCCGCACCGGCAGCGAACTCGCTCGTGAGCCGTGCAAGCAGTGCGTCGAACGCATCGCTATCGAGCGGTGGATGACGGCGCGTCACCGCGCTATCTGCAATCGGGGCATTCATGCGAGGACTCCGGCAGGCCGCATCAAGGATCAGGGCAGCGGGAAGCTGCGATCGAAGCTCGTACGCACGTCGAGATGCGCACGAATCACGTTGGCGGCTTCGTAGGTATCGGCGGTGCGCTGCTGCGCGCTGACGACACTGTCGTCGATCGCAACCGGATGCACCTGGCCGCGCTGATAGACGGTTTTCAGCACATCGGTCGGCAGGCCAGTGACTTTTGATTGCATCGCCGCTACTTCGTCGGGATGCGAAAGCGCCCAACGCTGGCCGATCGCCACGCGTCGCAGGAAGTCGGCAAGCTGCGCGCGCTTGTCCGCGATCGCGCGTTCGGTCGCAACCTGATAGCTGAGCCCTTCGGACAGGCCGACGCCGTTGGCGATGATGCGATCGTGATCGCGCGCTTCACCGAGCGCGGTGTATGGGTCCCACACCGACCATGCGTCGACGCTGCCCGACGCCAGCGCCGCTTTCGCATCGGCTGGTGCGAGGAACACGAACGTGACGTCGCTGACCGGCACATTGGCCTTCTTCAATGCGGCGAGCGCGAGATAGTGGCCGATCGAGCCGCGCGTTGTGGCGATGCGTTTGCCCTTCAGGCTCGCTGCATCGTTCAACGGCGATTGCGCGCCGACGACGATTGCAAGATCCAGCGGATTCGACCGGGTTGCCGCGACTGCACGCACCCGGGCGCCGGCTGCGAGCGCGAACACGAGCGGCGCATCGCCCAGTCCGCCGACATCCACCGCGCCGGCATTCAGTGCTTCGCCAAGCGGTTGCGCGGCAGGAAAGTTGAACCACTCGATCTTGTACGGCAAGTCTTTGAGTTGTCCGGATGCTTCGAGAATGCCGCGTGTTTGCAAGGACTGGTCGCCGACTTTGAGCACCGGTAGATCCGCCGCATAAGACTGCGTTGCGCAAAGCATCGCGCGCAGTGCAAGCGCAGCCGCGCCGAGTGGTTTGAGCAACGCACGTTGCAAGACAGATGAGGCGGAGAACGAAGAACCGGGAGTCGGCATGGTGGCGATTACGTCGTAGCATTCAGATAATGTGCTATCGACGATAAGGCACGCATCTGTATAAGACAAACGCATTATTCTGCTAAGCAAATATGCGAATTTTATTGACCGGCGAGGCGTGCGCACACATCGATACAGGTATCATCGAACGCACGAATCTTGCGCTTCGTTGCGCACTCATCAAGTCACCGCTCATCATGAAGATCGATGAAATCGACGCCTACGTCACCGTCATTCGCTGTCAGTCGTTGCAACAGGCTGCGCTCTCACTCGGCCTCACGCAGCCCGCGATCACGCGCCGCCTGCAAAATTTCGAGGAGGCGCTCGGCGTGGAATTGCTCGACCGCAATACACGTCCGCTCAAGGCGACAGCAACGGGTCGCATCGTCTACGAACAATGCCGCGTGATCCAGCGTGAACTCGACGTGCTGCGCGAGATCGTCGCCGCCGACACGCCGCCGGTGGGCACGCTGCGCCTCGGCGTCGCGCAGACCATTGCCGATATCGCGCTGACCGATGCGATGCGCGGCCTCAAGTCGGCTTATCCGGATCTGCAGGCGCGCGCGTCGACCGGTTGGGGCAGCCAGCTTCTGCAACGCGTTGAACAGGGCGAACTCGATGCCGCCGCGATCCTGCTGCCCAGCAACAAGACCTTCGACGAGATCCTGTCGGCCCGCTCGCTCGGCCGCATCAAACTGGCGGTGGTTGCGCAGAAAGGCATGTTGAAAAAACGCACGCACACGCTGGCGGAATGCCAGTCGATCGGGTGGGTGTTGAATCCAGATGGATGCGGCTTTCGCGACGGCCTGCAACGCACGCTGACAGGTCTCGGGCTTGCGCTCAAGCTCAATCTGGAAACGCTCGGCACCGAACTGCAGTTGCAACTGATCGCCGACGGCAACGGTCTCGGCCTCGTGCCCTTACCGCTGCTGCACGCCAGCGCTCACGCGAACGCACTCGACATCGTGTCGATGAGCGACTTCAAGCCGCTTATCGATATCTGGCTCGTGCATCCGCGCGTGCTGGGCAAACTGCAGCAGCCGGTCGAACGCTTCGGCGCGGCGATCGAGCGGCAATTCAAGGAAGCGCGAGCACAGCGCGCGGCCTGAGCCACGCGCCGCTTGCGCGTCAGATCACGCGAAAACCGTGCGTACCATCGCGCCCAAGCTGGGCAACGAGGCCATACTCCCACTCCAGATAGGCGTTCATCGCTTCGCGCGCGTTATCGGTTCCCTCATACGGACGACGATAGCGATCGATGCGCGGCGACGCCAGCCGCGTCTCACCGCTCTCCACGGCAAAGCCCGCTTCAATCCACGCGTTCGTGCCGCCGGTTAGCACCTGCACCGGCTTGCCCGTCAGCGCCGCCAACTCAGGCGCGGCAAAGCGCGCAAGCAGACTGCTGCCGCAGGTCACCACATAACGCTGCGCATCCGGCAGCTTGCGCAACGCTTCGGCGAGTTGCCCACGAATCGCGAACCATGCGCCCGGAATATGGCGCTTCACATAGTTCGCGCTGGTCGTGAAATCCAGCACGACGGTGCCGGGCGATTGCAGCAGCGTCACCAGTCCGGCCGGCGTGATTTCTTCGACAACAGGCGGCGTGGGTGCAAGGCGCGCGGCGGGCGCGGCGCCCTTTTCGCTGAAGTCCGCGTTGCCCAGGCCGTCCACCACATACACCTCGACGTTCATCTGCGCGAGCCACGACGCGCTCATATTCGCGCGCACGCCGTCGTTGTCGGCGAGGATCACGCGCGCGCCGCGCACCGGCGCGAACATATCGGTCTCCTGCACGAGTTGACCGCCCGGCGCATTGCGAAAACCGGGCACGTGGCCCGCTTCGTATTCTTCCGGCGTCCGCACGTCGAAGCGATAGACGGTGCGTACTGCTTCGTCGGCCCAGCGACGCGCTTCGTCGCGCGACGTGCGGCCTACCCTGGCGCGATCCGCCACCCCGCGAGCGGAATCGGCGGCGGCGAGGCGAAGTGTGTCGTCGGCAATCGGCTCGAAGCGGCGCGAGCTGCCGTGCGCGAGCGCCTGACCCGCAAGCGTCCAACCGATGGTGCCATTGCGCAGCGCCGCGACCGGATTCGGCACGCCTGCATTGATCAGCGACTGCGCGCCGATGATGCTGCGCGTGCGCCCGGCGCAATTGACGATGATCCGCGTGGCGGGATTCGGCGCGAGCTGCCGCGCACGCAGCACCAGTTCCGCGCCAGGCACGCTGATGCTGCCGGGAATATTCATGGTCTGGTATTCGTCGAAGCGGCGTGCGTCGAGCACCACCACATCGGCTTCATGATCGAGCAGCGCCAGCACTTGCGGCGCACCGAGCGACGGCGTATGGCGCTCGCTTTCAACCAGTTCGCCGAACGCCTTGCTCGGCACGTTGACGTCCTGGAACAGCTCACCGCCCGCCTCGCGCCAGCCTTGCAAACCGCCATCGAGCAACGCGACATCGGTATAGCCCAGCTCACTCAGCCGGCGTGCGGCGCGTTCGGCAAGCCCTTCGCCATCGTCGAACACGACGACCGGCACGTCGCGGCGCGGCAGACGCACCGGCGCTTCGAGTTCGAGTCGCGAGAGCGGCAGGTTGGCCGCGAACAACGGATGACTGCGTGCGTGCGGATCCTCCTCGCGCACGTCGACGAGCGCGATTTCTTCACGCTCGAGCAGTGCGCGGCGCACGTCTTTGAATGATCGGGTACGGAATTCTGTAGCGAAACTCATGAGATCAGGGACTCCTTCGAAACATTCCAGATATTCGGCAACACATCGTTCGAGTAGCCGGAGATAAAGGTTTTTCGGCCTCCGCCGGCCGGATAGACGGAACGCGTCACCGCGCCAATATTTCCACCGTACACGTGAATGCTGATCGACGTACGATCGTCAAAAGCATTACTCACACGATGAATGTCGCCGATGCGCGGCGACACGGCATCCACCGCGCCGGCATCGAGGCGCTTTGCCGCCCCCTTTTCTTCCAGCGCGCCGTCTGGCGTGATGCGATATCCCTGAGCAATTTCCGCACCACGCAACACACCGATCAAACCCCATACGGTGTGGTCATGGACCGGCGTCGACTGGCCCGGCCCCCATACAAAACTTACGATAGAAAAGCGCTGCTGCGAATCCGCGTGCAACAGGAATTGTTGATAGCGCTCGGGGTCCGGTTGCGCGAAGGCGTCGGGCAACCAGTCGTCGTGAGCGATCAGCTCGCGCAGCGCGGCGCCGCCGGCGTCGAGCAGATGCGCTTCGGGCGCGCGCTCGTCGACGAGCGACGCAATCCGGCCGACGAACGCGCGCAGCCGGTCCGGTCTCAAGGCTTGAGTCATCGAATGTTCAGAATGTGGGTTGACTTGAATTTGTCACGCACCGCGGGCGAGCGCGGCGTTGAAGGTGTCGGTCCATAACGGTGCGACGTCGACATGCCGGTCGATGACCGCGGCGCGCGCGAACGTATCGGCAACCTGCTGCTCGCTGGCGATGTCCGCCGCCGTGACGCCGGTCACGCGGCGCGCCTGGCTCTGGTTGCGATACAACGAGCGGATCGCCTCCTCAGGCACTCGCAACTCGGCGGACAACACTTTCGCGTACGCATCCTGATGCTGGCCGAACCACGTGCAGGCGCGTTGCAGGCGCACCAGCAGATCCGCGGACGCGGCCCGCCGTTGCGGGTCGGCAAGCACCGACGGATGGCCGTAGTACAGGTAATTGCCGGACAAATAGCCGTTGGCGTTTTTCAGCACGCGCGCGCCGGCTTGCGAGATCGCGAGCGGCACGTTGTAGCCGTAGATCGCCCACGCATCGAGCGAACCGGCGTTGAAAGCCGCGAAACCGTCACGCGGCGCGAGCGAGGTGGCCTGAATATCGCTGAACGATAGCCCCGCATCTTCGAGCATGCGCAGCAGGTAGTAATGCGTCGTGGTGGCGCGCAGATAGCCGACGCGTTTGCCCTTCAGATCGGCGATCGAGCGGATCGTCGAGCCTTTCGGGACCAGCACCACCTGATTGTTGACGTCGTCCTTGTAGACGGCGATCACGCGTACCTGAGCGTTCTGCAGCCGCGCGAAGATCGGCGGGATTTCGCTGCCGGAGGCGATATCGAGCGAGCCGCCGTTCATCGCCTCGACCATCGCGTTGCCGGACTGGAATTCGGACCAGTCGATGGTATATGGCGTGTCCGCGAGGCCTGCCGTTTTCAGCAACGTAGCGTCGCCGCCTTTGTAGGTTGCAACGCGCAAACGGACCTTGCTGAGATCGACAGGCGGATCGGCTTTCTCGCTTGCTGCCGGTGTGGCTGCTGCGGCTGCCGTCGAAATCAAAGCTATGCCTGTTGCGCCGAGGAATGACGCAGACAGCGCGACCGGCAGCGCGGACACGAGCCGGCGGCGCCGGAGCGAAACCGGCGAATCGAAACGTTGGGTCATCTTATGGGGTGCTCAGGTAAGGACGTCGGGCTCGGCTTCGACCAGCCCTTCCAGCAGGCTCTGGAACGCAAACAGTGCACCACCGGGGCGGCCGACCTGTTCGTGCGTGAGCGTGGCGACGTCGTGCGGGATGGCTTGCGGCGTGCCCGCGGCTTCGGCGAGCAATTGCGCATGGCAGGCGTTGTCGAGCGCGATATACCACCAGGCGGCCGCCTCGACGCTTGGACCCGCTGTGAGGATGCCGTGATTCTTCAGGATTACCGCCTTTCGTTCGCCCAGCGCCGCGGCGATGCGCGCACCTTCGTCGGTATCGAGCACCACGCCGCGGAAGTCGTCGAACAAGGCGTGGTCCTGATAGAACGCGCACGAGTCCTGCGTCAACGGATCGAGCGTGCGGCCGAGCGTCGACCATGTCTTGCCGTAGAGCGAATGCGTGTGCGCGGCAGCGACGACATCGGGGCGCGCCTCATGAATCGCCGCGTGAATCGCGAAGGCAGCCTGATTCAGCGGCCCCTCGCCAACCACGATCTCCCCTTCTGAATTCACCAGCAGCAGGTCGGACACGCGGATGCGGCTGAAGTGCTTGCCGAACGGATTGACCCAGAAGTGATCGGGCCACTCCGGATCGCGCGCGGTGATATGACCGGCGAGACCCTGATCGAAACCATAGCGGGCGAACAGGCGAAACGCCACGGCGAGCCGCTCCTGCCGATAGCGCCGTTCAGCCGCGATGCTGGCGCGCGGCGGGACGTCGTCGAACCAGAATTTGCGCAGCGGCGCGTGACGCTGGAGCGGCGGTGTATCTGCGGTGTTTTGCAGCGTAGGGGGGCTTTGTGGTGCCTGGGTGTCTTGCTGCGCGCTAGCAGTTTGTGGTGCTGCAGCGCTTTGCAGCGTGGGGGCGCTTTGCGGCGCTGGGGTGTCTTGCAGCGGGCTAGAGGTTAGTGGTGCGGCAGCGCCCTGCAGCGTGGGAGCGCTTTGCGGCGCCAGGGTCTCTTGTTGCGCGTGAGTACTTGGCGGCGGCGTGTTTTGCAGCGCGTGAGTACTTGGCGGCGTCGGGGTGTTTTGCAACGCGGCGGACAGATCGGTCATCGCGGCTCCGTTCAGGCGGCCACGCGCTCGACGCGCGCGATCCGTTCGCGAGTGGCCGGAATCAGTTCTCGGCCATAGTCGATGGCGTCTTCGAGCGGATCGAATCCGCGCACGAGGAAGGTCGACACGCCGAGCGCGTAATACTCCGCGAGCGTTTCGGCGACCTGTTCCGGCGTGCCAACGAGCGCAGTCGAATTCGAGCGTCCGCCGATTTCCTTGGCGACGCCGGTCCACAGACGTTCATCGACGCGATCCGACCCACCCGATGCCGCGAGCAGCCTCCGCGCGCCTTCACTTTGCGCCGGGCCGCCGACGCCGAGGCCTTGCGCCGCGCGCAGCCGCCGCGTTTCTTCGAGGATATGCTCCGCGCGCTCCCACGCGGCTGCTTCGGTAGCGGCGAGGATGGGCCGGAACGACACGGAAAAACGCACGTTACGGCCGTGTTTAGCGGCTTCGGCACGCACGCGGGTGACCTGTTCGCGCACTTGCGCCTTCGATTCGCCCCACAGCGCGTAGACGTCCGCATGCCGTCCGGCGATCTCGAGCGCAGGCGCGGATGCGCCGCCGAAATATACGGGGATATGGGGTTGCTGCACCGGCTTCACTTCGGAGAAGCCTTGTTCGAAACGATAGTACTGACCGTTGTGATCGAAGGGTTTCGCTTCAGTCCAGATGCGACGCAGGATGTGCAGGTATTCGTCGGTGCGGGCGTAGCGTTCGTCGTGCGACAGGTAATCGCCGTCGCGGCGTTGTTCGGCGTCGTCGCCACCGGAGATGATGTGGACGGCGAGACGGCCGCCCGAATAGTGATCGAGTGTCGCCAGTTGACGCGCGGCGAGCGTGGGCGAGACGAAGCCCGGGCGATGGGCCAACATGAAATGCACTTTGCTCGTGACGCTGGCCGCGTGGGCGACGGTGAGGAGCGCATCGGGGCTCGTCGAATGATGCGGCACGAGGATGCGGTCGAAGCCCGCGGCTTCGTGAGCGCGGGCGAATTGCTCCACGTAGTCGATGTCGATGATCGGCCCTTGCGGGGCGTGGGTCTCGGACACCTTGCGGGTCTGGATCATGCCGATGAATTCGATGGACACGGTGGTGTCTCCCAGGGTGGTTTTTTGCCCGGCGGGGCGGTGGGTTTCCTGAATGGATGCGGTGCTCTGTTCGAGGGGATTAAGGTAGCAGCGCTACATGCGGTTGTTAAATATTGATCGGACATATCTATATCGGAATTGCATGTAACAGATTGGGGGCGGCGCTGGGCTTGGTCTGGTTTTTTTGCCTGCGGCTGTGGGGGGTCTTGAGTTGGTTGCCTGTTCGGCGGCATTTGGCCGTGTTCTTAGGGCTTTGGCCTTTCCTTGTATTGTTAGTGGTCTATTGGCGTTGCCCCTGTGCGGGGCGGCACTTACTTTCTTTGCCGCCGCAAAGAAAGATAAGCAAAGAAAGCGGCTCAAACCGCTAATGCTAAGTGGGGTCCGTGGTCTGCTGCGGGTAGTGGTGCGACTGGAATCTGTGCTCTCGCGCATTCGGCGTTAGTGACAAAGGACTCATCAGTTCCCACTTCGCACTGCGTGCGTCGCGGACGGGTCTGCCGGGGAAACCAAGTGCTTCGGTTGAGGTTTGTGGGGGCCGTCGGCTTCGCCTCGGCGAGGTGCTCCTCCATTCACCCGGGAACCCCTACCTCAAATGATTTGTCGGTGCCCCGCAATCACGGTCTCGCTCTCGCTCTCGCTCTCGGTCTCGGTCTCGGTCTCGGCTGCGGCTGCGGCTGTGGTGGCGGTGGCGGTGGCGGTGGCGGTGGCGGTGGCGGAGCAAAGACGAGCCACGGCCCGCTGGCGAGGAGTGAGCATCAAAACGTAGCGGGCGGTTTTATGAATGGCGCTTCGGCGCGCGCAGCGCCGCCGGAAGAATGACGCCCTTGTCACTGGCGTATGCAGGGGCACGAACACAGATTCCAGATGCACCACTACCCGCAGAAAACCACGGCGCCCACTTAGCATTAGCGGTTTGAGCTGCTTTCTTTTGCCTACTTTTCTTTGCAGCCGGCAAAGAAAAGTAGGTGCCCCCCCCGCACAGGGGGAACGCTAATAGACCACTAACAATGCAAGGAAAGGCCAAAGCCCTAAGAACACGGCCAAATGCCGCCGCCAAAGGCAACAAACCAATAACCCCCTTCCACGAACGTGGACATCCCCACGCGATCAGCAGAAAACCAAAACCTTTGCCACAATGCCCCATCGCGCGAAAGCGCCCGAATCAGCAAATGAACAGAAAATGATCCCCTTTTCGGTCCTGGACCTATCGCCAGTCATCGCAGGCGCCACCCCCGCGGACGCGTTCAAAAACACATTGGACCTCGCCCAGCATGCGGAAAACTGGAACTATCGCCGCTTCTGGCTAGCAGAACACCACAACATGACCGGCATCGCCAGCGCGGCCACCGCTGTCGTGATCGGCCACGTCGCCGGTGGGACAAAGAAAATCCGCGTCGGCTCCGGCGGCGTCATGCTGCCCAACCACGCTCCGCTCGTCATCGCGGAACAATTCGGTACCCTCGCCTCGCTCTATCCGGATCGCATCGACCTGGGCCTCGGCCGCGCACCCGGTACCGATCAAAGCACCGCCCGCGCGCTGCGCCGCGATCTGCAAAATAGCGCGGAGTCGTTTCCCGACGACGTCGTCGAGTTGCAACGCTATTTCGCCGACCCCGTGCCGGGTCAGCGTATTCGCGCAGTCCCCGGCGCAGGCCTTCATGTGCCGCTGTGGCTGCTCGGCTCGTCGCTGTACAGCGCGCAACTGGCGGCGGCGCTCGGTCTGCCGTTCGCATTCGCGTCGCACTTCGCGCCCGATCACATGTTCACGGCGCTGAAGGTCTATCGCGAGCAATTCCGCCCGTCGGCGACGCTCGACAAGCCGTACGCCATGGTCGGCGTCAATCTGTTCGCCGCCGATAGCAACGAGGAAGCGCGACGTCTGTTCACCTCGCTGCAGCAGCAGTTCGTCAATCTACGGCGCGGCACGCCCGGTCAATTGCAGCCGCCGGTCGAGCGGATTGAAGCGTCGGAGATGGAGTTGAACGGCGTTGCGCATTCGCTCGCCTGCTCCGTAATCGGCGATCGCGATACGGTTCGCGAAGGACTGCAGTCGGTCATCGATCAGACCGGTGCGGATGAATTGATGCTGACCGCGCAAATCTACGATCACACAGCACGGCTGCGCTCGTTTGAGATCGGTGCGCAAGTGCGCGAAGAGTTGGGTGCCGGTAAGTAACAACGCAGGCAAGTGATAAAAGAGGGCGGCCTGTATCAGCACAGGCCGCCCTTCTTTTTTCGTCGATTGGCTGGCTACCCTAAGTACACGTGCATCAGGTTGCCCAGTCGCAACGCTCACCTCGCTCCGTCAGCGCCGTGCGAGTTCAAACTCAATTCCAAACTTCAAATGAAGCTCATGCGTTGAGGTCTGATCTCGGCTAAAGCGCTTCAACTTGATCTCACGCCATAGGCCCGGCTTGGACCCAGGCTCATCCCCGCGCTAAAACTCACCGATTAGCCGGCACCGCCGCCAGCCCATCGAGCAGCGCCTTATGAAACGCCTGCGGGTCCTGCATCTGCGGCGCGTGCCCCAAATCGGCGAATTCGACGAGCGTCGCGTGTGGAATCGCCTTCGCGGCGGCCTTGCCCAGTTCTGGGTAATGGCCGATTTTCGCGCGCACCTCAGGCGGCGCAGCATCCTTGCCGATCGCGGTCGTGTCCTTCTGGCCGATCAGCAGCAACGTCGGCATGCTCAAGTGGCCCAGCTCGTACACAACAGGCTGCGTGTAAATCATGTCGTACAGCAACGCGGAATTCCACGCCACGATCTGTTTGCCTGGGCCGCGGTACATCCCCGCCAGCATCTGTACCCACGGCTCATAGTCGGCGCGCCACTGGCCGGCGTAATAGGTCGCCTGCTCGTAACGGCGAATGCTGTCCGCCGTCGTCTTCAACTCGCGCTCGTACCATTGGTCGACCGATAAAGACGGCACACCTTTCGCCTTCCAGTCCTCTAACCCGATCGGATTGACCAGCACCAGTTGCTGCGTTTCATGCGGATACATCAGGGCATAGCGGATCGCGAGCATGCCGCCGGTCGAATGGCCGATCACGGTCGCATTGGTCACGCCGAGCGATTCGAGCAGCGCATGCGTATTGCGCGCGAGTTGCTGAAAGCTGTACTGATAGTGCTCGGGCTTGCTTGATTTACAGAACCCGATCTGATCCGGCGCGATCACGCGGTAACCGGCGTCGCTCAGACGATGGATGGTCGCGTCCCACGTCGCCGCACAAAAGTTCTTGCCGTGCAGCAATACGGCTGTGCGACCGTTCGCATGCTCCGGCTCGATATCCAGGTACGCCATGTGCAGCGCCACACCTTGCGAAGTGAAGTCGTATTGCTCGACCGGCGCCGGATAGTTGAAGCCCTGCAACTCGGGGCCGTACGCCGGACCGCCGTTGTCGACGGCCGCAGCCGGAGCGGCGCTGGTAACCGCGGAACCGGGCTGGGCGTGAGATCCACCCGAACCACCCGAATGCCCCGAACTGGCCGCACTACCCACAACAGCCCCACTGGCGGGCGTAGCGGCGAATGCACCGGACGCAGTGGCTAGCGCGCAGGCGCTCAAGATGGCGAACAAAGACTGACGGCGAAGATTCATCGATCGTTTTCTTGCAAAGGGAAATCGGCGGGAAGCATGCAGGCTCCGGACGCTGGAAAGCAACGCCCGCACCCCGTTCGGAGCGGCCGATTCTACGACGCTCCGGCGGACTCTGCTGCCGCGCGCGCAGGCTCAGGCGGCGCCGGCCGGTGTGGCACGCATATTGCGACGGTTCGCCTTGCGCCCTATGTGTCGTGGCGCACGGATGCGTCCCGCACAAGGGTTGATCGTTCGCAAGACGGCCGCGCGAGTTGCATCCGCACAATTCAGACTATTCGCCCGCGGCAAATCAGTGCTAGAACTAGCAGACGGGCCCGCGAAGACGAAAGCCGCCTGGCAGCACGAATCAATAACGCAGAGCGAGATAACAAGACCACCCGGGGCATACCAATCAGCAACTATCTTGCAAGGGACCGGAGTAAGCGCTGTGAGGCTGGAATAAGTGCCAGGCATGGGCTCAGAGTTCGCGCCATGGGGCAGGAGTAAGCGCTAAAGCGCTACCTCCTGCGGACATGCGAATTCTGGCCGGCAGCCAAAGCGCTAACGCCCGTCCACACGCCAACCCGGTCAACAAAGGAGACAGACATGGAAACTCCGGCACGGCTGAACGATCTGCAACGCACCACCCTCGCCATCGTCCTCGCGGGCGGACGGGGCACGCGGCTCGGGCCGCTCACGAACAAGCGCGTCAAACCAGCGGTGCACTTCGGCGGCAAATACCGGATCATCGACTTCGCGCTCTCCAACTGTCTGAACTCCGGCATCCGCCGCATTGCGGTGGTCACGCAATACAAGGCGCACTCGCTACTGCGCCACCTGCAGCGAGGCTGGGGCTTCCTGCGCGGCGAATTCGGCGAATTCATCGATCTCTGGCCGGCGCAGCAGCGGGTAGAAGGCGCCCACTGGTACCGCGGCACCGCGGACGCCGTGTTCCAGAATCTCGACATCATCCGCTCGATCCGGCCGAAATACGTGGTGGTGCTGGCGGGCGACCACATCTACAAGATGGATTACACACGCATGATCGCGGATCACGCGGAAAGCGGCGCGGATTGCACGGTCGGCTGTATCGAGGTGCCGCGCATGGACGCTGTGGCCTTCGGCGTGATGGCTGTCGATGAAAACCGCCGCGTGACCGGCTTCGTCGAAAAACCCGCCGACCCGCCCGCCATGCCGGGCCGCCCGGATTCGGCGCTCGCCAGTATGGGCATTTACGTGTTCAGCGCCGATTACCTGTATTCGCTGCTCGAAGAGAACATCTCGAGCGTCGACACCGATCACGACTTCGGCAAGGACATCCTGCCGCGCGTCGTCACGCAAGGCACGGCGATCGCGCATCCGTTCAGCATGTCGTGCGTGTCGTCGGACCCGACGGTCGAGCCGTACTGGCGCGACGTCGGCACGATCGACGCCTACTGGGCCGCCAATCTCGATCTTGCCTCCACTATCCCGACGCTCGACCTGTATGACCGCAACTGGCCGATCTGGACGTATCAGGAGCAGTTGCCACCCGCCAAGTTCGTACGCGATATGAAAGGTCTGCAAGGCACCGGCAACAACCTGATCGTGTGCGGCGGCTGTGTGATTTCCGGCTCGCAGATTTCACGTTCGGTGTTGTCATCGAACGTCAAAGTGAGTTCGTTCTGTAATATCAATGAGGCAGTCTTATTGCCGCAGGTCACCGTCGGCGCGAGTTGCCGGCTACAGAAAGTGGTGATTGACCGCGGCTGCACCATTCCGGACGGCACGGTGATCGGCGAAGATCCGGCGGCGGACGCCGAACGCTTCTATCGCACCGACGACGGCGTCGTGCTGGTCACGCCCGACGCACTGCGGCAGAGGGGAACGTAGTCGTCGCCGGGGCGGCAAAACGAACGGGCTGGCTACCGGCTGGCTAATAGCCAACAGCCAATAGCCGGCCGCCCGTCTTGCCGCCCGCGCAAACTGCCGCGGACCTGCCGCAAACCCGCACTAACAGGAACGAGACCGAGCCTATGACGATTCGCGCCCTGCACGTCGCAAGCGAGCTGTATCCCCTCCTCAAAACGGGCGGTCTCGCCGACGTCGCGGGCGCGTTGCCGCCCGCGCTGATCGAGCGCGGCGCCGACGTACGGGTGCTGCTGCCCGGCTTTCCGGCGGTGGTCGCCGGCTTGACGGACTTGCGGCCGGTGGCGCAGCTGGGCCGCCGCTTCGACTCGCCGGGCGTCACGCTCGAACAGGGCACGCTGCCGTCGAACGGCCTGATCGTCTACGTAATCCGCGCGGGCTCGCTGTACGACCGGCCCGGCAACCCCTATCTGAATGACGAACACGTACCGTACGGCGACAACGCGCAACGCTTCGCCCTGCTCGGCTGGGTCGCGGCCCAACTGGCACAGCACCTCGACCCGGCGTGGGCACCGCAGATCGTCCATGCGCACGACTGGCATGCCGGACTCGCGCCCGCCTATCTGAAGGCGGCTGAACGGCAGCACGGCCGCTCGTTCGCGCGCAGCGTCTTTACGGTGCACAACCTCGCGTATCAGGGCGTGTTTCCGGCGCATCAGTTCGGCCAGCTAGCGCTGCCTGACGACTTCTTCAGCATGCGCGGCGTCGAATTCTATGGGCAGTTGTCGTTTCTCAAGGCTGGCCTTTACTACAGCGACCGCATCACCACCGTCAGCCCCACCTACGCCCGCGAAATCCAGACTCTCGCCCAAGGCGGCGGGCTCGACGGCTTGCTGCGCCATCGCTCGCACGATCTGAGCGGCATCCTGAACGGCGTCGATTACTCGGTGTGGAATCCCGCTACCGACGCGCTGCTCGAAGATCACTACACGGACACCCGTCTGGCCGGCAAACTGGCCTGCAAGGAGGCGCTGCAAAAGCGCTTCGGCCTCGCGCAGAAAAGCGATGCGCTGCTATTCGGCGTGGTGAGCCGGCTGACCGAACAGAAAGGCCTTGACCTGCTGCTCGAGGCGGTGCCGGAAATTGTCAAACGCGGCGGTCAGCTTGTGGTGTTCGGCACCGGCGACCCGGCGCTCGAAAACGGTTTGAAACGCGCCGCGCACGCGCATCCGGAATCGGTGGCGGTCGAACTGGGTTTTGACGAAACGCTCGCGCATACGATCGTCGCGGGTAGCGACGTGATCGCGGTGCCGTCGCGCTTCGAGCCCTGCGGGCTCACGCAACTGTATGCGCTGGCTTATGGGTCGCTGCCGCTCGTGCATTGCGTCGGCGGCCTCGCGGATACCGTTGTGGACGCATCGCTCGAAAATCTCGCCGAGGACCTCGCTACAGGCTTCGTATTCGAACGATTCGAGCCGAAGGGCATTGCGGCGGCGATCCGCCGCGCGTTTGCGCTCTATGACCGGCGCACCGAGTGGAAAGCCACGCAACGTCGCGCGATGCATCAGGATTTCGGCTGGGGCGCCTCGGCCGAGCGCTATCTGGCCTTGTATCGGGAACTCGCCTGAATCGCTGCCGCGCACCATTTCAGCGACTACCCGAGTCGCTGAGTGCCGGATTTAGCGCGGCCGACGCCCTCGCACAAGCCTTCGTCGTAGTTCTCCCAGGCGGCCCCGTTTGATGGTTGGACGCAACAACTCGGGGACGGATCGACTCGCGCGTGACAAACTCATGTATTGTTTCCTGACTATGCAGATCGCGCATTTTTCTTGCACCATCTGAAACACAGTCACGAAATACAGTCACGCCGCTTCAGGCGCCCGGCCAAAGCCGGTTCGTTACCGCGGCCATCCTTCTGTTCTCTTTGATCGCGCACCACGCTTGCGCGGGCCACACCATGACGAAAAACGTTCTGAGCATCCAGTCACATGTCGTCTTCGGGCACGCGGGCAATAGCGCGGCCGAATTCCCGATGCGGCGGCTCGGCGTCAATGTCTGGCCGCTCAATACCGTGCAGTTCTCGAACCACACGCAATACGGCCATTGGACCGGCGGCGCGATCGAGGCCTCGCAGATGGAAGAGCTCGTCGAGGGGATCGGCGCGATCGGCATGCTGCCGCGCTGCGACGCCGTGCTGTCCGGCTATCTGGGCACGCCCGAGCAGGCGCAAGCGGTGCTGGAGATCGTCAAGGCCGTGAAGGCCGCCAATCCGCGCGCGTGGTACTTCTGCGATCCGGTGATGGGCGCCGCGAGCGGCTGCAAGGTCGAACCGGGCATCCAGGAATTTCTCGTGCGCACCATGCCGGAAGTCGCCGACGCGATGGCGCCGAACCATACCGAGTTGCAGCGGCTCGTGGGCCGCGAGATCGAGACGCTCGAAGAAGCCGTGACCGCGTGCCGCGAGGTCATCGCTCGCGGGCCGAAGCTCATGCTGGTGAAACACCTGCTCGATCGCAACAGTCCCGCCGACCGTTTCAACATGCTGGTCGTCACCGAGCGCGAGGCCTGGATGGGCCAGCGTCCGCTCTATCCGTTCGCGCGGCAGCCGGTGGGCGTCGGCGATCTGACGAGCGCGGTTTTCGTCGCCCGCACGCTGCTGGGCGATTCGATCCGCTCGGCCTTCGAGCACACGCTGGCCGCCGTGAACGCCGTCGTGAAAGCGACATGGCAGGCCGGGCGCTATGAACTGGAACTGGTGGCGGCGCAAAACGAAATCGCGCAACCGCGTGAATGGTTCGACGCGTGGGTGGCGGAAACGGCTTAGGTCCTATAATGCGTGCCGAGCAGGCGCGGGCCGCTACCCGCCCGCGCCTCAATTTTCAGGCATCCGGCATTCAGCAGACGAGGCATCGATGGACGGTTATATCCGCAGCGAGCGGGAAGAATTTTTTGAGCAGTTGTGCGTCAGTGTCGACGCGGACGAAGCGCACGAGCAGGAAGCGATCGAGTACTTCGAGAACCAGTTCGACCAGGCCGACTTCGATCCCGCACAGTGGCTCGACATCGCGCTGTTCTATTCGCCGGCGGTGGCGCGCGGCATCGTCGAAATGGTGACGCCCGACGACAAGGCGCGCAGCAACATCGCCGAAATCATCGCCGACAACCTCGACATTTCGTACGGCGAGGACGAGTGCCAGCAGTTCGCCGAGACCATCGAATTCGCGCTGAACAACGGCGTTCCGGTGGACATCGACCTGGTGCTCGACGGCTGCCAGCGCGCAATCGACGATCTCGACACCTGGGCCGACGACGAAACCAAGGCGCCCCTGCTGCGTCTGCGTGAAGAGTTGCTGCGCCAGCAAGGCGAGCAGTGAGAATGTAGTTTCAGGCCGGCGCGCTCGCGCCGGTTTCTCGAGCATCATCCGCAAGCCGTAACCCAGGCCTTAACAAGCAGGCTGCATTCCCCCCGTTTACCCACCCGCGCAGCGGCCCATGCTTCTTAAGCATATGCCGCAATCCGCACCCGCACGCCGCCGCTGACAGGCCGCCAGCCCAAGCGCTGTGCGGGCTATGCCGAAATGCTCATTCAAAGCGCCGCGAACTGCCAAGACGGTCGCAAATTGGCTTTCTATATTCGCGCCAGATTGACCGGCATGTGAACGCCATTGCGCACGCCCCAAGGGTTCTTCCTACCGGCGTATTCCAGCATTGTTGATGGCGACCGATCGTCCGTACTCTTGATGACGCGCGCCATGCGAAGTCGAACCCATGCTTGCGCGTCGATCCAGCGTTACCGCCTTACTGCTTTCACACCTGAAACTGTCGATGGAGAGAAAGACCATGAGTCTTCGCAACACGCTGAAACCGCTTGCACTGTTCGTTGGCGCTGCCTTCGCGATCGCGCCGCTGGCCAGTTTCGCCGACGACCTGCCGGTAAAGATCGGCTTCGCCGCACCGCTGACAGGCGCCAACGCGGGCTACGGGAAAGATCTGGAGAACGGTGTCCGGCTTGCCATCGAGGAAGCCAACGCCCAGAAGATCAAGATCGGCGACAAGGTCGCGCAATTCCAGCTCGTCTCCGAAGATGACCAGGCCGACCCGCGCGTCGGCGTGCAGGCCGCACAGAAGCTGGTCGACGCCGGCGTCTCGGTGGTCGTGGGCCACTTCAATTCGGGCACGACGATTCCTGCCTCCCAGGTGTACGAGCAGGCCGGCATTCCTGTGATCGACCCGGCCGCCACCAACCCGATCATCACCGGGCGCGGCTTCGCGAACACCTTCATGGTGATCTCCACCGATGCGCAGAACGCCGGCAACGCGGGCGTCTACGCCGTCGAGGTAACGAAGGCCAAACGCATCGCGATCATCGACGACCGCACCGCGTTCGGCCAGGGCGAGGCCGACGAGTTCGAGAAGGCGGTGAAGGCGCACGGCGGCACCATCGTGACGCGCGAATACACCGACAATCATGCGGTGGACTTCAGCACGCAGATCACCAAGATCAAGGCGACTAACGCCGATCTGATTTTCTTCGGCGGTCTCGATACGCAGGCGGCCGGCTTCGCGAAGCGGATGAAGCAACTGGGGATGAACGCGCAACTGGTGGGCGGCGGCGGCGTGATGGACCAGGACTTCATCAAGCTCGCCGGCGACTCGTCCGAAGGCGCGATGGCCTGGGAATACGGCAGGCCGTTGGCCCAGTTGCCGGGCGGCAAGGACTTCTCCGCGAAGTTCAAGAAGCGCTTCGGGGTGGATATCCTGTCGTACGCGCCGTTTGGATATGACGGGGCATGGGCCGCGATCAAGGCCATGCAGCAGGCAAAATCCACCTCGCCGGCGGTCTACCGGCCGGTGCTCAAGGCACTCGATTACGACGGCGTGACCGGGAAGATTTCGTTCGATAGCACCGGGGCGTTGAAAAGCGGCGCTTCCACGCTGTATCAGGTCAAGAACGGCGCCTGGGTGCCTATCGTGACCAAGAGCGGAAGTTAAGCTGAGCGTCTCTTGTTGCCCATGACGGCGTTGCTGTTCATGCGGCAGCGGCGGTAAAGAAGTACCGCCGCTGCCGTCGGCACGGTCGATGCCGCACCTACCTGACTGCCTTCAACACCACCTCGGCGTCGAGATCCCGCTCGATCCGGATCAGATCATCCTTCACGCCGGCAAAGTCGGCCGCAGAGCACATCTGATGGCCGAACGCGGCGCGCAGGTGTCGCCTGACCTGCAAGACCCGCGTGGCAGGATCGAACACGTAGTGAGAAGAAAACTCGAGGAAACGATCCTTCACCGCGGCGTCTGGCGGCACATCCGTCACGCGGGCGAACCCCGGCAGTGTCATGGCCAGCGTTTCATCGAATTCCCCGCCGATGCACGCCCAGGGCTGCGTGCGCGAAGGCTCCGCCAGCCACGCCTGCACCTGCCCGGCCATTCCGCCCGATAAGCTCGTCAGGGCCGGCACTGCTGTCGTCCCATCAGTCCAGACAAAATGTGGCACCCGTCCCTGCATCGAGGTGGAAAAAGGTCCATCGGTCGAACTCAGATCGTCCGTGCGCAACTGCGCTGTGCCATGCAGGCCCGTCAGCAATAGACGATTCGCCGCAATCTGTTGCGTGCGCTGCCTCGTTACCCGCCGAAACATATTGCGTTCGAGCTCCGCGGTATAGCCGGCATCTTCCACGCGATAGGCGTAGTTCGCCGCCCCCCTCTCATCGATATCGATCTGCAGGCGCGCCGTGCGCTCGCGCAACTGCGTGGCCGGCGTGCGCGCCAATACACCCTCGTCGACCAGCAAAACGGGCCGGTCCATCACGCTCGGCGGCAAATAACCAAAACTCATGCCTCCTGCCGTGGTGTCGGCAAATAGCGATAGATCAGGAATCCAGACGATTGCATGATTGATCGCGCTCTCGCCGTAGCCGGGTACCGCCGGCAAACTGTAGTACGGCCCGAGATTGAGCAGCACAGCCTCGCTGCGGATGCCGACCGCGGCGAGAAGCGCGCTGTACAACGCGACGTGGTCCTTGCAGTCGCCATAGCGGTTGTGCAGGATGTCGATCGCCTTATGCGGGATCGCCGCCGTCTCGCCGAGAAACAGCGCAACGTAGCGGATATTCAGGCGCATCCAGTCGTACAGGATCTGCGCCTTCGCACGCGGATCGCTTGCCTCCGCGGTCAGGCTCCGCGCAAGTTGAACGATGGCCGGGTCGCTCATCGTGGCGTCGGCAGCAGGACCGCGATAACGCGCGGCGAAATTCGCAAAGTCCGGCACGGTCGACACCATCAGCCGGTCGCCCCAGTTCGCATAGCCCACCGCGCCCGCTTCGAGCGGCGCATACGGACCGTGCTGGTAATCGAACTCGTAGCGGGTGCGGCCGTTCGCCGTGACGGGCTGCAGCGCGACGTAGCCGCGCGCGTCGGCATAAAGCGGCACGTCGGCGGGCAGGTCGAAGATCAGGCGCTGCATCTCGACAGGCTCGCGCGTCGGTTCGACCAGATAGGCGAACGTGCCGGCCTGCAGGGGCTTCGTGCGCGTCTTGCGAAACGCCAGATGCACGCGCGAGCCGGGTTCGACGCCCGGAAAGATCACGGTGCGCAACACGCCGTCTTCGAAACTCGGCGCGCCCGCCGAGCGGGGCTCCTGCACGTCGCGGATCGCTTCAGGCCCGACCGGATGCGCGACGCCGTTCGAATCGATCGTTTCCGTGGTCAGCAGTTGCACCCGCTCGATGTCCTTGTTGAACCACACGTAGCGTTGCGCGATATCGTCGACGCCGCTCGTCGTGTTGGCCCGCAGGACCGTGTCGTCATGTTCTTCGACGGAGCCGTCTTTCTGGATCACGAAGAGGTGGACGTCGCGCTCCGTCGTCGAGGGGGAGAGGTCGTCGTTTGGGGTGCTGGAGGCGCTCGAAACACTCCCCTCAGCCTGCGCGACGGTTGCACCCGCAACCAGCGCCAACGCGGCGGCTAGCTCAACGAACACGAACCACCGCGTCATGCGCGACGCGCCCTGCCTCGCGCGCGCCACGCACGCGGACTCGACGCAAATTCCGCGCGAAACGCGTGATTGAAATTCGACAGATCGTTGAAGCCGCAGTCGAACGCGATATCGACGACCTTCGCGCTGTCGTCGTGAAGGCGCAAGGCCGCCGCTCGCAGGCGCGCGCGCAGCACATATTGATGCGGTGTCACGCCAGTCACGCGCTGGAACGTGCGCAAGAAGTAGAACTCGCTCAGACCCGCCGCGGCAGCGAGGCTCGTCAGCGTATGCGCAGCGCCTGGCGTGTCGTCGATCAGGCGCACCGTCTGCGCTACGCGCGACCAGGCCACGGCGCTTGCGGGCGGTTCCGCGCGCTTCAATGCACCCGCCGCCTTGAGCGTCGAGACGGCCACTTCGACCGCGAGTTCGTCCCACACCGCACCGCCCGTATCGAGGGCGCCGGCACAGGCCCGCGCGATTAGCGGCGACAACGCAGGTAACGACGGAATGCGCGCGCGCCTGAAGTTCAGATCGCCGCTCGCGATGCCCGCGTCCGCGGCCAGCCGCTCGAAGTACGCTGGCGCATAGCGAAAGGCAATGCAGCGATCACCGGGTGCATGCCGATGGCCGCATTCGAAGCAGTCACCCGTATTGCCGAGCAACAGCGCGCCGGGGGTCAGCAACGCGCGTCCCGTCGCTGTCCGGTAGCCGAACGAACCGGCCACCACCATCGCGATGCACACGCCCGCGTGCCGTTCCTCGAACGGCTGATCGCGTGGACCGAAGGTGCAGAGGATGTCCGCGACATCCCAGCTCGCGCCCTGGGCCAGCGGACGCGCGTTCGTGCTGCCGCGCGTGCCTTCCCGCGCGCGCTGTGCGAGCGCCTGCTGCAAAGTGACGGCAATTTTCCCCAAGATGCACCTCGGCTGAGTCCGTATCGTCGTTTTAGCACATCGGCGGTCGTCGCGGTTCTGCCTGTTATCGCAATGCCGCTTTCACCGGACACCCGAAGGAGCACATACGATGAACATGCTGGATGACACCGTCGATTGCCGCTTTCACACCGCCTTGAGCGCCCCGGCGCGAGCCGCCGACATCGACGCCGCCGACGACCTCTACGGCTGGCTGATCGGTAGTTGGGACATGGACGTGCTGCATTACCGCGTCGACCTCGGCAACGCGCGCCGCCGCGGTGAGATTCATTTCGGCTGGGTGCTGGAGGGCCGCGCCGTGCAGGACGTGTGGATCATGCCGCCCTGCCGCGAACATCATGCGGGGCTCACGGCCGCCGACACGATGTACGGCACCACGCTGCGCGTGTGGGACCCGGCGCTGCGCGCCTGGCGCGTGACTTACATGAATCCGCTGACCGGTCAGCGCGATGAACTGATCGGCCGGCGCATCGGCGATGATCTCGTGCAGATCGGCACCCACGCGAACGGCACGCCGATTCGGTGGAATTTCACCGATATCACGAGGGATTCGTTCCGCTGGACCGGCGTCGCACTGGCGCAGGATGGCGTGACGTGGACGCTCGAGGCGGAATTTCACGCGCGACGCAGGCGCTAGGTTGCGGCCGGACGATCAACAGGTTTAACTGGTTCAACAAGCCTGAATGCAACAACGACGCCCGGCTGCAAGCTTCAATCCCCTCCCCCAATCTGCGCAAGCAAAGCCTGCAAGCGCTCCACATGCCTGAGCAGCAAGTGCCGATGCTTTTCAATCTGCTCGAGCCGGCCCGCCAGGTCGGCCTGAATCGGGTCGTCGAGATCGGCCGCGGCAATCACGTCCTCCACTTTCGATCGCACCGACGCAAGCTCCACCGGTGCATGACTCAAATGGCGCTCGAAACGCCGCACGTCCTGTATCGCCAGATCGCGGACCTTGCGGAAGTGAGCCTGACGCCGATGCGCTTCGGCGTCGAGTGTCTCTTCTTCCACGCGTTTGGCCGGCGCCGTCTGGCCGAAAATCGGCTCGGGTGGCCGCAGCACCGTCTTCTTGCGCACCGGATGCGCCGTGCCGCGAAAACGCGCAAGCGGCTGTTCGTTGTCGATCGCTTCGCGCGCGTTGGCCGGTATGTCCTGCTCGGTATGCGACACGTTCATCCAGCCGGCCGGCAAGCCGGTGACCGCTTCGATACCGCGCACGAACTCCTCGCTGAATTCGCGCTGGCCGGACAGCATCAATTTGAGGTAGCTGGCTGAAAAGGTCATCATGCGCGCGAGACGCGTCGCGGCGCCGACCTCACGGGTCAGCAGCACCAGGTTCGCTCGCCAGACCGGGAGTAGCAATTCGTCGGAATCTTCCATCGCTGGGTCTTCCATCTTTTTGCCCGATGTACGGACGACGCGCTTTTCACACGTCATCGTTCTGAAAGGGTAGCCGCTTCAGCGTATGGGGCGCAATGCCCGCGCGCATCCCGCGACTGTCGAGGTATCGAAATGACACGCTATGGCGCGCCGCTGCCCGGGGATAAAACGCCACGAAGGCAGGCGTTTTGAGTTGACCCATGCATTCGGTCAGCGTTCCTTCGCTGCGCGCCCGATGTGTGGCATCCTTTCGACCCGTTGTGGCACGCCACGTGCTGCAGCGTTAGCACCACCACCATGATTTAAGGATTTTGTAATGAAGAAAATTGTCCTCGCCGTCGCAGCAACGATCGTCGCCCTGAGCGCGATCGCTCCCGCTCAAGCTTACGAGCACCACCGCGAATGCCACAAGGTGCGCGTCCACCATCACTGGGAACGTCGCTGCCACTGAGCGTTACGCAGCGCCCCATACCGCGCGCGCATCGAAAAGCCTCGCCACAAGCGGGGCTTTTTTGTAGCCGCTCCACCGGCTCCGCTCTGACGAGGCTTCAGTCAGAGCTTCAGCGAAACCTGCGACGCTCTATACGTTCGGCGCGAACGCCGCAGCATGCAATCACGGACACATGCTGTTACACCTTTGCGGTGTGAGCCGACGCGGTCGCGGCCTCGCGGAATGCGAAGCGCGGCGAACCGCGTGGAAAAGATGAAATGGATACCCATGACGGCAGCGAAGTGAGGCGTCTGCCATCAAGCTGCCGCCGTTAAGCCGCTTTAGGCTGCTTTAACGCGCTCCAACGCCGTCATCACGAGCTCTTCCAGCAAGGGCTCGATCTTCAACGCCAGCGTTTCGTCATACGCATACGGCATCTGCTCTTCCATATACGTAATCTGCGACAACTCGAGCTGGACCGCATGCACGCCCTGCGACGGCTGCCCGTACTGCCGCGTGATATACCCGCCCTTGAAGCGCCCATTGGCAATCGACGAATAACCGCCATGCCGCTCGACCACAGCAGCCAGTTCCTCGCCTAATCCGGCCACCGCGCTGGCGCCGTTCGACGTGCCGAAGTTGAAATCCGTCAGACGGCCTTCGAAAAAACGCGGCACGTGCGAGCGGATCGAATGCGCTTCCCACAGCAGCACCTTGCCGTGCTTCGCCTTCAGCGCGGCAATCTCACCCGTTAGCGCGTCGTGATAGGGCTTCCAGTAAGCCTCGCGGCGACGCGCGATTTCGGCGTCGTCCGGCAGATGGCCGTCGAGGTACAAGGGTTCCTTGTCGAAGGTATCGACCGGCAGCAAGCCGGTGGTGTCCTGCCCCGGATACAGATTCGCGCCGTCGGGCGGACGGTTCAGGTCGATCACGTAACGCGCGTAGGTCGGCGCGAGGATCGACGCGCCCATGCGTTTCGCAAACGCGTAGAGACGGTCGAGATGCCAGTCGCAGTCGTCAGTGCGCTGCGCGACCGGTGTCATCGTTGCGGCGATATCGGCGGGGATTTGCGTGCCCAGATGCGGGATCGAAATCAGCAACGGCAAGCTTCCCTGATGCAGCGATAGAACCGGCGGAGTAGTAGTAGACGAAGCAGTCATGTCAGTCCGGAATCGATGGGATCGATAAAAATCGAAGGCTCAGCGTGTTCAGCCGTTCATGCGAGCGCTTCGCTTCAGCACGCGGCTTCAGCCAACGGCGTCAGTAGTTTACTTGAGCAAATCGGCCAGCGCCCCGCGATAACGCGCGTAAGCGCCCTCTTCATCGCGATGACGGCGATTGTCCACGACCTTGTCGCCGCCCGCGTAGACGTCGCGAATCGGCGTCTCGCCATGTTCGCAGAATACAACGCCCGAGAGCCACGCGTTCGGCGCGTGCTCGGCAATGCTCGAATGATCCGGGTCGAGCACCAGCCAGTCGGCACGACGGCCGGCCTGTAATGCACCCACTGCGCGACCCGTGGCATGCGCGCCGCCTTCGAGCGCCGCGTCGAACAGACGATCGGCCACATGCGTGGCCTGCGCCGATGCCAGCACATTGCGCTGACGGCGTGTCAGGCGCTGGCCGTATTCCAGCAAACGCAATTCCGCCCGCCAGTCGACGCCGATATGGCTATCCGATCCGACCCCGATGCGCCCTTGCGCGTCGAGATACTCTTGCGCCGGAAAAATGCCGTCGCCGAGATTTGCTTCGGTAGTCAGACACAGACCCGCGACTGCGCCGCTCTTCGCGAGCGCCAGCGTTTCGTTCGCATCGACATGCGTGGCGTGCACGAGGCACCAGCGGCTGTCCACGTCGAAACGATCGAGCAGCCACTGCACCGGCCGCGCACCTTCGGTTTCGAGGCAGGCGTCGACTTCGGCGGTTTGCTCGGCGATATGGATGTGAACCGGCGCAGTTCGATCGATGCCATTCAGCAACGTGTGCAAAGAATCGGCCGATACCGCACGCAACGAATGCGGCGCGACGCCATAACGCAACGCCGCACTCTCGGGACGCGCCGCGCGCACCGTGCCGAGCAGATCGAGCAGACTCTCCGGCGTGTTGATGAAACGCTGCTGATCTTCGCGCGGGGGGCGCGAGCCGAAGCCGCTGTACTGATACAGCACGGGCAGCATTGTCATACCGATGCCGCTCGCTGAAGCGGCGTCCACTACACGCTGCGCCAGTTCCGCCTGATTCGAATAGCGGCTGCCGTCCGGCGTGTGGTGCACGTAGTGGAATTCGCAGACCGACGTGTAACCCGCCTTCAACATCTCGATGTACAGCCACTGCGCGACGGCAGCGAGCCCTTCCGGCGTGATCCGCGCAGCGAAGCGGTACATCAGATCGCGCCAGCTCCAGAAGTTGTCCGTTGCGTTCGCACGATATTCGGTCAGGCCGGCCATTGCGCGTTGAAACGCATGCGAGTGAAGATTCGGCATGCCTGGCAACACCGGGCCGGCGGCTTTTTGCACACCGTCGGGAACCGATGCCGTATCGGGCGTCACGGATGTCAGCGTACCGTTAGCGTCCCATTCCAGCAGCACATTGCGGCGCCAGCCGTCGGGTAGATAGGCGTGATCGGCGAATAGTGATTGTTTTGATTGCATCATCTCTCAGGCCCTAGCTCAAATCACGCCGTGTATAAACAGTCTCGCCTGCGCGCACGACTCGCGCGCACAACGGACGCCCAATCCAGTAAGCCAGCTCGGCAAGCGAATCCACCGACCACACCGCAAAATCCGCCGCGCGCCCGGCTTGCAGCGAGCCATGCTGGTCCGCCTTGCCGAGCGCACGCGCCGCATGCGTGGTCACGCCTTGCAGCACTTCGGGCACGGTCATGCGGAACAACGTGGTCGCCATGTTCATCATCAGCAACAGCGAGGTGGTGGGCGACGTTCCGGGATTGCTGTCGGTCGAAATCGCGATCGGCACCTCATAGCGCCGCAGCAAATCCAGAGGCGGCAATTGCGTCTCGCGGATGAAGTAGTACGCGCCCGGCAGCAGAACGGCAACGGTGCCGGACGCTTTCATCGCGGCGACGCCCGCTTCGTCGAGGAATTCAAGGTGATCCGCGGACAGTGCATGGTGACGCGCGGCCAATGCCGTGCCGCCGCCGTTCGACAACTGCTCGGCGTGCATTTTCACCGGCAATTTATAGCGCTCCGCGGCCTGGAACACACGCTCGCTTTGTTCCAGCGAAAAACCGATGCGCTCGCAGAACACGTCGACGGCGTCGACCAGTCCTTCGTCGGCGAGTGCGGGCAGCATCGTGTTGCAGACTTCGTCGATGTACGCGTCGGCTCTTCCCGCGAATTCAGGCGGTAAGGCGTGCGCACCGAGGAACGTTGTGTACACCGACACCGGATAACGCTCGCCCAACTGGCGCGCGACACGCAGCATCTTGCGCTCGCTCGCGAGATCGAGCCCGTAGCCGGATTTGATTTCGACCGCGGTGACGCCTTCGGCGAGCAGCGGTTCGAGGCGCGCGGCCGATTGACGGAACAGCGAGTCTTCGTCGGCGGCACGCGTGGCGCGCACCGTCGAAACGATGCCCCCGCCCTGCCGCGCGATTTCTTCATAACTGACACCCGCGAGACGCTGCGCGAATTCATCCGCGCGCTGGCCGCCGTACACGAGGTGCGTATGGCAATCGACCAGACCCGGCGTCACCCACGCGCCGCGCAGATCTTCGCGCGGCCATGCGGCATATTGAGCCGGTAATTCAGACGCCGCGCCGAGCCATGCGATCTTGCCGTTTTCAACGGCAATCGCAGCATCGGGCAGCGTGTGTTGGGGATCGCCCTCAGGGCAGAGTTTCAGGTGATGCCAGACGGTTTGCTTCATCGCGTGCTCTTTGCAGCTCGTTGCGTGTCTGTGGTGGTTCGCGGCGCGCTTGCCTGGCCTTTGCCTAGCCTTTGCCGGGCCTTTGGCAGGATTTAAGCGCGTACGCGAATCGTCGTCATCGTTGCGGTGATCACGTGTAGCGGATGCTGATCGCGAGCAATGCGCCCGCGCCCTCGACCACGCATGACAGCACGTTCGGTGTGTCGATGCGCAGTGTGTCGTCAGCTTCGAGCACTTGCGGTTGGGCTTCGCCACCGAGCGTGACCGAAACCGAGCCGCTTGCGCAGAACAACAACACCACGTCGGCGGACAAGGTACGTTGCGTAGTGCCGCGCCATACCTCAGTTTCGCCAACCGCCGCGCCTCGGCGGACCATCAGGTTGAAGTCGCGCGTGGCGCCGTCGACAAGGCGTGCGTCGATTTTCGCTTCGCCCGCAAACTGCGCGATATCGAGCGGCTGAGTCAACGCGTACGTCTTCACGGCATGAGCACCGGTGTCGTCCGTTTCGTCGAGCAGCATGCCCGCGCCCGACAACAACACCAGCGTGCGGTCGATACCTGCGAAACGCGAGAACGGCCCCGCTTGCGCCACGTCGGCGATGCTCACGCGCCACGTGAATGCATCGAGCCCTGCGCCGGCGGGAAACGCCCCCACTTCGCGCGTGACGCCGCCGCCGTTCTTCCACGGCGCCGCCACGAGGTCGGCGCCGCGGATGAGCGTCGTGGTTGCCACGTTAGGGACAACCGCCACGATCAGCGGCCCAGCATCGGCAGATTCAGGCCTGCCTCGCGCGCCGTTTCCTGCGCGAGTTCATAGCCCGCATCCGCGTGACGCATCACGCCGGTCGCCGGATCGTTGAACAGCACGCGGCCGAGGCGCTCCTTCGCAGCATCGGTGCCGTCTGCGACGATCACGACGCCCGAGTGCTGGCTGAAGCCCATGCCCACGCCGCCGCCATGATGCAGCGAGACCCACGACGCGCCGCCTGCCGTGTTCAGCAGTGCGTTGAGCAACGGCCAGTCGCTGACTGCGTCCGAGCCATCTTTCATCGATTCGGTTTCGCGATTCGGGCTCGCCACCGAACCCGTATCGAGGTGATCGCGGCCGATCACGATCGGCGCCTTCAACTCGCCGTTCCGGACCATTTCATTGAACGCCTGGCCCAAACGATAACGATCCTTCACGCCGACCCAGCAGATCCGCGCCGGCAGGCCCTGGAACGCAATACGTTCGCGCGCCATGTCGAGCCAGTTGTGCAGATGCGGATCGTCAGGGATCAATTCCTTGACCTTCGCATCGGTCTTGTAGATATCTTCCGGATCGCCCGACAGCGCGACCCAGCGGAACGGACCCTTGCCTTCGCAGAACAGCGGGCGGATATACGCCGGCACGAAGCCCGGGAAATCGAAGGCGTTTTCGACGCCCATTTCCAGCGCCATCTGGCGGATGTTGTTACCGTAGTCGAGCGTGGCCGCGCCGCGTTCCTGCAGCGTCAGCATCGCCTGCACCTGCTTGGCCATCGACTGCTTGGCGGGCAGCACGATGCTGTCCGGCACCGTCTTCTGACGCTCGCGCCAGTCTTCGACATTCCAGCCTTGCGGCAGGTAGCCATGAATCGGATCGTGTGCGCTGGTCTGGTCGGTCACGCAATCCGGCGTGATGCCACGCGTCACGCATTCGGCGAACACATCTGCCGCGTT
Organism: Paraburkholderia sediminicola; assembly: GCF_902859805.1. Classification (GTDB taxonomy): domain Bacteria; phylum Pseudomonadota; class Gammaproteobacteria; order Burkholderiales; family Burkholderiaceae; genus Paraburkholderia; species Paraburkholderia sediminicola. The sequence goes on along the minus strand of NZ_CADIKC010000009.1, from coordinate 49,157 downwards.
GCCGAGCAGACCGATCGACACCGGCTTGCCTGCCTTCTTCGCTTCTTCCAGCATGGCGAGAGCTTCGTCGAGCGTCGCTGCTTTCTTGTCGACGTAACGGGTCTTGAGACGGAAGTCGATACGCGTCTCGTCGCATTCCACCGCGATCATCGAGAAGCCGGCCATGGTTGCGGCCAGCGGCTGCGCGCCGCCCATGCCGCCAAGACCACCCGTCAGAATCCAGCGGCCCGAAGGATCGCCGTTGAAATGCTGGTTCGCCACCGAGAAGAAAGTCTCATAGGTGCCCTGCACGATGCCCTGGCTGCCGATGTAGATCCAGCTGCCCGCCGTCATCTGCCCGTACATCATCAGGCCCTTGCGATCGAGTTCGTGGAAGTGTTCCCACGTCGCCCAATGCGGCACCAGATTCGAATTCGCCAGCAACACACGCGGTGCGTCCGCATGCGTCCTGAACACGCCGACCGGCTTACCCGATTGAATCAGCAGCGTCTCGTTCTCTTCGAGGTCTTTCAGCGACGTGAGAATCTGATCGAAGCAATCCCAGTTACGCGCGGCACGGCCAATACCGCCGTACACAACCAGCGCGTGCGGATGCTCAGCGACTTCGGGGTCCAGATTGTTCTGGATCATCCGGTACGCGGCTTCCGCGATCCAGGTCTTGCAGGTCTTTTCCGCGCCGCGCGGTGCGCGGATCGTGCGGGTCGGGTCCAGACGCGGGTCGATGTGTTTCGGGTTGTTCATGGTGGCCCTCGGGATGCTTGAAAATGTGCGGGAGAAGTTCAGGAAAAAGAGTCGGAAACGGTCTTTAAAAACGGGTCTTTAAAAGCGGCGAAATCAGAAATGTCCGGTGAAGCGATAGCGGCTGCCGGGATGCCAGAGATTGGCGATCGAGGCGACCTGGCTTTGCGACCACGTGCGCCGATGCAGCACGAGGCACGGTTCGAGTTCATCCATCGTCAGCAGCTCGCGGGTATCAGCATCGGCAGCCAGGGCTTCGATGCGGTACTCGACGCGCTGCAACGGCGCCACTCGCACCAGATACTGATTCGGCGTGGTGTTCGTGAAGTCCTGCAAGGCGTACTCGGGCGCGACCGCGGGATTGACCCAGCGCTCTTCGAGTTGCACCGGTTCGTCGTTTTCGAAATGCAGCACGCGTGAATGAAACACCGGACTGCCCGCGCTCACCTGCATTTCTTCGGCAAGCGCTTCGTCGGCGATGCTCGCACCGATGTGCAGCACGTTCGCCTGATGGCGATGACCGCGCGCGACGATTTCGTCGGAAATACTGCGGATCGCCACCAGAGTCGATTCGTACTTGGGCCGGGCGACAAATGTGCCCGAGCCCTGCACACGCGTCAGCACCTGCTCCGAAGTCAGCTCGCGCAACGCGCGGTTGACCGTCATGCGCGCGACGTTGAATTCACGGGCGAGCTCGTTTTCGGAGGGCACCTGGTCTCCTTCAGCCCATTCGCCCGCATGGATGCGGCCGAGGATGAAGTCCTTGATGCCCTGATAGGCCGGTGCGTTCATTGGCTTGATTGGCGTGCTTGAAACGTGATGTTCGAGCTTACTGCTCGGACGCGAACGAGAACGGGCTCAGCTTCGCGATCGTGCCGTCCTGCACGAGACGCGTAACGGCCGCGATATCCGGTGCGAAATAGTGATCGAGCTCGTAATGCGCGACGTCCTTGCGCACGGCATCCATCACTTTCTGCAGGCTCGGGCTGGTCTTGTGCGGTGCGCGCAGATCGACGCCTTGCGCGGCGGCGAGCAACTCGATCGACAGAATATTCGCGACGTTTTCAGCGATGTCGCCAAGCTTGCGCGCAGCGAACGTGGCCATTGAAACGTGATCTTCCTGGTTCGCCGAAGTAGGCAGCGAATCGACCGAAGCCGGATGCGCGAGCGTCTTGTTCTCGGAGGCGAGTGCCGCGGCTGTCACGTGAGCAATCATGAAACCCGAGTTCACCCCACCGTCACGCACGAGGAAAGGCGGCAGGCCCGACAGCGTCGCGTCGATCAGGAGCGCGATGCGGCGTTCGGCCAACGCGCCGATTTCAGCGACGGCAAGCGCGAGGTTGTCAGCGGCAAATGCGACCGGCTCAGCATGGAAATTGCCGCCCGACAGCACTTCGCCCGTGTCCGGGAAAATCAGCGGATTGTCGGAGACGGCGTTCGCTTCGATCAGCAGCACGTCGGCCGAATGACGCATCTGGTCCAGACACGCGCCCATCACTTGCGGCTGGCAGCGCAGGCTGTACGGGTCCTGAACCTTGTCGCAATCGGCGTGCGAGACATTGATGCCCGAGCCTTGCAACAGCGAACGGTAAGCAGCTGCCGCGTCCGTCTGGCCTTGATGACCGCGCAGTTCGTGAATACGCGCGTCGAACGGCTTGACCGAACCCGCTGCTGCATCCACCGACAACGCGCCCGCCACCAATGCGGTGCGGAACAGGTCTTCGATCGCGAACATGTTGTAGAGCGCGAGCGCGGTCGAGGCTTGCGTGCCGTTCAGCAGCGCCAGACCTTCTTTCGCTTGCAGCGTGAGCGGCTTCAGGCCAACCAGCGCGAGGCCTTCGGTAGCCGGCATGCGCTCGCCCTTCGCGAACACTTCGCCGACGCCCAGCAGGGTTGCAGACATATGCGCGAGCGGCGCGAGGTCGCCCGATGCGCCGACCGAACCCTTGACCGGGATCACCGGCAGCACGTCGGCGTTGTACAGCGTGATCAGCGCTTCCATCACTTCGCGGCGGATGCCCGAGTGGCCGCGGCCGAGGCTCGACAGCTTCAGCGCGATCAACAGACGCACGACCGGACGCGACATCGGCTCACCCACGCCGACCGCGTGCGACAGCACCAGATTGCGCTGCAGCAGTTCGAGCTGGTCATGCGGAATGTGCGTGCTGGCGAGGCGCCCGAAACCCGTGTTGATACCGTATGCCGGTTCGCCCTTCGCGGCGATATCGGCGACGGCTTTAGCGCAGGCGTCGATGGCGGCGTGGCTGGCGGGATCGAGTTGCAGCGCAACGTGCCCGCGAGCGATCTGGCGCAGTTGCGGGAGGGTCAGGTAGCCGGGCTTCAGAATCATCATGGTGTTGTGTCCTGTCTTGTCTATACAATTCAAGATGAAGTTTAGCGACGCTCGCTTGTATATACAACTTGTTTTTGCAGCTTCGGGCCTGGGGGTTTCCATTAGAGCCGGGAGCTTACGTGGCACACATCTCGCTTGAGCCGGGCGTTTCGGATGTCCGCGTGCGCCGCATCGCGTTCGTTCGTCGCGACAAGCAACTTGTATATACACGTTCAAAATACAGGGCAGCAAGCGGACAAAAAACTCGACGCGGTTCCCTACAGCCTCACCCGCGCCACCATGAAATCCAGGAAACACTGCACGCGCCCCGCCAGCGACGCGCTCTGGTAATACACCGCGCTCACCGGCTGCCGCTCATCCACCAGCACGTTGCCGAGAATCGGCACCAGCCGCTCTTCGCGCACGTCGGCCGCGGTCATGAAGTCGGCGAGACAGGCGATGCCCCATCCCGACAACGCCAGTTGCCGCAAGGTCTCGCCGCTCGATGCGGTGATTGCCGGCTCGATCTTCAGCGTCTCCGACTTGCCCTTTCCAGCCGTCCGCAACGGCCAGCGATTCAGATGCTCCGGCGCCGTGAAGCCGATCAGACGGTGCGAGCGCAACGCTTCCACCGAACGCGGCTCGCCGTATTCAGCCAGATACGCCGGACTCGCGAGCACCCGCAGCTTGCTACTGCCCAGGGTGCGTGCGTGCAGGGTCGAGTCCTGCAGCGCGCCGATGCGGATCGCGATGTCCACCTTCTGTTCGAGCAGATCGACGATCCGCTCGTTGCTCGTCAACTCCAGACGAATCTCCGGATACAGCGCCGAAAACGCCTTCATATGAGGCGCCACGCAATGGAGCATGAACGGCGACGCCGCATCGACACGCAAACGCCCCGAAGGCCGCTCGCGTCCGCGCGTGACGGATTCCTCGGCCTCTTCCATCGCATCGAGAATCGCCCGCGCCCGCCGCAGGAACGCCTCGCCCTCTTCTGTCAGTTGTAGACGACGCGTGGTGCGCCTCACCAGCGCGGTGTCGAGTTTCTTTTCGAGGCGTGTAAGCGCACGGCTCACGCCGGAGACGGTCTGCTGCAATTTCTCGGCCGCCGCCGTGATCGAACCGCAGTCGATCACCGTCGCGAACACCAGTAATTCGTCGGTGGAAGTCTTCATTGTTGATTTAAAGTCAAGATTGATTTGAGACTAACACGCTTTTTGCGAGAATCAAGACGGCGGATACTGCGTCCATGTCATCGTATTTTCGATGTTTCCACCTTAGGAGAACGTCTTGAAGATTTTCATTACTGGCGCAAGCGGCTTTATCGGCGGTTCGATCGCGGCGCACCTCGTGCGCGCCGGCCACCATGTGCGCGGCTTGATCCGCAAGCCCGAACACAGCGCTGAGTTGCAACGCCTCGGTATCGAACCCGTGATCGGCACGCTCGACGACCGCGAACTGCTGATTGCTGAAGCCAAAGCCGCCGACGCAGTCATCAACGCCGCGAGCAGCGACCATGAAGGCGCAGTGAAAGCGCTGATCGACGGCCTCGCCGGTTCCGGCAAGCCGTTTCTGCATACGAGTGGCTCGAGCATCGTCGGTGACGCGTCGGGTGGTGAAGCGGGCGAAGCGCGCATCTATCACGAAGACGCACTGCCCGTGCCGACCGCGGACAAAGCGGCACGCGTCGCCATCGATCAACTCATACTCGATGCCGCGCAGCGGAACATCCGCTCGGCGGTGCTGTGCAACACGCTGATCTATGGCCACGGCGACGTGCCGGGCAGCGCAAGCGTGCAGCTGCCACGTCTCGTGCGTCAGGCGCAAAAGAGCGGCGTGGTGCGGCATGTGGGCAGCGGCGGCAACATCTGGTCGAACGTGCATATCGGCGACGTCGCCGAACTCTATCGCCTTGCGTTGGAGAAGACGCCGGCGGGCACCTTCTACTTCGTCGAAAGCGGCGAGGCGTCGTTTCGCGACATGAGCGCCGCGATTGCCCGCGTGATGAAACTGGGCGAGCCGCAAGACTGGCCGCTCGCAGAAGCGCAGAAGGAATGGGGTTACGAAATGGCTTCGTACGGGCTGGGATCGAACAGCCGGGTGCGCGGTGAGCGTGCGCGCACACTGCTCGGCTGGCAGCCCAAACGCACGTCGGTGATCGACTGGATCGAGCACGACATGATGGCCGCCAGGTGAGGTCCTTCGGGAATTAACCTAAGGGGACTCCCGCTGGGGCGTAATCCATGTAAGCCCAGGCGTAGCAAATCCGTAAGCTCAACTCGCTAGAATCCGGCTCACGTAATAGCGCGATCCGACGATACGAGTCGCGCGTAAGCCCGGATTTGATCGATGACCTTGGCGTTGAATTTCGACTGGCTCACCAACCTGCTGGCGATTATTTTCGTCGTAGCGTGCTTATACGATGCGCGCTACGACGAGTACGGCACGTTGACGCTGTCCGCGGCCGTGATGAGCCTTATCGTGATGGCGATTGAACTGTTCGTCAAACCCGCCTTCGATATGGCGTTGTGAGTTCGGCGCTGCGCGCTGCAGCGCCATTACTTATCAGACCGCGACTTCCGGCGGCGCGCGGCGGAAACAGCGCGTGATCCAGCCGAGATAGCACAAGCCCAGCACGAACCACACTGCGCCAAGCACCAGTGCGGTTTTCTCCAGACTCACCAGCAGCCAGATATCCGCAATCGCACCAGCCAGCGGAAACAGCAGACCACCGATCACACTCATCGCATTCGCACTGCCCTTCGCGTTGAAGAACTGCCGGATCACACACAGATTAACCGCGGTGAACGCGAGAAACGCGCCGAAATTAATGAACGAGGTCGAGGTCGCCACATCGAGCTTCAATGCGACAAGCCCAATTGCACCCGCGATCGCGATGTTCAGCGCCGGCGTCTTGAACTTCGGATGCACGAAACCGAAGATGCGTTTGGGCAAGACTTCGTCGCGCCCCATTGCATACAGCAGACGCCCCACGCTTGCCTGCGCCGAGATGCCCGAGGCGAACTGCGCGAGAATCAGGCCGGCCAGAAACACCGTCACGAAGATATCGCCACCGACTTTGCGCGCCACTTCGAAGGCGGCCGAATCCGGGTCCTTGAACACCGCACCAGGATGCGCGAGCTGCACCGTGTACGCGGCGATCACGAAGATCGCGCCGCCGATCAGCGCAATCAGCACAATCGCCCGTGGCATGGTCTTTTCAGGTGCGATCGTTTCTTCGGTCAACGTCGACACCGCGTCGAAGCCGAGATACGAATAAGCAGCAATCGCGGCGCCTGCCATCGTCGCCGAGAACGGCACATGCGGCTTGAAAAACGGCTCGGCCGAAATCAGGCCGCCGGGACCGGCCGCCGCGGTGACGTAGTGGCAGCACAGCACAACGAACAAGGCGACGATCGCGAGTTGCACGACCATCAGCACGATGTTGAAACGGTTCGCGAGTTCGATGCCGAGAATATTCAGCACGCTCGTCAACACAATGAACGCGACGATCCAGATCCAGCTCGGAATGTGCGGAAACGCGGCGCTGAGATACGCGGCGCCGATCAGCCAGATCACCATCGGCAAGAAAAAGTAATCGAGCAAGGTGGCCCAGCCGATCATGAAACCCAGATGCGGATTGAAGCTTTTGCGCGTGTATGTGTAGGCTGACCCCGCTACCGGGAAAAGCCGCGCGAGCTTGCCGTAACTGAGCGCGGTGAACACGATCGCGATCAGGGCAATCAGATACGCGAGCGCGGCGGTGTCGTTGCTGGCACTCGCCAGCACGCCGTAGGTGCCGTAGACGATCAGCGGCGCCATATAGGCGAGGCCGAACAGCAAAACCGAAGGCAGGCCGAGTGTGCGCTTCAGATGCGCGCTTTGTGGCGCGGCAGGTGCGCCGGCGCGCTCCGTGGGGGATGTCGGGGTCATACGGTGTCTCCTCTTGCGAATGGGCGAGCGTCGGCGAGGGCGACGTTGAACGCGCCCTGGTCGGGTTTTGTCGATCAGTCTTGCTGAGTGCGCGGAAGTCGCGCCGATGATTCTTTGCCTGACGTGATGCGCGTAGATGTGCGCACCTGCCTGGCCTGCGCACGCGCCTTAGCGCGCCCGGATCACACGCGCACGTTGCCCTTGCTCGCCGTCCAGCGTCGCGAGGTCGAGCGCAATACGCGCGTCATGCAGATAACGATAGTGTTCGCGCGCGCCTTCGAGACGAGCGGGATCGAGCGTGGCGCGCAGGACCGTTTCTTCGTGGCCGGCGTCGCACACCACGTCGCCTAACGGATCGATCAGCGCCGACTCACCGGGGAACGTGAGATTGTCGTCGCCCGAACCGATGCGATTCACAAGCGCCGCGAACATCTGATTCTCCATCGCGCGCGCCACGATTGCCCGGCGGTGCACCGGCCCGAACGGATCCATGTTGCCGTTCGTCACGATCAGGAGATCGGCGCCGAGCGAGGCAACCGCACGCGCCGTTTCGGGAAATTCGATGTCGTAGCAGACCAGCAGGCCAACGGTCAGGCCCTTGAAGCTGCACACTTCGTAACGGTCGCCCGGTTCGAATACACCGACGTCCGACGCCCACAGATGCGTCTTGCGATAGCGCAGCGCGATCTCGCCGCGTTCGTCGACCAGCACCGTGGTGTTGAAAAAGCGGCTGCCGTCACGCTCGGCGAGACCGACTGCCACCGCAACCCGTGCTTCGCGCGCCGCGTCGCGCACGGCGGTCAGCGATGGCCCGTGGATCGGTTCGGCCACGTCGCCGATGGTGTCGCGCGTCGGAAAACCCGACAGCGTGGTCTCCGGAAACACGATCAGATCGGTTCCGGCCGCGCGTTGCCCGATGGTTTGCAGCACACGTTGCACGTTTTTACCGCCGACGCCTGCCGCGCCATCCACGATTGGGATCTGTGCCAGTTCGAGTTGAAGCATTTTTGTCTCCGGTGCTTAGCAATCTGCTTCGCGTTAAATTGCGGCTGTTGTCAGGCGCCCGCGTTTCAGGTTGGGCCTATTATTACCAGACATATTTTTGTCCGTAATCACCCGGCAGGGTTACCCTCAACGGAGCACGCATGGAACTCGAATGGCGCGATCTGGCCTTTCATCGTGAGATCGGCGCGGTTATCGAAGCACTCGACAGCGCGCAGTTCTGGACTCGCCTCACACGCGCGCTCGAACGCTATGTCGTGTTCGACAACTGGGTCGCCCTGCGCTTCACGCCAGGCATGGCGCCGCTCGTCTGCGCAGAATCGCCCACACCGGACGGCACGGTAGACGTGATGTTCCAGGACTATCTCGCCGCGCTCTATCAACTCGATCCGTTTTATATCGCCGCGACCGAGAAGCCCGCATCGGGCTTCGTCACGCTGGCGGACGTCGCGCCCGACAACTTCTCGATGACCGACTACTACCAGCGGTACTTCAGGAAAAACATCGTCGGCGATGAAGTGCATTTCAACTACATGATAGACGCAAGGCATACGCTGGCGTTCTCGCTGGGCGCAACGCAGCGCTACGGCGAGCGCGATCTGGCGGTACTCGCGCTCTGCGCGCCGTGGGTAATCGCGCTACTGCGGCAGCGTTTGCCCTATGAGACATTCGATACGCCGGAGCCGGCCTCGAGCGAGGCAGTGACGCAAGCAGGTATCAACACGAACGCCCCAGCGGATACACCTACCTATGCCGCGCGTTTCGAGCAGGTGTCGTCGGCGGGCGGCCGCTCGTCACTCACCGCGCGAGAAGTGGAAGTGGCGATGCTGACCTTGAGCGGATTTTCAACGCGCGCCATTGCGGAGAAATTGACGATTTCATTCGAAACGGTGCGCGCGCACAAGAAGCACATCTATACGAAGCTCAACGTCAACTCGCAATCGGAGTTGTTCGCCCTGTTCTATGAAGCGGGACGCAAAGGGGCATGACGTCCCGCTTATTCCTGGCCGGCGCGCGTCAGGAACTGCACGCGGCGCAACCGCTCACCTTCTCCTCATAGCGATCGTGATGCTTGAGCCACTCGCCCATATTCTTCTTTTCCTCGCGGCCCTTCGGCGTCACGTCGAGATGGGCATACGCGCCGAGGAACTGCTCGCCGCCGCGCCCGTAGGTGGAATACGTGTGATAGACGTTGCCCGCTGCGTCCTTGTAGAACACGCTGTGACCGGGTAGCTCGTCAATGCCGACATCCTGCTCGGTGAAGTTATAGAACCCCTTCTTGCTCGCGATCTCATCCGACGTGAACGACACGTGATAGTCGAAATTGAAGTCGCTCTCATTCGACGACACCCACGGAAACTTCCAGCCCATGCGTTTTTTGAACGCCTCGATCTTCGCGAACGGCCCACGCGAGACCGCTACATACGATACGTCGTGATGTTCGAGATGCGTCAGGATGCCGTCCATGTGATCCGACACGAACGAGCAGCCGAAACAGCCCTCTTCCCAATCCGGGCCGAACATGAAGTGATAGACGATCAACTGGCTGCGGCCGCCGAACAGATCGGCGAGCGTCCTGGGACCCTGCGGCGTTTCGAATACATAGGTCTTCTCGACCTTCACCCAGGGCAGCGCCCGGCGTTTGCGGGCGAGTTCATCGCCGGCGCGTGTGTACGCTTTCTCTTCGACCAGAAGCGCCTTGCTGGCGGCCAGCCATTCTTCCCTGGTGCCGATACGATGTTGCGGTTCCATGTGCGTCTCCTTCTCTGCGTCGTACAGGTTGGATAGTACAAATCACGCGAAATCAGGCGAGGTAGCGCTCCAGTGCGTCGAGGCCATAGCTCCAGCCGGACTGATGCAGGTCACGCGCTTCTTCGTTGATGAACTGTTCATGCGTGAGCGTCAGCAGCGTACCGTCACCGTCCGGGCGCAACAGCACCGTGACAAGCGACTCCTGCTCCGGGCTCGAACGCCATGTCCAGGTGAACACCAGTTTGGCGTCGGGCACCACGTCCCGATACTGGCCATAGATTTCGAGCTGCTGGCCGTCCGGCTTGCGAAACCCGACCGCGAAGCGCCCGTCGACGCGTGCGTCCACTTCCGCGCGGATCACCTCGGCGCCGGTCGGATGCATCCATTTCACGAATTGCGCCGCTTCCGTCCAGGCGCGGAAGACTTTGGCGGGCGCGGCGTCGAGGCGACGCTGGAGGGTAAGGCTGGGTTGGGCGGACATGGCGGTTCCTCTTCGACAAAAGCGGCCAGACGATCGAGTGATTCGGACCAGAAGCGCTGATAGCGAGTGAGCCATTCCATGGCTTCCTCCATCGGTCCGGCGGACAGGCGGCACGCCACCGTGCGGCCGGTTTTGCTACGTGTGATGAGACCGGCCTCGGACAACACGTCGAGGTGTTTCATCACCGCAGGCAAGGACATCGCAAACGGCTCGGCGAGCTCACTGACCGACAGATCGTTCAGTTGAGACAGACGCGCGAGCAACGCACGCCGCGTCGGATCGGACAGCGCGGCAAAGGTGCGATCGAGTAACGTTTCATTAAACTTAACCATGGGGTTAAGTATAGAAACACGCGTGAGGATGTCAAGGACAGGTGCGCACTTTTCTCAAAGCGTGCAGGAAGAGGACGGCGCGAAGGGGACGCTGGAAAAAAGATACGCGGCGCACCGCAGTTCAAACTCTGCAATACGCCGCGTCAAGGTGGAGAACAACCGACTACACGTTAGAGCGAAGCGGCAAGGCAAGCCCGCCCCACTCTCGCGTTACAGCAAACCGCGCGAAACTCAATGCGGCAAAATCAGATCGCCCAACCGCCGAGATAAAAACCGACCAGCACGACAGCGATGACAACCGTGCCCACATTCAGCTTGCGATACTCGCCGCTCACCACGCGGCCGATCACCAGCGTTGCGAAGCCGAGCATGATGCCCGTCACGATGTTGGCGGTCAGCACGATGAAGACGGCGCACATCAGGCCCGACATCGCGTCGACCATGTCGTCCATATGCAGCTTGCTCACGTTCGAGAGCATCAGCAGGCCGACGTACATCAGCGCCGGGGCCGTTGCATACGAAGGCACGAGACTGGCCAGCGGCGAGAAGAACATCACCACCAGGAACAGCAGGCCGACCACCGCTGCGGCCATGCCGGTCTTCGCGCCCGCTGCCACGCCGACCGTCGATTCGATGTAGGCAGCAGCCGGTGCGCCACCGAGCAGGCCCGAGAAAATCGAGCTCAGCGAATCCGCCGTCAGCGCGCGGCCGCCGTTGATGATGCGGCCGTTTTCGTCGAGTTGACCGGCTTGTCCGGCGACGGCGCGAATCGTGCCGGTTGCGTCGAACACGGCCGTCATCACGAGTGCCAGCACGCTAGGCAGGACCGCCATCGAGAGCGCGCCCTTGATGTCCATCGCGCCGATCAGCGAAGCGTGACCCGGTGCGCTCAGCGACGGCAGTGCGAACACGCCGTGGAACGCCACCGCCGGATCGATTGCGAGCGCAATCAGCGAGATCGTGACGATCACGATCAGGATCGAACCCGGCACGCGACGGCGCACCAGACCGAAGATCGCGGCCAGACCCGCCACCGACATGATCGCCGGCAATGCCGTGATATGGCCCAGTGCCACCGGCAAACCTGCGCCCGGATTCTTGACGACCAGACCCACATCGTTCGCGGCGATCAGGAGCAGGAACAGGCCGATGCCAATCCCCGTGCCGTGAGCGATACCCGTCGGCAGATTGCGCAGAATCCACGAACGCACGCCCGTCACCGAGATCCCGGTGAAGACGACACCCATCAGGAACACCGCGCCGAGTGCGACGTTCGGCTGCAGACCTTTACCGAGCACAAGGCCGAACGCCGTGAATGCGGTGAGCGAAATCGCGCAGCCGATCGCAATCGGCAGACGCGCCCACACGCCCATCAGCAGCGAGCCGAATGCAGTGGTCAGACACACGGCGACGAACACCGCGCTGGTATCGAAGCCCGCGCGGCCGAACATGCCCGGCACGACGAACACGGAATAGACCATCGCGAGGAAGGTCGTGATGCCCGCCACAATTTCCGTACGCTGCGAACTGCCGCGTGAAGAGATTTCGAAGTAGCGGTCGAGAAAGCCCTTTCCGTCGAATGATTCGGCGCCGACTTCAGAAATCGGTTGGGCGTGGGGTTCCATCATGATGAGTGCCTCCTTTATCAGCGTGCTGAAACGGCCCGGTTTCCGGCCGCCATCAGGTTCGTCTCGTTGCGTTGATTTAATGTGGTGTGGCAAGGTTTGAACGTCGGCTGGCGATGCGTCAGACAACCCGCATGCTCCGTTCTTCTTTTGCTGTCCCGAAATGTAGGGCAACACAAATATGTCTCCCATCGCATGAATGGCATGCTCGACATGTCGCGATGCTTATATCGTTTAAGGGACGGCAAACCATGGGGACGCTCCGCGCGTTTACACCTACGGTTTGTCATCGAGTTGTGAAAGGGTTTTGAGGGGTTCGGCGCGCAAAAACGGGCCTACGTCGTGGCCGGAAGCGCGCGACGCGGCATGAATCGTGCGCCGGGGACACCTGTCAGAAAGCCTGCAAAACCGGGCCGCCCCGGCGCCGCGGGTTACACTCTGGCCCTTACCTGAGTTAAAGCGTGACTTAACTGCGGCGGTCCACAGCGCCCGTCCGCACTGGCCCATGGAGTCCTTCTTGATGAGCGGCGGTTTTTCGCGTCCTGCCTGGCGTCTTCTGCTTCTTGCTGTGTTCGCGCTATTCGCGCTGTCCGGTTGCAGCCTGCTGTGGGGCCCGCAACAGGCGCCGATTGTCGACGCCACGGTGATGCCCGTCGAACCCGCGAGCGCGCCTGTCGCCGCCTCCGCGCCGGAACCCGTCGAGACTGAAGCGGCCGAACCCGAACAGCCGAAGAAGCCTAAAAAACCGGTCGTCAAGCCGCGCAAGGTCGAACCTCCGCCGCCGGTCGCCACGCCCGCGCCGCCGCCGCCCGCGCCCGCGCCGCTGATCGTGCTGCGCACGATCGAGCGCAGCGAGGCGCGTGCCTTGCTCGATAGCGAAGTGCAGAAGCCCGACGGCAAGGTAGTCGGCCGCGCGATCGATCTGATCGCCGATGCGAGCGGCAAGCCGCGCGAAATCGTGGTCAATCTGCAAGGCTTCCTCGGCGTCGGCGATCGCAAGGTCAATTTCCCGTGGAGCGCGTTCCGCTTCACGCCCACTGCGAAGACCGCGCCGATCACACTCAACGCGACGGCCACGCCGACTCCCGTGGCGAAGTCCGCCGCCGTGCAATTGCCGCTGATCGACACCGACGTCGAGCGCTCGAACGGCGCCAAGGTCGGCCGCGTGATCGACGTGCTGATCGACGCCAACGCGCAGCCGCAGGCGGTCGTGCTCGACGTCAACGGCATGGTCAGCACCGAGCGGCGCACGATTGCCGCCAACTGGTCGGCCCTGCGTTTCGTTACGAAAGACAAGGAGCTGCATCCGCTGATCGATCTGAGCGATGCGCAGATCAACGCGACGCCGCCGTACGCCAGCGACAAGCCGATCCGCGCGGTGTCGCCCGCGCCGCCACCCGCTCCCGCTCCCGCGCCTGCTCCCGCCGCTGCAGCTTCTGCCGCGCCGGCCACAGTCACGGCGGGTTCCAACGCACGGGCGGCCCGATGACAGGCCGGACCTTAGTCACCGCGCGCAGTTTGCGTGCACTCGATTGGTTGAATTTTTTCGTCGCCAACGTGCAGACGGGTTTCGGGCCGTTCATTGCGTCGTATCTCGCCTCGCACAAGTGGACCCAGGGCGAGATCGGCATGGCGCTCTCCGTCGGCACTATAAGTGCGATGGTGAGCCAGGTGCCGGGCGGCGCTGCTGTCGACGCGTTGCGCAACAAGAAAGGCGCCGCTGCATGGGCGATCTTCGCGATCATCTTCAGTGCGGTGCTGCTCGCTGCGAGCCCGACGGTGCTGCCGGTGATTGCCGCCGAGGTGTTCCACGGGTTTGCCAGTTGCATGCTGACGCCGGCATTGGCCGCCATTTCGTTCGCTCTCGTGGGGCGTGCGAATCTGGGCGACCGGTTGGGACGCAATGCGCGCTGGGCGTCGATCGGCAGCGCCGTCGCGGCCGGCCTGATGGGCGTATTCGGCGAATACTATTCACCCCGCGCGGTGTTCTGGCTGACCGCGGCGCTGGCGGTCCCTGCGCTCTTTGCGCTGACGATGATCCAGCGTACCGACACGATCGAGCTGCCGAAGGCTGGGCCGACACCGGCACAGATCGAACGGCGCGAGAGTTTGCGCGAGTTGTTGCGTGACAAGCGGATGCTGTTGTTTGCGGCTTGTATTGTGCTGTTCCACTTGTCGAATGCGGCGATGCTGAATCTCGCCGCGGGTGAAGTGACGGCCGGCATGGGCGACAACGTGCAGCTCGTGATTGCCGCGTGCATCATCGTGCCGCAGGCGATTGTGGCGATGATGTCGCCATGGGTTGGGCGCTCTGCCGAGCGGTGGGGACGCAGGCCGATTCTGCTGCTTGGGTTTTCGGCGTTGCCGATACGGGCGTTGTTGTTTGCCGGGATCAGCAGCCCTTATTTGCTGGTGCCGGTGCAGATGCTGGACGGCCTGAGCGCGGCCGTGTTCGGTGTGATGCTGCCGTTGATTGCCGCCGATGTCGCCGGCGGGAAGGGGCGGTATAACCTTTGTATCGGGTTGTTTGGGTTGGCTGCGGGGATTGGGGCTACTTTGAGCACGACGGCTGCCGGGTTTGTTGCGGACCATTTTGGCAACGCCGTGAGCTTTTTTGGACTTGCTGCGGCGGGTGCACTTGCCGTGCTGCTGGTGTGGGCCGCGATGCCTGAGACGCGGGATGCTGGTGCGGGGGGGGAGGGGGAGGCGGAGCCTTTGGGGGATGGGAAGTCGGCTGTTAGATGATCTTTTTTGCCTTTTGCGGCGGCATTGGCCGTGTTCTTAGGGCTTTGGCCTTTCCTTGAATTTTTAGTGGTCTATTAGCGTTCCCCCTGTGCGGGGGGCACCTACTTTTCTTTGCCGGCTGCAAAGAAAAGTAGGCAAAAGAAAGCAGCTCAAACCGCTAATGCTAAGTGGGCACCGTGGTTTTCTGCGGGTAGTGGTGCGACTGGAATCCGTGCTCTCCCACGTTCCGCGCTAGTGACAAAGGACTCATCAGCTCCCACTCCGCACTACGTGCGTCGCGGACGGGTCTGCAGGGGAAACCACGGGCTTCGGTTTTGGTTTGTGAGGGCCGTCGGCTTCGCCTCGGCGACGCGCCTCTGCACTCTCCCGGGAAAACCGACTCAAACGATATGTCGGTGTACTGCAATCACCGTCCCGGTCACGTCACGTCACGTCACAGCCGCGGCTGCGACTGTGACTGTGACTGTGACTGTGACTGTGACTGTGACTGTGACTGTGACTGTGACTGTGACTGTGACTGCCGTAGGCGGTTGCAGTTGCCGCTCCGAATACAATCACGATGGCGACGCAATGACGAGCCACGGTCCAGTGGCGAGACGCGAGCGCAAAACCACAGCGATCGGTTTTAAGAAGTACTCTTCGGCGCGCGCAGCGCCGCCGGAAGTATGACGCCCTTGTCACAAGCATATGCCGGTGCACGAACCCAGATTCCAGATGCACCACTACCCCAAGCAAACTACGGTGCCCACTTAGCATTAGCGGTTTGAGCTGCTTTCTTTTGCCTACTTTTCTTTGCAGCCGGCAAAGAAAAGTAGGTGCCCCCCGCACAGGGGGAACGCTAATAGACCACTAACAATGCAAGGAAAGGCACCAAAGCCAGAACAAGGAAAGGCCAAAGCCCCAAGAACACGGCCAAATGCCGCCGCAAAAGGCAAAAAACCCCATCAATCAATAGCCCTACCTGCAGTCTCCCGCATAAACGGCAACGGCAACAACGACACCACCCCACACCCAATCAAATACCAGGCAGGCGCCAGATTACTCCCCGAAATCTGAATCAACCAGGTAGCAAAAAACTGCGCAAACCCGCCAAAAATCGAAACGCCCAAACAATAAACAATCGACATCCCGGTAGCGCGAATCTCACGCGGAAACATCTCGGGCAACATGACGATATTAGGCACCGCGGTAAACGCGACAAACACAGCCAGCACGGCAACAACAGACAACAAAACCGGCACCGTAGGCAAAGCATTAATAATCATGAAGGCCGGATACACGGCAACAATCAACATCACCCGCGAAATCCACAAAACACGTTTACGCCCGACGCGATCGGATAACGCTCCCGCAAACGGCGAGCAAATCACCGTCACGATCGCCGCGGTCCACGCGGCCCACAACGCCGACGACATCGGGAAATGCAAAATCCGGATCGCGTAGGTCGACAGATAAAACAGCACGATGTAATTCGCGGCCGTGCCGCCAATCGTCGTCAACACACCGGTCGTGATCACGCGCGAATGTTCGCGGAACAACTTGCGAACCGGCTGTGCATCAGGTGCCTGGGCCGCGGAAACCGTACCGTCTTCCACGCCCGGCAACGTTTCGTCCAGATGCCGCCGGATGTAAATGCCAATCGGCCCCATCGCCATGCCGATCACAAACGGCACACGCCAGCCCCAGCTCTCCAGCGCCGAAGTGGACAGCGCCGCCGCCAACGCAACACCCAGCAGCGAGCCACATACGGTGTTCAAGCCCTGGCTCACGAACTGCCAGCTTCCGTAGAATCCACGCGTCTTGTCGCTGCCATATTCAAGCAGCAACGATGTCGATGCACCGATCTCACCGCCCAGCGCGAAGCCCTGAATCAATCGCGCAAGGATCACCAGCAACGGCGCGGCGATGCCGATCGCCGCGTACGTCGGCGCGAACGCGATGATCGCCGAACCGAGCGTCATCAGCCACAGTGTGAGACTCATCGCGGCCTTGCGGCCGGCGCGGTCGGCATAGGCGCCGAGCACAATGCCGCCCACCGGACGCATGATGAATCCCACGCCGAACGTGCCGACCGCCAGCATCAGTTGCGCAAGCTGCCCTTCCACCGGGAAATACAACTTGCCGATGATCGTTGCGAAGAAACTGTAGATCGTGAAATCGAAAAACTCGAGGCCGTTGCCGAGCGTGATCGCAGCAATCGCTTTGGCGTGGCCCGTGCGTTTGGCCGGCGGCATGGCCGACGCGTCACCGAGATTCAACGCGTCGGTGCCTGCGGGTTGCGGTGTAGCGGAATAGTCCATCTGTGTCTCCATGGTGTCCTTCCTGCCAATGCGCAGACCTGCGGCCTTGCGCGCCTGAAAGCGATGGACGGTCTGACTGGCTCCAACACGGCCTCGATGGCCCCGCGGATATTCGTGATCCTCGGAGCCTTGCACGGCCTCAGTTCAACGCGATGCCATCTGCCTCAGACAAGGAACGTCTGCGCAAGCCGCACCCAATACGCCGCGCCGGTCGCGAGGCAGTCGTCGTTGAAGTCATAGCCCGGGTTGTGGACCATGCAACCGCCCTCGCCGTCGCCATTGCCGATGATCAGGTAGCTGCCCGGGCAACGCTCCAGCAGGAACGCGAAGTCTTCACTGCCGGTCAGCGGTTGCATGTCGGCAATCAAGCCGTCTTCGCCAAGCCAGTCGAGCGCGACCTGCCGTGCGAGACCGGTCATCTGCGCATCGTTGACGAGCACCGGATAACGTCGTTGATAGTCCACATGCGCGCGTGCGCCGAACACCGCCGCCTGCCCGCAGGCGACCGCCGTGATGCGCTCCTGCAAATAGTCGCGAACCTCGGGCTTCAACGCGCGCACGGACAGGCGCATCTCCGCGGTTTCAGGAATCACGTTCGGCGCTTCGCCGGCGTGAATCGCACCGACGGTGATGATCGCCATGTCGAGCGGCGCAATGTTGCGCGACACGATCGACTGCAAAGCCAGCACGATCTGCGCGCACACCACCACCGGATCGACCGCCTTGTGCGGCACCGCGCCATGACCGCCGCGGCCGGTCACCTTGATGATCACCGTATCGGACGAAGCCATGAACGAGCCCGGCAGGAAGCCGAACTTGCCGGTGGGGAAACCGGGCATGTTGTGCATCGCGAAGACCGCGTCGCACGGGAATTTGTCGAACAGGCCGTCTTCGAGCATTTTCTTCGCGCCGGCCTGACCTTCTTCAGCGGGCTGGAAAATCAGGTTCAACGTGCCGTCGAAACTTTTTTCCTGCGCCAGATGCTTGGCGGCCGCCAGCAGGATCGCCGTGTGGCCGTCATGGCCGCATGCATGCATCTTGCCGGGGACGGTGCTCGCGTACGGCAGGCCGGTAGTCTCGTGGATCGGCAGTGCGTCCATGTCGGCGCGCAGGCCGAGCTTGCGCGTGCCATTGCCTACTTTCAGTTGCCCTACAACACCGGTCTGACCCAGCCCGCGATGCACGGTGTAGCCCCACTCCTGCAAGCGCTCGGCGACCAGGTCGCCGGTAGCGAACTCTTCGTAAGCCAATTCGGGCTGCGCGTGGATGCGGCGGCGCAGCGCGATCATTTCGTCTTCGAGTTCGGCGATGCCCGCCGGGATGGCCATGGTGTTCACGATGTTGTCTCCGTCTATGAAAGCGTGAACCGAGCATAACCACGCCGATTTTCCAGCGGCAGGCGTAGAATCGTTGCGCCAGCAACCTATGGTTGCCACCCATATACGGGTTTTCCAGATGAAACTGCATCAACTCAGCACCTTAGCGGCCATTGCGGATACCGGCAGTATCCGGGCCGCCGCCCGTTCGCTCGACCTTTCGCCGGCCGCCGTAACCAAGGCCATGCGCGAACTGGAGGCCGATCTGCACGCGCCATTGCTGGTGCGCGGCGCGAGCGGCGTCGCGTTCACGGAGTTCGGGCGCGCGCTGGTCGTGCATGCGCGGCTGGTGCTCGGTCAGTTGCAGCGCGCGGAAGCGGAGATCGAGGCGATGCGCGGCGCGGCGGCCGGCAAACTGTCGATCGGCGTCACGCCGTGGGTGGCGCTGACTTTTCTGCCGCCCACCGTGCAGCGTTTCCGGCAGCGCATGCCGGAGGTGCAACTGGAATTTTTTGAGGGGCTGCTGGGCGTCGTGCAACCGCGTCTGCGCGACGGCAGTCTCGACTTCTCGATCGGCCGTCCGCCGCCTGCTTCGCCGCAATCGGAGTTTCACAACGTACCGCTGTTTTCAACGCATTCGGCCGTGTGTGCGCGGCGTGACCATCCGAAGGCGGGTTGCCGCACGCTGCTCGAACTGGAGGACGCCGAATGGGTGCTCAACTGGGACCCGGCAAGCCGCGAGTCGATCTCGGACAATCTGTTTCGCAAGCGCGGCATGAAGGTGCCGCACACAATCCACCTCGCGCACTCGCTCTCGGTCGTGCTCGGCCTGCTCGCACGAACGGACATGGTCAGCATTTTTCCGTGGCCGCTCGTCGAGGTGCTCATCGCGAAGGAAAACCTATGGGCGCTGCCCTTGCGCGAGACGGTGGATGAAACCATCGTCAGCATCACGTCACGCCGCGGCGCGCCGACGAGTCCGGCAGCCACGTGTTTTCTCGAGTGTTTGCGCGAAGTCGTCGACGAAGGCGCGCGCTCGCAAGACCCTGAATTGCGCCGCCTGTTTCATTCGATCGAACTGCTGCTGTAGTGATGTGGCGGGGTGGCGGGCTGGCGGACCCGCGGCGCTGTAAGCTGAATCGCATGCACGCCCGCTATGCTCCGAGTGCGCAGCGGCGCGTCGCCCTGCCGCTATCCCGATCGACCGTGACCCAGAATCCCCACAACGAAGCCGACCGCAAGGCACAGCCTCCGAGCACGTCAGCGGGGTATGCCGGCGGCAGCGCCTCGCTCGACCCGTCCCGTCACCGCGCGCTCGCCGAAACGCGACGCGCCGACGGCGACGAGCTGGCCGCAGTCGCGCATCTGATCGCCGCCCACACGCTGGACGCCTACGCCGCTGCGGCACCCAACGCCAGTACCGCGAATCTCTGCGATGTCGCGACCGGATACTTCATGAAAAGCGATCATGAGATCGCCGAATACTGGTATCGCCTCGTTCTGACGCTCGATCCCCACGTCGCGGTCGCTTGCCAGAATCTGGCTGCCATCCTCGCAGACGGTGAACGCGCAAGCGAAGCCGCCGCGTATCGGGAACGTGCCTATCGGATCCAGCGTGTCTTTATCGAGGGAAGCGGCGCCGGGCAGCGCCGCGTGCTGATCCTCTGCGCGGCACACACTGCCGGCAATGTGCCGTTCGATGCCCTGCTGCCCAGCACGACCTGCTGCCGCATCAAATACGCTATCGACTACGCCGCGGCCGAAGAAGACCAGCAGTTGCCCGCCTACGACCTCGTGTTCAACGCGATCGGCGATGCGGATATCGCCGCCCCGCTCTCCAGGCGACTCGCGCGCTTCGTCTCGCGCTGTGCGCGACCCGTGCTCAATCCGCCTGACGCTATCGCCCGAACCCAACGGCATCACACCGCGAGCCTGTTCGATGGATTGCCGGACGTGCAGGTAGCGCCTTGCGTACGCAGCGAAACCACGCCAGCTTCACACAGCGCGCTTGACGCCCAGCTCGTGGCGGCTGGCATCGACTTTCCGGTCCTCGCGCGCCCTGCCGCGACACACGGCGGCGAAGGGCTGACGCTATGCGAGAGTCCCGCCGCGCTCGAATCGTGGCGCTCGGCACAAACCGAAGTTTGTTATCTCACGGCGTTTCGCGACTATCGCAGCGCCGACGGTTTCTACCGCAAATACCGGATCATTTTTGTCGACCGGGAGCCGTTTCCCTACCATCTGGCGATTTCGCCGCACTGGATGGTGCACTACTACTCCGCCGACATGGAACAGCATCCGTGGAAACTGGAGGAAGAGCGGCGCTTCCTCGACAATCCGCACACTGCGCTCGGCGAGCGTGTCATGAAGGCGATCGCGGCGATCGGCAAACGGCTCGATCTCGACTACGGTGGAATCGACTTCACGGTGCTGCCCGACGGACAGGTGCTGATCTTCGAAGCGAACGCGACCATGCTGGCGCACTTCGAACGCGCAACCGGCACCCTCGCCCACAAGAATCCATACGTGCAGCGTATCGTCGATGCATTCGAACGGATGATGTCGCGTCACTCCGCGACCTGAAGGTTCGTTCGAAAGTTCGTTCGAAGGTACGTTCTTTACTGGCTGGACAGGTGTTGCTTCAGATACGGCACGAAGCCGTTTTGAGTCGGACCGATTTGCTTGACGCAATCATCGTAGTCGGAGCCCATCGCGCGATCCTGGCCGTACATGCCACGGCACTGCGCGTACAGCGTGATCGTCGCCCCGCTGCCCTTGGCCACGCGCGTGGCCGAATAGACCGCATGGCCCGAGCGGCCAGGCACATCGGTCTCGATTGCTACCGCGTCCGCGCGGACGATCGACGTGTAAGAATGCGCCGCCACGTAGTCCTTCGTGAGCGACCAGGCTTTGTCGCATTGCGCCTGATCCGCGCACCCGACCGCGGCGTTACGCTGGGCGCTATCGAGCAGGTTCTCTGAGCGGGTAAAGTCACGCGCCTGAGCTTCCTGTTTTTCGGCGGACATACAGCCGCTCAGGGCAAGCGCCGCAAGTGCAATAGCGATAGTCGTTTTCACAGGTTCAAGATCCGATGGCGAATTCCGGCAAAGATTATAGACGCCCGCAAACGGAGTTCGCAGATTGGAACCGCCATCGGAAAACGGCCGACGCGATGATGGCTCTCACCGACCGGCCGTCGCGCAGCCTCAGCTCGCGTAACCCACCACGCCCTTGATCTCCAGAAAATCCTCGAGCCCGAACTCGCCGTACTCGCGGCCATTGCCCGATTGCTTGAAGCCGCCGAACGGCGCATCGGGGTTGTAGTCCGCGTAGTTCAGATAGATCGTGCCGGTACGCAGGCGTTTCGCCACGGCATGCGCATGCTCGATCGAGGCGGACTGCACATAGCCCGCGAGACCGTAGAGGCTGTCGTTGGCCATCGCGATCGCTTCATCTTCGGAGTCGTAGCCGAGGATCGACAGCACCGGTCCGAAAATCTCTTCGCGCGCGATCGTCATGTTCGGCGTGACATTGCCGAACACCGTCGGGCGGACGAAGTAACCATCCTTCAATCCTTCGGGACGGCCCGGGCCACCGGCCACCAGCGTGGCGCCCTCTTCAACGCCCACGCCGATCAGCCGCTGGATCTTGTCGAACTGCTGCTCGCTGATGACCGGTCCGAGATCGATGCCCTTCGCATCCGCGGGACCGACCACCAGGGCTTCAGCCGCTTCCTTCGCATATGCCAATGCCTCGGCGAGGCGTGCGCGCGGCACGAACATGCGCGTGGGCGCATCGCACGACTGGCCGCTGTTGTCGAAACATGCACGGGCGCCACGCGTCACAGCCTGCTTCAGATCGGCATCTTCGAGAATCAGGTTGGCCGATTTGCCGCCCAGCTCCTGGTGCACGCGTTTGACCGTATCCGCCGCGGCCTTCGCGACCTGCACGCCCGCACGCGTCGAGCCGGTGAACGACATCATGTCGATATCCGGATGACGCGACATCGCCTCGCCCACCGTCGCGCCTTCGCCGTTGACGAGGTTGAACACGCCGGCCGGCACGCCCGCTTCGTCGAGGATCTCGGCGAAGATGATGCCGGAGAGCGGCGCCAGTTCAGAAGGCTTGAGCACCATCGTGCAGCCGGCCGCGAGCGCGGGCACGACCTTGGTGGCGATCTGCAAGGCCGGCCAGTTCCACGGCGTGATCAGCCCGCACACGCCGACTGCTTCCTTGCGGATCAGAATGCTGCTCTTCACGTACTCGAATTCGAACGTGTCGAGCGTGCGGATCATTGTTTCCAGATGCGCGACGCCGGTCCATGCCTGCGCGTCGTTCGCATATTGCAGCGGCGCGCCCATCTCGCGGCTGATCGCATGCACCATGTCGTCGTAGCGCTTGCGGTAGACGTCCAGGATCGCTTGCAGCAGATCGATGCGCTGCGCGATCGTCGTCTCGCTGTAGGCCGGAAAGGCACGCTTCGCCGCGGCTACAGCACGGTCCACATCAGCCGCGCTGCCGAGCGAAATCTGCGCGAACGCGGTAGCCGTGGACGGATCGATCACGTCGAGCGTGGCAGCGCCAGCCGCGTTTTGCGGATCGACCCATTGTCCGTCGATATAAAACTGTTTGGCGTGTTGCATGGGCTTGTCCTTTACATGAATGGTTGGGTCAGACCTTGGGCCGGCAAAGCGCCCGGGAGCGGTATCGAATGCTTTACATCGACGCCGCTCAATCTGAATGTCTTCAAATCGAAATTCATCGCTACGCAGCTTTGGCTCAGACTCCGGTTCTGCTTCGATTCCGTCATCGAATCACTCGCTTTCGAAACACATTAACCAGGAGAGACACATGAGCACCATCACTTTCACCCGCATCGACGCTAAAGGCCCCGGCGCTTCCGGTCTGAACCCCGCCTTGCACGATCCCGCCGACGTCATTCTCGAAGGCGCCAAGGCGCCGCACGCCCTCAACGCATTCTCCGACGCGAGCAACATGCTGTCCGCCGGCGTATGGCAATGCGATGCGGGCACGCTGAAGCTGGCCGATCTGCCGATCCACGAAGTCTGCGTGCTGATCGAAGGCGAAGTCGTCATCACCAGCGACGACGGCCGCAGCGAACGCTATGCCGCCGGCGACGCCTTCATCCTGCACAAGGGCTTCTCGGGCACGTGGCACATGCCGGTAGCGACCAAGAAGTACAGCATCGTGTACTGCGGTTGATTCATACTGCATCGCAACGTTGCTTCAACTAGAACCGCACCCCCGCACCGTAAGGTGCGGCACCCCTTAAGGTGCGGTTTTTTTATTCTGGCGGCAATGAATAAAAAACCGCCAGTCACATCGACACCTCCCGCATCAACTACATCGGAAAGCCCAACGCCTTGATCGAATTGATCCAGAGACGCCGCCAGCCGCCGCGATCGTCGGCGCCGTCGAATGCGTTGAAGGTGATCTTCGCGGCGATCCAGCGCAGCGGTTCCGGCGGAATGTACGACGGCCCCTTGCGCGAAATATCCAGCGACGTAATCAGCGTCTCGCGATTCCACAGCATGTCGAGCCCCATCTTCGCACCAAAGCGGCTGCCCGCCACGCCGAAACCCGTATAGCCCGCGACGAACACGCTCTTGCCGCCGTGATAGCGGCGCGCGAACACGGCACCGCGTGAGCAATAGTCGATCGGGCCACCCCATGCATGGGTGAAGCGCACGTCGTCCAGTTGCGGGAACGTGCGGTAGAACGCCTCGGCGAGCTTGTAGTATGTGCTCTCGTCACGATCCGCGGCCGGATTTGGATCGCCGCCGAAGTGATAGCTCACGCGGCCGCCGAAGATGATCCGGTTGTCTTTGGTGAGACGGAAATAATTGAGCTGCGTACGCGTATCGTAGATGCCCTGGCGATTGTTCCAGCCAATGCGCGCCAACTGCTCGTCGCTCAACGGCGCAGTCGCGATGATGTGGTCGCGCACCTGCATTACACGGCGCTTGATGTCGGTCACGCCCACGTCTGCGGTGCCGGTGCCAAGCAGCACGCGTGGCGTTTCGATGCTGCCCGCCTGGGTGTGCACCATCATCGTTGCGCCGAGATCTTCCATGCGCGTGATCGGCGAGTGTTCGTGCAAACGCACACCGAGTTTCAACGCAGCGGCCTTCAGGCCCCATGCGAGCTTCGCCGGATGAATCGTGCCGCTGCGATTGCGCGACCACATCGCGCCTGCGAAGAGCGGTGAATCGAGTTGTTCGCGCGCACCTTTGCTGTCGAGCAAAACGACATCATGCCCGTGGGCCACGTGCAGTTCGTAATCGCCTTTCAGATGACCGAGATGTCCCGGGTCGACCGCGACTGTCATCTCGCCATTCCATTCGACGTCCGCTTCAATGCCGTAACGCGTCAACGATTCCTTGAAGCCGTCGAGATTCTCCTGGCCCAGCTTTTCCAGCACGTCGAGGTCTTGCGGAAATACGCGCGTCGCATTCGGCAGACCATGCATCACCGACGTGGAAATGATCCCGCCCGGGCGACCCGATGCGCCGTAAGCCACCTTCCCCGCTTCAACCAGCACGACGTCGAGCGACGGGTCGGCTTCTTTCGCCTGAATCGCGGCCCACAAACCCGTGAACCCACCGCCAACGATCACCAGATCCGCGGAAGTCGGACCGATCAACTCCCGTTCGACAGCCGGTGCACGCGGATTGTCCAGCCAGAACGGAAACAGCTTTACACCTTCAAACGCGCGCTTTACTGACTCGCTCATTTTGTTTGCCTACTCAACTTGAATACCATTGCATTTACTGCGCGACTGTTGCTTCGATGCGGCCCTCTGTGGCGCTTTTACGCAGCTTCCAATAACCTCGATTGCTGCGTTCGGCGCCGTCTCACTGCGCCCTGCAGTGAGCACCTCGAGCCGCACGATTCAACCCGCGTCCTGCGTGTCCAGCACTTCTTCGCGTTCACGTCGCACGGCGCGCTGCTGCGCTTGCGTCTTCATTTGCGTCTTCATTTGCGCGCCGCCAGCCTTAAGCTTGGTCGCCGGCACCACCGGGTGCACGGTCGCATGGCGCTGCGGACCGCTACGCAACCAGCGTCGGCCAAGCGGCCCATACACGCCGTCCGGTTCAGGAAAGCACTGCAGCAGCGCGATATACAACGCGCAGGCCAGCGTCAGCGAAACCGGCATGCTGATGTCGAGACCACCGGCAAGCTGCCCGAGCGGGCCGACGAACTGATCCGGCAAATTGACGAAGCACAGGCCGATGACCGCGCTCGGAATCCATGCGCCCATCGCGCGCCAGTTCCAGCCGTGCGTGAACCAGTAGTGACCGCCACGTCCGCCGCGATTGAACACCTGCAGATCGTCGGACAGATAGAAACCGCGCCGCGTCACGAAGCCGATAATCATGATCACCATCCACGGGCAACTGCAGACGTTGATCAGCACCGAGAACGTCGACACGCTTTCGACCAGATTGAACGCGAAGCGGCCGAGAAAAATGAAGCCGATGGCAAGGCTGCCGATCAGCAACGTGGCGCGCACGCGGTTCAGAAACTTGGGGAACATGCTCGACATATCGAGCCCGGTGCCGTACAGCGCGGTGGTGCCTGTCGACATCCCGCCGATGATGGCAATCAGGCACACCGGCAGAAAGAACCAGTTCGGCGAGATCGCCAGCAGGCCGCCCACGTAGTTATTCGAGGCGATGAAATCCGGCGCCTTGCTGGCGATGATCGTCGCGGTGGCGAGACCGAAGAAGAACGGCACGAAGGTGGCCAGTTGCGCGAGCATCACTGCAAGGATCGTGCGCTTCTTCGGCGTGTTCTGCGGAATATAGCGGGCCCAGTCGCCGAGCGTGCAGGCGAACGACACCGGATTGCTCATTGCAACCAGCACAGCGCTCACGAAGGCCGGCCAGAAACCCACCGAACCGAGCGCCACCTTGCCGGCGTACGCGCTATTGAACGGCCCGGCGAACGCCACAATGCCGACCACGAACAGCAGGCTCGCCGCCCACACGGCGATCTTGTTGACCCACAGCATGAAGCGGAAACCGTAGACGCAGACCGTCAGCACCAGCACCGCAAAGAGACCGTACGCGAAGCTCAGCGTCATCCAGTTGACCGGCAGTCCGAGCAGATGATTCGCGCCGCCCACGAGGGCGTCGCCCGAACTCCACACTGCCAGCGAGAAGAACGCGACGGCGGTCAACACCGCCAGAAAGGAGCCGACGATCCGGCCATGAATGCCGAAATGCGCACCCGACGAAACCGGGTCGCTCGTGCCGTTGCGCGGACCGAACAGGCCCATCGGCGCAAGAATGCACGAGCCGATCACCACGCCGAGCACGATCGAATAAACGCCCGCCTTGAACGACAGACCGAGCAGCACCGGAAAGCTGCCGAGCACCGAGGTGGAAAAGGTATTGCAACCGCCGAACAGCAAGCGGAACAGATCGATCGGCCGCGCATAACGCGAGCGATCCGGGATGCGTTCAAAACCGAATGTTTCGACTTGGGTGATGCTGTTGCTGCTCATTGTCTCCAACTCCTGTAACGGCCAGGTCAATCACAATGGCTCGCCACGAGGATGCGGCGTCCACTTTTCTCGGATGTCTGGACGTCACTGTAAAGACAATCGGCGCGGGCAAAAATATCGCCCGCCCAACCTTTACTTCGATCGCGGGCGATGTAAGCCGAAATGCCCGTCCTATAAGGTTCTACGGATGTAACCGGAGGCCACGCGGGGACCTCCTTCGGGCCTGGCGGAACGCAAACGTCGAAGCGAATAGCGAGAATCCGTACCTCAAACCGCGCTTGCCTCACGCGTCTGACGGCGCCGTTTCGCAGCGGCAACAGTCGGCAGCGGGACCGGCACCGCGCCGGACATGCCGTGCTCGATCAGAAAATCGCGGAACAGTCCGGCGACATGTGGCAGGCGTTTATCGGACACATGCATCACGTACCAGTCGCGCTCGATTGGATTCGCGGGCAAGGGCAATAACGCCAGCAAGCCTGCCTGAAATTCCAGCGAACACGCATGCAGCGACAGAAACGCAATGCCCAGCCCAGCCTCGACCAGTTGCTTGATCGCTTCGTTGCTCGATAGCTCAGACCCGATATGCAGCTTGTGGCCGGCGAGCCGAAACAGATTCTCGACCGTCGAGCGCGTGCCCGAGCCCCGCTCCCGCACGAACAGATTCGCGGTCTGCAGATCGTCCAGCGACAGGCGCTTCTTCTTCATCAACGCATGAGCGGGCGAGGCGACGAACGCCATCGGATGCTTGGCGAACGCCGTGGCCACTGTGCGCAATTCGCGCGGCGCGCTGCCCATGACCGCGAGATCGATTTCATGCGTGGCCAGCATGCGGATGATGTCGGCGCGATTGCCGACCTTGAATTGCACCTTCACTTGCGGGCGCGATTCCGTAAAGCGCACCAGAAAAGGCGGGATCAGATATTCGGCGGTTGTGATCGCGCCAATGCGCAGCGTGCCGCCCTGCTCGCCGTGCAAGGCCGCAAGATCGTCCGCCGCGCCGTTCCATAGATCGAGGATTTCCAGCGCATAGCGCGCGAGGATTTCGCCCGCAGCGGTCAACTGCACGCCACGGCCCACCCGCTGCAATAGCGGCGCGCCCGCGGCCTCTTCGAGCAGGCGCACCTGAAGCGACACAGCCGGCTGTGTGAGCTTCAATTCTTCGGCCGCGCGCGACACGCTGCCAAGCTTCGCGACCGTATGCAAGGCTTTCAATTGACGAAACGTGGCAGTTTTTAACATAAGTAAAAACCTATATGTTGTGCATAAACATTAAATTGTGCTGCGGTTTCAGCCGATTCTATACTGGCCCCGACAGATGAGGCGAACGAATACCGGACATAGCCCCGGGACGCCTTCGCCGGCTCGGCAAAGATAACTTCAGGAGGATACGGATCATGGCTGCAATCGATCAGCAGGGAGCCTCTACCGCGCAACACCGGGAGCACGTGCAGCAAGCGGCGGCACATCGCGTCGTGATCGTCGGCGGTGGCGTCGGTGGCCTTGGGCTCGCTACGCGACTGTCGGAAACGCTCGGACGCGCCGGTCTCGCGCAGATCGTGCTGGTGGATCGCTGGCCGACGCATTTCTGGAAGCCCTTGCTGCATGAAGCTGCGTCGGGCCAGCTCGATCCGGCCACGCATCAATTGCAATACGCAGTGCAGGCACAACGGCACGGCTTCGAATTCGAACAGGGCGAGCTTGCCGCGCTCGATCGAACGAACCGGCACATCACACTGAATGCGCTCCACGACGCCGACGGCCGCGAAATCCTGCCGTCACGGCAACTTGCATTCGATACGCTGGTGCTGGCCATGGGCAGCGTCACGCAATATTTCGGCGTGCCCGGCGCGGCCGAACACGCGTTGCCGCTCGAATCGGTCGCCCATGCGGAAGCGTTTCGCCGCAAGCTGCTCGACGCCTGTCTGCGTGCGAATCATGCGCGACGCGCACGGACCGCGCAGGCGGACACACCAGTGTCGATCAACATCATCGGCGCTGGAGCAACGGGCGTTGAACTCGCCGCTGCGTTGCGCGATACGGTGCGCCTGTTGAACCGCTATAGCCCGTTTTCGCTCGACCCCGTGCGCGACTTCCGCATCCGTCTGATCGAAAGCAGCGAGCGCGTGCTGCCCGCCCTGTCCGAAACGATCTCGGCGCGCGCGCAAAAGATGCTCGGCAGTCTCGGTGTCGACGTGTTAAACGCCACGCGCGTCACTGAAGTGCGCGCCGACGCCGTGCTGACGAATGAAGGCGCACCGCTCGCCAGCGACATCGCGATCTGGACCGCCGGCATCGCTGGGCCGCCGGTGTTGCGCACGCTGGACGGCATCGCAGTGAATCGCAACGCACAGGTGCAGGTGAACCGCACGCTGCAATGTACGAACGACGCGAATATATTCGGACTCGGCGACTGCGCGGCCTGCCCTTCTTCTGAAAACGCGGACGCGTTTCTGGCGCCGCGCGCGCAAGTCGCGCACCAGCAGGCGCTGTTTCTGGCGCGGGCATTGAAGTGCCGGATAGCGGGAGAGCCCTTGC
This sequence comes from Paraburkholderia sediminicola, assembly GCF_902859805.1. Lineage (GTDB taxonomy): Bacteria > Pseudomonadota > Gammaproteobacteria > Burkholderiales > Burkholderiaceae > Paraburkholderia > Paraburkholderia sediminicola. The sequence continues at coordinate 19,536 of NZ_CADIKC010000009.1, read as the reverse complement.
CGGAGTTCGTCTATCGCGACGCCGGCACGCTGGTCGGTTTCGGCCGCGAAGGCACGATCGGCAGCCTGAGCAATAGTTTGCTGACGCAGCCGGTGTTCGTCGACGGCTGGCTGGCGACTGCCGTCTACAAGCTCATCTATCGCCGTCACGTGATGACATTGACCGGCTTCGCACGCATGGCGCTCGATTCGGCGAGCCACTGGTTGCGTCGACGCGTGCATCCGGTGATCCGCTTGCACTGAAATTAGCAAACGCGGGCGGCGTCTTTCAGATTCTCAGATTCAGAAAACGCCGCCCACGACGCTCAATCGAGAAACTCCGTCGCCCGCTTGCGCAGCACTGCGCCGAAATCGTCGAGCCAGCCGATCGACAGGCGCCAGCTCTGCCAGTACAGATCCACATCGATATGCTTGCCGGGCGCCACTTCGATCAACTCGCCGCTGGCCAGATGTGGCGCGATCATCCGTTCGGGACACATGCCCCAGCCCATACCCGTCACGCAGGCGCGCAAAAAACCGGCGACGTGCGGAATCCAGTGCAAGGGCGGATCCAGATCCGCGCGCGTGATGCGGCGCATGAAGCGCTTCTGCAACTGATCCTTCGGGTTGAAATCGACGCACGGCGCGCGCCGTAACGACTCGCGCGTGACGCCGTCAGCAAAATGACGCTCGCGAAACGCCGGCGTGCAGACCGCCAGATAGCGCATCCGGCCAAGACGCGTCGAGCGGCAGCCCTGCACCGGCTCGGCTTGCGTGGTGACCGCGCCTTGCACGCTGCCATCACGAATCCGCTGTGCGGTATGGTCCTGGTCGTCGATCACCAGATCGAGCAGCATCTCCCGTTCCACACAGAATTGGGCCACCGCGTCGATGAACCAGGTGCCCACGCTGTCGTCGTTGACGGCCACGCGCAGCGCCGGCCACGGTTCGACCAACGCGCCGGGCAGCGCCGGCAGCCGCCCGGTCAGTTCTGCTTCCAGCAACAGCACGCGCTCGGTATGGCGGCACAGCAGCGCCCCCGAGGTAGTCGCGACACACGGCTGACCGCGCTTCACGAGTACGCTCCCCACCCGCTCCTCCAGCAGCTTGACCCGCTGGGATACGGCCGAGGGCGTCACATTCAGTTCGCTGGCCGCACGGTCGAACGAACCGTGCCGCACCACGGCGGCCAGCGCATCGAGCAACGCATAGTCGAGCATTAGCGTTCCTTAATCGGCATTAAGTAAATTAGCTTCTCTTATGAGCAGCAAAACCGCAGACTAGCCTCGTTCGCTTTCCCCGTCTACTGGATCGATTATGAATTGGCTGTCTTTTTCCCACGGTGCTGCCCTGTGCGCGTCGCTGATCGTGACGATCGGCGCCCAGAATGCCTTCGTGTTGCGTCAGGGCATCATGCGCTCGCACGTCGGCAAGATCGTCGCACTGTGCGCGCTGTCGGATTGCATCCTGATCGGCGCAGGCGTCGGCGGCGCGTCGGTCCTGGTGGAGCGCTATCCGGTGTTCGTCCACACGATGCTGTATGTGGGGCTCGCCTATCTGGCGTGGTTCGGCATCAACGCGCTGCGCCGTGCGGTGCGCCCGGGACATGCGGTACTGGACGCCAGGACGGACGGCACGGCGCCAGGCACGAGCGCAGCAGCCCCCGCGCAGCGTGCGCTGCCGATCGTCCTGATGACGCTGGCCTTCACGTGGCTCAATCCGCACGTGTATCTCGACACCTTCCTGCTGATCGGCACGGCCGGCGCGCGCGAACCGGACGGCGCACGGGTGGCATTCGCGCTCGGCGCGATGGCGGTAAGCGGGGTCTGGTTTATCGGTCTGGGCTATGGCGCCCGTGCGCTGGCGCCGCTGTTTCGCCGCGCGACGGCGTGGCGCGTGCTGGATGGCGCGATCGGCAGCATGGTATTGCTGCTGGCGGTGACACAGTTGCGGTGATTGCCGGCAGGCGCCCTACTTCTGCACCTGCTGCATGCCAAGCAGGTCCTGCACGAGTTGCGCCGACACGTAATGCGGCCCGTCGAAGAGATAGGTCCGGTAGCCGCGATACGCGAGCAATTGCGGCGACAGTTCGGCTGCCGTCGCCGGGCGGAATGCCCCACCCTGGGCGGGACGAAACGCCTCGGCGATGATCCGCACACGATCCTTGCCGAGTCGCGCCGCCAATGCATCCGCATACTCACGCGCAGCAGCCGGGCCGCGCGCATAGACACCGCAGCCATCCTGCAGAAACACGCCGACATCGCGCGGCAGCCAGCCGTCCAGCCACGCTGCGAGCGCCGTGCCGCCGATATTCGAATTGTCGTAGACACTGATCCACAGCGGCCGCGGCAGCTTGTTTAGCAAGGGCGCGAGCGCGGCGGCGTCCTTCCAGGTCGGATCGATTTCCACCGGAAAGTAATAGCCATCGATGTGAACCGCAGGCCGCACGGCCGCCAGCTGCTTCGATTGCTCGACCAGTTGCGCTACCTGCGCACGGGCCGTGGTTTCGTCGAAACGTCCGGCGAGGCCGACGATGACATTGCGCGCCCACGGTTCGCCGGCAATCCGTGTCCAGTCCGGCAGACGTCGGGACGTTTGCATGGTGGTGCCGGGCAGAAACGACATGCCGTCCACTGCCGTCCATTGCACCAGCAGATCCGCCACCCCGAGGCGATTCCAGTCGCCTTGCGGGTCGAGATGATCGTCGTCGAGCTGCCACACCACGCCCTGCGCCAACGCGCCGGCGTCGCCCGTACCTGGCGCCGAGCAGCCGTACACGAGCGCGGCGCACGCGCTCGCCGCCAGCAGTGCGCGGCGGCGCGGCGAGACCGGCTCGCCCTCCCGAGTCTGAACCTCGTGTGGATTACGCATTGTGCTGGCGCTGTGCTTTGAAATGAACGTCACGATAATCCTGAGCAAGTTGCACGCGATCGATCTTGAAGTTGACCGATACCGGCAGGGACCGACACGCGAGCAATTCTGAAGGGATCATATACGACGGCAGGCGTGCGGCCAGCAGCGTCTTCCAGTCGTGCAACGCGTCGGGCAGACGGCCATCGTCGTTGCCGGTTGCGACGAACGCGACGATCCGCGCGACCGAGCCGTCCGGCCGCCGCAACGGCACGGCTGCGGCGCTCGCGGCGCCGGGCAGTGCACGCAAAGCTGCGTCGATCTCCATCAATTCGATCCGGTAGCCGCCCATCTTGATCTGATCGTCGATACGTCCGTGGCAAAACAGCAGTCCGTCGCCGTCGACCGCGCCCAGATCGCCCGTGCGAAACGCCCGCTGTCCGTTGTGAGTGAACATGCGTGCCGCGTTCAGGTCTTCGCGGTTCAGATAGCCGCGCATCACGTGCGCGCCGGCAATGCACAATTCGCCAGCGTCGACGAATACCTCGGCGTCGCGCTTGGCATGGCCGATCGGCAGGCGCGCGTGATGGGCGAGCACCGCATCGTCGACGACGATCCAGGTGGTGGCCACCGTCGCCTCTGTGGGTCCGTACGTATTGATGATCCGTGCGGATGGGAAGCGCTGGCGTAATTGCCGCGCGAGTGCGACTGGTAAAACTTCACCGCAGAACAGGAAGGTCCTGAGCGCAGGCAAACCGTCCTGCGAGAACTGCGGGTTGAGTAGTTGCTGTTGTGCAAACGACGGTGTCGACACCCATGTGGTCATGCCATGACGTGCGAGCGTGGTGAGAAACGCCGCGCCTTGCGCCGTCAAGGCACGCGAGGCGAGCACCACGGTGCCGCCGAGCGCGAGCGTGCCGAACACTTCGTACATCGACAGATCGAAACTGAACGGCGCCTGATTCAGGAACACCGGCGCGTCGCCGAGCGCGAAATCGGCCACCATCCAGTCGGCCAGCGCGGCGACGCTTTCGCGGCCGATCTGCACGCCTTTGGGTTCACCGGTCGTGCCGGAGGTGAAGAGCACGTATGCGAGGTTTTTTTCGTGCAATGCCGGCGGTGTTGGTGCTGTTGATGCTGTCGATATCGATGTAGATCCTGATGCCGATGGCGATGCCATCGACGTCGACGCGAATGTCGATCCCGATCCGGATGCCGAAGTCGAAGCCGACTCTGACTCCGAAATCGAACCTTCCTCCCCCTCTACCGCGTCAAATTCGATCCACGCACCCTGCCCGCTCACACTCACGAAGCGGCCGCGATGCGCGTCGAAGTACATCTGCGCGCCGAGCGTGCTCGCGATGCGCTGCATCCGTTCATCCGGATAGATCGTATCGACCGGCACGAACGGCGCGCCGAGCAGCAGCGCCCCCACCATCGCCACAAAAAATCCCGCCTCCTTGTGACCACGGATGATCACCGGCACATCCGCAGCGAAACCGTGTGCGCGCGCCAGGCTGGCCCACGCGTGGGCTTGTTCCGACAACTCGTGCCAGCGCAACGCGCGATCGGCGCCGATCACCGCCCACGCGTCGGCACGAACATCGGTATCGGCGAAGCCGTTCGCGCTCAGATCGAATCTCATGACGCGCCTAGCGATTGGCGGCGATGAATGCGCAAAGTGCATCCACGGATGCAAGGTGCTCGGCGATCTCGGTTGGCGGAATCCGCACGCCGAATTGCATTTCGACGCCCATTACGATTTCGACGGCCAGCACCGAATCGACCAGCCCCGTTTCGAGCAGCAATTCATCATCGCGCACGAGGCGCAGTACGACGGATTCGACCAGTGCCGCCACATCGGCGTGCAGCGTTTCATGTTGAGTCATAGTGTGCTCCTTGCGCAAACGTCGTTCCGGCAATCAGAACTGGAAATAGAGAAAACGCACTTCGCCATGCAACTGCGCGACGCAGAACACCAGCACGCCGAGCATGGCGGCGGTCCAGCGCAGCGAGGGCCGCCATGTCAGCGCTGCGGGCAAGCCTTTTGCCGCGCGGTCGAGCGCCGGCGAGAAGCGGCCCATCAATTGATGTGAATTCGGCGTGCACCAGACGATCGCCAGCAACGCGACGATCTGCAACGCGAGCATCGAGCGGCCGGCGACCAGATGCAGCCACTCGCCAAGGCCCATATTCGCGGTGCTCCAGGCTGGCCAGTCGAGCGCTTCGATACCGCGCAAACCGGCCATGCCCTGCAATAACGCGAGCGCATCGCCAACGCCATGTGCCCGGAAAAACGCAAACGCGACCAGCGCCGCCACGAAGGTCAGCAGGACGTTGCCGGCATGGCGAACGCGTGCTTTGAAACTCAATGTGAGTCCCGCGACTGTTCCTGCTGTTCCTGCTGTTCCTGCTGTTCCTGCTGTTCCTGCTGTTCCTGCTGTTCCTGCTGTTCCTGCTGTTCCTGCTGTTCCTGCTGTTCCTGCTGTTCCTGCTGTCCCTGCTGTCCCTGCTGTCCCTGCTGTCCCTGCTGTTCCTGCTGTCGCTGCTGTTCCTGCTGTTCCTGCTGTCGCTGCTGTTCCTGCTGTAGCTGCTGTTCCTGCTGTCGCTGCTGTTCCCGCTGTTCCCGCTGTTCCCGCTGTCCCTGCTGTCCCTGCTGTCCCTACCGTCCCTACCGTCTCCGCTGTCCCTACTGTTCCTGCTTTCCCGATCGCCCGTGCCGGCCCAGCAGCCATCCCTGCGCCCCGTGCCGCCCCCGCCGCAGTTGTCCCAGTCACACTCGCCGCAACTGTCGGCGCGGCCGCCGCCCGCCACGCCCGATAGGCGTGATTCACAGTGAGATACAACGCGTGCAGCAAGCCGTAAATCAGATACTGCAGACCCGCGCCGTGCCAGATGCCGGCCAAGGCCATCGTGTAGAAAGTCGGCATAGCCACCGTCGACAGAAAGCCGCTTGTCGAGCGTTGCGCGAGGCGCCCGATCGGCAGGCCACGCAACGCACGGCTGCGGTTGATCCGCATCGCCAGCGGGTAGTACAGGTAAGCCGTGAGATAGCGCGTGAGCGTCATATGCCAGCGCTGCCAGAAGTCGATGATGCTGGCCGCCTTGAACGGCGAATTGAAATTCAGCGGGAAACGCACGCCGAACATCTTCGCGAGGCCCACGGCCATGTCCGAATAGCCGGAGAAATCGAAGTAAAGCTGCAGCGCGTAAGCAAGGCAGGTGCCCCACGCAGCCAGCCACTGCAACTCGTGCGGCGCGGCGAAACCCGCGTCGGCGAACGGTGCAATGGTGTCGGCAAACAGCAACTTCTTCGCGAGGCCGATCGTGAAGACGAACGCACCGATCGACAGGTTTTCCGCGCGCAGCTTATACGTGGCCGGCTGCGCGAACTGCGTCATCATTTCCTTGTGATGCAGGATCGGCCCGGCGATCAGATGCGGAAAGAACGTGACGAACTGCACGTAGCCGAGCGGGTCGCGCTCCTTGACGATGCCCGCGTTGCAATCGAGCAGATAGCCGATCTGCGTGAAGGTGAAAAACGACACGCCGAGCGGAAGGATCACATCCTGCATGCCGTGCGCGAGCCAGTCGGCCGGCGCGATGCCGCTTGCGTGCACGAGTGTGGTTAGCAGCGTCGCCAGATATTTGTAGCGCACCAGCAGTGCGAGGTCGGCGGCGATCGCGAGGCCGAGCAACCAGCGGCGGCGAGCCGACTGTGCGGGCGCCGCGACTATCGCACAGCTCATCACGTAGTTGAACGCGATCGACCCCACCAGCAAGGCGACAAACGCCGGATTCCACCAGCCGTAGAACACGATCGACGCACCGCAGAGCCACGCCGCCGCGGCGCGTGGCATGCGCTGGCCAAGCAGGTAGTAGCCGGCCAGCGCCGGCGGCAAGAACAGCGTGAGGAAGATGAATGAATTGAATAGCATCGGGGTCAGTCCTGCCTGACAGGTGCGAGAGCGGTGCCGGACGGAGCGGCAACGACCGGCCTGGTGTCCGCACCCGTAGCCGTACTCGTAGCCGTGGCCGCACCCGTAGCCGTAGCCGTAGCCGTAGCTGCAGCGACCGTGGTGTTATCAGTTTTCACTGCACGCTGAACAGCACCTAACGGTGGCACCACATCAACCGGCATCGACAGCGCGTCTTCCGACATCTCCCAGATCACCACACGCACACTCTTGGGCCATGTGGCGCGCTCGCGCCAAACCGCCTGCATCGCGCGATCGAACTGGCCGTCGTCGAGGCTAACGTTCCACACTTCGCGGCCAAGCTGCTCGCCGAGGCGCTCGGCAAACGCGCTGCGGCGCGAGAACGAACTGCCCGCAAGCAACACGTCGGCGGCGGGACCGTCGTCGAGCAGGCCGCCTGTGCGTTGTGCCTGAAGCGTTTCCGCAGCGACGACATCAGGCGCCGGGCGCCACGCATCCGGCACGTCATTCAGATTGGCGAGCGTAAGCAGATCCCCGATGCGCGGCGCGGGTTGGGCCGTCGTGTGCGTGAATGTGGTACCCCCAGGTTTGCCGAGCAAGGGCAACACCGCAGCGCCGACCATCTGTGCAGCCGCTTGCGCACCACGCGCGTTCCAATGCACATCGGTACGGAAAAACGCGGGACGTGCAGATTGCAACGCCGGCAGCAATTCAACGTGTGCGACGTTGCTCGCGGACAACGCGCGGTTCCATACATTCAGACGTTGCGTTATTCGCGCGTCCTGACGCAGCCCGCACAGCGCTTCGCTCTCCACACGCGCTTTGTCGGGCACCGTCACGACCACCAGTTGAATCCCGGCGCTGCGTAGCGCATCCGCGTAACGATGCAACGAGGCGATGCGCGCATCGGTCAGCGCGTCGCCGCCATCGGCGCGCTCAACGGGATCATGTCCCGGTTGCACCGGCGCGCGCAGACCGTCTGCGTAGAACAGCCAGCCGGGGCAGCCCTCGCGTACCTGATGTCCGAGGTCGCCGAACAACCGGTAACGCGCTGCCGCTTGCCAGCGATGCAGCGACCGCGCATACGGCACGTCGATCGCGCGGTCGAGACTGCGGCCGAGGCTGCCGTCACGCCAGCCATGCACATCGAACGACGCGCCGTCGCGCGACTGCATGACAAGCGACATCAGCGCGCACGCGCAACCCAGGCCGAGCAACAGCGCAACCAGCCACGCGACGCGCCGATGCGCCCGCGCGAGCGGCTCAGCAAGCGGCCCTGGCGCCGCCGCAGCAGCGTGACCGTGCGCCGCGCCGGTCTCGTTGCCCGCTGAGCCCGCCGCTGTGCGACCCACCGTGCGCGCCGGCGTGCGTCCGACTGACTCGCTCATCAGGCGATAGCCTTGGTGAGGCGTGCGAGGAAGGTATCGTCAGTCATGACCGAAGCGGCGTCCCACTGCCCGGCCGCGCCCGGCAGATTCATCATCTGCCCTTCGTTGAATTGCCAGACGATCGCTTGCGGCGGATTCGCCTTGAAGGCCGGCGATTCGACGTAGTTGAGGAGCGTCTTCCACGGACCGGTGTCCCCGAAAGTCCACGTCAAACCGACCGGTCGATCGATCGCGTTCGAAAGCTTCTGCGGAAAACCAAGGTACGGCTGGACCATGCTGTTGCCGACCACCTGCACAACCGGCGGCCCGCCGTCGACGAGATCCGGCGACGCCACCACCGTGCGCACGATGAAGTGATCCTTGCCGACCGTTTTCTTGCGCTCCGGCGGCAGCAAAGCCGCGAGGTCGCCATAACGGACTTCCTCGTTCCACTTGCCGAGCCGGCTGCCCGCGCCCGCCGTGCCCTTCAGCGGACCGGCCGCCGTGAGGCGTTTGGCGACACGCGCGGCGACCGCTTCGGCGGAATGACCGCTCCAGTGATAATCGGCGCGAATGTACTTTTCCTGCGAAGCATCGACCGCGGCGATCGCGCCGTCGCCATCGACTATCTGCAAGCCGAGCGAGGCGCCATGCGTACGGATCGCAGCGTAGCGGCTCGCAACACCCGCGGACATCGCAGTGCCGTCCGGCAAATTTTCCGGGCATGAACGGGCTTTTAGCGGCGCGATCACGATCACGCTACGGATGCCGCGCGCCGCCAGCTGGTCCGTCGCCTGATGAATCAGATCGACGGCTTTCAGACACGCGGGCGTTGCGTCATCGGTGAGACTTTCCCATCCGGGATACAGCCATAGATTGCGGCCCTCGATCACACTGGTCGACGCCGCGGCAAACGCGCGGCGCGGCAGCAGTGATAGCGCGCCGCCGAGCGGCGCCGCGGCCAGGGCGAGCAGCAGGCGGCGACGCGTGTTGTTGAGTGGCCCGGCCTGGATGGGCGGTTGGAAGAGCGAACGGCAGGAGTCGGTCATGTCGTGTTCCCCGGACTGATTTGAAGCATCTCTCATGTGGCACAACGTCGACGGCGCGCGCTGAAGCGCGGCCCGCGTTGCGGCCTTCTGTTGGTGTTCCCGCTACTTCTTGCTGCTATTTCTTGTTGCTACTTCTTGCTGCTATTTCGTTTCGCCAACGCGTGCCGTTCAATTAGCGGCCGGCGGCCACGCGAGCGCATCGCGCGTGCCGCTTAACACCGGCTTTGCCGCATCTCCGGTAACAAACAGGCTGTAACTATCGCCGGCAGCAAGTGCCGGCAACGGCAGCGCCGCGCTCGCCACAGCGCCGCACTGTCCCACCAGCTTCGCGCTGACCGGATTAATGGCGCGCGTATCCTGCGCACCCGCGGCCACTTGCGCAAACACCGTCGGACCGTTGCCGTCCACGCCGATCTTCGCGCTGCAACCGGGCGCGAAATTGAACGCGCGCAAGGTTGCCTTCAATCCGTCGACGCGCTCATAGCGGCCGACGATCCGCGTTGCATGCCATCCCTTCACGTCATGACGCAGCGCGACGGTGACAGCGTCGCCTGCGCGAGCCGTTGTATTTGCCGTCGCATTGCCCGAACCGGCGGCATCCTCCACACCCTTGCCATCGACCGTGACGCGAGCCGGCGTGCCTTGCGTCAGCACGCTAAAGCGCGTGACCGCGCCCGGCGCGAGCGTCTGCGGCGCTTCGCTGCCGGCAAGCGCGACGTGCACTGCCTGTGACGATGCGTTCAGCACGCGCAGATACGACGCATTGGCGGGCGGCTGCGGCCCATACAGACTCGCGACATCGTCAGCAGCCGCGCGCGCCACACCGGCCGACAGCAGCGCAGCTGTGGTCACTGCCGCTGCCGCTGTCATTACCGTTGCCGTTGCCACCTTCGATTTACCCAAGCGGTTTCTTTTCATTTGATTGATCCGGAGTCAATACGAGTAGATCGCGCCGAAGAACACGCCGCGCGCGCGTTCGTCACCCGTGATCTTCAGGCGGTACTGCACCGACAGATCGACATACGAGCGCGGTGCGTCATATTTGCTGTCGCGGAACCAGTAACGCGTCGAAATCCCCACGCCCGCGCCGAGCGGAATGCTGTGGTTGACACTCGAGTCGTAGTCCGCGCCGATCACGGCATACGGGAACACGGTCCACTTCGGGCTGTAGCGATCCATGCGGAAGGTGCGGCCCAGTTCGAGATTGGTAGTCGCGTAGACCGATCCCGCGTTCAGATAGGCGCCCGTTTCAGCGTAGACCTGCGCGGTCCACCACGACGGCACGTCCACCCGGCGCTCGATCCCGTAGCCACCCGAATACGCGAGCCGCGCGAGCCAGTCGGGATTGACCTGCGAGCCGATCGGAATGATCCGTTCGAAAGCGACGATCGCATCGATCTGCGAGAACGGCTTGGCGCGCGCGCCGACGGTGGCCTGCAAGGTATCGATGCCGCTCGCGCCGCCGTTCTTCACGCCGAAACTTTCATAGCCGCGCGCGTAGAGTTCGAACATGCGATCGCCGAGACTGCCGAACGGACGCCAGTAAGCTTCCACGCCGGCCTGCCAGTTGTTCGACGTGCCCGGCGTCGGCGACGACGCATAGCCCGGCTGCATGCCCGCGCCGCGATAGTTGAGCGAAGCGTCGAAGCCCCAGTTGCGTGTGGCCTCGGCGTGCGCGCTGCGCATCTCGTTCAGTTGCGCCGGTGTGGCGGGCGGCGTGTCGTCCGTTGGCGTAGCGCTCGCGTCGATCGCGCGCTCGAAGTACTGGGCGGCTTCGCGATTGCGGTGCGCCTGGACCGCCGCATAGCCCGCGTCGGCTGCGGCGCTGGCCGGCATGGTGCCGGCCTTGTCGGCCATGCTGAAGCGCTGGTACGCGACCTTGTTGTTACCGGCGCGTTGCGCGATATACGCGGCTGTCATGTCGGGCATGGCGTCGAGCATGCCGGCATCGATCATCTTTTGCGCTTCGCGCGTTGCGGCGGCATCGTCGCCGGCCGTGCTCAGTGCGTTGATCAGGTCCACACGGTGCTGCGGGTCGTCCGGAGCTGCCTTGACCGCTTCGCGTGCATAGCCGACCGCACCGGTTTTGTCGTTTGCGGCTGCGGCGGTAGCCGTGGCGCGCGCCGCGGTGAAACCGGGATCCGCGGCGTAGACATCGCAGCTTGCGCCGAACTGATCGACGACGCAGTCGATGACCGGGCGCCGGGCCGGATCGAATGAGGCCGTTGGGACGGTCGCTGCGCTGGTTGCGTTCGAAGCGCTCGATGCATGCGCCAACAACTGTCTCGCCTGATATCGGCGCAGAGCGATCGGCGGATCGGTGTCATCGCGATTCATCTTCAGCGGCGCGAGCAGATCGAGTGCGCGCTGCGGCTGTCCTTCCGCGATCCACACATCGGCAATGATCACGCGCGCCACGCGCTGGTTGCGCTGGGTCGCGTCGTTGGCGTGCAGCGCCTTGGCGAAGTCCGCCTCGGCTTCTGCCGTTTTGCCCTGCGCGGCCAGCGTGTAGCCACGCAGCGTGAGCGGCATGATTTCCGTATCGTCGGCGGCAATGGCCGCACTCGCCGCCGCTTGCACACCGGGCAGATCGTTCGCGGCGAACAGCGTGTCGATCAGTTGAATGCGGTAGCCAACCAGATCCGGCGCATAGGCGACCGCCTCGCGCGCGAGCGCGGCGGCTTCCACGTAGTCGCCCTTCTTGCGCGCCGCGAACGACGCACCCGACGACTTCGGCGCCAGACGGCTGCCGATGAAGCTGCGCCTCACGCGCAGTTCGTCGTTGTCGCCGAAACGTTCGGTTGCATCGAGATCGGCGTTCCACGCATCGGTGTCCTGACCGGCCGCGCTCGCCGCGTCGATCAGCAGCAAGCGCAGGCGCAGCAGCTCGGGACGCAGCGCGATTGCCTCGTTCGCATACCTGACGGTGCCCGAGAAATCCTTCGCTGCGTACGCTTTGTAGGCCTGCTGTGCGGCCGTCAATGCAGCACCGGTCAGCGCGTTCGGGTCGCCCGGTTGCTGACGGCCGGCGCGTGAGGCCGCGCGGGTCGACACGTTCAGCGCGTCGATCTGCTTGCGCCGCGAAACCAGCGCCGGATCGCGGCCGATCTGCGCGATCGCATCGCCGAGCGAACGGCTTGCTTCGTTATAACGGCGAAGCGCAGCGAGCGAGTTGGCGAGCAGGACGCGCAACGACACGACATCGGGGCGCTGGCGAATCGCCTCGCGTGCCCGCGTGATCGCGCCAGTGTAGTCGCCGCGCCCATAGGCGGCATACGCGTCCTGGGCCACTCGGTAGGCGGCGCCGCTCAACGGCAGCGCATTGTGTTCGGATGAGGTCGCTGCTGCGCTCTGCGCAAACGCCACGGCGCTGCTCAAGCACAACGCGCCGGCCACCATTGCAGCAGTGACGCCACGCAACGTAAATGCAGAAGCCGCAATCGAAGCCGTAGTCAAAGTTGCCGTTGAAGCTGTCGTCGAACCCGTCGTTGCAGCGCACGCGGAAGCGGCAGCAGACGCCACCGTTGAGCCAGAGGCCGGAGCCGCCAAAGAAGCGCGCGCCATCCACGCACGGCGGAAGAAAAAAGAATCGCTCATTCGGATGCCGCCAGAGCGCCCTGAAGGCGGCGCTGTTGCTCAATTACGTTCTCAAGTGCGGCACGCGAGATCACACCGCGCGCCACCATGTAGTCGCCGATGCGGCCATGGCGATCCGGGCGGTAGTCCTGCATCGCCGCTTCGAAAGCCTCGCGGCGCACGTGGCCATGCTCGATCAGCAGATCGCCGATCAGCGGCACGCTGCGTGCCGGCACAGACTCGGCAGCGCCGGCCGAAGATGCGCCGGCTGCCCCATCTTCCACCGCACTCGCCGTACCCACCTGCCCGCCCTCGCCCGCCGGCGCTGCGATCTCAACGCCGCGCAACACGCGCAGCCCCGCGGCGATCTCGCCCTCACGAACGATCTCCTGCACGACCACGCCACCGACCAGCGCGCTCAATTCCGCGAACACCGGTTCGGCGAGCGGACTCGCGCTCAGCAGAATCGTGCGGCCATTCGCAGCGTCGGCCTGCGGCAACACACGATGGCGCACGATCGCTTCGAGCGGCAAGCGCTTCGCATCGTCCTTGATGCGTTCGAGCGCCACACGGCCACGCGGCAAATCAGACTGGAAAGCAATCGCTTCCGCGAGGGTTTCCTCGTCGAGCCAGCCCTTGGCCATCAGCACGCGGCCGAGCGGCGCCTCACGCGCATGGCTTTCGCCGAGCGCCTGCTCGAGTTTGTCCGGATCAATGGCCTGCCACGACAGCAGCAGTTCCCCCAGACGTTGACGGCGATTGTTAAAGCCGTCGGCCGATGGGAAGTCATGCATGGTCTTGTCCCATGCGAGGCGCTTGCCGGTCACGAGGTGCGTGAGGAACATCTTCCACGCACGCGAGACAGCCATGAAGTTGATGAAGTTGCCCACCACCATGCGCGGCACGGACAGCACGCCGTGCTCCCAGCCGTACAGACGGGTCACGAAATAGATCCGCTGCCCCACGCGCAACAGCAACGCGCAACCGTTGGCCCACAGCAGCGCTTGCAGCCAGGGCGAATCGGCGAACGGCGAAGCGATCAGCTCCGGCATCCAGCCGAGCAGATCGGCGCCGGCGAAAAGCAGAAACTGGATCACCAGCGCATACGCGATGATGCCGACGAACGCGGTAACAATGCCTTTGCGGTCACGGAACAGCAGATAGCGATTGGCAAGCGAACCGCTCCAGCCAGTCTGCTTCCACCCTTGCAAGCCGATGCCGAGCGTCCAGCGCGCGCGCTGCCGATAGGCGGTGCGAAACGTATCGGGGAAGAATTCGCGCACGCAAAGCGGCATCGTCACGGTGATGTCGCGTTCCTTGCCGAGACCGAACCACGCCTTGCGGCGCGTGGCGAATTGCACCGGAAAGCGCGCGAAGATCGATTGCATGCCCATCTTGCCGAGACGCGCGCCGACGTCGTAATCCTCGGTGAGACTCTCGGTGTTAAACGGCTGGTTGTCGGTTTCGGCGTTCAGCGCGAGTAACGCGCGCCGTGAAAAACACGTACCGACGCCCGCCGAAGGCACCGAGCCGACCAGGCTCTCGCGCACCACCAGGTCCTTCGCGTGCCATTCGGCGAACTCGTCCATATAGGTGCCGGCCACGAGTTCGAACCAGTTGCGCTCGAGCGAGGCCACCGGCAACTGGATCATGTCCTTGCGCGGCAGCAGATAATTGAAAAAGCGCAGCTCGACCGGATGCAGCACATCCTCGCTGTCGTGCAGCACCACGCCGGCGAATTCGACGCCCGCTTCTGCCTCATACTTGAAGATCGCCTGGATCACCCAGTTCAGACAGTCGGCCTTGCAGGTCGGACCGTCGTGCGGCACTTCCACGCGACGCAACTGCTTATAGCGGCGGCGCATCCGTTCGACTTCGGCGATGGTTTGCGGGTCGTTCTGATAGGTGCCGACGAACACCACATAGTTGCGGTAGTCCATCACCCGCACCATGTCTTCGATCATCGCCGCGACTACGTCGTACTCGTGCCACGCGGGCACCATGATCGCAATCGGCTGCTCGGCGCGCTGATACAGCTGCGCGCTGGTGAGCGGCTTGTAGGCGCGCTGCACCGTGAAGTGGCGATAGAGCGTACGGGTCCAGTACCAGAGGTCGATGAACAGATCGTCGAGGCTGGATAGCAGGATGACGAACGCCACGAACGCCGCGACGTATTCGAGCCCCTGGTAATAGTGGGCTACCGCGTAGCCCGCATACCATTTGATTAGCGCGAAGCTCACGACTTGTCCTGATTCCTGCGGCGCGCCACGCTGGCCACCAGCAGCAACACGATCAGCAAGCCGACGAGACCGGCCGGGATGCCCCAGCGTACCCAGCTCTGCATGAACCACGGGCCTTCCACGTCGTCTGTGCCAACCACTTCACCCGGATGACGCGTATCGAACTGGCGCAAGGTACCGCTGCCGTCGACGATCGCGACATCGCCGCGCGACAGTTGCAACGACGCCGGCAGGATCGCCGCCGTGTCGCCCACCGTGCGATAGACGATGCCCGATACGTTGCCCGACTTGACCGCTTCGATCACGCCGACGCGGTTCAACCCCGAAATATCCGCCAGCATCTTGCCGGATGCATCGGTGAGCGACAGACGGTCTTTCGACAGATGAGCGAGACTCTTCTCATCGGCGAGCGTGACGTCGGCTGCGAGGAAGGCGCCCTTCGGGCTCGCCGCTTCGCCATCACGCGCGACGCTGAAAGTCGCACGGGTCGGCGCGATGCCGCTCGCGTTCGCCAGTCGCGCGATGCGCGGCAGCACTTGTGTGGCGTCGTTCAGATACGCGGCCGGCACGATCACATTCGCGTCCGACGCGAACCGCGCCACCATGCCGGTGAAGTCGTCGCCGACTTTCGCATCGGCGAGCGTCAGATGGCTGCTCGGCAGCACGGCAATCGGATGACCCTGGCCGCGCGCCTGGCAGCCGCCTTCCGGTTGACGCTGGAACACCACGCGCAGCAGGTTGTTCGGGGCGAGCGCGTAATGCGGCACGCGCGCGGTGATGCGCTGCGGTTTGCCATTGGCGGTCAGCAATTGCGAGCCGATCAGCACGTCGTTGAAATAGATCGAAGCGGTTTGCGCGGTGTTGTTCAGCGCCGGCGATGCGGCCACGTCGAGCACCACGGTGCCCGGCAGCTTGCCGTTGCCCGACGCCGCGCCCAGATCGAAACTCGCGTCCCAGGTGGCGCGGCCCTGCACATCGAGCGTGCGCGGCTGGCCGCCCAGCAGCGACAGTGCGATTTCGTCGCCGCGCGTGTTCGGTGCGGTGTCGATCTGATGAACCACGAGACGGCTCGTCACGTCAATCGGACGCCACGAGCGTGCGAGGACCGCCACGCCGTCGTTATCGCCGACCACGATCGCGGTCTGGCCACCGAGGTGAGCGAGGCGCACTTCGCCCGAAGCGAGCGGCTTCGCGATCGGATCGATTGTGCGGACACGCCATGCATCGAATGCCTCGCCTGCGTCCGGCACGGCGCTGACGACCTGTTCGCGCAAGGCGTCGAGGGAAGTCTTCAGCGTGTTGCGCACCGTGTCGTCGGCGACGATCACGTCGGGCGCGAACGCCGAGCGCGGCGTGAGTGCGATCAAGGCCCCCGCTTCCGCCGGGTTCGCCAGCTTGTGCGAACCGCCCGCGGCCAGCGCAGCAAACGCCGGAACGGCGCGCAGCGGCGCCGGCACCTCGATGTCGCTCAGATCGACCGTGTCGCCTACGGCCGGCCACGCCCGCGTTGCCGGCGTGCGGCCTTCGCGTTGCAGCAGCGCTTCGACGCGCCAGCCTGCATCGAACGCCGGCGCCGCGAGCGTATTCGCGCCGAGCATCACCACCGGCTTTTGCGGCAAGGCGCTCCATGCGCTGCGCAGATCGACGATCGCATCCGGATCGTAGCGATAAGTCAGGCGCGAAGTCGGCGCGATGCGCCAGACGTTGCCGATCGCGGTCTGATCGGTACAGACGTTATCGCTCAGCACCGACGACCAGTCGAGGCCCACGCGCACGAAACCGCTCGGCCGCGCCGCGCCGTCCACACCGAGATTCGCCGACGCATCACCCTGGTCCTGTGCCGGGCTGCGCGAGAGCACCGGTGCGCCGTCGAGCGACACCAGCATGGTCGTGCGTCCGCCATTGCCGCGCAGATAGCTGCCGTCGATCTGCAAGGCCGCGTCGCTCAACGGCACGCCGGCCGGCACCGGCAGATACAGTTCCTGGCGACCGTCCGGCGCGCGCAGCACGACCGGATCGCGCATCCCCAGTTCTGCCAGCGACACCGTGCGCGTTGCGAGACGGCCGCTGCCGAGTTGCGCGAAGCTGCCGGCGACGTCGGCCGGTTGTTGAGCCTGGGCCGCCGCGGCGAGCAACAGCAGCACGGCAAATGCATTCAGGCGGGGGCGCGCGAGGCGGCGCATTGTCGTATTGGAGGTCACGTTGTTTATCTCTTAATTAGCGCGCAAACAGTGAAGCTGATTCGCACTGCATGGATTGTCTGGAACTGCGATCCCGCTACGGCGAGCGTCGTTGCCGGTGGTCCTGCCGGGGCAATGCCCGGGCCTTGCCCGGAGTTCGCCATTTGCTAAGCCTAGTCGCTCTCGACAGCGGCCAGTGAGCGTTCGCGGTACGGTCCGCGCATGCCCGGCATATTCAGGCCCCAATGTCCGATAGCCCTGCGCGGCGGTCGTACCGGCACGAAATGCAGCCACTTCCGTCTGCATTGGCCGTGCGGCCCTGCGCGACGCTATTGCACAGCTTCCGCGCGCTGCGCGTTCATAACCTGCCCCGCCCCACCGACGCCGCCGCTCACGAACTCGTCGAACGGACGCCCGGTCAACGCTGCGACGATCCGTTGCGATGCGTGCCCGTCGCCATATGGGTTGACGCGATGCGCGAAATCGTCGCGCTCGCCAGCGTCGTCAAGCAAGGCCGTCACCGCGCGGACGATCGCTTCGCGCTCCGTGCCGACGAGGCGAACCGTGCCGGCCGCCACCGCTTCCGGACGCTCGGTCACGTCACGCATCACCAGCACCGGTTTGCCGAGCGCGGGGGCTTCTTCCTGCACGCCGCCGGAGTCGGTGAGAATGATCGATGCCCGCTGCATCAGACGCACAAAACCCAGGTAGTCGAGCGGATCGATCAGATGTACGTTGCGCGCCGTGCCGAGGGTTTCCTGCACCGGGCCGCGCACATTCGGATTCAAATGCACCGGATAGACGATCTGGACCCGGTTGGTCCCCGCCAGATCCGCGAGTGCGGCGCAAATATTCGCGAAGCCTGCACCGAAGCTCTCGCGGCGATGGCCCGTGACGAGCAACACCGGCAGCGCGCCGTCGAGGAACGGCAAGCGCGCGTCGAGCTCGGCGCGCAGTGTGGCGTCATTGTCGATGCGCGCGGTGGTGAGATTCAGCGCGTCGATCACCGTATTGCCGGTCACGATGATCTTGCCGTGCAGCGCTTCGTGGGCAAGGTTCGCTTTCGAGCTCGCGGTGGGCGCGAACATCAGATCGCTCATGACGTCCACCACGCGGCGGTTCATTTCTTCCGGCCACGGCTGCATCAGGTTGCCGGTACGCAGTCCCGCTTCGACATGACCGATCGGAATCCGCCGATGAAACGAGGCCAGCGCCGCCGCGGACGCGGTGGTCGTATCGCCGTGGACCAGCACACGATCGGGTTGAACGCTTGCGAGCACGTCGTCGAGCGCAGCGATGAGGCGCGACGCCAGACCGTTGAGCGTCTGGTTGCCGGTCATCAGGGCGAGATTGTGATGCGGCTGGATCTGAAACAGATCGAGTACCTGATCGAGCATCTGCTGATGCTGGCCTGTGACGCAGACCACCGACTCGATGCCGGCGTCCGCTTCCAGTTGTTTGACCAGCGGCGCCATTTTGATGGCTTCCGGCCGCGTGCCGAAAATCGACAGAATCCTCGTTGGCATATGTCCTCGATCTTTATTTGAATGTTTTATTGGCGGCGGGCAATGCGGGGCACCCGTTAATATGGCGCGCCCTTATTTACCGATCTGACTTGCCCGTCGCCGATAATTACCGGCAGTTCCCATATACGCCGGGAACAATCGATCGGATTCAATAACTGCCGACTGGATTCACGTGAGCGCCGTTTGAACAAGCGGCCATTGATGGTGAATCGACGCGCATTCTAACGCGTATTTCGCCTTATCTCACAATGGATTTCCCCTATCGGGCGCGCCCGCGGCGGCGAGTCGTAGCCGTGAAAGGGGACTTTTGCCGACGAAGCCGGGGGATTAAGGCGGCGCAAACGTTTTCCGAATGTTTATGAAAGCGTTAAATTTTAGCTAATCATTTTTAAAATGTGTAAATGTTAAATTCGAATTAACAGTTTGTTTGCTTCATTTGCTCCAGTGGAATAGCCCGTCGATTAAGGCTTCGCAAACGTTATCGGTGGGTTCCACGTGGTGCGTGTCTATATCATGGGCTACTCGTTCAAATTGACTGTGTGTCTCACTTGTTGGATTAATGGTCCGACGGTCGTCGGAGGTTTTGGTGGGGTGCTGGTTGGCGCAGCGGGATGTTGTTGTTGTGCGACAGTGATGGAGGGGGGGCCTGCTCGGCGGTTGTTTGTTCTTGTTCTTGGGGTGTTGGTCTTTCCTTGTTCTGGCTTTCGTGCCTTTCCTTGCATTGTTAGTGGTCTATTAGCGTTGCCCCTGTGCGGGGCGGCCTGTGGTGGTCAAGTAATCCTGGACACTTTTTCCGCTTTCCACTTTTTCTGCATGGTGATTTCGTATTCGG
>NZ_CADIKC010000008.1 GCF_902859805.1 Paraburkholderia sediminicola | reverse complement strand
AAGCGCTACAGCTCGACGCACTGGTAGCCGACGGTGAACTGCAGGTGAGCTGGCGCTACCGCACGAACCGGCTCACACAGGAGGAAGTCGAAACATGCGCAACCAGCTTCACGCAGCAGCTGCAAAACATGATCGACGCAGCCCGCACGCATGAACATCTGCCGAACGCAAATGACTCAACCGCGCACGCCGCGTCGGCGCTCTTCTCAACCCGCTACCCCGCCAGCAATGACGACGAGTCAGGCATCTGGGCGCAGCGCCTGAACGCCGAGTCGGCGATACACGCAGCCCGCACGAAACGCACGGCCCAGGATGGCGTGCCCTTGCCCGCAGGCATGCTCGCGCTTAACAGTCTGCGTGCGCCGGCGCGGCTGTTCTGTATCCATCCTGGGTACGGACTCGTTGCCGAGTATTGCCACCTCGCGCAAACACTGAACGGCGTGGCGACCGTCTATGCAATCCAGTCGCCGATGTTTTCCGACAGCGAGTGGACCGCGCCGAGCTTCGAGGCGCTCGCCGCCAATTACGTCGAGCGTATGCGCGCGGTTCAGCCGCAAGGGCCGTATCGAATGCTGGGGTGGTCGTTCGGCGGACGTGTCGCCGTCGCGATGGCGGCGTATCTCGAATCGCTAGGTGAGTCGGCCGATCTCGTCGGTCTCGGCGACACGGCCTCTCACTTCACGTTGCCGTCGTCGACGCGAGGGGCACGCAGCGGAGTCCATACCGGACAGTCCGCCGAGAGCGATGCACCGGCTGCGGCAGCCGGTGGTTTCGATCGCGCGCTGCAACTCGCGATGCGTGTCGATGCGCATCACGTCGACCTGATCCGCGCTCACACGTTGCCGCACATTGCGTCGCCGATCACGATGTGGCGCGCGTCGCAAAGCGAGGAAGGTCCGGAGCGTCGACTCGACTGGGCGCATCACACGGCGGGCGGCTATCGCGAGACGCTGGTGGAGGCATCGCATTCGAATATTCTGCGGCAGACCGTGCTGCACGACGACCTCCGCAACTGGTTCGAATCACGCCGCTAGCGCGACAAAAAACGCCGAACGCTCGCCCTGGGCCGATGAATCGGCGCAGGCGATTCAGGTGCGCCGCAACAGGCGATTCGGCGTTTCACCAATCTCCCGGCGGAACATCGCAATGAAGCTGCTGCTGCTCTGATAGCCGAGTTCGTCGGCGACCTTCGAAACCGGGTCGCCGACGGCCAGCCTCGCCATCGCTTCGACAAGGCGCAACTGCTGCCGCCACTGTCCGAAGGTCAAACCCGTCTCCTGGCGAAACAGTCGTGCAAGCGTGCGAGCGCTTGCGCCGACCGTCGCACTCCATTCGTCGAGCGTGTCGTCGTTCGCGGGCGCCATCAGCAACGCGCTGCAGATCGCTCTCAATCTGCGGTCGCTCGGCAGCGGCAGGCCGCCTTGCAGCGTCGCCTCAGCACCGCGCAAGACCGCAAGCAGCAGCGGGGCGATGTGCGCACCCAGGCTATCCGGGCCGTAGTCATGCGGCTGTTGCGCAAGGGCGATGGTGAGCTCGTGCATCAGCGACGTAACCAGCACGACGCGACACGCCGGCCACAGCCAGGGCGCCGCATCCGGTTCCAGGTACACGCTATAGGAATTGACCTCGCCAATCGCGTGCAACTCGTGATCGACGCCGGGCGGCAGCCAGATGGCGCGCATGGGCGGCAGCATCCAGCTGCCCATCGGCGTCAGAACCCGTACGGCGCCTTCCATTGCATAGAACAACTGCGCCTGCTCGTGCGAATGCCAGATCTCGCGATGGCCGTTCGGATACTTCGAGCCGCGCGCCATGACAGGGCGCGGCTGCCGGCGATATTCAAAACCGAATTGCTCTCTCCAGATCGGATCCATAGATTTCCCTGATTCCAGACTGCCAAAAAATGTCCGTTTCGCGACATTCGATGGCAAGACAGCGTGCTACCACCGTCGTTATCATTCCACGTCTCCTGCGCTTTAGCAAATAGTTGCGAACTAAAATAAGAACGATTCTCATTTGTATTAGTATTATTCACCAACTTAAACACACTGAAAGGGTTCTGGAGATGTGCGATCGGGGAACGAATCGGATGACGCGGATGTATTGGGCGATCGCCGTGGTATGGATGGTAGTTGGCGCGGCGGCTCATGCGCAGACCACAGCGGAGTCCGCCGCGGGGGCGAGTGGCACAGCCGGCGATGCGGCAAGCTCGAATACTTTGCCGGCTGTCGTCGTGTCCGCGCCCGCGGGGAACGATAACGAAACAGTCGGCTATGTCGCGAAGCGTAGCGTTGCTGGAGCGAAGACGAGCACGCCGCTGATCGAGACGCCGCAGTCTATTTCGGTGGTGACGCGCGATCAGATGGACGAGCAGGCCGCCCAGACGATCGATGCCGCGATTCGCTACGTGCCCGGCGTCACGTCGCAGGACAACGACACCCGTTTCGAGCAGATCACATCGCGCGGTTTCGATCTGGACAACGATTCATATCTTGACGGCATGCGCCTGATGCGCACCACCTGGTATGCGGCGCCGCGGATCGACCCGTACTTTCTCGAGCGCATCGATGTCGTACGCGGTCCTATCTCGGTGCTGTATGGCCAGGCGAGCCCTGGCGGCGCCTTGCTGATGACCAGCAAGTTGCCGACGGACTATCCCTTCCACGAGGTGCAGGTCCAGGTCGGTAACTACAACCGCTATCAGGGCATGTTCGATCTGAGCGGCCCGGTCGACCAGAACGGCACGATTCTGTATCGCGTGACGGGCCTCGTACGCGATGCCGACACGCAAACCGACCACGTCAAGGAGCAGCGTATAGCGATTGCGCCGTCGGTCACGTTCAAGCCTGACAAGGACACGAGCTTCACGGTGCTCGGCAGCTACCAGTACGACCCGCAGGGCGGCCTGTTCAATCCGGTTCCGGCGGCGGGCACGATCCTGCCGAACGTCAACGGCCACATCTCGTCGCACGACTATCTTGGCAATCCGGACACTGATCGCTTCAAGCGCCAGCAGTTCTCGATCGGCTATCTGTTCGAGCATGCGTTCAACGATACGTGGAAGGTGCGTCAGAACGTCCGCTATCTGCATCAGGACATCCAGTATTACCAGAACTCGGTATTCGGCTCGCTCGCCGACGATCAGCGCACGGCAGGTCTCTACACCAACAACAACGACGAGCATCTGACGAATTTCACGGTCGATACGCAGGCCGAAGCCAAATTCGACACCGGTGCGATCAATCACACGGTGCTGTTCGGCTTTGACGTGCAGCGCGTGATGAACCGCATCAGCCGCGGTTATTCGACTGGCACGATCGATATCTTCGACCCGGACTACAGCGATGTCGCCTACGTGGCGGATACCACGAAGCAATACATCGCGCAGACGCAATACGGTCTCTACGCGCAGGATCAACTGCGCTACAGGAAATGGACGTTGACGATCGGCGCCCGCCAGGATTGGGCGCGCAATTCGAACACGACCGACGGCGTTGCGTCGGATAACCAGCAGCACGCGTTCACGTGGCGCGCGGGTCTGAGCTATGAGTTCGACTCGGGGATCGCGCCGTACGCGAGCTTCGCGAAATCGTTCCAGCCGTACGCAGGCGCGACGTTCGACGGCACGCCGTTCCAGCCGACGCGCGGCAAACAGTATGAAGTGGGCGTGAAGTACCAGCCGAAGGGTTACAACGCGCTGTTCACGATCGCGGCGTTCGACCTGCGTCAGACGAACGTCGAAACGAATGATGATGCGCATCCGGGCTACACGGTCCAGACTGGCGAGATCCGTTCGCGCGGTTTCGAAGCTGAAGCGCGCGTCAGCCTCACCGACAGCCTGAACATCATCGCTTCGTATGCCTTCCTGAACCAGCGGGTCACCTCCGCGGCGGCAGACGATGAATCGCTCGGCAAGGCCCCGGCGAACGGCAGTCCGACCAATATGGCATCGTTGTGGCTCGACTACACGTTGCATGGCGGCAACCTGCGTGGCCTCGGGTTTGGTGCCGGCGCACGCTACGTCGGTTCTTCGTATGGAGACGCGGCCAATACCTTCAAGGTACCGAGCCGCTTCCTCGTCGACGCGGTGGTGCATTACGACATGCGCAACTGGCGTTTCGCGATCAATGCGAACAACCTGTTCAACCGCGAATACATCGCTTATTGCAACAGCGCAACGCAGTGCTACTACGGCGCGGATCGCTCAGTCCTTGGAACAGTCAGGTATCAATGGTAAGACTTAAATTGCAGATCACCGGGGCATTTCGCCCCGGCGCGGCGCGGCTGGATGCCGTCAGGAAAATGCCCGCGCGGTCCCGTCAGATTCTTCGGCGGATGATGTGCACGGCGTTGCTCCCGGCGGTGCTTGCCGGCTGCCTCGCGCAGAAGCCGACGCCGCCTCGCGTGTCGGTTTCTGACGAAGCAGGCGCGCAGGTCGTGATCCGTCGAACGGCCGATGGCGTACCGCACATCGAAGCACAGTCCTGGACCGCGCTTGGGTATGGCTACGGTTATGCGCAGGCGCAGGACAATCTCTGCACGCTCGCCGATGCGTTCGTCACGTATCGCGGCGAGCGTTCGGCGTTTTTCGGTGCGGACGCGAAGCCGCCGACGCGCGCGACTTTCGGTTCGCCACGCAATATCGATGCGGATTTCTTCTTCCGCCTGCTCGACGGACGCGAGCAGACCGATGCCTACCGCGCCCATCAGCCGGATAACGTGCGGCAACTGATCGCGGGTTTCGCGCAAGGCTACAACCGCTATCTGGCGACGCTGCGCGCAGCACCGGACACGCGAGCCCATGCTGCGTGCCGGAATGAGCGCTGGGTGCGCGATATCACCGAGACCGACATCTATCGGCGTCTTGCCGCCGCGAATTTCGTGGGCGGCTACACGGGCTTCATCGAGGCGCTCGCCGACGCTCATCCGCCCGCCGTGCAGCTCGGACAGGCGGTGCCGCAACGTGTTGCGAGCGTCGGCGACGAACTCGGCAACACCTATCTGCAGGCGGGCGGCGTACGCGATGCCGGCAGCAATGCGCTCGCTTTCGGTGCGAATGTGACGGGCAGCGGGCAAAGCGTGCTGTTCGGCAATCCTCACTGGTTCTGGCAAGGGCCGGACCGCTTCTATCAGGCGCAGCTCACGCTGCCGGGCCAGCTCGACGTGAGCGGCGTTTCTTTTCTGGGCGTGCCCGTCGTGATGATCGGCTACAACCGCAATGTGGCCTGGACGCATACGGTGTCCAGCGCCCGCCGGTTTGGGTTATTCCAGTTGTCGCTCGTGCCCGGCAAGCCGACGGTCTATCAGATCGATGGACGTGAAGAGCCGATGACGCAGCAGCAGATCACCGTCGAGGTAAAGCAGGCCGACGGCACATCGAAGCCCGTCACGCGTACGTTCTATCGCTCACGCTTCGGTCCGGTGGTCGATCTGCACGCCATGTCGCCGGCGCTCGCCTGGAACGGAACGCAAGCGTTCGCGGTTCGCGATTCGAACGCGGACAACTACGCGATCTTCGAAAACTTTCTTCGCTGGGGGCAGGCGTCGTCGCTCGATGACTTCATCGCCACGCAAAAGCGCCTCGCCGCGACGCCGTGGGTCAACACGGTGGCGATCGGCCGCGACGATCCGCGCGTGTGGTTCGCCGATATCGGCTCGATGCCCAACGTCGACGACGCGTTCGCCGCGACCTGCACGGCGAAACCGCTCGGCGCGGCGTTCGACGCCAAAATGCCGGGCGTGCCTTTTCTCGACGGTTCGCGCTCGGCTTGCCAGTGGCCGATGAGCAAGGGCTCGGTTCGCGCGGGCGCGTTGCCGGTTGACGACATGCCCTCGTTGCTGCGCACCGACTACGTGGCGAACATGAACAACAGCTACGGTCTCGCCAATCCGCAGCAGCCGCTTTCCGGTTTTCCGCGTGTGGTGGGC
The DNA here is from genome assembly GCF_902859805.1 of Paraburkholderia sediminicola. Classification (GTDB taxonomy): domain Bacteria; phylum Pseudomonadota; class Gammaproteobacteria; order Burkholderiales; family Burkholderiaceae; genus Paraburkholderia; species Paraburkholderia sediminicola. Next base: position 446,929 of record NZ_CADIKC010000008.1, on the reverse strand, counting down.
GACCCCAACGCGGCGCTGTCGCTGCGCGCGCAACTCGGACACGAGATTGCCCGTTCATGGATGGCGTTGCCAGCCGGCCAGCGCACGCTCTCGGCGTTGGGCACACGCGTGCTCGATACCCGTACGATGACCGCTGAACGTTTTTTGCCGCAGGTTTTGCAAAGCGTATGCGTGGGCCCGGACCCCGTGGTGCAGCTCGACAAGGATCGATCCGGCGGCGCAGCGCCGGCCGCGCCGCAGACGGTCCATCTGGCCGCTGCGTGCAAGACACTGCGAGCCTGGCCCATGAATGCAGAAACGGACTCGCACGGTGCGGTGCTGTGGGAGGCGTTCTGGTCGCGTATCGAGGCGATCCCGGTCGATCAGCGCTACGCCGTGCCGTTTTCGATGTCCGCGCCGCTATCGACGCCTGACCATCTGCGTGCGGACGATCCGCGCGTCGCACAGGCGTTGGGCGCTGCGGTGCTGGCGTTGCAACGCGCGGGCCTCGCCGTCGATGCGCCGACCGGCGCGGCGCTCTACACCTCGCGTAACGGCAAACGCATTGCTCTGTTTGGCGGCTGCAGCGAAAGCGGTTACTTCGTGTCGGCCTGTCCGATTGAGCACGTGGGGGCGGGTAAAAGCGATTCTGCCTTGATGGATGGCGCGGCAATCGGCAACAGCTATATGCAGATCGTCAGCTTCGGGCCGAATTCGCGTGTGATCGCCAGGACCTTGCTCGCCCCTTCGGAATCCGACGATCCCGCATCGCCCGCGAGCGCTGAAGGCACGCTCGACTACGCACGCAAAACATGGCGGAACGCGCCGTTCGATCAAGCCGATGTCGAACGCGAAGAAAACAGATCGCAGCGTGTCACGCTGACTGTTCCCGCGCCACAAGACTGACCACGTCTCACGAAAAGACTCCACTCGATCTCTATGCACACTCTCTGGTTTCTGGTTAAGGGTTCACGTCAGCGCCTGTTGCTGGCAATCGGTATGAGCCTTGTCAGCGGGTTCGGAAACGCAGCGATGGTCGCGCTCATCAACCAGGCGCTCTCTGCCTCGCGCGAACAGCTGATCGAACTCGGTTTGCGCTTTCTCATGATCGGTGTCGTCGTGCTCATCACGCGGACCGCTTCGCAGACGCTCTTCATGAGTCTCGGGCAGAACGCCAAGGCGAGTCTGCGCATGAAGACCATCAATCGCATTTCGGCCGCGCCCTTTGCCTCCGTCGAACGTCAGGGATCGGCGCGTTCGCTGGGCGTGCTGACGCAGGATCTGGACGCCATCGTCGTGCTGTTCGTCGGTCTGCCCGGGCTCGTGATGAACGGTGCGGTGATTGCAGGCTGCCTCGTTTATCTTGGTTTGCTGTCGTGGCAGGTTCTGGTATTCGCCGCCGTCACGGTGCTGATCGGTTCAGCGGGTTTTCATGTGGCGAACACGCGCGGCATGTTCCATCTGCGCAGTTCGCGTCGCCGGGAAGATGCGCTGGTGCGTCATTTCCGTGCGCTGTTCGATGGCGCCAAGGAACTGAAGCTGCATCGCGCGCGCATGCGCGAGTTCATCGACGAGACGCTGGCGACCAATGTCGAGGCCGTGCGCGTACAGCGCACTCGCGGCTATGTGCTCTATGCGGCCGCGGCGAGTTGGGGCAGTTTCATCTTCTTTGCGTTCATTGGCTGTGTGCTGTTCGTTCTGACGCGTTATCTGCCCGTCACGCCGCATGTGATGTCCGGTTACGCGATGATTTTCCTGTACATGATCATGCCGATCGAGGGCCTGCTTTCCGCGATTCCGAATCTCAGCACGGCGCGCGTGGCGCTCGAACGTGTCGAGCAGGTGAACGCGGAGTTGCCCATCGAGCAAACGGTGGCCGCGCCGCAAGCCACGGCGTTCGGGAGCATCGTGCTCGAAGGCGTCACACACCGGTACTTCCGCGAAAAGGAGAACGACGTGTTTACGCTGGGGCCAGTCAATCTGAGCTTCCGTCCCGGCGAGCTCGTCTATCTGATCGGCGGCAACGGCAGCGGCAAGACGACGCTGGCGAAGATGCTCGTCGGGCTCTACACGCCGGAAAGCGGGCGGATTCTGCTCAATGGCAAGGAAGTCGACGAAGCGCAGCGCGACGCCTACCGGCAGCACTTTTCTGTCGTCTTCAGCGACTTCTTTCTGTTCGACACGCTACTCGGCATCCGGCTCGATAACGTCGATGCGGCCGCGCATGCGCTGCTTGAAGATCTGCAGCTCGCCCACAAGGTCAAGATCGAGAACGGCGCGTTCTCGACGCTCGAACTGTCGCAAGGCCAGCGCAAACGTCTCGCGCTACTCGTGTCGTATCTCGAGGACCGGCCGTTCTATCTGTTCGACGAATGGGCCGCGGATCAGGACCCGCTCTTCAAGGACGTGTTCTATCGACGGCTCTTGCCGGAGCTGAAGGCGAAAGGCAAGACGGTGGTGGTCATCACGCACGACGACCGCTATTTCCATCTCGCGGACCGCTATATCAAGCTCGATTTTGGCCAGGTGGTCGAAGAGGGCGCGGGCGGTGCACAGCCTGCCGATCCTTTTCACGCCCATGCCGCCGGCCCGCTGCCCGCACGTGCTCCGGCGCGCGCCTGAACTGCCTACTTTCATTCCCGCGGCCGCCGGCCGCGGGTATAGCCAGAATTCCATGGTCAATACCAGTTTGTCCGCTACCGAATCCGCCTCCGTGCCGCCACTTTTCGAACTTGACCAGGTCCGGTTCGACATCGGCGGCACGCGTTTGCTGGATGACATCGATCTGTCGATTTCGCGCGAGTGCGTGACAGGTCTCATCGGTCACAACGGATCGGGAAAGACGAGTTTGATGCGTCTGCTCGCGCGCCATCATGTGCAGGGGGCGGGCTCGATCCGTTTCGACGGCAAACCGATTGCGTCGTGGAAACCGCGCGAATTCGCGCAGCGTGTTGCCCACTTGCCGCAATACACCCCGTCTACGGATGGCCTGCTGGTGCGCGAACTCGTCGCGCTCGGCCGATACCCGTGGCACGGCAGTCTCGGCATATTTGGCGACGACGATCGCAGCCAGGTCGAACAAGCCATGCAGATGACGGACGTCACGCATTACGCGGACCGTCTCGTGGACAGCCTGTCCGGAGGCGAACGGCAAAGGGTGTGGCTGGCCATGCTGATCGCGCAGGACAGCCGCTGTCTGCTGCTCGACGAACCGACGTCCGCGCTGGACATTGCCCATCAGGTCGAGGTGCTGGATCTGGTGCGCACGCTTTGTGCGCAACGCAGCATCGCGGCCGTTGTCGTTTTGCACGATATCAACATGGCCGCGCGCTTTTGCGACCACATCGTCGCGCTGCGTCATGGACGCATCCTGATGCAGGGCACGCCGGGCGACATCATGACCGGGCCGAATCTGCAGGCCATTTACGGTGTGCCGATGAATGTGCTGCAGGATCCCAGCGGCCGGGTTGTGGGCATTCCGCAATGAGCGTCGATGGCTTGATCGCGCCCGTGTCGGAGAAACGCCGCCTGTACCTGCGGGCGATGGTGGCCGCCGCGCTGGGGATGACGGCTGCCGCGCACGGCGCCACGCCAGACGCTGCAAACCGCGCGTCGCGGCGGATCATCGTGCTGAACTGGGATCTGACCGAAATGCTGCTTTCGCTGGGCGTGACGCCCGTCGGCGTGCCGGCGCCCGCGTGGTACGTCAGCAGCGTTGTCGAACCGCCGCTGCCTCCTGGTGTTGTCGATGTGGGACTGCTGTTCCAGCCGAACTACGATCTGCTTTACGAACTCCGGCCCGATCTGCTGGTGATCACGCCCGCGCACGCAAGCGTGCGGGCTTCGTTCGAACGGATCGCACCGACGTTGACACTCGGCGCTTACACGATGGACCCGCAACCGTACCGTGCGATGCGCGGCGAAGCGATGACGCTTGCGCGGCACCTCGGCGTCGAAGCGAAGGCCGAAGCGCTGTTGAATGCGACGACCGGCGTGCTCGCGCAGTCGCGTGCGACGCTCGATGCGGCGACGCCCACGGGCGGCTATCCGGCCGTCTATGTCGCGCAGCTCGTCGACGATCGGCACCTGCGCGTATTCGGCACCGGCAGCATGTTCGACGAAATCCTGCAGACACTGGGTCTTCGTAACGCCGCGGTGACCGCGCTGGAACGCGGTAGCAACGGGGCCGGCCTGGGCGGATCCGCGTACATCGTCGAACTGGACCGTCTCGCGGCGGCGCCCGACGCGCGCATCCTTTGGATCGGTTCGGGGGCGCCCGGCAATCTGGCCGGCCTGCAACGTAATCCGGTGTGGCGGCAGTTGCCGTTCTCGCAAGCCGGTAGAACGGCGACCTTACCGGTCATCTCGGCGACGGGCGCGTTGATCTCTGTCCAGCGTTTTGCTCGCGCTGTCGCCAACGCCATGCAAAGCAGTCATGTCATCTAAACACGTGCCTCCCTCAGGCCAGCAAAATGGCCGCCCCGATGCGCTGGATACGCGAATCGGCCAGCCGTCGCTTGCGGCGCCGCGCAGCATTCTCCTGCCGGTGACCGCGCTCGTCGTCCTCGCGGCCATCGCGCTGACGCTCTGGGTCCTGCGAACGCAGCTTGCCGGCGCCAGCCTCTGGTCCGCGATCATGGCACCCGAACCCGGCAACCTTCGTCAACTGATCGTGCACGACAGCGCGTTGCCGCGCATCGCGATGACCTTGATCTGCGGCGCCGCGCTTGCGCTCGCGGGTGCGATTGCGCAACAGGTGCTGCGCAATCCGCTTGCCGAGCCCATGACGCTCGGTATCTTTCCCGGCGCCTATCTGGCGCTCACGATCGCGACGCTCTGGGCGCCGGCATGGATCGCCGCACAGCGCGAGCTCATCGCGCTCATAGGCGCGGCGCTGGCGATGTTGCTGGTGTTCGCCCTGGCATGGCGGCAACGACTCGCGTCGCTGGCGGTGATCCTGTCCGGCATGATCGTCAGTTTCTATTGCGGCTCGTTGACGCTTGCGCTCGCGATCTCGCACTTCCAGTTGTTGGCGGGACTCATGATCTGGGGCGGCGGCGCACTGGACCAGCAAGGCTGGCACGCTAGCGCCGCGCTGTTCGCGCGATTAGTGGCCGCGGGTGCGGCGGTTTTCCTGCTGCGCCGTCCGCTGAGCCTTTTCGAAGCCGGCGAAAGCACGGCGCGTGGCCTGGGCGTCTCGTTGATGCGCACGCGTTTCGCGGCGCTGGGTCTCGCGGTTGCGTTGACGGCGTGTGTCGTCAGCGCGGTCGGCGTGATCGGTTTCATCGGCCTCGCCGCGCCGACACTGGCACGGCTCGCCGGCGCGCGGCGCTTCCAGCAGCGTCTGTTCTGGGCGCCTGTGCTCGGCGCCGCACTGCTGTGGCTGACAGACGCGATGGTTCAGGCCGTGGCCATCAGCGGCGTATTTGGATCACAACTCATTCCGACGGGCGCCGTCACGTCGCTAATCGGCGCACCGATGCTGTTGTGGCTGCTGCGGCAACTCAAGTCGCGCCCCGATTTGAGGTCGGACGTGCGTGACAGCGTCGCACTGATCAGACACAAGCGGCCGCTGCGATTGATCGCGGGATTGGGCTTGCTCGCCGCGCTCGCTGTCGTGCTGTCGATGGTGATCGGGCGCGGGCTCGACGGCTGGCGGATCGTCAGCGTCGCCCAATTGGAGGCACTCGCATTCTGGCGCGTGCCGCATACGGCCGCCGCGATTGCTGCGGGTGTAATGCTTGGTCTTGCGGGAACGCTGGTGCAGCGCATGACCGGCAATCCGATTGCGAGTCCCGACCTGATCGGTGTGAGCTCGGGTGGGGCGCTCGGCATCGTTGCCGCCGTGTTCCTGTTTGCCGCGCCAGGGCCGCTCGAGCTGTTCGCGTCGTGTCTCACTGGCTCGATCGTCACGCTGCTATTTTTGCTGTGGGTCGGACGTCGCGCCATGTACGCGCCGGAGCGATTGCTGTTGATCGGCGTTGCCATCGGCGCGCTATTTCAGGCAGTCAGCGGAACGGTGACGGCAAGCGGCGACGCTCGCGCTGCGCTCCTGCTGAACTTTGTCGTCGGCTCGACCTATTACGTGCAGCCGTTAGCGGCAGCCGTTGCGGTCGTGGTCGCGCTGGTGGGTCTGGGTGCTGCGCCCTTGCTGGCCCGCTGGCTGGAACTGCTGTCGCTCGGCGAAGGCACGAGCCGCTCGCTTGGCGTGCGTGTCGACATTGCGCGTCTTGCCGTGCTCTTGCTGACCGCGCTGCTCACGGCTACCTCGACGTTGATCGTCGGACCGTTGTCGTTCGTCGGTTTGATGGCGCCGCATATCGCGCGATCTTTGGGGGTGTGCCGCGCGCGGGAACAACTGCTGGCCTCGGCAGCGATAGGCGTAGTGCTGATGGTGCTCGCACAGTGGTGCGGCAACCTGCTGCTGTTTCCCAACGAGATGCCGGCGGGTTTGATGGCCGCGCTGATCGGCGGACCTTATCTGCTGTGGTCACTGTTGAAAGCGGCGCCGCGCGCGGCATGACATCGGTGTTGGAAAGCCTGCGGCGTGTTGCGCAGGCTTTCTTCACCGCTCAGAACGCGTGCCGCAACCCCACCATGCCGACGAATTGCGACGGACCCGACGACGGCGTCGTATTCTGCGAGTCGCCCACCACAGCCACTGCGTCAGTGATACTCGTGCCCGTGCTGCCCGATGCGACCAGGGTCTTGCCGCGCGCATGCTGATACGCTTCCAGTGCGTATAGCGTCGTGCGGGCAGAGAGGTTGTACGTCTGCTCGAGCGAGACCTGCTGATAGCGCGCTGGATCGCTGATGCCATTCGCTTTGCTCGCCTGCGTGTAGCTGTAGCCCGCGCCGACCGTCACGGCCGGTGTGATCCGGTACGTGGAAATCACGCCGTAGGTATTGAATACGCCTTCGCCGGTGAAGAACGAGCTGTTGCCCGGTGCGTATTGCACGTTCGAATAATTCACACCGACCATCAGGTCCTGATGGGTGTAGCGCGCCGCCGCGGCGAACAACTGCGCGCTGCGTGCTGTCGCATAGCCGCTGTTCACCGGCGAGTTGACTGCGTAGCTGCCGAGCGCCTGGCTCGTCGCGATGTCTTTCAGTTTCAGGTAGCCCACCGCGATCGCAAATGGCTGGTAGTCGTAGCGAGCCGCCGCGCTGAACTGGCTGCCGTTGGCGACGCTCCCCGGTACGCCGCCCAGGCCGTACTGCGCGCTGAATTGCAAACCGGCGAGGTTCGGCGAAAGATAGGTAACCGAATTGTTGAGGCGCAGCGTGGTGTCGAGTGCGTCGAGGTCGCCCGGATGCGCACCGGTCGCGCCTGTCAATACGCCTGTCGGCCCGAGTGCGCCGACCATCTGGAAGTAGGGCGTGTACTGGCGGCCGAGTGTCACCGTTCCGTATCGGTCGTTGTTGAGCCCGACGTACGCTTGCCGATTGAAAATGAAGCCTGCGCTACTTTGTGCGCCGGTCAGCGAGTTAAAGCCGCTTTCAAGCCTGAAAATCACCTTCGTGCCGCCGCCGATGTCTTCAGCACCGAGCAGGCCGAACTTGCTCGCCTGCAGGTTGCCCTGGCTCATGTAGAAGTTGGAGTGTCCCTTCTGGTTGCTGACATAGGTGAACGCGTTGTCGACGACGCCGTACAGCGTCACGCTGCTTTGCGCCGACGCGCCGCTTGACAGCACGACGCCTGCAAATGGCAGGCACGAGAGGACGAGTACGCGTGTACGCGCGCGCTTCAATGAGTTCATGGCTAGCGGGTCTCCGGATTGGATAGGGAATCGTTGGTCTTCAGGTCGGTGATGCATGCTGTGTTAGTGGGCGATGGCAATCGTCAGGCATCGCCAGCCGTCGGCGATGTGATCGGTCACCAGCGCGCCGTCGATGCAGATGGCCGTGCGTACTTCGCTTGCCGGCACGAACAGTTGAACTTCCTGCTGCGGTTGCTGGACCCAGCCTTCCCGTGTAATCGAAATGCGCAGCGTGCTCGCATCGCCTGTAATCGTGACGTGCCAGCGGCCTTGCGCGCCTGTGCGCCAGGCTTCGCTTTCGCCATCGTCTTCGACGCAGCCGCCGCGAGCGATGCCTGCACCGGGGTGCGGCACGGCGATGAACGCACGTTCGTCGGCGGGACGGCCGAAATGTTGTTCGGCAATGTTTAGCGGAATTACGCTGCCTTCACGCAGCAAGGTCACCGGCTGCTCGAAGGGGGCCGGCAGCGTTACCGTCTGACCGCCTTCGAACACCTCGCCGCTCCAGTACGACGCCCAGCGTGTGCCGGCAGGCAGATAGACGTCGCGTGTCGACTGGCCCGCCTCGACCACCGGTGCAACCAGCATCGACGAACCCAGCATCATGTCGTCGCCATCCGCGAGGCAACGTGGATCGTGCGGAAACTCCGCGAACATGGGGCGCAGTACCGGCTCGTACGCGCTGTGCGATTGCCATAGCAACTCGTACAGGTAGGGAATCAGCCGGTAACGCAGTTTGATCAGATCCGCCACCTGCTGCGTGACTTCGGGATGCATCCACGGCTCGTTGACCGTGCCGTCGTCATTCCAGGAATGAATGCTGAAACGCGGCAGGAAGATGCCGAAGGCGACCCAACGGACGAACAACTCCGGACCGGGCGCCGGACCCGAGAATCCGCCGATATCGTGGCCGCTGTTCGACACGCCGGACATGGCGAGCCCGAGGCCCATCTTCAGATTGAAACGCAGCGTTTCCCACGAGGTGTAGTTGTCGCCGGACCAGGTTTGCACATAGCGTTGCATGCCGACGCCGCCTGAGCGGGACACGAGGAATGGCCGGCGGTCCGGCGCGTATTCGCGCTGTGCGTCGTGCGACGATCGCATCATCAATTGCGTTTGCAGCACCTTCGCCTCGCGCGCGGGATACGGTTGGCCGAAGCCCTGGGCAATTGCGTCGGGCGACCAGATTTCGAATTCGTTGTTGTCGTTCCAGGTCGCGGCGATACCGTGTTGCAACAGGCTGTCTTTCACGCGCGCTTTCCACCAGTCGATGGTGGCGGGATTCGTGAAGTCCAGATAGGCGCCGACTTCGTCCCAGAACTGCACCCACGCCGGGTCGCCGTCACTCGACGCGATCAGCAGGCCGGCGCGCGCCACTTCGTCGAAGGCCGGATGGTCCTGCAACAGGCACGGCTTGATGTTCGCGCACAGACGCACGCCGTGCTCGAGATAACCTCGCACGAAGCCGTCGATGTCCGGAAACTTCTCGTGGTTCCAGTTGAACACGTAGCGCTTCGGACCGATCGAGGTATAGCCCGACGACAGATGGAACGAATCGCACAGCACGTCGTGCTCGCTGCATCGTTCGATGAATTCGCCCATGCGCTGCTGCGCGTCGGGTGCGTCGGTATAGCTCATCGTCGAACCGGAGTAGCCGAGTCCCCATTTCGGCATCCAGGCCGGACGCCCGGTCAGCCACGTAAAGCGGCGCACCGCATGCAAGGGCGTGCCCGCCGATGCGATGAAGTAATAGTCGAGATCGCCATGCTCGGCGACAAAGTGCCGGTAGTGGCCGTGATAGTTGTCGAGCTCGCGGCCCATATCGAAGCGGCAGTCGGCGAGCGTGTCGTAGAACAGGCCGAATCCTGTGGCGCTTTCTGGCTGCCACGTCACGTAGAAGGGGATGTGCTTGTAGAGCGGATCGGTCGTGCGTGCGCTATAACCCATCGCGTCGATATTGCGCATTTCATACGACTGGTCCGCGCGATCCAGCGAACCGGCGCGCTCGCCCAGGCCCACGTACATTTCGTCCTGGCGGCGCTCGATGTAGTGGTACACGCGCTCGCCCCACCAGCCGAAGTTATACGCCTGCGTCTTCCGATCGCTCATCACGCGATGCCACGTCGAATCGTGCAGGATGTCCCACGCACAGAATCCGCCTTCCAGCGTGACCGTTAAACGGATGCGCGCCGTTTCGATCACAACGTGCCCGGCGTCGCTTGAAAGCGCGAACGGCGGCGGGGTGAATCCGCTCATGTCACGGCGATCGCGGCCTTCGAGCGCAACGTCGTCAGCGCCCGGCGCGAGCGACCAGGTCCGGGGTCCGTGCGTTTCGCCGTCCGGCAGCACGAGTACGCGGATGATGTCGTCGGCGAGAACGAACAGTTCGATCCGGCAGTTGTCCTGCGCGGCGAGAACGATGTGGCTGCCGGTATGGGACGACAGCGAAAAACGCGGCGGGTGCTTCAGATTCGTCAGTGAACGCATGATGGGTCTTCGAGTGAGATCACGCAGCAGGGCTGGCGTTGTTGTCGACTTGGTGCGGACGCACGTCGCGTTTGACGCCGCGCATCAGAATGATCAGCAGCGTGGCGCCGATGAGATCGAACGCGCCGAGGGCGCCGAAGAGCGGCGTGTAGCCGATCGTATCGGCGAGCGCGCCGACCAGCAGCGAAAAGCCCAGGCCGCCGATCCACGCGGACATTCCTGCAAATCCGGCGACGGTGCCGACTTCGCTGGGGTCGAAGACGTCGGCTGCCAAGGTGTTGACGAGCGCCGAGATCATCTGATGAGCAAAGCCGCCCACGCAGAAGAGCGCGATTGCCTGATAGGGCGAGGCGACGAGGCCGATGCAGGCTGGTCCGATCATCATGAAGGCGCCGAGCACGACACCTGCGATGCGCGAGCCGATCAGCGGGATGCGCAAATGCTTCATCAGGAACGGCGACAGGTAGCCGCCGAACAGACCGCCGAGGTCGGCGGCAAGAAACGGCAGCCACGCAAACAGCGCGATCTGCTTCAGATCCATGTGGCGTTGCGTCGCGAGGTAAAGGGGAATCCAGAAGCTGAACGTTTGCCACGCCGGTTCCGCGAAGAAGCGCGCTTGTGCGATCGCCCAGAAGCGGCGCGTGCGGAGGACTTCGCGGATGCTGCGCCGTTGCGGCGCGCCCGGCGTTTGTCCGCTGACGATCGTCTCGCGCTCGGCCGCGCTGATGCGCGCGTGATCGGCCGGCGAGCGATACAGCACATACCAGGCGGCAGCCCACACGAAGCCGAGCGCACCGGTCACTGCAAACGCGCTTTGCCAGCCATATCTCAGCGACAGGAAGACGACGAGCGGCGGGGCGAGCAGCGAACCGAGCGAGGTGCCCGCATTGAAGTAGCCCACCGCCACGGATTTCTCGCGATTGGGAAACCATTCGGCGACCACCTTCATGCCTGCCGGAATGGCGACGGCCTCCGTCAACCCCATGAGTCCGCGCAAGGCCGCGAGCGATAGCCAGCCGGTCGCGAAACCGTGCAGCACGCCGGTTAGCGACCAGAGGCAGGCGAACAGCGCAAAGCCGAGCCTCAGGCCGATCAGGTCGATGATCAGGCCGCACACCGGCTGCATGATCGTATAGCCGACCTGGAACGCACCGACTACGTACGAGTACTGCTTGGTGCTCATGTGCAACAGCTGCGTCAACTGAGGCGCCATCACACCGAGGGCGTTGCGCGACAGATAGTTGACGATCGTCCCGGCACACACGAGCGCGATGATCCACCAGCGCAAACCAATGATTGTTTTCAAAATCTGTCTCCGTACCCAATGTGTTCGCTGACTGGCCGCTGGACGGCAGGCATGCGCGAATTCGAACATTTATCTGCGTTTAGTGTCAGTCATCGTATCACTGGCAGCGACGTCGGGTACTAGGGAAAACCATGTGTTAAGTGGTTGACTTTCTTGAAATATCTATTGAATAAGGCCTTTTTTGGCTGACTTCAAGGGTGGTGAGGTCGGACGACCGGTGACGTCGGAATTCTATCTAAATGTTCTTTCGAACATTTCAATGTTCGTTTTGGTGGCCTTTGCGAATGAGCGTGGTTGGGCTGCGGCTCTCGTGGCGGAGAGGTTGTCGAGGCGAGAGGCGACGCTTCGCAACACCACGTTATCTCTCGATCCGATATGAATTGCCTGGGGAGGGGCGGCGCGAACGTGCGGAAAGGCGGGGGCGATTGAGGCGGATGGAAGAGGTGAGCTTTGAAGCCAGATCCGGCACGCTGCGTGCCGTAAGAATGCTTCGACATCCTACTGATTTTGGTGCGCCGTCATTGTCTCGGCCACAAGGCGGATCGTGAAGCTGGCGACCGGATTGCCCGGCGCGTGCGAAAGCGGCGCCCAGAATTGCCCCGCAGCGGCGAGGGCGGTGAAAGAAGGGCAACTTGCCGACGGAAGGGCGACGAACAACAAGGTGGCTCGATTACGCCGCCACCACTTTTTCACCAAACCTTTGTCCAATGTAACGAGACGTAACGAGGCGGCCACCCGTGCGATGTTGTGCATCAGTTATTACAAAGTTGAAATACGCGGACGGCTGCCTTGCGCTATATTTCGGCCAACAACACACATTCTTCAAAAGGGTGATCAATGAAGTCCGCACGTCTTGTTCCACTTCTGATCGGGGTTCTCGGGTTGGCTGCGTCGGGTGCTGCAATGGCCGGCGGGCTCAACATTGGTGTCAACATCGGCATTCCCGCGCCGGTCTACGTGGCGCCGGCTCCGGTCTACGCACCGCCGCCGCCCCCGCCGCCGCCCGTCGTCTATCAGCCGGCCCCCGTGTATTACGGCGGCCCGGCGATCGTGATCGGCTGGCACGGCGACCGCTACTGGGACGGCCGTCGCTACTGGGCGCGTGACGACTGGTATCGCCGTCATCCCCCGGGCCGCTACGATTACGGCCGTGACCACTACGACAATCATCGTGGCTGGCACTAAGTCATCAAAAAGCCACAGTTGACGTAGTTGACGCGTTGAAAAACCGCCCCCGAAAGGGCGGTTTTTTATTGTGCTCGCGAAACCTGCGGGTTGAGTCGAAAGCGCCGACTCAGCAAAGCAAGCCGGTCAGCAGGAGGCGTTTGCCAGCGAGGACGCCCACGAATTCTTCCAATGAGGTTTGCGCACCACGCGCTTGAAGGTCCTGCCGATGAGATGTGCGGATTGCGCAGGTTTATTGGGTAGAATTCCCTCACACCGCAATTGCCTACTGACCAACAAGGCCCCTATGACAACTGGCTCGCGATGGGTTCAATCGCCTCGTGCACTTTGGTGCAGCGTGATTCACAGGCTATCGCGTGTCGGTCTACCGGTTGTGCCGCGCTCCTCCCGCTCGGGGCACTCTGCGTGCGCTGTTGCGCTGTGCGGCATGTCGCTCCTGGCCGGTTTGCTCGCGGCGCCCGAGGCTCAGGCGGTCTACGCGATCGCGCAATACGGCGAGCCGAAATATCCAGCGGATTTCAAGCACTTCGATTACGTCAACCCTGATGCGCCGAAGGGGGGCACGCTGGTGCTGGCCAATCCGAACCGGCTTACCAGCTTCGATAAATTCAATCCGTTCACGCTGCGCGGTAACCCCGCACCGGGCCTCGATCTGATGTTCGAGAGCCTGACGATCGGCAGCAGCGACGAAGTGGCGTCCGCCTATGGCCTGCTCGCGGACGACATCAGGATTGCGCCCGACGGCCTGTCGACCACTTTTCACATCAACCGGCGCGCGCGCTTTTCGAATGGCGATCCGGTGACGGCGGACGACGTCAAGTTTTCGCTGGACACGCTGAAGAGCCCGCAGGCCGCACCGCAATTCGCGTCGATTTTTGGCGAGATCACACGAGCGGTAGTTGTTGATCCGCATACGATCCGCTTCGAGTTTCATCAACGCAATCGCGAGTTGCCGTTGTTGGCGGGCAGCATGCCGGTGTTCTCGCGCAAGTGGGGGATGAAGCCGGACGGCAGCCGGATCGCGTTCGATCAATTGGCGTTCGAGAAGCCGATCGCAAGCGGACCTTATCTGATCGATCAGTACGAGAACGGTCGCACGATTGCCTACCGACGTGATCCGAACTATTGGGGCGCGACGTTGCCGGTACGGGTCGGCATGAACAATTTCGATCGGATCGTCTACAAGCTGTATTCGGATAACACCGCGCGGCTCGAGGCGTTCAAGGCGGGCGAGTACGACGTACTGGTCGAGTATGTCGCGCGCAATTGGGTGCGGCGCGACGTCGGCAAAAAGTTCGATAGCGGCGAACTGATAAAACGCGAATTCCCGCAACATAACGGCACAGGCATGCAGGGCTTCGTGCTCAACACACGGCGGCCATTGTTTCAGGACGTGCGGGTGCGCAAGGCGCTCGATCTCGCGCTCGACTTTCAGTGGCTGAACCGGCAACTGTTCTTTAATCAGTACACGCGCATCGACAGTTTCTTCGCCAATACTGAATTGCAGGCGAAGGGGATGCCAACGCCTGGCGAGTTGGCGCTGCTCGACCCGTGGAGGGCCAAACTTGATCCGGCTGTGTTCGGCCTGCCGCCGAAGCAGCCTGACACCGATCCGCCAGGCTCGCTGCGCGCCAATCTGCTGCAAGCGCGCGCGTTGTTGCAGCAGGCAGGGTGGACCTATCGCGACAACGCGTTGCGTAACGCCAAAGGAGAGCCGTTCGAGTTCGAGATACTCGACGATTCTGGCTCGTCCGCGCAGTTTGAGCCGATCGTCGCGACCCTCATCCGCAATCTGCAGAAGCTCGGCATCACCGCGAGGTTTCGAGCGTCCGACTTCGCGGTCTATCAGAAGCGGCTCGATGCATTCGATTTCGACGCGACAACGATCCGTATGGCGGATGTGCAGGTTCCCGGTTCGGAGCAGATCGACCGTTTTGGTAGCAAGGCTGCGGATACCACCGGTTCGGACAATGTGATCGGGATAAAGTCGCCGGCCGTCGATGCGATCCTGAGCGCGCTCGTGCATGCGCAGACGCGCGAGCAGCTGATCGACGCGACGCACGCGCTCGACCGCGTGCTGATGCATGGCTACTATGTGATTCCGCAGTGGTACAGCGCTTCGCACCGGGTAGCGTTCAAGCGCGGTCTCGCGTGGCCGAAGACGCTGCCTCTGTACTATGGCGCGGAAGGCTGGATCACGTCGATGTGGTGGTATGGGCAGCCGCAACAGCCGCAACCGACTCAAGCACCGTCGCACTAAACGCGTCCATTCATTCACCGCCTTCGCACCGGAAACGACGCCATGTGGAGCTACATCCTTAAACGCCTGCTGTTGATGATCCCGACCTTGCTCGGCGTGCTGACGCTGACCTTCGTCGTGATCCAGTTTGTTCCGGGCGGACCGGTCGAGCAGATGCAGCACGAGCTGCGCAAAGGCGCGGAGAATGGCGCGCCGTTCGGCCTGCGCTCGCATACCGGCGTCGACGCGCAGCAGATCGCGCAACTGAAAGTGCTGTACGGCTTCGACAAACCGCCTCTCGAACGTTACGTCCTGATGCTCAAACGCTTCTCGACGTTCGACCTTGGTCAGAGCTATTTCCGCCACCAGAGCGTGTGGTCGCTGATCGTTTCGAAGTTGCCGGTGTCGATCAGCATCGGCTTATGGACGTTCTTTCTGACGTATCTGATATCGGTGCCGTTGGGCATCGCCAAAGCGGTGCGCAACGGTTCACGCTTCGATATCGCGACGAGCCTCGTCGTGCTGGTCGGCTATGCGATTCCGGGCTTTGTATTGGGCGTGTTGTTGCTGGTGTTGTTCGGCGGCGGCAGTTTCCTGCAGCTGTTTCCTCTGCGCAATCTCTACTCGGATAACTGGGCGCAGTTGAGCTTCTTCGGCAAGATCGTCGACTACTTGTGGCACATCACGTTGCCGATTACGGCCTCCGTGGTGGGCAGTTTCGCCGTCGTCACGATGCTGACGAAAAACGCCTTCCTCGACGAAATCCGCAAGCAATACGTGCTGACCGCGCGTGCCAAAGGTTTGTCCGAAAAGCGCGTGCTATGGAAACACGTGTTTCGTAACGCGCTGCTCCCGTTGATCGTCGGCTTCCCGGCGGCATTCATCGGTGCGTTCTTCACCGGCAGCCTGCTGATTGAGACGCTGTTTTCGCTCGACGGACTTGGCCTGCTGTCGTACGAATCGGTGGTGCGGCGCGACTACCCGGTCGTGCTCGGCACGCTCTATCTGTTCACGCTGATCGGTCTTGCGACCAAGCTGATTTCCGATCTCTGCTATGTGTGGGTCGATCCCCGCATCCAATTCGAACAACTGGAGCGCTGATGAATCGAGCCCGTCTTTCAGCCGATGCGTCGGCGCGCACCGAACCGGCTCGCGCGTTCGTGTCGCCCACGCCCGCGCGTCGCGTCTGGCAGCGTTTTCGCCAGCAGCGTCTTGGCTACTGGAGTCTGATCATCTTTGTTGTGGCGTTTGCGGCGAGCCTCGCCGGGCCGCTGTGGTCGAACGACAAGCCGCTCGTGGTGCGCTACGAAGGGCAGATGTACTTTCCAATGTTCAAGACCTACGCGGAGACCACCTTCGGCGGCGATTTCCCAACGCCCGCTGATTATCTCGATCCGTATATCAAGCATCGTTTCGACACGCCGGGTAACTTCGCCGTGTATCCGCCGAACCGGTACTACTACGACACGCTGAATTACTTCTCGAAGGCGCCGAACCCGGCGCCGCCGTCGCGCGATAACTGGTTCGGCACCGACGACCGTGGCCGCGATCTCTTCGCGCGTCTTCTGTACGGGTTTCGCGTGTCGGTGGAATTCGCGCTGGTGCTGACCTTGATCGGCACCATACTTGGGATTGCCGCGGGCGCCGTGCAGGGTTACTTCGGAGGGCGTATCGATATCATCGGGCAGCGCCTGATCGAAATCTGGAGCGCCATGCCGGAGCTTTACCTGTTGATCATTTTCTCGTCGATCTTCGAGCCGGGGTTCATTCTGCTGATCGTGCTGCTCTCGCTGTTCGGCTGGATCGGTTTATCCGATTACGTCCGCGCGGAGTTTCTGCGCAATCGTCACCAGGACTATGTGCGTGCAGCGCGGGCGATGGGGCTTTCGAACTGGCAGATCATGTGGCGGCACGTCTTGCCCAACAGTCTGACGCCCGTGATCACGTTTCTGCCGTTCCGCATGAGCGGCGCGATTCTCGCGCTCACTAGCCTCGACTTTCTCGGCCTCGGTGTGCCGTCGCCGACACCGAGTCTCGGCGAACTGCTCGCGCAAGGCAAAGCGAATCTCGACGCATGGTGGATCTCGCTGTCCACGTTCGGCGTGCTGGTTGCGATGCTGTTGCTGCTGACGTTTATGGGTGACGCGCTGCGCAACGCGCTGGACACCCGCATTTCCGATGCCATGCGCGCGGGAGGCAACCAGTGAGCGCCATGGTAGAGAACGACGCAAAACAGGCTACGCCGCCGCTGCTGGAACTCGATCGTCTGCACGTGACCTTCGGCGACACCGTCGCGGTGAACGACGTGACGCTCGCCATCCAACGCGGCGAGCGGGTCGCGCTGGTCGGCGAATCGGGCTCGGGCAAGAGCGTGACGGCGCTGTCGATCCTGCGTCTGTTGAGCGACGCGCAGGTGAGTGGGTCGATTCGTTTCGATGGCCAGGATCTGCTTGCGAAAAGCGAACGTGAGATGCGCGGTATGCGCGGCTCGGACATCGCGATGATCTTTCAGGAGCCGATGACGGCCCTCAATCCGCTCTATACGGTCGGTGACCAGATTGCGGAGACGATCGTCGTGCACGACGGCGTCACGGCAAACGAGGCGCGTAAGCGTGCGGTGGCGTTGCTGGGGCGCACGGGCATTGCCGAGCCTGGCAAGCGTGTGAACAGCTATCCGCATCAGCTCTCGGGCGGGCAGCGGCAGCGCGCGATGATCGCGATGGCGCTCGCGTGCCGTCCACGCCTGTTGCTGGCCGATGAGCCGACAACGGCGCTTGACGTGACGATCCGCGCGCAGATCGTCGAACTGCTGCTGGAACTGCAGCGCGATGAGGCCGAGAAACGTGGCATGGCTGTGCTGCTGATCACGCACGACCTGAATCTGGTGCGCCATTTCGCGCAACGCATCGCGGTGATGGAGCAGGGCGTACTCGTGGAAAGCGGGTCGGTCGAGCAGGTGTTCGAGTCGCCGCAGCACCCGTACACGCAGCGTCTGCTGGCGAGCCGCCCGCAGCGCACGGTGGTGCCTGTGCTGCCGATCTCGCCGGTACTGCTCGAAGCGCGCGATGTCTCAGTCGACTTCAAAACGAAGCTGCCGGGCGTGAGCGGCTGGTTCCGCTCGGGGCACTTTCGTGCGGTCGCGGATGCGAACGTGTCGGTGCGCCAGGGCGAGACGCTGGGGATCGTCGGCGAGTCGGGTTCGGGTAAATCGACTTTGGCAATGGCCCTGCTCGGTCTGCAACGCACGGTGCACGGCGAGATCGAGTTTCAGGGCAGGGCGCTCGGCAGCTATCGTGGCGCCGAGCAGACCGCCTTACGCTCGAATATGCAAGTTGTCTTTCAGGACCCGTTCAGCGCGCTGTCGCCGCGGCAAACCATCGAGCGGATCGTCGGTGAAGGGCTCGCGCTGCATCGGCCGCAAATGGGCCAGGAAGCGCGGCGCGACAAGGTGGTGTCGGTCCTGCGCGAAGTCGGTCTCGACCGCACGGTGCTGTACCGCTATCCGCATGAGTTCTCCGGCGGCCAGCGTCAGCGGATTGCGATTGCGCGGGCTCTGGTGCTGGAACCACGCATCCTGATTCTCGACGAACCGACCAGCGCGCTCGACGTGTCGATCCAGCAGCAGGTGCTGAAACTGCTCGCCGGGTTGCAACAGAAGTACAACCTCGGCTTCGTTTTCATCAGTCACGATCTGGCCGTGATCGGGGCGATGGCGCACCGTGTCGCGGTCATGCAAAACGGATCGATCGTGGAAAGCGGCGACGTTGAGCAGATTTTTGCGACACCGGCGCACCCTTACACTCGAAAGCTGCTGAAAGCGGCGCTTGACCACTGATTTTGCACTCTTTCACCAATTGGGTGCGTGTCTCGATTGTATTTTTCTATTTGTTTTGACACGTGAATACTTACTGGCTAGTATCGACCAAACTTTTTTCCGTAGCCCACTGATTTTTAGGCAAAAAATACCGACCAATGCAGCACAGAAACCTAACCCAGGCTTGCACGCGCGTCGTCGCCGGGATGTTCATTGGCGTCTTGATGGCAGCAGCTCCCGGCGCGTTCGCCGACGAAGTAAGCAGTTTTAATCAGAATGCCTCATATTCGACCCCCAGCGGGTCGAATTCTTTGTCCCCCCTCAATTCGCAATCGGCCGCTCCTGACAGTGACGGCGGCGCCAAATCGTTCCTGTCCGGCATGGCCGGCAAAGCGGGCGACGTGGTGGTCGGCGCGCTGAACATGATTGGCGTTCGCTACCGTTGGGGTGGTAATACGCCCGATTCGGGACTCGATTGCAGCGGCTTCGTTCGCTACGTGTTCCAGGACACGCTCGGTATGGCGCTGCCGCGCCGCGCCGAGGAAATGAGCCGCGTTGGCGAGAAGGTTCGCGTTAGCGACCTGAAGCCGGGCGATCTGGTGTTCTTCAATACGATGCGCCGTACGTTCTCGCACGTAGGCATCTACATCGGCGACAACAAGTTCGTGCATTCGCCTTCCACGGGCAGCACGATTCGCGTCGACGATATGGATAGCGGATATTGGGAAAAGCGCTTTACTGGTGCACGCCGGATCGAGACCTCCTATCAGGAAGGTGAAGATCTGCGCAAGCGCGTGAATGCGTCAATCGGCGGTAATCAGTAACTGATTCGGTCCGCACCGGCGGTTTCGGTGCGACAAAAAAGCCTGCTTCGTTCGAAGCAGGCTTTTTGCGTTTGGGCGCTTGCCGATGTGGCACGAAATCCTCCGCGCGGTACGCCGGGTTAGGTTGGCGCTGCTTGTGTGACAGCGACTGCAGCTGCCGCGCGCCGGCCGGTGTAACCCGGCGCGATCCGGCCGGGTTACACCGCGGCGCGGCTTGCGGCCATCTTCCGTTGCAACTCGGGCATCATCTTCGCCACCGCTTCCTCGCCGGCCAGGATCGCGGCATTGCGCTGCGAGAAATCGCTGCCGCTCATTGCGGCCAGATTCGGCCGGATCACGATGTCGGCGTACTTGTCGAGTTCATAAGCCTTGATCGTCTGACCCATGATCGTGAAAGTCTGCATCAGCACGTCGAACGAGCTGGCTGTGAGGCCGCTTTCCGGGCGCTGCGAGATATCCACGGCAATCACAAAATCCGCGCCCATCTTGCGCGCGAACGAGGCGGGTACCGGGCTCACAAGGCCGCCGTCCACATACTCGTGACCGCCGATCTTCACGGGTTCGAAAATCGACGGCACGCTGCATGACGCGCGCACCGCAATGCCGGTGTTGCCGCGCTGGAACAGGATCGGCTGGCCGGTCTTCAGGTCGGTGGCGACCACGCCGAGCGGCTTGGCCATCTTCTCGATCGGACGGTTGTTGAGCGTCGTATTCAGGTAGTTCTGCAACGCGACACCTTGCAGGAAGCCGCGCGTGCGAAACGGCATCGCCCAGTCGCTGATCGAGGCTTCGTCCATGGTCAGCGCGAGTTTGTTCAGCGCGAAGCCGTTCATCCCCGACGCGTATAGCGCGCCGACCACCGAGCCCGCGCTGGTGCCGGCCACGAGGTCGACCTGGATATTGCGCGCCTCGAGTGCCTTGATCACGCCGATGTGCGCGAAGCCGCGCGCGGCGCCGCCGCCTAGTGCAAGCCCGACCCGGATCGGCCGCTGCGGTTTGTCGAGCGGTGGCGGGTTGACGGTGGGCGTGGCGGCGACCGGCGTGCTATCGGTCTTGCTGCCGCCGGTCGCGGTGCAGGCAGCGAGCACCGCGGAGGCGGCCGCCAATGAGAAGTTGCGACGGGCAAGGCGAGGGGATGACGGTTTCAACGGGTTCTCCAGCTACGGCAGAGGCGGCGCGATCGGCGCGATCGACGCAAGCGGTGCCGCGATCAGGCGGATAGTCAAACGGACGGAATGGCCGGTGGCGATTCCATGCGCTGTGGTTCTATCCCTACCCGCAGCGCGCGCACATCATAAATCAAAGCTCCGGGCGCGCGTCTGTCCGGTAATGAAACGTTGCAGAGGAAACGCTCAGGGCTCCCGAGCCGCGCTTCCCGCACGTCTTGTGTGCTGTTACTGGCCATTCGGACGAGGGCAGGCACCGCGTGTTCGGAAGGTATAATTCGGCTCTTGAATTTATTTCCTTCGTGTCTGTGCAAGGCAGCTTTCTGCTGCATGGACGCGGTCCGCTGCCGCGCTTCACTGGCCATGTTCGCCACGGCGCCGGCGCCTGTCTTCCGAGTAACCGCTAATGACCACCTCCGTCCGTACCCGTTTCGCACCGAGTCCCACCGGCTTCATCCACCTCGGCAACATTCGCTCCGCGCTTTATCCGTGGGCGTTCGCGCGCAAGATGAAAGGGACCTTCGTGCTGCGGATCGAGGACACCGACGTCGAGCGTTCCAGCACCGAAGCAGTCGACGCCATTCTCGAAGGTATGGAATGGCTTGGCCTCGATATCGACGAAGGCCCGTTCTACCAGATGCAGCGCATGGACCGTTATCGCGAAGTGCTCAAGCAGATGCAAGGCGAAGGGCTCGTGTACCCGTGCTACATGTCGACGGAAGAACTGGACGCACTGCGTGAACGTCAACGCGAGGCCGGCGAAAAGCCGCGCTATGACGGCACGTGGCGTCCGGAACCCGGCAAGGTCTTGCCGGAGCCGCCGGCCGGCGTGCAGCCCGTGCTGCGCTTTCGCAATCCGCTCTCTGGTGTAGTCGCGTGGGACGACGCCGTGAAAGGCCGTATCGAGATCTCGAACGAAGAACTCGACGACCTCGTGATCGCGCGCCCGGACGGCACCCCGACCTACAACTTCTGCGTGGTGGTGGACGATCTGGACATGCGCATCACGCACGTGATCCGCGGCGACGATCACGTGAACAACACGCCGCGCCAGATCAACATTCTGCGTGCGCTCGGCGCCGAACCGCCGGTTTACGCGCACTTGCCGACCGTGCTGAACGAGCAGGGCGAAAAGATGAGCAAGCGTCACGGCGCGATGAGCGTGATGGGTTATCGCGACGCCGGTTTTCTGCCGGAAGCGGTGGTCAATTATCTGGCGCGTCTGGGCTGGTCGCATGGCGATGCGGAGATCTTTACGCGTGAACAATTCGTCGAATGGTTCGATCTGGAGCATCTGGGCAAGTCACCGGCTCAGTACGACCACGACAAGCTGAACTGGCTCAACGCGCACTACATCAAGGAAGCGGACAACACGCGCCTTGCCGAGCTCGCCAGGCCTTTCTTCGCTGGATTGGAGATCGACGAGGCCGCTATTGCGCAGGGCGCCGATCTGACGGCGGTGGTGGGCTTGCTGAAGGACCGTGCGTCGACAGTGAAGGAAATCGCCGAAAACGCGGCGATGTTCTATCGCACGCCGGCGCCCGAAGCCGAGGCGCTCGCGCAGCACGTCACGGATGTCGTGCGTCCGGCGCTTGCCGATCTGGCCGCTTCGCTCAAAACGGTGGAGTGGACCAAGGAAGCGATCGCTGCGACCTTGAAGGCAACGCTTGGCGCACACAAGCTGAAGATGCCGCAACTGGCCATGCCAGTGCGTTTGCTGGTGGCAGGTACCACGCATACGCCTTCGATCGACAGCGTGCTGATGCTGTTTGGGCGCGATGTTGTCGTGGGCCGTATCGAAAAAGCGTTGGCTTAAGCGCGTTCGCGTTTGCATTGAGAGGGTTTGCATGCGACTTGCGAAAAAAGTCGCATGCAATTGCGCAAAGGGTATTTACAAAGCGCAAATTGGCCTCTAAAATCTCGTTTCTGTTCTGCAAGGGGGGTATAGCTCAGCTGGGAGAGCGCTTGCATGGCATGCAAGAGGTCAGCGGTTCGATCCCGCTTACCTCCACCATCAGAGCAGAGTGAAGTCGTTCCGAAGTCTGGAGCTTGTAGCAAAAAAGACTTCACAAACAGCTGTAACGTAGTTAGAATATCGGTCTTTGCTGCTGACGAAAACGAAGTTAGCGTGAATTAGCAGCAAGATAAAGACAGATCTGAAAAGATTATGTCCCCTTCGTCTAGAGGCCTAGGACATCACCCTTTCACGGTGAGTACAGGGGTTCGAATCCCCTAGGGGACGCCAAACATCAGCGTCGCTTGGTAGTAGTAAAGCAGCGCAGCTTGCAGAGAAAAAACCAACGCTCGCAAGTCATGATAGGCAAACTGGAGTGGTAGTTCAGTTGGTTAGAATACCGGCCTGTCACGCCGGGGGTCGCGGGTTCGAGTCCCGTCCACTCCGCCAGACAAAGCCCGTTCATACAAACCTGAACGGGCTTTTTCATTAAAGGTGTAAGCAGTACGTTGTCCCCTTCGTCTAGAGGCCTAGGACATCACCCTTTCACGGTGAGTACAGGGGTTCGAATCCCCTAGGGGACGCCAGCAACATCGGCGTCGCTCGGTTAGCAGGATGAGCGGTGCAAGTGGTAAATGAGCCAGTCTCATAAGCCACGGTGCAAAAATCTGGAGCGGTAGTTCAGTTGGTTAGAATACCGGCCTGTCACGCCGGGGGTCGCGGGTTCGAGTCCCGTCCGCTCCGCCAGATTTTAAGAAGCCCACTTCGAAAGAAGTGGGCTTTTTTTATTTCCGCAGCCGGTCCGCCTGGGTATCGTCCGGGTATGCTCGGGACAAACAGCCATTGCCAGCGCGCGCGGCCTGTTTTACCGTTGACCCGACTCATCTTCGTCGTTCCACCATGTTCGATCCAACCGAAGCTCCGTCACCGTTTCATCTGCGCCCGGCCAGCATGGACGATTTCGAGTTCGCCGAGGCGCTGACTCGCAATAACATGGGTGGCTACTATCGCCGGCACCATCTGGTGTGGCGTGGCGATCTGTTTCTCGGCAGCTGGCGCGAGTCGGAGAATTTCATTCTTGAAGTGGACGGTACGCCGATCGGCGTGCTGCGCATCACCCAGGAAGGCGATTCGCTGCATATCCGCGACGTGCAGATTGCCGAAGGGCATCGGCGCCTCGGCGCCGGCACGTATCTGCTCGATATGTCGCATCAATGGGCGCGCGAGCGCGGGCTGCGTGAGTTGCAGTTGCGCGTGTTCGTCGACAATCCTGCCGCGCGTCTATACCAGCGCAAGGGGTACAAGCTGGCGGGGCCGCGTCTGGCGCAACTTGGGGCGATCCGTCATCTGGCGCGGCGCGTTTGACGCACTGCGGCGAGTGGCTGCCGGTGATGCTTCAAGCCGTCACTTTTGTGCGGTCTCTTCGTCCGCCTCGGTATCGCCTCGATCCCCGCTTTCGACACGATGTTCAGCGCCACGCTCGATGAACGCCCGTGGACTTTCGCCGAATGCCCGACGGAACATCGCAGAGAACGCACTCTGACTCTGATAGCCCAGCTCTTGCGCCACATGTGAAAGCGGCCGTCCCTGGCTCAACAGCGGAATCGCGCGCGCGAGAATGGCCTGCTGACGCCATTGCGAAAAACTCACGCCCAACTCCTGACGAAACAGCCGTGCAATCGTGCGCGTACTCGCCCCCACGCTCGATGCCCATTGTTCGAGCGACTCGCCATGCGTCGGGTCTGCGATCACGGCCTCGCACAACGCGCGCAAACGCTTCTCGTTGGGCATCGGCACGGACAGGGGCAGTGGCTCCGAGCGCGTCAGTTCATCGAGTGCAAGCGCGCCTAGCAATTGTTCGCGCGTCGCCGAAATGCCTGGCGTGTCGAGCGCGGCAATGACTTCGCGTAGCAGATCCGATACTTCGACCACGCGCGGCGTATCCAGTCCGGCCGGGACGGTGCTTTCGGTGATGTAGAGCGTGCGCAGAAACGCATCTTCGACCGCGACCACTTCGTGTGTCACGTGCGGCGGCACCCAGATTGCGCGAGATGGCGGCACCATCCATGTCGTGCCGGTTGTCGCAACTCGCAACACGCCGCGTGATGCATAAGCCACCTGCGCCCATGCGTGCGTGTGTCGCGCGATACGCCAGCCCGAAGGCATCAGCCGCGAGCGCACACGGATCGGATGCGTTTGCGTCGGCTGGAATTCGGGCGGGATGTCGGCGAAGTGGACCTGGCTCGACAGGACTGAGTCAGTGGACGAATTCATCTTGAAGATCGATCCAATGGATGGAACGCAAAAAACGCAGTGGGTGTATGCGCGCAACCCGCAAGCAGGGAGCACTCACGCACAGAGCCATCAAGCTCGGACCCAAACGCTCAAATCCGAACGCTCAGACCCAAAACCACCGCGAGCCTCTCATTGTAGGTGTTACGTCGGAGTCAACGTTGCATAATGTCCCGATTGCACGGATCCCGAGGAGAAGGTCATGAGTTTTGCAACCGCCGACTTGTGCGACGCACACGAGGACCAACTGGCGCTGGGCACACTGCGCGTGCTCGAACCGGTCTTTCATCTCTTCAGCCGTGCCGAGTGTTTCAGCGGCGAAGCGATAACGCTAAAGGTGTTCGAAGACAACGCGCTCGTGCGCGCCACGCTCGAGGAGAAGGGTGCCGGCCGGGTGCTGGTGGTCGACGGCGGCGGCAGTCTGCGTTGTGCCCTCGTGGGCGGCAACCTCGCGCAAATCGCCGAGCAGAATGGCTGGGCGGGCATCGTGCTGAACGGCTGCGTGCGCGATGCGCTGGAGCTCAACGAAGTCAATGTCGGCGTGGCGGCGTTGACGACCTGCCCACGGCGTGGCAAGAAGCTCGGCACAGGCGAGCGCGACGTGCCGGTGCAATTGCCGGGCGCGCTGGTACGCCCGGGCGAATGGATCTATGTGGATATCGACGGCGTGCTGGTGGCGAGCTCGCCGCTGAACTGAACCTCCGGCAGCAGCTGGAGCAAGCCGAACTCATCATCAAGGAGAACAAACGACGATGCAGACCGTTTTTGTATACGGCACGTTGCGGGCCGGTGAAGTGAACGACCTGAGAGAGGCTGCGGCGCGCAACGAGATCGCCGCGCCGAATCTGCTCGGCACGGCCACGGTGCGCGGCCATCTATTCGACTTCGGACTGTATCCAGGCCTGGTAGTCGACGAAGCGGGCGTAGACGTCACGGGCGACGTCTACGAAATCGACGATGAACTGGTTGCGGTACTCGACGAGATCGAAGCCGTGTATCCCGGCGTCGAAGACCGATTTCTTGCGCGGGAAGTGATGGTGAAAGTTGACGGTAACGTCGTGAACTGCCGCTTCTATCCGGTCGCGCCTCAAGCGGCGAAGGGTCTCCCGGAAATCAGGTCGGGCGATTGGGTCGAGTACCGCAGCACGCGCTGATAGGTTGTCTGGCTGGCCCACGGCGAGCGCGCCGCAGCATAACCAATGCATGGCGCGCACATCGCGAGCGCATAACAGGCGCACAACGAGCACATAAAAAAACGGCCCGGCAGGCATACGCCTGTCGGGCCGCCCGGTCGGTCAGCCTTGCGACCCAGGCCGCTCTTTCATCTTGCGTGGCTGGTGAAAGCGGGCCTGGTACGACGTCGTTATTGCTGGTCAATGAGGCTGGTCTATGAGGCCGTTCAGATGCCTCAAATTTCCTCGTACAGCGGCAGCGTCAGGAAGTCGGTGAACTGCTCCGACGTCGACATCTCTTCGAAGATTTGTGCAGCGCGATCGTACGGCTTCGTATCGCCGCCAACTGCCTGCTTCACCTTGTCGAGTTCCTGTGCCGACAACTCGCGCACCAGCTCGGCCGTGACCTTGCGGCCGTCTTCGAGCTTGCCCTTCGGCGAGCGAATCCATTGCCACACCTGCGAGCGCGAGATCTCCGCGGTGGCGGCGTCTTCCATCAGGTTGTGAATCGGCACGCAGCCATTGCCCGCGAGCCACGAACCCAGGTAGTGAATGCCGACGTTGATGTTGTTGCGCAAACCGCCTTCGGTGATCGGCGCTTCCGGACGGAAGTCCGTCAGGTCGGCCGCCGTGACGAGCACGTCGTCGCGTTGCTTGCCGATCTGATTCGGCTTGTCGCCGAGCACCTTGACGAATTCTTCCATCGCGATCGGCACGAGGCCCGGATGCGCGACCCAGCCGCCGTCGTAACCGTCGCCGGCATCGCGTGCCTTGTCCGAGCGCACACCACCCATTGCCTTGTCATTCGCTGCCGGATCGTTCTTGATCGGGATCAGTGCGCTCATGCCGCCGATTGCCGGCGCATTGCGGCGATGGCAGGTCTTCAGCAGCAGCAATGCGTACGCACGCATGAACGGCGAGGTCATCGTGATCTGCGAGCGGTCGGCGAGACAGAAATCGCGGTCGTTCTTGAACTTCTTGATTGCCGAGAAGATGTAGTCCCAACGGCCGGCGTTCAGACCCGAGCTGTGTTCGCGCAGTTCGTACAGAATCTCGTCCATCTCGAACGCGGCGACGATCGTCTCGATCAGCACGGTCGCGCGAATCGTACCGCGCGGCACGCCGACGGCTTCCTGAGCGGCGAGGAAGATATCGTTCCACAGGCGAGCTTCCAGATGGCTCTCCATCTTCGGCAGATAGAAGTAGGGCGCCGTGCCGCGCGCAACCTGTTCCTTCGCGTTGTGAACCATGAAGAGCGCGAAATCGAAGATGCCGCCGGAGACGCGTTTGCCGTCCACCGTCACATGCTTTTCGTCCAGATGCCAGCCGCGCGGACGCACGATCAGCGTGGCGACCTTATCGTTCAGCGTGTACGACTTGCCGTTCTGTTCGAGCGAAATCGTGCGGCGCACCGCGTCCTTCAGATTGATGTGGCCGGTAATCTGGTTATCCCAGCTCGGCGCATTCGAATCTTCGAAGTCGGTCATGTACGAATCCGCGCCCGAATTCAGCGCGTTGATGATCATCTTGCGCTCGACCGGTCCGGTGATTTCCACGCGGCGGCATTGCAGATCCTGCGGCAGCGGCGCGATCTTCCAGTCGCCTTCGCGCACGCTTTTCGTTTCGGCGAGAAAGTCGGGGCGCTCGCCGGCGTCGAGTCGTTTGGTGCGTTCCACGCGCGCTTGCAGCAGTTGCTGGCGGCGCGGTTCAAACGTGCGGTGCAGCGCGGCGACGAGCTCGAGCGCTTCGCGGGTGAGGATCGCTTCGTACCCCGGCTTGATCTCAGCCGTGATTTCCATGCCCTGAGGCAGCGACAATGATGATTGCGATGACAGCGGATTCGCCACGGTTTCTCCTTGGTCGGTCAGATTGCAAAGGTGCAAATGTTGAGATGCGGTTGAGATGCGGTTGAGGTGCGTCGCGGGATCGGGGTGGTAGCTGTCACGCGCCAGGGCTGTGGCGTGCGCGGCTGCCACCGGGATTGCCGGTGCTGCCCGCGCCGCTATTGCGGCCGGGCGACGCGAGGGACTTCAGAAAAGCGAGCAGATCATTCATGCCTCCGCCCGCGCCATGCGGCGTGACGCCCAGTTCTTCGGCTGGTGCGTTTTGCCGGTTAAGCCAGAAAGTTGTGAAGCCGAACCAGCCCGCGCCCGCCACGTCCCAGCCGTTCGACGACACGAAGACGATCTCGCGCGGCTCTGCGTTGAAGGCTTGGGTGCCGAGCGTGTAGGCCACGGGCGAAGGTTTGTAGGCACGTACCGTGTCGACGGACAGGACATGATCGAACAGGCGCGTCATGCCGGCGCTCTTCACGGCGATGTCGAGCATTTGCGGATTGCCGTTCGAGAGGATCGCGAGGCCGGGCCGTGTTGAACTTGCGCCTGAACCGGTTTTGCCGCCGGCAGGCGCAGGCGCGTCGCGCAACTGGCGCAGCGCGGGCACGGCGTCGGGGAAAGCGGACAGGCACGCATATTCGTCCATCAGACGCTTCTCTGCCGCACGGCCCAGCGTGAGATTCAGTTTCCTCGCGGCGAAGCGCAAGGCGTCGAGCGTGATGTCCCAGAACGGCCGGTAATGTGCACCAGGCGCACCGGCCGGATCGGCGAGCGTACGCAGTTGCGTGTATTCGATCTGTTTCTGGCGCCACAACTGCGAGAGCGCGTCGCCGTGGCCCGGGAACATCTGCTCCGCGGCAGCGATCACCGAATGCACGTCGAAAAGCGTGCCGTACGCGTCGAAAATCACTGCTTTGGGGAAAGGTGTCGTTGTGGCCGACATTGCCGTGCACTCCTATCAGAGGTCAGGACGGATTGTATTAGTGATGCTGTACGCTAAAAAAGAGGCTAAACATCACTTGATCTTTTACTTTCATCCACCTAATCTGACGCGCACCGACCACTTTCCCGCACCACGCCTCAAGGGGGACTTCCTTTGAGGCGTCGCGGCTCCGCTTCCCATGGATCGTTTCAAGCAGATCGAGACTTTCGTTACCGTCGCGGCCAAGGGCAGCCTGTCCGCCGCGGCGCTCGCTGAGGGCGTGGCGCCCGCGATCATCGGCCGCCGCATCGATGCGCTCGAAGAGCGTCTCGGCGTCAAATTGCTGGTGCGCACCACGCGCAAGATCACGCTGACCTTCGAGGGTTCGGCGTTTCTCGAAGATTGCCAGCGCGTCATCCACGACATGCAGAACGCCGAGGCCAGCGTGTCGGCGGGCGGCGTGAAGGCGAGCGGTCATTTGCGGCTGTCGGCGCCGGCCGGGTTTGGGCGCCGGCATGTCGCGCCATTGGTGCCGGCATTTACCGTCGCGCATCCGGATGTGTCGATTACGCTCGACCTGTCCGACCGGCTGGTCGACCTCGTCAACGAGGGCTTCGACTGCGCCGTGCGCCTGGGCGAATTGCCGGATTCGTCGCTCGTATCGCTCAAGCTCGGTGAGAACCGCCGCGTGTGCGTGGCTTCGCCGTCGTATCTGAGCCGGCGCGGTTCGCCGCATACGCTGGCCGATCTCGCGCATCACAACTGCCTCGCGCTTGGCGCGAGCGCCAACCAGCAGCGCGGTTGGGTGTTCCAGCAAGGCGACAAGGTCGTCTCGATCAAGGTGTCCGGCACGATGGAATGCTCGGACGGCGCCGTGCTGCACGAGTGGTGCCTCGAGGGCTACGGGCTCGCATGGCGCTCGTGGTGGGAGGTCGGCACGGATATCGCGGCTGGCCGGCTGGTGAGCGTGCTCGACGAGTTTGCCGCGCCGCCGATCGGCATCCATGCGGTATTTCCGCAGCGCCGGCATTTGCCGCTGCGGGTCCGGCTGTTTCTGGACTTTCTCAAGCATACGTACGGCCATCCTGATTACTGGGGCGAGGGCGGCTGAGTTGCGGCTGCGGTCAGACGAACCAGCGGTTCGACGACCGGCGCAACAACCCTTGTGCCGTCCCGCACGACCGCGACAGACGACTTCGATGCGGACCCGCGCAGCGGGTTTTCGATATACGGACAGACCCGCACGACAGCCTTGAGCACGTTTCTGCGACCTACAATCGATTGAAGCGGTTTCCAAGCCGCGCCTCGTGGAACGCTGACGCCGCGCTGCACGCAGCCGGCGACGGAGGGCATCATGTTCAGGCACATCCTGGTTCCGACCGATGGTTCAGACCTGTCACGCAAAGCGATAGACGGCGCCATCGATCTCGCGCAGGCCGTCGGCGCTCGCGTTACCGCCTACGCGTGTCTGCCGCAATATCCGTACTCGCCGTTTTCTGACGTGGTGATCGAGCCACCGGTCGAGTTTCTGCAGCGCAGCGAGCGTGAGGCGCACGTGCACCTGCGAGAAGTGGAGCTGGCGGCGCGCCGTGTCGGCGTTGCGTTCGACAGTCGCACCAGCGTGCATCCGGCGCCGTATCTCGGCATCATCGAAGCCGCGGAGCAGGGTGCTTGCGACGTGATTTTCATGGCGTCGCACGGGCGGCGCGGTCTCGGCAGTTTGCTGATCGGCAGCGAGACACAGCGGGTCCTGACGCATACGAAGATCCCGGTCATCGTGTATCGCTGAGACGCACGCTCGCGATTCCTGCCGCGGGCAAAAACGGCATAGCAAAAAAAACGCGCCGGCGATGAGGCCGGCGCGTCCTATGCTCGCCGCACAATGAGTTGTGCTGGCTTTCTCTGCATTGCCGCCATCTCTCCCAGATTCCAGCCATCAGGGCAGACCGGCGTGCTTCCGCCCTGATGGCTGCTCCTCCCTGACAGCGGCTCTCTAACGGAGCCGCTTTTTCGTCTGTCTTGCCGTTCCCGCGATCAGACCGCGAAGTACCTTAAGCGACCTTTTTGTCGAAGAACTGTTCGTCTTCCGTCGAACCGTGCAGCGCGGTCGTCGATGCATCGCGCTCGACCGTTTGCGTCACGGCGTCGAAGTAGCCGGTGCCGACTTCGCGCTGGTGCTTGACCGCGGTGAAGCCCTTTTCGGCCGCAGCGAATTCAGCCTGCTGCATTTCGACGAACGCGGTCATCTGGTTGCGGGCATAGCCGTGCGCCAGGTTGAACATCGAGTAGTTCAGCGCGTGGAAGCCGGCCAGCGTGATGAACTGGAACTTGTAGCCCATTGCGCCGAGTTCGCGCTGGAATTTGGCGATGGTCGCGTCGTCCAGGTTCTTCTTCCAGTTGAACGACGGCGAGCAGTTGTACGACAGCAGCTGGTCCGGGAATTCCTTGTGGATCGCGTCGGCGAATTTCTTCGCGAACTCGAGGTCCGGCTTGCCGGTTTCGCACCAGATCATGTCGGCGTACGGCGCGTAGGCGAGGCCACGCGAGATTGCCTGTTCCAGACCCGGCTTCGTGCGATAGAAACCTTCCACCGTGCGCTCGCCCGTCAGGAACGGCTTGTCGTTGTCATCCACGTCTGACGTGATCAGGTCG
Source organism: Paraburkholderia sediminicola (assembly GCF_902859805.1). Classification (GTDB taxonomy): domain Bacteria; phylum Pseudomonadota; class Gammaproteobacteria; order Burkholderiales; family Burkholderiaceae; genus Paraburkholderia; species Paraburkholderia sediminicola. The sequence continues at coordinate 415,342 of NZ_CADIKC010000008.1, read as the reverse complement.
GCGGCTTCCGCGTCCGTGCGAGCCAGCAGCACGGTCGACGTGCCGGAGACGTCAGCGGCCAGACGTGCGGCCGTCAGCTTGGCGATGTTTTCGCGGGTCGGCACGAGCACCTTGCCGCCCATGTGGCCGCACTTCTTCACCGAAGCGAGCTGGTCTTCGAAGTGGACGCCTGCGGCGCCTGCTTCGATCATCGCCTTCATCAGTTCGAACGCGTTCAGCACGCCGCCGAAACCGGCTTCCGCGTCGGCCACGATCGGGGCGAAGTAGTCGATATAGCCTTCGTCGCCCGGATTCTTGCCTTCCGACCACTGGATCTGGTCAGCGCGCGTCAGCGTGTTGTTGATGCGCTTCACGACGAGCGGCACCGAGTTCGCCGGGTACAGCGACTGGTCCGGGTACATTTCGCCGGCCACGTTCGCATCGCCTGCCACTTGCCAGCCCGACAGATAGATTGCCTTCAGGCCAGCCTTAACCTGTTGCATCGCCTGGTTGCCGGTCAGCGCGCCGAGCGAGTTCACGAACGGCTCGTTGTTGACGCTTTCCCACAGCTTTTCCGCGCCGCGCTTGGCAAGCGTGTGCTCCACTTGCAGCGAACCGCGCAGACGGATCACGTCTTCAGCGGTGTACGTACGCTTCACGCCTTTCCAGCGCGGATCGGTTTCCCATTGCTGTTGGAGTTGCTTGGCTTGTTGTTCGCGCGACATGGTGTGCTCCTTGGTTGCCTGTAATGGATAGGTGACTGTTGTCTTCGTCGAAGCGCCTGGCCCGTTGAGGCGTTTCGTTTCGTGAAGTCTTATATAAGAGTCTAGGCAAATCGACCGTCGCGCAATAGCTGCCGAGGAGCGTTTTTATAATATTTATTTGTGTTAAAAATCAATGGCTTGAATCGTACGTTTCGCATTGAGAAACGTCTTTTTCCATCTTGCAATAGGCCTTGTTGTGCCGTGCAGCACGATTTTTTACGACGCAAAAAAATTTTCCACATCGTGAAATTTCGCCGGTGTCCAAAATGTGGACGAAAAAAAACCGGTGCCTGAGCACCGGTTTCTTTCGACTCTCGAACGGCGCGAGGCCGTTCGGGTCTTTTTAGGCTGCCTTACGCGCTAAACGAGCTGCGTAAATGGGCGTTGCCTGACGACTGCCAGGCAAGTCGCTGCTTAGCTGCCGCGACGCGCCGTACGCGGGCCGTCGCTGCGGCGTGCGCCGTAGCCACCGTCACGCGAACCACCGCCGAAGCCGCCTTCACGCGAACCGCCGCCAGCCGACTTGCCGGCCCAGCCGCCGCCATTGCCGCTACCGCTGCGCGAACCGCCACCGTTACCGGCCGGCTTGCCTGCGCCGCTGCCGCTACCGAAGCGACGGCCACCACCGTTGCCACCGCCCGGACGGCCACGGCCGCCAAAGCCAGGACGACCACCGCCCGACGGAGCCGACTTGCGCGGCTCGAAGCCTTCGACGACGTTGACCGGCAGCGGCGTGCGCACGAAACGCTCGATGCGCTTGAGCGCGCCTTGTTCAGCGTGGTGCACGAGGCTCACTGCGATACCCGAGCGGCCAGCACGGCCGGTACGGCCGATACGGTGCACGTAGTCTTCAGCGAACTTCGGCAGATCGTAGTTGAACACGTGCGTGATGCCCGGGATGTCGATACCGCGAGCGGCGACGTCCGTTGCCACCAGCACGCGCACACGGCGCTCGCGCAGAGCCTTGATCGTGCGGTTACGCGCGCCTTGCGGCAGATCGCCGTGGAGTGCTGCCGATTCGAAACCGGCGTCGGCCAGACGGCCAGCCAGTTGGTCGGCGTCCATCTTGGTTGCCGTGAAGACGATAGCCTGGTCGAGGCCTTCGTCACGCAGCAGATGGTCGAGCAGACGATCCTTGTGATCGCGGTCGTCAACGTAGTGGACGGTTTGCGCGATGTTGGTACGTTGTTCGAGGCGTTGAACGATCTCGATCCGTTCCGGATCCTTCAGCAGGCGGCCGGTCAGCGAGCTGATCTTGCCGTCGAGCGTAGCCGAGAACAGCATGGTTTGACGCGAAGCCGGCGTAGCGGCAACGATCGTTTCGATGTCTTCGATGAAGCCCATGTCCAGCATGCGGTCGGCTTCGTCCAGCACCAGGATCTGCAGTTGCGACAGATCGATACGGCCGCGTTCCAGGTGGTCGATCAAACGGCCCGGCGTAGCAACCAGGATTTCCGGGTTCTTCGCCAGCAGCATCAGCTGTTGACCGTAAGCGACGCCGCCCAGAATGCTGACGGTGCGCAGACGTTTGAGGTGCTTGCCGTACGTGGCAGCGGCGGTGGTGACCTGCATCGCGAGTTCGCGGGTCGGCGTCAGAACCAGCATGGTCGGACGGGCAACCGGTTGCGGACGGCGCGTGCGGGCACCGTCAGCCGGACGCGGTTCACGCGGCTGGCTGGCTTGTGCTTTTTGCAGTTGCGAAAAACGTTCGATGGCGGGCAGCATGAACGCGGCGGTCTTGCCCGAACCGGTCGGGCTCGAGACCATCAGATCGCGGCCGGCGATGCCAGCGGGGATCGCGCGTTGCTGAACCGGAGTCGGGTTTTGATAGCCAGCGGCGGTCAGGGCGGAGACGACATCCGCGGAGAGACCGAGCGACGCGAACGACGGGCCGGTCGACACTGCGGCTTCTGCGGCGACAGCTTCCGGAGCGGCAGCAACAGCTGCGGCTTGTGCGGGTGCGTCGGCGAAACCGAGAGCTTGATCGGCGATGGCGTTCAACGGGCTGCTGGGGGTATTGCTCGAAGTCATGAGAATCCTTGATACACAGGGAATTAAAACGTCGGCGCCAATCGGCATACCCAAGTCGTCGGATTCAGCGAGCAAAGAAGCAGCGAGCAAATCGAAAAACGGGGGCAGCTCGCGACAATAAAGGCGAGCTTTTCGTTAGAAGCTGTATCGGATGCGACATGCCAACACGGCGTGCCGCCAGCCTGGGACATGATCGCCCGTAGGGGGCTAGGCAGGAGGGGACAGGTTCTAAACTGGATTGGAGCTAAACGCTACGAGGCGCTGCGCCGCAAAGGCCGCTAGAGGAAAGCCGGGCAAAGCAGTGAAGCGCAGGCAGCATTGTATAGGGTTTTGTTGCACTGCGCCACTGTTAGGAAGTTTCCTGGCGGAAAACTTCGCTTGGCTGCCCGAATGGGCCTGAGGAGCCGGCCCGCTGGGTCAACTACAGTAAGGGACTCGCCCGCGGAGCCGCCGCGACCTGCCGGCCCGGCGACGGACTTCGTGGTGGGGTCAGATTCAGGCGGCGGTGCCGCTCTTGAGGGCTTCGATCAGTTCGACGTATTGCTGCTTTGCCGCGTCCGGCGCGGTGCCTTTGAGCGCGGCCCACGCATCGTACTTGTACTTGCCGACGATATCGGTGAAGCCGGGTTTGTCGCCGTGGACGTCGCCGTCGATGGCCTGCTTGTAGAGAGCATAAAGGCGCAGAAGGGTAAGGTTGCCCGGACGCTCGGGCAGTTGCTTGGCATCTTCCTGGGCCTGGACGAATTGCGCGTTGATGTCTGTCATGGTGGTTTTTTGCCCGGCTGGCGGGGTTGGTTCTGGCTGGGCCGATGATCATAACAACTGCATGCGGCGGCGGGGCCGAGGGCTTATTCCAAACATTCATGCCCGCCCGGCTGGCACACCCAAAACCGCATCTGCACGCGCCGTGCCGATTACAATACGGTCCATGACTCAAACTGTGCTTCTTGCTCTCGATACCTCGACCGAATTCTGCTCGGTAGCGCTCCTGTCCGCCATCGGCGGCGCGGCGAGCCAGACAGCGGACCAAGGCAACGCCGAACCCCGGATCTGGATGCGCCACGAGCAAACCGGCGCAGTCTCCAGCACGCGCCTCTTGCCCGCAATTCGCGAACTTTTCGACGAAGCCGGCCTGAAACTGGCGGACTGCCACGCCATTGCCTTCGGCTCCGGTCCCGGCTCGTTCACGGGTCTTCGCACCGCGACGGGCGTGGCTCAAGGCCTGGCGTTCGGCCTGAACCTGCCGGTCGTGCCGGTCAGCACGCTGCTGGCCTGCGCGGAAAGCGCACGGCTGCGCGATCCGTCGGCGACCCGCGTGCTTGCTGCGCTCGACGCCCGGATGGACGAGATCTATTGGGCCGACTACGCCTGGGACGCGGCCGTTGGCGAATGGCGCACGCTTCAGGCGGCTTCGCTCGATGCGCCGGAGCGGCTCGTCTTGCCCGATGTCCCTTTCACTCTGGCGGGCAATGCTGCGGCGGCATTCGGCGCGCGGCTGCCCGCCGTCGCGGCTGCGCGAATCGTCGACAGCGAAGCGCTACCGCATGCTGTGCCGCTCGCGCACGCGGCGTTGCGCGCGTTTCGCGCCGGCCGCACCGTGCCGGCGGATCAGGCCGCGCCGGAATACATTCGCGACAAGGTTGCCCAGACCACGGCGGAGCGCGTTGCCGAAAAAGCCGCCAAGGCCGAACAGGCTGCCAGGGTGGCGCATGAAGCGGATCAAGGTGAGGGCCGGCAATGAGCGGGGTGTTGCTGGCGGACCGTTATATGTCACCGATGACCGAAGCCGATCTGGACGAGGTCGCGGCCATCGAGAAGATCGCCTACGAATTCCCCTGGAGCCGCGGCAATTTCGGCGACTCGCTGCGCAATGGCTATTTCGGCATCTGCATGCGTCACGTGACGGGCTCGCTGATCGGCTATTGCGTGCTGATGCCGGTGGTCGATGAAATGCATCTGCTCAATTTGTGCGTGACGCCCGCCGCGCAAGGTGCCGGCGCCGGGCTCGCGCTGCTGCGTGAAGCGGTGCGCATTACGCGCGCCGAAAAACTCGAGGGCCTGCTGCTCGAAGTGCGGCCGTCGAATCATCGGGCGATCCGGCTTTACGAGCGTTTTGGCTTTACGTCGATTGGCCGGCGCAAAAACTATTATCCGGCGCGGCATCGCAGTCGGGAGGACGCCATCGTGATGCGTTTCTCGTTTGCCACGGAGGGCGCAGATGGCGCTGCATGAATCGGTACTGGAAGAGTTCGGACTCGCGCCGCTGTGGGTGCGTCGCGGGATGTCGGCGGCGCAGGAAAGCGCAGTCGAAGCCGCTGCCGAGCAGGGCGGTGCCGGGTTGGCGGATCAGGTAGCGCGTCGCGACGATCCGCGGATGGCGGCGAGTGGAGCATCGTCGTCCACGTTCGCTCAGGATGGCCGGGACGCTGCGCGGCCCGCGATGCGATCGGGCGAAGCTGGGCAAGCCGATTCGGCGCAACTGCAGGGTGAGCGCCGTGCGCCGGTTCGTGCGGATCAAGCGTCGCCACCTGCCGAAGCGCGCGATCGATTCGAACGCCAGACTCCGGCACGTGCAAGCGATTCGTCACGGTCCATGCCGGAGCGGGATCAAGGTGAGCGCTTTGCGCCGCCAGAGCAGGAGCAGCCAGGCCGCACGCAGGCGCCGGTTGAAGCGCGGCAGTCATCGCCGCAGCCTCGTACCCCCGAACCGCCAGCATTCGGCGGCCCGCCCGACGACGACTTCGCATGGTTCGACGATCAGCCGGCCCACGCTCCCGTTGAAGCGCGCCGTGAGGCGCCCGAGCCCTCTTCGATCCAGACACTCGACTGGGACGCATTGAGTCAGCAGGTCGCCGCGTGCCAACGCTGCCGTCTGTGCGAGAAACGCACGAACACGGTATTTGGCGTCGGCGATCACAACGCCGACTGGATGCTGATCGGCGAAGCGCCGGGCGAGAACGAGGATCGCCTGGGCGAGCCGTTCGTCGGCCAGGCGGGCAAGCTGCTCGACAACATGCTGCTTTCGCTGACGCTCGCACGCGACAGCAACGTCTATATCGCCAACGTAATCAAGTGCCGCCCGCCGGGCAACCGCAATCCCGAGCCGGACGAAGTCGCGCGTTGCGAGCCTTACCTGCAACGCCAGGTCGCGCTGGTCAAGCCGAAAGTGATCGTCGCGCTCGGCCGCTTTGCCGCGCAAAGTCTGCTCAGGACGGAAGCGAGCATTTCGTCGCTGCGTGGTCGCGTGCATGAATACGAAGGCGTGCCGGTCATCGTCACGTATCACCCGGCGTACCTGTTGCGCAGTCTGCCCGACAAGGCGAAGGCCTGGGCGGACCTGTGCCTCGCGCGCGACACGTGGCTCGCGGCGGGCGGCGTGCCGGCCAACGCGGCAAAGTGACGGACGCGAACGGGCCGGCGGCGCGCTTCGCCGTCGCGCCCGACACATCCGCGGCGATCCTTGGGCAGTTGCTCGATACGTTGCGCGACCCGGCAGTGCGCGATCTTGCCTGGTTGCTGCTGAGCGCCGATTTGTTGCGCGCGCAACCACCGGTGGGCGCGCTTGCCAGTCCTTTCGACACGCAGCAGGAAGCTGATGTAACGGTCGATTGGTTACGCGCGTTAGATACAGATCCGACCGACTTGCATCGCGATCTCGCTGCGACGCGTATCACGCGTCTTGGCCGCTACGCCGAACGGCTGCTCGGATGGTTCCTGCAACACGGGCCGGCGGCGCGGCTGGTCGCGGCCGGCGTGCCGTTGCGGCGCTCGGGCGTCACGCTCGGCGAATGTGATTTTCTCGTGCAGACGCAGCAGGGCGCGCGGCTGCATTGGGAGCTGGCGGTGAAGTGCTATCTGCATGCGGGCGAAAGCCGCGCGCAGTCAACCACGCAACCGGCGGCGCGCCTGGCCGATTACGTCGGACCGAATCTGAAAGACCGCTTCGATCTGAAGCTCGCGCATGTGCTGAATCATCAACTGCCGTTAAGCGCGCGTGAAGAGTTCGCCTCTGTGGGCCACGCAGGGCCGTGGACGCCGCAGATGTTCATCAAAGGCTGGCTGTTCTATCGTGCTGGCGAGACGCCGGCCGATCCTGCGGAGCTCGATCCGTCGCATGGACGAGGCTGGTGGGTAACCCGCAGCGAATGGGCAGACTTTGCCGCGGCGCATGCGCAAATGTGGCGCGTGCTGCCGCGGTTGGAATGGCTTGCGCCGCGACGGCATAAAGAGGGTGAAGCCCAGGCCGCGGGGTTCGCTTTCGTCGATCAGCAGATGCTTGCTGACCAAACATCACATCAGCATGGACCAACGATGGTCGCGGCGTTCGCCAGTGACGGCGTGGGTACGGTTGCAGAACTTTCGCGCGGCTTCATCGTGCCCGACGATTGGCCAGAGCAGGCGCAGATCTACGCGCAGCAGTAGCGGCATGTGTGGTCGGTGACATCGGCGTGCGGCTGTCTCAGCGAGTGGCTGCGTGGCCGCTGACTTCCGGCCAAACTCATAGTAGAACCTAGCACCGGAATCGAATGGCCAATGGCATCGCCTGGCACGGCCATGCGCGCCCCTGTCTCAGCCCCTCACCACCACCGATAAAAATGATGCACCGGCCCGACGCCACTGCCGACGTTCAGCCGGTCGCTCGCCTGCAACGCGCCGGTCAGATACAGCTTGGCGTCGGCAACCGCGCTCGCCAGATCGGCGCGCTGCGGAATCAGTGCCGCAATCGCCGACGACAGCGTGCAGCCCGTCCCATGCGTATTCTTCACCGGCACGCGCGGACCGCCCAAACGCAGCGTGCCGCTTTCCTGTATGAGCCAGTCGGGACTGTCCGCCGCGCTCAAATGGCCGCCCTTCATCAGCACCGCCCGCGCGCCAAGCGCACGCAACGCTTCGCCTTGTTCGACCATCCCGGCTTCGTCAGTGGCAGCCTGCACGCCCAGCAACGCCGCGGCTTCCGGCAGATTCGGCGTCAGCAGATCGGCCAGCGGCAGCAACTCGTCGCGCACCGCTGCAACCGCATCCGGCAGCAGCAACGCGTGATTGCTCTTCGAAATCATCACCGTGTCGAGCACGACGTGCGTCGGCTTGTGCCGCCGCAGCGCCTCGGCGACCGCACGCGCGATGCCCGCATTCGCCAGCATGCCGATCTTCACGGCATCGATTCGGATGTCGTCGAACACCGCGTCGAGTTGCGCGGTAATGAAGGCGGGCTCCGGCGCGTGAATCGCCGTGACGCCGCGCGTGTTCTGCGCGGTGAGCGCGGTGATCACGCTCGCGCCGTAAGCGCCGAGCGCCGAGAAAGCCTTCAGATCGGCCTGAATGCCGGCGCCGCCGCCGGAATCGGAACCGGCGATCGTCAGCACATTGGGAATGGGTTGAGTCATGGCAAAGCGAGGAAAGGGGGAAGGCGCGGGCACGACAAAGCGCCGTGCGCGCCGCGGGTCAGTGCTTGACTTCGCCGATCAGCGCGACCGAGTCGAACGCGCGCTGATTCGCCTGGTGGCGGCGCATCACGAACCACATCATCACGCAGACGAAGGTGCCGAATAGCACGATCACCGCGGTAACCGGCACATCGAGCCACACCAGCACCGCGTACAGGCACAGCATGACGAGCACCGAGAGATTCTCGTTGAAGTTCTGCACGGCGATCGAGTGCCCCGCCGACAGCAGCACGTGGCCACGATGCTGGAGCAGCGCATTCATCGGTACGACGAAAAAGCCCGACAGGCCGCCGACGATCATCAGGAAGATATACGCGACGATCAGATAGCCCGGCACATGCACACGGCCAAAATACAAGCCCCAATGCGTGGGGAACAGGTCACGTGTGTAGAAGGCCATCAGCATGACGGCGATGCCCATCATGATGCCGACCGGAAGTACCGTCAGCGACTTCTTCAACGGCACGCGCGAGGCTGCGTAAATCGCGCCGACTGCCACGCCGACCGCAACCACCGCTTGCAGAATGGCGGCTTCCGAAAGCGACATGTTCAGCGACACTTCAGCCCACTTCAGCACGATGAATTGCAGCGTCGCGCCGGCGCCCCAAAAAAGCGTGGTGACGGCGAGCGAGATCTGACCGAGCTTGTCACGCCACAGCACGAGAAAGCAGTCGGCGAAATCGGTGACCAGCTTGATCGGGCCGCGTTCCTGTTTCGGATAGCGTGCGCCGGTGTCGGGAATGCGCAGATTAAAGAGCGCCGCGATCACGTAGATGGCCATGATCACCAGCATCGCTGCTTCAGCGGGCGTGTTGACGGTAGGGATGTGATGCCTGAGGATCGGCGCGGCAATGTGCGGGCTGATAAGCGCGCCGCCGAGTACCGTGCCGAGAATGATCGAGCCGACCGTGGTGCCTTCGATCCAGCCGTTCGCCGCGACCAGCCGGTCAGGCGGCAGCAGTTCGGTAAGAATGCCGTATTTGGCGGGCGAGTACGCCGCCGCGCCGAAACCCACAATGCCGTAGGCGATCAGCGGATGAGCGCCGACCAGCATCGTGATGCAGCCCACTACCTTGATGGTATTGGTGACGAACATCACGTGCCCCTTCGGCCGGGAGTCGGCGAAGGCCCCCACGAAAGCGGCCAGAACGACGTACGACAGCACAAAGAACAACTTGAGCAGCGGCGTCATCCAGTTCGGGGCGTGAAGATCTTTCAGCAGTGCTATAGCAGCGATCAGAAGCGCATTGTCGGCCAGCGACGAAAAAAACTGCGCGGCCATGATGGTGTAAAAACCTTTTTTCATCTGATGCGATGCTGTCCTCGCTGCGGTCTGTCCGCCCCGGCCGTGTGCAAAGCGTCCGGGCTTATACCGTTCGAAATGGGTTGTGCGCACGGCTTTATATCATGAAAATAGCTGGATTCGGACTAGCAGAATCCTTGATCGCACCGCCCAGCGGGCTGCCGAGCACTGAAAACGCCCTGTAAGCTCCTGATTCGCAAGCGTCTTTACGAAAATTACCCATGCCGCGCCCCCTCTCAGCCACGATCCATACTGCCGCTCTCGCCAATAATCTCGCCGTCGCCCGGCGCTACGCGCCAAAATCCAAGATCTGGGCCGTGGTCAAGGCAAACGCCTATGGGCACGGCCTTGCGCGCGCTTTTCCCGGCTTGCGCGCGACCGACGGCTTTGGTCTTCTGGACCTCGAGGAGGCCGTGAAGTTGCGTGAATTGGGCTGGGCCGGCCCGATTCTGTTGCTCGAAGGCTTCTTTCGTCCGACCGATATCGACGTGATCGACCGCTACAGCCTGACCACGGCGCTGCACTCGGACGAACAGCTGCGCATGCTCGAAATGGCGCGCCTGTCCAAGCCCGTCAATATCCAGCTGAAGATGAACACCGGCATGAACCGCCTCGGTTATACGGTGGAGAAATTCCGCGCCGCGTGGGAGCGTGCGCGCGCCTGCCAGGGCGTCGGCCAGATCACGTTGATGACCCATTTCTCGGATGCCGACGGCGAACGCGGCGTCGCCCATCAGATGGAAGCGTTCGAGCGCGGCGCGCAAGGCATTGCCGGCGCGCGCAGCCTGTCGAACTCGGCGGCCACGCTGTGGCATCCCGAAGCCCACTTCGACTGGGTCCGCCCAGGCATCATCATGTACGGCGCGTCGCCCTCGGGCGTGACGGCGGCGATCGCCGGCACCGGCCTGCAACCGGCCATGACGCTCGCCTCCGAACTGATCGCCGTGCAGACGCTCGCCGAAGGCCATACGGTCGGCTATGGTTCGGCGTTCAAGGCGCGCGGGGCGATGCGCATCGGCGTCGTGGCCTGCGGCTACGCGGACGGTTATCCGCGGGTCGCGCCGGAAGGCACGCCGGTGATCGTCGACGGCGTGCGCACGCGGATCGTCGGACGGGTGTCGATGGACATGCTGACCGTCGATCTGACGCCGATCCCGACCGCCAACGTCGGCTCGCGCGTCGAGTTGTGGGGCACGTCCCTGCCGATCGACGACGTCGCGCAGGCGTGCGGCACGATCGGCTACGAGCTGATGTGCGCGGTGGCGCCGCGCGTGCCGGTGCGCGCGGAGTAAGGCGCGGCACTGACAGGCCGGGTGTGGGCCGCCGTGCAGGCATGCTGGCGGTCTCAATGACGGTGCAAAGACAATCCCCAAAGACGGTCGCAGTGAGGTCCCCGGTGAGCTGGAGCAGCTCAGCGAGGACCCCGGCGAGCGCATCAATCCAAAGAACAGCAACACAGGCAAGGGCGCGTGGCTAAACAGAAGACGTTGTACATCTGCAGTGAATGCGGCGGCCAGTCGCCGAAGTGGGCCGGGCAGTGCCCGTCATGCAATGCGTGGAACACGCTGGTGGAATCGGTCGCGGAGGCGCCGTCCACGCATCGCTTCCAGTCGCTCGCGAAGAGTGCGCCGGTGCGGCGTCTCGCCGATATCGAAGCGTCCGACGTGCCGCGCTTTTCGACCGGCGTCAGCGAGTTCGACCGTGTGCTGGGCGGCGGTCTGGTGCCGGGCGGCGTGGTGCTGATCGGCGGCGATCCGGGCATCGGCAAATCGACACTGCTGTTGCAGTCGCTCGCGGAAATCGCCGCGGACAAACGCGCGCTTTATATCAGCGGCGAAGAATCGGCCGCGCAGATTGCGTTGCGTGCACAACGGCTTTCGTTGCTGGAGCCCGGCTCGAAGGCGAGCGAATTGCAACTGCTGGCGGAAATCCAGCTCGAGAGAATTCAGGCGACCATTGCCGAACAGCGGCCGGACGTCGCGGTGATCGACTCGATTCAAACCGTTTATTCCGACGCGCTGACCTCCGCGCCCGGTTCGGTCGCGCAGGTTCGCGAGTGCGCGGCGCAATTGACGCGCATCGCCAAGCAGTCGGGCACCACGATCATCATGGTCGGCCACGTCACCAAGGAAGGTGCGCTTGCCGGGCCGCGCGTACTCGAGCACATCGTCGATACGGTGCTGTACTTCGAGGGAGACACGCATTCGTCGTACCGTCTGGTGCGGGCGATCAAGAACCGCTTTGGCGCGGTCAACGAACTCGGCGTGTTCGCGATGACCGAGCGCGGTTTGCGCGGCGTCGCCAATCCGTCGGCGCTGTTTTTGTCGCAGCACGAGCAATCGGTTCCGGGGTCTTGCGTGCTGGTGACGCAGGAAGGCACGCGCCCGCTGCTGGTCGAAGTGCAGGCGCTGGTGGATTCCGCCAACGCGCCGAATCCACGGCGGCTTGCAGTCGGGCTGGAACAGAATCGCCTCGCGATGCTGCTGGCGGTGCTGCATCGGCACGCCGGCATTGCCTGTTTCGACCAGGACGTGTTCCTGAACGCGGTGGGCGGCGTGAAGATCACCGAACCCGCGGCCGACCTGGCCGTGCTGCTCGCGATCCATTCTTCGATGCGCAACAAGCCGCTGCCCAAGGGGCTGGTCGTATTTGGCGAAGTGGGCCTTGCCGGCGAAATCCGGCCGTCGCCGCGCGGTCAGGACCGTCTTAAGGAAGCGGCCAAACTGGGCTTTTCGATTGCGGTCATTCCAAAGGCCAATGCACCGAAACAGCCGATTGAAGGCTTACAAGTTGTTGCGGTGGAGCGGATCGAACAGGCCATCGATCGGGTCCGCACGCTTGACTAGACGGGGTTCCGGCGCCTGCGGGCGCCTGTCCGTCCGTAATGGCCAGTAAATATCTCCATATTGGCTGTAACCTACCCGACATTCCTTTTTCCTAAGCTGGCAGGGTATTGCATCCCTTCTGATGCCCGAAAAAGGATCGCGCCTTGAAACAGTCATACGAAACCGCGGCCGAGCGGCCCATGCAGGTGCGCGGCTGCCGCGTCTCCGAGCCGATTCGCCAGCCTTGGGGTGGTGCCTGCCGGATTGTCGAGTGGATCGACACGACCGGGCAGATTTCGCGCCGGGTAGTGGCCGAAGATGTTACCGCCGCCGAAGTGCGCGCAACGATCAACCGTCACGTGGAAGGCCGCAAGCATTTGCTGTACGACGACGAAAAAACGCCGCGCCAGGTTTTGCCGCGGCAAACGGCGGTGCGGCGCTGAGGTTTGGCACGGCTCCTGGATGGAGAGTTAATCGCTGCGCGCCCCAGAGTCCGCACCCGGACTGTCTGGGCAAGTCTTAGCCTGATTGTCGTTTAACTTTGGTAGCGCTTAACCGTTCCGGCGACCATGGTCGTCGGCATCGTTGCCGTTCTGGCCTTCGGTCATCGCCGCGTACGCCTCGCGGTTGAACAGCGGATGCTGTGCGGCTTCCGCCGGCGTTAGCACCGGCGAGACGCAGCAGTCCAGCGATTCCAGCAGCAATACCCATTCTTCCAGCGGCCGCTTGCCGATAAGGTCAGCCAGTTCCTGCGTCAGCGCAGCGGCGTCCGGGCCGCCGATCGCCTGACCGAGGCTCCAGTGCCGCGTCGCCCATTCGGGCCGGTCCAGCGCCATGCACAGCGTTTCCCAGAATTTCAGTTCGAGCGCGCCGACGGCGAGCCAGCGATTGTCGAGCGTCCGGTACAGGTTGTAGCAGGGCACGCCGCCATTCAGCAGACTGGCGCCGGCCGCAGGCGCGGTGCCCTCATTGGCGAGCGCCACTTGCGCGACGACGTTGTGCGCATAGGTGGCGTGCGTCATCGATACGTCGACGAAGCGGCCTTCGCCGCCGCGCGACACGTGCCATAGCGCGGCGAGAATCTGCGTCACCGCGCTCAACGCACCGCCGAGCAGGTCGGCAATCTGGAAATTCGGCAGGATCGGCGCGCCGTCGCGGCTCGCCAACTGATCGAGCACGCCCGCGTAGCCGATGTAGTTCAGGTCGTGACCGGCATGGTCGGCGAACGGACCGCTGGCGCCATAACCGCTGATCGCGCAGTACACCAGCCTCGGATTGAGCGCGCGCAGGGTTTCGTAGCCGACGCCGAGGCGCTCCATCACGCCGGGCCGGAAGCTTTCGATCAATACGTCCGCTTCGGCTGCCAGCGCGCGCAATACATTGCGTCCCGCATCCGATTTGAGGTCAAGGCGCGTCTCGCGCTTGCCGCGATTCACCAGCCGGTAAAACGCGCCGGGGCGGCCTGCCACGCGGTCGCCGGACGATTGCATCATCGTGCGGGTGGGGTCGCCCGCGCCCGGCGCTTCGATCTTGAGCACATCGGCGCCGAGTTCCGCAAGCCGCAAGGCGGCGACCGGACCCGGCAGCAGGCGCGTCAGGTCCAGCACACGCAGGCCTTGCAGCGGGGCAGGCGCCGCTGTGGACGACGACGCAACCGCTGGCGCGGCTGAAGCAGATGACGATTCAGTCGAAGACTCAGATGAGGACGCAGACGAGCTCACGGGTGACAAGGGCTACCTCCGATCGATACCGGCGCGGACCGCGAACAGCCTGCCGCTAGCCGATTTGTTCGAGTTCCTCGTGAGTCTCGAGCCATTCGGCTTCGAGCGTTTCGAGGCGCGCGTTCACATCTGCCTGACGGCGGATCGCCTCCGTCAGTTTGCTCTTCTGCTCGGGCTCGTAACTGGCCGGATCGACGACGAACGCATCGAGCTTCGCCTTCTCCGCGTTGAGCGCGTCCATTTCCTTTTCGATCTTGGCGATGCGGCTTTGCAGCGGTTTTTTCAGGTGCGCGAGCTTCTGACGCGTTTCCGCTTCGAGACGGCGTTGCTCCTTGCGATTGACGCCGCCGTCCGCGCTATCCGCACCGTTCGATGCCGTGCCCGCCTTGAGCGCCGAGCGCTGGTCGGCGGCATGTTGCAGCAGCCAGTCGCGGTAATCGTCGAGATCGCCGTCGAATTCCTGCAGACGATGCTTGGCCACCAGCATGAACACGTCGGTCGTGGCGCGCAGCAGATGCCGGTCGTGCGACACCAGAATCAGCGTGCCCTCGAACTGCGCGAGCGCCATGGTCAGCGCGTGACGCGTTTCGAGATCCAGGTGGTTGGTCGGCTCGTCGAGCAGCAGCAGATTCGGCTTTTGCCAGATGATCAGCGCGAGCGCCAAACGGGCCTTTTCGCCGCCCGAGAAGGGCGCGATTTTCGCCGTCGCCATCTCGCCGGAAAAGTTGAAACTGCCGAGGAAGTCGCGCAGTTCCTGTTCGCGCGTATCCGGTGCAAGACGCGCCAGATGCTGCAGCGGCGTGTCGTCGGCACGCAATGTTTCGAGCTGATGCTGCGCGAAGTAACCGATGCGCAGGCCTTTGCCTTCGCGCACATGGCCACCGAGCGCTTCGAGCGTGCCGGCGAGCGTCTTGATCAGCGTCGATTTGCCCTGACCGTTCGCGCCGAGCAGGCCGATGCGCTGACCGTTCTGAATCGACAGCATGACATGGTCGACGATGGGAATTTCGCCATCTTCACCGCGATAGCCGCAGCGTACGTCCTCCATCACCATCATCGGATTCGGTGCGGAATCGGGCGTGCGAAATTCGAACGTGAACGGCGAGGACGCATGCGCCGGCGCGATCATCTCCATCTTTTCGAGCGCCTTCACCCGGCTTTGCGCCTGACGCGCCTTGGTGGCCTGCGCCTTGAAACGGTTGATGTAGCTCTGCAGATGTTCGACCGTGCGCTGCTGCTTCTCATACGCGCTTTGCTGCAAGGCGATCTGCTGTGCGCGCAGGATTTCGAACTGCGAGTAGTTGCCGCCATAACGCTTGATCTGCTGATGCTCCAGATGCAGCGTGACGTCGCAGACCGAATCGAGAAATTCGCGGTCGTGCGAGATCACGATCAGCGTGCCCGGATAACGGTGCAGCCAGTCTTCGAGCCAGACGATCGCGTCGAGATCCAGGTGATTGGTCGGTTCGTCGAGCAGCAGCAGGTCGGAGCGGCACATCAGCGCCTGCGCCAGATTCAGCCGCATGCGCCAGCCGCCCGAAAAGCTGCTGACCGGCTCACGCGTTTGTTCGAGCGTGAAGCCGAGGCCTAGCAGCAACGCCTCTGCGCGGGCGGGCGCGGTGTAGCCGTCGGCGTCGGCGAACGCGGCGTGCGCTTCGCCTTCGGCGGCGCCGTCATGCGCGGCGGAGGCTTCGGCGATGCATTTTTCGATCGCGCGCAGCGCCGCGTCGCCGTCGAGCGTATAGGCGAGGGCGGTTTTGTCCGCAGCGGGCGTTTCCTGCGCGACGTGGGCGATCTGCCAGTTCGGCGGGATCGAGAAATCGCCGCCGTCGGCGTACAGTTCGCCGAGCAGAACGGCAAACAGAGTCGACTTGCCCGCGCCGTTCGCCCCCACCAGGCCGGCCTTCTCGCCGGGATTGAGGGTGAACGTGGTGTTTTCAAAGAGCGGCTTGGTGCCGCGCGCGAGGCTGAACTGGTTAAAGCGGATCACGAAGAGGCCGGCTGAAGAAAAACGCTATTTTAGACTGCTGGGGCTGTCACCGGGCGCCCGGCCAGGATCGGCCATTCGGCCGACTGTACCGGCGCGGCTTTTGGCATAGACTGACGGCTTTCACGGGGAGAGCACATGACATCGATTTATTCGTTTTCCGCACGTACGCTTGGCGGCGAGGAAGTGAGCCTCGAGCGCTATCAGGGCAAGGTTCTGCTGATCGTCAACACGGCGAGCGAATGCGGGTTCACGCCGCAGTACGCGGGTCTGCAAAAGGTTTATGACACGTACGCTGCGCGCGGCCTCGCGGTGCTCGGTTTTCCGTGCAACCAGTTCGGCAAGCAGGAACCGGGTGACGCCACGCAGATCGGCAGCTTCTGCGAAAAGAATTACGGCGTGACCTTTCCGATGTTCGACAAGATCGATGTGAACGGCGCCAATGCGCATCCGCTGTTCCGCTATCTGACGGGCGAGGCGCCGGGCTTGCTGGGGCTCGAAGCGATCAAATGGAACTTCACCAAGTTTCTGATCGGCCGCGACGGCAACGTGGTGAAGCGCTATGCGCCGTTGACCAAGCCCGAGGCGATTGTCGAGGACATCGAAAAGCAGTTGTAACGCACGGCGCAGCCGGAGCGCTACAGGATCGGCGAGAACAACCGCGCCACGTGCATCAGCACGCGCCGCAGCGCGCTTGCGTTGCGGTACTCGGTGCGGTCGATTTCGAGCGACTCCGCGAAATCTTTGAGCAGCATTGCTTCGACATCTTTGGCGAAGCCGCGGTCTACGGTCAGCACCATGATCTCGAAGTTCAGCCGGAACGAGCGGTTGTCGAGATTGGCGCTGCCGATGGCCGCCGCCGCGCTGTCGATCAGCACGACCTTCTGGTGCAGGAAGCCTGGCTGGTAGCGGAAGATGCGGATGCCCGCGCGCAGCGAGTCGTACGCGTACAGTTTCGAGGCGGTGAACACCACGCGGTGATCGCGGCGGCATGGAATCAGAATGCGCACATCCACGCCCCGTAGCACGGCCAGCCGCAACGCGGCGAATACGGCTTCGTCAGGGATGAGATAAGGCGTGGTGATCCAGATCCGCTCGCGTGCCGCGTTGATCGCTTCGACGAAGAAGAGCGAGCAGGTCTCCTGTTTGTCGGCGGGACCGCTCGGCACGACGAGGCAGTGCATGCCTTCGTCGGCAGGCTGGAAAGCCGGCATGGCGAACTCGGGCAACTGCTGGGTCGCCCAGTGCCAGTCTTCAGTGAACACGAACTGGATGCTGGCGACAGCGGGGCCGCGCACTTCGATATGCGTATCGCGCCATGGCGACAGGGGTGGCTTACTGCCGAGATATTCGACCCCCACGTTGTGTCCGCCGATGAACGCGCGTTCTCCGTCCACCGAGACGATCTTGCGGTGATTGCGGAAATTTAACTGCAAACGGTTCACGAAGCGGCGATTGGTGGCGAACGGGTGCGTCTCCACACCGGCTGCCCGCAGCGCCGCCACGTAGCGGTGGGGCAGATCAAAACTGCCGATGCTGTCGTAGAGGAAATAGACGCGCACGCCTTGCTGTGCTTTCGCGATCAGTGCGTCCTTGAGCATCTCGCCGAGCGCGTCATCACGCACGATGAAGAACTGCACGATCACGTAATTGCGTGCGCCTTCGATCGCTTCGAAGATCGCCTCGAACGTGGCGGCGCCGTTGACCAGCGTACGCACGGAATTGCCCGGCAGGAACGGCATGCCACCGAGGCGCGTGAGCGAATGCACGAGTCTCGCGCCAAGTTCCCGGGTAGGCAGCCCGGCCGACGAGGCCAGCGTGTCCCATGCCTGAGGATGGGCGCGGGTGCGCAGCAATTCGTTTTCGATGCGGCGAGCGTCCGCATAACCCTGGAATTTGCTGCGGCCGAGGAACAGATACGGCACCAGCGTCAGATACGGCATCGCGACCAGCGACACGGCCCACGCGATCGCGCCTTGCGATGTGCGGGTGTACAGAATCGCGTGGCACGCCGCCACCACGCCGAGAATATGGGCGAGGGCGACCAGCGTGCCGATGTGAAGCAGGTCGAATTCCATAGGCGGGCGAAGGGTTGGCAGGGCGCTGCCGCTGCGGCCTGACGGCGCAGCGTGCAGCTGACCGCGCCCATCTTACCGAACGTACGTGCGTTGGGGTGGGGTGACGATCCTGCTTCTTAGGGGATTCCGCGAATGCGGGGTGTGCGAGAAGGCGAGAGGCGGGCGGTGCAGGCGTGTGTGGCTAGGCGCTTCGATACGCGCGGCAGGCAATGAACGTCTGCCGCGCGTGTCGTGCGATAAAGCGGTCCGGCGGTTCAGCAACCGGCGGTCCAGCGACCGGCGGTTCAGCGATTGAACGTTATACCGGCAGATCCGCCGCCTGAATCAGGAACACGTTGTCGTCGCCGGCACTTGTCGACAGCCAGACCAGATCGAGGCCGCCGAAGGCCGCTTCGACGTTCGCGCGCTCGTTGCCGATCTCGATCACCAGCACGCCGTCTTCGGTCAGCCAGTTGCGCGCTTCAGCGATGATCCGGCGCACGATGTCCATGCCGTCCGCGCCGCCTGCCAAAGCCATGTCCGGCTCGTGCTTGTACTCGGCGGGCAGTTCCTGCATGGAAGTGGCGTTCACATACGGCGGATTGCTGATGATCACGTCGTAGCGGCGCTCAGCTAGCGGCGCGTACAGGTCGCCTTCGAAGAGGGCGATGCGGTCGTCGAGATGATAGTCCGCGACGTTGCGCGTGGCGACTTCGAGAGCAGGGGCGGAGAGATCGACGGCGTCGATATCCGCGTTCGGGAAGGCGTGCGCGGCGAGGATCGCTAGGCAGCCAGAGCCCGTGCACAGTTCGAGCACGGCGCCGACCTGTTCAGGGTCTTCGACATACGGCTGCAGACCGTCCTGCAGCAACTCGCCGATGAACGAGCGCGGCACGATCACGCGTTCGTCCACGTGGAAGCGAAAGCCGTGCATCCACGCTTCCTGCGTGATGTACGCCGCCGGCACGCGTTGGCCCGCGCGGCGCTCGATCACGTTCAGCACGGCGTCGACCTCGGCCGGCGAGAGACGCGCGTCGAGGAACGGCTCCAGCAGATCGAGCGGCAGATGCAGCGTGTGCAATATCAGATAAGCGGCTTCGTCGTAGGCGTTGGCCGAGCCGTGGCCGAACGACAACTCGGCCTGGTTGAAGCGCGACACCGCGAAACGCAGCAGGTCGCGGACAGTGGAAAACGGGAGCGTCATCGCGGAAATTCCTTGGTCAGGCGATCAGTTGTTCGAGCACGCGGCGATACACGTTCTTCAGCGGCTCGATGTGTGCGACTTCGATATGTTCGTCGATCTTGTGGATGCTGGCGTTCAGCGGGCCGAATTCGATCACCTGCTCGCAGATGCGGGCGATGAAGCGGCCATCCGAGGTGCCGCCGGTGGTCGACAGTTCAGTCGTCACGCCAGTTTCGTCCTTGATCGCTTTAGCCAGTGCGTTCGACAGATCGCCGCGCGGCGTGAGGAACGGCAGGCCGCTCACAGTCCATTGCAGGTCGTATTCGAGATTGTGTTTGTCGAGGATCGCATGGACGCGAGCCTGCAGGCCTTCCACCGTGCTCGCCGTCGAAAAGCGGAAATTGAACATCACGTCCGCGTGGCCGGGAATCACGTTGGTCGCGCCGGTGCCGCTATGGATGTTCGACACCTGCCAGGTGGTGGGCGGGAAGTATTCGTTGCCGTCGTCCCAGCGTTCGGCGACCAGTTCGGCCAACGCGGGCGCGAGCAGATGCACCGGATTTTTCGCCAGATGCGGATAGGCGATATGGCCTTGCACACCCTTGACGATCAGCTTGCCCGACATGGAACCACGCCGGCCATTTTTCACCATGTCGCCGAACTGCGCGCTCGAGGTCGGTTCGCCGACGATGCAGTAGTCCATGCGCTCGCCGCGCGCCTGCAGCGCTTCGACGACCTTGACGGTGCCGTCGGTGGCGGGGCCTTCTTCGTCGCTCGTAATCAGGAATGCGATCGAGCCGCGATGCGCCGGGTGCGCCGCGACGAATTCCTCGCTCGCCACCACGAAGCCGGCGATCGACGACTTCATGTCCGCCGCGCCGCGGCCGTAGAGCTTGCCGTCACGATGGGTCGGCTCGAACGGCGCCGAGTGCCATTGTTCGAGCGGGCCGGTCGGCACGACGTCCGTGTGGCCGGCGAACGCGAGCAGCTTGCCGCGCGTGCCGTCGACGCCGCGTTTGACGGCCCACAGATTGGTCACGCCGTTCGATTCGATCGTCTCGTGCTCGAAGCCGAGCGCGGACAGGCGTTCGATCAGGAGGCGCTGGCAATGCTGGTCGTCGGGCGTGACAGACGCGCGCGCGATCAGTTGTTCGGTAAGGGCGAGGGTGCCGGACATGGATTCAGTACAAGCCACTTTGAAATGAAAAAATGCCGGCTGGCGGTTGGACACCGCAGCCGGCAACAGCTTTTAAGCAACGCGGCGAGGCCGCGTTTTACTTCTTGCAGCGTCCGATCGGCGTGCCGATGCGAGCTTTCGATCGCGGCGTTTGAACCGTTACGGCCGGTCCCACGCTGCAGATCGGGCGCATCAGATCACGCAAACAGCGCCGTGTATTCGTCCACGGAAAAACCGAGCGACTTGACCTTTCCGTTGACCACCAGCACCGGCCGCTTGATCACCGACGGCTTGTGGATCATCAACGCGATCGCGCCCGACTGCGTGTCCGCCGCCGCCTTCATGTCGTCGGACAGGCCGCGCCAGGTCGTGCCGCGACGGTTCAGCAACGCGTCGAGCTTCACGTCCTTCAGCCAGTCCTGAACCAGCGGCTCGGTCACGCCGTGCTTCTTGAAGTCATGGAACTCGAACTCGACGCCGTGCTCTTCCAGCCACACACGGGCTTTCTTCACGGTGTCGCAGTTCGGGATGCCGTAGACGACGGTCTTGGTGCCGCGTGCCATCAGTCGCCTCGCAGCAACTCGTTCAGGCCGACCTTCGCGCGCGTCTTGGCGTCGACCTTCTTGACGATCACGGCGCAGTAGAGGCTATGCGAGCCGTCTTTCGACGGCAGGTTGCCCGCTACCACCACCGAGCCCGCCGGAATGCGGCCGTACGTGACTTCGCCGGTTTCGCGGTCGTAAATCTTGGTGCTTTGGCCGAGGTACACGCCCATCGAGATCACCGAGTTTTCTTCGACGATCACGCCTTCCACCACTTCCGAACGCGCGCCGATGAAGCAGTTGTCTTCGATGATGACCGGGTTGGCCTGCAGCGGCTCCAGCACGCCGCCGATGCCCACGCCACCCGACAGGTGGACGTTCTTGCCGATCTGCGCGCACGAACCGACGGTCGCCCACGTGTCGACCATCGTGCCTTCATCGACATAAGCGCCGATGTTGGTGTACGACGGCATCAGCACGACGTTCTTCGCGATGAACGAGCCGCGGCGCGCGATGGCGGGCGGCACCACGCGGAAGCCGCCGGCGGCGAAGTCTTCAGCGGTGTAGTTGGCGAACTTCGACGGCACCTTGTCGTAGAACTGCGAGTAGCCGCCGGCCGGCTGCACCACGTTGTCTTCCAGACGGAACGACAGCAGCACGGCTTTCTTCAGCCATTGATTGACGACCCAGTCGCCGTCTTTCTTCTCGGCGACGCGCAGCGCGCCTTGGTCCAGTTGCTCGATGGCGTGGGCGACGGCTTCGCGCACGTCGGCCGGGGCGGCCTTCGGCGACAGGTCGGCGCGGTTTTCCCAGGCGGTATCAATGATCTGCTGAAGTTGTTGCGACATATGCGTGCTTTTCTGAAGAGTTGAAGTCTGAAGAAGGGAGTGCGGTGCGCGGGGTTGCCGAATATGAAAATTCGCGAAAACTCAACCCGCGAGCGCGCGGCAAAATTCGACGATCCGTTGTGCGCCCTGCGTGCATTCGTCGACATCGGCGACGAGCGCCATGCGCACGAAATTGCGGCCGGGGTTCACGCCATGCGCAGTGCGCGCGAGGAACGAGCCCGGCAGAACCGTCACATTATAGTCGGCGTAGAGGCGCTGGGCGAACTCGGTGTCCGACAGGCCTGTGCGCGAGACGTCCGCCCACAGGTAGAACGCGGCGTCCGGCAGGCGTACGTCGAGCACCTCGGCGAGCATCGGCGTCACGGTGGAAAACTTCTGCACGTACTTCGCGCGGTTTTCGCGCACGTGCGTTTCGTCATTCCAGGCCGCGATGCTGGCACTCTGGAACACTGTCGACAAGGCCGTGCCGTGGTATGTCCGGTATAGCAGGAAGTCTTTCAGGATCGCCGCGTCGCCGGCCACAAAGCCCGAGCGCATGCCTGGCACGTTCGAGCGTTTGGACAGGCTGGAGAGCATCACAAGGCGCTCGAAGCCGCGGCCGAGCTTGTGGGCCGCCTCCAGGCCGCCGAGCGGCGGATTGGCTTCGTCGAAGTAGATTTCCGAGTAGCACTCGTCCGAGGCGATCACGAAGCCGTAGCGGTCCGACAGCGCGAACAACTCGCGCCAGTCGTCGAGCGTGAGCACGGCGCCCGTGGGATTGCCCGGCGAGCACACGTACAGCAGCTGCGTGCGCGCCCAGATGTCGGCCGGGACCGCCGAATAGTCGCAGGCGAAGTTGCGCGCCGGGTCGCTATTCACGAAGTACGGCTGTGCGCCGGCGAGAAGCGCGGCGCCTTCATAGATTTGGTAGAACGGGTTCGGACAGAGTACGATCGCAGGCTCGCCGTTCGCATTGCGCTTGGGGTCGATAACCGTTTGGGCGAGCGCAAAAAGCGCCTCGCGCGAGCCCGCCACCGGCAGCACCTGGGTGGCCGGATCGACCGGGGGCAGGTTGTAGCGCTGGGTCGCCCATTTCGCGATCGATTCGCGCAGTGCCGGCGAACCGATGGTGGCCGGATAAGCTGCCAGGCCGCCGAGCGAGGCGATCACCGCGTCGCGAATCAGCGCCGGCGTGGGGTGTTTCGGTTCGCCGATGCCGAAGCTGATGTGCGCGAGGCCGGCCGGCGGCGTGACGTCCTTGAAAAGCGCACGCAGCTTTTCGAACGGATAGGGCTGAAGGGAGTCGAGTAGCGGGTTCACTGGGCGGATCGAGCCTGATCGAAGATGGGCGCAGAGGAATGCTGGCACGCTTGCTAACCGTAAAACGCATGAAACACGCGAAAAGGGCGGCAGCGGCGGCGAGCGAATGATTATAGCGTGGCGGCGCGCACGGGAAATTCACGGCGGCGCCCGGCGTGTAAGACGCGGCACAACCCGCCAGGCGGCGCAGGCAATGCGACGCAGCGGGAACGACGCGAACCGCAGACGGTTCGCGCAAAAAAGAAGCAGGAGCAGCAATGTATGTAGCAGCAATGGAGACATCCGCACGATTCGGACGAAGCGGGCGCAAGAACCCCGCCGTCTGTCAAGTCAGCAACATCGCCCGCAGGAGCAGCAACCGCCGCGGGAGCGTTGCATCATGACCAACTGGCTTCGCACAGGGTGGCCCACGCTCGCGATCATGCTGGGCGCCTCGGTATGGGGAATGATCTGGTACCCGCTGCGCATGCTGAATGCGCTCGGCGTGACCGGCACGGCGGCAAGCGCGCTGACAAGCGCCGCCGGTTGCCTGTTCGTTCTGCTGGTCCGCCATCGTGCGCTCAGGACGGTGCGCTTGCACTGGCTGCTGCCGGCGCTCGCGCTGGCGGCCGGCGTGACCAATCTCGGTTTCGTCTGGGGCTCGATCCACGGCGAGGTGATGCGCGTCCTGCTGCTGTTCTATCTCACCCCCGCGTGGACCGCGCTCTTTGCGCACTTCATCCTGCATGAACGGCTGACCTGGTCGGGCGCCGGTCTCGCGGCGCTGTCGCTGGCCGGCGCGATGACCATGCTGTGGTCGCCGCAACTCGGCCTTCCGGTGCCCGGCAACCTCGCTGAATGGGCAGGGCTCGCCGGCGGTATGGGTTTCGCGATGAGCAACGTCCTGATCCTCAAGACGAGCCGCGTGCTTCCTGAGATGAAGCCTGAAATGCGCACCGCGACGATTTTCGGCGGCGCGGCGATCTTCAGCGCCTGTGCATCGCTGTTCGAGGCAATGCCCGCACCGCCCACCGGCGCGCATCTCGGCACGGCCGCGTTACTAGTGCTCGGCCTCGGTTTTCTGCTCGCGTCGAACAATATGCTCGTGCAGTATGGGCTCGCGCGCGTGCCGGCCAATCGGGCCTCGATCATCATGCTGTTCGAGATCGTGGTGACGGCCTTGTCCGCGTGGCTGTTCGCCGGCGAGTCGCCGGGCCCGCGCGAATGGGCAGGCGGTGCGTGCATCGTGCTGGCGTCGGCATTGTCCAGTTGGGTGCATCGGACTAAAGCCTTGCCACCCGAGCCGGCCAATCAGGATGCGGGTCCTGATGTCGACCGGGATGCCGACCTCGGTGCGGACCGTAAGGACGCTAAGAACCGCTCGCGCGCGATGGTATGATTGCCCCTCATTAGCTGGCGCATGCTTCATCGCGTGCAGTTGGCGCCCGTGTCGCGGGGGTTCGCGGGCCGTTTCGCTGCATCGGCGAACGGCTGGCGTGGCCTTCACGAGCCACCTTTTATTTTCCCTTTTCAAACAGCGAAATCGCCGTGCGTCTGACCTCGATCAAACTCGCTGGCTTCAAGTCATTCGTCGATCCCACGCATTTCCAGGTCCCGGGCCAGCTAGTCGGCGTGGTCGGACCGAATGGGTGCGGCAAGTCCAACATCATCGACGCCGTGCGCTGGGTGCTCGGCGAATCGCGCGCTTCCGAGCTGCGCGGCGAGTCGATGCAGGACGTGATCTTCAATGGCTCGACCGCGCGCAAGCCGGGTAGCCGCGCCAGCGTCGAACTCGTGTTCGACAACGCCGACGGCCGCGCCGCCGGGCAGTGGGGGCAGTATGCCGAAATCGCCGTCAAGCGCGTGCTGACGCGCGACGGCACTTCGAGCTACTACATCAACAACCTGCCGGCGCGCCGCCGCGACATTCAGGACATCTTCCTCGGCACCGGCCTCGGGCCGCGTGCATACGCAATCATCGGGCAGGGCATGATCGCGCGCCTGATCGAGGCGAAGCCGGAAGAGCTGCGCGTGTTCCTCGAAGAAGCCGCGGGCGTGTCGAAGTACAAGGAACGTCGCCGCGAGACGGAGAACCGTCTGCACGACACGCGCGAGAATCTGATCCGCGTTGAAGACATCGTGCGCGAACTCAGTGCGAATCTCGAGAAGCTTGAGGCGCAGGCGATCGTCGCGACCAAGTACAAGGATTTGCAGGCCGACGGCGAAGAGAAGCAGCGTCTGTTGTGGCTGCTGCGCAAGAACGAAGCCGGCGGCGAGCAGGAACGCCAGCAACGCGCGATTGAACAGGCGCAGATCGACCTCGAAGCGCAAACCGCGAAGCTGCGCGAGGTCGAAGCGCAGCTCGAAACGCTGCGCGTCGCGCATTACTCCGCCAGCGACGCGATGCAGGGCGCGCAAGGCGCGCTGTACGAGGCGAATGCCGAAGTCAGCCGCCTCGAGGCCGAGATCAAGTTCATCGTCGAGTCGCGCAACCGCGTGCAGGCGCAGATCGCTGCATTGACCGCGCAGCGCGAGCAGTGGCAGTCACAAGCGCAGAAGGCGCAAGACGATCTCGAAGACGCGGAAGAGCAACTGGCCGTCGCCGAAGAAAAAGCCGCACTGGCCGAAGACGAAGCCGCCGGCAAGCACGATGCAATGCCGGCGCTCGAAGCGCGCTGGCGCGATGCGCAGACCGAACTGAACGCCGAGCGCGGCGGTATCGCGCAGACCGAACAGGCACTCAAGCTCGAAGCCGCGCATCAGCGCAATGCCGATCAGCAATTGCAGCAGTTGCAGCAGCGTCACGAACGGCTGAAATCGGAAGCGGGCGGTCTCGATGCCCCCGACGAAGCGCAGCTCGAAGACATGCGCGCGCAGCTCGCCGAGCACGAAGAAATCCTGCAAGACGCGCAGGCCCGCCTTGCCGACGCGCAGGAAACGCTGCCGCGTCTTGACGGCGAACGGCGCGTGGCGCAGGAACGCGTGCAGTCGGAAAGCGCACAGATTCATCAGCTCGACGCACGCCTCGCCGCACTCAAGCAACTGCAGGAAAACGTCCAGACAGAAGGCAAGATCCAGCCGTGGCTCGAAAAGCACGAACTGAGCGGCTTGCCGCGTCTGTGGAAGAAGCTGCACGTCGAAGCCGGTTGGGAAGCCGCGCTCGAAGCGGTGCTGCGTGAGCGGCTCGCCGCGCTCGAAGTGTCGAACCTGGACTGGGTCAAGGCGTTCGCCACGGACGCGCCGCCCGCCAAGCTCGCGTTCTACGCGCCGCCCGCAGCCGGTCAGCCGGCCGCTGCGCCGGCGGGCTTGCGTCCGTTGTTGTCGCTGGTTCGTATCGACGACGCAGGCATTCGCGCCGTGTTGAATGACTGGCTTGGCCTCGCCTTCGTCGCTGACGATCTGCAACAGGCGCTCGCCATGCGCGCGCAATTGCCGGAAGGCGGCTCGTTCGTCGTCAAGGCTGGCCATGTGGTGACGCGCGTCGGCGTCCAGCTGTACGCGGCCGATTCCGAACAGGCCGGCATGCTGGCCCGTCAGCAGGAAATCGAAAACCTGGGCCGTCAGGTGCGCGCGCAGGCCTTGCTCGCCGATGAGGCGAAGGCCGCCGCAATCCGTGCCGAAGCCGCGCACACGCAAGCCGCGCAAGCGTTGACCGACGTGCGTCAACAGTCGGAGCGCGCGACCCAGCGTGTGCACGCCTTGCAGATGGACGTGCTCAAGCTCGCGCAAGCGCATGAGCGTTACACGCAGCGCAGCACGCAAATCCGCGAAGAACTCGAAGAAATCACCGCGCAGATCGAAGAGCAGCGCGCTTTGCGCGGCGAATCGGAAGCGAACTTCGAGCGCCACGACTCCGAACTCGCCGAATTGCAGGCGCGTTTCGAAGATCACCAGATGGCCTTCGAAGCGCTCGACGAATCGCTTACCGCCGCGCGCGCCCAATCGCGCGATCTCGATCGGGCCGCCACCGACGCACGCTTTGCCGCGCGCAACATGGCGAACCGCATCGACGAACTGAAGCGCAGCATCCAGGTCTCGCACGAGCAGAGCGAGCGCGTCGCCGCGTCGCTGGAAGATGCGCGCGCCGAGCTGGAAACGATCAACGAGCAAACGGCGCATACCGGCTTGCAGGACGCGCTCGATATCCGCGCGGTCAAGGAAGAAGCGCTGCACGCCGCGCGTCTGGAACTGGACGACCTGACGGCCAAGCTGCGTGCCGCCGACGAAACCCGTCTGAGCGCCGAGCGTGCGCTGCAACCGCTGCGCGATCGCATCAACGAATTGCAGTTGAAGGAACAGGCCGCGCGCCTCAACGGCGAGCAATTCATCGAGCAACTGGCGGCAGCCGGCGTCGATGAAGCCGAGTTGCAGGCCAAGCTCACGCCGGACATGAAGCCGTCCTATCTGCAAGGCGAGGTCACGCGGATCAACAACGCGATCACCGCGCTTGGGCCGGTCAACATGGCCGCGTTGGACGAACTGAAGGCGGCGACCGAGCGCAAGACGTTCCTCGATTCGCAGTCGGCGGACCTGAACAACGCGATCGAAACGCTCGAAGACGCGATCCGCAAGATCGACGGCGAAACGCGCACGCTGCTGCAAGGCACCTTCGACGAAGTGAACCGTCATTTTGGCGAGCTGTTCCCGCGTCTCTTCGGCGGTGGCCAGGCCAAGCTGATCATGACCGGCGACGAGATTCTCGACGCCGGCGTGCAGGTCATGGCGCAGCCGCCGGGCAAGAAGAATTCGACGATTCACCTGCTGTCGGGCGGCGAGAAGGCTCTGACCGCCACCGCGCTGGTGTTCGCGATGTTCCAGCTGAATCCGGCGCCGTTCTGTCTGCTCGACGAAGTGGACGCGCCGCTCGACGACGCCAATACGGAACGTTTTGCGAACCTCGTGCGCGCGATGTCGGACAAGACGCAGTTCCTGTTCATTTCGCACAACAAGATCGCGATGGAAATGGCGCAGCAACTGATCGGCGTGACCATGCAGGAGCAGGGCGTATCGCGCATCGTCGCGGTCGACATGGAAACGGCGGCTGGTTTCGCCCAGAATATCGTTTAAGTTTTCGTTTAGATTGATCATCGCGGGCGCCCGCGTTCAGCGCAGCGGCCATCGGCCGCGCGACACGTGGGGCGGGCGCAAAGCCGCGCAGACAGAAGAATTGCTGATGGAGCATGCATGGACGAGTTGACACTCGGTTTGATCGGCGCGGGTGCCGTGGTGGTCGGGGGCGTGGTCGTGTACAACGCATGGCAAGGCGCGAAGGTGCGCCGCAAGATGCCGCGTCCAATGCCGGCCGATACCGCCGAAAGTTTCGCGCGGGACGATCAGGAGGAGCAGAGCCCGTTTATCGAACCGGCCCGGCCGACCACGCGGCGCGAGCCGGTAGTGGGTTCGGAGCAGGCAGCGGAAACCTCGGCGGCGCGCGTCGAACCGACTTTTGGCGCGACCGCCGCGCCGCTCGATACGCCGGCCGATATTCAGGCCGAGACGACTACGCCGAATGGCTATCCGGAAGCGGAAGGCATTGCTGAAGCCGAAAGCGGTCATGCCGCCACCGCCGATGAGCCGATCGTGCCCGCTGCCACGACGATTTCGTCGGCGCCGCCGGCTATCGTCGATCGCCGCATCGACTGCATCGTGCCGATTCGGTTGAACGGCCCGGTGGCCGGCGACAAGGTGATTCCGCTTGCGCAGCGTCTGCGCCGTGCCGGCAGCAAACCGGTGCATATCGAAGGCAAGCTCGAAGGCGGCGCGTGGGAATTGCTGCAAAACGGCGCGCGCTATGAAGAGCTGCGCGCGGCCGCGCAACTGGCCAATCGGAGTGGCGCGCTTAACGAACTGGAGTTCTCCGAGTTCGTGACCGGCGTGCAGCAGTTTGCCGACGCGCTCGACGCGTCACCGGAATTTCCTGACATGCTCGAAACGGTCGCGATGGCGCGCGAGCTGGACGGCTTCGCCGCACAGTGCGATGCGCAGTTGTCGATCAATGTGCTCTCCGACGGCGCGCCCTGGTCGGCCAATTATGTCCAGGCCGTTGCGTCGCAGGACGGTTTGCTGCTCTCGCGCGACGGCACGCGCTTCGTCAAGCTCGACGCGAAGCAGAGCCCGGTGTTCATGCTGCAATTCGGCGACACCAATTTCCTGCGCGACGATCTGACTTACAAGGGCGGCCAGATGATCACGCTGGTGCTGGATGTGCCGGTCGCAGACGAAGACATCCTGCCGTTCCGACTGATGTGCGACTACGCGAAATCGTTGGCTGAGCGTATCGGCGGCCGGGTGGTCGACGATGGGCGCCGGCCGCTGCCGGAAACCGCGCTGCTGGCGATCGAAAAGCAGTTGATGACGCTTTACGCGAAGCTCGAGCAGGCGGGTATTCCGGCGGGTTCGCCGGCCACGCGGCGTTTGTTCAGCCAGTAAAGGCTTACCAATTGCGCAGTATTCGACGGCCGCACACTGTGCGGCCGTTGGCGTTTGGGGCGGAATAACGAACGCACGAAACTGGCCATTCGGCCGATGTAAAGGGGCACGCTTCCTGCGATAATCCAATGTCTGAATTTCACTGAAGAAGCTTCCGACAGCATGGCCCGAACCCCCGCCTCAAACCCTGCAACCAGCGCTCCGGCAGAGCGGGCCGTGTGGCTGCGCGCGGAACTCGAACGCGCCAATTACGCGTACTACGTACTCGATCAGCCGGACCTGCCGGACGCGGAGTACGACAAGCTCTTCAAGGAGCTGGAGCGAATCGAGACGGAACACCCGGACCTGGTGGTGCCGGATTCGCCCACCCAGCGTGTGGGCGGCGAGGCATCGAGCGGGTTCGAGCCGGTCGTGCACGATCAGCCCATGCTCTCGCTGAACAATGGTTTTGCCGACGAAGACATCGTCGCGTTCGACAAGCGCGTCGGCGACGCGCTCGGCAAGAACGCGAGCGAACCGCCGGTGCCGGTGGATTACGCCGCTGAACTGAAGTTCGACGGCCTCGCTATTTCGCTGCGTTACGTCGACGGCACCTTCGTCCAGGCGTCCACGCGCGGCGACGGCGCCACCGGCGAGAACGTCACCGAAAACGTCCGCACGATCCGTTCCATTCCGCTCAAGCTCAAGGGCAAGCGCGTGCCGCGTGTGCTCGACGTGCGCGGCGAAGTGCTCATGTTCAAGCGCGATTTTGAGCGCCTGAACGAGCGCCAGCGGGCGGCTGAGCAGAAGGAATTCGCTAACCCGCGTAACGCTGCCGCGGGCAGTTTGCGGCAGCTCGATTCGAAGATCACCGCGCAGCGGCCGCTGTCGTTCTTCGCTTATGGAATCGGTGTGGTCGAAGGCATCGAAATGCCGGCCACGCATAGCGAACTGCTCGACTGGTACAAGGAACTCGGCTTGCCGGTGAATGGCGAGCGCGCGGTGGTGCAGGGCGCCGAAGGCTTGCTGGGGTTCTTCCACGCGGTAGGCGAGAAGCGCGATACGCTGCCTTACGATATCGACGGTGTCGTCTACAAGGTCAACCGGCGCGATGAGCAGGACGCGCTCGGCTATGTCTCGCGCGCGCCGCGTTTTGCTCTCGCGCACAAATTTCCCGCACAGGAAGCGCTGACCAAACTCGTCGCGATCGACGTGCAGGTGGGCCGTACCGGCGCGATCACGCCGGTTGCGCGGCTGGAGCCGGTGTTCGTCGGCGGCGCGACGGTCACGAACGCAACGTTGCATAACGAAGACGAAGTGCGTCGCAAGGATATCCGCATCGGCGACACGGTGATCGTGCGGCGTGCCGGCGACGTGATTCCCGAAGTGGTGAGCGCGCTGCTCGACCGCCGTCCGGACGACGCCCGTGAGTTCATCATGCCCACGCACTGCCCGGTGTGCGGCTCGAGCATCGAACGCCTGCCGGACGAGGCGATTGCGCGCTGCACGGGCGGCCTGTTCTGCCCGGCGCAGCGCAAGCAGGCGCTGTGGCACTTCGCGCAGCGGCGAGCGCTGGATATTGACGGGCTTGGCGAAAAAATCATCGATCAGCTCGTCGAGCAGAATCTGGTGCGCACGCCGGCCGATCTGTTCAACGTCGGCTTTGCGACACTCGCTGAACTCGACCGCTTCGCCGAAAAGTCCGCGCAGAATCTGCTCGACTCGCTCGAAAAGGCCAAACACACCACGCTGGCGCGCTTTATTTACGCGCTCGGTATCCGGCACGTGGGTGAATCCACGGCGAAAGATCTTGCCAAGCACTTCGGCTCGCTGAATCCGATCATGGATGCCTCGGTCGAAGAACTGCTGGAGGTGAACGACGTGGGTCCAGTGGTGGCCGAGTCGCTTCATCAGTTTTTTGCCGAAGAGCACAACCGCACGGTGATCGAGCAACTCCGCGCGCCGGGCAAGGTCACGTGGCCGGAAGGACCGCCCGCGCCGAAGGCGCCGCAAGGCGTACTGGCCGGCAAGACGGTCGTCCTGACCGGGACCTTGCCGACGCTCGCCCGTGAAGAGGCGAAAGAAATGCTCGAAGCGGCCGGCGCGAAAGTGGCCGGATCGGTGTCGAAGAAAACGGACTACGTGGTGGCCGGGGCCGAAGCGGGCAGCAAGTTGGCGAAAGCCGAGGAACTCGGCGTTCCCGTACTCGACGAAGATGGTATGCGTAAGCTCCTGGAGGGGCAGTTATGATCCGCGAAATTCTCAAGATGGGCGATCAGCGCCTTTTGCAAATTGCCGATCCGGTCGATCACTTCGACACACCCGAACTGCATGAGCTCATCAAAGACATGTTCGAGACCATGCACGACGCGAACGGTGCGGGGCTCGCCGCGCCGCAGATCGGTGTCAATCTGCAGGTGGTGATCTTCGGCTTCGGGCACAGCGAGCGCTATCCGGATGCGCCGCCGGTGCCGGAGACGGTGCTGATCAATCCGACCATCACGCCGGTGTCGCAGGATATGGAAGAGGGCTGGGAAGGTTGCCTGTCCGTGCCGGGCCTGCGCGGCGCCGTGAGCCGGTTTTCGATGATCAAGTATCACGGCTTCGATCAATTCGGCAAGCCGATCGACCGCGTCGCCGAGGGCTTTCACGCGCGTGTCGTGCAGCATGAGTGCGATCACCTGATCGGCAAGCTGTATCCGATGCGGATCAACGATTTCGCGAAGTTCGGCTTCACGGAAGTTCTGTTTCCGGATCTGGATCCGAATAGCGACGACTGACACAGCGTCCTGGCTCGCGGCGATCGCAGCCGCCGCTGGCGCCGCCGGAAACAAAAAACCCACGCCAATGCGTGGGTTTTTTGTTGGGCGAGATTCACGATGCGGAAACCATGAATCGTTTTGCTGTTTGAGCGTCAAGCTCCCGGCATCAGAACGACTCGTCCGCCGACAGATAGCGCCATTGACCCGGCGGCAGGGCGCCCAGCATTACCTGACCCATCCGCACGCGCTTCAGGCCGATCACCTCGAGGCCGACCAGCTCGCACATCCGGCGGATCTGGCGTTTCTTGCCTTCGCGCAGTACGAAGCGCAGTTGCTCGCCGTTTTGCCAATTGACCTGTGCGGGTTTCAGCGGCACGTCGTCGAGCGACAGGCCGTGGCACAGGAGCGCAAGGCTTTCCGGCGGGAAGTGGCTTTCGACGTCGGTGGTGTGCTCGCCGAACGCCACGCGCACCAGATACTCCTTGTCGATCTCCGAATGGCCGCCGATCAGCTGCTTGGCAATGCGGCCGTCCTGCGTCAGCACCAGCAAACCCGTCGAATCGATGTCGAGGCGCCCGGCCGGCGCGAGCTGGCGCAGATGCGAGACCGAGAAGCGGATGTCCGAACTGTCGCCTTCCCAGCGATTTTCCGGCGTGACCAGCGTGATTGCCGGTTGATAGCCGTCTTCCGCCTGGCCTGATACGAGGCCCACGGGCTTGTGGATCAGGACCGTCACCTGGCTCGCTTGCGCGGCTTCGGCGGCGGGGTCGATCTCGATGCGCTGATCCGGACGAACCTTGGTGCCGAGCGTGTCGATCCGTTCGCCGTCGACCAGCACCCAGCCCTTTTCGATCCACTCGTCGGCTTCGCGGCGCGAGCACAGGCCGAGTTCCGACATCAGCTTGGACAGGCGCAGGGTGCCCGGTGCGTCTTCGTAATCGCGGCGTGGCGTGCGCGGGGCGGCATCGGCGTCATCGTCGCGTTCGGCTCTGGCTGAAGGCGCCGGGCCACGCGGCTTGTCCGCGCGGGCGGGGCGGTTGTCGTCGCCAAAGCGGCGGCCGGCAGCCGGCAGCGCCTTGTCGAAGCTGCGAGCAGGGCGTTCGCCCCGGTCGCTACGTTCGTTACGTTCGCCGGCACGCGGCGGGCGATCGCCGAATTCACGTTTGGCTGGGGCACGTTCGCCGCGGTCGTCGCGCGGTGCTCGAGCCGGACGGTCCGTGCGGTCGCCGTAGCCGCTCTTGACGGGCTTGGCGAAAGTGCGCTCGCCACGCTCAGAGGAACCACGTTCGCCTTCAAAACGGCGCGGTGCTGCGCTGTCGCTGCGCGGACCGCGCTCGCCGCTGCGGCGCTCCTGAGGGGCGCCACGGTCGCTGCCGAAGCGGGGCCGATCCGAGGCGTCACGCGCCGGACGCTCGCCACGCGGGCTGCCTTCCGACGGACGCGCTGCACCCGTGCGCGGGCCACTGAACGGGCGGCGTTCGCCGTCGTCCCGACGCGGGGCGCGGTTGCCTTCGAAACTGCGCGGTGCGCGGTCACTGCGATCTGCGCTGCCTTCGAAGCGGCGGGGCGCGCCCTGGCTGCGTTCACCGTCAGCGCGACGCGGAGCGCGTTCACTGCGATCACCACCGCCTTCAAACCTGCGAGGTGCACGCTCGCCATCGTCACGACGCGGAGCGCGGTCGTTGCTCTCAAACCGGCGCGGAGCACCTTGAGGGCGTTCGCCGTCAGCACGGCGCGGCGCACGTTCGCTACGATCAGCGCCACCTTCAAACTTGCGCGGCGCACGAGCACCCTCGTCACGACGCGGGGCACGGTCGCTGCTGCCTTCAAACCGGCGCGGAGCGCCCTGAGGACGTTCGCCGTCAGCACGGCGCGGAGCACGTTCGCCACGATCAGCGCCACCTTCAAACTTGCGGGGCGCACGAGCACCCTCGTCCCGACGCGGCGCGCGATCGCCGCCGCCTTCAAACCGGCGTGGAGCGCCTTGGCCACGTTCGCCATCAGCGCGACGCGGAGCACGTTCACTACGATCGCCGCCACTTTCAAAGCGGCGGGGCGCACGCTCATCATCGTCCCGACGCGGAGCACGATCGCCGCCGCCCTCGAAGCGGCGCGGCGCACCGCCGGCCCCTTCACGCCGCGGCGGTCGATCCGACGGCGCCCGGCGCGCAGCGCCGGCACCACCCGCATCCCGCTCGCGGGAAAACGATCCTTCAGCCCGTGGCGCACGCGCCCCGGCGCCTGCCGGCTTACCCGCACCCGCCGGGCGCTTGCCGCCACCCGCTGCGCCTTCACCCCGCGCCCCGTTAAACCCGGCCGTCGGCGTAGACGGCCTTGGTCCGACCGGACGCGTCGGCTTACGTGCCGAGGTGCTTCCGGTACGGACAGGGGCGCGTTCGGACGAAGCCGGCCGCGGGTGCTTGGCTGTTAATTTGACTCGCATGAAATCTCACACTGCAATCGCGCGCAGCAGTTCGGTCTCGACCTGAATTTGCAGGCGGTTGTCCGACAGACCGTGTCCATCCAGCAGGAACACGTCTTCGACACGTTCGCCGAGCGTATTGATCCGCGCCGACGCGACGCCGACCCGGTGCTCGGCCAGCACGCGCGCGATTGAATAAAGAAGGCCTGGCCGGTCGTTCGCAGACACGGACAGGATGTAATATTGGCCGCGCTCGTCGGCCCGAAGATCGACGCGCGGCGTAACAGGGAAGGTCCGCGACAGCCGTGACAACCGGCCTTTCGACGGTCCCGGAAGCAGGGTGCCGTCACCGGTGAGGCGTGCGGTCAGTTCCTGTTCGACCAGATTGGCAATATCGCGATAATGCACGTCTTCTTCGGTATGCGCGACGAGGAAATTATCGAGCGCGTACCCGTGGCGGGTCGTGCTGACCCGCGCATCGAGCACCGACAAGCCATTGCGGTCGAAATACGCACAAATGCCGGCGAACAGATCGGGCTGGTCTTTCACGTACACCAGCACCTGAAGCGCTTCGCCGATCGGCGAAGGACGCGCCCGCACGATCGGCGTCGCGGTTTCCACGTGCCGGTACAGCACGCGGGTCTGCCACGCGATATCCGCAGCGTCGTGGCGCAGGAAATAGCCGATATCCAGCTTGTCCCACAGCGCTTTCTGCGCGCCTTCCGGCACGGTTTCGAGGCGCAGCAGGGCCAAGGCCTCTTCCTGGCGCGACTTCAGTTCCGAATGCGCGTCAGGCCGCGCGCCGCCAAGCACCGCCAATGTTGCGCGGTAGAGGTCCTCGAGTAGCTTGCCCTTCCACGTGTTCCAGACTTTCGGGCTGGTGCCGCGAATGTCGGCCACGGTCAGCAGGTAAAGCGCGGTGAGCCGGCGCTCGTTGCCGACCAGTTCGGCAAAGCGCTTGATGACCTCGGGATCGCTCGTATCCTGCTTCTGCGCGACCTGGCTCATGGTCAGATGCTGCTGAACCAGCCAGACGACCAGTTCGCCGTCTTCGCCTTCGATGCCATGGTTACGGCAGAAGCGCCGCGCGTCGGCCATGCCGAGCGTGGAATGGTCGCCGCCGCGGCCCTTGGCGATGTCGTGAAACAGCGCCGCCACGTACAACACCCACGGCCGGTCGAAATTGGCGATCAACTGGCTGCAGAACGGATATTCGTGGGCGTGCTCGGCGACCGCGAAGCGGCGCAGATTGCGCAACACCATGAGAATGTGCTGGTCGACCGTGTAGACGTGATACAGGTCGTGCTGCATCTGCCCGACAATGCGCCGGAAGTTCAGCAGATAGCGCCCGAGCACGCTGGTCTGGTTCATCAGGCGCAGCGCGTGCGTGATGCCGGCCGGCTGCTTCAGGATGTCCATGAACAGGCGGCCGTTTTCCGGATCGCGCCGCCAATGCTGATCCATCACGTCGCGAGCGTTGTAGATCGCGCGCAGCGTACGCGCCGACAAACCTTTCACGCCCGGCGTCTGTTCGTAGAGCAGGAAGGCTTCGAGAATCGCGTTCGGCTCGCGCTGAAAGACGTCGTCGCTGGCGATTTCCAGCATGCCCTGTTTCTCGACGAAACGGTCCGACAGCACGCGCGTGATGCCGCTCGTATTGGGGAAGAGCTGCGCTTCGATGTTCTGGATCAGGATGGTGGCCAGCTGCGTGACGGCTTTGGCAGACCAGTAATAGCGGCGCATCAGCTGTTCGCTGGCGCGCTTCGTGGCCGTTGGCTTATAGCCGAAGCTTTCGGCTACCGGCGTTTGCAGGTCGAACACCAGAATGTCCTGGCGGCGGCCGGCGATCACATGCAAGCGCGCCCGCAGCGTTTTCAGGAAGCCTTCGTTGCGGCGTAGTTCGCGCGCTTCACGCTCGGTAATCAGGCCGCGTGCTTCGAGCTCGCGCCAGCTGCTGCCGAAGCCGGCCGCCTGGGTAATCCACAGAATCAGCTGCAGATCGCGCAGGCCGCCCGGGCTTTCCTTGATGTTCGGCTCGAGCGCATACGGCGTGTCCTGAAACTTGGCGTGCCGCTGGCGCATTTCCAGTACCTTGGCCTGGAAGAACGCGCGCGGGTCGAGCGTTTCGCGGTAGCGCTTCGCAAAGTCGTCGAAGAGCAGGGTGCTGCCCGTAATGCGCCGCGCTTCGAGCAACGAGGTGCGCACAGTGACGTCGTTCGCGGCTTCTTCGACACACTGCGCAACACTGCGCACGCTGCTGCCGAGTTCGAGTCCCAGGTCCCACGCGAGGCTGATAAAGCGTTCGATGCGTGCTTCTAGATGCGCGATCGGCGCGTCGGGCAGCAGCACCAGAATGTCGATGTCGGAGTGCGGCGCGAGTTCGCCACGCCCATAGCCCCCGACCGCAAGCAACGCCAGCTCTGGCGGCAGCTCACAGGTGTTCCAGGCGGCGCGCAGCGACTCGTCCGTGGCGCGCGCCAGGGCGGCCATCAGCGAGTCGACGTTGGAGGCTGTTTTGAAGCGTTCCAGCAACTGGGCTTTGGCCACTTTGTAGTCCGCCTTGAGCGACGTGGCATGGGATTGGGCGACGGCTGGAACACTACTCATTGGCAGGCGGGCGGGTGAGGGCGGAAGTCGTTCAGGCCGTGGCTGCGACAACCGGCGGACGCGCGGGCGTGCCGGCCGAGACAGTCAGCACGTCGTAACCGGTTTCGGTGACGAGCACGGTATGTTCCCACTGCGCCGACAGGCTGCGGTCCTTGGTTTTGACGGTCCACTGATCCGGCATGGTGCGAATGTCGCGCCGGCCGGCGTTGATCATCGGTTCGATCGTGAAGATCATGCCGGTCTGCAGCTCGAGCCCGGTGCCGGGACGGCCGTAGTGCAGAATTTGCGGGTCTTCGTGAAACACCGTGCCGATGCCGTGGCCGCAATATTCGCGCACCACGCTGTAGCCTTGCCCTTCGGCATGCTTCTGGATGGCGTAACCGATGTCGCCGAGATGCGCGCCCGGGCGTACCTGATCGATGCCGAGCCACATGCATTCGAAGGTGGTCTGCACGAGGCGTTTGGCCATGATCGAGCCTTCGCCGACGATGAACATGCGGCTCGTGTCGCCGAAATAGCCTTCCTTGATCACCGTGACGTCGATATTCAGCGCGTCGCCGTTTTTCAGCGTCTTGTCGCCCGGAATGCCGTGACAGATCACGTCGTTCACCGAAATGCAGGTGGCTTTCGGGTAAGGCGGATAGCCGGGCGGCTGATAATTCAGCGGCGCCGGAACCGTGCCTTGCACCTGAAGCATGTATTCGTGGCACAGCCGATCCAGTTCGCCGGTCGTGATGCCGGCCGCGACGAACGGCGTGATGTAGTCGAGCACTTCGCTAGCGAGCTTGCAGGCGACGCGCATCTGCGCGATATCGTGTTCGTTTTTGAGCGTAATAGCCATGAGTCGGGCCTGAAATGCGATTTATTGCAAGATTATCGCACCATATTCCAGCTGCCGCAGGGTTTTGCCACGCTTTTGCAATATGGTGGTGAACATATAGGTGCAACCCGCCTGCGGCAAACGGGAGCTACCGGGCAGGTTGAGTCGGCCGATAGTCACGTGCTATAATCTTTGGCTAAGTCGATCTCTGTCTTATTTTGTTGCTCTATTGGTCACTCTGATGAGCGCAAACTGGCAGGAAAGGCGCCTCGTAGCGATAGTTGCCTGCGCTACAGGTAAGGCAGTACCAAGGCAGCAGACTCGCAAGCCGGCGCACCCAGGGTGTCCGTCGCGTTCAGCCAGAACGGCAGCGCGGCAGATACGGCAGCCGGCTTAAGACCCAACCCTCGCGGAGATTTTCATGGCAGTTACCATGCGTCAAATGCTGGAAGCCGGTGTCCACTTCGGTCACCAAACGCGCTTCTGGAACCCGAAGATGGCCCCCTTCATTTTCGGTCATCGCAACAAGATTCACATCATCAACCTCGAAAAGACGCTGCCGATGTACAACGACGCGCTGAAGTACGCGCGTCAACTGGCAGCCAATCGCGGCACGATCCTGTTCGTCGGCACGAAGCGTCAATCGCGCGACACGATCGCTGAAGAAGCACAACGCGCTGGCATGCCGTTCGTCAACGCACGCTGGCTCGGCGGCATGCTGACCAACTTCAAGACGCTGAAGGTCTCGATCAAGCGCCTGAAGGACATGGAAGCAGCGCTGGAAGCAGGCGAAACCGAACGCATGAGCAAGAAGGAAGCGCTGCTGTTCGAACGCGAAATGGCCAAGCTGGTCAAGTCGATTGGCGGCGTGAAGGACATGGGCGGCATTCCGGACGCGATCTTCGTGGTCGACGTCGGCTACCACAAGATTGCCGTGACCGAAGCGAACAAGCTCGGTATTCCGGTCATCGCCGTGGTCGACACAAACCACTCGCCGGAAGGCATCGACTACGTGATCCCGGGTAACGACGACGCTTCGAAGGCTGTCGCTCTGTACACGGCTGGCGTGGCTGACGCAATCGTCGAAGGCCGTGCTAACGCGGTCAATGAAGTGGTGCAAGCTGCTCGCGGTGGTGACGGCGACGAGTTCGTCGAGGTCAACTCGGAAGCGTAAAGCTGCCCCGTGTCCGGCAAAAAAGGGGGCTTTCTACAGGCCCCCTTTTTTTAAGCCGCGACAAAGTAGTGGTGTGCAGTTAGCAGTGCCTGAAACATAGTCCGTAGAAAATACGTGCGATGTTGAAACGAATTCTTGCCGCCGGTATCGAAGTCCGGGCGGCGTGTGACAGACGGAACTCAAGGAGCAAATGATGGCGGCAATTACCGCAAGCATGGTTGCAGAACTGCGCGCAAAGACCGACGCGCCGATGATGGAATGCAAGAAGGCGCTGACGGAAGCCGAAGGCGACATGGCGCGCGCTGAAGAGCTGCTGCGCGTGAAGCTGGGCAACAAGGCCAGCAAGGCAGCGTCGCGCGTGACGGCTGAAGGCGTGGTTGCGTCGTTCATCGGCGGCAACGCGGGTTCGCTGGTCGAACTGAACTGCGAAACCGACTTCGTTTCGAAGAACGACGACTTCCTGGCATTCTCGAAGACGATCGCTGAACTGGTCGCTACGCAAAACCCGGCTGACGTCGCTGCCCTGTCGGCACTGCCGCTGGACGGCTCGACGGTCGACGCAGTGCGTCTGGCACTGGTCGGCAAGATCGGTGAAAACCTGTCGATTCGCCGTTTCGTGCGTTTCGAAACCTCGAACAAGCTGGCAGCGTACCTGCACGGCACGCGTATCGGCGTGCTGGTCGAGTACACCGGCGCGGACGAGCAGATCGGCAAGGACGTGGCAATGCACATCGCCGCCATGAAGCCGGTTTCGCTGTCGTCGGACGACGTCCCGGCGGATCTGATTGCCAAGGAACGCAGCATTGCTGAGCAGAAGGCTGCTGAATCGGGCAAGCCGGCTGAAATCGTCGCCAAGATGGTCGACGGCAGCGTGCAGAAGTACCTGAAGGAAGTGTCGCTGCTGAACCAGACGTTCGTTAAGAACGACAAGCAGACGATCGAACAGATGCTGAAGGCTGGCAACTCGAGCGTGCAGAAGTTCGCGCTGTTCGTGGTCGGCGAAGGCATCGAGAAGAAGCAGGACGACTTCGCAGCTGAAGTGGCGGCTCAAGTCGCTGCTGCAAAGCAACAATAAGCATCGCTTAAGCTTCAGTTAGTACCGTTGGACCCGCGGCGGAGCAAGACTCTGCCGCGGTCGGCAGCGCCGCAAGGCTGCACGCGGGTGACCCTCGCGGCGCACGCCGCTGGCGGACCCCAGGGTTCGTCAATTTGGCGACGCTTGCCCGAATCAGCATTTCACCCCTACATTAGTCCCTTGTTGTTGCCCTGTTCTGCGCGATCTGGATACCTCTATGCCCACTGCCTATAAACGCGTCCTGCTCAAACTCTCCGGTGAAGCTCTGATGGGCGACGATGCCTTCGGCATCAATCGCGCGACCATCGAACGAATGGTAGCGGACGTGGCCGAAGTCGTCCGTCTCGGAACGCAGCTGGCCGTGGTGATCGGCGGCGGTAATATTTTCCGCGGTGTCGCGGGTGGCGCGGCCGGTATGGATCGCGCCACGGCCGACTACATGGGCATGCTGGCCACCATGATGAACGCGCTGGCGCTGCAAGACGCAATGCGCCACGCCGGTATCGAAGCGCGCGTGCAATCCGCGCTGCGTATGGACCAGGTGGTCGAGCCTTACATCCGCCCGCGTGCGATTCGCCAGCTCGAAGAAGGCAAAGTCGTGATTTTCGCGGCCGGCACCGGCAACCCGTTTTTCACTACCGATACGGCCGCCGCATTGCGCGGTTCGGAAATCGGCGCGGAAGTCGTACTGAAAGCCACCAAGGTGGACGGCGTCTATTCGGCCGACCCCAAGAAAGACCCGAGCGCGACCCGTTACACCACGATCAGCTTCGACGAAGCCATCGGCCGCAATCTGCAGGTGATGGACGCCACGGCGTTCGCGCTGTGCCGTGACCAGAAGCTGCCGATCCGGGTGTTTTCGATTGTCAAACCGGGCGCGCTCAAGCGCATCGTACAAGGCGAGGACGAGGGCACCCTCGTCCACGTGTAAACTCTCGTTCACATAACGTGGGCTTTAACGCGAGCCCAGGCCGCCGCATAGTGCGCGCGCTGGCCGGCTCGCACCGTTTTGAAGGTTCGGAGGTTTAAAAATGTCTGTGGCTGATATCAGGAAGGGCGCTGAACAAAAGATGCAGCGTTCCATCGACGCGTTCAAGAACGACCTGTCGAAGATCCGCACGGGCCGTGCACACACGGGCCTGCTCGATCACATCCAGTGCGACTACTACGGTTCGCCGGTGCCGATTTCGCAAGTCGCGAATCTGACGCTGATCGACGCACGCACGATCGGTGTGCAGCCGTGGGAAAAGAAGATGGTCCAGGTCGTCGAAAAGGCGATCCGTGAGTCGGACCTCGGTCTGAACCCGGCTACGCAGGGCGACGTGATTCGCGTGCCGATGCCCGCGCTGACCGAAGAACGCCGTCGCGAACTGACCAAAGTGGTCAAGAGCGAGGCGGAAACGGCCAAGGTCGCCGTGCGTAACCTGCGCCGTGATGCAAACGAGCAACTGAAGAAGCTCGTGAAAGACAAAGAAATTTCTGAAGATGACGAGCGCCGTGCGGGTGACGACGTTCAGAAACTGACGGACAAGTTCGTCACGGAAATCGACAAGCTTGTAGTGACCAAAGAAGCCGAGATCATGACGGTCTGAGGCCGGTTGGCTCAGCACCTTTAAGATCTCCACTTCTTTTTTTGCAGTCACTGTCCCGACGGCCATGACCTATACCAGCTCAACCGTGCGCGTGCCTGATGTCGCCGCGGTGCCGCGACATATCGCGATCATCATGGACGGCAACGGCCGTTGGGCGACCCAGCGCCGTCTGCCGCGCGTGGCCGGCCATACGCGCGGCGTCGACGCAGTGCGTGCGGCCGTCGAGGCCTGCGCCCGGCAGGGCGTCGAATATCTGACGCTCTTTGCCTTCAGCTCGGAAAACTGGCGCCGCCCGAACGACGAAGTGTCGTTCCTGATGCGCCTGTTCGTTACCGCGCTGGAGCGCGAGATCGGCAAGCTGCACGCGAACGGCATCCGCCTGCGTGTGGTCGGCGATCTGTCCCGATTCGATACGCGCATCCGCGACCTGATCAGGCGCGCGGAAACCAAAACCGCGCGCAATACCCGCCTCACGCTGACCATCGCCGCCAACTACGGCGGCCGCTGGGACATCATGCAGGCCACCCGTAAGCTCGCTGAACAATCGGCGCTGGCGGGCAAGGCGGTCGAGGTGAACGAAGACTCGTTCGCCGAACACCTGTCGATGGCTTATGCACCGGAGCCGGACCTCTTTATCCGCACCGGTGGCGAGCGCCGTGTCAGCAACTTCCTGCTGTGGCAACTCGCTTACACCGAGTTCTACTTCACCGATACGTTCTGGCCGGATTTCGACGCCGACGCGCTCGGCCACGCCATCGCATCCTACGCGGAGCGTGAGCGCCGCTTCGGCCGCACCAGTGCTCAACTCGAGCCGCAATCGCAGAACGTCGATTCGCTTCCATGCTAAAAACCCGTGTCATCACGGCGATCATCCTGCTGGCGATCTTTTTGCCGGTCACGCTGTTCGCGCCGGTGGGCGCGTTTGGCGCGTTGATCGCCTTCGTCGTCGTGTTCGCCGCGTGGGAGTGGGCGCGTCTGCTGAAGCTCGGCGGCGCGGGCCCGGTCATTTACGCGTTAGTCGCCGCGGTGGCGCTGGTCGCGAGCACGCGGCTCGGCACCGGTGTCGAGGAACCCCGGCCGCTCTTTCAGGCGGCCGCTATTTTCTGGGTGATCGCGGGGCCATACGTGCTCCTGCGCAAGCCGACCCTCGCGCAAGGCGCCTGGCGCGCGTTTCTATTTCTTGCCGGCATTGTGGTATTCGTCGCGTGCTGGCATGCTCTCGTCGCCGCGCGCATGCAGGGCGTGGCCTTCGTGCTGTCGCTGCTCCTATTGGTATGGCTGGCCGATATCGGCGCATACTTCTCTGGAAAAGCTTTCGGAAAACACAAGCTGGCGCCTGCCATCAGCCCGGGTAAGACCTGGGAGGGCGCGATCGGCGGCTGGCTGGTGGTGATGATCGTCGCGGCGGCGGCGGCCTTTTTGCACGCGTTCGAGCCGACCCTGTATTCTGCGCTGCTGGCGCAATGGGGCGCCGTACGTACGTTGCTCGCACTGACCCTGCTGGTGGCGTTCAGCGTGGTGGGCGACCTGTTCGAATCCATGATGAAACGCCAGGCCGGCGTGAAAGATTCAAGCGGCCTGTTGCCTGGGCACGGTGGCGTACTCGACCGCATCGACGCATTGTTGCCGGTGCTGCCGCTTGCCATGCTGCTGCTCGGCTAGAGAAAGAGATATGCAAAAACGTCTGACATTGCTCGGTTCCACGGGCTCGATTGGAGACAGCACGCTCGACGTCGTCGCGCGTCATCCCGAACGCTTTTCGGTTTATGCGCTCACGGCGCATCGCAACGGCGACAAACTCGTCGAGCAATGCCTGCGCTTTCGGCCTGAAGTCGCGGTAGTCGGCGATGCCGATACCGCTGCGCATGTTTCGGCAAAGCTGCGTGAAGCGGGTTGCAAGACGGAAGTCACGTACGGGCCGCAAGCGCTCGTCGACGTGTCGAAGAGTGACGGCTGCGATACGGTTGTAGCGGCGATCGTCGGTGCGGCAGGCCTCGCGCCGAGTCTCGCCGCCGCGCGCGCCGGCAAGCGCATCCTGCTCGCCAACAAGGAAGCGCTGGTCATGTCCGGCGCGATCTTCATGGACGCGGTGCGTGACAACGGCGCCGTGCTGCTGCCGGTCGACAGCGAACACAACGCCATTTTCCAATGCCTGCCGCGCGAAGCCGCACAGCATGGCGGCGTCTCGAAGATCATCCTGACCGCTTCAGGCGGTCCGTTCCGCACGCGCGAACCGGCCACGCTGGTCGACGTCACGCCGGACGAAGCCTGCAAGCATCCGAACTGGGTCATGGGCCGTAAGATTTCGGTCGACTCCGCCACGATGATGAATAAAGGCCTCGAAGTGATCGAGGCGCACTGGCTCTTCGATCTTCCGGGTGAGCGCATCGAAGTGCTGATTCACCCGCAAAGCGTGATCCATTCGATGGTGTCGTACGCCGACGGCTCGGTGCTCGCACAACTGGGCAATCCCGACATGCGCACGCCGATCGCGCATGCGCTGGCATTTCCGGACCGCGTCGATTCGGGCGTGGCCCAACTGGATCTGCTGCAGGTCGCATCGCTGTCGTTCGAAAAACCGGATTACACGCGCTTCCCGTGCCTCGCGCTCGCCGTGAAGGCGCTGGCCGAGGGAGGCCTCGCGAGCGCGGCTCTCAACGCCGCGAACGAAGTCGCTGTGGAAGCGTTCCTGTCGCGCCAGATTGGTTTCATGGCAATCGCACAGGTAGTCGACGCCGTACTCAACGCGTTGCCGAACCGCAGCGCGCACGCGCTGGAAGACGTGATCGAAGCGGATGCCGCCGCGCGCCGCGCCGCTGCCGACTTCATCGCGCG
The DNA here is from genome assembly GCF_902859805.1 of Paraburkholderia sediminicola. Lineage (GTDB taxonomy): Bacteria > Pseudomonadota > Gammaproteobacteria > Burkholderiales > Burkholderiaceae > Paraburkholderia > Paraburkholderia sediminicola. The sequence goes on along the minus strand of NZ_CADIKC010000008.1, from coordinate 370,508 downwards.
CCTGCCTGACGGCGCCCGTCGCACGGAACGCGCCGTCCAGTGAGGCGCCTATGAACCTGCTGATCGAACTGCTTGCCTTCGCGGTCGCGATTGGCGTACTCGTGGTCGTCCACGAGTACGGGCACTACAGCGTCGCGCGTTTGTGCGGCGTCAAGGTGCTGCGTTTTTCGATCGGCTTCGGCAAGCCGCTGTTCCAATGGGTGAGCCCGAAGACGGGTACCGAATGGACGATTGCCGCGCTGCCGCTGGGCGGCTACGTGAAGATGCTCGACGAGCGCGAGACCGGCGGGGCGCCGATTCCCGCTGCAGCCTTGCCGCATGCGTTCAACCGGCAGTCGGTGTGGCGCCGTTTCGCGATTGTCGCGGCCGGCCCGGTCGCGAATTTCCTGCTTGCCATTGTGCTGTTCGCCCTCGTGTTCGCCACGGGCGTGACGGAGCCAGCGGCTGTGGTGGCCGCGCCTGCGCCGAATACGCCGGCCGCGCTGGCCGGTTTCGACGGTGGCGAAACCATCGTTGCGGTGCGTGCGGAGAACGCCGGCGAATCTGAGCGAGTGCGGTCTTGGTCGGACCTGCGCTGGAAACTGCTGGGTGCGGCATTCGATCACAAGCGCGTCGTGCTGAGTGCAAAAGATGCGCACGGCACCTCGGATTTCCAGCTGGATCTGCGTGGCGTCACCGAGAAAGATGTCGACGATGACTTCATGTCGCGCCTTGGTTTCGAGCCGGGTGGCGGCAAGCTGACGGTCGCCGGGGTGCAGCCGGGGAGCGCGGCGCAAAAGGCAGGCCTTGCGGTGGGCGACCGTCTGCGCGCGATCAACGGTATCCCGACCGACAATGCCACGGCCTTCATCGCTTATGTAAAATCGCACGCCGGCACACCCGTGACGCTGCAGGTGGAGCGTGGTGGGCAAGCCGCGGGCAGGCTGGAAGACGTTCGCATCGTTCCGCAGTCGCAGCGCGATGACGCAAGCGGGCAGCAAATCGGCCGTATCGGTGCGGAACTCGCTACCCAGGTGCCGTCGATCGACGTGCGTTACGGGCCGGTTGAAAGCCTGCAACTGGGCGCGCGCCGTACGTGGGATCTGGCTGTCTATTCGGTGCGGATGTTCGGGCGGATGATCGTCGGCGAGGCTTCGCTGAAAAATCTTTCTGGCCCCGTGACGATTGCCGATTACGCAGGAAAGAGCGCACGTCTAGGTCCATCTGCATTCCTGTCGTTCCTGGCCCTTGTCAGTATTAGCCTCGGCGTACTGAACCTGTTACCAATTCCGGTATTGGACGGGGGTCATCTGTTATATTATTTGGTTGAAGCTGTAACCGGCAAAGTTGTCTCCGATCGCTGGCAACTCGTTTTTCAGAGGGCGGGTCTCGCCTGCATCGTCGCGTTGTCGGCGATTGCGCTGTTCAACGATCTGGCTCGTTTAATCCATTTTTAAAGTGTCTGGCGGCGTTCACGATGGCGACCGCCCGACCTGATGCAGCTATACACACTGGGGAAGCACGTTGTTTAAACCTCATCGCTTTGTTCCAAAGACGGTTATAGCCGCGGCGTTTGCCGCGCATGGGCTGGTTGCTCACGCAACGACGCCCTTCGTGGTGCAAGACATCCGGATCGAGGGATTGCAACGCGTCGAACCCGGTACCGTGTTCGCGTACCTGCCCATCAAGCAAGGCGACACCTTTAGCGACGACAAGGCCTCCGAAGCCATTCGCGCGCTGTACGCCACGGGCTTCTTCAATGACGTCAAGATCGCGACGGAAGGCAATGTCGTCATCGTGCAGGTGCTGGAACGTCCGGCCATCGGCACGATCGACTTCGCCGGCATTCACGAGTTCGACAAGGAAAACCTGACCAAGGCGCTGCGCGCGGTCGGTTTGTCGCAAGGCCGTTATTACGACAAGGCACTCGTCGACAAGGCCGAGCAGGAACTGAAACGCCAGTACCTGACGCGTGGCTACTATGCCGCCGAAGTCACCACCACGATCACGCCGATCGACCGCAATCGCGTGTCGGTGCTGTTCTCGGTGGCTGAAGGTCCGAGCGCGAAGATCCGCCAGATCAACTTCATCGGCAACAAGGCGTTCAGCACCGGTACGCTGCGCGACGAAATGCAGTTGTCCACGCCGAACTGGTTCTCGTGGTACACGAAGAACGATCTGTACGCGAAAGACAAGCTCACCGGCGACCTCGAAAACGTCCGCTCGTATTACCTGAATCGCGGCTACCTCGAGTTCAACATCGACTCGACGCAGGTGTCGATCTCGCCGGACAAGAAGGACATGTATCTGACGGTTACGCTGCACGAAGGCGAGCCGTACACGATCAACAGCATCAAGCTGGCTGGTAACCTGCTCGACCGCGAGCCGGAGCTGAACAAGCTCATCAAGATCAAACCGGGTGACCGCTTTTCGGCTGAAAAGCTGCAAGCCACCACCAAGGCGATCGTCGACAAGCTCGGTGAATACGGCTATGCATTCGCCACGGTCAACGCGCAGCCGCAGATCGATCAGGAACACCACAAGGTCGACCTGACGCTGCAAGTGGACCCGAGCCGCCGCGTGTACGTGCGCCGCATCAACGTGGTCGGCAACACGCGCACCCGCGACGAAGTCGTGCGCCGCGAAATGCGCCAGCTCGAAAGCTCGTGGTTCGATTCGAACCGCCTCGCGCTGTCGAAAGACCGGATCAACCGCCTCGGCTACTTCACGGACGTGGACGTGACCACGGTGCCGGTGGAAGGCACGCCCGACCAGGTCGATGTGGACGTCAAGGTGGCCGAAAAGCCGACCGGCGCGATCACGCTGGGCGCGGGCTTCTCGTCGACGGACAAGGTGGTGCTCTCGGCCGGCGTGTCGCAGGACAACGTGTTCGGTTCCGGTACGAGTCTCGCGGTGAACGTGAATACCGCCAAGACGTACCGTACCTTGACAGTCACGCAGGTCGACCCGTACTTCACGGTCGACGGCATCAAGCGCATTACAGACGTCTACTACCGTACGTACCAGCCGCTGTACTACTCGACCGACTCGAGCTTCAAGATCGTCACGATCGGTGGTGACCTGAAGTTCGGTATTCCGTTCTCCGAAGTCGACACGGTGTACTTCGGCGCGGGCCTCGAGCAGAACCAGCTGGATATCGACGCGAACACGCCGCAAAGCTATATCGACTACGTGCACGAATTTGGCCGTGTGTCGAACAACGTGCCGATCACGGTGGGTTGGTCGCGCGACGCGCGTGACAGCGCACTGGTGCCGAGCCGTGGTTACTTCACGCAGGCGAACGCCGAATACGGCACGCCGATCGGCGGCACGCAGTACTACAAGGCCGACATTAACGCGCAGTACTATTATTCGTTCTCGCGTGGTTTCGTGCTGGGCTTCAACTTCCAGGGCGGTTACGGTAACGGCCTCGGCGGCAAGCCATATCCGATTTTCAAGAACTACTACGCGGGCGGTATCGGTTCGGTGCGGGGCTACGAGCCGAGCTCGCTGGGTCCGCGCGATGCGAAGACGAACGACCCGATCGGCGGCTCGAAGCTGCTGGTGGGTAACGTCGAGTTGACGTTCCCGCTGCCGGGCACGGGCTACGACCGCACGCTGCGTGTCTTCACGTTCCTCGACGGCGGTAACGTCTGGGGTACGGAAGGTAACAGCATCGGCGCGAACGGCCTGCGTTACGGCTACGGTGTCGGTCTTGCGTGGATCTCGCCGATCGGCCCGCTCAAGCTCAGCTTGGGCTTCCCGCTCACGAAGCACACGGGCGACCAGTATCAGAAGTTCCAGTTCCAGATCGGGACGGCATTCTGATCCGGCGGAGGGTGGCCCGGGCCTTTACGGGCGGCTTCCGGCGGTGGGCCCGGCCAAACTACAGTATCGAGAGGATGACTTTGCGAACCGGTATGTTTTCGAAACGTGTGGCTTGCGCGCTGGCGCTGGCAATGACGCTGGGTGTCGGCGTAGCAGGGGTCGCGCACGCCCAGGAAGCCAGGATCGCTGCGGTGAATTCGGACCGTATCCTGCGTGAATCGGCTGCCGCGAAGGCCGCACAGGTCAAGCTCGAGGCGGAGTTCGCCAAGCGCGACAAAGACCTGGCCGACATGGCGCAGAAGCTGAAGTCGATGTCCGACTCGCTCGACAAGAACGGCGCGTCGATGTCGGCCGCCGATCGCGCGCAGAAGCAGCGCGATCTGTCGCAGCTGGATACGGACTTTCAGCGCAAGCAACGCGAGTTTCGCGAGGACCTGAACCAGCGCCGCAATGAAGAGCTGGCGGCGGTGCTCGACCGGGCCAACAAGGTCATCAAGCAGATCGCCGAGCAGCAGCACTACGACCTGATCGTTCAGGAAGCGGTGTACGTGAGCCCGCGCATCGACATTACCGATCAGGTGCTAAAGGCACTGGCGGCATCGGGTAACTGAACGCACGCGCCGTGCGCTGGGCGCCGGCTGGGTTGTAGCGCAAGGCCGTAGAACTGACAAGTTGGACTGAGTGTGCAGCAACCATCTCGCATGGGATCGGAGACAGAGGATAGGCATGGCATTTACGCTTGAGGACATCGTCCGGCGGTTCGGCGGTGAAGTAGTCGGAGAGGGTTCGCACCGCGTCGGCAGTCTGGCGCCGCTTGACCAGGCAGGCCCGGACCAGCTGGCGTTCCTCGCCAATCCGAAGTACCTGTCGCAGGTCGAGACGACCCGTGCAGGCGCGGTGTTGATCAATGCCGACGACCTCTCGAAACTCAGCTCCCATACAGGCCGTAACTTCATCGTCACGCCGAATCCGTACGCTTACTTCGCGCGCGTCGCGCAGACCTTCATCGACATGGCAGCGCCCAAGGCCGTGCCCGGTGTGCATCCGAGCGCGACGATCGACCCGTCGGCCCAGATTGCCGCGAGTGCGGTGATCGGTCCGCACGTCACGGTGGAAGCGGGCGCGGTGATCGGCGAAAACGTGCGTCTGGACGCCAACGTGGTGATCGGCCGCGGCACGCGAATCGGCGCAGGCTCGCATCTGTATCCAAACGTCGCGGTGTATCACGGCTGCAAAATCGGCGAGCGCGTGATCGTGCACGCCGGCGCGGTGATCGGTTCCGACGGTTTTGGTTTCGCGCCGGATTTCGTCGGTGAAGGTGATGCGCGTACCGGCAGCTGGGTGAAAATTCCGCAGGTCGGCGGTGTGTCGATCGCGGCCGACGTCGAAATCGGTGCGAACACCACCATCGACCGCGGCGCGATGGCAGACACAATCATCGAAGAGTGCGTGAAGATCGACAACCTCGTGCAGATCGGCCACAACTGCAAGGTCGGCGCTTACACCGTGATCGCCGGTTGTGCGGGCATTGCGGGCAGTACCACGATCGGCCGTCATTGCATGATCGGCGGCGCGGTTGGGATCGCCGGGCACGTCACCTTGGCTGACTATGTGATCGTCACGGCGCAGTCGGGCGTCTCGAAGTCCTTGCTGAAGCCTGGCATGTACACCAGTGCATTCCCGGCCGTGAACCATGCGGACTGGAACAAGAGCGCCGCTTTGCTGCGTAACATCGGCAAGCTTCGCGATCGTATCAAGGCGCTCGAAATTGCCGCTTCGGCAGGTCAGCCAGCCAGCGCGGCAAGCAATTCCGCAGGCGACGAAGCCTGAGATATCAGGACAGACCCGCAGGCAGACCCGCACGCTGACCTGCGGGTCAACCCGCACAACAATCCGCGGGCCAATCTGCCGGTACCGCGTAAAATAGCGGGCAAGAATCAGGAAGCAAAGTCGGTTGCCGTGACCGGGTGGCATGGCCGCCGGGTTTCGGCAAGCGCCGGCAGCACGCGTTACCAACCCACCTGCACCAGCATCCGCAGTCATCATCGCGCAGTCAATGCGTGAGTAGAAACACCATGAGCACCGAAAAAATCAATCTCGACATTCATAAGATTCTCACGCTGCTGCCCCATCGTTACCCGATCCTGCTGGTCGACCGGGTGCTCGAACTTGAGCCGCATAAGAGCATCAAAGCGTTGAAGAACGTGTCGATCAATGAGCCGTATTTCCAGGGTCACTTTCCGACCCGTCCGGTGATGCCCGGCGTGCTGATCCTCGAAGCGCTCGCGCAAACGGCAGCGCTGCTGACGTTTTCGGAAGAGCCGAGCGATCCGTCGAACACGCTGTATCTGTTCGTGGGCATCGACAACGCGCGTTTCAAGCGCGTGGTGGAACCGGGCGATCAGCTGATCCTGAACTGCACGTTCGAGCGTCATATGCGCGGCATCTGGAAGTTCAAGGCGCGCGCCGAAGTGGATGGAGCCGTGGCGGCGGAAGCCGATCTGATGTGCGCGGTGCGGCACACGGACAAAGACGCTTGAAGCCGGTGTCCGGACCGTCAGCGGCTCATCGTGAGCGCTGCAAACTCCGGTTACGCCCATCCAGACAACGCAACAGAATCAGAAGCGAGGACGCATGAGCAGGATTCATCCCACTGCGATCGTCGAGCCGGGCGCACAACTCGACGAATCCGTCGAAATCGGACCATATGCCGTCATTGGCGCACATGTGACGATCGGCGCACGGACCACGGTCGGTTCGCACAGCGTGGTCGAAGGTCACACCACGATCGGCGAAGACAACCGCATCGGTCACTATGCATCGGTCGGCGGCCGCCCGCAGGACATGAAGTACAAGGACGAGCCGACCCGGCTCGTGATCGGCAATCGCAACACGATCCGTGAATTCACCACGATCCACACCGGCACGGTGCAGGACTCGGGCGTCACCACGCTGGGCGACGACAACTGGATCATGGCCTACGTGCACATCGGCCACGACTGCCACGTCGGCAACAACGTGATTCTGTCGAGCAATGCACAGATGGCCGGCCACGTGACGATTGGCGACCATGCGATTATCGGCGGCATGTCGGGCGTGCATCAGTTCGTGCGCATCGGCGCGCATTCGATGCTGGGCGGCGCGTCGGCGCTCGTGCAGGACATCCCGCCGTTCGTGATCGCTGCCGGCAATAAGGCCGAGCCGCACGGTATCAACGTCGAAGGTCTGCGCCGCCGCGGGTTCTCCGCAGACGCGATCTCGGCGCTGCGCTCGGCGTACCGCCTGCTGTACAAGAACGGCCTGTCGCTGGAAGAAGCGAAGCTGCAGTTGCGCGAACTCGCAACCGCGGGTGGCGATGGCGATGCGCCGGTACAAACGCTGCTCGCGTTTGTCGAAGCGTCGCAACGCGGCATCATCCGCTAACCGATGGCTTTGAACCCGAGTCCCCTGCGCGTCGCGATGGTGGCAGGCGAGCCGTCCGGCGACCTGCTGGCGGCGTCGCTGCTCGACGGCCTCGCGAGCCGTCTGCCCGCCGGTACCCAGTATTACGGGATCGGCGGCCCGCGCATGATCGCCACGGGTTTTGACGCCCACTGGCCAATGGAGAAGCTGACGGTGCGCGGCTATGTCGAAGCAATTCGGCATATTCCAGAGATCCTCGGCATCCGCAACGAACTGAAGCGCCAACTGCTGGCCGAACCACCGTCGGTGTTCGTCGGTGTGGACGCGCCCGATTTCAACTTCGGACTCGAGCATCCGTTGCGCGATGCAGGTATTCCGACGGTTCACTTCGTTTGTCCGTCGATCTGGGCGTGGCGAGGTGGGCGCATCAAGAAGATCGCCAAAGCGGTCGACCACATGCTGTGCGTGTTCCCGTTCGAAACAGCGCTGCTGGAAAAGGCAGGCGTCCCGGCCTCGTACGTGGGCCATCCGCTCGCCGACGAAATTCCTCTGGTACCCGACACGCTTGGCGCGCGCCGCACGCTCGGGCTTGCCGAAAGCGGCCCGATCATCGCGGTGCTGCCTGGCAGCCGGCGCTCGGAGATCGATCTGATCGGTCCGACGTTCTTTGCCGCGATGGAAATGATGCAGCACCAGGAGCCCAGTTTGCGTTTCGTGATGCCGGCGGCCACGCCTGCACTGCGCGAAATGCTGCGGCCGCTGGTCGATGCGCATCCCGGTCTCGCACTGACCATTACCGACGGCCAGGCGCAAATCGCGATGACGGCGGCCGACGCGATCCTCGTCAAGAGCGGCACGGTGACGCTGGAAGCCGCGCTGCTGAAAAAGCCGATGGTGATCTCGTATAAGGTGCCCTGGCTGACCGGTCAGATCATGCGCCGCCAGGGCTATCTGCCGTATGTCGGCTTGCCGAACATTCTGGCGGGACGCTTCGTTGTGCCGGAAATTCTGCAGCACTTCGCGACGCCCCAGGCGCTCGCCGAGGCCACGCTGAAACAGTTGCGCGACGAAGCCAACCGGCGCACGCTGACGGAAATCTTCACGGAGATGCATCACGTGCTGAAGCAGAACACTGCGCAGCGTGCAGCGGAAGTCGTGGCGAGCGTCGTCGAAAAACGGAAGGCGCGGCCGTGACGACCGCACGCGCGCCACGCCGCAAGGCTGCGACCGTTGCAGGCGCGGCGGCGCGGCAGGTCGGTCTGGACTTCGAGACGCCGGACGACATCGTCTGCGGCGTCGACGAAGCCGGGCGTGGGCCGCTGGCCGGCCCGGTGGTCGCTGCCGCGGTGATTTTCGACCCGTCGAAGCCGATGATCCGTGGCCTCGACGATTCGAAAGCGCTCACCGCCAAAAAACGCGACGAGCTGTACGACAAGATCGTCGACCGGGCGCTCGCGTACTGCATCGCATCCGCCAGCGTCGAAGAAATCGATACGCTGAACATCCTGCACGCCACCATGCTGGCGATGAAACGGGCGGTCGAAGGCCTCTCGGTCGTGCCGACGCTCGTGAAAATCGACGGCAATCGCTGCCCGACGCTGAGCGTTCGCAGCGAAGCGGTGATCGGCGGCGATGCACTGATCAAAAGCATTTCGGCGGCGTCGATTCTCGCCAAGGTCACGCGTGACCGGATGCTGCTCGAATTGCATCAAACCTATCCGGTCTACGGTTTTAACGCGCATGCTGGCTACGGCACGCCGCAGCATCTCGCGGCGCTGCGTGAACATGGGCCCTGCGAGCATCATCGGCGCTCGTTCGCACCGGTGCGTGAAGCGCATCAGCGTTTCGGCACGGGTTCGAAACCACGGCCGGCGGGCGACGTGATCATCGTGTCAGATGTGATCACCGACATCATGCTCGACGACGACGACGACGCCTTCGGCGAACGCAGCGGCGCGTAAGCGCTGCGTGTGGTCCGGCGCGTCGCCCACTCTTTTCCTCATTCTCACTGTCTTCGCTGCCTGTGAAAGCCATCACCTCGCGGGACAATCCGCTCTACAAGCGCCTCAAGGCACTGGCCGGCTCGACGCATCAACAGCGCCGCAGCGGCCACGCGTTGCTCGAAGGGTTCCATCTCGCGAGCGCGTATCTCGATGTCGCCGGGCAGCCGGAAATGTGCATCGTTACCGAGGGCGCGTTGCGTCACGACGAAGCACAGGCGATCGTGTCGCGCATCGACGAGCACCGTATCGTTACGTTGCCCGATGCTTTGTTCGGCCAGGTGTCGAACGTCGTGCATGGTGTCGGGATTCTGCTGCTGGTCGAAAAGCTCGATACGCCGCTGCCGGAGAAGGTCGGAGAAACCTGCCTCGTGCTCGATGGCGTGCAGGACGCCGGCAACGTCGGTTCGATTCTGCGCAGCGCGGCGGCCGCTGGTATTCAGCAAGTGTTTTGCGCGCCGGGCACCGCGTACGCGTGGTCGTCGAAGGTATTGCGCTCGGGTATGGGCGCGCATTTCCTGTTGCAAATCCACGAGGATGTCGAGGCGCAGGTATTGATCGAGCGCCTCGCGGTGCCCATCGTCATTACGGATTCGCACGGCGCCGAGGCGATCTACGATTGCGATCTGAGCGGGCCGCTCGCGTGGGTGTTCGGCAACGAAGGGGCGGGCGTATCGCAGACCTGGCGCGATGCCGTTTCTTTGCGGGTGACGATTCCCCAGCCGGGCGGCATGGAATCGCTGAATGTGGCGGCTGCGGCGGCAGTCTGCGTGTTCGAACAGTGCCGCCAGCAGCGCAGGGCGTGACAGCGCACTGACTTCAGGGCTGACTTCGGGGCTGAGGCGATCTCCGCGATCACCTCAACACCCCGCACGCACGCCGGTAAAGCTGGCCGCTGCTCTCAATAAGCCGGCCGGTCCAGCTTGATCTCCTGCAGGATCGTCGTCGCGATCTCTTCGATCGACTTATGCGTCGACGACAACCACTTGACCCCTTCGCGCCGCATCATCGCCTCAGCCTCGTTGATCTCGTAACGGCAATTTTCCGGCGCGGCGTACTTGCTGCCCGGGCGGCGCTCGTTGCGGATCTCCGACAGCCGCTGCGGATCGATCGACAAACCAAACATCTTCTGCCGATGCGCCAATAGCGGCGTAGGCAGCTTGCCACGTTCGAAGTCTTCCGGAATCAACGGATAGTTGGCCGCTTTCACACCGTACTGCATCGCCAGATACAGGCTCGTCGGCGTCTTGCCGCTGCGCGACACGCCCACCAGAATCACGTCGGCATCGGCCAGATTGCGGTTCGATTGACCGTCGTCGTGGGCGAGCGAGAAGTTGATCGCTTCGATCCGGTTCTTGTATTCCTCGGTATCGGCGTTCTGGTGGCCGCGACCCATTGCATGGCTCGACTTAAGCTCCAGCTCCTGCTCGAGCGGCTCGACGAAGGTCTGAAACATGTCCAGCACGAGCGCATTCGAGCCTTTGACGATCTGGTTCGACGCGCTGTCCACCAGCGTCGTGAAGACGATCGGACGGCGGCCGTCCTGCTGGATCGCTTCGTTGATCTTTTCTAGCGTGGCGTAGGCTTTTTCCGTCGAGTCGACGAAGGGCACGCGAACCAGGCGGAATTTCTGGTCGAACTGGGAGAGGATCGAATGCGCGAAGGTTTCGGCAGTGATCCCGGTACCGTCGGAGACGATGAATACGGTGGGCGGCATCAGTGGGGCTGGGGAACGTGAGCGGGGAAAAGCGCTCGAATGAAACATCGCTGTATGGATGCCGCTGCACGGTGGCTAACCGGAGATTGCAGCGGCGTCATGTCAGCGCGCCGTGGGCACCGCAATTGCGTCCGGAAGGTGGTGGGGACTCGCGAAAGCCTCGCAAGAGCCCGTCAGCCGGTCCGGGGCGCGATTCGAGGCGCAATTCTCGTCCGACTGTCACATTTTGAGAGTCGGCACGGTAGAATAGCGGCAACCTGTTGGATAAGCAATTGCAGGCGATTGGCGTCTAACTTACTGCGAACGGTCGGTCAACGCCACGCTTTGCGCCGGTAACTAGCGGCAAATTGAGAGATTGGGGTGGATCGATCGGTAATTTCGTCCAACCGCTTTCTACGTCGTGCATCCGGCACTTTTGGCCCGTGAGGCCATGTGCAGCGATTGCTTCTCCAACAGGTTGTGCAAGACGCGAGGTCACGCTTCCAATGGGCGTCTCGCGTTCAAGCCCACTTGCACAGCCGTGAATTTCTTTCACACTTAGGGGCTTGTATGACTAACGTAGTTACCGTCGCAAAGGAAGAGGCGTATGTAGTTCCGTTCGAGCAGTTGCGGATGACCGATGTGGAGATTGTCGGCGGCAAGAATGCGTCGCTTGGCGAGATGATCAGTCAGCTCGCCGAAGCAGGCGTGCGCGTGCCGACTGGCTTCGCCACTACGGCGCTGGCTTTCCGTGACTTCCTGCATCACAACAATCTGACCGAACGCATCGCCAAACGCCTCGAAACGCTCGACGTCGACGACGTGAAAGCGCTCGCCGAAGCGGGCAAGGAGATCCGTCAATGGATCGTCGACGCCCCGATGCAGCCGCGTCTCGAAGCGGATATCCGCGCAGGCTTCGACACCCTGCAAAACAGCTCGCCTGAAGAGTTGTCGTTTGCCGTGCGTTCGTCGGCAACGGCAGAAGACTTGCCGGACGCATCGTTCGCGGGTCAGCAGGAAAGCTACCTCAACGTGGTCGGCATCGAGGAGGTGCTCGATCGCATGAAGCACGTGTTCGCGTCGCTGTATAACGACCGTGCGATCTCCTATCGCGTCCACAAGGGCTTCACCCACGCTGAAGTCGCGTTGTCGGCGGGTGTGCAGCGCATGGTGCGCTCGGACGTCGGCGCGGCTGGCGTGATGTTCACGCTGGACACGGAATCGGGCTTCAAGGACGCCGTCTTCATCACGTCGAGCTACGGCCTGGGCGAAACGGTCGTGCAGGGCGCCGTGAATCCGGACGAGTTCTACGTCTTCAAGACCACGCTCGCGCAAGGCAAGTACCCGATCATCCGCCGCTCGATCGGCTCGAAGCTGATCAAGATGGAATTCACCAAGGCGGGCGAAGAAGGCCGCGTGAAGACCGTCGACGTCGCACACGAACAGCGCAACCGTTTCTCGATCACCGACGAAGACGTGATCGAGCTCGCGAAATACGCCGTCATCATTGAGAAGCACTACGAGCGTCCGATGGACATCGAGTGGGGCAAAGATGGCCGCGACGGCAAGATCTTCATCCTGCAGGCGCGCCCGGAAACGGTGAAGAGCCAGGCAGCGGGCAAGGCCGAGCAACGCTTCAAGCTGAAGGGCCAATCGAACGTGCTGACTACCGGCCGCGCGATCGGCCAGAAGATCGGTGCGGGTCCGGTGCGCGTGATTCACGATCCGTCTGAAATGGACCGTGTGCAGCCGGGCGACGTGCTGGTGGCCGACATGACCGACCCGAACTGGGAGCCGGTGATGAAGCGCGCCTCCGCGATCGTCACGAACCGTGGCGGCCGTACCTGCCACGCGGCGATTATCGCGCGTGAGCTGGGTGTGCCGGCCGTGGTCGGCTGCGGCGACGCGACCGACCTGCTGAAGGACGGCGCGCTTGTGACCGTGTCCTGTGCGGAAGGCGATGAAGGCAAGATCTACGACGGTCTGCTCGAAACCGAAATCACCGAAGTGCAGCGCGGCGAACTGCCGTCGATTCCGGTGAAGATCATGATGAACGTCGGCAATCCGCAACTGGCTTTCGACTTCTCGCAACTGCCGAACGCAGGCGTGGGTCTGGCGCGGCTCGAGTTCATCATCAACAACAACATCGGCGTTCACCCGAAGGCGATTCTCGAGTACCCGAACATCGATCAGGACCTGAAGAAGGCCGTGGAAAGCGTGGCGCGTGGCCATGCATCGCCGCGCGCGTTCTATGTCGACAAGCTGACCGAAGGTATCGCAACGATCGCAGCGGCGTTCTATCCGAAGCCCGTGATCGTGCGTCTGTCGGACTTCAAGTCGAACGAGTACAAGAAGCTGATCGGCGGTTCGCGTTACGAGCCGGACGAAGAAAACCCGATGCTGGGCTTCCGTGGCGCATCGCGCTACATCGCTGACGACTTCGCCGAAGCGTTCCAGATGGAATGCATCGCGCTGAAGAAGGTGCGTGAAGAGATGGGTCTCGACAACGTCGAGATCATGGTGCCGTTCGTGCGTACGCTGAAGCAGGCGGAGCGCGTGGTCGGGCTGCTGGAGAAGTTCGGCCTGAAGCGCGGTGAGAAGGGCTTGCGCCTGATCATGATGTGCGAAGTGCCGTCGAACGCGATTCTCGCCGAAGAATTCCTGCAATTCTTCGACGGCTTCTCGATCGGTTCGAACGACTTGACGCAGCTCACGCTGGGCCTCGACCGCGACTCGGGCATGGAACTGCTGGCAGTCGATTTCGACGAACGCGATCCGGCCGTCAAGTTCCTGTTGAAGCGCGCGATCGATACGTGCCTGCGACTGAACAAGTACGTCGGCATCTGCGGCCAGGGTCCTTCGGATCACCCGGACTTTGCGCAATGGCTGACCGATGAAGGCATCAAGTCGATCTCGCTGAACCCGGACTCGATCGTCGAGACGTGGCAGCAACTGGCGAAATCGCTGGTGAAGTAATCGAGCCCAATAAGCAGTGTGCATAAAGGGTGGTGCGGTATGTCAAAAGCACGTAAAAGCGTGCTGCACCGCCCAGTAATATGCACCTGCTTCGTGCTATAAACACCCCGGTAGATCCGGGGTGTTTTGCTTTGTGGAGATCAACATGGCGCCAGGTGGGTTGTTCTGGTGGATCGGGGCAGGTGTGCTGATCGTGCTGGAATTGATCAGCGGCACTTTCTATTTGCTGATGATCGCGTTGGGTTGTGTCGCGGCTGCGATTGCGCATCTGGTTGGCGCCGCTGCCGACGTGCAGTTCGCGGTTGCGGCGGTGGTGGCGCTGGCGGCGGTCCTGTTGCTGAGGCGCTCGCGCTTTGGCCGCAGAACGCGTAAAGAGGCGTCGAAGAACCCGGACGTCAATCTGGACATCGGCCAGACGGTGAACGTGCCGGCGTGGCACGAGCGCCGGGCGCGCGTCGATTACCGCGGGGCTGCGTGGGACGTCGAACTGGCCGCAGGCGAGCCCGAAGATGCGCAGCGCTATGAAATCGCCGAGATGCGCGGGAGTTGCCTTGTCGTCGTGGCCAGCCGGCCGGCGAAAGCAGGAGCAACCGCGGCCTGAGCGCGCCAACGCGCACAGCGCCATGCATAACTATTCGAACTACGGACCGGAGGTCAGTCATGGATTCAACCATTGTCGGGGCGGTGCTTCTGCTTATCGTGATCGTGCTGGCGGCGCAGACGCTCAAGATCGTGCCGCAGCAACATGCGTGGGTGCTGGAGCGGCTCGGCCGTTATCACCGCACGCTGACGCCGGGCCTGAGCTTCGCGTTTCCGTTCGTCGACCGGATCGCGTACAAGCACATCCTCAAGGAAATCCCGCTCGAAGTGCCGAGCCAGGTGTGTATTACGCGCGACAACACGCAGTTGCAGGTGGACGGTGTGCTGTATTTCCAGGTCACCGACCCTATGAAGGCGTCGTACGGTTCGAGCAACTTCGTGTTCGCGATTACGCAGTTGTCGCAGACCACGCTGCGCTCTGTGATCGGCAAACTCGAACTCGACAAGACGTTCGAAGAGCGCGACTTCATCAATCACAGCATCGTGTCGTCGCTCGATCAGGCGGCGGCGAACTGGGGCGTCAAGGTGCTGCGCTACGAGATCAAGGATCTGACGCCGCCTAAGGAAATTCTTCACGCCATGCAGGCGCAGATCACCGCCGAGCGCGAGAAGCGCGCGCTGATCGCGGCATCTGAAGGGCGTAAGCAGGAACAGATCAATATCGCTTCGGGCGGGCGCGAGGCGTCGATCCAGAAGTCAGAAGGCGAGCGGCAGGCGGCGATCAATCAGGCGCAGGGTCAGGCGGCGGCGATTCTGGCCGTGGCCGAGGCTAACTCGCAGGCGATTCAGAAGATCGCTGCGGCCATCCAGTCGAACGGCGGGATGGAAGCGGTGAACCTGAAAGTGGCCGAGCAGTATGTGAATGCATTCGCTAACCTGGCGAAGCAGGGCACTACGCTGATCGTGCCGGGCAACCTGGCGGACATGAGTTCGATGATCGCGTCGGCACTGACCATTGTGAACAAGGGGAAGGGCGCGGTCGACGCGCGCTGATTGACGTTCTTCGTTGCTGAATGAAAATGGCCCGCAAATCTAGCGGGCCATTTTTTGTTGAATCGCAGTTTTACGACGGCGAGCGCATCAGGCGCGCCTTCTCGCGTTCCCAGTCGCGCTTCTTTTCGGTTTCGCGCTTGTCGTGCTGCTTCTTACCCTTGGCGAGGCCGATCTCGCATTTGACGCGACCGCCCTTGTAATGAAAGTTCAACGGCACGAGCGTATAACCACGCTGTTCGACCTTGCCGATCAGTTTGCTGATTTCTTCAGCGTGCAGCAGCAGCTTGCGGGTGCGCACCGGGTCAGGATTGATGTGGGTCGAGGCTTCGGGCAGCGGGCTGATGTGCGTGCCGATCAGGAACAGTTCGTTATTCTTGATGACCACGTAGCCTTCCTTGATCTGGCCACGGCCGGCGCGCAAGGCTTTGACCTCCCATCCTTCGAGCACGAGCCCTGCTTCGTAGCGTTCTTCGACCGAGTAGTCGTAGAAGGCTTTTCTGTTGTCAATGATGCTCATGAATGGAAAGTGCCCAACTCGTTTAAAATCACGATTTTAGCAAAGCGGGGCAAGGAAAGCCCGCGGCGCTTGTCCACCCTTGCCACGCGCTGTTCAATTTATGGCAGATGTCCAGAAAACCGTGTTGATCCGCCATTCGGCGGAACAGATGTTCGACCTCGTCACCGACGTCGCCGATTACCCCAACTTCCTGCCTTGGTGCGGGGGAGTCGAAATCCGCCGCCAGGACGAAACCGGCATGGAGGCGAAGATCGACATCAACTTCAAGGGCATCAAGCAGCATTTCGCCACACGCAACAGCATGGAGCGGCCCACGCGCATCGATATGGAGTTCGCGGATGGCCCGTTTCGCAAATTCACCGGCTTCTGGCGTTTCACGCCGCTGCGGGCCGATGCCTGCAAGATCGAATTCGCGTTGCACTACGAATTCACCAACATCATTCTCGAGAAGATCATTGGGCCGGTGTTCAGCCATATTGCCAACACCTTCGTCGAATCGTTCGTGAAGCGCGCCGATCAGCGCTACGGTAAGGCATGAGCGCGCGCTTGTCGATTGAAGTCTGCTACGCGCTTGCCAATGAGCAGGCGCTGATTGCCGTGGATTTGCCGGAAGGCGCCACGCTGCAGCAGGCGATAGACGCAAGCGGCATCTTGCAGCGTTATCCGCAGATCGATCTGGGTATGCAGAAGGTCGGCGTGTTCGGCAAGCTCAAGCCATTGGATACGGTGCTCGCCGACCACGATCGTGTGGAGATTTACCGGCCGTTGCTGGTGGATCCGAAGTTGTCGCGCCAACGGCGCGTCGAGAAGACCCGCAAGGCGGGCTCGATTGAAGGGCGCCGCTGGCTGAACAAGGATTCGCGCTAGGCCCGTCTTGCTGCCGGCGAGCTATGACTGGCGTGGGTGAACTGATTCCAGCCGTGTCTCAGTCGCCGCCGCCAAGGGCGAATGCGGCACGTCGGCGCGCTGCGCCTGCCGCGTCTCCCGCCAAAGCGTTGAAAGCCGTACCGCGTCTCAATGCACCGAAGGCTGCGCCTTCTCCTCAATCGACGCCGCCCCGGACGTATCGTCGTCCGCATGCTGGCGCACCGACCAGCAGACCCCCGCCACCAGCAGCAGGATCGCCGCCGTTTCCAGCGGGCGCGGCAGGCGCTGGTCGTAGATAAACGCGTAGAGCAGCGCAAAAAGCGTCTCGAACACGATCATCTGGCCGGACAGCGTGAGCGGCAGCCGTTTCGACGCGGCATTCCACAGCCCGTTGCCGAGCCACGACGCGCCGACGGCGAGGCCCAGATTCAGCATCCAGAAGGTGTGCCAGCGCTCATCGCCGAGCGGCCCCTGCAGGCTCTCGGAGGGCATGACGGCTACGACCAGCCACAATCCCGCACCGAGCGCGCCGGTCACCACACCCCACAGTACTGACCACTCGTTGCCGCTGAAATGCGTCTGCCGTTGGAGATATCGGGCGTTTTCGACCGCGAACCAGGTCCAGCAGGCGAGCGCGCCGATCGCGCAGGCGAGGCCGAGGAGCTTCGTCGCAATACTCACAGGCGTGCTGTCCGCCACCGTGAACACGTCGATATTGATGCAGGCGATGCCGGCCACTACCAGCGAAAGCGGCCATACGAGGCGGGCGAGCGGCACGGCGCCGTGGTCGCGCCGGCCGAGCAGCGTCACCGTGACCGGCAGCACGCCGACGATCAGCGAGGCCGGCGCGATCCCGATCATATGGACCGAGGCGGTCAGCAGCAGGTAGTAGAGCAGGTTGCCGGCCAGGGCCAGTTTGACCAGTGCGCCGAGATCCTCGCGGGTCAGGCGTTTGACAAGCGAGCGCGCCATGGGCAGCGCGGCGGCCAGTGAGACGATGCCGTACATCGTGTAGCGGCCGGCGCTCAACAGCAGCGGCGAGAAATCGGGCAGCACGCGCGGCACCAGAAACACCATGCCCCATAAGGCCCCGGCCATTACTCCATATGCCACACCGCGCTGCATCGACTGCCCCTGCAAGAAAAACTGGAATGGTCGGCAGAATAGCCGTTCGACGGGCAGGGCGTCTTGTTCGATTCTGCATTCCGGCGGTTTTATCCGGCGTGTTCAGGCGCTTTTTAACTTCCGGATGCTGGCCCGGCGGCACGCAAGTGCCCTGAAATACCCATTCCCAAGCCGGGTGCGGCGTCCATGCACCCGAACGCGCAAACGAAACCGGATCGAACTCGAGGCGAACGCAGAAGCGAAATCGAAGGGTGCAAAGTCACGAAAAAAATCCCCTGAAATTCGCTAAGCTGCTGTTAGTGCAGTGAAAACCAGGGAGGTATCGCGTATAATTCGCTTTTGCGCCTATAGGATTTGCCATGCGTCTGATCCAAACAGCACTCACGTTCGATGACGTGCTCCTCGTCCCGGCTTTCTCCGATGTTCTGCCGCGCGACACCAGCCTCAAGACCCGGCTGACCCGCAACATCTCCCTGAATATGCCGCTCGTGTCCGCCGCCATGGACACCGTCACCGAAGCCCGTCTCGCCATCGCGATGGCGCAAATGGGTGGCGTGGGCATCATCCACAAGAATCTCACGCCGGCCGAGCAGGCGCGTGAAGTTGCCAAGGTCAAGCGCTTCGAATCGGGCGTCGTGCGCGATCCGATCACGGTGCCGCCGCAAATGAAGGTGCGCGACGTCATTGCGCTGTCGCGCCAGCATGGCATTTCAGGCTTCCCGGTCGTCGAAGGTTCGCAACTGATCGGTATCGTCACGAACCGCGACTTGCGCTTCGAAGAGCGTCTGGACGAGCCGGTGCGCAACATCATGACGCCGCGCGAGCGCCTCGTCACCGTCAAGGAAGGCACACCGCTCGCCGAAGCCAAGGCGCTGATGCACAGCCACCGCCTCGAACGCGTGCTGGTCATCAACGACGCATTCGAACTGCGCGGCCTGATGACGGTAAAAGACATCACCAAGCAAACCGAACACCCGGACGCGTGTAAAGACGAACACGGCAAGCTGCGCGCAGGCGCCGCGGTCGGCGTGGGCGAAGACAACGAAGAGCGCGTCGAGCTGCTGGTGCAGGCCGGTGTGGACGTGATCGTCGTCGACACGGCGCACGGCCACAGCAAGGGCGTGCTCGAGCGCGTCAAGTGGGTCAAGCAGAAATTCCCGCACGTTGAAGTGATCGGCGGCAACATCGCCACCGCTGCGGCAGCCAAGGCGTTGGTCGAATACGGCGCAGACGGCGTGAAGGTCGGTATCGGCCCGGGCTCGATCTGCACGACGCGGATCGTCGCCGGTGTAGGCGTGCCGCAGGTCACCGCGATCTCGAACGTCTCCGAAGCGCTGAAGGGCACGGGCGTGCCGGTCATCGCCGACGGTGGCGTGCGTTTCTCGGGCGACGTCAGCAAGGCGCTGGCCGCCGGTGCGAATTCCGTGATGATGGGCAGCATGTTCGCCGGCACCGAAGAAGCGCCGGGCGACGTGTTCCTGTTCCAGGGCCGCCAGTACAAGTCGTACCGTGGCATGGGCTCGGTCGGCGCGATGAAAGACGGCGCGGCAGACCGCTACTTCCAGGACAACTCCGCGAACATCGACAAGCTGGTGCCGGAAGGTATCGAAGGCCGCGTCGCCTACAAGGGCTCGGTCAACGCGATCCTGTTCCAGCTGATCGGCGGCGTGCGTGCCAGCATGGGCTACTGCGGTTGCCGCACGATCGCGGAGATGAACGACAAGGCCGAGTTCGTGCAGATCACGGGCGCGGGCTTGCGCGAGTCGCATGTGCATGACGTGCAGATCACCAAGGAAGCGCCCAACTACCACGTGGACTAAACGCCAATGAAGCCATTGCTGCGCGCTGTACTCATCCTCGATGCACTGTTGCTGCTTGCGTTCGGCCTGCTGTTTCTGCTGACGCCCTGGACTTCGTTGTACAACGCGCTGCAACTCGTGCAAACCCAGCCGGCTCTAGTCGGCCAAGGGTTTGGCGTGGCGCTGATCGGGCTCGCGTGGCTTGCTTTGCACGCGTCGATCGACGGTTCGCTTACGTCGACGGTCGCCAAGGTTGTCGGCCATGTGAACTGGTTGACCGGCGTGCTGATGCTGGTCTGGCTGCTCGGGCTGCATACGCCTGCGTTGACCGGCTTCGGGCAGATCATCGCGGTGCTGACCGGTGTGGTGTTGCTGGTGGTTGGCCTGGGCGGTGTGCGCCTGTCGGGCGCGGTGCGGCGGCGTGAGAAGGTGCGGCTGGTTGAAGCCGCAGCCGCTGAGCGCGCCGAAAAGCAGGCCGCGAAAGATGCCGCCAAAGACGCAGCCAACAGGCGCGATTCCGGTCGCGTGATCGCGGAGCCGGTCTATCGCGCGGAGCCGGTCGTTGAGCCCGTTGTGCCGGTCACACGGCCCGTGACGCCTGTCTCGGTAGCGCCTTCGGTAGCGCCGCTTCATCCGGCCGTCGACGAACCGGGTCTGACGGCCTCTGAACGCGCCGCACGGGCCGATGCCGCAGCCGCGCGCGACGATGCCCGCAACGCCGCTGCCGACGCACCTGGTGCGCCCCGGCCGCCGTTTCATGGCTGACGCGCCAGGCGCCAGAACCCCTGCCGAAGCAACCGGATTCCGTTCGCGCGCGCCGCAGGCAAGTGTCTGCGGTGCTGAATGGCCCAACGTGGTCCAACGCGCTTCACCGCCACGCTTCATGCTCGATTGT
This sequence comes from Paraburkholderia sediminicola, assembly GCF_902859805.1. Lineage (GTDB taxonomy): Bacteria > Pseudomonadota > Gammaproteobacteria > Burkholderiales > Burkholderiaceae > Paraburkholderia > Paraburkholderia sediminicola. The sequence goes on along the minus strand of NZ_CADIKC010000008.1, from coordinate 349,831 downwards.
CCCCACGTGGACTGCTTTGAATTCAACGCCGCGCGTCATGCGCGGTATCCCGTATCCGTTCACTTTTGACTCCGTCCGCTGCCATGCATGACAAGATCCTGATCCTCGACTTCGGTTCGCAAGTCACCCAACTGATTGCACGTCGCGTTCGCGAAGCCAACGTGTATTCGGAAATTCATCCCCACGACGTCGACGCGTCGTTCATTCGCGATTTCGCGCCGAAGGGCGTGATCCTCTCCGGCGGCCCGAGTTCGGTTACCGAAACGGATGCGCCGCGCGTGCCGCAAGCGGTGTTCGAACTCGGCGTGCCCGTGCTGGGCATCTGCTACGGCATGCAGGCAATGGCCGAGCAGCTCGGCGGCAAGGTCGATATCGGTCATCTGCGTGAGTTCGGCTACGCCGAAGTGCGCGCGCGCAACCATACGAGCCTGCTCGAAGGCATCAGCGACTTCACCACGCCGGAAGGTCACGGCATGCTGAAGGTGTGGATGAGCCACGGCGACAAGGTGCTGGAAATGCCGCAAGGCTTCCAGCTGATGGCATCGACGGAATCGTGTCCGATCGCGGCCATGGCCGACGAACAGCGCCATTTCTACGGCCTGCAATGGCATCCGGAAGTCACGCACACCGTGCAAGGCCGCGCGATGCTCGAACGCTTCGTGCTGCAGATTTGCGGTGCGAATCCCGACTGGGAAATGGGCCACTACATCGACGAAGCCGTCGCGAAGATCCGCGAGCAGGTTGGCAAAGAGCATGTGATTCTGGGCTTGTCGGGCGGCGTGGATTCGTCGGTGGCGGCGGCGCTGCTGCATCGCGCGATCGGCGACCAGCTGACTTGCGTGTTCGTCGATCACGGCTTGCTGCGTTTGAACGAAGCCGAGCAGGTGATGGCCACCTTCGCCGAGAGCCTCGGCGTCAAAGTGATCCACGTCGACGCGAGCGAAGTGTTCCTGTCGAAGCTGGCCGGCGTGACTGATCCGGAAGCGAAGCGCAAGATCATCGGCGCGGAATTCGTCGAAGTGTTCCAGACCGAAGCCAACAAGCTGACGGATGCGAAGTGGCTTGCGCAAGGCACGATCTATCCGGACGTGATCGAATCGGCCGGCAAGGGCAAGAAAGCGACTCAGACCATCAAGAGCCACCACAACGTGGGCGGCCTGCCGGAGACGCTGAATCTGAAGCTGCTCGAACCGCTGCGCGAACTGTTCAAGGACGAAGTGCGCGAACTCGGCGTGAAGCTCGGTTTGCCGCCGGCAATGGTGTATCGCCACCCGTTCCCGGGCCCGGGTCTGGGCGTGCGGATTCTCGGCGAAGTGCGCCGCGATTTCGCCGATCTGCTGCGTCGCGCGGACGCGATTTTCATCGAGACGTTGCGTACCTTTATCGATAAGGAAACCGGCAAGTCGTGGTACGACCTGACGAGCCAGGCTTTTGCGGTGTTCCTGCCGGTGAAGAGCGTGGGCGTGATGGGCGATGGCCGCACTTACGAGTATGTCGTTGCGCTGCGCGCCGTGCAGACGCTGGACTTCATGACCGCGCATTGGGCGCATCTGCCGCACGAGTTGCTGGGGCATGTGTCGAACCGCATCATCAATGAAGTGCGCGGGATTAACCGGGTGGTCTATGACATTTCGGGCAAGCCGCCGGCAACGATTGAGTGGGAATAGAATTTCCGCCAGGAGACATCGTTCGCTAGTTGATTGACTAATAAAGCCCTGTTTTTTACAGGGCTTTATGTTTTGTTTTCAGTACCATTTTTGGAATTTCCCCATGGAAATTAAAGTCAACTTTCTCGACAAGCTACGTCTTGAAGCCAAGTTCGATGACTTCACGGTAGTGGCCGACCAGCCTATCCGTTATAAGGGCGATGGCTCGGCGCCCGGTCCCTTCGATTATTTTCTGGCCTCATCGGCCTTGTGTGCGGCTTACTTTGTGAAGTTGTACTGCGTAACTCGCAATATCCCTACCGAAAATATCCGTCTGTCGCAGAACAATATTGTTGACCCGGAGAACCGGTACCAGCAAATTTTCAAGATTCAGGTTGAATTGCCGGCGGATATCTCCGACAAAGACCGCCAGGGTATTTTGCGTTCCATCGACCGTTGTACGGTCAAAAAAGTGGTGCAAGCCGGACCCGAGTTTGTCATTGAAGAGGTAGAAAACCTGGATGCCGATGCACAGGCCTTGCTGACCTTGACTCCGGCTTCTGACGCCAGCACCTATATTGCGGGCAAGGATCTGCCGTTGGAGCAAACCATCGCCAATATGTCGGGCATTCTGGCTGGCCTCGGCATGAAGATTGAAATCGCTTCGTGGCGCAACATCGTTCCCAATGTGTGGTCGCTGCATATCCGCGATGCACACTCGCCGATGTGTTTTACCAATGGCAAGGGAGCGACCAAAGAAAGCGCGTTGGCGTCGGCGTTGGGAGAGTTTATCGAGCGCCTGAATTGCAACCATTTCTATGGCGGTTCGTTTTGGGGCGAAGACATCGCCAACGCGGAGTTCGTACATTACCCGAACGAGCGCTGGTTCAAGCCCGGCCGCAAGGACGCGCTGCCGGCCGGGATTCTGGATGCGTATTGCCTGGAGATTTACAACCCCGATGGCGAGTTGCGTGGCTCGCATCTGATCGACACCAACTCCGGCAATGTGGAGCGCGGTATCTGTTCGCTGCCGTTCGTGCGGCAGTCGGACGGCGAAGTGGTGTATTTTCCGTCCAACCTGATCGAAAACCTGTATGTCAGCAATGGCATGAGTGCCGGTAATACGCTGGTCGAAGCGCAGGTCCAGTGTCTGTCCGAAATTTTTGAACGGGCGGTAAAGCGCGAAATTCTGGAAGGTGAAATCGCATTGCCTGATGTGCCGCACGAAGTGCTGGCGAAATACCCCGGCATTCTGGCCGGGATTCAGGGATTGGAAGAGCAGGGCTTTCCGGTGCTGGTAAAGGATGCGTCGCTGGGTGGGACCTACCCGGTGATGTGCGTCACTTTGATGAACCCGCGGACAGGCGGTGTCTTTGCCTCGTTCGGCGCGCACCCAAGCTTCGAGGTGGCGCTGGAACGGAGTCTGACGGAGTTACTGCAGGGGCGTAGTTTTGAAGGCCTGAACGATTTACCTCAGCCCACGTTTGTCAGTAACGCCGTGACTGAACCGAATAACTTCGTTGAGCACTTCATTGATTCCAGCGGCATAGTGTCGTGGCGCTTTTTCAGCGCAAAAGCGGATTTCGAGTTTGTCGAGTGGGATTTTTCTGGCCACGGTGCAAACTCCAACGCCGACGAAGCCGCAACCTTGTTCGGCATTCTCGAAGGCATGGGCAAAGAATCTTACATGGCGGTGTATGACCAGCTGGGTGCTGTTGCCTGCCGGATTCTGGTGCCCGATTATTCGGAAGTTTACCCGGTAGAAGATTTGATCTGGGATAACACAAACAAGGCGCTGCTGTTCCGCGCCGATATTCTGAACGTGCATCGCCTGGATGATGCCGGTCTCGCAGCACTGCTCGAGCGGTTGGAGAACAGCGAACTGGACGAGCACTCCGATATTGCCACTTTGATCGGCATCGAATTTGACGAGAATACGGACTGGGGGCAGCTAACCGTTCTCGAGTTGAAGCTGCTGATTCATCTCGCCTTGCAGCAATTTGAAGAGGCACAGGAACTGGTGGGAGCCTTCCTGCAGTACAACGACAACACGGTCGAGCGCGGATTGTTTTATCAGGCCTTGAATGTGGTGCTGGAGGTGATGCTCGATGACGACCTGGAACTGGACGACTACGCAGTCAACTTCCGTCGCATGTTTGGCAACGCTCGGATGGACGCGGTAATGGGATCAGTGGACGGCAGCGTGCGCTTCTATGGATTGACGCCAACGAGTATGAAACTGGAGGGTCTTGATAGGCACCACCGCCTGATCGACAGCTACAAAAAACTGCATAAGGCGCGGGCCAACGTGACAGCTACAGCCAGTTAGGGTTACGAATCACGGCTGGATGCGATGTGCCGTTCGTCCCATGGCACATACGCAGTCAAGGTGCTCCCGGGTCTCTCCGGGAGCGCCGGTTTTCCCTGTTTTTCCTTTAACAAAACATGGGGTTTATTGTCCGGTGCGATCTTCTGCAGCGATCCGGGCAATGTCAGATGCAAATGTTGGTATCAGTGACGGTATCGACACTTCCTCCTCGGACTGTCTTGTCCGATACCGTCTCTGGAAGAGGTCATCGCTGAACGAGGCGTCACGGTCGATCATTCAACCGTGCATCGCTGGGCGCTCAAGCTGTTGCCTATGCCTTCACCGCAGCCAGCATCGATGCCTTGCTCGATTCAGCCAGGGTGAATTCTCCGCGTCCTTTTCGTAGGTCGGCGCCCCCAGCGACGACATCCCGCCCTCGAGGTTCGACCTCGACAGCGCAATGCATGCGAACGGGATACTACTACAGCAAAGTAAGGATATCCCTACCGTTCTCTTACCTCGCATACCAAAGCAGAGTAAGCGATACGCATATGGTTACTATGGGTAAGCAAGCACGTTCTTTAATCTCTCAGAGTCTGAACCCGGACACCACTTCCCAGATGGACGCGAAATGAGCAACCTTATAAAAACGGTCAGATTCAAGATCATTCTCGCCTTTGGTGTATGCGTGCTTCTCATGGTCGCCCTCGGATCGTTTGACGCGTGGGAGCTTTCCAGGCTCAATTCGAACATCGCCGACGGCTACGCAGAAAACACGGTTCCCATTGCAGACCTATCCGAAGTTCGCGCAGCCCAGCTTAACGTGCGTCTTCTGCTAAGGCGCATGCAGGTGGCCCACGATCCAGCAAAAGCGACGGAATACGATGCTGGCATTGCCCTGCAATTTGAACGGCTCAACAAGGCGTGGAACCACTACTACCCAGGCAGTGTATCCAGCGACAAAGAGCGTGAGATCGCAAATCGCATCCAAAGCGCGTTGCCCGGGTTTGCGGCGTTAAGCAAGGAAGCGGTGGCTGCCGGTGGTGCAGGCAATTTCGACAGGGCCGCTGTCGTAATCGACGAAATCCTCACGTCAAGTAAATCAATGAACGACGCGATAGACGCGGATGCTGCTCTCAATCTGGATCAGGCCAGACAGTCTGTCGACGACAGTGAGGCAACGTTCAGGGCAACTCTTCGGAATGCATTCGTCCTTCTCTGTTGCGGCATGCTGGTTGCCGTCGGCATGTCTGTATACCTGCTGCGTTCGATCTCGAAGCCGCTCAACAAGGCCGTTGATCTAGCCAACCATATCACGAGCGGCAAGCTGGAAAATCACGTGGTGGTCGACTCAGGCGGCGAGTTTGGTCAGCTTCTCGAGGCACTGAAGAAAATGGATGAGCAACTGAGTCAGACGGTTCGCGGGATCAAGGTCTCCACCGAGTCGGTGGCAGTGGCATCGCGCGAAATTGCAAGCGGCAATACGGACCTCTCGGCGCGCACAGAGGAGCAGGCAGCCTCGCTTGAAGAAACCGCGGCAAGCATGACGCAGCTGACCGAAACGGTAAGGCAGAACGCTGACAACGCCCGGCAGGCGAACGTACTGGCCACGAGCGCCACAGACATCGCTGATACGGGTAACGACTCGGTTCTGGCCATGGTCGGCACCATCGGCCAGATCAGCAGCAGTTCCAGCAAGATTTCGGAAATCACCGGTGTCATTGAAGGTATTGCGTTCCAGACGAACATTCTCGCGCTGAACGCAGCAGTCGAAGCCGCACGTGCCGGCGAGCAGGGTCGGGGCTTTGCCGTGGTTGCCAGTGAGGTTCGCAGTCTGGCTCAACGGTCCGCTACTGCTGCGAAGGAAATCAAGGAACTGATCAGCTCGTCCGTGACAACGATTCAGGACGGCGCAAAGCAGGCAGCGGAAGTCAGTGCCACGATGTTGCAGGTCAAGCAGGCAATCAGGCAGGTCTCCGATATTGTCGGCGAAATCGCAGCAGCGTCCGAAGAGCAAAGCCGCGGCATCGAACAGGTGAATCAGGCCGTCGTCCAGATGGATGAAGTGACGCAACAGAACGCTGCGCTTGTTGAGCAGGCGGCCGCTGCAGCACAGTCCCTCGAAGAGCAGGCAAAGAATCTTCAGGGCGCGGTATTGGTGTTCAAATTTAGCGATCTTGTTTCCGCCCAGGCGCGAATGATCGTCCCGGAAAGCAGCCAGCGCATTCCCGAGTTGCGGGTATCGCAGCCCGTTGGGACACCGAAAGCAGCTGGGCAGTCGTCCCGTACAGTGACAGTTTCCGCCACGACCATGGCCACGGTAGCGTCCATGGAAAATGAAAAGTGGGAAGCGTTCTGATGAAAACGAAGAATACGAGTGTCGCCCGCTAACTTTCGGACAAATTCAGGATGCCTATCTTGCTCGACAGCAACAAGGTTTCTCTTATCAACACTCTTCTGACCAGACTGAAGGAGCAAGGTGACAGCCAACCATAGAATGCTCTGGCGAAGCGCGCCGGCTTCCCGCAAGTTCCGATTTAACGTGCCCGCCGGGCCGTTGGTGAAACTTCCCGAATTGTGGATCTCCAGAGGATCTGTCTCACCCGGCACACGTACAGCGTACGTCTTCGTTGGTCTCATGGGTCTGATAGTCGCTTCGTCATGCAAAGCGGAACTCGGTAGCGCACCCACATGGCAACCAGGCAATTCAAGTCACACGAAAACGTTTTGCAAATACGCAAATACATCTAACGTGCCGTTCTCAGTCAATGAGACAGCTTTCACTACAGGAACAGTCGCGAGAGAATATGTCGCCCAAGCGGGGACCGTATTTGCGGTGGCGTGGAACGGCCCCCAGGTGGCGCCACTCGACGTACTTCTGGGACCTTACTTTCCGAATTATCGGTTGGCACTTGCCACCGCACAGACAGGGGCAAACGCCGGCGTCGACTCCATGAGAGTCGAGCAGAGCGGTCTGGTCATCGAGATCGATAACCATGGAGGGGCATTTGCCGGCCGCGTGTATTTGCCGCAAGCGCTGCCAGCAGGGGTTCGAGACGACTCAATCAGATAGCAGATGGCGCATCTGGCGTGAACCCGAGCTGACACGCTTTCGCCCGAGCGTTCCGTGCTTCGCCGGCAGAAGGGACTGGTGGCGAGCCACTTCTCACAATAGAAATGTCGGTATCCGTAACGGTATCGACATTTCCTCCCTGGATGGCCTTCTCCAATACCGTCGAGTCAGTCTGACCTTCTGGCCGGCTACCTTCAGTTTCACCGGCGATCGGGCCGCTGGGTGGGCTGTGAAGCCGAATCCCAATAGACGTTGAAACCCATCAATGACGTGAGCGTTTGCGCTGCCCGTTCCATCATGTCGCCGACTTCGGCCATCGACGGCACGGGCGCGTCGTCGATTCGCTCGATGTAAGGGGTAGTCAGTGCCGCAATGGCGTGACCGTCCCGGCCGAACACGGGGTAGGCCAGATTCTTCACCCCCTTGACCTGCCGGCTCGACATACGTGCGTGGCCGTGTTTGCGGATCTGCGAAAGGTCCTTCGCAAGCTGTTGTGGGTCCATGGCTCGTTCGCCATCCACCGGAACGTGCAGTTCGAACATCTCGAGGCGTTGCGGTTCTTCCTGGAAGGCAAGCAGTACTTGTCCCGACGCAGTATCGGTGAGCCCTATCAACGTGCCGACCTTCAACGCAAAGCCCCAACGTTCCGGACTTTCAACGCCGGCGACGATCAGCACGCGTCCCTTCTGATACACGCACAGATGAAACGACTGGCAGGCATCTTTGGCGAGCTGTGTCATCAGCGGTAGCGCGCTCGATACTAGCGAGCGCACGGGCTGATGCCGGTGCGCCAGCTGGAAGAGCAGCAGCGATAGAACATACCGGTCGCCGACGGTGCCCAGGTAGCCGCGCGTTTCCAGCGTCACGACCATCCGGAATATTTCGGCGGTGCTGCGGCCGAGCTCTTTTGCGAGTTCCGCAAGAGACAAACCCTCCGCGTGGTCGGCCAGCAGTTCGATGATGTCCAGACCCTTTTCCAGTGCAGGTGCCGAATAGCGCGGTGCGTTGGCGTTCAAGTTCCCTCCTGAAATCGCAGATGAAATGGCGCACATGATAACCAGACGGATTGTAGGGCGACTGAAGGTTGTATGAGCGTGAAACGACCCGTTCGACGGACGGGGAAAACACCTACTAATTTTTATCAATAAAATATCGTTTCATATATACAATTTCCTCAGGCGTACGGCGAGAGTGGTCAGCTGCGCTCAACTGCCGGTTACTGAATCACCCGGAAAGGAGGGCGGATGGCAGCCGTAGCATTCGAGCAGGTCAGGAAATCGTTTGGTGAACAGGAGGTGTTGAAGCAGATCGACCTGCAGGTTCCGGACGGGGAGTTTCTCGTACTGGTCGGGCCGAGCGGATGTGGGAAATCCACACTGCTGCGTGCGCTGGCGGGCCTTGAGAGCGTCAGCCACGGGCGCATCGTGATAGACGGCGAGGTCGTCAATACGCGGCCGCCGCGCGATCGCGATATCGCGATGGTTTTCCAGAACTACGCGCTCTATCCGCACATGACCGTGCTCGAAAACCTGACGTTCGCGCTCAAGCTGCGCAATCGCGATCCGCAGGAGATTGCCTCGCGGGCGCAAAAGGCAGCGACGATGCTGGGTCTGCAGGATCTGCTGGATCGTCATCCCCGCCATCTGTCGGGCGGCCAGCGGCAGCGGGTGGCGATGGGTCGCGCGATCGTGCGCGACCCGAAGGTGTTCCTGTTCGACGAGCCGCTCTCGAATCTCGATGCGAGGCTCCGCGTGCAGATGCGCGCGGAGATCAAGGCGCTGCACCAGCGTTTGCGTGCCACGACTGTCTATGTGACTCACGACCAGATCGAGGCGATGACGATGGCAGACCGCATCGTCGTGCTCAACGGTGGCGTGATCGAACAGATCGGCACGCCGCTGGCGTTATATGACGATCCCGACAATCTCTTCGTAGCAGGATTCATCGGCTCGCCTGCGATGAACTTCTTCGCGGGTACATACGAACGGCAGGGGGATGGTGCATGCGTGCGGGTCGGCGGGCTCGCATTGCCGGCGCCGCTCGTCAATGCCACGAATGGACAGCAGGTGACGTACGGCGTGCGTCCCGAGCATCTGAGCCTTGCGGGCGCTGACGGTATGCCGTTCGCGCTCGAAGTGGTCGAGCCGACCGGTGCAGCGACTGAATTGTTCGGCACGGTCACCGGCCAGCCCTGTTGCGTGATGCTGACCGGCCGTACCGATGTCCGTGCCGGCACTACCATCGCGCTGCTGGCGGACCCCGCCAAGGTACTCGTGTTCGACCGCAGCAGCGGGCGACGGCTGCGCTAAACAGGTTCGCGAGCCAAACCGCTGCGGGCTCGCATTTGCACAGTGCCGCCGGCAAGTCGCGCGGCCCACGGCGGAATCCATAAAGGAGGAGACAATGATGCGTTATAAAACCCTGCTCAGGCTCGCAGCTTCGGTATGTGCGCTCGCGGGTGTCGTCGCTTCGGGCCTTGCACATGCCGACGGTGAATACAAAGGCTACACGCTGCGGGTCAAACTGATCGGCGGCGTGCAGTACGAGGCGCTCTACACGCGCATTCCGCTGTGGGAAAAACAGACGGGTGCGAAAGTCGAGATCGTATCGCGCAAGAGCCATTTCGAGCTCGATCGTGAGCTGAAACAGGACATCGCATCGGGTCATGTCGACTATTGCGTGTCGTCCAATCACACGAACTTCTCGGCGCAGTACCCGATTTTCCGTGATCTGAAGGGCCTGTTTCCCGCCAGTTACCTGGCGGCGTTCTCGCCGAGTCTGCTCAAGCAGTCCGAAATTAAGGGACATCTGGTGCAGATTCCGCGCTCGGTCGACATTGAAGCGCTCTACTACAACAAGGCGGCCTACGCCGATCCGGCTAACCAGAGCGCCTATCACAAGCAGTTTGGCGAGCCGCTGGCGCCGCCGAAGAACTACGCGGAATTCACACAGCAGGCGAAGTTCTTCACCAAAGCGCCGAACTTCTACGGCACGCAATTTCCCGGCAAGGATGAAGCAATTACAGGTACGTTCTATTCGCTGCTGATCGCCAATGGCGGGCAGTTGCTGGATGGGAAAAACCGTCCTGCGTTCAACTCGCCGGTCGGCGTCAAGACACTGAACTGGTTCGTGGATCTATACAAGGCGGGCGCCGTACCCAAGGGGGTGCCGAGCTATGTGTGGGACGACCTCGGCAACAACTTTGCTGCAGGCAAAGTTGCACTGGATCTTGACTGGCCCGGCTTCGCTTCGTTCTACAACGATCCGAAGACTTCCAAACTGGCTGGCAACGTCGGCGTGGTGCCGGCGCCGCTCGGCATTGCCAACAAGCGGCCGGGCTGGTCGGGTTCGCATAGCTTCTCGATCACGAAGACCTGTGACCGTCCGGAAGTCGCGGCGAGCTTCATCCAGTTCCTGACGAGCTTCGATTCGCAGATGGTGGAGGCGCGGCTCGGCACGATCCCGTCTCGGGTCGACGCGCAGCAGGCGGTCGTGAAGGAGTTCGAGGCAAAACAGGATGCGTATATGGCGCATGCGATCTCCGTGTTCAGCACGGCGGCTCAGCAGGATGCCTTTACGCCTCCGCGGATCCAGCAATGGGACGAGATATCCAATGCGCTGTGGCCGGAACTGCAGAAGGCACTGATCGGCGACAAATCGTCCCAGCAGGCGCTGGACGACGCGGCGAAAAAAGTCTCCGACATCATGCAGGACGCGTCCAACTAACGATATGCATGGCGTGGCCCACTCGCCGGGCCATGCAGTCGATCCGTTTCCCCGCATCATTACGCGCTCCAATATGCGATTCAACATCCGCTATTCGCCTGCCGCACAATCTTCCGGGCCGGCCCTGAATGAGAGCCTGACGGTTCCGTTAAGGCTGTTGCTGCCGGCGTTTTTTTCGGTGGCGATCGTCGTTGTGCTGCCGCTTCTTTTCTCGCTCTACACGAGTTTTACCGCCTACCGGCTCATCGACCCGGACACGATCTGGAACGTTGTCGGCCTGCGAAACTACATGCGCGCGTTTGCGAATGGGGATTTCTGGGCCGCGTTCGGTCGCACCGTGCTGTTCCTGACGATTGCATTGAATCTGGAACTATTTCTGGGTCTCGGCATTGCGTTGCTGCTCAACCAGATTGTGAAAGGCCAGCGCGCGCTGCGCACCATCATGATGTTCCCGATGATGTTTTCGCCGGTGCTCGTCGGTTTTCAGTTCAAGTTCATGCTTAACGACAGCACGGGCGTCGTCAACCATGTCCTGCAAACCGTATTCGGACTGAAGACCACGATTCCGTTTCTGGTCGACTCGCAATCGGCGCTTGCTTCGCTGATCGTGGCGGAGGTGTGGAATTCGACGCCGGTGTTCGCGGTCATTCTGCTCGCCGGCCTGATGGCGTTGCCGAAGGATCCGATCGAAGCGTCCAAAGTCGACGGCTGCACGCCGTGGCAAACGTTCCGTTACGTGACGCTGCCTTACCTGATGCCCTTCATCTATATCGCGATGACGATCCGGTCGCTGGACGTTGGCCGGGCCTACGACATCGTGCGCATCATGACCAACGGCGGTCCTGGCGGCCGTACCGAACTGCTCTGGACGATGGTGGGCCGCATCGCCTACGACGATTCGCGCATGGGTTATGCGAACGCCATCGGCTACGTGTCCGTGCTCGTATCGGTGCTGTTCACGTTGTATTTTTTCCGCAAGCTCAATGCGGCGCGCAAACACATGGGGCCGGCCTGACATCATGGGTACTACATTCAATCGCGCGCCCAATCGCGTGTCCACATTCGATTCGCTGCGAGCACCGGTGAAACGGGGAGCGTTGTGGCTCGCGGTCTTCCTGGTCATGGCGGTCATCTGCCTGCCCGGTCTTTGGGTCATCCTCAACGCGTTCCGCTCGAATGTCGCGATCCTGTCGAACCAGCCGCTGCTGGATGCAGGCAGCTACACGCTCGATAACTTCCGCAATGTGTTCGGCTTTGGCGGAATGGCGTCGCTGCCGATCCGTCAGTACTTCGTGAATTCGGTGGTGATTTCTCTGGCGAGCACGATTGCTGCGATCGTGATCGGGGTGGCCGGCGGCTATGCGTTCGCGCGCTTCGAGTTCCGTCACAAGAAGCTGTTGTTCGTGGTGCTGATGCTCACGCGTGCGATTCCGGGCATCGCGCTCTCGCTGCCGATTTTCATGTTGTGGGCGTGGACAGGTCTGCTCGACACGCATATCGGCGTGATCATCGTCTACCTCGCGATGAACGTGCCGTTTACGGTCTGGCTGATCGACGGGTTCTTCCGCGAAGTGCCGGCAGAACTCGCCGAGGCCGCTCAGATCGACGGCTGCAGCCGCTGGCAGGCGTTCTGGCATATCGAGCTGCCGCTTGCCCGCTCGGGCGTGGCGTCGGCGGCGATCTTTGCGTTTCTGACCAGCTGGAACGAGTTCGCCCTGGCGTCGCAACTGTGCCGCAGCCCCGATACCAAAACCCTGCCCGTCGGCTTGATGGACTTTACAGCGCAGTTCACGGTGGACTGGGCGGGCATGTGCACGATGGCCGTTGTCATCATCATTCCGGCCATCATCCTCACATTCATCGTTCAGAAGCACCTGATCGCAGGTCTCACGCTTGGCGGCGTCAAAGGATAGAACAACCATGACCCACATCGAAACCGTAGAAATCCGACAGGTCGACCTTCAGCCGAAAGTGCGGCGCACGGATGCCATCCAGTCGTTTGTCGTTCAGGAAACAGTGCTGGTCACGATCCGTTGCAGCGACGGCAGCGAAGGCACAGGCTACACGTACACGATCGGCACAGGCGGCTCGTCGATCGTCGCCTTGCTGCACGACCATCTGGCGCCGCAGCTGATCGGTCGCAATCCCGCGGAATATGAAGCGATCTGGCGCCATCTGTTCTATCACACGCACGCAACCGCGGTCGGTGCGATTACGAGTCTCGCGCTGGCCGCAATCGATACCGCGCTGTGGGATCGCAATACGCGTGTGGCCGGACTGCCGTTATGGATTGCCGCAGGCGGCGCAAAGCCGCGTGTACGGACTTACACGACGGAGGGGGGCTGGCTGCATCTTTCGGAAAGCGAACTTGTTGAGCAGACTCTGCAGGCGCAGGAATCGGGATTTCGAGGCGCGAAGCTGAAAGTCGGGCGCCCACATCTTTCTGAGGATGTGCGGCGACTTGTGGCCGTGCGAGAGGCCGTTGGGGAGGGGTTCGAGCTGATGGTCGACGCGAACCAGGGCTTCACGCTTTCAGAGGCGCTGCGGCGAGCGCACGCATTCGAACCGCTGCATCTCGGATGGCTGGAGGAGCCGCTGCCCGCTGAAAACATTGCCGCTCATCGGCAACTGAGTGCAGCCACGGCAGTGCCGGTCGCGGTGGGCGAATCGATATACCATCCCGCGCAGTTCGCCGAATATATGAAGGCAGACGCCTGTTCGATTGTGCAGGCAGACGTTGCGCGCGTTGGTGGGATCACGCCGTGGCTGAAGATCGCTCATTTTGCCGAGGCGATGAACATCGCGATCTGCCCGCATTTTCTGATGGAACTGCACGTGAGCCTGTGCGCAGCGGTGCCGAATTCCGAGTGGGTCGAATACATTCCGCAGATCGATACGCTCACGGGTTCGCGTGTGAAGATCGAGCAGGGGTATGCGGTCGCGCCGGACGCGCCAGGTCTTGGCATCGATTGGGACTGGGCCGCGATTCGCGCGAGCCAGCACGTACATAAGTCGATTGGTATGCCCGCCGGGCGTGTCGCGGCCGGAGGCAGATGATAGAGCTCGCTGATCGACGGCACACAAAGCGCGGCAAATCGCACGACCTTTGGAGAACCTGATGAGACGTTGCCTGATGCTGGACCTCAAGGATTCCCCCGATCTGATTGCCGAGTACGAATCCATGCATCGCGAGATCTGGCCGGAGGTGGCGAATTATCTGCGCACTCAGGGTATCACCCGCATGGAAATTTTCCGTTTGGGCACCCGGCTGTGCATGATGATGGAGACGGATGACGCAATCTTCAGCGCTCAACGGTTTGCGGATGCCGAAGCAAATGATCCCGTGCTGACGAAATGGCAGGATCTGATGTCGACATTTCAGACCCCAACGCCGTGGACTCCGCCCGGTGAGAAATGGGTCGAATCGGCGCTTATCTTCGATTTGTCGCAACAACCTTGATGGTCGCTCGTTTCGACGTTCTCCAGGCGGCTATTTGCGAAGACGAAAATGTAGTCAGTCTTCGCGTGCCGCTTTTTCCGGCCTCACTTCCTGCAGCAGCTCGCGACAATAGTCAGTGACTTCACTGGCGATTCTCTCAATCGGAATGCTGTTGATATCCTGCTCAGCAAAAACAGTCTGTATTTTCGATTGGGAGTGAAGCCGCCACTCGGGTTTGATTTGACAGAAGATCGCAACACCGGGTTTCCCGAGGGCTGCAGCGATATGCATAAGGCCGCCATCCGCCCCAATGAAAAATGAACTCTGCTTTATCAGCTCGGCTGCAGCCGTAATACTCGGCAGTTCAATGTGAGCATCGATATGGTGGTGATCCACCTGGTCACGGACTGCTTCTACCGCTTTGAGCGCACTTTTTCCAGTACCGAGCAGAAGGAAGCGCGGGCTCAGTGTCTGTTCAGGCCACGTTGAAGCAATCAGCTTGATGAGCGTCGCCCAGTTTTCAAACCTGCGTCGCGTGTCGCCGCCGCCTACCGCGACGGCAATCATAAATCTATCGGGGCGCCGGACACTCCCGTTCGAGACCGTCAGCACAGGTTCGATCGGGCCTGATTCACGCTCCGATTTAAACACTCGCGCAATCTGTTCGTACGCAAGCTGAATTCTCGAAAAACGTTCGTCCTTGCGGTGCCCCATGATCGAAAACCACGGGGTGAACGGATGGTATCGAATCTTCCTGGTGATGGTTTTCGTGGTGAAGCTTTGCACTATCACCATGTCGTACTGCGCGTCGCAATCGTCCAGCGAACGGGCTACACGCCGGAACCGGTCATCGCCGATGAAAAGTTCCATTGGGCCGTGTGGCATACATAGATCGATGGATATGCGCGGGTCGATCAGGAACCTTTGCGACAGATCCATAATGGAGTCACCGATAGTGGCCCAGTCGTAATACCACAGCAATTTTCTGATTTTTTGAGGCGCATCATGGGCTATCAAAAGTTGCTGACCGCTCAGAAACATCAAGGCGGTTCGCTTGATGGACGAGATAGACATCATGCCGATCGCGATGCTGCCAACGTCGGACAGGGCATGACCTGGTTTCGCTGCCGTTTTTTTGACGCCGCCATGCAGGCAAACTCTCGCCGAACTGGCAACCTGTTCTTACATTCTTCACATTTGACGAGTGCCATTGATTCCCCCGAATGGAATGCTGATAGTGCACGTTTGCAAAGCAGGGGGGATCGTAGCGAAAGCTTTAGAAAGGGAAAAACCGTCGAAGCTGGTTTTGGGCTATGCGCTCCTGAACAGTTTGAAGCCGGGCATCACGTTCGTTCTGGACCAGGCCATCGGCTTCCTTTCACGCACCGCGCGATACGAGACAGCATTAGGCGGGACTACGAATGATCACTCGCTAGCGCCGCGCTCAAGCGCTCGTAATCGGCTTCAAACCATCGCCGCGGTTGACGCTGCATTGAACTGCCCAGCGGCCGCCAAGCGCGGGCGCGATATAGCCGATCTTTTCCACCGGTTGCCTCGTGACCGGATGCCGTCCGTTGAATTCGATCCAGCCACCGCCTTGTTCGACCGCGCGCCAGCTGGCCTCGCGGATCGCGGATTGGTCGTCGCCCGGAAGCGCCTCTTTGCGCAGCTTGCCGGCCTTGCTCGGGTCGGAGCCGAAAGCGCGGAAATAGTCGTCCCGGTCCGCAACCACGATGTAGAGATCGCGATCGCGAAAGCCGCCCTTCGGGTCGTGAAATTGGCGCACGGCGTTTTCCGGCCCCTCGATGTCGACCAGTGCGGCCGCACGCTCCGCCATGGCCCGGGCCTCGTTGGCACAGCCCTGCCGCAGCCGGATATATTTCACCCCGTCGCTTAGCCGATCGGCACGGGCTTGCAGCAGACTCGCTGTTTCCACCGACCCGCCGACCATCTGGCCATTGCTATGGGTGATGTCGTCCAGCACCTCGACTGCCTGGGCAATCTCCTGCAAGCCGGTGGTCTGCTCGCTGCTCGACCGGGCGATGTCGCGCAGCAAAGCGGCCACCTTGCTGACCGCGTCGACCGCGCGCGTCAGCAAATTCCGGCTGCCTTCGATGGCTTGCACCCCGTCGCTCACCTCGTCGCGAGAATGCTGGATCAGCTTCTTGACTTCCGCTGCCGCTTGCGCGCTTCGCTGCGCCAATGCCCGCACTTCGGCCGCGACCACGGCAAAACCGCGGCCTGAATCGCCGGCCCGGGCGGCCTCCACTGCGGCGTTAAGCGCAAGAATATTGGTCTGGAATGCGATGCCGTCGATCACACTGAGTATCTCGCCCATCTCGTGCGAACGTTGCTCGATGCGCTCTATGCTTTCGACCGAAGCGCGTACCGCCGCCTGCCCGGCGACCGCATCGGCATGCGCGCGGGCGGAGCCCTCATCGGCTTGCTGGGTCTGATCGCTGTTGTAGCGCACGGCCTCCAGCAAGGCCTGGAGCGAGGCACGTGTCTGCTCCAGGCTGGCAGCCTGCGATTCGGTACGCTGCGATAGCAACGTGGCATGTTGGGTCGCCTGCGCGCCTCCCATTGCGATCAGTTCGGCTTCACTGCGGATGCGCGCAACCACTTGCGATAACTGGTAAGCGAGCAAGCGCGCCTGTTCACCCAGTGCCGCCAGTTCGTCGCGTCCAGGCAAAGACACGTCCTGCACCAGATCGCCATCGCACAGCGCATTCAACTGGGCACGCAAGGTCGAGATCGCGTGAATGAGCCCGGCCCCAAACAGTCCGAAAATCACCAGGAACTGCACCAGCCCCAACACGGCGCCATAGCTGCCGTACCAGCGCGTTGCCGCGACGGCGCCGATGGCGCTCAGTGCGGCGATCGTCCACTGCACCCGCAGGTTCCAGCGGCGCAATGCGGACCTGAGAGGGAGAGAAGGGGAGTGTGTGGGGGACGGGCCGACCGTAGCCTGTGGCGTCTCTTTATGGGTTGACATGGATATTGCCCGAACCGTATGTTGGCTTTTGCCTTCGATCGTTGGACAGGCGCATGAGAATGCAACCCGAAAGCACGTCGCTGGCGTGTATGTTCTTGTGTGCCGGAAGACGCCTCCTTAAGCGCGTTTGTCACTGAACGCATCGCTCCGGCAAGCCACAGTCTCCCGTGAATTCGCCATGCGCGGCGCTCACCGCAAAAGGCTTCGCTCACGTGACGATTCTCCCATGGCGGGAGGAGCGTGATTATCGAAAACGCTCGCACTTCACTTCTGTTCTGCTTATCGGATTTGAGCAGTCGCTTCGTAGCCCGGAACAACGGCCGCCAGTCGTTGCACTTCTACTTTGATGGCACGACGCTACATCGCGAACTCATCGGCAGATGTGTAGTGCGCGTTGTTTGCGCTACCGACGAAAATTCGAGAACCGGCCCATTGCGCCGGTTGCACTGCCTCCAAAATCACCTCCAACACCCTCGAAGGCAGCGGAACTTCCGTCCGGTGGATTTCGCGAGAAGGCGTTAGCACGCACACTGATGGCACCCACAGGGCGGCCCCGATCTGAATCCGTTTGAGGACGGTTTGGCCAATAACCATTGGCGTACATCTGAGTCGATTGAATCATGACACTGACGTTCGGATTGCAGCCGTTGTGCACTACAACGGTTTCTTCGGAGAATGCGCCCCTCGTGCCTATGCCTGTGGCGACCATGCCGTTGGCACGTACCACGTCGCACTGGTATGAGGTGAAAACGATGGCGTTGACCGGGATGTCGACATCGACGATTTCAGTCTCGCCAACACGAACACTCAGTAGTCTTCCCGCCGCGAGCACGCCGTCCTGTATCGGACCGGTCTTGACGAAGTCCACCTGGAGTGCGAATCCGGTTAGGCGGTCCGCTTCCGTGGGGACTGAAACTTTGTAGGGTACGGGGCGGGAAGTATCGTCAATTCCCGCAAAATTTCCGCCGCTTGCGCTGACACGCAGACCTACGCCGATAACGTTGGTAGCAAACACCCGGCTGAAGCCCGGCACGGGCGTGAAGATGTCAGTCAGTTTTACTTCGCGTACATTCGATGTGCCACTACAGGCGAACGGGATATCGCGCTCTGCTGCGACGCGAACCGATCCTATCGTCGAACCCACGGGCATATCCGGCGAAGCAGTCAGCATTTTCGACGGGAGTGCAAGATCCTGTGGCGCTGCGGCTTTGAGTCGACAATCGGCGTGTGCAGCTGCGGCACCCAGCAAACAGGTAGCAAAAATTGAAGCCTGTCCGAGTAGCTGGATGCCAAGCAAAGTAGATCGTCGTGTCAATTTCAAGCTGCCTTATGCGTCGAATTCTCCTTGCGATAGTACACATTCCACGTTGAAAAGAGCGCCGTTGATCCTTACCGAACCTGACCGGGTGAGCTTGTCGGTGTGGCATGCCCCGTTCGCCAGGTTTAACGGCGCCTCAAGCGCTTGGCGAAATTTCAGCCGTCGGTGGCTCGGTCTTCGTCGCCGACTCATCGGCGAGCGCCCAGCGCCTCACGAGACCCGCGATGATGAGTACGGCTACCGCACCTGTCAGCGGCGCAAAAGCCATCATCGGGAGAATCTGGCCGAGCCCCAGGCCCGCACTCAGGATTGCTGCGCCGGCAAACGCGCTGCCAATGGCGCCAAATCGCCCGAACGCATGCATCCAGCTCAAGCCGGTGGAGCGGGCAACGGTCGGGTAGAAGCGCGCTGTCAATGCGTTCATTCCTGTATTCGTTCCCGGAATGAACCATCCCCAGGCGAATGCAAGTATCTGCAACGCCCAGAATGTCGACTCCACGCTATGGACTGCCCAGAGCGAAATGGCCGCCATGCAAAAGCTCACGGCGACCGTAAAGTAACGATCGAAGCGATCCATCAACCAGCCGATCGCAATCGAGCCCAGTGTGCCGCCCCAATTCAGAACCCCCACCATGACGGCGCCCTCGGCGCTCGTATATCCCGCCTCTTTCGCCATGGTGGGTAGCCAGTTGTAAAGCAGATAGGTAACGAACAGCCCGACGAAATAGCAAAGCCAGATGAGAACCGTGCCCGCTACATAGCGTTTCGAAAGGATTGTCCCGATGGCGCCACCTTTCACCACGGGTTGTGCCGGCAAGAAGAATTGCGCATCCGCAGGCACGTTCGTACGACCGATAGCAGACAGAATCTTGCGAATCACTTCAGGACGTCTGTTCTGGACGGTCAGGAATGCAACTGATTCGGGTAGCCAGACTACGAGAAGAGGCACGCAAAGAATTGCAAGTGCGCCGCCGAACATGAGCATGGTGCGCCATCCGTAGGCCGGAATGATCCAGGCTGCGATGAACCCGCACAGGGCGGCGCCAACGGTGAACCCACTGTACACAACAGTCACGAGGAAGGAGCGCCGACGTTCCGGAACGTACTCAGACCACAGGGCCACTACGTTCGGCATGACTGCGCCCAGTCCGAGCCCTGTGATAAACCGGATTGGCAACATCATCGCGAGAGATGTTGCGTACGCAGTGGCAAGTGTCCCCATGCCGATTATAAAAACACTGGTGGCGAGGACGCGTTTGCGTCCAAACCGGTCCGCCACCGGTCCGCCGACAAAGGCGCCGACCGCGAGGCCGAACAATGCAGCGCTGAGTACCGGCGCCAACGCCTGCTTGGTGACGCCCCATTCCCGGATTAGCTCCGGTACGGCAAAACCGATAATAACGGTGTCCCATCCGTCCAGTGAAATGATCAGGAACGCGAGAAATCCGACCAGCCATTGAAATGGACTGACTTTGCGCTCATCGATGAATTCGCGAACATTGATTGATCTTCCTGCTGCCGGCATTGTGTCTCCCCGCTATGGACCGTGTTTGTGAATCTATAACAACGCTGTCGCGATGATCTCTCTTCATCGAGCGCAAACGGGCCAGTATTCGATCGCCGAAATTCAACGTCCAACAAGAAATTCCGGTCGCCATCGACAAATAAAACTTATCGCCGTCTCATCGGACATCGCACAACTGTCGCGCAGTTGGGGCGATGCGGTACGCACATACCGAACACGGTCGTACGGAAATTTACCTACAAGCGTGGAGTGGCGTCGAGCAGCAACACAGTGTTGTACATGGCGGTGTGGTGGGCATGATTGCCGGTAGCCTCGGCATCACCTATCGGGACAGGTGACCCAGTTCGCGAAGACCGGTCATCCAATCCTCGGTGTGCCACGTGCGAACGATTTTGCCGTTCTCGATTTCGTGGATGTCGACGGCCTGTATTTTCATCGATCGTCCGGTGGCTGGCAGCCCTGCAAAAGACTGGCGCTGTGTTCCGGTTATGGTCGATCGAACAACCACTTTGTTTCCCTCCTGGATGATGTCCTCGATCTTGATGTCGAAGTCGGGAAATGCACTCGTCAGCATGGCCATTGCCGCTTTTGCGGCCTCGGGACGATACGGAACGGTCGGTGGAGAAGGGATGTCGACCCAGTTCGGCGCCAGAATCTTCTCAAGCAGTTTGGCATCGTGGCGTGAGAAGGCCTCGTACCATTGCGATGCGATCTGCGTCGGTTCGCTCACCGCCGGCGCGGCGCTCGGCTCAACCACGAGCAGCAAACCGGCGATCAATGCGATCAGTGTCTTCATGGCCTCATCTCAAGTCTGCAGTAGCGGTGCGATCGCGCTTACCCGCTGCATGATCGAATAGCAGATTTTCTGCGTCCCGGTGTTCGGTGATCTGGATGGCGTGTCGGCATCAGTCCAGCGTCGATCGAGCCAGAAAAGGGGCGAGCAGTTCCCGGGCAATCTCCGGCGTTACGACGTCAGCGGGTGCAAGCTTTTCATAGGTGTAGCTTTCCGGGTCGTCGTAGATACGTTCGGCGATGAGCTTGGGCTTCGGCTCATTCGTATACGTGAAGATCTGGAAGAGGTGATGCGTCATCAGGTAGTGCGCCGCAGGGTCGGCGTTGATGCCGTGGTCCTTCAGGCACACGCCGGGTACGACGTGGGTCCATACGGCTTCGGTGGTGACACCGTAATCGTCGACACCCATGTTCATGGTTCGCGCACCCATCACGTTCTGGCGTGTTTCGGCGGCTTCGCGATAGAAGCCTTCGACGGCGACCTTGCCCGTCAACACGTGCATCTGACGCCGGTCGCCGACACGGTACATGGGCTCATTAACGGTCAATTCAGGGACGATGATCTGATCCCAGTATCCCGCCACTTCCAGAAGCAAATGGCGAAAGTAGTTCTTTAACATGGCCCGGTGATGCGGATTGGTGGTCTTGTGGAGAAATGCTTCGACTTCCCGGGGCCATTGGGTGACGTCGAACTTTGCCGGGACGTGCATCAACGTCAGCGCGTCTGTCGTAGGTATCTCTCGGCCCGGCGCCGCCAGGGTGGCGTATTTCATGACTCGCTCCTATTGGTTGTACGAATGAAATTCAAATGACGTGCGGCTCCTGCTTCAGGCTGGCCACGCTGCGCCTCTGCGGACATGGTCAGCGCACCTTCACGCTCAACTCACCCAGGCCGGTGATCCCTCCCGTCATGATGTCTCCGCGGTGGACGGGTCCGACGCCTTCGGGCGTGCCGGTATAGATGAGATCGCCGGGCTGCAGTTCGAAATACGTGGACAGATTGGCGATGATTTCGGGTACGGACCAGATGAGCTTGCTGAGGTCTGTGCGTTGCCGATCCTCGCCATTGACCTTTACCCAGAGCGCGCCATGGTCGATGTGGCCGACTTCGCTGGCTCTGTGGAGCGGGGCAATGGGCGCCGATTGATCAAATGCTTTGCCTAGTTCCCATGGCCGCCCCTTGTCACGCAGCGCCAACTGCAGGTCGCGCCGGGTCATGTCGAGACCGACCGCGTATCCAAAGACATAGGTCAGCGCATCTTCGACAGCGATGTCATTTCCCGCGCGTCCAATCGCTACGACCAGTTCAATTTCATGGTGGTACTCACTGGTCTTCGGCGGATACGGAACTTCAACGGTTGTTCCAGTCGGAACGTTCACGATGGAATCTGCCGGCTTGCAGAAGAAAAACGGTGGTTCACGGTTCGGGTCGAAGCCCATTTCGCGAGCGTGGGCGGCATAGTTGCGGCCTACACAGTAGATGCGTCGAACCGGAAAGACGGAGTCGCCGCCCTGGATTGGTATGGTCGGCGTGGATAAAGCGAACTCGATGTGCATGAAGGCAACTCCTTTGTTCTATAGCCGCTGATCGATGATCCCGTGCCGGCAGTTCTTTGAGTGCAGGCGTGGTTGCACTCATGTCAGGTGCTACGAAGTATGGTTGCGCGCTGCATCTGCGTCCAACGATGAAAACAGACATCGTGATCTCGAAGTCAGATCACGACGCCTCACGTCAGGTTGCCTGCCGGCCTGTCGGTGTGCTATGTAAATCCAGGCCGGACGGAGGCAGGCGAGTCCGTGTTTATGTACTTGACACGACACTCGGAAGGCTATATTTCTCGACCCATACCATTCGGGAAATCGATATATGCTCGACGGCGTATCCATGGATCAGCTGCGTACCTTCATTGCTGCCGCGGACGAAGGAAGCTTCTCAGCAGCAGGACGCAAGCTTCGCAGGACACAGTCCGTCGTGAGCCAGACGCTCGCCAATCTGGAAGCCCAGATCAATGTGCCATTGTTCGACCGGAGCGGCCGCTATCCGCGCTTGACGGAGGAAGGTGCTGCACTGCTTTCAAAGGCGCGGCTCGTCGTCGGCGACATGGACGGCTTCAAGGCGACGGCGCGAGCAATCGCGGAGGGACTTGAGCCGGAGCTTTCTGTCGTGGTGGACGTCATGTATCCGATGAGCTCACTCACGGTGGCCGTTGGAGAGTTCCGTGATGCATTTCCTCACACGCCATTGCGCCTATATGTCGAAGCTTTGGGGGCGGTAGTGCAGCGAGTGCTGGAGCGCGCGTGCAGGCTCGGCATTAGCGGTTCCATGCCAGCCGTGCCAGAAACGGTTGATGCCGAGAAGCTGCTCGATGTGCCGATGGTGACCGTTGCCGCTCCGAAGCATCCTTTGGCATCGTTCAAACGAGTGATCCGGTCGCGCGAGTTAGAAGAACATGTGCAGCTTGTGTTGACCGATCGCACGCCACTGACCGATGGGAAGTCGTTCGGGGTGTTCTCTCCACAGATCTGGCGATTATCTGATCTGGGCGCAAAGCATGCGTTTTTGCGAGCCGGCCTCGGATGGGGGCACATGCCGGTAGCGATGGTACAGGCCGATCTGATTGCGGGGGATCTGGTACCGCTGCAAATCGAAAACTTTCAGCCTCAAACGCCGCCGATCGCCATGTATGCGATCTATCGCCGAGATACGCCGCCAGGCCCTGCAGGCCGTTGGTTCCTCGGTCGACTCAAGCAAACCTCAAACGAATACTGACGTTCGCGGCCTGACGAATGGCCGGCCTTAAATGGCAATTGTGATCGCCATTCAAGGTCGTTACATGGCAGCGCAAGCGGGATCGATGCGCCGTCTGGCGGTTGCCTTCCACACAAGACTTGCTGTCTGATGATCTGTTGATCAGGAGGTGAGAATGCATGACGAGGCGCTCGGCATTTTTCGCTGGACAACGCGCGACTTTTCGCCTGCGCGCAGGTTCGAGGCGTACATGGATATATTGTGTAGGCAATTAATCCATGTATCGGGCAACAGCGCGAAAAGATCGGGCTTCTCTGCTGAGATCGCCTCGACTCAAATAGGAAACATGCGGGTCAGTTCGATCAGTGGGTCGACGCAGGATGCGTATCGCACACGCCATGATATATGTTGCGAAAACAAAGAAGAGTATTACCTGATGGTGGGTATCGGTTGTGCCTGGCGTTTCGTCTTCGAGCAGACCGTTGTTTCGTTACGCGCCGGAGATCTCGTCCTGTCCGACTCGCGTCGCATTCAGCGTTTTCATTGGCCGGACAATGCGCTGGCGTTGAGTTTCGGGTTGCCCATCGACTGGGTGGAGACATGGTTGCCGAATCCGGCGTCTGTCGTGGGAAGGAGAATCGATGGCGATTCCGGATGGGGCGCGGCCCTATCGGCGTACCTCTCACAGCTAACGCCCGAGCGCGCGGTTACAGCGCCGCTGAGCAGCGACATTCTGACCGATCACGTCGGTGCGTTGCTCGCTCTGGCAACGAGTGAAATTACAGCGTCGCGACAGGAGCAGGCTCCGCACCGAGACATGCACGTTCGCATTGTCGACTGCATCAAACAACGTAGCAGTGAGTTGCAGTTGAGCGCAATGGATGTTGCCGCGTCGCTTGGGCTATCCGTGAGAACCCTGCATCGCATTCTTGCATTGCACGGCGATACGTTTGGCCGGCGACTTATCGACGCCCGAATTCAAACCGCCGAACGCATGCTGAGATCGCGCCTGTTCGATCAGGTAACGACCGCGGAGATAGGGCGGCGTGCGGGCTTCGTCGATTCGACCCATTTCATCAAGGTTTGCAAGAGCCGTTTCGGCAAGACGCCAGGCGCGTTGCGCCGCGACAGAGGAACTGCCACGTTGTGATCTTCCATCGCGGCGAGAACAGCGATGCGGGCCGTGGCACACAAAACCAGTCCTTTGGCGCGCATGACCGATTCGTCCGCGCTGAGCCCTCTACCATGGTTACTACGTCTTCTTCTTCGATCACATCGATGCACGGAAGTCGTTCAACCAACTGTGGAGAGAGCGTATGCCCGACATCATTCCAACACCCAATGAAGTTGCAGGAAAGGTCGTGCTGGTCACCGGCGCGGCGAGTGGGATTGGTCGTTCGATAGCTCTGTTGCTTCATTCCAGAGGTGCAAAGGTTATCGCCGAAGACGTGAGCTCGGATGTTGAAAAGCTCAGTCGCGATGGACTGGTTCCACTGCGGGCCGACGTCACGGAGGATGGCGCCGCAGAAGCGGCGGTGGCGCTTGCCGTAGAGAAATTTGGAAGGTTAGACATACTGGTGAACAACGCCGGTCGCATCCTGTACAAACCTCTCGTCGAGATGACACGCGAAGACTGGGAGTGGCAGATGAATACGAACGTCACTGGCGCATTCCTGCATTCCCGTGAGGCAGCGAAGGTGATGATTCCTCGCAAGAGCGGTGCGATAGTCAACATCGCCTCGTACGCTTCTTTCTTTGCGTTTCCAGGGATTTCTGCTTATACGGCGTCGAAAGGTGCTTTGGCGCAGCTCACCCGCACTCAGGCGCTCGAGGTTATCGAACACGGTATCCGCGTGAACGCAATCGGCGTCGGCGATGTGGTGACCAATCTGCTGAATCACTTCATGGAAGACGGTCCGGGTTTTCTTGCAGAGCATGGGAAAGCCGCGCCGATTGGCCGGGCGGCGAAAGCGGATGAGATCGCGGAAATCGTCGCATTCCTCGCTTCAGATCGAGCCAGTTTCATCGTTGGTGCGGTTGTGATGGCCGATGGCGGAATGAGCGTGCCCGTGGGTTGAAGGAACAGGCGTCATCGTTAGCGGGGTAGGCGGCGAACCGATTGGCATCTGCAAACTGCCACGCGGAGAGGGTTCGTTGCAGGGGACCTATAAGTCAAGGCGATGGATTCCATTAAAACATATTGGCTTCCGCTGGGGGTGGCCACGCTCTAACCTTCGGTCATGTCATCTCCACAAGGAAATTGCCATGGCACTCGCCACTGATCTACTTGAAGCGGCCACTCCCGTAGGCCGGTCAGCCAGTCTGTCGCGCGTCATCGTTGCGCGTACGCAGGGGCGCCGGCATGGGCCGGTCACGCGCATCGTGAGCCCCGCCGAATTGGGCGAACTGATCAAGCCTTTCGTGTTCCTGGACTACTTCGATTTCACGCCGTCGAGCGACGCACTGTTTCCAATGCACCCGCATTCGGGCATCGCGACGATCACGGTTCTGCTCTCTGGCAACCTGCGTTACGAGGACACAACGGGCGCGTCGGGTGTTCTGTCCGCCGGCAGCGTCGAATGGATGAATGCGGGCAACGGCATCTGGCACGACGCCAGTCCCGCGGACCACAAGCGCTTTCACGGTTACCAGATGTGGGTGGCGTTGCCGCGTGCAATCGAAAATGGGGAACCGCAAACTCAGTATCTTCCCGCGCAAGCCATCCCGCATGTGGGTCCGGCGCGCGTGATTCTCGGCAGCTACAGAGACGCACACAGCCCGGTAGCGGCTCCTGATGGGATCAACTATCTGCATGTACGGCTCAACGCAGGCGAGCAGTGGCGCTATGTTCCGCCGGCAGGACATAGCGTTGCCTTCACCCACGTACATCGAGGCACGCTTCGTGTTGCAGGCGAACGTCTGCGCAGCGAACTCGCGGTCTTCAACGAGTCCGAAGACGCACTCGACTTCACCGCAGACACCGACGTTGAATTCATTTTCGCGTCCGCAGTAAAGCACCCGCATGACCTCGTGCTCGGTTACTACTCGGTTCACACCTCAGAGGCCGCGCTGCAAGCGGGAGAAGCTCAGATCGCCCGGATTGGCGAACAGCTTCGCTTTCGCGGCCGTATCCGGTAATCACTCAAGTAGTCTCATTTGTCTTTGCCTCTTTTTTTGAACTTAAGGAACCCATCATGAACTCAAGCTCTGTAAATTCTTACCAGACCCTGCCGCTAATTGGGCGCATTCTCATCGCCGCCATTTTTCTCGTGAGCGGCTTTAGCAAACTCACAGCACCTGGCGCGACCATCGGCTACATCGGCTCGCTCGGTTTGCCCGCACCGCTCGTCGGCTATCTTGGCTCGATGGCTCTCGAGCTGGTTGGTAGCGCTCTGCTGATCGTCGGCTATCGCACGCGACTCGTTGCCGCGCTGCTAGCAGTGTATTCAATTATTACCGCGCTGATCTTCCACCACGCGCTCGGCGACCAGAACCAGATGTTCCACTTTCTCAAGAACGTCGCAATGGCCGGCGGTTTGCTCCAGGTTGTGGCTTATGGCGCGGGCGCATTCAGCTTTGACAACCGTCGCGAGTTGCCGGTCGCGGGTATCACGCAATAACGATGTTTGGAACGATCCTGAGTCGTTCCAGCAGTACACCTGTTGCACACCTGCGGCGCCATGATGGCCCGCTTCATTACCCTAAGGAGATTGCGATGGCTAAGGTTCTTGTTCTCTACTATTCGTCGTACGGACATATCGAGCAGATGGCAGAGGCCGTCGCACAAGGCGCTCGCAGTGCAGGCGCGCAAGCCGACGTCAAGCGCGTACCGGAAACGGTGCCTGAAGAAGTCGCCAAAGGCGCGCATTTCAAGCTGGATCAGGCGGCTCCGGTCGCAACAGTCGCCGACCTCGAGAACTACGATGCGATCGTAGTGGGGACCGGAACCCGTTACGGACGCATGTCGTCGCAGATGGCTGCGTTCCTCGATCAGACTGGTGGTTTGTGGATGCGTGGCGCGCTGAACGGCAAGGTTGGCGGCGCGTTTGCGTCGACTGCCACCCAGCATGGGGGTCAGGAAACCACGCTTTTCTCGATCATCACGAACCTGATGCATCTGGGTATGGTTATCGTCGGCCTGCCGTATAGCCATCAGGGGCAGATGAACATGAGCGAGATCGTTGGCGGCGCGCCTTATGGCGCTACCACCGTCGCTTCCGGCGACGGCTCGCGTCAGCCAAGCGAGATCGATCTGGCCGGCGCCCGCCATCAGGGTGAGCTGGTGGCGAAAACGGCGGCGAAGCTGTTCGGCTAACGTCTTTTCCGGCAAGTCTTTGAGTGAGCTGGGCACCATTGCCCAGCGTATCGACACAATAGATCGTTATGCTAACTATGAGTTCGATCAAGGTGAGCTGTGAACTGAAACACTCGCAATTCTACTTTTCTGGAGCATGACATGACCCGTAGCAACGCAAGCGAAGAGGCAAAGGCTGTAGTTCGTCGTAATACCGAGGAGGTACAAGGTAGCGGCAACTTCGACGTATTCGAAGAACTGTTCGCGGACGATTTCGTCGACCACACGCCGCAACCGAACTGTACGCCAGACAAGGACGGCGCACGCGGCCTCTACCACGCGCTGCGAGCCGCATTCCCCGACTTCCACGCGGACATCCATTGGCAGGTCGCCGACGGGGATCTGGTAACGACGTACAAGACTTATCACGGCACACACGAAGGCGTTTTCCTTGGCGTGCCGCCCACCGGTCGAAAGATCCATTTTGAAACCGTCGACGCGATGCGCGTGCGTAATGGCAAGATCGCTGAGCATTGGGGTGTGGCCAATCTCTTCTCGCTGATGCAGCAACTCGGTGCTTTTTCTGGCGGTGAGACGCAAGCGCGCGGAACGGAATGAACCTACGTAGTGGCGCAGCGATGCGAGCTACATACCACTAGACCATTCGTCAATTACATGCAGTTAAGCTTACCTATTTATAAGGATTCCACAATGAGCGACATTCTCAGGAACAAGATCGTGCTGGTCACGGGTGCGGCCAGCGGAATCGGTCGGGCCATTGCGATTAGTGCGGCGCGGCACGGTGCGAAGGCGGTGATCGTCTCAGACGTCACAGATACCCCGCATGAGGGCGGTGCGCCGACCACCTCCGAGATTGAAGCGCTCGGCGTGCCCACGCGGTTTCAGCGCACGGACGTGACGCAGCACGCGGAAGTCGACGCGCTGGTTGGTGCAGCGGCTGAGTTCGGCGGCGTCGACGTGATGGTTTGCAACGCCGGCATCACGCTTCGCGAGGACGGTCCCGAGGTGGCCGAAAGCGACTACAGGCGGTTGATGGCGGTCAATCTTGATGGCGCCCTTTTCGGTGCGCAAGCCGCGGCGCGGCAGATGAAGGCGCGCGGCAAGCCTGGCAGTATCGTGCTGATGGCGAGCATGGGGGGTATCGCAGGCGCTGGAATGACCGTCGCTTACTCCACCAGCAAGGGTGGCGTCGTGCTGATGGCCAAGGCCCTCGCGGATGCGCTCGGCCCCGACGGCATTCGCGTCAACGCGATTTGCCCCGGCACGATCGACACGCACTTGCTGCGCACGAATCCCGGCATTGCCGCAGCCTCGGAGGGTTTTCGGCAACGCACGCCGTTGCGCCGCCTGGGGCAGCCGTCAGAAATAGGCGACGCTGTCGCGTGGCTTGGTTCGGACATGTCGAGCTATGTCACCGGTATCGCTTTGCTGGTTGATGGCGGCCTGCTCTCTGTGATCTGACACGTCAGAGCGCTTGCCTATGTACGATCGTTCAATCAGGAGTTACCCATGAAGGCTATACGTGCCTACGCCTATGGCGGGCCCGAACGTTTGACGCTGGAAGACATTCCCGACCCCGTCCCGGGCGAAGGCGAGGTGTTGATCGATGTCGCGGCGAGCGGCGTCAACCCAGTGGACTGGAAAATTCTCGAGGGCAGGATGAAAGCCTTCCTGCCGCTGTCATTGCCTTACACCCCCGGCGTTGAGGTGTCGGGAACGATTTCCGCGTTGGGCGCTGGGGTCACGGACTTCGCCGTGGGTGACGACGTCTTTGGTTTCTTTGCTATTGTCGGCGGCTACGCCACCAAGGTGGTCGCCTCAGTTGAACGCCTTGCTACAGTGCCGAAAAAGCTCTCAATGTTTGAAGCGGCAGGGGTGCCGGCGGCCGCGTTGACCGCATGGCAGGCGTTGCACGAGCACGCTGGTGTCAAGCCGGGTCAGAGCGTGCTGATTTACGGCGCGGCGGGTGGCGTTGGCAGTATGGCGGTGCAGTTGGCCAGAATCGCCGGTTTGGAGGTAATCGGAACGGCGTCGTCGGTCAATCTCGAGTACGTCAAACGGCTTGGTGCGACGCAGGTCATCAACTACCGGAGTGACAGCTTCGAAGAGAGCGTGTCGTCCGTGGACGTCGTGCTGGATCTGATTGGCGGCGAAACGCAGGATCGTTCCTGGTCGTTGTTAAAGCCGGGCGGCGTCCTGGTGTCGCCGGTCAGCCCGCCGGACGCCGAACGCGCAAGGCGTGCAGGTGTGGTGGCGAAGCATTTCGCAACCCGCTCCGACGGCAGGCAGTTGAGCGCAATTGCAGCACACTTCGATTCGGGCGAACTCGTGGTCGAA
Organism: Paraburkholderia sediminicola; assembly: GCF_902859805.1. Classification (GTDB taxonomy): domain Bacteria; phylum Pseudomonadota; class Gammaproteobacteria; order Burkholderiales; family Burkholderiaceae; genus Paraburkholderia; species Paraburkholderia sediminicola. The sequence continues at coordinate 319,608 of NZ_CADIKC010000008.1, read as the reverse complement.
GTTGAGACGGTCTTTCCGCTGTCGCGCGCCGCTGATGCCTTGCATAGAAACCTGACTGGTCATGCGCGCGGCAAACTCGTACTCGATGCGACCCGCTAGTTCCGGTCGGCCGGTTTGCGGAAGCATTGCTTCCGCAAACCGCCTGGCGAGGCGCCATACATCGACCACGGTTCATTGCTTGAGGAAAGCGCCTCAAGGCGCGGAACTTCGATGGGACTTTCGTAACCTCATGGCGCGCGCTCATCATGGACTTGCGTAGACTTCGGTATTTCATGGCAGTCGCCGAGGAACTGCATTTCGGCAGGGCCGCTCAGCGTATGCACGTTGTGCAGTCAGCCGTGAGTCATCAGGTGAAACTCCTCGAAGAAGAGCTCGGATTTTCGCTGCTGGAGCGTTCACGCCACAACGTCCGGCTTACTGTGCCCGGAGAGATATTTTTACCTGAAGCGCGTGATCTGCTGCGTCGGGCAGATGAGGCGATGCGCCGTGCGCGTGCGTCGGCAGATGGGACTGTTGGGCGGCTGGCGATCGGCTTTGTCGATAACGTTCTGTGGTCCATCCTGCCGCCGATACTTCGAGACTTTCGCCAGAGGTGGCCACAAGTCGAATTAACGCTGCATCCACTCGATCGGAGCGCGCAGATCGAGGCGATCAGGACGTCAGTCATCGACATAGGAATCATGCCCTCGCCGTCGCCTGGTCATGCTCTCAAGTCTGCAGAACTTGCGGCAGGCCCCTTGATTGCAGCCGTCCCGCAGGGTCATCCGCTTGCCGTACGGTCGACGCTTTCGATCGCCGAACTGGCGAGTGAGCCGTTTGTTCTGTTTCCACGAAGAATGAACAGCCGGATTCTGGAGATTATCGTTGCGTGCTGCGCCTCGGCCGGCTTTGCGCCTCGCATCGTAGAGGAAGCCGAACAGCTTCACACGCTCCTCGCGCTCGTTAGCGCGGGCCTCGGCGTTACGCTGGTGCCTCAGTGGGTTGCGCGCGTCCAGCAACACGACGTCATCTACATACCTCTTGACGAATTGCTTACGCCTTATGAGTTGATCGCCGCATGGAATCCCAATACGGACAATCCAGCGGTCGTGAACTTTCGTGAGATCGCAACCGAGGTCGCCGGCCAACTGCTTCTCCAACCACTGGGCCGATAGACCGTATCGGTTCCTCTCTCCGAACTTTGAATGCCCGTGATCAGGTATCGAGATCACGTAGTTATTTTTAATCGTTAGACAGCGATTACCGGAACCTCGATAGTCTGCATCAATGCGAGACGCAAAAAGCGGAGGCGACAAAGTTCTGAAGTCTCCTCATGATTGATGCATCGGTTCTCGCGTGGACCATCGGTGAAAAAAAATCCTTCAAGACCGGCATCTTTCAATGTCCGGGCGAATCTTTTCGTCTGGAATCGGAGGAGGCTGTGTATTAAGCCAATTTGCTGTGTGAAAAAATTGTCGATCATATTGGCAGTATTACTGAATAAATAAAAATACCGAATCTCAATTGGCAGAAAGTAAATCTGGATTCGCGCTCCGCTATTTACCTTCGTCTAAAAAGCAAGTTTGCTCGCAACTTCCATGCGACGCAGAGAGTGCCCGCTACAAAAAACGAATACGCAGGAGACAAAGAGTTTCGATGTGGCAATTCTAAGAGGAGGGGACTTTTGATGAAGAGGCAGATGTGCGCCGGCCTGCTGGCCGGTACGTTTGCGGTGTGTGGACATGCTGAATCGAGTGTAACGCTCTATGGCATTCTCGACACTGCAATCGAGTTCACCAATCATTGGCCAATCAATCCCGGCCAGCCTGCGACAAGCGGAAACCGTTGGTCAATGGCGGATGGAGCGCGCTCCGGTGGTTCCCGCTGGGGGCTGACCGGCAATGAAGATCTTGGCGGTGGTCTGAAGGCGGAATTTCAGATCGAGAGCGGTTTTCTGATTCCTGGCGGCGAGCTGATGCAGGAATTTTTTGGCCGGAGCGCGTGGATCGGTCTGACGTCACCGAAGGCCGGCACGCTACGCTTTGGCCGACAGTACACGTCTCTCGTCGATGCACTCTATCCGTCGTCACCGACTGACCTCTCGGGTACATACGAACCGGTCGTTGCGGAAGTTGGATCCAACCTTTGGGAAAGCAACGTCGTCAAATATAAGAACGCTTTCGGACCGGTGACGCTGACGGGGCACTATTCCTTCAGCAATCTCGCAGGGCAGTTCTCGAACGGATCGGGCTATGGCGGTGCCGCAGCATACGACATCGGCACGCTCTCCGTAAGCCTCGGATACGACAATCTTCATCGCTCGGAAGGTACTGGCGGAAACTACGCACGTTTCGAAAAGGCCGCTATCGGTATCACCTTTTCAACCGCCGCATTCAAGTTCATGGGCGGCTATCGGTATGGAAAGAACGATCCACTCGCCGGCTATGCCGCACGCGACGATTACTTCTGGGTGGCGACGCGCTATCTGCTCGCGGTCGACAAGATGCTCACCCTCGCGTACTACTACGACCGCATTCAGACAGCGACTGGAGCAAACGGTGAGGTGACAAGACCTGCCAGCCCACAGCAGGTTATGGCCATCGGCGACTACCTGTTATCAAAGCGCACCGATCTGTACGTGGTAGTGGGTTATTCGCGTCATTCAGCGCTTAACTTCGATTCCTACAACAGTACGTCTGCTGCTTATAGGACGGCATCCGCCGATAGCAGTCAGACCGGCGTGCAGATTGGCGTGCGGCATTCGTTCTAAGGGAGAAGCAGGATGAGAGCAATCGTACAGATGGGATTGGTAGCCGCATTGGCCGCCACTATCGCGCCGTCGACAGCATTCGCGCAGGACGGCAACGACAGCGCGGGGGTTGCGTCCGGATTTGCAGCGAGCGCGCCGAACGCAAAGGCGATCAGAGCTGCAAACCGTAAGCTCGCAAAAACTGTGCGAACTGCAATGGCGAAGGCAAAAGGGATCGACATGACCCAGTTATTTGTCTACGCGAAGGGCGGCGCTATAACGTTGTCTGGTTCTGTACCGAAGAGCGCTCAGGTAGATCGCGCTGAAGACGTCGCCAAAAGCGTGCCTGGCGTTTCTTCAGTTGACAATCGGCTCAGTGTATATGCGATAGAGCGGTAAGCCCGTGGGGCCGTTGCCTAAGGAGCAACGGCCTTCGCTCTTATTGTCGGCGTCCGTCTCCGTCGGTGTTCAAAGATAGTTAGCGTTACGAAACTCACATGACGAATGCGAGTTGAGTCCAGCTAGCTGGTAATCACTTGTCGAGATCACACGGTCGATTTTTATCGTTGGACAGTGATCACGGCAGCGTCGATAGTTAGTGACAACACAAGTTGGAGGAGACGGAAATGATCAATGAACTTTCGGCGTCAGCCGATCCTTACCATTCGGGGATGTCGGAGAGACCCGACGCTGTTGTCACACTCCACGGCTACTACCGGTCTTCCGCGTCATTTCGCGTCCGGATAGCGCTCAATCTCAAGGCGATAGCCTATGAGGATGCGTTTCATCATCTGCGGCGCGGCGAGCAGCGGGCGCCAGGCTACCTGAAGTTGAATCTTCAGGGACTTGTGCCGACGCTGGCCATTGATAGACAGGTACTGATTCAGTCGCTATCCATTCTTGAGTACCTTGATGAGACGCGGCCAAATCCCCCATTGCTACCGGCCGATCCGGCCGGGCGTGCACGCGTACGCGCGCTGGCGCAAATTGTCGCTTGCGATATCCATCCGATCGACAACCTGCGCGTTCTCAACTATCTGCGCAAAACACTTCATCAATCAGAAGACGCGATCAAGGATTGGTACAACCGGTGGATAGCGGACGGTTTTGAGGCCATCGAAGGGATGCTTGCAACCAGTCCCGAGACAGGGCGATTTTGCCACGGTGACAGCGTCACCATGGCGGACATCTGTCTCGTTCCGCAGGTAGTCAATGCGCGTAATTTCGATCTGGATATGAGTCCCTTTCCCATCCTGAAGCGAATTTCGGACGGGGCGCTTGCTTTGCCGGCGTTCGAACGTGCGATGCCATCAAACCAGAAGGATTTCGAATGAACGTTACTCCTCCGCTGACGCCCTCAACGGCGGCACCGTTGCAGGTTGAGTCGTCAAAAAGCTATGAATGGAAGGCTGTCACGCTGATGGCTCTCGGCATGGGACTTGTCGGCATCGATCGCTTCCTGATCGTGCCGTTGATGCCGGTACTGATGCGCGACCTGAAGCTCGACTATCAGGATCTCGGGCATATCACAGGCGCATTGGCGCTCGCGTGGGGCTTGTCCGCGCTCCTGACAGGGAATCTCTCAGACAGGATCGGCTTCAAGAGAGTCATTGTGCCGGCGATGGTTGGGTTTTCGTTGCTTGCGGGTCTTGGCGGACTCGCAACCGGCGTCGGCAGCCTGATTGCCATCCGCGCATTTATGGGTGTGGCCGAGGGCGCCTTCACACCGGCCAGCATCATTGCGACCATGGATGCGTCGCCCCCAAGCCGACACGGACGCAACGTCGGGATCCAGCAAATGATGCCGGCTCTGCTCGGACTTGGTCTCACCCCGATTGTGGTGACGCAGCTTCTCAAGGTGATGAACTGGCCGTGGATTTTTCTGCTCGTCGCATTTCCGGGTCTCATTGTTGCGTTCCTCGCGCAACGGGTGTTGCGACGACCATCGCCGGTTGAAATTGCGAAACACACCGCGACGCATGACGCGGCCCACCATCGTTGGTATGAGGTATTTCGCTATCGCAATGTACCGCTTGGCATCATCTGCATGCTGTGCTGGCTCGCGTGCCAGATCGTCATTGCAGCGCTGTTTCCCAATTATCTTGTTGACTATCTGCATCTCGACATACAGCAGATGGGTTTCATTCTTTCGTCGCTAGGCTTTGGCGGGGCGATCGGCGCGCTCGTACTGCCGGCCCTTTCAGACCGCGTTGGCCGCAAGCCGGTCATGCTGGCCTCTGCGGCGGGCGTATTTCTGTCGCTATGGATTTTCCTGCGGACTGGCGCTTCACCTGTTGCGCTGTTCATCTGCCTGATGATCGCGATGGGTTGCCTGTATAGCCTGATCACACTGACGGTTGGTCCGGTCGCGGCTGAAGCCGTGCCGGTCCAATTGATGTCCACGGCGTCGGGCATGATCATCGGTATTGGCGAAGTTTTTGGCGGTGGCGTTGCACCTGCGTACGCCGGTTATCTGGCCAAGCATTTCGGCATCGAGCATGCAGTGACCATGCCGCTTTGGACAATCTGCGCCGGAGCCATTGCAGTCGCAGCGTTGAAGGAAACAGCGCCTGCGCGGATCTTCAATAAACGCGGGATTGAGTCGGAAGAGAACGGGGGAAATGGTGGCTGATAACTCTGAAAAGCTGAGTGTGATGGAGACACCCGAGCGCGAGGCCTTTTACGAACGAATCGGCCAGAAGAACCTCGCGCCGCTTTGGACTTCGTTGAACGATCTGATCACGCCTGAGCCACGCAGCAAATGCGAGCCGGCACACTGGCGATTCGCGGACGTCCGCGCGGCCATGATGGAGGCGGGCGAGATCATTACGGCAAAGGAAGCCGAACGGCGCGTGCTCGTGCTGGAGAACCCAGGCCTGCGTGGTCAATCGAAGATCACAACCGATCTGTATGCGGGGGTGCAGCTGGTCCTTCCCGGCGAGGTCGCGCCCGCGCACCGTCACGCGCAAACAGCCCTGCGTTTTGTACTGGAAGGCGGTGGCGCTCACACATCGGTGAATGGCGAACGGACATTGATGAACGAAGGGGACTTCATTATCACGCCGCCGATGGCATGGCACGATCACGGCAACGAAAGCGACAGGCCTATTTTCTGGCTGGACGGTCTGGACATACCTGTGGTGCAGTTTGTGGACGCCTCGTTTGCCGAGCATCTTGGCGAGGACGAGCAATCGATTACGCGTCCAGTCGGCGACAGTGACGTCCGCTACGGCGCCAATCTGCTGCCGGTTGACTATCATCCCGTCGGTGGAACCTCGCCGATCTTCAACTATCCTTATGCCCGGACACGCGAAGCGCTGGAGCGGATGCGTCGCGCGAATGCGTGGGATCCCTGTCATGGGTTGAAGATGAGGTATGTCAACCCGAACAACGGGAAGTATGCGATGGCGACGATGGCTACCTTCACTCAGTTGCTGGTCAAAGGGTTTTCGACGGCACCATACCGCTCAACCGACGCGACCGTCTTTGTGCCCATCGAAGGGCGGGGCCGCAGCCGGATTGGAAATGACGTCGTCGTGGAGTGGAGCAAGCGGGATATCTTTGTCGTCCCGTCGTGGCATCACGTCCAGCACGAGGCAGACGAGGACAGCGTCCTGTTCTCTTTTTCCGACCGGCCCATACAGGAGGCGCTTTATCTGTTCAGGGAGGAAAGGGGCGCGGCTTGAGTCGCCTCAACCAGTATCACCACCCGCCACCGGCAACACCGTGCCCGTGATATAGCCTGCCTCGTCTGAAGCGAGGAACAGAATCGGGGCGACCTGTTCGTCGATGCTGCCGTAGCGTTTAAGGAAGGTGGATTCAGTGACCTGCTTCACCGCGTCGCCCATCCAGACCTTTTCCTGATCGCTGTCGCCGGCAGTATTGCGAGGAACGCGTCGCGGCGGTGCGTCGGTCCCGCCTGGCGCTGTAGCGACCACACGGATGTTGTGCTCCGCGTACTCCATCGCCAGTGACTGCGTGATCGCGTTGACACCGCCCTTGGCTGCCGAATACGGTACGCGGCGGATACCACGCGTAGCATTCGATGAGACGTTGACGATGGCGCCACCGCCCCGTTTGAGCAGGTGCGGCAACACAGCATGGCAGGCATACAGCGTGGGCATGAGTGAGCGACGAATTTCCGCGTCAATCTGCGCAGGTTCGAACTCAGCGAACGGACGCATGCGGATCGCGCCACCGACGCCATTGATCAGTATGTCGATGCCGCCAAACTTGCTTACGGCAAAAGCCATCGCCGATGCCGCGCCTTCGTACGTCTCGAGGTCGGCGACGAAGCCTGCCGTCTCCGCGCCGTCTGCTTCAGCCGCAACTTCAGAGACGAACTCCGCGCGGTCGACGAACAGCACCTTGCCGCCTTCCGCGGCCGCGCGAAGCGCTACGGCGCGACCAATGCCCTGTGCAGCGCCTGTGACGACCATGACCTTGCCGGCAAATCGTTGCGTGCTCATGCGGTCCTCGGTGCTGCGTTAGGAGTGAACTTCTCGTAGTGGAAGCTGTTGGGCTTCACGCCGTTTTCGTCGAAATGCTTGCGCACTGCGTCGACCATCGGCGGCGGCCCGCACAGGTAAACGTCGACATCACCATCGTTCAGGGCTTCTGCTGGCATGTGCTGCGTCACCCAGCCTTTGCGGGGATGGGTCGAATCCGTGTCGGCCACGACGGTGGCGTAAGTGAAATTCGGCAACTTCGGCAGGTACGCTTCGATTGCATCGACCTGCACCAGGTCGAGGTCCCGGGTCACACCGTAAATCAGGTGGACCTTCTGCTGCGAATCGGCGCGCGCCAGCACTTCCAGCATCGACAGGAACGGAGCCAGGCCCGTGCCGCCCGCGAGGAACAGCAACGGCCGCTCCACGGCGCGCAGATAGAAACTGCCGAGCGGCCCGATCAGATCCAGCTTGTTGCCAGGCTGCGCGGAATCGAGCCAGGTACTCATGACTCCACCGGGAATCCGCTTGATCAGAAAACTGACTTTCGATTGCCCCGGCGCCGATGAAAATGAATACGAGCGATGCTGGCCGCTGCCGGGAACATCGATGTTGACGTACTGACCGGGCAGGAATACCGGCGCGGTCGCATCCACGTCCAGCTCGAGCACCACGGCCGCATCGTTGTGCGGCTCCACCTTCGATACTGTCGCGGCGAACCGGCTCTGTTCCGTCTTGCACGCAGTGGAAGAGGCGGGCACGGCAATCACGCAGTCGCTTTGCGGCACCATCTGGCAGGTGAGTACGAGGCCACTGTCTTTCTCGTCGTCGCTCAGCGCGTCTTCGATGTAATCGTCGCCCAGGTCATAGCTGCCGCTCTCGGCGCGGCACTTGCAGGTACCGCACACGCCATCGGAGCAATCCATTGGCAGGTTGATTTTCGCGCGAAAGGCCGCATCAAGCACCTTCTCGCCCGGCTTGCATGCGACGAAGCGGGTCACGCCGTCTTCGAAGTTCAATGCAATGTTGTAAACGGACATGTTGTCTCCTCTACTTCCAGTTCCCTCCCGGCGTTCGACATTAAACGTGGTAAATGTCGAGCACCTGGCGGATGTAATCGTTCTTCAGCACAATTTTTTTGCTGGCAATCACCAGGGCGTCGTCGACCTTTCGCAAGGTAACGAACATCGTGCCGAAAAAATGGTCGTTGATTCTGTAGCGATGGCTGAGCGTGTCGAAGTTGTAGCGCACGTCTACTTCGTTGTCGCGTTCAGCCAGCACTTCTACGTTGGTGACGTTGTGACTGGTCCGCGGTTCAGGCATCGACGCGCTACTGCGTTCGGTCTTGATGCGAAACACCCGGTCTTCCAGACCGCCACGGTCCGGGTAATACATCAGCGAGATCTGACTCTCGTGGTCATCGGTGAGCTGGTCGTCGTCGTCCCACGCCGGCATCCAGTAGGTGACGTCCTCGGCATAGCAGGCGAGCCAGTCGTCCCACTGGCGGTCGTCGAGCAGGCGCGCTTCGCGGTACAGCGTGGCGCAGATTTTTGGGTAGTCGAAGCTCATGCTACGGTCTCCTCCTGTTCTTTCTTCAGTGCGTCGCGCATCACCTGTACCCAGTATTCGTGCTGGCACACAAACAGGCCTTCGTCTTCGCTGCGCTCGCCTGAGATGAGCGGCTTCATGCCCATGCTTTTCGCGTTCGCGTCGGGACCTTCAACCCACAAAGGCGCGCCGCGCGAAAGGTCGTTCCACATCGCCGTGGTGCCGGCATAGCCGGCCTGGCAGGCGCGGAACTCTTCAAGGTCATCCGCGGTGCCCATACCCGTGACGTTGAAGAAATCCTCGTATTGGCGAATGCGGGTAGCGCGGTCGGCTGCGCTCTCACCCTTCGGGGCAAAGCAGAAGATGGTGACTTCGGTCTTGTCTACGGCGAGCGGGCGTACTACGCGAATCTGGGTGCTGAACTGGTCCATCAGGAACACGTTCGGATACAGGCACAGGTTTCGAGTCTGGTTGACGATGAAATCCGCTTTTACTTCGCCGACACGTGCCTTGATTTCTTCGCGGTATTGATAAACCGGTCGCACGTCCGGGTTCATCGTCTGGGTCCACAACAGAATGTGGCCGTGGTCGAATCCGTACACACCGGCTACCGATTTGCTCCAGCTGTTTGCATCCACAGCCTTCGTGCCGTCGACCTTGCGGCGGTCCATCGTCGCTGCGTAGTTCCAGTGCACGGTGCTGACGTGGTAGCCGTCGCAGCCGTTTTCCATCTGCATTTTCCAGTTGCCGTCGTAGATGTACGAGGAGTTGCCCCGCAACACTTCCAGCCCGTTCCCGGCCTGGTCCACGATCTGGTCGATGATGACCCTGGTCTCGCCGAGGTAGTCTTCGAGCGGTATTGCGTCCGCGTTGAGGCTGCCGAACAGGAAGCCGCGATAGTTCTGGAAGCGCGCGACTTTCTTCAGGTCGTGCGAGCCATTGGTGTTGAATTGCACCGGGTATTCGGTGGTCTTCACGTCCTTCACTTTCAGCAGCTTGCCCGTGTTAGCGAAACTCCAGCCGTGGAACGGACAGGTGAAGGTGCCTTTGTTGCCGTGCTTTTTCCGGCAAAGCATGGCGCCTTTGTGCGCACAGGCGTTAATGACCGCGTGCAGTTCGCCGCTTTTATCGCGAGTGATCACGATGGGCTGGCGGCCAATCCAGGTGGTGTAGTAGTCGTTGTTGTCGGGAATCTGGCTTTCGTGAGCGAGGTACACCCAGTTGCTCTCGAAGATGTGTTTCATCTCGAGTTCAAACAGATCAGCGTTGGTGAAAATGTCGCGGCGGCAACGGAATACGCCGTTTTGCCCGTCGTCCTGAACGGCGGTATGCAGCAGTTCATCCAGTTGCGAGGCTTTGTCGATAATTGCAGGCATGAGTGCTCTCCCTACGCGTGCACCAGGTGATGGAGCACGCGCATCGGTGTCGAAAGATTCTTGCGAAGGATTGAGCGGCAGCTGGGGTACGGCGTAGCTGCCGCGTTCAGCGTTCAGGCGATAGCAGACGCACGCAGACGGTGGACGGCCTGGTTATCCTTGCCCTGAACCAGCGGAGTCAACTCGATGTTGAACTCGATTTCCTTGTACGCGTCCGCCTTCATGCCCAACGCGATACCGCCGGTCTTTTCGACCACAGGCGGAATCAGATCCTCGCGGGTCGCGTAGGCGAAGTCATCCCAGATCAGCGGGTCGCCCTCGATGTTGATTTGGGTCGTCAGCTTGCGATACTTGTTGCTCGTGACGAAGAAGTGCACGTGCGCCGGACGATTGCCATGGCGGGCGAGCGCGTTCAGCAGTTGTTGGGTCGCGCCCTGCGGCGGGCAACCGTAGCCCACCGGCATGAGCGTACGGAATTCGTACTTGCCGTCGGCACCGGTGCTGATCGCACCGCGCAGGTTGAACTCGCTTTGCGCGCCGGCCGGGTCGAAGTGCGAATAGAAGCCCTTTGAATTAGCGTGCCAGCATTCCACCACGGCACCTGCGACGGGATTGCCGTCCGGGCCGGTCACGGTGCCGCGGATGATCAACGGGCCGGCATCCTCGTCCGGATCGATATCGATTTTCGACACGCCATCGCGCACCGGCGTACCGGCAACATACAACGGACCTTCGATAGTACGCGGTGTGCCGCCGGTGATTTCAGCAGCTTTGTCTTCTGCGTCCATGCGAATGTCGAGATACTTCTCCAGACCGAGACCCGCGGCGAGCAGCGCTGCTTCGCCGTCCTGGCCGAGCTTGTTGAAATAGTGAACGCCGGCCCAGATTTCGTCGGGCGTCATGTCAAGGTCGTCGATGGCCTTGAACAGATCAACCAACAGGCGATGGACAATCTGCTGGGCGCGCGCACTGCCGTCCTGGCCACCGACGTTAGCAGCAGCTTTTAACAGCTCCTGCGCTTCCTTCGTATCGAATACTTTGACGCTCATGTCTGCTCCTGAATCTCTCTTATCTGGGGTAAACCCTCGTTTTGGCGCCCTCTTGGATATGCTTGAAAGGTATAATGGGTGCTGAAACAGAGTGTGAATGCAGAATAGTGGACGCCGGAATGCCCCGTCCAACACTGATTTAGTATTGGTCTATATCTACAGGGTATTGAAATGGAGCTGCGCCATCTTCGCTATTTCGTCGCCGTGGCCGAGGAGCGCAATTTCACGCGCGCGGCACAGCGGCTGAACATGGCGCAACCGCCTCTGAGCCGTCAGATACAGCAACTTGAAGAGATTCTCGAGGTGCAGTTATTCCAGCGCGACTCGCGCCCGTTGAAGCTCACGGAGACGGGTAAATTTTTCTATGCTCATGCCGTCCAGCTGCTGGCTCAGACGTCCGAACTCGAATCAATGACGCGGCGCGTGGGCAACATCGAGCGCAGTCTCTCGGTCGGTTTCGTGGGTTCGACCTTGTACGGCATGCTGCCAAAAATCATCCGGCGCTTTCGCGATGAGAACACGACCGTCGAACTCAGCCTCCACGAGATGTCGACGATGGACCAGATTCGCGCGCTGAAAGACGGTCAGATCGATGTCGGGTTCGGCCGTATCCGGCATGAGGACGCCAACATCCGCCGGGTGATTCTGCGCGAGGAGAAGATGATTGTTGCCTTCCCGGAAGGTCATGCACTCTCATTGGGCAAGCCCGTCCTCGCGCTCAGCGACCTGGTCAACGAGACGCTGATTATTTTCCCCAAGGCGCCGCGGCCCAGTTACGCGGACCAGGTGCTGTCGGCATTCGCGGACCGTGGTCTCAAGCCTCGCCGCATATACGAGGTACGGGAGTTGCAGATCGCGCTCGGCCTCGTCGCAGCGGGGGAGGGAATTTCCGTTGTTCCGAGTAGCGTGTACGGCCTGAAGCGAGACGACGTGAGCTACAAGGAACTGGACGACCCCACGCTGGTTTCGCCAATCATCATGAGCACGCGAATGCTCGACGAGTCGCCGGATCTTCGGGAACTGCTTGAACTCATCTATCGGTTGTACGAGGAGGAGCGGGTGCCTTACGCACCCCGTAACGACGCCGGGCGGTAATACATGCTGACTGTCCGATGCCGCAAGCCAGTGTGAAACATTCCAGGTAGGCTGAAACGATTGACCGTCGTGTACTAGAGTGTATTAACGACGCCTTCAACGGAGGTTCTTCCGTGGATACTCATTCGATTCTGGGCATGATTCACGCAGAAGAGGCTTTGCTGGTCTCCATCGTACGGTCGTTACCACCGGATATCAGACGCGCGGTCGCCAACGATTTTCATGAGCAGGTCGAACTCGCCGGGACTTCGCATCTGAATCCGACAACCGATCGGGAAGCGAGCGACGCGTTCAAGGCACACATGAAGAGGTTGTCGATCATGCTTGCCTCGCTGTCGTGAAGAGAAGCCGATCAGTCCGGGGCGCCACGTGTGGCGTGCACGGCTCATGCTGATCCTTTTCATTGCGCCCGCAGGTTTGTTTCGCGATGGCGTCGCGCGTCTGCTCGGTGACGTGGTGGACGGCGCCGAAGTGAAATGCGCCGACTACACGTTGAGCCCATTCGATAGCGGGCACACGGTCGACGTACTCGTGCTCGACGGTGACTATCTGCCGGAAGCGCTGACTACCGCAAGCGTTTCTCGCCACGGTGCACCCAATCTGCCCGTGCTTGCGCTGCTGACCTCGGTCGATCCTCAGACCGTCGAGCAATTCATCTCGGCAGGCGTTGCAGGTCACCTGGGTAAATCGGAGTCCGCCAATGCACTGGTCAGCGCGCTGCGCCTCCTCGCTGCCGGCGGGCGGCATCTGCCATCGGACATGCGCTTGTCTGCGTCCACTACGGCGTCCACCGCGGCGTCCACCGCGCCCACCCCGGCTACCGCCGGTACCGCTTCCACCGACACGCTGCCAAGGTCCGCCAACGCGGCCGATCCCAATTCCGACTTCCTGACGCCTCGCCAACTGCAAGTGCTGGCGCTCGCGGCGCGCGGCGATTCGAACAAGTCGATTGCGCGGCAGTTGAACATTACGGAAGGAACCGTAAAAGTGCATTTATATACGGTGTACAAAGCACTCAAGGTCGGAAGTCGCGGTCAGGCGAGCGTTGCCGCGGCGCGCTTGCAGAAGATCGGCGATGTGCAACTTCACCATGCGCTGGACGGCCAGCTTTCAATCAGCCGGTTGCTGACTTATACAGCGCCCACCCGTTTTCCATCCGGCCACGTGCTCTTTCACAAAGATGACCGAAGCGATGCGCTTTACTACATGGTGCGCGGAACGGTCATGCTCGAGGAGATCGGCATCGAAGTGGGGCAGGGCACGATACTGGGCGAAATCGGACTCTTCTCTCCGGACCATCGGCGCACGTGCACGGCGCGTTGCAAGAGCGAATGCGAGTTACTGGTGGTTTCGGCGACCGACGCGATGCGACTTTATTACCAGGATCCCGAATTCGCCACCTTTCTGATTCACTTGATTACCCGCCGATTGGAGGCCGATAAGCTGCGCACGAAGCGTTAATGGCGACTATCGAGCGCTTATTGCAGACACGGCATTTCAACGCACTTCGACTTTGGCCGATATCGACTGACATAAAGCGGATGACGGGCAAAAAAAGCCATTTTCTCAATGTGTTTTTGACCTATAACACATACAAATCGCCAGTCCACTGAAGACATCGGCCGCGCGTTCGCGTCGCCCCGTCGGGCGGCGAGATTCACCATTTCGAGCATTTCGGCTCAACGCTGAAAGGTTGCGCTTGCGTGGGCGCAGCTCTTCCGACGTGACATTTGAAAGAATGCGCAGGGACAGTGAAGTCCGTTGCGTATAGGACCGTGCACGCGCAAATAATGGCTTGAATAAACGTGATGGCAGATTTCCCCCATTTACCGGATGGACTGGTTTGTGTCGTTCGCGCCGTGCTGTTTATGGATCTCGTTGAATCCTGCAGGCTGATGCAGGATAACGAGGTCGAAGCAGCGCGACGCTGGCGCGCGTTCAAGGCGCGGATCGAGAATGAGTGGGTGCCTGCGCATGGCGGCCGCCTGATCAGAACTGAGGGCGACGGACTCATGGTCACGTTCGTGCGCCTGCAGGATGGACTCGCCGCGACCTTTGCGATCCAGCGCGCGTCGCGTGAGGTCAACGCCGGAGAGCCGGCGAGCAAGCACATGCTCTTGCGCATGGGCTTACACATCACGGAGTTGTACGAAGACGAGCGTGACGTGTACGGCCGCGGTGTCAACCTGGCTGCGCGCCTGTACACGCTGGCGGGACCGGGAGAGATCGTGGTGTCCGCGCAGGTACGGGATCAGCTCACATCCGAACTGGACGCGGAAATCGACGACCTCGGCGAATGCCATCTGAAGCATTTCGAGCATCCGGTGCATGCCTATCGCATAGGTCCGCCCGGTCCACGTCCGCTGATCGAGCGTGGCGCTGCTTTTTTGCCGGAGCTGCGGCCCACCATTGCGGTGATCCCCTTTATTCTGCGTGGCGGCGAGCTCGAACAGAAGATGCTTGGCGAAGTGCTCGCCGACGAAATCATCTCCTCCTTGTCTCGCACGGCCGAGCTTCAGGTGATCTCGCGTTTGTCCACGACCGCGTTTCGCGAGCGCGGCGCGTCACTCGACGAAATCAGTGGCTTTCTCGGCGCGCGTTACGTACTGTCAGGCGCATATCGCATGTCGGGCGATCAGTTCGTGCTCGTCGCCGAGCTCGCCGAGGCCAAATCGCGGCATATTTTGTGGACTGAGAGCATCAGAGGCCGCACCGCCGAGATCATGCTCGGCGAAGACGAACTGATCGGCCGGGTGGTCGGTGGAGTCAGCAATGCGATCATCAATCGCGAACTGCATCGGGCACGATCGCAGGCGTTGCCCACGCTCGAAATCTCGACACTGCTGATGAGCGCCATCGTGCTGATGCATCGCGGCGTACCGGACGACTTCAATCGCGCGCGGGACATGCTGGACGCGGTGATCGAGCGCGCGCGCAGACAGGCGTTGCCGCATGCATGGCTCGCCAAGTGGCATGTCTTGCGCTTCAATCGCGGCTGGACCGATGACCGCCGCGGCGAGGCAAACGTGGCGCTCGAATGCACGCGGCACGCGCTCGACGCCGATCCGGAATGTTCGCTCGCGTTGACCATCGACGGATTCGTGCACACGAATCTGCTCAAGCAGCTCGACGTCGCGCAGCAACGCTACGCGCTCGCGCTCTCGGTCAATCCCAACGATTCGCTCGCATGGCTGCTCAAAGGCACGTTGCACGCATTTGAAGGCGAGGGCGAGGAGGCTGTTGACGCAACCGAGCGCGCCCTCAGGCTGTCGCCGCTCGATCCCTTGCGCTATTTCTACGAATCGCTCGGCGCCACGGCCGCGCTATCCGCAGGCCGTTACGAACGTGCGGTGGAACTGGCGCAACGGTCTCTGCGGGTGAACCGTACCAATACGTCCACGTTACGCGCGCTGGCGATCGCGCAGTCGCTGCTCGGCGACGTAGACGCGGCGCGCTTGACGGTCGGCGAAGTGCTGGCCATCGAGCCGACGCTGACCGTGCAACGTTATCTCGAACGCTCGCCTAGCGGCGCGTACAAGACCGGCAAGATCTGGTCGGAGGCACTCCGTCAGGCGGGATTGCCTGGCTAGACAGAAGAAGCAATGAATGCGGTGCTGGATCCCTGAGAGAGGAGACATATCGTGAGCGGACTTGGCGGTGCGGGTGGGGCAGGCGGTGCAGGTGGAGCGGGTGGTGCAGGTGGTGCGGGCGTTCCGCCCGGAGGGGGCGGCGCGGGTGGCGTCTATGACGTGGGCGGTGGCGGTTCGGGCGACCCGCGGCTTCTCGCGGAAGCGCTGATCGGACACCGCGACGGGATCGTGGGCAGTTGGCGGCCTCCGGAACTCGTCACGCTCAACTTCGATAATCAGAAACTGCAGGATCTCCCTACCGCGCCCGCGCTCGACGATCCCGCTCAACTGTGGCGATGGGAGCCCTGGGTGCGCGCGACGGTGCTCGATTTCGAACTGCTGTCCAGTCTGCATTTTTCGTTTCCCGACCCTGCTACCGCCCTGCTGTCTCACCGGGCAAGCGCGCAAGGCGGCCCGGACGTGGAGATCGTCTCCTTGAGCCGCCCGGGCGTGGAAGTTTTCACGAAACAGCTCGACTGGCTGGACTTCTATTCGGACCTGCGCGAGGACCGCACCGCGGAGATACTGTGTCAGATGGGGCCGCAAGTGGCGTTCTGGAGCACCCTCATCTTTCTGCAACCGAGCCGCACGCCGAAGACGCTCGAACTGCTCGATACCGCCGTGCGATTGGCGATCTTCGCGGAAATTCGCTTCAAGCATGCGATCGCGGCGCAAAGGCCGATCGAGTACTCGACTCAGGTCCAGCCGATGATCCAGACGCCGGGGCATGGCTCGCTTCCGAGCGGCCATTCGACTCAGGCGTTCGTTATCGCGGTGGTGCTGTGCGCCTTGTTCAATCAGGTGCCGGGCTCCGTATTCCAGCAGCAGGCAATGAGGCAGGCGTACCGTGTCGCGGTGAATCGCACGGTGGCGGGAGTGCATTTTCCGATCGACAGCATTGCGGGGCACGTGCTCGGTACGTCACTCGGGGAATATTTTGTCGCGCGATGCAAGATTGGCGGCAACGGCATGATTACTCGGCGCTATTTCAAGGGAAAGGATATCAACGTCGATGCTCCGCACGGCAACCCGGATTTCGACTATCACGAGCCGCTGAGCGATGACGATGTCAAGGCTTATGTCGCGAGTTCGGGCTTGACTAAGGCAGAGGTGCGAGCCTACTTCTCGTACATCGACTGGGAGTCTACGGAAACGGCCGTGGATGGATCCGACATTCTCTCGTGGCTATGGAATCAGGCGGAGAGCGAGTGGACGGGTAAGAGTCTCCAGAACACGCGTTTGCCGTAAGCCTGTCGATGCGTGCAGAAAAGATGACGTACGAGATGGCATACGAGGTGGCATATGAGCTGGCAATCTTTGGCGGGCGGCGGCGCGTGGAGCGGTCTCAACTGGATCGGACGCGCTGCTAACAGCACCCGCGCCGACCCCTATCTGGCGTGGGCGGACACAACGGCGTTTGCGCACCTTGGTGGGGAACCCACGTGGGTGCGCGTCATTCTCGAACTGGAAGCGCACTGGCCAGCAGCGGCCGCTACGCCCCTTACCGCGCAGACGTTCGCGGAGAGTCTGGAAAACGCGAACGCCGCGTGGAAGAAGTGGATTCAGGTATCGACCGTGTATCGCTTTCCGCCGCATGATCTGGAAGCGTCGCGCTTCCTGACGGCGATCGTGACAAACCAGTTCTTCACCGAAATCGATGGCGCCATGAAGGGTGTCGTGAAGCGCTTCGAACTCGGAATGCCGATCGCTCCGGGCGACGCGATGGCGTCGTTGGCTCCAGGTTCCGAAGCGCTGGTGCCGGGCACGGCGCCCGTTTTCGGTCCCGTCGCTCCAGCGGGCGCAGCGGTCACTGACGCGCCGCACGCCGTGTTCATGGGCGTCATGGACGACGGTCTGGCGTTCGCTCACGAACGCTTTCGCTCCGCCGCAGATATTCCGTTGACCCGCATCGAATACTTCTGGAATCAGGATGACGCGGCGGCAGCGCCGCTCGGCGTGCACTACGGGCGGGAGCTAGCCAGCGGCGACATCAACGGCTTGCTCAAGCAGTGCGTGAGCAACGGACTTCTGGATGAAGACGCAGTGTATCGGCTCAACGGTTACGTCGGGGCGCGCAAACGCTGGGCGCACGGCACGGAGGTGATGGATCTCGCGTGCGGCGTGAGGCACAACAAGATCGATGCCGCCGCGTTGACCCTGGAAGGGGAGCGCACGGGAACCGTTCAACCGCCGCGTATCCTGTGCGTCCAGTTCAAGACCGCAGGGCGAACGATTCGCGACACGTCCGGCCTCTGGTTCGCCGTTCACGCACTCGACGCGATCCGCTACCTCCTGCGTCGCGCCGACGATCTGGCCGATGGCGCGGGGTACTCGGTGGTGCTCAACCTGAGCTACGGCTATATGGCGGGTCCGCACGACGGCAGTTCGATCATTGAAAGCGCGATGGATGAACTGATCGGTCTGCATCGCGATCTATCCATCGTCGTACCCGCGGGAAACAGCAATACGCTGCGCTGTCACGCGGATCTCCCGATCGCGAAAGGAACGTCGAGCCCGATCACGTGGCGCGTCCTGCCCGATTGCGCAACGCCTGGTTTTCTGGAGATATGGTTACCTGAGGATGTCGATGCATCCAACCTGACCGTTCAGATCACGCCGCCGGGGGGAGACGGGAGCCCTGCGTTTCCTGTCGAACATCTCTACACATGGCAACCGGGGCGCAATGTGCTGTGCACGGCGGTCTATCTGGATCGCGTCGCGACGGGGCACTGCAAGATGATCCTGATCGCACTCGCCCCTACGACGATGAATCAGCTTCAGCGCGATCCGGCGCCGGCGGGCAACTGGACCGTGACGCTTGCGAACGGGTCGCGCGACGATCTGGAGATTCATGCGTGGGTGCAGCGTAACGAAACGGCCTATGGCTATCCACTGCGAGGGCGTCAGTCGCGCTTCGAGGATCTGGCGTACAAGCGGTTTGTTTTTGGAGCTCACGTGCGGGATTTCGACGAAGACAAAGCGTCGACGTGGATCAAGCGTGGCGGCACACTGAGTTCCATTGCGACCGGCGAGCATACCGTCGTGGTCGGCGCCTATCGCAGGACTGACGGACGCGCGGCGACCTACTCGTCGACCGGACCTTCTCTTCTGGCGGCGAAGCGATCGGGTCCGGATGCGGCAGCGGTCAGCGAAGACTCCGTCGCATGCGCAGGCGTGCTGGCTGCGAGTACGCGCAGTGGCTGCGTCGTTGCGTTGAGCGGAACCAGCGCCGCGGCGCCGCAGGTGGCCCGCTTGCTGGCGAGGCAAAAAATCATCGAGTACGCTAATGGCTTGCAGCCCAACACGTTCACGCCTCAGCCTTCCGCTCGCGTGTGGGTCGAAACCGAGGCGGATTCCCTTGATCCAGAGCCGGCCACGTTGGCACCTCATCTGCTAGGGCCATGCTTCGGCACGTTGAATCCACCGCCGGTGCCGCTCGGTCAACATGCTTATGTGCCGCGTCTGCTTGAGATTCGGGCAGGCTCTGGCAGGTTGCCTTCGCCGCGCTGGAAGAAACGCGGTATCAAGCTGTAGCGAAGCCATAGCGCGACGAGTGCCGGGTCTTGTTTGCCCGGCCCTCGTCGCGTGTCACGTGCGTAACGTGCGCCACCAGCGTCACCAGCGTCACATAGGTCAACTGCATCACGTGCGTCCGCTGCCGGTCTCCGGAGCGGACCGAGCGATCATTGACCTCCCTTGAAAAGCTGCTGGAGCCTCGCCGCCTCGCCGTTCTGCTGCGAGCGCACGAGGTCCTGGTAGACATCGGCGCGGGTTTTACCCTGCTGAGTCGCGGCGCCGCCCGACATCGAGTTGGTCGACATGTCTGGTCCTTGCGAACTGTTCATGATTTCGGTTGCCGTTGGTGGCTGTTGCGCGGTAGTGTCTTGCGCGTTTGCCTGCCATGAGCACGCGCAGAGCATGCCGCTGACCAGTAGAAGTGCTGTCTTCATTTTGACTCTCCTTTAGAAGTGGCGGCGCCTGCACCCACTGCGCCGAACCGAAGCGCCGATGTGCGCCGTGTCCAGGGAGAAAGCGGGTCGCTCCGTGGAACGGAGTGAGTGCGATCGGGCGAGGTAACAGAGACGCTTAGGCTGATTGCAGTATGTGTGTCTGGCATAGGCCGGGCTATATGCCATTGGTGATAGACGACGAAGGACGCGCGGCACGCCGGCTACTACCTGTCCCGCCAGACGCTCGGCATGGGAATGGCGCTGCACAGCGGCGCTACGAACCCGAAACATAAGCTGTACTGCCTATATCGCCCAGCGTCTGGTTTGGCCACAAACCTTGCTGCGACAAACCGGTGTTTGATCTGACGGTTCCCGTTTCATCCTCTTCTGGACAATCTTTGCAAAAAGCACAATGATGTTTTGAGCAATGAGTTCACTTCATGGGATCGGTTCCAGTCTAATATCCGCTGGCCCTTTCATGCTGTGCTGTGCTGTGCGTAGCGCTGGGCCGGGCCGGGCCGGACTTCGGACTCATCTATAGTCCGCTGATAACCGTCGACTGAGAGCGAGCCGAAATTGATCGATAAGAACCTGGTGCCAATGAACCGAGCGACCGGCGAAGAGATTGATCACGCGTTGGTCGATAGCGTGTCGCGCCGGACGATGCTCAAGACATTTGCCATCGCCGCGCAACTTGCGTTTCTCTCGCCCATCGCCGCGTTCGCGCAGCCCTCAGTCCGGGAGACGGACTTCCTTGCACTATCCAAGGCGCTCACCGGCCACGGCTCGATGAATCCAGTCGTCGGCAAGCGTTTATACGCGGCGCTTGTCGCGAGCGATAGCACTTTCGCCGACCGTGCGGCCAGGCTGATGGGACTGATGGAAGCAGGGCAGACGCCGCAGCAGTTACTCGCGCGGGCGAGTGGGGCGGGCCTGCAGGACGCGGTGCAGGCGATCGTCGCGGGCTGGTATACAGGGACCGTCACGCACGGCAACCAGTCGCAGTTGATTGCTTACGACGACGCATTGATGTACAGCACGGTCAGCGACGGCCTCACTGTGCCGACGTACTGCTCGAACGGTCCGCTGTGGTGGTCAAAAGCGCCGCCCGCTGCCGGCGTCATCACGCCCGCCGAGGCCGCCAAAGCGCGTCTCGCACCGGCCCCTGCGCCCGTCACGAACAAGCAGGCCTGACCATGAGAACGCCCACTATTTCTGCCAATGGCGATGTGGCCGCGGACGTGGTCATCGTCGGTTCCGGCGTGGTCGGCGCGCTCATGGCCGACCAACTGGTTCGCCAGGGGTATTCGGTTGTGATTCTCGAGGCGGGTTTGCGCATTGAGCGTGCAACCGCGGTCGAGAATTGGCGCAACATGCCGTTCCCGAATCGGGTCGGCTCGGATTTTCAAGGTCTTTATCCGCAGGCGAAGGCCGCGCCCGCGCCGCTGTATTTCCCGCCAAACGATTACGTCGCCTTGAGCGGCCCTAGCGGAGGAAGTTTCAAGCAAGGCTACCTGCGCACCGTGGGCGGCACCACGTGGCACTGGGCCGCGTCATGCTGGCGCCATCTACCGGTGGATTTCCGCATGAAGTCGACCTACGGTGTCGGCCGCGATTGGCCGATTTCCTACGACGACCTCGAACCCTACTACTGTCGCGCTGAAGAAGAACTCGGCGTTGCGGGTCCGAACGACCCGTCGCGTCAGTCGCCGACTGAACGCAGCCGTCCCTATCCGATGGATATGGTGCCGTGGGCATACGGCGACACGCGCTTTGCCGAAGTCGTCAATGCATACGGCTATCGCTCGATTCCGATTCCGCAGGCGCGCAGCACGCGGCCTTGGAACGGCCGGCCGACCTGTTGCGGCAACAACAATTGCCAGCCGATCTGTCCGATTGGTGCAATGTATAACGGCATCCATCACGTGCAAAGCGCCGAACATCACGGCGCCAGGGTGCTCGCGGAGTCGGTCGTCTACAAGATCGATACCGACGAACACAACAACGTCACCGCCGTGCATTTCTACGACGCGAAGCGTCAATCTCACGAGGCCAAAGGACGTGCGTTCGTGCTCGCGTGCAACGGTATCGAGACACCGCGCCTGCTGCTGCTCGCCGCGAATGCACGCAATCCGAACGGGATTGCGAACGCGTCCGGCCAGGTCGGGCGGAACATGATGGATCACTCGGGCTTTCACTGCACGTTCCTCGCCAACGAGCCGCTATGGTTCGGCCGCGGGCCCGCGCAGAGCAGTTGCATTGTCGGTCCGCGCGACGGTGCGTTCCGTTCGAAGTATTCGTCGAACAAGATGATCCTGAATAACATCTCGCGCGTGGGTCCGGCCACCGATCAGGCGCTCAAGCTTGGGCTGGTTGGCAAGGAACTCGATGACGAAATTCGCCGCCGCGCGATTTTCGGTGTCGATCTGTCGATCAGTCTCGAACCGTTGCCCGATCCGAACAACCGTCTTACGTTGAGCAGGACGCGGCGCGATCCGCTTGGACTTGCCTGTCCCGACATCCATTACGACGTCGGCGACTACGTGCGCGACGGCGCAACCGCGGCGCATGCGCAACTCGAACATATCGGCAAGCTGTTCGGCGCGGTGGAGTTCGAGATCACCACGAGCCTGAACGCGAACAACCACATCATGGGCGGCACGATCATGGGTTCCGATCCGAAAGACTCGGTGGTCGATGGCGACTGCCGCGCGCACGATCACGCGAACCTGTGGTTGCCGGGCGGCGGCGCGATGGCCTCGGCCTCGGTGGTGAACACGACGTTGTCGATGGTGGCGCTCGGCATCAAGGCGGCTGATTCGATCCAGAAGACCTTGCGGCAGGCCTGAGATGAATCAGCGATTTTTCAGCGTTCATCATGGTTTCGACCCGGCGGCGAAGAATGGCCGCGCACTGATCGTGTGCGCAGCGTTGAGTCTGGCGGGTGCCGTGAGCACGCACGTCACGACGGCCATGGCACAGCAGGTCGCCAATTCGGTGACGTCCGCGCCCGCGCCGAACACTGAAGCAGCGCTCATTAGCCAGGGTCGTTTGCTGGCGATCGCGTCGGACTGCATGGCTTGCCATACGGTCACGGACAAAGGCCGTGAGTTTGCGGGTGGTTACGGCATCGTCTCGCCGATGGGGACGATCTATTCGACCAACATCACGCCGTCGAGACGCGCGGGCATCGGCAACTATACCGAAGCGCAATTCGCCCGCGCGTTGCGCGAGGGCGTTCGAGCCGATGGCGCGCATCTCTATCCGGCGATGCCGTACACCGCCTACACGGGCATGACCGATCAGGACGTGCATGCCCTTTACACCTACTTCATGAAGGGCGTCGAGCCGGTCGACGAGGTTCCGTCGAAAACCGCGTTGCCGTTTCCATTCAGCATCCGGCAGTCGATGATCGTCTGGAACCTGCTGTTCCTGAAAGACCGCCGCTTTGCAGTGGACCCGCAAAAGAGCGTGGAATGGAATCGCGGCGCCTATCTGACCAACGTGCTCGCGCATTGCAGCGCATGCCATACGCCGCGCAATATGCTGATGGCCGAGGACCTGGACCGGGGCTTTAGCGGCGCGCAACTCGGTCCGTGGTTCGCACCGAACATTACGTCCGATCCGGTAAGCGGAATCGGTGCATGGAGCGATGCGGAAATCGTCGACTATCTGAAGACAGGGCACGTAATCGGCAAGAACCAGGCGGCCGGCGGTATGGCCGAAGCGGTACAGAACAGTCTGCAGTTTCTGTCCGCCGCCGATCTGCAATCTATCGCGGTCTACCTGAAGAGCACGGCGCCGATCCGGACATCAGGCGAGAGCCGGCCGGCATTCGGCATCGCCGGGCGCGGCGGCGATGAAGCGTCGCTGCGCGGCACGTCAAGCCAGAATAGCGTCGAAGCGCCGCGTTCCGGCGCTGCGCTTTTTAGCGGCTACTGCGCGAGTTGCCATCGTCCGGATGGCGCCGGCAGCACAGACCAGAGCTATCCCTCGCTCTTCCATAACACGGCGACCGGTGGTCTGAATCCGTCGAACCTGGTCGCGGCGATCCTGCACGGCGTCGATCGCAAGGTCGGCGATCAGCACGTGTTGATGCCGGGTTTCGGTGACGATTCCTTTGTTCAGCCGCTGACCGACGAGCAGATTGCCGCGATCTCGAACTACGTACTGCAACGCTTCGGCAATTCGAACGTGACGGTCTCGGCGAATGACGTCGCCGTGGCGCGCAAGGGCGGTCAATTGCCGTTCCTCGCATGGGCGCAGCCGTTTCTCCCGGTCGCCGGCATTGCGGTGCTCGCCATACTGGCGATCGGGTTTCTATGGGGCAAGCGGCGCAGCCGTCGTCTGACGGCACAGTCTTCGCGATAAGCCCTGCGAGGGCTTATCTGATTGCTGTGATCAGGAATGTTGAGTAATCGGCCGGTTGACCGGCTTGATTGGCGTGTCAGCGGCGTCGCGCAAATCGTCGAGATCGCGCCCGCGTGTTTCCGGTGTGTAGTAGGTCGTCACCACGCCGATCAGGCTGAGAATCGCGACGTAACTGGCAAGCGGAATCCACGCCAGAATCGTGCCCTCGTGTCCACCCCAGTGCAGCGTCGCCCAGGCGATCATGGATGCGCCGACGAGCGGCGCCACGCCGCCTGCGATGACGGCCGATACTTCGCGTCCCACCGCCACGCCGGCATAGCGATGCTGCGCGCCGAAGAGTTCCGGCAGCAGCGCGCCCTGCGTCGCGAACATGCCCCAGACGCCGGCCAACGCAACGCACAATATCGCAATGCTTGCCGTTGCGTTGCCGAGGCTCAGCACCCACCAGGTTGGATAGGCCAGCAGCAATTGATAGACAGCGAAGGCGCGATAGACGGGGATGCGCCCGAACCGGTCGCTCGCCATGCCCGCCAGCGGAATGATGACCGCTCCCGAGGCGCCCGCGAGCAGCAGGGCGATCGGGCCGATCTGGCCTTTGAGGCCGGTTGCGGTCGCGATATAGCTGATTGCGAGTGACTGATAGATTGACGAGCCGCCGTTCTCGGCCATGCGCATGCCGATGACCTTGAGAAGCGTCGGCTTCGAATGCTGGATGAGGTGCCTCAACGGATTTTCGTTGACCTCGCTGCGCGCTTCGAGTTTGGCAAACGAGGGCGACTCCTTGAGCTTCAGCCGGATCCAGATCGCCACCGCAATGATCACGGCGCTCAGCAGGAACGGCACACGCCACAGCCAGCTTTGCGAAAGATCCTCCACGCGGACCAGCGCGAAGTAGATCGCTGCCGCCATCACGGTGCCGAGCAGCACGCCCATGAACGGCAACGCAGCGAAATAGCCGCGACGTTTGGCCGGCGCATACTCGGCCATCAACACGGCAGCGCCTGCCTGTTCAGCGCCGGCGCCCAGGCCCTGCAGCAGGCGGCACCCTACGAGCAGGATCGGCGCCCAGATGCCTGCGGACGCATAGGTGGGCAAAAAGCCGATGAGCGTGCTTGCGATGCCCATCAGCAGGATCGTCGCCATCAGGACGAACTTGCGTCCATAACGGTCGCCGAGCGTGCCGAAGATGATGCCGCCCACCGGCCGGATGGCGAAGCCCAGAAAGTACGCGCCGAAGCTCGCGATCAGTCCGATCGCCGGCGTGCTCGACGGAAAGAAGAGCGGCCCGAAGATCAGCGCCGAGGCGAGGTTGTATAGCGCGAAGTCATAGTATTCGAGCGCGCTGCCGAGCGACGCCGCCCACGCGGCGCGATACAGGTCGGCGTTCGTGACTTCGTGCTTGCCGGCGCCGGCGGTATGACCCGTGTCGCGCGGGTCCGTCGCAACGGTGTGCTGATGTTTCATCTTGTCGTCTCCTCCAATCGGGATGCCATTCGGGTCGCTTCACTCGTGACCCGAACGGTCCTCTAGCCCACGCGCGCAATCTCGTCGAGCAAAGCCGTACTCATCGTCTCGAGCGGCGCGGGTTTGCCTGTGTACAGTTCGATCTGGCCGCAGAATTGATGCAGCAGCATCCGCGTGCCATCGACAACGCGGCAGCCGAGCTCAGCGGCTTCGCGAATCAGTCTGGTGCGCACGGGGATAAACGCTGCGTCCATCACGAACAGATGCGGCGCAAGTTGTTCGGGCTTCAGCGGATTGACGTCGGGCGCACGGAAACCGGCGGCCGTCGCATTGACCACACCGTCAAAACCGGCCGCAGCGAAATCATTCAGATCACCGCCGAAAGCGAGACCGAAGTGGCGGGCCAGTTCTTCTCCACGCGACGCCGTGCGGTTGAACACGGTGAGCTCCGCGCCGGCGCGTTGCACACCCCAGGCGATCGCGCGCGCTGCGCCGCCCGCGCCGAGTAGCGCGATGCGGCGGCCCGGCAGCGCGGTCACTTCCTCGAGCGCGCGCACCGCGCCCGTGCAGTCGGTGTTGTAGCCGGTCAGATGGCCGTCGCGATTGTCGATCGTGTTCACGGCGCCGATTTCGCGCGCCGTTTCGTCGAGTGCGTCGAGGTAGGGAATCACGGCCTGTTTGTGCGGCATCGTCACATTCAAGCCGCGAATGCCGAGCGTGCGCATCGCGTTTATCGCGCCGGCGATATCCTCCACGCCGAAGCTCACGAAGGTGTAGTCGACGCCCAACGCCCGATAAGCCGCATTGTGCACCTTGACGTTGAACGTGAAGGGCTGGCCGGCGAGCGAGCCGCATAGCGTCGGAATCGAGTGAGGCATGAAAGGCATGTACTGTTTCCCTTGGTATTCAGTTGACGATGATCAGCGCGGGGTCGTACGAAGCGACGAAGGGCCACCCGTTAGCGCGATCCGCTGCCCGGTGTCCTGCAGATGGCCGCCGTTCACCGCGAACATGGCGAGCTGCTTCTCGACGTTGAACTGCACGATCAGATGCTTG
The DNA here is from genome assembly GCF_902859805.1 of Paraburkholderia sediminicola. Classification (GTDB taxonomy): domain Bacteria; phylum Pseudomonadota; class Gammaproteobacteria; order Burkholderiales; family Burkholderiaceae; genus Paraburkholderia; species Paraburkholderia sediminicola. The sequence goes on along the minus strand of NZ_CADIKC010000008.1, from coordinate 292,894 downwards.
CTGTCAGCGGTAAACACGATGCCTTGCGCAGCTTCTCCACCCGGCGCCTCGGACATCTTCACGGCCTGGCCGTTGCGGATCGCGAAAAGCAGAACCTTGCCGCGCGCGTGGCGTCCGGGGTTGTCGGGTGTGAGGTTCGAGCCGTCCATGGCCTGTACGCCGATCCATTTGCCGTCTGGCGAGATCGCTACGCCTTCGGGTAACGAAGGCACCGCGAAGTGTTGAATCGAGCGGAACGGCTCGTGCGATACGTCGATGAGCGTGATGGCGTCGGCGTCGCCCGCGAGCTTGCCCGCATAGGCGGGGAGGCCGGCTAGGCCCACGTCGCTCACGACGGCCCATTTGCCGTCGCTCGAAACGTCGACGGTATAGGGTGCCACGCCGCTCGACAGGCGCACGCCGCTATCGGTGACGTGGCCGTCCGCGATGTCCAGCACGGCGACACCTTGCTCGTCGCGCAGTGCAACCAGCGCATGCTTCGCGTCGTGCGTGAAGCTCACGCCCGCCAGCCGCTTCTGGCCGATCTTCAGCGTGTCCACCGGCGTCACGCGGTTTCCGTCGATGCTGAGCACCACCACGCTGCCGTCGACGCACGCAACGAGCGCCAGCTTGCCGCTACGGTCGATGGCGATGCCCTGCGGGTGGCTGCCGATATCGAGCCGGCTAACGGCGGGCGGCGATGCCCGCAGATCGACCACCTGGACAAAAGAATCCATCAGTAACTTGCCGGCGGCCTGATCGTAGCGGGTGGGCGCGCCGACCAGCGCCACGCCGGCGTCCGGCGTGATCGCGACTGCCTGCGGCGGCCCCTGGATGCCGTTCTCCACCTCCACCTGAACTTTGACCTGCGGCGGAAAATGGCTGGCGTCGAGGAGCGTGAGCGTGTCGGGTTGAGGATTGGCCGGATAGGTATCGCGTCCCTCGACGCGTTGATACTTGCCGTCGTTACCCGAGACGATCCAGTCCGCGGCGTGCGCGGCGCATGCCGCGAAGGCGATTGTCAAACCGGCGAGCGTCTGCGCGCCGCGTGTCCGGTTCGAGATGAATGAATGCATGTCGATGTCTCCGATCTTGTGTTTTGTGGCGTGCTGCCGTGGTGGACGGCGTCTCTCAGGCCTTAAGGCTCTCAGGCTGCCGCCGCGCATCCAATGATGCGCCCCGGTTGCCTCGAATGCCCACCAGTTCAACGCAAGTGCAGCCAACGCGCCAATAGTCTTTCATGACGTTGTTATCATGATTCGTGATGACAAGCGCCCGCTTGCGGAGAGACACCATGGAATTGAAGCACCTGCGCGCCTTCGTGGCGCTGGCTGAAGAGCTGCATTTTGGCCGTGCGGCGCAGCGCCTCTGTATCGTGCAGCCTGCGCTGAGCATGCAGATCAAGGCACTCGAAGAAGAACTGGAGGTGCGGCTCTTCGAGCGTGACCGGCACAATGTCGCGTTGAGCGACACCGGTCGGCTCTTTCTGCCCGAAGCGCGCGCCACACTTCATCAGGCGAAGCGCGCGGAGCAGACCGCGAGGCTTTCCGCGCGCGGCGAGATTGGCGTGCTGCGCATTGCGTTCGTGTCGTCGGTTCTGCCGAAGCTACTGCCCGACCTGATCCGCAGCATGCACGCGCGCTATCCGCTTATCACGCTGGAGTTGAAGGACCTGCCGACGCCGGACCAGATTGCCGCCCTGCATGACAACAAGCTCGACTTCGGCCTGCTACGCATGCCAGTGAGCGGCTCAGGACTCGAAACGCGCATCGTGCTCGAAGAATCGTTCGTGGTGGCGGTGCCCGAAGATCACGCGCTAGCCGCAAAGCCCCTGATTCATCCGACTGATCTGAGCGGCTCGCCCGCTTTCGTGCTCTCGCGGCGATATGCGCCCGGCTTTTACGACGAGATGCTCGTCGCGCTGACACAGCGGGGCGCGGTGCTCGACATCGCTCAGGAACTGGGCGAATTCCCGACCATGCTGGCGCTGGTGGCGGCAGGGCTCGGCATTGGCGTCATTCCGGCAGCGGCGGCGCTGGCTTTGCCGCCGAAGGTCGTGGCGCGTCCGCTCGATCTTCCTGATCACCGTACCGGTATTGGTCTTGCCTACACGCGGCTCGATAGCCCGGCAAAACGGGCGCTCTTCGAAGTGATGGAGCATTGCGCGAGCGATGCACGGGAGAAATGAGTTTGGGTGTCCACGCACCCAGGGCACCCGGGGCGTTCAACCATCGAGCAGCGCGTGCGCGAGCTGGCCGAGCCGGCGGACGCCGTCCTCGATGCGATGGTCCCACGCATGCCCGGCGCTCAGCCGGAGGCAATTGCGAAAGCGCCGGCTTGCGGAGAAGACGTCACCGGGCGCGAAGCAAATGCCTTGTTCGAGCGCTTCGTCGAAGAGCGCGCGCGAGTCGAAGCGCCTTGGCAGTTCCAGCCAGAGCATGAAGCCGCCAGCCGGCCGGCTTACCTTCGTGTCGGCCGGGAAGCTGGTCTCGATCGCACGCGTCATGCGCCCGAGATTCTCTTCGAAGATGCGCCGCACGCCACGCAAGTGTGCATCGTATGCGCCGCTCTCCAGAAAATCGGCGAGCGCAACTTGAGGCAGGACAGGGCAGCAAAGGCTGAACGCCAGCTTGCGTTCCATCACCTGCTGCGCATAGGCGCCCGCCACAATCCAGCCGACCCGATACCCGGGTGCAAGGCTTTTCGAAAACGAGCTGCAGTAGATCGTGTTGGCTCCGCCGTCGAGCGCGATGAACGGTTTGGGCCGCTCGCGACCGAAGTGGATGTCGCCGTAGACGTCGTCTTCGATCAGCGGCACGGCATGCCGTGCGAGCAGCGCAAGGAGCGAGCGCTTGTCGGCTTCGGCCATCGCGCAGCCTAGCGGGTTGTTGAAATTCGAAGACAGTACGCAGGCGGCCACCGGTTCCGTATCGAGCAGACGGGCGAGCGCGTCGACGTCGATGCCGCGCGTCGGGTCGGTGGGCAGCTCGAACGCCTTCAGGCCCAGCACTTCGAGAGTATGGAGGAGGCCAAAGTAAGTAGGTGATTCGATCGCGATCGAATCACCGCGCTTCGCGACTGCGGTCAGCGCGAGCGTCAATGCTTCGGTGCAGCCGTTGGTGATGAGCAGGTCGTCGGGCGACAGTGCGTGTCCGAAGTGCATCGCCCGTTTCGCGATTTCGCGGCGCAGGCGCGGGTCGCCTTGCGGTGCGCAATAGATGTTATAGCGCGTGCCGTGTTGACGTGCGGCACGCGCGAGCGCGAGGTCGAGCCGCTTCGACTGCAGCAGCGCCGCGTCGGGTACGGCGCAGCCGAGCGGCACCAGCGTAGGGTTCGATACGTGCTCGAGTAGTCCCGCGACGGCGCCGCTGATCGACACCGTCGACGCCTTCGCGCGCGGCCGCGAGACCGAAGGCAACGCAAGTGCGCCACGGCGCGATCCCGCGACGTAAAAGCCTGACTGCGGCCGCGCGACGAGGATGCCGCGATCCTCGAGCAGGCGATACGCCTGTAACACCGTGGAGATGCTGATGCTGTGCTGTTCGCTGACGGCGCGCACGGAAGGCAGACGCGTGCCCGCCGCGAGCGCGCCATTGTCGATCATGCCGACAATCAGCTCGGCCAGGCGCTCATAGCGGTACGGAGTGGGCGTGTCCATGTCCATGGCAGGGCTCGTAACGGTGTAATCGGTGTAATCCACGATTATCGACCCGGCGCTCCCGCTCGCCAAGAGGAATTGTGATGGTCCATTTTGCGGAAAATTGTGACTGTTATGGTCGGCGGGCGGGCGCTACGATGCAGGCGTTGCGATCGCGTCTGAAGGAGCCGGGGTGCTGCGCACAGCGCTAACTGCTGTCAGGGCCGCGCTGGAACGGCTGTCTGGCTGATCGCAAAACGGTTCGTCTGACAATCAATTCACAGCAAATGCAAGGCAAAAGCATGCAGGGTATTCAACGGAACGCCGACGAACGACAACAGGCCGGCCTCAGCGAATCGACTCCCCAGCCGTGGCGCGGGCGATTTCCTCGCAACGAGATCATTTCACTTCTCAATGTGAACCGGCCGTTCAACCTGGCGGAGAGCACGTCGCAGGACCTGACGCTCGGCGAACTCCTGTCTCTGCCGGGTCTCGAGGATATCCGCAATCTGAAGCTCGGCTATGGCACCTCCGCCGGTTCGGTCGTGCTTCGCGAGGCAATTGCCGAGGGCTGCAAGGTTCCAGCGGAGCAGATCATCACGACGCAAGGTACCGCGCTCGGTCTGTTTCTTCTCGCTTTCGAAGTCTGCCGGTCGGGCGACGAGGCTGTCCTCGCGACACCGTGCTTTCCGCCGAGCCGTGATTGCCTTCTCGGCGCCGGCGTTAGCGTCCGCGAGATCAAGCTGTCATTCGAGCATGGCTATCGGCTGGACCTGGACCAGATCGAGGCGAGTCTGTCGCCGAAAACGAAGCTGATTAGCATCGCTTCGCCACAGAATCCGGCCGGCATCCAGACGTCCAGTGCCGACGTCGAGAAGCTCCTCGTCTTGATGGAAAAGCGGTCCCCGGACGCGATACTTTTCATCGACGAGACCTATCGGGAAGCCACCTACGGCGACCGTGCGGCGCTCGAGAGTTTCGCGGGACTCGATCCCCGTATCGTGACTGGCGCGTCCGTGTCGAAGGCGCTCGGCGCGCCGGGCTTGCGCACAGGTTGGCTCACGGTGGCGGACGCGGATCTGCGCGAGCGTCTGGCCGTCGCCAAAATGAATACCGTGATCTCGGGGTCGGTTCTTGACGAGACGCTCGCCACAGCGCTTCTGCGCAACAGGGAAGGCGTGCTCGCACCGCGACGCCGCTTGCTCGCCGCTGCGCTTGAGGAACTGGCGCATTGGTGCGAGAGCGAGCACGAGCGCATCGAGTGGGTGCGCCCTGATGCCGGCGCGTTATGCTGCTTGCGCCTGCGCGCCGATGCATTCGACGACGTTGCTGTCGCGCGTTTCTGGGATCTGCTGCCGGGCCATGATTTGCAGTTGGCGTCCGGCGCGTGGTTTGGCGAAAGCAGCCGTGTATTCCGGCTGGGCTTTGGCTACCTGCCGCCTGTACGTCTCGGACCGGCGCTGTCGGCACTTTCAACGGTCATGGACGCCGCTACGGCATGACGTGTCGGCATAGCAGGGAAACATCACGATGAAACTTGTTCGATTTGGTCCGCGTGGTAACGAGCGGCCAGGTATTCTTGACGCCTCCGGAACGGTGCGCGACGCCAGCAGCCTGGTCCGCGACTGGTCGGGGAACGCGTTGGAGGCAGGCTCCTTGAGCGAGATATCGCGGGCTGATTTTTCGCAGCTACCGGAAGCGCCTGCAGCCTCCCGCCTGGGTAGTCCAATCGCAGCGCCCGGCAAAATCGTATGCGTGGGGTTGAACTACGCAGATCACGCCGAAGAAACCGGCTTCGAGTTGCCGCGGGAGCCGCTCGTGTTCTTCAAGTCTCCGACCGCGCTGAGCGGGCCATTTGATTCAATCATCATTCCAGCGACGGCCAGGGCGGTCGACTGGGAAGTCGAACTCGCGGTGGTCGTGGGCGGCGTGGTGCGCAACGTTCGCCCCGAGGAGGCCGCGTCGTTCATCGCTGGCGTCGCAGTTGCCAACGACGTCACCGACCGGCATTGGCAGTTCGAGCGCGGAGGGCAATGGAGCAAGGCGAAAAGCGCGGATACCTTCGCTCCGCTCGGGCCCTGGCTGGTCACGCTGGACGAGCTTTCCGCGTCGCTCGATCTCGGGATCTGGCTGCGAAAAAATGATGTGCCCCGGCAGGAAAGCCGTACCAGCAGGTTGGTGTTTTCCGTCAGCGAGATCATTGCCCATCTAAGTGAATTCATGACCTTGTTACCTGGCGATCTTATCCTGACTGGGACGCCTCAAGGCGTTGCGTACAACAAGGCAGAGCCAGACTATCTGAAGGAAGGCGACACCGTCACTTGCGGAATCGAGGGACTCGGTTCACAGCGCTGCGCAGTTCAGGCAGCCGTGTCGTCGATGCACAAATGAATCGCCGCCCCAAGGGCAGGCGACCGGAATCTTAACTGCTGGACATGTGGAGCACGGCTATGAAAGTAAGAATCGCATATCTCGAGGAACCGCCGTTCTATTGGACGGGTGAAGATCATTCGGCGACGGGTGCCGACATCGAGCTGGCCGAGGTAGTGCTTCGGGCGATAGGTGTGACCTCCATCGAACATCAGTTGACCTCGTTCGAAGAACTTCTGCCTGGCGTGCAGGAAGGCCGTTGGGACATGAACGTGCCCATTTTCGTGACCGCTGAGCGCGCCGAGCGCGTTGCGTTCAGCGTGCCGGTCTGGGCGCTGGGCGACGGCTTCCTGCTTCGCCAGGGCAATCCGAAAGCGCTCACGAGCTACGGGGCCGTCGCGGCGCGCACCGACGCGCGGCTTGGAATCGTCGCCGGGACGGTTCAGCTCGACTCTGCAAAGTCGGCCGGCGTGAGCAATGGCCAGATCGTGGCGTTCAAAGGCCAGACCGAAGCGATCGACGCGCTGCTCGCAGGAAAGATCGACGCCTACGCGAGCACGGCGGTTGGCAGCCGTGTCCTTGCCAGTGCTAATCAGGAACTGGAAGTGGTGGCGCACGAAACTAGCAAGGATGGCAGAGCACCTGTGGGCGCGTTCTCGTTCAGCAAGGGCAATCCTGAGCTTCTGCAGGCGGTGAACGAGCAGCTTCGCAAGTACCTTGGTTCCGCTGATCACCGTGCCCGCATGGCAAAGTTTGGTCTCACGCAGACGGAACTCGACAGCGTCAGCGCAACCTGAGCGGAATGATCCACCCTGCCGGGCGTCGGCGGACGCCCGTGCAACGCCTGGTCGCCACACCGCCGGCACAGAATCTCCCTGTGCCGATGACACCACGCGCCGGCCCGACGATCCGCTGCACCGACATGACATCGTGATCCAGCCCCAGTCACTCAGGTATTTCGCCGAAGTCGCGCGCACGGGTTCGTTAAGGCATGCGTCGGAGACGTTCTTTGTCGCACCCAGCGCGATCAGCAAACAGATCAGCAATCTGGAAAAGGAACTCGGCGCCGCGTTGTTCGACCGCTCACCGCGCGGTGCGACGCTAACCGCAGCCGGCCAGCTATTGCTCGATTACGTGAACGCCAACTCGCGCCACGTCGAGCAGTTGCACGCTGCTATGGACGACCTGAGCTCATTGCGCCATGGCGTGGTCCGGATCGCGTTGGTCGAAGCGGCCGTCCATAGCTTCATGCCCGACCTGATAACGGAGTTTTCGCGCGACCACCCGGGTATTGCTGTCCATCTCGAGGTCTGCGGAACCGCACAGATTGTCGACGCGCTCGTCGAGCATCGCGCTGAGATTGGCATGGCCTTCAATGTCCTCAATCGCGACGACGTCAATCTTCACGGCCGCTCAATCCAGCCGTTGCAGATGATATGCCGGCCGGAGCATCCGCTTGCCGGCCGGAAAACCGTGTCCATGTCTGAATTGGGTAACGTGAGAGTTGCGTTGCCGGCGCGGACATTCGGCATTCGCTATCTGATTGAAAAAGCCGCCGAACGGGCGAACATCGCGCTTCAGGTTGCGATCGAAGCGAACTCACTGCAGGTTATCAAGAACCTCGTCAGACAATCGGATCTTGTCAGCTTTATGCCGCCGCTCACCCTCGAGCAGGAGACGGCTCACGGTTCGCTACGGGCAGTACCGCTGGCCGAGCGCGACTCCGGGTCGGCGACCATCGACGTGATCAGCTTTCGCGGGCGGCAACTCCCGGTCGCGGCACAGCGTTTCCTCGACCTTCTGATCCGGCGTCTCAGGACAGGCCGCCAGTTGCCCTGACCAACCACCCCTAGTGTTCTCTTTTGGTGACGGTAGACGTCACTTCGAGCACCTTCCCGGGGAAATTTGTATCCCATCTAATGCATTCATCACGTGGGGCCGAGCCCGGGCACCACGAACCGAGTGAGGGATAGGATGAATGTTGGATTGATAGGATGCGGCGCCATCGGCAGCTTGTTATATGACTTGCTGAGTCAGTACGTACCTGCCGTCCGTGTCATGGCTGTCTATGAACGGGACACACATCGCGAGGGCGCGCGCAGGGCGCTCGACGCCGGCGCCCGGGTTGTCGATAACGTTGACGATTTCCTCGATAGCGAACTCGACCTCGTCGTCGAGTGCGCAGGTCACGAAGCTTTGCGTAACCTGGGGCCGTCCGTCCTCGCGGCAGGGCACGACATGCTCGTTGCCTCGGTCGGTGCATTGGCGGATCCCACGCTCGAGACGCTATTGATCGATAGCGCAACCGCTGCCGGGGCACGTCTGCGCATTCCTTCCGGGGCGCTGGGCGGGCTCGATGCGCTGGGTGCTGCAAAGTTCGCCGGACTGCGCGAGGTGCGCTATGAATCGCACAAGGCGCCGGGCGCCTGGCGGGGCACGCCTGCCGAAGCGCTGGTTGCGCTCGACGACATCGAAACGCCGACCGCAATCTATGAAGGTACAGCGCGAGATGCGGCACGCCTCTTTCCGCAGAACGCCAACGTGGCCGCTGCGGTAGCGCTGGCCGGCGTCGGCTTCGATCGCACCAGGGTGGTGTTGTATGTCGATCCGCTTGCAAGCGGCAACACGCACCGGATCAAGGCCGAAGGCGATTTTGGCCACATCGACATTGCAGTCACAGGCAAGACCCTCCCGAGCAACCCGAAAACTTCGATGCTGGCGCCGTGCAGTCTCGTGCGTTCGATCGCAGACCTCAACCAGACTCTGGTCGTCGCATAGCCGGCGAGAACACATCTCGTCGGAGCCCCATGCGGATTCGCAGTGAGTGGCCAAGAATAAGAACACCGATTATAGATAAGGATGCCAAATGAAATATGACATTGAGACACAAACCCAACCCACCGACGCTGTGCGCAGTCCCTATAACGGCGCCGTTGTCGGCCATATGCCGATTGCTGATGCGGAGGCTGTCGAGCGATCGATCGAACGTGCGCAAGCCGCGTTCGAGATCATGCGCCAACTGCCTCGATTCGCACGCGCGGATATTCTGCAACGCGCGGCGGATCTGATCGAATCACGGCGCGATGAATTCGTGCGCACGATCGCGGCCGAGTCGGGCAAGCCCTTGTACGATGCGCGCGGCGAGGTTTCGCGTGGCATCTTCAACTTGCGTAACGCGGCCGCGGAAGCGCGGCGCAGTCATGGTGAAGAAGTGCCGCTCGACGTCGACGCGGGTGTTTTCGAATATCAGACCACCGATGCCAGCGGCAGCGCTACGGAATTGTCCCGTCTCGATCTCGACAAACTGGCGGACATGCGCCGTCGTGTGGGTATTGCAAGGCGCTTTCCGATTGGCCTCATCCTGGCGATCTCGCCTTTCAATTTTCCGCTCAATCTTGTCCTGCACAAAGTCGCGCCGGCGATTGCGGTGGGCAATGCCGTCGTGCTGAAGCCTGCACCGCAAACACCTCTTACCAGCCTTCTGCTGCAGGAGGTCTTGCGCGATGCGGGGCTGCCCGAGGGTGCGCTGGAGGTGTGTCACTGCAGTATTCCCCTTGCGGAGTCGATGGTCCGGGACGACCGCTTCGCCATGGTGACCTTCACGGGCAGTGCAAAAGTCGGCTGGCATATCAAATCGATCGCGGGTCACAAGAAAGTCGCGCTTGAACTTGGCGGCAACGGTACGGTGGTCGTGGCGGAAGACGCGGACCTGGACCTCGCGGCGGCGCGTTGCGTTCGCGGTGGCGTGGTGTTCGGGGGGCAGTATTGCATTGGCGTGCAGCGCATTCTCGTGCACGAGAACGTACGGGCCCAGTTCGAGGCGAAGCTGCTCGACAAGGTCCGCGCGTGCAAGGTCGGCGATCCGATGGAAGAGGGTATCGACGTGGGTCCGGTGATCGATGAGAAATCGGCTATCCGCATTCAGGGGTGGATAGACGCCGCGTTGACCGGTGGCGCGCGTCTGCTGGCCGGCGGCCCGCGTGTCGGCGCAGTCGTGCAACCGACCGTGCTGGCGGATACCCAGCGGGGCATGCTGGTCGAGGACGAGGAAATCTTCGGACCTGTACTCACGCTCAACAGCTATCGCACATTCGATGAAGCTGTAGAGCGTGCCAACGATTCGCGCTATGGCTTGCAGGGCGGCCTCTTCACGCGAGACCTGCAGCGCGCGTTCCTGGCGCTGGAAAGATGGGATGTTGGCGGACTGATGATCAATGACGTGCCGATCTATCGCATCGACAACATGCCCTTTGGCGGCTGGAAGGAATCCGGCACCGGCCGTGAGGGCACACGGTACGCGATGGACGAGATGTCGGAAATCAAGCTACTCGTGATCAACTATTCGTGAAGCCAGGTCGCGCGTTTCGCTGAACGCTGCGAAACGCGTCTTCCATGTCCTCTTCCAGGATCCAACATGTCGACGTCTCCCCTGAACATTCCCTCCTGTGACCTTGAAGATGACGCCCCGACCGGGCGCAGTCTCTATCGCAAGCTCACATGGCGGCTCGCCCCATTCCTGGGTCTATGCTTCTTTGCCGCATTTCTGGATCGCGTGAATGTGGGCATTGCCAAGCTGCAGATGCTCGATTCACTCGGATTTAGCGAAACGGTGTACGGGCTCGGCGCCGGACTGTTTTTCGTCGGCTACATCCTGTTTGAAGTACCCAGCAACCTGATACTCGAGAAAGTCGGCGCCCGCTTCTGGATCGCGCGCATCATGGTCACATGGGGCGTGCTGTCAGGGCTGACGATGTTCGTGAAGACACCCGGGCAGTTCTATCTCGTGCGTTTCCTGCTGGGCGTGGCGGAAGCCGGGTTCCTGCCCGGTGCACTCCTTTACCTCACCTACTGGTTTCCCGACGCGCGGCGCGGCCGGATCGTCGCACTCTTCATGGTGGGTTTGCCGCTGTCGAGTCTGATCGGTGCGCCGCTCTCAGGCTGGATCCTGTCGATCTTTGACGGCGTGCACGGCTTGCGGGGCTGGCAGTGGTTGTTCGGGCTGGAAGCAATGCCTTCCGTGCTGCTTGGTGTGCTCGTTTATATCTTCTTGCCGAAAACTCACCAGGGTGCGCGTTTTCTCAGCGCTACCGAACTCGCGCGCCTGAAGCGGGACATTGGAATCGACCGGGAGGAAAAGAAGGAGCATCGGCTGGCTCAGGCGTTTGCCAATCCGAAAGTATGGGTGGTGGGTTATCTCGACCTCTGCGTACTGCTTTGCTTCTATTCGATCAGTTTCTGGATGCCCACGATGCTGCGTGATGCCGGCGCGAGAAATGCGATCGAGATCGGCGCCCTGATGGCGATCCCCAATGGCCTGGCGGTTGTCATGGTTCTACTAACCGGGATCAGTTCCGACCGGTTCCGGGAGCGTCGCTGGCATGTCGCCGTGCCCTTGCTGTGCTCAGCGTTTGGCCTGATCGCCAGTGCTTTTTTTCCTGGCAGCGTGGCTGCCATCGTCATTCTTCTCTCGATGGCAAACGCCGGGGCCGCAGCGGCGATGCCGGTAATCTGGGCGCTTCCGTCAACGTTTCTTCGCGGCACAGCAGCCGCAGCCGGTATTGCATTCGCGTGCTCGATTGCCAATCTTGGAGGTTTCGCGAGCACCTATTTCCTTGGCTGGCTAAAAGATCGGACACATAGCGTGGGCGCTGGTGTCATCACGTTCGGTGTCTGTCTGCTGCTCGGTTGCGTGCTGGCGCTGGCAATGCCAAAGCGGGTCGTCAACCGTTGAGCGCTAGCCATTCCCGTCGAGCGAAATTGTAATGGTCGAATGATCGGAAAACTGTGACTGTTACGGTTGAGCTGCACGCGCTACGATGTACGTGTTGCACTTGCATCCGAAGAATGCCGGGATGTCCACGCGACTCAGACGAGGCGAATATGAAACGATCTTATAAGGTGGTTGACGTCTTCACCGCGAAGCCGCTTCTGGGTAATCCGGTGGCCGTGGTACTGGACGCGGAGGGCTTGACCACTGACGCGATGCAAGCGGTCGCGCGTTGGACCAACCTGTCGGAAACGACCTTCGTCCTTCCGCCCACAACTGCCGGGGCGGACTATCTCTTGAAGATCTTCACGCCGCGCAGTGAGCTTGCCTTCGCAGGACATCCGACTCTGGGTAGCGCTTACGCCATAGTAGAAGCGGGGCGCGTCACACCGCGCGAAAACGGTCGGTTGATTCAACAATGCGGCATCGGCCTCGTTGAATTGACGATCGAGGAGAGCGGCGCAGACCGCCAGCTCACGTTCAATCTGCCGCCTGCAAAGCTGGAGTCGCTGCACGCAGCAGATGTAGCGGAGCTGGAGCTGATCCTCGGCTGCAAAGTGGACCTCAAGACTGCACCAGGTATCGTGAATGTCGGCGCCATCTGGATCGTGGCGCATCTGAATGATGCCGCTACCGTACTTGATCTTCAGCCGGATTTCGCCAGGTTAGCGGAGCTTGAGCGCCGCTTGGGCGTCACGGGCCTGACCGTATTCGGCCCGCGCGAGCATGGAGACGATGCGGCAATCGAAGTGCGCACCTTTGCGCCGTCCTGTGGCGTGGAGGAGGATCCTGTGTGCGGAAGCGGCAACGGCAGCGTGGCTGCTTTCCAGTGGCAGCGTGGACTGTTGCCGCCCCGCGGAACAGATTATGTGGCAGCTCAGGGACGGTGCGTCGGCCGGGATGGACGAATCAAGGTAAGCGTGGATGCAAACGGCAATGTGCGCGTGGGTGGTTCCTGCGTCACATCTGTGGAGGGCTCGCTGACGCTCTAGACAGGGACCGGACGCGAGACGCGCTGAAACGGCTCGCGCGTTGGCTTCTGAAATTTTCCGCATTCGCAAGAAAGGACGCAGGCGCTTCGAAATGAATTCCGCATTCCCCATTGACTCATCGCCCGGCTTCATCCCGGTCACCAATCCCTTCGATGGCGTCGAAGTCGGCACGGTTGTGAACATTCCGCCTGAAGGCGCACAAGTGCTGATCCAGACCGCGAAGGAGGGCGCGCGCGTTTGCCGTAACCTGTCCCGTCATGAACGCTCTCGCGTGCTCGAGACCTGCGCTTCGCTCGTGGAGCGTGATGGAGAAGCATTTGCCAGCCTCATCGTCGCGGAAGCGGGTAAGACGATCAGGCAGGCCCGAAAGGAAGTGCTGCGGTGTGTGAACACGCTGAAGCTATCTGCCGATGAGGCGCGTCGAAACGCAGGCGAGGTCGTGCCGTTCGACGCGTATGGTGGATCGGAAAACCGCCAGGGATGGTTCACCCGTGAGCCGCTCGGCATTATCGTTGCGATCACGCCGTACAACGATCCACTCAACCTGGTTGCGCATAAGCTCGGTCCGGCGATTGCCGGCGGCAACGCCGTCGTTCTGAAGCCGTCCGAACTCACGCCGCTATCGGCGATCAAGCTCGTCGGATATCTGGTGGCGGCCGGCATGCCGCCGAACGTCGTGTCGGTCGCGACGGGTGGTGCAGCGCTCGGCGAAGCACTCGTCTCGTCTCGGGACGTCAGAATGGTTTCCTTCACCGGCGGATTTGCAACGGGAGAGAGAATAGCCAGCTCCGCAGGACTCAAAAAGCTTGCGATGGATCTGGGTGGCAACGCACCCGTCATCGTTCTGAACGACTGCGACCTTGAGGACGCTGCTGCGTCGTGCGTGTCAGGAGCGTTCTGGGCCGCAGGCCAGAACTGTATCGGCACGCAACGCATTCTGGTCCAGTCGTCTATCTACGACGCCTTCAGGACGCGTTTCGTCGCCGGCACCAAAGCCCTCAGGACGGGCAATCCCGCGTTGCCTGACACGGACGTCGGGCCGATGATCACGGCTCAGTCAGCGGCGCGCACGAGACGCGTGGTGGATGCCGCGATCAGTCAGGGAGCCACACTGCTGTGCGGCAATACTCTGGACGGCTCGCTTTACGCTCCAACGGTACTCGAGGACGTCAGTTTTGAATGCGACCTGTGGAAGCAGGAAATATTCAGCCCGGTTGTCGTTCTTCAGCGAATTGAGACACTGGATGAGGCACTTTCGCTCGCCAACAGCGCTGAATACAGTCTGCATGCCGGCATCTTCACCAATGATCTGCATGCCGCGCTCAAGGCGGCCGACAGGCTGGAGGCCGGCGGGGTCATGATCAACGACTCGTCGGATTACCGATTCGACGCCATGCCGTTCGGGGGATTCAAGTACGGAAGCCTCGGCCGCGAAGGTGTCAGATTCGCGTACGAGGAAATGACTCAACCGAAGGTCGTGTGCATCAGGAAGGCGGTATATGGCAACCATGAACAGTCAGCAACGGCCCGATAAGGCCGAACCGGCAAGCCTTTCTTTCGCGAGTCAGGCAGTGCATGCCGGAAACGTCATTGACGCCACGACGGGCGCGATCCGTACGCCGATCGTGATGGCGAACTCGTATCAGTTACCCGATGATTCGTCTGCACTCGACTGGTCGGATTCTCAAACGCTGTTCTATACGCGCAATTCTGGCCACAATCAGCTTTGCCTCGAGCGTAAGCTTGCCGCAATGGAGCGCGGTGAGGATGCAGCCGTTTTCAGCACGGGCGTTGCCGCGTTGCATTCGATATTCTTCACGTTCCTGAAGAGCGGCGATCACGTCGTGGTCAGCGACGTCACGTATGAGGCTGTCTGGCGTCTTTTCGGTGAGCTGCTTCCGCAACGGTACGGCATCGAAGCCACGTTCGTGGACATCAGCGACCTCGCTGCGGTACGCGACGCTGTACGCCCGAACACGAAGCTGATCCATGCCGAGACGATTGCGAATCCGACCACGAAAGTGGCGGATGTTCAGGCGCTTGCGAAGATCGCACACGATGCTGGCGCCATGCTGTCGATCGACGCAACGTTCACGCCTCCGCCAATGTTTCGCGGCCTTGAACACGACGCCGATTTCGTTGTTCATGCACTGACGAAATACATCAACGGGCATGGTGACGCGATGGGCGGAGCCGTGATCGGACGCGCGGAACTGATTCGACGTCTGAAGGCTGATGCGCTTGTCGATGTGGGCGGTTCAATTTCGCCATTCAATGCCTGGCTGATCATGCGGGGCTCCGTGACCTTGCCACTGCGTCTGGCTCAGCACGTGTCTGGCGCGCAGAGGGTTGCCGAATTCCTCGACGAGGATCCACGCATTGCCTTCGTGGCGTTTCCGGGACTGGCTTCTCATCCTCAACACACGCTTGCCTCGCGGCAGTTTGGTGGCATGGGGTATGGCGCCGTCATGGCTTTTGCCGTCCAGGGTGAGCCGGAGATACAGAATCGCTTCGTGGCTAACCTGCGTGTCATTACCTCTGCAGTATCTCTTGGCCACGACGAGTCTCTGATCGTACATGTCGGCAAGGCGGGACGGGGCGGATCGGAGTGCTATCCGGACGAGTTCCGGGAATATGGTCATCTGCGTCTGTCGATCGGTCTTGAGGACCCAACCGATCTGGTTGCGGATATCAAGGCGGCGCTCGACGAGACGTTCGCCTGACCCACTACACCCCATCGCTGCCATACCGCAGCGGTGCGCTCTTCAGCACGAGCGCCATCAACTGCCGCCGTGAATCGACGCCGAGCTTCGCAAACGCCCGCTTCGCGTAGGTCTCGACGGTAGAGGGCTTCAGTCCCATCGATTGCGCGATCGCCGGTGTTGTCATGCCCTGAATAAACGACGAGCACACGTGCGTTTCGCGCGACGTCAGCCTGCCGTGCAAATGCGGCAACCACTGCGCGAGCAGGTTGGTGTCCGACGTATCCGGGCGGCCGTCGTCCGGCGAGATCGCGCCGATCAGCCGCTTGTGCACCGCCGCGAGCGGCAGCACGACGTGCGCGAACTGTTTCAGCAGACTCAACTCCTTCAGCGAAAACGACGGCAGGCGCCGCGAGCGCGCCATCGATATCGAGTATCGCGTGCCGTTCGTCACGCCGAAGACCACGCATTCGTCGTGAATGTTGCCGATGTCGAAGAACAGATGCCGGAGCTCGCTCGCAACTTTCTGCGCGGAGATCTGGATCACCTGCACATCGCGCTTGTCACCGATTCCCTCATAGGTCGCGTCCTCGCTCGCATAGCTGCGGTAGTAGTCCCGCATCACCTGTTCGACTAGCTCACGATCGCGGCCGAAGCTCCCGATCCAGCCGACGCTGCGCTGGCCGGACGCAGACACACGCTCGTAATCCAGATGCACCGCGTCGAAGTCGACGAAGCGCACGAGACTGTCGTACACGACCTCAATAAACTGCGGAGCGCCGATGGCCTGCGCGATGTCGCCCAACGTCTCGGTCACGAAGGCGACCTGACTGAGCTGGAGATCCGGGGAAGGGGGCGCGGCGTTCATCACTTCTGTTCTCGATCAATTCTGGGTGGCGCTACTGGTATCACGACAAATTCCCCATGCCTACACGGGAATGCACCCGAACGACCGTCATCGATGTTCAGGCTTGTCCTTCATTCCCGGGACAGACGACGCGCACGGCGATCTCTACAGTGCTCAACAAGCTGAAACGAAGGAGGCCCGATGTCCAGTCTGTACATCGACCATCGCCTCGCGACGCACTGACGACATTGCTTGCCGGCGGCATCCGCATCGATCGGAGCGGCCGATCCACCTTACCAGGAGACTTCCCATGCGTGCCCGTTTTCGTCGCTGTCCCGTCATCAGGATCGTATTCGCCGCATCAGCCAGCCTCGCGTTCGCGGCCAGCCAGTCCGTGCTGGCCGGCGACGCCAATCTGAACGTTTACAACTGGTCCGAGTACATCGCGAAGGACACGGTGCCCAACTTCGAGAAGCAAAGCGGCATCAAGGTGCGCTACGACAGCTATGACGGCGACGACACCTTGCAGACCAAGCTGCTGACCGGCAGTTCCGGCTACGACATTGTCGTGCCGACCTCGAACTACTTCGCGCGGCAGATCGAGGCAGGTGTCTATCAGAAGCTCGACAAGTCGAAGATTCCGAACCTTGCCAACCTCGATCCGGTGCTGATGAAGATGGTCGCGAAGGCCGATCCGGGCAACCAGTACGGTGTGCCGTGGGCGTGGGGCACCACGGGAGTCGGCTACAACGTCGAGGCGGTCAGGAAGCGGCTTGGCGACACTGCACCGACCGACAGCTGGGCGCTCCTGTTCGATCCGGCCAACGTGTCGAAGCTGAAGGGTTGCGGCGTCTCGCTGCTCGACGCGCCTGATGCGGCATTCGCAGCGGTGCTGCAATACATGGGCAGGGATCCGGAAAGCAGGAACCCGGCGGACTATCAGGCGGCCTACGACGTGCTGAAGACGATTCGTCCGTACATCACGCAATTCAATTCTGTGGGCTATGCGGACGATCTTGCGAACGGCGACGTGTGCGTGGTGCTCGGCTGGTCCGGCGACGTCAGCCTCGCGCGGCGGCGCTCGGCCGAGGCGAAACACGGATACGAAATCCGTTATGTGAATCCGAAGGAAGGCGGCCTGGTGTGGTTCGACGTGATGGGGATTCCGAAGGATGCGCCGAATCCCGAGTCGGCGTTGAAGTGGATCAACTACATCGAGGAGCCGAAGACCAATGCGGCAATCACGAACGAGATCGCCTATCCGAGCGCGAACAAGGCCGCACGCCCGTTCGTGAAGCCGGATATCTCGCAGGATCCGGACGTCTACCTGCCTGACAGCGTACTCGCAAAAATGTCGCTCGCGATGCCGATAAGCGCGGATATCACGCGGCTGCAGAACCGTCTGTGGCTGCGCCTGAAATCAGGCGGTTGAGGAATCCGAAGCAAATAACAGCAGGGAGACGTTTCATGAAGAAGAAGTTAATCAGCGTGCTGGTGGCCGGGGTGCTGCCGGGGCTGGCGGCAGCGAGCCCGACGGGCGATCAGATCAAGGCGCTTCAGCAGCAACTCGCCGCGCTGCAGCAGGAGGTCAAGGGGCTGCAGTCGCAGCTTGCCGCGAAGCCGGTTGCCATGCGGGCGCCGGCGAGCACGGCCGCTGTCGATCCGTCGTCGGCGGATTACGGCCAGGCGCCGGCATTGCTGACCAACGACGAAGTCACGGAGCTGAAGCAGCAGAGCGCAAGCCAGCAGCTGAAAGTCGACGCGCTGACCGACGCGGCTCAGACCGGCCCGATCGCGGGGCTGTCGGTGACCGGCTACATCGACCCCAGCTATCTGTATAACCGTGCGGCGGGGACGTCGTCGTTCCAGTTTGCGAATCACGAGAACGCGTACCAGTACTACAACAGCACGTTCGGCGATCTGTACCTCGACATCAAGAAGACGTTCGGCGTCGGCCCGATGGCGCCCTCCGTCGAGGTGACCCTGATGCCGAACCGCGGCGCCGGGATGTATCTGATGAACGAACACAGCGATAGCGGGTTCAACATTCTGAATACCGCGATCGCGACGGTGCCGCTCACGCCAACCACGTCGGTCGTCGCCGGACTGATGCCGGGGCTGAGCGGCTACGAGATGCAGCAGTCGAATCAGATGCTGACGCTCACGCACAACCTGCTGTATGACTTCTCGGATCCGGGCAGCTCGATCGGCGCCGGCGTCAACTACACCGGTGACCAGTGGGCCTGGAAATTCCTGCTCGGCAACGAGCAGTTCCGCACCGCCGGTTCGGTGACGCAGACCGGCACGAACGCGTTCGGCGATCCGATCACGACGAGCAATCACATGCCGACGTTCAGCGCGCGGGTCGACTATCTGCGCGGCAGTCAGCTCGACATCGGCGGCTCGTTCAGTATCGGCAGGCAGACGCTGCCGAGTGCGATCGACCCGGCAACGGGCGCGGTGAGCTATGGCTGGGGCGGCCAGGCGCCGAATGGCTACGGCACGTTCTTCTTCACCGAAGCCGATATGACGTACGCGCTGGCTGACGTCCAGTACAACGCCGAAATCGATTACGGCCAGCAGCAGAATGCCGGGTGGAACGGCGGCCAGGCGCAGTGGTACGGACTGTCGCTGCTCGCGCATCGGAAGTTCAGGCTGCCGGTGGTCGGGCGCATGGGCGTGACAGCCCGCTACGACCTGCTGGTCGACAGCAAGAACGGCGGCGGTGGCGGCGGGATCGCCCTCAACGGCAACGGGATGGATCCGTATAACGGCTTCGGCATCGACGTGAACTGCCTGGCGGCTTCGAGCAATCACGGCTTCGAGTGCAAGGGCGCGACGCGCCAGGACGCCGCGCTCGACCTGCTGTTCTATCCGACCCAGCAGATTACGGTAAAGGTCGAATACCGGCACGACTGGGCGAATCATCAGGTGTTCCTGCGCAGCGACGGTACGTATGCGAAGTCGAACGATCTGCTGGCCGCGCAATTCCTCTACTCTTTCTGATGCGATGCCGGCGCCGGCCTGAGGAAACAGGGCCGCCGCCGATCGCGAGGTTTTGTCATGCTCAAGTTTGAAAATCAGGCGCACGTCCCGTCGTATTACGCGGCCACCGCGAACGACCGGACGTGTCATCCGCCGCTCGATGCATCGGTGTCCGCCGATGTCTGCGTGATCGGCGGTGGACTCACAGGCCTTTCCACCGCGCTTAATCTCGCGGAACGCGGCTACTCGGTCGTGTTGCTCGAGGCGTCGAAGATCGGTTGGGGCGCGAGCGGACGCAACGGGGGCCAGCTGATCGCCGGCTATTCGTGTGACATCGATACGTTCTCGTCCTTCATGCCGGAAGAGGACGTGCGACGCATCTGGGCGATGGGGCTCGAGTCGGTCGAACTCGTCAAGGAGCGGGTCGCGAAGCATCAGATCGATTGCGACCTGACGTTCGGCTACCTGACCGCGGCAAACAAGCCGCGTCACGTCGACGCGCTGCGAGCCTGGCGAGATGCCGCTGAGTTACGTTTCGGTTATCGCGGGTACCGGTATGTCGAGCGTGACGAGATGCGCCAGGTCGTCGCTTCGGATCGCTACCTGGGCGGGCTTCAACATGACGGCAGCGGTCATCTGCATCCGCTCAACTACACGCTCGGTCTGGCGCGCGCGGCGCGCGACGCGGGCGTGTCGATCCACGAAGACACGAGCGCTCAGGCAATCGCGAAGACCGCGCAAGGCCATCGGGTGACATGCGCGCGTGGGCAGGTGGACGCGCGCTACGTCGTGCTTGCATGTAACGCCTATCTCGGCCGGCTGGCACCGGCGCTTGCGCGCAAGATCATGCCGGTGGCGACCTACCTGATCGCGACCGAGCCGCTCGGCGACGCGAGGGCAAGCGACACGATGCCAACGGACGTGGCGATCAGCGACTGCAATGCAGCGCTCGACTATTTCCGTTTGACGACGGACCGCCGGATGCTGTGGGGCGGCAAGGCGAGCAGTTCAACCCGCACGCCGCGCGAGCTCGCCGCTGCCATGCGACGGGACATGCTCAAGACGTTTCCGCAACTCGCCGACGCGAAGATCGACTACGCGTGGGGCGGCTTCGTCGACGCGACGATGAATCGCGCGCCGCATTTCGGGCGACTCGAGCCGACCGTGTATTTCGCGCAGGGCTTTTCCGGGCACGGTGTGAACGTCACGGGGCTTGCGGGCCGGCTGATCGCAGAGGCGATCGATGCGCAGGCCGCCCGCTTCGATCTGTTCGGCAAGATCCGGCACCGCGACTTTCCGGGTGGACGCCTCATGCGCACGCCGATGCTGATGCTCGCGATGACCTGGCACAGGATGATGGATGCGTTTTGAACCGCGTTGGCCCAAAGCGCGTTCGAGCGCGCGGCAACTCACCTATATCGAACATTGCACACCTTCGAGGCGCTTATGACAGACATCACCGGGATCGTGGACCTGATGCGGGACCCCGCGGATCTGACCCAGTCCCGCGTACCGCGCGGGCTGCTGCTGGCCGGCAATCCGATGCAGACGCTCACGCATCACTACATCAGTCCCTGCGGACAGTTCAGCTCCGGCATCTGGGAGAGCACGCCGGGCCATTGGACGATCGAGTACGACGAGTCCGAATACTGTGAGATGTTGAGTGGCGTGGTAATCGTGCGTGACATGGAGGGGCGCGAAAAGGTGCTGCGCGCCGGGGATCGCTTTGTGATTCCCTCGGGTTTTCGCGGCACCTGGGAGGTCGTGGAGGCGTGCAGGAAGATCTACGCGTCGCACGCCCCGCTAGTCGAGCCGTCGCAGGTGTAGCGCGACAGTTCGACTTGCACCGTCAATCATCGGAATCAATCAGGAGCATGACATGACTCAGGATTTGTGGCGGCTGAGCGCCACGGAAATGGTCGAACGCGTCGCGCGTCGCGATGTGTCGTCGACGGAACTCACGCTGAGTTGTCTACAGCGACTCGAGGACGTGAATCCGCGCATCAACGCGATCGTCGACGTGCTGGCCGATAGCGCACTCGTGGCCGCGGCGCAGGCCGATGCCGCGATCGCGCGGCGCGAGCCGGTCGGACCGATCCACGGTGTGCCGGTGACGGTCAAGATCAATGTCGACATGGCCGGCTACGCGACTACCAACGGTGTGAGAGCGTTCAGGGATCTCGTCGCAAGCGAGGACAGCCCTGTGGTCGCGAACCTGCGCAAAGCCGGTGCGATCGTGATCGGCCGCAGTAACG
This sequence comes from Paraburkholderia sediminicola, assembly GCF_902859805.1. Lineage (GTDB taxonomy): Bacteria > Pseudomonadota > Gammaproteobacteria > Burkholderiales > Burkholderiaceae > Paraburkholderia > Paraburkholderia sediminicola. Next base: position 271,360 of record NZ_CADIKC010000008.1, on the reverse strand, counting down.
CGCCGGCGTTTTCCTATCGCTGGTTCACCGACAACGACCTGCATGGCCGCACGCTGAATCCGTGGAATCCGCAGCTGACGCCCGGGGGCTCAAGTGGTGGGGCGTCGGCTGCGGTCGCCGCCGGCATCGGCGCGATCGCGCACGGCAACGACCTTGGTGGCTCGATCCGCTATCCGGCCTACGCGTGCGGTGTCGCCGGCCTCAGGCCGAGCACCGGCCGCGTTCCCGCGTACAACCCGACGCAGACGAAAGACCGCACGCTTGCGGTCCAGCTCGCATCGGTACAGGGACCGCTCGCGAGAACGGTCGGCGACCTGCGCATTGCGCTGCAGGCGATGGCGGGCGGTGATCCGCGCGACGCATGGTGGATGCCGGTAGAGCCGCTCGGCCAGCGCGCGCCGTTTCCTGTGCGCGTCGCCGTCTGTGCGGAACTGCCGGGTATCCGTTCCGACGCCGCGGTCGTCGACGCGATCCGGCAGGCGGCGGGCTGGCTCGAGGAGGCGGGTTGCATCGTCGAAGAAGCGGTCCCACCGCAAATGACCGAAGCGAGCGCGCTGTGGCTGGACCTCGTCACCAACGAAGCGAGGAGTGGGCTCGGCGACGTCATCATGCAGCATGGCGACGATGCGATTCGTACGGCGTTCAGCAGTCAGCGCCGGCTTGCCGCGCCGCTCGATCTGGCCGGCTACATGAATGGTCTGGCGCGGCGCACCGGCCTGTTGCGGGACTGGCAGCGCTTCTTCGAGCGCTACCCGTTGCTGCTGATGCCGGTGTCATGTGCGCAGCCGTTTGCGATCGACGAGGACCAGCGCGGCGACGACGCGATGCGGCGCATCCTCGACATGCAGAGTCCGCTGCTCGCGACCGCGTTGCTCGGACTGCCGGGGTTGTCCGTGCCGACCGGCGTGCGCGATGGTGTGCCGATGGGCGTTCAGCTTGTCGCCGGCCGCTTTCAGGAAGCGCTGTGCCTCGCGGCGGGTGAAGCGATCGAGGCGCGTGCGGGAACTTGCACGCCGATCGATCCAGTCGGTTCGGCGATACGTCGCGCGGTTTGAGATGAGGGCAGGTAACGAGGCACGCGGTGTGCCTGTCGAACAACTCTGAATATAGGCATCCTGATGAATAAGAAAACTTTCTCGGACTGGCAGGACAAAGCCGCCGGCATAGAAATCGAAGGGCGTGCATTTATCGATGGCACGCTGCGCCACGCGCACAGCGAAAGGACATTCACCTGTGCGAGTCCGATCGATGGCCGCGTGCTGACCCGTGTTGCTGATTGCGGTGAAGCAGATGTCGACGCGGCCGTCACGGCGGCCCGTCGGGCATTCGACACGCAGGTATGGGCAGGCATGAATCCGCGCGATCGCAAGGCTGTGCTACTGCGCTGGGCTGCATTGATGCGTGAGCACCTCGACGAGCTGGCTTTGCTCGAAACACTCGACGCAGGCAAGCCGATCGGTGACACCACGGCCATTGACATACCGGCTGCTGCGCACTGCGTCGAATGGTATGCCGAGGCGATCGACAAGATGGGCGGTGAGGTCGTGCCGGCCGACCATCATCTCGTTGGTCTCGTGACACGCGAGCCCGTGGGTGTCGTCGCGGCGGTGGTGCCGTGGAACTTCCCGCTGCTGATGGCGGCGTGGAAGTTTGCCCCGGCGCTTGCCACCGGTAACAGTGTGGTGCTCAAACCCTCCGAGAAATCGCCGCTCACAGCGATTCGCGTCGCCCGCCTGGCGCACGAAGCAGGCCTGCCGCCGGGCGTATTCAATGTCGTGCCCGGCGGCGCTGAGCCGGGCAGGTTGCTCGCGCTGCATCATGGCGTCGACTGCATTGCGTTCACCGGTTCGACGAGAACGGGAAGGCAGATCATGGAATGCGCCGCGCAATCCAACCTGAAGCGGGTGTGGCTCGAACTCGGGGGCAAGTCAGCGAACATCGTGCTGCCTGACTACCCCGATCTCGATCGCGCAGCGAAGGCGGCGGCCGACGCGATTTTCTTCAACATGGGCCAGGTGTGCACGGCGGGTTCGAGGCTCCTCGTGCATCGGGATATCAAGGACGCTTTTGTCGCGAAGGTGGCCGCCGCTGCGCGCGCCTATGAGCCGGGTCATCCGCTCGATCCGTCGGTGACGATGGGGCCTGTCGTCGATCGTATCCAGTTCGAGCGCGTGGCGGCTTATATCGATGCAGGCCGCCGGGAAGGCCGGCTGGTGACGGGCGGCGCGCGAGTCAGGGAGGAGACCGGCGGCTTCTATGTCGAACCGACCGTGTTCGAGGTCAAGCCGGATGCGAAAATTGCCCGCGAAGAAATTTTCGGACCGGTTCTGTCCGTGATCGAGTTCGATCACGTGGACGAAGCGGTGCACATCGCGAACGACACCGAATACGGCCTCGCGGCTGCCGTATGGTCCGGCGATCTGGCGACTGCGCACGAGGTGGCGAGGCGCCTGCGCGCAGGAACAGTCTGGATCAACGGTTACAACGAAGGGGCCGACGACATGAATTTTCCGTTCGGCGGTTACAAGCAGTCGGGCAACGGCCGCGACAAGTCTCTGCACGCGCTCGAGAAGTATACGGAGTTGAAGTCGACGATCGTGCGGCTGCGCTAGGTGATGTTCAGGCTTGCACCGAACGTGTTTCGGTGCGAGCTTATAACCCGCTGAGCCGCCAGGCCGACTTGTGGCCGGGGAGACTAGGGCGCGGATGCCGGCCCGGCGCTCCCGGCCTTTTGAGGCGCGACGTTCTGGTGAGTCTTTTTGTGTGTACTGCGCGCTTTGTGTTCGGCTTTCCGCTGCGTGTCCTGCATCTGCTTCGTCCCGGGGGCGCGTGTCTGTGCCACGGCTTCCGGCGCAAATGCAAATGACACAGCAAGACTTGCGAAGACTGCCAGCGCAACCACGAAGCGATTTTTCATGATTCTCTCCCAGGTCAGACGCCGGGGGGCGTGACCAAGTCATCAATCTACTCCATTGACGGCATGGCCGCGACCCGATGCGCGTGCGCCGGCGTTCAGATTTTTGCAGGCAATGGCAAAGTGGTATGGGCTGCGGCCCGCATCTCAGCCAGCAATGCTTCGCCTGACCACGAAGGGCGCACATTGGCTCGTTCGGCTTCCCGCACGAGTTCGCACAGCCGCGCGTTGACCGGCGCCGTTTGCCCAAGGCGTTGGGCAAGCCGCACGACCTCGCCATTGATCCAGTCGATTTCCGTGGCGCGTCCGGCCGCCAGGTCGTCGGACATCGATGAGCGCGCGAGCGGATCGATCGTCAGCATCGCGCGACCCAGCCGTTCGAACAATGCATCGGGCACGCTCAGAACACGCGGTATCCAGGTGGTTGGAAGCGGCGTCACTCTGGCTGGCCGTATGCCGGCCTGCTTCAGAAGCGCGAGCGCTTCTTTCTGCGCCATCGCGAGGCAGAGCCGGTAGGCGCGTTGCGAGAGCTCCTCCTTCAAAGGCCGGTTCGCCAACGCGTTGATGGCATTGTTGAGGTTGAGCAACAGCTTCGCCCACTGCACCGGCAACATATCGGCGTGCTGGATCAGCGGCAGGCCCGCTCTCCTGAACTCCTCGACGAACGGCTGCATAGCCGGCGCATGCCTGATCTCCAGTTCTCCCGCTGAACCCTGATGAAACGCGCCAGGACCGCGTTCGACGACATTGAACGGCACCATGCCCTCCAGCACCGTGTGCTGTGGCAGCGCGGCGCGCAGCACGTCCGCATTGCCAATGCCGTTCTGGAAGCTCACGACGATCGTGCCGGGACGTAGCACGTTCGCCAGTTCGGCCGCGGCGGTGGGCGTCGCGGCAGACTTGACGGTGACGAGCACGAGATCGGCTGCGGCGGCGCTGGCCGCGTCCGTCGATACGTCGATGCGCTCCGACGGGGCATGCCAGCGGCTATCGTCGTGCCGCGACAGCGTGATGCCTTGATTGCGCAACTGGTCGGCCACGCGTGCACGTCCTATGAACGTGACGTCGCTCCCTCCGGCAAGAAGCCGTCCGCCGACATAGCAACCGATTGAGCCGGCGCCGTAGATAAAGATCTTTGCCATACAGGTTCTCACGTGACCTACCAGATTACATCCGCGTTGCGTTGAATTGCCAAACGCGGCCTATGACGCCTAATACATGCTTATGCTGTTTGTCCGGCATATGCCATCGTGTGCCGGACATCTTGCGAACGGACAGCGTTAGTCCGCATATCCAGGGTTGCGGCGATCGAGCCGGCGCAACAGCCCAGGCCACACCAGCGCGCCGGGCGTGAGGCCGCGCGTCGCCATCCGGATCTGGTCCTTGATGCCGGCGAGAATCGGCTCGGGGATGGACGTGAGCTTGCCGCCACCCGACTGGGCGCGCACCTGAATCATGCAGGCCGCTTCAAAGAAGTACATGGCGACGAAGGCGTCCGCCGGCGCCGCGCCAACCGTCAGCAGGCCGTGATTGCGCAGCATCAGGTACGTGTTGCTTCCGAGGTCTTCAACGAGGCGGGGCTTCTCGGCTTCATTGAGCGCGATGCCTTCGTAGTCGTGGTAGCCGAGCGATGCCAGCACACCGAGTGACTGCTGGGAGAGCGGCAGCAATCCCGCTTCCTGCGCCGACACGGCAACGCCGTTGACCGAGTGAGTGTGCATCACGCAATGGGCGTCTTCGCGAGCCGCATGCACGGCGCTATGGATCGTAAAGCCGGCCGGATTGACGTCATACGGCGATTCGGCAACCTTGCGGCCGTCGAGACCGATCTTGACCAGCGAAGACGCGGTGATCTCGTCGAACATCATGCCGTACGGGTTGATCAGGAAATGGTGTTCGGGGCCCGGTACGCGCGCCGAGATATGGGTAAACACCAGATCGTCCCACCCAAACAGCGCCGTGAGCCGGTACGCGGCCGCGAGATTGACTCGCGCTTCCCATTCGGCGGGTGAAACGTCGTTCTTCAGACTGACAGCAGATGAGGCCACGTCGACACTCCTTATTCGTTGGTTCAAGCAAGGGAACAACCTGGAATAACCCGGAACAACACAGAATAGCGCCCTGCGAATTCGCTCATTTTGCGCCCGCGGTGCTGCAGGGGCGGCAGGGGCCAAAGTCATTGCGTCGTCAGATGCGCATCCACATGATGTTCGCGAACCCGCCTAAAATCTGTCGGATACCCGACAGGTCGACGCGCCCATGGAATCCAGCCTGCACCGCTACCGGTCACAACTCGAAACGACCCCGTGGTTCCGGGGCCTGCCTGTCGAGTTGCGGGACTATCTGATCAGCCATGCCAGCCTGCTTACGCTGGAAAAGGGCCAATCCCTGTATCGACGCGGCGAACAGTCTTATGGCCTGTACGCCGTGCTGGGCGGCGCACTCGCTATCGGGACAGTCGGGATGGACGGGAAAGAGGCGTTGCTCGCGGTGCTCGGACCGACTGCATGGGTGGGGGAAATCTCAATGTTCGACGGGCTGCCGCGGCCGAACGACGCCACCGCCGTCAGCAGGACGTTGTTGCTGCACGTGCCCGGGGCCGCGCTGCAGGACCTGCTCGACTCCACGCCCCGTTATTGGCGCGATTTTGCGTTGTTGATGGCGCAAAGACTTCGAGTTTCGTTTGAGAACGCCGAAGCGATGACCCTGTTGCCCGCGGCACAGCGCGTGGCAAACCGCTTGCTCATGATCGCCAGCGGTTATGGTGGTCTCAACGCCTCGCAGAACAGGATCAGGGTTTCGCAAGACAGCCTGGCTTCGATGGTGTCGCTGTCGCGGCAAACCACGAATCAGTTGCTCAGGAACCTCGAAAGCGAACGCATCGTGAGCCTGAAATCCGGGGAAATCACCATTCTCGATTTCGACCGTTTGCGCGCAGCCAGTCTCGGCGATCCCAATCCGTAACTGTCGCACCGGTTCGTCGCGGTGTGGGTGAACACGGGTGTCTAAACCCGTGTCGAAGGCTGCCCGCTGCCAAAGACATGAGAGAAATTGATCAAACCAAGCAAAAAACATCAATTCTCATCAGATATTGTTCGACCCACAATGGCACACCCGTCGGCAAAGCGGGAGACGCGATACCACATGGGCAACGATCTTCATCCATTTCCGTCGCCATTCAGATCATCAAAATAGATAGGAATAGAAAGCATCTACATTCCTGCCTTCCTTCACGACAATCTATTGCCTCAAGGGAATAAAAATGCGCTTTTGTCATCTTCGTCATGAGATCGCGGGTGCCGCTTCTGTTGCGATCATCGGACTTCTTTTGTTCTGTTCGCCGCCGGTGATGGCGGCCGATGCCGAACTCAACGTCTACAACTGGTCGGACTACATCGCCAAAGATACGATCCCGAACTTCGAAAAGGAGTCGGGCATTCACGTGAAATACGATAACTACGACAGTGACGACACGCTGCAGGCCAAGCTTCTCGCAGGGAGTTCAGGTTTCGACGTCGTGGTGCCGTCGTCGAACTACATGGCGCGGCAGATTCAGGCCGGCATGCTTCAGAAGCTCGACAAGTCGCAAATCCCGAACTTGAGGAATCTCGACCCGCTACTCATGAAAATGATCGCGGATGCCGATCCGGGTGCGCAATACGGTGTGCCCTGGGCGTACGGCTCCGATGGCATCGGCTACAACGTGCAGGAAGTGAAGAAAGCGCTGGGTGAGAACGCGCCCGTCGACAGCTGGGCGCTGGTGTTCGATCCGGCTAACGTTTCGAAGCTGAAAAGCTGTGGCGTCTCGTTCCTCGATCAGGCCACCGACGCATTCGCGAGCGCCTTGCAGTACTTGCACAAGGATCCGAACAGTTCGAATCCCGCCGACTATCAGGCCGCCTTCGATCTGCTGAAGAAGGTGCGGCCCTACATCACCCAGTTCAATTCTTCTGGCTACATCAATGACCTCGCGAATAACGACGTCTGCGTGGCCGTCGGCTGGTCCGGCGACGTGGGCATTGCGCGGCGGCGCGCGGCCGAGGCGAAACGGTCCTATGAGATTCGTTTCTCGAACGTGAAGGAAGGTGGCCTGCTGTGGTTCGACGTGATGGTGATCCCGAAGGACGCGCCGCATCCCGAAGCGGCCATGAAGTGGATCAACTATATCGAAGACCCGAAGGTCAACGCGGCGATCACTAACGAAGTGTTCTACCCGACCGCGAACCGTGCCGCGCGGCCGTTCGTCAACCAGGTCGTGTCGCAGGACCTGAGCGTTTATCCGGGCGATGAGGTGCTGAGCAAGATGACCCTGATGAAGCCGCTGCCTATCGACATTGTCCGGCTGGAAAACCGCCTTTGGGCGCAACTCAAGGCCGGTCGTTAACCGTGTCGATCGGCGTCGAGCAGCGTGGTTTCAGCGGGCGTTGATCGCCGCGCTGTCTGAAGCCACCGCCACGTTAGCCCGTCTGCGCCCATAGCGCGCGGACACCCTTTTCCTGAGCGCAGTACGTCTTGTGAGCCGCTTTGCGAGCCTCGCATGGGCGCGTTCGTGCGCGCGTCCCGTGAGACGCAGGCTCGCGACGGCCAGGGCATGGACAGATTCATCGCAATACAACAAACGAGGAGACTTCGCGTGAGAAAGAAATTGATTTGTCTGCTGGTGGCGGGCTGTCTGCCCGGCCTCGCGCTTGCAGACACCACGGCCGGGCAAATCCGGGCATTGCAGGCGCAGCTCGATGCGCTGCAAAAAGAGGTGAAGCGATTGCAGACGCAGCCGCCTGCTAAACCGGCTGCAGCCGAGCCCACGCTCGCACCCGCACCGGTCGATGTCTCATCGTCCGCCTATGGCAAAGCGCAGGCGACGCTGACCAACGACGACGTCACGTCTATGAAGCAGCAGCTTGCCAATCAGCAACTGAAGGTGAACTCGCTCGAAGACGCAGCGAACACCGGGCCGCTTGCCGGTCTCTCGGTGACGGGTTATATCGATCCGACCTACCTGTATAACCGCGCGCAAGGCAGCTCCTCGTTCCTGTTCGCGAACCATGAAAGCACCGGCGGCTACTTCAACAGCACGTTCGGCGATCTGTATCTCGACATCAAGAAGACTTTCGGCGTCGGGCCGATGGCGCCGTCGGCCGAAATCACCCTGATGCCCAATCGCGGCAATGGCATTACGCTGCTGCAGAACGAGCATGGCCAGATCGGCAACAACATCCTGAATACGGCGGTTGTCAGCGTGCCGCTGTCGGGCACGACGACCTTCGTCGCGGGCCTGATGTCGAGCTTCGGCGGCTACGAAGTGCAGCAGTCGAATCAGATGCTCACGCTGACCCACAACCTGCTGTATGACTTCTCCGATCCAGGCAGCTATATCGGCCTCGGTGCGAACTACTCGAAGGGTAATTGGGCGTGGAAGTTCCTGCTCGGCAATGAACAGTACCGGACCAACGGCGCCATCACGCAGACCGGCACGAACGCGCTTGGCGATCCGATCACAACCAGCAACAAGGTGCCGACCTTCACGGCACGCGCGGACTATACGTGGTCGAGCGCGCTCGATATCGGCGCGTCGTTCAACATCGGCCGGCAGACTTTGCCGAGCGCCATCAATCCGGCAACCGGCGCGGTGAGCTACGGCGTGAGCGGTCAGGCGCCCAGCGGATTCGGCACGTTCTTCTTCTCGGAAGCCGACCTGACTTACCAGCTCGCCGACGTTCAGTACAACGTCGAACTCGACTATGGCCAACAGCAGAACGCCGCATTCAACGGCGGCCAGGCGCAATGGTATGGCGTCTCGTTGCTCGCGCATCGCAAGTTCAGCTTGCCAGGCGTCGGCCGGATGGGCGCGACGCTGCGCTACGACTTCCTCGCCGACAGCAAGAACGGCGGTGGGGGTGGCGGCGTTGCGCTGAACGGGCAGGGGCGCGATCCATACAACGGGTTCGGCATCGGCGCGGACTGCTTTGCCAATGCGCAGGCGAGCGGCGGGTTGGGCCTGCAGTGCAAGGGCTCGAATCGTCAGGACGTCGCGCTCGACCTGCTGTTCTTCCCGAGCGCGCAGATCACGGTGAAAGTCGAATACCGGCACGATTGGGCCAATAACAAGGTGTTCCTGCGCAACGACGGCTCTTACAGCAGTTCCAACGATCTGCTGGCCACACAGTTTATCTATTCGTTCTAGCACGGCATACCGCAGCGCTATCCGCGCTATCGCGCTGATGGTGCCGCGACTTGCCGTGTGCCGGAGATTCACCGTCATCAAGCCTCGCGCAGATGACTCATCACTCATGGAGATGCGATGAAAGACAGAAGCACCAAACCGTTGTGCGTGGCGCCCGTTCACTCGCCACTGACACGCCGCGGCTTTATCAAGGGATCGGCCACGCTGCTCGGCGTGTCGTTGGTGGGAACGCTGGCGGGTTGCGGAGGCGGCGATGCATCCTCGAATCCGGCGGCGGTTCGCTCGTCAGCCCGCTTAACGGCAAACCAGCCGGCGTACCTTCTGCCGGCCGAGAATTTATCCCATACGGCGACGTATATGGCGTTTGCCTCGGGAACGGAAGGGATCTGGACGCCGGTCACGCCACAGAGCACGGATGCGGGCATCGAGCGGGTTCGCGCTGATCTCATGGATGTGGCAAAAGCAATCGGCACGTACGAGCCGGTCAACATGCTGGTGTTGCCCGTCGATCTGAGCGCAGCGCAGACCTTGCTGGCGACGGCGAGCGGCGCGAATCCCGGCATCCACGCGAACTATCTGGCGCGCGGAACGGGCGTGGGCGGTGTCAATCTGATCCCGCTCGCCAATGGCTTCGACGATTTCTGGACGCGCGACACGGGCTGTCTGTTCGTCAAGGACACGGCTAACGGCAACGCATTGTGCGCCGTGAGCTTCAACTTCAGCGGCTGGGGCAACGCGAATACGGACGGTTTGAGCCTCAACGCGGGGATGACGGTACCGCCTTCGGTTGCTGCGAGCAGCAACAAATCCAAGGCGGGCAAATTTTTCCAGCCGTTTGCAAACGACCACACGCTGGCGGGGTGGATGGCGAAGACGAACAATGCGACGCTGATTCAGAGCACATTGACGCTCGAAGGTGGGGCGATTGAATTCGACGGCGAGGCGACGGCGATCCTCACGGAATCCGCCGTGCTGCACGTCAACCGCAATCCGCAGCTTTTCAACATTCCGAACGGCGTGGTCGCTCACGCTACGCTTCTGCCGACCGCGAAAGACACGGTGCTGGCCGAATTGCAACGCACGCTGGGCGTGCAGAAAATCATCTGGATTCCGGGCACGGCGATCTTTCCGCGCGGCTGCGGAGCCGGTGGCCGAGGCGGAGCCGCGACGCCTGCCAAGGAAACCGACATCACGAATGGGCACGTCGATTTCTACGCGAAGTTCCTGGCGCCCGGCGTTGTCGCCTATTGCTACGACGCGTCGAACTCAATGGGCGAGCGGGCGCTGACCGAAGCCAACTGGCAGCGTTTGAACAATCAAACGGATGCGAGCGGGAGAACGCTTCAACTGATCGAGCTGACCATGCCGGCAAATTATGGAACCTCGAACGGTGTCACGTTGAACGACAGTCAGCTGACGAACTTCGCCGCCGGTTACGTCAACTTTTACACCTGCAACGGCGCGATCATCGTGCCGAAATTCAACGATGCTGCTGCCGACTCCGCCGCGATAGCGACCCTCCGACCCTACGCCGGCTCGCGGGACATCGTTCAGGTGGACATTACGGGGATTGCGTCGGGTGGCGGCGGCATTCATTGCACGACGAGAGAGCTTCCCGCGTAAATGAGCCGGCTGTGGTCCTGATGCACGCTAGGCGCCGGGACCACGGCCGGCATCGGCCTCTTTACCTTGCGCCAGTAGCCATTCGAACATCTGCTCGACGACGGGTGAGCGCGACATTCCGGCCACGCGCGATATCCACCACGTCATACCGGGCAAACGCGGGTAATCGGCGAGGATGGTCAAAGCGCCCTGATCGATGCTGCCTTGCGCCACGAGCCGGGACAGGCAGGCAATGCCACGCCCGCGCAGTACGGCGTCCAGCACCAGACGCTGATCGTCATAGATCGCGTTCATGCGATAGGCCGATAGCTGCCCGCGGAAAATCGGCGCGGTGCTCTCGCTGGTCAGGTTCTCTTCCAGGCAGATAAGACCCGTATGCAAATGATGTTTGGCGCGCGGCACGCGGTCTAATTTTGCCGCCAGTTCCGTTGCGCACACGGTCACCCATTCGTCGTGCAGAAACGGCAGTTCCAGCAGGCCGGCCTGTTGCATTGGCCGCGCGCCGATTGTCATGTCGACGTCGATCTCATCGACATAACGCGCGCTCTCGTCGGTGGAGAGCAGTGGGCATAGATCGGGAAGCACCTGTCGCAATTGATCGAGACGCGGTTGCAGCCAGCCGTGCAGCAACGGCGCGGGACACACAAGCACGACCAGCCCGGGGTCCAGATAGGTGGCGATCCGGCCGAGCCCGCTGCGCAGTGTTTCCATCGAGCGCTGCACGCTTCGTTGCAGCACCTCGCCGGCGACCGTCAATTCGACGCCACGGCCGATTCTGCGAAATAGCGGTTGCCCTAGTTGCTCTTCGAGCTGCTGGATCTGGTGGCTGATCGCCGATTGCGAGAGGTGCAGTTCATCGGCCGCGCGGGAGAAATTGCCCAGTCTGGCGGCTGCTTCGAAGCCCATCAGCAGCTTCAGGGAGGGGACGCGTTGCATTGAGGTATGAGAAAAGTTGATTGATTTGACCAATAAACATCATTTTTCATCAAGTTTAACCCGTATCACAATGGCTCACCACCTAACGACGGAGAAAGAGGAATGAGTCGCTTTGACGCTCGCGAATACGGCTACCGGATGCCTGCTGAATGGGAAACGATGGACACCACCTGGTTGGGATGGCCGATTCTGGAAGGCCGTGAAGATCTATGGGGGAGCCACTATCTCAGGGTCTGCCGGGAATTCGCACTGGTCGCGCAGACGATTGCCCGCTATCAGCGTTGCGTAGTGAGCGCTCATCACAGCCAGGCGGATGCCGCGCGCGAGTTGCTCGGCAACAGCGTCGAAGTTCTCAGCGTTGCCGCAGAAGATAACTGGCTGCGCGACTGCGGGCCGATTTTTCTGCTGGGCGAGCGTGGGCAATTGGGCGCCGCCGCGTTCCGCTTCAATTGTTGGGGCGAGAAATACCAGCCTTACGACGGTTGCCAGCAGGTGGGGCAGGACATCGCCCGCGCGGCCGGGGCGCAGATCTTCAATTCCCACATGGTGCTGGAAGGCGGCGCTTTTTACGTGGACGGGCAGGGCACGCTGGTCACCACCGAAAGCTGCCTGCTGCATCCGAACCGCAATCCGCACATGAACCGCGTTGAAATCGAGGCCGAACTCAGGCGCATGCTTGGGGTGGAGAAGATTATCTGGTTGCCTGGCAATCCGGACGAAGTGGAAACCAATGGGCATGTGGACGGCATTGCGTCGTTTATCGCGCCGGGCAGGATGCTGTGCCAGACCGCGAGTCCGGTGCAGGGCGATTACTTTCATGTGATGCGTGAGAATCGCCGCGCCCTGGAATTGGCCACTGATGCTGCCGGCCGGCGTTTTGAACTGCTCGACCTGCCCTCGCCGATCATCAGCGAACGCTATGGCTCCGAGCGCTACTGCGATTGCTACGCGAACTACATTCTGGTCAACGGCGCGGTGATCTCGACCGCGTTTGGCGTAGAGCAGGACGAGGCCGCACGCGAGGTCTTTGCCAAGGCGTTCCCGGGGCGGCGCGTGGAGTTGCTGCCGATTCCCACTTTGTCGATCGGCGGCGGCAGCATTCATTGCTCGACGCAGCAGCAGCCCGCTGTCACCACTGACGTCACCGCCAACTGATCCAGAGCGGATCCGAACGAAGGAACCTTCACATGTCGTCGAGAAACATCACCGTAGCGTCGGTGCAAATGGCATCGGGCAGTTGGACCTTTGAAGACAATATGGCCACGGCGGAACGTTTGATCCGTGAGGCCGCATCGCAGGGCGCCAACCTCGTGTTGTGCCCCGAGCTTTTCATGATGCCGTACTTCTGTCTGGATCAGAACGTGCAGCATCTGGAACTGGCCGAACCGTTCGCGGGTAATCCCAGGATTGCCCGCTTCGCAAAGCTCGCCGGCGAACTGGGCATCGTGTTGCCGATCGGGTTTTTCGAGCGGGCCGGTAATGCCGCCTACAACTCGATCGCCGTCGCCGATGCCGACGGCACAGTACTCGGCGTGTATCGCAAGACGCACATTCCGGATGGCCCGGGTTATACGGAGAAGTTCTATTTCACGCCGGGCGACACGGGCTTCAAGGTGTGGGACACGCGCTTCGGCAAGATCGGCATCGGCATCTGCTGGGATCAGTGGTATCCGGAGACGGCCCGTAGCCTCGCGTTGATGGGCGCGGAAATCCTGTGCTTTCCGACCATCATCGGATCCGAGCCGTTCAGCAGCGACTTCGACTCCGCCGGTCATTGGCAACGCACGATGCAGGGCCATGCCGCGGCCAATATGGTGCCGGTGGTGACGGCCAACCGGATTGGCCGCGAAGTCGGCTTCGGCAACGGCAATCCGCAACAACAGGGCCTCGCCGGCGTGTTCTATGGCTCCAGCTTCATTGCGGATCACACGGGCGCGAAGCTGGCTGAAGCCAATCGCACGGACGAAACCGTTCTTCTGCACACGTTCGATCTGGACGCCATCCGCGCGGATAGACAGTCATGGGGATTCTTCCGCGATCGCCGCCCGGAAATGTATCGCACGCTGCTGACGAGCGACGGCGCCTCTTCATGCTATCGCTAAGGAATACGTGATGAAAAAACATTGGGTTCCGGCCTTTGCCGGTCTCGGTCTCGGACTCTGTCTTTGCCTGCTGGCCGGGCAGTCCCACGCCGAGGAAGAGAAGGTACTGAATCTGTACAACTGGAGCGATTATTTCGCGCCTGACACCTTGTCCGATTTCCAGAAGGAAACCGGCATCAAGGTCCGTTACGACGCGTACGATAGCGACGAAACACTGCAGTCCAAGCTGATGACGGGCGACAGTGGCTACGACCTGGTATGGCCGACCAATGACTTCATGGCGAAGCAGATCCAGGCCGGCGCTTTCCGCAAGCTCGATAAGAGCAAGCTGCCGAACCTCAAGTATCTCGACCCCGATCTGCTGAAATTGATGGCGCAGTCCGATCCCGGCAATCAGTACGGCGTTCCGTACATGTGGGGCACCGTGGGCGTGGGGTACGACCGCGCCAAGGTCAGCGCCATTCTCGGGAAGGACATGCCCGTCGACAGCATGGACCTGCTGTTCAATCCGGCGATCGCGTCGCGTATCGCCGCGCACTGCGGTATCGGCTTGCAGGACTCCGCGAGCACGGTGCTGCCGTTGGCGCTGCGCTATGTCGGCCGCGATCCGGTGAACCCGAGCGCATCGGACTATGCCGTCGCGCAGGCCATGCTGCTGAAAGCCCGCCCGTATATCCATCTGTTCGTCGATTCGGCCAACGCCAACGAATTGATCGACGGCGAACTGTGCGTTATGGTGGGCTACTCCGGCGCGATCAACCTGGCCTCGCAAAAAGCGCGGGAGTTGGACCGCAAGCGTGACATCGTCTATGACATCCCGAGCGTGGGCAGTCTGATGTGGTTCGACGGCATGGTCATTCCGAAGACCGCGAAGCACCCGGACAACGCGCATGCGTTCATCAACTACATCCTGCGGCCGGACGTCGTGGCGAAGATCTCCAACGCCACGCGGTACGCTAACGCCAATCTGGGCGCACTGAAGCTAATGGACCCCGCGCTGGTCAATAATCCGAACATCTATCCGAATGAGCAAAAGAAGCGGACGCTGTTTACGCCGGTGGCTGAAGCGCCCGCTACCGCTCGTCTGGAGGGTCGAATCTGGCTCGGTCTCAAGGCGAGCAAACCCTGAATGGCTCGTTATGCATCAGGCTTTACCGATAGGGTTGAGGTATTTTCCATGACAACAAGACGTCATTTTCTGAAACGGGGACTGCTGGCCTCCGGCGGCGCGCTGGTTTCGGGCGCGTTGGGCGGTGGCTTCAGCAGGGTGGCGCTCGCGCAGAGCGACAACTGGCAGATGCCGGACGAAGGCGGCGCCCATGCCGCGACCTGGATGGCGTTCGGCCCCAGCGAGGAAATCTGGGGCGGCAAACTGCTGCCCGTGGTCCGGGAGAATCTGGCCGGCATTGCGAAGGCCATTGCGGCGCACGAGCCGGTGAAAATGCTGGTGCGGGAAGAGGACCACGACATCGCCGCCCGCCTGTGCGGCGCCGGGGTCGAGCTCGTGCCTCAACCCATTGACGACCTGTGGATGCGCGATACCGGACCCGTGTTTGTCAAAGGATCCTCGGGCCGGCTCGGCGCGGTGGGTTTTAACTTCAATGGCTGGGGTGACAAGCAGGAGCACGAACAGGATGCGGAAGTCGCGGCGTTCGTTGCGCATCGGGCCGGGGCGGCATTGCTTGCAACGCGTCTGGTGCTGGAAGGCGGCGGCATCGAAGTGGACGGCGAGGGCACGGCCATCATCACGCAGAGTTGTGTGCTGAACGCCAATCGCAATCCGGGTCTCAGCAAGGCGCAGTGCGAAGCGGAATTGTCGCGCTTGCTCGGGTTGCGGAAAATCATCTGGCTGCCGGGCATTGCAGGCAAGGACATTACCGACGGCCATACCGATTTCTACGCGCGCTTTACGAGCCCGGGTGTCGTGGTTGCCGGGCTCGATCCGGATCCGGCTTCCTACGATCACGCGGTGACGATGCGCCATCTGGAGATCCTGCGCAAGTCTACCGACGCGAAGGGCCGCCCATTGAAGGTGGTGGTATTGCAAGGCCCGACGACCGTGCGCCACACGTATGAAAACGACCAGTTCGCGGCCGGCTACATCAACTTCTATGTGTGCAACCACGCGGTGATCGCCCCGCAGTTCGGCGACAGTAAAGCAGACCGCAATACGCGCGATGTTCTCGTGGATCTGTTTCCCGGCCGGGATGTGGTTCAACTGAATATCGACGGCGTCGCCGCAGGTGGTGGTGGGATTCACTGCACCACGCAGCAGCAGCCCGGCTGATCTGATAACGGTAGCGCCGGAAGGCGATGACCCGAGTAACCTGAGCGTTCCGTCAGTAGTGCTCGGTCGCTGCTGCGTTCCCGGTTGTGGCGGCGGGGGCCGCTACCGGGACACCGTGATCGACGCCGTGATCGTCAGCAACCGGTCGCGTGCCGGCGCCGCCTGGCTGCCCCGGACGCAGCAACAAACCGCCCAGCACTCCGGCCGCCGCCGCGAGGATCGCACCGAACAGAAACGCCAGGTGATAGCCGCTATTGAGCGCCGTCACCGCGTTTTCAGACGCCTGCATTGCGTTACTGCGCGCGGCCGCGAGACTCGCGAGCACTGCGAGACCGAGTGCACCCCCCATCATCAATGACGTATTGACGATCCCGGACGCGAGGCCCGAATCGCTCGGATCGACGTCGCTCATGGCGGCCAGCAGCAGTGCATTGAATGCAATGCCCGCGCCAAAACCGAACAGGATCATGCCGGGCAGCACGTCGAGCACAAAGCTGCCGTTCACCGGTGCGCGAGCGAACAGCGCAAGGCCACACGCCGCGCAGAGCAGCCCGGCGGCAAGCGGCACGCGTAGACCGAAACGCATCACCGCGCGCGCTGACAGGCTCAGCGAACAGAACGCCATGATCAGACTGGCCGGCAGGAACGCGAGCCCGACCTGCAAGGGCCGGTAGCCGAGCACACGCTGCAGATACAACGCGGAGATGAAGAACCACGCGAACATTGCCGCTGCCCACAGTACACCGACCACGTTGGCAGTCGCGACATTGCGCAAGCGGAACAGACCGAGCGGCATCAGCGGGTGCTGCACGCGCGCTTCGATCACGAGAAACACAGCCAGCAGCGCGAGCGCGGCGAACAGCAGGCCGAGCGTCTGCGCCGAGGCCCAGCCGGCTTCGTTGCCGTTCACGACCGCGTACACAGCGAGCATCAGCGAAGCAGTCACGGTTACCGCACCGGCCACGTCGAGCCGTTCGCCATGAGCATGGCCGCGTGCCGACGGCAGGAGTGCCACGCACAGCGCGTAGACGGCGATGCCAATCGGCAGGTTGACGAGAAAGATCCAGTGCCAGCTCAGCAGGTTGGTCAGCAAACCGCCGAGCAACACGCCGATGCTCCCACCGCCTGCGCAGACGAACCCATATATGCCCATCGCTTTCGCCCGTTCGCCTGGTTCGGTGAACAGATTCATGATCAGCGACAGCGAAACAGCGGAGACCACTGCGCCGCCCAACCCCTGTACGGCACGTGCGCACACCAGCAGGATTTGCGAGTTCGCCATGCCGCACGCGAGCGACGCCAGCGTGAACAGCGTGATGCCGCCGAGGAACAGCTTGCGATAGCCGTAGAGATCACCGAGGCGTCCGCCCAGCAACAGGCAGCCGCCGAAGGTGAGCATGTACGCATTGACCACCCACACCAGCGAGGTTTCGCTAAAGCCGAGGTCCGCGGCGATCGACGGCAGGGCAACGTTTACAATCGTCGTATCGAGCACGATCATGAGCACGCCGAGGCACAGAACGATCAGCGCCAGCCAGCGTTTGTTGCCGTGGATGGAATGGGTCATGCGGGGGCTCCTTTATCTCACGCGGCGAGCGCAGCGGTCTCTTTCTTCGCCGAGGCAATGGCCCCACTGCGTGCGTCCTCACCCATCGCCACGCCTTCTGCGCGAATGAAAGTGATATCCGTGATGCCCAGGAAGCCGAAGGCCGCCTTCAGATAGGTTTCCTGATGATCGAAGAAAGCAGCGGGCGAGCCTTCGCTGTAAACGCCGCCGCGCGACGAAGCGATGACCAGCTTCTTGCCGCCACACAGTCCGACCGGGCCTTGCTCGCTGTAGCTGAACGTCTTCCCGGCAACCGAGATACGGTCGATCCAGGCCTTCAGTTGAGAGGGCACGCCCAGGTTGTACATCGGCGAGCCGATGACCACGATGTCGGCGGCGAGGAATTCCTCGAGCGCGGCTTGTCCCAAGGCGACGTCGGCCTTCAATGCGTCATCGACTGGGGCGCCTTGCGCGGCGGCGAGGTGGGCGGCAGTTAGATGGCCGATCGGCGTGGCGGCGAGGTCTAGACGAGTCACGGTAAGACCGGAATGACGGGCCCGGAAAGTCGCGACGACTTCCGCTGACAGATCGCGGCTGACGGAGCCTTGTCCGAGGATGCTGGAATCTACGTGTAGCAGTTTCATGAGAATGATCTCCGAAGTGGCAGACGATGTGTCTGCTGGAAACCCGCACGATAGGCTCCGGCCTGCAATCTGGATAGCCTATATTTTCAGATGAAACTGATCGGTTTATTAGATATATGCCTGACGGCCTGACGGCAGCTCAGTTGAGGACGCGAACGACTCGCGGATGCGCGAGTCGTTGCCAGTGCGAGGGACAACCGGGCGGTAGTGTGGGGTACTTTAGCTGCTCTTCACGCGCGCGGATGCGCGGGGCCGGCTACCGGGCTTGCCCGAACGTGATTCGGCCTTGTCCGCACATGGCGTCTCCGGCTGCTTGTTGAAGACAAGTGTCTCGACCATCTGCCAGTACGCCTCAACAACGGCTGGATCGGACGCGGAGACGTTGCTGGTCGCCAGCATTTCCGGGCCGAATCCGGAAAGTGTCGATGTCAGGCTGATCATGAGGTAGTGCAGGAGGATCGGTTCGACTTTCGGCAAGGTGTTTTCATCCTGCGCCGCGCGAATCTGTGGAATTAACCAGCTGATCAATGGCTTGAGCACTGTGTCGGCGAGCCACTGCAAACGAGGGCTGTACACAAGGAACTCTTGCAGCATGAAGCGGTGAAATTGGGGAAAATCCACCGTGAACTGGAACAACGAGCGGTACACAAGTTTTACCCGGTCCGCCGCCATGGCGGGGGGCGTATCCGTCAGATTGGTGTCCCACTCCTGCTGAATGCGTTCGAACACGAATTCCGCCACCGCTTGCCAGAGAACGTCTTTGGACCGGTAGTGATAGGTGATGAGCGGATGTTGCAAGCCGATGCGATCCGCGATGCTACGAATACTCGCAGCCTCAAAGCCCTTCGTGGCGAATTCGGCAAGTGCCGCGTTCAGGATCGCGGAGCGGGTTTCCTGCGCCCGCTGCTGCTCTGCACGTTTGAGTTCGGTTGGTCTGCTTTTGTTACCAACGTTCTTGGAACCTGCGCTGTCCGCCATTTGGTTTCTCGATTGGGAAATACGTTATTGCGTTGCTTCTGTGCTCCGGTGCCTTCCGCCTTCCGCCTCCCGCCTTCAGACAGACCGATGCCGGGCAGGCCGCGACCATCAACGAAGGCAGGCTTCGCAACGGTATCACACACTCACTACCGAAGCCTGGCTGCGCCTGAACCCGTCGAGCACTGTCGATTTGGCCGGCACAGTAACACACGGTTTAACGAGCGCCGCCCTGATGCGCCGGCAACTCCGGGCGAAGCAAAGCGTGCCGTTGGTTCGGTAAAAAACACGAGTCTGAAGAGCATCTTAATGGTCAGACAAAATTCTATCGCGCCTGCCGTGTGCCCGGTCGATCCGCTGCTCCTTCCCGCTCAATTTCCTTTTAAATTAACATGTCGTAAAGTATAATAAAGATGACCTGGTTGGTCCAGGGTTCAAGTATTTCGCTCGCCCAGCCGACTGCAGAACCGAATCCGGCTACAGATGTAATTCACGGATCAAGGACAGATGGAAAGCAAAATCACGCTGACATCAAGTGACGACATCGCCTTCGTTACGATGGTGAACGAAGCACGCGCGAACTCGATCGACACGGCGTTCTGCGATGAACTGCTGGGCGCCCTCCGCGAGATTGAGGGGTCGTCGAAGTATCGCGCGGTGATACTTCAAGCCAAGGGCAGGATATTTTCGGCGGGCGGCGAGCTTCGCCAGATTTTCGACGGCGTGCAGCGCTCCGATTCCTACCTCGAATCGTTAATTACCGCACTGCATGCCACGATTGTCACGATGCGGCGCTTGCCGATCCCTGTGATCGCCAGCGTTCAAGGGGCGGCAGCAGGTGCGGGCTTTTCGCTGGCAATGGCGTGCGACCTGGTGGTCGCGTCGAGCACTGCGCGCTTTGTCGTCGGCTACGCCAAGCTGGGGACGTCCAGCGATGGTGGTCTCTCGTTTCATCTCGCGCGTCGATTGGGGGCGGCGAGGGCACTGGAGATCCTGTTGACGCGCGACTCGTTGACCGCGGACGAGGCCATGCAGCTAGGGCTCGTCCAGAGCATTGCCGAACCCGCTTCCTTGCAGGACGCCACGCTTGCGCTCGCGCGGAAAGTCATCGACGTACCCGTGGCAGCGGTCAGAGAAATGAAATCGCTTGTCGGGATGGTGGCCGAAGATGGTCTCGAGCGCCATCTTGAACAGGAAAAACATGCGTTCCTGCGATGCGCGTCGACGAAGGAGTTTTCGGAGCGAGTTGCACAATTCATCGCAAACGCTGAATCGCCCAGAAGCACATCGACCTGAAGATAGAAATCTCGTCTCAGGGAAGGACTGCAAAAGTCCTGAATTGAGATGCTGTTGTCTCGCGCGGTCCACACATCCCCATCTCTTTTGCCGGTAGCGTCTTCATAAAGTCGCGACTGCGCGACGTCGCCAACGATTGCCGATCTGATCGGCTACCACGTTCAATCCCTTTCACGTCTCCGCGCGAAGTCAGGGACCCATTCCCTTCATTCGTCGGCCCAGGCATACCTGGGGATACTCCTATCCAAATTAAACTATACGAACGGAAAATTTAGACATATCCTTCTTTCCAGTAGCCCTGATGTGCCAGTTAGCAGTGCGTTCAAAACGACAAAGGAGACTGGAGATGAAGAGATTGTCCTTGGCCGCGGCGCTTTTTTGTGTCACGCCCGCGGTGGTGTATGCGCAAAGTTCAGTGACACTGTACGGTCTGCTGGATGAAGGCTTGACCTACGCAAGTAATCAGAACGGACATTCAGCCTGGCTGGTTCAGAGCGGAGGCGGATCATTGTCCAGATGGGGGCTGCGTGGCGCAGAAGATCTGGGCGGCGGTTACAAAGCGGTCTTCACGTTGGAAAACGGCTTTGATGTATCGAGTGGAAACCTGTCCAACAATGGGCGTTTGTTCGGCCGTCAGGCGTACGTTGGAATCTCAAGCCCGTATGGGACGTTCACGCTTGGACGTCAATACGAGGAAGTCGCCGAAATGCTTTCTCCCATCGCGGCCGGTTTGAACTGGGCGGTCAACTTCGCTCACGCCGGTGACGTCGACAACGTTGGCGGAAGCATACGCATCAATAACTCGGTTAAATACGCCAGCCCGAAAATTGCAGGCTTCACATTTGGTGCGCTCTATAGCTTTGGTGGGCAGCCCGGACAATTCTCCACGAATAGCGTGACGTCAGTGGGACTGAGTTACAACGGAATCAGCTTCCCGCTGTATGTTGCGGCCGCCTATACGATCATCAAGAATCCATATGCCGCGGCATTCGATAGCATCGCACCCCGAAACATCATTTATGCCCCGTACGTGCAGAGCGCGGAAAGCGAATCGATCGCGGGGGTCGGCGCATCGTACAAGCTCGGCGGCGCTTCTATTGCATTCCAGTACACGTCGACGCAATTCAAGAAGGGCTTTCTTGGCAGTAACGTGCGGTTTGACAACTACGAGGCAAACGTCGGCTATTTCATTACGCCGTTTCTGTTCGCCGGTGCCGCGTACATCTACACGCACGGCAAAGTGGATGCGACCTCCGCGACGCCAATCTATCGGGCGATCGATCTCTACACCAACTATTTCCTCTCGAAGCGCACGGACGTCTACTTTGCGGCCGAACTGCTGAAGGCGGCGGGTTCAGCGACTCAGGCGCAGATCACGTTGATTCCTTCACCGTCGAGTGGACAGACGCAGGGCTTGTTGCGAGTGGGTATCCGTCATCGGTTTTAACGAACGTGTGATGTCGGTGATGTCGGTGGTGTCGAGAAACAGTTGAACCCAGATTAACACCGCAATCAGGTGATCGATCGTCAAGGACAATGCGATGAATAGCATAGGCTATGCCCAGCGGGATGTACGCGAGATTTTCAACGATATGCCTATGGGGCGTAAGCAGTGGACCGTGTTCCTCATCTGCTTCGCGGCAACAGCGATCGAAGGTTTCGACACCATTGTGATCAGTTTTATCGCACCTGCGATAAGCCAGCATTGGCATCTATCGAGCGCTGCGCTCTCGCCTTTGGTGGCCTTCGGACTCACTGGTTTGCTGATTGGATCGATCGTTGGAGGAACACTGGCTGACCGTGTTGGTCGTCGAACGGTGAGCATCGTGGCAATTGCATGGTTTGGAATCGCGGGTGTGATGTCGAGCGAAGCGCAGTCGATATTTCAGCTGGTTGCCTTGCGCTTCATAACCGGTATCGGCATCGGAGCAGCGATGCCCGCTACGTCGGCGATCGTCGCTGAATATAGCCCCGATCGTTCACGCTCAGCGATGCTCGCGTCGACTTACTGTGGATTTCTTTTCGGTGCGGCAGCCGCGGGTCTGGTGACGTCTCTCGCTATCGGGACATTGGGGTGGCGAGGCATGCTGGTACTGAGTGGTCTTCTGCCGCTTGGGGTCGTTGCCTTGTTTGCGTGGCAAGTGCCCGAATCGCCGCTCTACGTCGTGGCCAGTCGACGGTCCAATGACGAGGCGCAACGCGTTCTTGCCAAAGTGTTCCCGTCTTTAGACTGCTCTGGCATGCATCTATTCATCGCGGAA
Organism: Paraburkholderia sediminicola; assembly: GCF_902859805.1. Taxonomy (GTDB): domain Bacteria; phylum Pseudomonadota; class Gammaproteobacteria; order Burkholderiales; family Burkholderiaceae; genus Paraburkholderia; species Paraburkholderia sediminicola. The sequence goes on along the minus strand of NZ_CADIKC010000008.1, from coordinate 248,592 downwards.
ACGCGTGAATCGATAAGCGGAAGCCGGGCGCTGTTGAGCGCGAAATACCGGCTCGGCACCGTGTTGACGTGGCTTGCGGAATTTGCGGGTTATCTGGTGTTCTTTCTGATTGGAAGCTGGATGCCGACCCACCTGAAGCAGATGGGGCTATCGATGCACGACGCCTCGCAGGTATCGTCACTGTTCCAGTTCGGTGCGCTTGGCGGCGCGGTTCTTTTCGCGGTCCTTGTTCGTCGCTATAACGTGGCGTCAGTCGTTTCCGTGGCGTTTGGCGCGGGCTCGCTGCTTGTCATTGCGTTGGGGATCTCCGAAACCACTCAGTGGCACGTGGGCGTGGTCTTCCTGTCCGGCATAGCTGTTGGAGGACCGCTTATCTGCGTCAACACCATTCCGGGCATCTTCTATCCAACTGCGTTGCGTGCATCAGGCGGTGGCTGGAACGTTGCGATCGGACGGCTGGGGTCCATTGTCGGTTCGTCTCTGATTGGCCTGATCGTCATATCGGGTTTTCCGTACCTGCTCACATGTGCGTTGTTGTCGATACCGCTTTTGATGGCTTGCGTATGCATGACCGTCATGGCGCGAGTGCTCTCTGCACAACGGCTTTTGCTGACCGAACAGGTGGCGGACATCAGTACGGGATCGACGGCTGATCCACTGTTGCCGAACAGCACCACGCAATGAGGGTAAGGCATTAGCCCCCGGGGCTATGGGCGCATAGCCGCTCCAGGCTTGCAATTCATTTGGGATTCAGACTTTTAGTTTTGGCACGTCGTTCGTCTTGCATACTTTACGGACGTGAAGTATAGTGAATTACGGAATCTGCCTGATCGTGCGACTCTCGATGAGTGAACGCAAAAGCGCGCGTCGGCGGGTAAAGCAAATTTTCGGCCTTGAGAGGGCCGTCTGTTGACGCCGAACAGGCCAACGAAGGAGGAGACATGATTGAAGAACGCGACATCGTGGTAACGATGCGGGACGGAACCCGTCTTGCGGTAGACGTTTATCGACCGGACGCGGACGGCAAGTATCCCGTGCTGTACGCCTCAGCTTTGCACAACAAGGATCTTCAAGGTCCGGATATTGCAGACGTCTTGCCCCCACAGCCCGCGCATGCGCCGCTCTGGTTTGGGCCGATAGAAGCCGGGGACACTCGCCGCTTCATCGCCAATGGTTATGTGCACGTCATTGCGCAACCGCGTGGCTCCGCCAAGTCGGAAGGCCACTATGGCGAGGAGAACACTGACCATTACGACATGATCGAATGGATCACACAGCAGCCGTGGTCCGACGGCAAGGTCGGCATGGTGGGAATCTCGGGTTTTGCCGGCGAACAATGGCGTGCGGCGGCGCAGGGCCACCCCGCGCTCAAGGCAATCTTTCCGTACGACGCCTGCAGTGCATACGGCGGGATGTTCGGGTTCCGCGACTTCAACCCCGGTGGCGTCGTCCACACGTTCCCGTATCTGCTTGACGTTTTCAGCACGGTGCATGAGCCGCGCGGTGTGCCGGGTACGCTGCCTGAAGCGCAAGAGGAACTCTGGCGCGAAGCCATGCTCAACCCCGACTACAAGATGTACATCAACCTGTACAACATCCTGACGCAGAAGGGGCAGCGCACGGGGGTGATGTATCACATCATGACCAACCCTTGGGAGCCGGAAGGGACGGTCGAGCGAGCCGAGGAGATTTTCAAGTCGATCAAGGTGCCGTTCTATACCGGTTCCGGCGCTTACGCTTACACCTACAAATTGCACTGGCTTGGCGCGCAGCATTACTTCAGCAATGTCAAACAGCCGCGCAAGCTGATCTTTACGGGCCCGGCGCATCTGGAGCGGCCATTCCATCAGTATCACGACGAGGTCATTCGCTGGTACGACTACTGGTTGAAGGGTATCGATACCGGCATCATGAACGAACCGCCGGTTCGCTACTGGGTCATGGGCGCCAACGAATGGCGCACGGGTAGTGACTGGCCTTTGCCTGAGACGCAATGGGCGAAGTACTACCTGTCAGGCTGGGAGCAGCTTTCCACAGATGCCCCTCGTCCTGCAGGGGAAGTTGGCAACGCGCATCGGGAACCTGATGTCTTCACGCAAATGCCGCTCAAAAAGACGTCCAAGGTCGAGCGCCTGCGTTACATGACTGAGCCGCTTGCGCAGGACGTACTGGTGGCAGGTCCCATTTCGCTGACGCTCTACGCGGAGATCGACCAGACCGACACCAACTGGATTGTCGTACTTAAAGACGTGGGCCCGGACGTATCGGTGCTTACTGCACGCGTCGGCGAACGGTCGGTGCCGGACACACTGCCTGAGCGCGAACTTACCCGCGGCTGGCTGAAAGCGTCATACCGTGCAACGGATCCTGCCCGATCCACGCCCGCGGAGCCGTTCCACAAGTTGACGAAGGAGTCGATCGCGCCGGTCACACCGGGCGAGATCGTCAAGTATGAAATCCAGGTGCTCGCGACGGCAAACCAGTTCAAGGCCGGCCATCGGATCTGTATCGAGATCTGCAGCATGGATGCGCCGACAGGAACGGGTGCGATGACCGACGTCGAATACATTCCGTATCACGTCACCAGCAGCAACACGGTCACACACAAGATTTACCGCGACGCCGATCGCCCCTCGCATCTGCTTCTTCCGATCATTCCGTTGAATCAAGAAAAATCCTGAATTGCGAAACATTCCCAGGCGTCACGGACGCCTGGTGAATCTGACTGAATAGTGAGGTTAGGCGATGAAAAGCATACGTTTTGAGCGCGACGGGAAGGTCGGGAATATCGTTCTGGCGAATCCGCCGTACAACCGTCTCGATGCACGGTTTGCAGAGTGTCTCCGGCAGGCGGTTCACGAAGCCAGCGAAAGCGACATCCGGGTACTGGTCGTTCGGGCCGAGGGGCCCAACTTCAGTCTCGGTGGCGAGGTGCGCGAATGGCCGGGAAAGGACCTGAACTGGTTCCGCACGTTCGTCGCGGAAATCAACACCTCGTATCGCGCAATCGAAGCACTCCGCGTCCCGACGGTGGCGGTGGTGCAAGGGCTCGCTTTTGGCGGCGGGTTCGAACTCGCGTTGAACTGCGACTTCATTGTGGCGTCGACCGACGCCGTGTTCCGGTGCGTCGAGGTCACGACCGCAATGCTTCCCATTGCGGGAGCACTGCAGCGGCTGGCCGAGCGAGTGGGGCGTAGCAACGCGTCCCGTTTCGCGATGCTGGGTGAAGGGATTCCCGGCAGCGTGGCCCGCGATCTCGGGATAGCAACGCACGTGGCTGAACCCGATGCGCTGGAGCGTGTTGCCGCCGAGCTGGTTGCGCAGCTCTCGGACGGTCCCACGCTTTCGTACGCAGCGACGCGCACCCTGCTCAAGGTGTGGTCAAGCGGTGGCGTCGCCGGTGCGGATGCCGCCATGCTGGATGTGTGCATGGACCTGTACAACACGGAGGACGCCACGCGCGGTTTCGCCAACACAGCCGAGGCGTTCGATCGCGATGAAGAACCGGCTGAGATGGTTTTTCACGGGAAATAAAGCGTTTTCGATGTCGGCCTTCGACAGGGGCCGGCGGCATTGCAATCGCTACATAACTTCGTTCAGCGGAATTTTTGGCGGAAACGCGCAGTAACGATGGAGGAGGGCTTCATGCACACTTTACCCGGTTCCCTTACGCTCGAAGCGCCTGCCGATGGCGTTGCCTACGTACGGGGTTCGACGGATGTTCCGTTGAGCGAGTCTACAGTCGGCCAGTTTCTGAGGGAAACAGCACGCAGATTTCCCGATCAGCAAGCTGTGGTATTCCGGGAGCAACTGGTACGGTGGACATGGAGCGAATTTGACGATCATGTCGATCAGCTTGCCGCAGGGCTTCTGTCGTTGGGCATAGAAAAAGGGGACCGCGTCGGCATCTGGTCTCCCAACCGGTTCGAATGGTTGCTCACGCAGTTCGCGACCGCGCGCATCGGTGCCGTGCTGGTCAACATCAATCCCGCCTATCGTGTGTCGGAACTCGAGTACGCGTTGCGGAAGGTGAAATGCAAGGCGCTCGTCACCGCTGAGAGTTTCAAAACGTCGAACTACATTTCGATGTTGCTCGACATTGCGCCTGAACTCGCGTCGCAGCAGCCGGACGAGTTGAAGGTGGAACGTCTGCCGGACCTTCGTACGGTGATCTCCGTGGGCGACTGGCGCGTTTCGGGCGTCATGTCGTTCCACTCGGTCATGCAACGCGGAGAGGGGATGCTTCGAGACGAAGGGCATGAGGTAATCGATGCCGTCGAGCAAACTCTTTCGTCTCAGGACCCGATCAATATCCAGTTCACGAGCGGCACCACCGGCAGTCCCAAGGGTGCAACGCTGACGCATCGAAACATTGTCAACAACGCGCGCTTTGTCGGCATGGCGATGAAGCTGTCCGAAGCCGACTCGCTTTGCATTCCTGTGCCGCTGTACCACTGTTTCGGCATGGTGCTCGGCGTACTGGCGTGCGTGTCGGTTGGCGCTCAGATGGTCTTTCCGGGCGAAGGATTCGACGCCGGCGCGACCCTCGCGGCCGTCTCGGAAGAGCGTTGCACCGCACTTCACGGGGTGCCGACCATGTTTATCGCTGAACTGGGGCATGCGGACTTTGCATCGTTTGATCTGAGCAGTCTGCGCACCGGCATCATGGCCGGATCGCCTTGTCCTGTCGAGACAATGAATCAGGTCGTGACAAAGATGAATATGCGCGAGGTGACCATTGCGTACGGCATGACGGAGACCAGCCCCGTATCGTTTCAGAGTGGAACCGCCGATCCGCTCGATAAGCGCACAACAACGGTCGGGCGGATTCAACCTCATCTCGAAGTGAAGATCGTTGATTTCGATGGTGGGACTGTCTCTGTCGGTGAGACGGGGGAACTCTGTACACGAGGGTACTCGGTGATGCAGGGGTACTGGGAAGACGAGACAAAAACGCGCGAAAGCATCGTAGACGGATGGATGCATACAGGCGATCTCGCCACGATCGACGCCGATGGATATTGCAACATCGTCGGAAGATTGAAAGACATGGTGATTCGAGGGGGAGAGAACATCTATCCCCGCGAAGTTGAGGAGTATCTCTTCAGACATCCGAAAATCCAGAACGTGCAGGTGTTCGGCGTGCCGGATGAGAAGAACGGCGAGGAGTTGTGCGCCTGGATTGTGCTTCGAAAAGGCGAAGGTTCGACTGAGGAAGACATCAAAGACTTTTGCCGAGGGCAGATCGCGCACTATAAAGTGCCCAAATACATTCGCTTCGTGAGCGAACTGCCTATGACCGTTACCGGAAAAGTACAGAAGTTCGCAATGCGTGAGGAGATGATCCGCTATCTCAATCTGACCGAGCACAAGACCGCCTGACAGGTTAGCGAAAACCGGACAGGATCGTAAAAACAGAGACTCGTACACTCGCCTTGAATTAGTTATCCGAACTACACGGAGACGGTGAGGCACGAAGGCAGGACAATTGGAGGTGTCGAATGTATGAAATAACCACGGACGTACTCATCGTCGGAACGGGGCCTGCGGGCTCCGCCAGTGCCGCGCTGCTTTCGACGTACGGTATCAACAACATGGTCATCAACCAGTATCGTTGGCTGGCCAACACGCCTCGAGCGCACATCACCAATCTGCGCACCATGGAGGTCCTGCGCGACCTCGGTCAGCAGGTGGAGCAGGAGGCCTACCTGCACGCGACCGATCAGGATCTGATGGGTGGGACGGTTTTCTGCGAAAGCCTGACTGGTGAGGAGATTGGCCGGGTGCCCAGTTGGGGGCTGCATCCGCTCTCGAGAGCGGAGCGTCAATTGTCGAGTCCGACCAAAATGAACGATTTGCCGCAGACGTTCATGGAGCCGCTGCTTTTCAAAACGGCGTGCTCGCGAGGAACGGAAGCGCGGATGAGCACGGAATATCTGAGTCATACGCAAACTGACGAAGGTGTTCTCACGCGCTGCCGTGACCGATTGTCGGGCGAGGAGTTTACGGTCAAATCGAAGTACCTGATTGGCGCCGACGGCGGGAACTCCAAGGTCGCAAAAGACGCAGGTCTGCCTTTCGAAGGGCAGATGGGCGTGCGGGGATCGATGAACATCTGGTTCCGTGCGGACCTGTCAGAATTTGTCGCGCATCGCCCTGCAGTGTTGTACCCAATCATGCAACCGGGTGCGGAAGTGGGCGGGATCGGAATGGGCCTGATCCGGATGGTTCGGCCCTGGCACGAGTGGTTGATCGTTTGGGGTTATGACATCAACGAGCCGACGCCGGTTGTTGACGAGGCAAAGGCCACCACGATCGCACGCCAGCTCGTGGGTAAGCCGGATCTCGAGATCGAACTGCTGGGCGCGAATACGTGGACAGTGAATAACATGTACGCGACCCGCATGCAGGAGGGGCGAGTGTTCTGCATGGGCGACGCGACCCACCGGCACCCACCGTCCGGCGGCTTGGGCTCCAACACGTCGATTCAGGACGCGTTCAATCTCGCGTGGAAGCTCGCGGAAGTCATCAAGGGGCGCGCGGGCGAAGCGCTTCTGGATACCTATTCGGTTGAGCGTGCACCGATCGCCAAGCAGGTCGTCACTCGCGCGAACCAGTCGATTGCCGAATTTGCTCCGCTCTATAGCGCGCTTGGCATCGACAAATCGAATGACGGCGAGGTCTTGCAAGCGAATATGCATGCTCGAAGCGGATCCACGGCAGCTGCCGAAAAACAGCGCGACGAAATCCGGGAGGCGTTGGCGTTCAAACGATATGAGCTGGACGCCCAGGGTGTGGAGATGAACCAACGCTATCGCTCGAGCGCTGCAGTGACCGATGGACAAACCGAGCCGGAGTTCACACGCGACCGTGAACTGTACTACCAGGCCACGACATGGCCCGGCGCGCGTTTGCCGCATGCCTGGGTTTTCGACGCCCGTGGCCGCCAACACTCCACGCTCGACCTCGCAGGACACGGGCGATTCGTACTGTTCACCGGTCTTGGCGGCGAAGCGTGGGTTGAGGCTGTCTCAAAGGTTGGTGAAGAGCTGGGGTTGAAGATCGACGTGCACGTTATTGGTCCGCGGCAGGCCTATGCGGACCACACGGGCGACTGGGCTCGCGTGCGTGAAATCGGCGACAGCGGTTGTGTGTTGGCCCGCCCGGACCATCACGTAGCGTGGCGTAGCCTGACGTTGCCGGGTGATCCGGCTGCCGAACTTCGCCGGGCATTGGGGCAGGTGCTCTCGAAGTAAATAGTGGAAGCGAGCGTCTCGCCTGGAGGGGCGACGCTCGCCACGAAATGGAGTTTTCAATGGATCAGCAGGCACGTTGGAGGGAGGGCACGGGTAGCGGTCTTCCAAAGCGCGTACACGTTGTTGAAGTTGGGCCTAGAGACGGTCTGCAGGCGGAAAGCACGTTCATACCAACTGACACCAAGATTGAACTGGTCAATCGACTCGTTGGCGCCGGCGTACAACGAATCGAAGCGGCGTCTTTCGTGTCGCCAAAATGGATTCCGCAAATGGCCGACGGCGCGCAAGTCATGGCTGGAATCGATCGCGCAGCCGGGGTCTCGTATGCCGCGCTGACACCCAACATGAGAGGGCTCGAGGCCGCGATTGAGAGCAAGGTCGACGAGGTCGTCATTTTCGGTGCCGCAAGTGAAGCATTTTCCGTTCGCAACATCAATTGTTCTGTGGCGGAATCGCTCGAGCGCTTTGCGCCGGTCGCGCGTATGGCGAAAGAAGTGGGATTGCAATTGCGCGCCAGCATTTCATGCTCTTTCGGATGCCCGTACCAGGGGCCGGTGAGCGTCGATGCCGTCGTCGATATGGTCAAACGCTTCCGCGATCTGGGGTGTGACGAAATCGATATTGCCGACACCATTGGGGTGGGCACGGCGCACCAGGTTCAGCAAGTGGTTGAGGCGGCTTCCAGGGAGTTTCCGTTGGCGAATCTCGCCGGCCACTTTCATGATACCTATGGGCAGGCATTGGCAAATATCTTCGGCGCCCTGCAGGTCGGAATGACAACGTTCCACGCGTCCGTTGGCGGACTGGGCGGTTGTCCCTATGCCAAAGGCGCCACTGGCAATGTCGCGACCGAAGATCTGCTCTACCTTCTGGATGGCCTCGGAATCGAAACCGGCATTGACCTTGATGCGGTCGTTTCGATTGGCGATTGGGTGAGTCAGCAAATGGGCCGGGAGAATGGCGCGCGTGCGGGTAAGGCACTGATGGCGCGCAAGGCACTCAACTGATGGTGTTGTGTCAACGGAGATCGACCGTCTAGAGGGGGTGTCGGCAAATACCCCGTTGCGGGATGCGGCCCCTCTAGCGTGATGCAAATGCTCCAAACACGAGCTGCTCGACGGTGCGCCAATATTCTTCGACCAGCGCCGGATCGGATGGCGATAGATTACTGGTCGCCGAAAATTCCGGACCGAACCCCGAGAGGGTCGACGTCAGGCTAATCAGCATATAGTGGAAAACAATAGGCTCGACGTTGGGTAGCGCGTGTTCCTCCTGGGCGGCGCGAATTTGCGGAAGCAACCAGCCGATTAGCGGTTTCAGGAAGGCATCGGCGAGCCATTGCAGCCGCGAGCTGGAACCTAGCGATTCCTGAAGTATGAAGCGGTGGAACTCGGGAAATGCGACCGTGAAGCGAAATAGCGCCCTATATGCCAGCTTGAGCCGATCGACTGCGCTAGCCGGACCGAAGCCGGACAGGCTTGCATCGCGTTCTTGCCGGACCCGTTCGAATACATATTCGGCTACCGCCTGCCACAGTGTCTCTTTGGAACGAAAGTGGTAGGTGACGAGCGGATGTTGCATCCCGATCCGGTCGGCAATGCTACGAATGCTCGCGGCCTCGAAGCCCTTCGAGGAAAATTCAGTAAGAGCCGCATTCAGGATGGCCGAACGTGTTTCCTGCGCGCGCAACTGTTCAGTACGCTTCAGTTCAACCGGGCGACGTGCCCGGATATCTCTTGCCTCAGGAAGTGGGTGTGACGCCATGTGCGAATACCTTGCGACACGTTGAAAAAGAAACTCGTTCTACAAACCGTCAATGGGTGCGCTACCGTCGAATGCCCGCTGCAGTAAAGCGCGAATTGCCCCGCGTTCCAGCGGGCGGGGATTCCAGTAGGCGTTGTTGCAGGCAATATCGGCCGCCTGGTCGAGTTGATCTTCGCGCATACCGATCTCCTTCAGTGCAACGGGCGCACCGTTTGTGCGTGCAAGTTCGTACAGACCTTGCGCGGCGCTGTCATTCCCGAGCGCCCGTGCAATCCGTTTCATCGCATCCGGCACAGCGCCTGCGTTGTACGCGAGGGCGTGCGGCAGCACGATGGTATGAGTAGGTGCATGCGGCAGATTGAAACTGCCGCCGAGCGTATGGCATAGCTTGTGATGCAACGCCATACCGACGCTTCCGAGCACGGCGCCGCAAAGCCAGGCGCCATAAAGCGCATCGGCGCGTGCGGATGCGTCGTTCGGTTGTGCGACGATGTTGGGTAAGCTGCGCGCGAGCGCCGCGATGCCTTCTTCGGCCATCAGGCTGGTAAGCGGATTGGCATCGCGTGAATACAGACCTTCTGCCGCGTGTGCGATTGCGTTGATGCCGCTGGTCACGGACATGCTTACCGGCAGCGTCAAGGTCAGGTCCGGATCGTAGACAACCGTTTTGGGTAATACGCGCAGATCGGTGCCTGTCCGTTTCAGGCCCGATTCGGTCAACCCGAATATGGGTGTCATCTCACTGCCGGCGTAGGTGGTCGGCACGGCGAGAATGGGTAGACCCGTCTCGAGAGCAAGGCCCTTTGCGAGGCCGATTGCGGAGCCGCCGCCCACGGCGATGAGGCAGTCGGCGTCGAGCGAGGTGGCAACCGTGCGTACTTCCGTGACCAGTTCGACCGGCACGTGCATGGCCGCGCGATCAAAGACACCTGCTGCGAGCACACCCAGCTGATCGGCGACCGATACACCCAATGTGCGTTGCTCGTGACTGCACAGAACCAGAGCGCGGCGTACTTGCAGCGTGTGCAATTCACGTTCGATGTGGCTGCGCGAGCCGCACCCGAAAACGACACGCGTGCCGCGCCCGTTATAGACGAATTCAGATGGTGACATGGCGGGTTCCGCGGAGAATGTGCCCGTTCATGACCCGTGTGCCACAGGGTTGAGAACGAAGTCGTAATCGAGCGTATAAAACGGGGTGTCCATCGCCGTGCCGTCCGGCGCGATACCCGGCGAGTGCTCGACCCAGTCGACGATCAACGTTGAGCGCACGCCGAATACGGCGTCCGAGTCGAGATACTTGTCCCCGTTGCGGAACACGTGCGTAATCAACGGCTCGTACCCTGGCGCGGTGATCCAGAAATGCAGATGAGCCGGGCGCCACGGATGGCGTCCGAGCGCATCGAGCATTCGGCCAACCGGGCCGTCGTGCGGAATGGGATAGGCCTCGGCGAGAATCGAGCGGAAATGAAAGAGCCCGTCAGGCAGCGTCTGCAAACGACCGCGCGCCTGAAACTCCACGTTTGGATCCTGCGAGTCGCCGTACTGCACGTCGTAGTACCCGTCTTCATCGGATTGCCAGACCTCGATCGCGGCTCCCGCTACCGGTTCTCCCGAAAGACCCCGAATGCGGCCGGCAACAAAGCAGGGGAGACCCGCCGCGCCGTTAGAGATATCGTCACCGTTCCTGTACTCGGGGGCGCCGGCAACAAAGAAGGGGCCAAGAACGGTTGCTTCTGTGCATTCGGCCGGCTTGCGGTTGTTCTGCGTCGTAACCAGCATCGACAAACCGAGCGTGTCGGACAGAAGGACGAACTCCTGGCGTTTTTCATCCGTGATATGGCCAACCTCGGTGAGGAAGTTGATGGCGTATGCCCATTCACTCTCACTCAGCTTCACGTCTCTTGCGAACGAATGCAAATGCTGGACAAGGCTGGTCATCACCGTGCGCAGCCTGTCATTGTTACAGCCGGCCATTGCCGCAAGCACCGCCTGGGTGATGGTGTCTTCGTTGATATTACGCATCGTCTTTCCTTGAACTCCGCGTTGGCAAACCGGTTAGCGCCCAAGCAACCGGGCAGCATTGTCCCCGTACACCTTGTCCATCTCAATGCCGGGGATCTGGATATTATCGAGCACTTTGCCGAACTGCCGGATGGCGCTTGTCGGTGCGAACGGGAAGTCGGTCCCGAAGAGAATGTGATCGGGGTCGGCCACTTGCGCCAGCGCACTGAGGGGTGAATTGCCGGCGGAAAGCGCTGTGTCGAAGTAGAAGGATCTGACCGCCGCCAATGTGTCGCCCACACGCTCCGCCACCGCGGGCATCATGGAAATGGAGAGGGCGATGCGAGGTACGAGAAACGGCAGCGTTCCCCCGGCATGCGAAAGAATAAACCGGATGTTCCTGAAGCGATTCATTGCACCTGACATGATCAGGCTGGTGGCTGTACGTGTGGTGTCGAATGGAAACTCGAGCACGGATGCCGGGGCGACTCGAGGCACATCGTAAGGTGGCTGATTGGGGTGAATGAACACCACGGTCCCACGCCTGTTCAATTCTTCCCACAGCGGGGTGAAATGATCGTCCCCAAGATACAGGCCGTTGTAGTTCGAAAAGACAATGAAACCATCGACCTTCAGGACGTCGAGGCTATAGCTGACTTCCTTCAGCGCCGCATCGACGTCGGGTAGCGGCAAGCTCGCAAAGGAGCCGAACCGTCCGGGATGCCTGGATCTGAGTTCCGCTGCGTGGTCGTTGCATTTTCTCAGCAGCGTGGCCGCATCTGGGAGCGTGGGGCCGGAGGAGATCGACAGAATGCCTTCGTCGATTCCGTTTTCATCCATCATCGCGAGGGCTGCCTCGACGGACCAGGTTGGGGCCACGCCGCCCGGCATCGCCGCATTCAGCAAGTCCAGCCCGACCGCGTCCACGTAGAGCTTCGGCAGAAAATGCTGGTGCGTGTCAATTTTTCTCTTCGGCATGGCCGTTGTCTCCTATGAAGAATTCTTTAGCATCGGGCGGGGGCATTCCCTGCTCGGCCTGGATTCATCTTATACGTTATTTTTTACGTTTGCAAAGTTTAGTGAGCGATGCAGTTGCCCTCGTGTTTCCAGTTGGATTGACGCAATGTCACATGCGCCGGTGCGGCTTGAAGGGGGGCTTAACGTTTCATCAAGTGCAACGATGCTTTGCAATTCAGGATGTGCACGCGTGAAGGTTGCGGCCATGCTATGGACTCGCGACTCAACCCATTGCGGGTTTCGTTGGGCCGATATCGGCTTGATTCATGATTCCCGACGCCAGCGTGGAGGCGTCAATCTGCGGCACTTATGTGTGGATAGCCCTAAGCTGTACGGGCAGATTTGAGGCTGACCGATATCGATCGGGAAGCCGAAATGATGAAGAGGGCGGCGCGCAGAAGGTCGGCTCCGCAGGCGCGACCGCGCACTGCGCGGGCGACGCTGCTCGCCGACGATGACCGATCGTGCTGTTTCGTTTTCTGTATCGCGCCAGAGACCCGGCGGTCAGACGGCTGTGCTATCCCACCGCGGGGCGAGACCGGGCGGGTTGACGATCCGGCTGTTTGCCGTCGCCAATGCATGGATTGCGGCCATGTCCGTGTCATCTAACTCGAAGTCGAATACTGCCAGGTTTTGCGCCAGCCGATCGATCCGGGTGGTTCGCGAAAGCGCCACAACGCCGCGCTGTTGAACAAGCCACCGCAAGACGATCTGCGCGATGGTTTTGTCATGGCGAGCTGCGATCTCCTTGAGCGTCGGATCCGAGAACACGCGGCCAACCGCCATGCCGCAATATCCTGTCACGGCAAGCCCAGCCTCACGCGTGCTTTCGATGAGCAAGGACTGGTTCAGATACGGATGGTATTCAAACTGATTCGTGACCAATGGCGCTGCCGAGAGCCGGACCGCTTCTGTCATCTGTGCGCGGTTGAAGTTGCTGACGCCGATGTGCCGGACCTTGCCGGCGCGCACGACCGCATTGAGCTCCCCAATCTGTTCGGCGAGAAGCACATCCGATCCTCCCGGCCAGTGCAGCAGGAGCAGGTCGATGTAGTCCGTCTTGAGCTTGCGCAGGCTTTCGTTAACGGACGCATCGAAGTGTCTTGCTGAGTAGTTGCTAACCCAGACCTTGGTCGTCAGAAATATTTCGCTTCTCGGGATGCCGGATGCGGCGACGCAGTCGCCAATTTCTGCCTCGTTACGATAGATTTGCCCGGTGTCGATATGGCGGAATCCGGCACGAAGGGCTTCAGGAATCATTCGATAGATGTCGTCGCCAGTCATTCCGTAGGTGCCAAAGCCTATGGCTGGAATGGCCGCGTTACCGGCATGGACGTTCTGCATGCTATTCCTCATAGACTAGGTGCAAGGGGCGACCGTGAAAGAGGCCGCCCCTCGGCGTGTGATCTCGTGAAAGGAAAGGTACGCGAAGACATGCCCCGAAAGAAGCCTATACATTTCGATGCAACCTATCGTCAGAAACGATATACATCCGGCAGTTGCACTGCTAGAAGTTGTGCTGAATACCCACCGAGACGCCGGTTGTGGACCGGCCGGATGCCACGCCAGCGGCCGCGAGAGAAGCATAGCCATTGGCGCCTGAAGCGTGCTGGTAGGTCACCTGCTGGTAGACAGTCGTTCTTTTCGACAGGATATAAGCATTCGAGACGGTAATGGTCTTCCAGTTTCCTCCGTCGAGATTTTCCACCCATCCGCCAACCGAGAGGACATCATCGGGCACGATGGTCCAGTTCGCACCGGCGTCAACGGTGTTGGCGTTGCCGCGGCCAGTCGCCAATGTGATGCGTGACTGCGTAAACGTGGCGTGTAGAAGCACGCTTTTCAGCTGATACGATGCGCCGAGCCCCCAATTGACGAGCTTGTTGGCCACAACGCCTTCGGCCTGAGGCAGCGATGTTCCAAAGAGCGACGGCAGACCGATAAAACTGGAAAGCTCCAGGAAACGGTTGTTCTCGTTCGCGTACGTGGCTGCCAGACTTAGCGGGCCGCCCTTGTACTGAATAAAGAAAGAGTAGTCTCTGCTTTCGCTGAAATTGCCGGCCACATTGCCAAATGCAAATTCCGCCCCGGTGGAGAACCCGCCAAAGGTCGGGCTCACGTACTTCACTGCATTATTGAACTGGAAGAAGTTGGCAATCTCATCCAGGTTGCCTTGGTGAAGCGTGAGAATGTTGCCGAGGAGGAAGGGCGTTTGATAGTTGGACAGAATGTCATACATGAAGCTGGGTTGGTGACCGAGCGTCAACGTGCCATAGCTGTCCGATTGCAGTCCAACATACGACTTCCGGTTGAATAAGGTTCCAGGAACAAGTTGCCGGCCATTGTTTAGCAGGTACTCGTTCTGAAGATCGAAGATAGTGCGCAGCCCGCCGCCGAGATCTTCAACGCCCTTCAGGCCGAAAATGTCGGGTGCGTGCGTGTTCCCCTCCTGGATCAGGCCGTGTCCTCCGACGTTGCTGATGTACTGCACTGCAGTGTCCGCAATTCCATATAAGGTGACGCTGGATTGCGCGTTGGCGACACTGATCACAGAAAGCGCGGCGATCGCGCCTGCCATCGTACGTCCATAAATTGCCATGCCTTGTCTCCGAACCGGTTGTGACTTTTCTGAAGAAGTTATTTGAATAAAGGGGCGCGTATGAAATCTGTACTACTGATGAAATGAGGTGCTAAAGAATCAAGCGTTTTGTTCCGGTTGCTCGCTTGCCTCTGATCCCCCTAACTTGCCGGTGTTGCGTTCAACAATAATGAATGACATAATCTATGTTGAACACTATAGGGGCCGCCCCCAAGGCGTGTCAACATGACGGCCGTCCGTGGAAACCCGGGGCGGCGATTTTTTTATCACTTCCATACGGTTGAAAAATGACCAATGTGACTGCGAGGCGCGGCATTCAGTCTGTCGAGATTGCGTTCCGAATCCTTTCGGCGTTGCAGACGAGTGAGCGAGCACTCCCGCTCAAGGAGATTGCTGCGCTGTCCGAACTGTCGCCGAGCGCGACAAGCAACTACATGATTAGCCTGGTGCGAACCGGGCTTGCATCGCCGGACGAAAAGCCGGGGTGCTACAAGCTCGGGCCGGCGTCGCTTGCTTTGGGTATGAGCGCGATCAATCAACTGGACGGATTCGATATCGTGCGTCGAGAGGTGGTCGCTTTGCGGGAAGCAACACTGAGTGGCGCGGCTGTCACTGCATGGACCGAAGATGGACCCGTGAGTCTCTTCAAGCAGGAGGGGCAGACGCGCAGCATTCTCGAGTTGAGAACAGGCCTGATCCCGCTCGTCACGACTGCTGCGGGCAAGCTTTTCATTGCCTGCCTTCAGGCTGCTCGTACCGACGATCTCATCAGCCGCGAACTGTCTGGGGGACAGGAATGGACCCCGGCTTCCTTGCGGGAAGAAGCGATCGCTGAATTGCGCAATTGTGGCTTCACAACGGTTCAACGCGGGGATATGGGTTACGTGTCTGTCGCGGCCCCCATCTGGGACAGGGACGGCGATCTCCGATTTGCCATCAGTCTTATCGGGTCGCCTGCAACACTGAACACTGACGTTGACGGTAAAGAGATAAAGGCGCTACTCGATAGCGCGGTTCGAGCTACAGCCGCACTGGGCGGCAAGGTCCCCAGAAAAATTGGGTAGAAACCGGGCGCTCAATGCCGATGCGTGCCATCTGTTTCGGCGGGCGATTGCGGCGCATATGCTAGTGAGAGGGCTGCGGCTTGCGCCGCGGCCTTCTCATGGCATTCATCCTTCCTTCAGTCGGGCCTCGCTTCCGCAGCTGCCAACACGATGGAATTGAACGCCTCAGGCGCTTCAATCTTCGGCATATGGCCAATCCCATCGAGCACGAGGAGTGTCGAACCATTGGCAGCCTCGTGAATCGGCCGCGCATGATCGTCAGCCGGGGCGACGCGGTCCAGGCTGCCGACAATGACGGAGATCGGCGCCTCGATAGAACGAACGATGGACGGCGTATGCGCGGAGAAGAGCATGTCTACGGCGTGTTCCCAGCCTGTAGGAGTCACTGCGTCTCTCAACCGGGATACGACCGTGCGAACGAGGGTGCCGGCGTTCGGAGCGATCAGGGCATTGACGACGGCGGTGCGTGCCTCGGGCGATTGTGCCGCTGCGCTTCGCATCAGAACTTCTCGTGCCTCGTCGCGCTCCGCACCGGATAGATGTCCCCGAGCAACGTTGGGCGCACTCAATACAAGGGCGCGCGTAGCCGACGGGTACCGTGCCGCGAACGTTGCCGCGATGACACTCCCCCACGAACTGCCTACGACGGTTGCACGCGATATGCCGAGCGCGGACAGCAGGGCCATGAGTGCATCCGCGTAATCGGTGGCGGCCGGTGTGCTGATCGCAAAGGGGCTGCTTTGTCCATAGCCGGGAGCGTCCCAGGCAATCACCCGATGGCTCCTGCTCAGTGCGGCGAGCTGTGCGCGATATCCCGCCGAGCTCGAACCAATACCATGCAGCAGCACGATGACGGGTGCGCGTTCGTCACCGGCAGTGCGATACGCGATGACCCGCTTGTCGCCGAGTGTCGAGAGATTCACTCGTGCCTGTTCGACAGCGGGCAACGAGGATTCAAGTAGATGGCTATCTGTTTCAGTCATGATTGAAGTCTGGCCGTTATATTTCACGCTTCGCGCAATGCAGCGGAGATCTCATGCGCGGCGGTTTTGAGGGCTTCCGCACAAGGTCCATCGGCTGCAGCATCGAAATGCTCGGCCGGGCCCAGCGCCGTCAGTGCCAGCACGGCCATTCCGCTTGGGGAAAGAATGGGCACGCTGATGGCGTTAGCGAGCATGCGGTCGTCGTAGAACGGGGCGGGGCGCCTCGTCGCGACATGCGAGACTCTGACGGATTCAAGTACGCCTGCGAGCGATTCCGCCGTAGGGAGCACTTCGTCAGACGCTTGTCGCGCGTTGTCACGCAGTTCCGCTGCCACAAATCGATCGACGGCTTCGGGCGGAAGGAACGCCGCCAGCGCCAGGCCCGAAGCGGACGAAGTCACCGGCAGCACAAGCCCAAGTGGCAGGTCGGCGGCCACGGGCGTGGTCGCGGCTTGCCACGCGATCACCGTGGGCCCGTGATTGCCCCACGCTACCAGCGCCAGTGTCTTATCCAGCGTATGTGCGAGCCGCAACATGGCGCGACTGGCCAGCCGGACAGCATGTGGCTGCGATTTCATCGTGCCGGCCGTTCCGAGCGGCGCGCGACCGAGGTCGTGCGGGTCAGCAACCAGATATTGCCCACCACCGAATACCAGCGGACGCCGCCCGCTCTGCCGTATGCATTCCACCGACCCGACAAAGATGACGTGGTCGCCGCCCGGAAAACGGGAGACCACCTTGCACTCCAGCC
Source organism: Paraburkholderia sediminicola (assembly GCF_902859805.1). Lineage (GTDB taxonomy): Bacteria > Pseudomonadota > Gammaproteobacteria > Burkholderiales > Burkholderiaceae > Paraburkholderia > Paraburkholderia sediminicola. The sequence continues at coordinate 231,154 of NZ_CADIKC010000008.1, read as the reverse complement.
ATGCGCTGCAATCGCGCAGGAGCGGCAGTCCGTCGACCCCAAGGTCATAGTCGATGCCGGCGAATTTGTCCGGCGACCGGGTCGCAAAGTGATTGGCGAGATCGTATTGATGTTCAGCCAGGATGTTAATGGTGAATCGCCCGGCATCCCTGAACGCGGTGTGGCTTCCCGCAGAGGTCGCCTGGCTCCACAGGACGAGAGGCGGGTCCAGCGAAACCGAAGAAAACGAATTGGCGGTGAGGCCGTGCATTTTCCCCTCGCCATCAAGCGTGGTGACCACGGTGACGCCGGTTACGAAGGAGCCGAGCACGTCCCTCAACTGACGCTTTTCGAACGTCCTGATGGCAGGACGTTCCTCGTCCAGCGAAGTGCTTCCGCTCATGACAGAACCTTTTGCGACTCGCTGAACGCCGGCATGATGGACTCGTGAAACAGGCCGATAGAGGTCTTCGCTTCGGAAACGGACATGTCGCCGAACATGAATGTTCCGATGAGGTAGTTGAATGCACCCTCGTGCGCCTGCTCCAGCAGCTTTTCACGCACGGTTTCCGGTCGGCCCACCACGGCCAGTCCCGATTCCACGAGCGGCTCGATCGTCGGCGGAAGCTTCTGGTTGACCGGTTCCGTGCCGTGCTTCTTCCACAGCTTGAAAAAGTTCGGATGGAAAACCGACCATGCCCGCGAAGCAATCTTCATCGCCTCCTGGTCCGTTTCAGCGACCACGATGTAGCGATTTACGCCGATGAGCGGCTCAGCAGCGGACGGATGCCGCCTGGCGAACTCTTCGCGATATCGATCGGTGATGGCTCTGACTCGCTGGACCGGACCGCCGCAGACGATGTTCATCTTCTCCTGGGCCGGCCATACCGTCGACTCCGGCGATGCCAGCGCGTACCAGGTGGGAGGGGGTGTCTGCAGCGGTTTGAGTTCGATCGGCATGTCGTTGAATTGCCAGAACGTCCCCTGATAGTCGAGCGTGTCCGAACTCAGATACCGCTTGATGATTTCATACGACTCGACGTACCTCGCCTGAGCCGTGGCCGGATCGATACCGAGTGCCTCGATTTCGTGGGGCGAGGCGCCGCGGCCCACGCCATACTCCAGGCGGCCGCCGCTCAGATTGTCGAGCATGCAAATCTCTTCAGCAAGGCGGACTGGGTGATGGATCGGGAGAATGTAGACCAGCGGCGACAGGCGCAGTTTCCTGGTGCGCTGCGCGGCAGCGGCAAGAAACACGCTTTGCGAGGGGCAAGCGCTCAGCGTAGTCGCATGGTGTTCCGACATGTGATAAGCATGGAAACCGAGCCTGTCGTAAAGCTCGATAATCTGCATCCTGTCTTCGTACTGCTTATGAATGGGCAGCCCATTGCGATCGTTTTGGTCGAATATACCGAATTTCATGGCTTTTTCCAGTAAGTGCGAAATGTGTGATCTTCTGACTTAACGAGTCGAAGATTTGCTGAATACCTGAAAGATGTTCTCTTCCGGATCCAGGTAGGTGGTAACGACGCCGTGCGTGCCCATGTCGCGCTGCGCGAGTTGCTGGCCGCCCGCCGACAGGATTTTCTGCCGGACCTCGTCCTGGGCCTCACCGGCGACCTGGAAGACGGGCACAGCCCCAACGGCTCCTTCTGCCGCTTCCTCTACCGAACTCAGTGCAAATGCGCTGCGTGGCAGACGAAATTGAGTCCACTTGTTCTCGTCGCGAAACTGGACAGGCATCCCCAGCGCCGACGCATAGAAATCTTCCAGCCTGGCCATATCCTTCGCGACGAAGTAGATGGTTTGTACGTCAACTTCTGCCATGGCGGCACTCCGGTAAATGGTTGTAGCGGGATTGATGTGATCTCATCGCTGAGACGCGTCACGCCGTGTGTTGTTCTTTCAGATCAAGCTCGTCGCTCATGATTTGCCGGATCACGTACTTCTGGATTTTTCCCGTCACGGTGGTCGGAAACGAGTCGACAAAGCGGATGTATTTGGGAACCTTGTAATGCGCTATCCGGCCCTTGCAAAAGTCGCGGACTGCTTCGTCGTCGAGAACCGACTCCGGCCTGACGACGATCCATGCGCAGAGTTCTTCGCCGAAATGCGGGTCCGGTACACCGACCACCTGCACGTCGAGCACGCCTGGGCAGGAGTACAGAAACTCTTCGATCTCGCGGGGATAAAGGTTTTCACCGCCGCGGATGACCATATCCTTGATGCGCCCGACGATGTTGACGTAGCCGTCCGGATCCATCGTGGCGAGATCGCCCGAATGCATCCAGCCTTCGGCGTCGATTGCGTCGCGCGTGCGGTCGGGCTGGTTCCAGTAGCCGAGCATGACTGAATAGCCGCGGGTGCAGAGTTCGCCGGTCTGGCCGCGCTCCACAGTCCGGCCGGTGAGCGGGTCGACAATCTTTACGTCGAGGTGAGGCAGCACCTGGCCGACCGTGGATACCCGCCGTTCGACCGGCGTATCCGTCATGCTTTGGCAGCTCACAGGGCTCGTTTCCGTCATGCCGTATGCGATCGTGATCTCGGGCAGATGCATTTCACCGACAACCCGCTTCATGATCTCGATAGGACAAGGCGAACCGGCCATGATGCCGGTGCGCAGACTGCTCATATCGAACTCTGCAAAGCGCGGGTGATTGAGTGCCGCGATGAACATGGTCGGCACGCCGTACAGCGCCGTGCATTTTTCCGCCTGTACGGTCTCCAGAACGGCTTCTGCGTCGAAGCGTTCGGCGGGGTAGACGATCGTCGAGCCATGGGTCAGGCAAGCCAGATTGCCCATGACCATACCGAAGCAGTGGTACATCGGAACCGGAACGCAGACTCGATCTTCGTGGGTGAGCTTCATGCACTCGCCCACGAAGAAACCGTTGTTCAGGATGTTGCGATGACTCAGCGTCGCGGCCTTGGGAAGCCCTGTCGTCCCGCTGGTGAACTGGATGTTGACGGCATCGTCCGGGCGCACCGTGCGGCGCACTTCCTGAAGCTTTGCGCTGTTTGCATCGCCGGAGCGGAGCAGGTCGGAGAAGCGTTGCGCGCCGGCTTCGTCCTGACAGTCCGCATCGTCGATCCACCAGATCGTCTCGAGGCTCGGCAGTCGCGCTTTTCCCAGCTCCCGCAACATGTTCAGGTACTCGCTCGACCGGTAGCGGACCATCGTCACGATGGCCTTGCATCCTACGAGGTTGAGCGCATGTTCCAGTTCCGACGTCCGGTAGGCCGGATTGATGTTGACGAGTATCAACCCGGCCTTCGCCGTGGCCAACTGCAGCAATAGCCAGGCGAGGTTCGTGTGGGACCAGATTCCGATCCGCTCGCCGGGCTTGAGTCCCGACTCTAGAAGCGCGGCCGCAAGCCGGTCCGACTTTTCACGAAGTTCACTGTAGCTTAGCTGCACCCCCTCATGCCGGCTGACTGCCGCGACGTGCTCGCCCATCCTGCTGGCGATCTCGTCAAATGAATCGCCAATGGTTTTGTCGATCAGTTCCGGAGAACGCGTTCCGCTCTGATATGAAAGTGTGTTCATCAGTGTCTTCCGTGCAATGGGCCTGACTGACGGCTTCTTATTTGCCGACAAATACGACCGGAGTCGGTTCTTCGCCTCGAGCGAACGCTTCTGCACGTGCCGTTCGCCCCTTCCTGGCGTCTTCCGTCATGTGCAGCCCCATGGTGAGATCGAGGATCAGCGAGTCGGCACCGGGCACGCCGCCGCCTGACCATGCCTTGAGGAGGGCGCGAATCGCGCCATACGAGCGCGTCGGGCCGTTCGCAAGCTTGATGGCGAGGTCATCGGCAACGTTCTCGACCTCATCTTCACCGACGACGAAGGCGGCAACGCCGAGCCGACCGGCGGTCGCACCGGACATGGGTTCGCTCAGCATCGCGTAGCGCGCGGCATATGCACGACCCGCTCTTTCCGCGAGGCGCTGCACGCCGCCCGCGACAGGCGCCGAGCCGACGGACGCTTCAATGCAACGGAAGGTGGCGTTCTCCGCCGCGACGATGAAATCGCAAGCGAGAGCGAGTTCGAATGCGCCGCCGAATGCCGCGCCGCGCACGGCGGCAACCGTCGGGATCTGGAGGGCTTCGATTGACCGATAGGTATGGTGAATCTGCGAGATGAACGTCCGCCAGTCATCGAAACCTTTGTCGATGAAATCGAGGACGTCGCCGCCTTTGCTGAAATCGGGGCCTTCCGCACGGATCAGGAGCGACCGGATATCGGTCTTGCTGGCTTCCCGAACGGCTTTCTCGAGGCAGTCGGCGAAATCAGCGGCAATGAGATTGGAGGGCGGGTTGGCCAATACGATATGGCCTACGTTCTGACGACGTTCAAAGTAGATGCTTTCCATTGAAAGGAATCCTTAATAAATGATGGCGATCGTAAAAACCACGATGTCTCCTGCCAGGCGCTGCACTGCGTATATTCAACAATAGTGAATGCGTGCAGCATTGTTGTATATTAGGATGTCGGCGGAGGTGTGTCAACCATTCGCTGATGACGTTCTGCCGTGCGCAATGGTGCATTGCCATTCAGGACACTGGCGAACGAGCGTTGTGGATATAGGATTCCAGGCGAGTCAAACCGCCGACTATTGGCTATTTCAGTGCCCGGCGATTTGAGCTGCGCTTCGCGCGGCGTGGCCGAAAGAGTTCGGCATGGACGACATTGGAGAATGTAATGAAGGCGATTGGCTATAAGGCAAAGGGTGGCGTCGAGGTTTTGACCGAGCTTGAACTTCCGATGCCGGAACCTGGCCCACGCGATTTGCGGGTCGCCGTGAGAGCCGTGTCGGTGAATCCTGTCGATGTGAAGCGCCGTCGCTGGGAAGATCCTTCGCAGAGTCCGCTTCCCAGAGTGTTGGGCTACGACGCGGCGGGCGTGGTCGTTGCGGTTGGAAGCGAGGTCACGCTCTTCAGGCCGGGCGACGAGGTCTTCTATGCGGGCGCGATGGATCGCCCGGGGACCAACTCGGAGTTCCACCTCGTCGACGAGCGGATCGTCGGGCCCAAGCCCACCTCATTGTCATTCGCCGAGGCGGCGGCCTTGCCGCTCACCTCGATAACTGCATGGGAAATGCTCTTCGACCGCATGAAGGTGCCGCGCGGCTCGCGCGCAACCGGCGGCACGCTGCTCGTTCTGAACGGAGCAGGGGGCGTTGGCTCCATGTTGATCCAGCTGGCGAACCGCCTCACGGGCCTTACTGTCATCGCCTCTGCGTCACGGCCCGAAACTGTCGAGTGGGTGAAGAAGCTAGGAGCGAAGCACGTTGTCGACCACAGCAAGCCTATCGACGAAGCGCTGCACGCAATCGGCTTCGATGGCGTGGACTATATCGGGGCGATCACGTCGATGCCCGGTAGCGCCCCCAGTCTGGCCCGTGCGTTGAACCCCCAAGGCCATATCACGCTGATCGACAACTTTGACGACAGCATTGCGCCGTTCAAGCCGAAGAGCATCACGGTTTCGTGGGAGATGATGTTTACCCGGTCGCTGTTCCAGACAGCGGACATGGATGCCCAGCACCGCCTGCTGAAAGAAGTGTCGGAGATGGTTGATGCCGGCCTGCTGCAGACGACGCTCACGCACGTGGAAGGTCCCTTGACGGCAGCGAACCTTCGCCGCGCACACGAACGGATCGAAACAGGAAAGGCTATCGGCAAGACCGTGCTGGAAGGCTTCCAGTAAAGATTGTCGAGTGTCTCCTCCGTTGGCGCGCTCAGGGCCGCTTTCAGCGCCGCTTCATGATTGCGGGGGTGTTAACCAGTCTTGACATTATATTTTCCATTCGTATAGTAATGTGCTGGGCGTGCATCGAGCGACACGGCTTACGAGGCGATGCTTCCAGAGTCGATCACGCGGGATTCGCAAAAATGCTTTGTTAGAAGAACCGCTGCAACAGTCTTTGATGCCGGTTCGGCTGCTGACACAGAGGATGGCTAAACGATGTGGAAAGCATTGGTGAATGAATTTGCTCAGCAAGATGAACGTGAGGCCGACTCGTTGCGAGTTGCGCGGTCCGCGATCCGTCGAAAGAACGGTAGACGTCCGGAGGCTGCAACGGGCGATCTCCGGAACACCATTCTTGAAGCCGCAGTAGCGCTTTTCTATCGCGAGCCGGTCGAGTCGTTGAATCTCGATCGTCTTGCCGATCAAACGGGGCTCGGTAAGCGGCATATCTATCGGGTTTTCGGCTCGCGCAAGGCATTTCTACAAGCTTATGCAGACCTGCTTTGCGATCGTCAGCGTGCGCAATGGCGGGAAGCTGGACATCGATCCGGCGACGAGCCTGTTCAACACATGCTCGAGCTCTTTATCGACGTTGCCGTCAAGCTCGCTTCTGATAGTCATCAGCCCGGGCAGCCGCAATTGCCGACGATACAGTTCTCGGGCGAGGATCATCCTGTCAACCTATCGCGTCTCAAGCTTGGCCGAGAGTTTCGAGCACTATTGATGCGACTGGCTATTGCCGCACACGCGGTGGATGCCGAGGCGTTGGTGGATACGTTGATGATGCTTTGGGAGAATGCAACAGGCAACGTCAGATCAGGCAGCGACGCCCGGCGGATCGCTCAGCGTTTGCCGACCCTGGTCGACCACATCATCAGGAGCTACGTGATGCAGTAAGCACGCAGGGTGGAGGTCGCATCATCCGCTCTTGCATGCTCAGCGGCGACGCCGGCCGATTGTTGCTGCGTCAGCAACAGAGAGTTAAAAAACTGGTACTTACCCTAACGATTTTTGCCCTTTAGACTGCGTGCAGCCTTGGCAGCGAAGCTGCTCTGTAGCGCAACTAAAACAATCGTTGAGGTAGGTCACCATGAAGTCGTTCACCAGGATGGTTCTTATTGCTGCTCTTATTGCAGCACCCGTGGCATCGTTCGCACAGTCCAGTCAGCCGGTAAGCCGCGAGCAGGTGCGCGCCGAGCTGGCCCAGCTCGAGAAGGCCGGCTACGACCCGCATGACTGGCTTCACTACCCCGAGAACATCCAGGCAGCTGAAGCAAAAGTCGCGGCGCAGAATGCCGCAGCCCAAGCCCCTGTTTCGGGTTACGGTGGTAGTGCTGACGGAACGTCCCGTTCGGGCGCAGCAAGCGGTCTGTAATGTCGATGTAAAAGCGCGATTCTCGAAGATCGCGTAAGTTGCGGCTGAGGCTTTCCACCTACGTAGGTGGGAAGCCTCAGCCGTTTTGCTTTATGGGCGTCTGGCAGCCATCATCCGGATGCGTTGACCAATTTTTGTCGTTCTGCAGAAAGCAACGTTTCATTGCAACCGCGGAGCTATGCGCCTAAGCATTCCGGTCGTAGCCTTCAGGTCGAGTCGTTATTTCCCACAGCGGTACCACGCAGATATAGGAAGGAGATCGAAATGTCGAAAGTTCTGGTTCTATATTATTCCTCGTATGGCCATGTCGAAGCGTTAGCGGATGCCGTTGCCGAAGGTGCGCGTTCCACAGGAGCCATGGTCGACGTCAAGAGGGTGCCGGAGACTGCGCCGGCGGACGTGGCCAAGGCCGCCTACTTCAAGCTCGACCAGCAGGCGCCGGTTGCGACCGTCGCCGAACTCGCCAACTACGACGCTATTGTGGTTGGCACGCCAACCCGATTCGGACGCATGTCGTCGCAGATGGCGTCATTCCTGGATCAGGCCGGCGGCCTGTGGATGAGCGGTGCATTGAATGGCAAGGTCGGCGGTGCGTTCACGTCGACAGCGAGCCAGCACGGCGGCCAGGAAACGACGCTGTTCTCGATCATTACCAATCTGCTGCACTTCGGCATGACGATCGTCGGCCTGCCGTATAGCCACCAGGGGCAGATGACGCTGGACGAAATCGTCGGCGGCGCGCCCTATGGCGCCACGACGATTGCCGGCGGGCAAGGCCAACGTCAGCCGAGCGCAATCGAGCTCGCCGGCGCTCGTCACCAGGGCGAACTGATCGCCAGAACGGCCAACAAGCTGTTTGGCTGAGCGTCAGGCCTGTTCGCACCGTTGGCGCGTGCATGAGACGGCCAGGTGGAAATCCGCCTGGCCGACACGGATCTGGAAAGCGAATGCACCGGGATACGGGATACAGCGGTCGTTCGACATTGGCCGGGAACCGGCGCCATTGACAACCATTTATTCGAAAGAGCTGAGCATGCAACGTTCGACAACTGAAGATGCGTTGAAGCATTTCGTCGTTACCCATCCGCTTGACCCGGAAGACGCGACGATCACCGCCGCCACGCGAACCATGGCGAGCCCCAGGAAAGGAAAACTGAGGGGCATCGAAGCACGCGAGCCTTTCGATGCCATGATGGAACGCGTTTCGCCACGCGATGACGTGAGCTTCGAAGCCGACACGGTTGGCGGCATTACGGGCCTCTGGGTTCATCCTGCGCATGCCCGGTCTGACGAAGCGATCCTCCATCTGCATGCCGGATGGTTCAACCTGGGAAGTGCCAAAGCCTTCCGTCACCTGGTTGGGCACATCGCCGCGAGGGCGGGAGCGAGCGCATTTATCCCGGACTATCGGCTTGCGCCCGAGCACCGTTTCCCTGCGGCTGTCGACGATGTGCTGGCGTCTTACCGCGGCCTGGAGGAAAGGGGAATCCGCCGGATTGCCATCACGGGCGACTCTGCCGGCGGCAATCTCGCCCTGGTACTCGCCGCACGCGTCTCTGCCGACGCGGCTTCCGCAAAGTCGGCGCTTGTTGGCGTGGCCGCACTATCGCCGGTTACCGATCTGACGCTCTTGAGCGAGACGTATGTGACGCGCGCGGATGCCGATCCATATTTCACCCTGCCGCAAGTCGCGGAACTGGTGCATGCCTATCTGGGGAGTGCCGACCCGAAGCTTCCGCTGGCGTCGCCTCTTCACGGGCAGCTTTCCGGCTTGCCGCCCGTTCGCGTTCACGTCGGAGACGACGAAGTCTTGCTCGATGATTCGCGCAGCTATGTCGAGCGTGCGATTGCCGCCGGAACCGATGCCCGGCTCGATGTCTGGATGGGGATGCCGCATGGCTTCGCCGGCAGCATTGGAAGTCTGAAGGCGTCGGCACAGGCGCTGGATGCCATCGGCGAATTTCTCACGGAGAAGCTGCTGGCAGGCGCCGACCCGGATACGGCACGCTGAAACCGCGCAGAAGGGCGGCCTCGTTGCGGGCCACTGCTCGCCGCGCTAGCGCCACCGGTTCTGACCTTCGAATCCTGCCACGAGCGCATCAAGCAAATGACGCACGGCCGGCACCATGCCCCGTCGCGTGGGAAAGATCGCATGCACAAGGCCCGGCGTGCTGGCCAGACCAGGCAGCAGGTGCTGCAGGCGCCCGCCCTGAATATCGGTCTCAACCAGTTCTCTCGGCAGCATGGCCACGCCGACGCCGGATATCGCCGCCATCCGAAGGCTCGCGAGGTCGTCGGTGGCGAGGCGAGGCTGGTGCGCCCATGAGGTCACGCGCCCCTCAGCGTCGACCAGATTCCACACAAATCGCTCGTTGCTGCTCGCCATGGAAAGGGTGGGCCATTCCTTGACCGATTCGATCGAGCCAGGCACCGGATAGCGCGCGGCCAGTTCGGGACTGGCAACCAGAATATGGATCGACAAACCCAGCTGACGGACGGCGAGATCGGTGTTCTCCAACGGCGGCAGCCTGACGCGAATCGCAAAGTCCAGGCCTTCCTCGACGACATCCACGCGGCGGTTGGTTGCATCGAGTAGCACCTGGACATCAGGGTTGTCTTGCACGTATCGCGCGATGATCGTAGAGATGCCGGACTCCAGCAAGGCCACCGGGCAGGCGATGCGGACAGTGCCTTGCGGCTTGGAACGCGTGCGCTCCACGATCTCTTTCGCGGCCTTGGCTTCCGCCACCAGCGCAAGGCAATGCTGGTGGAACTGCCGCCCGGTTTCCGTCAGGGAAAGGCTCCGGCTGGTGCGATTGAGCAGCCGAACGCCAAGCTCTTCTTCCAGTGCGCGAACACGCCGGCTGAGTTTCGACGTCTGCAAACCGAGGCCGCGCGCAGCCGCCGTGTAGCTCCCACGCTCGACCACCTCTGCGAAGAGCCGAAGATCATTGAGGTCAGTGATTGCGTTCATAGACGGCTTCAACTCCTTCTAATCGTTCTACTGGCGGCAATGAAACGTTTCATTGTAGGAGATATGCGTGGGTTCATTGCGAATATAGCATTCATCCCATCAACTGCATCACTTGTATCGGCGCCGAATTCGGTCGGTCGCACAGGTGACAAGCGTCGCATGGGCGGTGGCAGGAAACGGCTGCAAGAAACGATAGCGAGAAACGGAGTCTGAAATGCTTACACACAGGCGTTGGGAATCACTGGACACGGCGAACCGGGATTGGCTGCGCGCGAAATACCATTTCGCGGTGAGCGCCGACGGCAATCCCGATCATGCGGCCCTCGGTCCCCTGATTGTCTGGAACGACGACGAGATCGCGGTCGGCAGCGGTTTCCCCATGCACGGGCATCGTGACATGGAAATCGTTACCTATGTGCGCCAGGGCCTGCTTGGGCATCGCGACACGGTGGGATCCGAAGGAACGATCCACGCAGGCGATGTCCAGGTCATGAGCGCCGGCACGGGCATACGCCACGCCGAGTTCAACAAGGGCGACGTGCCGCTCAAGGTCTACCAGATCTGGCTGCTGCCTCGCAAGGCCGGTGGTGAACCCGCATGGGATACCAAGCCGTTTCCAAGAGGCGACCGGTCGGGGCGCTTTGTGACCCTTGCCAGCGGGTTCGCCGGCGACGAAGGCGCGCTGCCGATTCGCGCCAATGCGCGTGTGTTCGGCGCAATGCTGAAGGCAGGCGAAAGCGTTCGACACGAGTTGAGTCCGGCGCGCCGCGCCTATCTCGTCGTGGCCTCGGGACGCATCGAAGTGAATGGCGAGCCCGTTGGGCCGCTGGATGGCGTGGCGATCACGAAAGTCGCCGCGGCACAGATTTCTGCGCTTGAAGATTCCGAGCTGGTGATGGTGGACGCCGGCTAATTCCCTTTCTCTTAATCCACCTGCTTAAATTTATCTTAGGAGTTAGTCATGGAACGTTTTAAGTTTCTTCCGTTGTTGGGTCGTATTCTGATCGGTGCACCGTTTGTTATGAGCGGGCTGGGCAAACTCGCGGCGTATAGCGCGACGGTTGGCTACATCGCGGCCATGGGTCTGCCCGTGCCGCCACTCGCGTTCATTCTTGCCGTGCTGACTGAGCTGGGCGGCGGCCTGCTGCTGCTGTCGGGCTACCGGGCTCGCACTGTGTCGTTGGGCATGGCGGTTTTCTGTGTGGTCACGGCACTGTTCTTCCACCATAACTTCGCCGACCAGAACCAGATGATTCACTTCCTCAAGAACGTGATGATGGCCGGTGGTCTCCTGCAAATCACCTGGTTCGGCGCCGGCGCATTCAGCCTGGACGCGCTCACCGGCCGCACAGCTTTGCGTGTTGCGCCTGCGAACGCGAGCTAAAAGTCTGATCCGCTGAGACGACCGGCCAACCCGCTGACCGGCTGGCTCGTCTCACCGGTTTCGGCGCTCGCTGCAACGCCAGCGGGGCGCCGCCATATCGCTTACTTCCCCAACTGTGCAATGAAGGCGCGAGCGGCCGGCCCCGGCGGCGCGTCCTTGCGGTAGACAACCTTCATCGGCATCGCTACATCGCGCGGCAGGCCTTCAATGCGAATCGCCACCAGGGTGCCACTGTCGAGATCTTCCTTGACCATGTGCAGGGGCATATGCCCCCAGCCCAGACCGGCCTTCAGAAAAGCATACTTGGCCCCCAGATCCGCGAGCCTCCACGTCGAGGCGGACAGCACGCCGAACTCTCGTCCCTCGGACAACGCGGTTCGGTCGCTGAGTACGAGTTGCACGTGCTTCTTGATGGCGGCCGCGGAAACGACGCCCCGGTTATTTGCGAGCGGATGAGCAGGGCTGACAACCGTCACCAGTTTCAGCTCGCGCAGGGATTCGACCTGTAGTTCATCCGTCACGATCGGCAGCGTGCCGATCACGCCAATGTTGCAGATCCGGTCGACCACCAGCTTCATCACGCCGCCCAGCGCTTCGACGTAGAGCCGCAGCGGCGTGTGCGGATAATCCTTCTGGGATTGAGCTGCCGCGCGCGTCAGACTATCCATGGGATACATCACGTCCATCGCGACGGAGAGTTCGGGCTCCAGACCCTCTCGCATCGCGCGCGCTCGCGCCTTGAAACCATCGATCGTGTCTGCCACGGAACGGGCGTCGAGCAGCAAGCTCTTGCCCGCGTCGGTGAGCTGCGGGTAGCGGGCCGTGCGATCGAACAGCTTCACTTCCAGTTGTGCCTCGAGATTCGCAAGGGTCTGGCTAACCACCGATTGCGCGCGCCGGAGCTTGCGTCCGGCTGCTGAGAAGCTGCCTTCATCGACCGCGGCGATGAAGGTCCGAAGCTGGTCCAGCGTTACGCCGTCAAGCATATCCATCGCTCCAAACGATATCTGAAATCTAAAAATATAGGCTTTTCAGATGGAGTGCAAGCTCTTACCTTACGTGTATCGCGTTTTTCTTAAGGCAGAGCCATGAACACAGACACAGCCGTACTCACCCCGATTCCCGAAACAACGCTGGCCTCGCGCCGGGTCGCATTCCGCACCACTGGCAGTGGGCACGGCGGCATTACGCGTCTGGCCAGTCCCTCCGATATCGGCGAGTTGATCAAGCCTTTTGTGTTCCTCGATCACGCCGTGGTCGTGCCGACCGGCAAGCCGATGTTCGGGATGCACCCGCACTCGGGCCTCGCCACACTCACCACCGTGCTGAGCGGCGGAATTTCCTACGCGGACACGACTGGCAAGAGTGGCGAACTTCACGCCGGCGGCCTCGAATGGATGAAGGCCGGCAACGGTGTCTGGCACGACGGAAACGTATTGCCGGGTGAAGCCGTACGCCTCTTTCAACTCTGGGTCGCGCTGCCGCCCGCGCAGGAGAACTCGCCGGCGGAAAGCCAGTACATCGCGCCGGCCGAGGTTCAGCGGGATGGGCCGGTTCGCGTCATCATCGGCCGCCACGGATCGGCGACGAGCGATATCCGCGCGCCTGAAGGCATCAACTACTTCCATGTTGAACTGAACGCGGGGCAGACGTGGCGCTACGTGCCGCCTGCCGGACACAACGTCTCGTGGCTGGCGATCGACAAGGGGAGGCTCAACGCATCCGAGCCGATCGAGGCAGGGGAGCTCGCCATATTCGAGGAATCCGCCGACGGGGCGCCCATCGAGTTGCATGCCGAACAAGCCACCTCGTTCGTCATCGGCTCCGCGATCAAGCATCCCTATCCGCTGGTGCTCGGCCACTACTCGGTGCATACGAACGCTGATGCTCTTGCACAGGGCGAGGCTGAGATTCGCCGCATCGGTCGCGATCTGGCCGCGCAGCGCCGCGCGCGGTAAGCGCGGATACCGAAGGAACGCGTGCCCGCCGTAGAAGTGGATCCCCGTAGCGGCAGGTAAGCCACGGTATCCCCGGCGGGCACGATTTCCTTTCGAAATCGTTGCGCCGCCGGTTCACGCGATTTCGATACGTCACCGTGCGAATCCTAAAGCACGCCCGGACGAGCCGCGACACCATGGTCGAAGTCAAACCGTGGCCGCCGGCACATGTGCCTGCACGCCCCGTCACCGGGAGAAGGAGGCGCATCGTGAATTACCCCCACGCTCATTCAGTTTCGCTGCCCCCCAAGGGGGCGGCCAGGTCCGTTGCGGCACGTCGGCAGGAGGCATCATGACCACGGCAGCGGACTATCTGGTCGATGCCCTGGCACAGGCCGGCGTAAAGCGCATTTACGGCGTCGTCGGCGACTCGCTGAACGGCATCTCCGATTCGCTCAGGCGCTCCGGCGAGATCGACTGGATTCACGTGCGGCACGAGGAGGGCGCGGCCTTCGCGGCCGGTGCGGAAGCGCATCTCACCGGTCAACTGGCGGTATGTGCCGGCAGTTGCGGACCGGGCAATCTCCACCTGATCAACGGACTATTCGACTGCCACCGCAGCGGTGTGCCTGTGCTCGCGATCGCCGCGCACATTCCCAGCTCGGAAATCGGCATCGACTACTTTCAGGCGACGCATCCGGAAATCCTGTTCAAGGAGTGCAGCCATTACGTGGAACTGGTGTCGCACGTCGACCAGTTGCCGCAGATCCTGACCCGCGCAATGCGCGCCGCGGTCGGGCGGCGCGGCGTGGCGGTTGTCGTGATTCCGGGCAACGTCGCGCTGTCGCGGACTACGGCCAAGGTCGCGCCCTGGCTGGTGCCGTCGGCGCCGCCCGTGCTGCGTCCGGCGGACGAAGAGATCGCGCGCCTCGCCGATGTGTTGCACGCGGCATCGCGTGTGACGCTGATGTGCGGCGCGGGCTGCGCGGGCGCGCACGACGAAGTGGTCGAGCTCGCGAAGCGCCTGAAGGCGCCGATCGTGCACTCGCTGCGCGGCAAGGAGCACATCGAACATGACAACCCCTACGACGTCGGCATGACGGGCATGGTGGGGTTCGCATCGGGCTACGCCGCGATGAAAGCGTGCGACATGCTGCTTCTGCTCGGCACCGATTTTCCCTACCGGCAGTTCTATCCGGAGGACGCCACGATCGCACAGATCGACGTGCGTCCCGAAGCGCTCGGCAACCGCTGTTCGCTCGATCTTGGTCTTGTCGGCACGGTCAAGGACACGCTCGCCGCGTTGCTGCCGATCCTCAAGGAAAAGACCGATTCGTCGCATCTCGACAGCGCACTCACGCATTACAAGCAGGCGCGCAAGGATCTCGACTCGCTCGCGGAGAGCAATCCGTCGAGCACGACGATCCATCCGCAGTATGTGACGCGGCTCGTGAGCCAGCTCGCGGCCGACGACGCGATCTTCACCTGCGACGTCGGCACGCCGATCGCGTGGACGGCGCGCTATCTGAAGCTGAACGGCCGGCGCCGGCTGATCGGTTCGTTCAATCACGGCTCGATGGCGAACGCGATGCTGCATTCGATCGGTGCTCAAGCCACCTATCCTGGCCGCCAGGTGATCTCGATGTCCGGCGACGGCGGCTTCACGATGATGATGGGCGACTTCATCACGCTGGTTCAGGCGAAGCTGCCGGTGAAGGTGATCGTGCTGAACAACGGCACGCTGGGTTTCGTCGAGATCGAAATGCGTGCGTCGGGCTTCGTCGATACCGGCACCGACCTCATCAATCCGAACTTCGCGCGCATGGCCGAAGCGATGGGCGTGAAGGGCATTCGCGTCGAGAAGCCCCAGGAACTCGAAGGCGCGATCGCGGCAGCGCTCGCCCACGACGGACCCGCGCTCGTCGATGTCGTCAGTGCACGGCAGGAACTGATCATGCCGCCGAAGACCACCGTCGATGAAGCCTGGCATTTCGGCCTCTTCATGATGAAGGCGGTGATGGATGGACGCGGCGGCGAGCTGATCGATCTCGCGAAAGTGAACCTGACGCGCTGAAGCCTGGCATCCGGAATGTCCGGTGCGCCAGGATCGCGCGTGCAGTTGAGTCGTAATGCTTCATTGCCTGCCATCAGGGAGAGACGGCGATGTGGAGTGGTGTGCGCCGTAGGCGCCATGGATGGGCGGTTCTGATGTCGTGCGCGACGCTGACGCTGACTGCGTGTAGCGACGCGCCGTCGGTCGGCGTGCTGGGTGCGTATTTTCCGGACTGGCTGTTTTGTATCGTGGGTGGCGTGCTGCTGGTCGTATGCGTGCACGTGCTGCTTTCGCGAAGCGGCCGCGGCGCCTGGCTCACGCCGCCCGCGATCGTCTATCCGGCGTTGACGGTGCTGTTTTCCATCGCGCTCTGGGTAGCAGGCTTCAACCTTTAACTTCTGATCGACCGTGTGACCATGACTGCTGCTCAAAGCACGGACGCAGGAAAGCAGCGTCCGCGAACCTGGCCCGCCATCCTGCTGATTGTGCTGGCCGTGATCGCGATCATCGCCGTGATCTGGCGCGTAGATACCGTGCCGCGCACCGACGACGCCTATGCGTACGCCGATACGATCGGCGTCTCGCCCGAAGTCAGCGGCAAGATCGTGACGCTCGCGGTGCGCAACAACCAGGCGGTGAAGCAGGGCGATCTGCTGTTCGAGATCGACCCGCGGCCGTATCAGTTCGCGTTGCAGCGCGCCCAGGCGGCGCTCGCACAACTCGATGCGCAGATTCCGCTGACGCAACGCACCGTCAACGCGCAAGTCTTTAGCGCCGACGCCGCCAGGTCGGCGGTCGTGCGCGCGCAGACCTCCGCGAAGCAGACGGGAGACACGCTGGCGAGAATGGAGCCGCTGATCGGCAAGGGCTACATTTCCGCCGACGACCTGGACCGCGCGCGCACCGCATACCGCGCCGCGCAGGCCGAGCTCGCGGCCGCGCAGGCACAGGCGCGCCAGGCGGAGGCAGGCGTCAGCAGCGTCGCCGCGCTTGTCGCGCAGCGCGCGGTGCTGACGGCTGAAATCTCGACGGCGCAGCTCAACCTGGAATACGCGAGCGTGCGCGCGCCGTTCGATGGCCGCGTCGTCGAGTTGCGAACGTCGGTCGGGCAATTCGTGTCCGCGCAAAAGCCCGTCTTCACGCTGATCGATACGCGGCATTGGTACGTGATCGCCAATCTCCGTGAGAACGAGCTCGGCAACATCCGGCCCGGCACCCGCGCGACCGTGTACCTGATGAGCAATACGCGCATCCGTTTCAGCGGGTCGGTCGACTCGATCGGCTTCGGCGTCGATCCGCAGGACGGCAGCGGCACCGCGAACGGTCTGCCGAGCATTCAGCGCAGCATCAACTGGGTGCACGTCGCACAGCGCTTTCCAGTGAAGATTCTGGTCGATCATCCCGATCCGGAGATGTTCCGGATTGGTACGTCCGCGGTTGCGGTGCTGCAGCCCGAACGTCGCGACAATCGTGACAATCGTGCGACAGCCAATGGAGCGCCGTCATGAGCGGGCTCGACGGCGTCGGGCGTCATCTCGCCTGGCCGCGCCCGCTCGAACAACTGGCAGGCTTCCTGCGCGCGGAGCTTGGCGGGTTTCCGGGGCGCGCCAACGTGGCCATGCGCAGCGTGCTCAGCTGCGCGATCGTGACTGTCGTGTCGATGACCTTGCAGGTGCCGGAGCTGGCGTTGTCGCTGATCGCGGTGTTCTTCGTCACGCAGTCGAACATCGTGCTGACGCGTCTCGTCGCATTGCTGGCCCTGATCGGCACGACCTGCGCGATCGCCTGCATTATCGGCGTCTACCAGCTGACGTTCGACTACCCGCTGCTGCGCATCATCGTCGCAAGCGCCATCTTTTTTTGCAGCGCGTATCTGATGCGAGCCGTGGCGAAACTGGGGCTGGTGTTCTTTCTCGTTTCGCTGATCGTGATTTACGCGCAGACCTTTGTCGATCAGACCGATAACGCGGAAGCGTTGGTGCGTAACTGTCTGTGGGTGTGGGTGGCGGTCAACTACGCAGTTGTATTGGCGTTAATCATCAACACGCTGTTTTTGCCGGCCGAACCGGAGCAGCAGTTGCGCGCCGCCATGCAACAGCAGCTCGCGTCGGCCCGTGCGCGGCTCGCGGTCATGATCGACGCGAATGCGCCGGCCGTGCGCATCGGCTCGCTCGATCTCGAGCGCGGCGCACTCGCGTTGCAGAAGCTGTTGCGCTTTTCGACCATGCGTCACCACTACAGCGAGGAAGATGCCTCGGCATGGTTGGCCTGCGTGACCGTGGTATCGCGTATCTTCGAAGCTGCGGCGGTGCTGCCTGAGCATGCAGTCGCGCACGACGCGGGGCAGATCGATGCCATCCGCGTGGTGCAGGACGAACTCGTGTCGCTCGATCACGCGATCGGCGACAACCTGCAATGGCGGCATTGGGGCGCATCGCGCGAGGCGCCGGTGTTGACCTCCATACCCGCGCTCGACGCGATGCAACGTGCGCTCAACGTGTTCTCCGAGGCCGCGCGGGGCGCCGTCGCTTCGCCGCCGGATGACGCGGCCGCCGGCAGTGCAGCGGAGCAAAGGGAAAAAGCAGAAAAAGCGGACAAAGCAGAAAAAGCAGAGCAGGCGACGAAAGCGCCAGCGCATTCCGCGCAACCCGAACCGGACGTCTTCGCGAATCCGCGTTACGCGCGCTTCGCGCTGCGTACGCTGTTCTCTGTACTGATCTGCTACGTGTTCTACAACGCGGTGAACTGGCCGGGTATCCACACGATCATGCTGACATGTCTCGTCGTCGCGTTGCCGAGCCTTGGCGCGTCGAGCCGCCAGGGCGTGCTGCGGATCACCGGTGCATTGATCGGCAGTGCAGTGGCGCTGTTCATGGTCGCGTTCGTGATCCCACACCTGGAAAGCGTGACGGGGCTGTTGCTGATGAGCCTGCCCGTGATCGCAATCGGCGCCTGGGTGGCAGCGGGATCCGAGCGGATCAGCTATGCAGGAATCCAGATCATGTTCACGTTTGCACTGGCCTTGCTCGAATCGTTCTCGCCACCGTCGGATCTCACGGAGATCCGCGACCGGATCGTCGGCATCATCCTGGGTGTCGGCGTGGCCACCTTCATCCAGCTGTCGTTGTGGCCGGAACGCGAATCGGATGGCCTGCGTGCGCAACTGACGTCGATATTGCGCAAGATCGCCGCACTGGTGCGTATCGAGGCGACGACGGTACAGCGCGGCCCACGCGCGACGGATTCTGCAGCGGTGGTTGAAGCGTGGGCCATGGTCGCGGATTGCGAAATGGCGCTCGCGCGTGTCGCGCTCGAACCCGACTGGCGTGAGGGAGAAACAACACGTATTACCTTGCTGTCGCAGACAGTGCTCGCGCAGAGCCGGGCGATGCTTGTCGCGCTCGCAGCGTTTCACCATGAAGCGATGATCAATGCGTCGGCAGGCGCACAGATGGAGCGCGCAGCGAAGTTCCAGTCGGATGTCGCGGATGCGCTGGAGCGATACGCGTCGCAGCTCGCGGCTGAGCGACCGGCCGCTATGACGCCGGCACGGCTCGACCCGAGTGGATTGCGCACCGCGCTGCCGCCTGCCGGAGCAGCGGAGACGTCAGGCGGGCAAACGCTGGAGCGGCTCGCGCAACGGATCGATGCGGCACTCGCAGGGTTGCCACGCTGGTTGCCTGACGAGCGTGCGTCCGGCGAATTCGCGAGTGCGGGGTGATCGGCGATGACGCACTTCGCTTACATCCTGCGCCGCGTGCTGCGCTTACCGAGCTTATCGAGCCTGTGCCGCCTTGCGCGCATGCCGATCACGCGACTGGCCATTCGATTGGGCATGCAACCCGGCTCTCGACTCGCCATTCGTCTAGGCACGCAACCTGGCACGCAACCCACCACACGCTTGGGCGTACGTCCAGCCACACGACTACTCGATTTCCGGCTCGCGTCGCTCGCACTGCCGTTGCTCACCTTGTGCGTCACCTCGTGCGCGATCATTCACCACGATAGTCCGCCGGCCGCGATGATCGCGCCGCAGCAGATCCGTCTCGCCGACGACATCCATCTGGCCAACGAAGGCTGGCCATCGGCGCGTTGGTGGGAGCAGTATCACGATCCGCAGCTCAATACACTCGTCGACCTGGCGCTCGCCCACGCGCCTTCGCTCGCCATTGCGCGCGAGCATGTCGCGCAAGCCCACGCACAGGTCGAGCTGATCCAGGCGGCAGCTGGTCTGCAGATGTCCGCGTTGGCGGAAGCCGATCGTGAGCATGTCTCGGACCACGGGTTCCTCAGTGCGTACGCGTCGCACGATCCGGCGATCGGAGCCTATGGGCCGTGGTATTGGACGGGCCTGATAGGCGTCGACGCGCACTACGACATCGACATCTGGGGCAAGCAGCGCGACCTCGTGCGTGCGGCGATCGGCGAGCAGAACGCGCGGCGCGCGGAGGCGGCGCAGGCCGAGCTCGAACTCTCGGCAGGCGTCGCGCAGCTCTACTACAGCATCCAGATCACGTACACGAGCATTGATCTGTTGCGGCAGCTTCGCGAAGTGCGTGCCTTCGAACTCGACACGCGTTCAGCGCGGCACGGGCGCGGCCTCGAAGCGCTGACCCAGACCGCGCAGGCACGCTCGCAGGTGCTCGCGATCGACCAGCAGATCGCCTCGAGCGAGGAGCAGATCGTCCACGCACGCGAAGCGCTGCGCGCGCTGGCGGGCGTCGGTTCCGACGATCTGCCGGCAATCGCGCCGGTGCCCTTGCCGGCGCCATCGGGTTCGCTGCCGTCCACGCTGTCGTATGAGCTGCTCGCGCGGCGTCCGGATCTGCAGGCAATGCGCTGGCTGGTACAGGCTTCGTTCGACAAGATCGATGCGTCGAAGGCCGCGTTCTACCCGAGCTTCGACATCACCGCGTTCTTCGGTTTCAACGCGCTGCGAATGCGCGACCTGTTCCTGCATTCGAGCCAGCAGATCAACCTCATTCCCGGCCTCACGCTGCCGATCTTCGACGGCGGTCGCCTGAACGCGAACCTGCACGGCGCGCGCTCGGCCAGCAACACGCTGATCGAGCAATACGACCAGGCCGTGCTCGACGCGGTGCGCGACGTCGCGCAGGGCGGCAGCGCGATCGACGACCTCGATCATCGAGCGCACCTGCAGCGTGACCGGATCGACGCGTTGCGCTTCGCGAGCGACAGTGCCGAGGCGAGCTACCAGATCGGCCTCGGCGACAGGATGAGCGCGATGCAGGCGAAGGCGCCGGTCATCGCCGGGCGCCTCGAACTCGTGCAACTGACCGGCGACGAGATCGAGGCGGGCATCGTGCTGACTCGCGCGCTGGGTGGCGGCTATCGCAGCGACGACCTGCCGGGGGCGTCGGCCAGCACGAACAAGCCCTAGGCGGCGAGCACGCCGGCTTCTTTAATGCTGGCGGTTGCCCGCGCGAGCGTGTCGACCCGCCGTCGGGGGATGACTCGCTGTGCTTGCTGATGCAAACGCCGATGCAAACGCCAACGCTAACGCGACCGATGACCCGTCTGCCATGGAGCCAGGTCATGAAGAATCATGATGCTTCGGAAATCCGCACGCCACTTCGGGCCACGCCGCTGTTCCACCCGGAGCAATTGATCCGTCGAGGCGGATCGTGACGCAGGACATCAATCTGATTGAGCTCACCGCCGAAATCGTGGCGAGCTTCGTGTCGTGCAATCCGTTGCCTGCGGCCGATCTGCCGGAATTCATCTGGAGCACCTACGCGGCGCTGGCCGCATTGCACACGACGTCGGTACCGGCCGCGCGGCAGCGGGCGGCGGTGCCGATCGAGGAATCGGTGCGCGACGATTATCTCGTCTGTCTCGAAGACGGACGCAAGCTGAAGTCGCTCAAACGCTACCTGCAGCGCCACTTCGCGATGACCCCCGACGAATACCGCGCGAAGTGGGGCTTGCCCGCCGACTACCCGATGGTCGCGCCGGCCTATTCCGCGCTGCGCTCGTCGATTGCGAAGCGCCATCCCGCGGGCGCCATCAAGCCGCGTCGCGGCGCCTAAGATCGTACGAGCGAGGGATGGCGCTCCCGTCGTCCTCACCCAATGAGGGGATGTCGCGCCGCCGCCAGACTGCGCAAGATAGAGGCCGTCGACTTACGCCCCGCGGAGGCGCACATGTTCAGGCAGACACCGAATGCAGCGCGCGGCAACGAGGCAGCAGATTTCTCCGCCGACGGCGGGACCACGCTCGAGGAGGCCGAACCGGTTGCCGACGCGTCCCATCGGCTCCACTCAGGTAACGTCTGCGACGCGATCGTCGCGCGTTTCGTCGCACAGGCTGCGGAGCAAGCGCGGCCGTCTACACGGCGCGCGGCATCGCTGCCGCAGTGGCGTCTGCGGCGCGCGCTCGACTTCATCGAAGCGAATCTCGCGCAGCCGATCGGACTTGCCGATGTCGCCGCCAGCACCGGACTCACCCGCATGCATTTCGCCGCGCAGTTCCGCTCGACGACCGGCTATTCGCCGCATGCGTATCTGTTGCGGCGCAGGATCGAGCATGCGCAGATGCTGCTGCGCTCGTCGGCGCTTAGCGTGCTCGACGTCGCGCTCAGTTGTGGCTTCGGATCGCATGCGCACTTTACGACCGTGTTCGGGCGGATCGTCGGCGAGCCGCCCAACAGCTGGCGAACCCGCATGCGCGACGAGGAGTCGATCGTGGAGCGTGCAGCGGCTATCGACCGGCGCCGTGACGACAGGGGAGCTTGATCATGCAGACCGACCTGGTGGATGATGCATGCTGGTGCGCCGCGTTGCGCCTGCTCGACGGAGGCTCCTGGGCGTGGGCCGCGAGCCGGCTGGCGCCGCGCGTCGAAGCAGCAAAGGTGCGGGGTGCGCCAACCGACGCGTGCCGCGAATGCGTGGTGCGCGTGCTCGATCGCGTTTCGACGAAGGTGGTGGTCGTGTACTGGTGCGATGCAACGTCCTGCCGCTACGGCGACCAGTTGTGGCGGGTGGGCGTCTCGAGGCGACGTGGCCGCTGCGCGTTGTCGGGTGCGCTGATCAAGGCTGGCGACGTGGTCTATCGTCCTCGACAGGGGCGGCCGAGGCCCGTCAACGCGGCCGCAATGATGCTGGCCTCCGAGGTTGAACGCGTGTCACCCGGTTGAGCGTCCGGCGCATTACAAAACGCGGTATTGATCGCTTTCGTTTCGGTTGCAGTCCTGGCAATACCGGACAACAACCCATCCTTTACCAAAAAAGAACCGAATCATCACGCTTTTCCGGACGGTCATCTCTAGTCTGGGCGGTACTGCTTTCGTCCAGCGATTGTGACGATCAGGTGTCCGACGGAGCGAGGAATGAACGAGGCATTTGTCTGCGATATTCATCAGGAAGCGGGGCATCTTCAACCCCGCGCGGCGCCGCCGCGAGGGCAGTCCGACGCCCTCGTGACACGGGCGCTTCATGTCGTGCCGCCCGCGCCGGTGTTTGTCGACGACGTTCAACCATTGACGCGCGTCGGCCGGGAACGGCCTGCGGCAAGTGTAGCGCGCATCCATCCGGATCTTGCGCGTGCGTGGCAGATGGTGATCCGCGGGGAGGCCGCCGAAGCGCTGCTGAGCGCGCAGCGGATTGAAGGGCAGGTCGGCCCGCTAACGGACGCGGTTGCGGTGCGCTGCGAGATATCGGCTGTGCGGGCCGCGGCGCTCCTGCTGCAGGACGATGCGGGAGCCGCATTGGCTGCTGCGCTTTCCGCCCTGCGGCTCGGCACCACAACGCCCACCGCGCACGTCGCGCTGACGGTGTGCCGCTGCGCTTACCTGCGTCTCGGCGACGCCGAGAGTTTCTACGCGGTGGAACGCCGCGCCCCGGACGGGCAGCCGGGCCGGCTGCGCGCGATCACCGCGATGCTCGACCTGGCGCTCGATGCCGCGGTCGAATTCGCCCAGATGCATTTCAATGCCGCGCGCCTGCTGGCCGACGACGCGCTCGATGTCGCGCGCCGTTTCGGGGCCGGCCCGGCGACAATCGACGCGCTGCCCGCCTGCGTGATGGCGCAGGTGCTGTACGAGGAGGGCCGTGTCGACGAGAGCGAGGCGCTGGTCGCGGCGCGGTTGCCTGGAATCCGGCAAGGCGGTGCGATAGAAGGCGCGGTGCGCGCTTACGGACTGCTTGCTCGCATCGCCGCGAACCGGCGGCAACCGGGACAAGCGCTTCTGCTGCTGGCCGAAGCGGACGCGCTTGGGATCAAGCGCAACTGGCCAAGGCTGCGTGCTGCCAGCCTCGCGCAGCAGGTCGAGATCCACGTGGCCGCGGATCGCTTCGACGAGGCGACGCTCTGCGCACAACGGCTCGCCGTGCTGGCCGGGCAATGTGGCGCGGCGAGCAGCAGCGCGCGCTTCGAGATCGCGCGCTACCACGTGCTTGCAGAGGCGCGGCTTGCGCTCGCACGGACGCATTCACCAACCTGCGCGCCCGCGTTCCCTCAGGCACCTATCCAGATATCGGCCGCAGTCGATCTCGCAGCGCTGCGTCAACTCCATTGCGATACCGTTCTGAGGCGGGACCGATACGGCGCGGTGACGATTGCGCTGTTGCTGATCGAAGCGTTGCTGGTCGCCGGTCTGCGAGACGACGCGCTCGAGGCGCTCGTCACGCTGCTGAAGCAGGCGGCTTCGGCGGGACTGCAGCAGACGCTCGTCGACTGCAGCGAGCGCGTGGCAAAGCTGATCGACGGGATGGTGCGCGGGTCGATCGTGCCCGCCAGCGATGTCCGTGAACTGCTTCCCTACGCAGGCGCCTTGATGTCGCGTCGCCGTCGTAGCGCGGCCCATGCGCAACCGGCGTGCGACACGGTGCGGGATACGGTGCGGGACATCGCGCGGTCCGTGGCCGCGATGGGTCTGAGCGAACGTGAACGGGTAATCATCGGACTGATGGGGCGTGGGCTGACCAACAAGCAGATCGCGATCCGGCTGTGCATCGCGCCCGAAACAGTGAAGTCGCACGCCAAGCATCTGTACTCGAAGCTCTCGGTGAGGAACCGGATCGAAGCGGTGACGCTGGCGAGCCGTCTCGGTCTCGTCCGGCTATCCGGATGCGGGCATGCCGGTGATTAACCGGCTTCGAACGTTTCACGCAGACGATGACCCGACGGCAGCCTCGCGGCGAGCGCGTCTTTCATCGTCTTGCTGAGCGCCGCGTGGTAGTCGGCCGTTTGCATGTCGCCGGCCAACTCGCAGGCGCGGGCCGCCGTGCGATGGATGCGCCAGTCCGCGAGCGGTGTCTGGTAACCCCGCGTCGCGTCGAGCGCATGCTGCACGCAGCGCAACGCATGAGTTGCATCATCCTGTTCGCACGCGACCCGCGCGCGCATCTCCCATGCGAAACCCTGCCACGTGCGTTCTTCAATCGAGGTCGCCAGTTTGACGAGACGGTCGGCATGCGTGATCGCTGCGTCGAGATCGCGCTCCTCGAGGGCGACGCCCGCGAGCCCCCATTCGAGCGGCAAACGCCAGTACCAGTCGAAGATCACCGGCTGCGAGTCCATCCGTTGCCTCACCTGCGTGAGCGCGTCACGGGCGGCGCGCGTGTCACCAAGACCGAGTTGTGCGAGTCCGGTCAGCAACAGGCAGAGCCGGTATTCGGCTGGCAGGATGGATTTGCCGCTGCCTGGCTCAGGCGACTTGCCGGCCAGCACCTGTGTGCACGCCAGCAGCATCGCGTCGAAATCCATCGCGTGGAACTGCACCCAGCAGCGATAGAGCGTGAGCGTGTCCGCGCCGTACGGGTTGCCGTTGTGCGCGAACATGGTGATCGCCTTGTCGAACTCGCGCTGCGCGCGGTCGAATTCGCCGAGATAAAGCTGCGTCCATGGCACGCCCAGATGCACCATCCAGGTCGCGCGCGCCATGTTGAACTCGGGGCGGTTTTCATCGTTCTCGACGAGGAAACGGTAGTTCGCGACGATCGTGTCCTGGGCTTTCTGGTAGTGCGACGACACGAGGCAGACCATGGCGTATTCGCACAGCGACCAGGCGGTCGTGTAGGGATCGTCGCCGGCGCGCAGGGGGACGAGCGCGGCCTCGCACTTCGCGATGTCTTCGGCGCACCAGCCGCGCACCCACATTCGCCACACATAGCAACTGATGCGGGTGCGGGCTTGCTGTTGCGGGTTGGTCTGCCGGTCGCTGAGCGCGAGCGCTTCGTCGATGATCTGGTTGCAGCGCAACTGGTCGCGCCAGCTATACGTGTACGCGAGGCTCATCAGCGCCCGGCTTTGAATGTCGATCAGACCGTGCTGCGCGGCATGCTCCGCGAGCTGCTCGCAGGTTTCCCGCGCGCGGGAATCGTGGGCCGCCGCGAAGATCGAAGCACGGCCTTCGAGGAATTCCGTTTCCGCCGCGGCGCGGGCTTCACCAGGCAGGTTGGCCGCGAACATCAGCGCGCGGTCGAGAACCGCGAGCGCGTCGTTGTAGGCGAGACGTTTCTTCGCCGTCTGGATCGCCATGCGCAGATAGCCGAGCGCACGTTCCCAACGTTTCGCGGCGGCGAAGTGCTGGGCGAGTTCGGCGGCAACCCCGCCGCGCTCCTCGGGTGCGAACAGCGCCTCGAGCGCTTCGGCTACGTGCAGATGAGAGCGGATGGTGCGCAGCGGTCCTTGCCGTTCGTAGAAGGTCTGCCGGTACATCGTATGGCGGAACGCATAGGTGCTGGCGGCGAACCCGTCCTCGAGCGCAGACAACGGTTCGCGCCGGATGAAGCTTTCCTGGCGGCAGAGCGCCTCGCAGATATCTTCGAACAGCTCCTGGCTCAAACCGGCAGCCGGCGCCGCGGTGATGACGCTAAACGCGAGGCCGGCGACGCTCGCGCCTTCGAGCGCGCGTTGCTGGTCGTAGTTCAGCCGCTGGATGCGATGCTCGATGACCTGGTTCAGCGTGAGCGGCACTTCCAGCCGCACTTCCGAGGGCGACAGATGCAGCTTCCAGCCCTCGGGCGTCGATTGCGCGATGCCCTGTTCGACCAGGTGATCGAGCGTCGCGACCATGAACAGCGGGTTGCCGCCGGAGCGCTCGCGCACCAGCTGGGCAAAGCCGTTCGCGCTGTCGGGCCGGATATCGCGCGGGCCGCCCGTCAGATACTCGGCGATGGCGCTTTCGGTCAGCGGTTCCAGCACGATGTCGTGACACAGCTTCTGCAAGCCCAGATCGCGGTTCAGCCGGCACAAGGGGTGTTGCGCGA
The DNA here is from genome assembly GCF_902859805.1 of Paraburkholderia sediminicola. Taxonomy (GTDB): domain Bacteria; phylum Pseudomonadota; class Gammaproteobacteria; order Burkholderiales; family Burkholderiaceae; genus Paraburkholderia; species Paraburkholderia sediminicola. The sequence goes on along the minus strand of NZ_CADIKC010000008.1, from coordinate 204,469 downwards.
GTTCGGCGTCTTCGGGGCGGTACGTTGCGATCACCATCAGACGTGCGCCGCTGCGATGGCGGGCAAGCGCGGACAACATGTCGACCGTCGAATAGTCGGACCAGTGCAGGTCTTCGAACACCAGCGCGAGCGGCCGCTCCAGCGAGAGCGCTTCGAGGAATTCGCAGATCTCTCTCAGCATGCGCCCGCTTGCCGCGCCGATCACCTGATGCTGCAGTTCGGCGCGGTATTGCTGCGGCACCGATCCCAACATCTGGAGCGCCCAGGTCGGCGCGATCGATACGAGCGTGCGGGTGATCATCGGGCCGGCTTCGCCGCGGGTCAGTTGGGTCAGTGCGTCGAGCACCGGATAGTAAGGCTCGATGCCGCCGTAGCCTTCGACGCAGCGCCCGAGCGACGTCAGCACCGTGGCATCGCCATCGAGCGAGTCCAGGAAGCGATTGACCAGTGTCGTCTTGCCGATGCCCGGTTCGCCCGCCACGAACACGATGCGCGATGCGCCGTTGCGTGCCTCGTCGAACAGCGTCTTCAAACGGTTCAGTTGCTGCTTGCGGCCGACAAATCCGCCATGACTGCGCTGCTCCGCATCGCGCGGGCCGTTGCTGGAACTGGAACTGGCGGAGAGCGGTGCAATGAAGCAATAGCCGCGGCCGCGATGGGTTTCGATAAAGCTGGGACTTGCGGGATCGTCGCCGAGCGCCGTGCGGATGGTCAGCATGTGAGCCTTCAGCACTTCGGGCTGGACATGCACGTTCTGCCAGAGCGCATCGAGGAATTCCTCGTGCGTGATGAGCCGGCCGGCGTGATCGATCAGGTATTGCAGCATGTCGTAGGCGCGCGGCGCCAACGTGAGCCTGCGGTTCTTGCCGTCAGGCGCACATTGCCAGACGCATCGATTCACTCGATCCAGCCGAAAGGGTGGGAAATCGATCACGTAGGTTCTCCGACGAAGCCGCAACCCGGCTTGGTTGCCGCGATTTTATACTGCGCCTGTCGGTCATGCTGAGTGGAGCATTCCATTACACAATCAGGACCGGAAAATCACCCTTCCGGATTTCGAACACCTTACCCTGACGGGAAGCGTGTGCGTTTCGTCCCGGCGGGCGAGCGCGTTTGTTCTTCACAGGTGTTCTTCAGAGGGTTGGAAAAGGCATGAGGAGCAAGGTTGGCATGAAGGCTCATTCGAGCAGGCTGGCGTCCGTTAGTTTTGAAGGCTTTCGTCTGGATACGGTGAACGAATGTCTTTGGCGGCTGGATTCCTCCGGCGCGACAACCGGGCGGATCGACCTGACGCGCAAGACCTTCGGCGTGTTGCGGTTTCTGATCGAGAATCGCGGTGCGCTGATCACTCATGATGCGTTGCTCGAAGCCGTGTGGCCCGATGTGCATGTGCAGCCCGAAGTCGTGAAGAGCCACATACAGATGATCCGGGCGCGGCTCGGCGATAGCGCGCAGCACCCTCGCTACATCGAAACATTGCGCGGACGCGGCTATCGTTTCGTCGCGCCCGTCGAGATTCCTGTCACGGAACTTGTGCCGGCCGTGAGCGAAGAGAGCTTCGGTGGCTTTGCCGGGCGCAAGAGCGAACTGCAGCAACTGTGCGCCGCCATGGACCAGGCCCGATGCGGAAACACTCAGATCGTGGTGGTTACCGGTGAACCAGGCATCGGCAAGACAGCATTGCTCAGGCAGTTCGTTGCCGCACAACGGTTCGAACGTGACGACGTGTGGGTTGCCGAAGGGCATTGTGTCGAGGGCTATGGCGGCACGGAGCCGTTTTATCCGGTTCTGCAGGCGCTCGGCCAGCTTTGCCAGGGAACCCGCGGCAGCGAGGTCGTGAAAGCACTGGTGACGCTCGCGCCCACGTGGGCATGGCAGCTCCCGGGCCACGTGGCGAGTCAGGTGCGCGAGTCCCTGCACCGGCAGCTTCCTGGTGCGTCGCGCGAACGCATGCTGCGGGAGATCCGGGGCTTGCTCAGCGCTCTGACGCAAATGCAACCGCTGCTTCTGATATTCGAAGATCTTCATTGGGCCGACTATTCGACCGTCGATTTTCTGGCGGCGCTGGCGCGCCAGCCAGGCGCGTTGCGTTTGATGGTTGTCGTCACTTACCGGCCAGACGAGGCGGCGCTGACCGAACACCCCATCGAGCAACTGCATCACGAGCTTGCGCTGAGGGGGCAATGCCGTGAGTTGGCGCTGGGGCCGTTGCCTCGCGATGCGGTGGTTGCGTGGCTGACCGACCGCGATCACACCGACCCTGCCGAGGAAGAACTGTCTTATCTCATCGCGCAACGTTGCGGCGGCAATCCGCTGTTTATGCGGGCGACCCTTGCCGATCTCGTGGAGCGCGACATGGTCCGCAAGACGGCGACGGGCTGGCGGCCGCTGGCGCCGCTCGCGACGATCGGCGCGGCAGCGCCAGATACGATCACCCGGACGCTCGAGGGTCGAATCCGGCGCCTCGGCGCCGACGAACGGAATCTGCTTGAGGCCGCCAGCGTGGCGGGGCTCTACTTCACATCGGCGACCGTGGCCGAGGCCGCGGGTCTGTCGGCGGAGCAGTTCGACGATCTTTGCGAGGCGCTGGCCCGCACTCAACGCTTTATTCAACGTAGTGGCGTGAAGCGCTTCCCCGACGGGGGAGCGGCGGCGATGTTCTGTTTTGACCATGCTCTCATTCGCCACGCATTCTATGGACGTCAAGGGCTGACTCGCCGCTCGCGTTTGCACCGGCAAATCGCGGAACGGATCGAAGCTATCTATGCTCGCGATCAGCGCGCGGAAGTGGCCTATGAGCTCGGCCATCATTTCGCCGACGCGCGAGACTGGCTCAAGGCGATCGACTATCTACGCATTGCGCTGCAAACCGCGAAGGTTCGCTTTGCGTATCGCGAGGCGCAGTCGATTCTCGACTTTGCCGCTTCGCTCACCACGAAGTTGCCGGCTGATTTGCGTCCGCTGAAAAGCTTTGAGTTTGCCGAGGCGCGCGCGTCGCTTTACGCAGCGGCGCATGATCCGCGCGCCGAGGCCGCCTGGATCGAACTGGAGGAGCAGGCACGCACCATTGGACGGCTCGATGCGCAATTACGCGCCATGCTCGGCCTCGCCTACGTGTTTAGCTGGAGCGACAGGCAACGTTGCATCGAGATGCTGAACGAAGTGCTGACGCTCAGCGCGTCGCATCCCGACTTGCGCGTCAGTGCGCTGGTGCGCGTGAGTGCCTACGTACGCCGGATCTGGACCGACGGCTGGTCGCATGCCGATCTGATCGAGTGCGAGACGGCGATGCGTGCGCTGCGCGACACGGGGGATCCCTTGCTGATCGCCCGCGCGAATATGGAGCACAGCATGCTGTGCATCATTTCCACCCGCTATCGCGAAGCCCTCGGCACGGTGCGGGCGAATTACCAGATCCTCTTTGAGCATGCGGTGGAACATCCGGGCTTCGACCTCGCGCGGGCGACGTGGATGGTCCGCTTGGGTACGGCGTGGGCACAGCTTTTCCTTGGTGAGTTAGGGCGGTCGATGGAATCGTTCGACCAGGGTATGGCGTCGTTCCACGAGAACGGCGACTATTTCGCGGCTCGCACACTCGAGGTCTATCGGGGCTGGTTGTTCGTGCACACACTGGACTACGAGTCGATCATTGAAATGTATGAACGCTTCGTGCCGGCTTCGAACCCGTCCGATCGGGTGGTGGAGGCCGACTCAGGCGCACTGTTGCCCGTGCAACATCGTGCGTGCATCGTGCTCGCGGGGCTCGCGTATATCGGATTGGAGGACGGCGCACGGGCCTTGTCGCTGTTCGCTGAAGCACAACGTCAGATGGACGCCACGCCCATCATGTTCGACTGGTATTGGCGGCTGTCAATCGAATGGGGTACCGCCGAGGCCGCGATGATGGCGGGCGACCATCGCACCGCGAGATCGCACGCCCACGCGTTCCTCAAGCTCGCCCTCGCCACCGAAGACCGCACGTGGCAGGCGCTCGCCTGGGAAGTCGTTGCGCGAGAGGCGCTCGCGAGTGGTGATCCGGTCGTTGCGCGCGAACACATCAACGCCGCGTTCGCGGCTACGGAAGGCTTCGACACCCCGCTGGCGGACTGGCGGCTTCACCGCACGGCGGCCGCGATTCACGAAGCCTGCGGCGACGCCGAACAGGCGGATGCGCAACAGCGCCATTTCATGTCGACGCTCGAGCGGCTGTCGAATTCCTTACCGCGTGGTAGTCAGATCGGCGAGCGTTTGCTCGCTCTTTCAACAAGCTGACACGTGCTTCAGGCATGCGGCATGGGGGAGCCGTGACGGCGCTGATCCCCCCGCAGGGTGATATCGGCTGAGAAGGAGTCGATGCAAGATAAATGAATTCCCCACCGATGAAATCAGCGCGATCCGAAGTGACGAACTCCGGTCGCGCGGTTCATATCGGCAGCGGATCATTTCATGCATAGAGCACTTTCAGGAGAGCCGACATGAGCAGGAAAGTTGCCGAAATCATTGTGGATACGCTCGCTTCGGCGGGCGTCAAACATTGCTACGGGATCGTGGGCGACACGCTGAATCTCATTGCTCATCACATCAATGAGAGCGATATCGAGTGGGTTCATGTGCGCCATGAGGAGGCGGGGGCGTTCGCTGCCGAAGCCGAAGCCATGTTGACCGGCAACCTCACAGCCGTGGCGGGAAGCTGCGGCCCCGGCAGCCTTCACTTCATCAATGGCCTCGTGGACGCCAACCGCAATCGGGCGCCGGTCATCCTGATCGCGACCCAGGTGGCGAGCGAGGAACTCGGCTTCAACTTTCCGCAGGAAGTCGACTTCAAGGCAATCTACGGATCGTGCAGCGTGTTCTGCGACATGATCATTACGCCGGAGCAGGCGCGGCGCAAAACGGTGATTGCCTGTCAGACCGCGATTGCAAAGGGTGGCGTTGCCGTACTGATCGTTCCGGTCGACATCGCCCATGCTGATGCCAGCGATAACGTCCCGTATTCGGTCCACACGAATGTGCCGGTGGTTCGGCCGAGTGACGCGGACCTTGACCGTGTCGCTGACATCCTCAATTCGGGCGAGAAGATCGCGATCTACGGAGGCTCCGGATGCCGTGGCGCGCACGCCGAAATCATGGCGGTTGCCGAGCGGCTCAAGGCGCCCATTGCGCACACGTCCCGCGCAAAAGACGCGCTGGAACATGACAACCCGTACAACGTCGGCATGACCGGCATTATCGGCGGCGAAGCAGGCTATCTGGCCGTATCCGAATGCGAAACCTTGCTGCTGCTGGGCGCCGACTTCGCATGGCGGCAGTTCTATCCGGAGAAGGCCAAAATCGTTCAGATCGACATGGCGCCCGATCATCTCGGCCGCCGGCATCCGGTCACGTTAGGCCTGGTTGGCGATATCAAGTCGACGATGGAGGCGTTGCTGCCGCGCCTTAAACCGCGTACGTCGACCGAGTTCCGCGACAAGCTCGTCGAACGGCATGCCCGCGCGGTGGAAATCCACCGGTCGAAGGCCGTTGCATCCAACCGCGGAACGATTCCTCCCATCTATCTGACCGAGCTGATCAACCGCTACGCAGCGAGCGATGCGCTCTTCTGCGCCGACGATGGCACGCCCACGGTCTGGCTCTATCGCCATATCGACACCAACGGAAAACGCCGGGTGTTTTCGAGTCTGCTTCACGGCACGATGGCGGCGGCCTTGCCGATGTCAATGGGGCTGCAGAAGTGCCAGCCTGGACGCCAGGTGATTTCGATGTCTGGCGACGGCGGTCTCGCGATGCTGTTCGGTGAGCTCATGACGGTCGTGCAGGAGAAGCTGCCCGTCAAGGTGGTGGTGTTCGACAACGGCAAGCTGGGGTTTATCGACATCGAGCAGAAGTCCGAAGGCATGCTTCCGCTTTATACGGGTCTGCAAAATCCGGACTTCGGTAAGGTCGCTGAGGCGATCGGTTTGTGGGGGCGCACGGTGTCGAAAGCCGATGAGCTCGAAGAGGCTGTCATCGCATGGTTGAACGAACCGGGTCCCGCGCTTCTGAACGTCAAGGTCGACACGATGACGCTCGTGATGCCGCCGAAGATCGAATGGGGTTCCGCGTACGGAATGGTTCTGTATTCGGCGAAAGCCATGCTGCAGGGGCAGTCCGCCGATGTGTTCGCGATGATTCGCGAGAATCTATAGGACGTGCTGGGGTAGGGGCGGCGGTGGATGAATCGATCGCCGCCTTTACGATCGCGCGGAGCCTAAGGATCGGTGCGCGCGAAGCATCCTCATGTCCCTGTTTGGCTGTCTCGCACTGGCAGGAGTAGACTCGCCGGGGTTGCTCCGTGATACCACGCCGATCGTCGTCTTGCGCCGACAAGTGCGCGTGAACAGGAGGAGTCGAAAACACAGTTCGAGTGGCGTCGGGGAATTTGAAAATGCGTCTGTCAAAGGTTGATCTGAATCTCTTCGTTGTCTTCGAAGCCGTCTACCGAACACGAAACCTGACGCGTGCAGCGGAAATGCTGTTCATCACTCAGCCTGCTGTCAGCAATGCGTTGGCACGGATGCGCAAAACATTCGACGATCAGCTGTTTGTGAGCACGTCGGCCGGCATGATGCCGACGCCCGTTTCGGAAAACATCATTGGCCAGGTTCGTGAGGCGCTGCAGCTGCTCGACTCGAGTACGCATGTCGGCGGACGGTTCGACCCCGCCTCGTCCGAGCGTACATTCCGGCTCAGCATGACCGACCTGACGGAGGCGCTTCTACTGCCTGCGCTTGAAGAGGTGCTGCAGCGACTGGCGCCCGGCATTCGTATCGAGAGCTACTTCACGACGCGTAAAGAGGTTCCGGAAGCGCTAGCCAGCGGTGCGGTCAATCTCGCGATCGACGCGCCGCTGATTGACGATCCTTACCTCGAGCAGGAGCCGCTGGGCCGCGACCGCTATGCATGCATGCTGCGTCGCGACCATCCGTTTACCAAGAAGAAGCTGACGATCGACGACTACCTCAGCTTCGGTCATATTCACGTATCCAGCCGCCCCCAGGGATCGGGTCTCGTCGATGCGGAACTGACCAGGCTGGGCGTCAGGCGATCGATTCAGACGCGGGTTCAACACTATCTGGTCGCCCCGTTGATCGCGATGCGAACCGATCTCGTGCTCACGGCCCCCCTTGTGCTCCTCAAGCGCTACGACGCGCGAATCCTGGCGCTGCCGTTCGATCTGCCGGATCTTCAGTCTCATGGCTACTGGCATCGAAGCGTGACGGGGGACCCGGCTCATCGTTGGCTGCGCGAGCAGGTTGGCCGGCTTATGCTGGAAATGAACCAGTAGAGCGGTATGCGGGGATACAGGACATACGGGACACCCACGCCAGGTGTCACGAAAATCTATAGCCGACTATCACAACAATAAATTTCCTGAATGATGCGGCGCTGGGTATTCTGCTAGCCATGTTGAAGCGAGGATGGCATGGCAGAACTCTATCTTGTACGGCATGGTCAGGCGTCTTTCGGCGCTGACAACTATGACGAGCTATCACCCTCCGGTCGTACCCAATCAGGTTGGCTCGGCGAGTACTTCGCGCAGGCGGATTTGCGGTTCGATCGCGTTGTCATCGGCACGATGCAGCGGCATCGGCAAACCGCCGACGCTATTCTCGCCGCCATGGGCGGCCCGCAAATCGAGCTCACGCAAGACGCGGGTTTGAACGAATACGACTTCGAGGCATTGTTCGCGGCCTTGGGCGATGAGGGCTTGCCGTCAGGTTTGTCCGCCACCCGTTCAAAAAAGGACTTCTACAAAGGGCTCCGGCACGTGCTGCAACTCTGGGCCGACGACCGCTTGCCTGGCGCTGTTCCAGAGACATGGCAGCAATTCCAGACGCGTGTCCAGCGTGCGCGCAGCGATATCCAGCGGGCTGGCGGCAGGCGCGTTCTGGTGGTGAGCTCGGGTGGCCCGATCGCGGTCACCGCCCAGCAGGTTCTGCAGGCGCCCGCCGCGACCGCGATTGCACTGAACCTGCAGATTCGAAACAGCAGCGTTTGCCAATATGTCTTCAACGACGACGCGATGTCGCTCGTCAGCTTCAATTCCGTGCCGCATCTCGAACATGCCGAGAGGCGTGAATTTGTCACCTACGGCTGACCTCAATCCGGATTCCTGCTAGATGAACCACCCCAGCTTCCAATTCGACGTCGAAGATCTCACACGTTATCTGACGGCGCACGTGCCCGGCTTCCAAGGGCCGATGTCTGTCGAGAAATTCCCCGGCGGCCAATCCAATCCGACGTTTCTTCTGAAGGCGCAAAGCGGAAGCTATGTACTGAGGCGTCAACCTCCCGGCGACTTGCTCAAGGCGGCTCATGCGGTTGATCGTGAGTTCCGCGTGATATCGGCGCTCGGCCGGACACCGGTTCCTGTCGCCCGCGCGTATCACCTGTGTGAGGACCGCGAGGTTATCGGTAGCCTGTTTTACGTCATGAGCTACGAAGACGGGCGAATCTTCTGGAACCCGGCGCTGCCCGATGTGCCAGTCGAGGAGCGTGGCGCGATCTACGATGCACTGATCGGCACGATGGCCGCTCTTCACGACGTGGATATCGACGAAGCCGGATTGTCCGACTACGGCCGCCCGGGGAGCTATTTCGAGCGCCAGATCGACGTCTGGACCAGGCAATATCGCGCCGCGCAGACCGATACCCTGGAGGCCATGGAGTCGCTGATCGAGTGGCTGCCTGCGCACTGTCCGGCAGAAACGGGAAAGCCTTCGCTCGTGCACGGCGACTTCCGTATCGACAACATCATTTTCATGCGTGATGCGCCTCAAGTCCGTGCCGTTCTCGATTGGGAGCTCTCCACGCTCGGCAATCCTCTGGCTGACATCGCGTACTTCTGCATGTGTTTGCGGCTTCCGCCCGGCAGCCATATCGCGGGACTTGCAGGCCTGGATCGAAGCGCGTTGGGCGTGCCCGACGAGGCCTCGATCGTCGAGCGATATTGCGCGCTCCGGGGCATTTCTTCGATTGAGAACTGGAACTTCTACCTGGCGTTCAGCTTCTTCCGGCTCGCCGCGATCGCACAGGGCGTGAAGAAGCGGGCCTTGAGCGGCAACGCGTCGAATGAAAAAGCGCGGCAAGTGGGGGAGATGGCCGGAGCGCTTGCGAAGATGGGCATCGACCTGATCTGAAGACAGGCAGGAAACATGGAACGTAGAAATAGGAATGCAGATCGTGACTACTAATTTGTTTGACCTGAATGGAAAGATTGCGCTGGTGACGGGCGCGAGCCGGGGCATCGGCGAAGAGATCGCCAAACTGCTCGCGGAGCAGGGCGCCCACGTGATTGTGTCGAGCCGCAAGCTGGAAGATTGCGAATCGGTGGCAAACGAGATCAAGGAGGCGGGCGGGAAAGCTGAAGCGTACCCGTGCCACGTGGGGCGTCTCGAGGACATTCAGGCGATCTTCCAGCATATTCGGGCACGGCATGGCCGTCTGGACATTCTCGTCAACAACGCGGCGACCAATCCGTATTTTGGCCACATTCTCGATACCGATCTGTCGTCCTTCGAAAAGACGGTGGAAGTCAATCTGCGCGGTTACTTCTTCATGTCCGTCGAGGCGGGCAAGCTGATGCGGGAGAACGGCGGCGGCGCGATCGTCAACACGGCTTCGGTCAATGCATTGCAGCCTGGCGACAGGCAGGGCATCTACTCGATCACCAAGGCCGCCGTCGTCAACATGACACGAGCGTTTGCGAAGGAGTGCGGGCCGTTGGGGATTCGCGTGAACGCGCTGCTCCCCGGATTGACCAAAACGCGCTTTGCGGGCGCGCTGTTCGCAGACCAGGCCACATATGAGAGCTGGGTGTCGCAGATTCCGCTGCGACGCCATGCGGAACCGCGTGAGATGGCGGGTACGGTGCTGTACCTGGTGTCCGACGCTGCGAGCTATACCAACGGAGAGTGCATCGTCGTCGACGGTGGACTGACGATCTAGTCATGGGGTCGAGGCACGCTATAGGCCGCGCGTTTGACCCATGCCTCGACGACACTAATCAGATTATGGAAGAGTAAAAATGGACTTTGCATACAGCCCGAAAGTCGAAGCGCTGCGCACCCAGGTGCGTGCGTTCATGGACACGCACATCGTTCCGCGCATCCGGCAATGGCACGATGAAGTGAGTGCCGGTCAGTATCCGGTTTCCTTTATGGAGACCTTGAAGGACAAGGCGCGTGAAGAGGGTCTCTGGAACCTGTTCCTGCCGCATCTGCGCGATGACGAGCCCGGTACCCGCCTGACCAATCTCGAATACGCACCGCTCGCTGAGATCATGGGGCGGGTGTCGTGGGCGTCCGAGGTGTTCAACTGCAATGCGCCGGATACGGGCAATATGGAATTGCTCCATATGTTTGCCACGCCCGCTCAGCGCGAGAAGTGGCTCAAGCCATTGCTCGACGGCAAGATCCGTTCGGCGTTTGCGATGACGGAGCCGGCGGTGGCTTCTTCGGACGCGACCAATATCACCACGTCGATTCGTCGTGACGGGGACGACTATGTCATCGATGGCCGCAAATGGTTCATCACGAATGCAGCCCATCCGAATTGCCAGATCTTCATCGTGATGGGCAAAACGGATCCGGACGCGCCGAGCCACAGTCAGCAGAGCATGATTCTTGTGCCCCGCGATACACCCGGTGTCAAGGTGATCCGCAATATTCCGGTGGTCAATCACGTGGCGCCGGAAGGCCACTGCGAGATCGAGTTCAAAAACGTGCGCGTGCCGCGATCGAATCTTCTCGGTGAAGAGGGCAGTGGTTTTGCACTGGCACAGGCGCGTCTTGGGCCGGGACGGATTCATCACTGCATGCGCTCGATCGGCGCCGCGGAACTGGCGCTCGAATTGATGGTGGAGCGGGCCCAGGCGCGTACGGCATTCGGCAAAACGCTGTTCGAACATGGGACAGTCGCCGAGTGGATCGCGAAGTCCAGAATCGAAATCGACCAGGCAAGGCTGTTCGTTCTCAAGGCCGCGTGGATGATCGACAACGTGGGTGCGAAAGACGCACGCAAGGAGATCTCGATGATCAAGGCGCTCGTGCCGACTGTTCACACCGCCGTTTGCGAGCGGGCGATGCAGGTGTTCGGCGCGATGGGGCTGAGCCCCGACACGCCGTTGGCCGATAGCTGGACGTGGGGCCGTGCATTGCGCTTCGCGGATGGCCCGGACGAGGTCCACCTGCAGAGCATTGCACGGATGGAGCTCAAGACGCAGCCCTATGCGCCGGGCAAGGACAATCCTTACCTGACGCCGTCGGTGTAACGGATAGCGCCAGCTTCAAGGCTCGAGCTTGCTGAAGAACCTGGCGCGTCTTCACGCGTTCGCGCGTCCACGCGGTCCGGTCTCGCGTATGAATATAGCGAGCACCATGGCCAGCACGATGCCACCGAGCAGCCACGTACCGGCGTCCCGGAATGTGGACAGGTCCATTGTGCCGCCGTTCGCATGATGGGCGAGCAGTTTGCCGTACACGGGCGTGAGCAACGCGCTGAACGTGAACACCAGGAAATTGATCGCGCCGCTGGCGCTGCCTTTCACGTTGTCGGGGTTGACTTCCTTGATCACCGTGTAGGGCAGCATCGCCGCACCCGAGCCGATGCCGAGCAACAGGCCGAGCACGTAAGGCGGCGCCACGCCGGCCGGCAGATAGAAAATGCCGGTGGCCGACACCAGCATCAACAGCGCACCGCCGATCAATACCGGCTTGCGGCGGCCCAGACGGTCGGCCAGGTAGCCCAGCAACGGGCAGCCGATCACCCAGCCGAGCGGCACCATGCTCGCGCGATTGACGGCCTCTCCATAGCTGACGTTGAGACCGCTGTGCAGGAATGGAATGCCCCAGATCATGTCGCCAATCGTGGTCGGCAGGAACAGCAGGCCGGCGCAGAAGCCGCACAGGTAGGACTGCGGATTCGTGAGCACCTGCTTGTACGGCGCGAACATCTTCAGCCACGAGCCCTGGCTGGCCGGGCTGTCGTCATGGCCTGCCGGCGTCACGAATAGCACCAGTACGGCGATCACAAAGATCACGAGGCCGGACAGCCACCAGAATTGCTGCCATGTGATGAGGCCGTGAATCAGCGGCGCAACGGCGAACTGACCGGCGGAGCCGCCCAGCATGCCGAAGCATTGGGTGAACCCTACCGCCGTCGCAAGCGAGCGTGGAGGAAAGCCGTGCGTGGCGAGATACACCGCGCCGATAAAGCCGCACGCCGACCCCGCGCCTTGCAGCAGGCGCCCGACCTGCGCGGCCTCTACGCTGCCGAGGCCAAACAGCACCGCCCCCGCAGCCACGAGAACGATGCCGGCCGGAATGACCGCCTTGCCGCCGAGCCGGTCGAGCAGCGCGCCGCAAAGAATCGAGAACAGCGCATAGGTGTAGTAGTACAGGCCGACGAGTGCGCCCACACCCAGCGCATCACGCGCGAATGCCGCACTCAGCTCGGGCACCATCACGCCCGGCGCGGAGCGCAGCATGTACTGCATGAAGTAGAACGCGGCACAGAAAAGCCAGGCGATGACGAACCCCATGTGGATGGGCTCGCGCTCGGATGGAGCATCTACAGTGCCGGCGATTTTGCTGGACATGGTTCGCTTCCCATTGCGTAGATAACGGTCCCTACACGCGTGCGGACTGTCTTACCGGAACAGATTGACCTTGGCGAGGTCGATGAGCTGCTGACCGCGACCGTCCATGACGGCACGAAGCATGAACAAGCCAAAGTGGTAAGCCTGGTCGGCGCTGGTCGAGGGGGGCATCACGAGCTCCTGACGCGCGCTTACTACATCGACGAGCGCCGGGCCCGGATGGGCGAATGCTTCGCTTAGCGCGCCTTCCAGCTCCGCCGGGTGCTCGACCCGTATGCCTTTGATTCCGATCGCATTGGCCATCGCGGCGAAGTTCGGATTTTTCAGATCGCATCCCGTATCGACGAAGCCACTGGCCTTCATCTCCATTTCCACGAAGCCCAGCGTTCCGTTGTTGAGCACGACGACTTTGACCGGCAAGCCTGCCTGAATCAGCGTGAGAAATTCACCCATCATCATGGTGAAGCCGCCGTCGCCCGACATCGAAATCACCTGCCGGTCCCTGAAAGCGGCTTGCGCGCCAATCGAATGGAGGAGCGAGTTGGCCATCGAGCCATGATTGAACGAACCCACCAGGCGCCGTTTGCCGTTCATCTTCAGATATCGGGCTGTCCATGCGATGGGGGTGCCGACGTCGCAGGAGAAGATGGCATCCTCGTTGGCGAGTTCGCTGACGAGCCGGGTCACGTATTGCGGATGAATGGTGCTGCTGCCCGCTTCCGGCTCAGCCAGGGAATCCAGATTTGCGCGAGCCTTGCGATAGTCGTCGAGCGCGCGATTGAGGAAGCTGCTGTCCGTATTCTGCTGAACCATGGGGAGCAGTTCGGTGAGCGTATCCTTGACCGTTCCCAATACGCCAAGCTCGATCGGGCATCGATTGCCGAGGGCTTCCGCCCGTGTATCGACTTGCGCGATCGTCACGCCCTCCGGATAAAACTGCCGATAAGGAAAGTCGGTACCCAGCATCAGGAGCATGTCGCAGCTCTTCATCGCGGAATATCCGGAGGAGAATCCGACAAGGCCTGTCATGCCCACATCGAACGGGTTGTCGTATTCGATGTACTCCTTGCCTCGCAGCGAGTGCACGATTGGCGCCTGCAACTTGCGGGCGAGTTCTACGACTTCCGCGTGCGAATCCTTGCAACCCGCTCCACAAAGCAAGGTTACGCGCGACGACTGGTTCAACAGTAGGGCGAGTTTTGCGATGTCGGCGTCTGCGGGGCGAATCATCGGAGCGGACGGTGCGCTCCATTTCGGCGCAGGTTTTGTGAGCGGCCCGAGCGCCACATTGCCAGGTATCACGACAACAGCGACACCTTTACGTGCAACGGCCGTCCGGATCGCACGGCTCAGAATTTGCGGCAACTGGTCGGGATGGGTGACGAGTTCGACGTAGTGACTACATTCCTTGAAGAGCACTTCGGGATGAGTCGACTGAAAATAGTCGATGCCGATTTCCGAACTTGGAATATGCGCGGCGATAGCGAGCACAGGAACGCCGCTGCGTTGGCAGTCGAACAAACCGTTGATCAGATGCAGGTTCCCCGGGCCGCAGCTTCCGCAACAGACTGCGAGTTGCCCCGTGAGATGCGCTTCGGCGCCGGCGGCGAAAGCCGCGCTTTCCTCGTGGCGCATGTGAACCCATTCGATTGAACCTTCCCGGCGCAGAGAATCCGTGAATCCATTCAGCGAATCTCCCACCACGCCGAACACACGCTTTACGCCCGCATTGACCAGTGCACCAACCATGTAGTCGGCAGCTATCGTTGCCATTTCACATCTCCATAGATTAAGAATTGCTGCCGATCGGATGCGGTCAGAAGAGACGAAAGAAACGCATCCATCCTGCGTGAGCGCGTCGTCCATTTGAAAGGGGACGATGGAAACCCTGCTTCGTTATGCGACTTTCTGATGGTAGTTGGCCGCCCTGGAGGCGGCTATTACATGAAGCTGGTACGGGACTCGCGAGTCAATTCATATTCGATGTGCGCGAGAGGCGCGCAAGGCGGACAATGTGCGCGTCGAAGCGAAGTTCGGATGGCGACCGATGACAGAGGCGGGCCCGCTCAAGGCATTGACCGGATCTGAATCGTCAGAAGCCTTCTTCCAGAGAGACCGCTTCGAGGACCGTGGCCAGAATCATCGCTTCGATGTTGAGTGGTGTAGGTTGAACCCGCTTGGGTCGATATACGGCATGGCCTCTCTTAATGGCCTGGCCGCTCAGGGCGCAAACGCCGGCTTTCTTCGCGACGCAGCGCAGCCAATGCTGCTCGCCGTAGCAGCAGGACGTCGCGTCGCTCCACGCGACCGTTGCCGAGCTCCGCCCGCTGCGCTCCAGCACCCGGATAACGCATTTGCGGAAGTCGCTTTCGCCGCCCTGCCGACGCAGACAAGTGGACACAACCGGTGCCTGTATTTCGCTTTCATTCGAGAGGAGCGCCATGGTTGACTGCCACGTTCTGTCTGTTTCAAAGGGAGCTTGCATGATGCGGTTCCTCGATTCTCGTTAGACAAAAATGAGTGTCTGCAATGGAGCTGAAACGCAACAGAAAGCTCCATGTCATAGTCAAACGACCTTCATGCGCATTCCGGTCAGCCAGCGACGTCGAATGCCTGAAAAGATGCCGTGTGCGATCAATCTCTGGTCATGCAGCACCAGTGGATTGCCCTCAGGCTTATATGATTGGCCGGGGTTAGAGCTAACCCTCGACCTTGACTGGATGATAGGTAGCAGACTGGCAGGCCGCTATTACATGATTGTGGAGGGCGTCCCTTATTCGTCCTGCGCCACGATGCCCCGCTCAGATACCGGCTGCTCCGCTGGTCTCGACGTCCGGATACGCCGCGTCGTCGCTCAGGGCTGGCAGAACGACGCTAAAGGTCGATCCGTAGCCCGGGTTATTGGCGCCAATGAGATAACCCTCATGGGCTTCGATAATAGAGCGGGACACTGCCAGTCCGATGCCCATTCCCTTGCTCTTGGTCGTGACGAATGCGTCGAATATGCTGTCGCCACCCACGATACCTGAACCGTTATCGACCACCTCAAGCTGCACGGCGCCGTCCTGAAGCTCCCGTGCAGTAATGAGAATCCTGGGTGCGCGCCCTGAATTTTCCGTGGCCTCTATGCCGTTCGTGATCAGATTGAGCAGGACTTGCTGGATCTGTATCTGGTCGACGAACACTGGCGGCAGGCCATCAGGTAAATCGAGGTCGATGTCGGCGGCATGCCAGCTTACGTCTTCCCGTAGCAGCCGCACGGATTCGAGAACCATGTCTTTCACGTTACGTTTGCGCTTCTGGAATGATTGGCTCTTGAACAGCGCGCGGATGCTTTTCATCGTCTCGTCGGCGGAATGGGCATCCCGAACGACGCTTTCCGCTGAAGTCCTGGCTTCGCGCAAATTGGGCGGCGACGCCGCGAGCCACCGGTTGCAAGCCTGTGCGTTGGCGATAACGGACGTGAGAGGCTGATTGAGCTCGTGCGCGATGGAGGCGGAGAGTTCTGCAACCGTGGCAATCTGGGTTGCCCGGGCAAGTTCAGCCTGGGTGTGTCTGAGCCGGTCTTCTGCACGCTTGCGTTCGTCGATATCAAGACTGAGTCCATACCATTGAACAATGTTGCCGTCGGCGTCCCTCATTGCTTCACCCGTATGCTGGTGCCACCGGTAAGTCCCGTCTTTCCGGCGAAGCCGGGCAGCGTGGCAGTACGGTTCGCCGGTCTCGACCGACCGTTTCCACGACTGAACCATGGCGTCCACGTCGTCGGGATGACAGGTTTTCTGATAGCCGGGGCCCGCGAGCTGCGAAAGATCCAGGCCAACGAATTCGACGATTTTCCGGTTGATGTAAGTGAGCCCCCCTTGTGGGTCATTGCTCCAGAGCATGGCGGGAATGGTCTCGATCAGTTCGTGTAGCTGGTGCTCCCGCTGTTCGAGCACGGCTTCCGCTTGTTTGAGATCGTCGATGTCCGTACATACGCCGAACCAGTGCAGGATCCGCCCGTTTTCGTCGCGAAACGGTTCGCCGCGAGCGAGATACCAGCGCAGCGTTCCATCGGCGCCTGCAACCTGGTACGTGTCCTGGTACGACACACCTTCCTCAACGGCTTGCCGCCAGCGCGAGCGGACACGATGACGGTCTGCTTCAGGGATGCGGCGAAGTAACATTTCTCCGTCGAATTCTTCTTCGGTCGCTCCCATGAAGACGAGCATCTGCTGGCTCCATCTGTCGACTTTGCCTTCGGGTGTGGCGCGCCAGATCATCGCGGGCAATACATCGACGAGTCTTCGCAAATTGAGCTCTTCGGTGCGAAGAACTTCCTGAGCTAGCTGGCGCTCATGGATATCTGTCGACAGTCCATACCAGTTCACGATATCGCCGTTGGCATCGCGCATGGGCGTGCCTTTGCATTGAAACCAGCGATACGTGTTGTCGGCCGCGCGGAGCCGATGGACCGAGTCGTAAGGCCGCCCGCTGGCGAGGGAATCTTGCCAGACCTCAAGGATTGATGCAGCGTCGTCCGGGTGCACCAGCTCAAGCCAGCCACGTGCTCTCAGGTCTTCAAGCGCGAGGCCGGTGTAGTCCTCAGCGCGTTTGTTCACGTATTCCAGGCGACCATGAGCGTCCGTCCACCAGAGCAGGCTGGGAACATTTTCGGTCAGCCAGTTCAGTTGCGCTTCCCGTTCACGGATCAACTCTCTCGACTTGCATAGATCATCGATGTCGATGTTGACGGCGTACCACTTGTAGACGCTTCCGTCGTCATTGAAATAAGGCACGGAACGCGAGTGACGCCAGCGATAGTCGCTGTCATGATCGGCCCACCGGTAGGTTGTTTCGAATGTGCTCTTTTCCTGAATCGAGCGAAGATAGCCTTCCTTGATTCGCTCGCGGTCATCGGGATGAATAAATCGTAAAAAGCCGAGGTTCTGCATGCCTTCAAGCGTCGTTCCCGATTCCTCGAGAATCTGCTGATTGATGAAGTCGAAATCTTCCGCTGTGCGCGTTGCAAAACGGCCTGGTAGCCGGTCGAGGAGTTCTCTGGCTTCTCTCTCGCTTGCCGTTGGCACCTGGCGATCCTTGAGATCGAAATCATCACCCTTCGAGTGGGCCGTTGAGTCTGGCTGTTCGGTGTGGCGGGGGCGTCGGGAGACTAGTTCGGCACAAAGCCATGCCGCGCCGATTGCGATGGCGCAACGGCCGATCGAGCCGGAGGACAGAGGAGGGTAACCGGCAACCAGCATCGTGCCGGCGATCCCAAGCGAGACGAAACCTGCGGCGAGGCGCCCAAGGCTGCGGTCGAAGAAATGCGCGACCAGAACAACCAGTACGGGGCCGAGGCAGCTCGTGACGGGCTCGAGCAGGCCTGCCAATGTTGATGCGCCGGCTATGGCAACGCTGAGGGCGGCAACCCGGGACACGCGTGGTATCAACACGGTAAGCATGTCAACCTCGGAATTCGTCGACGTATTGGATAGTGGTACTCCGCATTTTCACATCAATACCGGGATTTTCCAGCGAAAAAACTCACTAGCTTGCAGGGTGAGTGGGAGGGTTGGCAGCTATTTCGTGTCGTACCGCGAGGTCTGGTTGCGCGCACTGTTGTGACGCGAGTCGAGTACGAGGCAATGGCGATAGGTCATACCATTGTGAATGGGGGCCTTTTCCTGAACTGCGAGGCAGGCAGTTCAGGAAAAAGATGAGATCAAAAGGGATCAATTTAAAACTTCGCATCGGAAGGCACCATTACATATTCATGTCGCATGGCTTCATGCATACGGCCAGGCTCGACCCGCGAGACCGAGGTTCCGTGCACGCTCAACCGCTCACGCGCATGTTTCAGTCGCCATTGTTTTGAGCCGGCCAATTATTGGAGGGTGTGCTTGCCGCCTCCCATTTATTGAAGCGATTCCCCAGGGTCGGGGGATGGTGGGCCTCTCCCCAATCCGGGGGATGGCAGGTAGCGTCGCGCCAGGCGACCATACGTGCACCGGATTGAGATTGAAACGTGCCTCGGGCCATAAGCCGTGGCTCCGGCGTGTCTTGTCTTTCGAAATCGTTCGTCCGTTCCTGATGGGTATCTATCCGTGTTAGCCAATGTTCCGCGAATCAGCGATTACATGCGGGAAAAAACCGTGTCGATCGCGGCCGATCTGACGCATGTTGTCGAGCGCACGCTGGCGATACTGACGCAGATGGACGGATACAGGATGCTCGCACCGGCGGCGCAACGGGACGTGCGCGAATCGGTCGGGCTGTCGGCCAAAGTCTGGTTCGAGACGCTGTTGTCGGGTGAACTTCCTTCGGCGCAGGACATGGACGTGTTTCGGGAAATCATCCAGCGACGTGAGCATCAACGCGTGCCGCTGCAGAGCCATCTGCAGGCATTGCGCCTGGGGTTGCGGGAAATCTGGCGCACCTACATCGCACTCGGCGAGTTGGACGAGCGGATTGCCAAAGAACTTCTGACTGACGTCTCGCTGTATCTGCTGGACCACTTCGATTTCATTGCGCAGACCATTGTGCGGGCCTATCTGGGTGAGCCATACCGCCAGCCGCGTTGGGCGGAGCTCGCCGTTGCCATCGAGGAGGGCGCGCGCCGTTCCGAAGGCGTGCGGCATCATCTCGTCGCGCTCCTCGAGCAGTTATTGGCCGAGCCGGACCTGCGCTCAAGGCTCGACGTCGAGCAGGTTCGCGAGTCTCGTGGTGCTGAAGGGGCGGGCGCGCAAGTGATGAAGTTCTTCGGCCTCGATGTGGACATCGACGACGGCGCGGAATTATCGAAGGCCTTGCGCGACGCGCAGGAGAGGCTCGCGCAGGCATCGCGCCTCGCGGCTGTGGCTGAACTCTCTGCCTCGATTGCCCACGAGCTCAACCAGCCGCTCCAGGCCATCGTGGCGCATGGGCAGGCCTGCGTACGATGGCTTGCTGCAACGCCGCCCAGACTCGACGAAGCCCGATACTCCGCTGAGCAGGTTGTGCGCGACGCGAATGCCGCGGCAGACGTTGTAAGCCGCATTCGCGCGCTTTTCAGGCACACGGCTCCGCAAAAGGTCGATCTCGATGTCAACAAGCTGATTCTTCAGGTATGCACACTGATGGCCGACGACATCCAGCACAACGCGGTTTCGCTCGAGACAGTGCTCGGCGAGGACGTGTCGAAGATCAGCGCCGACGCGGTTCAGATTCAGCAGGTGATCGTCAACCTCGTGCGCAATGCAATTGAAGCGTTGGCGGCAACGGAGGAGCGACCGAGGCTGCTGGTGATCCGCTCACGCCGCGATGCCGGCAATGTGGTGGTGGAGGTGGAAGATCACGGTGCGGGGCAGGTGAACTTCGAGAAAATCTTCGAGCCGTTCTTTACCACGAAGAAAACAGGTATGGGCATGGGTTTGGCAATCTGCAAGTCGATCGTGGAAGCACATGCGGGCCGGATTGGGGCCGTGCGCAATGTGTCTCGCGGCGTGACCTTCAGCTTCAGCCTTCCGATAGAGAGATCGAACGCAAGCTCACGTTGACGGTAGCCGAGGGTATTGTCAGCCGCGTCCGGCAATTAGCGTGATCGGCTGCGGTGTTATCGCGGCGTGACGGCAGCGCGCTGTATTCAGAAACCTTCCAAGCCTACCGTTTCACATCGGGCCGTGACATTACATATTTATGTAATGCCGAACACGGCTGCCAATTCTTCCGGGCAACGATTCCGGCGACTATAATTTTTTGTCGGCAGGACCACGTAAGAACAACATTCAGCGGCATTATCGTGGACCATCCGTGCCGACGTCAGACTGGGTTTTCACCAGGCAACGGAGAGGGCGCATGAAATCCGCAAGTGAGGTGGTGTATGTGGTCGACGACGACAGGCGCGTGCGGGAAGCACTCACCTCGTTGCTGCGCGCAAACGGAAGAGATGCCCGCGCATTCGATTCCGGCAGGGAGTTTCTCGAAACACCGCGCCAAAATGTTATTTCATGTCTGATTCTGGATTTGCGAATGCCTGGCATGAGTGGGCTGGAAGTTCAGAAACTCGTCAGGGACTCGCAGATTCCCGTCATTTTCATTACCGGCAAGGGCGATGTGCCTTCCACGGTCCTTGCCATGAAGGGTGGGGCGGTTGACTTCCTCACCAAGCCTCTCGATGAAGATGAGTTGATGCGCGTGGTTGCTGCGGCGCTCGCGCGGGCGCACGTTCTTCGCAAGGAGGCGGAAGATGCGGCGATGCTTCATGCGCTTTATCAAACGCTCACGCCGCGCGAGCAGGAGCTCCTGCCGCTACTCGCCAGCGGCCTGCTCAACAAGCAGGCGGCAGCAGTACTTGGGATTACCGAATACACGGTGCAGGTCCATCGCGGCCACATCATGAGAAAGATGCGAGCGGATTCGTTTGCCACGCTGGTCAGGCAGGCGGGAAAACTGCAGCTCGAAACATCGCCCATAACCACTTTCTGCGCCTGACCCAACGCCAATTCGGCGTTGGACCCGATGACCGGAGAAAAAAATGTCCACGCCTCCGGCTCGAACCGTTGCCGTGATTGATGATGACCGACGCGTTCTGACGTCTCTGGCGAATCTGCTGGCCTCCGGCGGGTACGGAACACGGGCCTACGAATCCGCTCTGGATTTTTTTGCCGACGGCTACGCGGGTCTGGTATGCGTCATTACCGATCTGGGAATGCGGCCCATTGACGGCATTCAGGTGCTCGATAGAACGGTTCATTCGGGCGTAGCCACGCCGGTCATCATTATCACGGGCAAGCCGAGCCAGCATACGGAAGACTATTACCTGCGCAGAGGCGCATTAGGTTTCTTCCGCAAACCGGTTGATGGAAATGCGTTGCTGGACATGCTGGATAGCATTGCTTAGTAATGCCGATGGCACTCGCCGTCAAATTTCCCCCAGCAGCGACCGTGTTTCTTCCGACGGCTCTGCGGTGAGTATGCTTTCAAAGCTGTCCATCAAGTTCGATACGGCGTATTGCGGGGACCAGAGCCCTCCCGAATCGCCACTGTCCCGGCTCGCTTCCCACGCTGCCAGCGAGGCATTGCCGTAGATGCCCACGAGCGACAGCCGGTGATCGACGATTGCCGGCGGAATATCGGCAAGCAGCTTCCTGAGCAGGGCGTTGCAACGCTGATAACCCAGATTCCACTTGTTTTCCAGCGCTTCCCGCAAGAACGCGCGGTCGTTCAACTGCAAGTTGGCGATCATGCGGATATACGTCGCCTGACCCGTGCGATCCGCCAATTCAAGCATCGGAAAGAGCAGCGCGCCTAATACCGCGCGCACGGTTATCCCTTCCTCCGCCTCCAGTCTGTCGAGCCGAGCCTGACGGTCTTCGTCGATCAGGCGCGCACCGTCGACGACCAGCTCACGTGCCAGTTCAAGTTTGTTGCCGAAGTAGTAGCGCAGCGAGGCGCTGTTGCGTTGTCCTGCGGCGGAAATGATGTCCTGCACAGAAACCCCATCCAGTCCGCGCAGCGCGAACAGGCGTTGAGCTTCCTCTTTTAAGCGAATTCGTGTCTCCGCTCCATCCGAGCGAAGGGTTTTCCCTAGCGTCGTCATTACTTTACCGTGTCGGGTTAATTAACTACACTGCAATAACTAACTCGGCAGGAGAAACTTAGCATGAAAGTCATAGTTGTTGGAGGAGGCATTGGTGGACTCACGACCGCTCTGGCGTTGCTGCGCCACGGTATCGAGCCGATTGTACTGGAGCGCGCCCCGCAATTGACCGAGGTCGGAGCGGGCGTCCAGATCGCTGCGAACGGCACGATCGTGTTGCGGGAACTGGGGCTCGAGCCGGCGCTGGCGAGCATCGCGACCGTGCCGGCGCGCTTTGACTACCTCGAATTGTCGACAGGGCGTCTCCTGTACGTGGCTCCTCTGGGCAAGGAAGCCGAGGCACGCTACGGCGCGTTGCTTTACAACGTCCACCGCGCCGACCTGATCGACCTGCTCGCGAAAGCCGTGCCGCCCAATGTGATCCGGCTGGGAGCGGAGGTTGCGTCGGTGTCCCAGGACGACGAAGGTGCTTACGTCACGCTGCAAAACGGC
Organism: Paraburkholderia sediminicola; assembly: GCF_902859805.1. GTDB lineage: Bacteria > Pseudomonadota > Gammaproteobacteria > Burkholderiales > Burkholderiaceae > Paraburkholderia > Paraburkholderia sediminicola. The sequence continues at coordinate 181,778 of NZ_CADIKC010000008.1, read as the reverse complement.
GAAGTGATTCGTGGCGACGCCGTGATCGGCGCGGATGGCATTCACTCTGCCGTTCGGACGGCTCTTCGGGGACCCGAAGAGAAGCAGTTCGCCAACATCCTGATGTGGCGCTCGCTTATCCCTGCTGACCGGCTCGCGGGCCTGAGGTTGCCGGTGGCGGGGAACAACTGGTTCGGCGTGGGCAGGAATATCGTTTCGTACTGGGTGCGCAAGGACCTCTACAGCATTCTTGCGTCGGTGCCAGCAACCGAAGTGAGCCGCGAGTCGTGGACGCAGTCCGGGGACGTGGCGCAACTGCGGCGCTCGTTCGAGGGGTCCGAACCGACCGTCCAGAAGTTGCTGGAAGCGGTGGACTCAACGTTCATCACGGGGATGTACCACCGGGACCCGATCGAGCACTGGAGTACCGGACGCATCGCGCTGCTCGGCGACGCCGCGCATGCAATGGTGCCGTACCTGGCGCAAGGCGCCTGCCAGGCAATCGAAGACGCCTGGGTCCTCGCCACCTGTCTCGGGAACCATGGCCCCGCCGGCGTTCAGGACGCGTTGCTGGAATACGAACGGCGCCGCCAGCCGCGTACGACGCGGATTCAGGCGGGCGCGCGCTTTGTCGTCGATTGGGCACACGAACCTGACGAGGCGCGTGTGCGTCAGCGTAACGGACGCCTGAAGGGACTCTCGCGCATCGATCCGCTCGCTGAGGCATCGTGGTCGTTCGCGTGGGGGCACAACATCCTCGAGGCCGTCAAGCTGCCGCCGGGCGAGGTCGTAGGTTTGAGCGCGGCACGCGAAGGAAAGCGGATGGCGCGCCCCGAGAGCCAGCGTGCTTTCGATCTCTGGAAGGGCGTGTTCAAGCCGGATGACATTGCGCGTGGCGACCGGGGGCAGCGCGCAGCCTATGAACGGTTTCTTCTGGAGCAGTTCCCCGCGCCGGCAAGCACCGAAGTGACGGACGTCGATCTTCACGGGGTGAGCGCGTTGCGCGTGGTTGCAGCGGGAGCAGGGCACAAGGCGACCGTGTTGCACTTTCACGGCGGCGGCTATGTGCTGGGAACGGCCAGAAGTTCGGTCGAATACGCAAGCCGTCTCTCACGCGCGCTGAACGGTCCGTGCTACACGGTCGACTATCGCCTCGCGCCCGAGCATCCGTATCCGGCGGCATTCGATGACGCATTCAGCGCCTATCGCGGCTTGCTTGCAGCGGGTGTCGATCCGTCGACAGTGTTTCTGAGCGGTGAATCGTCCGGGGGCGGCCTCGCTTTGGCGCTTGCTGCCGCGTTGCGTCGCGCGGGGCTGCCGTTGCCGGGCGGCGTCATTGCAATCTGCCCGCTCACTGACCTCACGCTTGGCGGACCCTCCGTCATGGCGAATTCCGGCGACGACCCGGCCGCGAATCGCGAGACGCTTTCCAATCTTGTCGCGTCGTACTTTCAGGGCCACGAGCCGACCGATCCAATGGTGTCGCCGTTGTTCGCGGACCTCGCAGATCTTCCGCCGGTGTTTCTTTCGGCAGTGGAGGGCGAAGTACTGGAAAGCGACACGACTCGTTTTGCGGAGCGGGCAAAGGCAGCCGGCGCGAACGTGACGTTGAAGATGGTGATCGATTCGGTTCACGTCTTCACGCTCTTCCCATTCTTGCCGGAAACCGCCGAGACGCTCGAAGAAATCGGCCAGTGGAGTCGCGAGCTCGCGATTTTCGCGTGACGCCGGCACCCGGTTTCAAGTCGCTTTGCCCTATCAGAGCATTTGGTTTTTCACGCCCGGAGTAGACATGACGGCAACATCAACGCGTCGGCGGGTCGACGTGCCGCGGCAACTGTCCGCGCCGCAGACATCGCTGTACACGAATCTCGAAGTCTCCTCGGACCGCGATCCGGAAAAGGCCGCAATCCTTTACTACGGCAGCACCGTCAGCTACGGGCAGTTGCGGCGCGAAGTCGATGCGATGGCCGGATTTCTGCAGCAGCACTGCGGCATCGCCCGGGGTGAGCGCGTCGTCCTGTATATGCAGAACAGTCCGCAGTTCGTCATCGCTTTCTATGCGGTGTTGCGCGCGGATGCGGTAGTGGTGCCCGTCAATCCGATGAACCGGACGGCGGAGCTGCAACACATACTTGAAGATAGCGGGGCTAGAGTCGCCTTTGTGGGCGTTGAACTCATGGAGCACGTACGGCCGCTGTCGGGTCGTCACGTGGACTATGTGATCTCTGCACGTTATGCCGACTATCTTCGTGAGGAGACCGATCTGCCGCTGCCTGACGTTCTGACATCGTCCGGCGCGCAGCCTCATGCAGATTCTGTAGACGGCGAGGCTGCTCCAATCGGCTGGAATGAGGCGCTTTCACGTGCGTGTGTTCCGCGCGGCCACGAATCCGGGCCCGAAGATCTGGCGGTCATTCCGTACACGTCCGGCACGACCGGTCGCCCCAAGGGGTGCATCCACACTCATCGTAGCGTGATGCATTCAACGGTCTCGTGCGCTGAATGGCCGAGTCTCGCGAACGGGAGCGTGATGCTGTGCTCCGTGCCCTTGTTTCACGTCACCGGCATGCAGAACTGCATGAACATGCCGCTATACATCGGCGCGACGATGGCGATCATGACGCGCTGGGACGCGAAATGCGCCGCGCACGTAATCGAACGCCACCGCGTCAGCACATGGGTCACGGTTCCGACGATGCTGATCGACCTGCTGAACCTGCCCGATATCAACAGGTTCGACCTGAGCTCCATTGCGTACCTGAGCGGCGGCGGTGCCGCGATGCCGCAGGCTGTCGCGCGGCAGATAGAGAAGCGTTGGGGCATTCCGTATGTGGAAGGCTACGGCCTCACCGAGACGATGGCAGCGACTCACATCAATCCGCCGAAGCACAGCAAGCAACAGTGCATGGGAGTGCCGGTCTTCAATACCGATTCACTCATTGTCGATCCCGAGACGCTCCAGCCCCTCGGTGAAGGAGAAACAGGCGAGATTCTCGTCAGCGGGCCTCAAGTGTTCGACGGGTATTGGAAGTCACCGGAAGCCACGCAGGAGGCATTCGTTCTGATCGACGGGAAGCGCTACTTGCGCACGGGAGATCTCGGCTATGTAGATCGGGACGGGTACTTCTTCATCGTCGACCGGCTCAAACGCATGATCAACGCCTCCGGCTACAAAGTCTGGCCGGCCGAAGTCGAGGCCATGCTGTTCGAGCATCCCGCCATACAGGAAGCGTGTGTCATTGCGACTCAGGATCCGCGACGCGGCGAGTCGGTCAAGGCGGTCATCGTGCTCCGGCACGGCGAGTACGTGACAGAAGATGAAATTGTGTCGTGGGCCCGCGAGCGCATGGCGTCCTACAAGGTCCCGCGTGTTATTCAGTTTGCCGCCAGCCTGCCTCGTACGGCGAGCGGAAAGATCCAGTGGAGACTGCTGCAGGAAGAGGAAGCGCGGAGTCGAAACGCACAATCCGAAGTCCGCCGGCTGGATTGATCTGTTGCCTGAAGGGCTGCAAGTTCGATTAATGAAATTCGTAGTGCGACATAATAATACTGGAGTTCGTCAATGAGGAAGGTAAGGAGATTGTTTGGGAAAGAGCGGCATCGATGCAAGGCTCGCGTGGTTGCTGCCATCATGTCCACTGCGACGCTGTACGCTGTCTCAGCAGCCGCGCAGTCGTCGGTAACGCTTTACGGCCTCGTCGATACGGGAATTCGCTACACGACTCATGCAGATTCGCAAGGCGATTCTCTCGTTCGTCTCGCCAGCGGCGCAAGCGAGAGCCACTTCGGATTCAAGGGAGTGGAAGACATTGGTGGAGGAACGAAGGTCATATTCGATCTTGAGAATCGATTCTTTCCGAATTCCGGAGCGACCGACCCCGCTTATCCGTTCTTCAATACGGCCTACATTGGCGTGCAGTCGAGCCGTTACGGAAAGTTGACCATGGGGCGTCAGATCAACCCACTAGCCGACGCAGTGCTGAGCGCGTACGTGACTAATCTCTGGCTCCCGACCTTCTACCAGTTTCGGCCAGAAGTCATGATGGCTCAGGGCGTGTGGACAAGCAACATGGTCAAATATGCGGCGCGCTGGCAATACCTGACGGCCGAGGTGTCGTATGCGTTTGGTGGTAATGCAGGCGCATTTGGTTCTGGAAGTCAGATCGGGGCATCGCTTCTCTATTTGCCCGGCGAACCATTGCGCCTCGCTGCGGCGTACCTCGACTCGCGCGATGCCGTGAACACTTCCGCGCACCTCAAATCCTGGACGGCCGGTGGATCCTATACGTTCGAAAATACGACGTTCACAGCCGGCTGGGCCGGGAACCGGCAGGACGCCGGGTTTGTCGGCAATTTCCCTAACGGGCCATTCAGCGCGCCGGAATTGTCCGCGCTTAAATTCAACACGTTCAGTGTCCGTCAGATGTTTTTTGGCGGGGTGACGCAGCAGGTCGCGGACGTGATTCACCTTTCTGCGAATGTGTGGCGCACGATTCAGACCGGAAAAACGCAAGCGGCCGACGGGAACGCGACGCAATTCCAGCTGCTCGCGGACTACAACTGGTCGAAACGCACGGATACCTATCTGGAGGTCGACTATTCGCTGTACCGCGGCGGAATGGTTGGCGCCCAGTTCCAGGGCATCAACGCGCTGAGCTCGGCATATGGCACAACCCAGCTAGGCATCATGGCTGGCTTGCGGCATATGTTTTAGGGCCTGTTATCAGCGTGAACAGGCCCCAAGCGTCCTGCGGGACGCTGCGCTCTTCCTATCCAGCCAGCTCGCGATGCAATGCCATGAATTCCAGCGCAAGCTTATGCCGCGGATCGAGGTGAACCATCGGCTTGGCGTGCTGATGCGATTCGCGAATCCTCACGGAAGAAGACAGTCGTGACTCCAGCACCGGCAAGCCCTCGCTGACCAGTTCCTCAACCAGTTGGACAGGCAGGCTCGCGCGAGGCTGGAACTGGTTGATCACAATCCCTTCGACTGCCAGATCGGAATTATGGTCCTGCTGAATTTCCTTGACGTTGTCGAGCAGCGTATAGAGCGCGCGGCGAGAAAAATCGTCGCAGTCGAACGGGATCAGGCAGCGTTCGACCGCAATCAATGCGGAGCGGGTGTAGAAATTCAGGGCCGGTGGTGTGTCGATATAAATCGCGTCGTACGCATCGTCCAGTTCATTCAGCGCGTCGCGTAGCTTGTAGATTTTGTAGCGGGACTCGAGCTTGCCGTGCAAAGCGTCAAGCTCCGGATGAGAGGGCATCACATCGAGGTTCTCGAACGGCGTGGGGTGGATAAAGGTCGAGACCGGTGTGGGCTTGAAGCTGAAACTCAGGGCCGTTTCGAAGAAGTCCGCCACGCTGGGCTTGAGGCCGCTCGCCTGCTCGCCGAGAAGGTATTGACTGGAATTGCCCTGAGGATCGAGATCGATGACCAGGGTGCGCAAACCCTCGCTGGCACTGATCGCCGCCAGGTTGCATACGATGGTCGATTTACCCACGCCACCCTTCTGATTGAAGACGACACGCCGCATCTGGTTTGCCCCTTTTTGCGAGAACTGGCGAAAACTTGCGAAAGGCACAGCTTACCCTGGCGGCCCCCCGTAGCCCTGATTCGATGGCCGTTCCCGCGTCGCGGCCCTTGCCCCGCGGTCACTTCCTGACAGTTCCCCTGTTCGGGGGATGGCTCCCCCTTGGCAAACACCCGATGATGGCTTCACTCGGGATGCCACCGTGCGCGACAAGCACCGACTGACCTGTGTCAGCCCGATCCATTTCTCGACTTGAGGAGACGTAGATGCAGGACGCCGTGCAGGGATCGACACCATCCCCTTATGCCTATCCGCTGCTGATCAAGCAACTGCTGCACACGCCGTTCGTTCAGGCACCGGATCAGGAAATCGTGTACCGCGGCCAGCTGCGGATGACCTATACCACGCTCAGAGAACGCATTGCGCGGCTCGCCAATGGCCTTCACGAACTCGGCGTACGGCACGGCAGCACCGTGGCCGTGATGGACTGGGACAGCCACCGCTATCTGGAATCGTATTTTGCGGTGCCGATGATGGGCGCCGTGCTTCAGACGGTCAACGTGAGGTTGTCGGAGGCGGAGATCGCCTACACGATCAACCACGCTGGCGCCGAGGTGCTGTTTGTCCACACCGATTTTCTGCCCGTGGTCGAAGCGATCAAGGATCAGCTTGAAACGGTCCGCACCTTCGTGTGGATCGACGAGCCGGGCAGCGACGTGACCGCGCACACCATTGGCTTCGCCACGGAATACGAGGCGATGCTTGAAGCGAGCGCGACGAGCTACGATTTTCCCGACTTCGACGAGAACACCCGGGCCACCACTTTCTACACGACAGGGACCACCGGCTTGCCCAAGGGCGTGTATTTCTCGCACCGCCAGCTGGTCCTGCACACCATTACCTTGATGGGGGCGCTGTCGAGCCCGGTATCGGGCCAGCGCTTTCATCGCGGCGACGTGTATATGCCGCTCACCCCGATGTTCCATGTGCACGCGTGGGGCATGCCCTACATCGCGACGGTCATGGGTGTGAAGCAGGTTTATCCGGGCCGTTATGTGCCGAATCGTCTCGTGCAACTGATCCGCGAAGAAGGCGTCACGTTTTCGCACTGCGTCAGCACGATCCTGCACATGCTGCTCTCCTGCGATGACGCGAAGCACGCGGACTTCAGCAAATGGAAGGTGATCATCGGCGGCGGCGCGTTGCCGCACGGTCTCGCGCGCGCCGCGCTCGATCGCGGCATCGACATCTTTACCGGCTATGGCATGTCCGAGACCTGTCCCGTGTTGAGCCTTGCGCAACTTCCGCCGCACAGCGAGCCGCTCGATCTCGAAGAAGAGGTACGCCTGCGCTGCAAGACCGGTTTCCCCGTTCCGCTCGTCGACTTGCGCATCGTCAATGAGGACATGGAAGACATCGTGCACGACGGCCGGGCCTACGGCGAGATCGTTGCGCGTGCGCCGTGGCTGACGCAGGGCTACCTGAACAATCCGGATGCGTCCGGGCAACTCTGGACAGGCGGATACCTGCATACGCAGGACATCGCGAACATCGACGCGACCGGCAACATCCAGATCACGGACCGTATCAAGGACGTCATCAAATCGGGCGGAGAGTGGATATCTTCGCTCGAAATCGAAAGCCTGATTTCACTGCACCCGGATGTCTCGGAAGTCGCGGTGATCGGGATCAAGGACGAGAAATGGGGCGAGCGGCCGGTTGCACTGGTGGTGCGCAAACCGGGCGCCGCAGTCACCGAAGACGACGTCAAGGCGCACGTCATGGGCTTCACCAAAACCGGACGAATCTCGAAGTACGCGGTGCCGCAGATCGTCAAATTCGTCGATGCGCTGCAGAAGACCAGCGTCGGCAAGATGAACAAGAAGTGGTTGCGCGAGCAATTCGCCTGACCCGTCGCCAGGAGCAAACACGATGAGCATCAAAGGATATAGCGTCGCCACGATTGACGACTTCGTTGGCCGCGAACTGGGTGTGTCGGACTGGGTTCTCGTCGATCAGGCACGTATCGACGCCTTCGCAGCATGCACGGGCGACAGGCAGTGGATTCACGTGGATCCCGAGCGCTCGAAACGCGAAAGCCCGTTCGGCGGCACGATCGCGCACGGCTATCTGACGCTGTCGCTGCTGGCGTCGCTCGCCATCGAGATCGGACTCATTCCTGAGGACGCATCAGCCGGGTTGAACTACGGGCTGGACAAGGTGCGCTTCATGACACCGGTGAAAGCGGGAGCGCGAGTGCGAAACCGCGTCACGCTGATTTCGGTGGAAAAGAAGGGTGGCGGCCGGATCATCGTGAAGACGATGAACGAACTGCAGATCGAGGGCGAGGAGAAGCCGGCGCTCATCGCCGAGACATTGGCGATGCTGGTCTCGCAAGCGTAAGCAGCGCTGTTGACGAAACGGATAGAGATGTTTGAGGAGCAGCAAGATGGCGGCAAATGACGAAAGCAAGGCACGCAGCGAGCAGACGAACGACCTTGCGGCGTCTGCCGCGGAAGGCATGCTCGGACCGAATCCGTTCGTCGGATTGCGGCCGCAAGACATTATGGCGACTGCGCAGCAGATCGGCGCCCAGGCGCTGCGGCAACCCACCCTGGTCATGGAGCAGGAGGCGGCGCTCGTCCGCGACCTGATCGCCGTGCTTGGCGGCAGTGCGGACAGTACGCCGCCGCAGGGCGACAAGCGCTTCACCGACCCGGCGTGGCAGACCAATTCGCTCTACCGTATGACGCTGCAAGCCTACGTAGCGTGGCGTAGTGCGCTGACCGGGTTTGTCGATCGCTCTGCGCTCGACGCGAAGAGCAAGGAACGCGCGCAGTTTGTGCTGTCGCTCTTCACCGACGCGCTGTCGCCGACGAATACGCTGCTCGGCAATCCCGCAGCACTCAAGAAAATCATCGATTCGGGCGGCGCCAGCCTGCTTGGCGGCATGCGCAATCTCGTGACGGACATGCTGCAGAACCAGGGGATGCCCGCGCAAGTCGACCGCTCTGCGTTCAAGGTGGGCGAAAATCTCGCCACGTCGCCGGGCTCGGTGGTCTTTCGCAATGAGGTGCTCGAGCTGATCCAGTACGCGCCGGCTACCGAGCATGTGTATGCCCGCCCGCAGCTGATCGTGCCGCCTCAGATCAACAAGTTCTACGTGTTCGACCTCTCCGAAGGCAAGAGCATCGTCGACTTTCTGGTGAAGAGCGAGTTCCAGGTGTTCATGGTGAGCTGGCGCAATCCCACCGCCGCGCAAAGTCACTGGGACCTCGATACCTATGTGACGGCGCTCCTCGAAGCGATCACGGCCGTGCGCGACATTACCGGCAGCGACGACGTCAACCTGCACGGCGCCTGCTCGGGTGCGATGACGATTTCGGCGCTCCTCGGCCACCTCGCAAGCCGGGGCGACACGAGCGTCAATGCCGCCACGCTGATGGTGGCGGTGCTGGACAACACGGCTGATTCGCAGCTCGGTCTCTTTGCAACGCCGGAAGCCATCGCGGCCGCGAAGCAGAACAGCACATCGAAGGGTGTGCTCGCCGGTGAAGAAATGGGCCGTGTGTTTGCGTGGATGCGACCCAACGACCTCGTCTGGAACTACTGGGTCAATAACTATCTGCTCGGCAAGGCGCCGCCCGCTTTCGACATCCTGTACTGGAACAACGACGCGACCCGGCTGCCCGCGGCGATGCATGGGCAACTGCTCGATATTTTCACGGGCAATCTGTTCAGCAAGCCTCACGCGCTGACGGTGCTGGGCACGCCGATCGATCTCTCGGAAGTGGCGTGCGACAAATACGTCGTCGCCGGCATGACCGATCACATCACGCCGTGGAAGGGCGTGTACAACACGGCGCGCACGTTCGGCGGCAAGACGCGCTTCGTGCTGAGTTCGAGCGGTCACATCCAGAGCCTGATCAACCCGCCGGGCAATCCGAAAGCGAAGTTCTTCCTCAACGCCGATTTACCCGCCACCGCCGACGCATGGCTTGCCAGTGCCCAGGCTGAAAAGGACTCGTGGTGGGCCGACTGGCGCACGTGGCTCGTGGATCATTCCGGCGAGCGGCGCGCCGCTCCGGCGACAGTAGGCAACAAGCAGCACCCCGCGAGCGTGAAGGCGCCGGGAACGTATGTCATGGAAGCATAAGGGAAGCATAAGGCACCAAAGCACAGGCACCCGCGCCCTCATTGACAGCACTTTTTTTAAGCGCACTTTTGACCGCACCGTAGTCAACATTTTCTTAACGTAGTTTCAATGGAGTATTGATGATGGATTCAACCAATTTCAACAGCATTTTCGCCGAGTATAAAAAGGTCGTTGGCCAGTTCAAGCTGCCCGGCATCGACGTGGGCGCGCTCCTCGAGTCGCGCCGCAAGGACGTCGAGGCGATCGTCGAAGCCAACACGACCGCGCTGGCAGGCGTGCAGTCGCTCGCTCAGAAGCAGTCGGAGATTCTCCGCACGACGCTGACTGAAGTGCAGTCGCTCGTCAGCCGCGTTGCCCAGTCAGGCGGCCAACCGGCGGCCAACACGGGTGAAGTGGTGCAGCAGGCGTTGAACAAGGCGCTGGTGGACATGCAGGAACTCGCAGACACCGCATACCGTGCGCAGGCTGACAGCGTCGCCGTGGTCACCAAGCGCGTCGCCGAGCACGTCGAGGAACTGAAAACGCTCCTTCAGCCGAAGAAGTAATGCCGAAGAAGTCATACGACAGCGCCCATGCGGCATGCCGACGCGTCGAATGAAGCGTCCTTTCAGAAGATGATCCGGAAACAAAAAATGCACACGAACCCCGAGTCTCTTTGCAGCATGGAAATCCAGACGATCGATCTGGACGGTCAGACACTGCGTGTCGCAACCTGGAGCGGCAGCGATGCTTCGCCGCCGCTCCTTATCTTCAACGGCATCGGCGCCAACCTTGAACTGGTGGAGCCGTTCGTCGCGGCGCTCGAAGACGTGAGCGTCATCATCTTCGACGTTCCCGGCGTCGGCGGTTCGCCCGCACCGGTCGTGCCGTACCGCTTTTCGACGTTGTCCGTGCTGGCGGACAAGCTGCTGACGCGGCTCGGTCATGAAGGGGCCGTCGATGTGCTCGGCGTTTCGTGGGGCGGCGCGCTGGCGCAGCAGTTCGCGCATCTGTACCCGGGGCGCTGCCGCAGGCTGATTCTCGCGGCAACCTCACCCGGCGTCATCATGGTGCCGGGCAAACTGTCGGTCTTGTCGAAGCTGCTCGGGCCGCGCCGCTATACCGATCCCACCTACCTGCAACAGGTGGGCGCGGATATCTACGGGGGCGCTTACCGTCGCGATCCGTCGTTGCTGAAGGCGCATAGCCGGCACATTCAGCCGCCGCGTGGCCGCGGCTACCTCTATCAACTACTGGCGGCTACAGGCTGGAGCAGTCTGCTGTGGCTCGGCGCATTGCGCCAGACAACGCTGGTCATGCACGGCAACGACGACCCGATCGTGCCGCTCACCAACGCCAAGATTCTCGCAGCCCGTATCCCCGATGCGACGCTCTATGTGATCGATGACGGTCACCTGTTTCTCATCTCGCGGGCGAGTGAAGTCGCGCCGGTGGTGCGCAGGTTTCTCCGGCAGGGGGCGAGTTGAGTTTCTCCGCGCGCGGTAGCGATGGCGAGCGGGCGGCTATTGCGAATGCGCACGAAGACCGCAAGGCAAGCGGCCTGACGCGCATGCGGCGAACAGCGACGTGCCTGCTCGTCTGCATGATTGCGTTGCTGCTGGTGTGTGTTGCCTGGCAAGCCGACCATGCGTGGCTTGCGTGGCCGCGCGCGTTTGCGGAGGCAGGCACCGTCGGCGCGATCGCGGACTGGTACGCCGTCGTCGCGTTGTTCCGCCGTCCTTTGGGTCTGCGGATTCCACATACAGCGATCATTCCGCAAAACCAGCAGCGCATTGCCGAGAGCCTCGGCAAGTTCGTCGAAGAAAATTTTCTGACGCCGGAACTCATCGTCGAGAGGCTGAGCAGCCACGATGCCGCACAGGCGCTAGCCCGATGGCTGGAGCAGCCGGCGAACAACCGCGGAGTGGCCGATATCGTTGCGGATGCCGTGGCAGGATTGCTCGACGGTATTGACGAAGCGGATGCCCAGTGGTTTTTCGACCGCTTGGTGATACCGCAGTTGCGTACGCTCGATGTATCCCGCGTGGCCGGTGACGTCATCAAAGTACTCACTGAGAGCGAGCGGCATCAGCCGTGGCTGGTTCGCGGACTCGAAGTGCTGGAGAGATGGCTTACGGCGAACGTCGGCATGATCAAGGCCAAGTTCAGCGAGGCCTCGAGATACACACCCGCGCAGCTTGACACGTATATCGTCAGTAAATTTATCGAAGGCATCGTTGCGCTCCTTCGTGAAGTGGCGGCGAATCCGGATCACGAACTGCGCCATCAGTTCGATGAGGCCCTCGAGGATCTGAGCGTGCAATTGCAAACATCGGCTGTACACCGACGTTTCGGCAAGTCGCTTATGCGCGACTGCATCCGATATTTCAGACATGCGGACCACCATCGCGTGTTGCTGGAGCGTTTGCGTATGCGTGTGATCGCCGATCTCAGCAGCGAGCAATCGGCCGTGCGCGATGCCATGACGAGCATGCTGGCTTCGCTCGGTAAGCGGATCAGCCGTGAACCCGCGGTTCAACACAAACTGAACGCGTGGTGGCTCGCGCTTGCACGCGAACTCGTCGTGCGCTACGGGCGCCAGCTCTCCGTGCTGATCACCGAGGTCGTAAAGGGCTGGAATGCGGATGAAGTGAGCCGCAAGATCGAGGCGGAAATCGGCCGCGACCTTCAGTATGTGCGGATCAACGGCACGTTCGTGGGCGGTATGGTCGGCGTGCTGATTCACGCTGCCACGCTTGTCGTCATGCGTTAAAGCGTGCGCTAGCCGGTCGCGACCAGACCCAGTGCCTGCGCGCGCGCAACCGCGTGTGCGCGCTTGTCGACATCCAGTTTCACGAAGACGTTCTTGACATGAGTCTTGACGGTTTCAGGCGCAATCCCCAGGGTGCGCGCGATCTCCTTGTTCGACTGCCCCTGGGCAATCAGCTCGACGATGCCGCGCTCCCGTGCGCTCAACGGCTCGCGTTCCATATCGCGCCTGGGTGTGACGGGCTCGTAGAGCGCTCGCCAGCCGTCCAGCAGCCGATCAATGTAAGCGACGATCTCCTTGGTCTGCGGGGTCGAACGTGTATCGTCGCGAACGGCCTGCAGAAGCGGCCCGATTTCCGGTCCCTGGTCGAGAATCGAGCGGTAGATGCCGCTATTGGCGCTCAGCACCTCGCGAAAGATTTCGACGGCGCGCGGCTGGTTGTTCGCACGCAACCAGACGAGCGCGATCACGGTGCGCAAGCGCAGCGCGAGATAGTCGCCGTGCCGGCTTTCGACGCTTTGCAAAGCGGATGTCAACGCCCCGAGGGCTTCCTCTGTCCGGTTCTGGGCCATCGCCACCCAGGCGACCGAGATCGCGCGGTAAGTTTCGATCTCCGGCGAGACGGCATGCTCCGCGGAGGAATGGGCGCCTGCCAGCTGATCCAGTTGAACGACACATGCCGACGCTTCAGTCACTCTACCCTCGGTCAGATAGAGTCGCCCGCGCTCGACAAGAACGCCGGCAATCAGCCGGTCCCAGCGGCGTGCGTAACCGAGAGTCTGCGCCTGATCGAGCAGCGCATAGGCCCGCTCGGTATCGGAACGCGCGATAGCAATCCGGACCAGCACGCGGTAGGCGATCAAGGTGCTATCGAGCAGGACCGCCAGGTCGATCACCGGCATGAGATCGACGAGTAGGGCTTCCGCCTCGTCGAGCCGTCCCTGCTCGTACCAGATCTGCGCAATCATGGGCGCGCACAACGCGGCCGAGATGGATTTCGGGCCGGCATGGCGTTCGGCGAGCTGGATCGACTCGGTGAAATAGCGCTCGGCGAGCGCGAAGTGCATCTGCTGCATTTCGGCATGGCCGAGCAGGCATAACCGGTAGACCGAAGCGAACACGTTGCGTTGGTCTTCCTCGAGCGAATAGGGGATCCACGGTGTCGCGTATAGCGCTTGAAGATTGCCTGATTTCCAGTGCGCGAAGCGCACGACGTTGGAGACGACGTTGGTGGTCCAACTGTCGATCGACGATCCTTCAAGGCACGTCTGTGCGATCGTCAGCGCGCGCGGCGCATCGTCCTGTAGCGCGGCCACGACCGAGCGGATCGCCTGGCACTCCCAGCGAATGTTGTCGACGGTGTCGCTCGAACCTGTACCTGTGTCGCGCTCGATCTCATCGAGTATCGCGAGCGCTTCGTCAAAACGCATCGCCAGCGCCATCCCCCAGGCAATTGCGAGCGTGATCGTGACCTGACCGCGCATCAGATGCGCTGGGAACTGCCGTTGCCAGCCGAGCAGCGTGAGCAGGTCGCCCTTCGTGACGAGCGCCATCGCGCAGTGAGCCATCAGGGAGACGGCGTCTTCCGTATCGCCCGCGGCGATCGCGTGCTTGACGGCGTCTGTCCAACGCGACTCTTTGGCGTACCACTGGCATGCACGACGATGCAGATCCACCACCTGATCGGGATGCTGGGTTTCGAGCCGCCGATGCAGGTACTCGCCCATGAGGTGGTGATAGCGGAACCAGCGTCCGTCGATATCGAGCGGTTCGAGCAGCAACTGGCGTGCGGAGATCGTATCCAGCATGCCTTGTGCGGCCGTCATGCCGGTTACTGCTTCGCATAGCGACGCCGTCAGGCGGTCGAGTATCGAGGTGCGCTGCATGAACTCGACCATCTCGGCCGGCAAACGCTTGAGCATGTCTTCGAGGTAAGCGGCGAACGGCCGGGATGCGCCGGATGGCGCGCTCACGTCCCAATCCGGCTTGCCTTCGTCACGCGACAGCACCGAGGCCGAAATGCGCAGTGCCGCAGCCCAGCCTTCGGTACTCGCGAACAGCGACTTGACGCGGGCAGCGCGCAGCGCGCCTGGGCATTCGTGTTCGATAAAGCTGCGCGTTTCGTCGAAGTTGAAACGCAGTGTCGACGCGTCGATTTCCAGAAGCTCGTTGCCCGCTCTCAGGTTGGCGAGCGGCAGCGGCGGATCGGTACGCGTGCAGACCACGACATGCACGTTCGACGGCGCGTTCACGATGAAGTACGACATGGCGTCGTGAATGGCGGGCAGGCTGATCAGGTGATAGTCGTCGACGAACAGATAGACCTCGTCGTCGACGTCGACGAGTTCGTTGATCAGCGTCGATACCACTGAATGCGCCGGCACGAGTGACGCCTCGGTAGTCAGGCTGACCGCGGATACGCCGACGCTCGTGCAGGCGTTGCGCAAGGCCTGCGCCAGGTGATGGAAGAAGCGCGCGGGCTCGTCGTCTTCCGTGTCGAGCGAGAGCCACGCGACATAGGCGCCGCTCGCATTCAGCCCGTTGAGCCACGTGAGCGCCAGCGATGTCTTGCCAAAACCGGCGGGCGCCTTGATGACCGTGAGCCGTTTGTATTCCGCCTTTCCGGCGAGCGAGAGAAGGCGCGGGCGATCTATCAATCCGGCGGGCAGGCGCGGCGGAAACACCTTGGTTGCGAGGAAGAGAGGCGGCCTGATGGGGGACGGCGCTTCTATCACGTGCATTAGTTGCTCCGGGCGTTCGGGTTGACCCTGGCTGCCATTCCCCCTCCATGCAATCGCGTTCCCCTGTAAGGGGGATGTTGCATAGCGTCGCGCCGGGACACCATGGATTCCATAGAAATCATACGCCCAACCACCTCGCAGGAGGAGACATGTCAACCGCAACGAATCACATTGCAGCGCACAAACTCGGTCCGCTCGGCGCGCAGCCCGGACTCTCCGAGATGAACCAGATGGTCCAGCAGAGCGTGCATCGTTACGCAGAAGAAGTCATGCGTCCGATCGGCGTCAAGCTCGATCGCATGACACCCGAGGAGGTGATCGCCAAGGGCTCGCCGTACTGGGAGGCTCGCGAAAAGTTTGTCGGGCTGGGCTTTGGCGTCGACGGGCTGTTCGAACTCGAACCCGCCGAACGGGCGACGACGATGAGCATCCTGTTCGAAGAACTCGGCTGGGGCGATGCGGGACTCGCGATCACGTACGGCGCAGGCCTGCTGCCCGCACTGATGAGCGCGATGTCCGGCAACGCGTTTTGCCGTGCGCTCGCACCGGACGAGAAGCTCGGCTGCTGGGCCATCACGGAACCCGATCACGGCTCCGACATGCTCGACGTGAACGGCATGCTGTTTCATCCACAGGGTACGTACGGACGGCCTAACTGCGTGGCGACGTTGCGCGGCGACGAGGTGATCATCAACGGGCAGAAGTCGGCGTGGGTGTCGAACGGTATCGCCGCCGACGTGTGCATTCTTTATTGCGCGGCGGACAGCGGCAGCGGTGCCGACACGAAACGCGGCGTGGTGGTGATCGTGCCGCTCGATGCCAAAGGCGTCTCGCGCGGCAAGCCGCTCGACAAGATCGGCCAGCGCGCGCTCAACCAGGGCGAACTGTTCTTTGAGAACGTCAGGTTGTCGAAGGAGCATCTCCTCGCTGGCCCCGACCAGTATATCGACGCGGTCTACGCGATCCACACGTTCGCCAACGCGATCATGGCGACCGTTTTTACCGGTACCGCGCGCGCGGCGTTCGAGCTCGCGCTCGCATACGCGCATGAGCGCAAGCAGGGTGGTTTGCCGATCATCCGTCATCAGTCGGTCGCGTCGCGCCTCTTTCACATGTTCCGCAAAGTCGAGGCTTCCCGCGCACTTGCCCAACGTGTCGTGCACTACAACTTCACCGCGGCGCAGCCTTCGCTGCACGCGGCAATGACGGCGAAGGTCACCGCGACCCAGACCGCGTTCGAAGTCGCCAACGACGCGCTGCAGATCTTCTGCGGCAACGGGCTCACACGCGAGTATCCGATCGAAAAGATCTGGCGCGATGCACGCGCGTCAATGATCGAGGACGGCTGCAACGAAGTGCTGGCGATCAAGGGTGGCTACTACCTGATCGACCCCGAGCTGCTTTGAACGGCACGGCGCGTCCACGCAATCTGATGACAACCTGAAGGAGACGACGAAATGGCAACGATATACGAAGTGGTCCTCTATGGAGCGAGCGGCTACACGGGCAAGCTCACGGCATGGAAGCTCGCTGAGCGCGGCATTCCGTTCATTGCCGCCGGGCGCAGCAAGGAACGGCTGGAAGAAGAACTTGCGAAGGTGCCGGAACTCGCCGGACACGACTATCAGTGCGTGGCGGTTCAGCACGAGACAGACGCGCTCACCGAATTCTTCAAGGGCAAGAAGGTGGTGATCAATATCGTCGGGCCGTTCATGCAGCTCGGTCGCCCGGTTGTCGAGGCGAGCCTCGCGGCCGGTTGCAACTACTTCGACACCACCGGCGAAACCGACTGGATGTCGCTGTTGAAGCGCACGTATGGCGAGTCCTTCGCGGCCCGGGGTCTGGCGCTGTGCCCCGGCAATTCATACATGTGGGCCGAAGGCAATCTCGCAGCAGAGATCGCGCTGGAAACCCCGGGCATCGACACGCTCGACGTGCTCTATCTCGGCGACTCGGAAGTGAGCGTGGCCTCGACGATGTCGTTTCTGCGGATGTGCACGCAGCCGCAGTTCTACCTGCGCAACAAGCAACTGGTGCAGTGGCCTTGGGCCACGCCGTATCAGGTTCACGTGCCGGGCGAACACATGTTGCTGAATGCGTTGCCATGGAGCGGCGGCGGCGAGCCGGTCTGGTACCAGGACGATCCACGCGTACGCAATTGCCAGACGCTCGTGTCGTTCAGAAATCAGGAGCGCTTTCTCGCGGTGGTCGGCCTGCTGAAGAAATTCGAGGAAGAGTGTCGCCATCTCGATCCCGCCAAACAGGAAGAGGTGACCAATGAGTGGGGCAAGGCCGTGACGCAGGTCGAGCCCCCGCGCGAAAACCCGGACGTGAATCGCTGCACGTTGTCGTGCCAGGGGCGCGGCAATACGAATTCCGTCAGCGTGATTCTGCGTGGCAATTCGCCCTATGCGCAAACCGGTGTGCTGGGTGCGGAGGCGGCGCGCCGTGTATTGCGCGGGCAGTTGAACGCAGTCGGTTTCGTTTCGCCGGCGAAAGCGTTCGGTGCGCGCAACCTGGTCGCCGCGCAGGCCGAGGAAGGTTACCTCGCCTACGAAGTAAAGAGCGTTTGACGACGAATCGGACGGTTCGCGCTGGCGACATGTGGTTTGTGACGTGTAGCGCGCCTCCTCGCGGTGGAGAATCGATATGGGTAACGAAGTGTATATCGCGGGCGTCGGCATGACGCCCTTCGGCAAGCATCTGGACACCAGCATGAAGCAGCTCACGCGCGCGGCAGTCGAAGACGCGCTCGCGGACGCAGGCTGTGACAAGGCGCAGTTGCAGGGCGCGTTTTTCGGCAATTCCACGCAGGGGCACATGGAAGGCCAGCACATGATTCGCGGCCAGCTTGCGCTACGGGCGATGGGCATCGACAAGGTCGCGGTGATCAACGTCGAGAACGCCTGCGCGAGCGCCAGCACCGCGTTTCACCTCGCCGTGAACTACGTGAAAGCCGGCGCTGCCGACATCGTGCTCGCGGTGGGCGCCGAGAAGATGTTCTCCACGGACAAGGCGCGTACCTTCAGCGCCTTCGACGGTGCATGGGACGTGCATGACACCGGGAACGGCAAGCGCCGGCTGCTCGAGATGGGCGAGGGCATCGAGCCGCCCGAGGGCAGCGTCTCGACGAAACCGTACAGCGTGTTCATGGATATCTACGCGTCGATGGGCCGGATGCACATGCGCGAATACGGCACGACGCAGCGGCAGTTCGCCGCCGTGTCGGCCAAGAACCACGGACATTCGGTTCACAACCCGCTCGCACAGTACCGCCAGGCTTATTCGATCGACGAGATTCTCGGGGCTCCGCCGATTACCTATCCGCTCACCCTCCCGATGTGTTCGCCCGTCAGCGATGGCGCGGCCGCGGCGATCGTGTGCAGCGAGGCCGGCCTCGCGCGGTTAGGCGGGCGGCGCTCGCGCGCCATTCGTGTGCTGGCGTCCGTGCTGCAAACGGGCAGCGACCGGCCGGCCACGGCGCTCGACCGGCATCTGGTACGGCTTGGCTCCTTGAAGGCTTACGAGCAGGCTGGCGTCGCGCCGCAGGATGTCTCGGTCGCCGAGGTGCATGACGCGACGGCGATCGGCGAAATCATCCAGTCCGAAGTGCTCGGACTGTGCGCGCCGGGCATGGGCGGGGTGGCCGCGGAACGAGGCGAGACGACGATAGGCGGGCGGATTCCGATCAATCCGTCGGGCGGCCTGGAATCGAAGGGGCATCCGATCGGTGCGACAGGACTCGGCCAGATTTATGAACTGGTGACCCAGTTACGCGGTGAGACAGGCGCTCGCCAGGTCGAGGGCGCGCGCATCGCGATTGCGGAGAACGGCGGCGGACTGTGCGGCGTGGAAGAGGCCGTCGCCAGCATCACGATCCTCGGACGCTGAGGCCGCAACGTGAAAACGCGCACGCGCAAGACCGATCCGCATCTGCAAGGAGAGAGGGCGTCATGAGCACCACACCCGAAACCACGTTGGCAGCGTTGCTCGCCAACCGCGTCGAGACCATGCCGGATCTCGACGTGCTGACCGTCGAAGGCGCCGGCGTGCGGCCCGACGAGGCGCGCACGTACCGGCAGTTGTGGGAGAACGGCCAGCGGCTTGCGCAGGTGTTGATCGATCGGGGCTTGCAACCCGGCGAGCACTTCGCGCTGCTGATGGCCAATCACGCGGAGTTTATCGATGCGATGGTCGCGGCGTCGATTTCGGGCACGGTGTTCGTGCCAATCGATCCGCGCGCGCGAGGCGAGAAGCTGGCCTTTATGCTCGGCAGCCCGGGTTGCCGCGGCGTTATCGCCGCTGACTATGCGCTCGACAACCTGCTTGCCGTTCGCGCTTCGCTGCCCAAACTGTCCTGGGTGATCGGCCTGGAAACGGACGAGGGCGCCAAGCCGCTCACCGATTTCCCCGACGTGTTGTCGTACCGCGCGTTGCTGCCGGAGCGGGTGCCCGAATTGCCGGTCGTGGCCCGCGATCCCGACAGCGCGATGCAGTTGATTTTCACGTCCGGCACCACGGGCGATCCGAAAGGCATCGTCATGACACATCGCCGCTATTGCAGCACCTCGGCGGCGGTGTCGGCGCTGTTTGGCTACGTGCCCGGCGACCGGCCGTATTCGGGACTGTCGCTCACGCATGCCAACGCGCAGATCGTGACGCTGGGCGCCTCGCTCACGGCCGGCATGCGCGCCGTGCTGTCGCGCCGCTTTACGAAGTCTCGTCTGTGGGAGATCACCCGCAATTACCGCTGTACGACGTTCACGCTGCTCGGTGGCATGACTACGGCGGTCTACAGCGAACCGAACAAGCCCGATGATGCGGACAACCCCGTGCGCTTCGTGATATCCGCAGGAATGCCCGCGGCGATCTGGAAGGCCTTCGAGCAGCGCTTCGGCGTGCAGATCGTCGAGTTCTACGGCGCGGCGGAAGGCGGGATCACGGTCAAGCCGCTAGGGATCGGCCCGGTGGGCAGTATCGGCAAGCCGGCGCCGATTCTCAGGCACCGCATTGTCGACGACGACGGCAACGACTGCGCGCCCGGCGTGCCTGGCGAGCTGCTGTTCCGTCCGGCGGATGGCTCGCCGTTCAAGGTCGAATACTTCGGCAATCCGGAAGCGTCGGCGAAGAAGTGCAGGGACGGCTGGCTGTATATGGGCGACGTCGTGCGCGAAGACGAGAACGGTTGGCTCTTCTTCGAATACCGCAAAGGCGGCGGCATTCGCCACAACGGCGAGTTCATCAATCCGGCGCCGATCGAGAAAGTGATCGCCGAATCCGGTCTGGTCGAAGACGTCTACGTGTACGGCGTGAAGGCCGCGTCGGGCGCGCCCGGCGAGAAGGACGTGGTCGCGGCGGTAGTGCCCAAGGACGCGGCCCGTTTCGACCCGCAGCAGATATTCCGCGCATGCCGCGCGAAGCTGGAAGCAAGTTCGGCCGTCACCTGGTTGCAGGTGGTGACCGAGATACCGAAGACAGCGTCGGAAAAACCGCTTGAACGCTATCTGGTCGACATGTTCGACGGCCATCGCAACAGCGTGTTCGCCGAGGCGCCGTGACGGTGCGCGGCAACCCCTAAGCAATTTTCAAATGGAGTAGGCAATGAAAGTACTTGTTCCTGTCAAACGCGTCGTCGACGCGAATGTGAGGGTCCGCGTAAAGGCCGACGGCAGCGCTGTCGACATCGCCAACGTGAAGCTCTCGATGAACCCATTCGACGAGATCAGCGTTGAAGAGGCCGTGCGCCTCAAGGAAGCCGGCGTGGTGAGCGAGGTGATCGCGGTTTCGTGCGGCGTACAGGCTTGCCAGGAAACGCTGCGCACCGCGCTGGCAACGGGCGCCGACCGCGCCATCCTGGTCGACACGGATGTGGAGTTGCAGCCGCTAGCGGTCGCGAAGTTGCTGAAGGCGCTAGTGGATAAGGAGCAACCGCAACTGGTGCTGCTCGGCAAGCAGGCGATCGACGATGACTCGAACCAGGTCGGCCAGATGCTCGCGGCGCTGCTCGGCTGGCCGCAGGCGACATTCGCCTCGAAGGTCGCGATCGAAGCGGGCAAGGCCACGGTCACGCGTGAGATCGACGGCGGCCTCGAAACGATCGAAGTCGATCTGCCGGCGGTTATTACCGCCGATCTGCGCTTGAACACGCCGCGCTACGCCACGTTGCCCAACATCATGAAGGCGAAGAAAAAGCCGCTCGATGTGGTGACGCCGGACGCGCTCGGCGTCGATGTCAAGCCGCGGCTCACTACGCTCGGGCTCGCGGAGCCCGCCAAACGCGAGGCAGGCATTCGCGTCGCCGATGCAGCCGAACTGATCGACAAGCTGCATAACGTCGCCCACGTCATCTAACCCACAAGGGGAGAAAAAATGCCCGTACTCGTTATTGCTGAGCACGACAATCAGGCGCTCAAGACAGCGACCCTGAATGCCGTTACCGCCGCCGCCCGACTCGGCGACGATATTCATGTACTCGTGGCCGGCTCGCAAAGCGCAGTAGTCGCCGAACAGGCGGCCCGTA
The DNA here is from genome assembly GCF_902859805.1 of Paraburkholderia sediminicola. Lineage (GTDB taxonomy): Bacteria > Pseudomonadota > Gammaproteobacteria > Burkholderiales > Burkholderiaceae > Paraburkholderia > Paraburkholderia sediminicola. The sequence goes on along the minus strand of NZ_CADIKC010000008.1, from coordinate 160,096 downwards.
TTGCCGGCGTCACGCGGGTTCGTTACGCCGACGCCGTGCATTACGGCCATGCGCTGGCCGAGAATCTGGCGGCGCTCGTCGTGAAGATCGCGTCTGACTATAGCCACGTGATCGCATCCGCTACCACGACCGCGAAGAACGTGATGCCGCGCGTGGCCGCGTTGCTCGACGTGGCGCAGATCTCAGAGATCAGTGCCGTCGAATCTGCCGATACGTTCGTACGCCCCATCTATGCGGGCAACGTGCTGGCAAAGGTGCGAAGCGCCGACCCGATCAAGGTGATTACCGTTCGCACGACGGCCTTCGCGGCCGCGCCCGCCGAAGGGGGCACCGCCGCGATCGACGCGTTGGAGCCTGCGGCTGAAGTGCCGGGCTCGCGCTTCGTGAGTCATCAGCTCACCCGCTCGGAACGCCCGGAGCTGACGTCCGCGCAACGCGTGATCTCCGGCGGCCGCGGCATGGGTTCCGGCGAAAACTTCGCGCTCATCGATGACATTGCCAACAAGCTCAACGCGGCGGTCGGCGCATCGCGCGCGGCGGTCGATGCCGGCTTCGCGCCCAACGATTATCAGGTGGGCCAGACCGGCAAGGTCATCGCCCCGCAGTTGTATATCGCGGTCGGCATCTCCGGCGCGATCCAGCATCTGGCCGGGATGAAGGACTCGAAGGTGATCGTCGCGATCAATAAGGACGAGGAGGCACCGATCTTTCAGGTCGCCGATTACTGGATCGTGGGCGACCTGTTCAAGGTGTTGCCGGAGTTGTCCCGCGGACTGGACAAATTACAACAGGATTGATGCAGGAGCACATGATGAGCACTTATATTGCGCCGCTGCGCGACATGCGTTTCGTGATGACGGAACTGGCGGAGCTCGGCGAGTTGTCTTCGCTGCCGGGCTACGAGGAGGCGACTCCGGAACTCGCCGAGGCGGTACTCGAAGAGGCCGCAAGGCTCGCGACCGAAGTGCTTGCGCCGCTCAACAAGCCAGGCGACGAACAGGGCGCGCGGCTGACGCCTGATGGCGTGGTGGCCGCCGACGGTTTCCCGGCTGCCTACGGGCAGTTCGTCGCGGGAGGTTGGAGCGGCCTGAGCGGCGACCCGGAGTTCGGTGGCCAGGGCCTGCCCGAACTTCTGCAGGCGGCGACCGTGGAAATGTGGAACTCGTCCAACATGGCGTTCGCGCTGTGTCCGCTGTTGACCGCCGGCGCCACCGAGGCGTTGCGGCAACACGGTTCTGATGAGTTGAAAGCACGCTATCTGCCGAAGATGGTCAGCGGCGAGTGGACCGGCACGATGAACCTGACCGAGCCGCAAGCCGGTTCGGACCTCGCCGCCGTGCGCACCAAGGCCGTACCTGACGGGGATCACTATCGCATCTCCGGCCAGAAGATTTTCATCACGTGGGGCGATCACGACATGACGGATAACGTGATTCACCTCGTGCTGGCGCGCACGCCCGACGCGCCGGAAGGCGTGCGCGGCATCTCGCTGTTCCTCGTGCCGAAATTCCTCCTCAATGCCGATGGGTCGCCGGGCTCGCGCAACGACGTGCACTGCGTGTCTCTCGAACACAAACTCGGCATTCACGCGAGTCCGACCTGCGTGATGAGCTTCGGCGATCAGGGCGAGGCGATCGGCTATCTGGTGGGGCAGGAGAACAAAGGCCTCGCGCATATGTTCACGATGATGAACGAGGCGCGCCAGAAGGTGGGTATCCAGGGACTCGCGATCGCGGAGCGTGCTTATCAGCAGGCACGCGAATACGCGAAGGAACGTGTCCAGGGACGGCTCGCGTCCAGCAAATCGGGAGGCGCCGTGGCGATCATCCATCACCCGGATGTGCGGCGCATGTTGATGACGATGAAATCCCAGATCGAAGCCATGCGTGCCTTCGCGTATGTGATGGCCGCGGACATGGACCGCGCGCACCGTGATCCGGACGCCGGTGAACGCGCACGTCGCCAGGTGCGTGTCGATCTTCTGATTCCCGTGTTGAAGGCATGGTGCACGGAGCTGGGCGTCGAGATCGCGTCGACGGGCGTGCAGGTGCACGGCGGGATGGGTTACATCGAAGAGACGGGCGCATGCCAGTTCCTGCGTGACGCACGGATTGCGCCGATCTACGAGGGCACCACAGGCATTCAGGCGGCGGACCTTGCCGGTCGCAAGCTCGCTTCAGACAAAGGCGCGGGGATGGCCGACCTGATTGCGGAGATACGTGAGGCCGCGCTGGAACTCACGCGCAGCACGGATACGCTAGTGGCGTCCGTGGGCGCGGCGCTCGCGGACGGCGTGCAGGCGCTTGAAGACGCCACCGCCTGGATGCTGCAGGCCCTGGCGACACAGCCCGATGCCGCGCTTGCCAGTTCCGTCGACTACCTGATGCTCACCGGCTATGTGTGCGGTGGCTGGCAGATGGGACGCGCAGCGCTCATTGCGTCGGGAAAAAACGCAGCGAATGAGGACCCGGACTTTCATCGCACCAAGCTCGCCACTGCACGCTTCTACACCGACAAGATCTTGCCCAAAGCGAATGCGCTCCTGAAGGCGATCCGCAGCGGCGCATCGGGCGGGTCGAGCCTTCCAATCGAGCAGTTCTGAGCGGCGAGACAAGCGGTGCTGCGGGAACAGGTGTCGATGCAAAACTATTGATATGTAATACGAAATAAAGTGGAGGGGATATGTTTAAAAAACTTGCATGCCTTGCGTTAATACCAGGCGCGCTATGTACCAGCAGCGCGATGGCGCAGAGCGCCGGCAGTCTCATAACCAGCGCGGGTGGCGTTTGGCTCGACTTTGCTCCGTCGTCCGCAACCTCGTTGCAGAGCAGTTCGGCTTTGGGCACATTCACGTCAACGGGCACGGGTGGTCAGATACATAACACGTTCACCCTGGAACTCTCGAACACGTATTTCGTCACGGACAATATTGCCGTTGACCTGGCGGCGGGCATACCACCCAAGCTTCAGCTTTTTGCGCAGGGTAAAGCCACACCATTCGGCGCGGGCGGCCCATCGCTCGATCTGGGGAATCTGCAGCCGCTCGCTACCACCCGTTCGTGGTCACCCATTCTGTTCCTGAAGTATTTCTTCTTCGACGCGCAGGCGAAGCTGCGCCCGTTCGTCGGTGTCGGCGTGAACTACACCTGGTTCTCGCATACCAATCTCAATTCGACATTCGGCGGCGCGTTGCAGCAGATTGCGGGGCCGGGCGGACAGGTGACAGCATCGCTCAGTCCGTCGTGGAATCCCGCGTTCGTCGCGGGTGCGTCTTACAACATCAGCAAGAACTGGTATGCGACGGGGTCGGTGACCTATCTGTCTCTCAAGACAAATGCGACGGTTAATGCCGTGGCGGCCAACGGTCAGACGGTGTTGTCCAACAGGACGCGGATCACGGCGGATCCGGTGATCGTCTTTCTTGGACTGGGATACCGGTTTTAGCGGACGGATGTTCTAGCTGCGGCTGCGCTGTGCGGCCTTCGAGACGAGTGAGCAGAGCTGCGCTTTGCCTGCGCCGGGTTCGTTTCCGGTTGAGTCGGCGTTGGAGATGAGTTGAAGGCACGAAAGAAGGGCGCTGCGGCGCCCTTTTTTCGTGTGCCGGGCGTGCTCAAAATCGTGGGCATATCCCTGCGTCGGCCAGTACTTCCTGCGGATTGAGCGATTCCACGTTGTCAGCGATACTGTATGAATGTACAGTATCGTGCGTGGACGGTCAGTGAGTGCATGTTCATTGGGCGTGAGCGGGCGGGGGCAACGGGGCTGAACCTCGTCTCGTCCCATCGAGTCGTAAAAATTTTCAGATGCGTGGGCAAGCCCGCATCGATGCGAGGAGATTCGTCGAAATGTTTGCGTCACTCATTCAGGCGCGCCATGCCTGAGCAACTCTGGCTGCCGGGGCTGGAGGCGCCACCTGTGCCGACTGACGGCCTGTTCTTCGCCGTCTTTCCAGATACGCGCACGGCAACGGGAATCTCGAAGCTGGCGCAGCAGTTTTGCTCAGAGGCGCGCTCGAAGAGCAAACCGCTCGCGGCCAACCGGCTGCACGTCACGTTGCTACACCTCGGGAATTTCGCGGGCGGCTTGCCGCAGGCGCGGGTGGATGCCGCCATGAACGCGGCCGCGTCGATCAGCATGGAGCCCTTTAGCGTCGAGTTCGACAGCGCGGTCAGTTTTGCGCTCAAGCCGCGGCCGGGGCCGCTGGTGTTGGGTGGAGGCGAGGGCGTCGTTGGGCTCCACGCGCTTCACGATGCACTCGGACTGGCATTGCTGAACGCTGGATTTGAGGATCGTGCGGTCTCGCCGACTACGCCGTACGTCCCGCACGTGACACTCGCTTACGGGATGCCCTGGATCGCAACACGTCCTGTCGAAGCCGCCAGCTGGAACGTGCGAGAGTTTGCGCTGGTGCACAGCCTGCTCGGCCGTACCCGGCATGTCGTTCTGGCGCGCTGGTTATTGGCGGCCGGGTGAATATGCTGGCTTGCTTCCGCCATCGGGAAGCGGATGCGTTGCGGCGCAGGGGCCGCCCGTTCTCGATGACTCGCTCAGGCGTTGCTCCGGTCTAGAACCTCACGCCGGTTGCGCAACCGCCGGCAAAGCCGCCGCCGCTTCCACCTGCGCCTCCGCAGAACACGCCGCAGCCTGATAGCGCGGCCGACATGGCAATGGTCGTCATTGTCGCGCGCAGATATCGTTTGAAAGCGCGCTTTCGAAGCCGCGCAGTCAATGCGTTCAGGCGCGGGTCGCCGCATACGGCGCAAGCTCGAAGTGCTGTGTCGAAGTGGTGCTCGGTGATTCCGGATTGCATAGCGTAAGTGGACTCCATGAACGGGGCAGAGGCAGGACCGAGTGGCCGTTTTCGCGGCGTGAATCGAAAGATATTCGTAAGTTTTGCGAGTGCGACGCAGCGGCGTCGGCGACCCTTCACCCTAATTCACGCCATGCGCCCCTCAAATACGCAGAATCTGAAAACCAGGGGGATTCGTCGGTCAGACAGTCAAAACCGTCGCGCGCTCCCTGATAGAATGCTTGGGCCGCAACGTAGTGGACTGCAGATGAAATTGCTTGATGCGTTAGTCGAACAGCGTATTGCCGCCGCAGCTGCGCGCGGTGAGTTCGATGATTTGCCGGGCGCGGGCGCGCCACTGCCTCTCGAGGACGATGCACTGGTCCCGGAGGAAGTGCGCGTCGCCAACCGGATTTTGAAGAATGCGGGCTTCGTGCCGCCGGCTGTCGAGCAGCTGCGCGCCTTGCGCGACCTGCAGGCGGAGCTCAATGCCGTGAGCGACAAGACCACCCGCTGCCGTCTCCAGGCGCGCATGCTGGCGCTCGATATGGCGCTTGAATCGCTGCGCGGCGGTCCCCTGGTCCTGCCGCGCGAGTACTGCCGCCGCATTGCCGAGCGGCTCTCGGAGCGCGTCGGCAACCTCACTATGGCCGATGTAGGTTCGCAGTGAGCGAGTCGCTTGCCCGCTCCGCCTCGGCGGGTCCGGAGTCTGTCGAATCAGGCGAATCGGCTGAGGCGGCAACACTGCCGGCTGACCGGTTCGGATCCGCTGATTCCGATACTTCAGTGCCGGCGGCGAGTGATCCAACGCCAACCGCGACCGCCGCGATGCTGATCGATACCCCAACACCCGACGAATCACCCGTACCGCCCGTGTCGGAGCGTGATCGTCGCTTCATGGCGCTCGCCCAGGCTGCTGCCGAAGAGGCCCGCGCAGCGGGCGAAGTGCCGGTCGGCGCGGTGCTCGTGCGGGGGGACGAAGTCATCGCCAAAGGATTCAACCATCCGATTGGTGCGCACGACCCGTCGGCGCATGCGGAGATGATCGCCTTGCGCGCCGCCGCGCAAGCTGTCGAAAACTATCGGCTGCCGGGCTGCGAGCTCTATGTGACGCTGGAACCTTGCCTGATGTGCGCCGGTGCGATCATGCATGCGCGTATCGCACGCGTTGTGTTCGGCGCGCGTGATCCGAAAACCGGAGCGTGCGGCAGCGTCGTCGACGCATTCGCGAATCCGCAGTTGAACCACCACACCACGGTGATCGGCGGCGTGCTCGAAACCGAATGCGGCGCCGCGCTCAAATCGTTCTTTGCCGAGCGGCGGCGCGCAAGCCGGGAAGCACGCGCGGCGGCACGGGGCGAGGCGCACGTCGTTGCAAGTAGCGAAGCGCAGCCCGGTTTGCACGCCGAAGCGCACACCACAACACACAGCGAAGCACACGCTGAAGCCGATCCCGACGCAGGCCTCGACGCGCACACCGATGCACACGCCGATGCACGCAACGAACCGGGGCCGGCTGAGTCACTCTAAAACAACAACGTCCAACAGGTCTTGCCAATGACCGTCCATCGCATCATTGAATTGATCGCACCGTCAGGGTATCCGCATGATGCCGAGGTGTTGCATCGCGCATTGCATCGCTTGCATACGCAGGGGCATCGGATCGAAGGTGTGGAGGCGACGAAGCGCCGTTACCAGCGCTTCGCTGGCACCGACGGCGAGCGTGCCGCCGATCTGAACCGGCTGGCGGACCCTTCGCGTGCGTTGCCCGACATCGTGCTGGCCGTGCGTGGCGGCTACGGCGCAGTGCGCATCCTGCACGGGCTCGACTACGAAGGGCTGCAACGGCGGTTGACCGATCAACCGGTCGCGCTGGTGGGGCATAGCGATTTCACCGCGGTGCAGCTTGCTTTGCTGGCACGCGCCGGCGTGAAAACTTTCGGCGGCCCGATGCTGATGAGCGACTTCGGCGCGGAAGATCTGAGCGAGTTCACCATGCAGCACTTCTGGTCCGCGCTAACCCGTCCGACCATGACGGTGACGAGCAATGTGCCGCAAGCGCAGAGCACCGATGTAACCGGCATGTTGTGGGGCGGCAATCTGGCGGTGGTGACATCGCTGATTGGCACGCCTTACATGCCGCCGGTACAGGGCGGCATTCTGTTCCTCGAAGACGTCAACGAGCAGCCGTTCCGGCTCGAGCGGATGCTTTATCAATTGCACCTCTCGGGCATCCTCGCGCAGCAGCAGGCGCTTGTACTCGGCGATTTCTCCGGCGGCAAACCGTACGAGTACGACAACGGCTACGATCTGCACGCAATGATCGAGCAGGTGCGCTCGGTGATCGGGATTCCGGTCATTACCGGTCTGCAGTTCGGCCATATTCCCAACATGCTGACGCTGCCGGTCGGCGCGGACGCGCACCTCGTTGCCAACGCGCATGGGTTCAAACTGTCGTTGTCGGGCTATCCGACCCTTGCCTGAAACGGCGTGGAGTAGGGAAGCGGGCGTTTGTCCGCTTTATTTTTGAGCCTTCAACGCAACTAACGGTCGAGTATTCACCGCAACACCCGACAGAACGGTCCCATGCATGTCCCTCACTTTGTTGACAAAACCCGTCTCCAATAGACGACCATCCCATACATTAATTAAACTGGTAGTGAAGCTGAGTAAGGCCTGTGCGGGCTGTCTGCCAAGCCACGCTATGGCCCGGGCGTCTGGATTGTCGAAATTCAAGACAAAAATTGTTGACAATCTTTATGTCCATCCTATGATGACAACCATACCGAGACGCACATCATGTCCGACACAGACTCCGCCGCCGCGAATGGTCCGAAAGCCGAAACGATCGCCGAGCGCATCCGCGCCGCGATCCTCGAGCATCGGTTAGCGCCTGGCGCCAAGCTGACAGAAGCACAGTTATGCGAAGTATTCGGCGTGAAGCGCGGCCCGATCCGGCAGGCGCTCGCGCAACTGGCCACCGACCATCTCGTCGACCTCGAACCGAATCGCGGTGCGTTTGTTGCCAGCCCGTCGCTGCAGGAAGTGCATGAAGTGTTCGAGATGCGCCGGATCATCGAACTGGCCGTGGTTGAAAAGATTTGCGGCGGTCATGGTCTGCGCCGTTTGAAGAGCATCGGCAGCATGATCGGCCGTGAACGCAAAGCGTTCGAAACACGTGATTTTCCGGCGTGGATTCGCCTGTCGGGCGAGTTTCATACCGAGTTGGCCGGGCTCACCGGCAACGCCGTGCTGTGCGACTGCCTGAATGGACTGGTGGCGCGCTCCACGCTGATTTCGGCACTGTACGAGTCGCTCGGACGCAGCCCTTGCTCGTTCGAGGATCATGAAGCGATTCTCGCCGCGCTCGACGCCGGCGATGCAAAAGAGGCGGCGGCACTGATGTCGCGCCATTTGCAAAGCGTCGAGTTGAAGATGCTGGAGCGCCCCGCACGCGGCGCGGCCGATCTGCATGAAGTGTTTGGCGCCCTTGGCGGCGCGTCGAAGGAAGCAGCTAGACCCAAGTCCGCGCCAGGCTGAGGCAAGCGGCCGGTGTGCGCCCGTTGCTGGTGCGCGCCGCACTGAATTGAACTGAACCGAATCAGGCGTTGCAAGGCGGCTCTGCGTGAGCGCTGCCGGCTTGCGCACGCGTGGCCGTCACGGGATGACAGCCCTGGAGTAGTAACGCATCGCCGGGAATTCGCGGCGACAGGCGGTGCGATAACCAAAAGTACATCAAGTACGGAGACATCCGCGGCACGGTTCATTAATCGGCTCAAAGCTCCCATTTTCAGATCGAGGAGAAGAGGGCCGCTGGCATGGCCGATGCAACGTCCTTCGATTCGCTATCGATGGTCCCTATCCCAAGGAGGAATCATGGCTCAGTTCAGTGCAGCGCCCGGCAATCCCGCAATTCCCACCTACGCAGACGGCGGCGCGCCCAGCGATCCGTCGATACCAGCAGGCTACAGCGAGAGGCTGTACAACGAAGATCTGGCGCCGCTGCGCCATCAAACCTGGGGCGCCTACAACATCTTCGCGTTCTGGATGTCGGACGTGCATAGCGTAGGCGGCTATGTATTCGCGGGCAGTCTGTTCGCGCTTGGACTGACGAGCTGGCAGGTGCTGATCGCGTTGCTGGTCGGCATTACGATTGTCAACCTGCTCTGCAACCTGATTGCCAAGCCGAGTCAGGCGAACGGCGTGCCTTATCCGGTGGCCTGCCGCGCAACGTTCGGCGTGCTCGGTGCGAATATTCCGGCCGTGATTCGCGGCCTGATCGCAGTAGCATGGTACGGAATCCAAACTTATCTGGCCTCGAGCGCACTGGTAATCGTGGTGCTGAAATTCGTCCCGCAACTGTTGCCGTACGCGGACCTGCATCGCCATGGTTTTATGGGCCTGTCGACGCTTGGCTGGGCCGGTTTCATGTTGCTGTGGGTCCTGCAGGCGCTGGTGTTCTGGCACGGCATGGAGACCATCAAGAAGTTCATCGACTTCGCTGGTCCGGCGGTCTATGTGGTGATGTTCATTCTCGCGGGCTACATGGTGTATCGCGCAGGATGGCGAAACATCGGCATCAACCTGGGCGGTGTCAAATATCACGGCATGGAAGTAGTGCCGGTGATGATCACGGCGACCTCGCTGGTGGTCTCGTACTTCTCCGGGCCGATGCTGAATTTCGGCGACTTTTCGCGCTACGCCAAGAGTTTTCGCAGCGTGCGGCGCGGCAATTTCTGGGGCTTGCCGGTCAACTTCCTTGCCTTCTCGCTGGTGACGGTGATTACGACCGCGGCGACGTTGCCGGTGTTTGGCCAACTGATCACGGACCCGGTCGAAACGGTGGGCCGTATCGACTATCCGACCGCGGTGATTCTCGGCGCATTGACCTTCACGATTGCAACGATCGGAATCAACATCGTCGCTAACTTTGTGTCGCCGGCCTTCGACTTCTCGAATGTCGCGCCGCGTCTGATCAGCTGGCGCGCGGGTGGCATGCTCGCGGCGGTGGCGTCGATTTTCATTACGCCGTGGAACCTGTTTAACAATCCGGCGGTGATTCACTACACGCTCGATGTACTGGGCAGTTTCATTGGACCGTTGTATGGTGTCCTGATCGTTGATTATTTCCTCGTGAAGCGTCAAAAGATCGTGCTCGATGATCTCTACTCGGTCTCCCCGGGCGGCTCGTACTGGTACAAAAACGGTGTCAACTACCGCGCGGTGGCTGCATTGTTGCCGGCTGCGCTCATCGCCGTGATCTGCGTGATGGTGCCGACGCTCGACGGGCTGGCCAATTTCTCGTGGTTCATCGGGGCTGGATTGGGTGCTGTGTTCTACCGCGTGCTGGCTCGCTGAGTCAGTGCTGCAACAGGAGTCGCTATGCGCATCAAACTGATCAATCCGAATACGACGCAACGCATGACCGAAGCAATGGGCCGCTGCGCGCGCGATGTCGCCGCACCCGGCACCGAAGTGATCGCGGTTAATCCGACGATGGGGCCGCCCTCGATCGAAGGCTATTACGACGAAGCGCTCGCAACCCCCGGGTTGCTGGCCGAGGTCATTGCCGGGGAACGTGAGGGCTGCGACGCTTACGTGATCGCCTGCTTCGGCGACCCGGGTTTATACGCGGCGCGCGAGTTGGCGCGCGGTCCGGTGATCGGCATCGCCGAAGCGGCGATGCACGCCGCAAGCGTGCTGGCGCCCGGATTCTCGGTGGTGACCACCTTGGCGCGTACCTGCGGCATGGCGTGGCATCTCGCCGAGCGCTACGGCATGAAGCGCTTCTGCCGCAACGTCCGCGCAACTGACGTCGCCGTGCTCGATCTCGACAAGCCCGGCTCGGCGGCGCGCCGCATCATCCTCGACGAATGCCGGCGCGCGCTGGAGGAGGACGGCTCGGACGCGATCGTGCTCGGTTGTGCCGGCATGGCCGAATTGTGCGCGGAGATAGAAGATGCGCTGGGCGCGCCGGTGATCGAGGGCGTGACGGCGGCGGTCAAATGGACCGAGGCGCTGGTCGCGCTGCGGCTGTCGACAGCCAAGCGGGGCGACTATGCGCGGCCGCTGGCCAAGCGTTACGACGGCGCATTGGAAGCCTTCAGTCCGACCGATGCGGACCCAAATCCGCAGCCGTCGCGCGGTTCGGCAGCGAGCGCCACGGAAAGTGCAGATTCGAGTGGTTTACTGCGGGTAAACACCACGGAACGCCCGGTGGGACCGGCTTCGCACATACATCCAGTCTGACACGCACTATCTGCCCGGGTGTATGGGCGCACCCGGGTGTTTTCGCTACACTGGTTCCACTCGGCGCTGGTACCCGAATGCTATTTTGCTGCTGATTCTGGTGCCGCTTTTTCAGGGCTGCCTCCGCCCGCGCCGGCCTGCTTGCGAAGCAACAACCGCAGGCAAATGCAGGCAAGCGCACACCCGCGCATGCAGAACGCACGCAAACCCTCGTGCCTGTCACGTGAGTTCCGCGCGAATTTTACGGTCCGTCTCCACGTTTTCGTCAAACCATGCCACTCGATTCGAACTATCCACGTGATCTGATCGGCTACGGCCGCCACCCGGTGCAGGCGAACTGGCCGGGTCGGGCGCGCGTCGCGGTGCAATTCGTCCTGAACTACGAAGAGGGCGGTGAAAACTGCGTGCTGCACGGCGATCCGGGCTCGGAACAGTTTCTGTCGGAGATCGTCGGCGCGGCCTCCTATCCGTCCCGTCACATGAGCATGGAGTCGATCTACGAATACGGCTCGCGCGCAGGCGTGTGGCGCATCCTGCGCGAATTCGAAAAGCGCGGCCTGCCGCTCACGGTGTTCGGCGTCGGCATGGCGATCGAACGGCATCCTGACCTGGGCCGCGCTTTCGTCGAGCTCGGTCATGAGATCGCTTGTCACGGTTATCGCTGGATTCACTATCAGGATGTGTCGCCGGAAAAAGAAGCGGAACACATGCGCCTTGGCATGGAAGCGATCGAGCGCATTACTGGCGAGCGGCCGCTTGGCTGGTACACCGGCCGCGACAGTCCCAATACGCGCCGGCTGGTCGCCGAATACGGCGGCTTCCTGTACGACTCGGATTACTACGGCGACGATCTGCCGTTCTGGATGGATGTCGACGTGACGGGCGGCGCAAAGAGCCCGCAACTGATCGTGCCGTACACGCTCGACACCAACGATATGCGCTTTGCAAGTCCGCAAGGCTTCAATACCGCCGACCATTTCTTCACGTACCTGCGCGACGCATTCGACGTGCTGTACGAAGAGGGCGACGAAGCACCGAAGATGCTGTCGATCGGCATGCACTGCCGTCTGCTCGGCCGTCCGGGGCGCTTCCGCGCGCTGCAACGTTTTCTCGATCATATCGAACAGCACGATCGCGTGTGGGTGACGCGGCGCGTCGATATCGCGCGTCACTGGCGCGAACATCACCCTTACCAACAAAACAACCGCGGGGCAGCGGCATGAAGGCGATGCAATACACTCTGGATCAACTCAACAGCACCTCGACCGACGCGTTCGTCGCAGCGCTGTCGGGCATTTTCGAGCACTCGCCGTGGGTCGCGGAAATTGCCGCGCAGCAACGGCCGTTTGCCAGCATCGACGAACTGCACAGCAAGATGTCGAACATCGTCGAGACCGCCGGTGAAGAGAAGCAACTGGCGTTGATCAACGCCCACCCGGAGCTCGCCGGCAAGGCAGCGGTGCGCGGTGAACTGACGGCCGAATCCACGCGTGAGCAGAGCGGCGCGGGACTGGCCCAGTGCACGCAGGAAGAATTCGACAGGCTGCTGGCGTTGAACAGCGCCTATCGCGAGAAGTTCGGCTTCCCGTTCATTCTCGCGGTGCGCGGTTATGACCGCCACGGCATTATCGCGAACTTCGAGGCGCGCGTGAACAACAGCCGCGCCGATGAATTGCGCGCCAGCCTCGATCAGATCTACCGCATCGCACGTTTCCGGCTCGACGACCTGATCGACGCGTAAGGTTTTAACTACGCGTCGCGGACCTCGAACCGAAACGTTTTTTCCGTACCAGCAAACATTAAGGAAGACAAAGATGGCACTCCCGATTCTCGACCCCAACGCACCGGAATTCACGCGCCGCTATGTGAATCTGGCGGACCCGCGCCTGGGCGCGCAGGCGCTCGAGGCCAGCGACGATTTCTTCGCACCGAAGGATCGCATGCTGAATCCGGAACCGGCCGTCTTCATTCCGGGCAAGTACGACAACAACGGCAAGTGGATGGACGGCTGGGAAACGCGCCGCAAGCGCGCGAACGGCTACGACTGGTGCGTCGTGAAGCTCGCGCGTCCGGGCGTAATCAAGGGTCTCGACCTCGACACCAGCCACTTCACGGGCAATTTCCCGCCGGCGGCTTCGGTCGAGGCTGCGCGCGTTGTGGACGGCGTGCCGAACCAGTCGACGCAATGGACCGAAATCGTTCCGTCGACCACGCTGCAAGGCAACAGCCACCACTATCACGAAGTCAGCGACACGAATGCGTACACGCACCTGCGCGTGAACATCTACCCGGACGGCGGTATTGCGCGTCTGCGTGTGTATGGCCAGCCGCAAGTCGACTGGGCCGGCGCAAGCCGCACGGAGCAGTTCGATCTGGCCGCGATGGAAAACGGCGCGTATCTGGTCGCGGCGAATAACCAGCACTTCGGCGCTGCATCGACGATTCTGATGCCGGGCCGCGGCGTGAACATGGGCGACGGCTGGGAAACGCGCCGCCGCCGTGAACCGGGTAACGACTGGGCGATCGTCGCACTGGCGCAACCGGGCGTGATCAGGAAGATCGAAGTCGATACGGCTCACTTCAAGGGCAACTATCCGGACCGCTGCTCGATTCAGGCCGCGTATGTGACGGGCGGCACGGACAGCTCGTTGATTACGCAAGCCATGTTCTGGCCGGTGCTGCTGGGCGAACAGAAGCTGAAGATGGACAACCAGCACTATTTCGAAAGCGAAATCGCTGCGCTGGGTCCGGTCACGCACGTGCGCTTCAATATCATTCCGGACGGCGGCGTATCGCGTCTGCGTCTGTGGGGCACGCTCGCATCATGAAAACGCTGGCGATCGAACCGTTGACGAAGGAAGCGTTCGCCGCATTCGGCGACGTGGTCGAACTCGAAGGCGCGAAGCAGATTCCGATCAACCTCGGCACCACGATTCGCTATCACGATCTCGCGAAAGTAGACGTGACCGACGAGAACGGCCGCACGCTGGTGAATCTGTTTCGCGGTCAGCCGCGCACGTTGCCGTTTGAAGTGAAGATGCTCGAACGTCATCCGCTGGGCAGCCAGGCCTTCGTGCCGTTGAACGACAAGCCGTATCTGGTGGTCGTGGCGCCGGCAGGCGAACTCGATCCGAAGCAGATTCGTGCGTTCGTGACGAGCGGCTGGCAAGGTGTGAACTATGCGAAAGGTGTCTGGCACCATCCGCTGATCGCATTGGGCGACGTGAGCGACTTTATCGTTGTCGATCGTGGCGGCGACGGGTTGAACCTGAACGAGCAGGATCTGGCCGAGTCGCTCTGGCTCACCGAAGATGCTTTGAGCGCAGTGACCGTCTGAACTCGTTGCCTTAGCTTGCCTTGACCAACCTTAGCGTAGTACGTTGAGCAGGCAGGTTATAAAAAAGCCCACAGTGCACGCTGTGGGCTTTTTTCATTTGCGGACCACCACGCCGTGGGGCGCAATCTCGCTGGTCAGTTGCGCTTGCCGAGAAGCGGTGAACGCCCAATGACTTCGCGCGCATGTTCGGGCGGCTCCGGTGCGGAAAATCCCGCCGCTTCGATCGCCGGTTTGAGCCCTTTGAACTGCAAGCTCTTCTTCGGCGAACGCAACGACGCCATACCGTCGTCCCACGCGTGCAGCATCTGCTTGGCGACGTTGCGCCACTGCGGCTCGTTGCGTGCTGCTTCAATCAACTCGTGACCGACGGCGACCGCCGAGTCGCATAACGCTTCGACCATCTGCGCGTATTGCCGCGGTGCGATACCCATGCGTGTATTGAAAAATCGTTCGAGCGTTTTGCCGGCCGCCCAGGTTTTACGTCCGTCGATCGGCAGGCCCGGTGGATTGGCCGCGAAACGCGGATAAGCCTGTGTCGTGACGATGTCGTAGACGGGCGTAAACGCGACGTCATCCACAGACGTGTAAAACAGCGCGACATTCTTCGTATGGCAGTCCGCGTTGCGCACGACGTAGTTCGTCAGCAAGTGCCAGCCGAGATGCTCGAGTTGCTGCCGCATACTGTCTCGATCGAGTAGATAGGCTCGTGCGGCATTGAGCATCTTTTCGCTGGTCGAATTGTATTTTTCGTGCGGCGGCAGGCCCAATAGACCGCACATGTCCTCCACGCCGTACGCGGGCAGTCCGCGCGCATCCACGTCGAAACGCTCGACGATCAACGCGCGTCCATCGTCCGACATCTGCGTGCGCGCGACCGGCGCTACGCCGAGCCGCTCGAGTACGCGCATCGAGTAGAACTCGTTGAAGCCGAGAAACGGCGTGTTGTCGTCGGAACCTTTGACGATGTGGCGGCTCGTTCGGATGGTGGGTTTGCCGAGCGGCATCGGTTCGGACGCGCCGGAAGCATCCGCCTGCGGCGCGATGAACTTCGGCACGGCGCCCGAGATGGCCGCGCGCGCATATTCACGCACCAGTGAAGCAAAATGTTCGGCCGTGTTGTCACCGTGCAGGATGTCCTGGACATCTAGCGCTTGAAGTTCGTTGCCCGGCATGACGCCTTCGGGCGTCACGGTGACGCGGCCAATGCCCATGGCGCCGACTACAGCAAGCAGCGACAGATCGGTGCCGTCGAGCAGGGGGCCGAATTGCTCGCGGATCAGATTCAGCAGGTAGCCTTCCGGCAGGTTCTGCCGGAAAAACGGATGCAGGTCGCGTGGCCAGCGCCAGGCTTCTTCGCGCACCGGCATGGTCAGACTGACGAAGTCAGCCGCCGTCGCATCACGGTTGTATTTGAGGACGTAGTCGTCGCGCTCGCGAAACAGCGTAGCGACGTGCTTGCCCAGTACCTGAACGTCGAGCCTCATGAGTCCGCGTCCGGCATGCGTTGTTCAGCCAGGATATCTTCGAGTGTTCGCCCGTGGCCGTGCGCGACGAACTTGAGGTCGTAGCCGGCAGCTTCGAGCAGGCGCACGAGCACCGACACACTCATATCGTTTTTGGCGAGCGTTTCCATACGCGCGACGGTGGTGCGAGCGACGCCCGCGCGGCGCGCCAATTCCTCTTGAGACAAGTGGCTTTCGCGCCGAACGGCCTTCAGCATGTCCGATACGTCAGCGAGATTGGTCATTTGTAGCCCCGCGGCATCAAATTAACGGATGTTAGCCATATTGTAGCCCATAAGCCACAATTTGTTTTTATGGTTTTGTGCCTCATGGGCTACATTTTATCGAATTTCGCTAAATTTGTATCTCTTGGGCTACAATTTCCCTTGTCACTCTGACAAACCGTCCGGACCGAATGATCAACAAAAAAGCGGGCTTCCCGCTCACGCGAAAAGCCCGCTTCATGCTGCTTTGCCAAGCCGGGCAACCTACCCGGCCAGTTCATTACTTCACCGCACCGCCTTCGAACCACGCGGCGATCTTCATCCGCTCGTCGTCAGTCATGTGCGTGACGTTGCCCAGCGGCATCGCCTTCAATGTCACAGCCTGCTGGTAGATCCGCTGCGCATTCTGCGAGATCTCATCCGGTGTATCCAGCAACACGCCGGCCGGGGCGCTGCCCATCATCGTCGGATGAGCGGAGTGGCATGCCACGCAGCGTTGTTGCAGCACCGGCGCAATCTCGGCCACGGTGACCTTCGGCGCGTTCGCGGCTTGCGCTTGCGGCACGATCGGCTTCGGCATTGTCGAGAAGAGGGCGGCGAACATCAGCGCGATACCCACCAGCGGCAGGTACCACAGCACCTGGCCGCGGTGACGCATCACGAAGAACTGGCGAATCAGCGCGCCGGCCAGCATGATCATCAGGAGCACGATCCAGTTGTACTGATTCGTGTACGTCATCGCGTAGTGGTTCGACAGCATCGCGAACACCACCGGCAGCGTGAAATACGTGTTGTGCACCGAACGTTGCTTGCCGCGCTTGCCGTAGATCGGATTCGGCGTTTCGCCCTTGAGCATCGCGGCAACCATCTTGCGCTGACCCGGGATGATCACGAAGAACACGTTCGCCGACATGATCGTTGCCAGCATCGCGCCCATGATCAGGTACGCCGCGCGGCCCGCGAAGATGTGGCACGCCAGGTAAGCCGCGATCACGACATAAATGCCGACGCAGATGCCGAGCACTTTGTCTTTATTGCCGAGCAGACGGCACAGCGAGTCGTAGACGATCCAGCCTGCGGCGAGGAAGCCGAGTGCCGAAGCAACCGCGACCACCGGGCCCATGTCGAGTACGTTCTTGTCGATCAGGTACGTGGACGGCGACATCAGATACAGCACCGTGAAGAGGCTCGCGCCCGACAGCCACGTGGTGTACGACGGCCACTTGGACCAGTGCAGATCGTCCGGCATTTCCGGCGGCGCAACGGTGTACTTCTGCATGTTGTAGAAGCCGCCGCCGTGCACGTGCCACAGTTCGCCGAACACGCCGCGCTTACGCTGGTTCGGGTCCGTAGGCGGTTTCAGGCTGTTGTCGAGCGCGACGAAATAGAACGATTCGCCGATCCACGCGATGGCGACGATGACGTGGAACCAGCGCAATGCCAGGTTCAGCCAGTCAGTGATAAAGCCTTCCATGAAACTCCTCCACTTCTGATTCGTTGTACGCGCAACGACGTTTGTGCCTTGATTACGCCTTCGGTGACCCGGCTGACGGGTCGTCGGCATGCACGATGTCGCTGCGCAGACTGCGGGGTGAGAGACGCGATGTGCTCAGTTCGCACCGCGCCGTTTTTTATTGGAACTTCGGGTCGAGTCGCTCGCGTTCGATTGCGCTTCGCGGTGTCTCCAAAGATCCGCACAGTGCAATCGGGCGCGCTCGCAAATACAGCGCGACTTCAACCTCGTTCTCCTCCAACACCTATCGATACGCCTGGTTCAGCCTGGCTGCCCCTTAGCTGTCCCTTAGCTACCCCGATAGGTGCTGTACGACCACGGCGATACCAATAGCGGCACGTGATAGTGCGCACCGGCATCGGCTACGCCGAAGCGCAACACGACGCGATCGACAAAACGCGGCTCCGGCACTTTCGTACCGATCGATGCAAAGTAGTCGCCGGCGCCGAACACGAGTTCGTATTCGCCCGGGACCAATGCGTCGCCTTCGAGCAGCGGCTGGTCGCAGCGGCCGTCGTCATTGGTGGTGGTGGTTTTGAGCGCGCGGCGGGTGTCGCCGGAGAGCGCGAAGAGTTCGACCTTGATGCCCGCGCCGGGACGGCCGTTCGCGGTGTCGAGCACGTGGGTAGTGAGCTTTCCCATTCGCAATTTTCCTTATGTGAATGCGAGGTTTCGGCGGCGGCCCGATCCAGAATACGTTGCGGCGGATCGAGGCTCCACGTCAGTGGCTACATACCCGTCGGCGAATTGAAGCGAGCGCCGTGGCAGCCATTGTAAAAAGGATGTTCACGTCAGCGCGCGCGAGATAGGAAAGATAATACCTGGCGCATGACAGACAGCCTGTTGAAAGCCACATTGAGTCGATTCATTCGACTATTGCCGTGCAATTCGATCGTACCGGCGCCAAAAAAGGCCCACTATATCGGCAGCGTGAGGTTGGGTATCGCACCGGCGCGAGTTGTCAGCATTATTTTGACCGTCGAAGGTTACACCTGTGCGCCGCAGCAAACACAAGCGAAGCGCGGCACACCCCGAAGACGGCGGAAACACGCTGGGTAACCGGGCCAACGGCGTTCGACGGGACGCGGCGGCACGGTTGGCGTGCCGTCACATCGCGTTCGAACGGCTTTGCACGGAAGCAATGAAGCGGAGAAACGAATGACGATGGAGCAGGCGGCTATCAAGCCAAAGAAAACGATGCTGGTGAAGCATGCGGACGTGCTGGTCACGATGGACGGCGCCCGGCGCGAACTGCGCGACGGCGGCATGTATATCGAGGACAACCGCATCGTCGCGGTCGGACCGACGGCGGAATTACCGCAAACGGCCGACGAAGTGCTGGACATGCGCGGCCACCTGGTGATTCCGGGTCTGGTGAACACGCACCACCATATGTATCAGAGCCTGACGCGCGCGATTCCGGCCGCGCAGAACGCCGAACTATTCGGCTGGCTGACCAACCTCTACAAGGTGTGGGCGAACCTCACACCGGAGATGATCGAAGTCTCGACCTTGACGGCGATGGCCGAGCTGTTGCTGTCCGGTTGCACGACCTCGAGCGACCATTTGTATATCTACCCGAACGGCAGCCGCCTCGACGACAGCATCGTCGCGGCGCAGCGGATCGGCATGCGTTTTCATGCGGCGCGCGGCAGCATGAGCGTGGGGCAGAAGGACGGCGGTTTGCCGCCGGATTCGGTGGTCGAGCGTGAAGCGGACATCCTGAAGGACACGCAGCGGCTGATCGAGACGTACAACGACGAAGGACGCTACGCGATGTTGCGCATGGTGGTCGCACCGTGCTCGCCGTTCTCGGTGAGTCGCGACCTGATGCGCGAATCGGCGGTGATGGCGCGGCATTACGGGGTGTCGATGCACACGCACCTGGCGGAGAACGTCAACGATATCGCGTACAGCCGCGAGAAGTTCGGCATGACGCCGGCCGAATATGCGGAAGATCTCGGCTGGGTCGGCCACGACGTATGGCACGCGCACTGTGTGCAACTCGACGATGCGGGCATCGAGCTATTTGCTCGTACGGGCACCGGCGTTGCGCATTGCCCGTGTTCGAACATGCGGCTCGCCTCGGGGATTGCGCCAGTTAAGCGGATGCGACTTGCCGGCGTGCCGGTGGGACTGGGCGTCGACGGTTCGGCCTCGAACGACGGCGCGCAAATGGTCGCGGAAGTACGTCAGGCGCTGCTGCTGCAGCGGGTCGGTTTCGGGCCGGATGCGATGACCGCGCGTGAAGCCTTGGAGATCGCGACGCTAGGCGGCGCGAAGGTGCTCAATCGCGATGACATCGGCGCACTGGCGCCGGGTATGGCGGCGGACTTCGTGTCCTTCGATCTGCGTCAGCCGCTGTTTGCGGGCGCGTTGCACGATCCGGTCGCGGCACTGGTGTTCTGCGCGCCGTCGCAGGTGAGTCATAGCGTGATCGGCGGCAAGGTGGTGGTGAAGGACGGTCAACTGACGACGCTGGAACTCGGGCCGGTCATCGAGCAGCACAACCGGTTGGCGAAGACGCTGTACGAAGCGGCCGCCTGATGACGGAGTAAGAGCGGAATAGAAGAAGCAGAAGAAGCAGCTCTATCGGCATCCGCAAAGATGCTGATAGAGCGCAGAGAAAAGATTAAGGCTTGTCGATCAACGTCTTGGTCGCTTCGGCAACCAGACTGCGCAGCCAGCGCACTTCGTCGGAGTAATGCACGCGTTCATGCCACAGCTGGTAGTACTGCATCGGCGGGAAATCGAGCGGTGCGGGCACCACGGTCAGCGGCAGGAACTTGGCGTAGTAGTCGGCAAACAGGCGCGTAGTCGTGAAGATCAGATCGGACTTGATCAGCACGTAAGGCGCCAGATTGAAGTACGGCAACGTAACGACCACATGACGTTTTAACCGCTCGCGCGCGAGGTGCACGTCGATCGCGCCGCGCTGGCCCACCGAGTAAGGAGTAGGCGCAAGATGCGGCGCATTCAGGTACTGGTCGAGCGTCAACCCGCCACGTTTGGCGAACGGATGCGCGTTGCTCATCAGACAGACGATCTGATCGACGAACAGGTTCGACAGGTGCAACTGCTCCGGCGGTTCCGGCCAGTTGCCGACCACGATGTCGAGCTTGCCGTCCTCGAGCGCGAGTTCGTAGTCGAACGCCGGCCCGAGCGAGTGAAACTCGAGCGTCGCGTTCGGCGCGGCCTGACGAAAGCGTTCCACCACCGTCGGCACGAACAGCACGTTCAGGTAGTCCGGGCAACCGATCCGGTAGCAGCGAATGGATGTGGCGGGATCGAAGTTGTGCTGCTGGAACTTGATGCGTTCGATTTCGCGCAGCGCGTTCTGCACCGGTTCGAGCAGGCGCAGGCCGTACTCGGTCGGCACCATGCCGGATTTGCCGCGCACCAGCAGCGGGTCGCCGGTGATGTCGCGCAAACGGCGCAGGGCCGCGCTGATGGCGGGTTGCGATTGATTCAGTTTGACGGCCGCGCGCGTGACGCTGCGTTCCATCAACAGGGTGTGCAAGACGCGTAATAGATACGTATCGATCGCCTCGCGTTGCTGACTCATGACTTCTCCGAAATATATGTTCTGGCTGATCGAACGGGCGTGGGTATATATGGCTTTTAATATGAACACAAAGCCACGTCAAGAGTGGGATACCCGCAGAGCACGCTGCGACGGGGGTTTGCGGGGAATTTTGACGGCTCGACTGGGCCGGTCGATTTAGGTATTGTCATCCGGTTGTGGTGACGGATCGTCTGCTGACAGGGTGGGCGGACGCGCTGCGACCGGCAGTCTCTGACGTACTACGGAATCACATGAGCGACTCTTCTTATAGCGACGGCGCCGCCGCGCAGCCGGCAAACAGGCCGGAACAGGCGGCGCCCCGGTTGATGCTTCAGGGCATCACCAAACAGTATCCGGCCGTACGTGCCAACGACGACGTCACGTTGATCGTCGCGCCGGGTGAAATCCATGCCGTGCTCGGCGAAAACGGCGCCGGCAAAAGCACGCTGATGAAAATCATCTACGGCGCGGTGCGGCCCGACGCCGGTGAGATTCACTGGGAAGGCCAGCCGGTCGAGATCGCGAGCCCAGCGGCGGCGCGCAAGCTCGGCGTCGGCATGGTGTTCCAGCATTTTTCGCTGTTCGAGACGCTCACGGTCGGCGAAAACATCGCGCTTGCGCTCGACGAACCGTTCGATCTGAAGACGCTCTCGAAACGCATCCGCGAAGTCTCCGCCGACTACGGCCTCGACATCGACCCGCAACGTCACGTGCATAGCCTGACGGTGGGCGAGCGGCAACGCGTCGAAATCGTGCGCTGCCTGCTGCAGAACCCACGTCTTCTGATCATGGACGAACCGACTTCGGTGCTCACGCCGCAAGCGGTCCGCAAGCTCTTCGCGACGCTTCGGCGTCTCGCAGCGGAAGGCTGCAGCATCCTCTACATCAGCCACAAGCTCGACGAGATCCAGGAGCTGTGCGACACCGCCACGGTGATGCGCGGCGGCCGCGTGACCGGTCACGTCAAGCCGAAAGAAGAAACGCATGCGTCGCTCGCGCAGTTGATGGTCGGCCATTCGCTGCCGGATTACACGCGCCGTGAACATACGCCGGGTGCGGTGTTGCTGGACGTAAAGCAGTTGTCGGTGGAAAGCGACGATCCGTTCGGCACGTCGCTCAATAACGTGTCGTTCGGCGTGCATGCGGGCGAGATATTCGGCATCGCGGGTGTGTCGGGCAACGGGCAGGCCGAATTGCTGTCGGCGCTCTCGGGCGAAAAACGCGGCACACGTGCCGATGCGGTCACGATTTGCGGTAAAGCGGCGGGGCGCCTCGGCGCAGGCGGCCGGCGTGCGCTTGGTTTTGGTTTCGTGCCGGAAGAGCGCTTGGGCCGCGGTGCAGTGCCGGCGATGACCTTGTCAGAAAACGCGCTGCTTACGGCGCATCGTCAGCAGATGGTGAATTCCGGCTGGATCAAGGCGGGCGCGATGCGCGCCTTCGCCAAGCGTTGTATCGAAGCCTTCGACGTGCGCTGCGGCGGCTCGGAAGCATTGGCGCAAAGTCTCTCCGGCGGCAATCTGCAGAAATACATCATGGGCCGCGAGATTCTGCAGGCGCCCAAGGTGCTGGTGGTCGCGCAGCCGACCTGGGGCGTCGACGTCGGCGCGGCGGCGTTCATTCGTCAGCAGTTGCTCGACCTGTCCGCTCGCGGCGTGGCGATTCTGGTGATCTCCGAAGAACTGGAGGAGCTGTTCGACATCTGCGATCGCATCGCTGTGCTGGCCGGTGGCAGACTCTCGCCGGTGCGCGCCACGGGGGCGACCAACGCCGAGGAAATCGGCCGCTGGATGGCGGGTCTGTTCGGCGACCGCGAGGGCGCGGCGCCGTCGGCGGAACAGCCGGCGCATGCCTGAACAGATCGATGCGCGATCGGATCGCTGATCGACGCTAAAGCACCCAGGCACCAGAACCAGATACAAGCACTCACATAAACACACGCTCCCATGATTCTTCCGTATCGACTCGAAGCACGCACGACGCCCTCGCGCACGATGCAGCTTGCCGTGCCGCTGATCGCCGCGTTGCTCACGCTCGCGATCGGCTTCCTGATCTTCAGCCTGGTCGGCCGTGATCCGCTCGAAGCCATGCACGCGTTTTTCATCGAACCGCTCTCCAGTGTGAACGGCTGGTCCGAACTGCTGCTGAAGGCTTCGCCGTTGTGCCTGATCGGCCTTGGCCTCGCGATCGGTTATCGCGCCAACGTCTGGAACATTGGCGCCGAAGGGCAGATGCTGCTCGGCGGCATCGCCGCGAGCGGTGTCGCGATCTATTTCGATCAGGCCACCGGCTGGTGGATTCTGCCGACCATGATGGTCGCCGGCGTGCTCGGCGGCATGGCATGGGCCGCGATTCCCGCGCTGCTGAAAAGCCGCTTCAACACCAACGAGATTCTCGTCAGCCTGATGCTCACGTATGTGGCCACGCAGTTGCTTATCTACCTGGTGAGCGGCCCGTGGCGCGATCCGCAGGGCATGAATTTCCCGCTCTCGGAGATGTTCAGCGGCGACGCGCTGTACCCGACCTTTTCCGGCGACTGGCACTGGAAATGGCTGCGCGGCACGCGGTTGAACGCATCCGTGTTCATCACGCTGATCGCCATTCCGTGCGTGTGGCTCTTCATGCGCAAGAGCTTCGCGGGCTACCGGATGAACGTCGGCGGCCTCGCGCCGCTTGCTGCGCGCTACGCCGGGTTCTCCGACAAGAAAACCATCTGGACCTCGCTGCTGATCAGCGGCGGTCTGGCGGGCCTCGCCGGGATGGGCGAGATCGCCGGTCCGATCGGCCAGTTGCAGGCGACATGGTCGCCGGGCTACGGCTTCACCGCGATCATCGTCGTGTTCGTGGGACGGCTGCATCCGCTCGGCATCGTGCTCGCAAGCTTGCTGATGGCGCTGCTGTACCTCGGCGGCGAAGCGGTGCAGACCTCGATGCAATTGCCGCAGGCGCTCTCCGGCGTGTTTCAGGGGCTGCTGCTGTTCTGCCTGCTGGGCGCCGACCTGTTCGTGAACTATCGCGTGCGCCGGCGCTCCGCCGCCGCGCAGGCCCACTGATTTTCCCGGCGGATCTCCATGGATATTCAACAAGCCAGCGCGCTCACCTCGAGCGCCGTCACCGCCGCGATCCCGCTGATGTTCGCGGGTGCGGGCGAACTCGTAACTGAGAAGTCGGGTGTGCTCAACCTCGGCGTCGAAGGCATGATGCTGATGGGCGCTGTGACCGGCTACGCGGTCACCGCCATTACCGGCAACCCATGGCTCGGCGTAGTCGCCGCGATCGGCGCGGGGCTCGCGATGTCGCTGCTATTCGCGTTCCTCACGCTGACCATGCTCGCCAACCAGGTTGCTACGGGCCTCTCGCTGACGATCTTCGGCATTGGCCTGTCGGCCTATGTCGGCAAGCCGTACACGTCGGCGGCCGTGCGCGCCACGATCGACACGTGGACCATTCCGGGTCTCTCGAAGATCCCGGTGCTCGGACCCGCGCTCTTCAGCCTCACGCCGCTCGATTACCTCGCGTTCCTGATGTTCGCAGTGATCTGGTGGTTCCTGTATCGCACGCGCGCCGGCCTCGTGCTGCGCTCGGTCGGTGAATCGCCGCAAGTGGCGCACTCGGTCGGCTTTCCGGTGGTCGGCGTGCGTTATGGCGCGGTGGCCTTCGGCGGCGGCATGGCGGGGCTCGCCGGCGGCTATTACTCGATCGTCAACCTGCACTTGTGGCAGGAACAGCTTACGTCGGGCCGCGGCTGGATCGCGCTCGCGCTGGTGGTGTTCGCGACATGGCGCCCGGGGCGTCTGCTGATCGGCGCGTTGCTGTTCGGCGCCGTGACGGGTCTGCAGTTTTACGCTCAGGCCGTCGGCGTGCCGGTGCCGACGCAGTTTCTTGCGATGCTGCCGTACGTCGCGACTGTCGTCGTGCTCGTGCTGATTTCGCGCAACCCGAACACCATTCGTCTGAATGCGCCCGCGTCGCTTGGCAAGCCGTTTTTCTCGGCGGGATGACACGCTTGTCGCTTCATATGACCGACCACACGTTTCAAATCAATCGACAGACACGACAGGAGAAAACATGAAGAGAAGAAATCTGCTGACCGCCTTCGCATGGGGCGCGGCTTCCCTGGCGCTTGCCGCGCCGCTCGCGCAAACCGCGCAAGCGGCCGACGCACCGGGCGTCGCGTTCGTCTACCTCGGCAACCCGGGCGACGCCGGCTGGACCTTCGCGCACGATCAGGGCTCGAAGGAAGCCGAAGCGAAGTTCGGCAACAAGATCAAGATCACCCGTATCGAGAACGTGCCGGAATCGGCCGACTCGGAACGTGTGTTCCGCGATCTGGCGAACAAGGGCAACAAGATCATCATCGGTTCGAGCTTCGGCTACCAGGACTTCGAACTGAAGGTCGCAAAGGACTTCCCGGACACGGTGTTCCTGCACGCAACCGGCTACAAGAAGGCGCCGAATTTCGGCACCTATGACGTGCGCATGTACCAGGGCGCGTACCTGGCCGGCGTCGCTGCGGGCTATGTGACGAAGACCAACACGCTGGGCTTTGTCGCATCGGTGCCGATTCCTGAAGTGATCCGCAACATCAACGCGTACACGCTCGGCGCGCGTTCGGTGAATCCGAAGATCCACACCAAGGTCATCTGGATCAATAGCTGGTTCGATCCGGGCAAGGAAAAGCAGGCCGCTGAAACGCTGATCGGCCAGGGCGCCGACGTGCTGCTGCAAAACACCGATTCGAGCGCGACGCTCGCCACCGCATCGGAAAAGCACGTTCATGCGTTCGGTTGGGATTCGGACATGAAGAAGTTCGGTCCGGATGCGCACCTCGGCTCGGTGGTCGCGCACTGGGGCGTGTATTACAACTCGGCTATTCAGCAGGTGCTGGACGGCAAGTGGAAGAACGATCCGGTTTGGTGGGGTATTCCGCAGAAAGCCGTCAATCTTGAAGATCTGAACACGTCGGCGATTCCTGCCGACGCGCAGAAGCAGGTGGCGGCGAAGCGTGATGAACTGGCCGGCGGCAAGTGGGACGTGTTCACGGGTCCGATCAAGGATCAGTCCGGCGCGGTGAAGGTGCCGGCAGGCAAGACGCTGACCGATCCGGAGCTGCAACGCCTGAACTGGTACGTGGAAGGCGTGGACGGCTCGCTGCCGAAGTAATCCGGCTTGCGCGGTCGTCGAGAACGAATCGCGCAAAGTTGGCCGGGTCACGAATGACCGGGTCGCGAATGACCGGGTCACGAATGACCGGCTAAAGATCGACCAGGCGGCGGTCTCAGCAACCGCTGCTTTAAGACGCTGCGTCCAGTACGGACGCAGCTTTTTTTTTGCTTCAGATTATGTGTAGAAGATGTTTCGGGCGAAGCGCTAGTCGATGCGCAGGCCGACCTTGATGGTCACCTGCCAGTAGGCGACCTTGTCGTTCTCGATCTGGCCCCGCGTTTCCGTCACTTCGAACCAGTGCAGATTGCGCAGCGTCTTCGACGCTTTTTTAATCGCGGTGCTGATTGCGTCGTCGATCGATTTGGTCGATGAGCCGGTCAGTTCGATTTGTTTGTAAACATGTTCTGACATGAACTTCCTCCTTTGACCTTCGTTGGTGTGCAAAAAAAGTATAGGCAATGGATTGCTGTCGACGTCCTCCGTGTCCCCCATATCCCCATGTCCCGCAGATGAGCAGGTCATTCCGCACATCGCGTGCCCGATATGCCGCGGCGAGGCGAGGCCGTTATGATGTTTGCGCAACTCAATCTGAAACCCGACGAGGCTTGAAAGTGGAAATTGGTTTTTGCGGTCCCGGCCTGATGGGCGCGCCGATGATCCGGCATCTGCTGCGCGCGGGGCATACCGTGCATGTCTGGAATCGCACGCGAGCCAAGGCGGAAGCGTTGCTGGCGGACGGCGCCAAGGTGGTCGATACGCCGCGCGAACTGGCCTCGCGATGCGAGGCCGTGCTGCTATGCGTCGCGGATGCGGCGGCGGTTGAAGAGACGGTGTTCGGCGCTGAGGGACTGCTGAGCGGCAATACCGCGGGGCGCGTGCGCTGGATTGTCGATCACTCGAGCATTCCGCCGGCCGCGACGCGCGCGTTCGCGCAGCGCGCAGCGGCGGTCGCTGCAGTTGCGGCGGACGGTCCGATCGCTGCCGCGGGTGAGCGGAAGCCCGAAGGCGCAGGCAGCGCGGGCGTCGGCTGGATCGACGCGCCGGTATCCGGCGGCGTGGCGGGCGCGACGGCGGGCACGCTGGCGATCATGGCGGGCGGCGCCGCAGCAGACGTCGAGGCGGTCACGCCGGTTCTCCGTGCGTATTCGGCCCGCGTCACGCACATGGGTGAAGTCGGTGCGGGGCAGACCACCAAGCTGTGCAATCAGACCATCGTCACCGCGACCCTGGCGGCGATCGCCGAGGCGGTGAGCCTCGCGCAACGCAGCGGCATCGACGCTTCCAAACTGACGGAAGGCCTCGCCGGCGGCTGGGCCGATTCGGTGCTGCTGCAGATTTTCGTGCCGCGCATGACGCAAGGCGGCCTCGCGCCAATCGGCGCATTCCGTACGTTCCAGAAAGACATCGACACGGTCGCCGCGACGGCGTACGAGACCGGCACGCCGATGCCGGTTTCATCGACGGTCCAGCAACTATTGCGGCTCGGTGCGGCGATGGGGCTGGGCGAGGCCGATCTGTCGGCCTTCATCGACGTTTTGCAGACGCCGCGCGGCGGCTAGAAGGCTGGCGGAGAGGCGCAAACCGGGCGTGAAAGCAGCGTGAAGGCGGCGTAAAAGCGCGCGAACCCGGCCCCCGCGTGGGTTGGATTCGCGATAACCTGCTAAAATATTGGGTTGTTCGCCGATATCACCTTAAAGGACGCGCCGTGCTGTCTACCGCCAATATCACCATGCAATTCGGGCCAAAGCCCCTCTTCGAGAACATCTCGGTCAAATTCGGAGGAGGGAACCGCTATGGCCTGATTGGTGCGAACGGCTGCGGTAAATCCACCTTCATGAAGATCCTGGGTAGCGATCTGGAACCGAGCTCCGGCAACGTGATGCTCGAACCGAACATTCGTCTCGGTAAGCTGCGCCAGGATCAGTTCGCATATGAAGACGTGCGCGTGCTCGATGTCGTGATGATGGGCCACGCCGAAATGTGGGCCGCCATGACCGAGCGCGACGCGATCTACGCGAACCCCGACGCGACTGACGACGATTACATGCACGCCGCCGAACTCGAAGCGAAGTTCGCCGAGTACGACGGCTACACCGCCGAAGCGCGCGCGGGCGAACTGCTGCTCGGCATCGGCATCGCGATCGAAGACCACAACGGCCCGATGAGCAATGTCGCGCCGGGCTGGAAACTGCGCGTGCTGCTCGCGCAGGCGCTGTTCTCGAAGCCGGACGTGCTGCTGCTGGACGAACCGACCAACAACCTGGACATCAACTCGATCCGTTGGCTGGAAGACATCCTCAACCAGTACAACTCGACGATGATCATCATCTCGCACGATCGTCACTTCCTGAACCAGGTCTGCACGCACATGGCCGACATGGACTTCGGCACGCTGAAGGTCTATCCGGGCAACTACGACGACTACATGCTGGCCAGCACGCAGGCGCGCGAGCGTCAGCAGAACGCCAACGCCAAGGCGAAGGAACGCGTCGCCGACCTGCAGGACTTCGTGCGCCGCTTCTCGGCGAACAAGTCGAAGGCGCGTCAGGCTACCAGCCGTCTGAAAATGATCGACAAGATCAAGATCGAGGAATTCAAGCCGTCGTCGCGGCAAAATCCGTTCATCCGCTTCGAATACGAGAAGAAGCTGCACAACATCGCGGTGGTGGCGGACAAGATCTCGAAGAAGTACGAGCGCTCGATCTTCAACGATTTCAGCGTCAGCGTGCAACCGGGCGAGCGTATCGCCATCATTGGCGAGAACGGTGCGGGCAAGACCACGCTGTTGCGTTCGCTGCTCGGCAAGCTCACGCTCGATCACGGCACGGTGAAGTGGGCGGAAAACGCGAACGTCGGCTACATGCCGCAGGATACGTATGAAGAGTTTCCGGCCGACGTCACGCTGATGGACTGGATCGACGGCTACCGTCAGGAAGGCGACGACGAGCAGATGGTCCGTGGCACGCTCGGCCGTCTGCTGTTCAATGCCGACGACATCCGCAAGTCGGTCAAGGTGCTCTCCGGTGGTGAGAAGGGCCGCATGATCTGGGGCAAGCTGATGCTGGGCCGTCACAACGTGTTGCTGATGGACGAGCCGACCAACCACATGGACATGGAGTCGATCGAATCGCTGCAGATCGCGCTCGACAAGTACGACGGCACGCTGATTTTCGTGTCGCACGACCGCGAGTTTGTGAGCGGGTTGGCGAACCGGATCATCGAAGTGAAGACCAACGGCACGCTGAACGACTTCGGCGGCAACTATGAAGAGTTCCTGACGAGCCAGGGCGTGCAGTAAGCGCTTTCCGCTTCACGGTGTAGTGCAGGAAAAAGCCCGCTTCTTCGAAGCGGGCTTTTTTCATGGTGGGCGTCTGGTATGCCGGGTCTGGTTTGTCTGTCCGTACCAATCAATCTCACCGTGAAGTGACCAACATCAACCAATCGGTCGCAAAAACAAACCAGCAAACAGCCTCATTGACCCAAAGCAACGCAAGCCGCGCCCGACGATCGATGATCACCGTTTCGATAGTCCACCCATCGGGTCGTCAATGCATACTTCTCACTCTTTCCCACCACTCGTTATCCGTGGCCGCTCGCTGCTTCCAATCGTGCAAGGCGGCATGGGCGTCGGTATCTCGGCCCACCGGCTGGCCGGCAGCGTCGCCCGCGAAGGCGCACTCGGCACCATCGCCAGCATCGACCTGCGCCATCATCATCCCGATCTGATCGAACGTTGCCGGCAGTCTCCCGACCGGGCTACGCTCGAACAGGCGAACCTCACCGCGCTGGCGCGCGAAATCCACGCTGCCCAGGCGCTCAGCGAAGGCCGCGGCATGATCGCCGTCAACGTGATGAAAGCGGTCAACGCACAGGCGGAGTACGTCCGCGTCGCCTGCGAAAACGGCGCCGATGCCATTGTCATGGGCGCCGGCTTACCGCTCGATTTGCCGGATATGACCCAAGGCCACGACATCGCGCTGATCCCCATTCTGTCGGATAGCCGCGGCGTAGCGCTGGTGCTCAAAAAGTGGATGAAAAAGGGCCGTCTGCCTGACGCCGTCGTGATCGAACATCCGGCCCATGCAGGCGGCCATCTTGGTGTGACCAATCTCGCTGACATGCGCGACCCGCGCTTCGAATTCTTGCGTGTGCTTGAGGAACTCGATGCGGTATTCACGTCATTGGGTTTGCGTCGCCGGGACGTGCCCTTGATCGTCGCGGGCGGCATCAACAGTCACGAAGCTGTGTGCGAGTTGCTGAATGCCGGCGCCAGCGGCGTGCAGCTCGGCACGCCGTTCGCCGTGACCGAAGAAGGCGACGCGCATCCGAATTTCAAGCGCGTACTGGCCGAAGCGACGCCTGAGGACATCGTCGAATTCGTCAGCGTGACGGGGTTGCCTGCGCGGGCCGTGAAAACGCCGTGGCTGATGCGCTATCTACGTCACGAAACGAAAATCCGCGAGAAGATCGGCGCGCTCAAACACGTCTGTCCGACTGCGCTCGAATGCCTCAGCGTGTGCGGCTGGCGCGACGGTGTCGAGAAGTTCGGCCACTTCTGCATCGACACGCGACTCGCGGCGGCATTGCGCGGCGATGTGGCCAACGGTCTGTTCTTTCGCGGCCGCGAAGCCTTGCCGTTCGGCACGGCCATCCGCAGCGTCCACGACCTGATCGAACTGCTCCTGACCGGTGCGACGCGACCCGCTGTCGCAGGTCGATGGGCGTTCTCGCTGGGTTGATACGGGTCAACGTGAAACCTGACAGGAACTTCGACAATCCCTGCACGCAAACAACACTCGGGGAAGCACATGAAGCACTTGCTCAGGAACAGAATCAAGGCCGCTGTCGTCGCGGCGTGCCTGCTAGGCGCGGGCGCATTGGCGTCTCCGGCGCAGGCTGCCGGCGACGACCAGATGAACGGCATTCACGCAGGCGACGTACTGGTGCGTCTGCGCGCAATCAGCATCATGCCGAACGTGGGGACCAACCAGTCGCTGTCGGCACTCAATGTGGGCGTCAACAACGCCATCGTGCCGGAGCTGGATCTGACCTACATGATCCGTGATTACCTCGGCGTCGAGCTGATTCTCGGCACGTCGCGTCATCAGTTGACTTCGAGTCTCGGTAATCTCGGCGGTGTGAACGTGTTACCGCCCACGCTGCTGCTGCAATATCACTTCAATCACGCGGGGCGCATCCGTCCGTACGTTGGGGCGGGTCTGAACTACACGTTGTTCTATAACAACGGCTTGAACGCAGGCGGTCAGCCGATTTCGATCACCAACCATAGCTTCGGCCCTGCGCTGCAGGCAGGTGTGGACGTGCAGGTGACCAAGTCACTGTTCGTCAACGCGGATATCAAGAAGATCTGGATGCACACCGACGCCACGCTCGGCGGTCAGTCGCTCGGCCGGTTGAATATCGACCCAGTGGTGGTCGGTTTGGGTGTCGGTATGCGGTTCTGATTGCCGCGTTCGAGAATCTGCGTTCGTCACGCAAAAAACGCCGGAGTGTCCGGCGTTTTTTATTGCAATCGCGATTCCACTCGGGAGAGGGGTTTTCCGGCAGGAGGGCCGATGCGGGTGGATACAACGCGTGGACGGTTACAGCTTGTCGTTCTTGAAACGCATCGCGGTGCCGTCCTGCTCGATGCGCACCCACACCGCGCGTTTTTCCTCGTCGCTCAGGAATACCCAGTTGGACACTTCGGTGGCGGTGCGGCCGCAACCTTTGCAGACCTCGTCAAAAAGCGTGGAACAGACACCGATGCACGGGCTGTCGGGAAGATCGTGGAGATTCGAAGCCATCGGAAACCTTGGGGCGGAGAAGCGAAGTTCCGCTATGTTAACCGATGCGGCCATCGCGCCCCGGCGTCGCGCTCGCCACGGCACAGATGCATGCACGGTTGGCAGTATCCACCGCCGTATTCGCTCCGATTCGAAATCCACCTGCCAGCGCTATGCCGTACACGATTTGCGCTAACTCGTGCTGCTGGCTGGCGCAGACGAATTGCCAACCGTTCGCGCCACCGTATTGGGCGAGACGCCTGGAAAATGCTTACAAAATCACTTCGGTCACAAATAGGTCAAACAAGAGATCAAACAAGCCTGCCTTATCCGCCGAACG
Source organism: Paraburkholderia sediminicola (assembly GCF_902859805.1). Classification (GTDB taxonomy): domain Bacteria; phylum Pseudomonadota; class Gammaproteobacteria; order Burkholderiales; family Burkholderiaceae; genus Paraburkholderia; species Paraburkholderia sediminicola. The sequence goes on along the minus strand of NZ_CADIKC010000008.1, from coordinate 127,628 downwards.
TCAGCTGCCACAACAACGCGCCGTTGAGCACGACGATGAACGCCGCCGACAGCCAGGCCAGTAAAAGTGGCACGCCGCGCACGTGCCAGCCCTGCATCAGGCTGGCGTCCGACGTGTAGCGGATCAGCGGCACGACCGCGAGCGGCAGTTGCAGGCTCAGCACCACCTGGCTTGCCACCAGCAGTTGATTGGAGCCGTGCTGGCCGAACAGCGCGACCGCGAGAAGAGCTGGGCCGATCGCCAGCGCCCGGGTAAGCAGCGCGCGCTTCCAGCGCGGCAAGCGCAGACGCAGAAATCCTTCCATCACCGCCTGACCGGCCAGTGTGCCTGTGACAGTCGCGCTCAGGCCGCACGCGAGCAGCGCCGCCGCGAACAGGATGCCGGCCCAGTGCGTGCCGAGGAGCGGGGCGATCAGCCGGTGGGCATCGGCGAGATCGGTAACGTCGCGATGGCCGCTCGCATAGAACACTGCAGCAGCTACGATCAGCAACGCCGCGTTTATGACGAAGGCAAATGACAGCGAGGCGAAAGTGTCCAGATTCACGACCTGCAACGCGGCCTTGATCTGGGCGTCGCTGCCCTCCGGCGCATGGTGCTTGACGAGCGCGGAGTGCAGATACAGGTTATGCGGCATCACCGTCGCGCCGACGATGCCCGCCGCCAGCCACACCATGCCTACGTTGCGCAGCAGGTCGAGGCTCGGCGCGCTGCCTGCCAGCGCGGCGTGCCAGTCGGGCCGCGCCAGCGCCAGTTCGACGACGAAGCACAGGCCGACAAAGCCGATCAGCGCGGCGATCACCGCCTCGAGCCGACGCCCGCCTGCCTGCTGGAGCGCCAGCAGGGCGAACGTGCAGACCGCCGACATCAGCACGCCGACCGTCAGCGAAACGCCCAGTAGCAATTGCAACGCGACAGCGCTGCCGACCACCTCCGCAACGTCGCATGCAATGATCGCGACCTCGCTGGTCAGCCACAGGAACAGCGTGACGCGGCGGCTCGAGCGCTCGCGGCAGATCTGCGCAAGATCGCGCCCGGTCACGACACCCAGGCGTGACGACAGCCACTGCAGCAGCATCGCCATCAGGCTCGCCAGCAGCACCATACTCAGCAGCCGGTAGCCGTAACCCGCGCCGGCGGCGAGCGCCGTCGCCCAGTTACCCGGATCGATATAGCCGACCGCGATCAGGGCTCCCGCTCCGACGAACGAAAACCAGTGCGCGGGGCGTGCCGGCCCGTCGTCCGGCAGACGCCGGCGGCGGTTCGGTCGCAACGCGGACGGATTCGTGTTCATCGACGCCTGGAGGTTTAAGGCTGCACACGTTTGCAAGTGACGTGCCCGCAGCGAACCCGGCACGCGACGCGGCGAGGCCAAGGGTCCAAGGGACGAAGACGCGCGCTCGCGTGATTTGCGCCGCGCTGTCTACAGGTCTCTCTGCGCTATTGTGCACCGTGGCGCGGCGGGTGGCTTACGCTCGCATCGAGGTTAGCTGTAAGGCATAAGATTCACGGAAAACGGCCTCGGGCTGCCGCCTTGATGCGAACCCGGCAGGGTGCGGCCGCCGCAACTTGACAAAGAGATAACACCAGGGCTGCCACTGGTGTTTTTTTCGGGTAGACACGCGCCGATAACCCGCTAAAATTGCGCCCATTTTGTAGCGGCGCGGCTTGCGCTGTACCGTTTGCGCGACAGCCTGGCATTTTTTTTGGTGCGCGCAATAATTAATGGTAGTTTTCGGTTTTTTCAGGGGAGCCGCGTGCGGTGTGCCGCGGCGTGGTTGAAGATAGCCGGCTCGGGCCGGTCAGGATCGGAGAACGGGATGAAAAGACGGGTAGTGGGACAAGTGGCGGCACTGGTTCTGTGCGCGACACCGTGGTTGACGGCTGCTGCGAAAGACACGCAGCTCAACGTGTATAACTGGTCCGATTACATCGCCAAGGACACCATTCCGAACTTCACCAAGCAGTCCGGTGTCCAGGTCAAATACGACAACTACGACAGCGACGACACGCTGCAAGCCAAGCTCCTCACCGGCAGCTCCGGCTACGACATCGTCGTGCCGACCAGCAACTACGCCGGCAAGCAGATCGCTGCGGGCATCTTCGCGCCGCTCGACAAATCGAAGCTGCCGAACCTGAAGTACCTCGATCCCTCGCTGATGGCCCTCGTGGCCGGCGCCGATCCGGGCAACAAGTACACGGTACCCTGGGCATACGGCACGACCGGCCTCGGCTACAACGTGACCAAGGCGCAGCAGATCCTCGGCAAGAACGTGCCGCTCGACAGCTGGGACGTCCTCTTCAAGCCGGAAAACATCTCGAAGCTGAAGACCTGCGGCGTGTCCGTGCTCGACGCACCGGACCAGATGTTCGCCGCCGCGCTGCACTACATCGGCCGCGATCCGATGAGCACGAACCCGGCCGACTACCGCGCCGCGCTCGAGATGATGAAGAAGATCCGCCCGTACATCACGCAGTTCAACTCGTCGGGCTACATCAACGATCTGGTCGGCGGCGACGTGTGCTTCGCGTACGGCTGGTCGGGCGACGTCGTGATCGCCAAGCATCGCGCGGTCGAGGCGAAGAAAGCCTACAAGATCGAGTACTACATTCCGAAGGGCGGCGCCCCGGTGTGGTTCGACGTGATGGCGATTCCGAAGGACGCGAAGAACAAGGACGCTGCGCTCGAGTGGATCAACTACATCGAAACGCCGCAGGTTCACGCCGCGATCACCAACGCCGTCTACTATCCGAGCGCCAACCTCGAAGCGCGCAAGTATGTGGACAAGGACGTGGCGAACGATCCGGCCGTGTACCCGTCGCCCGAAGTCATCAAGACGCTGTTCCTGCTGAAGCCGCTGCCGCCGGAAATCCAGCGTCTGCAAACGCGGCTGTGGACTGAATTCAAGTCCGGCCGCTGATTCGCAGCCAGAGTGAACGCGTAAGCATCATCAAGAAGCCCTCGGTGTCCACCGGGGGCTTTGTTCGTCAAACGCCGGAGTAAAGCATTGTGATGAGTAGTGACCAGTCGGGCGCGCTGGCAGGGGCCGCCGTGCCGTCCCCGGGCCTGAACGCCGAAGCAGGCGACGCAGCCGAGAATTTCGTCCAGATCGTCGACATCGTGAAGAAGTTCGGCGAGACCGCTGCGGTCAAAGGGGTCAACCTGTCGGTGAAAAAGGGCGAACTGTTCGCGCTGCTCGGCAGTTCCGGTTGTGGCAAGTCGACCTTGTTGCGCATGCTGGCCGGCCTCGAATCGATCACGTCGGGCAAGATCCTGATCGATGGCGAAGACCTCGCGCAATTGCCGCCTTATCGCCGGCCGGTCAACATGATGTTCCAGTCATACGCACTGTTTCCACACATGACGGTCGAGGCCAACGTCGCCTTCGGCCTGAAGCAGGAAGGCGTGCCGAAGTCTGAACTGAAAGACCGCGTGCAGACCGCGCTCGATCTCGTGCAGATGGGCCGGTTTGCGAAGCGCAAGCCGCACCAGCTCTCCGGCGGTCAGCAGCAGCGTGTGGCGCTCGCGCGCTCGCTCGTCAAGCGGCCGAAGTTGCTGTTGCTCGACGAACCGATGTCCGCGCTCGACAAACAGATCCGTCAGCGTACGCAGATCGAGCTGGTCAACATTCTCGACAAGGTCGGCGTGACCTGCATGATGGTGACGCACGACCAGGAAGAGGCCATGACCATGGCGGACCGCCTCGCCGTGATGAGCGAAGGCGAGATCATCCAGCTCGGCACGCCGCACGAAGTGTACGAATACCCGAATAGCCGTTTTTCGGCCGAGTTCATCGGTTCGACCAATCTGTTCGACGGCAACGTCGTCGAAGACGAACCCGATCACGTGTTCATCGAAACGCCCGACTTGCCGGTCCGTCTATACGTGAGCCATGGCATTACCGGGCCGCTCGGCATGCCGGTGACGATTTCCGTGCGGCCCGAGCGCATCGCGCTCACGCGCAAACCGCCCGAGGGCGCATACAACTGGGGCAAGGGCGTAGTAACGAATATCGCCTACATGGGCGGCTATTCGCTGTACCACGTGAAACTCGACGCGGGCAAAACGGTAATCGCCAACGTGACGAGCCTTGCCTTGACCGAGATCGATCCGCCCACCTGGGGCGATGAGGTGTATGTGCGCTGGAGCGCATCGGCCGGCGTGGTGCTGACGTCATGAAGCGCTCGATCAGTTCTTTCGCGTCGTGGCCGGTGCGCCGTTTCAACCTGACCGCCCGCACCGCGGTGGTGGCCGGCCCGTTCATCTGGCTGCTGCTGTTTTTCCTCGTGCCGTTCCTGCTGGTCGTGAAGATCAGCTTTGCCGACTTGCAGCTTGGCATTCCGCCTTATACCGAACTCGCCAAATACACCGATGGTGTGGTTCACGTCGCGCTGGACCTGTCGCACTATGCGTTTCTGCTGACCGACAGCCTCTATTTCGCGACCTATGTGAATTCGGTGGTGGTGGCTGCGGTATCCACGTTGCTGTGTTTGCTGATCGGCTATCCGATGGCGTATTACATTGCGCGATCGAATCCGGCGAGCCGCAATCTGTTGATGATGGCGGTGATGCTGCCGTTCTGGACGTCGTTTCTGATTCGCGTGTATGCATGGATCGGAATCCTGAAGAACAATGGCTTGCTGAACAACTTCCTGATGTCGACCGGGCTGATCCATACGCCGATCGAGCTGTATCACACGAACACCGCGGTTTATATCGGCATGGTGTATTCGTACCTGCCGTTCCTCGTGATGCCGTTGTATGCGCATCTGGTGAAGATGGACATGACCTTGCTGGAAGCTGCCTACGACCTCGGTGCGAAGCCATGGCGGGCGTTCTGGCAGATCACCTTGCCGCTGTCGAAGAACGGCATTATTGCCGGGTGTTTGCTGGTGTTTATTCCGGCGGTGGGCGAGTACGTGATTCCGGAATTGCTCGGCGGCGCGAACACGCTGATGATTGGCCGCGTGATGTGGAATGAGTTTTTTGACAATGCCGATTGGCCGATGGCGTCTGCCGTGACGTGCGCGATGGTGTTGTTGCTGCTGGTGCCGATGGCGTTTTTCCAGTACGCGCAGGCGAAGGCGATGGAGGAAAGGCGCTAATGAAGCCGAATCGGATTTTGCAGATCATTGCTTTGGGGATCGGTTTTCTGTTCCTCTACGTTCCGATCGTGAGTCTGGTTGTGTATTCGTTCAACGAATCGCAACTGGTCACGGTGTGGACGCGGTTTTCGACGCGCTGGTACGCGGCGTTGTTACAGGACGACGAGTTGATCGCGGCGGCGTGGTTGTCGTTGCGGGTGGCGTTGCTGACGGCGTTTGCTTCGGTGATTATCGGCACGTGGGCCGGATTCGTTTTGGCCCGCATGGGGCGGTTTCGCGGTTTTACCCTTTACACCGGGATGATCAATGCGCCGCTGGTGATTCCCGAGGTGATTCAGGGGATTTCGCTGCTGCTGCTGTTCATCGAAATGGCCAAGTGGTTGGGGTGGCCCGCCGGGCGCGGTATTTTCACGATCTGGATCGGGCACGTGATGTTGTGTATTTCGTACGTGGCCATCATCGTGCAGTCGCGGGTGAAGGAGTTGAATCCTTCGCTTGAGGAAGCTGCGCTGGATCTTGGGGCTACGCCGCTGAAGGTGTTTTTCTTCATTACGTTGCCGTTGATTTCGCAGGCGCTTATTTCCGGGTGGTTGTTGTCGTTTACCTTGTCTATCGATGATCTGGTTTTGTCGGCGTTTTTGTCGGGGCCTGGGTCTACGACGCTGCCGCTGGTTGTTTTTTCTCGCGTTCGGCTTGGGTTGAATCCTGAGATGAATGCGTTGGCTACGCTGTTTATTGCTGTGGTTACTGTTGGGGTTGTTTTTGGGAATTATTTTATGCAGCGGGCTGAGAGGAAGAGGGCTGTGATGGCGGCATAAAGGGGTTTTCTTGCGGGGCGCTTGTTTGGTTGTGTTCCTGGGGATTTGGCCTTTCCTTGTTCTGGCTTTGGTGCCTTTCCTTGTTTTGTTAGTGGTCTATTAGCGTTGCCCCTGTGCGGGGCGGCACTTACTTTCTTTGCCGCCGCAAAGAAAGATAAGCAAAGAAAGCGGCTCAAACCGCTAATGCTAAGTGGGCACCTTGGTCTGCTACAGGTAGTGGTGCATCTGGAATCTGGGTTCGTGCGTGTGCATACGCCAGTGACAAGGGCGTCATACTTCCGGCGGCGCTGCGCGCGCCGAAGAGCTGTTCATAAATCCGATCGCTGCGTTTTGGCGCTCACGCCTCGCCATCGGGCCGTGGCTCGTCGTTGCACCGCCATCACCATCTCGATTCTGATTGCAACGCCAACGCCAACGCCAACGCCAACGGAGATGCGAACGCGACCGTGGCTGGGATTGGGGCGGGGTGAAGCGATGAGGGGCGGTGATTCAGCACACCGACATATCGTTTAAAGAGGGCGTTCCGGTCTGAATGCAGAGGCGGGTCGCCAAGGCGAAGCCGACGGCCCCACAAACCAAAACCGAAGCCGGCGGTTTCCCATGCAGACCCGTCCGCGACGCACGCAGTGCGAAGTGGGAGCTGATGAGTCCTTTGTCACTAACGCCGAATGTGCGAGAACACGGATTCCAGTCGCACCACTACCCGCAGCAGACCACGGTTCCCACTTAGCATTAGCGGTTTGAGCCGCTTTCTTTGCTTATCTTTCTTTGCGGCGGCAAAGAAAGTAAGTGCCGCCCCGCACAGGGGCAACGCTAATAGACCACTAACAATGCAAGGAAAGGCACGAAAGCCAGAACAAGGAAAGACACAAAAGCCAGGAACACGGCCAAACAAAGCGCCACGCAAGAAAAAACCTTCAAACCTTATACCCAACCCGAACCCCACCCCAATGCCGCCCGGCCACAAACACGGGCGCCGACGCATCTTTCATCAAAACAAACTGCCCACCGCCCATATCGCGCCGATACGTCTGCAGCAAAAATTTCTTAACATGCGAAGCAGCCGCAATCCCAGTGCGATCATCGAACATCCGTCGATTCCGGCAATTCGCCATATTCCAGACCACATCCTCGCGCTGCGCCAACGAAAACTTCAGATTATGCGTAGGCAGATAACCGCGCACATCAACAGCAGCACAAAACGCCACGCGTGGATCAAGCCCGAGTAACGGCTCCTGAATAGCCGGCAAAACCCGATCGGTAAAAGCAGTAAACCGCGTAATGAACTGAGCCGGATTGCTCCCGGCAACAGGCACGTAGTGCTGATCGAACAGATCCTCAATCGACACTTCGCCCCGTGCAACAGCGGCTTCGAATACCTTACTCACCTCGGCCGCGGCCCGCTGCACGGCCTCGATAAACCGCGTATCCGCCGTCTCAACCCCCGTGGCCGCGGTCAGCTCGATCAACGTCTCGGATACGCTCAGCAGATTCCCCAGCCTGTCCTTCGCCTGGACGAAGTTCTCGCTTGAGTCTTCGACGCCGCTCGCCATCTCCAGCACCTGCGCCTCGAGCCCGTTGCATTGCGTTTCAATCTCGCCGGTCAACGCGGCGATCTGTCCAGCCTCGTCGTTGAGCTGCGTAATCGCATCGCCCGTCGCATGTACGACGTCGCCGATCTTGCGAGTGCCTTCGCGCACCCGATGCGCACGAGCCGTGTTCACCGAGCCCTCGCTGATCAGCTGCTCGGTCTGCTGGGTGAGTTGCGCGAGCGTCGTCTCGATCTGGCCGGTCGCCTGCGCGGTCTTCGCGGAGAGGTTCTTCACCTCGGCGGCCACTACCGCGAAACTCTTGCCGGAGTCGCCGGCGCGCGCGGCTTCAATCGCGGCGTTCAGCGCCAGCAGATGCGTCTGGCGGGCGATCAGCGAAATCTCCTCGGAGACGCGGCTCACATGGGCCAATGCGCTGCGCAGCGCGCCAATCTGGCTCTCGATCACCGTCACGCCTTCCACCAGCCCATGGATATCGGCGAGCGACGCCTCGAGCGTCTGTTGCGACGCCTGCACGCCGGTGGCGGCTTCAGCCGACACGTTGCGCATTTCGCGCGCAGCTGCGGCGATGCGGTGGTTGCCCGCCAGCGTGACGGCCGCGGATTCGCGCAGCGCACGGCATACCTGCGCCTGGCGCTGCACCCGCGCAGCCACTTCTTCAACGTGACCCGATACGTCGCAGATTTCAATGCCCAGTTTGCCCGCATGGGCGGCAATGTCACCGACCACGGTCTGCGAACGGACAGCCCGGCGGAAGCTGAAGCGCGTCATGGTCGTGTTCTCCTTGATGGCGCGGTTTGCTGAGTCGATTCGTGCGCTCATCCAGCACGGATGCCGCGTCTTCCCGAGGTATTGACGGCAAACTTGCAAACAACTTGATACGGGGTATCCCGCGGTCGTTATGATGTGAGATCCGGCAGGGCGCTGGCACGGCCCGGTGCGCAGCACGCGTGCGACACCAGGCCGGAGAGCGGCGTGGCCCCGCAAGCCGCAAGCGGCTATGCCTGCCATGTCTCACAGCCCTCCCACTCATCAGCGGACCATGATCGACTCCTTCGCACGCGTCTCAGGCTGGCAGCAGCTCTACCACCTGTGGGAGCTGATCGTAATGCTCTGCAAGTTTCTCTGGGGACTGCTGCGGCTGCTCGGAGGTGGTTGAAAGCGCTACGTCGTGTGTCGTGGGGAGCGTCAACAGCGCGGCGATGCGCGCCTGGATGCGGTTGGATGGGTGAATCGGCGGGACCGCCGTACGATGCGATGGTACGACCGTCGCATCGTACAGCCAGGAAGGGTCAGACCGGCGCGTAGCGCACGCCGTCAGCGCCTGAAGCAGTCGCGCCGTTCGTGCCGAGAAACGCGCGCAGGTCGGTCATCACGCGCTCAGGGGCTTCTTCCATCGGAATGTGGCCGAGTCCGGGGTACATCACGGATTTGGCGCCAGGAATGCGGCTCGCGAATTCGGCCGCATGCGCAGGCGGAATCCAGCGATCCTTCGCTCCCCACAGCACCAGCGACGGTATCTTTAGCGTCTTCAGCACGTCGGTATCGACGTCCTTGAAGTCGAGCGTCGGCACCATCTTGCCGATGGCCGTGCGCGTGCCTTCGCCGTGGAAGAACTCGACGTAACGCCGCAGTGTGACCGCATCGATCTTGCGCGGATCGCCATACACGTTGCGCACCGCGCTCTTGATAATGACTTCCGGCAGCCACCACGGCGAACTGACCCGTACCAACGCGCTATTGAAGAGGCCGATGTAAATCGGCAGCTTCATCGGGAATCCGGCCGAGTCGATCAGTATGAGCTTTTCGACCGCCTCGCGATGACGTACTGCGTAATCCCACGAAATCAGGCCGCCGAGCGAGTTGCCGATCAGCGTCGCGCGCGAGATGCCGAGTGCCTGCATGAACGTATCGATAAATCGCCGGTAGGTCGGCAGATTCATCGTTTCGATTTCGCCGGAGTTCGAGCGCAGCGGTCCAGTCACGCCGAATGGCGGGAGATCGAGACGGATCACGCGATGCTCGCGCTTGAGTTCGTCGGCCACACGATTCCACGTGTGCAATGAAGACGCGAAACCGTGAATCATCACGATCGTGTCGCCGCTGCCTTCGTCGACGTAATGCACGTCGGCACCCATGATCTTGACGAACCTGGAGCCGCTTTGCGTGTAGCGCCGCTGCAATTCGGTGCGCGGTACGCTGGTGATGCCGAGGCGCGCGGCGAGTGAGCGGGGGCGCAGCGGCTCTGTGGATGCGGGCGTTGCGGATTCGATGCTTGCCATGGTTGTTGTCTCCCTTTAGTTTGAATTCGAGCGCCTCCGCTTCCCCATTGCGAGCAGCCCCTCAGCCGCCGCATGCCGCCTCAGGGCATATCAAGGCATATCAAGGCGCGAAGCGGTAATCCCGCGGCCGCACGCGCCGCGTGCGTTTGCGAAAGCTGAATGTGAAGCCCGGCCACTGCGTCGTGACCTTGCCGCTCTTCGTCTGATAGTAGCTATGACAGCCACTGGCCCACACGGAGTGCTGCATCTCTTTCTGCAGACGCGCGTTGAAATCGCGCTGGACGTCCGGCCGCAGGTTCATCGTGCGGGCTTTGCGTCGGCGCAATACGCGCAGGCAGTCGGCGATGTACTGCACTTGCGATTCAATCATGTAGATGATCGAGTTGTGACCGAGCCCGGTGTTCGGACCGATGATCATGAAGAAGTTCGGGAAATCGGCGATGCTGGTGCCGAGGTAGGCCTCCGGTCCATCGCGCAGCCACATCGCGCCAAGATCCGCGCCGTTGAGACCGGTCACGTCGAACGGTGCGCCCACATCGTTGATCTGAAAGCCGGTACCGCAGATGATCGTATCGGCCGGGTGATGCGCGCCGTCGTCAGTGACGATTCCGTCGGAGACGATTTCGCGGATGCCGGTCGTCACCAGGTCGACATTCGGCTGGTTGAGCGCCGGATAGTAATCGCTCGACAGCAGCACGCGCTTGCAGCCGAGCCGGTAGTTCGGCGTCAGCCTGGCACGCAGCGCCGGGTCCTTCACGCGCCGTTCGAGGTAGCTCATGGCGAACTTCATGGGCACCTTCATCAGCTTTGGATTGACGACGAATGCAATTGCACGCGATTCGAGCTGCCAGTAGATCGCGTTGCGCACGAAGCGCTGCGTGAACGGCAGATGGCGGAACAGCCAATGCGCGCGCGGGCCGACCGGCTTGTTGGGCTTGGGCATGATCCACGGTGCGGTGCGCTGGAAGAGTTCGAGTTGCGCGACGCGCGGCTGGATTTGCGGCACGAACTGGATTGCGCTGGCACCCGTGCCGATTACCGCTACACGCTTGCCTTCGAGCGGATAGTCGTGGTCCCAGCGCGCGGAATGAAACAGCTTGCCTTCGAAACGCTCGAGCCCGGCGATGTGCGGCATGGCCGGCCGCGATAGCGGGCCGCTCGCGGCGATCACGACATCGGCCTCGACGCTTTCGCGCGTACCGTTCGAATCGATCTCGACCTGCCATACCTGCCGCGCTTCGTCGAAACGCGCCGAGGCCACGCGCGCATTGCAACGCACATAACGATCGACACCGTATTTGCGCACGCAATGCTTGAGGTAAGCGAAGATCTCCGCCTGGCTGCCGAACGCACGCGACCACGCCGGGTTCGGCTCGAACGAAAACGAATACAGATGAGACGGCACATCGCAGGCCGCGCCGGGATAAGTGTTGTCGCGCCACGTGCCGCCAACATCGCCGGCCGCCTCGTAAATCGTGAACGACGTGATGCCCATCTGCTGAAGTCGGATCGCCATGCCGATGCCCGCAAACCCGCTGCCGACAATAGCGATGCGCGGCGCGGCAGGTTGAGCAGTTGAAGCAGGCGTCAAGGCGGGTCTCCGGCGGTGGGTAAAACTCGGGTGTCTACATATGTCTACAGACATATAGATCGCAGGGTAGACAACTGTACACTTCGCGTCAAGATCGTTTAGAGTACGACTATTAAACGCGCGAGCCGCGCTCCGACTGAAAGCTCATGAAACCCTTACCCGAAGCGGCGCTCGCCGCTGACCATGACTCAGTTGCTGGGCAGGATCTCCCGCCCGGCAAGCGCAAGCTGATCGAAGCCGCGTTGCGTCTGACTGCGGGCGGGCGCAGCTTTGCAAGCCTCGGTCTGCGTGAACTGGCGCGCGAGGCAGGGTTGAATCCCAACACGTTCTACCGCCATTTCGACACGCTCGACGAATTGGCGCGCGAGGCGGTCGAATCGGTAAGCCGCCGCTTACGGCCGATGCTGCGGCGCGAGCGCTGGCTGGCCGCGCAAGACGGGGCGCAGAGCGTGCCGCGTCGCGCGTGCATGGCGTTCTTCGCGTTTGCGCTGGAGAATCGGGAGGCGTTTCTGAGCGCGCTGGCCGAGTATCACGGCACGTCGCCGGCGCTGCGCGAAGCGGTGCGGGCAAACCTCCATGAGGTGTCGGCGGAAATGGCGGACGACGTCGTGCAACTGGAGCTGATGCCGACGCTCGCCCGCGCAGCCGTCGACGAAGTCTGCACGCAGATCGTGCTGCAGCTGTTTCATCTTTCAGCGGAGTACATCGACGGAAATGCCGCGCGCCGGGACGCGCTGGTCGGATATGCGGAGCGTTTCATCGTCCGGCTGTTCGCGGGGTCGGTGTTGCTGGCGCAGCATGAGCCAGTCCGGGCATAAATGGAATCGACATAAAAAAACAGGCTCCGTGCAGGAGCCTGTTTTCATTGCAGCTTGATCGATTCACGTTTGACTGACTGCATCTCACGCAGCCCGGTGTTTCTCAGGTATCGCTCCAGCCGCCGGAATCGTCGTTGCTGCCCATGTCGACGCCACCGCCGTTGTTGTCGTTCCAGTCGTTCGAGCCCTGGCCGAAGTCGAGGCCGCCGCCATTGCCGCTATCGCCGCCGCGGCGACGCGTTTCGTCGTCGACGATCACGTCACGTTCCACGACGCGTTCACGCCCGGAATTCAACGCCTCGCCGAGCAGCACACCGGTCAGCAGCCCGCCCATGCCGCCGCCGAAGCCGCCACCACCTTGCTGCACGATGACCTGCGGCTGCTGCTGATACGGTCCTTGTTGCGGATACGGCTGCGGCGGGTTGCCGAAACGCTCGGCCTCCTGAGCATAAGGTGACTGCTGCGTGCCGGCGGCTGGCGCGGCATACGGATCGGGCCGCCCCTCGGCGCGGGCGCGCAGGCTGCCGATGCGCTGCTCCAGTTCGTCGAGCTGATACGGCGGCACCGGATTCTTGCTGTTCGACAGCATTTCGACGAGACCGCGCAACTGGTCTTCGGTCGATTCGACTTCCTTCTCTAGCGCCTCATGACCTTGCACCGTGGAGAGCTTCACGTCGAGCTTCAACGAGCGCACCGCGTTGAGCATTTCGGTTGCGCGCTTGAGCTGCACGCGACGATCGTCGTCGGCGCGCGAATCGTCTTGCGTGCGGGCGCGGCGCAGAGTCCAGCGCAACACCAGCGCGATCACGCCGATCAGGAGAATGATGCCGACCCACATGCCGATGCCAGGGCCATGCCGTTGCGGCGCTTGCGGCACGATTGCCGACTGCTGCTGCACGGCCGGCGAATTCTGCTGCACGAACGGGTTGGCTGCGCGGCTCGTGGTGTTGCCGCCGGCGCCACCGGCACGTTCAGCGTCCTTGCGGATGCGCGCTTCGGTTTGCGCGAAACGGGTCGGGTCGGTGAAGCGGATTTGCGGGTCGAGCGTCTTGGCCTGTTGCACCTGGGCGAGTGCGTCGGCATAACGGCCTTCGCGATCGAGCACCTGGCTGTACAGATAGCGCGCGCGCGCATTGTTCGGATGCGCCTGCAGCACTTCGCTCAAACCGGCATCGGCCTGCTGCCAGTTGCCTTGTGACATGGCGGATTCGATCTGCTGGACCGTCGGCACGGCGAACGCCGCGGCCGATACGAACAGCAGTGAGGCGAATGCGCTTGCGAGAAATTTTTTCATTTACGGACCGGGTGCGATGCACCCGTCTCCTTCAGTCGATTCCGGCTGCGCTATTGATGGCAGCCGGTATGCACTGCTGACGCAATTACTGAGCCGGCGTGTTGATCTGCTTCTTCAATGCTTCGAGACGATCTTCGACTGACGGGCCGCGGTTCAGATCCGCGAGCTTGTCATCGAGCGCCTTGCCGGTTTTCACGTCGGCCGAATTCAGGCGCGCGTCGGAACGAGCATTCGACAACGCGACCTTGTCTTCCAGTTTCTGGAAATCCTCGGACAGATTCTTGCCGCCGATACCACCCAACGCAGTAGCGGCAACGTCTTTGGCCTGAGCGATCTGCTGCTTGGCTTGCAGAATGTTCGAGCGCGCGTTCAGGTCGTTACGGCGGCCACGCATGTCGTCGATCTGACTTTTCAACTGGGCAACCGACGGCTCCAGCGTGGTCAGTTCTCTCGCCAGCGCATCGCGTTCAGCTTCGGCCGTGGCTTGTGCGCCGAGGGCTTCGCGTGCGAGCGCTTCGTCGCCCGATTGCAGCGCGCGCTTCGCGCCGTCTTCATACTTCTTCGCCTTGTCGGCGGCGACATCGCGCTTGCTTTGCTGCGTGGCGACTTGTGCCTGAATCTCGATCAGCGAGTTCTCGGCTTTAGCGATGCTCTCGTCGAGTTCTCGCACGATCTGGCGCGAATCGCGCGACGGGTCCTGCACGGAATCGGCTGCGTCGTTCAGGAGACCTTTAAGCGTGCGCGAAATGCTGTCAAAAAGCGACATGAAAACCTCCAAAGAATGAAATCGGCGCTGAATAATTCCCACGCGCTTTAACTGCTTTCAAATGCTACTTTACGCCGCTGCGCGAGAAGCTGCGCAACGTTCGGACCGGAGTTCGGGGCACACTCGCCAATTGCAATAGCGGCGCCGCAAATTTACGTTTTGAAAACAAATGGCCAACAGCCTCACTGGTTAAAACGCGCGTTGGCTTATTCAGCCGTTCGCGGATATTACACCACGCATTCTCTTAAAACCGCCTTAAAGGGCACGATGACATAATCGCCAACTTGTGCGCAGCGGACATCTGTGCGACAGGCATCCGCGCGGCGTGCATCGGCACCCGGAGTGTCCGCGCAGCGGGTGTCGCGGATGTGAACAGGCGTGATGCGCGGACGGCGTGCCTGCGCATCAACAGCGCATCGATGCGTGGCGGGTCGGGGCGCGTCAGGGCGTGTCGGGGCGCTCGACGGCGCCCCCTCCGATTCAGGCGAAGCGGCCGCCTTCCGTGCTCGGGTCGCTTTGCGGATCGTCTTCGTCGCGCTTGGGGTCGAGACGAGGGCGTTTGAGCACGTTGCGCAAAGGCGTGTCGACGTCGCCCGGTTTCTGCGCCGAGCCGGCAATGGACGCCGCTTCGGCCGCGGCGACGCGTGCCACGGCTTCGGCTGCCGCGGCGGCTTCCAGTTCCTCGGCAGTGGCGGTCAGGGCGGCCAATACGCCGGCCGGCAGCAACGGTGCCGGGCCCGCGCCTGCGGCTGTGCCCAACAATTCATCCGCGTTCGATGTCGCCGCGCTTTCCGCCGGCGCAGCGGATTCGTTGTCAGCGTGAGTCTGCAATGCCTCGGGGAGCGCTGCCCGTGCGTGGCGCGTGCCGCGCGCGACGCGCTGCAGCGCCGCGTCGAGCGCGTCCGGCGCGCGCGGCGCACGCAGCCGGTCGACGATGCTGGCCGCTTTCACCTGTTCGCTGGTCGCGCCGAAGCTCAACACCGCGCGCCGCATCAGTTCGCTGACGCTAATGCCCAGGTTCTCGGCGGTGGCGGCAATCGCGCGTTTCTGTGCGGTCGTGACGAATACGACGATGCGTTCGCTGGGCTTGTTCATGGTCGGCTCGCATACTTGTTGGCATTGGCGAATCAAGGCGTGAATCTGGCGTACGCCGTCGCGCGTATCGGTAACGACTCCCGCGCCGAGTCCATCATATGACGAGTTGCACCGATGCGGAACGGGCGCGACATGAAAATCCCGTGACATCAACGGGTTGTAGCGTTTGCGGCGAGCTTGTCCACAGGCCTTTCAACAATTTCTGTTGATAACCCTGGCAAGTGACGCGGGGGGCGCTTGCGCGACTCCCGTGATCTACCTGTATAACGAAGCACGAAGGGAATTCTTACAAAAAAACTGTCTTGGACGGCGCTTGATTTCTTTAAAATGCGCTGTTACGTTGCGCCGGACGATGTCACAGGCGTGCCGTGCGGTCGCCCGGGGGCATAGGGCCGCGCGGTGTTTTGCGCCTCACGCGTTCAGTTACGCGCCCACTATTTCAGTCATGCCAATCATCAAACGACCGCACTCTTCAAATTCTCCGGCTGGTGACGACCGCGACGCCTACCACCGCACTCCAGGACGCAACGCTGCTTCGCGCGACGCTGAGCCTGGCCGCCGTTCGATCGGCGCGAGCATCACCATCTGGTTTGTCAGCCTGCTGGCGACCATCGCCGTGGTGGGTGCGCTGATCGTCGGTTACGCGCTCGTGGTGATGGGGCCGCAACTGCCGTCGCTCGATGCACTGACCGACTATCGCCCGAAAGTGCCGCTGCGGGTGTACACCGCGGATCACGTGCTGATCGGCGAGTTCGGCGAAGAGCGGCGCAGCATCGTGCGCTTCCAGGACATTCCCGACCAGATGAAGAAGGCGGTGCTCGCGATCGAAGACTATCGCTTCTACGAGCACGGCGGCGTCGACTTCGTCGGCATTCTGCGTGCGGGCATTTCCGACATCACGCATGGCGGCGCCTCGCAGGGCGCGAGCACGATCACGATGCAGGTGGCGCGCAACTTCTTCCTCTCGAGCGAGAAGACCTACACGCGCAAGATTTACGAAATGATGCTGGCGTACAAGATCGAGCGCGCGCTGACCAAGGATCAGATCCTCGAGGTCTACATGAACCAGATTTATCTGGGCGAGCGCTCGTACGGATTTGCCGCGGCCGCGCGCGTGTACTTCGGCAAGGATCTGAAAGACATCACGCTGGCTGAAGCCGCGATGCTGGCCGGCTTGCCGAAGGCGCCTTCCGCGTATAACCCGGTGGTCAATCCGAAGCGCGCGAAGATTCGTCAGGAATACATCCTGAAGCGCATGCTCGAGCTGAAATACATCAGCCAGGATCAGTACGACCAGGCCGTCAAGGAAGAGATTCACACCAAGAACCCGGGCAACGAATACAGCGTGCATGCTGAGTACATTGCCGAAATGGTTCGCCAGATGATGTACGCGCAGTACAAGGACGAAACCTATACGCGCGGCCTGAACGTCACCACCACAATCGATTCCGCCGACCAGGACGCCGCCTATCGCGCGGTGCGCAAGGGCGTGATGGACTACGAACGGCGCCACGGCTATCGCGGACCGGAAGGCTTCGTGCAATTGCCCGCACCGGGCGACGACCGCGATCAGACGATTGACGACGCACTCACCGATCACCCCGACAACGGCGAAATCATCGCCGCCGTGGTGACGGATGCGAATCCGAAGCAGGTGAAGGCGCAACTGGTCGACGGCACCGAAGTGACGATCAGCGGCGACGGTCTGCGCTTCGCAGCCGGCGCGCTCTCCGCACGCGCGGCGGCCGCCACGAAGATCAAGCCGGGTTCGATCGTGCGCCTCGTCGCCGACGACAAGGGCAACTGGCAGATCACGCAGCTTCCGCAAGTGGAAGGCGCGCTGGTTTCGCTGACGCCGCAGGACGGCGCGATTCGCGCACTGGTGGGCGGTTTCGACTTCAACAAGAACAAGTTCAACCACGTCACGCAGGCGTGGCGTCAGCCGGGCTCGAGCTTCAAGCCGTTCATCTATTCGGCCGCGCTCGACAAGGGTCTCGGACCGGCCACGATCATTAACGACGCGCCGCTGTACTTCCCGCCGAGCACGCCGGGCGGTGACGCGTGGGAGCCGAAAGACGACGACCAGCCGGACGGTCCGATGCCGATGCGCCTCGCGCTGCAGAAATCGAAGAACCTGGTGTCGATCCGTATCCTGTCGTTCATCGGTACCAAGTACGCGCAAGATTTTGTCACGCAGCGTTTTGGTTTCGACGCAGACAAGACCCCGCCGTATCTGCCGATGGCGCTCGGTGCCGGCCTCGTCACGCCGTTGCAATCGGCGGGCGCTTACTCGGTGTTCGCGAACGGCGGCTACCGGATCAATCCGTATCTGATCAATGAGGTGACGGATGCACGCGGCGAGCCGCTCTCGAAGGCGCAGCCATTGACCGCCGGCCAGGATGCACCGCGTACGCTCGAGCCGCGTAATGCATACATCATGAACAGCCTGCTGCATTCGGTGGCCACGGCCGGCACGGGTGCGGGCACCAACGCGCTGCATCGTTCGGACCTGCAGGGCAAGACGGGTACGACCAACGACGCCAAGGACGGCTGGTTTGCCGGTTATCAGCAATCGCTGGTGGCGGTGGCATGGATGGGTTACGACCAGCCGAAGAGTCTCGGCAGCCGCGAGTTCGGTGCACAGCTCGCGTTGCCGATCTGGGTCGAGTACATGCAGCGTGCGCTGCGTGGTGTACCGCAAAGCGAGCCGGCGCAGCCGGACGGCGTGACCGCGGTCGACGGCGAACTGTTCTATACGGATATGACGCCGGGCAATGGTTTCGTCGCCAGCATTGGTCTGGATTCGGCGAATCCGACCGCCGGTGCCAGCGACGCGGTGGGTGGCGTGGGGCCGGCGGGTATGACACCGCCGGCAGTGCCGCCGCCGAGCGTCTCGTCGAATGAGAAGAAGCAGATCATGGATCTGTTCGAGACGAACAAGCCTTGATGTCCGTGAGTCCCCGAAGGGAATTTCTTCGGGGTTCGCTTAGAGGCTGGGTGAGTGTGTGCGGCCTGTCCGGGGCCGCACGCGCAAGTTTCTGAAAGGAAGGCGAAACCGCGCGCTGACGCGGATTTCTGTCGCGCTATGCAGGTCCCGCCGGGCAGATTTTGTGGCCGCCTTCTGCAGTGTGTTTTAATCACGCCTGCGGTGCTTTTTTATTGGGTCCCATACGGGCGCTCGATTCCTACGCGGTTTCGGCCTCCAACACTGCTGCGCCTCGCCGCGAGCGAGGTGCACGTCTTCGAAAGTCCCGCCGCGCAAGACCCGTTTGACGCGCGCGCATGCCACTTCGTCCGAGGGTAACCGTCAGGTTGCTACGGCCGGCGTGTTTGTTACACAGCATCCACCGGGTCGTTGCCTCGTGAAAAGTCGAATACTCATCTGTCTGATGACAGGTCTGCTGCGCGCATTTGCGTTCCTGCCATATGGCGTTGTGGCGCGCATCGGCACCGGCATCGGTGCATTGCTGTACCGGATTCCCAGCGCGCGCCGGCGCGTCGTGCATACCAATCTGAAACTGTGCTTTCCCGATATGAGCGACGACGCGCGCGAGCGTCTCGCGCGTGCGCATTTCTGTCATGTGATCCGCAGCTATGTCGAGCGCGGTCCCCAATGGTTCGGCAATGCGCAGGCGTTGGCGCGCCTTGTGGAGGTGGAGAGCGCGATCGATCTGACCGACATGGAGGGGCAGCCGACGATTTTTGTCGGCTTCCATTTTGTCGGTATCGAGGCGGGCTGCATGATGTATTCGACGCGGCATCCGGTTGCGTCTTTGTATACGCCGATGTCGAATTTGTTGCTTGACGCGATGGCCAAGCGGCAGCGTGGGCGCTTTGGTACGGAGATGATTCCGCGCAGCGATAGTGTGCGGCGGGCTTTGCGTGTGCTGCGGGATGGCAAGCCTGTCATGCTGGCTGCTGATATGGATTTTGGGTTGCGGGATTCGGTGTTTGTGCCGTTTTTTGGTGTGCCTGCTTGTACGCTCACTTCCGTTTCGCGGATGGCTAAGGCTGGGAATGCTCGGGTTGTGCCGTTTGTGACTGAGGTTTTGCCCGATTATCGCGGCTATAAGTTGACTATCTTCGAAGCGTTAAAGGATTTTCCTTCGGAAGATGTTGCTGTTGATGCTCGGCGGATTACGGAGTTTCTTGAGACGCAGGTGCGTCGGATTCCTGATCAGTATTATTGGGTGCATAAGAGGTTTAAGAATCGGCCTGTTGGGGAGGCTGGGGTTTATTGATTTTTTTTTGCCTTTGCGGCGCTTTTGGGCCGTGTTCTGGGTTTTGTGCCTTTCCTTGTTTTGTTAGTGGTCTATTAGTGTTGCCCCTGTGCGGGGCGGCACCTACTTTTCTTTGCTTGCCGCAAAGAAAAGTAGGCAAAAGAAAGCGGCTCAAACCGCTAATGCTAAGTGGGCACCGCGGTTTGCTGCGGGTAGTGGTGCGACTGGAATCTGGGTTCGTGCACCGGCATGCGCTTGTGACAAGGGCGTCATTCTTCCGGCGGCGCTGCGCGCGCCCAAGCGTGATTCTTAAAGCCGCTCGCTGTTTGGGTTGCGCTTCAAAGATCTACTTTTGATTTCGTTGCGCGTTCAAGCACTTACGACGGATGTCCAGGTGTTATCAACATGCCTTTCAACAAAATCTGTGGATAAGGCGTCTCTCCTCAATTCGGTCGCCGTCGCGCGGCGCGTAGTCGATCACCCTCTGCATCAGCCTGCACCCCTGGCAACAATCCGATCCGCATCAAGTACTTATGCGCGTAGCCCCGTAGTTATCAACAGCCCTGTCAACATAAACTGGGGATAACGTTGTGACATGATGAGGCATCCCAATGGCTGCGGCCAGAATCAGGAGGCACATTCAGCACCCCCTGGTTCATTGCGCACCGTGACCAAAAATCGCCGCGCGTTCAACGTGTTAGCCGGCTTGTCAGATAGTTTTCAACAGCCTCTTCAACATAAACTGGGGATAAGTCCGCAGCCATAACTACGGAATCCCAGGTTTAGTTCGATGCGCCCTGGTTTGCCGTGGAAGCCCCCGGCACCGCTGAGGCAGACGCAGACGTAGTCTGCCCCGGTTCCAATGGCGGATTGCCCATTGCCTGGAAGAGGGCCGCTGTGTCCGTTAGGCGTGCGCTCGTGTAGCGGATCTCGTCGAGCTGCGCGTTGCGGAACTGCTGCTCGCTCGAGCGTGTGGAGGCAATCGGCAATGCGCCGAGGCGGTAGCGGCCCGACGTTTCGTCGAAAATTCCCTGCGCCGAGCGCGCTGCGATGTTCGCGGCGTCGAGCGCTTGTGCGTCGTGCTGGAGTGCTGCAAGCGTGTCGGCGACGTTCTGGAAGGCGGTCAGCACGGTCTGCTTGTATTGCGAAACTGTGGCGTCATAGGTGTCGACGGCTGCGCGGCGCTGTGCGAACAGGGCGCCGCCGTGAAACAGCGGTTGTGACAAGGATGCGCCAATGCTCCAGATCGCCCCCGCGCCAGATAGCGCCACCGGCCAGCTAAAGCCGCCTTGTCCCATCGACGCACTCAGCGAGAGACTCGGGAACATCTGTGCCGTCGCCACGCCGACGTCGGCCGCCGCGGCTTTCAAGGCGGCGTCTGCGGCCTGGATGTCGGGGCGGGTGCGCAGCAGCTCGGATGGCACCACGACGGGGACCTGTTCAGGAACGTGCAGTTGCGCAAGATCGAGGTCGTCCGGGGCCGCGTCTGGCGTGCGGCCGAGCAGCACGGCCAAAGCGTGACGCGTCGTCAGCCATTGCTGTTTCAAGCCCGGCAAACTCGCCGACAGGCTCGCCGCGCTTTGTTGCGCGCTCAACTGATCGGCATGGGAGACCGCGCCCAGTACGTAGCGCCGTTGCGTGTCGCGCGCCTGATCGTTGGCAATCGTCACGAGACGCTCGGTCGTGTCGATCTGCGCACGCAAAGCCGCGCTCGTGATCGCCGCCGTCACGATGTTGGCGGCCAGCGCCCGGCGCGCGGCATCGAACTGATACGCCTGCACATTCACGCGAGCTGCAAGCGCGGCGTCGGCGAGACGCGAAGCGCCGAACAGGTCGAACGTGTAGTGCGCCTGCAATTGGCCTACGAAGATGTTGTACAGGAACGTATTCGGACCCGCCTCGGGAATCGCCAGCGCACGATTGCGGGTGGCCTGGCCGCCCAGGTCGATGGTCGGCAGCATCGAACTGCCGATCTGCGCGCGCAATTGCTCGCGCGCGGCGGCGAGACTCTTGTCCGTTGCGGCGAGCGTCGGACTGTTGCGCAAGCCTTCATCGACCAGCGCGTTCAACGGCGCCGATTGATACAGCTTCCACCATTCGGGCACGGGTTTCGCGCCGGCCACGAACTGCTGGGTAATGCCTTGTGCAGGCACGGTTTGCGCCGGTTGCGCTTCGGCGCCGTAGTGCGCCGGTTGCGGCATGGCGGGCGGCTCGCCGTTCGGGCCGAACGAACAGGCGGCCAGCGTCAGCGTAGCGCCAGCCAGAAGCGTGAGGCGCAGGTGTCGAGGGAATGCAAAGGTAGCCATGATCTCAGTTCCCCGAATGCGTCGTGCCGGACGGCGCGGGTGGCTCGCGCTCGTCGGTGCGTACTCTGAACGACATGGCGTACAGGGCCGGCAGATAAAACAGCGTGAGGATGGTCGCGCTCGTAATGCCGCCCATCAGCGCGGTCGCCATCGGGCCGAAGAAGTTCGAACGCAACAGCGGAATCAGCGCGAGAACGGCGGCGGCAGCGGTCAGCGTAATCGGCCGGAAGCGCCGCACCGTTGCGCCGACGATCGCGTCGAAGCGCTTGTGTCCTGCGGCAATGTCCTGTTCGATCTGATCGACCAGAATCACCGAGTTGCGCATGATGATGCCGAACATCGCGATCACACCGAGCATCGCGACAAAGCCGAACGGCTGGCCGAACAGCAGCAGCGTCAACACCACACCGATCAGGCCGAGCGGCGCGGTCAGCACCACCATCAACACGCGCGCGAAACTCTGCAACTGGACCATCAGGAGCACCAGTACGGCGATGATCATGATCGGCATCTGCGCGTTGATCGACGTCTGCCCCTTGCCGCTTTCCTCGACCGATCCGCCGATCTCGATCCGGTAGCCGACCGGCAGCGTGCTGCGAATCTGGCTGAGGGCTTTGTCGACGGCATGCGTGACGTCGATCCCTTGCGCGCCAGGCGCGACGTCGGACTGCACGGTGATGGTGGGTTGCCGGTCGCGCTCCCAGATCACACCGTATTCGAGGTCGTTGCGCAGATGCCCGAGCGTGCCGAGCGGCACCGGGCCGTTCGGCGTCGGCATTGCCAGCGTGACGAGCTTCGCGGGGTCGACGCGTTCCGCCTTGGGCGCGCGCAGATCGACGCTGATCAGTTTGTCTCGCTCGCGATACTGCGTAACGGTGTAGCCGGAGAGCGTCATCGCGAGGAAGCTCGAGATGTCTTCGGAGGTCACACCAAGTTCGCGCGCCTTCTTCTGATCGACTTCGAAGCGCACCGAGCGCTCGGCGGGCTCGTCCCAGTCGAACTGGACGTTGCGGGTGCCGCCGTCGGCGCGCATGGTCGCGGCGACGCGCTCCGCGATCGAGCGCACGGTGGCGATATCGTCGCCGCTCACGCGGAACTGCACGGGGTAGCCGACCGGCGGACCATTCTCGAGGCGCGACAGGCGGGTGCGGATCGCCGGAAAGTTGTTGCGCAATTCCGGTTCGAGCCACTGCGCAAGCTTCTCGCGATCTTTCACGGATTTCGCGGTGATCACGAACTGCGCGAAATTCGGTTGCGGCAATTGCTGATCGAGTGGCAGATAGAAACGCGGCGCGCCAGTGCCGACGAAATTCACCGTGTGATCGATTTCCGGACGGCCCACCAACGCTTTTTCGAGGCGCTCTGCTTGCCGCAACGTCGCGTCGAACGACGCGCCTTCGGGCAAGCGCACGTCCACCAGCAACTCGGGACGGTCGGAGCTCGGGAAGAACTGTTGCGGCACCAGCGTGAAGCCCGCCATGGCCAGAACGAACAGTACGACGGTGATCGCCAGCACGACGAAACGCCGCTCGATGCACCAGCTGATCCAGCCGCGCAGGCGCTTGTAAAACCGCGTGTCGTAGATGTCGTGTTCGTGATCTTCCGCTTCGTGTGCCTGGCGTTTGCGCTCCGGCAGCATGTGATAGCCGAGCAGTGGAATCAGCACCACCGCCGCGAGCCACGATGCAATTAGCGCGATGGCCGATACTTCGAAAATCGAACGCGTGTATTCACCGGTACTCGACTTGGCGAGAGCAATCGGCAGGAAGCCGGAGACGGTCACGAGCGTCCCGGTCAGCATCGGGAAAGCGGTGCTCGTATATGCATAGGCGGCCGCGCGGGTGCGGCTCCAGCCTTGCTCCAGCTTCACCGACATCATTTCGACGGCGATGATCGCATCGTCGACCAGTAGCCCCAAAGCGAGCACCAGCGTGCCCAGCGACACCTTGTGCAGGCCGATATCGAACAGATACATGCACAGCGCCGTGACGGCGAGCACGACAGGTATCGAGATCACGACCACCATGCCGGTGCGCACGCCCAGCGACAGCAGGCTGACCACCAGCACGATCGCAATGGCCTCGGCGACGGCTTCGAGAAAATCGTCGACCGAATGCGCCACCGCGTTCGGCATGCTCGACACTTCGACCAGATGCAAACCGGCGGGCAGGGAAGCCCGCAGTGTGACCATCTGCTGATCGAGCGCCTTGCCCAGACGAATCACATCGCCGCCCGGTTGCATCGTGACGCCGATGCCGAGCACTTCCTTGCCGCCGGCGCGCATCTGCGTGGCGACCGGATCGTCGTAGCCGCGCTTGATGGTGGCGATGTCGCCGAGACGGAACGAGCGATTATTGATGCGAATCAGCGTGTCCGCGAGCGCATTGACGTCCTTGAACTGGCCGGTGGGGCGCACGAACACGCGGTCGTCGGTGGTGGTCAGCGTGCCTGCCGGCGAGACGCTGTTCTGCGAATTGATCGCCTGGCCGAGCTGCTGTGGTGAGATGCCAAGGCGCGTGAGTTGCGTGTTGGCGATCTCGATGTAGATGTGCTGGTCTGGATCGCCGAAGTAATCGACCTTGCCGACGCCCGGCACACGCAGCAGCACCGTGCGCAGCTGGTCCGCGTAATCGTGCAGTTGTGCGGCGGAAAAACCGTCGCCTTCGAGCGTCCAGATGTTGGTGTAGACGTCGCCGAATTCGTCATTGAAGAACGGGCCTTGAATGCCTGGTGGCAGGGTCGCGGCGATATCGCCGACTTTCTTGCGCACCTGATACCAGGTTTCGGGCACGTCCTTGACCGGCGCCGAGTCTTTCATCGAGAAGAACATCTGCGATTCGCCGGGGCGCGAGTAGCTGCGCACGAAATCGATGGCAGGCGTTTCCTGCAATTTGCGGCCGATGCGGTCGGTGACCTGTTCCTGCACCTGGCGCGCGGTCGCGCCGGGCCAGAAGGTGCGGATCACCATCACGCGAAACGTGAAGGGCGGATCTTCGGATTGGGCGAGGCGAGTGTAGGCGAGAACACCGAATGCGGTAGCGAGCGCTATCAGGAAGACGACCAGCGCCTGATGGCGCAGCGCCCATGCGGACAGGTTGAAGCGTCCTTCTTCATGCGTGGTGCTCATGAAGCGAAGTCCTCGGGATGCAGCGGCGGGATCACGTGGACTTTTTCGCCTGCGGTCACGGTATGCACGCCTTGCAGTACGACGCGCTCACCGTCCTTGAGGCCCTGGCCGATCACGACCGTGCGCTCGTTGTAGCGCGTGACCGTCACGCGACGCAGTTCCAGCGTATCGACGCCCGGCGCGTTGTCCGCAGCACGCACGACCCAGACGGCCGGTTGCGTGCCGTCGTGGAACAGGGCGGTGGCGGGCACGGTGAAGGAGCCGTTCTCGCTCGCTGCGGTGTTGGCAGCTGAGGTGGCAGCGGAGTTAGCCGATGAGTCCGAGGTCGATGGCGCGGCGAGCGCGATGTCGGCGGTCATGCCAAGGCGTACGTCCGGGCCGGGATTGTCGAGCGTGAGCTTGGCGCGGTAAGTGCGGCTTTGCGGATCGGCGGCGGGCGACAGTTCGCGCACGCGCGCCTTGAAGCTGCGGCCCGGCAGCGCAGCCAGCGTGACCTGCGCGGTCTGCCCGACCGAAAGCGCGGCGAGCGCGCTTTCCGGCACGTCGCAGACGACGTCGATATCGCCGCTCCATGCGAGGTTATAGACGGCTTGTCCGGCAGACACGTTCTGGCCGGTGTCGGCCTGCTCGGCCGTAATCACGCCGGCGTGATCGGCGCTGAGCGTGGTGTACTGCAACTGGTCTTTCGACAGCGCCGCCTGCTGCGCGGCCTGGTCGCGCTGCGCGGCGGCTGAGGCGTACGCGTTGGTAGTCTGTTCGAGCTGAGCGGGTGCAATCAGATTTTCCTTTGCCTGCGCCTGGTCGCGATCGAGTTGCTGCTTCGCATACACGAGACTGTGCTGCGCGGCTTCGAGTTGAGCCTGCGCGCTGGCGGCATTCTTTTGCGCATCCGCAGGATCGAGCCGGGCGACGATCTGCCCGTTCTTCACGACATCGCCCAGGCGCACGCGCCGCTCGATGATTTTGCCGCCGACGCGAAACGACAGCGGCGTGGAATAGCGCGCCTGCACTTCGCCGGGCAACGACGCCGCGGCCGCCGCACTGCCGTCCCCATGTACAGCGACGGCGACCACCGGACGCGGCGCGGGCGCAGCCGCTTCTTTCTTCGAGCACGCGGCGAGCGTGACGATACCGGCGAGCGCGAGGGCAAATGCTGCGCGGCGCAAGCGCGCGGAATGCGCATACCGATGGGACTGCTGGCGCATCGCAGACGATGCGGGAGGACCGGGACGCTTCACAATTACCCCAACTGGAGACAGCGAACGAACACGGCAAGCCGCAGCGGCTCGCCAGCGAAGACACGAGGGCCAAAACATGCAATTGGCATACGCGTCTGACTTCGAATGGATGGTCGCATTCTAATACACACCTGTATTTGAATGTTGATGTGAATTCGAATTCTTTTCGGTGCTAGACTTGCGCCCATGAAACGGCAACGACTGACACGCGAGCAGAGCAAAGACCAGACGCGCCAGCGTCTGCTCGACGCTGCGCAAGCGATTTTTATGAAGAAAGGCTTTGTCGCGGCGAGTGTCGAAGACATCGCCGGGGCGGCGGGTTATACGCGCGGCGCGTTCTATTCGAACTTCCGCAGCAAGAACGAGTTGTTCCTCGAACTACTGCGGAGCGACCACGAGATCATGCAGATGGGGTTGCATGCGATTTTCGAGAACGCCACGTCGCGCGAGGAAATGGAAGAGCGCGTGCTGCGCTACTACAGCAATCTGCATCGCGAGAACAAATGCTTCCTGCTGTGGGTGGAGGCGAAGCTGCTGGCCGTGCGCGACGGCCGCTTCCGCATACGCTTCAACGCATTCATGCACGAAAAGCTCGAACAGTTGAGCGCGTACATCCGCGAGTTTTCGACTCGGGTCGGCACGCCGCTACCATTGCCGGCGGAGACGTTGGCGATGGGCTTGATGGGGTTGTGCGACGGCGTGCAGTTCTTCTACACGGTCGACCCGCAGAATGTGTCGTCGGAGATGGCCGAAACGGTGCTGGCGGGATTTTTCGCGCGCGTGGTGTTCGGGCGCGATCCGTAATACGAATACCCGCCGAATACCCGCGTATTACGGGTATTACGCGTGCCGGCAGATCAGCTGGCAGGCAACTGCGCGCAGGCGTCTGCCACCGGCGTGGCGCAGACGAACGAATACTGCCCGCTGTAGCGCAGGACTTCTTCACCGACGTGCAGGGCAACCTTGAGTTCCGGGCACCGCTCGTAGGCGATGAAGGCCGAACAGGCCGCGGCGGACCAGCAAACCAGTGAAAATGCGATTTTTTCGAAAAGCTGAAAACGATGTGGCATAGCGATTAATTTCCTTTCGGGCGCTATGTTACCAGCATCTAAGGGTTTATACCTACCAAATATCCGCAATAAGCCTCGCAATAGTGTCGCTATCGCCTCCGGAACCTGACCGGATTGTCATGTTCAGGTCAGGGTTGGGACATGATCGGGTCGATACAATCGAATCGTTGGGCAAATCCGCGCGCGCCTTGTCGCGCGGGTCGACACAGGCGGCAGTGTTGCGCCGGCCCGGCTTTACCGAGGCAGGAGTCGTCCCATGAATCAATTGCAGTCGATGCGTGTATTCGTCAAGGTGGCCGACCTTGGCAGTTTCGTCCGCGCGGCGGGCGCGCTGGATCTTTCCACTGCAGTCGTTACGCGCCACGTCGCGGATCTGGAAGCGCGCCTTGGTACCCGGCTGCTCAATCGCACGACGCGGCGTCTCTCGCTGACCGAATCCGGCACCACCTATCTGGAGCGCGTGCGCCATATTCTCGACGACCTGGAAGGCGTCGAGCAGATGGTGGTGGCGCGCAATCACGAACCGGTTGGCACGCTGCGCATCGTCGCGCCGGTGGTGTTCGGGCTGCATAGCCTCGCGCCGGTGGTGCAGTCTTACGCCGAGCGTTATCCGGAAGTCATGCCTGATGTCACGCTGGCGGATCGCCACGTCGATCTGGTGGAAGAGGGGTTCGACGTCGGCATTATGGTCGCGCGGCAGATGCGCAGCGCGAGCATTGTCACGCGGCGATTGACCACCGGCTATATGACGGTTTGCGCAACGCCTGCTTATCTCGAGCAGCACGGTACGCCGGTCCGTCCCGAGGATCTGCTGAAGCACCCGTGTCTGAGCCGGCCCGCGGAGCAGGGCGGCGACGAAAAGGTGTTTACCGGACCGCAGGGTGAAGTCCGTGTGAGACCCACCAACGCGATTGCGGCGAACAACACGGAGATGCTGAGGCAGTTCGCTTTGCTGGGCATGGGCGTGGCCATTTTGCCGAGCTACCTGATCGGCCGCGACCTGGCGTCCGGGCGACTTGTGCCGTTGCTCGGCGATTACCGTCTGCCGCAAATCGAAATCACGATTGCGTATCCAAGCCGCCTTCATTTGCCGGCGAAAGTGCGGACCTTTATCGATCATCTCGTCGCGCATTTTCAGCGGACCGACGAGCACGCGCGCGATCCCCGTGCCAGGATGCCGCGGCGTGCTGTGGCCGGCTCGCCGGTTTATGCCGACGATCTGCCGGTGTCCGCCTTGCCGGGCGAAGCGACACGGCCGACGCTCCCGGTTTCACGCGCGCGGATCGTGGTGTCGTCGTCGCTTTGAGGCGTGTGCGGAACGTCTAGATCCACACGTCGTTCGCGGCGGTGCGTTCGTTGCTTTCTTCGCCGGTATTCTTCACGCCGCGCGGTTCGATCAGCAGCAGCTTGACCTCGCGCTCGGCATACGGTTTATGCTCCGTGCCTTTGGGCACCACGAACATTTCTCCTGCGGAGAGCAGCACGGAGCCGTCGCGCATGTCGATGCGCAACTGTCCGTCGAGCACGATAAATGTTTCGTCCGTGTCGGCATGTTCGTGCCAGACAAAGTCGCCTTCGATGCGCACCAGCTTGAACTGGTAGTCGTTCATCTCCGCGACCACGCGCGGTTGCCACTGGTCGTTGATGAGTTGCAGTTTTTCAGCGAAGTTGATGGCGCGGTGAGGCTGTTGAATCGCTTGCTGGTCAGACATCGAAATACTCCTCTTGAGCGGTAGGTGTCAGGCAGGAGCGTAGGGCGCGAGGCGCTTTCGGGTCTTGTACGTTTGTGCGCGCGGCCGCTGGGCGCAGGGCAGTGGGATATCCGTTGAGCTGCCGTTTAGCGCGCGCCGTGCGTCGAGGGCCCCAGCATCTTGAGCCAATGCGCAGGCGCCACGCCCCACGCGCGCTTGAAGTGCCGCGTCATATGGCTCTGATCGGTAAAGCCGGCCGCTGCCGACGCGTCGGCGAGCGACACGCCCTGAATCGCGAGTCGACGCACGAGATCGAGCCGGCGCATGGTCAGATAGCGATGCGGACTCGTGCCGAACAGCGCACGAAAATCCCGCGACAAGCTCCAGCGGTCGCGGCTGGCGGCTGCCGCCAGCTCGTCAAGCGTCACCGCGCTATCGAGCGAACCGAGCGAACCGAGCATGTACTCGCGCGCCCGTTCGGCCGCGACGTAATCCACCGGACGGCGCGTCGCCGCACCGCCTGCCACGGCGTCGAGCGCGACAGCCAGCTCGTAGAGCGCGTCGTCCTGTTCAAGCGAATCGATCGCGCAATCCATCGTGCGCAGCAGGCTCTCGGTCGCCGCAAACAGACGCGGATCGTTCGAGATTCCGCCTTCAATGAACGGCAGCGGCTTGCCGCCGAGCGCTTGCTGGAACAGCGCCGGGTCGACATAGATCATCCGGTAGTGAAAGCCGTCACGAGTGCCGGCCTGGCCGTCGTGCGGCTCGTCGGGATGTAGCACCATCGTGCCGCCCGGCAAGCTGTTACGCGTGCTGCCGCGATAGCGGAAGCTCTGCACGCCGCCGAGCGTGCGGCCGATTGCATAGGTATCGTGCCGGTGCATCGCATAGCCGGCATGCTGGAAGAAGGCTTCGATCCGCTCGACGCCGCTCGTGCCGCCCGAATGCGGCGAGCGATGGATCCAGTCGGCAGCGGGCTTCGGATCGGATGAAAGCGAACTCAGCGTCAAGACCTGCTTTCCGCTCATGCCCCCAGACCCGGCCCGTAGTTGCCGCCGACGAGGCGCGTGACCGACTCCACGTCGGCATAGTCCTGCTCCGGCAAACCGTCGAGCATCGACACGACTTCGTTGCTCGCGCCGGCTTCGCGCGCGGCGTCGACTAGCGCGTCCTTGTAGGTCGGGAAACTGACTTCGCGCAGAACGTCGGCGATCTGCAGATCAATCGATTCGCCGGGAATAGCCGATGCGGTCATGCGCGCTCCAAGGGTGCTGTTTTCAGGTCTGCAGATGCTCGTTCTGGCCTGTGAAGCTTCGCTCCAGATGCCGCGACTTGGGCAGCGCAATGTGTTGCCATTGTTGCGGACGATTGTCGTCGGTGGCAGCGACGTCCGGCGCCGCGGGAGCGACCGGTGCGGCGTTGGCGCGTTCGGCAAGGCTATTGGCGGCTGTGCTGTCAGGCGCGGTATGAACCGGCGCGGCAAAACACGAGGCTGACAGCGTCACCATGGTCAACAGTGTCGAGGTTTTCATCGCCCGACCTCCTAAGCTCATGCGGCGCTGGCAGTTGAGCAAGTGTTGTGCCGTCCCCGCGTCGTAAGGACGGCGCAATCTACACGCGGCGTTGATACAGGCGGGCGGCGTGCATCTACCATCTTAGATGGCAAACGGCTGCGACGCGCGCGCAAAAGAGACAAAACCTAATTGTAGATTTCACATCATGGCAGGAAAAAGGCAGCGAAGTCGCGAACGGTCGTGCTGCGTTTATGCTGCGGTGCGGTAGCGGCCGATGTCCGGGTCCGCGCGCGAACCTCAATCGGCCTGGTAACAGCGTGGGCCAACAACGGTTCAGCGAGCGCCAGGAGCAATCATCTAGCGCAGCACGTCGAACTGTGTCCACGGCCACGACGGCCTGTCGCGCATATAGCCGTTGAGCCAGTTCCATTGCGGGTGGCGCTTCATGAACGCCTGGGCGTCGAACGGCCGGCCGCACGGGTGGCCCCAGCGCGCGGCGAACGCCATGTTGCGCGCCATCTCGCTGTCGACCACCTTGCCGTCGTTGGCGCCCCACGGATTGAACGGCCCTTGATCGGAACCGCCGAAGCGCGCGTCGTCCAGTTCCAGATGCCCGCAGATGGTGCGCGAGCAGGGGTTGTCGTTGCGGTCGAGATAGACGTCGTGATGGTCGGCGATCATCTCTTTCGCGAGTTCGACGTCGATCTTGCCGTGATGCATTTCTTCGAGCTGCATGAAGCGCAAGCGGCGCGCGCCGTTCTTGCGCACGTCCGTATAGTCTTCGCCTTCGCCGATGCATTCCTGGTTGCGGATCTTCAGATCGGTCGCGGTGTTGTAACCGCTATAGAAGCCGTCTTTCGTACTCTCGAAACCGGAATAGTGCAGCCCCAGTTCGTAGCGCGCGATCTCGCCGGTCTTGGTGTCGCCGAGCAGCCAGCTGTTCGCATAGCCGCCGTTATTGGCGACCGCGAACATCTCGCACCATTCGCCGATGTTGTTGGCGTACTGAGACGCGCGCCGCGAGCGATAGAACTCCGGCGCACCCGCTGCGTTGTAGCCGACAAAGTTGGAGATGGTGGTTTCGGTCACCATCAGGCCGGCCTCGGTGACCCAGAAATCGGTGAGGCTGGAGATGCAGCCTGGCAAGCCCTGCATCAGGATGCGGTTGCCGCGATCGGGCACGATGTCGAACACGACGTTGAACGCGTCGCCCGCGGCGTAGCGGTCCCATGAGTTGTGCGCCATCACGATACGGCCGTCGCGGGTGGCGTTGCCGGTGGCGATGAACGCGCTGCAGTGATGGCCGCGGCGTCCGCGCCACGGTTTCATGCCGAGCTGCGGTTTCTGGGCCGCCGCGTGGCTCGGCCACCAGCTTTGCAGCAGATCCATGTAGCCGTTCCAGGCCAGCACTTCGGCGAACGGCAGTTTCGCGCCATCCGCGATGCCCTGGATTTCGTCGGCGAATTCAGTGTCGAGTTTGTTGGCGAACTGGGACACGGCGGCGTCGACGAAGGCATCGAAGTCTTCGCCGGTATCCCATTTCGCGAGGTAGCGGGCGGTGTGGATCGCGTTTCGGATTTCAGTGGCGAGCAACTGGCCGTGCTGCTCGCCGCGATCGTACGGCTCGCCTTCGATATGCAGAAAAATCCAGCCGGCCTGATCACGGCGCACGGCATCGAGGGACGGTTCGCTCATCTTCGCTCCGATCGAAGGGCGGGCGTCTCAGCGCGCCCGTCTTGGCGTAACGCGCGCTGCTCGCAAGCGCGGCAGCGGTTTCCTCATTGTAGAGAATCTGCCGCGCTTTGCACGATGAGGGTGCGTCAGGCCTCAGCGCGTCGGATTCATGCGGAAGTACGCATCGAGCAGCGAAGTCTTGTACACCACCCCCGCGAGCTTCGGATCTGCGGTGCTTTCGACCACCGGCAACCGCTCCCCCTGGAACGCCATGAAGTGCTGCAACGCAACGCCGAGCGGCATATCCGGCGTGAGCACGTCGAAATGCGGCTGCAGATAATCCGCGGCGGTTTTTGCGGAGGTGTCGCGCTTGTCGAGCAGATCGGAGGTGATGTCCTTGAGCGCGACCACACCGAGAAACGCGCCGGACTCGTTGGCAACGTACAGATACTTCACCGGATATTCGAGGAACACGCGCGTCATGTCCTGCACGGTCGCGTTCGGCGGCACGACGGTTTCGGCGGGGCGGATCAGCTCGCGCATCTGCGTCGCGCGCAGACGGGTGCGTTCCTGTTCCTCCTGATTGCGGCGCAGCGTGATTTCGTACATCGAGGTCTTGCCGATCGCGCGCGACACGAAATACGCGACCACGCATGACAGCATCAGCGGCAGCACCACCTGATAGCTGAGCGTCATTTCGAAGATCATCAGGATCGCCATCAACGGCGCCTGCGTGGCGCCGGCGAGAAACGCGCCCATGCCGACCATCGCATAGGCGAACGGCGCCGACGTGCCGTGCGGCCACAACGCGTGCATGCCCAGACCGAACAGCGAGCCGACCACCGCGCCGACGAAGAGCGTCGGTGTGAATACCCCGCCGATCGCGCCTGAACCGACAGTCGCCGACGTCGCTACGATCTTGAACACCAGTACGAGGACGAGCGCGCTCCACGTCCACGGCGAATGCAGAATGGAATTGACGACGCTGTAGCCGTTGCCCCACACCTCGGGCGTCCAGACCGACAGAATCCCGACGATCAGACCACCCAACGCCAGCCGGATGGGCAACGGCACCGGCAGCTTGCGAAAGTTTGCTTTCGAGAAGTCCATCAGCCGCAGAAATTGCGGCGCGGCCGCGCCGCACAGCAGCCCGAGCGCAACGAACAACAGGACTTCGGCGCCCGCCACCGGCGGAAACACCGGCATTTCGTAAGGCGGCTTGTAGCTGGTGAACTCGCGCATCGTGATGTTGGCGACCACGGCAGAGACCACCACAGGACCGAAGCTCTCCATCACGATCGAGCCGAGCACGATCTCGGTGACGAAAAACGCGCCGGCAATCGGCGCACTGTACGCGGAGGTAATCCCGGCTGCCGCGCCACAGGCGACCAGCAGGCGCAGACGCGGCGGATCGAAATGCACCCAGCGGCCGATCAGCGACGCGGCCAGCGCCGCCAGTTGCACCATCGGACCTTCGCGGCCGATCGAGCCGCCGCTCGAGATCGTGAACAGCGACGACACGCTGCGCCAGAAGCTCAGCTTGACGGGTACCACGCCGTCGCCGATCGCGACCGCTTCCATGTAGTCGATGTGATTGCACTTGTCGACGTGACGCTGCGCGACCAGCAGAAAGAAGCCGGCGATCAGGCCGCCCGCGGCGGGCAGCCACACGCGCACCGTCCACGGCAAGCTGCGCGCCATTTCGACAAAACTGCCGGACTTGCCGACTGCCGCCAGTTGCAGCAACGCGATGCCTTCGCGAAAGGCAATCGTCGCGAACGCGCCCGCGACGCCGACCACCACCGACCAGACTAGCATCGTATGGGCGTCGGAGAGACGGAACAGGGTTTGGGCGCGGGTGCGCAGCTTCAGCAGGAATGAAAGCACGTCGGCAGGAGAGGGCGTGATGGGTGGATGGAATGCGCGTACGGTAACAGCATCGCGCCCGCTGGCGGAAGCGGGTGCGATGCGCAAGGGGCGCGAAGGAGTGCGGCGTGGATCAAGTCGCCGCCTCGTCGAGTTCCGGGTAGTGCCGGAAGATGCAGGCTTCGTTATGCGCAATGCGCCGGTCGGACTGGAGATAGGCGGCGATGTTCGGCCGCTCGATCACCGCGTCATGCAAGGCCGCGAGGCGCGGATAGTGTTCGCCGAACCGCTTGAGCGCGCGCGGAAACGCGTAGAGCAGACCGTCGATCAGCTGGAACATCGACAGGTCGACGTACGTGAGCGCGTCGCCCACCATGAACGTGTCGCCGGCCGGGTTCTGCTTCAGCACGCGCTCGAAGTACTTCATGAACTTCGGAATGCGGTGGTCGATGAAGTCGTGCGCGCGCACCCTGGCGGCGTCTTTCTGGTCTTCGTAATACAAGGCGCTGGCGAGCGGATGATGCGTGTCGTGCGCTTCGGTCACCATGTCGGCGATCGTCAGTTGCAGTCCGTTGGCGACATAGCGCAGGCTTTCGGCCGATGGCGCGAGATTGAGCTTCGGGCCGAGGTAGAACAGGATGTTGGCGGTCTGCGCGATCACCAGATCTCCGTCCTTCAGAAACGGCGGGGCGAACGGCGGATAGGGTTCGTCGCGGCTCTTCATGATCGACATCATCGCATTCGTGCCGAGGCCCTCGGACGGTTCGCCGCGCGCCACTTCCACGTAGTCCGCGCCGGCTTCTTCCAGAGCCAGCCGCACGAATTCGCCGCGACCCTGCAGGCCGTCCCAATAGTAAAGTTCCAGGCTCATCGATCAGTCCTCATTCCAGTTGCATGAACGGGTTTGCGTGAACGGACAACGTCAGCAACCAGTATGCCGCGCATGAGTGACGGATGGTTCTCCTGAACGCACAAAACCCCGCACGCGGCGGGGTTGGCGGGGAGGCGAAGGCGGCTTAGCCGAACAGGTGCTGGACGGTCCACGTGATACCCAGTCCGCCGGCAATCAGCCACACATACAGGATGAAGCCGGTGGTCAATGCGCGGGGGCCGGCCTGACGGATCTGCGCAATGCGGGTTTCGATACCGAGCGCGGTCATGGCCATGGTGAGCGCGAAGGTGTCGAGCATGTTCAGCGTGCTGGTCGTGCTTTCCGGCAGAACGTGCAGCGAGTTGATCACGACGAAGGCGAGGAAGCCGAGCGCGAACCAGGGAATCGCCAGCTTGCGCGGGGCGTGTTGCTTGCCGTCTTCGGCCGTTGCGTTGGCGGCGGCGCTGCGCGCCGAGCGGTTCACCCACATGCCGACGACCAGCAGCACCGGCACCAGCAGCATCACACGGGTCATCTTGACGATGGTCGCGATGTGGGTCGCTTCCGGGCTCACGTTACTGGCCGCGCCAACCACCTGCGCCACTTCGTGAATCGTGCCGCCGAAGAACAGGCCCGCGCCAACCGTGTCGAGATGCAGCCAGCCCGCCTTGAACAGCACCGGGTAAAGGAACATCGAGAGGGTGCCGAACAGCACCACACTGCCTACCGCCATCGCGCTCTTATGCGGCTTGGATTGCAGCGTCGACTCGAACGCGAGCACCGCAGCCGCGCCGCAGATAGCGCTGCCCGCAGCCGTCAGCAGGGCTGTGTCGCGGTCGAGCTTCATGATTTTCATCCCGGCCCACGTGCCGATCACCAGCGTGCTCACGACGATCAGCACTGATTCAGCGAGACCGGGCAAGCCGACCTGGGCGATTTCCTGCAGGCTGACACGCAGTCCAAAAAACGCCACGGCGATGCGCAGAAGTTTGCGCGCCGAGAAGTTGACGCCGGCCGCCCAGCTTTCGGGCATGCCGTCACGCAGCGCGTTGCCGTAAATGGCGCCGGCCACGATACCGACGATCAGCGGGCTCAGGCCGAGGCCGGCGATGGCCGGGATCGAAGCGATGCGGGTCACGGCCGCGGCGAACAGTGCAACGAACAGAATGCCGTTGAGTTGGCCGCGGGTGGATGACCCGGCGGGTGCGGCGGAAGCAGTGAGATGAGCGGTGGACATGGCGTAGTGCCTTTCTATGACTGTCTTGATTTGATAGGTCAAATCCTAAATTAGATATATCGATATGAAAAATCGTGATTTAGAATGTGAAGTATCAGTTCAACGGATACTTAGCCTGCCATGACCCCGGATCAACTTATAACGTTTGCCGCTGTCGCCGAGCATCGCAACATTAGCCGGGCGGCTGTGGCGCTGCATCTGTCGCAGCCGGCCGTATCCGGACAATTGCGCCAGTTGCAGGACGAATTCGGCGAGCCGCTCTATCTGCGCGACGGGCGCGGCGTGCGCCTGACGCCCGCCGGCGAGCAACTTGCCAGCTATGCGACCCGGCTGCGCGATACGTGGCGGCAGGCGCATGCGTATCGCGACGCGCTGCGCGGGCTCGAGCAAGGCACCTTGCGCATTGGCGCAAGCACCACGCCGGCGAGTTATCTGCTGCCGTACCTGATCGCCGATTTTCATCGCCACTATCCCGACGTGACGCTGCATACCGCCGATGGCAACACCACGGAGATCGTCGGCGCGCTAGGCTCGGTGGATATCGCGATGATCGAAGGTCCGGTCGGCTCGGATCTGCCGCCGGATACCGCGGTGCACGCGTGGCGCGAGGACGAGATCGTCGCGATCATGCCGCGCACGCATCCGCTGGCGGTGGCGCTGGCGCAGACGGGTGGCGGGCAGAGGGCTGCCGAAGCAGATGAGGAGAACGGGGGCGGCGTGTCAGGAGCGCTAGAAGGTGGAGCGGCACGCGCGGTAAGAGCCGTTGCGGATATCAACGGCGGGCGGGCGGAGCTGGCGGCGTTCGGTCCACATTCGCTGGTGCTGCGCGAAGCCGGCTCGGGCGTGCGGCAGATCGTCGAGCGGGCCTTTGCCCGGGCGGGCGTGCCGATGCGCGTGGCGCTGGAGATTGCCGGGGTCGAAGGCGTCAAGGAGGCCGTGCGGGCGGGCATGGGCATCGGTTTCGTCTCGGCGATGTCGATGCGGCATGAGGATGGCGCGCTGTGTCTGTTCTCGTTGAGTCCCGAGCCGCTGACGCGGCGACTGTCGATTCTGGTGCCGCATGCGAGCGCGCCGTCGCGCGTGGTCGAACAGTTCCTCGCGCTGTGCCTTGCGGATGGACCCTGATCGAGCTTTCCTGGGGATTTCCACTATGGTGCATAACACCTCGCCCGGCGCACTATTCGGGCATCGCAAGCGCCTCGGCGCTTTTTTTCGAAGTGTGTTTGGAACCGGTTCCAAATGCCGGCCGTGAGACAGATTCAAGTAGATTCGACATGACTGACGCAGTGGATGTGGTGATCGTCGCAAGCGCATTCGGGATGGACGCGGTTCGCACGCACGGCCATCTGAAGTGGGCCGATGCGAGCAAACGAGCCGGCGCCACGGGCTTCGAAGTGCGTCGCGAACTCTTCGCCGACGAGACCGACGCTGCGCCGCAAGCGTTACGCGCGCTCGGCAAGGAAATTGCGGCCCTCGGGCTGTGGTCGGTCTACTCGACACCCGCGTCGCTGTACATGCCGGATGGCGGGCTCGATGCCGACGCACTGCGTGTCTCGATCGAAGAAGCGATCGCGCTGGGCGCGCGCTTCGTCAAGCTGCAACTCGGCGGGTTCGGCGCCGAAGCTAAGGCCGCCGTGATTGCTGATTACATGCGCTGCGCGGACGTGCGGCTCGTCGTCGAAAACGGTCAACTGGCTGAAGGCGGTTCGCTTGGGCAATTCACCGGACTGTTCGAGGCGCTGGAGCGTGAGGGCCACGCTGGTCTGCTCGGCATGACCTTCGATATCGGCAACTGGGCCTGGCGCGATGTCGCGCCGCTCGATGCCGCCGGGCCGCTGGCTGCCTATGTCGAATACATCCACTGCAAAACGACGGTGGGCGAGGGCGCGCGACGTTTTCCCGCCGCGCCGGCTGCCGGCGACACGCAGTTCGCGGCGGTGCTCGACAAGCTGCCGCGCCACGTGCCACGCGGCATTGAATTTCCGTTCGATGCGAACCGTATCGATGCGGACGCGGCGCACTACGTCGCATGGCTGGCCGCCGCGTAAGCGGCGCGTAGGACCTGAGAGAGCGGCACCCAAAAAATGCCCGGCAAGAAGCGCGTGTGGAGAAGTGCACGCGCTACAGGCTGAAGCATGCAGGGAAGCGCAAGCAAAGCGGAGCACGCATCGCGCACGCAACTAGCGGGCAGCAAACACGAACAGGCAGCAAACAGGAACACGCGGGAACACGCAGGAGCGAAGCATGAGCAACACAAACACAGCACTCGATGTCATCACCTACGGCGAAGCGATGGCCATGTTCGTGGCCGCCGAAACCGGGGCACTTGCAGGTGTCGGGCAATTCACCAAGCGCGTCGCGGGCGCCGATCTGAATGTGGCGATCGGTCTGTCGCGATTGGGGTTCAAGGTGGGCTGGATGAGCCGCGTCGGCAACGATTCGTTCGGCCAGTACGTGCGCGACACGCTGACAAAAGAAGGCATCGACCAGCGCTGCGTGACGACCGACGAGCGCTACCCGACCGGTTTCCAGCTGAAGTCGAAGAATGACGACGGCAGCGACCCGGCCATCGAGTACTTCCGCAAAGGGTCGGCGGCGAGCCATCTGTCGCTGGCTGACTACGTGGCCGATTACGTGCTGCCCGCGCGCCACTTGCATCTGACGGGCGTGGCGCCGGCCATCTCAGCCAGCTCGTGCGAACTCGCATTCCATCTGGCGCGTGAAATGCGTGCCGCAGGCAAGACGATCTCGTTCGACCCGAATCTGCGCCCGACGCTGTGGCCCTCGCGCGCCGCGATGGTCGAAGGCTTGAATGCGCTCGCCGCACTGGCTGACTGGGTGCTGCCCGGCATCGGCGAAGGCGAGATTCTGACGGGTTACACGCAGCCAGACGACATCGCAAAGTTTTATCTGGATCGAGGCGCGCGTGGCGTGATCATCAAGCTCGGCGCAGAAGGCGCGTACTTCCGCACCGCCGACGATGCCGCCGTGATCGCCGGTCAGCCGGTCGCGAAGGTAGTGGACACGGTGGGTGCGGGAGATGGTTTCGCCGTCGGCGTGGTCAGCGCGTTGCTCGAAGGCAAGACACTGCCGCAAGCGGTCGCGCGCGGCAACCGCATCGGCGCCCTGGCGATTCAGGTGATCGGCGATTCGGAAGGCCTGCCGAGCCGTGCCGAACTCGACGCGCTCGAACGCGCCGATGTGCCGCACATCGCCACCGCGGCTTGAGTGTGGATGAGCCGGCGCCGAGCCGCATTCGGCGCACTCAATCACATTCGGTATTCGCTGGCTCGATAACAGCAAGAGCGCCCGAACAGCGCCCCATGACCATCCATCATTGCTTCGGGAAGCCGTTAGCAACTTTCTTGCATGGGATCGGAGTAAGCGTCAAAGCGCCAACTCTGGTCGACCGCAACTGCATGGGACCGGAGTAAGAGCTTTGCACTAACTCCGGTCGACAAAGGAGACTTCCATGACCTCATCGCTTGCGATTCGCCGTTGGTGGACGATCATGCCGATCGTATTCATCACGTACAGCCTCGCTTATCTCGATCGCGCGAACTTCGGTTTCGCATCGGCCGCCGGCATCAACCAGGATCTCGGCATCAGTAAGGGCTTGTCGTCGCTGATCGGCGCGTTGTTCTTCCTCGGTTATTTCTTCTTCCAGATTCCCGGCGCGATTTACGCGGAACGCCGCAGCGTGAAAAAGCTCGTGTTCTGGAGCCTGATTCTGTGGGGCGGTTGCGCGGCGCTGACCGGCATGGTCAGCAATATTCCCTCGCTGATCGTGATCCGCTTCGTGCTCGGCGTGGTCGAGGCCGCAGTGATGCCGGCAATGCTGATTTTCATCAGCAACTGGTTCACGAAGAGCGAGCGTTCGCGGGCCAACACCTTCCTGATTCTCGGCAATCCGGTGACGGTGCTGTGGATGTCGGTGGTCTCCGGCTATCTGGTGCATTCGTTCGGCTGGCGTCACATGTTCATCGCCGAAGGCGCACCCGCGATTCTCTGGGCCGTGTGCTGGTGGTTCATCGTGCAGGACAAGCCGCAGCAGGTGTCGTGGCTCACGCAGCAACAGAAGGACGACCTCGCCGAAACCTTGCGCGCCGAACAGGCTGCAATCAAACCGATGCGCAATTACAGCGAAGCGTTCCGTACGCCCGCCGTGATCAAGCTGTGCGCGCAATATTTCTGCTGGAGCATCGGCGTGTATGGTTTCGTGCTGTGGCTGCCGTCGATCCTGAAGAACGGTTCGACGCTCGGCATGGTCGAAACCGGCTGGCTCTCGGCGCTGCCGTATCTGGCCGCAACGATCGCCATGCTTGCGGCTTCGTGGGCATCGGATAAACTCAACCGCCGCAAAGTGTTCGTGTGGCCGTTCCTGCTGGTCGGCGCGATCGCGTTCGCGGCGTCGTATGCGCTTGGCTCCACGCACTTCTGGTTGTCGTACGCGTTGCTGGTGATCGCCGGCGGCGCAATGTATGCGCCGTATGGGCCGTTCTTCGCGATCGTGCCGGAGCTGCTGCCGAAGAACGTCGCGGGCGGCGCCATGGCGCTGATCAATAGCATGGGCGCGCTCGGCTCGTTCGTCGGTTCGTACGTGGTCGGCTATCTGAACGGCGCGACCGGAACGCCTGCGGCATCCTATGCGTTCATGAGCGTGGCCCTGATCGCCGCGGTGATCCTGACGTTGATCGTCAAGCCGCAGACACAAGCGCAGCCGCAAACCAAGGGCGCCACGCTCGCTACACCGTTGCAAGGAAAATAAGCTGATGAAGAAGATCGTCGCCTGGAAGTCGCTGCCCGAGGACGTGCTCGCGTATCTGCAGCAGCATGCGGAAGTCGTGCAGGTCGATCCGGCACAGCATGACACGTTCGTCGCCGCCTTGAAGGACGCGGACGGCGGCATTGGTTCGAGCGTGAAAATCACGCCGGCGATGCTCGAAGGCGCAAGCCGGCTGAAGGCGTTGTCGACCATCTCGGTGGGCTTCGACCAGTTCGATGTTGCCGACCTCACGCGCCGCGGCATCGTGCTCGCGCACACGCCGGACGTGCTGACCGAATCCACGGCGGATACGGTGTTCTCGCTGATTCTCGCGTCGGCGCGGCGCGTGGTCGAGCTCGCGGACTGGGTGAAGGCGGGCGAGTGGAAGCAAAGCATCGGACCCACGCATTTCGGTGTCGACGTGCAGGGCAAGACGCTTGGGATCGTCGGACTGGGGCGAATCGGCGGCGCGGTTGCGCGGCGCGCGGCGCTGGGCTTCAACATGAAGGTGCTCTACACGAATCGCAGCGCGAACGCGCAGGCGGAACAGGCTTACGGCGCGCGCCGCGTCGAGTTGGCGGAGTTGCTCGCCACCGCCGACTTCGTCTGCCTGCAAGTGCCGCTCACGCCTGAGACGAAGCACATGATCGGCGCGGCCGAATTCAAGTCCATGAAGAAGAGCGCGATTCTGATCAACGCATCGCGCGGCGCCACGGTCGATGAAAAGGCGCTGATCGAAGCGCTGCAGAACGGCACGATTCACGGCGCGGGTCTGGACGTGTTCGAGACCGAACCGCTGCCGGCCGATTCGCCGCTGCTGAAATTGGCGAACGTGGTCGCGCTGCCGCACATCGGTTCGGCGACGCACGAGACCCGCCATGCGATGGCGCTTAACGCGGCGGAAAACCTCGTCGCCGCGCTCGACGGGACGCTCGCGACCAATATCGTCAACCGCGAAGTGTTGAAGAAATGAGCACGACGCCGCTTGCCGCCCCGCGCCGCGCGACGATTACCGACGTCGCGCGCGAAGCCGGCACGGGCAAGACCAGCATTTCGCGCTACCTGAACGGCGAGATGAGCGTGCTGTCACCGGAATTGCGTGCGCGCATCGAGGCGGCCATCGAGCGTCTCAACTATCAGCCGAACCAGATGGCGCGCGGCCTCAAGCGTGGTCGCAATCGCCTGATCGGCATGCTGCTCGCCGATCTGACGAACCCGTATTCCGTCGAAGTGCTGCAAGGCGTGGAAGCCGCTTGCCATGCGCTCGGGCTGATGCCGCTGATCTGCCACGCAGCCAACGAAGTCGAAATGGAGCGGCGCTATCTGCAACTGCTGACCACGTATCGCGTGGAAGGCGTGATCGTGAACGCACTCGGCGTGCGCGAGGAAACCCTGCGGCCGGTGGGCGGC
This sequence comes from Paraburkholderia sediminicola, assembly GCF_902859805.1. GTDB lineage: Bacteria > Pseudomonadota > Gammaproteobacteria > Burkholderiales > Burkholderiaceae > Paraburkholderia > Paraburkholderia sediminicola. Next base: position 85,322 of record NZ_CADIKC010000008.1, on the reverse strand, counting down.
GGCGGGATTCCGGCGGTGCTGGTCGACCGTTCGGTGGATGGCCTCGTCGCCGACATGGTCGGGTTGGACAACCGGGCGGCTGCCGAGCTCGGCACGCGGCATCTGCTCGACAACGGTTTCGACGATATCTGGTTTGTCGTGCAACCCTTCGAGCAAGTCAGTTCGCGGCAACTGCGCGAGGCGGCGTTTCGCGAGGTGATGAGCGGCGCGGGTGGGACTAGTAGCGACGCACGCGGGCATACGCTGGTGCTCAATCTTGCGGAGCCGGTAGCCGTCGAGCGCGCCCTTGCCGAATTGGACCGCGCAATCGACGCGGCCGACGGCCCTGGCGACGCCGTGGCCAGCGTGACGGGTAACGCGACAGGTAACGCGACAAGCAGCGTCACAGTTCGCACCGGCGGCAAAGGCGGCCGCATCGCCTTGTTCGCGGCCAACGCGCCCGTCGCACTGTGTCTCGCGCTGCATCTGAAAGCGCGCTATGGCGCGGATTGGCAGGCGCGTGTCGCGCTGCTGTCGATCGACGATCCCGAATGGGCCGAATTGACCGGTATCACCGCGATTCGCCAGCCGACCTACGAGATCGGCTATCGCGCGGTCGAGTTCCTCCATGAGCGCATCGAAGGGGTTCAGACCACTGCGCGCGACTGCCTCCTGCCAGGCGAATTGATCGTCCGCGCCTCAACTTTGCGCTGACTTCGCGCTGATCTGCGATCATTCGGGCTGCGGCGTGCAGCGGGTGCACGCCGGTCTTCGCAAGGAAACTCATGGTTGTTGCACCGCTTACCCTCTCGAGCCTCGCCGTCGCGACGCTGTTCATCGCCGCTCTACCGTTCCTGATCTACCGCCGTACGCGCCGGCCGCTCGCGCTGAACCCCCGCGATGCGATCACCGGCATCGCCGTGTTCGCGCTGTTCGCGATGGTGATCGAGCGCGCGCTGAACGACTACGTGTTGCATCGGAACGAAGCGACCGCCACCTTTCTGTCCAATCCGCTGGCCTTCGTGGTGTATGGCGCGCTGGCGGCGGGTGTCTGCGAGGAAGTGGGGCGGTTCATCGGCATGCGGCTGCTGCTCAAGCGGGCGGCGGCGAAGTCCGCGTCTGCTGCAAGCACGGGCGACGGCACGGCGCTGACCTATGGCCTCGGCCATGGCGGCGCTGAAGCGTGGCTGGTCGGCGTGCTGGTGCAGATTCAATGGATCCTGTTCGCCATCTTCGAAAACCGCGGCGAACTGGATGGCTATCTGAGCAATCTGCCGACCGATTCGGTGATGCGCATCCACCTGATCCTCGCCAGCCTGACGCCGCAGACGGCCGGTATTTTCGCGCTCGAACGGGTGGCCGCGCTGGTGTTCCAGATCGGCCTGTCAGTGTTGATGTGGCGTGGGCTGCGCGCGGGCTGGCGTGGAATCCTGCCGCTCGCGATTGTGTTGCATGCGCTGGTCGACGTGCCGGCTGCGTTGTTCCAGGCGCAGCTCGTGCCGCTCGCTGCCGTGGACGGTGTATATGCGGTGGGAGCGGTGATCGTCGCGGGCCTGTTGTTCAGAGCGTTCCGTCGCCCGGCGCTTGCCGCGTGAGCCGCGTGTGAATCGCCTGTTACACCAGCCACCCGTGATTCAGTAACTTTTGGCGTACCCTTGCGGTACGCCGTTCAGGCTCATCCTTTCGGCACACTTCATGGAAGAAGCTTACCAATACGACTGCGCGAATCCGGAGTTCGAGGAATTGGCGCGCGTCATCAGCGATCTGTTTCCCGAGCAGACGCAGTTCATCCAGCGCGCGGGAGAAGACGGCACGCCGACGTTGGCGATTCACTGGGTTGCCATGCGTTTCGGTGCGACCGCGCGCCGTATCGTGATGACCGTGGTGATCGCGCCGACGGCGTTGGCGCGTTATCGTGCGTTGCCGGCGCGGCTGCGAGGCCGGAGTTTCGCGGTGCTGCGGGCATATGTCGAAGCGAGTATCGGCTCGCTTGAAGAACAGTACGCGAACGGCGAGGCGGTGCCGCGCGACGTGACGGTGGATCTCGGCGACGAGTTTGCCTGAAGCGATTGACTCGAGATCTCCGGGCCATGGGGACATTGGGTTGAAGGCGGCTCCGAGTGCCGCTGGGCTTGCCGCGACCGGCCGGCCATGACTCACCGGCAGTGGGCCAGCCGGCTGTGACTCAGCCGGTTGTGACTCAATCCGCGAGCCGGTAAACCTTCGCGAAGCGGGTAGCCTGCACCACGCCGTAGTCGCCGGGGGCGTATTGCATGATCCAGTCGCCGGCTGCGCCGTGCAGCACGTCGCCGCCACGCGCCGAGCGGGCCAATGAAAACGCTTCATTCATCTGCTTGGCCAGCACGACGGCGGGACGGTTACGGTATGCGCCCGGTTCGCCGTGAGCGAGGGCGGTGTCTTCCGGCAGGTATTTGGCATCGAAACGTTCACGCGAGACGACCCAGCGGTCGCCGGTCGAGCCGGTGATCAGCGCGTCACCGCGGGCATAGCGGTTCGGGCCTTCCAGGCTCATCAGTTCGCCTTCGGCAGCCGCGAATTCAACGCGCACGGTTTCGTTTTTGACGACGCGTTGGGCGTCGGCATCTTGACTCAGATCGAGATTTTTGAGTTCGGTCATGAAGCGAGTGGGTGTGGAAATATGGGCAGCCTGGCCGGGACTTTGCGTCCCGACGCTGCATACTCGCAATCATGCCAGATGCATTTGAAGATCGGTTTCTTTTGCCATTGGCCGCGGAGGCGGCGAAGGCGACGAAAAGAACCGCGCGCGCAGCGCAGAAACCCGCGCCGCGCGCCCTCAACCGCGTAACTAATCTCTTACGGCTTCAGCGTCGCATCACTCGGCAGCAGCCGGCGCCTTCTTGGCACCGCCCTTGCCTTGGTGACGATGGCCGCCTTCAGGGCCGCCCTGATGGAACGTCACGTCGGCCAGTTTCTTCTGCTCAGGCGAGAAGCTGCTGTACAGCGGATCGAATGCATCGACCAGTTTCTTCATGCCGTCCGCATGCGCTTGCGCGATCGTGGCGTATTGCTTCATGTCGTCGATCGCCGACAGATTCGTGTTGGCCTTGCGCTGCTGGAACAACTGTCCCATCGTCTCGCCATTGCTGCGCATGACATCGGCGAACGCGTTCCATTGCGATTCCTGCGCCGACGTGATCTTCAACTGCGTGTGCAGGTAGGCGATACGGTCTTCGACATTGCGCTCGTGGCCTGCTTTGGCGGCCGGTGCCGAAGCCGGGGCGCCCATCGGTGCCGAGGCCGGTGCGGAAGTTTGTGCGAATGCGCCGCTCATGGCGACTGCGGTGGCCAGCATTACGAGTGCTTTTTTCATCGAAACTCCTGATGTCTGTTCGAATTATGACAAGGCGAGCATGGCGAGCGGCCCAACGCGCGTTCGCATAGCGACGCAAGGCGACCGGCTGCCCACTTCGCCGTCGCCGCTATTAGTATCACGATATCCCTACAATGCGGCTGCAGTGCGACAAACGCTTACAACCGAAACGAACAGGAAATAGCGGGTGGACAAATTCGTCAGCATGGAAATCTTCGTTGCGGTGGTCGAGGCGGGCAGTCTCACGGCGGCCGCCGAACGCTTTGACATTTCGTCGGCGATGGTCGGCAAGCACATCCGCTCCCTTGAAACGCGGCTCGCGACGCGGCTTCTGACGCGCACCACACGCCGTCAGAGCCTGACAGAAATCGGCCGGCAATATTACGAGCAGTGTCGGCGCATTCTGGCCGACGTCAAGGCGGCGGAGTCACTCGCCGAAGCCATGGCGGCCGCGCCGCGCGGGGTGCTGAAAGTGACGGTGCCGCTGACCTACGGCGTCGAAGTCTTTGCCCCGGCGATGACCGATTACCTGAGCGCCTGGCCGGATGTGAGCCTCGAACTGGATCTGTCGAATCGCGTGATCGACCTCGTCGAAGAGGGCTTCGATGCGTCGGTGCGCATCGGCCGTTTGCCTGATTCCAGTTTCGTCGCGCGGCCATTGAAGCCGTACCGGATGCGCGCATGCGCCTCGCCGGCCTATCTGGCGCGTGCCGGCATACCGCGCACGCCGGCCGATCTTGTGCAGCACGAATGCCTTGGCTTTCTGCATTGGGGCCGCGAGGGGTTGTGGCGGCTGGGCGGCGAGGACGCGGACGAAAACCAGCTGCGCGCCGGACGGTTCCGGGCGAACAACGGCCAGGCGCTCAAGGTTGCTGCGTTGCGCGGCTTCGGGCTGGTGTTGCAGCCGGAGGCGCTGCTTGCGAGGGAGATCGCCAGCGGCGAGCTGGTGTCGGTGCTGGAGGACTATCTGCCCGAGGGCGCGCCCGTCCATCTGCTTTACTCGCGCGATCGCCGCGCCACGCCGAAGCTCACCAGCTTCATTGATTTCGTGATCGAGCGATTCGGGGCGTGATCCTGACGCTTGCCGGACCTGGTTTCCCGTTTCGCGTTCGTTGTTATCCGCTCATCGTAGCGTCGCCGATGGTTCAGGGTCCTCTGCCTGCCGCCCGATGCCCAGGACGCGCGATAATCCTTCACTACCGACCAACTTCCTTCTCCTTCGATGAGACCTCCGCGCCTCGACCAACTCGACGATCTCGACCGCAACCTCGTTGCGCTGCTGCAAGCCAACGCCCGTGAGAGCGTCGCCAATCTCGCGCGTCAGCTGGATGTGGCGCGCACCACCGTGATCGCCCGCATTGCCAGGCTCGAGCGCAGCAACGTGATTGGCGGCTATAGCGTGCGGCTCGGCCAGGACGTGCTCGACTCCAGCATTCAGGCGTACGTCGGCATCATCATCGCGCCGAAGTACGGGCCGGCCGTGCAGAAACGTCTCGGCAAGATGCCCGAGGTGCAACTGCTATGCGCGGTGAGCGGCGAGTTCGACTATGTCGCGTGGCTGCGTGCCGATTCTCCCGACCGCCTCAACGATCTGCTCGACGAGATCGGCGGCCTTGAAGGGGTGGAGCGAACCACCACGTCGATCATTCTTGCGCGCAAGATCGACCGCGGCATGGTGTGACTGGTGTGACTGGTGTGCTTCCACGGCCAGATTTTTACGCCGTTTTGACAACTTTTCGACATATCGACTGATTGCATCGTCAAAACGTCGAAGTTCATGGTCATAGCGCAGCACTTTGCGCGTATGAACTGTTTTTGCTTCTCCCTAAACTGTGTCTCAAGGGTTCAGCCCGCCGGGCGCAGCGCCTTAGCGCAGCGCACTTCCCAAGCTGGAGACAGCAGATAAAAATCAGGAGAAGCGACATGAAAGTAGCCATCGTTGGCGCAGGTTTGATCGGTCACACCATCGCCCATATGTTGCGCGAAACCGGCGACTACGACGTCGTCGCATTCGACCGCGATCAGCACGCGCTCGATAAGCTCGCCGCCCAGGGCATTCCGACCCGCCGTGTCGATTCAGCCGATGCCGCCGCGCTGCGCGCCGCCATCCAAGGCTTCGATGCGCTCATCAACGCGCTGCCGTATTACCTCGCGGTGAGTGTAGCCACGGCCGCCAAGGGCGCGGGCGTCCACTACTTCGATCTGACCGAAGACGTGCGCGCCACCAGCGCGATTCGTGCAATCGCCGACGACGCCGATCACGCCTTCATGCCGCAATGCGGTCTCGCACCGGGCTTCATCGGCATCGCCGCGCATGAACTGGCGAACCGCTTCAGCGAAATCCGCGACGTGAAAATGCGCGTCGGCGCGCTGCCGGAGTTCCCGACCAACGCGCTGAAATACAACCTGACGTGGAGCGTCGACGGTCTGATCAACGAGTACTGCCAGCCGTGCGAAGCGATCCGCGACAGCCGCACGCAGTGGGTGCAGCCGTTGGAAGGCCTCGAACACTTCTCGCTCGACGGTACCGAATACGAAGCCTTCAATACGTCCGGCGGACTGGGTACGCTATGCGAAACGCTGGCGGGCCGCGTCGAATCGCTCGACTACAAGTCGGTGCGCTATCCGGGCCACCGCAACCTGATGCAGTTCCTGCTGGAAGACCTCCGTCTTTCGAGCGACCGCGATACGCTGAAGACGATCATGCGCCGTTCGGTGCCCGCGACCGCGCAAGACGTCGTGCTGGTGTTCATCACCGTGAGCGGTATGCGTGACGGTCAGCTGGTGCAGGAAGTATTCACCCGCAAGATCTTTGCGAAGACGGTATGCGGCGTGCCGATGAGCGCCATTCAGATCACCACGGCCGGCGCGATGTGCGCGGTGCTCGATCTGTTCCGTGAGCAGAAGCTGCCGCAAAGCGGTTTCGTGCGTCAGGAGCAGGTGTCGCTGCGCGACTTCCTCGCGAATCGCTTTGGCCAGTTGTACGAAGGGCAGTCGCTGGATGCAATGGCAACGGTGTAAGCCGCGACTGTCGCGTTGAGGTTGCAGATGAGGCTCAATACCGAGGGCCGTGCGACGACGCGGTAGTGATTACCGCGAGCAACGAAGCAGGCCTCGCAGAAGGCCGCTTGAAGAACGCCCCGCCATGCGGGGCGTTTTTCGTTTGAAACGCCGGTCTTACACAGGCAGCGGCGGCAGCATCGCAGGCGCCACAGGCGGTTCGCCTACGACGCGTGCGAGCAGCGCTTCATAGTCCGCGCGGGTTGGCGCGGTGTTGTCGAACATCAACAGGTCTTTGCAAATATCGCCGCTCGGCACGAAGCGGCGCTGCCGATACTCGTCCCAATGCGCGAGTTTGTAGGCATCGTTCGGATTGCCGCGCGCGACGATGCGCTGATGCGCCATCTCTTCCGACGTGTAGACCCATACGACCCGCAGCGTCACATCCGCGCCGATACCGAGCCAGGCGCGATCGAAGAGACGGCGCTCGCGCACTTCGCGCGAAAGCGGCCCGACCACCAGCGCGCTGACACCGAGTTCGAGATTGTCGCGCGCGGTATCGAGCAGGCCGCGATACTCGGGATCGCGCAGGTGTTGCAGAAAAAGCGGGCTGTCGCGGTCGTTCGGATCGCCGGTCAGCATGGCCATGGCGGCCGCGCTGTAGCCGCCGAACAGCGTATCTTTGTCGAGCAGGCAGAAGGGCGTCGCGCTGGCCTGCATCAGCGGGCCGATCAGCTTCTTCGCTAGGGTGGTTTTGCCGGTGCCGGCGTGACCGCAGAAGAAAACCAGGTGGGTCACGAAGACGTGTCCTCGGGTACGGCGGCAGGGGCGCCGGCGTGCTGCGGGTCACGCGCAAATTTGCCGCTGGCCTCCAGCCACATCACATTGATGATGCCGAAGCCCAGTGCCACGCCGATGCCGAGAATCCAGGTGAAATACCACATCGCGGTCTCCTTGATCGTATGTCCGGCGAGGCAGCCGGTGAGGCAATACGCATAGCCGGTACAGAGAAGCAGATATGCGCGCAGACAAAGGTAGCACGCAGCGGATCCGAGGGTAAATCCGCAGCGCGCGGCGCCCACAGCGCAGCACTTTACAGCGATCATGAAGAAGAACGCAGCAGCGTGCAAGAGGGCGCAAAGACGGTTGGCCGTTCGGCCAGGATCGCACAATGCGCCTATAACAAAAGCAACACCACCAACGACACCACCAGCAACACGGGAGACCCAGCATGCCGATGCGCCCGCACTTCCACTGCAAAGCCGTGCTGCTTGCGCTGGCTATCGCGACACTCGCCGGTTGTGCCTCGACACCTGCCGAGCCCGTCCCGTTCAAGGAGGTGCCGCAGGCGCGCATCGTTCAGCCCGGCTATACAGAGCCGGGAGGCGGACTGGTTGCCGTGGACGTACGGCGCGAACGTTCCCGCGACGTTATCGTCCGGTTCCGCGACGCGCTGGTATATATCGACGGCGAGCAGGTTACCGATCTGATGAACGGCGAACATGTGGTCTTCTATTTGAGCCCGGGCGTGCATCGCATCGGCGTCTCCACGCAGTTCGATCCGGTCGTGGAGATGCGTTTCACGGTCACGGCCGATACACGCTATACGAACCGCGCGTCGGTCACCTTCGGCGACGATCACAGCATCGCTTTGCGCAGGGTTGCGCAATAGCGCAGGGCCGGTCCTGACAGCGCTGGACTGCGGTGAGTCGCGTCGAAATGTGGCCACCGCACGCAAGCTTTAACAATTGGATACATGACAGTCACGCAGAGCCCGTAACATGGCGGGCATCGTGTATCCGTTCATGCAGACCCGGTATGGGACCCACGCACAGTGCGAAGCCGGCCGGGCTGTTCCGTTTTCAAGGTAATCCAACATGCTGATCAATTGCGCCGCCTATCAGGACGGCCGGAAACTGGCTGACATCGATATCGACAGCATCAGCGACTACGTGGCGAGGCCCGAGTGCTTCGTCTGGGTCGCGCTGAAAGACCCCGAACCGGAAGAGCTGGCCGTGATGCAGAACGAGTTCGGCCTGCACGAACTCGCGATCGAAGATGCGCAAAACGGCCATCAGCGTCCGAAAATCGAGGAGTACGGCGAGTCGCTATTCGCCGTCATCCACACCGTGGAAATGGACGAAAAGGGCGAACTGCTGATCGGCGAGGTCGACGTATTCGTGGGGCACAACTATGTCCTGTCGGTGCGCCGCGGCACGCGCACCGGATTCCAGAACGTTCGCGCCCGTTGCGAGCGCGAGCCGGAATTGCTTAAGGAGGGCTCGGCGTTCGTGCTGTACGCGCTGATGGACGACATCGTCGATCGTTATTTTCCGATCCTCGAGACGATGAACAACGAGATCGAAGCACTCGAGGACCGCATTTTCGAGCGCAACAATTCGGTGGCATCGCGGGCAATCATTGAGGATCTGTATTCGCTGAAACGCCGGCTCGTGATCCTGCAGCATCACATCGCGCCGCTTCAGGAGGCGGTCGGCAAATTGACGGGCGGCCGGATTCCGAGCGTCTGCGGAGGCATGCAAGCCTATTTCCGCGACGTCTACGACCATCTCGATCGGATCGTCAGGATCATCGATGGCCGGCGCGAACTGGTCGTGACCGCGGTGCAGGTCAATCTGGGGATGATCTCGCTTGTCGAAAACGAGGTGACCAAGCGGCTCGGCTCGTTCGCCGCATTGTTCGCGGTGCCGACCATGATCGCCGGCATCTACGGGATGAACTTCGAGACTATCCCCGAATTGCACTACAAGTTTGGCTATCCAGCCTGTCTTGCCGTGATGGTGGTGGTGGATCTGATTCTGTATTGGCGCTTTCGCAAATCCGGCTGGCTTTGACACGCCGCTAGCCCATCCCCCACCTGGTTCCCCGCTTGCACCGTGCGCAATAAAAGTCCAGGATAGGCGGCCCGCCGGCGGCTAAGCTTGCAGCCGGCGGTAAATCTGCCACGCACAGACCGAGCGAGGAATCGTTGCCAGAACACAGCTTGCCGGCGCGCCTGTTCACCGCACGCGCCGAAGCCATCGAGCGCATCGCATCGGCGCATTTTCTGCGGACCGATGCGCCGCAACACTGCGAATCGTTGACATTCCGGGAATGGCACGCTGAGAATAGGCCTCGCAAACGTTTGCGCATTACTAAAAATACGGCTCAACGCGAGCCCAACAAACCCTGGAGATAGGCATGAGCCATCGCATTCGCCGCCGCATGCTGGCGGCCGCTGTTCTCGTCACCGCCACCACCGCTTTTCCGTTTTCCTCCGCTTACGCGCAAACCACGCCTGGCCATAAGCCGAAGGTCGCGCTGGTGATGAAGTCGCTCGCCAACGAGTTCTTCCTGACCATGGAAACCGGCGCGAAGGATTACCAGAAACACAATGCCTCGCAGTTCGACCTGATCACCAACGGCATCAAGGACGAGACCGATACCGCGAACCAGATTCGCATCGTCGAACAGATGATCGTCTCGAAGGTGGACGCGATCGTGCTGGCACCGGCTGATTCGAAGGCGCTGGTGCCGGTCGTCAAAAAAGCCGTCGACGCGGGCATCATCGTCGTGAATATCGACAACCGGCTCGACCCGGACGTGCTCAAGTCGAAGGACCTGAACGTGCCGTTCGTTGGTCCGGATAACCGCAAGGGCGCGCAGAAGGTCGGCGACTATCTGGCCAAAAAGCTGAAGGCGGGCGACGAAGTCGGCATTATCGAAGGCGTGTCGACCACTACCAACGCGCAACAACGCACTGCGGGCTTCAAGGACGCCATGCAGGCCGTCGGCGCGAAAATCGTGTCGGTGCAGTCGGGCGAATGGGAAATCGACAAGGGCAACGCGGTGGCGTCGGCCATGCTCAATGAGTATCCGAACCTGAAGGCGCTCCTCGCCGGCAACGACAACATGGCGATCGGCGCGGTCTCGGCCGTACGCGCGGCCGGCAAGCAGGGCAAGGTGCTGGTGGTCGGCTACGACAACATCAACGCGATCAAGCCGATGCTCAAAGACGGTCGCGTGCTCGCTACCGCCGACCAGTACGCCGCCAAGCAGGCCGTGTTCGGTATCGACACCGCGTTGAAAGCGATCAGCGAGCACAAGAAGCAGTCGCAGTTGTCCGGCGTGGTGGAAACGCCGTGCGACCTCGTGACCCGGTAAGCGGCGGTCCTTAGGTGCCGAACGCACTGCAAGAAGCACCGCAGGAAGCATCACGAGAAGCACCGCAAAACGCCGAATCACGCGGGTTCGCGCTCACGCCGCTGCATGCTGAATGCATGACAAAAGCCGTGCGAATCCGCGTCAATTCAATAAACGCTCAAGAAACCTCCTGCGCCGCCGTTAAATCCAGAGGTAAGCGACAAGGCTGCCGGCACGCGGCCCGGCTCTTCGAATTACCTGGGGCCGGCCAGTGAGCTACTGGCGATGATCGTGCTGTTCTCGCTGCCGGGTTCGCCTTTCTGGCGTGCGAGGCGTTCAGCGCGATCGCCGGCCAGCAGGATAAAAGCAAGTGTTCATGGGTGTGGTCTGTCTTCGAGGAAGACGTCCGGTGGGTCGCCAGATGGCGTGGCCGGCGGGAACAACAGGCAGGAGAGCAACAGGTTATGGCGACGATCAAGGATGTAGCGGCCGTGGCAGGCGTGTCGTTCACGACGGTATCGCACGTGGTGAACAACTCACGGCCGGTGTCGGCCGACGTGCGCGCGAAGGTCGAACACGCGATCCGTCAGCTTCACTATGTGCCGTCGGCGGTGGCTCGCTCGCTCAAGGCGCGGGCGACGGCGACGATCGGTCTGGTGGTGCCGAACAGTACGAACCCGTATTTCGCGGAGATGGCGCGTGGTATCGAGGATGGTTGCTCGCGCAACGGTTACTGCCTGTTCTTCTGCAATTCCGACGACGATCCGGCCAAGCAGCGTAACTATCTGCGCGTCCTGCAGGAAAAGCGCATCGACGGACTGATCGTCGCCTCTGCGGGCGACGACGCGGTGCTGGCGCAGACGCTTGCCGACGCCCGCGAACCGCTGGTCGTCGTGGATCGCAATATCGAGGGCGTGAACGCGGATCTGGTGCAGATCGACCACGAGAAGGGCGGCTATCTTGCGACGCGTCATCTGCTCGAACTGGGGCACGTGCGGATCGGCTGCATCACCGGGCCTGTCAAGACGGCGGTGAGCGCCATGCGGGTACACGGCTTCATCCGCGCCATGACGGAGCGCGGTATCGAGATTCCGTCAGGGGCGATTGTCGAAAGCGATTTTTCGGGAATGGGCGGTCATCGCGCGGCGGGGCAGTTGTTCGATACCGTGAAGCCGTCGGCGATTTTTGCCGGCAACGACATGATGGGCATTGGCGCGCTGCGCGCCGCGGCGGAGCGCAATATCAGCGTGCCGCGCGATTGCTCGATCATTGGTTTCGACGATATCGAACTGGGACGGTTCACCTATCCGGCGCTCTCGACGGTCGGGCAGTCGGTCCGCGCGCTCGGCGATATGGCCGCGCAGACGCTGATTGAACGCATTGCCGGGACGTCGTCGGGCAGTCCGCGCGCGCTGGGTCGCCGGCGCGTCGTGTCGCCGCGCCTGATCGTGCGGGAATCGACCGCGACATGGGCCGGCGCGGCGAGGCGCGATCTGGCGGCCTGATTTCGATCATTGTGTCGCCGGACGTGAGCTGGAAGGGTTCGCGTCCAGTCTTCCATGCTGCGTTGCGCAGCCTGCGGAATCGTGCGTGAGAGTTGGGCGCCGATTCAATGAGCGCCGACCGAGGCGTAAGCACCTTCCGCCCGTTTTCGAACGCGCCATTGCGCTCCCCAGATCCCAGGTCGAACGTCCTGTTTTGAATCCCGCCTGAATCCGTCTCGCCTATCCGCGCTCAGTCTTTCGAGCCGCCTGAATTCAAATTCCCGAGTATCAAAAGCGTTGCGTGACCTCCGCATAAGTGCGGCCTGTCAGCGCTTTGTAATTTCTTCCAATTGTTTACAACGTCTTTCTTCATACCATATAAATCCTTCAAGTATGCAGATCAGGTGCCGTAAACACGAGTATTAGAGCGCGGCCTCAAATCAGCGCCAAGTACGCAGAGCCACACGCTACCCCGCGCTGCGCACGCAGCCTCTTATTTGTTAAGTACAGGAACGAGCATGTTGAACAAAGGCATCACGATCAAGGCGCGCATTGGCCTCACGATGGCCTTCCTCGCCGCGCTGCTGGTCGCCATTGGCGTTTTCGGTCTGTTCGGCATGAGCCGTTCGAACGACGCTTACCAGGATACGTTTACCAACGCAATGCCCAGCGCGGTCGATATCGGCAACGCGGAGCTGTTTGCGGCCCGCGAGCGGCTGGCGCTCGATCGGGCTGCGTTCATGATGGGCACGCCGGAGGTGGCGTCGACGATCGAACGTGCACGTGCAATGCGCGTGTCGTCCGACATGTGGTGGAAAAAATATATGGACCTGCCGCGTGACGCCGCGGAAGAGCGTCTCGCGCAGGACGTTATCGCCAAACGCGATGCCCTGCATCAGCAGCTGGACGCGTTTGCGGCAATCATTGCGGCGAACGACCAGAGCAAGCTTGTCGACGGCGCCAAGCGTTTGCAGGCGACATACAACGATCTGTCCACCGCGGACGACGCGCTGCGCAAGTTCCAGTTCGACTCGGCCAAGCAAGGTTACGACTCCGTGCAAAGCAGTTTTGAAGTGTTCCGCATGGTGAGCATGGGCGCACTGCTGGTCGGCGTGCTCGCCGCCGTGCTGTCCTACCTGACGCTCAGCCGCGCAATTGCCCGTCCGCTCGACGCCGCCCTCGGTCATTTCGATGCGATCTCCGCGGGCGATCTGCGCCGCCCGGTCGTAGTCACCTCGCGCGACGAAATGGGGCAGTTGCTCGAAGGCATCGCCAAAATGCAGCGCAGCCTCACCGAAACGGTGCGTACGGTGCGCAGCGGCAGCGAATCGATTGCGACGGCCACGCGTGAAATCGCAGCCGGCAATATCGACCTGTCCTCGCGAACGGAAGAGCAGGCGTCGGCGTTGCAGGAAACCGCGTCGAGCATGGAAGAGCTGACCGGCACGGTCAAGCAGAACGCGGACAACGCCCGCCAGGCGAGTTCGCTGGCGGCCAACGCGTCCGAGATTGCCAACAAGGGCAGCGCAGTGGTCGGCCAGGTGGTCGGCACGATGGGCGACATCAATCAAAGCTCGGCGAAGATCGCCGACATCATCTCGATCATCGAAGGAATTGCGTTCCAGACCAACATCCTGGCCCTGAATGCGGCCGTGGAAGCGGCGCGGGCCGGTGAAGAAGGGCGCGGATTCGCGGTGGTGGCAGGCGAAGTGCGCAGCCTCGCGCAGCGTTCGTCGGCGGCGGCCAAGGAAATCAAGGAACTGATCGACACCTCGGTTGAGCGCGTGCAGTCCGGCTCGGCGCTGGTTGACGAAGCCGGCCGCACCATGACCGAGATCATCGGTGCGGTGCAGCGCGTCACCGACATCATGGGCGAGATCGCGGCGGCTTCGGAAGAGCAAAGCAGCGGCATCGACCAGGTGGCGCGTGCCGTCACGCAGATGGACGAGGTGACGCAGCAGAACGCCGCGCTGGTCGAAGAAGCCGCTGCGGCAGCGTCTTCGCTTGAAGATCAGGCCGGCAAGCTGCGTTCGGCGGTCGCGGTGTTCCAGCTCGAAGAAAGCGGCTTCAAGGCGCCGGTGAGCGCGGCGCCGAAGCGCATGGCCGCGCCGGTGCGCGCGACGGCGGCACGTAAAGTGTCACATGCGGTGTCCCATGCAGCGTCCCAATCCACCCCGGTAGCCAGGACGCCTGCCGCGCCGTCAGCGGCACCGGCTGCCGCCGCGCCGGCGAAGGCGCCGGCCCGGGCGGTAGCGAGCGCCGGAAGCGATCAGGATTGGGAAACCTTCTGAGCGTTGCAACATTCGTTCCCGATGATGCATCAGACGGAACGGCGCTTGTGCGGATAGGCCGCATGACGACAAAGACCGCGATTGCGCATGCAACCGCGGTCTTTTTTCATGGTCTGCGGACTAAGTAACGTTCACATGCGTTGTCTACACCCTGGCAGGCGTCGTGATCCGGTACATTGACGGGCGCGACTGCCGCTTGTAGCTGCAGCTTGTAACTGCAGCCTCGCCGCCCAGGCAGTCAACGCGCGGACCGTGAGCCCGCTTTTCCCAACTGCTGCAACCCAGCGCGGCAACCCAACGCTCAACGCGCCAGCCATAAAGGACCGACATGACGCAATACGACCTCGCGCACCGCCTCGTCGAAGCCCGCCGGCAGCATCGCCTGATCGATGCGCCCCCACTCGACAGCCTGCCGCCTGACGCAGCAACCGCGTACGCGATCCAGCAGGCCGTCATCGCGGGCCTCGGCGACTCGACGGGCGCGTGGAAGATCGGCGCCAAAGCGCCGGGCGGGGCCGCCGCGGGCGCGCCGATTCCGGCTTCGCTGGTGCTGCCGTCGCCCGCGCGGGCGGCCCATGCCGGCTTTTTCCGGGTGCTCGTGGAGCTGGAGGTGGCCTTTCGTTTCGCGGAGGCGATCGAACCGCGCGGCCGGGCTTATGCGCGCGACGAGGTGCTGTCGAAGGTTGGCGTCGTGCTGCCGACCATCGAGATCGTCGATAGCCGCTTTGCCGAGTGGCCCAATGTCGCGCCGCTCGCGCAACTGGCCGACGCACAGAACAACGGCGCCCTGATCACCGGTCATCCGGTTGCCTATGCGGGTCTTGCGCGCGGTTTCGACTTCGTATCGCCCGAACTCGAGCTGAGTTTCGACGGCAACTCGCTGGTGCCCGAAGCCACGGGTAATCCGGCCGGCGACCCGCGTGAACTGCTGGTGTGGTTCGTCAACCATTGCGCCGCCATGGGCATCACCATCGAGCCGGAATGGACGATCACTACCGGTTCGTACGTTGGTGCGCACAATGTGGACAAACCGGGCATCGTGCGCGGCCACATTGACGGTCTAGGGGACGTGGAGATTGAGCTGACCTGAGCGAGTCACCGCGAACTTGTAACGGCGCGCTAGTAATCGTCCTTGAAACCGTCGTTGTTACCGTCGATTACCAGGCATCAAGCGTCACGCAAACGGCTGCCCACGGGCGGCCGTTTTACATTTGCCGCCGCATCTGCGCTGCGCGCTTAGCCGTATACACCTATGAAGTGGCCCGATGCGCTGCCGTGATCCAGTTATACAAGCGGCTAACCATGTCGCCGACGCGGTTAATGCGCGAGGCCGCCATGAGCAGCACGCACGCGGCAACACACCGCACTTCATGCGAAATCGTGCGGAACAATACCGCCGTCGCGTTGACGAACCGCTTGACGATGCGTCGGTGAACAGCGTCTCAGGTGAGCATGGCGAACGAACATGTAACACAGCGCATGTTGCTGTAGACCAAACAGTGATGCCGCGCGTTGATGAAAAAAGGTCCCGGGCATAGAAAACGCATGACGTCCGTGCTCGATGCAAGAAAGTGTGCGCATGCAGACACGCCGTCCGGTAGAGCAGTGGGATCGTTCGATGAACGAGACGATTCGTGTAACCGGGCATGGCAAGCCGTACTGGTCAGTGCTGGACAGTGTGGCGAGTAGAGGGCGCAGGAGAGGCAGCAACGTGAGCCGTCAATCGCTGCACATTCGCTGTGATGTGAGCGGAAGATTGTAGGTGAGCGAATCTGTGTTTCCAAGTGAGGAATGTTGGGAGGCGGGTACGGCGCGATTTTCGCAACGTAGTTCGTGAAAAAAAATTTAAAAGGGTTTAGGATGAATTCGAGCGATGTCGTTTCCGAATAGCGCGCCGCGCACGACATCGGTCTAGACTTCGGCGAGGAGGTAGCATGGATATCTACAGCAGTTTCGCGACCCGCTTCGAGAAAACGCGAGAAGATGAACTCTCGCTCGAGGAGTATCTCGCGCTCTGCAAAGACAATCCCGCCGCGTACGCTACGGCTGGCGAACGCATGTTGACGGCAATCGGTGAACCAGAACAGATCGACACTCGCAACGATCCGCGCATGTCGCGTATCTTCGCGAACAAGGTCATCAAGGTATACCCCGCATTCCGTGAGTTCTACGGAATGGAAGAGGTGATCGAGCAGGTGGTCGCCTACTTCCGGCACTCGGCCCAGGGGCTTGAAGAAAAGAAGCAGATTCTGTATCTGCTGGGACCGGTCGGCGGCGGTAAATCGTCGATCGCGGAACGTCTGAAGCAACTCATGGAACGCGTGCCGTTCTACTCGATCAAGGGCTCGCCCGTGAACGAGTCGCCTCTCGGTCTGTTCGATTACGACGAGGACGGTCCGATCCTCGAAGAGCAATACGGTATTCCACGCCGCTACCTGAAAAACATTCTGAGTCCGTGGGCGGTGAAGCGCCTGCACGAATACAACGGCGACATCCGCAAATTCCGCGTGGTGCGCCGCTACCCATCGATTCTTCGTCAGATCGGTATCGCCAAGACCGAACCTGGTGACGAAAACAATCAGGATATTTCGTCGCTGGTCGGTAAGGTCGACATCCGCAAGCTCGAACAGTACGCACAAGACGACGCGGACGCATACAGCTACTCCGGTGGCTTATGCCTCGCGAACCAGGGCTTGCTCGAGTTCGTCGAAATGTTCAAGGCGCCGATCAAGGTCTTGCACCCGCTGCTTACCGCAACTCAGGAAGGCAACTTCAAGGGCACGGAAGGTTTCGGTGCGATCCCGTTCGACGGCGTGATTCTCGCCCACTCGAACGAGTCGGAATGGAAGGCGTTCCGCAACAACCGCAACAACGAAGCACTGCTCGACCGGATCTTCGTCGTGAAGGTGCCGTACTGCCTGCGCTACGGCGAAGAGGTCAAGATCTACGAGAAGCTGCTGCGCAATTCGTCGCTGGCCAGTGCGATATGCGCGCCGGGTACGTTGAAGATGATGGCGCAGATGTCGGTGCTTACGCGCTTGCAGGAGCCGGAAAATTCCAGTCTGTTCTCGAAGATGCAGGTGTATGACGGCGAGAATCTCAAGGACACCGATCCGAAGGCCAAGTCATATCAGGAGTACCGTGATTTCGCGGGCGTGGATGAAGGGATGACCGGCGTGTCGACCCGTTTCGCGTTCAAGATCCTGTCACGCGTATTCAACTTCGATTCGACGGAAGTCGCGGCGAACCCGGTGCATTTGATGTACGTGCTCGAACAGCAGATCGAGCGCGAGCAGTTCCCACCGGAAACCGAGCAGAAGTATCTGTCGTTCATCAAGGATGTGCTGGCGTCGCGCTATGCCGAGTTCATCGGCAAGGAGATTCAGACTGCGTATCTGGAGTCGTATTCCGAGTATGGTCAGAATATTTTCGATCGCTATGTAACGTACGCGGACTTCTGGATTCAGGATCAGGAGTTCCGCGACCACGACACCGGCGAGAGTTTCGACCGCGCGGCGCTGAACGCCGAACTGGAGAAGATCGAGAAACCCGCGGGCATCAGCAACCCGAAGGACTTCCGCAACGAGATCGTCAACTTCGTGCTGCGTGCGCGGGCTGCGAATGCGGGGAAGAATCCCGCATGGATCAGCTACGAGAAGCTGCGCGTCGTGATCGAAAAGAAGATGTTCTCGAACACGGAAGAGCTGCTGCCGGTGATCTCGTTCAACGCCAAGGGTTCGGCGGAAGAGCAACGCAAGCACGAAGACTTCGTCAACCGCATGGTGACGAAGGGCTATACGCCGAAGCAGGTGCGCTTGCTGTGTGATTGGTATCTGCGCGTGCGCAAGTCGTCATGATACGCACTGCGTGCCGCCCGCGCGGTCCGACCGCGCGGGCACCTTGCGAGGCGCAAGTTGCATGGACATAGCGTTGCGTTTGCAGACATGCCTAATGCAACGTGCGTCTCGCGCAGCGGAAATACTGGAGACCGGGCGTGCTTCATCAAATCATCGACCGCAGGTTAGCTGGTAAGAACAAGAGCATTGCAAACCGCGAGCGCTTTTTGCGTCGCGTTAAAAACTACATTCGTCGCGCCGTCTCGGAAGCGGTTCGCGATCGCAGCATCAAGGATATTCAGAACACCCAGAGCATCACCATCCCGCGCAAGGACATCGCGGAACCGTCGTTCCGGCATGGTCCCGGCGGCAAGCGGGAAATGGTGCATCCGGGCAATTCCGACTACATCCGCGGCGACAAGATCCAGCGCCCGCAAGGAGGCGGTGGCGGAGGCGGGGGCAATCAGGCCAGCAACGAGGGCGAGGGTCAGGACGACTTCGTGTTCGAGCTGAGCCGCGAAGAATTCATGCAGTATTTCTTCGACGACCTCGAACTCCCGCGTCTCGTCAAAACCCATCTGATGGCCGTGCCCACGTGGAAAAGCATCCGCGCCGGCTGGGCGGCCGAAGGCACGCCAAACAATATCGACGTAGTCCGTTCGCTGCGTAGCGCGCTCGGCCGCCGGATTGCGCTTGGTGCGCCGCTCGTCAATCAGTTGCACGAGATGGAACGGCAACTCGAAGTGATGAAGGCCGATCCGGACGACCGTCGCGACGAGATCAAACTGCTCGAAGAGGAAATCCACCATTTGCGCGGGCGCATCTGGCGCATTCCGTTTATCGATCCGTTCGATCTGCGCTACGTGAACCGGGTGAAGCAGCCTACGCCGTCGAGCCAGGCAGTGATGTTCTGTCTGATGGATGTGTCCGGTTCCATGGACGAGCAGCGCAAGGATCTCGCCAAGCGCTTTTTCATCCTGCTGTATCTGTTCCTCAAGCGTAACTACGAAAAGATCGAAGTGGTGTTCATTCGCCACCACACCCGCGCCGAAGAGGTCGATGAAGACACGTTCTTCCATTCGACGGAAAGCGGCGGCACGGTGGTGTCGAGCGCGCTGGAGCTGATGCAGAAGGTGATGGACGAGCGCTATTCGCCGACTGAATGGAATATTTACGGCGCTCAGGCTTCTGACGGCGACAATTGGACCGACGATTCGCCCAAGTGCCGCAAGATACTTTCGGATGACATCCTGGAGAAGGTGCGCTATTTTGCGTATATCCAGGTTACGCCGGAAGAGCAGAACCTGTGGCTCGAATATGCACAGTTGGCGCTGAGCCAGCCGCACATGGCGATGAAGAAGGTCGAGACCGCGGCTGACATTTATCCGGTGTTTCGGGAGTTGTTTGAAAAGCAGGTGGCGTCTTCATGACGGCAAAGCACCTGCCAGACGATGCGCGCGGCGATCAGCCGGCGCGCGGGAAAGGCGTGCCGCAGCAGCAACAGTCGGGGCATGCCGAGGCGAAGGCGGACGATACGGGAGCCGCCGCAGCCGGAGCAGTCGACGCCGCTGCAGCACGGGGACACACCGGAACGCCCACTGAGGGGCAAAGGGAAGTCCGTATGAACGTAGCCGATAGACGGCCTCTGCCGTGCCCGTCCGACTGGACCTTCGAATTGATCGAAGAGTACGACTCGCATATTGCCCGTGTTGCAGAGCAATATGAACTCGACGTGTATCCAATCCAGCTCGAACTCATCAGCGCCGAACAGATGATGGACGCCTACGCGTCCGTCGGCATGCCGGTGAACTACCGTCACTGGTCGTTCGGCAAACACTTTCTCTCTACCGAAAAAAGCTACCGTCGCGGGCAGATGGGGCTGGCGTACGAGATCGTCATCAATTCAAACCCTTGCATCGCGTACCTGATGGAAGAGAACACGATGACGATGCAGGCGCTCGTCATCGCGCACGCGGCCTACGGCCACAACTCTTTCTTCAAGGGCAACTATCTGTTCAGGCTGTGGACGGATGCGCACGCGATCATCGACTACCTCGTCTACGCGAAGAATTACATCGCGGAGTGCGAGGAGCGCTTCGGGCTCGACCGGGTGGAGGAACTGCTCGACTCGTGCCATGCGCTGATGAACTACGGCGTGGACCGTTACAAACGTCCGCAGAAACTTTCGCTGGAAAAGGAGTTTGCGGCGCGCCGCGAACGTGAGGCTTATCTGCAGTCGCAAGTCAACGAACTGTGGCGTACCTTGCCGACCCGGCATACGCCGTTGCCGGAGGAGATCGAGGAGCGTTATCCGCCGGAGCCGCAGGAAAATCTGCTGTATTTCGCGGAGAAGAACGCGCCGCTGCTCGAACCGTGGGAGCGGGAAGTGATCCGCATCGTGCGCAAGGTCGGCCAGTATTTCTATCCGCAGCGGCAAACCCAGGTCATGAACGAAGGCTGGGCGACGTTCTGGCACTACACCTTACTCAATACGATGTACGCCCAGGGCAAGCTGGAAGACGGCTTCATGATGGAGTTTCTCCATTCGCACAGCAATGTGGTCTACCAGCCGCCGGTTACGAAACCGTACTACAGCGGCATCAACCCGTATGCGCTCGGTTTTTCGATGATGAGCGACATCCGCCGGATCTGCGAATCGCCAACGGAGGAGGACCGCAAGTGGTTCCCCGAGTTGGCGGGCAGTCCGTGGCTGCAGGCGATGCACTACGCGATGCGCAACTTCAAGGACGAGAGTTTCGTCGCGCAGTATCTGTCGCCGCATCTGATCCGCGAGATGCGCCTGTTCTCGGTGCTCGACGACGACATGCGCGATGCGCTCGAAGTGTCCGCGATTCACGACGACAGCGGGTATCAGTACGTGCGTCAGGCGTTGTCGCGGCAGTACGACATGCACCATCGGGAGCCGAATATTCAGGTGTGGGCGGTCAACACGCGTGGCGACCGGAGCCTGACGCTGCGGCATTTCATGAGCGACAACCGGCATCTGTCCGGCGACAGCGATGAAGTGCTCAAGCACATGGCGCGCTTGTGGCAGTTCGACGTCTACCTGGAAAGCGTCGATGAGAATGGCACGGTGAGGAAGCGGTATGAGTGTAAGTATGTGCCGCCGATCATAAGGGTTTGAGGCGGTAAGCCCGCGATGTAGAAGTCGGATCCGATCTGCCAGAAGCCCTCGTATGTCCTCGACCTACGGGGGCTTTTGCTATGGGACGCGCCGCGGACAGTGTCCATGTTTTCGGCAAGTTATGACAAATTACTGAAAAATGCGCCCACCTTCCGCTTCGGCGCACGTCGCCGCTAACAAACCCCCATCTCTCCCTTGCAATTCTGTAAAATTCGCGCACGCGCGCTATAGGTTCCACCGCGGCACCTCGATGCGCGTGTTGTGAAGGCGGCGCCACGACCGCTACCTCCGTTTAAAGACAAGGAAAGACAACAGCATGACCGACCTGACCGACCAAACCGTGGCCACGACGTACGACGCACACGACACCCGGCGCCGCATCTTCGCGATCGTTGGCGCTTCATCGGGCAATCTAGTCGAGTGGTTCGACTTCTACGTGTACTCGTTCTGCGCGCTGTATTTCGCGCCGGCCTTCTTCCCGAGCGGCAACACCACCACGCAGTTGCTCAACACGGCCGGCGTCTTCGCCGCGGGCTTCCTGATGCGTCCGATCGGCGGCTGGTTCTTCGGCCGGCTTGCGGACAAGCACGGTCGCAAGACCGCGATGATGGTGTCGGTGTTCATGATGTGCGGCGGCTCGCTCGTGATCGCCGTGTTGCCCACGTATGCGCAGATCGGCGCGTTGGCGCCGGCGTTGCTGCTGGTCGCGCGCCTGTTCCAGGGCCTGTCGGTGGGCGGTGAGTACGGCACCAGCGCCACCTATATGAGTGAAGTCGCGCTCAAGGGCCGCCGCGGGTTCTTCGCGTCGTTCCAGTACGTCACGCTGATCGGCGGCCAGTTGTGCGCGCTGCTGGTGCTGGTGATCCTGCAACAAACCCTCTCCACCGAAGAACTGAAAGCGTGGGGCTGGCGCGTGCCGTTCGTGATCGGTGCGCTGGCGGCGCTGGTTGCGCTGTATCTGCGTAAATCGCTCGAAGAAACAACCACGGCTGAGACGCGTCAACGCAAGGAAGCCGGCACGCTGCGCGGCTTGTGGCAGCACAAGGGCGCATTTGCGACGGTGCTCGGCTTTACGGCCGGCGGTTCGCTGATTTTCTATACGTTCACGACGTACATGCAGAAGTACCTGGTCAACACGGCCGGTATGCATGCCAAAACGGCTAGCAACGTGATGACCGCGGCGCTGTTCGTCTACATGATCATGCAGCCGGCGTTCGGGGCGTTGTCGGATCGCATCGGCCGCCGCCGTTCGATGCTGTTCTTCGGCTTCTTTGCGACCATCGGCACGGTGCCGCTGCTGCATGCGTTGAAAGACGTGACGAGCCCGTATGCGGCCTTCGGCCTAGTCGTCGTGGCGCTGGCGATCGTCAGCTTCTACACGTCGATCAGCGGCCTGATCAAGGCTGAAATGTTCCCGCCGGAAGTGCGCGCGCTGGGCGTTGGTCTGTCGTATGCGGTGGCCAATGCGATCTTCGGCGGCTCGGCGGAATACGTCGCGCTGTGGCTGAAATCGGTGGGCAGCGAGACGACGTTCTACTGGTATGTGACCGCGCTGTGCGCGATCGCCGGCCTCGTGTCGCTGCGCATGCGCGATCCTTCGAAAGAAGGTTATCTGCGCCACGAGCCTTGAGCTTGAGTTCGAGCGACAGGCTCGAACAGCGCGCATGAGCGCTCTTTAAGCTCTTTAAGAACGGCGGCCCGGGGCAACCCGGCCGCCGTTTTTTATCCCGCCGGGAAACACAGCGAGCACGACGCGAAGCGCACGCTCACGCCACCACGATCTCCGTCCCCAGCGCATGAAGCAGGTCGCGCAGCGACTCGGCTTGCGCCATCTTCGCATCGCTGCGCAGATGAATCTGCACGGCGCGCCCCGCGATCCCATCGACGGGATGCGCCAGCCATAACTCCACGGCAAGCCCCAATCCTTCCGGCTGATTGACGACGACCGGCTCGATCACACGCGGCTTGAAACAGGCACTGTCGGACATGGCGATTAACCTCCGGGCTGATGACGGTTCGAGGTCCATCCTAATCAGCCGCACGTGCAAGCCCAAGCGAGAAATACACGTTTGCTAATGAGTGGATGCTTAGCAGAAAACGCGCTTATTACAGGAGCATTTCTTGGTTCGGACCGCGTTGCGGCGCTGCTAATGTGACGCCCATGCGTGGCAATCGGTTGCACCCCGCGGTTGCGACAGATTGACGACGATATCGCCACCACGCATCCGTTTCTGAAACATCGCAAGCATGTTGAACAAGCATCACGTACAAACCAAGAGATCCATAAAAATGAAATCGAAAATACTCGCTGCCTGGTTAATGACGCTGACGGGACTCTCGCTGACGGCGCCGGGGCTCGCTTATGCCGATCGTCTCGACGACATCAAAAAGGCCGGCGTACTGCGCGTCGCGACCTTCGACAGCAATCCGCCGTTCGGTTACGTCGATGCAACCAGCAACCAGATTGTCGGTCTCGACGTCGACTACGCGAAGGCGCTCGCCGACAAGCTCGGCGTGAAACTCGAACTGCAACCCACCAATCCGGCCAACCGCATTCCGTTCCTGACGTCGAAGAAAGTGGATCTGGTGCTCGCCAACTTCACGATCACCGACGAGCGCGCCAAACAGGTCGATTTCAGCATTCCGTATTTCTCGTCGGGCCAACAATTCCTGGCGAAGAAAGGCGTGCTGAAGTCGACGGATCAGATCAACAGCCTGCGAGTGGGCGCGGACAAGGGCACCACCAACGAGATCACGCTGCGCGAGAAATTCCCGCAAGCCACGATCGTCGCGTACGACGACACGCCGTTCGCGTTCGCGGCCTTGCGCGCGGGCAACGTGCAGGCGATCACGCAGGATGGTCCGAAGCTGGTCGGCCTGCTTGCGAACGTGCCGGACAAGCAGAACTACGAGATTCCGGCGTTCACGATTTCGAACGACTACATGGGTGTCGGGATCCCGAAGGGCGAGACGCGCCTGGTCTGCTTCGTGAACGACACGCTGAAGGGACTGGAAGCCGACGGCTCGGCCGCGAAGATCTACAACCGCTGGTTCGGTCCGCAAACGAAGACGCCGCTCGCACGCATCTTCAAGATCGGCGACAAGACCTGATCGCCGTGTCGCTGTAGCACCCAGGCACCCGGTAATGAACGGGCACGTTGGCAACATGCCCGTCGGCGTTTTCGAAAGAAGCAGGTTTCAGGAAGCAGGCAGGTTCAAAGATGCAGGCGTGGCTCGCTCCAAAGTATCTGATGTGGCTGTGGCAAGGCTTCGGTGTCACCGTCGGTCTTGCGTTGACAGTGGCGCTCGCAGCCACCGTGTGCGGCTTCGTGCTGGCGGTCGCGCGTCATGCGCGGTATGGCTGGCTGCGTCGCGCAACGGCCGCGTATGTGCTGGTGTTTCGCAACACGCCGTTGCTGGTGCAACTGTTTTTCTGGTACTTCGGCGCGGCCACGCTGATGCCTGACGTGTTGATGCAATGGCTGAACACGCCGCATGGCGTGCACCTCTGCGCGTACGCGTTGCGCTGGCCGTCGTTCGAGTTTGTCGCCGGGTGGCTCGGGCTTACGTGCTATACGGCGGCTTTCATCGCCGAGGAGTTCCAGGCGGGTTTGCGCGGCGTGCCGGATGGTCAGCATGCCGCAGCAGCGGCGCTTGGCCTCACGCCGTTGCAGGCGTTCCGCTACGTCGTTTTGCCGCAAGCCGTGCGCATTTCGCTGCCGCCGCTTTTCGGCCAATACATGAACCTCGTCAAAAATTCATCGCTGACCATGGCGATCGGTCTGGCCGAACTGTCGTATGCGTCGCGTCAGGTCGAGACGGAGAGCTTCAAGACTTTCGAGGCGTTCGGCGTGGCCACGGTGTTGTATATCTTCGCCATCGCATTGATCGAAGCCGTCTCGCATACGGTAGCGCATGCGCGTGAGCGTTCATTCGCGAGGCGCTGAACATGACCTGGACACTATTCGCCCATAACCTGCCGTATCTGCTGATCGGTGCATTTCCGCAAGGACCGCTCGGCGGAGCAGCGCTCACGCTGGTGCTGGCCTTGTGTTCCGCGCTTGCGTCGGCCGTGCTCGGCGTCGCGGGTGGAATTGCGCTGGCGTTGGCGGGGCGCATTGCCCGCGTGCCCTTGCTGCTCGTGATCGGTTTCTTCCGCGCGATTCCGGTGTTGATGCTGATTTTCTGGACGTATTTTCTGCTGCCGATGCTCTTCCATGTCGATGTACCCGGACTCGCAACAGTCGTCTGTGCGCTCTCGCTGATCGGCGGTGCGTACCTCGCGCACTCGGTGCACGCGGGCATTCGTGCGGTCGGCGATGGTCAGTGGCAAGCCGGGCTCTCGCTCGGTCTCACACGGATGCAAACACTGCGCTATGTGTCGCTGCCGCAGGCGATGCGCATCATGGCGCCGTCGTTCGTGAATCAATGGGTGTCGCTGGTGAAGGACACCTCGCTCGCGTATATCGTCGGCGTCGGCGAGTTGTCGTTCGTCGCGACGCAGGTCAGCAACCGGCTGATGGTGTATCCGGCGCAGATCTTTTTGTTCGTCGGCTTCATCTATCTGGTGTTGTGCACGGCGCTTGACCGCATCGCCACTTATGCGTTGACGCGGCGCAAGCGCATCGTGCGGCCACGCGTACCGGCCGCTACCCAGGCATTGTCTGGCGACTGACCGGCTGGCCTGCTGGTCGCTTCCCGCTGCGGCCGCGTCAGATCATTTCGGATCGATCGGTCACGAGGTCCGTGACGAGCTCCGTTACAGCGGCGGCCGGCTCCGCAATGACAGCCGGCGCTGCCGCGACCATCGCGGCCGCCGCTGCGCGCTGCCGCACGCTCACTACCGCACGTGAGAGGATGAGCAGGTGGTAATAGAGCCGCGTGCTGAAACCATAGTTGTAGGCGAAGAGATGCGTGAACGCGATCTTCAACCCGGGCATGACCTGGCGATTCTTCGCATGGACCGAGACGACGATCGGCGCGAGACGGCGCAAGGCCAGCTTGCGTGACGGTTCCAGCTGCGCCGGGAGTTTCAGCGCCTTGACGAACGCATACGCACTGACGGTCGCGGCAATCGCGGTGCCGCGCGTGCTATGCGAGATCGACGTCGCGGTTTTCCGATACACCGATACGTACTCGTGCAGATAGAACACCTCGCGCGCCGCGAGGCAGAGTTCGGTGCCGAACACGAAATCGCAGCACATGCCGTACTGGTCGCTATAGCCGATCCGTTTGACGAGATCCGCGTTCGCCATCCAGCCGTTATTCGGGAACATCTGGATCAGCCCGGTTCTGCCTGGCAAAGCTTGCAGGCCTTCAGCGTCGCGAGTGCGTCGAAACGCAGCGTTCAGGCGTGCACTGCCTTCAAAGTCGATCGCGCCGGTGTGATCGGCCTCGTATTGATCGGCGAAGGCCACTTCGAGCTGCGGGTGAAGCTTCCATAGCGACACGAGTTTTTCGACACCGTCGGTGGTGAGCAGGTCGTCGTCGTGAATCAGCAGGATCTTGTCGCCGCGTGCCCGCGCGAACAGGCTCGCGACGTTGTGCGCCTGGCCGAGTGCCGGCTGGTTCTTCACATAGCGGATGCGCACCTCGTTTGCGTAGCGTTGCGCGATCAACTGCTGGGTGCGTTCGTCCTTTGAATCGTCGCCGATCACAATCTCCAGATTGCCGTACGTCTGTGCGAGGCACGAATCGATACACTCGACGATCAACTCAGGCCGATTGCAGGTGGGCAGGCAAATGGAAACCTTGGGAGAGGGACGGGAAGGGCTGGGCGTAGGAGTGGAGAAGGTGAACACGGGCGTCTCCGTTCTTATCTGTTAAGGGGCGGCAGCCGGTTCGCTTTGCGCACACATTGCTGCATGCAGCAAAATAGTCCATTGCAGGGAAAAAATAATCCGTAATAAATCGGAAGAAATGTCCGCGTCGTGAAAGCGGTTCGAAGGGGAAAATTTGTGCGGCTTTGACGCCAAAAACGCAGCAAAGCCGCTTGGGTTAGGCGTTGGGCTAGCGGTTAATTATTCAACTCACTGACGGTTCGCCTTCGCCGGGTTTTTTTCCGGGACGGTCCGCCGGCGACTGATCGCGCCCTTCGTCGTGGCGTTCGGGCAGCTTGCTCTTTTCGTTGTCGCTGTGGGTGGCGGGCTGCGGATGTTCGATGTCGGCAGGCTTTGCGCCCTTGTGTTCTTTGGTTTCGCTCATTGCATGCTCCTGGTGTGAGAACGGGTGTGAGAACACCTGCAGAACAGCAAGGCATGGACCCGATCAACACCCACACTTACAAACAACACCTTGACCGCGCCCCATATTCAGCGCACCGTGAAGAAGGAAAACACCACGGGAGCGTGAAATGGCCCTCAACTTCCCGAACCCCAGCCGCAGCTATGACGCCTTCCGTCATTGTGTCAATTTCTGGGGCTATGACAATGCGCGCGAAATCGCCTTCACTGTCAACGATTCGGTCATTTCGAATCTGAGCCCGAGCGCAGGCTCCGACGAGCCGGCAGTGCTGGCAGCCTTCGACCGTCATCGCGAGCAAATTCTCACGCTCGCTCGCGGTCTGTATGTCGGCGGTCCGCAAAACCGCTACACGATTTCTTGATATAGCGAGCGCGGCGCGGTAGGTCCAACCGGACCTGCCGTGCGCCGCCTTGTTCCACAGCCAAAGCAACGCGGCACCCACCGGCGCCTCGCCTTGCTTTGTCGCGGGAGTTCCAGCATGGATGATGACCAGGTCAATCTAGAAGAAATTGCCGACAGCAAACGGCGGCGCGAAGCAGAACGCCTCGGTGAAAGCGAAAAAACGGCCGCACCCGCGGCAAACGAGCCGCAGCAGGCAGAGGGCATTGAGACCGCACCGAAGCAATGGGTCAAGCACGTGACGAAGTGGCTCGGTGCAAAACGTACGCTGATGGAAACGCGTCGACCCTTGATGCTTAAAAAGAAAACCATCGCTCTGTAGGCATTCGGCATTCGGAACGAAAATAACCGGCGTCAAGCCGGTTTTTTTATTTGTGCCGTGTGTTGAGCGTCACACTCGCCCAACCGCCATTCAGGCAGCCGTTTCGCGTGTCGGGCCGCCAGTCAGCGAAACGATGAAGTCGAAGAAGGCCCGCACCTTGGCCGGCGGATGATGCCGCGAAGGATAGAGCGCATATAGCGGATAAACCTCGTCGCTCCAGTCGGGAAACAGTTCGACCAGTTTGCCATTGGCGAGCAACGACTCGGCGCCGAACGCGAGAATCTGCGCGACACCCTGGCCGGCGGCGCACACGCTATGCAAGGTGCCGACGTCGTTCACGGTCAGACGGCCTTCCGGCGTAATCGTCGTCTTCTTGCGTCCGCGGTGAAACTCCCAACTGAACGGGTAACCCGTTAGCGGATCACGAAACTTGATGCATGCATGCTTGCCGGTTTCGAGTTCGGCCGGGCTTGCCGGATGGCCATGTTTCTTCAGATACGACGGTGCGGCGACGGTCAGAACCCGCGTATCGAGCAGCTTGCGTGCAATGAGCGACGAAACCGGTGGGTCACCGAAACGGATCGCAAGATCGAACCCGTCGGCAACCATATCGCCTAACTGGTCACGCGTGATCAGCTCGAGCTGCAGATCGGCATGCTTATCGACGAAACTGCCGAGCCTCGGTCCGAGCACAAGACGCGAAAAGAACGGGTCCATGTTCACGCGCAGACGTCCACGAACCGCCGTGGCGCCCTGGGCCGCTGAGGCTGCCGCTTCTTCGAGTCCGCCGAGTAGCGGCACGATCTGTTCGTAGAAGCGCCGGCCTTCGTCGGTCAGCGTGACCGAGCGGGTGGTGCGGTCGAATAGGCGGATGCCGAGGCGTGCTTCAAGCCGTGCAACCGAACGGCTGACGCCGGATTGCGACATGTCGAGTGCCTCGCCCGCCGCTGCAAAACTGCCGCAGTCGACAATCGCCGTCAGCACGCCCATGCCGTTCAGCATGCGCTCGTCAAATGGCATGTGATATTCCTTTGTTATGCATTAATGCATGACATGCTATCGCGAAACACTGTTTGAATTCATACCGCGACGCCAGGAAACGCCACCTGTGCGGGCCGATCAATGACGCCGAATCATGAGTGGAATGACAGCCACGCTATCGCGTCAGGCACGCGTTAGGCGCTAATCTGCACGGGTTCGCCTGCTGCACGATGGAACGCGGTTCTCACCATGCGTCAGGCATATATAACTGATCAACGGAGAGCGCCATCATGTCGCGAGTTTTTATCACCGGTTCCGCCGACGGCCTCGGCCAGATGGCCGCGCGTCTGCTCGTCGGCGCCGGTCATCAAGTGGTTTTGCATGCACGCAATGCGGCGCGTGCGGAAGAAGCGTTGAAGGCCGTACCGAAAGCGGAAACTGCTTTAGCAGGCGATCTGTCGAGCATTGCAGAGGCAGTCGCGTTAGCGGAGCAGGTCAACACACTCGGCCGCTTCGACGCAGTGATCCACAACGCGGCGGTCGGTTACCAGGAGCCCCGCCGGATTGCCACCGTCGACGGACTGCCGCATGTCTTCGCGGTCAACACGCTGGCCCCCTACATCCTGACCGCGCTGATCAGGAAGCCGCAGCGGCTCGTGTATCTTAGCTCGGGCTTACATCGCAGCGGTGACGCAAGCCTCGACGATCTTGCATGGGACCGGCGACCGTGGCAGGGCACGGCCGCCTATTCCGACTCGAAGCTGCATGACGCGCTGCTGGCGTTTGCGATGGCGCGCCGCTGGCCGGCGGTATTGTCAAACGCACTGGAGCCCGGTTGGGTGGCGACAAAAATGGGTGGAGCAGGCGCACCGGACGATCTGCAAGCTGCGCCGAAAACCCAGGTGTGGCTTGCTGTCAGCGATGAACCGTCGGCCACCGTGAGTGGTGGGTACTTCTATCATAAGAAGCCGCGCGAGACGCATCCGGCGGTTCGCGACGTCGCGGTGCAAGAGCGTTTGATCGCAGCCTGTGAGGGATTTTCCGGTATCCGTTTGCCGGACTGAGCGTAGCGGCGGCAGTGCGCTGAGTCTTCCGGGTCACGTGCGACTCAGCGTAGCCACGGTTAGGGTCAGGCGCGCAAGCGGACCCGCCGCGCCCGATACTCAGCGCCCCGCACCCTGGGTCGCCTGACCACGCACGTCGCGCGTGACGGGCGCTTCGTCGAGATGGCGAAACACCCATGCGGACACCAGCGTGATGACGCCCACGCACACGAAGCTCAGGCGGAACCCGAGCGCCGCCGATCCCCATTGCGCCGAGAACAGATTCACCAGTCCGCCGCCGATCGAGACACCCAGGCCGATCGCCAGCATCTGCACCATCGAAAAGAGACTGTTGCCGCTGCCGGCGTCTTCGTGCGAGAGGCCTTTGAGCGTGACGCTGTTCATCGCCGCGAATTGCATGGAGTTGGCGCCGCCGAACACCGCCAGAATCACGATCTCGACGATGAGCGGCGTACCCCGCGTAATCAATGCGAACGCAACGATCGCCGACCCGACGATTATCGTGTTGACGAGCAGGAACGTGTCATAGCCATAGCGACGCACGAGCGGCGCAATCCAGCGCTTGGTGAGGGTGCCGGCAAGTGCGGCAGGCAGCATCATCAGGCCGGAATGCAGCGGTGTGTAGCCGAGTTGCAATTGCAACAGCAACGGCACGAGAAACGGTACGGCGCTCGAGCCGATGCGGCACACCAGGTTGCCGATAAGACCGACGCTGAAATTCGGTTCGCTGAAGAGCGAGAGTTTGAATAGCGGATTGTTGCGGCGCTTTGCGTGCGGAATGTAGGCGAGCGCGCTGACAATCGCGAGTGCGAAGAGACCCGCCGACCATGCCGCGCGATGCGTCGCGACGGGCGCCTCGACGGCCAGCGAAAACGCGATCATGCACAGCGACAGCAGCCCGCAACCAACGAAGTCGAAGGGTGGCGCCTTGGCTTCGCCATGGGCAGGCAAATACCGCTGTACCGCATAGAGACCCAATGCGCCGATCGGCACATTGATCAGAAAGATCCAGTGCCACGTGATGGCCTCAACAAACCAGCCGCCGAGCGTCGGGCCGGCAATCGGGCCCAATTGGCCGGCAATCGAAATGAACGCGAGCGCCGATACGTATTGCTCGCTCGAGACGCTGCGCAGAACGGCGAGCCGTCCGATCGGCAGCAGCATCGAGCCGCCCAGGCCTTGCAGGACCCGCGCCATCACCAGTTGGCCGAGCGTATGCGCGCTCGCACAGCAGATCGACCCGAGCACGAATATCAGAATCGCCACGAAATAGACCCGCCGCGTGCCGAAGCGGTCGGCGAGCCAGCCCGACGCAGGGGTGAGCATCGCCATGGTCAGCGTGTAGGCCACCACGATCGGCTGCATCGCGAGGGGCGCGACGTGCAGGCTGTTCGCAATCGACGGCAGCGCGGTGTTGACGATCGTGGTGTCGAGCGACTGCATGAAAAAGCCGGCGGCGACGATCCAGAGCAGTGCGGTCTGGGCGGAATCCTTGTTCATGTTCAATTGAGCTACGGGGCGGCGGGCCGGGCTCGGAGCGATCGTTGGGGGGATTGCGTCATGATATTGACATCCTCGTCAATCGGGAACCCCACTAGAGTTGTTGACTGTTATCGACTTTGCCGATGACCAGGACCACAATGACGCATGCTCAATCCCATCTGGCTCAAGACCTTCGCGACAGTCGCGGCCTGCCATAGCTTTACCGAGGCGGGGCGGCAACTCGACCTCACGCAGTCGAGCGTCAGCGAACACATCCGCCGGCTCGAACAGAGCGTCGGGCGGCGCCTGTTCGTGCGCGACACCCATTCGCTCGCAATGACCCCGGACGGCGAGGCCATGCTCGCGCACGCCAGCGTCATCCTGCAAGCGCTCGCGCGGGCCGAATCGCAGTTTCGCGCGCCGCGTCTGAAAGGGCGCGTGCGGCTCGGCTCATCGGACGATGTCGCGCTCGGGCCGTTGCCCACGGTGCTGGCGGCGTTTCGCGACGCGCATCCCGATGTCGAGTTGGAAATCACGATCGGTATGACGGGCAAGCTCTATGAATTGCTGGACGCCGGTTCGATCGATCTGCTGGTCGGCAAGCGGCGTCTGGGCGACCGGCGCGGCGTGCCGCTGTTCACGGGGCGGCTGGAGTGGCTGGCGCGCGCCGGCACGCTGGTCGATCTTAGCCAGCCGTTGCCGCTGATTCTGGTCGCCGAGCCGAGCGTGACCCGGGCGGTGGTGCTCGACGCGCTCGCCGAAGCCGGTTTCAGCTGGCAGCTGGTATGTACGAGCAGCAGTCATTCGGGCTGCATTGCGGCTGCGCGCGGCGGGCTCGGTATCACGGTTCGTCCGCAGTATCTGGCCGCGCGAGGCCTGACGCCGCCGCTCAACGCGGCCAGTCTGCCAACGCTGCCTTCGGTGGAATTTATCGCGCTGGCCGCCAAACGGCTGAGCCGTCCGGCGGGCACGTTATTGCAATTGCTGCACGACAGCGATTTGCGCGGTTCGTGGATTGGTGAGTGAAACCGTGCGGGAGTGGCTAACCTGACTTGAAGCACCGTCCGCACTCAAGCGGGCAAGGCCGCCGCCAACGCGTCGAACTCCGCACCCCACGCCGCGCGCCAGGCGTGGCGCGTCGCTTCGTCGATCCATGCGCCGTCGATGCCGTTCAGCATGAACTGCCGTAACTCGGCAATGCTGAAGCCGAAGTGGCTATACATCAATTGCCATGCTTCGCTTGGCGTCACTTTGTGCAGCGTCGGGTCGTCGGTGTTCGGGTGAATTTTCATGCCTAAACCCGGCATACGCCGCATGGGATGCTGTTCGGCCCAGACTTCCGGGGCGAGGGTGCGCAAATAGTAGGAGTTAGTCGGCACTACGGTGAACACGATGCCGCGTTCCCCGTATTGGGCCGCCAACTGCGGGTTATCGACGATCGTATAGCCGTGATCGATCCGATCGCAATGCAGCAGGTCTACGGCCGTCTCGACGTTGCGCCACGGCATGCCGAATTCGCCTGCATGCGCGGTGGTTTTGAAGCCGGCGTTGCGCGCATTGCGGTACGCCTTCCAGAACAACTCAGGCGGCCGGTCGTTCTCGCGGTAATCGATGCCGAGGCCCGCCACTTCGTCCGCGCGATGCGCGCACATCCAGTCGACCAGCGCGACTGCTTCGTCGGGATCGGCTTCGCGGTCGATGCTTGGAATCAGCCGCGCGCTGATGCCGAAATCGCGCGCGGCGTCGCGAATCGCGGTGACGATGGCCGCTTGCGCATCCGCGTAGGGAATCTTCGATACGTGCACGGTGCCGGTAGGATTCCAGAAGAATTCGCTATGGCGTACCTGGTGTGCGGCGGCGTCGGCGAGATATTCGTAGGTGATGCGATGCAGGTCGTCGGCGTGCGTGAGCAGATGCTCGTCGAGCGCGCGCAGCACACGTAGCACGCCAACGGGCTTTTCGCCGCGCGTATAAAACGCGTCGATTTCTTCGCGGTCGATCGGCGCGTTGCTCTTTTCAGCGAGCGCGATAAAGGTCTCATGACGCACCGCGCCCAGCAGGTGGCAATGCAACTCGACCTTCGGCAGGGCCGTGAAGAAGGCGCGATGGGCATCGGTGAGCGTAATGCCAAGGCGCGATGCGGGCACGTTGCCCAATGTCTCTTTCATGTCGGTATGGTTTTCGGTAGTGCGTAAAACTCGACGCTGATTCAGTTTAGTGCGAATGCAGGATAACAACGTGCGGCAAAGTCAGGTAAGCAGAGTGCCAAGGTGCAAATCTCAATGCGGCTTCACCACGGTATAGAAGTAATAGCTGAGTGGCACGGCCAGCACATAGAGGCCCCACGGTACTTCACGGAAACGTCCGGCGAGCAGCTTGACAAGCACATAGCAGAGCAGACCGCCCGCGATACCAGTGCCGAAACTGTTCGACATCAGCGTGAGCAGCACCATTGAGAGAACGGGCAGCGAGTCGCTGAAGTCGTCGAAATGCGTGTGGCGAATCGTGCTGAACATCGACAGTCCGATCAGGATCAACGCGGGCGCGGTAGCTTCTTTCGGAATGGCCAGCGCGACCGGCACGAACAACAGCATGAGTGCGAACATCGCAGCGGCCGCAAGCGAAGAAAGGCCGGTACGTCCACCCGCTTCAACACCTGCCGCGGATTCCACCAGCGCCGTGAGCGCCGGAATGCCGAACACCGGGCCAAGCGTCGCCGCAATCGAATCGACGAGAAACGGGCGGTTGATATTGGGCAGATTTGCGTTTTCGTCGAGCAGATCCGCTTTGGCGCCGACCGCGAGCGTGGTGCCGAGCGTCGAGAAAAACTCCGCCGCGAAGAACACGAACAGATACGGAATGGCGGCCACGCTCAAGGCGCTTGCGATGTCGAGCTTGAATGCGATCGGCGCAATGCTATGCGGCCACGAGAGAAACGACGCGGGCATATGCGTGACGCCGAGCGGCACACCGGCGGCGGCCGCGATCAGGATCGCCCACAAGATCGCACCGGGCACGCGGCGGCCTTGCAGCACGACAGCCGCGCCGAGTCCGATCAAGGCGACCAGGGTGCCGGGCCGCGAGAAATCGCCGAGCGCGAGTGCATTGGTCTTCGCATTGGCGAGCACCATCCCGGCATTACGGAAACCGAGCACCGCGATGAACAATCCGATCGAAGCGCCAAGCCCGAGCTTGATTTGCGCCGGAATCAACCGGACCACGAGACTGCGCGCGCCCACCAGTGTCAGGATCAGAAACAGCACGCCGGATACGAACGCGATGCCCAAGCCCGTTTGCCACGCGACATGCTCGCCTGCGAGCGTAATGCCGAGAATCACCGAGCCGCCGATGCCGGGCCCCACCAGAAACGGCAGATTCGCGTACAGCGCCATGAGCACCGTGCTCAGCACGAACACCAGAATCGTTGCGGTCGTCGCCGCGCCGCGATCCATGCCGCCCGCCGACAGCAGCGACGGAATCACCACCAGCAGATAGGCGGCCGCCAGAAACGACGTGATGCCGGCGATCGTTTCGATACGCACGCTGGTCTTGCGCTCGGCGAGCGCGAAGCGCCGTTCGAGCCAGCCGCCGCGCGCCGTGGGTGCCGGGTTGTTTGCTGCCGGCATTGAAGATTCGTTATTGACCAATTGATTCATCCTGTAACCATGCCATTTATACTGCTGCGCATTGCGTCGATGCATTGCTCTCCATGACCGACCGTTCGTCTCTCTTGCCCGCGCTCACGCTGCGGCAAATCCAGTACTTCGTGACGCTTGCGCATGCGCGCAGTTTCACGCAGGCCGCGCAGTCGCTCGCCTTGACGCAGCCTGCGCTGACTGCGGCGATCCGGCAGATCGAGTTCCTGCTCGGCGGACCGTTGTTCGCGCGCTCCGCGCATCGGTTGACGCTCACGCATGCCGGCGCGAGCGTGTTGCCGCTTGCCGAGCGTCTGCTCAATCAGGCGCGCGGCACCTTCGACGATATGGCGAGCACCTTTGCCGAACGCGTGCAGACGGTGCGCATCGGACTGATTCCGTCGGCTGCGGCGCGCCTGTTGCCCGCGCTCGCCTTGTTGCGCGCAAAGCAGGCGTCGCTGCGTTTTACGCTGAACGATATGCCGAACACCGCCTTGATCGATGCCGTGCGGCAGGGGGCAGTCGATTTCGGCGTCGGTGTGCACGAGCCCGATGCGGCCACGGCGGACAACGACGGCGAAGCCGCGTTGCGCTACCAGGACCTGTTCGAGGATCAGATCGTGGTGGTGGTGCGGCGCGACGATCCGCTCGCGCAGAAAAAGACCCTTGCGTGGGCGAAGCTCGTGGGCCGCGATCTCGCGGTGTTCGTGCGTGGCAGTGTCAGCGACGCGTTGCAGCGCACCGGCGGGGCCGAAGGTCTGCAATTGACGGTCGCCTACCGCGTCGAATACACCGAGCCGTTGTACGAGCTCGTGCGCAACCGTCTGGCGATTGCGGTACTGCCCAGTCTCTACACCATGCATCTGCACGACACGGAACTGGTCGCGTTGCGTCTCGACAAGCCGCGCGTCACCCGTTCTATCGCACTGATCTCGCTCGACGGCGACGATCGAGGCCCGCACGTGCGGGCTTGCCGCGAATGGCTCGCCGCGCATATCTGACGCAACGCAGGCGGTATCCATGACCGTTGTCGAGCCTTTCACAGGTTCAAGCGTTCTCCGGATCACGGCAGCGTGGCGAGCCGTGCGCGCAAGGCGGCGTAAAAACCGTCCGCGTCGACTTCGGTGATCCAGGTCGCGTTCGGCTTGCGGCCGCTATGTCCGCTCCAGTCCACCACGGTTTCACCAAGCGTCCATTCGCCGACTGTCTCGATCATCACGTTGACCTCGCGTCCCTTGAAGAGGGACGGCTCGATCAGGTAGCCGGTCGCGCAAGGGTCGTACATCGGTGCTTCTTCAACGCCCCGGCGTCCCTTCTGATACGCGACTTCCGCGGCCATGATATCGGCGGCCATGGTGCCGCAGCGATTGCCGAGCGCGCGAATCGGTGCGATCCGTGCCGGCGTGATCGGTGCTTTCACGGCGACGTCGCGCGGCAGCACGACGATCGGCACACCGCTCGCAAACACAACTTGCGCGGCCTGCGGGTCGACGTAGATGTTGAACTCGGCCGCGGGCGTGATGTTGCCGCGCTCGAAGAAAGCGCCGCCCATCAGCACGATTTCGCGGATGCCGTTGCGAATCTCCGGCGCTTCGGTGAACGCGGTGGCGAGGTTGGTCAACGGCCCGAGCGCGCACAACGTCACGCTATGCGGCGGCGCCGCGCGCAAGGCGTCGATCAGGAAGGCGACCGCGTGCTGCGGCGCGAGAGGCGCGAGCGGTTCATGCAGCGGCACGCCTTCGAGACCGGTCTTGCCGTGCACGTTGGCGGCCGTGATCAGTTCACGCGTGAGCGGACGCGGACAGCCCGCATACACCGGCAGCGATTGTGTACGCTCGGCCCAGTCACGCACGATGCGCGCGTTGCGTTCGGTGAGGTTGAGCGGCACGTTGCCCGCGACCGTCGTGATCGCGCGCACGTCGAGCCGCTCGCTTGCGCCGAGGGCGAACAGGATCGCGATCGCGTCGTCCTGACCGGGATCGCAATCGATGATCACGCTGCGGCGCGCGCCGCTTTGCAAAGCGGTGGCGCTTGAAGAGGACGTGCCGCTGGCCGCGTCAGCTGCTGCGGCACCACCGGCAGCAGCGGCCAGCATCGGCCACGCCGATGCACCCGCAGCCAGTCCCATGGCCGTGCGCAAAAATGCGCGTCGGTCCTGCGTTGGATCGAAGGCGTTCATCATCGTCAGAACACGTGGCGCATGCCGACCGTCGTGATCATCTGACGGATGCCGGTGGATTGCGCATAGGCGAAAATCTGCGCGTGTTGCGCGTCGCCAGCAGCTTGCTGCGCGATCACCGTCAGCGCGACGTCGGTGCGTTTCGACAGGAAATAGTCGGCTTGCAGATTGACCTGATGCCATTTGGGGCTCGTGTTGATCACATCGTATTTGCCGTCAGTGAAGGCATACGCTGCGCCGAGAACGAGCGCGGGCGTCACGTGGTAATTCAGGTTCAGGTTGTAGTTCTGCAAACGCAGATGCGAACCGTCGAGATAATCGTAGCGGACATCGGTGAAGAGCGCTGCAAATTGCGCAGGGCCGACCGTGTAGAAGCCGCCCGTGCCGAAGATGCGCTGCTTGCTCGCATAGGCAGCCGGATGCAACGCGCTCTTCGCAAAGATCAGCAGCGACGACGCGTAGTCGTTCGAAATCGCGCCGTCCGGATTGGTCGCGCTAAACGGGTTGTTGTACTGCGCGTAGACCACGCTCCACTTCAGCGGTCCGTTTTCGTAACCGGCGCCGAAGCTGTACGCATTGTTATTGGCGAAACCGGTGGCGTTGCTGAAGCCGTATTCGGCCGTGGCCTTCAGGCCGCGATAGTCGGGCGTCACGTACTTCACCGCATTCTGCACGCGGATGTCGTTATAACCGTTGTCGTTGTCGCCGATGTTCACGCCGTTGCTCGCGATGATCACCGGGCCGACATAGTCGTGCACCGTGTCGTACTGCCGGCCGAAGGTCAACGTACCGTACGTCTTGCTGGCGAGCCCGACGAACGCCTGCCGGCCGAACTCGCGGCCGTTTTGCGACGCGGTGCCGGTCATCACGTTGAAGCCATTTTCCAGCTGGAAGATGGCAGTCGTGCCGCCGCCCAGATCTTCGACGCCCTTCAAACCCCAGCGCGGGTTCTGGTTGGTGCCCGACAGTGCCTGCCACGCGTTCTTGCCGCCCTGATTCGTCGCATAGCCGACGCCCGCGGAAATCAGGCCATACAGCGTCACGCTGCTTTGCGCATGGGCGGCGCTGGAGAGCGCGCCGGCGATCGCGAGAGGGGCGAACTTGAGTAGTTTCATCGTGGTCCAGTAGCGGGAAAAGAGGGCGCCGAGCGGAGGGCGCATTCGAACTGGGCTCGACTATACGAAGCCGTCGGCTATAAAAATAATGTTGTTTTTTTATAGTTCTATAAATTTAATCTATTCAATGGGGTCTCTGGTGGCCGCTCGCGGAGCGAGGCCTGCTGAACCGAAGCGCCCTTATCGCCTGTAATGGCATCGTTGCCGGGCCTCGGGCGATTCTGTATGGTGGATCATCGATCTACCCGATGAGACTCCGAATGACGTCCGCAACAGACCCGCTTCTGCAACCGATCCGTACCGATGTCCTGATTGTCGGAGCCGGCCCTGTGGGCCTTTTTGCCGCTTTTGAAGCCGGTGTAATCGGTCTGTCGTGCCAGATCGTCGATGGGCTCGACAAGGTGGGCGGGCAGTGCATCGAGCTCTATCCGGACAAGCCGATCTACGACATTCCCGCGATTCCCTCGTGTACCGCGCGCGAACTGGTCGAGCGCCTGATGGCGCAATGCAAGCCGTTCGATGTGCCCATCCGTCTCGAGCAACGGGTCGAGTCGGTCGAGCAGCGCGACGACGGGCGCTGGACCGTGCGCACCGACCGCGGCCTCGTATTCGACGTAGCCGCGATTCTGCTTGCCGCCGGCAACGGTGCGTTCGTGCCGCAAAGGCTGGCGCTTGCCGAGGCCGTGCCGCTGGAGTCGCGTCACGTGCACTACAGCGTGCAACGTCTCGCCGATTTCGCCGACAAGAACGTGGTGGTGGCCGGCGGCGGCGATTCTGCGCTCGATTGGGCGCTGGCGCTGCGCAAGGTCGCGCGGCGCGTGACCCTGGTGCATCGTCGCAACGGCTTCAGTGCGGCGGATTCGAGTGTCGAGTCGATGCGGCGCGCGGTTGAGGCAGGGGAGATGGACTTCATCGTCGGCGCGATTTCGGGGCTCAACGTCGAAGGCGATACGTTGAAGTCGATCGCGCTACGGCATATCGAAGGCGAAACGCAACTCGACACTGAGCACCTCGTCGTGCTGTACGGGCTGGTTGCCGATCTCGGGCCAATTGCGCAGTGGAATCTGTCGATTCACGGCGGCCGCGTCGACGTGGATACGTCCAACTACGAAAGCTCGCGGCCCGGCATCTTCGCGGTCGGCGACATCGCCAACTATCCGAACAAGCAGAAGCTGATTCTGTCCGGGTTTCACGAGGCGTCGCTGGCGCTGCGCAGGGCGTACACGTACGCCTATCCGGAGAAGAAGCGAGTGCACGTCCATTCCAGTTACGACGCGAAGCTGGCGGAAAAGGTCGGCGCGGCAGGCTGACCGGGGCGACAGCCGTTCAGTCAGTGCGGGAGGCCGTGCTCCGCGGTTCTCCCCGCGAACGTCGGCCACGCGCCGAATATTCGTCCGATCATATTTGCCATCCCCTTGCATTGAGAAATCTGACTTCTGCGAATTTAAATTTGACAGTATCTGACATTGCAGATATATTGATTCCAACCAACCAGGAGCTGCGCATGGATCACTACACGCCGGAGAGTTTCGGTCTGACAAACAGCGTGGGGTTCTCCATCAACAAGGCGCGCAACGTGTTGATTACGGAAATGGACGCCGCGCTCAAAGATCTGGATATCACCAGCCAACAAATGGGCATTCTGCTGTCGTTGCGTCAGGACATTGCGACCACGCCGTTCGAGTTGTCCAAACATCTTGGTATCGATACGGGTTTGATGACACGCATGCTCGACAAGCTCGAGACCAAAGGTCTGCTGGAGCGCTCGCGCAGTATCGAGGACCGGCGCGTCGTCAATCTGAAGTTGACGAAGGCAGGGGAGGACGTCGCCGCGCAACTTCCGCGGATTGCGCCGGCGGTCCTCAACGGGCGGTTGAGGAAGTTCACCAAAGCCGAATTCGAGGAATTGCGCCGCCTGCTGAACAAGTTTCTTGAAGACTAGCAA
The DNA here is from genome assembly GCF_902859805.1 of Paraburkholderia sediminicola. Taxonomy (GTDB): domain Bacteria; phylum Pseudomonadota; class Gammaproteobacteria; order Burkholderiales; family Burkholderiaceae; genus Paraburkholderia; species Paraburkholderia sediminicola. Next base: position 44,727 of record NZ_CADIKC010000008.1, on the reverse strand, counting down.
GCGACGAGGCAAACAGCGCTGCGAACGATCGCAGCCATTTTTTTACCTTAATATCTGACAGGTCAGCAAATGATATTGCAGCTAAATAGGCAGGCAGCCAGGTCACGCATCGCGAAGGCGGGCGTGACGGCAATCTTCGCGGCCGTGCTGTCGGCTTGCGCGAACTACGCTGGCATCTCGAGCGACAAACAGATGGCACAGCCACAGACCTACGCGACGCAACAAAGCCTCCCCGCGGATCATGGCCATTGGCCCGCTGCCGATTGGGCGGACCAGTTTGGCGACGCGCAACTGAAGGCCTTGCTCATGGAAGCGCTGAAGGGCAATCCGTCGATCGAACAGGCGCGGGCACGCGTTGCCGCGGCCGCTGCGTATAGCGACACCGCGAAGGCCAGCACAATGCCGCAAGTCGGCGCCACGTATTCGTTCACGCGCCAGCAGTATTCGGGCACGGCGCTCGTGCCGCCGCCGTATGGCGGCTCATGGCAATCGGAGAATCAGGGCCTGCTATCCGCCTCCTATGATCTCGACTTGTGGGGCAAGAATCGCGAAGCGCTCAAAGCCTCGCTGTCTCAACTGCAGGCGAGCCAGGCGGATGCCGAAGTCGTGAGGTTGTCGCTGACGTCCGCAACGGCACGGGCCTATAACCAGCTCGCCCGCCTGTACGCGTTACGCGACATCGCGCAGCAGGAGATCACGCAACGCGAGCAGATCGACCGCATCACCGCCGGGCGCATTGCAACAGGCCTCGATACTCAGGTCGAGCGCAAGACGGCGCAAGCGAACCTCGCTACGAGTCGCGCGACGTTGGCGTCGCTCGACGGCAGCATCCTCACCACCCGCTATCAATTGGCCGCATTGCTTGGCGCCGGCCCGGACCGTGGCCTCGCGATTGCGCGCCCAACGCTCGGAATCGGCGACGAAGTCGGTTTGCCGGACAACCTGCCTGCCGACCTGGTGAGCCGTCGCCCGGATCTGGTCGCCGCCAGATGGCGCGTCGACGCGCTCACGCATGACGTGAAGGAAGCCAAGGCCGAGTTCTATCCCGACATCAACCTGAGCGCCGCGATCGGGCTCGATGCATTCGGCTTCGGCCGTTTTCTGACCGCAGCGAGCCGCACGGCGTCGGCCGGTCCCGCGATTCATCTGCCGATCTTCGACGGCGGTCAGTTGCGCGCGCAACTGAAGGGCCGGTATGCCGACTTCGACTACGCCGTCGCGACGTATAACCAGACGCTCGTCACCGCGCTGTCCGAAGTCGCGACGCAACTCGCGCAGATCCGTTCGACCGACGAGCAACTCGGCGATGCGCAAGCTGCCCAGGAAGCCGCCCGTGGCGCCGATCAGCTGGCGCTCACGCAGTACAGGGCCGGTCTCGCGAATCAGCTGACGGTACTGAATGCCGACACCACTGCGCTTGCCGCCGATCAGCAGGTCGCCAATCTGAAGATGAACCGCCGCGATCAGCAGATTGCGCTGGCTGCCGCATTGGGCGGCGGCTACAGCGACAGCGCTGATTCGAGCGCACGGGGCAGCGTGGCCGCATCGGCAACCTCGGCAGTCTCAGCAACTTCGGCAGTACAAACCAACCCTGTCGTCGCCATCCGCTAAGACGCCATCGCGACGCTTTCACTTTCTGTCAGGACCCACAAAATGAGCGATACGATCACCACCAACCGCGAGACGGCGGACGCGGACCAACCCCAGCAAGTGCGGGCGCCTGCGAAGCGCAAGCTGCTGCTCGCCTTGCTCGCCGCCACAGTAGTGTTGGCCGGCGCGGGTTATGGCGCCTACTACATCACGAACGGCCAGTATCACCAGTCGACCGACGATGCCTACGTCAACGGCAATCTCGTGCAGCTAACGCCGCAAGTAAGCGGCACCGTGGTGGCGGTGAACGCCGACGACACGCAGATCGTCAAGCAGGGCGCACCGGTCGTGACGCTCGATAACGCCGACGCGAAAGTCGCGCTGTCGAATGCCGAAGCGACACTCGGCCAGACCGTGAGACAGGTCGCCGGCCTGTACGTGAACAATGATTTCTACGCTGCAACCGTCGCGCAACGTCAGTCCGATCTCGCTCGCGCCGAAGACGACCTCAAGCGCCGCCTGGCCGTTGCCGAAACGGGCGCGGTATCCGGCGAGGACATCGCCCATGCACGCGACGCCGTCAGCGCCGCACAAGCCGCGCTCGACGCCGCTCGCCAGCAGGCCGCAGCCAATCACGCGCTGACCGACCGCACGTCGGTCGAACTGCATCCGAACGTGCAGGCCGCCGCCTCGAAAGTGCGCGACGCGTACCTGAGTTACGCGCGCAACACCTTGCCCGCGCCGGTGACGGGCTATGTGGCGCGCCGCTCAGTGCAGGTCGGTCAGCGCGTGGCGCCGGGCACGCCGCTGATGGCGATCGTGCCGCTCGACGGCGTGTGGGTCGATGCGAACTTCAAGGAAGGCCAGCTGAAGCACATGCGCATTGGTCAACCGGTCACGTTGACGGCCGACGTATACGGCTCGAGCGTCAAGTATCACGGCCACGTGGTGGGGTTCTCGGCGGGTACGGGCGCAGCATTTGCCGTGTTGCCTGCGCAGAACGCGACCGGCAACTGGATCAAGGTCGTCCAGCGTCTCCCGGCGCGAATCCAGCTCGACCAGAACGAACTGAACGCTCATCCGCTGCGGATCGGCCTGTCGATGCAAGTCGATGTCGAAACGCGCGACGAGTCGGGCACTCAACTGGGCGCGGCAATCAACACCACTTATCGCACGGACGTGTTCGCCCAGTACGGTGCCGACGCCGACGCCGAAATCGCCAGGATCATCGCGCAGAACATGCCGTCGGCACGTGCTGTAGCAGCAAACGCGACGCCAAAGAACGCAGCACGGGTAGCAGGTTGAACGGGGGATCTCCCGACGCCCGTTTTTTTAACCAATTAGCTGACAAGTCAGACATTAGACTTCTTCGACAGGTGACGAAATGAATGGATCGCCCAACGCCGCAGCGCTCCCGCCTCTGACCGGCGGCAAGCTTGTGCTGGCGACGCTTGCCGTGGCCCTGGCCACGTTTATGAACGTGCTTGATTCGTCGATCGCGAACGTCGCGATTCCGACCATTGCGGGCAATCTTGGTGTATCGGTGGACGAGGGGACGTGGGTGATTACGCTGTTCGCCGCCGCCAACGCGATTGCGATTCCGTTGACGGGCTGGCTCACGCAGCGCGTCGGGCAGATCAAGCTGTTCGTGTGGGCCATTCTGCTGTTCGTACTCTCGTCATGGGCATGCGGCATTGCGCCGACGCTGCCGGTACTGCTCGCGGCGCGGATCGTGCAGGGCGCGGTGGCGGGGCCTTTGATTCCACTGTCGCAAGCGATTCTGCTCGGCTCGTATCCGCGGGAAAAGAGCTCGCATGCTTTGGCGTTGTGGGCCATGACAGCGACGGTGGGCCCCATCGCCGGCCCGGCGCTCGGCGGCTGGATTACCGATAGCTACTCGTGGTCATGGATCTTCTACATCAATATCCCGGTAGGCATCTTTGCAGCAGGCGTGACGTGGGCAATCTACCGCACACGCGAAACCCCGACGAAGCGCTTGCCGATCGACAAGATAGGGCTGCTCTCGCTGATCGCATGGGTGGGCTCGCTGCAGATCATGCTCGACAAGGGCAAGGATCTCGACTGGTTCAATTCGCCTGTGATTGTCGCGCTGACCGTATTTGCGGCGGTCAGCTTTGTGTTCTTTCTGATCTGGGAGTTGACCGAGAAGAATCCGATCATCGACCTGCGATTGTTCGGAGGGCGTAATTTTCTGGGCGGCACGATTGCGATTTCAGTGGCGTACGCGGTGTTCTTCTCCAACCTGGTCCTGTTGCCGCAGTGGATGCAGGAGTATCTGAGCTACCGGTCGGTGGATGCCGGTCTGGCTACCGCGCCGCTTGGCATCTTTGCCGTGATTCTCGCGCCGGTGATGGCGAAGATCATGCCGAAGTCGGATGCGCGAGTGTTGGCGACGCTGGCGTTTCTCGGGTTCGCCAGCGTGTTTTTTATGCGCTCGCATTACACGACGGGCGTGGATACGTGGACCCTGGTCTTGCCGACTCTGCTGCAAGGGATTCCGACCGCGTTGTTCTTTGTGCCGCTGACGGCGATCATTCTTTCCGGCCTCACGCCCGACAAGATTCCGGCCGCTGCGGGATTGTCGAACTTCGCACGGGTGTTTGCGGGAGCAGCGGGAACGTCGCTTGCTACTACAGGTTGGAATGACCGTACGATCCTGCATCATGCGCAGCTGGCCGAGCAAACGAGTGTGAACAATCCGACCTTCACTTCTGCTCTGGACGCCGCGCAAGCGGCGCTGGGCGGAAGCGCCTCACAGGCGATGGCGTTCTTCGAACAGTCGATGAACGCGCAGGCTGCGATGCTCGGGCTGAACGATATTTTCTGGCTTTCCGCCGTGATTTTCGTGGTGATCATTCCGCTGATCTGGGTGACGAAGCCGGACAAGGCAAGTGCGGCCGCGGCGGCTGGCGCCGGGGGGCATTGAGGGCAGGTGTTTCTGCGGTGTGGCCGTCGTCCGATTCAGCCCGCTGACTTTGATTCACAAGGTTGGTCAACGCGGTTGTGCGATCGTTGGGCGACGGTTGGGCAGCGGGTGGGCAATAAGCGAAACATGGAAGTGAGCCGGTGTATGCTGACTGAACATACCAATAGACGCTTTTCACCATGAACAAGACTGACGTCCACCCCGCAGGCGACAATGGCGAGACCGCTGACGAGCCTCCCGTGCTCCGTGCGGATACGCCCGGCGAGGTCGATTACTGGGCGCTGGTCCAGTCGATCGAAGACTACGCGATCTTCCTGCTGGACCCGACCGGACGTATCGTCAGCTGGAATGCCGGCGCGCAAAAACTGAAGGGCTACGCGGCGCACGAAATCATCGGCGAGCATTTCTCGCGTTTCTACCCCGCTGAAGCTGTGGCACGCGGCTGGCCGGCTTACGAGTTGCAGCAAGCCGCGTTGACCGGGCGTTTCGAGGACGAAGGCTGGCGGGTTCGCAAAGACGGCACGACCTTCTGGTGCAATGTCGTCATCACGGCGGTGCGCAACGAGTCGGGTGTGCTGACCGGCTTTGCCAAGATTACCCGCGATCTGACCACCCAGCGCGCGTTTGTGGAAGCGTTGCGGCAGAGCGAAGAGCGCTTCCGTCTGCTGGTCGACAACGTGAAAGATTACGCGATTTTCATGCTCGATCCGGACGGCTTTGTGATGAGCTGGAACGCAGGCGCCGCCCGCATCAAGGGCTATACGCGCGAAGAAATCGTCGGCCAGCATTTCTCGAACTTCTACACACGCGAAGAAGCCGCGGCCGGCAAGCCCGCGCGCGAACTGGCGATCGCGAGACAGCTCGGCAAGGTCGAAGACGAGGGCTGGCGTGTGCGCAAGGACGGCACCACCTTCTGGGCCAACGTCAACATCACCGCTGTGTATGACGAATCGAACCGGTTGCGTGGTTTCGCCAAAGTCACGCGCGATCTGACCGAGCGCCGCGAGCGCGAAGAGCTGGCGCGCTCCAGCGAGCGCATGCGCAAGTTTCTCGCGACCCTCGCCCACGAGTTGCGCAATCCGCTTGCACCGGTACGCAACGCAATCGGCGTGATGCAACTCGAAACGGGGGTGAGTCCGACGCTCGCGCGCTCGCGCGATCTGATCGACCGCCAGGTTACGCACCTCACGCGTCTCGTCGACGATCTGCTCGACGTCGGCCGCATCATGTCGGACAAGGTCGAGTTGCGCCTCGCGCGCGTCGATCTGGCCGAAGTGGTGGCGCGTGCGATCGAAGCGGCACGGCCGTTTACCGATTCGCGGGAGCAAAGTGTGGCTACGCACATGCCGGCCGAATCGCTAATCGTTCACGGTGACACGACACGGCTCGTGCAGGTGCTGCAAAACCTGCTGCATAACGCGTCGAAGTTTTCGCCGCCTGGCAGCCGCATCGAGATATTCGGACGCGTCGACCATCAGATGGCTGTGCTGGAAGTGCGCGATCACGGCCGCGGCATTCCAGCACGTTCGCTTGACGCGATCTTTGAGTTGTTCGCGCAGGAAAAGGAAGGGCAAAGCCTCGGCGAAGGTGGCCTCGGTATCGGCCTCACATTGTGCAAATCGCTGGTCGAATTGCATGGAGGAAGCATCATTGCGAGCAGCGAGGGGCTGGGGTTCGGCAGCTCGTTCACGCTCAGTTTGCCGTTTGCCGCGGCGCTCCCCGCAGAGCAGGCTGATCAAGCCTGCGGTGCGGAAAACGCGGTGTCCGCGCTGCGTATTCTGCTGGTGGACGACAATCGCGATTCCGCCGACAGCCTCGCCATGCTGCTCGAACTCAAAGGCCACGAAGTCCGCATTGCCTACGACGGCCCGCAGGCGATCGCCGTTGCGCCGCGCCTCGTACCCCACCTTGCCTTGATCGACCTTGCGATGCCAAAAATGGATGGCTACGCGACGCTCGAGGCGTTGCGCGCGATGCCCGGGCTGTCCAACACCGTGTTCGCCGCCATGACCGGCTTCGGTCACGCAAGCGATCGCGAACGGACCCAATCGGCGGGATTTCACGCCCATCTGGTCAAGCCGGTGGAACTCGCGCTATTCGAAGCGGTGCTGGAGCAGGCGGAAACGCGGCGCCGGGCGCGCGGTCCCGGCTAGCCGTCAACGCGCGCTTCCTTCATACGAGTGCGCGGCGCGCTATAACCCCTGAAATATTGCGGCGTGCTGCGGGTGCCAGACACCTGCGGCACGCCGCTTGCTGTCGGTCTGCACGCGCTGCGGCTAGCAAAAGTCCGTGCGCACAGATCGAACAGATTCAGGGAGACGCGATGCTCGATACCCGTGATCGTGCGGCCGGCGTGAGTGCGCGACCGCCGGAAAACAACAGCAGAACCCGCACTCGCGATCCCGATGCGTCACTGGCCGGAAAGGGCGCTATGCGTTCTGCCGAGCCGCTCGAAAATTTTCTGCATGACGCGCAATTCGACGCGAGTGACCCCGCCGCGCTGGGCGATGTTTTACGCGCACTGATCCGGCGAGGCTACGATCGTTTGCCCTTCGCACCATTGCCTGGGCACGGGCAGACTCTGGAGCGCTGGCGTACCCTGGCCGCGGTTGCGGCGTGCGATCTCGGTCTGGTCAAACTGTTCGAAGGGCATACCGATGCGCTGGCGATTCTCGCCGAGCTGCACGGGCCCACGCCGCTTCCGGGTAGCCGCTGGGGGGTATGGGCCGCAGAGCCGCCTGACGCGCGCGTGCGGGCCAGCAAACGCGCGACTCGTACCGAAACAGACGATGTCGGGCAACTGTCTCTGAGCGGCACAAAAGCCTGGTGTTCGGGCGCGGACGTAGTCAGTCACGCACTTGTCACCGCGTGGCTCGACGACGAACCGGTGCTGGCGGCCGTCGCGATGGATCACGCGTCGATTTCGATCGACACATCGAAGTGGCAGGCGATCGGCATGCAGGCAACCGCGAGCGCTGACGTCATCTTCGACCAGACACCCGCCACATGCGTGGGCGCAGCTCATGCATACGTGCGCCGGCCGGGCTTCTGGCACGGCGGCGCCGGCATTGCCGCGTGCTGGTACGGCGCCGCCACGCAGATCGGCCGGACCTTGCGCGAAGCGTCCACGCAACGTGCCGACGCACATCGGCTCGCCCACCTCGGCGCGGTCGACATCGCTTTGGCCGCTGCCGCCGCGGTGCTGCGCGAAACCGCTGCTCATATCGACGCGAACCCACAAGCCGACTCGCAGCGTGAAGTCATGCGCGCACGGCTCGTGGTTGAAGAAGCGGCGACGGCCGTGATGTGCCACGCCACGCGCACGCTCGGCGCCGGTCCGTTGTGCCGCGATGCGCGCTTCGCCCGCGCGCTGGCGGACCTGCCTGTGTTCCTGAGGCAAAGCCATGCCGAACGCGATCTTGCCGCGCTCGGTGAGTTGACCGCCAAGGCAACGTTCGATTCCAACATTGCCGCCGGAGGTGCGCCGTGGACGCTCTGACGCGATACATGGAGGGCCGTTGACATGAGCTCAACAGCAGCGTACTTCAACGAACTCTACAAAGGCAGCGACGACCCGTGGAAATTGCGCCAGGGCTGGTACGAGCGCCGCAAGCGCTCGCTCACGTTAGCGCTATTGCCGCGCCCACGTTATCGCAACGCGTTCGAGCCGGGCTGTGCGAACGGGGAACTGACAGCCGAACTCGCGACCCGTTGTGATGCGCTGCTCGCCGCCGATCTGCACGAAACTGCGGTGCGTCTTGCACGCGAACGTGTTGCCGGTATGCGGCAGGTTCGAGTCGAACAGTGCACCGTGCCGCACGAATGGCCGACCGCAACGGCACCGTTCGACCTGATCGTCATCAGCGAATTTGCCTATTACCTTGATGCCGCTGACCTTGAAATGCTGGCCGCGCGCATCGCTGCATCACTCACACCGGACGGCACGCTGCTCGCCTGCCATTGGCGCCGTCCGTTTATCGAGGCGCTGGAGAATGCCGATACCGCGCACGCCTTGTTCGATGCGCGCTGCGGTCTATCGCGTCTCGCACATCACGACGAAGCCGATCTGCTGATCGACGTCTGGTCGCGCGATGCGCGTTCGGTCGCGCAGCGCGAGGGGCTTCTATGATCGGCGTGATCGTTCCGGCGCATAACGAAGAGGCGTTGCTGGCGCCTTGTCTCGCCGCGTTGATCGAAGCAGCGCGACACGCCGATCTGGCCGACGAGGTCGTGCGGCTCGTCGTCGTGCTCGACACCTGCAGCGATTTTTCCGAGGCGATCGTGCGTGCTTACGGCGTCGAGACGTTAACGCTGACTGCGCGCAATGTCGGTATCGCGCGCGCGACGGGTGCCGACTACCTGCTGGCGGATGGCGCTCGCTGGCTTGCCTTCACCGATGCCGACAGCCGCGTATCGCCAGGCTGGTTGGTCGCCCAGTTGTCGCTGGACACGGACGCGGTGTGCGGCTCGATTGCCGTCGACGACTGGACCGCTCATCCGCACAGCGTGCGCGAATATTTTCGCAAGACCTATGTGGACGCGGACGGTCACCGCCATGTGCATGGCGCGAATCTCGGCGTCTCTGCCGAGGCGTATCGACGAGCCGGCGGTTTTCCACCGCTCACGTGCCGCGAAGATGTCGCGCTGGTCGACCGGTTGATCGAGACGGGCGCCAGCATCGCATGGAGCGCTGCACCGCGCGTGATCACGAGTGCGCGCACGGTAACGCGCGCACGCGACGGTTTCGGCGATACGCTCCTCGCGTGGGCGATTGGGACGGGATAAGCGCGGGCGTTAGCCGCGACCGCCGCGCGAAATATCCTCACCCGCGCGATGCGGCATGCGCAGCGTGACCGGAATCGAAGCGAAGGAGCACAGGCCCACCACCAGAAACGCGGGCCAGAAATCCGACCACATGATGCCCGGATGTCCGTGCAGCACGCGCGAAATCTGCAGCACAATACCGCCCACCGTTACGCCCAGGCCGAGCGACATCTGTTGCACGACGCTGCCGAGACTCGTGGCGCGCCCCACGTCGCGGCTGGCGATTTCCGCGTAAGTCAGCGAGTTGAGACTCGTGAATTGCAGCGCAGGGAAGAAGCCGCCGAGCAGCACCACGAACCAGATGATCCAGGTCGGCGTGCCGGGGAAAAACAGGCCGCACGCGGCGATCGCAATCCCTGACAGCGCCGCGTTGACCACCAGCACCGAACGGAAGCCGAAGCGATGCAGCACGCGCGAGGCGAACGTGCGCATGAACATGCCGCCGAACGCGGACGCGCAGGTGATCAGGCCGGACTCGAACGCGCTCATGCCGTGTCCTTCCTGCAGCATCAGCGGCAGCAGAAAGGGCAGCGCGCCGAGGCCGATTCGAAACAGCGAGCCGCCGAGCACGCTCGCCTGGAAAGTCGGCACCTTGAAGAAGCGCAGATCGAGCAATGGCATTTTGACGCGCTGGGCGTACGCGACGTAGACCACCAGCAGAGCGGCGCCGCTCGCGCACATGCCGAACGCGTCCCGATTCGACATGAGTTCGCCGCCGACCAGCGACAGTCCGAGCAGAAGCAGCACCGCGCCGGCCGCCGACAGAAAAAAGCCGATCCAGTCGAGCGGTCCCGGATCCGGTTCACGCGTGTTGGCGATATACCGGTTGGTCAGATAGATGCCGAGAATGCCGATCGGCACATTGATGAAGAAGATCAGGCGCCAGTGCAGATAGGTCGTGATGAAGCCGCCGAGCAGCGGTCCGGCCGCCGGTCCGAGCAGCGCCGGGACGCTCAGATAGTTCATCGCGCGGATAAAGTCGGACTTGTGCACCACACGGAAGATGATGATCCGTCCGACCGGCACCATCATCGCGCCGCCGACGCCTTGCACGAAGCGGGCGAGGGTGAAGGTGGCCAGCGAGTTCGACGCAGCGCACAGGAGCGAGCCGGTCACGAAGATGCCGATCGCGGTGCGGAAAATCGTCCGCGCACCGAAACGGTCCGCAAGCCAGCCGCACACCGGGATAAACACGCCGAGACCGAGCACGTAGCTCGTTACCGCGATTTTCAGCGTGACCGGATCGCGCCCGAAGTCGCGAGCCATGACTGGCAACGCGGTGACGATCACATTCGCATCGACGCTTTCCATGAACATCGCGCATGCGACGATAAGGGGCGCAATCAGGGCTTTCTGAACGACGGTCATGGGGGCGGGCGATCTGCGGCGGAAGGTCGCAGGCAAAGGCGACATTATTGCACCTGTACGGTGCGGATGGTTAATAGTGGAGCGCCTGATTCCGCCCCTTTTCGAGATTGCGAGGATCGCGGATGTGCCCGCCGCACAACATGTCGGCGAGATTATTGATATTTGTTGCGGTGCGGCACGAGAGGACTATAATCGGGTTATTGCCTAGGTATAAACCCTATACAGGAGTCCACCATGAACACCGCTTCCAACGCCGCTGTCCGCACTGCACCCGCCGCTAACACCTTCTTCGGCAAGCTCCGCTCGCTGGCATTGCATGCGCTGAACCTGCATCTGCAAAACTGCGCTGTGATCGCTGAAGCGCATCGCCGCCCGCAGTAAGCATCGCAGCGCCAGTGCCAGCACGGGCGCTTGCATAGCCGGGCTGCCGCCAGGTCACTGGCCGTGGCAAGCAACCGGCAGTTCTGACCGTATGTTTTAGCGGCTCGGGATTTCGAATACCAGACAGGTCGTCGTGGCATGCGCGTAGAGCGTGCCGTCGGGGCCGACAAGGCGAGCTTCCGCCGTGGCCAGTTGCCGTCCGCAATGAATCACTTTGCCTTCGGCGCGCACGCGTTGCACGCGCGGTGCCACGGCTTTCACGTAATTCACGCTGAGCTCGGCGGTGGTGTAGCCGCGGCCCGGCGCCATCATCGTATGCACCGAGCAGCCTAGCGCGGAATCGAGCAAGGTGGCGATCCAGCCGCCGTGCACGGTGCCCAGTGGATTCAGATGCCGCTCGAGCGGGGTGCCCTGAAATACCGCTTGCCCGGCACTGACTTCGACGATCGTAAAGTCGAGCGTGCGCGCAATCGCGGCGTAGGGCAGCTCTGCGTTCATCATCGCCTGCATGACTTCCAGGCCGGTCTTGCCCGCCACCTGTTCGGGGCTTGCGACGCCGGGGCCCGGGCCCGCGTTAAGCATCGCCAATACTTCCTGCTCGCGTGCGAGCCAGCGTTCCAGCTGTTGTTCGTTCGTCAATCCGTGTCTCCAGTCCTGAGGGAAGCGTGCTTCGTAATCGATGCATCGTCATCGATTAGAGCATCAAACCGCTTCAGGGCGCTGGAGGGCTACCTCTGGATTGCCGGCACGCGGCAGAGCCCGTGCCGTTCACCATCGGACCCGGATTGCAGCTGCGTGCCCCTGCGTTACTTCCTGATACGCGATGCAACCACGCGCTGCACTTTGGTCGCTCGCGCGGACAGCGCGCTCATCAGAAGCGCAATCGATACCAACCCGACCAGATACACACCGGCCATCACCCAATCCTGATCTGCCATCATCGTTCTCCTTCAATTGCCAACATTCATTGCCAACATTCCCGCCGCGAAAACCCAACATTGCGCCGTGCTATTGATCTCGATTACGGCACGCGCAGCGAAAATCTTGATGGAACGAATCAGCCTTTAAAACGGTGCACGATCGAGCGATATCGACCCCATGTCGAATCTTTGTCTCGCGATCTTCAATAAGCGTTTAAAATCCAGCCCCTTGTCGAGCGCGGTGGTCCTCATCAGCACGCCAAGCCAATCGGCAATATCGACCGTTTTATCGGCCATATTGCGCAGCCAAGCGCTCCGTCACGCCGCGAAGCGCGTTCAGTTTCAACGACCGGCCCTGGTTAAAACCCGACGAATTCACTGACATTGGCTGACACTGTCAACCTTTTCAACACTTTGCCGTTATCCATTTGTAATCGCCGAAGTAAGGCGACGCCGTGACAGACGACCCGTCGCCACGACAGCTCTACGAAGGTCCGCATTGACCATGTTCCACCGATATAACTACAAATTCGACCAGCCAGGCGCGATGTTCGACCGTATATCGAAGACGCTTGGCAAGCGGAGCATCCTCTCGCCCTTGCTCGCACTCGTTATTTGCGGGCTGTTGCTGCTCGTCTTGCAACATCTTTCACAAGCGGTCGACTATCGCTCGATCATGCGCCAGCTGCGTCATCTGACGGCCGGCGAGTGGGCCGCGGCGCTCGGCGCGACCACGCTCAGCTATATCGCGCTGGTCGGCCGCGATGCAGTCGGCTTGCGTTATCTGGGCGCGGTGGTGCCGCGCGCGGCGCTGTGGATCGGCGCGACCGCGGGCTCCGCGCTGGGCAATGCGACCGGCTTCGGCGCGTTGACGGGCGGCGCCGTGCGCGTGCGCGTCTACGGGGTGTCGAACGTCACGGCCGCACAGATCGGCCGCATGACCGTGTTCACGAGCGTGTCGCTGGCGCTCGCGCTGGTGCTGATGACGGCGCTCGGCATGGTGTGCCTCGCCGCCCCGCTCGCGACGATGCTGCATCTGCCGCCGCTCACGCTGCGCTGGAGCGGCGCGGCGCTGCTGGTCGTGCTCGGACTCGGGGCCGCGGCCTGCCGCCGCGACACGCGCCCGATTCGCACGCGCTGGCAGTGGCTGTCGTTCGATATCCCGGCGCGTCGCGATCTGCTTGCGCAAGTGGCGCTTGCCGTACTCGACGTGGTGGCCGCGGGCCTCGCGCTGTGGGCGCTGCTGCCGCATGCGGACGTCAGCTTCGTGACTTTCATCACCGTCTATGCCGCCGCAATGCTGCTCGGCATGATCGGCCACACGCCCGGCGGTGTCGGCGTGTTCGAAGCCGCGATGGTGTTCACGCTGAACGGCAGCGTGCAAACGCATCAGATGGTTGCGGCGCTGCTCGCTTATCGCGCGATTTACTTCGGTGTGCCGCTGATCGTCTCGGCCGCTTTGCTCGCCGGTTTCGAAGGCCGTGCGCTGAAAAGCCGTCTGCCGCTGCGGCATGCGGCAGGTGCGTACAAACTCGCGCCGCTGTTCCTGAGCCTTGTGACTTTTGTCGTGGGCGGCATGCTGGTGATTTCCAGCGCGACCCCCGCGTTCTGGCAGCGCATCCGGATTCTGCGCGACGTGCTGCCGCTGTGGGTGCTCGAAAGCTCGCAAATGCTGTGCAGCGTGCTCGGCGTGTTGCTGTTGTTCGTCGCGCGGGGTTTGCTACGGCGTCTGGACGCCGCGTGGTGGATGACCTTGCTGCTGGCGGTGCTGAGCCTCGCGCTTTCGCTCACCAAAGGTCTCGCCTTCGTGGAAGCGAGCGTGCTTGGCATGCTGATCGCGTTGCTGTTGTCCACGCGCCGCCGTTTCAACCGTCATTCGTCGCTGTTTGCGGAGCGCTTTACGGCGGGCTGGCTGGTGTCGGTGGCGATGGTGCTCGCGCTTGCCGTATGGGTGATGCTGTTTGCGTTCCGCGACGTGCCGTACACGCGCGACCTGTGGTGGCAATTCGCTTTCGACGAACGGGCGCCGCGCGCGCTACGCGCGACCCTGGCCGCGAGCCTGTTTGCCGCCACGTTCTCGTTCTGGCAGTTGCTGCGCCCCGCGGCGGGCCGCTTCGTCATGCCCGCGCCGCAGGATCTGCAGGACGCGGCGCGCATTGTGCGCGCCCAGGAGCGCAGCGACGCCGGCCTCGCGCTGATGGGCGACAAGAGCTTCCTCTTTTCCGAATCGCGCGAAGCCTTCCTGATGTACGCAAAAAATGGCCGCACGTGGGCCGCGCTTCACGATCCGGTTGGGCCGCGCGAGGAGTGGGCTGGCCTGATCAGCAAGTTCGTCGCGCTCGCACATGCGCACGGCGGCCGCGCCGCGTTTTATCAGGTACGCGCCAATGCCTTGCCGCTCTATCTCGACGCCGGCCTCACGCTGATGAAGCTCGGCGAAGAAGCCCACGTGGTGCTCGACGATTTCGACCTGAAGGGCTCGCATCGCGCGCATCTGCGCTACGCGCTCAAGCGCGGCGAACGTGACGGCTTTGCCGTCGAAGTGATCGATCAGGCCGATGTGCCTGCGTCGCTCGAAACGCTGCGCGAGATTTCAGACGGCTGGCTCGATAGCCGCGACGCGCGCGAAAAGAGCTTTTCGGTCGCCGCGTTTACCGACGAATATCTCGCCGCGCAATCCGTGATGCTGGTGCGCCAGAACGGCGAGCCGGCGGCTTTCGTGACCTTCATGACGACGGATATGAACACGGAAGCGACGGTCGGCGTGATGCGGCACGTGGAAAGCGCGTCGCCGTATGCGATGGAATATCTGTTCACCCAACTGGCGCTGCATCTGAAGCAGGCGGGGTTCCGCTCGCTCAGTCTCGGCATCGCGCCGCTCTCCGGCATGCAGCCGACACCGCTCGCGTCGCGCTGGCATCGGCTGGCGGGAATCGTGTGGCGCTTCGGCGGCCGCTTCTATAACTTCCGCGGACTGCGTGCTTTCAAGAGCAAGTTCCAGCCGCATTGGGAGCCGCGCTATCTCGCGGCGTCAGGTTCGATGGGGGTGTTCTTCACGCTCGCTGACCTGTCATTGCTGGCAGGAGGCCGGCGTTCATGACATTGCATCCGTTTTTCAGGCTCGCCGCAGCGGCGAGCCTTGTTGTTTGCAGCGCGACTGCCTTTGCCGCAACCACCACCGTGTCCGGCGGCCGTTATGGCGACGTGACGGTGACGCAGCCGGCCGGCCCCATGCGCGGGTTCGTGGTGCTTTACTCCGCAGCTAGCGGCTGGAGTGCGGCCGACCAGCAAACCGCCGATGCGCTGGCCAAGGCCGGGGCGTTGACTGTCGGCGTGGATACTGCGCGCTATGCGGCCAATCTGAGCGCGAAAAAGGAAGCCTGCCATCAACTGGTGGGCGACGCCGAAGCTTTGAGCCATCAACTCGAACGACAATCGCAATCGAGCCGCTATTTCGCGCCGATCGTCGCGGGTACGGGGCAGGGCGCGACGCTGGCGATGCATGTGCTCGAACAGGCGCCGTCGAATACGGTTGCCGGGGCGGTCTCGGTGGATGCAGAGCGCACGCTGGATTCGCGCTTCCAGCCGTGCCCGCCGGACCCGACGATCATCCGCGACAAGGTGCCGGGCTTCGTCGAAAAGGCGACCCCTGGCAACGGCGATCGCACGCGGCTGGTTGCGATGGTCACGCCGCATTTGCAGACAGCGTCGACGAACGATGACGACGTGTCCGATCTGCCGCTGATCGAATTGCCCGCTGCGCATCCGAACGGCCTCATGGCGATCGTGATTTCCGGCGATGGCGGCTGGCGCGATCTCGACAAGACCATCTCGCTCGCCCTGCAGAAAGACGGCGTTTCGGTGATCGGTATCGACAGCCTGCGTTATTTCTGGAGCGAAAAGACCCCGGCGCAGACAAGCCGAGATCTCGCGCGCGTAATGCAAACCTACGGCGCGCGCTGGCATGCGGAGCATATTGCACTCGTCGGTTATTCGTTCGGCGCCGACGTGATGCCGTTCGCCTATAACCGCCTGCCCGAAGCACTGCGCGCGAAAGTGTCGCTGATTGCGCTGCTCGGTTTCGCGCCCGACGCCGATTTCCAGATCCGTGTTGGCGGCTGGCTCGGTATGCCGGCGAGCGATAAAGCCTTGAAGGTACAGCCGGAATTCGCACGCGTACCGCCCACGATCGTGCAGTGCTTCTACGGTGAAGACGAGAAGGACACGTTGTGTCCTACGCTCGCCAACACCGGCGTCGAGGTGATTCGTACCTCGGGCGACCATCACTTCGGTCGCGACTACAACGCGCTGGAGCGACGCATTCTGGACGCCTTCCGCAAGCAAAGCGGCGTGCGTGATTAAGGGATGTTGCGCGACGTGGCCGCCTTCATGCGGCTCTGCGGCGCTGAGGCGACGCTGCCCGATGTAGCGAGCAGGGATTGACAAAGCCCGTCAAGTCAACGAAGATCGAACGCATGAACTGCCTCGACATCCGTATTGCGCTGATTATTAGCACCATTCATCGAATGGTGGGTTAGCGCGCGTCTGATACGCAGTGACAAAAACCCGCCCCACGAGGCGGGTTTTTTTATGTCCGCTTTCTGCCTGCCTCCTGGTGATCTCTTTGATGATTTGTCCTTGCCGCACAGGAGCTTGCCTTGCCGTTACACGAACTCAATCAGGTTACCGAAGCCGCTGATAGCGTAGCCTTGCGCCACGACTACCTGAAAAAAACCCTGACCGCGCGCGTCTACGACGTGGCCCGCGAGACCGAACTCGAACGCGCGCCGAATCTGTCGGCACGGCTGCGGAATCCGGTTTATCTGAAGCGGGAAGACAACCAGCCGGTGTTCTCGTTCAAGGTGCGCGGCGCGTACAACAAGATGGCGCATATTCCGGCGGACGCGCTGGAGCGTGGCGTGATTACCGCGTCGGCGGGCAATCATGCGCAGGGCGTGGCGTTGTCGGCGGCCCGCATGGGCGTGAAGGCGATCATCGTGGTGCCGGTGACGACCCCGCAGGTAAAGGTCGATGCGGTACGCGCACATGGCGGCGCGACTGTCGAAGTCGTGCAGTTCGGCGAGTCCTATAGCGATGCGTACGGACATGCAGTGAAACTGCAGGAAGAACGCGGCCTGACGTTTGTCCATCCGTTCGACGATCCGTACGTGATCGCCGGCCAGGGCACGGTCGCAATGGAGATTCTCAGCCAGCATCAGGGCCCGATTCACGCGATCTTCGTGCCGATCGGCGGCGGGGGTTTGGCGGCAGGCGTGGCCGCGTACGTGAAATCGGTGCGCCCGGAGATCAAGGTGATCGGCGTACAGACCGATGACTCGTGCGCGATGGCCGCGTCGCTGAAAGCAGGCGAACGGGTCACATTGAACGAAGTCGGCCTGTTCTCGGACGGCACGGCAGTCAAGCTGGTCGGCGAGGAAACCTTCCGCCTGTGCAGCGAATATCTCGACGACGTGCTGCTCGTGAACACCGATGCGCTGTGCGCCGCGATCAAGGACGTGTTCCAGGACACCCGCAGCGTGCTGGAACCGGCCGGCGCACTGGCCGTGGCCGGCGCCAAACAGTATGCCGAGCGCGAAGGCATCGAGGACCAGACGCTGATTGCGATTACGTCCGGCGCGAACATGAACTTCGACCGCATGCGTTTCGTGGCGGAGCGTGCCGAGGTGGGTGAAGCACGCGAAGCGGTTTTCGCCGTGACGATTCCGGAAGAGCGCGGCAGTTTCCGCCGGTTCTGCGAACTGGTGGGCACGCGCAGCGTCACCGAGTTCAACTACCGCATTGCGGACGCGAATTCAGCCCATATCTTCGTCGGCGTGCAGATCCGCAATCGCAGCGAATCGGCACAGATCGCGGGCGCCTTTGAAGCGCATAGTTTTGCCACCGTCGATCTGACTTTCGATGAACTGTCGAAGCAGCACATCCGCTATATGGTCGGCGGACGCTCGCCTTTGGCGCATGACGAACGTCTGTTCCGTTTCGAGTTTCCGGAGCGTCCGGGTGCGCTGATGAAGTTTTTGTCGTCGATGGCGCCGAACTGGAATATCAGCCTGTTCCACTATCGCAACCAGGGCGCGGACTACAGTTCGATTCTGGTCGGCATTCAGGTACCGGAGAGCGAGAACAGCGAGTTCGATCACTTTCTCACGACACTCGGCTATCCGTACTGGGAAGAGACGCAGAATCCCGTGTACCGCCTGTTCCTCGCGTAACAGCGTGAACAGCAGCGTGGCAGGAGACGGCGCCTGGCAAAAAACAACAGGCGCCGCTGCTCCGCTTACGAGCGCGCGTGCTTACCCTGCCAGACTTTGCCGAAATGCACGGACATATACACGCCTAACACCAGCGCGCCTGCGAACACCGCGAGGCAGTTTGCATTCACACCGATCGTGACAGGCTGCCGCGTGAGCAGATAGAGGCCGGCCAGCAGATTGAAATATCCCCACAGCACATTGACCAACGGCGACGAATCGCCGACACCCCGCGGTTTCGCGAAAGGTGTCGGAAACGGCTCGCCGCGCAGGCCGCTAGCGAGGTGCGGGACGCTATTGCACAGAAACGCGCCGGAGAAAAACAGGGCGAGATAGCTCATGGAATGGTTTGTCTGGTTAGCGAAAATGTGATCGGGTGGCAAGGGTTGTGTCGCAGTTATGCGAGGATATCCTCGCAAAAGATAGTAGAGGATGCCCTCGCATATGTCAAACTCGACCAGGCCGGACTGCGGACTGCAAACAACGACGGGCGCGTGGTGCTGCGCCAGTAGCCTTGGCCGCCTCCAGCCGCGGGGTTAACATGCACGCTGGAATCGACATCACGATGCGAAGCCAGGCTCGCAAGAAAACAGCAGTTAAAACTCTCTGATATGGCAACGACACTTTCCAGCAGCGCGCAGGAGCCGAAACGACAACGGGGGCATCTTCGGGTCGCAGCAATCATGGAAGCGGGCGTAGCGGTGTTTACCGAGAAGGGCTACGACGCAGCCACCATGACCGAGATCGCCGCGCGCTCGAACACCGCGATTGGCTCGCTGTACCGGTTTTTCCCGTCCAAAGAATCGTTGGCGGATGCGCTGCTTTCGCGCTATGTCGAGGACACGACGAGCAGCTTTGCCGCGCTCGCCGATCAGGCGTCGGCAATGACGCCAGGTCAGCTCGCCGATGCCTTCGTCGATTTCATGCTGTCGCTGCAATCGCAACGCAGTCTGGCTGTTGCGCTTGTCGATGCGCGCGGTGGCAGCGACGAGCGGCGCGCGCGTTTTCGCGAAACGATGCGCGGCAGCATCGCCACGATTTTGCGTAACGCGATTCCGCATCTGACGAAGGCGCAGTCCGAGACGAAGGCGGTGGTGCTTCTGCATGTGCTCAAAGCAGTCGCCGGGGCGAACGACGAGAAGCCCGCCGTGCGCCGGAGGTTGCTTGCCGAGATCAGGAAATTGGCCAGGGTTTACCTCGAGGCCGCGCACAGCGACGTCGACGATCGGCTATCGGTCGAGTAAGCGCAAGCGCCGTCTGGGCAACGGGATGGCGCATTGAGCTGTGTCCGGTTCGCTCGAAGGCGCGCCTTCTTTATCTCAAAACTAAATACTGCATATCCTCCATATCGCGTTGCGCGATACAGCGCATGATCGTCAAACTGCGTGCATATCAAACGCCGCATTCAGGAGACAACTCATGCGCACCCAAGTTGGCATCATCGGTGCCGGGCCTGCAGGCCTGCTTCTTTCCCATCTTCTTCACTTGCGCGGCATCGACTCGGTCGTGCTCGAATCGCGCACTCGCGAACAGATCGAATCCACTATCCGCGCCGGCGTCCTCGAACAGGGCACGATGGACCTGCTCACCGAGGCAGGTGTCGGCGCGCGCATGAAGGCCGAAGGGGCGCTGCACCACGGCTTTGAACTGGCTTTCGAAGGCAAGCGGCGCCGTATCGATCTGACCGGACTCACCGGCCATTCGATCACGGTCTACGCGCAGCACGAAGTCATCAAGGATCTGGTCGCCGCGCGCCTCGCTGCGGACGGGGCCTTGCGTTTCGGCGTGACGGAGACGTCGCTGCACGGTATCGATACCAATCAGCCGTCGATCCGCTATCGCCACGAAGGTGAAGCGTGCGAATTGCAATGCGACTTCGTGATCGGCTGCGACGGCTCGCAAGGTGTGTCGCGTGCATCGATTCCGCAGGCACTGCGCAAAGATTTCGAGCGCGTCTATCCGTTCGGCTGGTTCGGCATTCTGTGCGAAGGGCCGCCGTCGTCGGAAGAATTGATCTACGCGCGGCACGATCGCGGTTTTGCGCTGGTCAGCACGCGCTCGGCGAACGTGCAGCGCATGTATTTCCAGTGTGATCCCAAGGATTCCGTCGACAACTGGTCCGACGATCGCATCTGGGCCGAGCTGCACGCGCGCGTCGATTCACACGACGGCCAGCACATCGTGGACGGCAAGATCTTCCAGAAGAATATTGTCGGCATGCGCAGTTTCGTGTCGGCGACGATGCAGCATGGCCGGCTCTTTCTCGCCGGCGACGCCGCGCATATCGTGCCGCCCACCGGCGCGAAGGGCATGAACCTCGCCGTTGCCGACGTGCGTGTGTTGACCCAGGCGCTGAACGCGTTCTACGTCGAAAATCGCACCGATCTGCTCGACGGTTACAGTGCAACCGCGCTCAAGCGTATCTGGCGCGCAGAGCATTTCTCGTACTGGATGACGAGCATGATGCACCGCATTGAAGGCGCATCGCCGTTCGAACAGCAGTTGCAGGTGGCCGAACTCGAATACGTGACCACGTCGCGTGCGGCCGCTACCGCGATGGCGGAGAACTATGTGGGCATCGCCGCCGTATAAGCGTGACGGCGATCTGCGCGCGCAACTTTGTGTCGTCAGCGTTTATAGAATGCGCGCGGGAAATTTTCGCTGAGGCGACGCCCGGCGGAACACGCGCATTCCGGCAAACCCTTGACGGGCGGGCTTTCGCGATTGTCGTCTCAAAAGCAACACTGAATTCAGGAATGGAGGATTTATCCGCGCCTGATGGACCCCTAGACTGCCTCCACCGACTGCACGATATGTGACATCTGCAGCGCGTAAAAGACATTCTCTAGAGGTGGTTTCATGAAATCGCTCATCAAAGCTGTTGCTATTGCCGTTGTTCTTGGCGCCCCGATCGCTTCGTTTGCGCAATCGAATCAGCCGGCCCCGCAAGACGCGCAGGGCGCGCAAGCGCAAGTTTCCACGCAGCAGGGCACAACTCAAGCCGATACCAGCGGTTATGGTTCGGCCAGTCGTGGGACGTGGCAAGCAGGTCATGGCAATGACATGTCGGTAAGCTCCTATTCGCCGCCGATCTATAACGCGCGTTAAGAGCTCAACGACAGAGCTCAACGATAGGGCACAACAGAACACGCGGATCATTGCTGCGCAGTTCGGCTTGTCGAATATCTGCGGGTTGGAAGCAAGATGGAAACAAGAGGCCGGTCATCGGGACAAGTCCGATGACCGGCCTTTTTTCGTGTCCGGCACGTGCGGTCACACGCGGTTACGGCGTGCGCAACAAGGTCATCTCGTTGCGCAGCAGGGCGTGAAGGTCGTCGTCGGTGGGCCGCGTACCCCAGTGCCCCGCTCCGGCTACCGATGCAATCGCAATCCACGAATGAGGGGGAAACCATTCGCGGAGCACGGCGCCGTCCTGACGCAAACACAATTGGCCGGTTTGTTCGCTGTATTCGGCGGAGATAAGCGTTCCGTCGATTTGTGCGCTTACACGCCGTGGATCATTGCGTAGCAAATCGTCGCTCCTAAAAAAGGTGTGGCGCGAATGCCTGCGCAGGCCGGTGTCAGTGACGCTGCTCCGGCCCATGCATTAGTGGTCGCCCCGGCCGTGGTCGTCGCCATGGCCGTGCCAATCGCCATGGTCGCCGTCGTGGCCGTGCCAGTCGCCGTGCGGTCCATCGCGATAGCCGCGCGCGTCATGCCACTCGCGCTCGTGATGGCGTTCTTCCCACTCGCGTCGTTCCCAGTAGCGGTGACCGTCGTAATAGCGCTCGCCGTACCAGCCCGGACTCACTACCACCACCGGCGGAGCGGGTGCGTAGACAGGCGGAGGCGGCTCATAGACTGGAGCAGGCGCATAGGCCACGCCCGGAATGCCGATGTTCACGCCGACGTCGACGTGCGCCAACGCGACAGAAGATGCACCGATCCCCAGACCTGCAACGATCGCCATGGACAGCCAGCGGTTTCGTGAATTGCTCATGTTTTATTCTCGGGTTTTACGATTGAGAGTGGAGTGCGCCGCGCGGGCAGCGCTTAGTACTTAGTAATGGTCGTGATCGTGGTAGTGGTCATGGTCGTGATAGCCGCCCTCTGGTACGACGATGCAACCGCCCAATACACTCCCGAGGGTGACAGCCAACAGCACCAGCGCGAAAATTCGTTTCATGACGTTGCCTTCCCTTTTGCGTTTGATCGAACTCTACTGAGCGTCTGGATTACCGGTGTGTTCGTGTGTAACAGGACGTGTCGATTCATTCGCGTGCCGGCCACGCGTGTGACACGGTGTGGGGACGCGTTGCAGCGCTGCGATTAGTCGTTCTGCTAGCGGGAAATTGATGGGCAACCCGTTGAGCGCGCTATGAAAACCGTCGGGCCTTCACGCATCCGCGATGCTCGGGCAGGTTGAAACACATGCATATGAACAACTGACGCGGGCAGAGCGTAGCAACGCCGCACGCGTATGCCTGACGGATACATTCAGTTGCAGACTAGGGATGGAGTTGACGCGATGTGTTGTGATTTACACTTTTTATGTGGTCGCTGACGCGTTGCGGCCTCATACGCGTGAAGAAAATCGTCATACACGGCATCAGCTTTTCTTAAGGTTTGATCCGTAGCATCCTGCTTAAGTACGCCCACAACGTGTGTATCCTCGGCGCAAATAAGCTTTCTCCATCCAACGGCTTCACTGCCAATAACACATTCTCATGACCATGCGAACGGACCCGGCTAGTTTCTCGCGCTATGCATCAGGCTATGACGGTGTAGCCAGGTTTCTTCACTGGCTGGTGGTTTTATTGATCGCCGCGCAGTTCGTGATCGGTTGGACGATGCCGGATATTCATAAAGGCACGCGGCCCGATGGTTTGATCGCGTGGCATCTCGGCGTGGGTGCAACGCTGATTACCGCCGTGGTGGTGAGAATCGTCTGGCGTCTCACGCACACGCCAGCGCCTGCATCGCTGTCACCTTTCTTCCGTGTCGTTTCGCACATCACACACGGTCTTCTTTATCTCGCGCTGGTGGCTGTGCCTCTGCTGGGATGGGCCAACGCGTCTTCGCGTGGATGGTCCGTCAAGCTGCTCGGTGTGCTGCCGTATCCCAGCATCTCGGCAGTAGGCTCGCCAGTGGGACATGAAATGGGCGACATTCATGGCTATCTGGCCTGGGTGTTGTTCGCGCTAATTGCACTGCATATCGTGGCGGCGCTGTTTCATCGTTTCGTGCTCAAGGATCAGACATTGCAGCGGATGCTGCCGTGATTCGTTAGTGTGCGTCAGCGGCGTGTTGTTCGCGTGTTGTTCGTATTTGAGCCGCGTTCTGTCCGCGGCTAGCTGGACCCCCCGATATCCCTCCCGATGCCTGGATCGTGGCTATTCCGACGTCATTGCATCGGCGCGCGATCGCACTCCCGAGTGCGTGATAAGCACATAAAAAACAAGTCTTTTACGCGCGCCGCTAACACTGGTTAGATCAGTGGACCGACTGTCTGTCAGTCATTCAGGTCCAACCGCATCTCTTGCCGGTCAGCCATGAGCACAATTACCGAAGCATTCAACCAGGATTCCGTGGGGCGGCCATCCGTCGTGCGCTCCGCAAGGCCGCCTTCTGCAGCGCTTTCCGTACGCCCGCCGCCTGCGTGGCCCGCACCGTTGTTCTCATCGCGGCGTGACGGCCGCTCGCTCGACGTAAGCGTTCGTGCCGCAATTCACGCGGCTTTCACCGCGAACGCGTGCCTGAAAAGTTGGCCCGCGCACGCAATCGACGCGTTATGCGACGCCGGCCAATTGCGCACCTGGACCAACGGCGAGTTGATCTTCGCGCGCGATGAAGCGTGCGACGACATCCAGGTCGTCCTCTCCGGCGCGATCGAAATGAGCTGGACCAACTCGGCCGGCGTGCGCGCGGTTGCGGTGTACATGTGGCCGAACGAAGTCATCAACTTCATTCCGGTGATGGACCGGCGCGGCTCGATGCACGACCAGCGCGCGCACGGCTCGACGACACTGTTCCACATTCCCGGCAGCGCACTATTCGAACTGTTCGCTCGCGAGCCCGCGTTGTTGCGCAACGTGCTCGATCTGATCTGCCTGCGAAGCCGGGCGCTGCATAGCCGGATGGGCAAGACGGCGTTGGCCGGATTCCGCGCGCGCCTCGCGGATCAGTTACTTGGGCTTGCCGAATGGCACGGCAAGAAAACGGAGCGGGGCGTGGAGTTGACGATCAAGCTCTCGCAGGAGGACCTCGCCGCGTTATTGGCTGCTTCCCGGCAAAGCATCAATAAGGAACTGCGTTGGCTGGTGCAGCAGGGCATCGTGGACGTGCGCTATAGCCGGATCACCGTGATCGATATGGACGCGTTGCGGGAAGTAAGCGACGTCGCGTGAGAAAACTGATAACGATATAAAAAGCGCTTCTATCAAGTGTCCAAAGCGCGATAGATTCGCGGCGCTCACCCTGCCGATAATGGTTTATCGATTCAGCAGGCCGAACCACTCAAGTGTTGATTCAACCGGTGCGCTGACCTGTCTCGTCCTTAAACCCAGGAGTTGCATCGCATGTCGAATCTCAGTCTCGCGACGTCCAACGCGTTGGACATTCATCCCGTCACCGGCCGCATTGGCGCGGAAATTCGTGGCGTGCGCCTGTCGGGACAGCTTGAATCGACAACGGTCGAAGCGATTCGCGCTGCGCTGGTACGTCACAAGGTGATCTTTTTCCGCGGCCAGGCGCATCTGGAGGATGCCGATCAGGAAGCCTTCGCCAGGCTGCTTGGCGAACCGGTCTCGCATCCCACGGTGCCGGTGGTGGATGGCACCGATTATCTGCTCGAACTCGATTCACATCGCGGCGGTCGCGCAAATTCGTGGCATACGGACGTGACTTTCGTCGATGCATATCCGCAAGCGTCGATCCTGCGCGGCGTGACGATTCCGGATGTGGGCGGCGATACCGTCTGGGCTAACACGGCCACCGCTTACGACGATCTGCCGCCGCCGCTCAAAGCGCTCGCCGAGCAATTGTGGGCCGTGCACAGCAATGAATACGACTACGCGAACTACGGCAACGTCGGCGAGCGCGGACGTGACGCCGAAGCGCTCAAACGCTATCGCGAGGTGTTCCTCTCGACACGCTATGAGACCGAGCATCCGGTCGTGCGCGTGCATCCGGAATCCGGCGAAAAGACGCTGATTCTCGGGCATTTCGTGAAGAGTTTTGTCGGCCTCACGCCGAGCGCATCGGCGCATGTGCTGGAACTGCTGCAGGCCTACGTGACGCGTCTCGAGAACATCGTGCGCTGGCGCTGGCAGACAGGTGACGTCGCGATCTGGGACAACCGCGCGACCCAGCACTACGCTGTCAACGACTACGGCGATGCTCATCGCGTGGTGCGTCGCGTGACGCTGAAGGGTGACGTGCCGGTGAGCGTCGACGGTCGCCGCAGCTTTACGCGCAGCGTCGAACCGAATCCGGCTGTGAAAGCTGCCTGAACGTTGCGGACCGCTTATGCATGCGCCCCGCAAAATTTCATCGAAATTTTGCGGGGCATCTCCGTTTTCAGCCTAGCCCTTCAACGGCTACACGCTCGGGCGCCGTTGTTTCGCGATAGCCGAGCCGCGTCGAGATCGCGAGTCCCGATTCCTTGAGTAGCGCGACGTAGTGCGATTTCGTGTCGGCGCCGCAACGCATCGTCGGAAACGAAATCGACAGGCCGGCGATCACGCGGCCGAAGCGGTCGAACACCGGCACCGCGAGACACTGCAACCCTTCCTCCTGTTCCTCGTTGTCCTCGCCGTAGCCTTGCTCGCGCACGCGCGGCAGGATGCTCAACACGGCGTCGGCACAGGCGAGCGACTTTTGCGTCGACTTGCGGAATTCCACATGCGAGAGGACCTCGCGCGCTTCGGCTGGGTCCATCCACGCGAGCAGCACTTTGCCGATCGCCGTGCTGTGCAGGGGATTGCGGCGCCCGATTCGCGACTGCATGCGCAGCCCGTAATCGGCGTCGATCTTATGGATGTAGATGATGGCGTCTT
Organism: Paraburkholderia sediminicola; assembly: GCF_902859805.1. GTDB lineage: Bacteria > Pseudomonadota > Gammaproteobacteria > Burkholderiales > Burkholderiaceae > Paraburkholderia > Paraburkholderia sediminicola. Next base: position 18,371 of record NZ_CADIKC010000008.1, on the reverse strand, counting down.
CGTCGAACGCGCCGAGGTGGACTGCCTCGCGCGTGACCTGGCCGATGCGGCGCATCTCGACGTCGGCCTCGCGCACGAGGTCGACGCTTTCCAGCGCCTTCGCGCCGAGTTCGAACAGGCGGATCGTCAAGCGGTAGCGCTCGGTTTCGATTTCCTGCGTGACGTAGCCGAGTGCTTTCAGCGTCTGGATCACGCGGTGTACGGTGGTCTTCGACATGCCGAGCCGCTGCGACAATTCGCTGATGCCGATCTGTCCGCTGTCGCCGATCGCGCCAAGAATCGCGAAGACCCTGCCGATCGAGGAGGCCGATTCGCCTCGGTCGTTAGCCATGCCGCCCGCGCTATCCGCTTCCTGCATGTTTGCGTCGTCGTCGTCCTTGCGTTGCTTGCCCATTGCTGCCATGTCCGTCATTCCCTGTTGATGCCAAACCGATCAAAGCCCGCTCACTGCCGGATGCCGATCGCTCTCAGTGCCGAGAGCATACCGCGTCGCGCAAGCCGCGTGACCGCTCTGTTGCCATCACGCTAGCGCGCGAGCCAGCCGCCGTCCACTGCAAGCGTATGGCCGTGCACGTAGTTCGACGCGGACGACGCGAGGAACACGACCGGTCCCGCGAGATCCGCCGGCGCGCCCCAGCGGCCCGCCGGAATACGTCCGACGATTTCATCGTTGCGCTGCGTGTCGCCGCGCAGCGCCGCCGTGTTCGCGGTGGCCATGTAGCCCGGCGCGATCGCGTTCACGTTGATGCCTTGCGCGGCCCACTCGTTCGCGAGCAGCCGCGTGAGACCGAGCACGCCGCTTTTCGACGCCGTATACGACGCCACGCGAATACCGCCCTGAAACGACAGCATCGACGCGACGTTGATGATCTTGCCGCCGCTTTCCTGCTTCACGAACTGTCGCGCCACGGCCTGCGAAAGAAAGAAGACGCTCTTCAGATTGACGTCCATGACGGCGTCCCAGTCGTCTTCGCTGAAGTCGAGCGCGTCCTCGCGGCGGATGATGCCCGCGTTGTTTACGAGCACGTCGACGCGGCCGAACGCTTCGACTGCGGCGCGCACGATATCGTCGACCGGAGCGATCGAGGCGAGGTCGGCGCGCACATCCGCGAAGCGGCGTCCCGTCGCGGCGACTTGCGCGGCCGTATCGCCGGCGTCCGCGCGACTCACGCCGACGATGTCGCAGCCGGCCGTGGCAAGCGCGACCGCCATGCCCGCACCGAGGCCCGTATTGCTGCCCGTGACGATGGCGACCTTACCGGTCAGATCGAAGCTGTTCACTGTGCGTAGGTCCTCGGCGACGTTGGGGTATCTGCTGTCCAGGATGGAAACATGGGTGCCGTCAACGCAGATCGCGCACCGCAATGTGGTCCATGTCGCTGAACACCTGGTTCTCGCCGACCATGCCCCAGATGAACGTGTACGCGCGCGTGCCAACGCCCGAGTGAATCGACCAGCTCGGCGAGATCACGGCCTGCTCGTTATGCACGAGGATGTGCCGCGTTTCGTTCGGTTCGCCCATCATGTGGAAGACGGCCGCGTCGTCGGCCACGTTGAAATAGAAGTACACCTCCATGCGGCGCTCGTGCGTGTGGCACGGCATCGTGTTCCAGAGGTTGCCCGGTTCGAGCTTCGTCATACCCATCGAGAGCTGGCAGGTGGGCAGCACTTCGGGAACGATGAACTTGTAGATGGTGCGGCGATTGCTCGTGGCGGGGTCGCCGAGCGTTTCGGGCGAGGCCTGTGCGAGCGAGATCGTGCGGGTGGGGTGCGACTCGTGCGCGGGCGCGCAGTTCAGGTAGAACCTGGCGGGCCGCGCCGCGTCGTCGCTGCCGAACGCGACGGCCTGTTTGCCTTTGCCGATGTAGATCGCCTCTTCGTTGCGCACCGTATAGCGCGTGCCGTCCACGTCGACCCAGCCATCGCCGCCGATGTTGATCGCACCCAGTTCACGGCGTTCCAGCAGATAGCCGACGCCGATTGCCTTGCCAAGCGAAGTAGGCACCTCGACCGCGCGCGTGGCCGGCCACACGCCGCCCACAATGATGCGATCGATATGGCTGTACGTGAGCCGCAGCGCGTCGCGTTCGAACACGTCTTCGACGAGGAACTGCTTGCGCAGCCCGGCGGTATCCAGCGTCTTCGCGTGCTCGCTATTGATGCTCTGTCTCACTTCCATTGTTCTTGCCTCCGATCGGATGGGGTGTCTTGCCGTGCCGTTTCAGGACGGCGTTCTGTTATCGACTGTAGCGCAGAATTCTAAATATGGAACATCGGTCCGAAAATATTGCACTGCCACATCAAGCGTGGCAAGCCTTCTGAATGACACGCGGGTAAACGATGATCGAGAAGCTTGTCAAAAACGGAACGTTGTTCCTATCGCAGTGCTATATTGCGCCGAATGGGGAGACGCCCGGCACAAGAACGGGACATCAATCGGGTAATCCACCCGGCAACTGGACGCAAAGTCCATGGAGGAGGCATGAAGCTCAAGAAGGCCATCGACCGCATTCCAGGCGGCCTGATGCTGGTGCCGTTGCTGCTCGGCGCCTGTGTCCACACGTTTGCGCCAGGCGGGGGGAAATATCTCGGGTCGTTCACCAATGGCTTGATTACCGGCACCGTGCCGATTCTGGCGGTGTGGTTCTTCTGCATGGGCGCGACGATCGACCTGCGGGCAACCGGCGTCGTGCTGCGCAAGTCGGGCACGTTGCTCGTGACCAAAATGGTGGTGGCGTGGATTGCAACGATCGTTGCTTCGCACTTCATTCCGATCGACGGCGTCAAGGCGGGCCTGTTCGCGGGCCTCTCGGTGCTCGCGATCACGACGTCGATGGATATGACCAACGGCGGTCTCTATGCAGCCGTGATGCAGCAATACGGCAGCAAGGAAGAGGCGGGCGCGTTCGTCCTGATGTCGATCGAATCGGGGCCGCTCGTCAGCATGATCATTCTCGGTGCGACGGGCGTCGCGTTCTTCGAGCCACGGCTGTTCGTCGGCGCGGTGCTGCCGTTCCTGATCGGCTTTGCGTTGGGTAACCTGGACAGCGAGCTGCGCGAGTTCTTTGGCCGCTGCGTGCATCCGCTGATTCCGTTTTTCGGCTTCGCGCTCGGCAACGGTATCGACCTGAATGTGATCGTCACGAGCGGCTTGCCGGGCATCGTGCTGGGCCTCGGCGTGATCGTGGTGACGGGCATTCCGTTGATCCTCGCGGACCGCTGGATCGCGGGCGGGAATGGGGCGGCGGGGTTAGCGGCTTCGTCGACAGCGGGGGCCGCGGTGGCGAATCCGGCGATCATCGGCGAGATGATTCCGCGCTTCAAGCCGCTGGTGCCGGCGGCAACGGCAATGGTCGCGACGGCGTGCCTTGTGACCGCGATTCTGGTGCCGATTCTGACCGCGCTATGGGTGCGCCGGCATCATGCACGCGATGCGTTGCGTGAGGAGTTTGCGGCAGCGACCACGCCGCCGCAGCCGCTCAATGAGCGCGACGTGCACGTTTGAAGGAGTGGGGCGGCTGGTTTGCTTTGCGCCCGAACGCGGCGAAGTGGAGCGAGTCACATGACGTGGAGGCGGGGCTTCACCGCCCCAGCTTCCTCTCCAGCATCGCTTTAACCTCCGCCCACTCCTCATCGATGATGCTAAAGCGCACCGAATTGCGCTTGCGCCCATCCGGCATGATCCGCTCGTGCCGGACAATCCCTTCCTGTTTCGCGCCGATCCGCAGAATCGCCGCTCTTGATTTTTCGTTGAGCTCGTCGGTCGTGAACTGCACGCGTACGCACTGCATCGTTTCGAATGCGTAACTCAGCAGTAGGTACTTTGCCTCGGTGTTCACCGCCGAGCGCTGCACCGATTCGCCCAGCCACGTGTGGCCGATTTCCAGCTTGCGGTTTGCGCGATCGATCTTCCAGAATCGCGTACTGCCGACAATCGCCCCGGTATCGCGCCTCACGATCACAAACGGCATCACGGTGCCGGCCGCGCGCCCGTCGAGCGCGGTTGCGATATAGCTGCCGACGGTTTCAGGACCTGGCACCACGGTCAGCTTCATCGTCCACAATTGCCCGTCCGCGGCGGCATCCAGCAGTGCCTGGGCGTGTTCCTGTAGAAGTGGCCTGAGTTCGACGGCTTGCCCGATCAGTGTGGGTTGCATGACGTGAGAAGTGTGAGGAACGTGAGGGCGAAGTTGCACTAAATAAAAAGTCCGCGAACGAGCGCTCGCGGACCTGGCACAGCAACCAATCAGACATCAATCAGACGGGAGAAATCGGAAGCCTCGCCCTTCATTGAAAGCCTGACGACGGCCTTCGGCGTCTTAAGCCGCGGTCACGGAAACCGCCTTCGTGACCAGATAGGCTTCCATGGCTTCCGGGCCGCCTTCCGAGCCGTAGCCCGAATCCTTCACGCCGCCAAACGGCATTTCCGGCCAGGGCGTGGCAGGCTGGTTGATCCACAGCATGCCGACTTCCATCTGTTGCGACAGCAGATGCACGTTGCGGAACGACTTCGTGAACGCATAACCGGCGAGACCGAACGGCAGACGGTTAGCTTCGGCGATTGCTTCTTCGAGCGTGTCGAAACCGCGGATCGCGGCGATCGGGCCGAACGGCTCGTTGTTGAATACGTCCGAGTCGAGCGACACGTTGGTCAGCACGGTCGGCGCGAAGAAGTTGCCTTCCGAGCCCACGCGTTCACCACCCGTCTCGACCTTCGCGCCGGTCTTGCGCGCGTCGTCGAGCACTTTGCTCATCGCGGTGAGACGGCGCGCATTGGCGAGCGGGCCGATGGTTGTGCCTTCCGCCAGACCGTCGCCGAGCTTGAGGCCTTCAGCATGCTTGACGAGCGCCGCGGCGAATTCTTCGCGGATGCTGTTGTGCACCAGGAAGCGCGTCGGCGAGATGCAGACCTGGCCCGCGTTGCGGAACTTCGCAGCGCCTGCGGCCTTGATGGCCAGCGCCACGTCGGCGTCTTCGGCCACGATGACAGGCGCATGACCGCCCAGCTCCATCGTCGCGCGCTTCATGTGCGAGCCGGCCAACGCTGCCAGTTGCTTGCCGACCGGCGTCGAGCCGGTGAACGTGACCTTGCGGATCACCGGATGCGGAATCAGGTAGCTGGAAATCTCCGCCGGATCGCCGAACACGAGGCCGACTGTACCGGCCGGCACGCCGGCTTCAACGAACGCCTGCAGCAGCGCCGCCGGCGACGCCGGGGTTTCTTCCGGCGCCTTGACGAGGAACGAGCAGCCGCTCGCGAGCGCCGCGCTCAGCTTGCGCACAACCTGATTGACCGGGAAATTCCACGGCGTGAAGGCCGCGACCGGGCCGATCGGCTCCTTGAGCACGGTTTGCTGCACCGCGAGATTGCGCGGCGGCACGACCCGGCCGTAGACGCGGCGGCCTTCGTCGGCGAACCATTCGATGATGTCCGCTGCGGACAGCATTTCGATACGCGCCTCGGCAAACGGTTTGCCCTGTTCCTGCACCATCAGGCGGGCGATGTCGGAAGCACGTTCACGCACGAGCGCCGCGGCCTTGCGCATGGTGGTGGCGCGTTCGTTGGCCGGAATCTTGCGCCAGGCTTCGAAACCGCGTTGTGCGGCGGCCAGCGCGCGATCCAGATCAGGGATGCCGGCATGAGCCACCTTGCCGATGGCCGTACCGGTGGCGGGGTTGATGACGTCGAGGGTTTTGCCGCTGGCTGCGTCGCACCATTCGCCGTTGATCAGAAGACGGGTGTCGGTATAGCTCGAGGTGGCCATGCTGGGTTCCTGTAAGTGGGGAGAACGATAGGTCGTGCGGTCGTGATGCATTGGGCTGACGCTGCGCGGCCAAGGATGGACTGCCGATACCAATCATCTTATCTGATTGCGCGCAATCGCATCGGCGCCGAGCCCGTGGACGGCGGGCGGCACGGGCTTTGCTACCTCGATTGCCGCGGCCTAGAAATGGCTGCATGAGGACTACCTGCGGGCTACCCGAGGGCTACCCAAGGGTTACGCGAGCGACGTCGCGCAAACTGGCGTAAAGTCAAGCAGCAGTGGCATGAACCGGCGCAAGCCGGTGAATGCAACCCAATCAACCAAGGTGCAAACGAGGAATCGACATGCCAACCGGTACAGTGAAGTGGTTCAATGACGCAAAGGGCTTTGGCTTTATCACACCGGACGACGGTGGCGAGGATCTGTTTGCCCATTTCTCGGAAATTCGCAGCGAAGGGTTCAAATCGCTGCAGGAAAACCAGAAGGTCAGCTTCGAAATCAAGCAGGGACCGAAGGGCAAGCAGGCGGCGGATATCAAGCCGGTGTAAGAGCAGTGCCCGGTCCGCGTGCGCAAGTGGGCGGACCGGGAGTGGTTTTTCGCGCTCAGGCGCGATTGGCTCGCGCTTTTCACGCAAAACGCGAGCCGGGTTACGCGTAGGCGTTCCGCGTCTCACCCATCCCATCGAGCAATTCATTTCGCACGCCGGCGAGCGCCCTGTCGCGCCGGTCACGCGGATGCCGTGCGGCAACGTCGATGTCGCGCACCAGTCGTCCGGCGCCACGCTGGCCCGCCGTGTTGAGCAGCAGAACGCGATCGGACAGATACAGCGCCTCATCCAGATCATGCGTGACGATCAGCGCCGCCGTGCCATGCGCGCGCGTCAGAGACAGCAAGAGGTCCTGCAGACGCATGCGGGTCATCGCGTCGACGGCGCTGAACGGCTCGTCGAGCAGCAACAGGTCGGGCTGGGAGAAGAGGCCACGCGCGAGCGCCACGCGTTGCGCCATGCCCCCCGAAAGCTGTTTGGGCAACGCCGCGCCGGTGCCGGCCAAACCAACCTCATCGAGCAGTTGGCCCACACGCGGGTCCGCGCCTCGCCGTGGACCCGCGGAGAACGCGATATTGTCAGCCACGCTCAGCCACGGCAGCAGCCGGGGCTCCTGAAAGATCACGCCGAGTCGCGGTGACGGGCCAAGTTGTGCCAGCCCGTCGAGCAAGATATCTCCCTCGAAGTCGCGATCGAGGCCCGCCAGCACGCGCAGCAGCGTGCTCTTACCGCACCCGCTCGGGCCGACCAGACTGACAATCTCCCCGCGCCCGATACCGAACGTCACGCGTTCGAGTACCGTGCGCGCTTCGTAGCGCTTGCTCACGGCACGAACCTGGAGCAGGGGCGCCTGACTTGAAAGATCTGCCGCGTTCAACGCGCACCTCGCGAGGAAGATGGGTCATTCGCGGTATCGCGCCATGACAGCACGCGCGCTTCGATCGTTTTAAGAATACTGTCGCTGAGCTTGCCGAGCAGTGCGAGCAACAGAATGGCGCCGAACACGAGATCGGGCCGGCCGGTTTCCCGGCCATCGCTCAGCAGATAACCGAGGCCGCGGGTGGCGGCAATCAGTTCGGCGGCGACCATGAACATCCACGCGAGACTCAAGCCCGTGCGCAGTCCGGTGAAGATCTGCGGCAATGACGCGGGTAACAGGATGCGCGTAAATTGCGCCCGTGGACTTAACCGGTTGACTTCGCCGAGTTCGATCAGTTTTCTGTCGACGCCTCGTATGCCGGCCACGACGCTCAATTGCACCGGAAAAAACGCGCCGATGGCAACGAGCGTGATTTTCGGCGCTTCGTCGATGCCCATCCACAGCAGCAGGATCGGCACCCAGGCGAGCGAGGGAATCGCGCGCAGTGCCTGAAACGCAGGGTCGAGAAGGGCGTCGAGGCGGCGGCTCAAACCCATTGCCGCACCGAGCAGAAGAGCGAGTGCGGAGCCGATGCCGAAACCCGCGAGTACGCGCATCGAGCTGGCGCCGATGTGGCGGGCCAGCCGCTCGCCGCCCAGTTGCCACAGCGTTTCAGCAATCGTGCTCGGCGCCGGCACGAGGTGCGCCGGCAATACAGAAGCACGCACCAGCACTTCGATCGCGGCGAGAAAGGCAAGCGGCAGGATCAAGCCGGCAATGCGCCAGCGCCTGAGCGGGTCGCGCGGCCGCGGTGCGACCCGCGGTGCATCGGCGGCTTGCAGCGCGCGATGCACCGAGCGTTCATCCGCTGTGTGCGATCGGTGCTGAAGTCCGAGCGATTCGTCAGTAGCCATGGGAGTCGGTCGGAGGGTTCTCGAGAGCAACGGGCGCGCCGGCTCACTGACCGCTGTTCGCGGCGATAACAGGCTGCGCGGTCTTCGCGTCGATCAAGGCGTCGATGATCTGATTCAGGTCGGTGCCCGGCTTCACCAGTTGCTCCTGCGTGAGAATCGGCGCGGCTGCTTTGAGCGCGGCCAGTTGCTGCGTGCCCGGCTGCGGATGGCTGAAATCGTTGCGGCTCAGTTGCAGTCTGGCGACCGGCAGCGACAACTTCGATTCTTCCGAGATGATCTTCGCGGTTTCGTCCGGATGCGCGGCGATCCACAGGCGCGCTTTCTCGTACACCTTGAGCACCTGCGCGAGCGTCTCGGGATGGTCGCGAATGAAATCCTCGCGGGCGTCGAGCAAGCCCCACGTATTGAAGTCGACGTTGCGATACAGCAGCTTCGCGCCATCGTCGATTTGTGCGGCGGCCATGTGCGGATCGAGGCCGGCCCAGGCGTCCACCTGGCCATTGGCGAGTGCGGTGCGCCCGTCCGGGTGCTGAAGATTGACGATCTCCACGTCGTCGCGCGAGATGCCTGCGGTGTGCAGTGCGCGCAGCGTGAAGAGGAACGGGTCCGTGCCCTTGGTCGCGGCGATCTTCTTGCCCTTCAGGTCCGCGAGGGTTTTGATCGGCGAATCCTTGCGCACCACCAGCGCGGTCCATTCCGGGCGCGAGAAAACGTACACGGCGCGAATCGGATTGCCATTGGCTTTGGCGAGCACGGCGGCCAGACCCGCCGTCGAACCAATGTCGATCGCGCCGCTATTAAGATACTCGAGCGCGCGATTGCTGCCGAGGCTCAGCACCCATTTGACCTCGGTGTGCTGCGGCGCGAGTTCCTGCTCGAGCCAGCCGTTGCGCTTGATGACGAGGCTTTCCGGTGAATAGTAGGCGTAGTCGAGTTTCAGTTCGGCAGGCGGCGCGGCGCGCGCGACACCCGGTGCAAGGAGGGCGAGCGTGGCCGTTGCCGCGATCAGCAACGCGCTCAGGCCGGCTTGCAGACGTTTCGCATGCCGCGGGTGTGAGGAAATCGAAGAAAGCGAAAAGCGCGCCGTGCCCCGCGGGATGTTCATTGACTGGTCCTGTGATGGTCGTTTAGTTGTGACCGGTCAATGTAGTCAATGCGCATGCCGAACTGAACGAATAAAAACTCACAATCAAAGCAGATTGGACGCTATGGCGGACGTGGGCGGGCGGGCCGGGAGTATTTTTCTTAAGGTTTCCTTCAGCTTTGCTCCGTACTATCTGCGCGACCACCCGTATCCCCGCGGGCAATAGTTCCGATAGTTTTCCGATAGAAAACTGAAAGCGCCGATCTAAGGCTTGCTGGAGCATTCATGAAAACCCTCTTCTTGCAAGCGCCGTCGTATGACGGCTTCGATGGTGGCGCGGGTTCGCGCTATCAGGCCAAGCGTGAAGTTCGCTCGTTCTGGTATCCGACGTGGCTCGCACAGCCCGCCGCGCTCGTCCCCGATAGCCGCGTACTCGATGCCCCCGCCGACGGCTTGTCCGTCGAGGCGTCGCTCGACATAGCACAGCAATATGATCTGGTGGTGATTCACACCAGCACACCGTCTTTTCCCACCGACGCACTGTTTGCCGAAGACCTGAAGAAGCGCAAGCCTTCGGTGCTGATCGGCATGGTCGGCGCGAAGGTCGCGGTCGATCCGCACAATTCGCTGACCGCGAGCGAGGCGATCGATTTCGTCTGCCGTGAAGAATTCGACTTCACCTGCCAGGAAGTTGCCGAAGGCAAACCGTTTGCCGGCATCAAAGGTCTGAGCTATCGCGCGGCAGACGGTTCGATCGAGCACAACGAAGCACGCCCGATCCTGGAGAACATGGACGAGCTGCCGTTCGTCGCGCCCGTGTACAAGCGCGATCTGAAGATCGACAACTATTTCATCGGCTATCTGAAGCACCCGTACGTGTCGATTTACACGGGCCGCGGCTGCCGTTCGAAATGCACATTCTGCCTGTGGCCGCAAACGGTGGGCGGGCATCGCTATCGCACGCGTTCGACTGAGAACGTGCTCGAAGAAGTGAAGTGGATTCGCGACAACATGCCTGAAGTCAAGGAGATCATGTTCGACGACGACACCTTCACCGACTTCAAGCCGCGCGTCGAGGAAATCGCCCGCGGTCTCGGCAAACTGGGTGTGACGTGGTCGTGCAATGCGAAGGCGAACGTGCCGTACGCAACGCTGAAGATCATGAAGGAAAACGGCCTGCGCCTGCTCTTGGTCGGCTATGAATCGGGCGACGACCAGATTCTGCTGAACATCAAGAAGGGCCTGCGCACCGACATTGCGCGCCGCTTCAGCGAAGATTGCCGCAAGCTCGGCATCAAGATTCACGGCACGTTTATTCTCGGCCTGCCCGGCGAGACGCAGGACACGATCCAGAAGACCATCAAGTACGCCAAGGAAATCAATCCGCATACGATTCAGGTGTCGCTCGCGGCGCCGTATCCGGGCACGACGCTCTACAACCAGGCGGTCGAGAACGGTTGGCTGGAAGAGAACAAGGTCATCAACCTCGTCAGCAAATCGGGCGTGCAGCTCGCGGCAATCGGCTATCCGCATCTGTCGCGTGACGAGATTTACCACCAGCTCGAAAACTTCTACAAGCGCTTCTATTTCCGTCCGTCGAAGATCTGGGAAATTCTGCGCGAGATGCTCACGAGCTGGGACATGATGAAACGGCGCCTGCGTGAAGGCGTCGAATTCTTCCGCTTCCTGCGCGCCCACGAGGCGTGAGCGCCGTGCATCTGCTCGCCGTCACGCTGGCCTATGCGTGTGCGGCGGGGGCGGTTTTCGGCATCGCCTACACCGTGTTGGCGGGTGCCCTGATCGGCCGGTTCTTCGCGCGAGCGGTGTCCGAGCCGACCAGCTTTCCGCCGGTCACGATCGTCAAGCCGCTGCACGGCAACGAGTGGGCGTTGCTCACCAATCTCTCGAGCTTCTGTCAGCAGGACTATCCAGGTCCTGTGCAATTCCTGTTCGGCGTGCACGATTCGGCTGACCCCGCATTGCAAGCCGTCGACGATCTGCGGCGGCTGCATCCGGAGGCGGACATCACCGTGGTCGCAGACGCACGGCTGTACGGTCCGAACCGCAAGATCAGCAACATCCTCAATATGCTCCCGCAGGCCCGGCACGACGTGCTGGTATTCGCCGACAGCGACGTAAGCGTCGGGCCCGATTATCTGCGCAATGTAGTCGGCGAATTGCAGAAGCCTGGCGTCGGTCTCGTCACCTGCGTGTATCGCGGTGCGCCGGATCCCGGGTTCTGGCCGAGACTGTCGGCCAAGGCGACCAACTATCAGTTCCTGCCCGGCGTGGTGACGGGGCTTGCGCTCGGCCTCGCGCGCCCCTGCTTTGGACAGAGCATCGCGATGCGGCGCGATACGCTGGAAAAAATTGGCGGCTTCACGCCGTTCGTGCAGCACCTGGCCGAGGATCATGCGATCGGCGAGGCCGTGCGCATGATCGGCGAGAAAGTGGTCATTCCACCGTTCACGATCTCGCATGCCTGCGTTGAAAACAGCGCGACGAAACTGATCGCGCATGAACTGCGCTGGAGCCGCACGATCCGCAGCATCGATCCGCTCGGCCATCTCGGTTCGGTGCTGATTTTTCCGCTTGCCTTTGCGTTGCTCGCCACCGCGTTCTCGGGTGGCGCATGGTGGGCGTGGTCGCTGGCGCTGGTCGCCGTCTGCGTCCGGCTCGTCCTGAAACTGGTGTCCGATCGTGCACTGCAGCAGGCGCATCGTGACCTGTGGCTATTGCCGTTATGGGATATCGTATCGTTTTCGATTTTCGTGGCGAGCTTCTGGTCCTCGCGCGTGATCTGGCGCGGTTTCAGTTTCAAGGTGGATGGCGACGGCCTGCTGTCGGTGGCGCAGGACGGAATGACGGATGAACAGCAGGCTGGGTAAGCAATGATGCGCGGGTATTCGGAAGGGCATGGCGAGGACGATGCAGCGTGCCTGAAGCACGCGCAAAGGGTGGCCGCATGATGAAGCATCTCGGCCGCTTTGCCGCGCTTGCCGGCTTGCTGGTGTCGCTGTGGCTGGTCTGGCAGGGCAATCCCGGCGCCGTGCTTGGCGCACTGCGCGCGGCGGGCGCAGGCCTCGTTCTCGCGGCGCTCGCGCACGTGCTGCCGATGATCGCCAATGCCTGCGACTGGCGCTCGCTGATTCGCGGCGCGAACCGGCCCAGTATTGCCAATATGCTGCATCTGGTCTGGGTGCGCGAATCCGTCAATTGCATGTTGCCGGTGGCGCGTATCGGCGGCGAGGTGGTGTCGTTCCGGATGCTCAGGCGCTGGGGCGTGCGGCCCTCCACGGCGGTCGGCAGCATCATCGTCGATATGCAGCTCACGGTGATCAGCCAGTTGCTGTTCACCATGGTCGGCATCGGTTTTCTGTTCGCGCATGCGCACTCCGACACGCTGCGGCTCGCCGGGCAACTGGCGTGGGGCGTAGTGGTGCTCACTCCGCTCCTGGTGCTGTTCGCACTCGTGCAGCATGCCAGCCCGTTCGAGCGCATCACACGTGTGCTCAATCGTATGACAAGCGGCAAGCTCGCCGCGCTCGTCGGCCAATCGGCGCAGATCGACCAGGCCATCAAGCTGATCTGGCGCCGGCGCGGCGTGGTGCTGCGCTACCTGTTCTTCTGGCAACCGCTGCAGTGCTTCCTGACGTCGCTCGAAATCTGGCTCGCGCTGTATTTTCTCGGCGTGCACGTCACGCTGATCGAGGCGGTCGTAATCGAATCGCTGATCCAGGCGATCAGCAGTGCGGCGTTCTTCGTGCCGGGCGGTCTGGGCGTGCAGGAGGGCGGTTTCATTCTGATCGGCGGCGCGCTGGGTCTCGATCCTTCCACCTGTCTTGCGCTCGCCGGTGCGCGGCGCATTCGCGATCTGCTGATCTTCGTGCCCGGACTTATTGCGTGGCAGTTTGCCGAGTCGGGCAATCGCGAACCGAAGCGGGCCGAAACGGCAGGGCGTGCGGTTGTGGGCGAAGCCAGTCAGCGTTAGTGCAACGCCTTCATTCTTCCGCGCCCGCATAAGCAGGAAACGACACTTCCACTGCGAGGCCCTGCTCGCCGACGCCCGCGCCGACGCGCAGGCTCGCACCGAAATGCTCCGCGATCCGCGCGACGATCGAAAGGCCCAGTCCGCTACCGGTGGCCTGGTTGCCGGTGGCGCGGAAAAACCGGTGGGTCAGGCGGTCGAGATCGCTGGGCGCGACGCCGGGGCCGTCGTCGCGCACGGTGATGTGCACCCGGCCGGCGTCATACCGCACGGCGACTTCGATGCTGCCGCCTGCGTGTCCATACTTGATCGCGTTATCGAGCAGATTGTCGAGCAGGATGCCCATCAGTACGGGCTCGGCATTGATCTCGGCGCGCATGTCGCCGGTGAGCGTTACGCGAATGTCCTTTTGCTGCGCGTTGGGCTCGTTGGCGAGCAGCGCGTCTTTCGCCACGGTCGCGGGCCTGAGCGGCGACGTGGCGAGCGTTTCGTGCGCATCCAGGCGCGCGAGCAGCAGCAACTGCTCCGCGAGCCGCGCGCTGCGATCGACGCCTTGCACCACGCGTTGCATCGCCACCCGCTGTAGCGCCGTGTCCGGTTCGGCCAGTGCGACTTGCGCCTGCACCTTGATGGCGGCAAGCGGCGTTTTCAGTTCATGCGCCGCGTCGGCGGTGAACGCGCGCTCGCGTTCGATCGAGTGCCGCAAGCGCGACAGCACCAGATTGATTGCGTCGACGAGCGGGCGCACCTCGGTCGGCGCGCGGCCGATATCGACAGGTTCCAGCCGGTTGATATCGCGCGCGCGAATGGCGCCGGAGAGGACCTTGAGCGGCACCAGGCTCCAGCCGATGCTGAACCATACCAGCAGCGCCAGCACCGGGAGCGCGATCAGCGTAGGGCGGGCGATCCGGCTCGCGACACCGCTCACGAGATCGCTGCGGGTATTGGCCGGTTCGAACACGCGCACCGTGTGGCCGAGCGTAGTATCGCGCAAGGTGAACGTGTGCCATATCTGGCCACCTAGCGTCATGTTTTGCGCGCCGCTTGAGGTCGGCACCGGTAAATCCCATGCGTGCAGCGCGCGCAATTGCGGGCTGCCCGCCAGCACCTCGCCGTTCGCGCTGCGCACCTGAAACAGCGCGTCGCGCGGCAGGGAATCGTCGTCGTCGCTATCGTTCGCGCCGGGTTCACCGCCTTTTTCTTCTTCGCGCACATCGATGCGCGCATTGGCCAGCGTGGTCAGATTGCGCTCGTCGAGCAGCGCGAGGATTTGCGCGAGTTCCGCAAGACGTGCTTCTTCCCATTCGCCGACCTCGCGTGTGGCCTGACGATAGCTCGTGATCAGCGCGATGCCCCAGATCAGCGCGATGCTGGCCAGCACCAGCAGCATCAGACGGCGGCGTATCGATGCCGACATCACGCTTTCTCCACCACGTAGCCGATATTACGCACGGTTCTGATCAGCTTGGCGCCGAGTTTTTTGCGCAGGTTGGACACATGGACCTCGATCGCGTTGCTTTCGATTTCCTCCTGCCATCCATACAAACTCTCTTCGAGGCGCGAGCGCGACTGGGGGATGCCCTGATTGGTCAGCAACTGCATCAGGATGGCCCATTCGCGCGAGGTGAGGGGCACGCGCGTATTGCCGATTTCGACGGTTTGCGCGGTGGGATTGACCGTCAGATCCTGGTAGCGGATGACCTCGACGCTACGCCCCTGCGCGCGGCGCAGCAGGGCCCGGCAACGGGCAATCAGTTCGGTCAGGTCGAACGGTTTGCCGAGGTAGTCGTCAGCGCCCGCTTCGAGGCCGCCGACGCGGTCCACCACTGTGCCCTTGGCGGTCAGCACAAGCACCGGCACGTCCTTGCCGGCGTCGCGCAGCCGTTTCAACAGTTCCATGCCCGACACCCTTGGCAAGCCCAGATCGAGCAGGACCAGCGCATAGGCGGTGGTGTCGAGGGCGAGACTGGCCTTGTGGCCGTCACGGGCCCAATCGACCGTGAAACCGGCTTGACGCAGTCCCGCTTCAATGCCGCAGCCGATCAGGTCGTCGTCTTCTACGAGGAGTACGCGCATGGGGAGAGATTCCATTTGATGTCGATTGCATAGCGGCGACAGTTTTTAAGCAAGCGCCGAGTCACACATCCGAAGTGTAACGATCCTGTTCATTGGACGCTTTATACCTCTTTCTTCCTTAAGGTTTCCTTCAGCTTGAATCGCTACTATCGCCCCTCAGCAGGTTACTGTCGCGTGGCCGACAATCGGCGCGCGAAACTACGTCATGTTGTCAGATCATCGCAACTTAATCGTAAGCACATCGATGGAATGTACGGTTGACGCCTCTGGTGGCGCGTTCTACCGGCGCATGTGCCGGCGAATCGCGTTACTGCATGATGCCGCGCATTCCTTCAGGTCACGAGACCACGCCATGAAGCCAGTCACCACCGACATGCTGCGAGCCCATCTGATGGCGGCTTCGCTCACGGCCATGGGTACCGAAGTGCTCGCCTTGCTGGCACTGCTGGTTCTGCCGGTTTCGCAGCAGGTTTTCAGTTCCACAGAGTTCCAGGCACTTGCGCTCGCGCTGATCGTAAGCGGCGTCATGGTGATGCGCCAATTCGCGCAGGCCGCTTTCAATCTCGCCATTCGGGGCCAGTACGCTACGTCTGCCGGCCGGCCCGTGTTGATTGAAGTGGACTGTCCGCGGCGCTGGTTCGTCGTTCTTCATCTACGCTTTACCGGCAAACCGTTCGTGCTCGCCGGGCACTGACGGCAACAGGCGATGGCGGCGCACGCATTGACTGTATGCCAATGGATCCTGTTATCGGGCTGCGTCTCGGCCTCGCTTTATGCGATGCTGGCCGCGGTGGCGATGCCGTTCTTCGCGGTGCGCCGCGGCGCGCGCGCGAAGGCTGCTAGCGTCCCGGCTGCTGCCCAGGCTTCGGATTCCCTGCCTCCTTTCACGAATGTCGGCGTCAGCGTGCTCAAGCCGCTGTGCGGCGCCGAGCCACGTCTCTACGAAAACCTCAGAACGTTCTGCGACCAGCGCCACGGGCATTTCCAGCTCGTACTCGGGGTCTCGTCGCCGGACGATCCCGCCATCGCCGTGGTGCGCCGTTTGCAGGCCGCCTATCCGATGCACGACATCGAGCTCGCCATCGATACGCGCGTGCACGGCAGCAATCTCAAGGTCAGCAATCTGATCAACATGGCGGAGCGCGCGCGCCATGACGTGATCGTGATCGCGGACAGCGACATTGCCGTCGAAGCCGACTATCTCGATACTGTGGCGGCGCCGCTCGCCGATCCGCGCGTGGGCGTGGTGACCTGTCTCTACGTAGCGCAAGGCGTCGGCGGTTTCTGGCCGCGGGTCGGCGCGCTATTTATCAACGAGTGGTTCGCGCCGTCGGTACGTGTCGCGCATGCAGCCGGGTCGCGCCGCTTCGGTTTCGGTGCGACGCTGGCCTTACGCCGCGCGACGCTCGAGCGCATTGGCGGTTTCGACGCGCTGAAAAACTGCCTCGCGGATGATTACTGGCTGGCCGAACACGTGCGTGCGCTTGGGCTTAGTACGGTGCTTTCACGCGTGATGGTGGCGACGGACGTTATCGAGCCGACTTTTTCCGCCCTGTGGCAGCGTGAGACGCGTTGGCTGCGTACGATCCGCTCGGTGAACCCGCTTGGCTTTGCCTTTCTGTTCATCACATTTCCGACCCCGTGGCTCCTGGCCGGCGCGTGGCTCACCGGCAGTTTCGCAAACGGTGCGTCCGGCGGCGTGCATCTGTGGGCGGCGTTGGTGGGCGGCGTCGCCACGGCGGCCGGTTTTGCCGCGCGCATGCTGATGCATCTGCGTTCCGCGCGTCACGAACGTACGTTCTGGCGCGACTTGCCGCTCGTGCCTTTGCGCGATACCTTGCTGGCATTGCAATGGCTCGCGGGCGCGTTCGGCTCGCATGTGGTTTGGCGCGGCGCACGCGTGCCGGTCGAGGCCTCCGCGTCGACGACGCGCGCGCAGGCATTGGGTGTGATGGATGTCATGGAGACTTCGGATGGCGGCTGAGCCACGCGGCCTGATCGTCACTGCAGACGATTTCGGGCTGCATCCGCGGGTGAATCTGGCGGTCGAGCAGGCGCACCGGCACGGCGTGCTGACGGCCGCTAGCCTGATGATCGGCGCGCCCGCCGCGGCCGATGCGGTGGCGCGTGCCCGCGAACTCCCGGGGCTGCGGGTCGGTCTGCATCTGGTGCTGGCTGACGGCGACGCGGTTACGCCGCGCGCGGGGATTGCCGCATTGCTCGACGAGCATGGCCGCTTTGGCGACAACATGGTGCGCGACGGGGTGCGGTTTTTCTTTTTGCCGCACGTTCGCAAACAGCTGGCGCGAGAGATTCGCGCGCAGTTCGACGCTTTTGCAAGGACGGGGTTGACGCTCGACCACGTCAACACGCACAAGCATTTTCATTTGCATCCGACGGTGCTTGGTTTGATTCTGGAGATTGGCCGCGAGTACGGGATGCGGGCCATGCGCTTGCCGTTCGAGGTTGGCGCGCCGCTGTGGTTGCGGCCGTGGATTTCATGGGTGCGGGCGAGGTTGGATCGGGCTGGGGTCGTGCACAACGATTATGTTGTTGGGATTGCTAATAGTGGGCGGATGGATGAGGGGGCGTGGCTTGCTGCGCTTGCCGATTTGCCGCATGGGGTGGGGGAGATTTATTGTCATCCGGCGTTTGCGGGTGATCGGGTTTTGAGTCATGGGATGAGGGATTATCGGCACGCCGAGGAGTTGCAGGCGCTGTTGTCGCCTCGGGTTGCTGAGGCGATTCGGGGGGTGGGGGTTCGGGTTGGTGGGTTTGGAGATGTGTTGAGCGGGTGATCTTTTTTTGCCTTTTGCGGCGGCATTTTCCTTGTTCTTGGGGCTTTGGCCTTTCCTTGTTTTGTTAGTGGTTTATTAGCGTTCCCCCTGTGCGGGGGGGCACCTACTTTTCTTTGCTTGCCGCAAAGAAAAGTAGGGCGGTTTCAAATACCAAGTGCAACAGCCGGGTCGATAACAATCCCTTGCCTGGCGCAGTTTTCAATGAAGGCTTCTCCGGGCCTGCGCCAACCCAGCGTTTTTCGAGGTCGCCGATTCAGGTTCAGCGCGATCGCATCAAGCTGGCGCTGCGAGAACTTCGACAGGTCTGCTCCTTTGGGCAAAAACTGGCGCAGCAACCCA
>NZ_CADIKC010000007.1 GCF_902859805.1 Paraburkholderia sediminicola | reverse complement strand
CGAACCCGCGCCCACTTCAACTACCCGGCACCGCTTCGTTCTGCGTCGCTGCATCAGCAGCAGAGAAACGAGATTATGAAGAACTTTCGCTACGCCGTCAACAGGTTTTTCCAACTTTCTGAACCCGCCCACATCGCGCAAAGCCTTGCCACTGCTGGCTCTCCCGCCTCCCGCGCCCCGGTGTCCGGAGCACGAAAGAGCGAGATTCTAGCGAGCCCGACCGCCCCTTGCAAGCCATATCTGGAATTTATTTCAAGGCGCCTTTTCTATGCGCCCGGGCTCATCAACAACTGGCGCTCTCACGTCGGGCGCCAGAGCGTCCGCTGCCGGGGCGCCGATCGTCCAATCGTGCAGCACGGTATAGGCAACCGCCAGCAACGTCGGGCCGATGAATACACCAAGGAAGCCAAAAGCAAACGCACCGCCCAGGATACCCAGCATCACCAGGATCAGCGGCATATCACTACTCTTGCCGATCAGGATCGGCTTGATGACGTTGTCTGACATGCCGACGACCAACACGCCCCACACAACCAGAAAGATCGCCCAGCCAGTTGAGTCGCCGTGATACAGCCAGATCGCCGCAGGCAACCAGACGACCACCGGACCGCCCGGTATCACCGACAGGAAGAACGTCGCCAGCCCAAGCAGCGCCGGCGCCGGGACGCCCGCAATCCAGCAACCGAAGCCGGCAAGAATGCCTTGCACGAGCGCCGTGCCGAGAATCCCGTAGACCACGCCCTTCACCGTACTGCCCGCCAGCGCCAGCAAGTAATCAGCACGTTCGCCGGCAATGCGGCGCATGCCTGCCCTCAGCCAGGCCGCCGCACCCTCCCCTCCGGTATAGAAGAAGAACGCGAGCACGATGCTCAGTGCCAACAAACCCAGACCGTGCGTAACGGCAATCGCAGCCGCCAGAATCCACTTGCCGGCCGGCGCCGCCAGCGCGCGCATTTGCGCGATCAGTTCAGAGTTGCTACTCGTTACATTCGCCCAGAACGCCTCGATGTTCGAGCCAACCAGCGGAATTCGTCCGACCCACGGCGGCAAATCCGGCAAGCCAGCCTCGAAGAGCCTTTGTACCAACGCGACGATGTCGTGAACGTGCGCGCCAAAGGCAAAGCCGGCATAGACGAACGGACCAAGCACCACAATCAGGATGATGAGCACGATCAACGTCGCTGCGAGCTTTCGGCGCCCACCGACTGCCGTAGTGAGCCGCCGGTACAGGCCCCACGAGCTATAACTGAGAATGGCGCCCCACAACAGCGCTGTCGTAAAGGGTGCAAGCACCAGAAGCGAACCACCTACCAATATGATCAACGCGAACACAGCGGCGAGACGCTCAATCAGTTGGTCCGATTTCACTATGAATCTCCTCTTGTGCCAGACCACAGCGACGAATAGACATACGCTTGCCAGGCGCCCACCGACGGTGGTCAGTATAGGGGCGAGCTACGCCCCTGGGCATGTCTTATATCATCCGGCCAGGACGCCACGCAACGCATCCAATGCCCTCCGCAACAGGCTTATTTTTAATGTGGAAACGTCCCAATCCATCCGGCATAGTCAGCCAAATAATATGGCGGCATAGAAAAGACTAGAATATAAGGTTCTGTGCCTCCCAATTTCCGGATTTATGCGCTCGCGAATCGCCAAACGTCTCCCCCCCGATGCCGACAAGCTTGTCGGTCTCTCGCTCGCGCTTTTCGCGTCGGGCAGCCGCACCGAAGACCGCTTCTGGGAAGCGAAGCTCGATGCGCTGCTGACCAAGATCGTCCGTAACGCCAACCAGACTACGCTGGACGCCGCACTGGATCATCTGCAGCAGAATCATCCTGATGCTTACGGCGCACTCGCCGACATGGCGGAAACGCACAGCGAGTCGTTCATCGTCGACCATGAAGGCACTCCTTATGAAGCGCTGCTGATTGCCGCGCCCGTGCTGGCCTGGACTCGCTACATGATTCCTTCCGGCCCGCTCAAAGTTGACGCAGCCGACGCGCTGCGCGCGCACCTGCAAGCGCACGTGCTCGCGGCCAATACGCGTGTGGCCATGGTGCCGTTCCTGTACAGCATCGACCAACTGCCGCGTCACCACGTCGAGACCTGGCGTATTGCCCAGCAACTCGCGCAAGCAGCGATGGCGGGTGGCAACGTCAAACTCAATTTTGGCGAGCTGCCGGAAACCTCACCCATCCTGGCCGACCCGCGCTTTCTGCTGGCGGTGGTCGCAGCGCCCGTGGGCGAGCCGGCGTTTCGCTGGCAGGAAGAAGAAAACGGCAGCCGGATCGAGCGCGGTCAATGCCTCGAACAATGGGCAACGCAAGGCGGCGCCAATCTGTCGCTGGTGCTGCCCGGATGTGAGTTCGAGTGTCTGCTGCCGGATGCCTATTATTCGGCCTGCCGCGACGCCGACGAACGGGTGCGCCCGCACACGGTGCGCACCGCCGTGCGCTATCTGTTCGACACCATCAGCGCAACGCCGCAGGAATTGCGCGCGGTTGTCGCAGGCTTCGGCGAGCGCCGTATCGACGAATATCGCGTCGGCTTCACGCGCCGCGGCAGCAATGATGTGATCTATGGCGTCGTATGGCCGCTTTACGGCCGCGAGAACGGCGAGCCCGGCATTGATGAAGAACCGCAAGAGACTGCAGCGTCGGACGACCCGCTCGAAGAAATCGTCGCATTGCTCAAGGAAACCGGCGTGACAGACGTACGCCGTCACTCGGGCCGCTTCGAGCCGGAATATTGCGATGACTGCGGCGTGCCGCTCTATGCGGACCCGCTCGGCGAAATCGTCCACGCCGAAATGCCGGAGGACGCGGAGCCCGCACAACCGCATTTCCACTGAGCCACCGGCACCGGCGTCATTGCGCCGCCGTCTGCATCAGAGAGCCCCGCCACGCGCGGGGCTTTTTTTATGTCATTCCTCCTATGCCTTTTGGACAGGGGGTCAAACCGAAGGGAATTTGTCATCATAGTGCCGGTGGTGCATCGCAATGCGCCCGGCACCTTCGCCGGCCCGCACGCATCGCGTCACCTCGCCCGATTCATCTGGAGACATGGCATGCGATTCTCAATTCTCAACTCAGACGCGGAACGACGCGATGGACTCAAAGCATTGCTGCGGCAAATCGACCGGCTAGCGCGCTTTAACGAAGCACAGGATTGGCGTCAGGTTGAGCGTACGCTCAAGCGTCTGCGGCCCGACCTGCTCGTGATCGACTGGCAGCAGGACTGGATGTCAGTTGACGACACCCGTCATCTGCTCAGCCACTATCCGGACCTGCGCATTGCAGTGCTGACCGACGAGGTCTCCCCAGCTGTCGTGCGGGACCTCATGGACGAAGGTGTGCTCGGCGTCATTCCGCGCGAAACCGCCCCATGCCTGATCGTGCGCGCTTTCGAGATGGTCCTGCTAGGCGGCCACTATGTGCCGCCCGGCGCGTTGGCGCTCAATCCTCCGCTACCGCCGGATGCCACCATCCGGCCGTTCGATGAAAAGAGCCCACCACCGCGCCGGGCCAAACTTTCCAACGGCCTGTCACCCCGCCAGGAGCAGATCATGCGCTGCGTCCACATGGGCAGCACCAACAAGATGATCGCGCGCACGCTCGGCATCAGTGAAGGCACCGTCAAGATCCATCTAACCAGCATTTTTCAGCAACTCGGAGCGCCTAACCGCGCCGCCGCGGTCGCGCTGTACAACGGTTGGCTGTCGGCTCATTTGCAAGTACTGCGCAACGACGGCGGAGCTCAGGTGCGTCCGGTAATGGGGCAAGCCGGGGTGGTGCCATTGCGGCGTCGCACACTGCGCCGCTTCCAGTATCCGTTGCCCGCGAACGACACGGCCGACACGCTGCCAATGGCGGCCGAACCGACCACGCCATACGGCGATGCGCCCGCGGGATTGACGGCGGAACAGGTCACGCAAGGTCCGGCATAACGTCAGCCGGCGCGCACGCCAGAATCGAAACGCGCGTTTCCTCGCAGCGTTCGCGCCGGCTGGCATGGAATCCGCTCACACCTTTTCTCGTCCAACGAGTAATATGAGATACATGGGTTTCCTCTACACACCGCTTCCGTTCTGGGTCGCTGTCGGTGGCTGGATCGCCACTGCGATAGTGGTTGCGCTCGCGCTGTGGAAAAATCCTTTCAAACGACTTCAGGATGGCACGCTCCAGCATGTCTGGCTCGCGATCATCGTTGCGGTGTCCGTGCTGTGGGCGAGCAACGCGTGGCTCGACGACGGTACTGTCATGCATCTGCTCGGCGCCACACTGGTCGTCACATTATTCGACTGGGCGCTGGCGCTGATCGCCATGGCGATCGTCACCGGTCTCGCCGCAGTCGTCTTCGACGCCCCCTGGCAAGGCATTGCACTGACTTTCCTCGTGTTCGGTGCGTTGCCTGTCGGTATCTCGACCCTGATCCAGCGCGCCAGCATCGCCTGGCTGCCGCGTAACCTCTTCATGTTCATCTTCGGCCAGGGTTTTGTCTCACCCGCCATTGCCGTGTCGCTGACGGCGGCCGCGGCGCTCGGCGTTCACATCACACTCGCAGACGGTTCGATGACCGTGGTGCCGGTCGGCTACGCGTTCAGCGTGCTTCTGCTCGCCACAGGCGAAGCCTGGTTCACGGGCATGTCGACAGCATTGATCGCGGTCTACCGTCCGGCGTGGGTTACCACTTATGATGTGCGTCGGTACCGATTGGGCGGGCCACGCACCTGACACGAGCGCGGCATCGAACACGTATCGAAGACGACCTGCCATCCCGGCACATAAAGCGCCTGAGTCCACGCACCACGACAGAACAAAATATTTGTGTCAGGATTGAACTCATCCCTCTCGCCAGGCATCTTACGTGCCTCATGTCTTATTAGCGTCTAACGAACTAGATGGATCGCACCAACGTACCGCGCCGATTGCTGCGGTTGGTCGGCCGGTTGGCAACATTTGCAGCGAGTCTCTCGCTCATTTGCACTGCTCCCGCATACGCCGATCAACTCGAACAGCACAACGATCTCGTCAACAAATTTGTCAATGACATGCATGCGGACCCGCTAGTCGCGGACTGCGCTGCTCATGGCAATTTTGTTGCGAGCACATCGACCGCCTTCGACCATGTCGAATTTCCACCCAGCTCCTTCGACAGCGCGCATGCGGCGGTCACGCCCTGGAACGATTCGTTCGACGAGGGCAAGCAGCGCGTCAAGGTGGACAACATCGTTACCGTCGAGGGCCTCGGTATCCGCCAGAGCGGCGGCGGAGATCCAGCCGATCTCAAATTCCGTTGCGGCTATGTGGGCGCCCAGATGCTGGCGTTCAGCTGGAACGATCCAGTGCCGCCAGCCCGAGCGCACAGCGCCGGGTCAACGGGGTCGCGAGCGTCCTCGGGCAAGCATAAGAGTGTGAAGGGCAAGCACTCCGCCGGCGGCAAAACTACGAAGAAAGCGACCGGCAAGTCCTCGAAGGCAAGCTCGGGAAAATCTTCGCGAGCAACTTCCAGCAAGTCTTCGAGCAAATCGACCGCGAAGAAGTCCACAGCGAAAAAGACTCAATAGCGGACAGGAGCGAAGGCTGCGTCAACGGGTCCGCACCACAGAGCGGGCTCGCATCCGGCAAAAAAAACGGGGCACACACTTCCAGAGTGTGTGCCCCGTTTTTCTATGCGGCGTCCAGTTACGCGAACGTCTCCACGTGTCGCAAAATAGCTTGCAGCATGGCGGCGCCCAGCGACGCGCTACGTTCACCATTCCAACCCACCCGCTCGTCCGGCAGATTGGCGTTGTCCTTGAACGGCATCTCCAGCGTCAACGACAGACAGCCGAATTCGTTGCCGATGTACTTCGAAGCCAGCTTGAGCGCGTCCTCACGATACTTGCTCGCGGCGTAGCCGTACTTGTCCTGGAAATCCGGGCTCGCATGCTTGAATGCTTCGATGAACGCTTTCTGCTCCTCGCCCTGTCGCTCAGTGAAGCCCGGCAGCATCTCAGAACCAGCCACGAACACGTACGGTAACGCCTCGTCGCCGTGGATATCGAAAAAGAGGTCGCAACCGGTCGCGTGAATCGCATCACGCACCACCAGCACCTCGGGGCTGCGCGCGGCGTCCGGCTCCATCCACTCACGGTTCAGGTTCGCGCCCATTGCGTTAGTGCGCAGATTGCCGTGCACGCTACCGTCCGGATTCATGTTCGGCACGATGTAGAACACCGCGTGATCGTAAAGCTTGCGCGCCACCGGATCGCCCGCCCAATCGCCCCAACCCGCGAGACGCTTGACGAGACCTTCGATGAACCATTCGGCCATCGTCTCGCCAGGATGCTGGCGCGCGATCAGCCAGATCTTCTTCCTGGGCGTGTCACCGGTTTGCGGAGTACCAAGCGTCAGCAGCGACATCGGCCGGCCTTCGACGGTCGTGCCCAACTCCGTGAGCGTGGCCTGCGGCATCTGCTGGATCGCACCGAGAAACTCCGAGTGACGTTCCTCGCTATACGGCTCGAAATACGCGTAGTAAATGCGGTCGAAATCCGGCGTGTGGTCGATCGTCAACACGCGACCGTCGTAGGAAGTCGGCACACGGAACCAGTTCACACGGTCATAGCTTGCCACTGCCTGGTAGTCGCGCCAGCCTTCGGCAAAAGCGCACGCCGCAGCATTTTCGAAGGTCATCACGCAGCGCTCGCCGGCCGCGCCGGACAAACGGAAGTAAAACCACTGTGCGAATTCGGCGTGACTGTCCGGTCGCACGCGCAAACGGATGTTGCCGGCGTCTTCGCAGGCCAGCACTTCGATCGCGCCCGCGTCGAAGTTGCTCGTAATCGATAGCGTCATGATGTTCTTCCCTGCTTGTGTGCGCGGCAATCGCTTAGTCAGCGATGCGGCGGCGGAATACGTAGGTGGAATCGTTCGAGGCTTCGGCGTCGAACGCGTAGCCTTCGGCGTTGAAGCCCTTCAGTTGCTCGGGTTTGTCGAGACGGTTTTCGACCGCGTAGCGCGCCATCAGGCCGCGCGCGCGCTTTGCATGAAAGCTGATGATCTTGTAGCGGCCGCCCTTCCAGTCTTCGAACACCGGTGTGATGATCGGCGCTTCGAGCACCTTGGGTTTGACCGACTTGAAGTACTCACCCGACGCGCAGTTGACCAGCACGCGCGAAGCGGCAGCGCGCTTCTTCAATTGCGCGTTCAACGCCTGCGTGATCCGTTCGCCCCAGAACGCGTACAGATCCTTGCCCCGCGTATTGGCAAAGCGCGTTCCCATTTCGAGGCGATACGGTTGCAGCAGATCGAGCGGGCGCAGCAGTCCGTACAGGCCGGAAAGCACGCGCACGTGATTCTGCGCGTAATCCAGATCGGCCGAAGACAGCGTCCTGGCATTGAAACCTTCGTACACATCGCCGTTGAACGCGAGCACGGCCTGCTTGGCGTTATGCGTGCCGAAACTGGGCGACCATTCCGCGTACCGTTGGAAATTGAGGTGCGCGAGCTGGTCGGAAATGCTCATCAACGAACCGATCTGCTGCGGCGACAAAAGGCGCAATCCACCGATCAATTCGGCCGCATCGTCGACGAAATCGGGGATCGTGTGCTTTTTGACGTGCGGAGGGGTTTCGTAGTCGAGCGATTTCGCCGGCGACAGAACGATTATCATAGAGGCTTGCAGGCACGCCGTGCCTGGCGGTCAAAGACGAAAGCCAGATTGTAACGAATGCCCGGTTCCCATGCCTCACACGGCGCTTTGCGCGTCGTCCTCGATTCCAATGTGTGGATCGATATTCTCGTGTTCGACGATCCGCACACGCGGCCGATCCGCGCCGCGCTCGAAAGTGGCGCGCTCGCCGCGCTGATCGACGCGCGCTGCCTCGCCGAACTCACCTACGTGCTCGACTACCCGCAATTCGTGCATCGCAATGTGGACAAGGCGGCGGCGCTTGCCGTCGTTGCAAGCCTCGCGCAGTTGGTCGAACCCGTTGCACCGGCGGAAGATGCCAGGCCGTTGCCGAAATGCAAAGACCGCGACGACCAGAAATTCCTCGAACTCGCGCACGCCGCACAGGCCGACTGGCTGGTGTCGAAAGACCGCGCGGTGTTGAAACTGGCCAAGCGGATTGCGCGTGACTTCGGTTTCCAGATTGCGCAGCCGGCGCCGTTCGTCAGCGCCTGTGTGGCAATCGCGGACGAGCCAGCGTCCGTATGACCCCTGGCCGGATGGCCAACGTCGGGCCAACTGCGCGCACGCAGGGCCCCGATTCCCTACAATCAGGCTTCGTCCTTTTCGAACGACGTCTTTTGCCAACTCACTCGACTACGCTCCGGACAGCGCCATGAATGCACCGCACGACACGCCCATGAGTCCCTCGTTTCCGTCCCGCTTGCCGGACGTCGGCACGACGATTTTCACCGTGATGAGCGCGCTCGCCGCCGAAAAAGGCGCGGTGAACCTCGGCCAGGGCTTTCCCGACTTCGGCTGCGATCCCCGCATTGTCAACGCGGTCGCAAACGCCATGCGCGACGGCCACAACCAATATCCGCCGATGGCGGGCGCCGCCCCGCTGCGTCAGGCAATCTCGGACAAAATCGCGAACCTGTACGGCCGCCGCTACGACGCCACCAGCGAGATCACCGTGACGGCAGGCGCCACGCAGGCGCTGCTGACCGCGATTCTCTGCACCGTGCATCCGGGCGACGAAGTGATCGTAGTCGAGCCGACCTACGACAGCTACCTGCCGTCGATCGAACTGGCCGGCGGCAAGCCGGTATTCGTCACGCTCGACGCGCCCGACTACGCGATTCCGTTCGACAAGCTCGCCGCCGCGATCACGCCGAAAACGCGGCTCCTGCTGATCAACACCCCGCACAATCCGACCGGAACGGTCTGGCGCGCGGAAGACATGCGCAAGCTCGAAGAAATCGTGCGTGGCACCAACGTGCTGATCCTGTCCGACGAAGTCTACGAACACATGGTGTACGACGGCGCGCCGCACGAAAGCGTCGCGCGTTATCCGGAACTGGCGCAGCGCAGTTTCGTGGTGTCGAGCTTCGGCAAGACTTATCACGTCACCGGCTGGAAGATCGGCTACGTGGCGGCGCCCGCTGCTCTCACGGCTGAATTCCGCAAAGTGCACCAGTTCAACGTATTCACGGTCAACACGCCGATGCAGGTCGGCCTCGCGGAATACATGAAGGATCCGGCACCGTATCTGGATCTCCCCGCGTTTTATCAGAAGAAACGTGACTACTTCCGCGCCGGCCTCGCGAATTCACGCTTCAGGCTGCTGCCTTGCACGGGCACCTACTTTCAGTGCGTCGACTATTCGGCGATCAGCGATTTGCCCGAAGCCGAATTTGCGCAATGGCTGACCGGCGAGATCGGTGTCGCGGCAATTCCCGTTTCGGCGTTCTATCACGAGGCGCATGAATCGGGCGTGGTGCGCTTCTGCTTTGCCAAGCAGGAAGCCACCCTCACCACCGCGCTCGA
This sequence comes from Paraburkholderia sediminicola, assembly GCF_902859805.1. Taxonomy (GTDB): domain Bacteria; phylum Pseudomonadota; class Gammaproteobacteria; order Burkholderiales; family Burkholderiaceae; genus Paraburkholderia; species Paraburkholderia sediminicola. The sequence goes on along the minus strand of NZ_CADIKC010000007.1, from coordinate 458,399 downwards.
CAGGCTGGCGCGGCTCTAGGACGCCCCGCGCGATGCTGCGAACGAACCCACGTTCCTCGCCATCGCGCGCAGCGGCCTACGCGTGCGCTGCCCGCCCGCATCCGGATTCATTTCAACCGCAACACCGCCATGCCTCAAGCCGGACGCGAAGCCGCGATATATGCCTTGCGATCATCGGTCACGCGCTGCGCAGCCGGCCGGGCGTTGATCGCCTTCACATAGCTTTTCCAGTCCACGCCGGCGTCGAGCAGAAAGTCGCGGCCGTAGATGGTCTGCGTCGCCATGCCCACCAGCGGCAAGCTCACAAAACCCGCGGTGTCGGCGACACTGAAGCGCTCGCCGCGCAGGTACGGCCCGAACTCTGCGATCCGTTTGAAGCCGGCAATGTGATGCGCAAGCAGCTTCTCGACGCGCCCCTTGGTCGCGTCAGTCACGGTGCCACCGAAAAATGCTTCCTTGTAGAGATTGCGCGCGGTCAGTTCGAGATGCACATCCACGAACATGATCAATTCGCGCTCCTTGGCCGCTTCCCAAGGATCGGCGGAGAAAATTGCCTTGTCAGGAAAACGCGCGGCCAGATACTCGACGATGCCTTGCGATTCGCACAGATCGCCGTGTTCGGTCTGGATATAGGGCACCTTGCCGAGCGGAGAATGCTCGAGCACGGTTTCTTCCTGGCTCGGCAGCACGAACACTTCCTCGAACGGAATGCCGTGTTCGAGGAGCACGAACTTCACCTTGTTGTAATAGTTAGAGAGCGCGAAACCGCACAGCTTGATCATCGGGTGTCTCCTTTCTTCGGGTTGTTTGAGACCGCCCGTCAAAATCAACGCAGCGGACTTCGATCAATCATCCAGTAAATTGCACGATCGTGCTATTCTAAAATAACCATGGAGTCGAGCATCACAATGACCTCTCGCAATTTCAGCATCGAGACTATCGGCATTGTCGGAACCGGTGCAATGGGCCGTGGCATCGCCCAGATTGCCGCGCTGGCGGGCCTCACCGTGCGTCTCTACGACACGAACCCTGCTGCGATCGGCGCCGCGCGCGACTACCTTGCCGAGACTTTCGCCAAATTGACTGCCAAAGGCAAGCTCGATCAGGCCCGCTCGCTCGCCGCACTGGCGAACGTGAGCGGCGCGCAAGTTATCGGCGATCTGGCCGATTGCGACCTGGTCGTCGAGGCGATCGTCGAAAAGCTCGATGTGAAGCAAGCGCTCTTTCGCGAACTCGAAACGGTGGTGAGCGGGCGATGCGTGCTGGCGTCGAACACGTCGTCGTTGTCGATTACCGCGATCGCGGCGGGCTGCACGAATCCGTCGCGGGTAGCCGGTTATCACTTCTTCAATCCGGTTCCGTTGATGAAGGTCGTCGAAGTGATCGACGGCCTGCGCAGCGATCCCGCCATCGGCGACGCGCTGATGGAACTCGCGCGCCGCATGGGCCACACGCCGGTGCGCGCGAAAGACATGCCCGGCTTCATCGTCAATCACGCCGGTCGCGGCATGAATACCGAGGGCCTGCGCGTAGCGGGCGAAGGCGTGGCGAGCTTCGCTGACATCGACCGCATCATGCGCGAGCAGGCGGGCTTTCGCCTCGGCCCGTTCGAACTGCTCGATCTGACCGCGCTCGACGTGTCGCATCCGGTGATGGAGTCGATCTATCACCAGTTCTATGAAGAACCGCGCTTCACGCCCTCGCCGATCACAGGCACGCGGCTCGCGGGCGGACTGATTGGCCGCAAAACGGGCGAAGGCTTTTACCGCTATGAAGACGGCAAGCAGCAAGTGCCAGCCGAAGCGCCTGCGCCGACCGAACTGCCGCACAGCGTGTGGGTCAGCAAGCGCTATCCGAAGGCGCATAAAGCCGTCGTGCAACTCATCGCCAAGGCCGGCGTAAAGCTCGACGAAGGCGCTACGCCCGCAGCGGACTCGTTGATTATCGTGACACCGTTCGGTCATGACGCGACCACCGCTGCCGTCGACGAAGCACTCGATGCAACTCGCGTTGTCGCCATCGACGCCCTCTTCCCGCTGGCCGCCGCGCAGCGCCGCACGCTGATGACGACACCCGCCACCAGCCGCGCCGCACGCGACACCGCGCACGCCCTGTTTGCCGCGGATGGCGTTCCCGTTACCGTAATACGCGATTCGACCGGCTTTGTTGCGCAACGCGTCGTGGCGACCATCGTCAACATCGGCTGCGACATCGCGCAAAAACAGATCGCGACGCCGGAGGACATCGACCTCGCAGTGACGCTAGGCCTCGGCTACCCGCGCGGACCGCTCGCACTCGGCGATGCATTGGGCGCGAAAACGATCCTCACCATCTTGCGCAATATCTTCAGCGTGCTCGGCGATCCACGCTATCGCCCATCGCCCTGGCTTGCACGGCGCGCGCAACTTGGCCTGTCGCTGACGCAACGCGACGCTGCCGACACTCAAACGGAGACCCAACAATGAGCGCCGAACTGCTGACCTCACGCCCGACCGAAAGCGAATCGACGCTGGTCCTCACGCTGTCGAACCCCGGCGCCCGCAATGCGCTGCATCCGGACATGTATGCCGCGGGCATCGAAGCGCTCGAATCGGTGGAGCGCGATCCGTCGATCCGCGCCGTCGTGATTACCGGCGCGGACAATTTCTTTTGTGCCGGCGGCAATCTGAACCGTCTGCTGGAAAACCGCGCGAAAGATCCGTCGGTGCAGGCGGAGAGCATCGATCTGCTCGGCGAATGGATTTCGGCGCTGCGTTTATCGTCGAAGCCGGTGATCGCCGCCGTCGATGGCGCCGCAGCCGGCGCGGGGTTTTCGCTTGCGCTCGCGTGCGACCTGATCGTCGCAGCGGAAGACGCCAAGTTCGTGATGTCGTATGCGCGCGTCGGTCTCACGCCCGATGGCGGCGGCTCGTGGTTTCTCGCGCAAGCCTTGCCGCGTCAACTGGCGACCGAAGTGTTGATCGAGGGCAAACCGATCGGCGCCTCGCGTCTGCACGATCTCGGCGTCGTCAACAAACTGGCGAAGACCGGCGCCGTGCGCGACACCGCTGTCGCCTGGGCCGACGAGCTCGGCAAGATTTCACCGAATTCAGTCGCGCGCATCAAGGGGCTCATCGGCGCGGCCGGTGCACAGCCGCTTGCTGAACATCTGGTCGCTGAACGCGACAGCTTCGTCGCCTCACTGCACCATCGCGACGGTCTCGAAGGGATTTCAGCGTTCCTCGAAAAACGCGCTCCGGTCTACAAGTAAACATAAGCGAACGAAGGGACGATGCCTGACTATCAACTCCCCAAACGCCGCCGCATCTTCCTGATGCGTCACGGTGACGTGACCTACTTCGACGACAGCGGCCGCGCGATCGATCCGGAAACGGTGCCGTTGAATGCGAACGGCCGCGAACAGGCCAGCGCGGCAGGCCGCGTGTTCGCCGAGCAGCGAGTCCGGTTCGACCGGGTGATCGTGAGCGGCTTGCCGCGCACGATCGAAACCGCGCAACGCGTATTGGCCGAGACCGGTCAGCAGATCGCGCTCGACATCGAGCCGGCATGGCAGGAAATTCGCGGCGGCAAGCTCAGCAACATTCCGCCGCAGGATATCGAAGCGGCATTTCTCGGTGTGTTCGACGGCATCGTGCCGGAAAGCACGCGCTTTCTCGACGGCGAAACCATCGGCGCGTTGTTCGACCGCGTGTTGCCCGCGGTGGAGGCGTTGCGCGCGGACACGTCGTGGGACACCGTGCTGCTGGTGCTGCATGGCGGCGTGAATCGCGCGATTCTCTCGCACGCGCTTACCGCCGGCGGCCGCACTTTCTTCGGCCATCTGGCACAGGCCACCGGTTGCATCAACGCGCTCGACGTCGGCGCCGAGCCACGCGACTGGGTGCTGCGCGCGATCAACTATTCACCGCCGTCGCCGCTCCATCGCGACGTTCGCAACACCACGATGGAAATGCTCTACGCACAATTCATTCAATACAAGCGTAGCTGAACCCGAACTGGAGGAGACACATGGTGCAAGCCACACAGACCGGCGAACCAGAACAGAAACCGGATTACTCGGCCTTCGAGGGCACGCGTCCGGTCAACGAGCGGCAACGCTTCGACAGCGATGCGCTCGCTGCGTGGCTAACCCAGCATGTCGACGGATTTGCCGGACCGCTCACGCTTGAGCAATTCGCCGGCGGCCAGTCGAATCCCACCTTCAAACTCGTCACGCCGTCGCGCTCGTACGTGATGCGCGCGAAACCCGGGCCAGCCGCGAAGTTACTGCCCTCGGCGCACGCGGTCGAACGCGAATACCGCGTGATGCATGCGCTCGCCGACACTGACGTGCCGGTCGCGAACATGCTCGCCTTGTGCGAAGACGAAAGTGTGATCGGCCGGGCGTTTTACGTGATGGAGTTCGTCGAAGGCCGCGTGCTGTGGGACCAGTCTCTACCCGGCATGGCGCCTGCGGAGCGCGCGGCGATTTACGACGAAATGAATCGTGTGATCGCCGCGCTGCATAGCGTCGACGTCGCCGCAATCGGTCTAGCCGATTACGGCAAACCGGGCAATTACTTCGCACGCCAGATCGGTCGTTGGAGCAAGCAGTACGTCGCGTCCGAAACCGAATCGATCGACGCGATGCAGCGCCTGATCGAATGGCTGCCGCAGCATATGCCGGCTGAAACAAGCGAGCGCGCCTCGGTCGTGCATGGCGACTACCGGCTCGACAATCTGATCTTTCACCCCACCGAACCACGCGTACTGGCCGTACTCGACTGGGAACTATCGACGCTCGGTGACCCGCTCGCCGACTTCGCCTATCACTGCATGGCGTGGCACGTCGACCCGGCGCAATTCCGCGGCATTGCAGGCCTCGACTGGGCGGCCCTCGGCATTCCCGACGAAGCGCAGTACGTCGAACGCTATTGCAAGCGCACGGGCTTCGAAATCCACGGCGACTGGAATTTCTATCTCGCGTACAACATGTTCCGCATCGCGGCGATCCTGCAAGGGATCATGAAGCGTGTAGTCGACGGCACCGCGGCCAGCGCTCAGGCGCTCGATGCCGGCCGTCGTGCGAAGCCAATGGCCGAACTCGCCTGGCGCTACGCACAGAAGGTACGTTAAGCAAATCGGCGCACCAGATTGCGTTCCTGAACAAACGTCATTTGTCATCCGCGAGGTCATACATGAATTTCGATTACACCCCGAAGGTGCAGGCGCTGCGCGAAAAACTGCTCGCCTTCTTCGACGAACACATCTATCCGAACGAGCAGGCGTTCTATGCCGAGATCGCCCGCAATCGTCAGAACGGCAACGCATGGCTGCCGACCGAACTGATCGAACAACTGAAACAGAAAGCACGCGACGCCGGTTTGTGGAACCTGTTTTTGCCTGAATCGGTACGTGGCGCCGGCCTGACAAATCTTGAATACGCACCGCTCTGCGAGATCATGGGCCGCGTGCCCTGGGCGCCGGAAGTGTTCAATTGCAATGCGCCCGACACCGGCAACATGGAAACGATCGAGCGCTACGGCAGCGACGACAACAAGCGCGAATGGCTCGAACCGCTACTGCAAGGGCAGATCCGCTCGGCGTTCCTGATGACCGAACCGGAGGTAGCATCGTCGGACGCGACCAATATCCAGACGAGCATTGTGCGCGACGGCGACACCTACGTGATCAACGGCCACAAGTGGTGGTCGTCCGGTGCGGGGGACCCGCGCTGCAAGGTCTACATCGTGATGGGCAAGACCGATCCCGAGGCGCCACGTCATGCACAGCAGTCGATGATTCTGGTTCCTGCCGATGCCACAGGCATCACCGTGCACCGCCCGCTCACCGTATTCGGCTACGACGACGCGCCGCACGGCCACATGGAAATCACGCTTGAAAACGTACGCGTGCCGGCGACCAACATGCTGCTAGGCGAAGGGCGTGGCTTCGAAATCGCCCAGGGGCGCCTCGGACCGGGACGCATCCACCACTGCATGCGCCTGATCGGTCTCGCCGAGCGCGCGCTCGAACTCATGGCCAAACGTTCCATGCAACGTGTCGCTTTTGGCAAGCCGGTTTCCGCACAGGGCGTCACGCAGGAGCGCATGGCCGAAGCGCGCTGCATGATCGAACAGGCTCGCCTCCTGACGCTGAAGACCGCCTACATGATGGACACGGTCGGCAACAAGGGTGCGCGTGGCGAGATCGCCATGATCAAGGTGGTCGCGCCGAATATGGCATGCCAGGTGATCGACTGGGCGATCCAGGCGCACGGCGGCGGCGGCGTCAGCGACGATTTCCCGTTGGCGTATGCATACGCCAACGCGCGGACATTGCGCTTCGCCGATGGCCCCGACGAAGTGCACCGCAACGCGATCGCAAAGCTCGAACTGGCGCGTTATATGGATGCAGGTGCTGCGGCTCAAGTGGAAACGCCGATTACGCGGGTTTGAGGTCTGGGTCGGGGTCGGGACGGCAGCCGACGGCGCGCGGGTTCACGGCCAGCAGCATTGGCCGATCTATGCTCTAATTTTCGTCAACAGCGGCGCCCTTTGTGGCGCCGCTTTCACGAAACGAAGGAGCCAGGATGATCGACGTCTATAGCTGGGCAACCCCAAACGGCCACAAGGTTCACATCATGCTCGAGGAAACGGGCCTCGCGTACACTGCGCACGGCGTCGATATCGGCGCGGGCGACCAGTTCAAACCCGAGTTTCTTGCGATTAGCCCGAACAACAAGATTCCGGCGATCACCGATTCCGAAGGTCCTGAAGACGCCGACGGCAAGCCGTTCGCGCTATTCGAATCGGGCGCGATTCTGATTTATCTGGCGGAGAAAACCGGCAAATTTCTGCCGACTGATCCGGCCGCGCGCTATGCCACCTTGCAGTGGCTGATGTTCCAGATGGGCGGCATCGGTCCGATGCTCGGGCAAACGCATCATTTCCGCATCTACGCGCCCGAGCCGATCGAATACGCAATCAATCGCTACACGAACGAAACGCGGCGTCTCTATGGCGTGATGGATACACAGCTGGGCAAGACACAATATCTGGCTGGCAACGACTACACGATCGCTGACATCGCCGCATTTCCGTGGACGCGCTCGTGGCAAAACCAGGGCATCGAGCTGGATACGTTCCCGCATGTGAAGCGGTGGCACGAAGAAATTGCCGCGCGTCCGGCGGTGATACGCGGTGTTGAGGTGCTGGCGTCGGCCCGCAAGCCGCTCATGGACGACAAGGCTAAGGAGATGCTGTTCGGTGCGACACAGTACGCGAAGCGGTAGCCGCTGTACCGACGATCCATGGCATCGGCGCTCGTTCACATTGACAGTGATTACGGCATTGCCAACCGTTGATGCATCAAAATAAAAAAGCGCGAGACGGCATCACTGCCACTCGCGCTTTTTTGCCAACCGGCCGGTCATGAACGGTTAGAAATAGTGCCGCGTGATGAACTCCGCGACGCAGACCGGCCGCTCACTGCCCTGCCGCTCCAGCGTCACGTTCCACTCAACCTGAACACCGGCGTTGTCGACGTCAGTGACGGATTCCACTGCAAACCGGGCGCGCAACTGCGAACCGACCAGCACGGGCGACGTGAACCGCACACGATTCAATCCGTAGTTGACGCCCATACGCTGCTTAAGCGCCACTGTCTTGCCGAGCAACGCCGGAATCAACGATAGCGTCATGAACCCATGCGCGACCGGACCACCAAACGGTGACTCACGCCGCGCCCGCTCGGGGTCGACGTGAATCCACTGATGATCGCCGGTGGCCTCAGCGAAACGATCGACGCTTGCCTGATCGACCGTCAGCCAGTCGCTAACGAGCGGTTCAGCGCCAATCAACGCACGCAACGCCGCTGCGTCTCCAAACGTTGCTGCGGCTACCGCGCTGCCGCCCGTCATGACGCGGCGCCCGGATTGCGCAGTCCGAACAACCCCTTCGAACGCACCGTAATCACGGTTTCGCCGTGCTGGTTGATGCCTTCCCACTGCGTCGAAACGATGCCGCGATCCGGCTTGCTTTCCGAAACACGTTTGTCGAGCACCGCGTTCATCATCGTGATCGTGTCGCCTACACGCACCGGCTTCAGCCAGCGGATCTCGTCGATACCGGGTGAACCCATCGACGTGGAACCCGCGATTGCGTTGCGCACGAGCATGCCCATCATGACCGAACAGGTATGCCAGCCGCTTGCAACCAGTCCGCGAAACGGCGATGCAGCGGCCGCAGCCTCGTCCAGGTGAAACGGCTGCGGATCGAACTTCTCCGCGAACTCGACGATCTCTTCACGCGTGAAAGTATGCTTGCCGATTTCCGTAGTCGTGCCGACTACCATGTCCTCGTAACTCAGACCCATCGCACACCTCTTTCTTATCCGATTCGACCTGCTGATCAGGCTTCGGTCGAGACAAAACCGGGCAGCGCGGCGAAACGCGCGAGATGGTGATCGACATCGCCCAATGTGGTTTCGATAATAGCAAGACGTTTGAACAGATGCGCCGCGGCAACCTCGTTCGTGACGCCCATGCCGCCGTGCAACTGCACCGCCTGCTGACCGACAAAACGGGCGGCCTGGCCGACCCGCGCCTTCGCTGCGGAGACGGCACGGCGACGTTCGTCGGCGTCTGCGCTGGCGTAACGCACGGCCGCCAGATAAGTAATCGAGCGCGCCTGCTCGGCGTGAATCAACATCTCGACCATGCGATGCTGGAGCGCCTGGAAACGCGCGATCGGCTGGCCGAACTGCTGGCGCGTCCTGGTGTACTCGCCCGTTGCATGGTTCAATGCGTCGAGCGCGCCAATCGCTTCCGCGCACAGCAATACGGTGCCGTAGTCTGCGATGTGTTCGAGCGCAGCAGCACCTGCATGTTTGCCGGTGAGCTGGCGTGCAGGCGTGCCATCGAACTCGAGTGTCGCGGCGCGCTGGCCGTCGATTGTGCGGTAGTCAGTGACTTTGACACCGGCCGCGTCGCCGGCAACGACAAAGAGCGCGATCTCGCCATTCAGCCGAGCCGGCACAATCCAGTAGTCCGCTTGCGCACCGTGCAACACAACCGATTTCGTGCCGGTCAACGTCTGCTGATTGCCCTGGCTGTTCGCAACCGTGTCGACCTCGAACAGATCGTAGCGAGCGTGTGGCTCGTGAAATGCCACTGCCAGCTTGATCTCGCCCTGAGCCGCACGTTCGAGCAGCGACGCGTCTTCGCCCTGCCCGGCGCCAGCCAGCCGCAGCGCCTCGATGCCCACCGCGGTCGCCCAATACGGCTCGACCACCAGAGCACGCCCGAGCTCCTGCATGACCACCAGCATGTCGATCGGGCTGCCGTTGAAGCCACCCTGTGCTTCCGGTACCGGCAATGCGGTCAAGCCCAGCTCGGTAAAAGCTGTCCAGTGCGCGTCCGACACACCGGCTTCCGATTGCACGATCGCCTGGCGCGCTTCGAACCCGTAGCTCTTATCAAGGTAGCGGCGCAGCGCGTCAGCAAATTGCTGTTGTTCGTCGTTGAAAGTGAAGTCCATGCGCCGCTCCTCAGAGTCCGAGAATCATCTGCGCGATGATGTTCTTTTGAATTTCGTTCGAGCCGCCGTAAATCGACGTCTTGCGGAAGTTGAAGTAGTACGCGGCCAGCGGCGCGGCGTCATCGTCACCGGCGAGACTATGCTCGCGGTCGCCCTCGAGGAAGGGCACGTCAAACGGTGCGGCGAGTGGCCCGACCGCTTCGAACATCAGTTCGGTCAACGCCTGCTGCACTTCCGTGCCCTTGATCTTGAGCATCGAGGCTTCTGGACCCGGCCCACGTCCGCCCGTTTCATTGGCGACCACGCGTTGCACGGTGACTTCGAGCGCAATCAGTTCGATCTCGAGACTCGCGACTTTCGCGGCGAACACAGGATCTTGCAGCAACGGCTTACCGTTCTTCTTCTGATCCAGCGCGAGGCGCTTCAGGAAAACGAGTTCGCGCTTCGATTGCCCGACGCGCGCAATACCGGTGCGCTCGTGCCCGAGCAGGTACTTCGCATAGGTCCAGCCACGATTCTCTTCGCCGACCAGGTTATCGACCGGCACTTTCACGTCTTCGAAAAAGACTTCGTTGACTTCGTGGTCTTCGTCCAGCGTGATGATCGGGCGCACGGTAATACCGGGCGTTTTCATGTCGATCAGCAGGAACGAGATGCCCTCCTGCTTTTTCGCGCCGCTATCGGTGCGCACGAGGCAGAACATCATGTCGGCGTACTGGCCGAGCGTGGTCCAGGTTTTCTGACCGTTAACCACGTAGTGATCGCCAACGCGCTCGGCACGCGTGCGCAGCGAGGCCAGATCGGAACCGGAGCCTGGTTCGGAATAGCCCTGACACCACCAGTCCGTGCCGTCGAGAATGCGCGGCAGATAGTGGCGTTTCTGCGCCTCATTGCCGTACTTCATCAGCACCGGTGCCACCATCGAGACGCCGAACGGCAGCACGGACGGCGCACCGATACGCGCGCACTCTTCGTCCCAGATATGCCGTTGGGTCGCGTCCCAGCCCGGGCCGCCGTATTCTTTCGGCCATGCGATGACAGACCAGCCGCGCGTGCCGAGCAGCTTGTGCCAACCCGCGAAGTCTTCGCGGTTCAGACGCTTGTGGTTGAGTACTTTGTCGCTCAGCTCGCGAGGCAGATTCGCTTCGAGCCAGGCGCGGATGTCGGCGCGGAACGCGTCGTCAGCAGGGGAATAGTCCAGATTCATGCGTCGTGTCTCCTGGCCGCAACCGCCCGCCGCCAGTGAGCCACTGCGCTATTGCAGCGGTTCCTTCAAGGCAGCCGGGACCGGCAGCGGCATCACTTCGATGCCTTCTTCGACCAAAGCTTTCGCGTCTTCCGGTGTCGTGACACCGCGAATATTGCGTGCAGGCGCTTCGTTGTAGTGAATGCGCCGTGCTTCCTCGGCGAAGCGGTCGCCCACGTTCTCAGTCTTTTCCAGTACCTCGCGCAAGGCACGCATGACGCGCGCCTGCATTTCTCCCGTATCCGCAGGGACTTTCGCTTCGGTTGCTCCCGACAGATTCAGTCGGGGCGCCGACGGCAGACGGCTCACTTCGTTCGCACCGCAGATCGGACATTCGACGAGCTTGCGGGACTGCTGCGACTCGAAGTCATCAGCCGAAGCAAACCAGCCTTCGAACCGATGGCCATGCGGACACTGTAAATCGAGGACCTTCATGTGGAATCAGGGCTTGCGTGCCAGTTTAGCGCAAAATGGAAATTTGTGAACGGTCGTTCGTAAATTTTTACGGACGGTGCGTTGACGCCAGGCGTCGCTGACAAATCGAACGCGGTGCGCGATTTTAACGCTTTGCGCAGTGGGCTGCCGAAGGTCGCTCAATCGGTGAGCGGCGCGCCGAACCCGCCAATAAAAGGCACGCTGGTTGTATGGAGTTCATGGTGGAGTTCATGGGTGCGCGCCACTGGCCGCTGCGCACCTTTTAAGCCACCAGGGATTCGAGCCGGCGGTTAAGCTGCGGCTCGAGTTCGCGCGCCTCTTTGGCAAGGTTGATCTGTTTGGCCGATTTCGCAACATCGAATACGTCTGCCTTGATGTCATACCCGCCACGCGCGGTCAGCCAGCCCAGGATGTCCGACAGATGCCACACCGACGCACTGCCCTCGTGAACCGGCGGCGGAAAGTCGATTGCATGGCTCAGCATTAACTTACGCATGTTTTGCCGCGACACGCCTGCGACTTCAGCGACATCCGTCAGGCCGACGAAATCCGGCCCCGCCTCGACAAGACGCGCAGACGGCACTGCCTGCTTGATATCTTTGAGTGCGCTGACGAGCGCTTCCAACGCCGACGCGCCTTCGCGAGCAAAAACCAGCGCCAGGCGACCCGGTTGCCCAACGCCGATCGTAGCGTCGTCGCATCCGGCTTCGCCCAGCCGCTCGACGATCTCGTCAAGATCGCAATCTTCAGCCGCGAGCCGGTACTTCAAGGTGAATACATATTCCATAAGCTACTCCTGCCTTCATTCAACTACGGGCTTTTGCCCTTCGAACACTTTTACTGCCGACGGGTCGTGCAGTTGTCGACAATGCGTCTGAGGTGCTTTGCGTGATTGCCGGGATTCTTTGGCGTACTCCACACACTCGATATGCAGAACTCGCCGCAACGGCATTCCGCGTCGTTGTACGGACAGTAAATCTTTCCCCATGCGTGGCCTTTGCCGCCACCTTGTACACGCCAGCCGCTTCTTTCCGCGTAAGCCAGCGCGGCCTCGACCTCTTTCTTTGAATGGACTCCACGAACCATCTATACCCTCCAATTTAGTCCGCACGCGCATGGTTGTCAAGTGACAACCATGCGCGTGCGGCCATAACCGAATACATCCCACACCCTTCGTTATCCAAAATAAGTGCGATAACAAACCTCGTTGCCAGATGTCGATACTAGAGTGACAACGGCCGCTGGGCGAGACTGTCAAATGGCATAGGACTGGAGCTCGTTTTTCAGACACGGAGAGTTACGCATTGAGTCGATTTCACGCGCGCAATGACAAAGCCCCTGCCGGTCGTAGACCAGCAGGGGCTTTTTTGCAGATTTTCTAACCGGCGAGTGAATCGCGCCCGTTCAGCGTTCCTGCGTTCAGAACCGTGCGCGTTATTGCGGCTCGGCCATTGGCCAGGTACCCGCCAAAACCTTTTCCAGCCAGAACGTGCCAATGATGGTTTTCACGTCCGTCACCTTGCCCGTGCGTACCCATTCCAGCATATCGGTAACGCTGGCCGTGAACAGTTCGAGGAATTCGCCGTCGTCGAGTTTGCGCTCGCCGGCAGTCAACCCACGCGCAAGGTAAATATCGATGAATTCGGTCGAGTAGGAAATGATCGGATGAATGCGCGTCAGATAAACATACTCGCGCGCCGTATAGCCGGTCTCTTCCTGCAGCTCGCGTTTCGCGCAGGCCAGCGCGCCTTCGTTCGGATCGAGCTTGCCCGCAGGATACTCGACCATAACCTTGCCCATCGGATAGCGGTACTGGCTTTCCAGCAACACGCGGCCGTCGTCGAATAGCGGAATCACCATCACGGCGCCCGGATGCTGAACGTACTCGCGCGTGGCCTGCTTACCGTCGGGCAAGCGGACCGTATCGCACTTGAGCGTCAGGAATGGTCCTTGATGGATCGTTTTGCTCTCGAGACAGGTCTCGGTGAGCGTGGCGTCATGATCGGGAAGTTCAGCCATATGCGACCTCAGGACAGCGTGGTGCGCGACGGCGAGACGCCGTCAGCGACGTTTGACGAGATACTGGAAGGTAAAGCCGGGGAATGCGAATACGACGAACAGCGCGAACGTAATCGCGTAGAACTGCCATCCCTGTTCGAAGCGGTTACCCGCGCGCGCTTCCAGCAGGAAACCGAACGCGCCGACCACGAAGTACAGCACGATCAACTCGGCAATCCGGATCCAGGCGCTCTTCTTCACCGCTTTCAACGGCACGGCGGCGAAGAGGCGCTGATTCAGGAACGGCAGGTTGGCGCCGACCAGCGCCAACAACACGATAAACCAACCCGCAGCCGACATCAGAGCAGCAGCGTGTGCTGGATAGCCTGCAGGCAGGCCTTCAACAGCGGATCCGGCACGATACCGAGCACCAGCACAGCAACACCGTTGAGCGCCAGCAGAGCACGCGTGCTCGTGTCGGCGAGAATCGGCGACTTGTCTTGCGGTTCGTCGAAATACATCAGCTTGACGATACGCAGGTAGTAGAACGCACCGAACAGCGAGGTGATCACAGCCAGCACGGTCAGCCAGGTCAAGCCGGCATTCATGGTTGCCTGCAGCACCGCGAGCTTGGCGTAGAAGCCGACCGCGGGCGGGATGCCGGCGAGCGAGAACATCATCACCATCATGACGAACGCGAATACCGGGCTGCGTTGATTCAGGCCCTTGAAGTCTTCGAGCGTGTCCGCTTCGAAATCGCGGCGTGCCAGCAGCATGATGATGCCGAAGGTGCCCATCGTCGTGATCAGGTAGACGATGCTGTAGTACATCGCCGAGCCGTACGCATTGGCGGCGCCCGTGGTCTTGTGGTCGACCACGCCGGCCAGCAGGCCCAGCAGCACGAAGCCCATGTTCGAGATCGCCGAATACGCGAGCATCCGCTTGACGTTGCGTTGCACGATACCGGTGATGTTGCCGACGATCAGCGACAGCGCCGCCAGGATCACCAGCATTTCCTGCCATTCGACCGCCAGCGGCAGCAGACCCATCACGAGGAAACGCAGGCCCCACGCGAATGCCGCCACCTTCGGACCGCCGCCGACCATCAGCGTCATGGCCGTAGGAGCGCCCTGATACACGTCAGGCACCCACATGTGGAACGGCACCGCCCCCATCTTGAACGCCACGCCTGCCACGATAAAGATCACGCCGAACAGCAGCACGCTCGGATCGTAGTGGCTCGTGCCGATCGCCTTGAACACTTCGTTCAGGTCGAGCGAACCGGTTGCACCGTACAGCATGGAAATGCCGTACAGCAGGAAGCCGGAAGCCAGCGCGCCGAGCACGTAGTACTTCATGGCGGCTTCGTTCGACGGCGCCGCATCACGACGCAGAGCGATCGCACCGTACAGCGACAGCGACATCAGTTCCAGACCGAGGTACAGCGTCAGGAAGTTGTTGCCGGAGATCATCACGAGCTGACCGAGCAACGAGAACATGCCCAACAGGAAGAACTCACCGCGGAACAGTCCGCGATCCTCGAGGTACCGGCGCGAGTAAACGATCGACACGGCGTAACCGAGCGTCACCACCGCCTTCATCACGCTGGCGAACGAATCCACCACATACATGTGACCGAAGAAGTAGTGAACCTGCGGGTCGAACGCATTCACCGCGAACCAGATGCCGGCAATCAGCGTCGAGAAGAACGCGATGAAATACGTGGTGCGGCGACCGGCCTGGCCGACGAACGTGTCGTTGAGCCACGCGACCACAACGGCGAGCATCACCAGTGCGTCGGGCAACAGGGCAGTCATAGGGGCGTTTTGCATGATCTTTAAATTCCTCCGCTCTGCATTACTGTGGCAACGGCAGTTTGGACTGCGCGACGTGGGAGAGGAGGTTTTCCACGGATACGTGCATCACATCGGTAAAGGGCTTCGGATACAGGCCCATGAACAGCGTCAGTGCGGCGAGCACTGCCAGCATGAAAAATTCGCGACGGTTGATGTCGAGGAGGCCCTTCACGTGATCGTTGGCGATCGCGCCGAAGTACACCCGCTTGTACATCCACAGCGTGTAGGCCGCGCCGAGAATCAGCGTGACAGCCGCACCGCCTGCGATCCAGAAGTTGTACTGGACAGCAGCCAGAATCACCATGAACTCGCCGACGAAACCGGAAGTACCCGGCAAGCCGCAATTGGCCATGGAGAACAGCATCACGAACGCCGCGAACTTCGGCATCACGTTGACGACGCCGCCGTAATCGGCGATCTGACGCGAGTGCATACGGTCGTACAGCACGCCGATGCTCAGAAACATCGCGCCCGAGACGAAGCCGTGCGAGATCATCTGTACGATCGCGCCTTCCACGCCGAGCTGATTGAAGATGAAGAAGCCGAGTGTCACGAAACCCATGTGCGCGATCGACGAATACGCGACCAGCTTCTTCATGTCGGTCTGCACCATCGCGACCAGACCGATGTAGATCACCGCGATCAGCGACAGCGTAATGACCACCGGCGCGAGGAAGTGGCTGGCGTCCGGTGCGATCGGCAGCGAGAAGCGCACGAAACCGTACGCGCCCAGCTTCAGCATGATCGCGGCCAGCACGACCGAGCCGCCGGTCGGCGCTTCCACGTGGGCGTCAGGCAACCACGTGTGAACCGGCCACATCGGCACCTTCACGGCGAAGGCCATGAAGAACGCGATAAACAGCAATATCTGCGGGGTCATGCCGATCTGCGCGTTCTGCCACGTAGCCAGATCGAACGTGCCGGTCTGGATGTACAGGTACAGCAACGCGACCAGCATCAACAGCGAGCCCATCAGCGTGTACAGGAAGAACTTGAACGCCGCATACACGCGGTTCGCCCCACCCCACACGCCGATGATGATGTACATCGGAATCAGCGTCGCTTCGAAGAACACGTAGAACAGCATGCCGTCAGCCGAGCTGAACACGCCGACCATGATGCCGGAGAGGATCAGGAATGCAGCAAGGTACTGCGCCACGTTCTTCGTGATGACTTCCCACGCGGCGATCACAACGATCACCGTAATCAATGCGGTCAACACGACAAACCACATGGAGATGCCGTCGACACCCAGGTGGTACGTGATATTGAAGCGCTCGATCCAGTTCGCCTTTTCGACGAACTGCAGATCGGCGGTGCTCGAATCAAAACCCGTAATCAGCGGGATCGTCACAATAAAGCTGACGACCGAGCCGATCAGCGCAATCCAGCGCGCCGGAGCCGGGTTCCGGTCGGAACCGATAGCCAGGACCAGGAGACCTACGAGGATCGGTAACCAGATCGCGATACTGAGAATCGGATAAGCGTGCATTAGTGTCCCTCGCCTTATTTGCCGCCGAGCGTTACAAACAGGGTCAGGAGCCCCAACATGCCGATAATCATGGCAAACGCGTAGTGGTAGATGTAACCGGATTGGAGGAAGCGGATCACGCCGGCAAACCAGCCGATAAAGCGTGCGCTGCCGTTGACGATACCGTCGATCACCACGACGTCGCCTTCCTTCCAGAGACCACGGCCAATTGCCACAGCGCCCCGCGCGAACACGACTTCGTTGATCTTGTCCATGTAGTACTTGTTGTCGAGCAGCGTGTAGATCGGACCGAACGCGCGCTTGATGACAGCCGGCAGATCAGGACGAACCAGGTACAGGAACCACGCGGTCACCACACCCGCGAGCGCCAGCCACACCGGCAGACCCGAGACCGAGTGCAGGCCCATCGACGCCCAGCCCTGGAATTCTTCCGCCATCTCGTGCAGCGCCGGATGGTTTTCGCCGATGAAGATGACCTTGTCGAACGCCACGCCGTGCTGGAAGAAGTCGCCGAACAGCATCGGACCGACACCGATCGCACCGATCACGATCGACGGAATCGCCAGCAGCACCAGCGGCACCCACACCACCCACGGCGTTTCATGCGGCTCATGCGCGTGGTCGTCGTGACCATGACCGTGGCCGTGTGCGTCGTGGCCGTGACTGTCATGCGCGTGCGCGGCTGCTTCGATGCCCATCGGCGATTCCGGATGCTTCGGATCGCGGAAGCGCTCCTTGCCGTGGAACACCAGGAAGTACATACGGAACGAGTACAGCGCGGTGACAAACACGCTCGCCACCACCGCGAAGTACGCGAAACCCGAACCCGGCAGATGCGACAGCTTCACTGCATCGATGATCGAGTCTTTCGAGTAGAAACCGGAGAAGAACGGTGTGCCGATCAGCGCGAGCGAACCGACCAGCGACGTGATCCACGTGATCGGCATGTACTTGCGCAGGCCGCCCATGTTGCGGATGTCCTGATCGTGGTGCATGCCGATGATCACGGAACCCGCGCCGAGGAACAGCAGTGCCTTGAAGAACGCGTGCGTCATCAGGTGGAACACGGCGACCGAGTAGGCCGATGCGCCGAGTGCGACCGTCATGTAACCGAGCTGCGACAGCGTCGAGTAAGCCACCACGCGCTTGATGTCGTTCTGGACGATCCCGAGGAAGCCCATGAACAGCGCCGTGATCGCACCGATCACCATCACGAACGACAGCGCCGTATCCGACAGTTCGAACAGCGGCGACATGCGCGTCACCATGAAGATACCGGCCGTCACCATGGTTGCCGCGTGAATCAGTGCGGAGATCGGCGTCGGGCCTTCCATCGAATCCGGCAGCCAGACGTGCAGCGGGAACTGCGCCGACTTACCCATTGCGCCGATGAAGAGGCAAATGCAGGCAACCGTCAGCAGGCCCCAGTCCGTACCCGGGAAGCTCAATGCTGCAAGTTCGGTGCGCTTCGCGAAAACATCGCCGTAGTTCATCGAGCCAGCGAACGCGAACAGCAGGCCGATACCGAGCAGGAAACCGAAGTCGCCGATGCGGTTCACGATGAACGCCTTCATGTTCGCGTAGATCGCCGTCGGACGCGTGAAGTAGAAGCCGATCAGCAGGTACGACACCAGACCCACCGCTTCCCAGCCGAAGAACAGCTGCAGGAAGTTGTTGCTCATCACGAGCATCAACATCGAGAACGTGAACAGCGAGATGTACGAGAAGAAGCGCTGGTAACCGTCGTCGTCGGCCATGTAGCCGATCGTGTAGATGTGCACCATGAGCGACACGAAGGTCACCACGCACATCATCATCGCCGTCAGCGAATCGACCAGGAAGCCGATCTCGAACTTCGTCTGGCCGATCTGCATCCAGTCATAAACGGTCGCGTTGAAGCTCGCGCCGTCCATCACCTGGAAGAAGACGATGGCCGAGAGGATGAAGGAGATCGCGACGCCGAGGATCGTGACCGAATGCGCGCCGGCTCGCCCTACCGCTTTCCCAAACAGCCCCGCAATCAGGGAGCCGGCCAGCGGTGCCAGCGGGATCGCCAGCAGCAGGTTTTCATTGAGTGTCGTTGACATAACCGCTTTACCTGAAATTAACCTTTGAGCTGATCGAGGTCCTCGACATTGATCGTGTCGAGGCTACGGAACAGGGTCACCAGAATTGCGAGGCCGATCGCCGCTTCAGCTGCTGCAACCGTCAGCACGAAGAAGACGAAGATCTGACCATGCACGTCGCCGAGGTAATGCGAGAACGCGACGAAATTGGTGTTCACCGCCAGCAGCATCAGTTCGATCGCCATCAGGATGATGATGACGTTGCGACGGTTCAGGAAAATGCCCACGACGCTGATCGCAAACAGGATCGCACCGAGGACAAGGTAATGAGCAAGGGTCAACATGATTTCTATCTCCTGTCCGCTCAGCTGTTTTTAGCAGGTGCCGAGTCGGCCGCTGCGGCTGCCGCTGCGGCGGCTTCTTCTGCCGCGACAGTTGCCGCGGTCTTTTCAGATGCCATCTTCACGATACGCACACGGTCCTGAGCACGCACCTTGACCTGCTCGCTGATGTTCTGGCGCTTGCTGTCTTTCTTGTGGCTCGTGGTCAGCGCAATCGCCGCGATGATCGCCACCAGCAGTACGAGGCCGGCGACTTCGAACGCGAAGATGTAGTCGGTGTAGATGACCTTGCCGATCAGACGCGTATTCGACCAGTCCGCCATGCCGTTCGCGGCAGCCGTGGTGTCGCGCAGCGCCGTGGCGGTCGCGCCGTAGCCGTGCCACAGGATCAGCGCGGTCTCGATCACGATGATCGCGCCCACCAGCGTGGCCATTGGCACGAAGCGTTTGAAGTCTTTGCGCAGCACGTCGATATTGATGTCCAGCATCATCACGACGAACAGGAACAGCACCATCACCGCGCCGACATACACCAGCACCAGCAGGATCGCGAGGAACTCGGCCTGCAGCAGCATCCAGATCGCGGCTGCATTGAAGAACGCCAGCACCAGAAACAGTGCGGACGAAACCGGGTTGCGCGAGGTGATCACCTTCAGCCCTGAAACCACCAGGAGCAGCGCGAAGATGTAGAACAGTACGGTCGTGAATTCCATGATTACCGGTTCATCGTTAGGCCATCGTCAGGCATTGTTCTTTGGCACGGGGCGGATAAAGCGGCCGAAACCGCCAGAACATCCGCACAGGTGCGCCGTGCCGCGGCACTCAGGCCGCGGCGCTCGGCCCGACAACAGGCCGTGTTACTGCTGCATTTACTGCCGCGTTTATTGCCGCGCTTTTTGCCGCATTTACCGCTTTAACCGAAATGCTTCAACGATACGGCGCGTCGGCTGCCTTGTTCGCAGCGATCTCCGCTTCGTAGCGATCGCCAACGGCCAGCAACATGTCTTTCGTGAAATACAGGTCGCCGCGCTTCTCGCCGTGATATTCGAGAATGTGCGTCTCGACAATCGAATCGACCGGGCAGCTCTCTTCGCAGAAACCGCAGAAGATGCACTTGGTCAGGTCGATGTCGTAGCGCGTCGTGCGGCGCGTGTTATCCGCACGGGTTTCCGATTCGATCGTGATGGCGAGCGCCGGGCACACCGCTTCGCACAGCTTGCAGGCGATGCAGCGTTCTTCGCCGTTTTCATAGCGGCGCAGCGCATGCAGGCCGCGGAAACGCGGCGAAATCGGCGTCTTCTCTTCCGGGAACTGCACCGTCACCTTGCGCTGGAACGTATAACGTCCGGTCAGCGCGAGGCCTTTGAGTAGCTCCGTCAGGAAGAAGGTCTTGAAAAAGTTTTGGATTGCGGTCATGGGTTCATCCGCCCTTTATTTCCAGATATTCAACGGCGACATGATCCAGAAGCCGACCACGATGAGCCACACCACGCAAACCGGAATGAAAATTTTCCAGCCCAGACGCATGATCTGGTCGTAGCGATAGCGCGGGAACGTGGCACGCGCCCAGATGAATACCGACAGCAGGAAGAAAACCTTGGCGACGAGCCAAACGATGCCCGGAACAAACGACAGGAAGCCGAACGGTGCGCTCCAGCCGCCGAGGAACAGTGTTGCAGCCAATGCCGAGATCACGATCATGTTGATGTACTCGGCGAGGAAGAACAGCGCGAACGCCATCCCCGAGTAATCGATCATGTGGCCCGCGACGATTTCCGACTCACCTTCCACCACGTCGAACGGGTGACGGTTCGTTTCGGCGATGCCCGAGATGAAGTACACGACGAACATCGGCAGGAGCGGCAGCCAGTTCCACGACAGGAAGTTCAAGCCGTAGCTGGCGAAAATGCCGCGTTCCTGTGAACCGACGATCTCCGACAGATTCAGACTGCCCGCCGTCATCAGCACGACGACGAGCGCAAAGCCCATCGAAATTTCGTACGAGACCATTTGAGCGGCCGCGCGCATGGCACCGAGGAACGCGTATTTCGAGTTCGACGCCCAGCCCGCCAGAATCACGCCGTACACGCCGACCGACGAAATCGCCATCGCGTAAAGCAGACCTGCGTTGATGTCGCCGAGAACCGCGCCCGCCTGGAACGGAATCACCGCCCAGACCGCGAAGGCCGGCACCACCACCATGATCGGCGCGATCAGGTAGATCCAGCGGCTCGCCTGAGCCGGCTGAATCACCTCTTTCAGCAACAGCTTCAGCACGTCGGCGATCGGCTGCAGCAAACCTGCCGGGCCCACGCGGTTCGGGCCGAGACGCACGTGCATCCAGCCGATCAGCTTACGCTCCCACAGAATCAGGTAAGCCACGCACAGCAGGATCACGACGGCCACCACCAGGATGCGCACCAGTGCCCACACCGTGGGCCATGCCACACCGAGAAGCTGGGTGCCGCCCGAGTTGATCGTATCGAACAAGCTCATTTACGCCTTCTCCACCACCAGTTCACCGAACAGGCTGCCCAGCGCTGCACCGGCAGGCGTAGCCGCCGATACGCGGACGACCGTCTCCGCAAGATTTGCGTCGCGCACGGCCGGCAACTGCACCGATTGCTCGCCCTGGCGCACGCGCACTGCGTCGCCTTCCTTCAAACCCAGTTTGTCGAACAGCGCAGCCGGCAGACCGGCCGAATTTGCTGCGCGCGCCGCTGCCGTCAGATGCAGCGATTCGGCACGGCGTACCAGCGAGTCTGCGTGGTAAATCGGCACGTCGGCAATACGCTCGAACTTGCCTTCCGCTGCCTTCGCTGCCTTGCCGCGTGCAACCGTGGCGCCCGTCTTGTTCGACAGGCGCGACTTGATCTCGCCGTCGCCAAGCGCTGCCGTGCGCACTTCTTCCGAGGTGTCGAATTCGAAACCCGGCACGCCCAACAGGCTACCCAGGACGCGCAAGACCTTCCATGCCGGACGCGTGTCGCCGAGCGGGCGCACGACGCCGTTGAACGTCTGCACCGTACCTTCGGCGTTGACGAACGTGCCGGCCGTTTCCGTGAACGGTGCGATCGGCAGCAGGACGTCAGCGTATTCGGCGCCCATCTGGAACGGCGACATCACGACGACCATTTCAGCCTGCTTCAGCGCGGCCAAAGCCTGCGCCGGATTGGCCGTGTCGAATTCCGGTTCGACGTTCAGCAACACATAACCCTTGCGCGGTTGCTCGAACACTTCGCGAGCGTTCAAACCGCCCTCGCCCGGCAATGCGTTCACCAGATGCGCACCGACCGTGTTAGCGGCTTCCGTGAGGAAACCCAGCGTGGCACCGGTCGCGTCTGCGATCCATTGCGCCGCGGCGTGGATCGCGGCGAAGTCCGGATGACGGACTGCGCCGTTGCCGAGCAACACCACACGCTGTTCGCCGGTGGCGAGCGACTTCGCGATTTGTTTGTTGGCGTCCGTCGGCTGCGTGCCGGCGAAGGCTTCCGGCAGTGCAACGCCGTTCGCTTCCGACACCGCGCCCGCGATACCAGCCAGTGCGTCGAGCCATGCCGACGGCGCGGCAACCACGCGTTGCGCTTGCGGAATCAGCGCGTCGTCGTTGGTGGCTTGCACGAGCGTGAGCTTCGTGCCGCTCTTGGCGGCTTGACGCAGACGCGCGGCAAACAGCGGATGATCGCGGCGCAGATCTGAACCGATCACCAATGCGGCGTCGAGGTTCGAGAGGTCGGCGATCGCCGTACCGAGCCACGGCGCACCGTTCACAGGCGCGGAGAAATCCGACTGACGCAGACGGAAGTCGACGTTAGGCGTGCCGACCGCCTGGGCCAGCTGCTTCAACAGGAACAATTCTTCGACGGTGCTGTGGGCGCTGCCGAGCGCGGCCAGCGCGTTCGCGCCGTGGTCGCCCTTGATGCCCTTCAGACCCTTGACTACGTATTCGAGTGCGGATTGCCAGTCGGTCTCGACCCACTTGCCGCCTTGCTTGAGCATCGGCTGCGTGAGACGTTCCGGGCTGTTCAGACCTTCGTACGAGAAACGGTCCTTGTCCGAAATCCAGCATTCGTTGATGGATTCGTTTTCGAACGGCAGAACACGCATCACGCGATTGTTCTTCACTTGCACCACGAGGTTTGCGCCGACGGAATCGTGCGGGCTCACCGACTTGCGGCGCGACAGTTCCCACGTGCGTGCGCTGTAGCGGAACGGCTTGCTGGTCAGCGCGCCCACCGGGCACAGATCGATCATGTTGCCCGACAGTTCGGAGTCGACCGTCTTGCCGACGAACGACGTGATTTCCGAATGCTCGCCGCGACCCAGCATGCCGAGTTCCATCACGCCGGCGACTTCCTGGCCAAAGCGGACGCAACGCGTGCAGTGAATGCAACGCGACATTTCTTCCATCGAGATCAGCGGGCCGACGTTCTTGTGGAACACGACGCGCTTTTCTTCGCTATAACGCGACGACGACTTGCCGTAACCCACCGCCAGATCCTGCAACTGACACTCGCCACCCTGATCGCAGATCGGGCAATCCAGCGGGTGGTTGATCAGCAGGAATTCCATCACGGCTTGCTGGCCCTTCACGGCCTTGTCCGACTTGGTGCGCACAATCATGCCTGCCGACACCGGCGTGGCGCATGCGGGCACGGCCTTCGGCATCTTTTCGACATCGACCAGACACATCCGGCAGTTGGCCGCAATCGACAGCTTCTTGTGATAGCAGAAGTGAGGAATGTACGTGTCGACCTTATGCGCAGCCTGGATCACCATGCTGCCTTCAGGCACCTCTACTTTCTTGCCGTCTATTTCAAGTTCAACCATGATGGTCAATCTTCCTTAACCTGTTACCGCTCAATCGTTCGCCCCGTTCAGCGCCCATTTCAGGCGATGAATCCCGCGGATGACGTGTTCTGGTGCGCTACTTCGCGTACTTAGGCAGCCACTGTTTCTGACGCCGCTGCCGCACCGGCGTGACCGCCGACGAGGCAATGCTTGTGGGCGACGTGGTATTCGAATTCGTCCCAGTAGTGCTTAAGCATGCCGCGAACCGGCATGGCCGCTGCATCGCCGAGCGCGCAAATCGTGCGGCCCATGATGTTCTCAGCGACCGAGTTCAGCAGATCCAGATCTTCCGGACGGCCGAGCCCGTGTTCGATACGATGCACGACGCGATAGAGCCAGCCGGTGCCTTCGCGGCACGGCGTGCACTGACCGCACGACTCTTCGTAATAGAAGTACGACAGACGCAGCAGCGAACGGACCATGCAACGCGTCTCGTCCATCACAATGACCGCGCCGGAACCGAGCATCGAGCCAGCCTTGGCGATCGAGTCGTAGTCCATGTCGGTCTGCATCATCATTTCGCCCGGGATCACCGGTGCCGACGAGCCGCCTGGAATCACGGCCTTGATCTTCTTCCCGCCGCGCATGCCACCGGCCAGTTCCATCAGCGTGGCGAACGGCGTGCCGAGCGGAATTTCATAGTTGCCCGGACGTTCGACGTCGCCTGCAACCGAGAAAATCTTCGTGCCGCCATTGTTCGGCTTGCCGATTTCGAGGTAATTCTGCGGACCGATCGCGAGCAGGAACGGCACCGCGGCGAACGTCTCGGTGTTGTTGATCGTGGTCGGTTTGCCGTACACGCCGAAGCTCGCCGGGAACGGCGGCTTGAAGCGCGGCTGGCCTTTCTTGCCTTCGAGCGACTCGAGCAGCGCGGTTTCTTCGCCGCAAATGTAGGCGCCGTAACCGTGGTGCGCATGCAGTTCGAACGAGAAGCCCGAACCCATGATGTTGTCGCCGAGGAATCCGGCGCGGCGGGCTTCTTCCAACGCTTCTTCGAAGCGTTTGTAGACTTCCCAGATTTCGCCGTGGATATAGTTGTAGCCGACCGTGATGCCCATCGCGTACGCGCCGATGGCCATGCCTTCAATCAGCGAGTGCGGATTGAAACGGAGGATGTCGCGGTCTTTGAATGTGCCCGGTTCACCTTCGTCCGAATTGCAGACGAGGTACTTCTGCCCCGGGAACTGACGCGGCATGAAGCTCCACTTCAGACCGGTCGGGAAGCCTGCACCACCACGGCCGCGCAGACCCGACGCCTTGACGTCGGCGATCACCTGCTCGGGCGGAATCTTTTCTTCCAGAATGCGGCGCAGCTGGGCGTAACCGCCGCGCGCCACATAGTCTTCGAGATGCCAGTTGTCGCCGTTCAGGCCGGCGAGAATCAGCGGTTTGATGTGACGATCGTGTAAAGACGTCATTTCGAAAGTTCCTCGAGCAGCTGGTCGATCTTCGCGCGGCTCATGAAGCTGCACATGCGATGGTTGTTCACCAGCATCACCGGCGCATCGCCGCACGAGCCCATGCACTCACCTTCTTTCAAGGTGAACTTGCCGTCAGCCGTGGTTTCGCCGAAGTCGATGCCGAGCTTCTGCTTCAGATATTCAGCGGCACTGTCTGAGCCGCCGTCCGGGCCGAGTTGGCACGGCAGGTTCGTGCAGAGCGTGATCTTGTATTTGCCGACCGGCGAGGTCTCATACATCGTGTAGAAGGTAGCCACCTCCTGCACGGCGACCGCCGGCATGCCGAGATAGTCCGCGACGAACTGCATGAGTTCGGGCGACAGCCAGCCATGCTCTTCCTGAGCAGTAGCCAGTGCCGACATCACGGCGGACTGTTTCTGATCGGCGGGATACTTCGCGATCGCACGATCGATTTCTTTCAGGCCTTCAGCTGAGATCATTTTCAGACACGACTCTTTCAATTCCTACCGAACGAAAACCCGTCGCGCGTTGCATGTTGCGACAGACCCGGCGTTCCTTTGCTTGACGCGCGCTTCGGTGCAACCTGAAGACGCGCGCTGATGAATACGTCCTAGCGATCGACTTCGCCGAACACGATGTCCTGCGTACCGATGATCGTCACAGCGTCGGCAATCATATGACCGCGCGCCATTTCGTCGAGCGTGGACAGGTGCGCGTAGCCCGGCGCCCGAATTTTCAGGCGATACGGCTTGTTCGCGCCGTCCGAGATCAGGTAGATACCGAACTCGCCCTTCGGATGCTCGACCGCGGCATATGCCTCGCCTTCGGGCACATGGAAGCCTTCCGTGAAGAGCTTGAAGTGGTGAATCAGATCTTCCATGTTCGACTTCATTCCGACCCGCGACGGCGGCGCAACCTTGTGATTGTCGACCATCACCGGACCCGGATTCTTGCGCAACCACTCAATGCACTGTTTCACAATCCGCGTGGATTGGCGCATTTCCTCGACGCGAACCAGATATCGGTCATAGCAGTCGCCATTCACGCCGACCGGAATGTCGAAGTCGAGCTTGTCGTAGACCTCGTACGGCTGCTTCTTGCGCAGATCCCATTCGATACCCGAGCCGCGCAACATCGCGCCGGTCATGCCGAGGTTCAGCGCGCGTTCCGGGCTGACCACGCCGATACCGACCAGACGTTGCTTCCAGATCCGGTTGTCGGTGAGCAGCGTTTCATATTCGTCGACGCACTTCGGGAAACGCGTGAAGAAATCGTCGATGAAGTCGAGCAGCGAACCTTGGCGGTTCTCGTTCATCCTCGACAATGCCTTCGCATTGCGGATCTTCGACGCTTTGTATTGCGGCATTGCGTCAGGCAGATCGCGGTACACGCCGCCCGGACGGTAATAAGCCGCGTGCATCCGTGCGCCGGACACCGCTTCGTACACGTCCATCAGGTCTTCGCGTTCGCGGAACGCGTACAGGAACACCGCCATCGCGCCGACGTCGAGCGCGTGTGCACCGATCCACATCAGGTGGTTCAGCACTCGCGTGACTTCGTCGAACATCACCCGGATGTACTGCGCGCGAATCGGCACTTCGATGCCGAGCAGCTTTTCAATCGCCATCACGTAGCCGTGCTCGTTGACCATCATCGACACGTAGTCGAGGCGGTCCATATACGGCACGGACTGGATGAAAGTTTTGGTTTCCGCGAGCTTTTCGGTCGCGCGATGCAGGAGGCCGATGTGCGGATCGGCGCGCTGGATGACTTCGCCGTCGAGTTCGAGCACGAGGCGCAGCACACCGTGCGCAGCCGGGTGCTGAGGACCGAAGTTGAGCGTGTAGTTCTTGATCTCTGCCATGGCGTTCTCTTAGTGTTTCAGACCGCCATAGCGATCCTCGCGGATCACGCGCGGCGTGATTTCCCGCGGCTCGATCGTCACAGGCTGATAGACGACGCGCTTCTCTTCCGGGTCGTAACGCATTTCGACGTAGCCGGAGACAGGAAAATCTTTACGGAACGGGTGACCAATGAAACCGTAGTCGGTCAGGATGCGGCGCAGGTCCGGGTGACCCTCGAAGACGATGCCGTACAGGTCGAATGCTTCGCGTTCGTACCAGTTGGCCGAACTCCAGATATCAACGACTGACGCGACGATCGGCATTTCGTCGTCTGGTGCGAATACACGCAGACGCAGGCGCCAGTTGTTCTGTACCGACAACAAATGCAGAACGGCCGCGAAACGCGGGCCGTCGTATGCGCCATCGGCGTAGGTCTGATAGTCGACGCCGCATAGATCGACCAGTTGCTCGAAACCGAGCGAACGATCGTCGCGCAGACGCGTTGCCACATTGATGTAGTCGCTCGCCTTCACGACGATCGTCAACTCACCGATTGCCTCGGTGGTGCTCAACAGGAGGCCGCCAAAGGCCGCCTCGAGGTTCGCTTTCAGGGTCTCGAGTTTGCTTGCCATATTGTGGGGGAGGCGTTGACCTTATTGACGGGCGATTGTGTTGGTGCGGCGGATCTTGGCCTGCAGCTGGATCACGCCATACACCAGCGCTTCTGCCGTAGGCGGACAACCTGGCACGTAGACGTCGACCGGCACGATCCGATCACAGCCGCGCACCACCGAATAGGAATAGTGGTAGTAGCCGCCGCCGTTCGCGCACGAGCCCATCGAAATCACCCAGCGCGGCTCGGCCATCTGATCGTAGACCTTGCGCAGAGCCGGCGCCATCTTGTTGCACAGCGTGCCGGCGACGATCATCACATCCGACTGACGCGGACTCGGACGAAACACCACGCCGAAACGGTCAAGGTCATAACGGGCAGCGCCCGCATGCATCATCTCGACCGCGCAGCACGCGAGACCGAACGTCATCGGCCACAACGAGCCGGTGCGCGTCCAGTTGATCAGTTTGTCAGCCGTCGTGGTGACAAACCCTTCCTTCAAGACCCCTTCGATACTCATTTGCTTTCCACTCCAGACGGGGCGGCAAGCCTTGGCCACCCACGCAAACCGGCGATTAATCCATCATTCCCAGTCGAGGCCGCCCTTCTTCCAGATATAGGCAAAGCCCAACAGGAATTCGAGCAGGAAAATCATCATCGCCATGAAGCCAGGCCAGCCGATGTCGCGCAGGGCTACACCCCACGGGAACAGGAACGCGGTTTCAAGGTCGAAAATGATGAAGAGAATGGCGACGAGGTAGTAACGCACATCGAACTTCATGCGCGCATCTTCGAATGCTTCGAAGCCGCACTCGTATGGTGCGTTTTTCTCGGTATCGGGCTTGTTGGGACCGAGGATCTTGCCAATGCTGACCAGTGCTACGCCTAAACCGGTGCCCACAATGAGGAACAACAAGACGGGGAAATAGGCTGCGAGGTTCAAGACTATCCTCTATCGGTTGGTTCTGAATGCCGCCAAGAGCATAGCACTCCTGGCGCGAAATCACTTCGGCAACGCACATGCCGCAAGCCCAACGCAAGCCGCGCGTCAGAAGTGAAAATGCCAGCCGAAGCGAAGCAAGCGGCTGGCATTAGATAACATTTGGTGCCGACGGCGAGACTCGAACTCGCACAGCTTTCGCCACTACCCCCTCAAGATAGCGTGTCTACCAATTTCACCACGTCGGCACTAACTGCAATCCGGGAAAACAACTTATAAAACCCGCGAATCGCTTCAAGACTTAGATTGTAACTGGTCTAAACAGTTTGTTCAACGCACAAAAGCACTTTGAACGAAAAATTTATTTCGGCACATCCGTAGCCGGGACGGACGCAGCCGATGCCGGCAATACTGCCGAGCCACCAGCCGGAGCGGCCGCAGCAGAAGCCGCGACCGGTGCGGTCACAGCCGCGCCCAGCAAGCCTGCGGACGGTTTCGCACGATACGCGCCGAGGTACGTAAGCGTCAATGTCGTTACAAAAAACACGGCTGCAAGCACGGCCGTGGTACGCGACAAAAAGTTTGCCGAACCGGTCGCGCCGAACAGGCTGCCCGATGCGCCGCTACCGAAAGCAGCGCCCATATCGGCGCCTTTGCCGTGCTGCAGCAAGACAAGGCCAATGACCCCGAGTGCCGACAACAGCTGAACGACGATAATCAATGTTTTCAAATACAGCATCACACTCACCTGAGTCTTTATTTAACCGCACCACACAAAGTGTGCCGTGCGGGATTGGGTCATCCTC
The DNA here is from genome assembly GCF_902859805.1 of Paraburkholderia sediminicola. Lineage (GTDB taxonomy): Bacteria > Pseudomonadota > Gammaproteobacteria > Burkholderiales > Burkholderiaceae > Paraburkholderia > Paraburkholderia sediminicola. The sequence continues at coordinate 428,972 of NZ_CADIKC010000007.1, read as the reverse complement.
GCCGAGGCGCCCTGCTTAACCGGCGACGCTCGTCGCAGCCGCCGCTTTGCAGATCGCCAGGAAATCCTGGTCTTTCAACGACGCGCCGCCGATCAGGCCACCGTCGATATCCGGCTCGCGGAACAATTCTTCCGCGTTCTCCGGCTTCACACTGCCGCCGTACAACACCGGCACATCCGCTACCGCGGCGCCCTTTGCCGCCAGACGCGAACGCAGGAAAGCATGCACTGCCTGCGCCTGATCCGATGTAGCGCTCTTGCCGGTGCCGATCGCCCAGACGGGCTCGTACGCGACGACGATGCGTGCCGCATCGGCTACCGACAGCTTCGCCAGCACCTCATCCAGCTGCCCGCCCACCACCTGCTCCGTCGAACCAGCCTCACGCTCTTCAAGCGTTTCGCCGACACACACGATCGGGGTCAAACCTGCTTCGAGTGCACGCTGCGTCTTCACCGCAACCAGCTCCGCGCTTTCGCGATGATAAGCACGGCGCTCCGAGTGCCCGACGATCGCAAGCGTGGCGCCGAAATCCACCACCATCTGCGCAGCCACTTCGCCGGTATAGGCGCCATGCGTGAACGCGGAGACATCCTGCACGCCCCACACGACCTTGCTGCCTTCCAGCAACGATTGAGTCTGCGCGAGATAAGGGCTCGGCACACAGACACCGACGCGCACATCAGCCGGCAATTCTCCCGCGCCTTGCGCCACGGCCTGCAACAGCGTTGCGTTTTCGGCGAGGCGCCCGTGCATCTTCCAGTTACCGACTACCAGCTTGGCTCGTTGTTTCGACATCGTCTCGTCGTCTCGTGTATTGGCGGCGGACTTGGTTTGCGCTTACAGCCCACCTTTCGTATTCATGCGGCGTGCGCAAAACGCGCAATTTTACTGCGTGGGGTGGATCGGGTCAAACCGACCGCGTCAAGCGTCCTGACCCCAAGTCAGCATGATCTTGCCGACGTGCGTGCTGCTTTCCATCAGCGCGTGCGCTTCGGCGGCTTGCGCTGCCGGAAACACACGGTGCACCACCGGCTTGATGCGGCCGTCTTCGAGGTGCGGCCACACACGCTCTTTCAACTGCGCGGCGATCTTCGCCTTGAACTCGATCGACCGCGGACGCAACGTCGAACCCGTCACCGTCAGGCGGCGACGCAGCACCTCGTTCAGATTGAGCTCCGCTTTCGCGCCGCCCAGCAAGGCGATCAGCACGATGCGGCCGCCGTCGGCCAGCGCGGTGAGCTCGCGCGGCACATAACTGCCCGCCACCATGTCGAGGATCACGTCGACACCGCGATCGTTCGTCAGCGACTTGATGACTTCGACGAAATCTTCAGTTTTGTAGTTGATCGCCCGTTCGGCACCGAGCGCTTCACAGGCGCGGCACTTTTCGTCCGAGCCGGCTGTGGCGAACACGCGAAAACCCAGCGCATGCGCAATCTGGATCGCCGTCACGCCGATGCCGCTCGAGCCGCCCTGCACCAGCAGCGTCTCGTTCGGGGCGCCCTCGCCCTTGCCGAGTTGCGCACGGTCGAACACATTGCTCCACACCGTGAAGAATGTTTCCGGCAGCGAAGCCGCCTCGACATCCGACAAACCGGCGGGTACCGGCAAGCACTGCAACAGCGGAGCGGTCGCATATTCCGCATAACCGCCGCCCGCAAGCAACGCGCACACGCGATCGCCGATTTTCAGACCGAATGGATTGTTCTTCTCGTCGATGGTGCCACCGACGATCTCACCCGCCACTTCCAGCCCCGGCAGATCCGACGCGCCCGGCGGCGGCGCATAGCCACCTTTGCGCTGAAACACGTCCGGACGGTTGATGCCTGATGCCGCCACCTTGATGAGCACTTCGCCCGCTTTCGGCTGCGGCGTGGGCCGCTCTGCCAGTTTGAGGACTTCCGGCGCGCCAAATTCGGTGATTTCGATCGCTTTCATCTGCGTCAACTCCAAGATTGGATTGCGTTGCCTACTGACACGAATTGGCAAAAATCGCCTGAACCGCGACGAAGCGCTTCATGCAACCAGAGTACCCGCTTATGCCGGTTTGCACCTGTCTGCATCTGCGCGTGCCTGCCTGTGCCTGCTTGCAACGCAATCCACCCTGCACCCTTCATGAAAAACGGCCGGCGCGCATTCGCGCTGCCGGCCGTCGCCCTGCTACCGCATTACTGCGGCGTCGGTTCGCCTTGCGGCGCGCCGTTTGCACCTTCATTCAGCAACGCCTTGGCCGACAAACGCACACGGCCCTTTTCGTCCGTCTGGATGACCTTGACCTTCACCTGCTGACCATCTTTGAGATAGTCGTTGATGTCCTTGATACGCTCGTTGGCGATTTCGGAGATGTGCAGCAGACCGTCCTTGCCCGGCAGGATGTTCACGATCGCGCCGAAATCGAGCAGCTTCAGCACGGTGCCTTCGTAGACCTGGCCCACTTCGACTTCCAGCGTGATGTTCTCGATACGCTTCTTCGCTTCGGCCATCCCTTCGCTGCTCGTGCTGGCGATGGTGACGACGCCGTCGTCCGAAATATCGATCGTCGTGCCGGTTTCTTCGGTCAGCGCGCGGATCACCGAACCACCCTTGCCGATCACGTCGCGGATCTTTTCCGGGTTGATCTTGATGGTGATCATGCGCGGTGCGTAGTCCGACAGCACCGTGTTCGCGCCCGACACAGCCGAGGTCATCTTGCCGAGGATATGCATACGGCCTTCCTTCGCTTGCGCGAGGGCGACCTGCATGATTTCCTTGGTGATGCCCTGGATCTTGATGTCCATCTGCAGCGCGGTCACGCCTTGTTCCGTACCCGCCACCTTGAAGTCCATGTCGCCGAGGTGATCTTCGTCGCCAAGGATGTCGGTCAGCACGGCAAACTTGTTGCCTTCCAGGATCAGGCCCATCGCGATGCCGGCGACGTGCGCCTTCATCGGCACGCCGGCGTCCATCAGTGCGAGGCAGCCGCCGCACACCGAAGCCATCGACGAAGAACCGTTCGATTCCGTGATTTCCGACACGACGCGGATCGAGTAGCCGAATTCGTCGGCGCTCGGCAGGCATGCAGCCAGCGCGCGCTTGGCCAGACGACCGTGACCGATTTCACGGCGCTTCGGCGAACCGACGCGGCCCGTTTCGCCGGTCGCGAACGGAGGCATGTTGTAGTGGAGCATGAAGCGTTCGCGGTACTCGCCTTCGAGCGCGTCGATGTTCTGCTCGTCGCCCTTGGTGCCCAGCGTTGCGACAACCATAGCCTGCGTTTCGCCACGCGTGAACAGTGCCGAACCGTGCGTACGCGGCAGCACGCCGGTACGGATTTCGATCGGGCGCACGGTGCGCGTGTCGCGGCCGTCGATACGCGGCTCGCCGTTCAGGATCTGCGTACGGACGATCTTGGCTTCGATGTCGAACAGCACATTGCCGACGCTAGCCTTGTCTGCTGCAACCGTGCCGGCTGCCGCTGCTTCTTCTTCCAGCTTGGCCGACGTCGCTGCGTAGACTTCCTTCAGCTTGGTCGAACGGGCTTGCTTGTCGCGGATCTGATAAGCAGCGAGCAGATCGGCTTGCGCCAGTTCCGACACGCGTGCGATCAGCGGCTCATTCTTGGCAGCCGGCTTCCAGTCCCATTCCGGCTTGCCACCTTCGCGAACCAGTTCGTGGATTGCGTTGATCGCGATCTGCATCTGGTCGTGACCGAACACCACAGCACCGAGCATCACTTCTTCGGTCAGTTGTTGCGCTTCTGATTCCACCATCAGCACCGCGCGCTCCGTACCGGCGACGATCAGGTCGAGTGCCGATTCCTTCATCTGCGGACGCGTCGGGTTCAACACGTATTCGTTGTTGATGTAGGCCACGCGTGCTGCGCCGACCGGGCCGTTGAACGGCAGACCGGAAATAGCGAGCGCCGCCGACGCGCCGATCAGCGCGGGGATGTCAGCGGGGATTTCGGGGTTCAGCGACAGGACGTGGATCACGACCTGGACTTCGTTGTAGAAGCCTTCCGGGAACAGCGGACGCAGCGGACGGTCGATCAGGCGCGAGATCAGCGTTTCGCCTTCCGACGGGCGGCCTTCACGGCGGAAGAAACCACCGGGGATCTTGCCTGCGGCGTAGGTCTTTTCGAGGTAATCGACGGTCAGCGGGAAGAAGTCCTGGCCCGCCTTGGCAGTCTTGGCGCCGACCACAGTAGCCAGCACAACGGTGTCTTCGACATCGACGATCACCGCACCGCTCGCCTGACGAGCGATTTCGCCCGTTTCGAGGCGAACCTTATGTTGGCCCCACTGAAATTCTTTGACGATCTTATTGAACATAGTCATTGCTTTTCCTCTTCGTTATGCCGCGCGGACCAGAAGCGGCGCGGCAACGCCAGGACCGGCGCCACAGGGGAAGAGTAGTGTTATGCCATTCCAGAGAACCACGCCCTACGTGATGTACGCGCGCGAACCGCTGGAATGACACAAAGCTCTGCCCTGGAGCCCGGCCGTATTTCTGCTATTTTTGCTGCTTTTTTTACTACTGTTTTCCTGCTAGGCGCCGCATGAATCGTCACGCTACCGCGACCGGCAGGCAGTGCACATCACATGAAGCGCACCGTGCAAAAACAAAATGCCTGTATCAGTGGAACTGACACAGGCATCTTGCTGAACGACTGGCCGATTACTTACGCAGACCCAGCTTCTCGATCAGTGCGCGGTAACGATCCGCGTCCTTACCCTTCAGGTAGTCGAGCAGCTTACGACGGCGGCTCACCATGCGCAGCAGACCGCGGCGGCTGTGGTGATCCTTCGTGTGTGCCTTGAAGTGAACGGTCAGTTCGTTGATGCGGGTCGTGAGCAGCGCGACCTGAACTTCGGGGGAGCCGGTGTCGTTAGCTGCGCGTGCGAATTGCGCAACGACTTCGGACTTCTTGCTTGTTTCAACTGCGGACATGTCGATTTCCTTGAGAACTAGACAGGCGGTCACGGAAGAAAGGCCGTGCCGTGGGTTACCCGTGTGCGCACATTTGCACTGATTTGCACTTACTTACAGCCATGCCTCACAACGGGACGCATATTGTAGCACAGCCCAATCCGGCCGCGAACCCTGCTGTGCCGGGCGGGATCGTGGCCAGCCCGGGTTTGTTCAGGGGCCGCTTTACGGCCGTTTCATCTTGCACACCGTTGACGGCACAGTCCGCTCGGGCGGCAAAGCCAGCACCGTGCGGAAACCATAGCCGGAACCTTCGTTGTCGAACTTGACGCCCGGCGTGCCGGCTTTGTCCATTTCCATCACATAAAGGGGCTGGATCAATTGATGGTCGTCGGCACGCATCCAGGAGGCGTGGAAGCCGTTGTCGAACTTGATGCCCTCCAACGCCCGCGCGACCGCCGTCGGGTCGGCACTGCCGGCGCGGTTCATCGCCACGGCGAGGGTCTCGATCATCAGTGACATACGCAGCACCGGGTAGTCGTCTTGCGCGGCCGGGAAACGGGCACGAAACGCCGCGTACCACGCGTCGGAGGCCGCGCCGCCGGCGTTCGGGTGCCAATCGGCCACCGCGATCACGTGTTTGACGCCGGCATCGCCCAGCGCGGCAGGCGCGCCGAGGCTGTTGCCGTAGAAGGTGTAAAACCGGGTGTCCAGACCCTGCTCTCTCGCCGCCTTGACCAGAAGCGTCAGGTCGTTACCCCAGTTGCCGGTGATCACCGCGTCCGCGCCGCTTGCGCGAATCTTCGCGATGTACGGCGCGAAGTCCTTCACGCGGCCGATCGGATGAAATTCGTCGCCGACGACTGCAATATCCGGCCGCTTTGCCGCCAACGTCGAGCGCGCGAGGCTGCTGACATCGTGGCCGAAACTGTAGTCCTGGTTCAGCAGATAAACCTTCTTCACTGCTTTGTCGCGCTGGATCACATCAACCAGCGCGTCCATGCGCATGCCCGCATGCGCATCGAATCGGAAGTGCCAGAAACTGCAATTGGCGTTGGTCAGGGCGGGATCGTCGGCGGAATAATTGAGGAACAGTTCGCGATTAGCCGGCTCGCGGCTGTTCTGCTTTTCGATCGCGCCGATCAGCGCGGCCGCCACGGCCGAACTGTTGCCCTGCATGATGTAACCGATGTGCCGGTCCGCGGCGGCGCGTAGTTGCACCAGCGCCTCCTCAGCGCTGCCCTTGCTGTCGAGCACGACCAGTTCGAGCGGATGTGCGCCATCGGCGAGCTTCACGCCGCCCTGCGCATTCACCTGTTCGACGCCGAAGCGCAGATTGCGCTCCACCGCCGCGCCCGCATTCGCAAAGGGGCCGGACATGCCTTCGATCAGCGCCAACTGGATCGGTGTACCCGTCGGCATACTGACCGGCTTGCTTGCCGGACCCGACATCGTTTCTCCCGCGGCGAGCGCCGCCGCAGCCATCGAAATCGCTGCCAGCGCCACGACTGCCGCTGCTGCCGCCCGTTGCCACTTCGCCATCGTCATTGCCCCGCTGGATTCGTCGAAGCGCGGATCATAGGGCGTTCCAGATGGAATAAGCAAGCCGGCAAAGCCGTTATCGTAATAACGGCGAGGGCTTGTACAAGGCGCAAATCTTTTGCCGCCGCCCGTGTCAAAATAATGCGTCTCGATGATAAAAACCGCTACACAAATGCCATCGGAGGAATTCATGTTCAACCGCCACCCATCCACGGCGGCCTCGATCGAAGCGCCGCCCGCAGCACGCCTGCGCCGCGCCGCGCTCGTCTGCCTGAGCGCGCTTGCGCTCACGGCTACGCTCGCCGGCTGCGTGCAGCCATGGCAGCAATACCAGCAAGGCGCGGACGAATCGACCATCGTCGCCCGCCTTGGCGCGCCGCGCGAAAGCTACGATCTGCCCAACGGCGGCAAGCGGCTGATGTGGCCGACCCAACCGATGGGCGAAACCACTACCGCCGCTGATATCGACGCATCCGGCAAGATCGTCACGGTGCGTCAGGTGCTCCAGCCCAACGAGTTCTACCGGGCGGAAATCGGCAAGTGGACGAAGAGCGACGTGCTGGTGAACTTCGGCCGCCCCGTCGAAACCTCGTACTTCCCGTTGATGAAGCGCGAGGTCTGGACGTATCGCTATCTGGAAGACAACGTCTGGTACATGATGTACAGCTTCTATTTCGACGACCAGGGCATTGTGCGGCTCACGCAAAAAACGCCTGATCCCTTGCACGACCCGGATCGCCGCAGCCTGTTCTGAGTGTTCGCTCGAACCCATTGCGCATGGATCTGCCAAGCCGCCTTTTCAGGCGGCTTTTTTTTATTTATTGCGCATGCCCGCGAATTTTATTTCGCGCACAGCGATTTATTTTTTGATAGAAAGGTTTTCGTAAGCATTGATTCAGCGCCGAATACACCCGCTGCGCCGTCCGGGGCACAGCCGTGGAGTCGGCGAAGAGTCTGTGCGCCCTACTTACGGAGCCACTATCGATGAACCGTCCGAAACGCCTGCTGGTCGCCAACGTCGCATGGGCGCATGAAACCGCCGCGCGCAACCCCGAATTTTTCCGTGATCTGGCGCGGGGCCAGAATCCGCACGTGCTGTGGGTCGGCTGCTCGGACAGCCGCGTACCCGCGGAAACCATCACGCATTGCGAGCCTGGCGATCTGTTCGTTCACCGCAACATCGCCAACCTTTTTCATCCCGACGACGACAACACCGCGAGCGTCCTCGAATACGCAGTGCGGGTGCTGAAGGTGGGGCACGTGATCGTCTGCGGGCACTATGGCTGCGGTGGTGTGCGTGCCGCCCTGCTGCCGCCGGAACCGACGCTGCCGCATGTGAATCGGCGGATCGCGCCTCTATGTGCGCTGGCAAAGACGCACGGCGACGAGCTCCAGAGCCGCGCAAGCGAGCGTGAGCGTATCGACCGCCTCGCGGAGTTGAACGTGCTCGAACAGGTACGCCAGTTACGCGCGAGCGCGATCGTGCGGGACGCTGACCCGGCACCGCTCGTTCACGGCTGGATCTTTGCGCTCGAGGACGGGCGCATCAAGGTACTCGCGTCCGGCTACGAAGCCGATGACGCGATGACCTGCACAACAGCCGCCCATAGCGCCGCCTAGTGCGCAGCTCTTATCAAACCGGCCTCAGCATGGCCTCCGCCTTTGTCTTTGCCTTCGCCGCAAGCAAGGCTCCAACCATTTCTGCACCGACCCCATGAACCTACGAGCTTTCTTTTCCACATTTCAGCGCGATCTGCTGGCAGGCACGGTCGTTTTTCTCGTGGCGCTGCCGCTATGTCTGGGCATCGCCAACGCGTCGGGCGTCGAGCCATTTGCCGGGCTTGTGTCGGGCATCGTCGGCGGACTGGTGGTGGCCGTGCTGAGCGGTTCGCGGCTGAGCGTCAGCGGGCCCGCGGCGGGCCTCGTGGTTATCGTCGTCGACGGAATCGCGCAACTCGGCAGCTTCTCCGCGTTCCTGCTGGCCGTGTTGCTGTCCGGCGCGATTCAATTCGGCTTCGGCATGCTGAAGGCCGGCAGATTTGCCGCCTACGTCCCATCGCCCGTGATCAAGGGCATGCTCGCGGCGATCGGCGTGTTGCTGATCGTCAAGCAGTTTCCGCTTGCGCTTGGGCTATCCGGCGCGAATGCGTCGGCCGGGTCGCACGCTGCTGCCCAGATGGCCGGTAGCGTAACGACGCCGTTCGGATCGATATCGCTCGCGGCCTGCGTGATCACCTTGCTCTCGCTCGCGATTCTGGTGGGCTGGGAAACGCGCGCGTTGCGCCGCTTTGCGCTGGTGCGCCTTGTACCCGCGCCGCTCGCGGTGGTGCTGCTGGGCATCGGCGCGACGCTGCTGCTCAGCCTGCTCGCCCCATCGCTTGCGCCGCCTGCCGAGCATCGCGTTGCGCTGCCGTCGCTCGAATCGTTCGCCGCGTTGCAAGTCGCTCTCCAATGGGTCGACTTCGGGCCGCACTTCGCGCAACTGGTCAATCCTGATGTCTGGCGCGTCGCCATCACGCTGGCGATCGTCGCGAGTCTCGAAACGCTGCTGAGCCTCGAAGCGGTCGAACAGATCGATCCCGCCCGACGTGCCGCACCGCCGGATCGCGAATTGAAGGCACAGGGCGTGGGTAATCTGATTGCCGGCGCGATCGGCGGCCTGCCGATCACCTCGGTCATTGTGCGTAGCTCTGCCAATGTGCATGCAGGCGCGCAGAGCCGGCTGTCCGCGATCATTCATGGTGTGTTGCTGCTGGTCAGTGTGTTCGCGCTCACCAGCGTCATCAACCTGATTCCGCTTGCGTGCCTTGCAGCGATTCTTATTTTCACCGGCGTGAAGCTCGCCAAACCGTCATTGTTCGTCGCCGTCGCCAAGCAGGGGTTCGCACCGTTTGCGCCGTTCATCGTCACGCTGGTCGGCGTGCTCGCCACGGATCTGCTGGTCGGCATCGTGCTCGGCATTCTGTGCAGCGTGCTGCTCGCGCTGTATGCGAACCTGCGCAGCCCGATCGTGCTCGCGCAGCACGGCGATCACTATCTGCTGTCGTTTCGCAAGGACGTGTCGTTTCTCGGCAAGGTGCCGCTCAAACACTACCTGCAGCAGATTCCCAACGGCGCAACCTTGATCGTCGACGCAACGCGTGCCGACTTCGTCGATCACGATGTGCGCGAACTGTTGGACACATTTGTCACCGATGCGCCGCGCCGTGAGATCGCGGTCGAAGTGCGACATCAGGTCCAGACGCAGGCACGCGCGGCGCGCGGATGGTCGATGCGCCGCGCGGCTGCGGAGTAGTTTCAGCACGCGGCTCACGAAGGAGGAGACACCACAAAAGCAAGAAGCCCTGTGCTTTTCAGGGCACAGGGCTTCTTCACAATCCAGTTCAGCGGGCACGCCATCAGCGCGCCTGCTTCCACTACTCCGAACGTTGCGGATTCAACTTGTCGACGTTCGAATACAGCTTGTTGAGCGCCGAGATATACGCCTTAGCCGAGGCCGCGACGATATCCGGATCGGTGCCCACGCCGTTGACGATGCGACCGCTCTTCGACAGCCGCACGGTCACTTCGCCCTGCGCCTGCGTGCCGGTGGTGATGGCGTTCACCGAGTACAGCAGCAATTCCGATCCGCTCCCCACTTCCGTTTCGATCGCATTGAGCGTGGCGTCCACCGGACCATTACCGCGTGCTTCGCCGGTCACTTCCTTGCCTTCCACCGAGAACACGATCTTCGCGTGCGGCTGCTCGCCAGTTTCTGAATGCTGCGACAGCGACAGGAACTTGTAGTGCTCCCTCTCCTGCGCTTCAGCCGATTCCTCGGTAACGATCGCGATGATGTCTTCGTCGAAGATTTCCGACTTGCGGTCAGCCAATTCCTTAAAGCGTGCGAACGCGGTGTTCAGTTCGCCTTCGCTATCGAGCGCGATGCCCAGTTCCTGCAGACGCTGCTTGAACGCGTTGCGGCCCGACAACTTGCCGAGCACGATCTTGTTCGCGCTCCAGCCCACATCTTCGGCACGCATGATTTCGTACGTGTCGCGCGCTTTCAGCACGCCGTCCTGGTGAATGCCGGATGCGTGCGCAAATGCGTTCGCGCCGACCACCGCCTTGTTCGGCTGCACGACGAAACCGGTGATCTGCGACACCAGCTTCGACGCCGGCACGATCTGGGTCGTATCGAGACCGACTTCAAGGCCGAAGTAATCCTTGCGAGTCTTCACCGCCATCACGATTTCTTCGAGCGACGTATTACCCGCACGCTCGCCGAGACCGTTGATCGTGCATTCGACCTGACGCGCGCCGCCGATCTGCACGCCCGCCAACGAGTTCGCCACCGCCATGCCGAGGTCGTTATGGCAATGCACCGAGAACACCGCCTTATGCGAGTTCGGAATCCGCTCGCGCAGCGTCTTCACGAGCTGGCCGTACAACTCCGGCACGCCATAACCGACCGTGTCCGCAATGTTGATCGTGGTCGCGCCTTCGGCAATCACCGCTTCCAGCACGCGGCACAGGAAATCCATGTCCGAACGGCTGCCGTCTTCGGGCGAGAACTCGACGTCGTCCGTGAACTTGCGCGCAAAACGCACCGCCAGTTTTGCCTGCTCGAACACCTGATCCGGTGTCATGCGCAGCTTCTTTTCCATGTGCAGCGGCGACGTTGCGATGAACGTGTGGATGCGAAAATGATCAGCCGGCTTGAGTGCGTCAGCAGCGCGTTGAATGTCTTTGTCGTTCGCACGGGCCAGCGAGCAGATCGTGCTGTCCTTGATCAGGCCCGCGATCGTGTGGATCGAATCGAAGTCGCCATTTGAACTGGCCGCGAAGCCCGCTTCGATCACGTCCACCTTCATCCGTTCGAGCTGCTTCGCGATCCGGATTTTTTCTTCTTTCGTCATCGACGCGCCGGGCGATTGCTCGCCGTCACGCAACGTGGTGTCGAATATGATCAGTTTGTCGGCCATGTCGGGTCTCCTGAGGAGTCGTTCAATTGTGGGGATCGGATATTGGAATTCGGGCGTTTTGCGCCACCGTTGGCGACGCTATAAACCGCAGACGAGGCAGACGGGGGGCAGAAAACGATAAGCGATCAGCACGCTAGATGCGCCAGCACTAGCGCACCCGCGGCGCACCAGCTTGTTGAGGCTCGTGCTGCAGCTCAAATGGGAACCTGAACGCATTTATCCAACGACTATAGCGGCATTCCCGTCGCCGTGCAATTGGCGTCGGACCTCCCTGCCGCGCGCCGCCGGACGGGCTCGACAACGAAAAACGGCAGCCCGCGAAGGCTGCCGTTTTCTCATGTCACGCCCATGTAACGAAGCTGCGCCGTTACCTGTCCCGCGCTACGGACCGAGCCGGATTCGCCCTGCCTCGCAGCGCCTGGTAGCCCCAGAACACATAGCCCGACAGACCGTACAGCACGAACAGGCCGAACAGCATCAGCGGCGGATCGGACGACACCAGCACGAACGCCACCACCACCAGCAGAATCACGCCGAACGGCACGCGGTGCCGCACGTCGAGCGCCTTGCCGCTGTAGAACGGCGCATTCGACACCATCGTCACACCGGCGTAGATGGTCAGCACGAAAGCGACCCATGGCAGCCACACGAGCTTGAGCGGCACGCGGTTATCGGTGGCGAGCCACACGAAACCGGCGATCAGCGCCGCGGCCGCCGGGCTCGGCATACCCTGGAAGAAGCGCTTGTCGACCACGCCGATGTTCGTGTTGAAACGCGCGAGACGCAACGCAGCGCCCGAACAGTAGACGAACGCCGCGAGCCAGCCCCAGCGGCCGAGATCCTTCAGGATCCATTCGTACATCACGAGCGCCGGCGCCACGCCGAACGAGACCATGTCCGAGAGAGAGTCGAACTGTTCGCCGAACGCGCTTTGCGTATGCGTCATGCGGGCGACGCGGCCGTCCATGCCGTCCAGCACCATCGCCACGAAGATCGCGATGGCCGCGATTTCGAAGCGCACGTTCATCGCCTGGACCACGGCGAAGAAACCGCAGAAGAGCGCGGCGGTGGTAAACGCGTTCGGCAGCAGGTAAATGCCGCGCTTCCTCAGGAACTGCTGACGCTGAGCGCGCCGGCTGTCGACTGCTCCTGTCTCCGCTACGATCGGCTTGTTACGGCGGAACGGACGCGGGAGCTGCCCGCTGCTGCGGGGTCGACGCGGTTTGAATGCGGCCATTCGGAAAACCTCCTTGGTGCCGCTTTATAGTTCAGCGAGGATCGTGGACGACGCGGAAACCTTCTCACCGATCGACACACGCGGACGGCTGCCAACCGGCAGGTACACGTCGACACGCGAGCCAAAACGGATAAATCCATAACGCTGGCCGCGCGTGAGCGGCTCACCTGAACGTACATAGCAAAGAATGCGCCGCGCAATCAGACCGGCGATCTGCACCGAGGTCACCGTCTGGCCGCCGGCCATTTCGATCACGACCGCATTGCGCTCGTTTTCGAGCGAAGCCTTATCCACAGCGGCATTCAGATACGCGCCCGGGAAATATTCGACCTTGGAGATCGCACCGTCCACCGGTGAGCGCTGCGAATGGACATTGAAAACGTTCATGAACACGCTGATCTTCAGCGCTTCACGGTTGGCATACGGATCATGCGCTGTCTCGACTGCGACGATACGGCCGTCGGCCGGGCACAGTACGGCATTCGCCTGAGTCGGAATCGGGCGTGCCGGATCGCGGAAAAACTGCACGACGAAGATCAGGATCAGCCAGAACAGCCATGCAAAGCCGAATCCCGCGAAGGCATGAACCAGTAATGCAACGACGGCCGCGATGGCGATGAACGGCCAGCCTTCTCGCGCGATGATCGGATGAGGGTAATTCATGGATGGCTTCTGTATTTTTGTAAAACCGTAGGATAGCAAAAGCCGCCCAGGGTTCAGCACCCTTGGACGGCTTTTTGCATTACCGGCCGCTGCGACGAGGCGCCGCGCCGGTCAGATGCGATAAAACTGGCTTCTTAGTTCTTCGACTGGTCGACCAGCTTGTTCGCTGCGATCCACGGCATCATCGAACGCAGCTTGGCACCCACCGTTTCGATCTGGTGCTCAGCCGTCAGACGGCGGCGCGATTGCAGCGTCGGTGCGCCGGCCTTGTTTTCGATGATGAAGCTCTTTGCGTACTCGCCGGTCTGGATGTCCGTCAGCACAGCCTTCATCGCCTTCTTCGTTTCAGCCGTCACGATACGCGGACCCGTCACGTACTCGCCGTATTCGGCGTTGTTCGAGATCGAGTAGTTCATGTTCGCGATGCCGCCTTCGTAGATCAGGTCGACGATCAGCTTCAGTTCGTGCAGGCACTCGAAGTACGCCATTTCCGGCGCGTAACCCGCTTCCACCAGCGTTTCGAAGCCGGCCTTGATCAGGTCGACCGTACCGCCGCACAGCACGGCTTGTTCGCCGAACAGGTCGGTTTCCGTTTCTTCGCGGAAGTTCGTTTCGATAATACCGGCACGGCCGCCGCCATTCGCTGCTGCGTACGACAAAGCGATGTCACGTGCTGCGCCCGACTTGTCTTGCGCAACGGCGATCAGGTGGGGCACGCCGCCACCTTGCGAGTACGTACCACGAACCGTGTGGCCCGGCGCCTTCGGCGCGATCATGATCACGTCGAGGTCAGCACGCGGGATCACCTGACCGTAGTGCACGTTGAAACCGTGTGCGAAGGCAAGCGCTGCGCCTTGCTTGATGTTGGCGTGCACTTCTTTTGCGTAGACTTCAGCGATCTGCTCGTCCGGGAGCAGCATCATGACGACGTCCGCGCCCTTGACGGCTTCCGCCACTTCCTTGACTTGCAGGCCGGCGTTCTCAGCCTTGCTCCACGATGCGCCGCCCTTGCGCAGACCGACCGTGATGTTCACGCCGCTTTCCTTCAGGTTCAGCGCGTGAGCATGGCCTTGCGAGCCATAGCCGATGATGGTGACTTGCTTACCCTTGATGAGGGAGAGGTCGGCGTCCTTGTCGTAGAAAACTTTCATGTCAGTTCCTTGGCTAAATTCGGTGAAATCAGTGAAATACAAATACTGCGAATGGTGTGTTGCTTGGCCGGGCTCCTGAAGGCACTGCCCGGCCCCGATCGAAACGTTAGCGAATCGTCGATAAGCGCGCGTCAAACCTTCAGAATGCGCTCGCCGCGGCCGATGCCCGAACTGCCCGTACGGACGGTTTCGAGAATCGCAGTCGCGTCGATCCCTTCAATGAAGGCATCGAGCTTGTCGCTCGCGCCCGTCAGTTCGATCGTGTAGGTCTTTTCTGTGACGTCGATGATGCGGCCGCGGAAAATATCCGACATCCGTTTCATCTCCTCACGTTCCTTGCCGACCGCCCTCACCTTGATCAACATCAGCTCGCGCTCGATGTGGGCGCCCTCGGTAAGGTCGACCACTTTCACCACCTCGATCAGGCGGTTCAGATGCTTCGTGATCTGTTCGATCACGTCGTCCGAGCCAATGGAGACGATGGTCATGCGCGACAGCGAACGGTCTTCGGTCGGAGCCACCGTCAAGGTTTCAATGTTGTAGCCGCGTGCCGAGAACAGCCCCACCACGCGTGATAACGCGCCCGGTTCGTTTTCCAGCAGGACAGAAATAATGTGTCTCATGTTTCGCTTCTTCCAGATGTTTTGTCGATGTATGCGAGCGGTTTCGCGCCGCTTCGTCCGCCTTCGCCCTTTTTGAAGGCGTGCTTGACGAAGCCGGCACTAGAAACCGTCGTTATAGATCTTCCGAACCCATGAGCATCTCAGTGATGCCCTTGCCGGCCTGGACCATCGGCCAGACGTTTTCGGTCGGATCGGTCTGGAAATCGAGAAACACCGTGCGATCTTTCAGGCGCAGCGCTTCCTTCAGCGACGGCTCGACATCGGCCGTGCGTTCGATACGCATGCCGACGTGGCCATACGCTTCGGCGAGCTTCACGAAATCCGGCAGCGCATCCATGTACGAATGCGAATAGCGCTTGCTGTATTCGATCTGCTGCCACTGGCGCACCATGCCCAGATAGCGGTTGTTCAGCGAAATGATCTTGATGGGCGTCTCGTACTGCTTGCAGGTCGAGAGCTCCTGGATACACATCTGGATCGAGCCTTCGCCCGTGATACAGAGCACGTCGTCGTCCGGGTGCGCCATCTTCACGCCCATCGCCGCCGGCAGGCCGAAGCCCATCGTGCCGAGGCCACCGGAATTGATCCAGCGGCGCGGCTTGTTGAAGCGATAGAACTGCGCCGCCCACATCTGGTGCTGGCCGACGTCGGAACACACGAAGGCATTGCCGTCGGTCAGTTCCCACGCCTTTTCCACCACGTACTGCGGTTTGATGATGTCGCTCTTGCGGTCGAACTTGAGGCAATCTTTGGCGCGCCAGGCTTCGATGTCCTTCCACCAGTCGGCGAGCGCCGCGGTGTCGGGGCCATGTTCGGCCGTCTGCAACTGCTCGATCAACTCCTTCAGCACTTCCTTCACGTCGCCAACGATCGGAATGTCGACCTTGACGCGCTTGGAGATGGAAGAAGGATCGATGTCGATATGGATGATCTTGCGCGGGCGCGATGCAAAGTGCGCCGGGTCGCCGATCACGCGGTCGTCGAAGCGCGCGCCGATCGCGATCAGCACGTCGCAGTGCTGCATCGCCATGTTGGCTTCGTACGTACCGTGCATGCCGAGCATGCCGAGGAATTTCTTGTCGCTCGCGCGGTAGCCGCCCAGACCCATCAACGTATTGGTGATCGGGTAACCGAGCAGATCGGCGAACTGGTTCAGCTCACGCGATGCATCCGCGAGAATGATGCCGCCGCCGGTATAGATATACGGACGCTTGGCCGACAGCAGCAAGGCCACAGCCTTGCGAATCTGACCGGAGTGACCTTTCGTGACCGGGTTGTACGAGCGCAGCGAAACGGTCTTGAGCGGTTCGTACTGGCACGGCATCTTCGACACGTCTTTCGGAATGTCGATCAGCACCGGGCCGGGACGGCCGGTACGTGCAATGTAGAAAGCTTTCTTGACGGTGGCGGCGAGGTCGCGCACGTCCTTCACGAGGAAGTTGTGCTTCACGCAGGGACGCGTGATGCCGACCGTATCGCACTCCTGGAACGCATCCTGACCGATCGCAGCAGTCGGCACCTGGCCGCTGATGATCACCATCGGGATCGAATCCATGTAGGCCGTGGCAATGCCGGTCACCGCATTGGTGACGCCCGGGCCGGAGGTCACGAGGCACACACCCACATTGCCGGTGGAACGCGCATAGGCGTCGGCGGCGTGGACTGCGGCTTGCTCGTGGCGCACGAGGATGTGCTGGAATTTGTCCTGCTTGTACAGCTCGTCGTAAATGTAGAGTACCGAGCCGCCGGGATAGCCCCACACAAATTCGACGTCTTCGTCGGCCAAAGCGCGCATGAGCACGGTGGCGCCGATAGAGTCAGCTTCAGGATGGGGGGTCGTATCCGACGTGGAGAATTCCGCGCTGGGCATATTCATTTATTCACCTTTCGAATTTTCGGCAAAAAATTGATCGGGTGCTCTCTGCCGGGCTTGTGGCTCGGGTTCAAGCGGCGCGTCCAGTTGACAGGTGAGCTTCTTGGGCCACACCTCAATTGAGACAAGTCACTTATGTTGCGAACCAGCGAAGATATCTGCAGATGTTCGCGCGGTCAAGCAAATATTGCCCTGGCGCCCTGCCCCTGAATCCCGCAATAGGTCAAAAACGACCGAGATCATGTTATAGAGATGCAAGGTAGGACAGGTTTCGCCCCAGCGGAGCGAAAGTTTGTTAGCATCCGCGAGTTTTACGACATTTTTCGACCGATTACGCGCACGCACGCTGCGCCGACCCCCAAACGGATGGCATCAGACAAGGAACTCGCCGATTTTCTGGCGGGCGTCGAAAGGCGCGCATTCAAGCAGACGGTCTACGCCGTGCGGGACGACGACGCCTCGCTCGATATCGTGCAGGACGCGATGATCAAGCTCGCCGAAAAATACGGCGACCGTCCGGCCGCCGAACTTCCGCTCCTGTTTCAGCGTATTCTCCAGAATGCGATGCACGACTATTTCCGTCGTGCCAAAGTGCGCAATACTTGGGTTAGTCTGTTCTCCTCGCTCGGCAACGCCGACGACGACGAATTCGACCCACTCGAAACATTCGAGGCGCAGCAAGGTTCAGCGGGCTCAGAAAGCAACGAACAGAAACTCGAACGCGAACAGGTCTTACAGTTAATCGACGACGAGATCCAAAAGTTACCGGCACGTCAACGGGAGGCGTTTCTCATGCGTTATTGGGAAGATATGGATGTCGCCGAGACTGCCGCCGCGATGGGCTGCTCCGAAGGCAGTGTGAAAACACACTGCTCGCGGGCCACCCACACGCTGGCGCAAGCGCTCAAGGCTAAAGGAATCACGCTATGAGCTCCCTAGAAACCAAAGAACTCGAGTTCGCCCGCCAGGTGCGCCGCGCGCTCGACGAAACCGCCGCCAGTATTCCGTCCGCCACCGTCGACCGGCTCGCCGTGGCGCGCCGCGCCGCGCTCGCTCGCAAGAAGCCTGAGACCGTGAGCGCGCCGGTGTTCGTGCCCGCCTTCGCCGGTGCCGGCATGCCCTCCGGTATGCCGCAGATCGAGATGCCGCAGCGCCGCCGCTCGCCGCTGCGCCGTTTTGCGCTCGCCTGGCCGCTCGTCGCGCTGGTCGTCAGCCTCGTGGGCATCGCCTACTGGGAAGACCAGCAACGCACCGCCGAACTCGCCGACATCGATGCAGCCATGCTAAGCGACGACTTGCCGCTCAATGCCTATCTCGATCACGGTTTCAACGCGTACCTATCACGCGCCCACTGAGCGGGAGATTCTTCGGGTGAGTTACAAGCGCGGCTTGGCCGTTGTTTTCGGATGCGCGATCGCGGCCCTGGTGTCGTTTGCCGCGACGTATCCGCGCTTTTATCCGAGCCCGTCGACCTCCAGTGCGCCCGCCGCAGGCGGCAACGCAACCGCCAAGACGCCCGCGCCTACGCTCGCCGTCGACCTGCCCAGCCTGTCCGGCAACAATAGCCCGATGGCGTGGTCCCGCCTGAGCTCGGCCGAGCACCTTGCGCTCGCGCCGTTCGCCAGCGTATGGGATTCCTTCAGCGACGAACGCAAGCGAAAATGGATCAAGATCGCCGCGCGTTACCCGAAGTTATCGCCCGATGCACAAAAACGCCTGCATGACCGAATGACTGAATGGGTGCGCATGACACCCGATCAGCGGCGCGTTGCCCGCGAAAACTATCAGGTGTCGAAGGAGTTGCCGCGCGAAACCCGCCAGAACGCGTGGAAGACTTATCAGCAATTGCCGGAAGAACAGAAGGAGCGGCTCGCCGCAAGCGAGCGGAAGCGGCGCCCGAGCGTCGTGAGTGCGCCGCCGTCCGGCAAGACCGAGATCAAGGGCATCGACCGTTTGGTCAATGCCCGCGAGCACGGCGCGAGCGGTGCCGCAGCGGCGAGTGCCGCGGCGGCCGCTCAATTGCCGAGCCCGGCCGTCACGCCGGCGATTCCGGCTGCGGGCAGCTTCGTACCCGCCACGCCGGTGCCGGTTTCGCCGGCTGAGGCGCCGTCGATCTTCAACGGCTCCTGATCCGCGCCCACTGTGTCCCAGCCGCTCGCCACCTCGACACTGCCCGCTGAATCACCCGGCGCCGCGCCCACCGTTCGGCGGCGCCTCGCCGCGCTGCTCTACGAAGCCGTGATCCTGTTCGGCGTCGTGTTCATCGCCGGCTACCTGTTCAGCACGTTGACACAGCAGCGCAACGGTCTCACCCATCACAACCTGCTCGCCGCGTGGATCGGCCTCGTGGTCGGTCTGTATTTCGTCTGGTTCTGGACCCACAGCGGCCAGACGCTGCCGATGAAAACCTGGCGCCTGCGCGTCGTCGCCGCTAACGGCGCGCCGCTGTCCACAGGCCGGGCGATCGGTCGTTACGTGCTGGCGTGGCTGTGGTTTTTGCCGCCGCTCGCGCTGCATCCGCTGCTGGGCCTCGCCGTGCCGCAGACGCTCGTGATTGCCGCGATCTGGTTCGTGCTGTGGGCCGCCACCGGCCGTTTCGATTCGCAGCGTCAATTCCTGCACGACCGCCTCGCCGGTACGCGCGTGATCAGCGTCGAGCGCTGAGCCTCCCAATCCCGCCACAGTAATAAGAACTTCTCGTGACTGTCACGGCACGGTCACGCGCGACTGGCGCAATACGGGCACCGCAACTCGACGCGTGAGCCATGGACCCCAAAACGTCCGCGACTTCCCTGTTCCGCCAGACCGGCCCGAGCGTCGACCCTGTCGCGTTCCGCCCGGAACCCAACCCTAGCCACGGCTTGCCGTTGCCCGTGCCGTCATTGCCGCTCGACGCGCACGCCGGCCAACACGACGACGATCACGCCGAACCACACCGCTATCGCACCATCTGGCTGTCCGACATCCACCTCGGCTCGAGCGGTTGCCAAGCGCCGTATCTGCTCGACTTCCTGCGTCACAACGAGTCGGAATACCTGTACCTCGTGGGCGACATCATCGACGGCTGGCAGTTGAAAAAAGGCTGGTACTGGCCGCAGGCGCACAACGACGTCGTGCAGAAGGTGCTGCGCAAAGCACGCAAAGGCACCCAGGTGATCTACGTGCCGGGCAATCACGACGAAGCCGCGCGCCAGTTCTGCGACCTCGCGTTCGGCGACATCCACGTGCGTGGCGAAGCGTTCCACACGACGCTCGCCGGCAAGCGCCTGTGGATCGTGCACGGCGATCTGTTCGACGGCGTGATCCAGCACGCGAAGTGGCTCGCCTATCTCGGCGACACGCTCTACACGATGATCCTCATCCTGAACCGCTGGTTCAACCGGATCCGCAGCCGGCTCGGCTTCCCGTACTGGTCGCTGTCGCAATACCTGAAGCATCAGGTGAAGAACGCGGTGAATTTTATTTCGTCGTTCGAGCGCGTGATGACCGACGAAGCGCGCCGCCGCGGTTGCGACGGCGTGGTCTGCGGGCACATTCATAAAGCCGAAATCCGCGACATCGACGGCGTGCTGTATTGCAACGACGGCGATTGGGTCGAAAGCCTGTCGGCGCTCGTCGAGACGTATGAAGGCGAACTCAAGGTGATCTACTGGACCGTGATGCGCGCACCGGAAGTCGGCGTGCAAAAGGCCCGGGCGACCGCGTAGTCCCTCTCCACTTCTATTGGGCCGAAACCGATGAAGATCATGATCGTCACCGATGCATGGGAACCGCAGGTCAATGGCGTCGTGCGTACGCTGAAAAACACCACGCGTGAACTCACCGCACTCGGCCACCAGGTCGATCTGCTAACGCCGCTCGAATTCAAGACGATTCCGTGCCCGACCTATCCGGAGATTCGCCTGTCGCTGCTGCCGCGTCGCAAGCTTCATCAGCGCATTGACGAATTCGCGCCCGACGCGCTGCACATCGCAACCGAAGGCCCACTCGGCATGGCCGCGCGGTCCTATGCGATCAAGCACAAGCTGCCGTTCACCACCGCTTATCACACACGCTTTCCCGAATACGTACAGGCGCGATTCGGCATTCCGATCGCTGCCACCTACAAGTTTCTGCACTGGTTCCACAAGGCGTCTCTGGCGGTGATGGCGCCCACGCCCGTGGTCAAGGCGGACCTCGAAAAATTCGGCTTCACCAATGTGGTGTTGTGGACGCGCGGCGTCGACCTCGACATCTTTCACCAGATGGACTCGAAGGTTCTCAACACCGCACGGCCGATCTTTCTGTACGTGGGACGTGTAGCAGTCGAGAAGAACGTCGAAGCGTTTCTCAAGCTCGATCTGCCCGGCTCCAAGTGGGTGGCTGGCGAAGGCCCGGCGCTCGCCGAACTGAAATCGCGCTATCCGCAAGCGAACTACCTGGGCGTGCTGACGCAAGCCGAACTGGCCAAGGTCTACGCGGCCGCCGACGTATTCGTATTCCCGAGCCGCACCGATACCTTCGGGCTCGTGCTGCTCGAAGCGCTCGCCTGCGGCACGCCGGTCGCGGCGTATCCGGTGACCGGTCCGATCGACGTGCTCGGCGACGGCGGCGCGGGCGCCATGCATGAGGACTTGCGCGAGGCTTGCCTCGAAGCGCTGAAGATCGAGCGCAGCCATGCGCGCGCGTGGGCGGAACGCTTCTCGTGGGCAGCCGCATCCGAGCAGTTCGCGGCGCACCTGAAGCCGCTGCCGCGGACGTCGTACAGCGAGGAAAGCGCCGCCGCGTGAAGCGACGCGCCGAGCCGTTTATGCGAACCCGAAACTCCAACGCGGCACGCGCGTCGAAAGGCGCGCTGCGCGCTGTCGACACCGAAGCCGCCGGCATCGAGCCGTTCGACGACGTGAGCGAGAACGGCACGCCGAATCATGTCGATCACGCGAATGGTTTTCACGGCATGAACGGCGCAAGCCTCGAGGGTCACGCGAACCCCGAGAGCGAGCCGCACAACGAACCGCTCAGCCCCGACGATCCATTCGCGCCGCTCCCCTTCAATCCGTACAAGGGCAATCGCGGCGTCACCCGCGCGTGGCACGCGATGAAAAATTCGCTGGCCGGGTTTCGCGTGGCAATCCGCGAGGAAAGCGCGTTTCGCCAGGAGCTCACGCTCGCCGCAATTCTGATTCCGTGCGGCGTGCTGGTGCCGGTCGATCCCGTGTCGCGTGTGTTGCTGCTCGGCTCGGTACTGCTCGTGCTGATCGTCGAATTGCTGAATTCGAGCGTCGAGGCGGCCATCGACCGGATTTCGCTTGAGCGCCACGAATTGTCGCGCCGTGCGAAGGACCTCGGCAGCGCGGCGGTCATGGTCGCGCTCGGCATGTGCGTGATGACATGGGGACTGATCGTTGGACCGCTCGTCGTGCATTGGATCAAAGCGTGGCTATAAGCGTGGCGATGGAATTCGCGCCGCAGCACCACCTGACGCCCTTTCCCGGCGTCCCAAAGAATGAAAACCCTGAGTATCCGTTTGGTATAAGAACGGTCGGTTTATAATCGTCCGACAGTCTCACGGGAAACCGCTGAGACGCTCAATCAAAATACCAACCACGTCCGGGTGGATCACGCTGGAGCGGCAAGCCGCCACGCGCCCAGCCCGGCGAAACCAGGGCCGGACGACATGGAAGCCAAACCTCCCCGCCGCACCCGCGAACGGATACTCGAACTATCGTTGAAGCTGTTCAACGAGATCGGCGAGCCGAACGTCACAACGACGACGATCGCCGAGGAAATGGAAATCAGTCCAGGCAACCTGTACTACCACTTCCGCAACAAAGACGACATCATCAACAGCATCTTCAGCCAGTTCGAGCAGGAGATCGAAAAGCGTCTGCGCTTTCCCGACGACCACCGCGCGACGATCGACGAGATGTGGTCGTACCTGCAGTACATGGTCGATTTCACCTGGCGCTATCGTTTCCTGTATCGCGACCTGAACGATCTGCTGGCGCGCAACCGCACGCTGGAGACACACTTCAAGCAGATCATCAGTCACAAGGTGCGCTTTGCGAGCCAGTTCTGCGAGCAACTCGTGGCCGACGGCGAAATGGTCGCCACGCCCGAAGAGTTGCACGTGATCGCCACCAATGTCGGCGTGATCGGCACGTACTGGCTGTCGTATCAGTTCGTGATGAACCCGCGCAAGTACAACGAGCAGGAAACGATTCGCGCGGAATTGCATCAGGTAAGCGTGCAGATCGTCTCGCTGATGGCGCCTTATCTGCGCGGCCGCTCGCGGCAGATTTTCGACGACCTCGTCTCGGGCAAGCTGCCCAAGCGCGAGTTCTACGACTACCTGCCGCCCAAGGAAGGCGCCGCGCCCCGCAACGAACCGAAGGACGTTTGAGAATGAAGTCGGTGTGTGTGTATTGCGGCTCCTCCGACGGAGCCAGACCCTTGTACGCCGAAGCCGCGCGCGCCTTCGGCCGCGCGTTGGTACAGGCCGATCTCGCGCTGGTCTATGGCGGCGGCAAGGTCGGACTGATGGGCGTGATCGCCGATACGGTGATGGCCGAAGGCGGTCGCGCAATCGGCGTGATTCCCGAGTTGCTGGTCAACAAGGAAGTCGGCCATAACGGGCTGACCGAGTTGCATGTCGTGCCCGACATGCATCATCGCAAGAAGATGATGGCCGATCTGTCCGACGCGTTCGTCGCGATGCCGGGCGGCGCGGGCACGCTCGAAGAGCTGTTCGAGGTCTACACGTGGGCGCAGCTCGGCTATCACCAGAAGCCGGTGGCACTGCTGAATATCGACGGTTTCTACGATCCGCTGATCGCGCTCCTCAAGCACACGGTGGACGAAGGTTTCATGCGGCAGACCTATTTCGACATTCTGCAAAGGGATGCCGATCCGGTCGCGCTGATCGACAAGCTGCAACGCTACAAGCCGCCTGTCAGCGACAAATGGGCCGTCAAACGCGACGCCGTTTGATCGTAGTTTGAACGCCGCGCGCCGCGCTTTTTCAAGCGCCTGAACGAACACCCACGCCGCGCACTCCCGCGGCCCCGCCCGAACGACGAGGTTGCAATGACGAAAACCGTTCTGATCACCGGTGGCAGCCGCGGCATTGGCCGCGCGACCGCGCGTTTGTTGGGCGCACGCGGCTGGTCGGTCGGCGTGAATTACGTACAAAACCTCGCCGCCGCACAGGAAACCGTTGCTGAAGTGGAACGCGCCGGCGGCCAGGCGTTGCCGATTGCCGGCGACGTTGCCAGTGAAACCGACGTGATCGCGATGTTCGACGCGCTCCAGCAAAAGTTCGGCCGGCTAGACGCGCTCGTCAACAATGCCGGAATCGTCGCGCCTTCGAGCCGGCTCGCGGATATGGACCTCGCGCGCCTGAAGCGCATGTTCGACGTCAATGTGCTCGGCGCGTATCTGTGCGCGCGCGAAGCCGCGCGCCGGATGTCGACAACGCGTGGTGGAGCGGGTGGTGTGATCGTGAACATCTCGTCGGCGGCCTCGCGTTTGGGTTCGCCGAACGAATACGTCGACTATGCCGGCTCGAAGGGCGCCGTCGACACCATGACGATCGGCCTCGCCAAAGAACTCGGCCCAGAGGGCGTGCGCGTGAACGCGGTGCGCCCCGGCCTGATCGATACCGAAATCCACGCCAGCGGCGGCAAACCCGAGCGCGCGGCCCAGCTCGGCGCGACCACGCCGCTGGGGCGCCCCGGCAGCGCCGACGAAGTCGCCGAGTCGGTCGTCTGGTTGCTGAGCGACGCCGCATCGTATGTGACGGGGGCATTGCTCGACGTCGCCGGCGGACGCTGAATACCGCGTTCCTGTTCTCGCGGCCGGCGGTTTCGCACCGTCGCCTTCTCCTTTCCCCACATTCCATTCCCGTCAATTTGATGAGGAATCGGCTCAATCTGTTCGGCTGAACGCTATATTCCGCGCTTTTTCTGTAATTGACCGTAATAAACTCGGACTACAATCGCAGCATTCGCATGCAACCGCATGTGACGCATAGCCAAAGCATAAGTCCGCTGCCCACGTCGCCGCGTACAGTAATCAGAGATACCAATGCACGAAAAGCCATCCGGGCCCTGGCGCTCGGGGAAGGTCGCGATTGCGACGTCAGCGCCGGCCGAATCCGCAGCACCCGCAAGGCCCGCCCCTGCAGAGCCTCTCGCTCCGGCTCCGGCTCCCGCTTCGCGTGGCGCCCGGCGTTTGCGCGCGCTCACGGCGGCCCGTCCGTTGATGTGGCTGGTCGCGCTGGCGATCCTGTGCGCGTGGCTCCTGCCTGGCACCTTGGGCCACGAACCCTGGAAGCAGGACGAGACCTACACGTTCGGCATCATTCAGCACATGCTCGACACCGGCGACCTGGTCGTGCCGACCAACGCCGGCCAGCCGTTCGTCGAAAAGCCGCCGATCTACGACTGGGTCGCCGCGGGCCTCGCGTGGATGTTCGGCCGCTACCTGCCTTTGCATGACGCCGCACGCCTCGCGAGTGCGCTCTTCGCCGGACTGACCGTCTACTACACGGCGCGCGTCGTTCGCCGCGCGGTGGCTGCCTCGAGCTGGTTCGATATCCGCGTGATCGGCACGCTGGCCTTGTTCGCGAGCACGCTCGTCGTCATCAAGCACGTGCACGACATGATGACCGACGTCGCGCTGATGGCCGGCGCCGCGATGGGCTTTTGCGGACTATTCGAACTCGTCCTCGTGCATCTGCGCGACGACGCGCGCCTGCTGCGGGGCGATGCACGCCGCCGACGCCACGCGATTCTGAGCGGCGCGGCGATGTTCGGTGCGGGCGTCGGCATGTCGTTGCTGGCCAAGGGCCTGTTCGTGCCGCTCGTGTTCGGCGCCACCACCGTCGCGGTACTGGTGCTGTATCCCGCCTGCCGCACGCGCAGCTTTGCAGGAGCGCTCGGTTTCTCCGCGCTGGTCTGCGCACCCTTCGCGCTGATCTGGCCGATCTGTTTCTATCTGCGCTCAGAAGCGCTCTTCAAGGTCTGGCTGTGGGACAACAACATCGGCCGCTTCTTCGGCTTTTCGGTGGCGGAACTCGGCTCTGAAAACGAAAGCCGTTGGTTCGTCCTGCGCACCGTGCTGAGTGTCGGCTTTCCGGTCGTGCCGCTTGCCTTGGCCGCGCTCGCCGGCGGCGGATGGCGCCGCTGGCGCGATCCGCGTGTCGCTCTGCCGGTGATCTTCGCGGGCACCGGGTTCGCCGTATTGCAAAGCTCGGCAACGGTGCGCGAACTGTACATCCTGCCGTTCATCGCCCCGCTCGCGCTGGTGGCAATGAACGGCATCGAAAAGCTGCCGCGGCGTCTGCACGCAGGCTGGGACATGACGAGTCGCGTGCTGTTCGGCAGCACGGCCGCACTCGCGTGGATCATCTGGTCGATCATGAGCGATCCGGCCAACACGCATGCTTCACTGCACCGGCTCGGCCGCTGGTTGCCGCTCGACTGGGTGCTGCCGGTCAAGCCGGGGCTGATCGCCGCCGCGCTGCTGATGACGCTCGGTTGGCTGTGGCTCCTGCCGGTCTTCAAATACACCGGCAAATGGCGCGGGGTGTTGAGCTGGTGTGCAGGTGCGATTCTCGCGTGGGGCCTGGTGAGCACGCTGCTGCTGCCGTGGCTCGACTACGGAAAGAGCTACCGTTCCGTGTTCGAAAACCTCGGCGCCAGAATGAATATCGAATGGAACGACGGGGATTGCATGGCCAGTATGGACCTCGGCGAATCCGAAGCGCCGATGCTGTACTACTACACCGGCATCGAACATCAACCGACCACGAATACCGCGGCGACCGAGTGCACGTGGCTGATCCAGCAGGGGCGCCGTGACAATCCGCGCGCGCCGGCAGGCGATTGGCGGCTGTTCTGGTCGGGTGCGCGTCCGGGCGACACCGACGAGCTGTTGCGGGTATTCGTGCGCACGCCGGCAACGCCCGCGCGCGGCGAGTAGCACGTGGCGGCGGATGGCGCGCCCGGACTACGCCCGGGTCTGCGCCTGCGCGTTGCCGTTACGCCTAGAACGACGAGCCGGGCTCTTTCAGGAAGGCCTTTTCTTCATCCGTCGACTGGCGCCCGAGCAGCGCATTGCGATGCGGAAAGCGTCCGAAACGTTCGATGATTCTGGCGTGCCTGACCGCGGATGAGTAGTAGGACGCACCGCCCGGCTCCGCCTTCAGCTGTTTGAACAGGCGCAGCGATTCGTGCTGGCTGGCGAGCGTTTCGTCGTGTTCGAATGGTAGATACGCGAACGCGCGGTGGTTCACGGTCGGCAACAAGAGGTCGGCACCGTCGGCGATCATCTGTTGCGCGATGCGCAGCGCGTGATGGTCGGCGGCGAAAGCGCGTGGTGTATTGCGGTGGCAATTGCGCGAAAACTGATCCAGCACGATGACGACCGCCAACGCGCCGAGCGGTGTCTCTGTCCAATTGTCGAGAGACCCTGCGCGCCCCGCGTCGATCAGTGCCCCGAAACGTTCCCGCAGCATCGCATCGAAGGCAGCGTCGCGGGAGAACCAGAGTTTGCGCGCCTCACCGAAGGTGGGCGTATTCGGAGCGCCGAACCAGCAATCCAGGACCGCACGCGCCTCTGCTGCTTCCGGCTCCGCTACCCGCTCAACCATTGCGATTGCGCATCCAGTCCGCAGTCTCGAAGAACGACGCCAGCAAGCGCTCCCTCAACGGCTCGGAAAGCCCAACGTCTTCCATCGCCCACGCCATGCAGCGAAGCCACTGATCCCGCTCGCTGGACGCAATCGGAAATGGCATATGTCTCGCGCGCAGCCGCGGATGGCCAAAGCGGCTGATGTAATGATCAGGGCCGCCCATCCATCCGCACAGGAACCAGAAGAACTTGTCGCGCGAGCCGTCGAGCGACTCGGGATGCAACGCGCGAATCCCGGCGAATTCCGCTTCGAGATCCATCAAGTCATAAAACCGGTCGACCAGTTCGCGCACGCGCGCTTCGCCGCCCACCAGTTCGAAGGCCGTCGGCTGTGCCGCGGACACTTCGTCGTTAAGATCGCTCATACCCAATCACAAAAACAGGAAAGAAAAATCACGCATCTCGCAGCGATTGCAATGCGGGCCGCGCCAGCACGTGCCGCAAGCTGAGCCAGCCACCCACACCCGCGCAGGCAATGCCGGCTGCGATACCGGCCGGCAACAACCACGGATCGAACGCCAGGTAAAACTCGAACACGCGCGTCGCCAGTTGCCAGCCGATTACCTGCGCACCGAGCGCCGCCATCAAGCCGGCAAGCGCGCCAACGGCCACGAACTCGGCGACCTGCACCGCCCGCACCTGGCGATGCGAGGCCCCCAGCGCGCGCAGCAGCGCGGATTCTCGCATACGCTCGTCGCGGGTGCCGGCAAGCGCCGCGTAGAGCACCAGCACGCCGGCCGCTAGTGTGAACGCGAACAGGAACTGCACCGCGCCGATCACCTGCTGCAGGACACGTTGCACCTGCGCCAGAATCGGACCGGTGTCGATTGCCGTGAGGTTCGGATAGGCGGCGATCAACCCGTCGATAGTCGATTGCTTGTCGGGCGGTAAATGGAAGCTTGTGATGAAGGTTGCCGGGAAATCCTGCAAGGCGGCCGGCGGCATCAGCACGAAAAAGTTGACCTTGAACGAGCCCCAGTCGAGCTTGCGCACACTCGTCACCGGCGCATCGACCTGCAGACCGGTCACGTCGAAGCGCAACGTATCGCCGGGCTTCACATTGATCAGCTTCGCGAGCCCCTGCTCGATCGAAATCTGCGGCGTCTTCGTGTCGCCATACCAGGTGCCGGCAGAGAGACGGTTATCGTCGGGCAGCTCGGTGGTGTACGACAGATTGAATTCGCGGTCGACGAGACGCTTCGCATCGTCTCCCTTGAACGAATCCGGATTGACCGGCTTGCCGTTGATCGCAATCAACCGGCCGCGCACCATCGGCGCGAGCACCGTGCCGGGCACGCCGTGCGCGCCCAGATACTGCGTGACGGCGTCGCGCTGATCGGGCTGGATATCGATGATGAATTCGTTGGGCGCATCGGGCGGCGTCGATTTGCGCCAGCCGGCCACCAGATCATTGCGTGTCATCGCGATCAGCAACAGGCACATCAGACCGATACCGAGCGCGGTAATCTGCAGCGCACTCGCGCCACTGCGCCGCTCCAGCGAGGCCAGCGCGTAGCGCCAGCCGATGCCCGCATTCACACGCTCGCTGCGCACGACACGCGAAGCGCCCCACAACGCCAATCGTGCGATGCACGCGAACACCAGCAGTCCGCCGGCGAAGCCGCCCGCAACGATGCCGC
The DNA here is from genome assembly GCF_902859805.1 of Paraburkholderia sediminicola. Classification (GTDB taxonomy): domain Bacteria; phylum Pseudomonadota; class Gammaproteobacteria; order Burkholderiales; family Burkholderiaceae; genus Paraburkholderia; species Paraburkholderia sediminicola. The sequence goes on along the minus strand of NZ_CADIKC010000007.1, from coordinate 399,697 downwards.
CGAGCTTCAACTCGCCCGCCGCGACAATCAGGAGTCCGGCGAACAGCACGATGCCAAGCGCGTATGCGGCCCAGGCAGTGCGCCCCGCTTCGCCCCATTCGCGGCGCAGCACGCGCACCGGCGGCACGCGCGTCAGCGGCAACAGCGGCGGCAACGCAAACCCGAGCAACAACACGAGACCGGCCGCGATACCTTCGAGCGCCGGCCATGCGGTTGGATACGGCAGCACGACATCGATCAGACTGCCGAGCCACGTCAGCAACGCCATGTGTCCCAGATAACCGAGCGCCACGCCGAGCGCGCCACCGATCAAACCGAGCCCCACGAATTCAAGCGTGAACAGCGTGCGCAGCGTCGCCTGACTCACTCCAAGACAGCGCATCGCCGCGCAGCCGTCCAGATGCCGGCGCATATAGCGGTGCGCGGCCATGGCGATCGCCACCGCCGCGAGCAACGCGGTGAGCAGCGAGACCAGCGTGAGAAAGTGGCTCGCGCGGTCCAGCGTCTGACGCACTTGCGGCTGACCGTCCTGCAACGACTCGAGCGCGACGCCGCGCATCTTGCCGCCGTCCACCTTGTCGTGCGCGAATTGCGCGAAACGCGCCACCGACGCGTCCGAGCCCGCCACCAGCAAGCGATAAGTCACGCGACTGCCGAAGGTGATGAGGCCGGTCGATGGGACATCGTCGGCACGCAGCATCAAACGCGGCGAAAAATTGACGAACGAGAAGCCGCGGTCAAGTTCGCGCGTAATCATCGCGCCGATCGTGAAGCTGCGGGACCCGACCTTCACGGCATCGCCGACATGCAGCTTCAATGCATCGAGCAGTGCCTGGTCGACCCAGACCGTGCCCGGCGCCGGAATCGATTGGGTAGGATGGTCCGCCGCGCCCGGCGCCGGCGCAATCTTCAACGCGCCACGCAACGGATAACCCGGCGACACGGCCTTGATGGCGGCCAGCCGCGAGACCGGTTGCGCGCCGGTCGAGTTGATCATGCTGGGGAAGATCGCCGTGGTGGCGGTGTTCAGACCGAGTGCGCTGGCTTGTTGCGCGAACTGCGGATCGACAGGATGATCGGCGCGGACGATGAAGTCAGCAGCGATCATGCGCCGCGCATCGCGCTCGAGTCCCTGATGCAAACGGTCAGCCAGAAAGCCGACACTCGACAGCGCCGCGACGGCCAGCACCAGCGCCAGCAGCAGCATCGTCAGTTCGCCGGCGCGCCAGTCGCGTGCCGTCATACGGATAGCCTGGCGCAACAGATCCATACTGCCCAACCGGCTCGCTGCCTTGGCGCGCGCCGTTACCCCGCGTCCCGTATCGCTCAATCGTGCCGACTCCTGGCAAAGCGCGACACCATGTGCGTCGCCATCCCGCGAAAACCGCCCTGCACCCCACGCCACAGACGCGGCAACGCCCAGGCGGCCAGCATCAGGAAGCCCACCATCAAGACCAGGAACAGAAGCGGCACAAACAGCGCGAGCAGCATGCCGCCGAACACGAGACCGTCTTCAGCGGTCGAGGTCACGACATTCGACACCGGTTCCGGCGACAGATTGATCAGCGCGCGCGTGCCCGCTTTGGCCAGATGCGCGGTGCCCGCCAGCGTACCGCCTGCCAGTGCAGCGACCGTCAGCAGCGCAGGATCGGCATGGCCGAGCGCGCCGGCCGCCAGCACGGCGCCGGCGGGAATGCGGATAAAGGTATGGATCGCGTCCCATAGAGAATCGAACGCGGGGATTTTATCGGCGAGAAATTCAGTGACCGTCAGCACACCGGCGACACCGATGACCCACGGCGAGGACAGCGCGGACAACGTATCGGGGAGATGGATGAAGCCCAGACGTGCGAAGACGCCGGCCAGCAGGACTGTGAGATAGAGGCGCAGGCCGCTGCCCCATGAGAGGCCCGCAGCGAGCGAAAGTGATTCAAGCATGGCCGCCTCCAGGCGCGCTGTGCGTGCCGGGCGCTTCGACGGGCATTGGAAAAGGAGCAGCCGCACCGAAGTCGTCAGACCCGCGCCAAGCCGGCCGCGCCAAATAGGCCGCGGGCAAATTCAGGTTGGATTCGATCTCATTATAGCCACGTTAATTCGCAGAACGCAGAGCGACTAACAAATGGCGGACTCTAATGGCAGCATATTGGCGCACTGTTTGAGCGCACGCAAACACGATATTCGGACCAGCCAGCGGGGCTTAGTGCCCCGATGACAGCTTCAAACCGATCAATCCGATCACGATCAGCGCTGCGCTCGCCACCCGAGCGACCGTCAGGGCCTCGCCCATCATGACGATGCCGAAGATGAACGCGCCGACCGCGCCGATCCCCGTCCAGACGGCGTAGGCCGTGCCGAGCGGCAGCTGGCGCATCGCCATGGCGAGCAGAACAAAGCTGCCGAGCGCGGTCACGATCGTGAACACGGACGGCCAGAGCCGGGTGAAACCTTCGGAGGTTTTGAGACCGGCCGCCCACGCGACTTCAAGCAAACCGGCAATCAGCAGAAGAATCCAGGACATTAGACAGCTCCATGATCAGATGGGGCCGTCCCCGTTTGTAGCAGTGCGCAAGGTCGTCCTTACGAACTGTAATTATACCAAATTAGGGCGTCGCCTTGCTGCGGCGACAAGTCGCAAAGGCGCGCACGGGCGCAACGGACTCCCAGCGCAGGCTCAAACCGCGCCCACCAGCCGGTATCCCACGCCCGTTTCCGTGACGATATGCTCCGGCTGCGCCGGGTCGCGCTCCAGTTTCCCGCGCAGATGCGCCATGTAAATACGCAGATAGTGATGGCTCTCCACATGCGACGGCCCCCACACGTCGCGCAGCAGTTGCCGGTGCGTCAGCACGCGACCGGCGTGACGCACCAGCGTCGCGAGCAAGCGGTATTCGATTGGCGTGAGATGGACGGCCACGCCATCGCGGCTCACCTGACGCAAGGCCAGATCGACCGTCACCGCGCCGAAGCGCACCACCGGCGATTCATTCGCACCGCCCTGATTGCGGCGCCGCATATGCGCGCGGATCCGCGCCAGCAATTCGGAGACGCCGAACGGCTTGGTGAGGTAATCGTCCGCGCCGGCATCGAGCGCGGCGACTTTCTCGGTTTCCTGGGTGCGCGCAGACAGCACGATCACCGGCAGTTCGCTCCAGCCGCGCAACTCGCGAATCACGTCGAGACCGTCGGTGTCGGGCAGGCCGAGATCGACGATGACGAGATCGGGTTTGCGCGTCGCCGCTTCGACGAGACCTTGCTTGCCGGTCTCGGCGTCGTGCACGACGATGCCCTCGCCTTCCAGCGCGGTTCGCACGAAGCGGCGAATCTGCTTTTCGTCTTCAATCAGGACGACTGTGATGCTCGGGTCACTCATGGCTGGGCTTGGAAAGCGGGTTAGGAGTTGAATCGAGGTCCGGCAAGGCATCGGCGCCTTCGTCTTCCAGCGCATCCGGCGCTTCGGGCGGCGTTTCCACCGGCAGCGTGAACCAGAAGCGCGCGCCTTCGACGCGACCGTCCGCGGACATCCGATTGAGCGCGCCGATTGTACCGCCGTGCGCTTCGACGATTGCGCGGCAGATCGCGAGGCCGAGGCCGATGCCCGGCTTGGCCGACTCTTTCTCGCCGCGCGTGAATTTCTCGAACACACGCGCTTCCATGCCGGCCGGCAGACCCGGTCCGTTATCGTCGACCGCGACGCGGACAAACGACTTGCCGTCCGCATCGAGACGTTGCGCGCCGATTGTCAGGGGCGTGTCCGGCGGCGTGTACTTGGCCGCGTTCTCAAACAGGTTGGAAAAGAGCCGTTCCATCAGCACGGCATCGAGATGCAGCAGCGGCAAATCCGCGGGCAGCTTCACCTGTACGGGATGATTCGCCAGTACACGCCTGCAGGCCCGCAACGCGGCGCCCACCGTTTCTTCGAGCAGCGTCCACTGCTGATTTAATTGCAGGCTGCCGGCTTGCAAGCGCGCCATGTCGAGCAGATTGGTGACGATGCCGGTCATACGCAGCGCTTCTTCGTGAATGGCTTCGACGAGATCGTCGCCCGGTTGCGCACCGGGATGCGCCTCGCGCGATTGCGCCAGCATCGACGAGAAGCCGACGATCGTGGTCAACGGCGTACGCAGGTCGTGCGAAATCGCCGAGAGGAGCGAATTGCGCAAGCGCTCGGATTCCATATTGACGAGCGCATCGCGTGCAATGTCGACGTAGTGCACACGCTCAAGGGCCAACGCGATTTGCGCGGCGAACGCGTCGAGCATGCGCTGCTGCTCGGGCACGTCCAGCTCACGCTCATCGCGCATCACAACTGCGAGCACACCGCGCGTGCGCATCGGCGCCTTCAGCGGCAGATACAGCGCGGCGGCGGCCGGCAGCGTATCGGTGCCTTGCCCGGCCGGTTTCTGCTGGTCGTAGACCCATTGGCCGACGTCGATATCGAGCATCTCGCCTTCGAGCGTGATCGCCGCATCGGGGTCCTCGATCTTCTGCTTCACCTGATCGGCGCTGTCCGGCAACAGAATCGCGACGCGCGCGCCGAACACTTCGCTCACGTGCCGGCTGCCGATGCCGACGATCTGCTCCATGGTGAGCGCCGCCGCCAGTTCACGCGCCATTGCGTACATCGCACCTGTGCGTTGCTCCCGGCGCCGCGCCACGCTCGCCTCGCGCCGCAAGCTCGACGTGAGATGGCTAATAACGAGCGACGTCAGCAACATGCCGAAGAAGGTCAGCAGATACTGCGTATCGGACACCGACAACGACATGCGCGGCGGCACGAAGAAAAAGTCGAATGCCGCCACGCTCATGAACGACAGCACGACGCCCGGCCCGCGCCCTAGCTTCACGGCCGTGAAAATCACGCCGAGCAGGTAAAGCATGACGAGGTTGGTCAGATCGATATGGTCGATCAACTGGCTCGACAACAGCGTAATGGCCGCGCAAATCGCCAGCGCGATGCCATAGGCGCGCGGCGGCGAACGACGTTCGCGCGCCGTGCTCAGCGCCTCGCGCCACGAGTTGGCGGTGGTGTTCAGCAATCGGCGATGTTCAGCGCCATCACGTTCCGACGACGCGCGAATCAGCGTGAGATCGAGATCGCCCGCGCGTTCGGCGATGCGCTCGCCGAGCGGACGGCGCAGCCAGCGCTTAATGCCGGTGCGCGCCGACGCGCCGGCCACCAGCTTCGAGACGTTGCGAGCCTGTGCGTAACCGATCAGTGCGGCGACCGCATCGGTACCGGCGAGCGTCGCGGTTTCGGCGCCGAGTTCGGCGGCGAGCTTCAAGGCGTTCAGCGTGCGTTCGCGGCGCGCGTCGGGCAAACGCTGCAGCGCGGGCGTTTCCACATAGACGGCGATCCAGTCGGCCTTCAGGCTGGCGGCGAGACGCGCCGCCGCGCGCACCAGCATCGGCGCTTCCGGGCCAGGGCCGATGCACACCAGCAAGCGCTCACGCGCCTGCCAGATCCGCTGAATTGAACGATCGGCGCGATATTCCCGCATCTGCGCATCGACGCGGTCGGCGGTACGGCGCAGCGCCAGCTCGCGCAACGCGATCAGATTGCCCTTGCGAAAGAAGTTGCGCACCGCGCGCTCGGCCTGCTGCGGCAAATACACCTTGCCGTCGCGCATCCGGTCGAGCAGTTCTTCGGCGGGCAGGTCGACCAGCGTGACTTCGTCCGCGCGGTCGAACACGCGGTCGGGCACCGTCTCCCAGACGCGGATGCCGGTAATCTGGCCGACCACGTCGTTCAGGCTTTCGAGGTGCTGGACGTTGACCGTGGTGTAGACGTCGATGCCCGCATCGAGCAGTTCGTAGACATCCTGCCAGCGCTTCAGATGCCGTGCGCCCTGCACGTTCGAATGCGCGAGTTCGTCGACAAGAATCAGTTGCGGCTTGCGGGCGAGCGCGGCGTCGAGATCGAACTCGCCGAGCTTGCGGCCGCGATACTCGATATGCTGAAGCGGCAGCACGTCGAGACCCTCGAGCAGCGCTGCGGTTTCGCTGCGGCCATGCGTTTCGGCGATGCCGACCACCACGTCCGCGCCTTCATCAGCGCGGCGCCGCGCGGCCTGCAACATCGCATAGGTTTTGCCGACGCCCGCCGACGCGCCGAAGAAAATCTTCAGCCTGCCCCGCTGACGTTTTTCTTCGTCGCGTTGCAGCTTGTCGAGCAGTTCATCAGGATCGGGGCGGTTCATGCTCAATGGTTTTCATAGTAAGGCGAGCGATAGTGCATGCATGGTGGCACGGCAGCGGCCGCGCCGCAAATGGCAAAGGCGGCGATGCGGGTTGCCAGTTGCCGGCGATCCATGCCGCGCCAAGGCGGCTCGTTGCAACAGCAGAGTCGCGAACAAATGGCAAAGGCGGCACCGCATGGTCGCCGCCTCCTCAAACCACAGCCATCAACCACGCTTATCGACGTCAGCGACGCTCAACCTTGTTTCATCTCATCGAGCGCCAGATTCAGTTGCAGCACGTTCACACGCGGCTCACCGAAAATGCCGAACTGACGGCCGCTCGTATAACGATCGACCAGCGCCTGCACATCGTTCGTAGCGAGCTTACGCGCCTTGGCGACGCGATCGATTTGATACGCGGCGGCCGCCGGGCTGATCTCAGGATCGAGACCGCTACCCGAGGACGTCACCAGATCGACCGGCACCGGCTTCGACATATCCGTGCCGGCAGCTTTCAACGCGTCGATGCGGCCTTTGACCTCATCGAGCAGTGCCGGGTTGGTCGGTCCAAGGTTCGAGCCGCCCGAGCTCTGCGGGTTGTACGGCATCGGGCTGGTGGCCGACAGACGGCCCCAGAAGTACTGCGGCGCATCGAACTGCTGGCCAATCAGCTTCGAGCCGACCACCTTGCCGTCCTTCTCGAGCATGCTGCCGTTGGCCTGGTTGTTGAAGGCCGCCTGACCGACCGCGGTCATCACGGCGGGATAAGCGAGTCCGGTGACGGCGGTCAGCACCGCGAAAATCACGATCAGCGGACGAAACAGATTTTTCATGACAGGTAACTCCTTTTAAGCTGCCGCGTCTCAAACCCAGCCAAACGCGGCCAGCACCATATCGATCAGCTTGATCCCGATGAACGGCACGATGATCCCGCCCAGACCGTAGATCAGCAGATTGCGGCGCAACAGGATCGCCGCGCCCAGCGCGCGATAACGCACGCCTTTGAGCGCCAGCGGAATCAGCAACACGATGATCAGCGCATTGAAAATCACCGCGGACATAATCGCCGAGGCCGGCGTAGCCAGATGCATCACGTTCAGCGCGTTCAGTGCCGGATAGGTGGTCGCGAATGCAGCCGGGATGATCGCGAAGTACTTGGCCACGTCGTTCGCAATCGAGAACGTGGTGAGCGAGCCGCGCGTCATCAGCATCTGCTTGCCGATCTCGACGATTTCGATCAGCTTGGTCGGATTCGAATCGAGGTCGACCATGTTGCCGGCTTCTTTCGCGGCCTGCGTACCGGTGTTCATCGCCACCGCGACGTCGGCCTGGGCGAGCGCCGGGGCGTCGTTGGTGCCGTCACCGGTCATCGCCACCAGACGGCCTTCGGCCTGGTGCGAACGGATCGTGGCGAGCTTGGCTTCCGGCGTGGCTTCGGCGAGGAAATCGTCGACGCCTGCTTCTGCTGCAATCGCTGCTGCGGTCAGGCGGTTGTCGCCGGTCACCATGATGGTCTTGATACCCATCTTGCGCAGTTCGGCGAAACGTTCCTTGATGCCGCCCTTCACCACGTCCTTCAACTCGATCACGCCGAGCACGCGTGCGCCCTGTTCGCCCTTCTCGGCGACCACCAGCGGCGTGCTGCCGCGGCGTGCGACTTCGGCCACCGCCGTGCTGACTTCGTTCGGGAAACGGCCGCCATTCGCTTCGACGTAGTTCTTCACTGCGTCAGCCGCGCCCTTGCGGATTTCACGACCCGGCAGATCGACACCGCTCATCCGCGTTTGCGCGGTGAAGGCGAGGAATTCCGCCTTCAGCGAAGCCATGTCGCGTTGACGGATATTGAAGCGTTGCTTCGCCAGCACCACAATGCTGCGGCCTTCCGGCGTTTCGTCGGCGAGCGACGAAAGCTGGGCGGCGTCGGCGAGCGCTTCTTCGGTCAAGCCCGGCGCCGGCACGAACTGCGATGCCTGGCGGTTACCGAGCGTGATCGTGCCGGTCTTGTCGAGCAGCAACACGTCGACGTCACCTGCGGCTTCGACAGCACGGCCCGAAGTGGCGATCACGTTAGCCTGCATCATGCGGCTCATACCGGCCACACCGATCGCCGACAACAGCCCGCCGATGGTGGTCGGAATCAGACACACCAGCAGCGCGACCAGCGCGGTAATCGTAACGACGTGACCCGCTTTTGCCGCTTCGACGGAGAACATCGAGAACGGCAGCAGTGTGGCGGTAGCCAGCAACATCACGATGGTCAGTGCGACCAGCAGAATCGTCAGTGCGATTTCGTTCGGTGTCTTCTGACGCTTGGCGCCTTCGACCATCGCGATCATGCGGTCGAGGAAAGCCTCGCCCGGATTCGCCGTGACGCGCACGACGATCCAGTCCGACAGCACGCGCGTGCCGCCCGTCACCGACGAAAAGTCGCCGCCCGACTCGCGGATCACCGGCGCGGATTCACCCGTGATCGCCGATTCGTCGACCGACGCAACACCGTCGATCACTTCGCCGTCAGCCGGAATCACGTCGCCGGTTTCGACCAGCACGACGTCGCCTTTACGCAGATCGGACGCCGTCAGAATACGGATCGGCGACTTCGGATGCGGCTCGTTGAGCTTCTTGGCCATCACGTCTTTCTTCGCGCTGCGCAGCGACGCTGCCTGGGCCTTGGAACGGCCTTCGGCGAGCGCTTCCGCGAAGTTCGCGAACAGCACCGTGAACCACAGCCACAAGGTGACCGCGAGAATGAAGCCCGCGGGCGCCTCAGCCTGACCGCCGAGCGCGGCGATCCACAGAATGGTCGTCAGAATACTGCCGACGTACACGCAGAACATCACCGGGTTACGGAACTGCGTGCGCGGCGTGAGCTTTTTGAAGGAGTCCACGATCGCCGGGCGCAGCAGCGCCGGGTCGAACATGGACCTGGTTGCATTGTGTTCAGTCATTGAATCCTCGAATTTCCCGTTTGCGCCTGTTCACTCGTTGGTCGCCTGTGTCATCCCGATGAGTCGCCTCAATGGGCGCCCATCATCATCAGATGTTCAACACCAGGTCCGAGCGCAAGCGCAGGCACATAAGTCAGCGCGCCGACCAGCAACACCGTGCCGAGCAGCAGCACGACGAAGAGCGGGCCGTGAGTCGGCAGCGTGCCGCCGGTCACACCGATGCGCTTCTTCGAAGCCAGCGAACCGGCAATCGCCAGCACCGGAATGATCGTGCCGAAGCGGCCGAACCACATCGCGATGGCCGTGAGCCAGTTGTAGAACGGCGTGCTCACCGTCAGACCAGCAAACGCGCTGCCGTTGTTATTCGCAGCCGAGCTGAACGCGTAAAGAATTTCAGAGAAACCGTGTGCGCCGGGGTTAGCGATACCCGCTTTGCCCGCGTCGGTCAGCACCGCGATCGACGTGCCCACCAACACCAGCAGCGGCGTAAGCAGCACCACGATCGACACCATCTTCATCTCGTACGCTTCGATCTTCTTGCCGACATATTCAGGCGTACGGCCGATCATCAGGCCTGCCACAAACACGGCCAGCAGGGCGAACACGAGCATGCCGTACATACCGGAACCCACACCGCCGAAGATCACTTCGCCGAGCTGCATCAGCAGCATCGGATAGAGGCCGCCGATCGGCGTCAGCGAGTCGTGCGTATTCGCTACCGCACCGCACGAAGCCGCCGTGGTCGCCACCGTGAAGATGCCCGACTGCGCGATACCGAAGCGCGTTTCCTTACCTTCCGCGTTACCGCCCGACTGCATCGCATTCGCCGATTGATCGACGTGCAACGCAGTCAACGCCGGATTACCCGATTGCTCGGCGCCGATTTCGCCGAACACGCATACGCCGAAAGCGATCGTCATCGCCGCGAGCACGGCCACGCCCTGCTTGCGGTCCATGATCATGCGGCCAAATACGAGCGCCAATGCCGCGGGAATGATCAGGATCGAGAAGATCTGCACGAAGTTCGAGAACGGCGTCGGGTTTTCGTACGGATGCGCCGAGTTGCCGTTAAAGAAGCCGCCACCGTTGGTGCCGAGCATCTTGATCGCTTCCTGCGAAGCAACCGGGCCCATCGCGATAGTCTGCGTCTTCACCGGCGTATCGACCGTCACCGGATTGCCCTTGGCATCCTTCACCGGATTGCCTTGTGCATCGAGCTTCGGGGCGGCGTACGTCGTGGTTTGCAACGTCGGCACGTCCTGATACGACTTGAAGTTCTGGATCACACCCTGGCTCATCAGCAGCGCAGCGATGATCGCCGACATCGGCAGCAACACGTAGAGCGTCACGCGCGTCAGGTCGACCCAAAAGTTGCCGATGGTTTGCGCGGTGTGACGCGCAAAGCCGCGAATCAGCGCGATCACCACCACGATGCCGGTAGCAGCCGAGAAGAAGTTCTGCACGGTCAGGCCGAGCATCTGCGTCAGATAGCTGACGGTTTGCTCAGGCGTGTAGTCTTGCCAGTTCGTGTTCGACACGAAGCTGACTGCCGTATTGAACGCGCCGTCGACCGTCATCGGGCCGAACTGCTGCGGATTGCCCGGCAGCCAGCCTTGTACGCGCAACAGCAGGTAAAGGACCAGCACGCCGAGCACGTTGAACGCAATCGTCGCGATCGCGTAGTGCTTCCAGCTCATTTCCGTCGACGGATCGACACCCGCGATGCGATACAGCAAACGTTCGATCGGACCGCCGAAACGGACCACGCGCGAGCTGCCATCCATCACATTGCTGAGATAGCGGGCCATCGGCACCGCGGCTGCCAGCAGCACGACGATGAAAAAGCCCGCTTGCAGGACATTGTTCGAGTTCATTCAATGTCCTCCGCGCGCAACAGCGCATAGACCAGGTACACAAACAGCAGCGCGGTCGCCGCGCCAGATAACCAGAGGATCCAGTTCATTAGCGCGCTCCCTGGCCACGCCGGAACTGCATCAACTTCTCGCAGCCGGCAATCAAAGCAAAGGTCAGCGCGGAAAACAGCACCAGCCCCCCGACATACAGCACATCCATTTTTATTCCCCATTCACGGACTTTGGATAGGTGCAACGTTATGCCGATCCGCGTAAAGGGCTGGTCAAAGATCTGAGATGGGATGTAAAAATCGCGTAAACGGAAAAGGCCGTTCCATCGTGGGATGGAACGGCCTTGGGGCGCTGGGTATGGGTTTGCGGTCTTTCGCGTCTACGGCAGCAGAACCGTCGAACCGGTGGTGCGGCGCCCTTCGAGGTCCGCATGCGCTTGCCCGACATCAGCCAGCGCGTAGCGCTGATTGATGCTCGCCTTCACCTTGCCCGACACCAGCATATCGAACAGTTCGGCGGACATCGCCTCGTAGTCACTGCGCTTCGCGATGTAGGTAAACAGCGTGGGGCGCGTAAAGAACAGCGAACCGCGTCCGGCAAATTCAGACGAATCGATCGGCGGCAACGGTCCCGAGGCATTACCGAAGCTCACGAAAAGGCCAAGAGGCGCGAGGCAATCGAGCGAGCCCGTAAACGTGTCTTTACCAATCGAGTCGTACACCACCGGCACACCCGCGCCGTTGGTGATCTCGCGCACGCGCTTGGTGAAGTTTTCGCGCGTGTAGACGATGGGATGGTCACAGCCGTGTGCTTTGGCGATCTCGGCTTTCTCGTCGGAGCCGACCGTGCCGATCACCGTTGCGCCCAGCGCCTTCGCCCATTGGCAAGCCAGCAAACCGACGCCCCCGGCCGCAGCCTGAATCAGGATCGTGTCGCCAGCCTTCACCGGATACGTACGGCGCAGCAGATATTGGGCGGTCAGCCCTTGCAGCATGACGGAGGCCGCCTGCTCATCGCTCACCGCGTCCGGCACCTTGACGACATGCGCCGCCGGCAACACACGCTCCTGGGTGTAGGCGCCAGGCGGACGCGCCACGTACGCAACGCGATCGCCTGCTTTGAGACCGGTCACGCCAGCGCCGACTGCCGTCACCTCACCGGCCGCTTCCATGCCCAAGCCACCGGGCAACGGCAACGGATACAAACCCGTGCGGAAATACACATCGATATAGTTCAAGCCGACCGCGGTCTGCTTGATGCGAATCTCGCCCGTACCTGGCTCGCCCACTTCGACGTCGACCCATTTCATGACCTCCGGGCCGCCGGTTTTGTCGAATCGGATTGCTTTGACCATCATGTCTCCTTGATGTGTGATTCAGCTTGATCGTAAAGCGCCGCCGCGTTGGCTCAAACCTGCTGTGTGAGGCGCAAGGCCAGCACGTCGAGAATCATTCGCGCGGTCGAAATATTGGTGGCGCATGGAATGTTGTGAACGTCGCAGGCGCGTACCAGTGCGTTGATGTCTGGTTCGTGCGGCTGCGGCGTCATCGGGTCGCGCAGGAAGATCACCATGTCCACCCGCCCTTCCGCAAGCTGCGCGCCGATCTGCAGGTCGCCGCCGTGCGGGCCGGATAACATGCGCTCGACCGTCAAGCCATGTGCGTCGCCAATGCGCGTGCCCGTCGTGCCGGTCGCGACGATCTCGCAGCGCCTGAGCGTATCGACGTATTCGCCGGCCAGTTTGACGATGTCGTCTTTCTTGTGATCGTGCGCGATCAGCGCAATGCGGGTGCTCATGACGTAAGACTCCTGAAACCGTTGTGATTGTCGTTGTTGTAGTGAAGGTGATGCTGGTGCGTCAGAACGTACACGCTCAGAACGTACCGGGGTAGGCGCCGCCGTCCATCAGCCAGTTCTGCCCGGTGATGTAGCCGGCATGCACGCTGCACAGAAACGCACAGGCGCGGCCGAATTCGTCGCGCGTGCCGAAACGGCCGGCGGGGATCGTCTTCATGCGCTGCTTGCGCGCATCGTCGACGGAAATGTGTTGCGCGTTGGCTTGCGCCGCGAAGGTGGTGGCGATGCGGTCGGTGTCGAACAGGCCCGGCAGCAGGCTGTTGATCGTCACGCCCGAGGCGGCCACCTTGCTGCGCGCCAGTCCCGCCACGAAGCCGGTCAACCCAGACCGCGCACCGTTGGACAGGCTGAGCACGTCGATCGGCGCCTTGACCGCCGAGCTCGTGATGTTGACGATGCGCCCAAAGCCGCGCTCGCTCATCCCGTCGATAGTCGCGCGGATCAGCTCGATCGGCGTCAGCATGTTGCTCTCCAGCGCGCGAATCCAGTCTTCATGCGTGAAGTTGCGAAAGTCGCCCGGCGGCGGCCCGCCCGCGTTGTTGACCAGAATGTCCGGCTGCGGACAGGCGGCAAGCGCCGCGGCGCGCCCTTCGGGCGTGGTGATGTCGCACGCCACCGTTTTCACCTCGACGCCGCTCTGCTTGCGAATCTCGGCGGCGGTTGCCTCGAGCGTCTCGGCCGTGCGCGCGACGATCGTCAGGTTGACGCCTTCGGCTGCCAGCGCTTCCGCGCAGCCGCGCCCCAGACCCTTGCTGGCCGCGCAAACCAGCGCGGTGCGTCCTGCGATTCCCATGTCCATGTGTCTATCCTCATGACGTAGTCGTGGCGCGGGGATCGTCCCGCGGTTGCCCGATCGTGGCAAAGTTTCCCCCGATTCTAGAAGAATCGGTGCCGGACTGCGCCGGCCCACTGCAATCTCCGGTATCTTCCGGCGCCACTCTTTCGGTAAACTTGCGCCGTGGCGCGTCCGCCCGCCGGTTTCAGGCCGCGCGGACCGCCAAACCGATCCCTCTAGCCGCCGCTTGCGCCCCCGCCATGACCCAGGACAGCCGTTTTCCCAATCTTTTCATCCTCGATCACCCGCTGATCCAGCACAAGCTGTCGCATATGCGCGACCGGGACACCTCGACCCGCACGTTCCGCGAACTGCTGCGCGAGATCACCCTGCTGATGGGCTACGAGATCACCCGCAATCTGCCGATGACCACGCGCCGCCTCACCACGCCGCTGGTCGAGATCGACGCGCCGGTGATCGCCGGCAAGAAACTGGCGATCGTGCCGGTGCTGCGTGCCGGTATCGGCATGTCGGACGGCCTGCTGGAACTGGTGCCGTCGGCGCGCGTGGGCCACATCGGCGTGTATCGTGCCGAGGACCATCGCCCGGTCGAGTATCTGGTGCGCCTGCCGGATCTGGAAGACCGCGTGTTCATTCTGTGCGATCCGATGGTCGCAACCGGTTATTCGGCCGTGCACGCGGTGGACGTGCTCAAGCGCCGCAACGTGAGCGGCGAGAACATCATGTTCCTCGCGCTGGTGGCCGCGCCGGAAGGTGTGCAGGTGTTCCAGGACGCGCATCCGGACGTCAAGCTGTACGTGGCGTCGCTCGATTCGCACCTGAACGAGCACGCGTACATCGTGCCGGGTCTCGGCGACGCCGGCGACCGCCTGTTCGGCACGAAAAACTGACAGCGGGCCGAAGAAAACAGCGGGGCGGCGCGCGCAACACGCCGCCACCGCGCAGTTTCCCCGCGATTTCCGACTACGCTCTCCTCTGCCGCACCCCTGCGGCGTGATAAAATTCGAATCCGCTCAAAGAGCGGCTCGACTTGCACTGCCAGGCAGTGCATCACGCCTTTACGCCGGGTCTGCCGGGACCGGCGCACTTGAACGCCGCTGAGCCGCCCGCTGACCGTCCTGCCCCGCCCCACCCGCTGCCGACCTTCGGTCCCGCTAGCCGGGCTGGCCGGGCGCGATCAAGCTGAGGAAAGCCTGACACCGGGCGGTCCGGCGCCGAGCGGTTTGACATCGAGGCGCAAGGCCGCAATCAGCAGCGCCGCGCGCCCGACATCGCAACGACAATTGCACTATGCGTGCGTCCCACTGGCGCGCGCGACGGAGAAAAGTATGGCGGGTCATTCGAAATGGGCCAACATCAAGCATAAAAAAGCAGCGGCAGACGCCAAGCGCGGCAAGGTCTGGACGCGGCTCATCAAGGAAATTCAGGTAGCAGCCCGCATGGGTGGCGGCGACATCGACTCGAACCCGCGTCTGCGGCTCGCCGTCGAAAAGGCGTACGACGCCAACATGCCGAAAGATAACGTCAACCGTGCGATTCAACGCGGTGTGGGCGGGGTCGATGGCGCAAACTACGAAGAAATCCGCTACGAAGGCTACGGCATCGGCGGCGCGGCAGTGATCGTGGACACCATGACCGACAACCGCACCCGTACGGTGGCGGACGTGCGTCACGCGTTCTCGAAGAACGGCGGCAACATGGGCACGGACGGCTCGGTGTCGTTCATGTTCGATCACGTCGGCCAGTTCCTGTTCGCGCCCGGCACGCCGGAAGACAAGCTGATGGAAGCCGCGCTCGAAGCCGGCGCCGAAGACGTCGTCACGAACGAAGACGGCAGTATCGAAGTGCTGTGCCCGCCGAACGATTTCCCGAAGGTGAAGACCGCGCTCGAAGCCACGGGCTTCAAGGCCGAGTTGGCCGAGGTGACGATGAAACCTCAGACGGAAGTCGAATTCACGGGCGAAGACGCTGTGAAAATGCAGAAGCTGCTCGACGCGCTGGAAAGTCTGGACGACGTGCAGGAAGTCTATACAAACGCCGCGATCGCCGACGAATGAGCGTATCCCGGCAGCGCCTGGCGTGTGGATCTGCATCCGAACCACACGCCCGCGCCGCCGGTTAGCATTCGCGTTGCTGCAGAGCGGGCGTTGGTTGGGGCTTCAACACCGCCACCACCCGGGTTCGCTATGTGCCCTGCGCCGCTCCCTGGCTGCGGGCCCATTGCAAACCTCGCTGTTATTCCACGGCTGAGCGTGACGCTTCAGCCGTTTATGGTTTTTAAGTCTCGGGGATTCACATGAAGTTACTCGTCGTCGGTTCCGGCGGTCGCGAACATGCGCTGGCATGGAAGCTCGCGCAATCGCCGCGGGTTCAGCTCGTCTACGTTGCGCCCGGCAATGGCGGCACCGCCCAGGACGAGCGTCTGCGCAATATCGACATCACCGATCCGGCCGAACTCGCCGATTTCGTCGAGAAAGAACAGATCGCCTTCACGCTGGTCGGGCCGGAAGGGCCGCTCGCCGCAGGTATCGTCAACCTGTTCCGCTCGCGCGGTCTGAAGATTTTCGGGCCGAGCAAGGAAGCCGCGCAGCTCGAAAGCTCGAAAGATTTTGCCAAGGCGTTCATGAAGCGCCACGCGATCCCGACCGCCGAATACGAAACCTTCGCCGACGTCGCCGCCGCGCACGCGTATCTGGACGCCAAGGGCGCGCCGATCGTGATCAAGGCCGACGGCCTCGCTGCCGGCAAGGGCGTCGTGGTTGCGCAAACGCTGGAAGAAGCGCACGCCGCCGTCGACATGATGCTGTCGGACAACAAGCTAGGCGATGCCGGCGCGCGCGTCGTGATCGAGGAATTTCTCGCCGGCGAAGAAGCCAGCTTCATCGTGATGGTAGACGGGAAGCACGTGCTGGCGCTCGCTTCGAGCCAGGATCACAAGCGTCTGCTCGACGCCGATCAGGGTCCGAACACCGGCGGCATGGGCGCCTATTCGCCCGCGCCGATCGTCACGCCGCAACTGCATGCACGCGTGATGCGCGAAATCATCCAGCCGACTGTGCGTGGCATGGAGAAGGAAGGCATCCGTTTTACGGGCTTCCTCTACGCCGGCCTGATGATCGACGCGCAGGGCAACCCGAAGACGCTCGAATTCAACTGCCGGATGGGCGACCCGGAAACGCAGCCGATCATGGCGCGCCTGAAAGGCGACTTTTCGAAGGTCGTCGAGCAGGCCATCGCCGGCACGCTCGATACGATCGAACTCGAATGGGACCGCCGTACCGCGCTCGGCGTGGTGCTCGCCGCGTACAACTATCCGGAGACACCGCGCAAGGGTGACCGGATCAGCGATATCCCGGCGGAAACCGGCGATTCGGTCACTTTCCACGCCGGCACCACGCTGGCGGACGGCAAGCTGACCACCTCGGGCGGCCGTGTGCTGTGTGTGGTCGGTCTGGCGGATTCGGTGCGCAGCGCGCAATCGGTCGCGTACGAGACGATCAACCAGATTTCGTTCGACGGCATGCAATATCGCCGCGACATCGGCTACCGCGCCTTGAACCGTAAGCACGACGCCAAGACCGAAGGCAAGCACTAAGCCCGCCCCACTCGCCCGCGTGCAGCGCCAACGGCGCTACACTGCGGGTTTTCGCGGCCGTCGCGGCGCCCACCGCTCCATGTGGGCTCACCCCGGTTGATCGGCATTTCACCCGGCGCGAACGACCGTAGCACCGCGCCTTCGCGGAAATATCCTGACGAAGGCCCGGTGCTCGCCCTTCACGAAGAACCCGCGGCACGACGAGCGTGCCGCCCTCAGCATCTGCATTCATGACCGATTCGAGCTACGACGCACAGGCCGTGCGCAGCTGGCTGCAAGGCCTGCAAACGCATATCGCGGACACGCTCGGCGCGTTCGACGGTAAGCCGTTCGCGACCGACGCATGGCAGCGCGCCCCCGGCGAAAAGCTGCGCGGCGGCGGCTGCACGCGGATTCTGGAAGGTGGCAACTTCTTCGAGCGGGCCGGCATTGGTTTTTCGGACGTAGCAGGCGACGCGTTGCCGGGTTCCGCCAGCGCCGCGCGCCCGCAACTGGCCGGCCGTGGTTTTGAAGCCATGGGCGTTTCGCTCGTGCTGCACCCGCACAATCCGCACTGCCCGACCGTGCATATGAACGTGCGTCTGCTGATCGCGACCAAGGCAGGCGAAGAGCCGGTGTTCTGGTTCGGCGGCGGCATGGACCTGACGCCGTACTACGGCTACGAGGAAGACGCGCAGCATTTCCATCGTGTGTGCCGCGACGCGCTGCAGCCTTATGGCGCCGACCTCTACCCGAGTTTCAAGCGTTGGTGTGACGAATACTTCTTCCTCAAGCACCGCAATGAACCGCGTGGCATCGGCGGGATTTTCTTCGACGATTTCTCGGCGCCGGGCTTCGATCAATCATTCGCGATGCTGAAAAGCGTCGGCGAAGGATTCCTCAAAGCGTACATGCCGATCATCGAAAAGCGCCGCAACATTCCGTACGGCGAAGCCGAGCGTGACTTCCAGGCATACCGGCGCGGCCGCTACGTCGAGTTCAATCTGGTCTTCGACCGTGGCACACTGTTTGGGCTGCAGAGCGGCGGACGCACCGAATCGATACTGATGTCGATGCCGCCTGTGGTGAACTGGCGCTACAACTGGCAGCCCGAACCGGGCACGCCGGAAGCGCGTCTTTACAGCGATTTTCTCGTGCCGCGCGAGTGGGTGTGAGGCTTCAGGCCCGCACCGTACTCCACGTGACCACGACAAAGGATCTTCACCTGAAGCCGAACGCTCATCCTGTCGCCCTGCCTCGCCGGATTGGACTGCTCGGCGGCACTTTCGATCCGATCCACGACGGCCACCTCGCGCTCGCGCGGCGTTTCGCCGAGGTGCTGAACCTGACCGAGCTGGTGTTGCTTCCGGCCGGCCAGCCATGGCAGAAAACGGACGTGTCAGCGGCTGTTCACAGGCTGGCCATGACCCGCGCCGCAGCCACTGCGTTGGTGCTGCCGGGTGTGACCGTGCGGGTGGCGACCGACGAGATCGAACACGACGGTCCGACATACACGATCAACACGCTGCAGTTATGGCGTGAACGCGAAGGTCCGGATGCGTCGATTGCGCTTCTGATCGGCGCGGACCAACTGGTGCATCTCGACACCTGGCGCGACTGGCGGCGTCTGTTCGAGTTTGCTCATATTTGCGCGGCCACGCGCCCCGGGTTCGACCTCGCATCGATTCCGCCCGTGGTCGCGAAAGAAATCGACGCGCGCCGTGCCCGCGCCGACGTTCTGCAAGCCACCCCCTGCGGGCACTTGCTGATCGATACGACGCTTGCGTTCAACGTCTCGGCCACCGACATTCGCGCGCATCTGCGCGAACAGGTGACCCAGCGGCTCGCCCTCGCGGGCGGCGAACCGCAAGACAGGAGCCAGGCCCGGGCCGCAAGCCATGTCCCCACTGCGGTGTGGGACTATATTCTTCAACATCATCTGTACCACCGGTAACCCCATGGATATTCGCAAACTGCAACGCGTGATCGTCGACGCTCTCGAAGACGTCAAAGCGCAAGACATCAAGGTGTTCAACACCAGCCACCTGACCGCGCTGTTCGATCGCGTGATCGTCGCCTCCGGCACCTCGAACCGCCAGACCAAGGCGCTCGCTTCGAGCGTGCGCGAGAGCGTCAAGGAAAACGGCGGCGACGTTATCAGCACCGAAGGTGACGACGTCGGCGAATGGGTGCTGGTCGATTGCGGCGACGCGATCGTG
Organism: Paraburkholderia sediminicola; assembly: GCF_902859805.1. Taxonomy (GTDB): domain Bacteria; phylum Pseudomonadota; class Gammaproteobacteria; order Burkholderiales; family Burkholderiaceae; genus Paraburkholderia; species Paraburkholderia sediminicola. The sequence goes on along the minus strand of NZ_CADIKC010000007.1, from coordinate 380,262 downwards.
CACATCCTGCAACCGGCGCTGCGCCAGTACTACAACCTCGAAGAAATCTGGGGCGACAAGCCCGTGCGCATCAAGCTGTCCACGCCGAACCCGTTCGGTGGCGCCAGCGCGAGCGAACCGGACGACGAGGAAGAAGAGGACGAAGCGCCGGCTGCGAAGAAAACCGCACGCAAGACGCCGGTACGCCGCAAGTAAGTACGCGGCTGGCAAACCGCTGAAGTCCGCGACGCAAAGGCAAAGCTTGCGTGCGCGATTGCAGCGCTTGCGCCCCCGATTACATCCGTCATGAAACTGCACATCCTCGCCGTCGGCCACAAGATGCCAGACTGGATCGCCACCGGCTTCGACGAATACGCGAAGCGCATGCCGTCCGAGCTGCGCATCGAGCTGCGCGAGATCAAGCCCGAGCAGCGTTCGTCGGGGCGTCCGGCCGAAAGCGTGATGGCAGCCGAACGGCAGAAAATCGAAGCCGCGTTGCCGAAGAACGCACGCATCGTCGCGCTCGATGAACGCGGCAAGGACTGGACCACGATGCAGCTTGCCGGCGCGCTGCCCGGCTGGCAGCAGGACGGGCGCGACGTGGCATTTCTGATCGGCGGCGCCGACGGGCTCGATCCCGATCTGAAAGCACGCGCCGATATGCTGCTGCGTGTCTCCAGCCTGACGCTGCCGCACGCCATGGTGCGCGTGCTGCTCGCCGAACAGCTTTACCGCGCGTGGACCATCACGCAAAATCACCCCTATCACCGCGTGTGAGCGAACGAAGCAGCTGACGGATCGCGTGTTTGCTGATCCTGCTGGCGGCGCTGATTGACGCGCTTCTGGATGCATTTGTGGACGCATGTGCAGGCGCGTTCATCGATACATCGATCGACGCGCTTTTCGTCGTGTCCTTCGGCTCGTTCATCGTCGCCTGACTGACACGCTCATCGCGTGCGCCTCGCGCATTGACGCAACCCGCCTCATCGAGACCTGTTCATGCCCACGTCCGCCGCTTCGCTGCATCCGTTCGTCTACCTCGCTTCCCAAAGTCCGCGCCGTCAGGAGTTGCTGCAACAACTCGGCGTGCGTTTCGAATTGCTCCTGCCGCGTCCCGATGAAGATGCCGAAGCGCTCGAAGTCGAGCTCCCCGGCGAGCGGGCGCGCGACTACGTGCAGCGCGTGTGCATCGCGAAGGCGCACGCCGCGCGCGCACGCCTCGTGGCAGGCGGGCATGCCGCACGACCGATCCTGGTTGCCGACACAACCGTCACGATCGACGACGCGATCCTCGGCAAGCCCGTCGACGCCGACGATGCCGTCGCGATGCTCACGCGCCTCGCGGGCCGCGATCACGAAGTGCTGACGGCCATTGCCGTGGTCGACGCGGAAGGCACGTTGCTGCCTGCCGCGCTATCGGTGTCGAAGGTGCGTTTTGCTGCACTGCAAGCGGACGCCGTGCGCCGCTATGCCGCAAGCGGCGAGCCGCTCGGCAAGGCGGGCGCATACGGCGTGCAGGGACGCGCCGCGGAGTTTATCGAGCATATCGACGGGTCCTATTCAGGTATCATGGGTTTGCCGCTTTTTGAAACCGCTGCCCTCCTGCGTGCAGCGCGCATCGACTTCTAAAATAACACCATGAATGAAGAAATCCTGATCAATGTCACGCCGCAGGAAACGCGCGTCGCGCTCGTCCAGCAAGGCGCCGTCCAGGAACTTCACGTCGAACGAACGCTGTCGCGAGGACGCGTCGGCAATGTCTATCTCGGCAAAGTCGTCCGCGTGTTGCCGGGCATGCAATCCGCCTTCATCGACATCGGTCTGGAACGCGCCGCGTTCCTCCACGTAGCGGATATCTGGCATCCGCGCATTGCGGGCGAACCGCAGCATCAAACGCCGCATCAGCCCATCGAGAAAATCGTCTTCGAAGGTCAGACGCTGATGGTGCAGGTCGTGAAGGATCCGATCGGCACCAAAGGCGCGAGGCTGTCCACGCAAGTGAGTATCGCCGGGCGCACGCTCGTGTATCTGCCGCAGGAGCCGCACATCGGCATCTCGCAGAAAATCGAGAGCGAAGCCGAACGCGAGGCCGTGCGTGCGCGTCTGACCGCCGTGCTGCCTGCCGACGAAAAAGGCGGCTACATCGTGCGCACCATCGCTGAAGATGCAACCAGCGAAGAATTGGCCGGCGACGTCGCGTATCTGCGCAAGACGTGGGCAACGATCATCTCGCAAGGTCAGCGCATGCCGCCGACCAGTCTGCTGTATCAGGACCTGAATCTTGCACAGCGTGTGCTGCGAGATTTCGTCAACGACGAGACCTCGCGCATTCAGGTCGACTCGCGCGAGACCTATCAGATGCTCGCCGACTTCGCGGCGGAATTCACGCCGGCGGTATCGTCGAAGCTGCATCACTACACCGGCGAGCGGCCGCTCTTCGATCTGTACAACATCGAGGCGGAAATCCAGCGCGCATTGTCACGCCGGGTCGATCTGAAGTCGGGCGGCTATCTGGTGATCGACCAGACCGAAGCGATGACCACCATCGACGTGAACACCGGCGGCTATGTCGGCGCGCGCAACTTCGACGATACGATCTTCAAGACCAACCTCGAAGCCGCGCACACCATCGCGCGGCAATTGCGCCTGCGTAATCTGGGCGGCGTGATCATCATCGACTTCATCGATATGGAGAACATCGAGCATCGCGATCAGGTGCTTGGTGAGTTGAAGAAGGCGCTCTCGCGCGATCGCACGCGCGTGACCGTGAACGGTTTCTCGCAGCTCGGACTCGTGGAGATGACGCGCAAGCGCACGCGTGAATCGTTGGCGCATGTGCTGTGCGAGCCCTGCCCGGTTTGTCAGGGCAAGGGACAGGTCAAGACGTCGCGCACGGTGTGCTACGACGTGCTGCGCGAAATTCTGCGCGAGTCGCGGCAGTTCAATCCGCGCGAGTTTCGCGTGGTGGCGTCGCAGCAGGTGATCGATCTTTTCCTCGAGGAAGAGTCGCAGCATCTGGCGATGCTGATCGATTTCATCGGCAAGCCGGTGTCGTTGCAGGTGGAGTCGAACTTGAGCCAGGAACAGTACGATATCGTGTTGATGTAACGTTGCTCGATGCGCTCTGTAGCGCCTCATTGCTCGCCTGATCGAAGCCTCCCGGCTCGATGATTTCCCCCCTCCACTCCACTCGCGAGACTTCTTGAAGGAGTCTCGCGACGTTCGTCCAGCGTCCGCGCAGATATTCAGCATCCGGCGCGGTGCTTTCTCCGGGTTTTGGTTGATTTAAAACGGAGAACCCCTCACTACAATGAACGTTGCAATGCTGCTTGGTCGTCTGGAAAGAACGTCATAACTCGCCGGATTTAGGGGGCGCAGCATGTTGAACGCTGAAGATCTCTACGAAAGCCAGCACTGGCGCGAACTCGACTTACGCGACAAGATCGACTCACGGCTGCAGTCATCACTCACGCTTGTTACCGCGATTATCGGAGCGCTTAGTTTTCTGCTGACTAACGTCGATATCGGGCACAAGCATGGTCTCGTGGATTATCTGTTTTTCGCGCTTCTGGCGATCACCTTTGCGTTACTGTTCTTGTCCGGGTTTTATTTTTTCAGATCCTCGGTCGGTTCGCTCTTCCATAGAAACACGTACAAAACCCTTCCAGTGTCGACGGAGCTGGAGAGATACAAGCGTGGATGGGACGCTACGATAGCCAGATCGCCCCAGAGGGCACAGGCGCAGGGAATAACATCGGCAGACGAGCTTAAAAAACTATTAATAGAAAATTATCTCGCGCGCCAGGAAACCAACGCAAAAATCAACGACGAACGCGCGAAGAATATTTCCAATATCAATCTCCTCGTCATAGTTGAGGCCCTGCTAACCGCGGCCGCTTTCTCGATCTTCTACTTAGGCGGTCTGAATAAGGCGGACCTGCCGAAAACCCAGGATATAAAAATAACAGCACCGATCGATATACGTAGCATACCTTCTACCCAGCAAACCCAATGTTTCTTCTGGTTTCCGCCCACGGAATACGCGCACGGGCCCCGGACCAGCAAGGGACATAGTAAATAAGCGCTTTTGAGCGCCCCAGAACGTTCCGATACACATGGAGGTTGCCATGCAAGTCAGGTTCAATCCGGCCAAGGACGATTCGCCTGTCGGGCCCGTCTCGAGCACGCCTCCGGAGCCGCCGCTGGAGCCGCCGGCAAAGCCGCTTCCCCGAGACCTGCCGTTCAGAGGTCCATCCGATCCACAAAAGCCGCCGCTCGTTGACGTTGCTTGAGTCAGCGAAATAGTCTGCGCGTCACTTCGAAGCCGGCAGTCACTGCGGGTCGTTGGGTGCTGAGGTTTTGCTCACGCCCTTCTGCAAACGCTGCCTGCCGCGCAAACAGCTCTCAGATTTAGGTTCCCAATCTCTCCCGGCCCTCAATTTCCTCATTGACGTCGTTCGACCCAGCCGCGTATAACCATCCCATTGGATGTTAATTGGATGGCGTGCGGATGCCGAGCCGACGCCGAACGGAATAGAAATGGCCAACCTCAAACTCGTCGACACCTCCCGCCCCAAAGGCGGCGAGACCGAAAAGATCACCATCAATCTCGGCCCAATCGACCTGGGCCAGATCGACTTACTCGTCGAAGAAGGCTTTTACTCGAACCGCACCGACCTGATCCGTACGGCGATTCGCAACCAGTTAGCCATCCACGCGCAGGTCGTCACGGAAACGGTGACCCGGCGCGCGCTGGTACTCGGCCTGCAGCACTTCTCGAAACAGGACCTCGAAGCCGCTCAAGCCTCGAGCGAGCGACTGGACATTCACGTGCTCGGCCTCGCCAGCATCGCAGCCGATGTGCCGCCGGAACTCGCGGCGGCCACGATCGCGTCGGTGGTGGTGCTCGGCGCGTTTCACGCGTCGCCCGCGGTCAAGGCGGCGCTCGCCGGACGCATCAGGTAGGGGTGCCCGGCATGGCTGATTCGTTGGTTGAAGCCATGCTGAGGCCGTGAAACTCATCGCCTGACTCCGTCACGCGCAATGTAGGTCAACGCAGTAACTGCCGATCATGAAAATGAATGAAGATTTCCTGAAGTCGATGAAAGAAGCCTTCGACCTGCTGCGCACGAAGGGGCCGAAAGAAGCGACCGCTGCGGTTCAGCGCGCACTCGCCGGCAACAAGGCCAACGCGGGCAATGCGCAAACCTCGCCCATGCCGCAAAGTGTCAACGAATGGGCACAAGCGTGGACGCAGGCGCAATCCCACGCCAACACCACGCCGCACGCCCCTGCCGAGCGCACTTTCGACGCCGACACACCCGGCACCTTCAGCACCCACACCTTCAGCAACAGCGCGGGCCAACGCCAATACAAGCTCTACGTACCCGCCGTCTACAAGAGCGAACCGTTGCCGCTCATCGTGATGCTGCACGGCTGCACGCAAAACGCCGATGACTTCGCGGCCGGCACGCGCATGAACGAAATGGCCGAGCGTCATGGCTTCATCGTCGTGTATCCGAATCAATCGCAGGCAGCCAATCCGTCGACCTGCTGGAACTGGTTCAAGCCTGCCGACCAGCAGCGCGATCAGGGCGAACCGTCGTTGATCGCCGGCATCACGCGTGAGGTGATGGCGCGTTATCGCGTCGATCCGGCGCGGGTGTATGTGGCGGGTCTGTCGGCAGGTGGCGCCATGGCGGACATCATGCTGAAAACCTCGCCCGATCTGTACGCCGCGGCCTGCGTGCATTCCGGCCTCGCCTACGGAAGCGCGAATGATCTGCCCTCAGCGCTCGCCGCAATGAAGGGCGGCAAAGCGCATCGCAGCCGCTCGCACGTCGAACCGCAGCGCCCGCTCATCGTGTTTCAAGGCGACGCGGACACGACCGTGCATCCCTCGAACGCCGCTGCGCTGTTAGCGAGCTTCGATGGCGGCGTCACGACACTCAACCCGCTGTCGCACACTGCAGGCACCGCGAGCGGCCGGCGCGGATGCACGGTGCAACGGTTCGTCGCCGCGAACGGTGTCGAAGCGGAATACTGGTCGATCCATGGCGCGGGCCACGCATGGGCCGGCGGCAGTCAGCGCGGCACCTACACGGACCCATCCGGCCCTGACGCGACAGCCGAAATGCTGCGCTTCTTCCTCGCCCATCCGCGCGCAGCAGGGGCACACTGAGCGCCATTCGACTGACGAATCATTTTGACGAAAACGCTGTACATCCTGCCGCAAAGGTATAAAGTGGCTCATGTTGCAGCGCAGCAAAATCACTGCGCCGCGTCGACCTGCCGTCTCGCGTGAGACCTGGCCTCCGAAATCCTTTGGGCGCCTGCCCCGGGTCACTTTGGAGATCACTTATGCACAGCCCCGCGATCGAACATAGCGCAGCCTTCGGCCAACGCACTTTCAACATCTTCACCAACCTGCAGCTCGACGGGCTGGCATGTCTGCAAAAGCTCGGCGAACTCAATCTCGCGGCACTGAAGGCAACCGTCACCGAAAGCAAGAGCGCATTGTCGGCCGGCCAGTTCACCACCGCGCCGTTCGCCGGCGTGTCCGATCTGCAGCAGCAACTGGTGCAACGCACCTTGTCGTACGCGCAGCACGTCAAGGAAATTGACGCGCAATTCACCGCGGCGTTGACCAAGGCCGGCGAATCGCTGCGCGAAGAGTTCGGCGCCAACGTGGCGCAACTCGGTTCCGGCTTCGGCCAAACCACGCCGTTCAGCTCGGATAGCGCATTCGGGGCAATGCAATCCGTGATGGCCTCGATGATTCATTCGAGCAATGTGGTTCAGGACAGTATCAAGCGTGCCTCCGCTATGGCCGGCACGGCGATTACCGCCGCGGACGACGCAGCAAAATAAGTCTCGTGTCGTAATGCGAGCAGATGAAAAGGGGCCATTCGGCCCCTTTCTCTTTTCCGGCTAGCTTTGGCGACACGCGTTTTGCGCCAAATACGACGCGCTGCGGCAATTGAAGGATCGCGACCGACGTCAAGTTGGCAGCGGAATTGCCGCCATCAACCGCCGATCGTCAGCCGGTGCCCAACGGCTTCAGCAAATTGCGCAACGCCGCGATGGTGATGGGCCGCGAGAACCAGAATCCCTGCGCCTCGTCGCAGCCGAGCGCTTCCAGTTGCGCGGCCTGCTCGGCTGTCTCCACACCTTCAGCCGTCACCCGCAATTTCAACGCATGGGCCATGGCGATAATGGCGCCGACGAGCGCCGCGCACTGCGGATCGGTACTCATGCGCATCACAAACGAGCGATCGATTTTCAGGCGATTCAGCGGAAAGCGCGTGAGATAAGCGAGACTCGAATAGCCGGTGCCGAAATCATCCACCGCGACTTCGACGCCCAATTCGCGCAACGCATGCAGCGTCTGCAATGCCAGCTCGGTGTCGCCCAGCAGCACGCCCTCGGTGATTTCCACTTCAAGGTACGAAGGGTCGAGCGCGGCATCTTCGAGCGCTCCGCGGATCGTCTCGAACAGATTGTGCCGCTGGAACTGCTGCGGGGAGACGTTCACCGCGACCCGCGGCAAAGTGCCGGTAAGCCGCAGTAATTTGCCGGCGTCGCGGCACGCGGTTCGGATCACCCACTCGCCGATCTGCTCGATCAGGCCCGACTCTTCTGCGACCGGCACGAACTCGACCGGACTGATCAACCCACGCTGCGGATGATTCCAGCGCAGCAGCGTCTCCACCTGCGCGATGCGGCCATTGGAAAGCGTCACCTGCGGCTGATACACGAGATGCAGTTGCTGACGCTCGAGCGCTTCGCGCAGCATCGTCTCCAATTCGAAGCGGCGCGCCGCCTGGCCTTCGAGCGCGGTAGAAAAGCGCCGCACCGCATTGCCGTTGACCGCCGAAGCCGCCGACAACGCCACGCCCGCGCGACGCATCAGTGTCGGCGCATCGGCGCCGTCCGCAGGATAGGCGACGACGCCGATACTCGCCGTGATGTTCAGCGCGGTGCCCGCGTAGTCGATCGATTCGGCGATGCGGCCCAGCGCCTCAGCCGCAAAAGCGTCGGCCGCCGCGCCGGTTTCATTGATCAGCAGCGCGAATTGCGTGCCACCGATCGAGGCGATCGTGCCGTCGTTAGGAAAGAGACCGCGCAGCCGTTCACCGACGATCTGCAACACCAGTTCGGCCGCATGCAAACCGAGCGCATCGCGTAGTTTGCGCAGATGATCGAGTTCGGCGATCAGCACGGTAAAGCCATTACCGTTGCGCTGGCAGCGCGCAATCGTCAACTCGAGGCGTTCGGTGAAAAGCGTCTGATTGGGCAGGCGGGTCACGCCGTCATGATGCGAGACGTACCACAGGCGTGCTTCGGACTGCGCGTAGCGCGTCATGTCGATAGCGATGCCAACGTAACGGGCGGCCCCCGTGGCTAAACCGCCGGGATGTGCCGGCTCGGCGGCGAGCGGCGCCAGCGCGAACACCACGCGAATCGGACTGCCGTTGCGCCGCACATAGGACCATTCGCCTTCATAGCGCGAGCCTAGCGCCGATAGCGGCGGCAACTCAGCGCGCCGCCTCGCGAGTTCGGCCGGGTCGAGCAAAGACTCAAAAGTGCGCCGGCCGATCAATTCTTCGGCGGTAAAGCCGGTCAGCTTCTCGAAAGCTGCGTTGACGATGTCGAACGTGCCGCCGGCTGTGCAAATGAACATGCCGTAGGGCGCCGCCGCAAGCGCGGCGTCGCGTGTGCGCGTTTCGGCGTAAGGGTGAACTTGCATCGCGCCGGCCTTTGAATTTCCTGGATATTAAAAGCGAATGAGGAAAGCGGATGAGCGTTCTTCCTGACGCGCACCGTGCAACCGGCAAATCCGGCGGTTTCGGTCCGATCCGCCGGGTAACGTTCGTATGATAGCGGCTTTCCTGGCCGGGTCCACCGCATCGGCCGCACGTTCCCCGCGGCAATCGTTTCCCTCGGTGTATTCCCCGATTCCGGCAGCGGCACGCCCGTCATCGCGCACATCATAAAGCGCCCGCTATTACCGGGATACTCCGCGCCCCATGACTCAACGTACACCGGCTTTCGACGCCTTCCCACAGGGCTTCGCCGGATTGACTACCGTTATATCCACCGATATATTTCGCTCGCGATCCTTCGACAAAAACACTGCCCCACTGCATGGATCCGCACGAAACAGGGTCCCGTTTTTCATGTCCAAGGAAGTCATCGATTCGCACCTTCTCAAGGTGCTGCACACGCTACTGACCGAATCGAGCGTCTCGCGCACCGCAACGTTGCTCGGACAATCGCAGCCGACCGTCAGCGTGGCGCTGCGCAAACTGCGCGACATGACCGGCGATCCGCTGCTCGTGCGCAGCGGCAGCCGGATGGTTCTCACCGCGCACGCACTCACGCTGATCGAACCCACGGCGCAGGCGCTGAACAGTATCGCGGCCATTCTGCATCCCACCACGTCGTTCAATCCGGCCACCACCAGCCAGACCTTTCGGATCGGCTCGCCGGATTATCTCGATGCGTTCTTCGTCCCCGCCGTGGTCGATGCGTTTCATCGCGAAGCGCCCGGTGCGAAGCTCGAGTTCCGGCATCTGATGATGGTGGACGGCGGCTACGAACACGGCCTCGAAAGCGGCTTTCTCGATCTGGTGATTGGCAACTGGCGTACGCCGCCGGAGCATCTGCATTTGCAGCCGCTGTGCAAGGACGAACTGGTGTGCCTGATGCGCAACGGCCATCCCATCAAGCCGGGGCGGCTTAGCAAGCCCGTCTACGAAGAGGCCGAACATCTGGCCGTAATGACGTACAACACGACGTCGTGGGGCACGGTCGACGTCGAACTCGCGCGTAATGGCCTATCGCGCACCGTCACTACGACGCTGCCTTACTTCGGCATGGCGCCCTATGTTTTAGCGCGCTCGAATCTGCTGTTCACGACCACGCGTGCGCTCGCCACGCACTACACCAGGATGCTGCCGCTGCGTATCGAGCCGATTCCCGGCGAGCCGCAGGCGCTCACCTACTATCAACTCTGGCACGACCGCACGCATCGCAGCGTCGCCGCGATCTGGCTGCGCAGGCTGATCGCCAACGTCGCGAAAGATCTGGTTTCCTAAGCGTTCGCCACCGGCACGCACCTCTTTCACGCAGATAAAAAAACGCCGCAAGCAGAGCTTGCGGCGCAAATGCGATCATCGGATGTGTTGCAGGTGACAGGCCCTTAAAACACCGAGCGATCACAAAGTGAGGTCGGTCAGACGGAACATTGTTATGGGTCAGCTAGTCGCCATTGGCCCCTCTGTCATGGCCTTGATCAAGGCGGCCTTGCCCTCGATCGCTGCGCCGAGCAAGGCGAAGCCCAACGGACGCTCGCTGGTGGCATGCCGGCACACGGCGCGCGCCGCGTGTTTCGCGGCATCGCCGGCGGTTTCGATCGACCACGCGCCCTCGCCCTCGGGCGTCACGACGACGGCAGGACTCGCGGGCGTCTTCACGGTAATCGGCATCACCGGAAAGGCAACGCGCGTCGGCTGCCCGGCCAGGGTGCGCGCAAGCGCTCGCGCGGCGTGCATGATCGGCAGAACATACGGCTGCACCTTGCCGTCGATCGCGGCACAGTCTCCGAGTGCGTAGATATCGGGTGCACTGGTGCGGCACCACGCATCGGTTCGAATGCCCTGATCGATCTCGAGACCCGCAGCAGCAGCCAAGGCCGTACGCGGCACGAGGCCGACCGCCGAGACAACAAGATCCGCGACGATCGGCTCACCGTCGGCGAACGTCAGCCGGTAGCCGTCCGACAAGCGGTCGATACGATCCACACTGCGGCCAGGATGAAAACGGATACCGCCATCGTCAAGCGCGCGGGCGAAAATCTCGCCCACGTCTTGCGGAAGCAGGCGGGCCAGCGGCGTCGAAGCCGGATCGATCAGGTTGACCGCATAACCAGCGGCGGCCAGATCGTTGGCAAACTCGCAGCCGATCAGACCCGCGCCCAGAATCGCCACCGAGCGGCAACGCGTGAGCGCCAACCTGAAGCGCGCGTAATCGCCGAGGTCGTTGATCGACATCACGTCGGCCGCGCCATCGCCCGCCACCTTCAGACGCCGCGGGTCCGCGCCCGTAGCCAGCACCAGCTTGCTGTAGCCGAGCAACGCATTGTCGACCACCAGCGTATGCTCGGCCGGCAAAATGCGCTCCACACGCTGATTGACGCGAATCCACGCGCCCAGCTGCGCCGCCATCGCCATGGCGTCGAAACTCGCCAACGCCTGCGGCTCTTTCTTCATCGCCAGTGCATTCGACAACATCGGCTTCGAATAGAAGCTGCCGTCGTCGCGGCTGATCATCACGATCGGCACCGTGCTATCGAGCTTGCGCAGTTCGCGCGCAACCGTATAGCCCGCCATGCCCGTACCGACGATCACCACCGGCGATTCTTTGCCTTTGCCCTCATGCTGAGCGGCCGTCATGCGATCACCTGCATTTCAAAGTCGTGTTTGCCGGTCGCGCAGTCCGGGCACAACCAGTCGTCCGGTACATCTTCCCAGCGCGTGCCCGGCGCAATGCCGGCTTCCGGCAGACCCAGCGCTTCGTCATAGCGAAAGCCGCAGATCACGCATTCCCATACTTTCATGACTTCTCTCCCGAATCACCAATCACCCATCACCCATCACGAGCCCGCGCCGCGAACTAGCGCACATAAGCCTGGCCGAGGCCAATCTCGGCCAACGCCCGACGGTAGGCGCCCGACGAACGGTCGGCGAGAATCGGCGCTTCCGCCGCGCGGTCGATCGGCAGATCTTCCGGGCGCTGCTGTTCGACGATCGCACGATCTTCTTCGAACACCTGACGGTTGAACGCGTAGACGTCCTCGAGCGGCAAATCCTTATCGAAGTTGCGCACGATTGGCACGAACAGACGCGTCTTGCGCGCGGACACCGGGCTCGCGGCATTCAGGATCGACAGGCGGCCGTTTTCGGGAAAGTGCACGGTCAGGCGCGCAAAGAACGGCACATCCACGTCGAAGAAGCGGTGCCACAGATAACCCTCAGGCGCGCGATGCTGCATCGATTTCGGGAAGTTGCTGACCGTGCTCACGTACTCCGCGTGCATGCCGCGTTCGCGCCGCTCGACCGAATACTGCGGCACCACCGGGTTATGCCGGTCGGCAAAACTGTCGTGGTGAATCCACGCAAAATGCGCGACGTCGATGAAGCCTTCAGTCTGACGTCCCGCGGAAGCGTTGATGTCGATCGAGGGCGGCAGGATCTGCTGGAAGTCGGGATCGTCCCAGTTGGGAAACGCGGGTAACGCTTCGGTGCCGCCACCCAGCGAGACCCACACGAGACCATACGCTTCCTGCGTCGCATACGTGACGAGATGCAGGCGCTCGGGAATCGGGCCATCCGTTTGCGACGGAATGTGTTTGCACTTGCCGTCATTGCCGTACGCGAGGCCGTGATACGGGCACACGATATTGCCGTTATCGACCCACCCCTGGCTGAGCGGCGCGCCGCGATGCGGACAGATATCGCGCGCGCTCACCAGTTGGCCATTCGAGCGGAATACGACCAGAGGCTCGTCAAGCAGCGTCACGCTGATGGGTTTGTCGGTCACCTCGGCGGCGAACGCTACCGGATGCCAGTAGCGGCTGAGAATCTCCCAGTCGTGGCTATCGAAGGTGCAATTGCGGGGTAAAGCGGGGGAACGTTGGAACGTCAGCGGCCTGGTGGTGGCGGCGGTGGCAGTAGCGGCGGCGGAACTCATGCGTGTCTCCAAAACCTGGTGGGGGTTCGTCGCGCTCATGTGTTTTCCTGAGCGCGTGGAGAGAACGATAGCGGGATGAGGTCCGCCGACCCATCCCCTGAAATGCATCTAGTCTATGTATGAAAATGCATAGGGTGCCGCCGCACCATTGGATCAGCGCTGACTGAAACGCCTAGGCTGCGCGCGGAAGCGCGGCTTCGATAAACACCGCGCACAGCGCTTCCATGCCCTTCGCGTCTTCTTCATCGAAGCGCGCGACGACCGGACTGTCGACATCCCACACGCCGATCAGCGTGCCGTCCGGTGCGACGAGCGGCACGACGATTTCCGATTGCGACGCCGAATCGCAGGCGATATGACCAGGGAATTCATGCACGTCGCGCACCACTTGCGTCTGACGGGTTTGCGCTGCCGTGCCGCACACGCCCTTGCCGAGCGCAATGCGCACGCAAGCGGGCTTGCCCTGGAAGGGTCCGACCACCAGTTCGCGGCCGTCGTGGAAGTAGAAACCGGCCCAGTTCAGATCGCTCAGGGAATGGAATACGAACGCGGAGAAATTCGCGGCGTTGGCGATCCAGTCGGTTTCGCCGGCGAGCAGCGAGCGCGCCTGGGCGACCAGTTCTTCGTAGTGCGCGGCTTTGGGGAGATGCGAGGCGGAGGAGACTTCGAACATGACGGCGTCCGTAATGAAAGCGGAAAGAGAAACAGCGAGGCGTGCAGTTTAAATCAAGCCGCCGTTTCCTTCACGGCACGCCCCTCGGAGCATGCCGCCCTCTTTCCGTTCGATCTACGTGCGCCCAGATGGCGTTGTCCAGACGTCAAGCCTGCGAACAACGCCGTGCGTCGATTGTTATTCGACGCCGATGATCACGCTCGATGCCTTGAAGATCGCCGTCGCCGCTTTGCCGCTCGCGAGGCCGAGGCGGTCGACGCTTTCATTGGTGATGATCGCAGCGATCTGCGCGCCGCCCGCGCTGATGGTCACTTCCGAATTCACCGCGCCCTTGGTGACTGCCGACACCGTACCGGCGATGCAATTGCGTGCCGACACCTGGCTCTTCGCCACGTCGACCATCACGATCACCGACGACGCCTTGACCAGCGCAAAAGCCTTCTTGCCGGCAGCGAGGCCGAGCGACGTCGCGCTGCCGTGCGTAATGATCGCGACGATCTCGAGACCGTCCGGTGTGCGCAACGTGACTTCGTCGTTCACGGCACCGTGTTTGACTTCGGCGACTTCGCCGGCGAAATGATTGCGTGCGCTGGTTTGCATGTTGTTCTCCTGGTTGTGGAGCCTCGTAAAAGGTGCTTCGAGGCGATGTGTCGAGTGTAAAGAAACGCCCGGCCTGTGCGGTCGCTTGCGCGTGAAGTGCGGTATGGCACAGCCGCTATTGACGATTCGAACCCCAATGAAACCACATAAGCGTTGTGTAAATACACTCATAGCGCCGCGCCCGTCGCGACACCGTATCATCGTGCCCTTGGACCATCACCGTCGAACTCCATGCCTGTCGCCGTCCTGCCCCGCTTTGCCGCACGCCTGGCCGCCCACGTTGCTGCACGCTTGCCGCACGCCCGCCGTGCCGCCACGCTATGCGCCGCGCTCGCAGCCGCCGCTACCTTCGCCGCCTGCAGCAATCCATCGCCGACCCGCGAGGTCCATGCGAGCGTCGACACGGTCGCGCTGTTCCCGATCGCCAATTACGACCAGAACGTCGATCACTGGCTCGAACCGGACAGCCCCGGCTACGACCGGCCGTTCCTGAGTCCCGCGGATCAGCAGGCGCACTTCAGCGCCCTCTACGCGCGCTATTTCGGCACCGGCACTACCGCGCCGTCGCCGTGGAATTCCGCTTACGTGGCGATGCGCGTCTATCGCCAGCAAGGCGCGGACATTGTCGCGCTGCAGCAGCGCCGCATCGACAAGTTCGATAACACCGGCAAGAGCGGCGCGGCGCTCGGCTATGGCGAAAATTTCCGTCCGCACGACAAGGCGTGGATCGACGCCATCGCGCAAAACATGGACGTCGGCCAGTTCACGCAGGCGGCCGTCTACCAGCCTGAACACCGCGCGATCGCCACCGGCAACCTGATGGTGCGCGAACTGCCGACCACAGACCCGTCGTTCTACGATCACCACCTTGCCGGCGAAGGCTATCCGTTCGACAACCTGCAGATCTCGGCCGTACGTCCAGGCACGCCGCTGTATGTGCTGGGCAGCAGCGTCGACGGCGCGTGGCGCTACGTGCAGACACCCGACGTGCAAGGCTGGGTGCGCACAGAAGGCGTCGGCCTGACCGACGACACCTTCGTCGACACGTGGCGCGCGGCCACCGCGAAGTCGCTGGGCGCCGTGATAGTCGCCTCGGCGCCGGTGCGCGATAGCCGCGGCGTGTTCCGCTTCGACGCGCCCGCCGGCACGCTGCTGCCGCTCGCTCCAGACAACGCCATGCGGCCGGCGGCACAGGCAAATAAACCCGCGAGCGAAGCCGCCGACGCCCCCGCCTCCCGCAAACTCTTTGTCCCGGCCCGCGATGTGGACGGCCGCGCGATCATCCGCACCGCCCAACTGAGCGATACGCAGATCGCCCCGATGCCGCTTGCCGCCACTCCGCGGCATCTGGCAATGCTGATGAAAACGCTGATCGGCCGGCCGTACGGCTGGGGCAATAGCGGCCTTTACAACGACTGCTCGTCGGAACTGCAAAGCATCTTCGCGGCGTTCGGCGTGTGGCTGCCGCGCCATTCGTCGACGCAGATGAGCGCCGGGCGCATGATCGATCTGTCCGCGTCGACGCCGGCGCAACGGCTCGACTACCTCGCCCAGCACGGTGAACCGTTGCGCACGCTGATTTACATCGGCGGCCATGTGATGCTGTACATCGGCAACACGACCCGCAACGGCATGGCCGTGCCGGTGGTCTACCAGGACGTGTGGGGCTTGCGGCCGGCCGACAATAGCCGGCGCGCGGTGATCGGCGGCTCGGTGATCCTGCCGCTGTTCGAGCACATCCCGGAAGACGCGACCTTGCAATCGCTCGCGGCGACGCCGACGTTCCAGATCAGCATTCTCGGCGCGCCGGAGGGCACGGCGACGCCTTCCACACCCTCCTCACCCGCTGCGCCGTCAGACGAAGACAATCCGGCCGGCTGACGCACCACATCACACCGCGCCGCACCACACCGCACGGGCGTGCTTAAAAATATTTTTCCCGGAGTGTCGATTCAACAGCGACTCACTCGTCGTAACGTTGAAGGCCTGGCTTACGCAGCCGGTCTTTCAACTCACGAACCTGTTAATTCAAGGAGTCGCCGTCATGTCCAGCCCCGCTGTCAAACCGATCCCGGACGGGATGCACTCGCTTACTCCGTATCTGATTTGCGCCAACGCCGCGGAAGCCATCGCGTTCTACACCAAGGCTTTCAACGCCGTCGAGCAATACCGCCTGCCCGGGCCGGGCGGCAAAGTGATGCACGCCTGCCTGAAGATCGGCGACTCCATGCTGATGCTGACCGACGAATGGCCCGACCACCACGCACTGGGCCCGAACTCGCTGAAAGGCACGCCGGTCACGATTCATCATTACGTGGAAGACGTCGACGCCAGTTTCAAGCAGGCTGTCGATGCCGGCGCGACCGTCGCCATGCCGCTTGCCGATATGTTCTGGGGGGACCGCTACGGCCAGTTAAAAGACCCGTTCGGCCACAGCTGGTCGCTCGCCACGCACAAGCGCGACCTGACGCCGGAACAGATTCAGGAAGGCATGCAGGGGATGCAAGGCGCGGAGTGCGGCTCGTAATAAGTCGCCGCCCTTCGATCTTTGATAGGATCGGTCTCGACCCATAAACGGCGGGACATGAACGGTGCGCGTCAACCATCAGGCTTTCTTC
The DNA here is from genome assembly GCF_902859805.1 of Paraburkholderia sediminicola. Taxonomy (GTDB): domain Bacteria; phylum Pseudomonadota; class Gammaproteobacteria; order Burkholderiales; family Burkholderiaceae; genus Paraburkholderia; species Paraburkholderia sediminicola. Next base: position 363,639 of record NZ_CADIKC010000007.1, on the reverse strand, counting down.
TGCTCGCTGTTTGTCGCGCGTCTTGCCGATCAGGTCCTGCTGTTCCTCGTCCCTCTCGTCGTGTTTCAGACGACGCACCAGGTCTCGTGGTCAGGTCTCGCGTTTTTTATCGAAACCTTGCCGCGCTACCTGGTCTTTCCTTTCTTCGGCGCCTTGTGCGACCGCATTTCGCCGCTCAAGTTGATGCGCGTGAGCCAGACCGTACGGGCACTGGTGTGTTTCGGCGGCGTGCTGGCGTATGCATTGTTTGGCGGCATCGGCTGGTTGATCGCGCTATCGGCGTTGTGCGGTGTACTCACGAGCCAGGGATTGGTCGCACGCGAAGTGATGCTGCCGCAAATCTTCAGCACGCAGCAATTCCAGCGTGTCCTCGCCTACTCGCAGTTGGCCGACCAGCTGGGTTTCGTACTCGGCCCGATGCTGGCCGCAGTGCTGCTCGGCTTGTGGCGCTGGGAATGGGTGGTCGGTGCAACGGGCGTGCTGTTTCTGCTTGCCGATGGAGCACTGCTGCTGTGGCAACGCACCAGCGGTTTTCGCGCCGGCGATCCACCTCCCGCTGCGCCGGGTCACTGGACGATGCCCCTGCGCATCGCGCTGCGCCATGTGCTGATGCTGCCTGGTCTGAAAAAAGTCGTGCTGCTCGCCGCTGCCGAAAACCTCGTGATCGGCGTGACGCTCGCGACATCCGCCGCGATGGTGACCGGCTTTCACGCGCAATCGAACCGCTACTATGCCGGCCTGCAAACCGCTGGCGCCGTGGCGACGGTGCTGATTCTCCTGACAATCGCACGTAACGCCTGGCCCGCGCAGACACTCGGCCGCGTCGCGTTCATTTCAATCTGTGCCGGCGGCGTGATCGCCGGTGCGAGTGCGGCGCCCTGGGGCTATGCGCTCGGCTTCCTGCTGATTGTCGGCTTCGACAAGATGTTCAATCTCTTCATCCGCAGCGCGCGGCAGAAAATCATTCCGCCCGAGGACTACGGCAAGACGACTGGCGTGGTGATCTTGTTGAACAACATGACGCAACCACTCGCCGGTTTGCTGGTCGGCGTGTTTTCGGCACGGGCACAAACCGGCTTGCTGATCGTGACGCTTTCGGTCGCGATGGGCTGCATCGGCGTGGCGGTGTCGATCGGCTCTGCGCTGTTGCGACGCAAGCGCGCGCTCGCGCTTGGCGAATGACGCCACGCACGCGCTGACTGAAAGCAATAATTAACATTGCGTGACATTCACATCGGCCGCAGCTTAATCGCGTGAATTTCAATTAAGCCAATTTGCATTCAGCGAGAAATTCGACACGCATAAACATGCATCTACGACTCAATAAAACATCAAAAAATATTCAAATTTTTTAGAAAAAACTACCTGAATTAGGTATTTTCCCGAACTCGCACATAGAAATAATTTCCTGATTCATCAAATCTCCCGAGCCGCTCCACACCGCCCGCTCCAGATATTTCCAATGAATTTCCTGCCGCAACAATTTGTATTACGAAGAAAGTCTGGTGTAGACTTAATTTCATCAATTGCGATGGTCATTGCATAACACAATTACGTCCCATTGAAATATCCGGCTATTAGATCGACGATCTGGTCAGTGAAATTTCAAACTGCCAACACAATTGGAAAATCCGCGTCCTGTCGGTTTGCGAGGTCTCATGATGAAACAAAAACTGCTGTCGTCCAGCCTCATCGTCGCCTTGATGTTCGGTTTGCCTCTACAGCTCGCGCGCGCCGCCACCTATTCGAACGGCACCGCCGTCACCACCTTCACCGTCACGCTCACGTTGAACGCCAACTGCTCGATCAGCGCCAACCCGCTGAACTTCGGCAGCAACGGTGTGCTCGGCACCGCGATCAACCAGCAGACCACGGTCGCCGTAACCTGCACCAACACCACGCCGTACAACGTCGGGCTCGACGCCGGCACGGTCACCGGCTCCACCGTAACGAGCCGCTTGATGGCCGGCACGGCCACCGGCAATACCGCCACTACGGTCGGGTTCCAGTTGTATCAGGACGCAGGCCATACAACCCTGTGGGGCAACACGCAGGGCACCAACACAGCCAGCGGCACCGGCACTGGCTCGGCGCAATCGATTGTCGTGTACGGCCAGGTGCCGGCGCAGACTACTCCGAAACCTGACACCTATCAGACCACCATCACTGCCACGGTCTACTTTTGATACGGTCAGTAAGGACGCGATCCGCAAGGGCGTGGTCTGCAAGCACGCACGTCGCGAGCGCCATAAACGGACCGCTTCGCCTGCTGACGGCAAGCGCATTCGCATGGTGTCTGACGGCGCCACTCGCGCAAGCCGCAACGCTGCAAATTTCGCCGGTGATGGTCGACATGTCCGCGGATGCCAACGCAACCGGCATCACGTTAAAGAACCCCGGCGAGAAGCCGCTGTTCGGCCAGGTCCGCGTGTTCCGCTGGGATCAGGCAAGCGGCGAAGACACGCTCACGCCCACTCAGGATCTGGTCGCAAGCCCACCGCTGATCCAGATCGGCGCGCATGCCGATCAGCTGGTGCGGCTGGTGCGCACGACTCCGCAGCCCTCGAATGCGGAACAGGGCTACCGCGTGCTGATCGACGAGTTGCCCGAACCCGATGCCGCGCCCACCAACGGCGTGACGATCCGTTTGCGCTACTCGGTGCCGGTGTTCGTCGAACCTCCCGTCGACATCGGTCAGCCGAAACTGGGCTGGCATCTGTCGCGCGGCGTAGAAGGCTGGATGCTGCGCGTCGACAACGCGGGCAAAAAGCGCGCGCAGATCGCCGCCGTGCAATTGATCGACAACACAGGAAACGCCTACGTGATCAACAAAGGCCTGCTTGGCTACGCGCTGGCCGGCCGCGAACGCCACTGGCCGGTCACGCTGCCGGACAACGCCGCCCACAACGGTCCGCTGAAGGTACGCGCCTCAGTCAATTCGCTGCCGGTTGAGGCGACGGTGAATGTCGAGTGAACACACGAGGGTTCAGGAGCTGAAACAGGGGCTAACACAGGAGCTAACACAGGTGCTGACGACAGGCACGCAAGGTTCGTCATGATCGCGCCAGGGTCGCTGGGAACACACACGATGCACCGCCACGCAATCAATGAGAAAGACACGACGGCGAATACGCCATGGATGGAGACTGCATGCCGTCACGCTCGCGGCGACGCTGAACTTGCTGAGCGTGAATCGGGCAGGCGCGCAAGCGACGGCTCCGCCGCCGGCCCCCGGCCAGGCCTCCGCCGAACGCATCGCGGCGAAGACCGCGCCGGACTCCGCGACAGGCCGTGATCTATATCTGGAAGTCATGCTCAACGGCCAGCGCACCTCGTTGATCGCGCACTTTCGCGACGTCGGCGGCCGGCTCAGCGCCACCGGGAAGGACCTGCGCGAAGTCGGCATCGACACCGACAAGCTCGGCGCCGCCGACACCGCCTCGATCGAACTCGACCAGATCCCGGGCCTGCGCTACGAATACGACGCGTCGCTCCAGACCGTCGATCTGCAGGTGCCCGACGCGATCCGCAAGCCGTACACGTTCGACACGCGCGAGTTGGCGCAAACGCCAAACGCCGCCGCGTCGCGCGGCTTTCTGATCAACTACGACGCGTTCGCGCAAACGGACACCAACGCGCAGTTCGCCCTATGGAGCGAGGAGCGCTACTTCGATCCGTCCGGTGTGCTGAGCAATACCGGTATCGCGTATCTATACCGCGATCTGCACCGCTATGTGCGCTACGACACCGCGTGGAGCACCTCGAATCCGGCCACGCTCAGCACCACGCAATTCGGCGACACCATTTCATCGTCGCTCGACTGGAGCCGTTCGATCCGTATCGGCGGCTTCCAGTGGCGCAGCAACTTTGCGCTGCGCCCCGACCTCGTGACGTTTCCGGTGCCGGCGCTCTCGGGCACGGCCGTCGTGCCGTCGGCGGTGGACCTGTACATCAACAACGTGCGGCAATTCAGCGGCAATGTGCCGAGCGGGCCGTTCATCGTCAACAACGTGCCGGGCATCACCGGCGCGGGCGTGGCGACGGTCATTACGCACGACGCGCTCGGCCGCACTATTTCGACTTCGCTGCCGCTGTACGTAGATACGCGCATGCTGGCCGCGGGCCTGTCGAGCTATTCGTTCGAAGCGGGGTTCCTGCGCCGCGCGTACGGCATCGATTCGTTTTCCTACGATCCGCGCCCGGCGGTCAGCGCCACCGCGCGGCGCGGCATGAGCGACACGCTGACACTCGAAGGACATGCGGAGGCCACCGGCGGCCTCGTCAATGCGGGTGCCGGTGCGCTGGTGCGCATGGGCATGGCCGGTGTGATCAACGGCTCGTTGTCGGCGAGCGCCGGCAAGTTGACCGGCACCCAGCTCGGTCTCGGTTATCAGCTGATCGAACCGCATTTCTCGATCGATGCGCAGACGCTGCGCGCCTACGGCAACTACGGCGATCTGGCCGCGCGCGACGGCACGCCGGTGCCCACCGCCACCGACCGTGTGACGCTGGCGCTGCCCTTCTTCAGTCGCCAGACCGTGTCGGTCAGCTATATCGGCTACCGTTTTCCGGGCATTCCCGCCTCGCGGATCGGCTCGCTCTCGTACACGCTGAACTTCGGCAATCTGGCATCGCTCACGCTCAGCACGTACAAGGACTTTCTGCAGCACAACGCGCAAGGCGTATTTCTGACCGCGAGCTTCGGCCTCGGCAACAACACCGCGATCAATGCCAGTGTCGGCCGTCAGAATGGCCAGTCGACTTACAACCTCAATGCGCAGCGCCCGCCCGACTATGCCGGCGGATGGGGTTGGGGCGTGCAGGCGGGCGGCTCGGGCGCGGTGCCATACCGTCAGGCGCAGGCGCAGTATCTCGGCAACTACGGCGAAGTGACGGCGCTCGCGCAGGACGTCGACCGGCATGCGAATGCCTCGCTCGACTTAACCGGCGCGATCGTGCTGATGGATCGCAGCATCCAGCCGGCGCGGCGTATCGACGACGGCTTCGCGCTGGTGTCCACCGACGGCGTCGCGGGCGTGCCGGTGCTGCACGAAAACCGCGTGATCGGCACGACCGACCGCAACGGTCATCTGCTGATACCGGACCTGAACGCGTACCAGCACAACCAGGTCGCGATCGACAGCATGAACCTGCCCGCCGATGCGCGCATCGCAACGACCTCCATGGATCTCGTGCCGAAGTCGCTCACGGGTGTGCTGGCGAATTTTCGCGTGACACGTTACAGCGCCGCTTCGGTGATTCTGCGCGGCGCGGATGGCAAGCTCCTGCCGCCGGGCACGCGCGTGCATCATGTCGAAAGCGGGGGCGATACGATCGTCGGCTACGACGGCCTGACCTTCATCGAGAATCTGCAGCGCGACAATCATCTCGAGATCGACACCGGCGCCACCCATTGCAGCGTCGAGTTCGCCTACCAGCGTCCGGCCGACGGCTCGCTGCCGACGCTCGGACCGTTGACCTGCGGCAGCCCGGCCGCTGCCGGCGCGGCGGCGACGCGGTGAGACGGCTCGTCCTGCTCCTCGCCCTATGCGCGCTGCTCGGCGTGTTACCGCAGCGTGCGAGTGCGCAAACCTGTACGGCGAGCCCATCGGCATTGAGCTTCGGCAACGTCAGTCCGATCGGCTTGAACGCGGTGGCCGCGACCGGCACCGTCGGCATTTCGTGCACGTGGCCTGCAATTACGCTGACGCCGAGCGTGCAGGTGTGTCTGAACATGGGCGGCACGACCCCGCGCGCGCTGACGATCGGCGCCAACCAGTTGCAATACAACCTGTATCAGGACGCCGCGCATTCGCTCCCGTGGGGTTCGACCACGCTCGGCACCACACCGATATCGGTGATCCTCAACAAGCCGGTGACCGGCAATACCGCGACGACATCGGTCAATTTCTACGGCCAGATCACCGCCAATCAGCCAACCGTGCCCACGACCGGCAACGCCAGCACCACGTACTCGCAGACCTTGAGTCAGACTTCGCTCAACTATGGTTTCTTCCTGCTGCTCGCGCCAGGCTGCGCCGCGCTGACGACGAGCGCCGGCAGCTTCGGCTTCACGGCCAGCGCGACGGTGGTGAACAACTGCCTGATCAGCGCGACCAACGTTGCTTTCACATCGACGGGCGTGCTGAGTTCGGCGTTGAACGCGAGCGGCGCGATCACGGCGCGTTGCACGAACGGCGACGCATATCAGATCGCGCTCAGCAGCGGGTTGAGCGGCAGCGTCGCAGCACGCCAGATGCAGCGCGCGGGCGGTGGCGGCGCGGTGAACTACCAGCTTTACACGGATGCTGCCCACACGAGCGCATGGGGCGACGGCACGGCGGGCACAACGATGGCAACGGGCACGGGCAGTGGCAATGCGGTGTCGATCACGGTGTACGGCCGCGTGCCGGCGCAGACAACGCCGATGCCCGGCAACTACAGCGACACGATTACCGCGACAATCAGTTTTTGATTGTTGGACGCTCGCTCTGCCGGCAGTGGGATCGCACGCGTAACGGGCGAAGGGCGAAGGGCGAAGGGCAAAGCGCGATTTCTAGAAGTTGATCGTCCAGATCGTTTGCCGGGCGCCGCCGTGGGTGGCGACGAATTGCACTGGCTGCGCCTGATTTCGCGTTGTTTCGTCTGGCGCGGCGGGGTCGAATGCGACCTGCGATATCTGGAACGGCGCCCCGTGCAGGCAGGAAACCGCCGGTTGATTCGCGACGGTGATCGCCGCGTCCACCGACTGGATGACGCAGGTTTCCTGCACGGTCAGACTGACCGGGATCGAAGCCAGCTCCGTTGGCCATGCGGTTGACGCTGGCGCTGCCAGCAGGATTGCCACTAACGTGGTGGCTGTGTTGCGGGGCATCATATGGGTCCGGAATCGGCTCGCGGCGCGAGTAGCGATTCCGGTTTTTACGGCATTTCACGCGAAAAACTTTAAGCCTTTTTTGGCCTTTTGGGGTCTGTTTTGGCCTTTACCGGCAGCAGAATCTATATCGCCTGACAGACAACATCGAACTTCATTAGCTGTGTCGCGCCAAACGCATTGCTGATCGCGACGTCAGCCGCATCTCTTCCCCGAGCCATCAAAACGCGCCCCGTACGCGGCACATTATTCCGCGGATCGAAGGTCTGCCAGCAGCCCCCAACATACGCTTCGAACCACGCGGCAAAATCCATCGTCGCGTAGGGCGGCGGCGTGCCGACATCGCTGATATAGCCCGTGCAATAGCGTGCCGGGATATTCATCGCGCGGCACAGCGCCACGGCCAGATGCGCGAAATCCCGGCACACGCCCTTTCTCTCCTGCCATGCCTGCCACGCGGTCTTGGTCGGCCGCGCGAAATCGTAGCCAAACACAATGTGTTCATGCACGTAGTTGCAGATCGCATCCACACGACCGCGTCCGAGCGGCATCTTGCCGAAGGTCTGCCACGCAAATTCGGATAGCAAATCAGTTTCGCAATACCGGCTGCCCAGCAGAAACACCAGCGTATCGTCAGGCAATGCCTCTACCGGATGCTGCTCGGTCAGCGGCGGCCGCCGCTCAGGCTCGGACGACACCTCGAGCACCGCGCTCGTCGAAAACGCTATCAACCCCTGTGGCGCCACGATCCGGCTGCACAAATTGCCGAAGCCGTCGCGATACTGGCTGATCGGCACCGGCGGATTGACCGCCAGCAAATCCGGGCTCAGCACTTCCTTCGCGTGCGAATAGTGCGTGTTCAACATCAGCATCATCGGCGTCGGTTGCACACACTCATAGACCAGCTCGTAGCCAACGCGCAATTTCATCGCGACGCCCTCTTCCAGTTGAAACGTTCAGTTGACGCGTCCGGTGAGCAACCTGAGTTGACACTCCCAGCTAACACGTTCGATTTGTACGAGCCATTCATCCGGCTCGCCTCTCACTTACCTTCGGTCACGCTCACATCGACCTGCAAACCGCGAAACGAATGCGGCGCGCCATGCCATGTACCCCACAACGGCAACGCCTGGTAGTAGTTCCACGCCACCGCCACCCGAATCAGATGGCGATTGCCGACGATGCTATTGGTCGGATCGAAATCGACCCAGCCGGCGCCCGGCAGATAGATTTGCAGCCACGCATGCGTCGCACCGCCGCCTTGCACCGCGTCTTGCTCGGGTAGGTCGGGCACGAACAGATAACCGCTCACAAAGCGCGCCGCGAGGCCGAGCGAGCGCACCGCGTCCATCATCAGCACGGCAAAATCGCGGCAACTGCCGCTACGGTTGCGCAAGGTGTCACCAGGACGGTGCACGCCCTTCTCCGTGCGGCGCACATAGAAAAACGTGCTTTTTATGTCGAGTGTCATCGCGCGCAGCAACGCCATCGTGCCGCCGGTGCCGCTCTTGCCACCCGCACCGCCGCTGCCCGGCACGGGAACGAAGCGCCGCGCCCACTCATCGACGTCGCGGTCGGGATACTGGCGGCTGCGCGCGTTCACGAGATCGGACGCTTCCTCGTTCGTGTACGCGAACGGCCAGTTCACCGCGTACGGTTCAAGCGCGTAGTCAGGCATGGGCGTTTCGAAGTGTTCGAGCGTCGCCTCGCTGTCGAAGCGCAATTCACTCGCCCTGCCCGTGAAACTCGCGACCGCCACGGAGTTGTCGAACACGTCGTGCAGCCAGTGCAGCCGCGACGGAGTCGGCGTAATCACCAGGCGGTTCGTGACGAGGCGCAGGTCGTGGCTGGCGCGCGGGCGGAACATCATCCGGTGTTCGCCGAACCGGACAGGTTCCGAGTAACGGTAGACGCTGACATGACGCACCGTGAAACGCTGTGGCTCAGTCATCTGACGGGCCGATAGATGCAACTGGATTCGTCCTGAGCATCACGTTCACGCTGGTAAAACCTGCTGCCGCAGCAGGCGCTGGCGCCCGGCACGGTTTGATCCTGAAAGAGCCACGAACAAGGTTCAGCGTGGTGAGGTGCTGTCATCGACAAGCTTTCGCTTTGAGCATACACCCGCCATATTGGTTGAAATCACTCATTTGACGGCAGCGCCGTCGTTGTATACACGGTGGCGTCACGGACGGCATGTCATTGAGATAGCCTGAGATGCGTTGCCAATAGCTACAATCTCCCGCTCCACTGATCTCACGAAGAGCCTTCATGCGAGTCGCCGTCATTAGCGCCTACTATAAAGAGCCGCGTCACGTCTTACGAAAATGTCACGAAAGCGCCATTACGCAAGCAGCTGAAGTGACCCACTTTATGGTCGCCGATGGATTCCCTGACTCCGACGTTGATAGCTGGCCCGGTGTAGTGCACATCAAGATTCCTAATCACGCCGACTACGGGGATACACCTCGCGGCGTAGGTGCCGCTTGCGCGGCGGCGAATGGATTTGATGCGATCTGTTTTCTCGACGCCGACAACTGGTATGAACCAAACCATGTCGAAACGATGCGCATGATCATCGAGGAAACGGGTGCGCAGGTAGTCACGGCAGCTCGAAATATCTTCACTGCCGACGGCCGTATGCTTGGCGTCTGCAAGGAATCCAACGGGGTCGATTTCAACGACACCAACTGTTTTTTCCTTACTCGCTCCGCCTTTCCCGCATGCGCGGCGTGGCTATTCAAGGACCCGCGCGAAAGCATCAGCGGCGACAGGGTATTCTGGAGAGCCGTGCAAGCCGGTGGCTACCTTCATTTCCACTCCACCGCGCCAACCGTCAACTACGTGAGCACGCTCGCATCTCACTACGAGATGTTCGGAGAAATTCCGCCCGACGACTCAAAGGTCATTGCAAAACTGCCGGGCCACGAGCATTTTCAGATGGTTAGTTACGCGCAATATAAGGCGATGGGTGGAGCATCCGGCCGGTGATGTGATGGCAGTCGTTTGTACACAAAATCATGTGTGGCAGCTTGCGCAGCGCGGCCGTCCGCTTCGCCTTGGCGCCATGACCAAACGTCGGTCGGTCATGGCGCACAACATCCGATCAACTACTCTTCTGATGACTAGTCAATTGGGTGCTGCGTGACGTTTAAACGCTTCTTAACCTCAGGCCGCCCCTCCGCGATCACGTTAAGCATTGCAACGCCGAGCTGTCGCGCTAATTCATCGTCGAATTCGAACTCTTCGTCATCCACAAAGAATGGTACTTCCATACACTCGACCAAAAGCGGAGTCACCCTAGCTGACTCAACAACTTGCATGATCAACTGTTGTGGATTTTCGACGTAGGTGACAACCATTGAATACGGCGGACGTTTAAGCATCAATACCCCCTGCATTGTTGATATCTGTCAAAAGCGTTCGCCAAGCATAGGGCCCAGTTTCGCTTCCCTCTTGGCCCGGCCAGGAGACGGCATTCATCTCTGTCGTTTTCATACTGAGCATAGCACTTGCCCTCATGAGACTCCTACCACCGCATTTAACGATTCCACCGTCACCGCTGCCCCCCTTGAACAGGCTGCTGTAGAGCGTCGCCCTCTTCGCGGAACTGGTCAGATCCGGCACAAGCACCGGGTAAGGAACCTGCGCCTGATCGCTCAGCATCAGTTCCGTTGTCTCGCCCCATGCTGGAACTATAGCGCTCAGCTCACTACCAAAGAGTTTCCCCACCGGCTCGGCTTTCCACGCCATATAACATTCAACGCACATATCGGGAACGAAGACCCCGGCCTCGGCCTTGATTCCCGTGAGCATTGGCGGTGGCGCAACCGGGTCATTGCCCAACTCCCAGTTAGTGAGCCACACGCCTAGCTCAGCGTCACTGATCGGCTGTCACCTCCCCCCTAGCGTGCCAACGCACCGTGCTCTCCACCTTACCGCTTATCAGGCTTCAGCAATCAAACTGGTGCGGGTATGAGAATGTCAAGGAATACAAACAGAATGGTCAGCACAAGGGCAGAACTCGTGATAACCCACCCCTTGTATCCCCGGGTAAAAAAAGCAAACACGGGCAAGACAACCAGGGCGACGTTGATCGCGCCCCATGTCGAGATCAACGGAGCCTTCCAGAAGTAAAGCGTTTGACACAGTGATTCAAAATAGTACGCGCTGATGGCAAACAACGCCCAACGACCGTTACTTCGGAAGATACTCCGATGGTCTTCGTCAACACGCAACTCGTGCAAAGGCAAAATCAAGGCAGCCGCAATAAACAGGAGCAGCGGCGAAGAGATAAACAACAGAAAGATTGGGAACGTCCACTCCTTGATGATCGTCCGCAAATCGGATAGTCCCCACCATAGCTCAAGCTCTAGCAGAAAAATGCAGATCGCCCAAACCACAGACCTCAAATCGGGGGCTGCATTGGCTCGGGAGCGAAACGCCGCAATCATTCCAGAAAGGATTCGCGTCACACTTAAGCCAACGACCATGCCGATAGCGACAATTGCCCATTGAAATTGCGAAATATTCAAGCTTCGATCTCTGATATGTGCTGGATCACCAATCTATCATCCAACCGTTTTCCAATTGTTATCAAACTGTCGCAGGACCATTGCGCACGCTGCCCGCCATCCTCCGCGAGTACACACCACGCCTTGTCGCACTCTTATCTCCCTGCCGCAACCGTGTAGATGCGCGGCGCGACGGCACATTTCACATTATGCAATTTGTAATCCTAATTATCTTAGCCCGAGATAGGCACTAACTCTGACGCCTGTAGGGCGAACGTTTTTCCCCGAGATTCCCCACGAGACACCTGCGGTGTCCTTATGCTACGCACAGCCGGAAGCCGTGTGCCAACACCTAAATTGTTGAACTGAAACGGGGATAGATGTTTGTGGGACTTGTGCATCGCGGGGTCAACTTTATCCACAGTTTTCGTTCATAAGGCTGTGCATAACTGCCCGGCAAAATCGGCAACCTTTTGATACGCTTGCTTTTTTTACCGCTACGGCGAACGTGGGCATGCGCGGCGCCTATCCGTGTCGCGCGGTGGTTGCGGCTGAGTTGTCGATCAATCGCGGCTGGGACTGTATCTCGCCGTCCAATCTCCGGCGCCGCCAGTCGCCGCCCGCCGGCGTCAAGCACATCAATCACGCACCATGCCCGCGCCCGGCTTCCTGTGCAGCCGGCGCACTGCGCTCTTCCTCACGCCATTGCTGCCGCGAGCGGACCATGCGGCGCACGGCAAGACGCGCCATCTTCACCCAGCCCGACGGACGCGGGTCGGCAAGCATACTAAGCGCGCGGGCATAGTCGAGCGTGAGGCCCGGTGTCCACGCCATCGTCGCAGCGCGTTTGCGCAGTTGCGCGGCCACCCACAACTCCGGCGTCGTAATCACCCGCAGAAACGGTCGCCAGCCGCCAAGGCTGCCCCATACGCGCGCCGACGCACCTTCGATTGCCGCTTCCAGTGCGCGCGATACGCTGCTCGAGCAATTGCGGTGTGTCAGGTTGTAGGTCGTGTCCTGTCGATAGGTGTCCCAGAAGCGGCGCAGGCGCGCGGGATCGTAATTGCGTATGCGCACCTGAACCGTGGAGGGACACCACGCTTTCGATTCGGTCGGGTAATCGGGCTGGAATACTCCGGGCACGTCGTTCTCGCGCGTCGCGCGCAGGAGCCGCGCGAAATCGTCGGGCGAACGATCGATTTCGACACCCGGATACAAGCTGATGTAGATGCCTTCAGGCGATTCGAGCGCCGCATGTCCAGTCGATATCACACCGTTACGATCCACCGCCGCGATATAGCGATCGACAATCAACTGCCGCCGCGCCTCGCCCTTGGCCGAGCCGACCGGCGTCCACACGTGCACGGTCAACGCGTCTTCATCGGCGGTGGGCGGGCCGTCCCATTCCACCGCGCTCAAGCGGCCGGGCGCAACCGCACTCGCGGCGGAGTTGGCGGCATCCGCGCTTGCATCATCCGACGCCACCGCGGGATTCGACGCGAGACGCCGCACGCGCGTACTCAGCAAAATCATGTTCCAGCCGCCGAATATCAGACCGAGGCCGAGACAGTACGGCACGGTCCCCACATAGTGCGTCGGATAAGGTTGATAGAAGAAAACCGCCAGCGCGATTTCAACGCCCCCGCCGATCATCGCGAGCCGCCAGGTGCGATAACGAACGACCTTCGCCGAGACGATCTGCAGCAGACCGTCGGCCAGAAAGAGCGTGCCGAAGATCATCGACAGAATGAAGTTGCCGTGATGATGCCCGGCGAGAATCAGCGCCGCCGCAACGCAGAATGCGATGCCCTTCACATAGCGCAGCGTGCGTTGCCCGCCCATGCCGGTCCACGCGACGGTCAGCGTGGCGAGCCCTTCGAGCAACAGCAACAATGCAAACGGTGTGATCGGAAAATAGAGCGCGCTATCGAGTGCGTCGATGAACACCACCACCCCGAGCACCAGGCTCACCCAGCCTATCAACTGCAACGAGCGCCAGCGCGTGCGCAGGTAATCGACACCCAGCAGGATCATGACCAGCCGAACCATCGCGAACTCTCCGTGATCGACGCCTTTCTGAACGCAATCTTAACCACTTTCACCGCGCGGGCGCGGACGGGTCCGGTGTAGCGGCGGTATGCGCGTGGTGATGCGTTCACGCAGCGCCGCTTCGCGAAAGCATCCTGTATTGGCGCATCGCGTGTCGGCGCCGCACGATCGGAGCAAGTTTCTCAGACGTACTTGTGACGCTCATGCCGATGCGCCTTCGACGGACGTGCACCGCGCTTGCTCGCACTCGCGGTTGCATGCGCTTCATCATCGTGTGGCGTGACGCGCGGAGTGACATAAGGACCGTTCGGCAGCATGTTGGCGCTTTGCGGCGGGGTTGCCGCGTTTTGTGGCGCAGGCAATGAAGTCTGTGCAGCGGGCAACGGCCCCGTTGCGTCGTCGATCACCTTCTGCAATTCGTCCTGCGCGTATGCAGGCAGCGGCGTGGATGGATACGTCGCATTGGCAGCCATGGCAGTAGAGGTGACGGATGCGGAGGCGGCACAGGCAAGGCCGATGGCGATCATCAAGTGGGCGATTTTCATGTCGAGTCCTGGTCAGGATGACGCGACCCGCATGATGGAAGGCGTGGCGCGCGTCAGTGGTTCGGAAGGCTCCTGACGGCTTGCACCGTCAGCACAAGCAGTGTGACGGCCCGGACATGAAGGGTAAATTTTATTAAGCCAGATTCAGATAACCGTAATCTGGCTTAATAAGTGCCGGCACGAAGTATTCTCAACGCGCCGGCCTATAGCGGATAACCGCAGATCAAGCAAACGTCATTCACGCAGCCGCGGCTTGCGGCATTTCCACGCCCTGCTCGCCGCCCAATGCGTCGAGCAGATCGCACAGCATGCGATCGAGTTCAGCGGTCATCAGCGTGACGTCGGAATCGAAGCGTTCGTCGTCGTTCTGCGCGGTCGGGTCGCTCGCTTCCTTGAGGACGTCGAGCGGCGCGATGCGCTTGATAATCAAAGAAGGCGTCAGCACGAACGACACGCGATCGTTCCACGTCATCGCGAGCCGCATGCATTGCTTGCCGGCTTCGATATGACGGCGCATATCTTCGGCATCCAAAGTATGTCCAACATAGCGCACGGTCGCGTTGCCTTCGGTCGGCGAGCGCAATTCGGTGTCCTGGTCGAGCGTGAAACCCGCGGGACCTTCACCGGAAAGCAGCCACTCCGTCATCGCCGCAACCGGCGATTGGGTGACGCGCACGGTGCCGAGCGGCAGTTGATCGATCGACTTCACCAGCAGGCCGCGCACTTCGTCGGCGACCGCTTGCGAGCCCGCGTCGATCACGAGCCAGCCGTTTTTGGTATCGATCCACACGCGCGTATCGCGGCGAATGCTGAAAGCGCGCGGCAGCAACTCGTCAGTCACCTGCTCCTTGAGTTCGCGCATCTGCTTGCGGCCAGGTTTGAAGCCTTGCTGCTCTTCGAGTTCGAGCGCACGCGCCTTGGTCACTTGCGTGACGACCGAAGCCGGCAGCAGTTTCTTTTCGGCGCGAAACGTCAGCAGCATCTGGCCATTGAGCGAATACACCAGCGAGTCGTTGTCGCGCGGCGAGGCCCAACCGTGGCTTTGCATCTCGACGCTGTTGCCGGGCGCGAACGCGTGCGGCGCGAGCCATTTCTCCATTTGTTCAGGGGTGACAGACCACGGAGCGGGAAGACGGTGCAACTGAAGGTTTTTGAACCACATTGGCGGGGGTCTTGTATGGGCAAAGCGCGTCATTCTATATGACGTGGAGAAGATGGCGCGGCCGGGCAAGTACCCACACGCTCGACGCCGATGCAACGCCGCTGCACGGTCATTTTCAAATGAAACCCGAGAAAACTATTAAGCGACAGATCGACTATCAACGCAACTCGAACAACGCGATGTGCAAACCATAGTGGTTTAGCCTCATCAGTCTTATGGCACGCTTTACGTTCAAATCACCTAGACTTTTTGGGAAGCGCACGACAAAGACGGAGGCGGCCATGGCCGATGAAACCGCACCTTGGCAGATGGTGGAGTACGAGGGTTTCGAAATTCACGTGGCGCCCTTCCCGAAAAACCCGCCCGACGAAACGAGGCCGTCGGCCGTGCCGGATAACCGCTGCACCTACGTCGGCTACGTGTGCCATCCGGGCGCCGACCCGGCGATCCCCGGGCATGCGGTGCCGTTCCACCCGGATGGCGAAGAGAGCTTCGCCAGCGTGGAAGAAGCGCTCTACGAGGGGGTGCATGTGGGCCGCAGCATCGTCGACGGCACACACCCGGATTTAACGGTGCTGCCGCTGGTGACGGGCGGCGTCTAACGCCCCTTCTTTGGCGCCTGCTTCAGCTAAACGCACGCTTGATGCGCGACTTGAGCAGCGCGCGCCGCAAGCGGCCGGTGCGCTCGGGTTCGGTGACCGCCTGAGCGCCTTCCACCGCTGTGCCGCGCCGCAGAAAATAACGGTCGAAGGTGGCCTGCGTCATGCCCCACTTGTTCAGGAACTGACGGCGTCCATCGTTCTTGACGACCTTGCCCGTGCTCTTCTGCTGAAAGTGATAAACCAGACTGTCGCCCACGCCGAGAAACACCCGGCAACCGGCATCCCACAGCTTCATCGAGAAATCGTTGTCGCTGCTCATGCCGGGACTCAATTCGCTGCTATAGCCGCCGAGCTTGTACCACCAATCGCGATGCACGAGCGTCGGCGGCCACGTGGCGCCACGCCAGTCGGCGCGCACGAGTGTCGGCGTGGCGGCCACCAGTTCGTCGGCGCGGAAATTTTCCACGTCGCGGCCGAAATTCTGCACAACGACGCACGGATTGCCGGAGTCGACCGGTTCGATCATCGTTCCCGATAGCATGAACAGGTTGTCGGCCGGCATCTGCGCGAGGCGTTTGACGAGCGCGTCGTCCCAGCCAGGGCAGCAGTACATGTCGTCGTTCATGTAGACGATGTAGTCCTGCGTGGCGCGCGCCGCCGCGATATTGACCGCGTGACAGATGCCGATATTGCCAGGCGACGCAGTGTGTTCGATCCCCTCGTCGCGCACCCAGGCCAGCGTGCCGTCCGAGCCGTCATTCACGTGCACGATGATCTGATGCGTGTGCGTGGAATGACGCCGCAGGCTCTCGATCACGAGCCGCAGATAAGGCAGATTGTTCCAGGTCGGGATGATGATTGAGAACATCGAATGTGATTTCCGTGGTGGTTGCCCGCACGAGCGGTTCGCATCTATCGGCGGCTGCGCGGATCGATTGCCGCGGGTTGCGATCTGCGGCCTGCTTTCTGGTCGACTTCCCGGTCAGCTTATCGGTCAACTTCTCGGCCAGCTTATTGACCAGCTTATCGACCAGGTTTTTAGCCTAGCCGTCGTTCTTGCTGCCGAACGGCTTCTTGAACGTCAGCTTCGCAGGTAAGTCCGGCTCCCAGCCTTCCAGATCTTCGAACGGGTAGCGGCCGAGCGCATACAGTACCCGCTTGAAACGGCTTCTGAACGGCGCGCGCGGAATATTCGGCAGCGTGCCGGGCGCGGCGCTCGCCGTCTGGCGAATATACCCGCGCGTGAAGTCGCGCTGCGAAATCCCCCACTTCATCAGGAACTCGCGGCCACCGCGGTTGCGGCGGATTCGTCCGGTGGACTTGCAGCCGAAATGATAGATGCGGCTCGCGCCCACCGAGCGGAACACCCGGCAGCCGACCAGCCACAGCTTCATCAGGAAGTCGTCGTCGCTGCTCATGCCGGGGCCGAATTCGATGCTGTAGCCGCCTACCGCGTGCCACAACTGGCGGCTGATCAGCATCGGCTGCAGCGCGACGCCGTCGCGATCAACCTGCTGCATGCCGGCGGCATAGCTGAGCAGGCCGGTTTCGTCGAAATTGTCGGGCCCGGTGCCGAAATTGGCGGTGGTCACGTTCGCATTGCCGGTGTCGGTCGGCTCGATCAGCACCGACGACAGATAGGCCGACGAGTGGCCGAGCGTGCGCAGGTTCGCCTCAAAGGCGAGGTCCCAGCCCGGTGTGCAGAACATGTCGTCGTTCAGGAACAGAATCCAGTCGAGCGTGGCGAGGCGCGCGGCGTCGTTCAATGCGAGGCACACGCCGACGTTACCCTTGCTCCAGGTGTGGCGGATGCCTTCCGCGCGGACCCATTCGAGCGTGCCGTCGCTGCCTTCGTTGACGTGCACGATGATCTCGTGATCGAACGCCGAATGACGCCGGATGCTGTCGATGCACAGCTTCAGATACGGCAGGTTGTTCCAGCTCGGAATCAGGATACTGAACATGGGATGACGTCAGGTTTCATTGAAGAGGTTCGCGCTGAACGTCGTGATACTGCCCGCGACGGTCCGCATAGGCGGAAGCCGCCGCAAGGATCGCAATGACCGACGCGTAGAACGACACGGTCACCTTCAGATCGAAAGTTTCGACTGTCAGCCCGAAAATCCAGAACGCGACGACGAAAGTCAGTCCCATCAGGGCCGCGCGCCGCGCCGGCACGGTTGGCGCGTTCAGGCGCCGCCAGAAGATCGCTCCGGGCACGACGTAGATCGACAGCAGCGCAAGACCGCCGACAATGCCGTAATCGGTCATGTAAGCGAACAGCTGATTGTGCGTCTCGCCCCGGCCCAATTGCGCGGCGGCTGGCGTCAGCAGGCCCGACTTGGCGAACGACTCCATGCTGTCACGGAAGCCATCGCCGCCGAGGCCCAGCAGCGGATGGTTCTCCACGATCCGTGCCGCCGCCTCGTAAAGCTGCAGGCGAATCCCGAGCGGCGTGTCCTTGTTGCCGTGCGTGTACTGAACGATATCCGACGAGACGTCGCCGACGCGGTCGCGTGCGGTCGGCGAGAATACGTACACGCCGACGAGGATCGCGACGATCGCAGCCGGCAGCAACACCTTCCACCGGCGCGATTTGCCGCGGCTGCGCGCATACAGGATCATCGCCGCGACCACCGGAATCGCGATCCATCCGCCGCGCGAGCCGGTTATCAGCGACGCGGCCAGTCCCGCGAACAACCCTGCCATCTTGACGACGCGTACCGCCAGCCGGTCCTTGCGCCACCAGTTCAGCGAAAGCACGGACAGCGCGCCCATTACCAGGGCGATGTCGCCGAAGTGAATCGGGTTCAGGAACTGGCTGCTGAGCCGGCCGAAACCCCAGTCGCGCGGCGCGATCAGCAGAATGCCGAGCGCCGCCAGCCCCGCCAGCGCGAACGACAGGTCGGCCCAGGCGAGGGTGCGCGGCAAGGCACGCCGCAACACCAGAAAGAGCGGTGCGGCAGCAAAGAATCGGGAAGGTGAATCGAGCGTACTGGCGACGACCGCGCCATGCCAGGCGCCGCCGAGCAGCACCGCCAGAAACGGGGACGCGGTGGCGATGCAGAGCGCGACGTCGACACGATCCCACTGCAGCGGCCGCAGGCCGCCCCAGTTTCTGGGCAAGGCGAGCAATACGAGCGAGACCATCACTGCCGCGATCGATAGTGCGCTCCCACCACCGTGTATCAGCAGGGTGGCCGATGGATACGTGAGGAGGAATAACGCTGGCAGCAGGCTTCGTAAGTTGACGCTCAGGGAAGATTGTTTGGCGGGCGTCGACATGTCTTATGAATTTAACCGGCCGCGCGACAACTGGCGTGCGACCGGGATGTTGGCCCCGGTATTGTACCGGGTTCGCGTGCCTATCCGACTAATCCGACGGCTTGTGCGCGCCCCGCCGGGATATTGGTAAGATACCGGTCGGCCGCCACGACCGGCCACCACCGCCCGTACACGGGCCAGGTCCTCAAGTCGCCCCACATTCTGGCCATACCTCGCCATCTCAGCAATGAATCGATTGATGCGCGCGCTCTATCGCAGCGCACCCGGCGCCCTGAAAAGAATCGTAGAGACGGCCGTGACCCGCTCCACCCGCATTCCGTATGCGGGTGTTGCTCACGAGCCTGAGACATTTCTGCAAAAGACGCCGCGCGCGAAAATCGTCAAGAAGTACCTGCACAAGCATTTGCTGCTGAAATGGCATGGACAGACGCGCCTTGAACTAGCCAGCGCCGCAACGGCGAAGCGGCTGCTCTGGATCTACACCGGCAAGCGCAATTTCGGCGACGCGACCATGGACATGTCCGGGCGCGCGCTGCTAAAGGGGCACGGCGTCGAGATCGACCTGTTCACGCTGCCGAACCTGCACACGCTGTTCGAAGAGGACGACGTCTTCGGGAACGTGTTTTCCGACCTGGGTGCGCTCGAGGGGCGGCAATACGACGCGATCCTGATGTCGGAGTACAACCTGCCGTCGATCAAGCTGAAAAGCCGGCACTTCAAGCACTTGCCGTACGCCTGTCTGTTCCAGTATTTCTTCGGGCCGGATCGCAATCAGACCTGCTTCAGCCACGCCGCGGTCAACGACGTGTTTGCGCTCGGCCATTCGCCGGAAGAAATCGTCGCGATGAGCAAGCCGTATCTCACGGCAAATGCTCACACTCGCGAGTCGGTGCTCCCTTTCCTGCCGGACGGGCAGTTCCTCGTGCTGGCGATCGGCGGGCTGGATGCGAATCGCACGTATCGACACTGGGGCGCGCTGCTCGAACTCATCGACCGCTCCACGCACGGCGACATGCCGAAGCACGTCGTGCTGGTCGGGTCGGACAACGGGTTGGCGATGGCGCGTGAGCTGCTCGAACAGCGTTTCAGCCGGCTCGAAGTCAGTTCGTGCGTCGGCCAGTTGACGCTGTTGCAGTCGCGGGAGGTGGTGTCGAAGGCCGCCTTGTTCGTAGGCGCGGATGGCGGCTTGATGCATGTTGCGCATTCGACACCGACGCCAAGCGTTTCGCTCTTTTCCGACCGCGAGCCGCCCTATCTACGGCTTACCGGGCAATGCCATTCGATCGGCATCCAGAGCACCAGCGGCGTCGACGAGATCGCGCCGGCAGAGGTGATGGGCGCGATCGGCAAACAGTTGTCACAGCCGTTCAGGCGCGAATTCGCCTGATGCTGCCGGGTCGGGCTCGGGCGCGGACACAGGCCGCGCGCCCGACCGACGCTTCTTACGCTGCGTCCTGCTGGAACTGGATGCGATGCAAATGCGCGTACAGCCCGCCTTGCGCCAGCAGCTCGCGATGGCTACCGCGCTCGACGATGTGCCCTGCATCCATCACCAGAATCCGGTCGGCGCGTTCGATAGTCGACAAACGGTGCGCGATCACGAGCGTGGTCCGGCCCTTCATCAAGGTTTCCAGCGCCGCCTGCACGTGGCGTTCGGATTCCGAATCCAGCGCTGAGGTGGCTTCGTCGAGAATCAGGATCGGCGCGTCCTTGTAGATCGCGCGCGCGATCGCCAGACGCTGGCGTTGGCCGCCCGAGAGCATCATGCCGTTGTCGCCGACCAGCGTATCGATGCCCGAGGGCATCGCCTCGACGGTGTCCCAAAGGTTAGCCGCGCGCAGCGCCGCCTTGACCTTGTCCGGATCGGCCGGCTGGCCATAAGCAACGTTGTTCGCCACCGTATCGTTGAACAGCACCACGTCCTGGCTCACCATCGCGATCTGGCTACGCAGCGCGTGCAGGCCGTATTCAGGCAGCGCGACACCGTCGACCAGAATCTCCCCGCCGGTCGGATCGAAAAAGCGCGGCAGCAGATTCACCAGCGTGGTCTTGCCGCTGCCCGACGGCCCTGCAAGCGCCACCATTTCGCCCGGCGCCACCTTGAACGACACCTGGTCGAGCGTGTTGCGGCCATGCGTGGCATTGCTGCCGTAGGTGAACGATACGTTGCGGAATTCCACTTCGCCGTGAGCGCGGTCAAGCGGCTTGCCGCCGCCTTCCGGTTCGGAGGGCTCGTCGATCAGGCCGAAAATCAGCTCGCACGCCGTCATGCCGCGTTGCAGCGGCTGGTTCACGTCCATCAGGTGCTTAAGCGGCGAGATGATCAGCAGCATCGACGTGACGAACGCCACAAAGCCGCCCACCGTAGTCTGATCCGACGACGACTGCACCACGGCAATCGTAATCACCACGGCAAGCGCGATCGACGCGAGGAACTGCGTCAACGGCTGCGCGAGGCCGCCGGAGACGGTCATGCGCATGGCGTAGCCGCGCAGACGCTTGCTCATCGCCGTGAAGCGGTCCGTCTCGTACTGCTCGCCGTTGTGCACCTTCACGACCTTGTAGCCGCCCACTGTCTCTTCGACGATGTACGACAGTTCGTTGGTCAGCAGTTGATGCTCGCGGTTCAGGCGCCGCAAACGGCGGTTGATCTTGCCCACCAGCCAGCCAATCCCCGGCAGCAGCACCGCGACGATCAGCGTCAGACGCCAGTTCAGATAAAACAGGTAGCCGAGCAGGAAGACCACCGTCAGCGAATCGCGCACCAGCGTGACCAGCACGCTCAACAACACGTTGAGAATCTGGTTCACCTCGAACACGATCGCGTTGATCACCGTGCTCGCGGTTTCGCGCTGGAAGAACGCCACGCTCGTGTGGATCATGCGATCGAACATCTTCAGGCGCAGATCGAGCAGGATCTTGTTCGATACGTAGGCAAGCAGATAACCCGAAGCGTATTGCGACACGCCGCGAATCAGCGCGAGGCCGATCACCGCGGCCGGCACGAACCACTTGGCGTTGTCGTTGGCATGTGCGCCGAAACCCTTGTCCAGCAGCGGTTTGAGCAAGGCGGGGATCGCTGCGTCGGTGCCGGCGCTCACCGCCATTGCGACGATCGCGCCGACCACCACCCACAACAGCGGCTTGATATATGGCCACAAGCGCCGGAAGACGACGGCAGGCGACGATGCCTCACCTGAACCGATGGGTTTGCTTAACGTAGGCTTCGCGCTCAAGGAATCCTCTGGGAATGCGGGACTGCATCCGCGCAAGGGGCGGAATGCCCGCTGCACGTAAAATTAAATACGGCATTGTAAACGGTTGCGGATTGTGCGGCCGGTAGTGATGAATTGACCAGATCCGGCCGGATTCACAGGCCGACAGCGGCCCGCGGACACGTACGGCCACGGCCACCGCGCGCTGTGTATACTTGCGCGACCCATTTCGCCACCCTGCACCCTCCACGCAATTCAGGTATGCAAGAAACCACCCTCGGCGTCGCCATCATCACCAAAAACGCGGCGGCGCGACTGGCCGAATGCCTGCAGGCCGTGGCGTTCGCCGATCAGATCGTCGTGATCGACGGCGGCAGCACCGACGGTACCGCCGAGATCGCCAGGGCACACGGCGCGCGCGTGCTGGAGCAAACCGACTGGCCCGGCTTCGGTCCACAAAAAAACCGCGCCGTGGACGCGCTGACCACCAGCTGGATTCTCTCGCTCGACGCCGACGAAATCGTCACGCCGGAACTGGCCGCGGCAATCCGCGCGACGCTGGCCGCGCCCACCGCCGACGTCTACGCGGTGGACCGGCTGTCGAGCTTTTGCGGCCACTGGATTCATCACAGCGGCTGGTATCCGGACTGGATTCCGCGCCTGTTCAAACGTGGCGCCGCGCGTTTCTCCGACGACCTCGTGCACGAGCGCCTCGTATTCGACACGCCGTCGCAGCGCCTGACCGGCAAGCTGATGCACTACTCCTATGAGGACTTCGAAGGCGTATTGCGCAAGCTCGACGCGTATTCGACAGCGGGTGCGCAGCAACGTCACGCCGCCGGCAAACGCGGCAGTTTTGGCAAGGCGCTCGGGCGCGGCGCGTGGGCGTTCGTGCGGACCTATGTGCTGCGGCGTGGATTTCTCGACGGCCGCGCGGGTTTTATGATCGCGGTGTTCAATGCCGAAACGGTGTACTACCGGTTTCTGAAGCTGGCGCGTATGGGGGAACAGACGCGGCGCGAGGAGTGATCGGCTCACTGTCGCCACACTGCATTCTTTGGCAACGGTCAGATGGTAATACGCGCAGCGTGACCAGCTTTCGCATCAAGACCACTCGGGTAGCATCAGCTTTGCCCGCGCGGCGATGCCACCCGCGCAGGCAAACCAGACATCAATAAACGATTTCGATCGAGCTTCCGGCAAATTCGCCGCGCAACGCCGCGAGCAGTTCGTCAGTCGGCTTCACGCGCCACGCGTCGCCCAGACGCATTTCGCCTTGCGCGTTTTCGCTGCGATAAACCACCTGCACTGCAAGGCCGTTCGGAATCTGCACAGCCTGACGCTGGCCACCGCCGCCATAACCGCCGCCGTTGCGGCCGCCACCACCGCCATTGCCACCCCGCGATGACGCCGCCGGCGCCGGCGCAGCTTGCGGCTCGTCCTTACCCGCGCTATGCGCTTCGAGCACACGCCGCAGCGCCAATGCGTCCGCATTGCCGTTCATCTGCACCTTCACGGCTTCCGCATAGCGACAGCGGGCACGGCCGAGGTCCATCACCGTATCGACCGTGAAGCGGATGCCGCCGGTGAATGCGTCGTTACGCGCCGAGCCTTGCACCACGAGCAGCTCGTCTTCCTTGAACAGCTGCTTGTGCGCTTCAAAGGTCTCGTTGAAGACGGTGACTTCGCATTGACCAGTGCCGTCGTCGAGCAGCGCGATCAGCATCTTGCCGCGCTGGGTCATCTGCGTGCGCAGCGACGCGATCACACCCGCGACCAGCTTGTCGCGCCCTTCCTTCAATTCGCCGATCTTCTGGCGCACGAAACGGCGCACTTCGTCCTTGTAGGCATCGAACAGATGGCCAGACAGGTAAAAGCCGAGCGCGGCCTTCTCTTCCTGCAGCTTCTTCTTTTCCGGCCATTCCGGCTCGTCGACCAGTTCGTGACCTTGCGACGGCGCATCGCCCATGTCGAACAGGCCCGCCTGCATCGCGTTGGCGCTGGCCTGCTCGGCGGCTTCCATGGCCAGCGAGACCGAGGCGATCAGCTGCGCGCGATTCGCGTGCAGCGTGTCGAACGCACCGGCGCGGATCAAGGCTTCCACCGTGCGGCGATTGACGATCCGGCGGTCGACCCGGTTGCAGAAATCGAAGATGTCGATGAACGGACCTTCTTCGCGTGCACGGATAATTTCTTCGATCGCGTTCTGGCCGCTGCCCTTGATCGCGCCGAGTCCGTAGCGGATCGTTTTCGAGCGCTTGCCGTCCGCTTCCGCGACCGGCTCGAACCGGTACGCCGACAGATTGACGTCCGGCGGCAGCACGGCCATCTTGTTCGTGAGGCAATCCTCGAACAGGATCTTGACCTTGTCCGTATCGTCCATGGCGAGCGACATATTCGCCGCCATGAATTCGGCCGGATGGTGCGCCTTCAGCCATGCGGTGTGGTACGCAAGCAGCGCATACGCCGCCGCGTGCGACTTGTTGAAGCCGTAGCCCGCGAACTTCTCCATCAAGTCGAAGATTTCGTCCGCTTTCTCGCCGGCCAGCCCGTTCTTCCCGGCGCCCTGGCGGAACAGCTCGCGATGCTCGGCCATTTCTTCGGCCTTCTTCTTACCCATCGCGCGACGCAGCAAGTCGGCGCCGCCGAGCGAGTAGCCGCCGATGATCTGCGCCATCTGCATCACCTGCTCCTGGTAGACCATGATGCCGTAGGTCTCTTTCAGAACAGATTCAACACGCGGATCGGGATACTCCACCACTTCGCGGCCGTGCTTACGTGCGCAGAAGCTCGGGATCAGGTCCATCGGACCCGGACGGTACAACGCGACCAGCGCGATGATGTCCTCGAAGCGGTCAGGCTGCGCGTCTTTCAGCATGCCTTGCATGCCGCGGCTTTCCAGCTGGAACACGGCGACCGTATTCGCTTTCTTCAGGATCGAGAACGACGCCGCGTCGTCGAGCGGCACCTGCGCGAGCGACCAGTCTTTCTTCGACGGATCGAGACGGCGGATATAGCGCTCGGCCCAATCCAGAATGGTCAGCGTGGTGAGGCCCAAAAAGTCGAACTTCACGAGGCCGACGGCTTCGACGTCGTCCTTGTCGTACTGGCTCACAACGCCGCTTTCGTCGCCCTGCGTATAGAGCGGGCAGAAATCGGTCAGCTTGCCGGGCGCAATCAACACGCCGCCGGCGTGCATACCGACGTTACGCGTGAGGCCTTCCACGCGTTGCGCGAGTTCAAGCAGCTGATGCACTTCGTCTTCGTTATCGAAGCGCTCCTGCAGGAGCGGCTCTTCCTTCATCGCGTCGGCGATGGTGACGTGCTTGCCCGGCTTGAACGGAATCAGCTTGGCGATGCCGTCCGTGAACATATAGCCGAGATCGAGCACGCGGCCGATGTCGCGCACCGCCGCTTTCGCCGCCATCGTGCCGAAGGTGGCGATCTGCGACACGGCGTCCGCGCCGTATTTTTCCTTCACGTACTGAATCACACGATCGCGGCCGTGCTGGCAGAAGTCGATGTCGAAGTCGGGCATCGACACACGTTCCGGATTCAGAAAACGTTCGAACAGCAGGTTGTAGCGCAGCGGATCGAGGTCGGTCACGCCGAGCGCATACGCGACCAGCGAACCTGCACCCGAGCCCCGGCCCGGGCCAACCGGCACGCCGTTGTTCTTGGCCCAGTTGATAAAGTCCGCAACGATCAGGAAGTAGCCCGGAAAGCCCATCTTGATGATCGTGCCGCACTCGAATTCGAGGCGCTGGTAATACGTTTCGCGCTGTGCTTCGCGCTCGGCCGCATCCGGATACAACTGTTCGAGACGCTTTTCGAGGCCCTCTTTTGACAATTGCACGAGGTAGTCGTCGAGCGACATACCGTCGGGAGTCGGAAAGAGCGGCAGCTTCGGCTTACCGAGTTCGAGCGTCAGGTTGCAGCGCTTGGCGATTTCAACACTATTGGCGAGCGCCGACGGCAGGTCGGCGAACAGCGCCGCCATTTCTTGCTGCGTGCGGAAATACTGCTCGGACGTAAAGCGCTTCGAGCGACGCGGATTCGCCAGGATATCGCCTTCCGAAATACACACGCGCGCTTCGTGCGCGGTGAAATCGTCCGGCGTCATGAACTGCATGGGATGCGTGGCCACCACCGGCAATTTCAGCGACGCCGCGAGCGCAACCGCCTGCTGCACGTACTGCTCGCCGCCCGGCTGACCGCAGCGTTGCAGTTCGATATAGAAGCCGCCAGGGAACACCTTCGCCCAATGCAATGCATTGCGTTTGGCCGCTTCTTCGTTACCCGCCGCGAGCGCGAGGGCAATGTCGCCCTGTTGCGCGCCCGACAACGCGAGCAGCCCCTCGCCCAGACCGGATTCGAGCCAGCCGGCTTCGATTTCCGCACGGCCGCGATACTGGTTGGTGAGCGATGCCTTGCTGAGCAGCTCGCACAGATTCAGATAGCCGCGCCGGTTCTTGACCAGCAGCAGCAAACGGGAAGGCTTCTCGCGGTCGTCGGGATTGGTGATCCAGACGTCGCAGCCGGCAATGGGTTTGACCCCTTTGCCGCGGGCTTCCTTGTAGAAACGGACGAGGCCGAACGCGTTGCCGAGGTCGGTAAGGGCGAGCGCACCCTGACCGTCTTTGGCGGCGGCCTTGACGATGTCGTCAAGACGCACGATGCCGTCGGCAATCGAGAATTCGGAGTGGACGCGAAGATGAACGAAGCGGGGATCTGACATGGGCGACATTGTAACTCCACCCTTCCGGAGTTTTCAGGCCAAAACCGCGCGTTAGCCGTTCGGCTTAGGACGGCAACGCGAGCGCACCGCGCACCCGTGTTGTGCAGGCGATTTGCGCTGCCGCAAAGGGTTGGCCATTCGGCCAGGTCGGCCAAAGCGCCAGCTTGAGGGATAATACGGGTTTCGCCCTTTTCGACGTGGCCGCGCCGCACGGAGTTTGAACGCGGGCGTTTCAATGCGCCCCGTTTTCCGCGCCGCCACTTCTTACCGCTGGACACACATGAGTATCGTCAATCTCGCCGCGTATCATTTCGCGACCATCGAAGACACCGCCGCATGGCGCCCGTTCGTTACGGAGCGCTGTAATGCGCTCGGCTTGCGCGGCACCATCCTGCTGGCGCCGGAAGGCATCAACCTGTTCGTCGCCGGCACGCGCGAAGCTGCAGACGCGTTCATCGACTACATCCGTCACGACGCGCTGTTCGACGGCAAGTTCGTCAATCTGCAGTTCAAGGAAAGCCTGTCGGACAAGCAGCCGTTCACCCGCATGCTGGTCAAGCTCAAGCGCGAGATCATCACCATGAAAAAGCCGGCCATCCGGCCGGAGCTTGGCCGCGCGCCGTTTGTCGACGCCCCCACGCTGAAAAGCTGGCTCGACCGCGGCCATGACGACGAAGGCCGCCCCGTCGTGATGCTGGACACACGCAATGCATTCGAAGTGGACGTCGGCACGTTCGACGACGCGCTCGACTACCGCATTACGAAATTCAGCGAATTTCCCGAAGTCATCGAACAAAACCGCGCCGATCTCGAAGGCAAGACGGTCGTGTCGTTCTGCACAGGCGGGATTCGCTGCGAGAAGGCGGCGATCCATATGAAGGAAGTCGGCATCGAGAACGTGTACCAGCTCGAAGGCGGCATCCTGAAGTATTTCGAAGAAGTCGGCGGCGCGCACTATCACGGCGACTGCTTCGTCTTCGACTACCGCACCGCGCTCAATCCGCAACTGGAGCCGACCGCGACCGTGCAATGCTTCGGCTGCCGCGCGGTGGTGACGCCCGAGGCGCAACAATCGCCGATGTACGTGGCAGGCAAGACATGTCCGGAATGCCATCCGGACAGCAAGGCGGCGCACGCCGCGTGATGCGGGCGATTGCAGCGGCCGGGCGTCTTCACGTTGCGGCCCGCCGCCCCCATATGGATTCATGGCTGAGCGGCATGAATCTCGCAGTTGTTCCGCGTATTTGCGCATCAGCACACCCATCGAACCCATGACCTATCGTGGACGCTTCGCGCCGTCGCCTACCGGGCCCTTGCATTTCGGCTCACTGGTGAGCGCACTCGCAAGCTGGCTGGACGCGCGTGCGCATGCCGGTGCGTGGCTGGTGCGGGTCGAAGACATCGACGGGCCTCGCACCGTCCCAGGCGCGGCCGAGGAGATTCTGTCGACCCTCGAGCATTTCGGCATGCACGCAGACGAGACGCCGGTCTGGCAAAGCGATCGTCTTGCGCGCTATCAGGAAGCACTGGAGCAATTGAAGTCTGCCGGCCTGGTCTATCCATGCGGCTGCACGCGCAAGGAGATTGCTGATTCGCTGCTGCATGCCCACGCGCGCAACACTACGCTTGCCTACCCCGGCACCTGCCGCAGCGGCCTGCACGACAAACCGGCGCGCGCATGGCGCCTGCGCGTACCCGACGGCGACGCGGCGGTGATCACATTCGAAGACCGCTGGCAGGGTAAACAGACGCAAAACCTGGCCACCGAGGTCGGCGACTTCGTGCTGAGACGCGCTGACGATCAGTGGGCATACCAACTGGCGGTGGTAGTTGACGATGCGGACGCGGGAATTACGCACATTGTGCGCGGCGCGGACCTGATGGATTCAACGGCGCGGCAGATCTACCTGCAGCGTTGCCTGGGCGTACCGACCCCGGAGTATCTGCACGTACCGGTGGTCACGAACGATCAGGGCGAAAAGCTCAGCAAGCAAAACGGCGCAACTGCGCTGGACAATGACAAACCGCTTGAAGCGCTGGGCGCAGCCGCGCGTCACCTGGGTCTTGGGCTAGACGGGACCGGGCATACGACGCTAGAGGGTTTTTATGCTGCCGCGACGGCAGCATGGGCGCAGCGCACGGGCGTGCAAGTGTGATGTGATGGCGGCGGACCGTAGCGGCCGCCCCAAATAGAGGCAGCGCCGGTGAACCGCTCAGAAAACAAGCGCTCAGAAAAGAAACGCTAAAAACAACCAGAGCCAGGCAAAAAAGCCAGCAATCAGGAAGACGAAGGCGACTTCCTCGGCATCCCAAACCCACCCAGCAGCGCAGCCAACGGCTGCTTCGAAGTCGACTTCTGCGGAGCAGTAGCAGACGAGGCAGCCGCCTCCTCAACCTTCCTCACCGAAGCCGCCGAAGGCTCATAGGGCTTGAGGAAGAAATCATCCACAGGCTGCGCACGATGATGATGCGGCCGGTCAAACGAACCTGAAGACGAAGCCCCCGAACGCCGGCGACCACCCCGCTCTTCACGGCCCTCTGCACGTCCATCCACACGCTCACGCCGCGGCGGACGCTCTTCATGGTGATGCCGCACCGGCGTATCGACGGTCAGGTGTTGCACTTCCAAAGGCCGCTTGATCAGCTTTTCGATGTCGGCAAGCTGCTTACGCTCATTCGGGCTGCACAGCGACAATGCATCGCCGGAAGCGCCAGCACGTCCGGTACGGCCAATCCGGTGCACATAATCTTCCGCGTTGAACGGCAGATCGAAGTTGATCACGGCGGGCAGTTCGGCAATGTCCAAACCGCGCGCAGCGACGTCAGTCGCCACCAGGGCCTCGATCTCACCACGCTTGAACGCGTCCAGAGCCTGCATCCGCTCATTCTGGGTCCGGTCGCCGTGAATCGCCGTGGCGATCACACCGTCGCGCTCCAGACTCCGCGCCAACCGGCTCGCGCCGATCTTGCTATTACAGAACACGATGACCTGCTTCAGGCCGCGGTCGCGAATCAGCTTAACGACCGCGCCCGTCTTGTCGCCCTCGGCCACTTCATAAACGATCTGCGTCACATTGGTCGCAGTCGAATTGCTGCGCGCGACTTCGATCGTCTGCGGGTCGCGCAGATACGTGGCGGCCAGCTTCTTGATTTCGCCCGAGAACGTGGCCGAAAACAGCAGCGTCTGACGTTCCTTCGGCAGCAGGTTCAGGATGCGCTGCAAATCCGGCAGGAAGCCCATGTCGAGCATCCGGTCGGCTTCGTCGAGAACGAGGATCTGCACCTGGCCGAGATTCGCGGTTTTCTGTTGCACGTGATCGAGCAGACGGCCTGGCGTCGCGATCAGAATTTCGACGCCGCGGCGCAGCTGCTCGGACTGCGGATTCATATCGACACCGCCGAACACCACGGCACTGCGCAGCGCCGTGTGCTTCGCGTACGACTGCACGTTCGCCGCCACCTGGTCGGCCAGTTCGCGGGTCGGCGTGAGGATCAGCGCGCGCACCGGATGGCGGGCGGGCGATGCGCTCGTGCTGGCCTGCGGCAGCAAGCGCTGAATGATCGGCAGCGAGAAGCTCGCGGTCTTGCCAGTACCGGTTTGCGCGGCGCCCATCATGTCCCGGCCGGCCAGCACGACGGGAATCGCCTGCTCCTGGATCGGCGTAGGGATGGTGTAGCCCGATTCTTTGACGGCTTTCAGGATGTCGGGCGCGAGACCGAATTGATCAAAAGTCGCAGTACTGGGCGTGACGGCTGTGTCGGACATGGTGGCTTTCGCTAAAAATGCGCTTGGCGCGGTGCGCGCGGCAGCGGTCGGAACCGCAGAGGGCATCAGGATGAAGGCGGAGCCACGGCGTTCCGCACGGGACCCGTCAGTATTACGGGAAAAATGCGGCCGGCTCCGGCCGGCGGAAACACCCGCCGGAAAGGCCGGTATTGTAGCACTTCAGCAAAAACACTCATGGCGCATCCGTCCGCTTTCTGCTTACGCGGGCGAAAGGCAGACGGCGAGCCGCTCGCCAGACCGTCCGCACCGGCGCCGAAAAGCGGCCTGCGAGGGTCGGAACGCTTCGCAGGCAGCGTAGTGCGCGCGTGCGACAGATGCATGACAGTCCGGCTCAACCCGATCCGCCGCACCGCCCCGTCACCACGTCTCGCGCATCACCATCAGGCGCATCTCGGTCATATCTTCGATCGCGTAGCGCACGCCTTCGCGCCCGAGCCCGGAATCTTTCACGCCGCCATACGGCATGTTGTCGACCCGGAACGACGGCACGTCGTTGATCACCACGCCGCCCACGTCGAGTAGGTCCCACGCGCGGTGCGCATGGGCGAGCGAATCGGTGAATACGCCGGCCTGCAGGCCGAAGTCGCTGTCGTTGACGGTGGCAAGCGCGGCGTCGAAATCGTCGAAACGCTCCAGAATCGCTACCGGGCCGAAGGCTTCCTTGCGATAGAGGTCGGTGTCGCGCTTCACGCCTTCGAGCAGCGTGGCCTCGAACATCGCGCCCTCCACCTTGCCGCCGGCGACGATCTTCGCGCCTGCCTGTACCGCGCTCTCCATCCAGCCGGCGAGACGCCTGGACTCGGATTCGGAGATCATCGGCCCGACAAAGGTCTTTTCGTCCTTCGGATCGCCCATGATCAACGACTTCGTCTTCGCGATCAGCTTCTCGCGCAACGCGTCGTAGAGCTTCGCGTGCACCAGAATCCGCTGCACGCCAATGCAACTCTGCCCCGACTGATAGAACGCACCGAACGCCAGCCGGTCGACCACGTAATCGAGCTTCTCGCCCTGATCGCCGTCGACGATGGCCGCCGCGTTGCCGCCCAATTCCAGAATCACCTTCTTCTTGCCGGCCTTTTTCTTCAGTTCCCAGCCCACCGCGGGCGAGCCGGTGAAGGAAAGCAGCTTGAAGCGCTCATCGGTGGTGAACAGATCGGCGCCGTCGCGATGCGCGGGAAGAATCGAGAATGCGCCTTTCGGCAAGTCGGTTTCCGCCAGAATCTCGCCCATGATCAAGGCGCCGACCGGCGTGCGGCTCGCCGGTTTCAACACGAACGGCACGCCTGCCGCGATCGCCGGCGCGACCTTGTGCGCGGTCAGGTTCAGCGGAAAATTGAACGGCGAGATAAACGAGCACGGACCGATCGGCACGCGCTTCACGTAGCCGTGATAGCCCTTCGCTCGCGGTGAAATCTCCAGATTGATGATCTCGCCGTCGATGCGCACCGATTCTTCGGCCGCCACCTTGAACGTGTCGATCAGACGCGTGACCTCGCCTTTCGAGTCGTTGATCGGCTTGCCCGCTTCGATACACAGCGCGAGCGCCAATTCGTCATAACGCTCGCGAAAGCGCTTCACGCAGTGTTCGAGCACCGCCTGACGTTTGAACGGCGGGAACGCGCGCATTGCGGGCATCGCTTCGACGGCATAGCCGATCGCTTTGTCGATCGCCGCCGCGTCCGCCATCGCCACACGGGTCGCCACTTCGCCGCTGAATTTATCCGTGACTTCGAGATCGGTGTTGGCCGCCACCGCAACGTTGGCGAGGTAGTACGGGTAAGTCTTGTTCAACATGACGCGTTCTCCTTGATCCAATGCCTGACATCAGCCGTGCATGCGGCAAGGGCTATGTGCCGTTGCCGCATGTGGCCGCACATGGCCGCACCATTCATAGTTGGGCGCTCAGCCGCTTGATCTCGCGATTCAACACACGCTCGTTGTCCGAGTAGTCGATCGGCAGATCGATCACATGCACGCCGGGTGTCGCGAAACATTCGCGCAGCAGCGGCGCGAATTCCGCGGCCGATTCAATGCGATGCCCCTTCGCGCCGTAGCTCTCTGCATACGCGACGAAATCCGGGTTGCGCAGCGTCATGCCGTAGTCCGGGAAGTTCATGTTTTCCTGCTTCCAGCGGATCATGCCGAACGCGTCGTCGCGCAAAATCAGGACCACCAGGTCGAGCTTCAGACGCACTGCCGTTTCCAGCTCCTGCGAATTCATCATGAAGCCGCCGTCGCCGCACACCGCCATGACCTTGCGGTCCGGATGCACGATCTTGGTTGCGATCGCCGACGGCAAACCGGCGCCCATCGACGCCAATGCGTTGTCGAGCAGCAGCGAATTCGGTTCGTGTGCGCGGTAGTAGCGCGCGAACCAGATCTTGTACATGCCGTTGTCCAGACAGACGATGCCGTCCACCGGCGTGGTCTCGTAGACGTCGTTGACGATCCGCACGGGGTACATCGGGAAACGGTCGTCGTGCTGGCCTTTGACCAGATGCTCCTCGAAGTGCTGCTTGATCTCCTTGAAACGCGTGAAGTCCCAGTGTTCCTGACGCTCCTTGAGGCTTTCCTTGAGCTGCCACACGGCGTTGGCGATATCGCCGACCACCTCGATCTGCGGGAAATACACCGTGTCGACTTCCGCGCCGAGAAAGTTGACGTGAATCACCGTCTTCTCGCCGGCATCGCCGCTGCGCATGAAAAACGGCGGCTTCTCGATCACGTCGTGGCCGACATTGATGATGCAATCCGCGTGATCGATCGCGCGATGCACGAAGTCACCGTCGGACAAGGTCGCGTTGCCGAGCCACATCGGGTGCGATTCATCGATCACGCCCTTGCCCATCTGCGTCGTAAAAAACGGGATGCCGATCTGGTCGACGAATTCGCGCAACATCTTGGTGGTGGTCTTGCGGTTGCCGCCCGCGCCGATCATCAGCAGGGGATGCTTCGCTTTCGTAATCGCCTCGACCGCGCGCGCCACCGCCTTTTCCTCGGCAACGGGGCGGCGGCTGAAGCTCTTCGGAATCGGATGACCGTCGCCCTCTTCGTGCGCGACGTCTTCAGGCAATTCGAGGTGCGTGGCGCCCGGCCGCTCTTCCTCGGCCTGACGGACCGCTTCGCGCACCGCGGCTGGAATGTTGGCGACCGACACGATCTGCCGCGTGTACTTGGTGAGCGGCTCCATCATCCGCACCACGTCGACGATCTGAAAATGCCCCTGCTTGCTGGATTTGATCGGCTTTTGCCCGGTCACCATCAGCATCGGCATGCCGCCCAACTGCGCATACGCGGCAGCGGTCACGAAGTTGGTCGCGCCCGGCCCGAGGGTGGCCAGACACACGCCGGTGCGTCCGGTGAGGCGGCCATACGTGGCGGCCATGAAACCGGCCGCCTGCTCGTGACGCGTGAGAATCAGACGAATTTTCGAGCGGCGCAGCGATTCGAGGAGATCGAGATTTTCTTCACCCGGGATGCCGAACACGTACTCGACACCTTCGGCTTCCAGCGATTTGACGAACAGGTCCGATGCTTTCATGGAGGGTCTCGCTTGATGAAACGGACGCGGGCCATGAGCCCGCCCGTTGAAGTCCAATATCGGACGATCGAAGACGACGACAGCCGCGCGAGCCAGGCGCGGCCTGACATAACGGCGATAGCGACGACACAGGCAACAGCAATGGCAGCGGGCACAGCGGATGCCATGCCGGACAGCTTACTACTCGAACGGAAAGGATGTGCGCAGGCGGGCAGCGCCGCAAGGCAGACGCAAACGTAGGGCGAACGTCAGGCGAGGCAGGCGGCACGGTTGAAGAAAGCCGCCGCATCATGCTCAGCGATTGATGGTGACGCAGTCGGACAGCATCGGCGGGGCGTTTTCGCCGTCCGTCGCGTCGTACAGGTCGGCGCGCGGGCCCTTGGTCCACCAGGTGTAACTGCCGGCCTGATACTTCGCGCCGGAAGCCGAGATCGTGTTGACGAACAGCAGTTGCTGGCCTTTGACAGGCACGAGCGCGAAGCTCTGGCCGTTCGCCGTATTCCAGTAGGTCACCTGCAGAATTTTGCCGGTCGCGCAGGTATATTTGTGCGTCTGGCGATTCTTCGCCTGAATATCAGCGAGATTCAAGGGCGCAGCCCATGCATTGCCGACCAGCGCCGCAAGACCCGCTGCCGCGGTGACTGCAACAAGCCATTTATTCATTCGATGCCTCGATTGTTGTTGCACATCAAGCATGGGCGGCGGCTGTGTTGCGCGCCCGGAACATCGCGAACCGGCCGTGGATTGCTTATGGATCGATTACGTCGGCGCAAGCGTCGGTCGGCGCGGCGGCGACGTGTCCGACCAGCGGCACGATCTTCAGTCCAGCCGACGCAACCCGGCACGGCGCGGCGGCGAGGCCGCACCCTGTCATCCCCGCACACAGCGCGAGCATCACAACCAGTGCGCCGAGGCGGCCGAACCTTCCAGACCGCATGTGCATGTTCTCGCGGGATTCCAGGGGCATACGCACCTCTACTTCAACGAACTTCAATGAGTCGGGTTTCGCGCGCGGCAGGTTTGCGCAGCGCACGAGTATTTCACTTCACTGCACCTCGACACGCTGCAGCGCCGCAAAGCAGCCCTTTAACGCAGCTTACTTCGTGGAAACCGGCCGCACCGCCGCCGCGGCCTGCTTCGCGCGCGAGCGCGCTTCGTCGGTCGTCTCGCCAGTGGCGAGCGCCACACCCATGCGGCGCTTGACGAAGCTCTCCGGCTTGCCGAAGAGCCGCAGATCCGCGTTCGGCACGGCCAACGCCGCCGCGACACCTTCGAAAGCGATCGCCGTTTCGTCCAGCCCGCCGTAAATCACCGCCGAGGCGCCAGGCGCCCGCAGCGACGTATCCACCGGCAAACCGAGAATCGCGCGCGCGTGCAGTTCGAACTCCGAGAAGCGTTGCGAACACAGCGTGACGAGACCCGTATCGTGCGGACGCGGGCTCACTTCCGAGAACCATACGTCATCGCCACGCACGAAAAGTTCCACACCGAACAGGCCCCTGCCGCCCAATGCCGCAGTGACCTTGTGCGCCACTTCGCGCGAACGCTCCAGCGCGAGCGGGCTCATCGGCTGCGGCTGCCACGATTCGACGTAATCGCCCGCCACCTGCACGTGGCCGATCGGGTCGCAGAAATACGTGCTGACTTCGCCGCTCGCCGGATCGATCGCGCGCACGGTGAGTTGCGTGATTTCGTATTCGAAGTCGATAAAACCTTCGACGATCACCCGGCCGTGATTTACGCGGCCACCCGCCATTGCATATTGCCAGGCGGTTTCGACGTCCGCGTCGCTCTTCAGCACCGACTGCCCCTTGCCCGACGACGACATCACCGGCTTCACGACGCATGGATAGCCGACTTTGGCGATGCCCGCGCGCAGTTCCTCGAGCGAATCGGCGAACGCGTACGGCGAGGTCGGCAGGCCGAGTTCTTCCGCGGCCAGACGGCGGATGCCTTCGCGGTTCATCGTAAGTTGCGTGGCGCGCGCGGTCGGGATCACTTCAGCGAGGCCGTCGGTTTCGATGGCGGCGAGCGCGTCGGTCGCGATGGCTTCGATCTCGGGGACGATCAGATGCGGGCGCTCCTGTTCAACCAGCGCGCGCAAGGCGGCGCGATCGGTCATGTCGATCACGTGCGAACGATGCGCGACCTGATGACCCGGCGCATTCGGATAACGGTCGACGGCGATCACTTCGACGCCCAGCCGTTGCAGCGCGATGATCACTTCCTTGCCGAGCTCGCCGGCGCCGAGCAGCATGACGCGCGTGGCGGATTCAGAAAGGGGCGTGCCGATCCGTTGGCCGATCTGCATGGGGTCTCCAGATAAAAGTCGGATGAGGGTGGGATTAGGTAGAACACGATGTTAACATGCGCACCCCGATGCGCACGCCGATGCGCCCTCGATGCGCACCCCGCACCGCACCCGATGCGTCGACGTCGCGCTCGCGTGCGGCGTACCGAGTGCGTTACCCTTACGCCTTCGCCAGTTTGAAGAGGAACGACGTCATGCTCCAAAGCTCCTCCGCGCGAGGTGTTGCGCGCTTCATCCCTTATGCACGCACGGCCATCGCCGCGTTGAGCGTCGCCGCGCTATGCAGCGCGTGCGCCATCCCGAAGCATCCCGACTCGGAAGCCGCGCCGCCCGATCCGTTCAACCCGGCCGCCACCCAGTTGCTCGACGACACCAGTTGGGTCCTCAGCGGCTGGAAACAGGCCGACGGCACGGCCCGCGCGATTCCGTCCGCGGATCAGGGCGCGCCGATCACGCTCGTGCTCTCCACCGACAAAGGCCAGCGCCACGCCAGCGGCTTTTCCGGTTGCAATCGCTACATGGGCTCGTATGCGCTGAAAGACGGCAAGCTGAGCTTCGGCACCCTGGGCGGCACGCGTATGGCGTGCGCGACGCCGGGCGGACAGATCGAAGGTCCGTATCTCGACGCGCTGAACCACATCGACCGTACCGGCGTGCAGATGCGCGCGCCGCAGCAGATGCAACTGGTGCTCGATAACGGCGACACGCTCACATTCGACCGCAGCGCCAAGTGACCGGTACGCGGTTCGTTCCATTTGGCGCAGGCATACTTGCGCCTGCCTTCGAAGCATCGGGCTTCGCCGGTTAAACTCGACGGATTGCGTTCTTGCGCGTCCGTCATTCGTTGATGTCTAGTATGCACACGGTAGTTTTCGGCTGGTTCGGCGGGTCGGCCGTCTGGTTCATTCCTCTTTTCTGGCGCCTCGTGAAGTCGGTGCTGCCGGGCGGCGCAGGCTTGCGCGGCCCCGGCACGATCCGGCTTTGGCTCGGCTTCGTCTGCGTCCTGGCGGCAAGCTGCACGCTGGAGGCGTCGCTGATCGGCGTGGCCGGCGTGAATGGCTTCGGCCATGCGCTGGCGGCGGGCTTCGGTCATCTGCTCGGACATATCGGCACGCCGCTCGCGGCATTTGCCCTGCTCCTGATCAGCCTGCCCTGGCTGATCGACTTCCGTTGGCGCGACGTCGCCGTGTGGGCCGACGGTGCATTCGGCCTTGGGCTGTCGCGCGGTCTCGCTAAACGCGATGAGGAGGCGCGCCGCCATCGCAGCGTCGATGACGGTTTGCCGTCGCACATGTCGACGTCCACTAACACGATGGCGCCCAAAAGCAACGGACGTTATGCGCGCCCGACCGTCTGGCGGCCGCCGGCGAACGGCCGCAGCGCAGCTGCGGCTGCCGGTGCGGCTAGTTCCGCCGCGGCCAGGGACGCAGCGGCGCGTGGCGCTGGGGCGAACTGGCGCGCCGGCGCAGCCAAGCCGCGTAGTCAGCCCGCGCAGGCGGAGCCCGTGCTGCGTACGTCCGCTGCGACGCCACCGCGCCAGACGCCACGGCAAGCACCGGCACAGACGCCGACACCCATGCAGACCGCGGACCGCGCCGCGTGGATGCCGGCTGAACCGGTCGCTCCGGCTGGAT
Source organism: Paraburkholderia sediminicola (assembly GCF_902859805.1). Classification (GTDB taxonomy): domain Bacteria; phylum Pseudomonadota; class Gammaproteobacteria; order Burkholderiales; family Burkholderiaceae; genus Paraburkholderia; species Paraburkholderia sediminicola. Next base: position 325,382 of record NZ_CADIKC010000007.1, on the reverse strand, counting down.
GGTTACGTGAGTCGGCAACGGCGCCGCGTGGGCCGGCATCTGCAGTTGGGTCTACAGCGGGGTCAGGATCGGCAGCGACTCCGGCCCGTGATGGAGCATCTCAAGTTGGGCGGCGTTCTGCTGGCGAGCAACGCCCGGTAGGTTCGTCAGGAGCCGGCTCGGGTGTGGCAGGTTTTGCGGGTGCAGCCGCCGCCCAGGCTGCTGCGGCACAAACGGCACCCACCATGGCAGCTGCACGGACGGCGTCAGGTTCGGTAGCCGGTTCGGCGACAAACGCCTCGGCTACCGAAGGCCGTCCGTCGACGACGCCGGGTTCGGCCGCCAGTGCAGGATCGTCGGGAAGTCGCGCCACCGCCGCCCAGCAGCCCTTCTCGCCCGCTCCGCGCGCAAACACCAACACCGCGCCGGCGCAGACTACACGGAATCCGGCTGCGTTCAGCACCCCGGCCCCGAGCTATACCCGACCGATGGCCACCGCACAGAAGGCCACGCCGCCCGCCAGCGTCCAGGAGACGCTTCGCAGCATCGCGGAAAACGCCGCGCGCTGGACCGACATTGCCGGCGTCAGCCTCGCGCGCAGCAGCGGCACGGAAAACGCGATCGTCACAACGACTCCCGAAACTCCGACAAGTACCGAGCCGCCGGTCGAGGCTGGGCAATCGGGCGCGGCTTCGTCGTCACGTGCGAACGATGATGTTGAAATGGCTACGGTATCAGACGTCAGCGAATCTTTGCAGGACGTAGCCGAGGCCGCGGCGGACCACCATATTGCGACGCAATCGCCCGTCGAAACGCCGCGGATCGAAGTCGCTTCTGATGAGCCGGTCGAGGAAGATTCCGAGCCCGTCGTGCAATGGCCGATTGAACCGCCGGTTATCCAGGCGCCGTTGGCTGCGGCACACACGTCGGCATCCTCATTGGCACCGGCAGAGGTGGCAGCACCGGCACAATCGCCAGCCGCGGCCACGCAGTATGCAGCGCCGGTGCCCACGCCCACGCCGTTTCAAATCTTCGCAGCCCAGCTGGAAGCTAGCGACGCGCAAGCGGACGTGTCAGCGCTCGGCGAAGACGAACCGACGCAAGCGCACACTGAGACGCCCGTGCCGATCGCCGAAGTGGTCATCGATAAACCGCTCGCGCCCTGGGAAACCAGAATCGATGCAGTCGCGCCACAGCGAGCCGTAGCGTCGACGGACGTACAGCATGGGATCAGCACCACCGCGCCGAGCGAGGACGAAGCAGCCGCGCCGGCCGACGTGGAAATGACGGACACCCCTGCCCTATCAGATATATCGGACGCAGTGGAAACATTGGGCGTAGCCGACGATTTGAACTCTTCAGCCGCTTCGGCCATCGTTGCCGAAGCAGAGCCGCAAAGCACCACATCGCACACGTCGAACGTGGTTCGTTTCCCGAGTTTCGCAGTTCAGGCCGCCCCGGCGGCCTCTGCCACCATCGTCGACGAAGCCGCAAACGAACTGCCTTACTCACCGGATGCACCGGCAGCATCACCAGCACATGCAGCACCAGGCGGAACCGCTACGCCGGGCACTCCCGCCTACCAAACCGCACAACCTGCAGCCCAAGTCGCAACCGAACCCTCGACCGAGCGCACTGACCCTGCGGAGCCCGCTGAACTCGCAGAACCCACCGAACCCACAGTCCAGCGCACCCCGCTGCGCGGCCACGCCCCCGCCAACGGTTTCGAATTCCGCGCGCCCGCGGCGTCGATGGTCGAGTTGCCGACGCTCGACCTGCTCGCGCGCGCCGACACCGACGTCGAACCCGTTTCGGAAGAAAAGCTCATCGAAACCGGCCTGCTGATCGAGCAGCGTCTGCAGGAATTCAAGGTGCCGGTTACGGTGGTCGGCCATTCGGCCGGTCCGGTCATCACGCGCTTTGAAGTGGAGCCGGCGCTCGGCGTGCGCGGCAGTCAGATCGTCGGCCTGATGAAGGACTTGTCGCGCGGCCTCGGTCTCACGTCGATTCGCGTGGTCGAGACGATTCCCGGCAAGACCTGCATGGGTCTCGAGTTGCCGAATGCCAAGCGGCAGACGATCCGTCTGTCCGAAATCCTCGAAGCAAGCGTCTACCAGAACTCGCATTCGCAGTTGACGCTGGCGATGGGCAAGGACATCACCGGCCATCCGGTGGTCGCCGATCTCGCGAAGGCGCCGCACATGCTGGTTGCGGGCACAACGGGTTCGGGCAAATCGGTGGCGATCAATGCGATGATCTGCTCGCTGCTCTACAAGGCGACGCCCGAAGAAGTGCGGCTCATCATGATCGATCCGAAGATGCTGGAACTGTCGGTGTACGAAGGCATTCCGCATCTGCTCGCACCGGTCGTCACCGATATGAAGCTGGCGGCCAACGCGCTGAACTGGTGTGTCGGCGAAATGGAAAAACGCTATCGGCTCATGTCCGCGGTCGGCGTGCGCAACCTGGCCGGCTTCAATCAGAAGATCCGCGATACGGAAGCCAAGGGCAAGAAGCTCGACAACCCGTTCTCGCTGACCCCGGACGCACCCGAACCGCTCGCGCCGCTGCCGCTGATCGTCGTGGTGATCGACGAATTGGCCGACCTGATGATGGTCGCCGGCAAGAAGATCGAAGAACTGATCGCGCGCCTCGCCCAGAAGGCGCGCGCCGCAGGCATCCACCTGATTCTGGCGACGCAGCGTCCGTCGGTGGACGTGATCACCGGCCTCATCAAGGCGAACATTCCGACCCGCGTGGCATTCCAGGTGTCGTCGAAGATCGACTCGCGCACGATTCTCGATCAGATGGGCGCCGAGTCGCTGCTCGGCCAGGGCGACATGCTGTTCCTGCCGCCGGGCACGGGCTACCCGCAGCGCGTGCACGGCGCATTCGTCGCTGACGAGGAAGTGCACCGGATCGTCGAGTATCTGAAGCAGTTCGGCGAACCGCAGTACGAGGAAGGGATTCTCGACGGCCCGGCTACCGAAGGTGCATCGCCCGATCTGTTCGGCGACACGCCGGATGCCGAAGCCGATCCGCTTTACGACGAAGCCGTCGCCTTCGTGGTGCGCACGCGGCGCGCGTCGATCTCGTCGGTGCAGCGACAATTGCGCATCGGCTATAACCGCGCGGCGCGCCTCGTCGAGCAGATGGAGACGGCGGGCCTGGTGTCCGCGATGGGCATCAACGGCAGCCGTGAAGTGCTCGCGCCGGGACCGGCGGAATAAGCCGGACGGGCAAGTGCGAATCAACAAAAGCCAGACGATAAAAAAACGGGTCGCTAGAAGCGACCCGTTTTTTTATTCAACGTGCGTATTCAGATCAGGCTCAACCAAAGCATGCTTACCCGCATCCGCATCACACGCTGAACGGATGCCTGCTCGCATTCACGTCGAGCGATGAACGCTCAACGCGGCCTCACCATTCGCGTATAGCAGGCAACCTCACCTCACGACGGCGACACCAGCTTGAAATCCACCGGCGAATCGATCTCGATACGCTTCGGATTCGCTTCGAGCAATCCGCTCTGCTGATCGCGCTTGAACACGTACACCGTGCCGCTGTTCTGATTGCCGACGATCAACCAGTTGCCGGTCGGGTCGATCGCGAATTCGCGCGGCGACTTGCCGAGGCTCGACTGATGCCCGATCTTCTTCAGATGACCGTTGGTTGGATCGACCGAGAAGATCACGATCTCGTTCGCATCGCCGCGATTGGTGGCGTACAGGAAGCGTCCGTCCGGCGACAGATGAATGGCCGCGGCGCCCACCGCGCCCTTGAAGCCGGGCTCGACCAGCGAACTCGTTTGGACCTGCGTGAGCTTGCCGTCGGCGTAGTTGAAGGTGCTGACCGTGGCGGCCAACTCGCTCGTCAGATAGGCATGCTTGCCGTCCGCGCCGAACACCAGGTGACGCGGGCCCGTGCCTGCTTTCTCCTGCGTGTAGCGCCAATCGGTCGGGCCGAACAGGCCGCGGCTGCCGTCCGGCGTGTAGCGATACGAGTACAGCTTGTCGGCGCCCAGGTCCTGCGCGAACAGATAGTGACCGTCCGGCGAGAACACGGTGGAGTGAACGTGCGAGTTGTCCTGACGTCCCTTCACAGGACCGCCGCCTTCGTGATGCACAGTGAGCACCGACGCCCCCACCTGGCCGTCCGCCTGCAATGGGAACACCGCGAAGCTGCCACCCGGATCGGCCGCCACCGAATAGTTCGCGGTCAGCAGATATTTGCCGTCCGGCGACAGGCTCAGATAGCACGGGTCATTGCCGTCCGACGATACCTTGTTGAGAAAGCTCAGCTGGCCGCTCGCGGCATCGAAGCGAAACGCGCTGATGCCGCCGCGTTGCGTGGCCGGCCCGTTGTCGCCAGGCAATTCGTTGACCGCATAGACGAAGCGCCGGTCACGGCTCACTACCAGATAAGACGGATTGACCGTCTGCGCGACCGAGACGCGGGTCGCTTCACCCGTCTTCGTGTCGAAGCGATAGACGTAGAGCCCCTCGCTCTTGCCACCCGTGTAAGTGCCGACCAGCATGTCATAGACGCCATCGGCGGGAGCCGGGCCGGAATCTTGCGCAAACGCATGCGAAGCAACAATCGAGACCATGAGCACGAAACCTTTTATTATCGAGCGGGCGGAACGCAAAGGAGCTGGCCGCCCGCCGCCCCATGAGGCGGACTGAGCAGCAGAAGGCAGAGGAGAGCTTGAGACGGCACGCACAACGGCACGGTGACTACGAAGCATATGACCTCCTGGACATCGGTTATTCGGTTTATCCGGTTGTAATGGTGTCTCTGGTCTGCCGCGCCATCGGTCGAATTGTTTTATCGAGGCAAGTATAAAAGCGTTGCGCCGGATCATGCAGCGAATCCGGCGGGCCACGCAGGCCAGGCCGCGTTCAGCTGACTGGCCTGCCGGCGCATGAGTAACAATTGTCCCGCCTGACGGGGCGTTTTTTCAACCGCGTCTCACCCATCCCACACTACGGAGTTTTCATGAACGTCACACTCAGCCTGGGCCCGCTGGTTTCGTTGATCGCCGGTATTCTGATTCTTGTCATGCCGCGCCTGTTGAACTACATCGTCGCGCTCTATCTGATCATCATCGGCATCATTGGAATCTTCGGCATGGGGTCGTCGCACTTCTAAGCTGCAACCGTCCGCCATGGAAGCTGCACGAAGAGACGCACGACCGGGCGCGGTGCCGGCCCGGCAATGTCTCACACGAAAGGGGATCAGTGCCGGATTAGGCACGCGGACTGATGGCGGCTGCCGCAATGCAACACGTGGCACAGCGAAGCCGTACGGGCGCGACAGATTCGCATCGGACGCCATGCGCCAGATGCAAGACAACGGCGAACAGCTCGCACGAAGCGAGCCGGCGCAACGGAGAAACGCAGAAACGGTCAGCCGTTCGAAAGCTGATCCAGCCGCAAACGCCCCTGCAACGACAATCCGCCGACGGCATAATGGCCGTCACCTTCCTGGTGACGGCGGAAACAGGCCCGTTCGATCAGAAAGGCCGCCGCAGCCAGCATTCCGTTGCGGCTCAGGCCCAGCCGGCCATGTTCGAGCGGCAACATCGAATCGTCAGCGAGTTCGCTGGCGGCGGAGAGAATTGTGATGCAATCGGATTTCGACGGGTTCAGCATTGCGTGGATCCTCGAAAACGGCGTCTGCATTCGCCAGGGCAAGGCCGCTGCATGATCCGGAGGGCTCCGCGCATCGGCTTGAAATCCGATTGTAGGCAGTGATTTGACAATTACCAACCCGCGTTTTGCCGCATTGCGCGCTGAACCAAAACGCATCGCGCGAGTCCGGTAACACAATGACCCCCAGCGCGGCGGCCTTCGCCTCGCCCAAAACAGACACGCTCCTCCATGCCCGCACTCATCGAAGACTATGCGCTTATCGGCGACGGCCACACGGCCGCGCTTGTCTCCCGCGAGGGTTCGGTCGACTGGCTCTGCTGGCCGCGCTTCGACTCCGGCGCGTGCTTCGCCGCCCTGCTCGGCACGCCCGACAACGGCCGCTGGCTGATTTCGCCAGTCTCCGATACGCCGCCCACGATCACGCGCCGTTATCGTGGCGAGACGCTGGTCCTGGAAACCGATTTCGAAACGCCCGAAGGCGCGGTCACGCTGATCGACTTCATGCCGCCGGGCAACGGCTGGTCGGAGATGGTGCGGATCGTCGTGGGCAAACGCGGCACGGTGCGCATGCAGATGGAACTGGTGCTGCGCTTCGACTACGGTTTTTCGATTCCGTGGGTGGATCGCCTGAAGCACGATAGCGGCATCAAGGCGATCGTCGGCCCGGACACAGCTGTGCTGCGCACGCCGGTCGAGTTGCGCGGCGAGAACATGAAGACCGTCGCGGAGTTCACGGTGAGCGAAGGCGAACGCGTGCCGTTTTCGCTGGCCTATGCGGCCTCGCATCTGCGCATTCCGCCGGGCCGCGATCCGCACACGTCGCTGGCCCGCACCGAGAACCATTGGCTCGAATGGTCGTCGCGCAGCACCGTCGAAGGCAAATGGGCAGCACAGATTCGCCGCTCGTTGATTACGCTGAAGGCGCTGGCGTACGAGCCGACCGGCGGCATTGTCGCCGCGCCCACCACGTCGCTGCCGGAACAACTGGGCGGCACACGCAACTGGGACTATCGCTATTGCTGGCTGCGCGACGCCACCATCACACTGCTCGCGATGATGCGCGGCGGCTATTACGACGAAGCGCGCGCATGGCGCAGCTGGCTGGGCCGCGTGATGGCCGGCGCGCCGGATCAATTGCAGATCATGTATGGCATCGCCGGCGAGCGGCGCCTGCCCGAATTCGAAATCGACTGGCTGCCGGGTTATCAGGACGCCAAACCGGTGCGGATCGGCAACAACGCGGTCGGGCAGCGCCAGCTCGACGTCTACGGCGAAGTGATGAACGCACTGCATCTCGCGCGCGTCGGCGGCCTGCAGGCGGACGACACCGCATGGAACGTGCAGCGCGCGTTGCTCAACCATCTCGACACGATCTGGCAGGAGCCGGACGAAGGCATCTGGGAAACGCGCGGCGGCCGCCAGCACTTCACCTTCTCCAAGGTGATGGCGTGGGTCGCCTACGACCGCGCCATCCGGTCCGCCGAAATGTTCAAGCTGGAAGGCCCGCTCGATGAATGGCGCGCAACCCGAGCGACAATTCACGCGGAAGTCTGCGCGAAGGCGTGGAATCCGGCGCAGAACGCGTTCTCGCAGTCGTACGGCAGCGATCAGCTCGATGCGAGCGTGCTGCTGATGCCGCTGGTCGGCTTCCTGCCGCCGACGGATCCGCGCGTCAAAGGCACCGTGGCCGCGATCGAAAAGGATTTGATGCACGACGGCTTCGTGATGCGCTACCGCACCACTGAATACGACGACGGTCTGCCGCCCGGCGAAGGCACTTTCCTCGCGTGCTCGTTCTGGATGGTGGACAACCTGGCGCTGCAAGGCCGCATCGATGAAGCTGTCGCGATGTACGAACGGCTGCTCGGCCTCTGCAATGACGTCGGTTTGCTGGCAGAAGAGTACGATCCGGCCGCGAAACGCCTGGTCGGTAATTTTCCGCAAGCATTTTCCCATGTGGCGCTGGTGCACACCGGTCTGAACCTGATGAAGCACGAACAGGCCATGGCTCAGGCGACCGGGCAGCCGCCCCATATCGGCAGCCTGGCGGAGGAACTTGAGGCTGCGGCAACCCCCGATAGCGGCGCGGCGACATCGTCAGTACCATGATTTAATGACAGTTTGCGCGCAGCCCGCGCGCAAATTGCTGCATTGCACAAGTACGCTTTGTTCAGTATGATCCAGCAGACTGTTGGCCGAAAATCAATGCGCCTACAACCAATACGGCCTGCCGCAACGCCACACGCGTGTTTGCCAAGCCCCATGCGAACCGCCTAAACGGAGCACCCATGCTCTACCAACTGCACGAATTCCAGCGGGCGATGTTGAGCCCCCTCACCGCCTGGGCCCAGGCCGCGTCGAAATCGTTCGCGAATCCCGCCAGCCCGTTGGCCTATGTGCCCGGTGCCACACGTCTCTCAGCCGGTTACGAACTGCTCTACCGGCTTGGCAAAGATTACGAAAAGCCTGAGTTCAACCTTCATCAGATTGTCAAAGACGGTCATAACATTCCGATCATCGAACAAACGATCATCGAAAAACCGTTTTGCCGCCTCATGCGCTTCAAGCGTTTCGCGGACGACAGCGACGCAGTTACCCAATTGAAAGATGAGCCGGTCGTGCTGGTGTGCGCACCGTTGTCAGGCCACCACGCTACGCTGTTGCGCGATACCGTGCGTACGTTGTTGCAAGACCACAAGGTCTACCTGACCGACTGGATCGATGCACGCATGGTGCCGCTCGAAGCCGGCGAGTTTCACCTCGACGACTACATCGCCTATATCCAGGAATTCATCCGCCACATCGGTGCGAAGAATCTGCATGTGATCTCGGTATGCCAGCCCACCGTTCCGGTGCTCGCCGCCATTTCGCTGATGGCGAGCCGCGGCGAGGACACGCCGCGCACCATGACCATGATGGGCGGCCCGATCGACGCGCGTAAGAGCCCGACCTCGGTCAACTCGCTCGCCACGCAGCACTCGTACGAATGGTTCGAAAACAACGTGATCTTCACGGTGCCGCCGAACTATCCGGGCGTGGGCCGCAAGGTTTACCCGGGCTTCCTGCAGCACACCGGCTTCGTCGCGATGAATCCTGAGCGCCATGCAGCTTCGCACTGGGACTTCTACCAGAGCCTGCTGCGCGGCGACGAAGACGACGCGGAAGCGCATCGCCGCTTCTACGACGAGTACAACGCCGTGCTCGACATGGACGCGGACTATTACCTCGACACGATCCGCGTGGTGTTCCAGGAATTCAGTCTGGCCGAAGGTACGTGGGACGTCGCCGGCGAGCGTGTACGCCCGCAGGACATCACGAAGACCGCGCTCTTCACGATCGAAGGCGAACTGGACGATATCTCGGGCGACGGTCAGACGTTCGCCGCGCAAGGGTTGTGCAGCGGCATTCCGGAGAAGAACAAGCGTCACTTCACCGCGGAAAAATGCGGCCACTACGGCATTTTCTCTGGCCGCCGCTGGCGCACCATCATCTATCCGCAGTTGCGCGATTTCATCCTCGAGCACAACAAGGCGCCGAAGGTAGCGAAGGAAAAAGTCGAAGCCTGAGCACCCCGCACGCAGAGATAAACAACGGCCTCTTCTTCAGAGGCCGTTGTCGTTTCTGGCGCTTCGTTTGTCGCTTTTTTGCCGCCTCTTATACCGTCGATGCGCGCTCGCGCTGCGGCTTACTTCCGCAACAGATAAGCCAGCAGCAACTCGGTGTTCATCTGGATGACTTCACTGCGCTCACTCGCACTGCTGAAATCGCGGCCGAGCGTTGCTTCAAGCGTGAAGCGGTTCGACACGATGTAGTAGCCCATGCCGGACAGCGTCACGTAAAAGCGCAATGGATCGACGTTGGTGCGAAACAGCCCCGCGCGTTGACCCCGCTCCAGAATGCTGCCAAGCGTGGCGACGATCGGAGAGATCATTTCGCGGATGCGCGTCGACTTCTGCATGTAGCGTGCCTCATGCAGATTCTCGTTGTTGACGAGACGCAGCAACTCGGGATGATCGCGGTAGTAATCCCAAACAAAATGCGCGAGACGTGTGACGGCCTCGACTGGTGCGATACCGTTCAGTTCGAGCGTTCGCTCCGCTTCATTGAGCGCGCTGAATGCGTGCTCGAGTACAGCCGTGAAAAGCTGCTCCTTGCTACCGAAGTAGTAATAGAGCATGCGTTCATTAGTCTCCGCGCGGCGGGCGATCTGATCGACGCGCGCGCCGAACAACCCTCCATTTGCAAACTCTTCGGCCGCCGCAAGCAGAATGCGGCGCCGCGTGCCTTCAGGATCTCTTTTGATTTTCGGCTGATTCATGGTGGCATCGTCTTCGTGAGCCGCGTTATCCGGATCGCGCCGCCGGCCTCTCCTCGGGCCTTGCACCGACAGCACTGAACGGGCTGGTTGGGGGAACACCCTTCTGCGGTCTTTCGAAAAAGCGCTTCGATTATGGCACATGGATTGCGGATGGCAATTGGGGAAATCGGCGATAATGTGCTATTTAGTTCAAGTCCAGCGCTTGCGCTTAGTTGCAGCCTTAGGTGCACACTTAGCTGCACAAATTCGCGCCTCTATTCGTGTCTGTATTTACCTATATTGGCGCGTGTTTGCGCGCTTTCGCAGTGCTTTTGTGTTGCCCCGGTCTGCCGCGTGTTTTCCCTAATCCGCGCTCGGCAAGCTGTGCGGCAGCGAGGCAAGCCCCAACGTCGTGACCGTGACCGATTCCAGAACACTCGCAGATCGCATTGAAGATCTGCTACCCCAAACGCAGTGCACGAAGTGCGGCTATCCCGCATGCCGTCCGTATGCCGAAGCCGTCGCCCATGGCGAGGCTAACTACAATCAGTGCCCGCCGGGTGGCGCGGAAGGCATCGCGCGCCTCGCCGCACTGCTCGGCAAACCGGTGATTCCGCTCAATTCCGCCAACGGCGTCGAACGGCCGCGCCCGTTGGCGGTTATCGACGAACAAGTTTGCATCGGCTGCACGCTGTGCATGCAGGCCTGTCCGGTCGATGCAATAGTTGGTGCACCGAAACAGATGCACACAGTGATCGCCGAGCTCTGTACCGGTTGCGACCTGTGCGTGCCACCCTGCCCGGTCGATTGCATTGCGATGCCGTCAGTCACCGGTGAAGCAACCGGCTGGGACGCATGGAGTCAGAGCCAGGCTGACGCCGCGCGCGAGCGCCACAACCGGCGTGAAGCCCGTCTCGCACGCGAACGTGAAGCGGCCGAGGCGCGTGCTGCAGCGCGGCGAGCGGTTAGCAGCGCGCCCGCTCCGGTGATGGAAACCGGTGCCGCCGCAACGCCCACCGCGCCCGCAGTGGACTCCGCCGAAGCGAAGAAACGCGCGATCATCCAGGCCGCGCTCGAGCGTGCACGCCAGAAGAAAGAAGAGTTGGCCGCCAAGGGCCAAGGTCCGCAGAACACCGAGCGCGTCAGCGCCGACGTGCAGGCACAGATCGACGCAGCCGAAGCACGCCGCCGCCGTCTTGGACTCGCTGCGGACAACACCGCGGGTAACTCCGGGGGTAACACTGAAATCCCGCCAACGAAGCGCTAACCTCTAACTCTACGCTGCGCATGAACGCGAACAAACGCCGCGCCATCTACGAGACGCTTCAGAGTCTCAACCCGCACCCCACGACCGAGCTCGAGTACACCACACCGTTCGAACTGCTGATTGCCGTGCTGTTGTCGGCGCAAGCCACCGACGTGTCGGTGAACAAGGCAATGCGCAAGATGTTCCCGGTCGCGAACACGCCGCAGAAGATCTTCGATCTCGGCGAAGAAGGGGTTGTTGGCTACATCAAGACGATTGGGCTCTATCGGACCAAAGCGAAGAATGTGATCGCAACCTGCCGCATTCTGCTCGACCAGTACGGCGGCGAAGTCCCAGAAGATCGTGAAGCGCTCGAAAGCTTGCCGGGGGTCGGCCGCAAAACGGCGAACGTGATCCTGAACACGGCGTTCGGTCATCCGACCATCGCTGTCGATACACATATCTTTCGGGTCGCGAATCGAACTGGCCTCGCACCTGGCAAAGACGTGCGCGCGGTCGAAGTGGCGCTGGAGAAATTCACGCCCGCAGAGTTCAAGCAGGATGCCCACCACTGGCTGATTCTGCATGGCCGCTATGTGTGCAAAGCGCGCCGGCCGGAATGCTGGCACTGTGCGATCGAGCCGCTCTGCGAATTCCGGCCCAAGACGCCGCCGCCGGATCTTTGAGGGCGGAACCGGTCGGCGAGCGCACGCGTGGGCGAGCCGACACCGAATCGCCGTGGCGCGTTTGCCCGGCGCGTACGCGACACAGGCTCATTGCACCCACGGCCGCCGCGGCGCTTCGGCTTGCTGCCACGCCGCCAGCAAGCCGCTCTGCCTCGGCGTAAAATCCCCCTTCTAGCCCGCCTCACACTCAACACCCATTCCCACGATGTTCAATCCCAGCCGCGACGAAGTCCGCCAATTTTTCACCGACACCTGGCGCAAGCAGCGTCAAGGCGAGATTCTGACGCCGCTTGAAGCGATCGCAGCCGACTGGATCGTCGAGCATCCGGAATATCACGCCGATCTCACCAGCACGGAAGCCGCCCAGGCGCAGGACTACTCGCCCGAACGCGGCCAGACCAACCCGTTCCTGCATCTGTCGATGCATCTGGCGATCACCGAACAGCTGTCGATCGACCAGCCGCCGGGCATCCGCGCGGCGCACGAACGGCTGGCCGCCCGGCTCGGCTCGACCCACGAGGCGCAGCACGCAATCATGGATTGCCTCGGCGAAACCATCTGGGAAGCACAACGCACCGGCACCCCGCCGGACACGGACGCGTATTTGCAGCGCATCGAGCAGCGCGCTACGCGGGACTGAGACTAAGGCGACCAGAGCGGCTCAGCGCCCGTTAGCACGCTAGCCGAACCCGCCACCCCCGCACAAACCCCAACCCCAAAAGCACAACACCCCGCCGAAGCGGGGTGTTGTTCAATCTGAAAACCGTGCAAAAGCAGCGCTGCGCGATTACTTCTTCTGCACCAGCGCGCCGTCGAGCGATTCGATGTAAGCCGCGATGTCTTTCATGTCGCTTGGCGACAGGCTTTGTACCTGCGCCTGCATGATCGCGTTGTTGCGACCCAGGTGCGGGTTGCCGTTGCCCATCTGGTACTGGCGCAGCGCCCAGTAGACGTAGTCGGAATGCTGACCGGCAAGCTTCGGATATTCCGGGCTCACCGGATTGTTCAGGTTCACGCCGTGGCAAGCCGCGCAGTTGTGGTTGTTCGCCAGCACCTTGCCGTTGCCGGCGTCAGCGGCGTGCGCGACGTTCGCTGCAACCAGACCGATGACTGCCGCCGACGCGCATGCAGCCTTGAACACCGTGTGGAGTGCCTGTTGGGGCTTATTCATGAATTCTCCTATCCCGCGAATATAAATAGCCGAGTGACCGCTTGGATGACCGAAGCCGATCACTTGTCGGGATTGCTCTTCGAAGAGGAATTTTGCGCTGCGTAGTAGGCAGCGATGTCGGCGATGTCCTGATCAGACAGCGACGCGGTGATCGCGCGCATCGTTTCGAAATGGCGGTCGCCCTTCTTGTAGCCGTGCAGGGCATTCTCGAGGTACGCCTGATTCTGGCCGCCGAGCATGGGCACGCGGTAGACCTCAGGGTAAGCCGTGCGGTATTCAGGGATGCCGTGGCAGCCAATACACATCGCGACCTTGCCTTGGCCCGCCTTCGCGTTGCCGACGACATCCGCTGCCTGCGCACTGGCCGCATAGCCCGCGAGCACCGACAGCGCTGCGATCACGACGTGTTTGCCAACGAATTTATTCATAGCATGTAACCTGGCTTGAGGGGAAACGGGCGCCCGAAAAGGCAACGGCCCGCGCCGTTATTCTTATAGGGTAGCCACGCAGGCCAAAAAAATCGGGCTAATTGTACCGCGACGCCGCGCCGAACGTCCACCGCGCGGGGCCAGAGGCGTATCCGGCCGCCGCAAAGCCGCAGCTGACGCCATTTTGCTCCGCCGCGCAGGCTCCGTATGGCCTCGTGTCGCCCGCTCGGCCCGTGACGCCTGGCGCGCCCGCCCACCGGGCACGCCAGGCGAACGAACTGCTCGCGAACGCCGCGTATGCACTTGAACCGGCGTCCAGCATCGCGGGTGACACCTTACGCCAGGCTGATTCAGCCCAACAGGCCTTCTGACTTATACTGGGTTTTTTCCCAAAAAAGAGCATCTCGCCATGCGTTTTGAAGGCTCATCGCAGTACGTCGCCACCGACGACCTCAAGCTCGCGGTCAACGCCGCGATGACGCTGAAGCGCCCGTTGCTGATCAAGGGCGAACCCGGCACCGGCAAAACCATGCTCGCGGAAGAGGTTGCCGCCGCGCTCGGCATGCCGCTCCTGCAATGGCATATCAAGTCCACCACCAAGGCCCAGCAAGGCCTGTACGAGTACGACGCGGTGTCGCGCCTGCGCGATTCGCAGCTCGGCGACGAGCGCGTCAAGGACATCCGCAACTACATCGTCAAGGGTGTGCTGTGGCAGGCGTTCGAGTCGGAGGAACAAACGGTGCTCCTGATCGACGAGATCGACAAGGCCGACATCGAATTCCCGAACGACCTGCTGCGCGAACTCGACCGCATGGAGTTCTACGTGTATGAGACCCACGAGCTGATCCGCGCGAAACAGCGCCCGCTCGTGATCATCACGTCGAACAACGAGAAGGAACTGCCCGACGCGTTCCTGCGCCGCTGCTTTTTCCATTACATCAAATTCCCCGATCCGGTGACGATGCAGCAGATCGTCGAGGTGCATTACCCCGGCATCAAGAAGGAACTGCTCGCCGCGGCGATGCAGAGCTTCTTCGAGCTGCGCAACGTCGCCGGTCTGAAGAAGAAACCGTCCACTTCGGAACTGCTCGACTGGCTGAAGCTGCTGCTTGCCGAAGACATTCCGCCCGAAGCGCTGCGCTCGTCCGACCAGAAGCAGATCATCCCGCCGCTGCACGGCGCGCTTCTGAAGAACGAACAGGACGTAAGCCTGTTCGAGCGCTTGATCTTCATGAACCGCAACAACCGTTGATTGATCGCGAATACCCGTTGATGAGCGCGGCGCACCGCCCACTCGCCGCCGCCGAGGACACAGCATGCTGATCGACTTCTTCTACTCGCTGCGCGCCGCCAAACTGCCGGTGTCGGTCAAGGAATACCTGACGCTGCTCGAAGCGCTCAAAGCCAACGTGATCGCGCCGTCGCTCGACGAGTTCTACTATCTCGCGCGCATCACGCTGGTCAAGGACGAGCAGTATTTCGACAAGTTCGACCAGGCGTTCGGCGCGTATTTCAACGGCGTCGCGCAAGCTTCAGAGCTCGCCTTCGACGTCCCGCTCGACTGGCTGAAGAAGAAGCTGCAACGCGATCTGTCGCCCGAAGAAAAAGCGCAGATCGAAGCGATGGGCGGCCTCGACAAGCTGATGGAGCGCCTGAAGGAACTGTTCGACGAACAGAAGGAGCGCCACGAAGGCGGCAACAAGTGGATCGGCACGGGCGGCACCTCGCCGTTCGGCAACGGCGGCTACAACCCTGAGGGCGTGCGCATCGGCGGCGACGCGGCGGGCAACCGCACGGCGGTGAAGGTGTGGGAAGCACGCGCCTATCGCGATTACGACGACCAGGTCGAAATCGGCACGCGCAACATCAAGATCGCGCTGCGCCGCTTGCGTCGTTTTGCGCGCGAGGGCGCGGCAGAAGAACTCGATCTGCCGGACACGATCCGCAGCACGGCCGCGAACGCCGGCTGGCTCGACCTGAAGATGGTGCCGGAGCGGCATAACAAGGTGAAAGTGCTGATGCTGCTCGACGTGGGCGGCTCGATGGACGATCACATCAAACGCACCGAAGAGCTCTTTTCCGCCGCCAAGGCCGAATTCAAGCATCTCGAGTTCTATTACTTCCACAACTGCGTGTATGACTTCCTGTGGAAGAACAATCGCCGCCGTCACGCCGAACGCATGCCGACGTGGGACCTGCTGCACAAGTTCACGCCTGACTACAAGCTGATCTTCGTCGGCGACGCGACCATGAGCCCCTACGAAGTGCTGCAACCGGGCGGCTCGGTCGAGTACAACAACGCGGAAGCCGGCGCGGTGTGGCTGCGCCGCCTCGCCGATCATTTCCCGCATTACGCGTGGCTCAATCCGGAGCCGGAAGGTTTGTGGGCCTACCGGCAGTCGGTCAGCGCGATCCGCGAAGTGCTCGGTCATCGCATGTATCCGCTCACCCTCGCCGGACTCGAATCGGCGATGCGCATGTTGAGCAAGTAATCCGATCAGATCACGTTTTTCTCCAACTATAAGAAAGCTTCTGCATGAGTCCGTCTTCATCGCCCGATTTGTCCCCTGCCGACGTGCACCCCGGGCCGCTCAAACCGTTTGCCGATACGTCCCTGTCCACCCTCGTCGCCGGCTTCGTCGCGATGATGACGGGCTACACCAGTTCGCTCGTGCTGATGTTCCAGGCCGGCCAGGCCGCCCACCTCACCGATGCGCAGATTTCGTCGTGGATCTGGGCGTTGTCGATCGGCATGGCCGTCTGCACGATCGGCCTTTCACTGCGCTTTCGCGCGCCGATCGTGATTGCCTGGTCGACGCCCGGCGCGGCGCTGCTGGTGTCGTCGCTGCCGCATGTGACCTACCCTGAGGCGATCGGCGCATTTATCGTCTGCGCGGTGCTGCTGACGGTGGTCGGCCTGACCGGCTGGTTCGACACGCTGATGAAGAAAATTCCGGCCGGCATCGCGTCCGCTTTGCTGGCGGGCATTCTGTTCGAGATCGGCATCGAAATTTTCCGCGCAGCGCAGTTCCAGACCGCGCTCGTGCTGGCGATGTTCTTCACCTATCTCATCGTCAAACGCCTCGCGCCGCGCTATGCGATCGTGACGACGCTGATCGTCGGCACAATCGCCGCCGGCGCGCTCGGGCTGCTCGACTTCAGCCGCTTTCACGTCGCGCTCGCCCACCCGGTGTTCACGATGCCGGTGTTTTCGGTCGCGGCGAGCATCAGCATCGGCATTCCGCTGTTCGTCGTCGCGATGGCCTCGCAGAACGTGCCGGGCATCGCCGTGCTGCGCGCCGACGGCTACACCACGCCTTCCGCGCCGCTGATTTCGACGACGGGCATCGCTTCGCTGCTGCTCGCGCCGTTCGGCTCGCACGGCATCAATCTTGCGGCGATCACGGCGGCGATCTGTACCGGCCCCGAAGCACACGAAAATCGCGACAAGCGCTACACCGCCGCAGTCTGGTGCGGTACTTTCTATCTGATTGCCGGGATTTTCGGCGCGACCATCGCCGCACTGTTCGCCGCCTTGCCGAAGGCGCTGGTGGTCTCCGTTGCGGCGCTGGCGCTGTTCGGCTCGATCATGAGCGGCCTCGCCAACGCCATGCACGACCTGAAGCAGCGCGAGGCGGCGCTGGTGACGTTTATGGTGACGGCCTCCGGCCTCACGCTGCTGTCGATCGGCTCGGCGTTCTGGGGACTGGTGGCGGGCGTGCTGACGCAACTGGTGCTGAACGCCCGGCGTGCCTGAATCGTCGGTGGAAATCGACAGCCAAAATCCCTGTGAACGGATTGCCGGCAGCAAGTGTCAATACTGCGTCAGACGATCCGCCATAGAATAGAAGCATCCGGCAGCGCTTTCCGTCAAAATTCCCCGGCAACATGACGGGCAGACGCTGCAGCGTGACCCGCGGCCGCCGGAACGGTTTTTGTATTTTCCGTCCGGTGGCGATCTCATTTCTCCTGAACCACGGCGCACGCGCGCCATGAAGGCTCGAACATGACAACCGCACTCGATCAACTCAAGCAATACACCACCGTCGTGGCCGATACCGGCGACTTCCAGCAGCTTGCCCAGTACAAGCCGCAGGACGCGACCACCAATCCGTCGCTGATTCTGAAGGCCGTCCAGAAAGACGACTACAAGCCGCTGCTCGAAAAGACCGTGAAGGCGCATGCGTCGAAGCCGGTCGGCGCGATCATCGACCAGTTGCTGATCGCGTTCGGCACAGAAATTCTCAAGATCATCCCGGGTCGCGTGTCGACCGAAGTGGATGCACGTCTCTCGTTCGACACCGAGGCGTCGATCGCCAAGGGCCGCGAGCTGATCGCCCTGTACAAAGAACACGGCATTGGCCGCGAACGCGTGCTGATCAAGCTGGCCTCCACGTGGGAAGGCATCCGCGCCGCCGAAGTGCTGCAGAAGGAAGGCATCCACTGCAACATGACGCTGCTGTTCTCGCTCGCGCAGGCCGCCGCCTGTGCCGAAGCAGGCGCGCAACTGATTTCGCCGTTCGTCGGCCGCATCTACGACTGGTACAAGAAGAATGCCGGCAGCGCGTGGGACGAAGCGAAAGACGGCGGCGCCAACGATCCGGGCGTCAAATCGGTGCGCCGCATTTACGCGTACTACAAGAAGTTCGGCTACAAGACCGAGGTGATGGGCGCGAGCTTCCGCACTCCGGGCCAGATTCTGGAACTGGCCGGCTGCGATCTGCTGACCATCAGCCCGGATCTGCTGCAAAAGCTGCAGGAGAGCACCGAGAAGGTCGAGCGCAATCTGTCGCCCGAAATGGGCACGGGCGTGGATATCGAACGCGTGCCGGTCGACGAATCGTCGTTCCGTTTCCTCGTCAACGACGAAGCCATGGCGACCGAAAAGCTCGCTGAAGGCATTCGCGCGTTCGCGGCAGACGCCGTCAAGCTGGAAAAGATGATCGAAGCGCTGCGTTAAAGCCCGCTACGGTACAGCTTGAACACGCCGTTAAGCAAGCGGCCCTGAACCTTTCCGGTTCAGGGCCGCTTGGCGTTTACCCAGTCGCCGATCGGCGGTGCCCCGCCTGCCTTCTGCCTTCTGCTACCCGCCGTCCGCCTTCTGCCGTCGACACAATGTCACAATCGCTGCTCCAGCAGACGACTACAATCGTCTCCACGCCCGCTCATCGCTGCCATTTGCCGAAGGAACGCGGCGCCGCTGGTCCTATTCCAGGAGACGATCATGTACGTTCAGCCTTATGTATTTTTCAACGGCCGCTGTGAAGAAGCGCTCAAGTACTACACCGAAAAGCTCGGCGCCGAAGTATTGCTACTGATGCGCTACAAGGACGCGCCGCCCAGCCCCGACCCGCAGAACCAGCCACGGCCCGGTCTGGAAGAAAAGATCATGCACGCCACGATCAAGCTCGGCTCGACCAACTGGATGGCGTCCGACGGCCACTGCGACCCTCAAGCCGGCCCGATGAACGGTTTCAGCCTGTCGCTCACGGCCGACGACGCCGCCTCGGCCGAAAAATACTTCAACGCGCTTGCCGACGGCGGACAGGTCATGATGCCGTTTCAGCCCACCTTCTGGAGCAAGGGGTTCGGGATGCTGGTGGACCGCTTCGGTCTCGCCTGGATGGTGACGGTACCGGAAGAGTAAGCCTCTCGTGCGTGGTCCGCTGGTCCGCTGTGGGCCGATTGCCGCAGCAGCCGCGGCGGGCGTCAACAAAGGGCACGCGGCCCTGAGCATTGCGCTCTAAACCTTCAGCAAACTGCGCGAATGCCGTTCGATGTTCCAGTTCGGCTCAGTCTCCAGCAGCAAAGCACGCAACCGGTCCACCTGTTCCGCAAGCCGCTGCCCGAGCCAGTACGGCCCCTGCAAGTCAGGCGGTAAGTCAAGCGCCACGCCGCTGCACACATCGGTAAGCGGCGTAGCAGGCGGAATGCCGAAGTGCGTCGCGCGGCCAAAGCGCAGGCCGCGCGCGATCGCCAACAGCATGCCGCGCACGGCGTGCACCTCGACGCCGCACTCCCGCGCATAGGCAGCGCGCGCCGCGGCGTCGGCGCGCATCAGCGGGCCGGTCGCCAGCAACTCCAGCGAACTGAGCACCGAACGATGCAAGCGCTGGATCTCTTCGAGCTTCGCCTGCGGCACATCGATCTCCTTCGCCACCGAAGGCATCAGCGAGCGCAACTGCACCAGCCGCTTGTTGATCGCGAGGAAGCGTTTGACCTGTTCGTCCTCGCTGATCGTTTCGCCTTCCAGCAAACGGGTGTAGATCCGCGCGCAGTCGCGCAGATTGGCGGCAATCCCGTAGCGCCACGAATAAGTCGCGTGCAGCGGCAACGCGAACGAAAACGCCAGCGCGATCACAATACCGATCAGCACGTTCAACGTGCGCCATAGACCGACGTCGATCAGGTTGTCGCCATGACCCGCGACGATGCACATCGTGATCGCCGTCAGCAGGCCGATATATCCCGACGATCCAATCGCGAACCACGCGCAGATCCCCGCGACGATCGACATCAGCACATAGGTCAGCGGCAGCGACCCGGTCAGATTCTGCGTCAGGATGAGCGCAAGCCCGATCACCGCGCCAAGCAGGGTTCCCGCCGCCCGGTCCGCAGCTTTCTTGCGGATGTTGCCGTGATGCTGCAAACCGCCGATCACTACCAGCAGGGTCACCGACGACCAGATGCCGTGCGGAATGTTGATCCCGGTGGTCGCAAGAATCGACACCAGCATCGCGATGCCGACGCGCAGGCTATGCAGCACCTTCGCGTGGCGATAGCGGTAGTACGGCGACGTGATCGTTCGCACCATACGGCTGATGGCCGAGCGACGGACAACGACACGGGGGGAATCGGCAGAAGCCATGGCTCGCGCGACGGACGCTTTGAAGGACGGTTCCGCTATCGTGCCCTGGAGTGCCCCGGAAAGACAAACGCCCGCAAACTTTTGTCTGCGGGCGTTGCTTTTCCGGCGAGATGGAACGGCTGACTTAGCCTTCGACCACGTCCAGATAGTCTTCCGGACGGGTACGGTCCTCGGCGCGCTGCATGCCGAACACGCGCACCAGCAGGCTCACCACCACGGACACCACCAGGTTGACGATCAGCGACCACACCGCCGCGTAGCCCGGAATCGCCATGCCGAACAGGTGGATCGTGAAGATCGAGCCCGCCAGCTTCAGCGAAATCGCCATCCACGTGCCGGTTGCGATACCGACCGCCCAGCCGATGAGCAGGCCACGGTAGTCAAGCACACGCGTGTACAGACCCAGCACGATGGCCGGCAACGTCTGGATGATCCAGATGCCGCCCAGCAGTTGCAACTGGATCGCATACGTGAGCGGCAGACCGAGAATGAACGCGACCGCGCCGACCTTGACGATCAGCGACACCAGCTTCGCGACATTGGTCTCCTGCTCATGCGACATGTTCCGGTTCACGAACTCCTTGTGGATGTTGCGCGTGTACAGGTTCGCTGCCGCAATCGACATGATCGCCGCCGGCACCAGCGCGCCGATACCGATCGCCGCGAAGGCCACGCCGACGAACCACGACGGGAAGAAGTGCAGGAACAGCGCCGGCACCGCGAAGTTCGGGCCGAACGCCTTGAAGTACGGCGCGAATTCCGGCATGTCCTTCACGCCCGAAGCCAGCGCCATGAAGCCCAGCAGCGCGAGCAGGCCAAGCACCAGCGAGTAGGCCGGCAGCATCGCCATGTTGCGGCGGATCGTGTTACCCGACTTCGACGACAGCACCGCGGTAATCGAGTGCGGGTACAGGAACAGGGCAAGCGCCGAACCTACTGCAAGCGTCGCGTACGCGCTGTAGCCGTTCAGGCTCGACACGTCCGGCGCCTTCAGCAGCAGCTTGGCAGGCGGCACCACGCTGAAGATATGGCCGAAGCCGCCCAGTTGCGGCGGAATCACGATGATCGCGGCAAAGATCACGATGTAGATCAGCACGTCCTTGACGACCGCGATCATGGCCGGCGCGCGCAGGCCCGACGTGTACGTGTAAGCCGCCAGAATCGCGAACGCGATGATCAGCGGCAGATCGCCGACGAAGCCCTTGGTGTCGAAACCCAAGGCGCCGATCACCACTTCGATACCGACCAGTTGCAGCGCGATGTACGGCATCGTCGCGACGATGCCGGTCACGGCGATCGCCAGCGCCAGCATGCGGCTGCCATAGCGAGCCGAGACGAAGTCGGCCGATGTCACGTAACCCTGACGTTTGGCGATGCTCCACAGTTTCGGGAACACGACGAACGCGAACGGATAGATCAGGATCGTGTACGGCAGAGCGAAGAAACCCGTTGCGCCCGCACCGAACACCAGCGCCGGCACGGCGATGAAGGTGTAAGCGGTGTACAGGTCGCCACCCAGCAGGAACCACGTGACGATAGTGCCGAAGCGGCGGCCGCCGAGGCCCCACTCTTCCAGATGGGCGAGGTCGCCCTTGCGCCAGTGAGCCGCGACAAAACCGAGAATGGTGACGCCGATAAAAAACAGGACGAAGACGAATGTTGCGGTGGCGTTCATTATTGTGCGCCCCCTTGCGAGCTGCCCGTCGAGCGGGTCTTGGTCTTGAAGTACACGAGCGCCGTGATGATCGCGCTGATCAACACCCACAGCAGCTGGTACCAGTAGAAGAACGGAAAATCGAACAGCTGCGGTTCGACCTTGTTATATGACGGCACCCAGATCATCGCGATCCAGGGCAACAGCAGCAACCAGAGCCAGTGCTTGCTGGCCTTGTTCGCGTCGGCGTCGTGAGCCATGACGTCTCCTCTTCCCTATTATTGAAATGTTGGCCCGTGTGTGGACGGGTGGTGGATCTCCCGTCGCAGGTAGGCCACGGGTCCCCCGAAAGCTTCGAAAGAGTATAGGAGCCGAGAACATCCGGTCAAGCAGGGACGACCCGATGCGCAAATGTGCTGCTGGGGCGCGCGGGGCGGTGGTTTAGCAGAGGTGAGGGGTGGCCGTGAGGGGGTTGGACGCGGGGGCTGGGCCGCCGATGGATGCGATGCATGCTGGGTATCCGGGGATATCAAACCAGCCGGACAACGCAGTGGGGAATCGGTTGGAAAACCGTCGCATCAGCGCAACGGGGAAGCCTGGGTCGGACCAGCCTCAACTAGCCTTACGCGGCATTAAGCGGCCCGACCCATTCTCACATCAGATCGAGAACGAACTGCCGTTCTGTCCGGTCGATTCCTGCAGACCCTTGATCCACTTGCGCGCCGGCAAGCCGAGTTCCGCTTCGATCAGCTTCGCGCGCGCTTGTAGCGTCGTGAACGGCACGTCGAGCGCCGGGCCCGAGAACGCGATGGCGATGCGGTTGCCGTCGTGCACTTCCGGCAGCGCGACCACGCGGCCGTCGAAGGCTTCGTTGAGACGCTTCATGTTGCGCACGAAGCTCGGATGATCGCCGAACAGGTTCACCGTCACCACGCCCGCGTCAGTCAAGCACGCGCGCACCGCGCGGTAGAAGCCAACGCTGTCGAGCACCGGGCCACGCGCGGTGGCATCGTAGACGTCGATTTGCAACGCGCCGATCGTGCCGTGGTTACCGCGGTCGTTGACGAAGTCCCATGCGTCCATTTCGTGCACGGTCAGACGGGCGTCGTCGTGCGGCAGCTCGAACATCGTGCGCGCGGCCACGACCACGGCCGGGTTCACTTCGACCGCTTCGACTTTGGCGCGCTTGAGGAAGCGATGCGCAAATTTGGTCAGTGCGGCGGCGCCGAGACCGAGCTGGACGATCCGCCTGGGCGTCTCGATGAACAGCAACCAGCCCATCATCTGCTGCGCGTATTCAAGTTCGATGTGATCCGGCTTGCGCAGGCGCATGGCGCCTTGCACCCATTCCGTACCGAAGTGCAGGAAGCGCACACCGCCCTCCTCCGAGAACGTAACCGGTGCGAAACGCGGCTTGCGCGGCGCTTCAATTTGCGGCGCGTCGTGCAGATCGTCGTCGTGCGGCGCGCGCTTTTTATTGCGCACCGCTTTCTGTTTGTTCAGCGTGGTGTCGTGGGCGTCAGCGTCTTTGTTGCGGAAAGCACGGGCTTCAGCCGAGGCGCGCTTGATCAGTTTCGTCATGTAAGGATGTCGCGCCAGAGACGCAATTTTTTGATCGAACGAGAGCATAGCATTCGCCGGACTCGACGAAGGCAATACGAGGGCGGCGCAGCCCGCTTCGCCGATCCCCGGCGCAAAGCGGCTCGCCGTTCTGGCGTTGAAGCAGACCTTGGCAAGCTGCCGCGCGTGGGCGCGGAGCGAAGATAAATATCACTACCCGGATGGACCGCCCCAGCGGTTCACTCGAGCGAGCAATCAGGTGGCAGCTTGCAGCAGTTCCAATGGAACCTCAACGCGCATTTTGACAGTCGACGGCGTGAGCTCACGTTCAGACAGGCAGTTGAGCCACACTTGCGTTGGAATGGCCTTATAGAAGCGCTTTTGGCCACTCCCAAGAAAGTCGGCCAGCTCGACGACGTCTCCCGGATAGAGGAGCGCTGCGACTTCCTGTGCTTCACCCGGGTCAACGACAGCGGCAGCAGTGCATTGAAGATAAAGGCAGCGCAGGTTGTTAGTCCCGCGTTTGCGTGTTGAGTCAAAGAGAGTGAGGAAGACTCGTGGATTCTTCTCAATGTTCTGCGAGTGGACCGCCTTGACCCATGATGACCAGTAGAGGCTCAGGTCTCTACTCCTCGCGGCCCAAACCGGCGTATTCCAAGGTTGCCCATCGCTCTCGGTTGCGACGTTGAAATACGGCTGGCCATTCAACAACTCGACGGCTCGTGCGACAAGGTCCGCATTCGTATGGTCGGTCATGGTGATTCTCCTGCAACCAAACTATCAATAGCCGAACGCTAACGTCTGGCTATATGCGATAGATGCGAGGCCCAAACGCGCGTGCTTCCCCTTGATTTTGTTTTGGTTCCATCCTACTGCAAAGCGACATCCCATCCGGTGCGTCCACCACATTTCCGGCAAAAAGCGTTGGGCATCAATCAATCGAGAATCTGCCGCCAGACAGCGAATTTCTGCTCGAACGACAGCATCGCATTTGCCGGGCTGGACGAAGGCAGCACGAGCGTTTCATAGCCCGCCGCTCCGATTACCTCCGCAAATCGCCCCGCCGTCTTCCCGTTGAAGCACACCCTCTTCAGCCGCGGCGCATGCTCGCGCAGCGCATCGAAATCGTTCGGCTTCGCATTGCGGATCGCCGAATCGAGACTGCCTTCGCGATGGCATGCGGCGAGCACATCCCAAATGCCAATGCCGTGCTTCAACACGCGTTCGAGTCGCGCTTCATACGTAAGCTGATGCAACCCCGCCTCGCCGAGCACCTCCCCCAACAAACGCCAGAACTGGTTACGCGGATGCGCGTAATACTCCGTCGCGGCCAGCGACGCCTCGCCGGGAAAGCTGCCGAGAATCAGTGTGTGCGTATCCGCCGCGACGACGGGAGGAAAGCCGCGCAGCATCAGCGCTTTTCCTTACGGTCCGATGCGGGCGCTTGCCCGGATTCACGCGCATCCCGTTCGGAAAGCTGTCCTGGCTCTGCGCGCGGCGCACCATGGGCGCGCGACACCGTGTGCTCAAGCGGCCGGCCGTGTTCCCGCACATGAGTGCGCGGCGGTGCATGAACGTGGGTGGATGCAGGGTCCGCTGACGGTGTTTGCGCCGAAGACGCCAACTGCGCCCACAGCGCAGGCAACATGCACTCCGTGACCATCAAGGGCGCACCGTGGCGCTCGAATACCGAGCGACGCGCGACCAGCGAATGCGGAGACATGCCGCCGATCTCAACCGCGGCCAGCCGGTACAACGGATGACGCGCCGTCAGCCTTCGGCTCACCAGTGACGATCGTGCGACGCTGCTATCGCTGTACAGCAACTCGGCGAGCGGCCGCGTGCGTAAGCTTCGCGTGGCCTGCCATACGCCGACGCTCGCGGCCAACGGCGCGACACTGTGCGCCGCGACAAACGGCACGCCGTCGACCGACAACACCACCTCCCGGACCCACACCGGCGCACGCGGCGCGAGGCCGAGCGCGGC
Organism: Paraburkholderia sediminicola; assembly: GCF_902859805.1. GTDB lineage: Bacteria > Pseudomonadota > Gammaproteobacteria > Burkholderiales > Burkholderiaceae > Paraburkholderia > Paraburkholderia sediminicola. The sequence goes on along the minus strand of NZ_CADIKC010000007.1, from coordinate 299,852 downwards.
GTGTTCGTCGGCCCACGGCAGCGCGACGGCTTCGCGCGTCACGCGCACGGCAACCGCGCCGAGCGTGCGCAGATGCGCGGTCAGCGATCCACCGCGGGTCAACCAGTCTTTCTGGGCGGCACTAAAACCGGGTAAGGGCGCGATACGCCAGTGGGCGTCGGCGGCATCGAAACGGATGGGCATGGTGTCGGATTATAACGGCGCAGTTGTCAGAGGATCGTGAGTCCCTCACCTGTCGTCCCATCGGGAATGTAAGTCGATCACCATGCCAGACGAGCCTGCCCCAATCAGCACAGCGATTTCAGACAGCTCCGATTCTCCTCGTCCAGCGACGCGCGATACAACCTTCGTGCTTTAACAAGTCGACGGCCCGCCCGCGATCGAAGGGCGTGCCTTGTGATCGGATATTGAAGGATATTGAAGGAGATAAAGAACCATGAAAACGTTCCTGGGCGCTTCTGCATGCGCAATGTCTGTCGTGCTGATGGCGGGTTGCGCGGCGCCGCTGAACCGCGACAATGAAACATCGTTGAATAAGGCTGTCGGCATCGAGGTGACGCCGGTTGCCGATGGTGTTTCAGTCAAGCTGCCGGAAGCCGCGCTGTTCGAGTTCGGCAAATCTGAAGTACGCGGTGATGCGGCGGCGGTGATCAATCGTTCTGCTGTTCTGCTCAAGCGCAGCAGGAAGCCCGTGCTGGTTGAAGGTTACACCGACAATGTCGGCACGCTCGACTATAACCAGCAGCTTTCCGAATCGCGCGCCACGGCGGTCGGTTATGCGCTCGTGGCGCACGGCGTGGTGTTAGAGCGGATCCGCACGAAGGGCTACGCCTACAACAACCCCGTCGCCAGCAACGACACGGCCGAAGGGCGCGCGCTGAACCGGCGTACTGAGATCGTGGTGCGCGGCGAAACGATGGATACGCTGATGGGGCAGAAGTAGGTGTTCGGCATCTGATGTGAGGTTCGCAAGGAAACGCCCGCGTCATGCGGGCGTTTCTACGTGCGCGCTCTTGTTCCTGTCGACGCGATTTTCCAGGTTGCGCGCGATTCGCGCGAACAACGACGGCGCGCTTACATCGCCAGCAGACGAGCCACCACGCGCTCGACTACCGGCTCCCACGCACGCGGTTGCGATTGCCGGAACAGATCAACCGAGTCGTACCACGGTTGCGTCTCTTCATTACCCCACGCCCAATGCGACACGTGATCGAGCATCGCCAGCACCGGGCGCCCCAACGCGCCGCCCAGATGCAAAGGCGCACTGTCGATGGTGAGTACCGCATCGAGCGCGCTCACGTGCGCGGCCACGTCGTCGAAACCGGCCTGATAGTGCGCAGTCAGATCGCACACGCGATACCCCTCGCCGCTCAGCGCGGCCACATCGGCATCACGGCCCGGCGTCAGCGGATGGAACACGATCTTGGGTAGCGCGAGAACTGGCGCCAGCATCGCAAGCGGAATCGACCGCTTCGCGTCGCGGCGATGCGTCGGACTGCCGGACCAAACAAGGCCGATATGCAATCGCGCTGCCTCCCCACCCCATGCGTTGATCCGCTCCCGCCATGCCGCCACGCGGCTGGCATCGGCAGTCAGGTAGGCACCGCCGCGCACCTGGTCAGGCAGCAAGTCAAGCACCGACGGAACGCTCATGATCGGCAGCCCGAAGTGAGGCTTGCCGAGCGGTCCGTCCTCGATAGACACGCAATCTGCGTAAAAGCGCGCGAACAGCGGTTGTAGCGCCTTGCGCACCGCGAGCACCAGCCGACCGCCTTCGTCGCGTACGCGCGCCGCCAGTTCGTGCACAAAGCGCACCATCTGAATATCGTCGCCGTTGCCCTGTTCGCTGTGCACGATCAAGGTCTTGCCAGCCAACAGTTGACCCTGCCAGCGCGGACACAGCCGTTCCATTACCGTCACGACGTTGTTAGGCTCGCGATCGTCGCGCGTCAGACGCGCCGCGAAGTGCGGCCACGCGCTCGACCAGTCGCCGCGCCGCAACTTCAGATCGGCCAGATCAACGGCCGCCTGCGATGCGGCAGGGTCGAGCGCGAGCGCTGCATGCAGCGCCGCTTCGCTTTCTGCAAAACGCGCCTGTTCGGCCAGATACATGCCGATCGCACCCAACACGTGGGCATTGCCTGGCGCGGCTGCATTGACAGCGCACATGGTTGCCTCGGCCGCGGCGGCGTCGTTGCACTGCCACTGCGCATGACTCAGTTGCCAGGCGATTTCCGCATCGGCAGGATGGCGTCTCAGCACCTCACGACAAACGCGTTCGACCTTGGGCCAATCGCGGATCTCACGAAACGCTAGTACGAGCTGTAACGGTAACGCGGGGTGGATCACCGGATCGAGCGCATAGGCTCGCCACAGCGCGGCGCGGCGCTCCGCTCGCGCGCTCGCATCCGGCGACTCGCCAAGCGTAATCGCCAGCCACCAGGGGGCGCGGGCATCCTGTGGCTCATGTTGCTCATAGGCGCGCAACATGTGTGCCGCCGCCGAATGCGCGCCGCAGCGATCGATCAACCAGACGATCCAGTCGAGCGTCGCCGCCGACGGTTGGGCGGTTACCGCCAATTCGCTGTTGTGCTGCGCGGCGTCAGCGCGGCCGAGCGCGTCGGCGAACAGCGCCAGTCGGGCGTAACGCGCGCCATTCGCTACCGTCTGCGCCAGCGATGCACTGTGATACGCCGCTTCGAACCGCCCAGCACTCGCGCACAGATCTGCGTGCCATTGCGGCGTGAGACCCTCTGCGACGAGTTCACGGACTCGTCGTTCAGCGGCGCTGAAACCTTGCTCGCGCAAGATCGACCACAGAATGAAAACAGGATCGGCGGGTTTCACCAAGGTGGAATCGGACATAGGAATACAGAGCGTTGTCGCGACGCAGGAACGTGCAATCGCAGAAATAAGACTCGGTGCATAAATGGCTTAGAGATTCTCGATAATCCCCATACGCATCCGAATTTCGATCGCGCCAGCATAAGACAAAAGCACGCTTTCACATCTCACAAATCAATCTCAATATAGTGTTGTTGAATATATTTGGTTAGTTAACCATAATTATTTTCCGGTCGATTTTTAACGACTCGCGAAATCGTCCGGATCGACAACAAACACACAGGAGCAAAGGCTTGACTACTACGAACTCAAAAGAAACTTCTGACCGCATTGCTCATCTGGCGGCGGTCGTCCTACGGCGCCCGGGTGCCTTGCATCTGGAAAAGGAACTTGCCGGTTCAGCGCTCGCGCAACATCACACATCGAAACAGACCAGCGCGGCGATCGGCAGTCTCGCGGCGAAAGTGTTGGCCAATCATCTCTCGTGCCTGGAGGCAAAGGAACTCGCCGGCTCCGTGCTATCGCAAGTGCGGCATTCGCATGGCCAGGCGCCCGCGCACTAAGATTTCACCGCTGCCCGCCTGAGCACTGGCGCAAAACCGGTGCCGGAAAAACAGACGAAAAAAATGCGCTGCCAAGGCAGCGCATTTTTCAATCACGAGCGTCAAAACAACGCCGATCCGGGCTCAATTCAAACCTGAAAACTCAACTCGCACGCGCCAGCAACAACGCGTTGGTACGCTTCACGAAGCTGGCCGGATCTTCCAGCGCGCCACCTTCAGCAAGCAAAGCCTGATCGAACAACAGATGACACCAGTCGTCGAAATTCGCGCTGTCCGCATGCAATCCCTTCACCAGCGCATGCTCCGGATTCACTTCGAGAATCGGGTGGAACGACGGCGCTTCCTGACCCGCTGCCTTCAGCATACGTTGCAGATAGCCGCTCATTTCGCCATCGTCCGCCACGAGGCAGGACGGCGAATCGGTCAGGCGGAACGTCAGGCGCACGTCCTTGGCCTTGTCCTTCAGCGCTTCTTTCATCTTGTCGACGAGCGGCTTGAACTCTTCGCCGACCTTTTCCTGCGCCTGCTTTTCTTCGTCATTCAGCGCACCCAGATCGAGATCGCCGCGCGCAACGCTTTGCAGCGGCTTGCCGTCGAATTCGTTCAGGAACGACAGCATCCATTCATCAACGCGATCGGTCAGCAGCAGGACTTCCACGCCCTTCTTGCGGAACACTTCGAGATGCGGGCTGTGGGTCGCGGCCTGCCAGGTGTCGGCGGTCACGTAGTAGATCTTCGTTTGCTCGGGCTTCATCCGCGCGACGTAATCGGCGAGCGAGACGTTTTGCTCCGGCGATTCCGTATGCGTCGACGCGAAACGCACCAGCTTCGCGATACGCTCGCGATTGGCGAAGTCTTCGCCGATGCCTTCTTTCAGCACCTGACCGAACTCCTTCCAGAAGCCGGCGTACTTTTCCTTATTGGCGCCGTTCTCCGAGTTCGCCAGTTCTTCGAGCATCGACAGCGAACGCTTGGTCACGCCTTCGCGGATCGCCTTCACGTCGCGGCTTTCCTGCAGGATTTCGCGCGACACGTTCAACGGCAGATCAGCCGAATCGACCACGCCCTTCACGAACCGCAGATAACCCGGCAGCAATTGCTCGGCGTCGTCCATGATGAACACGCGCTTCACGTACAGCTTCAGACCGGCGCGATGATCCCGGTTGAACATGTCGAACGGCGCGTGCGTCGGCACATACAGCAGTTGCGTGTATTCGCTGCGGCCTTCCACGCGGTTATGCGTCCACGTCAGCGGATCCTGATGATCGTGCGAGAGATGCTGGTAGAACTGCTTGTACTGTTCCTCGGTGATGTCGTTCTTCGAACGGGTCCACAGCGCGCTCGCCTGGTTGACGGTCTCGTCCTCGTCCTTCGTGACCATCTCGCTCTTTTCGGCGTCCCACTCTTCCTTCGCCATCAGGATCGGCAGCGCGACGTGATCCGAGTACTTCTGGATGATGGACTTCAGACGATGCGACGACAGCAGCTCGTCTTCATCGGCACGCAGATGCAGCGTGATGGTCGTGCCGCGCGCGGCGCGTTCGATCTGCTCCACCGCGAAATCGCCCTCGCCCGCGCTTTCCCAGCGCACGCCTTCCGAGGCCGGCAGACCAGCGCGGCGCGTTTCGACCGTGATCCTGTCCGCGACGATGAAGCCCGAGTAAAAGCCCACGCCGAACTGGCCGATCAGCGCCGCATCTTTCTGCTGGTCGCCGGAGAGCTTGCCGAAGAATTCCTTGGTGCCCGAGCGCGCGATCGTGCCGAGGTTGGCGATCGCTTCGTCACGGCTCATGCCGATGCCGTTGTCGTCGAGCGTGATCGTGCGGGCGGCCTTGTCGTACGACACGCGAATCCGCAGATTCGGATCGTTTTCGTACAGCGCGCTGTTTTCGATCGCTTCGAAGCGCAGCTTGTCGGCCGCGTCGGACGCGTTCGAAATCAGCTCGCGCAGAAAGATTTCCTTGTTGCTGTACAGCGAATGGATCATCAGGTGCAGAAGTTGTTTAACTTCTGCCTGAAAGCTCATGGTTTCTTGTGCCATGGTCGGACTTCCTCTCTGTTACGAATGGGGTTCTAGTCAGGCGTGGCGCACGGCCGCGAGCCGCTTGGGCCGGCTAGGCCGCTGGGATCGCCGGGACCGTGCCGCCGGATGGCCGGATTGCCGTGTCGCCGCTAAGTTGGGGCAGGCCGGCGCGGTTTCAAGAGGCGCGCCGCGCGACGCTGTCCAGATAGCGGCACAGGAACGTCGACAGCTCGGGATCGCCGCAGTTGGCGATGTTAAAGCGCATCCACGTGGTGGGGGATTGCAGCGGAGAAAACAGACTGCCAGGCGTCAGCAGAAAGCCTTCTTCGTGGCCGGCGGCCGCGAGCGCGCTCGCATCGACGCCGGTGTCGGCCCACAGGAACATGCCCGCCGCAGGCGTCAGAAACAGCTTCATGCCGGTCTTTTCGAGCATCCGCACCGATTTTTCGCGCACGCCGTCGAGCCGCGCACGCAGCCGCTCGACGTGCCGGCGGTAGTGGCCCTCAGTGAGAATCTTGTAGAGCACGCGCTCGTTCAATTCGGGGCTCGTCATGCCGACCAGCATTTTCTGATCGCTGACGGCCGTGGCCACCTCCGGCGCACTGGCGATAAACCCCACGCGCAGATTGGGCGCGAGCGTCTTTGAAAAGCTGCCCAGGTAGATCACGCGCTTCAACTGGTCGAGGCTCGCGAGACGCGTGCCCGGATAGCTCGGCGGGCACAGATCGCCGTAAATATCGTCTTCGACGACGATGAAATCGTAGGCCTCGGCGAGCCGCAGAATGCGGAACGCCTGCGCGGCCGTGAGCGAGGTGCCGGTGGGATTCTGCAGCACCGAATTGATCACCAGCATTTTCGGCCGCCAGGTCTCGACCAGCGACTCGAGCGCGTCGAGGTCCGGCCCATCCGGCGTGTACGGCATGCCGACCAGCCGCGCGCCCTGCGACGCGAAGCGCCCGAACATCTGGAACCAGGCCGGATCGCCGACGATCACCGCATCGCCCGGCTTCACGTAGATCCGCGAAATCAGATCGATCGCCTGAGTGATGCCCGAGACCATCACGATCTGATCCGGCGAAGCGCCGATTTCCAGCTCCTCCAGGCGCGTTTGCAACTGCTGGCGCAGCGGCAAAAAGCCTTGCGGCGTGCCGATGCCGAGCATCTGCGCGCCGCTTTGCCGGCCCAGCGTGCGCAACGCATTGGTGATCAGATCGCCGTCGAGCCAGCGGCCCGGCAAGTAGCCGAGGCCCGGACTGCGCTCGGGGCGCGCGCCCGTATGCAACATGTTGCGCAGCAGCCAGACGACGTCGATCGTGGCCGGCGCGGGCGCCGCTGCGGCGATCGTGCGGATCTCAGCCGTCGGCACGGCGCCCAATCGTTCGCGCACATAGAAGCCGGAGCCGCGCCGCGATTCAAGGTAGCCCTGCGCCACCAGCCGCTCATACGCCTCGACCACGGTGAAGCGCGATATGCCCTTGTCCAGCGCCAGCTTGCGGATCGATGGCATGCGCATGCCGGGACGGAACACACGCTCCTCGATGCGGCGGCGCGCCCACTGGACGAGCTGCTCGACCAGCGTCAGCGACGTCGTATCGTGAGGCGTGGGAATCTGGGTAAGCGGGACGGACATGACGGGCTCCAACTGTACCGAACGGTATCGAGTCGATTGTACCGTTACTGTGCCGGTCGCCGCCGCTACATTTAAGGCTACATTTAAGATAAGCAACGGATGATGAAGCGGCGCAGGTTGCATCCCGCCGCTCACGAGCGACCTCGGGCAAGACCCGCCCAAACGCCATCCGCCTGGCCCGCCGACCCGGCAAACGGTTATGCTTACGACCCCGGCAACGCTGCTGCCGCACCCGGCGCGCGTTCCGGCTTACCGCAGAAACCGTTTTCCTGATCCGCCATGACTGCCCATTCGCTCCGTCTCGATCATCTCGTGATTTCCGCCCGTACCCTCGACGAGGGCACGCAGTACGTTGCCGACACGCTCGGCGTCGCACCGGCCGGCGGCGGCGCGCACCCGTTGATGCGCACGCACAATCGTCTGCTGAATCTGTGGGGCGGCGTGTATCTGGAGGTGATCGCAATCGACCCGCAGGCGGCGGAACCGGCAGATGGCGCCGCGCCTCGCGCCCGCCTGTTCGCCCTCGACGACCCGGCGACGCAAGCCCGGCTCGAAAAAGGCCCGTACCTGTCGCACTGGGTTGCCCGAGTCGAACGGCCGAAGCAGCTTACGGCATGGCAGACCCAGTATCCGCAGCGCATTGCACCGATCGTGCCGATGACGCGCGGCGATTTCACGTGGGGTCTGTCGGTGCCTGACGATGGCGCCTTCCCCGCGTGGCAAGGCGCCGGCGACGGTGTGCTGCCGACGCTGATCCAGTGGGATACGCCGCGGCATCCGTCGGCGGTCCTGCCGGAAACGGGCATCGCTCTGAAAGCTTTGAAAGCAGTACATCCGCAGACCGACACGATCGCCGCGCAATTGCATTGGCTAGGCGCCGCGCACCTGATCGCACTCGAACCTGCGGACGGCGCGCCAGCGCTCGTCGCCGAATTTGAAACACCCGAGGGTCTACGGACCCTTAAATAAGCAGCGCGCGCGGGGCCTCAACTCGCGCGATAATGGAAGTTTTGACCGGTTCCAGAGATACCAGCAGAGGAGACCATGGACCAAAGCGACTTGAAAGCCCCCACGTGGCAACTGTCCGAACGCGCACGCAAGCTCACGAGCTCGGCGATTCGCGAGATCCTGAAGGTCACGGAGCGGCCCGAAGTCATTTCGTTCGCGGGCGGCCTGCCCTCGCCGGCGACCTTCCCGGCCGAGCGCATGCGCGAAGCATCCGACCGCATTCTGCGCGACGCGCCCGCCGCGGCGTTGCAATACAGCGCGACCGAAGGCTATCTGCCGCTGCGTGAATGGATTGCGCAACGCTATTCGGTGAACGGCGCGCAGATTCGTCCTTCGCAGGTACTGATCACGACCGGCTCGCAGCAAGCGCTCGACCTGCTCGGCAAAGTGCTGGTGTGCCCGGACAGCCCCGTGCTGGTCGAAACGCCGACTTACCTCGGCGCGCTGCAATCGTTCTCGATGTACGAGCCGCGCTACGTGCAGGTGGCGACCGACGAGCAAGGCCTGATTCCCGAAGCGCTCACGCCTGAACTGACGGCCGGCGCACGCCTCCTGTACGCGCAACCGAATTTCCAGAACCCGACGGGCCGCCGCTTGCCGGTCGAACGCCGCCGCGCATTGGCCGCGTTCGCGAAGACCGCGCCGTTCCCGGTGATCGAAGACGATCCCTACGGCGCGCTCGATTACGCGGGTGAACCGCTGCCCACCATGCTGTCGATGGCGCCGGATCACATCGTCCATCTCGGTTCGTTCTCGAAGGTGCTGGCGCCGGGCCTGCGGGTCGGCTACATCATTGCGCCCGAAGAGTTGATCTTCAAGCTCGTGCAGGCCAAGCAGGCCACCGATCTGCACACGCCGAGCTTCACGCAACGCATCGTGTACGAAGTGATCAAGGACGGCTTCCTCGACACGCACGTGCCGACCATTCGCGAGCTTTACCGCGATCAATGCGCGGCGATGCTCGCCTCGCTCGAACGCTACATGCCGGAAGGCGTAAGCTGGAACCGGCCGGAAGGCGGCATGTTCGTATGGGTGAATCTGCCCGAGCAGATCGACAGCATGAAGCTGCTCGAAGAAGCCGTCGCGCAGAATGTCGCGTTCGTGCCGGGCGGTCCGTTCTTCGCGAGCGAAGCCCAGCACAATACGCTGCGCCTGTCGTTCGTCACGGTGCCGCCGGCCAAGATCGACGAAGGCGTGTCGCGTCTCGCGGCGCTGATCCGCGCGAAGGTCTAGGCTGTCCCGACCCACCCGCGCCACCGAATTTCACTACTGTTCACTACCGACCAAGGACGCACCATGGCTCAATCAAACGTGTACGACAAGCTTAAGGAACTGGGCATCGAACTGCCGAGCGCAGGCGCGCCGGCAGCCGCCTATGTGATGAGCGCGCAAAGCGGCAACACGGTGTACCTGTCGGGCCACATCGCGAAGAAAGACGGCAAGGTGTGGGCCGGCAAGCTCGGCGCCACCATTACCACTGAAGAAGGCAAGGCCGCCGCGCGCTCCATCGCGATCGACCTGCTCGCCACGCTGCATACGCATGTGGGCGACCTGAACCGCGTCACGCGCATCGTCAAGCTGATGAGCCTCGTCAACTCGACGCTCGAGTTCACCGAGCAGCATCTGGTGACGAACGGCGCGTCTGAACTGATCGCGGATGTGTTTGGTGAGCGCGGCAAGCATGCGCGCTCGGCGTTCGGCGTGGCGCAGATTCCGCTCGGCGCATGCGTCGAGATCGAGATGATCGCCGAAGTCGAATAACTACCGTCGACTGGCACGACCGCCGCGGTTCACCCGGCCGGTCGCGCCAAGCGTACTGAACGCGTCGCCAGGTGTCTGTCACCTGCGGCGCGTTTTGCTTTTGTGGCGAGGTAGATCGTTCCTTTGTCACCAGATAGAATCCGCGAAACCTATCAATTTGCTGGATTCGCCGGACCGCGCCTGATGACCGCTCACACCGTTCGTTTTAAACAAGTCGACGTGTTCACGTCGGTGCCGTTCAAAGGCAATCCGCTTGCAGTCGTGTTCGATGCCGATGCACTCGATGCGGATCAGATGCAGGCCATCGCGCACTGGACCAATCTTTCCGAAACGACCTTCCTGCTGAAGCCGACCGACCCGGCGGCCGATTATCGCGTGCGTATCTTCACGACGCATGGCGAATTGCCGTTTGCCGGTCATCCGACACTCGGCACCGCCCATGCGCTGCTCGAAAGTGGGTACCTGCCGAAACAGGCCGGCAAGCTGGTGCAGCAGTGCGGCGTGGGGCTCGTCGAATTGAAAGCGCTGAAGGCGCCGGCTGACTCGACCGGCGAAGCACAGGAGACATGGGCATTCGCTGCCCCTCCCGCACGCGTCACAGCGCTTCCCCAGGATCGGTACGCGGCACTCACTGCGGCTTTGCGTAGCGACGCGGTCGACTTCAGCGCAACGCCCTGCGCGGTCGACAATGGTGCGCCATGGCTTGTGGTACGCGTCAATTCAGCGCGCGACTGCCTCGCACTCGAGCCCGATGCCGCAGCGCTAGCCGACCTCGTCCATGCAATGGACACCCACGGCGTTGCCGTCTATGGACCGCACGACGCTGACGGCCCGGCCACCTTCGAGGTGCGTTGCCTGATGTCAGGCGGCAGCTTCGGCGTCGGCGAAGATCCGGTCACCGGCAGCGCGAACGCCGCGCTCGCGGGCCTGCTGAGCGCCCAGCAGTTGCGCCCCGGCGCGCACTACACGGCCCGCCAGGGCACCGTATTGGGCCGTGCCGGCAACGTTTCTGTGCACTACGACGACGCAGCCGGCAAAACGTGGATCGGTGGGCCGTCCGTGACGATCGTCGACGGCACGTTCCGGTTGCCATGAACGCCACAGCACTCGTTTGCAGGTTCGCACGCGCCGGTCTGCCGCTGAACGCCGGCCGTATTTCGCCGCTTCAGCCCACGCTTAACAACAAAATGCCGCACCTTTCCCGCGATTAATGCGCCATGCATGATGCGAGGCCTGGCACACCTGAATTCCAGATCCCGATGAAATATTCGAAAACAAGTGCCAGGCCGCAGCCCCATGACTGGCTGCGCCGGCTGCGAATTCAGCCTGCCGGGACGGTCTGTCGCGCCCGCGTATACCCGATGCGTGGACTCTTCCTTAATCCAGTGGCATTAAGTAATATCGAAACGTACCCGATGACCTGCGGATGGTCAGGCACGACGCCACGCTCCCTTCCCCTGCGCAGCAGTCCCGGCACCTTGGTCACCATGCAGCCACCCATGAAATTAGCGCAGTCAATTCTCGCGCAGTTGCAACTGGCCGGCACCAGGGAACGGGCCGCCCGATGAGCCAGTTCCGCTTCTCCGACCAGCGCGAAGCCAAAACCCGCCGCGACCCCGCCGTGTCGCGCCGCCGTGCCTTGCTCGCCATTCCGGCGCTCGGCGTGCTGGTGCTGATCCTGCTTTGGACTGTGATCTTCGCGCGCCTCTCGGTTGAGAAAGAAGCCACGAATCGTGAGGCGATGGCCTCTGCCGCAATTCTCTCCGCGGCGCTGGAGCAGCACACGGTCAAGGCGATTCACCAGGTCGACCAGATTACCCGCTTCGTCAAATACGAATTCGAAAAAACGCCGAGTCATTTCGATCTCGCCAGCACGGTGGAAAAAGGCGTCGTGCAAAGCGAGACACTGGTGCAAGTGTCGCTGATCGACGAGCACGGCACGCTGATCGCCAACACGGCCGAACTCAATCCCAAACACATCGATCTGTCGGACCGCGAACACTTCAAGGTCCACGAACACGAAAACGACGACCAGTTGTATATCAGCAAGCCCGTGCTCGGCCGCGTATCCGGCCATTGGACCTTGCAGATGACGCGGCGGCTGAATCATCCCGACGGCTCGTTCGCGGGCGTCGTGGTGGTCTCCGAAGACCCGAGCTATTTCACCAGCGATTTCTACAACAACGCGGCCATCGGCCGTGAAGGCGTAATCGCGGTGATCTCGGACAACGGTACGGTGCTGGCGCGCCGCACGGGCAGCGCCGACAGCGCCAACGGTTCGTTTTCGGCGAGCGGCTCGTATCCGACCTCGGAGCATGTGTCGGGCACTTACGTCGATTCGATCGACAACGTCACGCGTATCGTCTCGTACCGGCATATCGACGGCTATCCGCTCGGCGTGCTGGTCGGACTCTCGCAAGCCGAAGAATTCGCCGACTACAACCACACGCGCAACGTCTACCTGCTGATGGCGGGCTTCATCTCGCTTGCCATGCTGAGTTTCTTCGCGGTGGCCACCGGTTTGATCGGCAAGCTGCTCGGACGCGAGCGCGAGATGACGCATCTGGTCGAGTACGATCTGCTGACCGGTTTGCGCAATCGCTATGCAACGCTGCAAACACTGCGGCACGACGTGGCGCAGCATGCCAATCTCGGGCGCCTCGCGATTCTTTTCATCGACCTGGACAACTTCAAGACCGTCAACGACACGCTAGGCCACAACGCAGGCGACATCGTGCTGCAAATGACAGCCTCGCGTCTGGCCACCGCGATCGGCGACGGCGGCGCCTTGAGCCGCATCGGCGGCGACGAGTTCGTCGTGGTGATCAAGGGCGACGACGTCGAGAAGCGCGCCGTCACGCTCGCCGAAGCGGCCGCCGAAGCGTTCTCCAAGCCTTTCGAAGTGCGTGGCAGTTCGTTCGTATTGCACGCGAGCATCGGTATCGCGCTCTACTCGGTCGCCAACGAGAGCGAGATCGATCTGCTGAAAAAAGCCGACCTCGCGATGTACAGCGCGAAAGACGCGGGCAAGAACTGCTACCAGTTCTATTCGCCGCAGTTGTCGCACCGTGCGGACCATTTGATGAAGTGGGAGCAGCAACTGCGCGTCGCGCTCGCCGAAGGTCAATTGTTCCTCGCCTATCAGCCGAAGATCGATCTAACGCGCCGCTGCATCACCGGTTTCGAAGCGCTGGTGCGCTGGAACCATCCGCAACACGGTTTGATTCCGGCGAACGAATTCATTCCGGTCGCCGAATCGACCGGTTTGATCGTGCCGATCGGTGACTTCGTGATCGAGACCGCTTGCCGTCAACTGGCGTTGTGGCAGCAACAGGGCTACGACACGCTCTCGCTCGCGGTGAACATCTCCGCGGTGCAGTTCTGGCGCGGCGATCTGTACGAAACCATCTCGCACGCGATCGAGGAGAGCGGCATCTCCGCACGCCGCCTCGAACTCGAAATCACCGAGACGGCGATGATGGAATATCCCGAACTCGTGTCGGAGAAAATCTTCGCGTTGAAGCGCCTCGGCGTGCGCATCGCGCTCGACGACTTCGGCACAGGCTATTCGTCGCTCTCCTACCTGAACCGCTTCTCGGTCGACACGCTGAAGGTGGACCGTTCGTTCGTCCAGGCGATTCCCGGCGACCGCAGTGTCTGCGTGATGGTCACCGCAATCGTCAACCTGGCGCGTTCGCTCGGACTCACGGTGGTGGTCGAAGGCACGGAGACCGAAGAGCAGATTGCGTGGCTCGCCGCGCTCGGCCATATCGAGGCGCAGGGTTTCCTGTTCTCGCGTCCGGTGCCGGTCGAAGCGATTCCTGCGCTGCTCGAACGCTTCGGCGTATGCGGCATGAAGGGGCACCGCCCCGTGCACGATGTCGACAGCACCCGCAGCTTGTCCAGCACCAGCACGACAAGCACCAATAGCTGAATGCGGCCCGGCGGTGGCGCGCCTGTCACGCACAGGCGCGCCACGTGCAGCCTGTAAGCGTAAGTGCCGCAGCCCCGCGCTTATCCAACCACGGCATCGCAAAACCGGCTACATTCACGCTGTAATGCGCCAGAGCGCGATGCCGTCTGCGGGCCGCGCCAATACACACAACAATGATCTCAGAGGGCGGGCCGCCCGCGTGCGGGGGCTCGCGTCGCCATGCAGTCGATCACGAGCCAGAATGCCGCCAGGCGAGGGAAACGGGAACCGTTATGGACGCTGTTCCGGGTCGTGTTCGGCCTGTCGGCGCTGTCGTGGGGCGGTCTCGCGCTGATGGCGCAACTCGAAAACCACTACGTGGAGCGTGAGGGGCGGCTCTCGCGCGTGGCGTTTTCCGATCTGATCGCGCTTGCCTGGATGGTGCCCGGACCGGTGGGCTGCAATGTCGCCGTGCAACTGGGACATGCGCTGCGTGGACGCGCCGGCGCCTGGGTGGCGGGCGTCGCGAGCGTGCTGCCCTTTTTCACGCTGATGACATTGTTCGCGATCTTCTATCGCACGCCGCTGGTGCGCGCCGCCGCTTCCCAAACCTTGCTCAATCACTTCAGCGTGGTGCTGGCCACGCTGATCGCGATCACCTGGTACAAACAGACGCGCGCGCTGGTGCGTGGCAAGCTCGAATGGATCGCGGCGGCAATTGGTTGCGTGGCGCTTTTCTATGCTCGCAGTCCCGCGGCCTATGTGGTGATGCTCGGCGCGGCCTTCGGCACCGGCTGGTTCGTCAGTCCGGTTCGCAATACTCGCATCGAGGTGTCGATCGGTCGCGGCGACTGGCAGTTGCTGGCCGCACTGAGCGTGTTGCTGGTGTTGTTCGCCCTGCCGTTGCCGCATCGCTATGAACTGGCACTGCTATGGCCGCGGCTGGCCGGCGCGGGCATGACCTTGTTCGGCGGTGGCTTCTCGGCGTTGCCGGTACTTAAGACATTGTTCGTCACGCCGGCGATCGGCGTGTCGGATAACGACTTCACCTTGGCGTTTTCGCTCTCCCCGTTGTCGCCGGGGCCGCTGTTGAATGTGGTGCCGTTCTTCGGCTATCTGGTGGATGGCTGGGCAGGCGCGCTGATTGCTACGCTCGCGCTCTTTGTGCCGTCGGGCTGCCTCGTCGTACTGGCGCAGCGGCATCTGCATCAGTTGAAGGCCAATCCGCGTTTCGAGCACGGCATGCGGATCTTGCGCGCGGTCACCACCGCGTTTCTGGCGGTTGCCGTGCTGCGCATCGCGGTGCATGTGCCGTTTAAACCTGTGTATCTGGTGACGGCGCTGTTCTCCGGCATGTGCTTCGCAAAGCTCAAGGTGCCGGTGTATGTGGTGTACGGGACCGTGGCGGTCGTGTGTGGATTGTGGCTTGCCTACGGCGCCATGCAGTAGACAAGCCGGGCGTCAGAAACCGCGCGACAGCACAGCGACGCCGATCGTCACCACGCCCAGCACGATATTCACCAGCACCAGACGCCGGATCGTACCGACAGCCTGCGCGCCATCCGGCCACTTCTGCGCCTGCACCGCACGGCGAATGCGCGGGAACACGGCGAAACGAATGTGCCCGAAGATCAGCATCATCACAATGCCGAGGCCGGCCATGGCATGCAACGGCCATGTGGCGTGACCGCCGCCGAATTGCATCAGCAGGAAGCCTCCGGTGAGGAGAATCACCAGCACGGCTGCGGCGACCCAGTTGAAGAAGCGGCTGAACACCGATTCCCACAATGGCAAGCGTAGTTGCGGCGAAAGATCGGCAATGGCCGGGCGCAGACAGAAATGCGCGAATACCATCCCACCCACCCACACGGCGACTGCGAGCAGATGTAGAAACAGCGCGAGTTCGATAGCTTTGTTCATGTTGTTTTCCTCTCCCGACGACGCCACACCGCTTATTACGAATGATATTAGCAGCGGCTATTGAGCGCATTCGACCGCGCGCTATGCGTGCAGTTCCATGGCTTGACGGCGTCTTAACATTCTTTGTAGTTGTTATTGCAGCGCGCCCGATACCGCGACGGTACTGCACCCCGGATTTTTGCTGCGCGCGGCGTGTGCTTCAAGGTGCACGTTGTTGCTGTTTGTGCTCCAAAGCACACGCCGCGTTAATGCCTGGTTCTACTCCACTTCCATCTACTAGCTGCTAACTACTACGATTACGCGGCGAGTACCGGACGCATCCCGTCGAGCTTCATCTTGCTCTCAGGCGCACGCCCCTTGCGCGCCCGCTTGCCGACGTGCGGCGTGAGCGTAGCGCCGCTCAGCTTCTCTTCATCGACACGGCCGCCGCGACGCGTGCCGATCAACACCACACCCGCCTTGTTGATGGACAGCGCCTGCACCAGCGTTTCGTTGTCGTCGAGCGCCATCAGCGTGACACCGCGTCCGCCGCCCGAAAGCGTCTTCATTTCGTCGAGGCCGAACACCAGCAGGCGTCCACCCGAAGACAGACATGCGATGTGCGTCGCATCCGGCAGCATCGGCATCGGTGCGAGCGGCGTGGCGCCTGCGTCGATCGTCATGAACGACTTACCCGCCTTCACGCGGCTCACCATGTCGCCAACCTTGGCGACAAAGCCGAAGCCGTTGCTCGACGCGAGCAGCAAAGCCTGATCCGCGGACGCCGCGTAGTAATGCATCAGGTGGCTGCCCGACTCGAGCTCGATCAGCGACGTAACCGGCACGCCATCGCCTCGCCCGCCCGGCAGCATCGCAACCGCCACCGAATAAACGCGACCGTTGCTGCCCCACGCGACCAGCGTGTCCGGCGTGCGGCACTGGAACGCCGCATAGAGCCCGTCGCCGGCCTTGAACGTGAAGCCGGCCACATCCAGACCGTGGCCCTTCAGCGCACGGACCCAGCCCTTCTGCGACACCACCACCGTCACCGGCTCGTCGACCACGCGCGCTTCAAACGTCGCGCGTTTTTCCTGCTGGATCAGCGTGCGGCGCTCGTCGCCGTATTGCTTCGCATCGCCTTCGATTTCCTTGATGAGCAGACGCTTCATCGCAGATTCGCTGCCGAGCAGTTCTTCGAGCTTGGCCTTCTCGTCGCGCAGTTCGGACAGTTCCTTCTCGATCTTGATCTTCTCGAGTCGCGCCAACTGACGCAAGCGGATTTCGAGAATGTCTTCGGTCTGCCGGTCCGACAAGCCGAACGCAGCCATCAACGCGACTTTCGGCTCATCCGATTCGCGGATGATGCGGATGACTTCGTCGATATTCAAAAAGACGATCATCCGGCCTTCAAGAATATGGATCCGGTCGTCGACCTTGCTCAAGCGATGACGCGTGCGGCGCGTAACCGTCGCGAAGCGGAACGCGATCCACTCGTGGATGATCTCGCTCAAGCCCTTCTGACGCGGCCGGCCATCGCCGCCCACCATCACCATATTGAGCGACGCGTTTGATTCGAGGCTCGTATGCGCGAGCAGCGTGTTGACGAAATCAGTCTGGTCGATACGGCTCGACTTCGGTTCGAACACGAGACGCACCGGCGAGTCCCGGCCCGACTCGTCGCGCACGGCGTCGAGTAGCGCGAGCATGGTCTGCTTGGTCTGCAACTGTTCGGGCGTGAGCGCCTTCTTGCCGAGTTTGATCTTCGGATTGGTCTGCTCTTCGATTTCTTCGAGCACCTTCTGCGCGGCCGTGTTCGGCGGCAGTTCGGTGATCACGAGCTGCCACTGACCGCGCGCGAGCTCCTCGATCTTCCAGCGAGCGCGCACCTTCAGGCTGCCGCGGCCGCTTTCGTAGGCTGCGGAAATCTCGGCGTCGCTCGAAATAATCTGGCCGCCGCCCGGGAAGTCCGGCCCGACGACGTGCTGCATCAACTCGGCGTGTTCGATCTTCGGATTACGGATCATCGCCACCGCAGCCGCTGCGACTTCGCGCAGATTGTGCGACGGGATTTCCGTGGCGAGACCCACTGCAATGCCGGACGCGCCGTTCAGCAGCACGAACGGCAAGCGCGCGGGCAACAGCCTCGGCTCTTCGAACTCGCCGTCGTAGTTCTTCATGAAGTCGACCGTGCCCTGGTCGATCTCATCGAGCAGCAGCTTCGCGATCGGCGTCAGGCGCGCTTCGGTGTACCGCATGGCCGCTGCGCCGTCGCCGTCGCGCGAACCGAAGTTGCCCTGGCCGTCGATCAGCGGATAGCGCATCGAAAAGTCTTGCGCGAGACGCACCAGTGCGTCGTACGCCGACTGGTCGCCGTGTGGGTGGTATTTACCCAGTACGTCGCCGACCACGCGCGCCGACTTGACGGGCTTGGCGTTGTCGCCGAGGCCCATGTCGTTCATGGCGAACAGGATGCGGCGTTGCACCGGCTTCTGGCCGTCGCACACGTCAGGCAGCGCGCGCCCCTTGACCACGCTCACCGCGTAGTCGAGGTACTGGCGTTCCGCGTAGTTGCCGAGCGTCAGGAAGTCGCCTTCCGGGGGCGGCGGCTCGGTGAAAAGGTCGAGAGTGTTATCGTCGTCCATCTAGATTCCGTATCCGTGTTTGGCTTGAAGTTTCGTGCGAAGGCAGAGCGTTGTTAAGAACGCTCGCTCAGATATCCGCTTCTACTTCGTTGCCCTTTTCTTCCAGCCAGCTGCGCCGCGACGCCGCTTCGCCCTTGCCCATCAGCATCGTCATACGCGCCACCGTGGCGTCGTAGTCGAGTTCGCCGAGCGCCACCGGCGTCAGGCGCCGCGTATCAGGGTTCATCGTGGTGTCCCACAACTGCTCTGCGCTCATTTCACCGAGGCCTTTGAAGCGACTGATGGACCATTGCGTGTCGCGTACACCGTCTTTGCGCAGCTTGTCGAGGATTGCTTCGAGTTCGCCTTCGTCGAGCGCGTAGAGCTTCTGCGCCGGCTTCTTGCCGCGCGCGGGTGCATCGACCCGGAACAGCGGCGGACGCGCCACGCACACATGCCCACGTTCGATCAGCTGCGGGAAATGCTTGAAGAACAGCGTAAGCAGCAACACCTGGATGTGCGAACCGTCGACATCAGCGTCCGACAAGATGCAGATCTTGCCGTAGCGCAGATTCGACAGATCGACCTTGTCGTCCGGGCTGTGCGGATCGACGCCGATCGCCACCGAAATGTCATGCACTTCGTTATTAGCGAACAGCCGGTCGCGCTCGGTTTCCCACGTGTTCAGCACCTTGCCGCGCAGCGGCAGGATCGCTTGATATTCCTTGTCGCGGCCCATTTTCGCCGAACCGCCCGCCGAGTCACCCTCGACGAGGAAGAGTTCATTGCGGCCGATTTCCGTCGATTCGCAATCGGTCAGCTTGCCCGGCAGCACGGCCACGCCCGAGCTCTTGCGCTTCTCGACCTTCTGGCCGGCGCGCGTACGCGCCTGGGCCTGTTTGATGACGAGGTCGGCGAGCTTCTTGCCGTGCTCGACGTGCTGATTCAGCCACAACTCCAACGCCGGCCGCGAGAACGACGACACCAGCTTCACCGCATCGCGGCTATTCAGGCGCTCCTTGATCTGACCTTGGAATTGCGGATCGAGCACCTTCGCCGAGAGCACGAACGACACGCGTGCGAACACGTCTTCCGCCAGCAGCTTCACACCCTTCGGCTGCAGGTTGTGCAACTCGACAAAGCTCTTCACTGCCTGGAACAGACCGTCGCGCAAACCGGATTCGTGTGTGCCGCCCGCGGGCGTCGGAATCAGATTGACGTACGACTCGCGCATGAGCGTACCTTCTTCGCTCCACGCGACGACCCACGTCGCGCCCTCGCCTTCGGCAAACGTCTCTTCGCTCGCGCGCGAGTTTTCGACATAACGCTCGCCTTCGAAGAGCGGAATCAGCAGATCGCTGCCGTTCATGCCTTCGAGCAGATAACCGCGCAGACCGTCTTCGTATTTCCAGGTCTGCGTCTCGCCGGTTTTCTCGTTGATCAGCGTAACTTCGACGCCCGGCAACAGCACCGCTTTCGAGCGCAGCAGACGCTGCAGTTCACCGAGCGGCAGATTCGGCGAATCGAAGTATTTCGGATTAGCCCACGCGGTGACACGCGTGCCGGACTTCTTGTCGCCTTTGGCTGCGGGGCGGACTTCGAGTTGTTTGGCGACGTCGCCGTTGGCGAAACTCAGATCGGCGATTTTGCCGTCGCGCCACACGGTGACGTCGAGGCGAGTGGACAGCGCGTTGGTAACCGACACGCCGACGCCGTGCAGGCCGCCCGAGAATGTGTAGGCGCCGCCAGCGGCTTTATCGAACTTGCCGCCCGCGTGCAGGCGCGTGAAAACGATTTCGACGACCGGCACGCCTTCGTCCGGATGCAGGCCGAACGGAATGCCGCGGCCATCGTCTTCGACCGAAACCGAATGGTCGGCGTGCAGCGTGACGGTGATTTGCCGGCCGTAGCCGCCGAGGGCTTCGTCCGACGCGTTGTCGATAACTTCCTGAATGATGTGCAGCGGATTTTCGGTGCGGGTGTACATCCCGGGCCGTTGCTTGACCGGCTCCAGGCCCTTCAACACCTTGATCGACGCTTCGCTATACGCGGCGTTTGGCTTTTTCGTAGACATGGTTGACTCGGGTGCGTCGGTTCATCGTTGTCCACAGGTCCTGTTCATAAGTCCGTGGACAATGCGTTGAGTTTTCAAAAAAAGCGAAACGAAACAACGGGGTTAGGTGGGGTGCCCGCAGCGCGGGCAACGTGTTTTATCGCCTGGCTTCCCATGGGCGCGCTCGACGGCGGCTCGGTGCGGGCTCCACAGCCCGGCAACGGCCTGCCGGTGCGAACGCCGGGGGAAGCCTGTTCGCGGGGTATTTTACTGATTTCGATACGGGCGGCAATTCACGTGATGCAGGATTGGCCGTTTAGATAAGGGGCGGCGCGCGGCTTCGACCAATTATGCGACCGCGATGAGACCGCTACGGGACCGTGAAAAAACTGCGACGGGCCCGCTGCGCAGCCACGCCCCCCGCTCTCTGCATGAATTCGGCGCGACCTCGGATCACGCCGCCCCCGTGTATCACTTGCGCTTGTTTTCCAGCTCGTCCCAGCGTTCCAGCGCGATCAGCAGTTCCTCATCGATCGCGGCGTAGCGCTCGGTCAGGCGCGTGCCTTCCTGGGCGTCTTTCGCGAACACCGAACCGTCTTCGAGTTGGGCGCCGATGGTTTTCTGCTCCGCTTCGAGCGCGGCGATTTTCGCCGGCAACGCCTCGAGTTCGCGCTGATCCTTGAACGACAGCTTGGCCGCGCGCTGCGTATTGCGGCCCGCGCCGCTTGCGCCGCTGTCCTTCGACGCCACTTCTTTGGCCGCTTCTTTCTGTGCGTCCTGCGCCATCTGTTGCGAACGGTCGCGCTGAATCTGCCAGTCTGTAAAGCCGCCGACGTACTCGCGCCACTTGCCGCCGCCTTCCGACGCGATCACCGAGGTCGCGACGTTATCGAGAAACGCGCGATCGTGGCTGACCAGCAGCACCGTGCCGTCGTATTCGGTGAGCAGTTCTTCGAGCAGTTCGAGCGTCGGGATGTCGAGGTCGTTGGTCGGTTCGTCGAGCACCAGCACGTTGGCCGGCCGCGCGAACAGACGCGCCAGCAGCAAGCGATTGCGCTCGCCGCCCGACAGCGACTTGACCGGCGAACGGGCGCGTTCCGGCGCGAACAGGAAGTCGCCGAGATAGCTCATGACGTGCTTCTTCTGGCCGTTGACTTCCACCCATTCGCTACCCGGGCTGATCGTATCGGCGAGGCTCTTGTCCAGATCGAGCTGCGCGCGCATCTGGTCGAAGTAAGCAACCTGCAGATTGGTGCCGACGCGCACCGTGCCTTCGTCCGGCGGCAATTCGCCGAGGATCATTTTCAGCAGCGTGGTCTTGCCCGCACCGTTCGGACCGACAAAGCCGATCTTGTCGCCGCGCATCACCGTGGCCGTAAAGGTATCCACCACCGTGCGCGAACCGTAGCGCTTGGTGACGTCGGTCAGCTCGGCGACGATCTTGCCGGACTTCTCACCCTGGCCTACGTCGAGTTTGACGTTGCCCTGCACGTTGCGGCGCTCGGCGCGCTCATTACGCATCTGCACGAGCCGCGCGATCCGGCCGACGCTGCGCGTACGACGCGCTTCCACGCCCTTGCGAATCCACACTTCTTCCTGGGCAAGCAGCTTGTCGAACTTGGCCGCTTCTACCTGCTCGACTTCAAGCTGCTGCGCCTTCCGTGTCTGATACGCGCTGAAATTACCCGGATACGACAGCAGACGTCCGCGATCCAGTTCGACGATGCGCGTGGCGACACGGTCGAGAAACGCGCGATCGTGAGTGATGAACAGCAGACCCGCGCGCAACGAGACCAGCAACTCCTCCAGCCACCGGATGCCGTCGAAGTCGAGGTGGTTGGTCGGCTCGTCGAGCAGCAGCACGTCCGGCTGCACGACCAGCGCACGCGCGAGCGCAACGCGCTTTTGCATCCCGCCCGACAGCGAACCGACCCGCGCCTCGCCATTCAGACCAATCTGCTGCAGCGTGGTGGCCACGCGCGTGCTCCAGTTCCAGGCGTCCGAATGGTCGAGCGCCGATTGCAGCGTGTTCATGCGCGACATCAGCGCGTCGTGCTCTGCGCCATCCTGCTCGTCGGCGAGTTGATTGGCGACCGCGTCGTATTGATCCAGCAGCTCGCGGGCGTGGGTCAGACCGGCGGCGACCGCTTCGAACACCGTGTCGTCCGTATCGAACTCCGGCTCTTGCGGCACGTAGACCGAGGTCAGGCCCTGCTGGCGCGTGACGAGGCCGTCGTCCGGCTTGGTCAGATCGGCGACGATTTTCAGCAGCGACGACTTGCCCGCGCCGTTACGGCCGATCAGCCCAACGCGCTCGCCCGCTTCGAGAGAGAAATCCGCGCGATCGAGCAACGCGACGTGACCGAACGCCAGTTGGGCCCCGGTAATGGTGTAAAGCGACATGGAGAATTGGAGAAGACAGCGATGAGTCGGAACTGCTCATTGTACCGGGCGCGCGGGCGGGTGCCTGTCTGCCGGAAGAGATAGGCCGAATGACCGGCTTGCGGAATGGGGATGAACCGTACGCAAGTCCTATGCAGACCGGTTTCGACTGCGTTCAAGCCCTGCGCACGCTAGGAGACAAAACAGAAAAATGCGGCCGGACGGTGCTCGCGCACGTCCAGCCGCCTCACTCGTCACGTTACTTCACGTGCACCGTGATGGTTTTGCTCATTTCGGGGCCATACGAACGATGCGCGCCGTCGCCGAATTGCAGCGTCAGCGTATGGTCGCCCGGCGGCAGCGTCAGATCGGTTTCGGTCTGGCCTTTGCCGAAGTGAAGCGATTTGTCGGTGGCGGGAATCACTTCGCCCTTGGGAAGCGGCTTACCGTCGATCAGCAGATGATGATGGCCCGTGCCTTCCGTCATCGTGCCGGCCGGCGCGATCTTCATGCCGTCGACACCGAACACCACGTGCACCGGATTGGTGACAGTCGCGCCGTCCGCCGGTTGCACGAAAGACACGCCTGCGGCCTGAGCCGCGCCCGATACCGCGAGCAACCCGGCCAGTACAGTTCCGGCCAACCATTTGTTTTTGAACATCGTTTTTCTCCTTTTTGGGAAACAAGAGTCATGCGCGGGCCATGCGGGCATCGATCGCGGCTCCTGTGACCTGAGACCGATCGTCGCAATGCATGTCAGGCGCCCGGCGCGCCTGTCCAAACCACTGGCTGCGGATCAAAGCATACACGTTGTGTATGACGGGTCCGTCACGCGGGCCCGGACATGTGTCAGGCACTTTGCGGCGATGCCGCATGGGTAAATATCTGTCCAATTGACAAATTCCGGTAATATTGCAGGTCGCCGCCATGCCCAAAAAAGGGGCAGACTGGGCGGATCAATGCACCGAACCAAAGAAGAGTACGTCGTGAGCGAAGTAATTGAACTGATTGAATATAAGAGCTGGGTCTGCCTGATTTGCGGCTGGATCTACAACGAAGAAGAAGGCCTTCCCGAAGAAGGTATCGCCCCGGGCACGCGCTTCGCCGCGATTCCGGACGACTGGCGCTGCCCGCTGTGCGATGTAGGCAAGGCGGAGTTCGCGGTGGTGGAATTCTGAGCGAACTCGATTGAGCCGGGGGTGCGCTGCTTGGTGCAGTGCGTCGGGCGGTTCGCGCGGCCCAGTGGGTGATGCCCGCTGGGCCGTTTGCTTTGTGGGACGGGGTTTGCAGCGGTTGTTTTGGTTTGGTCCTCTCCCCGAAGTTCAGGCGGATGGAATGACAGGCGCAACGCCCGTCAGATATCGATTGCTACCGTTGCTGCAGCGAATCCGTAGCACGCGAAACTTCCCCTCCTGGAACATCAGCCGACTGTTACACAGTCACGGCTCGCACGCGTTCATTCGATGACTATCGGCCAGGAAGCGACATTGGCGATGACGCCTTATCCGAGGTTCGTCGGTCCGTTCCCCGCGAAACAGCGGCCGTTCGTACTTCGCCGATACGTGAGTCCGCGTAGACCGAGTTCCTCACTACTGCTATGCCGGCAGAAGACCAGCAACGCGATAGCTTTCAATCAGCCCGTCATAGAGAGAAATATCCGAGCGACTCCTGGCAATGAGCTGAGCGCCAGCGACGGCGGCGAAGATGGCGCGAGCACGCCGTTCGCTATCCTCAGAACTGACCACGGCCGCGGCGGATAGCACCCGGCTCAGCCACGCAACATTCACATCGGCAAAGGTCTGGACCTCTTTCGTCACCGTTTCCGGCAGGTCATCAGATTCCGCGGCCATAAAGCTGCAAAGGCATATGCGATTGCCACTCTCAAGCGCCTTGCGAAACGTATCGGGATAGTGGCGCAGGCAGTCGATCGGATCCGCGGATTCGGCCAAAAGCGCATCCAGGGTAGCTGCTGATTCCTCCCAATAACGCCTCGCCACCGCTGCGCCGAGATCGGCCTTGCTTGCGAAGTGATGGTAGATGCTCGCAGCCTTGATGCCGACGTCCTCAGCGAGATCACGATAATTCAAGCCGCCATAGCCGTGCGCCTGCGCAATCTTTGTGGCAGCCACCAGGATTCGCTCCCTGGACGTCAAGCCTGAGTCGTTCTTCACTACTACCGCCTCCGCAAACTGGAATGACTGTTGACACAGGGAAGTATAGCCTCTACTGTAAACCTAACGAACGTTAGGTAGTCGTCGTGGGCAATACCTCCCTATATTGTCCGATCCCATGTAACAGAGCGCACAGCGAGGCAAGCATGACTTCCAGCACCATTAATTTTGACGTAACCGCACTCCCGATCATGACGATTTACGATTTCCCCAAAGGACCTTATCCGACACGCGTCCGTATCGCCCTGGCTGAGAAAAATCTGCAATCGCGCGTCGAGTTCGTGATGGTCGATCTTTACGAGGGGGAGCACAAAAGGCCCGAGTTCATCGCCGAGAAAAACTACTCGGGCACGCTGCCGGTCCTCGAACTCAACGACGGAACCTGCATCGCCGAATGCACCGCCATTACCGAATACCTCGATACGCTCGATGACGCACCCACGCTGACCGGCAGGACACCGCTCGAAAAGGGCGTGATCCACATGATGAGCAAGCGCGCCGAGCAGGAGTTGCTCGATGCGATCAGTGTCTATTTCCACCATGCCACGCCAGGGCTTGGGCCCAAGGTCGAGCTCTATCAGAACTCCGAATGGGGGTTTCGTCAGCGCGACAAAGCCTTGAGGGGCATGCGCTACTTCAATGGCGTTCTGAAAAAACAGCCGTTTGTCGCTGGCGATGCCTTCTCGATGGCCGACATCACGCTCATTGGCGGCCTGGTCTTTGCGTC
Organism: Paraburkholderia sediminicola; assembly: GCF_902859805.1. Lineage (GTDB taxonomy): Bacteria > Pseudomonadota > Gammaproteobacteria > Burkholderiales > Burkholderiaceae > Paraburkholderia > Paraburkholderia sediminicola. The sequence continues at coordinate 274,257 of NZ_CADIKC010000007.1, read as the reverse complement.
GATCGTGGAACTGCCCGTGCCTGCGGAGTGCGAAGCCCTTCTAGCCTGGTACGCGAGAATGCGGGAACGGCCAAGCGTCAGGAGCCAGCCGGCGTTCACCTGAAATCGCAGCCGTGGCCGGCCGTGATGGATGATCGACCAATCTTTGGTTGGAAAGCTAAGGCGACCGGTGATGAACGACGGCGACGCATCGTGAGGCGTGTGGCTAAGTGACCTTCGAACGCATCATCCGGGCGCGGCAGGATCGAATGCTCGAGCGATTTCGGCGTCATGGCGCGGCCAGATTCGGCACGTGCCTCGCGATACTTTTTGACCGGGTCGCCCAAGATGAAAGTGGCTGCGTCGGCAGCGCTCTAGCCCTTGTCGATCTCGACTTCTTTGTCCCGCGCCAGGGCTTCGTCAGCGCCTTTCGTTTTGAACGTTTTTGCTATACTCTGCCCTCGCTTGCGTAGCTGGGCACGCCAGCGACTGCCTGCTGGCAGGATTGAAGCCATGTTTTATCCGCGTCGGAAACTGTAGCAGTGCAAGATCGCTTTCGCGCTACAGGGTCAACTTGTAGCAGACGCTGCTATAAACTGGGGTTCACAGGCTGTCACGGCGCTTCATTTAGGAAGAAGCAGAAATGCCGGAAACGCTCACGGGATACGGCTGAAGCCAATAGCAGTAAAGGCTCCAGTCGTCCCTTTGCAAATATCCATCTCCCCGTAGTTCAATGGATAGAACAAGTGCCTCCTAAGCGCTAGATACAGGTTCGATTCCTGTCGGGGGGACCAAACAGCAACATCCAGACACCTCAAAAAGCCCCGCTCGGCCCTGCCTGGCGGGGCTTTTTTGCAACCGTCATCACCCACGCCTGCCAAATACAAAAAAGCTGAAGCTAAGCGTCACTGCCGCCTTTCGTGCCGACCGTGCCCACCTGATCCTACCCACAGAATCCACGCAGCCTATAAAACCGCACCACCCACCAACACCTAAAGTATTCCCACCGCCCGCCGAAAATCAGGCATGGAAAACGACGACCGCCTCCGCCCTGGCCATCCTCTATATGAAGAAGCGATGGCCCTCGAATTGACCGTGCGCACCCTGCGCCACGCGCAGGGCAAGAAGAATCCAGAAGACGTTCTCTACGCCTCACCTGAGTGGAACGTCGTCAGCGAGGAGTTCGTGCGCGACCTTTACCGAGCAATGGGTGGCAACCCGGCCGAGCTACCCTGATCGCCCTTGGGTCGCGCTTGCCATCACATCACAGCACAGCACAACCCACCCTCCCCCCATCACGCAGGCCGCTTCGGAATATCCAATCCCCTAGCCACTGCCGGACGCGCAACAAACGCCGCCAGCACGCGCTTCACATTCGAAAACTCGTCAATCCCGACCAGATCCCCAGCTTCGTAGAACCCGACCATATTACGCACCCAGGGGAAAGTCGCGATATCAGCGATCGAGTACTGGTCACCCAGGATCCAGTCGCGTCCCTCAAGCCGCTGATCCAGCACCGCCAGCAGCCGCTTCGACTCACCGATATAACGATCGCGCGGGCGTTTGTCTTCGTATTCCTTGCCGGCGAACTTGTGGAAGAAACCCACCTGGCCAAACATCGGGCCGATGCCGCCCATCTGGAACATCACCCACTGGATCGCCTCATAACGGCCAGCGGCATCCTGCGGAATGAATTTGCCTGCCTTGTCCGCCAGGTAAATCAGAATCGCGCCGGATTCGAACAACGGCAGCGGTTTGCCGTCCGGGCCGTTCGGATCGATGATCGCCGGAATCTTGTTGTTCGGATTCAGCGACAGAAACTCCGCCGACATCTGGTCGTTCGTATCGAAGCGCACAAGGTGCGGCTCATACGGCAATCCGGTCTCTTCGAGCATGATCGACACTTTCACGCCATTGGGTGTCGGCAGCGAATACAGCTGAATCCGGTCCGGATGCTCGGCAGGCCATTTCTTCGTGATCGGGAAGGCGGAGAGATCGGTCATGGTGATGATGTAACCCTTGTGGCGAAAGCTGCGGCTGAAAATGGGAATCGGGAATCAGCGATCAGCCGGAAGGCCGAAAACAGAGACCCGATCACGCGACCGCCAAATATAAACCGACTCGGCAGAACGCGTGCGTGAGCGCCGCAGTGCGGCTCGCCTCGAATCACCCCAACGCAAACATTGCCGCGCGACGCGTTTCCCCACCGCCCAACCGCACAAAGGCACTCAGGCTCACCACAAATCCTTGGTAGCAGTACCGGCGCGCAGGTTATACCCTTCGCGCCACAAGGCCGCGCCGATCGTCAGCAACAGCGTCTTCTGCTCGCCATCGTGTTGGTCCCACGTCGCCGCCAGCCACGTGGCGAAACTCGCACAGAGGGTTTCGAGGTCGACGGGCGTCTTGCCCTCGAGGTACTGCCGTTCGAACATCGAAAGCACTTTTTCGGGTGTCATAGGCGCCTCCTACGTGTTGGATGCGCCAAGTCTAAAGGCCGCGAACAGTGTGCGGAGCGCCCACGGCGCCGAACCCGGGTTACTCCCAGGCCAAAACGGCGTCGCACCCTGCGTCTGGCGGAAAAGCACTAACGTCCAACAGCCAATGCACGGCAACCCTGCCCGTAAAAACAGAAAAAGACGCCGAAGCGCCTTTCCCCGTCAAACAGCACCGCGAGCCGAATTACGGCGCGTTGCGCTTTGCATTGTCCTTGGCGTCTTCCTTAGCATCGCCGTAGGCCTTCTGCACCTTGCCGGCGCCTTGTTGGAGGTCGCCCTTAAGTTCCTTACCGGGGTTGTTGGTGGCTTTGCCGACGGCTTCGTTGACCTTGCCCTTGATCTGCTCGCCCACACCCTTTACTTGGTCCTTGTTCATATTTGGCTCCGATATCTGGAATGCCGGCGCGTCATTACGCCAGTATCCCGATTCAGCAACGGGTGTGCCCGCGCCGCCACCAACCGGTTTTGCTGATGAAGTCAGCCGCGAAAAATATTTCAAAAAAGCCCTAAAGTCCTGCCGCGACCTGCCGTAAAGGTGCCATGGAGGGGCTATGGAACGCACACTCATTACGCTGACGGGGTCATCCCAGGCGGCGCTGGTCGACCAGGATATCGCGCATATCGGGCGCGTGATGCGACCGTCTTTACAAGGCGATCTGGGTGGACCGATTCTGCCGGTGACCTACTGGCGCAAGCGTCTGTACCAATTGCTGGACACCGGCAATCTGTCCCACGCGCAACTGTGCGCGGTCGACAGCCTCCTGCTGCAATTGGACCAGTTCGAAGCCGAACCCCCGCCCGTATGGATGGGGCCGGCCGCGGCAAGCTCCGCCCCGTTCCAGCCCTTGCACATCGCCGGCAGCCGTCATATCTGATCTGACGCGCTGCAAGTCTTGATGGCCGGTCTTCCGCGCCGGTCAGCCCTACTCTTCCCCGCTAAAACCCAGCTAAAAAAAGGCCGCGAACCCTGTCGCGGCCTGAACACGTCGCAACGCGGGGATTTCGCGTCACGCTGTAAGCCTACACGTCCAACTGTGACATTCGCATTTAGACAAAACGGTCTTCGTGCGACCAGAAATTTTCTGCTCACACTCAGTGAAAATAGGAAAAAGGGACGACCTTAGGTCATAATGTCCGCAAAAATTCCCAGCAAGGACATCCGTGACCCTCGCCGCACCGCTCGACCTGCTCAGACAGGCGCGCGCCCGCTTCACCCAACGCGAAATCGCCGCGCACGTCGGTAAGGACATCAAGACGGTACGTCGCTGGGAAAAAGGCGAAACACCGTGTCCGTCGATGCTCGAACCGGCCTTGCGCGATCTGCTGCACAGCAGCGGCCGGACGAAGGCCGGCTCGGCCCCCGGCGACGCTCAATTCCGCTTCATCGATCTGTTTGCCGGCATCGGCGGCATTCGCATGGGTTTCGAGGCGCACGGCGGCGACTGCGTCTTCACGAGCGAGTGGAACGATTTCTCCACCAAGACCTATCGCGAGAACTACCCTGCCGGCAGCGACCACGCGCTGATCGGCGACATCGTCTCCTTTCCCGCCGAAGACGTGCCTAGCCACGACGTGCTGCTCGGCGGCTTTCCGTGCCAGCCGTTCTCGATTGCCGGCGTCAGCAAGAAAAACGCGCTGGGCCGCCCGCACGGCTTCGAATGCACGACGCAGGGCACGCTGTTTTTCGACGTCGCGCGAATCATCGCGGCAAAGCGCCCCGCCGCATTCCTGCTGGAGAACGTGAAGAATCTGCTCTCGCACGACAAAGGCCGCACCTTCGACGTGATCCTGCAGACCCTGCGCGACGAGCTGGGCTACGAGGTGCATTACCGCGTCGTCGACGGCCAGCATTTCACGCCGCAGCATCGGGAGCGCATCATCATCGTCGGCTTTCGCGGCAAGACGTCGTTTTCCTGGGACGATCTGCGTCTACCGGAAAGCGGTCCGCGCCTTGGTTCGATCCTGCATCGCACAGACGGCAGCGAACCGGTGCTGCCGTGGGACCATGATCGATTCTTCGACCACACGAGCAAACGCGTGCAACCGAAGTACACGCTCACCCCGAATCTCTGGACCTATCTGCAAAACTACGCGGCGAAGCATCGCGCGGCGGGCAATGGCTTTGGCTTCGGCATGGCTTATCCCGACAGCGTCACGCGCACACTCTCGGCGCGTTATCACAAGGACGGCTCGGAGATTCTGGTCTATCAGGGCGAGCAGTTGCGGCCGCGGCGCCTCACGCCGCGTGAATGTGCGCGGCTGATGGGCTTCCCCGACACCTTCAGGATTCCGGTCAGCGACACGCAGGCTTACCGGCAATTCGGCAACAGTGTCGTCATGCCGGTGATGCGGGAAGTGGCGCGCATCATGCTGCCGCATGTGCAAACCCTGCTCGCCGTGGAGACGCACAATGGTTCGAAGCAAGCCCTTTCGCTCTATTCCTGAGCGCCCCGATCCGCTAGCCAGACGCTAACGATGGTCGATATCGTCGACAGCGCAACGCGTAGCCGGATGATGTCCGGCATTCGCGGCCGCAATACGAAGCCGGAAATCCTGATCCGCAGCCTGCTGCATGGCCGGGGTTTTCGTTTCCGTTTAGACGCGCGCGATCTGCCGGGCCGGCCGGATATCGTGCTGCCGCGCTATCGCGCCGTCGTGCTGGTGCACGGCTGTTTCTGGCACGGTCACGATTGCCATCTGTTCAAATGGCCGCAAACCCGGCCCGAGTTCTGGCGCGACAAGATCGGCCGCAATCGTAGTAATGACGAGAAAGTTCGCGCGGCGCTGCTTGCGAGCGGCTGGCGTGTCGGAGTGGTATGGGAATGCGCTTTGCGTGGCGCGAATCGCGATATCGAGGGCGTGTTGCAGCGGCTCGTCGAGTGGTTGAAGAGCGACGCGCCGAGCTTCGAGGAACGCGGCTGAAAGCTGCTTGTAGCCTGCCCGGCTGAAGGGAACTCCAGAGCTGCTGGTGATACACTCGATTGGCTAGCTCGGAGCATTTTTTGCGTGCCGATGCTGCAGAAATCAGGCAGCAACTCGCCGGCAGTTCAATGGCAAGCCGATAGCAAAAACAGCACGCTCCGACCATCCCAGAACCACCAAGAAGGGAGGCACACGATGGCTGATTTCCGTCTCTGGTCCGACGATTTCCCTACCAACGGCTTTATGCCGAAAGCCCACGAATACCACGACAAGGCCTTCGGCGTAGACGGCGAGAATATTTCGCCCGCGTTGCAGTGGGATGCCCCGCCGGCCGATACCCAAAGCTTCGCACTCACGGTTCACGATCCGGACGCGCCTACCGGCAGCGGCTTCTGGCACTGGGTCGTCGTCAACATTCCGGCTGATGCCCGATCGCTGCCGCGCAACGCCGGCAAAACCGATGGCTCACTGCTGCCGCAGGGCGCGCTGCAATTGCGCAACGACTACGGCACGGTCGGCTTCGGTGGCGCGGCGCCGCCGCGTGGCGACAAGACGCATCGCTACATCTTCCGCCTGCACGCGCTGAAGGTGCCGCATCTGCCGATCAATGCGGAGACCACCAACGCGGTTGCGCGCTTCATGACGCATCTGAACGAACTCGACTCGACCACCCACACCGGTCTGTACGAACTCAAATAACGCGCGAGACGCGATGCCGGCGCGCTGTATCAGCGCCGGCGTCATCGCTGTGCGGCGTCCTGTCTTTCCAGGGCGGCACGCAGCGCGCGTGGCTCATCTCAGGATCGATGCGCCGCCCCATTCCAAATCAAAAGAACGATGCAAGCACAACCATCGCGCAAGGACGGTTCGAAGCCGGCCGATGCCGCCTCCGTCGCTCCACTCGCCGCCGGCACGCCGCTCGCGGACAGCACCGAACAAGGCTTGCCGATTCCGCAACGCTATTGGGCGATGCTGGTTATCGCCCTCGCCCTCACGCTGGCGGTGCTCGACAGCGCGATCGCCAACGTGGCGCTGCCGACCATCGCGCGCAATCTGCATGCAAGCGCGGCCGGCTCGATCTGGGTCGTCAACGCGTACCAGCTCGCCATCACCATCTCACTGCTGCCGCTTGCGTCGCTCGGCGATCGCATCGGCTACCGGCGTATCTATCTGGCGGGGCTGATCCTGTTCACGGTGGCATCGTTCGGTTGCGCGTTGTCCACCTCGCTGCCGACGCTCGCACTCGCCCGCGTGGTCCAGGGCTTCGGTGCAGCGGGCGTCATGAGCGTGAACACGGCGCTCGTGCGCATGATCTATCCGCCCACGCAGCTTGGACGCGGCGTTGCGATCAACGCGATGGTCGTGGCGATATCGTCCGCGGTCGGGCCGACGGTCGCCTCCGGCGTGCTCGCCATCGCCTCGTGGCCCTGGCTGTTCGCGATTAATGTGCCGATCGGGATCGCGGCGATTGTCGGCGGCTTCAAGGCGCTGCCGATGAATCCCGGCCACGAGTCTCCGTACGACTATCTGAGCGCGGTGATGAACGCGTTCGTGTTCGGCCTGCTGATCTTTGCAATCGACGGCCTCGGTCACGGCGAGCACATCCGCTGGGTCGTCGCCGAGGCGCTCGTTGCGGTTGTGATCGGCTACTTCTTCGTGCGCCGTCAGTTGACTCAACCCGCGCCGCTGCTGCCGATCGACTTGCTGAGGATTCCGGTGTTCGCGCTGTCGATCGGCACCTCGGTGTGTTCGTTCTGCGCGCAGATGCTGGCCTTCGTGTCATTGCCGTTTCTGTTGCAGGACACGCTGGGTTTGTCGCAGGTGGAAACCGGTTTGCTGATGACGCCGTGGCCGGCAGTGATCATCATCGCCGCGCCGATTGCCGGCGTGCTGTCGGACAAGGTGTCGTCTGGTTGGCTGGGCGGCGTCGGACTCGTGACGATGACGGTGGGCCTGCTGCTGCTCGCCACGCTCGGTGCGCATCCCGAGCCCATGCAGATCGCGTGGCGCATGGCGCTGTGCGGCGCGGGCTTCGGGATCTTCCAGTCGCCGAACAATCGGACCATGTTGTCCGCCGCGCCGCGTGAGCGCAGCGGCGGTGCGAGCGGCATGCTCGGCACTGCGCGCCTGACCGGACAGACGCTCGGCGCGGCGCTGGTCGCGCTGATCTTCGGCATCGCGCCGCAGAATGGGCCGACCATCACGCTGTATGTGGCAGCCTGCTTTTCGGCGGTCGCCGCCGTGGTCAGCATGATGCGCGTGAGGCAGCGCGTGAACGTGCAGGCGGCGTGAGTGCGTTGCAGGCATCGATGCAAGCCGATCGGAGCCTGACTACGGTTGCAGGCCTAAGCGCGTGACCCGCCTGCTCGGGTTATCCGCCTAACGCCGGATACAACAAGGGCGCGAATCGCATATTGCGGTTCGCGCCCTTCCTCAATGCTTCATCATCCTTGCCCAAACAGTTCGACGTGACCAGCACGCGCGGTTCCTGAAGGCCCCAGCGCCGCCGCTAATACAACTATGACGACGATGCCGTCACGTCAGCGAGCTTTACCGCTTTGGCCGTTACTGAAGAGGCGGTCGCAACGTTGCGCAGATCGCCCAGGAACGTATCGCGCCAGACCGACAGATTGTTCTCGCGCATCGGCGCCATCATGTCCGCGTGACGCGCCTGACGCTCGGCGAGCGGCATCGACAGCGCGCGCTCCAGCGCCTCGGCCATCTGCGACAGATCGAACGGATTGACGACCAGCGCCCCCGGCAATTGCTCGGCCGCGCCCGCAAATTGCGACAAAACGAGTACGCCCGGATCGGCCGGATCCTGCGATGCGACGTACTCTTTCGCGACCAGATTCATCCCGTCGCGCAGCGGCGTCACATAGCCGACTTGCGATTGGCGGAACAGCGCCATCAGCAGATTGCGCTCGTACTTGCGGTTCAGGTATTGAATCGGCGTCCAGTCGAGTTGCGCGAAACGGCCATTGATGCGGCCGGCTTCGCCCTCCAGCGTCTGACGAATGCGCTGATACGTCTGCACATCCGCGCGTGTCGGCGGCGCGATTTGCACCAGCGAGACGCGTCCGTGCCAGCCCGGCGCATTCAGCAGCAGCCGTTCGAATGCCTGGAAGCGCTCCACCAGACCTTTCGAATAATCGAGCCGGTCGACGCTCATGATCAGCTTGCGCCCGCGCATGCCGTCACGCAGGCTGCGCACCGGCTTGCGGTCGGTGAACTGGTCGGCGGCCTTAGCGATCGCGTCCGGATAGATGCCGATCGGGTACGCGGCCACTTTCAGGAAACGGTTGTAGGCGTGCATCATGCCGTCTTCGCTCGAGGTGCCGTGCTGGCCGCGCTCGATAAAGTCGACGAACGACTGACGGTCAGCTTCGGTCTGGAAACCGACCACGTCGTAGCTGCACATCGCCTTGACCAATTCCTCGTGCGGCGGAATCGTACGGAGTACTTCCGGCACCGGAAACGGAATATGCAGAAAGAAGCCGATGGGATTCTTCACGCCGAGTTCGCGCAGGCAGCGCGCGAACGGCAGAAGGTGATAGTCGTGCACCCAGATGATGTCATCGGGTTTGAGCAGTTCCTTGAGCTGCTTCGCGAGCGTCGCGTTGACACGCTGATAACCCGCGTACTCCTGCCGGTCGTAGCGCGACAGGTCATTGCGATAGTGGAACGTCGGCCACAGTGTCGCGTTGGAAAAGCCGCGATAGTACTGGTCATAGTCGCGCTTGGTGAGACCCACCGTCGCGTACGTCACATTGCCCTGCTTTTCGATCACCGGCGCGGACGGCTCGCTTACCGTTTCACCGCTCCAGCCAAACCAGACTCCGCCGGTTTCCTTCAACGCGTCCAGCACGCCGATCGCAAGGCCACCTGCTGCGGGTCGGCCTTCCTGGGTCGGCGCCACACGATTCGATACCACGATCAGTCTGCTCATTGGTGCTCCACCTAGTCAGTTGTTTCGTTGCATACGGATATGTGCCAAAGAGGTGCATGCAAGTCGCGTGCCGTTTTATGAGATGTTGAAAATAAAAATGTATGTAAATGTGACGAACGAGCAGAAACACGCGGCATCAGAGCACCGCGAGGAAATTTTTTCTGCTTTGCGTGACGAAACCGGAACCCTTCTTACCGGCCGTCAAGCGGACTCAGGCGTCCTGCTCCGAACCGAGATCGCGCTGGTACTCCAACCCTTCCTGACGCACGCCGCCCTGGTTGTGCTCCCCGTCTGGCGGCGCATTAGGCGCGACGCGGTTCTGCGCGGCCGGGTCCGGCGACTCCGGCGGGGCGTCCTTGCTGCCTGGCCGGGAGTCGCGCTTCGAGTGGCGCGCGGAACGTCGCAGTGCTGGGTGTCTCATGATTGATGCCTCCGGGGGAAGCCCGCCGCCATCGTGAGCGGCGTCAATTCAGTGTAGGGTTCACGACGGTAAATTGCCGGTAAAAGATGCGCCGGCTTTGTAACAAGTACATAAAATCACTGCGGCGGACTGCGTCCCAGCGCACAGAACACGTCAGAGTTGCATGCTCTAGGTTCGTAACGGCGGACACCGACTGGCTTGTGGCGTTTGCGTGGGCTGCGAGGGCGGATCACCGATCGGCGGCGCAACGGGTTCGATAGGATCCGGAGTCGGACTTGGAACGGTGTCGGGCTCCGCAGGATTCGGCGGATCGTTAGGCTCAGGACGATGAGCGTACTGCGGGAAGGGAAGCGAAAAAGCGGTGGTGTATTCCGGCATATTGGTTACCCTCGTTTGCGTTCAAAAGAACCGCAGCAAGGCCCATGCCGAAAAAAAAGGGAGAAGAAAAAGACAAACAAACGGTTCGAAGACCTACGCGTCGGCGCGCGCAGCGCCGCCGGAAGAATGACGCCCGTGTCACAAGCGCATGCCGGTGCACGACCCCAGATTCCAGATGCACCACTACCCTATGCAGACCACGGCGCCCACTTAGCAGGAGTGGTGTGAGCTGCTTTCTTTTGCCTACTTTTCTTTGCAGCAGGCAAAGAAAAGTAGGTGCCGCCCCGCACAGGGGCAACGCAAATAGACCACTAACAATTCAAGGAAAGGCCAAAGCCCCAGGAACACGGACAAACAAGCGCCGAACAGGCAAAAAACCTCAAGCGCCAGCGCCCCCTAGAGCTCGTGACTCATCCCCTACTTCCCCCTCATCCCGAGCATCATTCCCATACTCAACAAGCCGGTTATAAAGCGTCTTCAAGCTAATCCCAAGAATCTCAGCAGCGCGAGTCTTCACCCCACCGCATTGCTCAAGCGTAGCCAGAATCAACTGCCGATCAGCCTCAGCAAGCGAAGTCCCAAACGGAATCGTAATCGCCGTGCCAGCCGCAGGCTTCGACAAAGTAATCTGCAGCGGCACCGTAGCCGTGCTATCCGAATCGGTCCCCGACATGATGTGCGCCCGCTGCACATAGTTCTTCAACTCGCGCACATTGCCCGGCCACGGATACGACATCAACATATCCTTCACGGCAGCCGGAAAATGCTTCTTCGTGCTGTGCCGCTCGTTGAGTTCATCCAGAAACGCCTGCGCCAGCAATTCAACATCCTTACCCCGATCGCGCAGCGGCGGCAGACTGATCGGAAACACGTTCAGGCGGTGGTACAAATCAAGCCGCAACTTGCCTTCGAGCACAGCCTGCTCAGGATCGCGATTAGTCGCCGCAATCAACCGCACATCCGTTTCGATTTCCTTAGTCGTACCCACCCGCATGAACATGCCGGTTTCCAGCACGCGCAGCAACTTCACCTGCAACTCGATCGGCATTTCGGTGATTTCATCGAGGAACAGCGTGCCGCCGTTCGCACGTTCGAAATAGCCTTTGTGCTGACGGTCCGCACCGGTGAACGAACCACGCTCGTGGCCAAACATTTCCGATTCGATCAGGTTCGGCGAGATCGCCCCACAGTTCACCGCGAGGAACGCATGCTTGCGGCGCAAGCTGAGCTGATGCAGCGTCTGAGCGGCGACTTCCTTGCCGGTGCCCGATTCGCCCACCAGCATGACGGAGGCCGCCGTCGGCGCAACGCGGCCGATCTGGTCGTAAACCTCCTGCATAGCCGGCGAGTTGCCGAGCATCAAACCGAAGCGGCCCATGCGGCGCAACTCGCCGCGCAACGTGCCGATTTCCGCCTTCAGGTCGCCGGCGCGCGGCAAGCGCGACAGGATCGCCTTCACGCGCTGCATGTTGATCGGCTTCACCAGGTAGTCGGTGGCGCCCATCTTCAACGCGTTGACCGCCGATTCCACCGTGGCGTGACCGGTAATCACGATCACCTCCACACCGGAGCGCGGATCGAGATCTTCAAACAGATCGACTCCGCTGCCGTCGGGCAGCTTCAGGTCGGTAAAGACGACGTCCGGCATCTGCCGGACCAGTTGAATGCGCGCTTCGCGCAAATCGCCCGCAGTGGCGGTAGTCAAACCGTCTTCCCCGATGATGGCGGAAAGCGCCTCGCGGGTACCGGCATCGTCATCGACAATCAGTACGTGTGGCATCGCGTCTCGAAAGCCCGAAAGCGTGAATGGGGGACATGCAAAACTGCATGATGGGAAGCTGGCCAGCAGCTTGCCGCCGCGCCGCGAGTGCGTCCGGATGTGAGCACACGCTAACGTTTCGCAGCAGCGCCGGACCTCTGACTTGACTCAATATCGCAACAATCAATAGGAAAAACACCTGAGGAAGCGCGGCATTGTTGTCTATAAACCTATTATACGGCTTTATCGAGACAAGTTTGTAATGTACGCCAAGGTCCGCTTGCGGACGCTGCGCGCCGATGCGACGGCGTCCGCAAGGCTCTGTTTTTGACCCTCAACTGCGCGGAAACGGCCATGCGCCGTCTTTGCCATTTGGATGCGCCGAGCCATTTGCGCCATGCGCAGTATCTGGCGTGGACGGGCCGACACTCGCCGCCGTCACGCTGCCGGACGGCGCAGCCAAGGGCGTCGCCACCGTACCGCCCTCGCCTTCCCAACGGCTCAGCTCACGCGCCGCAGGAACCTGCGCGGCGCGGTTTCGCTGCACGTAGCGCACAGCCAGAAAACCGCCAAGGGCCATCAGCGCGCCGAAGATACCAATTTTGGGTCGTCCCATCGTGAACTCCTTGTTTTCGTCAAGCGGATCGGCGTCAGGCACCGCGCGTTAGCGCGTGCTGAGGACGCCAAGCAGGAAGCCGGCGCTCGCGGCAATGCCGATCGAGCGCCACGGGTTGCGCCGCACATAGCGTTCCGCATTGACGGTCGCGACCCGGTAGCGCCGTTGGGCGCTCTCCTGCGCATCGCCGAGCGCCGATTGCAGCGTTTCGACATGCGCGCCCAGCCGCTCGCGCAGCGCATCGACGCCTTCGCCCGGCACGGTGGCGGCAAGCCGCAGCATCTCTTCCGAGTCCGTCAGCAGCACCCTCAGATCGTCGACAATCTTCTGCTTGCCGAGTGCAAGCTGTTGCGTGGTATCAGTCATCATTCACTCCTATGTCTGAATTCGGTGTTTGCATCCTGTTTGCATCCTGTTTCCGGCACGTCGCGAACAATCGGAGAGCCGCATTCGCCGCCGGCGCGCTTCGACCAGAATCGCTCAAAAGCACACGCATATCGGCTTGACGGCGCAAACGCCGTGCCCGGTAAATTTGCCGCTCCGGTTCAGCATCGGCATGGGTCCAGGCACTTTCGACCGGGCCTGCGCCGGCCTTTTTCGCCGACCGTCACATGGATTGCCGGAAGCGGCGTCAAAGTGGTTAAATCGAATTTCTGTGAGATAGTGGCCGCACGGGTCCGTCTTGCCCAAGGCCTGCGCGCCGCAACACCGAACCCCAATTTGCACAGGACTTCCCGTTTATGGCGTCAATCGAGCTGGACTCGCCCACCGTTTCCGCCGGCGGCAATGCTTCGGCACAGGCGAAGCAGCGCGTCGCGGACGGCATCGCGGGACTGAAATCGTACGGACTGTTATATGGTTCGTCGCCGGTGATGCTCGACCTGTACGAACAGATCGAACGCGTCGCCAGCACCGACGCGACTGCGCTGATCATCGGCGAATCGGGCACGGGCAAGGAGCTGATCGCCCGCACGATTCACGATCAAAGCAGCCGCAAGAACGCACCGTTTGTCGCCGTGAACTGCGGCGCGATTCCGGACGAACTCATCGAAGCCGAATTATTCGGCCACGAAAAAGGCAGCTTCACCGGCGCGGTCCAGGCCCGTGTCGGCTACTTCGAACACGCGAATGGCGGCACGCTGTTTCTCGACGAAATCACTGAAATGGCGCCGGTACGCCAGGTCAAACTCCTGCGCGCGCTCGAGACCGGCACGTTTTTTCGGGTCGGCGGCAACGAACTGATTAGTGGTGACGTGCGCGTGATCGCCGCGACGAATCGCGACCCCGCCGTAGCGGTGAAGGAAAATGGTCTGCGTGAAGACCTGATGTACCGGCTCGCGGTTTTCCCGTTGCGCGCGCCGCCGTTGCGCGAGCGTGAAAACGATCGCGAACTGCTCGCGCAACACTTCCTCGCCTTGCTCAATCAGCAGGAAAACGCGAGCAAGAGCTTCAGCAAACGGTCGATCGAAACACTGCGGACCTGGTCGTGGCCGGGTAACGTGCGCGAATTGAAGAACGCGGTGTATCGCGCGTTCATTCTCGCGGAGAAGACGGTCGAGTTGCCGCACCCACATCTCGCATCGCGCGTGAAAAAGCCCGTGACGCAAGGCGATGCGATGAGCGTGTGGATCGGCACGCCGCTCGCCGATGCGCAAAAGCAGATCATTCTCGGCACGCTCAAGTATTGCGGCGGCGACAAACGGCGCGCGGCCAAAGCGCTCGGCGTGAGTCTGAAAACGCTGTACAACCGTCTAAGCACATACGGCGGTGAAGAGAGTTCGGACGAAGAAACCGAGCAATAAGCCGTGCCAGGCGCTCACGCAATTCGTTCGCGTGAGCCGGTGTTTTCTTCTGTGCTTGCCGACTACTTTTTGCACGGTCCTTGTACGCCTTCCGCGCGTTCCCCGCTCCGCTGAAACGGCCCTTTTTGCGGGCCTTTAATCTCATAATTAATCCCTTCGCACCACCAATCAAATCGATTGTTTCTCACCAGAAACTGATCTGACTCGCACCATCTTTTGCAATTGCTTGCACTTTCCCACTGCCAATTACAAATGGCATCCTGCAAAATGCGGCAGCGCACCGCGCAATGATAAGGAAGACGTGCCTTTCGCTCACGCACCGTAGACACACACGAAACACATGTGTGAACAGTGCTTGAGCGAAAGGCACTTGCAGGAGCAGAGACAGGGAAATGCAAAAAAGTATGGTGTGGGTCGAATGGGCGAAACAATCCGCCAACGCGTCCAGCGCAGCAAAACGCGGACGTCCGAATACAACGGCGCTCGTCGTATTAGCCGTGGCGATCACGTCGGCGTTGAGCGGTTGTAGTTCAATCTACTCGGAAGGCGCCACCGCCGGCGCCGGTATCGCGGGCGCAGCGCTCGCCGCCAAAGTCACCAGCAACGCGGCCGTCGCCACCGGCATCGGCCTCGGCGCGGTGGCCGCGGCCCGAGCCGGCGTGCAGTACTCGGAACGCGTGGTCCACAAAAATACGCAGGACGGCATCGCCAAAATCGCCGGGCCGCTCGACGTCGGCGCAATCGCTCCGTGGAGCGTGACCCACTCGATGCCGATCGAAGACGACGAACACGGCCGCGTCACCGTCAGCCGCACGATCAGCGCCGGTGCGCTCGACTGCAAGGAAATCGTCTTCTCGGTCGATCAGACCGCCACCAAGAATGTGCCGGCAAGCAGCGCGTTCTACGTCGCGTCGATCTGCCGCGACGGCGACAACTGGAAATGGGCGTCGGCCGAACCTGCTACCGAACGCTGGGGCGCTCTGCAATGAAGGCGCTGACGCTTCCACGTCCAAGGAAAAGCCACTCGCTGCCAGGGCTGCGCTTCGTCGATGGCGCGCGTACCGCACTGAATCCACGCACGGCAGCAGCGACGCTTTCCGGCAACCGGCTGCGGCTCGTGCTGGCCGGTGCGCTCTGCGTCGGCGCCAGCCTGCTGACGAGCGGCTGCTCGTCGGTCGGCGCGGCGAGCGGCGCGGCGGCAGGCGTCGCGTCGGGCCTCGTGACCTCCAACCCGGCAGTCGGCATCGGCGTCGGTATCGCCGTGCAGGCCGCGACCGACGAAGCCGTCGGCCGCTACATGCGCACCATGCACACCGATCAGCAGAACCTGATCGCCGCGCTGGCGGGCGCCATGCCGGTCGGCGAGACGCGGCCCTGGGCGGTCAAGCACACGCTGCCGATCGAGAACGGCCACGGCCAGGTGCGCGTGACGCGCGCGTTCAGCTCGGCGCTCGCGCTGTGCAAGGATTTCGTGTTCTCAGTTCAGGACGGCGACGGCCCGGACGCGCACGAAGACTGGTACACGGCGAGCGCGTGCCGGCAGGACAAGGGCTGGAAGTGGGCGTCGGCGGAACCGGCAGTCGAGCGCTGGGGCGCTCTACAATAAAAAAACGGCAGGGTCTCCCCTGCCGCTTTTTGCCTGAAGCGTCTTAATCGACTCAACCGGGCTTAAGACTCCACGTCTTCCAGACTGAAAATTTCCGTCTGGTCGTTGTACGAGAAGATCTCGCCATAACGGCCCCAGTTGATCACTGCGTCGAGCGTCTCTTCCGCGGCGCTGTCCGACAGAAAATCCTCCAGCTCCTGTTCGAAACGCACGCGCGGCGCGCGATGCCCCGGCCGTTCGTTCAACACCTTCTTGATCCGCGCAGCGAGCGGCACGTGGCGCAGCAGATGTTCCGCGAACATCATCTTGCGCTCCTGGGTGCCGAATTCAGAGAACACGCGCGCCGGCGGCGTCAGGAAAATATCCCCTTCGCGCACGTCGGCGAAACCCAGGTGCTGCAGCACTTCGGCGACCGGGAACAGATCGTCCACCTCCAGGTGCAGCGAGCGGGCGATTTCCGGCATGTCCGCACGGCCGTGGTACGGCGCAGCGGCCAGCGTTTCGATCAGACCGGCCATCAGGTTGGTCGACACATGCGGCAGCCAGCTGTGCAGCTCGAGGCCCTTCTTGGTCTTTTCGTCAGTCTGGCGCGCCGTCATCTTCGCGTAAATGTCGTCGACCAGCCGGCGGAACGCCGGGTCCAGACGGTTACGCGGATGCTTGAACGGCACCTTGATCTCGGCGATCACACGGCCCGGATTGGACGACAGCACCAGAATCCGGTCGCACATGAACACCGCTTCCTCGATGTTGTGCGTGACGATTAGCACCGCCTTGATCGGCATGCGGCCTTGCGTCCACAGGTCGAGCAAGTCGGTACGCAGCGTTTCGGCGGTCAGCACGTCGAGCGCGGAGAACGGCTCGTCCATCAGCAGCAGCGTGGGGTCGACCACCAGCGCGCGCGCAAAACCAACACGCTGACGCATGCCGCCCGACAACTCGCGCGGATACGCGTTTTCGAAACCGTCGAGACCGATCAGGTCGATCGCGGCCAGCGCGCGCGTGCGTCGCTCGCTCGCGGCGACGCCCTGCGCCTCGAGACCCGCTTCCACGTTTTGCAGCACGGTCAGCCACGGGAACAGCGCGAAGGTCTGGAACACCATCGCCACACCCTTGGCCGGGCCGTCGAGCGGCTTTCCCATGTACGTGACTTCGCCGCCGGTCGGCTCGATCAGCCCGGCGATGATGCGCAACAGCGTCGACTTGCCCGAGCCCGAGCGGCCCAGCAAACCGACGATCTCGCCTTCGCGCAACGACAGATTCGCGTCGTCGAGGACGAGCAGCTCGCCCTGCGACTTGTTGAACCCGCGGCACACGTCCTTGACGCGCAGAATCTCCTCACCGAGGCGCGGCGGCATCGGCGGGGTCTGGATCGGCGCGGCGGTCATAGCAGCTTTAGGATTTTGCATCGCGTTTAGCCTTTATTCTCAATCAAGCCGGAGCTTCGCTTCGGCATAGGCGTACATCGGACGCCACAGCAGGCGGTTGAACAGGGTCACGAACAGGGACATCACGGCGATGCCCACAATGATCTTCGGATAGTCGCCTGCTGCGGTGGTCTGTGCGATGTAAGCGCCCAAGCCATGCGCGGCAACCTTGGTATCGCCCCACTGGACGAATTCCGCAACGATACTGGCGTTCCACGCGCCGCCCGACGCGGTGATCGCGCCAGTCACGTAATAAGGGAAAATGCCCGGCAGCATCGCCTGACGCCACCATTGCCAGCCGCGAATGTGGAAGTTCTTGGCCGCTTCCCGGTAGTCGTTCGGATACGAACTCGCACCGGCAATCACGTTGAACAGGATATACCACTGCGTGCCGAGCACAATCAGCGGCGACAGCCAGATATCCGGGTTCAGATGAAAGCGCACGATGGCGATCACGAACACCGGGAACAGCAGGTTCGCCGGGAACGCAGCGAGGAACTGCGCAATCGGCTGCATCTTCTCGGCCAGCGCCGGCCGCAGGCCGATCAGCACACCGATCGGCACCCAGATCACGGAAGCGATCGCGATCAGCACCACCACTCGCAGCAGCGTGATGAGCCCCAATACGAGCACGTGCCAGACTTCGTCGAGCGACACGCCGGTTCGCACGTACGTGATCACGCGGTACACCACGAAGACCGTGGCGATCAGCACCACCGCCGCCCAGACAATGTCGCCGATGCGCGAAGTCTTCTCGCGCTGCGGAATATGGAACCGCGGGCCGCCAAACGCCGGCAGCGTGAAGTTCACGCGCGCAGCCTTGGCGAACATCCAGCCGAGCGGCACCAGCAGACGGTGAATCAGATGGGTGCGGCGGATCAGGTCGAGCAGCCACGATTCCGGCGCATTGCCCGAGCTGGTGGTTTCCATACGGAATTTATCGGCCCACGCGACGAGCGGACGGAACATGAACTGGTCGTACGCAAGAATCACGACCGTCATGGCCAGAATCACCCAGCCGATTGCGTGCAAGTTCTTGTCGGAAATCGCCTGCGCGAGATAGGCGCCGATCCCCGGCAGCGTGATCGTATTGTTGCCGACCGTAATGGCTTCGGACGCGACCACGAAGAACCAGCCGCCCGACATCGACATCATCATGTTCCAGATGAGGCCCGGCATCGAGAACGGTACTTCGAGTTTCCAGAAGCGCTGCCATGAAGTCAGATGAAAGCCGCGCGACACTTCGTCCAGATCGCGCGGCACCGTGCGCAGCGACTGATAGAAGCTGAACGTCATGTTCCACGCCTGGCTCGTAAAGATCGCGAAGATCGCCGCCAGCTCGGCGCCGAGCACACGGCCCGGGAACAGCGCGAGGAAGAACGTGACCGTAAACGAAATGTAGCCAAGCACCGGCACCGACTGCAGGATGTCGAGAATCGGCACCAGCACCATGCCGGCGCGGCGGCTCTTGGCAGCCAGCGTGCCATACACCAGCGTGAAGATCAGCGAGGCGACCATCGCCGCCAGCATGCGCAGTGTGGTGCGCATGGCGTACTCGGGCAGATTCGTCGGGTCGAGCGAGATCGCCTGGGTCTTGAGCGTCGACATCGGCGCCAGCGTCTCGTGAAAGCCGATCGCCGCCATCGCAATGATGCAGATGATCAGCGGAAAGGCGACGAAGTCCCAACGATTAGGCAACACCCGCCATGCAGAGGCATTGGCGGTGCGCTTCAGGTTGAAGCTGAAATCCATCAGACGCTCTCCCTATTCATACAGGTATTCAAACGCACGCAGGGGGCCGCGGCTTCGGCGCGGCAGTCTGTAGATCGGTCCAGACAGCGGAAATCAGGCATGGCAAAACGCATGTGCGCGGTAAATCGTTAGCGTTGGAGACACGTGGACCGGTGACAGACGGGGCCGTGGGCAAGACTGCCCGGGACCGCAACCGTCAAGCCGGGCTCCTGTCGCCGCAGGCGCCGCCCGAAGGCTGGCGGGCTTTCCTTGTTTTGGACGGCACGACACTACACCATCCTATGTTTCAGGCACAACCTTTCACGGCAAATAGCAACAAATAGCGCCGAACACCCCCGCAACCACCCTCCGCCGGCGACGCTGAAGCACGTATAGCGAACCATCTACTTTCGGCCAGCCACTTTCCCATCAATCGCGATCACCGCGCGGATCGGGTTTCAAACACCTGTTAAACCCACGCAGCCATTCAGAAAGCTGATGCGCTGCCGTTAAGAACCTGATGGGCAAAGCGGATGCACTTCGCATTCCCGCAATAACGGTGGCGTCAGGCCCCATGACGGTTAAAATCAAGAGACGGCATGCTTCTTTGCGGTTTTGCCGGTCT
This sequence comes from Paraburkholderia sediminicola, assembly GCF_902859805.1. Classification (GTDB taxonomy): domain Bacteria; phylum Pseudomonadota; class Gammaproteobacteria; order Burkholderiales; family Burkholderiaceae; genus Paraburkholderia; species Paraburkholderia sediminicola. The sequence goes on along the minus strand of NZ_CADIKC010000007.1, from coordinate 254,547 downwards.
ACAACGCGGCCCGCACCGAGGGCGTATCGCCAGCAGTTTCCACAGGTGCGAAACAGCGCCGGGGCGCTGCCACGAATGAGCTAGTTGCATGTCACAGCCAGACGAATCAGAGGGTCGATGAACAGGACAACCTTGCGCCAGGCAACCGGACCGATCAGCTTCGCGCTGATCGTGCTCGTTTGCTGGTTCGTGGCCGGCATGGTCGCGGACCGGATGGTACAGCAAGAGCTGGACGCGGCTTTGCGCACGCAACGCCAGATGTCCACGTCGATCGTCGACAACATGGCGGAGGTGATCGCCAGCGACCTCGCCATGTCTCGCGCCATCCCCGCAACCATGGCCGAAATGGACGTGGTCCAGCACGCGCTGGTGCAATCGCAGAATTATGCCGCGAACGGCGAAGCGGCGGAACCCGCCCTGCGCGCCGCGTTGTTAAAAGACCCGCGCATGCTCACCGTGAGCAATTTCCTGCACGACGCCCAAGGCTTCTCCGGGCTCGACCAGATCTGGCTCGTCAATACCAACGGCATCTGCGTCGCTTCGAGCAACTCCGTCAATCGACCGCTTGCGGCAGAGCACACCTTCATCGGCGCGGACATGCGCATGCGCGGCTACCTGACGAATGCCTTGCTCGGTGCGTTTTCGGAAGCCTATGGCGTCGGCCGCCAGAGCGGTGAGCCGGGCATCTTCATCGCGGCGCCGGTGTACGCCGACGGTATGCTGGTGGGGGTCGTGGTGGCCAAGGTGGGGATCGCGCGGTTACGCCACTGGGTTGCGCATGCCGGCACCTTCGTCGCCGATGAAAACGGCGTCATTATCATGGCGCACAACAGCACGCTCGAAGGCCACGCACTGCCGAACTCGCGCGTAACAAAGATGAGCGCCGCCGAGCGCCTGACCATCTATCGCCGCGAGATCCTCCCCGACATCCAGATTCAGGTCGATACGCGCGTGCGCGAACAGGCGCACTGGGTACCCGCAGGTGTCGCCGAACAGTTGTTCGGCATGAGCGAGCAGCCGTCGCCATCGCTGTATCAGGCACGTAGCGGCCTGAACTCGGGGCTCTCGGCGCATCTGGTCGATCCGCTCGCGGCCTGGCCCGAACTGCTGCGCAATCACAAGCGCGACCATCTGCTGGTGTTTCTGACGCTGGCCGGCACGGTCGCGCTCGCGTGGGTCATCACCGTGTCGTACGTGCGCGAGCGGCGCCACCATCGCGCCACGCGCGACCTTGCAGAACAATTGCAATCGGCCAACACGCTACTCTCGGCGGAGGCGCGCCACGATGCGCTGACCGGCGCGCTGTCGCGGCGCTACTTCCTCGACCTGCTGCGCCACGAGATCGAACGCGCGCATGCGAGCAATGAGCCGCTGTGCATGGCAATCGCCGACCTCGACCACTTCAAGCAGATCAACGACCGCTTCGGCCACGCCGCCGGCGACCGCGCGCTCGAACATTTCGTCGATACCTGCCGGGCCGAGTTGCGCGGCACCGATGCGATCGGGCGGCTCGGTGGAGAAGAGTTCGGCTTGCTGTTGCCGGCCACGGATCTGGCGGGCGGCCGTGAAGTTGTCGAACGCTTGCGCCTGCGCCTGAAGGCCATTCCTTCGCCGAAGTTGCCGGCCTCGGTGGGCTTGAGCGTGAGCATCGGCATCACCGAACTCTCGTCCGACGATCTGCCCGAGCGCATCATGAGCCGCGCCGACACGGCGCTTTATGCGGCAAAGACGGGCGGCCGCGACCGCACCGAAGCCCTTCCGCCCGACGACACCGCACCGCCCGCGCGGACGGTGGTCAACGCCTGGTGATGACTGGCGACGCCGGCTAGCGCCAGGTAATGGGTAATGCGCCGGTCGCCTCCAAATTCAATTCGCGCGGCGCGCCGTCCGCAACCCAATGCGTACGGTCGCTGATGCAAAGCAAGTCCCGGCCTCGGGCGTCCCGCAACGAAGCAGGTATCATCAACCCTGACATTGAGGTTGCCGCCACCGCTCTAACGGGAGATTCGCATGAAGGGAAATTTGGTCATCGTCTGTCGCGATCAGGATGCTGACGCATTCGACCATCTGCTGGCCGAGTATGGCGCGTTCCAGACGCGCTTGTCGTCGACCACGTGGTATCTGAAGCTGGAGGTCGCACCGGAACTGATTCAGGAAGAGATACTCACGCGTCTCGGCAAGTACACCACGCACTACATCTTCGAGGCCGAAACGGTAACGTGGAATACGGTGGATGGTGACGCGGCAAATGCGTTGAACACGCTGTTTTCAGACTAGCGCAGAGTTTGCCGGAAGCGCATTCCAGACAGCGCATCCGGCATTGCGACTCAGACGCCGCATTCCGAACCTTGCGTTCGGACATCTCATCGCGGCATATAGCGACATATATATAGCGGGGCAGGCGCTTACCGCCCTTGCCCCGCTCAACCCCAGGCGCTTTCCGAAGCCGCCACGGCACGCGGAACCACGTCGAAGGGAAAGCTCATCAAGACCCGCAAGCCACGACCTTCGTGGTTGCCGATCTCCCACTCCCCACCCGCACGCCGCACCAGACGCTCGACGATCGCGAGCCCCAGCCCGCTATGACCGTTGCCGCCACGTGCCGGGTCGAGCCGGACGAACGGCCGGCTGGCATTGATCAGGTCTTGCGCGGCGATACCGCCACCGTTGTCGCTGACCGAAAGCGTGAAGCCTTGCGCCGTGCGCGCCGTGGCGACGACGATCGGCGGCGCGCCGTAGGCATGCGCGTTGTCCAACAGGTTCGATAGGATCCGGTCGAGCGTTGCCGCCGGCAACAGGAAACCCGGCCCTGCGTTGAGTTCGGTCTGCACCGTGGGCGCACCGGACGCGACCGCACGATAACTACGGACCACGCGCTCGCACTGCCCATCCACTTCGACCGCCTCGCTGCGATCGGCGCCGTCGTGTGCGAACACCAGAAACTGTTCGACGATATGCGTCATCGAATCGACGTCGCGCACCACGCCGTCACGCATCTTCACTTCTTCCATCATTTCGGCGCGCAGCCGCAAGCGTGCCAGCGGCGTTTTCAGATCGTGCGCGACGCCGGCCAGCATCACGGCCCGGTCGTTTTCGGTGCGCGCCACTTCCTGAACCATCTGGTTGAAGCCGTGCGTCAACTGCCGCAACTCGCGCGGACCGCGCTCAGGCACCGGCGGTACCGGCTGGCCGCGGCCAAAGCGCGCCACCGCCTGGGCAAGCGAGCGCAATGGCTGTTGTAGCGCCCACGCGGCAAAAAGCGCCGCCATCACCGCGAACGAAAAGATAATCGCGAGCCACAGCACCGTGCGATCGAGGGAACGAGGCGTGCGCAGTGGCTGCACCGGCACGACGATCCAACTTCGATCCGTGGTGGCGCGCACCCATAGCGTGGGCGGACGGCCAGGCTGGCCGATCCGCACCAGCGTACCGGTGGGCATGCGATCGCGCACGTCCTCGACGAAGCGTTCGAGCGGCGCCGGCAGAGCGGTGCTATCCGGCGGCACATCCGGACTCGACGGATCGACCAGCCTGACGCGCGACGGCAAGGGCTGGTCCGGCGTACGGGCGACGTGCTGGCGCACCGCGTCGACGAGGAAGGTGGCTTCCTCGACTGCGTAGCGCGTTTGCAGTTGGCTGCGCTCGAGCCGCATCAACGCGTACCACGCGAAATGCGACAGCAGCAGCACCGCAATAACTAGCAGCGCCAGGCGCCCGAACAGCGAATCAATGGGCCGGCGCATGCTGTTCGCCATCCGGCACGAACACGTAGCCGCGTCCGCGCACCGTTTGAATGAAACGCGGCGTGGACGGGTCGGTTTCGAGAATGCGACGCAAACGCCACACCTGGACGTCGATGCCGCGGTCGGTGCCGTCGTATTCCGGACCATGCAGCAGTTCGAGCAGGCGCTCACGTGTGAGCGTGCGCATGGGGTGATTGACGAAAATCTTCAGGAGCGCGAATTCGCTGCCCGACAGCGTGAGCGGCTTGTCTTCGAGATGCAGCGTGCGCGACTGGAAATCCAGCGTGAAGCGGCCGAAGTTGAACGGCTCGCGCTGCTCCGGCGCCGCCGCCGACGGCAGCGTGCGGCGCCGCCGCAGCACCGCCTGCACGCGCGCCAACAGCTCACGCGGGTTGAACGGCTTGCCGAGATAGTCGTCTGCGCCGAGTTCCAGACCGACGATGCGGTCCACGTCGTCAGCACGTGCGGTCAGCATGATCACCGGGATGTCGTCGCCCGACGCGCGCAGTTTGCGCAGCGCGGTCAGCCCGTCTACGCCCGGCATCATCAGATCGAGCACGATCAGATCCGGACGCTCGCGTTCGAGCCTGCGCTCGAGCGTGCCCGCGTCGTGCAGCACCGAAACTTCGATGCCCTGACGGGCCAGATAGTCGCGCAGCAGATCACGCAATTCGACGTCGTCGTCGACAACCAGTATTTGAGTAGCCATGGGATGAAGTTTAACGCGCAGCAGGAAGGGTTTTCGATTTCAGACGGCCCGCAAGGGTTACCGGGTGTTACGGTGAAAGCCGTACGTAATGACCCGTAACAGCCGCATCAAGCCACGTAACACAGCGCCGGACGCAGTTCTCTACGCTGTGACTTACCGAATGCAGGCCGTCCACATTATCGGTTGCATCGTCGGCTATTCCATTACAGGGAGTCTTACATGTCCACCAAAAAAATGTCGCGCGTTCTCGCCGTTGCCGCCACTGCCCTCGCCATTGGCGCGGGCGCTGCCTATGCCGTTCAACCCGCCGATCACGGCGGCCCCGGTGGCTGGCATGGCCACTTCATGAAGGAACTCACGCAACTGCACGATCAGTTGAAGCTGAACGCGGATCAGGAAAAGCAATGGCAGGCCGCGCTCGACACCATGAAACAGAACCATGAGGCCATGCGCGCCAATCATGAACAGATCAAGAACCAGATGAAGGCGGCGCAGCAACAGCCGATTCTGGATCTGAGCGCCATGGCTGCCGCGCACCAGCAGGTCGAGCAGAAAGACGCGCAACTGCGTCAGCAAACCTCGGACGCATGGCTCAAGTTCTATAACGGCTTGAACGACCAGCAGAAGACCACCGTCAGCACGGCGCTGAAGCAGCGTTTTGCGAAGATGGAAGCGCGTCACGAAAAGATGCGTGACCGCTGGGAACACCATAATAAGGGTGCAGCGTCGGCGCCGGCTGCGAATCAGTAAGCGGGTCGACGCAGACGGAAGGCGGCTCGCGCAACCGTCGTCCGGATGAAAAAACGCCACGGAAAAACTTCCGTGGCGTTTTTGTTTGCGTGCCGCTCACACTTCAAGCCAGGGGACTCGTTGCGCTTGCAACCAGCCACCCTCAAGCAACGGGCGCTGTGTGACGCCCGATGATCCGCCCTTACCCGTTGAGCGGACCCAGATCGAACAGCAGCACTTCAGCGTTATCGCCCTTTTCGAGCGTCACCGTATCGGTCTCGCTGAGCTTGGCGGCGTCGCCGGCCTGAAGCGCCTGGCCATTCACGGTCAGCGCACCCCGCGCCACGTGCACATACGCCAGCCGGCCTTTCGGCAACGCAAACGTGGCCTGCTCCGCGCCGTCGATCAGCCCCGCGTATATCGATGCATCCGCGTGAATCGTCACTGAGCCGTCGCGGCCGTCGGGCGAGGCGACCACGCGCAGACGCCCGCGCTTGTCGGCGTCGTCGAAGCGCTTTTCCTCGTAGCCGGGCTGGTCACCCGCACGCTGCGGGATCACCCAGATCTGCAAGAGGTGCGCCGGTTCGTCCTGCGATGCGTTGAATTCGCTGTGCTGCACGCCCGTGCCGGCGCTCATGCGCTGCACATCGCCGGGACGGATGGTCGAGCCGTTGCCCATGCTGTCGCGGTGCGCGAGCGCGCCTTCGAGCACATACGTGACGATTTCCATATCCCGATGGCCGTGCGTGCCGAAGCCCTGGCCGCCGGCGATGCGGTCTTCGTTGATCACCCGCAACGGTCCGAAATGCACGTGTTGCGGGTCGCGGTAGTCGGCAAACGAGAAGCTGTGATACGAGTCGAGCCAACCGTGATTGGCGTGGCCACGTTCGTCGGAACGGCGAATCTCGATCATGGGGGATCTCCCGGTGAGTAATTAGCGATGCACAGAATGTATGGGCGCGAGGCGCACTAAACAATCGGCAACGACGCACTGGATCGTTCTATAAATCCGTGCAATCGCGCCCCGGCACCGTCGCGCATGCACAACGCATGCTGCGCCCACCGGCCGCCGACGGCGTCCCGCACTGGCGCGCGGCCCCTGATCGGGTAAAATACCGCCCTTTTCGAGGCGCGTGGGCGTCAAAGGCGCGCCAGCCGGGCCCGGAGCGACACGCGCACGCGGCACGACAATTTTGACCGCCTAGAATAGCGACGGCCGGCCACGAGCCGGCGATCGTCGAGATCGGCACACCACGACGATCAGTTTGATCCAGGAGAAACATGAAGAAGGCCGCACTGTGCGTGACGCTTGCCGTCATGGCCACCGGCGCCATGGCGAAAGAGTGGAAAACCGTGCGCATCGGGGTGGACGCCAGCTACCCGCCGTTCGAATCGAAGGCGGCCAGCGGCCAGGTCGTCGGCTTCGACGTCGATTTGACGAAAGCGCTGTGCGCGAAAATGAACGTCAAGTGCGTGTGGGTCGAGCAGGACCTGGATGGGATCATCCCGGCGTTGAAGGGCAAGAAGTTCGACGCGATCGTGTCGTCGCTGACCGTCACGGATAAGCGCCGCAACCAGATTGATTTCTCCGACACGCTGTTCGACGCGCCGGCCCGCATGATCGCCAAAGCCGGCTCGCCGCTGCTGCCCACGGCTGAATCGCTGAAGGGCAAGCATGTCGGCGTCGAGCAGGGCTCGACTCAGGAAGCCTACGCCAAGGCTTACTGGGAGCCCAAAGGCGTGACCGTGGTGTCCTACCAGAACCAGGATCAGGTGTACGCCGACATCGCATCGGGGCGTCTTGACGCCGCCTTGCAGGACGAATTGCAGGCCGACGCCGGTTTCCTGAAGACGCCGCGCGGCAAAGGCTTCGCATGGGCCGGCCCGGAAGTGAAAGACCCAAAGACGATCGGCGAAGGCACGGCCATCGGCCTGCGCAAGGATGACGTCGCGCTGAAAGCGATGTTCAACCAGGCGTTGGCGCAAGTGCGCGAGGACGGCACGTTCAGAAAGCTGGAAAAGCAGTACTTCGACGTCGATATCTATCCTGGTCGTTGAGTTGCTCATTACCTCGGGGCTCGCCCGCATGGGCTTTCCCGAGGCTTCGTAATACAGTCGCTGATAGCTTCAACAGGCAGTTTCAGACGCAGCTTCAACCCCGATTCACAACGAGAATCGAAAAGCGCGCTGCAAGACCGGCAACGGCCATGCAGTCATGATTTGCACAGCGGTGCGCTGTGCGCCGCAGGAAACGGCGAGCCCAGGCTCGCCGCAAACGCGGTGCAGAGCTGGCCGCGTCTTTCGCGGTGCGTCACAAGCGCATCGTCAAGGACCCCATATGTTCCTTCAAGGCTACGGCCCGCTGCTTCTCAACGGCACCTGGCAAACCGTCAAACTGGCGGTGTTGTCACTGGCGTTCGCTTTCGTGCTGGGCCTGCTCGGCGCGGCGGCGAAGCTGTCGAAAAACCGCTTCTCTTATGGCGCCGGCACCGTCTACACGACGCTCGTGCGCGGCGTGCCCGACCTGGTGCTGATGTTGCTGCTGTTCTACAGCATCCAGATCTGGCTCAATAACCTGACCGACCTGCTCGGCTGGGACCAGATCGACATCGACCCATTCGTGGCCGGCGTCGCGGTGCTGGGCTTCATCTACGGCGCGTACTTCACCGAGACTTTCCGCGGCGCGTTCCTCGCGGTGCCGCGCGGCCAGCTCGAAGCGGGCGCGGCCTACGGCATGACAGGCTGGCAAGTGTTCTCGCGAATCATGTTCCCGCAGATGATGCGCTTCGCGCTGCCTGGCATCGGCAATAACTGGCAGGTGATGGTGAAAGCCACAGCGCTGGTGTCAATCATCGGCCTCGCCGATGTAGTCAAGGCCTCGCAGGACGCGGGCAAGGGCACGTTGCGGTTCTTCTTCTTCACCCTGCTCGCAGGGGCGATCTACCTCGTCATCACCACAGTGTCCAACTTCGTGCTGATGTACCTCGAAAAGCGTTACTCGACCGGCGTACGAAAGGCGGATCTATGATCGAGATCATTCAGCAATTCTGGCGCAACTATCTTTATACCGACGGCTACCGCCTCACCGGCGTCGTGATCACGCTGTGGCTGCTGGTGGTGTCGATCGGACTCGGTTTCTGTCTGTCGATTCCGCTCGCGGTCGCGCGCGTGTCGAAGAAGAAGTGGCTCGCAGGTCTGGTGTGGCTGTATACGTACATTTTTCGCGGCACGCCGCTCTACGTGCAACTGCTGCTCTGCTACACCGGCTTGTACAGTCTCGAGATCATTCGCAATCACGAGCTGACCAACGCGTTCTTCCGCGACGGCATGCATTGCACGCTGCTCGCGTTCACGCTGAACACCTGCGCGTACACCACCGAGATTTTCGCGGGCGCGATCAAGGCCACGCCGTATGGCGAGATCGAAGCGGCGCGTGCGTATGGCATGTCGTCGTTCACGCTGTACCGCCGCGTGATTCTGCCGTCGGCGCTGCGCCGCGCGTTGCCGTACTACAGCAACGAAGTGATCCTGATGCTGCACGCCACCACCGTCGCGTTCACCGCGACCGTGCCGGACATTCTCAAGATTGCCCGCGACGTGAACTCGGCCACGTATCAGTCGTTCAATGCGTTCGGTATCGCCGCCCTGCTCTATCTATGCATTTCTTTTGCGCTCGTGTGGCTGTTCCGCCGCGCTGAGCGCCGCTGGCTCGCTTACCTGCGGCCGCAAGGCAAGTAAACAAGAAGGGCGCTGCGCCCCCAAGCAAGTAAGCCCGCCAAGGATCCCGATGAACACCAAGAAGCAAAAGCTCTTCGTCGACGAGCTTCACAAACAGTACGGCGACAACGAAGTCCTCAAGGGCGTGTCGCTGAAGGCCAACGCCGGCGACGTGATCAGCGTGATCGGCTCATCCGGCTCAGGCAAGAGCACGATGCTCCGCTGCATCAACTTCCTCGAGCAGCCGAACTCCGGACGCATTTTCGTCGACGGCGAAGAAGTCCGCACGCAGATCGGGAAGAACGGCGCTTTGCGCGTGTCCGATCCGAAGCAGTTGCAGCGCGTGCGCACCAGGCTGTCGATGGTGTTCCAGCACTTCAATCTGTGGGCGCATATGAACGTGCTCGAGAACATCATCGAGGCGCCGGTCAACGTGCTGGGCTTAAAGCGCAAGGAAGCCGAAGAGCGCGCGCGCGAGTATCTGGAGAAAGTGGGCCTTGCGCCGCGTCTCGAGAAGCAGTACCCGTCGCATCTGTCGGGCGGTCAGCAGCAACGCGTTGCGATCGCACGCGCGCTGGCCATGCACCCTGACGTGATGCTGTTCGACGAACCGACTTCGGCACTCGATCCCGAGCTGGTCGGCGAAGTGCTCAAGGTCATGCAGACGCTCGCCGAAGAAGGCCGCACGATGATCGTCGTCACTCACGAAATGGCGTTCGCGCGCAACGTGTCGAATCACGTGATGTTCCTGCATCAAGGCCGGGTCGAAGAAGAAGGCCATCCGGACGAAGTCTTCAAAAACACGAAGAGCGAACGGCTCAAACAGTTCCTCTCCGGCAGCCTCAAATAAGACTGTCGTAAAGCCTGGTATTTGGGCTGTAGTCAAAGTAACATTACAAGGCGCTTACGAGCGCCTTTTTTACTTCGCTCACCTCTGCATTCGGGCCGTTCTGGCCTCGAAAATGGGCACGAAGCTGTCCTGAACCACCCTCTTTCCGCCTTACTCTGCCGCATTTGAAGCGTCAATAGTGGCAATCCTTAACGCTGCCCGTCCCAATCCGTGATTCCCTTGCGGCATAAGGGTTTCCCGCCTTTTTTGGGACATCGCAACGATTCCTTGCACACATTCGTATTGCAATTTGGAGACACCGGCCCAAGCCGGTACTAATTTCTTCTCCCACCCCAGGGTATTTTTGATAAATTAGTAACCAAAGTAGCAAAACAAAGTTCATTAAAAGTAGTTTCACTTCAAAGCAACAGAGGAGAACCGGTCGGCGAGGGATCGGCATGGCGCGAAGAATAGCCCGCTGAGGCTATCCGTCACGGCAGGAGACCCAATCCACCCGCTAATCTCCCTGGTACCGATTTCTGTTCGGCGCGCTTGCGTCCGAACACCATTCGCAGTACTAGGTTTCACTTTTTGACAGGGTATGGAGGAGAAGATGAAGAAAGCTTTGCTCGCCGCTGCGTTGATGACAGCCGGTGTAGTTGCGCACGCCCAAAGCAGCGTGACGCTGTACGGCCGCCTTGACGCTGGCCTGGAGTACATCAGCGGCCTTCCGAACAACAGCTATACCGGTTCCACGTCGCGCTTCCGTGCGGAAAGCGGTGACTGGGGTACGAGCTTGTGGGGCATGAAGGGCGTCGAAGACATCGGCGGCGGCAACAAGGTCCTGTTCCAGTTGGAAGGTTCGTTCAACACCATGAACGGTCAGGGTCCTGGCGGCGGCGGTCTCTTCAATCGTTGGGCAACGGTCGGTATGTCGAACGACGCATACGGTACGTTGCTGTTGGGTCGCGAACTGTTCATCTCGAACGGCGTGTGGGACTTCGACCCGTTCGGTCAATCGAACTGGTCGTCGGCTTCGCTGGTGCGTGGCCGCAACTGGCCGCAATCGAGCAACAACATTTCGTACCAGTCGCCGAAGCTCTACGGCTTTGACGTGTACGGCCAGTACGCCCTGTCGAACGCAACGAACTGGAACGGTAACGGCACGACGCCGCAAGGCCGCGAAGCCGGTCTGCAACTCACGTACACCTCCTCGCTGTTCCAGTTGCGCGGTATGTACGACGAAATCCGCAACAGCGCAAACGGTCAATTCACCGACCCGTTCAACTTCTCGCGTGAATACACGGGCGCAGTCAACGTGTTCCTCGGTCAGTTCAAGATCCAGGGCGCGTACCAGGCGATCCGCACGTCGGCCGCAGCCACCGCAGCAGGCGCAGCACCGACCTCGCTCGATCACGAATGGGGTGGCGTGACGTGGCAAGCCACGCCGGCTGCCGCACTGATCGCAGCGGTCTATCACGTGAACGCGAACAAGGGCGCGGGTAACGCAACGATCTACACGATCGGCGGTTCGTACAACCTGTCCAAGCGCACGTTGCTGGACATCCAGGTTGCAACGGTACGTAACAGCAAGACGGCTAACTTCGGCCTCGACGCGAACACCGCAGGTGTTGGTGGTACGGGCAACCCGAATGTGTCGCCTGCAGGCTCGTACGACGAGAACCCGCTGCCGGGTCACAGCCAGACCGGCGTGTACGCAGGTATTCAACACTCGTTCTAATCGAACAGTGTGCCCCGAGGGGAGTTCCTTCGGGGCGTAGCAACAAGTTCTTCAAGAGAATCTTTTTCACGCTGCTGCGAGAGGCGCGTATCGGTGCGATGTCCGAAAGGGTATCGCACCGTTTTTTATTTGCGCGCACGGTTTTACCACTGCCCCGGCGCACCTGATCGGTGCGTGCGTGCCGCGGATGTCAATACCGGCGCTTTAACTCTGCGTTTCAACAGTGCGAGTCGAACCGCTCAAACTGCCGCTTCGTTCTCCTCACCCGTGCGAATGCGGATCACACGCTCCACGTCCGCGACGAAGATCTTGCCGTCGCCGATCTTGCCCGTGCGCGCCGCACCGATGATCGCGTCGATCACCTGATCGCACTGGTTGTCCGCAACCACGACTTCGATCTTCACTTTCGGCAGAAAATCGACCACGTACTCTGCACCACGATAGAGCTCGGTGTGGCCTTTTTGCCGACCGAAGCCTTTGACTTCCGTCACGGTCAACCCCGTGAGGCCGACTTCAGCAAGCGCCTCGCGCACTTCGTCGAGTTTGAACGGTTTGATGACTGCAGTGATGCGCTTCATGGCGGACCTCATCTCGTGATTGGAAGGTTGAAAGGGAAATGGATGATTTTTATTCTACGCCGCGCCGGATGCGTTGCGGCAATCCGGCGCGTGCTTCTGGTCTGCTATGGGGTAAGTCAGTAAGTCCGCAGCCGTTCGCCTGGAGATCACTCCACCGGCTCGGTATAGCGCGACGTAATCGGATAACGCCAGTCGCGGCCGAACGCGCGATGCGTGACGCGAATGCCGATCGGCGCCTGACGGCGTTTGTATTCGTTGATCTTGATGAGGCGCGTGACGCGCTTCACGTCTTCTACCGCGTAGCCCGCCGCGATAATTTCGGCCAGCGAGCGGTCCTCTTCCATGTACATGCGCATGATCGCGTCGAGCACTTCGTACGGCGGCAAGCTGTCCTGATCGGTCTGGTTGTCGCGCAACTCAGCCGACGGCGCGCGCGTCAGAATCCGCTCGGGGATCACGTTCTGCTTGCTGAAGGTGGTGGCCTGATTGCGGTAGTGGCACAGCTTGTAGACCAGCGTCTTGGCGATGTCCTTAATAACCGCGAAACCGCCGGCCATGTCGCCGTACAACGTGCAGTAGCCCACCGCCATCTCACTCTTGTTGCCGGTGGTCAGCACGATCGAGCCAAACTTGTTCGACAGCGCCATCAGCAAGGTGCCGCGAATGCGCGCCTGAATGTTTTCTTCGGTGGCGTCTTCGGCGCGGCCGGCAAATTCCTCGGCGAGCGAGCCGCGGAACGCGTCGAACATCGGCGCGATCGCGATTTCGTCGTAGCGCACGCCGACGCGGCGCGCCATCTCGGCGGCGTCGGTGGTTGAAATGTCCGCGGTGTAGCGCGACGGCATCATCACCGCGCGCACGCGGTCGGCGCCCAGCGCATCGCACGCGACAGCCAGCACCAGCGCCGAATCCACGCCGCCCGACAGGCCGATCAGCGCGCCCGGAAAGCCGTTCTTGTTGATGTAGTCGCGCACGCCCATCACGAGCGCGGCATACACCTGCGCTTCGAGCGAGAGCTCCGGCGCGATTGCCGTGGGCACCGGCTTGGCGCCGTCGAACTCGACAATCGCGTTGCCTTCTTCGAACTGCGCCATCTTTGCGACCAGGTCGCCCTGTTCATCTAGCACGAACGAGCCGCCGTCGAACACCAGTTCGTCCTGCGCGCCGACCATGTTCACGTAGACCATGGGCAAGCCGGTCTCGCGAATCCGCGCGCGCAAAATGTCGAAGCGCACCGCTTCCTTGTTCAGGTGATACGGCGAGCCGTTCGGAATCAGCAGCACTTGTGCGCCTGCCGCCTTTGCCATTTGCGCGGCCGACGCGTGCCACGCGTCCTCGCAAATCACCACGCCATACTTCACGCCGTCCAGTTCGAACACGAACGGTTTCGGGTCGGAAGCGAAGTAACGCTTCTCGTCGAACACCTCGGTGTTGGGCAAATCCTGCTTGCGATAGGTGCCGGCCACTTCCCCGTCGACGATCAGCGAGGCCGCGTTGAAGGTATCGACCGGCGGGACGCCGCGCTCGATCGGCGCGTTTGCATTACCATGGCCGTGCGCTACATCCCGAAGCGGATGGCCGACGATCACATGCAAACCGGCGAAGGGCTTCAGTTGCGCGGCCAGATCGGCGAGCGCCGCCGCACTCGCGGTGTAAAACGCGGGACGCAGCAGCAGATCTTCGGGCGGATAGCCGGAGAGCGCGAGTTCAGGCGCAATCAGCAGCTTCGCACCATCGTTGTGCGCGGCGCGCGCGGCAGCGACAATCTTCGCGACGTTGCCGGCGAAGTCGCCGACGGTGACATTGATTTGAGCAAGAGCGATTCGGGTCTTCATGGCAGGATCGACAGGCAAGCCAGACGGCTTGCGAGTACCGCGGCTGGTTAGCTCGACGGCAACGGACAAATCGGATAAACGAACGACGCACCGCTACATGCTGCGCGTCGCTCATTGGGAACAGTCACACAGATTGAACCAGGAACGCTTTGATTATCGCACGGGCATTCTGGCGTCGCCCTCCGAGGTGGACGCCGCAGAATGGAATGCCCTCCTCGCCCAGCAAGCGCAGCCCACGCCGTTTCTGCGGCACGAGTTCTTGAGCGCACTGCACGCGACCCGTTGCGCGGTCGCCGATACCGGCTGGGCGCCGCAATTCGTCACGCTCACCGACCCGCGCACGGACAAGCTCGCGGCCGCCGCGCCCGTGTATCTGAAGGGACACTCGTACGGCGAATATGTCTTCGATTGGGCCTGGGCCGACGCGTACAAACGCAACGGTCTGCCGTATTACCCCAAGCTGCTGTGCGCCGTGCCATTCACCCCAGTGCAGGGCAACCGGCTGTTATCGGCGGATACGCATGCGCTCCGGCATCTGGCCGCGACGCTGATGGCGTTCGCCGAGCAGGCGGACGTGTCGTCGCTGCACGTGCTGTTTCCGACCGAAACGGAGGCAAACGCGCTGACCGACATGGGCATGATGCAGCGCGAAGGCGTGCAGTTTCACTGGCTGAATGACGGCTATCGCGACTTCGACGATTTCCTCTCCACGCTCGAACAGAAGAAGCGCAAGAACATCCGCGCGGAGCGTCGCAAGGTGCAGGAAGCCGGCGTGACGATGCGCCGGATTCGCGGCGAAGATATCCAGGACGCCGACTGGCGATTCTTCAGCAAGTGTTATCGGCAGACCTACCGCGAGCACTTTTCGAGTCCGTATCTGAACCTCGATTTCTTCCGGATGATCGGCGCGTCGATGCCGGAAAATCTGCTGCTGGTGATCGCCGAATACGAAGGCAAGCCGATTGCCAGCTCGCTCGTGGTCTATCAGCGCGACGGGAAAACCGGCGGCACGCTCTATGGCCGTTACTGGGGCGCGTTGGAACACGTGCCCTGCCTGCACTTCGAAACCGCGTACTACCAGCCGCTCGAATTCTGCATCGAAGAAAAGCTCGGCGCGTTCGAAGGCGGCGCCCAGGGCGAGCATAAAATGGCGCGCGGTTTTTTGCCGACTGTGACACGCTCGGCGCATTGGCTCGCGCATCCGGCCTTCGCCGATGCGGTCGGCCACTTCCTCGACAACGAAAAGAACAGCATCCACGCGTATGTGGACGAGCTGCGCGAACACAATCCGTTCAAAGGCTGAAGCATCCCCATGGCGTGGTTTCTGTATCTGCTCGAATGCTCGGACGGCAGCGTCTATACCGGCATTGCCACCGATGTGCAGGCGCGCTTCGACAAACATGTGAGCGGTGAAGGCGCGCGCTATACGCGTTCGCGCAAGCCGGTGCAGGTGCTGGTGTCGTTTGAGTTGGCCGACCGGTCAAGCGCTTCGCGCGCCGAGTATTGGGTCAAGCGTTTACCGCCGGCCGAAAAGCGTGCGCTAGGAGCAGGATTGCGCACGCTCGAATCGGTGCTGCCCGCACCCGTGCCCGATCCAGAGCCCGACCCAGAACCAGAGCCGGTTGCCGCAGACGAGCCACCCTCCACCTAACCTCTCGCCTCACGCATCCGCTCGGTCAGCAGCCGATGCATCAGCGCGATTTCACCCACTGCGTCCGCCTCGAGCGACGTCAACCGCTCCCGCGGGGGAAGGTCGTGCCGAATCGGCCGCAACGTCCTGTTCAAAGCCGCGTCGATGTCCGCACTCGTGGTGTCGATCCATGCGCCGAGATCATCGTGCATGCTGCGCCGGTTAGTACTTAAGCGCAGTTGGGTCGCCGTTCCCGCCATTTTTCGCAACACGCTCAGCACTGTCAGCGTCACCGTGTCGACCATTGAGTCCTCGAGCTTTTCGAGGCGAATGCGGCCGATGGCCTCCTCGGCGTTATTGCTGCCCAAACCCGCCGCCCGGCGCAGGCGCTCCATGTCTTTCTCGCTTCGGTCCGGCGACTCCAGTGCCGCCCTCAGATACGCAAGATTGGCCCGCACCGCGTCGCTCAGATAGGCGCGATAGTCGACCTTTTCCCGCGTCGGCCACAGATAGAACGTGGCCAGCAGCGCCAATACACAACCGAGTACGTTGTTGCCGAGCCGCGTGAGCGCGAAAGCGAATTCGCTGGCGCCGGGCGTCGCGAAGTCGGCTACGAGCACGAAGGTCGGCGTCAGGAAAAGTACGAAGAGGCTGTAGCTGACAGGACGCAGCGCCATCGTGGCCACCACGAGCGGAAACACCGCCAGCGAAATGCCCAGAGGCGAATGAATCGCATAGCCAATCACCGCCGCCAGCAGACCACCGACGATGCTCCCGGCAGCGCGCTCGATACTCCGCGGCCAGGTCGCGGCAATGGACGGTTGCAGGATCAGCAGCGTCGCCATGGTTGCCCAGTAGCCGAAGGGAAGCCCGAGCGCCCGGATGACCAGAAAACCCGCCGTGGTCGTGACGCCCACGCGGGCGGCGTGGCGCAAGCCGACCGACTGAACGGAAAAGTTTGCCTTGAGGGTCGACCACGTCCGCGTCAGCAGTCTCGCGGCACTGTCCGACCACCCGAGCGGCTGGGCAGTCGTCGGCGCGAAATCGACCAGTTCGAAGTCGAACTTCAATGTCACAGGTTCCATCAGCGCAGATTCGAGTCGCCGCGCGAGGCGCCGCAAACGGGCTTGCAGATCAGCGAGACGGTTCCATTGCGCGTCGTTGGTGGCTGTGCCGATTCTTCGCAGAACCTCGCCGAGCCCGATCAGCAGCCGCGCCGCGCGTCTCGCGCGACGTGCGTCTTCCGGGGTTTTTTCGCAGGCGCCGGTGACCGCAATCAGGTAAGCAAAGAGCGCTTCACTCTCAGTCAGGAGGGCGAGCAAATTGTCGTAGTCTTCCCGGCCGGCCGTTCTCGAGCCCGGCACGTTCGCCAGCGCCTTGCGCGAGCGCTCCAGCGCAGCGCGCGCATCGGCGCGAAATTTCGCGGCATGCGTGGCCCACTCGCCAGGCGCTGCGCGCTCTTCGAGCAGGCGCGCGCTGTCGAGGGCGATATCAGCAAGACGCAGATACACCGCACGCAGCGAAGCGCGGCTCGTGCCGAACGGATGAATGCGCCAGACGGTCAAGCTCAGCACAACGGCGAACAGGCATCCGGCCAGATAGACGCCGAGAAAGGCCGCCCCTTCGCGAACGTTGTGCATCGGCCGGTCGACCATCACCACGCAGGCGGTCGCCGCGAGAATCGTCACCTGTGACGTCGCGGCGCCCCAGATCCTGCCGAACGCGCCGAGCGTCGTGAATATCAGAATGGCTAGCGCGGCGAACACTGTCCCCTCGCCCGACGCGAAGGCGGTCACGCCGCCGCACACGGTGGACAGCAGCGCGAAGCCCATCATCGAGGCGAAGCGCGCGCGATTCGAGCCCGCCGCATCCGCGAGACAGGTCCAGAAAGCGCCGATCGCGGCCCATGCAAATACCGGATCGTGCAGCAGATTGCCGAGCACCAGCATGGCGGTGGATGCGCAGGCCGCTCTCAGCCCTTCCGACAGATTGGCCTCGCTCGTCGAAAACGACACCATCCATACCGGCCGTTTGCGGTAGACCGCGGTGACGAGCGCGTACAGGCTCGCGTACAGGCGGCTCGGCCAGCGCAACGACGAAGGGTTGGACTTGCGATTCAGCATCCGGACGGTGGGCTTCCAAAAAACGCACGTTGGCGCTACCTCAGCGCATTAATACGCCGACGACGGAAAACCTGCCGCGGCCGCCGAATGATAAGGGTTAACACTCATATATAAAAATGCCTTCGGTTCATCCGTTCGATGCGTTGTGTCTATGCGCCGCAACGCCCGGCCAGACAGGCACGCTGACGGCAAGACCCGCTGGGTAGGGCGCGGAATCGCTGAAAACGCCGCCCATGAAAAAACCGCGTGGCCCTTGCAGGCTCACGCGGTTTTTTCATCAAGTACCGATGTAAGGCAGCTTACTTCTTGAAGTTCGCCACGCCTTCGGTGATTTCCTTGTGTGCGGCTTCGATGCCCGCCCAACCTTCGACCTTCACCCACTTGCCCTTTTCCAGCGCCTTGTATTGCTCGAAGAAGTGCTTGATCTGGTCTTTCAGGTACGCCGGAACGTCGTCGATCGACTTGAGATCGGCGGTCATCGGGCAGACCTTGTCATGCGCGACGGCGACCAGCTTGGCGTCGACGCCCGATTCGTCGGTCATTTGCAGCATGCCGAGTGCGCGTGCGCGGACCACCGAGCCGGCCAGCAGCGGGAACGGCGTGATCACCAGCACGTCGACCGGGTCGCCGTCGCCCGACAGCGTTTGCGGAATGTAGCCGTAGTTCGCCGGATAGCGCATGCCCGTGCCGATGAAACGGTCGACGTGGAGCAGACCCGTTTCCTTGTCAGCTTCGTACTTCACCGGATCGCTTTGCGCCGGGATTTCGATGATGACGTTGAAATCTTGCGGAAGGTCTTTGCCTGCGGGGACGTTATTGAAGCTCATGAGCGCTCTCTGATCAGATGGAATTCGGAACACGGCGTGCGGCGCGTGAACTCGAGCGGCGTGAAACTCGCCAGCCCGAGGCGCTACGGCCGGACAGTACGGAATACGCCATTATAGCCAATCGGCCGATGGCACCTCTGGTTGGATCGGCGCGATAATCGTCTGGCGTTCCCCGATTGTGCCTCTCGTTTGTGAACACCGCGTATCTGACCTCGGCCTGAAGCACGGCTTGAATCATGGCTGCGTGACACCTCAAGGAGCATGCATGGAAGAAGCCCGGCATTTCATCGGCGGCGAATGGTCCGCTGCATCAGGTGGCGAAACGATCGCCGTGCTCGACCCCTCGGACGGCCAGCCGTTCACTCTGCTGGCTCGTGGCACCGCGGCGGATATCGACGCCGCCGTCCATGCCGCCCGCCGCGCCTTCGAAGGCGCATGGGGCGCAGCAAGCGCCGCCGAACGCGGCCGCGTGCTGTACCGGCTGTCGATGCTGGTGGCCATCCATCAGGAAGAACTCGCGCAACTCGAAGCCCGCGACACCGGCAAGCCGCTCAAACAGGCGCGCGCCGATTCGGCCGCGCTCGCGCGCTATTTCGAGTTTTACGCCGGCGCGGCGGACAAGCTGCACGGCGAAACGCTGCCCTACCAGGCCGGCTACACGGTGCTGACGATCCGCGAGCCGCACGGCGTCACCGGCCATATCGTGCCGTGGAACTATCCGATGCAGATCTTCGGCCGCAGCGTCGGCGCGGCGCTCGCCACCGGCAATGCGTGCGTCGTCAAGCCGGCGGAAGACGCGTGCCTCTCGGTCTTGCGCGTCGCCGAACTGGCGGCCGAGGCGGGTTTGCCGGCGGGCGCGCTGAATATCGTCACCGGTTATGGGCATGAAGCGGGCGCGGCGCTCGCGCGTCATCCCGGCATCGATCACATTTCGTTCACCGGCTCGCCCGAAACCGGCAAACTCGTCACGCAAATGGCCGCGGAGAACCACGTGCCGGTCACGCTGGAACTGGGCGGCAAATCGCCGCAAATCGTGTTCGCCGATGCGGATCTCGACGCAGCGCTGCCCGTGCTGGTATCGGCGATCGTGCAGAACGCCGGGCAAACCTGTTCGGCGGGCAGCCGCGTGCTGATCGACCGGGCGATTTACGAGCCGTTGCTCGACCGGCTGAGCGGCGCGTTCCACGCGCTGCGGGTCGGGCCGTCGCACGCTGATCTCGATTGCGGTCCGCTGATCAATGCGAAGCAGCAACAGCGTGTGTGGGATTTCCTCTCCGACGCTCAACACGACGGCATCCCGATGGCGGCCCACGGCGAAGTCATCCCCGAAGCGCCCGAAAGCGGCTTCTATCAGGCGCCCACCCTGCTGCGCGACGTGCCCGCAAGCCACCGTCTCGCGCGCGACGAAGTGTTCGGCCCCGTCCTCGCCGCGATGTCGTTCGCCGACGAAGACGAGGCGCTTTCGCTCGCCAATGGCACACAGTACGGCCTGGTCGCGGGTATCTGGACGCGCGACGGCGCCCGTCAGATGCGTCTTGCGCGGCGCCTGCGCTCCGGCCAGGTGTTCATCAACAACTATGGCGCGGGCGGCGGCGTCGAATTGCCGTTCGGCGGCGTGAAGCATTCGGGCCACGGCCGTGAAAAGGGTTTCGAAGCGCTGTATGGCTTCACGGTGTTGAAAACCATCGCGATCCGTCATGGTTAGGCAGGCTGAGTTAACGCGGTTGAATTCGCAGCGAAATTAGTCAAAGCATCACCATCCACAACAAACAACGGAGACATCATGCGGTTGACAGGTAAAACAGCCATCGTCACGGGTGGCGGCTCGGGTTTCGGCGAAGGCATCGCGAAGACCTACGCGCGCGAAGGTGCGAACGTGGTGGTCAACGATCTGAATGGCGCCGCGGCTGAACGCGTGGCGAGCGAAATCGCCATCGCCGGCGGCAAGGCGATCGCGGTGGCCGGCAACGTTGCGCTACGAGAAGATTGGCAAAAACTGCGCGAGGCCGCACTCGAAGACTTCGGCAGCGTGCAGATCGTCGTCAACAATGCCGGCACCACGCATCGCAACAAACCGGTGCTCGACGTGACGGAAGCCGAGTTCGACCGCGTCTATGCAGTGAACGTCAAAAGCATCTACTGGAGCGTGCAGGAATTCGTGCCGTATTTCCGCCAGCAAGGCGGCGGTGTTTTCATCAATATCGCCTCGACGGCGGGCGTGCGGCCGCGCCCAGGGCTCGTCTGGTACAACGGCAGCAAGGGCGCGGTGATCATCGCCAGCAAGTCGCTTGCCGTCGAACTGGGCCCGGACCGCATCCGGGTGAACTGCGTAAATCCTGTGATGGGCGAGACGGCGCTGCTGACCGAATTCATGGGGGTCGAAGATACGCCGGAGAACCGCAAGCGCTTTCTCGCCGGCATTCCGCTCGGGCGTTTCTCGACGCCGCAGGATATCGCCAACGCGGCGCTCTATCTCGCCTCGGACGAGGCCGAGTTCATCACCGGCGTGTGCCTCGAAGTGGACGGCGGGCGCTGCGTGTAAACGCCATGTCAGGCAAATCGCCCAGCACGGCTAGAATCGCGATCGACGGCGGTACTTCATTTCCACAAGAAAAAAGGAGACACCATGGCTAGTCCCGCAAATCCGCTCCACCATCCCGGCGCGGGGGCGCCACCTTCCACGTTCGAAGAAGCGACCTATCGCAAAGTCAGCTGGCGGCTCGCGCCGCTCCTGATGCTCTGCTACGTGGTCGCGTATCTCGACCGCGTCAACGTCGGCTTCGCCAAGCTGCAGATGACCACCGACCTGGGCTTGAGCGACGCGGTCTATGGTTTCGGCGCGGGGATTTTCTTCGTCGGCTATTTCATCTTCGAAATTCCGAGCAACGTGATCCTGCACAAAGTGGGTGCGCGGGTGTGGATCGCGCGGATCATGGTGTCGTGGGGCGTGATCTCGATGCTGACCATGTTCGTCACCACGCCGGCCATGTTCTACGTGATGCGCTTCCTGCTCGGTCTCGCCGAAGCGGGCTTCTTCCCCGGCATCATCCTGTATCTCACGTACTGGTATCCGGCGCACCGCCGTGGCCGCATGACCACCTGGTTCATGACGGCAATCGCGTTGTCCGGCGTGATCGGCGGCCCGGTGTCGGGCTACATCCTGAAGAGCTTCAACGGCATGAACGGCTGGCACGGCTGGCAGTGGCTGTTTCTGCTCGAAGGGATTCCGTCGGTGATCGTCGGGGTCCTGGTGTTCGTGATGCTCGACGACCGCGTCTCGAAGGCGAAGTGGCTCACCGCGGAAGAGAAGGAACTGCTCGAGCGCCAGGTGTCGGCTGAAGAAGCCACCAAGCACGATATGCCGATTCGTCAGGTGCTCTCGAGCGGCCGCGTGCTGATGCTGAGCCTCACGTACTTCTCGTTCGTGATGGGCCTCTATGGCGTGAGCTTCTGGCTTCCGACCATTATCAAGGCGACCGGTGTGACGGACGCATTCATGATCGGCATCCTGTCTGCGATTCCGTTTGCCGCGGCGGTAGTCGCAATGGTGTTCGTGTCGCGCAGCGCGGACCGCAAACGCGAGCGGCGCTGGCATATCGCATTGCCGGCCTTCGCCGGGGCGATCGGCCTCGTGCTCTCCGTGGTGTGGGCGCACAACACGGTGCTGGCGATGGCCTCGCTCACGCTCGCGACCATGGGCATTCTGACCACCCTGCCGCTGTTCTGGAGTTTGCCGACGGCGATCCTCGCCGGCACGGGCGCGGCCGCCGGCATCGCGATGATCAACTCGATCGGCAATCTCGCGGGCTTTCTCAGCCCGTACGCGGTCGGCTGGCTGAAGCAGGCCACTGCCGCGAACGACTCTGGCATGTATATGCTGGCGGCATTCATGATCCTCGGCGGCCTGCTGGCGATCAGTGTGCCGGCGAAGATGGTCAATAAATGAGGCGGCTCGCTTCGTGACGTGAGGCTGGAAGCGCCGTCAAACACCGCTCGTTACGAGGCTTGAGTCATGAGTCATGAGTTGCGGGGCACGAGCCCCGGCTGACGTTTCACGCAATGCGCGTCACGCGTCGCGCCACCAACGAAAAAGCCCCCGGCATCCATCGAAGCCGGGGGCTTTTTTTATCTACTGCAGCGCCCAATCAAACAAGTGCCGCAGCGCTCAACGCATCAAACGATATTCATCGCCAACGCGCTCTCGCGATAGTGCTCGCTCGCTTTGGCGGAATCGCCGATCTGTTCATGCAAACGCGCCAACGCGCGATGCGAACGAATTTTCAGCGTCTCGTTGTCGGCCAGTTTCAGTGCACGCTCGAGGAACGACTGCGCCTTGCCCCACAACTGCTGATGCAGGCACAAACGGCCCAACGCAAACATCAAGTCCGCATCTTCCGGGCGATCCTTTTGCCAGCCTTCGGCCTTCTGGATCAGCGGCAACGCGTCGCCGCCCGTCGTGTCCGGATAACGGCGCAGCAGACGCGCGTCCCAGTTCTGCGCCAGCGCTTCTTCGACGATCTTGCGCGCTTCCTGCGGACGATTCAGCGCTACCAGCAGTTCAGCGGCGAGATCGGCGAGACGCGGCGAATGACGCTCGGTCGCCGACAGCGAATTCCACAACTCCAGCAGCGCATCGGCGTTATGACGCCGGTCGCGCAGCAGGTTTTCCGCCGCAAGCTGGCGCAAACGCACCGCCACTGCCGGATGGATCGCCTCGCGTTTTTCCAGCGTTTTGACGAGCTTGAGCACTTCGCCCCAGTTCTTCAATTGCTGTTGCGCACGCAACGTGATCTGCTGCGCGTGGATCCGCCGAGCGCCCTGCGACTGCATTTCAGTCAGCGCGGCGAGTGCGCCGTCCGCGTCGCGGCCGTCGGCACGCATGTCCGCGGTGGCCATCAGACGGGCGTCCTGCCAGTCGGCTTCGTCGATCTGGGCGAGCCACTCGTCGCGCCGCGCATATTCATGCATGCGGTGCGCCGCGGTAGCCGCGATCAAACCGGCCGCGCCCTTGTTGTCGCCATTCGTGAGCGAATCTTTCGCGGCCTTTTCCGCGCGCGAGAAACGCCCGGCGTACAGATTGCCGATCGCGTCACGCAATGCAGCGTGCGCCTTCGCGACACGCGAGCGCGCACGGTAGGCAGCCACGCGTTGCGGCATGCGCCAGATGTTGCGCACGATGCGCAGCAGCGCGTACAGCAGGATGAACAGCACCACCAGCCCGACCACAAACAGATTCAGCGAGATGTCGACACGGTACGGCGGATAGATCAGCAGCACCTGCCCCATATCGAAGCGTCCGACCACCGCCAGCACCACCGCGACGGCGAACAGCAACGCGAGCCATAGAAGTCCCCGGATTGCCATGATTAACCTCGGCTCCGGTATTGATTGACGGCCTGCAGGCTGGTGTTCAGATTCGGCAACTCAACCGCGGCCGAGCCCGCATCCACCTGCTTGACCAGATCGACTACGGTCTGCGTTTTCTTCGACGTGTTGTCGAAGTAGCGCGTGAGCGCAGCCTGCGCCGCCTGCAGGTCCGACTTCAGCGTGGTCTGGTTGCGCGAGAGCAGCGCCAGCCGCGCCGACAGCAAACGAAGCTTCAGATTTTCGCGTACGAAATAGCCTTGATCGGGCGTGACGAGCATGGCGTCGGCATTGTCGATTCGGCGCACCTGCACGAGACTGGTGAGTTGCTGACCAATGCCCGTCGTGACTTCACGCCACCACACTTTCCAACGCGGCTCGCCCGTGGCCGCCGCCACCTTCGCCGTATCCGCCCACGTGGCGGCCTTCGGCGTAGCGTGGGCAATCGGGGCTTCGCCGGAGAGCGGCAGGTTGTCGACCTGGTCGATCGCGTTGTCGAGCTTGATCGCCATACCCGTCAGATCCGTGGACGGCGCGGCCTTCAGCTTGTCGATGTCTTGCGCGATCGCCTTGCGCACGGTCACGGCCTGCGGGCTATCCGACGCGGCGAGACGCGTGTCCGCGCTTTGCAGCGCGAACAGCGCGAGCTGCGTATTGCCGGTGAGCTGCAATTGCTGGCTCGCGGCCGACAGCATCTGGCCGACTTCGGCCATCGTCCAGTCGTCGCGATTGCGGGCGAGATCGGAGTATTGCTGTTGCAGCGCCTGCTGCGCGGTCTGCGCATCGGCGAGCTTGCCTTCGAGTTGCGCCACCTGCGAGTCGGACTGATGCACCGTGGCCAGCGCCTGGTCCGTCTTGACGCGCAAGTCGTTAGTCTGCGCGTCGTTCGCCTGCTGGCGTTGCACGAGCTGCTGCTCGGTGCGCTCCACCTTGCGATTGAGCGCATAGCCGCCCACCCCCGCCGCACAAGCGATGATCACGACGACAAACCACAGCAGCGGTCCGCTCGCGCTGCGGCGCGTTTGCTGCGCTTCGTAGGGCGTGAAGGGTGGATTCGGCGGCAACGCAGTGGTTGCGGCCGGCTGGGGTGAAGCGTTCGTGGATGCGTTCGTTTCAGTCATGCGTGATTTAGCCGGTGAATGAGCCGGGTTGGACGGTACCGGTTGAACAACGGTCGGGACGGCGGCAAGCAAGGCGCGGGCAATACGCTCATCGCCCGCGCCGGACACCGTAATGCTATCAAAACCCAATGCCCGCGCGGTCTGCGCGATACGGGGATGCGGCGTGACCAGATCGGCGTGCTTCAGTTGCGTGATTTCGTCGGCAGTCAGATGCTCCTGCGCGAGTTCGTACAGGTTGCGCACGCCCTCCGAACTGGTGAGCAGCCAGGCGTGCGGCGCACCGGCTAGCAGCGCGTGCACACGCGCCCAGCCGCCGATCGACGGTTCCGGCACGAGGCGGCGATAGGCCGCGACCGTTTCGACTTCGGCGCCCGCCTCGCGCAAGCGGTCAGCGAGCCATTCTCGGCCGCCGTCGCCACGCACGATCAGGACGCGCTTGCCTTCGAGGCTCGTCGCGCCGAGCGCGGTATCGATCGCCGCGAACAGGCCTTCGGAATCGAAGCGCGCCGTATCGTCGTCGGGGACGGACGGCGGGCTGATGATGGTGTACGCCGGCGCCGCGACGCCGTGGCGCGCCAGCGCCTGCACGCTGCCTGGTCCGACTACGCCGATCGGCAGCGCATGCGGCCAGATTGCATCGCTCCTGGCAAACGCGTGATCGACCGCGTTGGGCGAGACGAAGACCACCAATGCATAGCGTTCCAGCGAGGCGAGCGCTGCGCGCAACGGCGCTTCGTCGGTCACAGGTGCGATGTCGATCAGCGGAAAGTCGAGCACGGCAACGCCCGCTGCCGCAAGTTGCGCGATTAATTCGTTCGACTGACCGGCCGGTCGCGTAATCACGACCGTGTACGCCGCCTTGTCGACGGATGAGGATGCGTTGCCCGGGATATCGGCCGCCATCACTCGCCGGTCGCCGCGCTGTCCGCCGACCCGGCGGCGGGGCCGCTGGCCGTGCTCAATGCGCGGACGATTTCCATCGCACCTTGCTGCTCGAGCGCGTTCGCCACTTCCTTGCCGAGCGCCACAGCGCGCTCGACAGTGGGCGCCGGCGCCGATGCCTGCGCGCTCAAGACACGCCGGCCGTCAGGCGTAGCGACGATGCCGCGCAGATGCAGCGCGCCGTCGTGCCAATGCGCATAGGCCGCGAGCGGCACTTCGCAACTGCCGCCGAGGGCGCGCGAGACCATCCGCTCCGCTTCGACGGCCGCTGCCGTATGTTCGTGATGCAACGGTGCGAGCCATGCCGCGAGGTCCGCGCGATCCGCGCGAATCTCGATGCCGAGCGCGCCCTGACCTGCCGCAGGCAAGCTGTCTTCCGGGTCCAGATTCGCGCGGATGCGCTCGCCGAGACCCAGACGCTTCAAACCGGCAGCCGCCAGAATGATCGCCGCATAGTCGCCGCGATCGAGTTTCGACAGACGGGTGTCCAGATTGCCGCGCAACGGGCGCACCACCAGGTGCGGATAACGCACGCGCAGCATAGCTTCGCGGCGCAGGCTGGAGGTGCCGACCACGGCGCCGGCCGGGAGCGCTGCAAGCGAGTCGTACTCGTTCGACACCAGCGCGTCGCGCGGATCTTCGCGCTCCATGATGGTTGAGAGCGCAAAGCCCGCGGGCAGCTCCATGGGCACGTCTTTGAGCGAGTGCACGGCCAGGTCGGCGCGGCCGTCGGCCAGCGCCGCTTCCAGTTCCTTGACGAAGAGGCCCTTACCACCAACCTTCGACAAAGTGCGATCGAGAATTTGATCGCCACGTGTTGTCATTCCGAGGATTTTTACGTCACAAGATGGATATAATTTGTGCAGCGCACATCGCACATGCTCCGCCTGCCACATGGCAAGGCGGCTTTCTCGCGACGCAATCACAAGCGTGTGGGGTGGCGTAGAAAACGTCTCGGTGTTCATTAGCTTGCTGATCGAATGACGGGATGTAATAACAATCAATGTTAGCACGCGCCCTTGTGTCTCAAGGCACAGCGGAGCGCCGTGCCGACGCGGTATCGATGGAGGAGACGGGCCTCGCACAGCGCGCGCCTGCCTCATCCCAGCCTGTTCAAGCACGGTCGTTCGCGCACCGGGGCTCGGCATGCGGGATGATGCAATGCGGCGCAACGTGGCTGTCGTGCATGCAACGCACGTCACACACCTCGTGCGCTCCATGCAAATGGGCACGCGGCTCCCCTCTCCGGCGTATTGCCATCGCCGCATACCGGTTTGTCCAGGTTTCGCGCAGTTCACGTTGCAACTCTTTGTGCAGTTCCGCAGTAGCAGTTCATCACTCAACAGACCCTGGCTTCCCTGAGGAAACCCATCGTGACGTCTTCCGGATCGGCGCGCCCTGCCCGCCGCAACACTGCATCGCCCAACGCTCAAGCGGCTGACGCCGCAACGGCTGCCCAGTCCACACCGGCCCAACGCGCCGGCAAAACTGCCAAGGCAAGCCAGGCCGCCAACGTCGCCAAAACCTCCAAATCCGCCAAAGCCTCCACGCCCGCCAAGGCGGACAAGACAGTGAAGGCCGTCAGGACAGGTAAGGCGACGCAAGCCGCTAACGCCGCCCAGACGCTGAAACCGGCCAAGGCGAAGTCCCCGAAGATCAAGGCAGTCGCGAGCTCAGCTGCGTCGGAAGCCACTCAGGCGCCCAAGCTGCAAGCCGTTTCGCCGGATACGGTCGTGCCCGCCGCGAAAAGCGGCGGCCGCACGCGGGAGGACAAGGACCATCCGCTGTTCCAGGACATTCGCTATCTGGGCCGCCTGCTCGGCGACGTGCTGCGCGAACAGGAAGGCGACGCGGTATTCGACGTCGTGGAGACGATTCGCCAGACCGCCGTGCGTTTTCGCCGCGAAGACGACAGCGCCGCCGCGCAAACGCTCGACAAGAAACTACGTTCGCTGAGCCCGGAGCAAACGGTCAGCGTGGTGCGTGCGTTCAGCTACTTTTCGCATCTTGCGAATATCGCGGAAGACCGCCACCGCAATCGCCGTCACCGGATTCACGCGCTGGCCGGTTCGACATCACAACCGGGCACCATGGCGCACGCGCTCGAACGACTCGTCGAGGCAGGCGCCGCCGCAACACCGGTGCTGCAGCAGTTCTTCAACGAAGCGCTGATCGTGCCGGTCCTGACCGCGCACCCTACCGAGGTGCAGCGCAAGAGCATTCTCGACGCGCAGCACGACGTCGCGCGTCTCCTCGCCGAACGCGATCAGCAACTGACCGACCGCGAGCGCGCGCATAACGAAGCGATGCTGCGCGCACGCGTCACGTCGCTGTGGCAAACGCGCATGCTGCGCGATTCGCGCCTTTCCGTGGCCGACGAAATCGAAAACGCGCTGTCGTACTATCGCGCCACCTTTCTCGAAGAAATCCCGGCGCTCTACGCCGATATCGAAGAAGCGCTCACCGAGCACGGCATCGACGCGCGCCTGCCGCCGTTCCTCCAGATGGGCAGTTGGATCGGCGGCGACCGCGACGGCAACCCGAACGTCACGGCCGAAACGCTAGAGAACGCGATCACCCGCCAGGCCGCGGTGATCTTCGAACACTATATGGAGCAGGTGCACAAGCTGGGCGCCGAGTTGTCGGTATCGAACCTGCTCGCGGGCGCAAGCGACGCGTTGAAAGAACTTGCTGCCGCCTCGCCCGACCAGTCGCCGCACCGCACGGACGAACCGTATCGCCGGGCGTTGATCGGCATGTACACGCGACTCGCGGCAAGCGCGCGCGTGCGTCTCGGTGAAGGCAGCGTGCCGGTGCGCAGCGCGGGCCGCGGCGCGGCGCCGATACGCGCGATACCGTACGGCGACTCCGCCGAATTCGTGCGCGATCTGCACGTGCTGATCGATTCGCTCGCCGAGCATCATGGCGCGCCGCTCGCGGCACCCCGCCTGTCGCCGCTCGCGCGCGCCGCCGAAGTGTTCGGCTTCCATCTGGCGAGCATCGACTTGCGTCAAAGCTCCGACATCCACGAAGCGGTGATCGCCGAGTTGATGAAGCGCGCGGGTGTGGAAGACGACTACGCGTCGCTCTCCGAAGAAGACAAGCTCAAGGTGCTGCTCGCCGAGCTCTCGCAGCCGCGCCCGTTGCGCCTGCCCTACGCCGAGTATTCCGATCTCGTGAAGAGCGAACTCGGCGTGCTCGAAGAGGCCCGCGTCACGCGCGAGAAGTTCGGTGCGCGTGCGGTGCGCAACTACATCATTTCGCACACGGAAACCGTCAGCGATCTGGTCGAAGTGATGTTGCTGCAGAAAGAAACCGGCCTGCTGCACGGCCGCCTGGGCGACGCGCACGATCCGGCGCGCGCGGGCTTGATGGTGATCCCGCTGTTCGAAACGATCCCCGACTTGCGCAACGCGCCGCACATCATGCGTGATCTGATCGCACTGCCGGGCGTCGACGCACTGATCGAACATCAGGGCAACGAGCAGGAAGTGATGCTCGGTTATTCGGACAGCAATAAGGACGGCGGCTTCCTGACGTCGAACTGGGAGCTGTACCGCGCCGAGCTGGCGCTCGTGTCGCTGTTCAATGAGCGCGGCGTGACCCTGCGCCTGTTCCACGGACGTGGAGGCACGGTAGGCCGCGGCGGTGGTCCGACGTATCAGGCGATTCTGTCGCAACCGCCGGGCACCGTCGACGGCCAGATCCGCCTGACCGAGCAAGGCGAAGTGATCGCCAGCAAGTTCGGCAATCCGGAAATCGGCCGGCGCAATCTGGAGACGGTGGTGGCCGCGACGCTCGAAGCCTCGTTGTTGCCGCACGGCATTGCGCCCGCGCAATTGCCCGCCTTCGAAGAAACGATGCAGCAATTGTCCGACGCGGCGATGGCGTCGTATCGCGCGCTGGTCTACGAAACGCCGGGTTTCAAGGAGTATTTCTTCGAATCGACGCCGATCTCGGAGATTGCCGAGTTGAACATTGGCAGCCGTCCGGCTTCGCGTAAATTGCAGGATCCGAAGCAACGCAAGATCGAAGATCTGCGCGCGATTCCGTGGGGTTTTTCATGGGGCCAATGCCGTTTGCTGCTGACCGGCTGGTACGGTTTCGGCAGCGCGGTGGCCGCACATCTGGACAGCGCGCCGAGCGATGCCGAGCGCACCCGCCGTCTTGCGCTGCTCAAGAAAATGCACAAGACGTGGCCGTTCTTCGCGAACCTGCTCTCCAACATGGACATGGTGCTGGCGAAAACCGACCTCGCGGTGGCTTCGCGCTACGCACAGCTCGTGTCGGACAAGAAGCTGCGCAAGCATGTGTTCGAGCGGATCGTCGCGGAATGGGAGCGGACGTCGAAGGTGTTGTCGGAGATCACCGGCAAGAACGAACGGCTCGCGGAGAATCCGCTGCTCGCGCGTTCGATCAAGAACCGCTTCCCGTATCTCGATCCGTTGAATCACTTGCAGGTCGAGTTGCTCAAGCGTCACCGCGCGGGCGATACCAACGCACGCGTGCGGCGCGGGATTCATTTGAGCATCAACGGGATTGCGGCGGGGCTGCGTAATACGGGCTAAGACGGGCTAAGCGGCTACCCGGCGGGCCTGCACTGAAATTGAAGCCGGTTGCGGATCAGTTCGCCGTGACCGGCTTCGGCATTTCCCGCGGCGCGATGTTGAACTTGATTTCAGGGTTGTCACGCGTGCGCTTTGCCTGGTCGATTGCCTCCTGCTCCGCCGCCGCTCTCCTGTCAAGATTGCCGCTTGCCTCCTGTGACGCTCTTACCGCAGCGCTATCTTCCGTGATCGTGGGCCGCTTCGAGCCGTACGGTGCGCTCCTCGGATCCGAGGCGATTGCACGTGGCATCGTCGTGCCGTTCCGGCTGTAGAACTCCTGGTTGGTTTCCGCTGCGGCACAAAGAGACAGCGTTGCCAATGAGATGGTCACGACCTGTTTCAACATTTCAATAACACTCCGGATAGCTAAGCAATCCGGAGCGTATCACGGTGTTCATGCCCCGTTATTTCGGGATGTTTGTCTCAGCAACGAAGCCGTAGAACAGTAATGGCTTACGGCGTTTTCCTCATTGCGCAGCGATCATCAGCGCGTCGAGCTTGAACGAGCCGTCTGCCTGCACGTCGAAATACTGGCGCACTTCATCGGGCGAGTTGCTCCACAGCGAGCGAATCGCCACCACGCGTGGCTCCGGCGTGCGCATGCGCGCCACCCACGAACTGAACTCAATTTCAATGCGCCAACGCTCGCGAATCGATGCCTTGAAACCGGCCGCTTCGAACAATGCAATCCATTCGTCCGCGCGGTAGTCGCGGATATGCGAGCCGTCGCGCAATACTTCGATTGCCTGAATATGCGTGTCGAGCAACGGATGATCGGCGCCGGCGATGTCGATGAACAGCACCTTGCCGCCCGGCTTCAACACGCGCCGCACTTCGGCCAACGCGAGCGGCACGTCGTGCCAGTGATGCGCGCTCATCCGGCTGATGATCCAGTCGAACGAATGATCGTCGAACGGCAGCGTTTCGGCCGCACCCTGTTGCGTGTGGATGTTGCTCAGGCCGCGATCTTTGGCCGCGCCGTCAACGGTTGCGAGCATTTGCGGCGCGATGTCGTACGCGACCACTTCTTTTGCGTGCGGCGCGACAGCAAAACTCGCGTGACCTGCGCCACAACCCATATCGAGCACCTTCGCGTCCGGCGTCGCGGCGATCGATTCGGCCAGCGTCTGCAGATCGGCGCCGGTGGCATGCGTCTGACTCGTCAAATACGCGGCGGCGGTCGAGCCGAAGGCGTCGGCGACCTGATCGTGATGCTTCATGGAAGGCTCCGGTTAGGTACGTGGGGTTGCGCCGGGCTTGGGCCCGGGTCTTTCTGGACGGCGCTGCGTCGTTCCAGTCGTTACAATAGAGCCCGCCGTGTACCAGTACAAGTTAAGCAATTATTCTGGTATCAATAACACCACCCCGCCAAGCGCCATCCAACCAGAATGACCACGCCGTCCTCCGCCGACAATCCGCCGCCGCTCGAAGCCACGCCCGCCCGTGCACTTGGCGATTTCATCCGTGCGCATCGCGAACGGCTCTCGCCCCAGGCGCTCGGTCTGCCGCCCGGCCCGCGCCGCCGCACGCCCGGCTTGCGTCGCGAGGAAGTCGCGCAACTGTGCGGCGTCAGCCCGACCTGGTACACGTGGATCGAACAGGGCCGCCCCGTCTCCGCCTCCGCCGACGCGCTGGCGCGGATCGCCGTCGCGCTGCAACTGTCGCGAGCGGAACGGGCTTATCTGTTCGAGCTGGCCGCCCAGCGCGACCCGGCCGAACCCGATCCGGCCGCCGCCGACGCGCCCGCCACGCTGCTTGAAACGGTGCAACTTGTGAACGCGCCGGCTTACGTGCTCGACCGGCAGTGGAATGCGCTCGCCTGGAACGAACGCGCCGCCGACCTGTTCGTCGGCTGGCTGGACGGCACGCACGACCGCAATCTGCTGCGCTACACGTTCACCGAGCCGGCCGCGCGCGAGCTGATCGTCGACTGGGAAACGCGCGCGCGGCGCCTCGCCGCCGAATTCCGCGCCGACTCGATTCGCCATCTGAACGACGCCCCCACTCGCGGGCTGATCGACTCGCTCACCGCCGCCAGCGACGCGTTCGCCCGCTTCTGGGCCTCGCAGGACGTCGGCGGCCGCGAAGGCGGCCGGCGCGAATTCAACCATCCGCGCGACGGCCGCCTCGTCTACGACCAGATCACCTTCAAGCCCGCGCATCGCGAGGATCTGAAGCTGGTGGTGCTGGTGCGGGAATAGCAGCACGTTTGCCTGAACAGCCCTTGGGCGGGCGGCGTCTTTGATGCGCTCCGCCAGTGTTAAAATCTCTGTCTTTCGCTCGTTTCGGCGGCGCCTGCACCGTACGCAAACGCCGTCAGCCTCTTCATCGCTCGCTCAACTGCCGCTTAACTGCCCAACACCATGACGTCCCAACTGCACAAAAAAGGCGAAGCCTGGTCGGCTCGCTTCTCGGAGCCGATGTCGGAGCTCGTCAAACGCTACACGTCGTCGGTTTTCTTCGACAAGCGTCTGGCGCTCGTCGATATCGAAGGGTCGCTCGCGCACGCCTCGATGCTGGCCGCGCAGAAGATCATCGCCGCCGACGACCTCGCCGCGATCCAACGCGGCATGGCGCAGATCAAGGGTGAAATCGAGCGAGGCGAGTTCGAGTGGCAACTCGATCTGGAAGACGTGCACCTGAACATCGAAGCGCGCCTGACCGCGCTGATCGGCGACGCCGGCAAGCGCCTGCACACGGGCCGCTCGCGTAACGACCAGGTGGCGACGGATATCCGCCTGTGGCTGCGCGGCGAAATCGACCGTATCGGCGGCTTGCTGACGGAATTGCGCACGGCCCTGCTCGACATGGCGGAAAAGAACGCGTCGACTATCATGCCGGGCTTCACGCACCTGCAAGTCGCGCAGCCGGTCACGTTCGGTCATCACCTGCTCGCCTACGTCGAAATGTTTTCGCGCGACGCCGAACGCATGGTCGATTGCCGCAAGCGCGTGAATCGCCTGCCGCTGGGTGCTGCTGCTCTGGCCGGCACCAGCTATCCGATCGACCGTCATGCCGTGGCGAAGACGCTCGGCTTCGACGGCATCTGCGCGAACTCGCTGGACGCGGTGTCCGATCGTGACTTCGCGATCGAATTCACGGCAGCGTCGGCATTGATCATGACGCACGTGTCGCGCTTCTCCGAAGAGCTCGTGCTGTGGATGAGCCCGCGCGTCGGCTTCATCGATCTGGCCGACCGTTTCTGCACCGGCTCGTCGATCATGCCGCAGAAGAAGAACCCGGACGTGCCCGAACTGGCACGCGGCAAGACGGGCCGCGTGAACGGCCATCTGATCGCGCTGCTGACCTTGATGAAAGGCCAGCCGCTCGCGTACAACAAAGACAACCAGGAAGACAAGGAGCCGCTGTTCGACACCGTCGATACGGTCGCGGACACGCTGCGCATCTTCGCTGAAATGGTCGCCGGCATCTCGGTGAAGCCGCAAGCCATGCGCGACGCCGCATTGCAAGGCTTCTCCACGGCAACCGATCTCGCCGACTACCTCGTCAAGCGCGGCCTGCCGTTCCGCGACGCGCACGAAGCAGTGGCGCTGGCGGTTCGTGTGTGTGCCGATCGCGGCTGCGATCTGGCCGACCTGACGCTGGAAGAAATGCGTAAGGAACTGCCGAACGTCGCGCATCTGATCGGCGAAGACGTGTTCTCGTATCTGACGCTCGAAGGTTCGGTGGCGAGCCGCAACCATCCGGGCGGCACGGCGCCCGAGCAGGTGCTCGCGGCAGTCAAGGCTGCACGGGAAGCATTGAAGTAAGTTAAGGCCCGGCGCGCACGGGCGCGTCGAGCAATGCGTGCATGACGGCCTGCGTTGGTATCACGGCAAGCGCGAGGCAGCATGAAAACAAAGGCGAACTCATCGACGGGTTCGCCTTTTTTATTTTCGCGGCTGGATTGATTGCGCAAAGCGTCGCGCAAAAAAGAAAGCCCGCGCGAAGCGGGCTAAATGAAAGACTTCCACCGATGCCTCTCGAAAGAGGCCATCGAAGTGTAGGCGTGTTTTAGCCGAAGAGAAATCCGGCCATATTTCAGCCTGTTACAAGCGTTGGAATCGCACAGGAGCGGGTCAACGACAATTGCATCCTGGCGTTTTTTGACTACCATCAAGTTAGATCCTGTCACAGTGCTTACCTCGACGATGTCCACCTGCACACGTCACCTTCGCCGCCTGACTGGACGCTTCGCTTCAGGCGTTAGCGCATCCCTTTCGCATGCGCATAGCGCGGCTCCCGCGTTGACGGTGGCTTCGGCTTTAGCTCTCGCAACGCTCGCAACCCTCGCAGGCTGCACGATCACGCCACCTGATCGCCCGCTTGTCATCACGCCGCCGGCAGCCGTCAACAGTGCGACGCTCGACCAGTACCGCAGCGCGGTCGCGCAACGCATCATCGAACGCAGCCCTTCCTTTGTGTTGCGCGGCACGCCGCAAGCGATGCTGCGCTCGCTGGTGGTGGTGTCATTCACGGTAGATCGCGATGGCCGGGTGCTTCAGTCGTCGGTGTATCGCACCAATGGCGACGACGAAGCCGAAAGCACCGCGCTCGCCTCCTTGCGGCGCGCCTCGCCGCTGCCGCAACCGCCCGGCAAATTGCTGAACGGCCACGGTCAACTCGAACTGTTCGAAGACTGGCTGTTCAACGACAACGGCAAATTCCAGCTGCGCGAGTTCGCCTCGCCGCAAGCGCAGACCATCGACTGAACGCAACGTCTCACCCCATCTCCCGCCTGTTCCCCTGGCATGGCCGCTTTCGCGCGCAAGCGTTGACGGCTGACGGCTGACGTCCGCCGTTGTAAGCTGTCGCTTCATCGTCCGCGTCTCGCTCGCTTCGAACGCTGGCGAGACGCGCCGAAGCACACGAACTTAAACAAAGATGCCGACCGACCACGCGCCGCCCGCACATCGAAGTACGGCGCCCGACGGCATCACGACATAAGGAGACCCTGCATGTCCACTTCGCCGATTTCCGCGGCCCCGCCCAATGCGGCCGGGCAGACCAGCAGCACGCGGATCATCTTCGCGAGCTTCATCGGCACCGCGATCGAGTTCTACGATTTCTACGTCTATGCGACCGCCGCGGCGCTCGTCATCGGACCGGTGTTTTTCCCGCACAGCTCGGCGACCGCCCAGGCGTTGTCGGCTTTCGTCACGTTCGGTATCGCATTCGTCGCGCGGCCGATCGGCTCGTTCCTGTTCGGCCACTTCGGCGACCGGATCGGCCGTAAATCGACGCTGGTGGCTTCGCTGCTCGTGATGGGTGTGTCGACCACGCTGATCGGCTTCGTGCCCGGCTACGACTCGATAGGCAGCCTCGCGCCGATCCTGCTGTGCGTGCTGCGCTTCGGCCAGGGTATCGGCCTTGGCGGCGAATGGGGCGGGGCCGCGCTGCTCGCCACCGAGAACGCGCCGGCCGGCAAACGCGGCTGGTTCGGGATGTTCCCGCAACTGGGGCCGTCGATCGGTTTTCTCGCATCGAACGGCCTGTTCTTCGCCTTGGCCTTGTCTTTGAGCGACGAGCAATTCCGCAGCTGGGGCTGGCGCGTGCCGTTCCTCGTCAGCGCAGTGCTGGTCGCCCTCGGTTTGTATGTGCGCCTGAAGATCGCCGAAACGCCGGCCTTCCAGGCCGCCATCGAACGCAAGGAACGCGTGAAGGTGCCGATCGCCACGTTGTTCTCCCAGCACGGGCTGCCGACCCTGCTCGGCGCGCTGGCGATGGTGGTCTGCTACACGCTGTTCTACAACGCCACGACGTTTTCGCTGTCGTACGGCGTGTCGGTTCTGCATATTCCCCGGCCGACGTTCCTCGGCATGCTGTGCATCGCAGTCGTGTTCATGGCCCTCGCCACGCCGCTGTCGGCCTGGGCAAGCGACCGTTATGGCCGCAAGCCGGTACTGATCGTCGGCATCATCGCAGCGATCCTGTCAGGCTTCACGATGGCGCCGTTGCTCGGCAGCGGCCAGACACCGCTGGTGCTGCTGTTCCTCGTGATCGAACTGTTCCTGATGGGCGTGACCTTCGCACCGATGGGCGCGCTGCTGCCGGAGCTCTTTCCGACCAACGTGCGCTATACCGGTGCAGGCGTGTCGTATAACCTCGGCGGGATTCTCGGTGCATCGGTCGCGCCGTATATCGCGCAGGTGCTGGCCGCGCACGGCGGGTTGCCGTGGGTGGGTGCTTACGTTTCGATTGCGGCGGCCGTCAGCATGATCGGTGTGCTGTGCATGCGCGAAACCCGCGATACCCAACTGATGTGATCAGGGTAAAGGCGCGCTGGTAAATCCCCTGCCTTGCGCGT
Organism: Paraburkholderia sediminicola; assembly: GCF_902859805.1. Taxonomy (GTDB): domain Bacteria; phylum Pseudomonadota; class Gammaproteobacteria; order Burkholderiales; family Burkholderiaceae; genus Paraburkholderia; species Paraburkholderia sediminicola. Next base: position 217,745 of record NZ_CADIKC010000007.1, on the reverse strand, counting down.
CTTTTTGACTTGCCTATACTCGATTCCAATAACCCTAAGGCAAGCAGGGAGGCTCTGATGAGTGTTCATCTTCATAACGCGGACATCGTGATGATCATCGCGCTGGCGTTGCTATGTTCGCTGCTGCTGGCTTTGCGCTTTCGTCCGGCGACGTGGAAAGGCATTGTCGTGGAAGCACTGGCCGCGAACGCCGCTGCCATCACTGCGGTGATCGCTTTCGAAATGCTGCTCGCCTGAGCGGGCAAACGTCGCGATACCGGGTTGGGTGCAGCGGGAGAAAGCGGACAAAAGCGGTCTGACCTGATCCGAAGAAGCGATTGAGCGGCTGCCCGTGCCTATACAGGCAAGCGGCAGCCGTCAGCGCCTGGCGCTGCGTTCAAGCCGAACGCGCGCCGCTAGCCGTTACCGGTAGTAGTACCCGCCGTGATGGTAATAACCGCCGCCGTAGTAATAGCCAGGCGCCGGTGCAACGATGCAGCCGCCGAGCGCCGTTGCGAGTAGCGTGCCGGCGATCAGGGTCAGGATTAAGCGTTTCATATTGTTCTCCTTCGAGTCAGATTCATTCGAGCCGAAACCCCGAATGACTCGATTGAACACGACCCAGCTTCGCGCGACCGTTGCGATTTGTAAGGGAAAATCACTGGGGTGTTACACCTTCGGACCCCGAAACCCACTGCATCCGAAGCGCGACAACGACAGACTCACATCAGACAAAAACACCGCCTATACTGTTTTGGACATGCACAATCCGCGCAAGTCCTGCCCGTGGCGGGTGCGCGAATCGGGGCGACGATTATGGGCATTAAGCACGTGCTTCCATGCGTCATGGCTGAGCCAATAGCGACGCAAAAGCGCGCACGCGTAGCCAATTAGGCACTCAACGAAAAGCGACAGATTTAACAGGTGTGTAATTCGCGGCGCTTGTCCAAACGCTGGGAACGGCCACGAGTAGCCGCCCGTTGGAACGCCGATAAACGGTGCGCGAACCTTTCGGCGCGCGCGGCATGTCTTGTTGAATGAGCGATTGAACTCGACCGCCGGCCGGCAGTCTCTTTAGAAATGAGTTGGCTACGCGAGGTGGCCGCCCAGCGTTTGAGTCAGTTTGTTTATTGCAGTGATTCCTCTTCGCCCGTAGTTCCCCGACGCGGGCGTTTTTCAGAGGCGTTCCGTGGCAGCGCTCGTTTGATTGGGCGACTGCGCGTCGCGCCTCTTTTCTTTTGGCCAAATGATTGCGCGAAAGCGCTGCAAAGAAACGCTCAGGCTGCGGCCGATCCGTGTTGCATGGCGCTCACGTGTGACTCGCTATGCACATAATCGATCGCCTCGAGTGCCTGCGCAATGGACGGCACTGAACGGCCGTCGCCGATCGAGATCGAGCGGTACGGTGCGTCGATTCCGCAATGGTCCGGCGAGGTCGCCACAAAGATCATGACCGTGCGCTTCAGCAGTGCATGCGCCATATGAACGAAACCGGTATCGGTGCCGACCACCAGCGCGCAGGCGTCGATCATTTGCGCGATTTCGGTCACGCTCAGCTTCGGCAGGACGGTCGAACCCGGCACCTGCGACGCGATTTGCTCCGCTTCGGCGCGCTCGCCTTCCGAGCCCCATGGCAGCACCACATGAAAACCGCGCTGCGCCAACTCGCGACCGACCGCAACCCAATGCGGCAACGGCCACTTCTTGTCGTCTTTGGAGGTGGCATGAAACAGCGCCGCGACCGGTGCGCTATCAGCCGCGAACGGCGCGGTGGCCGGCTCGGGCAGGCGCAGATTGTAGACGGCCGGACCTTCGACCTCGTAACCCAGCGCCTCGCTCGCGCTGATGCGCATGCCATGCCACGCGTCGCACAGCGGACGCGGGCCGAAACGCCCCGTGTAGGCAAATGCGGCGCCCCGCTCCCCCAGATCCTGGGACTGGTAGCCAATACGCTTCGACGAACGCGCCAGAAAGGCGATGATCGCGCTCTTATACACGCCGTGAATATCGATGATGAAGTCGTAGCGATAGGCGCGCAATTCGGCGATCGACGCCGCGATCGCCTTGAAATCGCCCCAGCGGCGCGCCTTCTTGAAACGGCGCAGCGGCGCGCAAAGCACCCGGTCGACGCTCGTACTCCATTGCACCACTTCGGCGAAAGCCTCGTCGGCCGCCCAGTCCACTTCAACGCCGGGAAATGCGCGTTTGATGTCGGCGGCGACTGGTAACGCCTGCACGATATCGCCGAGCGAAGTGACCTTGACGATCAGGACTCGCTTCATTGAGGACCTATTAATTGTTCGAACATCAAAACATTTTAGCCGACGATTGGAATAATCTCCGCCGAACGCCCCAGTGCGCCGTACGGTCATTAATACAGAGCGTTACACTACGCGCCTTACGAATAACCCTTTTACTATATTTCAAAATACTTTCATACGGTTGAAACGATGGGGCGCGCTTTATAATTCACCCTTTGCGCCAGCACATCCCCATGTCCCGGGTACTTCCTCCCCTCTCTTCCGGCATCGTGCGTCGCGCGAAACGCCTGTGGCGTCAATACGGCATCTTCTGGCTCGGCGCGATCGCGGTCGGCCTGGTGGCGGTGCTGTACGCCAGGCTGATTGACTGGGGCTACGGCGAATTCCGCACCATGCAGCAGCAGCACGTGTGGGCGCCGTTGATCGTCACGCCCGCAGTCGCGGCGCTCGCCGTCTGGCTCACGCGCAGGTTCTTCCGCGGCGCCGAAGGCAGCGGCATTCCACAAGTCATCGCCACCCTGCATGCCAAACCCGGTGAGTACGGCGCACGGCTGTTGTCGCTGCGGATTCTGGTCGGCAAGATCGCGGTGTCGTTTCTGGCGATTCTCGGTGGTTTTACCATCGGGCGCGAAGGGCCGACTGTGCAGGTCGGCGCGGCGCTGATGTTCAATCTGCGGCGGCTGTATCCACGCTCGAACGCGCAGATCGAACGGCAACTGGTGCTGGCGGGCGCGGCAGCGGGTTTGTCCGCAGCGTTCAATACGCCGCTGGCGGGGATCGTGTTCGCGATTGAAGAACTCACGCGCAGCTTCGAGGCTCGCGCGAGCGGCGTGCTGATTACGGCGATCATTATCGCTGGTGTGATCGCGCTGGGGCTGAACGGCAACTACACCTATTTCGGCACTATCCAGATCGGCGCGCACTTCCCGGACCTGCTGGCGGTCGCCGTCGTGCTCACGGCAATCGTCACCGGTATCGCGGGCGGCGTGTTCGGCTGGCTGCTGCTGAACACCGCGCGCTGGATTCCGGCGCCGCTGCGCCAGTTGCACGGCGAGCGGCCGGTCGCGTTCGCCGCGCTGTGCGGTTTCGTGATCGCGGTGGTCGGCCTCATCTCCGGCGGCACGACCTTCGGCAGCGGCTATGCGGAAGCGCGTGGCCTGCTCGACGGGCACGAGCACCTGTCCGTGTTCTATCCGTTTCTGAAGATGATCTCGATGGTCGGCTCGTACCTGCCGGGCATTCCGGGCGGTATCTTCGCGCCGTCGCTGTCGATCGGCGCGGGCTTCGGCAATCTGCTGCACATGGTGTTCGGCTCGATGCAATTGCCGATGCTGATCGCCCTCGCGATGGTCGGCTATCTGGCCGCCGTCACGCAGTCGCCGATTACGTCGTTCGTGATCGTGATGGAGATGATCGATGGTCATGCACTGGTGATTTCGCTGATGGCCACCGCGTTGATTGCAAGCCGTGTGGCGCGTTTGTTCGCGCCGCCGTTGTATGAGTCGCTGGCGCAGCGCTATATGGCGCCGCTGCCGCAGCCGGCACCCGCACCGGTGCCGGAAGTCCCCGAAGTCGACGTGCCCGAACCAGCGGCCGTCGATGAAATCACGGGCGACGCGCCCGCTGAAGACGGCACTCCGCATCAGTAAACAACAACCGCCGGTGCACGCATGTAAACCGGCCGTGCCGGCACCACTACGCAACCGGCCAGCATGACCGCCAGTACGGCGATCAGAAGCAGATTCTTTTTCATGACGTGTTCCTCTGAAACACAGGCAAACGCTCCGCCGGACGCGCGAGCGGCGCCTGTGTCGTCAAACTGGAGGGAGCGGCACGAGCGGTATCGATTCCGCCGTGCCGCACGCTGTTGAAGCCTGTGGACTTACGCCCAGTGGCCTTCGACCCAGCGATAGTTCGGACCGTGTTCGACCCAGTGGCCCGGCACCCAGTGGTAGCCGACGCGCTCGGCTTGCCAGTGACCCGCGTCCCACACATAGCGGCCGTGATCCCAACGCCAGTGACCGTGATCCCATACATAGCCGACACGCGGTGCCGGCACGGCTTCGTAACGCACGGCCGGCGGTGCGGACGGCGCGATCACAATGACTTCCTCGGCCGAAGCGGAGGCCACAGCGGATGCACCAGCTGCGATCAGAACAGCGTTGGCGATCAGCAAGCGAAAGGTCTTGTTCATGTTTTCCCTCTTTGGATGGACACCGGATGCGGCGTTATCCGTTTAATGCGCGAGGGCACGAAACCGCTGACTGTCGGCGTGTAACGGCGCACCCCGAAGTGCAACGGATTATTTCGCCGCGTGGGAAGCACGCGTGAGAAGGCCTGTGCGAGCGCACATGAACACAGAATTAGCGGAGACGACGGCGAGAAAAACAGCGGAGGGAAACAGCGGAGAAACGGCAGAAAAACGGCAGAAAAACGGCGAGGGAACAATACAACAACACCGCTTACGCGCCCCACCTCGTCACGTCACATCGACGGAACGAAACAGGGCGCGCAACACGTTACGCGGAACCCACCTGCGGTATTTCGATCTTGACCTCGAGCACTTCGAGATCGTCCTGGCGTTCCAGGCTCACACGAATATCGTCATCGGAGATTTTCACGTACTTTGAAATCACGGCCACCAGTTCGCGTTGCAACGCAGGCAGGTAATCGGCAGGCGCATGGCCGCCGGCGCGCTCATGCGCGATGATCAACTGCAGGCGTTCCTTCGCTACCGACGCGGACTTCTTCTTCTCGCCCAGCAAAAACGAAAGAATCGACATTACGTGCGCTCCCCTTACTTGGTGCCGAAGAGGCGCTGCAGCAGCCCTGGCTTCTGGTAATCGGTAAAGCGAAGCGACTTCTGCTCGCCGAGGAAACGCGACACGACATCTTTATAGGCTTCAGCAACGTCGGTACCGTCGAGGTGCACAGCCGGCAGCCCTTGGTTCGACGCATGCAGCACCGCTTCCGATTCCGGAATCACGCCGATCAGATCGATACGCAGGATTTCCTGGATGTCGGTCAGCGACAGCATCTCGCCTTCGCTCACGCGCTTCGGGTTGTAGCGGGTGATCAGCAGGTGCTCCTTGATCGGCTCCTTGCTTTCGATTGCGCGCTTGGTCTTCGACGACAGAATGCCGAGGATACGGTCCGAGTCGCGCACCGAGGAGACTTCCGGATTCGTCACGATCAGCGCTTCGTCGGCGAAGTGCATGGCGAGCAGCGCGCCCGATTCGATACCCGCCGGCGAATCGCAGACGATGTATTCGAAGTCCATCGCGATCAGGTCGTTGATGATCTTCTCGACGCCTTCCAGCGTCAGCGCATCTTTGTCACGTGTTTGCGAGGCCGGGAGGATAAAGAGGTTCTCGCACTTCTTGTCCTTGATCAGCGCCTGGTTCAGGTTGGCTTCGCCCTGGATCACGTTGATCAGGTCGTACACCACACGGCGCTCGCAGCCCATGATGAGGTCGAGGTTACGCAGGCCGACGTCGAAGTCGATCACGGCGGTTTTGCTGCCCCGCAATGCGAGGGCCGATGCAAAACTCGCGCTCGTGGTCGTCTTGCCCACGCCACCCTTGCCCGAAGTCACCACAATGATTTTTGCCATTACCCTTACCTTGTGTTCGTCAAATTCGTCAATTATGTGCGGCCATATTTGCCGTGAAGCGCCGCGTGCCGTGTACGTTCAGGGCAGCGCGCGCTTCACGTCGATCAGGTGAGCCGCAACGGTTCGATCATCAGTTTTTCTTCTTCGAGCCAGATCTGCACCGGCTTGCCGAGCACGTCGGCCGGCAGCGGGTTCTCGGTCGTACGATAGATGCCCGCGATCGAGATGAGTTCCGGCTCGAGACACGTGCAGAAAATGCGCGCGTCGTGATTGCCCTGCACGCCGGCCAACGCCCGGCCGCGCAGCGGCGCGTAAATATGGATGTTGCCTTCCGCGATCACTTCCGCGCCGTAACTCACCAGACCGAGCACGACCAGATCGCCCTTTGCGTAGATGCGCTGGCCCGAGCGCAACGGCTTGTCGACCACCATGGTTTGCGACGAGGTGGCGAGGCGCACGGGCTCGGCGGCCGGCGCAGGTTCGACCGCGGCAGCCGTGGCCGGTGTTCCGTCTACTGCCGAAAACAGATCGGCCGGCGGCGTGGCCGTTGCTGCGGTGGCAGCCGGCGCCGTAGCGGCCGAATTGACGGCCTCTTCGTCAGCGGATTTAGCGGATGCGCCGCGACGGTCGCGCGCTTCGAGCAAGGGCAGCGCGGACTCCGCCGCCCACGTCTGCTGCGCGTTGGCCACCACGCCGACCGGACGCATGCGCACGCTGTCGAGCAGTTGCGCGATGTCGGCGAGCGGCACGCGTTCGTTCTCGCCAAGCCGGCGCACGTCGATCGCGACGACGTCGTTAGCGAAAAATTCGGGGGTCGCCTCGAAGCGCCGGGTCAATTCGGCACGCATCGCATCGAGGTCGGTTGTCTTGACCACAAACAGGAGCGTGTCGACAGAGCCGCTGCGGAGTTCGAAAAAGGGCGATTTCTTGGGCGACATAGCGTTCGGCAAAAATTTTGCGTATTTTACAGGCGTCCAGGCGGGGAGCGAGTTTTTTTGCCGACAGAACGCACCACGGCGGCCTGAATACCCATGACGTGGCCACGCCGCGGCCACTCAGGCCGCGTTCTGGCCGCTTGTTTGGCCATGAACGCTGTAGCGACGCGGATGGGATGTGAGCGGCAGGCTGACGCGCCGCTCGCGGGATCACTGCTGAAATACCTGCGACGTGGTCGGCACGTGCCGGACCAGCAGGCTCTCGGCCTGCTCGGGCGCACGTACGACGCGCCGATGCTCGCCAGTGGGACCGAAGCCGAGCGCCTCGTAAAAGCGCATTGCATTGCGGTTGGCGTCGGCGACCCATGCGTAGATTTCCATGGCGCCTTCACCGGCGAGCCAGGCGCTGGCCGTGTCGACCAGCAACTCGCCGCCTCGCAGATGACGCACGGCCGGCGCCACCCACAGCTCGCAGACGAACGCGCGGCGCGCCGCGGTGTCGTCGAAATAAGCTTCGACCAGCCCTGCCGGATGGCCCTCGGTATAGAGAATGAACGTGGTGGCGATAAACGAAACAGCGTGTTCGGCAGCGGTGGCGTCGAACGTGGCGGCATCCGCAGACAACGCGTCTTCTAGCGTCTCGCCGAAGGCATAGGGTGCCTCCCGCAGCGACGCAGTACGGAGTTCGCGGAAAACAGCGCCCTGATCAGCGGCGATACGGCGAACGGTCAATGACGGACTCATGCAGACGAAAACCCCTTGAAACCCTAAGGCATAGCTTTAACCGAACCGGCGCGCGAGTCAAATCCTTATTTACCGGATTGGTCTGCAGCGGCGGTTCCTGGTGCAGGCGCCGCGCGCCCGCTGCGCAGCAATTCACGCGCCCACCGTCCTGATAGCCGGTTCGTCAGGCGCGCTGGTCACTGTGTTCAAGGCGCTTCGTAATTGCCGGTGCCGTCCGGCCACGGCGTCAGCAGCTCGTAGCCCTCTTCGGTCACGGCGATCATGTGCTCCCATTGGGCGGACAGCGAACGGTCTTTGGTGACCACGGTCCAGCCGTCACGCTGAACCGCGGTGCCGGCGCGGCCCGCGTTGATCATCGGTTCGATCGTGAAGACCATGCCCGGCTTCAGACGCACGCCCTGCCCCGGCTGACCGTAGTGCAGCACTTGCGGGTCTTCGTGATAAACCTTGCCGATGCCGTGCCCACAATAGTCGCGCACGATCGAGAAACCGTCGCGCTGCGCGATCTTCTGGATCGCATAGCCGACGTCGCCGAGCGTGGCGCCAGGCTTGACCTCGCGGATGCCGGCCAGCATCGCCTCGTAGGTTGTGTCGATCAGTTGGCGCGCCACGGTGCTCGGCTGCCCGACGCAATACATGCGGCTGGTGTCGCCGAAAAAGCCATCTTTGATGATCGCGACGTCGATATTGATGATGTCGCCGTCTTTCAGGATTTCGCTGCGGTTGGGAATGCCGTGGCACACCACCTGGTTGACGGACGTGCAAACCGTCTTCGGAAAACCCAAATAGCCGACATTTGCCGGAATCGACTTTTGTGTATTGACAATGTAGTCATTGCACAGTGCGTCGAGCTCGTCGGTGGAGACACCGGCCTTGACGTGCTCGCCGATCATCGCCAGCACGTCGGCCGCGAGGCGGCCGGAAATGCGCAGCTTGGCAATGTCGTCAGGAGTCTTGTAGGTAATGGCCATGAATTCGGTGGGGCTGAAACGATGTTGACGATCGGCCAATTGTACAGAGGATCGCCGGAGGGCTTCCGCGAGCCGGGCGGGACCTGTTCGCCGGGCGTTTTTTCCGCATGACGCCGATCATTCTTTCTAGAGTCGGAAAAACAGTGCGGGTCTCTCTCATGTTGCGAGCGCGCAGAGAAATCTTTTGTGAGGTTTGCATCTGGCAGTGCAATCGCGCCGTAAAGAAGTTGAGGACTCGATTTCTTCCCCACATCGTTTAGTTCTTCTCAGAAGAACGGGGCCTCTTTGCGTCCGCGATTTGCGTTCGGGCATCGCGTGGATAGCAGTTGTCCGCGCGTGTGCGTCGCGAGTCCGCGGCATTGGCGTCGAACCATCTGAGGAACATAGCCATGTCGGAATCCAGCAATAAATCAGCAGAGCTTATCGACGTATTCGACCGCCGGGTTGAACGGCGCCTGCAACGCAGACAGTTTTTCCGCAACGCTGGCGGCCTGGGCCTGGGTCTCGTCGGCGGCACGCTGATCAGTGCGTGCGGCGGGGGCTCCGGTTCGAGTGCCTCGGCCGCCAGCGCACCGACCGATCCGGAGATTCTCAACTTCGCGCTGAATCTGGAATACCTCGAGTCGCAGTTCTATACGTATGCGACAACAGGTGCGGGGCTCGCGGCCAGCATGACGGCCGGCGTAGGTACATTGGGCACGGTAATTCCGGGGCAGCAGGTGCCGTTCCAGGATCCGGTCGTTCAGGCCTATGCGAACGAAATCGCCAACGACGAGCGCGAGCACGTCACCTTCCTGCGCAGCGCGTTGGGCTCGGCGGCAGTCGCAATGCCCTCGATCGACATTGGCGGCACGAATCCGAACGGAGCGTTCTCGAACGCGGCGCGCGCTGCGGGTCTGGTCAGCGCGGGTGTCGCCTTCAATCCGTACGCGAACGACAACAACTTCCTGCTCGGCGCGTTCATCTTCGAAGACGTCGGCGTGACCGCCTATAAGGGCGCCTCTCCGCTCATCACCAACAAGACCTTCCTCGAAGCGGCTGCCGGCATCCTCGCGGCCGAGGCGTATCACGCAGGGCTCGTGCGTACGGTGCTGTTTGCAAAGGGCGTCGACACGGCGAGTATCTACACCGCCGCCAACGCCATCTCCGCCGCGCGCGCCAGTCTCGACCAGAACGGCCACGACGATCAGGGCATCACAGGCGCGACATCCGGCTCCTCGAACATCGTGCCGCTCGACAGCAACGGGCTCGCCTTCAGCCGCGGCTATGGCAACGTGCTCAACATCGTCTACCTGACGAGTTCGATGGCGACCAAGGGTGGCTTCTTCCCGAACGGCGTGAACGGCACGCTCAACATGAGCGCCTGAAGCACGCAACGTGCTGTGCCGGAGGCACCGGCAACGGGTCGCCGCGATGACGATCGCGCTCACCCGTTGGCCGGCCTTCATCCGTATTGCCTTGAACGCTTGAAGACGGACAGGAGCAGTCATGAACGAAGCGATCAGTCAAGCCGCTGTGCCTCAAACCCTCACCGAGCAGACCTGTTTCGATATCCGCGAAACGCTGGCGGGACGGCGTCGTGGCTTGCGGACGATGCTGCCGTTCGTTGGACCGGCGGTCGTCGCTTCGATCGCATATATGGACCCGGGCAACTTCGCCACTAATATTCAGGCGGGCGCCGGATACGGCTATACCCTGCTCTGGGTGGTAGCGTTGGCAAACATCGTGGCGATGTTATTTCAGGCGTTATCCGCCAAGCTTGGGCTCGTGACCGGCAGCAATCTCGCAGAACTTTGCCGCTCGGCGTTGCCGCGCCGTTGCGTGCTCGCGATGTGGGGCATCAGCGAAATCGCGGCGATGGCGACCGATCTGGCGGAATTCGTCGGCGGTGCGATCGGCGTTTCGTTGCTCACGCATCTACCGATGGTGCCGAGCATGCTGATCACGGCCGCCGTCACCTACGGTTTGCTGCAGTTCGAGAAGCGCGGCTTCCGCCCGCTCGAACTGGCGATCGCGGCGCTCGTCGGTGTGATCGGGCTGTCGTATCTCGCCGAGTTGCTGATTGCGCCGGTGCACTGGTCATCAGTCGTCAAGCATACGTTCACGCCGGGCATGCCCGATAGCAACGCGCTGACGATTTCCGTCGGCATCATCGGCGCAACGGTCATGCCGCATGTACTGTTCCTGCATTCAGGACTCACGCAGAATCGCGTCAAGCCGCGCAATGAAGGTGAGCGCGCCAAGCTGCTGCGCTTTTCGAATATCGAGGTGGTGGTTGCGCTCGGCGTCGCCGGACTCATCAATATGGCGATGGTGATCATGGCGTCGAGCGCGTTTCATGCGGGGCATGCTGATATGGCCAGCATCGAAACGGCATGGCGCACGCTCACGCCGCTGCTTGGTGGCGCCGCGGCGGGTCTCTTTCTTGCGGCACTGATCGCGTCCGGTGTGTCGAGCTCGGTCGTCGGCACAATGGCCGGGCAGATGATCATGCAGGGCTTTGTCGGCTTTCATATCCCCGTGTGGGCGCGGCGGCTGATTACGATGGCGCCGGCGTTCGTGGTGGTTGCCTGCGGAGTGGACGCGACGCGCGCGCTGGTGCTGAGCCAGGTGGTACTGAGCATTGCGCTACCGGTGCCTATGATCGCGCTGGTGTGGTTCACCTCGCGTGGCGACTTGATGGGCCGCTACCGGAATCGCCGGTCGACTACGATCGCCGCGGTGACGGGCACGGTCGCCGTGCTGGCGCTCAACCTCATTCTGCTGCTGCAAGTGGCCGGCATTTCGCCATGGCCGCCGTTCCACGCGGGATAAGGTGGCAAGGCAGCTTTCTGCATCCGGTTATCGGGTTGGCGCGTACATTGTTCGAACGCTTATTCTCGAACGATTCTCGACGGATCCGACTTCCATGACTCGACGCCTGCTTACCTTGACCGCCGCGCTGGCGCTCGCCGCTCTGGGCGGCTGTAGCGCCGCGGGCGTGCTCAACGCCACCGTATCGCACAAGAATTTCCGCACCGAGCATGGCCTCGCGTACGGCAGCTCGCCGCGCCAGACGCTCGATGTCTACATGCCCGCCGCCAGTTCACCGCAAAGCGCTTCACACGGCCGTCCGATCGTCGTGTTCTTTTACGGCGGTAGCTGGCAGAGCGGTTCACGCGACAGCTATCTGTTCGTCGGTGCGGCGCTGGCTTCACGTGGCTTGGTGGCCGTGGTGCCCGACTATCGGACGTGGCCGGAAACCGCCTTCCCGGGCTTTGTCGACGATGCAGCCGCAGCCGTGCGCTGGGCACGCGATCACGCGGCCGAGTTCGGCGGCGACCCGTCACGGATCTTTCTGATGGGTCATTCGGCCGGTGCGCATATCGTGATGCTGCTGGCCACCGACGATCGCTATCTCGCCGCGCAGCAGATGAGCAAGCGCGACTTGAGCGGCGTGATCGGCCTTGCCGGCCCGTATGATTTTCTGCCGCTGCACGACGCGACGCTTGAAGAAATTTTCCCGCCTGCATTGCGGGCGGCGAGCCAGCCGATCAACTTCGTCGAAGGCGACGAACCACCGGTGTTCCTCGCAGCGGGCGAGCGCGACACGACAGTCGATCCGGGCAACACCGACCGGTTCGCGGCCAGGCTGCGCGCCGTCGGCGATAGCGTTGAAGTGAAACACTATCCGCGGATTGGGCACGCGCTGCTGGTCGGCGCCATCGCCGGGCCGCTGCGTGGCTTTGCGCCAGTACTCGACGATACCAGCGCGTTTATCGATGCACAGACGAGCCGTGAGGCGCAGCGTGATGGTGACGCGCAATCGTTGCCATGCGCATCATGCACGCTTCACTGCGCGGTACCGAGCAACTGTCTGCGCAAGGTCGGCGCGCGCGTCGACGGATCAAGCCAGATGCCGAAGAAAGCCCGCGCGAATGCCGGATCGTCGAACTCACCAGTCATACGGTCACCGGCATAAAAACGCACACCCTTGTCCGGCAGATAGACCGCACTTAACTGGTCGCCGGGACCGACATCGACGAACGCCTGCAGCATATCCGCACGCCAGCGCGCCAACGTATCGGCTGGAATCGGCACGCTGGCAAGACGCTTGATCTCGCTGATGCCCGCATCGACGAACCGCTCGCGCTTGATGCCGCGAGCGTAAATGATGTGCAGCGCGAAGCGTTCGTCAAAGTCGACGGGTACGCGTTCGCTCCACATCTGCGCCCGATAGAGCTTGAAGCCGAACACGCTGAAATCGCCCTCGCCCACGAGGGTCGCTGACTGCACGTCGCCACGCCAGTCGGCGCAGGCGGCCGTCGCCCACAACACCAGCGCGATCGCCGCGAGTGCACGCATATCAGTCCGCTGACGTAAGCACGAATTGCATCACGTCGGTGCGTCCTTCGTCGAAGCCGGCTTCGCAGTACGCCAGATACAACCGCCACGTCCGCACGAAAATCTCATCGAAGCCTTGCGTGCGGATCGTATCGAGTTGCGCTTCGAACGCGCTGCGCCAGCGGCGCAGGGTCTCGGCATAATCGCGTCCGAATGCCAACGACGTACGCGCCGTGAGCTTGCCTCGCCGCGCCGCTTCGATGAAACGCTGCGGGCTCGGCAACATGCCGCCCGGGAAAATGAATTCGCGGATGAAGTCACTGGTTGCGCGATAGGCGGCGAAGTGCGAGTCGTCGATCGTGATGGTTTGCACGAGCGCGCGCGCGCCGGGCAGGAGGCGTTCGCGCAAGATGCGAAAGTAAGTCGGCCAGAATTTCTCGCCGACGGCTTCGAACATCTCGATCGATACGAAGCTGTCGTATTGGCCCGTCAGCGTACGGTAGTCGCGCAGCTCAAGATTCACCCGGTCACTCAGGCCTGCCTCACTCACACGCTGCTGGGCGAATTCAAGCTGCGCTGGTGAGATCGTTATGCCGTGCACGTGAATGCCCTGGCGCGCCGCGTGCATCGCAAACCCGCCCCAACCACAGCCGATTTCCAGAATGTGCATGCCTTCGCGCAAACCGAGCGTGTCGATGATGCGTTGATACTTCGCATGTTGTGCGGCTTCGAGCGATTGATAGAAATTGCCGTCGAACACCGCGCTCGAATAGGTGAACGTCGAATCCAGCCACTGAGCGTAGAACGCGTTGCCGATATCGTAGTGCGCGTGAATATTGCGCTGGCTGCCCGCACGCGTATTGCGCCTGAGCTTATGACGCAGTCCGTACCAGAGTTGCGCGAGCCAGCCGCCGTAAACAGTACGTTGCAGCGCGCGCTCGTTGCGAATCGCGACGCGCAGCAAGGCGGCCAGATCAGGCGTGTCCACCCAGAACGCGCGCCATGCGTCGGCGAAACCGATATCGCCTTTGCGCAGAATCGCGCCGCACGCACGCCAGTCGCGCAGCTCCAGGCGCGCGCCCGGCGCCGCGTGCGGATCGCCGAACACGCGCTGCTGACCGTCGGGCGTGATCAACACCAGATGGCCAACCTGAATCCGTTCGAGCAAAGAGAGAAACAGACGGCCCGAAGCGGGGACGGTTCGGTGTTCGCTCAGGGTTCTTGAAAGCGCCATGGCTGAATCTCCTCAATCGGACGAAATGGGGCGCACAGCGGCGGACGGTTGGCCGGCTGCGGCGTGATTGGCAGGTGTGTCGGCGGTGCCGGCCGGCGCGGGATGTTTGCCGTAGAACGGCGCTTTCTTGATGGCAAGGCGCAACGCCTGCCAATGAATGCGTGCGACGACGCCGACGGTCAACAACGGCTGGCGGATCAACGCGCCGAGCGCCGTCGAGCGCGTTAAGGGTTTCAATCGGCCACCCAGCGCCGTGCGGATCAGCAAACCGTCAACGTCCTGATAGTCGATTGAGACCAACGCGCTGTTTGGCGTCTCTCTCACACGAAATTCGTAGGTCCCTTCGACGCGGCAAAATGGCGACACGTGCAGCACTTTTCGGCATTTGAGCTCCGTTTCAGCCGTGATCGGCGCGTTGCCCACGGCACTCAGCAGATAGCTGTGACGATCGCCGAAGGTATTGCGCACCTCAGTCAGCAGCGCGCGCAAACGACCGTCGCGATCGTGGCAAAACCAGAAACTGACCGGATTGAACGCATAGCCGAACACACGCGGAAACGCTTGCAGCCAGATCTTGCCGTCCGCTGCTTCAATACCTGCCGCCGATAGTTGCGCGCGCATCCATGTGGCGAGATCGCTGCCGTCGCGTGGGCCGTGATCGCGTTGGTGCAAGCTGAGCGGCCGCCAGCGATCGACGCCGAACCAGCCGCGATCGAGTGACGCAAGACGATCCAGGTCGCAGCGCACGCAAAACACCGGGTACGTGAAGCGATGATGCTTCGGCCGCAGACGCTCGTGCATCACCTGGCCCGTCAAAATCCAGGCAGCCGGATCAACGTTGGTTTCGACGTGAGCCGGATTCATAGTTTGGCCCACGCCGGCGATGAGCCGAAATCGGCGGCCACGCGCAGTGCCGATTTCAGACCGTCCTCGTGAAAACCATAGCCCGTCCATGCGCCCGCAAACCATGTTCGACGCTTGCCTTGCAGCGACGGCAAACGGTGTTGCGCATCGATGGCGGCCAGATCGAACAACGGATGGTCGTAGACGAAGCGGCGCAACTCGGTGCCCGGCGCGGGCTGCGTCACCGGATTAAGCGTGACGACAAGCGGTGTTCTGAACGGCAGCGGCTGCAGTTGATTGACCAGATAACTGACGCACACCGGATGCGTGCCGTCCACCGCGCGGCTCCCCAGATAATTCCACGCCGACCACACACGCTGACGACGCGGCAGCAGATTCGTATCCGTATGCAGCACCGCGACGTTCGGCTGGTAGCGCACGGCGCCCAGCACGTTGCGCTCGTCCTGATCGGCGTCGTTGTCCAGCAGGCGCAGCGAGGTCGGCGCGTGCGTGGCGAGCACCAGCGCGTCGAAGCGCTCCGTACCCTTGTCCGTGAAGACATCGACGCCGTCTGCATCGCGTCGCACACCTTTGACTGCGGTGCCGATACGGACGTCGTCTAGCGTGCCGACGATACGCCGCACATACTCGCGTCCTCCTCCGACCACCGTTTTCCACTGCGGCCGGCGGTTCACCTGAAGCAGCGCATGGTTCAGACAAAAGCGCAGGAACGTGGTGGCCGGGAACGCGAGAATGTCGGCGGTCGCGCTCGACCAGATCGCCGCGGCCATCGGCAGCAGGTAGTGGCGCTGGAACGCGCCGCCGTAGCCACCGGCCGTCAGCAGTTCGCCCATCGATGCGCGTGTTTCTATCGCGAGATCGAGATTGCTTTGCGCGCTGCTGTTGAAACGCATGATGTCGCGCAGCATGCCGATGAAGGTCGGCGAGAACAGGTTGCGACGTTGCGCGAACACGGTGTTCAGGCTGGTGCCGGCCCATTCGAGCCGGCCTTCGTCGAGCGAGACCGAGAAGGTCATTTCACTCGGATGCGACTCGACGCCCAGTTCGGCGAACAGCGCAATCAGGTTCGGATAGGTGCGGTCGTTGAAAACCAGGAAGCCCGTGTCGACGGGATGCGTGTGGCCCTCGAGCGTGACGTCCACCGTGTTGGTATGGCCACCCGCGTAGCCTGCCGACTCAAACAGCGTGACCTGATGGTTGCGCGCCAGCAAATAGGCGCTGGCTAAACCCGAAATACCGGCGCCGATAACCGCGACCCGCGAGCCGCGCGGTAGTGGTGAGGTCGGTGCGGAATGGGTCATTGGCGCGTCTCCTGGTTTCAGGGGCGCGCGGTTGGTTAGTTGGGTATGGCGGGGGTTGCGCGTCCTTGAGGGGATTTACGCAGCGGGGGTTGAAACGGATGCAAATCTGGCGGATTTTGGGCGGCAGACACGGGCACGCGACCCGGCGAGACAGAGCTAGCCGGCGTACGACGTCCTCACATTGGCAATCAGGCCGTGTTGTTCATGCCGGGCCGCGAAGGCCCGGCATGAAAAATCTACCGCCTCAGCGCACCGGAATGATCAGGTGCTGACCGATCAGGATGAGGTTGGGGTTTGGCAGGTTATTGCGCTTCTGCACGTCAACAAATCGCGCACCGCTTCCCAACTGGCTCGCGGCAATGGCATTCAGCGTGTCGCCTGAGCGGACCACGTAGGTCTTCTCGCCGCCGGTCGCAGCGGTGGTGAGCACCTGGTCGCTGATGAAGTATTTACGCAGCAGGTCCAGATAGGCCGGCGACTGCTTGACCTTCGCGATCGCGGAATTCAGGTAGATCAGGAGCGCGCTGTCTTCCTTGCGTACGCCGATTTTGTACGCGAGGTTGGAACCGTCCAGCTTCGTGACCGCGAACGTCAGATCGGTGCCCTTGATCTCCGATACCCCGAACGGATAGTCGTAGACGATGGCGTCGACCTGATGGTCGTCCAGGAAGTGCGACATCCAGGAACGCTGGCCTTCGATACTCGCATCCGATAGTTCGACGATCTTGCTATTCGGGAACGCTTTCTGGACATACGCTTTCACGTCCGGATCGCCCTGCAGCACGCCGACCGTTTTGCCCGCCAGATCGGCGGCGGAGCGGACCGGCGAACCCTTGGCGACGATCAACGAATAGCCGAAGTCCTCCACATAGGGAATCGAATAGACGACGCCGCTCGGGGTGTTGTCGGGGAACGTCAGGCCGTCCATGGCGACGTCGACGACCGCGTTGCCCTGCTTGTCGGTTTTCGTCAGTTGATCGGGGACTGCCGGATACGTATCCACGCCGTGGTGCGTGTCGACGGCGATGGTCGGATGGTCGCCCGAGGTGAACTCTTTCTGGGCGAACAGCAGATTGGCGAAGTCGACGTTGAAGCCTTGCGGCTTGCCGTTGTCTTCCGAGTAAAACGGCCGCGAGGGATTTTCGACACTGACGCGCACGACACCGTTGCCGAGGATCGACTTCAGCGTGTCCTTGTTGGGCACGAAACCGTCCGGATTGCTCGGTGCCGGCGTTTTGACGTCGGCGCTGCTGGGGTTGCCGGTGTCGACCGCATTCGCCCCGCCATTCACCCCGCCATTCACCGCGACGGTGTCCTTGTCGGCGCTCTGGCTGCTGTTAAGTGGATTTTTCAGGCCGCCTTCGTGGATATACCAGCCGGCAGCCAGCAAGATCAGGAAAAGAACCGAACCCAGAATTTTCTTCATTATTTTTTGATCGAGTTGAGTAGTCGAGCGGTGAGCGCCAGATTATTTGGGCGCCGCGGGCGAGCCGAGTTGCTGGGCGGGCTGACTGATCGCGCCTATCTCGGTAGCGGCCTTGGCTTGCTGCACTTCCGCGCTTTCCATCAGCGACGTTTCCATTTCGGAAAATGCTTTGTTGACCGAGTTCATCACCGAATCGAGTGCGGCGTCGGTTTTGATTTGCGCGAACGTGTCGCTCGATTGCATGCCGGCGATCTTGTTCATGCGTTGCGCGGATTGCGACATGTCCCACAG
Organism: Paraburkholderia sediminicola; assembly: GCF_902859805.1. Lineage (GTDB taxonomy): Bacteria > Pseudomonadota > Gammaproteobacteria > Burkholderiales > Burkholderiaceae > Paraburkholderia > Paraburkholderia sediminicola. Next base: position 199,803 of record NZ_CADIKC010000007.1, on the reverse strand, counting down.
CGCTTTGGCCCGATCGATCGCGTCGGAGAATCGCTTGAGTTCGTCCTGAACCTGCTTGTAGCGCCCCTCGCGAAACGCGAGCAGTTTTCTCATCGTCGCGAGTTGGGTCTCAAAACGAGCCGCGTCTTCGGGATACTGCTTTTTGAACTGCGCGGTTTTATCTTCGAAGTTTTTTACTTCGGTGCGGAAATCGGTGATGCTCTTCTTGAACCGCTCGGCTCCTTCCTGCTTTTCGGCCAGTTCGTTGTAGAGCGTCTCGATCGGGTTTGACTTCGCTTCGTTCACGAACATCTTGACCTTCTGGTTCGCGAACTTCATGGCGAGAACGGGACCGAAGTTGATCGCCGCAAGCCCAATCACCGCCGCGAGGATCAGGCCGACCAGGCCTTTGACCAGCAGGATGGCGAGCGGCGCGCCGATGGCGATGCACAGCCCGATAATCGACCACTTGATGACTTTGTATTTCGTGCTGCTTCTGGTCGTGTCAACGACCGAATTGCCGACTGACATGTGAATCCCCTTTTGAAGCCTGTTTTACAAAACTGGTCTTGCAAACTGTTCGGGACATCGTTGTGGCTATGCGTTTGGTGTCTGTGTTTTTGGACTCGACGCGAAAACGCTGTATGACTTTACAGGCACTCAGGCGACTCGGGAAGTGCCACTTCTTTTTCACCCTGATTCGGCGGGTCACGAACTCGAATCGGCCTAATGGGCAATGGCTGCACGTGTCGAACGCAGGCGGAGATATTTATGACAAACAAGCATCGGATTATTTTCTAATTGCTTTCAATTCGTGCGTCTGCAGTGAGTGGATTCTTTCTTGCGACCTGAAACCGCACATGTCCATTATGTGAATCGCATAAATTTGATGCTGTGCTCGCTTTATTTGCATCGTTTTGGATGAAGCAAAGTTGGGTGGTGAAGAATGCCTCGCAGCGCAATCAAACGGGCGATGCGGAGGCGCGCAATGATCAAATGGTCCCGTAGCCAGCGACAGCATGGATAAAGAGAACGAATGACGATCGATTCAAATTAACGTTTCATATCCGATGCGTTCAAGGTGCCGGCCTGGCTCGCTCACGCGCCAGCCCGTACCGTCTCCCGCATCAATCTCCGTAGCACGGTGATGCTGCATACATTGCTAGCCAGACGCAAAGGGCTGACTACAATGTATTGATAAAAGCGAGATTGCAGGGGCGGTCGTCGGTCCATTCAGGCATAGCGGTCACTAGCGTGACGTTTCAATTCCTTCATTGGAGGCACGGCCATGACCTGCCTGAACGAAAGGATTGTCGGCGCAATATTCCTTGTTCTGAACGGATATGCGTTCGCGGGTGGCGTTGCCACCGACCTGCCCGAAGCGATGACCGTTGCGAACATCGCGCCTCTGCCCGAGACGGTTGCTCCGCCGATTCCGGAGCCACAACGGTATTTGCACCGCTATGAAATGGAATATCAGTCGGACCAGGGAAAGCCGTTTTACGCGCAAGTCGATAATTTCTATAGCACGCAGGCGATTCGCGAGTTCCGATTTGGCGCTGGGAGCGCGGCAACGCCAACGCCTGAGGCCGCGCCGCAGCAGACATCGAGTTATCTCAATCTAGGGCCGTCGACGGCGCCGCAACTCTCGATAGTCCAGTTGCCGAACACGACGCTAACGCTCGGTGCGCAACCGCAGCGAAGACTGTCGTTGAGCGTCAACGACTGGGTCTTTTCTGGAACTGCACGTGTGGCAGTTCTCCATTCGCACGATACGGGCGCGACGCTTTCTGTTTGGCATGGGTTTTGAGCCGGGCACGCGATTCAGACGACTCAAATTCGGACGACCCAAATTCGGACGACCCAAAAGCAAAACCCCCGCTGAACTTTCGCTCAGCGGGGGTTTTTAAATTTGGCGGAAAGGGTGAGATTCGAACTCACGGTACCCCTAAAGGTACACTGGATTTCGAGTCCAGCGCATTCGACCACTCTGCCACCTTTCCGGGTCTTCCAACTCACAGCAAACAAGGCTACTTGGTTGCAATTTCGTCAGATCCAAGCGGGTCGCTGCTTGGGAGAGAAAGATTATAGAACAGCTGAATCCGATTTCCAAGCCCCTCGGCCAAAAAATTTCAAAGGGACTTGGCAATCGGTAGCGGCCTTAACCGCGCATCAGCCCAGCGCCAATCAGGCCGCCGGCACTTCCAGCCGTTCCACTCCGCCGAGGTAAGGACGCAGCGCCACCGGTACCGTCACCGAGCCATCCGCGTTCTGGAAATTCTCCAGCACAGCCACGAGCGTACGGCCAACCGCCAGACCCGAACCGTTCAGCGTATGCACCAGCTCCGGCTTGCCTTGCGCATTGCGGAAACGCGCCTGCATCCGGCGAGCCTGGAACGACTCCGTGTTCGAGCAGCTCGAGATCTCGCGATACGTATTCTGCGCAGGCACCCACACTTCCAGGTCATACGTCTTGGCAGCCGAGAAACCCATGTCGCCTGTGCACAGCGTAATCACGCGGTACGGCAGTTCAAGCTTCTGCAGAATTGCCTCAGCGTGGCCGACCATCTGCTCCAGCGCGTCATACGACGTTTCCGGCGCGACGATCTGCACCATCTCGACCTTGTCGAACTGATGCTGGCGGATGAGCCCACGCGTGTCACGGCCATACGAACCCGCTTCCGAGCGGAAGCACGGCGAATGCGCGGTGAGCTTGATCGGCAACGTGTCCGCTTCGACGATGCTGTCGCGCACCGTGTTTGTCAGCGAAATTTCCGAAGTCGAAATCAGATACTGCGTGACCGTATTCTCTTCACCGCCCTTCTCGACGCGGAACATGTCGTCGGCGAATTTCGGCAGTTGGCCGGTGCCGTACAGAATCTCAGGATTCACGATATACGGCGTGTACACCTCGGTGTAGCCGTGGTGCAGCGTGTGCGTGTCGATCATGAACTGCGCCAGCGCGCGATGCAGCCGCGCAATCTGTCCGCGCAGCAAGGTAAAACGCGCGCCCGACAGTTTTGCGCCGGTCTCAAAATCGAGGCCGAGCGGCGTGCCGACGTCGACGTGATCCTTCACCTCAAAATCGAACTGGCGAGGCGTGCCCCAGCGGCGTACTTCGACGTTCTCGGTTTCGTCCTTGCCTGCGGGCACGCTTTCGTGCGCCAGGTTCGGCACGCCGAGCAGCAGGTCGGACAGACGCTTCTGGATGTCGTCCAGCTTGGCCGCCGACGCTTTCATCTCGTCGCCGATACCGCCCACTTCGGCCATCAGCGCCGACGTATCCTCGCCCCGCCCTTTCATCCCGCCGATCTGCTTCGACAGGGTGTTGCGGCGCGCCTGCATCTCTTCGGTACGGGTCTGGGTGTCGCGGCGTTCCGCTTCGAGGGCGGCGAAGGCCGCCACGTCGAGGGTATAGCCGCGGTCGGCGAGGCGTTTGGCGACGCCGTCGAGGTCTTTGCGCAGCAGCTGGATGTCGAGCATGGGACGGGGCAGGTGTTCGTTGTATGAAGCAGCGATTTTAGCGCACCGGCGCGGGCGGCCGGTGCGTTAGATGGTCAAGGCGTGCGGAATGGCGGCACGGCATCTGAAACGACCGCAGAAGCACGGGCGAAAAGGCTCAGCCCTTTTTCGGCTTGTTCTCGCTGCGCCACTGCGCGTCGAGCTCGGCCAGACGCGCCATCTTGTCGCCGATCTTGCCTTCAAGACCGCGCGGCGTCGGCTCGTACCAATGCGGGTCGCGCATGTTGTCCGGCAGATAGGTCTCGCCAGCCGCGTAGGCATCGGGTTCGTCGTGCGCGTAACGGTATTCGTGACCGTAGCCAAGTTCCTTCATCAGCTTGGTCGGCGCGTTACGCAGATGCACCGGCACGCCGCGCGACTGGTCCTTGCTGACGAACCGCCGAGCCTCGTTGTAGGCGTTGTACCCGGCGTTCGACTTCGGCGCGACCGCCAGATAGATGATCGCCTGCGCCAGCGCCAGTTCGCCTTCGGGTGTGCCGAGGCGCTCGTAGGTTTCGGAGGCGTCGAGCGCGATGCGGGCCGCGCGCGGGTCGGCGAGGCCGATGTCTTCCCACGCCATGCGCACGATGCGCCGCGCGAGATAACGCGGATCCGCGCCGCCGTCGAGCATGCGGCAGAACCAGTACAGCGCGCCGTCCGGGCTGCTGCCGCGCACCGATTTATGCAACGCGCTGATCTGGTCGTAAAATGCGTCGCCGCCTTTGTCGAAGCGGCGCAGATTCTCGGCGAGCGCGCTGCCAAGCAAAGCGCCGTCGATTTCGGTGCTCTTTTGCTGGGCCGCCGCGCGCGCGACGATTTCCAGGTTGTTCAGCAGCTTGCGGCCGTCGCCGTCGGCGGAACCGATCAGGGCGTCGCGGGCTTCGTCTGTGAACGTAAGGCCGCCGAGTTCTTTTTGCGCGCGATCGAGCAGTTCTCGTTGTTCTTCGTCGGTGAGGCTTTTCAGCACGTAGACGGCGGCTCGCGAGAGCAACGCGCTGTTCACCTCGAACGACGGATTCTCGGTCGTCGCGCCGACAAACACGAACAGCCCCGACTCGACGTGCGGCAAGAACGCGTCCTGCTGGCTCTTGTTGAAGCGATGCACTTCGTCGACGAACACGAGCGTCTGGTGCCCGTTCGCGCGATGAATCTGCGCGGTCTCAACGGCTTCGCGGATATCCTTCACGCCCGAGAGCACCGCGGACAACGCGATGAACTCGGCATGAAACGCGTCGGCCATGAGCCGCGCGAGCGTGGTTTTGCCGACGCCGGGCGGGCCCCAGAGGATCATCGAATGGGCTTCGCCGGATTCGAAAGCGACCCGCAACGGCTTGTTCTGGCCGAGCAGGTGCTTCTGGCCGATCACTTCGTCGATATTGCGGGGCCGCAGGCGTTCGGCGAGCGGAACATTGGCACGGGTTTCTTCAAACATGACGTTTTGGGGATAATCTCGGCTTTTCCGGACGCGGTCCGTATGAAGGCGGCGTGCTGCCGGATGGACAAAGCCGGCACGCAAAGGTGCGGGCAACGTCGAGCATTATGACAGCGACGGCGCCCGGGCGATGGCCGTGCGCTGTGCCGGAGCGATTCGAGCAGCAAGGTTCGAGCAAGATCATGAGTGGTGAACAGCGCAAAAAGCACCCGAATCAGCAGGCTAACGAGACCGATAACCGCGCAGATCGCTCAGCTGGCAAAATCGCAGCCTGATAAGCGCGCCGCTTAGCCCGTAATCTCGCCGACAGCCTGACAGGCTATCATCGCGCGCGGTTTGACCGGCAACACCGGCATCGCACACGAATTTAGAAGCAACACCAACCGCAACTACGTTGCATGGGACCGGAGTAACGCACTAACGCCGGTCGACACAGGGACAAGATTAGATGGCACAAGATCCACTCGCCGGCGACGCCGGCTCCACCTACGCACCGCTCACGCCGGTGCCCGACGCGCGCCGCGCCTTCCGCACCGGCGACGCTTTCGCGCTCTGGTTCTCGCTCGGCATCGGCCTGCTGGTCGCGCAGGCGGGCGCGCTGCTGGTGCCCGGGCTGTCGCTGCCGCATGCGTTGCTGGCGATCGTGATCGGCAGCGTGATCGGCGTCGTATTGCTGGCGCTGGCCGGCGTGATCGGCACGGATACCGGGCTCGCGGCGATGTCGTCGTTGCGGCCGACGCTCGGGGTACGAGGCGCCTCGGTGCCTGCCGTGCTGAACGCGGTGCAACTGGTCGGCTGGGGCTCGTTCGAGGTGATCGTGATGCGCGATTCCGCCGATGCGCTCGCCAAGCAGGCCTTCGGTTTCTCGATGCCGCTGATCTGGACCGTGATCTTCGGTTTGCTTGCAACGCTGCTGGCGATCAGCGGCCCGCTGTCGTTCGTGCGGCGATTTCTGCGCACGTGGGGCATCTGGCTGCTGCTGGCCGGCGCCGCGTGGCTCTCGTGGAATCTGCTTGCCAAGCACGATCTGGCCGAGTTGATGCGCCGTCCGGGCACTGGCGAGATGTCGTTCGGCGGAGCAATCGACCTGGTGGTCGCGATGCCGCTTTCGTGGCTGCCGCTGATCGCCGACTACACACGCTTCGGCCGACGCCCCGGCGAGACGTTCCGCGGCACGCTGCTCGGCTATGGCATTGCGAACATCTGGTTTTACGCGCTCGGCGCGATCTACGGTCTCGCGGCCGGCGGTGGCGATGCGCTCTTGACCGGCGCGCTGGCGCAAGCAGGCGGCGGTCTCGCCCTGCTGCTGATCCTGATCGACGAAGTGGACAACGCGTTCGCCGACATCCACTCGGCAGCGGTCTCGACCGGCACGTTCTGGACGCGCGGCAGCGTGCCGTTGTTGTCGGCGGCATTCGGCGCGCTGTGCACGGCGATCGCCTTGCTCGTGCCGATGGCGAAGTATCAGAACTTCCTGCTGCTGATCGGCTCGGTGTTCGCGCCGCTGTTCGGCGTGGTGCTGGTGGATCACTTCATCGTGCGCAAGCGTCGCATTGAAGCCGCCGTGCTCGGCGATGTGCGCGGCCGTTACGGCTTCTCGGGAGGCTGGCATCTGAGCGCATTTATCTCGTGGGCAATCGGGATCGCCGCGTATCAGGTGATCAATCAATGGCTGCCGAATCTGGGGGCTACGTTGCCCGCGTTGGTCATCGGCGCGGCATGTTATCTGGCGCTGGTGTCGGCGCGGAAGACTGCCTACGCTTGAGTCGCTGGAGCATCACTGCAATGAAGAAAAGGCCTGCAAATGCAGGCCTTTTCTCTTTATGCGCCATCAAGCTTGATCAGCTCAATACGCAGTTCAACGCTTCGACGCCCGATACTCGACACCCGGCAACACACACAGCAATTCGAACGCGAGATTCGCACCGAGCAATGCGGTCGTGCCGAACGGATCGTACGGCGGTGCCACCTCAACCAGATCGCAGCCGACGATGTTCAAGCCATGCGAGCCGCGAATGATTTCCAGCGCCTGCGGCACCGTCAAACCGGCGATTTCCGGCGTGCCCGTACCCGGCGCAAACGCCGGATCGATACCGTCGATGTCGAAGGTGATGTACACCGGACCGTCGCCCATGCGTTCACGCACACGCGCCATCAGCGGCGCCAGCGACTGGTTCCAGCACGCCTCGGCCTGCACGACTTCGAAGCCCTGATCGCGGCACCAGTCGAAGTCTTCAGCCGCGTAGCCCGTGCCACGCAGACCGATCTGCACGACGCGGTCGCAATCCAGCAAGCCCTCCTCCACCGCGCGACGGAACGGCGTGCCGTGCGCGATCTTCTCGCCCATCATCGTGTCGTTGACGTCGGCATGCGCATCCACGTGAATCAGACCGACCTTGCCGTGCTTGCGATGAATCGCGCGCAGGATCGGCAGCGCGATCGTGTGATCGCCGCCCAGTGTGATCGGCTTGCAGTTGTGCTGGAGAATTTCGTCGTAGGCGGTTTCGATGCGCCTGATCGAATCGTGCAGGTTGTACGGATTGATTGCGACATCGCCGAGATCGGCCACGCGCAGCGAATCGAACGGCGCGGCGCGGGTGGCCATGTTGTACGGACGCAGCAGCACCGATTCGCTGCGAATCTGGCGCGGCCCGAAGCGCGCGCCGGTGCGGTTCGAGGTGCCGAGATCGAACGGCACGCCCACGAAGCAGGCGTCGAACCCTTCGGCCGAGCCGACGTTCGGCAGCCTCATCATCGTCGCAATGCCGCCGCAGCGAGGCATGGCGTTGCCGGACAGCGGCTGCGGCCGTTCACCGGCGTCGGGGGAAATGAAGGAGGAAGTATTCATCGTGTCTCGGCAATGAAAAGAGGGGCAGTAAGCAAATACGTGCAACCGGCCGAGGGATCAATAGAAAAAGCGCACCTTGCCGGGCGAATCTCGATTCTTGAGCAGTTTCCCGCAAGTTAAAATACGAACAGAATAAACTTCACATTGATTCGTAGCGATGTATCCTGCCGTATGTTCTCCCAACTCACCGATCTTGACCTGCGGCTGATCCGCGTCTTCCTCGCCATCGTCGACGCCGGCGGCGTCTCGCCGGCCCAGGCCACGCTCAACGTCGGCCAGTCGACCATCAGCACGCAACTCGCCACGCTGGAAACGCGCCTCGGTTACCGGCTGTGCGAGCGCGGCCGGGGCGGCTTCAGCCTGACCGCGCGCGGCGAGCAATTTATCGACGCAGCCCGCGCCCTACTGTCCGCCGTCGATACGTTCGGCATGCAGGCGCGCAATGTCGGCCGCAAACTGGTCGGCACGCTCGATATTGGCATGATCGGCCACACGCCGGTATCGGCAAGCGCGCGCATCAGCGATGCGATCGGCCGGTTTCGGGCACGCGATCAGTCGGTGCGGTTTTCGATTCTGGTGCGCTCGCCGGGTGAACTCGAAGAACTGCTGCTGAACGGCCGCATTCAGATCGGCATCGGCTATTTCTGGCATCGCGTGCCGTCGCTCGAATACACCGAGGTGTTCGCCGAAGATCAGTTCGCGTATTGCGCGAAGGGACATCCGCTGTTCGCTTCTGCCGGCGAAGTGCCCCCCGTCGAAGCCGCGGCTCACGAATGGGCGTGGCGCAGTTATCCCCTGCCGGAAGCCGAAAGTTCGACCTCGCCGCAGAACGTCACCGCCGTCGCGGACAACATGGAAGCGGTCGCGATGCTGGTGTTGTCAGGGCATCATCTCGGCTATTTGCCTGGGCATTTCGCGGCGCCGTTCGTGAAGCAAGGCTTGTTGGCCGCGTTGAATCCCGCACAGATGAAGTACCGCGTGGCGTTCCATATGGTCACGCGGGCGCGGCAGCATCGAACGGATATCGTTGAAGCGTTTATCGACGATATGAAGGCCGCGCATCCCATGCAGGTGCTGGAAGTGGATGAGTAGCGGTTCGGCGTTGCACGCGCCGCCAAAAGAAAAAGCCGCGCAACCGATGCGCGGCTTTTTCATTGCAGAGACAAATTGCGGCAGCTTAACCGTTGATCACATCCGCGCCCTTCGGCACCGTGAACTTGAACGCGTCGGCCGGTAGCGGCGGGTTCTTCTGAATGTTCGAGAACGTCAGCAGCGTCACGTTGCCGAACACATCGTGCAGCTCCATCGCTTCAAGATTGCCGTCCTTGAAGCCGATGCCAACGCGTTGAAACTGCGTGTCTTTCGCCTTGGGCGTCAGTTCGAGCCAGTCGATGCCGGCCTTCACGCCTGCATCATGCAGCGTGAAGTTCTTGTCCAGATCGTTGCTGCCGAACAGGATCGCCGCCGGGCTCGCGCCGAGCGCGCCGCCGAGACTGCGCACCGTCACCTGGTTCAGATCCTTGTCGTACACGTAGAGCTTGTCGCCGTCGGCCTGCAGCAGTTGCGCGTAGGGCTTCTCGTATTGCCAGATGAACTTGCCGGGGCGCGCGAACGTGAACGTGCCGCTCGACGTGCCAGTCTTGCCCGTCGTGGACAGGACACCGCTCGCACCGCTTGCACCCTGCGCCTTGCTCGGCGCGCGCACTTCCTGCTGCACGAAGGTACCGCGCGCGGAATGCACTTGCGCGACGAACGCCTTCAGTTGCTCGGTGCCGCTCGCGAATGCCTGCGACGCGACGAGCATCGACGCACCGATTGCCACACTGCCCAAGCCGCGCACGATCTTGCGCGCGAGTTGGCCGACACGGTTGGGTTGAGCACTCTGTCGAGCGTGCTGCTGCGCGAATAGCTGCATGGTGTTTTCTCCCTTGATTGAATTTGTTGGGCGGTCACGCCGGCGGATGGTGAGGACAGCGGCCGGGTGACCGTGGCGGCTAGCGTGAACCGCGCAGCTGAGGGACGAACCCTCAGCCTTGGGTCACAGCTTAAGCAAGAAGCCTTAAGCGGGGCTTATACGGCGTTTATGCCCTGCGTCTTGCCGCTGGTTCGGTGGGCTGGCCGTGTAGACCGCCTATTCCGCTTCTCGCGCCGGTGCAAGAATCTCTCGATTGCCGTTCGACGACATCGCCGACACCACGCCCGAGTTCTCCATCTGTTCGAGCAGGCGCGCCGCGCGGTTATAGCCGATGCGCAAATGCCGCTGCACCAGCGAGATCGACGCACGGCGGTTCTTCAGCACCACATCGACCGCCTGGTCGTACAACGGATCCGCCTCGCCGTCGCCCGAGCCGGATCCCCCGGCACCCGCTGAGCCTTCATCGCCCTCGCCCGTCACGCCACCTTCAAGGATGCCCTCGATATAGTTCGGCTCGCCCTGCTCCTTGAGCTTGTCGACGACGCGATGCACTTCCTCGTCCGACACGAACGCGCCGTGCACGCGCACCGGCAAACCGCTGCCCGGTGGCAGGTACAGCATGTCGCCCATACCGAGCAGCGACTCCGCGCCCTGCTGGTCGAGAATCGTGCGCGAGTCGATCTTCGATGACACCTGGAAGGCCATGCGCGTCGGCACGTTGGCCTTGATCAGGCCGGTGATCACGTCGACCGACGGACGTTGTGTAGCCAGAATCAGATGGATGCCGGCCGCGCGCGCTTTCTGCGCGATCCGCGCGATCAGCTCTTCAACCTTCTTGCCGACCACCATCATCAGGTCGGCCAATTCGTCAATCACGACGACGATGTTCGGCAGACGCGACAACGGTTCTGGATCGTCCGGCGTCAGGCTGAACGGATTCGGCAGCTTCTCTTCGCGCTTGGTGGCTTCGTCGATCTTGTTGTTGTAGCCGGCGAGGTTACGCACACCGAGCTTGCTCATCAGCTTGTAGCGGCGCTCCATTTCGGCCACCGCCCAATTGAGCGCGTGACCGGCCTGGCGCATGTCGGTGACCACCGGGCAGAGCAGATGCGGAATGCCTTCGTAGACGCTCATTTCGAGCATCTTCGGATCGATCAGGATCATGCGGACCTGGTCGGCGCTCGCCTTGTAGAGCAGCGAGAGGATCATCGCGTTGATACCCACCGACTTGCCCGAACCGGTCGTACCGGCCACCAGCAAGTGCGGCATTTTCGCGAGGTCGGCGCACACCGGCTTGCCGCCGATGTCCTTGCCCAGACCCATAGTGAGCGGCGAAGCCGCGTCCGCATAGACTGCCGAGCCGAGAATCTCCGAGAGACTCACGGTCTGACGGCGCTGGTTCGGCAACTCCAGCGCCATGAAATTCTTGCCCGGAATCGTTTCGACCACGCGAATCGACACCAGCGACAGCGAACGCGCGAGATCTTTGGCCAGACCGACGATCTGGCTGCCCTTCACACCGGTAGCCGGCTCGATTTCATAACGCGTAACGACCGGCCCCGGATACGCGGCGACCACGCTCACTTCGACGCCGAAGTCCTTGAGCTTCTTCTCGATCAGGCGCGAAGTGAATTCGAGCGTATCGGCGGAAATGGTTTCCTGCGCGGCCGGCGCTGCGTCGAGCAGCGAGATAGGCGGCAAGGTGGAGTCGCCCGGCAGGTCCGTGAACAGCGGCACTTGCCGCTCTTTCTCGACGCGCTCCGATTTGGCGGGCGTGACGATCGGCGGCACGATCATGACCGGCTCGTGTTCCTCGATCCGCACGCGGCCCTTTTCGACCTTGCCTTCGCGCTTCACGGCGGCGGCTTCGCCCAATTTACGGTCGCGGCCGGCCTCGCGGCGCAGCTTGGCGAAAGTGACCGCTGAGATGATCGACTCGCCGACCTTTTCCGACACCGACAACCACGAAAAACGGAAATACAGCGACAAACCGATGCCGAGCACGATAAGTAGGGCCAGCGTGCCGCCCGTGAAGCCGAGCGCATGCGATATGCCGCGCGCGACCGCCTCGCCGATTACGCCGCCCGGCGCCCGCGGCAACTGCACTTTCAGCGACCACATGCGCAGCGCTTCGATACCGTCGCAGGCGAGCAACACCAGCATGAACGCGAACGCGTCCGCGAACCAGCCGGCATCGCGCGGCGCGTCTTCCTGCAATTCCTCGTGACGGGTGATACGGCGGTAATTGGCCGAGATATGGCGGCCGAGCAGCACGATCCACCAGTAGGCGGACAGCCCGAACAGCAGCAGCAGGATGTCGGACGTCCACGCGCCGACGCGGCCCGCCCAGTTGGCGATATGGTCGACCTGCGCGGCGTGCGTCCAGCTCGGATCGTGCCGGCTGTAGCTGACGAGCGCCATGAGCAGGAACACGCCGAGCGCGACCTGCAAGATCCAGCGGATTTCGGTGAAAAGGCGCGACATGCGGTGCGGCAATGCCTGCGCGCTCGCGGAATAGGGAGCTTTTGCCATTGATCCTGTTGCTTGTGTGGCCGATTTGCCGCTGGAGTCGCGGCCCGAAGCGGCCCGAAGCGACCCTTAAGGCGGCTCCAGACCCGGTCCCGGCTGCCGGATCCATCGATGCGGCCTATTGTAAACGCAGTGCCTCACGCGAGGCTGTAAATGACGGTAACTTAGCCGATCGACCACACGAACGGCCGCCGAAGCCCGCGGCAACGCTATCGCCACGATCGGAAAGCTTCATGGAGCAGGCCGGCGTGCCGCCCTTTATAATGCCGCTCTGATACCCATCTATAGTCTCAGCTCAAGTCGCGCGGCCTCGCATGGGCGAGCCGGGCGCCGTAAAAGGATTTCGATCATGCCCGCTACTTCCACGAAACACGCCAAAGTTCTGATTCTCGGTTCCGGTCCTGCCGGCTACACGGCAGCGGTCTACGCGGCACGCGCCAACCTGTCGCCGGTGATGATCACGGGTCTCGCCCAGGGCGGCCAGCTGATGACCACGACCGACGTCGAAAACTGGCCGGCGGACGGCAACGGCGTGCAAGGCCCGGAGTTGATGCAGCGCTTCCTGGAGCACGCCGAGCGCTTCAACACCGAAATCATTTTCGACCATATCCATACGGCCAAGCTGGATGAAAAGCCGATCCGCCTGATCGGCGACTCGGGCGAATACACCTGCGACTCGCTGATCATTTCGACCGGCGCATCGGCGCAGTATCTCGGCCTGCCGTCTGAAGAATTGTTCATGGGCAAGGGCGTGTCGGCTTGCGCCACCTGCGACGGTTTCTTCTACAAGCAACAACATGTGGCCGTGATCGGCGGCGGCAATACCGCGGTCGAGGAAGCCCTCTACCTTTCCGGCATCGCCAAAAAGGTGACAGTGATCCATCGCCGCGACAAGTTCCGCGCCGAACCGATCCTGATCGACCGCTTGCTGGCGAAGGAAAAGGAAGGCCTGGTCGAGATCAAATGGAACAGCACGCTCGACGAAGTGACCGGCGACCAGTCCGGCGTAACCGGCCTGCGTATCAAGAACACGCAAACCGGCGACACCACGGATATCGCGCTGCAAGGCATCTTCGTCGCGATCGGCCACAAGCCGAACACGGACATTTTCGCCGGCCAGCTGGAGATGAAGAACGGCTACATCATCACCAAGGGCGGCCTGAACGGTTTCGCAACGGCGACCAGCGTGCCGGGCGTGTTCGCAGCGGGCGACGTGCAGGACCACGTCTATCGTCAGGCAATCACCAGCGCGGGCACGGGCTGTATGGCCGCGCTCGACGCGCAACGTTATCTGGAAACGCTCGATGAGATCGGCGAACACGTGATGAGCGCAGAAGCCGACCGCTAATCTGAAACATCAGGTGCAACGGTAAAATGGCGGCTGGGCATAGCCCGGCCGCCAGCTTTGAAGAAGGCCGCGGCTGAGAAGCCGGCGGCCTTTTTTGCGTCCTGTTTGCATTCTGTTCGCGTCGGATTCGCGCGATCGATCTACTTTTCTGTGTATTACCGATATGCCGAAGAATCAGCCCCACCCTAGCGAACCGAAGCGCGCCCGAGCTGTTGCCAGGCCCGCGCCCGAGGTACTCGCACCCGCCGTCAAACCGAAGATCGAGCCGGCCGCCGGCCTGGCCGGCCTCGGCGCGTTGCGCGATGCGTTAAAGGGCGACACGCAACGCCGTGAACGCGAGCGTGCGGCTGCAGCAGCAGCGCAACGCGAAGCGTCAGCGGATGCCGATCTGTTTCGCCGCGAGATCGGCGCGGTTGCGCCACTGGCGGTCCCGCCGCGCGCCAGCTTGCCGCGCAATCCTCCGCCGCCGCTGCCGGTGCAAACCAGACTCGACGAAGAAGCCGTGTTGCACGAAGCGATCTCCGACGAGTTCGATCCCGAGGTCCTGCTCGAAACCGACGAAACGCTCTCCTATTGCCGTCCCGGCGTGAGCCAGGAAGTCGTACGCAAACTGCGGCGCGGCGACTGGATCGTGCAGGCACAGATCGACCTGCACGGCATGCGTCGCGAGGAAGCGCGCGAGGCACTGGCCGAATTCATTCGTGAGTCGGTGAAACGTGGCCTGCGGTGTTTGCGCGTGATCCACGGCAAGGGCCTCGGGTCGATTGGAAAAGAACCCGTATTGAAGGGCAAAGTGCGCGCGTGGCTCGTGCAGAAGTCCGAGGTGATTGCGTTCTGCCAGGCGCGTCCGCATGACGGCGGCGCGGGTGCGGTGGTTGTTCTGTTGCAGCCGGGCGCATTGCCGGCTTCCCCCAAGTCCTGACGGAGTCCCGGTGATCCATCCGAGGCTGACGCTGGCGCTGACCATCATGGAAGCGCTGGCTATTTTCGCGTACGCGATTTCCGGTTTTATCGAAGCGAGGACTCGCCGGCTCGACGCTGTGGGCACCTTCCTCGTGGCCATCGCGACGGCCTTCGGCGGTGGCACGTTGCGCGACGTGCTGCTCGAGCGGCGGCCCTTTTACTGGGTCGAGCATCAGACCTATCTGATCGCGATTTTCGTGATGTCGTTGTTTGCGCCAACGCTCCTGAAGATGACGTCGCGGCTGCTCTCCGAGCGCGTCCTGCTGGTGGCCGATGCGATCGGGCTGGGCTTGTTCAGCATTTCAGGCACGTCGATCGCGCACGACGCGCAGATGCCGTGGTTCACGTCGGTGATGATGGGGGTGTTGGCAGGCGTATTCGGCGGCGTGATTCGCGACGTGCTGTGCAACGAGGTGCCGCTGATTTTGCGCGATTCGCGGCCGTACGCGACATGCGCTTTCGTGGGGTGCTGGCTGTACGTGCTGCTGGACTACATGAACGTCGATACGGTTTATAGCGTGTTGATCGCCACCGCTTTTATCCTGCTCGCGAGGCTGGCGACGTTCAGGTTCAACGTCCGGCTGCCTCACTAAGCTTGCTTCACTGAGCTTGCTTGCTTCACCAAACTGCCTTCATCCAAAGCGCGCCGCCCGGAATCAGGCGGCGCGCCCTTTAAGGCAGCCTTACTTGTTGGTCGCCAACGCCCCCGCACTCTTCGAGCCGCCAAACAGCGCCGTCAGGTACTGGGAGTTGTTGTTCATTGTCGCCATCAGCGTGTTGAGCGCGGTGAACTGATTCTGGTACTGCTTCGTCAATTGCGCGCTGTAATTGGCGAGCGTGGTCTGCTGCGTGGTGATGCTCTTCAGGTCGGCATTCAACGCTGTGCTGCGGGTGTCGATGATGCCGCCCGTCTTCACGAAATCGGTAATGCTCTTGTTCAACTTTGCGCCGATGCCGTTGGTCGAGTTGAACAACGCGGCGACCTGCGCCGGGCTGCTGGTGAGCGCCGTACTCAGCTTCTTGCTGTCGATGACCAGCGTGCCGTCCGCCGGGTCGCCCTTCAGCGTAATACCGATCGAAGCGAGCCCGATCGCCGAAGAACCCGTGCCGACGCCCCCGCCGACGATCGACGCCAACGAATTCTTGATCGTCGTCAGCGTCGAATCGCCGAGCAGTGCGCCGCCGGTTTTCGACGTCTTGTCGTACGAGGACAGCGAGTTGATGGTCGTGACGACGGTGTTGTAGAGATTGGCGAAATTGGTGATGGCCGTGTTCTGCGCGGTCGTATCCGGCGCGATCGTCAGTGTTTGCGTGGTGCCGACCGCGGCGCTCGACAGGTTCAGCGTGACGCCGGAAATTGCCGCCGTGACCGCGTTCGCGGAACTGCTCGCGGCAATCCCGCCGATGGTGAACAGCGCGTCCTGAGCGGCCTCGCTTTGCTGCCAGGCTTTGCTGGTATCCGAGGACACGATCGTGGACGCCGCGCCGTTCGCACCCGGCGTGGAGGTTACGCCCAGGCTCGACAGGCCTGTGTCGTTCTGGACGTTGCTGGTGGACACGTTGATCGTGTTGGCCGCGCCGGTGGTGGTCGAGCGCAACACCAGGTGGGCGCCACCCGTGCCGGTCACAATGGTGGCCGTGACGCCCGGATTGTTGCCGGCCTTGTTGATCGCATTGGCGATACCGCTCAGCGTGTTGTTGGTGCTGTCGATCGTGACATCCGTCGACTTGCCGCCGATCGAGATGGTCAGCTTGCCGGTGCCCAACTTGGCCGTGGCATCGAACGCCGCCGACGAGAGACTCTGCGACGCAGCGATCTGCTTGACATCGATCGAATAGCTGCCGGCGACCGCGCCGGGGCCCGCCTTGGGATCCATGCCTTTGCCGCTCGCGGTGGCGCCGAAGGTCGACAGGGTGGTTCCGTCGGAGAGACTCTTGATCGCTGCCTGCAAGGCGTTCAACGCGGAGCTCAGGGCGCCGAACGCGGATAAGGTCGTGGTATCGCTCGTCTGTTTGGCCTTCAGCGCCGCCGTCTGGCCGGCCGTCTTCGCATTCACGAGGGCCGACACCAGCGTCGCCACGTCCATCGTCGAGTTGCCCGTGGAACCGCTGATAATCGATTGCGCCGCTTGCTGCACCTGGCTTTGTGCGTTAGCAGTCGCGCTGTTCACAGACGTGGTGATCGTTGACATGCAAAGGCTCCGTGCGTCGAGTTATTCGTTATTTATTACGTGACGCCCCGGTGGTCTTTCTGATGGCGGCGGCGAACCGGTGATGTCGCGGTCACGTCGATTTATTACAATTTTTTCAAATGTTACACGATATTTCTGGAAAGTTTGTGACGTTTTGTCGTAACAAATCGCGGCGCAAAGGCTTTTTCCAGCGTCCAGCCTTTGCCGGATACGGATGACCATTCGTCTTCCGCTAAAATTTTCGGGGTTGTCGTGAGATTGTCGATTCCCATCGCTCTCGTTCGTCGTCAGGTAAACGGCCCCTCCGGCCGTCGTCGCGCCACAGCGCTCCTCGCAAACCGCCCTAGGTGACCCCGATGACCCTGAAGCTCTATGCCCACCCCTTCTCCTCCTACTGCCAGAAGGTGCTGACCGCGCTTTACGAAAACGGCACGCCGTTCGAGCTGCGCCTGCTGGCGCACGACGACCCGCAGGTCATGGCGGAGTTCGCCGCGCTCTGGCCCATCAAGCGCTTTCCCGTGCTGGTCGACGGCAGCCGGACCGTGATGGAGGCGAGCATCATCATTGAGTATCTCGGCCTGTATCACCCGGGCCCGGTGCCGCTTTTGCCGGCCGACGCCCGCGCCGCGCTGGAAGTGCGCAGCATGGATCGCTTCTTCGACAACTACATCTCCACGCCGCAGCAAAAGATCGTGTACGACAGCCTGCGCGCCGAGCCGGAGCGTGATCCGCGGGCCGTGGCCGAAGCCCGCAGCATGCTCGACACCGCCTACGGCTGGCTCGACAAGGTCATGGCCGGGCGCGAATGGGCGGCCGGCGATACCTTCAGCCTCGCCGACTGCGGCGCCGCGCCGTTCCTCTTCTACGCCGACTGGACACATCGCATCGGCCCGGCTTTTGAGCACGTGCTCGCCTACCGGAAGCGGCTGCTGGCCCGGCCATCGTTCGCTCGCGCAGTCGACGAGGCACGCCCGTATCGCCCGCTATTCCCGCTTGGCGCGCCCGATCGGGATTGATCGTACGGACGCGCTCGGGTCCGACATAAGCACACGAGCGCGCCAACACTATTTCCAAGCGATACACTTCACTTCGAAACCCACTTCCGCCCATCACTCATAAGGCAAAACATGGACCGTTTCGAAGCGATGGAGATATTTACGCGTGTGGTCGAGGCGAACAGCTTCACCAAAGTATCCGAGTCGCTCGACCTGCCTCGCGCCAAAGTCAGCCGGACCATTCAGGCCCTGGAAGAACACGTCGGCGTGCGGCTCCTGAACCGTTCGACGCGGCAGGTCAGCGTCACTGAAGACGGCGCGCTGTTTTACGACCGCTGCGTGAGCATCCTCGCCGAAGTCGCCGATGCCGAGTCGTCGCTGTCGAACAAGCGCGAACATCCGAGCGGCACGATTCGCGTGGATACGTCCGGCACGCTCGCCCGTGCGTTGCTGCTGCCCGCGCTCGACGACTTTTACCGGCAATACCCCGAGATCGACGTGCGTCTTGGGCTGGCGGATCGCAACATCGATCTGATTCAGGACGGGGTGGATTGCGTGATCCGCATGGGCACGCCGGAAGAGTCGAGTCTCGTCGCGCGGCGCATCGGCGAGGCGCGGATCGTGACGTGCGCGTCGCCCGCCTATCTGGAGCAATACGGCACGCCGACCACGCTCGAGGAGCTCAGCGAGCATCGCGCGGTCAACTACGTTTCCGCACGCAGCGGCAAGACCTTTCCGTTCGAATACGAGGTGGATGGCGAGATCGCCAAGGTCACGCTGAAAAGCGTGCTCGCGGTGAATGACGGCAGCGTCTACATCAGCGCGAGCGCGCTTGGCCACGGCATCATCCAGCCGTCGCGCTTCATGGTCGCGGATCTGATTGCGCAAGGCGCGCTCAAGGAGATTCTCACGAACTACAAGAGCCCCGGCACGCCGCTGTCGATCCTGTACGCGCATCGCCGCAATCTGAGTTCACGGCTGCGCGCCTTCACCGAGTGGGTCACCGAGCTGGCGCGGAACAATCCGGATCTGCGCATCAAGGACGCTTGACGTCGTGCCGCAGGGGCGCGATGTTCCGGGCCCGCTGCAATCCGACGCAAACAACACGCGGCAAATGAAGAAAGGCCCCATGCGTCTCACAACGCATGGGGCCTTTCTTCAACGCGAATCGCTCAGCGAATAATTCGCCTCAGGCAATCCGCTCTTCATTAGTCGGGTCGAACAACACCGCCTTCGACGCGTCGAACAACAAGGTCGCAGTCGACAAAGGCTGCGGATTCGAAGCCGGGTGCACGCGGCTCACAATGCGCTTGCCGTTCACCTGCGCGAACACCAGCGTGTCCGGACCGGTCGGCTCGATCACGTCGACGTTCACATCGATTGCCTGCAGGTTCGCGTGGTCGCCGTGCGCACCACGTGCGTCGGTGATCCGCTCAGGGCGCAAGCCGAGAATCACTTCGCGCCCAATGTGCGACTTCACCTTCGCGGAATCGAACGGCAGATTCAGCACATTGCGCGCCGTGCCCGTATCCAGTTCGATGCCCACGCCTGAACCCTGCTCCACCAGCTTGCCCTGGATGAAGTTCATCGGCGGCGCGCCGATAAAGCCGGCCACGAACAGATTCGCCGGCGAGTCGTAGATTTCCTGCGGCGCGCCGAACTGCTGGACGATGCCGTCTTTCATCACCGCGATGCGGTCGCCGAGCGTCATGGCTTCGATCTGATCGTGCGTCACATAGACGATCGTCGTGCCGAGGCGTTGGTGCAGCAGCTTGATTTCCGAGCGCATTTCGATACGCAGCTTCGCGTCGAGGTTCGACAGCGGTTCGTCGAACAGGAACATCACCGGATCGCGCGCGAGCGCACGGCCCATGGCCACGCGCTGACGCTGGCCACCGGAGAGCTGACCCGGCTTGCGGTCCAGCAGGTGCGTAATCTGCAGCGTATTCGACACGCGGTCGACGATCTGCGCCTGCTCCTGCTTCGGCACCTTGCGGATACCCAGGCCGAACGAGATGTTCTCGCGCACCGTCATGGACGGATACAGCGCGTACGACTGGAACACCATCGCGATGTCGCGATCTTTCGGCGAGAGGTTGTTCACCGTCTTGCCGTCGATCTGGATCTCGCCCTTGGTCACGGTTTCGAGGCCGGCGATCATATTGAGCAGCGTCGACTTACCGCAGCCCGAGCCGCCAACGAGAATCAGGAACTGGCCGTCTTCGATGTCGATGTTGACACCCTTCAGAACCGGCACCCCATTCGGGTAAGTCTTGTACACGTCACGGATGGAAAGGCTTGCCATGCTGTGAATCCTCTTGTCTCTGGTACTGCTTGAAAACTCTGGTCGGATGACGGCGGCGCATTATCAACGAAGCGCCGCCGCGATGCGTATGGTTAGCCCGGGCTTAACCCTTGACTGCGCCCGCCGTCAAACCGCGCACGAAATAGCGGCCGGCAACGATGTAGACGAGCAAGGTCGGCAATGCCGCGATGATCGCGCCGGCCATGTCCACGTTGTATTCCTTCACGCCGGTCGAAGTGTTCACGAGGTTGTTCAGCGCCACCGTGATCGGCATCGAATCGACACCGGAGAACACAATCCCGAACAGGAAGTCATTCCAGATCTGCGTGAATTGCCAGATCAGGCACACCATGAAAATCGGCAGCGACACCGGCATCAGAATCTTCGTGAAGATCGTGAAGAAACCCGCACCGTCGATCCGCGCGGCCTTCACGAGTTCAGCCGGAATGCTCACGTAGAAGTTGCGGAAGAACATCGTCGTGAAGGCAATACCGTAGATCACGTGCACCACCACCAGACCGGTAATCGAATTCGACAGGCCGAGCAGGCCTTCGAAACGCGCCATCGGCAGCAGGATTGCCTGGAACGGAATAAAGCAGCCGACCAGGATCATCGTGAAGATCGGATCCGCGCCGCGGAAGCGCCAGTGCGTGAGCACATAACCGTTGAACGCGCCGATGATCGACGAGATCAGCACGGCCGGAATCACCATGCGCACGGAGTTCATGAAGAACGGCTGCATGCCGTCGCAGCGCACACCCGTACATGCACCGCTCCACGCCTTGATCCACGGGTCGACGGTCCAGTGAGTAGGCGGCGTGAGCAGGTTGCCGGAGCGCAGCTGATCGATGTCCTTGAACGACGTGGACAGCATCACGTACAGCGGAAACAGGAAATACAGGGCAAACAGAATCAAGGCCGCATAAATGACGGCACGGCTGATCGTCATCTTAGGCTGCATTGCGGGTGCTCCTCGATTCCAGATACATCAGCGGCACGAGCACGGCCACAACGGTGGCGAGCATCATCATCGACGATGCAGCGCCGACGCCCAGCTGCCCGCGATTGAACGAAAACGTGTACATGAAAATAGCCGGCAGCGATGAAGACGTACCCGGACCGCCCGCGGTCAACGCGACCACCAGGTCGAAGGTCTTGATCGTGATGTGGCAGAGAATCAGCAGCACGGAGAAGAACACCGGGCGCATGCTCGGAATCACGATCTTGCGATAGATGGTGGGCAAGCCCGCGCCGTCCATTTGCGCGGCCTTGAAGATTTCACCGTCGACACCGCGCAGGCCCGCGAGGAACAGCGCCATCACAAAGCCGGTGGATTGCCACACGGCCGCGATCACGACGCAGAAAATCGCTTTATCAGGGTCGCCGAGCCAGCTGAATGAGAAGCTCGTCCAGCCCCAGTCGTGGAACACCTTTTCAAGGCCGACGCTCGGCGTCATGATCCATTGCCACGCGGTACCCGTCACGATGAACGAAAGCGCCATCGGGTACAGGAACACGGCGCGCAGCGCGCCTTCATTGCGGATCTGCTGATCGAGCAGGATCGCGAGGAACAGGCCGAGGCCGATACAGATACCGATAAACGGAATGCCGAACCAGCCGAGGTTGGCAGCCGAAGTCCAGAACACATCGTTATCGAACAGTTCGCGATAACGGTCGAGACCGACAAATTCATAACGAGGCATCAGCCGCGAATTCGACAGCGACAGATAGCCGGTAATAGCGATAAAGCCGTACACAAAGATCAGGCTGATCACGACGCTGGGTGCGAGCACCAGCTTCGGAATCCAGCGATCGGCAAGGGCCGCCATCGGCGACGTGCGGCGGGTCACGGTGGCCGTTTTCCCGTTTCCGCTGATAGAAGCAGTCACTACTCGACTCCTGCTGAAACTGTACCGCCGGGGCGCTCGCTCACGAAAGACGCGAGACCGGAACGGCATAGGTATGACTCGATGAAACCAGGGGTGAAGTGTCTCGCCCTAAGTAACGCAACGGCTGCAAGCATTCCGAAGAACGCGCCCGGCGCCCCCGCAGGGAACGACCAGGCGCACTACTTCGCTTGACGCTACTTACTTGGTCTTCGCAGCCTTCGCGAGCGCAGCAACCGCGCTCTTCGAATCCTGCTGCGAGTTCATGAACTTCGTGACCACGTCCGAGATCGCGCCGGCTGCTGCATCCGGTTGCGCCATGCCGTGTGCCAGCGAAGGCACATAGCCGCCCGACTTGATCGCCACTTGTTCATCCGCGTACGACTTCTTCGCGCAGTCGTCGAACTTGGCCATCGACACGCCCAGACGAACCGGGATCGAACCCTTGTTCAGGCTGAACTGTTCCTGGAAGTCCGGCGACATGATCGTCTTGGCCAGCGCCAGTTGACCCGGCGTTGCACCCGTCTGGCCCTTCTGCTGGAAGAACACGAACGAGTCGACGTTAAACGTGTACGACTTTTCCGTGCCCGGAACCGCAGCGCAGACGTAGTCCGAACCCGCCTTCTTGCCGGCGTTGGCGAACTCGCCCTTCGCCCAGTCGCCCATGAACTGCATGCCGGCCTTGCCGTTGATGACCATCGCCGTTGCCAGGTTCCAGTCACGGCCCGTGCGGCCCGCGTCGAAGTAACCCTGGATCTTGCGGACCGTGTCGAACACGCCGACCATCTGATCCGACGTCAGCGTCTTCTCGT
Organism: Paraburkholderia sediminicola; assembly: GCF_902859805.1. Taxonomy (GTDB): domain Bacteria; phylum Pseudomonadota; class Gammaproteobacteria; order Burkholderiales; family Burkholderiaceae; genus Paraburkholderia; species Paraburkholderia sediminicola. Next base: position 177,098 of record NZ_CADIKC010000007.1, on the reverse strand, counting down.
CGAGATCAACCAGCGCCTTCTTGTAGAAGCCTGCGCCTTGCGACAGCACCACGTCTTCCCACAGCGTCAGGTCTTGCCACGGCTGGCCGCCCATCGCGATCGGCTGGATACCCGCGGCCTTCATCTTGTCGGCCACCGCGAAGAACTCAGGCCACGTGGTCGGCACCTTGCCGCCTGCCTTGTCCAGCGCTGCCTTGTTGATGTACAGCCAGTTCACGCGGTGCACCGAGAACGGCGCTGCCACATAGTGACCGTCCGCGTGCATGATCTTGTCGATTTCCGGCGGCAGGTTCTTCTTCCAGTCGGCTGCGGCCGAGTCGATCGGCACCAGCACGCCTTGCGAAGCCCAGTCCTGGATCAGCGGACCCTTGATCTGCGCAGCGCTCGGCGCGTTGCCCGAGATCACCTGCGTCTTCAGTGCCGTCATGGCAGCCGCACCTGCGCCGCCAGCAACCGCGAAGTCCTTCCACGTGTAACCCTGCTTCGTCATGTCGTCCTTGAGGACGCCGACGGCTTTCGATTCGCCGCCCGAAGTCCACCAGTGCAACACTTCGATCGACTCGGCAGCTTGCACAGCCGAGACGCCACACATCAGACCTGCGGCGCACAAAGCGCCCATGATCGCGCGAAATTTCATTGCTTATCTCCTCCAGACACCTGAACAAAAAACAAATGGCCCCTGATGTCGCCAGGGTGCTGTGGTTGGTTCAAACAGGCAAAACACTGGGCAATCGAGCACGGTCGGGCGCATGCGTTAAGGCATGTGCCGGCGGACCGATATCCGGCCGCTGGAAGCTCAAGAGATGAGTGGTTCGGGATGCAACTGACTGTCTCCTCTTTTGATTTTTGCCTGCCCGCGTCGCGCGCGGCAGACTCGAGGTGCCTTGCACGTTAACCCTGACGCCAGATCAGCTTTCCGGCCTTCCGTAAGGGCCGCCGGGGGCATGCTGGCACGTGCTCGCACGCAATGTCCGTTAACATGCAGGGGACGCCTGCCGATTCGGGAAAACGCGCATCTAGCCTCACAGCGCACGCTTTTTTCATCGAATTAGCGCTACCTCTTGATTTGGATTGTAGTTAAACTACAATTCAGTGTCAAAAAATATTTTATCGGACTACGGTCGCCCTTTTTCGGTCCCCACGGCGGCCCCAGGATATCGACGGAGACACATGCAAACCGATTCAAGCTTCACCTTCGTTCTCTTCGGCGGAACCGGCGACCTGTCGATGCGCAAGATCCTGCCGGCACTGTATGAAGCGCACCGTGCAGGCGGCATGCTGGCCGACAGTGGCAAGATCGTCGCGGTGGCGCGGCATATAGCGGATCGTGCGGCCTACATTGACTGGGTCAATGAGCACGTCAAACCGCACGTGTCGAAGAACGGTGTGGATGAAACAGCATGGGCGAGCTTCCTCGACCGTATCGAGTTCGTGAAGATCGATCTCGGCAACCCCGAAGACTTCACGCTGCTGCGCGACGCCTTGAGCGGCCGCGCCGGCATCCGGGTGTTCTATCTGGCCACGGGCCCGTCGCTGTTCGTGCCGATCTGCCGCGCGCTCGCGTCGGTGGGACTCAACGAAAATTCGCGCATCGTGCTGGAGAAGCCGCTCGGCTACGACCTCAAGTCGTCCAACGCAATTAATGATGCAGTCGGTGAAATCTTCGCTGAAGAACAGATCTACCGGATCGACCACTACCTCGGTAAGGAGCCGGTGCAGAACCTGCTCGCGCTGCGCTTCGGCAATGTGCTGTTCGAACCGCTGTGGCGCCGCGAATGGGTGGAGAGCATTCAGATCACGATTGCGGAAGAACTCGGCGTGGAAGCGCGCGGAGACTTCTACGACAACACCGGCGCGTTGCGCGACATGGTGCAGAACCACTTGCTGCAACTGCTTTCCATCGTCGCGATGGAACCGCCGCATTCCATGGATTCCGACTCGGTCCGCGACGAAAAGCTGCGCGTGCTGCGCGCGTTGAAGCCGATCGATCCGCGCGATATCGGCAAGGTCGCCGTGCGCGGCCAGTATCATGCGGGCGTGATCCGCGGCAGCGCGGTGCCGGCGTATGCAACCGAGCCTGGCGTGAAGCCGGACAGCAACACCGAAACCTTCGTTGCGGTGAAGGTGGAAATCGAAAACTGGCGCTGGGCCGGTGTGCCGTTTTTCCTGCGCACAGGCAAGCGCCTCGCGGATCGCGTCGCCGAGATCGTGGTGAATTTTCGTGCGGTGCCGCATTCGGCGCTGGGCGCGTCCGCGTTGCGCGGCGGTGCGAACCGTCTCGTGATCCGACTGCAGCCGAACGAAACCATTCGCCTCTACTGCCTCGCGAAGCAGCCAGGCGAAGGTATGAACCTCGCCAGCGTCCACCTCGACCTCGCGTTCGACCGCTTCTTCCGCGAAGGACAAATGGAGGCGTATCAACGTCTGCTGCTCGATGTCATCAACGGCCGCCTCGCGCTGTTTGTGCGGCGCGACGAGCAGGAAGCGGCATGGCGTTGGGTCGAACCGATCCTCAACGAATGGGCTACCGCCAACAAGCCGCCCAAGCCGTATGCAGCAGGCACGTGGGGGCCGGCCGCGGCGAGCGCGATGTTGGCGCAGCACGGCACCTGCTGGCTCGAAGAAGAGAATTGAATCAACTGAATTACGGCGTCGTACCATGCGCGATCCCGATCGAGGCACGGCACGGCGCCTGCAAGACCCACCGACGAACTGAACGGAATGGCGCCGGTATCACGAAGGCGCCTGCAAGTCATCCCACTTGCAGGCATCGCGTGAGAGCAGGACGGCACATTCCGCAGATCTAACAAGAAAGCAGCACGGAGGAGAAGTGATCGAGCTTCACGCTTTCGACGATCAACGCGCCCAATCCGACGCGTTGGCGAAGGCGGTTGGCGACGCGTTACATGCGTCGCTCGCCGCACAGACGGCTACGTCAACCAACGACGCGCGCCCGGCCATGCTTGCAGTGTCCGGCGGCAGCAGCCCGCGGCCGTTCCTGCAGACGTTGTCCACGCAATCCTTCGGCTGGTCGCGCATTGCCGTGACGCTGGTCGACGACCGCTGGGTGCCGGAAACGGACAGCGCGAGCAATTCGCAACTCGTGCACGACACGCTGTTGCAGAACGCCGCGAAAAATGCCGCTTTCTGGCCGCTGGTCGACGCCACGCAAGACCTGAACGCGCACGTTGCCGCGCTGAACGCCGACCCGCGCTTTAGCGCCGTGCCGGACGTCGCGATTCTCGGCATGGGCGAAGACGGCCACACTGCGTCGATTTTCGCGGATGCGCCCGAATGGGACTACGCGATCACCACCCCCGAGCGCTTCGTTGCCGTGCATCCCGGCAGCGCGCCGCATGCGCGTGTGAGCTGGTCGCTCTCCGCATTGAAAGAAGTGAAGCATCTGTTTTTGCTGATCGCAGGACCGCGCAAGATGGACGTGCTCAATGCCGCCACCGTTGCGCTACAAAAAAATGCCATCTCGCAGTTGGCAAACGACAAGGGAGTGAGACTCGATGTCTACTGGTGTGCAAACTAAGGCTGTTCCGGGCGCGGGCCAGCACGCCGATGGACCGAGGCTGCTCGCCGACATCGGCGGCACCAATGCGCGTTTCGCGCTCGAATACAGCCCGGGCGAAATCGGCTCGGTGCAGGTCTATCCGTGCGCGGACTATCCGGGCGTTGCCGAAGTCATCAAGAAGTATCTGAAGGACACCAAGATCGGCCGCGTGAATCACGCGGCGATTGCGATTGCGAATCCGGTCGACGGCGATCAGGTCAGCATGACCAATCACGACTGGAGCTTTTCGATCGAAGCCACGCGCCGCGCGCTCGGCTTCGACACCTTGCTGGTGGTGAACGACTTTACCGCGCTGGCCATGGCGCTGCCCGGCCTGACCGACGCGCAGCGCGTGCAGGTGGGCGGCGGCTCGCGCCGTCCGAACAGCGTGATCGGCCTGCTCGGTCCGGGCACCGGCATGGGCGTGTCCGGCCTGATTCCCGCCGACGACCGCTGGATCGCGCTCGGCAGCGAAGGTGGCCACGCCACCTTCGCGCCGGCCGACGAACGCGAAGACATCGTGCTGCAATACGCACGCAAGAAATGGTCACACGTCTCGTTCGAACGTGTGGCGGCGGGTCCCGGCCTCGAAGTGATCTACCGCGCACTGGCGGGCCGCGACAAGAAACGCGTGGCGGCGAACGTCGACACGATCGAGATCGTCAAGCGCGCGATGGAAGGCGAGCCGCTCGCGGCCGAATCCGTCGACGTGTTCTGCGGAATTCTTGGCACCTTCGCCGGCAATATCGCGGTGACGCTCGGCGCATTGGGCGGCATCTACATTGGCGGCGGCGTCGTGCCGCGGCTCGGCGAGTTCTTCGCGCGTTCGTCGTTTCGCAAACGGTTCGAGGCGAAGGGCCGCTTCGAGGCGTATCTACAGAACGTGCCAACTTACGTGATTACCGCTGAATACCCGGCGTTTCTGGGTGTGTCGGCGATTCTCGCGGAGCAGTTGTCGAACCGCGCGGGCGGCAGTTCATCGGCCGTGTTCGAGCGGATTCGCCAGATGCGCGACGCGTTGACGCCGGCCGAGCGCCGCGTGGCCGATCTCGCGTTGAATCATCCGCGCTCGATCATCAACGATCCGATCGTGGATATCGCGCGCAAGGCCGACGTGAGCCAGCCGACAGTGATCCGCTTTTGCCGCTCGCTCGGCTGCCAGGGTTTGTCGGATTTCAAGCTGAAGCTGGCGACGGGTTTGACCGGCACGATTCCGGTGAGTCATAGCCAGGTGCATCTGGGCGACACCGCGACGGACTTCGGCGCGAAGGTGCTGGACAACACCGTGTCGGCGATTTTGCAGTTGCGCGAGCATTTGAATTTCGACCAGGTCGAGCGGGCCATTGATCTGTTGAACGGTGCGCGGCGGATCGAGTTTTATGGACTCGGCAATTCGAACATCGTCGCGCAGGACGCGCACTACAAGTTCTTCCGGTTTGGTATCCCGACGATTGCCTACGGCGATCTGTATATGCAGGCGGCGTCTGCTGCGCTGCTGGGCAAGGGCGACGTGATTGTGGCCGTATCCAAGTCGGGACGTGCGCCTGAGTTACTGCGCGTGCTTGACGTCGCCATGCAGGCGGGGGCGAAGGTGATTGCCATTACATCCAGCAACACGGCGCTGGCCAAGCGGGCTACCGTTGCTTTGGAGACCGATCACATCGAGATTCGCGAGTCGCAGTTGTCGATGATTTCGCGGATTCTGCATCTCGTCATGATCGATATTCTTGCTGTTGGTGTGGCGATCCGGCGCGCTGTGCCTAGCGCGGATGTGGCTGAGACGGTCGCTAAGGCGCGACAGGGCGCGGATGATGATGCTACTGCTGTGCTTGATTGGTTAAGTCATGGGGCGGCTTCTTCGCCGCGGGATTGAAGGTTGGATTGCGCCTTCGTTGCAGGGGGGTTGGTTGCCTGCGGCGTTGGCGTTTGGTTTAGGGTTGTTGCCTGCTCGGCGCTTTTTGGCAGTGTTCCTGGGGCTTTGGGCTTTCCTTGTTCTGGCTTTGGTGCCTTTCCTTGTTCTGGCTTTGGTGCCTTTCCTTGTTTTGTTAGTGGTCTATTAGCGTTCCCCCTGTGCGGGGGGGCACCTACTTTTCTTTGCCGGCTGCAAAGAAAAGTAGGCAAAAGAAAGCAGCTCAAACCGCTAATGCTAAGCGGGGCCCGTGGTTTTCTGCGGGTAGTGGTGCATCTGGAATCTGGGTTCTCCCGCATTCGACACCAGTGACACGGGCGTCATACTTCCGGCGGCGCTCCGCGCGCCGAAGAGTAATTCTTAACCCCCCCCGCTACGTTTTGATGCCCACGCCTCGCCAACAGGTCGTGGCTCGTCATCGCACCGCCTCACCATCATCGTCTTCACGAGTGGAACGACAACCGCAACGGTATCCGCGGCTGGGACTGTGGTCGTGAGTGGGACGGTGATTCAGCACACCGACATATCATTTGAAGTGGGGGTTCGCGGGAGAGTGCAGACGCGCGTCGCCGAGGCGAAGCCGATGGCCTCACAAACGTCAACCGAAGCCCGTGGTTTCCCATGCATACCCGTCCGCGACGCACACAGTGCGGAGTGGGAGCTGATGACTCCTTTGTCACTAGCGTGGAATGCTCGAGAACACGGATTCCAGATGCACCACCACCCGTTGCAGGCTACGGTGCCCACTTAGCATTAGCGGTTTGAGCCGCTTTCTTTTGCCTACTTTTCTTTGCGGCAAGCAAAGAAAAGTAGGTGCCCCCCCCGCACAGGGGGAACGCTAATAGACCACTAACAAAACAAGGAAAGCCCAAAGCCCCAGGAACACTGACAATCAAGCGCCGCAAAAGGCAAAAAAAACCATACCCCAACACCATTAGCGATAATAGAATCCCCACCCGCCGAAGGCAAAAACCCCGCTGCGATGATCATCCGCCCTCACCTCCACTGGTTCCGCATGCTGCTTGCCTGGCGAGGCTCCGTCCTCCCGCAACTGCTCCCAAGGCTATTCCTCATTTTCTGCATCGCGATCGTCGCAGTCGCCGCCCACGACCACCTGCTGCCGGTCTCGCTCAATCTCAACACCACCACCCCATTCTCGTTGCTGGGCATAGCATTGGCGGTCTTTCTAGGCTTCCGGAACAACGCCAGCTACGACCGCTGGTGGGAAGCCCGCAAGCTCTGGGGGCAGCTCCTGAACGAGTCCCGCTCGCTCACCCGCCAGGCCCTCACGCTGCAAAATAAACAGTTGCCAAAGGAAGACATCAAGGAGTTCGTCGCCGCCCTCAGCGCACTCCCCCACGCCCTGCGCCACCAACTCCGCAATAGCGACCCGCGTGAAGATCTCGCGGCACGCCTGCCCAAAGCGCTTTTTGACCGCGTCATAGCGTCGCGCTACAAACCGGCAACACTCCTGCTGTTTCTCGGGGAATGGGTACAGCGCCACGCGCAAGCAGGCACGATCGATCCGATGGCGGTGCTCGCCTTCGATCGGAATCTGAATGGTCTGTCGGATGTGATCGGCGGTTGCGAGCGCATCGTGTCGACGCCGCTGCCCTTCGCCTACTCGGTGATGATTCACCGCACGGTGTATTTCTTCTGCGCGTCCCTGCCGTTCGGACTGGTCGACAGTATCGGCATCTTCACGCCAGTCTTCGCCGTGTTCGTCGCGTACACGTTCATGGCGCACGAAGCGATCGCCTCGCAGATCGAAGAGCCCTTCGGCACCGACGACAACGACCTCGCGCTCGAAACAATGTCGCTCGGCATCGAAGACGCCATGCGCGATCTGCTAGGAGAGCCGGCCCTTGCACGGCCGTCGTCGCAAGCCGAAACCTACGTGCTCACGTAAGCCGCGAACACTCAGTTGTTGCCGACCGTCTCTGACAAGCGCTTGAGCGTCGCCACCCGCGCACCAATGATATCGATGCGGCTGTTTTCATCGATCACCGGCGTAGCGGCGTTGAGATACGCGGTCCAGGCCTTTTGAGCACGCGCAAGCGTCGGACGCGAGCGCGACGGCATCTTCGCCTGCAAGCGGCTGTAATAGCGATTCAGATCGAACATCGCGTGTTCGCATTGCGCGTCCGCCGTACAGGCGCGCGGACGGCGCGGTGGATCCCCGCCGCCGGCACTGACCCTGGCCAAGGCGCTGCGCAGCGCAAGCGCGCGGTCACGCACCGGCTGTAATTGCATATCGGCTTCGGCCAGCACATACATCGAGCCGTGAGTGGTCGCGAACACGGCAGCGAGCAACTGCTTCTCGACATCGCGCGAGGCGAGCCAGCTTGCCTGGCTCTTTTCCCATGCTTTGCGCTGCGCCGGCGGCAACTTCGCCTGAAGCTGCTGCCAGGCGCCGTCCAATGCGGCCTTCCAGCCGATTCGCGCGTTGTCCATGCACTGCACCTGCCCCGCCGTCGACGACATGTCGCTGCGCGCAAGACAGGTGCGCATCGACGCGTCGATCGGGTCGGCAGCGGCGACTTCGGCATGCGCCTGAAGCGGCGCGATGCCGAACACCGCCACCGACAGCGCCGACGTCAGGGTCAGCGCGCCAAACGCGCGCCGCCAGCCGTCAGCACCCGGCAAGGACTTCCCCACCCACATCGTCAGGCGCGCACGCAATCGACGAAGTATTCGATGCGCCCGTTGATGGTTTCGCCGACAAGCCCGTGGATATCCGTGTGGAAACCCGGGAAGCGTTCGTTGAACTCGCGCGCGAAACGCAGATAGTTGACGATGGTCTTGTTGAAGCGCTCGCCCGGAATCAGCAGCGGAATACCCGGCGGATACGGCGTCAACAGGATCGACGTGACACGGCCTTCGAGTTCGTCGATCGGTACCCGGTCGATCTCGCGGTGCGCGAGCTTTGCAAACGCATCCGACGGCTTCATTGCCGGCTCCATGCTCGACAGGTACATCTCGGTCGTCAGGCGCGCAATGTCGTTCGCGCGGTACACGCTGTGGATCTGCTCGCACAGATCGCGCAGACCGACACGCTCGTACATCGGATGATGCGAGACGAACTCGGGCAACACACGCCACAGCGGCTGGTTGTTATCGTAGTCGTCCTTGAACTGCTGCAACTCGGTCACCATCGAGTTCCAGCGGCCCTTGGTGATGCCGATCGTGAACATGATAAAGAACGAATACAGGCCGGTCTTCTCGACGATGATGCCGTGCTCGGCCAGATACTTCGTCACAATCGCAGCCGGAATGCCGGACTCGCCGAAGCCGCCGTCCATATCCAGACCCGGCGTGACGATGGTCGCCTTGATCGGGTCGAGCATGTTGAAGCCTTCGGCGAGCGGGCCGAAGCCGTGCCACGCGTCGTTCGGGCGCAGCATCCAGTCTTCGCGCGAACCGATGCCCTCTTCCGCGAACGTCTCCGGGCCCCACACCTTGAAGAACCAGTCGTCGCCGTATTCGGCGTCGACCTTGCTCATCGCGCGGCGGAAATCCAGCGCTTCGGCAATCGACTCTTCAACCAGAGCCGTGCCGCCAGGCGCTTCCATCATGGCCGCGGCCACGTCGCACGAGGCGATGATCGCGTACTGCGGGCTGGTCGACGTGTGCATCAGATACGCTTCGTTAAAGCGATGCTTGTCGAAGCGGCTGTTCTTCGAATCCTGCACGACGATCTGCGAAGCCTGCGAAATACCGGCCAGCAGCTTGTGCGTGGAGTGCGTGGCGAACACCAGTGCGCCGATGCGCGGACGGCCCGCGCCGATCGCGTGCATGTCCTGATAGAACTCGTGGAACTCGGCATGCGGCAGCCACGCTTCGTCGAAGTGCAGCGTGTCGAGCCAGTCGCCGAGCATTTCCTTGATCATCTCGACGTTGTAGATCACGCCGTCGTACGTGCTTTGCGTGATGGTCAGAATGCGCGGCTTCAGGTCCGGATTCTTCGCCAATGCTTCGCGGGCGAACGGATTCGCCAGGATCTTCTTCTTGATGTTTTCCGGCTCGAATTCGCTGCGCGGAATCGGGCCGATGATGCCGAAGTTATTGCGCGTCGGCGTGAGGAACACCGGAATCGCGCCGGTCATCGTGATCGCGTGCAGGATCGACTTGTGGCAATTGCGGTCCACCAGCACGATATCGCCCGGCGCCACGGTGCCGTGCCAGACGATCTTGTTCGAGGTCGACGTGCCGTTGGTCACGAAGAACACGTGGTCCGCGCTGAAAATGCGCGCCGCATTGCGCTCGGAGGCGGCAATCGGGCCGGTGTGATCGAGCAGCTGACCGAGTTCGTCGACGGCATTACACACGTCGGCGCGCAGCATGTTCTCGCCGAAGAACTGGTGGAACATCTGGCCAAGCGGGCTCTTCAGGAACGCGACGCCGCCCGAGTGTCCAGGGCAATGCCACGAATACGAACCTTCGTCCGCGTACTGCACCAGTTCCTTGAAGAACGGCGGCGCGAGCGAATCCAGGTACACCTTGGTCTCGCGGATGATGTGGCGCGCGACGAACTCCGGCGTGTCCTCGAACATGTGGATGAAGCCGTGCAGTTCGCGCAGGATGTCGTTCGGCAGGTGGCGCGAGGTGCGCGTTTCGCCGTACAGGAAGATCGGAATATCGGCGTTGCGGCGGCGCACTTCGGTCACGAACGCGCGCAGCGCGATGATCGCGGCCGCCAGTTCCGGCGTCTCGCCTTCCACCACCACGTTATCGACGTACGGCAGCAACTCGTCGTCGTCGATCGAGAGGATGAAGCACGACGCGCGGCTCGATTGCTGCGCGAACGAGGTCAGGTCGCCGTAGCTCGTCAACCCGAGCACTTCCACGCCTTCTTTCTCTATAGCTTCGGCCAAAGCCCGGATGCCGGAACCTGAGATGTTCTCGGAGCGAAAATCTTCGTCGATGACGACGACGGGAAAACGAAACTTCATGGGCGATTCTCCAAAAAGAACGACCGCTGCATTCGACTAGGCAGCGGTCACCCGAATAGCTGGTGGGTCAGTACTGCCGGGCGTCACGTCTTGGGCAACGTGACGCCGTGCTGACCTTGATATTTGCCGCCGCGATCCGCGTACGACGTTTCACAAATTTCGTCGCTTTCGAAAAACAACACCTGGGCGACGCCTTCGTTCGCGTAGATTTTCGCAGGCAAAGGTGTCGTATTTGAGAATTCGAGCGTGACGTGTCCTTCCCATTCCGGCTCGAACGGCGTCACGTTCACGATAATCCCGCAACGCGCATACGTGGATTTGCCCAGACACACGGTCAGGACGCTGCGCGGAATGCGGAAATATTCGACGGTGCGGGCCAGCGCGAACGAATTCGGCGGGATGATGCAGACATCGCCCTTGAAGTCGACAAACGACTTCTCGTCAAAGTTCTTCGGGTCGACGATGGTCGAGTTGATGTTGGTGAAAATCTTGAATTCGTCGGCGCAGCGAATGTCGTAGCCGTAGCTCGAGGTGCCGTAGCTGACAATCTTCCGGCCGTCTTCTGAGACGCGGACCTGATCCGGTGCAAACGGCTCGATCATGTTGTGCGACGCGGCCATGCGTCGGATCCACTTGTCGGATTTGATAGTCATAGGTGAACGCTGCTCGACTTGAGTGACAGATGTGTGACGGGTAACGATCCGGCATAAGGTCCGGGCCGGGCGCGCCGGCTACTCGCTCCGGACTGGGCTCCTCCGGCTACGCGCCCCGCCGAAAGGCGCTTATTTTACGCGATCAGGAAAACGGTGCCGCCGGCGGGGCCTGAAAGCCGCCCCCGGCGCCGCAAAAGACTTGCTGCAACGCAATTCAAACGGCTAACCGCTTGCGTCTGATGAGACCCGCAGGGCATTGCCCTCACTGGCGAATCAACCCGCATGCGAGCGCGGGGCCCGCGCCATGCTGCGGATACGCGTAAGGGTCGGTCGCGTCGTGATGCAACAGAACCGCGCGTTGCAACACCGAGCGGATACCGTCGAGCGACACGTCCGGCGCAACGATGAAGCCAGTGGCCACGCCGTTCGCGTCCGCGTGGATGTTGCCGAGATCGCCTTCGACCCGGGCGCCGGTTTTCAGACGCTCTGCTGCCGGCGAGAACACCGGGCCGGCGCTGGAGCCGTCGGCGGCATTGCAGTCGCCACGCTCATGCACCTGCAACGCGTGGTCGCTATCGGGCGGCAAACCCGAGAGATTGTAGGTGACCTGCACACCGTCCGAACGCTCGATGAACGTGACGAGACCGCGTGCCTGATTGCCCACGGTGGGCAGCAACTGCGCGTCAGCACGCTTTTCCTGTGGTCTCAGGAACGTGCTACAGCCGCATAACAGCACACTGCTGGCAGCCAGGACGATGAACGCATGCACCGCCTGCCCGTCGATTCGTTTTCCCATGCGATCCTCTTGCCGGCCTGGTGGCCGCCCCTGCGGCCGCCGAGCCGAACTTGTGAAGTCGACATGATACCGCGAGACCAGACGCAAATTGGCGACTTGGCCCCGCTTTAACCCCTTGTCCGAACGGCGAGTCAGGTGTTCTGAACGACGATGCTGGGAAACTTCGAGGTCATGTCGCGCGCCCGCTCGGCGATATGGATCGCAACCTTGCGTGCGATCGACCGGTAGATCTCCGCGATACGCCCTTGCGGGTCCGCCACGACGGTAGGTTTGCCGGAGTCGGCCTGCTCACGGATAGCGATGTCGAGCGGCAGGCTGCCGAGCACGTCGACGCCGTATTCCTTGCCCATCCGCTCGCCGCCGCCGGCGCCGAAGATATGCTCTTCGTGACCGCAATTCGAGCAGATATGCATCCCCATGTTCTCGACGATGCCGAGAATCGGAATGCCGACCTTCTCGAACATCTTGAGACCCTTCTTCGCGTCGAGCAATGCGATGTCCTGCGGCGTCGTGACGATCACGGCGCCCGTCACCGGCACGCGCTGCGACAAGGTCAGCTGGATGTCGCCGGTGCCCGGCGGCATATCGACGATCAGGTAGTCGAGATCTTGCCAGTTGGTCTGCCGCAGCAGCTGTTCGAGCGCTGAAGTAGCCATCGGGCCACGCCACACCATCGGGTTGTCCTGCTCGATCAGAAAGCCGATCGAGTTGGCCTGCAAGCCGTGGCCTGTCATCGGGTTCATCGACTTTTCGTCGGGTGATTCCGGACGGCCGACAATCCCCAGCATCATCGGCAGCGAGGGGCCATAGATGTCCGCATCGAGGATGCCGACCGACGCGCCTTCGCTCGCCAGTGCCAGCGCGAGATTCACGGCGGTCGTGCTCTTGCCGACCCCGCCTTTGCCCGACGCCACCGCGACGATGTTTTTAACGTTCGGCAAGAGTTTGACGCCGCGCTGCACGGTATGCGCGGCGATTTGCTGGGACACCTCGACGCGCGCGTTTGCCACGCCGGAAACGGCTTTCAGCGCTTCGGTGAATTGCGTGCGGATCGCTTCAAACTGCCGCTTGGCCGGATAGCCGAGTACCACCTCGAGGCTAACCGTGTCACCCTCCACGGCCACGTTCCTGATGTTCCTGGCCGCCGCGTAGGGCTTGCCCGTGTTGGGGTCAGCGACGGCCGCGAGGGCGGCGTCGACCAAAGCCCGATCGATACTCATTGACACTCCGTGGGGAACACTTGCGGCGCGGTGGAATCCAAGACTCCGCCACGCGCCAGAATTTGAAAAAAATTGTTAGACAGCATTGCTAAAACCAGGCACGCCGTGCACCCTTCGGGCAGGCGGACCGCCATGGGGTCGCATCGCTGCGTACTTCAGTCATCATTGTAGTGGCTGGCGCCAAGCCTTGCCGGAAGACCCTTCTCCACTGTCGGACCGGGACCAGGGAAGACGCAGGATTCTCATATTGTCGAGTAACGCGCTTTACGGCCGTCACGTTCGACGGATAGATTTATAGCTTCCACCCGCTTTACTCGCTTCACTCAAGAGGAAACAGAAAATGAACGCAAAACTCATGACTCGCCTGGCTGTTTTTGCCGTTGCCGGTTCGTTGCTGGCTGGCTGCGCAACCCAACAAGGCACTAACACGGCCGTCGGTACGGGCGTGGGCGCCGGCACGGGCGCGGCACTCGGCGCAATCTTCGGTGGCGGCAAGGGCGCGGCGATCGGCGCGGGCGTCGGCGCGGCGGTGGGCGGTATCACCGGCTACAACTGGCAAGCCATTCACAACAAGCTGTCGGGCGCCACCAAGGGCACCGGCACGCAGATCACCGAGCAGCCGGACGGCTCGCTCAAGCTGAACATCCCGAGCTCGGTCACGTTCGACACCAACAGCTACGCGGTCAAGCCGTCGTTCGCGCCTGTGCTGGATCAGCTGACGCAGACCATGCAGCAGAATCCGGAACTGATCGCCCAGGTGATCGGCTATACGGATAGCACGGGTCAGCCGGCTTATAACCAGACGCTGTCGGTCAATCGCGCGGAAAGCGTGACGGGCTATCTGGGGCAACGCGGCGTTGCGCCGCAACGCCTGTCGGCACAAGGCATGGGCCAGAACCAGCCGGTCGCCGACAACAACACCGAAGCCGGCCGTGCCGCAAACCGTCGCGTGGAAATCTATCTGCGCGCCACGGCTCAGCACGCCACGCAATAACGGCACAGCCTGAAGAGGGGGGAGCAACCGGGCGCAGGGCGGCTTTTGCCAGTTTGGTCAGAGGCGTCCGGTAAGCCGTAAAAGGCGCGGGAAACAAAATCTCGCACGAGAACGAAAAAAATTTCGAACTCTGCCGAAAATCCGCGGTCTGTCTTTACGGTACGTGGCTGGCGAAGCCGCCGCGTCACCATTCTCCTCTTGTCGTTGTTGCTCCGGGGTTAATAGCCCCGGTTTTTTTTTGGGCGCTCGGTTTTCGTTCCGCAGGAGTCTCCCTGAGGGACACACCGCCCTGCCCTTGCAGCGACCCAGCCCTGGCCCAAGCGGCCCAGCCCGCGCCAGACGCCGGCCCTGCTAGAATCAACGTTTCGTCCCACCGCAGGCTCCCACCATCCTTATGTCAGCACCCGCAACCGATCTCTCCGCAGGCGCGCCGTCAGGCCGTCGCCAGGTTCTCGTCACGTCGGCCCTTCCGTATGCGAACGGGCAAATCCATATCGGCCATCTGGTTGAATATATCCAGACGGACATCTGGGTCCGGACGTTGCGAATGCACGGGCACGAGGTCTACTACGTGGGCGCCGACGACACGCACGGCACACCGGTCATGCTGCGCGCGGAAAAGGAAGGTCTGACGCCGAAGCAGCTGATCGACCGCGTCTGGCAGGAACACAAGCGCGATTTCGACAGCTTCGGGATTTCGTTCGACAATTACTACACGACCGATTCTGAAGAGAATCGCGTGCTGAGCGAATCGGTCTATCTGGCGCTGAAGGAAGCCGGCCTGATCGAAGCGCGTGACATCGAACAGGCATACGACCCCGTCAAGGAAATGTTCCTGCCGGACCGCTTCATCAAGGGCGAATGCCCGAAGTGCGGCGCGAAGGATCAGTACGGCGACAGCTGCGAAGTATGCGGTTCGACTTACCTGCCGACCGATCTGATCAATCCGTACTCCGTCGTCTCGGGCGCCACGCCGATTCGTAAGACCTCGACGCACTACTTCTTCCGCCTGTCCGATCCGCGCTGCGAGAATTTCCTGCGCGCGTGGGTGGGTGGTCTGGCACAGCCGGAAGCCACCAACAAGATGCGCGAGTGGCTCGGCGACGCTGGCGAAGCCAAGCTCGCCGACTGGGATATTTCGCGCGACGCGCCGTACTTCGGCTTCGAAATTCCGGGCGCGCCGGGCAAGTATTTCTACGTGTGGCTGGATGCGCCGATCGGCTATTACGCAAGCTTCAAGAACCTCGCTGAAAAACGCGGCCTCGACTTCGACGCGTGGATTCGCAAGGGCTCGACCGCCGAGCAGTACCACTTCATCGGCAAAGACATTCTGTATTTCCACACGCTGTTCTGGCCGGCCATGCTCGAATTTTCGGGCCACCGCACGCCGACCAACGTGTTCGCGCACGGCTTCCTGACGGTGGATGGCGCGAAGATGTCGAAGTCGCGCGGCACCTTCATCACCGCGCAAAGCGTGATCGACACGGGCCTGAATCCGGAGTGGCTGCGCTATTACTTCGCGGCCAAGCTGAACAGCACGATGGAAGACCTCGACCTCAACCTCGACGACTTCCAGGCGCGCGTGAACAGCGATCTGGTCGGCAAGTACGTGAACATCGCGAGCCGCGCCGCCGGTTTCCTGATCAAGCGTTTCGACGGCCGCGTGCAGGACAGCGCGATGCAGCATCCGCTGCTCGCCTCGCTGCGCGCCGCCGTGCCGCAAATCGCCGCGAACTATGAGGCGCGCGAGTACAACCGCGCGCTGCGTCAGACCATGGAACTGGCCGACGCGGTCAATGCATACGTGGACTCCGCCAAGCCGTGGGATCAGGCGAAAGATCCGGTCAACTCGGTCGCGCTGCACGAAACCTGCAGCGTGAGCGTCGAGGCATTCCGTCTGCTGTCGCTGGCGCTCAAGCCGGTGCTGCCGAAGCTGGCGGAAGCGGTCGAAGCTTTCCTCGGCATCGAGCCGCTGGTGTGGGCCGACGCGAGCGTGCCGCTCTCCTCCACGCGCCCGATCAATGCGTACAAGCATCTGATGACACGCGTCGATCCGAAGCAGATCGAGGCGCTCATCGCAGCGAATCGCGATTCGCTGCAAGCCACGCCGGAAGCCGCGGCGCCGGCGGATGCTAAGGCCAAGTCGAAGGCAGCGAAAGCAGCCGCCGCCGACAAGGATGAAACGCCCGGCATCATCTCGATCGACGACTTCGCCAAGGTCGATCTGCGCATCGCGAAGATCGTCGACTGCAAGGCGGTGGAAGGCTCGGACAAGCTGCTGCAACTCACGCTCGACATCGGCGAAGAGAAGACGCGCAACGTGTTCTCGGGCATCAAGTCAGCCTATCAGCCGGAGCAACTGGTCGGCAAGCTGACGGTCATGGTCGCGAACCTCGCGCCGCGCAAGATGAAGTTCGGCCTGTCCGAAGGCATGGTGCTGGCGGCCTCGGCCACCGACGAGAAAGCGGAACCGGGCCTCTACGTGCTCGAACCGGATAGCGGTGCGAAGCCAGGCATGCGCGTGAAGTAAAGCGCGCGGCGTCGAACGCTGCCGGCATCAACAAAAACGGCACGCTTTAAAAAGCGTGCCGTTTTCTTTTGTGTCGTGGCCTTGCTCAGACCACGGCCATCGCCATCACCATCGCCTCCATCAACTCACCACCGGATCTGATCGAAGCGCCGCGTGTACAGCAATTCCAAGCCGTCGAACGTGCCGCCATATGCCGCGACCGACCAATAGCGCGTGAGGTTCACCGTTGCCTTGATCGCATTGCTCGCCGACTGCAGCCCCTGCTCGTAGCCCACCACGAGCCACTCGTTGATCGCCTTCGACACCATCACCACTTGCGGATCGGTCAGCCCGACTTCGCTTCGCCCGATCGAAAACTCGTCGAGCCCGAAGGTCTGCGCGATCCGCTTGCCGCTCGCACTGCCGAGCAAGGCGAGCGCGGTTGTCATGGTGCTTTGCTGACCGAGGTTGTTGCCCTGATCCGTGCCGTGTCCGAACAGCAGCCACGAGAGCTTTTCGTTGTCCGCCACGTTCGGCTCGGACACCAGCTTCGCGACCGGGAACTGGACGGTGCCTGTGACCTGCACACCCGCCTCGACCTGCTGATTGCGGCGCATGGCCAGGATGTTGATCCCCGGATTGGCCACCGGACCGTTGAACGTGAAGAAACCATTCTCGATGTTGAGCTTGCGGCCGAACGCGGTATAGGTCGAGCCCTGCGTCACGCGGACATTGCCGACCGCCCGCAACGGCAGGTTCGGCGCGCTCATCGCGGTGATCGTGCCGCTCAGGCCGAGGTCCGCGCCCATGCCACGGAAACGGAAGCTGTTGCCGAGACTGATGTCGATATTGGCGCGCGGCGCAAACGGGCCGATCGGCTTGTTCGTGCCTGCCACCTGTGGCGGTGGCCGCTCGCCTGCCACCGTACCGTCGGGGCGCACCACCACGACGTCGTCGCCAAGCTTCGGCGCGGACTGCTCCGGCATATCGAACAGCGCGTGATCGACCACGAATTTGCCGTTGATCGCCATACCGCCCTCTGCCCCGGCGTTCGCCACGCTCGCGCTGCCCGACAGCGACAGATTGCGGTCCGGCGCCGCAAACAATTCCAGCTTGTCCGCGACGATGCTCGCGGTCAGATCCGGTTGCGCGCCGTCCAGACGCACGTGGCCGGTGGCGCGCAGTGTGCCGCTCGCACCGTGAAACTCCACCTGCTGGAAGTCCACCAGATTTTGCGAGAGCGCGATCCGCACCACGCCGTCCTTCAACTGCACGCCCTGATCGACCATCGTCGCTGACAAGCCATCGCCGATCAGCGACCCTGTCAGGTTCGGCTTGGCGACCGTGCCGCCGAGCGCAAGTTTTAGCGCGAGGTGGCCGTCGAGCAGATAGCTCGGGCCGAACAGGCCGCCGGTCGTTTTCAGCGACGGCACGTTCGCATTCACATTCCCGCTGACCGCGCCCTCCTCGTTGACGGTCAGGAAGCCGTCGCGCATCACGAGTGTAGTGTGCGCGTCGGCGTCGACCACGCCGATTCGGGTAGCCTGCGCGTGCACGGTTGCATTTAGCCGGTTGCCGCCGCTGAATTCTGCGCGCGCGTTCATATCCGTGATGCCCAGCGAGGCCAGACCACGGCCGATCTCGACCGTGACGTCGCCGCTGCGACGCCTCAACTGGACGTGGCCGCTCGCGGTGCTGCCGAGCGCAAAGTCCCAATCGCCGTCGAACACCAGATCGGTTTTGACAGCCGGCGGCTCGCCCGTGATTTGCCGCCGCAGATCCTGCAGGCGCGCGAGCGAAATATCGGTCAAGGTGCCTGCGGACTGGATCTTGCCGTGGTCGAACGCGAACGATTTCAGGCTCAGCACCGCGCCTTCCAGCGTGAGACGCGTTGCGCCGAGCGTCAGACGATTCGGCCCGGCACTCACGGCGAGCGGCGATTCGAGATTCAGCGCCGGTGTGCCGCGATTCTGCAGGCGGGTCACAGTGCCGTCCCAGCGCGTGCCATCACGTGCTTCGGTCAATTTGCCGTTGGCGGCAAGCGTCAGATCGAGCGGACGCTCCTGCAATTTGCCGGTGGCCGCCGCCTCCAGCGTATGGTTGGCGCGCGTGCCGGACAGGCGCGCCGTGAGCGTGGTGAGATCGACGCCGCCGGCGCTGAGATTGCGCGCATCGGTCGTGAAAACGAGCGCGCCGTTCGCGCCGTCGCGCAATTCGGCGTGACCTTCGGCATGACCGATGCGGTTGCTGCTGAACACCACACTGTCTGCCTTGTAGTTCAGCACCACGTTCGGATGCGCGAACGAGCCGGTAACGTCGCCATCCGCGGCAATGAGACCCGCGAGGCCGAAACCGAGGCGCTCCAGTTCCGGCGCATCGACGCGGAAACGCAGCCGGTCGCCGCGCGCGCCGAAGCTGCCCTGCAAGTCCACCTGATTGCCCGCCACCGAGAGATTCGCGCGGCTCGGCAGAATCCGCGAGCCGGACAACTGGACCACGCCGCCCCCCGTCAACGGCAGGCCGTCGTAGACGCTCGGGCCGAGTTTGAATTCGGCCTTGGTGGTGAAGACCGGGCCGAGCATACCGGCTGCCGTGAGCGTGCCGTTCACGCGTGCCTCGATCTTGTGGGCGGCCGGCGCGGCGTGCCTGGGGGGTGGCGTCTTACGTTGAACCACTTCGGTTCGCACGGCGGCTTTGGCGGTGTTCTTTACCACGGCGGCGGCCTTGTCGCCGGGGGCCGCGCTTTTCGCACCGGCGGTGCTGCCCGCTTCTGCCGCGCCTTGTGCGTTTTTCGCGCCTTGTGCGCCTTTTGTGTTTTTGGCAGAGCTTGCCGCAGGCGCCGGGCCCGTTACCGGCGTGCGGGACGGCATCTGCGAAGTCAGCGTCAACGGATCGAAATCCGTCAGTTGCGCCTTCAGGTTGTAGGTGGAATTCGCATCGTGCTTAAGCGCACCGGACAGATCGATGCGGCCTTTGCCCGACGTGACACGCACGTCGTTGAAGCTCATGCGCGCGGGATCGAAGGTCACCTTGCCTTGCGCGCGCAGACCCGCTTTCGGATCGGCGAGATCGAGTGTCAGGCTTTGCACATCGTCGTTCAGACGGATGCCGATCGGGCCGGAAAGCTGGGTAGGCCGCACGGTCGCTTCGAGCGCATTCAGGTCGAGTCCGGCGACTTGCAGATCGAACTGGCCGCGCTTGCCGGTCAGCGCACCACCGCCCGTAAGCGTGGCGCTTTTCACGAGCCGCACCATCAAGTTCGAAATACGCTGCGCCTGCGCGTCGAGGCGTACGTCGGCGTTGGCATCGATCACAGGAAGCAGGTTCTGGTCGATCGCACCGGGTTTGGCGTTGACGATCGAGATATGGCCGGCGACGGCGAATCCCGCTGCGGCTTTTGCTGCCGCATCGGTGTTGACGCCGCCTTTGCCATTTTTGACAACGTGCTGCGGCTCGGCAATACCGGTAGCGCTGCTGGCACCCGCGGTGCTCGTGGTGCGGGAAGCGCTGACCGAACTTGCCGCCTTCGCCGCCTTCGCCGAACTCGCCATATCTGCCGCGCCGGCAACACTCACCCCACTGGCCGCACTAGCCCCACCCGCCGCACCCAACGTCACCGCACCAGTTGCATCCTGCCCCACCGGCTGCAGTTCAGCCCGCACCGCCAGATCCGCCAGCGGCGCGCCCGGCGCAAACGCCTGCGGGTTGATGTGATCAAAAGTCAGCGTGGCGCGTTGCAACGGCACGTCGCCGAACGGCGTCGCCTCGACTCGCGCATGGCCGGCGAGCTTCATGCCGCTAGCGTCGAGTTCGGCGATGAGATTCTCCAGCGAGCCAGTCAGATGGCCGCCCACCTGCACCGCCTCGTCGTTGACCTTGCCCGAATAGCCGAGGTCGCCGGTCAGCGGAAACGGCCGCACCCCATCGAGCTTCGCCATTGCCGTCACGGCGCCGAACGGTGTGTCGAGCCGCTCGATCGCGGCCTCGTGGTGCCGGCCGTCGCTGCGGCCATGAAACATGAAACGGGACAGCTCGGTCGTCGATCCGCCCTCGCGCAACAGCAGTTTGTCGACCTGCACGTCGCGCACTTCGAGTTGCATCGGCAAGCGCAAGTCTTGCGGCAGTTTCAGCGGCCCGCTGCTGCTGGACGACGACGAGCCGATACGGGCGTCAATCGTACCGACATGCAGATAGTCGATCGAGAAGCGCCAAGGCTTGTTTGTCAGTTCCCAGCGGCCGGCCACGCGGTCGATCTGGATATCGGTGCCGCTGCCGTCGAAACTGCGCCAGCGCACCTGGCGAAGTTGGACGCCGTGGGCGATAGCGCCACTCTCGAGCGTGCCGGTCAGCTTGCCGCCCAGCAGTTTGACGGCCGCCTGCCACGCGTAAGCCGTGCCACGCTCAGTCGTCAGCGCGCCGTACAGCAGGCCGATTGCCATGGCGACCAGCAGCACCAGCACGGCGACCATCCACGCAAGCGTTTTCAGCAACAACCGCCCGCGACGGCGCCTGGGCTGCGGCGCATCGGGCGGAGGCTGCTGTCCGTGCTCTCCTGGCGGAAGAGCGCCGGGCGGCTGCGCGGGAGGTTGGGCGGAAACGTCCGTGGTCATGCGTGGATCATGTAAAAGCGGCTTTCCATCAGAAGGCGATGCCGAGGGTCAGGTACGGCCGCACGCTCCGGTTGCGGATCCCATAGGCGACGTCGACATTGACCGGGCCGACCGGGCTGCGCCAGCGCGCCCCAACGCCGACGCCGGGATAAAAAACTTTCTCGCCCCAGGTATCGGTAGCGGTGCCGACGTCGAAGAACGCGGCTGCGCCCCAGTCGTGATTGAACCAATGCTGGTACTCCGCCGACGCGGTCACGAGATACTTGGTGGGCAGCACCGAACCGTCGACGTTATTACCAATGCTTTGATAGCTATAGCCACGTATCGAATTCGAGCCGCCCGCGCGGAACAGCAGCGAAGCCGGAATCCCGCTCGAACTGCCGCTCGTGAACACGCCGCCGAGTTCGGCACGGATCAGCACGAGATCTTCCCTGCCGATCGGCAGGTACTGCTGGCCACGGGCGTAGCCGCGCGCGAATGTCTGGTCGGTCAGCGCACCTTTGACCGCGAAGCCCGCTTCGACGTGAATCAGGTTGCCCGAACGCGGGAACAATGGATCGTCGGTATTGCGGCGCGTCCACGACCACGACGGCACCAGCGCGCGGCTGGTAGTCGGCGCGATCGCGTTCTGATCGAGCCGGTCCTGGTAATAGAGAATCGCGTAGTTATAGTCGATGAACTGCGACGTACGGGACCGCTGCACGCCGCCACGGATACTGTAGATGCGCGTGTCGGACACGTCGGTCGTGGTGTAGGAAGCCAGCACGCTGTTGGTCCACGCGCGCGGCCCCGGCGGCATTGCGAGCTGAATTTGCCCGTACTGCTGAATCTGGTCGATGCGGCCGTCGACCGTGAACGGCCATGCTTTGCCGAACGTGTCGAGATACGAATACGAGCCCTGGATCAGCGGGCCGTTGTCGGTCGAATAACCCACGCCACCGCGGATACTGTTGTACGGGTATTCCGACACCTTCACGTGCATCGGTGTCTCGACCGGCTTGGCCGGATCGCTGTCCACGTCGATCGCCACGCTCGCGTAGTACGGCGTGTTCTGCAGCTGCCGCTGCAATTCGGCGACACGTTGCACGTCGTAGATATCGCCGGGCGAAATCGGATTTACGTTGTCGACGATCTGTTCCGGATAGCGCCGCGTGCCGGACACGTCGAGTTTGCCCATCGTAAAGGTCGGGCCGCTCTCGTACGTCACCGACAGTTTCGCCTCGTGCGTACGCGGGTCGATCCGCGCTTCGGAGTGGTAGATCTTCGCGCCCAGGTAACGACGCGACTGCAGCGCCTTGAGCGACGCGTTTTTCGCGTCGTCCCAGTCGCCTTGCGAAAACGGATCGCCCTCGTGCAATGAAAACGCGAAGCGCGCCGCATTTTCCTGCGCCGGGTCTTCGGTCAGCACTGGGCCGCGAAATGACAGCGAAATCAACGTGATGAGGGTTTGCGGGCCGGGATCGACGCTCACGGTCACCTGCTTCTGGTCGTCGACGGTTCGCACGTCGGTGCGTACGACCGGCGAGAAATAGCCCTGCGTGGCGGCCAGGTCGCGCACCTGCTGCGGGGTGGCCGTAATCAGAAATTCAAACTGGTCGTCGCTTATGTCGGGACGCTTGGCGAAACGCGCCACGTCCAGATGCGCTTCGAGCAGCTTGCGCAGCGAGCGCGGCGTGGCTTCGATATCGACCTTGTAGCTGGCGGGCGGGCGCCGCGCCGCGTGCGCGTCGACCGAGGCAAGCATGAGCATGAGGATGCTGAATGCCAGCCACGCGTGCAGCCAGCGCCGAATGGGCGTCAGCGGCCCTCGCTCGTCACCGGTTTTGCCGCGCCGCCTTTGCGGCTCTTCGATCGCACACCCCGCCAAACAGGACCTCCGGCCGTGGTTGATGAATTCTGTCGCTCGGGCTCGCCGCGGCGGCCGAAGCTCGCTATTTGACCACATCGGCGAGACCGCGCCATCTCTTAAAAGGGCGTTTGCCGCATGGGACCCGGCAGGCGCTTTGGCCCGATGTGCCGCGCCCCATGCCGCATGCGTAGTGATTTCCACATGGACGCACGGTCCCGATTCGCGCACCGCCCGCCGACGGCGCGCCCGCCTTTGACGCGTCGCAGCAGCACGGGTTCCAGACGTTTTTGCAGGCGGGCCGCTCGCGCCGGCCATCGTTTTTCGACCACGCGCGGCGCATGCGGTAAAATTATCGAATAGGAGCGATGCTGCGCGGGTTCACGCCTGTTTCCGCCCAGCAGCCGCCATTCCCCACACCACGGACGTCTAGCCATGTATCAATCGGACATCACCCAGTTCCTGAACCAGCTCAAGCAACAAAAACCGAATCTGGAAGCTGAGCAGCGCCGTGGCCGGTCGCTGCTGTGGGACAAACAGCCGATCGACCTCGAAGAACGCGCCGAGCAGAAAGCCTCGCGCGTGGAGCAGACGCCTTACTCGTACTATCAAAACTTCTAAGCGCGTGAGTCACGCCGACGAGGCAAAGGGCGCCGCACTGGCGCCCGACGCCGCGCTTGCCGCGCCCACCACCGATTCGACGCCGGACACTGTAGACGGCATCGCTTTCGCACGCCTGTACGGTGAGCCGCTCTTCAAGCTGCCGACGGATCTGTACATTCCGCCGGACGCGCTCGAAGTGTTCCTCGAAACGTTCGAAGGCCCGCTGGATCTGTTGCTGTACCTGATCCGCAAGCAGAACTTCAACGTGCTCGACATCCCGATGGCGGATGTCACGGTCCAATACCTCGGCTACGTCGATCAGCTGCGCCAGACCAATCTCGAACTCGCGTCCGAGTATCTGCTGATGGCCGCCATGCTGATCGAGATCAAGTCGCGCATGCTGTTGCCGGTGAAGAAGGCCGACAGCGGCGACGAAGCCGAAGATCCGCGTGCCGAACTGGTGCGCCGTCTGCTCGAATACGAACAGATGAAGCTCGCTGCCCAGCGCATCGACCATCTGCCGCAGCTTGGCCGCGATTTCCTGCGCGCAGAGGTGTATATCGAGCAAAGCATCACGCCGCGTTTCCCGGACGTGGATAGCGAAGACCTGCGCGCCGCGTGGGCCGACGTGATCAAACGCGCCAAGCTGGTCCAGCATCACAAGATTTCGCGCGAAGAGTTATCGGTGCGCGAGCATATGAGCACGATCCTTCGGCGACTGCAGAACGCGCGCTTCATGGAGTTCTCGGACCTGTTCGACACGAGCAAAGGCGTGCCAGTGGTCGTGGTGAATTTCATCGCGATGCTCGAGTTGTGCCGTGAGTCGCTCGTCGAAATCACGCAGGCCGAGCCGTTCGCACCGATCTACGTGCGCCTCGCCTATCTGCCGGCCTGACGCCGCGAAACGGGGCTTGCGTGCGCTATCGCTGCCGCAAACGCCTCATTTCGGTGCGCCCCGGGAGCAAATCCACTACAATCCCGCGCTCCGAACCTGTCATTACCAGTGAGGCCACGGGTCACGCGAAAACCTAAGTTTTTGCGCCAACCGGGTCTCGCGCCGCGCGAGGAAATCCCTGTCCGATCATGAAAGTCATCAGCTCGATCCATGAATTGCGCGACCAGTTGCGCGGCCAGAATCGCACCGCCTTTGTGCCGACCATGGGCAATCTGCACGAGGGCCATCTGTCGCTGATGCGCCTCGCGCGCCAGCACGGCGATCCGGTGGTGGCGAGCATCTTCGTCAACCGCCTGCAGTTCGGTCCGAACGAAGATTTCGACAAATACCCGCGCACGCTCGAAGCCGACATCGAGAAGCTGCAGAAAGAAGGCGTCTACGTGCTGTTCGCGCCGACGGAACGGGATCTGTATCCGGAGCCGCAGGAGTACCGCGTGCATCCGCCGCACGATCTGGGCGACATCCTCGAAGGCGAATTCCGGCCTGGTTTCTTCCAGGGCGTGTGCACGGTGGTGATGAAGCTGATGTCGTGCGTGCAGCCGCGCGTCGCGGTGTTCGGTAAGAAGGATTACCAGCAGTTGATGATCGTGCGCAGCATGTGCCACCAGTTCGCGCTGCCGACCGACATCATCGCCGCGGAAACCGTGCGTGATACGGACGGCCTCGCGCTCAGCTCGCGCAACCGTTTTCTGCAAACGGCCGAACGCGCCGAGGCGCCGATGCTGGCTGCCGAACTCAATCGCGTGCGCGATGCGGTGCTCGCCGGCGACCGCGACTTCGCAAAACTCGAACAGGCAGCGATGGCGGCACTGGCCGCGCGCGGCTGGCAGCCTGACTACATCGCGGTGCGCAAGCGCTCGAATCTGCTGGCGCCGGGCGCACAAGACGCGAATGCGGAGTTGGTCGTGCTGGCTGCCGCCAAGCTCGGCAGCACCCGTCTCATCGACAACCTCGAAATCTGAAGCCGTCTTAGGCTGCGCAAACACGCATTAGAAGCACAAGGGATTGGTCATGCAACGCAACATGCTGAAGTCGAAAATCCATCGCGTCGCGGTCACGCACTGCGAACTGCACTACGAAGGTTCGTGCGCGATCGACGAAGACTTGCTGGAAGCCGCGAACATCATTGAAAACGAGCGGATCGACATCTGGAATATCAACAACGGCGAGCGCTTCTCGACGTACGCAATCAAGGGTGAACGCGGCAGCGGCATGATTTCGCTGAACGGTTCGGCCGCGCGGCGTGCTCAGTTGGGCGATCTGGTGATCATCGCGGCGTTCGCCGTAGTCGACGAAGCGGAATTGAAGGCAGGCTGGAAACCGGATCTGGTGTTTGTCGACGACAACAACAAGATCAAGGGCAGCCGCGACCACGTGCCGACCCAGAACTGGACTTAAGCGGGATCTGAACCGGCTTTTCGCCGCACGGCACGGTTCCATAAAGCGGGCGGCCACGCCGCCTGCCATTCACTTCAAGCCTTCTTACCGGCGCCGTTGGTCCATTGGATGATCGGCTGCCACTGCTCCAGATCCTTCTCCACGCGGCTTTTCGCGACGTCCCACAAGGTCAGGCCGTGCGCGGCCAGTTGCACGTAATTCTGCGTGTCGCGCAGGTAACCCAGCACCGGCAGCTTCAGTCCCTCGACAAAGCGATGCAGCTGCTCCGCTGAGCGGGTGCGCGCGTCGACGCGCATGCCCACCACACCGATCTCGATCGCGCCTTTCCGGACCGCCTTCTCCTTGGCCAGCCGCTCGAGAAATTCCTGGGTGGCGAGAATGTCGAACATCGACGGCTGCAGCGGAACAATCACCTTGTCAGCCAGATCCAGCGCGATATTCAGTCGGTTGCCATGCAACCCGGCCGGCGTGTCGATGACCGCGTGTTCCAGACCTCGGGGCGGTTTGGCGGGGTTTTCAAGGTCGACCTCCCAGGTCTCGATAGGCGGCAGCGCGGGCGGCCGCAGCGACAGCCACGCGTGCGACGACTGCTGTTTGTCCATGTCCGCCAGCGCGATCCATTCCCCTTGCGACGCGAAATAGCCGGCCAGATTGGTGGACAGCGTGCTTTTGCCCACGCCGCCCTTCGGATTCGCCACCACGATTACCGTCATGAATTCTCCCGGAAAGAAGGCTGGGCGCCGCCAGCCGGTTTACCGCGCAGTTTGCTCTGACTTGCGCCGAGGTGCCCTGATTCGTGCCCGTTTCAGGTTCACCCGCCGATCCAGCCGTTGATAATATCGACAAATTCACCGGGGCCGAAGCCCCCAAACGGCTATTGACCGCCTTACATCGCTGTTTTTTCCATCGAGGACCCGAATCTCATGAGCAAACTTCGCCCGGAATACTCCATCGAGCGCCTGCACGAACGCCAAAAGGGCAAGCTGCCCGGCTTGCTGGGCGTGCATGTTCTGGCGCTGGAGGAAGGCACGCTGACCGCTGAATTGACCGTGCGCGAGGAGTTGCTGGCGCCGAACGGCTTTTTGCATGCCGCCACGGTGATCGGCCTCGCCGATACCGCCTGCGGCTATGCGTGCCTCGCCCACCTGCCCGAGACGGCGCGCAATTTCACGACCATCGAGCTGAAAAGCAATTTTCTCGGCACGGCGACGGAGGGCACGATCCGCGCGGTCGCCAAGGCCGTCCATCTGGGCCGCAGCACGCAGGTGTGGGACGCCACCGTCACCGATCCGAACGGCAAGACGATGGCGCTGTTTCGCTGCACGCAGATCGTGTTGTATTGATTGATTGGCGCGGGGGTACGGCGCAGGGACCGGAACGCCTGAAGTACGCCTTGCTCAGCGCAAATAAAAAAGCACGCGGCAACACGGCGCGTGCTTTTTTGTTGCCGGCGCGGCGAAGCGCCAGCGGCGGTTTCGTGCCTGGGTGAGGCGTATCAGGCGGCCACTGCGCGCGGCGCCTTCGCACCGCTCAGCGCCAGCGCACCGGCGCCAAGCAGCGACTGCACAACCAGAGTCACTGCCCAGAAAGCCGGATATTCCCAGCCGCCGTGCGGCGAAGCGAACCCCCAGCCGTTCTGCAGATGCTGCGACGTTGCGCCGAGCATGAACGGCAGCAGCACCAGCGCGACCCAGCGGACCTGCACGCCGAGCAGCAGCGCAATACCGCCGATCAATTCGACGAACGCCGTCACATAGCCGAGCCAGCCCGGCAAGCCGAGCGAAACAAAAAACTGCGCCGTTCCCGGCAGCGTGAAAACAAATATCTTCTGCAAGCTGTGCGCGAGATAGAGAACGCCCAAGGCGAGACGAAGGATCAAGGCGGCCAGATCGGCGGAGCGGTTCGAGTTCATGACGAGTCCTTTACGAAAGGGAGACGGCCCGCATCGGCCGTCGATGTCACGACTGTATTCGAACCAGATGAGGTGAAAAACTGCCTTTCAGGCTTTGATTATTTCCCAATGGGGTTTAATCGCTGCCATCCAGTCAACTTCAGTCAGCCAATCGCGGCGAAAAGCTTCGAAAGATCGAGGTGTTCGGCCAGCGTGTCGGCCAGACGATCCAGCGAGGCCTCACGCAACGCCGGGTAGTCGATTTTCTCGGCGTCGCTCAGTCCTGCCCACGCCAACAATGCGGCGCACGCGGCCGGCGTGTCGAACAGCCCGTGCACGTAGGTCGCGAGGATTTGGCCATCGGCCGAGATCGCACCGTCCGGATGCGCATTTGGCGTTTCGCCCAACTGCAGCGCGGGCGAGCCGAGCGCCGGGCCCTGCGTCTCGCCCATGTGAATCTCGTAGCCGGCCACCTCGGGCGCCCCTGGCAACGCGAGACGCCCGGTCACGTTCTTGAGCGTTTTTTCGCGCGTCAGCACTGTCGAATAATCGAGCCAGCCAAGGCCGGCGCTTGTGCCAGGCGCGCCTTCCACGCCGTGCGGGTCGGCTACTTCGTGTCCGAGCATCTGCATGCCGCCGCAAATTCCGATAACGCGGCCGCCATAGCGCAGATGCCGTTGCAGCACCGCGTCCCAGCCTTGCGCACGCAGAAAGGCCAGATCGCCCGGCACGTTCTTCGAGCCCGGCAGAATGATCAGATCGGCCGGCGGAGGCGGCGTGCCGCTTCGCACGTAGTGAAAATCGACCTGGGGATGCGCGCGCAGCGCGTCGAAATCCGTGTGATTGCTGATGTGCGGCAACACCGGCACGACTACCCGCAACATCCGGTTCGGGTCGTCACCTTGGCCGCTGTGCGCCGCGCGCAACTCGGGCGGCAGCATGTCTTCGGCATCGAGCGTCAGACCGTGCAGATACGGCACCACGCCGAGCACCGGTTTGCCGGTCTTCGCTTCGAGCCAGTCGAGCCCGGGCTTGAGCAAACTGACGTCACCGCGAAAGCGATTGATGATGAAGCCGCGCACACGCGCCTGCTCGCTGTCCGACAGACACGCGAGCGTACCGGTCAGGTGCGCGAACACCCCACCCCGGTCGATGTCGGCCACCAGCACGACCGGACAATCAACAGCTTCAGCGAAACCCATGTTGGCGATATCGCGGTCGCGCAGATTGATCTCGGCGGGACTGCCCGCGCCTTCGACAAAAATCGTGTCATACGCCGCTTGCAGACGCGCATACGATTCCAGCACCGCCTCGAAGGCGACCGGCTTGTAGTCGTGATACGCGCGAGCATCGAGATTCATGCGCGCCTTGCCGTGGATGATCACTTGCGCGCCACGGTCGCTCGTCGGCTTGAGCAACACCGGGTTCAGATCGGTGTGAGCGTCAATGCCGGCCGCCACCGCCTGCAAGGCCTGAGCGCGGCCGATTTCGCCACCGTCAACTGTCACCGCGCTATTGAGCGCCATGTTCTGCGGCTTGAACGGCGCGACCCGCACGCCGGCGCGGCGCGCCAGCCGGCATAAACCCGCGACGAGCGTGCTCTTGCCCGCATCGGACGTAGTGCCCTGAATCATCAGCGTGCCGCGCGGCACGGGTACGGCGTCATGCGGGTTCGAAATGGCGGTCACGGAATATCGGCTTCGGCGGTGAATAAGCAATGAATGCGGGCGATGAACGCGGCATTATCCCATCGTGCCGGCACGCGCTGCACGCCGGTACAATCACGCGATGATTTCCCGCGACCTCACCTTCGTTCTCGGCGGCGCCCGTTCGGGCAAGAGCGTGCACGCCGAAAAACTGGCGAACGATAGCGCCCTCCCCGTCACGTACATCGCCACCGCGCGCGTAGCCGACGACGCCGAATTCAGCGCGCGAATCGCGCATCATCGCGAACGGCGTCCGGCGCATTGGGCTTTGCACGAAGCAGACGTGGATCTCGCCGGCGCCGTCACGCAAATCGACTCGCCGGGTCACTGCATTCTGATCGACTGCCTGACGCTGTGGCTCGCCAACCTGCTGTGCCCACCCGACGGCGACGGCTTGCCGGTCGATCACTATCACACGCACTTTGCCGCTTTCGAAGCAGCGCTCATCAACGCCAGAGGCAAGATCATCGTGGTCAGCAATGAAATCGGTTTGGGCGTGGTGCCGCTCGGCGCGGAAACACGCCTCTACGTCGACGAACTCGGGCGGCTCAATCAGCGCATCGCCGCGTTGAGCACCCAGGTCACGATGATGGTCGCGGGCTTGCCGCTCGCCTTGAAGACAGCGGGGGGTGCGTGATGCTGTCGCTTCCTTTGATCGTTACGCTGGCAACGGCGGGCGTCGCCGTCGACCGTTGGCTTGGTGAGCCGCGCACGGCGCATCCGCTGGTCGGCTTCGGCAAATGGGCGATGCGCTTCGAAACGCACTACAACACTGGCCGGCGCTTGCGTCTCAAGGGGCTGCTCGCCTGGTCGCTGACGGTGATGCCGCCGGTGCTGATTGCCTGGTGGCTCGTCTCCGTGCTGCCTTTTTTTGCGGCATGCGCGGTGCATGTCGTGTTGCTGTGGTTCGCGCTCGGCGCACGCAGCCTGCACGATCACATTGCACCGATCGCCGAGGCCCTGACGCGGCGCGATCTGGCGCAAGCGCGCCTCCTGACCTCGCGCATCGTGTCGCGCGAAACCGCTCATGCCGACGAAGCGGCGCTGTCACGCGCTGCCGTCGAATCGGCGCTCGAAAACGGCAACGACGCGATCTTCGGCGCGCTGTTCTGGTTTGCGATCGCGGGCGGTCCGGGCGCGCTGGGGTTTCGTCTGGCCAACACGCTCGATGCCATGTGGGGCTACCGCACGCCGCGCTATTTGCGCTTCGGCTGGGCCGCCGCGCGCATCGA
Source organism: Paraburkholderia sediminicola (assembly GCF_902859805.1). GTDB lineage: Bacteria > Pseudomonadota > Gammaproteobacteria > Burkholderiales > Burkholderiaceae > Paraburkholderia > Paraburkholderia sediminicola. Next base: position 146,265 of record NZ_CADIKC010000007.1, on the reverse strand, counting down.
CGACGTGCTCAACTGGATTCCCGCGCGCCTCACCGCGGCGAGCTACGCCTTGCTCGGTGACACGCGCACCGCGCTGCGTTGCTGGCGCGAACAGGCGCCGCGTTGGGACAGTCCGAACGCCGGGCCGGTCATGGCCTCGGGCGCGGGCAGTCTGAACGTGCTGATCGGCGGGCCTGCGGTGTATCACGGCGCGCTTGAACACAGGCCGATGCTTGGTTTCGGACACGCGGCGAAGGCCAGTCACGTTACGGCAGCGTTGATGCTGGTCGAACGGACGGTCATTCTCTGGCTGGCGGTACTGATCGTGATGGCGTTGCTGAGTGTTCCCTTTCATGGCTGATCGAATGGTCGAGCGCACGACGAATGCCGGTATCTCGTTCAACGCCGTGGTTCATGGCGGCAATCTGCACGAAGCGGCTGAGCGTTACGGCATTCCGTACGCGCAATGGCTCGACCTGTCGACGGGTATCAATCCGCACGGCTATCCGGTGCCGCCGGTTCCCGCCGATGCATGGCGCCGCCTGCCCGACGACGGTGACGGTTTTGCCGACTGTGCCGCGCGTTACTATGGCGCGCCCGATGCAGCCCATGTGCTCCCCGTAGCAGGAAGCCAGGCGGCGATTCGCGCACTGCCGTCACTTTTGCCACGTGCCCGGGTCGGCATCGCGCCGCTCACGTACAGCGAATACGCGCCCGCATTCGAGCGCGCAGGGCACGAGGTTGTGCCACTGGATGTGTCCTGGGACACGTTGCCCGATGCGTTCACCCATGTTGTCGTCGTGAATCCTAACAATCCGACCGCCGAGCATCTCAGCGCCGGCAAGCTGCTGCACTGGCACGCGCAACTTAGCGCACGCGGCGGCACGCTGCTGATCGACGAGGCCTTCGCCGACACGCTGCCTTCAGCGTCGCTCGCGGCAAGCACCCATCGCAATGGGTTGATCGTGTTGCGTTCACCGGGGAAATTCTTCGGGCTCGCGGGTGTGCGCGCAGGTTTCGTACTCGGTGCGCCGGCTTTGCTCGATGCATTGCGTCTAACGCTCGGGGCGTGGACTGTCAGCGGCCCGGCTCGTCACGCCGTCAAAGCCGCGTTTGAAGACGTGGCGTGGCAGCAGCAGATGCGTACGCTGCTCGAAGCCGAGAGCGCCCGTCTGGTAAGTCTCTTGCAAGCACACGGTCTCGCCACGAACAGCACTCCCCTCTTTGCGTGGACCAACGATGCTCGCGCCGCCGCTCTACATGAAGCGTTAGCGCAACGCGGCGTGTGGACACGCCTCTTCACGGCAACGGGCAGCGTGCGTTTCGGGCTGCCCGCCAGCGACACGGAATGGGCACGCCTTGAAGAGAGTCTGCGCGAGGCCGTTCGATGATTCGACTCTCGCGCTTCTTCATCGCCGCGGCACTTGGAGTGAGCACGCTGCACGCGCATGCCGAGATCACCGTCACCGACGACACCGGCGCAACCGTCGCGCTGCCCACTCCCGCACAGCGCGTCATCAGTCTCGCGCCGCATGTCACCGAACTGCTGTACGCCGCAGGCGGTGGCGCGAAAATGGTCGGCGCCGTGTCCTACAGCGACTACCCGCTTGAAGCAAAGCAACTGCCGCGCGTTGGCGACAACAAAGCGCTCGACCTAGAACGGATCGTCGCGTTGAAGCCCGATCTGATCGTCGTGTGGCGGCATGGCAATGCGCAGCGCCAACTCGATCGCCTTCGTGAAATGCATGTGCCGTTGTTCTTCAGCGAGCCGCATCATCTCGACGATGTTGCGGTGTCGCTGACGAAGCTTGGGCAATTGCTGGGCACCTCGCCGACCGCCGATGCCGCAGCGGCAACATACCGCCAGGACATCGCACGACTGCGCACGCAGTATGCGAGCCGCCCGCCTGTCAGCGTGTTCTATCAGGTGTGGGATCAGCCGTTGATGACGCTCAACGGCGAGCATATGGTCAGCGACGTGATTGCGCTATGCGGCGGCCGCAATGTGTTTGCGAAACTCGAACCGCTGGTGCCGACCGTCTCGACCGAAGCGGTGCTCGCAGCGAATCCGGAAGCGATCGTCACCGCCGCACCCGGCGCGACCAAACCGGACACCACCTTGCCGCGACTCGACACATGGCGAGCCTGGCCGAGCCTCAAAGCGGTGGCGAACAACAATCTGTTCGCGATCGACGGCGATCTGATCAACCGGCCCGCGCCGCGTATTGCGCAAGGGGCGAAGCAGATGTGCGAAGACCTGGAGCTTGCGCGCTCGCGGAGAAAGAACGGCGCGCAGTGATGCCGCCGCGAAAGTCGTGAAGCAAGCCGTGCCGCGTTAGCGCGAGACGGCGTCTGCCCGCTTGAACGGCCAGTGTTCGAATTCGGAAAGCCGCAGCCGGTAGCGCGCGACATTGCCTAGATAGAGTTGATCGAGATCGGACTGGATCGCATCGACGAACGAAGACACCTCCGCCGCCTCCACCTGATTCTGTGCGAGCGTTTCAATCTCGCCGCGTGTGCCGGCAAGGCCGCCGCGAATCACCTCCTGCACCACCTGTATCAACGCATTGCGATACTTGAGGCGGAACGCGTCAGGCTCACCGATCGATTGTCGAATCGCCAGATAACGCTGACACGAGCGCTCGTATGCCCAGATGAAGACGTCGCGCAACAACTCGACGCGATTGGTCTCGTACACCCCGAGTGTGCCGTCGACATAGGCCTTTTCGGGAACGTCGATGAACGACAGCGGACACAGATTCTGCCGGATCAGCGGGATATTCGCGGTCAGACGCGAGACCCGTTTGTTGACGTCTTCGAACGGCTGCAGATAGGGCAGATGCACCATGCTGAAGAAAGCCTGCTCGAAGGGATCGTCGATCTGGGCGGCCTTGTTCAACACGGCCTCGAAGCATTCGGCGATTTGCTGCGGTACCGCGAGCGGAAAAAATACGGTGCCGCTGATCTCTACTTCGCGCGCGCGCAAACGGCCGCTGGCGAACGGATCGGACATCAGGTTGTCGGAGAGAATCGCGTGAAGGTTCAGTACGGTGAATCGATTGAAGCCCACCTCGTCAGCGCTCTCGACGATCATTTCGATCGCGGCCTTGTGGTTCAGGATCATCTGCGTTTCCTGGGCGTCCTTGCCTTCCGCAATGTGCCCTTGCTCGATCAGCCGCACGGTGTCGAGCCGCGTGTAGGTGTTGCCCTCGAGCCGCGACGAAGCCCACGACAAATCGATCAGAAGCCTACTCATGATGTCGCGTGCATATGTGCCGGCCGGCCGCACATCGGCCGACGTACGGCCCCATTCATGCAGGCGTTCACGCTGCGCTTGCGATAGATACGCGTCCTGATTCGGACGATAGCGTTCGAGAAACGCACGGTTATAGCCAACCGGCCGGCGCTCGTGCAGCGGCCGGTTCACTTCCGCGCGCACCTCGAGGCCCGCACTCGATACGGGCACGTAGGCCTCGCCGGAGGTGCTTGCGGCAGCGACAACCTGGGTGGGGGAAACAGCCGCGCCTTGAACCGCAACCTGCTTGTAGGACACTGCCCGGCCGGCACCTTCCGAGACGATCCGGCCCGCTTCGAGCAACACGTCAAGACGACGTTGCAGCGTGCGGCGTTGCATGGGATGGCGGCGCCCGGCAAGTGCCGCTGCAAGCGCGCGAACGCCTCGCCCCGCGGCGCTTGCAGCGATGAGCTGCTCGATCAGATCCAGTTCCTGCTTGATGCCACTGCTGTTCATGCGCGCCACCTCGTGCCAATGTGGCGCGATAAATCCTAATCGCGACACTTTTTCATGACATTGTGGCACAAATCGCGCGAATCGCGACACTTTTGATGTCTAAAAGTGTCACGATTTCTGTTTTCGCGACAAATTTCCTGAAAAAGTGTCACGAATAGCGCTGGACTGACGCGATTCAAGGGACTGCAGGGACCAAGCCCCGTCCCTCACACATTCCACCTCACCAACGACCACTGCTGCGTCTCATCATCCCTGCGCAGCCAGACAATCCCCGCCATCTCCAACGACCAGCGCAGACAGCTTTCCACCGGCACCTCCAGCACCAGCGAAGCGATCACCCGTATCACGCCGGCATGCGTGACCACGTATGCCGGCGACAACTCGCGCGTCAGCGCAAACGCGTCAAACCACGCCCGCACCCGCGCGACGAATTGCGCGACGCTCTCGCCGCCATGCGCACGCGCGTGCTCGAAGTTGGCCGCCCAGGCGTCGAGCAGTTCGCGATCGATCGAGTCCCAACGCTGCTCTTCCCAGTCGCCGAAATTCATTTCCTTCAGACGATCGTCGTGACTGAGCGCGCAACCGAAGTCGTTCGCCATGACCGCGGCCAGTGTCGCGCAACGTGTCAACGGGCTCGACATCAGCACACGCGGCGGCGGTATCTGCAAGGTCGCCAGCTTCAGTGCAAGAGCACTTGCCGATACCTCAACGTCTTCGGCGAGCGCTACGTCGCTGTGGCCGTAGCACACCCCTGAATCGAGCGCGACGGCAGGATGACGGATCAGGACGATATCCATGCGAGCCCCACGAGGTAGATGCTCAGTTCAAAGATCTGTTGCGCGAAGCCGAGGCAGTCACCGGTGTAGCCACCGATGCGTCTGACGAAATAGCGGCCCAACGCAAAACGCAGCGCCACCAGTATGGCGAGCGTCACGCAGGCGAAGCGCCAATTCGGCGAATCCAGCAGGTTCGGCCAGAGCAACAACGGCAGGCCGAACACCGCCGCGCAAAGCAACGCGGGGCCGCTCAAGCGTTGCGCAACCGGTTTGGCTTTGCCTTCGGCGCGCACGTAGTCGAGTGTGGCCAGATAGCTGATGGCGAACACACGGCTCGCGGCATGCGCTGCAATCATCAGACTTGCTGCGCGCATCGGCGGCAACGCGGTGAGCGTTTGCCACTTCAGTGCTAGCGCAATCACGAGCGCGATGGCGCCGAAAGCGCCGATGCGCGAATCATGCATGATGCGCAGCACGTCCTCTCGCGTATAGGCGCCACCGAACGCATCGACGCAATCGGCGAGTCCGTCCTCGTGAAAGGCGCCGGTGACGAGAAGCGACACCGCCATCGACAGGAGCACCGCCACGCCCGCTGGAAAGACACGCAAGGCCGCGAGATAAACCAGCGCGCTCAATCCGCCGACCAATAGACCGACAAGCGGAAAATAGCGCGCCGCCGCATTCAGATAGTGCGGCTCATAGCCGACCCAGCGCGGCACAGGCACACGCGTGAAATAGCCGAGCGCCGTGAAGAAATAGCGGAGTTCAGCGAGCGGATTCATGAGTGAGCAGGACGCACGCTTCTGTATGACTGCGCTTCGTATAACAGCTCACGCATCGCGATTGGCGACACCGGCCGATTCGAAGCTGGCCATTTCGTTCACGAACGCTACCGCCGCGCGCAGCAACGGCACCGCGAGTACCGCGCCGGTCCCCTCGCCGAGACGCATATCGAGCGAGAGCAAGGGCAGCGCGCCGAAATGATCGAGCATGCGCCGATGCCCCGCCTCATTCGACGCATGCGCGAACACACAATACTCGCGGACGTTCGGTGCGAACGCATCGGCCACCAGCAACGCCGAGGTCGCGATGAAACCGTCGACGAGGATCGTCATATGCGCTTGCGCTGCAGCAAGGTATGCCCCCACCATCATGGCGATTTCGAAGCCGCCGAACGTGGCGAGCACGTTGAGCGGATCGCTGGACGCCGCGTGATGCGCGACTGCGGAGGCAAGTACGTTGCGCTTTTTTGCAAGCCCCGCGTTGTCGAGACCCGTTCCGCGGCCGACGCATTCGTCGATCGGCACGCCGCACAAGCGGCTCATCAGACACGCGGCCGACGACGTATTCGCAATCCCCATTTCGCCGAAGCCGATCACATTGGTGCCGAGCGCCGCGTGATGCCGCACGCGAGTTGCACCTGCCTGCATTGCGGCCAGCGCCTGTTCGTGCGTCATGGCGGGCTCGTGCGCGAAGTTGCGCGTGCCGGCCGCAACCGGAATGTCGATGAGACCTTCCGTCGACGGCAGCGGCGTCGCAATGCCCGAGTTGACCACTTCGAGCTCGACGCCCGAGACACGGCTCAACGCATTGATCGCCGCACCGCCGGTGAGAAAGTTAGCGACCATTTGCGCGGTCACGGCTTGTGGATACGGACTCACGCCTTCCTGCGCAATACCGTGATCGCCGGCGAACACGATCATCGTCGGACGTTCGACCGTGGGGCGCGTCGTACGCTGGATCAGCCCCATCTGGCGCGCGAGCGTCTCCAGCCGCCCAAGACTGCCAGGCGGCTTGGTCTTGGTATCGATGATGTGTTGCAGTTCGGCACGCAACGTTTGATCGAGCGGTTCGACTTCGGTCAATCCCGGCAAACCTGGCAAAGAAGTCATAGACGTTTCTAAAAAAGAGAGTGTTTTATAAAGCGCTTAGCCTGCCGGCGTGTCATGCGCCGCAGGCGATTCGTGACGCGAGCGCGGCGCGGGAATCAGCGCCTCATGCTCGCCGTCGCGAATCAGAATCAACGGATAGCCGAACGCACGGCTTGTCAGCGTGGGCGTCAGGACATCGCGCACCGGTCCAGCATACGCGCCGCCGTTGCCGTCAAGCAGCAACGCGTGCGTCGCGAAGCGGCGCGCGAGGTTCAGATCGTGGCACGAAAACATCACTGTACGCCGAGGTTCACGTGTCCAGGCGGTCAGCGCTTCGAGACAGTCGATCTGATGGTGCAGATCCAGATGCGAGAGCGGTTCGTCGAGCAGCAACAACGGCGCCCCCTGGCACAACACCCCCGCGAGGGCGACGCGTTGACGTTCGCCACCCGAGAGCGACAGCACGTCGCGTGCAGCAAATGCGGCGAGGCCCAAAGCGTCCAGCGCGGCATGCGCGGCCGCGCGATCGGCCTCGCCCTCCCAACCCCAGCCGGTCAAATGCGGAAAGCGGTTCAGCATCACGATGTCGAGGACGCTCGCGCTGAAGGCGTCCGCAGCGCTTTGCGGCATCAGCGCGCGACGCTGCGCAAGCGGCAACGGCCGCCAGTCGGCGAGACGCACGCCGTCGAGTTCGACATGCCCCGCCGACGGCTGCGCGAGACCGGCGAGCGTGGATAGCAAGGTCGTCTTGCCCGCGCCGTTGGGGCCCGCGATACACCAGATCTCGCCTGCGTAGAACGTATGCGTGAATGCGTCGAGCAAGGTGCGCATGCCCGCGCGCAAGGTCAGGCGTTGCGCGCTGAGCGCCGAATGCGGAGCGTTATGTGCATTCATCATCGGCGTCTGCGCAATAGCATCCACAGGAACACGGGCACGCCGACGATCGACGTGATCACGCCGACCGGCAATTGCGCCGGTGCAATCACCGTACGCGCAATCAGGTCCGCGCCCATCACCGCGACACCTCCACCGAGCGCCGCTGCGGGCAGCAGCATGCGCTGATCGTTGCCGAACGCGAGCCGCAGCATATGCGGCACGACGAGCCCGACAAAGCCAATCGTACCGGCCGTGGTCACCGCGGCAGCGGCCGCCAGCGACGCCACCAGATACACACGCAAGCGCAGCGGCATCACGGCGACGCCCAGCGCCTGCGCGGCGGCGTCGCCCCGCAGCAGCACATTCAGACGCGGTGCAACCGGCACGATTGCCACCAGCACGACGACGAGCGCGGCGAGCGCCGTCCACGGCATCGCGCCGCCGTTCAGATCGCCGGTCAGCCAGAACAGCATGCCGCGCAGCCGATTGTCCGGCGCAAGGTTGAGCAGCAAGGTGATCAAAGCGCCCCAACCGGCCGCGATCACCGCACCGGTCAGCAGCAAACGCGGCGACGTATCCTGCGGCTCGCCCCGCCACAACTCACGGCGGGCGAGGCCGAGCACCAGCAGGATAGACACGAAGGCGCCGGCGAATGCGCTGGCGTCGACAATCCACCACGCACAACCAGCGATCATCGCCACCAGCGCGAACGTCGCCGCGCCACCCGATACGCCCAATACGTAGGGTTCGGCCAATGGGTTGCGCAACAGCACTTGCAGCAGCGCACCGGCCAGCGCAAGTAACGCGCCGCACGTGAAGCCGGCCAGCGCGCGTGGCAAACGCAGCGTGCGCACGATCTCGCCGGCAAGATCGCCGGACTCGACATGCGACGCATGCGACGGCAGCAATGCCGCCAACACGCGCGCCGGTGCAAGCGACACGCTGCCGAGCGCGAGCGACGCCATCAGCACAACTAGCGCGATTACCGCGAGCACGAGCCAGATCGCGGCCGCGCGCTTCGCGCTCATCACGCGCAACGGGGTCGTGGGCATCGGGCTCGAGCTACGGATCATCGGCGCGTTCTCATGCAAGTACGTTCGTCACTGCTGCTGCCAACCGACCGTGACATACGCACCGCGCCGCGGCGAGTTATACGAGTAGGCCGTTTCATAGTCCTTGTTCAACAGGTTCTGGATCTGCGCGGCGACGTACCACGCCTTCGTGATGTTGTAGCGCGCCGACAGATTCACCACGCCATAGCCGCCCAGCGTGCCGCTGCTATCTTCACGGGCGCCGCTGACGATCCACTCGCCGCCGACACGCCACCCGGCAATGCTGCGATTTACCGCCAGCGACGCGAAGCGCCTTGCACGCCGCACGAGATCGGTATCGCTATCGAGGTCGACGGGATTTTGCAGCGTTACCGACGCGCGCACATCCGTCTTGCCCACATGCCCGCTCCACGATCCCTCAAGCCCCTGCACCTTCGCATGGCCGACGTTCTCGGCCAGATAGATGCCGGGCGTGACCTGTTCGTAGTCGATCAGATTCGAATAACGCGTCTGGAATGCGCTCAGCCGCATCACACCAAGCGCGTTCGACGCGTACTGCAACGCTGCTTCGATTGAATGGCTGCGCTCCGGCTGGATCGACGGATTGCCGCTGATCGGATAGTACAGATCGTCGAAGCTCGGCGCGCGGAACGAATCCGAATAGCTTGCAGTCGCCTTCCAATGCTCGGTGATGACGAAACCGTAGCCGAGATAGTAACTGTTCGCCCCGCCGAAATCGGAATACTGATCGCGCCGCACGTTGGCCTGAATCTGATTGCGCCCAAAGCGCCCCGTGTAGCCGACAAAGCCCGAATCCACATGCCGGTCGGGTGCGGCGAACGTATCCGAGTCGAGGCTCTGATCGAGATGCTCGTAGCCGACCTGCAGCTTCTGCTGCGCGGCGAGCGCGAAATCGTTCTGCCACGTGTACTGGCGATTGTCCGTATCGAAGCGACCGTTGTAGAGGCCGTTGGTATTCGACACACTGCGGTCGTCTCCTTCGGAAACGATGAAGTGTGTGGTCCACCAGTCGGTCAGTTTGCCGTTCGCAAACACCGACATCTGACGCACTTTGCTGTAGAGGTTGTTCAGATCGGTCGGCACGCCATACGCGTTGTCGTAGCTGTTATTGCCGTTCGACTGGAAGTAGGTGACGCCCGCGTCCCACTTGTCGCTGAACTTGTGACGCAACGAAGCCGAGATGCTTTCGTTCAGATAGCCGTTCGCGTTCGGATTCGCGTTGGGCGCCTGTGACGGATTGAGCGAGGAGAAACCGTCGTCTTTCGAACGCGCGAGCGAAATGCTGAAGGTGGTGTTGCCGTCTTTATCCAGCGCACCGTTCACGCCGACCTGCTGCGTCTGCGTGTGATAGCTGCCGTAGCCTACCGAAAAATTGAAACGCGGCGGATGGTCGCCGCCGTCTTTGGTGAACACTTGCACCACGCCGCCAATTGCGCCAGAGCCGTAAAGCGCGGACACGTTGCCATTTACCACTTCGACGTGATCGATCTGGTCGAGCGGAATCTGCGCGAGTTGCGGCGCGCCCAGGCTCACGGAGTCGACCCGCACGCCGTCGATCAGCAAAAGCGATTGTGTCGACGACGCGCCGCGCAGAAACAGGCTCGTCGTGGAACCGGGGCCACCGGTGCGCGAAATTTGCGCGCCGGGCGCGAGTTGCAACAGACCGGGCAAATCGGTCGCGGTTGTATCGGCGATGTCCTGCTGATCGAACAGCGTAGTCTGCGGGATCGCATCGGCGAGCGGTTGTGGCCCACGCTCCGCGGTCACGACAACGGGCGACAACACCGCGGCTGACAAACCGCTCGCCCCTGTATCAGCTGAAGAAGATGGCGATGAAGGTGAAGACGGCGACGAAGAAGAAGCAGCTTGCGCATGCACGACGAGCGGCAGGCTCGCAAAGGCGAGCAACGCCGCGCGAGCGATAGGGGACAGCATGGGATGACATTCCTGTGGATAGCGTGCGCGGCCCGCTTCCCCGCGGGCCGATGCGTAACGAGGCGCCCGCGTTGTTTTACGTTTGCGCGGGAACGAGCCTCTCCCTCTGGCCGGTATCCGGGCTGGCGACACATCGATCCCGCCTTCCCACGCGTGACGCGCAGTGGCACACTCGCGTGTTCAGCTTCAAACACGCGATCAGGATCGACCTGCATGACGAATGCGGTCGCTTACCGTTGCGGGGGCAGCGCAGGTTGGCGCGTTCAGGCGAAGCGCGCGCCCTGCTTCCCGTTTAACTGCGCGCACTGTGGAAAAGCGCGCGCGGGCACCAAAGTGCGGCCAGTTTAGGAGCGGCCTTCGGGTCCGTCAAGAATGGTTAATCCGTGCGCAAACTGTTCTGTTAAGTGCAGGTTATTGTCCGATGCATGAGTTGTTTTTCATCATATGGTCGATAAAAGCCGGCACAAAGCGATGTTGTTACGTCTCGAAACGAGACAATTGTCGGAACCTGCGACATTCCGCGCTAAAATGCGATGTCTTTAGAGGACGCAGCAGATGCTCACCGAACTCGAAACACTTTCACAGAATATCGGCAAGCTGATCACGATCAGCCAACGCCACAATGAAGCGCGGCTCGCGCTCGAAGATCAGCTCGCCCAAACGCGTGCGGAAGCCGAAGCCACGCGCACGGAACTCGCGCTGATGCGCGAGGAGCGCGATGCGCTGCAAGCGGAACGCGACGCGCTGTCGGCAAAGATCGACGACGCACAGGTGCGCCTCAATGCGATCCTCGAAAAATTGCCGCGGGCCCGCGCGCACAGCGAGCCTGATAATCAGCTCGATCTGCTCGAGGCCGCGCCGCATGAGGAAGAAGCGGAGAGCGACGTCACCCGCCATGGAGAAAATGCATGACCACCAAGCAGATCGAAGTATCGATTCTCGGCGTGCCCTATCGTCTCGCCTGCTCGCCGGAAACTGAAGGCGCGCTGCTTGAAGCGGTTGCACGCGTTGACGCAGAGATGTCGAAGATCCGCAATAGCAGCAACGTGCGTGGCACGGATCGCATTGCCGTCATGGCTGCGCTGTCGCTGGCATCAGAACTGCTTAAGCTGCAAAGCAGCGTGCGGCACGGAGAAGCATTTCCCGCTGAAGAAATCCGGCGTACAATGCACCAAATGAACGAACAACTGGGTACTGTGATTCAGCAGTACAGCATGTAGAAAGTATCTTGTAGCCGGTCCTGAGATCGGCTGCGGATTCAAACGAGGTGCATGAGCAAAGATTCATGCAAACGTTTTGAATTCAATCGGTTTGACTTCCCTGCCTGGTTCGCCAAGGTCATATATTCCTTGAACCAATGCCATGTGCACGGTTGTGGAAATTTGTAGCACGGGTGTGCGCGTCACTCTGTCTGATGTACCCGAAGTGCTGCTAACTGCGACCAATTCTGAACCCCCGGTTCAGGATGCCGGCCTAGCGGCTAAGGCGGGGACCCTATTCAAACGGCATCGGACTTCGGTTCGGTGCCGTTTTTCTTTGGGCCTCGATTTTTCTTGCTGTATCTTCAAACCTTTAACGTTCAATTCGATTCATGCGCTACTGGCTAATGAAGTCCGAACCGGACGAAGCAAGCATCGACCATCTCGCCCAGGCACCGCACCATACGCTGCCGTGGACCGGCGTGCGCAACTATCAGGCGCGCAACTTCATGCGCGACATGATGCAGGTCGGCGACGGCGTGCTGTTCTATCACTCGAGTTGCCCGGAGCCAGGCATTGCAGGGCTCGCGGAGGTATCGTCCACCGCATATCCGGACCCCACTCAATTCGATAAGAAGAGCCCCTACTACGACCCGAAGTCGTCGCAGGAAACGCCGCGCTGGCTGCTCGTCGATGTGGTGTTCAAGAAGAAGATCCCCTTGATTCCGCTTGCGGCGCTGCGCGAGCATGAGGAATTGCAGGACATGCGCGTGCTCGTCAAAGGCAACCGCCTGTCGATCACACCAGTGACCGAAGCTGAATGGCGCTTCATCACCAAACGTCTTGTTTAAAGTTGCATACGCGCATGTGACCTGTTGCCGCTTGTGTCACGCGCAAGTCTGTGCGCCGATGAACACAAACGTTCAGCAAACGTCAAATTAGGGAACCAAGCTCAGGTTACAAGCGCCTAACGGACTCGCAAACGTTGTGCCACTGCATGGCGTTCGCTCCAATCGTGCACAACCTGTTCAAGCAAGGAGTCCAAGAATGACGAAAAACACCGCACGTGCACTCGCGCTCGCTCTCGTATGCGCCGCGCCTGCCGCGCTCGCGCTGACGCCGGCTATGGCCCGCGCGCAGGGCGTGACGCAATATCAGCCCGCGGGCGTGCTATCGCTGAATGCGCAGGCAAGCTCGGAAGTGCCGCAAGACGTCGTCGATATCACACTGTTTTATGAGCAGGAAGCGAGTGATCCGTCTGTGCTCACCTCCACGCTGAATCAGCGCGCCGATTCGGCGCTGCAAAAAGCCAAGGGCGTGAACGGCGTAACGGCTCGCACTGGCTCCTTCTCGATCTATCCGTCCACCGATCGTGACGGCCGCATTTCCGCATGGCGCGGCCGTACTGAAATTGTGCTTGAATCGCACGACTTCGCCGCGGCATCGAAACTCGCGGGCCAGATGGCATCGATCATGCAGGTCGGCAACGTGCAGTTTTCGTTGTCGCCGGAAGCGCAGCGTGCAGCGGAGCAGAAGCTCACCGGTGAAGCCATCAAGTCGTTCCGTGAGCAAGCCGCTTCGTCGGCGCAGGCATTCGGCTACAGCGGCTATTCGATTCGCGAGGTCAACGTTGGGCACAACGGCGTCATGCCGCGTCCCATGATGATGATGAGCGCACGCGCAATGGGCGCCGATGCGAAGGCATCCGCGCCGGTGCCGATTGAAGGCGGCACGTCGACTGTCACGGTCAATGTGTCGGGCTCGGTGCAGATGAAGTAACGCGTTTTACACCAGACGTCTCGTTGTAAAAGAAAAAGCCACGGCATGCCGTGGCTTTTTTTTGTTGGCTTCTCACTACGATAAAACGTAGCGCTTAGTTTGCGCCGACTGGTTGCGCCGGTTCACGCCGCGCACGGCGATAGGACCACACCAGTATCCCGATGCCGACCAGGATCATGGGCAGCGAGAGCCATTGGCCCATCGAGAGACCCATTGCCAGAAGGCCAAGGAAGTCATCCGGCTCACGTGCGAATTCCACCGTGAAACGTGCGAGGCCGTAGCCGATCAGGAACACCGCGGAAATCGCGCCCAACGGCTTGGGTTTGCGTGAGAAGAAGAACAGCACGAAGAACAGCGCCACGCCTTCCAGCGCGATCTCATACAACTCCGACGGATGACGCGGCAGCATGTGATATTGCGCGAACACTTCGTTCAGATGCCATTGCGCGGCCAGTTGCGGATGAGTGGTGAGCCACGTGGCGTCGTCCGGCGCGGCGCCCGGAAACAGCATCGCCCAGGGCGCTGACGGATCGGTTACGCGGCCCCACAACTCCCCGTTGATAAAGTTGCCGAGGCGCCCTGCCGCGAGCCCGGTCGGCACCATCGGCGCGACGAAATCGGTGACCTGCAGCCACGAGCGCTTGCGCTGATAGGCGAACAGCACCATTGCCAGCGTGACGCCAAGGAAGCCGCCGTGAAACGACATCCCGCCTTCCCACACCTTGAAGATGTCGAGCGGATGCGCGAAGTAAAAGCTCGCCTTATAGAACAGCACGTAGCCAAGCCGGCCGCCGAGGATCGTACCGAGCACGCCGTAAAACAGCATGTCGTCGATATCTTTAGCGGTCCAGCCTTGCGCGGCGACGTACGGCAAACGCAGCCGCAAGCGGCCGACGACGATCGCCGCGATGAACGCAACGAGGTACATCAGTCCATACCAGCGCACAGCAAGCGGCCCCAGATGAATGGCAATGGGGTCGAAATTCGGGTGAATGAGCATCGTGTTGTTATGGGCAGTTCAGGTTCAGAAGCGGATTTCTAGTCGAGTTTCAAGTAGCGGCCGGCGGTACGCGCATCATGCGGCGCATGCGTTGGACGGTTCCGTTTGCAATGCGTTCGCGGCAGCGGCTCACCTGAGCTCGCCTAAGCACGAGGCGCCGCGGACGGCGCCTCCATGGTGGCCGCGTGCGCCCGCACGATCTCGATGAAGCCGGCCAGCACCGGACTCACCTCCGCCGTGCGCCAGACCAACCCCGTTTCGATCGCCGGCACCGATTCGGCGAGCGGCCGGTACACGACACCCGTGCGGCGCAGATTACGCAACGATTGCGGCACCAGTGCGACGCCCATCCCGGCCGACACAAGGCTCACGATCGTCTGCATCTGGATCGCCTCCTGGCCAACCCGCGGTGCCAGCCCCGCCACGCCGTAGCAATCCATAATGATGTCATAAAAGCCTGGCGCCAGACGTCTTGGGAAGATCACGAGCGGCTCCTCGGCGACGTCGCGCAGGCTGATGGGCGTGTCCAGCCACTCCGCATGCGAGTCAGCCACGGAGCCGGCGGCGCTGCCCACGCGCTTCGCCATATCCGTCGACATCGCGATCACCAGCGGCTCGCGAGCGATCGGCAACCACGAGAGCTGGGTGGCATGCCGCAACGGCAGCGGCGCGATCACGAGGCCCGCGTCGATGCGTCCGGCCACCAGTTCGTCGACCTGCACGTCGCTGGTGGCTTCGGTCAGTTCGAGCCGCACCCGGGGATGGCGCGCGCCGAAATCGCGCAGCAGCAGCGGCAGCAGGCCGTAATCGGCCGTCGAGACAAAAGCCAGCGACAGCGCCCCGGCCTCGCCTCGGGCGAGGCTCTGCGCCAGCGGCCGCAGCCCTTCGGCGCTCGCCAGCAGACGCTGCACCTCGGGCAACAGGTCAGCGCCCACCGGAGTCAGCTCCACCGAGCGCTTGGTCCGCGCGAACAACTCGACCCCGAGCGTTTCCTCCAGCGCCCGAATCGCCTGCGACAACGGCGGCTGCGTCATGGAAAGACGCACGGCCGCCCGCCCGAAGTGCTTTTCTTCGGCGACGGTCACGAAATAGCGCAATTGGCGCAGGTCAGGAATCGCAGGCAACATGATTAATACATTTTACGACCTAATAGAGCCTGAATAATATATTGGACACGCGCTTCGCAAAACTGCACCCTTGCGCAACGCGTCGGAACTACACTGAACTGACCTGAATCGCCGTATCGGCCGACGCCGACGCCGGTAAGACATCGGCAGCGTCAGCCCAGCCTCTGCGGCAGCACCCGAGTCCCGCACACGCAGCACGGATCAAAACAAAACAGATTGGAGTTCCCCATGGCATACAACCGTCGTTCCAAGAACATCACGCAAGGCGTGGCGCGCTCACCGAACCGCTCGATGTACTACGCACTCGGCTACGAAAAGGCCGATTTCGACAAGCCGATGATCGGCATCGCCAACGGCCACTCGACCATCACGCCGTGTAACGCCGGCCTGCAGCGTCTGGCCGACGCAGCGGTCGCCGCGGTCAAGGGCGCCGACGCAAATCCGCAGATCTTCGGCACGCCGACGATTTCGGACGGCATGTCGATGGGCACCGAAGGCATGAAGTACTCGCTCGTGTCGCGCGAAGTCATCTCCGACTGTATCGAGACGTGCGTGCAAGGCCAGTGGATGGACGGCGTGGTGGTGATCGGCGGCTGCGACAAGAACATGCCGGGCGGCATGATCGGCATGCTGCGCACCAACGTGCCGAGCATCTACGTGTATGGCGGGACGATCCGTCCGGGCAACTGGAAGGGCACGGACCTGACCATCGTGTCGTCGTTCGAAGCCGTGGGCGAATTCACAGCCGGCCGGATGTCGCAGGAAGATTTCGAAGGGGTCGAAAAGAACGCGTGCCCATCCACGGGTTCGTGCGGCGGCATGTACACCGCCAACACGATGAGCTCGTCGTTCGAAGCGCTGGGCATGTCGCTGTTCTATTCGTCGACGATGGCCAATCCGGACCAGGAAAAGGTCGACTCGGCGGCCGAATCGGCACGTGTGCTGGTCGAAGCGGTCAAGAAGGATTTGAAGCCGCGCGACATCGTCACGAAGAAGGCGATCGAAAACGCCGTGGCCGTGCTGATGGCCACGGGTGGCTCGACCAACGCCGTGCTGCACTTCCTCGCCATCGCCCACGCGGCAGAAGTGGAATGGACCATCGAGGACTTCGAGCGCATGCGCAAGAAAGTGCCGGTGATCTGCAACCTGAAGCCGTCGGGCCAGTTCGTGGCGACCGATCTGCACAAGGCCGGCGGCATTCCGCAAGTCATGAAGATCCTGCTCGACGCAGGCCTGTTGCACGGCGATTGCATGACGATCACCGGCAAGACGATCGCCGAAGAACTGAAGGACGTGCCGAGCAAGCCGCGCGCCGACCAGCAGGTGATTTTCCCGATCGAGCAGGCGCTGTACAAGGAAGGCCATCTGGCGATCCTGAAGGGCAACCTGGCCGTCGACGGCGCCGTCGCCAAGATCACCGGTCTGAAGAACCCGGTCATCACCGGTCCGGCCCGCGTGTTCGACGACGAGCAAAGCGCGCTCGAAGCCATTCTGGCCGACAAGATCGTTGCAGGCGACGTGGTCGTGCTGCGCTACCTCGGCCCGAAGGGCGGCCCCGGCATGCCGGAAATGCTCGCGCCTACATCCGCGATCATCGGTAAGGGACTCGGCGAAAGCGTCGGCCTGATCACCGACGGCCGTTTCTCGGGCGGCACGTGGGGGATGGTGGTCGGTCACGTGGCGCCGGAAGCCTTTGTGGGCGGCACGATCGCGTTCGTGCAGGAAGGCGACTCGATCACGATCGACGCGCATAAGCTGCTCCTGCAACTGAACATCGACGACGCCGAACTGGAACGCCGCCGCGCAGCATGGCAGCAACCGAAGCCGCGCTACACGCGTGGCGTGCTGGCGAAGTACTCCGCGTTGGCCCTGCCGGCCAACAAGGGCGCAGTGACGGGCTAAGCGGGCACTAAGCGCGCACTAAGCACGCGCTGCGCTGATCCGCCTCGATACTCCGGGGCGGATGCGCCGCATCGCTCGACGCCACATCGGCTGCGTCAGTTACGAGAAAGCGCAAAGGGGCGCACGGGAAACCGTGCGCCCCTTTCCTTTTATAATGCGAGCACCACGAGTCGGGCACTTGCACCGACGGAGACCAGAATGAAATCAATGTCGTATGCAGCGCTCGCGTCGGCCAGCGTGCTGAGCGCTATGTTAGGCGCCGGCAGTCCGGCGGCGCACGCGGAGGTGCCCGCCGCCCTCGCGCTTGCCCAGCAGCAGAACTGCATGAGCTGCCACTCGGTGTCGCGTCCATTCATGGGACCGGCGCTGCATGACGTCGCCTCGAAATACGCCGGCCGCGAAGATGCCGCCACCTATCTGAAGCACAAGATTCTGGATGGCAGCACGGGCGTGTGGGGCGCGGTGCCGATGCCCGCGAATACGCAACTCACGCCCGATCAGGCGGCTACGCTGGCGAGCTGGGTGCTGACGCTCAAATAAGCACATTCGAACGAAGACTCAAATGAACGCCGCTTGATGAAAGCGGTGAGCGCGCCCGGATAACGGCGCGCCCTCAGCCACGATCAGGCGCTGCCCGAGCGCCGCGCGATCTCCTGATCGACCGCTTCCCTGACCCAGCCGGTCAATTCCGTCTCCAGCGCCAACGCCACTTCGCGCGTGATCTGGTTGACCAGCCACGACGTGTGATCCTGCAATGCATCGCGGCAACGTGCTTCGATGATGCCGCGTCCATCGCCCGTCAGAAAACCCGCGAACCGTCCACGCAGACGTTCGGCGATGACATCGGCATCGAGATTCGGCTGCGGCTGTGTTTCGTGAGCGATATCCGGCGGCACGATCGCACCCGCCTCGATCGGCGCATGCGGTTCAGCCCGATCGAAGACGCCCGCTGACGGCGCCAACGCCGGCTCATGCCCGTGCCGGTGATCGGAAGCGTGGTGCGCCCTCGAGCGCTTTTTCGGGTGGGCGTGGTGCTCGGCCGGATGCGCTTCCTCCGACACATGCGTGGGCTCCGGCGCGAGCGTCGGCTCCTTTGGCGCGTGCGCGGATTCTGGTGCAAGCAGCGGCTCAGGCTCGTGCCTGGGTTCTGGCGTAAGGACCGGTTCTTGCGCAGTCGCGGGATCGGCCGCTGGCTGGGTGGCCGGCGCCGCTGCGCCGCCCTCAGCCTGACGCGCCTGGGCAGGATTGCCCGGCACGAGAATCTCGTTCAGAACCGGGATCGAACTATCGTTAGGATCGGACACGCGCGCTCTCCGTGTTTGAGTCCAAGCCGAGGCAGGCCGCGCGCGCGTCGAATCCATCCGACAAAACATCACGCGACGCGGGCCAGATAGGACCTGGTCGAGGACCTGGTTGAGGACCTAGCTGCCTTGCTTGTAGTTGTTCAAAGCATAGCCGCGATCGCGATAGAAACGATAGCGTTCGCGGCCCGCCGCGAGTTCGTCGTGTGCGTTACCGACCACTTCCAGCAATCTTTCGAAGCGAGCGAATTGCGCCGGAACCGTGGCGCCGAGATTGAGCAGCACCTGATGATGCGGCACATCATCGAGGTTCGACGCCAGCACGATTGGCGTTTGCGCCGCGAGCGGCGTGCCCGCCATGCAGTGCGGCACGAAGTCGAGGGGCGAGAAGGTCCACAACTGCTCGTCGAAAGCCCGCAGACGCGCGGGCTCGGCCAGCACGATGGTCGGCTGGCCCGCCTGATACGCCTTGCGGATCAGGCGGCACGCATACAGCAGCGAATCGCCGACGTTCGAGTGAAAATCGATTCTCGTCATCGGCGGCTCCGCTTTGCGCCTACAGCGACGCCCGCAACCTTACTGCAATGCGTCATTGTGCAGCGCGACCGTCCGCGGCCCTATCGATCAGGAACTGCGCGAGCAAGGGCACCGGGCGGCCGGTGGCACCCTTCGCCGCGCCGCTCTTCCACGCGGTGCCGGCGATGTCCAGATGGGCCCACGGATACGCTTCAGTGAAGCGCGACAGGAAGCACGCCGCCGTCACGCTGCCCGCCGGACGTCCACCGATGTTGGCGAGATCCGCGAAATTCGACTTGAGCTGATCCTGATACTCGTCGTCGAGCGGCAGGCGCCAGGCCGGGTCGGAGGCTTCACGCGAGGCATCGAGCAGCTCGCCCGCCAGCGCGTCGTCTTTCGAGAACAGACCGCTGTTGTGATGACCCAGCGCAATGATGCAGGCGCCTGTGAGCGTGGCGATGTCGATCACCGCTGCCGGCTTGAAACGCTCGGCATAGGTCAGCGCGTCGCACAGGATGAGCCGGCCTTCGGCGTCCGTGTTGAGCACTTCGATCGTCAGGCCCTTCATGCTGGTGACGATGTCGCCAGGCTTGGTGGCCGTGGCCGACGGCATGTTCTCGACGGCCGGGATGATGCCGACCACGTTGATCTTCAGGCCCATTTCGGCGACGGCGCGCAACGTGCCCAGCACCGAACCGGCGCCGCACATGTCGTACTTCATCTCGTCCATGCCTTCGCCCGGCTTGAGCGAAATGCCGCCGGTATCGAACGTGACGCCTTTGCCGACCAGCACCACCGGCGCGGCTTTCGCGGCGCCGCCCTGGTACTGCAGCACGATGAACTGGGCCGGTTCGACCGAGCCGGCCGTGACCGACAGGAACGAGCCCATCTTCAGGGCCTCGCACTGCTTCTCGCCGAGCACTTCGACTTTCAGCTTCCAGTCTTTGGCGAGCTTCTTAGCGGTGTTGGCAAGATAGGTCGGCGTGCAGACATTGCTCGGCAGGTTGCCGAGGTCGCGCGTCAGATCCATGCCGTTGGCAAGCGCGGCGCCCTGCTTGGCCGCGAGCTTGGCGGCCTTTTCGTCGCCGGTGTTGACGCTGAACACGATGCGCTTCAGAGCGCGCGGCGCGTTGTCCGGCTTGCTCTTCATTTGCGTGAAGCGGTAGCTCAACTCGCGCAGCGCGAGGATCGCGGCGCGCACGCCCCAATCGGCCGAGCGCTCGAGGATCGGCAACTGGGCGAGCGTGAAGGTGACCTGGACGATCTTGGTGCCGAGCAATGCGCGCCAGGCGGCCCGCACGGCTTCGCCGTAGGCTTTCTGACTGAAAGCATCCTGCTTGCCGAGGCCGACCAGCAGCACGCGCGAAGCGCCGATGCCTGAGACTTCGTGCAGGAACAGGGTAGTGCCGGCCTTGCCGTCCATGTCGCCGGCCTTGATGACGCGGGTCAGGAGGCCCTTGGTGGCCGCGTCGATCTCCAGCGCAGCGCCCGAGAGCGTTTGCGACTCGAACACGCCGATTACGATGCAATCGGATTTCCCGGTCAGGAAACCGTTTGACGAGCCTTTGGTCCAATCACAGGCTTTTATGCTAAAGTCCATCGCGCTTGTCCTCGGATAAAATCTGGGCTTAGGATGAAAGCCGCAATTATCCGCTATTTTTCCCGCGGCGGCTGCACCGGAGGCGTGACGGGAACCAATCCGTTCGTCACTGAGAGCGCCCCACCTCATCATCAATAATGATCTTCGAACGCTCCCTCCAGCGCGAACTCGCGTATACGGCTGGTGCCGTGTTCATGGTTCTCCTCACGCTCGTGCTGACGACGATGATGATCCGCATCGTCGGCCTCGCGGCCTCGGGCGAGATCGACCCGCGCGACGTGCTGGTCCTGATCGGCCTGACTGTGATCGGCTACCTGGCGATCATGCTCGTCGCGACCCTGTTCGTGTCGATCCTGTTCGTCCTGACACGCTGGTACAAAGACTCCGAGATGGTCGTATGGCTGTCCTCCGGTGTCAGCCTGACGCAATTCATCAAGCCGATCGCCATTTTTTCCACGCCGATCATCATTCTCATCATGTTCTTCGTGTTCGTAGGCTGGCCGTGGTCGAACCAGCAGAACAAGCTGCTGCGCGCGCGTTTCCAGCAGCGCGACGAAGTCTCGCTGCTCGCGCCGGGTCAATTCCGCGAGTCGACCACCAACCACCGTGTGTTCTTCATCGAGAAGATGTCGCCCGACCAGGCGCGCGTCGAGAACGTCTTCGTGACCAGTACGGAGAACGGTAAGGTCAACGTGGTCGTGTCGAAAACCGGCCACACCGAAACTCATAAGAACGGCGACCGCTTTGTCGTGCTGGAAAACGGCCGCCGCTATGACGGCGAACCGGGCCACCCCGATTTCCGCATCATGGAATTCGAACGCTACGGCCTGAAGATCCAGAGCCAGCCGGTCGTCAATACGCCCACCACGACCAGCTTGCCCACGCTTACGCTCCTGCGTAACCCGACCGACGACAATCTCGCCGAATTTGCCTGGCGCGCGGGGCTGCCGCTGATCGCGATCAACCTGATGCTGCTGGCGATTCCGCTTGCGCACCAGAATCCGCGACGCAGCCGCACGATCAATCTGGTGATGGCCGTCCTGATCTATCTGACGTACTCCAATCTGTTGAACGTCGTGCAGGCATGGATCGAGCAAGGCCGGATGTCGTTCGCGGTTGGACTGGTGGGCCTGCACGTTATTGTGGCGTTGATCGTCGCGTTCATCTTCTGGCTGCGCGTGCGCAACCGGCCGCTATTCACGCGGGCGATGTTCAGCCGTTCGCAGGGGGCCTGACCGATGCGCATCTATGAAAGGTACTTCGCGCGTCAGATCTATCTCACGTTCGTCTTTATTCTGTTCGCGTTTTCGGGTCTGTTCTTTTTCTTCGACCTGATCAATGAACTGAATTCCGTCGGCCACGGCAACTACAAGTTCCAGTACGCAGTGCTGCGCGTCGCGTTGCAAACGCCGTCGCGCTTCTACGAAATCATTCCGGTTGCGGCGTTGATCAGCGCGATCTACGTGTTCGCGCAGATGGCGGCGAATTCCGAGTACACGATTTTTCGCGTGTCCGGCCTCGCCACCAATCAGGCGCTGCGCTCGCTCATGAAAATCGGCATTCCGCTGGTGTTCCTGACTTACCTGATCGGCGAAGTGATTGGCCCGTACACGGATCAGCTGTCGGAGCGCGTGAGGCTCGAGGCACTGGGGTCGTCGGTCTCGAGCAACTTCGAGTCGGGCGTATGGGTCAAGGACACGCTCACGGCGCGCGCCGACGGCGAGCAGGTGACGCGCTTCGTCAACGTCGGCGAATTGAAGCCGGATGCGACGATCAGCAACGTGCGCATTTACGAATTCGATTCGCAGTTCCGTCTCTCGAACGTGCGGATTGCGAAGAGCGGCACGTATCAGCCGCCGGGTCATTGGCAACTGACTGATGTGACGGACACGCAACTGATCGACGTGCCCCCTCCCGCGGGCACGCCGGCCGATGCGTTGAATCCGGTGTACCGTGCAAAGCAGGTGGCGTTGCCGGAGTATTCGCTGCGTTCGGAACTGACGCCACAGATTTTGTCGGTGCTGCTGGTGTCGCCGGACCGGATGTCGATGTTCAACCTGTTCCGCTACATCCAGCATTTGACCGAGAATCATCAGGACACGCAGCGGTATGAAATTGCGCTGTGGCGCAAGCTGCTGTATCCGTTCGCGGTGTTCGTGATGCTGGTGTTGTCGCTGCCGTTTGCGTATCTGCATACGCGTGCCGGCGTGGTGGGTGTGAAGGTTTTCGGCGGGATCATGCTGGGGATGAGTTTCCAGCTGTTCAATACGCTGTTCTCGCATATCGGCACGTTGAATACGTGGCCTGCGCCGTTGACTGCGGCTACGCCTGGGCTTGTTTATCTCGTGCTCGGGCTGGTCGGATTGAAGTGGGTTGATCGCCATTAGGGGCCTTTGTCATGGCTACGCATGGACTTGTGCTGTTTGCGCATGGCGCGCGGGATGTGCGGTGGCGGGAGCCGTTTGAGAGGCTCGCTGAGAAGGTGCGCGCTGCGCGCGGTTCTGATACCGGGGCGGTGTTGTTGGCTTTTCTTGAGTTGATGGAGCCGGACTTGCCTACCGCTGTGGGGGATCTTGTCTCCGACGGGTGTTCTGTTGTGACTGTTGTGCCTGTGTTTTTTGGGCAAGGTGGGCATGTGCGTAGGGATCTGCCGGAGGTGATTGAGCGGTGTCGGGGGTTGTATCCTGCGGTCGAGATTAGGTGTGCTGTTGCTGTTGGCGAGGATGAAGGGGTGTTGGAGGCTGTTGCTGGGTATTGCCTTCGGCAGGGTTGATTTTTTTGCCTGTGCGGGGCTTCTTTTCTGTTTGCCTTGGGCGTTGGCTTTTCCTTGTTCTGGCTTTCGTGCCTTTCCTTGATTTGTTAGTGGTCTATTAGCGTTGCCCCTGTGCGGGGCGGCACTTACTTTCTTTGCCGCCGCAAAGAAAGATAAGCAAAGAAAGCGGCTCAAACCGCTAATGCTAAGTGGGCACCGTGGTCCGCTGCGGGTAGTGGTGCGACTGGAATCCGTGCTCTCGCACATTCGGCGTTAGTGACAAAGGACTCATCAGTTCCCACTCCGCACTGCGTGCGTCGCGGATGGGTCTGCATGGGAAACCGCCGGCTTCGGTTGCGCGCCGTGGGGGCCGTCGGCTTCGCCTCGGTACGCGCCTCTGTACTCCCCAGGAACCCCACCTCAATGATATGTCGGTGTGCTGAATCACCGTCCCGGCCGCGGGTGCCGTTGCGGTCGTTGTTCCAATCGCCATGATGATGGTGAGGCAGATGCGATGACGAGCCACATCTGTTGGCGAGGCATGGGTGCCATCCAGTTACAACATAAAAAGGCGCTCGCGCCTTTTTATGTTTGTAGCCTGGTACCGTGGGTTTTTGTCAGTGTGCTGTTGCAATAGGGCGCGTGATCGTTTTAAAACGCCCTTGCCTGTTTCGCATTGTCCCCAGTGCGCGCATGCCTCTGCAGTTCTCCGGTGCCCTCTGCGTGGCCTTCGCCAGAAGGTTCGCTGCGCGGCGCGCGGTAATGCAGCTTTGCGGCACTCCCTTCGCATCAAGCGCGATGACCTGGTACAACTCGCGATCAATCTCGACTTCTCGCCGATAATCCTCGCCAGTGTCGATCAACACTTCCAGCAATTTTCGCTGACGATGCCTCTCTTCCCGTGTCACCGCCGGACTCCTGAATATCGAGGCCGCAAGCGTGACCAACTTGTCCAGTTGGCTTAGTTGCCGGTCAACAAGTCCGAAAGCGGATAAGGCGAGCTTTTCGTACTGAAGTGCGTCAACGGGTGGGCGCGACGTGGTTCGTGAATTTTTGGCGGATTTACTCATGGCGCGATCTCCCTGAAACTTACCTGGACCGCCCGGCGCACTAGCTTGTAGTTTGCAAAGTGGTGAGCGGGCTCAATGACAAGGTTGGCGACCGGTGCCAAACGAAAACCGGCAGGCCCGAAGGCCTCCCCATCACGGCCCGCCCATAAGACGCGCAGAGATAGACACAGACCCGCCGAGGCAGGTATGCGTTTGGCAACAGGCCGCCAAGCCTGACCGTCGTTGTTTTGACGGCGAATTGAGTTTAAAACGTATCGTTTCGCGAGTGATCGCCTGCTTGGGCTAAAGAGCGCGCGAAGCCAGCATTTCCGAAATTTCCCAAGCGCGCGCCCGCACACAGGACTACAGCACTGAAGAAACGTCAGCAAAGAAACGGAGTAGTGGCAGATAACCGACCATGACGTCGCGCGAAGCGCGGCCGGGCAAACGCTTCCGGCGAGCACGAAGTGTGAGATGGGAAGTATGACGCCCTTGTCACTGGCGCCGAATGCGGGAGAACACAGATTCCAGATGCACCACTACCCGCAGAAAACCACGGTGCCCGCTTAGCATTAGCGGTTTGAGCTGCTTTCTTTTGCCTACTTTTCTTTGCAGCCGGCAAAGAAAAGTAGGTGCCGCCCCGCACAGGGGCAACGCTAATAGACCACTAACACTGCAAGGAAAGGCCAAAGCCCCAGGAACACGGACAAACAAGCGCCGCAAAAGGCAAAAAAACCTCAAGCAGCCACTAACATCCCATCCGCGGAGCGAACACCCAGCTGCCGAGCAGCAAACGCCTCCCCTATCATCAGCAAACTAGGCTGCGACCCATCAAGCCACTGCTGAGCCTCACCACAAGCGAGACCCGAAAGCGTAAGAGTCAGCATCCGCTCACGAGGCGTACTACACGCCTCCACAATCGCCACAGGAGTCGCGCCATCGCGCCCAGCATCGATCAACTGTTGCGCGATCTCGGGCCCGCTATCCCGCCCCATGTAGAACACGAGCGAATCAGCATTCACCTGCTCCCGAATCGCCGCGGTATCAGCCGCCCGGCTATGCGTCGCCAACGCAACACTGCGAGACACGCCGCGAAGCGTCAACGACCGCTTTAGCGTTGCCGCACTGGCAAGTGCCGCCGTAATCCCAGGCACCACCTCATACTCGATACCCGCCGCCTCGAGCGCCCGCATCTCCTCATCAGCGCGCCCAAACAACATCGGATCGCCGCCCTTCAAACGCACCACCACATCGTGCTCAAGCGCGGCATCCACGATCTGCTTGTTGATGAACTGCTGCGCCGTCGACAACTGCCCGCACCGCTTGCCAACCGCAATCCGCCGCGCGTGGGAAGGTGCGTAGTCGAGCATCGCCGGCTCGACAAGCGCGTCGTGCAACACGACATCAGCCGTGCCGAGCAGCCGCGCGCCGCGCACCGTGATGAGATCCGCGGCCCCTGGCCCTGCACCGATCAGATACACCTTACCCATTCGCCTTAACCCCATTCGTCCAGTTCGTGCGAAACCCGAAGCCGTGAGCGCGCGTTAGTTGCCCAGTCGGCAACTCAAGCCGAAAACGCCCGGATCATCCCAGCGGCGACTGTGTGGTGCGTCGCTTCGTCGATCAGCACGAATGCGCCCGTGCCCTGATGCGAGTCGTACACGTCGCACACCAGCGGCTTTTGCAACGTCAGCGACACGCGGCCGATGTCGTTCATCGTCAGATCCTTGCGATCGGTGGCCTGCGACAACGTATGCACGTCGAGCACTTCCTTGATCGCGCCGATCCGGGCGAACACCGTGTTGGTGGTCTGCTTCAACAGATACTTGCGTTGCGTCGACAGCGGCGTGTCGTCGAACCAGCATAGATCGGCTTCCAGTTTCTTGGCCGGTTCCGGCGCTGCTTCGCGCAGCACGAAGGTGTCGCCGCGCGACACGTCGACGTCTTCCGCCAGACGGATCGTCACGGTTTGGCCAGCAAATGCGCGGTCCACCGCGGCCGTTCCGCCCGTCACGGGTGCGATGATCTCGGCAACCGTTGCTTCACGGTTCGCCGGCAGCACGACGATGGTATCGCCGACCTTCACCTCGCCCGCTTCGACACGGCCCATGTAGCCGCGGAAATCGTCGGCCTGGCTGCCGTCCTGACGCGCGACCCATTGCACCGGGAAACGCAGCGCCTGGCCCGTCGGAACTTCGACCGGCAACGCCTCGAGCAAATCGAGCAGCGGCTCGCCCGCGTACCACGGCATGCTTTCGCTTGCCGTCACGATGTTGTCGCCCTTCAGCGCCGACACCGGCACGAAGCGCACATCGTTCAGACCGAGTTGACGCGCGAGTTCGACATACGCATCACGAATCTCGTTGAAGCGCGTTTCGCTGTAGTCGACGAGGTCCATCTTGTTGATCGCGACGATCGCGTGTTGCAAGCCGAGCAGCTTCACCAGCGCGCTGTGACGTTTGGTTTGCGGCAGCAGTTGCGCGACGCCGTCGATGAACGTCACACGCGTTGCGTCGACCAGAATGATCGCTGCGTGCGCGGTCGATGCACCCGTCACCATGTTGCGCGTGTATTGCTCGTGGCCCGGCGTGTCGGCGATGATGAACTTGCGCTTGGCCGTTGCGAAGTAACGGTATGCGACGTCGATCGTAATGCCTTGTTCGCGTTCGGCTTCGAGGCCGTCTGTCAGCAGCGACAAATCGATTTCGTCGCCAACGGTACGCTTATTCTTTGCGCGCGACAGTGCGGAGAGTTGATCGCTCAATACCGCCTTGCTGTCGTACAGCAGGCGGCCGATCAATGTGCTCTTGCCATCGTCGACGCTGCCCGCAGTGATGAAACGCAGCACGCCGAGGTCTTCTGGTTGGTGAATACCGCTCATGATTGCTTTACCTTGGTTCGTGTGCTTAGAAATAACCTTGCTTCTTACGCTGTTCCATCGCGGCTTCGGAGACCTGATCGTCCATCCGCGTCGCGCCGCGTTCCGTGATTTCGGTCACGGCCGTTTCGGCGATGATCTTCTCGAGATCATCCGCATCGCTTTCCACCGGGCACGTGCAGCTGATATCGCCCACGGTACGGAAACGCACCAGCGCGGTTTCGCTGGTCTCGCCTTCACGCATCGGCGTAAGCGGCGTGACCGGCACGAGCAGGCCGTTGCGGCGCACGATCTCGCGTTGATGCGCGTAATAGATCGACGGCAGTTCAAGCTGTTCGCGGGCAATGTATTGCCACACGTCGAGTTCGGTCCAGTTCGAGATCGGGAACACACGCAGATGTTCGCCGTTATGCAGACGCGCGTTATACAGGCTCCACAGTTCCGGGCGCTGCGCCTTCGGATCCCATTGGCCGAATTCGTCACGGAACGAGAAGATCCGTTCTTTCGCACGGGCCTTTTCTTCGTCACGGCGTGCGCCACCGATCAGCGCGGTGTACTCATGTTCAGCGATCGTTTCGAGCAGCGTTACGGCTTGCGCAGCATTGCGCGAATCCAGTTCACGGCGCAGACGCACGGTGCCGCGCTTGATCGAATCTTCGACGTGACCCACCACCAGTTCAGCACCGATCTCTTTCGCGCGACGATCGCGGAAGTCGATCACTTCGTCATAGTTGTGACCGGTGTCGATATGCACGAGCGGGAACGGCAGCACAGTCTTGCGATTTGCGCCGATGCCGAAAGCTTTCAGTGCGAGGTGCAGCACCACGACCGAATCCTTGCCGCCCGAAAACAGCAACGCGGGCTTGCTGCATTCGGCGACCAGTTCGCGCAGGATGTGGATCGATTCGGCTTCGAGCCAATCGAGGTGATCCATCCGGTTCGCCGTGTTGGTAAGCGGTGCATTCACAGTGGAATCGAGCGTGGTGCTCATGTCTGGGTCCTTCGTTGATTCGCGTCGCAAGCGGTTGCCTGCGTCGCGGAAGTATTCAAATCGGTATGTGCGGCGTTCAAGCTAAAAACCAAGGCCTGATTCGCCTGAATGCTTTATGCCGAAGCGTTCTCGCTGCTGCTGACGTGGATCGGCGTAATCGTCGTGATGTGTAGCCCGCACTCCTTCGTATCGCGCGACTCCCACCACCAGCGCCCTGCCCGGCTGTCTTCACCGGGGCGGATCGCGCGGGTACAAGGTTCGCAGCCGATGCTCGGGTAACCGCGCGCATGCAGCGGATTGACCGGCACGTCCAACGCTTTCAGATAGTCCCACACTTCAGCTTCGGTCCAGTCCGTCAGCGGATTGAACTTGGCGATGTTGCGAGCGGCGTCGTGCTCTTCCTCGTGCAGTTCGGCACGCGTCACCGACTGCTCGCGGCGTTGACCCGTCACCCATGCGCTGACATCCGACAACGCGCGGTTCAACGGTTCGACCTTGCGGATTTCGCAGCAACGCTTGCGCAGATCGACGCTTTCATAAAACGCGTTCAGCCCATGCGAGCCGACATACTCTTCAACCGCGGCGGCTTGCGGGTGAAACTGCTCGATATCGTAACCGTAGCGCTCTTTCACGCGATCGAGCATGCCCAGCGTTTCCGCGTGCAGACGGCCCGTGTTCAACGAGAAAATGCCGATCTTCACGCCACGCGACAGAATCGCGTGCGTGAGCAGCATGTCTTCCGCTGCGAGGCTGCTGGCAAGTTTCACGTTCGCGTGACGCGCTGCGATCGAATCGAGCAGCGCATCGAGGCGCTCAACCTTCGCAGCGAGTTCCGGCGTGAGCAATTGTGCGCCGCTCATGCCGAGGCCTTCGCCAGTTCGCCCGCTTCGCGGCGGCGGAACAGCGGCGACGAGCCCACCGCACCCTGATAGTTGAAGCTGAATTCGTCGAACGCCTTGAGCGCGTCGTCGAAGTCTTTGTCTTCACGCAGTGCATACGCGTCGAAGCCGCAGCGGAACATGAACGCCAGCTGATCGCGCAGCACGTCGCCGATCGCGCGCAGTTCACCCTTGTAGCCATAACGCTCGCGCAACAGGCGGCCGATGCTATAGCCGCGGCCGTCGCGGAACACCGGGAAGTCCACGCCGATCAGCGCGATCGTGTCGAAGTCGCCGACGATATCCACCGGTTCGCTATCCGGCGCGAGCCACACGCCGATTTCAGCGGTGCTGCGCGATGCGATCAGTGCATCACGCGAAGCCTGCCACAGCGCGAGCGGCACCAGCACTTTGCCGGCCGGCAAGTCATTCACTGCGGGCAGCGTGCCGTCTTCAGCGGCGCGCACCACCGTCCAGTCATCGTTGACGATCGCGCGGTTCTTGATAATAGAAGCCATCTGTTCAGTATCCTTTTCGCGGTTACGCGTGAGCCGGTTGACGCGAGGCGTACACACGTTCCTTGAACGGGGCCATGCCGATGCGGTTGTACGTTTCGATGAAGCGTTCGCCTTCGTGGCGATTCTCCACGAACGTGTCGATCACCTTGCTCATCACGTCCGGCATTTCTTCCGCCGAGAACGACGGGCCGATCACGCGGCCGAGATGCGCGCCGGTGGCACCCGTGCCCTGCTCGCCACCGAGCGTCACCTGGTACCACTCCGAGCCGTCCTTATCGACGCCCAGAATGCCGATGTTGCCGACGTGGTGGTGACCGCAAGCATTGATACAACCCGAGATGTTCAGCGACACGTCACCGAGGTCGTACACGTAGTCGAGATCGTTGAAGCGTTCCTGAATCGCCAGCGCGATCGGAATCGACTTCGCATTCGCGAGCGAGCAGAAATCGCCGCCCGGGCACGCGATGATGTCGGTCAGCAAGCCGATATTCGGCGTCGCGAAACCTTGTGCCTTGGCTTTTTCCCACAGGGCGAACAGGTCGCGCTTCTTCACGTTCGCGAGAATCAGGTTCTGTTCGTGCGACACGCGGATTTCGCCGAGCGAGTACTCGTCGGCCCAATCGGCGACCGCTTCCATCTGCGCGTCGGTTGCATCGCCCGGGGCGATCGTGGTCGGCTTCAGCGACAACGTGACCGACGAATAACCCTCGACCTTGTGCGGACGCACGTTACGTTCGACCCAACGGGCAAACGCACGGTTTTCCAGCAGATGCTTTTCGAACGATGCATCCGTGTCGGCCAGCTTTTCATACACCGGCGGCTGGAAGTATTGCGACACGCGGTCGACTTCAGTTTGCGTCAGCGTCGAAGGACCGTCTTTCAGGTGTTGCCATTCTTCTTCGACCTGCGCCGAGAATTTCTCCGGGCTCAAGGCCTTCACGAGAATCTTGATACGCGCCTTGTAAATGTTGTCGCGGCGGCCATAGCGGTTGTACACGCGCAGCACGGCTTCGCAGTACGTCAGCAGGTGTTGCCACGGCAGATCTTTACGGATGATCGCGCCGATGATCGGCGTACGGCCCATGCCGCCGCCGGCCAGAATGTCGGCCACCAGCTCGCCCTGCTCGTTCTTCTTCAGATACACGCCCATGTCGTGAATCTGCACGGCAGCGCGGTCTTCCTTCGAACCCGACACGGCGATCTTGAACTTACGCGGCAGCCACGCGAATTCCGGGTGGAACGTCGACCACTGGCGCAGGATTTCTGCCCAGGGGCGCGGATCCACCACTTCGTCCGGCGCTACGCCGGCGAACTGGTCGGCGGTGATGTTACGGATACAGTTGCCCGAGGTCTGGATGCCGTGCATCTGCACCGCTGCAAGCTTGCGCAGGATTTCCGGCGTTTCTTCGAGCTGGATCCAGTTGTACTGGATGTTCGAGCGCGTCGAAAAGTGGCCGTAGCCGCGGTCGTGCACACGCGCGATCTCAGCCAGCACGCGCATCTGGTCGCTGCGCAGGTTGCCGTACGGAATCGCGATGCGGTGCATGTACGCGTGACGCTGCATGTACAGGCCGTTCTGCAGGCGCAGCGGACGGAACTCCTCTTCGCTCAATTCGCCCGACAGACGGCGGCGAACCTGATCGGCGTATTGCGCGACCCGCTCATCGACGATGGTCTGGTCGTACTGATCGTATTGGTACATTCGGGGACCCCAATTTTTTGCGTTACACGTGGCAGTCCGGTTCTGCCGCGCTCCGGATATCTCTATTTGTCAGTCCAGCCGAGTCAGGGTTTAGACCCATCTCTCATTTGCTTATGACAAATACAGATATCCATATTGAAAAAGATGGACAGATCGTAATAAACTCGCCTTATATTTCAAACGACTAAAAAATTCTTTTGATATGCGGAGAGGTTATATATGAACCTGCATCAATTCCGCTTCGTCCGCGAGGCTGTGCGGCAGAATTTCAACCTGACCGAAGCGGCCAAAGCCCTGTTTACAAGCCAGCCGGGCGTCTCCAAGGCGATCATCGAGCTGGAAGACGAGCTGGGCGTTGAAATCTTCACACGACATGGCAAGCGCGTGCGCTCGCTGACCGAGCCGGGGCGCATCATTCTTCAGTCGGTTGAGAAGATTCTGCAGGAGGTGGAGAGCCTCAAGCGAGTCGGTAAAGATTACGCAGCCCAGGATCAGGGCAACCTGGTGATCGCCGCCACCCACACCCAGGCGCGCTACTCACTTCCGGCCGCGATCGCCGAATTCAAGAAGCGCTTCCCGAAAGTTCACCTTTCGATTCTGCAAGGCAGCCCGACCCAGGTGGCCGAAATGGTGATCCACGACCAGGCCGACCTCTGCATCGCCACCGAAGCGATCGCTAACTATAAGGAGCTGGTCTCGCTGCCCTGCTTCCAGTGGCACCACGTCGCCGTGATGCAGCCGGATCATCCGCTGCTCGACCGCAAACTTTTGTCGCTGGATGATCTGACCCAATATCCGCTGATTACGTACGACAACGCCTTCGCCGGCCGCACCAAGATCAACGAGGCGTTCCGCCTGCGCGGGCTGCATCCGGACATCGTGCTGGAGGCGATCGACGCCGACGTGATCAAGACCTACGTCGAACTGGGCCTGGGCGTCGGCATCATGGCGGATATCGCGTTCAACGCCGAGCGCGACCGCCATTTGCGCGCGATGCCGGTCGGCCACCTGTTCGGCAGCAATGTGACGCGGGTCGCGCTGAAACAGGGCGCCTATCTGCGCAGCTATGTGTATACGCTCGTCGAACTGCTGTCGCCGAGCATGAACCGCAAGCTGATCGAACAGGCGCTCAAAGGCGAACACGAAACCTACGAACTTTGACATCACCACGCTTCCCGCTACGGAGACCCCTCGATGAAGTCGTATAAGAAAAAGATCAGCGGCCTCGCCGCTCTCGGCGCGCTCCTGCTCGCTACCGCAGCACAAGCCGACATCAAGGTCGGCATCGACCTGTCGAGCACCGGCCCCGCGGCCGTGATCGGCATCACGAGCAAGAACGCGATGCTGATGTGGCCGGCCACGATTGCCGGCCAGAAAGCGGACTACATCTTCCTCGACGACGCTTCGGACCCGGGCGCGGCGGTGCGCAACATCCGCAAGCTGATCAATGAAGACCACGTCGACGTGATCGTCGGCCCGAATATCACGCCGGCGGCAATGGCCGCACTCGATCCGGTCGCGGAAAGCCAGACGCCGATGATCACGCTGATCGGCTCGGCGAGCGTGGTCGAACCGCAGGAAGGCAAGAAGGTGTGGGCCTACAAGATGGCGCAAACCGATAGCGCGATGGCCGACGTGATGACGCGCTACATGTCGAACCACAACGTGAAGACGGTGGGCTTCATCGGTTTCGCGGACGGCTACGGCGAGAGCTGGCTCAACGAGTTCAGCAAGTTCGCGGCCTTGCGTCATATCCAACTGGTGGCCACCGAGCGCTATAACCGCACCGACGCCAGCGTCACCGGCCAGATCCTCAAGCTGATGGCCGCCAAACCTGACGCGATCCTGATTGCCGGGGCCGGCACGCCGACCGTGCTGCCGCAACGCACGCTGATCGAACGCGGCTTCAAAGGCCCGATCTATCAGACGCACGGCATCGCCACGCCTGAGTTCATCAAACTGGGCGGCAAGGACGTGGAAGGCACGCTGTTTCCGACGCAGCCGGTCGTGGTGGCGCGCACATTGCCGGCCGATCATCCGGCGAAGAAGGCGGCGCTCGCATTCACCAACGAATACGAAGCGAAGTACGGCCCGGGCAGCGTGACCCAATTTGCGGGCGATGCGGCGGGGGTGTACCCGCGTTTGCAGGATGCCGTTGCGCGCGCGTTGAAGACGGCGCAGCCGGGCACGCCGGCTTTCCGCACCGCATTGCGTGACGAACTTGAGCATGCGCATGAGCTGGTCGTGCCGAACGGCGTGGTCAATACGAGCCCGAAGGATCACGTTGGGCTGGATCAGCGCGCGAGCGTGATGGGCATCATCAAGAATGGGAAGTTCGTTTACTTGAGTCAGTGAGCACGGCACCGCGCAAGCTGCGTGTAGCATGCTTGCGCGCGAAGTTGCTACAGTAGAAGTCTTTCCCCGACCAGCCGTCCCATATCATGCGCACCACCCGAGCCATCCACGCCGTCGAGCGGCTGAAAACCCGCAGCGGCAATCCGCAGTTCGCGGCAATCAGCCTGTCCGGCGGCCTGTTCTATCTGGTCGACAAATCGAGCGGCACCGACAAGAAAGTCTCCGATCCGCTGACGCTCGACGATTTCGTCAAATTCGTCGATGGTTTCGGACCGCCGAAGCCGCGCAAGGCGAGCAAGCTCGATATTGCTTTTGAAGAGCAGATCAAGAAGAGCAAGGGCGGTTGAAGACGTTACTGAGGGGGCGTGCGTGCGGCGCCAAGGCAGGGTTTTTACCCGCGGCGGAGGTAAGCCCGGTCATTGCGCTCAGCCGTTTCCGATCTCGTACCACTCACCGTCCACCGCGCTGCTTGCCAACACTGCATCGATAAAACGCAGACCCGCCACACCATCATCCACTGTTGTGAGCAACAGGCTTTCAGCGGGCAACGGTTGACCTGCATTCAACGCTTCGATCTGTAACGCCGCGTCCTTGTACAACTGCGCGAACGCTTCCAGATAACCCTCAGGATGCCCTTGTGGCACACGCGTCGCATGCGCCGCGATCGCACTTTTCACCCGTCCGCGCGTCAGTCGCTCAGCCGACCCACCGAGCGGCGTGAACCATAGTTCGTTCGGATTCTCCTGATCGAAGGCGAGATTCGCTTTCGTTCCGTACACCCGCAGACGCAGCGCATTCTCCGCGCCGCTCGCCACCTGACTCGCCCACAGCATGCCGCGCGCGCCGTTCGGATAGCGCAGCATCGCCTGCACGTGGTCGTCGATACGACGTCCCGGCACAAAGGTATGCAATTCGGCCGATAGCGACGACGGCGTCATCCCCGTGATAAAGGCAGCGAGGTGATACGCATGCGTGCCGATATCGCCGAGGCAGCCGGCGGGTCCCGCCAAAGAAGGATCCGTGCGCCAGCCCGCCTGCTTGTTCGTACCGCTCGTTTCTATCGGTTCAGCCAGCCAGTCTTGCGCGTATTCGACCTGCACCACGCGTATTTCGCCGAGCTCGCCCTGTTCGACGAGCTCGCGCGCATGGCGCACCATCGGATAACCGGAATACGTGTGCGTCAACGCGAATAGTTTGTTCTTCTTGCGCGCGAGCTTCGCGAGCGCCTCGCCTTCCGCCAACGAAATCGCCAGCGGTTTGTCGCACACCACGTGAATGCCCGCTTCGAGAAAAGCCGTCGCCACCGGCGCATGCAGATGATTCGGTGTGACGATCGCGACTGCGTCGATACCGTCGTCGCGAGCGGCTTCGGCGCGCGCCATCTCGCGCCAGTCTGTATAGCTGCGCGCGATGCCGGCCTCAGCGGCGCTCGCCTGCGCGCGCTGCGGATCGGACGACAACGCGCCCGCTACCAGTTCGAACCGGTCGTCGAGCCGCGCCGCGATCCGATGCACTGCGCCGATAAATGCGCCCTGCCCGCCGCCGACCATGCCGAGCTTGAGTCTTCTTTGTGCCATCGCACTCGCTCCTTTGCGATCCGCTTCAACCGCCTCACGGTTAGCTCGCCTGCAGAAAACCGTCAAATACCAAGCAGGCGTTTTAGCTGCGCTGCATCCACGCCACTGCCTGCGAAATCATCGAACGCATGATCGGCCACGCGAATGATGTGGCGGCGAATGAACTCCGCACCTTCGCGCGCGCCGTCCTGAGGATGCTTTAGCGCGCACTCCCATTCCAGGACTGCCCAGCCCGGAAAATCGTATTGCGCCATCTTCGAAAAGATCGCGCCGAAATCGATCTGCCCGTCGCCAAGCGACCGGAAACGCCCCGCACGTTCGACCCAGCCGCTATAGCCGCCATACACACCTTGCTTGCCGTTCGGACGAAACTCCGCATCCTTCACATGGAATGCCTTGATGCGCTCGTGATAGATGTCGATGAACGCAAGGTAGTCGAGTTGCTGCAAAACGAAATGGCTCGGGTCGTAGAGGATTTTCGCGCGCGGGTGTTGCTTCACTGCGTCAAGAAAGCGCTCGAAGGTTACCCCGTCGTGCAGGTCCTCGCCCGGGTGCAATTCGTAGCACACGTTCACACCGGCTTCGTCGAACGCATCGAGAATCGGCGTCCAGCGGCGCGCAAGTTCCTCGAAAGCGGCTTCTATCAAACCTGCGGGACGCTGCGGCCACGGGTACAGATACGGCCACGCCAGTGCGCCGGAAAACGACACATGCGTATCGAGACCCAAACGCTGCGAAGCCTTCGCGGCGAGCTTCATCTGCTCGACTGCCCACTTCGTGCGCGCAGCCGGATTGCCACGCACGTGCTGCGCGGCAAAGCCGTCGAACAACACGTCATAGGCCGGATGCACGGCCACCAGTTGCCCTTGCAGATGTGTCGACAGTTCGGTGATCGACACGCCTGCGTCTTCCGCAGCCTCGCGCAGCTCGTCGCAATACGTCTGGCTCGCGGCCGCCTGCTCGAGATCGATCAGACGCGCATCACACGGCACCTGAATTCCCTTGAAGCCGAGACTCGCGGCCCAACCCGCCAGATGCGCGAAATTGTCGAACGGCACCTCGTCGCCCATGAATTGAGCGAGAAAGATCGCCGGCCCTTTGATGGTTTTCATCGTACGGTTCCTCGAACTATGGCGCGCCTGTCACGCCTCTACGGCAGAGACATGGCAAGCGCGCGCCGGATGCCCAGGATCAGAACGGCGAGTCAGGAAAATAGAACTGCTGCGCGTTTTCCTTCGTGATCAGCACCGACGGAATGATCGTGGTCGGCGGCAGTTTGTCGCCCTTCAGACGCGCTTCCGCGGTGAGCTTGATCGCGTCGTAGATGAATTTCGGCGAGTACGAGACATCGGCCTTGATCATCGGTGCGCCATCCATCACGTTCTTCACCATACCCTTCGAACCCGCGCCGCCGAACACGATCTTGATGTCGGTACGCTTGGCCTGCTCGATCGCCTTGATGACGCCAACGGCCATGTCGTCGTCCGCCGCCCAGACCGCGTCGATGTGCTTGAAGCGCGTGAGATAGTCCTGCATCACCTTGAAGGCGTCGTCGCGATTCCAGTTCGCGTACTTACCGTCGAGGATCTTGATGTTCGGATACGCCTTCAGTACGCCCGTAAACGCGGTCCAGCGTTCGTTGTCGAGCGTCGTCGGAATGCCGCGCAGCGCGACGATGTCGCCCTTGCCGTCGAGCGCTTTCGCCAGATACTCGGCGGGGATCTTGCCGAATGCGGTGTTGTCACCCGCAACGTACGCATCCTGTGCACTGGTATCCGTCAGACCGCGATCCACTACCGTTACGTACACGCCCTTCTTCTTCACCTGAGCCACCGGCTGCGTGAGCGATGCCGATTCGAACGGGAAAATCACCAGTGCGTTGATCTTGTTCACCGTCACCAGATCCTGCAACTGATTCGCCTGTTCGGGCGCGCCGGCTGCAGTCTTCACGATCACCTTCAGATCGGGATGCGCTTTCTCCAGATCGGTTTTCGCCTTGTTCGCCCACCAGACAATGCCGCCCGTAAAGCCGTGGTCGGCAGTCGGAATCGCGACGCCCAGCGTGACTTTTTCATCGGCACGCGCAACGCCTGCCGTGCCTAGTATCCCCAACGCCAGCATGCCGGCGCCAACCGCTCGAATGACCTGCTTCATGGTTGTGTCTCCAATTGTGAGGCGTTCATGCGCCCCGATTCTCAAACTTGCCGATGTATTCCTTGAAGCTCAACGCCCACTACCTACCGCCGTCCGCGCTGCACAAACGCGACGAAGATAATCACGACGCCCTGCACCGCCGCGTTCAGATACACGCTGATGATGCTGGTCAGATTCAGAATATTGGCGATCACCGAAAGCAGGATCGCGCCGATCACCGTGCCGACCACGCGCCCTTCGCCACCCTTCAGCGCAGTACCGCCCACCACCACCGATGCAATCGCCTCGAGTTCCCACAGCAAACCGGTAGTTGGCGTAGCCGAGCCGAGCCGCGGCACATACAAAACCGTTGCAACACCAACGCAGATACCGAGCAACACGTACGTCACGATCTTCACCGTATCGACGCGAATCGCCGCGTAGCGCGCGACCTGTTCGTTGGAGCCGATCGCCTGCACATGGCGGCCAAACGCCGTGCGATTGAGAATCAACGCGCCACCCGCCGCGACGACCAGGAACACCCAGATCGGGACGGGCACGCCAAAGAGGCTCGCGTAGTAAACCGGTCCGTATAGATCGGACAACGAGTTATCCAACGTCAGCGCGCCGCCATCCGCGAGCCACGTCAACACCGCGCGAAAAATGCCCAACGTCCCCAACGTAACGATGAACGGCTCGATGCGTCCTTTGGTAATCAGCAGGCCGTGCGCGCAGCCGAACAAACCGCCGAGCACCAGCGCGAACACAATGCCGAGCGTCAGAATCAGCAAGGGCGCGAACGTATGACCGCCGACACCCGCAGCAAGTCCGTTCATCAGCCAGATCATGCTGCCCGCGATCAGCGCCGCCATCGACCCGACGGACAGATCGATGCCGCCCGAAATAATCACGAAGGTCATGCCGACCGCAATGATGCCGATGAATGAAGTGCGTGTGAGCACATTCATCATGTTGTCGAGCGTCGCGAAATCGCGGTTGAGCAGCGTGCCGACGATGCACAACAGGATCAGCCCAACCAGCGGCCCGAGTGCATACAAACGATGCGCGAAGCGCAACGCGCGGCCGGATTGGACGGCTTCAGTGGGTGCCGGTCGCATGGGCGATCAACTCCTCTTCGGTCAGGTGTTCGAGCGTGAGCGTGGTTTGCAGGCGTCCCGCGCGCATCACGGCGACGCGATGGCACAAACCAATCAGCTCGATCAGTTCGGATGAAATGACGATCACCGCGCGGCCCTGCGCGGCAAGACGATGGATCAGGAAATAGATGTCGCGTTTCGCGCCGACGTCGACGCCGCGAGTCGGCTCGTCGAGCACGATCACGTTCGGGTCAGGCTGCAGGAACTTGGCGAGCGCGAGCTTCTGCTGATTGCCGCCGGAGAGCATGCGCGCGCGGCTCGACAGATCGCCGGTGCGAATGCCGAAATCGTGCACGGCTTGGGTCAAGGCCGCGCGCCCGGCTTTCATATCCAGCAAGGGATGCGCGTAGCGTTCGAGCGTCATCAGCGTGACGTTGTCCTGCAAGCTCAGATTCACATGCAGACCTTTGCCTTTGCGGTCCTCGCTTAGATACGTAATGCCGTGGCGCATGGCGTCGCGCGGGCTCTTCAGATCGGCGCGACGGCCAGCGATCTCGATGCGGCCCGCCGTGCGTTTGCGCAGGCCGATGAGCGCTTCGAATGCTTCAGTGCGGCCCGCGCCGACGAGGCCCGCGAAACCGAGCACTTCGCCGGCGCGCACGTCGAAGCTCAGGTCTTCGACCCAGTCCGGCACGGCGAGGCCTTCTACCTTTAACGCGATCGGCGCGTCGGCAGGCACGGTGATCTTGTCGGGGAACATATCGGACACGTCGCGCCCGACCATCAGATTCGCCATCTGCTGCCGCGCAAGTCCAGCGGTTTCACTGCGCGCGACGAAGCGGCC
The DNA here is from genome assembly GCF_902859805.1 of Paraburkholderia sediminicola. GTDB lineage: Bacteria > Pseudomonadota > Gammaproteobacteria > Burkholderiales > Burkholderiaceae > Paraburkholderia > Paraburkholderia sediminicola. The sequence goes on along the minus strand of NZ_CADIKC010000007.1, from coordinate 106,806 downwards.
GTCGCGCATCACGATCACTTCGTCGGTGATGCGCTCCACTTCGTCGAGCTTGTGCGAGATGTAGACGATCGTCACGCCGTCGGCTTTCAGCTTCGCCATCAGCGTGAAGAGACGCTCTGTTTCGGACGGTGTGAGCGTGGCGGTCGGTTCGTCCATGATGAGCAAACGTGCGCGACGCGACAGCGCTTTGGCGATCTCCACCATCTGCTTTTCCGCGACGATCAACTCGCGCACTTTCGTATCCGGCGCTTTCTCGAGACCGACCTGCGCCAGAAAACGTGCCGCCTCGGCGCGCATTGCCGCGTCGTCGACGAACCAGCCGCGCTTTTTTTCATGGCCGAGATACATGTTCTGCGCGATTGTCAGATGCTCGGCGAGATTGAACTCCTGGTGAATCAGCACGATGCCGGCCGCTTCCGCGTCGCGCGAACCGATGAAGTGCTGCGCGTGGCCGTCGACCAGCAAGGTGCCCGAAGTCGCCGTTTCGTAGCCGGCGAGGATTTTCATCAGCGTCGACTTGCCCGCGCCGTTCTCGCCGAGCAAACCGTAGATACGCCCCGGCGCCAGATCAAAGCTCACCCCGTGCAGCACGCGCACCGGCCCGAAGTCTTTGCGAATATCGTCGAAGCGAATGGCGAGGCTCATGGCTTATGCGCTCCTGCGAATCACGAGCCGATGCGGCAGCAGCACGCCCGGCACGTTCGCTAACGGATTCGCGAGCCGTTGCAGCAGGAGGCGCGCGGCGGTTTCGCCGAGTTCGCGCATGGGCTGGGCGATGGTGGTCAGCGGCGGATCGACTTGCGCGGCAAGCGAGATATCGTCGAAGCCGACCACCGCGACATCGTCCGGCACGCGCTTGCCGACGCTGCGCAAACCATGGATCACGCCGATCGCCAATGTGTCTGAGACGGCGAAGATCGCGCTCGGCGCCGCGTTGGATGCATGCGGCTGCTGCATCAGCAAGGCCGCCGCCGATGCGCCCGCCTCGTAGTCGAGACTGTTCAGATTCATGCGCCAGCGCTCGTCCGGCGTAATGCCCGCTTCGGTCAACGCGTCCAGGTAGCCTTGCTGACGCTGCCGCGCGTACAGATAGTCGACATCCGAATTGATCAACCCGATGCGCCGGTGGCCGCGCGAGAGCAGATGGCGCACCGCGTCGCCCGCCGCTTTGTAGTTGTCGATGCCCACATACGGCACACCCATCTCCGGATCGAACTCGCAGCACGCGACCCACGGCAGCGCGCTGGATGCCTCGCCGAGCGCCTGCTGGATGGTGGCGGGATCGAGGCAGATCGCGCCGTCCGCGCGGCGGCGGCGCAGCAGATCGAAGTAGCTGCGCTCGCGCCCCGGATCGGCGCCCGTGTCGCAGAGCAGCATGAAATAGCCGTGCTGACGCGCGACGCTGTCGATGCCGCGCACGATCTCCGCGTAGAAGGGGTTGCCGACGTCGGGCACCATCGTCAGCAGCAGGCGGCTTTCCGCGGTGCGCAGGTTGCGCGCGAGTTCGTTGACGCGATAGCCACTGGCGTCGACGGCCGCCAGGACCTTGTCGCGCGTGGCGGGCCGCACGTTCTCGTGGCCATTCAGCACGCGCGACACCGTCGCCACCGAGACCCCCGCCTGCTCCGCCACCTGAGCGATCGAAAGGCCCTCAGCCGGACGCGGCGGCTGAGCCTCAGGCTGCGGGCGCAATTTCGACGACGGCAGCGAAGTCGCACGGGCCGCTTTGGACACCGACTTGGACAAGTGAGTTGGCCTCGAAAATGTAATCGATTACATTTTTGCGCGATGGAAGCGGGAATCGCAAGGACGGATCGCTAGGGATTAACACGGAGTCGAGCAGGCATGGCGAGAGCCCGTCCAGGGTTCGGCCCGGCGGCGCATTACCCGCGACGGCGTGGATTCGCGCCGCCATTTGGTACAATCCCGCAGTTACCCTGCCGTGGCCTCTCTTATCGGGGTGTACCCCGCGGGCCGCACCCCGGCGCTACACCGGGAGTCGCACACCGAGGCCGCCGGTCAGGGCAAAGAATCGCAAACTCGCCAAACCACACTGCCGAATCCACCATGAACATCGAGCAAGCGCGTTTCAACATGATCGAACAGCAGATCCGCCCCTGGGAAGTGCTCGACCAGGACGTGCTGAATCTGCTCTCGATCGTCAAGCGTGAAAACTTCGTCCCCACCGCCTACCGCGATCTGGCCTTCGTCGACTTCGAAGTGCCGCTGCCGGCCGGCCAGCACATGCTGGCGCCGCGCGTCGAAGCGCGCGTGCTGCAGGAACTGGCGGTGAAGAAACACGAAAGCGTGCTCGAAGTCGGCGCCGGCTCGGGCTACATGGCCGCCCTGCTCGCGCATCGCGCGCAGCACGTGCTGACGGTCGACATCGAACCGGAACTGGCTGAACTGGCGAAGAACAACCTCATCGCCAACGGCGTGCTGAACGCCGAAGTCGTGACGGGCGACGCCTCGCGCGGCTGGGCCAACGCCGCACCGTACGACGTGATCTGTGTGTCGGGCGGCCTGCCGGTGCTGCCGCAGGAAATCCTCGAACATCTGAAGGTCGGTGGCCGCCTCGCGGCTTTCGTCGGCACCGCGCCGGTCATGAAGGCGCAGATCATCACGCGTATCGATGAGAAGCAGTACCGCATTGCCGACGTGTTCGAAACCTATGTCGAACCGCTGATCAACGCCGTGCAGCCGCCGCGCTTCAAGTTTTAATTCGTACGCTTCGCACGTTTCGCACGTTTTTCCGGGCGGCCGGCACGCCGCCGTCTTCAGAACTGGATGTCCTGCTGATGCAAAATCTGACCGCTCCTGCGCTCGCTGAATGGCTCGCCGATCAATCGCGCCCTGCGCCCGTGTTGCTCGACGTGCGTGAACCGTGGGAAATCCAGACGGCGTCGATCGCCGGCGCCGTGTCGATTCCGATGCGTGAGATTCCCGCGCGCAGCGAAGAACTCGACGACGACGCGCAAATCGTCTGCGTGTGCCATCACGGCGCGCGCAGCGCCCAGGTCGCGATGTTCCTCGAATCGCGCGGCCACACCAACGTCTTCAATCTGCAAGGCGGAATCGACGCGTGGTCGCGTCAGGTCGATCCGACCGTTCCCACCTATTGATCGCACGGTCGCGATGATCCGTCGGCGGGTGCCGACGGCGCCGCATCCGGGTGCCGCGGCTAAAGACGCTGCCGGGAAGATCGGGCGGCGGGCAATGCCGAATGCGGCAGCGCCTCAGAATCAGCGGTAGCCGTAGCCGCAGTAATACCTCCTCCATCCTTCCTACATTTCAGTGCTTCCGCCCCGGCGTTCAGCGTTGGGGCTGTCGCAGTCGTCCGCCGTTGTCAGCCGTTGTTTGTCTTATGCAAACGCTTGTCCGCCCCGACAAGATAGGACAAGTTAAGACGAAATTGGCGCGACATTTTCATTGAGATGCTTCTCGTCATCGCCTCCGAAGTTTCTTGCGGTTTCCTAAGTGCCTCACAGGCACCATGCTCCGATTATTTTTTCGGAGCGCGTAATGAGACTTCTGATGGTCGCGACACTAGCCGCAACGCTTTTGCCGCTCGCATCGCACGCAACGCTGGGCGGCGCTCCGGGCGCCGGCACGTCTTCCTCCTCGCCGACAACACTGCGTGCCGCACCGCAAGCCTCCGCCGTTACAGGCGCGGCTAAAACAGCAAACTCGGCGCTCTTCACCCTGCGCGAGTCGCGTGACGCCAACGGCGTCACGATCCGCGAATACGTGTTGCCCAGCAACGTCGTATTCGCGGTCACGTGGGCAGGACCGATCCGTCCGGACATGATTGAACTCCTCGGCAGCTATTTCCCCACCTACGTCAGCGCCGCAGAAAGCCGTGCGCGCGGCACAGGGCCGCTAGTCGAGGGAAGTGACGACTTCCGCATCGAGTCGGCGGGCCGTTTGGGGCACTTCACCGGCGCAGCCTATTTGCCCCGCCTGATGCCAGCCAACGTGCGCGTCGGCGACCTGCAGTGAGATGGGCGTCGAGTTACGGAAAAATCAAAAGATGAAGACTCTTAAGAAGACGCTATGGATCATCATGGCAGGGGCGAGCGTCGCCCTTGCCGCGTGCGGTGGCGGCGGCAGCGATGGAAATGGCAAAGGCGGCGCCCTCGGCTGGAACGCCACGCCCGACTGGATCAAACCGCCCAATGGGTCGGGCGATACCGGCAGTACGGGTGACACCGGCAATGCGAGCAACATCAAAACCGACAAGAACAATACGGTGCCGATTCGCGTCGACAGCTCAATGGGCGGCATCAACAGTTTGTTCGCCTCGATCACCGTGTGCGTCCCGGGCACGGCGCAAGGCGCAAACCAATGCGCGACCGTCGACCGGATGCTGGTGGACACCGGCTCAACCGGCGTACGCATCGCGGCCAGCGCAATGCCGGCGCTGAACCCTCAGTTGCTCACGCAAATCGGCGCACTCGACGACACCCCCGACGGCGCTTACCGTGGCGGCGCTTACCAGATCGCCGAATGCATGCCGTTCGCCTCCGGTTTCACATGGGGCTCGGTCAAGCGCGCCGATATCACGATCGGCAGCAGGACGGCCAGCAACATCCCGATTCAGGTGATCGGCGACGGCGCGTTCGATACACCGTCGGATTGCATTGCGCACGGCGGCGCGGATCTCAGCACCGTCAAACGCCTCGGCGCCAACGGTATCCTGGGGATTGGGCACGGCACCTATGATTCCCTCGACGCGGTGCAAAGAGCGGCACCTGGGCTCTACTACTATTGCTCGTCGCAGAATTCGTGCACCAGCACGCGCATGATTGCCACCAGGGAGGTGATGAATCCTGTTGCCGCATTCAACGCCGATTACAACGGCACGGTCATCCGCCTGCCGGCTGTGCCCGCCGGCGGTCAGGCCAGCGTCACGGGGCAGCTGATATTCGGTATCGGCACGCAGGCGAACAACGCACTGCCGGCCAATGCCAACATCTTTGCGGTGGACCAGTACGGCAGCATCACAACCCAGTATCAAGGGAACGTGTTCAACATGAGCGCGATCGACAGCGGCACCAATGTCTACGCCTTTCCGGATAGCTCGATAGCCACGACCTCGGGTTGGTACACGCCATCGAGCGCGCTCAACCTGACTGCAACCATGGAAGCAACCGATGGCTCCAGTGCGCCTTACAAGTTGACTTTCCCGATCGACAATGCCCTTAACCTGACCGCAAGCGGCAACGCCGCGTACAACAACGTGGGGGCGTACTTCTCGTTCAACCGCATGTTCCTCTGGGGCCTGCCGTTTTTCTACGGCCGCAGCGTGTACACGGTGATCGGGACCAACAAGATCGGCACGCATACCGGACCGTTCGTCGCGTTCTAACGATATTCAGATGTGATACGGGAGGCGCTGCCTCCCGTCGTCGTTTCTGACTTTGTATTGGGATTTTTCGCCCACTCTCATTAATAGCCCGAAGGCAACATGCTCCGACTTGTTTTTGGAGCAATGTGATGAGATTTGTAAAGATCGCGCTGGCTGCCGCGGCACTGCTGCCGCTCGCGTCGTATGCGGCATTGGGCGGTGCACCGGGTACGGACCCGGCCCCGCAGATGCGGCTCCGTTCGGCCACCTCTAATTCCTCTTCTGCCGCTGTTGCGGCTTATACCGTGCGTGAGTCGCGCGATGCCGACGGTGTCACGATCCGCGAATACGTGCTGCCGGCCAATATCGTGTTTGCCGTCACGTGGCAGGGACCGGTGCGGCCGGATATGGCCGCGTTGCTTGGTAGCTACTTCTCCAGCTTCGCCTCGGCGGGCCAGGCACATGCGCGCGGCACCGGTCCGTTGATCGAACACAACGACGGCTTTCACGTTGAATCAGCGGGCCGGCCTGGACACTTCTTCGGCAAAGCGTACTTGCCACGCATGGTCCCCACCCACGTTCGCATGGACGAACTGCAGTGAAGCGGCGTATCGATTCACGGAATACACAGATGAAAACTTTCAGCAAGACACTTTGCTTCGCGCTTCTGACGGCCAGTATGACTCTATCGGGCTGCGGTGGCGGTGGTGACAACGGCGACCCGAAAACGACGGAGAACAACGAAACCCTGGTACCGGCTCCTGGCCTGACGCCTACTCCGAGCCCCACGCCGACGCCAACGCCGACGCCGGCACCGACGCCAACGCCGACTCCGACTCCGACTCCGACACCGACACCGACTCCGACTCCAACGCCAACTCCGACTCCGACTCCGACTCCGACTCCAACTCCGACTCCGACTCCGACTCCAACGCCAACGCCAACGCCAACGCCGACTCCGACTCCTACGCCTACGCCTACGCCAACGCCGAGTCCTACTCCCACCCCAACCCCGGTCGCCGACATCAACACCGTACCAATCACCGTCGAACGTTGGACGGGGAACTACGCCAACATGCCGTACGTGAGCGTCACGCTTTGCTTCCCCGGCGTGCAGGACAGCACGCAATGCGCAACCATCGACCACATGCAGCTAGATACAGGCTCGGTCGGTGTACGAGTACTGGCGAGCGCGCTGGGTCAGGCACTCGCCGGCCGCTTGCCCGCGCAATCGGGCGCCACCAACGATCCGACCGGCGGCGCGCCGATCGCCGAATGTGCGGTGTTCGGCTCGGGGTACACATGGGGGCCGATCAAACGGGCCGACGTGACGATCGGTGGCAAAACGGCGGGCAATCTGCCCGTGCAAGTGATCGCCGACGACACGTACTCCACGCCGTCAGATTGCGTTTCGCGCGGTGTCAACAACCTCGGCACCGCATCCGCGCTCGGCGCCAACGGCGTGCTCGGCATCGGCCCGGCGCAACGCGACTATCCCGCTGCGGCACAAACCGTCTTGCCCGCGGCCTACTATTACTGCAGGTCCGCAACGTCGTGCACGAACACACGCGTGCCGCTCGACACACAGGTCATGAATCCAGTGGCCAACTTCACCTCCGACAACAACGGCACGATCATCCGCCTGCCCGCGCTGCCTGCGGGTGGTCAGTTACGCGCCACAGGAGAACTGGTGTTCGGCATCGGCACGCAGTCGAACAACGCGATGCCGTCGAACCCGAATATCGTGGCGCTCGATCAGAACGGCTTCTTCCAGACCACCTACAAGAGCCGTTCGTATTCGAGCGCCATCGACAGCGGCTCCAATGCGAACATCTTTGCGGATTACACGATTCCCTCTTCAGGTGACTGGTATACGCCGTCAACCACGCTCAGCCTGTCCGCCGTCCTGACGGGCATCGACAAGGCCGCCATGCCCGTCACCGTGCCGTTCTCACTGGCCAACGGCTCGAGCCTGGTGGCGAATCAGTACGCTGCCTATGACAGCCTTGGCTCGCCATCGGCGGGAATGTTCGTCTGGGGGCTGCCATTCTTCTTCGGCCGCAACGTCTACACGGTGCTCAACAACGTGATGATCGGCAAGCAAGTGGGGCCGTTCATCGCTTTCTGATCATCGGAAGCAGCATTCATCTAGTAAGAGAACGACCGGCGCGCGAGGCGCCGGCCTTTTTTCTTGCGCTAGAAAGACTGCGTCCTGCCGTCTCCCTCAACACCTCAGCCACCGTCCTGAAGATTTCGTCAATCTGCGCCCCTTCAATAATCGACGGCGGCGAGAACACCAGGATGCCGCCGGTACAGCGCGTCAACACCCCCTTCTCGAAGCGCCACAAGAGCACGTCATAAGCCCGCGCACCAGGCGGCCCATGCACAACGGCGCAGCGACCATGCACCGCCGACGCCCGCTGGCCGACGGACACGCTTCGTTGCGGCGCGGCGCGCACCTGAACGAGGCGCACGCTCCGCTCCTGCACCAATTTCGCGCCGCGTTTCGCATAACTCACGTGGCGCATCCCCGCGCCGCAGCACGCAATTGGCGGACTTCAAGTCGAAATTACTACATGGCATGTGCCTTGCAGTACACAAGCGGCAAGTCATGCGGGATAAGCCCTGCTGGCTGAAATCGACGCCCATAAACAGTCACCATCAATGGCAAGGGGAAATACATGAAACGTCGTAGTCTGTTGAAGTTCGGCTCCATGTCGGGCGCATTGGCGCTTGCAGGTCAGGTTCCGTTTGCTCAGGCGCAATCGGGCAGCGGCCCGATCAAAGTAGGCGTTCTACATTCCCTCTCCGGCACGATGGCGATCTCGGAGACATCGCTCAAAGACACCGCGCTGATGACCATCGCGGACATCAACAAGAACGGCGGCGTCATGGGCCGTCAACTGCAGCCGGTGGTCGTGGACCCGGCGTCGAACTGGCCGCTGTTCGCCGAAAAGGCGCGTCAGCTGATCACCCAGGAAAAGTGCGCGGTTGTGTTCGGCTGCTGGACGTCGGTGTCGCGCAAGTCGGTGCTGCCGGTGTTCGAGGAACTGAACGGCCTGCTGTTTTACCCGGTGCAGTACGAAGGCGAAGAAATGTCGCGCAACGTGTTCTACACGGGCGCCGCGCCGAATCAGCAAGCGATTCCCGCAACCGAATACCTGATGAGCGCGGAAGGCGGCGGCGCCAAGCGCTTCTTCCTGCTGGGCACCGACTATGTGTACCCCCGCACGACCAACAAGATCCTGCGCGCGTTCCTCAAGTCGAAAGGCGTGCAGGAAGCCGATATCCAGGAGGTCTACACGCCGTTCGGCCATAGCGACTATCAGACCATCGTCGCGAACATCAAGACCTTCTCGCAGGGCGGCAAGACCGCGGTGATCTCGACCGTCAACGGCGACTCGAACGTGCCGTTCTATAAGGAACTCGGCAACCAGGGGCTGAAGGCGTCCGACGTACCGGTGGTCGCATTCTCGGTCGGCGAAGAAGAACTGCGCGGCATCGATACGAAACCGCTGGTCGGCAATCTCGCGGCATGGAACTACTTCATGTCGCTGCGCAATCCGGCCAACGACAAGTTCAAGAAGCAATGGGCTGCCTGGGTGAAGGACAACAACCTGCCGGGCGGCACCAAGCGCGTGACCAACGACCCGATGGAAGCGACTTTCGTCGGCATCCATATGTGGAAGCAGGCCGTCGAAAAAGCAAAGAGCACGGACGTGGACAAGGTGCGTGTGGCGATGGTCGGCCAGACGTTCGCAGCGCCGTCAGGCTTCACGCTCGAAATGGACGGCAATCACCATCTGCACAAGCCGGTGATGATCGGCGAAGTGCGTGCCGACGGCCAGTTCAACGTGGTGTGGCGCACCAAGACCGCGGTTCGCGCGCAGCCGTGGAGCCCGTTCATCGCCGGCAATTCGAGCAAGCCGGACGTGGTCAGTTCGATTCCCGCATTCCTGAAGCGCTCGCGGGTTGCCTGAGCCGGAACCTGAGCTGGGGCAGAGCCGGAGCTGAACCGCTGCTCTGCCCGACACGACGCTGCAAGACGCAAGACAACGGCGTGGCACCGGGGCATCACCGCGATGCCGTGCCGCCTCGCCGGTTTTTCTTCAAAGGCCATCATGGCGTTTTCATTTCCGAAATTCGCACGACGGAGCATCGGCGGTCTCGCGCTCGCGCTTATCGTTAGCGCACCGCTTACCGCCTTCGCGCTCACTCCGGCCGATGTCGCCCCGCTCGCCGGTGACGACTTCGATGCGAAATCCGCGGCAATCGACAAACTGATTGCCAACCACGACAAAGAATCGCTCGCGGTGCTCAAAGCCCTGTCCGAAGACAGCGCGCTCGCCACCGATTCCGGTGCAGTGCTGCTGCAAGACGGCGACACGGCACACGACGCCGTCACCGGCAAAACGGTCGCCGCGGGCGACGCGCAACCGGTCACCCTGAACAACCTGCTGCGCTCGAAAGTGTCGGGCGCACTCTCGGGCCTGCAACTCGATTCACCCGACGCCGCCACGCGCGACGCCGCCATCACCGCACTGCTGCAAAACCCCGATCCGTCGATCAAACCGCTCGTTGACGCAGCGCGTGCGAAGGAAACCGACCCGGCGCTGAAGAAGCGCCTCGACACGTTGTGGGCAATGACCGCATTGCACGACGCCGACCCGGCCAAGCGCCTCGAAGCCGTGCAACTGGTCGCCGCGCGGCACGATCTCGACATGAACGAACTGCTGCGCCCGCTCGTCGCGAAGAAGCCTGACGGCACCTTCAACGAAGCGGACGATCGCGTGCGTTCCGCTGCGCAAAGCGGCATAGACGAACTCGATTCGATCCAGCGCCGCAGCCAGATCGCGGGCACGCTGTTCGCGGGCCTATCGCTCGGCAGCGTGCTGCTGCTCGCTGCATTGGGGCTCGCAATCACGTATGGCTTGATTGGCGTCATCAACATGGCGCACGGCGAGTTCCTGATGATCGGCGCGTATGCCACCTATGTCGTGCAGAATCTGTTCCAGCGCTTTGCGCCCGGTGCGTTCGACTGGTATCCGCTGCTTGCCGTGCCGGCCTCATTCGCCGCCGCCGGTCTGGTCGGCATCGTGCTCGAACGGTTGGTGTTGAAGCATTTGTACGGCCGGCCGCTTGAGACCCTGCTGACCACCTTCGGCGTCAGCCTGATTCTGATTCAGGCGACACGCATGGTGTTCGGCGCGCAGAACGTGCAGGTGATCAACCCTGCTTGGATGAGCGGCGGCGTGACCGTGCTGCCCAATCTGATCCTCCCGTACAACCGGCTGGCGATTCTGGCGTTTTCGCTGATCGTTGTCGGGATTGCGTGGGCTGTCCTGACTAAAACCCGCCTGGGCCTGTTCGTGCGCGCTGTCACGCAAAACCGGCGGATGGCAGCATGCGTCGGCGTAAAAACTGCACGTGTCGATTCGTACGCGTTCGCGTTTGGCGCAGGCATTGCCGGCCTGGGTGGCTGCGCGCTGTCGCAGATCGGCAATGTCGGCCCGGATCTCGGCCAGAGCTACATCATCGATTCGTTCATGGCGGTGGTGCTCGGCGGTGTCGGCCAACTCGCCGGCACGGTAATCGGCGGTTTCGGTCTCGGCTTGATCAGCAAGGCGATCGAACCGTTCTGGGGCGCGGTGCTCGCCAAGATTGCCGTGCTCGTGCTAATCGTGCTGTTCATCCAGAAGCGTCCGCAGGGCATGTTCGCCCTCAAGGGCCGTAGCGCGGAGGCATGAGATGACATCGGCTACCTCTTCGGCTCACGTCGGCCCAACGAGCAGTGGCGCTGTTGCCGCACGCGAAGCGCAATCCGGCTTCGCGCTCGGCCTGCCGCCACGCCCTGCGTTGCTGTCGCGCCGCGCGTGGCTTGCGCTGATCGCACTGATCATCGTGTTCGGCCTCGGCGTGCCCTTCGCCACGCTGGTGGTCCCGGAAACGAGCGCGTTCCATCTGTCCGCGTACGCGATGACGATCACCGGCAAATTCATGTGCTATGCGATCGCCGCGCTGGCACTCGATCTCGTGTGGGGCTACTGCGGCATTCTGAGCCTCGGACACGCACTGTTCTTTGCATTGGGCGGCTACGCGATCGGCATGTACCTGATGCGCTCGATCGGCCACGAAGGCAAATACGGCAGCGATCTGCCCGACTTCATGGTGTTTCTCGACTGGCACCAACTACCGTGGTACTGGGAAGGCACGCAGCATCTCGGTTACGCGTTGCTGCTAGTAGTGTTGGTGCCGGCGGTGGTCGCGTGGGTGTTCGGCTTTTTCACGTTCCGCTCGCGGGTGAAGGGCGTGTACCTGTCGATCATCACGCAGGCAATGACGTTTGCCGCCATGCTGCTGTTCTACCGCAACGAAACGGGTTTCGGCGGCAACAATGGCTTCACCGACTTCAAGCGTATCGGCGGTTTTCCGATTACGCATCCCGGCACCCGCACTGCCCTTCTGCTGATCACGTTCGCGGTGCTGATCCTGGCCTTCATCGGCGCGCGGGCAATCGTCACGTCGAAGCTCGGCCGCGTAGTCACTGCGGTACGTGACGGCGAAACGCGTTTGATGTTCCTCGGCTACAGCCCGCTCGCGTACAAACTGTTCGTGTGGACCGTCTCCGCCATTTTGTGCGGGATCGCGGGCGCGTTGTATGTGCCGCAGGTCGGCATTATCAACCCGGGTGAGATGTCGCCGGGCAACTCGATCGAGATGGCGATCTGGGTTGCGGTGGGTGGACGCGGCACATTGATCGGACCGATTATCGGCGCGTTCGCGGTGAATGGCGCGAAGAGCTTTTTTACGGCGAACTTCCCTGAATACTGGCTGTTCTTTCTTGGTCTGATTTTCGTGCTGGTCCCGCTGTTGTTGCCGAACGGCATCATGGGGCTGATCGAAATGGTCACGCGCAAGAGGAACCGTTCATGAACGAAAACCCGATGGTTCCTGATCTTGCATTACCTGAAGAGCCTGCTGAACGGTCGCTGAGCGGTGTCGCCAGCATGGGGCACGCGGTGGTGCCAGGCGAGATCGATATTTCGCACGGGACGATTCTGTACCTCGAAGACGTGACCGTGAGTTTCGATGGATTTCGCGCGTTGAATGCGCTGACGCTATCGATCGACGCGGGTGAATTGCGCTGCATCATCGGGCCGAATGGCGCCGGCAAGACGACGATGATGGATGTCATCACCGGGAAGACCGAGCCGGATTCCGGGAAGGTTTTTCTGGGGCAGTCGATTGATCTGACGCGGATGAATGAGCCTTCTATTGCGCGTGCGGGGATTGGGCGCAAGTTTCAGAAGCCGACTGTTTTTGAACAGCATCCTGTGTGGGAGAACCTTGAGCTGGCCATGAAGGCCGACAAGGGATGGTGGGCTTCTTTGCGTGCGCGATTGGATCGTGAGGCGCAAGCGCGGATTGAAGAGACGTTGGCTTTGATTGGCCTGGAGAGTGAAGCACGGCGGCTTGCAGGCGAGTTGTCGCACGGCCAGAAACAACGGCTCGAGATCGGCATGTTGCTGATGCAGCAACCGGCATTGCTTCTGCTCGACGAGCCCGCCGCGGGCATGACCGATGACGAGACCATGCAACTGGCTGAACTGCTCAATCACTTGCGTGGGAGTTGCTCGATGTTGGTTGTCGAACACGATATGGAGTTTGTCGCGGCGCTATCGGGCGAGAAGGGCAAGGTCACGGTGATGGCCGAAGGGCGAGTGCTCGCCCACGGCACGCTTGATGAGGTGAAGAGAGACGAGACGGTGATCGAGTCTTATCTCGGGCGGTAATGGCCGCAATCAAACCACGGCCGCAGCAAGCCACCAGAATTCAAGGATCGACCGACATGCTAGAAGTAGAAAACCTCAACCAGTACTACGGCGGCAGCCACATTCTTCGTGATGTGAAACTCACCGTGCCCGACGGCAAGCTCACCGTGCTCCTGGGTCGCAATGGTGTGGGCAAAACAACCTTGCTTCGATGCCTGATGGGCGTCGTCCAAACAAGGAGCGGTTCGATTGCCTGGCGCGGCGCACCGATCACCAAGCTGCCGACTTACTCGCGCGTAGAGAAAGGCCTCGCCTACGTTCCGCAAGGCCGTGACATCTTTCCCCGCCTAACCGTCGAAGAAAATCTGTTGGTCGGTGCTGCAAGCAAAAAAGCCCCGAAGAAAATCCCGGATCGCATTTACGAACTCTTCCCCGTCCTGAAGGACATGCGCAGCCGCCGCGGCGGCGACCTCTCCGGCGGCCAGCAACAGCAACTTGCGATCGGCCGCGCGCTAATGAGCGATCCACAATTGCTGATCCTCGATGAACCCACCGAAGGCATCCAGCCCTCGATCATTCAGGACATTGGCCGCACGCTGCGTCAGTTGGTCGAAGAAATGGGCATGACTGTGCTGCTCGTCGAACAGTATTACGACTTCGCCAAGGAAATCGCCGATCGGTATTGGGTGATGAGCCGTGGCGAAATCGTCGCGGGCGGTGAAGGCGCCAACATGGATACGGATGGCGTACGTGCATTGATCGCTGTCTGAGCGACTCAAACAGTACAAACAGCGCAGCGTGCTATTCTCGCCGCATCCTGTGGCAACGCGGCTCGTCGTTGCCTAACACGTGCGGGCACGCTGCGAATTGACGCGTCTGTTGCTGCGTCCATTGCTGCGTTCGCTACTGTGCCCAATGCAGCTCCCAGCCGCTCATTCATTCGCATGTCGCTTCACGAAAACCACGCTGCACTCGCCACCGCGCAACCCACGGCACACTCGCAATGGCGCGCGCGCCTCGAACTCGGCTTCGTCAAAGACGGCGAACGGACCACGCTCAAGCATCGGCTGCATGACGGGCCGTTGCGCGTGCAGCGGCCGCTCTATCCGGAAGGCCATGCGATCTGCCACGCAGTGATCGTGCATCCGCCGGGCGGGATCGCGGGCGGCGACCAACTCGATATCGACGTGGATGTCGGCGACAACGCGCACGCCGTGATCACGACGCCCGGCGCAACCAAGTGGTACAAGTCCAATGGCCGTGCGGCACGACAGAATATTGCGGTGCGTGTCGGCCCGCAGGCGAAGCTCGACTGGCTGCCGCAGAACAATATCGTTTTCGATCACGCCAATGCGATGCTGGATTTTTCGCTGACGCTTGGCGAAGGCGCTACCGCGATTGGGTGGGATGCGACCCAGCTCGGGCGGCAAGCGGCTGGTGAGCGATGGTCAAATGGGCAGTTGCGAGCCGTATCGCGGATCGTTGGGGCGAATGGCGAGGCGCTGTGGCTCGAACGCGCAAGCCTCAGCGCGGAAGATTCATTGCGCGATGCGGCGCAAGGCCTTGCCGCGTTTCCTGCGTATGGGACGCTCTGGGCGGTCGGCGCAGCCTGCGACGACGCGCTCGCTGAAACGCTCACTGCCCAGCTACCGTTTGACGATTCGTTGCGGGCGGCGGCTTCCTGTGTGACTGAAGGGGTTTTGCTCGTGCGGGCGGTTTCGCGGTCTATGGAGACGCTGCAGCGTGCTTTGACGAAGTGCTGGCTTCAGTTGCGGCCCGTTGTGCATCGGGTTGAGGCTGTGCCGCTTCGAATCTGGTCGACCTGATCCGCTTATCAGCAAAGGCGCCTCGCAGCGCGAGCGCGCCTTTCACCTTCGTAAGACATCGCAAGCACCAATCTGGCGCAGCCGACCGCTCCAAATCGGTGCGCCACTGCATCTGTCACCTCGCCAAGCCATGCTGCACCGCCATGGCACATACCTTGCGTAGAGTCCCCCACGATGCTGCCGCGTCCTGACTGCAGCCGACCACCCGCCGCCACCGCTCGCCTAACATGACCCGATCGACCCTTCGCCCTGCGCGTCGCGCCTGGCTCGCCGCACTGCTGCTCTCGCCTGTCCTCGCCATCACTGCGCCCGCCGCCCACGCAGATACGCTCGACAACATCGCCAAAGCCGGCGTGCTGAAAGTCGCAGTTCCGGAAGACTATCCGCCCTTCGGTTCGGTCGGCGCGGATATGAAGCCGCAGGGTTATGACATCGATACGGCCGCGATGCTCGCGAAGTCGATGAACGTGAAGCTCGAACTCGTGCCGGTGAATAGCGCGAACCGCATTCCGTATCTGCAAACGGGTAAGGTCGATCTGGTGATCTCGTCGCTCGGCAAAACGCCTGAGCGCGACAAGGTCATCGACTTTTCGACGGCCTATGCGCCGTATTACCAGGGCGTGTTCGGTCCCGCCGACATCAAGGTCACCGGCCCCGCCGATCTCACCGGCAAGACGGTGGGCGCCACGCGCGGCGCGCTCGAAGAAATCGGTCTCACGCAAATGGCGCCGAACGCCACCATCAAACGCTTCGAAGACAACAACGCGACCATCGCCGCGTTTCTCTCGGGCCAGGTGCAGTTGATTGCTGCCGGTAATATCGTTGCCGCCGCGATCAATGCGAAGAATCCGCCGCGCCGTCCGGAACCTAAGTTCGTTATAAAGGATTCGCCATGTTTCGTCGGCATGAACAAGAATGAAAGCCGGCTCCAGGCGAAGGTCAACGCCGCCATCGCCCAAGCGAAGGCGGACGGCACGCTCAACACAATGTCGAAGAAGTGGTTCGGCGCGCCCTTGCCCGCCAATCTGTAAGCGGGTCGTTAATCCAGCTTGATATCTTTGTAAGCTGATCTGGCAGTAAGCTTGTCGCGGTTTGTTTCGCGTCGCATTTCGATGCGGCCGCGACGGCGCACAACGAAGCGCCACCTCGATCGCATCCAACGCCTGTCCTCACCGGGACAGGCGTAACCCAACCTGACATCCGATGAAGCTGACACCTCGCGAGAAGGACAAGCTGCTGATCTTCACCGCCGCGCTGCTCGCCGAACGGCGCCGCGCTCGCGGCCTCAAACTGAATTACCCGGAAGCGATCGCGTTCATCACCGCCGCGCTGATGGAAGCGGCCCGTGACGGCAAGACCGTCGCCGAGGTCATGCACTACGGCACCACGCTGCTGACGCGCGCCGACGTGATGGAAGGCGTGCCGGAAATGATCCCCGACATCCAGGTCGAAGCCACGTTCCCCGACGGCACCAAGCTCGTCACCGTTCATCACCCGATCCCCTAATCACGCAAGGCAGCCCCATGATTCCCGGCGAACTCCTCATCGACGACGGCGAACACGAACTCAACGCGGGCCGCGCCACCGTCACGGTGGTCGTGTCGAATACCGGCGACCGTCCGGTGCAGATCGGCTCGCACTATCACTTCTATGAAGTGAATGAGGCGCTCTCCTTCGATCGTGAAGCGGCACGCGGCTTCCGGCTCAACATCGCAGCGGGCACCGCCGTGCGCTTCGAGCCCGGCCAGGAACGCACTGTCGAACTGGTCGAACTGGCGGGCGACCGCGTCGTCTACGGCTTCAACGGCAAGGTGATGGGCAAGCTCTGATGCGCCAATCGCGCACGCTTGCTTTGACCACCCTGCTCATTTCCGGACCCACACCATGACATTACGCATCGGCCGCCGCGCATACGCGGAAATGTTCGGCCCCACCACCGGCGACCGCGTGCGCCTCGCCGATACCGAGTTGCTGATCGAAGTCGAACGCGACTTCACGACTTACGGCGAAGAAGTGAAATTCGGCGGCGGCAAAGTGATTCGCGACGGCATGGGCCAGTCGCAACGCGTGCATGCCGACGTGGTCGATACCGTCGTGACGAACGCGCTGATTCTCGATCACTGGGGCATCGTCAAGGCCGACATCGGCATCAAGAACGGCCGCATCGCCGCGATCGGCAAAGCGGGCAATCCCGACATTCAACCGAACGTGACGATCGCGATCGGCGCGTCCACTGAAGTGATCGCCGGCGAAGGCCTGATCGTGACGGCGGGCGGCATCGATACGCACATTCACTTCATCAGCCCGCAGCAAATCGAAGAAGCACTGGCGAGCGGCGTGACGACGATGCTCGGCGGCGGCACGGGTCCGGCAACGGGCACGAACGCGACGACTTGCACGCCGGGTCCGTGGCATCTCGAACGCATGCTGCAAGCGGCCGATGGTTATCCGATGAATCTCGGCTTTCTCGGTAAGGGCAATGTGAGCCAGCCGCAACCCGCGCTTGAACAGATCGCCGCGGGTGCAATCGGTTTGAAGCTGCACGAAGACTGGGGTACGACGCCGGCTGCAATCGACAATTGCCTCTCTGTTGCCGACGATACCGACACGCAGGTCGCAATCCACACGGATACGCTGAACGAAGCCGGTTTTGTGGAAGCGACCGTGGCCGCGTTCAAGGGCCGCACGATCCACACGTATCACACGGAAGGCGCAGGCGGTGGCCACGCACCGGACATCATCAAGGTGTGCGGCGAAGCGAACGTGCTGCCTTCCTCCACCAATCCGACGCGTCCGTACACCGTCAACACGCTCGAAGAGCATCTCGACATGCTGATGGTGTGCCATCACCTGGACCCGTCGATTGCGGAAGACATCGCGTTTGCCGAGTCGCGCATTCGTCGCGAAACCATTGCTGCCGAAGACATCCTGCACGACCTCGGCGCGTTGTCGATGCTGTCGTCGGATTCGCAGGCGATGGGGCGTGTAGGCGAAGTGATTATCCGCACGTGGCAGACCGCGCACAAGATGAAGGTGCAACGCGGCGCGCTGCCTGAAGACGATGCGCGACACGACAATTTCCGCGCAAAACGTTATGTCGCCAAGTACACGATCAACCCGGCCATCACGCACGGTATTTCGCATGAAGTCGGCTCGATCGAGCCGGGCAAATGGGCCGATCTGGTGTTCTGGGAGCCAGCGTTTTTCGGCATCAAACCGTCGCTGATTCTGAAGGGCGGCATGATCGCGATGGCGCAGATGGGTGACCCGAACGCGTCGATTCCGACGCCGCAACCGGTCCACTATCGCGAGATGTTCGCGACGCGTGGCGGTGCGTTGGGACGCACTTCATTGACCTTCGTTTCGCAGATGGCTGCGGATGCAGGTGTCGGCGAACGTTATGGTCTGAACAAGCGTATCGTGGCTGTGAAGAACTGCCGCAAGATCACGAAGGCGGACATGATTCACAACGCGTGGCGTCCGGCGATCAGCGTCGATCCTGAGACGTATCAGGTTATCGCCGATGGTCAGTTGCTGACCTGCGAACCAGCCACTGTACTGCCGATGGCACAACGTTACTTCCTGTTCTAAACCATGCGCACTATCGACAAACTGATTGCGCCGCATCTGAAGCTCGCACCTGTTCTGGTGAAGCGCGCGCCGACTTTGACGCTCGCTTTCGATGACCGCCGTAAGAGCCGCCTCGCGGCAACGCTGGATAACGGCGAGGAAATCGCATTGCTGTTGCCGCGCGGCACTGTGCTGCGCGACGGCGATGTTCTGGTCGCTGATGATGGTGGTTTGGTGCGCGTGGTCGCTGCCCCTGAAGCCGTGCTGGTTGTCCGCGCGAAAGATGCGCTGACTTTGACGCGCGCCGCTTATCACCTCGGCAATCGTCATACGCCGGTCGAAGTCGGCGCGGATTATCTGAAGCTCGAATATGATCCGGTGTTAGCCGATATGCTGAAGCGCATCGGTGCAAGCGTGGATCAGGTGTCGATGCCGTTCCAGCCGGAATCGGGCGCGTATGGCGGTGGTCACAAGCATGGTCACGACGAAACCTTCGCTGAAGACTATGCCTTAGCCCAGCAGGTGTTCGGCGAACATCATGGGCATGAGCATTCGCACGATCATGAGCATGGTCATGAGCACGGCCATAGCCACGCGCACGGTCACTCGCATGACCATGACCACGGTCACGACCATTCGCACGACCCCAAAGACGACGATCACGTCCACGACGAATCGTGCGGCCACGGGCATCATCACCATGCGCATCGCTGAACTCACAGCGCTGCTGCATCTCGCGTCGCCGGCATTGCCGATCGGCGCGTTCAGCTACTCGCAGGGTCTCGAAGCGGCGATCGAAGCGCAACTCATCGCCGACGCCGATTCCGCACGCGACTGGATCGCGAGCGGTCTAACCGACGTGCTCGCGCGTTGCGAGTTGCCGTTTCTCGCGCATCAGATGGAACGCTGGCGCGCGCACGACGCAGATGGCTTGAAGGAAGCAAACAGCGAATTCCTGGCAAGCCGTGAGTCCGCCGAACTCAGACGCGAAACCGAACAGATGGGTTGGTCGCTGCGTCAGTTGTGCGTGTCGCTCGAATGGGGCGACGCAGAACGGCGTACGACCTTGGCATCGCTCAAGCCCCTGGCCCAACCTACGGCTTTCGCCTTCGCCGCTTTCGCGCACGATGCAGCGCCTGACGCAGTTCTTGCGGCCTACGCATTCAGCTGGGTAGAAAACCAGGCCGCTGCCGCATTGAAGGCCGTGCCGCTTGGCCAACTCGCGGGTCAACGCATCATCGTCGCGTTACGCGAGCCGATCGACGCCGCCGTCACGCGAGCCTTGGCCACCTCACCCGACAACATCAACACCTTCGCGCCGCAATTGGGCATTCTCTCGGCGCGTCACGAGTCGCAGTATTCGCGGCTCTTTCGCTCATAAGAAGATCGATCATGAACGCACCTCATCACCCCGCTCACTCGTCTGTCCGCACCAAGAAACTGCCGCCGCTACGCGTAGGCGTTGGCGGCCCCGTCGGCTCGGGCAAGACCACGTTGCTCGAAATGCTCTGCAAGGCGATGCGCGAACAGTACGACCTCGTCGCGATCACCAACGACATCTATACGAAGGAAGATCAGCGTCTGTTGACCGTAGCGGGCGCGCTGCCGGCCGAGCGGATCATGGGCGTGGAAACAGGCGGCTGCCCGCACACGGCGATCCGCGAAGACGCGTCGATCAATCTCGAAGCCGTCGACCGCATGCTGACGCGCTTTCCTGATGCGGACATCGTGTTCATTGAATCGGGCGGCGATAACCTCGCGGCAACCTTCAGCCCAGAACTGTCAGACCTGACGATCTACGTGATCGACGTAGCCGGCGGCGAGAAGATTCCGCGCAAAGGCGGCCCAGGCATTACGAAGTCGGATCTGCTTGTGATCAACAAGACCGATCTCGCACCGATGGTCGGCGCGAATCTGGAGGTGATGGCTTCTGACGCGAAGAAGATGCGCGGCGAGCGTCCCTTCGTGATGTGCAATCTGAAGGCGCTCGACGGACTGGATGTGGTGGTGAAGTTTATCGAGAAGAAGGGGTTGTTGAAGGCTTGATGCCAGAGCGGCGCGCTTCAACGCTTTGAAGCTTTGAAGTCAGGGCGCTTCCGCGCCCATCCCCTCACTCCGGCAACACCGCCATCAACACATCCACCGTCCGCGCCGTCGCGCCACGATGGCGCGCGGCAAACGCCGAAGCCGCGCCGCCCATCGCGAGCCGCCTCGCTTTGTCTCCGAATAGCTCGCGCAGCGCCCGCGCCAGATCAGCCGGATCCTGCACCTGAACCGCCGCGCCCGCCGCGACCGCATCCGCTGTGGCTTGCGTGAAGTTGAACACATGCGGCCCGATCAGCACCGGCACCCCAACCGCACAGGCCTCGATCAGATTCTGCCCACCCAGCGGCAGCAAACTCCCGCCGATAAACGCCAGATCCGAGGCGGCATAGTAAGCGCCCAACTCGCCCATCGAATCACCGAGCAGCACGTTGACGTCAGAAGGCAAAGCAGGCACCCCGCCGCCTACAGCTGAAGCAGCAGCCGATGCCACCGTCGCAGCAGGCGCCCAGGTCGAGCGCCGCTCAAGACGCAAACCAGCCTTCTCGACCAGCCCCGCCACTTCATTAAACCGTTGCGGATGACGCGGCACCAGAATCAGCAACGCATCCTCGATACCCAGCGCCGCGAATGCCTGCAGCACCAACTCCTCTTCGCCTTCACGCGTACTCGCCGCGACCCACACCGGCCGCGTGCCGATCGCCGCACGCCATGCATGGCCACGCGCCGCCAGCTCAGGCGGCGTGCTCATATCGAACTTCAAATTGCCGAGCACCGCGACATTACGCGCACCGAGTGCAGTGAGCCGCTCGGCATCCGCCGGACTCTGCGCCAGCACTCGCGCAAAGCCGCCGAACACGTCTTTGGTCGCATGACCGAACTTGGCCGCGCGCTTGTACGAACGCGCCGACATCCGCGCGTTGGTCAGCACCAACGGCACATCCGCGCGACGACATTCGTCGATCAGCGTGGGCCACACTTCGGTTTCCATCACCAGACCGAGCGACGGCCGCCAAGCCCGCAAAAACCGCCGTACCGCATGCGGCATGTCGTACGGCAGATAGCTCCGCAATACGCGGTCGCCGAAAATCTGCTCGCCGGTGGCGCGGCCACTCGGCGTCATATGGGTGAGAAGAATCCGCGCGTCGGGACGCGCCTTGATCAGCGCATCGATCAGCGGTTGCGCAGCGCGCGTCTCGCCCACCGACACCGCATGCACCCAGATCAGCGGTGCATTGTCTTCCGGCAACCGGCCACGCGAGTAACCGAACCGTTCGGCGATATGCTCACGATAGCCACGCTCCTTGCGCGAACGGATCAGCAAACGCAGCACGGCAAGCGGCGCGACGATCCACCAGAGCGCGTTATAAATCGCCCTCAGCATCGGGACTCCGCACGCCCGAGCGCGAATCCGAATGCAAGCGCGCGTTTCACCGCGTGATCGAACCAGACAGCGGCGCTCAAACGAGAGCCCTGCCCTTCAGGCGCTCGAGAATGCCGAGCGGCGCGCAGTCCGGCTGCGCCATCGCCTTGACCGGCAGGAAGAAGGTCTGCTCCAGCATGAACTGGCCGGACATCACTGCATGCGAAGTCTGGTCGGAGAAACACACCCAGACGCTGCCCGGCGGAAACGGCATGGTCTCCTGCGGGCTCGACTTCTGATACTCGAGATCGGCCTTCATGCCGTCGTGCAGATTCAGCATCAAATGGTCGTATTCGCTGCGCGGCGATTTGGTCACATGCAGCAGATTCAGCAGCCACGCCGCGCCAGGCATCTGCGGTTTGATACGCGGCAGGAAGCGTTTGGCCATATCCTCGAACGGTTCGCCAACGCGCCACACGCGCGGCGCGCCATGCGGATTCACGTTGGTGAACACGCGCAGAATGCGCTCGCCGTAATTCGGCCGCGACGGAAAGGCATCGACATGCAGACGGCTGTCGTCCTTACGCCAGGACGTCTCGCGCCCTTCCACCTGATGCAGCCGCAGGCTCGTCGGCGCGACGCGCAACTTGCTGTTGTATTCGGGAAAGAGTCCATCGACCAGGGTGCGCGCATTGGCCTGATAACGCGCGATCAACGCGCGCACCGCCGATTGCGTAACCGCGTCGCCAGCCACGCCATGCAGCGCGCCGCCATTCGGCTCGAGACTGATGTTCTTGCGGCTCGGATCGGCAAATGCGGGATCGAGCAAGGCCTGTTCGCCGCCTTCGATGGCAAAGCGCAGATTCGGGAAATACAGCACCTTGCCGCGTTCGACGCCGGCCAGCAGCGTCTCGCGCGGCACGGACAGATTGCGTCCGTGCCAATCGGCGTTCGCTACTTCAATGATCTGGGTTTCGTTCATGGTCGCCCTTGAAAACGGATGGAGCGTAAGGCGAAGCACACCGCATTACAGCGTTACGACATTAGAGCAGGCCAAATCCGGCCAACGCCGACTTGACCTCTTGCAGCGTGGGCGGCTTGCCAGCCGTGCCGAGATTGACAACGTTCGGCGACCAGTAGCCGCCAGTGCGCCACGCGGTGGCGAAATTGTACAACTCGACCGTCGGCCGCTTCAGCGCCGCCGCAATGTGAACTAGACCTGTGTCAACGCCGACTGTCGCGGCGGCGCCGTCGATCAGGCCGACCACCGCCGGCAACGAGAGCCTGGGCGGCACGATCGCAGCCCCGCCGAATTCCTTCGCCAGGCGCTCGCTGGTGACGCGCTCTTCCTCGCTGCCCCACGGCAGCACGATCGAGGCGCCGCGCCGCACCAAAGACTGTCCAAGCTCGATCCACGCGGTGTCGGGCCACTGCTTGTCGGCGCGCGAGGTGGCGTGCACGAACACCACGTAAGGCACCGGCAGATTCAGATTCGCCTCCGACAAGGCCAGCGCCGCGCGCCCGGTGTCGATGCCGAAGTCGATTTCGTCGGTGGGTTGTGGCTGCGGGTCGTCCAGCGCGGCGGCCACCAATTGGCGCGTACGCTCGACCACATGGGTGCGCGGCTCGATCGGCACGCGCTTGTCGTAGAAGAAGCGCACCGGCCATTCGAAGCCCGCGCCGTCGGTACGGTTCGCGAGGCCTACCAGCGGCCCGCGCGCCAGGCTCGCGACCCACGCGGTCTTGATGAGCCCCTGGCAGTCGATCACGAGGTCGTAGTTTTCGGCGGCGAGCGCGCGGCGAAACGCGCCGATCTCGCGCCAGTTGTCGACCGAGAGGATGCGCTTGCGCCAGCGCCGCAGCGACACGGGAATCGCCCGCCGCACGCCGCTGACGAGCTCCACGAGCCCCACGAAGCTTTCCTCGACGAGCCAGTCGATCTGGGCCTCGGGATGGCGGCGCCGGATGTCGGCGATTACCGGCATGTTGTGAACGACGTCGCCCAATGACGACACCCTCACGATTAGTATCTTTTGCACGCTCAAGTGTGGGAAAACCGGCTATCCGGCCCGAAGTGCGTTGAGAGAGCCCCCAACCTGTCGCTTCGCGCCAGGTCCCCCGAGGGGGTGAGGACGGCAATTCTATCGCGACACGGGTAAATGGCATGAAAAAACGCGGCGCGGTAACTGAAACCCGCGCCGCGTTCGACGGCAACCGCGGTTCACGAAGAACCGCGCCGCCGCTGGAGCTTTTAGAACGGCAGCTTCGCGTCCGGCTTCTCGGCCATGATTACGCGGCGGAAGTCTTCCTGGATGCGCTTGAGCGCTGCGTCGCTATCGGCTTCAAAGCGCATGACCACGACCGGGGTGGTGTTCGACGAACGCGCGAGGCCGAAGCCGTCCGGATACTCCACGCGCAGGCCGTCGATCTTCACAACGTCGTCCGCGCCCGTGAACTTCGCGTTTTGCTGCAAACGCGCGATCAGTTCGAAGTTTTCGCCTTCTTCGAGCTTCAATTGCAGTTCCGGCGTGGAATTCGAGTTCGGCAGCGAGTTGAGCAGCTTGCTCGGATCCGCCACACGCGTAAGGATTTCCAGGAGACGCGCGCCGGTGTACAGGCCGTCGTCGAAACCGTACCAGCGGTCCTTGAAGAACACGTGGCCGCTCATTTCGCCTGCCAGCGGCGCACCGGTTTCGCGCAGCTTCGCCTTGACCAGCGAGTGGCCGGTCTTCCACATCAGCGGTTCGCCGCCCTTCTCCTTGATCCACTTGCCCAGATTGCGCGTGCACTTCACGTCGTAAATGATCTGCGCGCCCTTGTTGCGCGACAGCACTTCTTCGGCGAACAGCATCAGCTGGCGGTCCGGATAGATGATCTGGCCATCTTTGGTGACAACGCCGAGGCGGTCACCGTCGCCGTCGAAGGCGAAACCGATTTCAGCATCCGTTTCCTTCAGCGCGCGGATCACGTCCTGGAGGTTTTCCGGGTGAGCCGGGTCCGGGTGATGGTTCGGGAAGTTGCCGTCGATTTCGGTGAACAGTTCGACCAGTTCGCAGCCGAGCTTCTTGAAGAGCTTCGGCGCGAGGCCGCCTGCCACACCGTTGCCGGTGTCGACCACGATCTTGATCGGACGTGCGAGCTTGACGTCGCTGGTGATGCGATCCAGATAGGCGTCGGCGATGTCGTACTCGGTGTACGTGCCGCTGCCTTCAGAGAAGTTTTCGTCGACGATGCGCTGATGCAGCGCGAGGATCTGCTCGCCGTAAATGGCCGCGCCGCGCAGGACCATCTTGAAGCCGTTGTAGTCAGGCGGATTATGGCTACCCGTCACGACGATGCACGAATCGACGCGGCGCTCGCCACCGTCGAGTTGCAACGGCACATTGGCCGCGAAGTAGCCGACCGGCGTCGGCACCATGCCGACGTTGACCACGTCGACGCCGGCTGCACGCAGACCGTCCGATAGCGCCTGGATCAGATCGGGACCCGAGAGGCGGCCGTCACGCGCCACCACTACGGCGTCGCCGCCTTGCGCCCGCACTTCGCTGCCAAAAGCGAGACCGATCGAACGCGCTGCGTCAGTGTCGAGCGTCTTGCCGATCACACCGCGAATGTCATACGCCTTGAAAATAGATTTGGAGATCATGTTGGCTCACTTGCGTGCAATGGAAAAATTTGACCGGCGTATAGCCGAGGGATCGGTAAAACTACCTGTTAAACCGAGCGATGCGCCCTTGCCGGAAGCGATCCGGTTCCAACTTATAATTGCGCCTTTCGGACATGCCCTAATAGACACCCATTCTAATGCTTAGACGCCCTGCTTTTGCAATGTTGCCGCGACAGTCGGCCAGGTGGGCTGTTACACATTGCGCCCTGACGCACGTTGCGCGCCGCTCACAACACCGGCAACACGTGCAAGCGCATGGGCGAGTGTCCACCGGATGCTGACGCTCAAACGCTTCGCCAATCCCGACGTCACGCGAGCCTTCACCAACATCGTCTGGCTCGGGCTGGAGCGGCTCACGCAAATCGGCGTGGCGATCGCGATCAGCGGCATGCTGGCGCGCTACTTCGGGCCTGACACCTTCGGTAAATGGCAGTACGCGAACACGCTGCTGCTGGTGCTCTCGCCGATCACCTGGGTGTGCGGAGCGGAAATTCTGGTTCCCACCATCGTCGGCCGGCCGCCCACCCAGCTGGGCACGGTGCTCGGCAGCGCCTTCGCGCTGCGCTTTTCGGTGTCCGTCGCGGCGCTGCTGCTCACGTGGCTCGGCATTGCGCTGCACTTCTTCGACCCGCTGGTGGGCGCCATGCTCGCCGGCCTCGCAGTGACTATGCTGTTTCGCGAGCCGTTCGTCGGCGTGATCAATGCGTGGCTGCAAAGCATGACCTACAGCAAGCCGCAGTTGCTCACCAGCATGAGCACCGCGGTGCTGAAAGCCGGCGTCGTCTATCTGATGGTGCGCGCGCTGGCCGCGCCCGCGCGCTTTGGCTGGCTGTGGGCCGCGGAATCGGCGCTCATTGGCGCGGTTCTGCTGATCTATTACACCCGCCGACATGGCGGCAAGCTCGGCTGGCATCTCGATCGTTCGCTCTTCAAGCACTTTGCGACCGCGGGCACGGTGTTCTGGATCGGGCTGATCTGTATGTATCTTTTCCTGAAACTGGACCGGTTGATGCTTGAGCGGGCCATTTCCTTCGCCGATCTCGGGCGCTATTCCGCCGCGCAGCAACTGAACGAAAACTGGATCACGCTCGCGCTGATGCTGGCGCAGACGATTGCACCCGCCTTTGTCTACCGCGTGCAGGACGCCGCGCAATTGCGCCGCAACGTGTGGCGACTGACCGCCATGACCGCCGCGCTGATGGTGAGCGGCGCGATCGTACTGGATTTGCTGGCGGGTTTCATCATCCGCCGCGTGTTCGGACCGGATTTTGAAGGCGCCATCGAGATTTTCCGCTGGGCCGTGTGGCTTTCCGTGCCGGCCGGCATCGAAGCGATCGGCAATCTGATCGTGCTGAAATATCAGGCCAAATTCGTGTTGCTCTCGAAGTGGCTGCTGGCGCTGGCCGTTGCGTTCGTGGTCAATCTGCTGGCGATTCCCCGGCTTGGCGCTTACGGTGCGCTGGTCGGCCTCGCGGCCGGTTATCTCGCCGCCGCGTCAGTTAATCTTTATTACATTCGTTTCAAATTGCGCCCATGACGAATTCATCCGCCACAGCGCATTCTCTCGACGACGTCGCCGTGCTGATGCCCGCGTACAACGGTCAGGCTGACGTCGATCTCACGCTCGCCTCATTCAGCGAGAACGCGCTGATCCACGTATTGATTGTCGACGACGGCAGCACGCCGCCGATCGTCGCGCCGGCAATTCCCAACATGCAGATCGAAGTGCTGCGCATGCCGCAAAACGGCGGCATCGAGCGCGCGCTGCAAACCGGCATCGACGCCCTTGCGCAGCGCGGCTTTCGCTACGCAGCACGCATTGACGCGGGCGACCGCAGCGTGCCGCAGCGCCTCGCCAAACAGCGCGAGTTCATGGAGTTGCATCCACAAGTGGCCGGCCTCGGCATGTGGACGCAGGTCGTCACGCGTGAAGGCAAGCCGCTTTTCATGCTGACGCCGCCTGCGGAGCCGAACGAGATCCGCCGTCTGCGCTTCTTCCGCTCATGCCTCGCGCATCCTTCAATGATGCTGCGCGTTGACGCGGTTCGCGCGGTCGGTAACTATCGCGCAGCCTATCCTTCCGCTGAAGACCTCGATCTGTTCGTGCGTCTGATGGCGCGCTACGACTGCGCGAATCTGCCGGAACTCGGGCTCTACTACGAACTGAACGAAGGCGGCATCAGCGCGACCAAACGGCGCCGCCAGGTCAGCTCGACGCTGCGGCTGCAACTGCGTTACTTCAACGTCACCAATCTGTACGACTGGCTGGGTCTCGCCAAAAACCTGCTGCACTTCGTGACGCCTTACCGCGCCTTGCAGCGGGTCAAACGCACGCTGCTCGCGCCGCGTGCGGGCCATTGATTCCTACGCCGTCATTCATGCCGTCATTCACCCCGTTATCCACCGTCGAGCCCGTTCCCGCATGAAGCCTGCCTTTAAATCGACGCCCGCGCTGCGCATTACACTCGTCTGTAACACCGCCTGGGCAATCTATACCTATCGGCAAGGACTGATCCGCATGCTGGTTGGGCGCGGCGTGGACGTGACGGTGCTCGCGCCGCGCGACCGCACGTTCGAACTGCTCACCGCGATGGGTTGTCGCTGCATCGAATTGCCGGTGGCGTCCAAAGGCACCAGTCCGCGCGAGGACCTGCGCACACTTTTGTCGTTGTATCGTTTGTATCGAAGCATCCGCCCGCACGTTGTGTTCCACTACACGATCAAGCCGAACATTTACGGCTCGGTCGCCGCAAAACTGGCGGGCGTGCAGTCGGTGGCGGTGACGACCGGGCTCGGTTACGTGTTCATCCAGCAGAGCCGCGCTGCGCAAGTCGCCAAAAAACTGTACCGTTTCGCCTTCCGCTTCCCGCGCGAAATCTGGTTTCTGAATCGCGACGACCAGGCCGCGTTTGTCGAGCAGAATTTGTTGGTGCATCCTGAACGTGCGCGTCTGCTGCATGGCGAAGGCGTCGATCTCGAACAATTCACCTTCACGCCGCTGCCGGAGCGGGCGGAATTCAAGTTTGTGCTGATCGGGCGGCTCTTGTGGGACAAGGGCGTGGCCGAATATGTCGAAGCCGCGCGGCGCTTGCGTGAACGTTATCCTCAGGCGCGGTTCCAATTGCTCGGTCCGGTTGGCGTCGACAACCCGAGCGCGATCACGCGCGAAGAAGTGGCCGCGTGGGAGCAGGAAGGCATCATCGAGTATCTTGGTGAGGCACACGACGTGCGGCCGTTTATCGCCGATGCGGACTGCGTCGTCCTGCCCTCCTATCGCGAAGGCGTGCCGCGCACGCTGATGGAAGCATCGGCAATGGGCCGGCCGATTGTTACGACGGATGTGCCCGGCTGCCGTGAAGTGGTGGCGGACGGCGTCAATGGATTGCTGTGCGAAGTGCGCAATGCCGCGAGTCTCGCGCAGAAGCTCGCGCAGATGCTCGACATGAGCGGCGCCGAGCGCCGTGCAATGGCTGAACGCGGCCGACAGAAAGTCGCGGAAGAATTCGACGAGCGCGTGGTCGTCGAAACGTATAAAGACCTGGTGCAGAAAATGACGGGCGTTTTACTTTAACGGAGCAACAGCATGACCACGAAGGGTACGATTCTGGTAACGGGCGGTGCAGGATTTATCGGCTCGCACACATGTGTCGAACTGCTCAACGGCGGTTACGACGTCGTGGTAATCGACAATCTCGTGAACAGCAACCGCGAATCGCTGCGGCGCGTGGAGAAAATCACCGGCAAGGCCGTGAGCTTCTACGAGGCCGACGCGCGAGATGAAGCGGCGCTCAACCGTATTTTCGACGCACACCCGATCACCGGCGCGATTCACTTTGCCGCGCTGAAGGCGGTGGGCGAGTCGGTCGCCAAGCCGATTGAGTACTACAGCAATAACGTCGGCAGTTTGCTGACGCTGCTCGGCGTGATGCGCGATCGCAACGTGAAGCAGTTCGTGTTCAGCTCATCGGCAACGGTGTATGGCGTGCCGAAGAGCTCACCGATCGATGAATCGTTTCCGCTGTCGGCAACCAATCCTTATGGGCAGTCGAAGCTGATTGCCGAACAGGTATTGCGTGATCTGGAAGTGGCGGATGCGTCCTGGCGGATTGCGACGCTGCGCTATTTCAATCCGGTTGGCGCGCATGAGAGCGGGTTGATTGGCGAAGATCCCGCCGGTATTCCGAATAACCTGATGCCTTATGTGGCGCAGGTAGCGGTCGGCAAGCTGGAAAAGCTGCGAGTGTTCGGTGGCGACTATGAGACACCGGATGGCACCGGCGTGCGGGACTACATCCACGTTGTGGACCTGGCACGCGGGCATCTGGCGGCACTGGATGCACTGGTTAAGCGCGATGCCAGTCTGGTGGTGAATCTTGGGACGGGCCAGGGGTATAGCGTGATCGACGTCGTCAAAGCGTTCGAGAAGGCTTCGGGGCGCCCCGTGCCTTATGAAATCGTGGCGCGGCGGCCAGGTGATGTGGCCTCGTGTTTTGCGGATCCGGCGGCGGCGTTGAATGTACTCGGGTGGCGCGCTGAGTTCGGGATCGAGAGGATGTGTGCGGATCACTGGCGGTGGCAGTCGGCGAATCCGCAGGGGTTTGCGCAGGCGTAACCCCGGATATCTGTCTGTGCTTCTGCGTGTGCGTGCGCTTGTGTTTTTGCGCACGCAGAAGTCGTTGAAATTCGACAGCAGCACCCTCACCCAAGCAGCGATTCGCTTACTTCACGGCCCCTTGCGGATAAAAATACAAACCCGCGACATTGGCCGCACTGACCAGCCCCCCTTTCGGCACCGCTGAAACAAGATAGCGTCCATGAGCGGCGCTGATTTGCGCCTCCGTGCAACGCGCCGATTGAGAGAAGACAAGCTGCCAGTTCTGCGCGATGCAAAACGGCCTGCTTCCCTGACGCAGCGCATAAACCTGCGTGCCCACCACGGTAGCCCAGAGATGCTCCCAGTTCGCAGAACCGTCGAGATCGAACACAAGGCCATCGGCTCCAAGTTGCTTGATCGCCGCGTAGACGGCCGGAATCTGCGGGTCGTTGTATTGAGAAACGTATTCAGGCGGCTGATGAATACGAACACCGGCGAAAACAGCCACGGCGACACAGACGGCCACCGTCACACGGAGAGGCGCGGCCGTCACGTTGTCGAAAACGCGCTTCAATAGCAATGTCAGTGCAAGCGCCGGCACCGCGTAGTAGAAAATCCCGACGTAGATGAACGAAAAATTGTCGACGCCGAAAACGGAATAAAAAAGAAAGCCAACCGTCGCGCTCGCCAATGACAGTACGATTGCTCGCTCCGATCCAATGCGGTCTTCATTCTCCCGCCTCGAATCATTGGTCGCGAGGACGGCACAGGCGGCGGCGCCGAACAGAATCCCAAAGAGGCCGTTACTCCAGAACAGACCAACGAAACGTATCGCGTCGCCGAGATGGTTTGCGTGATGGGCACGGCCAAAAGCGGCATATTCAGCGACCGGTCCAGGAAAATGAAGAATCGTCTGGATCGCGAGCGGGACAAGAAACAGTGCCGCAATCCCCACCGCGATCGCAATCGCCCGAAAATTCCCCACGAGATAGTCACGACTCAATAGCCAATTGCTCCGCGTGTTCCGGGACCGGGCATAAAGCCATGTATTCGCCACGACCGCACACGCGAGCATGATTGCAGCTATGCCGAAGAACGACGCATGGCCATTCAAAAGGAACCCCAGGCTGACTGCAAGCAGCAGGAGCCCGTCTCTGCGCCCCATGATCAAAGCAGCAAGGGCTACCGTAAAGGCGGCAAAGGCGAAGTAGTAAAGATGCGGGAACCAGGTGCCCGCGAACGCCTGATAGTTGATATACGCGGTGACACCGACAAATAGAGCCGTGGTGGTCACGGCAGCCGGCATCGACCCTTGCATTCTGCGCAAAAGCACACCGATCGATGCGATCCAGAATCCGGAAAGCAACGCGACCGCATAAATCTGCCCGGAGAACGGCGAAGTAACCCAGCGCGTCAGATCAAAAAATGCGGCCTCGCCGGCTGCGAGTACGTAAAGGAACGCGGGGCCCGGATGGTTGAATCCGATCCGAGAATAATTGCCGACTAACAGGCTGAATTGCTTGGCCTGAAGCACCAGCAGGGAATTCGCCGCAAAATCCCCGGTTTCGTGAAGCTGGACGGACGAAAAAGTTTGCCCGAACACGATGATAAACAGCGCCACGCAAATCGCTGAGACGACAAAAGCCACCCACCCCTTGAGCACGGCGCACCTGTTTTCATGTTATTCGAATGCGGTGCTGTCTTCGACGTCGTTCGGGCTACGCAACTCTTCGAATAGCCTCGCGAAATCAGCGGCAAGCGAAAACGGTTATGGAAAGACAGGATTGTAAATTAGACCGCCTTATCAAGCCTCATCAAGATGGAACACCGCAACGGCATCCTTCAGGATGATGACCTGCTCTTCGAGCGACTTTGCTGCGGCAGCGGCCTCCTCCACAAGCGCCGCATTATGTTGCGTCACCTCGTCGATCTGTGTGATGGCCTTGTTGACCTGTTCGATACCGTCGCTCTGTTCATGCGCGGAAGCCTCGATCTCGTTCATGACGCCGGTCACGCGCTGAACCGCGTCCATGGCTTCGTGAATCGTCTTCTGTGCGTCGGACACGAGCGATGCCCCCTGTTCAACCTTGGCGGCCGATTCGCCAATCAACTCCTTGATTTCCTTCGCCGCCGAGCCGGAGCGCTGCGCGAGGCTACGCACTTCCGAGGCCACCACCGCGAAACCGCGCCCCTGCTCGCCCGCACGTGCTGCCTCGACGGCCGCGTTCAAGGCGAGGATGTTGGTCTGAAACGCGATCCCCTCGATCATGCCGATGATCTCAGCCACCTTCCGCGACGATGCGCTGATCCCATCCATCGTCTCAGTGACACGCGACACCACGGCGCCACCACGCGTTACCGTGTCTAACGCGCCCTGCGCCAACCGGTTTGCCTGCTTGGCGTTATCCGCGTTCTGCTTCACCGTCGCCGACAACTGCTCCATGCTCGCCGCGGTTTGTTGAAGTGCCGCTGCCTGCTGCTCGGTCCGCGACGACAGGTCGGCGTTGCCCGACGCGATCTCGTTGGCGCCTTGCGTAATCGCCGTCGTACTGCCGCGCACCTTTGCCACCGTCTCGACGAGACCGTCGCGCATCTTCGTCAATGCGCCGAGTAGTTGACCCATCTCGTTGCGCGACTTGCTTTTGATGGCGATCGTCAGATCGCCCGCGGCAATGCGCTCAAAGTGTTTAATGGTCGCATTGACCGGTTTGATCACCGCCGCCGACAAACCAACCCGCGCCATCACACCGATCACAATAGAAATCGCGCCAATCCCCGCGAACAGCAGCGTCGCAAGCTGGAACCGCTGGGCTCCCGTCTCGGCCTGCTTGCGCTGGCTGTCCGTCTGCAGGCGCTGCAGCGTGTCGATAGCCTTCGAATAGGTCGCGTAGAAGGCGTTCGCCGTTTCACCCTGGATGTTGCGGAAGGTATTGAAGTCGAAGTCGTTGAGCGCCTTGAACTCCGGCTCGATCGCCTTATCGACGAGCGCGCTGCGCGCCTGCTCGACG
The DNA here is from genome assembly GCF_902859805.1 of Paraburkholderia sediminicola. Taxonomy (GTDB): domain Bacteria; phylum Pseudomonadota; class Gammaproteobacteria; order Burkholderiales; family Burkholderiaceae; genus Paraburkholderia; species Paraburkholderia sediminicola. Next base: position 73,616 of record NZ_CADIKC010000007.1, on the reverse strand, counting down.
TTCTGCGCGAGCTTCTTTTCGTCTTCGCTAGCGAACGGGCCCTCCATGTAATTGGCGAAGTCCTTGTTCGACTCGACCAGCACCTTATGCGCGGCCGGCAACAGGTCGTCCGTCTGCTTGCCGACGCTGAATAGCGTCTGATAGGAGCCGAGCGCGAGCTGCACTTGCAGCAGCTTCTCGGAGCTCGCCTTCAGATGCGACAGTGCCGCCGCGCTGTGCTGGGTTTCGTCGAGGCTGCTATTCGCGAGTTTGAGCGCGCCGTAGCCGACGCCGATCACGGTCAGCAGGAAAACGACGAACACGCTGATCACTAGCGTCAGGCCGCCACGAATGGTGATGTTGTTAAGCATTGGTTCTCCGGAACGTCTCATTGATCGGCGGCGAACCCCGTGTTGCGTCGGCGATCGTCTTTTTCGCCGGCAACCTACACTTCACCGCATCCAAGTTAACGGCCCTCGCGAGACCTCCCTGCATAGGTGGAATCCATGACAGGCGTGGCTTTGCGGGCAGTCAAAGCTTCACTATCTGGGATTTCTCACGCACTTGGCGCAAGCGCTGCTTTTCTGGGCGCCGTGCGTTTCGTTTGTATAATTCGGCGTCTTCGCTCAGGCCCACTTTCATGCTTAGTTTTGCGCTCGGCTTTCTCGTTTCACTGCTGATCACGCTGTTGATCGTGCGCTATGCGCATTTGCATGAAAAATTCTCGACCGACACCGATCTGGCCGGCGTGCAGAAATTTCATGTGCGCCCGGTGCCGCGCATCGGCGGGGCCGGGATTCTGGTCGGACTGATCGTGTCCGCCGTGCAGTTGCATCATGCGTATCCCGCTGTGTCGGGCGGCATCCTGGGGCTGATCGCGTGCGGCATGCCGGCGTTCGGTTCAGGATTGGTCGAGGACCTGACCAAGCGAGTCTCGCCGCTCGCGCGGCTCGTGTGCACGATGGCAGCCGCCGCCCTCGCCTACTTCCTGCTGAATATCGCCGTGACGCGCATCAGCGTGCCGCCGCTCGACTTTCTGCTCTCGTATGCGGTGATCTCCTGCGCGGTCACCGTGCTGGCCGTCGCAGCGCTCGCCAACGCGATCAATATCATCGACGGCTTCAACGGCCTCGCTTCGATGGTCGCGTTCATGATGTTCGCTTCGCTCGCTTATGTGGCGTTCCAGGTGTCCGATCCGATCGTGCTGTCGGCGTCGTTCATGATGATGGGCGCGGTGCTCGGCTTCTTCATCTGGAATTTCCCGGCGGGGTTGATCTTCCTCGGCGACGGCGGCGCGTATTTCATCGGCTTCATGCTCGCCGAGCTGTCGATCATGCTGGTGATGCGCAATCGCGATGTGTCGGCGTGGTATCCGGTGCTGCTTTTCATGTACCCGATCTTCGAAACGTGCTTCTCGATCTACCGGAAGAAGTTTATTCGTGGGATGTCCCCGGGGATTCCCGACGGCGTGCATCTGCATATGCTGGTTTATAAGCGGTTGATGCGCTGGGCGGTGGGCACGCGTACCGCTCGCGAACTGACGCGGCGGAACTCGCTGACGTCGCCGTACCTGTGGTTGCTATGTCTGATCGCAGTCGTACCGGCAACGTTGTTCTGGCGGCATACGCTGCATCTTTTCTGCTTCGTGGTGGTGTTTGCGGCGACGTACGTTTGGCTCTATATGAGCATCGTGCGATTCAAATCGCCAAGGTGGATGGTGGTGAGGAAGGGCAAGCGGTAATAGAAAAACAGAAAAAGGCGCCAAGGCGCCTTTTTCTATGCACGACTGCAGCGGGACCTGGCTGCGAGACTTCTAGGACGCCCGCGTAGCCGATCCGACACTACGCAACGCCGGCGAAGTGCCCGGTTGATACTCCGGCACCCAGCGGCGCAGGTCGCGGCGAACCTCGTCGTCGCTCGGCACGCGATGCTGCATCAGCCACGGCAGAAGGTTGTCGATGAAGCTGTCCGGCACCTCACGCGCCCGCGCGATACGCAACTTCGGATGCGGCGTACGGGTAGTGGTTTCGTCATCCGCCAACAGTTCTTCGTACAGCTTTTCGCCAGGGCGCAGACCGGTGAAGACCACACGAATCTGCTCTTCCGTAAAGCCATAAAGACGAATCAGATCATGCGCGAGGTCGGCGATCCGCACCGGCTTGCCCATGTCGAGAATGAAGATTTCACCGCCATGCCCCATGCTCGACGCCTGCAGCACCAGTTGCGACGCCTCCGGAATCGTCATGAAAAAGCGCGTGATTTCCGGGTGCGTAACCGTCACCGGGCCGCCGCGCGCAATCTGCTCCTGAAACTTCGGGATCACACTGCCGGCACTGCCGAGCACATTACCGAATCGAACGGTTTCAAACTGCGTGCGTTTTGCGCCCTGCTGCAACGCTGAACACGCCATTTCCGCAAGACGCTTGCTCGCGCCCATGACGTTGGTCGGGTTGACGGCCTTGTCGGTGGAAATCAAAACGAAATGGGCCACGTCGTGGCGAATCGCCGCGCGCCCCACGCGATACGTGCCGAGCACGTTGTTGCGCACCGCCTGCCAGGTGTTCACCTCTTCCATTAGCGGCACATGCTTGTAGGCCGCAGCGTGAAAGACGATATGCGGGCAATAACGCCCCATCACCTGATCGAGAAGCAACGAATCCTTCGCGTCGCCGATGATCGGCACTACCGACACTTCGGGATATTTATCGCGCAGTTCCTCGTTGAGGCGGTAGATCGAGAACTCGGAGACGTCGAACGCCACCAGTTGGACTGGCCCGAAGCGCAGGATTTGCCGGCACAGTTCAGAGCCGATCGAGCCGCCCGCGCCGGTCACCATCACGACACGGTTTTTAAGCAACGCTTCCACGTGCTGCGTGTCGATCGTGACCGGATCGCGGCCAAGCAAGTCTTCGAGATCGATCTGCCGCACGCGCGACAGGAAAGCCTGGCCTTGGGTAAGCGGCGTGAGCGCCGGCAGCGTCATCGCGCGTACGCCCGCGCGCACGCACAGCGTGGCAATTCGGCGATGTGCCTCTACCGAAGCCGAAGGCACCGCAATGATGACGTGCTCGACCTTCATTTCGGCCGTGATCTTGTGCAGATCGCTGATAGCGCCAAGCACACGGTAGCCGTAGATTTCGCGGCCCTGTTTGATCGGGTCGTCGTCCAGCAGACCGGCGAGGCGCCATTCGCCGGAACGTTTCAGCTCCCGCACCAGATTTGCGCCGGCGTTACCCGCACCGAGCACCAACACAGGCTTGCCCTGCCCCACGAGGCCGCCGTAGCGATAGAACTCCTTCGCAGCGCGATACAACGCGCGCGAGCCGCCCATCGAGAGGAACAGCAGCATGGGCGAAACGATCAGGACAGAGCGCGGCACGACCGGGGCCGGCTGCAACAGTGCCGAGCCAATGACGACCACCACCGCACCGACCCCAATCGCCTTGGCGATTCTCACGAGGTCGGGCAGGCTGGCAAAGACCCACATGCCCCGATACAGCCCGTAGCTGCGGAACATCACGGCGTAGATCACCAACACCCATACCAGTGCATGGAGTCCGCTCGACCAGAACGGAGCGGGCACAGGCCCGTTGAAACGGATCACATAGGCCAGCATCCAGGCCAGAGCCACCGCAAACAAGTCGAACGCAAACGCACTGAACGAAAGCCATCGGGCTTTGAATCTTTTCATTGCGCAGAACCTCAAGATTGCCCGGAACGGGACACATGACGCCGCCAGTAGCGATCAATGCAAAGCCCGGCGAGCACGAGCACAGCAGCCCATGCGACGACGACAAGCCATTGATAAACCACAGCAATACCCAGTGCCCACAAAGCAAGCATTATGCCCGCGACCATGAACAAATACCAAATTCGGGCCGTTGATGCGTGCCCGAAACCGCCCTGCACCAATCTTTGATAGTAGTGTTCGCGGTGCGCCTGCCAAAACTTTTCACCGCGGAGCAGCCGTTTCAGCAGAGTAACCGACGCATCGCCGATAAAAGGGGAAAAACTTACCGCAGGGAACCAGATTGGCCACACACCTTCGCGCCAACCCCAGTAACCAAGGGCGCCGGCCAGAAATCCCAGGGGGATCGAACCCGCATCACCGAGAAAAATGCGGGCAGGATGAAAATTGAACAGCAGAAACCCCGCTGCCGCGCCCGCCACGACAAGGCAAGCCAATGCCAGCGCGGGATCCGGATGGGTTGAAATGGACGCGGCGATTGCGTAGCCGCCAAAGCCGAACAGAGCCATGCCACCGGCAAGACCGTCCGAACCGTCCATGAAATTGTACAAATTGACCAGCCAGATGAGTAAGAACGCCAACGCTGCCAAAGCCCACCAGGGCGCTGCGGCCGGGTAGACGACGATCAGCGCAACCACCGCCGCCGCGTGGCCGCCGAACCGGACTCGGGCGGGCAAGCCGCGGCGGTCGTCGATTTGCGACAACGCGGCCAGCAGCCCCGCCAGCAGTGCGGGCAACCATAGGGCGGGTGCCGCGAGCCAGATCAGGATCACGACCACCGGCACGATGCCCCAGCCGCCGACGCGCGGCGTTGGACGCGTGTGCAGCGAACGGTCATTGGGGATGTCCGTGGCGAGGCGCCAGGCCAGGCCGGTTCGGAGCAGAAACCATAGGATGCCCGCGCATGCGCATAGCGCGAGGACGCCCCAAAGGAGCAGATGCAGGAAAGGAGCGGTAAGGAGCGAAGCGATCGGCATTGAGTAGGTTTAGTGCGTGGAACGATACCAGGCAGCCGTCTCCAGCAAGCCATGTTCGACGGTATAAGGCGGGTACCAGCCGAGGCGCTCGCGGATGTGAGAACTGTCGAGGCGTAGTTCACCGATAAGCCGGTCGACCTGGGCCGAGCGGCCGCTCAGGCGGCCGGCGAGGCTCAGCAAACCGACGGGAACGGGTATCAGGCGCGCCGGCGCGTGCAGTTGTGTGGCGAGTGACCGGGCTAACTCCGAGACGCTGAGATCGCGACCATCAGTCACGTGGAAGGTCTCGCCCGCGGCGCGCGGGTCAGTTGTGCAGTGCACGAGCGCGTCGGCCAGGTTGTCGACGAACAGGAGGCTGCGACGGGCTGCAATTGCGCCGAGCGGCAACGGCACGCCGTTAGCAATGGCACTCATCAGTTGCAGGAAGTTGGCGCGCACGCCGGGGCCGTAGACCAGCGGCGGGCGCACGATCACGATTTCGAGGCCCGATTCACGGCCGTAGTCGATCAACGCGCGCTCGGCTTCGAGCTTGGAGATGCCGTAAGGATCGGTAGGTGTGGGTTCGTCTGCTTCGGTAATGGGCCGGCCGGCGCTGCTTTCCCCCACTGCTTTGATGCTGCTGACGAAAACGAAGCGGCGCGCACCCGCGCGGCGGGCGGCAGCGGCGACGCGCAAAGCGCCTGTGACGTTGGTGGCGCGATAGGCGGCAAGGGGATCAGCCGTCGTTTCGTGCTTCATGTGCACGCGCGCGGCGAGGTGGATAACCGCGTCGCAGCGCGTTGCCACGGGCCAGCGTTGGTCGATGCCTTCGAAGTCGTTCGCGTCGAAGAGCCATTCGCGGACGCCTTCGACGGTGGTTTGCGGGCGGCGCACTACGCCGACGACGCTGTCGCCGCGCTGCAGCAGCGCTTGGGATACCGCTTGGCCGACAAAGCCGTTGGCGCCGGTAATCAGCACGCGTTGAGTCATCGGGCGGCGTCCCACTGGCGACGTGACCACGCTCCGGCATGGATTACCCCGCCTACAAACGGCGGGACAGGCTGATGAGACACGATACAATCTGGCATCGGCGATGCTTCTGTAGAAGTCTGTTTGGGAACCGTATTGTATGCGGGCAGCTTTCGCTTCAAACCGGTTCTCGTAAGCGTTAGGCGCTAAAATGCGCGGGTAGCTAACAGGCTGAAAGCACGGCGGAGGTTTCGGGTCGTGATGATAAAACGGACGGGCCACTCAGAGACCAGTTCGAACACTTCTTAACATCTCAAACATATTCGCGCATGTGGAATTCGCAGTTTCGGTCCGACGTGCTCGACGACAGCACAATCAACTTCGCCCCAGAGCGACGTGGAGGCGCGGCGACCCGCGCTCCGGTGAGTCGACACTTGGTTACCACTGTTACCACTGGGCTTTGCATCGCGCCGCCGCGCGTACGTCGCGCCACGGGCCGGGCGGATCGCCATCGGGCATCTTACGGGTCGCCATTTCGCGCCGCGTGATCGGGAGCGCATCATGCGCGCCTGTGCGCTGGCAGGCATTGCCGATCTGAATAAAAGTTTGAGCAGATAGAGTCCCATTCATGAAAGTGCTGTTCGCCACTTACCCAATGGCCTTCCACACCCCCGGAGGCGGAGAAATACAGCTGCTTGCGTATCGCAAGCATCTACCCGCGCACGGAGTGGACGTCACGTTGTTCGATCAATGGAACCCACGGTTCCTCGAACATGACGTGGTCCACTTCTTTTCGTGTGTCGGTGGCTCAGTCCATTTCTGCAACTTCGTTAAGCAGTTGGGTCTGCCCCTGGTGGTCTCGTCCAGTCTGTGGGTGACGGAAGAGACCAAGCATCTCTATCCGATCGGTGAGATCCATCACCAGTTTTCGTTGGCGGACCGCGTCGTTGCGAATTCAGACATCGAGTGCGAAACGCTCGCGCGGATCTTTGACCTTCCACGAGAAAAATTCGTCACGGTTCTGAACGGCGTCGAGGAAAGCTTTTACGAGCCGGTCGCGCCCGAGCTGTTTCGCAACGAGTTCAAGATTCACGACCGCTTCGTGCTGAACGTGGGCAACATCGAGCCGCGCAAAAACCAGTTGGCGCTGGTCAAGGCGATGAAATCGTTCCCCGAGCTGAAGCTTGTTCTGATCGGCCATCAGCGCGATCCGGAATATGCGAAGGCGTGCTTCGCAGAGGGTGGTGACCAGGTCATATACGCCGGCACATTAGCCCATGATTCGCCGGCACTTCGCTCCGCGTACGCGGCATGCGAAGTGTTCGTTTTGCCGAGCACGTTGGAAACACCGGGGCTCGCTGCACTCGAGGCTCATGCAGCGGGATGCCCCGCGGCAGTGACCGAGGTGGGGTCGACACGCGAATACTTCGGCGATGAGGTGGAGTATCTGGATCCCTCAAATGTCGACAGCATTGTCGACGCGATACGCCGAGCAGCAAAACCGCGAGGTTCGCGCACGATGCACGCCGCTGAGGCGCACCGTCGACACCTGAACTGGCAAACGGTGCTCACTCAATTAGAAACGACTTACCGCTCCCTGGTGTGAGAATATGAAATTTCAGTTGCGTCCTTTAAAGAACGTTGAAAAAACGTCGAGTGCGGCTTTTCCGTGGCTAGCGATCAATAACGATCCGCAGTTCTGGATCAAAGGCTGGAAGAAGATGGTGGGCAGACATGTCCGGGTCTCCTTCCAGTTGCAGACTGACAAGCTGCCGGCATCGCCTTGCGTCCTTTACTACGACGCAGGCCAAGGCATGTCCGAAACAACGGCCGTCTACATGACAGTCGGTTCGGATGGCACGGTCAAGCAGGATCTGCTTCTGCCCTTCGCCACGAACGCGTTGCGCCTGGATCCGATCGCACAGCCCGGGCTCTTCTCCATCAGCAATTTCAACATCGAGCTTCTGGCGCGCGAGGTGCCATTCGTTCTGCATCGGCCACGCCGCATGCTGGCTGCGCCACCAAGCCTTGTCACCAACACACCGGCACCTGTGGCCGACGGCCGTCGCGACTATCCGAAGTGGATCAAGTCGCACGAGCCGCAGCGTTCCGCCTACACCGCGCTGCGCAAGCGCGTGTCGGGCTGGAAGGACAAGCCGCTATTCAGCGTGCTGATGCCGACCTACAACACGCCGGAGCGCTGGCTTCGCAAGGCAATCGATTCGGTCATCAACCAGGTGTACGACAACTGGGAGCTTTGCATCGCGGACGACAACTCCTCTGACCCCAGCGTTCGAAAAACGCTCACGGAGTACGCGCGCAAAGATCCTCGCATCAAGGTCACCTACCGCACCACGAACGGCCGCATCAGCGCTGCGAGCAACAGCGCGCTCGAACTGGTCACGGGTGAATTCGTAGGCTTGCTGGATCACGATGACGAACTTCACCCGCTCGCACTGTTTTGTGTCGCAGAAGCCCTACAGGAGCATCCGGAAGCCTCGTTGATCTACTCGGACGAAGACAAGATTTCGGTGGACGGCGTACGTTCCGAACCGTACTTCAAGCCGGCGTTCAACTACGACCTGTTCCTTAGTCAGAACATGATCACGCACTTCGGTGTGTACCGTGCTTCGGCAATGCGGGAAATCGGCGGATTCCGCGACGAGTTCAACGGTTCGCAAGACTACGATCTGGCGCTGCGATTCCTCGACTACTGCGGCGAAGGTGCGATTCATCACATTCCGCGCGTGCTCTATCACTGGCGCGTACACCCGCAAAGCACTGCATTGACGCATGAAGCCAAGCCGTATGCACACATCGCAGCGATGCGTGCAATCGATGAGCACTTGCAGAGAAAAGGCGTAAAGGGCCATGTCGAACCGGCGCCCGGAGCGAGCGGTTACAACAAGGTGTGCTACGAACTGCCGGACGCCGAACCGTCGGTCGAAATCATCATTCCGACGCGCGATGCTGCTCGTCTGGTTGAGCAATGTGTGGCGTCGATTCGCGAGAAGACCACCTACAAGAACTTTCGCATCACGATCATCGACAATGGTTCGGTCGAACCAGCGACGCACGAACTCTTTGCCCGCTTGCAGGCAGACGGCGTCGTGACAGTGAAGCGGGACGATGCCCCGTTCAACTACTCGGCACTGAACAATCGCGTAGGTCTTGCGAGTACAGCCGATTTCGTCTGTCTGATGAACAACGATATCGAAGTCATCACGCCGGAATGGCTGAGCGAAATGGTGTCGCTCGCGCTGCAACCGGGCGTGGGCTGTGTGGGCGCGAAACTGCTCTATCCGAACGACACGCTGCAGCATGCCGGCGTCATTATCGGTGTCGGGGGCGTTGCCGGTCACTCGCACAAACATAGTGCCAAGCCTCAACCGGGTTACTTTTCGAGAACACTCCTGCGCAGTTCGATGTGCGCGGTGACCGCCGCGTGCCTCGTGGTACGGCAATCGATTTTCAAGCAGGTCGGCGGACTCGACGAACAGCTACAGGTGGCGTTCAACGACGTCGACTTCTGCTTGCGCGTTCGCAAAGAGGGGTATCGCAATGTGTGGACCCCTTATGCCGAGTTGTATCACCACGAGTCTGCGACTCGCGGATACGAAGACAATCCGGAAAAGATCGCCCGATTCAATCGTGAAGTCGCGTACGTGCAGAAACGCTGGGGTGATTTCTTGCTGAATGACCCATGCTATTCGCCGAACCTGACGTTGGAACACGAAGACTTCTCTTTTGCGTGGCCTTCCCGAGTTGCCGATCTGATTCAGTAAACAAATGACAAAAACAACCGAGTGGCTGGATCAAGCACGACACCCGTCCGAAAGCGAACGATTCGCGTTGCCCAGCGCCGTTTACTTCTTGCTCAAGTTTCGTGCGGACCTCGCTGAGTTTTCCTGCAAAACGCTTACCGACCGAATCGCACTGTATCTGTGGTGGGAATCCGTCGCGCGTACAGATTACCCAGACTTCGATTGGAAACCCCGATCGCAAGATCTTGCGTATGTCGAGCAACTCGACAACGCAACGCTGATCTCGGACCACCCCCGAAGCATTGCATATTGGCTAAAGAGCACGGCGCCGAGCATTCTGGACGGAAAACATCTGACCGCAACGTTGCTCGAGCCGGCCGATATCGACGGGCCAAGTGGCTTCGACTTGCCTGCGTTTCTTTCGGTAATCGTCGAAGACCGAACCGATTTGAAACAGGTTTTTGATCTGACTACCGTTGCCGGTCGACTGGGGTGCGTGAGCTGGTGGCAAGAGCGCGGCCAGGTCGAATACCCGAGGATCGCCTGGTCCCCGGCAGAGATCTTTCACTCGCTTCTCGAAACACACGAAAGCAGTAATACCGACGAAGTGCCGTGCCCGCGTCTGCTGCACCTCATCAGAAATGAACGCGCCGATTTGCGGCAAGCGTACGATCTCGAAACGTTCGGCGGTCGAATCGCGTTTCTGGGCTGGTGGCGCGAGCACAGAAAGGACCAACACCCGAGCATCAGGTGGATACTTTCAGGCGTGCCTGAGAGTCTCTTTGAGCTCGAGGACTCCGATAACACCACGGAGATCCCTCTTCCACGTTTTCTGATTCTGATGTGTCGCGACCGGGCTGATTTGCGGCAGGCATTCGATCTGACAACATTGACTGGACGCCTGGCCGCACTGACCTGGTGGGATAGCGACGGGCAGTTCGCCTACCCGGTTATCCAATGGTCGACAAACACTCTCTTGCCGACCTTGCTGGCATCAGAGTCGGCTCCCGGAACACCCACTTCTGTGGTCCCGCAATTCCTTGAATCGATCCGGCAGGACCGCGCTGACCTGACGGCGGCATTTGACTCCAGCACCGAGGCCGGAGCAACAGCGCTGGTAAGTTGGTGGAAGGACCACGGCAGAAACGAATATCCAACGTTGGGTTCGATCTCCATTGCCATCGTTGGCGCCAATTCCGAAGGCAGCGGCAATCAATACGTTATGTCGATCGAGCGTGCCTGGCGCGCGCGCCCGTTCGGGGTCAACATTGTCGGATTTCCGCAGGGAGTGCTCGGGCTCGGCGAAGACGCAAGAATGGCGTCGAAAGCCCTTGGGCTCTCAGAGATCCCATGCGCGCTGATCAATGCGCCCATGGCAGGCCCGGCGAAACTCGATACGTCCGTCGACCACTTGCTGAGCGTCAACCTCAAGTACGGGTTGAGCGTCTTTTGCCTGCCGCCGCCCGAAATGCTGCGACTTTCGCTCGAGGGCGGACGCAATCTCATCGAGGCTGACACGTACAAGATCGGCGCATGGCCGTGGGAATTGCCGCAGTGGCCGAGCGCCTTCGGCCAGCTTCATCGGCTCGTCGACGAAATTTGGGCGCAAAGCAGGTTCGTACAATCGGCATTCGCGAGACAAGGGGACACGGCAGTCCATCACGTTCCGATGGCAGTGAACATTCCTGCGCCGGTGAATCCCGACCGCAGCCGGTTTGGCTTACCGTCCAACGAGTTCCTGTTCTACCTGATGTTCGACGGCAACTCGTGGCTGACGCGAAAGAATCCAATCGCCGGTATCCATGCGTTTCAGAAAGCATTTGGCACGCAGACCTCGGGCGTCAGCCTGATCGTTAAAGCGATGAATGTACGAGACAGCGATCCGACGTGGCGCGCAGTGTGCGAACTCGCTGCGCAGGATTCTCGAATCCGTATCGTCTCAGAGCGACTGAGCCGTCAGGATACGGTCGATTTTATGGCCGCATGCGACGCTTATATCTCGCTCCACCGTAGCGAAGGGTTCGGGCGCGTAATTGCCGAAGCCATGCTATTGGGACAACCTGTCGTGGTGACGAACTTCTCGGGAAATGTGGATTTCTGCGACGAGCAGACATCCTTTCTTGTAGATGGAGATCTTGTCCCCTTGCGCGCAGGCGACTATCTGTTTTACGAAGGTCAGTACTGGTGCGATCCCGACGTGTCGACCGCGGCGGAACAGATCCGTACAGTCTTCGAAGACAAAGACCGCCGGAAACGCGTTGCCAAGGCCGGCCAGGCGCGTATTGTCCGCGACTATTCTATTGAGGCAGTCGCTCGTGCATACGCCGATAGACTGGCGGAAATCAAAGCGGGAGTCGTGTCTCCATGAGAGTGCTGATCTGCGCGCCAGACATCTTCAGCGGCGACGCTGTCGGAAACCATTGCCTCGGCGTGGCTCGAGCTGCGCGGCGGCTTGGCTTCGCTGCGGAGTTGTACGCACAGAACCACGATGCCGCCAACGAGAGAGTGCATCCTCTCAGCGAACTATATTCCGCGGTTCAGCCCGACGATGTCCTCTTCCTTAGCTATTCAATTTTTGATCCGCGTCTGGATCAGATAACAAAGTTGAAGTGCAAGAAGATTGGCTATTTCCATGGCGTGACAGATCCGGAACTACTGCGCGCTTTCGAACCACGCACTGCTCAATTGTGCCAGGACGCGCTCGCGCAGTTACCCGCCCTCGAAGCCTTCGATTTACTCGTTGCAAACTCGCATTTTTCCGCGCAAGCGCTTGAAGGCGTAGCTGGGCATACAACGATTGAAGTTGTCCCGCCTGTCTTTGCCGACATGCCCGCATTCAGCCGCAATCCGGACTCGCGCAGCGCACCGCACGCGAACACCGAACTGCTGATGGTTGGCCGCGTCGTTCCACACAAGCGGATTGAAGATGGCATCGAGATTCTGCAGAAGTTGCGCAACCTCGGTGTGCCTTCAACGCTGTCGGTCGTAGGCAGCATGCCGAACTATGACTACTCGAAATACCTGATTAACTACGCTCGCGGACTCGGCGTGCTCGACTATGTCGATTTCAAAGGCACGCTGGATGACTGCGATCTGCTTGATTGCTTCGAACGATCAGCCGTACTGTTGGTGACCAGTCGTCACGAGGGGTTTTGCGTGCCCGTACTGGAAGCCATGCATTACGGGAAGCCCGTACTCGTGCGTGCGGGTACGGCAGCCGAAGAATTGTGCCTCGCCGAAAGCATATTGCCGGACGACGCGCCTGCCGACTCATGGGCAACGCTGCTCGCGCAATTGGTCGATGTCACCGGTGCCAAGGCCGGGCAGTCGCGCGAAATCTACTCGGATCGCGCGAAAGATATCCTTCTGAAGACCAGCGATGAAGTGTGGCGCAATCTGTTCACACAGCTTGCGACCGGGAGAACGACATGACGGGTTTGAAATTCCTGCTCACCACGTACAGCACAGCATTCACTGTAAGCGGCGGAGGTGAGTCCGAGCTCGTACAGGTCGCCGAAATCATGAAGGCTTCCGGTGTTCATACGGACATTTACGGAATCGGCAGCCGGCCACTCAGTTTCTACGACGGAATCATCCATTTCTCGGTACATGCCGACGGAGAAGCCATTCTCCGAGAGGCCAAACTTAAGCACAAGCCTGTCTTTCTTTGGCCGAATGTCTGGTGGACCGACGCACCAACCGCTAACGAGGTTGCGAGAATTGTCGAGATCACTCGTGGCGTGCACAAGCTGCTATTCAAATCACAAGCGGAACTCGCCAACTTTACGCAGTATGTCTCCGTACCGGAGGACAAACTCCTGGTGATTCCGACATGCGTTTCTGATCGCTTTCTCGCGCCGGCAGACAACGATCTGTTGTCGACGATCTGCAATGCGACTAACTTCGCGCTATGTCTCGGCCTGATTGAACCGATCAAAAACCAGTTGCAATTGATCCGGGCGTTGAACGAACTTAAGCTCGAAGGCGTGTTTGTCGGCGGTGCGAGAGACGAAGAGTATTACCGGCAATGCGTCAATGAAGCACACCCTGGCATCACCTTCCTACCCTTCGTGCAGCCATGCAGCGCGCTCCTGCGTTCGATCATTTCCAACTGTGCAGTCATAGTTGAAGCCAGCATCGATCCGCCAGGGCGTTCGAGCCTGGAGGGCGCGATCATGCGCAAACCATTAGTTATTGGAGACGGCCCTTGGCAAAGCGAGCATTTCGCAGACGGTGTCTGGTATGCGCCCACCGATTCGGTACAAGGATTAGCAAAAGCGATCGAAGGCGCAATGACAGACGCGGATCGTGAATCGAAAATCTTGCAGACGTACGAGCGTGTGCTGGACCGGCATTCAGCTTCAACCATTGGACCACAACTCGCCGAGATGCTAGCAAGAGAAAGTATTTGACATGCCAAGAATCCCACGATTACTGGTGGTGCAGCGAGTTTCGCTATCACACGACAAATTGATGTCGAGGTCGATTGCCGCCCGCTTTGGTCCCCTGCTCGGTTATATGGCCAATCACGGCATGATCGAATGGGAGGAGATTGTCGAAGGCGACATTACCATCGGCCAGCTCAGGCGTTTCGACGCGGTGTTGTTCAACAAGCACACCTCCAACCGGGCGGTAGACCTGATGCGCATGGCCAACGATCTAGGCCTGCGAACGATCTACGATATGGATGACTGGATCATCGACTTGCCGATGTACAGCGTCACTGATCTGAACGACGACCTATTGGCGAACATAACCTGGCTGCTGCGACATGCTTCCGTGGCAACGGTGTCCAACGAAGCGTTGCGCAATAAATTGCAGCGTATTCGTTCGTCTGTGTCGATCATTTCCAACGGGTTTGATCACAGCGCTATTCCGTCAGATCCGAGCGATTGGCAAGAAGTCCAACCGCCGAAGATCATGTTTTCGAACACTGACGGCATCAAGCTTGTCCACTTCAGAAAAGACTTTTTCAAGGTCCTTGTGGACTTCATGAACCGGCATACGGAAGTGTCGCTGGAATTTTGGGGCGACGGCTTTCCAGAAATGTCCCGGATTCCGCGCCTGGCAGCCAAAGGCTTTCTGGACAACGCGGCTTATAAGTCCGCCATACGCGACGCGGGTTATCTGTTCTCGGTTGTTCCGCTTGGCGGCCGGGAAGATCCTGAAGCGCTGTTCTTCAATAGTTGCAAGTCATGTATCAAATACATCGACTATGGCAGCCTCGGCATTCCGGGCATCTATTCGAAAAGCCCCGTATACGAAGATGCCGTGACGCATGGGGTGACGGGCTATCTCGTGAACAATACGGCTGACGAGTGGGCTGAAGCCATGGAACAGATGTATCAGGATAGCCAGTTGCGACAGAAGATGAAACGCAATGCGTTCGACGACGTGCACCAGCGGTTTGGACTTGCGGCACCCGCGCAGACGCTAATGGCACTTTTAACCAGCGAAAACTCAATCTAGTCGACTCAATCCGAACTATGGACCTTCTACTGATCAGGCACGGCCAGTCGACCGCAAATGCGCAAGGGCTGCTCATTTCGACCAACCAGGATCCGCTCACGGACCTGGGTAAAACACAATCCACACAGCTCGCGAAGACACTGGAGCGGTTTGCTTATCAACCTTCCCCCCTCTTTTCCAGTCCGTGGAAACGTGCCCACCAGACAGCGCAAATCGTCTTTGGTGAATCAGCGCCGATGAAGCTTGACGCCCGGCTTGCCGAAACCAATCCCGGCATCTATGCCACGTGGCGTGAAGCTGACTTTAATGCTGCGTATCCGACGTTCAACGACGACATCACCAATCGCTATGAAGGTGGTGAGTCGCATCTGGATATGGCCGATCGCGTGCGCAACTGGGTAGATCTCGAAGTACTGCCCCATGTGTCGGAGCCGGGACTTACTGCAGCAGTTGCACACGGCGGACCCATTAGCGTGGTTCTACAGCACCTGCTGGGCATTCCTATTGAAACGCGCTACCCGAGTTTCACCGTGCCCAATGCGTCATTCACCTACCTGAAGTGGCGCAGCGACCTGAAACGCTATTGCGTGGAGCGCGTAGGCCAGGTATGAACAAGAGCGTTGCGATCTACGAGCCGCTGTACGCGAAGGATCAGGCACTCGCCGACCCTGAATTTATTCCACTCGTGCGTGCGGAAAACGCGCGTCCGGAGTGGCGTGAATTCGGGATCCTTGTCGACATGTATCGCAACAAGGTTCATCTACGCCACGACTTCACGGGCCTGTTCTCGCCGAAGTTCAACCTGAAGGCAAAGATATCAGGCGCCCGTTTCCTCGAATTCGTGCGTACACAGGCTAACGCGGGCGTTTGCTTCATCAATCCATTTCCGCAGATTGCCTATTGGTCATATAACGTCTGGATGCAGGGCGAACACGCCCATCCTGGACTTACCCATGCGGCGCAAGAACTGATCGACGCTTGCAAGTTGGGGTGGAAGCTCGGCGAGACACCGAGGCACGATTCCCGGTACCTCGCCTATAGCAATTTCTGGGTGGGGTCCCAGCAGTTCTGGGAACGTTACGTAGGCGGCGTTCTGGTTCCGATCGCCGAATTTCTGGAGTCTGAGCCGACTCACGTCGCTGCGCGAAACGTCATGGAGGAGACCAGCCATACGGATCCCGCGCCCTTTCTGCCGTTTATCATCGAGCGTCTATTCAGCACTTTCGTTTCGACGCATGCGGACACGAATACCGTGGCCTATCCGCTCACACACGAGCAAATAAAGGGCTATTGCAACAACGATTTCGAGCGATTGTTGCTGGACCGCATGCGAGCCAGAATTGACGCCGCAGATTCTGGCCATGCTTTCGGATCAGATCTCATCGAACAAATGGACACGGTCTGCGCGCTGTGGCAGCAGCATTTCTTCGACTACTATGCTTTGCGAGCGCATCCACATACGATGAATGTCGTTACTCGGGGTTAGCGTCGCGGGCTCACGACGCCAAGCGATCGCCGTACCAGTCGAGGGATAACTGCCCGATCACAACGGTTTTTGACAACGTGTTGAATTCAGGCGGAGCAGGTCGGCGACAAACTCGCCTGACAGCGACCTGCACATTTTGACCAGCCATATACAGCACAGTGATCCCGAGCGAATGTCTAAGGTCGCCCTGCTATGATCCCGACGACTTTATCGCCGCAAGAAGAGCCATCAATGACTAGCGCAAGACAAATTTTCAGAATCGTCGTCGTTGCTATATGGCTTCTGTCAGGACATGTACAGGCGCAAACGGAACGCCCTATCTATCACTTTGCGCCCATACACGGCTGGGCCAACGACCCCAACGGCCTGATTCAATACAATGGCCAATATCACCTCTTCTATCAGTTCTACGACGGTGGTTGGACGTTGAAGGATGGTCGATTCAAAGATCCATTGGTCTGGGGACCGATGCATTGGGGGCACGCAGTCAGTAAGGACCTTGTGCATTGGCACGGTTTGCCTGTTGCACTGTCTCCCGACAAAATGATCGACCACAGTGAAGTCCAGGGGATGATCTTTTCGGGCAGCGTCGTTTTCGACCGTAACAATTCAAGCGGATTGGGAACAAAGGAAAACCCTCCGTTAGTGGCCATCTATACGCTTGCTGATACGTTCGGACCTGGGAGCGGCCAGCGGCAGGCAATTGCCTATAGCCTTGATGGCGGGACCACCTGGACCAAGTATGCAAAAAATCCAGTGCTGCCCTATAACAACACCGAGACCTTCCGCGATCCTCAAGTTTTCTGGTTCGGACGGAACATCGGATGGGTCATGACCATTGCTTGCGGTGACCACGTTTGCTTCTACAATTCTCCGAATCTTCGCCATTGGACGCATGTAGGAGACTTTGGTCAAGCCGAAGTGGGGATTGGTACCCCATGGGAGTGCCCTGATCTGTTCCCTCTCAAAGTCGTCCGCAATGGTAAAACTGAGACAAAGTGGATACTAATCGTCAGCGTTCGACACGGTGCGCCTTCTGGTTCATTTGGCACTCGCTACTTCGTCGGCGACTTTGACGGGAAGACCTTTACAAACTTAGCCCGACCGACTGACGTGAAGTGGTTGGACTATGGAAGTGACTTTTACGCGGCGAAAACATGGACCCCTCAAGGCAGATCAGTCCAACACCGACTATTACTCGGGTGGATGGCCAATTGGGAATATGCCAAGACCATGCCGGCTTCCGCCTATCGAGGCGAAATGACGGTGCCGCGCGAACTAACTCTGCAGTTCGATCAAACTGGCTATTATCTGGAGCAACGGCCAGCGCGATCCGTGCTGGCGGCTATTGAACATCATCGCATTACGGTGAAGAGCGCCGGGATCACGGGCACACACATATTCAAAACAAGCACGGCTCAAGAAATTGACGTTGGTTTTTTAGCGAAGCAGACCGCGCCTGCGGTCACAGTGAATCTATTCGACACAGGATCAAAACACGTCACGCTAAAGTTCGACGCATCGACTTCGGAGATACTGGTCGATCGACGCGGCTATGATGGATACCAGTTTTCTACAGACAAAGGGCCTTACCGCATTCCCGTCACGCCTGTCCGTGGGCACATCCGGTTGCAGATCTTGCTTGACCGTGACTCATTCGAAATCTTCGTGAACGGTGGTCGTCAAACTTTTTCGGCACTGGTATTCCCCGCAAAACCAACGTTTGCCAGCGTTACCGTCGGGCCGTCTTGAGTCACAGGTTACCCCGCCGGCCAGTGCATTTGATTGCCAGCGAAAGATTCCGGTCAGCGTCTTGGTCGACGCGTCGGTCCACGCCGCCGTACGCGCAAATGGGCATCGTTTTGTGCCAGATTTGATGCTGCATCCGCTCACTTCTTTCGCGACGCCGCTGCCGTTACGCGTTAATAACGGCGTTTACCGATTCTGCTACCATTCGGCCATCTTTACCAAACCGCTTGCGGAGTCAGTCATGAACATTGACTGGAGCGCCATGTTTGACCTGATCATCCTCTCACTTCTTATGCCTATCGCGCTGCTCAGCGCCGGCCTGCTTCGAATGACGGCGGCTGAAAACAACATTGAATTCGCCAGAAAAACATGAGCGCAACGCAAATCAGTGGTACCCGCTACACACGGCAAGATTGGCTGATCCGATCGTTGGCTGTGGTTGCCCTTCTGATCTCCAGTGTCATCATCGTGCCGTTCCAGCCGTGGATTGCCGAAGCTCCCGGCCTGGACATGTCCTGGGCGTTCGCGATGAACGTTGCTGTTGCCGAACACCTGGTGTTTGGCAAGGATGTGATCTTCACCTTTGGTCCGTGGGCTTCCGTCTACACAACGCTTTTTCATCCAGCGACTGACACAATCATGCTCGTTGGTAGCGCGATCACCGCAGTGGGGTTATGCGCCGGATTCGCGCTCCTCGCTTTTGATCGACGTCCCGCGCTACTTCTTCTCCTGCCACTTGCGATTTCCGAATCGATTCTTCGTGACACAATTTTCTTTGCGGTGCCGTTGGTCGTTCTGCTCGCTACGGCACGGCTAACTTGCGCGGAGAATCACCCCAATTTCCTGAAGCTTACGCCGGCACGCGCCATCCTTTTTCTGGTGTCGGTTTGTGGGGTTTCCACACTGCCGCTTATCAAAGGAAGCTTTGCTGGGCTGGCATTTGGCGAACTTGGATGTGCGATTCTGATGCTTATCCTGGCGCGCCAAATAACGCTAGCCGCAGGGTCAATCATTGTCGCGATCGCATCCTTGTGCATCGGTTGGAGCGCGAGTGGGCAGTCCCTCGTCAATCTGCCTAATTTCTTCGCGGCCCAACGACCCATCATCTCTGGATATTCCGAGGCAATGTCGGTTCATGGGCCCTTCTTCGAAGTAGGCTTGTGGTTCCTGCCTGCCCTGCTAGCGCTATGGATGTTTTTCGCAAATTCGGGGCGGGGATACCGACGGCTGTTGCCGATGCTTGGCCTTACTTTCTATCTCTTTGTTGTATTCAAAGCCGGTTTTGTTCGCCAGGACGGCCACCAGCGCATGTCCTCAGCCTCACTCCTGTTTGTAGCTCTATCGCTCGCTACCATGCTGCGCAAGCGCGATGCAGTTGTCTTGGGGTGTGCATCCATCGTAATTTGGATATCGCTTGAGTTGTCGATGACGCACGGGTCGCTCAAAAACGTAGCCGATCGCCCTCTTTGGTCATATGCAATGACATCGGATGGATTAGCACGCCGTCTTACTGATCCAGCCTATTTCAACAATGCGTTCACGAACGGTCTCGCGAAAGTCAAGCAAACGGAACCGGTAAGCGGCATCAATGGTACGACGGACGTGTACCCAACGGATCTGTCCGTGCTTTTCGCGAATGATATTCCGTGGGCGGGGCGTCCCATCCTGCAAAGCTATTCGGTATATCGCCCGCAACTTGACCAGGCGAATGCAGACCATCTGACCGGCAAGTCTGCTCCGCAGAATGTCCTCTTCTCCGTCCGCGCGATCGACGACAGACTAAGTGCACTGGAAGATGCGCTGAGTTGGGGAGTCCTGCTGACGAATTACTCGATCGTCGGGCGGCAGGATAATTTCATTCAGATGAAAAAGACGTTGCCTCCAAGGGCAACCAGTACGACACCTCTCGTCGATACGGATGCGAAGACTGACGAACCGATCGTCGTTCCCGCTCACGACGGCATAGTGATCGCGCGCATACACATGCGCCCCACATTGTTAGGTCAAGCGACCCTAATGGCTTATAAGCTGCCTCTGGTATATATCGAAGTTACCTTGACCACTGGCAAAACCCATCGTTACCGATATATCCCAGAGATGGGAGAAACGGGTTTCGTGCTGTCTCCCCTAGTGGCATCCAACGATGATTTCGTTGCGATGGCGGCCGGACATGCTACGGCGAGCGTCAAAGAGATTCGTCTCGTTTCACCGAGCAATCTCCTTTGGAAAAAGAATATTCATGTGACGCTTGAGACCCTTCACGTGCAGCCACAAGCAGACGCACAAAAATTCATTTCCTCCACGAAGTAACAGCTGATTCAGGCTGATACCGCTGGAAGACGCGCTCGGACGCTCTCACCTTGAGAGTCAAAGAGGGGCTTCCAGCGCGTGTCGGATGTTCCCGCAACGATCAATGGCACTTCGCTAGGCGCGAACTGAATCAGATCGCCAGCGCCACAAAAGAGCGGCCTATTTCAGCTGGCATCGGTCAGATCGGCCACTTCTGCCAGATTCCCCAAAATGAACGCAGTCCGGTGGTGTCCGCATTGCCGGATACCACCCTCCAGTCGCCCTTCCTGACGGTTGGCTGAACAGTCCATCGCGGTAAGACAAAGTAACACAAATCGCTTCTCGTCGATCCTGGCACTATGATGGGCAAATCAGCGGGCGAAGCAACGCGCCACAACATCTCTGCACCTAGGTGTTTACCCAATCAACCTCACATGTAGGTCTCGATCGTTTTCACATCCGTTCACGGGGCGATCCCGAATGCTTCCAGTTTGCATACGAATCATGCGGTGATTTCACGCTCAAGTATCAGCTTTAGCCAAGGAAGGTGAACGGCGTCATTTCAGTGCTCACTTCGCGAGGAAATAGTTGATGAATCGCAAGCAGAAATTGCTCGACGGCCTGAATCTGAAACAACTGACTGGCATTGAAATCGGACCTCTATTTCGGCCCGTAGTGACGAAATCAGAGGGCGATGTTATCTACATCGATCATGCCGATACGGAATCTTTAAGGAACAAATATCGGACCAATTCCGCGGTCGACGTCAACGCCATTGTTGAGATCGATGCCGTATGGGGCGCCCAAACACTGCGTGAATGTCTCAAGAACAGGACCGTAGATTACGTCATAGCGTCTCACGTAATCGAACATGTCCCCGATCTGATCACATGGCTGGAGGAACTACACTCCGTTCTGAATCGGCAGGGAGAACTGAGACTCGTCGTCCCAGATAAGCGTTTTACCTTTGATCTCATCCGCCGCGAAACGGAGCTATGTGACGTTCTAAGCGCCTACATTGCGCATGCCCGTGTACCGCAACCCATATGCATTCTTGACCATCTGCTGAACGTCTCCCACGTCGATCCCAAACGCGCCTGGGATACCGAATTGAACGCAGAATCGGTCGAACGGTGCCATTCATTCGCCGACGCAATTCCGCCTGCAACCGACTCGTTCCAAAACGGCACGTACCACGATGTGCACTGTTGGACGTTCACACCCCGCTCATTCGCGAGCCTGTTTGAAAGTCTGGCACGCGCCGGACTCGTTCACTTCGCCTGTGATAATTTTTTCGACACAGAGCGCTATGAAATCGAATTCTTCGTCACGCTAAAAACTTCGGACGATCAACAGCAGATCGTCAACAGCTGGGCGGCCATGAAGAACGCGACGAAGACTTCCGTGCCGCACGATGCCGCTTCGAGTAGCGAGCCGCTCCCAGATCTGCTCGACCTTGAGCGGTCACGCAATCTCGCGCTCTTGAGAAAATTGGAGGCGGCACACCGGACGATCCAGGAACTCCAGGATTCCACTTCGTGGAGAGTAACTGGACCGCTGCGGTCGCTGGGTTCGACGTTGCGCCGAAAGAGGCAAAGAGCGTAGCCGATACCGTCCTAGTGCGATCGGAACGACAGCTTTTTGTGCCCAATATAGCTGGTGAATACGGGCACGATCACACCCACAAGGTGAGCGATCTCCTTCTTGTGCCACACGATTCCGAGCCAGGGCAGGAGATGAAACGCCAGCACCACGCTCACCACCCACGTCTGCAACACGGCGACGAGATTCACCAACGTAAAAAACATCGCAGATCGCGACGTGGAGTGAACACTCTCGGTAAAAACGAATAGCTTCGTCAGAATGAAGGCGGTGATCATGCCTGCGATATACGCAAGTACGATCGCCGCCGTAAACGGCATCCAGTTATTGAAGATGATCCGGCTGCCGAAATTCACTCCGGCCGCAACCCCGCCAGCCAGAAGGAATTTGAGGAAACGGGGCGACACCAGTCGCCCCTTCGCAGTCTCTGCGGGCATCGTCACAGCATCCTCGCCATCTTGCGCGCCAGACCGATACTTTCGGAAATGCCCCGATCTTCCGGATAGTAGTAAGACGTATCGGCCACCAGAAGCCCCTTCACCGGAAGTTGAATTGGAGGAATCCGGTCAAGGAATCCCGGCTCGCAAATCGGCTGTGCGTAGCGGTAACGACTCGCGCGAACGTCAATGAAATCATCGCTGGTCAAAGCCGGATTGATTTTCATCAGATAGCGTTTCACCTTGTCGATGAAAACGCTGTCCGCTTCCTGGTATTTCGGATGCTCGCCCGGCACGTAAAACGGCACGTACACAATGTGCTCGCCGAGCGGGCGAAGATTGGTGTACTCAACGAGACCAGGAATATCCATATCCGGATCGTTGACGTTCAGCCAGAAGTTATTCGTCACCGCCTTCTTCAGCTTGGCGATCACACAAACCACCGCCACGTTCTTCACGCTCTGGAACGCGGCCGAAATGTCAGCGGGCAAATCCGGAATGACGCGGGGAACATACGGCAGCGGAATCGTGCTGATAACCTTGTCGAAAGGCAGTACTTCACCGTTGACCTGCACGCCCTTCACTGCGCCGTCTTCGATCACAACTTTCTGTGCCGGCGAACCCAAACGGAATTCACCGCCGTTAGCCTCGATATAGCGGCGCATGCCCTCAAGCAACGTATCGGAGCCGCCCTCGAGATAACCAAGCTTCTCGCGGAACAAGTCGTAGCGCGAACGGCCGATACGGCGAATGCGACTCCAGATCCACGCAGCCGACAAGTTGTACGCATAGTCGTAAAACTTGTAGTCGAACAGCCGGCGCCACAACACTTCCCACGCCTCTTCACCAATCCAGCGGCGAATCCAGCCGGACGCTTCAACGTGATCGAGCGGATGCCAATCATTGCGCTTGGTAGACAGGAATGCGTGAAGACCGTAGCGAATCTTCGCCGTCAGACTCAGCCCTTTGAACTTGAGCAGCGCGATCGGGTTTCCCCAAGCCTGCACATGTCCCTGATAGTAGTAGCCCATCTTGGTCTCGACCCACTTCAGTTGGTCTTCGATACCAAGCTCACGCAGCACTTCAAAGAATGCGTGATCGGAGATCGCGTGGAAGTGGTAATAGCGCTCGATCGACAACCCACCGAAATCGAAGCACGCGGCCATGCCGCCTACGCGATCGTCTGCTTCGAATATGACGGGCTTACGCCCGTCTTTAACCAACTGGTAAGCGACCCCAAGGCCCATAGGGCCCGCGCCCAAAACCGCGATCTTTTCGTCTGTCATCACTATTTCCTACTTCAAAACTCAAGCGCGATCTGGCTGTACACAGGATCGTTGAAGGTTTCGTGCATCGCCTTGGCAAATGGCGTGGCCTTGATCTGGAATATGCCCTCCCAGTCGATCACCTCGAACTCGTCGCCGGCAGTCAACGCTTTCAACTGATCCGCCGTGAAAGGCGGATTTTTGTCGAACAGTGCGTACACCTTCAGCAGCACGTAGAACAGACCGTACGGAATGCGCACAATCGCGCAACGGGCATTCGTAGCCGCCTTGATTTGACGAATAATGTCGATGTAGTCGACTTGCTCCAGCCCCGTGATGTTGAACACCTTGCCGCTGATGCGCGATTCGATGCAACTGATAATCACGTTGCAGAAATCCCCTGCGTAGAGCGGCTGACGCATGTAACGCCCACTTCCGGGAATCGGAAAAACGGGCACGCGCTGCATAAAGCGCGAAAGCCAGCCAAGGTGCTTGCGGTCGAACCAGCCGAACATGAGTGTGGGGCGCAGCACGACGCATTCAATACCTGACGCCAGCACCATCTCTTCCTGCTGCTTCTTGGTGTCGGTATAAAAATCGTCGCCCACGGATTCCACGACCGATGAACTGATGTGCACCGTGTACGGGATATTGAATTTCTTGATCGCCGCCAGCACGTGCGTCGTAGACGTCAAATTGTTGCGGATAAATGGCTCGATCGTCGGACCACCGATCTGGGCCTGCAGCATCACGACAACGGCCGCGCCTTCAAAATAGCGCGTCCAGTCGCCGGGCTCTGCCAGATCCGCGCACTCGACCGTGATATCAGGGTGCACGCTGCGCAGGACTTCGATATTGGCGCGGTGTTTGTCGAGTACGACCAGGTTCGTATACCCGCGTTGCTTGAGGCGAGCGACAAGGTTCTGGCCGACAAGGCCGGCGCCGCCTGGGAGAATGATGCGCGTATCGTTCATTGATCTATCGTTCAGATTACTCGAGTTTAGGTAATGCGCCGCACACGGGCTAGCACATGCTCGCGTCAGATAACGCGACATTTTAAACTGTGTGAAACGCCCCTTCTTAATTGGGGCTGCAATTCAAATTCATCACCGCCGTCCGGTTCGAACAGTAGCGCCCACACTACTGGGCAACTTGCTCCGGTACTTTGCCTGTCACTGCCAACGCACAGTAGGTGTCCCCGTGTTTCGCGAGGACGCGAATGGCCGTGTCATCGGCACGGAAAAAACTTGTCCAGCCAACACGGTCACCGTTGAGCTTTAGCGCCGTCTCGACATCCGGCCGTCGACTGCCGACTACCCCATAACCGCGCACGTCGTTTTGCCCATTGACGATAACAACGTCAGTCGGCTGCACTTTCGCATCCCGATCGAAAATCCAGCCGGTGGCCGTATACCGCCCCGGTGTACCGGTCGGCTTGATCCGATCGATCGCACCTTCGCACGAGCGACTCGCCGTAGGTTGTTCCGGCGCACACGGATAGTCCGGCGTGCACTGCTTAAAGATCGACAGGCCCCGAGCCTGCGCAGCTTGCGCGATCACCTGAAGCGGCTTGGCTTTGGGATACACAGCATAAGTCCATTCGCTATCGTATACGTCCTCGCGGACGGCGAGTCCGGCTGATTTCAGGGCGAACAACTGATCTTGGTCCGGGCTGAAAGCGGCGCTCTGGCACGACAAGACCGCAGCGAACGCCAAGGCAAACAGCCCGGCATTCACGGCGCGAGCCTGCGGGCGCCGTACGTTCACCCAGAAGTAAAGCAGAAGCGACAACCATGCAAATAACGACGACGTGGTGTAACGATGCGCGAACGCGGATTCGAGACCAAAGAGCAGGCGCCCCCCGGCGGTAATGAACGCGCTGCCGCATACGAAGACGGCGAAAGCGAGCAATGCGGGCGCGCGAACTTCACGGCTACGCCCGAACCACAAACCAACCAGTGTCGCGACCACAACAATAGCGCCAGCCAGATACGTCAGCGGAAGCTGTGCCGTCGCCGCCCAAACTGGACCACCAAGATAGAGCAGCACGTACTCGGCCATTTCTATCGGGTGATGGTGTACAGAACTCAGCACACTTCCGTGCGCCGGCGGCGACACATAGTGTCTGAAGTATGCAGCCCAAACCAAGGCGGTTGCGAACCCCAGCAGCGCGACGCGTTGCTTTGAGAGACCGAGGTAGAGTGAGAATGCAACCAGCACCGGCAGCACCAGCAGTCCGCTAGCCATCCAGTACGCAGCGAACGAGCCATATAGTAGGGCCAGCAAAAACTGACGGCTTAGTCCGGACGTGTCACGGCTACGTGCCAAAGCATCAAACGCCAGCATCGCGAACAGATAAGCGCCAAACCACTGATTCTGAAACCCCCAGGTCAGGTTCTCATCCTGCATCCAGGAGAAGGCCATCGTTGCTATGACGCCAGCAAGTGCAATTGTTTCGGTCCATGTCAGACGCATACCACGCGACGCGATGCGCCCGACGGTTATTGCCAGAGCCCCAAGCAGGACAAGATTCGCCACGAGGTCAAAGACATTACGCCCGCCGAACCATCGAATGTCCGTCCAGAAAATCAGCCGTGGCAACAGCAACCTATGTTCGTTGTGTTGCTCCCACAGTACGAACCATTGGTGGTCTGCGAAGCGCATATACCCCGCCAGGGAGCCATCCCATTGATCCCAGTACGGAACGGGAGAATAGTTTCCAACGACACCCATTACACAACTGACAACGACGAACAAGCCGCACAGCCCAAGCACCCACGCAGCAGTCGCCGTCAAACGCTCCCTCACAACGACGCCCTCTTAAACAGGAACCCCGGCACCGAACGAATGATCAACATGATCCCCGACCAGAACCACGGCGTATAAATCGAATCCTTCTTCTTCTCGACCGCGCGAACGATATCGTTCGCAACACGCTCAGGCGTGGCGACAAGCGGTCCCGGCAACGGCATACCGGCCGTCATCGGCGTATCCACGAACCCCGGCTTGATGGTCAGCACGTGCACGCCCGACTTGAACAGCCGCGCACGCAGGCCTTCACAGAACGTAGACACTGCTGCCTTCGCGGTGCCGTAGACATAGTTCGAGGGCCTGCCCCGATCTCCTGCCACCGACGAAATCACCGCAATCACACCGGTCTTCGCGCTTTCCATGACATTAGCCAACGGCGTCAGCAACGCGATGACCGACAACCCATTGGTAGACAGTTCACGCAACGCGACCTTCACATCCTGTTCGCAGGCTTTCTGATCGGACAACGTGCCATGCGCGATCAACGCGACATCAATACCGCCAAGCGTACCCACGCACGCATCGAGCATCGCCTGATGGGCATCGAAGTCGTTCATGTCCAGCACGTGGCTCGTCGCCGCTTTGGCGCCGCGCGCCACGAGATCCGCGGCAATCTGTTCCAGGCGTTCCGCCTGCCGCCCGACGAGAAACAGCGTCGCGCCTTCGGACGCCCAACGGCGCGCGCAGGCGATGGCAATTGCGGAAGTCGCACCGACTATCAGGACTTTTTTCATGTTTGTGTTGTTCGTTGCCAAAAACGGGACATCAGCGCGGGATCGCGCAATGCCTCCAACTGATGCCACGCCGGATACGCGAGCTGGAAATCGCTCGCCGACATATGCGCGTCCTTCGCCGGGTACAAGCGTCCGCCGGCTTCCCGGACAATCGCGTCGAGGCGCTCGAACAGCCGACGATTGCTTTCATCGTGCTGCGGAAAATCCAGTGCGAGCGATGCCCCTTCCATCGGAAAAGACAACAGGCCCGGCGAGACCGCATCGCCGCAGCGCTTGAGCACGGCGAGAAACGAGCCCGTACCGCTTTGCCCGATTGCCTCCAGAATTGCGTGCATGGCGTCGCGGGAATTCACCTGAGGCAGCACGCACTGATACTGTTGAAACCCACGCTTGCCGTAAATCCGGTGCCATTCGAGCAGGCTGTCGAGCGGATAGAAGTAGCTGTCGTAATCGACTTCGCTTTGCACCGTTTTCTGCTGCTGACGGTTGTAGTACAGCGCATTGAATGCGCGCAGCGTCAGCGGATTGATCAGCGAGATCGGCGGTGTGATCGGCACAGCGCGCTTCTTCTTGACCGGCAGTTGCAGACCGCCCCGCTCCGCATGATCGCCAACCATGAAAATGCCACGCCCGAGCGACGACCCACGGCTCAGGCAATCGATCCATGCCACGCTGTACTCGTGCTTGCTGTCGAGCTCTTCCGACAACGCAAAAAATTCGTTGAGGTTGCCAAAGCGAATGCTCGTTACCGACACGCGGCTCGAGCGAATCGGCATCAACTGAATTTCCACCCAGGCGATCACGCCGGTGAGTCCGAGGCCACCAATCGTTGCGGCGAAGAACTCGGCATTTTCGTCCGGCGAGCATTCAAACGCCCCACCGTCCGAGCGCAACAGCGCAAAGCGGCGTACGTGACGGCCGAACGTGCCCCGCACGTGATGGTTCTTGCCGTGCACGTCGTTGGCTACTGCGCCGCCCAGCGTCGCGTATTTTGTACCAGGCGTGACCGGCAGCATCCAGCCGCGCGGAACTGCGATTTGCAAAATGTCGTCGAGGGTCGCACCCGCCTCCGCGCGCAGCACACCAGTTTGCCAGTCAGCCGCGATAAATCGATCGAGCGGCCGCGTATGCACAACCTGATCGCTCGCAGCGAGGCAACTGTCGCCGTAGCTACGGCCATTGCCATAGGCCAGCGTCGTGCCGTTGGCGCCGGCAACCTGCGCCAGGACCGGTTGCAGGCGGTCGCGCCACTGCACGGCATGGCCGGCCTGTGGATGATCTGGGTAACGCGCCCAGGACTTGAGCGGCTTCGTCATATGGCGAACCAGAACACCAGCCCCATCAGCGCGACGGTCAACAAACTCGTGCGGTCTTTGGCGGCAAACACGACCGGGTCGTCATGCATCAGCCCGCGGTGCGTGATGAGCCATGTGCGGCTGATCCAGTAGAGCAACAGCGGACACGCCAGCCAGATCACCTGCGGATGACTGTAGAGATGCGTCGTCTTCGAGTCCTGAATGTAGAGCGCGAGCACCAGCACCGAGAGATAACCGGAGGCGGCGCCGAGTGACGAGATCATCGACAGATCGTCGGCTACGTAGCCGCGGCCGCGCGCTTTCGCGCCGCCTGCTGCGCGGGTGGCATGCAATTCGGCGTAGCGCTTCACCAGCGCCAGGCTCAAAAACAGAAACATCGAGAAGCCCAGCAACCAGAACGTCAGCGTCATCCGGAATGCCGCTGTCCCGGCGATGATGCGCGCGGTGTAAAGCATTGCCAG
This sequence comes from Paraburkholderia sediminicola, assembly GCF_902859805.1. GTDB lineage: Bacteria > Pseudomonadota > Gammaproteobacteria > Burkholderiales > Burkholderiaceae > Paraburkholderia > Paraburkholderia sediminicola. The sequence continues at coordinate 44,581 of NZ_CADIKC010000007.1, read as the reverse complement.
CACCACGACATCGAGAATCACGCGGCGCTTGAGCACAAACGAATACAACATCGTCAGGACGTAATAGCCTGCAAGCACGGCGGCAAACCGCCACGGCAGCAAGATCAGCGCGCCAGCGAACGCACCGATCGCGAGGACCGGAAAAGCCACCATGCCCCAGACGATCGACAACGAACCCGAGGCGAACGGACGTCGCCGCTTGGTCGGATGATGCCGGTCGTCGTCGAGATCGAGCAGGTCATTGAGCAGATAGACACTCGACGCGCAGAAACCAAACAGCACGAACGCGAGCACGCCACGCAGATCGAGTTCCAGCGACGACACTTGATGCGACGCCAGCAGCGGAATGAAGATCAGCAGGTTCTTGAGCCACTGGTGCACACGCAGCGCTTTGAGCCACACGCGCAGCGGGTTCTTGCGGGTCTGCAGCACGCTCTCGACGTTGCCGATTTTCTGCGCGCGCCGCGCTACGCCGGGCGAGGGATTCACCACATAGGCGCGCTCAGCCGCTTCCCAGACCGCGATATCGTCGTGTGAGTTGCCGGCGTAATCGAAACCCTTGTTGCCGAACTCGCGCACCAGCGCATCACGCTTGCGGCCTGACGACAGATTGACCTTGCCGTCGGTGGCAAGCGTCTTGTCGAACAAGCCGAGATGCCCGGAGATCGCTTCGGCGTAGCGGGCGTCGCTGGCGGTCGCAAGCACCAGCGAGCGGCCGGCCGCACGCTCGCGCTTGAGCCACTCGATCACTTTCGGGTCATAGGGCAAGGTCGAGACGTCGACGTGCGTAGCTGCGGCAAGCTTTGCCTTGAGGTGCGCCTTGCCACCTTGAGCAATCCAGACCAACGGACGATAAAAGCGCAACGGGTTCGCCTTCAGATAGGCAAAACCCGTCTCGATCAGCATATCCGATCGTATCAGCGTGCCGTCCAGATCTACCGCCAGTGTTTTCCATTGCATTTCGCTAATCCTTCCCCTCGCCGCGTCACGCGACTTCCCGGTATAGCGCACTATATGCTTTGCCAAGCGCCGCGCCCGAAAACAGCGTTTCGTATCGCTCACGAGCAGCGCTTCCCATAGCCGCCGCTACCGCATCGTCGCTCAGCAGCACATTCATTGCGCCAGCCAGTTCTTTTGATTGTTCCGGTGCGACGACAAAACCCGTCACACCATGTTGATTGACGTAGGACGTTCCAGATCCCACTTCGCAGCACACCATCGGCTTACCGAACATGGCGGCCTCAGCCAGCACCATGCCGAACGCTTCGGAGCGCAAATGCGACGGCAATACCATCGCGCGGCATCCCTTGAGCAGGGCGACCTTTTCTTCGTGCGTCACCTGTCCGGCAAAAACGACATTGGTCACGCCCAATTGCTGCGCCAGGGCCGTGAGGCGCTCGCGTTCCGGACCGGAGCCCGCAATCACGATTTTCGCATTCACGTGGCTTGCCGCCTCGATCAGCGTGTGCAGGCCCTTGTAATAGCGCAACACGCCGAGAGCGAGAAAATACGGTTCGCCGGCTGCAAGACCGAGACGGTTTGCGATGTCGCGTTGCGCATCCACGGAATGCGGCTCGTCGCGGTAATCGATGATGCCGAGCGGAATGGTCTTCAACCGTTCCTTCATCACGCACTCTGTCAGCGCCTCGCTGGTCTGCGCATAGGCAGGCGAGGTTGCAACCACCGCGGACATGCTGCGCAGCGTGCGCCGCATCAGCGGCCCGTAGACGGCGCCTAGCGCCTTCTGCCGCACGATATCCGAGTGATATGTCATCACGGTGGGCTTTTTCGTTCGACCCAGCAGATGCAGTACGTCGGCGAACGGCCACGGAAAGTGGAAATGCACGACATCGGCCCAGTCGGCCATCTGCCGGTACTTCATCAACGCACCTGGGCCGCCCAGATCGCACGAGGCCGGCGCCGCCCAGGATTTCGCGCGTACGACGCGCCCTTCGGGATAGTCGATCTCGCCTGGCTCGGGTGTCGGCGACAAAGTCAGAATGCGGGGCTCGACACCGCACTCACGCGTCGACAACGCGATCTGGCGAATCGCTTCCTGTAAGCCACCTGGCGGATCGGGGAAATAGGTACGGTAGACATGAACCACTTTCACGTGCGCACCTCCGCGCCGTGGTGCTGTTGCACACTGCCGTTGCCCGATTCACGGCCATGAAAAGTGATCTGTAGCATCTTGTCCAGCCGGCGCTCCCACGTGTTATCGCCCACCGCTGCCCGCGACTCATCCGCGCTCAACTTTCCGCGTGCAAGCTGTTTCTCGATTGCGGCGATAAAGGCTTCAAGATCGCCCCCTACTTCGAGACCCGCACGCGGCTCTTTTGCAAAGTCCAGCGGGGTCGAGACCACCGGCAAGCCCGCCGCGAGGAATTCATAGAACTTCATGGGGAACATCGAACGGGTGTATTCGTTCAGCAAGGTCGGCAGCACGCCGACCTGCATGCCGCGCATATAGCGCGGCAAAGTCTGATAGCTGCGATAGCCGAGCAGATGCACGTTCGGCAAGCGCGCCAGTTGCGCGAGCAATTCGCTGCGCTGCCCTTCCCGCTCCTCGCCGATGATCACCCAATGCCACTGCGGCCGGGCCTGCGCGGTCTGCAGGAGCAACGGAAAGTCGACCTTGAAGTCGGACAGCACGCCGTGATACACCAGCCGCGGCTCAGGAATCGCAGCAAGCTCGGGCGGTAGCGCCCCTTCTGCACGTGCCTCGCCGAAGTGCGCTTCGTCCACCACGTTGCCGAAAAAATGCGTGTTGGGGTTAAACGGCTGGCACGTTTCCTTCAACGACATCGCCGTCGTGAAGACTGCCTCGCAGCGCCCCACCAGCGCTTGCTGCGCGTTGCGGAAAGCCTCCACGTCGACGCCGGGAATCGCCGCGATATCGTCGACGCAGTGATACACCAGCGGCCCGCGAGGCAGCGTCACAATCGCATCGAGCATGTACGGGTGATAGGTCCAGACAACAGGATCCCTGAAGCGCTGCGACTTCGCGAAACGGGTCACGGAAAAGCGCAGCAACGCCTGGTTCAGCGAGCGCACGAACGGCAGGTGATGCCCGGCCGGCACCATCAACGGCGACAACACCCAGATGTTCTCCGCACGCCGCGGCGGCCCGAGTACGAGCGACTGCACGCCACGCCACAGACGACGCCACAAGCGGGCCCAGTCACGGCCGCTGCCGACCTTGGGCGAACGGAAACCGACGCTCTCTACATAAAGCACCCGCCAGCCGCGTGCGGCCAGAATGCTCGCCGTATGCTGCTTGTTCGTCCAATACGGTTCGTCCCAATCGGCGGTCGAAAACAGCACGCAGTCCCGCGCGGCGAACGCCGTGTTCTTGCCTTCAACCACTGAACACCTCGACCGGCCGACCCAGCAGACTGTCGAGAATACGCTGCGAGGCCAGCCCGTCGCCGTAAGGGTTCGCGCGATTGCGCAGCGCCTCGCGGCGCGCCGGATCGTCGAGCCAGCCAATTACCGCGCTTTCGATGCTGTCCGACGCCTGACCGGCCAACGTCGCAAAACCTGCATCCACGCCTTCGCGCCGCTCGGTGTGATTGCGCATCACGACCACCGGTACACCGAAGGTCGGTGCTTCTTCCTGAATGCCGCCGGAATCGCTGACAACAACCGCGCTGCCGCTGATCAGATAGAGGCTGGTCGGATAATCGACCGGCTCGATCAAGGCGAGGTTGGGGATGCCGTTCAGTTCGCGCAGCACAGGCTCGCGCACGGCCGGATTCAGATGCACCGGGAAGATCCAGCGGTAATCGCTATAGCGTTGGCACAGGTCGCGCAGCACGCGGCAAATGTCCTGCAACACGTCACCAAAGTTTTCGCGCCGATGGCAGGTGACGAGGATGTGCTGCTGCTCGGCGCCCGTCCATGGCGGCAGCGGACTTTGCGGCGGCGTCGCGTCCCAGCTACGGCGCACTGCGGCAATCGCGTCCACCACCGTATTGCCGGTAACGACGATTTTTTCCGCGGCCACGCCTTCGCTCAACAGGTTCTCGCGGGCAAGCTCAGTTGGCGCGAAATGCAGCGTGGTGATGCGGCTCAGCAGGCTGCGATTCGCTTCTTCGGGGAACGGGCTCTTGAGATCGCCCGTGCGCAATCCGGCTTCGACGTGGCCCACGGGAATGCCGCGATGAAAAGCCGCGAGGCCGGCGCAAAACGCCGTCGTCGTATCGCCTTGGACGATCACCCAGTCGGGGCGCACCTGCTCCAGCGCCCGATCGAGCGCGGACAAAAGCCGCGCGGACAATGCGTTCAGCGATTGCCCGGGACTCATCGTATCGAGCGTGATGTCCGGTTCGATGCCGAAGAATTCGAGCGCCTGCGCAGCCATGTCCTTGTGCTGACCGCTCGCGCAGACGATGGTGTCGACTTCGGCACGCAAGGCCCGCACCACTGGCGCCAGCTTGATGACCTCGGGCCGCGTGCCCATTACCACCATGACTTTCATTGCAATGGCTTCCCTGCCTCGACCTGCACGTGAGCACCACGAAACTCGACGCCGAGCGTCAAAGGCGAGGCGCCATTCGACGGCGTCAGGACGCGGAACGTACCGCCCTCTTCAATGACCTGAGTCAGCGACCTGAACTTCAGAAAATCGAGCGCCGCGTCCTCATGCATAAAGAGCGGTTTTTGCGCCTTGTTTCGGATGTACGCGATGAATTTTTCGTGGGCGTCGATGCGTAATGCCTCATCCGGCCAGCCATATGCGTAGCGCTCGGAGAACGGATGGTCGAGATAGCCGAACAGCGTGTTGGTGGCGTAGGCGTAATCGAAAGCCTGCTTGAAAACGGCGAGCTTGTCGCCCTCGTTGAGCATGCATTCGCCGTGCAGCATGCACTGCTGACTGTGGCCAATGAAGCCTGCCGGCAAGCCGGCCAACGCGCCGCCACGCGCCGTCAGAAACTCCGGATCATTGCGGATGATCCCGCCGATGCAACCTTCGTAACCGGCGTCGGCGAGGCCGCGCATCGCATACGGTGGCGACTGGTGAAACGGCGATACGGCGTAACGCACCGGGACGCCCGTCACCGCTTCGAGCAAGCTCGCCGAATGCGCGCCTTCCGCTTGGGCGCTTTCATAGCTGCCACCCCAGTTCGGCGCATGAGTCGCCGTGTGCGACAGCACCGCGCCCTGCTGCCTGTCGGCCAGGAGCTCGCGAAGAATGCCGTGATTCTCCGCACGATTCAGATTCTGCGTGTGAACCGCCAGCGAGAAAGGCACGCCCAGGCGCTGATAGGTTTCCCACAACGGACGCGCCGACTCGACGTCTTCGTCGCAATCGAGCCGCGACGTAATCGCCGCGTCGTAACCCCACGGCAGCTCGCTCAGCACCGGCTGGCACGGCAGCGTGTCTGAACGGTAGCCCGACAGAAAATTCTCGACCATGCGCCACTCGAACGAATCGCACGGACCGACTGGGCGGTTGAACCACAGCACACTCGATGCGCCGGTATCCCACAGCGCGGCATACGAAAACTGCCGCTCGCCGTCTACGACGACAGCCGCGAGTTCCGCCTCGGCAGGCACCTGGGCTGCTTGTGCGACCGCCCAGATCGAGCCGTCGCTACGAATCGCGCCATAGCCGAGGTTGTTCCACTCGTCGGTAAAGTCGAAACGCTCGAACGGGCGATGCCATGGCTGGCCACCCAGCGTCTGCGCCAATTCGCTATAGCGCACCACCGCGGCGCTCTCACGCGCCTCGCCCGCGGGCGCCGATGCACTGCGGCTCGCACTCGCCAACTCGGCCGGCACGTCCGTCGAGTGATAGCGCAGATAGTCTGCGAGCGCCACCGGCATCCGGCCGAACACGACGAGCTTGCGAGGCCGCGCGATCAACCATGCGATCAGGTCCGCACTCCAGCCGTCCGGTGCGTCGACCGCGACGACCACGTCCGGCGCAACCGAACGCAATGTGCTGCGCGAGATCGATTGCGCCTGGGTCGCGCTGACGGAGCGCTGCACGGCCGCCAGCACATACCGGCCGGCTTGCGTTGCCGCGTCGGAGAAGAGAATGCCGATCATGCAGTGACCACGTGACGAAATTTGGCCCGGCTGCCGACACGCACCAGATCGTCGTGCCCAACATAGGCGATCGTGAACGCGTCCTGCCAGAAGTGACGCAGCTTGTTGGTCGTTTCTTCTGCGTTCGCTGTCGGTTCAAGCACGATTCGCAAGGTGGGCGGCTCGGTTCGCAGATCGATCTGGAACTCCTGAATTCCGCCGACGCGATGGTCGAGCATGTCCTGGATGTGGTGTGTCGGGTGTGCCACGCCGTTGATCGGCACGACGTCGTGAATCCGTCCGACCACATCCGTCAGGAAGAAGCCCTTTTCGGTTTCCTGCACGCGCGCCAGATCGCCCGTTGCGTAGCGGATCAACGGCATCAAGCGGTTGCGGAAACCCGTGAACACGAGCTCATGCGCGCCATCGGGATTGCCTTCCGACACGCGGCTTTCCGGCCAGCCTTCGGATTCGAGAATCTGGAAGCCGCCGTCATGGCCGTCGAGTTCGTAGGCCATCACACCGAGTTCGGCGAGACCGTAGCGATCGATCACCCGGCAGCGCAACGCCTTCGCGATCATTTCGCGGGCGTGCGGCTCGAGCAATTCGCCGCTCGATTCAAACACGGCGAACGCCTTGCCGCCGCCGTACTTGCGCTGCACGTAGCAAGCGAGCGCATACATGGTGGACGGATGCGAGTGCGCGAGATAAGGCTTGCGACGCTTGAGCGTCTGCCACATTTCTTCGAGACCCTGATCGTCGATCCGGTCGAAGAAAATGTTGCTGCGATTCATCGCGAAGCATTTGAAGTCTTCGCGCGAGGGCCATTCCGGCATCACCTGATCCGGGAAACGGCAGGCAAAGTGCAGTTCCGAACGATGGCGCAACTTGCCGATCCGCTCACGTGCGTAGAACGTGACGGCCGACGAGTAGTCCGCGCCTTCCTGGTCGTAGTAGATCGTGGTCGACAACCCCGTCGAACCACCGGTCTTGCACACGTGATGGCGGCCCGCTTCAAGCGGGATCGACAGCATGCGCGGACCCTGCTCGCGGATGATGTCTTTGGTCAGATACGGGAGTTCTTCCAGATACCGCGGGTCCTGCTTGACCTTGGCCGGATCGAACTGCTTCGCCTGGAACAGGTCGCGGTAGTACGGCACCTGCGCACCGGCGAATTCAAGAATGCTGGCCAGCCGCTCAAGCGCGATGCGGCGACGGTGCGGCATCGGCAACGTGTAGTGCTGGCGCAACTCTTCGATCTTCGGACGTACGCTACGTTTTTCGCGACTTTCCGCGATCGGATACGCAATGTAGCCGCCCGCGAAACCCTTTAACGTGCGAAACGGCTGGCGCACCAGCAGGGACTCGGAATACCGCAGAAATGGATGGTTAGCTCGCATGAAATTCGAACCTTGTTGCGCCTGTGTGGCTCCCGCCAAACGCGCTGCGGGAGGTTCGCGGGCGCGTTCAGTGGCACTGTTGTCACTGTTGTATTGGGCGCGAAGCCTGTCTACGGACCGAAGCTCGGCACCCGCATCACACTCTTCTGAATGGTCACACCGGGCAGTGCCGTGGTCACGCGACCCGTTCAGGCACGCCCGCTTGCGGCGTTAGTGCGGCAACCGCGCAGTTTCGCTAATCACCGGCCCCTCGCTGACTTCCGGTGCGATCACCGGTTCGTCGGAGACCATCTTGCCGTGCTCCATGGAAATCTTCCGGTTGCACACCCGTGCCACCAGATTCGGATCGTGGGAAGCCACGACCAGCAGCGACGCCTTGCCCACCAGGCTCTCGAGACGTTCGGCCGCCCGGATGCTGAACTCCGCGTCGCCCACGCTCAGCCACTCGTCCATGATCAGGATGTCGGCTTCGACGCTGGTCGAAATCGCGAACGCAAGGCGCAACATCATCCCGCTCGAATAGGTGCGTACCGGCAGATTCAGGTAGTCGCCCAATTGGCTGAAGTCGGCAATTTCGTCGATCTTGCTGCGGATACGCACCGGCTTCAGGCCGTCGAGAATGCCGCGCAGATAGATGTTTTCGAAGCCGGTTGCATCCGGGTCGAGGCCCATCGAGACGTCCAGCAGCGAAGCAATCTTGCCGTTCACCTTGAGCTCGCCGCGCACCGGCGCATACACGCCCGAGAGCGTGCGCAGCAGGGTTGTCTTGCCCGAGCCGTTGTGGCCGATCAAACCCACGCGCTCGCCTTCGGTAAAGCTGAAGCTGAGGTCGTCGATCGCCTTGACGATCGCATGACGACCGGCATCCTGACCGATCCGGCCACCCGTCGTGAGATTGAGCACCGCCTTTTTCAACGAGCGATGGGAGTTCTCGTAGATCGGAAATTCGACGGAGATGTTACGAGCAACAATCGATGAAGAACTCACAATATCAAAGCCAGTAAGGAACGCGATTACGGAAACGTTTCATCAGGAATTGCGCAAAGGCAAAACCGACAATCAACAGGCCGATCGACCACGCCCACGACTGCCAATGCGTCGGACGACCGGTCAGCGGCGCACGCACCGTTTCGATCAGGTGATAAAGCGGGTTGTATTCGGCGACCCACGCACGGTTTTTCAGAATTTCCGGGGACCACATCACAGGCGTGAAGAAAAACACGACCTGGATCAGGTTGGTAACGATCGGCGGAATGTCGCGAAAGCGCGCGCACAGCACACCGAGCGTCACGCCGAGCCAGACGCCATGCAGCAGCAGAATGGCAAGCGCGAACGGCACCAGCAAAAATTCCCAGCCGGGCCAGCGCCCAAAGATAAGCAGCAGCACCACGACCACCGGCAAGCTGTGCAGCAGAATCACAAAATTGCGCCACGCGATGCGACATACGTGGACGGTAAGTGGCAAGCGGATCTGCTTGATCAGGTAGGCCGCGCCAATAAAGGCAATGCAGCCCTCATTGGCCACCGCGGACAGATACGCCCACACAACCAGGCCGACCGCGAGGTACGGAAGATAGTTGGAGATTTCCTGATGCAGCAAGGTGGAATACAGCGCACCCAGCACCACCACCATGATGATCGTGCTCAACGTGAACCAGAACGGCCCGAGCACCGAACGGCGATACCGTTGACGGATATCGTGCCAGCCCAGCGTACCCCACACCCGCACTGCTTTCATGCCAACGATCAGATCGTCGCTTTCATTGTGACGAGTCAGATCTTCCGAATCGTTGCTAAAACTAATATCCATCTCAAGTACGTCCGTAAATGTCTTCAAAGCGGACGATGTCGTCTTCGCCAAGATATTCGCCGCTCTGCACTTCGATCATCACGAGCTCGACCACACCCGGGTTCTCGAGGCGATGTTTGTGACCCGCCGGGATGTAGGTCGACTCATTGGTCGAAACGAACAACTCCTTCTCTCCGTTCACGACCTTGGCCATGCCGCTGACCACGACCCAATGCTCGTTGCGGTGATGATGCATCTGCAAGCTGAGGCTTCCGCCCGGCTTGACCTCGATGCGTTTGATCTTGAAGCGAGGGCCCTCTTCAAGCACCGAATACGTTCCCCACGGGCGATGCACCGTGCGATGCACCTTGTACGTTTCGTGACCACGCGACTTGAGCTCGGCAAAAATCTGCTTCACGTCCTGCGCCCGGTCTTTGTCCGCGATAAGCAGCGCGTCCGGCGTATCGATCACGATCAGGTTCTCGACGCCCACTGCGCCGATCAACCGGTCGCCGCCACGCAGATAGCAGTTCTTGACGTCGAGCAGCAGCGCTTCGCCTTCCACGCGATTGCCGCTGTTGTCCGCCGGCGAGAGATCGCTGAGCGCCGTCCACGAACCCACATCCGTCCAGCCGATGTCGCAGCGAACCACTGCGGCCTGCTCGCACTTCTCCATCACCGCATAGTCGAACGACACGTCCGGCACCGCGCCAAAAGAGCCCGGCTCGAGACGAATCTGCGCGCCATCCTTACCCGCGGCGGAAGGCGACTTCTCCATGCACTCGGCAGCCGCGCTGAGAATCTCAGGGCAGTGCTGCTTCATTTCCTTCAGGATCGTGCCTGCGGTGAAGCAGAACATGCCCGAGTTCCACACGAACTTGCCCGAGGCGAGATACTCGCGGGCCTTTTCGAGCGACGGCTTCTCGACAAAGCGCACCACCTTGTCGCCATCCGCCTCGATGTAGCCGTACCCGGTTTCAGGCGTCTCCGGATGCACGCCGAAGGTCACCACCTTGCCTGCCAGCGCCAGTTTTTGCGCAGCAACAACAGCCGCGCCGAAAGCCTGCTGGTCGGTAATCAGGTGATCGGCGGCCAGCACCAGCATGACCGTCTGGTCGCCGTGCACTTTCGCCGTATGCAACGCCGCCGTAGCAACCGCCGCAGCCGTGTTGCGGCCGAACGGTTCGAGAATGAACGAGGTTGCACAGCCTTTCGCGTTCACTTCGCGGAAATCGTCTTCGGTCTTGAAGAACAGATCGCGGTTCGTTACCGTGAGCACTTCCTTCACGCCCGGCAGTGCCACCGCGCGCAAGAACGCCTTTTGCAGCAAGCTTTCGCCATCCGCAAGGCGGATGAACGGTTTCGGGTGCGACTCGCGCGAGACCGGCCATAGTCTCGAACCCGCCCCGCCACAAAGAATGATCGGTAACAAACTCACAGAGTCCTCTCAGTACCGTATTTATTACGGAAGTGCCACGACCACGAATAGTCAGCACAACCCAGAAAATCAATGGGCTGTGCGACGATCCGCGCGCCCTGAACATTGACGCGCCAGGCCCGGATACAGGGCCGGCGCGAGCCTTCCAGACTGACCGATATTCTACCCCCGCCCCCTTTCACTATCGTCAGGCAGCAAAGGCGCTACGCCGCCTGGCGAGCTTCGCGCGAGGGCGCGTGCTTTGCGTTAGGAACGGGCCGCAGGCGACCGAGGAAAAGCGTCGGTCAGACACAGCTTCAAGGCGTCGCGCCAATGCGGCGCGGCAAGCCCGAACACCTGTGCCAGCTTCTCGTTCGACATGCGTGAATTGGACGGACGCTTTGCCGGCGTCGGATAGTCGGAAGCGGGAATCGGCAGCGCCTTCGGCCGGTTCGGCAGGTCCGCGAGCTCGAAAATGGCCGACGCGAAGCCGTGCCACGAAGTCGCATCGCCAGCGCACAGGTGATAGACGCCTGAGCGCTCGCTCCACCACGCCGCGCTGTCTTCTGCCGCAAAAGCCTGCGCGCTCAGATGCGCCGTCAGCGTCGCGATCGTGTTGCTCCAGGTCGGCGCGCCGAACTGGTCGGCAACCACCTTCAACTCGGGCCGATCGGCGCCGAGACGCAGCATGGTGAGCAGAAAATTCTTGCCGCGGGTGCCGTACACCCAGCTCGTGCGTAGCACCAGGTGATTCACGCCAGTCGCGGCGATTGCCTGCTCGCCAGCGAGCTTGGTGCGGCCATACGCGTTCTGAGGATCGGTGGGATCGTCTTCGACGTAGGCACCGTCTTTCTCGCCGTTGAACACGTAATCGGTCGAGTAGTGAATCAATGCTGCGCCGAGCTTTTTCGCTTCTTCGGCCAGCACGCCCGGTGCTTCGCCGTTGATGCGCATGGCGAGATCGAATTCCTCCTCTGCCTTGTCGACCGCGGTGTAGGCCGCCGGGTTGACGATCAGCGCAGGCCGCACGTCGCGAACAACCGCACGGACCTGGTCCAGATTGGACAGATCCAGCGTGGCGCGATCAACCGCGACTACGTTGCCGAGCCCTTGCAGCGTACGTGCGAGTTCGAAGCCAACCTGGCCATTTACACCGGTGACGAGAATCGTCCGCCTGGCATCATGTGCGCTCATGCGGCAACCCCTTAGGCGAAGACGTCAGCGTCGGCAAGACGCTTGCCTGCTGCATCCTTCGCAGCCAGCAACGGCTCGAAGTCGATCGGCCATTCAATGCCGACCGCCGGATCGTTCCAGACGATGCTGCGCTCGTGCTCAGGAAACCAGTAGTCGGTGGTCTTGTAGAGGAACTGCGCCGATTCGGACAACACGACAAAGCCATGCGCAAAACCAGGCGGCACCCACAACTGCCGATGGTTCTCCACCGACAGCGTCACACCCACCCACTTGCCGAAATTCGGCGAGCTCTTGCGGATGTCGACCGCAACGTCGAATACCTCGCCTTCAACCACGCGCACGAGCTTGCCCTGCGCATGCTGAATCTGATAGTGAAGGCCGCGCAGCACGCCTTTCGCCGAACGCGAATGGTTGTCCTGCACGAACGTGACGTCTTTCTCCACGTGCTCCGCGAACTCCACCGCATTGAAGCTTTCGTAGAAATAGCCCCGGGCGTCGCCGAACACTTTCGGCTCGATGATCTTGACTTCCGGCAGCGCCGTAGCGGTTACTTGGATGGCCATGCAACGTGGTCCGTAAGAAGGTTTTGCAGATACTTGCCGTATGCGTTCTTCGCGAGCGGCTTGGCCAGCGCGAGCAGTTGCTCACCGTCGATCCATGCCTGCCGGTAAGCAATCTCTTCCGGACACGCGACCACCAGACCCTGGCGCTTTTGCAGCGTCGCGATGAACGTCGCCGCTTCGATCAGCGAATCGTGCGTGCCCGTGTCGAGCCACGCATAGCCACGGCCCATGATCTCGACATTGAGCGCGCCGTTGGTCAGATAACGCGAATTGACGTCCGTGATTTCGAGCTCGCCGCGCGGCGACGGCTTGATGTCCGCCGCGATATCGCAGACCTGCTTGTCGTAGAAGTACAAGCCGGTAACGGCGTAGTGCGAGCGCGGCTTGGCCGGCTTCTCTTCGATCGAGAGCGCGCGGAACTGCTTGTCGAATTCGACGACGCCATACCGTTCCGGATCGTGCACGTGATAAGCGAAGACGGTAGCGCCTTCGTCTTTCTCATTCGCACGTTCCAGCTGTTTCGCGAGATCGTGGCCGTAGAAGATGTTGTCGCCGAGAATCAGCGCCGACGGATCGTTGCCCACAAAGTCACGGCCGATGATGAACGCCTGCGCGAGACCATCCGGCGAAGGCTGAACCGCGTACTGAATGTTCATGCCCCACTGGCTGCCGTCGCCGAGCATAGCTTCGAAACGCGGCGTATCTTGCGGCGTGGAGATGATCAGCACGTCGCGAATCCCCGCCACCATCAGCGTGGACAGCGGGTAGTAGATCATCGGTTTGTCGTAGACCGGCAGCAACTGCTTGGAGACGACATGCGTGATCGGATACAGGCGCGTGCCCGATCCGCCCGCGAGAATAATGCCTTTGCGCGCCATTGCCGTGCCCTTACGCGCGTTGCGCGTAGTTGGTCTCAACCCACTTCCGATACTCACCCGAAGCGACTTCGTCAGACCACACCTGATTGTCCAGATACCACTGGACCGTCTTGGCGAGGCCGGTTTCAAACGTCTCCGCCGGCTTCCAGCCGAGTTCGCGCTCGAGCTTGCGGGCGTCGATCGCATAACGGCGGTCGTGGCCGGGGCGATCCTTCACGTAGGTGATCTGGTCGCGGTACGAGGCGCCTGCCTTCGGACGCAACTGGTCGAGCAGGTCGCACAGCGTATGCACGACGTCGAGGTTCTTCTTTTCGTTCCAGCCGCCAATGTTGTACGTCTCGCCCGGCGTGCCGCGCGCGAGCACTTCGCGGATCGCGCTGCAATGGTCGCCGACATACAACCAGTCGCGCACGTTCTGACCGTCGCCGTACACCGGCAGCGCCTTGCCGCTGAGCGCGTTGGCGATCATCAGCGGAATCAGCTTTTCGGGGAACTGGTACGGACCGTAGTTGTTCGAACAGTTCGTGGTGAGCACCGGCAGGCCATACGTGTGATGGTAGGCGCGCACCAGATGGTCGGAACCCGCCTTGGTGGCCGAATAGGGGCTATTCGGCGCGTACGGCGTGGTTTCGGAAAATTGCGGATCGGTTGCGGACAGCGAGCCGAACACTTCGTCGGTCGAGACATGCAGGAAACGGAACGCGGCCTTGTCGGCCTCGCCGAGCGTATTCCAGTACTGACGGGTGGCTTCGAGCAGCGTAAAGGTGCCGACCACGTTGGTCTGCACGAAATCGGCCGGGCCGTGAATCGAGCGGTCCACATGGCTTTCAGCCGCAAAGTGCAGGACGGCGCGCGGCTTGTGCTCGGCAAAGAGCGCATCCATCGCGGCACGATCGCAGATATCTGCCCGCGCGAACACATGGCGGGGATTGCCCTGTTGCGATTTGAGCGTACCCAGATTGCCGGCGTAGGTCAGTTTGTCTACGTTCAGCACCGCTTCGTCCGACGCATCGAGCCAGTCGAGCACGAAATTGGCGCCGATAAAGCCGGCACCGCCCGTTACCAGGATCATGAATTTCCCTTCTTGATGTTGGCGGCAAACCGGCATTGTTTCGCCGATCTACGCACCCCGCGTGGTGGAGTCCGAGTTTTTGTCAGCGCCCGGCACCGCCCCTCGTACAGCGGGCAGGCGCTCAAACGCTAATCTTATAAATCCCTGATTATAAAGCCGCCCGGGGCAAAAACTAGAACCCTAACAACTTGAAACAGCTTGACAAGTTTCGTTTCCGTTCCCTACCAGGGGAATGGTTTGGCACGGCGCGGTGGCACAAGATAACGACAAATACCCGCAGATACCGCCGGTTAACCCTATTAAGCCGCCAACATCCAGCGAAGCGTGTCCATGAAAGGAATCGCATCGACCTTCGGCACCAGCGAGCGCAGCTTGGCGGGCGACCCGGCCAGCATCTTCACGTCGGTTTGTCGCACGAAAGCAGGATTGACCTGAATCTCGAGTTCATGCCCGGTCAGATCGCTCGCCGCCGAGAGAATCTCCCGCAACGTGTAAGGCGTGCCGGTACAGACGTTGACCGTTTCAGAAGCAACACCTGAGTCGAGCAAAGCCTCATAGGCGTTCGCCACGTAGCGCACATCCGAGAAATCGCGCGCCACGTCGATATTGCCGAGTTCGATAGCAGGTTCGCGCCGCGCGAAATGCTCGACGATCTTCGGCACGAGGAAGTTCGACGCCTGGCCGCGGCCGGTGTAGTTAAACGGCCGCACGATCACGATGGGCAGCCGGTCGAACCAGGTCCGCACCATCGTTTCCATGGCCGCCTTGCTGGCGGCGTAGTGGTTCACCGGCGTGACGGGGAAGGTTTCGTCGATGGCGTCGCTGGTGACGTTGCCGTACACATTCGCGCTGCTCGCGATCAACAGCTTGCGCGGCGTATGGCCGACGGCCGCACAGGCCTCCAGCAGATTCAGCGTGCCAATCACGTTGACACGGTAAAAGTCGAGCGGATCGTTATGGCCGACGAAGCTGATCGCCGCCAGATGCACGATGTAGTCGGGCCGCGCGGTTTCGATCACGCGCCGGCAGGCGTCGGGCGACGTAATGTCGAGCCTGAGGCGTGTCGGCGTTTCAAGCTCGTTGCGCCCGGCCACTGTTTCGATCACGGTATGGCCGCGGCCGAGCAGATTGTCGACCAGATAGCGGCCCGTGAAGCCACTCGCCCCGGTGACGAGCGTGCGGATAGGTTGATTCGCATGAAAAGACGACATGCTTTCTCCGTTCACGAGGGTCATCCTGTTGTAGTGCAATATCGTGCGCGGCCCTTGCGGTGCGCCTGACAACGCCCCTGGGAATGCCACTTGCTGGTGGCCCCCGGCGACGTTTGCCACGATAAACGTGCTTCAAACGGGCTATTATGTCACGCTAATTTGCTGCACCGCCCAACGCGGCCCGCCTTGTTCGTAACCGCGTGTATCGAACTGCACCGACTTCCCGATGACATCCTCCACCGCTTCCATCGTCGCTTCTCCTGTCGCGTTTAGTGCCGGATCTGCTGCCGTTTCAGAGCCGCACCTGCTACCGCTCGCTTTCGGCGACCTGCAGGGCTGCCGCACGCCGTTCCAGCAACTGCTGGCCAAAGCCGCGCCGCCCGAAGGCACACCGCTGTGGTTCGCGGGCGATCTGATCAACCGCGGGTCCGAATCGCTCGCCACGCTGCGCGACATCATCGCGTTGGGCGACCGTGCGGTGCCGGTGCTGGGTAACCATGACCTGCATCTGCTGTCGGTGTCGGCAGGGATTCGCAAATCGAAGAAAGGCGACACGATCGACGACATTCTCGCCGCACCGGATGCCGCCGATCTGCTCGACTGGGTCCGCCATCGTCCGATCGCGCATTTCGATAACGGCATGCTGATGGTGCATGCGGGCGTGTTGCCGCAATGGGACGCGACCCTGACGATGGAACTCGCCGACGAATTGCAGCGGGCGCTGCGCGCACCGAACTGGAAGGAAACGCTCGCGGGGCTCTATGGCAACGAGCCGAATCGCTGGACGCCCGGCATCAAGGGGATCGAACGGTTGCGCCTGACGTGCAGCGCATTGACACGCATCCGCTTCTGCAACGCCGATGGTGTGATGGATTTCAGCAGCAGCGCCGGGCTGAATTCGGCGCCGCCGGGTAGCATGCCGTGGTTCGATGTGCCGTCGCGCAAAACTGCGGACATCACCGTGGTGTTCGGCCATTGGGCCGCGCTCGGTCTGACCTTGCGCGACAACCTGATCGGACTGGATTCCGGCTGCGTGTGGGGTGAGAAACTATCGGCCGTGCGCCTCGCGCAAAATCCCGCGGAACGCACGCTGACGCAGGTCGACTGCGAAGCGTGCCGCACGCCGGGCGGCAACTAAGCCGCCCCGTTAAGCCAACCCGCTAAGCCGACCGGCCGGACTGATCGACAGGATCGATCAGCGCCGGCGAAACGTTGGAAGCGTCAGAGGCGTTGTGCGTGTTGTGAGCGTCTGCTGATGAAATCGACGCCGCAATCGTGGCCCCCGACCTCGTCATGCCACTCTGCATCTCCCGCAGCGCCGCGGCGATCACCCCTTCCGCCTCCGCCGCCAGCGTGCGCCGATCCGCACCCGGCGCAAGCGGCGCGCCGACATACACGTGCGCGGTCAACGGGCCGCCGCTCAACAGCATGTTCAGCGAATCAGCCAGCGTCAGGTCGTCGATATACGCGGGTGCGGTGGATTGCCGGCCCTGCGCATCTTCATACATGATGCACAACGGCTGCACCGGCACCGAGGCCGACACGGCGGCCTGGAACATATTCGCGTGAAACGGCAGCAGCGCCAGACCGTTCGTTGTCGTCCCTTCCGGAAACACGCACATCAGTTCGCCCGCGCTCAGACGGTCGGACAGTTCGTGCATGATCCGCTTCGCGTCGCTGCGCTTCTCGCGCTGGATAAACACGGTGTCGAGTTGCTGCGCCAGCCAGCCGACCACCGGCCACTGCCGGATCTCAGCCTTCGAGACAAACGGCGTGGGCCGCCACGCATTGATCACGTAAATGTCGATCCACGAGATGTGATTGGCGACCACCAGCGCGCCGCGGTCGAGCCGCGCGCTGTCGTTATGCACGACAAGCCGCATGCCGCATAGACGCAGCATTTTCAGCGACCATTCGCGGTTGAGCGTCTGCCGCCCCTCCGCACCGACCTTGGAAAAGCGCGTCGCAACGATCCACATGCCGTGCAGCAGATGGGCGACGAGACGGGCTTTGCGTAACGCGAGCTTCATTGTTGGAGCTTTCCGTAACTGGGCAATGCCGCGAATATTAGCGCTGTTCGAACGCAACGTGACCGGACACGATCGTCGCCTGCACGCGCGCCGGCAGTTCATAGCCGAGGAACGGCGTGTTGTGCCCCTGGCTCTTCAATGCACGCGGCTCGACGCGCCAGTACGCGTTGCGGTCGAACACGCAGAGATCGGCGACCGCGCCCACCGCGATGCGGCCAGCTGCCTCCAGCTTCAGTACGTCGGCCGGCGCCGTGGTGATGCGGTTCAGCGCCTTGGCCAACGGCACGCCCGCCTCGTCGGCCCATTTGACTGTTAGCGACAGGAACAGCTCCAGGCCCGTTGCGCCCGGCGTGGCTTCGGCGAACGGCAGCAGCTTTTCGTCGTCATCGACCGGCGTGTGGTCGGAGCAGATCGCGTCGATCGTACCGTCGACGAGGCCCGCGCGGATCGCTTCGCGATCGCGCTGCTGGCGCAACGGCGGATCGAGGCGGAATTGCGCGTCGAAGTAGCCGATATCGAGGTCGATCAGATGCACATGGTTCACGGTGACGTCGCACGACACCGGCAAGCCTTCAGCCTTGGCCGCGCGCATCAACTCGATGCCTGCCGCCGACGACACATGCGACAGATGCACTCGCGCACCCGTCACGCGGACCAGTTCGAAGATCGTGTGCAGCGCGATCGTCTCTGCCGACACCGGCACGCCCGACAAACCGAGCCGCGACGCCAGCGCACCGCTCGCGGCCACGCCGCCCTTGCCGAGATAGGCATCGACCGGACGCAACCACACCGTGTAGCCGTAAGTCTTCGCGTACTGCAATGCACGCATCAAGACCTGCGTGTCGACCACCGGCACATCGGCCTGCGAAAAACCGATACAGCCCGCCTCGGTCAGCTCGACCATCTCGGTAATGACCTGGCCTTTCAGCCCGACGGTCAACGCGCCGAGCGGATACACATGCGCCTGATCGAGATTGCGCGCGCGGAACTTGAGCATCTCGACGAGGCCCGGTTCATCGAGCGTCGGATCAGTGTCCGGCGGACACACGAGGCTCGTCACGCCGCCAGCGAGCGCCGCAGCCATTTCGGATTCGAGCGTCGCCTTGTGTTCGTAACCCGGTTCGCGCAAGCGCGCGGACAGGTCGACGAGGCCCGGCGCGATATGCAGGCCTTTGGCGTCGATCGTCTTCGTCGCGTTGAAATCAGCAGGCGCGTTGCCGATGGCGACGATCTTGCCTGCTTCGATAAAAATGTCCTGCTGCTGTTCGGTACCCGCTGCCGGATCGATCAGCGTGCCGCCTTGAATATGAATCTTCATGCGCTGCCTTAATGTTTAGCCAAGCGTTCAGCTAAGTTCTGCGTGTCTTGTCGCGTGTGCTGGTGCGTGCGTTGGTGCGTGCGCCGGTGAGCGCCGTGGTGAGATCAATCGTGATTGCCTGCGACGATTCCCATCACCGCCATGCGCACTGCAATGCCGAACGTGACCTGGTTCAGAATCACCGATTGCGGACCGTCAGCCACCTGCGAATCGATTTCGACGCCACGATTCATCGGACCCGGGTGCATCACAATCGCATCGGGCGCGGCGAGCGCGAGGCGCTCCGGCGTCAAACCCCAGCTCTTGAAATACTCCTGCGCCGACGGCAGCAACGCGCCGCTCATCCGCTCGTTCTGCAGACGCAACATGATGATCACGTCGACGTCTTTCAGGCCTTCGTCGAGGTTGTGGAACACGCGCACGCCCATTTGCTCGAGACCGCCCGGCAGCAGCGTGCGCGGACCGATCGCGCGCACTTCCGGCACGCCAAGCGTGGTCAGCGCATGAATGTCCGAACGCGCGACCCGCGAATGCAGAATGTCGCCGACGATCGCCACGCGCAGATTCGTGAAATCCTTCTTGTAGTGGCGGATCGTGTACATGTCGAGCAGACCCTGGGTCGGGTGTGCGTGACGGCCATCGCCGGCATTGATCACGTGCACGTGCGGCGCGCAGTGCTGGGCGATCAGGTACGGTGCGCCGCTCGATGCATGACGCACGACGAACATATCGGCATGCATCGCCGAGAGGTTGTTGATCGTGTCGAGCAGCGACTCACCCTTGCTCGTCGAGGAAGCATTGATGTTCAGATTCAGCACGTCGGCCGACAAGCGCGTCGCGGCGATTTCGAAGGTGGTGCGGGTGCGCGTCGAGTTCTCGAAGAACAGGTTAAACACCGACTTGCCGCGCAGCAGCGGCACCTTCTTCACTTCGCGATCGGTCACGCTGACGAACTGGTCGGCGGTATCGAGAATGTGATTGACGATCGCCTTCGGCAAACCTTCGATCGACAACAGATGTTTGAGCTCGCCGTTCTTCGTGAGCTGCGGATTGCCCTTCAGGAAGCCATAACGGAAGCGCTCGGTGGCGCTGTCGGCGGAATCCTGGGAGGCCTGGGTGGCGGTGTTCATGGGGTACCTGCTTCAAATACGGGCTTCAACGTGTTCGGTGTCGACGCCTTGCTCAATGCGCAAAGCTGCGTTCAATCGACGCGTGCTTCGGTGTGAAAGGTGAAACGCTGCGCGCCATCGGCGCCGCCTGCTTCGCGGGCGAGCACGAGCGTCGCATCGGCCGGCACGTCCACCGCGCCGCCGACAAACCGCGCCGCCACCGGCAACTCGCGTCCACCGCGATCGGCCAGCACCGCCAGTTCGACCGATGCCGGACGGCCGTAGTCGTACAGCTCATTTAACGCCGCGCGAATCGTACGGCCGGTGTACAGCACGTCGTCCACCAGGACGATGCGGCGCTTGTCCACGGAAAACGGCAGCGAGGTCGGGCTTGCCTGCGAATGCAGACCCTTTTTCGCGTAGTCGTCGCGATGCAGCGCGACATTCACCACGCCGAAGCTCGGCGCCTTCAGATCGCGCGCGAGGCGCTCGGCGAGCCACGCGCCGCCGCTGTAGATACCGGCCAGCACGGGGCCATCGGCAGCGCTGAAGGCGTCGCCATACGCCGCGCGGACCTGTTCGAGCACCGCGCGATAAAGCGCTTCGGCGTCAATGGAACTCATGATCGTCGGAAAGTCCGTCTAGATATTGCTGGAGGATGATGCTGGCGGCTTCGGCGTCGAGCATGTCGGCGCGGCCGTTGCCGGCGCGGATTTCCGCCTTCGCCTCGACCGACGAATAGCGCTCGTCGATCCATGTCACCGGCAGATTGAAGCGGCCATTCAGCTGATTGCCGAAGCGCTTCGCGAGTTGGGTCATTTCGTGCGGCGTGCCGTCCGGGTGCATGGGCAAACCGACCACCAGCGCGTCCGGCTTCCACTCGCTGATCAGCTTGCCGATCGCCTCGAAACGGTATTCGCGGCTGCGGTTCTGCACGATCACGAGCGCTCGCGCACTGCGGGTGAGCGAATTGCCCACCGCCACGCCGATCCGCTTTTCACCATAGTCGAACGCAAGCAGCGTCGCCTCACGTCCGGCCGACAGGTTCATGCGTGACCTGCTTCGCCCGACAGCATCGACAGTGAAATGCCGAGCAACGCGAGCGCGGCTTCCAGACGCTCTTCGGCGGGCACGTCGAAAACGATTTTCGGGTCGGCTTCAACCGTGAGCCAGCCGTTCTTCGAAATCTCTTCTTCGAGTTGACCGGCGCCCCAGCCGGCATGGCCGAGCGTGAGCAGAAAGCGCTCCGGACCGGTGCCGCTCGCGACGGCTTCGAGCACGTCTTTGGACGTGGTCATCTCGAGCCCGCCCGGCACCGACATGGACGACGTATACGCATTGCCGTCTTTCGGATCGTGCAACACGAAGCCGCGCTCGGTTTGCACCGGGCCGCCGAAATACACGGGCACATGGAGAAGGGGTTCGATCTCGAGCTTGAGATCGATGCGACTGAAGAGCGCTTCAAGGTCGATATCGGTCGGCCGGTTGATCACGAGGCCGAGCGCGCCGCGCTCACTGTGATCGCAAAGGTAGACCACCGTTCCTGAAAACGTGGGATCGGCCATGCTCGGCATGGCGATCAGGAACTGGTTGGTCAGATTGATGCGATCGGTACTCTTGGACATAGTTCGGATTTTAGCAAAGACGATGCAGGATGGCGGGCTTTGAGCGCGGGACCGCGATGTGCGCGATGAAGTGCGCCGCGAGCCATCGACGGCGAATCAAGTTGCACTCTATCACGCACGCAGACCTTGTCCATGGTGCGCTCAGCGGTGTTTACGACACGCATATCGCGTGCCTCCGGGTTCGAGTATTGCGCCTCGCTGTTGTCGGCAATGGATGTGTGCCGGCGCGCGGGGCATGCTGCTGATTGATACAGCAGCCAGCCAGTTCAGACGCCGCCCTGCTCGATCGAACGGGTCAATGCGGCCAACGCGGCGTTGCTCCCTGTCGGCGCGACACCCGCCGCGACTTTGTGAAGCATCGCACGCAACGCTTCAGCGGCCTGCTCGAGCGTGCTCGCCGCCGGTGCACCGACGACAACATGGGAGCGCACCGCCGGCGTCGACACGCCGGCGTGCGCGCGGCGGCGCCACGCGAGTCCGAGCGCATCGGCAACCAGCGCCACATGGCCGAGGCCCAGCGCGCACGCGGCGGCACCAAGCCGGTAGGCGGCGTCGCCCGCCTGCAACGCTTCGCTCGGATCGGCTTTCTCGGGCTGATCGGCCGCGCGGGCGTGCTCGGTCAGCGCCGAAATCGAGGCATCGGCCGTTTGCAGGAAATCTTCATACGCATGCGCGTTGACGGCCAACACGCCCAGCTCGCGCGTCAACGTGCTGCGGCTTGCGCTGACCGCCTGCGCCTGCACGGCGCCAGCCTCCCAAAGCATTTCGGATGCCTGGGTGCCCGCGACGTGCCAATCGACCGTCAAGCCATAGTCGTGCAGCACTTCGACCTGATCGGCGTCTTCCGCTGCGGCGCCGAACAGCGCGTAATCGCGCCATAGCAGCGCCAGCGTTGCGCGCACCAGCGAACGCGGTGCGCGCTCGATACCGTGCGCGTGGTCGGCCAGGGTCAGGTTGCAGCGCGCATAGAAACGCCGCGCGTCGGCTTCTCCGGTGGCGCGGCCGCTGACGCGCAACGCCTTCGCGCAAGCTTTGGCGAGGCGCCAGAAATCATAGGGGTCCGGGCCTGCGAGTTCGGCAAAGACGGCGTCCAGTTCGTCGAGCGCCGCATTCGTGAACGCCAGCGCAGCACCACTGCTATCCGGCTGCGAGCGCAGCACCGGCAGCAACGCGCGCTCGTAGCGCGCCCGCAAATGGGCCAGTTGATCCGCGGACCGGTTATGCAGCGACACCGGTGGCACCGGGCGTGCGCTCAGCGCGAGATCTTCGAAAGCGACGGTCGAACCGGGTGTGTGCTCCGACAGATGTGCACACAGCGCGTGATAGTGATTGAACAGCGTGGACGAGCAGGACAGCTCGCGCAGATTGTGGCGCTCGAGCGCCGCGCGGAAATCGTGCAATGCGGCGCCGAATACGGGCCGCGCGCTGTCCGCGTCAGCCGGATCGCCCTCGGCCAGCGGCGAAAGCCGCACCAGGGCGTCCGCGAAGCGCTGCGCGCTCAGCCAGCCGGCCTCGCGCAACGCATGCGACGCGCGCAGCAGCGCCGAGGTGCTCTCTCTGTGTTGTTCGAACGCCAGCAACGCCTCTGCCAGCGCCAGCTCCGCAGGACGGACAGCACCGCCGCGCGGATTGGGCAATGCATCGAAGGAATCGGGTGCAGCGGATCGAAGAGTCATGGGCAGGCGACAGGAAGCTGACGGGCCGCCGCTTCGGCGCTGCACGAGAGACTGATCGGCTAACGCGCGAACTGGCGACAGGACAATGACAGATTACCGCTGCGACACGGTGCAACCGGGGATGTTCCGCGCCACCGCATTGAGGCTGCGATCCGAGCGTACGGACCACGTTCGATCCGGCCGGCGCCGCCTGCAAACGCCGCGCCGCAACCGCACGGCATGACGTTCAGCTGGAGACCGCCGTTTGCCCCTCGGACCTCAGATCTGGACCATCTCGAAGTCTTCCTTGCGCGCGCCGCATTCCGGGCAGGTCCAGTTGATGGGAACGTCATCCCAGCGCGTGCCCGGCGCAATGCCTTCCTCCGGCAAACCGGCTTCTTCGTCGTAAATCCAGCCGCAAATCAGGCACATCCAGCTTTGATATTCCATTCTTGTGTCGCGTCGTAGAGTCCGTGGAAACGGGAGCCATGATGGTACCGTGTTGCCGCCCCAATGCCTAGCAATCAGAAACGCGCAATCGTAGTGTGCCGCGGCCTTTGGCTAGAGGGTTGCGTCGGTTTGGCCGGCACGCTCGCGCGTGAGGTCTCACCTGACTGCCGCTTACGTGCTGCCGGCTTGCAGCAACCTGCCGAAGAATGCGAAAAAACGCCCTCATGACAGTTTAGGCCGCATAATTGAGCCGATTGCGCACCGTCTGCGCCTAAATACAGCTCCTTTTTGTAAATCTTCATGCCCAGCGATACGCCTCCGATCGTCCTCACCTTCGGCCTTTCCGATCCCACCGGCGGCTCCGGCCTGCAAGCAGACCTGATGACCCTCGCCAGCATGGGCTGCCACGGCGTTTCCGTGCTCACGGGCTATACCGTGCGCGACTCGGCAAGCTGCGATGAAGTCACCGGGCTCGATCCTGAAGTGGTTGCGACCCAGGCCCGCATGCTGCTCGAAGACATGCCGATCGCCGCGTTCAAGGTCGGCGCATGCACGCGCGCGGAAGTGGTGAGCGCGATTGCCGAGGTGGTCGCCGATTACGACGACATCCCGCTGATCCTCGCGCCCGATTTCACGCTCGACGACGAACACGTGCTCGCCGCCGACGAACTGCGCGAGGCGATCGCCGACCTGCTGGCGCCGCAAACCACCTTGCTGGTTGCCGATTCGGCCACGCTGCTCGCCCTTGCCCAGCCGGACGGCGACGCCGAGGCACCAAGCCTCGACGCGGCGATCTCGCATTTGCTGTCGCAAGGCTGCGAATACATTCTGTCGACGGAAACCGGCACGCACCGGCTCGTCAATACGCTGTTCAGCGAAGACGGCCAGCTGCGCCAGGATATGTGGGACCGCGGCGCCCATCGGATCATGGGTATTACCGACACGCTCGGCGCCGCGATTGCCGCCTTGCTGGCCAACGGCCAGGAGCCCGCCGAAGCCGTGCGCGAGGCACAGGAATATCTGTATCAGGCAATGCGCAACGCATTCCGGCCAGGCATGGGCGCCTATCTGCCGGACCGCTTCTTCTGGGCCCGCAGCAGTGACGACGACACGCCGCCCGCAACCGGCAAGGACGCGGCACCGGGAGAAGCACGGCATTAATTTGACGGCTCGGGGCGTCTGCGGCGCGAGCGGCAGGCGCCCGGCAAGCGTTTTCACTTCAGCCGCGGCCCGACAGCTTCGATAAGAAACCCGCATTTCTGCGGGTTTTTTGTTTTGGGAAGCATGCTTCCTGGCCGCTTGCCACCCAACTCGCCTTTCTCCGTCTTAGCCGATGGCCGGCGGGAAAAGCTCCGCGCCAGCGGACACGCCCCGTGCGTGATTCCTCCTCTCTAGCCTTGCCTCAGCACACGGCCGAGCTCGACTTCCTCGCGAAACCGAACGGAACGACCGCTCCTTTCACAACGCCAACATGCGTTTGAACTTGTAATTAAACGTTACAGCACCGGCCTTATCGTCGAGCTAAACTTTACATTTCGTAAAACAGACACATAGCCCCATGGCCTCGCCGATTTTTTTTATCCATCCGCCAAAGAGCGGCGGATCAACCGTCATCTCGTTTTTTGACCTGAACAAGGGCAAAGATCAGTTCGTGAATTTCGAGTGGGATCGAGGCGACTGGGAAAACAGTCACGCCAAATTGATGACCACGAGGATTGGCGGAGGCCATCAACCCTATGGCATGCACCGGAACCTGAAGAGCGCGCTGACATATTGCACGATTCTGCGCGATCCGCTTGCACGTCAGATATCGCACTACCGGTTCGCAGCCAACGGCAAGAACGGCGCCGTTGCGCGAGGAGCCAGTGTGTCGGCAACCGAGGCGCTGGTTCGCCGCGGCGCCATCTCGCTCGACGAGTGGGTCAGCGAATCACTCGCAGGAAAAAACCTGTTCACCCAGATGTTGAGCGGCCATTCCGTGGTCGACGAAAGCAGCCTGGAAGTCGCGCGCACGCACGTTCGCCAGCATTTCGCGGCAACCGGCGTCTGCGAGGACATGAGCGAATTTTTGCTTCGTCTCTGCGGCAGGACTGGGCTCGAATTGCCCTTTTTTTTCGAAACCAACAAAACGAGCGGCTCGCCCAAAAACAGAACGCATTTGAGTGAAACGGCGACGCAAACGTTTGTCTCAGAGAATCGCTTCGATTACGAGATCTTTCGGGACGTCAACCAGGCGATCGAACAACACGCCCTGCAAGCGGGCGAGGTGTTTGCAAAAGCCCTGGAGTCGGTGCGCACCATTCAGGCCGCGATCAATCAGCTCGAAAATCCGTACGCGCACAGTTCGATCGTTTTCGGTTTTGACGAAAAATTCCTCTCGAAGGTGGTGAGTGTGATCAACCAGTTTGACCTCACCCCCATCAAGGAATACATCGAGTTCGCGCAGAGCCAGCCACACACCACCGCCGATATGTACGACGGCTTTGTCGACACCGTCCACAACGGTGTGATTTCGGGCTGGGCCGTCAATCTCAGCCGGCCGGAAGAAAGAGTTCCGCTCGAAGTCCGCGTTGGTGCGGAGGTCGTCGCGAGAGGCTGGAGTGGCGAGTATCGGCCCGACGTTGCTGGCGCGGGATACCCAAGCTCCCACGCTGGATTTTCTATTGCTCTGCCTGCGGGTGTATCAGACGGTTTTCACGTCACGATCGAAAACTCGCCGGAGCGCCTGCACAACGCGGGCGTCTGGCGGCAAGGTTGGCACTGCGCCGCCTGAGTCGAGAGGAAACAATGGGACAGCCGCTGCCTTTTCTGCAACGCTTCCATGGCGAAGTGACCGCCTGCGACCGGATGCAAATGTTCCACCACAAGCCGGTTACGATCTGGCTGACGGGGCTATCCGGGGCGGGTAAATCAACAATCGCTTTCGAACTCGAACGGCAGCTCGCATCGCTAGGTCACGCGTCCTATGTCCTCGACGGAGACAATATCCGCCACGGTTTGGCGTCCGACCTCGGCTTCGACAAGAAAGACCGGCGTGAAAATATTCGCCGGGTGGCGCACGTGGCCCAGTTGATGAACGACGCGGGCCTCATCGTTATCGCGGCGCTTATCTCACCCATGCGTGAAGACAGAGCGATGGCGCGCGAAATCGTTGGGCCTGGCAATTTCATCGAAACCTACCTTGCCGCCTCGGTCGACGCTTGCGCCCGTCGCGACCCGAAAGGTCTCTATGCCAAAGCCCGTGCCGGCGAGATTGCGTCGTTTACCGGCGTATCGGCACCCTATGAAATCCCGTCTGATCCAGAGTTGAAGATAGACACGGCAATGTCGACGCCGGCCGAGAGCGTAGCGCATATATTCAGCTACTTGCGCGACAAGTGCCTGATGGACACCGATTGCACGGTACCCTAGCCATATCGGACTGGTTTATCGCTTGCCCCAAAACAAAAAACCCGCATTTCTGCGGGTTTTTTGTTTTGGAAAGTACGCCTCGCGACGCACTTCCCCATGTGTTTCCAACTGAGCCTCAAACGAAACCCAAGTGAGGCTCAATCGAAAATTACATGTCCATGCCCATGCCGCCCATGCCGCCGGGCATACCGCCGCCCATCGGAGCATCTTCCTTCGGCAGTTCGCAAACAGCTGCGTCGGTGGTCAACAGCAGGCCAGCGACCGAAGCTGCGTTTTGCAGCGCCGTGCGCGTCACCTTCGTCGGGTCCACGACACCTGCGTCAACCAGGTCGACGTACTCGCCGGTTGCAGCGTTGTAGCCGTAGTTGCCCGTGCCAGCAGCAACAGCTGCCACCACGACGCTGGCTTCTTCGCCACCGTTCGTGACGATCTGACGCAGCGGCTCTTCCATCGCGCGCAGCACGATCTTGATACCTGCGTCCTGATCGGCGTTAGCGCCCTTCAGGCCAGCGATTGCCGTACGTGCACGGATCAGTGCGACGCCGCCGCCAGCAACGATGCCTTCTTCCACAGCTGCGCGCGTTGCGTGCAGTGCGTCTTCGACACGTGCCTTCTTTTCCTTCATTTCGACTTCGGTCGCAGCACCGACCTTGATCACCGCAACACCGCCGGCCAGCTTGGCCACGCGTTCTTGCAGCTTTTCACGGTCGTAGTCCGACGTAGCTTCTTCGATTTGCGTGCGAACTTGCTTCACACGTGCTTCGATCGTTGCAGCTTCGCCAGCGCCGTCGATGATCGTCGTGTTTTCCTTGCCCACTTCGATACGCTTCGCCTGGCCCAGTTCAGCCAGCGTTGCCTTTTCGAGCGTCAGGCCGGTTTCTTCAGCGATAACTTGACCGCCGGTCAGGATCGCGATGTCTTCCAGCATGGCCTTACGACGATCGCCGAAGCCCGGAGCCTTGACAGCAACCGTCTTCAGGATGCCGCGGATGTTGTTCACAACCAGCGTAGCCAGCGCTTCGCCTTCGACGTCTTCTGCGATGATCAGCAGCGGACGGCCAGCCTTAGCGACTTGTTCCAGTACCGGCAGCAGATCACGGATGTTCGAGACCTTCTTGTCGTGCAGGAGCACGAACGGGTTTTCGAGCACAGCAACTTGCTTGTCCGGGTTGTTGATGAAGTACGGCGACAGGTAGCCGCGGTCGAATTGCATACCTTCGACAACGTCCAGCTCGTCTTGCAACGACTTGCCGTCTTCAACGGTGATGACGCCTTCCTTGCCAACCTTGTCCATCGCTTCAGCGATACGATCGCCGATCGACGAGTCGCTGTTTGCCGAGATCGAACCGACTTGAGCGATTTCCTTGTTGGTCGTGCAAGGCTTGCTGATCTTGCGCAGTTCTTCGATCGCAGCGAACACAGCCTTGTCGATACCGCGCTTCAGGTCCATCGGGTTCATGCCCGATGCAACGTACTTCATGCCTTCGCGGACGATCGACTGAGCCAGAACCGTTGCGGTCGTGGTGCCGTCACCTGCGTTGTCGCTGGTCTTGGAAGCAACTTCCTTGACCATTTGTGCGCCCATGTTCTGGAGCTTGTCTTTCAGTTCGATCTCTTTCGCGACCGAAACACCATCCTTCGTGACCGTCGGGCCGCCGAAGCTGCGTTCCAGGACAACGTTGCGACCCTTCGGGCCCAGCGTGACCTTCACAGCGTTCGCGAGGATGTTCACGCCTTCAACCATCTTGGCACGGGCGGAATCACCGAATACGACGTCTTTAGCTGCCATCTTCTAACTCCTTGAATTCTTTGGGATATGACCGGGAAAAGTAGCGACTGGCGCTTACTTCTGCACCACGGCCATGATGTCTTCTTCGCGCATCACGAGCAGTTCGTTGCCGTCGACCTTGACGGTCTGGCCTGCATACTTGCCGAACAGGACGCGGTCACCAACTTTCACGTCGAGGGCGATTTGTGCGCCTTTGTCGTCACGCTTGCCCGGGCCGACTGCCAGAATTTCGCCTTGATCCGGCTTTTCTGCTGCGGCTTCGGGGATCACGATGCCCGACGCGGTCTTGGTTTCTTGATCCAGACGTTTGACGATCACGCGATCATGCAAAGGACGAAGGTTCATACATACTCCTCTCTTGATTGAGACTGAAGAACGCTGAGAAAACCCGGCTGGCTGAGCCAACCGGCGATGTTGTTAGCACTCTCGTGCAGCGAGTGCTAATTATATGGACGGGTGGTGACAAATTCAAGAAGGGATGTCGCCTTGACAGTTGTCGGTTGTCGAGATTCACTTAACTTTGAACTTTGTTCACTTAAGTTTGAACTCGCAACCGACGTCCGGACACCGCAATGGCGCGAACTTTCCATAAAAAAACAATGACTTAGAATCGGCGTCGCCGTGCTGCAGGGTCGCGCGCGCCGGCACGACACCTAGCCATTTCTGATGATGTCGCCTTGCAAAACTTAGCGAGCGGCATTCGGCCGAGGGTAAACCCCGGAATTGATCACACTCATCAGGCGCGCTCGGGGAGTTCAAAAAACACGTTGCGACTCGCGGCCGCGCCCCTATCGCTCTTCTCGTGTAACCGCTCTGGATTCAGTTGCCCGACTAATTCATCACCGGGCAGGCAATGCGATAACGACGTAACTGAAGGCACTCGCTAGCGAGAAACCTCACATCCTGTGGTCAAACGCCCCCATTCTGCAACGCTCGCGCTCAAAAATCCTTCCACGCCGTGCTGCGGCCAACGCACTACAACGCGGCCAAACCCAAGCCGCGCAGCCTCAGATTGAAGACAAGGCCAAAAATCGCACTAGGTATGGTGTATTGTTTTCCTTAGATGAAAAGCGGCAGGCTAGATCCGGCCAAAATTACCGGCGGCGTTGGTTGTCTCAGGTTTCCCCCGGAGCCTAGAACTGACTCTGCAACAGTAACTTGTCGTCAACCGAGGGCGCTTTGTGCAATGAGAGTACGCACGTCGCACCGGCCGCCGCGATCCACACGGTGCACGGAGCAATCGGAAACATACAAGGAAAAACAATGACCAAACCGTTTCAAGACCGGCGACCCGATATTGCTGGAAATCAACATATCCGAACTCCGCAACGCGAAGCATTCCAGGCGCTCGTTGAATATGCGAATGCCCCTTCCGAAACCGAGAGAGAAGTCGGAATAGTCCTGCCCGTTGGATGTGGAAAGTCCGGCACGATAACACTCGCACCTTTCGCATTTCGATCAAGTCGAGCGCTCGTGGTTGCGCCCGGGGTCTCGATTGCGAGCCAACTTGAATCGGATTTCAATCCGACCAATCCGCGAATGTTTTATCAGAAATGTCACGTCTTGGACGTTGGCCCCTACCCGGAACCGGTAGAGATACGCGGAACGACTACAAATCGCGCCGACTTAGAAGAGGCTGACGTCGTCGTGACTAACATTCAGCAGTTGCAAGGCGACGAAAATCGCTGGCTGCAAAATCTACCTGACGACTTCTTCGATCTGATCCTATTTGACGAAGGGCATCATAGCGTCGCCGCAACGTGGGAGGTGCTTAAGAATCGTTTCCCACAAGCGCGTATCGTCAATTTCAGTGCAACACCCATGCGCGCCGATGGCCAAATAATGGCGGGGCGGGTACTCTATTCTTATCCTATCTCCCGTGCGATACGTGAAGGCTACGTTAAGCATCTCAAGGCAGTTCAACTCAATCCGCGCACGCTACGTTATGTTCGACGAGCCGACGGACAAGAAATCGAAGTCACGCTAGATGAAGTCCGCCGCTTGGGCGAGCAAGAAGCGGATTTTCGCCGGAGCATCGTTACATCTGCCGAGACCCTCAATACCATCGTCGATGCCTCTATCCGGGAGCTACAGCGCTTGCGTGACGAGACGGGCGAATCTCGCCTCAAGATCATTGCGTCCGCCTTGAACTTCGAACACTGCGCCCAGATTGTCGAAGCATACCGAGCACGAGGGCAGCGAGCAGATTATGTGCATTCTCGGCAAGATGGCGCGGCGAACCAGCGGGTTATGCAGCGACTCGAGGGGCACGAACTGGACGTTATCGTGCAAGTACGAAAGCTCGGAGAAGGCTTCGATCATCCATACCTCTCTGTTGCGGCAGTTTTCAGCATATTCAGCAACCTGTCGCCCTTTGTGCAATTCGTGGGTCGTGTTATGCGGGTAATTCGGCAAAACGCACCAGATCACCCCGAAAACCGTGGCGTCGTCGTGTTCCATGCGGGCGCAAACATCGCCCGCCAATGGTCGGATTTTCAAGAGTACAGTCAGGCCGACCAAGAATATTTCGATCAGTTACTTCCGTTGGAGGGTATGGACCCGGGCAGCTCAGAAAGCGAACGTGAGATAGTCCCAGACGTGAGGCAGGAGGTAGAGGTCGAAGTTCGCGCTCAGTCGGAAGTTCACATCGAAGAATTGCCACTGCTAGCAGGAGATGAGGCTGCCGCAATCCGACTACTACAAGAGCGCGGACTCATTCCAAACGAATTCGATCCAGGAAGTCAAACGCTGAAGCCTGTGCCGACCACGAAGGTTGCACAACGCCAAGCAATGCGATCAACGCTCGCCACGCGAAGCATGAACGAGGCTGCACGCATCCTCCAGGCGCGCGGCATCAATCCGGGTGGGAGCGACCTAGATCGTCAACGGCTCGGTCGTCAGAACTTGATTGTTCTCAAATCCGCGATTGATCGGCAGGTGAATGCTGCCGTTGGTCGAAGTGCTGGTCAACGTCACGACTTTTCGCGGCAGGAACTAGACCTGATCGAAGCTAGGTTTGGCGAGCTCGTCGCAATTGCTGTGGCCGAGGTGTTTAATGGCAACTAGATCTCTAATCGATCAGGTGCAGGTCGATAGAGCACTGCACGCACACAATTGCCAAGCGAATGCAAAACATCGCATCCAAAAAGGTGATGTTCGCCTGAAGGTTCGAACTGGACGTAGCTGGGAGCACTACTGCGCCGCTTGTGCCCAAACGATTATCGAGCGAGACATTGCCAAGCTGACTGAATTGCAAAAACTAAAGCCGCAAGACGAAGGGGCGTCTTAGCAGGTAGCAGTCGCAAACGGGCGGCGCATAGACTGACGCCGCCGGCTCGGGATCTAGCATCGCCGCCTAGCCACCGAGTGTCGAGGATGCAGCCTCCATCCATCGACGCCGATACAACTGTCCGCAGTAAAAGAGTAGCAACGTGGCAAGCCAACGCATTACAGTGCGCATCTTCTTTTGCCATTCGGAGCGAGCATCTAACTGTTCGATAACGGCTGGGTACGCTGCAGCCACGTCGCTCAACCGCCTGTCGAACTCGATAAGGCTATTCTGACAATCCAACCAATGCGCTTTTTTGACGCGAATAAAATCTGGAAGGATGCTCAACGTCGATATCATCAAGGACGTCTTGGTGGTTTCGTTCGGCCCGGCTTGCAAGGCGGCGTCGATTGCGTGTTGGGCCGTGAACGCCTTCTTGAAACAATCGTCAAGCTTTGGCTGGAGTGCAATAAGTACGTTAAAACTGGACGGTAGCTGTTTTGCCAAGATGGACGTCTCAACTTTCGATATGTCGTTTTCCAGCATCTGCATACGACTTAGCTCATCGAGTAGGACTACGCTGGCGACGCGATAGTAGGAGAGATATTGAAGTTCCAAACCGAGGAGTTGGTCCGCGTCCATACCTACGGCACCAATATCTCGAGTGTGTCCCATGGTGTTTTCAAAAAATTCGCTTCGAGCCTTGTCGAATCGCTCCATCGCATTTTCAGCAGGAGCTGCTAGCAATTTCAGGGTTACCAAAGGTTGCGCAGCCTGCTCACTAAAGTCCTTGTCGGCAAGCGGAAACATGAATTCGCACATGACCAACGCGAAGACGGCCACAATCGCCGCGACGTCGACAAGCCCGAATCGCTTGGTTACGGATTCGCTTCTTTTCTTTCTTGATAGTCGAATTGCCAAGGTACGGCTGTTTGTTCGCTTGCTCATAGTCGTGAGTAAATGTATTACGTGATTGGACCGCGGAGCAATGTGCGCTGCGGGATGTGGAATGTGGGATTTTCGGTTGATGCTTTCAGTTGATGCTCTTTGAACGACGTCCCTCGGATTAAACGTTCGCTCGTGAAAGCAAAGGACCGAAGTACGCGTACCGCCCCGCACGACCCGCTTTTATCGCTCGTATCCCTTTGGATTGCCAGCGTGACGCGCGCCTCTGGCATCGATGTCGACGATCGGAGCAACGCGACGCATGTTCAATGAAGAAAGTCGGCCGACCTCGCTTGACGGGCACTTGCAGCCAGACGTTATTGCGATCAGCCGAGAAACAGCAACTACCGCGGCCAGCGCGCTCACATATGGCGCGGCGACGCTCGCCCCGACCACCTCCGCCGCTCCACAGCGACCGATTTCCCCCAACAGGTGCTGATAAGCGTGCACCTGAGGAATTTCATCGTCAGTCTTCGCATCCGTTTGGTTCGCGAAGTGTTTGTCGATTGGCCGCGCACTGTCGAATATGGTTACGCGGTAACGATCGAAATCGCTCGCACTCCGGCCCAGCCCCGCATCGACGATACAGTCGAACCCGATACTGGCCAAACGCTTGCGTGCCTCGATTTTGTCGACACCACAGAGCGCAATGCGCGGGTCAGCGTCATCGAGTCGGTCTGTGGCGGCAAGCATCCTGTCAATACGTCTTACGTCGAAGCCCTTGCGCAACGCCCATTGCTCCGCAATCCGCGTCTTAAGAACCCCATAGGTATCGTCTCCAACAAGGACCGACGTGGCCCAATTTTCTTCGCTGATCTTGTCTCGGTCTTGGAGGACAAGAGAGACTTCGCTGGGATTTTCATATGGCAGCGCGGCCAGCGCCCAGAGGAATGCTTGACCAAGGTTTCCTAGCCCAATCAGCCACAGGGCTCCGGGCAGAAAAACCTCCGAAAAGCCCGGGGCATCCTCTTTTCCCTCGACCGTCGTCCAGAGTTCGACTTCCGACCGCAAATCGAAGCACTGTCCCCGTTCGGCCTGAAAGGCCATACCAACGGCCAGCGCCGCGGCAGCGATTCCCACGAGCGGATTGCCACTATGCTCGCAAACGCACGCCTGAGGGTGCGCCGTACCGGCCCGCCATCCGTTCCACCAGACCCCTACAGACCAGTCGTCCTCCGGCATCGGCGCAGTTCCGATAACGATTCTGCGCGAAGGCACGCCTTCGAAGTCATGAGCCCCGACTTCCGTCGCGGCGTCGCCAAGCGCGGCCGAGGACAAAGGAAACGCAGAATTATGCAGTTGGTCAACGGCGCCAATCACCCGGACACCACCGACAAAAGTTCGGCGGCCTACCGATACGGCGGTCAGCACAGCGGCATGGGCGGCAGGAGACACTGCATCGGGGCCAACTACTATCTCAAGGGTTAGCGCTCGCAATCTTCCCTGTGCTTCATCGAACGTTATCTGTTCACTGTCGACGAGAATCTTTGCAAGGCGCGAGACATGACGATCTAATGCCATTTTGGCCACCATCCGATATGAACCGGGGACGGACGTTCGTGGCTACGATCGCGCCAGTGCCGTGCTCCCAGATATTCGTGGACACCAATTGCGCCTGGGCGCGTTTCCTTGGCCGCGTAGTGAGGAAGGATGAAAGCGACGTGGCCGACTTCCGCCACGATCGGATTCGCCTGATCAGATTGGCTTTGCTGAAAGCCGCCTGGATGGACGTGTACATCGGCGACGACATTCTTGCCCGTCTTCCGGCAATGATTCCAAAGGTCCCCAAGCCGGCGGCCGTCGATCTCGACGATGCCAGTTCGCAACGCGTTCGGATCGATGTCGTCATAGAAAACAAATTCTTCAATGCGCCGCGCCTTTGTCTTCGTGCCCAAAAGGAACGCGCCGCTCTCGCGACGGCCCGCCGCGCGCCGACGAAGTTCTGCGACACCCGCATCCCAGACCGCCGCGTCACAGAAGATTTCAGGCCGCGGTCCGAACGCAGCGCGCGCGAGCGTTGCTATTAAGGATGCCATACAGGTCCTCGAAGATGAACGTCAGGCGCCGCTCAGGGCGCCATGCCAAGTGGGGATAGTTAGCAGCGTTGTTGTTGTGTGGACCCGTCATCCTTTCCCAAGGTCGATAGACTGTGTCAGATCCCCAATGCTGGAACGTAATAAGGACACGCTGACCGCCTTTCGGACGTCGATCGATTGCCAGCGGCTGGTTGACCTTATGGTCCCAAATCCGGACCGTCGGTGACTGACCGGGGTAATTGGATAGCTCCGCCCTGAACCCATACTCGCTGTGCGATCCGTCCGGCTCGGTCGCCGAGATCGCAAAGTCGAGCGTTGGAAAGGTGTAAGCAATGACCCGCCAACGACCAGTCTCTAAGCCGCTCACAAAGTCACTGTCCTGAAAGTCGGCCTCGACGCGAGCCGCGCTCGGGTCGACAATCACAGGCAGCTCCCGTTGGCGATATCACCGCGGACAAGATCAAGCGCGAGCTCGTGCTGACGGCCGGCGAGATGGCCCACATGTTCAGTCAAGGGCAACTCTTCTTTCTGACCGTGGCGGGCGAGTTCAAATTCAGTCGCCATGCTCGGATCAATGTTGAACACTTCAATAGCCCAGGCAAGAAGCTTTTCGAGAGGTTCGCGCCGCTTGAATTCGCCACGATGTTCGCCAGCCTGGTAATAGATCGTCACCGCAACCTGACCGACATGATGGACGTGATGACGGCGTTGATGGGGATAGTCCGCATCAACCAGCATTGCCTCTATCAATTGTTCGTCTTCGCCCTCGCGGACGAGGACCAGTTCTTCGATGGCGCAACCGCGTTCGACAGAAATAATCTGAAGAATCGTTGTTACGCTCTGGCCCTCGCAGAGCGTAACAATCCGTTCCTCTGAGAGGCCAGTCTTCACGGGCACAGAGAAGTTGTGAGCCGCCACCGCACCCTTAACGGCGCGATGGTCGTCGGCGTGTTCCATTTCATGGGTACCCATAGCCAAACCTTTCAATTTTATTTCAATCGCAAGATCGGCCAAGGCCGCCGATCACCTGTCGAACGCGAGACCTGATCGACAAGATTAATGTACCAGATCGTTTTGATGATGTAAACAGATCATGATGATGCGTGTTGCGCATCATCGTAAAATGCGCGATCCTTTGCCCAGTACCCGAGGAGATTTGAATGACCACCGCCCAAGACGAGCGACTAAGATTCATCGATTTTCGACTGATGTTTCTTGGTGACGTCAGCAGACAAGACCTAACCGATCGCTTTGGCATCTCTGAACCTGCCGCGACCCGGGATCTCACCCAATATCGCGAGCAGCGCCCAGAGAATCTCGAATACAGCCACGCGGAACGCAGCTATCTCCCGAGTGAAAGCTTCTCGCCTTTGTACGCACATGAAAGCGCAGATGCGTTGGCGACAATCGCGCACGGCCATTTAGCCCTTCCACGCCAAGAAAAAAAGCCGCTGCTCAGATGTGACCTTCCGATTCAGTTGGACCGTCCGGACCCGCGAGTAGTCGCCGTCATCACAAAAGCAATAAATCGCCGACACATCATCTCGATCGACTACAGGTCTCACAGCAGCGGGGAGACACGCCGACAAATCGCTCCGTTCGCGTTAGTGGACAACGGGCTTCGATGGCACATACGCGCCTTCGATCGCCGTCGGAACCGATTTTCCGATTTCGTAATCGCACGAATCAGCAACCCAG
This sequence comes from Paraburkholderia sediminicola, assembly GCF_902859805.1. Classification (GTDB taxonomy): domain Bacteria; phylum Pseudomonadota; class Gammaproteobacteria; order Burkholderiales; family Burkholderiaceae; genus Paraburkholderia; species Paraburkholderia sediminicola. The sequence goes on along the minus strand of NZ_CADIKC010000007.1, from coordinate 7,690 downwards.
AATTGGAGAACTCCATTCCTCTTTCCCAGGAGCATTGGGAGTACGACATTCAATGGAACCGCATCGTTGAACTTGAACTTGTGCCGCATCCCAAGCGCCCCCACGCCGAGACAACAGCTTTTGAATACGGTATGGAAGATGGAGTGCTACGGTCGCGTGTTAGAGCGGCCGCGGCGGGCTATTTTTTGCGCCGGTGGAACGTTGACTGCTCTCCCGACCATCGGCTCGAGGGGAACGAGTATCAACTGTGGCTAAGAAATAGAGAGACACTGTATGGCGTAGAAACATTAGAGATCGCGCCTGGATACGCCTCAGCCGCCTAACGACAGCAACATATCGCCACTAACCACGAAGCGAACGGATGTCGGGATCACGACGGCGCAACAAATCGCTGCTGCGGAAACCTATTTGAGCGCTTTATCAAAATTGGCTGTAGTGCTTTGTGGCTTGCCCGGCAACGAGGCAGCGGACATGCGCGGCAGATCACTTTTGGACATTTGATTGAGCCTATGAGCACTTGGCTACACAGGAGCAAACTATGAGCACCAAAGCGACCTTGGCGCATCATCATTCGGAACAGGTTGGCGAACCTTCCTGGCATTTCTACGAAGAAGTGTTCGAAGTGGGCGTTGTCTATCTGGAACTGCGCGGTGTCAGCGTGGAACTGCAAACACGGGAGCGAGGTGGTGCTGACGTGGTTGTGCGCCTGCCAATCGAAACGGCCAAGCAGCTCGGTTTGCACACTAACGTCTCGTCCGAGCGGTGGAAGTCAGCGTGCGACAGCGACAAGACAGCGCCACTCGATCGGATGCGTGGCTCGGTCCATCGTTATGACGAGCCGACTGATCCCGTTTAACCAGACCATGATCGAACGCAAGCGGATCCGCGTAACAACGGCGGCCGGTGCGGGATGATAGCTTGCGCGCGTCCTGCTCTCCCGCTCGGAACGCCACAATCTCGACGTCGCAATACAAGTGATAGGCTCGGCCTCTTTCAAAGGTGTCGACGCCTGTAGTTCACACCACAGCGAGCTATTTCTCCAAAGCCTGCACGTCGGGTTCCGTTCAACGCCGCTTGCGATACGCTGTCTGAGTGGCGGGTGCATACGGCAATTTCATCCGCCGCTTCGGTGCAGTCGCCGTCTCCGAAGCTGATACAAGCCGCCCGAGTGTCGTGGCGGCGCCCGGAGTGTGTGACTGTAGCCATGCTGTGACGACGTCATCACGCATCCAGCCCCTGACGAAGCTTGCGGCCAAGGCGAGACAGCAAAGGTCATCGTGATAGCTCGGCGTCAAGAACCGTACCGTCTCCTGCATGTGCGTAAGACCCTTTTCCATCCTGGAAAGCAGCCTTGCGCGATGGCGGTCAGACTGCCGGCCGCGCGGGTCGTCGGCGCGTTGTGATGCACGAGTGGCTGCGAGTAACGCGCGCGCAAGATCGCCCGAACAGTTGTCCTCCCCAACCATCACCAGCGCTGCGGCCAACTGACGCAATGTGACCATCCGTCTGAGCGCAGCCACAGTGCGGTCCGGCAGTCGGTATCCAGCCAGCAGTGCGAGTGCCTCCGGACAGATGCCTGCCGGACCTGCCGGTCCTGTGGAGCTCTCCACGGCCCGGGCGACGAATCTGGCAGGACGGGCGGTGGTCATGAATTCCTTCCGCTCAGGCGATCTCGAAGCAGTCGTGGCATCGTAACGAACCCCTGACGTCTTAGCAGCGCCACAAACGCGGGATCGGACAATAGCTCTCGCAGTACGTTTTCCAGAACGGCCATCTCCGTTCGGACGGATTCCATCCGTCTAAAAAGAGTCTGCTGCCGCGCGCGTTCGAGCATGAAAACCTTTCGCGCCCTGGCTTCGGGCGTTGATTTCCGGTTCGCGGGACACCGGTCGTCGCGCAACGAGGCCTGACCCTGGCCGTCCGCCGGGACAGCCAGATCCGGACTGACTGGAATCGCCCGTGCCATAGCATCTACCTCACGGCCGAACTGGGGACCGTCGGCAGCACTTCGAGCGAAACAGTGTCTGCTAGCGCAAGCAGTGCTTTCAGATCGAGACGTCGGTACGGTTCAAAATGGGACTGGCCATGACGGAACACCACGGTGTATTCGCCTGCACGGAGACTGCCGCGCGGCAGGATATGGAAATCAAGCAGTTCTGTGCCCGCGCGTTCGATACGAACATAAATCAGAAAGTCGATCGCGAAGCAGTCCGGCCAACGTGCGGTCCAGTACGGCAGGTGTCCCTGGATCATCCACGGACGGCGCACGACCAGTTGCATCCGTAGCGCGCCATCTACGCACAGCGTGGCGGTGTGCTTTTCATAGCGAACCTCGTGTCCGAGTTCGCACAGCATCGCAGTAACACTGTCCGCGACGTGTCGTTCCATACGGCGTTCGACGCATCGGTTTTCGGAGCGCTCCGGATCGAGGTTCGGCGCGTAGCCGATGACTTTGTACGCTTCGTTGAGACTGCCAAACTCGTGCGCCACCTGCTCCGCCGATGGCGCGCTTCGGTAGTGTCTCAGTAACTTCTGGTTGATTTTGCCTGTCCGGCTTATGACCTTGCGCATGCCTTCAATGATCTCTTCACGCGTCGGTCCGCGCCGGCTATGCGCGAGCCTGGCCTGAACCGCCGCAAAGAGCCGCCTGTCAACCACAGCGGCGAACGCGCCCGGTACCCTTATCCACTCGTCATGGGGAACCTGTCGCCAAGGACTATCGAGTTTGGACGTCGTGCGACTGTACACGTTGGTGCCGATGTATTTCTCATTGCGTAGGATCTGCATGACGTTCTGCCCCTGCCAGGGGTGCCCGCCCGCGTTGACGATCCCAAAGTCGTTCAGGCGTCGCGCTATGCCAGTCGCCGTGACCGGTTGCGTCGCATACCACTCGAACATTTTACGAACGATGGCCGCTTCGCCCGTGGAATCCGGGACAACGATGACACGATCGGTCTGCACGTTCTTGTATTCATGGCGGCCAAGTGGTTGTCGGATCTCCCTGCGGGCATTGACGAGCACGCGGCGCAGACCGTAACCCACAGGCCCCGCAGTGTGAAATCCGCGCTGGACGTTCAGACAGTGGCCTAGAAATATCTTGCGCGACATCTCCCGACTGAATTCACCGGCCATCGCCCGCTTCATCGCTTTCAACACCGACGAAAGTGGACTACCGTCGTTCTCAAAGGGCTCAGCGACATAAATAATGTTCACGCCAGCGCGGCGGCATGTGTACTCATAGAAGGCGCTCTCATCGACATCCTGGAAACGTCCCCAGCGACTGACGTCGTACACGAGAACGCTGGAAAACCTGCGAGCGGGATTTTCCACATCGAGCAGCAGTTGGATCAACGCCGGCCGATCGCGCAATGTGAGACCGCTGATGCCCGCGTCTTCGTAGTCCCGCACGATCCGTATATTGTGCGTGGCTGCATACCGGGCAATCGCTTCGCGCTGAAAGAGCGGAGAGTACTCCTGGTGATCGGTGGACATGCGAATGTACTGCGCGGCCCGAGGCGGCGCAGCCGGGTGAGTAGAAGGCGTCCGTGCGGGGGACATGGAGGCTCGACTGACGGTAAGCTTCAGTGCTAGTGTTTTTCGCCACGAAGTCAAGATCGGCGATGACGCTTGCCGCGAGAGGCGGCCGACATTATTGCCCTGCGCCCGCTCCAGCCCTGCATCAGAAACATTCGCGGCGACGTTGCGCGTGGAATTACCTGGGGCCGGTAATTCGCAGGGCTACGAACGCTTAAAGCCCGGACGCAGCTCCCGTGAGATTCATGCGATCACGGTTGTGAAGGCTTATTCACTCAGTTCAGCGTCACTCTGCTCCGGTCGCTGACGATCCGTGCACGGGCGTCGGACGGCTGAAATCGGCAATATGCGACAGGTTGCTAAATCGGCGAAATTGCTCCGACTCCGCTGAAGCCGCCATACACTAACTACGGGGTCTTAACGTTGGCAGGAGCAGGTCCTGCGAGAAAGTCGATGCGTGGCCCACGTTGGCAGGACCATTCTTCTGCCCAGGTTGACGCTGCCTTCCCGAAAGCTGCTGCTTCTGACGCTGCACGGAGGTTCCATTGAACGGAACACAGGCGAACAAATGCACCGGGGTTCGCCTTCATGCGACGACTGTTATCGAGGACGGCCGTCGACGTACGATTATCGTCTGTGCCAACATGCTGGACGTCACCCAGACGAACAGTGCTCACGATCAACCATGCGGGGTTCGGGACACTTCGCGAGGTGTTCACGTTGCAACTAAAGCAGCACGACACAATGCTGACCGGATGCGGTACAACTGATGATCAAATCTACCGGATTGGACGAGGAAGCACGCGCCGAACTGCTCTGTTATCTTGCAATAGCGCAGCTTGTCGCCAGGGCGCGCAGCGGTGATTGGCTACGCACAGATCACCTCGTCGAGTCGACCCGCATCTGGCTTGCAGGAAACGGCGCGACGGCCAACTGGTCAGAGCGAGTGCAACTTGGTGCTCTCTCAGAAAAGATCGCGCTCGACTTGACAGGTCTGCCGGGCTTCGGCGACACGGAATACCTGGCAAGACTGTTCACGGACGGCTGGAGACTGGACTATCGATCGCCTGTTGTGTGTGAAATCTACTCAGCTTGCGTGGCCGAGCTGAGCGGGGAAGCATGACCTCGAATCACACTGCCTTCGACCGTGTAGCTATCGACGTTGACTAGGGTGTCGCGCTCGTCGAATGAGAATGGCGGACGTCGCATCGGGCGAAATCGACCCGTTTAAGCCATTCAGGGCTGCAGAAAACGGTCATTCAAGGAATTCGATAACTGGCTTTCATGGAGCGTCATGGAAGTGCGTCGTGACGGGATCATGATGCCGACGCTGACCCTCGCAACCTGCAGAGAAGCACATTCGTGCGGGCGAGAAATGATGACCGGAGCCAGACTTCGACCGGGCGCCGACCATTACACGATTGCGCCTGGTCAAATCCAAAGCCGGCAGGGTCCTGCGCGAAAGCTTCTTGACTTCCCTGTCTGAACCGCTATCACGGAGCTTTGAATCGGCGGACATTTTCCATGGCTCCCCGTTTTCGGGTTCGTGGACGAAGCGATACTGCACTATTAGCCGCGCAGTATGTGCGCATGTCCACGGAATACCAGAAGTACTCCCCGGAGAACCAGAAGCTCGAAATCGCCGGGTATGCCCAGGCGCACCGGATAGAAATTATCCGGACATACGAGGATGCCGGCAGGAGTGGCCTCACCTTGCGCGACCGACCAGCCTTGTGTCAATTGCTTCTGGACGTACAAAAACAGGAGCGCGATTTCAACGTACTGCTCGTATACGACATAAGCAGATGGGGACGGTTTCAGGAAGTCGACGAGAGCGCGCATTACGAGTATCTGTGCCGCTGCGCTGGTGTCCAGGTCATCTACTGCAAGGAACCCTTCGAGAATGACTGCAGCCCTGCGTCGAACATCATAAAAACACTGAAACGTGCGATGGCTGGTGAGTACAGTCGCGAGCTCTCTGCAAAGGTCTTTCAGGGGCAGTGCAGAGCAGCTGGACGTGGATTCCGGCAGGGAGCCGCGCCGGGCTACGGCCTGCGCCGGTTACTCGTCGACGACATGGGAACCGAAAAAATCCCGCTCAGGAACCACGAGCGAAAAAACATCCAGTCGGACCACGTCACGATTATCCATGGTCCCGCAAACGAAGTCGCTCTCATTCGCCGCGTCTACGAATGGTTTATTGAAGGAGGAATCTCCACTGGACGCATTGCCACGCGTCTCAATGACTTTGGTTTGCGCAACGCCCAGGGGCTCCCATGGCGCAGAGACTCAATTGCTCAACTGCTCACCGCCGAGAAGTACGTCGGCAATAACGTGTACAACCGTACATCCGTACGCCTTAACACACCCAGGATCTGTAATCCGCCGTCCGAATGGGTCCGGGCGATCGGAGCGTTCAGGCCAGTCGTGAGCGCTGAGGAATTCAACGCCGTCCAACGGATACGAGACCGGCGGGCGCATAGACTTTCGAATGAGGATCTGCTCGAGGGACTTTCCGCTCTACGAGATCGCCTTGGCCGCCTCTCTGCCGTCGAGATAGGCAAAGACCCTTTTCTGCCAGGGCAGAACTACTACAGACGCAGATTCGGAAGCCTAACGCGAGCCTACAAGGCGATCGGCTTCGAAACGAATCGGAACTATGAGTACCTGAACGTCGTTCGCGACGCTCGCCATCTGCAGACAAGGCTGTGTGAAGTTATCGTCACCCGTCTGACCGAGGCCGGCCATCACGTGGTCAGTTCAGCCGACAGGTCCGTTATATGCGTGAATGGGGAACTCCGTCTCCGGGTCACCGCGCGAGCTGCGTCCGCCACGATTTACAGACCTCTCCACTGGAAAATTTCATGGCCAACCCTTTACCCGATCGATCTACTGGTGATTGCACGGGCTGACCGGATGGCAAAGGGATTCCTCGATTTCTTCGTCTTTCCCAAGGGTAGTCTTGGGCCAGAAAAACTCACCATCCTTACTGAAGAAAACCGCTCACGGCTGAACATGTTCCGACATCTGAACCTGAAAGTCCTGCTGACCCTCGCCGAACGTAGTCCACTGGAGGCATTCAATGCATGCGGAACAATCCCGGACAACGAGCATCCCTCTGGACCGTATCAGGATCCTGAATCCGAGGGCACGCAACAGGCGTAAGCATCAGGAGATCGTAGAGAGCATCGGTGCGGTGGGCCTTAAACGACCCATTACCGTGAGCAGGCGTGGAGATGTCGATGGCGTTGAGACATTCGATCTCGTATGCGGGCAAGGGCGACTCGAGGCGGTCAGGATGCTCGGCTACGCCGAGATTCCGGCATACGTCGTCGAGAGTAGCGAGCAGGATTGCATGGTGATGAGCCTGGTTGAAAACGTCGCCCGAAGAAACCACTCGGCACCGGAACTGTTGCGTGAGATCGACGCGCTCCGGGGCGCCGGTTACAGCGACCCCGAAATCGCCACGAAAGTGGGATTGTCGGTCGCCTACCTTCAGGACGTTCTGATGCTCATGGAGCATGGAGAAGAACGACTGCTCGCCGCCGTTGACAGCGGAACGGTCCCTATCGCTCTCGCAATCCAGATTTCGAGAGCTACTGATACTGAAGTCCAGCGCGCACTCGCGGACGCATATGCCGCAGGCGCACTAAAAGGTCGACAGATCGCCATCGTCCGTCGCCTGATCCAACGCCGCGCGCTCACAGGAAACGCGATTCCCAGGCACGGGACATCTTCGACGGAGTCGCAGGCGCTCACGCCCGAGCGATTGCGAAAGATGTACATCAAGGCAGGCGAGAAACAGCGCCTGCTGGTGAAAAAGGCCGAACTCGTCGACATCCGTCTGAATTTTCTGGTCGAGGCGCTTCGCGACCTGCTGGGTAATCCCGACTTTGTGGAGACGCTCAGGAGCGAGGGATTCGCTACCCTGCCGCACGCGTTACAACAACGAATTTTCAGGGAGGCAACGTGAATCAACCTCATGCGACCGCACAGCCCATCCTGCGGCAAGCTTTCGCGTCCGAAACACGAATGCTGAAGCTCAAGTGCGCATTTCGCCGAAGCCGAACAGAGATTTCGGTTGATGTCGAACAGGGTTTTCGCTGGAAGATGAACACGCGTTTCGGTTGAAGTCGAACAAAGACGCTGGTGTTCC
>NZ_CADIKC010000006.1 GCF_902859805.1 Paraburkholderia sediminicola | reverse complement strand
CAGCAGCGGCTGCATTCGGCGGCCGGCAATATGCCGCCCGCCGAATACGAAATCACCATGCAGAAAAAGTGGAAAGCGGAAAAAGTGTCCAGGATTACTTGACCACCACAGTGCCCCCCCGCACAGGGGGAACGCTAATAGACCACTACCAAATCAAGGAAAGGCCAAAGCCCTAAGAACACAGACAAACAAGCACCGCGCAAACCAAACACCTGCCCATCAAATGGGCCCCTCCTTCATCAACAACTTCAAAAGAACAGGCAACAAAACCAACACCAACGGCAACTGCACAATCAACCCAGAAATAATAGCAACCGCCAAAGGCTGCTGCATAGCAGCCCCTTGCCCAAGGGCAAAAGCAAGCGGCAGCAGCGCCAGAATAGCTGCAATAGTGGTCATGGCAATCGGCCGCAACCGATTCCGCCCAGCCGCGATCAGCGCTTCCTCAACCCCCATACCTTCATCCCGTACCAACCCCTGCAGCTCCGATACATAAAAAATCGCCACCTCGGTCACGATACCGATAATCATCGTCATCCCCATCATCGCGGAGATGTTCAACTCGATACCGGTGATCCACAACCCGATAAACACCGCGCCTGCGGCCAGCAACGGCATCGCCATCACCGCCAGCGCGACCCGGAAGCGCTCGTACAGAAACAGCAGTAACCCAAACACCAACGCAATCGCAGCACCAAACACGGTCAACAAACCCTTGAAGGCAATCTGCTGTTGCTGGTACAAGCCGCCCAGTTCGTAATACACGCCGGTCGGCAACAAGCTCTTGTCGCTCAGGGTCTTCTGCACATCCGCGATCGTCGAACCCAGATCGCGGCCATCAATGCGCGCCGTCACCGCCACCATCCGCTTGAGGTTGTCGCGGCTGATCTCCGGCTGGCCAGTCACCGTCACCTGATCGGCAACGCGGTTCAGCGCGAACAGATGGCCGTCCGGTGCGCGAATCTGCAACAGCCCCAGTTGCGTATCGGTGAGCTTTAGTGCGCCCGCCACGCGCACCCGCACGCCCACTGTCTTCGGCCCGGTCTGGAATTGCGTTGCAACGTTGCCTTCCACCATGTCGGACACGGCCTGCGCAATCGACTGCGGGTCCATGCCTTCGGCCGCCGCGGCCTCGGGGCGGATGTGCAATTCGAGCGCGTCGCCCGCCGGATTGATGCCGTCGTTCACGTCCACCACGCCCTGAATCTTGCCGATCTGCGCGGCGACCTTGCGTGCGGTGGTGTCGAGTGTGTTCTGGTCGTCGGAATAGATCTTGATCTGGACTGGTTGCGGCACCGCGGTCAGGTCGCCGATCAGGTCTTCCATCAATTGCGCAAGCTCGATATTGACGCCGGGTACCTGCGTTTCGATCTTCGAACGGATTTCTTCCATCACCGTTTCGATCGGCTCGCGGCCAGTCGATTTCAATCGCACAAAGAAGTCGCCCTTGTTGGGCTCGTTCAGGTCGCCGCCGAGTCCGGCGCCGGTGCGGCGCGAATAGGTTGCTACGTTCGGATTCGCGCGGATGATGCCCTCGATCTGCTTCATCAAGCGGTCGGTTTCCGTGACGGACGTGCCCGGCTCGGTGTGATAGTCGAGCACGAAGCCGCCTTCGTCCATGCTCGGCATGAAGCCGCTGCCCACACGCGTGAACGCGAACGCGGCCACCACGATCAGCGGCAGCAGGCCGAACAGCACGAGAATCGGGCGTGCGGTGACGCGCTCGATCAGAAAGCCGTAGCGCCGGTTCATCCACGAAGCGAAGCGGGTTTCCTTGTGCTCCTCGGCGTCTTTCGGCTTCAGCCAGCGGTCGCACAGAATCGGCACCGCGAGCCAGGTGACGAGAAACGATATGAACAGGGCGCTTGCCATTGTCACCGAGAGCGCCTTGAAGAACGCGCCCGTCACGCCCGACAGAAACGCGAGCGGCACGAAAATGATCAGCGTCGCCGCCGACGACCCGGCGAGCGGCCGCGTGAATTCGAGCGCTGCCGCCATCACGCGGCCATGGAACTTGTGCGCGCCGCCCTCGCGCATGCGCCGCACGATGTGCTCGATCATCACGATGGCGTCGTCGATCACGAGGCCGACCGCGGCCGCCATGCCGCCAAGCGTCATGATGTTGAAGCCCATGCCGAACACGTCGAGCAGCAGGATCGTCGCGGCCATCACGACCGGCACCAGCGCGACGGCAATCGCGGTGATCTTCCAGTTGCGCAGGAAGGCAAATAGCGTGAAGGCGGCCAGCACCACGCCGATCATGATCGCGTCGCGCACGCTGGTCGCCGAGGCGATCACCAGTTCGCTCTGGTCGTACCAGTTCGAGAGATGCACACCCGCCGGCATCTGATGCTGGAAGTCAGCGAGCTTCGCACGGATCGCCTTGGCCATCGCCACGCTGTTCGCGCCCGGCTGCTGATAGACGTTGAGCAGCACGGCGTCCTGGCCGTCGGCGGTGACGCGCATCCATTGCGGCACGACACCCTGGCGGACGGTCGCGATGTCGCCGAGGCGGATTTGCGTTGCGCCGTTGGCCGACACCACCACGTTGCGCAGTTCGTCGAGTTGCGTGATCGTGGTGTTGGCAATCACAAGGTACAGCTTGTAGTGGTCCTCGATGCGGCCCGTGGCCATCAGCACGTTGCTCGCGCCGATCGCTTTCGACACATCCGGGAGCGCGATCTTGTAGGCGGCGAGGCGCGCCGGATCGATCGCGACTTCGAATTCGTCCTGCGCGCCACCGGTTACTTCGACGCGTGCCACGCCCTCGACTGACGACAGCAAGGGCCGCATCTGAAACTGGGCAAGATCACGCAGCGCCGACAGCGATTGCTGGTTCGACGTCAGGCTATACGCGAGCACCGGGAACACGGTCGGATCCATGCGCCGCACCTGCATCGAGGTGCCTTGCGGCAGCGTCGCGAGGATCTCGCTGATGGCCGACTGCGCCTGCAACGTGGCTTGCGCCATGTCGGTGCCCCAGTCGAAATTGATCGAGATTTCCGCCGACCCTCGGCTCGTAGTCGATTCAACGTCACGGACGTTCGGCACGCGCCGCAGCGCCTCTTCGACGGGCATCGTGACGAGCGTGGCCATCTGTTCAGCCGGGCGGTCGCCTGCGTCGAGCGAGACGACGGCGCGCGGAAACGCGACGTTCGGAAACAGCGAGATCGGCAGGCGAAACGCGGTCAGCGCGCCCGCGATCGCCAGCAGCGCGATCACGAACAGCAGCGAGCGCCGGTGCTTCTGCATCCATTGACCGAAATTCATCGCGGCGCGCCTCCGCCGGCCCGCACTGCCATGCCGTCCTTCAGTTCATAGTTGCCGCTGACGACGAGGCCCTCAGCTGCATCGATCGGGCCGTCCACGCCGTAGCGGTCGCCGTTCTCGACCTGCGTGACCACGGCCACGCGGCGCGCCCTGTTTTGCGGCGTGATCTGGAACACGTACGCGCCTTTGCCGTCTTTCAGCACGGCGGCACGCGGCACGACCCAATGCGTGCCGCTGCGGGTCGCGATATCGGCGCTGACACGCGTTCCCGGAATGAATGCGCTCTGTCCGAGCGGGACGTTCGCGCCGACATTGACGAGCTGGCTTTGCTGATCGACCGATGCCCCGACCAGCACCACGTGGCCGTCCGCCGCGGCCCTGGCGAGCGAGGTAGACAGGCCGTGCAGCGTGACCGTATCGCCGGCGTGGATGGCAGGGGCGTCCGACGGTTCGACGCCAAGCATCACATTCGCGCGCGCATCCTTGCCGTTTCCGCCCGCCAGCTGCAGGATCGCAGCGCCCGCTTGCACCTGATCGCCCTGTGCGGCCGATACCTGCAAAACCACGCCGTCGAGCGGCGCCGCGACGATCTTGTTGCCGCTCGCGACCCCCGTCTGGCTTTGCGCCGCGAGCGCCTGCTGCGCGTCCTCGGCTGCCTTGCGGGCCGCGGCGAGTTGCGATTGCGTGGCGAGCCCTTTGTCGTACAGCGATTGCGTGCGCGCGAGTTCGCCTTGCGCCAGCGTCACGGCGCTTTTCGCCTGAGTGGCGGCGAGCACCGCGGCAGGGTCGGCCTGCACGACGAAAAGCGGTGTGCCGCGTGTCACGCTCTGTCCGGCTTGCACGCGCAACTGCACGATACGTGCGAGGTAAGGCAGGTTGACCGTCGTCAGATTCGACGCGGACGCCGCGACGATGCCATAGGCGCGAACCGGTTGTGCGATGACGGCGCGCTGCACCCGTACGGTTTGCACGGATACGACGGCCTGGTCGGCCGCGTCGTCGCCGGCGGGCGCGCTAGCTGCACCGGCCGCATGCGCGACGATGCTCACCAGTGCAGTGCAGGCGAGAGAAATCGCATAAGCGGCGATGCGCGGCCGCCGCGCTGCAAGTGGGCTATTTCGCATGAGTTTCGGTGAAGGTCTGAGCGGAGGTAAAGGCGTCTGGGATCGCGCTGCCGAGCAACGCCTGCAAGCCGACGCGTTGTTCGGCGAGCGATTCGCGCAGCGTGGCGACGTCGACACGTTTGGTGAGCGCGGCGGTTTCTGCATCGGTGTAGGCACCGAGCACGAGATTGTGCTGCGCGTAGGCCGCTGCCGCATGCCGCGCGGCGAGGTCGACGTCGGGCAGCGCGGCCTCGGTCTGCTGCAACTGGTGCGTGAGAATCACACTGTCCGCACGCATATGAGCGACATCGGCATAAGCCTGATTCAGGCGCGACTGATACTCGTCGCGCAGGCGCTGGCGCGTCGCTTTTTCAATCGCGACGTTGCCTTGATTGCGGTTGAAGATCGGCAAACTCAGATTGATCTGGAAGCCGCTGGTGTAGATGTTCGAGGTGTCCCGCGCGCGCACGAAACCCACGGAAAGACTCGGAAACTGGCTGAGAATCGCCGCGCGGTATTTCTGCTCCTGCGCTTCGTAGCCCGCCTGCAGCGCAATCAGGTCCGGACGGCGCTGTGTGAGTTTGGCGAGTGCTGCGTCGAGCGTCGCGTCGGGCAGTTCAGTCGCGTCTTCGCTGCCGGTGAGTTGCAACTGCACCTCCGGCGAGAGGCCGAGCAGCGCGTTCAGATCGTGATGCGTCTGTTCCGCAGCCCGTTCGGCGTCCGTGTATTGCTTGCGTGCGTCGCTGTAGGCGGTGAGCGCGGCGCTCAGCGTATCGTCGGTGAGATTGCCGTCGCGATGCGCTTCGGCCATGCGCTCGTAGCGCGTGCGGGCGAGGTCGCGCTGCTGTTGCAGCAACGGCAGCGTGTCCTGCTGAAAGCGCGTCTTGATGAACAACTGCCGCGCTTGGGCGATGATCTGCCATTCCTGCCACAGCAGGCCGAGATCGGTTTTGGCGACCGTCGCGTCGGCGGACTGTTTGTTCGCACTGCGCAGCACGATCGCCATCACATCGATGCTCAGACCATAATTGAACGCGCGTGTGGCGCCGGCTGCGCCCGGATAATCGCTCGATACGCTCAGTTGCGGGTCGGGTAACAGTCCGGCTGAATACGCCTGCGCCCGGGCAATGCCGAGATCGTCGCGGGCCAGCTTCAGGTCGGGATTGTTCGCCACTGCAAGCATCGCGACTTCGTCGATGTCGAGTCCGTCGGACGGATCGAAGCGGTGCGCGGCCAGTTCCGGCAGCGGCATGGTGGACGGATCGATCTGGATGCGTTCGAGCGTGCGGGCCGAGGTCGACGTGTCCTGCGGTGCGAGCGGCTCGCGGTGATACCACGTGCACCCGCCGAGCAGCATCGCGCAGAGCGGCACGAGCACGCGCAACCGTGCTGCCGCGGCGGCGTTGAAAACGGGCAAAATTCGGCTCCTGAACGAAAAGTGGGACAACCGCGAGCGGATGTCGCAGAACAGGGCCGATTCTGCTGACGGGGTGCTTAAGGAACGCTTAACGGACATTAAGCCTCGCTTCAGCGTCCCCTAAGCTTCACATAAGCGAGGCATAAGGAAGCGTTAAGCTAACAGGCCGGACAATGCGGGCAAACTGGAGAGAGGAGAGGCCATGCGTCTGCTACTGGTCGAAGACGACGAGATGATTGCGGAGACCGTGCTGGGCGCGATGCGCCGCTCGGGTTACGCAATCGACTGGGCCGAAGACGGCCGTGCGGCGGAGCTGTCGCTGGGTAACGGCGTGTACGACCTCGTGCTGCTCGATCTTGGCTTGCCGAAGAAGGACGGCATCGAGGTGCTCAATGCCTACCGCAAGAACGGCGGTGCCGCGCCAGTGATCATCCTGACCGCGCGCGATGCGGTCGACGACCGGATTCGCGGCCTCGATGCGGGCGCCGACGACTACCTGATCAAACCATTCGACCTCGACGAACTGGCCGCGCGGGTGCGCGCGCTCTTGCGGCGGCGCACCGGGCAAAAACAGCCCGTCTATGCGCACGGCGAGCTCACACTCGATCCTGCGGCGCACGAAGTCACCAAAGGCGGCGAACTGTTGCCGCTGGTGCCGCGCGAATTCGCCTTGCTGCAGGCATTGATCGAAGAGCCCACGCGCGTGTTCACCAAGCCTGAGCTGGAAGAGAAGCTGTATGGCTGGGGCGAGGAAGTGGGCAGCAACACCATCGAAGTGCATGTGCACAGCTTGCGGCGCAAGATCGGCGCGGAGCAGGTGGTGACCGTGCGCGGCGTGGGCTACCGTCTGAAGAGGTGCTGATGACGTCGATTCGCCGCTGGTTGCTCGGCTGGCTAATTTTCGGGCTGGCCGCGGCCTCGGGCGTGGCCGGCTTCGGCATTTTCCACACCGCGCGCGAAGAAGCGGGCGAACTGTTCGACTACGAACTGCGTACCGTGGCGCTGTCCTTGCCGTCGAATCTGGCCGGTGCGGGCGACGGCGAGCACCGCAATCCCGACCTGGGCGATCTGGCCGACGACCGGGTCGTGATCGAAATCTGGGACCGCTCCGGCAAGCTGATCTATCACTCGATGCAGGAGCCGGTGTTCTCGCGTTTGCCTGCGGGTTTCAGCACGGTCGAGCGCGGCGAAAGTCACTGGCGCGCATTCGGTCTGGAACAGCGCGACCGTTATATCCAGGTCGCGCAACCGATCTCCGTGCGCGAAGACCTTGCGCTGCAACTGGCGCTGCATACGCTGTGGCCGCTCGGCGTGCTGGTGCCGGTGACGATCGTGCTGGTGCTGCTGGTGGTGGCAAGGGGACTGGCGCCGATCGGCGGCCTGACGCGCGCGCTGACCACCCGTTCGCTCGATTCGCTGGAGCCATTGCATCTGGACGGCAGCGTGCCGGTCGAAATCAAGCCGCTGGTACAGGCGCTCAACGATCTCCTGCAACGTCTGAACGTGGCTTCTCAGGCACAGCGCACGTTTATCGCCGATGCCGCGCATGAGTTGCGCTCGCCGCTTGCGGCGCTGAAGCTGCAATTGCAGGCGGCTTCCCGTGACGGCTCGTTAAAGGGCGAGGGCCAAACGCTGGAGCGCGTCGAGGGGAGGGTCAACCGGATCATTCACCTGGTGCAGCAGTTGTTGACGCTGGCGCGTGAGGATGCGCATCCGGTGACGTCGATGGTGCCGGTGAGTTTGCGACGGATCGGCGAGCAGGTTGTCGGCGATTTTTCGCTGCTCGCGGAGACGAAGGAGATCGATCTCGGCCTCGAGTGCGAAGACGCTCGCGCAAACTACGACGTCTATACCGTGCTGGCCGAGCCGCACGGAATGAGTGTTCTGCTAGGAAACCTGATCAACAATGCGATCCGGCATACGCCGCGCGGTGGGCGTGTCGACGTGATTCTGAAACGGTCGGGCGAGCGCGTGGGGTTTGACGTCGTAGACAGCGGGTCCGGAATCCCGGAGGCTGAGATCGAGCGGGTGTTCGACCGCTTTTATCGAGGGGAAGAGGCGAAGGGCGAGGGCAGCGGACTTGGGTTGGCGATCGTGGCGCGGATCGCCGCACGGCACCAACTGCAGCTTTCCCTGCGCAACAACGCCGGCCGGCCCGGCTTGTGCGTGTCGGTTTCTGGTCTGACGGCGGTTGAGGTGACGGCGCCTGTGGCGGTCAAAAGCTAATTTTCTCCTCTGTTTTTACCTAAGCGGCAAAAAACAAGATCTTCAACCCCATCCTTCGAAAAGCGCAATGAAATACGGGCTTTATTCGAGGTCAATGAAATGTGAAAGCAGCAAGCGGGGCGGAAAGTATCGAGTTTAATCGTGCCACAGCAGAACCTTCGCCGCCGCTGGCGCACAGCGTCTTACCGCCTCTCACGAGTATGTTTCAACACGCTGCTACAATCCTGTCTTTCTCGATTGATTGTGCGCTATGGGTTTCGAACAACTCGCTGAATTGAAGAAGCAACTGGCCGCGGCACGCGCCGAAGCTGCGCCTGCGGCCAAGCCGGTCGCCAAGCCCGGTGCGAAGCCCGCGCGCAAGCCGTCGCCGCCGCGCCGTGCCGCGCCTGGTCACAAGCCAGCGACCGACGCCAAACCGGCGGCTGACGCCAGGCCGGCGGCCGACGCGAAGCCGGTGGACCCGGTGGTGAAATCGATCGGGAGACTGCAGAAGCGCTTCCCGAATGTTTTCCCGAAGAATCCGGCGCCCAAGCTGCCGCTGAAGGTCGGCATCTTCGAGGACCTCGTGGTTCACGCGAAGGAGCTGTCGCTGAGCGAAGCCGAGTTGCGCGACGCGATCAAAACCTGGTGCCGTGGCAGCCGCTACTGGAAATGCCTCGTTGAAGGCGCCGCGCGCGTCGATCTGACAGGCGGTGAAGCAGGCAAGGTCACGGCGCAGGAAGCGGCCGGTGCGCAGCGCCTGCAGGCGCATCGTGCGAACAGGGGCGCGGCGAAAGCAGCGGCTTCGCCGGCTGACGCGTCCGCTAATGCTTCTGCCCCGGTAGATGCAGCAGCGCAAGCAGCGGCCACTCCGCAAGCCGAGACTCAGAGCCAGCCGCAAGTCGCCTCGACGGACACGCCCGCCGTTGAATCGACCACGCCGCCGGCGGCACCGTCGGCCACCGCCGAAGCGTAAAAGTCCCGCCGCCCTGTTAAAGGCGGCTGCCTTGCGCCGCCAGCCGGATCCTCACGAAGCCGACGTGCTCGCGCAGCACATAGAACGCGTCGGCGTATGCGAGCGGCATACGCAAGCGGCTCAGCGAGGCCTCGATATGATCGAGCTCCGCGAAAAGCTGCTTGCGTTCCTCCTCGGTCGAATCGGCCAGTGCGCCGCGTTCGATCGCAATCAATGCGCCGTAATAGCGATAGATGCGCGAGCGTACGCGCCACCGGTACAGCGCCGGGATCAGGCGCATCGCCGGAAACAGCAGCACCGCCATCGGCAGCAGCAGAACGAGCGTGCGATCGCCGATGCTCGCGAGCCAGAACGGCAGCGTGCGGTATAGAAAACTCTTGCCGGTCTTGTAGTAGCGCTGCGCGTCTTCACTGACCTGATATTCATGAGCAACCGGACTCGGAAACTCCCCCGCATGCTGCAACAGCCCCGGCATGCCGTGCACCTCCTGCGCGGCCTCGATCAATAAGTCGGAAATCGCCGGATGCAGACCGGTCCGGGCCACGAGCTCGACCGTCGGGCTGATCAGGTGGATGGTGTCAGGCGGAATTCTGCGCCGGAGATCCAGCACGCCGGGCGGCAGGTCGATCTCGTCGAGGTAGGGAAAGAGGCGCGTATAGGCGCTCGCTTCGTCGAAATCCATCACCGAGATGCCGGGCACTTTCAGGAGCCGCAGCATCAGCCCGCGCGTTGCCGAGTCGCCGTTGAGAATCGCCGCGTCGACATCGCCCGCTACGAGTTGCGTGGCGGCCTGCATGCCGTCGCTCGGCACCAGCACGGTACTGCCGCCCGGCTGGATGCCGTTTGCTTCCAGCAGTTTGAGCGAGAGGAGGCGCGTGCCGCTGCCTTCGCGGCCGATTGCAATCCGTTTGCCTTCCAGTTCTGAAAGCTCGCTGATACCCGTGCCGCGATAGAACACCACCACCGGAATATAGAAAACGCTGCCGAGCGACATCAGCGATGATGTATCGCGCCCATCGGCCACACCGCCTTGCACGAGCGCGAGATCGACATGCTGCTTCGGGTCTAGCAGACGGCTCAGATTCTGCACCGAGCCATCGGACTCCAGCACCTTCAGTGTGATGCCGTTGCGCGCGAGGATCTTCTTGTACTGATTCGCGGTGACGAGGAACGAACTATCGTGCGGACCCGCGCTGATGGTGATGGTCTTCGGCGGCGCCGGATCGACCACCCAGACGATCAGCGTGATGATCAGCACGATCAGCGCGGCCACGATGATGTAAGGCACGGTGTGATCGCGCCACTCCGCATGCGACTGATCGCCGGGAAAATGCGGGGGACGCGGGCGATACGCTTTCATGGGCACTCCGTACCGGTAGCCGGGATGAGGCATTGTCCACTGTCTGCAGCCTATCGGCCAAATGTTCGGCATAACCGACGCGTTGCCGGCCAGGACACGCGATTGGCCATGGCATAATCTGCGACAGCTTCTTATCGTGTCGCCGGGCGCATGTTGAGTCGTTTCCATCGGAAGATCGGCAGTTGGCTGGGATTGTTTGCGATCCTGATGGCCACGCTCGCGCCTACCATCTCGCATTCGCTCGCCGCACGCAATGCCGGTGAAGCCGGAATGGAAGGCGAGCATTGCTCGATGCCGTCGATGGCTTCCATGTCGGACATGGAAGCCATATCGTCGATGCCGTCGATGCACGCGATGCCTTCCATGCACGATCCGGCATCGGATGACCCCGGCAGCAAACACGCTCAACACTCGGCCACATCCGACGGCGACGCCTGCGGCTATTGCAGTCTGCTCGCCCACATGCCGGCGGTGCCCAGCGTCGAGGCGCTGTTCTTCGTCACCGTTCGTGCTGTCCAGCACACCGTTGCGACCCGCTTCGAGCGCGTTCGCCGCGTCGAGCCGCTCACCTTCGCGCAGCCTCGCGCCCCTCCGTTCGCATCCTGATTCGAGTCATACCGTTGCGATGCCATGACCGCATCGCGACGCCGCCGCACGTCCATCAGCCGATGGCGCGCGCCGGCATTGTCACGACCCATGAACAGGATGAACCATGCAAATCCAGGCAACGCGCAGTGCGATACCGCTGCGCGCGGCGTCGCTCGTTGCGGCTACCGCCAGCGTATTTCTCTTCGCTCCTTCACTCGCCAGCGCTCACGCAATTGCGGGTAATCGCATCTTTCCGTCGACGATGGCGGTCGACGATCCGGGTGTCGGCGACGAAGCCAACCTCGAGTACGGCCACCAGCGCGTGCCGGGCGACTCCGGCGATCAAAGCATCAATACCTTCGACTTCGAGTACGACAAGCTGATCACATCGCGACTGGCGGTCTCGGTAGACGGCACGTACGCGATGCAAAACAATCCCAGGGCGCGTGGCTTCGACAACTTCGGCGTCGGTCTGAAGTACCTGCTCTACGTTAACGATGAACACGAGTTCATGACCTCGGTCGGTGTGAACGCTGAACTCGGCGGCACGGGAAGCCGTGCGATCGCGTCCAACTTTTCGACGATCTCGCCAACGATTTATGCCGGCAAGGGCATGGGCGATCTTCCCGCATCACTTGCCTATTTGCGGCCGATCGCAATCACGGGTGAAGCCGGCCCGGCGCTGACAACCGGAGCGGGGCAGCCGAACGCGTTCAACTACGGCTTCACGGTGCAATACAGCCTGCCGTATCTGCAGCAGCACGTGCACGACATCGGCTTGCCGCAGCCGCTGGCGAACGTGATTCCGCTAGTGGAAATTCCGCTCTCGAGAAGCCAGGGGCAGACAACCGGCACGGTCAATCCGGGCTTCATCTGGATCAACCGTTACGGCCAGTTCGGCGTTGAAGCTCAACTCCCGATCAACCACGCAAGCGGCTCGCATGTGGGCATTCTGGTTCAGGCGCATATCTTCTTCGACGATGTCGCGCCCACCACGATCGGCAAGCCTCTCTTCCAGTAAGGTATGAACAACCGTAACGCAGGAGCAAGCGATGAAAAACGATCGACATGACTGGCTGCGCGCCGCAGCGAGGGCGCCCTTGCTGATTGCCGGGCTCGCGTTCGCGAGCGCCGCTTTCGCCCATGTATTTCCGCAGAAGCAGGAGCCGGGTGCGGGTGCGGCCGTGGCGTCGCCCGCTCAGGTGCGGGTGATATTCGACGGGCCGCTCGAGCCGTCATTCAGTTCATTGACGGTAACCGACGCGAGCGGCAAACAGGTCAACACGGAGAAATCCGCAGTCGACGCGCATCAGGCGGCGGCGATCGCCGTACCGCTGCCGCCGCTCGCGGCCGGCCACTACACCGTGCACTGGGTGGCGGTGGCATCCGACGGGCATCGCACGCATGGCGACTACGCATTCGACGTGAAGTAGCGCTGAAACCGTGCCGCGCTGCGTCATCGCAAGAACGGTGACGCAGTGTGTCCGATTTCGCCCGGGATCGGATGCGCTTGAAAAGTACTATCATCGAATGCAGGCATTAAGCGCCTGGCTGTGCAACGCAGCCGGCCTTGGCCTCCCGGGAGAGAACCCATGGTGGAGTTTGTGAAGGCGCTCCTCGGCGAGGAAAACGGCCATCAACGCCGCCAGATCGCATGGCTTTACGCGTTACTCCTTACTTTCAATATCGCGGCATGGGTGGCGGCCTTCGTGGCGTTCCGCGGCTATCCGCTGCTGATGGGTTCCTGCCTGCTGGCTTACTCGTTTGGTCTGAGGCATGCGGTGGACGCGGATCATATCGCGGCCATCGACAACGTCACGCGCAAACTGATGCATTCCGGCAAGCGTCCGGTGACGGTGGGACTCATGTTCTCGCTCGGCCACGCCACCATCGTCGTTCTTGCGACCATCGGTATTGCGGCGACCGCCATGGCGTTGCAAAGCCGCATGAGCGGCTTCAGGGAAACCGGCGCCATGATCGGCACGCTGGTGTCGACGTTCTTCCTGTTTGCCATTGCGCTCCTGAATCTGCTCGTACTGCGCTCGGTGCTGCGCGCTTTTCGGCGCGTCCGCCGAGGCGAGCCTTACGTCGATGAAGACCTCGACATGCTGCTTGCGAATCGGGGCGTGCTCGCGCGCATTTTCCGGCCGTTGTTCCGCCTGATCAGCCGGAGTTGGCACATGTACCCGCTAGGCTTTCTGTTCGGACTGGGTTTCGATACCGCAACGGAAGTCGGGCTGCTCGGCATATCCGCGGCCGGCGCCGCGCAAGGCATGTCGATCTGGTCGATCCTCGAGTTTCCGGTGCTGTTCATGGCCGGCATGACGCTGATCGATACGACCGACAGCATCCTGATGCTGGGCGCTTATGGATGGGCTTTCGTGAAGCCGGTCCGCAAGCTCTACTACAACGTCACCATCACGACGATCTCGGTGCTCGTCGCGCTTCTTGTCGGCGGTATAGAAGGTCTCGGATTACTGGTGGACAAGCTGCATCTGAATGGCGGGTTCTGGCAGGTGGTGGGCAGTCTGAATGAGAACTTCGGCATGATCGGCTACGCGATCATCGGCGTATTTCTGGCGAGCTGGTTATTGTCGGTCGCGGTTTACAAATGGATGCGATTCGAAGAACTCGAGATCCACTCGTGAGCGTGACGGCATATCAACGATCGCGATTGATGACGCTTACGCGCGATGAGCTAAACCCTTAAGGGCTATCGTCAGAGAATTGCAAAAGCCACGAGAAGCCACGAGAAGGCACGAGAAGGCACGCCTGTCGAGTCCTTATCGGTTCAATACGCTGCGCGTAGTTTAATGAGTTAGTTACGGAAACTGGTTATTTCGTATCGCTGAACTATACTCAAAAAAGTTTTTCGGGCTCATCACGGTGGGCACCTATCCCCAACAATACATGCAGCAAATCCGATCGTTTTAACCGCATCGCGCGGAATACCTATCGATCGATTGCTGGACACGTGACTGCCGTGCGGCACTCGCCACGTATCTTTGCCTGACCTGAAAAGAACGTGGTTCGCAGTGGAGACACTCATCATGGCAGAAGCAGACAACGTCCCCTATGGGCGCAAGACTCAGCACGCGCCGGCTCTCAAGGAAGTGCACATCATCTGGATTACCGCCGGCCTCGGCTGCGACGGCGATTCGGTATCAATTACCGCGGCGACTCAGCCGAGCATCGAGGACGTAATTCTTGGTGCGATTCCCGGTCTACCAAAGGTGCATTTGCATAACCCCGTATTGGCGTATGAAAACGGCGACGAGTTTCTCAAACCGTTTCATCAGGCTGCGCGTGGCGAGCTTGAGAATTTCGTGCTCGTAATGGAAGGGTCGATTCCAAACGAACGTATCAATCGCGAAGGATACTGGGCCGCGCTGGGCACCGACCCCGATACGCAGGAACCGATCACGATTCCGCAATGGCTCGACCGGCTTGCGCCGCGCGCGCTGGCGGTGGTCGGTGCGGGTACTTGCGCGACCTACGGCGGCATTCATGCGATGGAAGGCAATCCGACCGGCTGCATGGGCCTCGCCGACTATCTCGGCTGGGACTGGAAGTCGAAAGCGGGCCTGCCGATCGTCAACGTGCCGGGCTGTCCGGTGCAGCCGGACAACTTCATGGAGACGCTGCTCTACCTGCTCTATCAACTGGCGGGTCTCGCGCCAATGATTCCGCTCGACGAGGCGCTGCGGCCGAAGTGGCTGTTTACGCGCACCGTTCACGACGGTTGCGATCGAGCGGGTTCCTACGAACAGGCGATCTTCGCCACCGAATACGGCAGCCCGAATTGCATCGTCAAGCTGGGTTGCTGGGGGCCGGTCGTGCAATGCAACGTACCCAAGCGCGGCTGGATGGCCGGCATTGGCGGCTGTCCGAATGTAGGGGGGATTTGCATTGGCTGCACGATGCCAGGTTTTCCCGACAAGTTCATGCCGTTCATGGATGAGCCGCCGGGAGCGGTGCTGTCGTCGAATCTCATCAAGAGCTATGGTCCGCTGATTCGCAGCTTGCGCAAGCTGACCAACAACACGCTCAATGACGAGCCGAAATGGCGTCACAACGGTTCGAAACTCACTACCGGCTACCGTCGCTGATTAGGCGGCGTAGTTGGCGGAATTCGACTTGTCAGCAGGGAGAAGGTCATGGCCGTTAGTACCGCACCTGAAGCGACCACCAGTGCCCAGGCAGCGCCGGGCAAGCTGGTCGAGATGAACTGGGATCCGATTACGCGGATCGTCGGCAGTCTGGGGATTTACACCAAGATCGATTTTGCGAACCGCCGCGTGGCGGAGTGCTACAGCACGTCGTCGATCTTTCGTGGTTACAGCATTTTCATGAAGGGCAAAGACCCGCGCGACGCACACTTCATCACGAGCCGCATCTGCGGAATCTGCGGCGATAACCACGCGACCTGTTCGGTGTACGCGCAGAACATGGCCTACGGTGTGAAGCCGCCGGCGATTGCCGAATGGATCGTCAATCTGGGCGAAGCGGCCGAATACATGTTCGACCACAACATCTTCCAGGACAATCTCGTGGGCGTGGATTTCTGCGAGAGGATGGTCAAGGAAACCAATCCCGGCGTGTGGGACAAGGCACAGAAAACACCTGCGCCGCACGCGGACAAGCACGGCTACAAAACCATCGCGGACATCATGACCGCGCTCAATCCGTTCACCGGCGAGTTCTATCGCGAGACCTTGATGGTGAGCCGCTATACGCGCGAGATGTTCTGCCTGATGGAAGGGCGTCACGTGCATCCGTCGACGCTCTATCCCGGTGGCGTGGGTACGGTACCCACCATTCAATTGTTCACGGATTACATCACGCGTTTGATGAAGTACGTCGAGTTCATGAAGAAAGTCGTGCCGTTGCATGACGATCTGTTCGACTTCTTCTATGAAGCGCTGCCGGGTTACGAAGAAGTCGGCCGCCGTCGCATTCTGCTCGGTTGCTGGGGGTCGTTCCAGGACCCTAACGTGTGCGACTACAGCTACAACACGATGACGCAATGGGGCCGCGGCATGTTCGTCACGCCGGGCGTGGTGGTGGACGGCGAACTGGTGACGACCGATCTCGTCGATATCAACCTGAACATCCGCATCCTGCTGGGCAGTTCCTATTACGACGACTGGGATCACGAAGAGACCTTCGTCAAGAACGATCCGCTCGGCAATCCGGTAGACCGTAAGCATCCGTGGAATCAGACCACGTTGCCGCATCCGCAGAAGCGTAAGTTCGAAGGCAACTACACGTGGGTGATGTCGCCGCGCTGGCTCGACAAGCGAACCGGCGATCACCTTGCGCTCGATACCGGCGGTGGACCGATCGCGCGCTTGTGGGCCACTGCGTTGGCGGGTCTGGTCGATATCGGCTATATCAAGGCGACTGGTCACAGCGTGAAGATCTATTTGCCGAAGACCGCGCTCAAGCCCGAAGTCGAATTCGAATGGAAGATTCCGAAGTGGAGCAATGCGATTGAACGCGATCGCGCCCGCACGTATTTTCAGGCTTATTCGGCGGCAGCGGCCTTGTACTTTGCCGAGCAGGCGCTGGCCGAGTTGCATGCGGGACGCACTCGCACGTTCAGCGATTTCACGGTGCCGGAAGAGGGGATCGGTTGCGGTTTCCATGAAGCAGTGCGCGGCGTGCTCTCGCATCACCTCGTGATCCGCGAGGGCAAGATTGCCAACTATCATCCGTATCCGCCCACGCCGTGGAACGCCAATCCGCGCGATATCTACGGTACGCCTGGACCGTATGAAGACGCGGTGCAGAACACGCCGATCTTCGAAGAGAACGGCCCGGACAAGTTCAAAGGCATCGACATCATGCGTGCGGTGCGCAGCTTCGACCCATGTCTGCCGTGCGGCGTGCATATGTACGTCGGCAACGGCAAGACGATCGATACGTCGCACTCGCCGACCTTTGGTTTGATGCAGGGAGCGCACAAGTGAGCAACGAGAGCGCGGTCGTCGCCCAGCAACACCGCATCGACGAGTTGATTGCGGCGCTGGAAGCGCTCGACGATCCGCGCGCGCGAGAGCCCGCCAAAGAACTGCTGCAGGTCGTCCTCGATCTGCATACGAACGGGCTCGCACGGTTGATGGAGATCGTGTCGGAGGCGGGTGTGATGGACGACGCGATGATCGAGGCGTTCGAGCGCGATGCCGGTGTGTCCGCGTTGCTGCTGTTGCACGGCTTGCATCCGCAGGATCTGCCGACGCGCGTATCGCGTGCAGTCGAGAAGATGCGGCCGTTGCTCGGCGTACAGGGCATCCAGATCGAGCTGCTCGACGCAGCGGAAGAGGCCGTGCGTGTGGGCGTGGCCGGCCGCTTGCAGGGCAAGCACAACTCAGTGGGCGAATTGCAGCAGGAAATCGAACGCTCGATTTTCGAAGCGGCGCCAGAAGCGATGCGTGTCGAGATTGCAGGCCTGCCGGACGTCAATGTGCATGAACTGCGCTTTGTGCCGCATCACACCGAGGCGTTGAATGACGTAGTAAAGGATGCGGCAAATCACGTAGCAAATCAGATAGCGAGCGACGTAGTAAGCGACGTAACAAGCGAGGTAGCAAGCCGGACCGAGGCCGGCGCGCAATGACGCCCGCCGCCCCGACACGCGGCTGGGTCGCGCAGCTGCGTCGATTCGTGCGCAAAGCCGACGACATCCAGTGCGAGTTGTGCGGCCTGCCGCTATTGCCGGATCATCCGCATCTGTTCGAAACCGCCAAACGACAGCTCTTTTGTTGTTGTCGCGCGTGCGCGCTGCTGTTCGGCAGTCAGCAGAATGCGCGCTATCGTCCGGTGCCGCGCGACGCACACTATCTCGACAGTTTTCGCATGAGCGATGCGCAATGGGACGCGCTGGCGATTCCCATCGATATCGCTTTCTTCTTTCATGACAGCGCGGCGCAACGCGTCGTGGCGTTGTATCCCGGACCGGCCGGCGGCACGCAATCGCTGCTGGAATTGCGGGCGTGGGACGAACTGGTCGCGGAAAACCCGTTGCTCGCGCAACTGCAACCCGACGTCGAAGCGCTGCTGGTCAACCGCAGCGAAGGCGCGCGCGATTACTACCGTGTGCCGATCGACCAGTGTTACGCGCTAACCGGCGTGATTCGCGCGCGGTGGCGCGGACTGTCCGGCGGCAGGGAGGCGTGGGATTCGATTCATCGTTTCTTCGCCGCGCTGAAGGCCCATGGCCGGTTGCCGGAGGGCCTGCTCCATGCCTGATCTCGAGTTCACTGTCGAGTCGGCGGAAGTCGTGCCGTTTGCCGCGGCGCCGCTGCTGACGTTCAGGCTGCACATCGCCAATACGCCCGCGCAGGAAGAGATTGCCAGCATCACGTTGCAATGCCAGATCCAGATCGAAGCGACGCAGCGCCGCTACGCGCCCGCCGAGCAGTACGGACTCGAGGACCTGTTCGGTTCGCCACCGCGTTGGGGCGAGACGCTGCGTACGCTGCTATGGGCGCATACGTCGATAGTCGCACCGCCGTTTGCCGGCGAATGCACGCTCGATTTGCCGGTGCCGTGCAGCTACGACTTCAATGTGGCCGCAACCAAATATTTTCACGGCCTTGAAGAAGGCGAGATTCCGCTGATGCTGCAATTCAGCGGGACGGTGTTCTATCGCGAAGACGACGGCGCGCTGCAGGCCGCGCCGATTCCCTGGCACAAGGAAGCGGCGTACCGGCTACCCGTTGCGCTATGGCGCGACATGATGACCCGCTACTACCCGAACGGCGCCTGGCTGTGTTTGCACCGGGATGTGTTCGATCGTCTATCGCGCTACAAAAGCAGGCGGGGTCTCACGAGCTGGGAGCAGGCGGTGTCGAGCCTGCTCGACGGCGTCGAGGAGGACATATCGTGAATGCGGTCGAGAGCGTGGTTCAGGCGGTGCTGTACGAAGGCTACATGCTGTATCCGTACCGGCCGACCTCGGTGAAGAACCGGCAGCGCTGGACCTTCGGCGGCGTGTATCCGCGCGCCTATGCCGAGGCGTCGGGTAGCGATCCGTGGGTGACGCAGACCGAGTGTCTGCTGCGCGGCGACAAGCACACCCGCGTGGTCGTGCGGCCCGGTTTTCTGCAGGTGATCGAGCGGATGGTGCTCGACGTGGACGAAGGGTCCGCCGCGCGGCCGGAGTCGGGTGAGCCTGCCTGGCGCAGCGTGCCCGTGCTCGATATCGACGAGCGGCGTTACACCCCATGGCAGGAAGCGGCCGAGCGGCACATCGCCGTACCGGTTCTGGTGATGGGTGAACTGCTTGACGCACCGCTGCGGATCGCGTTCTCGTTCGATGCAGCCAGCGATCTCGAACCGCTCGCTGACAGGCAAGGCACGCTGCGTGGCGCTCTGCGCCGTATCCGCGCTTCGCTGCAAGGTCATGTCGAATTGGGCGCTGAGAGTGTAGCCGCTGGCGTTTATCGTTTGACGGTGCGCATTGTCAATGAGACACCGCTCGACAATGCCCACGGCTTGAAGCGCGATGCAGCTTCGCTGTACGCGCTGGTGTCCTGTCACACGGTGCTGACCGTCGAGGGCGGCACGTGGATCTCCTCTATCGATCCGCCCACGGAGCTGGCCACGGCTGCCGCCGCGAGCCGCAATATCGGCGTGTGGCCAGTTCTCGTGGGTGACGAACAGCAGCCCGACACGATGCTCGCCTCGCCGATCATTCTCTACGACTTCCCGCAGATAGCGCCTGAAAGTGCGGGTGATCTATTCGACTCCACGGAGATCGACGAAATCCTCACGCTGCGCATTCTCACCATGACCGACGACGAAAAGCGCGAAATGATCGCCACGGACGAGCGCGCGCGTGCCTTGCTTGCACGTACCGAAAGTCTCGGTGCCGAGCAGATGGAAAAGCTGCATGGCACGTTGCGGCAAGTGTGCGTACTCGACGGGCCGAGTGTCGGCGGATTTTCACCGCTGGAAATGCCCGCCATGCCGGTGTCGCCATGGGCAGAGCTCGACGCCCGGCCTCATCTGGCTTGCGTGCGGGTGGCGGGTGTCGAGATACGGATCGGCGATCAGGTGCGTTTGCGTCCACGCGGTCGTGCGGACATCTTCGATATCGCGCTGAGCGGCATGGTTGCCACGATCGAATCGATCGAGCGCGATTTCGACGATCACGTGCACGTTGCCGTGACGGTCGACGACGACCCCGGCAAAGACTTCGGCCTGCAACGCATGCCTGGCCATCGCTTCTTCTTCGGGCCAGACGAGATCGAGCCGCTGGTCAGTAGTGCTGCCCCGTCCAGGCCATTCGGCTCGTCCCGTCACGCCAGCCGTAAAGGAGGGCATGCATGAGCGCGATTCTGGTGGCGGGTATCGGCAATGTGTTTCTCGGCGACGATGGTTTCGGCGTCGAAGTGGTGCGCCGTCTACGGGAGAAACTGGCGGCGGGCGAGTTGCCGGCGTTCGCTGACGGCGTGAGCGTGGCGGACTTCGGTATTCGCGGCATCGATCTCTGCTATGCGCTGCTCGACGGCGTGGACAGCGCGATTCTGATCGACGCGACACAGCGCGGCGGTGCGCCGGGCACGCTGTATGTGATCGAGCCGTCCGTTGAGGATGCCAACGGCGATGAACCGGGTGATCCGTATGCGGCGCCGATCCTGATGTCGCCGCACGAAATGGATCCGGCCAAAGTGCTGCAAACGGTGCGGATGCTGGGCGGTGGCTGCGAGGACATTGTCGTGCTCGGTTGCGAGCCGCAAGACTTCGGGTTCGAGCACGGCGAGGAAGGCAGGATGGGGTTGAGCGGCACAGTGGCGGCGGTCGTCGAGCAGGCGGTCGAACTGGCTGTGACGCTTGTGATGGCAAGGATGGAGCGGTTGCCCGCACGGGCTGCTTGAGCGATCGGGCAGCGGAGCGGCTGAGGGATGGGCCGTCACGGATACGGTGTGAAATAACTGAAGTGGGAGGCGTCATGAAAGGCTTTCTGAAGTACCTCTTGTTGCCGGCGTTGGTGCTCGGCGTGATGGCGAATATGAAGGACATCAAGCGCTATATCCGCATCCGCAACATGTAGGCAACGACAGTCAGGGAGGTGGCCATGAGCACGCATACACAGCCTGCAGGACAGTCTTCACCTCCACACCCGATGGTTCACGGACCGGTCGGCGAGGAAATTCGTGTGCGCGGACTGGTGCAAGGCGTCGGCTTTCGCCCGACCGTTTGGCGGCTCGCGCATGCGTGCGGTGTGGTCGGCGACGTGCGTAACGATAGCGACGGCGTGCTGATTCATGCGTGGGGCGATGCGTGGACGCTGCAGCGCTTCATCGAAAGCCTGAGCGCGGAGTGTCCGCCGCTCGCACGCATCGACGCCATCGAGCGGCATCAATTGAGTGAAGCGGCCGATGCCAGCGATTTCCGTATCGTGGCGAGCGAGACCGGCCATGTGCAGACCGGCGTCACGCCTGACGCAGTGATCTGCGCAGACTGTGCCGCGGAAATCGCCGACCCGGCGAATCGTCGTTACCGTTATCCGTTTACGAACTGCACGCATTGCGGGCCACGTCTTTCGATCGTCCAGGCCATTCCCTACGATCGCGCCAACACAACCATGGCCGACTTCGACCTGTGCGATGCGTGTCGCGCCGAGTATGAGAATCCTGCCGACCGGCGCTTTCACGCGCAACCGGTTGCGTGTGCTGTATGCGGCCCACGTGTCTGGCTGGAAACCCGGCACGGCGCACGGGCTGACGGCGACGATCCCTGCCGCGCCGCAAGCCTGCTGTTGCGGCACGGCTCGATTGTCGCGATCAAAGGCCTGGGCGGTTTTCAGCTCGCTTGCGACGCGTGCGATGAAGCCGCGGTCGCCCGTTTGCGTCAATTGAAACGGCGCGAGCGCAAACCATTCGCGCTGATGGCGCGCGATCTGCAGGCCGTACGCCGCTATTGCAAACCCGACGAGGCAGAGCTCGCCCTGTTGCAGAGTGCGGCCGGACCCATCGTCATCCTGCGTGCCGACGGCGCGGAGTGCATCGCGTCTGGCGTTGCGCCCGGTGTGGGCACGCTCGGTTTCATGCTGCCGTCCACGCCGTTGCATCGGTTGCTGATGGAGTCGATCGACACGGCGCTCGTGGTGACCAGCGGCAACACGAGCGACGAGCCGCCGTGCATCGACAACGCGGATGCCCGGGCGCGTCTCGGCCGTATTGCCGATGTTTTCCTGATGCACGATCGCGATATCGCACGCCGGGTCGACGATTCGGTGGCCCGCGTGGTGCAGGGCGAACCGCGCGTGCTGCGTCGCGCGCGTGGCTATGCGCCTGCTCCGTTGCGGTTGCCGGCGGGCTTTGCCGAAACGCCGGCGGTGCTGGCAATGGGCGGCGAACTCAAGAACACCTTCTGCCTTGCGGGCAATGCGCAGGCAATCGTCTCGCACCATCTCGGCGATCTGGAAGACGCGCTGACTTATGCGGACTATCGTCGCTCGGTGGCGCAGTATCTGCGACTGTTCGAGCATGAACCGCAGGCGGTGGCGCTCGACTTTCATCCCGAGTACCTGTCGCGCAAAATCGGTTATGACCTCGCACAAACGTGGCAGGTCCCGGTGGTCGAAGTGCAGCATCATCATGCGCATCTCGCCGCGTGCATGGCGGAGAACGGCGTGGCGCTCGACGCGCTGCCGATGCTCGGCGTCGCGCTCGACGGTCTCGGTTATGGCGACGACGGCACGCTGTGGGGCGGAGAGTTCATGCTGGCGGATTATCGCGGCTTCACGCGTCTGGGCAGATTCAAACCGGTTGCGATGCCGGGCGGCGCACGCGCGATCGACGAACCGTGGCGCAACGCCTACGCGCATCTGATGGCTGCATTCGACTGGCGCGGCTTCACGCGGCAATACGCTGGACTCGACGTACAGCGGTTCCTTAGCAGCCGTCCACGCGACACGCTCGATACGATGATCGCGCAACGCGTCAATAGCCCGCTGTCAAGCTCCGTGGGCCGACTGTTCGACGCCGTGGCGGCGACACTCGGCGTGTGCCGGGAACGCGTGCTTTACGAAGGGCAGGCGGCGATCGAGCTAGAAGCGCTGGTCGATCAGCACGCGCTGCGAAACGACAGCGACGCCCACGCGTACCCGTTTGAAATCATCAGCACCATGCCGGACGGCCTGCGTTGTATCGAGCCGCAGCCGATGTGGGAGACCTTGCTGGACGACCTGTTGCGCGGTACATCCGTGCCGGTGGTCGCAGCGCGGTTTCACAAGGGGTTGGCCATTGCAATTGTTCGAATGGTCGAATGCCTGGCCGACCTGCTGACTGGCCCGGTCGATGCACGCAGTGTGGCGTTGTCCGGCGGTGTTTTCCAGAATCGCATCCTGTTCGAACAGGTAGCCGGACGGCTCGGCGCAGCGGGCTTCCGTGTGTTGACGCACCGGCAGGTGCCGGCCAACGACGGTGGGTTGTCGCTGGGGCAGGCGGTCGTGGCGGCGGCGCAGGGACGCGACGGATTTTGAGCGTGGCGCTGAGACGGCGGTGTAGCGATATTGATGCGGAAGTAGCAGTGCAGAAATAGCGGCGCACAAGCGGGTTAAAGGGAGAACACCATGTGTTTGGGCATCCCGGGGCAGATCGTCGAAGTGACCGACGCGGCGAACGATCTCGCGCTCGTTAACGTCGGCGGCGTGCGGCGCGTGATCAACATTGCCTTCGTGATCGGCGAGGGACGGACGGCGAACTCGTGCGTCGGCGAATGGGTGCTGGTGCACGTGGGCTTCGCGATGAGCCGGCTCGACGAGCAGGAAGCGGCGCGCACGCTCGCGTTATTGCACGAATTGGGCGTCGCGCAGGCAGAGATGGACGACATGGCCACGCTAGACGAACTGCAGGGCGAACTGAAGAGCGAACTGAAGGACGAACTGCGTGAAGAATTGCGCAGCGCGCCTTAAACGTCCGATCGGAAGCCAACGGAGACCGGCATGCCCGAACATGAATCCCTGCAGGCGTTGTATCCGTTCCTGCATGGCGCACGCCAGGACGCGGACAAGCTCGACGCGGCGTTGCTCGATTCAGTGCGTCTGAAAGCCCAGGACAGCGTCGACACCAAACAACGCTTCTTCGACGAAAACGGCCCGGCAGTGGTGCGGATCGCTCACGCGATTGCGGAGATGTACCGCCGCGACGGCAGGCTCTTCACGATGGGCAATGGCGGTTCGAGCTGCGACGCCTCGCATATCGCCGTCGAATTTCTGCATCCGGTGACCACCGGTCGTCCGGCGCTCACCGCCATCAACCTCGTAGCTGACACGGCCATGATGACCGCGGTCGGCAACGATGTCGGCTTCAGCCATATTTTCGTGCGGCAACTGGTGGCGCAAGGCCGGCGTGGCGACGCGCTGATCGGCGTGTCGACCAGCGGAAATTCCGAAAACCTGCTGACTGCCTTTGCGAAAGCGAAAGAGATGGGCTTGCTGACCATCGGACTGTCCGGTCACGACGGCGGACGCATGGCTGCCAGCGCGGCTGTCGATCATTGCCTCGTGGTGGGAAGCGACAGCATTCACCGCGTGCAGGAGACTCACGTCGCGATTTATCACATTCTGTGGGACCTCGTGCATACGCTGCTTGCCGACGACCGCGGCGGCCTCGCCGGTTCAGTTGGGCTGGCCAGCTCGCCGGAGGGAGGTGCGCCATGAAATACGTCGATGAGTTTCGCGACCCGCACAAAGCGAAAACGCTGGAGAAGGAAATCCGCGCGCTGGTGTCCCGCATCGAGCGCGCCAAACAACGGCCGCTGCAAATCATGGAAGTGTGCGGCGGCCATACCCACACGATTTTCCGCTACGGCATTCAGCAAATGCTGCCCGATGCGGTGGAGTTCGTGCATGGCCCGGGTTGCCCTGTGTGCGTGCTGCCGATGGGCCGCGTCGACGATTGCGTTGCGTTGGCCGAGCGTCCGGAAGTGATCTTTACGACCTTCGGCGACGCGATGCGCGTACCCGGTTCGAAGAAAAGCCTGCTGAAAGCGAAAGCCGACGGCGCGGACGTGCGGATGGTCTATTCGCCGCTCGACGCCTTGAAGATCGCACAGCAAAACCCGGACCGCGAGGTGATTTTCTTCGGACTGGGCTTCGAGACGACCATGCCCAGCACTGCAATGACGGTCCTGCAGGCGCACGCGCAAAAGATCCACAATTTCTCGCTGTTCTGCAATCACATCACGATCATCCCGACCATCAAGGCGATTCTCGATTCGCCCGATTTGCATCTCGACGGCTTTCTTGGCCCCGGGCACGTCAGCATGGTAATCGGCACACGGCCCTATGATTTCATCGCGCGGCACTATCGCAAGCCGATCACGGTGGCGGGGTTCGAGCCGCTCGATATATTGCAATCGATGTGGATGGTGTTGCGGCAGATCGAAGAAGGGCGCTGCGAGGTGGAGAACCAGTATGGCCGGATCGTGACCGAGGACGGCAATGCGCAGGCTTTGTCGGCGGTGATGCGCGTGTTCGAGACGCGCGAGTTCTTCGAATGGCGCGGACTGGGTTCAATCGATCACTCGGGCGTCAGGGTTCGTGAGACGTTTGCCGCTTACGACGCGGAGCGCAAGTTCGACGTGCCGAACCTGAAGATCGCCGATCCGAAAGCATGCCAATGCGGCGAAGTATTGAAGGGCGTGATCAAACCGCATCAATGCAAAGTGTTCGGCACCGCCTGCACACCGGAATCGCCGCTCGGCTCGTTGATGGTGTCGAGCGAAGGCGCCTGCGCGGCTTACTACAACTATGGGCGTATCGATACGTCGCGGATCGATGAGCGGCGCGCGGCGCGGCAAAGCGTGAAATCAGCCGACGCGGCGGCACCCGCGTGCCTTGGCGCAAGTGGCCTGGCCGTTGTGTCTGACGTGCCTGGTGCGCCCGCGCTGATTGACGATGCGATCGCTACGACGGCCATGCGGGGCCATTCATGAACGACCGCGTGCCCGACCCTCTGCAGCCCGCGGCGCCTCGCCGCGTCGCCCGCATTCACGACGCTTCCGTCAATCTCGCACATGGCGGCGGTGGCCGCGCCATGCGGGATCTGATCGAAGACGTATTCGTCTCGACCTTCGACAATCCCACGCTCGCGGCGCTGGAAGATCAGGCGGTGTTCGCGCTAGCCGATCTTGCGATGCATGGGGACCGTCTCGCGTTTACGACCGATAGCTACGTAGTCGATCCGTTGTTCTTTCCAGGTGGCGACATCGGGACGCTGGCTGTCTCGGGAACGGTCAACGATCTTGCCGTATGTGGTGCGAGACCGTTATATCTGTCGTGTGCGGTGGTCATCGAAGAGGGTCTTGCCGTCGATATCTTGCGGCGTGTTGCCACGAGTATGCAGCGGGTCGCGCTCGAAGCGGGCGTCGCGATCGTGACGGGCGATACGAAGGTGGTGGAACGCGGTTGCGCGGACAAGCTCTTTATCAACACCGCCGGCATCGGCGTGGTGCGCCGCGACGTGTCGATTTCAGCCCGCAACGCGCGCCCCGGCGACGTCGTGATCGTCAACGGTTATCTCGGCGATCATGGTGCGGCGATTCTGGTCGCGCGCCAGCAACTTGCCCTGGAAGCCGATGTGGAAAGCGATTGTTGTCCCCTCAACGGCCTGATCGCGGCAATGCTCGATGCGTGCCCGCAGATTCATTGTTTGCGCGATGCGACCCGCGGCGGCGTTGCGACTGTGTTGAACGAGTTCGCACAGAGTTCGAACGTGACGATACGGCTACGCGAAGCGGACCTGCCGTTGCGGGAGGAGGTCAAGGGCGCGTGCGAGATTCTCGGCCTCGATCCGCTGTATCTGGCTAACGAAGGCAAGCTGGTGGCCGTCGTGCCCGCCGAGGCGGCCGGGCGGGTGCTCGCTGCCATGCGCGCGCATCCGGCGGGGCGTGAGGCAGCGGCAATCGGTACGGTGGAGGTCGGCGAGGCGGGCGCGGGTGGTCTTGTCGTCATGCAGACCGCGTTTGGTGGACAGCGCATCGTCGACATGCTGGTGGGCGAGCAACTGCCGCGCATCTGCTAACGCTGAGAGGCTCGCCATGCATGAGTTGAGCATTGCCAACAGCGTCGTCGAGATTTGTGCGGAACAGGCCAACGGCGCGCGCGTGCGCAGGGTGACGCTGGAGATCGGGCGATTGTCGGCCGTGATGCCTGACGCGATCCGATTTTGCTTCGACGTCTGCGCGAAAGATACCGCCGTGGAGGGCGCGACTCTGGAAATCATCGAAATTCCCGGGCAGGCACGTTGTCTCGCATGCGGTGAGACGCTCGACATCGATGTGCCGTTTGGGCAATGCGAATGCGGGAGCGAGAATCTCGAACTGATTTCGGGGCAGCAGTTGAAGATCCGGCAGATGGAGGTGGTGTGATGTGTACAACATGCGGATGCTCGAATACGCAGGGCGCGGCGGTGACCGATCTGGATGCGGAGGAGGCGGCGCAGGCGCAGGTGGACGCGCAATCGCAATCGCAAGCTACGCGAGAAGCCGTTGCAGTCGGCACGCGTGAAGCGTCGTATCGGCGAGTGAGTACACATGAAGAGGGGCATGCACACCTGCATCCGCAGAGCCATTCGCACGTGCACGGCCAGCCACATTCACACGACTTGCAGCATCCTCACCATCACGAGCATGAGCATTCGCACGACGGTGTCCACACGCATTCCCATCCGCATGAGCATTCACATGACGGCGACCACCCGCACGATCATACCCATACGCATGATCACCCGCACAACCACGGGAGCGGTCACGGCACGTCGATCACCCTGGAGCAGGACATTCTGGCGAAGAACCAGCTGCTGGCCGAACGCAATCGCGGCTGGCTGGCGGGGCGATCGATTCTCGCGCTGAATCTGATGAGTTCACCTGGTGCGGGCAAGACTACCTTGCTCGAGCGCACGATCCACGATCTTGGCGAGACGTTGCCGCTCACGGTGATCGAAGGCGACCAGGCGACGCTTAACGACGCCGAGCGAATTCACGCCACGGGGGCACGTGTGGTTCAGATCAACACCGGCAGGGGATGTCATCTGGATGCGGAGATGGCGTCGCGGGCGCTGACACAACTCGATCCGCCGATGCATTCGGTGGTGATGATCGAGAACGTCGGCAACCTGGTGTGTCCCGCGTTGTTTGATCTTGGCGAGGGGGCCAAGGTGTTGATTCTTTCCGTCACGGAAGGTGAGGATAAACCGATCAAGTATCCGCATATGTTTCGGGCTTGTTCGTTGTTGTTGTTGAACAAGATCGATCTGTTGCCGTATTTGCGGTTTGATGTCGAGAAGTGTATTGGCTACGCCAGGAGGGTCAATCCTGGGATTGAGATTTTGCGGGTGTCGGCGCTGAGCGGGGAAGGGATGGATGCATGGTATGGGTGGCTTCGTGCGAAGCGGGTGGGATGAGGAAGGTTTTTTTTATTCCTGCGCGGCGCTTGTTTTTCCGTGTTCCTGGGGCTTTGGCCTTTCCTTGAATTGTTAGTGGTCTATTAGTGTTGCCCCTGTGCGGGGCGGCACCTACTTCTCTTTGCCGGCTGCAAAGAGAAGTAGGCAAGAGAAAGCAGCTTAAACCGCTAATGCTAAGTGGGCACCGTAGCCTGCTGCAGGTAGTGGTGCATCTGGAATCTGTGTCCTCCCGCATTCGGCGCCAGTGACAAGGGCGTCATACTTCCGGCGGCGCTGCGCGCGCCGAAGAGCTGTTCATAAAACCGATCGCTACGCTTTGACGCCCGCGTCTCGCCATCAGACCATGGCCTCATCATCGCGTCGCCGTCGCCGTCGCCGTCGCCGTCGCCATCGCCATCGCCATCGCCATTTTCATTGGAACGGCATCTGCAACCGCACCCGCGCCATGACCATGATTGTGGGGCACCGACAAACCATTTGAAGTGGGGGGTTCCCGAGCAAACGCAGGAACGCGTCGCCGAGGCGAAGCCGACGGCCCCCCAGACCTCAACCGAAGCCGGCGGTTTCCCCTGCAGACCCGTCCGCGACGCACGCAGTGCGCAGTGGGAGCTGATGAGTCCTTTGTCACTAGCGCGGAATGAGCGAGAGCACGGATTCCAGTCGCACCACTACCTCAAGCAAACTCCGGAGCCCACTTAGCATTAGCGGTTTGAGCCGCTTTCTTTGCTTATCTTTCTTTGCGGCGGCAAAGAAAGTAAGTGCCGCCCCGCACAGGGGCAACACTAATAGACCACTAACAATACAAGGAAAGGCCAACACCCCAAGAACACAGACAAAAACCACCCCACAGGCAAAAAAAAATCAAAACTTATGCCGCATCCCAACCCGCACAACAGCCTGCTTACCATCAGCCGAAGCCGAAGGCCCATTAACAGCAGCCACAGCCTGCCGGCCAGTCGAGTCCGTCCCAGACGCCTTCTGATAAACCCCAATCAAATAAACATCAGTACGTTTCGACACGAAGTAATCAATCCCTGACGCGACCTGCTGATAGGTCGCCCCAGTCATACCTTTAACCGAACTGCCCTTCGTATAGTCATACGCCACCCCACACAGCAAATCAGCGGTGATCTGATACTTGAAGTTCACTTCCGCATTATTCAGCGTAGCGTTGCCACTCAGCCCAGCAGGATTCGGCCCCGACGACAGATCCCCCAGATCACGAAAACTCGTATTCGAATACGTCGCGCCAAACGTCGCAGCGCCAAACAGATACGACGCCCCAGCCCCAATCACGTGCAACGATTTCGCCGACGCGTACCCGGAATAAACAGGCGACACCATATTGCTGCCAGGCACGCCATTCACAGTAGCAGCCGCACTACCGGTACTACCAAAGAACGATGTATTCGGATTGGCGACATCGAGATAACCCACACCAAGCGCCAACGGCCCATTCACATAACCAGCCGACACCGACCAGATCCGGTTGCGCGAGAAATTGCCCGCGACGCCGCCAAGGCTGTACATACCTTCTACCGTCAAACCACCATACGTATTGCTGGTGAACTTGATCGCGTTGTTGGTGGAGTTGGTGTTGTTGATGTTGTCGAGGTCGCCAGGATGCGCCGCCATATACCCACCCCATTGATCGCCGACTTCAAAGGGGCCGAGAATGTCGACGTTCGTGTCGTACTGGCGGCCAAGCGTCACCGTGCCGAACGGGCCCGACAAGCCCACCCAGGCCTTCTTGCCAAACAGCAGCCCACCTTGCCCGAGCTTGCCGGTGCTGGCGTCGAAGCCGTTCTCCAGCATGAAGATCGCTTTCATGCCGCCGCCAAGATCCTCAGCGCCGCGCATGCCCCAGCGGTTTTGCTGCATCACGCCGCTCAGCAGGCGAACTGCGCTATGGCCCGAGACGCCGCCGTTGGCGTTCGCCGTCGCCGCATTGCTCGTGTAACTCACCCCTTCATCGATAATGCCGTATAGCGTGACGGCACTCTGTGCATGCACCACAGCCGGAAAGAGTGCGGTAAGGCTTACTGTCAGTAGCGTTTTTTTCATGTGGTTTGACGCTCGTTTAGAGAATGTGCGAAAAGTGACGGACGTGCTCGCTCCCGCGAGCCACGCGTTGCTTGTCTGCAAGCAGCCGGCGGCGAAGCCGGCTACTGGAAGAACCTCGGAATTAGCGGTGTTTAACGGTGCTCGCCAATCAACGGCGGCCGTATCGTGCGGTGGGCCGCAGCGGCCTCGTAGGCGTGGCCGAACTGCAGCAGGCCCCAGTCGTCGCGAAAGCGTCCGGCGATCTGCAAGCCGATCGGCAAGCCGGATACGCTAAAACCGCATGGCATAGCGAGCACCGGCGATTCAGTGGAAGACAGGTGCCAGCAGATGCGCATCCAGTCGATGTACGAGTCGTAGTGCGTGCCCATGAATTCGGTGGGCCAGCGTAGATCGGCGTCGAAGGGCAGCATCTGCGTGGCGGGCAGCACGTAGTACGCGTGGTTGTCCATGAAGCGGCGCATGCGCTCGAACAAGGCGGTCTTGCGCGCGAACATATCGCCCAGATCCGCGGCCGATAGCGAGCGGTGCAGACGGCACTCCGCTTCGATTTCCGGCTTCAGTTGTGCGCGAGCCTCGGCATCGAGCCGATCAACGAGGCTGCCGATCATCCAGGCGCGCTCGATCCGGAACACGTCCTCGGCATCGCCGAGATCGGGATCGGCGAATTCGACCTCGCAACCCATCGACTCGAACACGGCCGCCTGGGCCTGTACGGTCCGCTGAATCTCGGGGTCGACAGCAAGACCGGCAAGCTGGACCGACATGGCGACGCGTGTGCCACGAAAGTCGCGTTGCAACGGTTGTGCGAAGCGCGATCCTGGTTCGGTGATTTCGGTCGCGGTTTCGCCTGAGGGTCCGGCGATCGCGCTGAGCAGCAAGGCGGTATCGGCGACATTGCGCGCCATCGGCCCATCTACGCCGAGCGTTGCCCAACCGTTCGGATCCGGCGCGCGCGGCACGCGTCCCGGCGACGGACGCAAACCCACTACCGCATTCCACGCGGCGGGATTGCGCAGCGAACCGCCCATATCGCTGCCGCACGCAAGTGGATTCATCCCGCACGCAACGGACGCCGCCGCGCCGCCGCTGCTTCCGCCGGCGGACTTGCTCAGGTCCCACGGATTACGTGTTACACCAAAAACTTCGTTGAACGTGTGCGAGCCGGCGCCGAATTCAGGGGTATTCGATTTGCCGATCATCAGTGCACCCGCGGCGTCGCAGCGACGCGCGATCAGTGCGCTGTGCTCGGGTATGTGACGTGCGAAGGCCTTTGAGCCGAACGTAGTGCGCACGCCGCGCGTCGCGGTCAGATCCTTTTGCGAAACGGGCAGCCCATGCAGCGGACCTTGCCAAACGCCGCGCGCCCATTGCGCATCGATTTCGGCGGCACGGTTGCGTAAGGCGGACTCATCGGCGATCGTCACCAGTGCGTTGACTTGCGGGTTGACGGCTTCGATGCGCGAGAGGTGGGAGTTCAGAATGTCGACGGCGCTCACTTCTTTCTTGCGCTGTAGATCAAGCAAGGTAAGGGCGGACAGGTCGCAAAGATCGCTGCTCACAGCGAGCCGTGTATTGGCGTGAAGAGTATCTGACATGAGAATTTCGCGGTGTTGGAGAACGAATGACGTGTGTGTGGTGGCCTAGATGTCCTGACGTGTGCGGTCGACCACGAACAGGAGCGCGATCAGCGAGAGCACTCCGCAAACGATCACGTACCAGGCGGGGGCGGCCGGATTGCCGGTTGTCTGAATCAACCACGTGACGATGAATTGCGCAAAGCCGCCGAAGATCGACACGCCCGCTGCATAGGCAAGGGAAAGTCCCGTTGCACGCGTGCTGCGCGGGAACATCTCGGGAAGCATTGAACCGGTTGCGCCTGCGTTGATGGAGTGCAGCGCTGCGAGTGCGCAGACCACCAGATATAACGTGCTGACCGAAGGCGAATGCTGGATCAGATAAAAGCCCGGCAGAATGAGCACGGTCAGCAGCACGCGCGAGATGAAGGTCACGCGTTTGCGGCCGAACGTATCGGACCAGATGCCGCCCACCGGCGACATCACCAGCATGACCGCACCTGCGAGAATCCCGCACCAGAGTGCGGTATCCATCGGCAGATGTAGTACCTTGATCGCATACGTCGACATGTAATAGATCACGATGAAATGCGCCGACGTACCGCCGACCACGAGGAAAAGCGCTACCAGGACGAGGCGCCAGTCGCGTTGCAGAACAGTCTTTAGCACGCCGACGGAATCGGGCCCGGCGTCGGCAGGTGCATCCGCTTCGCCGCCCAGCCGCGAACGCAAATAGAGGCCGAGCGGCGCGATCAGCACGCCCGCGAGAAATGGAATACGCCATCCCCATGCTTCGAGCGAAGCCTTGTCGAGGTAGTGGGAGAGTAGAAAACCCACCAGCGAGCCGGCCAGCGCCGCCGCACCCTGGCTCGCAAACTGCCAGCTCGTGATGTAGCCACGTCGCGAGGAAGAGGCGCGTTCCGCGAGCAGCGTGGTCGCGACACCGACTTCGCCGCCCGCGGAAAAGCCCTGCAGCAAGCGCGCGGCGACGATCGCGAGCGGCGCGGCGATGCCGATTTGCGCGTAGGTGGGCATCACGCCGATCAGACCGGTGCCGACCGCCATCGTCACGAGCGTGAGGTTCATCGCGGCGATGCGGCCGAAGCGGTCCGCCAGCACCCCGAACAGTACGCCGCCGAGCGGACGCGCGATAAAGCCGATACCGAACGTGCCAACCGAGAGCAGGAGTTGCTGTTGCGACGAAGCGAGTGGGAAGAACAGCTTGCCGAGCAGCACCGCAAAGAAGCTGTAGACGGTGAGATCGAAGAATTCGAACGCGTTGCCGATCGTCGTCGCGACGATTAACCCACGCGTCGATGGGCCATACGTCGCGCTTTGACTGATATTGTTGAGCGACGAACTGAGTGACGGTGACTTCATGAACGGGATCCCTCTGGAGGTGAATCAAACCGTGATGCTTCGATATCGTTTCGAGCGCGCGTCACTATCAATTCGAGCGCTTTGGTCGGGCAGAGCGCCTTCAATAACGGCGACAGGAAAAGTCTAGGGAGTCAAAAAAGCATTCTGGATTTGCTTTTTCTTATTGTGATAACGCTGGGTTATCGCTCCCGGCCGGGCTGCGTTCGCACGGGAGCAGGGCTCGCGCGGGTCGCACGGCAATGGGTATTTGGGAGCATGGCCGGGGGTTTTCCTGCGGTGTACCATCGATTCAAGCCATCAGCCGCCGGTTGATGCCGGGCGTGATTCCTCTTTTTCCAACGGTTCATCCGACCGCTCTAACCCGTGAAATACAACCAGTTGCGCGCTTTAGTGGCGATTGCCCAGCACGGCAGCATTCGCGCCGCGGCCAAAACAGTGTGTCTGTCCCAGCCCGCGTTGACCAAGGCGATTCGTGAGCTCGAACAGGAATTGGGCGTGCCTCTGGTGTCGCGCAGCGCGCGTGGCGCGCAACTCACGCAGTTCGGCCAGGCCGTGTGCGCGCGTGCGAGGCTCATCCTCGCGGAGATGCAGCACGCGAAAGACGACGTGGTCCATCTATCCGGTCAGGCGGGCGGGACGGTGTCATGTGCGGTCACGCCGCTGGTGTCGCTGAAGTTTCTGTCGCGCGCCATTCACTCGTTCCGGCAGCGCATGCCGAAAACTCGGCTCTCGGTTCAGGAAGGCTTCCTGACTGCAGCATTGGCACGTCTGCGCGATGGTTCGCTCGATTTCGTGATCGCGATCGTCGATGAAAAAAAGCTCGCGCCGGAATTCATGTTCCGCTCACTGCTCGAAGGCGAATTGATCATTTCCGCGCGCAAAGGGCATCCGTTGGCGAATGCCGAATCGATCGTGGAACTGGAGGGCGCGGAATGGATGCTGAACACTACGCCCGAAAGCATCGGCCAGTCGCTGCAGGATTTTTTCGTGCAGCATGGGGCGAGCGCGCCGAAGGTGGTGGTGGAGTGCAGCTCGTTTAGTGCGAGCTTTTCGCTGTCGGTGAATAGCAACCTGCTGTCGTGCTGTCCGAAGAGTTTTCTGGAAGCAGACTGGATTCGCGAGCGGCTCGTTTCGGTGCCGGTGCGTGAACCATTGCCGCGCGTGTCGGTAGGCATCATCTCGCGGCGTGACGCATTGAATACGTCGGCCTGCGATTATCTGATCGACTGTTTCGTTGAAGCTGTCGCGGCGGTGCCGCAGTTTCAGTTCGACACCGATAGCGCGGGCGTGGTTTAAGGGGCCACGCGCCGCGGCTGGTTTCAATTGCTCCCGTCGCGCGTCAATGCGATGCCGAGCGCTTGATCCGGTGGAAATTGCGATCGAAGTAGATCAAGCCATCACCGTCCGTGCGCACGCTGATGCAGGTGGTTTTGACGAACATGACCGAGTGCGAACCCACTTCCTTCAGATCGACGATCTCGCCCTGCAGACTCGCAAGTGCGTCGCGCAAGACCGGCACGCCGTGCGTGCCGTCGTCCCAGATCGGCCAGCCAAAGCGTTCTTCCATCGGCACTTGCGTCATGCCGGCGAAGTGACGCGCGAGCAGTTCATGCTCACCGGGCAGTACGTTGATGCAAACATGCCGGTTGCGTTCGAACGTAGCGTGCATCGCGCTCGAGCGGTTCAGGCAAACGAGCAGCGTGGGCGGCGTATCGGTCACGGAACACACGGCGCTCGCGGTGACGCCGCAGCGTCCATGCGGACCGGCAGTCGTGATGACGTTCACGGCCGCGGAGAGATGCGCCATGGCCTGACGGAATTGCTGCCTGGCTGCGAGCTCGGGGTCGGCGGCGGGAGTCGCTTGCGTTACTTGTGAGGTCGGCGTCATGTTCTGGGTTCCTGGGGGCGCGGTAGGGATCTGGATTCAAGCGTAATCAATCCTCGCGCGGAAAAAAATCAGCGCGAGCGGTGCGCGTAGAGGCCTCTTTCCCAGTCCGTCTAAAGGTTTCCCCAATGTCTGTCTGCACAGTGCAGCGTATGAGCGGCTTTTATCTCCGTTACAGGGTAACTATCGCTTTGCAGCGCTTTTTCCACTGGTTATCATGAGCCCGCAAGACGCTTCGAATCGCACCCATCCCGAACCGTTCCACAGACTCCATGTCCCAGCAGCCTCAGTCCGCTCCGTCCCTCGCACCGATCGTCTATATCGTCGACGACGACAACGGCATGCGCACCTCACTCGCGTGGCTGCTCGAGTCGGTTGGCGTGAAGTCGGCGGGCTTCGCCAACGCGAGTGAATTTCTGAGCGCGTTTGATCCGGGTATGCCCGCGTGTCTCGTGCTGGATGTGCGCATGCCTGAGCAAAG
Source organism: Paraburkholderia sediminicola (assembly GCF_902859805.1). GTDB lineage: Bacteria > Pseudomonadota > Gammaproteobacteria > Burkholderiales > Burkholderiaceae > Paraburkholderia > Paraburkholderia sediminicola. Next base: position 453,732 of record NZ_CADIKC010000006.1, on the reverse strand, counting down.
CGGCTTTGACGTGCAGGCCGAGTTGAACCGTCGAGGTGCGACGCTGCCGATCATTTTCGTCAGCGGTCACGGCGACATTCCGATGTCGGTGCGCGCTTTGCAGAACGGCGCGATCGATTTCGTCGAGAAGCCGTATAACTCGCAGCAGATGCTCGATCGCGTGCAGCGTGCGTTGAAACTTGCGTCGCAACGTCACGCCGCTGATCAGAAGCAGCGCGAGTTACGCAAACGCCTGGCGTCGCTAACGGCGCGCGAAAAAGAAGTGCTGCGCGGTGTGATCGACGGTAAGGGCAGCAAGCGTATCGCCTCCGATCTATCCATCAGCGTGAAGACCGTCGACGTGCATCGCGCAAGCATCAAAGACAAACTTGGCGCGGCGTCTATCGCGATGCTGGTGCGCGACGTGATGGCGGTGTGGGACCAGGAGGCGGCCGCGTCGGGCACTAACGCATGAACAAGCCGCCGTTCACATCCCAGCATGCGCCGTTTGCAAAGTAAGCATTCTCGGCAGCGAGCATGACTGCGACATCGGCGACATAGTCCGCTGAGCCCAGACGTCCCGCCGGAATGTTGGCGATCACCGCCTTCAGCTTGTCGGCCGCAACGCTCTCGTGCACGATCGGCAAATCCATCGGCCCTGGCGAAATTGCATTGACGGTTACACCCGCTGCGCCGAGGTCACGCGCGAACACCTTGGTCAATGTGATGACACCACCTTTAGCCGCCGCATAGTGCGCGCCGGTGGCCGATCCGCCGTTCTGTCCCGCCAGCGAGGCGATATTGACGATGCGGCCCGCGCCGGCGTCGGCGAAATGCTGGCCGAACACCTGGCAGCCGAACAGCACGCTGCGCAGATTCACGTTGATCACCTGATCGAACTGCTCGGCGGTGATCTCCATCACGGATACGACTTTGGATGCGCCCGCGTTGTTGATCAACGCGTCGATGCGGCCCCAGCGTTGCAGGATCGCATCGCGTGCGGATTCGAATGCGCGCTTCGAGGTGACGTCGAGATTCAGCGCGAAGGCGCTCGAGCCGTCCGCGCTCAGATCGCGGGCGAGGGCGTGGGCGGCATCGAACGCGATGTCGCCGATGGCGACCGCGTAACCCGCTGCATGAAAGCGCGCGGCAATCGCGGCGCCAAGACCACGCGCGGCGCCGGTGACAAGTACGACTCTTTTCTGCATTGCTTTTTACTCCGTGAGAGGTGCGGCTTCAAATCGCGGCTTCAAATCGCGCCGCAATCGCGCACACCTGTTCATCCGCCCCTTTGCGTCCGATGATCTGCAAGCCCGCCTTGAGCGGCGAACCATCGATAGGCAAGGGCAAGCTCAGCGCCGGATGGCCGCTCAGATTGAACGGCCGGATCAACGACGACATGGCGATGACCGGAGTGCCGCCGCGTGCCTCGTCGAGCGTGATCGGCAGCGCGGGAAGTGTGGGCAGAATCAATACGTCCACGCTTTCAAGCGCGTGATCGACCGCGGCTGTGAACTGCCGACGTATCAACTCCGCTGCCTCGCATTGCGCTGCGGTTGTATTCGCAGCGGCGTGCAGCCGTGCGTCGAGATCGGCACCGAGCTTGCCGCTTGCCACGAGATGGCCGAACGCATGAAAAGTTTCTACGTTGATGATCGCGAGGCCCGCTTCGAAGGCGGCGGCAAGCCCTGCAAGTTCCAGCGTGCGAGCGGTGCAATCGGCCTGGTCCGCGGCGCGCGTGACGGCTTTAAGGATTTCCGGCGTGGCGTCGACCTGCACGATCCCGACGTTCCATGCGCCGCTTCGTGCCGGCTGGGCTGCCTGCGTGTCAAAGTCGGCGGTGATCGCCTGCATCGCGGCGACGATCATCCGCATCTCGCGCGCGAACGGCCCGACGCAATCGAGCGTCGATTCACGCGGTGCGACGCCGCGCCGTGAGACGCGTCCAAAAGTCGGCTTCAAACCGATTACGCCGCAACACGCTGCGGGGCCGCGAATCGAACCACCGGTGTCCGTGCCAAGCGCGACATCGGCAAGCTTCAAACCAACGGCCGCAGCCGATCCACTCGACGAGCCGCCGGGAATACGCGAGGCGTCCTGAGGATTTTGCGGTGTGCCGGTGTAATCGTTGATACCCGTCATGCCGAACGCGAGCTCGTGCATATTCGCCTTGCCGACGATGTGCCAGCCGGCATCGAGCAAGCGCTCCACGACTTCCGCATGCTGCTGCGCGGGTGCTGCGTCGGCCAATGCGCGGCTCGCCGCCGTGGTCGCATAGCCGGCGATATCGATCGAGTCCTTGATCGCGATGCTGGGGCCCGTGCCGCCTATCGACAAAGTCTCTATAAACTCATTCATGGGTTCGGTTTCCTTGCGTTGACCTGCCAGGGCGCATCGAAAAGACGTTCGGTGCGAAAGTGCGTGATGAGCCAGTCTCGGCCATTGTCAGCGGGCGCGAAATCCACTTCGAGGCGCGCCGAGATCAACTCGGCCTGCGCGTCGACGTAGCCAGACGCTTGCAGCATGATCCAACGGCCTTTCGCGGTTGCGCCATGCACTTCGATGGTTTCCGACGTGAGGAAATGCACATTGACGGAGAAATGCGGCGACGGCGGCAAGTAGCGCGTGAGCATCGCGAGGATTTCCGCATGGCCGGTGAGGCGGCCGAACTTGCTCGCGTACTGCGGGCCGATGCCCTCCCAGATCGCGTCGGCAGCGAAGAGGGCCGCGAGCGTTTCGCCTTCGAGCGTACCCGAGGGTACATCGCAGAGCGCCATATAGCGCGCCATCGTGCGGCGCACCGCTGATTCGGCCTCGAGCGCGGCAAGCCGTTCGGTCAACCTGACAAGCGTATCCGGGTTCTCGGTCATCGCATCGTGCTCCGGCGCGTTCAAGCCGCGTTGGCGTGTTGCGGCGGCACTTGCAGCGCGCGGCCAACACGCGCTTCGATCTTGCCGTAGCGCCACAGGTTGTATTCGCCGACCGGTGTGGTGCGATACAGATTGCACACCGCCACGGCGGTATCGAAGTCGCGCACGTCAGCCATGATGTAGAAGGTCCACGGCGAATTGTCGGCGTTGCCGACGGTGAGGCGATCGTCGTCCATGATGCCGAGCACGCTGACGCCGTCCATCGATTCGACCGCCGCCAGCATCTTGCCGTAAGCCTGCCAGACTTCACCGATTTTCTCGCGCGGCAAGTCGAAGAAATTCTGCGTCACGCCGCAGCAGAACAGAACGCGCAAGGGAAGGTTCGGGTTATCGGACATTGTGTGGTTCTCCATGAAATCGTTTGAACGGCAAAATCAGAAAATAGCTTACAGGTAGCCCGGAATCGGCGGCACGCCGACGAACACCGCACCGGCGCCGTCGAAGTTGCCCTCGCCGAGGAACGCATGCTGCGTGACCACCATGGCGTCGCGCACCAGGCGCTGCAGCGGATGCGAGCGGTAGATGGCCATCGTGCCACCGAGCCGGTAGGCGCGCTGCACGACGTCGGCGCCTTCGCGGGCGATCTGCGTAGCGGCGAGCCGCAGCAGGCTGGTCTGGTCGGGTGTAACGGGGTTGCCGGCGAGGATCGATTGCCAGACGTCGTCGGTGGTGTCGTAGAAGAATGCGCGGGCCGAACGCAATTGCGCTTCGGCTTTCGCCAGTTCGATCCGGTAGTACGCGCGGTCGGCGAGTTGCGGCGCGCCGGTCGTCGTCTTGCGGCCGCCGGCCATCTGGTTGGCGACATCGAGCGCGGCGCGCGCAAGGCCGAGGTTGACTACGGCCAGCACTTGCGCCGCGTAGGCGATAGTTGGATAGCGATACAGCGGTTCGTCCACGCACGGTTCGCCGCCCCGCACGAAGGTCCAATCGTCGGTGACGAACTGGTCGGTGACGCGCAGGTCGTGACTGCCGGTGCCTTGCATGCCGACCACATCCCAGTTCTCGACGATCTCGACCTGATGCGGACGGAACACGGCGGTGCGTGGTTTGCCCGGCGCGCCAGAGGCTCCCGAGCCGGAGCTGGCCGCACCGATTCCGACACCGAGCCAATCCGCGCCCTTGCAGCCGCTCGCGAATTTCCACGTGCCGTTCACACGCCAGCCGCCGTCGGCGGGCTGAGCGGCTTGCACCGGGAAGAGACCGCCTGCGAATACCTGATCGGGGCCGTCGGCGTAGATCTGTGCCTGAGTGGCCAGCGGCAACGCCGCGAGATACACGTTCGCCGAGCCGAAACTCGCGACCCACGCCGCCGAACCGTCCGCTATCGCAATGCGTTCGATCATGTCGAGAAACGCGGTAGGCGCGAGCGCATCGCCACCAAAACGCTTAGGCGTTGCAGCGCGATACACGCCCGCGCGCTTGAGCTTGGTTATCACATCGCGCGGCACATGCGACAGTCGCTCGAACTCCTCGCGACGTGCGGCGATTTCGACGATGACGTCGGCGAGCGGCAAACGCGCGGCATCGCGGCTGGTTTCTGCGACGTCGGCAACAGTGTCGATGGCGGTGTCTGACATGGCGGGGGCATCTCCTTGATTCGTTATCGGCTGGAACACGAGGCACGTTTCGGTCGCGGGCAAAGATGCCGGCGACGGCGCGTGCAGAGTGAAGCCAGTCTAGAAATGCAAAAAGAACGCTTCAATTGGGACGCAAGACGTGTTTTTAGGTACGGCGCCGGGGGTATCTAAAGAAATCTTCAGACGCGAATCATGCCGACTGGTGTTATGTTCCTCCACGTACGCGATCGAACTTTTGTGCAGCCTCGCCCGATGAATTTCCCCGCCGAAGAAGATTTTCACCGCCTGCTCGACGCGCTGACGCTGTGCGTGCTGCTGCACGACGCCGAAACGAAGGCGATCGTGTGGGCCAATCGCGCGGCTTGCGAAGCGCTTGGTTTCACGCTTGAGGAAATGCTCCCGCTCAAGGCGAAAGACATGACCCGCCCGGTGCCGAAGTACCGGCGCGAGATCGGCGTCGGGGCCATGGACCGTGCGATCACAGAGGGCCCGCAGGTCTACGAGTGGTGTTACCGCTCGCGCACGGGCGCCGATATGCTGTCCGAAGCCATTGCAACTTACGTGCCGCTGCAGGAGCGCGCGGTGGTGATGGTGCAGTTTCGCGACATCAGCGTCGAGGACACGCTCAAGCAAACGCTGCGGCGCTACGAGTCGCGGCTGCGCGAATTCATGCAGGATCTCGGTGAGGGCGTGGCCGTACTGACACCCGCGGGCGAAGTGGAATTCGTGAGCGAATCCGGACGGCGTGTGCTGGGCCTGGAAGAGGGCGCACCGATGGGCGACGTGCTCGACTATTGCAGCGAGCCGGATCGCGACCGCCTGCTCGCACAGCTCGCCACCGCACCGCGCATCCAGCCTTCGCCACCGCAGCGCTATCGCATCACACGTCGCGACGGCACGCCGGGCTGGTTGCGCATCACGTGCCGGCGAATCGAGATCGAAGACGATCTGAATGGACGCCTGCTGCACTTTCGTGACATCACGGATGAAGTCGCGGTTGAAGAGGCCCGTCGTAACGAGGCGCGGCTGCTTGAATACGCAGGACGCTACAACGCGATGGGCGAAATGGCCACCGCGATTGCGCACGAGTTGAGTCAACCGCTCGCTGCGGTGCGCAATTTCATTGAGGGCGCGATTCTGCGGCTCGGGCAGCCCGGTTCCGTCGACGATGCGTTGTGGGGCCTGCGCAGCGCCGATCGCCAGGCCGAGCATGCGGCGGTGATCATCAAGAGCGTGCGCGATTACATCGTCAAGCGGGAGCCGAGCGAGACCCACGCGGACGTGCGTGAGGTCATCGCGGATGTCGCGTACTTCATCGAATTGCGCGCGAGAGATGCGGGGGTTGCGGTCACCATTGAGCAGGCGCCTGAAGCGTTGCCGGTGTATTGCGAGCGTGTGCTGATTGGCCAGGTGGTGCTGAATCTGGCCTTCAACGCGATCGAGGCGCTGACGGAATGCCCCAACGCTGCGGCGCGGCGCGGTGAATTGCGCCTTGTCACCAGTCTGCGCGGGAAATACGCGCTCGTGCAGGTCATCGACAACGGTCCGGGCGTGCCCGCCGAAGCGCACGGCCGCCTGTTCGACGGGTTTTCTTCGTCGAAGGCGGGCGGCAATGGCATCGGTTTGTCGCTGTGCAAAAACATCGTCACGCGGCATGGCGGCGAAATCTGGGCCAAACCGGCGCGGCAAGGCGGCCTTCAATGCAGCTTCACGCTGCCCATTGTGGCCGTTCCTGCCGGCTGATCGCATTTCAATCATGCGCTGTGTTGATGTTCTTCGGAATGGTCATGAGCGTGATCGCGGTGATGAGGCCGAAGCCGATCAGCATCAACGCGACTGGCCAGGGCGCATGGAACTTCGAATACAGCGCGATAGCGACCAGAGGCGCGAGTCCGCCGGAAAACACCGAGGCAATTTCATGACCTAGCGCCATGCCCGAATAGCGGACCTCGGTGGGGAAGAGTTCACCCATCAGCGCAGGCTGTGTGCCGATCATCGCGGCGTGGCAGAAGGGCAAGCCTAACGCGAGCGAGAGAAACACGAGCAGCGGTTCATGCGTATCGATCAGCCAGAACGCGGGAAACGCGATCACGACGAGGCCGAGCGCGCCGATCATATATACCGGCCGGCGTCCGATCACATCCGACAATCGGCCCCACAGCACGATCGTGGCGAGTTCGAGCAGCATCGCGAGCATCACGCCGCCGAGCATCACCGGGACCGGCACACCGATCGCCTTGCCGTACACCAGCACGAACGAGAGGAAGATATACGTGCCGCCGTTTTCGGCGATACGCAACCCCATTGCCTGTAATACCTGCTTCGGGTGATTGCGCAAGACGGTCAGCACTGGCATGTGCTTCGGTTTGGCAGCGGTAAAGTCGCGGCTTTCAGGCAGGCTCCGGCGAATATAGACACCGACGCCGAAGATCAGCACGCTCGCGAGAAACGGCAGGCGCCAGCCCCATGACATGAAGCTCTCAAGCGGCAACCGCTGCACCAGATAGAACGCAGCCGCCGACAGCACGAAGCCACCCGCCACGCCCAACTGACTGAACGATGCGTAGTAGCCACGGCGATTGGCTGGTGCGCTCTCGCTGATGAGCAGCACGCCGCCGCCCCATTCGCCGCCGGACGCGATGCCTTGCACGACCCGCAAACAGATGAGCGCAATAGGCGCGAGGAAGCCGATCTGCGAGAACGTCGGCAACAGGCCGATGCCGAAGGTCGCCACGCCCATCATCATCAGCGTTACGACGAGTGCGCGTTTGCGCCCATGCCGGTCGCCGATGTGACCGAACACAATGCCGCCCAGTGGCCGTGCGAGAAAACCGATCGCAAAGCCTGCAAAAGCGGCGAGCGTGCCCATCAGCGGGTCGCCGTGCAGCGGGAAGAACAGCGGCCCGAAGATCAGGGCCGCGGCTGTGCCGTACAGAAAAAAGTCATACCACTCGAGCGCGTTGCCGATCACGGAGGCGACGATGATCCGTCGCAATGTCCGCGAGGTCGCAGGTGCCGCTGGCGTCGCGGCTGATACGGCCGTGGGAGAAAGCGTGTCGTTTGGCATCGTCGTGCTCGCTGGTTCGCTTGTGGGGGGAAGGGACGCTAGCGCCCGAGTGACTTCGCGGTCTGGCCGCCGATACCGAAGTCGGTATTCGGAATGTCCTTGATCATCACGCGGGCGGCGTCGAGCGGAGAGTTGAGCACAGAAGCACTCGTTTCACTAAGCTTGTTGATCAGCGCGGTCTTTTGCGCGGGTGTGCGGCCTGCAATCAGGATGGCGACGATCACGAGCAGCGATGCGCGGCTGCCTGCACGATCCGCTGCGCTCGAGCCACCGATGCCGAAATCGTGCGGCGGCAATTCGCTCAGCAGAACCCGCACCGATTCAGCGGGCGCGCCGATCGCGTCGACAGTGGCCTGAGTGAGACCGGCAATCAGTTGCGCTTTACGCGCTTCTGCGTGACCGGCCGGTAGATAAACCTCTAGTGTAGGCATTGTTTTGCTTCGCTTGCGTTTCCAGGGCTCACTGCAGAGTTCACAGCAGGAACCCGATCGCGCTGAGCGCCTCGGTCGAATCGATCAGACGGATCACCTTCTGCACGATGCGCGGCTCGCCGCTCGCGAAACTGATGCGATGCGTGAGATCCGCCGCGAACAGGGTCGACTTGCCGCGTTTGTATGCGACGATGATCTGCGCCGAGCTCACCTCGACCTCGTCGCTCGCATCGCTCGTCAGCGTGAAACGCGAGACCGTGCGCACAGTGCGGGCGGCGTCGCTCGCGGAGGCCGAATAGCCGGACGTCATGCGTTGCACGCGCTTCTCACGCATGTCCTGGTCGTCGTATGCGTAATTCAGCGTGGCGGCGAAGTCGGTGGTGTCGTGATCGATCGGCACCACGTAGAAGCCTGCCGGGTCCCACAGCGAAAGCCATGCGTGATAATCCTTGCGGTCCAGCAATTCGGCTTCCCGCCAGATCAGTTCGATCGCGCCGGCAAAGGTCTTCTGCGAGAACAGCGTGTTCCTGTCATCCATCATGCTTGCTCCATCATCGTGCGCCATTGCGCGTACGCTTCGCGCATCCCGGTTTCGTCCGTAGCGTGGGCGGTCTTTTCGCCGTTCGGCGCGGTGCTCTCGCGATTCAGGCCGCGGTTCACGAGGATCGGCAGATCGGGGCCGGCATGCGAGCCGCGCTGCACGCGTTCCCATGCTTCGGCGTCGTCCGGGCTGCCGAAACCGAACGGGCCCTGGAAGTGTTCGTGAATGCGCAGACGCACGCGGTTCGCTTCGTCCGGGCCGCCATCCATTGCAAGGGCGACGTGACGGATTTCCGTCTCGTTCGCGGAGATGGGCCGCAGTACGCGGAAAAACGCCATTGAGAGTGCGAGGTTCGGAAACAGATTCAGGTTGAAGCCGACGCCCATCAGCGAACGCACGATGCGGCGAACTTCATCGGGCGTGTGCTTTTCGCCAAGCGTGGCGGCAAGTTCCTGGAAGCGTTCAGGAATCGGTGCGCCGTCGTCCTTGTCGAGATCGACGAGTTCAGGCACCAGCACGGCGAGGCTATGGCCGTTGCCGAGCGAGCGGCAGAAGGCTTCGTCGCTCGTCATGAAGCTCGTGATCGCAGCGGCGGTTTCGTCGTCGATCGATTTCATCCACGACTTGTGGACGACCGGGAAGTGATACAGATCGGTGGTGTTTTCGAGCTGGATCTTCCAGTTGCCGTTAAAGCGGAAGCGATGTTCGCCGTTGGCTTTGATCGGATAGCCCGCGCCTTGCTTCATGAAGAGGTCGATCCACGGCTTGGCGCCGCCGAGGAAATCTTCGAGCGGCTCGATCTCCTGATTGAAGCTCGCGAAGATCAGACCTTGGTAGATGCCCACGCGCAAACTGGCGAGCGGCAACTCGGTCTTGTCGATCACGCCTTCGTAGCCGTCGCCATAGGGCAGCGCGCGCAAGGCGCCGTCGAGGCCATAGGTCCAGCTGTGATACGGGCAGGTGAAGCCTTTCGCATTGCCTTTGTGCTGTTCGCACACGGTTGCACCGCGATGACGGCAGCGGTTTTGCAGCACATTGACGGCGCCGCTCTTGTCGCGCACCACGATCACCGGCTGGCGGCCGATCGTGGTGGTGCGGAAGTCGCCCGGATTCGGCAGTTCGCTTTCGTGCGCGACCCAGATCCACGTCTTGTAGAAAATGCGCTCGAGTTCGGTTTCGAAAACCGCCGGGTCGTAGTACAGCGACGGGGCGACGCGGTCGGACTGCGCGCGCTGGTACAGAGCGCTCGTGTCGACGGTCTGATATGAGGAATCGCTCATTAGAATCGTAGGTGGGGTGGTCGATGGAGCAAAGTCTCGCTGAGCCACTGATATGCGTCAAATTGATCTAAAATAAAATATAAAATCAATCTCATGGATATCTCGATGAATTCGCTAGACCACGTCGACCTCAATCTGCTGCGCGTTTTCCAGGCGATCGTCGAGGAGCGCAGCCTCACGCGGGCCGGCCAGCGGCTTGCGCTGTCGCAGCCGGCGATCAGTTATTCGCTGGGACGTTTGCGAACCCTGTTCGACGATCCGCTGTTTATTCGCACGCGCGCCGGTATGCAGCCCACGCCGATTGCGCTCGAACTGTCGGGCATCGTCGCGCGGGCGCTGGATACGGTGCGTGAAGCGCTGCGTTACGCGGAGCACTTCGATCCCGCAGTGAGTACGCGCACGTTCCGCTTGTCGCTGTCCGATGCAGGGGAGTTGGCGTACTTGCCGCCGATTTGCGAGGCGTTGCATCAGCAGGCGCCGCGCGTGAAATTGCGCATCGAACCGCTGCCGGTGGAAGAAATCGAAGATGCGTTGCGTGCCAGCCGGCTCGATTTTGCAATCGGCAATCTGCCGACGTTGACCGCGCGCACGCGACATCAAGCCTTGTTCGAAGAGACTTACGTTTGCATGACACGCAAACGGCGCGGCCTGCCGCGCACGAAAGAACTGGCCATGAAGACGTTTCTTGACGCGTCGCACGTGCAGATCACGTCGGTCGAGCACAGCCACTATGCACTCGACGATGCATTTCGTGCCCAAGGCGTGGGCCGGCATATTGCGCTGGAGCTACCGCATTTCGTGGCCTTGCCGAGCGTACTGGCCGTGACTGACCTGTTTGCTACGTTGCCGCGGCGTCTTGCACAGATTTTCAATCGTGATGGTGGGTTTCAGCTTTACGAGTTGCCCGTTACGTTGCCGATGGCGGCGGTCACGATGCATTGGCACGAGCATTTCGATCAGGACGAAGGCAACGTGTGGTTGCGCAATCTGATGGGCAATATCGTGCGGCGTTTTGATGAGCGTTGAGACGGGCGCTGCAGTTGCAAACGAAGTCAGTGAATCCATGCAAAAGCGGCAAGCGCCACCATCACCGTGACGGCACCGCCGATACGGGTCGCAATCTGCGCAAACGGCATCAATTCCATTCGATTGGCGGCGGTCAGGATCGCGACATCGCCGGTGCCGCCCAGCCCGCTATGCGTGGCGTTGACGATCGCGGCTTCGACTGGATACATTCCGACCAGCTTCCCGACGACAAAACCGGTCAAAACGAGCGTCAAGACTGTCGAAACAGCCGTGACGATATTGACCCAATGAAAAGCCATAACGATTTCACCCCAAGGCGTCATTGCCACGCTGATCGCGAACATCAGCGGATACGTTACGGCGGTCGAAAAGAAGCCGTACATGAAGCGGGCACCTCCGCGAACGCGCGGCGACACGACGTGGAACAGCTGAGCCGCGACGACCAGAATCAGCATGACGACCGGCGCAGGCCAGTCGAACAGTTGATGACTGAGCACGCCGAGCAGATACAGCGCAATCGCCGTGGCACCCGCTGCGGCAACCGAACTCACGTCGAATTCGAACGACTGCGGCGCGTTGCGCATTGCTGCGTCGTCGGCGTGGCTCGCGACGGTCAAGCGGCCGTTGCCGGTCCAATGCGGCTTGCGCGTGCCGAGATAGCTCAACAGGCCTGCGCAACAGATGGCGGCGATATTGCCGAGCATCACCGCGGACAGCGCCTGCGCGAACAGCGGTCCCTGTTCGACACCCATGATCTGCGCATAGCCCGCCGACAACGGCAGCGCGCCTTCGCCCACGCCGCCGGCCATGATCGGGACCACGACCATGAACAATGCGTGCCGGAGGTCCATGCCGAGCGCGACGCCGACTCCGGTGCCGACGCATGCCGCCGCAACGGACCCTGCCGCGACCGGAATGAAGATACGCACGAAGCCTTTGATCAGCGTCTCGCGATCCATGCTGAGCACGCTGCCGACGATGATCGCGGCGATAAACAGGTAGAGGAAATTCGATGTTTTGGTGAAGTCGGTGACGGCTTTGACGACCGGCGCCGGCATCAGCTTGTAGTAGATGAGCATCGACGGAATGAACGCCGCGAAGATCGACGTCGCGCCGATATGGCGAATCCACGGAATGCGCTTCGCGAGTTCGGCACATGTGAAGCCGCCGACCGCAACGAGTGCGATGCCGGTCGGCAGATCGGAGGCCAGCTTGCCGCGCAGCGTCATCGCAGCAAGCACCGCGAGCAGCACGAAGTAGACCGGCACCGGCAACGATCCGATACGCGCATCGAAAATCGCCCACCAGCGATTTTTCAATGTTGCGTGGCCGGACGGCGAGTCCGTCGCCTTTGCAACCGTTGAATCCGACCCGGGAGTGGCCTGCTGCGTCGTGACTGCTTTCATCGAATTGTCTCCGTTCATATTTGTTGTCGGTGGGTGAGGTGCCGATGGTCAGACGAGTAGCAGCAGCGCGGCGCCGTACACGAGTGCGCCAACCACGAAGGTCATCACGGTGAAGCCGAGCACGCGCTGCACGCCAATACCCGCCATCGCGACGACTGGAGCGGCCCAGAACGGCTGCAGCATGTTCGACACCTGCTCGCCCATGGCGACTGCCATCGTGGTGGCTGGCACGGACGCGTGCAGCGCGACTGCGGCAGGCACGACGAACGGTCCCTGGACGGCCCAGTGACCGCCGCCGCTCGGAATGAAGAACGTGACGATCAGTGAGCACACATAGCTCCAGAACGGCAGCGTGTGCGCATTCGAAATAGCGATGAAGAAATGCGAGATCACGTCGGGCAATCCGGTCGCGTCCATCATCCCCATGATCCCGCCGTACAGCGGATACTGAAGCATCATCGAACCAGTCTGCTTCGCTGCGTTCTTGACGGCGTCCGCATAGGCGAGCGGATAGCCATGCAGGATCACACCGGCGATGAACATCACGAAGATCACCGCGTTCACGCCTGAAAACGCCAGATGGTCGACACGCGCGAGAATCAGAAACGCAATGCCGGCCGCACCGATGAAGGCGCTGCCAAGCCACGAATGTTCGATCCAGCGCGCGAAACTCAGCTTGCCGGTTGGGCGTTCGCGCGGCGGTGCATCAGGATGCTTTTCCGTGTCGAGCACGACTGCGTCTTCATCGGACGGTTTGAGCCAAGCGAACACGAACGGCATCGCGATCAGCATGATGATCGTCGGCACGAGGTTGAAGCCGGTGAACACCGTGCTGCTGAACGGCAGCACCTCGCCGGTCAGCTTCTGCACGACATTCATCGCGCTGCCGGGCGTGGATTGCGCGAGCGCGATCGAGCTCGAAATGCCGCTCGCCCACACGACCCAACCGGAAAAACCCGCTGCGACGATCCACGCGAAATCCACCCGCATCCGTTTGGCCACTTCACGCGCGAGCAGCGCGCTGACAACGAGCCCCAGGCCCCAGTTGCAGAACGACGCAACCGCGACGAGGATGAACGTGAGCGCCGCCGCTTGCACGGGCGTGCGCGCGACCGACACCAGCGCTTTGAACATGCGCTGCACGAGCGGCGCGTGCGCGAACGCGTGGCCAGTCACGAGCACCAGCGTGATCTGAAAAGCGAAGGTCAGAATATCGAAGAAGCCCTTGTACCAGCCACCGATCAGGTGCGAGGCCGACGCGTGCGGCGCGAACGCCACCGACAGCAGGGCGACCACGACGGTAATCAGGATGGCGAGCACGAACGGGTCCGGAATGGTTCGTTCGAAAAGCCGGATGGTCGCTTCGGTGAAGCGCGTCTTGCGGATGGTTGGCGGTGCGGCTGCTGCGGGTTTCATCTTGTGTCTCCGAAGAATCTTGTGGGTGACGCGTTCTATGCGCGCTCAGGTGTTGGGGATTCAGGCTGTGGTGACCAGGTTCGCCTGAGGGGGAAAGCCGTACAGCGTCGCAGCGTTGTCGACCAGAATGCGGTCGCGGATCGCATCGTCGCCGGTCCATGTGCCGAGCAGATCGAACAGCCGCGCGTCGTCGGGCTTGTGCGACTCCGTCGTGTGCGGCCAGTCGCTGCCCCACACGAGGCGCTCAGGCAGCGCGTCGATCCAAGCGCGCGCGGTCGAGGCGATGTCCGCGTAGTCGTTGACGATGCCTGCAACGGAGTCGAGATACGGGCCGGACAGTTTGACCCAGACACGGCCGGAATCGGCCAGATCGCGCACGATTCCGAACGCCGGATGCAACGCGCCATCGGGCATCGGCAGACGCGCAAGATGATCGAACACGATCGTCGAAGGCAGGCGCGCCAGCATCGCCCGATGCTCGACGATCTGCGCGGCGGTCCAGTGCAGTTGCACGTGCCAGCCGAGTTCCGCGACACGTCGCGCGAGCGGCTCGACCATCTCGAAGGTGACGGCGGCATGGGCGGGTGTGTACAGCGTGAAACGGATGCCGCGAACGCCGCCGTCGTGAAGCGCGGCGAGTTGCTGATCGGTGACCGCGGGCGTGAGCACCGCGACGCCGCGCGTCCGGTCCTGGCCGAGGCGCTGAATCGCATCGAGCGTGACGCGGTTGTCCGTGCCGTAATTGCGCGGCGTTACGACGACGGTGCGTTGGGTGCCGGTTCTGCGCTGCACGTCGAGATAGTCGGTGACGGTTGCGTGCTCGGGGAAGGTCGCCTGATTCGCGCCGTCCGCGAGGAAGCGGCGGTCGTAGATATGCATGTGCGAATCGCACGCACCTGCCGGCGCTTTGCTCCGTGGCAATTGCGTGCCGTCGTCGCACTGTTGCGTTTCCATCGTCGTCTCCGTTTTATGTCGCGCGGCGCTCATGCGTCACCGCAAGCCCGCTTACAGCACCGCGCGCTTCGCACGCAGTGCGGCGATTTCGTCGTCGCTCCAGCCGGACTCGCGCAGCACGGCATCGGAATGCTGGCCGAATGCCGGCGCGGCGAGCGGCGTGGGGCCGGTCGTGTCGCCAAAGCGGATCGGCTGACGGAAACCCCGGTAATGTCCGACGCCCGGATACGTGTAGGTCGCGACCATGTCTTCGGCCAGCACCTGCGGATCGTCGAACATGTCTTCGATGCCGCGTGCGGCGGCACACGGCACCGCGTCGCCGAACAACGCTTCCCATTCGAGCGCGCTGCGCGCCGCGAGTGCCGCGTGCAGTTGCGGCACGATTTCGTCGCAATGCAGCGCACGCTTGCGCACGGAGTCGTAGCGTTCGCTGCTCGCGAGCGCGTCGAGCCCGGTTTTCTCGCAGAGTGCCTGCCAGAAATGCGGCGTGTTCGCGGAAATGTAGAGATAGCCTTCGCGGGTCGGATGAATGCCGGTAATGCCGCCTGAGCGCATATCGCGGCCGATATCCTTCGGTTCGCCTTCGGCCCAGATCATCCGCGCGGATTGCATCGTCAGCGCACTGCGCAGCAGCGACACGCCAACGTACTGTCCCGTGCCTTTGCGCTCGCGCTCGAACAGCGCCGATGACACGCCCGCGGCGACCATCGCCGCGGCGTAGTAATCGACCACTGAGCCGTACAGGATCTCCGGCGGCCCGCCACGCTTGCCTTGCAGCATGCACATGCCGCTCATGGTTTGCAGCACCTGGTCGTAGCCGGCCTTGTCCTTGTTCGGACCGGTTTCGCCGTAACCGGTGACCGCGCAATAGATCAGACGCGGATTGACCTCGCGAAGCTGCTCGTAAGCAATGCCGAGGCGCGCGGGCACGCTGGGGCGGAAGTTATGGACGAGCACGTCGGCGGTCTTCACGAGTTGCATCAGCACGTCGAGCGCTTCGGGCTGTTTCAGGTCCAGCACGAGACCACGCTTGCCGCGATTCACGCCGAGAAAAGCACGGCTCTCGGCTTCGAGCGTAGACGGATATTTGCGCAGGTTGTCGCCGGAGGGCGGCTCGATCTTGATGACTTCGGCACCCTGATCGGCAAGCAGCGTACAGCCGTAAGGACCGGCAATGTACGCGCTCAGGTCCAGCACGCGAATCCCTGCCAGCGGGCCTGTTGCGCCGGCTTCGGCTGTGTTGGACGAACGTTCCATGATTGGCTCCATCGGTATCGGATTGGGGGCGGCTCGGCAGCGCTAGGCGTTCAGCGGCCGCCTAGCGGCTGTTCAGCAGGCCGAGGCGCGCGGCATCGCGAACCAGCACGCGCGCCCGTTCGACGAACGGCGGATCGATCATCTTGCCGTCCACCACATAGGCGCCGATGCCGTTCGCGTCGGCTTCGCGGGCCGCTTCGACGACGCGCAGCGCATGCGCGATTTCGTCGTCGGAGGGGCGGAAGACTTCGTTCGCGAGCGCGATCTGGCTCGGATGGATGCAGCTCTTGCCGAGAAAACCCATCGACCGGGCGAGTTGCGCCTCGGCACGAAAACCGGCTTCATCCTTGATATTGGCGAAGGCCGAGTCGTACGCGAACACGCCGGCTTCGCCCGCCGCGATGCGCAGGCCGAACATGGCCTGCTGAATGGCCGACGGTTCGCGGCGCGCGATACCGAGCGGCTCGAACAGATCGCCAAGCCCGAGTTGCAAACCCGCGACGCGCGGATGCGCCGCGGCGAGTTCGGCCGCAAGGTGGAACGCCTTCGGCGATTCGATGTTGAGCAGCAGCCGGATCGGCGTCGTTACACCGTTGGCGGCTTCGGCGCGTTCGAGCGCGGCTGCGGCGGCGCGCACGTCGTCGGCGGATTCGGGTTTCGGCAGATTGATCAGATCGAGGCCGCGTTGTGCGACGGCGTTGATATCCGCGCTGAAATGCGGCGTGTCGAGCGCGTTGACGCGGACGATCAGCACCTTTTGCTTGCCGGCGACGAGATCGGAGCCCAGCAGTTCGCGCAGCTCCACACGTGCTTGCGGCTTGCGGTCGGCGGCGACGGAGTCTTCGAGGTCGAAAGACAGCGCGTCGGCAGCGCTCGCGAATGCCTTCGCGAACAACTCGGGGCGCGAGGCCGGCACGAACAGTTTGCTTCTCATGTCTCCGCTTCCAGTTTCTGATTTATCGGAAGCCAGTCTAATTCCGGGCTGAATTTAGATAAACTATCCAGACCTATCTTCAAAAAGCACATAAACTATCTTTATGGACGTCGCCTTTCTCGCCAATCTTTTGCTGGTCGTCGATAGTGGTTCGATGGCGGAGGCCGCGCGCCGCATCGGCGTGACGCCGGCTGCGGTCGCGCAGCAGGTTCAGGCGCTGGAGCGTGAACTCGGCGTCGAGTTGCTGGTGCGTTCGGGGCGCACGGTGATGCCGACCGAAGCGGGCCATCGTGTGATCGAGCGCGCGCGCGGCCTGGTACGCGAATTCTCGGAACTGAAGGCGTTTGCGCTAGAAGGTGAAGCGGCGGGGGAATTGCGGATCGGCACGATCACGACCGCGCTGCTGAGTCTCGTGCCTGATGTGTTGTCCGGTTTCGCGGCGTCGTTTCCGCACGCGAACGTGCTGATTCGCGCGGGAACGTCGATGGAACTCTACGAGGCGCTACAGCGTGGCGATGTGGACGTCGCTGTCTGCCTGCACCCCGCATTCACGTTGCCAAAGGCGTACGACTGGCATCTGTTGCGCGAAGAACCGATCGTCGTGCTCGCGCCGTCGCGTCTTGCCGCGCACGCGCCTCACGACCTGCTGGCGCGCGAGCCGTTCATTCGCTACGACCGCTCGCTCGGCGGCGGCAAGCAGGCGGATCAATACCTGCGCGCGGCGAAGATCGTGCCGCACGAACTGTTCGAACTGAACTCGTTGATGGCGATTGCGATGATGGTCGATCGCGGACTCGGCGTGTCGCTTGTGCCGGATATCGTCTCGCCGCTGACGACCCATCTGAACGTCGCGAAGCTCCCGCTGCCGGTGCAGACGGAGCCGCGTCGATTTGGCGTGCTGTGGAATCGGGCGTCGCCGCGCGGGCGTCTGATCAGAGGTTTTCTCGCTTGCGCCGATGCGGTGCTGGAAGGCGAGCGGAAGGGGCCGGGAGCCGTTGCTACTTGATTGTGCCGTGCGTATGTGCCGACTCGCCGGCGTCTGCGCGCGAGACTTTCCTCGTGGTTATTGCGTTCTGGATTACTAGCGAGTCAAGGCGCTTGGGATATGCCAGCGCGACAAGGTGCGCATTGCAAAAGATCCATATCTACTAGCTAAACGTGACAGGAGTAGTTATGCGTAGTCGATTCATTCGAATACTCGGCGCTGTGTCCTTAATGATGTTCATGGGTCTTGGCATTAACCAGGCCGTCGCCGCGTGTACCGTACCCGCGCCGGTGAAGTCAATCGATCCAGCGGGGTTTTACGACGATCCGGCCGCCTATGCGCAAGCGGTCAAACCGATGCGGGACTATATCTACCGGCTCAACAATGCTGCTGAATCGAAGCAATGGACCTGCGTGCTCGCGCTTCTGGACAGTTGGGCCCGCGCGGATGCCTTAATGGGTCCGATCAGCGGGTACCAAGGCTACTACGAGCGTTCATGGGCCGGGACAGATTTCGCACTGGTGCTGCTGCGGCTACCTCGGGAAGTCGGCGAGGCCAATGCGGATCAGTTGCGCGTCATTACGTCATGGCTGACCCGCATTGCAATTGCCACGCGGGACGCGGATGCGATCAACCATTTGCACAACAATCTGGTCTATTGGGCAGGGCTGAATCTTGTCGCTATCGGCACGCTTGCGCAGCAGCAGGAACTGATCGATGCGGGACTCGCGCGTGCCCGGGAGGGCATTCGCGACATAGGTCCGCGTGGCGAACTGCAACGGGAGATCAAACGTGGCGATCGCGCGCTCCATTACCACACGTTCGCGCTGATCCCGCTGGTATTCACGGCGGAACTGGCCGAGCGGCAAGGCGTGAATCTCTATCAGGAGAATCACGGCGCAATTGGCCGGCTGGCGAATCTGGTGATCCGGGCGGTGCAGGACCCCGACACCTTTACCGAGATTACTCCGGTTAAACAGAAGCTCTTTCCCTGGACATTCCAGGACGAGCTATCGTGGATGGAGCCGTACTACGCTCGCACGCATGACCCCCGGCTCCCCATGCTGATTGCTCCGCGCCGTCCGTTCCGCGAATGGCGTCTTGGCGGTAACGTCACCATCGCGTGGGGCGTTGCACTGCCCTGATGAGCGTTGCATGGATGTCCTATGGCAATACTTTCCTGCCGCTACCTCGGGTGTTCCCGATCCGCACCGTACCGAGCCTGTAGTAGCCGTCGGCCCCACTATCCTTCAGTGCCAATTGCATAGGCGTTGAATAATGCCGCGGGTCGGTAACCCTAACATCCAGCTCATATTCGCCGGGGGGCAGGTCAGCCGGCAGAGCGAAGCTGTCTTCAAAGGAATAGGGACTACCTGGTAAGACGTTGCGCATCTCGACGCCGGATACAAAGCGGCCCGGTGTCTGCCACGGAGCCGCCTTGATACTACCCGACGCTCGCAACGCGAACTCGACCCGCCATGCAGTGTAAGTGGGCGTGATGCCGTCATTGCTCCATTGCGTATTCACTGAAAGAGCCGGCCGGGCCCGATCCGATCGAACGACCCGCACGGCAATTCTGCTGGGCCAATAGCGGTAGCCGGCCGCGAGGCCCGCCGTCCATACAGCCGCTTGCTCCGTCTGCGTCAGCGCGGACCATGTCCCTGTACAGAAAGCCCCGTTCTTGATTGCGGCGAGATGGTATTGCGGCACCTCTTCAAGAATGGCGAGCTGGTTCGTAGCGGGATCGGTCTCGAACGTTTGACACGGGAATTCCGGTGAGCTGCCGTTGCCGAATGGTTCGACGACAAAGGGTGCATGCTGCCAGCGCTCGGCCACGAGGTCTCGTCCGTCCGGCGACTTGCATTCGGAAACTGGTGGGAAGCCTGCCGCCCACCCTGTATAGGAGCCCAGACTGTCGCGCCGCAAGCCAATCGGCAGGTTGCCGACATTGATATGCATGGCGGTGCACAGGCTGCCGGCATCGTCGGTCAGCATGACGAGCTGCTTGTTTGGGAACGCCCTCACATGCGCCCAGATGATCGCCTGCTTCGAGGCTGTGCTGCCCGCCTGGTACGCGCCGGGCACGCCGTTGTTTGCCTCGTACGCCTGCTCGTTGAGCCCGTAGTACGTATTGTTGGCGGCGTAGGGAATGGCCCCCCACTTATAGTCCTTCGAATCGGGGAGTCCTGCCGTGTGCCATTCGCCCCAGCTGCCGTAGAGACCGATGTCGATTGTGCCGATCCTGGGATCGTCGTCGTATCGGCCGCCGAGGGCTTTGAGGAGCGCCCATATCCTGTCGATAACGAATTTGTCGTTCCAGTCCGGAACGAAGTAGTGTCCCTGTGTCACGTCGGTTGGGTTGACCGGCAACAGCCATCCATGCGCTTTCCCGGCACCGTCTTTAAGCAGATAGGCCGGTGAGTCGCTGTAGATGGGAAAACCGTCGTCGCCTGTCGTGACGTTCGTATCGGACTTGTATTGCGGATTGAGCGCCATCACGCGGAAGCCAAACGTCGCGCCTCGCGGCAGGCAAGCCGATTTCGGCTGCGATGGCGTACAAGGTTCTAAAACATGATCGATCACCGAGAAGTCGTAGCGCCCTTCGACCGGTTCGAGGGTATGCCATGACAAGCGCCCATAGACGTTTGCCGGCACACCGGGCAGAGGTGCCGCATCCGATGTATTAGGCTGGAAATCCAGATCTGGCGCACAGTGCGGGCAAGGCCGATTGTTTGGCCCGAGCTGCTTTTGAGCGACCACCGTATAGAAGCCACTGGTGGGATTGAACAACTCACCGGTGACGATCCATTGATGTGTTCCAGGATCGAGTGTTGCCTGGGCCGGTGGCAATTTCGCTGGCGTCAAAACTTGCGATCCGCTTTCGATAGGGGTGCGTTCGCTTTGGGCGACCGCCGCCGTTACGACGAAAAACAGGCAGGCGAAAACGGGGAATCGGGCGATACCGCGGAGTGTCTGGATGCGCATGTCGGCGCTCTCCTGTCGTCGTCAATTAGATCGTGGCGTGGCCAATGCAGCCTTGTATTCAATAGGTAACGCGCATATTGCCCCGCTCCCATTTCGAGAGTCATAGCATACGAATGAGGCACGCATGCAACAAAATTCCCGAGTCCTTCAGGATTCTGGTCGCGTGTGATGTTTTAATTTGGCAGGATCAGCCCCAGTAGTAGCCGGCCGCGTTTGTTGGGAATACCGCCTTCGAGTATCTGGAATACTCAACCCTCACGGAAAGCCGGGATAGGGCGTGACGCGAGCGCTGCGGAAAAAATAAAGATCTGGAACATTTGATCTTTCGTGAGAATGTAAACAAAGCCAAGGAAGGTCATGAAACATATAGCCATGGTTCTCCTCCTTTTATTTTCTCTTTCTGCCAAGGCGCAGTCCGGGATGCATTGCCCGAGTTATCCGCCTGTGCTTAACGTTAGCGGGCCGGAGTTCTACTCGGACGCCAGGGGATCAAAAGTCGATCCTTCAAAGGAAGCAGAACTCGACAAAGATAGAAAACCGATCAACGATTTCCTGTCCTACGAGACACAGTCACTCGATGGAGCACCGTCCTGGAGCAAGCTGACAGGACTCTCCCCTGCATGTGCCAACCTGCTGCTTGAAAAGTGGGCGGCGGCTGACGCCATGTCGACGACGGTCGACGCAAACGGAAACTACAGCCGTGAAGGAGGCGTTGATAAGGGCGAGTTTACGCGCGGCATGGTCATGCTTGCCATCAAGTTGAAGTCTCAAGGTTTGGACCTGGGTCCCGACGTCGCTCCCTGGCTTGGGCGACTTGTGAATGGAAAAATCGAAGGCGATCGCAAACATCTCGCGGAGGGAAACAGAGAGGGCAATCTTTACTACGAAGATGGCGCGACAGCAGCCGGCTATGCCTTATTGACGCGCAACGAAAATGCCAATGCATTTCAGAACGAGGTGTGGCGTTACTTTCTTGCATCCGTCCATGACGACGGGTATCTGGACTCCGAGCTTTCGCGAGGTTCGCGAGCACTCATTTACCACGATCGGGCATTGTCCATGCTGCTTTCTCTGCGAGAAATCCGCAAATCGCTGCACATACCCGACACGGCAGAGGATCGTGCCAGGCTGAAATCACTCTCCGATCTGGTCGGCCGTGCCATTTGCGATCCTCAGGAGATGGCAGCACGAGCCCACGTGCCATCTGAAGAGCCGATGGGCGATTGGGGCTATCGCGTTCAGCAAGCTTATGGCGCGGATCTCATGAACGAGGATTGGCAAACTTGCGGCATAAAAACGACTAACCTCATCGATCTGAATGGTGGCGGTGACCTGATCAAGATGCATCAAGTGCTTCTGAGCTTTTCAAATAGCATGACGAAATAAGAACATCCACGCTCGTCTGCTGGAACATCTTCAGATGTACTGGGCAGACTTCCTGAAATGGTCCCTATGGCAGTGTTGCCTGAAAAAACCGCACGACGTCGGCATTGAATCGATCATGAAAGCCTGCTCGGTCGAAGTCCGGCAGACTGCCGCAGACCTCCGGCCGCGCCTTGGCAAAACGCGCATCGCAAGGTGGCAGGAAGTCGTAGTGGCCTGCATTGCCAACCACGTGGTACTCAGGTGCACGGGGCAAGTCGTCGCGTACCGCCTCGTCATAGAAGGGATGCGTCTGATGACGGTCATCGCTCGCGCTCCAAAGCTGGACCGGGACGCGAACGCCAGTCAGCCCTGACTGGCCGAAAGCAAAGCCGAATGCCGGCGCGGCGATGACGATGGACCGGATGCGCGAATCATGGATCCACGCGCTGGCGGGAACACCCGGAATGGCATGAAGGTCGACGCCGGCTTTCCGCAGGGCCTCGCACAGATCTTGATCCGGGTGCGCCTCGCAAAACGGGCGGATGGTCGAAAGGTCTGGAGTGCCGCCAGCGGCCACAAGCGCGGTAAAGCCGCCGTTGGAAAACCCGAACGCACCAATGCGCGTTTCGTCCAGTTGTCCGTGCCCGCGCCACTCGCGAAGCATGTAGTCAACCAGCCGATGGAGCTGGGCAGGCCGACGCCAGAGTTGCAAGACCTTGCTCTGATCTTTGAACGTGTCGCCATCGTGGCTAACCGCTGCCGCGACAAAGCCCGCGTGAGCCAGCGCGAGCGCCGTGTCGTAATGGCCGTCGTACCAGCCACCTCCACCGTGTGACATCACCACAAGCGGCAGACGATTGCCTGCGACCGGCGCATTCGGCGCTACTGTCTGGCTGGCGTTACCCAACGCATGCGATGTCGCCGGTGCGTCGGTCGGATACCAGATGCCGGCAATGAGCGGCGGTTCGTCGCCACTCGGTATCTTGACCTCCTCGAAGCCGACATTCGCTGAAACGGCTTGTGCTTGTGTGACGGCCAGACACAAAAGGACGGTGAGGGCGACCAGAAGTCTCACGAAGTTCTCCGTTTGAGTATCAGTTCAGACTGAACCGGACTAACCAGGCCCGGCGAAAGCGTGCGTTGCTTGCGTCTCTGGTTGGAGCGAGGGCCACAGCTTCAGAAGTTGTGCGACGAAACCTGGGCAGCACGCACCGACAGAACGTTCGCGGCTGGAACAAATTTTCCTTGAGTATCCACCAGGCCACTGGGACGTCCGTCAGCATCCTGTAACCCGGAATTGTAGGAATAGAAAAACATCGGTCCAATTGGCACTCGCTGGCCGAGATCATCAAACGCGTTGAGAATCTCTTGCATCGCCTTGGCTGCAGTTTGTTCCTTTTGATTCGGAAACTTCGTGGCATCGGTAAACCCCCATTCTGTAATCCAGAAGGGCTTGTCTCGGCCGAGCGCCCATACGTCCTGGCGCAGGAGAGCCGTCGCAGTTGCACCAGGACTGCTCGGTGAGGCGTAAATGTGGGTGCCGTAACCATCGACGTGATAGCCGCTATTATCCAGATAGTTCACGTGATCCACATCCTTCAACATGGCAACGATTTTCGCCGGGTTTGAAAGAGACTGTGGGGGGTGGCCAGGCGCTATATACCCATGGGCGATACCAAAAGTGATGATTTTCGCCTCTGGATAGTAACGAGGGTCATGCAAAATCGTCGCACCGGTCTTCAAAAACTGTCCATAGCCCTGGAGCCATGTATGTAGCTCGGCCTGACTGGCGTAGTGTCCGTTTGGCACGTCTGCATCGTAATAGTAGCTGTCGTCCTCGTTACCGAGTTCGACCGCATCAATCGTGAGATTTGCGTGCTTTAAAGCACCAAGCAGATTGCTGAATCGCTGGGCAAATTTATCCAGATCTATTTCGCTCAATTTCTTGGATCGCCAGCCGTGATCATTCATAGGTGGCGCACTATCGTAGTCCTCGTCCATCTGAAGAATGTTGACTAGCACCTTTAATTTCTGCTGCCTGGCCTCCCGTATTTCTTCGACGAAGTTGGCAACTCCCTGGGCCGATCCAGAAGTGGGTTCATCACGAAACCAGGTAGCATGAAGCGCACGAATATCCTCAAACGTCTTTTGCCTCGTGGCTCCGTCCTGGCTACCCAGCCCTGAACGATCAATACCAATTTCTGAAATCGCATGCGCAGAATTGCCAGATGCTGCTTCTTGCGCGATTGCCGAACCGGACAATACCGAACCGAGGAAAGCCACAGGAATGATGAACGCGCTGCATCGCTTCGTGACACGCATGATCCTCTCCGTGAACGTACTGACGCTCAGAGTCCGTTTCAAACCTCCTTGCGCACCTTCAACCCCGCTTGAACAACTCCCGCGCCAGCGAACACAGCAACGTGGTTGTCGGCGACTCATCCTGCAGGCGTCGGCTCATGATGATCGGCGACGAGATATTGGCCGCCGGCACCGGCCGGTACACCACGCCATGCGCGCGCAAACCCTCGACGCTTTCCGGCACTAGACACACGCCGACCTGCGCCGCAACCAGCCCCAAGGCGGTTTGCAACTCCCGCACTTCATGCACCGCTTTCGGTTCCAGCGCGTGGTCGTGCATCGCCGATAACTGCTGGTCCGCATAGCTCGGCCGCGGCGTGCTCGGATAGACGATCAGCGTTTCCTCGGCGAGCGCGGCAAGCGTCAGCGCCTTCTTCTGGCGTGCGAGCGGGTGGTTTTGCGGCAATGCGGCAATCATGCGCTCTTCGACGAGCACTTCACGCGCCAGTTGCGCATCGTCGAAACGCAAGCGGCCGAAACCCACGTCGATACGGCCGCCTTTGAGGGCGCCGAGTTGCTCGATCGTGAACATTTCGATCAGCGACAACTCGATATGCGGCGCCGCTTCACGAAATGCGCGGATTACCGCGGGCAATGCACCATAGAGCGTGGACGGTACGAAGCCGATCACGATGCGCTCGGCCAGTTGCGCGAGGCGCCGCGTGAGCGGGGCGAGTTCGTCGGCGTCGTCGACCAGACGCTTGGCCTGCGCATAGAAAATGCGGCCGGCTTCGGTCAGCCGC
Source organism: Paraburkholderia sediminicola (assembly GCF_902859805.1). Classification (GTDB taxonomy): domain Bacteria; phylum Pseudomonadota; class Gammaproteobacteria; order Burkholderiales; family Burkholderiaceae; genus Paraburkholderia; species Paraburkholderia sediminicola. The sequence continues at coordinate 428,495 of NZ_CADIKC010000006.1, read as the reverse complement.
AGCGGCCGCGAGCCGCGCTCGAACAGCGCGAGGCCAACGCTTTCCTCGATCTGCTGGATCTGGCGGCTAAGCGGCGGCTGCGTCATATGCAGGCGATTGGCGGCCCGCGTGATGTTCATTTCTTCTGCGACCGCAATGAAATAGCGGAGTTGGCGAAGTTCCATGCATACCCCTAAGGTATGGAAGTAGTCGGAATCGGTGTTGGACTGCTTCGCGGGTTCTTTCTACTATGAGGCTCTCATGAAAGCAGTTCAGGAGAGCACCGAATGATAGCAACACCCGTGAAGATCGAGAGCGTGGAGACGATTCTCGTCGACGTACCGACGATTCGTCCGCACCGGCTTTCGGTTGCAACGATGAATTGCCAGACGCTCGTGCTGGTGCGCATCCGCACATCCGACGGCGTGGTCGGCGTGGGCGAGGGCACGACCATCGGCGGCCTCGCCTACGGCGAGGAAAGCCCTGAAAGTATCAAGGTCAACATCGATACGTACTTCGCGCCGCTGCTCAAAGGCATGGACGCAACCCGTCCGGGCGCGGCGATGGCGAAGCTGCGCGCGCTGTTTCAGGGCAACCGCTTTGCGAAATCCGCGGTTGAAACCGCTTTGTTCGATGCCCAGGCGCAGCGTCTCGGCGTGCCCCTGTCGGAGCTGTTCGGCGGCCGGGTACGCGATTCGGTGGACGTGGCGTGGACCCTCGCCAGTGGCGACACGACCCGCGATATCGACGAAGCCGAGCGCGTTTTCGAAACGAAGCGGCATCGCGTGTTCAAGCTGAAGATCGGTTCGCGCGCGTTGGCCGATGACGTTGCGCACGTCGTGGCGATTCAGAAAGCCCTGGAAGGCCGCGGTGAAGTGCGTGTCGACGTGAATCAGGCATGGACCGAATCCGAAGCGATCTGGGCCGGCAAGCGCTTTGCCGATGCAGGTGTTGCGCTGATCGAGCAGCCGATTGCCGCGGAGAACCGCGCGGGCCTCAAACGTCTGACGGATCTCGCTCAGGTGCCGATCATGGCGGACGAAGCATTGCACGGCCCGGCGGACGCATTCGCCATCGCCAGCGCGCGTGCGGCTGATGTCTTCGCTATCAAGATCGCGCAATCGGGCGGTCTGACCGGCGCGGCGCAAGTGGCAGCGATTGCGCTCGCCGCGAATATCGACCTGTATGGCGGCACGATGCTCGAAGGCGCGGTGGGCACGATCGCCTCGGCGCAACTCTTCAGCACCTTCGGCGAACTGAAGTGGGGCACTGAACTCTTCGGGCCGTTGCTGCTGACGGAAGAGATTCTCACCGAACCGCTGCGCTACGAGAATTTTGCTTTGCATCTTCCACAGGGACCCGGTCTCGGCATCACGCTCGACTGGGACAAGATCGACCGCTTGCGGCGCGATACGCGCAAAGGCGCAAGCGTTACCACGAACTGACGGTTCATCCGCTAACCGCCGAGAACATTAAACGAAGGAGATACCCCATGAACAAGCAAGCTATCGACGCACTGCTGCAGAAATTCAACGACAGCGCCACCAGCGAAGGCAATCCGCGCACAAAGCAGATCGTCCAACGCATCATCCAGGATCTGTTCTATACGATCGAAGACCTCGACGTGCAGCCGGCCGAGTTCTGGACCGCGCTGAATTATCTCGGCGACGCAGGCAAGAGCGGCGAGCTGGGCCTGTTGGCCGCGGGCCTCGGCTTCGAGCATTTTCTCGATCTGCGTATGGACGAAGCGGAAGCCAAGGCCGGTATTGAAGGCGGCACGCCGCGCACCATCGAAGGGCCGCTGTATGTGGCGGGCGCGCCGGTGTCCGACGGCCATGCACGACTCGATGACGGCACCGATCCCGGCCAGACGCTGGTGATGCGTGGCCGCGTATTTGCCGAAGACGGCAAGCCGCTCGCGAATGCGCTGGTTGAAGTGTGGCACGCGAATCATCTCGGCAACTACTCGTACTTCGACAAGTCGCAGCCGGCTTTCAATCTGCGCCGCTCGATTCGCACGGATGCCGAAGGCAAGTACAGCTTCCGCAGTGTGGTGCCGGTCGGTTACTCGGTGCCGCCGCAAGGGCAGACGCAGTTGTTGCTCGATCAGTTGGGCCGTCATGGGCATCGTCCGGCGCATATTCACTTCTTCGTGTCGGCGCCGGGCTGCCGCAAGCTGACCACGCAGATCAACATCGACGGCGATCCGTATCTGTGGGACGACTTTGCGTTCGCCACGCGCGACGGTCTGGTGCCGGCGGTCAAGCAGGCCGAGGGCGCGGAAGGCAAGCCTTATGGCGTGGAAGGCCAGTTTGCGTTGATCGACTTCGACTTCACGCTGTTCAAGGAGCGCGACAACCTGCCGGGCGCTGAGATCGACCGGTTGCGCGCCGAAGCCTGAGGCTGCAACTGTGGCTGCGGCTGCGGCTGCGGCGCTCTAACGCGCCGATGTTTGAAAACGCATACACGTACCGCATGAATCAATCGACCCTGGCTGCGCGGCGGAGTATTCCGCGTAGTCGGGGTTTTTCATTACCGATCAAAAAAGGAGAGCCAGCATGCTGTTTCACGTTGAGATGACCGTCAACCTGCCGCTCGATATGGACGCCGAACGCGCCGCGCGCCTGAAAGCCGATGAGAAAGCCATGTCGCAGAAGCTGCAGGAAGAGGGCGTATGGCGGCACTTGTGGCGCATCGCCGGGCGCTACGCAAACATCAGCGTGTTCGATGTGGAAAGCCCCGCGCAACTGCATGACGTGCTGAGCCAGTTGCCGCTGTTTCCGTACATGGATATCGAAGTGCGCGCACTGTGCCGGCATGCATCGTCGATTCGCGACGACGACCGGTAAGGGCCGAAGGAAGAAGGTGCTGCGAACGCAGCACCTGGTTTGCATCAAAGAGTCTTAGAGATCGAGCACCAGCAGCGGTGACGTGGCGCGCGAGACGCAGCAGCAGATCACTTTGCCGCCGGCTCTTTCAGCTTTGCTCAGGCAATGGTCGCGATGCTCGGGCGTGCCGCTCACCACATCGACCATACAGGTCCCGCATACGCCTTCGCCGCACGAGGTATCGACTTCGATACCGATCGACGCCAGCGCCGCGACGATCGTCGTATTTTTATCGACGTGGACGATGGCGCCGCTGCTGGCGATCTGCACGTCGAATGCGTCGAGCGCGTTCGATTCGCTGCTAGCCGCCGAAGCGGGCTCGGCGGCGAAGCGTTCAAGGTGAATCGCCTCGGAAGGCACGCGCGTTTCGCCGATCGCCACCACGCGCTCCATGAAGGGCCCCGGACCGCAGGTATAAATGTGCGAACCCTCACGCGCATTTGCCACGCAGTCGGCCAGCACCGCATCGAGCTGTTCTTTTTCGACGCCGAAATGAGGCCGCACAAACTCACTGAACGGTGCGCGCGAGAGCAGCGGCAAGAACGCCGCATGCTCCGCGCTGCGCGCGAAATAGTGCAACACGAAGCGCTCGTTCTGCTTGAGCAGGCGATAGGCCATGCTCAACAGCGGCGTGACGCCAATGCCTGCCGCAATCAGAATATGCTCGCTCGCGCCGGCCGCAAGCTGGAACAGATTGCGCGGCGCGCCGATCGTCAATTCGCAACCGACCGTCACGTCGTCATGCAGCGAGCGCGAGCCGCCGCGCGATGCGTCTTCACGTTTGACGGCAAAGAGGTGCGCCTCACGATGATCGGGGTCGCCGCACAGGGAATACTGTCGCGTGATGCCCGAGGGCACGGTGACGTCGATATGCGCGCCGGGCTCGTAGCGGTCGAACGGTTGTCCGTCCAGACGCGAGATGCTGAACGAGCGCACGCCGTGTGCTTCGTCACGCACGCTGTCGACGCGTACGCTGAAGGTGGTTCTTTCCATGATCTTGCTGGCCAAAGGACAGGGAGGGGCAGAGCGGACGCCGCATGCAATGCGCGGCGGCCGGTTGTGCGTCAAGGATAAGAAACCGCCGACAATCAGGCAAATCGATTAAAAATCGGTTATGAAATAAGTGAGGTTGATAATAAGGTGTTCAGCCGTGCGCCCTCGTTACCCTTCGACACCGGCCAGATGACGGACCAGCGCCTTTTCCGGCCGTTTCAGCGCGTTCAGGTCGCGCATGCAGATCAGCAACTGACGCGTGGCCCAACTGTCCGTCAGTTCGATCGTGCGAATGCCCGGCGCGCCGCGATAGCGTTTGGCGGCGGTAGCCGGCACGATGGCGATGCCCGCGCCCTGTTCGACCATGCAGCAGATGCTATCGAAGGTTCGCATATGCGCCCGGACGCTGAGCGGCTGTCCGGATAGCAGGGCGCGTTCGCCGAGGTAGGCGTGCAACGCGCTGCCCGTACTCAAGCCGATGAATTCACGGTCAGCCACTTCCGCAAGCGTTACGCGGCGCCGCGCGCCCAGCGGGTCGTCACGGCTCGTGACCAGCACGAGTTTGTCCACGGCAAAGGGCAGCGTCTGCAACGCGCCGTGTTCGACGGCATCGGAGATGATGCCGATTTCCGCCGCGCCGGTCAGCACCGCTTTCACGGTTTCGCTACTTTGCCGCTCCTTCAGATCGATCTGCACGTTGGGGTGGTCGCGCAAAAAGAGCCCAACCGGGGCCGGCAAAAACTCGGTGATCGCGGCGGTATTGGTCCACAAACGGATAAGCGCTTTGCTCCCGGCCTGATGTTCGCCGAGCTCGCCTTGCATCCGGTCGATCTGGCCGAGCACGAGTCGCGCATGATGCGCGAGGGTATCGCCTGTTGCGGTGGACTCCACGCCGCGCCGGCCCCGCTCCAGCAAGGGCACGCCCAATGCGTCTTCCATGCCGCGCAAACGCGCGCTGGCCGACGGCAGCGACATGTTCGCGCGCGCCGCGCCGTGCGTGATGCTGCCGGTGTCGAGGATGTTAAGGAAAAGGCGGAGGTCGATCAGGTCGAAGCGCATGGGGTCGGATTTGAGTGGGTGCGGCAACCGTGACTGGAGTTGCGGCTGCCGTTGCAGTTTTAGCCTTAGCCCTGGCCTAAGTCACAGTACGTATCTTACGCATTGTGGACGGTGCTGCGGCAATCGAAAATCGCAGACATGACATCCAGAACCTCATCCCGATGACCTCTTCTTTTGCTCTGCACGCGAGCGTGGTTGCCGCGACCTTCCTGCTGGCCGGCTTCGTCAAGGGCGTGACCGGCATGGGTCTGCCGACGGTCGCCATGGGCGTGCTCGGCACGCTGATGCTGCCGGCGCAGGCGGCCGCGATGCTGTTGTTGCCGTCGTTCGTCACAAACGTCTGGCAACTGTTCGCGGGGCCTAGCGTGCGGGAGTTGGTCAAGCGGTTGTGGCCGATGATGGTGGGTATCGTCGCGGGCACGCTCGCGGCTGCGTCCTTCATTGCGGGCGGCGGGGGCGAATGGGCCGTGGCCGGATTGGGCGCCGCGTTGACGCTCTATGCTGCAGCCGGGCTGATGGCGTGGCGCTTCTCGGTGCCGGCACGGCACGAGCGCTGGCTGTCGCCCGCGGTCGGCGTGGTCACCGGTGCGATCACCGGCGGGACAGGCGTGTTCGTCGTGCCGGCAGTGCCTTATCTTCAGGGGTTAACGTTGAAGAAAGAGGACCTGGTTCAGGCGCTCGGGCTGTCGTTCACCGTATCCACCATCGCGCTTGCTATCGGACTGACACGGGAGCATGCATTTGCGGTCGACGACCTCGGCACGTCGCTTGGCGCCGTGGTGCCTGCCTTGCTCGGCATGTGGATCGGCCAACGCGTGCGCGGGCACATTAGTCCGGCGACCTTCCGCCGTTGGTTTTTTATTTGTCTGCTCGGCTTGGGTATTCAGTTACTGGCGCGCGCATTCGTTTGATCAGGAAGTGAGGAGTGTGAAGCAGGAGGGCTGATTGTGTGGTCGACTATTCTGGATACGTTAGGCGCGTTAGCTGTGCTGGCAAGTGTGGCGGTGCAGATCGCGTTCATCCGCAAGTGCGGAAATCGGTGAACCGGCAGGTTCATCTTCGGTTAGCGCGGCGCAAGCCGTTCGGGTAGCGCATAGCGTTGCATCGTGCGCTCCATTCCATCGAGAAATGCCTGCTCGGCGGCATTCATCTTGCGTGCGCGCAGCCACAGCAGATCGATGTCGACGTCGACCAGACCCTCTTCGGGCGGCAGACGCCACAGCCGCTGCTGCGCGAGATCGTCGCGCACGATGTGCTCAGGCAGGCAGCCGATGCCGTAGCCCGCGAAGATCAGTCGCCGCACTTCGTCAAGGCTCGGCGAGGCCGCCACGATGCGTCCGGTAAAGCCGCGTTGATCGCGAAACACGGTGAGGGGCGAGAGGCTGTCGCCGATCTGGTCGCTGGTGAACGACACGAAGTTTTCCGCCAGCAACTGATCAATCGACAATGCATGCCGCCCGAACAGCCGATGATGCCGCCCGCAGAAAAGTGCATACCGTTGCCGCAGAAAGCAGCGCTGTTCGAGTTTGTCGACGGGTGTGCGGCACAGGCCGAGCCCGGCGGTGGCCGTTTTTTGCAGCAGCGACGAAATGATGTCCGACGAGCGCATCACTTCGATCTGCAAATCCACACGCGGATAGGTCTTGTGGAATTCCGCGAGGAATTCGTCGTAGACGCCGGAGTCGATCCGGCTCACCGACAGAAGCCGGATCGACCCGGTGATGTCGTCGCTGCGGTCGTCGAGTTCGGTTTCCAGCCGCGACATGTGCCCGTAAATATCGCTCGCGATGCGGTACACCTCCTCGCCGGCGCGGGTCGGTTCGAAGTGCGGGCCGCGGCGCTGGATCAGATTGCGTCCGAGCGTGTCTTCAAGCCGTTTGAGCGCCTGGCTAACTGCCGGTTGCGTCAGGTGCAAACGCGCCGCGGCACGGCTGACGCTGCGCTCCTGCATGATCACGAGGAAGGTGCGCAACAGGTTCCAGTCGAGCCGGTCATTCAAAAAACGCGTGACGTCCGCGCGCAACTGAGTCATGGAATCACCTTCGACATTAGCCAGATTTATAGCCGGGATAATAAACCGAAATTTGACTAATATTTTATGGCTGGCGATAAAACACCTCATAAGATGCCCTGATATCAGGCATCGCGACTGAGGAGCCGCCATGAACGCTTCACCCCAAGCCACCCGTCAGCCCGTGCGAGCGGCCAGCGCCGCTTTCATCGGTACGATGATCGAGTGGTATGACTTCTACATCTATGCCACGGCCGCCGCGCTGGTGTTCGGCGAGCTGTACTTCCCCTCGCATGACCCGTTTGTCAGCACGATGGCCTCGTTTGCGACCTTCGCGGTCGGCTTCTTCGCGCGGCCGCTGGGTGGCGTGATCTTCGGCCACCTGGGCGATCGCATCGGCCGCAAGAAGGCGCTGATGACCACGCTGATGATGATGGGGGTCGCCACCGTGTGCGTCGGCTTGCTGCCGTCTTATACGAAGGTGGGCGTGCTCGCGCCGGTGCTGCTGGTGTTGCTGCGCGTGGTGCAAGGCGTGGCGGTGGGCGGCGAGTGGGGCGGCGCCGTGCTGATGGCCGGCGAACATGCACCGAAGGGGCGGCGCACATTCTTCGCCTCGTTCGCGCAACTGGGCAGCCCCGCCGGGCTGATTCTCTCGCTGATCGCATTTCGGGCGGTCACGTCGATGCCCCACGACGATTTCATCGCGTATGGCTGGCGTCTGCCGTTTCTGGCGAGCGCGGTGCTGCTTGCGGTCGGCATTTTCATCCGTATCGGTGTGAACGAGTCGCCGGAATTTCAGCGCGAGAAAGAGGCGAAGCGTACCGTCGAGTTGCCGATTGCCGAAGTGTTCCGTTCTTCCGGCGCGCTCGTTGCGCTGTGCATCGGCGCGAATACGATCGGCATCGCGGGCGTGTACTTCACCAACACTTTCATGATTTCGTACACCACGCAAAACATCGGCGTGTCGAAATCGCTGATTCTCGATTGCCTGTTCGCGGTTGCAATCATCCAGTTTCTTTCGCAACCGCTTGCTGCTTGGCTCGCTGAAAAGATCGGCGGTGCGCGCTTCCTCAAGCTGGCCGCGTTCGCCGCGATGCTCTCGCCGTATCCGATGTTCACGCTCGTGCAGAGCGGCAGCCGGCTGTCGATGATTGTCGGCATCGCGCTTGCCGTGGTGTGCATGGCGAGTTTCTATTCGGTGATCGCGGGTTTTGTGAGCGGCGTGTTTCCGGTGCGGGTGCGTTATTCGGCGATCTCGCTGTCGTACCAGGTGTGCGGCGCGATCGCGGGTGGTTTGACGCCGTTGGCGGGAACATCGCTCGCGCACAAATTTACCGGGCAATGGTGGCCGCTTGCGGTGTTTTACACGTGCCTCGCGGGCATCTCTTTGTCATGCATCGTCGCGCTGGATGCGCTGAAACACCGTCGTGCCGACGCACCCGAAGCACTGCCGGCACGCTGAATCAAATGAAATCAAGGACGTTGCCGGCGCGTGCGATGATGGACGCACCGGCCTACGCCTGAAGCAAAGGAACTGGAATATGCAGACGTTTTTTCATCCGGCGCAATTGAAGCATCATCCGCGCAGCTATCTGTCGCGTGGCCAGATGCGCACGCCGCAGGAAGTGCCCGAACGTGCGTTGCGGCTCGTCGAAGCCGTGAAGAAGCTCGGCTTCGACGTGCAGGAACCGGCGGATTTCGGCGCCGCGCCGCTCGCCGCGGTGCATGGCATGAACTATCTGCGCTTCCTCGAAGAAGCACACCGCGAATGGAAAAAGATTCCCGCGGAGTGGGGCGACGAAGTGATGTCGAACGTGTATATCCGCGAGAACAATCCGTTGCGCGGCGTGCTGGCGCAAGCTGCACGCTATCTCGCCGACGGCAGTTGCCCGGTCGGCGCGGATACCTACGAATCCGCTTACTGGTCGGCGCAGAGCGCGCTGGCCGGCGCGCAGGCGCTTCTCGACGGTGCGGGTGAAGCGTACGCGTTATGCCGCCCGCCCGGTCATCACGCGCGAGCCGAAGCGGCGGGCGGTTTCTGCTATCTGAACAATGCGGCGGTTGCAGCGCAGGCGTTGCGGCAAAAATATGGGCGCGTCGCGATTCTCGATACCGACATGCACCACGGCCAGGGCATTCAGGAGATTTTCTACGGCCGTGACGACGTGTTGTACGTGTCGATCCATGGCGATCCGACGAATTTCTATCCGGTAGTGGCGGGGTTCGAAGACGAACGCGGCGCAGAGAAAGGTGAGGGCTATAACGTCAATTTGCCGATGCCGCATGGTTCGTCGGAAGCCGTGTTCTTCGAGCAACTCGACGCGGCGCTGCGCGTACTCGCACGTTTTCAACCGGACGTGCTGATCGTTGCACTCGGCTTCGACATCTACAAGGACGATCCGCAATCGATGGTAGCGGTGACCACCGAAGGCTTCGGCCAACTCGGCGGCCAGATTGGTGCGCTGAAACTGCCGACGTTGATCGTGCAGGAAGGCGGGTATCACGTCGAAACGCTCGATGCGAACGCGCGGTCGTTCTTCGCCGGGTTTGCGTCGAAGCGATAAAGTCAGGCGGGTGTCAGCGTCGGCACCCGCGGTGCCCTTGTCTAACCTTGCCTCGTGCGTTCCGCCCCCAACGTCTTTCCGATTGTTCGGCTCATCCGACGTATCTATTCGTTTCCAGCCGCTTTATCCATGCGGCCAGTGTGCCTACATTGTGTCCAGTGACAGCGCCACTACATGTCTCGCTTCATCGGCGTCAGCCCGCGAATGTTCGCGACAGCGACGCCGGCGCGAACTCCATCCAAAGGAAACGATCATGAGCAAACTCACAGGTAAGGTTGCGGTTGTAACGGGCGCATCGAAAGGTATCGGCGCCGCAATTGCGAAGGCGTTGGCCGCGCAAGGTGCATCGGTGGTGGTGAACTATGCGTCCAGTAAGGCAGGCGCGGACGATGTGGTCGCGGCAATCACCGCGGCGGGTGGCAAGGCAGTGGCCGTTGGCGGCGATGTTTCGAAAGCTGCGGACGCGAAAGGCATCATCGATTCGGCAGTCGAAACCTATGGCCGCCTCGACATTCTCGTCAACAATTCCGGCGTGTATGAGATGGCGCCGATCGAAGACATCACCGAAGCGCATTTCCACAAGCACTTCGACGTGAACGTGCTGGGTCTGCTTCTCGTCACGCAAGCGGCAGTGAAGCATCTGGGCGAAGGCGGCAGCATCGTGAACGTCAGCTCGGTTGTCAGCCGCATCACGCCGCCGGGCAGCTCTGTCTATACGGCCACCAAGGGCGCGGTGGACGCCATCACCGGCGTGCTCGCACGTGAACTCGGCCCGCGCAAGATTCGCGTCAACTCGGTGAATCCCGGCATGGTTGAAACGGAAGGCACGCATACGGCCGGCTTCATCGGTTCGGACTTCGAGGCCTGGGCGGTCAGCACAACGCCGCTTGGCCGCATCGGTCAGCCTGACGATATCGCCGACGTCACCGTGTTCCTCGCCTCCGACGACTCGCGCTGGATGACCGGCGAAAGCCTGATCGCCAGCGGCGGTTCGCGGTAACAGGATTGGCGGGCGGCGTGTCGTGGTGGGTTCGTCTGGCGATGCCATGCACCACCCCGACACGCGTCCGCTGCGCCAGGACCGTATGAAAAAGCCGCCGGGCAATCGTTGCCCGGCGGCTTATTGTTTCATTGCGCTGCCGCAGTAGCGGCGCTTGTCAGCTCCACCGCAAACAAAGCATCCAGCAGATTCGACCCCGGCCTTTCAGCCAGCCGCGTGAGCGATTCGATCATCTGCACCTGGCAATCCTGAAGCGGAATCATCCTGATCCGCCGCGATTCCTTGAATTCGGCGCGTGCGATCACGCCGACCCCCATGCCTTGCGCGACCGCTTCCTCGAGCGCTTCACGCCCGTCCACATACATCACCGGCTCGACCTGCAACGACTCGCGCACCAACTCGATTTCCAGCAACTGCTGCGTGACCGATTGCCGCTCGCGAAAAATCATCGGCTGTTGCACGAGTTCCGCGTAACTCAGCTTGCGTTTCTTCGCCACCGCATAGCTCGCCGGCACCATCGCCACCAGCGGATCGCGACGCAGCACGCGTGACTCGAGCCGGCTATGTACCTGTGGGGCGGCGGTAATGGCGGCGTCGACCGCGCTCGACAGCACGCGCTGCATGCAGTCCGCGGCATTGGCGATCGAGAGCGTTACGACGATCCCCGGATGCAGCTTGCGAAACGCACCGATCAGCGCGACGGCGAGATCGGGCGCGTCTGCCGCCAGCGAGAGCGAGCCGGACTCGAGCCCACCTGCCGATTCGAGCAGTTGCCGCGCATCGCGCTCGCAGCTGAGCATCTGCCGCGTCACGGTAAAGAGACGCAGACCGAGCTCGGTGGTTTCGACACCGCGCGGGCCGCGCTCGAACAATTTGACGCCGTAATCCTGCTCGAGCCGCTTCACGTGATCCGACACCGCCGGCTGCGTGAGCGACAGCGCCAGCGCCGCTTTGGAAAACCCGCCGTGTTCCGCGACCGCATGAAAGGCCCGCAATTGCGCGTATTGCACGTCTGCCTCGCCGAGAGATAAGTTTTTGCGATATCAGCATCGATTATATCGATTTTGCCGATGGACAGCCTTTCTGTACTGTGTCATGACCGCAACAGCGATATCGGAGATTCCGACCATGGAAAGCGTCATCGACAGCGTCCCGACAGTGTCGGCACTGCCTTCAACCGTGATGTGCGCGGCGCCGGCTCAGGGCGAGCCGTATCTGTTGACGCCGGGACCGCTGACCACGGCGTTCTCGACCAAGGAAGCGATGCTGCGCGACTGGGGTTCGTGGGACGGCGATTTCCGCGCAATGACCGCTCAACTGCGCCGCAGCCTGCTGGACATTGCCGGCGACACCGCCGGTGAGTACGACTGCGTACCGCTTCAAGGCAGCGGCAGCTATTGCGTCGAAGCCATGCTCGGCAGCCTGATCCCGCGCGACGGCCACGCCCTGGTGCTGGCCAACGGCGCCTACGGCAAGCGCATTGCGACCACCCTCGGTTATCTCGGCCGCGCCTGCACGGTGCTCGACAAGGGCGACTACCTGCCACCGCGCGGCGCCGAAGTCGAAAGCATGCTGGACGCCGATCCGCGCATCACGCACGTGGTCGCGGTGCATTGTGAAACGAGCTCCGGGATTCTCAATCCGATCGAAGAAATCGCCGCTGCCACCGCCAAAAAAGGCCGCAAGCTGCTGATCGACTCGATGAGCGCGTTCGGCGCCGTGCCGCTCGATGTGCGTCAGATTCCTTGCGAGGCGTTTGTCTCGTCAGCGAACAAATGCATCGAGGGCGTGCCCGGCTTCGGGTTTGTGATCGCTCGCAAGAGTGCGCTGCAGGAGGCCAAGGGCCGCAGCCATTCGCTCTCGCTCGACGTGTACGATCAGTGGGACGTGATGAACCGCACGGGCCAATGGCGCTTCACGCCGCCGACGCACACCGTAGCCGCGTTTATCGAAGCATTGCGTCTGCACAAGCTCGAAGGTGGCCAGGCCGGGCGCCTCGCGCGTTACGCGAACAATCGCGACGTGCTGGTCGCGGGCATGCAGGAACTCGGCTTCGAGCCGTTGCTGAATGCTCGCTGGCGCTCGCCGATCATCGTGACGTTTTTCGCGCCGGCGCATCCGTCGTTCAAATTCGAGCACTTCTATGAATTGATGAAGAAGCAGGGTTTCATCATCTATCCGGGCAAGCTGACGGTGGTGGACAGCTTCCGCATAGGTTGCATCGGCCAGGTGGATGAGCGCGTGATGCACCGCGTGGTGCGCGCTTGTGCGCAGTCGCTGCAAGCGATGGGCGTCGCGCACGCCGCGCCGCCGGCAGCGGCGCTCGAAGAGCGCAAGACCCTGGCCGAAGCGGCTTGATCAGCGCGGCCTGAGTACGCCATACAAATGCGCGGCACGTCGCGCGAGCCTTACAACTTCCAGAGAACCGAAGTAAATGAAACACGTAAAAGCAGTGATTTTCGATTGGGCCGGCACGGTGGTCGATTATGGTTCGTTGGCGCCGATGGGCGCGTTTGTCGAGACGTTCGAGCAGTTCGGCGTGTCGATCACGATCGACGAAGCACGCGGCCCGATGGGCATGGCCAAGCGTCCGCATATCGCCGCGCTGATGGCCTTGCCGCGCGTGTCGCAAGCATGGGCCGACAAGTATGGCCACAAGCCGGGCGAAGCGGACATCGACGCCGTGTACGACGTCTTTGTGCCGAAGAACATCGCGGTGGCCGCAAGCTACAGTTCGGTGATCCCGGGCGTGGCGGAAGTGGCAAGCGCGCTGCGCAGCGACGATATCAGGATCGGCACGACCACCGGCTATACGCGCGAAATCATGGCCGAGATCGTGCCCGGTGCTGCGGCTCAGGGTTTTTCGCCGGATAGCATCGTGTGTACGGGTGACACGCCGGAAGGGCGTCCGTCGCCGTACATGATCTACAAGACGTTGCCGGAACTGGGCGTGTGGCGCGCGAAGGATGCGATCAAGGTCGACGACACTGAAGTGGGTATCGAGGAAGGCATCAACGGCGGCACGTGGGCGGTGGGTGTTGCCGTGAGCGGCAATGCTTTCGGCATGGCCGAGGACGACGTCAAGGCGCTGGCGCCGGATGAGTTTGCATGGCGGCGCAAGGTGGCGATCCAGAAGTTGCAGGCCGCCGGAGCGCATTATGTGATCGATAGCGTGGCGGATCTGATGCCGGTGGTGCGCGATATCGATGCGCGTCTCGCGCGAGGTGAGCGGCCTTAAGTTGTCGAAGCGCGGGCTTCGGTAAACGGACGTAGACTTTTCTTGCTGTATTTTTCGAAGGCGTACTGTTGAGAGACAGTGCGCTTTTTTGTTGTGCGCTTTTGTTGAGAGTAATCAGCCAGGTGATCGTGGTCGTTAAGGAGAGTCGCTTCGGCTGCGGCGCAGAAGATCGGAATTAAGCAAGGACGGGTTGCAATTGTCTGTTGAATGAACCCGATTCCTGCCACTCAAGTTTCGGATCCAGATGCCGTTGACACGAGCTAGTCACTTCCGGGAACCCAGCCGTGCAACTCGCTTACAGTAATGACCGTCTGTCCAGCAGAATGTCGGTTGATCCGTCTGTCGCCGTCGAACCCGAAGTGGAATCGTCGGTTATCGAATGGCTGTTGCATGACGATCAGGTGATGCGCGAGTGCTTCACCCACGCAGCGGAAATTCTGAAGAGCGTAACCGGTGCGGCGATCACCGCGATCACGCTGCTCGATGAGGAGCATCAGCACTACCGGGCTGAAGTCGGCATGGCGATGCCGCTCGTGACCCGCGCGCGCTCGCTGGCCGACTATGCGGTGCGCGACGCGGACCTGTTCGTCATCGAAGATGCCCACGACGACACCCGTTTCGGCGAATGCATGCTGGTGCAGCGCCATCCCTTCGTGCGTTTTTACGCGGCGATTGCACTGCGCGCGCCGAACGGTGAGATCGTCGGCGCCCTGTGCGCGATGGACCCCGCACCCGGCCGCCTCGATGCGTCGCAACGCGGCGTGTTTTACCACCTGCGCGCGATGATCGAAAACGATCTGAAAATGCGCACGGCCACTGCGATCGATCCGCTCACCCAGTTGTACAACCGCCGTTTCCTGCTGGAAAGCATCGCGCGCAAATGGAAAGACGCACGCGAGGGCGACGTGATGGGCTCAGTGGTGGTCGACGTGGACTGGTTCAAACAGTACAACGACACCTACGGCCATCAGGCCGGTGACCATTGCCTGCGCAAGGTGGCCTCGGTGATGCAGGCGGCGGCCGACGGCGAGCGCATCATCGCCGGGCGTATGGGGGGTGAGGAGTTCGGCCTGCTGGTGCTGCGAGCGGAGCCGGTGGCGCTTGAAGACACGCTCGAAGCGCTGCGGCAGGGTGTCGAAGACCTGGCGATCGAGCATCGCGCCTCGCCGCTCGGCATGGTGACGGTGAGCGTGGGCGCCTCGTTGACGCGCATGACCGAGGGGTCTCGGCTGGCGCATCGCGAGGGCTTCGCGAGTGCGGACCGGGCGCTGTATCGCTCGAAACACGAAGGCAGGAATCTGGTGACGATGGCCTAGGGGCAGGCCGTCTCGCCGCCTCGCCGTCTCGCTATGGCGCTGTCGTTATCAGCTGCAACCCGGCAGGCAGCGATTCACCAAACACACGGCCTTCGTCGGCGTCATCGAGTTCCACGGTCTCACCGACCATGGTGATCCATGCGCGCGGCGCATTGATCGCTTCGAGCTTGCGCACCACAGCCTGGCGCAGGTCTTCCGGCAGGTCGCGCGAACGGTCGCCGGTCATGCGGGCGATCTGCACGGCGGCGAACGCCGCGGGGTCGACCTTCTTCCAGTCGAGCGCGAGGATCGTGTTCAGCCAGGACGCCGCGACGTCCGGCGGCACGACGCTGTGCGCGCTGCCATAGAACGGCCGCCGTGCACCGATGCGGCCGACCGCCCACCAGCTCTGATGATTTTCTGCGGGCTTCTTCAGGCGCGTGAGCACGGACTCGCCAAGCTCGATCTTGCGTTCAACCGGAATGCGTTCGAGCGATGCGCTCAGCCGGACCATATCCGTGAAGCCGGTTTTCGACACGTCGAACGGCAACTTGTGACGCGATTGCGCGGCCGTTTGCAGATAGGCCATCGCGTCGAGCACGCGCAGTTGCGCGCTTTCGTCGAGGCCGCCCGCAGCGCGGCGCCATAGCGTCCACCATTCTGACCAGACCTGGCTTTCGTTGACGTACTGGATGCCGTCGTCGAAGATCGACCAGAGTTGCTCCACGCGCCATTCGTCGAGCGGATAGCCGAAGCCAGGCCGCACGCAATAGCCTGCGAGATTCAGCCACGAGCGTTCGTGATCCGCCGAACGCCGCCGGCGCCGCGCGCGTTCCCATAGCGCGCCGAATAGTTCGCGCAGCAACGCGCTGTTCCATCCGTCGCGCGGGCCGAGCAACTGTTCGAGTTGCGAGCGCAGGCGTTTGATTTCTTTCGGGTCGACGTTTTGCGCGCGCGTGCCGAAGCAGCGGTCGATATGGTCGATTGCCTGGTCGAGTGCGGGGTGCCGAGCTTGTGCCAGGTCTGCCGCCAGGTTCACCTGGGGATCTTCGCGGCGCAACTGGAATTCGAGCAGCCAGCGCTGCGCCGGATTGTCGAGTTCGATGCAGTGCACTTCAAGCGTGCCTACTTCGGTCAGCGACGTTGCGATCTGTACCGCGGTTTCGCCGCGCGTCGTGCTCGCGCCGCGCGGTTGCACGATCGTCGCAACAGGCGGCAGCCGAACAAAATCGCCTTGTGCAAGGTCGGCCATCTCGCCTGGTTGATAGATCGTGTCCGCGCTTGAAGAGGCCAGGTGAAAACGCACAGGGTGGCCGAGGCGCAGCGCGAACGTACGGTCTTCGATCCGGATTTCGTGACCTTCTTCGGTGCCGCGCGGCAGCAGGCAGATGCCGCGTTGCGTGGGTTCGGTGTCGCGTGCGCCATCGCCGGTTTCGTCCAGCACGAGGAAGTAACTGCGTGCCGAGCCGCCACCGATTTTCGGCGCCTGGCCCGCGCGGGCGAGAGCATAAGCGACCGCGCCACGCGCCACGGCGACGTCGGGATTGTCGTTGTGCAGAACGTTGAGCGGTTCGCCGCGCCACGTGCCCAACGTGCTGGACAGGCGCTGCGCGAGCGCTTCAGCACGGAACACGCCGCCGTTCAGTAACAGCGTGTCGGGCACCGGCAAAGGCTC
Source organism: Paraburkholderia sediminicola (assembly GCF_902859805.1). GTDB lineage: Bacteria > Pseudomonadota > Gammaproteobacteria > Burkholderiales > Burkholderiaceae > Paraburkholderia > Paraburkholderia sediminicola. Next base: position 411,793 of record NZ_CADIKC010000006.1, on the reverse strand, counting down.
GCCCTGAGCTTCGCCCGTATCGGAAGGAAGCGCGGAGGAATCGGTAGCCGAACCCAGCGCCTTACGCGACTGCGCCGCGAAGCGGTTCAGAAACGCGGCGATATGACGCGTAACCGCCGCGTCGGTGGCATAGGGCAGGCCGAACTCGACGATCGCGCCACGCGGCCTGCCGGGCCGCCCGTTCGATGCCACCGCCGGAAAGAATCCATCGACGATGATCTGCTCGACTTCCTCACGCGTGACCTGCGCCGTGCGTGCACCGCCGATCAGCTTCGAGCCCGCGCCGAGCAGCGTGATCGACGCCGACTCCGGCGCGTCTGGGCCGAGCAGTTGTTCCTTCGCGCCGCGGCAACGCTCGACCAGTTGCGAGAGGCTCGCCGCCGATAGACGCGTGCGCTCGTTGCCCGCTTGCGGCAAACGCGACTCGACCCGATGCGCGAGCGCGAGATCCATGTTGTCGCCGCCGAGCATCAGATGATTGCCCACGCCGATACGCGTGAGCTCCGGCTCGCCGTCACGCATGCGGACTTCGATCAGCGTGAGGTCGGTCGTGCCGCCGCCCACGTCGCAGATCAGCACGAGCCGCGTGTCCGACAGTTCGGTCGCAAGGCTTTCGCGATGATGAAACAGCCAGTCGTAGAACGCGGCCTGCGGCTCTTCGAGCAGCCTTAACGTGGGCAGGCCCGCCATGCGTGCCGCTTCCACCGTTAGCGCTCGCGCGCCTTCGTCGAAAGAAGCGGGCACCGTCAGCACGACGTCTTGCGCTTCGAGCGGCGCGTCGGGAAAGCGTTGATTCCAGGCGGCCCGCACGTGCGCCAGATAGCTCGCGCTGGCTTCGACCGGCGAGACCTTACGGACATCGTCCGCGGCGCCCCACGGCAGGATCGGCGCGACCCGGTCCACCGACGCGTGCGACAGCCAGCTTTTCGCACTGGCTACCAGCCGCCCGGGCACCTGGCCACCGAGGGCACGCGCGAGCCTGCCGATCACTACGGGTGGATCCTGCTGACTTCCGGCAGCGTTGCCGGTCGAACCGTCAGGCGCGCGCCAGGGCAACTGCAGATCGCCCGCATTCAACTCGCCCGGCGCCGCGTGATACCTCACCGAAGGCAGCAACGGCCGCGCGGCGACTTCGCCGAGACTCACCAACTGATCGATCTCGAAGACGCGAATTTCCTGCGAGCCCAGCGCGGCATAGGCCAGCACCGTATTACTGGTGCCGAGATCAATGCCGACGCTGTAGCGCTTCTGCTTCACTTCAGTCATGCATTGGCGTTGCCGCGCACGTCGAACTCGACCTTCCAACGTTCGTCGGTGCCGCGCGGCACGGCTTCGAGTTCGAGCGTGCCGGCTTCCGTCACCCGCGCATGCAGTTTCACCGGCACGACTTCACCAGCGGTGCGGCCGGCGGACGGCAGCGTCGCCTGGATTTCTTCGAGCTCCTGCAATTCCTCGGGGCCCCAGAAGTCGAGCAGCGTGCCGACCTGATCCTGACGACGCACCGACGAGCCGAAGAAGCGGAAGTGCACCGGTTCGCCGACAACCAGCCCGAATTCCTGCGCCGGTAATTCAGCGTCCGTACCTTCTTCCATGCCGAACGGTGCGACGCACAGCGCCTGCACCGGCGGCTCGAGACCGGGGACGGCGGGCATCGCCGATTCGATCGCGATGTAGTACGCGCGTGCGGTGCCCCCACGAATGCGCACGCCCTGGCCGCGCCGTACATAGCCGTAATAAGCCGCGCCGCGCGCGACGGCGAGATCCAGATCTGCGCCTTCGAGCAGGCGTGCTTGCGGCGCACCTTCGGCACCGAGCCAGCCATTGAGCGTGCCCATGATCCGCTCGACCAGCAGCGGCGACTTGAACACACCACCGTTGAAGAGCACGGCGGTGGGATGCAGGAACGTTGCACCTTCCGCCGTGGCGATATCGCGCAAACCTTCGAGTTCGGCCAGCGCGCCCACCTGACGGCCAAGGAAAGCCGCCAGATGCCGCGTGATGCCCGCGTCCTGTGCATACGGCAGGCCGAGTTGCGTCAGACCGGCACGCGCGCGGCTCACCGGACGCGCGGCGCTCTCCACCTGCGGGAAAAAGCCTTCGAGGATCGTCTGGGTCAGCTCCGCGCGCGTGAGTTCGGTGCGGATCGAACCGCCGATCAGCTTCGAACCGCGGCTCGGCACGACGAGCGGCACGGTATCCGTCGACGGATCGCTCAGCAGCGTTTCCTTCGCCGAGCGGCAGGCATAGGTGAGGGCGCGCAGTTGCCACGCGTCGGCCTGGGTACCTTGCGCCGCAAGTTTGCGCGCGACCACATGGGCAAGCGCCAGGTCCATGTTGTCGCCGCCGAGCAGAATGTGTTCGCCGACTGCAACGCGATGCAGTTCGAGATTACCTTCGCGCTCGATCACGGCGATCAGCGAGAGGTCGGTTGTGCCGCCGCCCACGTCGACCACGAGAATGATGTCGCCGACCTTGACCTGCTTGCGCCACTGGCCGCCGCTCTTCTGGATCCAGCTATACAGCGCTGCTTGCGGTTCTTCGAGCAGCGTCATGCGGCCGTAACCGGCGGCCTCAGCTGCTTCGGCGGTCAATTCGCGCGCGGCCGGATCGAACGACGCCGGGATCGTCACCGTGATGTCCTGCTGGCTGAACGGTGCGTCCGGATGCGCGTGATCCCATGCTTCGCGCAGGTGCGTCAGATAGCGCACCGAGCTTTCGAGCGGCGACACGCGCGCGACTTCGGGTGGCGCGTCGTTCGGCAGAATCGCCGCGCGACGGTCGACGCCCGGATGGCACAACCAGCTCTTGGCGCTCGACACGAGCCGGATCGGCGTGGCCGCGCCGCGGCTGCGGGCGAACTCGCCAACTGCGAATTCGCGCTGGCCGGTCCACGGCAGGTACAGGTCGCCCGAGGCGAGTTCGTCCGGATGCGGCAGGTAGAGGAACGACGGCAGCAGATCGAGGTTGTCGATCGCGCCCGGGCCTGTGAGTTGTGCGACCGGCAGCACGCCTTGCGTGGTCTTTTCGCCGTCGCTGGCGGTGGTGTCCACGTAGGACAGCGCGCAGTGCGTGGTGCCCAGGTCGATACCGATCGAGAAGCGTGCGTCGCTCATAGCTCCACCTCGGCCGGTGCGATCACCTTGGCATTGTGGCTGTCGGTCAGCTTCGGCAGACGCACTTCGTCGACACGCCAGCCGCGGTGGCTAATGCTGCCGTTAAACGGCGCCTTGCCGACCACATTGCCGGTCAGGCGAATCGAGGTGGCGTCGAAGCCTTCGGCCAGCGTCACGCGGCTGCCTTCGGCTTCGTCGCGCACCGGACGGATCGTGAAGTGCTCGCGCAGCGTCGTGCGGCAGCCGTCGTGCACGAGGCGGGCGGCGGCGCCGATGTCGGCGTCGCTATAGGCCTTGATGTCTTCTTCGACGAAATCGATGAAGCGCGCGTCGCGTTGCAGCAGGCCGAGCAGTTGGAGTGCGGCGTCCGGGCTCGCTTCCTTCAGCATGGGCGCCGGTTGCGGGGCAGGGGCAGGGGCCGCAGCGGGAGCGGGCGTGGGTGCGGGGGCGGCGCCACCGGCGGTGCCACCGTTACGCAGACGCAGCACGCCGGCGGCGAATTCGCCATCGCCGAGGATGCTGAAAAACGTACTGACGGCAAGTGAAATCCTGCCGAGGAAAGACGGGTTCGAATCGGTCATGAATGCTCCTGAGGGGCTCTGTTAAAGGACGAGCTGTCCTGGCTGCGCCGCACGCGACAGGTCCGACGTGCCTGATTGGCTCGATGGGCCGTCGCCATGCGTCTTTGCGAGGGTCCGCGGCAAGGCAAGCCTGCCGCCGAGATCTGATTCATCCGGATTCGCGGCGCGTTTTGCGCGCGCAAAACCAGTATTTTGCCTTGTCGCGCGCCCGACGCGGGCAAAGGCGGGAATTCTAGCGGCTAATGGGTGGAGATTGGCGGGTGGCGGAGGCCGTCTTCCAGCTATGCGCGGCTGCCCATTTCACGCTGCGTGCGGGCCGAATTCGGCCACCACCTGATCGATAAATGCGCGCAATTTCGGGGTGGCGCGGCTGGCCGGAAACACCAGATGCATAGGTCGCGCGGGTGCTTCGTAAGCGTTCAGCAGACGCACCAGCCGACCGGCGGCGAGTTCGTCTTTCACTGCCACTTCGGGCGCGAGGATCACACCACTGCCATTGAGAGCCGCGGCCAGCAGCGCTTTCACGTCGTTGGCCTGAAAGCGGCCTGAGATCGGCGCCACATGTTCGCCCTCGGCGTCGGAGAAACGCCATGCGGTCTCAACCGGCAGACTCGTATAGACGAAGCTCAGGCACTCATGCTCCGCCAGCGCTTGCGGCGTCTGCGGCTCGCCACGCTCGGCCAGGTAGTCTGGCGAGGCGCAGGCGACCAACCGGTACGGCATTAACGACCGCGCGATCAACGACGAATCCGACAACGAGCCGAGACGGATCGCGGCTTCATAGCCTTCGTCGATCAGATCGACGAAGCGGTCGGTCAGCGCCAGTTCGACCCGCACCTCGGGATTGGCCTTCAGGTAACGCGTGATCATCGGCGCGAGACAGCAAGTGCCGAAGGTCACCGGCGCGGTGATGCGCAAACGCCCGCGCGGCGAGGCGGACAGCTCCTGCGCGACCGATTCGGCCGCGTCGGCGTCCGCCAGCAGCGCCTTGCAACGCTCGTAGAAAATCTGGCCGATTTCCGTGAGGCTCTGGCGGCGCGTGGTCCGGTTGAGCAACCGTGCGCCGACGCGTTCTTCCAGCGTGCTGACATGCTTGCCGGCCATCTGCGCGGAGATGCCGAAGGCGAGGGCCGCCGCGGCGAACGAGCCGCTGTCGGCCGTCTTCACGAACACGGCCATGCTGGTCAAGCGATCCATGATTCACCACTGCTATTTTCGACAGTCATCAAATTACGCCCGTTTATCCGGCTGAAGTTTTGAATCATAGTGCTTCTCACCGATGGGAGGGCGCTCAACCGAGCGATCCGCGGATAAACATGGAGTGTGAAACATGAAGATAGGCATTCTCGGCGCCGGTTTTCTAGGCCGCGCGATGGCGATCGTCGCGAAGAACCATGGCCACGAAGTGATGATCAGCAATTCCCGTGATCCGCGAACCTTGATCAGTACGGCAGCGGCGCTTGGCTGTGCGCTCGGCACCGCTGAAGACGCGGCGAAGTTCGGTGACGTGGTGGTGGTGACCGTGCCCTTCAGCAACATTGACGGGCTGCCGGTTGCGGCGCTCGACGGCAAGATCGTGATCGACACGTGCAACTACTATCCCGACCGCGATGGCCACATCGAGGCGCTCGACAGTCGGTCGACGACCACCAGTCAGATGCTGGCCGCCGCCTTGCCGGGCGCGAAGGTGGTCAAGGCCTTTAACGCGATTCTGGCGAAGGACCTCGAAACGGATGGCAAGCCTGCGGATGCGCCGAACCGCCGGGCATTGCCGTTCGCCAGCGATGACGAACAGGCCAAACACGTCGTGCGCGGGCTTCTCGATCAGTTCGGCTTCGATCCAGTCGATGCCGGTGCGCTCGCCGACAGTTGGCGCTTCGAGCGTGCGAAGCCGGTCTACTGCATTGCACTGGATCGCGCGGGCATTGTTGAAGGATTGGCGGCGGCGCAGCGGGACGTCGAGTTGCCGCATGGATCGTGGCGGCATTGAGTAGCGCGCGGGGATGTGTTCCCAAACTTAGATCGATGTGCGACCATGCCCTCCATGGAATCCCGTAACGTACTGTTCAACTTTCACCACCATCACGGCCGCATGCTGTTGCGCCGTGGTTCGTTACGTCCATAGCAGGGAATCGGGACTTCACTGATCCCGTTTCATGCACCAACGACCAAGGCGCCCCAGGGCGCCTTTTTTCATTTCTACGCACAAGAGACCAGACATGACCATGATTCGTGGAACCCGTTTTATCGTCGGAACCGAAGCCGCACAGATTCGTGCACTCGAAAATCGCTTCCGGAGCTACCTTCATTGAAGCCGGGGCAGAGGAGGCGATCGTTCCCGCGCTGTGGGGGCAAGACACCTTCATCCAGAAAGCCGGTGGCAGTGAGGTCATCGGGCAGATGTGGGCTTTCCCGGACAAGAAAGGCAGACCCTGCTGTCTGATCCCGGAGGCGACCGCGCTCTTCCAGGAGCGCTGCACGGAATTACTGGGACGGCAGACGGAGCGCATGCTGTTCTACGTCGCGCGGTGCTATCGGTATGAGCGGCCTCAGGCAGGCCGATACCGCGAATTCTCGCAACTCGGTTTCGAATATCTGTGCCCGGACCCTCAAAGGGCCAACCTGCGCAGCCAGGAGATCGTGGCGGGTTTTCTGGATTCGTTCGGACTGCGGTACGAAATCGACAGTTCGGCTCGCCGCGGTCTTAGCTATTACCTGAACGGCATGGGCTTCGAGATGCGCTGCACCGAACTCGGCGCGCAACAGCAGATCGTCGGCGGTGGGGCGTATCGGGAAGGCGCGGGGTTTGGCATCGGTGCAGAACGGTTGCTGCTTGCGATGGTGGCCCAAGGCGTCGTGTAGAGGGCACGTTGGATTCAACTCATCGCATCGAGCAATCCATACCAGGCAACCCCAGCGCTGATATAAAAGCGTTGAAGCGCATGCAGCGGGATCCGCCGGATCGATGTCGGCGGCAACGGCAGTCCACGCGCAGCGCCTGCCAGATGCACGGCGAGGTGCTTGCCGAGCGTCGTGGCCATCGCGATCCCGCGGCCGTTGTAGCCTAACGCGATCGTCAGCCCCGGTGCGGGAAGATGAACATGCGGCAGAAAATCCCGCGTGATGGCGATGCGCCCGGCCCAGCGATACTCGTACTCGACGTCCGCCAGTTGCGGATACAGCAATCTGGCGGCACGTTCGAGGTGCGCCCAGTCCGCCGCGCCGCGTGGTTCGCGAAAAGGTCCGCGGCCGCCGATCAACAAACGGCCTTCGCTGTCGCGCCGGAAGTACAGCAGTAAGCGCCGCGAATCCGACGCCACTTCGCGCCCGGGCAGTATGCTTGCGCTGACGCTAGCGGCCAGCGGCTTCGTCGCCACGATGAAGCTGTTTGCCGCGATCACCGACTGCGCGATCCCCGGCCACAGCGAATCGCTGTATCCATTGGTGGCAAGCAGCACCTGACGCGCGTCAATGGTCAGTCCGTGAGCGGTGTGAATGCGCCACCCATCGGCGCGTTGTTCGAGACGGCTCGCGAGCGTCGCGCCGTGAATCGCGACGCCACGCGCGAGGGCAGCGCGCGCAAGTCCCCGCGCGTAGCTGAGCGGTTGCACGCTGCCCGCGCGCCGGTCCACCCAGCCCCCGACAAACGCCTCCGTGCCAAGGCGCTGTGTAATCTGCGCGCGATCGAGCAACTCGACGCGCGCGCCACGCGATTCCCACTGGCGCGCACGCGCATGCAGCGTATCGAGCAGCCTGGTCGAATGCGTGGGCTGAATCCAGCCGGCGCGTGTCGCATCGCATGCGATGCTGTGGCGCTCGATCAGATCGAACACGGTGTCGGCTGCGCCGCCCGCCATGCTGACGAGCGCGTTGCCGTCCTCCGGGCCGAAGCGGCGCATGAGTTCGTCGGGGTCATACTTGAGTCCCGGAATCACCTGTCCGCCATTGCGTCCCGATGCGCCCCAGCCCGGCTCGTTCGCATCGATCACGCAGACGTCCACACCGAGTTCGCTCAAATGCAGCGCCGTGGATAAACCCGTGTAACCCGCGCCCACAATAGCCACCTCAACACGCTTCGATGCATCGAGCGCTGGCGTGCGCACCGCGGCCTCAGCGGTGGCTGCCCAGAGCGACGGCGGCAGCGGCTGGCCGGCTTCTACTGACTTCATTGCGCGATTCCGTTCGACGTGGGCGTGAGCATGCGGCGCAGAAAATCGCGCGTGCGCGGATGAGTCGGCCGCTCGAGCAGATCGGCTGCCGCGCCTTCCTCGCAAATGGTGCCGTCGTACAGAAAGCACACGCGATCGGCTACTTCGCGCGCGAAGCCCATCTCGTGCGTGACGACGATCATCGTCATGCCGTCGTTTGCGAGTTGCCGCATTACGCCAAGCACTTCGCCGACGAGTTCCGGATCGAGCGCGGAGGTCGGTTCGTCGAACAGAATGGCTTTCGGCTCCATCGCGAGTGCGCGCGCGATGGCGACGCGCTGTTGCTGGCCGCCCGAGAGTTCGGCTGGATACGCGTCCATCCGGTGCGCGAGGCCAACCTTGTCGAGCAGATGCCGCGCTTTCTCGCGCGCCGCATCACCGGCTTCCTTTTTCACATAGAGCGGCCCTTCGCAGACGTTCTCCAGCGCCGTGCGATGCGGAAACAGATTGAAGCGCTGAAACACCATGCCGACCTGCGTGCGCAATTCATGGATGTGCTTCGACCTGGCGTCGACACGCGCGCCTTCGACAGTGATCGTGCCTGCGTCGTAGGTTTCGAGACCGTTGATGCAACGCAGGAGCGTCGACTTGCCCGAGCCCGATGGTCCGATCAGACAGACCACCTGGCCGGCGTCGACGTTGAGGCTGACGCCTTTGAGCACTTCCTGATCGTGGAAGCGCTTGTGAATGGATTGAACTTCGATCATCGCTTTCCCTTCTGAGCGAGACGGCGCTCGAGACGCCGCAAGCCGTAGACGAGCGGCAGGCTGAGCGCAAGATAGAGCAGCGCGACGAGCGTGAATACCGTCATGTTCTGGAACGTCGACGACGCAATCAGCTGGCCGGCGCGTGTCATTTCCGCGACGGTGATGGTCGAGGCCAGCGACGAGTCCTTCAGCATCATCACGAGCGTGTTGCCGTACGGCGGCAGCGCGATTCGAAACGCTTGCGGCAGGATCACGCGACGCATGATCAGCGCGTTACGCATGCCGATGGATTGCGCGGCTTCGATCTGACCGTGGTCGATTGCCTGGATGCCGGCACGAAAGTTCTCCGCCTGATACGCCGAGTAGGCAACGCCCAGCCCAATGAAACCCGCCTGGAACGCGCTCAACTGCACGCCGAGATCGGGCAGCACGAAGTAGATGTAGAACAGCTGCACGATGATCGGCAGGCCGCGAATCACGTTGATAAACGTGGCCGCCGCGTTCGAGAGCACCTTGTTCGACGACACGCGCATCAGCGCCAGCACGAGGCCGAGGAGCGTACTGAGAACGAACGCGCAGAAGGTGATCTCGACGGTGACGACCGCGCCTTTCAGCAGGATCGGCAGGAAGTCGAGCGCATTCTGGATGAACATGACGTGATCTCCTCAGGCAGCGAGCCGCGTCATTCCACCTGCCACTTCTTGATGATCTGCGTGAGCGTGCCGTCTGCCTTGATCTTGCGGATGCCGGCGTTCAGCTTCTCCAGCGTCGCGTTATCGCCCTTGCGCACCACGAAGCACAGTTGACCCTTCACGCTCGGCTGATAACCGTCGACGAGCCGCAACTGCGGGTTCGGGTTCTTCTGCAACTGGTACGCGATGATCGGATGGTCGCCGAAGCCCGCCTTGATGCGGCCGAGCGCGACGTCGCGCATGATGTCGGCGACCGAGTCGTACGTGCGCACTTCCTTGAAGATGCCTTTCTTGTTCAGCGCGTCGACGAAGGCGGTGCCCACTTGCGCGCCGACCACTTCGCCCTTGAGATCGTCCATCGACGTGTACTTGCCCTTGTCGTCGGCGCGCACGATCAGACCCTCGCCATACGAATAGACCGTGTCGGAGAAATCGACGACCTGCTCGCGAGCCGGCGTCTTCAGCATGGCGGCGGAGATCACGTCGATCTTCTTGGTGGTGAGCGACGGGATCAGCGCGGAAAAGGTGGTCTGTTCCACCTTCACGTCGAAACCGGCGGCCTTGCCGGTTGCGGTGATCGCATCGACCAGCAGGCCCTGGATCGAATTGCTCTTCACGTCGAGGAAGGTGAACGGCACGCCGGTGGCCGTCGCGCCGACCGTGTACTCAGGCTCGGCGGCCGCCATGGCCGGCGTTGCTGCGAGGACCAACAGCGCGACTGCTGCGCCGGCGATGCGCTTGACTAACTGGATCATGAGATTCTCCACGACGGTGACGGACTACGATTGAGGAATCGGTGACTGGTATGACTTCATCATATTCGAGTCAAAAATATCGAATAACATTATTTGCGTATCGACATTCGATATGCTAACGTCAATGCATCACGATCACCATTGGGTATTTCCATGAGCGGTAAAGGGGTGGAGCAGGCGAGCGAGAGCGAAGCACCGGATGAGGTGCCAGGTGAGGTGCCGGACGCGCTTTTCAATCAATCGCTGGAAAAGGGCATCGCGGTGCTGCGCGCATTCAGCGCGCAACGCCGGACCATGAGCCTGCCCGAAGTGGCCGAGGCGACTTCGATCACGAAGAGTTCGGCTCAACGGATGATCTACACGCTGGAGAAGCTCGGCTACGTGCGCAAACATCCCCGCACGAAGCGCTATCAACTGACCCCGCGTGTCGTGCAGATTGGTTTCAACTACCTCGCGGCGGATACGCTCATCGACGTGGCCAACCCGTTCCTCTCCGAGCTCACGAACGTGACCGGTGAAACGACCAGCCTGACCGAACCGGACGGCGCGCAGATGTTGTACGTCGCGCGTTTTGTCTGCATGAAATTCGTGCCGATTCACATGCCGATAGGCAGCCGTATTCCGATGTACTGCACCGCATCGGGCCGTGCCTATCTGAGCGCGCTGCCGGACGATGAGGTCCGCGCGCTGCTCGAGGCGAACGACCGGGTCGCGCACACGCAGTACACGGTGACGGACATCGGCGAGATCGAAGCGTTATTAGGGGAAGCGCGCCGCAGGGGTTATACGTCGAACCGTGAGGAACTGTTCATCGGCGATATGACGATTGCGGCGCCTGTGCTGGATGGCGAAAGAAGACCCGTGGCGTCGGTGCATGTGGTCGCGCCGACCAGTCGCTGGACGCTGGCCGACGCCGAGCAGCGCCTCGCGCCCGCGGTGATCGATTGCGCGCGCGGCATCAGTAATTCGATCAGGACGCTGGGTTGACCTATCCGTGCAATTCGCCGACAAGCTGCGAAAGGCGTGCAATACGATGGCGATACATCGGCGCCTGCGGGGAATTTTTCAGATGTTCGACGCGATCGCGCCAGTAGGTCGGGGGAAAAGGTTTTTGCGGCGCGCATGCGACTACGCGTTCAAGATGAACGAGCTCGCTTTCGAAAAGATGGTGATGCATTGTTCGAATTCCCCGTGGATGGCCAGTCTGGTCCGTTCGCGACGCCGCTAACTATCTGACACCGCTCAGGGCTTCTAAAGCAGATTCTCGTCCGCGCGGTGGATCTGCGCGGTAATGCAATGCAAAAAGACCGCTTACCTGGCTAACCTGGCTATCCGGGAAAATCTGTGGGGGCGGCCGGGTGCGTGAGTGCCGCAACGTGCTTCACGCAGGATCGGTCGATGTGCCGCGATTGACGCGGTCAAATTAAAAGGGCAGGCCGCCGCTACTGGTCCCCGCAAAGGGAGGCAACGACGGCCGAACCTCGCAGTGGCCCGCCTGATGCATAGCCAGGCGGATTCCACCATGTCGGTTTTACGCATTGCAACGATCTTCTCTACGGAAGTATTCGGTCGCCACGTGCCGACACACAGCAGTTACAGCTACAACAACAGCACAGCCCTCTCTCAATCTGCCGCCAGCGACTTCGCATCGTTGGCGTTGATCACGCGTCAGACATGGTTCGGATCACTAATCGCAGGATCGTGATCACTCACGGCGATCCCTCGATCAGCGGCGTCGGCGATCCGCAAACAAACGGATGTCGCCAGACGTTGGTGCGTCGAACACATGGCAGCGCGCGATCTTTTTTGGTCCCTCAGGTTCCCCGGCTTGTCTGGCAGGCTTATTGCACGTTCTGGGTATTACTGCCGCCCTGGTGTTTCGTTTTTATCGGTCCGTGGCGGCTAACAACCTTATATAAGCAATCAATGTGCCATGTTGCGGAGCCGCATGGCAGCGGGAATGCCGAGATATTTCGATCGCGGCATTGGTCAGTCTCGTCCATGCGTGCGCCCGGAAGTGGACGATTTCGTCCAATCGACAAATCGCGGTGCATCGAAGGACTAATTCGTCCGTATGACGGCGAACCCGGCGAGGAGGCAGGAAGATTTGCGGGGGGAAGGCTGATTGAGGCGAGGACATCCGGCGCGCCGCGCCGGATGGACAGACAGGCAGGGGGAAGGAAGCGCTGCTTACGATTGGAGACTGACCTTGCTATAGGTCAACCGGCTGGGGCGCACCTGCATACGCACCAGTGACACGAGGAAGCTGAACCCGGCCTGATTCGGATCGATCACCGGCACATAGGCGCCCAGTTCCTTGGTGAGCAACTGGGAGACGCGGCTCGCGACGTCCACGAAACCTGTGCACCCGAGCAGAATGGACTGCGCGCCGTCCTCGTTGATCGCCTTCAGCGCCGCTTCGAAGGTGCGAATGACCACCACGTCGACGTCATCGAGTTGCGCGACGGGGCAATTGATCGCACGGATCGACGCGAACGAGTCCTGGATGCCATAGGTCTGCGGATGACCACGCTGCATCGCGAGCGTGCTTTGCAGGATCGTGACGATCGAGAAACGCTGGCTAAGCGCGAGCGCCGTGAAGGCCGTAGCGGGAAAGCCGCCGATGATCGGAATGTCGATCACTTCGCGCGCGGCTTCAACGCCGCACATATCGAAGTCGGTCAGCCAGATACCGTCGAAACCGTCGTTTGCGATTGCCTGCGCAAGCTCGACCACCGGCATGCCGTTCTGCAGCCAGTTCGTGCGGTTCTCGATATCGGGATGCCCCTGCGTGATGTTGCGAATCTCGACGTGCACGTCCGGCGGCACGACCGGTGCGACCGCCTTCAGGATGCGCTCGTTGTATTGCGACGTGGCGACGGGCACGAGCACGCAGATGCGCAGAGTGGGATTCAAAGGCGTGTTCAAGATAGGTTTCCCTTGGTCGTGGAGGGGAGCGATTCCAGCGGCACATACGGTCCGAGATAGCCGAGCGAGTTCAGCAACTGCATGAAGCTGTCGAGAATCAGACCGGGCTTGCGCAGTTCGGCTTCGGCACGCCAGGCAATCAGCGTGACGGGGCGCTTGCCGATCGCCGGGTTCAGCGAACCGTCATCCTGCACGAGGTCGCCGTTGCTGTAGATCGACTGGCCTTCGCCGCCGACGAAATAGGCGACGCTGTCCGGCGACAGCACGATCGGCTGCGGACTCTCGCTGTCCCACGCTAGCAGCGACTCGTTCTGGTACATCACCGTGTAGGTATGTTGGCCGGCCTGGATGCGAATCTTGCCGACGTCGAAGCCGCCGCTCGTATCGACTTCGGCCGAGACCAGTTGGCCCGGCTCGGAGATCGCGCGCGCGGCGAGCCCGCAACGTTCGTCGAGATAGCCGATCATCTGCTGGGCGCTGCCGATCTGGCCGGCCTGCACCGCGCGCCCGAGATCCAGTGCGCGTTTCAACGTGCCGCGAATGGGTGTCGCGCGGCCGATATCGGCCGGCGTCATGACCCACATCGCGAGGCCGCCGAACTGCCCGAACTCGGGATCGGCGACGACCGGACGCATCATCTGCTCGACGATCGCCGACACGTCGCGCTGGTGGGTCGGACCACCGTGGTTGCTGTCGCGCGGCGTCACGTCGAGTTCGACGCACAGGCCGCCCTGGCTCACGAGGAACGCCGGGCGCGGGTCGATCTCGGCGGCCGCGAAGGTGAGCATCGGCAGTGAGGGGACGGCGCGGCCGGCTCCGTCAGCGTCGATGACCGCTAGGCCGAGTTTCGCCGCCACGAGCGCCGCCACCGTGAAGCCCAGCGCACCGCTTTCCGGCGGCATCACATAGGCGAGCTTCGTACCTTGCGATGCGAGCCGGGTCTGGACGTTCTGCACGGCCGTCACCGGTCCGAGCGGATAGGTGGCTGAATTGATCGCTTCAGGCGCGCCGAGATAGGCGACCATGACTGCCGCGCCTTCGGTGGCTTCTTCGACGGACACAACCTTGATCGTGTCGGTCGGGTAGTAATCGCCGGGGACAAAATGCGCAGCCAGATGCCGCGCGGATTCGATTGTGCCGCCGCCACCGCTGCCAAAGAATGCCGCGCCCAGCAGCAGCGGTTCCAGGTCTTCCTTGCGTAACTCATAGGCCATTTGTTATTCCTTTCGTGTAGACGTCGATAGAAACTTCGCGCTGGAGTTCGGCGAGCAAACTCATGGCGCTGGTGACACGCGCGGTTGAATCAGTCGTCAGCGAACGCAAACCGCGCTCGAGGATGTCGATTGCTTCGGCAATGCGGCCGGTGGCGCGCAACAGATCGGCGAGGTAACGCGCGGCATCCACGCGCGCCGGCACCGAGCCGAACGCGAGCGCAGTAGACAGCGCGGTACGCAGGCCCAGTTCCGCCGCGTTCGTCTCGCCGAGTGCCCACTGCGCGCGCGCCCGGGTAACCAGCAGCTCGCCCAGGTAGACACGTTCCTGACGGGCCAGGGTTTCATCGATCGCGGCGGCGAGCATTGCCTCGCACGTTTTCGCACGGCCGGCGCGCAGCAGCAGCTCGCCGTGCTGCCACGCCATGAAGGAATAGAACAGCGCACCGCCGTTGCAAACAACGTGGTTATCGTAGCCGTCGAGCATGACAGTTTCCGCTTCGTCGGAATGGCTGAGCGCACTCAGGTGGCATGCACGCAGGATCTGCCCGATGCCCCGGTAGAAGGCGAAGCCGTTCGCGATCGAGACCGACTCGAGTTCGCTCGCGAGGTGTCCCAGCCGGTCCATGTCTTCGAACAGGCAGGCAAGCCACGCGGCGCCCTGCAGGTTGACGGCATGAGCGAACGCGTGCGCGCCGGGCTCCGAGGCGCGCAGGATCAACATTTCCATGGCGCGCCGCGCCTGCCCGAAGGCGCCGATCTGGTAGGCCGCGAGTCCTTCAAAAGTCAACGCGAGACTGGCGAGATCGATCCCTTGCGAGCCCGTGCGGGTGTCGTCGCGTGCCACACCAAGCAGGTTGCCGCGCGCGAGACAGGCGAGGGCTTCTTCGCTGTCGCCGAGCCAGAAGAGGGTGTTCGTCATCGCGACGTGAGCTTCGTCGAGCGACACCCGGTCGCCGCCGTTCTGCGCGCGCTCCAGCATATTCTGCGCGGTTGCGCGCGCCTGCTTGAGCTGGAGCGTCGTCAATTGCGTGGTCCAGACGCCGAACTGGATCGCGGCGATTTCTGCGGGGGCACAGACGCCTTCGCCGACGGCCAGCGCGGCGGCGTAGCAGGCGGTGGCCTCCGCGTAGAGCCAGCCGTGCACGCTCCGCAGGCTCATGCCGAGCAGACGGTAGGCGTCGAACTGAAGACGGCGTGCGGCCTCCTGTTCGTGCGGCGTTTGCAGCAGGGCGAGGCAGCGGCGCAACGGCGGAATGGCTTCGGTGAACTTCGATTCCTCGATCAGCGCGCTCGCCTGTTCGAGACATTTGCGCGCTTCCCGGTGGTGTTCCTCGCGCGACTTCAGTCGCCGCTCGATTGTCTTGCGACCCACGCCAAGCATGGTGGCCGCCGCACTCTTGTTGCCGCCGGTCCGCTCGAGCGCGCGGTCGATCAGGAGATCTTCGGCGGCGGCGAGTTTGTCGCGCCCTTCGAGTTGCAAAAGCATGTCGGCGAGGCTTGCGCGCGACACCGGTCCGCCGGTTTCATTGGCAAGAAACGGTTCGAGCGCGTCGACGTCGATGCTCGTGTTTTCAGCGAGCACGCTCAACTGGCTGATCAGGTTGCGCAATTGCCGGATGTGCCCCGGCCATGCGTGCTGGGCAAGCCGGCGGACGGCGGCCGGCGAAAACTCCAGACGGCGCGTGTGCTGCGATGCGAAATGGGTGACAAGCGCGGGAATGTCCTCGATGCGCTGTTCGAGTCCGGGTACGGCAAGCACGAAGACCGCGAGACGGTAGAAGAGGTCCTCGCGGAAGAGCCCTTGACGTGCGAGTTCGCGCAGGTCGCGGTGAGTCGAGGCCACCACGCGTCCTGCGAAGTGCAGACTGGTCGACGAACCGATTGGACGGAAGGTTCGCGTTTCAAGTACGCGCAACAGCTTGGGCTGCAGCGCGAGCGGCAGTTCGCCGATTTCATCGAGCAGCAGCGTGCCTTTGCCGACCTGCTGAAAAAATCCCTGGCGGTTTTCGCCCGCGCCGGTGAAGGCGCCTTTGACGTGGCCGAACAATTCGGCTTCGACGAGGTTCTCTGGAATCGCGCCGCAGTTGACGTCGACGAAGGGTTGATCCTGGCGCAGGCTGTGCGCGTGCACGCGGCGGGCGACCAGTTCCTTGCCCGAACCGGTCGGCCCAAAAATGAGCAGGGGATGATCGGTGGGGGCAACCCGGTCGATCATGCGGACCAGTTGACGAAACGCTGGCGCGCCGCCCACGAAGGCGCCGGAATCAGCCTTGTCGTGAGCGAACGGAACGTCAGGGGTGTAACTCATTACAAAATACGCTCCACGTGACCCGCGCGTTGCGCAACGCGGAAATTACCGTCGAAAAGACGGGGCGGACAGTCATGCATCGATCCGGCTCTGGCGTCGGGCCAATTAGTCCAGTCGTATGGTCGAAATCGTCCACCGCAATAAAGAGACAGAGTATGACGGCTTGTCGCCGATGTTGTCTTTTCGAAAATAACCCTTGCAACAGCGTGATTGCGGATTGCATTGCGATGTGCTGCGTGCTCGGGCGAGTGGATGAGTGCTCTGCGACGGCAGGGGTCGCAGAGATGAAAGTATCAGTGGGGAATGTAAATATCGGCGGGAAATGAAGCGTGGGAAACGTGGGAAACGTGACCCGGATGCCGTGCCGGGCTCATCGAATGAATGAAAGGGGAATGTCAAACTCGATGGCTGCGCCGCCGCGGCTTGCGGCGGACGCGGGCCGGGACTTCAGTGAAGGGTTTTCAATTGCGCCCACAAGCGGTTTTCAAGGCGCACGATCTCAACCGGCGTCGGCTTCATCAGCGTCATCTTCTTGAGCACGTCGTCCGGCGGGTACACCGTTGGGTCCTGGGCCACGGCCGGCGTCACGAACTGACGCGCTGCGTGGTTTGCCGTCGGGTAGAACACCTCATTGGTGATTGCCGCATTGACCTTCGGGTCCTCGATGTAATTGATCCATCTAAGCGCGGCTTGCGGGTGCGGTGCGTCTTTCGGGATCACCATCACATCGAACGCCAGCAAACCGCCTTCCTTCACGTTTGAGAAACGGATGTCGTACGGACGCCTGGCCTCAGCGCTGCGCCGGTGTGCGATGCCGACGTCGCCCGCAAAACCGATCGCCACGCAGACGTCGTTGTTCGCGAGATCGTTGATGTAGCCGGACGAGTTGAACTCGGTAATGTATGGGCGCGCTTTTTTCAGCAACTCGAACGCCGCCTGGTAGTCGGCCGGGTTGGTGCTGTTCGGATCTTTATGCATGTACTGCAGCGCCGCGGCAAATACGTCGACCGACTCATCGAGGAAAGCGACGCCGCAGCCCTTGAGCTTTGCGAGGTTGGCCGGATCGAAGACCAGCGCCCAACTATCGACCGGTGCGTTCGCGCCGAGCGCTTTCTGCACGGCCTGCACGTTGTAGCCGATACCCGTGACGGCGAACGCCCAAGGCACGCCGTACTGGTTGCCCGGGTCGGCACCCGCCACCATTTCCATCAGCACAGGGCTGAGATTCTTCAGGTTCGGCAGTTGCGATTTGTCGAGCTTCTGGTACGCGCCGGCCTGAATCTGCCTCGCCATGTAGTTCGACGTCGGTACCACGATGTCGTAGCCGGAACTGCCCGCGAGCAGTTTCGCCTGCAGTGTGTCGTTGCTGTCGTAGTTGTCGTAACGGACGTGAATGCCCGTCTGTTTCTCAAAGGTCGGGACCGTTTCCTTCGCGATATAGTCCGACCAGTTGTACACGTTCAGTTCGACGTCCGCGGCGCGAGCGGCGGGCGCTGCCCATAGCGACAGGGTTGCCGCAATACAGGCGCTGGCGATGGCCGCGCGGCGCAGACGGGTGACAGGATGACAAGCGCGCATGGTGTTTTCCTTGCGGGGTAAAGATTGAGCAGGGGGGGCGAGTGGCTTTGCGGACGGCGCAAGCCGCTCTCAGGACTCGGTTCTTGCCTGATGCGCTTCATATCGCAAACGTATCGAGGCGCCGATGTCAAAAAACGGTCGGGGAGGGAGCCAGCCTGGGTTCGCGTTGCCAAGCACGGAGGTCAGCAAGGCTGACTGGCCTCCCGACGCCATTTCTGCTAGCAGCCGCCCCCACAGCGTGCCGCGCGCGACTCCGGAGCCGTTGCATCCGGCTGCGGAATAAACCCCTTCCGCCAGCTTGCCGAAACGTGGCTCACCGGACCGCGTGGCGCTCAGATGGCCGGTCCAGGTGAATTGCAGATGCTCATCCGTAATCCAGGGAAAGCGTCGCTGCAAGCCGCGCAGGTGCCTCGTCCGGCGCGCCACCAGAGAAGGGCCGGCAAGATCGTGGCGTCGATACTCCACGGTGTTGCGGATCAGTAGCCGCCGGTCCGGCGTCAGGCGTAACGTTGCGCCGGCAGGGCGCGTCGACAGTACGCCCCAAGGGGCCGCGCGCCCCAGGCGAAGATACTCGTCGTCGTTCAACGGCCGGCTCAGCGAGGCACTGAGTTCAAGCGGGAAGACAGTGCTGTCTGCGAGGCCTATCCGTGGCAAAAATGCCCCGACGCACGCCAGCACCTGCTTTGCCTCGATGTCACCGCCAACAGAGCGTGCGCGGATACCACCTCCGCTCAAGTAATCGAGACCCGTGATTTCAGTGTTCTCGTAGAGCGAAACATTCTCGGGCAAGGTGTCGAGCAGACCCTTTGCATACTTCGCCGGCTGCAATAACCCATTCCCGCCTCGACACCATATTCCCGCTTTGTAGAACGGCGTGCCCAGCCGTTGCGATAAAGCGTGGCCCTCCAGCAATTCGGCGCTCGCACCCGCTTCACGCAGGGTCTGCACCTGGATGTCCGCTTCCGCAAGTTTGGCCGGATCGTGGACCGCGAAGAAGTAGCCGGCATCGCTCAGATCACACGCGATGCCGAGCTTCGTCACACGTCGGCCAACCTCGGCGCACGCGGCTTTGCCAATGGCGGTCGCGGCGTGGTACTGCGCATGGCGTTGCCGACCAGGCAATTCGTCAGCCGCCGGCCGCTCGTAGGCGACCACGAAACCCGAGTTGCGCGCTGAAGCACCTTGAGCGGCGCGCTGCCGATCGACCACGATGATGCGCGATTGTGGATGCAGTTCGGCGAGCGTATGCGCCGCCGACAATCCCGTGAAGCCGCCGCCGATCACCAGCCAATCCGCTTTCTGCGTTCCGGTCAGGATTGCTCCGGGAGGCGAGACGCCGGCTTGGGCGATCCAGCCGCATATGTTCTTGACCAAAATAATGTCCCCTCTGCGCGCCATAGATGACCAGACTGCCGAAAGCATGAATAATCAGCATGCTTGCTCGGCAATCCATTCGCTTGAGTGTCAATATATTGGGAGCTGGATGCACGATCCAGCGTTATAAATTCATTGGAGAATTCCAAAAACGCATGGATAAGCTCTATCGACCGCCGTCTATCGGAGCCCTTCAGGCGCTGTTGCTCGTTGCGGAGTCGGACAACTTCACCGAAGCAGCAGAAAAGCTGCATCTGACCCAGAGCGCGGTGAGCAGGAAGATTCAGCAACTGGAAAGTCACTACGGCGTGCCGCTGTTCGTTCGCAACAGTCGCAGCGTGCAACTAACGCGGCAAGGCAAAGAAGTGCTGGAGGTGACGCGCAAGATACTCGACGAGCTCCAGACGCTCGACGAGCGGATATCGCCGCGGGACAGGCCGTTTCGCATCCGCATCTTCGTCTCGCTCGCAGTTCGCTGGTTACTGCCAAGGCTGACGGACTTTTATGCCCGGCATCCCGATCTATCTCTTTCAATTGAGACCGTCGCGACGGAAGTGGTCGATCCGTCGGGTCACTGCGACGCCTATATCCTTTACCTGCCCGAAGCGCGGGAGGAACCGACGCCGGAGTCGCCCACGTTCCTCAGGCTCTTCGACGAGATTCTGGTGCCGGTGTGCGCGCCTTTCTCCGTCGACAACAAGCCGCTGCCGGGGTCGCTGGAAGCGTTGGCACAGCACACGCTGATTCATGGTTCCACGGGTCAGCACGAGTGGTCGATCTGGCTGAAGGCCAACGGGGGATCGGCGGCCAAAAACTACAAGCACATCACCTTCAATCTCGACGAGCTGGCGATGAATGCCGCAGCTCGCGGGTTGGGCGTGGCGATGACGGACTTGACCCTGGCGCAGGAATCAATCAATCGCGGCGATCTGGTTATTCCTTTTGGTACGCCGTTGAAGACCAAAGGGGTCTATGTCCTTTGGTTGCAAACCGCAGGCGCGCTGCATCCAGGCCGGCAACGCATCCTGCAATGGTTTGCTGAGCAGGAGGGAGGGGCGCTGGGAAAAGCGTGATCTTCCGGACAGCGCGAGACGGCGTGAGACAGCGCGACGAGGCGCGACAGCCTCAGCGCCCTCACGGTCAGGGCGCATTGGCCAGCTACCGTTTTATGGTTCGCATGCCGCGCCGCGTTTACAGCCAGCGCCAGACACCCGCGGCCCATCCAGTAATCGGCATATGAGCCCAGGTCGCGACGAGCCACACAACGAAACCGCCCAGCAACGCGTGCAAGCCGAAGCCGCCGAGTCGCGCACGGCCAGCGGCGATCGCCGCGAACGGCAGGTAGCTCGTCTTCGACTCCCACTCAGGCCAGAGATCGGGCTGCAACTGCTCTTTCTTCCGATCCTGCAAGGCGGAGCCGACGAGCGCGAGAATCGCGATAGCCACCGCAACGATGATGCTCTTGGCCACCGGAAACACAGCGATGTGACACAGCCCCCACAGTACGAACGACCACATCATCGGGTGGCGCGTCACTGCGTACACGCCGAGCGCCGCTTGCGGGAACGCAGTGGGCCGGCCGCCGGTGGGCAGCGCCGGGTTGCGGATCAGAGAGCCCATCAGGAGGATCGATGCTATCAGCATGACCACGGTTGCAACCGCCCAGAGCCCGTCTCCTGCTTGCCATAGCGGTGCAGTCAAAGGCGCCTTCAGGTAGGCGGCGATCAACCAGCCGAGCGTCGCGAAGGCCACCAGCGAATAGACGCCCAGAAACCCCGTTTCGCCAATCGCGCTGACCAGCCGCCTGCGCAGCGGATGGGACAAAACAAAGTGACTTCCCACGAAGGCGACTGCTGCCGCCGCTACCGCGTTAGTGCTTCCCATTGGTCCGGCTCCTCACGTTATATCGCTGGTTGACCGTATTGCGCGTGCTCCATTTCCAGTACCGAAGATTACTCCTTTGCGGTTTCCCTTCTGGTGACTGCGTGTGGTTGCGTGTGGCAACATCGCGGAGATCTCTAAATCGCGTCCGGCCTCGCGCAGGCCCAAACACTTCAGGAGAGTTCATGTTCGATCACGTCAAATTCGGAGTCAGCGACTTTGCAGCGAGCAAAGCGTTCTTCCTCAAGGCACTCGAACCGATCGGCGTAGCGGTTGTCGGGGAGGGGCCGCCGACGTACGGGATCGAGCTTAGCCCGCCAGGCAAGGCTTCATTGTGCCTGTACCAGACTGATGAGAAGCCGGCGCATCTTCACCTGGCATTCACGGCCGACAATCGCCAGCAAGTCGACGCTTTCTATCGCGCGGCTCTGGAGACGGGGGCAAAAGACAATGGTGCGCCGGGTCTGCGCCCGCGCTACCACGCGAACTACTATGCAGCTTTTGTGATTGGTCCGGACGGGCACAACATCGAAGTGGTTTGCCACCGGCCCGAGGCCTGAGCTTTCCATTGAGCGGACTCGCGAAGCCCGGCGCGCGTCCGCTTCGGGCCTCGCTGCGAACGATCAGTTTGATGGTAGTCAGATCGACTTGACCTCGCCGCCATCCATCCTCAACGTCGAACCCGTCATCCAGTGTGCGGCGGGCGACACGATGAACGCCATCAGCTCGGCAATCTCTTCGGGTGTGCCGTAGCGCGCGATTCCCGCTTCGACCGGAAAGCGGGCCGTCGCTTCTTCGACCGTCATGTTGTGCAGCGGCGCCCAATGTTCCAGATACGATTGCCGCCGGCCTGTCATCACCGGGCCGGGCAGCACGCTGTTGACCTGCACGCCGTCTGCAATCCCACGGTCGGAGAAAGCCTTCGCCAGCGCCACAATCGCCGCGTTGATCGTGCCCACGGCCGCGTAGGGCGCTTTGGGAAACAGCGCCGAGTTACCCGACATCAGCACAACCGATCCTGAGGTTTTCTTCAACGACGGCCATGCCGCGATCGTCAATCGCCGCGCGCCGTGCAGTTTCAACGCGAAGCCACGATCCCATTGATCGTCGCTCATCTCGAAGACGTCGATCTGCGGCACTGCGCCCGCGATGTTGAGTAACGCGTCGATCTGGCCGAACGCCGACAGCGTCTGATCGACCACCTTCTGTGCGGCTTCCGGATCTGACAGATCGAGGTCGATTGCGAGCGCTTTTGCACCGGCCTTTCTGACTTCGTCCGCGGTCTGATCGAGATTCTCACGATTGCGCGCAACCACCACGACAGATTCGAAGTCTCGCGCCAACCTGATGGCAGTTGAACGGCCGATACCCTGGCTCGCGCCTGTAACGATTGCTACCTTGTTCGACATTTCCTTTCTCCTTCATTCCTGAACTGAACTTGATGAGTCGCCAAACCGGCGACTCAATGGACAACCCACCACGCTGCGCCCGCCTGTCAGCGAATCAGAAATCCGGAAATAGCCGCGGCGATCTCTGCCGCGTGCGTTTCCAGCGCGAAGTGGCCGGTATCGAAAAAGCGCACCTCGGCATTCGGGATGTCGCGTTTGAAAGCCTCAGCGCCGGGCGGCAGGAAAAACGGATCGTTCGCGCCCCACACGGCGAGCAAAGGGGGCTGGTGGCTGCGGAAATATTGCTGGAAGGCGGGATACAACGCGACGTTGTTCCGGTAGTCGCCGAACAGATCGAGCTGGATCTCGTCCGCGCCCGGGCGGCTCAGATAGAACTCGTCAAGCGAGTAGCCATCGGGCGATACGGAAGCCGCGTCCTGGACGCCATGCGTGTACTGCCACATGGTCGTTTCGTGCGTCAGCATCGCGCGAAGCGCCTCGCGATTGGCCTGCGACGGATCCTGCCAGTAAGCGCGAATCGGATTCCAGCCTTCGCTCAGGCCTTCTTCGTATGCGTTGCCATTCTGCGAGATGATCGCCGCGATCCGCTCAGGGTGCCGGACTGCAAGCCGGAAGCCGGTCGGCGCGCCGTAGTCGAATACGTACATGGCAAACCGGTCAAAACCGATCTGCTCGGTGAAGCGTTCGATCACGGTGGCGATGTTGTCGAACGTGTACGCGAAGGCATCGCGGCCAGGCATGTCCGACTGGCCGAAACCCGGCAGATCGGGCGCGACGATATGGAAGTGCTCGGCCAGCAGCGGGATCAGGTCCCGAAACATATGGCTCGAACTTGGAAAACCGTGGAGGAGTAGCAGTTTCGGCGCGGTCGGACGGCCTGCTTCGCGATAGAACACCTTGACGCGGTCGACGTCAGCATAGCGATAGGAAATGGCGGACATGAGTTGACTCCCGGTTGGGTAGACGTGCGTTCGAAATGGCAGGCGAGACGAGCGCCTGTCGGCATGACGGGTTTGAATAATCCCTAGCGGGTCGAGACGGCTTGAACCGCTTCGACGATCACATCGGTGACGACGTCAGGGGCTGTGACGATGGGCGTGTGATCGACCTGGTGTGAATGCACGCGGGCGTTCATGCGCTGTGCCATGAAATGTTGCGTGTCGGGACTGATCATGCGGTCCTGCTCCGCGCTCAGGAACCAGCTCGGCCGGTCCGTCCAGAGTGGGCGCTCGACCGGCTCGCCAATGCACGACACTGAAATGGGACGTTGAACCGCACCGAGCACCGTCAATTCCTGCGCCGTGGCGTTCTGTGCGAACGCCGCTGCGAATGCCTCTTCGGGCAGCCAGATCAGGCCATGCTGATCCGGTGACAGTTTGGGCGCCAGCGGATGCGCTTCGCCGCGGTAGAACACATCGCCCACTGTTTCCCCTTCGGCAGGCGCAAGCGCGGCGACATAGACCAGCGCCTTGACGCTGTCGGCTCGCGTCGAGCCGATTACTGCGCCGGCGTACGCATGCCCGGCAAGAACAACCGGACCTTCAATGCGCTCCAGCGTTCTGTTGAGGGCGGCCACGTCGTCGTGCAAGGAGGTCAGCGGCAACGGCGCCGCAACAGCGTTGATGCCGTGCGCCTTCAGGCGTTCGACCACCTTGCTCCAGCTTGATCCATCTGCCCACGCGCCGTGCACAAGCACCGCGCTCACATTGCCAATAGACATTTCTCGCTCCTTTGAAGGAAGGGGGTGCTGCTTGTGATGCACGGCCATCGTGTCGATGCTGTGCGTTGAGTAACCTGTTTAACGTGTTTTTAAAGGTTACAAACGAGACATGTAACTTGTCAAGTGCATTTTTAGTGGTTACGATGTAGTCATCGTCACTTCATATTCGTCATGAGAAATGGACTACCGTCAGATGCCCGCGATCCTGGTAGCCGATGCGCCGGGTCTGGATTTCCTGAACTCGGTCGCGACGCCGGTGGATGATCCGGTCGACTGGATCAGCGATGGAGAAGGTCTGCTCGCCTGGCTGGAGCAGACTGGGTTCGTGCCGCCCGCGGCGCTCGCGGAAATACGGACCCGCTCGACGCCGGCCGAACTCGACGGCGTTGCGGCACGCGCGCGCGAATTGCGCGAGTGGTTCAGGGGATTTGTGCGAAAGAGGAAAGGGCGGCCGCTTGCCGCCAAAGATTTACGCGAGCTCGAACCGCTGAATCAACTGCTCGAACAGGACCAGCAGCATGGCGAAATCGTGCCGAACACGTCGGGCGGCGCGGCAAGCTTTGAACTTCGGGCGAAGCGGCGCTGGCAGTCGGCGGAGTCGCTACTGATGCCCATCGCCGAGGCAATGGCGAAGCTGGTATGCGAAGAGGACTTCACGTACGTGAAAGCATGCGAAGGCCCCAAATGCACGTTGCTGTTTGCGGACCACACCCGTGGCCACGCCAGGCGCTGGTGCAGCATGGCGATCTGCGGCAACCGCGCGAAGGTCGCGGCGCACCGCAAGCGTCTCAAGGAGTTGGAGAACGGCTAGGTTGCGGCTGTCGCTACGCAACTAGCCGCTCGTGATGTAACGCCAAAGCGCAGCGCACTCGGTATCGGAAATCTGATAGTTGGGCATGGACTTGCGCAGCATGACGCTGGCCGGATCGACGCCGTCCTTGAGCACGCGGCAGAAGGTGTCGGGGTTATAGCGACTAGGCGGCCCCCCTCGGCGGCTGATCGCATCCAGCAGATAGCTGGGCGTCAGGAGCGGGGCGAAAGACTCCACCGGTTGCTTGCCGGTGTGACAGTTGATGCACCGGGTTGTCCAGTCCGGTAACGCACGATCGTCGTCGCGCAGATGGGCTGGGATCGCATGCTGCCCATTGAAGATCGCGCAGCCCAGATCAGCGGATTCACACGGCTGCCCGGCGTTGGCCAGACACGCCAGGGCGAAAAGCGCGAGGCCGATCGCGGAGCGTATCGTCTGGTGCCGGCGCCGTAATGCCATCACTGGATCAGCAGCGTGCGTGAGACACTCGGCACGCCCTTCGCGTTGAGGGCGAACAGCATGTAGTAACCCGGCACCACCACACCCGGATCGGACGGAATGCTCACCAGGTATTCGCCGGCCGTGCCCACCGTGAAACTCACCGGCACGCGCCGCTGCTCATTGTTGACCGAATGCGTCACCGACGACAGCCGCATCAGCGCGAACGCCTTCATCCCACTGGTAGCGGCCACGGCAATCGACGTTCCGAGTTGCGCCACTGTCGGCGCCGAACTGATAGTCGGCCGTGTTGCCGCTGACCCATCCGCATTGAGCAGATACGGCGGCGTGAGTATTTCGATGTTGGTGTGATTGGTCGAACAGCTGCCGCACACGCCGCCGCCGCCGCTTAGCACACGCCCGTCCGGCAGCAGCAGCGCAATGCTGTGATAGGTGCGCGGCACAGCCTGAGGCGCGAGCAGCGAGAAGGTCTTCGTCGTCGGGTCCCACAACTCCGGCGCCAGCACCGCGGTATCGTCCGAGAAGGGTTGGGCAAACGCCTGACCGCCCACCACCACGACCTGGCCGTTCGGCAGCACGACGCTGTTGTTGAATGCGCGCTGGTAGTTCATCGAATGGAGCGTCGTAGCGACGGCCGTGCCGCTACTGATATCGATGAGCGTGGCATCCGATGTGGCATTGGATTGCTCGTAGCTTGGCGCGCCGCCCACGGCGAGAATTTTGCCGATGTCGTACATGACGGCGTTGCCGTTCATCGCATCGTTGTCGCTGCCCCGATTCCCGGCCGGGGACACGTTGCCGGCGCCCGCCGTATCGAACCAGTGCATGGCCTTGCTGGGACCTGCGTGAAAGACCCGGCCGTTGGAGACCGCGAACAACCACGCGTGATTATCCTGGCGGAAAATGCCTGCTGCGTCGTTCGTGAGGATGTAGTCGGCGAGGATCGCGCTATTGACTTTCCAACCCGAACCCGATGTCCAGGTTTCGCCGGTCTTGCCGCCCAGGCCGCCGTTCCATGAGCCGCCCACCAGGAACACGTTGCCATTGCTTAACGTGACGCTGCCCTGGTAGCCGCGCGGAATATTCATCAGGTCGCCGGAAGACCAGGCGTGGGTTGAAGGCGTGTAGAAACTCGTCTTGTCGCTGCTCGAGCCGCCGGTCACAAAAATGCGGCCGTCCGGGAGATTGACAATGCCAGGGCAGAACATGTCGTGTCCGGTATTGGTGACCAGCACCTGTTTGCTCGTGCCCGTCGCCGGATTGAAGATCGCCGTATACGTGTTGCCCGGCGTGACCTCGCCCGACGTGAAATCCAGCTGGCTGTCAGCCGACCACACCACGACGGTCCCGTCGGGAAGATTGGCTGCCGCCGCCGGGACGAGCGTCAGGTTGTACGGCGCGGTCCACTTCGACGGCAGCGTCTTCACACTCATGCCGCTGATCTGCCAGGTTTGCAGCGCGGTCCCGTTACAGGCCTGCTGCGTGATCTGCGGACCCTGTGCGGTCAGGCTCGCCGAGGCCAGACACAGGCCGCTGTGCGCCGCGATGATCGCGAAACCATTATTTTGCGGCGTCAGCGTGAAGCTTTGGTTTGCCTGGCCGTTGCAGGTCCATTGATCGACGGCCGCGCCGGGATCCAGGCTGATTCCCGCCACGTCCATGCATAGCTTGCTGTTCTGATTGACGAATTTATATTGGGTGCCGGCGGGTGTCGGCACCCAGCTCTGATTGTTGCCGCCGTTGCAAGCCCAGGAAATCACCGCGGCGCCAGGTGTTTTCGATTCCGCATTGACGTCCGCACACAAACTCGTGCCGCCCAGGGTGATCGTGGCCGCCGTTTGCGCTTCGGCGCGTCCGGAAAATGCGCCAAAGCTTGTCGTAAGTGCAATGAGCAGCAGGACTTTCACGTACCTGTCGAGCAATGCGGATGAGATCCTGACGGAACGAACGCGTGTCATGGCCTTGCTTCCAGTTGAGGTCGAACTAGGTACGCCCCAGCGCGCTGAGCACATCGCAGACTTCGTCTACGCGCGGAAGGTCGGCACTGCGCCAGCGCAATCGGGCGCTCGCATCGAAGCAATAGATCTGGGTTGAGTGATCGGCGAGGTTGCCGAGCGGCAGCGCGCTACCCGAGAGCGCCGTGCGCATCCGGTCGACGTCGTGCAATGTCGGCGTGGCCGCATTCCACCCTGGACCGGCCTGAAAGCGCGCGAGCCACTCATGCAAAGCGGAAGGCGAGTCGGAGAGCGGATCGATTCCGATCGATAGCAATTGAACCGGATAACGACCCTGGAGGTGAGGCATGCGATCCTGAACGCCGCTAAACAACGCGCCCTGCAGAGGACATACCGAACTGCACCCGGTGTAGATCGTCTGTACTGCGGTAATGCGTTGAAGCAGCAAGTCGCTCAGCAGTTGCTTCCTGCCGGTCTGGTCGACCAACCAGGCATCGTCGAGACGAACCGGAGGGCTGACGAGCCCTATCGTTCCGTGCTGCGCGCAGGCAGGGAGCGACACCATGGCCATCGTGGCCAAGGCCGCGTCACACAGCAACGCACGTCGGGTCAATTTCCGAATCGACGCGGGCTCGGCCGATTCCGGTCGCTTACGAACCTTTTGATGGAACACCGCTTCGCTCTCCGCGGAAATTCGATGAATCCGCCAACTGCGCGCAGTCAACCATGCCGGCAGCGCGACAATCGGTGAACCAGGCGGGAGATCCGGGTGACGGGCTACGCAGGCTCGCTCTCGTACCCGCAAACAGGGAATGCACGCAAGCGTAGCAGGGAAGGTTGGCGCCGGTTGCGGTTCCAGGGGAACGAATTGCTCGCGTACGTGCTGTGGCCCACACTTCTCCGTGGCCAGGCAAGCGGCACGATGATTGCTGGAATGATCGCGGCTCGTTGTCTTTGCGCGAAGTTGACACTCAATTGACGCTCGGCAACAGAGAAGGAAACGGATGATGCATCGCGGCCAATTCCGGACTCAGACAGCGCCAGTTCCGGCGTAATTGCGGCAGAATAATCATCTCGACGCGATTGAGATTAATTATTCCATTCGCATACTCTGACGGAAAGGCCGCGCAAGTTTGCACTGTTCAAGCAAAGACCCCGGTACTATATGGTTCAGCGGGAATCGGCCCGGGAGCCAGCGTGAGAGAAGCCGGCGTGTAAGCCGGTGTGAAACGCGCCGCATATTCCACGTATAAACATGAACAATTTTATTCGACCCCCTGTTTCCTATCCGGCATCCGTCGTTTTCGTGGACGACAGCGACAGCTACCTCGATGCATTGCGCCGATTCTTTCCGGATATTTCAACCAATCTGTTTTTCACGCGGCCTCAAACCGCACTCACTTTCATCCGCAAGCATGCTCGCGAGCATTCGCTGGTGTTTGCGCCGGCGTCGGCCGGTTTAAGCGAGGTCGGTCTGGAACGGTTCGTCGAAACCTCGGCCGAGCGGGACGTACTGGCCCGGAATGCCCGATTTTCGGAGGTGGCCGCGGTTGTGGTCGATTACGACATGCCTGGACTCAGCGGCGTCGAGTTCCTGTCGTCCATATCCAATTTGCGTTGTGCGAAGGTGCTCCTGACCGGCGTTGCGGACGAGACCGTCGCGGTAAAAGCTTTCAATGCCGGCATCGTCGATCTGTATCTGAGAAAGACCGACGCGGATTCGGCTAACCGACTGGTTCATTTTCTGAAAGATGCCAGAAACCGGCATTGTTCGGAGGCAGGCTGGTTGGGTCTGGGCGAAAACGGGCTGACCTATTGCGATCCGCGAACGAGGAAGGCCATCGACACGGTGGTCGCCGCCGAAAATATCGTCGAGTATTACTGGCGTCCGGAGCAGAATGCCATCCTGATGTTCGACCGGGCGGGCAAGCCGAGCGTTTTCCTCGCCTGGGCTGAGAACGACTGGATCGCCCAGGCGGAAATTGTGGCGGACGAGAGCGGGCCGGCGGATCTGTTGAGGCGGATGGCGGTACGCGAGTCGATGCCCGTTTTCTGGCCGCACCTGGCCTATCGTCCCGGCACGAACTACAGAACGGTCACGCCGCAATCCATTCCGGGTTGGGACGACGCTTTCTATTGCTGGAGCAGAATCGATTCGGCCGACGTGGGTCTGAGCACGCAGACATTTTCGCAATGGCGCAGCGACCGGATTCAGCAAACCCACTCATGAGGGATCGGCCCCTTCGCATAGTCCGCTATGAACCTGCCGGAATAGACCAACGTTTTACGCCCCATTGAGCCACATGTACGCCATTCCGACCGCCTTTGTTTCTGCGCTGTTCGTGGTGTTCGGCCTCTATGTACTCATCACACAGGGCGTGACGCGCCTGTCCGCGCCGTTCCTGTTGATGTGTGCGGCGACATTTGCCTGGCAGGGCACATGGACCTTGCTGTTCCAGACGGAAGATCCGCACATTGCGAGCGTGCTGGTCCGTGTCGGTTATCTCTTCATTCTCTTTCTGCCCACTACGTTCTATCACTTCGTCACGGAGGTGGCGGCGCGGCGCCGCGAGCAGCCCATCTTGCTCGCGTCTTACGGCATGTGTGTTGTCCTCGCCGTGCTGCTGCCCGGCAACGAAGTCGTCTCCGGCTACCGGCACTTTTTCTTTGGCTACTATCCGAGCGCCGGCACATTGCACCCTTTGCACGTCTTGCAAACCGTGTTGCTTGCCGGGCGCAGCGGACAGCTTCTGCTCGCCGCCCGCAAGCAGGCCGGCAGTGAAGCGCGCAGGCGTCTCGATCTCTGCTTCGCAAGCCTCTGCCTATACTCGTTCGCGGCAGTCGACTATGCGGTCAACTACGGTTACCCGTTCTATCCGCCGGGTGTGCTGTTTATTGCGCTGAGCCTGGGCCTTCTCGCGATCACGATCGTTCGCTATCACCTGATTCACCCCTACGCGATCGCAGCGACAATCGCGCACGAAATCGCGACGCCGCTCGCGACGATCGCCATGCACGCCGACGAAATCGCCAGCGTATGGGCGCACGTGTTCAAAGGTTACAAGCTGGCGGTCACGCATGGGCTGTACGACGATCAGGAAGGGCATTCCGGGCAGTCCGAGCGCATCAGCCATCTCGCCACGGCGATCAGAAGGGAGGTGTCGGGCACCAGCGCGATGGTCGAGATGGCGCTCGCATCGTTCACCCTGGATCGTCTGGACCGTACTCGCTTCAGTCCTCACTCCATGCAGCAATGTGTGACGTCGGCGCTGGAGCGTTATCCGTTCCGTAGCGACGAACGCGTACGCGTCACCGTGGCGCCGATCGACCCGGCGTTATGCTTTTCGGGTTCGGACACGCTGGCGGTTTTTGTGCTGTTCAACCTTTTGAAAAACGCGTTGCACGCGATTCACGTGAGCGGCGAGGGCGAGATCGCCATCAGCGCGGTTCAGGAAAACGGCTTCTGCGTATTGCGATTCCGCGATACGGGGCCGGGCATCGCGCCCGACGTGTTGCCGCATATCTTCGACGCCTTCTTCTCGACCAAGCGCCACGGAAGCGGCGCGGGCATGGGGCTCGCGTTCTGCCGCCGCGCTGCGGAGCTTCTGGGCGGCACGATCGAATGCATGTCGATGCGCGGTTCGCACACCACCTTCACCGTGCGCTTACCGGTGCCGGGTTCGCCGGGGGACCGCGCATTGAGTAAAGCGCCGGCGCGCTCCTTGCGCCGGCGTCCGCAGTGAAGATTAAGGGTGGAAGTTAGCGGTGAAACTCAAAGATCAAACTCGAAGATAAAACTCAGCGGAAAAACTGAACGGCGAAAGTCCGCCGCTGAGATCAGGCGGCCAGTGCCGTCATCGGCAGTTCATATTCTTTGACCCGCTCGACGATTCCTTCCGGAAACCGCCTGATCTTCCGGTCCCGCCCGGCGTACAGGATCTGCTGGTAACCCTGCGAAACCTGGCGCCCATCCACGCAGAAGCGAAACAGCAGGTAGGCCGAGCATTGCTTGACCTGCACCGTGTTCAGATAGCAATCCACGTGCTGGAAGGGGAAGGTTTCGTGGACGTACTCCTGGTGCGCACGCTTGGTCACGAACATGCCGTCCGATCCCAGCAGGTCATTGTGGATGCACTCATGAAACCACCGCTCGCGGCAAACACCTTGCCACTCGAAGTAGCGTGAGAAGTACGTATTCATGAACGCGTTCGAGTCCTTTAGATAAATGTCGAACGTGTGGTGGAAGGTCTTGAGCGAGCCCGTGGCGATCGGGTCTTCCGAAAGAAGGGCGGATCCTCGGTTGAGGGCGGTAGGGATATTGTCACGCATCAACATACGATTTTCCTTTCGCAGGAACGGCTGCTTGCGGCAACCACGCATGCCTCCCTGTACGGCAGGCACATCCCATTCTGTTGGGGATGTGGGTCGTGTGGCTATTGGCTGACAAACATGCGACAAAGAAAACCTGGACTTTCGATGTCCACGATGCGGGGCCGCAACCCCGGAACGTGGACATCCCCGCGCCTGGCGCAGGCTTCAGGCCCAGCTAATCGAGCCGGGCTCCGGACACACCCACGACGATTGCAGCCGCTCGCGAACCTCCGCTAACGATTGCGTGACCAACAACTCGCCGTCGCGAAACACCGGCACCAGTGCGCCGCCTTCCGCCTGCCCGACAGTCTGCTGTTCGTACAGCACGAACCGGTCGCCTTCTTTCTCGACCCGCAGGAGCCCCTTGGCGGACTTTTTGGTCCCGTCGTCGGTTGCCGGATCCTTGTAGATGTCGACTGCTTCGCCGCCCACTTCGGCATAGATCGCTTTGAGCGCATAGCCGAAGGTGTCGCGGGAATTCATGCCATAGACATAGCTCCCGATACCGAGCACCACATTGCAGGACGCAAAGCCCTTTGACGCGAGGCGCAGCATGATGTCACGCGCGCGCGGCAGCGTGATCGAGTCGCCGTAAATCAGCCCGACGTGCGAATCCAGCACCTTATAGCCCTTGGCCGTGGTCGTGCCGCCATAGATATTCCACAGGCATTGCACCGCGCCCGTGCGCTCCGCTTCGCTAATCGACTCGCCGGTCGCCTTGACCGTGTACTTGCCGGCTTCGGACACGGCCAGCACGCCGTTGCTGTGGAGCAATTCTTCGTCGGTGTAGCCGGTCAGGATCTTCACCGGGTCGCCGGAATCCGGCCGGAACACCACTTTTGCGTTGCCGAGCGCGTCCGGCTTGCGGGCGAGGATGTCCGCCTTGAGTTCCTTTGCGACGACCGTCATCACGTTCCAGAAGTCGAACGTGTCGCTAACAATGGAGACCATGCCTTGCGGGTAGCCTTGCGTCACGAATTCGCGGACGACTTCCAGTTCCGCCTGACGGCGCAGCGCCTTGGGTTCGAGCGCCGCATGGGCGGGATCGCGTTCGAGGCGCTGCAAGGTCAGCAGAATCCGCAACGCCATCACGCTGTGCTCGGATGCCGGAATCGAGCCGCCGACGAGTTCGCGGTCGGCATCCGCGCCATAGTGGTCTTCAAGGTAGTCGATCGCCGGAATCGTGTCGGTGCCGGTGAAAGACAAAAGGTGGCCGGCGCCGCAGCGCATTGCATCGTGCACGCCGCTCATGCCGCGCATCGAGAAGTCGTGACCTTGCCAGTTCACGAAGTCGAGCGGCGCGCCGGTCAGGTTCGCGAAATAGGTCAGCAGCTTGCGGAATTCGAACGCAATGGTTGCAACGGTGGAGGGTTTCCACGATTCACAACTGACCACTGTTTCGAAGTACGTCGATACCCACGGGAAATCCGGATGCGTGTTGATGAAAATGACCGGGGGCACCTTGATATCGACACGCGAGCCTTCCGGCAGCGAGCGGATTTCGAGCGGCAGATAGCCCAGATCGTGCAAGCGTTCCAGATTCGACACCGGCACCGCATCCGGTCCCAGAGCCGTATCCATGCGGCGCTTGTATTTGCGCACGGCCTGCGCCTTGGGCTTGCGGAAGAACTCGTTGCCGAACAGCTCGATCAGGAATTCCTGAATGAAGCCTTGCAGACCGAACCAGACGACCTTGTCGTCGAAAAGTTCGCGCAGAACCGGCGCGTACTTTGCCGAGCGCGGCGTGAAGTTCGCGACGAGCTTTGTGGTCGCCTTCGGATACATTGAAGGGTGGCCGGTCTTGTAGAAATCGGCCAGGTTGAACGGGACGAGGTTGTTCTTTTCAAGGAATTCGTTGCGGTCAGGGGCGTTCATGAAAATCTCCTGGCGATGGGCGTAGGGCGATGGGCAATGAGCGATGGGTTCAGACAACCTGGCAGCGGGTGTCGCTGGTCCAGTTGTTGCGCGTGAAAATCGTCTGGTAGTGTTCGAGCAGCGGCCCGAGGCCTTTGCTGAAAATGCCGTGCGTCACGTAGAGATACAGCGCTTGGTCCTGGCGCTGTTCGGCCTGGCGGGTCTTGAGCACCGAGGCCAGTTCGGTGAAGGTGCGGCCACCGTCGCAGATATCGTCGACAACGAATAACGGGCAATCGGGCAGGGCGCCCACCACCTGGGTGCCGCTAATTTTGCCGGTTTGGGTATTGCGCACCTTCTCCGCAAATACGACATCGAGTTCCAGGGCGCGGGCCAGCGCTGTTACCCGCTTGCGCGCGCCGGCATCCGGCGCCACCAGCGCGACCCGCCCGAGGCTTGCGAGCGCCTTGCGAAGCGGAGGCAACGGATCGACGACAACGACCCGGTCCAGCAGGGCGGTCACCACGTCGCTGTGCGGATCCTGCACTTCGACCTGTGCATAGTTCTGTGTGTTGATCAGGTCGCAGAAAACACGCGCGCTGAGCGCTTCACCGGCATTCGCGACGCGGTCCTGGCGGGCGTACGGCACGTACGGCATCGACAGGCGAATCGGCGTGGCGGGGTAGCCGCGGCGCAACGCATCAGTCACCATCAGCAGCGTCATGACCGACCCGGCATCAGGGAGGTGCGCCTGAATGCGAAGCGCATCGGCCGGCTTGCCCAGCTCTACGGTGACGTTGACTTCGCCCCCGGGAAACACCAGCGTGCGTACCTCCAGCGCTTGCTCCTGCAGATCACGCGACACGGCAAAAACCTGAATCATGGCTATCCTCCGTCGGCCTTCGTCGAAATGTTCGACTAACTTGCAGCAAGTATATTTCAACTTAGTTGAGATTTACAACTATGTATGGAAAAATACTTATGCCGCATACGCGGTCGAGGGAGTTCTCAATGAAACAAAGCCATACCACGCCCGACGTAAGCGTCGATGTCGTCCTGCTGACCCTGGACGAGGGCATGCTGAAGGTGGCGCTGCACAAGCGCGCGAGCGCGCCAGGGAAGGGCAGTCTGGCGTTACCGGGCGGGTACGTGCATGTGGATGAGGACGCTTCGCTGGAAGCAACGGCCTATCGCGTGTTGAGGGAGAAGACCGGGCTTGAACCGCGCTATCTCGAACAATTGCGCACTTTCGGTGGTCCTGAGCGCGATCCGCGCGGCTGGTCGGTTGCGGTGTCGCATGTGGCACTGATTCCCCATGGCGAGTTGAGTCAGGCTGGAGCCGGTGTGTTTCACTTTTACGACGTGGACGATCTTCCCGATCTCGCATTCGATCACGCCGGGCAGATTCAGGAGGCGGTGCAGCGGGTACGCAACAAGGCAAGTTACTCGACGCTGCCGTGCTGGCTGCTGCCCGAATTGTTCACGCTGACACAGCTGCAAGGCATTTACGAACAGATCTTTGGGGAAACCGTCTCACGCGGAACGTTCCGCTCCCGTCTGGGGATCAGGGTTAGCGAAGTGACGCCGGGCGAATCGGCCGACGAAGCCGATATTCTGATTGCCACCGAGCAATTTCAGGGAGGCAACCAGCGGCCGGCGCGTCTGTTCAGGGTGAATCGCCTCAGTCTTTTCAAGCGTGCGTTCTGGTAGGAGTGCCTGTCGGACTTTCCAGATTTTCAACTCGCTGCGGTGAATGCGATCATTGAGATGAAGGCGGTGACGGGCGCGGATGCCGCATCTATGACATCCGCACCCAGCCGGATCAGAACGGATAAACAGGAATCTGCGACCGGGTCGTGATCCACTGCCACTCGCTGAACTGATCGGCGTTGGTCAGCGTGCTGTGATTGAAGCCATTGCCCGATGCGCCGACCCCGCCGATCGGACCATACACCTCGTGAAGCACCGTCTGATCGTTGATGTGGATGACACCGGCGTGAAGCCGGTCCGCAATGCTTTGCGCGCGGGCGAGATTGGCCGATGCGACGGCGGCGACGAGACCGTACTCCGTGGCATTGGCGAGTTCGACCGCCTCGTCGTCAGTTCGGAACGTGGTGATCGGCGCGACGGGGCCAAAGATCTCTTCATCGAACGCTGCCATGCCACGCGTCACGCCAGTGATCACGGTCGGTTCGAAAAAGAGCCCGTTACGCGAGCCGCCGGTCAATGCCTTCGCGCCTTTGGCGAGTGTCTCGGCAACAATACGCTCCACGTTGGCGGCCTGACGCTCATTGATGATGGGGCCGAGCTGCACCTTCTCGTCAAAGGGATCGCCGACGATCAGCGCCCTGGCTTTTTTCACTAGTGCTTCTGCATACGCATCGGCAACTTTCTCATGAACGAGGTGGCGCCCGGCGGTGAGGCAAATCTGTCCCTGATGGAAAAATGCACCCCACGCTCCGGCGCTCGCCGCCGCCTCGATATCCGCGTCGTCCAGCACGATATAGGGATTGTTGCCGCCAAGCTCGAGTGAGACCCGCTTGAGCTGTCCGCCGGCGATCGAGCCGATCTGCCGGCCCACGCGGGTCGACCCGGTGAAACTGATCATATCGACGAGCGGTTCCTTGACGAGTGCCGCACCCGTGTCGGCGCCACCCGGCAGAACATGGAAGAGCCCTGCGGGCAGGCCGGCTTCTTCGAACAGGCGCGCGAAACTCACACCGCCCGCCACCGGTGTTTGCGAATCGGGCTTCAGTATCACCGAGTTGCCCATCGCCAGCGCCGGGCCGATTGCTCGCGAGCCCAGAATGAACGGCGAGTTCCAGGGCGTGATGATGCCGACAACGCCAACGGGGATGCGCCTTGCAATGCTCTGGCGACCGGCCTCAGCGGTGGACGTAAGAACGCCCACGGGTTGACTGCCGAGTGCCGCGGCTTCCAGCACTTCGCGGGCGGACATGTGGACTTCCCACAATGCTTTCGCTCTGATCGAGCCGGTTTCCCTGACGATCTGATCGGCGAGTTCATCGGCATGCACGAGTACCAGCCGGGCAAACTCTCTAAGCACATCGCCCCGCAGCGGGCCCGGTGTTTTTGCCCAGTCCTTTTGCGCCTCGCGGGCGAGCGCGGCCGCTACCGACACATCCTCCGGCGAAGCGATGCCGATTTCACCAAGCTTCGCGCCCGTTGCCTTTTCGATTACGCTCTCTGCGCCGAGACCGGGGTTCTTCCATCCATTGCTGTAGATTTTCGCGCGCCAGACTTCTGTCGGCGTGAGCAATGCGTGGGTCGTCATTTTTGTATCTCCGGATACTGCAATTGTTGGAATTCACGCTGATTTACGCGGACAATTTTGCGGCGATGCGCTCGGCCACCATGATGGTCGTGACGTTCGTCGGCGCCGACGGGATGTCGGGAATAATCGATGCATCGACAACCCGCAGCGCTTCGACGCCGCGTACCTTGCCCCACGCGTCGACTACCGCAGTGGGATCGGAGTCGGCACCCATCGGCACGGTCGACGTAGGGTGCAGATACGCGGCGACATTCGACACGATGTTCGCCCTGAGAGCTTTGCCATCGTCCACGGTATTGCCCGGCGCCATCTCGTGATCGATCACGTCGAGGAACGGTGCGCTTCGGCCAATCCGGCGGGACAGTTGCACGGCTTCGACCAGCCGGTCGAGGTCATTCTGGTCATCGAAAAAGTTGTAGCGAATGTCGGGTGCCGCGCGTGGATCGCGGCTCGAGAGCCGCAATTGACCGATCGATTTCGGCAGTGTCACCGCGCAGGCGAGGACAATCGCTCCACCGGTGGGACTAACCTTAGGGTCGATCAGATGCGTGCCCGAGATGTGCAGGTCGAGATCGCCAGGACCTGCGCTCTGCGAGCGCGTCCACACGAGCGCGCCGGAGGCGGGCTTCATCGCGTTTGCTTCGCGCTTGAGCGCGTAGACGTTGTAGAAAAACGGATGGTCCTGCAGGCGGTTCCCCACCGGCAGGTCGGCGACGGTCGCAATGCCGAATTCGGCGAGATGCGCAGCAGGCCCAATGCCGGAGCGCATGAGAATCGCCGGGCTGCCGAACGCTCCTGAGGCGAGAATGACTTCACCCGCGGACAGAACGTGGCCGTCGACCAGCTTGACGCCCACGGCACGCTTGCCTTCGAACACCACGCGATCCACTTCGGCGCCGCCCTGGATCGTCAGATTCGGGCGTGCACGCACGGCAGCCGTGAGATAGGCCATGCCCGTATTGATGCGCACGCCATCGACGACATTGAGCGTGTAGGGCCCGGCACCGTGCTGGTTCGCGCCGTTGAAGTCCGAGACGTGTTTCAGCCCCAGCGTTTGCGCACCGGCCACAAAAGCTCGCATCGAGGGTGTGTTCTCCGCGGCAGTACGCTGCCGGATCGGAAATGGGCCGCTGCGTCCGTGCCAGGCGTCGTCGCCGGAGGGGGTGTTTTCCATCGACTTGTAGGCGGCCAGCACGTCCTCCCACGACCATCCTTCGATGCCGCGTTTGGCCCAGCGCGCAAAGTCGGCTTCTCGCGCGCGTATTGCAACGGCGGCATTGACTGCCGAGCTGCCACCGATCACGCGGCCTCGTGGCACAGGTATGTCGTGGCCCAGACTGGCGGCGTCATCGGTGTGGTAGTGCCAGTCATAGGCCGGCGAGCCCGCAACGATATTCGCGTCTTTCAGTACCTGAGGGTAGTCGTTCGGCGCGAAGTTCGGTCCCGCTTCCAGCAGCAGAACACGGCGCTGCGAGTTTGCGCTGAGGCGCGCCGCGAGAACGGCGCCGGCCGACCCTCCACCAACGATCAGGATGTCGAAATGCTTCGCGGACTTCGACGGCCGACCGGATTCGGTGCTGCCAGATTGCTTTTCCACTGCTATGGCTGACGCGGTGCCGGTAACCGTACCGACTGCGGCAATTGTCGCTGCCGCGCCTGCAATAAGGACTTCACGTCTGGACATCTTCATTGTTGTACTCCTGAACACGTTTGCAGCGCTTCAAGCGCTCGTTAAACCGTTCGATCGATGCCGACCGGCTGTGTGCTCAGAATGGGCCCGCTTCAGGGAGACAACAAGATGACTTGCCTGGACCTCAGGTCCAATGAGATGGACGATCCGACATTACGCGACGACCAGTGGGATGCGCTCGATCAGAAAGTCGAGAAAAGCGCGAACGGAGGGCAGCATGCCGTGACGAAACGGGATGACCGCGGTGATACTGGCTTCGCCTGCCAGCCAGGCGGGCAAAAACCCGCTGGAGCGTGCCGGATCGCAGGTCTTCGCTGCAGACGTAGGCGGGCAGGGCAACGATGCCGAGGCCGTCCTGCGCAGCCTGCTTGAGGGTGACGATGTCATTGCCGGCCAGCCGGGGGTTGAGCGGCACAACTGCTTCTCCGTTCACAGGGTGCTTGAGCTTCCACGCCATTGGACTGTTGTGCCTCAACATGACCAGCGTCTCGTGTCCGGCGAGGTTCTCCGGCGCGAGTGGCATACCGTGGCGTTCCAGATAGCTGGGCGCGGCGAACAGAAACCAGGGCGCCGGCGCCAGCGTGCGCTGCACGAGGGTCGAGTCGGACAGTGGACCGCTGTGCGAGCGCAGCGCGAGGTCATAACTGCCGCCCGCAATATCGACCTGCTCGTCGCTGATGTGCTGGACGACGTTGATCTTCGGATAGCGGTGAATGAAATCCGGGAGTATCTGGCGCATGGCGAACAGCGAGGTCGCCACCGCGGTGGTGAAGCGAATCGTGCCGCTTGGTTCGGCCAGCCGCTCGCGCACGGCGCTTTCGGCAAAGTCCGCTCGTTCCAGCATGGCGACCGCATGCCGGTAGAACACCTCGCCGGCATCGGTCATGCTGAGTCTGCGTGAAGTCGGTTGACGAGCCGCACGCCGAGCGCTGTTTCGAGCTGCTGGAGGCGATGGCTGACCGTCGACTTCGGCACGTTCAGATTGCGGCTGGCGGCGGTGAGTCCTCCGCACTCGACAATGCGAACGAAATAACGGAAGTCATTGAGATCTAGCATGGGCGCACCTTGCGAGTCCGGTTTGATAGACCGCGCCACTGTATACCGTTTGACGATCCGCTGAACTGATGACGTCGTTTTTGACACACCGGGTTCCTTTGTCAAAAATTTGACGACAACGTCAAAAAAGCTATACTAACGTCAACGAATACGGAGACATTGATATGAGCAATATGCAGGCCGGTACCGTTCTCGAAGGTCCTCACGCATTGACGATTGACTGGTTTCCCGATGCATTGCCGCATGCCACACAGCAGACCAGTGCGACGCTTCGCACTGAAGACGGCGCCGCCACCTGCGGGGTTTTGTATCAGGGCGCGTCGGCGAAGACTGTTGTTTGTCTGATGCACCCGCGCGAGAACTTCACGTTTCACTATCTGATTCCCGGATTGCTGCGAGCGGGGGCGTCGGTTTGGGCCCAGGCGGCCCGTTCAGTCGGCAACGACCTTCGGCTTGAGCATGAACTTGCCCTGCACGATGTCGCGGCCGGTTTGCGCTACCTGCGCGAAGCGGGTTTCGAGCGCATCGTGTTGCTCGGCAATTCGGGCGGTGCCGGGCTCTATAGTTTCTACATCCAGCAATCGACGCTATCCGCGCAAGACCGGATCGCAAAGACGCCAGGCGGCCGTCCCACCCATCTGGCAAGCGCGACCTTGCCGACGGTGGACGGCATGATCTATCTCGCACCGCATCCTGGACAGGGGCGTTTATTGATGGGGTGCATCGATCCGTCGGTCATTGACGAAGGCGATGCGCTATCGATCGACGATACGTTAAACCCGTTTAACCCCGAGAACGGCTATTCCCGCGAACCCGGGGCGACGCGCTATAGCGCTGAGTTCGTCTCCCGTTATCGCGATGCACAACGGGCGCGCGTGGCGCACCTTGACCGGATGGCGCGGCAACTGATCGCCGTGCGCCAGGACGCGCGGCAAGCCGTGAAGGACAAGGTGGCGACGCATCGGCAGAAACTCGTGGCCAACCACACGCCGGTCATGACCATATGGCGCACGGACGCCGATTTGCGCTGTCTTGACCCGTCGCTCGATCCCTCCGACCGTAAGCCCGGTTCGCTGTGGTCGCCGAATCCGGTGATCTCGAACTATGGTTCGGTGGGCTTTGGACGCTTGTGTTCTCCAGAGTCCTGGCTCTCGACATGGTCCGGTCTCTCGTCGAATGCAGCGTTGGAAGCCACCGCGCCTTCGGTCACCGTACCCTCGTTGCTGGTCGAATACACCGGCGATCAGACTACTTTCCCATTAGCCATTGCCGACATTTTTGCCGGTATCGGTTCGACGGATAAGACCCACGTCCGCGTGCGTGGCGATCATCACGGCAGACCGCTTGAGACGGCGGACGAACCGGGGCGGGCAATCGCCGCGCGCGCGGTCGGCGAATGGCTGCATCAACGGTCTTTCTTATAACTCGGGAGTTGACGAATGAATCAATCAGTACCGCTCAGGCTGTCGGGGGTCGATCACACGGCGCGCCCAACATGGAAGCTGCGCGAAACCATCGAGTTCTATCGCGACACGCTGGGCCTACCGCTTGTCCACACGATCTCCGCGCGAGGCTGGGGCCCGGAGAGCCACCCGGACTTTCTTCACTTCTTCTTCGATAGCGGCAATGGCAGCACGATCGCCTTTTTCTACTATCTGGGCGAACCGCGGCCGCAAGAACGTCCCTTGATGCCGCCCACACCCGACGATCACGTATTCGACGCGACGCACACCGCGTGGCTGACCGACAGCCCGGAAAAGTTGCTCGCATGGAAAGAGATGCTCGAAGCGAAGGGTGTCGAAGTCTCGTCGGCCACTCAGCACGAAGTGATCGAATCGATCTACTTTCGCGACCCCAACGGCTACTTCATCGAGATCACCGTCAAGCTGCGCGAACTGCAATCGCTGGACGCACGGGATGCTGCACTAACACTTGAGGCGGCGATCACGGCGGAGCAGATCGCCAGCGACCGTGCAGGACGAGTCCAGGAGATCGATACTGTATGGCAGGAAAAGGGCAGACTGTTGAGTGAGCAATGCGGCATAAAGAGCGACGGTCCGGGCATTTTCGTGCCGGCGCTGGCAGAGTTTGCGAGCCTGGTGGATGCAGCGCGGCGCAATTCCGAATATCGCGTGTCGCAACCGTCGCCGGGCTACTTTCTGATCGAATCGAACGAGGCACTCGAATTCAACCGTAGGGAGCTGGGTCTGAAACCGGCGATCTGGTATGGCCTCTTTACAGGCGGTTTGTGCGGGCGTATCGATACGTTTGACAAAGACCGCGTTCGCATCGTCGAACAATAAGAACGCGTCGACTGGAGAAGACAGACATGGCAGGTATTCACTATCCGCTCGAAGGTGTCGCGTATTGCGAGCCGTCGGTCGCTCAGCATTATTTTCAGGTCGGCGCGTGGGTCGACAGAACGTTCGGCGAGGCGCTTGCAGCGACGGCACGACGCCTTCCCGACAAGCTGGCCTTGATCAGCGACGAGCGCAGTATCACGTTTCGCGAGTTGGATGAACAAAGCGACCGTCTGGCCGCGGCATTGCTCAAACTCGGACTCGAACCTGGAGCACGTGCCGTGTTTCAGATGGGGACGACCGTCGACACCGCTCTCGCGCTGTGTGCATGCTACAAGAGCGGCATTGTTCCGGTCTGCGCGCTGCCGCAGTATCGCGAGGTCGAGATCGGCAAGCTGGCGAGCCTGTCGTTGCCGCAAGCGTATTTCGTGCAGGCCGACGTGGGGCAGTTCGATCAGGTCGGCTTTGCGCAGAAGATGTGCGTCGAGCATCCGTCGTTCAGGCACCTTGTCGTCGCACGCGGCGACGCGCCAACGGGGACGCATTCGATGTCCGCCTTGCTGGAGTCGATCTCGCTGGATGAGGCACAGGCCGTTCTGAACGGTGTGCACATCGGCTCGGAAGACGTTCTGAGCTTCCAGCTGTCTGGCGGCACGACCGGCGTGCCCAAGATCATCCCGCGTTTTCACGCGGAATACCTCGCGCATGCCGAAGCGTGGGCGAGGCACGTGGAGGCAGGTGAACACGCCACGTTGATCTGGTCACTGCCTTTGCTTCACAACGCGGCGCATCTGTATGCGCTGGTGCCCACGATATCCCTTGGGCAAACCACCGTACTCATGCCAAAAGTCGATATCGTACGGATGGCGGAATTGATCCAGCAGCATCGCGTGACGCATGCTGTTTCGATCGGACCGGTCGCGCCGCAGATCATGGCCTGTGCTGAAGTGCTCGACT
Source organism: Paraburkholderia sediminicola (assembly GCF_902859805.1). Lineage (GTDB taxonomy): Bacteria > Pseudomonadota > Gammaproteobacteria > Burkholderiales > Burkholderiaceae > Paraburkholderia > Paraburkholderia sediminicola. Next base: position 368,577 of record NZ_CADIKC010000006.1, on the reverse strand, counting down.
ACGACCTATCCTCGCTGAAACTGTTTTTCTGCCTCACGCGCGCCGATAGCCTCGAGGCCTTCCTCGGCGTGCCGAGTTCGAATTTGTATGGCACGACCGAAGGATTGCTGATCGGCTCGGGCCCGGCAGTCAAGGCATTCATTCGTCATCAAACGCATGGACGCTCGGGTTGCGAACATGACGAAATCGTTCTGCTCAATGCCGACAACGAATCGCCCGTCGCACCCGGCGAAATCGGTGAGTTGTGTTTTCGCGGTCCGTCCAGCCTGAGAGGCTACTACAACGCACCGGAGGCCAACGCCACAGCCTTTACGTCGAATGGTTTCTTCCGGACCGGGGACATGATGCGCGCGCATGTCATTGACGGCGTGACCTACTTTTCGTTCGAAGGGCGCCTGCGCGACAACATCAATCGCGGTGGCGAGAAGATCGGTGCGGAAGAAGTCGAGGCGTTTCTGAGCCGTCATCCCGCTGTTCTCGACGCGAAACTGGTGGCCATGCCCGATCCGTTTTACGGAGAAAAGGGCTGTGCGTTTCTGATTCTTCGTGAAGGACACGCCGCGCCCAATATCCCGCAGATGATCGAATTCCTCTCCTCGCAGGGGCTCGCGAAGTTCAAGTGTCCGGAGCGGATTGAAATCGTGGACGCGTTTCCGGTAACACGGGTTGGCAAAGTCGACAAACCGGCGATGCGCCGGATCATTGCCGAAGCTATCGAAGCCGAAACCGCCGCGCACGCTTCAACGTCCAGAACAGGAGGCTGAGGATGGACATCAATATCGTAGGAGGAGGGCCGGGTGGGCTGTTTTTCGCGTATCTGGTCAAACGACGCTTTCCGGAATGGACGATCCGGGTCTATGAACAGAACGACGCCGGCGCAACTTACGGCTGGGGCGTGGTGTTCTCTGATGTTGCGCTGTCGTTTCTTGAGAAATCGGATCCCGAGTTCTTCCGCCGGTTTACCGCCGGCCACGTGCGTTCGGAGCACATGGAAATCGTCCATCGCGGCTTGCATGTGCCGATCCATGGCAACTGCTTTTCGCGGGTCGCCCGCATTGCCTTGCTGCAGTTTCTACATGCCGAATGCAGATCGGCGGGCGTCGATCTGCGGTTCAATGCTCGCGTGGACGATCTGGGCGCATTGCGTCAGGCAGATCTCGTAGTGGTGGCGGACGGCGTGAACAGCCGGACCCGCGCGCAGTATGCGGATGCCTTCAAACCTTCCTTTGTGCAGCGTCGCAACAAGTTTGCCTGGTACGGAACCAGCAAGCCGTTTCATGCCGTTTCGCTAATCTTCCGCGAAACCGGATTCGGTGTGTTCATCGCCCATAGCTACGCGTACAGCGACCGGACGAGTACGTTTCTCATCGAAACGGATCCACAGACATGGGCACGCGCCGGCTTGGGCGAGATGAGCGACGCGGAGAGCCGCGCTTTCTGTGAGCAAGTTTTCGCCGACGACCTGGAAGGACACGGTCTGTTGTCGAACAAGTCCACCTGGTTTGAAGCCGTCACAGTCAAAAACGAGAACTGGCACCATGAGAACATGATTCTGATTGGGGATGCGCTGCGCTCGGTGCACTTCTCGCTCGGCTCCGGTACGCGTATGGCAATGGAAGATTCGATCGCGCTTTACGAAGGTCTGTCTGCCCACACAACTGACATCAAGGCTGCATTCGCGAATTTCGATGCGTCGCGCCGCTCCGCTTCGGACCGCTTCCAGCTGGCTGCGGCAAAGAGTCTTGACTGGTATGAAAACGTCGGCGACAAGCTGCATCTCGATCCGATCGGCTTCACCTACGACTATATGCGCCGTACCGGACGTGTCACGCATGAGGATCTGCGCGAGCGCGACCCCGAGTTCATTCGAGAATACGAACGGCTTTACGGTGAGCCGGTGAACTGAAGCTTCGACCGGTACGCTTCATTTTTTTACCCAGTATTTGTCAAACTCGTCAAATAAAAGATGTGAAAGTCAATTGAACGACAGACGAGTGGTGCGGCAGCGGTGCGTCCATTTACGGGCATCCGCACCGCCGATAGAAATCAGGTCAGGAGACAGACATGGCATCACCTGGGGAAGAGACCACTTTTTCGTTGTTTGACGGCAAACCCATTACCGCGACGCAGTGGCGCGTGCTCGGTTTATGTGCGTTATGCATGGTGATCGACGGCTTCGATGTCCAGGCGATGGCCTATGCCGCTCCCGCCTTGATAAAAGCCTGGGGCGCCAGCCGTTCCGTGTTGGGTCCGGTGTTTGCGGCCGGGTTGCTGGGGATGTTCGCCGGATCGCTAATGCTCGCAGGATGGGCCGACACGATTGGCCGCCGTCCGATGCTGATCGCGGCGACTGCCTGGATCGCGCTTTGCATGGTGCTGACACCTTTCGTCCACTCGATCGGCGCACTGATCGGCATTCGTTTTGCCGCGGGTATCGGAATGGGCGCGATCGTTCCGAATGCCATGGCTCTCGCAGGCGAATACAGCCCGGCACGCGTCCGCGTGAGTTTGATGATGGCGGTGTCGTCGGGTTACATCGTCGGTGGGGTGGTTGGCGGAGGGATTGCCGCTCTGGTGATTACGCCGTTTGGCTGGGGCGGTGTTTTTTACGCCGGCGCATTGCTCACAGCGCTGCTGTCCCTCTCAATGTTCGCGGCGCTTCCTGAATCGCTGCAATTTTGCCTGCTACGCCACCCGCAAACACCTCGTACCTTGCTACTGCTGCACCGGGTGGCGCCCGGCGCCGCCATGCCCATGGTGCCGCCCGCGAACAAAGTACCTGGCGGCGGCACGCTTACGATGTTGTTGAGCGAAGGCCGGCGAATCGTCACGCCTCTGCTTTGGGCCGCAAACTTCGCCAACATGCTGTGCGCGTACTTCCTCGCGGCATGGATCCCCGTGTTGATGAGCGGCACAGGCTATTCATCCAGTAAGGCGGTGCTGGCGGGCATGGCGCTTTGGCTCGGCGGACTAGTGGGCAATTTTGCGCTCGGCATGTTGATAGATCGCCGTGGTTTTGCAGCGGTGTTGTTTGCCAATTTCGCGCTCGGCGGCATCGCCATTGTCGGCATCAGTTACTTCCATACGGTGCCGCTTGCCGCCATCTCGTGCATCGCATTCGCCGGATTCTGCATTCTCGGCGGTCAATCCGGCCTGAATGCCCTGGCGGTCACGATCTATCCGACAAGGACTCGTGCTACCGGCGCGGGCTGGGCGCTCGGTTTCGGCAGACTCGGCGCCGTGCTTGGCCCGCTAGCCGGTGGCCAGTTGATGGCGCTCGCGTGGAGCGTCGATCAAACCTTGCTCGTGTCAGCCGTGCCGACCGTGTTGGCGGCGGTGGCTGTCGGCAGCCTTGGCCGTCTGCATGAGCGCCGCGTGAAGCGCATCCCGGCTTCCGGGTGAAAAGTGCCGGTCCGGCACAACACGTCCAATCCGCAGGACAAAGAGGCATAGCCGAGGGCAGTACGGAACGCCAAATCCGGGCGTTACAATCACGCAAACACAACACTACGGTAGGGCGGCATTCTGGCCGTCGACCGCTATCAGGAGTGGTTTCGTGGCAAAGGTGAATGCTGACGGACAAAAAGAACAGATACTGAACGCCGCGGCCGCGCTCTTCATCGAGAAGGGTTTCGGCGGTGCGTCGATGCAGGAAATCGCCGAGGCGCTCGGCGTGACACGTACTGCGGTCTATTACTACTTCAAGAACAAGGACGAGATACTCACGGCGCTGGTCGAGGAGGTCACATTAAGAGCAAGGCGGCTGTCGAGCCAGGCAGTGGCTGAGACGGACGCAGATCCGAAAGAGCGCCTGCGTCTGCTGGTTCACCAGCATACGATGCTGATTCTGAGCCACTACAACGAGTTCCGCGTGATCCAACGCACCGAGCAGCAGTTGCCCGAGCGCGCCTATCGTGCGAACGAAGATGCGAAACGCGCGGTGCTGAACAACTTTACCGCGGCAATCGAAGCAGGGGTGAGCGCCGGGGTGTTCCGTGTCGTCGACGCAAAGGTCACGGCGTTTACGCTCATTGGCATGTGCAGTTGGCCTGCGTTCTGGTACAAGCCGGAGGGCGCGAGCAGCGCAATCGAGATCGCCGACACGATCGCGGAGCTCGCAGTGCAATCGGTCGTGCGGCCGGCCAAACGGCAATTGAAAGGCAGCAGCGCCGTCAGCGAGGCGTTGGCGCTGCTGCGCGAGGACCTGGATCATCTGTCGTTGATGATCGACAAAGCACCGAAGGCCAGCTAGTGACTTATTCGCCTACGATTTGACGCTCTCGCTGCCCGCAACCGGTGTCCAGTTGACGAGCGGCGTGAGGAAATGAAGGTCGAAACGGCGTTCGACGAACGCCCAGCGACCGTCGCGACGTTCAAAGCGGTCGTGGTAGAGGCCGCTGATTTGCACCGGACCCAATTCGACGTGGGTGCACAGGCAATCGACGGCAGCCCGGCCGGTCGCCGTATCGCCGTCGATATCGATCATTGGGTTGGCCATCCAGTGATGCATGTGGGGCATCTTCTGCCAGTTCAGCCGGGCTGATTCGAGAATCGCTTCGACACCTTCAAAGTTGCCGAAGGCGTCGCCGAGCGACAGAAGCGCGCCCTCATGCCATATGCTGTGCAAAAGTTTTTCGTCATGGCTGTCGAAGGCTTGTGCGTATTCAGCGATCAGCCGTTCAAGAGCAAAACGGCTCTCCAGTGCATCGAGCCTTGAGTCCAGAGTTTGAACATTCATGAATGAAATGTTTCCTGTGATGGGCGATTTAGAAGTCGGTGGAGCGGGACAGCGCGCGCCAGCGCTCCACCTCGACGGCAACGCCTTTGAGCTTGTCGTCTACAACCTTGAGCGCATCGGCTCCGGCGACGAAGCGCAGCGGCGGGTCCGTTTCGTTAGCGAGCTGAACTAGCGCGCGGCCAAGTTTGTCGGGGTCGCCGACCTGGTTGTGATTGCGCGCTTCGAACACCGCATTGGCCTTGGCCCGGAAATCGGCGTAGTCATCCAGAGCGTGCGTGCCGCGTTTTAACGAACGGTCGTCGAGAAAGTCGGTGCGGAACGCGCCTGGCTCAACGATGGTGAGCTTTAAACCAAAGTCCGCGATTTCCTGCGCAAGAGCCTCGGAGAATCCTTCGATGGCGAACTTGGTGGCCGAATACATCGAGGCGCCACGAACGCCTTTGAATCCACCATTCGAAGACATGTTGATGACGAGCCCTGCACGTTGCCGGCGCATCACCGGCAATACCGCCCGGGTAACGTTGAAGGTGCCGAATACGTTGGTGGCGAACTGGCGTTCGATCGCCTCGGGCTCGATTTCCTCGAAGGGTCCGAATTGACCATAACCCGCGTTGTTGACCAGTACATCGATGCGGCCAAAACGGGTGAGCGTGGCTTCCACGGCAGCCTCGGCCTGCGCCGCGTCGCGAATGTCCAGTTGCGCTGTCAGAACGTGCGCTGCGTTCGCTGCATAGACCTGCTGCAGTCGGTCAAGGTCGAGATCGGTTGCAACTACGACGTCGCCTGCAGTCAACGCTGCCCGCGCAATGCCGGCGCCGATGCCACCGGCGCTGCCGGTGATGAACCAGACTTTGCTCATAGCGGCATGTCCTCTTCAATCCAGGTCAATGCCGACGTATGACGTGGTGTCCAGCCGAGCTCCTTGCGGGCACGCTTCGCGCGCACACGGCTATTCGAGCCGAAGGTATAGTGCGCATGGACCTTGCCCCAACGCTCGGTAGCTTGCTCCACGGTCCATGATTGAGCCGGCGCAAGCTTTAGACGCCGCGCGATAGCAGCGCCAATTTCACCGAACGACGCCTCGCCGTTTTCGATGAAATAGAACGCGCCGGCCGGTGCTTTCTCCAACGCGAGCAGATAGAGTTCGGCGACGTCTTCAATATGGACGTTCGACCAGCGATTCACGCCCTGTCCGACAATGTGCACCACACCGCCTTTGCGCGCGTCGTCGACCAGAAACGGGATCTGCACGCTGCGCGGATTGAGCCCAGTGCCGCTGCCGTAGATGTTGCTCGGGCAGATCACCACGGCGCGCACACCTTCCGCGGAGGCGGCCAGCACCCGCAGTTCAATGTCGCGACGGGGTTGCTTGACTGGCTCGACGACCATCGGCGTGTCTTCGTCGTAGATAGCTTCGGAAACGCGATTGCCCAATGCGTCATCGCCGATCACACTCGAACCGCTGGTGTGCAGCAATGGCTTGCCGGAGCCCCGCAGTCCTTCGAGAAGGGCTTCGATCGCCGGCCGATGGTCGCTGTCGGCAGCATGAATCACACCCTCCGATTGCTGCGCCTCACGCGTCAGCAGACTGCTGTCTTCGAGGCTGCCGATCACGGGTTCGATACCCAGTGCCTTCAACGCATCAGCTTTGCTTGCGTCGCGTATCAATCCACGAACGCTGTGGCCTGCGGCGAGAAGACGGCGAGCGACAGTGCCGCCGACGAAACCGCTGGCGCCAGTAATAAAAATGTTCACAATCTGTTCCTTTGGATAACGTAGTTAACGGCTCAAGCCGGCAGCAAGGTAGTCTGGTGCGCGACAAGCCGCCATGTTTCCTGCTCGCGGCGCCACACCACCATGAAGAGCGAATGGAGACTCCGTTCTGTTCCACGCACCGTTGCTTCCATTTTCAGAGCGCCGCTCGCGACGAACGATTCATCGCCAAGGGGCACGACGGTCTCGATGCGGCTATTGGCGCTTCGGTAGATCACCGTGCCCGCCCGGACGGCGTCGAGATAGTTCGTCTTGTCGTCCTTCAGGCCGCTCGAATGCACGAATTGCAGATCGTCGGAAAGAAGATCGGTTAGCGCGTTAGCATCCGCATTCAGCAGTAACTGCCATCGTGTGTCTTCGAGCTTGTGTGCGAGATCGAAAAAGTCGGGTCCGGTTGTCATCATGCGTTCCTGTTCAGGCAGCGGTGCGCTACCGCTGCATATTCAATTCGACGGAAATAGAGGTCGTGACCTCTACGAGGCAAAGCGTTCGCGTCGTGCCTGCCATGCAAAAGTAACGGCTTTTCAGGCTTGAATTAAGTAGGTTAGAGTTCCCGATAGAGCGGACAATGTGTCCGCGTAATGGATGCTGCGAGACTATGGATAGCGTTGCGCTTAATGTGTTTGTTCAGGCCGCCGAGACACGCAGCTTTGTCGCTGCCGGCCGCATTCTGGGTATTTCCGCTTCTGGTATTGGTAAAAGCGTGACTCGTCTCGAGCAGAGTCTCGGCGTCAGGTTGTTTCATCGAAGCACACGTAGCGTCACGCTGACGGCCGAGGGCGAGATGTTTTTCGAACGCGCGCGGCGCATCCTGGCGGAGTTCGACGCGGCGCAGGCCGAGTTGTCCGAGGCATCGGCGGTCCCCAAGGGGCGGCTGCGCATAGGCTTGCCTATGATCAGTGAGCCCTTTCTACCTGTGCTCGCCGATTTTCAGCGGCGTTATCCCGCGATCGAACTCGATCTCGACTTCGACAACCGGAAGGTCGATGTGATCGAAGAGGGTTACGACGCGGTCGTGCGCAGTGGCGACGTTGAGGATTCCCGGTTGACCTCACGGCGATTGGGCTCTTTCCGAATGCTGCTCGTCGGCGCGCCGGACTATTTCGAACGCTGCGGGAAGCCGGCGCATCCGGGAGAACTCGCCGAGCACGCCTGCATTCAATTCCGCATGCCGAACACGGGCAAACTGCAGGTCTGGCAACTGCGGCACGACGCCGACGAACCCGAAGCGCAACTCGCCACGACGGTGACGTGCAATACCAATGAGGCGCGCCTGTGCTTCGCGCTGGAAGGTCTCGGCATTGCCTATATGTCGGACTTCACGGTGCGCGACGCCCTCAATGACGGCAGGCTGGTGACGGTTCTGGACGACTACACGACCGACCACAACACCTTTCAACTGTTGTGGCCGTCCGGCAGACATATCACGCCAAAGCTACGAGCGTTCATCGATTTCATCAGTGAGCACGTGCCGCTCGAGAAGTCGCGTTAAATCGCAGACGAGCGGTGCATGTCGTAACGAAAACGTTCCCGGAGTAGATCGCCCAGCGATCTACCAGACCGAGTCGCCACGAATCACCGCATCGGCGCCGCCGTCGATGAAAATAGTCTGGCCGGTCATATGACCGTTCTTTTCGCTGGCGAGCCAGGCAAGGAACTCGGCCGCCGCTGCGGGCTCGTACGGACCGCCGAGTGGCATCGGGGTGCCGGCGCTAACAGCGCGCTTTTTATCGGGGTCTTCGAAAAGTCGCGCCAGCAATTCGGTCTTGACGAGTCCTGGCGCAAGCGCATTCAGCGGTATCCCCGAGGCTGCCCAGTCCGCACTGATCGCACTGCGCCGGATCCATCGTGATAGCGCTCGCTTGGTGGTCGCGTAGACGTAACTCGCGTCTCGTGCTCGCTCCAATGCCTGTTCTTCCGTGCCGTTGAGCAGCATGTTCAGGAGTTGCTCATCGTGAGGATGGACGGAGGTAATCCAGGAGACCGCCACGGCGCGAGGAGCCGACGATTTCAGCAGCAGTGGCCGGAGCCCTTGCAGCGTCGCCACGGCGCCGTAATAGTTGATTGCAGCGGTGGCGGGGCCCGCAATATCGACACCTGCCACGGCGAGAACGGCGTCGATCGAACCACCGCTTTGTCTCGTCACCTGCTCGACGAGCGCAGTGCGTCCTTCAGGCGTACCGAGGTCCGCAACGACTTCGGCATTGCGAATATCCGCGCCAATCACACGATGACCCTGTGCTTCGAGTAGCTGCCTGGTGGCCAGGCCAATGCCGGATCCTGCACCTGTAATGACGTAAGTTCTGAACGTACTGGACATACTGAGTTCTCCATTCAAGACGGGCTACGAGGGCGTACCAGCGCATGCACAAACCCGTAGCCGGGGTCGGTTTGCATGTCGCAAAGGTAGCGGCTTAGCCACGAAAGATGAAGAAGGGTGCGGTTCCTGACAGTGCGGACAAGTTGTCCGAACCGATGCCGCGTGCATGTGAAACACGCGCACTGCTGCGGACTACGCCGCAACACTCGCCTGCAACCACCGAAGAAGCGGCTTCAATTTCTCGCGATATTCATTGCGCGGCGGATGCACCAGATAATATCCAGCCCCGGTCTCCACTACTCGCCTGAACGGCGTCACCAGTGAGCCGCTGGTGAGATTCTCTCCGACCAGGTTCAGATCCCCCAGCGCCACACCCAACCCACGTGCCGCAGCGCTGAATGCGAGGTCCAGCGTGTCGAACACCTGCTCCCGATACGTATGTGCGGCAAGGTTGCCTTCCTGCTGCAGCCACAAAATCCAGCCGCGCCGGCCGAAGCTGGAATGCAGCAACGTGTGGTGTTTCAGATCTTCGGGTTCCACGAGCGGGGGTGTGCCGCTGGCGATCTGCGGCGAGCAGACCGGCGTCAATCTCTCGCGCATCAGACAGGTGGCTTCCAGTCCTTCCCAATTGCCGGTTCCGAACAGGATCGCGGCGTCGAGCGTGCCTTCACCGAAATTGGTCGGCAGGAACCATGCGGTGTCGATATTCAACTGCGTACCTGGAACTTCAGCGTAGAAGTCGGTCAGGCGCGGCAACAGCCAGCGCGCCGCCAGCGTGGGCGTGACACGCAGGGTAATGGTCTGGCCGCCGGAGTTGGTGATGTGCATCGAGCGGCGCGCGGTTGCCAGCAATTCTTCGACGATCGGCACCAGCCGTTGGCACTCCGCAGTCTGCACGACCATGCGGGTGTGCCTGACGAACAGCGCGCAACCGAAATACTCCTCGATCTGCTGGATATGCCGGCTCACCGCGCTCTGGCTGAGAAACAGCTGTTGCGATGCAGCCGTGAAATTGCCGCAACGAGCCACCACCAGCAGGGTTTGCAGCACGTTGAAGGGAGGATAACGTTCGATCTTCATTTATGCACAACTCGCATGGTAACCATGAGATTTTACCGTTTGTGGCCGGAAAATTGGCGTTCTTAAATCCCTTCAACAAGTCCGGATTTCCATACCCGAAACAGCCTCGCCGGGAGTGCCACGCGGCCAGCGCCAAGGATCGGGTTTGCCTTACCCAGCGGGCAGAAACACCGGATCGACGCCGTGTCGAACAATGCGTTCAAGGGAGTTTTCGTTTGATCCGATCTACCGTCACATTGCCCTTGCAACAGGGTATGCGAGCGTCGCAAAGCCATGCACACGGTGCAAGTGCGTCTGAGGAATCGGGCAACGTTTCCCGAATGGCGTATATCGAGCGCGAGCTGACTCTGAGCGCGCCGCGCTGGCCGGAAGGACACCGTTCCTGCGTCGCGCTCGCGTTCGATCTCGACGGCCCGACCGGCGATGCGATGCTCAACGGTTCGATCTGGACCAACCCGTCGTATTTCACCCTGGGCAGTTACGGCCCGTGGCGTGCGCTTGGCCGTCTGCTCGATATGCTCAACGAGCGGCGCGTGCCGGCGACCTTCTTCGTGCCGGCCTGGGTGGTCGAAAACTGGCCGGATCAATGTGCGGCGATTATCGCGGGCGGCCACGAGATCGCTTACCACGGGTACCGGCACGAGGCCTTCTGGACCTTGGATCGCGACGGCCAACGCGCCGTGATGGAACGCTCAGCGGAAGTCTTCGCCAGGTATCTCGGCATGCAGCCGGTTGGTTTTCGCACGCCGTCGGGCGACTGGGGGCCGGACACAATTCGCGTATTGATGGAAGCCGGCGTGCGCTATTCGAGTTCGATGCGTGGCGACGATCGTCCTTATCTGCTGCACGCCGAGGGTATCGCCGAGCCCATGGTTGAAATTCCGGGCCGCTGGGAGCTCGACGACTATGCGTCGCTGGCTTATCACCGCAACCCGGATTTTCCGGCGAGCCTCGATCGCATTGCCAGCTATGACACGACGCTCGACAACTGGCGCCGTGAATTCGACGGCTCGCATCGCGACGGACTTTGCCTGACCACGCTATTTCATCCAAAAGTGTCCGGCAAACCCGGCCGGATTGCGCTACTGGAAAGACTGATCGATCACATGCAGGCACAAGGCGACGTATGGTTCGCCACGTGCCGCGACGTCGCGCAATGGTGGCTCGATAACAATACGTCGGGACACGCGCAGGAGTTCAGCGCATGAATGCACTTCACTGGCCACACAACGCGCGCTGCGCGGTGGTCGTCACGGTCGACTTCAACGACGAACACGGCATCCTGACTCAGGAGCCGCGTATCGCGGGTCGCGAGAAATCGCTTTCGGTCTGGCGCTATGGGGCGAAGCGGGGCGTGGATCGCGTGCTCGACGCGCTCGATGAGTTCGATGTCCGCTCGAGCTGGTTCCTGCCCGGACGCGTTGCCCAAACCCACACGGATTTGCTGCATCGTATCGACGCGCAGCAGCACGAAATCGGCACAAGCGGATTTCGCTGTGAGAACTTCGACACCCTCACGTTCGATCAGCAACGGCAAGCGTTTCTCGCGGGCCAGCAAGCGCTCGTCGACACGCTCGGTCGGCGCGTGCAGGGTTTTCGTTCCTTCACCGGCAATTGGGCGCCAGGTTTCGCGGACTTTCTGCGCAGCGAAGGCGTCACATGGTCGTCTTCATGGCGCGGCGACGATCTGCCGTATTTCCATCTGCCTGATGCCGACGCGAACGCTGGTAGGGTCATGGCGAGCGACACGCCGCCGCTGATCGAACTGCCGCTTCACTATGAACTCGAAGACGAGCCGTACTTCGTCTATAACCTCTCGCCTGCAGTACCGGTTGGACAGCCAAGGATCCCCTCATATCGGGAAGTGCTGGCGAACTGGAAGCAGGATTTCGCGGCGTTCCGCCGCTTCGGTTTGTGCTTTGTGCTGAGGCTGCATCCGGAGCTCATCGGTACAGCGGGACGTATTGATGTGTTGCGCGAGTTGCTGGCGGAGATGCGTTCGCACGACGACGTGTGGTTCGCGACCGGCGCGGAAGTGGCGGACTGGTGGCGCCAGAATGTCGACGGTAACGAACCCGGTCATCCGGTCGACGTTTTTGCACGGCATCGCGAGGCTGCACGATGAGCGCGCGTGATCTTTCGCTGTCGGAGCAACTGGCGGCATTCGTCGCCGGCGTACCCAACGATGCACTGCCTGCTGCCGTCGTCCATAAGGCCAAGCGCCATATTCTCGACACGCTCGGCGCGTCGCTGGCCGGTGCCGCGGCTATCGAGTCGCGCAGCGCGCGGGCGGTCATGTCCGGCGACGGACCCGGTGTCGCGCAGGTCTGGGGCACGCGGCAGTCGCTCGGCCCGCGCAACGCGGCCTTCGTCAACGGTGTCGCCGCGCATGCATTGGAACTCGACGACTCCGGCGGCTGCGATCATTCCGGCGCGGTCGTGCTGCCCGCCGCATTCGCGGCGCTTGCCTGCTCATCGCGCCCGGTGTCGGGGCGAGAGTTTCTTGCGGCCGTGGTGCTCGGCTACGACGTTGGCCGACGAGTGCTCGAAGCGTGCGGCGGATATTCGCCGCACAACGCACGCGGCTGGCATTCGACCATGACCTGCGGCGTGTTCGGCGCGGCGGCGGCAAGCGCGCGCCTCCTTGGACTCGACGCCGTGCAAACCGGCGCGGCGTTCGGCCATGCGGGTAGCTTCAGCGGCGGCCTGTGGGGTTTCATTCACGACGCGTCGCAAACGAAACGCATGCACACCGGCCGCGCGGCTGAAGGTGGATTGCTGGCGGCATTGCTGGCGCGTGAAAACGTCAGTGGCCCGACGCAGGTATTCGCGGACGTGTGGGGCGGCTTCTTCAACGCGTTCGCGCCCGACACGCAGAAGCCCGAAGCCTTGCTGCACGAACTGGGCGACACGTGGAAGATCATGCGTTGCTCGATCAAGCCACACGCATCGTGCCGCAGCACACATGCGGCAGTCGATGCCACGCTCGATCTACTGCGTGACATCAGATTTGACCCGGACAGGCTCTCCAGCGTGCACGTCAGATTGAGCGCATTCGTCGAAGGCATGTGCGGTGGCCGCGACTTGCGCAACCTGGCCTCGTCGCAGATGAGTTTGCCGTATGCAGTCGCTTCGGTGCTGGTCTATGGCCACGCGGGAATTGCCGCTTATCTCGAGGCTGCGCGAACCGATCCGCGCATGGCCGCGATGATGGAGCGCATCACACTCGAAGTCGATCTGACGATGTCCGATCTGGACGAACCCATCGTCACGCTCACGATCGCCGATGAGATGCCGCGCTCGCGCCAGGTGCTCACGCCGCTCGGCGATCCGCGCAATCCGTTGTCGGATGCAGACCTGCTGTCGAAGTACCACGCGCTGGCCACCATGACGCTCGACGACACGTCGGCAAACGCGCTTGCCGATGCCGTACTCGATCTGGACAATCTCGCCGACGCGCGCACGCTTCTATCGTGGCTCGGCGGCGATGCCGAGGCCACACCCGTGCTGCGGTAGCGCGACAGGCCACAACGGAAACTCAATAGTTTTGATGACAAGCGTTCAATTCTTTAAAGGTATGTTCTCCATGTCCAAGCCGAACCCGCTGCGCGCTGCGTCCCGTTTGATGGCAGTCTGCCTGTCGACATTTCTCTTCGGCGCTGCTGCTCATGCGCAAGCGTTGCCTGATTCGATCGCCAAGGCCAAGGTCATCAAGGTCGCGGTCAACTCGATCTATCCGCCGATGGAATACAAAGACCCGGAGAGCGGCGAGTTGACCGGCTTCGATATCGACCTCGGCAATGCGATCGCGAAGCAACTCGGCGTCAAGCTGGACTGGCAGGAGTCGGCGTTTGAACAGTTGCTGCCCTCGCTCGCGACCGGGCGAGTGGACATGGTGCTGAGCGGATTGAGCGACGTGCCGGGGCGCCGCGATGCAGCAGACTTTCTCGACTACCTGAATTCGGGCGCGCAGTTCTACATCCTGACGGGCGCGCATGGCGGCGAGATCCGGCAGTCGGCGGATCTGTGCGGAAAGTCGGTCGGTACGAGCCGCAGCACGTCGTTCCCGGCGGACACCGCGGCATGGAGTGTGAAGAACTGCGTCGGCAAGACGCCGATCACGGTGGTGGGTACGGAAGACACGTCATCTGCGCGTATGCAATTGAAGCAGGGGCGAATCGTGGCGGGCGTGCAGGGCAGCGAAACCCTGCCATACGCAATGAAGCTCGAACCGAACACCTACAAACCGATTGGCGAACCGTTCGCCGCCTCACCTGAAGGGATCGCCTTTGCGAAATCCAATCCGAAGCTGCGCGATGCGGTGCGGGCCGCGCTCGACAAGCTGGTCGCCAACGGCACCTACAGTGCGATCGTGGCGAAGTGGGGCCTGCAATCGAGCGCGGTTCAGCAGGTGACGATGAACGGTGCGAAGGATCATTGAAGCAGCCGGATCACTCGACGTTTTCGCTCAGCCACATGGCGAACGCCGACACGAGCGGCGTATCGGACAACTCCTGCCGGGACACCAGGTAATACGCGTGTCGAGACGGGACGGTGATGTTGAACGGCCGGATCAGCGTGCCGTCCATCAGGTCGTCCCGCACCGAGAAACTGTCGCCGAGCGCCACGCCCTGACCGTGAATCGCTGCTTCGATACCGATATGCGCATTGCCGATTTCCAGAATCCTGATGCCCTCGAGTTTGTCCGCCGATGCATGTGCGAGCCATCGCATCCACGATCCCGAGTGCTCGCAAAACAGCGCTTTGCCCGCGAGGTCCTCGGTCTTGCGGATCGCATTGGGACCGTTCATCAAGGCGGGGCTGACCACCGGAAACAGTGCGGGATGCGTAATCAGCGTGACGTGACGATCGCGCCAGCGGCCTTCTCCGTAGCGCACGCATACGTCGACGTCCGGCGAATACACCTCGCGGTCGTCGTTGGAGGGGATCACTTTCAGATTGATGGCCGGGTACTGGTCGAGAAACTCGCCGATGTGCCGGGCCATCCAGCGCGACGTGAACAGCAGCGGCGTGGACACGACGAGATCGCCGGCCATCTCCGGTGAGTCCAGTTTGACCACGGCGTTGGCGATCATGTCGAAGGCGTTTTTGACGGGCTGCAGCAAGGCCTCGCCTTCGCGCGTCAGCTTCACGCGCGCCTTTGATCTGACAAACAGCGTGACGCCGAGTGACTCTTCGAGAATGCGGATCTGATGGCTGACCGCGCTGGCGGTCACGTGCAGCTCCTGCGCGGCGCCGGCCACGCTCGAGCGCCGCGCGGCGGCCTCGAACGCGCGGAGTGGATTGAGCGGTGGCAGACGGTTTCGCATGAGGTGGGGCGAGATGCTGAGAAAAATTTCATTTGAACGGAATTTAATTCTCGCTACAAGAAGAAAAACTGGATACGTACAGTAGGGTCAATTTAACTGAGGGCTGGCAGCGATGAACATTTCTGAACCGATCGAGCGTTTGTGGGGTGGGCGTTTCAAGACGGGGCCGTCGGCGGCGCTGAAGGCGCTGTCGCGCTCGGACCCGAGCTTCTTCCGGCTCGCGCCTTACGATCTGGCCGGTTCCCGCGCGCATGCACAGGAGCTGCGCCGTGCGCAGATCCTGACCGAGGAAGAACTGCAGCAACTGCTGGGCGAAATGGACACGTTGCAAGCGCAGTACCTTGCAGGCGAGATCGGACCGTCGCAGGATGACGAGGACGTGCACACGTTCCTCGAGCGCGAATTGACACAGCGTTTGGGCGCCACCGGCGGCAAGCTGCGCGCGGGCCGCTCGCGCAACGACCAGGCGGCCAACGACCTGCGCCTGTTTCTGCGCGACAAGGCACGCACGCTGACGCACGCGGTGATCGATTTGCAGAACGCACTGATCGAACAGGCCGATGCGCACACCCGCAGTGTGACGGCGGGCTTTACTCATCTGCAGCCGGCGCAACCGGTCGTGTTCGCGCATCACTTGCTGGCGCATGCGCAGTCGATTTACCGCGACGTCGATCGTCTGGTGGACTGGGACCGGCGCAGCGCGCGCTCGCCGCTGGGCGCGGCAGCGCTGGCGGGCTCGGCGATCTGCGTGCGCCCAGAACTGTCGGCTGTGGAGCTAGGCTATGACGCGCCGTGCGAGAACTCGATCGACGCGGTCGCCTCGCGCGATCACGTGGCGGAGTTCGTGTTCATTGCGAGCATGCTGTCGGTGAATCTGTCGCGGCTGTCGGAGGAAGTGATCCTGTGGACGACGCGCCAGTTCGGCTGGGTCGTGCTGGACGATGGCTACGCCACGGGCAGCTCGATCATGCCGCAGAAGAAGAACTCGGACATCGCGGAGCTCACGCGCGGCAAGGCGGGGCGGCTGATCGGCAATCTTGGCGGCTTGCTGGCGACGTTGAAGTCGCTGCCGCTCGCGTACAACCGCGATCTGGCGGAAGACAAGATCGCCGCGTTCGACAGTATCGACACGCTGGAGTTGGTATTGCCGGCAATGGCTGGCATGATCCGCACGATGCAGGTGAACGTGGCCGAGATGCGCCGCCAGGCGCCGCTAGGATTCACGCTCGCCACGGAGGTGGCCGACTGGCTCGCGCTGCGCGGTATTCCGTTCAGCGAGGCGCACGAGATCACGGGCGCGTTGGTGAGAACGTGTGAAGAGCAGGGCATCGAGCTGGGCGAGGTGTCAGTGGCGACGTTGGCGCAGGTGGATGCGCGGCTGGAAGCGTCGGTTCTGGAACACGTCACGCTCGACGCGGCGGTGGCCGCGCGCAGCGGCTACGGCGGCACAGCGCCGGCTCGCGTGGAAGAGCAGATCACCCGGCTGCGCGCGGCGATCGACCGGCAGACTGCGTGGGCGGCCGACTACAGGGGGCCATCATGGTAAGCGTTTCCAACGATCGGGCGGTACTGCCCGCGGAGGCTCAGAAGCAGATGACAGAGACGAATGAAGACGTCACCGACATTTCGCATCTGGAGCATGTTCGGCGCCGCTACTGGGGCCGTTATGTAGCCTCGGCGGCGATCATCGCGGTGATCGGGTATGTGGTGCTGGCGTTCGCGCATGGGCAGATCGAGTGGAGTTACGTCGCGCGCTTCCTGACGGCGCGTTCGATCCTGACCGGCCTCGTCAACACGATCGTGATGACGGTGCTGGCAATGATGCTGGGCGTGGCGCTCGGCGTGATCACCGCGCTCATGCGGCTGTCATCCAATCCGGTGTTGCAAGCGGTCGCGCAAGGCTATGTGTGGCTGTTTCGCGGCACGCCGGTGATCCTGCAACTGCTGCTGTGGTTTAACCTGGCGCTGGTGTTTCCGTCGATGGGCATTCCGGGCCTGTTCGAATTTCGCACGGTGGACATCATGACGCCGTTCCTCGCGGCGTTGCTGGGTCTGGGGATCAACCAGGGGGCGTACACGTCGGAAGTGGTGCGCGCGGGGCTGTTGTCGGTGGACACGGGTCAGTATGAAGCGGCCAAGTCGATCGGCATGCCGCGGCTGCAGGCGCTGCGCCGGATCATTCTGCCGCAGGCAATGCGGGTGATTGTGCCGCCGATCGGTAACGAGACGGTGAGCATGGTGAAGATGACGTCGCTCGCGAGCGTGATCCAGTACGCGGAGATGCTGCACAACGCCGAGAACATCTACTACGCGAATGCACGGGTGATCGAGCTGCTGATGGTGGCCGGAGTCTGGTACCTGGTGGTGGTGACGGTGTTGTCGTTCGCGCAGTCGCGGGTGGAGCGGCACTACGCCCGCGGGGCGGGACGTGCCTCGGGCCGGCAATGAAGGCGCCGGTGACGACAGGACAAGGAGCCGACATGAATTCAATCGTTCGCGCGGTCGACGTGCGCAAATCATATGGCGAGTTCAAGGCCTTGCAGGGCATCACGCTGGATGTGGCCAAAGGCGAAGTGCTGTGCGTGATCGGGCCGTCGGGCTCGGGCAAGAGCACGTTTTTGCGGTGCATCAACCAGTTGGAGAAAATCAACGACGGGGCGCTGTGGGTGAACGGCGAACTGGCGGGCTACCGGCGGGTGGGCAACCGGCTGCACGAACTGTCGGAGCGGCAGGTGGCGCGCCAGCGTCTGTCGACCGGCATGGTGTTCCAGAAATTCCACCTGTTCCCGCACAAGACGGTGCTGGAGAACGTGACCGAAGGTCCGGTGCAGGTTCTGAAACGGCGTCGCGCGGAAGCGGAAGAAGAGGCGCGTTCGTTGCTCACGCGCGTAGGGCTCGCTCATAAGTGCGATGCGTTTCCGGTGGAACTGTCCGGTGGACAGCAGCAACGGGTGGCGATTGCACGTGCACTGGCAATGCATCCTCAACTGATGCTGTTCGACGAACCGACCTCGGCGTTGGATCCTGAACTCGTGGGCGAGGTGCTGGCGGTGATGCGGGACCTGGCGCGAAGCGGCATGACGATGATCGTGGTGACGCATGAACTGGGCTTTGCACGCGAGGTAGCCAACCGGGTGGTCTTCATGGATCAGGGGCAGGTGGTGGAAACCGGCACGCCTGATCAGGTGCTCGGGCAACCAAAACACAAACGTACGCAGGATTTCATCTCGGCCGTGCTTTCCTGATCACAAGATGATCACAAGATGACACAAGCGCGGGTTCCGCCTGGGACCCGCTTTTCAGATTCTTCTAACAAGCGAGTTTCTATGAACGCGTCCCTTCGTTTGCGTGAATGGTTCACCCTGGTGGTTGGCGTCGTGGCGCTGCATGCACCGCTGCTTCATGCACAAACTGCTCCGTCAATTGGCAAGAGCACGCTCGTCGCGGCGATCGTGCCGAACTATCCGCCGTTCGAATACAAGGACCCGGCCACCGACAAGCTGATGGGCTTCGACGTTGATCTCGGCGAAGCACTCGCCGCGAAGCTCGGTGTCAAGCTTGAATGGCAGGAAACCAACTTCGACCAGATGATGAGCGCGCTGACCACGAAGCGCGTCGACGTGATCCTGTCGGGCATGACCGATCTTCCCGAGCGCCGCGGAGCGGTCAACTTCCTCGACTACATCACGACGGGCCCACAGTTCTATACGGTGAAGGCGCGTGCGGGTGAGTTCGCGACAATGGACGCGTTGTGCGGCAAGACTGTCGGAACGAGCCGCCGCACATCGTTTGTCAACGACACCACAAAGTGGAGCAATGAGCATTGCGTGAAGGCAGGTAAGCCGCCCATCAAGGTAGTCGGTACGGATGGCTCGTCGGACGCGCGCATGCAGTTGCGCCAGAACCGGATCGATGCGGCGGTGCAGGGCGGCGAAACCTTGCCGTACCAGAACTCGATTGAGCAGAACGCGTATGCGCCGATTGGCCAGCCGTTCCTGTCGCAGTACACCGCGCTTGGTATGTCGAAGGACAACGCAGCGCTCAATACGGCGCTGACCAATGCGTTCAATCAACTGATCGCCGACGGCACCTACCAGAAGATCCTGGCGAAATGGGGTTTGCAGCAACATGCTGTGCCGAAGGCGCTCGTGAACGCCGGAACGTGATCGGGGCGTAGGCCTCGCTCAGACCGTTATCACGCTCGATAGATGGTTTGACCGCGCCGCTGGCTCCGGAGCCAGCGGCCCACCCACGGTAGTGGGCTAAACGTTTCGATGCTTCTGAGCCGCTGTCTGCCCGTGCGTGGTGTCGGCTTTCAGCTCTGAGCCATCGCCTTGCCGACATGTTCAGCAAACGCTTTCACCTTGGCCGAATGCCGGCGCTCCAGCGGGCTCACCAGATGGATCGGGATGGGGATCGTGTCCCAGTCCGGCAACATCCGCAGCACTTCGCCACTGGCTAACTCGTCATCGAGCAGCCACGTCGGCGAATAGCCGATCCCCATACCCGCGAGCACCGAGGCACGCATGACCTCGCTGCTGTTGGTTTGCAGATTGCCTTCGACCCGCACGATGCGCGTGGTTCCCACCGGATCTGTCGCGCCGGGCCCCGCCGTAAAGCGCCACGCGTTGCGCATCGCCAGTTCGGTGTAGACGATGCAGTTGTGCTCGACGAGATCGTCGGGAACGCGTGGCGCTTTTGTTCCTTTGGGCAGTGAGCGCACGTAGCTGCGATGCGCCATCAGCATCCGCTGGGCCGTTCCCACGCGACGCGCGATCAGACTGCTGTCCGGCAGATCGCCGAGCCGCACCGCGACGTCGATCCCCTGTTCCACAAGATCGACAAAACCGTCGCTCAGGCGCAGGTCGATCTTCACGCCCCGATGCGCTGCCAGAAACGACTGAACCAATGGCATGAGCTTGAGGCGCCCGAAGCCGACCGACGCCGCGATCCGCAACCAGCCCGTCAGTTGCTGCTCGCCGCGCCGCAGCGCGCCTTCTGCCTCCGCGATCTCCGCGACCAGACGCCGCGCCTGCTCGAAATAGTGTTCACCTTCTTCCGTTAGCGCGAGCGAACGCGTGGTTCGCGTCAGCAGCCGCGCGCCCAGTTCGCGTTCCAGCGCCGCCACCTGTTTGCTCACGGCACTTTGCGTGGTGTCGGCCTCGTGCGCGACCGCGGAAAAACTGCCGGCCTCCACCACGCGCACGAACGTCTTCATTGCCTGCAGCTTGTCCATTTTCGCTCAATATATTCCTGCATGGAATCAGTCATATGAGCATACACCATCTATATCCCCAATCTGGACTCAGTCAAAGTGCAGTCATCGCAAACGCGATTCGATGCAACCCAACCCAAGGAGTACGGACATGAACTCACCCGTCGTTCTTATCACTGGCGCGCTGACCGGCATCGGCCGCGCTACCGCTCTTGCTTTCGCTCGCGAAGGAAACCGCGTTGTCGTCAGCGGCCGTCGCGAAGAGGCAGGTCAGGCGCTTGCCGCTGAATTGCGTGCGCTCGGTGCTGAAGCCGAATTCCTGCGCGCCGATGTGCGTTTCGAAGCCGAAGTACGTAGCGTGGTCGAGCAGACCGTGGCGCGTTTCGGACGCCTCGACGTGGCGGTCAACAACGCAGGCACGGAAGGTCAACTGGCGCCGATCGCCGAACAGACAGCGACCAACTACGAAGACACGTTCTCGGTCAACGTGCTCGGCACGCTGCTGTCGCTCAAGCACGAAATGCGCGTGATGCTGGAGCAGGGCGCGGGCTCGATCATCAATCTCTCGTCGATCGCAGGGCAGGTGGGCATTGCGGGTGCATCGGTCTACGTAGCCAGCAAACATGCGGTTGAAGGTCTCACGAAGAGCGCGGCGCTCGAAGGCGCCGCCGCAGGCGTGCGCGTCAACGCCGTGGCGCCGGGTCCTGTTGCCACCGAAATGCTCGACCGTTTTGCCGGCGGCAGCGAGGAGGGCAAGGCCAGTTTCCTCGCGACGATACCGGCGCGACGCGCGGCGACTCCGGACGAGATCGCCCAGACCATCGTCTTCCTTGCGAGCGACAAGGCGCGCTACCTCACCGGACAGAGCATTGCAGTCGACGGCGCCTATACGGCGCAATGACGCACGGTTTTTTCATTCGACTTCATTCATCTTTTTTACTCAGGAGCATCACATGACCGCCATCAACGTCCCGACACGCGACGAAGTTTCCCCGGCTAACCAGGCCATCTTCGACAAGCTCAAGAGCAGTCTCGGCACAGTGCCTAACCTCTACGCAACGCTGGCCCATTCGGAGCATGCGCTCGGCAATTACCTCGCGTTCCAGAACGCGAAGAGCACGATCGCCGGCAAAGCGCGCGAAATCGTGAACCTCGTCGTGAGTCAGGTCAACGGTTGTGAATACTGTCTGGCCGCCCACACGATGATCGGCAAAATGAGCGGCTTCACCGACGAACAGATTCTCGAAATCCGCAGTGGCAAGGCAAGTTTCGACGCGAAGTTCGACGCGCTCGCGCGCCTGGTGAAGAACATCGCGGTCAACCGCGGGCATGCCGATCAGGCGCTTGTGGATGCGTTCTTCGCTGCGGGCTGGACCAAGGCGAATCTGGTCGACACGATCGTCGTGATCGGTGACAAGACCGTCACTAACTACCTGCACTCGACGACTCACGTACCGGTGGACTTCCCTGCTGCGCCGCAACTCGCTGCATGACAGTTTCAGCCGGGCAGCGCGTGGTGTTCATAAGATGCCCGCATTGCCCGGCTGACTGGCGCGTTACCGTATATCTATCCAGTCAGCAATCCCAGCACGTGCCTCGCTACAATAAAGAGCCTTGAAAGCACTCCCGATGAAACGCAAGCGATCAATCGAGCACGGAGAAGACAATGATAGAACGACACATGGTGACGACAGCGTTTGACCTTCCGGGACACAGGATAGAGCGTTCGTTCGGCATCGCTCGCGGGATCATCGTTCGGTCCCGATCCGTCGTTGGCGCGCTTGGCGCGTCGCTGCAGACGATTTTCGGAGGCAACATCACCCTTTACACGTCGCTGTGTGAGCGAGCACGGCAGGACGCATACGACCGCATGATTGTGCAGGCTGCGGATCTGGGCGCAAACGGCATCATCGGCATGCGGTATGACGCAACCGAGATAGCGAGGGGCATCACCGAGGTGCTGTGTTATGGGACGGCGGTCCACGCGACATTGCTGGTTTGAAGAGCGCGTGGTGATCAGGGCTGCGAACATGACCACGTGGTCATGTAATGCTTTGCGAGTGAAATGAGTTTGTATGCCTACACGAATCGTGGCACGATGGTTTTTTGACCGGGCGTGATTCTGTGCGATCCGCGCCAGTACTGGCGAGTCGCACATGTGTCGACTATACCTATGCATCGCAGGCGTTTTGTATTGGCTGCACTGAGTGCGGCGGGCGTGACGCTCAGTGCGCATGCAGCATCCGCTGATCCATTCGATATCGTTTACCCGCATTACCGCCCCGAAGATCGGGCACGTGCGATCTTCCCCCTGGCGGTGCTCGACCTCGCAATGAAAGCGGCCGGCGCCGATTACGTGGCGCGGCAGGCTGACGTCCTGATGGAACGGGGACGCGCGCTGGCAGAGCTGGCTGGTGGGAGCAACGCCATCAATCTGCTCTGGACGAGCACCGACGCTGAGGCTGAGCGCGGCTTGAACGTGGTACGGATTCCTATCAATCGCGGACTGATCGGTTACCGGATTTTTGTCATACAAAAAGATCGTCAGGCCGATTTCGACAAGGTGGGGAGCCTCGCCGATCTGAAGGCATTGACGGGTGGTCAGGGGCTTGGCTGGATCGACACAAAAATCATGAGAGCAGCCGGTCTGAACATAGACACGGTTCCCTATGAGACCGTGTTCGACATGGTTCAGGGCGGCCGGCTGGACTATTTTCCGCGCGGTGTCATCGAAGCTTTCGCGGAACTGGACGAGCCGCGACACAGGGATCGGAATCTTGTCGTCGAGAAGCGATTGCTTCTGAAATACCGGTCGGACTTTATTTTCTACGTCTCCACGAAACACGCAAGCCTGGCCCAGACCATTAACAGGGGGCTGGAGAAGGCGTATCTCGACGGATCGTTTATGCGGCTTTTCAACTCGCATCCCTACATTCAGGACGGGCTGGTCCGTTCCGACCTCGCGAGCCGCAAGGTCTTCGTCCTCGACAATCCGTTCCTTTCCGAAGCGGATCGCAGGATCCCGGACAAGTACTGGATGAGCTGAGATCGCGCGGGTCCGGCGGCGGGCGTTGCTTCAAGCATCATCGCGGCGGACGGAAGCCGCGGACTGAAGCGGCAGACCCATAACGTCATGTCATGGGCACCACAACAATTGCGGCGTTGTCGCCATTAAATAGACTCACTATATTGGGCTCAATGCGCATTACATCCATGATCTCTTTCGCTTAACCCTTTCGAGGACAAAGTCGTGATCAAGAAGCCCATGTTGCGCCCGCTGGCGGCGGTTCTGATTCTTGGTGTCGCGGGACTGGTGCCTGCGTGTCTCACGCCTGTTTTTGCTGCGGGGAAGATTACCTTTGTTTCTCAAGGCGGCACGTATCAGGAAGCGCAGACCAAGGCGATCCTCGATCCTGCTGCGAAACTGCTGAACATTACGGTGAACCAGGACAGCATCCCGGATGCGTGGCCGCAGATCAAGGCTCAGGCCGCAACCGGCAAGCCGATCTGGGACGTAGTCGATACGCCGACGTCCAATTGCCTGCGTGGCGGCCACGAAGGTCTGTTGGAGAAGCTGGATTTCTCGAAGATTCCGAATGGGGCGGCGATGCCCGAGAAATACCGCACGCCGTATTCAGTCGCCTATGAGTTCTATTCGACGGTGATAGGCTACAACAAGAAGTCGTTAAAGAAAGTGCCGCAGAGCTGGGCCGATTTCTGGAATGTGAAGGGATTCCCCGGTACGCGCGCGTTGCGCAACGATCCGCAGACGGTACTCGAAGCCGCGCTTCTGGCAGACGGCGTGCCGCGCGACAAGCTTTATCCGCTCGATGTCGATCGTGCGTTTAAAAAGCTTCAACAGATCAAGCCGGACGTGACCGTCTGGTGGACCTCGGGCGGACAGTCGGCACAATTGCTGCACGACGGCGAAGTCGACATGACGATGATCTGGAACGGCCGCGCGAGCGCCGTGCGTAAAGACAACCCCGATATCGACTTCACGTTCAACGACGGCATTTTGCAGAACACTCAGTTGTGCGTGCTGAAGAACGCGCCGAACCTCGCCGACGCGATCAAATTCGTCAACGCCGCTGTCTCGCCCGACTTGCAGGCGAACCTGCCGCTGTACATCGACTATGGTCCGGGCAATCCGGCTGCCTTCAAGACCGGCAAGATCGACGCGAAACGCGCGAGTGAGCTGCCGAGCTCGCCAGATAACGCGGCGAAGCAGGCGCTTATGTCGGAGGAGTGGTGGGCCTCGGACGCCGGCATTCAGGCGAAGGCGCGCTGGCTCAAGTTCATGCAGTAAAAGGCGCAGGCCTGTCTGGTCGCGTGGGCTTCCAGGCTCGCGCGCACGTTTTAACGCCCGCGTAACCATCGAATGTGATCGACTATCTGATTCTCGGCGGCGGGTCGGCTGGCTGTGTGCTCGCTGCGCGCCTGTCCGAAGACGCCGGCAAGACCGTCTGTCTCGTCGAGGCCGGCCGCAATATCTCGCAGACAGACATGCCTGCAGCCGTGCGCAGCCGGTATCCCGGCCGTGCTTATCTCGACACGGCGAACATCTGGCAGCGTTTGAAAGCGCGTATGAGCATGTCGGCGACGACACGACGCTACGAACAGGCGCGCCTGCTCGGCGGTGGCTCGGCGATCAACGCGCTGATGGCAAATCGCGGCGCGCCCGCCGACTACGACGAATGGCACGCGCTCGGCGCACACGGCTGGAACTGGAATGCCTGCCTGCCGTACTTCCGAAAACTCGAATCCGATTGCGACTTCGACGGCGAACTGCACGGTAAGAGCGGTCCGGTCCGCATCCAGCGCGCAAAGTGGGCGCAGATCTCGCCCTTCGTGCGCGCGGTGCTCGGCACGCTCGCCGAGCGCGGTCACGTGCGGCGCGACGATCAGAACGGCGCATGGGAGGACGGCACGTTCATCGGATCGATCGCGGTTAGCGAGGCCGGTGAGCGTATCCCGACGTCGGTCTGCTATCTCGACGATGCTGTGCGCGCCCGTTCGAACCTCCAGATCCGCACCGGAACGCTCGTCGAACACGTGATATTCGACGGCACGCGTGCAGTCGGTGCGCGCATCGTCGGCAGCGAGGGCAGGGATGGCGGAGATGGCGCCAGCGAAGAACTGCGCGCTGCGCATGTCATCATCTGCGCCGGCGCGATCCACAGTCCTGCGCTGCTGATGCGAAGCGGCATCGGGCCGGCCGCTGAGCTCGCCGCGTTCGGTATCGAAGTGCGTGCGGACCGGGCCGGCGTCGGCGGCAATCTGATGGAGCATCCGTCGATCGCTGTTTCCGCAGTTTTGCCGCGGACCGCTCGCACACCGTTTCCCGACGAGCATCACGAACAGGCCATCGTGCGCTTTTCGTCAGGCGTTCACGGCAGCGTGCCTGGCGACATGCACGGCGCGATCCTGTCGCGCTCGGGTTGGCATTCGGTCGGCTATCGTCTCGGCACGATCTTCTTCTGGGTGAACAAGTCGTACTCGCGCGGCCGGGTGACGCTTCAGTCGGCGAGTCCGCATAGCGAACCCGCTGTCGATTTCAACATGCTGTCCGATGCTCGCGATCTCGAACGCCTGAAGCGGGCGTTGCGTTTCGGCGCTGAAACGCTGGCCGATCCGATGATGGCGAAACATTGCACGACACACCTGCCTTCGAGTTATTCACCGCGTGTCGCGAGTGTGGCCGTGCCGGGTGCGTGGAATGCGTTACAACGCGGCGTGCTGAGCGCGCTGCTGGACATCGCGGGACCGTTTCGCGCATGGCTCGTGCGGCGCGTGGTCACTCAAGGCGTAACGCTTAAGGATTTGCTCGCCGACGATCGTGCACTGACGCAATTCGTCACGCGTTCGGTGGGCGGCACCTGGCATCCGTCGGGAACCTGCCGGATGGGCGCCGTGGACGATCCGCTCGCTGTCTGCGATGCGCGGGGCGCCGTGTATGGCGTGGACGGGCTTTACGTCTGCGATGCGTCGCTGATGCCGTCGATACCGTGCGCCAACACGAATATTCCGACCATCATGATCGCGGAGCGCATCGCGGATATGCTGCGTGGCCGGGTTTGAACGCTGCGCCGGGCCGGAATAGTCATGCTGAAGCTCCGCGCTGGCCCGGCAAGCGGCAGAGCCGCTCAATCGTCCTAAGTACAGTAGCCTTAGTCGCCTCAGTCTCCATACCCCACGATGCCCTTCACCTCGAGAAACGCTTCGAGCCCCCACTCGGCGTATTCGCGTCCGTTGCCCGACTGCTTGTAGCCGCCGAAAGGCGAGGCCGCGTCCCACGACGGATAGTTCAGGTACACGCTGCCCGCCCGCAATCTGAACGCCACGCGCCGCGCGCGATCGTGATCGGCGGATTGCACATAGGCCGCGAGACCGAAGGGGCTGTCGTTCGCAATCGCGATTGCGTCTTCTTCGTCGCGATACGGCATGATCGCGAGCACGGGGCCGAAAATTTCTTCGCGCGCGATCGTCATGGACGGATGCACGTTCGCGAACACAGTCGGTTGCACGTAATAGCCGCGTTCCAGACCTTGTGGACGACCGAGGCCACCAGCCACGACTTGCGCGCCCTCGTCGATGCCGATCGCGATCAGCCGTTCCACGCGCTCGAACTGCACGCTGCTGACAACCGGCCCCATCGTCGTGCGCTCGTGGTCTGCAGGGCCGACGCGATGTGCTTCTGCCGCCCGCCGGGCGATCTCCACCGCATCGTCATGACGCGCCTCCGGCACCAGCATGCGCGTCGGCGCATTGCACGACTGGCCGCTGTTGTTGAAGCACGAGTTGACGCCCGCCGTCACGGCGGCTTCAAAGTCGACGTCGTCCAGCAGGATGTTGGCCGATTTGCCACCCAACTCCTGATGCACGCGCTTGACGGTCGGCGCCGCGAGCTTCGCGATCTCGATGCCCGCGCGCGTCGAGCCGGTGAACGACACCATGTCGACATCGAGGTGCGCTGCAAGCGCCGCGCCGACGGTCGGCCCATCGCCGTTCACAAGATTGAAAACCCCCGGCGGCACGCCGGCGGCGTCCAGAATCTCGGCGAACAGCAGCGCGTTGAGCGGGGTGACTTCGCTGGGCTTCAGCACCATCGTGCAGCCGGCCATGATGGCGGGTGCGGCCTTGCAGACGATCTGATTGATCGGCCAGTTCCACGGTGTGATCAGCGCAACGACGCCCACTGGCTCGTGATTGACGAGCGTGGTGCCTTTTTTGCGCTGCCATTCGAACGTTTCGCAGGTACGGATCAATTCGTCGAGATGCCGTCGCCCGATTCCTGCCTGCCACGCATGCGCCATCGCGCGCGGGGCGCCGAGTTCGCGCGAGATCGTGTCGCCCATCTCGTCGTGACGTTCGAGAAAAACCTCGAGAATGCGGCGGATCAGCGTGAGACGCTCTGCAGGCGTGGTCTGCGAGAACGACGTGAACGCGCGTTTTGCGGCAGCAACCGCGCGATCGATATCGGCGGGTGTGCCCATCGCGACTTCGGCGAACGCTTCTTCGGTGCAGGGATCGATCACGGGCAGGCGTACGGTGCCCAACGGCTCGACCCAGGCGCCGTCGATATAGAACTTCAGTGCATTGGTCATGTGAGTGGTGAGTAGAAGGAGTTCAGGCGCGTGCCGCGCCGGAGCGCCGGCTCACCACGACGATCATCACAAGGCACAGCGTCAGCGCGGTAAGCATCGTGCTGATCGCGGCGATGGTCGGATCGATCTCGTCACGCAGCGTGACAAACATGCGGCGCGTCAGCGTCTGGTTCGAGCCGCCCGACACGAAGAGGGCGACCACCGTTTCATCGAGCGCCTGAATGAAGACGAACACAGCGCCCGAGATCACGCTCGCCTTGATTTGCGGCAGCGTCACCGCCATGAAGCTGCGAAAGCGATTCATGCCGAGGCTGCGTGCAACCATCTCCTGAGTGCGGTCGAAGGTGCGAAGGTCGGCGCCGACCGAGATCAGCACATACGGAAGCCCGAGCATCGTATCCGCGAGAATCAGCCCGCCGAGCGTATTCACATAGCCGGCCTGCGAGTACACGAAGAACACGCCCACCGCGACGATGATGATCGGCACCATCAACGGCAGCATCAGCAGCGTGCGCAGGTAGCGCATGATCCAATGCGTGCCGTTCTGGATCGCATAGGCGGCGCACACGCCGAGTGGTGTGGCGAGCAGTGCGGCGCAGGTTGAGGCGATCAGCGTGGTGCGCGCGGCGTCGATCCACGCGGGGTTGTCGAAGAACGAGTGATACCAGCGCAGCGAATAGGCGGGCGGAGGGAAGGTCATGAAGCGCGTGTCGGAGAACGACAGCGGCACGACGATCAGTACCGGCACCATGAGGAACAGCAGGATCAGCACGACCGCCGCGCCTAGGACGATCCGTCCGAACGAGAGCTTTGTCATTTCGCCCCCAGGGTCTTTTCGAGTGACACCACGCGGCTCGCGGCATAGAAAATCGCGAACACGCAGATCAGCAGCACGACGCTCACCGCGCTCGCCGCGCCCCAACTGTTGTAGATCTCGACGTTGCGGCTCACCACCATCGACACCATGATCGACTTGCCACCGCCCATCAACTCGGGCGTGATGTAGAAGCCGAGGCACAGCACGAACACGAGCGTGACGCCTGCGAACACGCCGCTCATCGAAAGCGGCAGGAACACGCGCATGAACACATGCAGCGGCGAGCCGCCCAGACTCGCGCCCGCCTGCGAGAGATTCGGCGGGATTTTCTGCATAGCCGAATAGAGCGGCAGCACCATGAACGGCAGCAGGATATGAACCATCGCGATGATCGTGCCGAACTGGTTATAGGCGAGCTGCACCGGCCGATCGATCAGACCTGAGGCGATCAAGGCCTTGTTGACGAGACCCGTGCGCTGCAGCAACACGAGCCATGCGTAAGTGCGCACGAGCACGCTCGTCCAGAACGGCAGGATGACCATGCCGAGCACAAGCGCGCTCAGCTTCGGTGACACCGAGGCCGCGAAGTAGGCCACCGGATAGCCGAGCACCAGCGTGATGACGGTCACGATGATGCTCAGTTTGAACGTGAGCAGGAAGGTTTCGAGGTAGGCGCCCGAGAACATGCGCCGATAGTTCTCGAGCGTGAAGCCGTCGTGATAGATCGACTGCCACGACAGCCAGGCAAGCGGCACGACGAGCAGCACGACGATCACAAGGAGCGCCGGCGCCATCAGGAGAAGCATCGTGCGATCTTCGCGGCGCTGGTAGCGCGCGGCAGGATCGGACTCGGTGGCCTGCATCAATGAGTGTCCTTGGAGCATCCGTTTGGCGGTCGTCATCATGCACCTACGGCGTCGAGAAACTGATACCACGCGGCGACGAGCCGCACACCCGGCGCACGCAGCGAATGAAACGGCACGGGTCGCAGACCCGGCGCGCCGAGCAGCGAAAGCTCAGGCGTCTCGCCGAGAGCGAGCGCGGCAGCATGCTGTCCGAGCAGGCTGGCCATCGCGACGCCTGCTCCGTTATACCCCAGACAGAAGGTCGTGACATCGTCGCTGCGCCCGACATGCGGCAGCGAATTGAACGTCATGCCGACATAGCCCGACCAGCGATACGCCACCCGCACGTCAGCGAGATCAGGAAAGAGCGCGACCATCGCGCGCTGCAGCCCATCAAAGCCGGTCGTCTGGCCTTCCTTGCCGAATGCGTCGCGGCCGCCGAACAGCATGCGACCGTCCACCTTGCGGAACCACTTCATCATGCGGCGCGTTTCCGTGTAGCTGCGACGCTCGACCATCAGGCGTGCGTCGAGCTCAGCGGGCAGGCGCTCGGTGGCGATCATCGCGCTGCGGAACGGCACGAGTTCGCGCTGATACGGCGAGGTGGCCGGCGTGAGGTCCGAATAGGCATTGGTCGCGACGATCACCTGCTTCGCGCGCACCGTACCGCCTGGTGTGCGTAGCGTCACATGGGTATCGCCGGGCGCGCGGTGCATCTGCAGTACCGGCGTCGATTCGTAGATCGGTACGCCGCGCAGCGTTATGCCGCGCGCGAGTCCGCGCACATATTCGAGCGGCAGGATCGTGCCGGCATCCGCGCTCAGCACACCGCCGACAAAACCCTTCGAACCCGTCTCGTGCTCGACTTCGGCGCGCAATTGCACACTCATCGACGTATCGCCGAGCTTCGCGCGCACCCAGTCGGCTTCGGCGCAGATCGCCGCGAGCGCGCGCTCGGTGTGCGCGCAGCGCAGGCTGCCCGTATGCTCGAAGCGGGCCTGCGTGAGTCCGAACTCGTCGATTAGCGATTCGACCACCCGCACGCCTTCATGCGCGAGCCGGTGCATGCGCTTCGCGGTATCGAAGCCATGCAACTGGTCGATCGTGGGAAACGACAGCCTGAATTTTGACGACACCACGCCGCCATTGCGCCCGCTCGCGCCCCAGCCGACCACGTTCGCGTCGAGTACGGCGCAACCGACACCGCGCCTTTGCAGCGCATAGGCGGCGGCGAGGCCCGAATAGCCCGCGCCGATCACCGCGACTTCGACGTCGAGATCGCGCGTGAGCGGCGCACCGGCGCTAACGGCCGCGCCCGCATCGGGCGATGCGGCAACGAGCGCTTGCCAGAGCGAGTCGGGCAGGGGCGAGGGGCGTGCCGTCGGCGCGAGCATCGGCTTACGCGGCGAGACGTGCTTCGGCTTCGACGGCGTCCGCGAGTTCGGCGAGCGTCGGGAACGTGAACGTCGGCGTCGTGACAGCCTCGGGCACCGGCGTAGCGCCGAAGCCCCGCTTGCCTTTACGGCGCTCGATCCAGCAGGTCGCATAGCCGAGTTCCGTGGCGACGCCGATGTCGTGGTACTGGCTTTGCGCGGTGTGCAGGATCTCGCCGAACTTGTAGCCGAATGCCGCCTGACGGCCGCGGTTGTACGCGAAGAATTGCGGATCGGGCTTGGCGACGCCGGTTTCGTCGCAGCAGACCGTGTCGTCGAACGGATCGCCAAGCGTGTGCGCGTAGGCCGACAGCGCGACGCGGTCCGCATTGGTCATGGCAACCAGGCGGAAGTGTTTGCGCAGACGCTTGAGCGCCGCGACCGAATCCGCGAAGGCGGGCCATTCGAGCACGTCGCGCTGGAAGGCGGCGGCCGATTGCGCGTCGTCGGGCAGACCGAGTTCCTTCGCCAGCGACAGGTAGACGTTCGCCATTTCGTGGCTCGAGCGGCCCGGATGGGTCGCACGGCCGCGCATGTACGGCTCGAAAATCTGGTCGTCGGTCAGGTCCTTCGCGGCCGGCCCGCCGAGGCGCCGCACGGAGGCGAGCACGCCGCGCTCGAAGTCGATGAGTGTGCCGACGACGTCGAACGTCAGGACCTTGAAATCGGTGAGCTTCATGAAATCATCCTTTTGCAATGGGCTGTGAATCGGAAGAGGGAATGCCCGTGTCCGGGCGTGGGCGGTCAAAAAAGTGGAGTCAGGCGGGCACGACGATCGTGTCCTGCGGATCGAGCACGACGCTCATCGGTGCGCCCGGCTCGGGAATGCGCCGGCGCGCGTCGTGGCCGCCGGGCTGTCTGAGGCTGATGGCCGTGCCATCGGCAAGCGTTGCGAACACGCGCAGGCTTTCGCCCTGGTACAGCACCTCGGTGACATGGCACGACAGACGATTCACGTCGTCGCGCCGATCGCCGCCGTCGATGACGAGCTTCTCGGTCTGCACCGCGAGCAGCAGTTTGTCGCCGCGCGGCAGCGGATGCGCGGTGCGCAGAATCGTGTCGCCGAGACGCACGGCATCGTCGCCGGCGCGTGTCACGGCGAGCAGTGTCGCCTCACCGATGAAGCTCGCCACAAACGCGTCGCACGGACGGTCGTAAAGCCGCTCAGGCGTGTCGATCTGCACGAGCCGGCCGTTCTTCAGCACGGCCACGCGATCGCTCATGGTGAGCGCCTCGCGCTGATCGTGCGTCACATAGACGATCGTCGCGCCGAGCTTGCGATGCAGCCGCCGCAGCTCGATCTGCATGGTTTCGCGCAGTTGCTTGTCGAGCGCGGAGAGCGGCTCGTCCATCAGGATCAGTTGCGGCTCGAAGACCATCGCGCGGGCGAGCGCCACGCGCTGGCGCTGGCCGCCGGACAGTTGCCCGATGCCGCGGCTTTCGTAGCCCGAGAGTTCGACCATCGCGAGTGCATCGGCGACTTTCTTTGCCCACGTCGCTTTGGGCTGACGGCGCGCGCGCAGCGGAAACGCCACGTTCTCGCCGACGCTCATATGCGGAAAGAGCGCGTAGTTCTGAAAGACGATGCCGATGTCCCGTTTGTGCGGCGGCGCAAATGTAATGTCGCGCTCGCCGACCCACACGGCGCCTGAACTGGGCTGCACGAAGCCGCCGAGAATGCCGAGCAGGGTGGTCTTGCCTGACCCGGACGGGCCGAGCAGCGAGACGAATTCGCCCGGGGCGATGTCGAGCGACACGTCGTCGAGAGCCACGACCGGGCCATAACGTTTCGCTGCCGATCGGATCGAAACACCTGTTTTCGCTCGTGCGTCCATTGCGTCCTGTCTCGCTGTAGAGGCCTGCGTTAGGGAAAATATAGGCCGCGTCATTATTGGCGGCAATTCCCAAATTGTTGGATAAGGCATAACATCAGGTCATGCCTAACCTTCGCAAAAAACTGCCGAGCGCCAATGCGCTGTTCGTGTTCGAAGCTGCCGCGCGCTGCGGCAACTTCACGCGCGCGGCGCAGGAGTTATATGTGAGTCAGCCCGCGGTGAGCCGCATGCTGGCGCGCATGGAAGACCATCTCGGCGTGCGCCTTTTCGAGCGCGTGCGGGGTGGGATCGAGTTGACCGAGAACGGCAAAATCCTCTACCGGAAGATCTCGGAAGGCTTCAATGGCATAGAAGGCGCAATACGTGAGATCGAGGCGCGTGCGACGGGCGTCGAGTCCGTCACGCTGTCGGTGTCCACCGCGTTTACCACGCACTGGCTGATGCCGCGCATGAGCCGGCTGAATCAGGCGTTTCCGAATGTCGACTTGCGGTTTCAACTGATCTCGGGGCGAATCGGCGGGCCGCTAGTCGACGTCGATCTCGGCATGCGCTTTTTGCGCGAGGACGAGATCGGCGAGAACAGTGTGCTCGTCATGCCGGAGACGTTACTGCCGGTGTGCAACCGGCGCTATCACGAGACGGCCGCGACGCAGACGGGCCGCGAGCACGGCGACACGGTGATCGTGATGGACGACGGCGAGCGCGGCTGGCATGAGCGCTTCGCCACGTTCGCGGCACACGGGCGGCACGTAGCGAGCATGCTGAGTTTCAACGACTACGCGATCGTCGTGCAGGCGGCGCTGTTGGGGCAGGGCGTCGCGCTCGGCTGGCTCAACGTGGTGTCGCATTGGCTTCTCGAGGGCGCGCTGCTGCCGGCCGAGGAGGAGTTGATCGTAACGAACCGGCGCTGCTGTCTGGTGTGGCCGGAGAATCGGCCGTTGCGTCCAGTGGCAGCGGATGTGCGCGACTGGATCATCGAGGAAACGCGTGCCGATGTGCGGGCTGTCGACCGCAATTATCCGAAGCTGGGACTGCGGCGTTTGCTGGCGGAGGCGGGGCTCGTGATCGGGGCGGGCCAGGAGGAGGGGCGAAGGATCAGGGCAGCCACGCCCTGATCGCGCTGCAAAACGTCCGCCACTCGTTTTGCCACTCGTTGTTCCAGCCGGCCCTGGTTTCCAGGGCCGAACTCCCCGGCACAATCAGGCCAGATCGCGTCCACCGGTTTCTTCGAGCATCATCACGGCGCCGAGCGAAATGATGACGCACGCGATCATGTACCAGGCCGGCGCCATAGTATTGCCCGTCACCTTGATGAGCCACGCGACGACCAGTTGCGCCGTGCCGCCGAACACCGACACCGCCACGGCATACGCGCTTGCCAGATAGCCTGCGCGCACGTGTTTCGGGAAGTTTTCCGGCATGAGCGCATACGCAGGCGCCGATCCCATCGTGTAGAAGAACATCAGAAGGACGATCAGGCCGGTGACGACCGGCAGCGTCGGAAACTGGTTCATCAACCAGAACGCGGGGTACAGCAGCGCAATCAGCACAACGCGTCCAAACACGGTCAGCGGTTTTCTACGACCCATGCGGTCCGACAGCGCGCCCCAGATCGGGCACATAAGCAGTGACACGCATGCCGCACCGATCGAGACCAGCATCGACAGCTTGGGCGGCATCTTCAGATACTGGATCGAGTAGGTGGGGATGTAGTACATCAGCACGTAGGTCGCGACCGTCATGCCCATGATCGCAAAGACAGTCAAAAACCATTTGCGCACGAGGGCCGGTTCGAAGCGCGAGCGCTCTGTTTTGACGGGCTCGTCGTCCACGATATGACGGCGCAGATACACGCCCACGGGCATGATCAGCGTGCCCGCCAGAAACGGAACGCGCCATCCCCAGTCGAGCAGTTGCGGACCGGTCAAATGATAGGTGAGCAACGCAGCCATGCCCGAGCCGAGCAGCGCGGCCGCGCCCTGGCTCGCCAGTTGCCAGCTCGCGCGAAAGCCACGCCCTTTTGCCGAACCCGTTTCCAGCAGCGTCGCGGTGGCCGCGCCAAACTCGCCGCCCTGCGCGAAACCTTGCACGAGGCGCGCTACTATGATCAACGCGGGCGCGGCAATGCCGATCGTCTCGTAGGTCGGCGCGAGACCGATTGCTGCGGAGCCGACCGCCATCAGGAAGATCGTCAGCGTGAGCGCGGCCCGGCGCCCGCGCTTATCCGCGTAATGGCCGAGCACGAAGCCGCCGACGGGTCTCGCCACGAAACCGATCGCGAACGCCGACAACGCCAGCAGCGTCGACACGACCGGATCCTGCGACGGAAAGAACAGCTTTGCGATGGTCAGCGCAAAAAAGCTGTAGACCGTGAAATCGAAGAACTCGAGCAGATTGCCGATGACGGCCGCCACGACAATGCGGGTCTGCGAAACCGCGATCGTGCCGGACGACGTAAGAGGCTGGGTTGACATGGTTTAGGTCCTCACCGTAGGTGGTTTTATGATGGTTCTGTCTGCGCTTTCTCTGGTGCGCTTAGACTTTCGACGCAAGAAACCGCTCGACCAGCCGCGTCCAGAATGCGGCGCCGACGGTCAGGTTGTCGTCGTTGAAGTCGTACTTCGCGTTGTGCAGCATGGGCGTGTCCTTGCCATTGCCCACGCGCAGGAAGCAGCCCGGCTTCTTTTGCAGGTAATAGGCGAAGTCCTCGCTGCCCGCGATCGGACCGAAGCCGTCGACCACGCGTTCGTCGCCCACCAGTTCTCGTGCGACCTGTAGCGCGAACTCAGTCTCCTGCGCGCTGTTCACAAGCACCGGGTAGCCCGGCACATAGTCGATATCGACGCTGGCGCCGTGCGCTTGTACATGTGCATTGGCGAGCGCGCGAATGCGGGTTTCGAGCAGCTTGCGCACCTCGGGATCGAACGAACGCACGCTCAGTTGAAGGCGCGCCGTTTCGGGGATCACATTGGGCGCGTGTCCCGCATTGAACGCACCGATCGTGACCACGGCCGGTTGCATCGGATCGATATTGCGCGACACGACAGTTTGCAGCGCCGTCACAAGCCCTGCGCCGATTACGAGCGGATCGGTGGCGAGATGGGGGCGGGCAGCGTGACCGCCGCGGCCGTGGATCGTGATGTCGACGGTATCGCACGCGGCCATGAACGGACCGCTGCGGAACATGAACGTGCCCGCCGGTGCGCCAGGATGGTTGTGCAGGCCGAAGATGGCCTCGCAAGGGAAGCGCTCGAACAAACCGTCGGCGATCATGCGTTGTGCGCCGCTATCCGAGCCGATTTCTTCCGCTGGCTGGAAGACGAGATGGACGGTTCCGTCAAAGCGGCGCGTACGCGCCAGATGCCGCGCTGCACCAAGGACCATCACCGTGTGACCGTCGTGACCGCATGCGTGCATCTTGCCCGGGTGAACGCTGGAATAGGGCAGCCCCGTGGCCTCGGTGATGGGCAGGGCGTCCATATCGGCGCGTACCGCAACGGCTCGCGACCCCGTTCCCGACTTGAGCGATGCAACCATGCCCGTTCCGCCCAGACCGCGCGTGACTTCGTAACCCCAACTTGCGAGCGCTTCGGCGACAAGATCCGATGTCTGGAACTCCTGATAAGCCAGCTCAGGGTGCTGGTGCAAGCGGTGACGGATGCCGCGCAGTTCATCGTTCAGATCGCTGGTGTCGTCGAGCGTGCAAAAGTGCTGGGTATTGGGCATTTGGATTGACGTGCATAGGGAAAGCAAAGCGTCAGTATTTCGCTGCAAAAACGTGCGATCAATGACGTCTTTCAGTCGATAATGTTGACTTGAATGTCAACACTCAAGAAAGCATGTCAAATGACACCGATATCCCTCAAACCGGCGCCCTTAATCCGCGCAGCCTGCGTTATCTGCATGAAATCGCCGTGCATGGTGGCGTGCGGGCGGCGGCGGACGCGCTCGGCATCAATGCGTCGGTGATCAGCCGGCAGGTGACGCAGCTGGAGCGTGCGCACGGTGTGGCGCTGCTCGAGCGGCAGGGCCGGCGCGTGGCGCTCACGGAAATCGGCCTGAATCTCGTCGATCATTTTCGCGAAAGCCGGCGCCGCGATGCGGAGATGCTGGTGCAACTGGAGGACTATCGGGGGCTGCGGCGCGGACGGATCGGCATCGGCTGCGGCGAGGGCTTTGTCGGTAATCTGATGGCGATCGTGCTCGAGCGGTTTAGCGCGCAGTTTCCGGATATCGTCGTCGATCTGCATACGGGCGCAACGTCCGAAATCATCGCGATGGTTCGCAACGATGAGGTCGATCTTGGTCTATGCGCGGGCGGAGCGAGGGATCCGGCGATACGCTCGCGTACGTTTCGCGCCGCGCCGTTCTGCGCGTTCGTGAGCCCGCGGCATCCGTTGGCGGGACTGCAGCGTATCCGCTTCGAGCAGCTTGCCGATGCCCGCCTGATTTTCATGCCGCCGCGTTTCGGCGTTCAGCAGTATGTCGACTCGATTATTCGCGCGGAGCGGCTCAGCCTGACGCCGGCTTACCGGTGCGATATGT
The DNA here is from genome assembly GCF_902859805.1 of Paraburkholderia sediminicola. Taxonomy (GTDB): domain Bacteria; phylum Pseudomonadota; class Gammaproteobacteria; order Burkholderiales; family Burkholderiaceae; genus Paraburkholderia; species Paraburkholderia sediminicola. The sequence continues at coordinate 331,039 of NZ_CADIKC010000006.1, read as the reverse complement.
TCGCTGCGGCGCAGGCGATCGCGGCGGCCGGTCTTGGCGTCGCGTTTATGTCGACCGATGCCGCGCGGCAATATCTGGATGCCGGCAAACTCGTTGCGCTGGAGATCGATCATCCGATTGCACGCGACTTCAGCAGCCAGGTGATACGTCGGGTTGGCCGGCGTTTATCGCCTGCGGCGGAGTTTTTGTGGAAGCAGTTGGTGGGGGCGATGCAGAGGGGATGGGCGGCGGCTGGGGACGGTTGATGGGTTGAAGGGTTGGGTGGCTTGCAGGACTGGCCCTGCGGATTGCGGTGATAACACCTCTTATCGCGGCAAACCTCGGCGAGGCGTGGTGGAGCAGGGCGCTCGAAGCGGTGTTGGCGCGATTTTGCAACGTGCAGGGCACGGGAATACGCTGGTCGGCCTTCTTTCGCCAACTTGCAAGGACAGCATTGTCACCTACGCGACGACTGAATCACCTGAACTTGAGCGCAGTGGACTCGGACTTTTGTAACTATGCGGTTTTCATCGACATGGAGAGATCGATGATGTTCGTTCTCCTTTCCTGAGCGGCCACTCCGAGTATCAGTCGGTGAAGGCCGGATCAGGGTCGAACTGAGGCGGTCATCGTCCATTTCCGCGCGTTCGATCCTTCGGTGGCAGTCGGCCGGTAAGTTACAACGACTACATGCCACGTCACCGGTTACTACATAAAGCGCTCACCGGTTACCCAACGCGCCTCTGTCAATGAAGACCGTCCTTTCTCGCATACGTTGATTCCCATCCGCCGCCGAGCACCTTGCAAAGCGTGATCAGATTGGCGTCGGCGTCTGCCTTACTTTGCTCAAGCTTGCTCTGCGCGTCGAGCAACTGCTTCTGTACGTTCAGTACGTCAAGAAAGTCGACCGCCCCTGCCTTGTACCGTTGCTGCGCAATGGACAGCGCGCGCTGGTTCAGGCTAACGACCGCCGTCAGGCGATCACGCCGCCGCTGTTCAGCGTCATAAACGACGAGCGCATCGTCTACCTCTCGCCAAGCCTCAAGTACAGTACGTTTGTAGACAATCGCGGCCTCCTGCTGTTGCGCCTCCCGCAAATGAAGGGTTCCCTTGAGGCGTCCGCCTTCGAATATAGGCAGTGTGATCGACGGTCCGACGACAAACTGGCCAGACGCCCAGTCGGCGAGATTCGTGAGCTGAAGACTCTGGAACCCTGCGCTGCCGTTCAGCGAGATGCGTGGATAGAAGTCGGCCTTCGCCATGCCGATCGTCGCCGTGGCCGCGTGTAGTTGATCCTCGGCTTTTCTGATGTCGGGCCTGCGCTCCACCAGCTCCGACGGAACGCCGATGGGTACCTGCTCAGGCAGCGCCGGCACGTCATGCGGCTCGCCGAGCGTTTGCTGTAGCTCGCCTGGTTCCTCGGCCAGTAGTACGCCAATCGCATTGATCGTGGTTTCGCAACGCGATTCGAGCGTCGGGATCAGGCTTTCGATCGACTCCGCCTGTGCCATGGCGTTGGCCACGTCCAGATTCGTGCTGACGCCCTCGCGCACACGGGTTTGTGTGAGCTTCGTGGTGTCGTGGGCGATTTCAAGGTTCAGTTTCGCAATCTGAAGGAGAGCCTGGGTGTCGCGCAACTGAATATAGTCTCGTGCGAGTTCAGCGCGTGCGGACAATAGAATCGCGTTGCGGTCCTCGTAGGAGGCATCGGACATCGCCGTCGCAGCTTCGACACCGCGTCGAGCCCGGCCCCAGATGTCGAGTTCCCACGATGCATCGAAGCCGAATTGGTAGAGGTTGTAAGCCGGTGAGCCTTTGGCGCCCGGCAACGGCGCCACGCCAAGCGGCGTGCCGCCCGAAGCCGACTGCGCCTGATTGCCCGTCGGGGTGACGCCGAGTAACGACAGAATACCGTTCGGACTTCCGCGCTCCCGGTCATAGGATGCGGCGCCATCCAGCGTCGGATATTCGTCGGCACCCGCAATCCGTTGCTCGGCCCGGCTTTGCCGCAGACGTGCCGACGCTGCCGCCACGTCAAGGTTTGCATCGGCCAGCTGCTTTTCCAGTGAATCCAGAATGGGATCGTTGAACAGCGTCCACCATTGCGGACTGAATTCGGATTCGACCGCTTTGCTTGGTGCTTGCGCAGACTGGGTGCGGTTAAACACGTCGGGTGTGCTCGTCTGCGGACGTTCGAAGTTCGGGCCGACAGTACAGCCTGTCATCGCGACGCACGCCAGGATAAACAGCGCTAACTCGCGGAGGGAGAATTCGCTCGCTTTCATTTCTTGTCGACCCCTGCGATCGCCATATCGGCATGCTTGCCGACGGCGACCTCCGTTTCGACAGAGAGCCCCACGCTCAATGCAGAAGCGGCCTCCTGGCCACGGTCGATGGTGATCTTGACCGGCACGCGCTGGACGATCTTCGTGAAGTTGCCCGTTGCGTTGTCGGGCGCGATAGGTGCGAAGCTCACGCCCGTCGCGGGCGAAAGGCTATCGACGTGTCCGTGAATCACCACGCCCGGAAAGCTGTCGACCTTGATGCGCACGCTTTCACCGGATCGCATCCTGGCGAGCTGGTTTTCCTGAAAATTGGCGATGATATAGGCCTCTGACAGCGGGACGATTGCGAGCAGGGGCGCGCCGGGTGTAACGAATGAGCCGACCCGCGCCGAACGTCTTCCCACCTTGCCGTCGATGGGCGCGCGAATCTCCGTATAGGACAGGTTGAGCTTCGCCTGTTCGAGCGCGGCCTCGGCGTGGGCCAACACGCCAGCAGCCTTGTCGCGTTGGGTGCGCAGAACGTCGAGGTTCTGCTCGGTCGCCACGAAAACGGCCTGGTTGCGGGACTGCTGCGCGAGTTGCTCGGCCAGCGCGCTCGTAGCGTGCTGTTGCTCCTGCGTCGTTCCCGCACCGGCTTGCGAGAGGTTCTGGTAGCGCGAGGCGTTCGCTCGCGCAAACTCAAGCGAAGCTGCATCTGACCGAAGCGTGGCACGCGCCTGGTCGACAAGCGCGGGCTGCCGCGCGATCTCGGCATCGTAGTTCGCGACCGACGCGGTTGCTGCCGCCACGTCGGCCTGCGCGCTCATCAATGCGGCGCGGAAGTCACGATCATCGATACGTACCAGTAGTTGTCCGGCTTTCACCTGCTGGTTGTCGTCTACAGGTACCGCTGAAAGCTGGCCAGCAACACGCGGCGCTACCAGCGTGAAATCGGCCGTCACGTAGGCATCATTGGTGGTCTCGCTATTTGAGTCTGCAAACAGCCTGATGCCGGCCCATATGGCGACGCCCAGTATCACCACATACGCGGCAAGACGAATTGTTCTGGGAGGAAATCGGGTAGCGGATGACATATATATCGACGCTTAGTGGGAAGAGGGCGGCGTAGTGCTCCAGGGTGGATAAATACGCACGGGTAACACCGGAATAACCAGAAGAAAGGCGACGGCTATACCTGCCATCACGCGATAGAGATCTGCCGAGGTCAGGACGACGGCCTGCTCGTGGATCCGGTGTGCGAGTTCGCCGAGACCATGAACTGCATCAATGCTTTGGCCTGTAACCAGCGCGTTATTGCCCAGGCGGTCTACAAGCATGCTCGAATGAAAATGCTCGCGCGTAGTACCCAGCCCTTCGATGAAACCGGTTGCCGCGGCGGCAGTAAACGTTTTGACCGTGTTGAACATGGCCGAAGCAAACGGCCCCTCCGTTGGCGGCAAGCCTGTCGTTACGCCCATCAATATCCCCATGATCACCATCGGTTGCGCGAGGATCTGCAACGACTGAAGCCAGTAAAAATTCTCGCGAACCCACTCGGAGGTCATGAAACTCCCCATAAAACACGAGGTGGCCATCAGCGAAAGTCCAACGGCCATAACCCAGCGGTGGTCGACATGCCGGAGGTTCAGGACGGCGGCGGTCGCGGGTAGCGTAATTAACAGGGGAATGGCAAGCAGCAAAGACAGCGGGGTGGTTTGCAGCGGCCTGTAGCCGTGAATTTGTGCGAGATATTGACCGGGTATGGCGGCAACGCCCACCAGCAGCGTCACCGCGCCTACCAGTGTCAGAAGCCCGTGCGCGAAGTTTCTTCGGGAAAGCAGTTGAAGTTTGAAAAACGGCAGCGGATGAAACCACTCGTTGACAAGGAACGCCACCAACAACAGCGCGCCGCCCAAAAACATCGTGGAGATAAACGTAGAATCCAGCCAGTCAAGGCGTTCACCCTGCAGGAAGCCAATGACGAGCATGGCGACAGCGGGATATCCCAGTATGAATCCGCTCCAGTTAAATGAACGGAACCGTTCCAGCCTGGTGGGATCTGCCGGAAGTCCTTGGTAGATTGCGAGGCAGCTCACTAAACCAAGCGGCACGATTTGCCAGAATGCCATTTGCCAACCGACATATTCGGTCCATAAGGCCGCGAGAGGCGCGCCGAGCGCAGGGCCGAAGGTCGCAGTCAGTGCGTAACCGGCAAGTCCGTATAGCTTGATTTTCGGGGGAAGATAACGCAGCGCCACGATGATCAACATCGGAGGCAGACATCCGCCCGCTACGCCCTGGAGTGCCCTCAGCAAATAGAGCGTCTGCAGGTTCGGCGCAAAGGGACAAAGGAATCCAAGGAACATTACGGCCAGCACGGCGCCGATCGTAAATCGCTTCAGCGTGAACGTCATTCCGAACCACGGAGCAAATACCATCGTGGCCACGTTGGTCGCCTCGAAGAGAGCGGTCAGCCAGGTCCCATCGTCACGTCCGATCGAAAACGCGCCACGAATATCGGTCAGCGCCACCGCGGTGACCTGTTCGTTCAAGATTGCCAGCAGCGACGCCAGCAACATTCCGATCAGGCCGATTGCGAGACGGAGTGGCAGCGTGGGTTCTATGGGGGTTTGCTGTGCCGGCGTCTCTGTCTCCCGTACAGAGACCGGCGCCGACGATTCCGCGAGCTTCGGTTCTCCCGTTCCAGCTGGGCTTGGATTGGCGGTGTTCATAAGGGTCCGGCTACTAGTGTTTAATGGGGCATTCCATCGGGAAATCTCGCTGTCACGCCCGGTGCTCGCCAAGACCTAAAATGCTCCGCGAAAAAGCTCAATCCGATGACTTTGTGGTTTTTCCCATAGTCATTCCAATCGACTCGTTACCGTATCGCTGCCGCGCAATGGATTGATCAATTCTAGGAGACGGGTGGGCATTCATAAAGCCGATACAGGTCGCGTATCAGGCCATTCCGTGTGGAAATCTGGCCAAAGCCGTTGTCGCTACGAGGACAACGAGCTCACCCGGAAACGAGTCCTGTCCGTTCGTAGGACAAAACAAATTTCACTGACGTGAAATATCGTGAAGGGCCGAATCAGCCGGCGCGACTGCAAGACGAAGTTCGCGGTAGGCAGCCACCAGCGCGTCGAGGCTGAATGTCCGGTTCAGGCCGCTGGGATTGGGCAACACCCATGCGCGGGCGCCGCCGAATGTTGCCGGTTGCAAGCCCCAGTGAATGTCGGGCCTGCCCAACATGGCGGAAAGCGCCATCTTCCCGAGAAAGGCAACACATTGCGGCGCATAGCGTTCAATCTTCTGCTCGAATTCCGTCGCAGCCGCTTTGAACTCCCATTGCGACAGTTCGTCCGCTCGTGCGGTTGGACGCGAGACCACGGTTGTCAGGCCGCAACCATACTGCAGGAGAGTGCGATCGTCCTCAGGATCAATCTGTTCAGGAGTAAAGCCCGCCAGATGAACGGTCCTCCAGAACCGATTGCCTCGGCCGGCAAAATGGCGGCCGGTCGATGCCGCAAGGACGCCCGGATTTATTCCGCAAAAGACCACCGATAAACCCGGTTCAAGGAGATCAGGAAGACTTTGAAGTGCAGCGGAGCGAGTCACGGACGGTATTGGCCTTTTCATGAAATACATTCAAGCCGCCGAGTGGGCGGCATCAGGCTATCTCAGCGACACGAGGTTGTTCGCTCACCGGTGCTTGCGTGCCTGCCGCACCACGGAATCGCTGGCGATACTGTCTGGGCGTTACGTTAAGCCGCCGGAAGAAAATCGTGCGCATATGCGTCGCGCTGTGAAAACCACAATTGAACGCCACAGTCTTGAGAGGCGCATCGCTCTCCTCGAGCAGCTTCCTCGCGGTGTCAACACGAACCTGTTCAACAAACGCGGACGGCGTCACCTTTGCATACTTCGCAAATAGCCTCGAGAAGGTACGTCGGCTGACTGAAACTGCGCTCGCCAGCTGTTCGATCGATAGCGCATCGGTGATGTGCTCGGTCACGTATCGGAGCACCTTGCCGACGATCGGATCATGGTCCTTCCGCACACCGAGGTAAGGACTGTATTGAGACTGTCCGCCATCCCGCTGGATGTAGACGACCAGACGTTTTGCAACCCGCACCGCAAGCTCGTGCCCCCAGTCCTCCGACACGAGCGATAGACACAGGTCGATGCCTGCCGTCACGCCGGCGGATGTAAACAGGCGTCCGTCACGGATAAAAATCCTGTCGGGCTGCACACGAGCTTGCGGAAACTCGTCAGTGAGACGGTCCGCATCGGCCCAGTGGGTCGTCACATCCTTACCGTCAAGCAGCCCGGCGTGCGCGAGCACGAATGCTCCGTTGCAAACGGAGCCGAAGCGTGCTGCGCCGCGCGCCTGGTCTTGCAGCCATTTCAGAAACTCGCTTCGTGGCGGGGTATCAGGCAACTGCGGCCCTCCTGCTATCAACAGCAGGTCAAATGGCGTGTCGAAATCCGCATAGCCGTGAGGAACTGAGAGTCCCATCCCGTTCGAGCAGGACACGATGCCAGCCTCGTAGCCTACGAGGGAGACCTGATATCGCTGATGCTCAGGCAGAAATGTGTTTGCTTCCGCGAATACGTCCAGGGGGCCGGCAACATCCAGCGCCTGCACACCATCGAATATGACAATGGCGACTTTCATGCCGTGACCCTCATTGATTGTAAGCACGCCGCCGTTGCTACGATTCCGCGCCGTCCTGTGATCGGCATGCCTGCCGACTCGTTACACAAATTTATCCTATGCGCGAGCGAGTTTATAAGCGGAGCGTGGCGAGATAAATGGCCTGTGCTGAAAGTCACTTGTTACATGGTGAATGGGTATGCAACCCAAGCATGCTGGTAAGGATTCGTGCACGAATTCGATCAGCGGCCACGTGGCCCAAATCTGATCCCGATTGGCCAGGCGCGGCGCTATCTACGCATTCCAGTTGCCGTGCCGACTCTCTATTCTTGATCCCATCAATGCGGCTGCCCGGATGAGGTTACAGCCGCCTCACGACATGTCACGGTCGAAGTGCGGACCTGACGCCAATCGAGGACGGATTCATCATGCTGATGCAAAAAATTCAAAGCTCTTTCTTATTCGGGGGAAACGCCCCCTATGTCGAGGAACAATACGAGCTCTACCTGGCTGACCCAGCGTCGGTCCCGGATGAGTGGCGCGCTTATTTCGATGCATTGAGCGCAACCCCCGCCATCGACGGGAGCGATCGCGATGACCAACCACACGCTCCTGTCGTGTCCACCTTCGTCGATCTGGGTAAGCGGTCGCGGGTCACGGAGATGACGCTCGATGACGGTCTTGCGATCGCCAGAAAACAGGTAGCGGTACAGTCGCTGATTGCGGCGTACCGTATGACCGGCACGCGCAAGGCGAAACTGGACCCGCTGCTGTGGACGTTGCCGCAGGCTTCGATCGAACTCACGCCAACGTTCTACGGCCTGTCGGTGGCAGACATGTCTACGCGATTCAGCACAGCCGACACGTTTTTCTTTGATGAAGACGCAACGTTGGGCGACATTGTCGCGGCGCTCGAACAGACGTATTGCGGCACGCTGGGCGCCGAGTTCATGCATCTGACCGATGCCAACGAGCGGCGTTGGTGGCAGATGCGGCTTGAGTCAACACGCGCGAAGCCTTCGTTTTCAGTAGCGGAGAAAAATCGGATTCTCGAGCGTTTGACAGCCGCCGAAGGACTGGAGAAGTATCTTCACACCCGCTACGTCGGGCAAAAGCGATTCTCGCTGGAAGGTGGGGAATCGTTGATCGTGTTGCTGGACGAACTCGTGCGCTATGGCGCATCGAAGAAGGTGAGCTCGGTGGTGATGGGCATGGCGCATCGTGGACGTTTGAATGTGCTGGTGAACATTGTCGGCAAGCCTCTGCGCGCGCTATTCGATGAGTTCGACGGGAAGGTTGGGGACCATCTTCCAGCAGGCGACGTCAAGTACCACAAGGGCTTTAGCAGTGTCACGCAGACGAACGACGGGCCGGTGGATGTCGTACTTGCATTCAACCCCTCACATCTGGAAATCGTCAACCCGGTTGTGCAGGGCATGGCACGTGCCAAAGGGGATGCTCTGGGCTCGGAGGACGGTAGTGACGTGCTGCCCGTCGAAATTCATGGCGACGCGGCAATGTCCGGGCAAGGCGTCGTGATGGAGACGTTGAGCCTAACGTACACCCGTGGGTACGGCACGGGCGGAACCGTCCACGTCGTTGTCAACAACCAGATCGGATTTACGACTTCGGATCCGCGCGATACGCGCTCGACGTTCTACTGCACGGACATCGCGAAGATGATCGAGGCACCCGTTTTGCACGTCAACGCTGACGACCCCGAAGCGGTGGCCATGGCGGTGCGGCTCGCGCTCGACTATCGCACAGCTTTCAAGCGTAGCGTAGTGATCGATCTCGTCTGCTTCCGCAAGTATGGGCATCAGGAGCAGGACACACCCAGCATCACGCAGCCTCTCATGTATCGCGCGATCGCCAGCCATCCAGGTGCGAGGACCATTTACGCTCAACGGTTGATTCAGGAAGGCGTGGTGACGTCCGTACAGGCCGACGACTACGTCAATGCAAGCCGCGACGGTTTTGAGCTTGCGCGCCAGAGCGAGACGCCCGCGGCATCCGTCGGGCCAGACGAAATACCAGCCTGGCCGAAGCTTCTCGAGGACTATTCCGGCCCTGTCACCTATGGCCCACCGTTGCCCGCGCAGGTACGTGCGCTGGCGCAGCAGATATCGACTATTCCCGACGGTTATGAACTCCATCCGCTGGTTGGCAAGATGATGGCCGCGCGCCGCGAGATGGCGGCCGGAAGTAAGCCGATCGATTGGGGAATGGGCGAGCACCTGGCATTCGCCTCGTTGCTCGGCGCGGGGGTGGATGTCCGGTTGAGCGGGCAGGATAGCGCGCGGGGGACATTCAGTCACCGTCACGCCGTTCTGCACAACCAGAGACGGACGAGCCGGTCGGACGGCGTGTACATCCCGCTCGAACACATTGACGAGGCACGAGGCAGGTTTACCGTGACGAACTCCATTCTGTCTGAGGCGGCCGTGCTGGCCTTCGAGTACGGCTACTCGACGGCGAACCGCAACGCGCTTGTCGTGTGGGAGGCGCAGTTCGGCGATTTTGCGAATGGCGCACAGGTTGTGATCGATCAGTTCATCGCCGCGGGTGCCGCGAAGTGGGGGCAGCTCAGCGGATTGACCTTGTTCTTGCCGCATGGGCAGGACGGGCAAGGACCGGAGCACGCGTCGGCGAGGCTGGAGCGCTATCTGCAACTCTGCGCGCAGGACAACATGCGGGTCGTCCAACCAACGATGCCTGCGCAACTGTTCCATTTACTGCGGATGCAAGCGACTGTCTTCGATCGCCGACCGCTCGTCGTGATGACGCCCAAGTCACTGTTGCGTCATCCGGAAGCGGTAAGCACGCTCGACGACCTGGCCAAGGGCGCGTTCCGTGAGGTGCTGGGCGATACGCAGGTCGAGCCGTCGCGGGCGTCGACTGTGGACCGCGTCATCGTGTCTTCGGGCAAGGTGTACTTCGACCTGCTCGAACATCGCCGCACCTCTGGCGTTGCCGATACACCGCTCATCCGTGTCGAACAGCTGTATCCGTTTCCGTCCCGGCAACTGGCCGCGGAGTTTGCGCGCTATCCGAATCTGAAGACGGTAGTCTGGAGTCAGGAGGAATCGCGTAACCAGGGTGCATGGGGCGCTATCGAACCGCAGTTGCGTGAGATCCTGCCTTCGGCCGCGCAACTGCGGTATGCGGGGCCGCCTGCATCCGCATCGACTGCGCCAGGTTATCACTCGGCACACGTGGCGAGACAGGCGGCGCTTGTTTCGAGTGCATTCGCGATGTAACGGCGCAGGCGGATTGGGATGATCCTGCATGCAGGATCTCAGCTGCTCGGGTGCGAATAACTCGCCCGAGCAGCGGTCGTTTGCATGTTGTTGGAAAGCGATGCGGCAGAAGTGGCGTTGTGATGGCCAGAATGAAGCCTATTCTGGCCCATATGCAACCTTCTTGGGCGTGCGCGCAGCGTCAATCATCGTCACAATGGGTAAAACCATTTCTCACGATTCTTCCAGAAGCACATCAAGAAAGTGCTGGGTGGGCAGCGCTTTGCACGGAGAACCCGTTAGAGCAGTCGTCCATAAGCTGGTACGGAACATACGCTGTTCTCGAGTTGGAAGGGAAATTGCCCTTCGATTGTGGCCGCTGACAGTGTTGGCGCCCTTTTCCATGCGAACCAGTCATGACCCGAAATCCGAACCCTGTTTTAGAAGCCCTCCCGAAACCGCCGCTTGCCGGCGAATTGATGTCGGGTGCTGACATCATCCTGCGCGTACTCAGCGAACAGGGCGTCGACACCGTATTTGGTTATAGCGGCGGCGCGATTTTGCCGACGTATGACGCTGTCTTTCGTTTCAACGAAATGCACGCGGAAAATCCCGAGCGCCAGATCAACCTCGTTGTACCCGCCAATGAACAGGCCGCCGGCTTCATGGCTGCTGGTTATGCGCGCGCGAGCGGAAAAGTTGGCGTATTCATGGTTACGTCCGGTCCCGGAGCGACGAACGCGGTGACGCCGATCGCCGACTGTAACGGTGATTCAATCCCCGTCGTCCTCATATGTGGACAGGTGCCTCGTGCCATGATCGGCAGTGACGCTTTTCAGGAGGCGCCTGTCTTTAACATCATGTCGGCGTGCGCAAAGCAGGTGTTTCTGGTTACCGACCCGGCGAAGCTGGAACAGACACTGCGGACCGCATTCGAAGTCGCTCGCACCGGCCGTCCTGGCCCAGTTGTCGTGGACGTGCCGAAGGACATCCAGAACTGGACCGGCACTTACCACGGGCAAGGCACTTTGGAGTTTCGAGGCTACTCCGACCGTCCTCGAAAGGTGGCCAAAGGCGCGCTTCTCGAAGATGGCAAGCGCAGTGAATTTTTCGATCTACTGGCGCGGAGCAAGCGACCGCTGCTATATGCCGGCGGCGGAATCATCACGGCTGGCGCAACGGTTGAATTGCGTCAGTTTGCAGAGCGCTATGGGATTCCTGTGGTGACCACGCTGATGGGTCTTGGCGCAATATCCCTGAAGCACGAACTGGGACTTGGCATGCTGGGCATGCACGGCACTGCTTGTGCGAACTACGCCGTGGAAGATTGTGACTTCCTCATCGCGGTGGGTGCCCGGTTTGATGACCGGGTCGCCGGTGGCCGCCCTGACTCATTTGCGCCCGGAGCGAAGCATGTGGCGCATATCGACATCGATGAGGCGGAAATTAACAAGGTTAAACGGGCGCACTGGACACACGTAGGCGACGCGAAGGATGCCTTGCTGTCACTGATGAAGCATGATCCAGCCACGCAAGCGTCGTCGGGCTGGCTGGATCATATAAAGGAACTGAAACGGGTCTACGGTATGAACTACGACCGGAACAGTCCACTGATCCAGCCGCAGCTCGTTGTCGAAAAGCTCAGTGAAATTACCGGCGGGCGAGCAATCGTCAGCACAGGCGTCGGCCAGCACCAGATGTGGGCTGCGCAGTTTTTCGACTTCGTCGAGCCGCGAAGCTTCCTGACGTCGGGCAGCATGGGGACGATGGGTTTCGGGCTGCCTGCCGCTATCGGTGCTCAACTGGCGCGACCGAATGCGCTCGTGATCGACATCGATGGTGACGGCAGCATCCGCATGAATATTGGCGACCTGGAAACGGCAACCACGTATGGCGTGCCCGTCAAGGTACTGCTGCTCAACAATCTCGGTGACGGGATGATCCGGCAGTGGCAGCGTCTTTTTTACGAGGGACGATTGTGCGTGAGCGACAAGTCGCTACATCGCAAGGATTTTGTCATGGCAGCCCGGGCCGACGGGTTTGAGTTTGCGTATCGCGTTGAAGCCATGAGCGAGCTCGAGGACAAACTTAAGGCCTTTGTAGAATTTGACGGACCGGCTTTCCTTGAAGTGATGGTCGACCAGGACGCTGACGTGTTTCCGATGGTGGGACCTGGGCAAGGCTACGCGAATATGATCACCGGGCCATTTATCCCCTCGCGGTCTGAGCGGGAATCCGGAGAGGAGGGCGCAGAGCGTCAAGCGGCGGCGGATATGTTCTAACCATCCTTCGTGCAGCGAACCTCAACATGTAAAGAGAAACGTAACGACACACGATGGACAAGATTTCCGCAATGAAGGTGTATGTGAAGGTGGTCGAAGCGGCCACCTTCACGAGAGCCGCCGAAGTTCTGCATACCTCGGCGGTCTATGTTACCCGTATGGTTCAGGCGCTCGAGTCGGATCTGGGCGTGAAACTTCTTATCCGCACAACCCGCCGAAGCAAGCCGACAGACGCTGGCTTGCGCTACTACGAACGTTGTGTCGCGCTTCTTCGGGATCTGGACGAAATGGACGCCGATGCTCAGGCTTCCACGGGAAGCAAAAGCGGAGTAGTCCGAGTCAGCATGCCCTCGCTAGTCGCGAAGTCGACGGTTATCCCGGATCTACCGAAATTTTTCGCCAGTAATCCTGACATTCGCCTGGACATCAGCATTGCCGATCACCACTCCGATTTGATCGAAGAGGGACTGGACTGTGCCCTGCGCGTGGGAGCGGTGAGCGAACCCGGACTAGTTGCTAAAACGGTGGGCCATTACAAAACGCTGACCTACGCGTCGCCCGAATATATCCGTGTCCATAGCGAGCCCTTGAACCTGGATGACCTCAGCGATCACATCGGCGTGAGTTACGCCCTGAAGTCAGGCCGTGTCAGAGGTTGGGAGTTTCTCGAGGGAAGTGAGGTGCGTTCCGTTCAGCTGAAGAGCGCGATCCTGGTGAACGACACAGATACCTACATGGCATGTGGGCTCGCGGGCCTCGGATTGATACAGGGGAGCACTTTTATACTTGACGCTCATGTGCGAGCAGGCCGACTGTGCAAGGTTCTGAGCGACTATCCGTTAAATCCCCGCCCAGTGTCCGTTGTGTATGTGCCTAATCGAACCAGGCCAAAGCGGGTCGACATTTTTATCGACTGGTTAGTCGACTTGTATTCGATTCATCGTGCCGACCAAAGCTAGTTCGCTTCAGCAGGCTTGGCATTACTAGTTACGTGTGCGTTATCGGATGAAAGAGAGGTGTTGCAATGCCCGGGTCGGCGAACCTGACCACAGGCATTGCGAATTCCGCACTTTAGGCGACGCTGTCGGGCCAGCGTTGCATGACGCTCTTGTAGTGCGTGTAGAAGCGCACAGCCTCTTCGCCGTACGCGTGATGATCGCCGAACAGCGATCGCTTCCAGCCCCCGAACGAATGCCATGCCGACGGCACCGGACTCGGCACGTTAATGCCCACCATGCCAACCTGAATCTGCCGGGAGAATGCGCGCGCCGCAGCGCCGTCGGAGGTGAAAAGCGATACGCAGTTGCCCAGTTCGTGCGCGTTGACGAGTGCGATCGCACTCGCGAGATCAGGCACGCGCACAACCGACAGAACCGGCCCGAAAATCTCTTCCCGATAGATGCTCATATCCGGCTTCACGTCGTCAAAGAGCGAGCCGCCGAGAAAGAAACCCTCTTCGCGGCCCGGCACGGTCTGGCCGCGGCCATCGACGACGAGCTTCGCACCTGCCGCGATGCCCGCGTCGATATAGCCCAACACCTTCGTGCGATGCGCGGCGCTGATGAGCGGGCCCATGTCCAGACCGGGCTCCTCCATGCCGCTGCCCATCCTGAGCGAGCGCACACGCGGCGCGAGGCGCTCGATCAGCTCATCGCCAATAGGACCAACCGCCACTGCGACTGAGGTTGCCATGCAGCGTTCGCCCGCCGAGCCGTACGCCGAGTTGATCAGCGCATCCACGGCTTGATCGATATTCGCGTCGGGCATGACGACGAGATGATTCTTCGCGCTGCCTAGCGCCTGCACGCGCTTGCCGCGCTTTGCGCTTTCGCCGTAGATGTATTCAGCAACCGGCGTCGAGGCGACGACAGATATCGCGACCACATCGGGATGCTGGATCAGCCCATCGACGACGGCCTTGCTGCCATGCACGACATTGAAGACGCCTTTCGGAAAGCCCGCCTCGATGAACAGCTCGGCAAGGCGGATCGATGCCGACGGCGTGCGCTCCGAGGGCTTCAGTATGAACGTGTTACCGGTCGCGGCGGCCATCACAAACATCCAGCACGGGACCACCATCGGGAAATTGAACGGCGTGACGCCCGCCGCCACGCCGAGCGGTTGGCGTAGATTCCAGGCGTCCATGCCGCCGCTGATCTGATCGGTGAAATCGGTCTTGAGCAGGTTCGGAATGCCACACGCGAATTCGACGATTTCGATACCGCGCATCACCTCGCCCTTCGCGTCCGAAAACAGCTTACCGTGGTCGCGCGTAATGAGCTCGGCGAGTTCGTCGCTATGCGCCTCAAGCAGTTCCTTGAACTTGAACATCAAACGAGCACGCGTTAGCGGCGAAGTTTCGCTCCAGGCCGGGAACGCGGCTTTTGCAGCGGCGACGGCGGCGTCGACTTCAGCTGCGTTTGCGACCGGCACGCGGGCCGTCACACGGCCTTGCGCCGGATCGAATACCTCGGCGAACTGCCCGCTCACGCCAGTGGCGCGTTGACCGTCGATGAAATGACTCAGCTCGCGCACACGCGTGGCGCCTTGATCTGCTTCGCTCATACGTCTCTCCTAAAAGGTAGATTGGCGGTACGCGCTTGAGTAACTAGCGCGTCCCTGGCGGGGTCGGTGCGATCTTTCAGTGCCATCCTGCCCGCGTCAACTCGTGCAAAACCCGCTGACTCCTGTCACCAGGTTCTCAATGGATTACTTCAATCCGGGTTCGATGTGATTTGCCCCGCGTTGATTGGTGCGTCGGGAAGCGGACCTTGCGGTGCCCCTGTGCGGCGAGGAGCGCCGATCAGGTGGAATGCCGAAGCGACGAGCCCGAGCGCGATACCGAAGGCGACGATGCCCGTCCAGCCGAAGTGGGTCATCAGCCAGCCACTGACCACTGTGCCGAGGGCGCCGCCGAAGAAGGTGGCGGTCATATAGAGGCTGTTGATGCGGCCCTGAGCTTTCGGATCGACTGCGAAGGCGCGAGTCTGATTGGATACCAATCCGGCCTGCACGCCGATATCGAGCACAACGACACCGATCACGAGGAACGTAAGCGAGGAGTTCGCGCCGGAGAGAAGCAGGTAGGCAAGCGTAACGATGCCGATACTGGCCCCAACCACAGTGCGGGTCCCGAGCCGGTCGGAGGCACGCCCGCCGAGCGAAGCGGCAAACGCGCCGGCCGCACCGATGATGCCGAAGGCACCCGCCCACGCACTGCCAAGATGCCATGGTCCGCTGGCAAGGAGCGCCGCCAGATTGACCCAGAAGGCGTTGAAACAGGCCCACAACAATGCCTGCACAAGCATCGATTCACGAATCGGACGATTGTCCCGCGCCAGTGGCCACAGCGAAGCGAGCAGCCGGCCGTAGGAAAGATTCGTGGAGGGCACACCCCGCGGCAGGAGCGAAGCGGCAGCGATCCAGACCGGCACCATGAACGCCGCTTCCATGCCGTAGACCGCGCGCCAGCCATAAGCCGCACCAACCAGCCCGGCGATCGTGCGGCCGAGCAGGATGCCGACCATGATGCCGCTGACGACCGTCCCGACGTTACGCCCTCGCTCGGTCGGCCGCGACATGACGGCCGCAAAAGGCACAAGTTGCTGCGGCACGCAGCTGACGATGCCAAGACCAAAGGACGCCGCAATCAGTGTCCAGATACCGGGCGAGATTGCCGCGGTGGCGGCGAAAACGAAGGCAAGTGCGATCTGGCCAAGCACCAGCTTGCGCCGGTCGAAGCGGTCGCCGAGTGGCAACAGCAGCGCGAGCCCGGTAGAGAAACCGAGCAACGCCGCAGCGGCGACCAGATCAACCGTCGTCAGGTCGACCCCCAGCCCCGCTTTGATCAATGGCAGGATCGGCTGGGTGCAATAGATATTGGTGATCACCGCGCCAGCGATGATCGCCATCATGGCGATCCTGCCGCGCGACGCTACCGCGGGCGGTGTTGCAATTTCGGGGGTAGTGGGCAGGCCGCGCACGGTGTTCTCCGGTTAGTTCGATCTCTCCGGCATCGACAGCAAAATGCTGCGAACCAGGGTTCAGTTGCGAACTGTATGCGCTTGCATAAACAAAGAGAATCCATCAGGATTAGGAATCATCCTTCCATTATTTGATAGAGTTCATGAATCGTCTTGAATCCATGTCTATCCTTGTCGCTGTCGTTGATTCGGGCAGTCTGTCGGCTGCCGCGCGTCGCCTCGGCATGCCGCTGGCAACGGTCAGCCGCAAGGTTGGGGACCTGGAGTCTCATCTGAAGACGCGTCTGCTTCACCGCACGACGCGACAACTTTCGTTGACGGATGCCGGGAGCTCATACGTGGCAGCCTGCCGGCGCATTCTCGAAGAAATTGGGGAGGCCGAGCGCGCCGCGACTGGAGAATACGCCGCGCCTAGAGGCGAGCTCGTGGTGACCGCGCCCGTCGTTTTCGGGCGCTTGCACGTCGTACCGGTGGTTGCGGATTTTCTAGCGCACTATCCGGAGATCGACATCAGTCTCGTGCTCACGGATCGCGTCGTGCATCTGATGGACGAACACACCGACATCGCGGTCCGGATCGGCGAACTGCCAGATAGCACGTTCATGGCGACGAGAGTTGGAACGGTTCGCCGGGTGGTATGTGCGAGTCAGGCGTATCTGGCAACTCATGGCGAGCCGACAAACCCACGCGATCTCGCCGGCCATGAGTGCATTACCTTCGAGGTCCTCGAGTCCGTGCGCGCCTGGGTTTTCGGGAGCGGTAAGTCAGAGTTGTCCGTGCCGGTTCATTCACGGCTAACAGTCAATACGGCGGAGGCAGCTATTGCTGCCGCGAGTCTCGGAGTTGGATTAGTACGTGTGTTGTCCTACCAGGTTGCAGACGCCATACGTGACAACACACTTCGCGTCGTGCTCGACACTTTTGAGTCGGCGCCATTGCCTATCAATCTCGTGCATAAAGGACAAGCGCCGCTGCCGTTGAAGTTGCGTGCTTTTCTCGACTTCGTGACGCCGCGCCTACGCACTCCTACGGCGCACGAATTCACTGATGTCACGAGGCCTTGACTGCTTCGGTCGGAGCGACTGCATGGCATGTCTCGCGCCGACCGGCTTTCTGTTCGTTCGGCGCCGACTCTGAACATCACAACAGCGAACACATCAGGAAACTTCTGAGCGTTCGCCGGATCGTCAGAACTTGTGACGGATGCCTGTGACGGCAATAAATTGCGTGTGGCTACTCGACGGGCCGGATGCCCCCTCGATCTGCGCAACTGCGTTCGTGGCGCGTTGGTACAGCAAGTCAATGTAGACGTCTGTCGATTTGGAAAGGAAGTATTGAAGTCCTGCCGTCGTCTGCCAGTAGCGCCACGAGTCCACCTTTCCGTTCGTCGATACATTCGTATAGATTTCGCCGAGCGCGGCATGGAAAGTGGGGGTGATGCGGTATCCGCCTGCATTACGTTCACTACAAGGCTGAACCGTACGCGAGCGATGAAGCCGTGCGCCGGCGCATTGCGCAGAACCGACGTAACGCGGCCACGCTTGAAGCTGTCACGCTGGAAAACGAACTCGGCCACCGTTTCACGCTCGCCGAGCTGGCAGCAAAGAGCATTTCCAACAAGGCACTTAAGCGCGGCGAGCTGATGACGCGCCTTCGCGGCTGTGAAGATCTGGCAGTCGCAGCCCACTTTGAAGGCGTGATGTTCACGCTCACTTGCCCGAGCCGTTTTCACGCCATCCGGCAATTGGGCAACGGCACCCGGTTCATTCCGAACAAAAAATACAGCGGCGCCTCGGCTCGCGACGGACAGGTGTATTTGCGCAAGGTATGGGCGCGGATTCGCGCGCAGCTCAAGCGCGAGGGCGTGACGTATTTCGGCATGCGCGTGGCAGAGCCGCATCACGACGCTACACCGCATTGGCACGGCCTGATTTTCTCGAACGATGTAGACCGCGTTTGCGCTGTGATGCGCGCCCACGGCCTGCGCGATTCGGGCAACGAGGCCGGGGCGCAGGAACGGCGTGTGAAGTTTGAGCGAATCGACAGCGCCAAAGGTTCAGCAGTTGGCTACATCGCGAAGTACATCGCCAAGAACATCGACGGTCATGCGGTCGGCGACCACAAGACGCAAGAGGGCTACATCGTCCAGGCGGATATGTGGGGCGAAGACGAAATTACACCATCGCAACGCGTGGAAGCTTGGGCCGCGCTGTGGGGCATTCGCCAATTTCAGCAGTTCGGCGGTGCGCCTGTTGGCGTGTGGCGTGAGCTGCGGCGTGTGAAGGCTGAAGACCTCCCGACCGCTGAAGAATCCCCCGCAATTGTGGCGGCATGGCACGCGGCACAGAAGACCGATACCCATAAAGCGGATTGGGCGCTATACGCGCGGGCCATGGGTGGTGTTGCAGGCGAAGAACGCCTCATTTACGTGAAGCGCACCACGCAGCACAGGGAAGGCCGCTACGGGATCGCGCCGGTCAAGGTATCACACGGCGTTGCAGCGACGGGCGTTGCCTACATCGTGGACGGTATGTGTGCGTACTCGAAGGAAACAGAGATTTTTGTTCCGGCTACTCGCTACGAGTGGCGGAAGGTTGAGCGCAGCGGCGAAGCCGCGAGCACTCGGACTCGTGTCAATAACTGTACGCGCAGCATTCGGCCAGGGGTGGCCGATCCCGTTGCGCAGTTGAATCGCGGCAATGAAATCAGCGTCAGCGGGGAAGGGCGAGGCGAGAAATGGGGTCAACGGAACCTGTAGAGCAAAAAATTTCCATGACACAAATGAAAATCGATTGCCCGTGCTGCGGCGGTGAAATTGATGCGCGCCATACCGAAAGTCTATCGACAACTTTGCGGCGCATGTACTTCGTTTGTGAAGACTGCGGCTATCGCACGCCAGCAGGTTTCGAGATCCTGTTTTCGTTGTCGGCGTCATCCCGGCCGCGCGAAGGCGTGTCGCTCCAAGTGCGGCCGTCGCCGATGCTCCGCGGTGCGGTGAACGCGCGAACGACGATGAATCGGGAGAGCCGGCCGTGAGGTTCACGATCGCTTGCCCGCAATGCGGCGCTCGCGGCATCGCGCGGGCGATGGAAAAGAAATCGGAGACGGATTGGGAGATTGACTTCCAGTGCGATGACGTGACGTGCGGTCACACATATCGCACGAAGCTCGAGATGTTCCCGCCCGAACTGCCCATACCCAAACGGCAGAGGCGAAGCAACACCGAATTGCAGTTCGACCTTTAATAAGCTCCGGGGGAGAGATGTACATCAAAAT
Source organism: Paraburkholderia sediminicola (assembly GCF_902859805.1). GTDB lineage: Bacteria > Pseudomonadota > Gammaproteobacteria > Burkholderiales > Burkholderiaceae > Paraburkholderia > Paraburkholderia sediminicola. Next base: position 311,359 of record NZ_CADIKC010000006.1, on the reverse strand, counting down.
GACCATGCCAATGAGAGCACAACCAGCGCCAATTGCACTTGTGGTCACGGTGACTGCCGCCTGTCTGTCGGTGGCAGCGGGGCGGGTGGCCCGCGGAGCGCGTGCTGCTTATCTGCGTCGGTGTCATGCTGGTTGTCGCCGCCCATTTGGTCCCCGCCCTGTTCCGCCCGTACGGCTGGCGCATTAGGGTGATCGGCGCAGCTCTGTGGATGGCTGCACGGTGGCGAACTGTTACAGCCACACCATGTTTTTCTTGATGGCACAGAAGCATGCAGGCGACCTCCGCGCGGCGGCCGTCCCGGTAGTCTCTGCCCCTAATCGCAATCTAGCAGAGATCGCCAGCGATCGTGCCGGCATCGTGGCGCGACTGGCAGCTCTCGACGCCAGCGGTCGGTCGCTCAGGCGGGTGTTGCTGCGATAGGGCCGCCGAGGTTGACGCTGAGCGTACATCCCGAGCGCGCATAAGGACACCAAAATTCGCTACAAAATGGCGGTCCGCTCCACCGAGCGACGCCTATCCTCTAGTCAGGCACCTAGTTCAGCGTGCTTATGTTGCGTTGGCGCACCTTGATCTGACCAACTTTTCGGACGTAGTTATACGTACTGTAGCGCCAAGAATCGTCCTTATAGCGACGCTCGCCTGTGTCCACATGATAAGTGCGCTCTTAAAACGCACTTTTCCTGAACTAGAACTGATCTAGTCGTTGAACAATCGCGCGGGGAATTCCGCTCACTGGCCAAGTCACCCGCTGGAAGCAAATTGATGGTTAATTCAGCCGAACCAGAAGGGAGTACTAGGACGAGCGATGCGCCAACGGCGCCCACCCCGGGAACTGGCCGAGCACCGTCAGGACTGTCAGGCGGTCCTTCGCCTGAACTTGACTCTTCCCGCGGCGGCATTGGCGTTTCAGACTCCAAAAATGATCCAAAAAATGCGACTTCTGAGGGACCGAAGGATCCGATTATAAATGGCGTGCTAAACGGCTACGGAACATCCCCCGCCGAACTTTTGCAGACGCAGCAAGGAACTCTATTAACTGACTCCCCTGCGCCAATGACGTGCACTCCTGATAATCCAACCGGGCAGGCTCAGCAACCAACGCCTCAAATGGGCCCATGGGACGGGAAACAAAGTGGACCAGGTCAAGGTACGCCACCCGCACAAGTCATGGAGCAAATCTCCGGCGCACCAATTGCGGCAGTGGCAGGTTCTGTCGTCGCGGAAACTCTTGGGGCTGCATACATTGGGGCTGAGATTATTTACAAGACGTACGAATACTTGAAAGAGGCAATTCGCGGTAGTTCTGATGATAACCGGGAACGTTAATCATGGATACGAACATTAAGCCCATCCAACCTAAGCCGGCGGATTGGACGCAATTGAAGAAATTATTGGTGAAAAAGGGAGTGCTTGACAAAATTTTTATAACGCCAATTTCAGTGTCTCGCAGGGAGGCCGCTGCGGATAAATTCGAACCCTTGTTGATTTCCACGCAGATCGACAAGCTTGGGGATTTGATCGAGAAATGCATGGCACTACGCCGAGAGATTCGCGAGCTGGAAGTCCTGGCCGTCAAGTCAATAATGGACTATGAGTTATTTATTAAAACGTCGGCCATTGACGAGGAGGCTGAAAAAATCAAGCTTTTAAGGTCGGCAAAGGAAGCCGAGAAGCAGGGCGAAGACTCTGCAGCAACGGCGTTTGGCACTACGGCACCTCTAAACAGTGGCTTCGCAGCCATTTCAGAGGGGCGAAGCGTCGGGCTAGATCATGAATTGACGGCTGGTGATCGGTTAGCTGAATTGATCAAAGCCCGCTGGAGCAGTGTAAGAGAGTATCAGGCCTCGTATTATTCAAGATACAAAGAGTCAGGTAATGCGCATAATTATACGGAACGAGTTAGAAATTTAAAAACAATAATCGAAGAAGAAATGTCCGAAGCAATGGATAGAGCGATTGCTCTCGATGTGGGTCTAAAGTCCATTTACGGTTGGTCTCCCGCCCCGGCTCCCGCGAAAATTGATCTAGTAGTGCTCGATGCATTTGTGGTCTGGGTGTTAAAGGCGCGAAGAGGCGTAAATAGTCGGTCCGAAAGGGAAACATCGTTTGATATCACTGTTCCGCTAGTTCAACCGTGGTCCAACAAAGCACACGGGATTATCAATCGAGACGTCTTCGATCAAGCGATTAAGTCCCCTACAGATCAACCCATATTGCTTCGTTTCGATATTGACCGGTCAATATTCTTCGATCAGGATGTCCGACTGAAAGGTTTTGGTTTAGCGTTTGGGAACAAGTGTCAAATTCTTCAAACGAGCGGAATTGATAGGATTCAGACGGCCGATGGCTTTGCGCGAATAGCTGCGATCGTCGCTACACCTGAACAAACATACTCCAACGGAGATAAATATAAACGCCCCCCCATTATTCTAGGCAATATTGGTCCGCACCAATCAGGGCAGCCAACCGCATTTGTTGACGGAGCGTTGATCGAAAATATATGTCCAGTGGGATCATGGGAAATCAGACTTCACCCGTGGATTGTTTGGAAAGAATCTGACGCCAAGAAGATTAGCGATGGAATAGAAGACGAAAATTCGCGAATTAGGGACTTGAAAATCATGTTCAGGGTGTATTTGCCAGCTTTGTCTTAGGCCGAGTAGAGACGCTGTGTGAGACTGGGGAGAAATCTTCTAGCAACCTGATAAAACCCGATTCGCACTCCAATTTAGAAGGTAAAGTTTGCAAGAAGGAAGGTGATATGTCTCTGTACAAAATAAATGGCGACGCGCAGGAAATTCGCCAAGATCCTGCCGACCGGAGTGATAGTTCAGGAGAGATGCGGAACATTATTTTTCTTCTCGCCAATTATAAATGCGAACCTGCCCGCACTGGCTTGCCCGTTATGATCTCGGTTCGAATGACGTTGAGCAAGCCAGCGCCATCGTTTGAGGGGATGGCGACAGAAGTGACAGGCAAATTTGGTGCAGAGGACGGAAGCTTTGATGCATATTCAATATTTGTCCCGAAAATTTTATTTCGAGACAAAAATTATTGGCACCAACCTTTCGCTTTCATTGCTGGAATAATTTTCGGGTTGATTTTCATTGGCGTGGGAATTGCGACTCTATTGTCATGGCCAGGTGCGGGCGGCCCATGGCCGATCGCTGCAGTATTCATACTCATCGGATTAGGAATTGCCGGATTCGCGACGTTCCGCCTTATCCGAGATGTGTTAAATGAATAGTTTGCTTGCTGTTCACTTAGACTTGTAAAGCGCATGAGCAACCTAGCTTGTACAGCAATCACTTTGACCTCGCGTCAATCTCGCCAAATGTTTCCTTTATGAATAACTCGGAAAGTTGGAAGGACAAATTCGTCGGTCAGGCACTGGCAGCCCCCGGCTGAACTGCGACGGTGCAGCCGCGCGGTCAATCCGGAGGAATACCGGCAGCGCGCATCGCATTGCAGCACTCGATCGGCTCTGAGACAGGCCCGAATCCGGTGCAGACTTGTGCTGTGGGGGCCGGCGGCCTGCTGCATCAAATCTATCGACTCAAGAGGGGGGCAGGCGGGGAGGGGGACTGCGATCCGGAAGCCGCCGGAACCACCAAGGGCCCGTAGGGCCGACCAGTGGCCACATTGGTCCCCCACCCCGCTGTTGGATCACGGCCGGCCCGTCATGAGGCGGTCAAACGAATCGAGAGCCGCCACGCACTGTCGGGTTTGGCGACCCACGATCATTCGACGCCGCTACGCTATGTGGATCGTTGTTTCCTTCCAATATTCTGACAGGCGCGTCTTGGCTTTATTGCTGTCTGAGGCAGTCTGGCCGCCATGCTACGATCCTCGAAATGCACACACGGAGGTTAATATGTCCCGCGAGTCCGAATGGATCGAGGCCATCCTTCGAGGCGAATTTCCCGATGATGTTGAATTCCAGGAGGGCAGTCGTCCGAACCACGTCGTCGTCACCTGGGCAGTCGTCGGGCCTGACGATGCGCCGCGACGCAACGCTCCGTTCGTTGTCGTTGTAGATAGGGAGGCGATCGACCGATACGACTCAAGTAATGGTGTAGAGCAGGCGAGGATCGGGGCCCGGGTACGCGAGATGGTCGGGCATCGTCGCGGGCGCTACGATCCGAATGGGCCGGTCGACGTTGCCACCCCGTTCGTCGTTCAGATTGACGAAGGCGATCTCTAACAATTGTCGAACGCGAAGAGAGACTAGCCAAATGCAAGTATGGGGGAAGCCGCTGGAGTTCTGGGACGCAGCATCTGTTTGGTTGATATGGATCGCGGCCGTTTGTGGCGCCGTGGCGGCAATCTCCGGGCTCCTCGGGGCAATCGTCAGCAGAGAAGTGACCGCCGTCGCTCAGCGGGAATCCGATGAGCGTATAGCTGCAGCGAACGCATTGGCGGCAAAGTCAAATGAGTCTACTGCAACTGCGGTGCTCAAGTTGGAGCAGCTCCGTGCACAGGTCGGACCGCGGCAGTTCAATCGCGCCGCGTTTCTAGAGGCGCTCCGAGGCGAAACCGCAGGCAGCGTTCAGATTGTCTATCTACGAAACGACCCCGAGTGTTTCGACGTCGCACAGCAGGTTTGGCACCTCTTAGAGGATGCTGGCTGGCAAGTCACGCCACCTACCCCGATCTTCGACGGTCGGAATAACCAACCTGCCGCAATGAACGTTGACGGCCAGCCCGCTGGACTGACGGTCGTGGCTTCGATTCAGTCGCCAGCAGAAGCAGACGCGGAGCTACTTCGCGCAAATGGCGAAGCTTGGGTGCACACGCCGTTCACAACCCTGACGTATGCGATTGAGCGCGGCATTGGCAGGATTGCGACGCACATTAACGGCCCGAATCGCCCTGCGCCTGGCACGCTTCGCGTGGTGGTGGCGCCTCGTTAGGACCCGCGTAATAGAGGATGGCCGTTCCGAGTGGAAGCAGGCCGTTGAAACCACGCGACGTCGATGAGCCGCTCCATGTCATCCTATGCTTTTTGCTTGCAGCGTGCGCCCAAAGCGATCTCCGATCTCGGGTGTGGGACGCGGTACGGCCACAGCTTCCGTTCGCGAACTGCAGCTTTCAGGTTGACTTGGGTCAACCGCGAACGCGGAATCGGCTCGAACCGATTTCGAGCGGAAGTGGCGCGCCTTGTTTACAAGAGCAAGCTCGTCAGGGATGATGGCGCCACCGAGGATCTTTATCATTCATACAAGGACACCCGATGGGCACTCAGAAGCCTGCAGAGCTAGAGTTCGACGACGAGTTTGAGGACCAGGATGTTTCAGAGGCGTTGGATCCGCGGTCAGTAGCAGCGGTCGTCAGCGGAAACGACTGGACTACAGAGACAATCGTTTCCCAACTCGAACGTAAAAATATTCAGCTGAGTCCCGGTTTTCAACGGCGTGATGCGTGGAAGAAGGATCGAAAGAGCAGGTTTATCGAATCTCTAATAGTTGGTTTGCCGATTCCTCAAATCGTTCTTGCCGAAGTGAAAACAGAGCGCGGTAAATTTATTGTTTTGGACGGTAAGCAGCGGCTATTGAGTATCTTGCAGTTTTGGGGGAAAGGTGCCGGCGAAAACAATGGATTTGCGCTGTCCTCTCTCACACTACGCGAAGACCTAAAACGGAAAACCTTCGAAGCGTTGGCCACTGATCCTTCGCTCGAATCAGACTACAATGCCCTTTGTAACCAGCCCATCCGAACGGTCGTCATTCGTAATTGGCGTGATACGAATTTCCTTCATACCGTGTTCTTGCGACTTAATACGGGCAGCGTAAAGCTCTCGCCGCAAGAGCTTCGGCAAGCCTTGCAGCCGGGTGCCTTTTCTACCTTTATCGATGAGGCAGCGAGCAACTCGATGGGGATTAAGAAAATCCTTGGTCTGACCGATCCAGACCCCCGCATGCGGGACATTGAGATACTCGCGAGATTTCTTGCATTCCGATTCTTTGCGCCAAGATATCCTGGGCGATTGAAAGCGTTCCTGGACTACGCGTTCGAGACGTTCAATGAGGATTGGGACCAATACGAGCCGAAGATTGTGGCTGCAATTAGTGAATTTGAAGCAGGGGTTTCGAGCCTCTCGGAGATCTTTGGAGATACGATAGCGAGAAAACCCGATTCGCGGCAATTTAATCGTGCGGTTTTTGACGCCTTGATATATTTTCAATCTAAAAAGTCCGTTAGAGCTGCCTTGGCGGGTAAAGGCACTGCTATAGTAAAATCTTACAAGGCCTTGTTCGCGGGAGATTCTAGATTTCTGGCTGCAGTGGAAAGTGATACTGCCGGCGCAGGGAATACATTCACGCGACTGCAGATTTGGGCGGCAGCTATTTCTGAAATCTCGGGTGCCGATATTTCGCCGCCGTTAATACCCAACACGACGGCAGCTGATGCAGGCGCGGCCAGTACCGCGACAAAGAACATTACTGCAAAAAAGGTACCGGCAAAAGCGGCGCCTGCAAAAAAGGCAGCGGCAAAAGCGGCGCCTGCAAAAAAGATAGCGGTAAAAAAGGCGACTGAAAAAAGGGAACCTGTTGCCGCTGGGAAGACGCCTCGCCGCTCTGGACGTCACTAAATAATGGCTGCCACTGCTCGCTGGATAGATCTTGAGACCGAGATCGAAAAAATCCGCCAAGTTTTCTTGCCGGCGGCCTTCGATCCGGGTGGTACCTATCCCGATCAACTCCAAGTCCATACTCATACTCGGGCTTTCTTGCTGCTCTCGCACGCAGAGATCGAGCATTTTCTTGAGGCGTGGGCAAAGGCTATTGCTCGCGCTGCGGAGGACACTTGGAAGTTGCATGGAAAATTTTATAAGCCGACGGCATTCATCGCGGCCGCGCATTCCGACCGCGTTCCAGTAAGCGAAAAAGTCTCGGGTACTTCTAAAGGTGATTTTGAAAGCATATTTCGCCAGAATCTTAGTGCTGCATTCTCATATTTCTACAAAATAATCAAGGAAAACAACGGCATAAAAGAGCACAATTTTGCGAAGATGTTTACGCCAATCGGATTGTCGATTTCTGATTTATCCGGGACGCTTTTGACTCGGTTGGATGCACTTGGCGAAAAGCGGGGGGCAGAAGCTCATAATTCTGGAAAATCGGTTCTCGTTCTTCTCGATCCAGAAACCGAATATAAGAGTGTCAAGGAGCTAGTGACGGATTTAGAGCTGCTCGACGGTTATCTAGATACTTATAGGGCGAGTCTCGTCTAACGGCTGCCGAGTGAGGCGGAATTTGCGACTCGCATGTTTGTGCCGTCAGAGGACGAGATTGCGCACTTGGAAGATAGCATCGGGCGGAAGGCGCTGACGTTCTAAATGACCGGTATCCGGTAGATCGACGTGACCTCGCCACCGTCAACAACGGGTCGGACACGGCCCGTCGCGGTCGGCTGTATGCTGCTCAAGCTGCGGCGACCGCCCTCTTGATACTGTAAGGATTGAACCGCACGACCTCATCGCCGATCCACTCATTGAGTTGCGTAAAGCGGCGCTGTAGCGGTTCGATTTCGTTGGCGCCGAATACCTCGGCAGCCGTGTCTGCGGCCCCGAACCCGCCCGTGTTGCTCGGCACTACGCCGATAAGCTGCGGTGGCACGCGATGCGCCGCAAGCAGGTCGTCGCGCGTCACATTCTTGATGTTGAAAAACTCGTCTTTCGCCGTGACCTCGGACACCGGGATGAGCTGAATCCCTTCCTTCTTGCCGTTCGGCGCGTACATGAACAGGTTGCGGAAATTCCCCGGTCCCTTGCTGTTTTTCAACGCCTCGCGCAACGCGTCAACGTCTTCCTGCTTCTGCGCTGCGTCCGTCATATACAGGATGAAGCCGGCGTGTGATCCATTTTCATAGTAGCGCCGGCGAAACAGCGTCGCAGACTCGTTCAACCATGCCGCGTGTAGCGCGCCGAGATATTCGGGCAGGCCATACACCTCCTGATTGATATCCGGTTCCATCAAGTTAAAGATCACGCCCGGTTCGAATTCGTGCTTTTCCTGTATGCCGTTGATCTGAAAGAAACGCTGCAAATCGGTCGCGCGACGCATGTACTTCGCCGGCGCTCGCTTGAGCGCGAGCGTACCGCCGAGCCGGTTCTTTTGCCTCTCTATCGGGCCGTTCCCAAACACCAGAAAATCAAGCGCCCACTTGTCGAATTCCTCGCGCGTGAGCAACTTGTGTGGAATGAACGTGGATGACAGCACATTGCGCTTGAAGTAAATCGCGGAGCTGTGATGCACGCCGGCGCGAAATGACTTCGCCAGGCCCGCGAACGACACCGGCGGCTCAAACCATTCGCCGGCCGACCAGCTCTCCACGTAATCCAGAATTTCGGCCCGATCCATAACCGGCATCGGGTCGCCGAATGTAAAAGCCTCGGCCCGCGCTGGCTGAGCTGCGGTCGGCGCCGGCGCTGCGGCGTGCGTGTGGTTGTGTCTGCGTTTGCTCAATTTGAGAACTCCATAAAGCCTGTGTTGTTGGCAGTAATGCCCTCTAGCGGTTCATTGCCGAGCGCGTGCAGGCATGCCCATGCAAGATCCGCGTGCCCGGTTTCCTCGCTGCGGCTCGCCTCATAGGTGAGCAGATCGACCTCCTTGAAGTCACGGCCGTCTTTTTCCTGCTTGGCAATCAATACCGCGAGCCGCGTTTCTAACGACGACTCGATGCGCTCGATCGGCGTCGCCTTGTCCCATTCGTCGCGCTGTTTCCACGCTTCGACTGTCGCGCGCTTGATTTCCAGATGACGCGCGATCGACGTGACGCGCCAACCCTGCCAGTAGAGCGCGCGGGCTATACGGCGTGGGTCGGCATTCGATTCAAGCACAGGGGCGATATCAGCGGTTTCTAGCATGGCCCCAAGTTTCTCGCGACGCGCGCGCGCAAGCACGCCTAAGCGTTTGTATCCAAGCCTAAAACAAACGCAAAGCGTTGAGCCGAAGCGCTCGTAAACGCAAGATATGAACTCACGCCGAATCAACCTTTTAAACCCGCTGGAGACCTAATACATGCAATCTCGCAAGCTGTCGCTCATGTCGTTCGCTGTTGCGGCGATCGCGTTCGCTTTCACGATGGACGCGCACGCGGCGACGCTCGCCGTGAGTAGCGTTCTCAACCATTCCGATTTCATCGGCGGCCATCTCGGCGCCGGAGCGCTCGCGATCGGCTCCGTGGCGGCGACTGGCGCCGGCGGGTCGGTCAAGCATACGGCAACGAAGTTTTTCCGCATCGCTGTCGAAGGCGCAACAAGCGATGGCCGGAGCATCGATCGCGCATCGCTTGTACAGATGGCGAAGAACTACAACCCCGACGTGTACGGCGCACGGCTGAACCTCGAACACTACCGCGGCATCATCCCTGATAGTCCGTTCAAGGCATACGGTGACGTGATCGCACTGGAAACCCGCGATGAAACCGGCCCGCTCGCCGGAAAGCTCGGCCTGTATGCGCAGATCGCGCCGACGACCGACCTCGTCGCACTGACGAAGGCAAAGCAGAAGATCTACACGTCGTGCGAAATCGATCCGTCATTCGCCGACACGAATCAGGCGTACCTGGTCGGCCTCGCTGTGACCGACAGCCCCGCAAGCCTCGGCACTCGAAGCGAACGCTGGCCTGGCTGATTTCGGCGTATTTCTGCCGATCGGAACCCCTGTTTTTCTTCCCGAGCTGGCGAGTGTCGATACATCGACGCCGCTCTTACAACTGTTTGACTGATTGATCTACACCGACTCAGGAGCCGACATGGCCGAACCGAGCACCACCACCCTCGCACTGTCGGCCGCGATCGGCCTCGCGAGCCTCGCGCCGGGTATCGACGGCAACGCGTTGATTGGCGCCTTCACGGGCGCCGCGCTCGTAGTCGTTACGTCGAAAGATATCGGCGCCCTGAAGCGTGTCGCCTACATGCTGATTTCCCTGGTGATGGGCTATCTGGCCGCGCCGGAGATCGTCACCGCGACACCGATCAAGTCAACCGGCGTGGCGGCGTTCTTCGCGGCCGCATTGGTGATCACCGTGACGCTGCAACTGATTGACCGGGTCAAGACGTTAGACCTGTTCTCAATGTTCAGGAAAGGGGGGTGATCGGCGCATTTATCCTCAACTGGTCACCCCTCGGCCTGTTCTACCAGGCATTTGCGGGCGTGCTGTCATGGTTCGGAATCGACATGCCGGCGAAGTTTTCGGAGTTTGGCGCGAACCTGCTCTCTGGCCTTGTGACCGGCATCACCAGCGGGCTGGGCGCCGTAAAAGACGCGATCGTCAACGTCGCCAGCTCGACCGTTGGATGGTTCAAGGAAAAACTCGGCATCCATACCTCCCGTGGATCTTCCAATGATAGTGCCAGATGCAAACAGAAAAATCCCGGCTATACTGTATATCCATACAGTATTTTGTGTGCAGCCATGCGGCACCGTCGCCCACTAACCGCCGCTGAACTGGCCGAAATCTACGATCGCGAGCCGACCGAAACCGTTCTGCGACTGTTGCAGGAGATCCATCGCTTGCGCTCGACGATAATCCGCGCCGACCAGGTCCGAAGAATGATCGGCAAGAGCGGAACCGCGTATGTGGCGGATTGCGTGTGGGAATGCTTCGAACAGGAATTGGATGCTGAGCCGTGTCTGACAGCCCCACCCACGCCGCGGCAACAGATACTCCCCTAAGCGACTATGCGCACTTTGGAAGAAGGGCGAAAAAACGGCGGAAGGAGATGAACATGACCTTGGATGACTTGAAGGGCCTTGGAATTGTTGTCGGTAGAATCGTCGATGCCGAACTTGGGAACAAGTCGATAGCGTGCGCCGGGAAGGTGACGCCGGGTGGTGTGAGATCTGATGATGGGCAATACTGGCTAGGGGACTCCGAACTCGAAGCCGCGATGCGTTGCTACATTGAATCGCCGAGATTCTTGAGATAGCTGGCGATCGGCCATAATAATCGGATATTCGATCATGTCAGCTTGATGGAGATTTCCTTGAACCCCTCTCACACGACTGCATTTTTCAATGCGCTGGACAACTGGACATACGACGGGTACCACGTTGACCAACGCTTGATTGCGCGTCGCAAACCTGGCGAAAATCAAATTTTCGAGATTTGGGGTGCATCCATCGTCTTCCACCCGGTACCGGCGCAGAACAACTATTCGGGGGTAGTTAGAACAGAGACCGTGTTTGCTGAGCAGCTACAAAAACGCGTTGATTCGAAGGACGAGATAGTTGAGATTGTCAACCGAGCGATGCGTGGAGAGATTCAAACTAACGACGGGATCAGTGTTTGTCTACGGGGAGTGTTGGGCCCAACGACAGAGATTAACCGTGAGGGGTGGTTCTTTGATTCGAATATCTGCGTGGTCGGCGACGCAAATGGTGATGTTGCGCGTGATCTTCAATCAGTTGACAACGAGCTACGGCTTGCAGAGATTCCCTTCGACGGAATCTCCGACCTGGCCGGTTGGTTCGGGATCACACTGCCGATAGAATATGGAACACCATCAATCACTGTGCGTATTGCCGCGCCGGCTGACCTGCGGATAGCAGAGACGATCCTTGAGCAGGATAAGTTATCTTTAGTGATTCATACCCATCCGGCCTTTGATACATCGCAACTTCGCCTCGCGTTGCGGGCTGTGCCAGGCGACGGACTCTCCGCTCGTATGCAAGTCGCTCAGAGAATCGAATGGGCTAGCTTAGAGGGTCGCCTCGAAGGGACGGCAGTAATCCCCATAAAGGACGCCGACCAGGTTCTGACCATGCTGATGGTGGGCAAGAATCCAGTACGGCGTCAGTGGTTCGCTGACAAAACTAAGGCTCGTAACCAGAGGCTTATGGCATATCGACTGTACGACAAAGATCTATCGCAGTTGCGAAAAGCGGTTTTAAAGGAGGATGATTCGTCTCGATTTGAGAAGGCGGTCGCAGGAATGTTATTTCTGAGAGGATTTACACCGGTAGAGCTGCTCGAAACAGATGGTCCCGATCTGATTGTCGCCACCCCGCTGGGCAGACTTGCAATTATCGAATGCACACTCAGGTCAGCCGATATCGCAAAGAAAATTGGCAAGTTAGTCGATAGGCGCGCGAAGTTGGAAAAAGCACTGGAAGAAAGCAAGCACCTCCCCACTGTGATCGCCGTCCTAGTTTGTCGACAAGACGCGAACGAGCTAGCCGCAGAGGCTAAGAGCGCTGAAGAAAATCGAGTGCTTCTCGTCACGGGGGAGAACCTGAGACATCAACTGGATGTCGAGCCGAGAGCTCCCGTAGACCCAGACAGCTTGTACGAGCAAGCGTTACAGATGCTGGCCACCAAACGTCTGTAAAGCCGACCAAGGCGCGCAACTTCAGTGCGCTGATGCCGCCCGCAGCGGACGAACGCCGTACTCGAGCCGCAGCACGCAGCGCTGTGAAAGGCGGGCAGGGGGGCTTGTCTGCGGAAATAAGTTAAGCTGGCAAAAAAACTTATATTATTCTTATAATAGAAGCATGAACGCGATAAACTGAACCCAGAAAGCGGCAAAGCAATTGCGCAAGCTAGACCGGCAGCATCAGGTTGCGATTCGTGACGGCGTCAGCACTCTGGCCGCGATGCCAGATTGCCAGAGCGTGAAAGCGCTGACCGATCACGAATACGGCTACCGGCTCCGCGTCGGCAATTACCGGGTCTTGTTCAACTGGGACGGCGCTATCAAGGTCGTCGAGATTGAGGAAGTGAGGAAACGCAATGAACGCACGTACTAACATTCAGGTCATCAACGGACCGGACGGCAAACCCGCCTATGTCGTGATTCCGTACGCGGAGTATGTCTCCGAGCATAGTGCTGAACGCGGCCTGATTCCGCACGAAGTCGTGAGCCTGACAGTTGACGGTGCAACGCCGGTTCGCGCCTGGCGCGAGCATCTTGGCCTGACGCAGGTTGAAGTCGCTGCACGTATGGGCATCAGTCAATCGGCCTACGCACAGCAGGAAGGCAGCGATCGCTTGCGCAAGGCGTCGCGCGAAAAGATCGCGACCGCGCTCGGCATCACTGCGGCTCAGCTCGATTTCTGACCGTTCCCAAACCATCCAGATTACATGGGGCGCTAGACGCCCCATTTTTCCGTCCATACTTCCATTAGCCGTCACGATGCGGTTTTGTCGTGCACGTACGCAGGTGGGCCGATGCCCGCAAACATTCGACCTGAGCGCCACATTCGCGGTAGCTCGACTGCCTGCGTACGCCAGCGTGCGAGTACAGCCGCGAACGTGCCTTTACGCTTGGCACGTCGGATTTTTTCGACCACGTTCCAGCCGCGTACATATAGCGCGAAGCTGCGCCTGCTGGAAAGGTAATGCGGGGCGTGAACGCCGACCCACGCGAGCAATTCAGCAGGCGGGACGTCCGGAGCTGCGGGATCGGCTTCGATATTAGCCACTACAGGCGTTTCGTCGGCCGTCATACTGCCGTGCGTCGCGGAGGGCTCAAGCGCGAGCAGGCGAAGCATTTCGATGCGATGCCAGGGCATTGGCGAACGGCCGGCGACGTAGTTGCGGATCGTTCGCGAACAACAGCGCAGCTTCCGAGCAACTTCGGCGATTGAAAGACCGCCGGTCAGCGCCAGAAACTCATGCAGACCGCCATGTCGTTGTTCTGCGAACACCTGAGAACCCTCTGAAGTCTGAAGGGCGCGCAATCTAACGTAAACATTACAATCCTGCAAAATACACTACAAATTGTAAGCAACGTGGATCTGGTGTTAGCAACACTATTTAACATAATATAAATTATCAACATTTTGTGTGTAGTAGCTTTATAGAAATGTCTGGTTCTGGCTCATTAGAAATGTCCGGTTCCCGGCTGTCCTTCAACGCTGCGTGAGATTGAAACCGTTAAAGACGGAATCAAACCCAACGTCAAACCCCGACATTTCTACTTTGCTGCCGCTACGACACTTCAGGATGGCCTCGACATAAGTTGATCGACATGAACGGTCGCGCCGCTATGTTTATGTATCAGCATCGAATCGATGCATCCTGCAACGAATCTGAACCGCGCTTGACACGGCAGTCATGGCACTTGCCGCTTTTCCAGATATCGCCCCACAAAGCTGAGGATTGCCTTGGACCGGTAATCCTTTGCAAGCCGGCAAAGATGATCGGCGAAAGGACGGAAGCGCTCGTCGAGTTCGGGCAGGTGGGTGGCGTGCCGGGCGATGGCTTGCATGTCACCGAGTCGCGCCAGACGATGCAGCGCTTCGATTTCCGAAGGCGGCGGTGCGATCAAGGTTCCGATGGACGGATCGCCAGTGGGTACTGCCGCTTCACCTGGTCCGGCGACTTCCGGCCTGGCAACCTCGTCGCTCCATTCGATGTTCAGGAGCGCCGCGACCTTTGATAGCAGCTCATCGAAATCGATCGGTTTAGGCAGAAACGCATTCGCGCCGGCCGCCAGGCTTTGCGCAGCATCGGCGCCAGAGGCCCCGGCGGAGACTGCGACGATGGGCAGATCCCGAAACTCTGGTATCTCGCGCAGGCGGCGTGTGGCTTCGAGCCCGTCCATGCCCGGCATGACAACGTCCATCAGGACAAGCGCCGGCCGCAGGGATTTGACTTTCTCGAGCGCTTCCACTCCGTCACCGGCCTCCTCCATGACGAATCCGAACTGGCTAAGCATATCAACCGCCACGGCGCGGTTTTCCGCCACGTCATCCACGACCAGGACCGTCTTGCGCGCGCCCTTGTAGCCGCCTATCGTCCGCTCCGGTGGGACGACTGCTGCATGAGGCATTACCGCAGAAACATTCAGCTCGAAGGAGAAGGCGCTGCCAGCACCGCGGCGGCTCGAGACATGAATCTCGCTACCCATCAGACGCAGGAGCTGCTGGCTGATGGCGAGGCCCAGCCCCGTGCCTCCCAACCGGTGGCGGGCGCCACTCACCTGTTCAAAAGGCCGGAAGATCGCCTCCAGATGCGCGTCCTCAATACCAATGCCCGTGTCCTGTACTTCGAAACGCAATCGCGATGGCGGCATAAAGCCAACGCCCAGACGCACGCTCCCTTCCTCGGTAAAGGTAATCGCATTGGAGAGCAGATTGAGCAGCACCTGGCGCAGCCGTTTTTCGTCGACGCGCACGCCCGCGGGCAAATCAGCGGCCATCTCGCAGGTGAAGGCGAGCCCCTTTTCCATTGCCTTCACCCCGATCGTCTCGGCAATGAAATTGATGAACCGGTCGAGCGGAATGTCGGAGAGGTTGAGCTCCATCTTCCCGGCCTCGATTTTAGCCATGTCCAGGATGTCGTTGATGAGCGCAAGCAGGTGTTCGCCGCTGCGCTGGATCACCCGGAGCCCGTCGATCTGCCGTTGGTCGAGGCGCCTGTCGCGGCCAAGGATCTGCGCGTAACCCAGAATCCCGTTCAACGGCGTGCGCAGCTCGTGGCTCATGTGCGCGAGAAAGTCGCTCTTGGCCTGGTTGGCCGCATCGGCGTGTTCCTTTGCGATGGCCAGTTCAGCGGTTCGTTCGAGGACCATCTCTTCGAGGCGCTCGCGATAGCGCCGCAGTTCCTCGTCGGCACGCTTGTGTTCCGTAATGTCGCGCGAAATGCCGAGCAGGAACTGCGGCTCGCCCCGCGCATCCGGGATCGGAATCTTCATCGTGTGCAAGAAGCGCAGTCCGTGGCGCGTATGGACCGACTCCTCCGGCACGTCGACCATTTTCCGCGAGTCCAGCACGGCACGATCCTTCAACGCGAAGAAATCAGCTTGATGCGCAGGAAACAGCTCGTGGACCGATCTGCCAATGAGTTCCTCGCGCCTGTAGCCGAGCAGTTGTTCCGCCGCCTTGTTAAAACGCACGAAGTGCAGGGTCGCCGCCTCCTTGACGAAGATCATATCCGGGATGTTTTCGATGATGCTGCTCAGGAAGCGCTCGCTTGCCCTCGCGGCCTCTTCGGCGTGCTGGCGTTCGACGATCTCCGCTGTCCTGCCCTCGAGCGCCCTGCTGAGTTCGGCCGTCCGCTCCGCGACGCGGGCCTCGAGTCCGGCGTTGAGCTCCTTTAGCGCATCCTCGGCTTGCCGGCGCTGACGCCGGTCTTCAAGGAACTGCTCGACTGCGCGCGCCATGTCGGCAATCTCGTCGTCCCCCTGCACCGGAAGGCTGGTCTGTGCGCCCTCCCCGTCACCGTGCCGCAGCGTGTGGCTAACCCGGCGCAGCCGCGTCACCACATGGCGACCCAGAAATACGCGGGCAATCAGCCAGGTGAGCAACAAGCTCATCGCAACTTCTGCGGCCACCCATGCGCGCGTGCGGTCCGAGCTATCGGCGAGATTCTGGACCGCCTGGCGATAGTCGCGCGTCAAGTATTCCGATTGGAGGCGAGCCGCGACGGCCAAGGCGTCGGCCTGGCGGCGCAGATCATCGTCGAGGCTGGCGAGTGACGCGCCAGGTGCCGGCGCGGACGGGGCCGCGGCTCCGTCGCGCAGCGCGCTCTCACGCACCTGCGCCTCGATGTTGACCGTATTACGAAACCGCTGACTCGATCGATGCAGCGCCAGCGCGTCGACGCCGGGGTCGTCGCTCGAGGTGGCGGAGGCAAGACCTTCCACCAGACGGTCAAACGATGCCAACCGTTCAAGGACGTGGCGATGCGTCTCGCGCACGGCGTCGACCGTGCCGTCACTCGACAACTGTAGCGCCAGGCGCTCGATCATCAGAGTGTGCTGCGCCAGATCTTGAGCATCCTCCATGCGGGCCAGCCGATTGTCGGCCAATACGCGAAGCGCGTGCGCGGAGCCGGCCAGTGAGTAAAGCGTCGTGGCGCCGACCGCGACCACCAGGGCGGCAAGACACGAGACCACGAGCGCGCACTGGGCAGTCAGCGAGTGTGGGAGGGTGAGCTTCACGGGCGTTTCCAGATGCGTCGATAGATGTCGCGATAGCCGTTGGCGGGGTCGTAGAGCAAACGATCGCCGCCGTCCGCAGCAATGTTGCCTGCGGTCACGAGATGCACCGGAAACACGTAGCCCGTGACACTTTGCCCTGCGAGGAGTCTGTTCATCTCATCAACCAGTTGCCAGCCGTGCAGGTTCAGGGGCTCTGCCACCGTGCCCGTCTGGAACGTACGCGCCCGGATGCGCAGGAAGGCGGACTCGCTCCCGTCGCCGGCCGACAGCATCGCCATGGCGGTGTCCGGCAATCCCGCCTGGGTCAGCACGGGGGCGGCGTAGTCGAAGTAAATGTCGTTGATTGCCAACGCATGCGTCCAGCGTCTGCCATAACGCGCGAGCAGGTTGCGCGTTATGCCGGGCATCAGTTGCTGGCTGCGCGAGAGGGGTACGTCGCGCACTTCGAGCAAGGTGCAGCCGCTACACGCACGCACAGCGGCGGCCATTGCGCTCGCCTTGTCTTGCGCGATCCGGAAACTGCTGTCGGTGAAGATGACGACTCCTGCCCGTCCGCCGGACTGCGCGATGGCCGCCAGCGCGGTGACGCGTGCGACCTCGAGCGGATCCGTCGAGACGTTCATCGCCACAGGCGTGCCGGGCACCGCGCCAGCGCGGCCCGCGACGTGCCAGCCGATGATCGGGATGCTCTGCTCGGAAAAAGGCCGCAGCGCAGGCAGCAGAGCACGCGCGTCGTCGCCGACGATAATCAGACCGTCCGGACGGCTCGCCAGCGCATTGGCCAGCGTCGGCAGCCGCAGATCCGGCGAGCCGCCGGAGTCGAATATCTTCGCGCTCCAGCCGATGACTTTTGCGGCCTCCAGCACACCGTCGACCACCCCGAGGATGCCACCGTTGCGCAAATCCAGGGCGACGACGGCGATGCGTTTCGCAGGCTGCGCACGTGGCCCGTCACGTGGTCCGTTCCAGGGCGTAGCCGGTTGCGCCGCAGCGTCGACGACGCGCTTCGCCTCGTCCACGTAGTTCCTCGCGGCATCCGAGGCTTCAGGTGCGGGAGCAGGCAACAATCCCTGCGCCGCGACAATCGACGGCATGCACGCACATGCCCACGCCAGAAGCAAGCCCCTCATACTGTTCCCCACGGGTCTCGTCGTTGGGTGTCCCTGAATATCTAGCCAAATGCCCCGCAGGGGACCCTGCCAAGACGATATTACACTCCGGCGGCCGCATGTCAGCATGGGGTATGCGCTGAGGCAACTGACAGCGGCCTCACGCACATACACTCGCGCTTGCGTGCGGCCGAGTTCAACTCGCAAAACGTCGTTCGCTCGATCCGTTGGGACCGGCCCGGGTTCGGCCACGAGCGGCCGGTGGCTCATTGTGCTGGGACGACCGCTCGCATAGCAGCTTCGAATCGTGACGATCGGTTCTGAACGCCACGGCCGCGTTCTTTGCATCAACGATATTGCACGCAGCCCGTTCCTCGGGGCCGCCTTATTGTCGGGATCGATCCGCACGGTTTTCGTGATCGGCGCAGCACGACTTGAAAAGCCGACCGCCAGCATCTAACGTTCTTCGCAGGCTCCCGAGGAGACGGCCATGGCAAGAATCGAAGCAAAGCTGGCGGAGATGGGACTGACGTTGCCGCAGGCGCTACAGATGCCTGCAAACGTAAATATGTCATTGCCCTTTACATGGGTGCGCGTGAGCGGCACACGAGCTTTTGTCTCGGGACACGTGCCGCTCAACCTCGATGGGACGATTGCACAACCGGTCGGTAAGGTCGGCGCCGAAGTTTCTTCAGACGAAGGCTACGCGGCAGCACGCCTTGTGGCGCTTGCACAGTTGGCGAGTCTTCAGAAGGCGCTCGGGGATCTGGATCGCATTACGGCCTGGGTACGCGTCTTTGCAATGATCAACGCAGCCCCCGGTTTCGACCAGATGCCGCGGATCGCAAATGGCTTCTCGGATTTGATCCTTGAGCTGTTTGGGCCGGACATCGGTATGCATGCCCGGTCAGCCGTCGGCGTCGCGCTCCCTCTAAACGTGCCCGTCGAATGCGAAGCGGAAGTTGAGATTGACGGACTGCGCCTGTAATCCGAGATTGCCGCCGCGAGCGCCTTGCAAGAAAGCACGGTCGCACCTAAGGATTTCCTAAGGAAGTGTCCTGCAAACTAAATCCCAACGTTGGCTTACTTTGCTTAACGGGATGTCCCACATTGCGAAGGAGACGCGAAGTTTGCGCTTTCAGCGCCGCGTCCCCGCATGACGGTGACGGGACCCCTGGGCTACCTACACATGAGGGAATATGGACACAACGAAGCACATGGCGATGACCAAGGTGCCTGAAATCACGCTTGGTTTCTGGATCGTCAAGATCGCAGCGACAACACTAGGTGAGACCGGCGGAGATGCAGTCTCGATGTCGATGAATCTGGGCTACTTTGTCGGCACGATCATTTTCGCGGTGATATTCTTCGCCGCTGTCAGCGCCCAGATTCGGGCGAACCGGTTTAATCCGCTTCTTTACTGGGTAACCATCGTTGCCACAACGACAGTCGGTACGACGCTTGCCGACTTTGCCGACCGATCTCTCGGGATCGGCTACTCGGGCGGAAGTGCGATCCTTCTCGCTTTGCTGATGGGCTCGCTCTTCACCTGGTACAAGATGATGGGTTCAGTATCGGTGACGACTGTGTCTTCGCCCAAGGCGGAGATGTTTTACTGGGTGACAATCATGTTTTCCCAGACGCTCGGCACGGCGTTGGGCGACTGGACTGCTGACACGGTTGCGCTCGGCTACAGCGGCGCGGCCATTGTTTTCGGTGGCTTGCTGCTGGTGCTGGTTGTTGCGCACTACTGGACCAACATCTCATCGACGATACTCTTCTGGGCCGCCTTCATTCTGACTCGCCCGCTCGGGGCGGCGCTGGGTGACTTCCTCGACAAGCCAATCGACCATGGTGGACTGGCGATGAACCGTTATGCCGCTTCGATCGCGCTTCTAGGCTTCATCCTCACCAGTTTGATGGTCTTCAGGCAAAGAGCAGCAAAGGCCGCTCACTGATTGAAATCCCGGGCAGCCGCACACCCTGTGCGGCCCCGTTCCCGTCTAATGGTCGCTTCGCCAGGATTCTTCCGCTTAGACCTCTACCCTTTTCGCCACGACGCCATTGCCTCAAAAACGCCGTCACGCCGGACCAGCGCATGAAATAGCGCGGCTGCGATATGAAGAACAATCAGCGCGAAGAAGCACAGCGCGAGAAATCTGTGCGCATTCCAGAGCAGCGTGTGCAGTTCGTTGCTGTGAGGCAAAAACGACGGCAGTCGAATGCCGGCCACCACGACGGGATAGTCGGCTGCTGACAGCATGCCCCAGCCAAGCAGCGGAAGTGCAATCATCAACGCATAGAAAGCCACGTGCGAGAGATAAGCCGCGAGTTTCATCGGCTCAGGCATGTCCGATGGCAGTGGCGGCGCACCTCGCACCAGTCTGACTATCAGCCGGATCACCGCGAGCACGAGAATCAGCATGCCTAACGGCTTGTGAATCGAAACCAGCGTGAGATAGTCGGGCCGAACGGTCGATACCATGCCCACACCGATAAACAGCATCGACAGAATGCATATCGCCATGATCCAGTGCAAAGCGCGCTGTACTGGCGTGAAGCGCTTGTGACTCGATGTCATGGCTTGGCCCCTTCGGTTGGCGTATGCGGATAGTCTTTGTCCTCGGCGCTCCGACGGTTGAACGATACCGAGTAGGCAGCCGAGCGCGCAGCAGGGAACGGATCGTCAGAAACACGAATGCCCGAAGGAAGGACGGTCGGATCGAAATTGAGGTCGCGGCACGGTCCATTAGCTTCGGGTTCGATGGCGTTGACCACAAGCGTGCCGGCCTCTACTTTGCGGCGATCATCGGGCCATGCTTTGCTCGGATCGGACGTCGGGTCACCCGGATTGGCGACGGTGATGATCATCGTCCAGCGTTGCGGAGCGCTGCTCACCCGCTGCGCAATGTCCGAAGCAAGGAAGTCGGGGCTGCGCTGTTTGAGATCGTCCGGAGAGACGGTCTCCGGTTTCGCTTCCGGCACAAAGGACCAGCGCACGACCTGATCCTGTCCTTCAGCGTTCGTGAAGATAAAGCTGTTGAGGCTGTTATACCGCTCTTGCGCATAAGACGCCGTCCAGGGTGCGCTGGTTGCCCACGCACCGAATTTCGCAAACTCAGGGTGGGCGGCAATGAAGTTCTTCATCGCATCGGGGTCGTCTTTTCGGGCCGAAGCTTGCAACAGAGCATAGAAGCCCTGGGGCGTCGCAACGGCGAAGAACGGTGCATCGATCATCGCCGAGCGCCACTCGTTTCCATCGGGTGTCACGATACGCAGGCTGAGGCCGCGAACGCGCACCGTGGCGTCTGTGGCTTTGGCATCCGGCGTGGCCAGATTGAACCGTCCTGTGACCTGATACGAGCCCGGCGCAAA
This sequence comes from Paraburkholderia sediminicola, assembly GCF_902859805.1. GTDB lineage: Bacteria > Pseudomonadota > Gammaproteobacteria > Burkholderiales > Burkholderiaceae > Paraburkholderia > Paraburkholderia sediminicola. Next base: position 289,980 of record NZ_CADIKC010000006.1, on the reverse strand, counting down.
CATCTGCGCCTTGGACAGCGCTGCTGCTGCTCCATTCGACTGGAACGTGCCGGTAAAACAGACGCCTTTGGCGTGGTTACGCCGGAAACCCAAAGCGGGTCCGCCTGGAGGCGCCAGGCCATTGACGATTTTCGCGGGGGTCAGGCGGTCTGGCGAAAGCCAGCCCGCGGTGTAGGCGAAGGCAAGCACTACCACGGCTACGACAAGTGCAATCAGGGCCAGCGAACGCGCGACGGGAACGTTGGAACTCGGTCTGTCGGTCATGGGACTCCCGATCAAGAGTGCGGGTAGCGAAAATCTAGCAGCATAACGAAACTCGTGCCAGGAAGATGCACGTTTGACTGGCATTCGTCTTGCCAGGCATTGGCACTTCCATTTCCCTGACTGTGAACGCGTAAGACCGGGAAAGCCGCCAGCTTCCGGCCCACAACCACACGATCGCCCTGTCCACTCCAGGCAACAACCGTCACGAAGTTCTCGTACAACCTAAGGTAGTCTGTCAGGACCAGTTCAGCAGCGGCGGGTCGACTGATCGACTCCGCCAGTACGACAACGGTTGTAAAGACCTGATGGAGGGTACTTACTGTGGCTACGAACAATGGCGGTACGCTGTATGTCCTGCAGGCACGTCCACCGGCAATCATCGCCCTGTCGCCGGACGGTTCACACGAGGTCGTTCTCGCGAACCTCACGCGCACGCCCGACGGCATCAAGGTCGATGCTGAAACCCAGATGGTCTACTGGACCAACATGGGAACCGGCATTCATCTGGTCGACGGCGATCCCGCTTCCGGCGCCGTTCCCCCGAACGACGGCACGATCGAAAGCGCGAAACTCGACGGAACCGGGCATCAGGTGCTGGTGCCTTCCGGTAAGGCCGGAACGCCCAAGGAAATCGTGCTGGACAAGGAAGGTGGTCACCTGTACTGGTGCGATCGCGAAGGCATGCGAGTCATGCGCGCGCGGCTGGACGGCTCTGAGGTAACGGAACTCGTCCGCACCGGAAACTTCCCGGAGGATACGGCCGACGCGAAGCGCCATTGCGTGGGCATCGTCCTGGATAAGGCAAACGGCCATGTCTACTGGACGCAAAAGGGCGCGCCGGATGCCGGCGAGGGCCGCATCTTCAGGGCAGGCATCGAGCTGCCGCCTGGCGCGACACCCGATCGGCGCCCGGATATCGAATGTTTGCTGGCCGATCTGCCCGAGCCGATCGATCTCGATATCGATCACCGTGATGGCATGCTTTACTGGACGGATCGGGGCGACGATACGCATGACGGAAATACGCTGAATCGCGCAAAAATCACGGCGTCTGGACTGGTCGATCGCCACGTGCTCGCCCGGGAGCTGAAAGAAGGGATTGGCGTGTCTCTGGACTCACGGGGGCGCCGCGCTTTTGTGACCGATCTGGGTGGCAACGTGCGCGAGCTGGACATCGATCTGAAGCAGGAGGCGCATTTCACCACCGTTGCTCATCTGGGTGTGCTGACGGGTATCGACTACGCGGAAGACATCTGAGTCGGATACCTCTGAGCCGCCCGGCTCAAAGCGCCTGACGCGTCGGCCTGAACAGGATTTCGTTCAGGCCGACATCGGCCGACCGGCGCATCGCGAAGACCATCACGCGGGCGAATGATTCCGCCGGAATCGTCACCCACAGCACACCGATCAAGTGGCTACCTGAAAATAGACAAAATCGGTCATTTAATAACACCAGTCGAACGCCTAATCTTCACTCACCGGCCCACGGTGTGGGTCCAAACCCTCAAGGAGTGAATCATGGAACAACGTCTCGACTTCTACAAAGCCAACCCCGCTGCCATCAAGGCGATGCTCGGCGTCGAAGAACGCATCGGCAAATCGGCCCTCGAAAAATCGCTGACCGAACTGGTCCGTCTGCGTGCCTCGCAGATCAACGGCTGCGCGTTCTGCGTCGACATGCACACCACCGACGCTCGCAAAGGCGGCGAATCCGAGCGGCGTCTGGCCACCGTCGTGGTGTGGCGTGAAACGCCCTTCTTCACCGACCGTGAACGCGCCGCGCTCGAATGGACCGAAGCGCTCACGCTGGTGTCGCAAGAACACGTACCCGACGCCGTGTGGCAAACCGTACGCCCGCACTTCAGCGACGAGGAACTGGTCGACCTGACGCTGCTGATCTCCGCCATCAACGCATGGAACCGCTTTGCGATCGCGTTTCGCAAGATGCCCGCTTGAACGCGCCGTCGCCACGCCCCTGCGAACCCTTTCTGCATAACCCTGAAGGAACGAAGTCATGAAAATCATGCACGTCGACGCGAGCGCCAAACGCGAGCGATCCAACTCGCGCGCGTTGAGCCAGCATTTTCTGGAGCGCCTGCGTGAGGAAGGTCTGGATATCGAGGTCGACTATCTCGACGTCACCGTCGATACGCCGCCGCATGTGAACGAAGCATTCGCCATCGCGACGTACACGCCGTCGGATGAACGCACGCCCGCCATGAAAGCGACGTTGGCGGCATCCGATGCGCTGTGCAAGCGCCTGCTCGACGCCGACGCGCTGGTCTTTGCCATGCCCATGTACAACTGGTCGATGCCCTCCGTGTTCAAGGCGTTTATCGACAGCGTTACGCGTACCGGGTTGACCTACGTATTCACAGACGACGGGCGCATAGAAGGCCAGCTTGCGCGGCAAAAGGTGCTTTTCATCACAAGTCGCGGTGCTGACTTACGCGCCGGGCCCTACTCGTCGATGGATGCGCTGACGCCGGCGCTTCGGGCCGCTTTCGGATTTCTCGGCGTGGCGGACCCGACCTTCGTCGACGCGCAGCCGTTGCAGTTTTCGGATCAGGCCGCGCGGATCGAAGCGCTCGAACGCGCGCGCACCGAACTTGCCGCGGTGGCGGCGCACTGGGCCAACCCGGCGAAGCCGGCGCCAGCCCCTGCGTTGGAACAGGACAACGATGTCATGGCACTCAGCCAGGAGTAATCGCATGAAAATTCGTACGCTGACGGCGACAGTAGCGCTCGCCGGTCTTTCCCTCGCGGCAATCTCGCCAACCGCATTCGCCGCTGATACGGCCGCAGTACACGAGACGATTACGCCTGCGTTCACTGAGGCGATCGCCAACGTTCCGGGCAAAACGATGACGGCGCTTGTCGTCGACTATCCGCCCGGCGGCAAGTCGCTACCGCATCGGCATGGACAGGCTTTTGTGGTCGGCTACGTGCTGTCAGGCGCGATCCGCAGTCGCATTAACGACGGCGAGGAGCGCGTCTTTCATGCGGGCGAATCCTGGACCGAGAAACCAGGTGCGCATCACACGGTCAGCGAAAACGCGAGCGACACCGAACCCGCGAAGCTGCTGGCCATTTTTGTGGCGGACACAAAGGATAAAAAACTGGTGACGTTCGACAAGCAATGAACGCGTAAGTTGAGATACAGCTGCGCCTGTCTAGAACTTCGGATGACACTCAAAATTCACTGACGAGGCGTGCTCGGTCATCATCTGCACGCCGCTCACCGTTTCAGTCGTGACACTGCTCTGCATGCCGCGACGCTCGCAGTAGTCGCGCGCCTCGCTTATCGCATGTTCATGCGCGCGGGCCCAGGCCATCTTCCCGCCGGTCGCGCTCGCCGCTACCGAGTAAGTGCCGGGTTTGTCGGTTGTGACGACATCGGTCGTCGATGCGCATCCCACCAGACTGGCGCACGCGACTACTGCCGCGATGAGCGCCCGCCCCCGCTGGAACAACTCACTTCCACGCAGCGGCGCGACGGACACCTGCTCCCCATCGAGCACCGAATCTGACACTTCGTTGAACATGATCGCCCACATTTTTTAGCCATTTTTCCAATCTCTAAATTATGCGCAATCAGGCGCGCCAGATCAGCTTCGTCACCTGAAAACACTGTTGCACACGCCTGAACAATCGCCGGCAGCCCACGCCAGAAAAGGACTCCGCAAGTCCACTGCATGACAGACAGACATCACGTCCCCGCAGGCCTAAGCTCTGTTTCCACGTCCCTTCTGTTCCATGCAATTTCCGCACTCTTCTCATACGAACAATGCACTGGCTTTATTCCGCCAGCTGATCGAAATTAGCACGGTCATTCCATTTCGCGGTGCACAGGATTCGGGTCGGAGAACCCATCCGCGCGAACCCCGCAGCAAGACTGTGCAATCGAGTCCGCAACAGGCGGATGTAAAAAGAGGAGACATGCATGCGTTTTATCAACCACGGCGTTTGCGGAGCCACGCTGATTCTTGCAACCGTGGGGATGACACATCGGTTCCAGGACGAATCGCTGTCGCCGGGTGGCGCGGGAGCCTCGCCTGGCGGCGCGTGCTCCTGTAGGCAAAACACTTTCGGAATCGTGCTCCACCGACTAGTCTGTATGCACCTCAAGCAAACAGACCGGACGCTGAACCGGAGGAGACGTCGATGGATATCGAAGCACGCACCATAACCCGCGTGACGGTTCGGCTCGTGCCGTTCCTGATTGTCTGCTATTTCATTGCCTATCTCGACCGGGTCAACGTCGGTTTTGCTGCACTGCAGATGAACAAGGCGCTTGGCCTGTCCGCCAGTGCATTCGGCTTCGGCGCCGGCATTTTCTTCATTGCGTATTTTTTCTTCGAAGTCCCGTCCAATCTTCTGCTCGAGAAATTCGGCGCGCGACGCTGGATCGCCCGGATCATGTTCACGTGGGGGATCCTTGCCGGCGCGATGGCCTATATCCCGGACATCGCCCGCTTCACCGGCCTCTCGCCCGCGCACGTGTTCTATGGCTTGCGCATTCTGCTGGGCGTGGCCGAAGCGGGTTTCTTCCCCGGCATCATCTTCCTGCTGACGCTATGGTTTCCCGCCGCCTATCGCGCCCGCGTGGTCGGCTATTTCATGGCGGCCATTCCGTTGTCCACGGTAATCGGCGGCCCGATTTCCGGCGCCCTGCTCTCGATGGACGGACGCGGTGGATTGGCCGGCTGGCAATGGGTCTATCTGATCGAGGCGATGCCCGCGCTGGTGCTCTCGTTCTGCGTACTGTTCTATCTGACCGACAAACCGGCGGACGCCACCTGGCTTGCCGATGACGAACGCGACTGGCTGGTCGCCCGCCAGGCTCAGGAACGCGAGCATCGCGAGGCCGTGCGCACGTTCAGCGTGAAGGAGGCGCTGTTCAATCCGCGCGTGCTCGCCGTCGCGCTCATCTATTTCGGTGCGAATGCAACCAACTATGGCCTCAGTTTCTTTCTGCCGCAGATCGTCAAGTCCTTCGGTCTCACCAACCTGCGGACCGGTTTCGTGACGTCGCTGCCTTACATCGTCGGCGTGGTCAGCATGATCTACTGGGGACGCCATTCGGACCGCAAGCTCGAACGCAAATGGCACGTGGCGATTGCGTTGCTGGTCGCCGCCGGCGGCATTGCGGCGGCGGCCGGGCTCGACAATCCCGTGCAGAAGATGATCGCGCTGTCGATTGCCGGCTTCGGCATTTTTGGTTGCCTGCCGGTGATCTGGACCTTGCCGGCCGCCTTCCTCTCGGGCGCGGCGGCGGCGGGCGGTATCGCCGCGGTCAATTCTCTCGGCAATCTGGCGGGTTTTTTCGGCCCTTACGCGATGGGCTGGATCAAGGACAGCACCGGCGGCTTCGGCGCCGGCCTGCTTTGTCTGTCGGGCGCGGGACTCGTCGGCGTGGCGGCCGTGCTTCTGCTGCATCACGACACGGCACTCGAGGCATCGTGCGGTCTTCCGGACTCCGGCGCGGCAGGCAGGGAGAAAGTTGCCAGGCCGTCCTAGCTGCGTCTGCGGAGGAACGCGGACTTAGCTACGCGGCCCGGCATGCTCGAACCTCAGGGCGACGCACTCCCCGGCGCGCTGGCCGGTCCGCTCGGGAATGAGCTTGCCGCGCCGCCGCCTGCGTCCGGCGACAGCACGTCGTCCGGCGTGGGCGTCGGCGCCAGGGCCGGCTCGCCGTTGCCATGCACCTCACCGTCGACTGCCCTGTTTGCAGGCGCGACCGCTGATGCCGGTGCTTGAAGGAGCGGCGGTTGAGGCGGCAGCGCGCGCGGTTCGACATCTGCGGCAGTCGCAGAGGACGCCGCGGCCGCCGAAGCGGCGGACGCCGGTGCAGTAGCAACAGCAGGTGCATGGCGCGTCGAATTGCGCGTGACAACCGGCGCCTCAGTCTTCGCGGGCGATGCTGCAAACAGATGCTGGAACCACTCGCGCAGCCTGCCCGAGCGCTCCGCAAACCAGCCCGGCTCCTCGTCGGTCGCGAACTTGACGCGGCTGTCCACCAGCTTCGAGCGTTGCGCGCGCTGGAAGAAGTCGCCGACGATCGGCAACGCGCTGTGCGCCCCCTGGCCCCAATAGTCGCTGCGCAAAGTCACCCGGCTGTCGTTGAAGCCGACCCACGCCCCGGCCACGAGCTGCGGCTGGATCAGGATGAACCAGCCGTCCGCGTTGCCCTGCGTGGTACCCGTCTTGCCCGCGACATCGCCACGCACGCCGAAGCGGCTGCGAATGCTAGAACCCGTGCCCCGGCTCACCACGTCGCGCATCACATCGACAAGAGTACGGGCGGCGGCGGCGGGCAACTCCTGTTTGGGCGATGCCGGCTCGAAGTCGGCCAGCACTTCGCCGTTCCGGTCTTCAATGCGCGTGACCATCACCGGCTCCACGTAACCGCCGAGATTGGCGATCGTGCCGTAGGCAGAGACCATCTCCTTCAGCGTCACCGGGCTCGTGCCGAGCGCGAGCGATGGCACCGGGTCGAGTTCGCTGTCGCGCACGCCCATGGCGCGCGCCAGTCTCGCGACCTTGTTCGGACCGACCGTCTCCATCAACTGGGCGGTAATCCGGTTGCGGGAATAAGCGAGACCGTCACGCAGGCTGATCGCCCGCTCGCTCGGCTCGTCCTCGTCGCTCGGACGCCAGACTTCGCCGCCCGCCAGCGGAATCTCGACGGGTTTGTCGATAAACGTATCGCTGGGTTTGGCGCCGTCTTCAAAGGCGGCGGCGTAGACGAACGGCTTGAAGGTCGAACCCGGCTGGCGCCGCGCCTGCTGGACGTGGTCGAACGGGTCCTGGCTGAAGTCGCGACTGCCGACCCATGCCTTGATCTGGCCATTGCGCGGGTCCATGGCGAGGAAGTCCGCCTGCACGCGGGTCTTGGACTCGCACACGCTCTTCACCAGGTCGCGGTCGGCCGAGACACGCTTCATCGCGTCGTCGTCCGTCAGGCCGGCGTCTTTTGCGGCGCGATAGTCGGGCGTTTCACGCAGGAAAGTCTGCAGCAGGTCGCGGCCGTTCGCACAACCCGCGCGCGTGCCCCACGCCGAATTCGCGAGGCCCTGCAACTGGTTGCCCTGCAAGGTCACAGCTTGAGTGGCCATGGTCTGCAAACGTGAATCAATGGTGGTGCGCACCACCAGTCCATCGGAATACATGTTGTAGTCGTTGCGATCCGCCCATGCCGCGAGCCACTTGCGCAGTTGCTGCGCGAAGTGCGGCGCGGGTCCGGGCGGCTCGGTTTGCCGCTCGAAATCGATGCGCAAGGGACGGCGCGCGAGCGTCGCGGAGGCCGCCGGCGTGAGCTTGCCGTACTTGACCATCTGGGCCAGCACCGTGTTGCGCCGCTGCAAGGCGCGCTCCGGATTGAGCACCGGGTTGTAGTAGCTATTGCCTTTGAGCATGCCGATGAGCGTCGCGCTTTCCAGCACGTTCAGGTCGCCGGCCGATTTGTCGAAATAGGTTCGCGCCGCCATCTCGATGCCATAGGCGTTGTAGAGAAACGGCACCGTGTTGAGGTAGGTCTCGAGGATCTCGTCCTTGGTGTAGAGCGCCTCGATCTTGAAGGCCGTAATCGCCTCCTTGATCTTGCGGGTCAACGTGGGCGCGCGGCCGATCTCGTCGGGATAAAGATTGCGGGCGAGCTGCTGGGTAATCGTCGAACCACCCTGCCGGTCGCCGGAAAACGTGTGCAACGCGGCGGACGCCGTGCGGCGCCAATCCAGCCCGAAATGCTGGTAGAAGCGATGGTCTTCCGTGGCGATCAGCGCATTCACCACATTAGGCGAGATGTCCTTGAGTTTCACCCACTCGCGGTTCGAGGGCTTGAACTCGGTCAGCAGTTTGCCGTCCGCCGAGAGAATCTGCGCCGGCTGCTCGATTTTTGCCTTGCGGATGTCGCCGATGCTGGGCGTGAGCGGAATCTGGATCAGCACATACAGAACCAGCAGCACCGGAATCCCGGCACAGGCCCATGCCGCGCCGCGCAGCGTGGGATGGCGCAGGTGCCAGAAGCCCCGCACGATGGGCTGGTTGGCCCGGGTTAGCCCTTTTTCAAGGGTCTGTAGGAATGAGGTGATCAGGCGCTTCACACTTGCTACCGTCTGCTGGGAAAGGCTGAATCCTACCAAGATGCTGGGCGAAGGCCGATTTTTGCGTCGCAATTGGACAAACCCAGGCGCCGCGCACAGGCAGAAACCCAAGCCCACTATAATGTCGGCAATTCTGACAAGAGGTGCTTCATGATCATCAAACCGCGCGTGCGTGGCTTCATCTGTGTATCGACCCATCCGGTTGGCTGCGAAGCCAACGTCAAAGAGCAGATCGAATACGTCAAGGCACGCGGCCCCATCGCCAATGGCCCGAAAAAAGTGCTCGTGATCGGCGCCTCCACGGGCTACGGCCTCGCCGCCCGCATCAGCGCCGCCTTCGGCTCGGACGCGGCAACGCTCGGCGTATTCTTCGAGCGCGCCGGCAGCGAAACCAAGGCCGGCACCGCGGGCTGGTACAACACCGCCGCCTTCGAGAAATTCGCCACGGAAAAAGGCCTGTACGCGACCAGCATCAACGGCGACGCCTTCTCCGACGAAGTCAAGCAACGCACTATCGAAGTCATCAAGCGCGATCTCGGTCAGGTCGACCTGGTCGTCTACAGCCTCGCCGCGCCCAAGCGCACGCATCCGAAAACCGGTGAAGTGTTCACCTCGACCCTGAAACCGGTCGGCAAGGCCGTCAACCTGCGCGGCATCGACACCGACAAGGAAGTCATCAAGGAAACCGTCCTCGAACCCGCCACGCAAGCCGAAATCGACAACACCGTCGCGGTGATGGGCGGCGAAGACTGGCAGATGTGGATCGACGCCCTCCTCGAAGCCAACGTGCTCGCGGATGGCGCGAAGACGACCGCGTTCACCTATCTCGGCGAAAAGATCACGCACGACATCTACTGGAACGGCTCGATCGGCGCAGCCAAGAAAGATCTCGACGAGAAGGTGCTCGGCATCCGCGAGAAACTCGCAGCCAAGGGCGGCGATGCACGCGTTTCGGTGCTCAAGGCGGTCGTGACGCAGGCGAGCTCCGCGATTCCGATGATGCCGCTGTACCTGTCGCTGCTCTTCAAGGTGATGAAGGCGAAAGGCACGCACGAAGGCTGTATCGAACAGGTCTACGGGCTCTATAAAGACAGCATGTACGGCTCGACGCCGCACATCGATGAAGAGGGCCGTCTGCGCGCGGACTACAAGGAACTCGATCCCGAAGTGCAAGCGCGTGTTCAGGAACTCTGGACTCAGGTGACCAACGACAATATTTACGAACTCACCGATTTCAGCGGCTACAAGACCGACTTCCTGCGCCTCTTCGGGTTCGAGATCGCCGGCGTGGACTATGAAGCCGATGTCAATCCGGACGTGCAGATTCCCGGGCTCGTGCAGATGTGATGTTCGCTTGCGGGGTCTTGACGACCCCGCAAGCCGCGGTGTTTTCAGTGTGATTGGCTAGCTCGTTCTGAACTGGCAACACGAGGGCTTCCACGCGATGACGTTCGAAGCGGGCGAAGCGGCAATGTGGCGGCTGGTAGAGCGCTACACGGGTCGCGTGGGATACCAGCGCGGCGTCAAATCCGAGGGACTCTCAGCGAACCCGCCGGTCATCGATTGCTCGGGATGGACCGCCCTGCTTCTCACGCAGGCACTGCATGCGGAAAACGAGGCGGCCTCCCGCATGGTGTTTGCCGCGCACGACATGGACGCGTTGCGCGTATGGTCCGACCGGATCGTTCACGAGATCGAGTACCGCACAGGATTCATTCTCAAGGGGGCCGAGGTCACGGCCCACACCCTTCCTCGCTGCGCAACTATTGGCTTAAAAATGGGCGATCCCTCTTGGGCGATCAACCATCCCCGGCCACGCGGCATCACCCATATCGTTCAGATCGTCCGCTGCCCGGAGGATGATGCGCCGTTCGTTTCCGAAGCGTTCGGCGGTTCGGTCGCGCCGGGAATCAGTCTTACGCCGCTGGCGGAGTGGCTTGCCCGCTCGCAGCCGCATATTCTGGCGAACGAAGTTTGGGCAGTGGACGCGTTCAAGATGGCGTCTTAGCCGGGCTCATCGAGCGTAAAACAGGCCACACGTGCGTGCCGAAACGGTGTTGGTCTGTGCGCTACACCACGCACCGATCCATCCAACCGGTGTAGCGTCGGCCGACGGACGCTTGCCAGATCGTGCGCAAACCAGTTGTCGCCAACAACGCCGGAGACACTCGATGAAATCCCTGCTCATTCTTGCGGTCACGATGCTGCCCGCTCTCGCCGCGATGGCGCAGACCGCCAGTTCGACGGCATTTCCCGACGATGCCACAGCGGCATCGGCCTCCGACATTCAGCAGCGGCTAGCCGGTAAGACCTTCAACATCAAACTGGCCGATGGGAGCCTCTGGCACGTCCAATACAGCACAGATGGCGCATACGACTTCAGCACCAACAAGGGCTTCACGGACAAGGGCGAATGGAAGGCGGAAGACGGCAAGGTGTGCGCCAAAGGCCGCAAGATCGGCAGTTCCTGCAACGAAATTCGCACCAAGGGCGACGCGATCTTCCTGAAGCGCGACAACGGCGAGGTGGTCGAGTTTGTCGAGCAGCACTGAGCCGTAGTGAGCTGCCGCGCTGCCGACGCTACTCGCGAGACAGCGTCGGTCAGGCGTAGCTCTTATGCTTCCGTATCAGCAGGGAAACGCCGCCTGAAGCGTGCGCAGAATGGCCAGCCCGATCGGAAAATCGTCCGAGATGCTCGGATGGTTGGTGAAAAACTGATCGAGCAGCGGATAGACGTTCTGATTGCCAATAGCGAGGTTTTGCGGCGGGCAGAACAGCGGCGGACGCTTCTTCGACACCAGATCGCCGTTCGCCCATCCCAGCGCATTGATCGTGCCGGTGATATACGCCGCGTAGACCGAGTTGTTGTCCGTATGAGCCCAGAGCTTGTATTGCGCGGCCGTCATCTCGGCGCTTGCGTTGAGAGTAAAACAGGCCGTCAGCAAAGCCAGTGCAAATTTCGATACCCGCATCTTTAAACCTTCAATCTGTGTCGCAAAAACGGCCATTGTAGGCGAGTCCGACCGTGGTACGCAGAAGCGTCCGACGTTTAGGATTTCGTAAGTATTCCGTCGATGTTCTTGTAAGCAATCAACCGTGATTAGGCCCCGCGACATCAACGTCGCCGCGGCTCGGCAGTGCTCGCCTGTCCGCCTTGACGGGAAAGCGCGATCCACGCCGCCTGCCCCCTCAAGTTCTCCTTTTTTCCGCCGTAGATCGTGAAGGTAGACCTAAAACCGTGGTTCGGCTCAGGTCGTGCCGAGATGTCGCAGCAGGCGTTCCGAATCGTGCAACACCCTTCCATCCTTCACGGAAACCATGATTTCGTCACTCCGAACCCGCATTCTGATCATTTCGTCCGCTACCGTCATCGGCGCACTCGCGCTCTCGGGCGCCACCGCCTACACCACGGTGCGCGCCAACACGATGGCGACCATCGCGGAGAACCTGAGCGCCATCGCCGGCGCCAATGCGCTGGCCATCGACAAGTGGGTGGCGGCCAAAGCGCTGGCCGTGAAGGTCACCGCCGACGAGGTCGAGCACGGCGATCCGCAAGGTCTGGTCAAGCATATGAGTGCTGCGGACGGTTTTCCGATCACCACAGTCGGTTGGACCGACAAAACCTATTTCTCGACCAGCAGCACCACGCCCAAAGACTACGACCCGACCGCGCGCCCCTGGTACAAGGCGGCTGTCGCGGCCGGCACGCTGATCGTCACGAAACCGTACGGCGACGTGTCGACGGGTGTCCCCTACGTCTCGTTTTCCGCGCCGATGATCCGTAACGGTGAAGCGACTGGCGCGCTGAGCGGCGCCGTACCGCTCGACGGCGTGCGCGAAGTGGTCGCCGCGGTACACCCAACGCCCGCGAGCCTCGCTTTCGTCGTTGCGCGCGACGGCCAGGTTATCGCGCATCCGGATGCCAAGTTGATTCTCAAGCCGGCAACCGACATCTCCGCCGCGCTCACGCCGGACGCGCTGGCATCGCTCGCACAAGCCGGTGCGCCGATGCAAGTTGACCTGGGCGGCGTTGCGAAGCTGCTCAAGGCGCAGCCGGTGCACGGCACCGACTGGTATCTGGTGATCGCACTCGACAAGGCAGAAGCCACAGCAGGTCTGGCCAACGTTCTGCAAGCGCTCGGTGTGGCGATGGTGCTGCTGACGCTGGCGGCGGTGGGCATCGCCGCATTCTTCACCTCGCAGTCGTTCCGCAGCCTCTCGCAGGTGCGCGATGCCATGGATACCATCGGCTCGGGCAGCGGCGATCTCACGCATCGTCTGCCGGTGGTCGGCAGCGACGAAGTGGCGCAGATTTCCGCCTCGTTCAACGCGTTTGTCGACAAGATCGGCACAGTGCTGCTGGAAGTGCGAGCCGGCGTGGAGAACATGAAGACCGCGACCAGCGAAATCGAAATGGGCAACCGCGATCTGTCGCAGCGCACGGAAACGTCGGCCTGCAATCTGCAGAACACCTCGGCGGCCCTCACGCAGTTGACCGCCAGTGTCAAGCAGTCGGCCGAATCCGCCGTGGAGGCCACGCGGCTGGCTACCTCGGCGAGCCAGGCGGCGGCGCGTGGCGGTGAGGTCGTGACGAGCGCAGTCAGCACGATGGACGACATCGCCAGGTCCTCTGCGCGCATTACCGAAATCATCGGCGTGATCGACAGCATCGCGTTTCAGACCAACATCCTTGCGCTGAACGCGGCCGTCGAAGCGGCGCGGGCCGGCGAGAACGGCCGCGGATTTGCCGTGGTCGCGGGCGAAGTGCGCACGCTGGCGCAGCGCAGCGCGACCGCCGCACGCGAGATCAAGGACCTGATTCAGGCATCCGAGGCCAGCGTCGGTACGGGAGCGCAGCGTGTTCAGGCCGCTGGCGCAGCAATGCAGGAAATCGTTGCGGGGATCGATCGTGTGAATCGCGTCATTGCCGAAATCGACGGTGCGATGAACGAACAGAGCGCCGGCATCAGTCAGATCGACCGCAGCGTTGCCGAGATGGACCAGGCAACACAGCAGAACGCCGCCCTCGTGGAGCAATCGACCGCCGCTTCCGCGACGCTGAATGAGCAGGCGCACGGCCTGTCGCGCGTTGTGGGCCTGTTCAGGTTGCGCCACGCTGACGCACGGGTGTAAAGCACATTGACGACGCGGCGCCGCTTCAGGCCGCAGTTGCCACCTTTGAGCGGCGAAGCTGCCTTCCGCACATGCTCCCCGCCCTGGGCGTGTGCAGCGTGTCGCCCCTATGCGCCGGCTTACGGCGTGCCGTTGCGGCAGTAAGCAACGTAGCCCGGGCGCGTGGCAAGCCGCTCCATGTACGCTGTCAGCGCGGGAAAAGCGGCATGCTGCAATGGCGTCTCAAGCCAGCGGTTGATCGAGAGCGCAATCGGAATGTCCGCAAGCGAGAACGACGCTCCGGCGATGAAGGCGCCGGTTGTCTCCAGTTGCCTGTCGAGGATTGCAATATGCCTCTCCCAGTTCGCGCACGACAGCTCGATCTGCTGACGATCCTGATGCGCCGGCGAGCGCCGGACCAGCGCAAGAAACGCGTAGCTCCACGCCCGGTTCAGCTCGCTCGCCTGCCAGTCGATCCATTGATCGCACCTGGCGCGTTCGCAAGGATCGCCCGGGTAGAGAAATTCGCCGGCATAGCGGCCGGCCAGGTAACGGATGATCGAGTTGGATTCCCACAGCACGAACTCGCCGTCCCGGATGACGGGGACCATGGCGTTGGGATTCAACGCGACGAATTCGGGTACGTCGGTCGCCTTGAATCCGGAACCCCAGTCTTCCCGTTCGAACGGCAGACCGAGTTCGGCGCACGCCCACAGTACTTTGCGCACGTTGATGGATGAAGCTTTGCCCAGTATCTGCAGCATGGAATCGTGCCCGCCCGTTCAGTCGCTATGGATAAATTCACCGGAAATCCGGCTCGAATCGTAGCCTATCGATAGCGCGATAAAGCGGACATAGACACTTTGCACGTTGCGCGCTGGGCCAGCTTGCGTCACGGCAGAGAGCCGTTCAAATCGACTCAAAACCCGTCAACACATTCACCGCGTTGACCCCGATCGCCGCAACCGCGTAACCACCTTCCATCACGAACAAAGTCGGTTTCCCCAATCGTCCGATCGCCTCGCCGATGCGCAGATAATCCGCGCTGCGCAGCTTGAACTGCGAAATCGGGTCTTCTTCGAAAGTATCGACGCCAAGCGACACCACCAGCGCATCCGGCGCGTAATCAGCGACACGCGCACAAGCCGCGTCGAGCGCCACGGCATAGTCCGTCCACGCCGTACCCGGTTGCAACGGGAAGTTCGCGTTATAGCCGACGCCCGCACCCGCGCCGGTTTCGTCGGCGTGCCCGAGAAAGAACGGATACTCGGTGCGCGGATCGCCATGCAGCGACGCGAACAGGACGTCCGAACGGTGATAGAAAATGCTCTGTGTGCCGTTGCCGTGGTGATAGTCGACATCGAGAACCGCCACGCGTTTCGCGCCCGCGTCGAGGAATGACTGCGCCGCTACTGCCGCGTTGTTGATGTAGCAGTAGCCGCCCATATAGTCCGCCGCTGCGTGATGCCCAGGTGGCCGGCACAACGAGAACGCGCCGCGTGCGCCCTCCCTCACGTGGCGCGCGCCGGTCAGCGCGACATCCACGGCATCGCTCACGGCAGCCCACGTGCCCGCGGTGAGCGGCACACCCGCATCCATCGAGTAGTAGCCGAGCTTACCGTCGATATCTTCCGGCACGCGATCCTGGCGCATGCCGCGCACCGGCCAGATAAGCGGCAGCGCGTCATGCTTGCGGCCGAGCGCGCTCCATTCGTCCCATGCGCTGGCAAGAAACGCAATGAAGCCCTTGTCATGAATACGGTGCACGGGATCGAGCCCGAACGATGCGGGCGCAATCACGTCGCCGAGCTTCGTTTCGCGTACCCGCTCCAGGATGAAATCCGCACGGCTCGGCATCTCGAAGCAAGGCTTCATTTCGCCGTCGATCAATTCGGCGTGGCCATGGTGCAGCCGGTGCCGATCGCTATACACAGTCAACATGCAATGTCTCCTCGGGATACTTGCTGCTCGAATCCGTCGCTCAATACGCCGCTGAACGCGTCGAGGTTGGTCACGCTCGTGAATACGACACTCAAGATACCTGCTCGTGGGTACGGTGCTCGCCGTCGCTCGTCGCGAGGATGCCGTAGCAGGCCGGACGCCGGTCGCGAAACACGCCCCATGCGTGACGAGTCGCGGCGACCACATCCAGATCGAAACGGTGCAGCAGGATCGCGGGCTCGTCGCGCCCGGCTTTCTGCACCTGCTCGCCGTACTGATCGGCGATGAACGACGATCCGTAATAACGCTGCGGAAAATCGCGGCCCTGCTCGCGGCCGGTGCGGTTCGCGGCGATCAGCGGCACGAGATTCGCGCCTGCGTGGCCTTGCATCACGCGTTGCCAGTGCGCGCTGCTGTCGAGCGAAGCGTCCTGCGGTTCGCTGCCGATCGCGGTCGGATAGAACAGCAGTTCGGCGCCGAGAAGCGCCATCGCGCGAGCCGTTTCCGGAAACCACTGGTCCCAGCAGATGCCGACGCCGAGCGTGCCGTAACGCGTCGCCCAGACGCGAAAACCCGTGTCGCCGGGCGTGAAGTAGTACTTCTCGCTGTAGCCGGGGCCGTCGGGGATATGAGTTTTGCGGTAGCGGCCGAGCACGCTGCCATCGGCGTCGATCATCGCCACCGTGTTGTAGAAGACGTTGCCGGCCCGCTCGAAGAAGCTGATCGGCAGCACCACGTTCAACTCCGCAGCGACGCGGCTAAAGCGCGTGATGGCGGGATGGCCCTCGAACGGCAGCGCATGACGGAAGTGCTTTGAATCCTGTTCGGTGCAGAAGTACGGCAGTTCGAAAAGCTCGGGTAGCAGGATCACCTGCGCGCCCTGCGCCGCCGCTTCGCGCACGAGGCGCTCGGCTTGTGCGAGATTCGCCTCGCGATCCCACCCCGCTACGGCCAACTGGATTGCCGCCACGCTGACTGCTCGCATCTCGTGTCTCCTCTGTGTTCGTCTGGGAAAATTCTGCCCGAGGAACGCGGCTGTGCGATAACGGGGAAACGGTCATCGAGGGGATAAATGTGGCCAATCTCGTCGCGGCAGCATGACATCGGAGCGTGACTCGACGACAGCACGTAATTGCGCCGCTGACGCCGTACGCTCAAAAGGACTCAGGACAAAACCGTAGGCTACGCGCAGCGGTAGTCGCTCGGACAACGGCCGGTCCAGCGGCGAAACGCATGGCGGAAGCCGGCCGTTTCGCTATAGCCGAGCCGCTCAGCAATATCCGACATCGACAGGCGCGTGCGCACCAGGTAGTCGAGCGCAAGATCGTGACGCACACGGTCGAGCAGCGCCTGGAAGGCCGAGCCGCTGCCTGCGAGGCGCCTTCTGAGCGTGCGCTCCGACACGCACAGCGCATCGGCGAGCGAGCGCAGCGAACCATAGCGGCGTGGATCGGAATACAGCAGGCGCAGGCTGCGCGCGGTGACGTCGTTGCCCGCCGCGGTGGCCCATTCGCGCTCGAGCTGCGCGCATTGTTGACGCGACATCAGATAGCTCACCGGCTCGGCGAGGGGCAACGGTTCGTCGAGCCAGCTGGCCGGAAAAATCAGCGCGTTTTCGGCAGCGTCGAAGGTGGCGTGGCGGCCTATGCGCTCTTCGTAGGCGTCCGCATGAGCGGGTGCGCCGAACGTCACCTCAAGCGCGGATGGCGCGCGCCGCGCTGACAGCACGTCGCAGACCACTGCCCACATCGACGCCAGACACATGTCCGTATTGATCACGGTGAGATCCGGCCGGTAGCGGTAATCGGTCGCGACGATCGCCGCTGTGTCTGCGTTGCGGCGCAGCGAAATCTTGAAGTAGCTTCCGAGCAGCAAGGGAAAGTCCTGGGCGCATTGCAGCGCGTCGCCAAGCGTCGGGCTCACCAGCATCGCGTAGCCGAGGATGCCGTAGCTCGAGATATGCATCGCGCGGCCGATGTCGAGGCCGATGCGCGTATCACCGCAAGCCTGCAACGCGTTGGCGAACACGACCAGTTCCTGCGCGTGCGTGACAAGCCCGGACGGCTGACGCAAATCGCCCTCGCTGACGCCGCTTCCCGCCAGCAACACGTCCGCGCCAGTCCCCTGCCGCTCCAGCAAAGAAACGGCGGCGGCAATCGTATGCAAGGTCGCAACGCATTGGGCCGGCGACGGGCGTGGCGAACATGCTGCATCGTTCATGGGTGATTCTCAGCTTCCCTCGATCACCCGATGATATTTGATCAAATTTCCCAAAAGGGAAAATCCATGCGATGATTTGATCAAATCCCATGATGCAAAACGCCCAGCTTTTCCGAACAGGCGGTACGTTGCGCAAGGTTTGCAGCCGCGCTGCGCGCCGCCTTCATCAACCGACTGGAGTCAACCTTGCAAAGCGACCTACGCGACGACCTGCGTGAATTCCTGGAACATCACCGCATCCATGAAGTGGAATGCGTGATACCGGACATGACGGGCGTGGCGCGCGGCAAGATCGTGCCGAAGAACCTGTTTCTCTCGGAAGGCAAGATGCACATGTCGAACGCGCTGTTGATGATCACCGTCAACGGCGAGTTCGCGGATTTCGAGCGCTTTGTCGGGCCGAGCGATCCCGACATGGTCTGCATTCCCGATCCGAACACGGTACGGCTCGTACCGTGGGCGATCGAACAGGTCGCGGTCGTGATCCACGATTGTGTCGGACTCGACGGCAAGCCGATCGGCATTTCTCCGCGCGCGGTGTTGCGGCGCGTGCTGAAGCTCTATGAGGACAAAGGCTGGCGCCCTGTGGTTGCGCCGGAGATGGAGTTCTACCTGATCGCGCAGAACCAGAATCCGCATGAACCGCTGCGCCCGCCGCAAGGCCGCGCGGGGCGCAGCGAAGCCGGCCGCCAGTCGTTCTCGATCGACGCCGTCAACGAATTCGATCCGTTCTTCCAGGACCTCTCGCGTTTCTGCGAGACCACGCATCTCGGTGTCGAAACGCTCGTGCACGAAGTGGGCGCGGGGCAAATGGAGATCAACTTTTCGCATGGCGATGCGCTCGATCTCGCCGACCGCGTGTTCCTGTTCAAGCGCGCGGTGCGCGAAACCGCCTTCCGTCATGGCATTTTCGCGACGTTTATGGCCAAGCCGATGGAGCATGAGCCCGGCAGCGCGATGCATATTCATCAGAGCATCGTCGATAGCAAAACCGGCGAGAACATCTTTTCTCTGCCAGATGGAACGGCGAGCCCGCTGTTTTTCAACTATATAGGCGGCTTGCAGAAGTACATGCCGCAAGCCATGCCGATGTTCGCGCCCTACGTGAACTCCTACCGGCGCCTGTCGCGCTTCACCGCCGCGCCGATCAACGTGCGCTGGGGCTACGACAACCGCACCTGTGGCATCCGCGTGCCGAATTCCGGACCGGACGGCCGGCGGCTCGAAAACCGCGTGCCGGGCGTCGACGTCAATCCGTATCTGGCGATGGCGGCCACCCTCGCCTGCGGCTATCTCGGCATGGTGGAGCAGCAGGAAGCGTCGGCGCCGATGATCGAAAGCGCCTACGACCTCGAATACGAATTGCCGCGCGGTCTCGAAGATGCGCTCAAGGCGCTCCTGAAGTGCACCGAACTCGCGGACGTGCTCGGCGACAAATTCGTGCAGGCCTATTGCGCGGTGAAGGAAAAGGAGTTCGAGACCTTCTCGCAGGGCATTACCGCGTGGGAACGCGAGCATCTGCAACTGCTCGTCTGAGCGCGGGCGGACGCTGGAAACATTCTGGAAACGTCATCGGAGAAGCTGGATTTGAATACTCGCCAAGGCATCAACTGGGAGCGCGCGCAGGCGCTCGTCGAACGCGAACGCCACACGTTTGCCGAAGCCATGCCGACATCGCGCGCGCTGTCCGAACGCGCCGCGCGCCACCTGTTGTTCGGCGTGCCGTTGCACTGGATGAACGACTGGTCGACGCCCTTCTCGCTCTATGTCGAAGAAGCACGCGGCGCCGCGTTTACCGACGTGGACGGTCATCGCTACGCCGATTTCTGCCTCGGCGACACGGGCGCAATGTTCGGCCACTCGCCGGCGCCCGTGGCCCGCGCGCTGGCGGCCCAGGCCGAGCGCGGCCTGACGACCATGCTGCCTGGCGAAGACGCCGCGTGGGTCGGCGAAGAACTCGCACGCCGTTTCGGGTTGCCCTACTGGCAGTTCGCGATGACGGCGAGCGACGCCAACCGCTTTGCGTTGCGCTGGGCGCGCGCGGCGACCGGACGCAAACAGATCGTGATCTTCAACGGCTGCTATCACGGCACCGTGGACGACGTGTTCGTCGATCTCGTCGACGGCCGGCCGCAACAGCGCGACAGCCTGATCGGCCAGGTGCACGACCTGCTCGGCACCACGCGCGTGATCGAATTCAACGACCTGGCCGCGCTGGAAAACGCGCTGAAAGACGGCGACGTGGCCTGCGTGCTGGCCGAACCCGCGATGACCAACATCGGCATGGTCCTGCCCGAGCCCGACTACTGGCGGCAAGCGCAAGCGCTCATGCGCCGCTACGGCACGCTGCTCGCGATCGACGAAACTCACACTATCAGCTGCGGGCCGGGCGGTTACACGAGAGCGAATCGCCTCGAACCCGATCTGTTTATCCTCGGCAAACCGGTGGGCGGCGGCTTTCCGTGCGCGGTGTACGGATTCAGCGCCGAACTGGCCGCCCGAGCGCAGCACGCCAAGCGCAGCGCGCCGCCCGGCCACTCCGGCATCGGCACGACTCTCACGGCGAACATGCTGGCAATGAGCGCGATCCGCGCGACGCTCGCCGAGGTCATGACCGACGCCGCCTACGATCACATGTTCGCGCTCGCCGAGCGGATCGAAGCCGGCCTGAAGGATGCGATCGCGCGCCATGGTCTCTCGTGGTGCGTGACGCGGGTGGGCGCCCGCACCGAATTCCAGTTCACGCCGACGCCGCCGCGCAACGGTGACGAAGCCGGCCGCCAGCTCGACCCGGAACTGGAACATATCGTGCACCTGTACCTGCTCAATCGCGGCGTGCTGATCACGCCGTTTCACAACATGATCCTGGTGTGCCCCGACACGTCGGCGGCCGACGTCGACAGGCTGGTTTCTACGTTCGACGCCTGTCTTGCCGAGTTGATCTGATGTGATCTGAGCGTTTTCAGATCGAGGTTGATCGAGTGCGGCTGGCGCTAAACTGCCGGCCCTTTTTGCAGTCCTTTTTTCCGGCCTTTTTGCAGTCTTTTTTCGGGCCCCGCATCGAGCTTTATGAAAACTTCGCGCCATCACACGCTGCAGGACCAGACCTACGAAACGCTGCGGCAGTGGCTGACGATCGGGCGCTTCGTGCCGGGCGAGCGCATCAAGATCCGTCACGTCGCCGCCGAGCTCGGCGTGGGCGAGATGCCGGTGCGCTCCGCCTTGCAGCGCCTTGCGGCCGAATCGGCGCTGGTGAACGTGCCCAATTGCGGCGTCACGGTGCCGCGTCTGTCAAAAGAACAATTCGACGATGTGCTGCGCGTGCGCCTGATTCTCGAAGGTCAGGCTGCCGAACTGGGCGCGCCGAATCTTAGCGAACACGATCTGGAAACGCTGGAAAAATTGAATGCGCAGATGGTGCAGGCCTTGCGGATCGCCGATGCCAAGGGCTATCTCGATGCCAACGAGGCGTTTCACCTGATTCTCTACCGCGCGGCCGGCTCGCCGCTTTTGCTCGAATTGATCGAAACGGTGTGGCTGCAGGTTGGGCCGATTTCGAATCTGCTGTTTGGCGATGCGCAGTTCGCCGCTACGCTCAACGATGCACACGATGACTTGCTGAACGCCGCGAAGGCGCGTGATGCGGCCGGCGTGCGGCGCGCGATTGAGCAAGATCTGAGTCATGCGGCGAGTTGTTTGCGCGCGCAGTGTTTGTAGCGGCTGGCGCCAACCTCACGCCTTCAACGTCGCCTGCTCGAGAATCATGTCGTAAAGCGCCTGCGCCGCCGGCGACAACTGAGCGGTCTTACGCGCCACGAGCACGAGCGTGCGCGAAACCACCGGGTGCGTGAGTTCGACCGTGCGAACCGTCGGATACGCGCCCTTCTGGATGGCGAGCGCCGGCACGACGGCTGCACCCACGCCCTGAGCGACGAGCCCCACAGCAGTCGAACTGCGCTGCACTTCATAAAACGAGCGCAGCGCCAGTTCGCTCTTTTCCAGCGCGACGTCGAGCAACGCGCGATTGCCACTGACCTCGCCCGCAAAAATCAGCGGATACGATTGCAACTGCTGCCAGGCGATGCGCCGCCGTTTCGCCAGCGGATGATCTTCATGGCAAATCAGCACGTAGCGGTCTTCCGTCAACGGCACGCTGACGAGATCCGGATGATGCTCACCCGCGATATTGATGCCGAACTCCACCTCCCGGCGCAGCACGGCCTCCTCCACCGCGGACGACGCGTGATCGAGAATCTTGATACGGTTATGCGGATAACGCGCGGCATACGCCTGCAGAATGCGCGGTAGATACTGCACGCCTACGGTCGGCACGCAGGCGATCGACACATCGCCGCGACGCGCCACGCCCGTCTCACGAATTTCCACCAGCGCATCGGCAAGCTCGCCCAACAAACGGCGCGCCTGCGGCAGAAAACTGCGCCCTATTTCCGTCAGCGCCATGGAACGTGTGGTTCGCTCGATCAGCGTGACTCCAAGGTACGTTTCGAGCTTACGCAGACGTTGCGTAATGGCCGTTTGCGTGACGTGCAGCGAATCGGCGGCGCCTTGAAAGCTGCCGCGATCCGCAATCGCAACGAACGCCTGTACGCCGAGCGTGTCGATTTTCATTAGAAAAATGAAGGAATTGGAATGATAAATTCATTTTACTCCGCCTTCGCCGCCGCACAGAATGAGCGGATTGGATCGATTCGACACCGCACACACTGCGCGGTTGTCAGCGAAAACGGTCCGGCACTCGGGTGTACCCGGGTGCAATTGGGTGCAATCGGAACAAAGGAGCGCGAGATGACTTCATCGACGAATTGGCAGGCAAAACAGTACGTGTTGTTCGAAAACGAGCGCACGCGTCCAGTCCGGGATCTGCTGGCGGCGATCCCGGCAACGGATGTGCGCGTGGCGGTAGACATCGGCTGCGGCCCCGGCAATTCCACCGAAGCGCTGGCGGCCCGCCTGCCCGGCGCGGCGGTCAGCGGTATGGACAGTTCCGCCGACATGATCGCGGCGGCCATCAAGCGCCTGCCGCAATTCAAATTCGAGGTGAGCGACATCGAAACGTGGGCTGCTCCCGGCCCCTACGGCCTCATCCTCGCCAATGCCGTGCTGCAGTGGGTACCGAATCACGAGCAACTGTTTCCGTCGCTGGTGAAAAAACTTGCGCCGGGCGGCAACCTGGCCGTGCAGATGCCGGACAACCTCGACGAACCCGCGCACCGTCTGCTGCGCGAAATCGCGGCGGACGGCCCGTGGGCGAACAAGCTGAGAGGCGTGGAACGCACCATGCGCTACGGCGCGGACTGGTACTACGCGTTGCTCAAACCGCTGTGCGCGCGGGTCGACGTGTGGCGCACCGTCTACCACCACCCGCTCGCGGGCGGCGCGGACGCGGTGGTCGAATGGTTCAAGGGCAGCGCGCTGAGGCCGTTCCTCGCCGAGCTCGACGACAGCGAACAAGGCGTCTTCCTCGCGCGCTACCGGGATGCAATCGCGCGAGCGTATCCGGCCCAGACTGACGGTACGGTATTGCTGCCGTTCCCGCGGTTGTTTATCGTCGCTACGCGCTAGCGGCGTCAGGCCGCCCGCGGGTTACCCCGCGGTGTTTGAGGTGCCGGAGTCGCCAGGGTCAGTCAGGCATTGCCGCTCGTGAATTCTGCGTGATATTGTGTAACGTAAGCGGAGGGCGGCTTGCCGCCCTCACCGGAACGCAAATTTCAGCAGCGAGCGTCGCCATGAGTGATGTACGCCATCATCTGAGTCCACGGGACCGTTTGGAGCTGTTGTGCTGGCTCACCTGCGGCTGCCTGGGCGCTTATTACCTGAATGAGGACTGGCCTGACGCGGCGTTTCACGTGCAGGCCGCTCATAAGTGGCTCGACTATCGGTCCCGGGAAGCAGACTGGTTGAGCATCGCCAGGTTGTCCGCAACCGCACTGGAGATTGCGCAGCGGCACGCGAAATTTGTCGAGGCCGATTGGGCGCGGGATGCGGTCGAGGAAATTCTCGATACAGACGAGCTCGACCCTCAGGCGCGGCTGGTGAAGCAGGTGCTGGCGGATTGCCAGAACGCGCTCTCGGACAAGCGCCTGGCCGATTAATTTTTTTCCCGCGTGGCACTTTGCGTGAGTCGGGACGCGGCATTGGCTCCGTTGATCGCTCAGGTGATCTGTTCGCCAGCGCCGCGCAGGCAAATTAAAAATTGTGCCTCAAACCCACGATCACGGAGAGTTGTTTGTCCGTGTCCGAATTGACGATATTCGGGATCTGCGCCAGATTCTCCGTCTGCCCCGTCGACGGATTAATCCCCAGCCCCGCGCCGGACGATTTCTGCCCGATCGCCACCGCATAAACCGCCGTCCGCTTCGACAGGCTATACACCGCGCCAAGATTGATCTGGTGCACGCGTGTCGAGGCACTGCCGCTCGGTTTGGCGTCGTTGAAAATATAGGCCAGACCAAGCTGCAAATCCGGCGCGACCATATAGGTCGTATTCAACTCGGCAATGTCGAAAGAGATATCTTGCCCCGCGGGCGTTGCCGCACTCGCGAAATACTGGCTCTGCGATAAACGCGTATGCGTATAGGTAAGCGCCACGCCCGCCTTGCCGAACGCATACGAGCCCCCTGCTCCGAAAATCCTCACTTTGCTCGCCTGTTGCAGCAGACAATACGACGCGTCGGCGTTCGCGCAACTGAAATCGCCGATATACCCGGTCGTGCCGCCCAAGGCCGCCTGCAACGGCTGGTTCAACTCGAGATACCCCGCGCTCAACGACAACGGCCCCTGCGCGTAATTCGCCGCCAGTGCCCAGCCCTTGTTCTGCGAAAAATTGCCCGCCACGCCACCCAGGCTGAACAACCCGCCCACCGTCAAACCACCGAAACTCGGGCTGATGTATTTGATCGAGTTGTTGAAGTTGAACGCTTCGTTGAGGTTGTCGACGTCGCCGAAATGCGAGCCGTACAGCGTCGCCCAGTTATTGCTCGATGCGTACGCCCCCATGTAGTCGGAGAACGGATCGTATTGACGGCCGAACGTCAGCGCGCCGTACGTGCCGTTGTTCAAACCGACCCATGCGTTGCGGTTGAACAGCGTGTTCGATTGCAACATCGCGCCGTTGCCGATCAGAAAGCTGTTCTCCAACGTGAAGTTCACCGTGGTGCCGCCACCGATATCTTCAGCGCCCGTCAAACCCCAACGCGACGGCACCAGATTGCCGCCCGCCAGCTGATAATTCGCGTGGCCGTTGGTGCTGCCGTCGGCGAGCGTCGTCTGCTGGTTGGTGGTGTACACGACGCCGGCGTCGACCGTGCCATAGAGCGTCACCGAAGATTGCGCATGTGCGCCCATCGCGAGGCCGCACGCGGCCAGCGCAAGCGCTGAGCGCTTGACGAATGTGTCTGCCATATTTTTTAGCCGGAAGTTGAGTGGTGAAATCAGCAAGAACTAACAGGACACCCCGAGGACGCCCCGAGCACGGTCCAAACGAACGACACCACTCCGCCGCCGTTCAGGAATGAACGGCAACAGTCGGTCGTTAGAACGTGGCGAGCTGGCGCGCGCTGAGTGTCCTGCGCGCTGTTTGATTACTGCCCGAAGCGCGCGTAGATATCCGGTCGCTTCTTACGCAAGATGAGACCGATCACGACGCCGCAGAGCGCCACCGCGAATACGATCCAGGGAAAAGACTTGACGATCGGGCTATCGGAGCCGCTGAGCGCGTCGAGATTGCGCACCAGAATCACGCCGATATACAGCAGGCCGATGCCACCGACGAGGGGGGCGACGAACGAGTGCCATACACGCGTGTCTTTGCGCGTCTTGCGGAAGAACGCGATGACGGAAAAACTCGTCACTGCCTGAAGCATCACGATGCCGATCGTGCCGAGCGCCGAACTCCAGCTGAACACGATGTTGAACGCATCGCTGCCGGCCGCAATGAAGAGCCCAAGCAGAACGCACACGGAGAGCGTTTGCAGATAGCTCGCCACATACGGCGAACGGTATTTTTCGTGCACGCGGTTCAGCGCTTGCGGCAGGATGCCCTCCAGACTCAACGCATGGATATAGCGCACCAGCGTGTTATGAAACGACAACAGGCTCGCGAAGATACTGCTGAGCAACAGGAAGCTCATCACAGTCGTTACCGCACCGCCCAGGTACTTGCCGGATTGAATGAACCAGAAGTCGCCCGGTTGCTTCGTCGCGACCGCGACCACGTCGTTCAGTCCGTACGCGCAAACAATCGTCCACGTAACGAAAGCGAAGAACACGAGAATCAGCATCACCGACACATACGTCGCGCGTGGCACGGTCACCTTCGGGTCCCGGCATTCCTTGCCGTAAATCGCCGTCGCTTCGAAGCCGATAAACGACGCGAAGGCGAACATCACCGCAATGCCGAGGTGGCCGCTGAACACATGCTCCGGTGTGAACGGCGCGAGCGTGAGGCCGTTCGGGCCACCACCATGCATGACGATCGCAATTGCCAGCAGCAACAGAATGCCAAGTTCGAGACACATCAGCACGCCGAGCAGCCGGCTATTCAGATCGATGCCGCGGATGCCGGTGAATTGCACCACCGCCACGCAGATCAGCGAATAGCCGTACCAGGGCATCGCCGTGTGCAGGACTGGCGAAAGAATCACCGTGCAGAAAAATCCAAACAGCCCGTATAACGCGATCTGGATGAAGGTGTACGACATCAGCGCGACGAGTGCGCCGGCCATGCCTAAAGGCCGGCCAAGTCCGGCGGTGATGTACGCGTAAAACGCACCGGCGCGCACCACATGCCGGCTCATCGACGCGAAGCCCACGCTGAAAATCAGCAGCACAACGCCGGCAATTACGAACGCGCCCGGAATGCCGGCGCCATTGCCCAAACTGATCGCGGGCGGCACCGCGCCGAGCATGCCGGTAAGCGGCGCGGCCGCGGAAATCACAAGAAACACGATCTGCCACAGGCCCAGCGTATTGCCCTTCAGTTCCACGGGATTCTCCGCGTCGACCAGACGGGTCGGAGAGTAGGGTTCATTCATCGCTGCCTCAATTTTGTTGGCTAGTCTGGAACTCGCCTAAACCCTGGAAATACTGGTCCAGACGCTCGCTTAACCGACGTTCGACGTTTCGGTGTGAGCGCATGGTAGGTAGCTAAAAAATAAAGCGACTTCGCGAACTGCGCCAAATTTTCGATAAATTGCGCCAATGCTCGCGAGCGTCTCAGGCACCGCGGTTTGCAGCGAATAGTTAGGAAACGGAAGTTTTTATTTTCGTGTGAGGATTGTGTCCTCACGTGCTTTCAGAATGAAAGCAACTGCGGCGCCGCCACCATTTATTGTTTTTTCCAGTTGCGCGTGGCGCGCCACAGCACGGTTGCGTCGGCATAACCCACAGCGCGAGCGATCGCCGCATTGGTGAGCCCGTCACGTTCCAGCAATCCTTCCACACTACGTTGCCGTTCTTCGCGCACGATCTGCCGCACGGACGTCCCCGCCTCCGCCAGATGCCGCTGTAACGAACGATGCGAGAGCCCGAGATCTTTCGCGATGTCGGCAACGATCAGCTTTTCGTGCGCGAGCCGCCGCGTCACCAGATCGCGCACCTGGTCGGCGATGCTGTGGGGCACCGCATCGCGCGCAATCAGATCGGTGGCATGGCGCTCCATCATGCGCGCCATTTGCGTGTCGGCGCTTTTGAGCGGCGCATCGAGATCCGACGGACGCAGGATCACGCCGTTGAAAGGCTGCTGAAAGCGCACAGGTACACGGAAAATGCGCGCATACGGTTTGATGTCAGCGGGAGCGGCATGTTCGAAATGCACTTCGACCGGATTCCACGCTGCGCCACGCACGGCGCGGATCATATGGCACATCGTCGAAAGGCTGTATTCCGCGTCCTGGCGGCGCGGCCAGATCTGCGGATTGGCGATCTGATAGGTCCATACCGGCCACTCGCCATCACGCAGCAACTCGCAGGTCGTGGTGTTCTGCCACGACGCGAGCGCGAGCGAGAACTTGCGCACGGCCGCGTTCAGGGTTGGCGACGATAGAAACACGAGACCTGCCGGCCCGAGTTCAGTCACCTGCAATTCGCTGCCCAGACGCAAGCCGAGCAACGGTTCGCCGAGTACTTCGGCCGCGCGCTCAAAGGCCGCCACGTAACGCGTCAGCGGCAGGATTTCATAGGGATTCGACAGGAGCTTGCGGCTCATGCCGAACGCTTCGAGCAGCGCGTCGCAATTGGCGCCGGATGCATCGAGTGCGCGCACAACCGGCCCCATGACCGCAGCGCGGATCATCGGGAAACTACCGTTGAGCGTGACTTTTTTCATGCTGAGCGTCTCCTCTCAAGTCTTCGCTGATGTGCTGCAGTGTCTTTCCTCCTGGCGCACTTTATCGTTCATTTGGCGCGATAAGCAAGCGCGAAAATATTATTGGGTTCCTACGATTTGCCATCGACTCAGCGTTCGACGCGTTTCACCCAGCCTCGCACGCAGTCCGGTCCAGCACACTCCTTACGGGAATCTTATGAACACGAATGCCACGAAAACCGCACACGCCCCCGTTCATCCGCTCGATCCGCTGAGTCCGGATGAAATGCAGCTTGCCTGCGATCTCGTGAAGGCCGCCGAAAATCTCGACGGACACGTGCGCTTTCCGATGGTCGAATTGCGCGAGCCGCCGAAGGCCGAAGTGATCGCATTCAAGGCCGGCGAATATTTTTCGCGCACAGCGTTCGTCCTGGCGATCGATCGCACGAATGGCACGACCACCGAATTCCACGTGGACCTGAGAGAGAAAAAAATTGCCTCGCGCAACGTGCTGCCGTTCGATCAGGCGCCCTATGGCCAGCCGCCGATCATGATCGAAGACTTCATGAACGCCGAGCAGATCGTCAAAAGCGACGACGCATGGCGCGTTGCGGTCATGAAGCGCGGCCTCACCGAGAAGGATCTGGAGCGCGTCCAGGTCGATCCGTTTTCCGCCGGCTGCTTCGACCGCGAAAACGAGAACGGCCGCCGCCTTGTGCGATGCGTGAGCTACTACCGCGAGACCGTGACCGACAACGGCTATGCGCATCCGATCGAGGGCGTGGTAGCGGTGGTCGATCTGCTCGAGAAGAAAGTGATCGAACTGGTGGACGACGGCCGCATCATTCCGATTCCGCGCGCGACGCACAACTACGACACGCCGAGCCTCGGCAAGCCGCGCAACACGCTCAAACCGCTGTCGATCAGCCAGCCCGAGGGCCCGAGCTTCAAGATCGACGGCTGGCACGTGAGCTGGCAGAACTGGAGCTTCCGCGTCGGCTTCACGCCGCGCGAAGGCCTGGTGCTGCATCAACTGTCATGGGACGACGGCAAGAACGCGCGGCCGATCATCTACCGTGCGAGCGTGACGGAGATGTGCGTGCCCTACTCCGACCCGAGCACGAATCACTACTGGAAGAGCGCATTCGATGCCGGCGAATACGGCCTCGGCAAACTGGCGAATCAACTCGAACTCGGTTGCGATTGCCTCGGCACGATCCGCTACTTCGACATTCCTTCCGCCGACGATTTCGGCAATGCGTTCGTAATGAAGAACGCCGTGTGCATGCACGAAGAGGACTACGGCACCCTGTGGAAGCACTACGAGTTTCGCACTGGCGTCTTCGAAATGCGCCGCTCGCGACGCCTCGTGATCTCCTTCTTCGCGACGGTCGGCAACTACGACTACGGCTTTTACTGGTACCTGTACCAGGACGGCACGATCCAGCTCGAATGCAAGCTGACCGGCATCGTTCAAACCTCGGCGGTGGCTGACGGCGACACATATCCGTGGGGCGGCATGATCACCGAGAACCTCGGCGGCCCGACCCACCAGCACTTTTTCAATGCACGGATGCACATGATGGTGGACGGCGAGCGCAACACCGTGAGCGAACACGAATTCGTGCCGCGTCCGATGGGCGAAACGAATCCGTATGGCAACGTCTTCGACACCACCAAACACGTCTTCAAGACCGAGAGCGAAGCCGCACGTCTCGCGAACGGCCGCACCGGGCGTTACTGGAAAGTGACCAACCCGAACGTGAAAAACACTGTGGGCGCGAATCCTGGCTACAAGTTGATCGTGAACGACTCCCCGCTGATGCTGGCCGACGAGCGCTCGAAGGTCCGCCAGCGCGGCGGCTTTGCGACACGTCACGTGTGGGTCACACCATTCGATCCCGCCGAGCGCTACGCGAGCGGCGACTATCCGAACCAGCACGCGGGCGGTGACGGCTTGCCGCGCTATATCGAGGCGAACCGCAACATCGAGAACGAGGACATCGTCTTGTGGCACAGCTTCGGCCACACGCACGTGTGCAAGCCCGAGGACTTCCCCGTGATGCCGGTGGAATACGCCGGGTTTATGCTCAAGCCGAACAACTTCTTCTCCGCCAACCCGACGATGGACCTACCGTCCGAGCGTGACCAGAACAGCGTTGAAGACGGCAAATCCGCGGATCATGGCTGCTGCAAACGCTGATTCGATGACGCGTGACGCGCGGCGTGCTGCTGCAGGCGTGGCCGATGCTGCATACGTGCGTCCCGCGATTTCGTGCAGCGTGATACGCCGACTGACCTCAAGTGAAGACAGCGTGGCACGCATGCCGATCGCGGGCGAAGGCAGTTCGGCACACGGGTGGATTGCGCGCGCGAGGGGCACCGTACGTGGATCAATTGCAAGCGTGGGTTGCGCTGCACACCGGCTAATTGTGAGCGTGGGTGGCGCGACGCGCGGGCTAATTGCGAGCGTGGGTGGCGTGACGCGCGGGTTAATTGCGAGCGTGGGTGGCGTGACGCGCGGGTTAATTGCGAGCGTGGGTTGGGCAGCAGGTTTGCTGATGGCGAACGTGGTGGGCGCAACACACCGGCCAATTGTGGGCATGAGTAGCGCGACGCGCGGGCTAACTGCCGCCGTAAGCAGCACGGCCTGTGTGTTGCTCGTGAGCGGCGCCGCGACGCTGGTGACTCAAGCCGGTCTTAGTCAACGAGCCAACGCGCTGTGGATGAGCGCGTTGGCGTTGGCAACGATGACGATCGTACCGTTGTTGATGTCACGCGTATCCAGGGCGCACACGACGCTTGCGACGGCTGCGACGCTGATTGCCGCAATGAGTGCAATGGGCGTGATGCCAACGTATTTGAGTGGATTGGAGCATTCCACCACGATAGCTGGGTTGTTTGTGGCGGTGGGTGGCGTGTTGCTGCTGTATGGGCAGTATCTTGCCGGCGCGTCAGCCTTGCGTCATGAGGATTTCGATCCGCATCAGTACGCGAATCGAAGCACGGACCAGCCGACCGGAGCCATCCACGCAATCGGTACGACCGCGCTGCTCGCATTGCTTGCAGGCATATCGAGCGGCAGTCTTGCACGTTTCCAGTTGTTTGCGATTTGCGGCGTGAGTAGCACCCAGCCGACGTGGCAGATCTTGCTATCGGCGGGTGCCGTTTGCGCACTGGCGTTCATCGCCGACCGTTCCGGCAACAACAACCGGATGTTGATTGTGCTGTACGTGCTACGAGCAGCGGCAATTGGAGCTCTCGCACTTGTAGACAGTCCAACGTTGGCACTACTCGCAGCAAAGATATTCCTGGTTCTCGACTGCCTGACAATTCCAGCGCTGATGAAACAGCCGGGCAAATCACGCAGCGCATTAAGCGCGAGTTGTCCTGGAGCGGCACACCACATCGGAATGGTATTGGGCGCAACGTTATCGACGACGCCTTACTTTTTCGGTGACGGATTCATGATTCTGTACGCACTAAGCGTGATCACGAGCCTGACCTGTGCCGGTACGTTAGCAATCAACTGGCTCGAAAGAAAGCCGTTCCTTAAGCATCCAAACCATCACCACCGCCAGACAGACTCTTCCGACGAGCACAAAGTGCGAGTCGGGAAGTATGACTCCCTTGTCACGAGCGCCGAATGTGGGAGAACCCAGATTCCAGATGCACCACTACCCGATGCAAACCACGGCGCCCGCTTAGCAGGAGTGGTTTGAGCCGCTTTCTTTTGCCTACTTTTCTTTGCGGCAAGCAAAGAAAAGTAGGTGCCGCCCCGCACAGGGGCAACGCTAATAGACCACGAACAAAACAAGGAAAGGCACCGCCGCAGGCAAGCAGCAGAACAGACCGCAACAGCACCAATCCACCCCCGTCGGAGACAAAACCATGCCCGAACAAAAAACCCAAGCAGCGCAGCTACCCACCACCATGTTCATCAACGGCGAAAAAACCCCAAGCGCCGCAGGCAAAACCTTCCCCATCTACAACCCAGCGACAGGCGAAGAACTAGCCCACCTCCCAGACGCATCAGAAAACGACATCGACCACGCGGTCAAAACTTCAAGAGCAGCCTTCGAGTCAGACACCTGGCGCAGAATGCCGCCAGCCACCCGTGAACGCCTGCTACTAAAACTAGCCGACCTGCTAGAACAACACACAGACGAACTAGCCACATTAGAAACCCTGAACCAGGGAAAACTAATAGCCTTCTCAAAGATGCTGGAGGTTTCAGGCAGCGTCCAATGGCTGCGCTACATGGCCGGCTGGGCCACCAAAATCGAGGGCACAACTTTCGACCTGTCGATCCCCTTCCCACCGGGCACCCGCTACAACGCCTCAACAAAACGGGTTCCGGCGGGTGTAGTCGCCGCTATCGTCCCGTGGAATTTCCCGCTCCTGATGGCAGTCTGGAAGATCGCCCCAGCCCTCGCATGCGGCTGCACCGTCGTGCTGAAGCCAGCGGAAGAAACGCCACTCACGGCAATTCGCCTGGCCGAACTGGCCCATGAAGCCGGCTTCCCCCCGGGCGTATTCAACGTCGTCACAGGCCGCGGCGAAACCGCCGGCGCAGCGCTAGTCAAGCATCCACTCGTGAACAAGGTCACCTTCACGGGATCGACCGAAGTGGGCCGCATCATCGGCCGCCAATGCGCTAGCGATCTGAAACGAGCATCGCTGGAACTGGGCGGCAAGAGCCCCGTGATCGTGCTGGACGATTGCGACCCGAAGAAAGCGATCGAAGGCGCGGCCGGCGCGATTTTCTTCAACCACGGACAAGTCTGCACTGCGGGTTCCCGCCTGTACGTCGCGCGCTCGATCTACGACGAAGTGGTGCAAGGCATCGCCGCAGTGGCCGATGGAATCGCCTTGGGTTCCGGTTTCGATGCTGCAACGCAAATGGGACCCATGGTTTCCGCACGGCACCGCGACAAGGTCATGGGAATGATCGCGCAAGGCCGCCAGGAAGGCGGCGAAATTCTGTCGCGTGACGCGGCCGTTGATGCAGACGGCTTCTTTGTCCGCCCGACGGTCATTGCCAATCGCGCATGCAAGCCGCTTTCCGTAGTCAGGGAGGAGGTATTCGGCCCCGTGCTGGTGGCGATGCCCTATGACGATATCGATGAGGTCCTGACTCAGGCCAACGCATCGGAATACGGTCTCGGCGCGAGTGTGTGGACAAATCAGCTCGACAAGGCGTTGAGGCTGGTTGACGGCATCGAAGCGGGAACCGTTTGGGTCAACACGCACAACATGGTCGATCCCGCCATGCCGTTCGGCGGGTTCAAGGCGTCCGGAATCGGACGCGAGCACGGCAAAGCCATTGTGGATGCTTATACGGAGAGCAAGTCGGTCTGTATCGCGTATTGACCGGTCGCTGCACGTCTTGCGGCACGAACGCATCGTCGCCACAAGACGTGCAGACCTATAACGCATCGAGGGCAACACAGTAAAATAGCGGGCACCCGCGCCGCCGCGCGTCAGCCTACCCTTAGGTGCCCCACCTTGAAACGCAAAATGCCCGCGCTGAACGCGCTGAAAGCCTTCGAAGTCGCCGGCCGCACGGGCAGCTTCACGCGCGCAGCCGAACTGCTGAACGTGACGCAAAGCGCGGTCAGCCGGCAGGTCCGCCAACTGGAAGCCCAACTCGGCGAGACGTTACTCCAGCGTCACCATCACCACCTCGAACTCTCGGCCGCCGGCCGCATCCTCCTGCAAGCACTGCAGCAATCATTCGACCGGATCGAGCTTACGGTGCGCAGCCTGCAGGAGAAAACCCATCGCAACCGTCTGCGTATCAACGCGCCACCCACCTTCACGAGCCGCTGGCTGATGCCGCGTCTCGGACGTCTGCGCGACGCGCATCCGCATCTCGAACTCAGCCTGTCGACCCGCGTCGACGACAATCTCGCCGAATCGGGCGTGCTCGACTGCGCCATCCGTTTCGGCAACGGCGAGTGGGAAGGCTTCGACAACCGCCTGCTGATGAACGAACGGCATATCGCCGTCTGCGCGCCCGCGTTGCTCGCGCGCCAGGCCGGCCGCGCGGCCATCGATCTGAATCAGTTCACGCTATTGCACGTGCTCGCGAGCGCCGATCAGCGTTATCTGACCTGGCAGCATTGGTTGAAAGCCGCCGGTATCGAAAACGTCGATACGCGCGGCGGGTACGAATTCGATCTGCTTGATCACGCGATCCGCGCGGCAATCGACGGGCTTGGCGTGACCATTGCCGATCGTCACATGATTGGTCGCGAGCTGGCGGAGGGGCAGTTGGTACAGGTGCTCAATGTCCACGTCGACGGCCACCAGTCGTATTGGCTCATCACGCGCGCAGGGCAGGACGAGTTGCCGCACGTCGCGCTGTTCCGCGAATGGTTACAGCAGGAAATCTGGTTGACCGAGCGCGCGCTCGATTCGTCGGAGTCAGCACAGTCGGGCGCAGCGGATTGATGCGGATGCAATTCGTCTGAGTGCCGGCGCGTAGGCGACCCCGGTCCATACGAGCCATCCCGATGCCGCGGTGCATGACGCAAAAAAACGCGCCGATTGCATCGTATCAGCGCGTTTTTTCTCTACACCGTTAAAGGTGACTTTCCACCGGTCAGGCGGCCGCAGCCAGCTCCGCTGCTTCGGGTTTAAAGGCGGCTTCGACGGCCGCATCCATCAGAATCATCTCAGCGCCCTTCTCTGCCACCATCATCGTCGGCGCATTGATGTTGCCCGACGTGATGTTCGGGAAGATCGACGCATCGACCACGCGCAAGCCGGTAATGCCGTGCACCCGCAAGCGCGCATCGACCACTGAAGTGCGCGGGTCGTCGCCCATCGCGCACGAGCCGCACAGGTGATAGATCGAACCCGATTGTTCACGAAAATACTGCAGGAAGCCTTCGCGCGTATTCACCTGCGGCCCAGGCGAGATTTCCTCGACCGTGATCTCTTTCAACGCCGGCGATGCCATCACCTTGCGCACCAGTTCGCAACCCTGGATCACTTCGTCGATGTCTTTCTCCGTGGTCAACGCGTTGATGCGGATCTTCGCGGCATCCTCCGCACGGTTCGACGCGATCTCGATCGAACCGCGGCTCGTCGGCCGGCACGGGTTAAATGCCAGCAGGAAGCCCGAATACGGCTCGGGTTCCAGATTCGCCTTGTTGCTCTTCGGAATCCTGTACGACAGCGGATTGAAGTACAGCTGCAGATTAGGCTGCGCTTCCTGATCATTACCCTTGAAAAAGCCGCCCGACTGGTTCACGCTCATGGCGAGCGGCCCCTTGCGCGTCAGCAGATACTGCAGGCCGAGCTTGAGCTTGCCGAGCAACGGGCGCAATTCGTCGTTCAACGTCTTCACGTTCGCGCGATAGTAGAAACTCACGCACAGATGGTCCTGCAGATTCTGGCCCACAGCGGGCAGTTCCTTGACCATCGCAATGCGATGCTTTGCGAGCAATGCGCTGTCGCCGACGCCCGAGAGTTGCAGCAGCTTGGGCGAATCGACCGCGCCCGCCGACAGGATCACCTCACGGTTCGCCATGAACTGCCGCGTCGCGCCGTTCTGCGTCACGGTGACACCAATGGCCCGCTGATTGCCGTCGAATAGCACGCGGCTGGCGAGCACGTCACGTTCGACCGTCAGGTTCTTACGCGTCAGAACCGGATGCAGATACTCGAAGCTGCTCGACGAGCGTTGCCCGTTGCGGGTATTTACGTCGTAGATGCCCGCGCCTTCGAAACGTTCGCCGTTGAAGTCGTCGCTGCGCTTGTAGCCGGCCTGGTCGCAGCCCTTCAGGAACACGTGGCAGATCGGATGAACGGCATCCTTCATCGGCGAGATACGGATCGGGCCGTCCGCGCCGTGATACTCCGTGTTGCCGAGCGGATGCGATTCGAGCTTGCGGAAATACGGCAGCACGTCGCGAAACGCCCAACCCGGGTTGCCCGCCGCGGCCCAGTCGTCGAAATCATGCGGCTGGCCGCGCACGTAGATCATTGCGTTGATCGAGCCGGAACCACCCTGCACCTTGCCGCGCGGGCAATAGATCGGCCGGTTGTCGAGTTCCTTTTCGGGCTCGCTGTAGTACATCCAGTTATAGGTTTCGTTGTAGTACGTCTTGGTGAAACCCACCGGGATCTTGAACCAGAACGAGCTGTCCTTGCCGCCCGCTTCGAGCAACAGCACTGAATATTGGCCCGACGCCGAAAGGCGATTGGCAAGAATGCAGCCCGCCGAACCCGCGCCGACGATGATGTAATCGTAGTTCATGCTCTATGTCGCCAAGCGGCGCCCAATCCATTGAATGCGTAAAACGGCCTGAAACCCGCAGGTTGCAACCCGGCAGCTTTAGCCCGGCCTCAACCCTTGGCCGGCGCGAGATCCTTCACGTCGGCAGGAAGTGCTGCCATCTGCAGATGCAGACGCTCGCCGGTGTACGGCGTGTGTTGCCGAACGACGTCCATGTTCAACTCCACACCCAGACCCGGTTCCTGCGAAGGAATGATGTAACCGTCTTCCCATTGAATCGGCTTCTTCAACACCGCTGCGTGGAAACCGTCCCACGTGCCGATGCTTTCCTGAATCAGGAAGTTCGGCGTGCAGGCTGCGAGCTGAATGCTGGCGGCAGCACCGATCGGACCGTTGTACAGATGCGGCGCGATCTGCGCGTAATACACTTCGGCGATCGCCGCGACTTTCTTCGCTTCCAGCAGACCACCCACGCGCGCCACGTTCAGTTGCAGAATCGATGCCGCGCCCGCTTCGAGCAGTTTGAAAAATTCATACTTGGTGGTCAGGCGCTCGCCCGCCGCAATCGGAATGCTCGTGTGCTGCGCGACCTGCGCCATTGCACCTTCCTGCCCCGGTGGCACCGGTTCTTCGAACCACAGCGGATCGTATTTCTCGAGCCGTTTGGCGAGCCGGATTGCCGAGGACGGCACCATCTGCCCATGCGTGCCGAACAGCAGATCGGCCTTGCTGCCGACGGCTTCGCGCACGCGGCGGCAGAAGGTCTCGCAGCGGTCGAGCACTTCCATCGACAACTGGTGGCCCGAATAAGCCGTGTACGGACCGGCCGGATCGAACTTCACCGCAGTGAAACCACGCTTCACGTTCTCAACCGCACATTCGGCGGCGAGATCGGGATCGTCGTAGTCGTATTCGCCTTTGCTGTTCTTCGGATACAGGTAGGTGTACGAGCGCAGACGCTGGTTCACCATGCCGCCGAGCAGTTCATACACCGGCTTGTTCGCCGCCTTGCCGATGATGTCCCAGCACGCCATTTCCAGCCCGCTGACCACACCCATCATCGTCAGATCGGGGCGTTGCGTGAAACCGCTCGAATACGCTTCGCGCCAGAGCCGTTCGATATGATGCGGATCCTTATCGAGCAGGTAGCGGCCGAATACATCGTCGATGATGTGGGTCATCGCTTTCGGATGGAACGTCGCCGAATAGATTTCGCCGACGCCTTCAATACCGCAATCGGTTTTGAGCTTGACGAAGATCCAGTACATGCCGCCCACGTGCGGCGGCGGTACGGCGACGATATGCGTTTCGAGCGAGACGACTTTCATTTACGCAACCCCTTTCCTGTTAAGCATGTTTCTCAGCGCGAGGCCGGCAAAGCCGCCGAGCGCCGCCATTCCGGCCACATAGCCGAAGTAAAGCTGATAACCGAAGACGCCCGGGAAGTTCTGCGTCAGATAGCCGTTGATCAACGGCAGGAACACGTCGGGCGAATAACCGAGTACGGAGATCAGGCCGATAGCGAGGCCCATCGTTTCGACGGAAATGTTGCAGCGATCCAGCAGCGACCAGTAGAGCCCGCGAATCGCGTAAGTCAGAATGCCGATGAAGAGCACGAGGAACACGAGCAGCACGTGGCTCGAAATACGCGGTGCCGCCATCAAACCAAGCAGCGACAGTGCGGCGAGAAAGAGCGCAATCACCAGCACCGAGACTTTTGAATAACGGTCGCCGAGAAATCCACCGCCGATGCCGCCGATCGGGCGCATCCACAGCTTGAGCGTCGTGATCGTGCCGGCCATCACCACCGTCAAGCCAATCTCGCCTTCATGCAGATACGCGGAGAAGCTGTAAGTCGCCCAGAACACCTGATAACCGCAGAACACGATAGCCGCGACCAGCCACAATTCAGGAATCGATGCGAGCGTTTTCAGATCGACCAGCACGTTGCTGCGTTTCTTCGTGGCTCGGTTGGCGGCCGCGTCCCTGGCGCCTTGCGGATCTTTGACAAGCGCAAGCACCACGCCAAGTGCGATGCACAGAAACGCGTACATGTAGACGACCAGCTTGAAACCCGCCGCCACCGGTTCGCCTTTGGTCTGCGTGAACCAGGCGAACAGCGTGATTGCGATCGTCGCGAGCATGGCTTCGATCAGGCCACGCCCACCATCGAGCAAACCGAAGAAACGGCCCTGCTCGTGCGTGCCGGCGATCATGGTCACGCGCTTGATGACGGCTGCCCAGAAGGTCAACCCGGTCGACAGTCCCCAACCGCCGAAAATCAGCATCAGCATCTGGAACGACGGCGCGGTCGAATACCACAGGCCGAGCACGCCGGTTGCGATCAGCGAAAAGCAGATCAGCAGACGCGGCGCGATCCGGTCGGCGAGCCAGCCGCTGGGCAAGTAACTCAGCAGAAAGATCGTGCCGAGCGACGAATACAGGTAGCCGAGTTGACTATCGGTGATGTGAAACACTTCGAGCATCGTCGGCTGATAGACCTGCCGCAGATACAGAATCGGGTAAATCGCGCCGGCTGCCACGACCAGCAGCATGAGCTGGATGTAGCGTTGCGCCTTGTTGGCTTGCAATGCGGTTTCCGCGGCGCTTGCGGCAAGCGAAGCGGTGGTTTGAACGGGTTGAGATGACACGTGAGCGCTCCTGGAAGACACAGCGCCGGTTCTTCGGGCTGCCGGGTCTTCAAATATTTTTATAAGTGCAGCGGATTTGCTGCGTTTCTGCGGGTTTCAAATCACCGCGTGCCGTCTACTCCGAATCGCGCGGCACGCGGCTGTTTCAGCTTTTCAGCTTTAGTACTTCATGACCACGAGACGGGTCTGCGTGAATTCGAGCATGCCGTGCTTGCCGTCGTCGCCGCCGAGACCCGAGCGTTTCCAGCCCGCGTGAAAACCTTGATACGGATCGGCCGGCGTACGGTTCACATACAACTCGCCTGCCTCGATGCCGTTGGCGATCTTCATCGCACTGCGGTAGTTCTCGGTATAGAGCACCGACGACAGACCAAACTGGTGGTCGTTGGCCATCTCCAGTGCTTCGTCGAGCGTGCGGTATTTGACGACCGGCATGATCGGACCGAAGGTTTCTTCCTGGATGATTTCCATGTCCTGACGGCAGTTCGACAGCAGCGTAGCCGGATAGAAAAAGCCTTTGCCTTGCGGCAGCTTGCCGCCGGTTTCGAGCGTGGCGCCTGCAGCGATTGCGCGTTCGACCATGCCGTGAATCGACTGGCGCGACGCGTCGTTGACGAGCGGCCCCATCAGCGACGGCTGTTCGCTGCGATCGCCGCTTTCCACTGCGCTCATGTGCTTCTTCAGCAGCGCGACGAAACGATCATGCACGCTTTCCTGCACATAGACGCGTTCGATCGCCGTGCAAAGCTGCCCGCAGTGAGTGGTTTTGGAGGCGACCAGATCGCGCGCGGCCTTCTCCAGATCGGCATCGGCCTCGATGATCGCCGGCGTCTTGCCGCCCAGTTCGAGCGACGGCTTGGCGATGTTCGTCTTGCAGTATTCGAGCACCTTGCGGCCCGCGCCGACGCTGCCGGTCAGCGTGATCATGCCGACCTTCGGATGCGTGCAAAGCGCCTCGGCGGTTGCGTGATTCATCGCGAGAATGTTCACGACGCCGGCCGGCAGTCCGGCCTTCTCTACCGCCCTGGCGATTTCGAACGCGGAGGTCGGCGTGTTATTGCTCGGGCGCACCACCACGGTATTGCCGGCGATCAGCGCGGGCGCCACCTTGCGCATGAACGTATAGACCGGGTAATTGAACGGGATCAGGCACGCGACCACGCCAATCGGCTCGCGATGCAGCACGAGGTTTTCGTCGGGCGTGTCGCTCGGAATCACCTCGCCTTCGATGCGGCGCGCCCATTCGGCGTGGTAACGGGTGATCTGGCCGGCGTAGATGGCTTCGTTGGTGGCGTCGGCGACGCTCTTGCCTGACTCCAGCGCGAGCGCCGCGCCGATGGCGGGCGCGCATTCGGTGAGCGCGTCGGCGAGCTTGTGCAGATAGACCGCGCGCTCGGCCGAAGGCAGCTTGCGCCAGCCCTTCTGGGCGGCCGCTGCTGCGTCGACCGCGGCGATGGCCTCGGCTTCGGTGGCGCCCGTGACGTGGGCAATCACGGCTTCGGTGGCGGGGTTGGTGACGGCGATGAGCTCGTCGCTTGCCGCGTCGATAAAGCAGCCGTTAGCAAAATTCCGATCGAGTCGCATGTCGTCTCCTGAAAACCTGGTGCGGTGGCGCATTGCCTTCGGCTATCGCCTTCATGCCAAAGGTGCATGACCGGAATTTTTCTCTCCGTGACGGCTCGCCACAAGCGAATAATTCGCGGGACAAACATTCGAAAAAATCACGTTTATCCAGGGATGTGCCTCATACGCGAATCTCATCCCGAATAGCAGAATCCGGGCTTTGCCAATAAGCAGCGGCCTTTGCAAGCGGTCGAACCCCCATTTCGAACCACGGGGCCGCTCATTACCAAAGTCTGGAGCTCACAATGAAAAAGAATGTCATCGCCACCGCCGCCTTCACGGCACTCACCTCGCTGGCGGCCCCGTCCGCCTTCGCGCAAAGCAGCGTGACCCTGTACGGCGTACTGGATGAAGGCATCGACTACACCAACAACGCCGGGCACGGCGCGGTCTGGGAAATGGCGAGCGGCTATGCGCAAGGCAGCCGCTGGGGCATGAAGGGTTCGGAAGATCTGGGCGGCGGCATGAAGGCCGTGTTTCAACTGGAAAACGGCTTCGACGTGAGTTCGGGGCGGCTCGGCCAGGGCGGCCGCATGTTCGGCCGCCAGGCCTATGTGGGCTTGAGCGACAACCGGTTCGGGACCGTTACGCTCGGGCGCCAGTACGACTCGGTGGTCGATTACCTCGCGCAGACCACCGCCAACGGCAACTGGGCCGGCTACCTGTTTGCGCACCCGTACGACAACGACAACACGGACAACTCATTCCGCCTCGGCAACAGCGTGAAGTACGCGAGCCCGGAAATCGCGGGCTTCCAGTTCGGCGGCGTGTACAGCTTCAGCAACGACACGAACTTCGCGAACAACCGCGCCTACAGCTTCGGCGGCCAGTACGCGAACGGCGGACTGCTGATTGCGGCCGCGTACCTGCAGGCGAACAATCCGGGCGCAGGTTCCACCGGCGCGATCACGGCAAACGACGCGAGCTTCATCGCCGGGCGCATGCGGGTGTTCGGCGCCGGCATCAACTACACGTTCGGTTCGGCGACAGCCGGTTTTGCTTACACCAACTCCAACTATAAGGACCCGACCGGCAACGGCTATATCGGTGTCCCGCTGGCGGCATCGGGTGTCAGCCTGAATACGCTGAAATACCAGAACTTCGAAGTGAACGGCAAATATCAGTTCACGCCTGCCTTCTTTATCGGCGCGCAGTATGTGTACACGATGGAGAACTACGACGCGTCGACGGGCAGCGTGAAGCCGAAGATTCACTCGGTCGGTGTGATGGCGGATTACAACCTGTCCAAACGCACGGACGTTTACGTGCAGGGCGAGTATCAGAAGGTTGCGGGCGACTCGACCCACTCGATTCTCGACGACGCGTTCATTCCGGGCGTGCAGGCGCCGTCGTCAACGGGGAATCAGGTGGCCGTGCGGGTTGCGCTGCGGCACAAATTCTAGGAAATTTCACTCTTCCACCGCGGCCTTCAATCTCAGCAGCGCGTGATCCCACTGCTGCGAGATCGCGTCAAGCGCGCGCCGCGCTTCTTCGAGGTGCGCCGGTTCGAACGCCCATAAGCGTTCACGGCCCACCTTGACGTCGCGCACCAGGCCCGCATTGGCAAGCACCTGCAAATGCTGCGTGACCGACTGCCGCGTAATCTCCGTACCGGCGGTCAACTGCGCAATCGACATCGCACTGCCCGCGCACAACACGGCGATCAGACGCAGTCGCGTTTCGTCGCCGAGCGCCGCAAAAATCTGCGCGGAACTTCGCAGCATGGCCGCCTTCACCCGCGCATTGCCGGCAGCCGGCTTATCCCTTGGCGACATGCTTTTCGATGTTGACCAACTGCTCTTCCCACCCGCCGTTATTCATGCGAAACGCTTCCGCGCGGCGTGCGGCCGGAATCTGATCGAAGCCCGATTCGACCACCCGCAGCAACGTGCCTGAATCGACCTCGCTCAACTCAAATACGACCAGCGTGGTGGGCTCGGGCGAGTAGTCGACCGACACATCGACCGCGGCCGGATGCCAGCGAAACGACAGATGATGTTCCGGTTCGACGCGCTCGACCAGCACATCCATAACGAGATGTTCGTAGCCCGGATAGGTGATGTTGCCTTGCACGGACTGACCGGCGACAAACTGTTTGCCGTTGAAATCCACGCAAAACCATTTGCCAAATTCCTCGGCGTTGGACACCGCGCGCCACACTCGCGAGCGCGGCGCCTTCAGCAGAATCTGTTTCTCGATGCGGTCAGTCGAAGCATTATTGAGTGTGCCAGATGAGATCGTCATATGCAGCCTCCTGACTGCATATTAGGCTTGCGTCCGACAACATGCAAGTATTCGCCTGCGTATTTTCTGGCAGCGCCCTGCTCTTCCGCTGAAGCACAGCCAAACAGATTGCAACAGGCGCTCGCCTATCCCGCCGAAGTCTTCTGCACAAACGCGCTCACCACAGCCTCAAGTTCCTTGGTGATAGATGTCATCACGCCTGCTATCACAGCGAACTCCCGGCCGGTCACATTCGAGCGGCTTGCCACGATCTGACCGTTGAACGAGACGATATGCGCTTCCTTTGCGATCGCTTTGATCCGCTCGATAAGATCCTGCTGGCCTTTCTTCTGCGCCCGCGCAATGCGCCTGCTTTCCTGCTCGTAGACAGCGGTTACGGCGTGCAAATGCGTCAGCAACGGATCGACGGAACCGATCAACGCGTTCAGCGCTTCATTAGCGCGCGGCGAACCGCGTTCGATCGCCTCCAGCGCCACCGAGGCCAGCGCGATAAAGTCCGTGATCTTCTTAGCAACGTCCCCGCTGCCGTGAAAAGCTTCGCGCAACGCCGGAGAGAACAGTCCGGGCAGGCCGTCGCGGCCTTGCACCAGCGCCGTGTGGCTGTCCGAAAACGTACGCAAGGTCTCCCGCGCGATTGTCAACGCACCGTCGAACTCTTGAAACGCCAACATCGACTGCAATGCGATGCGCTGCGACAGCATCCGTTGACGCCCCGACATGTTGATCAACGAGCTCAATACCTCGCTGGAGACGTCCACTTCGGACGGTGGTGCCTGAACCCGATCTTTCGTGACGCTCATGTCATCTACTTATGATTCGATGCACCATTTCGCTCTGCCGGGCATTTTCGCCGCGTGACCACCATCGCCAGACACGCAGCGCCGCGGCCCCCGAAAAC
The DNA here is from genome assembly GCF_902859805.1 of Paraburkholderia sediminicola. Classification (GTDB taxonomy): domain Bacteria; phylum Pseudomonadota; class Gammaproteobacteria; order Burkholderiales; family Burkholderiaceae; genus Paraburkholderia; species Paraburkholderia sediminicola. The sequence goes on along the minus strand of NZ_CADIKC010000006.1, from coordinate 246,350 downwards.
CGTTACTCCGTTGCGTGTGCATGCATCACGTTGGCATGCATTGACCACGCCATCCACGGACGGCGCAGCGCGACGATCGCGAGGAACGCACAAGCCGCCAGCGTACCGAAGGTCGCGAAGCCCATCTGATAGCTGCCCGTGCTTTCCTTCGCAATGCCCATCACGACCGGCAGATAGAAGCCACCGATGCCGCCCGCAGCGCCGACGATGCCCGACATCAAACCGGTGCGGCCAGCCCAGCGATGCGGCACCAACTGGAAGGTCGCGCCATTACCCAGACCGAAGGCCACGTACAGACACAGCAGTAGCACAATCCCGCCCAGCATCGACGGCATGGCGGCAGCAAAAACGAAGTCGCACAGCGAAATGACCGCGAGCAGGAAGGTCAGCGCGCGCACGCCCGACACCTTGTCGGCGATCAGGCCACCAAGCGGCCGTACGATCGCGCCGGTCGCGGCAAGCAGCGCCATGAACAGGCCCGCATCAATCTTCGACAACTGATACAGGTTGGTCAGCAGCAGCGAAACATACGACGACATGCCGACAAAACCTCCGAACGTGATGCTGTACACCAGCATGATCGCCCACGTGTCACGCTCAGACAGCACCGAGCGATAACGCTTGGGCAGCACCGCGATAGCCAGCAGCGCACCGATTACTGGCAGCAGCAACACACCAGTCTTGCCGGAGCCGAACATGCCCGCTTCGACCAGCAGCACGAGCACGATCAAGCCGACGAGCGTCACCGCGAAACTGCCGAACGCGCGCAGCACACTGCCGGATTTGATACCGGAATCGTTGGCCCAGAAGTACAGCGTGATCGCGGCGATCGCGAGCAACGGCAGTGCGCCGGCGGTCGCCATTTGCCAGCCGTAGTGCGTCGCCAGCTGCGGGAACAGGAAGCCGTCGAGCACCGCGCCGATGTTGCCGGCGGCGGCCAGCCCCAGCACCAGACCCTGCACCTTCGGCGGATAGTTGCTGCCGGCCATCGGCAGCGCCACCGCGAAGCTCGCGCCACCTACGCCGAGGAACACGCCGAGCACCAGCAGCAGAGTGTACGAAGGCACGAACGGCAACAAGGGCAGCACGATCGTCGGCACCGCGGACAGCAATACGCCCATCAGCGCGATGCGTTTTCCATGTGCGGATTGATACAGGTTACCGAGCGTCACGCGCAGGATCGCTGCCGACAGCACCGGCACGGCAACCAGCAAACCTTGTTGCGCAGGCGTCATTACAACGCTCTTGCTAATGAATGGCGCGAGCGGCCCGTATAGCACCCAGACTGTGAAGCCGGTGTCGAAATAGAGGAAACACGCCACCAGCGCGCGCCAATCCCCGCTCTTTAGAGAGCTCATCACGTTTTTCATTAGACATCCTCACATTGACTGATTGTTCGCTCACCTGGTCCACGGCGCTGAGGCGCCGCGCACCGGAATGATCACGATGTTGAATACCGGTTTTGACACGCAATCTCCATGCCATCCGGGTCCTTCTTCCGAAGCTTGCTGCGCACTCTCTTGAACCGTGATACAGCGCCTGATCCGATCGCTTTGAAAATCAATAAACATCGCGTACGTAGCGCTTTTCCTGCGCTAAACCGCTCACATAATCAGCGGCTTTTTCTGCGCTCATGCCGCCGTGCTGAGCGACCACTTGCTTGAGCGTCGCGTCGACATCTCTCGCCATCCGGCTTGCGTCGCCGCAGACATAAAAATGCGCACCTTCTTCGAGCCATGCCCACAGGTATGCACCCTGCTCGCGCATACGGTCCTGCACGTAGACCTTCTCCGTTTGATCGCGCGAGAAAGCGACATCGAGTCGGGTTAGCAATCCGCTGTCGCGCATCGCTTCCAATTCGTCGCGATAGTAGAAATCCGTAGCCGCATGTTGTTCGCCGAAGAACAGCCAGTTGCGTCCTTTGTCGCCACGTGCACGCCGCTCGTGCAGAAAGCCGCGAAACGGTGCGACACCGGTACCGGGACCGACCATGATGATCGGTGTGTCCGAAACATGAGGAGGCCGAAAGTGTGCGGATTTCTGCACGAACACCGGCACATTCACATCGCCGGCGCGGTCGGCGAGAAACGTCGACGAGACGCCTTTGCGATGACGGCGGCCATTGCTATAGCGAACCGCGGCAACCGTCAGATGAACTTCGCCGGGATGTGCCTTCGGGCTCGATGCAATCGAATACAAACGCGGCTGCAGGCGCTTGAGCATGCCGGTCAATTCGGCGGCCGTCAGGTTGACGGGAAATTCGTGGAGTACGTCGGCAAGTTGCTGGCCCCACAGCCAGTGTTTAAGATCGGCTTTGCGTGCGGGCGTCAACAGATCGCGCAATGCGCCGTTGCTGCTTCGTGCAGCGATGAATACCAACGCATCTGTGCTGGGGCGCGCGATTTCGTAGTGCTTGCCGAGTGCGTCAGCGAGACGCATGTCACCCACACCGGAGACGTTCACGGCAGCGTCGGCACTCAAACCGCTCAGGCCGATCAGTTCGTCGACCAGTTCGGGACAATTGCTCGGCCATACACCCAGCGCATCGCCAGCTTCGTATTCGAGGCCCGAATCGCCGGTGCTCAATGAAAAGTAGCGCGTATCCTTCGCGGCGCCCTGCTTGTTCAGTTGCAGGTTCCTGACGAGGCGCGATGCGGCCGGACGCGTCCGGCTCGGCACGGCGCCGCGAACCACAGCGTTGATCATGCCGCCAGGAGGCACCGCATGCAGCGCCGCGTCTTCCTCCTTGATACGTACGATGATGCTTTCGAGCCACGCGTCGGCATTCTCCTGATACTCGCTATCGCAGTCGACGCGATCCATCAAACGCAGCGCGCCTTGCGCAGCGAGGCGTTCATCCAGACGGCGGCCGTGGCCGCAAAATTGATCATAGTTGCGATCGCCCAGTGCGAGCACGGCGTAGCGCAGCCCTTCGAGACGAAGCGCTGCATCGCCGGCCAGTTGGGACCAGAAACCTTGCGCGTTATCAGGCGCATCGCCGTCGCCGAAGGTGCTCGACATCAGCAGCACGTATTGCGCTTTCGCAAGCGCCGAGGCCGGATAGTCCGCCATACACGACGTGCGGATTTCGAAGCCCGACTCCATCAAACGCGTGGCATAACGCTCCGTCAGCGATTCGGTGTTCCCAGTTTGCGAGGCCCACAGCAAGGTGACTTTGGGGCGCACGCGCAAGATGCGCACACCGGATCCATTCGCCGCTTCGGAATGCGTAGTGGCAAGCACGCCCGCCGGCACCGCCGCAGATGTCCCGCTGCGGCTATAAAGTCCAGCCAGCAAACCGTCCACGTACAGGCGGCTCGCCGGATCGAACGGTGCACCCGTCGGCAGAACCGGCACGCTGTCGATACCCTGTCCTTCCGCTGAGCGCAGGCCACTGACGAAACCGGCCAGATACGCCCGCTCGGTTTCCGTGAACGACGGCGCGGATGTCTGTGGAAGCTGCAGCAGGCTAGTTAGCGCATTGATGCGGGGCATTTCCAGTTCCTCGGTGTTCGCCGATATAGCGCTTGCTGTTGCTGGGTCGACTGCGGCAGCAGGCGTGTCGATGAGCGTTTCGTCACCTGCATTCGAAACCGGCTCGATGGCGTCAAGCGAGACCGGGCTCAGCGCGACCGCACAGAACTTGAGTTCGGGTTGTTGCGAGATCGGATCGATTGCATCGCTGGTGACTGCGTTGATGCACAGATCGTCGCCGAAGACTTCGTTCCAGTGCATCGGCGCGAAGCAGTTCCCTGCTTGCACGCGCTCCGTAACAACCGCAGGCAACACGGCACGTCCACGCCGCGAACGGATTTCAACCGGATCTTTTGCCTTGATGCCAAGCGTTGCAGCGTCTTCAGGATGAATCTCGACGAACGGCCCGGGGTTCAGCTTGTTGAGCATTGCAACCTTGCCGGTCTTGGTCATGGTGTGCCATTGATGCTGCAAGCGGCCCGTATTCAACACGATCGGAAATTCCCGATCGGGTAATTCGGCCGGGGCTGCAAACGCGCGAGCGAAGAACACCGCTTTGCCGCTCGCCGTCGGGAACACGAGCCGCGGCAGGCTGCCGTCGGGCAATTTCTTCAGCGTCTGGCTGACACCGTCGTTGACGTAGCGAACCGGGTTGCGGTCGGCGGCATAGTCAGCGGCGAGCGGCCATTGCAGCGGCGTTTCCTTCAGACGGCGATGGCTCGCGCCGCGCAGGTCGTAGCCCGTCTTTGGATTCGACGCGCGCGTGATTTCCGCGAAAACTTCTTCGGCGCTTGCGTAGGTAAACGCATCCGCGAAACCCATTTCACACGCGATGCGCGCGATGATCTGCCAATCCGGCAACGCGGCGCCCGGCGGTTCGATGCCCTTCTGCATCAACGTCAGGTTGCGCTCGGAGTTGATCATCACGCCTTCGGCTTCGGCCCACAATGCGCCGGGCAACAGCACGTCGGCGTAACGGTTGGTCTCGGTGTCGAGGAAGGCGTCCTGCGAAATCACGAGTTCCGCGGCGCGCAAGCCAGCAATCGCGGTCTGACGGTTTGCAACGCTCGCCACCGGATTCGTGCAGATGATCCAGCACGCCTTGATCTCGCCCGCTGCCATGCGAGTGAACAAATCGATCGTGCCGTTGCCGACTTCAGTCTTCAGCACGCCCTTCGGAATGCCCCAGAGGTCCTCAATAAACGTACGGTCCTCTTCGACCAGCACCGAACGCTGCCCCGGCAAACCGGGTCCCATGTAACCCATTTCACGACCGCCCATCGCATTGGGCTGCCCTGTCAGCGAAAAGGGACCACTGCCGCGGCGGCAGATCCTGCCTGTCGCCAGATGCAGATTGCAGATCGCATTCGTGTGCCATGTGCCATGCGTGCTTTGATTCAGACCCATGGTCCAGCAGCTGATCCACTCCGGTGCGGCGCCGATCATTTGCGCGGCCCGGCGGATATTTTCTACAGAAAGGCCCGTAATCGCCGCCACTTTCTCCGGTGTGTAGTCCGCGAGAAAATCCGGCATTCCGTCCCAGCCTTCGGTGAAGTCCGCAATAAAAGCCGCATCCGTGTGGCCGTTTTCGTGCAGCAAATGGAGCAAGCCGTTCAGCAACGCCAGATCGGTGCCCGGCTTGATCTGCAGAAAGAGATCGGCCTTGTCGGCGGTCGTATTGCGGCGTGGATCGACTACGATCAGTTTCGCACCCGCCTTCACGCGATCCATCATGCGCAGGAACAGAATCGGGTGACAGTCGGCCATATTCGCGCCGATCACGAAGAACAGGTCGGCATGATCGATGTCTTCGTACGATCCCGGCGGGCCGTCCGCGCCGAGCGAAAGCTTGTAGCCGCTACCCGCGCTCGCCATGCACAGACGCGAATTCGATTCGATATTGTTGGTGCCGACAAAACCCTTGGCGAGCTTGTTGACCAGGTACTGCGCCTCGATCGACATCTGTCCCGACACATAGAACGACAGCGCGTCCGGTCCGTGCTCGTCAAGCAGGCCGCGCAACCGCGCCGCCGTGGTGCTGATCGCCTGCGCCATCGGCAGCGGCGTCGGGTCCTGATCGCGTGCATGACGCACGAACGCGCCTTCGAGACGGCCCGACTTGCGCAACGCGACGTGCGCCGACTGGCCCTTCGTGCAGAGCCGCCCGAAGTTAGCCGGATGCTCCTTGTCGCCGGAAATCTTGACGACCTGCCCGTCCTCGACGTGCAGCACCATTCCGCAGCCAACGCCACAGTAGGGACACACGGTTTTTACGCTAGAGGAGGACATGGAGAGCGACGTCGTTCGAATTGATTCAGAAGAAAACGGCAACTCAGGCCGCGACCCACACCTGCCCGTCTTCCACGCGCGTAGCGAACGCACTGACGGAATACGCCGGTGCTTCGAGGCACTCACCGGTGCGCAGATCGAAGTGGTGCTTGTAGATCGGCGAGGCGACCACAAGGCGCTCGCCGAGGCTGCCGATCAGTCCGCGCGAGAGCACTGCGGCTTGCGAGCTCGGATCGTAGTTTTCGATCGCGTATACGGCGCCGTCCGTGTCGCCGTTGTTCACATGAAATACCGCTACCTGCTCGCCGTTGACGAGCGCGCACACGCCCGTGTTGGGCACGATGTCGTCGAGCGGGCAAACAGGCGTCCAGGCGGGCGGCAGGCGGTCAACGTTCATGGCGGAAGTCCTCGGTGAATAGCGCAAAAAGAATCAAACGGTCTCGACAACCACGGGAATCGACGTGAGCTTCGACAGCCGCTCGGCCACCGTCGCGGGCCGGATCTGGCCGCGTTCCTCGACGAAGGTGACATTGCTGTCCGGCTCGCCACTGTTGACGAAGTGACGGAAGCGCTTGCGTGTCTCGGGATCGGTGACGGCCCGCTTCCACTCGCATTCGTAGGTGTCGACCACGTGCTGCATTTCCACCTCGAGCTCCGCGACTACGCCCAGGCGATCGTTGACGACCACGTCGATCAGATAGTCGAGGCCGCCTTCGAGGTTCTCGCGCCACACGCTGGTGCGTTGCAGACGGTCTGCCGTGCGCACGTAAAACATCAGGAAGCGGTCGATGTAGCGCACCAGCGTTTCCTTATCGAGGTCCGAGGCAAGCAGTTCGGCGTGGCGCGGCTTCATCCCGCCGTTGCCGCACACGTAGAGATTCCAGCCCTTTTCAGTGGCGATGATGCCGACGTCCTTGCCCTGTGCCTCCGCGCATTCGCGCGTGCAGCCGGACACGCCGAACTTGATCTTGTGCGGCGTGCGCAGGCCCTTGTAGCGGTTCTCGAGTTCGACCGCGAGACCCACCGAATCGCCGACGCCGTAACGGCACCACGTCGAGCCGACACACGACTTCACCGTGCGCAGCGACTTGCCGTACGCATGACCCGACTCGAAGCCGGCCGCAATCAGTTCTTCCCAGATGAACGGCAGTTGTTCGACGCGGGCACCGAATAGATCGACTCGCTGACCGCCGGTGATCTTCGTGTAGAGGCCATATTTCTTCGCCACCTGGCCGACGGCAATCAAACCGTCCGGCGTCACTTCGCCACCGGCCATGCGCGGCACGACCGAATAGGTGCCGTCGCGCTGGATGTTGGCGAGGTAGTAATCGTTGGTGTCCTGCAGCGCCGCGTGCTCCTTCTTCAGCACGAATTCGTTCCAGCACGACGCGAGAATGCTTGCCACCACGGGTTTGCAAATATCGCAGCCGAGGCCGTGACCATGCTTCGACAGCAGCTCGCCGAAGCTGCGCACGCCCTCCACGCGCACGAGGTGATAGAGCTCCTGGCGCGAATAGGGAAAGTGCTCGCACACGTGGTTGTTGACCGCGAGGCCCTGCTTTTTCATCTCGGCCTTCATCACCTGCGTGACGAGCGGCACGCAGCCGCCGCACGAGGTGCCGGCCTGGGTCGCGCACTTCAACGCGCCGATGTCGGTCGCGCCCGCGCACACTGCGGCACACAGGTGAGCCTTCGAGACGTTGTTGCACGAACAGATTTGCGCGCCGGCGGGCAATGCCTCGACGCCGAGCGCCGGTTTCGCCTGACCGTCGGACGACGGCAGGATCAGGAATTCGGGCGAAGCCGGCAACTCGATCCGGTTCAGCATCATCTGCAGCAGCGTGCCGTATTCGCTCGCGTCGCCAACCATCACGCCGCCGAGCAGATACTTGCCGCATTCGGACACCACCAGTTTCTTGTAGATCTGCTTGCGTTCGTCGCTGAACTGATAGGCGCGGCTGCCCGGCGTGTTGCCATGCGCGTCGCCAATGCTCGCGACGTCCACGCCCATCAGCTTCAACTTGGTGCTCATGTCGGCGCCGGCGAATTCCGCCGAGTCGCCGTGCAGTTGCTTCGCCACCGCGCGCGCCATGTCATAGCCGGGCGCGACGAGGCCGAACAGCTTGCCTTCCCACAGCGCGCACTCGCCGATCGCGTAGATGTGCGGGTCGCTGGTGCGGCATGCGTTGTCGATCACGATGCCGCCGCGCTCGCCGAGCGTGAGCCCGCATTGGCGCGCGAGATCGTCACGCGGACGAATGCCCGCGGAGAACACGATCATGTCGGTGTCGAGGTGACTGCCGTCGGCGAATTGCATGCGATGCGTGCCCGTCTCGCCATCGACGATCGCCGAGGTGTTCTTCTGCGTGTGCACCGTCACGCCCAGTTCTTCGATCCGGGTGCGCAGCACGCGGCCACCGCCTTCGTCGACCTGCACCGCCATGAGGCGCGGTGCGAACTCGACCACGTGCGTTTCCAGCCCCATGTCCCGCAACGCCTTCGCGCACTCGAGGCCAAGCAGGCCGCCGCCGACCACCGTACCGGTCTTCGAACGGGCGCCGCACTCCTGCATCGCTTCGAGGTCGTCAATGGTGCGGTAAACAAAACAGTCGGCGCGTTCACGCCCTTGCACAGGCGGCACGAATGGATAGGAACCCGTAGCGAACACCAGCTTGTCGTACGGCAAGGTCTCACCGGTCGATACCGTTACGGTGCGCGCGTCGCGATCGATCGCCACAGCTTTCGCATTGAGCTTCAGCAAGACGTTCTGGCGCTCGAAGAAACCCGGTTCGACGAGCGAGAGATCATCTGCCGTCTTACCCGCGAAGAATTCGGACAGATGCACGCGGTCGTACGCCGGGCGTGATTCCTCGCACAGCACGGTGATGTCGAGCCCATGCGCCGCGTCTTGAGCCAGGCATTCGACCAGTTTGTGGCCGACCATCCCGTGACCGATAACGATAATTTTCATGACCGCGGCTTCCTCAATGTACTGGGCTCGAATCGCTGCCGACTGGCTGCTGTGCAAAAGCGATTCCGGAAATAAAAACGGCGTCCCGCGAACCCAGTCGATGACTGAATTCGGGGGACGCCGTTGTCCTGACCTGTGCTGCGGCGAGTACCTTGTTGTTGCACTCGCGACGGATCCACGTTGATCCGCTGGCAAGGCTTAACGCAAAGGCCGTGCCAATTGGGTGAAATTCCCGCTGCAGCGCCGTGGGACGGGGCTTTGCTGCCTATGACATTAGTGGGTTGCTAGCGGAGTGCGTGGCGCGTCCTGATGCAGGGAGGCACAGCGATGGTGCGACGCAGCACCGTGCACGTGCGACCGAAGCTCGCCGTGCACGCTCAAACTCCGATCGGCAATCTCGCGACGAACACCGTGCCTTCCGTGGCGCTCGATCTGACATCGAGCGTGCCGCCGTGCGCGCCGACAATCTGCTTGCAGATATACAGGCCGAGCCCGAGGCCTCCGCCCGGCTTGCTGGTAGGCGGGCGCCAGTAAGGCTCGAACACCTTGCTCAAGGTATCCGGCGCGATCACGTTGCCGCCGTTCGACACGGTCAGCACAAACTCGCCGCTCTCCACCCGCGCTTGCACCGTGACCGGCAACTCAGCCGCGCCATGCGTGATCGCATTGCCGAGCAGATTCGAAAGCAGTTGCTGGACACGCATGCGGTCGCAGCGAACCCGCGTGGAGATCGCGATGTCATCGGCCAGCAACCGCTGCGGATTGGCCTCGCGCGCTTCGGCGACCACCACGCGCAAAGCGGTCGCCAGATCGTCGACGTCATCGATCGACACGCCAATGCCAGAACCGAGCCGGCCGCGGGCGAAGTCCATGACGTCGTCGATCAGGCGGGCCATCCGCGACGTGGTGGTCTTCAGCCGCTGACCGATTTTCACGAGGTCGGGCTCGTTCTTGCGCAGCGTCAGCAGTTCGGCGGTCGCGCTGACCGCGGAAAGCGGATTGCGCAGGTCGTGCCCGAGTACGGCGATGAACTGCTCGCGCAAGCCGGAATTCTCCCGTTCGCGCAACAGCGCCGCCTCAGCCGCCTGTTCGCGGCCTTCCGAGGCGAGCTGGATCGCGATCAGATCGGCGAATACCTCGAACATGCCTAGCGTGCGCGCGTTGGATAACTCATTCGGGTTCGGATCGATCGCGCAGAGATTACCGAAGTAGCGGCCATCGGGCAAAACGATCGGTACGGAAATATAACTACCCAGGTTGTAGATCCGCGCTGTGTGATGGCCGTGATAGACCGGATCTTCGTTGAAGTTATCAATCACGATCGACGCACGCGCGGCGCGCGATTCGAAACACAGCGTGGTGTGCAGATCGAGCTGGCCACCCGCGGCCAGACCGAAGTTCACTTCGTCACGCACCGCGCAGGCGGTCCAGCTGTGCTCCGTGACCCGGGCGACCGCTGCAAAGCCCATCCCGGTGTTCTTGCAGATGAGCCGCAGGATCGAAGGCACGGCGTCGATGCGCTTGACCGCCTCGATATCGCGTTCGATTCGCGCTTCCTCATCATCCCCAATCGGTAATTTATTCATAAGAAAGCAGTGCAGGACACCTTGCCGGAAAGGGCGAAGAAAACGGAATAGTGAGCCCCGATTCTATCGGGACCTCAAATTGCTCAATACCAGGTACGTAACCTGGAGAAGCCGGATGTCCATTGATGATGCCGCCCGCCTCCTGATCGCCGACGACGATCCGGATCTGCTGGCCGCCTACGTACTCTATTTCAGCGCACACGGTTTCGACATCCGGACCGCGCGCAACGGCCTCGACGCAATCGCGCAGTATTGCGCGTGGCACCCGGGGGCCGCGTTGCTCGATGTCGAAATGCCGCGTCTCGACGGACGCGCGGTTGCCCGGCGCATCCGCCATGAAGCCGACACGCCGGCGCCCATGCTGGTCGCCGTGACCGGCCTCGCGCGCGCCGAGGACAGGCGTGAGTCGTTACGCTCCGGATTCAATCATCATTTTGTCAAACCCGTGCCGATGCCGGTGATCCTCGCGGCGCTGACCGGGCGTGATCGGCATTAATCGCCAAAGCCCAATTCAGCGTCGAGCGTTTGACCGACGCGCAGCCATGCCCCGGCCCCGCGCGCGACGAGCGCATTATTGCCGAACGTCACCGCCCCATCCCGCTGCGGATTCGCCCGGTAGACGCTCATCGTGTCCGTCGGCTCGTTTGGCCACTCCGGATCGGGCGCGCCTTTCGCCTGATCGACGGTCGGCATCGGACAGCGCGCGCACAGCTTGACCAGCTTCAGTTCCACGGCCTCCTCCGCAGCGCCGCCAACGCTCAGACTCTCGACATAGTCCTCTTCGTACGCTTCGAGCCCTGTCAGCACGACGTTCGGGCGAAACCGGTCGATCGGAACAGACGGCGCGCCCTTACGGTTCAGGCGCACGTTCAGGTCGTCGAGGGACGCCTGGCCGATCACCAGTAGCGGAAAACCATCGGCGAAATACGTGGTGGCCCCGGAGACGCTGGCGGTGTAGTCCGGATCGACCTGCCGTTCGCGTTCGGGATCGAAGCGCAGCAGCCGCGAAGGCACGCCGAGAAACGCAGAAAACCACGCTGCGCTCTCTTCTCCGGTGTCGAGTCCATAGGCCGCGTCGCGCCAGACCACGGTTTGCACCTTGCGCGGAGCGCTGAGCCCGGCGGCCTCGAGCGGCGTACGCAACGCACTCATGCCCGGTGCGCGGATCACGAGTTCATGTTCGCCGAGCTCGACCCTGATCAGCGCCATGCGCGGATACGCGCGCTGCGTGAGCATTGCGCCGCTCGGGTCGGTGACCATCCAGCATCGATCGTATTCGAGGCCGGTGGCGAGCAGCCGTGCCTCGTTCAACGCAATGCCGGCGCAGGATTTGATCGGATAGACGAAAAGCTCGCTGATGGTAGGCATAGTGTGGGTGGTGTGGGAAACACGCGCTTTTTGTGTTGAACTTCGATTGTAAAGCGCCGGCGCGTGCTGCCGGGCATCGGTCGCACTGAACTTGAGCGGCCTACCGAGCTCCGTTGTAGGGCGGTCCGCCTCGGAACGCCTGCTGCGCAAGAGTTTGCGCCGCACGATTGCGAATCCGGCGGAGTTCGCCATGCTGCCTGAAACCGGCCGGGCGATGCGGTCGTTTCGTCCGGCCACGCTTGGACGTAAAATCCCCAATCGAACCGCTCGGGCAAAGACAGAGCCGGCGCCGGGCACATTCCGGTGCGTCACTGAACTGAACTTGTAGAAGCATCCCTACCATAAACGAAACAGGAAATTCATTATGCTGAGCAAACCCGTGTTGACCATTGCCGAAACGACCCGCATCCTCGAAGCCGCCCGCGCGGAGGCCGAGAAGAACCAGTGGGCCGTTGCCATCGTGGTGGTCGACGACGGCGGCCATCAACTCGGCATGCTGCGTCTGGACGGCAGCGCGCCGGCCAGCTCGTACATCGCGACGGAAAAAGCCCGTACTTCGGCAATCGGCCGCCGCGAAACCAAGGTATACGAAGACATGATCAACAACGGCCGCACGGCATTCCTGAGCGCGCCGCTGCAAGGCACGCTGGAAGGCGGCGTGCCGGTGATCGTCGACGGTCAGGTGGTCGGCGCCGTCGGCGTGTCGGGCGTCAAGTCGGATCAGGACGCGCAGATCGCCAAGGCGGGTATTCAGGCAATCGCTGCTTAAGTCCGGAGCCATTCGGAATCCGTTCAAGGCGGCGGCAATAAAAACGAAACACAACACGGACCGATGCCCCCTCATCGGTCCCATTCAAGGATGGAGCAGTCGATGACTCAGATGAACACGCGCGGTGGACTGCAAGTCGCCGCCAACCTCGACCAGTTCGTCGAAACCGAAGCCCTGCCCGGCACCGGAATCGACAGCGCCGCATTCTGGTCAGGTTTCGACGCCCTCGTGCATGAGCTGGCGCCGAAAAACCGTGCGCTGCTGGCCGAGCGCGACCGCCTGCAAACCGAACTCGACAGCTGGCATCGCGCCAATCCGGGTCCGGTGCGCGATCTGCGCGCGTACCGTGCCTTCCTCGAAGGCATCGGCTACATCGTGCCGTCGCCGGCAAGCGTCAAAGCCACGACCGACCAGGTGGACACCGAAATCGCCGAACAGGCCGGCCCGCAACTCGTCGTGCCGCTGTCGAATCAGCGCTATGCGCTGAACGCGGCCAACGCGCGCTGGGGCAGCCTGTACGACGCGCTGTACGGCACCGATGCGATCCCCGAGACCAACGGCGCCGAAAAGCAGAAGGCCTTCAACCCGGTGCGTGGCGCCGCGGTGATCGCCTACGCCCGCAAGTTTCTCGACCAGGCGGCCCCGCTCGCGAACGGCTCGCACGTCGACGCCACGTTGTATAGCGTCGAAGGCGGCAAGCTCGTCGTCACGCTGAAGAGCGGCAAGACCGAGCTGAAAACGCCGGCGCAATTCATCGGCTATCAGGGCGAGGCGAGCGCACCGTCCGCCGTCCTGTTGAAGCACAACGGCCTGCACTTCGAAATCCAGATCGACGCGAACGATTCGATCGGCAAGACCGATTCGGCGCACGTGAAGGATGTGCTGGTCGAAGCCGCGGTGAGCACGATCATCGACTGCGAAGACTCGGTTGCAGCCGTGGATGCGGACGACAAGGTCCAGCTCTATCGCAACTGGCTCGGCCTGATGAACGGCACCCTGACTGAAGAAGTCACGAAGGGCGGCAAGACCTTCACGCGCAGTCTGAACGCCGATCGCGTGTACACCGCCGCGAACGGTACGGCGCCGGTCGTGCTGCATGGCCGCTCGCTGCTGTTCGTTCGCAACGTCGGTCATTTGATGACGAACCCGGCCGTGCTGACGAAAGACGGCAAGGAGATTCCGGAAGGCATTCTCGATGGCGTCATCACCGCGCTGTGCGCACTGCACGACCGCAAGCACAAGCTGAATTCGCGCACCGGTTCAATCTATATCGTCAAGCCGAAAATGCACGGCCCGGCCGAAGTCGCGTTCGCGAGCGAACTGTTCGCGCGCGTCGAAGACCTGCTGAAGCTGCCGCGCAACACGATCAAGATGGGCATCATGGACGAGGAGCGCCGCACCTCCGTCAACCTGCTCGCCTGTATCGGCGAAGCGTCCGAGCGTGTCGCGTTCATCAACACGGGTTTCCTCGACCGCACCGGCGACGAAATGCACACGGCGATGGAAGCCGGTCCGATGATGCGCAAGGGCGACATGAAGTCGAGCGCATGGATTGCCGCGTACGAACGCAGCAACGTGCTGGTCGGTTTGAGCGCGGGCCTGCGTGGCCGCTCGCAGATCGGCAAGGGCATGTGGGCGATGCCGGACCTGATGCACGCCATGCTCGAACAGAAGATCGCGCATCCGAAGGCCGGCGCGAACACTGCATGGGTGCCCTCGCCGACCGCCGCGACGCTGCACGCGTTGCACTATCACCAGGTCGACGTGCAGGCGGTTCAGCAGGAGCTCGAGCGCACGGACTACTCCAAGGTGCGCGACGAACTGCTCGACGGTCTGCTGACGATTCCAGTCGTCGCCGAAGCGAAGTGGAACGCGGATGAGATCCGCAGCGAAGTCGAGAACAACGCTCAAGGCATTCTCGGCTACGTGGTGCGCTGGGTCGATCAGGGCGTGGGCTGCTCGAAGGTGCCGGATATTCACAACGTCGGTCTGATGGAAGACCGCGCGACGCTGCGTATCTCCAGCCAGCACATTGCAAACTGGCTGCATCACGGTGTGGTCACGCGCGAGCTGGTCGAAGAGACCTTCAAGCGCATGGCGAAGGTGGTCGACGAGCAGAACGCGGGCGATCCGCACTACCAGCCGATGGCGCCGGGCTTCGACACGCTGGCGTTCAAGGCCGCGCAAGCGCTGGTGTTCGAAGGACGTGAACAGCCGAGCGGCTACACGGAACCGTTGCTGCATAAGTTCCGGCTGGAAGTGAAGAAGGCGCAGTAAAGGCCTTTTTGCGCGTGGTCCGGGTACACGGCTCAATCTTGCGAGCCGCCCAGGCCTCGGCCGCAAACCCGGCCAGATAGAAAGACGGGCGCCGCATGATGCGGCGCCCGTTTTAATTTGCGCGGTAGTGTTGCGCGTTGCTTCTGCGTGAAGCGTGAAGAGTTTCCTACACCTTAAGCGGCTTCAGCCGTGTACTGAGCCGGCGCGCCAACCTGCATATTCGCCTGCATATAGGTTTGCAAATACGCTTCGAATTCCGCTTTCACTTCCGGATGACGCAGCGCGAATTCCACCGTCGCCTTCAGATAGCCCAACTTGCTGCCGCAATCGAAGCGTGTGCCGAAGTAGCGATACGCGAGCACCTGCTCTTCGGTCAGCAGCGATTGCACCGCATCGGTCAATTGCAGCTCACCGCCTGCACCCGGCTTGAGCGCACGGATATGCTTGAAGATAGTCGGCATCAGCACATAGCGGCCCACCACGCCGAGGTTCGACGGCGCCTTGTCCGGTGCCGGCTTTTCGACGATGCCCGACAGCTTGATCACATTGTCTTCCCACTCGCGGCCATCCACGACGCCGTACGAACGGCTGTCTTCGCGCGCGATGGTTTCGACGCCGATCACCGAGCTGTGATAGTGGTTGAAGGTGTCGACGAGCTGGCTCATCACCGGCTTGGAGCTGTGCAGCAAGTCGTCCGCCAGAATCACGGCAAACGGGCTGTCGCCCACCAGTTTCTCGGCGCACAGCACCGCGTGGCCCAGACCGAGGGCTTCGGCCTGGCGCACATAGAAGCAGTCGACGTTAGCCGGCTTGATGCTGCGCACGAGGTCGAGCAGTTTCTGTTTGTTGCGTGCCTCGAGTTCGGCTTCGATCTCGTAGGACTTGTCGAAATGATCTTCGATAGCGCGCTTGCTGCGGCCCGTCACGAAGATCATCTCGGTGATGCCGGCGGCAATCGCCTCTTCAACCGCGTACTGAAT
Source organism: Paraburkholderia sediminicola (assembly GCF_902859805.1). Taxonomy (GTDB): domain Bacteria; phylum Pseudomonadota; class Gammaproteobacteria; order Burkholderiales; family Burkholderiaceae; genus Paraburkholderia; species Paraburkholderia sediminicola. The sequence goes on along the minus strand of NZ_CADIKC010000006.1, from coordinate 230,636 downwards.
CAGCGGCTTGTCGACGATCGGCAGCATTTCCTTGGGACTTGCTTTGGTAGCCGGCAAAAAGCGTGTCCCGAGGCCCGCTACGGGAAACACGGCTTTGGTGACTTTCAGCATGGTAGGCATTCCCACATCGGTTAGAAATTAGTGTGTTCGCGGGCCTCGCGGCCACTTGATGTCGCCGAAAAGATTAACAAAAAAATCAATCTATTTCGTGCATTAATTTTTCTCGATCCAGATAAATAAATCGATTGGCCTTCGATATTCCGGATCGTGACATGCATCAGGAAACAATTACGTATTCGTATCGAATTATTTTCTGAAATTCCGAAAATTTTACGTATCCGGCGAAGCGGATCGCGGGCCATCTCAAGCGCGTCCGGGGGTGCATCGTGGATGTACGAAGGCGCCCCCGGACACCGCTCATTCGTTCTCGTCGATCTGGGGCAGCTTGCCCGGGTTCATCCGAAAACGGCGGATCGGCTCGTTGCGCAGCGCCTCGCGGTAGGCGGAGGCTGCGACAAGGATCAGCAGCACGGCAATGCCGGCGAGTAAATGCAGGTTCATGACTTCACCTCTGGTCAAGAGAATCCGTGCTTTAAATTAGCACAACAAAAGCGGTAAATAATTCGATGTAGCAAGTACTTATGCGGAATTACACTTCGTCACAAAATCGCCATTTAATTCGATTTGCCACGCAATTTTTTATCGTTTTTTTAGCTCCGCTGTGCACTAGCATGTGATGCACCGCGGGCGCGCATGGCGTGCCCGCGGAATAAGCTTTTTTTCCCTCAGAATAAGGACCGCGTATGAGCGACTCAGCACTGGATGCCGCCGGCTCATCCCTGCCCCTTTCCCCGTCACGCAAGGCCGCCGCGCCGCGCGCGCAGAGCGAAGCGCGCGCCGAGAGCGCCGGCAAGGAACATGTAATCGACGCCATGCGGGGCTTCGCCGCGCTTCTGGTCGCGTATTTTCATTGCCGCCAGGTTGAATGGGTGGGCATGCAGACTTTTCACCAGAGTGTCGGCCATTCCTTCAGTCTGAGTACGATCGCGGCTTACCTGACCTTTCCGATTGCGTGGGGTTCGGCCGGCGTGCCGATTTTCTTCGTGATCAGCGGCTACTGCATTCATCGCGGCGGTGCGCTACGTCTGGCAAAAAATCCCGACTACCGGCTCGACACCGGCAATTTCTGGATCCGCCGTTTCGCGCGGATTTATCCGGTTTTGCTGGCAGCGCTCGTGCTGACTTTTGCACTCGACTGGGTCAGCTTGCAATTGCCGCCGGTCAACCACAAGATCCGCGAGATCGGCCTGCAGGCCTTCCTCGTCAACCTGTTTTCGCTGCAAGGCGTGGCCGGCAAGACGTTTGGGTCGAACGGCGCGCTCTGGACGCTATCGCTCGAAGTGCAGTTCTACGCGATCTATCCGCTGCTATTCGCGCTGCGCCGGCGTCTGGGCATGACTTCCGTGCTGGCGATCGTCGCGGTGATCAATGTGGTTTCGGCCTATGTGTTCGAACGCCACGATTTGCAGTTCTTCACGTCCTACTGGTTTTCGTGGATGCTCGGCGCGTGGATTGCGGACGCGAAGGCCCGTAGCACGCCGGATACGCGTTCGTCGGTCTGGCTCTACGTGCTCGCCGCGGCGTTCATTGCGCTCGGCTGCGCGGCGTTTCATTTCGGCCAGTACGGGGCATTCCAGCTCTGGGCGGTCGGCTTTGCCTTCTATCTGTACAAGGCGCTGGAGCGCCCTGATGGTGATCAGGCCAATACCCTTGGCGTGCGGCTCCTTTCACGGTTCGGCGATTTCAGCTTTTCGCTGTACCTGATCCATCTGCCGATCTTTGTGCTGCTGTCGTCGATCCTGTTCCGTTCGTCGCTGCAGATGTCGATCTGGCCGTCGTTCGGCTACATGCTGGTGGCCGTGCCGGTGGCCTACGTGTTCTACCGGCTGGTCGAACTGCCGGCGATGAAGTGGTCGGCGAGTTTTAAGTCGCGATAGGGTTAGGTCCTGCTGTTCTTCTTTTCGTGGATGAAGCTCTCCGGACGGTGGATTGAGACCGCCGGCCTTGAACCCGGACAGCGCGTGCGTATCACCGTCGAGCACCAGGAACTCATCATTACGCCGCTCTAAATAAAGAAGGGCCGCGAACGCGGCCCTTCTGTCATGCTATGAAACGTCGCTTGACCGAGGCTTGTCGTCGGAACAGGGATATCCGACGGTTTCCAGCGACATGCCACAATCCGCCAACAACCTTATGGTTGATGATGAGATAGAAAACCGAAATACAATTGTTTCATTCAATTCATAAAATATTGCAACGCGCAAAACGTTTTCCGCCGTCTCGTCAAATCCACACACCTGCAGATTTCTTAAGAAATCCTGAATCTCTGAATCCACATCATCAACGGCCCTCTCACTGGAAGAAAGCCAGACATGAATCTTCCGCCGCCCATCTGAACCCTCCCTTTGCTGAACGGCAAATGTTTTTTTCATGCTGTCAATCTCCGAGTCTTTCAACTCATGAAATTGAGCATCAACCCAAATGGTGAGTTTCATAATTCCGTCCTGACGGCAGTCCGCGACGCTGCATTGCATTAATTACACCCAGGGCCCGGCTGACCCAGACGCTTCCATTCTCCATATGCACCTAGCGCCTCAGCTTTTGGCACCTGTCCGTTGCCCACCTTTTCGCCTGTCATATTGCCGCTGGCGTGATACCAGCGCCAAAAGTCCCGAGGAAGCCCATACAGGTTGTCCCATGGCCCAAGCCCAAACGGATCATTGAACTGAACAGGATTGCCGTTGACGTAGGCATACGCATTCGTCTGCCCACTCGCGTACCCTATAGGATCTTCGCTGATGAACCGTCCGGTTTGTGGGCTGTAGTACCGATTCCGATAGTAATACAGCCCCGTCCCATCATTCTCCCGCCCGATGTACTGCTGCGGATTCGGATCTGCCGCCCCGGTTTGCGTCGTCGCACCGTACGGCTCAAACCGATACTGCGTCAGGCTCCGCTGGTTCGCATCCGTCAGCGCAATCACGTTGTTATTCGCATCGCGCAACACGTACCGGTCCTGACCCGCATCGTCTCCGATACGCCGGTACGTCAGTTCATCCAGCCCGCTCTCCGGATACGGCGAGAACACGCGGATGCGCTGTGACCAGTCCCCGTCCGGCACCATGAAGTTCAATTCATCCCCGATCCAGACGGTCTGCATACGCCGGCCGTTGACCGTGCGGTCCGTGCGCCGGTCAAACACGTCATAGCTGAAACTTGCCGTCACGCTGCCGGTCATCTGGCCCAGCAGACCCTGTTCGTTCCAGCCGTACTGGCTCACGCCGTCACTGGCCAGATTGCCGTTCAGGTCATACGACAATGTCCTGCCCGCCCACCGTGTGAGCTGGTTGGCCGCGTTGTACTGCGCGTCACCCACTGCCTGCGGCAGATCAACCTTCGCGAGACTGCCACCGGCCTTCGTGCGTCGCCCAGCCTGGTCGTATCCATACGTCAGGTCGCCCAGCACGCTGCCATCGGCGCGCCTGTACGTGATGGCCGTCAACTGGCTGGCTGCATCCCACGTATAGGCCGCCGTGATGCCACTGGCGAGCGTCGCCTGACTGCGCCGCCCGAGCGCATCGTAGGTATATCCGAAAGTGCGCGGCGTCTCGTCGTTCACCCGATACGCGATCTGCGTGACGCGATGCTCCGCATCACGGCTGTAGTCCACCGTTGCACGGTCCATGTCGATGCCGGCCAGCTCACGCGTGTCGGATGCGTAGCGATATGACCAGATGCCCTGCAGGGACGGCCAGTCGGAAGTCCGCGTCAGCCTGCCCGTGAGACGATCGTAGTAAAGGACCGTGCCGCCAATCGACTGGTCCGCAGCGACGTTGCCGCGCCGGCTCGGCCCGTAATCGCCGATGCCACTGAGCTTGTCAAGCGTGTTATCCCAGCCGTAATGCCAGCTCCGGCTCACCGCCGTGCCGGCTGCCGGCCGGAAATCGATCTGCTTCGTACGTCCTGCCGCGTCGTAGGTATAGGTTTTTACCTGCCCTTTTCGGTCGGTCACGCTCGCCAGTTGCCCCGCGCTGTTCCACGTGTATGTCTCACTATGACTTAGCGGGTCGGTTTTACTCACCGGCCGGCCAACCGCGTTGTAGGCGTAACGGGTCGTCACGCCCTTCGGGTCCGCCTGACTTGACAGGTTCCCGTTGCGGTCCCATGTGAAGCGGGTTACTCCGTTCAGCGCGTCGGTGACGTCGGTCGTACGGTCCAGCGCGTCGAGCGTGCGCTTCGTCGTGTTACCCAGCGGGTCCTGCACTGCCGTCACGCGCCCCACGGCATCGGGCGTGAACTGCGTGGTCCTATTCAGCGGATCGGCGACACTGGTCAGATCCGCGCCGGTATACGTGAACTTAGTCACGCCCTTGAGCGCGTCGGTCACCGTCAGCGGGCGGCCCTGGCCGTCGCTTGTCAGCGTGGTCCGGTTGCCCAGGCGGTCGGTGACCGTCAGCAGGTTGCCCTTCGAGTCGTACGTGTAGGCGATCGCAACGCCGCGCTGCGGGTCGCCGGCCTCTGCGTCCGTCAGTACCTGGCTGTAGCTGTCGTAGGTACGTGTGCGCAGCGTGCCGAACTGGTCGGCTTCACTGCTGCGGTTGCCGTTCGTGTCGTAGCCATAGGTGTACTGGCGGTCGCCTGCAGCGAGGTTAGTCACGCGGCCGGTCGCGTCGTACGTAAAGGTCTGCACCTGCTGTTCCGGCTGGCCGGCCGGATAGGTGCTGCGCAGCACCCGTCCATTCGCATCAAACTCCAGACGGCGGATGCTGCTGCGGCGGTCTGTCACTTCGGTCCTGGTCACCTTGCCGCCCGTGACCGTATAGGCGAGGCCGAAGGTGCTACCGTCTGCGAGCTTTTGGGCAACCACGCGGTCGTTGTCGTCGTAGGTACTGGTGACCTGCAGATTGCCCTCGGGGTCGGTGACGCTCACCAGCCGTGATTTGCTGTCCCAGCCGTATTTCCACACGCCGCCGGCTGCGTCCGTGACCTGGGTGAGACGGTCCTGGCTGTCGTAGGTATAGCTGACCTGGCGGTTCAGCGGATCAGTCACGCGTGAGACGAGCGGTGTGCCGCGCGCACCGGCCACCGTCGTGAAGGCGAGCTTGCGCCCATTGGGACCCGTGATGCCGGTGATCGCCCCGTTCGCGCTGTCGCGAGCGATCACGACCGCATTGCCGTTGCGATCCTGAACGCGGCTCAACCGGTACAGCCCGTTGACCATCGTGAACTGCTGCACCCGGCCGTCGCGCAGCGTGAGTGTCATGCCGGCGCTGCCGCCACTGATCCCCGCGCGGTAGTACGCGCCCGGGCTCGTCAGGTCATCCCAGGCCGCCGTGGTGCCTGCGCGCGGGGTAAACGGCACCCGCACACCGCTCGGCAGGTACAGTTCGACGCGTTGTCGCACGCCACTGTCATCCGCTGCGCTGAACACCAGGTAGCTGTCGTACGCAAACGTCATCCCCACACCGAACACGCCGGCCACCGGACTTCCAGATGCATCATAGGTACTGCTGCGATAGACACGCGCGACATCCAGTGCGATCGTGTCAGCAATATGCAGGTCATGCGCGACCAGCCTGAACTGGCCGGTGGACAGGTTCACCGGGTCCGCCCCCGATGTGCTGCTGCCGCAGCCGGCTGTCGCGTCAGCCGCGCAGCCCCCGGCGTCGCCGGCGTGGCCATCGGGGAGGTCGCCGTCTGCGGCGATGACGCCCTCGGCTGGCACCGGGCCGACGGTACTACCGCCAGCGGAGCCGCCGCCGCAATACGCGGCAATGGTCAACGGGTTGCCGCAGGTGTAGCCGCCCATGCCGCCGAAATCGGCCGCAGCCGCCTTCAGCGAGCATTGCGGGTCGGTCGGGAAGGCGCCGGCTCTGGCGTAGGCCATTGGACATTCAATGGCGCGCGCATGCGGTGCGGCGAACCATGACGCAAACAGAAGGAACAACAGAAAAAACGGGCGCGACAACACACGCCGCACCGCACGGGCATCGGTTGATTGCATGGGAATCTGGCTGTGATCTGGAAAGAAAAAGCTTGGGCGTCGTGCGTCTAGCGCGCGCTGGCCTGAGTCAAGGGTGGCGAAACCGGCGATTTACCGGCTTCTGATACAGGGGGAGAACCCGCGCTGCTCACAGGCAGCGCCGAGAACAAAGTCCCCTGCCGCCTGATTGCGGCGATATTGCCCGCCGCATCGTAGTCGTAGTACGCGGTGGCGCCAGACACCGTGACGGATGTGAGCCGGCCTAACGCGTCATAGCCATACGTGATGTCATCGGCATGGCAGAAGGAAGAAAACAGTGCCGCCCCGATGACCAACGCTGTGCCGGCCGCGCCCCGGACTGTTGCCGACGATGCTTCTGCATGACTCTCAACTGGAATTCTCACCGCATCTCCTCGCAATCGTTACGTTTTTTGCAAACCGATTGCGAACAATACGGCACTGACCCTCATTAGAGAATCAGCTGGTTCAGTTCAATTCGTAGGACTAACGCTACATCCGCGCCGGAAATACCCTTCATCAATCCGCGTCAGAAACACGAAGCCACGTAGTAGAGCCCGGTTGCACGCGCAGCCCACGGCACAATAAAAAACGGAGCGAAAGTCCTCAGGACTTTTGCTCCGCTGCGCTAACGGCAGGAACCGGCCAGGTCCCTGTCTACCCCCGCGTTAAATCACTTCGCACGTTCATCCGGCTAACCGCCCGCGCGAGCCCCTCAACGGCCCGCCACGCGCTTCAGAATCCGTTCGACACCTTCCACATACGTCGTCGTCCCGAACCGGCTCAGCGCCGTCTGATAGCCGTTTCTGACCAGCTTGTTACGCAGGTCGTCGTTCGAGCGCAACTCGGCGAGCGTATCGGCGAGACCATGCGCGTCGCCGGGGGTGCACAGCACGCCGTTCTCGTAATCGTCGATGATCTCCAGCACGCCGCCCGCGCGTGCCGCCACCACCGGCCGCTGCGCCAGCATCCCCTCGACGATCACGCGACCGAACGGCTCCGGCGTGATCGACGTGTGGACCACCGCATCGACCGCGCACATGCAAGCCGGAATGTCGTGCTGGAAGCCGAGGAAATGCACCCGGCCGCCCAGATTGTGCGCGGCGACGAACGCATGCAGCTCGATCTCGTACGCGTCCTCGCCGAACAGCGGCGCACCCACCAGCACGGCGTGCATCTGCGGATTGAGGACCATCGCTTCGAGCAAGACGTGTTGGCCCTTCCAGCGCGCGAGGCGGCTGAACGAGCCGACCAGAAACGCATCCTGCGGCAGGTTCAGCCGCTGGCGCAGCGTCGCTTGCGGGACCGTACGCAAGGCGTCGAACGGCGTCGCGGAGATACCGTTGAACACCACGTCGATACGCTTTTTGTCGAAGTGCGTGAGTTCCGCGAAGGCGTGAGCGGAGGCCGCTGAATTGGCGATCACGTGCGTGAGGCCGAGGCGTGCACACCACTTGATGATTGCCAGTTGCTTGCCGCCGAAATGCTCGGGACTCACGATATCGCGCAGATGCCAGACCACCGGCCGTCTGGCGAGCTTGCCGGCAATCGCGCCGATCACCATCGCGCGCTGGGTGTTCGCGTAGATCACCTCTGCGTCGCGCGCGCGTTTCGCGGTAGCGCGCACGAGCGACAGCAAGCCCTTGAGCGCCTGGCCCTTCGGCAGCGAACCGCCCTGCTTGCGCACATTGCGCAATGCGCCGGCTTCCAGCACGTTGACGGTTACGCCAGCCTTGGCCAAAGCCGTGCGGAACGGACCGTCGTCGAACAGCACGACTTCGATGCGCGAGCGCAAAGCTTTGACGATTTCCAGCAGCGATAACTCGGCGCCGCCGAGCACGCCGCTCTGGTCGACTGCGAGAATGCGCGGTGCGTTGGCGCCCGGCTCTGCTTTATAAGGAACGTACGTCGGCAATGTTGCCGAGCGCAATGCCGGCACCGAAGCCCGCACGTGGGCGAAGAAACGTTCGCGGAAATTGGCGGCCGAGAACTGCTCGGCGTTGGCGCGGCAATCCGCCGGCGAAAAACGCTTCACGTGGCCGTCGAAACGCTCGACCGCCGCAATGATCGACTCGACGTTCTGCTCGTCGAAAAACATGCCCGTGGGCTTCGACTCGGACAGATCGCGCACGGTTTCAAGCGCTCCGCCCTTGCCGTAAGCGATCACCGGCGTGCCGCAGGCCTGGGCTTCGACCACTGAAATGCCGAAGTCTTCTTCCGCGGCGAACACGAAAGCTTTCGCACGGCTCATCTTTTCCTTGAGCACCTTGAACGGCTGGTAACCCATGATCTCGACATTCGGCCCGGCCTTCGCGCGGATCTTCTGCATATCGGGGCCGTCGCCGATCACTACGAGCTTGCGCTCCGGCATCTGCGCGAACGCTTCGACGATCAGATCGATCTTCTTGTACGGCACCATCCGCGAGGCGGTCAGATAGAAATCATCCTTGTCGGTGCATAGCGCAAACGCTTCGACGTCGACAGGCGGAAAGATCACCTGCGCTTCGCGCTGATAAACCTTTCTGATCCGCCGCGCGATGAAATCGGAGTTCGCAACAAAGCCGTCCACCGAATTCGACGTGCGGATATCCCAGTTGCGGATGTAGTGCAGAATCAGCCGCGCCATCGCGGACTTCGGCCCGGCGGTCAGCTTCGACTGCTGCAGATACTGATGCTGCAAGTCCCATGCGTAGCGAATCGGCGAATGCACGTAGCTGATATGCACCTGATCGGGGCCGGTCAGAACGCCCTTCGCCACCGCGTGACTGCTGGAAATCACCACGTCGTAGGCCGACACGTCGAGCTGCTCGATCGCGAGCGGCATCAACGGCAGATACGTGCGGTATTTGGTCCGTGCAAGCGGGAGTTTCTGGATAAACGAGGTCGTGACCGGCTTGCCGCGCAGGAAGCTGCGATCGTCGAGAAAATCGACAAGGCTGAAGAGGTCGGCGTCCGGAAAGCACGCAACGATCTGCTCGAGCACCTTCTCGGCGCCTGCATAGGTAACGAGCCAGTCGTGCACGATCGCGACGCGCACCGTCTTGTCGCTACGCAACGCCGAGCGGCGCGACGGCGCCTGAACACCGGGAACGGTGGTGAGTTCAGCCAGTGCGCTGCGCTTCACGGGATGCAGCACGGCTTCTTCAAGGACTTCGTGGTTCATGCGCTTTTCCTCGGATTCAGTCGCAACAGCAGTGAACGCGCAAGATCGCGCAAAGCGGGTGTCATCGTGATCGACCAGGCGACGTTCGCGCCAACCATCAACAGGCCGGCAGCGATCGCGAGAGCGAGACTCGGCAGGAAGCTGGCAAGCCACAGGCTGGCCAGCAGAAAAGCGAGGTGCGCAAGCATGTCGAGCGCGATCTGGCGGGCGCGAATCGCCGACAGGCGCAGCAGCACGGCGTAATCGAACAGCGCCCGGCCGGCCACGGCAATCGCCGCGCCCGTCAACCCGAAATGGGTAATGCCGAGCCACAATGCCCCTGCAAACAAGGGCAATTCAAAGAGGCCGACGCGCGCGGCGGTGGCCGGATTGACCTGTGACTGGATCAGAATCCGCGTCACGTTCGCCTGGCCGACGAGCCACACGGCGACGATCATGATCCGGCCCACCGGCGCGGCCACAGTGGCGATCTCATTGCCGACCCATAGATGCAGGAACGGTTCGAGCACGAGCATCGCGACCAGCGCCACTGGCGTGAACACGCCATTGAGGAATTCGAGCGACTGCTGCGTGATGGTGTCCGCATCCGCGCGGCCCACAGCTGAGAGCCGTGGAAACAATGTGCGCACCAACGCGGTCGGCACGATATTCAGACGCGTCACGAGGTTCTGCGGCACCGTGTAGTAAGTGACGAAACGCGCGCCGAGACTCGTGCCGAGCATCACGCGGTCGAGCGATTCGGCGATCATGTTGGTGACGCTCGCAATCAGCATCCAGCCGCCGAAGTTGAAGAGCCCCTTCGCCACGCCGAGTTGCGGCGGCAGAATGCTGCGGATCTCCAGCACTTTCAGCGCGGAACGGCCCAGCAGAATCGCCGCGAGAATCCGCGCGAACACTGCGGCCGCGAGCACGTTTTGCAAGGTCGCCCCCAGCCACAGTGCAGCGCCGAGCGGCAGCAACTGGAACAGGAAGGTGCCGATCGTCTGATTGGTGTTGTAGACACCAAAGCGCTCCGCGCCGTTGATTGCACCGGCGAACACCCACGACACGTTGGCAATCGGAATCGCCACCGCGAGCCACGGCAGCGCCATATAGACCTCATGCTGCAACTCGGGCGACACCTTGGTGAAGTACGCGGTGTACAGAAACGCGCCGAAATAGATGATCAGGCCGCCGACCACACCGGTCGCGAGATTGAGCCACGTCGCGCTCCAGAACACGCGCGCGCTCTCGCCCTTGTCGCCCGAGGCGCGCGCCTTCGAGATGTGGTTCTGCGCGGCCATGCTCATGCCGAGATCGAGGATCCCGAAGTAGCCGATCAGGGTCCACACGAGACTGATCACGCCGTAGCGCTCGACACCGAGCAGCTTGATATACGACGGCACGGTCACGAGCGAGACGAAAGTCGGCAGCACCAACCCGAAGAAGTTGATTGCTACGTTCTTGAGAATGCCTTTGTCCATCGGATGCCTTGGGTTTGACTACATTTGCCTGGTATTGCGAAGAAAGCGGTCATGCCGTACGTCGCGTCATGGCTTCCAGCGATACATCATCACTTTCCCGCGTGCGTCTTCTTCAACGAACACGAGGTACTCGCCATTGCTGCGCTTCGAGGCGCTGATGCCGTTGGGGACGTCGACCCAACCCGAAGCACTGCCCACTTCCGGGCCCGGACGAATCACACCGATCTCCTTACCGCTGTCCTTGTCCCACACGTGCACCGCGCCGACCGGCTCGACGCCGAAGATGTATTGCCCTTCAACTGTGAGGCCGATAATCGTGGCGATGGGTTTGGTCTGCGTGGCCCACGGCAGCGTGATCGAATAGCGCTGCACCGGATTGCCGCTCGACCATTTGTCGTAGCGCACCAGCACGCGGCCCACTTCTTTCCAGAAGCCGCGATCCACCGGTGTATCGGGCGTATAGCCGGTCACATACATCGTGTCGGTTTCGGGCTCGTAGATCGCACGATGCAGTTCGGTGAACGGTTGCGGCACCGGGTACTGCGTCAGGTTCGAATACGAGTAGATGGGATTGCCCTTCCCATCGAGTCCGCCGAAACGGAAGCGGTAAATGCCCTTGTTATCGCGGGTGCGCCAGATATCGCCGGCGCTGTCGACCCACCAGCCCCAGCCGCCCGCGAGCTTCGTGCCGCTCGTGTTGAGCGTGAATTCGTCCGTGTTGAACTTGCCGTCGCCGTTCACATCGCGCCAGATCCAGTCGCCACCCGGCGGCGCATTCGGCACTTTGGCGACCGCGCGTTCACGCCCGGCAATGAAGCCCGAAGGAATCGCCGTCTCGCCGTCATGCTGCGGGTCGAAGCGATAGATCTTCAGGTGGTCCGCGTACATGTCGGTCAGGTACAGGAACGTGCGGCCCTTGAGCTTGCGAGCGATCGGCAAGCCGGGATATTGGTCGGTGTGAAAGACCGGGTCGTCGGGATACTTGAAACGGTTCGACAGAAAGCCCGCGTATTTCCAGTCCTGCCCCGCCGGCTTCGAGAGATCGAGTTCGAAGCGCTTGTTGCCGGTATAGACGCTGTCCGGGCGCGACGGATCGATCCACGCGCCGTCGACGAACAACAAGCCTTGCACCTGCCAGTTCTGCTTGCCGTCCGGCGCATAGCTTTCGAGCGTGGCGCCGAGGCCCGCGCCGATCGGGTCGTAACGCGGACCGATGCCGTTGGTCGACACATAGACGTTGCCGCGTGCATCCACGCCCACGCCAGTCAACCCATTGAAGCGCTGCGGGCCGGGCTTGCCGGGCGTACCGCTGAAAATGCCGCCGCGTTCACCGAGCGAGCCCGACTCCGCATAACGGCCGTTGCTCCTGCTGAAAAACAGCACCTGTTGGCGCGGACCGTTGTCCGCGATCAGAACGCGGCCTTGCGCATCCAGAGCGATATCGACCGCGACCGTATCGGCGGGCAGCGTGAACGTTTCGTCGATGCGTTTGCCCGCGGCGGTGTAGTGCTCCACATGCGGCGCCTTATCGTTGCGCGTACCGCTCAACACCCAGAGCGTGCCGTCGGGCGCCAACGCAATACGGCCCGGTTCGTGCACGGTCCAGGTTGTTTTCTGCTGCATCGATTCCGCGTCATACACTTCGATGCGATCGCGCGCAGTGTTCGCCGCGTAAAGCGTGGTGTCGTTCGCCGCCAGACCGCCGATTTCGGCGCTCGTGCCGGTCGGCACTTCGTTCATCATCAGAAAGCCCGCTGCGAGTTGCGCATGCGGGTCAGCGCTTTTCGCAGCTGGCTGGAACGGCGCGGCACGCTTCGGATCGGCAATCTGCCTGCGCGAAATGCCGAACCATTGCTTGCCCTTCTCCGGCCACACGCCCTGCTCGACCAGACGTCCTTTCTCGTTGCCGACTTCGATCGCCACAAAGGCGTACTTGCGATTCACCGAGACCGCGCTGCCGCCACCGTTGCCCCATCCATGCGTGCCGCCCGCGAAACCGAGCATCTTGCCGTTCTGGTAGACGCTCGCTTCAGCGCCGCTTTCGTCCCATGGCGCGTTCGTATAAACCTTGCCGTCGGGCGCGACCGCAATGGCGGTGATGTTGATCTGCGTCCACGTGCCATCGCCGAAACCGAAGGTGTTACCGATCCAGGAATTTTTCGCGTTCAAGACGGTTTCCGCGGATGCCGTGAAGCTGACCGATGCCGCCGTCATTCCGGCCGCATAGGCAAACACAGCAAGCCAGGTTTTGAACGTGAAACGGGCCAAAGTTATTCCTCCAATCAGGGCCGTGCCGCAATGGGATAAAAGCCCGCGCGGATGCAAAATCCAATGAGATGACGACTGACGCCGCGAGAAGCGACGCAGGAACACGAGACTGATTCCCGCAAGACACGACGTATAAGAAGGGGCCTGGAAATCGGGCTCACTACACAAGCTCACTACGCAGGCTCACTGCCCAACGCGAGCCCGGTCGAATACGGGCACTGGGCGCGTGACGCACGCGCCATCCCCGGCCCCCCGTCCACACGGCTCACATTACGCGGAAAGAATGCCGCGACGAAAATCGAAAATAATTCAAAAATATTCGGTGCTTTAAGCGTCGTGAAAGAAAATGATTTAAAAATCGATTAAATGAAAATGGCCGTGCGCAGCTGCGTCCGGCGGTGCCTTTGCGCCCCATCCTTACCGATGCAGCCTGACTCCGACTGCACTTCTTACGGATTGCGACAACCACAAGACACAAGCATAAAAATCTATTGCGAATGGATAACGAAACACCCTGTTGCAATCTGATTCATTTATCCATTTCATTCCCGTTTTTTCATCAATTTATTTTCCCTAGAATCGAATGCACTTCCGTTGCGACGCGAAGCGAGCGCGCTCTTGCCATCAAGCCCTGTTCCTGACTTGAGACGGCTCGCGCAATCCTTCGCCCGGCCCATCCGCTTCACACCATGGACGGTTCATGACTGCTAGCGCACTGCCTTTAGCGCCTTCTCACTCTCGCCGCATCGTGCAGCTCGACGGTTTGCGCGCCATCGCCGTGCTCGCGGTATTCGCCCAGCACGCGTTGAAAGCGCCGCTGTGGATGGGCGTCGATCTGTTTTTTGTTTTGAGCGGCTTCCTGATTACCGGCATCCTGCTCGAGCGCAAGGCGCGTCAGCAGTCGTATTTCGGCTATTTCTATGCACGCCGGGCGCGGCGCATCCTGCCGCCTTATCTGCTGCTGATGGTGGTGTCGTCGATTCTGTTCGGCTTCGGCTGGGCGCAGCACTGGCAGTGGTATGCGTTTTTCGCGACCAATATCGGCGACGCGCTCAATCAAAGCGGTCACGACAGCCTGAATGTGCTGTGGTCGCTGGCGGTCGAAGAGCAGTTCTATATTTTCTGGCCGTTCGTAATCCTTCTGCTGCCCGAGCGCGTGCTCGGCTACGTGGCGGCCGCGCTGATCGTGCTGGTCCCGGTGCTGCGCGCAGTCGCCACGCCCTGGTTCGATTCGTTCTGGCCGATCTATTACCTCACGCCGTTCCGCATGGACCTGCTGGCGGCCGGCGCGCTGCTCGCTGTCGCCGTACGGCGCGATCGCAACGCACTCGAACCCTTCAAGGGCCTCGCCGTGCTCGGGTTTTTTGCCGCGCTCGCCGTGCTGGCGTGGCTGCATCTGCACTATCCGCGGTTCCGGGCGGCCAATACGCCGCTATCGAACGCTGCGCTCTACAGCATTTCGTTAGTGCTTTGTACTTCAGTCGTGGTCATCGCCCTGCAAAGCAAGGGCATCGTCAAGCGGCTGCTGTGCAACCCCGTTCTGGTCTATATCGGCACCATCAGCTACACGATTTATCTGATCCACCTGAGCGTGCTGTACACGCTGTGGCCGCTGAATCTGAATCGCTATCTGACCGCGGCGCTGGCACTCGCGATCACCCTCGCCTACGCCAGCATCACATGGTTCGCGTTCGAAAAACGTTTGATCTTCGGCTCGGCAGGCAAAGCCCATTCGCCCGCCGGCAGCGTGTCGAGGGGCGCATCGCAAGCGCCGCAAAGCCGCGCATGAGGCGCCGCGCGTGGCTCGCTGCGGGCATGTCGGCCGCTGCGTCAGTGTTGTTTTCACTGGCACTGGATGCGCACGCCAGCGGACCTGCATCGCAGGTGCTGGTGGACGCCTACGGCGATTCGACCACGCTCGGCATCACGTGCAGCGAGGGCCGCTGCGGACCGCAGGCGCAAAACGCCGTGTCGTATCTGCAGGACGAATTGCAAGCCAGGTACGGTCAAAAGGTGCGCGTCACGAACTACGGCGTGGGCGGCACGATGGCCAGCCAGTTGCGCGACGGCACCGGCAACCGCCGCGCCGGCCCGACCGCAGGTTTGCCGTGGCAGGAACGGCTCGCCGCCTCGTCCGCGCAGATCGTGTTGATCAACTATGGCATTAACGAAGTGATGCAGAACCAGACGCCCGAGCAGTTTTACGCAGCGGAAACCACGCTCGTGAAAACGGCTCGCGCGCTCGGCAAGGAGCCGGTTCTCCAGACATCAAACCCGATGCCCGACAACCGCCTGAACGCGCGGCTCGCCACGATGGTTGCGATGACGCGCCGGGTGGCCGCCGAACAGCAGGTGCCGCTCGTCGATCAGTTCGCGTACGTCAGCAATCTGCCGGACTGGAAGACGCTGATGTCCGACGGCGCGCATCCCAAGCCGGGCTTGTACCGGCTCAAGGCGGAACAGGATTTTCAGGTCGTCGATCCGCTGGTGCGGCGACTGCTGGACGGCACGCTTTGAAGCTCCTTTTTCAAGTGCACTTCTCTTTCTCTTTTACCAATATCGAAGGCAAGCTATGAGCCAACCACGCAAAGCGATCATCACCGGCGTATCCGGACAGGACGGCGCCTATCTGACCAAACTGTTGCTCGACAAGGGCTACCACGTGACCGGCACTTACCGGCGCACGAGTTCGGTCAATTTCTGGCGCATTCGTGAGCTCGGCGTGCTCGATCATCCGAATCTGCGTCTGGTCGAACACGACCTGACCGATCTGGGCTCGACGCTGCGCCTGCTCGAAGGCGCGCAGGCCGACGAGCTGTACAACCTCGCCGCGCAAAGCTTCGTGGGTGTCTCATTCGACCAGCCCGTGACGACCGCCGAAGTGACAGGCATCGGCGCGCTGAATCTGCTCGAAGGCATCCGCATTCTGAATCCGAAGACCCGCTTTTATCAGGCATCGACCTCGGAAATGTTCGGTCTCGTGCAGGCGGTGCCGCAACGCGAGGACACACCTTTCTATCCGCGCAGCCCGTATGGTGTGGCCAAGTTGTTCGCGCACTGGTCGACCATCAACTATCGCGAGTCTTACAACCTGTTTGCGAGCAGCGGGATTCTGTTCAATCACGAATCGCCGCTGCGTGGCCGCGAATTCGTCACGCGCAAGATCACGGACACCGTCGCCAAAATCAAGCTCGGCAAACAGGACGTGCTGGAACTCGGCAACCTGAGCGCCAAGCGCGACTGGGGCTTCGCGCTCGAATACGTGGAAGGCATGTGGCGCATGCTGCAAGCCGATGAACCCGATACCTTCGTGCTCGCCACCGGCCGCACCGAGACGGTACGCGACTTCGTGCGCATGGCGTTCGCCGCCGCGGGTTATCAGATCGAATGGTCGGGCAAGGAAGAGCGTGAAACGGGTATCGACGTGGCAACCGGCAAGACGCTGGTGCGCGTGAACCCGAAGTTCTATCGCCCGGCGGAAGTGGATCTCCTGATCGGCTGCGCGGACAAGGCGCACGAGAAGCTCGGCTGGAAGCCGGAAACCACGCTTGAACAGCTGTGCCACATGATGGTTCATGCGGACCTGGGCCGCAACGAGCATCACGAGACGTTCTGATGCTGTCCTGAGTATCGGCTGCGCGGGCAGCCGATACTCCATGAAAAAAGGCCTGATCGCAAAGATTCAGGCCTTTTTTCTATTGCGTCTTTTTCTATTGCGTCACGACACCTTCAATGCACGCCACCCGCCGCGATCGCTTCGCTATACACCGACGCCACACGCTTCGCGATCACCGAATTATCGAAGTTCTCGCGCGCATAGCGGCGGCAGGCATCGGCATCCGGCAACTTCAGTGAACCGTTCAACGCGCCTGCCAGGCCTTCCGCAATCGCCTTCGCGCCCGTCTCCGGCAACACCAGGTTCGGCGACAGACCCGCCACTGCCTCCGGCAAACCGCCCACCGGCGTCACCAGCACCGGCGTGCCGGAAGCCAGCGATTCAACGGTAATCAGCCCGAAGCCTTCGAGCGCCACCGTCGGCACCACGCTGATATTCGCCGCACGGTACAACGCGGCCAGATGCTGATCGGGCACGAAGCCCAGCAGTTTCACGTTGTCTTCGAGGCCCGCCTCGGTGATACGTGCCTGCAATTCCCCTTCGAGCCGCCCCTTGCCCGCGATCAGCAGCAGCACATCGGGCTCAGTGCGCTTGAGCAGCTTCACTGCATCGATCAGATCTTCCAGGCCCATGCGGCGCACCAGACGCCGCACGGCCAGCACGATTGGCCGGTCCTGCGGCAGTTGCAGCTTCAGACGCGCCTCGGCCGGCGTGATCGGCAGATTGAACTGCTCGACATCGACGCAGCCCGGCACTACGCGCACGCGGTCGGGTGCGATGCGATAGCGCGAAGTCAGAATCTTGCCGAACGCTTCCGACAACACGATCAGCCGCGATGAGCGCGCATACACCGATTGCTCCAGATAGCGCTTGGCGCGCTGGCCGAGCGAATCGGCGCCTTCGACGTGACTCTCGTCGGCCCACGGTCCCTGGAAATGCGAGACCTGCGGAATGCCGCGCGTCACGTCGAGACCCGGAAACGTGTACAGCGCGAAGTGCGACGAAATCACATCGGGACGCGAGGTGCTGATCTCCTGGCGCAGCGCGCGGCGTGCCGCCATCAAGCGCAGCGGCAGCGATTGCGCGGCAGAGCCGAAACCGTTGATCGCACCACCGGTGTCCGCGGCCACTTTGGGTGAACCGGCCACCACGCCGCGCACCGCGACGCCCGCGCCCGGCAATGCGCCGACCAGCGAGTAGTACATGCGGTCGAGGCCGCCCGCGCGTTCCGGAAACCAGTGCATCCCGATCTGCAGCGATTTGATTGATCCTGTCGTCATAGTTGTTGTCCCTGAGCGTTGTGGTGGATTGTCTGCCCGGCCAGCGTGTTCAGCGTCAGCGCGTCGGTCTTGGCGACCACCGCGGCTTCCGCTTCGCTGCGTCGGCGGTCCTTCTGCTGCCCCGCCAGTTGCCGGTACAGCGCGATGTATTGCTCGGCCATCCGCGCCCAGCCGAAGCCGGTTGCGAGTTCGTTGGCGGCGACGCCCATCGCGCGGCGTGCTTCGTCGTTACCGGCAAGACGTGCGACAGCGCCCGCCAATGCCTTGGGATCGTCCGGGTCGTCGAGCACGATGCCGCATTCTGGCGTGATGATTTCCGCACCGCCCGCCGTGCGCGCCGTGACCACCGGCAAGCCCGCGGCCATCGCTTCGAGCAGCGACAGGCTCATCGCCTCATAGCGCGACGGAAACACGAACGCGTCGACCGAATGCATCAGCACCGGCATTTCTTTGACCAGCCCGAGAAAATGCACGCGATGCGCAATGCCGAGCGCCTTCGCCTGTTCCGGATACGGGCTGCCCGGCAGAAAACCGGCCACGGCGATCTGCACGTGCTCGGGCAGATGCTTGAGCACGTGCAACACCGTGCCGAGGTTCTTGCGCGGCGTGCGCAGGTCGCCGACGAACAGCAGCAGGAACGCGTCAGCCGGCAAGCCGAACTTCGCGCGGTCACCCGTGGCAGCCGCGAAGCCTTGTGTATCGACGCCGTTGTAGATCACGTCGACACGGTTATGAGGCGTCAAGCCGATCGCGCGAATTTCATCGGCGACCTTTTGCGACACCGCCGTAATCACCTTCGAACGCCGGTAGGCCCAGCGTTCAAGCAACGCGTTGCAGCGCGTATAGACCGACTGATACGCGGACCACACGCCCTTCGTGAGCCCGAACGGGTAGTACTTGCTGCCGAACCAGCCGCTATGCACGAAGTGCGAGGTGTTGACGTCGGCAGGCGCCCACGTGATGAAGCCGTTCACGTGCAGCACGTCGAATTCGCGGCGATGCGCGCGCAGCCACATTGCGCTTTTGAACGCGAACACCTGCTGGCGCAGCAGATTGGTGGGCCACCAGCGGCCGATCTTCATCGGCACCCAGCGGACGTTCGGATGCGCGAGCAAATCCGGCGCAACGTGCGACGCAACCAGCGTCACACCGATGTTTTCCTCGAGGGCGGCGCGCGCAATCTCGTGGTTGACGCGCCCCTGGCCGTCGTTATGGCGCACGACGTGCGTGACAATGGCGACTCTCAATCAGTGCCTCCGTGGAAAAGTAGCGTGCGTCTGCGGTTCATCTTTTCGTAGTGCACCGCGGATAGGATCGAAAAAACACTCATGAAAAGCAGCAGCCCGCCGGTGCCGACCAGCGAATTGGTGAACACCAGCATCGCGAAAGTGGCGAGACTGAGACTCAGGCAGGCGGACACGAATTTGTCGTTGCGCAGCTTGAACGACGCGAGCGCCGCGCGCACCACCAGCCAGACGATGCCGGACATGTAGAGCAAGGTGCCGGGCCAGCCGAGCACGAACGGGATGTTCATCACGCCGCTGTCGAAGTTGCCGTACTGGCCGAGCTGGCCGCCGTCGTTCGAGAGCTTCGTCGAGGTGCCGGTCGCGCCCATGCCTTCGCCGGAGACATCGGTAAAGGCGGTCTTCGCGAAGGTCGCGTAGAACTCGTTACGCGCCGCGTAGCTCTGGTCGTCGCTCAGATTGACTAGCGTGTTCAGGCGCGCCTGCATCCGCTCGGCGACCGGGCCGACCGTGAGCAGCGGCACGCAAAGACCGGCAAGCAGCACCGCGCTCGCGACGATCCGCACGCGCACCTTGTTGTTCGCCTTGACCAGCTGGATCAGGAGCGCGATCGCCCAGCCGCCCCACGTCGAACGCACGAGGCTCAGCGCGAACGCGAAGAAGCCCAGCGCGGCAGCAACCCAGCGCACGCGGTGCGTCGCTGCCATCACGTAGACCATCGCGCCCATCATCGCGAACGCGAACGGTCCCGACGAGTTCATTGTGCTGAAGACGCGTACACCCATCGGCACGGGATCGCCCTGCGAATTCATCTGCGAGCCGAGCATCCACAGCGCGTCCCACGGCGGCATGATGAAGAACTGAATCAGGCCGTAGCCGCCCATCACCAGCATGCCCCAGATGAAAGTACTCACGATGGTGTCGCGGTACTTCGGGTACTCGCGCGTGTGCGCCATGATGTGAAAACCGATCAGGATCGGATAGAGCCAGTTCGCGAGGTCATAGGTCGCGGCGAGCGGCCCGCTCGACATCACGCCGATCATGAACGCGTAGGCGAGCCCCATCAGAACCAGCAGCACCGGCAGGCCGCGCCGCTGCGAAAGCAGCTTGTAGTAGCGCAGCAGGGAGAACGCGCTGATCATCGTCACCGCGAGCGGCGCAACCTGGATCAGGCTGGTCGGCGTGAACGAGCCTTTGGACCAGTCGGCAAGACGCCGCACCTCCGGGCTCAGGAACCACAGCCACCACATGAAGCCGATGTAGCGCGCCGGGCTCTTGAAGTAGAGCCACAGGCCCGTCAGGATCGCGAGCATCGGGAAGCCGAACGTGAGGACCGTACCCTGATGCGCGATGATCAACATCACGGTGATCAGCCACAGTAAGGCCTCCGGCAGCCACTCCTTGCGGGCGCCGGACAGTACCCGCTCCGCGTTATCGCCGCCTCGCGCAATCGTCGACATCGTTTAGAGACCTCCGCGTGATTCGCGCGGGCCAGAGCGTTGACCTTGGCCCTGGCTGCCCGCGCGAACTCGCGCCGGCTGGTTCACCGCGGTGGCGGCCGCCGCCGTACGCGGCGCCTTTGCCGCGGCATCGGCGTCGGCCGTACCGGTCATCACGCGTCCGCGCGACGCTGCGCGCGCCCGCAGCATCTCCTGCGTAATTCTCACGTGCTGCATCGCATAGTTCTGCGTGGTCAGATCGCGCGACAGCAAACCGGCAGCCGCCGCCTGCGCCTGATGCAACGCGTCCGCGGGCGAAGCGGCGAGCTGGTCCACCGCCTCACGCAAAGCCTGCGGATTAAACGGCGGGATGTAAGCCGCCTCGCCCGCCGGAAAATAATCCTGCAACGCGCCGACGTTGGTGACCACCATCGGCTTGCCGACCGCCGCCGCTTCCAGCATCACGGTGATGCCCGAAGCGTGCGAATTCGGCCGCAGCGGCACGACGATCACATCGGCCCAGTCATAAAGCTCGTGCTGCTTCCTGATACCGGAGAACAACGCGATCTCGACGTTCGGCGCGCGCAGCGAAGCGGGAATCCGCCGGCGTGTCGCGAGCTTCACCGTGTAGCGCGCATCGTTGCCGAAGGCCTTGATGAGCGTTTCCCAGTCGCGGTCGCGATCGTTGCCGATGGCGGCGATACGGATCGGCGTATGCGGCGTCCATTCGGTCGGCGCCTTCACGGGAAAGTCCTGCGTGTTCAGGCCGTACAGGAGCGGCTTCGCGTCGCGATTGAAATAGCGCTGGCATAGTTCGGCGTTTTCAGTGGCGAGCGTAGTCAGCTGGTCGGCGCGCGTCATCAGCTTGCGATACAGCCAGCTGCGCAGAATCCCATAGGAAGGCCATTTATCGAGCAGCC
Source organism: Paraburkholderia sediminicola (assembly GCF_902859805.1). Taxonomy (GTDB): domain Bacteria; phylum Pseudomonadota; class Gammaproteobacteria; order Burkholderiales; family Burkholderiaceae; genus Paraburkholderia; species Paraburkholderia sediminicola. Next base: position 209,182 of record NZ_CADIKC010000006.1, on the reverse strand, counting down.
ACACGCTTTGCGCCAACAGCAAGGGGCTGGCATCAGCGCCCGCCTTGCGGCCGCTCAGCAGCAGCATCAGCGCGGCGGATAGCCATTCCTGCTCGGTATGCGTCCAGATGACGTCCGAGCGCAGCATCTCGTCGCGGTTGCGCCACGTATGGATGAAGTCGAACCCGAGCGCCGCCTTCAGCGCGCGCCGCAGCAAACGCACCGGTTTGCTTTCGCGCGCGTCCTGCGAATAGGTCAGCCTGAACGCGTCGGATTCGGCATGGTGATACCCGTACAGGCAGCCGATGTTGTCGCCCGGCCGGTAAAAGCGCGGGTCGGCGCCATAAAACAGATGAACGTGAACTTTCGTACTCATGCAGACACTCCGCTCTGCCGGTGGAAAGGGGCATCGGCCTGCGCGGGCAGGCGCCAGTGCCGATGCACGAACGTGCAGGACGTTGGGGACAGGTGAGCGCTCGCGGGCTTCACGCGGTCCGCGACAACGCGCGGCGCGCTTCATGCGCGCCGGTACGAACCGCACGCCAGCGCGACAGTCTCAGGCTCGCCTGTTTCGACACCAGCGCAAGCGCGGCGTGCGTGAGCCCCGGATAGACGCGCGTGCCCACCAGCGTCCACCACCACCACGCGGTTTCGCGGCGCAGCGGCGGCAACTGGTCGCGCAGGATCAGGTGGAAGTTGAAGGCGGCATTGCGCAACGCCGCCATGGTTTGCGCGTCGCGCCGGTCGTCGTCGAAACGCTCGGCCGGGAAATGGTCGACAGCCACGCGCGGGTCGTACATCAGCTTCCAGCCGGCGTTCTTTACGGCGAGGCTGAAGGCCATATCGTTGTGAACCTGAGCGCCCGCGCCACGCAGGCGCTGATCGAAACGGATCGTGCGGACCGCGTCGCGCCGGTAGCTCATGTTGGCGCCCTTCAGGATGTCGACTTCGCGCGCGCCACCCACACCCAGGTGGTGATTGCCGATGATCTTGCCGTGTGCCGTGACCTTGCCGACCAGCGGCCGCTCGCCGTCGAGCACGCGGCCTTTTTCATGCACCCAGTCGCGTCCACCCAGCGCACCGAGGCGCGCATCGCTTTCGAATGCGGCAGCAATACGCTGGACCCAATCCACGTGCGGTGCGGCGTCGTCGTCGGTGATCGCGATCACGTCGCCTTTGGCCGCATCGAGTCCGCGATTCAGGGCCGCGACCTGGCCGGGCACCTCCACCAGCGCGACCGACAACGGCAAGCGGCCGGGCACCGCCGGATCGCGCAGACAGGTGTGGGTCGCTTCGTCGTCGGCGCGCGCGACCACCACCACTTCGTCCGGCGCGCGCGACTGCCGTTGCAGCGCCGCGAGGCAGCGCGCCAGGTCGGCCGGGCGGCGGTAAGTCGGAACCAGTACGGTCACTTTCATCGTGATGTCCTTTTCTATCGTGTTTGCGCTGGCATCAGCACACTGGGCTCAGCCTCGTGGTTCAGGTGCTCAGGTGCTCAGATATTCCTGGACCGCCGCATAGCCACGGTCGTAGCCGCCGCGCGAGCGCGCCGGCATACCGTTGAAGATGCCGCCCTGCACGTGCACGCCGGCTGCGCGCAGACGCTTCAACGCCTCCGCGATCTCGCCTTCGTTGTGCACGCCCGAGCGAATCACGAAGAAGGTCGAACCGGCATACGCGCCGATAATCGACGCATCGGTGACGGCCAGCACCGGCGGCGTGTCGATCAGGATCACGTCGTAGCGCTTGGCGAGGCCTTCCAGATATTGCGGAAGACGCGGCGACATCAGCAGTTCCGACGGATTCGGCGGACGACGCCCGCACGAGATGAAGCTCAGGCCTTCGACATTCGAGGCGCGAATCGCTTCTTCGAGCGAAATCTGCCCGCTCAGCAATTCCGACAGGCCGTTTTCCTGGGTACCGCCCACATAACGTTCGAGCACGCCGCGACGCATATCGCCGTCGATCATCAGCACGCGTTTGCCCGAGTTCGCGAGCAGCACCGCCAGATTGACCGTCAGGAAGCTCTTGCCGACGCCGGACATCGGTCCCGTCAGCATGACGATGCGGTTCTTCGCGTCCATCATCGTGAACTGCATGGACGTGCGCAGGCTGCGCAGGCTTTCGATCGTGACGTCCTTCGGCCGCGCATTCGCCAGCACCGAGCGCAGGCGTTCGCCGCCGCGCTGGAAGCCGCTTTCGAGCAAGGCCTGTTCGGCGCTCAAGGGCACGAGGCCGTATACCGGCAGATGGAACGCGCGCTCGATATGGTCGGGATCGTCGATTCCCTTGAACATATTGCGGCGCAGGAACACGAAGCCGGTGCCGCAGATCAGGCCCAGAATCACTGCCGCCGAGAGAATCAGCACCTTCTTCGGCTTGACCGGCGCACCCGGGCGCATCGCCTGGTCGACGATATGCACGTTGCCGCCGGTACCGGCCTTCTGCACCGACAACTCCTGCACGCGGTTGAGCAGCAGCACGTAGATGTCTTCGGCCACCTTCGCATCGCGCTGCAGCTGCACGGCCTTCACTTCGGTTGCCGGCAGATCGCGGAAGCGGTCAGCATATTTGGCGCGTTGCGCCTCCAGTTCGGCCATCTGCTGACGCGCGGCCACGAGCATCGGATGGTCGTCGCCGTAGCGCTCGGTCAGCTGCGCCATCTGCAGACGCAAACCGGCGATCTGCTGCTCGTACTGCACGCTGCCTTCGAGGTAGACCTTGGCTTCGTCGCTCGCATTGATGGAACCGGACTGGCGCTGGTAAGCGGTCAATGCGGCTTCGGCGCGTTCGAGATCGGCCTTCAGGCGCGGCTCTTCGCTCTTCAGGAAGTCGAGCATCTTGCTCGCGTCGACCTGCTTGTTCGACACGTGCTGACGGACATACGACTGCGCGAGCGCATTGGCCACCAGAGCGGCGTGCTCGGGGCTCTTGTCTTCCAGCGAAATCTGGATCACGCCGGTCTGCTTGCCCTGCTCCTGCACGGTGATCGCCGACTGGAACGCGGTGATCGCGTCGAGGTCGTTAAAGCGCGTCACAATGAACTCTTCACCCGGACGGGCCACCAGCTTGCTGACGAGGATCGTCACACCGCCGCCCTGCTCCTGCTGGCCCACCTGGCCGCGCAGCAGCAATGAGCCGTTCTCCGCGTACAGTTCGTAGTGCTGCTCGTCGAACACCTTCATCATCAGCTTCGCGCCTTCGAGCGCGGGCACCACGTCGAGCGAATCGACCTCGGCGTCTTCACCGCCCCACGCGTACGAGGACAGGCCCAGCCACGGCCGCGCCGGCTGGCCCGGCGTCGCCAGGCGCGCGGCGATGCTGCCGAGCAGCGGAATCGTCTTCGGCGCGACGCTGAAGTTCAGCTTCAGTTGCTGGACCACCGGGCCGACTACGCCGCGGCTCTTGATGATTTCGATTTCGGCGTCGGTCGGCAGCGAAGTCGAGCCGGTGGTGATGGCCGCGCCCGTTTGCGTCTGCGTGAGCGCCTGCGAGGTGTTGTCGGACTGCTCGACCCGCACGTGCGCATCGGCCGAATAGATCGGCTTGGCGAGGAAACAGTACGCGGCGGCCAGCGCGACGATCGCCGCGGCAATCGCGATCAGCCACCAGATGTCGTCGAGGATCACCTGCACCAGTTGCCCGAGGACGACGTCCTCTTCTTCGGTCTTGATCGGACCGGCCATGTGTGGAGAGATTTGGTTGCTCACAATTCGATCCCGTTTCGGTTGCTTCGGCGTGGGCTTCAGCGGGTGCTTCGGCATGGGCTTGCGCGTTTGCCTCGGCGTTTGCTTCGGTCCCGCGCCCTGTGAGAGCGGCGCGGGCCTGTCGACGGTTCAGACAGTTATTTCGTCAGCTGCTTCAGGTAGAACAAGGTCTGGATGGTCGGCAGGACTTGCTGCAACACACGGTTGAACGTGGTCGAAGCGGCGGTGCCCACGTACACGACGTCCATCGGCTGCAACTGGAACTGGGACGACAGCATGATCGCGTCGGGCTGCGTCATGTCGAGGCGGTACACGTCCGGCGTGGTCGGATGCTCGCGCATGCCGCGCATCACGAAGATCTGGCGCGGATTGGCGTCCGTGTCGAGAATGCCGCCCGACTGGGTGAGCGCGTCGGCGATCGTCAGGCGGCCCTTCAACATCGGCACCTGGATCGGCGTCTTCACTTCGCCCATCACGAAGATGCGGCTGTCGCTGCGATCCGGAATGTTGATCACGTCGCCGTTCTGCAGCATCACGTTCTGCGTGGTGTCGCCCTGGTCGAGCATGCGGTTGGCGTCGAGCACGTACAGCTTGTTGTTGCGCGTGAGGCGCACACGCTGGATGTCGGCGTCGCTGTTCGTGCCGCCCGAGCGCGTGATCGCGTCGACCAGCGTGAGCGGCACGTCGCTGATGGCGAGCGGGCCCGGCGTCTTCACGTCGCCGGTCACCTGCACTTTCTGGCCACGGTACGACAGCACGCGCACGTCGACCTGCGGATTGCGGATGTAGCGCACGAGGCCGGCGCTCAACTGATCGCGCACTTCGCCCACGGTCTTGCCCGCGGCCTTGATGCGGCCGACAAACGGGAAAAAGATCGTGCCGTCGGGGGCAATCGTCTGGCCGTACGGATCGGCCTGGCCTGGCAGCGCGGCGGTATACGGCTGCTGCAAGGCGCCGCCGATCGACTGCGTGGTGTTGCCGCCCGCGGACAGCGTGCTGCCCTGCGGGGTGGTCAATTCCGGGTGGTCCCACACGGTAATGCCGAGAATGTCCTGCGGCGAGAGCCGGTACACGTACTGCGACGGATCGCTATAGTGCGAAGTCGGCAGCGCCTGTTGCGCAGCAGCGGCTTGCGCCTGAGCTTGAGCCGCCACCAGCGGGCCGTCGATCAGATGAACCGGATAGGTTTCGTTAGCTTGCTGACCCTGGTGCTGGCCGTCGTCTTTCAGGCGGGACGTGTCGAGGTAATTGCCAGGTGCGGTAGCGCAGGCCGACAGAAAGGACGTCAGCAAAAGCGTGGCGGCGAGTTTCGATTTAAAGCCCGTCGAATTGACGTTCGCGAATGTGTGTGCAGTACTTTTTTTCATCAGCATATTTTCTTCAGCCATCCCATGACCAGGTGTTCGATGAGCACGAGACTCTCCCTATAGTCGACTTCCCTGCCGCCGTGCGGATCGGCGACGTCGGAATCGTCTTCCCACTTGCCGAGCGGATAAACCTTGCCGCGCGAAGCCGGATCGAGAGCTTCGACCGCGCTTACCTGCGCGCGCTCGCTGACGAGCACGAGATCGGCTGCGCGCACGAGCCGGCGGTCGAGGCGCCGCGAATAGTGGATGCCGGAGGCGACGCCCTGCTCGGCGAGCAGGCGCCGCATCACCGGGTCCATGGCGTGGCCGTTGGTGGCGCGCAGGCCCGCCGAATGAAACGCGATCGGCGCTGAGGATGGCCGCGACGGCGCGCGCTGCCGGGCCTTGAACAGCATCTCGGCTGCGGGCGAACGGCACACGTTGGCGTGGCAGACGATCAGAACGTTGGCGAACATAGCGGGCTCCCTGGTGAGGCTTTGGCGGTGCGGCGGCTTATTGGCCAAATTACTGGCCGACCTCGACCGTATCGGCCGCGTCTATCGTGACCGGCAGGCCGTTCGCGCCGACCTTCGCAGGCGCATTGCGCAGCGCGTGCTGACGGCCGATCGCGTGATACTCGATACCGAGTTCGAGCAGCGCGTCCGGCTCGTACAGGTTGCGGCCGTCGAAAATCAGCGGCGTGGTGAGGCTCTCCTTGAGCGAACCGAAGTCCGGACTCTTGAAGACTTTCCATTCGGTGAGGATCACCAGTGCATCGGCGCCCTCGGCCGCTTCCATCTCTTCGTTCACGAACGACAGGCGCGCATGCTGTTGCGGCACGTCCTTCAGATCGAGTGCGAACACGCGCTTCGATTCGTCGATCGCGACCGGGTCGTAGGCCTTCACGCGTGCGCCACGGCGCAGCAGTTCGGCGATCAGCGGACGGCTCGGCGCTTCGCGCATGTCGTCGGTGTTCGGCTTGAACGCGAGGCCCCACACGCCGAAGGTGCGATCCGACAGGTCCTCGCCCAGACGGTCGACGATCTTCTGCGCGAGGATCTTTTTCTGCGTGTCGTTGACGGCTTCCACCGCTTCGAGAATGCGCAGATTGGCCTTATGGTCGGCTGCCGTGCGAATCAGTGCCTGCACGTCTTTCGGAAAGCACGAGCCGCCGTAGCCGCAACCGGCATACAGGAAGTCGTAGCCGATGCGCGGATCGGAACCGATGCCGCGGCGCACCGCTTCGATATCGGCGCCGACGCGGTCGGCCAGATTCGCGAGCTCGTTCATGTACGAGATACGCGTGGCGAGCATCGCGTTGGCTGCGTACTTGGTGAACTCGGCCGAACGCACGTCCATGTACAGCGTGCGTTCGCGATTGCGGTTGAACGGCGCGTAGAGACGCTTCATCAGTTCGCGCGCTTTTTCGCCGGGCACGTCTTCGTCGCAGCCGAGCACGATGCGGTCGGGACGCGTGAAGTCTTCCACGGCCGCGCCTTCTTTCAGGAACTCCGGATTCGACACCACGGAGAACATGTGGCTCGCGTTGCGCGCGGCCAGTTCCTCGGCGATCACGTCGCGCACGCGCGAAGCCGTGCCGACCGGCACCGTCGATTTGTCGACGATCACCTTGAAGCCCGTCATATGGCGGCCGATATTGCGCGCGGCGGCGAGCACGTATTGCAGATCGGCGGACCCGTCTTCGTCGGAAGGCGTGCCCACCGCGATGAACTGGATGTCGCCGTGCGCGACCGCGGCCTCGATGTCGGTCGAGAACTTCAGGCGGCCTGCCTTGCGATTGCGCGCGATGATTTCCTGCAGACCCGGTTCATGGATCGGCACGCCGCCGTTGTTGAGCACGTCGATCTTGCGTTGATCGACGTCGAGACAGAACACGTCGTGGCCGATGTCGGCGAGACATGCGCCCGTTACGAGGCCTACGTAGCCACTACCGATGATCGTCAGGTTCATGTATTACACCTCGGAAAATGGAGTTGATTCATTAAATGCGGTCGCGCGTTGCGCGGCTGCATGTTCAATATGCGTTGCTGCCCACAAAGCCCTTCCATAGCGTCAGCACGACGATCTTGATGTCGAGCCAGAAGGTCCAGTGCTGCATGTAGTACAGATCGAGCTTGACGCGGCCCATCATCTTTTCGATGCGATCGGTCTCGCCGCGATAGCCGTTGATCTGCGCCCACCCGGTGATGCCCGGTTTGATCCGGTAACGGTGCATGTAGCCCTTCACCAGATCCTTGTAGATGTCGTCGTGTTCGAGCGCGTGCGGACGCGGACCGACCACCGACATCTCGCCGCGCAACACGTTGATGAACTGCGGCAATTCGTCGAGGCTGGTGCGCCGCAGGAACGCGCCGACCGCGGTGATGCGCGGATCGCGCTTTGTAGCCTGAGTGATCTTGCCGGCCTCTTCCTTGTGCATCTTCATCGAGCGGAACTTGTAGATCTCGAACTGGTTGCCGTCGATGCCTTTCCTCTTCTGGCGGAAGAACACGGGGCCAGGCGAGCTCACCTTCACCATCACCGCGATCACCAGCATCACCGGCGCCAGCGCGGTCAGTGCCGCCAGTGCGAACAGGCGGTCGAAGATGCGCTTGGGCAGCACGCGCAGATCGGTGATCGGCGAGGCGGCCAGGTTGATCGCCGGCACGCCGAGCAGATCCACCATCGGCTGGTTGAAGAGCGTGAGACTGCGAACGTCCGGAATGAAGCGGATATTCACGAAGTCGTTCTTCAGATCCATCACAAAGCGATGGATCGCCTTCTCCTTCGAGATCGGCAGCGCGAGCCACAGTTCGCGAATCGCGCGCTGACGCACCAGTTGAAGCATCCGCGAGTAATCGCGCTCGACCGGCACGCCTTCGATCGCGTCGCTCGCATCCGGATCTTCATAGGGGTTGATCGTGCCCTCTTCGTCGAACAGCACGACGGGGCTAAAGCCCGCTTCCGGGCGGCTGCGCATCTGTTCGATCAGGAAGCGCCCATACGGCGCGCCGCCGACGATCGCCACCGCGCGCTGATTGAAGCCTTCGCGGCGCAGTCCGCGCAGAATCGAATAGACGATCACCTTGGTGACGATCAGCAGCACGATCGTGGCGATCGCCCAGTAAAACAGCCACAGACGCGACAGGCTGTCCGAACGGTGCAGGCTGAAGCTGATCAGGATGCCGGTGATCTCCACCATCACCCAGCCGCCCGCAACGCGGCACAGCAGGTCGTACAGCGGCTTGCCGCGCCACGACTGATAGATGCCGAGCGCGGGGAAGAACACCACCACGAGCAGGCAGTCAAACGCGAGCGATACGCTTTGGACGTCGTCCAGCCACACCAATTTCCCGCTGTGCACGGCCGTCGCGATAGCCGCGCCGAGCGCGACCATGGCGATGTCGATGATTCTCGATAGAACGCTCAGCATGAGCTGCCCCTCAGTTCGTCAGTCAAGTGCCATCCGTTGGTTGGTTGAATTCCCGTCACACTCATCGCCTCCTGTCACCGGCAGTGCAACGCCGGTATTCGCGCCTGCAGACCGATGCGCGGCGCGAAACTGATTGAACCGGTGTTAATTGCCCTGCCGCTTTCCGGATTAAAAAAATTCCTGAACGGACGATCCGGAAAACAGGTGTCGAAATGAGTGAATACCCTTGTACAGGTATAGATAAAGCGGTATTAAAATTCGGACTGCAAGACAGCAAAATATCTCAAAATGTATCGGTCATTTTTTCGATATTTTTTTGGAATTTTGTGCGGCAATTGTTACCGAATTTGCGTTTGAGAGGCCGGTTTCGCGCCTTTCTGGAAGCGGATATCAGCCGAGCTGTCCGTTTTCCTACGAAGCTTACGCCGCGCCTTTCGTCCCTATTCTGCGTCATTGCGCCGGATAAAAAAATCACCTGTGATTTTTTTCGGGTAATTTTTCTTTTTTAAAAATTGGCCGGACATTTTTCCTTCACGGAACGGCCAATTTTATTAAGCGTTTTATATAGTTTCTATTTAACGCGCTTTTATTGATTCTTTACTTCGTGATAAAACTCGACGCATTCACCCAGCCTCGAGGAGTCCATCATGACAGCTCCGGTTACGGCCACACCCGCCGACACCCGGTCCACGCAAGCTATGCACCTAAACGTCAAGCTCAAAGTTCATCCCGTGATTCTGGCGGGCGGCTCCGGTACACGCTTGTGGCCGATGTCGCGCGAGCAGCATCCGAAACAGCTGATTGGCCTGCTCGGCGACGACTCGCTGTTGCAGTCGACCACGCGCCGGCTCGACGGGCTCGAAACGGGTCATCCGCTCGCGGAGCAACTCGTCGTGGTGGCCAACGAAGAACAGCGCTTCACCACGGCTGAGCAACTGCGCACGAGCGGCAAGCCGACCCGGCTGATTCTCGAGCCCGCCGGGCGCGATACGGCGCCGGCGCTAACGGTGGCTGCTCTTTCGATCGCCGCGCAGGACGAGGACGGCATCATGGTCGTGATGCCCGCCGATCACGCGGTGACGGACAGCGCCAGTTTTCATGCAGCGGTGGCGTCCGGCGTACAGCATGCGGCGGCCGGCCATATCGTTACGATGGGTATCGTGCCGACGCGTGCGGAAACGGGTTATGGCTACATCCGCATTGGCGCGGCGCTTGGCATGCCTAACGACGCTCTCGCAACGGACGCCGATGCGGCCGGCAAGATCGGCGCGCACAAGCTCGATCGCTTCGTCGAAAAACCGCATCTGGAACTGGCGCAGCGGTATATCGAATCGCAGGAATACTGGTGGAACAGCGGCATTTTCATCATGCGCGCCTCGACCTGGCTGAAGGCGATCCGCCACTTCCAGCCGGCGATTTACGAAGCCTGCGACGCGGCCTTCGCAGGCGGCAAAGCGGACGGCGATTTCTTCCGTCTGCAACGCGATGCATTCAGCGCCTCGCCGTCGAATTCGATCGACTATGCGGTGATGGAGCAACTCGGTAACGATCAGACCGCTGCATCCGGCGTGGTTGTGCCACTGCAGGCCGGCTGGTCGGACGTGGGTTCGTGGGACGCGATCTGGGACATTTCGGAGAAAGACGCTGATCAGAACGTGGGACGCGGCCGCGTGATGTTCGAAGGGGCAAGCTCGACCTTCGCGCATTCGGAAGGACGCCTGATCGCCTGCGTCGGAACGCAGGATCTCGTGGTGGTCGAAACGGCCGATGCGATTCTGGTCGCGGACAAATCGCGCGTACAGGACGTTAAAAAGATCGTCGGACGGATTCGCAACGATGGCGGACTGGAAGCGACCAACCATCGCAAGGTGCATCGCCCGTGGGGCAACTACGATTCCGTCGACACCGGCGAGCGCTTCCAGGTCAAACGCATTGTCGTGAAACCAGGTGCGCGACTCTCTCTGCAAATGCATCATCACCGCGCGGAACACTGGATCGTCGTGCGCGGCACGGCGCTCGTCACGCGGGGTGAAGAGCGCTTTATCGTCTCCGAAAACGAATCAGCTTATATACCGCTGGGCGTCACCCACCGTCTCGAGAATCCGGGCAAGATGCCGCTCGAAATGATCGAGGTGCAGTCGGGCTCGTATCTCGGCGAAGACGATATCGTGCGCTTCGACGACACGTATGGACGTCAATGATTTACAACGAATGAAGCGGGAACCTGCGGCTGTTGCTCCTGACGGCCGCGGGGTATTGCTGTACCGGCGTTGTTCTACCTGCGTTGCTCTACCTGCGTTGCTCGACCGGCATTGCTCTATCGTCAACCGGCGCGCTCACCCCGCATGGGAGATGAGTTCTGGATACGACGGAAAACGATCTGATGCACTGCTTTCGGTTGCGGGTGCGGCCGGCTCGCTAGGGTAACGGCGCAGCGGTCCACGGAATGCATTGAGCGGACCGTGCAAAGGCCCACCGTGATTCACCGCGACCGGCTCCGGCACATGACGCATAGCCGGCAACGGACGCGCCACTGCAGCAGCAGCCGTGGCATTCACTGCCGGTGCGGCCTCGGCTGCAGCCTGCGTACGGCATTCACGGTCGATCCACTGCCGTGCCCATTCGAGCGCGTATTCCTCCGCCGCGTCGGCCTCGGCAAAGCGCGGTCCCACGAGGCCGGAACGCTCGACGCGTTTGCCGTCCTTCATGATCTCCGCCCAAGCGCGATACATGGCGTTGGGCACCTGCTCCGCCGCAACGTAGATCACATAACCGCGCCGGTCGGCGACTTGCGTGCCGCGTGGCGCGAGGCTCATCGACAGCGAGCTGCGCTGCTGATCTTCGAGCTGTTGCGTGCGGCGTGCCGACGTGATGGCCGAATCCAGGCTGTGCATTGCCGCGCCTACCGCCCGCGCTTCTTCCATGCTTTGCAGACCGGCGCGCATGGCGGGCCGGTTTACAGGTGACGCGGATGCCGGGCTGGCCGAAGGTGTACGCGACACCGGCGGCACGTTTGTCGTACCCGTCGTCAATCCGGACAACTGGCGCGTGATATCGGCGAACGGATCCGCTGAACGCCAGTTGCTCAGACTGCTCGATACGCCGGGCGCCTGCCACGATTCGGGGCTCTTCCACGACACACCGCGCAGACCTTCGTCACGCACGCTGGGGGTTTCGGCTACCGGTGCTGCCGGTTTGGCCGCGACGGGCGGCGCCGGTTGCGGGACGTACGCAAAGGTACGCCCGGTTTGGGACAACAGCCGAACCATCTCGAGCAGAGTGCCGTTCAACTGCCATTCTTCAAAACGGCGCCGGCATGTAGGACCTGACGGATAGCGGCCCGGCAGTTTCGACCAGGGCTCGCCAGTTGTCAGGATCCACAGAACGGCATTCGCCACGATACGCGGTTCGGCGCGGGGCCGGCCGCGTCGGTTCAGACGGACGGCCGGCTCGTCAGAGACAAGCGCTGCCAGCAGCGCCCATTCGTCATTGCTTAGCTCATCGAAAAACATTGGGTTTTCTCCACGCAGCCTGGCCGGGCCGCGGCTTTGGGCGGCCACGGATTCAACTTTCACGATCCGTGTGCAGCCCGCGGTTGCACAAATATGTTTTGTACGTTCTGTTTGCGGGTCAATAGCGCACTGGGTTAGTGCGGTTTGTCCCTATTGCGAAGCACAAAACGTGGTCTCACTCGTGCATGGGAGAATTTGTGCACGAAGCATACCACCACCAGGGTTTGCGTGAATATGGTTGAGACAAGTGTTACGGATGGAAACAATCTTGTCCTTTTTGCTGCGTCATTTCTCGTATTGCCGTAACAGAACTACCGTCGGTTCCAGCGCCGAACGGTGTTATTGCACAGCACAACTGCACGGCAACGTAGGCGAATAGTGTTTACGAAATTTATATTTGAGCCACAACGCATTTCGATGCATTTTGATGGCATTTCCGCCTGGCTGAGGAAAGCCTTGGCGCGGTGTTTTGACAGCACCTGGGTGACAACGGAGGCGCGATCGCCGTCGAAGCGGACTCAGCGCGTCTTCATGCTGTTCGCATTCCTCTCGACGCCGCGCGAGCGCGGCGGTTCGGCTTGCTTCTAGCGCACGGGATTCGCCGCGCCCTCACCCACCACGGTCGTCCATGGACGTACGCACCAGCGCGTCACGAGCCCCGCGAGCACATACGGATCGGCTCTGGCAAAGGCTTCGGCGGCTTCGGGAGAGTCGCCTTTGAAGAGCAGCACGGCGGTGTCCACAGGCTCGGTCAAGGCCCCGGCCAGTTGCAACTCACCGCGTTCCGTGGCCGCCCAGGCGAGCGCCAGATGGGCGTCGCGATACATACCGCGCCTCTCGAGGTAGTCCGGCACGAGGTCATACATCAACAGGTAGTGCATGGCGAGCCTCCTTTGGCTTGCGTGATCAAGACGACGGGTGGCGCATCGGCGCAGGAATTTCTGTCAAGATTACCCCTATGATCCTTAACGGGATTTTCTGCCGATTTCCTATTCATTTGCACCTGCAGCAATGCAAATTGGATGTTTAGAATTTGATCGCCCATATGGAATGACGGTGGCCTAATTCATTTGCATACGCCTTAGCAATTAATCCGGATTGCATAACATATTTTTACACGGCTGCCATTCGCCCGTTTTATCCCCCCGAAGCGCCGAAGACCCCAGCCCGTAGGGGAAAACCAGCGTGCTCGCCTGTCAACCGGAATGGCATTCCGTCCGTTCTGGCAGACAGCATTTGCCATAATGGACGTGCCGAGGGGTCCTGGACGCCGTTGACGCCCACGCGCATGAACGACCAAAAACGTTTTCACCACCGATGGAGTGTCACATGAAAATCCAATCCGCTATCGCTGCGCTGGTGCTGGGTACTGTCCTCGTTTCGCCGGTGTTCGCGCAGAACAGCCAGCAAACGAAAATGGCCGACTGCAACAAGCAGGCTGCCGACAAGAAAGGCGACGACCGCAAGGCGTTCATGAAAACCTGCCTGTCCGCGAAGCCGGCCGCCGCAGCGCCGATGAGCCAGCAGGACAAGATGAAGGCGTGTAATACACAAGCCGCCGGCAAGAAAGGCGACGACCGTAAGGCCTTCATGAAGACCTGCCTCTCGTCCGCGCCGGCTAACTAAACACGAGGCAATCGGCGCGGGCCACGCGCCGCACGCCTCACCGTGTATTGCTCGAACAGGGCCGCGCCGTTTTCAGGCGCGGCCTTGCTCTTCCTTCTGTCCCGACTCCTGCTCTTCGTCGCCGCCTATCTCGCGGCAGCCGCCCTCGCACGATCTATCCCTTCGCAGTCCACCCGCGCGAACGCGCCGTTTTTCTTCTATGATGGCTGCGGAGACGGCCCACCCCCATACACAACATTAGACGGGCCGCCATCTTGTCGTTGGTGCTGCAGAGCATCGATCGGAGGCAAGGATGGTATCGAAGCATAAAAACCGCTGGTTGAGGCGGTGGCTGGTCGTCATCATTTTCTGGGCGGTGCCCGTGGCGATCGTTGCAGTCAGCGAGATCCGGGAGGAAATGGCGTACAACGCCGTCGACCTCGACCGTGCGCTGACCACCTGGAATTTCACCGACGCACAACGCGCCGCCGGCGCGCCTGCGCGCTGCCATGGCAAGCCCGACGAGGCTCAAGCCGCGGGCTGCCCGGCCGATGTGCTGGCGGCCAATGCGCCGCGCCAGCAGGACGCCCGCAACGAATACAGCGTGCGCCGCTCCACCCTCATGGGTTACCTCTGGCATGCGTTCGTCGGCTACTGGATCGTGCCGGCCGTCGCGCTGTTCCTGATCGGCGTATTGATCGGCATGATTCGCCGCGTGTTGCGGCGCCCGCCGGTCAAAAGTCCGGCAAACCATGGGTGAGGATGCCGGTGCGGATACGGCGCGGATGCAGCGTCGAGGCAACACTTTCAATTCGATTTCAACTCGAATCGTGAACGTGCAAAATCGGTAAAAACCGGTCTTCGATACGGTTTCAACCTGACCGTCTCCGAGTCGCTCTCCGTCCGGCACGAGTCGCGAGACGCCCATTCGAAGGCGCTGGTGAAGCCCCTTGCAACGCTCTCCCGCCACCGGTCAAAATTACACGAGCACCCTTTACGAAAAGTCGCAAACCCCCGCCCCACAAGGCTTTTCACCGAACGACGAAGTACGCCCTCTACGCTTGCGTGTGATATAACTCAAAGGCAGCCCGGCAACACCCTATGAGGTTGCGCCCAGGAACCATGATGGAGAAAAACGATGCAAAGACGAAACTTCATGCTGAAGACTACCGCTGCGCTCGCTTTCGGAGGCCTTGCACTCGCTGGTTGTACGACTAACAGCGGCAACCCCAACACCCCCTCCACTGATGCCTCCAAACGCCAGTCGATCGATGCCAGCGTCGACGGCACCATGTCGCGCCTGTTCACGACCGTGAAGGGTTCGCGCGAACTCGTATCCAAGGCGCGCGGCGTCCTGGTGTTCCCGTCGGTACTGCAAGTGGGCTTCATCGTTGGCGGCCAGTATGGCGAAGGCGCGCTGCGCGTAGGCGGCGGCACGGTCGGCTACTACAGTACGGTTTCCGGCTCGTTCGGTCTGCAGGCGGGCGCGCAATCGAAGGCCATCATCTTCCTGTTCATGACGCAGGACTCGCTCGACACATTCCGCAATGCCGACGGCTGGTCCGCGGGCGGCGACGCCTCCGTCGCGCTGGTGAAGATGGGCGCCAACGGCGCGATCGACACAACCACGGCAACGGCCCCGGTCGAAGTATTCATTTTGACCAATGCCGGCCTGATGGCCGATGTCTCGCTGCAAGGCACCAAGGTAACGCGCCTGAAGATCTAGGCACTCGGTCCCGCGCGATCTCGCGCGAACCGATTGCCGGCCAGAGGCACGGCGGCAATAAAAAAACGGCGATGCGTTGTGCACATCGCCGTTTTTTTCATACCGCCGTGCGGGCCGGTTTTACGCCGTTCAACTCCCCGACGTATCGATCACCTTGAAGCGCGAGCGCTTCTGCGCTCGAATCACCGACTGATACGCATCCACATACTGCTGCGCCATCCGGTGCGACGTGAAGCGCTCTTCGAAGCGTTGCCGCACGCCCGCCCGCGGCATCTTATGCAGGCGATTGACCGCTGCCACCGCGCCGATCTCGTCTTCGACGATAAAGCCCGTCACGCCGTCGTCCAGCACTTCCGGCACCGAGCCGCGGTTAAACGCGATCACCGGCGTGCCGCACGCCATCGCTTCGATCATCACGAGGCCGAACGGCTCCGGCCAGTCGATCGGGAAAAGCAGCGCATGCGCGCCGGATAGAAACTCGGCCTTCTGGTTATCCGCGATCTCGCCGATGAATTCGACATGCGGCAAGTCCAGCAACGGCCGGATTTCGCGCTCGAAGTATTCGCGGTCGGCGGAGTCCACTTTCGCGGCAATGCGAATCTGCATGCCGCAGCGTCCGGCAATCCGGATCGCGGTATCGACGCGCTTTTCCGGCGAAATACGGCCCAGAAACGCGAGGTACTTCTGCTCGACCGGTTGCGGCGTGTAGAGCTGTTCCGGCAGACCGTGATAGACGGTGGTGAGCCACTTGGCCTGCGGCAAGGGATGACGCTGCGAATTCGAAATCGAGATCACGGGCGCGGTGTTGAAGGTGTCGAACACCGGCTGTTGCTCGGGCAAATCGAGGCGCCCGTGCATTGTCGTGACGAAGGGTGTCTCCTGGCGCTTGAAGACCGAAAACGAGTAATAGTCGAGGTGAAAATGCAGCACGTCGAAGTTTTCGGCCTGGCGGCGCACCAGTTCCATCAACAGCATATGGGGCGCAATGCGGTCGCGGATACCCGGGTCCAGACGCAACGCACGCGGCCAGACGGCTTCGAGCTTCGCGCTCGTAACGGAGTCGCCGCTCGCGAACAGCGTCACGTCATGGCCGAGATCGACCAGCGCCTCGGTGATATAGGACACGACGCGCTCCGTGCCGCCGTATAGCTTCGGCGGCACCGATTCGGTCAAAGGGGCGATCTGCGCAATCTTCATATTTTGTCTCCGTGAACTGACGGCTCGCGCCAATGGCGGTGCACGTCAGCGGCGCTGCTTATGACAGCGCCGGTCCTTCTCCATCAATGCAGTGGACATCGAGCGTCCGCCTGCACCATCCGCATCACACCATTATTCACCAGGGCGGAACAAAAAGCCCTTGGCCTTTCAATTCCTGAGCGCTGTTACATTCAGCTTACATCCGTTGGCGCGCCTATTATCCGCTCAGGGACGTAGCTCAGGCACATTGCCTGGGCAACTCGCTTGCCCGTTGCCCTTAACCAGATTGCAGGGCCACGCTTATCGCGTCGGCCATTTCCACGGCGGCAGGTCGCGATCGTCCGCATCGGTGATCCGTGTAGCGCCGAAGTGTTTCTCGAGCACGATCGACTGGCTGCCGTCCTCCCGTTCGAGCGCCGCGATCAGCCGCGCCGCGTGCGACACCACCAGCACCTGCGAATGCGCGGAAGCCCGCGCAATCAGGCGCGCCAGCGCCGGCAGCAGGTCCGGGTGCAAGCTCGTCTCCGGTTCGTTCAGCACCAGCAAAGCCGGCGGACGCGGCGTGAGCAACGCGGCCACCAGCAACAGATAACGCAAGGTGCCGTCCGACAGCTCCGCGCCCTTGAGCGGCCGCAGCAAGCCGTGTTGCTGCATCGACACTTCGAAGCGACCGTCCTCCGACGAGGCGACGTCGAGGCGTGAACCGGGAAAGGCGTCGTCGATGGCGGCATCGAGCGCAACCGGGTCGCCGATCTCGCGAATGGTTTGCAAGGCCGCGGCGAGGTCCGCGCCGTCGTTCGAGAGCACCGGCGTGTGCGTGCCGATCTGCGGCAGACGCGCGGCCGCGTCTGCATCCGTGCGGAAGTGGTCGTAAAAGCGCCACGAGCGAATCTGCTCGCGCACCGTGATCATCTCGGGAGCGGTCCGCGGGTCGGAGAACTCCGTCATCATGCTGTCGAAGCTCGCGACAGGTTGCGGGATGGTTTGCCACTCGCCCTGTTCGTCACGTGTGCGTAACGCTGCACCGTGCCGGTCGACCAGCAAGGCCGACGGCCGCAGCACCGGGCCGCTCCAGATGCACTCGCGTTTGATGGTGGGGTCGAGCGGGAAGCGGGTGGCCCTGTCGAGCGGCGGCAAGCCGAGATCGATCGCATAGCCGAACTCATCGCCGGAAAATCCAAGCCGTAGACTCACCGGGTCTTTGCGGCGCGTACCCTCCACGGGCAATTCTCCGGCCAGCATCGCGCGCGAGAAACGTTCGGGCCCAGCCCACAAGGTGGATTGCAAACCGCCCTCACGCGCAAGCGATGTAATCACTCCGCCGCGCGCTGTCTCGGCCAGCAAACGCAACGAGCGGTACACGCTCGACTTGCCGCTGCCGTTCGCACCCGTGATGACGTTCAACTGCCCGAGCGGCACGATCAACTCGCGCAACGACCGATACCCGGCGATGGCCAACGTCCTCAGCATGCGGCCACCTTGCGATCAAACGCGCGCTGCCGGGCGCTCAGTAAAACCATTCTGTTCACACGCACCATCACTTATGCCCACCGCCTTTACCCGGCGTCTGCACGGGCACACTGCGCAAATCGTTCAGGAAGGTATCGCGCCACACGCCGAGATCGTTCTTGCGCAGCGCCGCCATATTGATCTCGTGACGCCGCTGGCGTGCATCGAGCGGCATTTGCAGCGCGCGCTGCAAGGCCTCGCACATGCCGATTGCATCGTGCGGATTGACCAGTAGCGCGCCCGTCAATTCCGCCGCCGCGCCGGCGAAAATCGACAGCACCAGTACGCCCGGATCGTCCGGGTTCTGCGCGGCGACGTATTCCTTCGCGACCAGGTTCATGCCGTCATGCAATGGCGTAACAAAGCCAATCTGCGACTCGCGAAACAGCGACATCAGTTTCCAGCGGTCGTACTGCTGATTCAGATAGCGGATCGGCGTGTAATCGAGGCCCGAATAACGGCCGTTGATGCGCCCTGCTTCGTATTCGAGATCCTGGCGGATCTTCTGATAGGTGGCGACGTCCGAACGGGTCGGCGGCGCGATCTGCACGAGCGTCACGTTGCCGCGCCATTCCGGCGAGCGTTCCAGCAGTTGCTCGAAGGCGCGAAAACGTTCGACGAGTCCCTTCGAATAGTCGAGCCGGTCGACGCTCATGATCAGCTTGCGGCCCTCCAGACTCTGCTTCAGGTCGAGCACGTGCTGGCGGCTTTCGTAGCGCTGCGCCTGTTCAGCGATTTCATCGGGGAACACGCCGATCCGATAGACGCCCGTGCGCAGCTTGCGGCCGAAGGCTTCGACATGATTGCCTCCGCTGACGGTGCCCCGCACGTGGCGCGTCACGTAGTCGTGAAAAGCGAGTTCATCGGTGGCGGTCTGGAAGCCCAGCAGGTCGTAGCACGAGAGCGATTTCACCAGCTCTTCGTGCGGCGGAATGTTGAGCAGGATCTGCGGCGCGGGAAACGGAATGTGCAGGAAAAAGCCGATGCGGTTCGTGATGCCCTCGGAGCGCAGCGCTTCGGCGAACGGGATCAGATGGTAGTCGTGAATCCAGATGACATCGTCGGGTTCGAGCAGCTTGATCAGCTTGTGCGCAAGCCAGGCGTTGACGCGGCGATAGCCTGCGTATTCTTCGCGCTCGTAGCGCGCAAGGTCGTTGCGGTAGTGGAACACCGGCCACAGCGTCGCGTTCGAGAAGCCGCGGTAGTACTGGTCGTAATCCTTGCGCGTGAGGCCGACGGTCGCGAAGGTTACCGCACCATCCTGCTCCAGCGTCGGACCGGCGTTAGCAACGGTCTCGCTCACCACGTCGCCGCTCCAGCCGAACCACACACCGCCCGCGTCCTTCAGCGCGCCGAACACACCGACCGCAAGGCCGCCCGCAGCCCCCTTGGTTTCCGTCGGCGTTGCGACACGATTCGACACGACGATCAGTCGGCCCATGTTGGTAGTCCTCCTTGGTTCGCACGGCGCGGCGTTCACGCTACAGCGGCTTGTGACGCCTTGAGCGCTGCAACACTTCGATGACGTCAAGCGGCTGAATCACACGCGATACCGCACCAGGTTCGTGAGTCAGATGGAGGGTTCGACCGCCTGGGTGTCCGATCAGTTGCACTCAACTGCGTGCCGACGCCGAACGCACCGAGCCGCGTATGCAGCGGCGCTTCGACGATACGGCTGAGGTCGTCGGGAGTTGGCATGGAGGGTGCTCAAGCCGGCGGCATTCTGAATGCGGCCGGGTTTGAGCCAAAATCAACTACGCGATCAGCTGCCGCTCTTGCAAGGAAATGCCTTGCCGAGCCCGAGCGAGATCGCCGTGCTGGCGTTATAGCCCGCAACGATCGGATTCTCCGCGATGTACTTGCGTACCGCGTCGGTGAGTTGCGCCGAGCGCGCATCCGGCGGCAGGCAGTAGTACTGGCCGACGCGCGGCCCCGTCGTGCCGCCGATCGCGTCGATCGTATTGAAGATGCCGTCGGCGGCGCCCTCGATATACGCGGCGCACGCACTACGCGATGCCACATCGGTTTTCGTGCACAGCTTGTTGAGGTCGCCCCCCGTAAACGCGGCTGCCGATAGCGGTACGGCAAGCGCGCTGGCGAAAATCAAAGCCCGCAGCATGGTGTTCCTTTCCAGGGTCGTTTATCAGGCGGTCTTGCGCCGCATCGAACCG
The DNA here is from genome assembly GCF_902859805.1 of Paraburkholderia sediminicola. GTDB lineage: Bacteria > Pseudomonadota > Gammaproteobacteria > Burkholderiales > Burkholderiaceae > Paraburkholderia > Paraburkholderia sediminicola. Next base: position 188,997 of record NZ_CADIKC010000006.1, on the reverse strand, counting down.
GCGCGCCTCGCAACGCGCCAAGTCGTCATTCTGCACTGTTTTGCGAAGCGGCAGGCATGCCAACAGGTGCTAACTTCAGGCAAATTTTTGGTCCGGGGAACTAGCGATCCAGTGGCCGGTTCTCCAGATTTTCTCGCAGCTTACTTCTGTTGCATCTGTTGCAGGCGCGCGGTGAGGCCTTCGACCACATCCGGTTCCTTGTAGGTCTTCGCGAAATCGAGCGCGGTTAGGCCGATCTGGTTCTTCACCGTGAGGTCCGCGCCGTTATCGAGCAGAAGCTTCACTGTCGACACATGACCGCCGCGCGCGGCCATCATCAGCGGCGTGGTGCCGTTAGGCGAGCCGGCGTCGACGTAGGCCGAATGGTCGAGCAGCACCTTGACGATATCGTCGTGGCCGTTCGCAGCCGCGTAGTGCAGCGGCGCCCAGCCCTTCTTGTTGACTTCGGCATCTTTCGCGATCAGCAGGTTGACGAAGTCGAGATCGCCGGCCAGCGCGGCCATCATCATTGCGTTCTCGCCGGCCTTGTCCTGAATCTCGATGTTGGTCTTCGGGTTGGCGAGCAGCGCGGCGCCCACCTTGTCCGACTTCTCGCGCGCGGCGAGCACCAGCAGCGGGATGCCCTGGTTGTCGACGCTGTTCGGGTCCATGCCCTTGGCGAGCAGCTTGTTGACGCCGTCGACGTCGTCGAATTTCACCGACTTGATGAGCGAGTCGATCGGCGCGGCCTGAACGGGCGCCGCGACCAGCGAGCTCAGCGCAGCGCAGGCAAGCGTGGCGGCCAGCGCAAGGCGCGACGCGCCGCGGCGTGCCGAACCGAAAGCAGTTTGCGCTGCTGAAGTCTCTTGAACCGCTGCCGTCGAAGTCGAATAATTTGTCATGTTTTACTTTAGGAAACTTCCCTATCCATTTGATATTTATTGGCTTTACCGATCACACACCAGCCGGCGCGGGAATCTTGAAGAGCCGGAAGAAGTTTTGTGTCGTCGCGGCGGCCAGCGCCGTATCCGGCATCTCGCGCTGTTGCGCGATGAAGCGTCCGACATAACTTACGTACGCAGGTTCATTAGGCTTGCCGCGATACGGCACGGGCGCGAGGTACGGCGAGTCGGTTTCGATCAGCAGACGCTCGAGCGGCACGCGGCGCGCGACGTCCTGCACGTCGGTCGCGCTCTTGAACGTGACGATGCCCGACAGCGAAATGTAAAAATTCTGCGCCAGCGCCTGCTCGGCAACCGCCCACGGCTCGGTGAAGCAATGCATCACGCCGCCCGGCTCGCTCGCGCGCTCCTCGGCCATGATGCGCAGCGTGTCTTCCGACGACGACCGGGTGTGGATGATCAGCGGTTTTTTCGTGGCGTGCGCGGCGCGGATATGGGTGCGAAAGCGCTCGCGCTGCCATTCCATATCGGCGATCGTGCGGCCTTCAAGACGGTAGTAGTCGAGGCCGGTCTCGCCGATCGCGACCACTTTCGGATGGTCGGCGAGCTCAATCAGTTCGGCAAGACTCGGCTCGCGCATGTCCTCGTGATCGGGATGCACCCCGACCGACGCGTAGACGTTCTCGTACTGATTGGCGATTGCCAGCACGGACGGCAGTGTCTCCAGGTCGACCGATACGCACAGCGCATGCGTGACTGAATGGCTGCGCATGTTCTCGAGCACCTGCGGCAGGCGGTCGGCGAGTCCTTCGAAGTTGATATGGCAGTGCGAATCGACAAACATGATGATGTCCTGCTAAGTAGCTGGGTGTGAACCGGGCTGTAAATCGTGGCCGCAAATCGTGGCTGTAAATCAGGCCGCGGCCGGCTCGAGCCGTTTGCCGAGAATCACCAGATCGCGTTCCACGCCATCCAGCACCGCAACGCGCGGCAGCGAGCCCCACGTATCGAAACCGAAGCCGCGGAACAGGCGCAGGCTCGCGTCATTGTGACCAAAGATAAAGCCCAGCACGCTGTCGATGCCGAGCGTCGGCGCCACTTCCAGCGAGGCTGCCAGCAGTTGCTTGCCAAGCCCCTTGCCGCGCGCGCTTTCGTCCAGATAGATGCTGACTTCGGAGGTGCGTTGATAGGCCGGGCGGCCGTAGAAATCCGAGAAGCTCAACCACGCGATCACGCGGCCGGACTGCTGCGGATCTTCCACCACCCACAGCGGACGCTTGTGCGGCCCATGCGCATGAAACCATGCCAGACGGCTTTCGATGCTCACCGGCTCGAGATCGGCCGTGACTTGCCGCGACGGCACGGTCGAGTTGTAGATGGCGACGATCGCGGGCAGATCGTCGAGCGTGGCATCGCGGTAGGAAAGACTCATGGTGCTTTGACGTGAATTGGAAGACGAATCAGCGGACGGATGCATGAATCAGTGCGGCGGGTTAAGGCACGCCAGCCTTGCACACACCGTCGGCCATCAAAATTGATTTACGCGAACAGCTCGCGGTAGCCGATAAACAGTTCTTCGAACACCAGCCGCGCGTTCAGCGGATGGTTCTCGACAGCGCGCTGGCGCGTCACGGTGCGCATGAAGCGCGCAAACGCGCTGGCATCGGCTTGCGACGCACAGCGCGACAAGGCAGTCGACGCCTGCGGAAAATAACGCGGCGCGCCGGCCGTGCGCTGCGCCAGCAAATCGTACATCCAGCGCTGCAGCCAGCCGAGCACGAGCGGCACCGGCAGCTTCTGCAGCGCCTCGCCGCAGGCGAAGGCGTCGCAATCGGCGCCCGCGGCCAGTTGCTTCAAAGTCCAGTCGCGCAGCGTGCGGTTCTCGTCGCTCGCCAATGCGAGGGCCGTGAGCGGCGCGCCGCCGGCTTCGGCGAGCAGCGCGGGCGCTTCGGCGACGCCTTGCGCGGTGAGCCACTTCGTGGCGACTTCCGGCGCAGGCATCGTCATCGGCCATTGGCGGCAACGGCTGATGATAGTGGGCAGCAGGCGGTCGATGCGCGCCGACACCATCAAAAACACTACGCCGGCCGGCGGTTCTTCGAGCGTTTTCAGGAGCGCGTTGGCCGCGGCGATGTTCAGCCCCTCGGCGGGATACAGCACGACCACGCGCGCACCGCCGCGGTGCGACCCAACGCCGACGAAATCGAGCAGGCCGCGAATCTGCTCGATCTTTATCTCCTTGCTGGGCGCGCGCGTTTTCTTGCCTTCGTCGCCGTCGGCCTTTTCGGCTTTTTCGTCCGCAGCGCCGGCGAGTCCGGCTTCGGCGGCCAGCGCTTCGGGCACGATGATCCGATAGTCAGGATGGTTGCCCTGCGTGAACCAGTTGCAGGCGACACAGGCGCCGCACGGCTCACCGTTGGCCTGCTGGGCCTCGCACAAAAGCCCCTGCGCGAGGTGCTGCGCGAAGCGCAGCTTGCCGATCCCCGCCTGGCCATGCAGCAGCAAGGCATGCGGCCAGTGCCCACGCAACTGCTGCAGGCGGTTCCAGTCATCGGCTTGCCACGGATAAATCATCGTTTCTCTTTTAAATCAATCGGTTGGCGACGTTTTGTGAGACATAACGTGAATTACGTCTGTCGTCATAACTCGGGATTATATTCTTTTAAAATCAAAGAACTGTGATCAATTCTTCAAGCTGTTTCTGAATTCGCGCGATGGTCTGCGAAGAGTCAATGATAGCGAACCGGTACGGCGCTTCTTCCGCGCGGCGCAGATATTCGGCGCGGGTGCGGTTGAAAAATGCCTCCGACTCGCTTTCGAACCGATCCGGATCGCGCGCGGCGCTGCGCCGTTCGCTGGCCACCTCCGGCGTCAGGTCGAACAGCACCGTCAGGTCCGGCTGAAAACCGCCCTGCACCCAGCGCTCCAGCGTTTCCAGCTTGTCGCGCGGCAGGCCGCGGCCGCCGCCCTGGTAGGCAAACGTCGCGTCCGTGAAGCGGTCGGACAGCACCCAGTCGCCGCGCGCAAGCGCCGGCTCGATCACCTCGGCCAGATGCTGGCGGCGCAGCGCGAACATCAGCAATGCCTCGGTTTCGAGGTCCATCTTCTGATGCAGCACGATTTCGCGGATCTGTTCGCCAAGCGGCGTGCCGCCCGGCTCGCGCGTCATCACGACCGAGCGGCCGGTGCTCGCGACTTTCTCTTCGAGGCGTTCGCGAAACCAGCCCAGGTGGGTGGTCTTGCCGGCACCGTCGATGCCCTCAAACGTTATAAATTTGCCCCGCGCCATCATTGCCCTCGAATGTATTTGTCCACGGCCTTGTTGTGATCGCCGAGGGTGTCAGAAAAGATACTGCTGCCGTCGCCGCGCGAAACGAAATACAGCGCGGTGGATTGCGCCGGGTTCATCGCCGCCTGCAGCGATGCGACACCGGGCAGCGAGATGGGCGTTGGCGGAAGCCCCATCCGGGTGTAGGTATTGTAGGGAGTGTCGGTCTGCAGGTCTTTCTTCCTGATGCGGCCGGCGTAGCTGTCGCCCATGCCATAGATCACCGTAGGGTCGGTTTGCAGCGGCATGCCCACGCGCAGACGGTTCGCGAACACGGCGGCCACCATCGGCCGGTCCGATTTCTTGCCGGTTTCCTTTTCGATGATCGACGCCATCGTCAACGCATCATACGGAGTCTTGTACGGCAGGTTCGGCGCGCGCGCGGTCCACGCTTCGTCCAGACGCAGCCGCATCAGCCGGTACGCGCGGCGATAGATGTCCAGATCGCTGGTGTTCTTGTCGAACAGATAGGTGTCCGGGAAAAACAGCCCCTCGCCGTTGCCGATCGGCGCTTCCGGCGCGTTGATCGCGTTCATCAGATCGGTGTCGCTCATGCCGGCCGTGTCGTGCTTGAGCGCCGGATTGCCGTCCAGCTCGGCGCGCATGCGCTTGAAGGTCCACCCCTCGATGATGGTCGCCACGTATTCGTTGACGTCGCCGCGAGCGATTTTTTGCAGCACCTCATACGGCGTGATGCCCGTCTTGAATTCGTAGTTGCCCGATTTCAGGTCGCTTTGCAGACCGAGCAGCCGCGTCATGATGACGAACAGTTCAGGCTCGACCGGCACACCGCCGCGGTTGAGCTGCAGCGTGACGCTGCGCAAGCTGCTGTGCGGCTTGACGGTGACATCGAGTTGCGCGGGGGTCAAATCGAGTGGGCTGGTGGCCCAGTGATATCCGCCTGCGATTGCGGCTGCGGCCAGCACAATGACGATTGAGCCGGCGACCAAACATTTCTTCAGAAGGGACATGCGTAACGGGGCTGGGTTGGACCTCATATAATACTTGTTTGCCTTAGCTAAAGTCAGAATTGACTGTTCCCGGAATCCATGAACACACCGCTCGCTACCGCTTCAGGCACGCCTTCAGTTGCGCCCGCAGTTGCTCACACGGGTACCGCCGCCACGGCACAGGCTTCCGCGTCCGCCGGACTTCCTGTCTTGCCGCGCCCCGCCGCTGACGAATTCGCCGCTGTCATCGGGCAAGGCGCCTACATGCCGCTGACGCAATTCGGCGTGATCGACGTAACCGGTGACGACGCGGCGAGCTTCCTGCACGGCCAGTTGACCAACGACACCCAGCACCTCGACGCCGCCAACGCGCGCCTCGCGGGCTATTGCTCGGCCAAGGGCCGGCTGCTGGCGTCGTTCCTGACGTGGCGCACCGGCGAGACGATCCGTCTGCTGGTGTCGAAGGACGTGCAGGCCGCCGTGCAGAAACGGCTGTCCATGTTCGTTCTGCGCGCCAAGGCCAAGCTGGTTGATGCGAGCGGTGAACTGGCGGTGGTGGGTCTGGCGGGCGACGTGCGCAAAGCGCTTTCCGGCGTGTTCGATGCGCTGCCCGACGGCGTGCACGTTCAGGTGGACGGCACGGCGGGGTCGTTGATTCGCGTTCCGGACGCGCTAGGCCGCCTGCGCTATCTGTGGGTCGGCCCGAAGGCCGCGGTCGAAGCGCGCCTGCCTGTGCTCGACGAAAAGCTCAAGCGCGTGTCGCCGGCGGTATGGGATTGGCTCGACATTCGTGCGGGCGAACCGCGCATCACGCAACCGGTGGTCGAGCAGTTTGTGCCGCAGATGGTCAACTTCGACGTGCTCGGCGCGGTCAATTTCCGTAAAGGCTGCTATCCGGGTCAGGAAGTCGTGGCGCGCAGCCAGTATCGCGGCACGATCAAGCGGCGCACCTCGCTCGCGAACGTGACGGGCGAACTGGAGACGGTCAAAGCCGGCGCCGAACTTTTCCATTCGAACGATCCGGGCCAGCCGTGCGGGATGGTGGTGAATGCGGCGTCGGCGCCGGAGGGTGGCGTCGACGTGCTGGTGGAGATCAAGCTTGCGGCGCTCGAAGGCGGCACGGTGCATCTGGGCGCGGCGGAAGGTCCGGTGCTGACGTTCCTGGCGTTGCCGTATGGTTTGCCGACTGAGGTCTAAACGCCCGAACCCGAGCGGCGCAATCGAGCGCCGCTTTTTCATGGCATCTGTTCCTCCACCGTCCCCACCGGGAGACTCCACCCGATGTGCCTGATCGTTTTCGACTGGCGGCCCGATGCGGTCGACGGACCGCTCTTCACGCTCGCCGCGAATCGCGACGAATTCTTCCGCCGCACCGCCGAACCGATCAGCTGGTGGCATGATGCGCCGACCGTGCTGGCCGGACGGGATCTGGTGGGCGGCGGCACGTGGCTCGGTATGTCGCGCGATGGCCGCTTTGCCGCGCTGACCAATTACCGCGCGCCGCACGAAATGCGCGCCGATGCGCCGACCCGCGGCACGCTTGTCAGCGACTGGCTCAGTGGCTCCGCAAACGGCTCGCACAACGAGACGGACGGGACGCACGAAACGCCGCTCGACTATCTGCGACGCGTCGCGCAAACCGGCGATATCTACAACGGATTCAATCTGCTCGTCGGTGACTGGACGCGCCGCGAACTCGGCTGGTACTGCAACAGGTCGAACACCGCGCCCACCCTGCTCGAGTCCGGCACGCACGGCATCTCGAACGCGGTGCTCGATACCGCCTGGCCGAAGCTGGTCAAAAAGCGCGCGGAACTGGGCGCCATGCTTGCCCGCGATGCGATGCCGCCGCTTGAACGCCTGATCGATCTGATGCGCGATCCGCAGCTCGCGCGCGATGACGAATTGCCGTCCACCGGTATTCCGCTCGAACGGGAGCGGGCGTTGTCGGCTGCTTTTATTGAAACGCCGGAGTACGGCACGCGCGGTACGACCGCGGTGCGCGTGGTGGCGCATGGCGACGTGATCAGCGTAGCGGCCGCCGAGCGTAGCGACGATAACGGCTCGCATCGGATCGTACGGCCCGGCGATTTCGAGCGCAGCTTCGCGTTCAATGTTGAACGCGAGATCGCCTGACGAACGTTTAGCGACTAGCTCGGCTATTCACTGCCTGACGATCACTGAATGACCGCCTCACCGTGGTGCAGTCGGGTGATCAATCGCACGATCTCCCAGCCTGCCTATACAGAGCGCAAACTACTCCACGCCGAACGCCGCCCGCAACGCCGCGGCGGCATCCGCATGTGCCTCTGCAACGTCAGGCACGTAGCCACCCATCTTGAAGAACTCGTGAATCATGCCCGGGTAGCGTTTCAGCGTGACCCGGTTACCCGCTGCGCGCAGTTTCTCCGCATACGCATCGCCTTCGTCGCTTAAAGGATCGTATTCGGCGGTCGCGATCCATGCCGGTGCAATGCCGCTGAAATCCGGCGCGCCGCGCGTGCCGTCGAGCGGCGCGAAACGCCAGTCGTCGCGGTCGCTTTTATCTCGCACGTATTGGTCGAAGAACCATTGAATTGTGTCACCCGAAAGCAGGAAGCCGTTGGCGAGGCGCGCGTGCGAATCGGTTTGCTGATAGCCCGTGGTACCCGGATAGATCAATAGTTGCAGCGCGAGCTTGATGCCCGCGTCGCGTGCCAGCACCGCGCACACCGTTGCCAGCGTGCCGCCCGCGCTATCGCCACCCACGGCTAGCCGCTCCGCATCGACGCCGTACTCCGCTGCGTGCGCGTGCAGCCAGGTCAACGCGTCGAATGCGTCTTCAACGGCGGTGGGAAATTTGTACTCGGGCGCAAGCCTGTAATCGACCGACAGCACCGTGCAATGTCCGTCGCGCGCGAGCATCCGGCACAGCGCATCGTGCGTATCGACACTACCTACCGTGAAGCCGCCGCCGTGGTAATACACCAGCGCCGGCGCAGGCTCGGCCCAACTCGGCTCGACCGGCTGATAAAGCCGCGCGCGAACCGTCGCGCCGTCACGTGTCGGCACGTGCAGGGCTTCGACCGAGAACATCGGCGCGCTCGCGATCTCCAGAATCGGCGCGCTTTTTTCGTAGGACGCGCGCGCCTGTTGCGGAGTCAACTCGTGAAGCTGCGGGCGTTTCGCGCGCGCGATCATGTCGAGCACCTGCTCGATTTTCGGGTTCAGCGGCATTGGACGTCGAGTGGCGCGTGGGCGGCGAAGGTTAGTGGATCAAAAGTGGGAAACAGCGCCTAGCTCGCGTTCTTCACTTCGGGCTTCAGCGACATCGGATCGGTCGGGTTACGCAACGCCTCGATGTCCTCATGACGCAGCTTCACCGTCGCCATGATGCCCGGATGCGTGACGATGTAAAAACGCCGCGCCGCAATCGCTTCGAACGTGATCTCGGCGACGTCGGCCGCGCTCAGCTTGCCCGATTGCACCGCGCGCTGCAGTTGCTTGCCGGCGGCGATCTGCGAGCGGGTCGGCCTGCTATCGTTGCGCAAATCCGCAGGCCGCGCGCGTTCCGCGTCGGCGATGCCGGTCGGCACGAAGGCCGGGCACAACAATGAACAGCCGACTGCGCCGCCCTCCGCATTCCCGGCTTGGGCCAACTGCAGGTCGTGATAAAGCGTCTCCGTCAACGACACGACGGCGTGCTTCGAGGCGTTGTAAATGCCCATCGCGGGCGGCGACAGCAAGCCCGCCACCGATGCCGTGTTGACGATATGCGCGGGTTCGTTCTGCCGCAGCATGATCGGCGTGAAGGCGCGCACACCGTGCGCGACGCCCATCACGTTGACGTTGAACACCCACGCCCAGTCGTTCGCCGTGCTTTCCCAGAGGAAGCCGCCCGAGCCCACGCCCGCGTTGTTAAAGAGCAGATGGACTTTACCGAAGGCGTCGAGCGCCGCTTGCGCGAGCGCTTCGACCTGGGCGGCGTCAGACACGTCGGTCGGCACGCCAATTGTCTCGGCGCCGCCGGCGCGCAATGCGTCGACGGTTTGCGCGAGCGCCTCGGGATTCACATCGGCCAGCACGAGCTTCATGCCGAGCGACGCGCCCTTCTCCGCGAACGCCCGGCCGAAGCCGCTTGCCGCACCGGTGATCACCGCCACCTTGCCTTCAAATTCGAACATCCTTCCTCTCCTGGATTTAGCGGTCGGGGATTATCGGTTGAGTCTCATCGACAGCCCCCGCGTTCAGATCAGCTTGACGAGCTGCTTGCCGAAGTTCTTGCCCTTCAGCAGACCGATGAACGCCTCGGGCGCCGCTTCGAGCCCTTGTGCGATGGTCTCGCGATATTGCAGCTTCTTCTGCGCGACCAGCGTGCCGAGTTGCTTGAGCGCTTCCGGCCAAACGTCCATATGCTCGCTGACGATGAAGCCCTGCACCAGCAGCCGCTGCGTGAGCATCAGCGACGGATGCTTGAGCGGCATCGGCTGGCCGTCGTAGCCCGCGATAAACCCGCACAACGCGATACGGCCGAACGCATTCATGCGCGCAAGCGTCACGTCGAGCACTTCGCCGCCGACATTCTCGAAGTAACCGTCGACGCCGTCCGGCGTCACGGCCTTGAGCTCCTGATACAGATTGCCGGCCTTGTAGTCGACGCAGGCATCGAAGCCGAGCGTCTCGACCACATAGCGGCACTTGTCCGCGCCGCCCGCGATCCCGACCGCTCGCGCGCCGGCCAGCTTCGCCAGTTGCCCGACCACGCTGCCCACCGCCCCGCTCGCCGCGCTGACCACCACCGTGTCACCCGCCTTCGGCGCAATAATTTTGTTCAGACCGTACCAGGCCGTCACGCCCGGCATGCCAACCGGGCCGAGATACGCCGACAACGGCACATGCGTATCGTCGACTTTCTGCACGCCCGCACCGTTCGAGGTGCCGTACTCCTGCCAGCCGAACATTGCGACAACCTTATCGCCGACCGCAAACTTCGGATTCTTCGACTCCACCACTTCGCCCACCGTGCCGCCGATCATCACTTCGTTCAGCGGCTGCGGCGCTGCGTACGACTTGCTGTCGTTCATCCGGCCGCGCATGTACGGATCGAGCGACAGGAAGTGATTGCGCACGCGGAATTCGCCATCGGCAAGCGGCGCCAGCGGCGTTTCAACGAGCTTGAAGTTATCGGGCGTAACAGCGCCTTGCGGACGCGAAGCCAGCACGAGTTGACGGTTGATCTGAGGCATGACGATCGTCTCCATGAGTTACCGATGTGATCGGCGAATAGTTCGAAGCAACAGCGTCTGCAAAAGAGGAGTCAGCGCGCGCGGCACTCGACACGCGCGCTATTCGTCCGGTGATTAACCGTCGCTTGGACCCGGTTTCGCCGAAGGATCGCTGCGCAGACGCTGTCGCGTCACGTCGCGGCCCACGGCGAGGCGCCGCATATATTTGAACGTGCCGAGTGCCTTGGCGACGAAGTGGCCTTCGCTGTCGCGAATCTCGCCTTCGCAATAGGCCATGGTGGTCGAGCGGTGCAGCACGCGGCCGGTAGCGCGCAATTCGCCGCGTCCTGGCTGCATGAAGTTGACCTTCATCTCGACGGTGACCACGCCGACGCCGTCACCGGCCAGACTGCGCGCGGCCATCGCGAGCGCGACGTCGGCGAGCGTCATGGTCACGCCGCCATGCGCGACGTCCCACGTGTTCATGTGATCGGGTTGCAGCGGCAATATGACTTCGCTGGCGCCGTCGGCCGCCGACAACAACTGCGCTCCGAGCCGGTCGACGAACGGGCTTTCGGGCAGCGTCGCGCTGCTCGCTTTAGATGAAGATGAGGATGAGTCGGTCATTGCGGATTTCAGATTTCGTAGTCGACACATTCACGCGATTCGCGCACCGCACCTGTGAAACCCTTCAGCGCCGTGTGCGTCGGATGGACCTGGTAGGCGTCGAGCGCGGCCTTGTCGGTGAAGTCCGAGACGAGCACGATGTCGTAGGTCGATTCGAGGCCCGGTGCCGCGATGCCCACTTCGAGCTTGAGGATGCCCGGAACAATGCCGCGGCAGCCTTCGAGTTTTTCCTTCAGCTTCAGGACGTTTTCGGCACGCGAGGCACCTTCGGCGTGTTCTTTGAGTTTCCACATCACAATATGACGGATCACGGGATCACCTTCTTCGATTCAATTCGTTGTGCCGGGACTTGGCACAGCAGGAAATCATAACCGTTACGGCGTTCGCGCATGCGCCAGCCTCTGTGCCGCCAGACGCCCTAACCTGCGCACCGCGTCATCGGCCTGATCGAGATCCGTACTCGGGCAACTCAGACGAATGAAATGATCGAAACGCCCTGCGTTCGAAAACACCGTGCCCGGCATCAAGCGAATGCCTTCATCCAAAGCCGCATCGAAAAATGCAGCCGATGACACGTCACGCGGCAGCTCGATCCAGAAAAACATGCCTCCGCCCGGCGGCGTAAAGCGCGTGCCCTCGGGAAACGATGCCGCGATCGCTGCGGCCATCCGTTCGCGTTGAATCCGCAGACGATCGCGCAAACGCCGCAGATGCCGTTCATACGCATTCGTTTCCAGAAATTCGGCGAGCACGACTTGCGACAACTGCTCGTTATGCCGCGACTGCGCGAACTTCAGCATGCCGATGCGCGGATGCCAGCGTCCGCCGTTGATCCAGCCGACCCGCATGCCGGGTGCGAGGGTCTTGTTGAACGACGTGCAATGGATCACCGTGCCGTCGGTGTCCCAGGCCTTCAACGATCGGGGTGACTGTGCGGCGTCGGAGAGTTCGCGGTAGGGATCGTCTTCGATCAGCGGAATGCCCGCTCGCGCGCAGAGTTCGACGAGCTGTGCCTTGTGCGTGTCGGGCATCACGCTGCCGAGCGGATTCTGCAGATTCGGCACGACCACGACAGCCTTGACGTCGGGATGCGTTTGCAGCGCGAACGCCAATGCTTCGATGGCAATGCCGGTGGTCGGACTGGCCGGAATTTCGAGCGCGCGCAGGCCGAGGCTTTCGAGCACTTGCAGCAAGCCGAAGAAGCACGGCGATTCCACCGCGACCGTGTCGCCCGGCTGCGTCACCGCGCGCAAGGCCAGGTTCACTGCCTCGATGCCGCCGTGGGTCATGATCACGTCGTCCATGCCGATCTGGATGCCGGCGTCGAGCGCACGGCGCGCGATGATGGCGCGCAGCTCGGGATCGCCCTGATCGGGTCCGGCCGCGGTCAGCAAGGTCGGCCGTCGGCGCAAGGCGCGCAGCGCGGCTTTCTGCAGGGCGTCGGTGGGGTAAAGATCGGGAGATGCGGTGGCGCCGCCGAGGTTCAGCGCGTCGGGATAGCGCTGGAATTTCGACACGATCGCCGAAATCGCCGAGTGGATGCCGACGAACTGCGCCGCGCCGGGCACGACCGCAAGGTCGGGCTCGGTTGCCGCGGGCAGCGCCGCCGCTTGACGGGCGCGCACGAAATAACCGGCGCGCGGCCGGGCGTCGATCAGCGCGGCGCGTTCCAGGGTTCGGTAGCTCTCGGTCGCGGTTGCGAGGCTCACGCCGTGCCGCTGCATGAAGGCGCGCATCGACGGCATGCGGTCGCCGGGACGCAGCACGCCGTTATCGATCGCGCGACGATATTGGTCGGCCAGTTGGCGATAGAGGGGGCGGCCATCCGCGGGCCGGCCATCCGCGGGGCGGCCGTCCGCGGGGCGGCTGTCGGCGGGCAGCGCCTCCGTGCACGTTGCGGCTTGTGCGTCGGGTATCGAGGTAAAAGTGCTCATGAGCCGATGGTGCGGATAGTTAGGGCGTGACGACAGATACACATCGGCGAGATTCCAACCGATACAGCATGTTCAAACCCCGCCTTGTACCGGTTCACATTGTCCATTATTGCGCCTGTTTTCACCTGGACGGACTCAATAAGCTGTGTGGCATGAAAACGGTTTAAAGGAATCGGTCATGCCCATCACCCAACCTCGCACCGGTTTACCTCACGATGCGACCACTTCGCGCGTTGCCACCGGTCAGATGGCCGTGCACGATCTGCGCGCGCGGACCTCGATCGTGGCCGTCGAAGGCAATCTGCAGCTCGCCTTCCGCGATCATTCTCTCGCGTGGCTCGGAGACGCCGTGCCGGTCACGTCGGTCACGCTGCATGAAGGCGAACGCTATGTCACGCCACAGCGCGGCATCGTGTCGATCAGCACAGTGCAAGCGCAATCCGCGGCGTTCGTCGTCGAGCCATGGCACGCTGAACACGAATGGCACCGCTTCATTTTCATCAGTCAAGCCGTGCGCAAGCTGACGAGCCTCGTGAAAACGCGGCTGCAGCGCGCCACCTGAAACGTCGCTACCGGCGCACAACGGCCCGCTACAATGCATGACCCAAGCCGCTTCCTTCGAGGTATCGGTCATGCCCTTCTTTCGCGTACTGCTGTCCCGCCCTGATGCCCGTTACGCCTCTTATGCCAGTTATGCCCGTCTGGCCGCGATCCTCGCCGTCATCACACTGACGCTCAACGGCTGCGCCGGTCTATTCGGCGGCGACCCTTTGCGCGTAAGCGTGGCCGGCATCGAACCGGTCGACGGTCAGGGTCTGGAGATGCGCTTCAACGTCAAACTACGCGTACAGAACCCCAATGAATCCGCTGTCAACTTCGACGGCGTGTCGCTTGCACTCGAACTGAACGGCAAACCGTTCGCCAGCGGCGTCAGCGATCAGAGCGGCACCGTGCCGCGTTTCGGCGAAACGGTCGTCAACGTACCGCTGACAGTGCCCGCCTTCGCCGCGGTTCGCCAGGCGTTCGCCTTTGCCGGCGTCGCACAGTCAGGGCAGATTCCGTACATCCTGCGCGGCAAGCTCGCGGGCGGCCTGATAGGCACGACACGTTTCGTCGATCAGGGTACGTTGAGCCTGCCGGCGCTCGGTATGGCGTTGCCCTGATTTAGCCCGGTTCGCGCCGCCAGTCGTTGTGCTCGTGTTGCATGCCGGATACCCAAACAAGCCCGACCCACACATATAAAAAACGGGTGCCGTGGATTCAATGCCTGCACACCCCATCGCACCGAACCACACGACACCCGCTTTTAATCAAGCCCGCTCGCGCCTGATCAAACCACTTCGAACAGGCCCGCCGCACCCTGGCCGCCGCCGATACACATCGTCACGACGACCAGCTTCGCACCGCGCCGCTTGCCTTCGATCAGCGCATGACCGGTCAAACGCGCGCCCGACACGCCATACGGATGGCCCACCGCGATCGCGCCGCCATTCACGTTCAGACGGTCTTGCGGAATACCGAGCTTGTCGGCGCAATACAGCACCTGCACTGCGAACGCTTCGTTCAGCTCCCACAGGTCGATGTCTTCGACTTTCAGGCCTGCCTGCTTGAGCAGCTTCGGCACCGCGAACACCGGGCCGATGCCCATCTCGTCCGGCTCGCAACCGGCCACCGCAAAGCCACGGAAAATGCCGAGCGGTTGCAGCCCTTCGCGCTCCGCGACTTTCGCGTTCATCACGACGCAGGCCGACGCGCCGTCCGAGAACTGGCTCGCATTACCCGCGGTGATCACGCCGCCCGGCATCGCGGTACGAATCTTCGACACGCCTTCGAGCGTCGTGTCGGCACGAATGCCTTCGTCGGCGCTGACCGTGACTTCCTTCGTGAAGAGACGCCCGCTCGCTTTGTCGGCGACGCCGGCCAGCACTGTCAGCGGCACGATCTCGTCCTTGAACTTGCCGGCTTCGAGTGCCGCCGCGGCACGCTGTTGCGAGCGCACGCCGTATTCGTCCTGACGTTCCTTCGAGATCGAGTAGCGCTTCGCAACGTTCTCGGCGGTCTGCAACATCGACCAGTAGATTTCCGGCTTGTTCTGGCTGAGCCAGCCTTCGGTCACCATGTGGCGGTTCATCTCGTTCTGCACGCACGAGATCGATTCCACGCCACCCGCGACGAACACATCGCCCTCACCGGCAATCACGCGTTGCGCGGCCAGTGCGATGGTTTGCAAACCAGACGAACAGAAGCGGTTCACCGTCATGCCCGGCACGCTAACCGGCAAACCCGCGCGCAGTGCGATCTGGCGCGCGATATTCATGCCTGTCGCGCCTTCCGGATTCGCGCAACCCATGATCACGTCTTCAATGCGCGCCGGGTCCAGCTTCGCGCGCTCGACGGCGGCCTGCGTCACATGCCCGCCGAGCGTCGCTCCGTGCGTCATGTTGAAACCGCCGCGCCATGATTTGGCGAGGCCCGTACGGGCGGTCGATACGATTACGGCATCAGTCATGCATCTCTCCTATGTCGACCGGAGTTAGCGCTTTAGTGCTTACTCCGGTCCCATGCCAGTTGGCTGGTCCTTCCAGATGTTGATAGCGGGCGCGCTGGCGGATCGCTCAGTCGCCCCACTTCATTCATTTCACTCATTTCGCCTGAGCGGCGGCGCTTCAGCCGTTGAACCCACGGCCCTTGGCCGCCAGCTCCGCGATGCTCGGCGCCAATTGCCACGCATCGCCATTCGGGCGCGACGCATAGCGGCGAATCGCGCGCTCCACGTTGTAGAGGCCGACCGTATCCGCGTACAGCATCGGACCGCCGCGATAGAGCGGGAAGCCGTAGCCGGTCAGATAGACCATGTCGATATCCGACGCCTTCGACGCAATGCCTTCCTCGAGAATCTTCGCGCCTTCATTGACGAGCGCAAACACGAGACGCTCGACGATTTCCTCGTCGCTGATCTTGCGGCGCTCGGCGTTGGCTTCCTTCGAGAACGACGTGATCATCTCGTCGACCACTTTCGACGGATACGCCGTGCGGTCACCCGCCTTGTAGTCGTACCAGCCGCCACCGGTCTTCTGTCCGAAGCGTCCCGTCTCGCACAGACGATCGGCGATCTTCGAGTAGTGCATGTCAGGATGTTCCTGATAGCGGCGCTTGCGGATCGCCCAGCCGATGTCGTTGCCGGCCAGGTCGCTCATGCGGAACGGGCCCATCGCGAAGCCGAACTTCTCGATCGCCTTGTCCACCTGCGCGGGCAATGCGCCTTCTTCGAGC
Source organism: Paraburkholderia sediminicola (assembly GCF_902859805.1). Classification (GTDB taxonomy): domain Bacteria; phylum Pseudomonadota; class Gammaproteobacteria; order Burkholderiales; family Burkholderiaceae; genus Paraburkholderia; species Paraburkholderia sediminicola. Next base: position 172,800 of record NZ_CADIKC010000006.1, on the reverse strand, counting down.
ATGAAGAGCGCCTGGCGCACGTACTGCTCGATCATCCGGTTGCCGATGAAGCCGTCGCACACGCCCGAGACCACTGCGGTTTTCTTGATCTTCTTGGCGAGCTTCATGACGGTGGCGAGCACGTCTTTCGCCGTGTCCTTGCCGCGCACCACTTCTAGCAGCTTCATCACGTTGGCCGGGCTGAAGAAGTGCATGCCAACCACGTCTTGCGGACGCTTCGTGAAAGCCGCGATCTTGTCGACGTCCAGCGTCGACGTGTTCGAGGCCAGGATTGCGCCGGACTTCGCCACTTCGTCGAGACGCTTGAACACCTGCTCCTTGACGCCGAGTTCTTCGAACACCGCTTCGACGATCAGGTCGGCGTTTTTCAGGTCGTCATAGGAGAGTGTCGGCGTGATCAAGGCCATGCGCTGCTCCAGCGCTTCGGGCTTGAGCTTGCCTTTCTTGACGGTGGCTTCGTAGTTCTTGCGAATCGTGGCGAGGCCGCGATCGAGCGCTTCCTGTTTGGTTTCCAGCAGCGTGACCGGAATACCCGCGTTGATGAAGTTCATCGCGATGCCGCCGCCCATCGTGCCGGCGCCGATTACGGCCACCTGCTTGATGTCGCGCACCGGCGTATCGGAAGGCACATCGGGAATCTTGCTCGCCGCGCGTTCGCCGAAGAACGCATGACGCAGCGCGTGGCTTTCCGGCGTCTGCACGAGCGCGACAAAGCATTCGCGTTCGAATGCGAGACCCTTGTCGAAACCGTTCTGCACGCCCGCTTCCACGGCATCGATGCACTTCAGCGGCGCCGGGAAATTCTTCGCCATCGCCCCGACGGTATTGCGCGTGAACTGGATGAAACCGGCCGCGTTCGGATGCTCGATCTTGCGGTCACGCACCTTCGGATGCGGGCCCGTTTTCGCGCCGACCTTGCGTGCAAACGCGAGCGCGGCTTCGGCCAGATCGCCTTCCACGACTTCGTCGAACAGGCCTGAATCGGCGAGCTTCTCCGACAGCACGGGCGCACCGGAGACGATCATATTGAGCGCGGCTTCGAGGCCGATTGCGCGCGGCAGACGCTGCGTGCCGCCCGCGCCCGGCAGGATGCCGAGCTTGACTTCCGGCAGCGCGATCTGCGCGCCGGGTGCGGCGATGCGGTAGTGCGCGCCGAGCGCCAGTTCCAGCCCGCCGCCCATCGCGACGCTATGAATCGCGGCGATAACCGGCTTGGCGCTGCCCTCGACGGCCTTGATAACCGTATGGAGCGTCGGCTCCTGGGTCGCCTTCGGCGTATTGAATTCGGTGATGTCGGCGCCGCCCGAGAAGGCTTTGCCGGCGCCCGTCAGCACGATCGCCTTGATGGCCGGATCGTTCTGCGCGCGCTCGATCCCTTCGACGATGCCGGCTCGAGTCGAGAGGCCGAGCCCGTTTACGGGGGGATTGTTCAGCGTGATGACGGCCACGCCGTCATGAGTTGTGTAGTCCACTGCCATCTGCCTGCCTCCGTGCGATGAGGCGGCGCATGACGCGCCGCCTGTCCGGTTGATCGAGTCGGCTCATTGTCCGACTTTAGCGCCGATTTCCCCGGGGTCAGCAGGCAGAATACACAAAAAAGCACGCTCGTTCAATTCTCGTTTGTTTTATTTCTAGGCGGGGTTTCCCCTGGCAAGCGGAGTCAGGGGGCAATCCTTCTCGTCTTCCAGCGCGGACGGCAGGATGTGGTCGCGGAAAATGTCGCGCAGTTTGAGTTTCTGCAGCTTGCCGGTGGCCGTATGCGGCAACTCGTCGACGAAGACGACGTCATCGGGAATCCACCATTTGGCAACTTTGCCGTCGTAGAACGCGAGCAGTTCCTCGCGCGTCACGTCGAAACCCGCCCGCTTGACGACCACCAGCAACGGCCGCTCGGTCCATTTCGGATGCGCGCAGGCAATGCACGCGGCTTCGGCCACCGCCGGATGCGCGATCGCGACGTTCTCGATGTCGATCGAACTAATCCACTCGCCGCCCGACTTGATTACGTCTTTCGAGCGATCCGTGATGTGCAGGAAACTGTCGCGATCGATGGTGGCAACGTCGCCGGTCGGAAACCAGCCGTCCACCAGCGGCGAATCGTCCTTGCGGAAATACCGGTCGATCACCCACGGGCCGCGTACGTGCAGATCGCCGAACGCCACACCGTCCCACGGCAGATCGCTCCCGTCTTCGCCGACGATCTTCATATCGACGCCATACAGCACGTGCCCCTGCTTTTCGAGCAATTTGCGCTGCTCTGCCAGCGGCCGCTGACTCTGCTCCCACGTCAGTTTCGACAAGGTGCCGAGCGGCGACATTTCCGTCATGCCCCATGCATGGATCACCTGTATGCCGTATTCGTCTTCGAAAGCTCGCAGCATGGCCGGCGGACAGGCCGAGCCGCCAATCACCGTGCGGTCCAGCGAAGAGAAACGCACCTTGGCTTCGCGCAGATAGTTGAGCAAGCCGAGCCACACGGTCGGCACGCCGGCCGAATACGTGACGCGCTCGCTTTCCATCAATTCATACAGCGATTTGCCGTCGAGATCCTTGCCGGGAAAGACCAGCTTCGCCCCCGTCAGCGGCGCCGAATGCGGAATGCCCCACGCGTTCACATGGAACATCGGCACGACCGGCAGCACGGAGTCGCGCGCGGACAGGCTCATCGCGTCGGGCAGCGATGCACCGAACGCGTGCAGGACGGTCGAGCGGTGCGAGTACAGCGCGCCTTTCGGATTACCCGTGGTGCCGGACGTATAGCAAAGATAGGATGCCTGCCGTTCGTCGATAGCCGGCCAGTCGTAGTTCCCGTCCTGCGCTTCGACCAAGGTTTCGTAGCTCAGCACCGGCGTTTGCATCGCCGGCAGATGCGCTTCGTCGGCCAGTGCGATCCAGCCGCGCACTTTGGGGCACTGCGGCGCGAGCGCGTCGACGAGCGGTGCGAACGTAGTGTCGAACAGCACGTAAGCGTCGTCGGCGTGGTTGACGATGTAGGCGATCTGATCGGGAAAGAGGCGCGGATTGATGGTGTGACACACGGCGCCGAAGCCTGTCGTGCCGTAATACGCTTCCAGATGCCGGTAGCCGTTCCAGGCCAGCGTGGCCACCCGCTCGCCGGGTTCGACGCCGAGCGCGATCAGCGCCTGCGCCAGCTGCTTCGCGCGCTTTTCGCAGTCGCGATAGGTGTAGCGATGCACGTCGCCTTCAATGCGCCGCGACACGATCTCGGTGTCGCCGAAATGCCGCGCGGCATGCGCGAGCAACGAGGACACGGTGAGCGGCACGTCCATCATCTGGCCAAGCAGCGGCGTCGTCATAAAGAGAGGTCTCCTCGCCTTGTTTGCGTCGTTTGGGTTGTAGCTCGGGGCCGCGTGCACTCCGCTGCGTCGCACGCGGCGCTTCGGTGAGTCCGCAAGGGACGCTCCAGTGGGTCGCGTAACGTACTCTGAAGCGGCGCGGAAGCGCTCCGGCAAGAGACGTCCGCCACGCAGGCGCGTGTCCGGCCAAACATTGGGCTAACAGCTGGCCAGCACCGCCGCGGGCGCGGACTTACAATATCGGTTAATCCAGAGGCGCTCAACATGTCGTTTTCCCCAAGCATTGCAGGGTTATCCGGGCCTTTAGCGGCTCTTTCCGACGCACTGATCACCTCGCCCGAAAGCGCATTCGCGCGGCTCGGCAGCGTGTTTCTGACGCGGCTGCCGGCGGCGCCGCTGAGTGCGCCGTACGTGGTCGGGTTCTCCGAAGAGACCGCCGCGTTGCTCGGTTTAGAGCCTGGGCTCCAGAATGATCCGGGCTTCGCCGAACTGTTTTCAGGCAACGCCACGCGTGAATGGCCTTCCGAAGCGCTGCCGTATGCGTCGGTGTATTCGGGGCATCAGTTCGGCGTGTGGGCGGGCCAGCTCGGCGACGGCCGCGCGCTCGGTCTCGGCGAAGTCGAACACAAAGGCCAGCGCTTTGAGCTGCAACTCAAAGGCGCGGGCCGCACACCCTATTCGCGCATGGGCGACGGCCGCGCCGTACTGCGTTCGTCGATCCGCGAATATCTGTGTTCTGAAGCCATGCATCACCTCGGCATTCCGACCACGCGCGCGCTGTGCGTGATCGGCTCCGACCAGCCGGTGCGCCGCGAGGAAGTCGAGACCGCGGCGGTCGTCACGCGCGTGGCGCCGAGTTTCGTGCGCTTTGGGCACTTCGAGCATTTCTATTCGAACGATCGCGTCGATGCGCTGCGCGCGCTCGCCGACCACGTGATCGAGCGCTTCTATCCGCATTGCCGCGAAACCGACGATCCGTATCTCGCGCTACTGAATGAAGCCGTGAATTCGACCGCCGATCTGATGGTCGAATGGCAAGCCGTGGGCTTCTGCCACGGCGTGATGAATACCGACAACATGTCGATCCTCGGCCTCACGATCGACTACGGCCCGTTCGGTTTCATGGACGGCTTCGACGCCGGCTACATCTGCAATCACTCCGACTCGCAGGGCCGTTACGCGTACAAGATGCAGCCGCAAATTGCGTACTGGAACCTCTTTTGCCTCGCGCAAGGCCTGCTGCCGCTGTTGGGCGTCCGGCATGAAGAAAGCGTGCGCGGGGACAAGGCGATCGAAGACGCGCAGCGCGTGCTCGGCGGCTTCAAGGAGCGGTTCGCGCCGGCGCTGGAAAAACGCATGCGCGCCAAGCTCGGCCTTGAAATCGAGCGCGACGGTGACGACACCCTGATCAACCGCCTGTTCGAAGTAATGCACGCCAACCGTGCGGACTTCACGCTCACTTTCCGCAATCTGGCGCGTATTTCGAAGCACGATGCAAGCAGCGACGCACCGGTGCGCGACCTGTTCCTCGACCGCGCCGCATTCGACGCGTGGGTGAACGACTACCGCGCGCGACTGTCCGAAGAAACACGCGACGACGCCGAGCGCGCCATTGCAATGAACCGTGTGAACCCCAAATTCGTACTTCGCAATCATCTGGCGGAAACAGCGATCCGCCGGGCGAAAGAGAAGGACTTCTCCGAAGTGGAACGCTTGGCAGCCGTCCTGCGCCGCCCGTTCGACGAGCAGCCGGAAAACGAAGCGTATGCGGGGCTGCCGCCGGATTGGGCCAGCTCGCTGGAAGTGAGTTGCTCTTCGTGACGAGCCCCCAGAACAATCTTGAGACAGGAACCCCGACCATGAACAAGCCCGACGACCTCAACACCGGCGCCCCCGCCGTGCAGAAAGACGACGCTGAGTGGCGCAATCAGCTCTCCGACATCGAATACCAGGTGACGCGCCACGCGGCCACCGAGCGTCCCTTCACCGGCCGCTATCACGACCACTGGGACCGCGGCATCTATGACTGCGTCTGCTGCGGCACGCCTCTGTTCGAATCGGACACCAAGTTCGACGCCGGCTGCGGCTGGCCGAGCTACTTCAAGCCGATTAACGGCGAGGTGATCGCCGAGAAAACCGACCGCACGCACGGCATGCTGCGCATCGAAGTGCAGTGCAAGAACTGCGGCGCGCATCTGGGCCACGTGTTCGAAGACGGACCGGCGCCGACCGGTCTGCGTTACTGCATCAATTCGGCTGCGTTACAATTCGAGCCCAAGTAACGCAGCGCGGAGTCCGGCGCCCGTTGAATGATGCGCGACCGGCGTCTGTCATCAGGCGCGCGCCGGCCGCGACACCCTTCAGCCGGCTTGCAGTCCGGTCACCCCAGCGGTCATCCGGCGGTCGACCCGGCGCGGCAATCATGCTACGAACAGCGCAATGCGCCGTTTCCGGCTGCCGCGGCGGGTTTTAGCAGCATCCCTGCCACCGGGCGCCCCGCGCCGCGCCCCCCATTCTCCGACTCTCCAACCCACTCTCCGAATTCCCGACCAGATAATGAAATTCCTGTTCGATCTGTTCCCGATCATCCTGTTCTTCGTCGCCTTCAAGATCTGGGGCATTTTCACGGCGACGGCAGTGGCGATCGTCGCCACGCTGGTGCAGATCGCGTGGGTGGCATTCCGCCACCGCAAGGTCGATCCGATGCTGTGGGTGAGCCTCGGCGTTGTCACCGTGTTCGGCGGCGCGACGCTCGTGCTGCACAACGACACGTTTATCAAATGGAAGCCGACGGTGCTGTACTGGGCGTTTTCGGTCGCGCTGATCGTCTCGCAACTGGCCTTCAACAAGAACCTGATCGAAGCGATGATGGGCAAGCAGATCACGCTGCCGCACGCGATCTGGGGCAAGCTGAACATCGTCTGGGCGATTTTCTTCGTGCTGCTGGGGCTGGTGAACCTGTTCGTCGCGTACAACTACACGACCGATCAATGGGTCAATTTCAAGCTGTTCGGCGCCACCGGGTGCCTGGTGGTATTCATCGTCGGACAGAGTTTGTGGCTGTCGAAGTATATGAAGGAAGAATGACATGACGAGCGATGTATTCATGCACGCCACCACCGCCGAGCGCGCCGCGCTGATCGAGGCGCGTCTTACCGCGGCGCTCGCGCCGGTCGCCTCGATCCGGATCACGGATGACAGCGCGCAGCACGCGGGCCACGCTGGTGCGTCCGCCGGCGGTCATTTCTCTGTCACGATCGTGGCTGCCGCATTCGCCGGGAAAGCCCGCGTGGCGCGGCATCGCATGGTGTATGATGCGCTGGCCGATGCCATGCAGCGCGGCATTCACGCCCTTGCAATCACGGCGTATACGCCCGAAGAATTTGCTTTGTTGCCCCGCTAGGAAACCTTTCGATGACCTTGAAGAAAACCCGCCTTTGGGTATTGCTGGCTGCGTTTGCGGCCGCACCTGCATTCGCACAGAACATCGCCGTCGTGAACGGCACGCCGATTCCGAAAGCACGCGCTGACGCGCTGATCGATCAACTGGTTCATCAAGGCCAGCAAAACACGCCGCAACTGCAAATGGCCGTGCGCGAAGAGCTGGTGAACCGCGAAATCCTGATGCAGGAAGCGCTGCGCCGTGGCTTGCCGAATCGTCCGGACATCAAGGCGCAAATCGCGGTTGCACAGCAAACCGTCGTGCTGCGCGCGCTGATCGAAGACTTCGTGAAGAACAACACGCCGACCGACGCTGAAGTCACCGCACGCTACAACGCGCTGATCAAGGACGCGGGCGGCAAGGAATATCACCTGCACCACATCCTGGTCGACAACGAACAGCAAGCGAAAGACCTGATCGCCAAGATCAAGGCCGGCGCGAGCTTCGAAGACCTCGCCAAGCAATTCTCGAAGGACCCGGGATCGGGCAAGAACGGCGGCGACCTGGACTGGTCGGACCCGAAGGCCTACGTGCCTGAATTCGCGGACGCGGCCACGCATCTGCAGAAAGGCCAGATGACCGACACGCCGGTGCACACGCAATTCGGCTGGCACATCATCCGTGTCGACGACGTGCGCAACATCACGCCGCCGCCGCTGGAGCAAGTGCGTCCGCAGATCGTGCAGCAGATCCAGCAGGAAAAGCTGCAGGCGTTCGAAGAAGGCCTGCGTAAGAACGCGAAGATTCAGTAAGCGGCTTTGCGCTGCTGCTTTGGAATAAAAAAACCGCCCTCGGGCGGTTTTTTTATTGCTGCGGGTTATGCATTGCTTCGTCTCTGCTAAAGCGAAGGAGCCGCCGCGACGAGCGGCGGCCCTCATCGCATCATCAACCCAGCCAGCGACGTGCGTTCTGGAACACGCGCAACCACGGGCTCGCGTCCGTGCTGCCCTCGCCCCAACCTTCCGGATGCCAGCTCATCTGCACCGCGCGATGCACGCGCTCGGTGTGCGGCATCAGCACGCTGAAGCGGCCATCCGGCGTCGTGACCGACGTAATGCCGTCCGGCGAACCGTTCGGGTTGAACGGATACTGCTCCGTTGCCTGCCCACGGTGATCGACGAAACGCATCGCCACCGCCACCTTCGACGCATCGCCTTGCTGCGAGAAGTCCGCGTAACCTTCGCCGTGGGCAATCGCCACCGGAATACGCGAGCCTTCCATGCCGGCGAAGAAGATCGACGGTGAAGCCTGCACTTCCACCAGCGAGAAGCGCGCTTCGAATTTCTCCGACTTGTTGCGCGTGAACTTCGGCCAGGCTTCAGCGCCCGGGATCATCGACGCGAGGCTGCTCATCATCTGGCAGCCGTTGCAGATGCCCAGCGCAAACGTATCTTCGCGGCCGAAGAACGCAGCGAACATATCGGCGAGTTGCGCGTTGAAGCGAATCGCCTTCGCCCAGCCCTCACCGGCACCCAGCGTGTCGCCGTATGAGAAGCCGCCGCACGCCACCGCACCGGCGAAATCCGCCAGGTTGGCGCGGCCGGCCAGCAGGTCGCTCATGTGTACGTCGTGTGCGTCGAAGCCGGCGCGGTCGAATGCATACGCCGTTTCCAGGTGCGAGTTCACGCCCTGCTCACGCAGGATTGCCACACGCGGACGTGCACCCTTGCCGATGAACGGCGCAGCCACGTCTTCAGAAGGATCGAACGTGAGAACCGGCGAGATGCCCGGATCGGCTGCATCGGAAAGCGCGTCGTATTCGGCATCGGCACAAGCCGGGTTGTCGCGCAGACGCGAAATACGCCAGCTCACTTCGCTCCACGCGCGATGCAATTCGGTACGCGGTGCGTCGTAGATCTTCTTCGCGTCGCGATAAATTTCGATCGTGTCACGATCGTTGATCTTGCCGATCACATGCGAGCACGCCGACAGACCGTGTTCGCGCAATGCGCCCAGCACCGAATCGCGGTCTGCTGCGCGCACCTGAATCACGGCGCCGAGTTCCTCGGTGAAGAGCGCGCGGATCGTGCGGTCTTCACGACGGCCGCTGGTCTGCTTCGCCCAGTCTTTCGCGTCGCCGTAATCGGATTCGTGGTTCGGATCGAGCACCAGCATGTCGACGTTCAACGACACGCCGACGTGACCCGCAAACGCCATTTCGCAAACCGTCGCCCACAAGCCGCCGTCCGAGCGGTCGTGGTACGCGAGCAGCTTGCCGTCGCTATTGAGCGACTGGATCGCGGTGAAGAAACGCTTCAGATCTTCCGGATCGTCGACGTCCGGCACCGTATCGCCGACCTGCTGCGTGACTTGCGCGAGGATACTGCCGCCCAGACGATGCTTGGCGCGGCCAAGGTCGATCGCGATCAGCACGGAGTCGCCCACACCATCCGTTCCGTTCGCGCTGCGCAGTTGCGGCGTGAGGTGCTTGCGCACGTCTTCGACCGGCGCGAATGCCGAGATGATCAGCGAGACCGGCGCGACCACTTCCTTGGCCACGCCACGGTCTTCCCACTTGGTGCGCATGGACAGCGAATCCTTGCCCACCGGAATGCTGATGCCGAGCGCCGGGCACAGCTCCATGCCGATGGCTTTGACCGTGTCGTACAGCGCGGCGTCTTCGCCCGCTGCGCCGCATGCGGCCATCCAGTTTGCCGACAGCTTGAGCTTGTCGAGCGACGCAATCGGCGCCGCCGCGATGTTGGTGACCGCCTCGCCGACCGCCATGCGGCCCGACGCCGGCGCGTTGATCACGGCGAGCGGCGTACGCTCGGCCATGGTCATCGCTTCGCCGCGGAAGCCCGCGTAGTCCATCGTCGTGATAGCGACGTCAGCCACCGGCACTTGCCACGGCCCGACCATCTGATCGCGCGCGGTCGTGCCGCCCACCGAGCGGTCGCCGATCGTGATCAGGAACGACTTGCTGGCAACCGTAGGGTGACGCAGCACGCTGACCGCGACTTCCGACAACGCGATGCCGGTGACATCCACCGGCTCGAGCTTCTGTTCGACGCGCTTCACGTCGCGATGCATGCGCGGCGCCTTGCCGAGCAGTACTTCCATCGGCATGTCGACCGGTTCGTGCGCGGCGTCCTTGTTCGATTCGGAATCGATCACCTTCAGCTGACGTTCGGCCGTAGCCGTGCCGACCACCGCGAACGGGCAGCGCTCGCGCTCACACATAGCCTGGAAAGCCGGCAGATCGGCGGGCGCAATCGCGAGGACGTAACGCTCCTGCGCCTCGTTCGACCAGATTTCGCGCGGCGACAAACCGCTCTCTTCCAGCTGGATCTTGCGCAGATCGAAGATCGCGCCCTTGCTGGCGCCGTCCACCACTTCCGGGAACGCGTTCGACAGGCCGCCCGCACCCACGTCGTGAATGCTCAGAATCGGGTTCTTCTCGCCGAGCTGCCAGCACGCGTTAATCACTTCCTGCGCACGGCGCTCGATCTCCGGATTGCCGCGCTGGACCGAGTCGAAATCGAGTTCGGCCGTGTTGGTGCCGGTCGCCATCGAGCTGGCGGCGCCGCCGCCCATGCCGATGCGCATTCCCGGGCCGCCGATCTGGATCAGGAGCGAGCCTTCCGGCAGATCGTGCTTGTGCGTGTGCTGGTCCGAAATATTGCCGATGCCGCCGGCGATCATGATCGGCTTGTGATAGCCGCGCACCAGACCCGCAACGTTCTGCTCGTACGCGCGGAAATAGCCGCCCAGATTCGGCCGGCCGAATTCGTTGTTGAACGCGGCGCCGCCGAGCGGGCCATCGATCATGATTTGCAGCGGCGACGCGATGCGGTCAGGACGACCATAGGCTTCGTGCTTGTCGTCCGGATTGCGATGCGCGAGCGGCTGCGCGGCGTCACGGGCGTTTTCCCATGCTTCGACGCCGTCCGGCAATTCCAGGTTCGACACCGTGAAGCCCGCCAGACCCGCCTTCGGACGCGCGCCGCGGCCCGTCGCGCCTTCGTCGCGGATTTCACCGCCCGCGCCCGTGGATGCGCCCGGAAACGGCGAGATTGCGGTTGGGTGGTTGTGCGTCTCCACCTTCATCAAGGTGTGCGTCAGTTCGACGTTGCGGCGGTAGTGTTCGGGCAGCGAGCCAGCTTCCGCCGGCGTGCGCGGGAACCAGCGCTCAGCCACGCCGCCCGCCATGATCGCCGAGTTGTCCGAATACGCGACGATCGTGCCTTGCGGGTTCAGCTTCTCGGTGTTGCGGATCATGTTGAACAGCGAGATGTCCTGCTTCTCGCCGTCGATCGTCCAATCCGCATTGAAAATCTTGTGGCGGCAGTGTTCGCTGTTGGCCTGCGCGAACATCATCAGTTCGACGTCGGTCGGGTTGCGGCCGAGTTTCGTGAAGGCGTCGACGAGGTAGTCGATTTCGTCGTCGGCGAGCGCGAGGCCCAGTTCCGTGTTCGCCACTTCCAGCGCGCCGCGGCCGTTGCTCAACACGTCGACGGTTTGCAGCGGCTTGGCCGGCAGTTCGTCGAACAGATGCAGCGCGTGATCGCGCGAGGGCGACACGCTTTCGGTCATGCGATCGTGCAGCGCTGCGGCGACGGCCGCGCGAGCGTCGTCGGAGAGCGCCTTCTTGCCGCCCAGCAGGCCGCTTTTCAGCGTGACCGTGTATTCGACGCCGCGCTCGATACGGCGCACCTGCGTGAGACCGCAGAGGTGAGCAATATCGGTTGCCTTGCTGGCCCACGGCGACACCGTGCCGAAGCGCGGCACCACGAGGAAGGTTTCGGCCGCGCCGCGCTCTTTGGTTTCTTCGAGCGGATCGCCGTAGTGCATCAGCGCTTCGATCTTCGCGTTGTCTTCCGCGGACAGCGGATTTTGCGCATTGACGAAGTGCAGATACTGCCCGCGCACGCCGGTGATGTTGGCGTCGATGCGCGTAAGCGTCTCGAGCAGGCGGGTTTGACGGAAATCGGAAAGGGCCGAAGCGCCGGGGAAACACGAGAAGTGGGCCATGGACTTGACGTTGCGTCGCTAATGATGCCGATGAGTGATGCCGATGAGTCGCGCGTGAAGGCGACGTGAGGCGGAAAGGAAGTCCGAGATTATACCCCGGGAACGGCCTTCCAACGGGCTTCTCACCAGGGTTTTGGCGGGGTCTGCGTGGCCGGTCTGGCGTTTTGACTGCTATCATTCGCCCTTTCACCAGATCGGCGCGAGCAGCCTGAGCAATCCCGGGCAGTGCGCCGCATGCCACGCCTAACGGGAACGCGGCGTTTCGGCGTCCCGCCGGCAAATCGAATCAGATCATGGATGTCATCGTCATTGGCGGCGGGATTGTGGGCGTCGCCACCGCTTATCAACTGCGCGCGGCCGGTCACCGGGTATGCGTCGTCGAGCGCCACGCAACCGTTGCGCAAGGCGCGACCTACGGGCACGGCGGCACCGTGCTGCCAACCCCGCTCGACGTCTGGTTCGGCCCGACTTTCATGGCGAGCCGTCAGGCCGCCAAAAACGGCGTGATCAGCAAGACCGGCTTTAACGGGCCGGTGCGCCAGTTCGTCAAGCAGCTGACCGCTTTGCAGGAGCCGGAGGCGTTCAGCCGCCAGTACGCGCGGCTGCGTCCATTGATTGAAGCATCGCGCGAAGCGATGGCGGATATCGAAGCACGTTTCGGGCTCGAATTCGAACAGGCGAGCGGCCTGCTCTACCTGGTGCGTTCCGCGCAGGAATGGCAACAGACCCAGACCGCGCTTGATCTGCTGCGCCAATACGAAGTCCCGCACCATGTGCTCACGCCGGCCGAATGCGCCGCGTTCGAGCATTCCGTGCGGACCGAGCCGGAATTCGCCGGTGGCGTGCTGTTCGACCATGAGCGCACGGCCAACTGCCCGCTTTTCGCGAAACTGATCAAGCAGACCCTCGATACGCAAGGCGGCGTGCAATTCATGCTGGGCTGCGAAGTCTCGGCGATCCGCCTCGAGGGTCAGCGCCCCGCGGTGGAACTGGCGCCGCGGCCGGGCATGGCTTCGCGTTCGCGCGAAGTCGACGTGATCAATGCCGACGCTATCGTCGTGGCTGCCGGTTACGGCAGTCTGCCGCTGCTCGAACGCCTTGGGCTACGGCTGCCGTTGCATCCGCTGCGCCTGCATAACCTGGTGGCGCCGATCGCGCATGAAGAATGCGCGCCGCATGTCGCGATTGTCGACGCCGTCAAGCGGATTACGGTCAGCCGCATGAATCATCGCCTGCGGATTGCAGGCGGCGCGGTTTTGCAAAGCGCCGGGCAGGTCGACAAGCCGCTCGGCGAAACGTTGACAAAGGAAGCGCTGGCGCTGCTTGGCCAGGCGACGCACGACTGGATTCCGGGCGCTGCCCGGATCTCCGCGGCTTTGCCGTGGGAAGGCGTAAAACTGCTGTCACCGGACGGTTTGCCGGTGGTCGGCAATGCGCTTCATCCGCGTCTGTTCGTGAATGCCGGGCACGGGCCGGCCGGTTGGGGTCTGGCATGCGGAGCGGGCAAACTGATCGCCGACCTGATCTCGGACAAGACCCCCGACGTTCCCGCGGACACGCTGGCTGCACTGCGCGCGGACCGATTCCAGTAAACGGCGCGGCGGGAGCGTATCGGCACTACCATAGTGGCTCCCAACGCTTCCTCACCTTGCCCAAGGTGAACTCCAAGCCTCGCCATGACAGTGCCCGAATCCACGCTCCCGACGCTAATCAGCCCGCATAACCGGGCGTTGCCGCTGCTCTCGCTGACCGATCTGCGCATCCTTGAAACCCAGGCCGCGGCGGCACTGCCTCAGCACACCTTGATGTCTCGCGCCGGCAAAGCAGCCGCGAGCTATCTGCAAGAGCTGATCACCCGCGACACATCGATCGAAAAATCGAAGCACAAGGTATGGGTCATAGCCGGCCCGGGCAACAACGGCGGTGACGCATTGATCGTGGCCGCGGAACTGCACAGGGCAGGCATCGCCGTGGACCTTTGCATGCCGCTTGAGGTCAAGCCGGACGACGCCCGCTGGGCGCTCGACACCGCCCGCGCGGCAGGCGTAGCCATGACGTCGACACCGCCGGCATCGCTGGAAAGCTATACATGGCTGGTGGACGGCATGTTCGGTATCGGTCTGACCCGCCCTCTGGAAGGCGTCTTTGCCGCCATCGCCCGCCAGCTTTCACAACGCACGAAAGCAAAGTCCAGACGAGGCGGCGTGCTGGCGCTCGATACGCCAAGCGGCCTCGACAGCGACACCGGCACGGTCGTCGGTGAGAAACAGAACCAGGGCGAAAACCAGAACGACGGTGCCGCAGTCCACGCCACCCACACGATCACCTTCATCGGGGCAAAGCCCGGCCTCTTCACCGCGCAGGGGCGCGATCTTGCCGGCACGGTAACGGTGGCGCCGATCGGCATTGACAGCACCAGCCGCACGGCCGTGCAACTCAACGCGCCGGATCTGTTCGCCGACTTCCTGCCGCCGCGCGATTTCGCCACCAACAAGGGCACTTTCGGCAGCCTCGCCGTGGTCGGCGGCGACACCGGCATGTGCGGCGCGCCGATCCTCGCCTCGCGCGCGGCGCTCTACACCGGCGCCGGCAAAGTGCATGTTGCCTTGCTCGGCGACGGCGCCCCGCCCTACGATCCGCCGCATCCCGAACTGATGCTGCATGCGATCGACAATCTGCCGCTCGACAAAATGGACGCGCTCGCCGTCGGTTGCGGCATGGGTCAGCGCGACATCGCCACGCGTGTCATGCACGACGTGCTGCAGCTCGACGTACCCAAACTGTTCGACGCAGATGCACTCAATCTGATTTCAACCGACCCATCGCTCGCGGCCGAAGTCACCGCGCGCGGCGTACAAGGCGATCCTTGCGTGCTCACGCCGCATCCGCTGGAAGCCGCGCGCCTGCTTGGCACGGATGCGCGAGGCGTGCAACGCGACCGCCTCGCCGCCGCGCGGGCACTGGCTGCGCGCTTTGCCGCGGTGGTCGTGCTGAAAGGCACGGGCACGGTTATCGCCGCGCCGGACGGCCGCGTCGCGATCAATCCAACCGGCAATGCCGCCCTCGCAACAGGCGGCACCGGCGACGTGCTCGGCGGCATCATCGGCGCACTGCTCGCCCAGCATCTGCCGCGTTACGAAGCCACGCTGGCGGGCGTCTATCTGCACGGCCTCGCCGCGGACACGCTGAGCGCGCAAGGCCACGGCCCAGCCGGTTTGACGGCGGGCGAACTCGCCCCGATGGTGCGGACGCTGCTCAACCGTATGTTCTATCCGGCAACGGGTGCATGAATCCGCGGGTGAATGAAGCGCCCCATGCAGCGCCTCAAACGGGGCGTCCTGAACGTGACGCCTCATCCCACAGTTTGCATGGGACGCCCAAACCGCTGCCACCCGTCACACAAGGCCGTTATACTGATTGACCGCGCCGCGCGTCGGATTCATCGCGGGTTACGGCGAAATTTCGGTGGGCCGTCCGATCTCCGGGCGGGCTTGCGAAGTTTCCCCGCAACCCACTACGAACCCCACCGCTCGGCATCGCTCTAACAGCATCGTTGCATCATCCTCGGCAGCGCTTCACGCGCGCGCCTTTCTTCGTGCCCCTTCGTTAGACGGACGCTATGACGCAGAACTCGCTCCCCTCCTGGTCCTCGCTGCAAACGCATTACGAGAAGATTCGCGATGCGCACATGCGCGACTGGTTCGCCCCCGAGAACGATCCCGCCCCTACCCGTGCTGAGCGCTTTGCGTTCGCGGGCGGCGGTCTCGTGGCCGATTTTTCGAAGAACCGCATCACCGACGAAACCCTGAAACTGCTGGTGCAACTCGCGCGCGAAGCCGGCGTCGAGAAGCGCCGCGACGCGATGTTCGCGGGCGAAGTCGTCAATCCGACCGAAGGCCGTGCCGCCTTGCACACCGCGCTGCGCGCCACTGATCCGAAGGCGCCGTTCCATGCGGAAATCCAGGCGGAGCGCGCGAAGATGGCCGCGTTCGCCGACAAGGTCCGCAGCGGCGAGTGGACCGGCTATACCGGCAAGCGCATTCGCTACGTCGTGAACATCGGCATCGGCGGCTCGGACCTCGGGCCGAAGATGGTCGTGCACGCACTGCATCATCTGGCCACGCCGGAGATCACCACGCACTTCGTGTCGAACGTGGATGGTGCGGATCTGTACAACGTGATGCAGCAGATCGATCCCGAAGAGACGCTCGCGATCATCGTCTCCAAGACTTTCACCACACTCGAAACGATGACCAATGCGCGCTCGCTGCGCGACTGGTTCATCGAGAAAGGCTGCCCGGAGAGTGCGCTGGCGAAGCACTTTGTCGGCGTGTCGGCGAACCCGGCCGAGGTAGTCAAGTTCGGTATCGCGAAAGAGAATGTGTTCGAGATGTGGGACTGGGTCGGCGGGCGTTATTCGCTGTGGTCGGCCGTGGGTTTGTCGATCATGATCGCGATCGGTCCGAAACAGTTCGACGAACTGCTGGCCGGCGCGAACGAGATGGACCAGCATTTCCGCGACGCACCGCTTGAGAAGAATCTGCCGGTGCTGCTCGGCATGATCGGCATCTGGTATCGCAACTTCTTCGGCTCGCAAAGCTACCTGGTCGCGCCGTATTCGGAAGCGCTGCATTTCCTGCCGTCGTACCTGCAGCAGCTCGAAATGGAGAGCAACGGCAAGTCGGCGCGCCTCGATGGCGTGATGGTCGACTATCCGACCTCCGCCGTGACCTGGGGCGAACCGGGCACGAACGGTCAGCATGCGTTTTTCCAGATGCTGCATCAGGGCCCGACGATCGTGCCGATCGACTTCGTCGCCGTGTTGACGCCGGAGCATCCGCTCGTCAGCCATCATCCGAAGCTGCTCGCGAACTGTTTCGCGCAAAGCGAAGCGCTGATGCTCGGCCGCACGCTCGAGGAAGCGAAGAAGGTTGCCGGTGCGGACAAGCCGGAACTCGCGCCGCATCTGGTGTTTCCGGGCAACCGTCCGACGAGCACATTGCTGGTCGATGCACTCACCGCGCGTTCGCTCGGCGCATTGATCGCGCTGTACGAGCACAAGGTGCTGGTGCAGGCCTCGGTGTGGAACATCAACCCGTTCGATCAGTGGGGTGTCGAGTTGGGCAAGATCCTCGGCAAGGTGGTCGAGGCGGATCTGACGTCGGCAAGCGTCGATGAGAAGAAGCATGACTCGTCGACATCGGCGTTGATCGCGCGGGCGCGTGCTGCGTTGAAGCGATGAGCGTGAGCGGCGCGCTTGCCCGTGCCGCCTACGCCGATTGCTCACGCACGCGTGCTTAGCGGCGTTGCGTTGTCGAGTTGCATGAGATGTAAAAGCAAAGCGGGCCCCTGTGGCCCGCTTTGCTTTATTCGAACGCGTGACGATTGACGCCTGGCTGGCAGGGTTCTCTCAGGCCAGACGTCCCGCTTCGATGGTCACCGTCGTATCGCAGCGGCGCGCCAACTCGACGTCGTGCGTGACGAGGATCAACGTGGCGCCGTTCGCACGGTTCATTTCGAACATCAGATCGATCACCGCGTGACCGGTGGCTGCATCGAGACTGCCCGTCGGCTCGTCGGCGAAGAGAATCGCCGGATGGGTGACAAAGGCACGCGCGAGCGCGACCCGCTGCTGTTCGCCACCGGACAGCAGCTTCGGATAGTGCGCAGTGCGCTTGGCGAGTCCCACCTGCTCCAGCAATCCGCGCGCACGCGCCGCAGCCTCACGCGTACCGATGCCGCCTTGCAATTCGAGCGGAAGCGTGACGTTTTCGAGCGCCGTCAAATGCGGCATCAGTTGAAACGACTGGAACACGAAACCGACCGAGCCGCTGCGCAACGCGGCGCGCTCGTCTTCGTCCAGTTCGGTGAGCTCGCGGCCGAGCAGCCGAACCGAGCCCGAGCTTGCGCTGTCCAATCCTGCGAGCAAGCCGAGCAGCGTAGACTTGCCCGACCCGGATGCACCGACGATCGCCACACTGCTGCCGGCATCGATAGCAAGATCGATGTCCTCGAGAATCGTCAGTTCGCCTGTTGCATCCTTAACCTTCTTGCACAAACCCCGCACTTCAATGACTGGATCAGTTTTGTTTAGCATGGTGAAGCGTAGGTTGAAAGTGCGCGCCGTAGCGACGGCGCTGACTACCGCATTCGGCCCGGCCGTGCTGGCCGCAACCCTGTTTTCGCTGCCCTTCCCAGCCTATGCGGCCAACCCGCCCGAACAGGCCAAGCCGGTGATCGTCGTGCTCGGCGACAGCATCTCGGCCGAATACGGCTTGCCCCGCGACACTGGCTGGGTTGCCTTGATGCGCCAGCGCCTCACCGATGAGCGAATCGATTATAGCGTCGCCAACGCGAGCATCAGCGGCGACACCACGAGCGGCGGCCGGGCCCGCTTGCCGGCGCTCCTGCAGCGGCTCAAGCCGAGCATCGTGATCGTCGAACTCGGCGCCAACGACGCGTTGCGCGGCGTGCCGCTCGCAACAACCGAAGACAACCTGCGCACGATCATCGAACAGGCTCAACAAGGCCACGCGAAGGTCGTACTGATCGGCATGTACGTACCACCCAATTACGGCCCCGACTACACGCAAAAGTTCCACGGCCTGTACGGCGAACTCTCGAAGCAATTGCGCGTGCCGTTGGTGCCTTTCCTGCTAGCCGGCATCGCCGACAAACCGGAAATGTTTCAGGCGGATCAGATCCATCCCACGCAGCAGGCACAGCCAGTGCTACTCAACAACGTGTGGCCGGCTATCAAGCCACTCCTTCGCACAAGTTCGCCGCACTGAAAAGCTCGCTAACAACTTGTTTCCGGTAATTGGGGAGCGCGGATCGGCAAGATCGCTCCAACTTTCGTAATCCCGCGCAACCCGGCTCGATTCTGAGCGACTTCTGAGGAGATAACGTGAAATATTTACCGTTAATCGCTTTGACCGTGGCAATTTCTGCATGCGCCGCTCAACCGCCGGCAGGTGTCCAATCCGTGGGCCAAAGCCAGCAGCCGCCGAAGGCCGTCGCAACGTGCATCGCGCAAAAATGGGCCGATAGTTCGCAACAGCAGGTCGTGGCGCAAGACACCATGGCTAACGATCAGGCAATGGATGTCTATGTGCCGGGCCAACAGCCGCCTAACGGCGCAGCCGCCGTCGTACGGCCCTCCTACAGCGGCCCGGGCTCATGGGTCGGCTTCCGCGCCAATGGCGCGGCGGGCAGCGACGCCACCAGTTCGATCAGCGCTTGCCTCTAGGCGGCTGACGGCATAGCAAGCCGCGCTCCGAGCGCGGACCGTTTGACGCGCTTGCACGCGTCAAATGAAAAAGCCCCGCATTTGCGGGGCTTTTTTGTGGTTGCGCGCTTTACCTGCTTGCGCGCTCACGCTCGTGTTTGTTCGTGTTTGCTTGGGTCTATTCGCCGCTCGCCTGCGCATTGCTGCTGTCGAGCGAGCCGTAGAACTTCACCTTCGAACGGGCACGCACCGCTTCAACGTAAGCCTCCGCGTCGGATTGCGCATCGACCTGCGCAATCTGTTGCTGCGCAGCAGCCAGACGCTGCGGATCGATCGGTGCGCTTGCAACGACCGCGTTCACGCGATAGATCGCATAACCGTCGTCGCCGAGGTCCACGCCAACGTACGCAGGTAACTTTTGCGCGTCGGCCTTGTAGATTGCACTCAATGCAACCGGCGGCACGCCTTGCGCGTCGTTGCGCGAAACCTTCAGCGGCGACGAGAAGCCCGCCGTGGACTTCGACTTGTCGAAGTCTGCCAGCTTCGCAATGCCGTCCTTGTGAGCGGCCTCGTTCGACTGCACGGCGATCACTTTCTGACGCACGGCGTCCTTGACGGCGTCGAGCGCCGGCACGGCTGCAGCCTTGTAATCGGTCACGTGCGCCGCGATCAGCGCGTTGCCGCCGACGTCGATCGCTTGCGTGTTGTTGCGCGCGGTAGTCGCGTCGCTTGCGAACACGGCAGCCAAAAACTTCGCGTTATTCAGCGGGCTGTCAGGTGGCAGCTTCGGATCCGGCTGCGGCGTGACCGTGGCCGTTTGCAGTTGCAGCTTGTACTTGTCGGCAGCGGGCTGCAGGCTCTTCGCCTTCTCGTAGACGATCGACGTGAAGCCTTCCGAGTCGTCGCTGAATGCCTTGCTCGCCAGTTGCGTTTTCAGGTCTTTTGCGATCTGGTCTTTCACTTCGTCGAACGGCTTGGTGACGGCCGGCTTCACGTCCGTGACCTTGACGATGTGATAGCCGAAGTCGGTCTGCACGATGCCGCTGACTTCGTCTTTCTTGAGACCGAACACAGCGTCGTCGAATGCCTGGCCGCCAGCGATCATGCCGCGACCGAAGTACCCCAGATCACCACCCTTCGAGGCCGAACCCGGATCCTGCGAATTCTGCTGCGCGATCTGCGCGAACTGGTCCGGATGCGCCTTGACCTGTGCGAGCACCTCATCGGCCTTCTGCTTTGCCTTGGCCTTGTCAGCCGCGCTTGCATCTTTCGGCGCGGCGATCAGGATGTGGCTCGCGCGCACCTGACCGTCCGTGCGGTAATGCGCGATGTTGTCGTCGTAGTACTTTTTCAGATCGGCATCGCTCGGCTGCACGGCAGCGGACAACGTTGCCGGCGACATCACAAGGTACTGGATCGTTGCCGTGGCGGGCGTGGCGAAGTCGTTACGATGCGCGTCGTAATAGGCCTGAAGTTGCGCGTCCGTGGGCTGCACCTTCGCTGCATAGTCGCGCGGATGGAACGCAATACCCTGCACTTCGCGCTGCTGTTCGGCGAGCTCAGTGAGATGCTGTGCGAGCGTCTTCGACGTAAAGGCGCTGCCTTGAATGCTTGCCGGCAACTGCTGTGTGGCAATGCTGTAGCGCACGCGTTCGTCGTATTGATCAGGCGTCATGCCCTGCATCGCGAGCAACTGCTTGTAGCGATCGACGTCGATCGAGCCGTCAGGATTCTTCAGCGACGAGATCACCGGATCGTTCAGCAGCACACGGCGCACGGCGTCGTCAGACGCGGTCAGATGCAGGCGCTGTGTTTCATCGGCCAGCACGCGCTGCTCGATCAGACCGTCGAGCATTTCGCTACGGCGCGCAGGCGTATCAAACGACTTCATGTCGAACTGCGCACCGAGCATTTGACGGGCGCGGTCGAGTTGCTGACGCATCGCGTCGTCATACTCTGCGCGAGTAATCTTGTGGCCGTTGACGCTGGCGACGTTTGCACTTTCGTCAAAGAAGCCGCGGAAGCCTTGAATACCCACAAAACCCAACCCCGGCACAATGACGAGGATGAGCATGAACATCATCAGGCGTTTGTGATTGCGGAAAAAATCGAGCATGCGTGAGGGAGTGCCAAAAACAGAACGCCCGATCTTACAACAGCGGGCAATAAAAAAGGCGAACCGGAGTTCGCCTTTCGTGGATACTGGCGGAGTGGACGGGACTCGAACCCGCGACCCCCGGCGTGACAGGCCGGTATTCTAACCGACTGAACTACCACTCCTTATACTGCACTGTACTAAACAGAACCACTTTGCCGAATCTGAAACTGGTGGGTGCTGAGAGGCTCGAACTCCCGACCTACGCCTTGTAAGGGCGCCGCTCTACCAACTGAGCTAAGCACCCGTTTCGCGATTCAGCGTGCTCCTGCTTTTGCTGCCTGATTGATCAACTTGCGTATCAACTAGTGCGACGCCAAGTTACACAGATCACGCAGGATTCGTCGCACTTCTTTCTAACGAACCTGCAATTCCTCAAGCAGCAAGCCCATTAGTTTAGCGCATCCTTCAGAGCTTTGCCAGGCCTAAATTTAGGGACCTTCGCTGCCTTGATCTTGATGGCGGCGCCGGTACGCGGATTGCGTCCCGTACGCGCGGTACGCTTGCCCACGGCAAAGGTACCGAAACCCACCAGCGTCACCGAACCACCCTTCTTCAACGTACCTTTGACCCCACCGATCACCGCGTCGAGTGCGCGGCCTGCCGCGGCTTTCGAAATATCGGCTTGCTGCGCAATGTGATCGATCAATTCCGTCTTATTCATTCCAACCCCCGAGAATGTTTGTGGCAATCGTGACGGCGCTCTGTAGCGCCTGGCATCACGTGGCCGGCGGGTAACGCCGAGCCGACTCATTAGAATTGGCCGAAACCCTTGTGTCAAGCGGGGTTGAGCCTGATTTAAGCGCTTCTGGAGGGTGGCCTCTGTCACCAGATCTTGCTATGGATCGATGCACGCACAACCAGTCGCCGGCTCAGAACGTCCTTTACTCAAAAAGTGGGATTGCTTGTGTTCCAAGCGTGATTTCATGCATCTCGCAGGCAATAAAAAACCCGCGACCGAGGCCGCGGGTTTTTGTACAGCAAACAGCTTTCGCTACTGACCAGCTTAGTGCTTCACGACTTCTGTTGCACCGGCGTCTTTGCCCGGTTCAGCCGCCGCGACAGGCGTAGCGGGCTTAGGCTCTTCTTCCGGCAACGCCTGCGGCACACGTTCGAGCGCCAGTTCGAGCACTCTGTCGATCCAGCGGACCGGCATGATTTCGATGGCGTTCTTCACGTTGTCCGGAATCTCCGTCAAGTCCTTGACGTTTTCTTCCGGAATCAGCACCAGCTTGATACCGCCGCGATGCGCTGCCAGCAGTTTTTCCTTCAGGCCGCCGATCGGCAGGACTTCGCCACGCAACGTGATTTCGCCCGTCATCGCGACATCGGCACGAACCGGAATACCGGTCAACACCGACACCAATGCGGTCGTCATCGCGATACCGGCTGACGGACCGTCCTTCGGCGTCGCGCCTTCCGGCACGTGAATGTGAATATCCTGCTTCTCGAACGCTTCGTCCTTGATACCCAGACGGCGCGAACGCGAGCGGACCACCGAGCGCGCAGCTTCGACCGATTCCTTCATCACGTCGCCGAGCGAGCCCGTGCGAATCACATTGCCCTTACCCGGCATCACCGCGGCTTCGATGGTCAGCAGATCGCCGCCCACTTCCGTCCACGCAAGACCCGTGACCTGGCCAACCTGATTTTCCTTCGCGGCCAGACCGAAGTCGTACTTGCGCACGCCGAGGAACGTATCGATATTGCTGCCGTCGACCGTCACCGCGCCTTCCGCCTTCTTCAGCAGAAGCATCTTCACGACCTTGCGGCAGATCTTCGAAATTTCACGTTCGAGCGAACGAACGCCCGCTTCACGCGTGTAGTAACGAATGATGTCGCGGATCGCGGTTTCCGTTACATCGACCTCGCCATCCTTGAGGCCGTTGTTCTTCTTCTGCTTTGGCAAAAGATAACGTTGCGCGATGCTGACCTTCTCGTCTTCCGTATAACCCGATAGACGAATCACTTCCATCCGGTCGAGCAGCGGCGGCGGAATGTTCAGCGAGTTCGACGTTGCCACGAACATCACGTCCGACAGATCGAAGTCGACTTCGACGTAGTGATCGGCGAACGTATGGTTCTGTTCCGGATCGAGCACTTCCAGCAGAGCCGAGGACGGATCGCCGCGGAAATCCTGGCCCATCTTGTCGACTTCGTCGAGCAGGAAGAGCGGATTGCGCACGCCGACCTTGGTCAGGCTTTGCAGAATCTTGCCGGGCATCGAACCGATGTACGTACGACGGTGACCGCGAATCTCGGCTTCGTCGCGCACGCCGCCGAGCGCCATACGCACGAACTTGCGGTTCGTAGCGCGAGCGATCGACTGACCCAGCGACGTCTTACCGACACCCGGGGGCCCAACGAGGCACAGGATCGGCGCTTTGACCTTGTCGACACGTTGCTGAACAGCGAGATACTCGAGAATGCGTTCCTTCACTTTCTCGAGACCGAAGTGGTCTTCGTCGAGCACGCGTTCCGCATTCGAGAGGTCGTTGTTGACCTTGCTCTTCTTGCGCCACGGCAAGCCGATCAGCGTATCAATGTAGTTACGCACAACGGTCGCCTCAGCCGACATCGGCGACATCAGCTTGAGCTTCTTCAGCTCGGCGTCGGCCTTCTTCTTGGCTTCCTTCGGCATGCGGGCAGCCGTGATGCGCTTCTCGAGTTCCTCGAGATCCGCACCTTCTTCGCCTTCGCCCAGTTCCTTCTGGATCGCCTTGACCTGTTCGTTCAGGTAGTACTCGCGCTGGCTCTTCTCCATCTGGCGCTTCACACGCCCACGGATGCGCTTTTCGACCTGCAGGATGTCGATCTCGGCTTCGAGTTGCGCGAGCAGATGCTCGAGGCGCTCGATCACCGGGAACATTTCGAGGATGTGCTGCTTCTGGTCGAGCTTGAGCGGCAGATGCGCCGCGATCGTATCGGCCAGGCGGCCAGCCTCGTCGATGCCCGACAGCGACGTCAGGATCTCCGGCGGGATCTTCTTGTTCAGCTTCACATACTGGTCGAACTGCGACACGATCGCGCGGCGCAGCGCTTCAGTTTCAGCGCTGTCGGCGTGGTCGGGTTCGAGCGGCATGACTTCGCACGAGAACTGCGTTTCCTGTTCTTCGATGGAAAGCGTTTTCGCGCGCTGCAAGCCTTCGACGAGCACCTTAACGGTGCCATCGGGCAGCTTCAGCATTTGCAGGATGTTGGCGATACACCCTACTTCGTACATGTCCTTTTCGGTCGGCTCATCTTTCGCAGCCGTTTTCTGGGCGACGAGCATGATGTGCTTGCCGCCTTCCATCGCTGCTTCGAGAGCCTTGATCGACTTCGGGCGGCCTACGAAGAGCGGAATCACCATGTGCGGGAAGACGACTACGTCACGCAGCGGGAGCAGCGGGAGCGTAATGCGTTCCGGCGGAAGGAGTTGGGTTCCTGACATTTCATTTCCCCATGAGTGGAATCAGTTCGTTCGATAGGTGAGGCCAGCAGAAAAGATTGCAAGCCTCCGCGTGTGGGAAAAGTTCAGTGACTCCGAAGGTTCAGTGACTCCATAGTGAAAACAACCATCCTGACCACACGATAAACGAAAAAAGCCGTTCACGTTGCCATGAACGGCTTTTTTTGCAGAACCCGAAAGCCGATCAGTTCGAACCCGCCACTTTGGGCGCGTCTTCGTAGATCAGCAGGGGTTTCCCGTCGCCGTCAATCACGTTGTCGTCGATGATGACCTTGCTAACACCTTTCATCTGCGGCAAATCGTACATGACATCAAGCAACGCCTGTTCCAGGATGGAACGCAGGCCGCGAGCGCCCGTCTTGCGACGGATCGCCTTACGTGCAACGGCCTGCAACGCAGCCGGGCGAATTTCGAGCTCGACGCGTTCCATATTGAACAGCTTGTGGTATTGCTTCACCAGAGCATTCTTCGGTTCGACGAGGATCTTCATCAACGCGACTTCGTCGAGTTTGCCGAGCGTAGCCACCACCGGCAGACGACCGATCAGTTCAGGAATCAGGCCGAACTTGATCAGATCTTCCGGCTCCACTTCGCGCAGCACTTCGCCGGCGTCGCGGTCCTGCTTGCTCTTCACGCTTGCGCCGAAGCCGATACCGGTCTTCTCGGTACGGTCGACAATGACTTTCTCGAGGCCGTCGAATGCGCCACCGCAAATAAACAGAATATTGGTGGTGTCGACCTGAATGAAGTCCTGATTCGGATGCTTACGGCCACCTTGCGGCGGCACCGACGCCATCGTGCCTTCAACCAGCTTTAGCAGTGCCTGTTGCACGCCTTCGCCCGACACGTCGCGGGTGATCGACGGGTTGTCGGACTTGCGACTGATCTTGTCGATTTCGTCGATGTAGACAATGCCGCGCTGGGCCTTGTCGACTTCGTAATTGCAATTCTGCAGCAGCTTCTGAATGATGTTCTCGACGTCTTCGCCGACATAGCCGGCTTCCGTCAGTGTCGTTGCATCTGCAATGACGAACGGGACGTTCAGAAGGCGTGCGAGCGTCTGCGCGAGCAAAGTCTTGCCGGAGCCGGTCGGGCCGATCAGCAGAATGTTGCTCTTGGACAGCTCGATCTCATCCTTCTTGTCGAGATGCTTGAGGCGCTTGTAGTGGTTGTACACCGCAACCGCGAGAATCTTCTTCGCGCGTTCCTGACCGATCACGTACTGGTCGAGGATTTCACGGATTTCCTGCGGACTCGGCAGATCGGACTTGGACAAGCCCGCCTCGATGCCCGCACCTGCAGCCTCATCACGAATGATCTCGTTGCACAGGTCGATACATTCATCACAGATGAACACCGACGGGCCGGCAATCAGTTTTTTGACTTCATGCTGGCTCTTGCCGCAGAACGAGCAATACAACAGCTTTTCGCTGTTAGAACCTTTCTTGTCCGCCATAGATGTGTGAGCCTCCGGACACTCGATTACATGATACGCCGTTTGCCCCAGCCTCGCAGTTTGGGCGCGGCAGGGCTTGAGCCAAGGTGACGGCGTTTGCCGCAGGCACTCGGACGAGTCTTGATTATTTCACAACCGATCCGACGACGGCCCCGCCCCATTTTTGGGCAAGACCGCACCGGCGTTTCAGGGACACTTCATTGACCACATCAAGGACGCTTGTGCGCCACCTGATCAACCAGACCGTAAGCTTGCGCGTCATCGCCGGACATGAAATTGTCGCGGTCGGTGTCGCGGGCAATACGCTCGACCGGCTGGCCGGTGTGGTGCGCGAGCAGATGATTCAGACGTTCCTTCAGGTACAGAATTTCACGCGCCTGGATTTCGATGTCCGACGCCTGGCCGCGCGCCCCGCCCAGCGGCTGGTGAATCATCACACGTGAATTCGGCAGCGCAAAACGCTTGCCCTTCGCGCCTGCCGCCAGCAGGAACGCGCCCATACTGGCCGCGAGACCCATGCACAGCGTGGACACGTCTGGCTTGATGAACTGCATCGTGTCGTAGATCGCCATCCCGGCCGAAACCGAACCGCCCGGGCTGTTGATGTAGAAGCTGATGTCCTTGTCCGGGTTTTCACTTTCAAGGAACAACATCTGCGCGACGACGAGGTTAGCCGTCTGGTCGTTCACTTCGCCGACCAGGAACACGATGCGTTCCTTCAGCAGACGCGAGTAGATGTCATACGAGCGCTCGCCCCGGCCGCTCGTTTCCACGACGATCGGCACCAGTCCGAGCGCCTGCGCTTCGAGATCCCGGGACGACTGGGAGGTCAACGTGTCCAGCATTTGGGCGCGAAAGGTCATGCAATGGATCCTTGTCTGGAAATATTCTAAATATTAGATGCTAGACAGGTGTGGTCGACGAGCCCGTATTCAAGTGCCCGATCAGTGCGAGCGCGGCGTGCGACGCAATGTGAAACACGCCATGCAAAACGCACCGCACTTTCACAGCACAAAAAAACGGCGTGCGGGCCGTCGCTCCGACAGCCGGCACGCCGTTGCAGCGACGCTTACGCTTGCGCCGTTGCGCTTGCCAGTTCTTCGAAGCTTACTTCCTTGTCCGTCACCTTGGCCTTGCTAAGGACGAAATCGACGACGTTGGCTTCAACGACGTACGCTTCCATTTCTGCAAGACGTTGCTGATTGGAATAATACCAGCGGACGACTTCCTTCGGGTCTTCGTAGCTTTTCGCGAATTCGTCGACTTCGGCACGAATCTGCTCCGGCTTGGCTTGCAGTTCGTTGGCCTTGACCAGCTCGGCCAGCACGAGGCCCAGCTTCACACGACGCTCAGCCTGTTCCTTGAACATTTCAGCCGGGATCGGTGCGTCGGCGGCATTCGGCACGCCACGTTGCTCGAGGTCCTGACGAGCCATGCCGACCAGACGTTCCTGATCTTGCGCGATCAATGCGCCCGGCACGTCGAGTTCCGAAATCTTCAGGAGCGCGTCCATGACCTGGTTCTTGACGATGGCTTGCGTGCGACGCTTCGCTTCGCGTTCGAGATTGTCTTTGATCTCAGCGCGCATCTTGACCAGATCGCCGTCTTCGATACCGAGCGATTTCGCGAATTCAGCGTCGATTTCCGGCAGATGCGGCCACTCGATCTTCTTCATCGTGATCGTGAATTGCGCGGTCTTGCCTGCGACGTCCTTGCCGTGATAGTCAGCCGGGAAAGCCAGGTCGAATTCCTTCGATGCGCCGACCGCGAGGCCGAGCGCTGCCTTTTCGAATTCCGGCAACATGCGGCCTTCGCCCAGCACGAATGCGAAGTCGTCAGCGCTGCCGCCCTGGAACACTTCACCGTCGATCTTGCCGACGAAGTCGACCGTCACGCGATCGCCGTCTTTAGCCGCCGTGTCCGCGCCGCCGTCGCCATGCTCGCCGGCTTCGCCGCGAGCGTGGAAGTGCACGCGCTGCTTGCGCAGGATGTCCAGCGTGCGGTCGATTTCCGCTTCGCTGATGGTGGTCGTGGTGCGTTCGATTTCAGCCGTGGCGACGTCGCCCAGCTTCACTTCCGGATACACCTCGAACGTCGCGTCGAACGCGTAATCGCCTTCAGCAGCGTCGGCCTTCGGCGCGAAGCTCGGCTGACCGGCAACGCGCAGGTTTTCGGCGCGGCTGATGTCGAAAAATTCCTTGCCGACCTTGTCGCTCAGCACTTCAGCTTCAACCTGGCCCGAATACTGTTGCGTCACCATCTTGAGCGGCACCTTGCCCGGGCGGAAACCCGGCATGCGCACGTTCTTTGCCAGTTGGCGGATACGCGAGTCCACTTCCTTCTGCACGGCATCCTTCGGCAGGGAAATCGTTACGCGGCGTTCGAGCTTGCCGAGGTTTTCAACAACGTTAGCCATGGCTTCAATCGTCCTAAAATTATTCGAGCGAATCAGTTATCTTCTCCGTGCCGCTTTTCGATGCCGCCGATGTCGCATTTGCGTCGTCTGGCATCGATTGCGCGCCTGCGCCGCGGGCTTGCAGGCCGCCGGCAGCACGGTTGGGTCCAAAGAGCCGAATATTTTAGCAAACTATTTGCGCGCTTAGCCGGGATTCGATGATTGCGCGCGCTTTTATCGGTGTTCGAGCCGTTTTCAGCGCTGTTTTTCGCCTGTTTGCAGGTTGTCCGGCGGCTGTTCGCTGACCGCTCCACGCCCATCCGCTGCCAGTTTTCAGCCTGCCTTCGCCAATCTGACAATTCCTTTCGCCTGCCACGTTTTCGCCGGAAGCGCCCGCGTGACCGACGGCGTCGCGCCCGCCGCCCGCGTTCGCACGGATGGATCCCGCACGCGTCTCCACGGACAATCCCGGCTATGCCATTCGACATATTCAGTCGGCGCGCCCATGCTGATAAGCTTACGGACGCGCTCGGGGCTGCGCACGCATCTGGTCAATTCACCCGCCCTCGCAACGACTCCAACCATTCAGAGACACCATGCCGAATTTGCCGTCCTCGCCTGTCGTCGTCATTGCTCCCGATTCCTTCAAAGGTTCGCTCAGCGCGGAACAGGTCGCGCAGGCGATTGCGTCCGGCATCCAGCGCGCCCGGCCGGATGCCAGCGTGCGTATCTGTCCGATGGCCGACGGTGGCGAAGGCACGCTCGACGCCATGCTCACGAGCGGCGGCGAACGCCGCAAGCTGAGCGTGCGCGGCGCGGCCGGTCCGGTGCGCGAAGCCCTTACGGGCCTGCTTGCGGATGGCAGCGCGATCATTGAGACGGCGGAAATCGTCGGCATTACCGATCCGGTCGGCATGGGCGTACCGGTTGAGGCGCGCAGCACGCGCGGCATGGGCGAAGCGATTCGCGCGCTGCTCGATGCAGGCGTACGCCGCTTTTTCGTCGCGCTCGGCGGCAGCAGCACAAACGACGGCGGCGCCGGCCTGCTGGCCGGCCTCGGCCTGAAGCTTTTCGATGCACAACACAAAGAACTCGACGCCACGCCCGAACAACTCGCGCGCGTGGTGCGCCTCGACGTGTCCCAACTTGACGCGCGCCTCGCGGACACGCAGTTCGTCGGCATGTCGGACGTGGATAACCCCCTGACCGGCGATCACGGCGCAACCGCGGTGTTCGGTCCGCAAAAGGGTGTGAAGCCGGACCAGGTTGCTGCGATCGACGCCGCCCTCGCCCGCTTCGCCGATCTGCTCGAGGCAGCGCTGGGCCGCACGGCTCGCGACCAACCCGGAGCGGGTGCGGCCGGCGGCCTCGGCTTTGCGCTGCACATGCTCGGCGCGCAGTTCGAACCGGGTGCGGAAACCGTCGCTCGCCAGATCGGTCTGGACGCAGCGCTCGAGGGCGCAAACTGGCTGATCACCGGCGAAGGCCGCTCGGACGTGCAAACGCTGCACGGCAAGGCACCGTTCATTGCTTGCCGTCATGCGCAGACGGCTGGCGTACCGGCCACGCTGCTCTCCGGCGCGGTCGACTCCGCGGCGCTCCCGCGTCTCGCCGAATACTTCAGTGGCTGCTTCTCTCCGGCTCCAGGGCCGATCACGCTCGAGGTTGCGATTCGCGACGCGGCGCGTTTGCTGGCGGACGCGGCCGAACAGTTGACGCGCCTGAAATACGGCGCGCGTTGACCGGCGGAACGGTTGCGGCAACAATCACAGCGCCACAACCGCACCCACTCACAACGGGAAGACAATGAAGGCATCCGCCAGAACCGGACTCGAACAGTTCCTAACGTACCGTCTGCACGTCCTGAACAAACTCGCCGAGCGTGGCATCAGCGAGCGCTATCAGGACAAACTGGGTGTGACATTGCCTGAAGCAAGAGTGGTGGCGTCGGTGGGCTCGTTCGGACCGTTTTCGATCATGGAACTGGCGCGGCACGCCAACCTAGACAAGAGTCAGGCGAGCCGTGCGGCGGAGGCGTTGATCAGGCAAGGACTTGTGAAGCGCGAGCCGAGCGCAGAAGACGGCCGCGTCGTGCTGGTGTCACTGACTCCCGAAGGCCGCGCGCTCTATCGCAAAGTGATGCCGATCGCGCGCAAGTGGAACGGGGATATGTTCGACTGCCTCGACGAACAGGAAAAACTCGCGTTCGGCGAGGCGCTGGACAAGATCATCAACACGATGTCGGAGCGTGAGGAGTAAGTAACCGAGTACGCAGCCGCAGGGTGCCTGCGGCCTGCAACCCTCCCACGCCGCGCGATCGTTCTGTGCGGAGCAATCACCCGGCTACGGTGCAGCCCTTCGGCACGTTCCGACTACAAGGCTTCCAGCAATCCTCTACGCCGAAATACGCGCGCATCGAAGTCACTTCTTCCCGGTGTTTTGACCGTCAGCACTGGCGGTGCCTGCGTCCTTAGCTGTAGCGCTCGCCGCGCCCGACCCGCCTAGTGCATCGCCGGCCAATCCTCCAGCGCCGGCCGCGCCAGCCACTCCACCGCCGCCGTCGGCCACTCCCCCAGCCTGAGGCGCGACCTGCCCTTGAGCGCCACGCGCAAGCCGCCAGGCGATCGCACCGAGCGAGGCAACGGCCAGCAACAGAGCGGCCCACAACATATACCGCCGCATCGCATCGGGGTCTTTGCCTGATAACTGCGCATCAGCCTCCTGCCCGACGGGCAGTTCCTCACCCAGTCGCGCCGTCACGGCAACCGACGAAGCGCCCATCAGCAGGTCCGCCCGGCTGACCGCCGACGAAACCGCGGCCGCATTCCCCACCGCCAGCGTGAACGGCGCCGCGCCGCGCGCGACGAACGTGAGCGTCGCCGGACGCCAACCCGCGGCGACAATCAACGCGCCGCTCCCCAAACCGCCATTGCGCGTGTCGACCACCACACGCCAATGGCGATCCGTGTCGGGCTCCATTTCAAGCGATGGATTGCTCTGCTCCACCGTGCCGTTGTGCAAGCGGAACAATGTCGCGCTCGATACCTCTCGCCACGGCGCATCCAAACCCGAGCGCGAATAGACCACGGCCGGCGCCACGGTATTCGGCTGCGGAAGATTCAGGCGCAAACGATCGATGGGATAAGGCCCGCCGCTCTCGAAGAAATACTCGCCGGTTTTCGGCCCCGGACGGGCCACGATACCTTCGCGCCATTGCCGCTGCATATCGGCGCGCTGGGCCGCGCCGGCGCTGGCCATCTGTACCTGAGCGTCGATCGATTCAACGTAAGGCGCGCCGTCGAGCCAGTGCAAGCGCAGATAACGCGCGCGCATCCCGTTGAGCTCGATGCGATCCTGGCTCAGCGTGCTGCCGTTGTAGCTGACCTTGAGCAGTTGCGCTTCGCCCGCGGGTTGCCAACTGCGCAGATCGTTACTCGACTCGACGCTGACTCGCCCCTGGTAATTGTCGTCACGCACGTGCACGATCAATGCATCGACCAGAGCTTCGCCGCGCGCCTCGCGCGCGACGTCGACCAGGTCGGCGTCATGTTGTGCGCGATCGGGCGGCGCTGACGTTGCCCGCAGCGATCCGTCAGCGGCAATCGTCACGCCGAGTGGCGCACCGGTGCCGCCGGAAGCGGCGGGCGGCAAGGGAAACCAGTGCACCGTTCGCAATGTGGCCGGCGCACGGGCCGACTCACGCGGCGCGTCGAGCGAATAAGGCACAGGTTCGCCGGCGCCGTTGAATACGCGCACATCGCCGAGATCGTTGCGCTGGCTGGCAGCGTAGACGGGGGCCGACAGCGGCACGCTGTAATAGGCGGCGCCGCTTTCGAGTTCGAGCGCAAAACGCTGGGCAAAACGATCGGCCGCTACGGCCGCCGTCGATACCCACACAGACGAGATCGCAAAACACCACCCCGCAGCTATCAGGACACGCTTCATTGCTCAGTTTCCAGAACTGCCGCTTTGGGCGGCAAAGGCGAGAAGTAACCTATCAGCAACAGCATCAGACCGATACCGATGAACGACACGATCCGTTCGATACCCGTCACATGCGACAAATCGAACAGGAACAACTTGACGACGGTCACCGCCAGCAAGCCGCCGCCAATGAACCAGAATATCCGGCTCGCCCGGCGCGTTGCCCAGATCATCATAGCCAATGCGC
Organism: Paraburkholderia sediminicola; assembly: GCF_902859805.1. Classification (GTDB taxonomy): domain Bacteria; phylum Pseudomonadota; class Gammaproteobacteria; order Burkholderiales; family Burkholderiaceae; genus Paraburkholderia; species Paraburkholderia sediminicola. Next base: position 140,211 of record NZ_CADIKC010000006.1, on the reverse strand, counting down.
AGACCGTCCAGAACACCGATACCGAAGCCTGCACGAGCATCGAATGAGACATCTCGTCAAGCTGATACGGCACGCCGATCCAATGATGCAGCGTGCGCAGCAGCATCGCGTTGAGCCAGATGAATCCGGTCACGCCGACGGCCACTTGCAAGGGCACACGGTACTCGCCGACCGGCACGCCCAGCCGGCTGATGCGCATGAGCCACAACGCAGCCAGCGCAAAAATCACCGCCTGCACCAGGTCGAGTGGATTAAGCAGCGGCAGGCGCGCCCACGCGCCGCCGTCCTGTGTCAGGTTCGCATAGAACGTCCACACCCACATCACCAGCACGAGCGGCGTCGATGCGATCGCACACAAGCGCACGATGCTGTCGCGACGCGCGAGCCACAGCCCGGCAAATGCAAACGCGCTCCAGCCAACCAGAAACACCTGCTGAAAATTGAACGACGCCAGCACCGCATCGACATCGTACGCCGCATGGAAATGATGATGCAGCGTGCGCAGCAGCAATGCGTTGAACCATAGGAACAGCGTCGCGAGCACCGCGTAGTCGAAAGCCCGCGGATGCCAGTGCACACCGAGTGCGCGCAGCCGCCGCAGCCACACGGCGCAGGCAATGAACGCGAGGATCTGCGCCACATCCAGCGGATTGAGAAGCGGCAGCCAGAAGAGCGGCGCGGCGCTGCCGTCGCTCGTGACGCTTGCGATGCTCCATGCCCACAGCAAGGCGGCGAGCGGCGCCGCTGCCCACACCTGATAGGCCGTTACGAAGCGCGCGACCGGCCAGCGCAAACGATGCCCGACGCCGGCCACCAACAGCAGCAGAATGCCGAAGCCATAAGCCCACGCGCTCCAGCTCCATGCGCCTTCCGGCACGTAGGCGCGCAAGCCCCAATAGCCTTCGAGCGCGACGAGCGCGCCGGCGGTCCAGAACATCAGTGTATGAAGCGGCGCAAGCACACGATCGCCGACATCGCGTTGCTGACGCCACAGCAGCAAGTAGGTGGACGCGGCGGCGACCGCGCAAACCAGCCAACCGTAACCGCTGACCGGCGCCATGCTCAACATGAACAGACTCAAGGTCAACAGAGCGAGAACCGGCACGAGCGCCAGCGCCGGCAGTTCGGCGAGCGGCCAACGCAGCCTGCGGCGCGCGCCGTGGGCGAGCCACGCTGTCAGAACGGCGAACAGCGCGACGACGGCAACGTCGCAACGATCGCGGTCATACGCAAGGTGCGCTTGCACGTACGTGTTGATTTCGCTTAGACCGCCGAGTATCCACCACGACAATCCCCACACGCCGGCAACAAGGCCGATCTGCGGCATCCATACGTGCCACGCGCCCGCCTCGCTGCGCCCATGCAACCGCCATCCCGTGAAGATCCCCGCGACCGCGATCAGCACACTCGCGATGTACGCGCCGTTGAGCACCGGCCAGGCATGCACGGCGTCGATCTGTGCGAGCGTGCCGACCACATACGCACCCGCGGCGCCCAGTTGCATCAGCAAGCCGAAGCCGAACGCGATCAGACGCCGCTGACGCACCGCGAGCCAGGTGATCGCGGCGCCTTCGATTGCCCAGGTCGCGCTCGTGGTCGGTCCGGTGAACGCGAGCGGGACGGCGAGCGTGGCGAAGATCACGGCCAGCGCGAGCATGGCTTCGAACATCATGCCGAGGTGCGCGCGCCGCCGCGCCAGCCAGCCCGCGATCGCGAGGTAGAACGCGGCCAGCGCCACCGCGCTCCACGCGAGACCGAATTCGGTGCCTTTCATCAGCGCCGCTTGCAGGCCGATCGCGACGAGCGGCGTGCCGAACACCAGCGTGCCGTCGACGTAATGCTTGAGCGCGACCTCGCGGCGCACCGCATAGAGCAACGCGATGCCGACATACATCAGGAAGAACAGGATAAGGAACGGTTCGGTGCTGGCAAGCAGCTCGGGCCGGTAAGCCGTCACGCCCCACGCGGCGCCGATCGAAAACGTGAACACGAAGCCGAGCAGATTGAGAGGCCGCCACGCCTTGAACCACGCAATCGCGAAGATGCCCGCGTTGAGCAGCGCGTAGTAGCTGAACAGCATCACGTGATTACCGCCGCCCGTTGACAGGAGCACCGGCGCGAGGAAGCCGCCCGCGCTCCCCATGAAGGCCAGCGACGACGCGTTCTGCCGCACCGCCAGAAACGCGCTCAAGCCACAGATCGCGATCATCAACGGCAAGGCTGCGCCTGCCGGTAGCAGATGGTAGAGCCTGGTTGCGGCGAACACGGTCAGATAGAGCACGCCGACGCCGCCACCCTGCAGGATCAGCCCGTACGCGCCGCGGCGCTCGCCGATGCGCCAGCCGAGTCCGATCAGGACGGTTGCGGCAAGCGCAACGCCGGCGAGGCGGAATTCGATCGGCAGCAGGCTGTTGTCGGCTGCGTACTTGAGCAGGAACGCAATGCCGAAGAACAGCACGATGATGCCGACCCGTACGACCGTGTTGCCGCCGAATAGCCAGTCACGGCCACTTTTGAAGAGGCGTTCAGCGAGATTGGGACCGGGCGGCGGTGCGGGCGGGGCTTGCGTCGGCAGTTGTTCGGTGGAAAGCGCGGGTCCGGCGGACGGCGACAAGGTTGTCGGGTTGGGTAGGTGAGCCTTCAGCGTGCTCGATGCGCCCGGGGTGCTCGATTCAGACATGCCGGCCGACATCGGCGGCGTGACCGAAGTAGCGCTCGCCGTCGGGGGGACGACGGCTGGTTGACCCTGCATTGCCTCAGACTCGGGATGCGGCTTCTGCTCCGTCGCAGGCGGCATCGCGTAAGGACGCGGCATAACGTTGGCCGGACGCAGTTTGAGCGCCGTAGGCTCGCCATCCACGCTTTCCTTAGCCGATGCGCCCGTGACGCTGGCTCGCAATTCGTGGATCTCGCCGCGCAGAGCGACGATCTCGCGTTCAAGTTGCTCGACGCGCGCGGCCAATGTGCCAGATGGGCTGCCAGGAGGGCTCAAGTTATCGGCCGCAGCCGGCCTGGACACAGATTCGTTGGAGACGCCCACACGCCTCTTTTGCAACAACCGCGCAATCGCAACACCGGCCACCCCACCCACCAATGCGCCGAAGCCGATCGAAAAATCGTTCGACACGGCGGCGATTATCCCGACCACCACGCCGATCACGGCAAATATCACGCTCATCGCATCCCTCTTTTATTGTCTTCTGTTGCGAGATCCATTTGTCGCCCGGATTAATCCGAGAATACCGTGTCAGCCATACGGTGAAAATCGGCGCGCAGAATACCACGTAAAGCGCGCTTTCGAGCCATCGAGCGAGCGCAGTTGGATCGTCATGCCTAGTTGCTGATGCATATCGGTTTTCTCAGACTTTGCGCTACTCGTTCTCCTTGGATTAATCCGAGGGCGGATTGGCATGAGGGCAAGCGTGTATTAGCAATCTGCGCAATCTGAGTGACAACGGATACCGCCTGATCCCAAGCGCAGCTCGGTAGGCACATCGATTACCTGGACAGATCCAGCAGCGGTGTCCGACTCCATATTGCTTGATAGCCTGACTACGTTGAAAACCATCGTCACGCTTCGAACACGGTAGCCCCGGCGCGGCAGCCGCGTTCGCGGCAACCCGCCAACCATGTCAAAATTCGGGGTCGGCCGCCAGGTCGTCAGTCACCCCCATTTCATCCAGGGAAGCTTCAGTGGACATCAACAAACAGGTAGCGGCCCTCACCGCATCAGAACTTCAAACCGCCGGCGCGAGCCAGGCGACGGCGATCGCTGTCAGCGTGGTGCTGCGTCATCTGCGCTCGCCCGAGCTGGCAAAACTGTTGTCGTCGGCATTCGAAAACCACCAGGCGGTCATGCTGCAAACGCCGTGGCCCGATCCGATGCTGCAGGCGTTCGAATCGACCCGCCGCTTTCTCGAAGGCGCCGTGCAAGCCGAGTTGCCAGGCACACAAGCCGAATCGCAATCACCGGCACCGGACGCCTGAGCGCGGCGGGGCACGCGAAGCCAGGCGCCGGGCCTGGCGTCAAATCACACGAAAAACAAAAAACCCCGTCAGTCCAAAGACTTAACGGGGTTCTCTGCTACATATTTGTTGGTGCGAGGGAGGGGACTCGAACCCCTACACCCTTGCGGGCGTCAGGACCTAAACCTGGTGCGTCTACCAATTTCGCCACCCTCGCAGCCGGGCAAAGCGCTGTGCGTTCTGCCCGATGTCCTGCATGCCCACGGCCGCGTTAAAACCCGCGCCCGAAAGCGTAAGCGCGAGATTCTAACCGATTGATTCGCACTTGTCTGCATTTGCTCGTGCATCGGCCCGCAAGGCGTCGATGCTACAATTTTTGGCTAAACGCACGCACGACGTGCCCCCTGTTTGCCTGCCCTTCCCCACATTCCTATCCCGTGAATTTCGACGAATACTGCCAGCAGAAAGCGGCGCCGCCCGGATCGAGCACTTACTATGCGCTTCGGCAAGCGCCCGCGGCAAGCCAACCGCTCCTGACCGCGCTGTTCGCGCTGCGTCGCGAGTTCGAGGAAACCGTTAAGGAAACCAGCGATCCGGCCATCGGCCGCACCAAACTCGCATGGTGGCAAAACGAGCTCGCCGCGCTGGCGTCGGGCTCACCGTCGCATCCGGTTTCCAAGGCGCTGGCGGCTTATCTGCCTGACGTGCAGGCCGAATATCCCGAGCTGCAGGCCTTGCTCGCCGGCTTCGAAATGGACCTCGACCAGGCGCGCTATCTCGACTACCCAAATCTGCGGCGTTATGTGCAAGGCGTCGGCGGCACCTTCGCGTCGCTTGTCGCGCGTGCTACGGCGAAAGACAGCGCGCAGGCGTCGAACTGGTCCGCGCCGCTCGGCGAGGCGCTGCAGCTTGCGCAGTTCGTCGCCGAAACCGGCAACGATGCGCGCCACGGCCGCATCTATATTCCGATCGATGAAATGCAGCGCTTTAACGTCACCGCTGCGGATCTGATCAATCGCAAATATTCCGATGCGTTTACCGAGCTGATGCGCTTCGAGACCAAGCGCGCGCGCGACGCGTTGCAAGCAGCGCTCGCCGCCATGCCCGCGAATGAGCGCCGCTCGCAGCGCACGCTCGTGGCGCAGGCAGCGCTCGCCCTGGCGCTGCTGGATGAAATCGAACGTGACGGCTATCACGTGCTGCATCAGCGCATTGCGTTGACGCCCATCCGCAAACTCTGGATCGCGTGGCGCGCGAAGTAAGCGGCAGACCCAACGGCCGCCAGCTCATGCTAATCAGCCAACGCCGTCCATCATCAGACGCGTAGTAGCGGCAGCGGCTCGAACCGCTGCTGCAGGATCGCTGACGCGTCGAGCCCCCACCACGGCCCGAGCACGGTCGCGTAGAGTTGCTGAAAATCGACGCCGACCGGCAAGTTGCCATTGCCGTCGAGCCGCGCGAGCGTCGGCGGCACACCGTACAAACCGCCCCGCACTCGCCCGCCCATGACGAAATGCGGCGCCACGGTGCCGTGATCGGTGCCGTTGCTTTGATTCTCGCGCGGGCGCCGGCCGAACTCGGCATAGGTCATCACCAGCGTCTCGTTCCAACGGCCGAGTTCCACCAGCGCCGACTTCATCGACGCAAACCCATCGGCCAGTTGCTTGAGCAGCGCCGCCTGTTGGCCCGGCTGATTCTGGTGCGTATCGAAACCGTTCAGCGTCAAACGGATCACCGCGACACCCTGCCCGCTCTTCGGCTGTCCTTGCGGGGTGTTTCCAGCCGCGAGCACCTGCATCGCCGTCTTGATCGAACCGCCGAATGCGCCGCCGGGAAACACCGTCTTCAATTGCGCCTGACCTTGCGTGGGACGTAGACGATCGGCGGCTTTCACGATGTCGTTCTCGACGTCGAGAATGTGCGCCAATTCCGGATTGCGCTCGTGCAGCGACACCGGCGTGACGAGGCGCGAAGCCTTGACGAACTGCGCCGGATTGACCAGCGCGATCGCGCGTGCGCCGTTGGCGAGCGGTCCCATTTCGGCGCTGCCGATCACCACGCCGTCGGCGGCAAAACCGGCTGGCACCGGCGCCTGCGCGAACGCACGTGTGAGCCAGCCCTCGCGCAGATATTGATCCGAACGCGAGGCGGTGTCCCAGATCTCGATCGAGCGGAAATGCGAGAGATTGGGCTGCGCGTAGCTGACGCCTTGAACGATCGCCAGTTGCTGGCTCTGCCAAAGCGGCATCAGCGGCTGCAACGATGGATGCAGCGCGGTGCGCTCGTCGAGCTGGATCGCCTGCTCGCGTTTGATGCCGATGTTTTTCCGCAGTTGATAGTAAGTGGGATCGGCAAACGGAATCACGGTATTCAAACCGTCGTTGCCGCCCTTCAGTTCGACGAGGATCAGCAGGTTGCCGTAGCCTCGATTCGTAGCGCCGCCCACTTCTGCCGCCTGCGCACCGAACGCGCGTGGCAACCAAAGCGTCGCGCCGGCGGCTGCGCCCATCGAGAGAAAGCTGCGTCGTTTCATCCTGCACCTCGTTCGATTGTCATGGCGCGTGTCTGGCCGCCGTCGACGGATCGTTCATTTGCGCTGCTCATCGGCGTTATACGGTTGAGCGGCTCAATTCCGTCGCCTGTCCGCACTGCTCACTTCCTCACTTCCTCACTTCAATTGATAAGCCGGGTCCATCAGCAACGCCTCCAGATAAGCGCTGGCGGTCGAATCGGTTTCGATCGCGTCGACCGGCGTAAGCGGCAAGACCGCGTGCTGCAACTGAAGCTCCGCCGACAGCCCCGGCTTCGCCGTCGGCGCGGCGTTGTAATGCGCAAGCCACGTGTCGATATCAAAGCGTACGCCACCCTGGCTAGCCGGGCCAACACGCGCCATCGCGCGCTGCATTGGCGGACTCGTCTGCATATTGCCCGATGCACCGCTCGCCGCGATCTTCGCACCCACCGGATTGTTCATGCGCTGCGGACGGGCGGCTTCAGTCGCGCGAAACAGTTGCTCGACGAATTGCTTGCGCGCCAGCAGCGTCGAACTATTGATCCAAATCGTCCCGCCCGGCCATCCTTTGACGTTCGGCGGGTAGAACAGGTTCTCGCCGAGGTTGCGGATCTGCGCGGCAAACGGCGCCGTGTTGTCGTAGCCGATATCGAACGCACGCAGTGTCCCGACCACGAATTCCACCGGCGATTTCACGAGGACGCCGCGATCGCCGTCGTCCCAGAACGCGTCGCTCATGAAAAGGCCGCGCAGCGCGACCTTGATATCGTAGTGACTCGCGCGGAACTGCGCGGCGATCGGTGCGATGCGAGCGGGGTCCGGCGTATCGGAGACGAACTCGCGCCACAGCTTGGTCGTGACGAAGGTCGCGGTTTCCGGCCGGGCGAGCAGGATGTCGAGCACCTGGTCGCCGTCGAACGGTCCGGTTTGACCGAGCACGGTCTTGTTGCCATCGTCGTGCTGCCTGGCCTGCCACACGTATGCCTGGGTATCGGGGTCGAGGCTCCACCCCGTGTAGGCACGCGCAGCTTCCGACACGTCGCGCTGCGAGTAGTGCCCTTCGCCCAGCGTGAACAGCTCCATCACTTCACGCGCGAAGTTTTCGTTGGGCTTGCCCTTGCGATTGCTCGCGCCATCGAGGTATTGCAGCATCGCCGGATCTTTCGCGACGTCGTGCAACAGTTCGCCGAAGTTGCCGAGCGCGTCACGGCGCAACAGCATGTTCTGCTGCGCCATCTGCTGCGGATACTGGACCTTGTCCTGGCCGGAGGTGAAGTGGTTGTGCCAGAAGAGCGTCATGCGCTCGGTCAGCGGCGACGGCGTTGCCAGCATCTCGCGCACCCACCACGCGCGTAATAGTTCGTAACGCTGGCCGCGCAGCCGCTGCTCGTCGCGACGTTGATCGTCCGTCCATGTCTTGCGAATGTCGCGCGTCGGGATAGGTTCGAGCACCCAGTCCGGCAGCGGCGTGACAGATTCGGTCCGGGTTGTCGCGAGCACCTTGTCCACCGCCTGCTCGCGTGTGAGGCCAACGTATTGGGCGACCTCGCCACTATCGGGCGCAAAGCCGACGCGCGTCAGGAAGAAACGGGCGTCGTCGGCGTCGAGGATGTCCTCGTCGGCCACGGAGACGGCAGACGCGGCAGACGGCGCGCGATGTTTGTTGTGGGGGGCATGAGAAGTAGAGGCGCCCTGCTGCACGGCCGGCGCCGGTGCACACCATGTCACGGCCACTAACGCCGTGGCTGTGACTGCCAGCCAACGCCCACCTTTACCGCCTGTCAGCACTTTCATCATCGGTCATCCGGTTGCGGGGCATCACGGAAAGGCATTCGCGCATGGAAAAACGCGCTACACACGCGCTGTGCTCTGGCAACTCAACGGCAGATGGAACGGGAAAGTTGACGGGGGAAGTGCAACGAAATCTTTCACGCGCGGAGAATCGGCGAGCGGCCGGCGACCCGCGTGCCCTGGAGCAGGCACGAAAATAGCTACCGTTTATAGAGCTCGCGGACAGCATCTTCGATGTGCTGCCGTAACAGACGCCGTTCGTCGGGCGTCATATGACCATCACGACGACGTTGATCGAGATCGGGGGGAACTGCAGTGCGCAACATCACGTCTGACGCAGGGCGGTCGTTAGTGACGCTGGGGTTGTGGCGGCTCGCTTTGGAATTTGGCGGCCTGGGCGCGCGTTCGCTCGCAGCTCTGTCGGCCGAAGGCTGGGCGTGGGCGAGCGTTGGTCCTAGTGTGCCTGCAAGCGTACCGGCAATCGCCAGTGCAATTACGCTCAGGCGCACATTCGGCCAAACCCCTCCCTTCATGTTGTTCCCTTCGTGGCGCGGCAACCGGCTACCTCAAATGCGTATACAAACCCCGGTAGCGAGCCGGGTGCGAGAGTTTTAGTCGAGTGAAGTATCCACCGAACAGCCGCATTCAGTAAAGGAGTCTACCTGCCCCTGCTTTACGTCGTGCCACAGTGCGGGTAAATTTTGTAACTGACTGTAACCCGATAAATGATGCAACCGCGCGCTACTTTCTAATCGCGCTAAGATGCCGACCATGGAAACCAAAAACCCTTCGAAAATCCTCGTCGTCGACGACGATCCGCGCCTGCGCGATCTGCTGCGCCGCTACCTCGGTGAACAGGGCTTCAATGTCTACGTTGCCGAGAACGCGCCGTCCATGAACAAGCTCTGGGTGCGTGAGCGCTTCGACTTGCTGGTGCTCGATCTGATGCTGCCAGGCGAAGACGGTCTGTCGATCTGCCGCCGCCTGCGCGGCAGCAACGACCGCACGCCGATCATCATGCTGACGGCCAAGGGTGAAGACGTCGACCGTATCGTCGGCCTCGAAATGGGCGCCGACGACTACCTGCCCAAGCCGTTCAACCCGCGCGAACTGGTCGCGCGGATTCACGCGGTGCTGCGCCGGCAATCGCCGTCGGAGTTGCCTGGGGCGCCGTCCGAAACCACCGAGGTGTTCGAGTTCGGCGAGTTCGCCCTGAATCTCGCCACCCGCACGCTCACCAAGGCCGGCCAGGAAATCCCGCTGACCACGGGTGAGTTCTCGGTGCTGAAGGTATTTGCGCGTCACCCGCGTCAGCCGCTGTCGCGTGAAAAGCTGATGGAACTGGCGCGCGGCCGTGAATACGAAGTGTTCGACCGCAGTCTCGACGTGCAGATTTCGCGTCTGCGCAAGCTGATCGAACCGGATCCGGGCAGCCCCCGTTTCATCCAGACCGTCTGGGGCCTCGGCTACGTGTTCATTCCTGACGGTGCAGCCTGAGTTTGCTCTCGCACCCCAGTGTCGACCAGAGTTGGCGCTTCAGCGCCTTATCTCTGGTCACCAGCAAAGCAATCGACCCGAGTTCGCGCTTTAGCGCGACTACTCCGGTCCCATACAAGATAGTTCCAGATAAGAAGGGCCCATGCGGATCGACCGGCGCCTCCTGACGCTCGCGTTCGGTGGCCTTTTCTGGCGGACCTTTCTGTTGATCGCGCTGTTGATCGCAGTCAGTCTCGCCGCGTGGTTCCAGAGCTTTCGGGTGATCGAACGCGAGCCGCGCGCGCAGCGCGTGGCGTTGCAGCTAGTCGCCATCGTCAAGCTCACGCGCACCGCGCTCCTCTATTCCGATCCTGACCTGCGGCGCGCCCTGCTGCAGGACCTGGAGAGCAATGAAGGGGTGCGCGTGTACCCGCGCGAAACCACCGACAAGTACAAACTCCAGCCGGACGAATCCCTGAACCGGCTGATCGAACACGACATTCGCGGCCGCCTCGGCGACGACACGGTCATTGCACAGAGCGTGAACGACATCCCCGGCGTCTGGATCAGCTTCAAGATCGACGACGACGACTACTGGGTGGCGCTCGACCGCGATCAACTGGACAACGCGACGGGCCTGCAATGGGCCGGCTGGGGCGTGTTCGCGCTGGCGCTGTCACTCTTCGGCGCGGCGTTCATCACGAGTCTCGTGAACCGTCCGTTCGCCCGTCTCGCCATGGCCGCGCGCAAGGTCGGCTCAGGCCAGTCGCCAGAACCGTTGCCCGAGCGCGGCATGGGCGTGGCCGCCGAGACCAATCGAAGTTTCAACCAGATGGTGCAGGACCTCGAACAGCTCGAGGCCGACCGCGCGCTGATGCTCGCGGGTATCTCGCACGATCTGCGCACCCCGCTCGCGCGGCTGCGGCTCGAAACCGAAATGAGCCCCTCCGACCAGGCCACGAAAGACGCGATGGTCGACGACATCGAGCAGATGGACATGATCATCGGCCGATTCCTAGATTACGCGCGTCCGGTGCAGCGGGTGCCGGAGCCCGTCGATCTGTCGGTGATCGCAGGCGAGCTTGCCGCGCGGATGCAAAGCGAGGACAGCATGCGGCTGATTACGCGCCTCGCGCCCTCGGCGGTGATCGAGGCGGATGAGACCGACATGCGGCGCGTGGTGGGCAATCTGCTGGAGAACGCGCGCAAGTACGGTTTGAGCGACGGCGACGGCATACCGCACGTGATTCTGGAAACACGGGTATCGCACTCGCGGGTCGAATTGTCCGTGGTCGACGAAGGGCCAGGCATTCCTGAAGACCAGTTGGCGCTTGTCACGCGACCGTTCTATCGCGTGAATTCCGCGCGCACCCAGGCGAACGGCACGGGCCTCGGCATGGCCATCGTGCAGCGGCTGGTAGGCCGTTATCGCGGCGCGCTGCGTCTGCGCAACCGCACGCCAGGCCCGGGCCTCGAGGTCACTATCGAGTTTCCGCTCGCAAAAGGCGTCTGATTGACCAGCCCCGGGGCTTTACGTCGACCGCGTTGAGTCATATCGCTCCAAGGCGCTAGCCAACGACTATTGAGCGGATAACCCCATAGGGCCATACTCGACAACGTGCAACGTGCCTGTTACGACAAGCTGATAGCGTCGAACATGCTGCTTTCCCATCTCACGAAGGAGCTCTTGCATGAAAACCGTTGGCGATAAACTCGAAGCGTTCACCGTCACTGCGGCCAAGCCGGGCTTCAACAACCATGAAGAAAACGGTGTGTCCGCGTTCGAAGAGATCACGGAGCAGTCGTTTTCGGGCAAGTGGAAAATCATCTACTTCTATCCGAAAGACTTCACGTTCGTGTGCCCGACCGAAATCGTCGAGTTCGACAAGCTGGTCAAGGATTTCGAAGAGCGCGACGCGGTATTGCTCGGCGGCAGTGTGGACAACGAATTCGTCAAGCTGGCCTGGCGCCGCGAGCAAAAGGAGCTGAACCGGCTAAATCACTATTCGTTTGGTGACGTGAAGGGCGAGTTGATCGACCAGCTCGGTGTGCGCGACCAGGAAGCCGGCGTGGCGCTGCGCGCTACATTCATCGTCGATCCGGACAATACGATTCAACACGTTTCGGTGAACAACCTGAACGTGGGCCGCAATCCGACAGAAGTGCTGCGTATTCTCGACGCTCTGCAAACGGACGAAGAGTGCCCGTGCAATCGCCCGATCGGCGGCGCAACGATGTAAGCCGCGTATTGCGGCTGAAGGTGAACAGGGATTTTCCGCGCGCAGCGGGATTAAGTTTTTTTTCGCTGCGCGCTCATGGTTTTGGTGAATGCACCGCAAACACCAAAACCAAAACCCAACATCAATTCTTGATCAATAAAACCGCTGCCTGCGCTTCAATGCCCTCGCCTCGCCCGAGGTAGCCCAACTTCTCATTCGTCTTGGCCTTAACATTAACCCGCTCAACCGGCAGGTTAAGGTCCGCAGCGATATTCGCCCGCATGCCTTCGATATGCGGCGCCAGCTTGGGCGCCTGAGCAACCACGCTGCTGTCCACATTGGCAATGGAAAACCCGGCAGCTTTAACGCGGGCAAAACACTCTCGCAATAAAACCCGGCTATCCGCGCCAGCAAACTTCGCATCCGTATCGGAGAAATGCCGCCCAATATCGCCCATTGCGGCGGCGCCGAAAATAGCATCGGTAATGGCATGCAACAGCACATCCGCGTCCGAATGCCCGAGCAGCCCGCGCTCATAAGGAATCGTCACGCCGCCGATAATCAACGGACGTCCCGGCACCAGCGCATGCACGTCATAACCCTGCCCAATTCTGAAATCCATATGCGTCAAGTCCTCAAGCCCATTGATTGAAATCTGATTTATCCATTAGGAAGCTGCAGGCCGGCACAGAATCGCCTCGGCCAGATCGAAGTCTTCCGGATAAGTGACCTTGAAGTTTCGCAAACTCCCCTGCACCAGGCGGGGCGCATGCCCCAGCCACTCGATCGCGCTCGCTTCGTCGGTCAAATCGTGGCCGTCCGCCTGCGCGCGTAAGATCGCCTCGCGCAACATGCCGATGCGGAACATCTGCGGCGTCTGCGCTTGCCACAGGCCATCCCGCGCCTCGGTGCGGGCAATCCGCCCGTCTGACGAGGCCGGGTCGATCCGCTTCAAGGTGTCCGCCACCGGCAAGGCCATGATGCCGCCCACCGGATCGTCCTTCAGCGCGCCGATCAGCGTGCGGATCAAGCCAGGCGTAATGCCCGGCCGCGCGGCGTCGTGCACCAGCACCCAGTCGTCGTCGTGCGCGCCAAACTCGGCCAGCGCGTGCAGCCCGTTCAGCACCGACGCCTGGCGCGACGCCCCACCGGCGCGGCGCACGGCGAAACGCAAGCCGCTGAAGCGGCGGGCGTCGAAGTGCTGGTCGTCGGGGGCAATCACGACAAGGGTTTGCGCAAACTCGCTGCAGGCGTCGAAAGCCGCCAGCGAGTAATGCAACATGTCGCGACCGGCAACAGTGCGATATTGTTTGGGCATCGCGGCGCCGGAACGGCTGCCGGTGCCAGCGCACGGAATCAGGGCAAATAGACGGGAAGTCACGAGTGCGGATGCCGCGAGGTCAAAGTAAAGGACGGATTTTATAATAGGTCCTTCGCATCTACGCCCCGACACGCGTAAACTTGCCGATCACGTGTGAGCCCGAGGCCGCTTTTTCTCTTCTATGCCAGACATCGCCGCATCATCGCAGTACTCCCCGCCCGTCGCGCTCGTCAAGGCCGGCCAGCGTTTCGCCTTCGACGGCACGCACGGCTCGTCCGACGCGCTGCTGATCGCCCGTTACCATCTCGCCTACCGCGAGAAGGTGCCGCTGCTGGCGGTCGTCTGCGAAAGCGCTGTCGACGCGCAGCGGCTGGCGCAGGAAATCGGCTTTTTCGCGCCCGAGGCACGCGTGCGGTTGCTGCCGGACTGGGAAACGCTGCCTTACGATACCTTTTCGCCCCACCAGGACCTGGTCTCGGAACGCCTCGCCACGCTGCACGATCTGGGCGAAGGCCGCTGCGACATCCTGCTGGTGCCGGCCACCACCGCTTTGTACCGGATGCCGCCCGCCTCATTCATGGCGGGCTACACGTTCTCCTTCTCGCAAGGCGAGCGCCTCGACGAGGCCAAACTCAAAGCGCAATTGACGCTCGCGGGCTACGAGCACGTGAGTCAGGTGGTGCGTCCCGGCGAATACTGCGTGCGCGGCTCGCTGCTCGACCTCTTCCCGATGGGCTCGCTGCTGCCGTACCGGATCGACCTGTTCGACGACCAGGTCGATTCGATCCGTGCATTTGACCCGGACACGCAGCGCAGCCTCTACCCGGTGAAGGACGTGCGTCTCCTGCCCGGCCGCGAATTCCCCTTCGACGAAGCGGCGCGCACGGCTTTCCGCAGCCGCTGGCGCGAGACCTTCGAGGGCGATCCGAGCCGCGCGTCGATTTACAAGGACATCGGCAACGGCGTGCCGTCGGCCGGCATCGAATACTATTTGCCGCTCTTCTTCGAAGAAACGGCGACGCTGTTCCACTACCTGCCCGAAGGCGCGCAACTGGCGTTCGTCGGCGATCTGGACGCGGCGATCCGGCGCTTCACCAACGACACCAAACAGCGCTACAACTTCCTCTCGCACGATCGCGACCGACCGATTCTGGAGCCGCAGCGCCTGTTCCTCTCGGACGAGGATTTCTTCGCATTCGCCAAGCCGTTCGCGCGGCTCGCCTTACCCGCCAACGCGGGCGGCGGCTGGTCGACCCCGCTGCCGGATCTGGCAATCGACCGTCACGCGGAGGATCCGGTCTCGGCCTTGCGCACCTATCTCGAGACCACGCCGAACCGTGTGCTGTTCGCCACGGAATCGGCGGGCCGTCGTGAAACGCTGTTGCAACTGCTGGCCGACAATCACCTCCGGCCTGTATCGAGCGACAGCTTCCAGGACTGGCTCACGAGCGACGAACGTTTTTCGCTAGGCGTCGCGCCTTTGGCGAACGGCTTCGCGGTGCCTATCGACGGTATCGCGATCATCACCGAGACCGAGCTTTACGGCCCGCTCGCACGCCGCGCGGGACGGCGCCGCCAGGAACAGGCCAGCAACGTCGATTCGATGGTGCGGGACCTGTCCGAGCTGAAGATCGGCGATCCGGTCGTGCATTCGCAGCACGGTATCGGCCGCTATATGGGCCTCGTCACGATGGATCTCGGCGAAGGCGAAACCGAGTTCCTGCACCTCGAATACGCGAGCGACAGCAAGCTCTATGTGCCGGTCGCGCAACTGCATGTGATTTCGCGCTACAGCGGTGCCGATCCGGAAAGCGCGCCGCTGCATTCGCTCGGCTCGGGCCAGTGGGAAAAGGCCAAACGCAAAGCCGCGCAGCAGATCCGCGACACCGCGGCTGAATTGCTGAACCTGTATGCCCGCCGCGCCCTGCGCGAAGGCCACGCATTCGCGCTCGAACCAAGAGACTATGTGAAGTTCGCCGAGAGCTTCGGCTTCGAAGAAACGCCGGACCAGGCCGCGGCCATTGCTGCCGTGATCGGCGACATGACGAGCGGCAAACCCATGGATCGCCTCGTGTGCGGCGACGTCGGTTTCGGCAAGACCGAGGTGGCCTTGCGCGCGGCATTCATCGCGGTGATGGGCGGCAAACAGGTTGCGCTGCTCTCGCCCACCACGCTGCTCGCCGAACAGCACACGCAAACCTTTAGCGATCGATTCTCCGACTGGCCGGTGCGCATCGCCGAACTGTCGCGCTTCAAGTCGACGAAGGAAGTCAACGCCGCGATCCAGCAGATCAACGAAGGCACGGTCGATATCGTGATCGGCACGCACAAACTGCTGTCGTCGGATGTGCAGTTCAAGCGGCTGGGGCTCGTAATCATCGACGAGGAACACCGTTTCGGCGTGCGTCAGAAAGAGGCGTTGAAAGCGTTGCGCGCCGAAGTCGACGTGCTCACGCTCACGGCGACGCCGATCCCGCGTACGCTCGGCATGGCGCTCGAAGGGCTGCGCGATTTCTCCGTGATTGCCACCGCGCCGCAAAAGCGCCTCGCGATCAAAACCTTCGTGCGTCGCGAAGAAGACAGCGTGATTCGCGAAGCGATGTTGCGCGAGTTGAAACGTGGCGGCCAGGTCTACTTCCTGCACAACGAAGTCGAAACGATCGAGAATCGCCGGCAGATGCTTGAAGCGCTCGTGCCGGAAGCACGCATCGCCGTCGCGCATGGACAGATGCATGAGCGCGAACTCGAGCGCGTGATGCGTGACTTCGTTGCCCAACGCGCGAACGTTCTGCTGTGCACGACAATTATCGAAACGGGTATCGACGTACCGAGCGCCAACACGATCCTGATTCACCGCGCCGACAAGTTCGGTCTCGCGCAATTGCATCAGCTGCGTGGCCGCGTGGGCCGCTCGCATCACCAGGCGTATTCGTATCTGCTGGTGCATGACCCGCAAGGACTGACCAAGCAGGCGCAACGCCGTCTCGAAGCGATCCAGCAGATGGAGGAACTCGGTTCGGGCTTCTATCTCGCGATGCACGACCTCGAAATTCGCGGTACGGGTGAAGTGCTCGGCGACAAGCAATCAGGCGAGATTCAGGAGATCGGATTCCAGCTTTACACCGACATGCTGAACGACGCCGTGAAGGCGCTCAAGGAAGGCAAGGAGCCGGACCTCACCGCACCGCTCGCGGCGACCACCGAGATCAATCTGCACGCCCCCGCGATTCTGCCGGCGGACTATTGCGGCGATGTGCAGGAACGCCTGTCTCTCTACAAGCGCCTCGCTAATTGCGAACACAACGATTCGATCGACAGCATTCAGGAAGAGTTGATCGACCGCTTCGGCAAGTTGCCGCCGCAAGCGCATGCGCTTGTCGAGACGCATCGCCTGCGGTTGGCGGCGAAACCCCTGGGCATTTCGAAAATCGATGCAGGCGAAACGGTGATCGGCTTGCAGTTCATCCCCAATCCGCCAATCGACGCGATGCGGATCATCGAGATGGTGCAGAAGCACAAGCACATCAAGCTCGCAGGCCAGGACAAGCTGCGCATTGAAACGCGCAGCCCGGACCTGGCCGTGCGTGTGGCGACGGTGAAAGAAACCTTGCGCGCACTCGGCACGCCTAGCCGCGGCACGGCGGCCGCGGCGGCCGCGCGCTAAGGTTGCGTACTAAGGTTGCGTACTAAGGCTGCGCACCGTTGCGTGCTCCCGCGCCGGCGTTGTAGCGACACCGGTGTCAACACCGGCGCCGTGACCGGAACCAACGGCACCGTCATTAAAAAAACGGGGTACATCTAGCCGTTTTTTTGTTTATGCTGCGGTGCGCAAACGCGTGCCGCAGCATACGGGTGCGTTTTTTTTGGGTATGATCGAAAGACTCAAATGCCGGAGTCTTGTCATGTCTCACGTCGCTGAAACAGCGCAGTCCTCGCAAACGCCCGCCTCAGAATCGAATTCCTCCTCGCCTGCCTCGCTGCCTGCCTCGCTTCCGTGGGTGACCCGTCTCGTGTCGATGGACACGGTGAGCCGCAATCCGAATCTCGGTCTGATCGAAACCGTACGCGACGAATTGCGCGCGGTCGGCATCGAAGCCACGCTCACCCACGACGAAAGCGGCAAATGGGCAAATCTGTTCGCGACGATTCCGGCACACGACGGTGAGACCAACGGCGGAGTCGTGCTGTCGGGCCATACAGATGTCGTGCCCGTAGACGGTCAGCAATGGGACAGCGATCCGTTCAAACCGGAAATCCGTGGCGACAAGCTGTATGGCCGCGGCACCTGCGACATGAAAGGCTTCATTGGCGCGGCGCTCGCACTCGTACCCGAGATGCAGCGTACCAGGCTCGCGAGGCCAATTCACTTTGCGTTGTCGTTCGACGAGGAAGTGGGCTGCGCCGGCGCACCGCTCCTGATTGCCGATCTGATGAAGCGTGGCGTGAAGCCGGACGGCTGCATCGTCGGCGAGCCGACCAGCATGCGCCCGATCGTGGCGCACAAAGGCATCAACGCCTATCAGTGCTGCGTGCGCGGCCAGGCGGCGCATTCGTCGCTCACACCGAAGGGCTTGAACGCGATCGAATACGCCGCGCGCCTGATCTGCTACATCCGCGATATGGCCGATCAATTCCGCGCACAAGGCCCGTTCGACGAACTCTACGACGTGCCCTTCACCACCGCGCAAACCAGCACGATCATCGGCGGCAACGCGATCAATACCGTGCCGGCCGAATGCAAGTTCCAGTTCGAATTCCGCAACCTGCCCACGCTCGATCCCGAACCGATCTTCGAGCGCATCGATCAATACGCGCGCGAAACGCTGCTGCCGAAAATGTTGCGCGAGCATCCATCTGCCGCCATCGAGATCACGAAGATCGCCGCCGCCCCTGGCCTCGATTCGTCTGAACAAGCCGCGATCACGCAACTCGTGCGCGCGCTGACCGCGGACCAGGACAAGCGCAAGGTCGCGTACGGCACTGAAGCAGGGCTATTCTCGCTTGCGGGCATTCCGAGCATTGTGTGCGGCCCCGGCGACATCCAGCAGGCGCACAAAGCCAACGAATTCGTCGCGCTGGATCAGCTCGTGGCATGCGAGCGCTTCCTGCAAAAATTCATCCACAGCATGTCGGTGGAAGCGCACGCACACTGAAACTGAGCGCGCTAAAAACGGTCATAGCCATATTGAGGAAAAACACGCCCACGCCATGTCAACCGCCACACAGCAGCACACCGACCACACGATCAACGGCGAGCCGATCCCTACTCTCGACAACATCGCCACGCAGCATTTTGCGTTGACGCCGTGGGTGACGCGAACGCCGGTGTTCGACCGGCTCGACTTTCCATCGCTGGAAGGCACGGTGGTGAACTTCAAGTTCGAGTTGCTGCAAGCGGGCGGCAGTTTCAAGGCGCGCGGCGCGTTCACCAACCTGCTCGCGCTCGACGAAGCGCAACGCAGCGCGGGCGTCACGTGTGTGTCGGGCGGTAATCATGCGGTGGCGGTCGCGTACGCCGCCATGCGTCTTGGCATCAGCGCGAAGGTCGTGCTGTTTCGCGCGGCCAATCCGGCACGTGTAGCGTTGTGCCGGCAGTATCACGCTGACATCGTCTTCGCGGAAAACATTGCCGAAGCCTTCGAGCTTGTGCGCCGTATCGAGGCAGAAGAAGGCCGTTATTTCGTGCATCCGTTCAACGGCTATCGCACCGTGCTCGGCTCAGCCACGCTCGGCTATGAATGGGCCACACAAACGCCCGACCTCGAAGCGGTGATCGTGCCGATCGGCGGCGGCGGCCTCGCTGCCGGCGTGGCCACCGCCATGCGGCTCGCGAATCCGCGCGTTCATATGTACGGCGTCGAACCGGAAGGCTCGGACGTAATGGGCAAAAGCTTCGCCGCCAATCACACGGTCAAGATGGGGCATATGCACACCATCGCCGATTCATTGGCATCGCCGCATACCGAGGAATACAGCTACGAGTTGTGCCGTCGCCATATCGACCAGCTCGTCACGGTATCCGACGATCAATTGCGCGCGGCGATGCTGACCTTGTTCGGACAACTGAAGCTAGCTGTCGAGCCGGCCTGCGCCGCCGCTACGGCAGCGCTGCTCGGACCGCTGCGCGAAACGCTGCAAGGCAAACGCGTGGGCGTGCTGCTGTGCGGCACCAATACCGATCCGGTCAGTTTTGCTGCGCATATCGAACAGGCGCGTCATAGCCAGTCACAGTTTCCAGAGTAAAAGCAATCCGCTCTTGCCGTGCCAAAAGACTAGCCTATCCTTCTCAGATTGGTATGATTCGATAATCGACTTCTGGGAGGAACGTATATGAGCATGATCAAGGAATTCAAGGAATTTGCCCTCAAAGGCAACGTAATGGATCTCGCCGTTGGGGTGATTATCGGCGGCGCATTTTCCACCATCGTCAATTCAATTGTTAAAGACCTGATCATGCCGGTTGTCGGCGTTGCCACCGGCGGCCTCGATTTTTCCAACAAGTTCGTTCGCCTCGGCGATATTCCCGCCAGCTTCAAAGGCAGTCCCGAGTCCTATAAAGACTTGCAAACGGCAGGCGTGGCAGTGTTCGGTTATGGCTCGTTTATCACCGTGGCCATCAACTTCGTGATCCTCGCGTTCATCATTTTCCTGATGGTCAAGTTCATCAATAATCTGCGCAAGCCGGCTGAAGCCGCGCCGGCAGAACCGCCGCCAACGCCGGAAGAAGTCGTGCTGCTGCGTGAAATCCGCGATTCGCTGAAGAGCTCATCGCCGCGCTGAGCGGCCTGGCGTAAGTCACCTGGTTAAGTCACCCGGGTTGGATCAACCTGAACCACGTTAAACATTCGCGCCGGCACATTAAGCGGCGCAAATAAATAAGGCCTGTCGCGAGGAAATCGCCACAGGCCTTTTTCATACCGCGTGCAGATTACGTCGCCCGGGTCGACGTGGCGAACACACTAAGCGTTCTTTTTGTCCGCTTCGTTCCCCTCGCCCTTCTCCGCCTTCAGAGTCATCGCGCTTTCGATCATCGTCTCGAGCTGTCCGAAATTGACAGGCTTGGTCAGATGCGAAGTAAAGCCGGCGCTCAGGCAACGGCGCACATCGTCATCGGTACCGAAGCCGGTCAACGCGACCGCCGGCGCATCCGAACGCTCGCGGAACGCCTTGACGAAATCGAGGCCCGTGCCGTCGGGCAAGCCCACGTCGCTGATCACCAGATCGAACGTCTGCGACTGGGTAGCGGCGAGCGCATCGTCCACACGGCCCACCATGGTCACGTCGTGACCCAGGCTGCGAATCAGTTGCGCCATCACCTCGGCGGTATCCACGTGGTCTTCGATCAGCAGAATAGTCAGCAGGCCGTGATGACGCACCTCATCAGGCGCCGCAACGGGCGTGAGCTCCTCGGGCGCGGCGGCGGTCGGCAGCGTGATCGTGAAAGTCGCGCCGCAGTGCGCGCCGGGGCTCTGTGCGACCACCGTGCCGCCGTGCACATCGGTCAGGGCCTTCGTGATCGCAAGACCCAGGCCCAAGCCGCCGAATTGCCGCGTCATGTTCTGGTTGCCCTGCTCGAACGCGTTGAACAGTTTGCCGATCTGCTCGGGTTCGATGCCGATGCCCGTATCCTCGACCGAGATTTGCACATGCATGCGTTCATCGTGCGTGCGCACGTAGATATGGCCGCCGTCCGGCGTGAACTTGGCGGCGTTGCGAATCAGGTTCCACAGCATCTGTTGCAGCCGTGCGCGGTCGGCGAGCACGTAATGGTGTTGCGCATTCGTGCACACGTGCACATCCTGCTGCTTGACCTGGATCTCGCTGCGAAAGAGTTCGAGCACGCTGTCTATCACCTCGTGCACGTCGACGGTTTCGAGCGACAAACGCAGCTTGCCGTTCGCCACGCGCGTGAGATCGAGCAGGTCGTCGATCAGGCGCGCTTCGAGTTCGACGTTGCGGCGAATCATGCGCACGCTCGCACGTGCCTGATCGGGCAGACCCGGGATCATCTCCAGCACGCTAGCGCCTGCCAGCACAGGCGTGAGCGGCGTGCGCAATTCGTGCGACAGCATGGCGAGGAAGCGGTCTTTCGCACGATTGGCTTCTTCAGCGATCTGGCGGGCGGCCTGCTCCGAGGCCAGCAGCCGTTCACGTTCCTCGATCGCCTCGCGCTGCGGATGAATGTCCGTGCAACTGCCAAACCACTTGCTGACGTTGCCTTCAGCGTCGCGCATCGCGACCGCGCGGATGTCGAACCAGCGATAAGCGCCGTCGTGGCGGCGAATCCGCAGTTCGTGCCGGTAGTCACCGGCGCCGCCTGTCACCGCCTTGAGCCAGGTACGGCGAATCTCTTCGCGATCATCCGGATGCACCGCTTCGAGCCACGCGAGACCGTACGAACTGCTTTCCGCCAACCCCGTGTAGTCGAACCACTGCTTCGACAGGAAATCGCAATCGCCCGCGGCGTTGCAGGTCAGCACGAGATGCGGCAACGCCTCCGACAAGGTGCGGTAATGCTGTTCGCGATCGCGCAGCAACAAGGCTTCGTCCGAGGCCTTCTGCAAACGCACCTGGGACAGCACCCGCTCCACCGCCTCGGGCAGGTAATCGAGGTAGTCGCCGGACTTCGGCACCACGTCGGATACGCCTGCGCGCAAGGCTTCGATCACCCGGGATTCATCAGTAAAACCGGTCACGAGGATGGCGGGGATCCGCACGCCCTCCGCGCGCAAGCGGCGAAAGAAGTCGAGACCGGTCTCCGGCCCGCTGAGCTGATAGTCGAGCACGAGCAGGTCGGGTGCACCCGTGGCGAGTCGTGCGCGGGCCGCGTCGACCTGCGCGCAGATTGCAACCCGGCAGCCGGCGCGTTCGAGCGACTTGCGCGCGAGCCGTAAGATGCCTTCGTCGTCATCGACGACCAGCACATACGCGGCGGGCTGCGTGGACACGTCTTCGGTCATGCGGAATCTTCTCTGGCTAGGTCTGGTGTGGCTATCTTGTCATGGGCCGCTTTCGGAGCGCCTTCATATGAACCTTCTGTCACGGCGCGGTCAGCCGGTGGCCCGAGGGCAGTTTGACCACCTGCAGGAAGAAGCCGAGACGGCGCACCGCTTCGATGAACGCGTCGTATTCGACCGGCTTGGTGATATAGACGTTGCAGCCGAGTTCGTAACAGCGTGCGATTTCACGCGGATCGTCGGTCGTGGTCAGCACGATCACAGGCACCGCGGCTGTCTGCGGCGAATCCTTCAGACGCCGCAACACCTCGAAGCCATCCACGCGCGGCATTTTCAGATCGAGCAGCACGACGAAATTCGTCAGATCTTCGCGAGGTGGGTAAGGACTGGCAGCGGGATCCGCCGGCGCCGGACCGAAGAAGTAGTCGAGTGCCTGCTGGCCGTCGCGAAAGCGAACGAAACCGTTCGAAATACCGGCTCGGCGCAGATTGCGCTCGACCAGCGTGGCGTGGCCGTCGTCATCTTCGATCAGCACGATACTGACCGTTTCCCCGTGCTTCATATGCCCTCCGTACTGACAATGCGTTTTTGCATCATGCTTTTAGCTATCCCCACCGTTTCTTCTCACGCCTGTTGCGGTTCAATTGCGCGCAGGCTGTTCTGGTAACACGACAAAAAAAGTCGATCCCGCGCCTTCGGCCGATTCGACCCAGACGCGGCCGCCATGCCGTTCTACCATACGCCGCACCACCGCGAGGCCGATGCCGTCTCCGTTCGCGACGTCGCCGTGCAGGCGCTGAAACGCCCGGAACACCTTCGACATATACGCCGCCGGAATCCCGAGCCCGTTGTCGCGCACATAATAGGTGCGCGTGCGCAACGCGCGCGGCTCGGTTTCGTCGACCGGTTCCGGCTCCAGCGCGCCGATCTCGATGCGCCCATTGCGCGCCGGGTCGAGATAGTTGAGCGCGTTCCCGATCAGGTTGCCGAAAATCTGCTCGATCGCACCCGGATCGCCCCATGCAGGCGGCAACTCGCGCACGGTCACCACCGTGCCGCGCTGGCTGATGGCGCCTTGCAGCGCATCGACCACTTTGCCCACCACCCGACCGACGCTCACCCGCTGCCACTGATATTCGAGCCGCCCGGCGCGTGAAATCCGCAACAGCGCGTCGATGATCGCCGCCGCCCGCGTCACCGCCGTGCGTAGATATTGCAGAGACTCGCGCACGTCGCCGTCAAGAACATGCGTCATCCGCCGATGCTCGGTCTCCGGCAGTTTCGCCGCCTCGACGAGGCTGTCCAGTTCGTCGCACGACACCTGCAATTCTTTCGAAAAGCCTTGCAGATTCACCAGCGGCGAGCGCAGATCGTGCGACACGCTGTAGATGAACATTTCGTTGTCTTGCGTCTCCTGGCGCAGCTCCTCGTTCACGCCGGCCAGTTCCCGCGCCCGCGCCTCGAGCCGCACTTTCAGCTTGGCCTGCTCGCCTTCGGCCTCGCGCAGGCGGTCGCCCGTCTGATGCAGCACCGCGTCGAGTGCGGCAATTTCGTCGCTGCCGGACAGCGGCGCCGCAAGCTGCCGCCCGCTGCCGAGGCGCTCGGCATTGCCGGTCAACACCTCCAGCCGCCGGCCGATGCTGCGCGCAAACACGACGGCAGTGGCCGCCCAGATCAGCATCGAGCCCAGCACCGCGGCGATCAGCGCGTATTGCTGGCGTTCGCGGCGCCGTGCCAGGGCCGCACCGCGCTCCGCGTCGAGCCGCGAGGCCTCATTGCTGAACTCGGTGAGCTGATCGCGAAACAGTGCGATCTGCTGGGGCAGCGCGCCCGTGTCCAGCCCGGCAAACGAATTCAGGTTGTGGCCTGCGCGCAGCGCCTGCGAGATCGCGGTGGCCTGCATGCGATACGCGTCGATCGCCTGTTGCATCTTGCGCACGCGCGCAACCTGTTGCGGCGTATCGGCCACCAGCGTTTCCAGATTCGACAGGCGGTCGCCGAGATCGACCCATACAGTATGGCGGTCGACAAACGACGGATCGCCGACGACCATACCCGTGCGGACCCGCGCGGCCTGACGCAGCAGCGGATCGACAATGGCCGACGACTGATAGAGGATCTGCTTGCTGTTGCTGACCCACCGCGCGGCCTGCGCTGTTTGCTCCTGGGTATCGAAGACGACGCCCAGAAGCGCCAGCTCGACCACGCTCGGCACTGCAATCAGCAGCAGACCCTTGGTGAATAGTTTCATGTTCGCCCGAAGGGTCGTTCAAACCGCGGCGGTACGCACGAACCACGCGCCTCGCCTCGGCATGCGGGCGGGCCGTTGCGATGCAGGACTGGCCAGCACGCCGCGGTGCAGCCGGACGGGCCATTATCGACGTGAATGTGAGATATTTCAACGTAGCGGCAAGATGCGCTCGCCCACATAAAAATGACTTTTTTATTGATACGAGTTGTTTTTTCCGTGGCGCGTGCGTCTATGATGGAGACAGATGTGCTGGGAAGCGAAAGCGCGCGGCGAGGCGGTTCGGCATGATTCGTGCGGGAGGCGGTGGGACGGCGTAGACGCCGAATCATCGTGAATCCGGCCTTGTCGTATGCTATAAAAGATCGACGTGCGGCGCGCGAAGCCGGGAGTTGTCGCATGAGGACGCTGCGTTTCTTGCAATTCTTTTTCAGGCGAATTTTTATGTCCTTCCCGAAAAAGCGTAGACGCGCGAAGGTGGACGGCGATGAGTCGTTCCTCGCGGTACTACGGCATTTCAAGCCGTTCGGTCAGCTCGACACCAAAATTGCACGCGCTCGCGCACAGGACGAGCCGGTGCTTTATGCACATGTGCTGCCTGGGCTCGACGTTCTTCTGTGCAGCGTACGCGGCGCCCAGCCGCCCTATCCCGCGCCCGCCGAATTGCGGCGGCGTTGTATCGAATCCATTACCAATGCATTGGAACAGCCGCTCGACGGGCTCGAGAACGGTGGATATTGGTATGAAGCGGACGGATTCGGGTTCCTGGTCTTTGCCAGCCGGGCCCGAGGCAAGATTCTGACCGAGTTTGGCGCCACCCGCATCGGCGGCGCCCGGCGTGGGGTTCGCAGGCAGGATGCGGCGGGAGATGCCGCTCCGCGCTCGCTGCGGTAGTTCTTTTTCCTTAGCCTTTTCCTTTTCCTTTGCCTTTGCCTTTGCCTTTGCCTGTCGTAGCTGATTAGTGTTCGCCCCGTATTGGGGGAGCGCTAATCAGCCACAAGAAAATAAAGGCAAGGGCGGATCCGCAGAACCAACTCCACCAGCTCCACCAGTTCCACCAGTTCGCAGACAAAGCAGAAAGCATTAACTCCCCTTGTATTCAGCTCCCATCGGCGGCGACATGACCGCAGGTTTCCTGTCGCCCGCAGCCGGTGAGGAAGCGCCCGCAGAAGGCTTGTTCACCGGCGCACCGTCGAGGGAAATGGCCGGCTTGGGCTGTTGCTTCATACCCGGCGCCGGTGCGCTCGGCGCCTGACGAACCTGCGCCAGCAACTCCCCGCACGGCAGCGGTTTGTTATTGCTAGGCGCAAGCAGCGGAATCAGCGCCGCAAACGGATTGATCAACCCGAGCCCGATTACGGCGCCCCCTCGCAGCGCCAGCGCGGTGGCGTTCACGCCAACGTGCGGGTCCTTGAACGTCCCCTTCACATACAGCGGCGAGCGCAGCGAAAACACCCGGAAGCCCTTGGTATGCGGATGCACGCCAAGATCCATCGATTCGTCGCGCAGATTCACGTTGCCGTCGATGTTGATGACCGCGTCGTCCGTGTCGAGCGCAAAGACACGCGAATCCAGCACGCCGTTCGTCGCGACAAAATCCGCCGCCGCGCAGTTGATCTTCACGTCGCGATTGCCGAACAGCTTTTCATAGACCACGTTCGCCACGTTCAGGCCCGCGGCTTCCATCAGCAGACGGCTTACGGTGCCGTCGGTGATCAAGGCCTTCACCTCGCCGTTCGATGTCGCCGCCAATGCCGCCGGCGAATTGCCGGTCGCGGTCAGCGCGGCGTCGCCATTGATTTCGCCGAGCGCGTTCTGCATCGTCTTGAAGTTCGGGAACAGCTGCTTGAGCTTCAGATGCCGCGCTGAGGTCGCGAAGCGGCCCTTCAGCGGCGTCGTGCTGCCGTCCAGATGAATGTCCGATGACAGCGAGCCGCCCGCCACGCCGAACTTCAACGGCTCGAGCGACAGCACGCCGTCGGTCATCACGACGTGCGTGTACAGGTCCGTAATCGGCAGATTGGTGTCCTTGACGATGCGGCGCCCCGTGAACTTCACGTCCGCGTCGATCGCCTTCCAGCGATCGGTGCGGAATTCTTCGACCGGCAGGACTTTGTTGGCCGGCTGCGCGGTCGCGTCGCCGCGCTTGGCCTTGCTGGAATTCGAGTCCGCGCCGATGACCGGCGCCAGATCGGCGAATTGCAGCAGATGCGACACCAGCTCGCCCTGCAACAGCGGACGCGGCTCACGCGCCGTGTAGGTCAGCGAGCCGTTCAGATCGCTGCCGCCCACCCGGCCTGTAAAATTTTCATACTTGAAAACGTTGGCGCCGGGCTTGAACTGGCCGACCAGACGCCCTTCGGTTGCATATGGCGGCGTGTCGGGCAAGGTCACGCCCGTCAGCGAATACAGCCGCGCCAGACTGTTGCCTTGCAGCCAGAGACGCAGATCGACCGCGGCAAGGTGCGCCGGATCGGTGATCGTGCCCACGAGGCCAACGCGCAGATCGCCAGCCTTCACATCGGCCTGGACCGGGAACGGCCGGTTCGCGTCCTGCAGTGCCAGCACGCCGCCCACCTTGCCGCTGCCGGATACCGGCGTCTTGTTGTAGGTGCCCTTGACGGTCCAGGCGATCGCGTACGGCGGAATCGTCGGTTTTGCGCCGGTTGCCGTGCCTGCCTCGCTAGCGTTCGACGCCGAGGCTACCGCGGCGCCGCTTGCGCCCTCGCTTGCACCCCCGCTCGCACCGTTCGCCCCGCCGGCAACCAGTGCACCCGACGCGCCATTCGCCGCCGTCGCGCCGGACGCGGTGATATCCGTCGACGAAGCGCCGGAAGCTGCCGCCGCGGACGCCGCCGCTTCCGATGCCGCCTGTGCGTTAGCCTGTGCCGTCAGCTTGCTCGCACCTGCTTTACCGACCGCCTCCGCCGATGCACTACGCGACGCCGTCTCCTGCTGCTTCATCACCTCGCCGATCGGAATCGGCTGGCCGAGCGTATCGATGGCCATCTGCATCTCGACCTTCTTCTGCTGATCCGACAACGCGATATTGCCTTTGGCAAAGGCGATGTCGTGCAGATCGAGCTTCCATTCGGAAGGCCCGCTCGAAGACGCCAGTTTGAAGGTCCAGTTGTCGCGCCCGTCGAGCAGTCGTTCAAGATCGACCGAAGGATTCACGAGGTTGATCGCGGGAATCACGATGTCGTGCGCAAGCAGCGGCAGCACCTTGACCTGGAAGTCGATTTCGTCCAGCGTCGCGAACTGCGGCTGTTTGGCCCAGTCGGGATTGCCTACCGTGATATTGGCCGCCGAAAAACGCGGCCAGGGCACCCAGCCACGCCAGCCGGTTTCGCCGACCGGATGCTGCCAGCCTACTTTCAGATCGCCGTTGATCGCGAACGGCCGGCCGATCGCCTGCGTCACCTTGTCGTCGATGTACGGGCGCGCCCGGTTCCAGTCAAAGGTCAGGATGAAGATGGCCAGGGCGACAATCAGAATGACGATGATCGCCACCAACCATGCGATGATTTTTGCTATCCGTCTTCCAATCGTGCTCGACACTGCCATTGAAAAGCTCCGCCTTTGTTCTTCGTTGTGCATGGGGCCAGCACGTATCGTGCCTGGTAGTATTGTTTAATAGGGGTCGTTTTATCATGCCGCTCAGCTCCGGCACAGGTTTCCCAGCCATGAAAACGTAAGGAAATGTCATGGCGGCCTCCGCATCCACGCAAAAATCCACCCAGACCCAACTCATGCCAGATGTTCCCTTCGTCCTCGCCGATGGCATCGCCCGGCGCGATGCATTGCGCGGGCAAACGCTGCTGCAGCCGACAACCTTCGCCCTTTGCGCCGGCGACCGTGTCGCGGTCACCGGACCCTCGGGTTCGGGCAAGAGCGTGTTCATGCGCGCCCTCGCCCTGCTCGATCCGCTCGATGCCGGACGCATCATGTGGCACGGCGCGCCGGTCGAGCGCGCCGCCATTCCGCGTTACCGGCGCAACGTCGCGTATATCCGGCAACGGCCCGCGCTCCTCGACGGCAGCGTGGAAGACAATCTGCGTTACCCGTTCGAATTGCGGACCTATCGCGACGTGCGCTTCGATCGCGCACGCGCGGCAAGCCTCGCCGCTCAGGCCGGCCGCGGCGACGATTTTCTCGCCAAGCGCGCGAGCGAATTGTCCGGCGGAGAAGCGCAGATCACCGCGCTGATTCGCGTTCTGCAACTCGCGCCCGAAGTATTGCTGCTGGATGAGCCCACCGCGTCGCTCGATCCGGAGTCGTCACACGCGATCGAGGCTTTGGTGCACGCGTGGTTCGCTGCCGAACCCGGTCGCCATGCGTCGATGTGGGTATCGCACGATCCGGCGCAAGCGGCGCGCATGAGCGAGCGGCATCTCACGATGCGCGCCGGCGTGCTCGACGAATCCTCGGTGACGCCCGCACATCAGGAGCTCGGCCAATGACATTGCAAAACCTGAGTCTCTGGGACCTCGCGATCGCCGCGCTGCTGATCGTGGTGAATGGCGTGGTCTCGGTCGCGCTCAAGCTCGATCTCGAACGCAAGCTCGCGTGGGCGGCGGTACGCACCGTCGTGCAATTGCTGGCGATCGGCTATGTGCTGGGCTGGGTGTTCCGCTATGACCACTGGTTCGTGGTGCTGCCCTTGATGGTCGTGATGACGCTGATCGCCGGCTTCGCGGGTGCGCAGCGCGGCAGCCGCACCTACGCCGGGCAGCGTGTGGACAGTGTGCTGTCGATCTGGGTCAGTTCGTGGCTGGTCGCCGCGGTCGGGCTCTTCGTCGTGATCCGCATTCACCCATGGTACGAGCCGCAGTACGCGATTCCGATTCTCGGCATGATCCTCGGCAATACGCTCACCGGCGTGTCGCTCGGTATCGAGCGGATGACCGAGGAACTGACCGCGCGGCGCGACCGTGTGGATATGGCGCTCGCGCTCGGCGCGACCCGTTGGGAAGCGGCGCAGGCGCCGGCGCGCCAGGCTGTGCGCGCGGGCATGATGCCCACCTTGAATCAGATGGCCGTGGTCGGCGTGGTGAGTTTGCCCGGCATGATGACCGGGCAGGTGCTGGCCGGTCAGTCGCCGTTGCAGGCCGTGCGTTATCAGATCGTGATCATGTTCCTGATCGCCGCGGCCTCGGCCTTGGGCACGGTGGGCGCGGTGCTGCTTACGTATCGGCGGCTTTTCTCAGCGGAGCACCGTTTTCTGTCAGCGCGGCTGGTGGAGCGGCCCGCGGCGCAACGTTGATGGGACAAACAGTATGCACGGGGGCGACGCGGCCGGCGTCGCCGGCTCGCGGTTTGTCTCGTTGGCCGCGCACCGTGAAGTTTGCCCTCATTGCGCAGACTTCACGTGCGGCCCTCAGCGTTTCGCGGTGACCGCCACTTCGGTGCCGTCATTAAGCGTCAGCGTTTTCGTGCTGCCGTTGGTCGGCATCGTAAAGCGCAGAATCTGGCTGACTGCCACGCTGTTCGGACACTTGAGCGTTTTGCCGCCGCTCGTCACCGTCTTGACGCCATGCGGCGTCTGCGCCTGGAAGCTCAATTGCACTGACGCCGTACCGTCTCCGGCGACGACCGGCGCAAAACGGATCTGCGTCTGGCGAATCATCGCACCGTTGGTATCGGTTGGCAGCGACGAGTAATTCGGGCAGCTATCCGTCGCGGGCACGGGGCCGCCTGGCGGCACCGTCTTCCACGTGAAGTCGTCCGATTCGCCGGAGCGGATCGTACGCGTTTCCTGTGAATTGCCGAACTGTTTCGACGTGACGCGCACCGTATAGCGGATCGGACCGTCGAGGGCGGACTGCGACGTCACCGTGATCGGCGTGGCTGCGTGAGCTGCCGTCACGAGCATGCCGGGCGCGAGCGCGCATGCGAGAGAAGCAACAACTGAAACGGCGGAGAGTTTGAAGCTGGAGCTCATACTGTCACCTCGTTGTTGTACCGCTGCGCGCCCGCTCTAGCGCTACTGCCAATGCACCGTCTGACTGGAGCCTGGTTCACGCCTGGTGAATGCCTGGTGAGTACCGCGTAGCACCTGGTCAACACCCGGCTGAGGCCCTGCCAGACGAGTCGCGAGACGCGCAACTGTTTTAGCATGATGCCCCACCAGTCTACCGCCAAGCGGCGCTGCGCGCGCTTCATACGAATCGGGTGTTACCCCGCTTGCGTTGAGGCGTTTTCTGCGCGTGCGACGTGACAGAAGCGCCAAACCTCGCGCAGTCTAGAAGCCCGTCAGCACCAGCTTGCCGATCGCGCGCCCTTCTTCGAGCAACCGATGCGCACGGCGCAGATTGTCGGCGTTGATCGTGCCGAGATTCTGGCCGACTGTCGTGCGCAACGTGCCTGCATCGACGAGACGCGCCACTTCGGTGAGCAGCTTATGCTGTTCGATCATATCCGGCGTGCTGAACATCGAACGCGTGAACATGAACTCCCAGTGGAACGCGGCGCTTTTCGCCTTCAATAGTTCGACAGGCACCGGCTCGCTGTTTTCGACGATCGTGCAGATGCCGCCCTGCGGCTTGATCAGTTCAGCCGCTGCCGGGAAATTCTTGTCGGTATCGTTGAAGATCAGCACGTAGTCGACCTGGTCGATGCCGAGCTTTTTCAACTGCGCGGGCATATCGCCAAAGTGATCGACGATATGATCCGCGCCCAACTCCGTCGCCCACTTTGCCGATTCAGGGCGCGAGGCGGTCGCGATCACTTTGAGTTTCGCGAGTTGCTTGGCCAGCTGAATGCCGATCGAACCCACCCCGCCCGCGCCGCCGATGATCAGTACCGTGCGGCCTTCATCCGCGCCTTGCGGCGACACGCCGAGGCGGTCGAAGAGTGCTTCCCATGCGGTAATCGCGGTCAGCGGCAGTGCGGCCGCGTGCGTGAAATCGAGCGACGCCGGCTTGCGCCCGGCAATGCGTTCGTCGACCAGATGGAACTCGCTATTCGCGCCCGGCCGGGTAATGCTGCCCGCGTAGAAAACCGGGTCACCGACCTTGAACAGCGTGACGTCGGGGCCAACCGCCACCACGGTGCCGGCAGCGTCCCAGCCGAGCACTCGCGGCGCTTTCTCGACAGTGTCTTTCGGGGCGCGCACCTTGGCGTCGACCGGATTAACCGAGATGGCTTCCACCTTCACCAGCAGGTCACGGCCGGCGGCTTCGGGTTTGGCAATCTCGACATCGACCAGCGACTCGGCTTGATCGATCGGCAAGTAACGATAGAGACCTACGGCTTTCATTGCAGCTCCTGTTCTTTCTGATGAGGTTGAGAAACCGGCGATCGATGCCGACAGCGCCTCGCGCCGTGCAGGGCTAATCGATCGCATTGGCGTCATCCTAAGGCGGTTCTGCTTCTCATAAAAGCGTCATAATGACTGAAACATCTTTTTGAATTTCAGAAGAATGGACCATCCTGCCGACTCCGTGGAACCCACTGTCAAGCCCTCGTCCGGCGAACGCGAACGACTCGATCTGCTCGACGTCGGCCTGTTCGTGCGGGCCGCACTGCTCGCCAACGTGTCGGCGGCCGGCCGCGAATTCGGGCTGTCGGCGGCGGTGGCGAGCTCACGCATCGCGCAACTCGAAAGGCTCCTTGGCGCGCGGCTGCTGCATCGGACCACCCGTCGCATCAGTCTCACGCAGGACGGCGAAGTGTTCATGACACGCGCCCAGGCGCTGCTCGACGCAGCCGATGCGGCACGCGCCTCGGTGGGTCGCGCGCAGGCCGAGCCGCAGGGGCGCCTGCGGGTGTCGATGCCGTCGTCGTTCGGGCGGCAGCACGTATCGCCGGTAGTCAGCGAATTTCTGCGCCGCTATCCCGGCGTGAGCGTCGATCTGCGTCTGACTGACCAGATGGTCGATCTGGTCGATGCGGGTATCGACTTGGCGATTCGTGTCGGCGTGCTCAAGGATTCGTCGCTGGTGGCGCGGCGCCTGGCTGTCAACCGCCGCGTGCTATGCGCCGCGCCCGCTTACCTCGCCGCGCGTGGGGCACCGCACCATCCTTCGGACCTCGCACAGCACGAATGCATCATCCTGTCAGACCAGCGCGACTGGGCATTCGTGACGCCCACCGGACCGCTCACGGTGCGGGTGAGCGGACGCCTCGTTGTCGACAACGGCGAAGTGATTCGCGATGCCTTGCTGGCCGGTTTCGGCATCGCGCTCAAGTCGACCTGGGACGTGGCGCCGTATCTGCGCAGCGGCGAACTGGTCAGCGTGCTCGACACCTATCCGCTCGCGGAGCAGGTGGCGATCTGGGCGGTGTATCCGAGTCGCGCGTTCGTGCCACCGAAGACGCTCGCGTTCATCGAGTTCCTTGTCGCGCATTTTGGCGATCCGCCTTATTGGGATGTGGAGCCGGGGTGAGACGGAATGAGCCATCTGCGGACCGCACCAGGTTGCCGACCGCGGATGGCGTAGGTGCGAGCGCATAGGAGCCGGTTCAAAGCGCGGCTACGGCGGTTCATTCAGGGACGCGCCGAAGCGGCACCGCGCGGCGTTTTCCGCGGATCAGCACTTGCCGGGCTTGCCATCACCTGCACCTGCATTGCCATCGGAATTGATGTCCGCGTGCGCATCGTTCTGCGTCTTTTGCTGATACTCGTCACCGCCACGCCGGTCGGTGTCCTTCAGTCCGCGCTCGATGTCGCGATGCGCCTGCTTGCCGACACGACGCGGAGCGTCTTCGTGTTGCGATTCCGGGTCCTGATCGGTTTCATGCGGCAGCGGCGCCGACGCCTCTTCGCGTGAAAGCGGAGCGTTCTTTGCATGCGGGTCGGCCTGCTTCTCGCCGTCGGACGATTGCGCTGAGGTTTTCATGATTTGCTCCTTTTCCGGTTGAATCGGGCTAGCTGGATCGCGGTCACTCCGCTTCATCCAGACGTTTTCTCATGGCGGCGGTGATGCGTTGACGTGTCTTTGCGTAGTCGGCCCACGGGTCGCGCTTGAGGTCTGCGAGACGCTCGTGCACGTTTTCGACGGTCCATTGATCGCCGCTCGTGGTGGTGGCGACTTCGTCCCACGAGAGCGGCACTGAAACGCCCAATCCCGGCCTGGCGCGTGCTGAAAATGCGGCCACCGTACTCGAGCCGCGGTTGTTGCGCAGGTAGTCGACAAAGATCTTCTGTTTGCGATTCTGGGCGCCCATCTTTGCGCTGAAGTACTTCGGCAACGTCGTCGCCATGTGCTGCGCGACGGCTTGCGAAAACGCCTTCACGTCGTCCCAGCCGGCATGCTTCGCGAGCGGCACCACCACATGGAACCCCTTGCCGCCACTCGTCTTGCAGAACGAGGTCAGGCCGAGCTCTTCGAGCAGCGAGCGCGTCAGTTGCGCGGCCTCGATCATCCGCTCCCAACCGAGCGATGCGTCGGGATCGAGATCGAACACCATGCGATCGGGTTTGTCGATGTTCGACACTACGGCATTCCACGTGTGAAATTCGATCGTGCCCATCTGCGCGGCGCCGACCAGCGCCTTGAGCGTATCGACAGTAATCAGCGGCGGATGACCCGGGTCGAGTCCCGGATGCTGCGTGACGTTGGGGATCGACAGCTTCTGGCTATGCTTCTGGAAAAACAGCTCGCCGCCGATGTCCTCGGGCGCACGCACCAGCGACACCGGCCGGTCTTGCAGATGCGGCAGCATCCAGTCGGCGACCGACTCGTAGTAGCGCACGAGATCGATTTTGCGGGTGCTGGTGCTTTTGTCGATGACGCGGTCGGGATGGGACACGCGCACGCCGGCGACTTCGGTTTGCTCCTGCACATCGGCTCCTTTACGGGGTGCTTCCCTGACGATCTGCCGCGCCGGTTTATCACTGCGCAGACTCACGAACGACGCCTGCCGCACGATGCCCTCGCTCGTCCATTCAGCGAAATTGCATTCGCAGACAAGCACCGGTTCGACCCAATGCAGCGGCGTGCGGCTGCGCTCGCGCGGCGTGCTGGCGAACGGCATGCGGCTGGTTGCGCGCGCGTCGAGTTCCTTCTTGAGCAAGCGCAGCAACGCAGCGTCGAAACCCGTGCCGACACGGCCGGCGTATTGCAGTTTGCCTTTGCCGTCGTAGACGCCAAGCAACAGCGCACCGAACGCCGCACGGCTACCCGCCGGCTCCGAATAGCCGCCGATCACGAATTCCTGGCGGCGTCGGCATTTCAGTTTGATCCATGCGGACGAACGCCCCGAGGTATAGCCGCTATCGCGCCGTTTGCCGATGATGCCTTCGAGCGCCATGTCGCACGCGCTCTTCAGCAGATCGTCGGCGCTGAACGCGAAATCGTTCGAGAAGCGCAGTACGCTGCCGTCGTGCCCATCCTGGTCTTCCAATAACGCGCGCAGAATCGCGCGGCGTTGTTCGAGTGGCACGCCTCGCAAGTCGTAACCGTTCAGGAACGGCACGTCGAACAGATAGATGACGATGTCCTGCGGACGGTCCGCATCGAACGCGTTTTGCAGCGCCTGAAAACTCGGTACGCCGTTGTCGTCGAGCACTACCGCTTCGCCGTCGAGCCATGCGCTTTCGATGTCGAGTTGTTCGAATGCCTTCACCTGCTTGCCGAACTTCGCGCTCCAATCGTTGCCGGCTCGCGTCAACACCTTGACTCCACGCGTCTTTGCGTTTCGATCGATGCGCGCCAGCACGCGATAGCCGTCGAACTTGATTTCGTATGTCCATTCATCGCCGGGTGGCGCGGCGTCGACGAGCGTCGCCAGTTGCGGTTTGAAGGTGGCGGGCAACGCGGCCTGGACAGCGCCTTCAATCGACGGTGACGCGGCAAGCTCGCGCAGTGACTGTGTGCTGCGGGTCGACACGATGTCGGTTTTTTTCGGATCAGCACGGCTTGAAGAGCTGGCTTTTGGACCGTTCCTGCGAGAGGCGTTCGAACTCGATGCTGTTTCTTTGGCCTTGGCGGCGTTTGCAGTCCTGGCAGCCTTGATTGCAGTCTTCGCTCCGGTCCTGCCTGTGCTCTGGCGGCTGGACTCGCTCGCGGCCGTTTTCGTCGCGGTCCTCGTGGCCTTGGCGCGCTTGCCCACCGACTCACTGCCTTCCAGTACGCTGCCAGGGCACGCCTTCAAGACGTCGTAGTCGTTCTGATCGCGCGCTTCATCGTCGCGCTCCTTGATCAGCAGCCACTGCTCCTTGTCGCCGCTGCCGCGCATATGACTGCGCACCAGCGTCCAGCCACCGTGCAGCTTTTCGCCAGAGAGCCGGAATTTGAGCTTGCCCGCCTTGTACGATCTGGCCGCCTCCACCGCGCCGCCGACCGGCTCCCACGTCCCGCGATCCCACACGATCACGGTCCCTGCGCCATAGTTGCCAGGCGGGATTTCGCCTTCGAAAGAACCATATTCGACAGGGTGATCTTCGACATGCACCGCGAGCCGTTTCACCGACGGGTCGAGGCTCGGCCCCTTGGGCACCGCCCACGACAATAACGTGCCGTTCAGTTCGAGGCGAAAGTCGTAATGCAGGCGTCGCGCGTCGTGCTCCTGAATCACATACGACAGCGCCTCGTTCGATACGCGCGCCGCGCTCCTGCGGCCGGTTTTCTTCCGCACAGCCGTGCCCGATGGCTCCGGCGTTTCGTCGAAGCGGCGCTTGCGGCTGTAGAGATCGAGCCTGTCGTTCATGGAGATGAAGTCGTCGTGGAACGGGTTGGTGCGGCGTTATCGATCGAGATCGATCAAGCGAGCGATCAGGCGGCCGCACGCCGTTTGCGTGCTGCCGGGGCCGACCTGGCGCTGGCGCCACTGCTCTTGCTGCCACTGCGGCTCGTACCCGCCGAGCGCGCCGCACGCGGCTTCTTGCGGGCTGGCGTGGCTGCTTCGGCTTCGGCATCGTCGCCCGCCTCGTCATCTTCCGCGGCATGCTTGCGCGCGCCCGTCGCCGGCTTGCCTTTGCCGCGGCCGAGGCTGCGCTTGAGCAGGTCGGACAGGTCCAGGATGTCGGCGGATTGACGCGATTCGCGCGGCGCCTCGACCTCGGTGATTTCCTCGGTCTTACCCGCGCGAATCTTTCGATCGACCAGCGCCATGATGTCGTCGTGGAACGTGTCGTGATACTGCGACGGATCCCACTTGTCGCTCATGTCGTTGATCAGCTTTTTCGCCATGTCGAGTTCACGCGAGGTGACGCCGGCCGCCTTCATCCCTTCCGGCGGCAGTTTGAATTCGTCGAAATCGCGCACCTCGGCGGCCCAGCGCAGGGTGTTCAATGCCAGCATCGGTCCGACCGGAATCAGCGCCGCGAGATGCTGCTTGTTGTGCAGCACCACACTCGCCACGCCGATCTTGCCCGATGCTTTCATCGCTTCGCGCAGCAGCGCGTACACCTTTTCGCCCTTGCGATCAGGCGTCAGAAAGTACGGCGTGTCGAGATAGAGAAACGAGATGTCGGGTGCGTCGATAAAGGCAAGGATGTCGACCGTCTGCGTTGACTCGGGATTGGCCGCGCGAATCTCGTCGTCCGAGAGAACGACGTATTTGTCCTTTTCGTACTCGAAGCCGCGCACGATGTTCTCGCGCGCTACCTCTTTGCCGGTGCGCTTGTTGATCTGCTTGTAGCCGATCGGATCGATCGTGCGCTTGTCCAGCAGATTGAAGCCGACTTTCTCTGACTGCGTCGCCGGATACAACTGCACCGGAACGTGGACCAGGCCAAAGCTGATTGCGCCCTTCCAGATCATGTGTGCCATCGTGCGCTCCCCAAGGCCTGAGACCTTCGGTGAAGCAGCAAGCGTGCCACGGGTTTGCGCGCTATTCCCGGCTCGGTACGGCGGTGGCTGCCACGGTTCCAGACGCTATGCCGCCGTGGCGCCGGGCCGGTTGCCACGCGCATCGGCTGTAAGTCTTGCGCCATATCGGCAAAAGATACGGCGCTTGCAGCGCTCCTCCAATGGTGCCTGGCAAGCGCCGATCTTCACCCGCCGCTCACCGGTTCGAGTTCGATCGGCACCGCTGCGAAGCCGCGAAACCGCACCCGTCCGCCGCGCGTTGGCTCGCCGTCTAGTCGATACGTGGGAAAGCGCTGCACGAAGCGTCCGATGGCGATGCGCGCCTCGAGTCGCGCGAGCGACAAGCCCGCGCATTGGTGAATGCCGAAGCCGAACGCCAGATGCCGGTTCGGATCGCGGCGGATGTCAAAGCAATCCGGTTGCGCGAACTGCTCGGGGTCGCGATTGGCCGCGCCGATGCACAGCGTGACGGGCGTACCGCGCGCCACCGCGACGCCGCCGATCTCCGTGTCGACCGTGGCCATCCGGTTGCCCAGCTGATTCGAGCTCTCGAACCGCAAACACTCTTCGACCGCCGATTCGATCAGCGACGGTTCGCGCAGCAACGCCGCGCGCTGTTCCGGCCAGGCGGTGAGCGTAACGAGACCGTTGCCGATCAGATTTGTGGTGGTCTCATGACCGGCGTTCAGGATGAAGATGCAGTTTTGCAGCAGTTCCGCTTCCGACAACTGCTCGCCGCCCTGTTCGCCCTGAATCAGGCGCGTCAGCACGTCGTGTTGCGGATCGCCAGGCTCGCGCCGGCGCCGTGCCACCAGATCGCGCAGATAGTCGACAAACTCGCTGACCGCACGGTTGCCCCGTTCGAGCTGCGCCTCGTTAAGCGACGGCTCCAGCGCGCCGAGTATCGCCAGCGACCAGTCGCGCAACGGCTCGCGCTCTGCGTGCGGCACATCCAGCAGATTGCCGATGATCTCGACCGGAATCGCCGACGCGAACTCTCCAATCAGATCGATCCGGCCGCGCAGAGCGGCAGTATCGAGCAAACCATCGACGAGGCGGATCAACCCGGGTTCCATGGCCGCGATCGCGCGCGCCGTCAGCGCGCCGGCGATTAGTTTGCGCACCCGAGTGTGACGCGGCGGATCGTTGAAGACGAGACTGGTGGTGTGGTGGGTGAAGAGCGGTGAGTCGCCGTACTTCGGTTTGAATTCGACAGTTTTGTCGGAACTGAAAGTTTTGGGGTCGCGGTAGACGGCCTGCACGTCGCGAAACCGCGTCAGAAATAGCGAGCCGTCCGGCATGCGTTTGACCGGTTCATGGGCACGCAGTGCGTGGTAGACCGGGTATGGGTCGGCGTAGAACGCGGGGCTCAGCTGGCGCAGATCGAAATCGCGCGCAAGGGTGGATGCGTCGCTGGCTGTTGCGGGGGGCATTGCTTGTCTCCGTGGTGGCGCGCCTCGTCGTGGGTGCCGATACCTTGCCGATGCGTGCCACGTGCGAGTGTGCTGCGCGGGTTCTGGACGCGATGGGCCTGGCGGGTTCGATGGCTGCGGGGCGTCGTTCGAAGCGCCAGTATGACGCGGGCGCCTGATCGTTGCACGGTGGATTGCCGGGCGTCCTGCCTGGATGGTTAGGCGATGGGTCAGGTGATGGGTGAGGTGATGGGTGAGGTAATGGATTTTCTCCCGGACCGTTTGTTTGCCTATTGTCCGGTCAACGCCAACCCGCCTGACTGCCATCCAGGGATACCTATCGCCGCGTTGCCGACTGCCCCCTGCGGGCCACATGCCGCCGAACCGTTACAATGACGGAATTTTCCGCGCGCCTCGCGCGCGCCCTCTTCCGCGTCAATGGGTCGCCCATGAACCTCGTCATCCAAAGCACCGCGCCCCTTTCCGCCGACCACCACAAAACGCTCGTCGCGCTTGCGCGCGGTTCACGCGCCGCTGTCATCGACGCGAACGCGATTCGCATCGCCGACGCGAACGTTGCGCAGCGCGCAGACCTCGCGGTCTATTGCGGCACGCATCAGCTGGACTACGCGTTTGTCGAACCCGGCCGCCAGTTGCGAGACTTCGGCCTCGTTGCGATGGACATGGATTCAACGCTGATCACGATCGAATGCATCGACGAAATCGCCGACTTCTGCGGGTTGAAAGCAGAAGTCGCCGCGATCACCGAAGCCTCGATGCGCGGTGAAATCAAGGACTTCAACGAGAGCCTGACGCGCCGCGTGGCATTGCTAAAGGGACTCGACGCCGGCGCGCTCGAACGCGTTTATGAAGAGCGGTTGCAACTCTCGCCCGGCGCCGAACGAATGCTGGCAGGCGCGAAAGCGGCGGAATTGAAAACGCTGCTGGTGTCCGGCGGATTCACGTTCTTTACCGAAAAACTGAAAGCCCGGCTCGGCCTCGATTTCACGCACGCGAACACGCTCGAAATCGTGGATGGAAAGTTGACCGGCAACGTAATCGGCGAGATCGTCAACGCCGACGTGAAGGCACGCACGTTGCGCGAGACATGCGCCCAACTGGGCATCGAGCCGACGCGTGCGATTGCGATGGGCGATGGCTCGAACGATCTGAAAATGATGGCGGCCGCGGGACTTTCCGTAGCGTTCCGCGCGAAGCCGGTAGTGCGCGAAGCAGCCAGTGTGTCGTTCAACCACGTTGGGCTGGACGGCTTGCTGCGGTTGTTCTGAAGCTTGAGTGCGCTGGCCGTTGCAATGGCGGCCAGCGCCGGTACGAGAATTATTTGTTGAGATGGGCGATCAGGAACATGCCCAACATGGCGATCCCGGTGACGCCGATCACGACGCTATTCCACTTCAGAAAAAGGGCGTGGTTTTCGTTAGATTCCAGAAACGTGAATAGTCTATGCATGAGTGCCTCCCAAATGGAGATCAGTATAAGAGCTGAGTTATCTAATAATTCTAAATCAGGTGAACGTGTAGGATTACCAACAGAGTAGCTGCAAGAGATGTTGCAAAAATCGAAGTCGCAATGGCCACACGCGCCACACGCGACAACGCTCCCGTAGCACACCGCTTCCGCCTTTCACGAATGCATGTAGCCGTCTGATCATGGCACGTGTTGACCAGGGACGACATCACCATATTCGAGCAAGCGAATGCCAGGATGCAGAATCCAGCAATGGCACCCTCCAGCATAGGCATCACGCCACTTCCCCGCTCCAGCGCAGTCACCGCCTCATAAACCGCGGCCGCGCACAGTCCGATCGCACACCAGAACAGTTGGCCGTCTTTCACTGATGCGGCGATCAACGTCTTCGCGACCCGCCAGCCGTGCGTGGGAGCGACGAGCGCTAGCGTAAAGATCGGGCCGACAATCGGCACGCCAAGATTCAGCAATATCCAGAAAAACAGATTCATCGAAGCTCACCATCGTGCGTTGATCGTTAGTCATAGTGCGCACCATCGTAGCGTCGAGAGCCGGCGTCCACCATTCAGCCGAATGGTTAGGTTGACCGGCTATCCTGACAAAACAAAAAGCCCATCGTGAACTCGTCACGATGGGCTTTCTCAACGTCGGCAATCAGCAATCGGCAATCAGGCGCTTAACCCAGCGCCGCCAGACACTGTTCGATATCCGCGCGCAAATCGGCCTCCTCTTCCAGGCCGATATAGAACCGCACCAGCGTGCCGCGATACGGCCATTGACCTTCCGTGCGCATCGAAGCGACGTCGTACGGCATCGCGAGACTGTGCGCACCGCCCCAGCTCCAGCCGAGCGAAAACAGCTCGAGCGACTCGCAGAACGTGTCGATTTGCGCCGCGCTGTAACGTGCATCGAACACCACTGAGAACAGTCCGCCCGCGCCCGTAAAGTCGCGTTTGTAAAACTCATGTCCGGGACAGTCGGACAACGCCGGGTGCAGGACCGCGGCAATTTCCGGACGCGTCTTCAGCCAGTTGGCGAGGCCGAGCGCTGCCCGGTCATGCTGTTCGAAACGCAGCCGCATGCTCGGCAGACTGCGCAGAATCAACGAACAGTCATCCGACGACACGCCGATACCCGTGCGCATGCGCGCGGCCTTCAGCTTCAGATGCAACTCGCGATCGACCGTGATCGTCGCGCCCATCAGCACGTCGCCACCGCCCGACTGGTACTTGGTCAAAGCCTGCACCGAGATGTCGACGCCATGGTCGAACGGCCGGAAACCGAGCCCTGCGGACCAGGTATTGTCGATCGCCGTGACGACATTGCGCGCACGCGCCACCGCGGTGATGGCCGGCACGTCGGGCACTTCCATCGTGACCGAACCGGGCGCTTCGAGCCAGATCAAACGCGTATTCGGCTGGATCAGATCCGCGATGCCCGCGCCGATCATCGGATCGTAGTAGCGCGCGGTGATGCCGAAATCGCGCGCCAGCCAGTCGCCGTGATCGCGGTTCGGCGAGTAGACGTTATCGGGAATCAGCACGTCGTCGCCGGCCTTCACGATGCCGAAGTACACGTTCGAAATCGACGACAAACCCGACGGCTGCAGCAATGCGTGATTACCGCCTTCGATCGTGGCAAGCCGCTGCGCCAGCGCGAGCGAAGTCGGCGTTGCATGCAGGCCATAGCGCCATTGCGCGTCGTTTTTCCAGTCGAGCGCGCGCATCGTCGCGAGGTCGGGGAACACGACGGTCGAGGCGCGCGTCACCGGCATCGAGAAGGATTCGAAGCCCGGCGTAAGCTGGTCCTCGTGCCGCACGATGCTGGTTTGCAGGCCGCGTTTGAGTTTGGATTGGGTCATGGTGTTGGTAGGCTTTATTCGCCGGTTTGCAGGTTGCTCACCCCGCCAACGGCGTGGCCACCACCTGTCGCCGAGGCAGGCGCTGCTGCGCTGCCGGCGGACGGCTGCGGCGCGACCGCAGCCTTGTTAGCGGCCGCACCGGCACTCGCTGATGCAGCCGGCACAGCCTGCCCCGCTGCCAGCGGCTTCAGATCGAACGGCTGCGGGTCGGAATCGTCGACATTCATCCGGTCGCCGGCCACCGAACCGTCGGCGGCAAACTTGCCCACCCAGTTGCCCGTGATATGCGTGCCGTCGTTCGATTCTTCGACTTCGAGCGTATCGCCGTCGCGGTCACCCGCGATCAGGATCACCTCGCCGGTGTCGGTGTACTGATACTCGCCGTGCACACCGGCCGGATCATCCGTTTTCGCGCCGAGACGCAGCACGATCTGACGCGAGCCCAGCATGCCGGCGTAGCGCGGAAACTTCGCGAATTCGGGGCTCGGCTTGAGCGGCAACTGAATCGGCGGGGGCGCCGCCAGCTCCTTCACCGCGTCGCTTTCCGCCCATGCCTGCGCGGGCAGCACAGCCCCGGCGCCGGCACACAGCAATGCGGCGGCGCTTACTGCGCCCCGAAGGAAGTGCCCCTGGAGGACTGCCCAACCGCGCCGACGCATCGCACCCTTCATCGCTTTCGATTCCTGCATCCGTTCTTTCCTTGTTGCCTGATACTGCTCGATACTAGTTTGCTACCCGGCTTCGTTCCGCGGAACCAGATGACGCCTCGCGTGGCGTTACCTGGGTCCACCTCAGGCTCTCAGCTTCAGATCCGTTCGAAGATCGCCGCGATGCCCTGCCCGCCGCCGATACACATCGTCACCAGCGCGTAGCGACCGCCAACCCGCTGCAACTCATACAACGCCTTGACGGTGATCAGTGCGCCGGTTGCGCCGATCGGGTGGCCGAGCGAAATGCCGGAGCCGTTCGGATTGACCTTGGCCGGATCAAGACCGAGTTCCTTGCTGACCGCACACGCCTGAGCAGCAAACGCTTCGTTCGCTTCGATCACATCGAGATCGGCGACCGTCAGACCGGCGCGTTCGAGCGCCTTGCGCGTCGCCGGCACCGGGCCGATGCCCATGTAGGCCGGATCGACGCCCGCATGCGCGTACGAAACCAGCCGCGCCAGCGGCTTGATGCCGCGCTTTTCGGCGACGCTGCGCTCCATTAGCACGACCGCCGCGGCGGCGTCGTTGATGCCCGAGGCGTTGCCGGCTGTCACCGTGCCGTTTTCCTTCGCGAACACCGGCTTCAACTTGGAGAAGTCTTCGGCCGTCGCGTTCATACGCGTGTGTTCATCCGTATCGAACACGACGTCGCCCTTCTTCGACGGAATCGTGATCGGCAGAATCTGGTCCTTGAAGTAGCCGCTCGTAATAGCGTTAGCCGCACGGCGATGCGATTCGAGCGCGAGCGCGTCCTGCGTTTCGCGCGAGATGTCGTACTTGCGGGCAACGTTCTCAGCAGTCACGCCCATATGGATGGACTGGAACGGGTCGTTCAGCGCGCCGACCATCATGTCGACGAGGCGCGCGTCGCCCATGCGCTGACCGAAGCGCGCAGCCGGCATGGAGTACGGTGCACGGCTCATGTTTTCCGCACCACCGCCGATCGCGATGTCGGCGTCGCCGAGCAGCACGCTTTGGGCGGCCGAGACGATGGCCTGCAAGCCGGAGCCGCACAGGCGGTTGACAGTCAACGCGGGCGCATGTTGCGCAACGCCGCCGTTGATCGCGGCCACGCGGGCCAGATACA
Source organism: Paraburkholderia sediminicola (assembly GCF_902859805.1). Lineage (GTDB taxonomy): Bacteria > Pseudomonadota > Gammaproteobacteria > Burkholderiales > Burkholderiaceae > Paraburkholderia > Paraburkholderia sediminicola. Next base: position 96,405 of record NZ_CADIKC010000006.1, on the reverse strand, counting down.
TGTCTTTCGGTTCGGTATGCACGACGTTGCCGAACACCACGTGACCGACTTCGTCACCCGACACGTTCGCGCGCGCCAGCGCTTCACGTACGACGCGTGCGCCCAGATCGGTCGGCGGAAAATCCTTCAGACTGCCGCCAAAACCGCCGATTGCCGTACGTACACCGCTTACCACCACTACGTCTCGTTGCATCGCTCGCTCCTGTTTAGTGTCTCAAGATAGTCTTGTCCTGGCGGGCTGCGGGGCGCGCCTCTCAGCGCGTGACTGTCAGCCGGCCAGGATGTGTTCGACCGTCGCGCGCGAAGGGATCGGCGCGACCGCGCCGTAACCTTGCGTGGACAGTGCCGCGGCGACGTTCGCATATCGCGCCGCCTGAAAAGGATCGTCACCTGCGACGATGCGCGCGATGAACGCGCCACCGAAGCAATCCCCGGCGCCGGTCGCATCGACCGCATTGACAACGTGGCCCGGCACGACGCGCCGCTCGTCTGGCGTGGCGATGTACGAGCCTTCCTTACCGAGCTTGAGCGCCACGACACGCGGACCATGCGACAGCAGAAAATCGACGATCTCGTCGCGGCCGGTCAAGCCGGTGAGTTCGGTGACGTCGTCCCAGCTCGGCAGGCAAATGTCGGTGCGACGAATGGCTTCGAGCATCACCGCGCGCGCTCTTGCCAACGGCCACAGCTTCAAACGCAGATTGGTGTCGAAGCTCACGAGTACGCCGTTTGCGCGTGCATGCTCGATCGCCGCCAACGCGGCGTCGCAGGCGCTCAGGCTGATCGCGAGACTGATGCCGGACAGGTGGATGACTTTGGCCGCGGCGATCGCATCGAGCGGCAAATCGTGCGGTGCGTAGCGGCTCGCGGCCGACCCCGCGCGCAGATAGTCGAACGCGTGACCAGCGGGACCATGCGAGACGAAATAGACACCGGTGGGCGCGTGCGGATCGACGCGCACGAGCGACGTATCAACCTGCTCGCGTTCCCACAAATCGATCAGCAGACGCCCGAAATGATCGCTGCCGACGGCCGACACGAAACCTGTCTTCGCGCCCTGCCGCGTTGCCGCGATACAGAAGTTCGACGTGTCGCCGCCGAAACCTTGCAGATAGTTCGGCTGATCTTTAGCCGACTGGTTGAACTCGATCATCGCTTCGCCGAGCGCGAGGATCTCCGGAGGCTGGCTCTCCGGGCGCTGGGTTGCCGGCGCGCCGGCCGTACTCACCGTCATCGCTTAGACCTCGCCCCACAGATCGTGACCGTCGGCGCCGGTGATCTTCACCGAGACAAAATCGCCGACCTTGTAACGCTTCGACGCCTTGGTGGCCGGCGCGATATACACGACGCCGTCGATCTCGGGCGCATCCGCCGCCGTGCGGCCGATGCCGCCGTCGGCATTGATCTCGTCGACCAGGACTTTCAGCGTTTTGCCGACCTTCTTCGCAATCCGTTTGGCCGACACTTCTTCAGCCACTTCCATGAAACGCGCGCGGCGTTCTTCACGCACTTCGTCGGGCAACGCACCGTCGAGTTCGTTGGCGCTCGCGCCTTCGACCGGCGAATAAGCAAAGCAGCCGACCCGATCCAGTTCCGCCTCGCGGATAAAATCGAGCAGCGTCTGGAATTGCTCTTCCGTCTCGCCCGGGAAGCCGGCGATAAACGTGCTGCGGATCGTCAGATCCGGGCACATTTCGCGCCACGCCTTCACGCGCTCCATCACTTTCTCGGCGTTGGCCGGGCGCTTCATGCGCTTCAACACTTCCGGATGCGCGTGCTGGAACGGCACGTCCAGATACGGCAGCACGTGGCCCTTGAACGGACCTTCGGCCATCATCGGAATGACTTCGTCGACGCTCGGATACGGATACACGTAGTGCAAACGTACCCATGCGCCGTATTGCGCCGCGAGTTCGCCGAGCGCGCCGACCAGATCGGTCATGCGCGTCTTGATCGGCTTGCCGTTCCAGAAACCGGTGCGGTATTTCACGTCGACGCCGTATGCGCTCGTGTCCTGCGAAATCACCAGCAGTTCCTTCACGCCAGACTTGAACAGGTTCTCCGCCTCGAGCATCACGTCGGCGACCGGGCGCGACACGAGGTCGCCGCGCATCGACGGGATGATGCAGAACGTGCAGCGGTGGTTGCAGCCTTCGGAAATCTTGAGGTAAGCGTAGTGGCGCGGCGTGAGCTTCACACCGGCAGCCGGCACCAGATCGATGAACGGGTCGTGCGGCTTCGGCAGATGATTGTGTACCGCCTGCATTACTTCGCCGAGCGCATGCGGACCGGTCACGGCCAGCACCTTCGGATGCACTTCTTCGATCAGGTTCGAGCCACTTGCGCTCTGCTTGGCGCCGAGGCAACCCGTGACGATCACCTTGCCGTTTTCGCTGAGCGCTTCGCCGATCGCGTCGAGGCTTTCCTGCACCGCTTCGTCGATGAAGCCACACGTGTTGACGACGACGAGATCCGCGCCGTCATACGTGCCGGAGATCTCGTAACCCTCGGCGCGCAACTGCGTGATGATCTGCTCGGAATCGACAAGCGCTTTGGGGCAGCCGAGGCTGACGAAACCGACCTTCGGAGTCGAAGGAGTCGGCACTGCGGGGGAAATGGTCTGCGACATAGGATGGGTCCGGCGTATAGCGGTGACGATGGCGACAAATGGGGACGGTGCGGCAAGGCCAAGGGCCGATGGTCAGTCAGACCACAGCCCGGACAACGTCCCGCGCACGCAACCCTTTATTGTACCGCGCCGGCGACCGTGCAGTCGGCCAGGTAGCGGGGCATTGCCGGATCAGCGAGGCCATGCGCCGCATATTGATGCGCCGGCATCGGGATCAAGCCACTGAGTGCCTGGGCACGTTCGATCACGTCAAGAATGTCGCGCGAATCATGCAGCCGCCGGATGGCCGTATGCAGCTCGGCAGCCTGCGGCCACGTCCGCTTCAGATAGCTGAGCCACATTTTGACGCGTCCGTGCTCATGGCGCGCCGCGACGCGGGCTTGCAACTTTCTCAGGTAGTCGGCGAGCAAACCCAGCACGGCCGGCCATTCCTCGCCGGAAGCCGTCTGCTCCATCAGTCCGCGTATGCGCAAAGCCAGGAAAGGGTCCGATACGGCGCCCCGCCCGATCATGACGTCCGCACAGCCGCTGACCGCCCGGCACCGCTCCCAGTCGGCCACCGTCCAGACTTCTCCGTTGGCAGTGACCGGCACGTCCACGGCGTCGTCGATTCGCGCGATCCACTCCCAGTGGGCCGGCGGCCGGTAGCCATGGTCGCGCGTTCTGGCATGCACCACGAGCGAGGCCGCTCCACCCTCTGCCAGCGCTGTGGCGCAATCGATCGCAAGAGAGGTATCGGACACGCCCAGCCGCATTTTTGCCGTCACGGCGATGCCGGCAGGCACCGCGGCGCGAACGGAAGAAACAATCCGGTTCAGTTGCTCAGGATGCGCGAGCAGCATCGCGCCGCCGCCGTGCCGGTTGACGACTTTAGCGGGACAGCCGAAGTTCAGATCGAGTCCATACGGCGACAAACTGGCCGCCTGGGCCGCGTTCAGCGCCATCCATTCAGGATCGCTGCCAAGAAGTTGGATCACCATCGGCGTGCCGCCGGGTGTGCGGCCTCCGTGGAGGACTTCGGGTGTATCCCGCTCGTAGACACGCTCGGGAAGCACTGAGCCCGTCACCCGGACGAATTCGGAGACGCACCCGTCGAACCCGCCCGTGCCGGTCAGCACGTCGCGCAACACGTAGTCCGCGAGCCCCTCCATGGGCGCAAGAAACAGCTGGCTCATGTGGGCATGGCGCTCAAGCAGCTTCGGCGAATCTTACGGTCAGCCAATGCTGACAAATCCGGCCTTCGGAATCGAAAGCATAGGGGCGGTAGGGAAACGGGTCTGCGACATAGATGGGGCTGGGATACAGCGGTGGCAGTGGCGACGGCGACAAATGAGACGCTGCGACGCGGCCTGAGGGATAGCGGGATCAAATGGATCTCAAGGACCACACCCCGCAACAGCGCCGGCGCACGCAACCCGTGATTGTACCGCGCCCGTCAGCTTGCGCCCGGCGCGCAGGCCGCCGCAGTCCACCCGCCGCCTCATTGCGCGACGGGCACACCGATGGATACACCATTACTGCGCCGTTTGCCCGTGGGACCGACGCTTAAAGACCCGCCCGCCGCGTCAGCGTCGCGCCCTTACTTCTTCTCCGGCTCCGGATTGGTTTGCGGAGCAGCCGGTGTGGCCGGCCCGCCTGCCGCATTCACCGGACCACCTGGCGTGAACGGGAAGGTGGCGAACATCGATTTCGCCTGGTTCTGCATCTGCTCCTGCATCTGCACGAACATGTTCTTCGACTGTTCGATGTAGCTGGTCATCATGCCCTGCATCATGGGCGCCTGCATGTTCATGAATTGCGACCAGACTTCGGGGTTCATCGCCTTGCCTTCGTACAGATTCTTCGACTGGTCGGCGAGCTTCGCCTGAATGTCGATGAAGGCCTGGATGTTCTTCTCCAGATACGTGCCCATCATGCCTTGCATGGCATGGCCGTAGAAACGGATGATCTGCGAGAGCATCGAGGACGAGAACATCGGCAGGCCGCCGCTCTCCTCTTCGAGAATGATCTGCAACAGGATGGCGCGCGTCAGATCCTCGTTGCTCTTCGCATCGATGACCTTGAAATCCTCCTGATCCAGCACGAGCTGCTTAACGTCCGTCAGCGTGATGTACGTGCTTGTCTCGGTATCGTAGAGCCGGCGATTCGGATACTTCTTGATCAATCGTTCGGCTGTTTTCTTTGTAGTAGTGGTCATGTAACGCCTTTGAGCGCGAGTTGAGCGCGGAAACGGCGTCATGCCGGCGCACAATCGGGCAATTGTGCAGCCGGGACGCCGCCGGAACCATCTGAGTCGAAGCGCGCTGCCTTGTGAGCGGCGCGCCGGTGACTCAGCCCATATGCAAACCACCGTTCAGCGAAAAATCCGCGCCCGTGGAGAAACCCGATTCGTCCGAGGCGAGCCATGCCACGATCGAGCCGATTTCCTGCGGCTGACCGAGACGGCGCACCGGGATCGTCGCAACGATCTTTTCCAGCACGTCCGGGCGGATCGACTTGACCATATCGGTGCCGATGTAGCCAGGCGATACGGTGTTGACCGTCACGCCCTTGGTGGCCACTTCCTGCGCCAGCGACATCGTGAAGCCGTGAATACCGGCCTTCGCGGTCGAGTAGTTGGTCTGGCCGAACTGCCCCTTCTGGCCGTTCACCGACGAAATGTTGATGACCCGCCCGAAGCCGCGCTCGACCATCCCGTCGATCACCTGCTTGGTGACGTTGAAGAGGCTGGTCAGGTTGGTGTCGATCACCGCCGTCCAGTCTTCGTGCGTCATCTTGCGGAACACGACGTCGCGCGTGATACCGGCGTTGTTCACCAGCACGTCGATCTCACCGACTTCGGCCTTGACCTTGTCGAACGCCGCCTTGGTCGATTCCCAATCGCCGACATTGCCTTCGGACGCAATGAAATCGTAGCCGAGTGCCTTCTGCTCTTCGAGCCACTTCACGCGGCGCGGCGAGTTCGGGCCGCAACCGGCGACCACCTTGAAGCCCTCTTTGTGCAGACGCTGGCAAATGCTTGTGCCGATGCCACCCATCCCGCCCGTTACGTACGCAATTCGCTGTGTCATAAACTACACTCCGTTTTTCGTTTTCGAGGTGCCGACCGGCTACCTCTTCCCTCGCCTGTGCTTCATCTCCACTGCCGCCGGGCGACCGGCCGACGAGGCCATTGCTCACCGCGCGCTACCTGCTGCAATGTGGCGCGCGGCAACCCTGCTTACCGCCTGCTAAAACCTGTTTGACCCTGCTTGAACCTGCTTGACCCACCTTGAGGCCCCGAGCTCGGGTCCCCAGGACTTGAGGTCTATCAAGCGCGTTCGAGCGCCAGCGCCACGCCCATGCCGCCGCCGATACACAGCGACGCCAGACCCTTCTTCGCATCGCGCTTCTGCATTTCATGCAGCAGCGTGACGAGAATCCGCGCGCCGGACGCACCGATCGGATGGCCGATCGCGATCGCGCCGCCGTTCACATTGATCTTCGACGTGTCCCAGCCCATTTGCTGATTCACGGCGCACGCCTGCGCGGCAAACGCTTCGTTGATTTCCATCAGGTCCAGATCGGCCGGCGTCCAGCCCGCGCGTTCGAGACAACGGCGCGAGGCCGGCACCGGGCCCATGCCCATCACCTTCGGATCCAGACCCGAGGTGGCGTACGCCTTGATGCGCGCGAGCGGCGTGAGGCCAAGCGCCTCGGCCTTTTTCGCCGACATCACCAGCACCGCCGCCGCGCCGTCGTTCAGACCCGACGCATTGGCCGCTGTCACCGAGCCTTCCTTCGAGAAAGCCGGCTTCAGACCCGCCAACGATTCAGCCGTCACGCCGTGACGCACGAATTCGTCAGTTGCGAAACGCAGCGGCTCGCCCTTGCGTTGCGGAATTTCGACCGGCACGATTTCGTCGTTGAAACGGCCCGCCTTCTGCGCAGCTTCCGCCTTGTTCTGCGACAGCGCCGCGAACGCATCCTGCTGCTCGCGCGTGATGCCGTATTCCTTGGCGACGTTTTCTGCCGTCACGCCCATGTGGTACTGGTTATAGACGTCCCACAGGCCGTCGACGATCATCGAGTCGATCAGCTTGGCGTCGCCCATGCGGAAACCGTCGCGCGAGCCCGGCAGCACGTGCGGCGCGGCGCTCATGTTTTCCTGACCGCCGGCGATCACGATGTCCGCGTCACCCGCGATGATCGCGTTGGCCGCCAGCATCACGGACTTCAGGCCCGAGCCGCACACCACGTTGATCGTCATGGCCGGCACCGCCGTGGGCAGCCCCGCCTTGATCAGCGACTGACGCGCCGGGTTTTGCCCCGAGCCTGCCGTCAGCACCTGTCCCAGAATGACTTCGCTGACCTGCTCAGGCTTCAGACCAGACCGTTCGAGCACGGCGCGAATCACGGTTGCGCCGAGTTCGGGCGCAGCGATCTTCGCCAGCGACCCACCGAATTTGCCAACTGCCGTACGGGCGGCCGATACGATCACAACATCAGTCATTTCCATATCCTCCGGGACATCGGCTAAATACGCCGCAGCCCGTCAAGTTAAAAATCTTGTTGCCAATGCGTCCTTGCACCTATCAGAACGCGCACTCATACCGCCACACCACCGCGCCCTCAGGCGCGCTGAAGCCTACTCCCGTTGCCGCACATAACGCCCCGGCGCCGGTTCGATCACCGGGAATTCGGCGGAGCCGGCCGTGGCGCGCGGCTTCACTTTCTTGCCGCCATACTGATCGAGCCACGTGGTCCATTCGGGCCACCAGCTGCCAGGCACTTCGGTCGCCTCGCCGAGCCATTCGTCCGGGCTTTCCGGCAACGTCCTGGCGTCGCCTTCCAGCGCCCAGTAGTTACGCTTTTTCTTCGCCGGCGGATTGATCACGCCAGCGATATGACCCGACGCGCCGAGCACGAACTTCAGCGGCCCGGAGAGCAGCGGCACCGACGCATAGGCGGTTTGCCACGGCACGATATGGTCTTCACGTGAACCGTAGATGAAGGTGGGCACATCGATCTTCGAGAGGTCGACCGGCTCGCCGCAGGTGGTCACCGCGCCCGGCTCGCGCAGACGATTCTCGAGATAGGTGTTGCGCAGATACCAGACATACATCGGGCCCGGCAGACTCGTCGAATCGCTGTTCCAGTACAGCAGATCGAACGGCACCGGCGTGCGCCCCTTGAGGTAATTGTCGACGACGTAGTTCCACACCAGATCGTTCGGCCGCAGGAACGAGAACGTGTTGGCGAATTCGATGCCGCGCATCAAGCCGGGTTTGCCGCCGTTCTTGCCGCCGATGGTCTGCTCGCGCATCTGCACATGCGCCTCGTCGACGAATACGTCGAGCACGCCCGTGTCCGAGAAATCGAGCATCGCGGTGAGCAAGGTCATCGACGCAGCCGGATGTTCGCCGCGCGCGGCCGCCACCGCCAGCGCCGTGGCGAGCATGGTGCCGCCCACACAGAAACCCAGCGTGTTGATCTGCTCACGGCCACTGATCTTGCTGACCGTTTCGATCGCCTTGAGGACACCTTCGCTGACGTAGTCGTCCCACGTCTTGCCTGCGATCGATGCGTCCGCGTTGCGCCACGAAATCAGAAATACCTGATGACCCGAATCGAGTCCGTGCGCGACCAGCGAATTCTCCGGCTGCAGATCGAGAATGTAGAACTTGTTGATGCAAGGCGGCACGATCAGCAGCGGCCGCTCACGCACGGTGGCCGTGCGCGGTTTGTACTGGATCAGCTGAATGAGGTCGTTCTCGAACACCACCGAGCCTTCGGTGTTCGCGAGATTTTCGCCGACCACGAAACGCGATTCGTCCGTCTGCGAAATCTTGCCGCGCTGCATGTCGCCCAGCAGATTCATCACGCCCTGGCGCAAGCTCTCGCCCTTGCTATCGAGCAAGGTCTTTTGCGCTTCCGGATTCAACGCGAAGAAGTTGCTCGGCGATGCGGCTGCGGTCCACTGCTGAACCGCGAACCGAACGCGCTCGCGCATCTTCGGTTCCGTTTCGAGCGCGTCGACCATTTCCTGCAGATAACGCGCGTTCAACAGATACCACGCAGCGGTAAAGGCATAGGCCGGCGTCGCGCTCCACGCGTCGGAACTGAAGCGGCGGTCCTTGAGTTCGGGGGCTTTCGCCGTGGAGGTGGCCGCCTGCTGGATCAGCTCCATCGCCTCGCGCGAATAATCGGTTTGCAGCTTTTGCAAACGCTCCGATGGAATCGCGGCGCTCGGCACATTGAGTCCGGCGAATGAGGGCATTGACGGCAGGGAGCCTGCGGCCAGCTTGCTGAAGTCGGGCATGCCGGGGAACGACGGTATCTGCGGCAAGCCCATTGGCGGCATCTGGGGCACCTGCGGCATCTGGAACGGCATGCCGCTGCCGCCGGGCGGCGTGCCCAGCGAACGCCATGCGTTCATCCAGGCGTCCAATAACTGCTGCATGCCTGCGGCTGGTGATGCGCCGCTCGTACCGGCCTGCTGCGTGTGCTCCGTCGAGGAGTCCGTGCTGGGAGAAGCTGAGGAATGTGATGCTGCCATACCTGCTTTTGACCGGTGAGTCCTTGCGGACGGGTTGAGAGGCAGGTTCATGCGCACGTGGGCGATTGCTCGCGACCTCGTCACGCCCTGTCCCATGTACGAGGAGCTGTGAGGAACATTCTTGCTCCCCATCGCAAGGCATGTCAATGCTTGTTCCCGATTTTGCCGCAGTGCGATAGTTTTTTAATTATCGTTTTCCCTGTATAGCAGATCACGCTTTTGGAACATGGGTTGATAAGTGCGGGTATAAGCAAAAAAAGCTCCCGTATTGCATGGGCTTATGCATATTTATGCGCATTTATCCGTTCACTGGCGCGCACTTTTAGCGGCAGATTAATGCATGCGCGACAAATTCCGGCAGCGCAGCAAAAGCACGCAGTGCATCTCCGAATAAACCCTCATACGGATGCGCGCAAGACACGCTCGCACCGGTCGAAGCAAGCGCGGGAAGCGCCACGGCCGCACGATGGCGCGGATAAATCGAAGCGTCATGCGATGCGGCCGTGTAGGGATGATTGAATGCAGAACTAACGCGTAATCTGATCGTCCAGCCAGATCAGCGCGGCCATGCGCCCTGTCTCGCGATCACGGCGATAGGAATAGAAACGATCACGTTGCGTGACCGTACACAGATCGCCGCCGACAATGCGCGTCACACCGATCCGTTGCAAGCGCAAGCGCGCGAGCGCCGCGAGATCGGCGAGATATTTACCGGGGTTTTGCGGATGCGTAATGAATGCATTCGCAGTGGCTTCGCGTTGTGCGCCGTCCACGCCGTTCATGAAGGCGTCACGTACATCTGCACCCACCTCGAATGCGTCCGGTCCAATCGCCGGACCGAGGTAGGCATGCAACGATGCGGCCTCCACACCGGCGAGACCGGCGACACGCTGCGCAGTCTGCTCGACGATACCCGCGGCCAGCCCACGCCAGCCGGCATGGGCCGCGCCGACCGCGCGTCCCGCTTCGTCGCACAACAGCACCGGCATGCAATCGGCGACCATCACGACACACACCGTGCCGGGCCGATCGGTAACGCTGGCGTCCGCTCGTGTCGGCGTACCGCTCGCCTGAGTCTGCGCGAGCGCATCTTCCGCGCGCACGATGCCGGCGCCGTGAATCTGTTCGAGCCAGGCGGCCTCGCCTACGCCTGCCAGACTCAGCAAGCGTGCGCGATTCGTTGCGACCGCGGCGGGATCGTCACCGCTTTTCATCCCCAGATTCAGGCCGCCCGGTTGGTCAGCGCCATCCTGCCAGCGGCCGAACGGCGGCTCGCTCACGCCGCCGTTGCGCGTGGTGACGAGCGCGCGCACACGCGGTGACACGTTCCATGCGGGTTGCACAACATCGGCAAAGCTCAGCTCGGGCAAGCTCATGCGTGACCGTCCTCGTCGTGTTCGTCGTCGTGATCCGCGTCTTCGTCGTGATCGCCGTCTTCATCGATGTCGTCGTCCAGCGAAGCGTCGTAGTCGTCTTCTTCGTAGTACGTCTCGTCGAACTCGCCCGCATCGTCACGCCCAAGCCCAAGCGCCGCCGACAGCACCTGCATGTCTTCCGGTGCATCGGCGCGCCATTGCATGGTCCGGCCGGTTTTCGGGTGGATCAGACCGAGACGCCATGCATGCAACGCCTGACGCGCGAAACCGTCCGGCAGCGGCGTCACCGAGCGCTTGCCGCGTGCGCGCCCATAGATCGGATCGCCGAGCAGCGGATGACCGATATGCGCGCAATGCACGCGAATCTGATGGGTGCGGCCGGTTTCCAGATCGCAATGAATCGCGGTGACCGGCTGACGCTGCCAGATCGCCGTGTCCACACGCCGGAAATGCGTACGCGCGGCTTTGCCCGATGCGCTCGTCACCACCGCCATGCGCGTGCGTTCGCGCGGATCGCGGCCGATGGGCGCGTCGATCGTGCCCTCTTCGGGCATATTGCCCCACACCAGCGCGAGATAGCGGCGCTTCACCGTGCGTGCCTGCAACTGGCGCACCAGATCCGTCTGCGCCTCGAGCGTGCGCGCCACCACCATCAAACCGGACGTTTCCTTGTCGAGCCGATGCACGATACCGGCGCGCGGCAGCCCTGCCGCTGCGTCGCCATAGCGGTACAGCAGGCCGTTGAGGACGGTGCCGCTCCAGTTGCCGGCCGCCGGATGCACGACCATGCCGGCCGGCTTGTTGATGACCACCAGCGTGTCGTCCTCGTAGACGATTTCGAGCGGCACCGGCTCGGGCGTGAACGCGAGTTGCTCGGGCAGCAGATCGGGCACGAGCTCGATGGTGGCCCCAAGCGGCACCGGCTGGCGGATTTTGGCCGGTTTGCCGTCGATGCGCACCCGCTCCGACTCGATCCAGCTTTGCAGCCGGTTACGTGAAAACTCCGGAAAGACTCGGGCCAGCACCTTGTCGAGGCGCTCACCGGCCATTTCGTCGGGCACGACGACGCTGCGCGGCGACTCGTCCGCTACAGGGCTCGCCACGGTTGGCACGCTGCGCGGGCCAGCGGCGGCGAGCGCGTCGCTGCCGAGATCGTCGTCGAGCGAGTCGACGCCCAATGCGTCGGAGGGGTCAGCGCTTACGCTATAATCTTTGTTGCTATTCCCGGCACCGGTTGCGGCGCCTGGAGTATTTGAGCGGGTCATTGAGTCTGGGTCACCTGGACGTAAAGCTAGACTGGAAAATGCGAGCCTTGAACACCATCACTAAAGCGGCGATCAATTTGGCGGTCATCAAGAAGATGGCCCGGAAAGTGGCCGGATACATTGCGTGCGCCGCAGCCGTCGCCGTTGTTGCGGCTTGCCACGGCCTGCCGGAAAAGACCGACGAGACAGCTACGTGGAACAACAACAAATTATATACGGAGGCGAACGACGCTCTGACCGGTGGTGATTTCGGCAAGTGCGCCAAGTATTTCGAAATGCTCGAAGGCCGTGATCCGTTCGGCCACTTTGCCCAGCAAGCGCAGATCAACGTCGCGTATTGCAACTGGAAAGACAACGAAAACGCCGCCGCCGACCAGGCGATCGACCGCTTCATCCAGCTGCACCCGGATCACCCGGACATCGCCTACGCGTACTACCTGAAGGGCATGATCCACTTCAACGACGACCTCGGTCTGTTCGGCCGCTTCTCCGGCCAGGACATGAGCGAGCGCGATCCGAAGTCGCTGCGCGAGTCATATGACGCGTTCAAGGTCGTGGTCGACAAGTACCCGAACAGCAAGTATGCGCCGGACGCCGCGCAACGCATGCGCTATATCGTGAACGCGCTGGCGTCGCACGAAGTTCACGCGGCGGATTATTACTACCGTCGTGGCGCGTATGTCGCCGCGATCAACCGCGCGCAACTGGCGTTGAAGGAATACAAGAACGCGCCGGCTATCGAAGACGCACTGCACATCATGATGCTGTCGTATGAGAAGCTGAACCAGCCGCAACTCGCGGACGACACGAAGCGCATTCTGGCCGGCACCTTCCCCGACAGTCCGTATATCACGGGCCACGCAAGGCCCGGTAAGGAAAAGTCGTGGTGGCAGTTCTAAGCCTCGATTAGCTGCATTAAAAAAAACGCCACGACTTCGGTCGTGGCGTTTTTGTTTGTGCCGCGCTGCCGGCCTATACAGCACCGGCCGGCAACCCGCGCCCTCAGTCCCGCTCGAACAACGCAATCGACTCCACGTGCGAGGTGTGCGGGAACATGTTCACCACACCCGCACCCACCAGCCGGTAGCCGGCCTCATGCACCAGCAGCCCCGCATCGCGAGCGAGCGTGGCGGGCGCGCACGACACGTAGACGATACGCTTGGGCAACGGCCCATTGCCGCTCTGCGCGATCTCCGCGAGCGCCTTGGCGACAGCGAGCGCGCCTTCGCGCGGCGGGTCGATAAGGAATTTGTCGAAATGGCCGAGCGCGCGCATGTCGTCGGCGGTTACATCGAACAGGTTGCGGCAAGCAAACGACGTATGCCCCGCCACATCGTTCAGTTCGGCATTCGCAAGCGCGCGCGAAGTCAGCACTTCGCTGCCTTCGATTCCCATCACTTCTTTCGAAATGCGGGCGAGCGGCAGCGTGAAGTTGCCGATTCCGCAGAACAGGTCGAGCACGCGGTCCGTGCTGGCCGGGGCCAGCAGACGCAGCGCACGGCTCACCAGCACGCGATTGATCGCGTGATTCACCTGCGTGAAGTCGGTCGGCTTGAACGGCATCCGGATGTTGTATTCCGGCAGCGTGTAGTCGAGTTGCGCGTCGAGCGGATAGAACGGCGTGACCGTGTCAGGACCGCCCGGCTGCAACCACCACTGGATCTTGTGTTCGTCGGCGAAATCGCGCAGCACCTGCTCGTCGGCGGCGGTGAGCGGCGCGAGGTTGCGCAGCACCAGTGCGGTGACCGACGAGCCGACCGCGAGCTCGATCTGCGGCATGCGATCGTAAATCGATAGCTTGCGGACCATGAAGCGCAGCGGCATCAGCATCGCCGAAATGTGCGGCGGCAGTATCTCGCAGGTCTTCATATCCGAGATGTAGCTGCTCTTCTTCTCGTAGAAACCGATGCGCATGCCGCCCTTTTCCGGCAGATAACGCACTGCCAGACGCGCGCGATAGCGGTATCCCCAGGCCGGACCGTGAATCGGCCGGAACACGGTCTCCGGGCGCAGCTTCGCCAGATGCTGGAAATTGTCTTCGAGCACGCGCTGTTTGACGGCGATCTGGGCGCGGATGTCGAGATGCTGCATCGAACAGCCGCCGCAGGTATCGAAGTAGGTGCATTTCGGCTTGGTGCGGAGCACGCTTTCGCGGAATACCTGGACGACCTCAGCCTGCTCGAATTTCGGCTTGCTGCGATGCGTCGTGTAGCTGACACGCTCGCCGGGCAACGCGCCTTCGACAAAAATCACCTTGCCGGGCGTGCCGTCTTCGCTCTCGATGCGGCCCACGCCGCGCGCTTCCATGTCGAGCGAAACGATTTCGATGATCGGCTCATTGCCGGTAATGACGTGCGCTTTCGCCGGAGCGGGCGCCTTCTGGCGCTTCGGCGAGCGGCGTTGGGGGGCAGTTCGGGACACCTGCGACTTCCTGACAAACTTGGGGGAAAGGCGAGATTGTAGACGAAGCGCCGCGCACACCGATCGCTTCGATCACGATTGGCATACGGCGAACCCTGGCGCTTGCGCCCGACTTCGCGCTACGGCGGCTGCCGTCAGACGCTCAACCGCGTTAGTGTGCGGCGAACGGTTTCGTTACGACAAGAACGACAAGACCGATAAGCAAGCCGCTCACTGATCGAATGCGGCCAGATACTCGGCCCATTGCGGCGCCGCCTCCAGCGCCAGCGCATTCTTGACCAGGTTGATCTCGTCAGCATACTCTTCGGCCGAAAACGCGCCGCGGATCAGCTGGAAGCGGCAATACAGCAGGTACGTATTGACGACGTCGGTCTCGCAATAGTTGCGGATTTCCTCGATGCGGCCTTCCTGGTAAGCATTCCACACCTGGCTGCCGTCCATGCCCATCTTGCCCGGAAAGCCGCACATCTTGGCGAGCGCGTCGAGCGGTGCGTTGGCGCGCGCCTGATACATCGCCAGCACGTCCATCAGATCGGTGTGACGCGCGTGATATCGGCTGATGTAGTTGTTCCACTTGAACTCGCGGTCGTCCTCGCCGAGGTCCCAGAAACGTGAGGCGGGAATGCCGTTGACCAGCGCACGGTAGTTCAGCACCGGCAGGTCGAACCCGCCGCCGTTCCACGACACGAGCTGCGGCGTGTACTTTTCGATCACGCGATAAAACGACTGCACGAGCGCGGCTTCGCCGTCTTCCAGCGTGCCGAGCGAGCGCACGCGGAAACCGTTGTTGTCGCGGAACACACAGGAAATGGCGGCGATCCGCTGCAGGTGGTGCGGCAGGAAATCGCTGCCGGTCTTTTCGCGGCGCGCCGCAAAAGAGTGCTCGGCGACTTCGGCGTCGCTCAGCGTGGCGGGTAGATCTTCGAGGCGGCGAATGCCGGCGACATCGGGAATCGTCTCGATGTCGAAAACAAGAATCGGTGTCATCAGGTTATAGAACGGCGTCCTTCCGAACACCGTTGGAGGCAAAGAAGCGCTTGAGCCGCACCAGCGCTTCCTGTTGGATCTGGCGCACACGCTCGCGCGTGAGGCCCATTTCGTCGGCCAGCTCTTCGAGCGTGGCGGGCTCGATATGGTTGAGCCCGAAGCGGCGCTCGATCACATGACGATGCTTGTCCGACAGCCGCGCGAGCCACGCACGCGTGAGCGTTTCCAGCTCGCGGTGCTGCACTTCGGCGTCCGGCGACTGGCTTTGGTCGTCGGACAGCAGGTCGAGCAGACTGCTCGCCGGGTCGAGATCGAGTGGCGCGTCAAGCGACGCGGTGTGCTCGTTCAGCGCGAGAATGTCGGTAACTTCGTCGGTGGTCTTGCCGGTCAGATAGGCAATGTCGTCGATGCTGGCGTCGCGACGCTCGGCGGCCTCACCGGAATTCATCGAATTCTTTTCCAGATGGCGCTTCGCGCGCAGCACCTGATTGAGCTCACGGATCACGTGCACCGGCAAACGCACCGTGCGCGCCTGGTTCATGATCGCGCGCTCGATGCTTTGGCGAATCCACCATGTGGCGTACGTCGAGAAACGGAAGCCGCGCGTAGGATCGAATTTCTCGATGGCGTGCATCAGGCCGAGATTGCCCTCTTCGATCAGATCGAGCAGCGGCACGCCGCGGTTCAGATAACCCTTTGCGATGCTGACGACGAGCCGCAAATTGCGCTCGATCATCACTTGCCGCGCTTCGAACTCGCCCGCCTTCGCCAGACGCGAATACTTCTGCTCCTCCTCGACAGTCAGGAGCGGCTTGACGCTGATGCGGTTCAGGTAGTGCTGAATCGTGTCGGCCGTCAGCTCGGCTTGTAGAAGCGCGCGGAAGTCGTCTGCGTCGGCAGGGACTTCGCGGGCCTCGCTGGGTTCCTCCGCGCCGCCCTGACGTTCGTCGAGATCGCGTTCCTCTGCGATCTCTTCTTCGACTTCCGAAGCGCCGCTTTCCTCCACCGAAGCGGGCGTGACGCGGCTAATCGTCTCAGACTCGGCTTGCGGCAGGCGGCGCTTCGATTTCGGCATGGTCGTATCGCTTATTGCGGCGGCAAATACTTCAGTGGGTCGACAGGTTTACCCTGGCGGCGAACTTCGAAATGCAACATCACGCGGTCGGAATCGCTATTGCCCATCTCGGCGATCTTCTGCCCTTTGGTTACCGCATCTCCCTCTTTTACCATCAAAGCGCGGTTGTGTGCATACGCCGTGAGATAAGTTGCATCATGCTTGATGATAATGAGATTGCCGTAACCACGCAGCCCATTTCCTGCATAAACCACGCGTCCATCCGCCGAAGCCTTAACCGGATCGCCAGCCGCGCCGCCGATATTAATACCCTTGTTGGTCGAATCGTTGAACGTGCCGAGCATCGGTCCGCGTACCGGCCACGAGAACGCCACGTTGCCGGATGCGCCGGCGCTCGAGTCGCTCGCTGCACCCGGGTTGGCCGGCGGCGTTAGCGACGCGTTGTTCGCACCCGAACCATAGATCGGCGGCGCCGCGACGCCAGCTGCCGGCGGCGTACTGCCAAGCGGTGCGCTCTGCACCGCGCCACCGCCGCCGATCGGCGCCGTCGACACACCCGGCGTCAGTGCGGCGGTGTTCGCGCCCGGCGGCACGACGCGCAGCAACTGATCGACTTCGATCTGATTCGGGTTGGTGAGATTGTTCCACGTCGAAATGTCGCGGTAGTTCTGCCCGTTCTCCAACGCGATCCGATACAGCGTATCGCCCGGCTTCACGCGGTAGTAGCCCGGCGGCGGCGGTCCGAGCGGCACGGCCGGCTGTTGCGCGGCTTGCGTGCCGAGCGCACCGCTGCCGGAACGGTCGACGACCGGCGCCTGATCGAGGCGGGTCGCACAGGCCGACATCAACAGGGACAAGGCGAGCACGCACACGCTACGCTGGGTTACGGTCATAGGGATAGTCAGTCTGGTTCTTTGCATCGCGCGCAACATACTCATCGGTGTCAAATCACTCCGGATTTTAAGGGTACAAAGAAAACGCGATCAAGCCGCGACTCGCGCCACTGCGCGGGTCCGAGACGTTCGACCAGAGTCAGCACCTGGTTCTGGCCTTCCTGCGAGCCGACCGGCGCGACCAGACGGCCGCCGATCGCGAGTTGTTCAAGTAATGCTTGCGGTACATCGAGTCCGGCTGCGGCGATCACGATCGCGTCGAACGGCGCCGCCGACGGCAGCCCGAGGCGGCCATCGCCGTAGTGCAGCCGGATGTTCGGAATGCGCAGCGGACGCAAGTTTGTCTTCGCGCGTTCGGACAGCGGCTTGATGCGTTCGATCGAGTAAACATCGCGCGCGACCTGGCTCAGCACCGCCGCCTGATAGCCGCAACCGGTGCCGATTTCGAGCACGTTGTTCAACGCGCGGCCCGCAGCCGCCAGTTCGATCATCCGCGCGACCACAGAGGGCTTGGAGATCGTCTGGTGATGGCCGATCGGTAACGCGGCATCTTCGTAGGCCTGGGCCGCGAGGCCCGGGTCGACGAACATGTGGCGCGGCACCACCGACATCGCATTCAACACGCGCTGATCGGTCACGCCATTCGCACGCAGGCGTTCGACCATCCGTTCGCGAACCCGTTCCGAAGTCAGCGCCAAAGCGCCGTTCAATGCGACGTTCGGCACAGCGGCGCGCTCGTTGAGTTTGGCGGTGGGCTTGTTCACCGGCGCCGGTTTTGGCGTAGCGCGCGCAGGCGAACCTTGCGCGACGGTTGTTGCGTGCGGTTTGGCCTGCAGTTTGGTTTGCGGCTTGGCCTGGGCACTGACAGGCGGTTTCAGCGTCGAGTTCACCGGCGCCTTGATCGGCGCCTTCGCCTGCGGCTTTGCTTGCGATGTCGCTTGCGCTTGCGTCTGCGCCCTCGCCGGCGACTTCGCCTGGGTCTTCCCCACAGAGCCGAGCGGCGAATTCTTCGCCGGTTGCTGGCGTGCGTTCAGCGCCGCGCTCGCGGCAAGTGCCGCTGCGCGCACTTCGCCCGGACGCCCTTCGGGCCGGCGCGGCTCGCGCACCAGGTCCTCGAGACCGAGCGGAAAGCGCTTTGCGCGCTCGCTCGTCATGAAGCGCCGCTGCCGGCGCGCGCCCAATCGCGCGCTGCGGGCAGCATTTGCGTGTGGGTCAGGTCGAGCTGCAACGGCGTGATCGACACCTGGCCATTGGCGACAGCGTGGAAATCGGTGCCTTCGCTCGCGTCACGCGCGCTGCCCGACGGGCCGATCCAGTAGATCGGTTCGCCGCGCGGGTTGGTCTGGCGGATCACCGGTTGCGACGGGTGCCGCTTGCCAAGACGCGTGATATGCCAGCCGTCGAGTTGATCGTACGGCAGGTTCGGAATATTGACGTTCAGAAGCGGATGCCCCGGCAACGGCTGCGCGAGGTAGTGCGCGACGATCTCGGCGGCCACGCGCGCAGCGTCTTCGAGATGCACCCAGTCTTTGTCGACCAGCGAGAAAGCGATGGCCGGTACGCCGAACATGATGCCTTCGGTGGCGGCGGCGACGGTGCCCGAATAGAGCGTGTCTTCGCCCATGTTCTGGCCGTTGTTGATGCCCGAAACAACCAGGTCCGGCGTGTGGTCCAGCATACCCGTCAGTGCAATGTGCACCGAATCGGTTGGCGTGCCGTTCACATAGTAGAAACCGTTGGCCGAGCGCAGCACCGAAAGCGGACGCGACAGCGTCAAGGAATTGGACGCGCCGCTGCAGTTCTGCTCGGGGGCCATCACGGTGACGTCCGCGATCGGCTTGAGCGCTTCGTAAAGCGCGGCAAGGCCGGGCGCCAGATAACCGTCGTCATTGCTGAGTAGGATTCGCATCCGGCGATTGTAACCGAGGAAAGAAGGCACGCGAACGACACGGCAGGCCATGCGCGCATCGCATGCAAAGCGCACGCGCCAGGCCCCGCGCCGATGCGTATTGACCGCGCACGAACCGGCCTCAAACAATAAAAACGCACGGTCGTGCGGATTGTTTTACACTCAGAATAGTTGCGAACCCCTGATCGATATGGAGACACGATGCGCGCGATTCGCTGTAATCAATATGGACCGCCGGAGAGCCTGGTCGTCGAAAATCTGCCTGACCTCGAGCCGCCGCCAGGCCACGTCGTGATCGACGTCAAGGCCGCGGCCGTCAATTTTCCCGACGTGCTGATCATCGAGAACAAATATCAGTTCAAACCGCCCCTGCCCTTCACGCCCGGCTCGGAAGTCGCGGGCGTCGTGCGCGCGGTCGGCGCCGGTGTGACGCAGTTCAAGCCGGGCTCGCGGGTGGTCGCGTTCACCGGCTCGGGCGGCTTTGCCGAGCAGGCGCTGGCGCCGGTCGCGGCGTGCGTGCCGCTGGCGGACGGCGTCGACTTCGAACTGGCCGCCGCGTTCACGCTCGCCTATGGCACGTCGCATCATGCGGTGGTCGATCGCGGCCAGTTGAAGGCCGGCGAGACGATGCTGGTGTTGGGCGCGGCGGGCGGTGTCGGGCTCGCTGCGGTCGAGATCGGCAAGGCGCTCGGCGCGCGCGTGATCGCGGCGGCGTCGACCGACGAGAAGCTCGCCACCTGCGTGAAGCATGGCGCGGACGCCACCATCAACTACAGCACCGAAGATCTGCGCGAACGCATCAAGGCGCTGACCGACGGCAAGGGTCCGGACGTGATCTACGATCCGGTCGGCGGTGTGTATGCGGAACCGGCGTTTCGCAGCATCGGCTGGCGCGGGCGTTATCTGGTGGTCGGCTTTGCGAACGGCGAGATTCCGAAGTTGCCGCTCAACCTGACGCTGCTCAAAGGCGCGAGTCTGGTCGGCGTGTTTTGGGGCGACTTTGCGAAACGCGAGCCGCAACACAATCACGCGGCGTTCGAGCAGATGACAGGCTGGATCGGCGCGGGCAAGCTCAAGCCCTATGTGTCGGAACGCTATTCGCTCGAAGACACCGGCCGCGCGTTGCGCGATATGGCGGAGCGCCGGGTGATCGGGAAGATCGTGATTACGCCTTAGGCGCCGTGCGCTGACGCAGCCACTCCTTGAGTGTCAAGAAACGGAAAACGGCGTGCGGTCCAAAAAACCGCACGCCGTTTTTGTTGAGCTTTCAGGAAGGCGCAGCTACAGCTTTTCCGTATCACCCGACTTCGGCTGCCACTTCATCAGCCGCCGCTCGCCAATCCCGACGATGGCGTCGAGAATCAGCGCGAACGCGGTCAACACCAGAATCCCGGCGAACACAGTATTGATATCGAAGGTGCCTTCGGCTTGCAGAATCAGATAGCCGACGCCGCGCGCCGAGCCGAGATACTCCCCCACCACCGAACCGACGAACGCGAGGCCCACCGACGTGTGCAGGCTCGAAAACACCCAGCTCATCGCACTTGGCAGATAGACAAACCGCAGCAACTGCTTGCGATTCGCGCCGAGCATGCGCGCGTTGGCAAGCACGACCGGGCTCACTTCCTTCACGCCCTGGTAGACGTTGAAGAACACGATAAAGAACACCAGCGTGACGCCCAGCGCCACCTTCGACCAGATGCCGAGGCCAAACCACACGCCGAAGATCGGCGCAAGAATCACGCGGGGCATCGAGTTGGCGGCCTTGATGTACGGATCGAATAGCGCGCTCGCGAGCGGCGACAGCGCAAGCCACAGACCGACGCCGAGCCCGAGCGCGGTGCCGAGCACGAATGCGAGCACCGTTTCGACCAGCGTGATCCACAGGTGCAGATAGATTTCGCCGCCCGTGAACCACTCCCAGATGCGTTGCAGCACCTTCTGCGGCTCGCCGAAGAAGAACGCGGCCTTGTTCGGGTCGTCGAAATAGAACGCCGGCAGCAAGGTCGGACTGGTCAGCACGTACCAGAGCACGAAGCACAGCACGAGCAGCAGCCACTGCCAGATCACCAGGTTCGCCCGGTTCGGGCGCAACGTCTTCCACATGACTCGGTTTGCCTTAGACGATTGATCGACGCCAATACAGGACGCAACAAACAGGACTTAACTACGGATTTCCGTACGCGCCGCCACTTCACAACGCAACTTCGCAACGCAACGACACAACTGCGCGCCCCGCTTATACAGCCGTAAGTTGCTGCTGATAACCCTTGAGCACCTCATCGCGCAGCACGCTCCAGATCTGTGCATGCAACTCGACGAAACGCGGATGCGCACGAATTTCGGCGACATCGCGCGGACGCGGCAGATCGATGGTGAATTCGCCGATCGGATGCGTGCCTGGCCCCGCCGACAGCACCACCACGCGGTCGGACATCGAGATCGCTTCGTCGAGATCGTGCGTGATGAACAGCACCGCTTTGCGTTTGGCCGCCCACAGGTCGAGCAACTCGTTTTCCATCAGCTGACGCGTCTGGATATCGAGCGCGGAAAACGGCTCGTCCATCAGGATGATGTCCGGATCGAGAATCAGCGTCTGCGCCATCGCGACGCGCTTGCGCATGCCGCCCGACAGTTGATGCGGATAGCGATCGCCGAAACCGCCGAGGCCGACCCGCTTCAACCACTCGTCGGCTTTGCTGCGCGCTTCGGCCAGTGGCACGCCGTGAAATGAGAGCCCGGCCATCACGTTGTCGATAGCCGAGCGCCACGGCATCAGCGCGTCGGCCTGGAACATGTAGCCGGCGCGCCGGTTGATGCCCTTGAGCGGTTCGCCGAACACACTGACCGTTCCCGACGACGGCTCCAGCAAACCCGCGCCGACGTTCAGCAAAGTGGATTTGCCGCAACCGGTCGGGCCGACCACCGAGACGAATTCGCCCGGCGCGATGCGCAAGGTCGTGTCCTTCACCGCGGTATAGCGCTGCGCGCGGTTATCGCGCGCGGCAAAGGTGCAGGTGATGTTGTCGAGCGCCAGGGCGGCAACGGTCATCGTTCGACTCGCTTCGAAGATCGATTTCGGTTTGTCATGTCGTCATGACGACGGTGGTCGAGGCGAATGCGGCACGTACCGTCCTTCGCCCCCTACTGACTGACGCTACTCAGGCCTTGACCGTCGCCAGCGCTTTCTTGACGAAGTCGTTGGTCCACGTCTTCGACAAATCGATCGGCTTGCCCTGCACGTTCGCATCGAACGCCTGCAGGGTTTTCAGCGACGTGGCCGGGCCGTCGGCGGGCATCAGACCGTCCGGCGACATGGCCTCCTTCACGTGCTGCCACGCGTCCAGGTACACCGCGCGGTCGCCGAGCAGATAGCCTTCCGGCACGGTATTGATCAGCTCGCTGCCGGTCGCCGTTTGCAGCCACTTGAGGGCGCGCACCATTGCATTGGTCAGCGCCTGCGTGGTGTTCGGATTCTTCGTGATGAAGCTCTGCGACGCGTACAGACACCCCGCCGGCATGTCGCCGCCGAACACGCTGCGCGTATCGGCCAACGTACGCGTGTCCGACACGACGCGAATCTCGCCGGTGCGTTCGAGCTTGGTCATCACCGGGTCAAGATTGGCGATGGCGTCAATCTGGCCCGACTGCAGCGCGGCAATCGCGCCAGCCCCTGCGCCCACGCCGATAAACGAAACGTCTTTCGCAGTCAGCCCGGCTTTCGCCAGCACGAAACTCGCCATGATCGAGGTCGACGAACCCGGCGCGGTCACGCCGATTTTCTTGCCTTTCAGATCGGCGATCGACTTGTAGTTCGGCATCGCCTTCTTCGACACCGCGAGCACGATCTGCGGGGCACGGCCTTGCAGGACGAATTCGCGGAACGACTGCTTTTGCGCCTGCAACAGCAAGGTGTGTTCGAAGGCGCCGGAGACGACATCCGCACTGCCGCCCACGGCCGCCTTCAGCGCTTGCGAGCCGCCGGCGAAATCCGAAATTTCGACGTCGAGTCCTTCGTCCTTGAAGTAGTTTCGGCGCTCGGCAATCGTGAGCGGCAAGTAATAGAACAGGTTCTTGCCGCCGACGGCGATCGCCACCTTGCTGGTTTCGGGCTTGCCCTGTGCGAAAGCGAGCGGCGCGGCGGCGAACGTGGCGCCGGCGAGCGCAGCGGTACCCGCGAGGAAGGTTCTGCGTTGCATGGTCTCTAGTCTCCGAACTTTTGTTGTCTTTTTGCCGCGCGCTCAATCACACAATCTGTTGCGCATGCAACCTTGCAATGTGGTCAGAATCATAACCTAGTGATTGAAGGACTTCATCGGTATGTTCACCCAGTTCCGGGCCTAACCAGCGCGTCTCGCCGGGGGTTTCCGAGAGCTTCGGCGTCACCGACGGCAGTGTGATTTCCTGACCGTCCTGCCATTTGAAGCGTTGAATCATCTGCCGCGCCATGTATTGCGGATCGGTGAACATGTCCGCGACGCTGTAAATCCGGCCGACCGGCACGTCCGCGGCATTCAGCACGGCGAGCGCTTCGTCGATGGTGCGCGTGGCGAGCCATGCGGCGATCGCGCCGTCGATTTCCTGGGTACGCGGCACGCGGCCGTCGTTGTGCGCGAGCGCTGGATCGTTCGCCAGGTCTTCGCGTTCGATAGCGATCATCAGGCGCTTGAAGATCGGATCGCTATTGCCGCCAATGACGATGCTGCCATCGCGGCACGGATAGGTGTTCGACGGCACGATCCCCGGCAGCGACGCACCGGTGCGCTCACGCACCATGCCGTACACGCCGTATTCGGGCACCACGCTCTCCATCATGTTGAAGACCGCTTCGTACAGCGCGACGTCGACGACCTGCCCTTTGCCGCCATTCACCTGTTTGTGATGCAAGGCCATCAACGCGCCGATCACGCCATGCAGCGCGGCAATCGAATCGCCGATCGAAATGCCGATGCGCGGCGGGGGCAAATCCGGATAGCCGGTGATGTGGCGCAAGCCGCCCATGGATTCGGCGATCGCGCCGAATCCAGGCCGGTCGCGATAGGGCCCGGTCTGGCCGTAGCCGGACAGACGCACCATCACGAGCCCGGGGTTCTCCGCCGACAGAACGTCATAACCGAGCCCGAGCTTCTCCAGCAAGCCCGGTCGGAAATTCTCGACAACGATGTCAGCCTCTTTCGCCAGACGCCGCACGATCTCCTTGCCCTCTTCGGCTTTCAGATTGATCGTGACGGATTTCTTGTTGCGCGCCTGAACGGCCCACCATAGCGACGTGCCGCCGACCTCCGGATAAAGCTTGCGCCATTTGCGCAATGGGTCACCGCCTTTGGGATCTTCGATCTTGATGACGTCGGCGCCGAACTCGCCGAGAAAGCGCGCGGCGAACGGGCCGGCGATCAGCGTGCCGAGCTCGAGCACCTTGACGCCGGCGAGCGGGCCTTTCGGCGTGGCGGTGGCGTTGGCGGTGGGATCGGGATTGACGCTCATGTGTCTCCTCTGTGTTCTGTGCTTGCCTTGGCGCGGCGCGGCTGGAGGCGTTGCGAAGCGATGCCGCCTGGCGCACTCAGGAATTGCAGGCGCCGCGGCATGCCGCGGCCGGTCACGTCGTGCTACATCGAGCGCCGGTCGAGCATCGCGCGGGCGATCGTACCGGCGTCGACATACTCGAGTTCGCCGCCCACCGGTACGCCGCGCGCGAGGCGCGTCACGGCAAGGCCGCGCGCCTTGAGCGTCTGCCCGAGGTAATGCGCGGTAGCCTCGCCTTCGTTCGTGAAATTGGTTGCGAGCACGACTTCCTTGACGATGCCATCCGACGCGCGCTTAACCAGGCGGTCAAAATGGATCTCCTTCGGGCCGATGCCGTCGAGCGGACTGAGCCGCCCCATCAGCACGAAATAGAGGCCGCGATAGGTCATCGTCTGTTCGAGCATGATCTGGTCGGCGGGCGTCTCGACGACGCACAACAACGCGGGATCGCGCTCTTCATCGAGGCAGACTTCGCAGATCTGCGCTTCGGTAAAGGTGTTGCACTTCTCGCAGTGCTGCAGATGTTCAGTCGCGAACAGCAACGAACGGCCGAGCTTCTCGGCGCCGTCGCGATCGTGCTGCATCAGGTGGTACGCCATGCGTTGCGCGGATTTAGGCCCGACACCGGGGAGCACGCGCAGTGCTTCGACGAGCGCCGACAAGGCGGAAGGTTGTTTCATGCGGATCGGCGGTGTCGAAGTGGGTGTTGCCTGATATGGCCCGGTATGGCCCGGTATGGCCCGGTATGCGGGTGGCGACGCGGTTGCTTCTGGTTGCTGCTATCAGCTCGACAACCTGTCGGTCAGGCATGCCCGACGATCGAACTGAACTGAACTGCATCGATGCAAACCTGCACGCACCGGGAACTGCGAACTGAGCAGGTATTGGAACGAGCCCGGCTCGCGTATTCAACTCACGCCGCGCTCAAAGCCGCGGCATGAGCCCCTTCTTGCAGCGACGTCGCTCAGAACGGCAGCTTGAAGCCCGGCGGCAGCGGCAGACCGGAGGTCATACCGCCCATCTTTTCCTGAGCAGTGGCTTCGGCCTTGCGCACGGCATCGTTGAACGCAGCAGCGACCAGGTCTTCCAGCATGTCCTTGTCGTCGGCGAGCAGGCTCGGATCGATCGATACGCGGCGCACGTCGTTCTTGCAGGTCATCGTCACCTTGACGAGACCGGCGCCCGACTGTCCTTCGACTTCGATCAACGCAAGCTGCTCCTGCATCTTCTTCATGTTTTCCTGCATCTGCTGGGCCTGCTTCATCAGCCCGGCGAGTTGGCCTTTCATCATGGACATGCTCCTTCTTGAAAGCGTGAAATCCGAAAAATCGGGTGCGCCGCACGGCGCGGCGAATCAGTGAGCGGACGGCGCGCCGTTCGGGCCGGCGTCCTGCGTAATCGGGCGAATCGAGCCGGGCACGATGCTCGCGCCGAACTCGCGAATCAGCGACTGCACGAACGGATCGGCGCCGATTTCGCGCTCCGCTTCCTGCTGGCGCTGGGCGCGCATGGCGGCGTCGTGTGCGGCCGCCGTGCGGCGCGCCGGGCCGACTTCGACCAGTACGTCGACGTTCTGGCCGAGCTTTTCCGCGAGCGCGACTTTCAGTTTAGCGACCTGCGAGGCTTCCGCGTACTGCGGCACCGGCACGTTCAGCTTCAGCGTGCTGCCTTCGAGCGCCATCAGTTCGCTGTTGAACGCGAGCTGATACGAAATGCCCTTGAGCGGCAGGTCGACGGCGAGCGCGGGCCAGTCGCCCTGGAAACCTAACGGATCGAGCGGCACGGCCGGCGGCAAAGGCCGCTTGTCGATCACTGGTGCGGGGGTCGCTGCAGGCGTGGCGTTCACGCGGACGTCGTCGGGTCCGCTGTCGAACACCGGCACGTAGTTGTCATCCGGCAGGCCGTAATAGCCCTCGTCCGCTGCCGTGAGCGGCATGTATTCATCGGGCGGCATGTCGTCCCACGGCGCGCCCGACGAGCCGTTCTGCTCCTGAGCTTGCGGCGACGGCGCACGTGCGGCGGCCGGCGCGGCGTCCTGTTGCGGCGCGCGGCGCGGGGCGCCCGGCGTCGGCACGTTGACGACCACGCGGGGCGCGGCAGGCTTCGGCGTGGCTGGGGTTGCTGCGGGCTTGGCGGCGGAAGCTGCCGCCGTAGCGCGGCCACGGTCGGACGACACTTTCAGGCCGGCGCTGCGCAATACGTTGAGCGCGTCGCTCGCACCACCTGCGCGACGCGGCGGGATGTCCGCCGCGGGCGGCGATTCTTGCGATGCTCTTGCGGGTGCGGCCTCTTCCGCCCGTGCGGACGCGGCAGCGGCTGGGGCAGCGAGCTGAGAAGCGGGAGCCGATTCCTGAGGCGCGGCGGCGGCAGGTGCTTCGCTCCAGGCTGGCTCGGTGGGCGCGTCGTCCCACGGTGCCAAGGCCGGTGCAGTTGCTGCTTTGGTTGCTGCGGTTGCTGCGGTCGCTTCGGTCGCTGCGGCCGATTCGGTCGCCGGTGCTGAGGGCAGCACAGCCGCTACTTCTGTTGCTGCGATCGCTTCGGTCGCTGACGCCGAGGACATCGCCTCAGGCATCGGGGCCGCTTGGGCCGCGCCCGTGTCCGCAGGTACAGGCGCCGGTTCGCTCAGAACCGGTTCGGCGGACGCCTCTTCCTGCCACGGCGCTAAAGCCGGCGAGGCGATGACGTTAGCCGCCGCGGGCGCAGGTGCCGCGCTCGCTTCGGCAGAAGCGGGCGAAGAGGCAGACCTGGAAACAATCGGCGCTTCACCAATAGCTGGTTTCGGCGCATCAACACTTTCAGCAGGCTCCGCCGACCCTACGTGCCGCGCATCCGGCATCGCAGGCTTCGCTTCTGCCACGGGATTTGCCGAACGCACCGGCACGGTAGCCGCTGCTTCAACCGCACGCGACGACGCCACGGCCTGCTGCTCAGCGACCGCCGGCGAGCCGGTGCGTTTAGCGCCACCTGCCCCCGCCGGCCCAGCCGCTCGCGCCGCAGCCGCGCCGCCACCACCGGTGGGCGCGGGCTCGAACGCCAGCATGCGCAACAGCGTCATCGTGAAACCAGCGTATTCGTCGGGCGCGAGACCCAGTTCGCTTCGGCCGATCGTCGCGATCTGATAGAACAACTGCACCTGCTCGGCGCTCAACGCTTCTGCGAAACGACGCAGATCGCCCGCTTCAGGCCATTCGTCCAACACCGACGACGGCGCGAACTGCGCCCACGCGATTCGGTGCAACAGGCTCGCCAGATCCTGCAACGCCGTCGAAAACGACAGACTGCGCAACGCCATCTCGTCCGCAACCGACAGCACGGCGGCGCCGTCGCCATCGGCCAGCGCGTCGAGCAGGCGAATCAGATAGCTTTGATCGAGTGCGCCGAGCATGCCGCGCACCGCTTCTTCATTCACCTGATTGGCGGAATAGGCAATCGCCTGATCGGTCAGCGAGAGCGCGTCGCGCATCGAGCCGTCGGCCGCGCGCGCGAGTAGGCGCAATGCCTGGGCGTCAAACGGCACCTTCTCTTCGCCGAGAATGTGCTCGAGATGCGACACGATGTGCCCGGCCGGCATCTGCTTCAGATTGAACTGCAGACAGCGCGACAGCACCGTGACCGGAATCTTCTGCGGATCGGTGGTAGCAAGAATGAATTTGACGTGCGAAGGCGGCTCTTCCAGCGTCTTCAACATCGCGTTGAACGCGTGGTTGGTCAGCATGTGCACTTCGTCGATCATGTAGACCTTGAAGCGCGCGTCGACCGGGGCGTAGACCGCTCGCTCCAGCAGCGCCGCCATTTCGTCGACGCCGCGGTTACTCGCCGCGTCCATCTCGACATAATCGACAAAGCGGCCTTCATCGATCTCGCGGCACGCGCGGCACACGCCGCACGGCGTGGAGGTCACGCCGGTTTCGCAATTCAGCGCCTTGGCAAAGATGCGCGACAGCGTGGTTTTACCGACGCCGCGGGTACCCGTAAACAGATAGGCATGATGCAGACGGCCACCGTCGAGCGCGTGCGTGAGCGCGCGCACCACGTGCTCCTGTCCGACGAGCGAAGCGAAATCCTTCGGCCGCCATTTGCGTGCGAGAACTTGATAGGTCATCCGGAAATTGTATCAGTAACGATGGCGCGCAAAACCGATTCGAGACGGCGCGCGAACGCGTGTTGCCGCTTCATTGAAACAGGCTAACGGACCGATAGAAAAAAATAGATGAAGCGCGCAAGAAATGCCACTGCGGCGTCTGGGCGACAGCGCTTGGGGTAAACCGAAGATGGGACGTACGGCAGAGGAACAACAGAAAAAAGGAAGGTGACGAGCCTGACCCTCGGCACTGGTGGAAAACGGCTGTGGCTGCTTCGTTCCCGACCTGACCAGGTTGACCATCCCTCCATGCGAGGAGGCCCGTCACGAAACATTCTATCATCGCTTGGCCCGTCGCGCGACTGTTAATACGACCAAACCGACATCGACGCGCCGAATCACGCGCTTCGTACCATATAGACACTACCCTCGAATGAGGCGTTCGGGTCACTTGAGTTTGCGCTGCCCGCCACCAGATAAGCTGCGTCGCGGTTATCAGAACGTAGCGGTGCTTCACCGGCAGCCGTTGGCCCCACTGCCCTTGATGAGTACTATCACCACCGGCAACGCATAGCGAATTAAGCTAAACTCCGGTACGGATGACCCGCAGACGCGAGCTTTCCGCGCATTTCAGAATGGTTTTTTTGACCATTTCAGGCGTACGCAGGCAAGGCTCCGATTGCGGCAAAGCGAACGGAAGTTTCCCTAGATTTTGACGTATCGTGGCGAGCAATTCAGGCGGGCCTCGAACCGATAGAGGTATTCATACAATGAGCGAATCAATCAAGCATATTAGCGACGCATCGTTCGAACAGGACGTCGTGAAATCCGATAAACCCGTGCTGCTCGATTTCTGGGCTGAATGGTGCGGTCCGTGCAAGATGATCGCGCCGATCCTCGACGAAGTCGCGAAGGATTACGCCGATCGCCTGCAAATCGCCAAGATCAATGTCGACGAACATCAATCGACGCCGGTCAAGTTCGGCGTGCGTGGCATCCCCACGCTGATCCTCTTCAAGAACGGCGCTGTCGCCGCGCAGAAGGTCGGCGCATTGTCGAAGTCGCAACTCACCGCGTTCCTCGACGGCAACCTGTAAAACGGTCGCATCGGCGCGCGCGAGGCCCTCGGGACCTCCAGGCGCGCTGCCATAGGCGTGTTGTCCCGCGACAACACGCCTAATAAGAAAGATGCCAAACCGTCGTACTGACGGAAATTGGCGTGTGCTATGCTAGAATCCGCAAAACGTCGAAAAGACGTGTAAGTCCTTGAGCGGTTCCGCTCACTCTCCTCCCAGATTTCATTTCGTCGCACCTTCTCCTGCGGGTTCTCCGTATGCATTTATCCGAGCTTAAGACTCTGCACGTGTCCGAATTGATCGAGATGGCCAATGGCCTCGAGATCGAAAGTGCAAACCGCCTGCGCAAGCAGGAATTGATGTTTGCCATTCTAAAAAAACGAGCCAAAACGGGCGACACGATCTTCGGCGACGGCACGCTCGAAGTGCTGCCGGACGGCTTCGGCTTCCTGCGTTCGCCGGAAACCTCGTATCTCGCCAGCACGGACGATATTTACATCAGCCCGTCGCAAATCCGCCGCTTCAACCTGCACACGGGTGACACGATCGAAGGCGAAGTGCGCACGCCGAAAGACGGCGAACGCTATTTCGCGCTGGTCAAGGTGGACAAGGTCAACGGCCAGCCGCCGGAAGCCTCGAAGCACAAGATCATGTTCGAAAACCTGACGCCGCTGCACCCGAACAAGGTGCTGCTGCTCGAACGTGAAATGCGTGGCGAAGAAAACGTCACGGGCCGCATCATCGACATGATCGCGCCGATCGGCAAGGGCCAGCGCGGCCTGCTGGTTGCGTCGCCGAAGTCCGGTAAGACCGTGATGCTGCAGCACATTGCGCACGCGATTAAGCAGAACCATCCGGATGTCGTGCTGTTCGTGCTGCTGATCGACGAACGCCCGGAAGAAGTGACCGAAATGCAGCGTTCGGTGGCGGGCGAAGTGATCGCCTCCACGTTCGACGAACCGGCCGCGCGTCACGTACAAGTTGCTGAAATGGTGATCGAAAAAGCCAAGCGCCTCGTCGAAATGAAGAACGACGTGGTGATTCTGCTCGACTCGATCACGCGTCTCGCGCGTGCGTACAACACCGTCGTGCCGGCCTCGGGCAAGGTGCTGACGGGTGGTGTCGACGCGAACGCGCTGCAACGTCCGAAGCGCTTCTTCGGCGCTGCGCGCAATATCGAGGAAGGCGGTTCGCTGACCATCATCGGTACCGCGCTGATCGAAACCGGCAGCCGCATGGACGACGTGATCTACGAAGAGTTCAAGGGCACTGGCAACATGGAAGTGCACCTGGAGCGTCGCCTGGCTGAAAAGCGCGTCTATCCGTCGATCAATCTGAACAAGTCCGGCACGCGCCGTGAAGAACTGCTGATCAAGCCCGAAGTGCTGCAAAAGATCTGGGTGCTGCGCAAGTTCATTCACGACATGGACGAAGTCGAGTCGATGGAATTCCTGCTCGACAAGATTCGCCAGACGAAGAGCAACTCCGAGTTCTTCGACATGATGCGTCGTGGCGGCGGCAGCTAAGGCTTAAGCCTCAAGGCTGCACCAGAAGTAACCAACCGCACCGCACAAGAAAGCCGCTCGCCGCAAACGAGCGGCTTTTTTTCGTCCGTAGCACCTGCAATGACACACAGGCACCGCGCGCATTCAAATGCGGTCGACCCTGCCAACATGAACGTGAACGTACACGTTGTACTATAATGCGGTTAATCCATCCAACCCGCTAGCTCCTATGTCAAAGGACTCACCCGCCCTGCTGACCGTGCGAGACGCCGCCGAGCGCCTCGGCGTCACACCGCGCACGCTCAAATACTACGAGGAGCGCGGCCTCGTCTCGCCTGGCCGCAGCGAAGGCCGCTACCGGCTGTACGACGAAGAGGACCTCAAGCGCTTCGGCCGCATTCTGCGTTTGCGCTCACTGGGTTTCTCACTGCACGGCGTCACCGAGATGCTCAAACGCCCGCTCGAATCGGTCGACGGCGGCCACCGTTACTCGCAGGAATCGCTGCAGCAGATTCGTGACGCCCTCGCGCAACAGGTCAGCGCCCTCGACACGCGCATCGAAGCGATGCGCCGCGAACTCAAGGAAGCACAGAAGCTGCGGACCGAGTTGGCGCCCGACCTCGACTATCTCGAGCGCCGCCTAGCAGGAGAAAACGCCGACGTTCTGCTCGAGCAACGGCGCAACGCGCGCGCCGCAGCGGCGGCGGGTCCGTCCACGAAACGCCGGAAGACCCAAGATGAAGTAGCACCCGGCGCCGCAGAGCCAGACAAATCCGCATGAGCGCCACGTCCTCTCGCGTACCGTTGTTTAGCGCCGCGAAACTGCGCGGCGATTTTTTCCCGTGGGTGCTGGCCGTCGTCACCGGCCTCGACTATTTCGACAACTCGATCTTCTCGTTTTTCACCAGCTACATCGCGGGCGGCATTAATGCTTCGCCGGATGAACTGGTATGGGCGTCGAGCGCCTACGCGGTGGCGGCCGTGCTCGGCATCCTGCAGCAGCAATGGTGGGTCGAGCGTTTCGGTTACCGGCGCTACGTGGCCGGCTGCATGCTGCTCTATTCAGTGGGCGCGATCGCCGCCACGTTGTGCGAGTCATCGATCGAACTCGCCTTCGCCCGCGGCTTTCAGGGCTACTTCATCGGCCCGATGATGGGCACTTGCCGCATCCTGATCCAGATGAGCTTTACGCCACGGGAGCGACCGGTCGCAACGCGCGCTTTTCTTGTGTTGATCGTATTGAGCAGTGCGCTCGCGCCGCTGATCGGCGGTCAACTGGTCGCGCATTTCGACTGGCGTGCGCTGTTCGCCTGCACCGCGCCGGTGGGTGTCCTGTTTGCCATTCTTGCCCTGCTCGCCCTGCCCGACACCGGCAACCGCTTGCCGGAAGAGCGCGGCGCGGCGCACTTCTGGCCTTACCTGATCTTCGCGTTCGCGCAAGCCGCGCTGCAAATCGTCATGCAACAAGTGCGGTTCCAGCTGTTCAGCGCCTCGCCGGGGCTGATTCTGTTGACGGTGGCGGGCATCGTCGCGCTCGGCTGGTTCGCGTATCAGCAATGGCACCATCCGGCACCGTTGATGCGCCTGCACGCGCTGCGTGAAAAGGTGTTTCAGGTCGGGCTCGTGCTGTACATGTTCTACTACTACATCTCGACGGTGTTCAGCTATCTGACGTCGCGCTTTCTCGAGAGCGGCCTCAACTATCCGGTTGAGAACGCCGGGCGACTGGTCGGCGTGACGTCGCTGATTTCGGCGAGCGCGCTGTTCGCCTACCTGCGCTACGCAAAGCTCCTGCCGCGCAAGAAGTGGATTATTGTGCCGGGCTTCGCGGTGGCTGCATTCGCCGCGGCATGGATGACGCGCATGTCGCCGGACGTGGGCGAAGCAGCGCTGATCGTGCCGATGCTGCTGCGCGGCTTGCTGTTACTGTTCATCGTGCTGCCGGTCGCCAATCTGACGTTTAGAATCTTCGCCATTGAAGAATTCACGCACGGCTACCGGCTGAAAAACATTGTGCGGCAACTGACGATCTCGTTCGCGACGGCTTCGGTGATCATCGTCGAACAACATCGGCAGGCGCTGCATCAAGCACGCCTCGCGGAGTTCGTGAATTCGTACAATCCGTTGTTCCAGAATTCGCTCGCTGCGCTGACGAGCGGCTTCAGCGCCGCCGGCCGCTCGGCGTCCGAGGCGCATTCGCTTGCGATCGTGGAAATCAGCCGGACGGTTGCGCAGCAGGCCAGTTTTCTGGCGTCGCTGGACGGCTTCTACTTCCTGATGGGTATCGCGATTTGCGGCGGCCTGTTCGCCGCGTGGCAAAAACAGATCGACTAAGGGTTTCATCAAGCCATGCTCTCGAAACTCACCCAATGGTTCGGCACGCGCCGCCGTGATCGCGCGCTGCGCGACTACGCGATCGAAGACACACTCTGGCAAGCCACCCTCGACGGCCTGCCGTTCCTCGCTCATCTTGAGGCGCCGGATCTCATGCGTCTGCGCGAGCTGACCAGCCTCTTCATCGCGCAAAAAGAATTTTCGACCGCGCACGAACTCGAACTGACCGACGCCATGACCGTGGCGATCGCCGCGCAAGCGTGTTTGCCGGTGCTGAACCTGAGCCTCGATCTGTATCGTGGATGGGTCGGCGTGATCGTCTATCCGGGCGAGTTCGTGATCCGCAAGACGGTCGAAGACGAAGACGGCGTGGTGCACGAGGTCGAGCAGGACGCAAGCGGCGAAGCGTGGGAAGGCGGACCGGTCATTCTCTCGTGGGAAGACGCGCAGATGACGGACGGCTCAGACGCCTACAACGTCGTGATTCACGAATTCGCGCACAAGATCGACATGCTGACCGGCGAAGCGGACGGCCGCCCGCCGCTCATGCGCCGCTGGCACGCACCGCTCGACTCGCAGGCGTGGGCGGACGTTTTCGATCATGCCTACGACCACTTCTGCGCCAAAGTCGACGCAGTGCCGGAGCGCCGTTGGGCACGTTTCGAGCGCGATTCGCTGATCGATCCGTATGCGGCAGACCACCCATCGGAATTTTTTGCCGTTTGCAGCGAGGCGCTGTTCGTCCAGCCGCAGGCCTTCGAGGCGGAGTATCCCGAGTTATACCGCTTGCTGGCGCGGTATTACCGGCAGGATCCGGCGCGGATCGGGCTGGAATTCGCTGCGACCTGACGCCGCCGCCGCGCAAGCGCCCGCCGGATAAGGGCTGCCGCGCCGGCCTACCCACCCAATACGAACCTGCGCGGCGACACCAGAAACGTGGTGAAAACGAAGCAAACCGCTGCTAAAAAGCTGGCAGAAAGGTCGTCAAGCGACTGATTTTCTGGCATAATCGTCGTTTTTCGACCATAGGCAAGTGGCTCGCGCCTAGATGCTGTCCGCATTCGTAGCGGCTGCTCGCGGGTTGGCTACCGCCAGATTAAAGGAAAGACCATGAAAGAAGGCATTCACCCGGATTACCGCGAAGTCCTGTTCATCGACATGTCGATCGACTTCAAGTTTGTCACGCGCTCGACCATCCTGACGCGTGAAACTGGCGAATTCAACGGCAAGACCTACCCGCTCGCCAAGATCGAAGTGTCGTCGGAATCGCATCCGTTCTACACCGGTCAACAAAAGATCATGGACACGGCAGGCCGCGTCGAGAAGTTCAACAAGAAGTTCGGCTCGCGCGCTACCGGCAAGGCAGCAGCGAAGTAATACCCGCCTCGTCGCCGGCCTTGGCCCGCAACGAAGCAGCAGCAAAAAAGGGCAGCGCGAGCTGCCCTTTTTTGTCTCCGTTTCATCGTCTCGCTTCGTCGTCGTGCTTCCTTGTCTCATTTGCTTGTCGCGCTTCCTTGTTCCCTTACACCGGACGCCGGGTCACACCTCGCCGCCCACCGCGGCGCCGTGTTACTGGCACCCCAATGACGTTGCGAGCCATTACCGGCCGTGACGCGCATCGCACGGCACGACTACAATGCCGGATGCTCCAAACTGGCCATTCCCGCCGGACCATCCGTCCGGTCCCGGCTGCACCGCTTATCCGATATCCACACACCGCATGAGACCTGCCGTTCGCCTCACTGCCTCCGCGACCAGTGCGTTGCCGCGCTGGCTGCTGCTGACCATCTGTATCGTCTACGCATTTTTCGGCCTGTTCGGCCGGGATCCGTGGAAGAACGAGGACGCAGCCGGCTTCGGCGTCATGTGGACGATGGCCAACGGCAGCGCGCACGACTGGCTGCTGCCGAATCTGGTCGGCAAATACATGACGGAAGACGGCCCGCTCGGCTACTGGCTCGGCGCCAGCGCGATCCGCGCGCTCGCGCCGTGGGTCGACGCGAGCAACGCGTCTCGCGTCTTCACGGGCCTGCTGTTTTGCGCCGGCTGTGCGTTCGTCTGGTATGCGGCCTACCTGCTCGGCCGGCGCGCCGAAGTGCAGCCGTTCAAATATGCATTCGGTGGCGAACCGGAGCCGCGCGACTACGGGCGCACCCTCGCCGACGGCGCACTGCTGATCCTGCTCGCCTGCTTCGGCCTGGCCGAACGCGGCCACGAAACCACGCCGCAGCTCGCGCAGTTCTTCGGCATCGCCATGCTCGTGTACGGGCTCGTGCGGATGATCGACAAGCCCATTCAGGGCGCGCTGATCTGGGGCCTGGCGCTCGGTCTCGTCACCTTGTCAAGCAGTCCGGTGCTGGTCGGCGCCCTGTTGCTCGGGACCCTGGCAATGGCGCTGATCGTGCGCGAAGCGCGTACGCGCTGGCTGCTGCTGGCCGGTTTGCCGGTAGCGCTCGTGCTGTCGGTCGCGTGGCCGATCGCCGCGCTCGCCGCCTTTCCCGACGACGCCGTCTGGTACCTGAACCAATGGGTGCATGTCAGCCTGTCGTCGTTCGCCGGGCCGCCCGGGTCGGTCGCCGCCTACGCGCTCAAAAACCTGCCGCTCTTCACCTGGCCGGCCTGGCCGCTTGCGCTCTGGGCGTGGTTCAGCTGGTCGGGCCTGCGGCGCGCGCCGCACGTGGCGATGCCGCTGTCGGTGATCGGGCCGCTGCTCGTGCTGGTCGTGTTGCAAAGCCATCAGTCGAACCGGCTTTACATGCTGTTGCTGCCGCCGCTCGCGGTGCTGGCCGCCTTCGCACTGCCCACGCTCAAACGCGGCGCGATCAATGCGATCGACTGGTTCGCGCTACTGAGCTTTACGATCCTCGGCAGCTTCGTCTGGCTGGTGTATGCGGCCGGGCTAACCGGCTTCCCGCATCCGCTCGCGCGCAACCTCGCGCGTCTCGCTCCGGGTTTTGCGCCGCAGTTCAAGGTACTGTCGTTCGTGTGCGCGGTTGCAGTGACGATCTGCTGGTTCGTCCTGGTGCAATGGCGTCTGGCCCGTCATCCGAAAGTCCTGTGGCGCAGCGTGGTGCTCTCGAGCGCCGGCACGACGCTGATGTGGGTGCTGCTGATGACGCTGTGGCTTCCGGTTGTCAACTACAGCCG
Organism: Paraburkholderia sediminicola; assembly: GCF_902859805.1. Lineage (GTDB taxonomy): Bacteria > Pseudomonadota > Gammaproteobacteria > Burkholderiales > Burkholderiaceae > Paraburkholderia > Paraburkholderia sediminicola. The sequence continues at coordinate 59,646 of NZ_CADIKC010000006.1, read as the reverse complement.
GACCTATAAGGACGTCGCCGAGCAGATCGCGAGCCATCTGCCGGAGGACTACACCTGCATCTCGCCGGTACGCCTCGGTAACGCGCAGATCGCGACCTTCGCCTATTTCGGCGATATGCATTTCTCATTCAACCAGGATTGCGATGTGATCCTGCGTCAGGACACCCAGGACTTCGGCGACCCGAGCGCAATGTCGGACTTCGTGTGGAAGCTGGTGTGGGAAGGCCGCCGCGTGGCCGACCGCGACGAACGCTTCCGCCTGTACGTGCGGATCGACCGTCCGAAGCCGCCGGTCGTCAAACGCCGCAGCTGGCATAAGAAGCCGGACTGAGCATGTTCGCCGACGTACGGAAAATCGCCGGGCTCGCGTGGCCCGTGCTGATTGGCCAACTGGCGATCATCGCCTTCGGCGTGATCGACACGGCCATGGTCGGCCGCTATTCGGCCGTCGATCTCGCCGCGCTCGGCCTCGGCTCGTCGATCTACATTTCCGTCTACATCGGTCTGACCGGCATCCTGACCGCGCTGCAACCGATCACCGCGCAACTCTATGGCGCGCGCCGCTACGCCGAGATCGGCGAGGAAGTGCGCCAGGCCTTGTGGCTCGCACTCGCGCTGACCGTGATCGGCTTTCTGATTCTCTATTTTCCGGGGCGCGTGCTACAGCTCGCGCGCGTGCCCGAAGCGCTGCATGAGCGCACGGTCGCCTACCTGCAGATTCTGGCGTTTGGCTTGCCGGCCGGCCTGACCTTTCGCGTCTATAGCTCGATCACCAATGCCGTCGGCAAACCGCGGCTCGTGATGATCCTGCAGATCGGCGCACTGCTGCTCAAGGTTCCGCTCAACACATGGTTCATCTTTGGCGGATTCGGTATGCCTGCCCTCGGCGGACCGGGTTGCGCGCTTGCCAGCACCACGATCAACTGGGGACTCGCAGTAGTAGGGATGCTGCTGTTGACGCGCGTCGACGTGTTCAAGCCGTTCGCGATCTTTGCCCACTTCTGCTGGCCAGTCTGGCGCCGGCAGGCGGCGCAGCTGCGCCTCGGCATTCCGATGGGTCTGTCGTACCTGATCGAAGTCACCTCCTACACGTTCATGGCGCTCTTCATTGCGCGCTTCGGCACGACGACGCTCGCCGGCCACCAGATCGCCGGCAACATCGGTGCGGTGCTCTATATGACGCCACTGGCGATCGGGATTGCCTCGTCGACGCTGGTCGCTCAGGCGCTCGGCGCGCATCGCCCGGAAGCGGCGCGCACGCTATCGCGGCACGGCATCATGATGGCGGTGGCGATCGCCTTCTGTTACGGCGCGATCGTGCTGGTGCTGCGGCCGTATGTGATCGAAGGCTATACGCCGAACGCGCAGGTCGCGGCGGCGGCGATGCCGCTGGTGCTGATCGTCGTGTGCTATCACCTGTTCGATGCATTGCAGATCACCACCGCGTTCGTGCTGCGTGCGTACAAGGTGGCGGTCGTGCCAACCGTGATCTATGCGGTCGCGCTGTGGGGCGTGGGGCTCGGCGGTGGGTATCTGCTCGGCTTTAACGTCACGGGTTTCACGCCGGAATGGCTGACCGGCGCGCGCGGCTTCTGGGTCGCGAATACGGTGAGCCTCGCGATTGCCGGTATCGGTTTGCTGTTGTACTGGCGTGGTGTGAGCAAGCGGTATTTGCGCGCCGAGGCGGTGGTCAGGGTGGATTCGGCGGCTTGAGGGACTGGTTGGGCTTGTTGGGCTCAATCGGTTTGCTGGGCTTGCTGGGCTTGCTGGGCTTGCTGGACTTGCCGAGCTTGCCAGGTTGTCGAGAATGTTCGACCGCATCTTGGGAGCCGCCGCGCAATACCGAAGGAAAAGCCCCCCTCCATGCTAGCCAGATTTTCAGGCCATCCCGCCGGCGCCATGTCGAAGTGGCCTGCAATAGCAGACCGTTAGTTGCATATCAAAGTCCACAAAAAAGCGGCCACACCCTGCAGCCGCCCTTCTCTCCCGTCTCAAGCCGCTTGTGCTTCCTCCAGCGCCCGATCCCGCCGCTCGAAAATCTCCCTTGCCGCGAACAGTGCGTTCAGCGCCGCCGGGAAACCCGCATAGAGCGCCATCTGCATGAACACTTCGACGATCTCCTCGCGCGTGCAGCCGACATTCAACGCCGCCTCGATATGCACCTTCAACTGCGGTTGCGCGCAGCCGAGCGTCGCCAGCGAGGCAATCGTCGCAATTTCTCGCGCGCGCAGATCGAGCTGCGGCCGGCTGTAAATGTCGCCGAAGCCGAATTCGATCAGCAGGCGTCCGAAATCCGGCGCGATCGGCGCAAGCGCGGCGATCACCTGCTCGCCGGTCGAGCCGTCGATTTCCTTCAGTTTGTCCCAGCCCCGGGTGTAGCGATCGTTTTGTGCGTATTCCATGGTGAGTCCTCGTCCGAATGCGAAAGTGATTGGGTTTCGTCGTTCTGTCGTGTCGGCGCACTCGCGGCGGGCGTGCGCCCAGCGGTCTCGTAATAGGCGATTTTGTCGATGATCGCGCCGAGATTGCTTTGCAACTCGGCGATCCGCGCCAAAACGGCATCCCGATGCGCCACCAGCAAGTCGCGCCGCTCACCCACCGTAGACTGACCTTCTGCCCGCAGCGCCGCGAACGCCTGCATCCCGGCGATCGGCATGCCAGTCGCCTTCAGACGCATCACGAACTGCAGCCAGTCGAGATCGGCCGGCGAATACAGGCGATGCCCCGCCTGCGTGCGCCCGACCGCCCGAATCAGGCCGGCCTGCTCGTAATAGCGCAGCGTGTGGGTAGAGACGCCGATCGTTGCGGCAACCTCGCCGATGGTGAGTGCTTTTGACATTTTCGACATGACGGAGCTCAGGTTAGGACTTCGAGTGCACTCTAAGTCAAGTAGAAGACGCTGTCATTTATCTGCCTTGTCGTTATTTACGATGGATCGATAAACTCATAACTGCTTAATCGCCAGGCAAAAGCTTCAAATACTGTCAGGCCTGATTTACTTGTCATGAATCGATCGGTATAAATCGTCGGCGTTCGCAAATAAGGGCGCGCAATTTGTTCTATGCTTAAACGCAGCGCCTGCTGACAGGACGCGTCGTTCCGAGTTTTCCCTTTGCGGCTAACTTTTTTTGCCCTCAATGGAGTGCTTGCCATGCTGAAGAAGCTTTTGATGCTTTGCGTTGCTTTGGCTTTGTCGCTGTCGGCCGGATTTGCGGCGGCCGTCGAAGTGAATTCCGCCGATCAGGCGGCGCTCGAATCGGTCAAGGGTATCGGCCCGGTGCATGCGAAAGCGATCATCGACGAACGCACCAAAAACGGCCCGTTCAAGGATGCCGATGATCTCGCCACCCGCGTCAAAGGCATCGGCACCAAATCGGTGACCAATCTCGAAGCAGCCGGTCTGACGATCAACGGCTCGTCCACGCCGCCTACGGGCGCCAAGGCTGCCACGAAGTCCAGCAGCACCGCCAGCACCAAGGCGGCGCCGGCGGCCGCGCCTGCAGCAACGACTGCGGCCACGACAACAGCACCAGCGGCGCCTGCCGAAGCATCCGGCACCAAAGCATCGAAGTCGAAGAAGAAGAGCAAGGCCGCGGCATCCGACGCAGCGGCAGCTTCCGCGCCGGCCACAGCAGCCGCTGCCAGCGCGCCGGCCGATGCATCCGGCACCAAGGCTTCGAAGAAGAAGGCGAAGAAGAGCAAGGCTGCATCGGCTGCGGCAGCTTCTGGCGGGGCGTAAATAGGGTTGAGTACCGGCCGCAAGGCGACCGCGCTGGTCTCACGTGCGATGCGCGCGTGATGCACACGTAAGCGCGGCCCCGCTACCGTCTACCTTCCTTCCACCGGCGCCGCGCGACCGCGCGGCGTTTTCACCCGCTGACTCGTCAAACACGGGTCGGCATTCAAGAGAGACCGTCATGAGCCTACTCGACACTATCGGTTCCCTGGTTGGCAAATCGCCTGAAGGCGGTGGTCAGCAAGCCCTCGTTTCCGCCGCGCTGGAATTCGTCAACAACCAGCCGGGCGGCCTGAACGGCCTGATCAGCAGCTTCAAGGAAAAGGGCCTCGGCGACGTCGTGTCGTCGTGGGTCAGCAACGGCGAGAACCAGGCGATCTCGCCCGACGCCCTGCACAGCGTGCTTGGGTCGGACGTCGTCACCAACCTCGCGGCGAAGGCCGGCGTGCAACCGGATCAGGTCACCGGTCTGCTGTCGCAAATTCTGCCGCACGTCGTCAACGCAGCGACGCCCGACGGCGAAGTCCCCGCCGAAGGCAAACTGAATTCGACGACCGTGCTGGGCGCGCTCGGCGGCCTGTCGGCGCTGTTCGGCAAGGGCAACGCTTAAGCTGCATTGCCCGTCATCACCCTGTAGCAGACGAACGCAGGCGGAAAAAAAAGCGGCAACGAAGTCACCTTCGTTGCCGCTTTTTAACGTTGGCTGGAACGGCCAACCACTGCCGTTCCATGCTTAGCCTAACGCGTTTCGCTTAGTGCACGACGCGGTCGAACACCAGCTTGCCGTTTTCCACTTCGACCGGAATCACGTCCTTCGGTCCGAACTTGCCGGCGAGTATCAGCTTGGCGACCGGGTTCTCGATCTCCTGCTGGATTGCGCGCTTCAGCGGCCGCGCCCCGAACAGCGGATCGTAGCCGACCTTGCCGACATGCTCGAGTGCCTCGTCCGACACCACCAGTTGCATGTCGAGCTTGGCAAGCCGTTCATGCAGACGTTGCAGCTGAATTCGCGCAATCGACTGGATGTTCGAACGGTCGAGCGCATGGAACACCACGACGTCGTCGATCCGGTTCAGGAACTCGGGCCGGAAGTGCAGCTTCACTTCTTCCCAGACCGCATCCTTCACTGCTTCCTGCGGCTCGCCGACCATCGCCTGGATCACCTGCGAACCGAGGTTCGACGTCATCACGATCACCGTGTTCTTGAAGTCCACGGTACGGCCCTGGCCGTCGGTCATACGGCCGTCGTCGAGCACTTGCAGCAGAACGTTGAACACGTCCGGATGCGCCTTCTCGATTTCGTCGAGCAGGATCACGCTGTACGGCTTGCGGCGCACGGCTTCGGTCAGGTAGCCGCCCTCCTCGTAGCCGACGTAGCCCGGCGGCGCGCCGATCAAACGCGCGACGCTATGCTTCTCCATGAATTCGCTCATGTCGATACGGATCAGATGGTCTTCCGAATCGAACAGGAACGACGCCAGTGCCTTGCACAGCTCGGTCTTACCCACGCCGGTCGGCCCGAGGAACAGGAACGAGCCATACGGCCGGTTCGGATCCGCGAGACCCGCGCGTGAACGGCGAATCGCATCCGCCACCGCGGTGATCGCTTCGTCCTGACCGACCACGCGGTCGTGCAGTTTCTCTTCGATCTGCAGCAGCTTTTCGCGCTCGCCCTGCATCATGCGCGACACCGGAATGCCGGTAGAACGCGAGACGACTTCAGCGATTTCTTCCGCGCCGACCTGCGTGCGCAACAGGCGCGGCCGGGTCGGATTGTTCTGCTCCTTCGCTTCGGCCTGGGTCACTTCCTTCAACTGCGCTTCAAGACCCGGCAGCTTGCCGTATTGCAACTCGGCGACCTTCTCCAGCTTGCCTTCACGCTGCAGGCGCACGATTTCCGCACGCGTTTTTTCGATATCTTCCTTCAACTGCGCGCTGCCCTGCACCGCCGCTTTTTCCGCGGTCCAGATTTCTTCGAGGTCCGAATATTCGCGATCCAGCCGCTCGATTTCTTCTTCGATCAGTTGCAGACGCTTTTGCGACGCTTCGTCCTTTTCCTTCTTGACGGCTTCGCGCTCGATCTTCAGCTGGATCAAACGACGGTCGAGCCGATCCATCTCTTCCGGCTTCGAATCGATTTCCATCTTGATCTTCGACGCGGCTTCGTCGATCAGGTCGATGGCCTTGTCCGGCAAAAACCGATCCGTGATGTAGCGATGCGACAGTTCGGCCGCTGCGACGATCGCCGGGTCGGTGATGTCGACGCCATGATGCAGCTCGTACTTTTCCTGCAAGCCGCGCAGGATCGCGATAGTCGCTTCAACCGACGGTTCGTCGACCAGCACCTTCTGGAAACGGCGCTCGAGCGCGGCATCTTTTTCGATGTACTTGCGATATTCGTCGAGCGTGGTGGCGCCGACGCAATGCAGTTCGCCGCGCGAAAGCGCCGGCTTGAGCATGTTGCCGGCGTCCATTGCGCCTTCGGCCTTGCCCGCGCCGACCATCGTGTGAATTTCGTCGATGAAGACGATGGTCTGGCCTTCGTCTTTCGCGATGTCGCTCAGCACGGCCTTCAGGCGTTCTTCGAACTCGCCGCGGTATTTTGCGCCGGCCAGCAAGGCCGCCATGTCCAGCGACAGCACGCGCTTGCCCTTCAGCGTTTCCGGCACTTCGCCGTTGACGATACGTTGCGCCAGGCCTTCGACGATCGCGGTTTTACCCACACCCGGCTCGCCGATCAGCACCGGATTGTTCTTGGTGCGGCGTTGCAGGATCTGGATCGAGCGGCGAATTTCGTCGTCACGGCCGATCACGGGGTCGAGCTTGCCGGCGCGCGCGCGCTCGGTCAGGTCGACGGTGTACTTTTTCAGGGCTTCACGCTGGCTTTCGGCGTCCTGGCTATGCACTTGCGAACCGCCGCGCACCGCTGCGATCGCGCTTTCCAGCGACTTACGCGACAGGCCGTGCTGACGCGCAAGACGGCCGGCCTCGCCTTTATCGTCGGCGACCGCGAGCAGGAACATCTCGCTCGCGATGAACGTGTCGTTGAGTTTTTGTGCTTCCTTGTCCGCCTGGTTCAGCAAACCGGTCAGTTCGCGGCCGATCTGTACGTTGCCGTCGGTGCCCTGCACTTGCGGCAGGCGCGTAATGGCGTCGTTCAGCGCGGTTTGCAGCGCCTGAACATGCACGCCGGCACGCGAGAGCAGCGAACGCGCCGACCCATCCTGCTGGGCGACGAGTGCCGACAGGACATGAACCGGTTCAATATATTGATTGTCGTGACCGACGGCCAGACTCTGCGCGTCGGCCAGTGCTTCCTGGAATTTAGTGGTAAGTTTGTCGATTCTCATCAAGAGACCTCCAATTTCAATTACCACCAAATTGAGGCGTTTTACGCAGGTTTCAAGCGCTTTTTTGCAATCAGCAACAACTATTTAACATTTGACGCGCGAGAACTTGCCCGCCGGTTTCAGGAGGCCGGCGTGGCGCCGCCAGCAGAAGAAACCGGCACGATCGGGATGACGGTGCTCAAACCCAGCAGCGCAGCCAACGGGCCCTGCGGCTCTGCAACCTCGCCAATGGTGTGACGATCGAGTTCGGCGAGAAACGCATTGCGCGCCGCCTCGAGCGCGCCGCGCAGACGGCAGTGCGATGTAATGACACACGCCCGGCGCTCGCTTTGCTGCTCCGGGAAGCAGCCGACCAGCGCAAAGTCGCTTTCCGTGGCCCGCACGATTTCACCCACCGTCAACGCGCTGGTTTGTTCGGCCAGCCGCAGGCCGCCGTTACGCCCGCGCACCGTCTCGACCCAGCCGAGTTCGCCGAGTTGCTGCACCACCTTCATCAAATGGTTCTTGGAGATCCCGTACGCGTCCGAGATGTCCTGAATGGTCGATAAGCCTTCACCGCGGACGGTGAGGTACAGCAGGACGCGTAATGAGTAATCCGTATAGTCGGTCAGTCTCATAAGTGCAGGTGCCACGATGAGCGCAAGCCGCGATCCGGGGGATAACCGCGTCGATGCAAGGGTTGCCGGGGGCCGTCGCTTCGCCATAAGATGCTGGCGCTACGCATGTTTTCTTATTTTGCGCTGACAGTCGGTGTTTGTCTTTCGGCAGTAATGGTAACGTTTCCCGCACGGACCATTCATACGAAAAGCGGGGCATTCGTGGCCTACTTCCTTTTGTTTGGACACAGTTTGAGGTCATTCCTGACGGTCTGTGGCGCCATGTGGCGATTCATAATGAATAACGACATTATCTGGAATTTGCATGAATCCGTCTTTTCCCGCCGCAGCGGTTGTCGAGCGCGCCGCCGAGCCTACTGAGGCGAATATTCGCGAGCTCGTCTACGGTTTTTACGACCGGGTGCGCGCCGATCCGCTTCTGGGCCCGGTGTTCGAGGCGACGCTGGCGGGCCGCTGGGACGACCATTTACCCAAGATGTGCACCTTCTGGGGCAGTCTGGTACTGGGCGCAAAGCAATACCGCGGCAATGTGCAGCAGGCGCATCAGCCGCTCGAGGGCGTCGAGCCACAGCATTTCAGCCGCTGGCTGTATCTGTTTCTGGACACGGTGGAGTCGCGCTATCAGCCGGCTGCCGCGGTCCGCTTCATGGAGCCGGCGCTGCGCATCGCGCAGAGTTTGCAATTGAGCCGCTTCGGCTGGGATTACAAGATTCCGGCGGAACAGCAGGCGTTGCTGGAGCGCGTCGCGCCCAGGCGTCCGCGCGACGATGACCCGCACGAAGCGCATGCGCCGGGCGCTTCGACGCGGCGACCGGGTGAGCCGTTCCCGACGAGAATCATCGGGAAGGGGAAGGATGACTGATGGGGGTGCCTAAGAGGTGCCTAAGAGGTGCCTAAGAGGTGCCTCAGTGTCGTATGAAGGCGATGACGCGCTCAAGGTACCCGAACTTGCGCTGCAAATGTGCTGAAGCGTTCTAGACATGCCGCCCAGCCGGCTTCAGGGCCTGTGAAACCCGACGCCCTCCTAATCCGCTTCCTCGTTACCCGGTTCGATGCCCCAACGGGCCAGGGCCGCGTCGTCGGCAACGCGAGCATCTACCCAGCGCTCGCCCTCTTCGGTTTTTTCTTTCTTCCAGAACGGCGCCTGGGTCTTCAGATAGTCCATCACGAATTCGCACGACGCAAAGGCGTCGCCCCGATGCGCGGCGGTGGTCGCCACCAGCACGATCTGGTCGAGCGGATAAAGCTTGCCGACCCGATGCACGATCAGCACCTCGATCCCCGGCCAACGCTCGCGCGCGCTCACGACGATCGCTTCCAGCGACTTCTCCGTCATGCCCGGATAGTGTTCGAGCTCCATGGTTTCGACCGTGCTGCCGTCGTTCAGGTCGCGCACGGTGCCGACAAAACAGGCCACCGCGCCGATCTTGGGATTGCGCGCGCGCAACGCGGCGACCTCGGTAGTGAGGTCGAAATCTTCCGTCTGGACGCGAACGGGCATCTCTGACTCCTGGGCGGCTTGGCGATATTTAGCGTAACTTGACAGGTTTTTAGCGACGATCCAGCGCGTTTTAACCGCCGGTGACGGGCGGAAAGAACGCGACCTCGCAGCCTTCGGTGACGCGCGTGCCGGCATCGGTCATCACGTGATTGCAGGCCATGCGCAGCGCGCGGCCTTCGGCGAGGGTGTCGGCCCAGATGCCCCCGCGCACGCGCAACCAGGCGCGCACGTCGCCGACGGTCGCGATGCCGTCCGGCAGATCGACCGTTTCGTCGGCGGTTTCGAGCGCTTCGCGCACGCTTGCAAAATATCGGAGTTGAATCTTCATCGGGAAACCGCCGGCTGTTGCCGGCCTCAGTTCAGCAATTCGGAAAAAGGGATGAAACGCACGGTCTCGCCGGCGCTGATCGCATGGTTCGGCGGATTGTCGATCAGGCCGTCGCCCCACACGGTCGAGGTCAGCACGGCTGAGCTCTGATTCGGAAACAGATCGAGGCCGCCGGCCGGATTGATGCGCGCGCGCAGGAATTCGTTGCGGCGGTCGGCCTTCTTCTGTGTGAAATCCGCGCGCAGAGACAACGCGCGCGGCTCAACTGTCTGCATGCCGGCCAGACGCAGGACGAACGGGCGAACGAATAGCAAAAAGGTCGCGAAGCTGGACACCGGATTGCCCGGCAGGCCGATGAAGAAGGTTTCGGCTGAGGCTAACGCAGCCGCATCGGCCTGCTGCGCGGCACGGCGAACCGCGCCGAAGGCGAGCGGCTTGCCCGGTTTCATCGCGATCTGCCACATCGACAGACGCCCCTCCGCCTCAACCGCCGGTTTGACATGATCTTCCTCGCCGACGGACACGCCGCCGCAAGTCAGGATCAGATCGTGCGCTTGCGCGGCTTCACGCAAAGTCGCGCGGGTTGCGTCGAGTTTATCGGGGACGATGCCGTAGTCGGTCACCTCACAGCCCAGTTTTTCGAGCAGGCCGCGCAGCGTGAAACGGTTCGAGTTGTAGATCGCGCCGGGTTTCAGCGGCTCTCCAGGCATGGTCAGTTCGTCGCCAGTGAAGAACACGGCGACTTTTACGCGGCGGCGCACCTGAAGTTCTGCGCAGCCGACCGACGCGGCGAGTCCCAATGCTTGCGGCGTCAGGCGCGTGCCCGCCGGAAGGATGATCGAGCCACTACGGATATCCGCGCCTTGGGCGGTGATCCATTCGCCGGGTGCCGGGCTGTGGAGGATCGTGACTTCGTTGCCGGCGGCCTCGGTTTGCTCCTGCATCACGATGGCGTCCGCGCCCGGCGGCACCGTAGCGCCGGTGAAGATGCGGGCTGCCGTGCCGGGTTTTAACGGCTCGGGTGCGTGGCCGGCTGGAATGCGTTGTGAAATTGGCAGGCGGCGGTTGCCGTCGGTTGCCAGATCTTCTGCGCGGATCGCGTAGCCGTCCATGGAACTGGTGTTCATGGGGGGGACGTCGAGCGGCGAAATAACGTCTGCCGATAGCACGCGGTTGAGGGCGTCAAGCGTGGGGATCGATTCCGTGCCGGGGATCGGGCTCGCTGCGCTGAGCAAGGTCGCCAACGCTTCGGCGGTGGAGAGCATCGGGGCGCGGGGCGTTGGGGTGGACATCTTCTGGTCTCGAAGCCGCTGGTTAAAGGAATATTGTAGCGGTCGGAGTTGGTGGTCGGTGGCGGGTGGGTGTTATGGCGGTTTTTTTGCCTGTTCGGCGGTTGTTTTTCTGGTTGCCTGCGGGGGGTGGTGGCTTTTCTTGTTTTGTTAGTGGTCTATTAGTGTTGCCCCTGTGCGGGGCGGCACTTACTTTCTTTGCCGCCGCAAAGAAAGATAAGCAAAGAAAGCGGCTCAAACCGCTCATGCTAAGTGGGCGCCGTGGTTTGCTGCGGGTAGTGGTGCGACTGGAATCTGGGTTCGTGCACCTGCACGTGCTTGTGACTAGGGCGTCATTCTTCCGGCGGCGCTGCGCGCGCCGAAGCGTATTTCTTTAAACCAATCTCGTTCCTCGCTCATCGCATCGAGCGCGACGCCGTCGCGCTCGATGCTCCGGTGTTACTCGCTCGTGTTTGCGACGATGTAGTCCTTCACGCGCTGCGCGTCTGCCGGCAGTACTTCGAATCGCTGCGGCAGCGATTCCAGGCCCGAGAATGCGGCGGGGCGCTCCGGTTCGCGTAGCAGCGCTTCGCGGATCGTTTCGCCAAACTTGATCGGTTGCGCCGTCTCCAGCACGATCATCGGGATGCCCGCCTGCAAATGCTCGCGCGCCACCTTCAGACCGTCTGCCGTGTGCGTGTCGATCATCGTGTCGTAACGCTCGAACACGTCGCGGATCGCAGCCACGCGGTCCTCGTGGCTGCTGCGGCCAGAGACGAAACCGAATTCCTGTACGCGCGCAAAATCGCCGCTCGCCGCCAGGTCGAAACCACCCTTTTCTTCGACGTCGCGGAACAGTTGCAGCACGCGCGCCGGGTCGCGGCCCAGCAGGTCGAACACGAAACGCTCGAAGTTCGATGCCTTCGAAATGTCCATGCTCGGGCTGCTGGTGTGATACGTCTCGGCCGCCTTGCGCACGCGGTAAATGCCCGTGCGGAAGAACTCGTCGAGCACGTCGTTTTCGTTCGTCGCGACCACCAGCTTCTCGATCGGCAGACCCATCATGCGCGCGATGTGACCCGCGCACACGTTGCCGAAATTGCCCGACGGCACCGTGAAGGACACACGTTCGTCGTTCGACTTCGTCGCGGCAAAGTAGCCCTTGAAGTAGTACACGACCTGCGCCACGACGCGCGCCCAGTTGATCGAGTTGACCGTGCCGATCTTGTACTTCGCCTTGAACGCGTGGTCGTTCGAAACCGCCTTCACGATGTCCTGGGCGTCGTCGAACACGCCCTCGACCGCGATGTTGAAAATATTCGGGTCCTGCAGGCTGTACATCTGCGCGGTCTGGAACGCGCTCATCTTCTTGTGCGGCGAGAGCATGAACACGCTGATGCCCTTCTTGCCGCGCATCGCGTATTCCGCTGCGCTGCCGGTGTCGCCCGAAGTTGCGCCCAGAATGTTCAGCGTCTCGCCGTGTCTGGCCAGCGCGTACTCGAACAGGTTGCCGATCAACTGCATCGCCATGTCCTTGAACGCGAGCGTCGGACCGTTCGACAGCTCTAGCAGCGACAGCGGCGCGCCGTTCTCGACGCCCAGCGTCTTCAACGGCGTGATCTGCGCGGCGCTTTCGTCGTCACGCACGTGGCAGTACGTCTCGGCCGTGTAGGTCTTGCGCGTCAGCGCGCGCAGGTCTTCGGCGGGGATGTCGTCGCTGAATTTCGACAGGATCTCGAACGCGAGATCCGCGTACGGCAGCGTGCGCCAGCGCGCCAGTTCGTCAGCCGTGACGCGCGGATATTCCGCCGGCAGGTACAGGCCGCCGTCTTTCGCAAGACCGCCCAGCAGGATGTCGGAAAACGTATGGCGCTCGCCGGCTCCGGCGCCGCGCGTAGAGAGGTAGTTCATATTCGGCCTAGTTCAGCGCTTCCATGCGCAGCTTCGTGACTTGCGAGACGACGGTCTTCAGCGCTTCGATCGTTTTGATCGCGGCGTTGACGTGCTTTTCGACCGTCTCGTGCGTAATCAGGATGATGTCGGTTTCGCCCTTGCCGTTCGCATCGACCTGCTCCGATTCCTTCTGCAGCAGCGCGTCGATCGAGATGCCCGTATCCGCCAGGATGCGCGTGATGTCGGCCAGCACGCCCGTCACGTCAGCCACGCGCAAACGCAGGTAGTAGCCGCTCGTCACTTCTTCGATCGGCAGGATCGGCGTGCTCGACAGGCTGTCCGGCTGGAACGCCAGATGCGGCACGCGATGCTCCGGGTCCGCCGTATGCAGACGCGTCACGTCGACCAGGTCGGCCACCACCGCGGATGCCGTCGGCTCCGCGCCCGCGCCCTTGCCGTAGTACAGCGTGGAGCCCACCGCGTCGCCGTGCACGACGACCGCGTTCATCGCGCCTTCCACGTTCGCCAGCAGGCGTTTTTCCGGAATCAGCGTGGGATGCACGCGCAATTCGATGCCCTTGTCCGTGCGGCGCGAGATGCCGAGCAGCTTGATGCGGTAGCCGAGTTCTTCGGCGTATTTGATGTCGATTGCCGCCAGCTTGCTGATGCCCTCGACGTACGCCTTGTCGAACTGCACCGGCACGCCGAACGCGATCGCGCTCATGATCGTCGCCTTGTGGGCGGCGTCGACGCCTTCGATGTCGAAGGTCGGATCGGCTTCGGCGTAGCCCAGTTCCTGCGCGGCCTTCAACGCGGTCGCGAAGTCGAGCCCACGGTCGCGCATCTCCGAGAGGATGTAGTTCGTCGTGCCGTTGATGATGCCGGCGATGTACTGGATGCGATTGGCCGTGAGCCCTTCGCGCAGCGCCTTGATGATCGGAATGCCGCCGGCCACGGCCGCTTCGAACGACACCATCACGCCGTTGGCGCGCGCGGCTTCGAAAATCTCCGTGCCGTGCACGGCGAGCAGCGCCTTGTTGGCGGTGACCACATGCTTGCGGTTGTTGATCGCGCGCAGGACGAGGTCGCGCGCCACGCCCGTGCCGCCGATCATTTCGGCCACGATATCGATCGACGGATCGTCAACCACCGCATTGAAGTCATCGGTCAGCGCCACGGTGCCGGCTTCACTGCCGAGCGCCGCGGTCGCCTTGGCGGGATTGCGCACGGCAATGCGCGCAATCTCGATGCCGCGGCCCGCGCGGCGTTTGATTTCTTCCTGATTGCGGCGCAGTACCGTGAAGGTGCCGCTGCCTACCGTGCCGAAGCCCAGCAGTCCAACTTTGATCGGTTCCATGCAGCGTGTGTTTTCGAGTAAGGGATTAAAAGGAAACTGGGGCTGGCAGCGGCGCGCGCCGGGCGCGCCGTCCATCTCAAGCCGTGTGGCGTTTGCGGTAGCCGTCGAGGAAGCGCGCGATCCGGTTGATCGAATCCGCGAGGTCGTCCACGTTCGGCAGGAACACGACGCGGAAGTGATCCGGCGTCTTCCAGTTGAAACCGGTGCCTTGAACCAGCAGCACGCGCTCTTCCAGCAGAAGGTCGAGGATGAACTGCTGGTCGTCCTGGATCGGATAAATCTTCGGATCGAGGCGCGGGAACATATACAGCGCCGCCTCGGGCTTCACGCAACTCACGCCGGGGATGGCCGTCAGCATGTCATACGCGAGTTCACGCTGTTTGTACAGGCGCCCGCTCGGCACGATCAGGTCGTTGATGCTCTGGTAGCCGCCGAGCGCGGTCTGGATCGCGTACTGGCCGGGCACGTTCGGGCACAGGCGCATCGAGGCCAGAATGCCGAGCCCTTCGAAGTAGTCTTTGCCATTGCGGCGGTTTTCGCCAGTCAGGCCCGAAATGAACATCCAGCCGGCGCGGTAGCCGCACGAGCGGTAGCTCTTCGAGAGACTGTTGAACGTGACGGTGAGCACGTCTTCCGAGAGCGCGGCCATCGACGTGTGCTTCTTGCCGTCGTAGACGATCTTGTCGTAGACCTCGTCGGCGAAGATCACGAGGCCGTGCTGGCGGGCGATCTCGATCAGACCGAGCAGCAGTTCGTCCGAGTACAGCGCGCCGGTCGGGTTATTCGGATTGATGACGACGAGCGCACGCGTATTCGGCGTGATTTTCGCGCGGATGTCGTCCAGATCAGGCATCCAGCTGTTCGATTCGTCGCAGATGTAGTGCACGGGCGTGCCGCCGGAAAGGCTTACGCCTGCGGTCCACAGCGGGTAGTCCGGCGCGGGCAGCAACACTTCGTCGCCGTCGTTCAGCAGGCCCTGCAGCGCCATCACGATCAGCTCGGAGGCGCCGTTGCCGATGTAGATGTCGTCCAGTTCGACGCCGTGCACGCCCTTTTGCTGCGTGTAGTGCATGATCGCCTTGCGCGCGGCGAACACCCCTTTGGAATCCGAGTAGCCGGACGAACCCGGCAGATTCAGGATCATGTCCTGGATGATTTCATCCGGCGCATCGAAGCCGAACGGCGCGAGATTGCCGATGTTCAGCTTGATGATGCGGTGGCCCTCTTCTTCGAGCCGCTTCGCATGTTCGAGGACAGGCCCGCGAATGTCGTAGCAGACATTCAACAACTTGTTGGATTTGAGAATCGGTTTCACGGCGGGCACTTCATCCTGTTGATGGGCTTGGGCAAACAAGCGGGGGCGAAAAAACCGGGACCCGGCCAAGTCCGCCGATACGGGGAATTATGACGCGGCGCGCCCGTCAGAGACGAGAAAAGCAGACGAAATGCGGGCAGAACCAGGGCAGGTAGCCAATGGGCCGCGCCCGTGCTCTCAGGGCGGCTTATGACAGCACATGAGGTGGCACTTGAGCGAGGGGCGCCGCAAGGCGGCTAAAAAGTTATAATTTAGCGGATTTTGGCCGACTTCCGCAATGCACCAACCGCAACGGCAAGCCTTTTCGGCCGCTTCTGTGTCACTCGCTGTGCCACTCGCGTGTCCCACTCGCGTCAAACCGCCCTGCTTCCGTTCTGCCAGGTCAGGCCGCCAACACGCATGATGTCTCACGACGACTTCGGAAAACGAATTTGAAATTACATCAGGATTCCAGCGGCGCCCTCAACACCGTCACCGGTTACGGCGCCGGCTATGTCGAAATCAATCTGGTGCGCCACGCCGGCAGCATTCTCCTGCTGCCGGAAGCCCCGGTCATCCCCTGGCCCGTCTCCTCGTTCGAAGACCTGAGCGCCGAGCACTTCGCCATGCTGGTGGACGCCGCGCCCGAAGTGGTCATATTCGGCAGCGGTGAGCGCCTGCGCTTCCCCCATCCGCGCCTGACGGCCGCGCTCACCGCCAAACGCATCGGCGTCGAAACGATGGACTTCAAGGCCGCCTGCCGCACCTACAACATTCTGATGGCCGAGGGCCGCAAGGTCGCGGCCGCGTTGCTGATCGAAGCCTAGTGGCGCCGGGCAGCCGGCGTTTGCCTGACGTGCCGGCACCGGCCGCGAGGCATGGCAGCCGCCGTGTGCGCATCACGGAACCGGCTGCGCGCCCTGGCCGCGCCACGGCCGATAACGTACACTGCGCGCCATTGGCGCCATGCTGGCGATCGCCATTTTCAGATAACACTGCCTCGCTGCCCACGCGGCGTTGCCATAAAGGTTGAAATTCATGAACGATACGCCGACGAGGCTACCGCTCAATCGCACCACGATCCTGCTGCTGGTGCTGGCCCTCGCCGTGATCTGGTTCGTGCCGCTCGGCTGGCGGCATCTGCTGCCGAGCGACGAAGGCCGCTACGCCGAAATGGCGCGCGAAATGTTCGTCACCGGCGACTGGATCACGCCGCGCTACAACGGCTACAAGTATTTTGAGAAGCCGCCGCTGCAAACCTGGCTCAACGCGCTCACGTTCGCGTGGTTCGGTATCGGCGAATGGCAGGCGCGGCTCTACACCGCGCTGACGGGCTTTGCCGGCGTGCTGCTGATCGGCTTCACCGGTGCGCGTGTGTTCAATGCGGCGACCGGCGTGTTCGCGGCGATCGTGCTGGCCACGTCGCCGTACTGGAACCTGATGGGCCACTTCAACACGCTCGACATGGGCCTGTCGTTCTGGATGGAGCTGACGCTCTGCGCGCTGCTGCTGGCGCAGCGCCCCAACCTGCCGACGGCCAACGTGCGGGCATGGATGTGGGTGTGCTGGGGGGCGATGGCGCTGGCAGTGCTGTCCAAGGGACTCGTCGGCGTGATCCTGCCGGGCGCGGTGCTGGTGCTGTACACCCTGGCCGCACGCGACTGGGCCGTGTGGAAGCGCCTGCACCTGATCGGCGGCCTGATTGTGTTCTTCGCGATCGTCACGCCGTGGTTCGTGCTGGTGCAGCAGCGCAACCCGGAATTCCTGAACTTCTTCTTCATCGTTCAGCAGTTCAAGCGCTATCTGACGCCCGAACAGAACCGCCCGGGGCCGTTCTACTATTTCGTGCCGGTGCTGCTGGTCGGCTTCCTGCCGTGGTTGTCGGTGACTTTCCAGAGCGTGCGTCATGCGTGGCGCCTGCCGCGCCAGCCGAACGGCTTCGCGCCGGTCACGCTGATGCTGGTGTGGACCGCGTTCATCTTTCTGTTCTTCAGCGCATCGCACTCCAAGCTGCTCTCGTACACGCTACCGATCGCGCCGTCGATCGCCCTGGTGATCGGCATGTACCTGCCGCTCGTCACGCGTGAGCAGTTGCGCCGCCATCTGGCCGGCTACGCGCTGTTTCTCGTCGTGGCCGCGTTTGCCGCGCTGTTCATGGCGCGCTTCGGCAACGCGCGCAACCCGACCGAGCTGTACGTCGAATACCGCAGCTGGGTGCTGGCAGCGCTCGGCGTTGCCTTCGTGGTCACGCTGTTCGCGCTGTGGCTGAACCGCCGCAGCCGCGCCGGCACGCTTGGCGCCGTCGCGAGCTTTGGCGCGGCGTGGCTGCTGCTCGGCACGATTGCAGGCACGGGGCACGACGTGTTCGGCCGCCTGAGTTCCGGCGCACCGCTCGCGCCCGCGATCAAGGCCGAAATCGCGAAATTGCCAGCCGATACGCCGTTCTACTCGGTCGGCGTGCTCGACCATACGATGCCGTTCTACGTCGACCACACGATGATCATGGTCGAACATCCGGACGAACTGGCGTTCGGCATATCCGTCGAACCGCAGAAATGGGTGCCGACGGTCGACGCGTGGGTCGAGCGCTGGAAGGCTGATCGCTATGCGCTCGCGCTGATCCCGCCGTCGACTTACGACAGGCTGCTCAAAGAGGGGCTGCCGATGCAGGTGGTCGCACGCGATTCCCGCCGGGTGGTGGTGACCAAGCCCGCGACAGTGGCCGCGCCCGCATCCGGCGCGTCCGGCGCTGCGACGCAAGACACACCGGCGCCTGATGCACCTGCGCCAGTGGAAAAACCACAACAATGACCCCATCTCAGGAACTGACCGTTCGATGAACCCGATTTCGCTCTTTTGTATCCTCGCAGGCGTCACGTTGAACGCCGGTGCGCAGTTGCTGCTCAAAGCCGGAACGAATGCCGTTGGACACTTCGAATTCACCCGTGCGAACATCCTGCCCATCGCCTTTCGCCTCGCGACCCAACCGCCGATCATCGGCGGGCTCGCCTGTTATGTGATCAGCGTGGGCGTATGGGTGATAGGACTCTCGCGGGTGGACGTGTCGATCGCCTATCCGATGTTGTCGCTCGGATACGTCGTCAACGCGTTCGCGGCGTGGTATCTATTCGGCGAAGTGATGTCGGTACAGAAGCTGGTGGGGATCGGCGTCATCCTGATCGGCGTGGTCGTCCTGGCGCGCAGCTAGACGGCACGGCCCCGGCAGCACGGTGCCGGGCACGATTTATTACCGTTTATTGCGCGGCACTGATGCACGCGTCGCGAAAATGCCGGCGGAAAAAGATGCGGTAAGCCGGGCCCCGCCGCCGGCTAAGTAAAACGTAAGCTTGGCCGCGGTAAGCTTGGCGGTTGCGCCCTTTTTTAGTCGTGGCCTTGGGTTTGCGCGTAGTTTGTGATCTACTTCGCGCCCTTCGGGTTGCGCCCCTTTCAATCGAGCGAAGCATTCATGAGCCAGTCAACAGTCCCGTTTTTGCCGTTTGTCAAACCTGAGATCGACGAAGAGACGATTCAGGGTGTCGCCGACGTGCTCCGCTCCGGTTGGATCACCACCGGCCCGCAGAACCAGAAGTTCGAAGCGGCGTTGTCCGAGTTCTGCGGCGGCCGTCCGGTGCGCACGTTCAATTCCGGCACCGCGACGCTCGAAATCGGCCTGCGCATCGCCGGCGTGGGTGAAGGCGACGAAGTCATCACCACCCCCGCCTCGTGGGTCGCGACCAGCAATGTGGTCTACGAGGTTGGCGCGACGCCGGTGTTCGTCGACATCGACCCGGCGACTCGCAACATCGACCTGGATCTGCTGGAAAAGGCCATCACGCCGCGCACCAAGGCGATCATTCCGGTGTATCTGTCAGGCCTGCCGGTCGACATGGACCGGCTGTACGAGATTGCCCGCGCCCACAAGCTGCGCGTGATCGAAGACGCCGCGCAGGCGTTCGGCTCGACATGGAAAGGCGAGCGCATCGGCAAACTCGGCGATATCGTCTCGTTCAGCTTCCACGCGAACAAGAATCTGACTTCGATCGAAGGCGGCGCACTGGTGCTGAACAATGAGGAAGAAGCCGTCCTCGCGCAGAAGTACCGCCTGCAAGGCATCACCCGCACCGGCTTTGACGGCATGGACTGCGACTTGCTGGGCGGCAAGTACAACCTGACGGACGTTGCCGCGCGCGTCGGCTTGGGCCAGATGCCGCATCTCGAACGCTTTATTGCGCAGCGCAAGAAACTGGCGCGCGCGTACTTCGCGGGCTTCGAAGGCGGCGCGGCGGCCAGGCTGGGCGTCGGCCTGCCGCTGGCGGATTTTGAAAACAGCAACTGGCACATGTTCCTGATCACGCTGCCGCTCGAAAAACTCTCGATCGACCGCGCCGGCTTCATGGGCCAGTTGAAGGAACGCGGCATCGGTTCGGGCGTGCACTACCCGGCGATCCACCTGTTCTCGCTGTACCGCGCGAAGGGCTTCAAGGAAGGCATGTTCCCGCACGCGGAGCGCTATGGCGCCAGCACGGTCACGCTGCCGCTGTTCACGCTGATGAACGAGAGCGACGTGGAGCGGGTCTGCCGCGCGGTCAATGAAATTTGCGAACAATACGGAAAATAAGCGGAAATGAGTTATTCGGAACATCGCGCCGTCGCACCGGAAGTGTCGATCATCATCCCGGTGTACAACGAGGAAGCCGGGCTGGCCGCGCTGTTCGCGCGCCTCTACCCGGCGCTCGACGCGCTCGGCACCGGTTATGAAGTGATCTTCATCAACGACGGCAGCCGCGACAAATCCCCCGCGCTGCTCGCCGATCAGTTCCGCGCCCGGCCCGACACGACCCGCGTGATCCTGCTGAACGGCAACTACGGCCAGCACATGGCGATTCTGGCGGGCTTCGAGCAATCGCGCGGCGAGATCGTCATCACGCTCGACGCCGACCTGCAGAATCCGCCGGAAGAAATCGGCAAGCTGGTCAGCAAGATGCGTGAAGGCTACGACTATGTCGGCACGATCCGTCTGCAACGCCAGGACAGCTTGTGGCGCCGCAAGGCCTCGCGCGCAATGAACCGTCTGCGCGAGCGCATCACGCGCATCAAGATGACCGACCAGGGCTGCATGCTGCGCGCGTACAGCCGGCACATCATCGACACGATCAATCGCTGCGGTGAAATCAACACCTTTATTCCGGCACTCGCCTACACCTTCGCGCAGAATCCGGTCGAGATCGAAGTCGCGCACGAAGAGCGTTTTGCCGGCGAATCGAAGTACTCGCTGTATTCGCTGATCCGTTTGAATTTCGACCTCGTCACCGGCTTCTCGGTGGTGCCGCTGCAATGGCTGTCGTTCATCGGCGTGATCCTGTCGCTCGGATCCGCGGCGCTGTTCGTGCTGCTGCTGATTCGCCGCTTCATCATCGGCGCGGAAGTGCAAGGCGTGTTCACGCTGTTCGCCGTCATCTTCTTCCTGCTCGGCGTGATCATCTTCGCGTTGGGCCTGCTGGGTGAATACATCGGCCGGATTTATCAGCAGGTGCGTGCGCGCCCGCGTTATCTGGTGCAGACGATTCTCGAGCAGCGCGACGGCGCGACCGTGACCGAAGCGCCGCGTCAAGCGGTCGTGCAGGCCGTCCAGGCCGCCCCGCTGATCGATCAGGACCCGAACTCATGAAGCCGCGCGCCGTCGTTTTCGCGTATCACAACGTCGGCGTGCGCTGCCTGCAGGTGCTGCTCGCACGCGGCGTCGACGTGGCGCTGGTCGTCACGCATGAAGACAACCCGACCGAAAACATCTGGTTCGGCAGCGTCGCCTCGGTTGCGGCCGAGCACGGCATTCCCGTTGTCACGCCGGCCGATCCGAAGAGCCCGGAATTACGCGCCGCGTTGAGCGCCGCGCGCCCGGACTTCATCTTCTCGTTCTACTACCGCCACATGTTGCCGGTCGACCTGCTCGCGCTCGCCGCACGGGGCGCTTACAACATGCACGGCTCGCTCCTGCCGAAGTACCGCGGCCGCGTGCCGACTAACTGGGCGGTGATCCACGGCGAAACCGAAACCGGCGCGACGCTGCACGAAATGGCCGCCAAGCCCGACGCGGGCGCGATCATCGCGCAAACGCCGGTGCCGATCCTGCCCGACGACACCGCCGCGCAAGTGTTCGACAAGGTCACGGTAGCCGCCGAGCAAACCCTGTGGCGCGTGCTTCCGGCTTTGCTGGCGGGCGAAGCGCCGCATCTGCCGAACGATCTGTCGCACGGCAGCTATTACGGCGGGCGCAAGCCTGAAGACGGCCGGATCGACTGGACGCAACCCGCTCAGCAGGTCTACAACCTGGTCCGTGCGGTCGCGCCGCCCTATCCCGGCGCGTTTACGGATCTGGAAGGCCGCCGTTTCATCATCGCCCGTGCGCGCCTGGCTGCGCCCGGCGCGCTTCGCTCGGATTTGCCCCCGGGCCTGCACGTAAGCGATAATGCCGTTTTTGCGATATGCGGCGACGGTCGCTCGATCGCCATCCACGAATTGCGGCACCTGTACGACGGCAGCGAAACCGTCGTTACCCCGTCCGAATTCGCCCGGCTCATCCAAACTCCCCTCGAAACTCCCCGTTACTCATGAAAAAAGTCCTGATTCTGGGTGTGAACGGCTTCATCGGCCATCACCTGTCCAAACGCATTCTCGAAACGACCGATTGGGAAGTCTTCGGGATGGACATGCAGACCGAACGTCTGGGTGACCTGATCAACCATGAGCGGATGCACTTCTTCGAAGGCGACATCACGATCAACAAGGAGTGGGTGGAATATCACATCAAGAAGTGCGATGTGATCCTGCCGCTGGTCGCGATCGCCACGCCCGCCACGTACGTGAAGCAGCCGTTGCGCGTGTTCGAGCTGGATTTCGAAGCGAACCTGCCGATCGTGCGTTCGGCCGTCAAATACGGCAAGCACCTCGTGTTCCCGTCGACCTCCGAGGTCTACGGCATGTGCACGGACGAGCAGTTCGACCCGGAAGAGTCGCAACTGTCGTACGGCCCGATTAACAAGCCGCGCTGGATCTACGCGTGCTCCAAGCAGCTCATGGACCGCGTGATCTGGGGTTACGGCATGGAAGGCCTGAACTTCACGCTGTTCCGTCCGTTCAACTGGATCGGCCCGGGCCTCGATTCGATCTACACGCCGAAGGAAGGCAGCTCGCGCGTGGTCACGCAGTTCCTCGGCCACATCGTGCGCGGCGAGAACATCAGCCTCGTGGACGGCGGCGCCCAGAAGCGCGCGTTCACGGATATCGATGACGGCATCGGCGCGCTGATGAAGATCATCGAGAACAAGGACGGCGTCGCCACGGGCAAGATCTACAACATCGGCAACCCGACCAACAACTTCTCGGTGCGCGAGCTCGCGCACAAGATGCTGACGCTGGCCGCTGAATTCCCGGAATACGCCGAACTGGCCAAGAAGGTGCAACTGGTCGAAACGTCCTCGGGCGCGTACTACGGTGCGGGCTACCAGGACGTGCAGAACCGCGTGCCGAAGATCGACAACACGATGCAGGAACTCGGCTGGGCGCCGAAGTCGACCTTCGACGAAGCGCTGCGCAAGATTTTCGAAGCGTATCGCGGCCACGTCGCCGAAGCGCGCGCCCTCGTCGAACAACAATAAGGCCTGATCCTTGGCTCGTATCGTCCTGAAGATCGACGTCGACACGCTGCGCGGCACCCGCGAAGGCGTGCCGAATCTCGCACGCATCTTCGACCGCTTCAAGGCGCGCGCCACTTTCCTCTTCAGCCTCGGGCCCGACCACACCGGTTGGGCGATGCGCCGCGTGTTGCGGCCGGGTTTTCTGAAGAAGGTGTCGCGTACCTCGGTGGTCGAACACTACGGCATCAAGCAATTGATGTACGGCGTGTTGCTGCCGGGTCCGGATATCGGCGTGAAAACCGCCGCGGAAATGCGCGCGATTCACGAGGCCGGTTTCGAATGCGGCATCCATACCTGGGACCACGTGTACTGGCAGGACAACGTGCGTTCGCAAGACCAGGCTTGGACCGAGAAGCAGATGCAGAAGAGCTTCAACCGCTTCGTCGGGATCTTCGGCGCGCCGCCCGTCACGCACGGCGCAGCGGGCTGGCAGATGAACGGGCATGCGTTCGAGCAGATCGACGCGTGGGGCATGCACTACGCGTCCGACGGGCGCGGCCACTCGCCGTATCTGCCGGTGGTCGACGGCCGGCAACTGTCGCACGTGCAGATGCCCACCACGCTGCCGACGCTCGACGAAGTGCTGGGTGTGGATGGGGTCGACGAGCACACCGTCGCCGCATGGATGTTGAAGCACACCGAAAACAATCCGCACGATCAGGTGTTCACGCTGCACGCGGAGCTCGAAGGACAAAAGCTCGCACCGATTTTCGAACAGCTGCTGGAAGGCTGGCGGGCGCAAGGTCATACCTTCGCGACCATGGGTGATTACTACGCCACGCTAGACCGCAGCACGCTGCCATCGTACCCTGTTACGTGGGGCGAAATTCCAGGTCGCTCCGGCGAGCTGATTGTCCAGCCCTGACTGGCCAATCTCTCGCTGGCACTGACGACCAGGCCGCGCGAGCGACCACCACACGCGCCAGTCGCCCTCCCCGAAAGCCTCGATGCCAGGCCGGCGCCGCAGCAGTTGCAAGTGCAAATGCTGCGGCGTCGGCCATAACAACCGGAGAACCTCGTGCCCATCGCAGTCGACCAACCCATCCCCGACTTTACCGCCCCCGCTACCGGTGGCGAGATCACGCTGTCCAAGCTGCGGGGCAAGAAGGTGGTCCTGTATTTCTACCCGAAGGACAACACGCCGGGCTGCACGACCGAAGGTCTGCAGTTTCGCGATCTCTATCCGAAGTTCAAGAAAGCCGGCGCGGAAATTCTCGGCGTGTCACGCGACAGCCTGCGTTCGCATGACAATTTCAAGGCAAAGCTCGAACTACCGTTTCCGTTGATCTCGGACCCCGAAGAAACGTTGTGTGCGCTCTTCGGCGTCATGAAATTGAAGAAAATGTATGGCAAAGAAGTGCGTGGGATCGAACGCTCCACGTTCCTGATCGACGCCGAAGGCGTGCTGCGCCAGGAGTGGCGTGGCGTGAAAGTGCCAGGGCATGTCGATGACATTCTGGAGGCTGTACAAGCGCTTTGAGGCGCGTTATATTGGGTTCCAATGAGTGCCTGTCCACCCCACACTTTTCGTTGCTGCGCCGGACTTGACGGCCGTTTCGTCGGCTCTGTCGAAGTCATGAGGCGCAACGCGATAACCGAAGGCGAGCCGCTTGTCCCGTACGCCGGGGCGGCGGCTTTTTTAATTGCGCGCGGCCGTGCGTTCACTCGGCTACGCGCTTCCGTTAAGGAGCCGATCGAAAACCAGGCGAACCGGCATCTCTAGACCGAATGCGCGCCTCCGGGCGCAAACTGCGTGCGCACTCACTGGCACCGGCAGAATGCGACAGGCGGCGCACGAAATGTGACCCGATTAATTCGAGGGAAACCATGCCTTTGCCTACCCCCCCCAGCAAGCTCGGCAATCTCCTGCCGCCTGACGAATACAAGGCCAAAGCCGCCACGCCGGCGCGCTCCGCCGCGAAGAAACAGGCAGTCGGAGGGGAATCAGCAGAGTCGGCCGATTACGGCCGCGCGAACGTCGCCACCCCGATGGCGCACGCCGCCAATGCCGCAACCACGTTGCGGCCCGTGCCGGCATCGTCGGCCTCCCCTGTTGCGTCTGCATCCGCCGAGCAAGCTGCACCGGCGCGTGGACGCAAATCGAAGCAGACCGCCGCATTGCTGCAACCGGTTCCCGCTGCCCGTCCGCAAGCCGAGCCGGCGGTTGTTCCTACGCCTGCGGCCAAATCGCAGCCGGTCGTCGCGCGCGCGCCAAGCGCGAAAGACCCGGCCGCCAGCACGCCCGCAGCCGTAGCACCCAGCACGCGCGGCACCAGCAAGAAGCGCGGCGCAGCCGCAGACCCGCTCGAAATGCAGAAGCTTTTCGTGCTCGACACGAACGTGCTGATGCACGATCCAAGCTGCCTGTTCCGTTTCGAGGAACACGACGTCTATCTGCCGATGATGACGTTGGAAGAACTCGACAACCACAAGAAGGGCATGTCCGAAGTCGCGCGCAACGCGCGGCAGGTGAGCCGCACGCTGGACGCGTTGGTCGCGAACGCCGGCAACATCTCGGACGGCATTTCGCTTGCGCGTCTCGGCAGCCGTGAGGCGTCCGGGCGCCTGTACTTCCAGACCAAGCTCAACGCCATCGAGCCCGTCGAAGGTCTGCCGGAAGGCAAGGCCGACAACCAGATTCTCGGCGTGGTGCGTGCGTTGCAGCGCGACCGCATGGATCGCCAGGTCGTGCTGGTGTCGAAAGACATCAACATGCGTATCAAGGCGCATGCGCTCGGCCTGCCCGCAGAAGATTACTTCAACGACCAGGTGCTCGAAGACAGCGATTTGCTGTATTCCGGCATCCGCGCGCTGCCCCAGGATTTCTGGACCAAGCACGCAAAGGGCATGGAGAGCTGGCAGGACACCAAAACCGGCACCACGTACTACCGCGTGACGGGACCGCTCTGCGCCTCGATGCTGGTCAACGAGTTCGTCTATCTTGAACCGCAGAACGGCGAGCCCACGTTTCATGCGCTGGTGCGCGAGCTGAACGGCAAGACGGCGCTGCTGCAAACCTTGCGCGACTACGGTCACCACAAGAACAACGTGTGGGGCATCACGGCGCGCAATCGCGAGCAGAACTTCGCGCTGAACCTGCTGATGAATCCGGAGATCGACTTCGTCACGCTGCTGGGTCAGGCCGGTACCGGCAAGACGCTGGTCGCACTCGCGGCCGGCTTGGCGCAGGTGCTCGACGACAAACGCTACAACGAGATCATCGTGACGCGTGCCACGGTGCCGGTCGGTGAAGACATCGGCTTCCTGCCGGGTACGGAAGAGGAAAAAATGCAGCCGTGGATGGGTGCATTCGACGACAACCTTGAAGTCCTGCAGAAAACCGACGACGCAGCGGGTGAATGGGGCCGCGCCGCGACTCAGGAACTGATCCGCTCGCGCCTGAAGGTCAAGAGCATGAACTTCATGCGCGGCCGTACGTTCGTGGACAAGTATCTGATCATCGACGAGGCGCAAAACCTGACGCCTAAGCAGATGAAGACGCTGGTTACGCGCGCGGGTCCTGGCACGAAGATCATCTGTCTCGGCAATATCGCGCAGATCGATACGCCTTACCTGACCGAAGGCAGCTCGGGGTTGACGTACGTCGTGGATCGCTTCAAGGGCTGGGCGCACAGCGGGCATGTGACGCTGGCGCGCGGCGAGCGTTCGCGCCTCGCGGATTACGCGTCGGAAATCCTTTAAGTTTCAACGCTTTAGTTTCGACTGGAAGCCGTGTCCGGGTCACACCGGGCGCGGCTTTTTTATTGGGCACGCGTTTCCGGTCGGCAACACTTAGCGCACGAACTTCAAGTAATTTATCAAGAATTCTTGCTTGAGCCAGCTTCGACGGGCTACCATCCGGACATCGTCCGCCATTAAACGAGCGTTTACCCGCTCCCTTCGTCTTCATGCGCAAACTCGCCTTTTCGCTGCTGACCGTTTTGCTGCTCGCCGCTTGCGCCGGCGCGCCGCAAAAGACGTCGCGCGGGCCGGGTTCGTCGGTTGTGGTTACGAATGGCGCTTATCACGCGCCGCCGCCGGGTTTCCCGAATTTCGTCGACCACAGCATCGGGCGCGAGGAAATCTCAATCCAGGCGATGGGTCTGGTCGGTATTCCATACCGTTGGGGCGGCAATACACCCGATAGCGGCTTCGATTGCAGCGGATTGGTTCGCTACGTCGTGTCACGCGCGGCATCGGTGAATTTGCCACGGACGACCGCGGATATGAGCGGCCGCGGCGAATCCATCGAACCGGATGAAATTGCGCCGGGCGATCTGATTTTCTTCAACACCACCGGACGCGCGCATTCGCACGTCGGCATTTACGTGGGCAAGCTGCGCTTCGTCAACGCACCGTCGACGGGCGGCACCGTGCGGCTCGACTATCTGACTAATCCGTATTGGGCCAAGCGCTTCGACGGTATTCGCCGGGTGGCAGCGCCAGCTGCGACACCGGCACCGTTCGATACCCCGAGCTATCAGGCTGCGGAGCCTCAACCCGAACGCGGGGCGCAGACAATGCCTGCGTATGCGACGGCAGCGACAGCGGGTACAGCAGTCACGGCCGCGGGCATGGCGACGACAAGTTCGACGCCGGCAACAGTCCGGCCTGCGGCGGCGCAACCGCCCTCGAACTACACGGCGGGTTCGCTCACATCGCAGCAAGCAACTCGCGTCGCCGCGACGACACGCCCGGCATCTGCCGCAAGCCCACAACTCGCCACAGCGACGACGCTTGCGCCTCAAGCTGATCCGTTCGAGCCACCGCCGCCCGGCATGAGCGCGGCGCAGTTACAGGCGCGCGCGGCGGGCGCCGTCTCGCCGACGCCGGTTCCAACCGCCCAGGCAAGCACATATGACGCCACCGGGGCCTCGGCCCAACAACAGGCGGCTGGACGCACTGTCCCGCAAACCGCGGCCACCGGCGCGCCTGATCCGATCGACGCTGCAGCCGACGCCTTCGAACCGCCTCCGCCCGCCTCAGTCGCCGCGCGCCAGGCTCGGCAGGCTCAGCAAGCCGACGCGAACGGCGGCGTGCAGATCATGCGGGCCTCGACAGCATCGCGTGGCGTCCCCGCTCCCACGCAAACCACCGACGACCCCATCGCCCGGTTCGCCAACGGCAGCTTTTGATACCGCAGCACGACTCGTCCGCACACGCCGCATAGTCCCCCTGACAATCGCGCCGGTGACGATAATGCGATTAGACATGCTGATTGAGTTCCTCAAGCGTAATAGGCGCGGTGCCCACCTTGCCAACCACGATGCCGGCAGCCACGTTAGCGAGGCGCGCTGCGCTCTCGACGTTGTGGCCCGCGCCCATGGCGGCGGCCATGGTGGCAATGACCGTATCGCCGGCGCCGGATACGTCATAGACCTCGCGCGCCTGGGCGGGAATGCGGATGTGGCGCCCCTCTAGAAAGAGGCTCATGCCTTCTTCTGAGCGCGTCACGAGCAGGGCTGCAAGCTCCAGGCTGTCGCGCAGTGCAAAGGCGCGGCGCTCGAAGTCCGATTCATCGGTCCATTTGCCGGCAGCCTGCGCGAATTCATCCCGATTTGGAGTGACGACGGTTGCCCCACGATATATGGAATAGTCGTGCCCCTTGGGATCGATCAGAATGGTCGAGCCCGCGGCCCTGCCCGCCTCCATCATCAGGCCAAGGTGCACCAGACCACCCTTGCCATAATCCGAGAACACAACTGTCTTGCACGATTCAAGCTTCTCGTGAAAGCGAGCCACCAGCGGAAGCAACAGTTCGTGGTCGGGACGCTGCTCGAAGTCAGCACGCACGATCTGCTGGTTGCGAGAGATGACGCGGAGTTTAACGGTGGTTTGCAGCGCCGCATCGTGCAGAAATGCGCATTGAACATTCGCGGATTCCAGCAAAGACCGCAAGGAACGCCCATCCTGGTCGTCGCCGACAATGGACAGCAGCGTCGTTCTCGCACCCAGATTCACCGCGTTGATGGCCACATTGGCCGCCCCGCCCGCCACGTCACGCGTGCGCCGGACATGAACGACAGGGACAGGCGCTTCTGGGGAAATTCGCGTGCTATCCCCAAACCAGTAGCGATCCAGCATCACGTCACCGGCAACGATGACGAAAGCCGACGAGCAATCCAGACTCAAGTTACGGCTCCTTCAGATAGTGTTTTTCGACATAGGACATACGAATCAAGCGCTTTCGTGGTCACGGATATCTTGAACAGGTGACGACGAGCGAAAATCGGATGCTGGTTGAGCGTTGCCGTAAGCCATCGCGAGTTTGCGGCCGTGCAGACGGGCGGGAACTTCGATGAAGCGATAGGTTACGTCTGCCAGGATCAGGGTGACAACCAGAAAGACTGCGCTCATCAACAGCAGATCGGACAAATGATGGCGGCTCATCTCGCTCAATGGCCCACTACGCAGTCCTAATGCAATGACCGCGCCATTGACCAGATAAATGGCATACGATCGGTTGCCAATCCAGGACAGCAATTTGCCCACAAAACCGTGCAATCCGAGATACCCCTCGTCATAGCTTGCAATAAACACCAGCAATCCCGACAGAGCGGCAATCAGACCGACACCAAAAGGCAGTGAGTACAGGAGTTGAGGCATGACAGCGATGCTTGCGAGCACGAAGACTAAAAGCGGGCGTGCAAACCAGCGGCGGCGCAGCAATGTCGGTTCGATCAGCGCCCTGGGCAAGCGGCTTGACGAGAGCAGGGACAGCAACACGCCCCACGCAAACGCGTCGCTGCGGATGAACCAGGCCAGATCGTCAGTATTCGCGCCGCGAACCATGGGAAACTGGACAGCGATCACTGACACCAGAATGGCAATAACCCATTTGCGAGGCACGAACAGCAGAAACGGTGCACATAGCAGGTAAAACTGCTCTTCGAGAGAGAGACTCCAATAGGGGCTGGCGTAGAGAGGTCGCATGCCGTTGTGGTGCCAATAAGCCCATTCCTGAATATTGACGACGTTTAGAATGCCGCCAAAGAGAAACGAGACATTGGCTCTCAGGTTTGCCCCGTGTTGCATGTCCGGAATCGCTATCAACGCGACGATGAACGGCACCATCAGCCAGAGCCAGGCCGCCGGCCACAAACGCCAGACGCGTTTGATCCAGAATGAAACCAGCGCCCTTACCTTGCCCTGCGCGGATTGAAGACCAACCATCGAGCGAAGCAGGGATTGCGCAATGACAAATCCGGAGATCGCAAAAAACAGATCCACACCACCCCAGAATGACGCATAGTCACCCAGCGTTGACTGCAGATTCGGGATATCCCAGAAACCGAAAATATGATCTGCCAGCACGAACAGGATGGCAACCCCACGCAGCATCTCGATATCATTGTTGCGTTTGCCGTCGAATACGCTGGCTGGGTTTTCATCCCGCATGGGCTTGCTCTTGCGTCACGACGGAATCCACACAAGCGTCGGCTTCGGGTGCCGGCTCGTGGGTCTTCATCACCGGTTCCGCGCTCAACAGGAGCAAGGCATTGGACACAACGTGCTGCGCATCGATGCTGCCCATGCAGGCTGGCCGTTCATATCCGGCTGCGCAGAAATCCATCCACGAGTCGGTTGACCACCAGCAGTTGCCGCATTGCCTAGGCGAAATATTGGCGTTTTGTGAATAGCCAAACCACTTCACATTGGTCGGCCCGAACATCACCACGCTTTTCACCCCAAGCGTGGCGGCGATATGCACAAGACCCGACTCGGTATCCAAATGCAGAGCAGACCCAGCCAGGATGGATGCGGATTGCGCAAAGGTCAGCTTGTTCTTGAGGTTGACATCCACGCCAGGAATATCGTCGCCCGTCTTGCCGCCCAACTGAACAATCATCAGATCCGGACGCGCGGCCTTAAGGCGGCGCACTACGTCAATCCACGTCTGCAGCGGCAATGCCTTGGTCGGACGATGCGCAACCAGCTTGAACTTGGTGTCCCAACCGTCGTGCACGGTGACGTAGTTTTTCGGCATCAGCCCGAAGTCCTGGCAAGCTGTGGGGTCGGCGCCGATGTTGAGGAGATCACCGCCGTAGTCGATCCCAAGCATCTCGTGCAGATAGGTGTTGCGCGTGTGGTTCTGACGCACGGCTATATCGGCGAACGAACCGTCGAGAGACGGATGCGCCACGATGTATTTCTCGATGTCCTTGCGTATTGCCTGCACGTGGCCAAACAGGCTGAGAACCTTCGGGTTGTCGCGCAGCAGCGCACGATAGTGCATGTGTTCGTTCAGGAAAGTCACGAACTGGTTGGCGATAAGCGAGAACGTGTAGTGCGGCGCGGCTGTTGAAAAAGCATCGACGTGAATGCTCTCCCGAAAGCCGGGAATACCTCTGAAAAATGGCTCGATAATCTTGGGCGAAAGGAAATACACGTCGAACTTCGTTTGCCCACCGAGCGTGACCTGAAGATCACGGGCCAGGCGCGCGATGATAATGGCGTCGCCCAGGCCTCCCGTGATGCGAATGGCGTAGACCGTTTCGCCTGCGAGACTTCCATCTCTAATGGAAGCCTGGCCGGGTCTTTTCCAGAATCGCAGTTTCATAGGTTTAATCAGTTTGGATTTGGTTAAGGACCAGCCCTTGGCCAATGCGCGATTGATGAAATAGCCGACTACCACCGGCTGTGAGTAGGTCGTGGAAAGTTCCCTGTAACGGCGAACGCTCCGCCCCAGCAGCGGAACGTGATGCCGGTTGAGATCCATCTGGCGAAGACGGCTGATCTTGATCGCGCGCAGATCGGAATTCATGCCGCGGCCCTCCCATGCATGAAGTCGTCATAGGCGCGCACCACTTCATGCGCGCCCCCTAGCATGCGAACGTTGCCGTGGTCGAGCCAAAGCGCCTTATTGCACATTTCCATGATGACTGGGCTGGAATGCAGGGCGATCACGACGATGCCGGACTCCGCAGCGACCTCACGCAACCTCGCCTTGGCTTTTTCCTGGAAAGCGCTGTCGCCAACGCCAAGCACCTCGTCGAGCAACAGAATGTCGGCTTGCACCGCCATCGAAATAGAAAACGCCAGTCGCATACGCATGCCCGTGGAGTATGTGCGAACCGGCATGTCGATGTAGTCCCCGATCTCCGCGAACGCTGCGATCTCCTCCTCACGATCCTTGATCAATTCGGGATCCATCCCAAGGAACAAGCCGCGCAGGCGAATGTTCTGACGGCCGGTGGAGTGCTCGTCGAGGCCAAGCGTGATGTCCAGCAGCGGAACTGTTTTCCCGGTCCTGCACACCACGCCTTTCGTTGGCCTGTAGATGCCGGCCAGCACTCGCAGCAACGTGCTTTTGCCAGCACCGTTCTGCCCGATCAACCCCAGGCGGTCGCCCCGCTCGAGTTGAAAGCTCACATCGTTTAGCGCCCGCACGATAATCGCGCCTTCGGCACCCTCGGCCATGGTGCTGCGACGGCCGAGCGCGGCCACTCGCTTGCGCAACGACCTGCCCTGCACCTCGAATACGGGAAGATCGACGGTTATCCTTGAAACCTGAAGTTCGGACATCATGATCACACCCAATAAGCAACACGTTCGGACGTGCGGGCATACATCCACAAAGCCAGCAGCCAGCCCACGATGGCGAGACACAGGCCGACCACCCAACTTGCCATGGCTGGGGTCTGCCCCAGCAGTGGAGAGCGCACAAGATCGACCAGCGACGCAAATGGGTTGAATGTGATCAACCAGGCATGTCTCGACAGCATCGTGGGACGCCACATCAGCGGTGTGATGTAAAACAGGATCTGCACGACAGCCGCCACAAGTTGAGGCACGTCGCGATACCGAGCCGACGAAAGGGCGAATACCTGCGCCATCCAGGTCAAGTTGAGCATGAGCACGGCCAGACCGGGCACGAACCACACCAGCGACGCCGGATGATCAATGCCAAAGACGGCAAGAAGAACCAGCACGATGACGAAGTTGTGGGCGAACATGATCAGTTGGCGACACAACACCTGGAAGATGTAGGTCCAAAGACCAGCATCGCTTTGGCGGATGTAGTTGGCGTTGTTGATGTAGGCGCCGCAGGAATCGTTCAATACCCCCGAGATCAACCCCCAGACCACGAAACCATTACCAACGAGAGGCAGATAGCCGGTCATGGGCTGGCCGAAAAGCGTGCCGTAGACGAGGCCAAGAGATCCCACCATGACGCCCATGCTCAGGGTGATCCAGAAAGGCCCCAGTGCGGAGCGGGCATAGCGCTGTCGAATGTCCAGCCAGCCGAGCAAAGACCACAAACGCCATCGTTCGAGAGCCGAGGAAAAATCACGGAGTGAATCGGAGAGCATGCTTTAAATTTCCAGTGGGTGATGGTTCCGGCCGAAAACTGCGAGCACCACCCTTCTGCGTGCGCTCACTGCTAATCCTTTAGGCGTCGTTGCTGGGAACGATTTAATGTAGTTGACACGAGGGAATCAGGGCGTCACATTTCCCATAGTATTTAGTCATCCTACTTTTTACAGATTGCATGTCATGGAAGAACGAGCCTTCTTACCTGACTTACCTCAATGCCACGGGGCGGCACCACAACAATACTCGTGGATGCAGCGAACCAGCATTCTTACAAATGCCATCATGCAAGACGGCGCTGCTGATGTGGCCACACAACACATGAAGCAAATAGGATTCGTCCGATTGATTGCGATTCTGAACCGACAGCAAAACTGGACGCCAACATTCCTCCAATCACAGGAAAGTCGGCATAGGTGAATCGAATCCCCGAACCCGGCCTTCCCGAATGTCTTGCTGCCATCAAGAGCGGATTAACTTGCGCATGTCCGGCAGCAGATCCCCCGATTGTGCACAGGCATGCCTAACAACGCGGCATTGAGTTGCCGACCTGCGTTCACCTTGACCAGGATATTAGGGACTGAGGCACTGAGAGCCTGCCGCAACGGAAAATGCCGGGTTGAGGGTCTGTGTCGCACCCCATGCGCGGCGTTGAAACTCATTGAGATGCCGGGCAACCAAACTGCTCTCCCCAATTTTTCCTCGCCAAAGCCGCGTGACACTGCAGCGAAAGCCGCCGATCTGCTATCGTCATCGATATTCTTCCGACTTCGGGTGATGACGATGGATCTCGGGCTGAAAGACAAGGTGGTGTTGATCACGGGCGGCAGCAAGGGCATCGGGTTCGCCTGCGCCCGCGCATTCGCGCTGGAAGGCGCCAAGGTGGCGATCGTCTCGCGCGACCCCGCCAATCTCGCGCGCGCTTACGAGCAGTTAAAGCAGGAAGGACTGCATGTGCATCGGACCCGGGCCGATCTGCACGAACCGCATAGCGCTGCCGATATCGTCGAGGAAGTCAGCACCGCCGTCGGCCCAATCGACGTACTCATCAACAGCGCCGGCGCAGCCCGTCGCTATGACCCGGAAACGCTCGATGCCGACGCGTTCCGGGCCACCATGGAAGCGAAGTATTTCCCCTACATCTACCCGCAACAGGAAGTCTTGCGCCGCATGGCCGAGCGTGTAAAGGCCGGCGACAGCGCCGAGCCCGGAACGATCGTCAACATCATCGGCATGGGAGGCAAGATCGCGAGCGACATCCATATCGCTGGCGGTGCTGCAAATGCCGCGCTGATGCTGGCCACCGTTGGCCTCGCGCACTATTACGCGCGCTACGGCATCCGCATCAACGCGATCAACCCGGGTTCGACGCTAACCGAGCGCGTCGAGGAAGCGGTCAAGCTGGAAGCGTCACAGCAGGGCATCGAGAACGCGGACGCGCTGGCGCGCGGGCAGGCCAAGGTGCCACTCGGACGCTACGCAAAACCGGAGGAGATCGCCGACGTCGCGCTGTTTCTTGCCAGCCGCCGCGCGAGCTATGTGACGGGCGCAATCGTCCCAATGGATGGAGGCAGCACGCCGCTGATCTGAGCGGCGCGCTTTTATTTGCAGCTGTAAGGTCGGGGGCGTGCTCTTGGCTCCGAGGTCCAAGGCAAAGCATTGAAGCCTGAAAACAAGCGGACGGCAAAAGCCGTCTGCGCAAGATTTACAGGAAGCGGTGGCCAAGCCACCAGGCAGCCGCGGACAGCGCCGCGGAGGCCGGAATCGTCAGAATCCACGCCCATACGATGTTGCCGGCCACGCCCCAACGCACCGCGCTCAACTTCTGCGTCGCGCCGACACCGACGATTGCGCCGGTAATCGTATGCGTGGTGGACACCGGAATACCGAGCCACGACGCCGTAAACAACGTGATCGCCCCGCCCGCTTCAGCGCAAAAACCACCCACCGGCTTCAGCTTGGTAATCTTCTGGCCCATCGTGCGGACAATCCGCCAACCGCCGAACAAGGTGCCGATACCCATCGACAGATAGCAGCCACCGATCACCCACAGCGGCGGTGCATCCGCGATCGACGAGGCGTAGCCGGTCGCGATCAGCAGCATCCAGATGATGCCGATGGTTTTCTGCGCGTCGTTACCGCCGTGGCCAAGGCTGTACAAGCCTGCGGACACCAGTTGCAGACGCCGGAAACGCCGGTCGACCTTGCTCGGTGGCGTACGGAAATATATCCACGACACCGCCAGCATGAAGAACGAGCCAAGTACGAAACCGAGCAACGGCGAGATGAAAATGAACGCAACCGTCTTCATCAACCCGTCGAAATTGAGCGAACCCCAGCCCGACTTGGCGAGCGCCGCGCCCACCAGTCCGCCGATCAGCGCATGCGACGAGCTCGACGGAATACCGTAATGCCACGTGATGATGTTCCAGCCGATTGCCCCGACCAGCGCACCGAAAATGACGTAGTGGTCGACGATATTCGGATCGATCGTGCCCTTACCGACCGTCTGCGCCACCTTCAGGTGGAACACGAAATAGGCGACAACGTTGAATGCCGCCGCGAAAGCCACGGCCTGCTGCGGCTTCAAGACGCCGGTCGACACGACCGTGGCGATCGAATTCGCCGCGTCGTGGAAGCCGTTCATGAAGTCGAAAATCAGCGCGACGGCAACCAGGCCGGCAACGACCCAGATAGCGAGTTGTATCGATTGCATTATGCGTTTTCCAGCACGATGCCTTCGATAATGTTCGCCACGTCCTCACACTTGTCGGTGATCGTTTCGAGCAGTTCGTAAATGGCCTTCAGCTTGATCAGCGTCTTGACGTTGTCTTCTTCGCGGAAAAGCTTCGACATCGCCGAGCGCAGCACGCGGTCGGCTTCCGATTCGAGGCGGTCGATGTCCTCGCACGCCTTCAGTATCTGGCTCGCTTGCTTCATGTCCGATAGCAGGCCGACGGCGAACTGCACCCGCTCGGAGGTGGCTGTGCAGATATGCGCCAACTGGCTCGCTTCGGAGGTCACCGCCTGCACGTCGTACAGCGAGATAGCGGTGGCGACGTCCTCCATCAGATCGAGGATGTCGTCCATCGTAGTAATCAGCTTGTGGATCTCGTCGCGGTCGAGCGGCGTGATGAAGGTCTTGTGCAGCAGGTCGATGGCTTCGTGCGTGAGCTTGTCAGCGGCCTTTTCGGCCTTCTGCACGTTTTGCTTGTGGGTCTCGGCGTCCTGAAGGTTGTCGATCAGCAGCTCGAGTTCGCGGCTTGCCGAGACGATGCACGTTGCGTGCGCATTGAAAATTTCAAAGAACTTGCCCTCGGTGGGCATGAAACGACCGAACATTGGGATCCCGAAAATTGGTCACATTATGGCTGACATAAAACCGCCACATTGTACCGTTCCGGGATCGATGCCGCACTTTTGAAAGCACCGTTACAACACTCGCAGCGGTTATCTCCTCTGTTACCGCTGCAGTTACCTCTTTACTCGCTGTAGAAATTCTGCGCGCCGGCAAAATTGTCGAACTTCGTGAATTGACCATGGAACGTGAGCCGAACAGGGCCGATCGGACCATTCCGCTGCTTACCGATGATAATCTCCGCCGTGCCCTTGTCCGGGCTGTCCGGGTTGTAGACCTCGTCGCGGTAAATGAACAGAATGACGTCCGCATCCTGCTCGATAGCGCCGGATTCGCGCAAGTCGGACATGATCGGCCGCTTGTTCGGGCGCTGTTCGAGACCCCGGTTGAGCTGCGACAACGCGATCACGGGTACGTCGAGTTCTTTGGCGAGACTCTTCAGCGAACGCGAGATTTCCGAGATTTCGGTCGCACGGTTTTCACCCGACGACGAACCGCTCATCAGCTGCAAATAGTCGATGATGATCAGGCCGAGCTTGCCGCACTGGCGCGACAGCCGACGCGCGCGGGAGCGCAGTTCCATCGGATTCAGGCCGCCGGTTTCGTCGATGAAAATCTGCGCCTCGCTCATTTTCTGCACCGCGTGCGTGAGCTTCGGCCAATCCTCATCAGTCAGGCGCCCCGTCCGCATGCGGTGCTGGTCGAGCCGGCCGACTGAGCCCAGCATACGCATGGTGAGCTGCGAGCCCGGCATTTCCATGGAGAACACGGCGACCGGCAGGCCATACTCGACCGCCACATATTCGCCGACGTTCATCGAAAACGCCGTCTTACCCATCGAAGGGCGCCCAGCCACGATGATCAACTCACCGCCGTGCATGCCCGAAGTCATGCGATCCAGATCGACGAAGCCCGTCGGCGTGCCCGTCACATCGCTCGGATTGGCGGTGTGATACAGCGTGTCGATCCGCTCAACCACCTCGGTCAGAAGTGGCCCGATTTCCAGGAAGCCTTGCGTGCCGCGCGCACCGTCTTCAGCGATCGAAAACACCTTCGATTCGGCCTCGTCCAGTAACTGACGGACTTCCTTACCCTGCGGGTTGAAAGCGTCGGCGGAAATTTCGTCGGCCACAGATACGAGACGGCGGAGCACCGCGCGGTCGCGCACGATTTCCGCGTAACGGCGGATATTAGCCGCGCTCGGCGTGTTCTGCGCCAGCGCGTTCAGGTAAGCCAAACCACCGACCTCTTCCGCCTTGCCCGAGGTGCCGAGCGCCTCGTACACGGTAATCACGTCGGCCGGACGCGTCGCCGCGATCAGCTTGCCGATGTGCTCGAAAATGATGCGGTGGTCGTATCGGTAAAAATCGCTCTGCGACAGGAAGTCGGCGATGCGGTCCCATGCCGCGTTGTCGAGCAGCAGGCCGCCCAGCACCGACTGCTCGGCTTCGATCGAATGCGGCGGGACTTTCAGCGACTCGATTTGGGGATCTTTGGACGGTGCGTTCATGGAGAGGAATTATCGGGTAAATGCGCGCGGAGGGAAATCAAAAACCGATACTTCGATGCATCGAAAACGGGCAATAAAAAAGGCAGGGGCCGGTCACCCGGCCCCTGCCTTTCGCCAGCAACTACCTGGCAGATGCTAACTGATGCTTAGACGTGTTCGCCGATCACAGCCACGTTCACATCGACAACAACGTCGGTGTGCAGCGAGATCTGAACAGCGTGTTCGCCAACCAGCTTCAGCGGGCCTTCCGGCAGGCGCACTTGCGCCTTTTCCACTGCGAAGCCAAGCTTCACCAGTGCGTCAGCGATGTCCGCGTTCGTCACCGAACCAAACAGACGGCCGTCGACGCCAGCCTTCTGATTGATCTGAACCGTCGAGCCTGCCAGCTTTTCGCCTTGAGCTTGAGCG
This sequence comes from Paraburkholderia sediminicola, assembly GCF_902859805.1. Classification (GTDB taxonomy): domain Bacteria; phylum Pseudomonadota; class Gammaproteobacteria; order Burkholderiales; family Burkholderiaceae; genus Paraburkholderia; species Paraburkholderia sediminicola. The sequence goes on along the minus strand of NZ_CADIKC010000006.1, from coordinate 21,018 downwards.
ATAGCCAGCTTTTCAGCGGCGATCTTTTCCAGTTCTGCACGGCGAACTTCGAATTCAGCCAAAGCTTCCTTCGTTGCACGGCGAGCTTGCTTGTTCGGGATCAGGAAGTTACGTGCGTAACCGTCCTTGACCTTCACGATATCGCCCAGGTTGCCCAGATTGACGACTTTTTCCAGAAGAATAATTTGCATTCGGATACTCCTTATCGCGTCGTCGGGTTAGGCCTTGTGCTGGTCGGTGTACGGCACCAGCGCGAGGAAACGTGCGCGCTTGATTGCCGTATCCAGCTGGCGTTGATAGTGCGACTTCGTACCCGTGAGACGCGCCGGCGTGATCTTGCCGTTTTCGCCGATGAAGTCCTTCAGCGTTTCGAGGTCCTTGTAGTCGATGTGATCGACGTTAGCGGCCGTGAAACGGCAGAACTTCTTGCGCTTGAAGAGCGGATTTTGTTGCTGACGACGCTTGTCGAATTTCTTACCAGTCGGGCGGGGCATGTTCAGTCCTTTCCAATGTCCTGCAATTCTGTGATGTGAAATACCAGAGTTCTTGCGTTGCGGTGCTTTTTCGCCAGAAAGCCTGTGAAGAGCGTTTCTACGCCCATCTGACAGCCTTCCAGCTTACCGCTCGCTTCACCTGCTGCTACCGCCTGCATGGTCAATTCGACTTGCCGGGCAATACCGGCTTCGACGACTTCCGTGCGGTGGTGCAACGTGCAACCTGCAATCGGAACGCCGGCGGGGGTATACCGCACCGGTTCGCGTTCAACGACGCTGGCCGTAAGTTGCAGCCGATTCATGTAGCCTTTGGCGAGAGCGACGCTTTCGTCTGGTAGCTTAAATAGTGTGTCTTAAGCCTGCGCTTCGGACGGTTGCGTAGCAGCCGACTTCTTGGCTTCTTCGCGCTGCACTTCCTTCATCATCGGCGACGGGCCGGTTTCGGCCTTCTTCATCTTGACGATCAGGTGACGCAGAACCGCGTCATTGAACTTGAATGCGTGTTCCAGCTCGTCGAGCGTGGTTTGGTCGCATTCGATGTTCATGCAGACGTAGTGAGCCTTCGCGAGTTTCTCGATCATGTAGGCCAGTTGGCGACGGCCCCAGTCTTCGATACGGTGGATCTGGCCACCGTGCGAGGTGATCGTGCTCTTGTAACGCTCGATCATGGCGGGCACTTGCTCGCTCTGATCGGGATGCACGATAAAGACGATTTCATAATGACGCATACACACTCCTTGTGGATTAAAGCCACCCGGGCGTCTGAACCGGTGTGGCAAGTGAGAAGCCAAAGAGTGTAACCCGATTAGGGCCGGGTTGCAAGATATCCCGTTAATGTGACACGTGAATCGGGTGTGTTTTCAAGGGTTTAGGACGAAGCGGATAAACGTGGATAAACGCGAACATACGGGGACACAAGGCCGGGCCGCCCGCGCATGCGCGCCCGGGAAAATCCTCCCGGATCGCGCACGCGACACCCGTTCAGCCCCCCTCGGTCTGCTCGCTGCCGCCCGCCAGACGGGCTTTCAGCGCCTTTTCGAGCCCGCTGAGCGCGTCCGGCGCAGCGTCGGTGACGGCCCACCAGGTCATCCCCTGCGCGTTCCAGTGCGCAAGCGAGTAACCCTCGCGGGTCTGCGCCATCGAAAGCCCGGCGGCGGCTTCCCGTCCAGCATCAGCGGAGCGCGTTTCCGGAAACACGTAGACGTCGATGATGTGCTTCTCATAGCGGTACACCAGCACCGCCACCCGTTGATGCGCGATGTAATCCAGCCGGCCGCCTTCCAGCGGAAAACCGCTCGCCGCGAGGTCCTCGACCGGCGGCGAATAGTCGATCCGGCCGTTGAACCATGGCTTGACCGTGTGCCGGTCAGTCGAAATGACATCGATGTCGTGGCCGGACATTTGCGCCCGCACATGGCTTTCGACCAGTTCATCGGAGAACCCGCCGCCTTGCGCCGGACGATGCTGGCTCATTGTCACGCCCACCGCCACCGCACCGAGCGCGACCACCAGCGCGACGAGCCAGCCCTGCCCGATCATTGCCCCTGAGCCTACGCCTCCGCCCGGCCGCCCCATCGCGCCTTGCGGACGCAGCCAGCCATTCAGCCAGTTGCCCAGCCAGCTTCGCTTCGGCCTCGGCTGTGCGGTGGCCCGCGGAGCTTCGACGGGCTCGTCAGCAGCCGCGTCACCCGCCGGAAGGGCGGCAAGAATCCGCGCCCGCAAAGCATCGGGCGCGCGGTAATAAGGCTGTGCGCGCAGCGAAGCGCTCAACGTATGCAAATTTTCGCTTTCGCGCCGGCAGGCGTCGCAACTCTCGATGTGCTGCTGGACGCGCTGTGCATCCGGCGCGGGCAATTCGTGGTCGGCGTTCGCATCGAGGAGCGGCCGCGCTTCGTTACAGTCCATCTGGCGTCTCCTGGGCTAAGCCGGCAGCACTCGCGCCGGGGTTGTTGGATGGACGGCCGTTGGAGGCCGCCCGGAGTGGTGTAACTGAAGCCGTGGGCGCTGCGGAGGCACCCGGCGCCGTGGCTCGCGGCGGACTTCCACCTCCCGGAAGCCCGGCCCCGGGATGCCCGGACGCCTGCTTCGCCATCAACAGCGTGGCCAGCTTGCGCCTGCCCCGTGCAAGCCGCGACATCACCGTGCCGATCGGCACATCGGCGACCATCGCGATCTCCCGGTAACCCATTTCTTCGAGTTCCCGCAGGATCAGCACCTCCCGATACTCGACCGGCAACTGCGCCAGCGCCTCGTGCACGAGCTTCGTGTCTTCGTCGCGGATCAGGAGCGTCTGCGGATCCGCGCCGCCCGTGCTCCAGCCGTCGAAAGTCGCCTCGTCCATGGTGTCGTCGAACTCGACCACCTCGTGCGACGACGCCCGCCGCCGCCATTCCGTGTACCAGGTGCGGCGCACGATCGCCAGCAGCCACGGCCGCGCGGAGTCCCCACGGAACGTGTCGAAGAAACGAAACGCGCGCATGAATGCTTCCTGCACGACGTCGTCGGCATCGTTGGCGTTACCGCACAGCCAGCGCGCAAGGTTGTACGCGGCGTCGAGATGCGGGAGCGCCAGTTCCTGAAAACGGCGGTTCCTCGCTGCATCGGCGTCGTGCGCGCGGGCGGCATTTGATTCGGGTTGACCCACCTCGGCCCTCCGGGGCATTGCGGCTAAGCTATTGACTCGTCATCCAGCATGACCGGCCGCATACCGAGTTTATTCCCGGCTTCGTGTGAAATCCGCGAAAAATTACCTTCACCCCCGCACTCAATACGTCGGACGATTCCAGTAATCCTCGCTGGCATACACCTCTTTCAGGTAGTCGATGAAGTAGCGCACCTTAGCCGGCACGTAACGCTGCTGCGGATAGACCGCCAGGATGTCGTAGTCGGGCAGCGCGTATTCATCCAGCACGGTTTCCAGCTCGCCGCGCGCCAGTTGCTGCTGGATTTCCCACGTGGAGCGCCAGCCGAGGCCAAGCCCTTCGGATACCCAGCGATGCAGCAGCTCACCGTCGTTGCAGTCGAGCGTGCCGCCTACCCGCACTGTCGCCAGTTTGCCGTTGCGGCGGAAGTACCAGCCGCGGTTCTGTCCGCCTTGCAGGTTGAACGCGAGGCAATTGTGCTGCGGCAGATCTTCGAGCGTTTTCGGCTTGCCGTATTTGCGGAAATATTCCGGCGTACCGCACACCACGCGCCGGTTCGACGCCAGCTTCACCGCGACGAAATTCGGGTCGACCGCGCCGCCGATCCGGATCGACAGGTCGTACCCCTCGCGCACCAGGTCCACGACCCGGTCGGTCAGATTGAACGACACCTGTAATTCGGGCTTGTCGGCGAGAAAAGCCGGCGCAAGCGGTGCGACGTGCTTGCGCCCGAACGCGGCCGGCGCCGACACGATCAGATGGCCGTTCACCGCGCGCCGTCCGGCGCTCAGTTCGTTTTCGGCCTGGTCCCACTCGGTGAGCAGGCCGCGGCAGCGCTCGAGAAACGCCGCGCCTTCTTCGCTCACCACAAGACGCCGCGTCGAGCGGTACATCAGCTTTACGCCCAGGCGCTTTTCGAGCGCGTCGATGCGGCGCCCGAGAATCACCGGCGACACGCCCTCTTCCAGCGCGGCCGCCGCGAGACTGCCAGCATCCGCGACGCGTACGAAAGTTTCGATTTGTTTGAAGCGGTCCATTTTTTGTCTCTCCCGTCCCCTACCACCAAGGCCATTCCATACTTTTTGTTTCGAAATAAGCGACCCGGACTGATCTTATCAAACCTTTAGGTGAAGCCTACAGTTCGATCAACACCTTTGGTTTGCATATCCGTCAGCGAATTCGTCAGCCAACTTATTCGCCCATCCAAGACATTCAGGAGACATTCATGGCCAAGATGAGAGCCGTCGACGCAGCCGTGCTGGTGCTCGAAAAAGAAGGCATCAGCACCGCATTCGGCGTTCCGGGCGCAGCGATCAACCCGTTCTACTCGGCCATGCGCAAGGCAGGCAGCATCAGCCACGTGCTGGCGCGTCACGTCGAAGGTGCGTCGCACATGGCCGAAGGCTATACGCGCGCCCAGCCGGGCAACATCGGCGTGTGTATCGGCACCTCGGGCCCCGCCGGCACCGACATGATCACCGGTTTGTACTCCGCTCAGGCCGACTCGATTCCTATTCTGGCTATCACAGGCCAGGCGCCGCGTGCGCGTCTGTACAAGGAAGACTTCCAGGCCGTCGATATCGAATCGATCGCGAAGCCCGTCACCAAGTGGGCCGTCACCGTGCGTGAGCCGGCTCTCGTGCCGCGCGTGTTCCAGCAGGCCTTCCATCTGATGCGCTCGGGCCGTCCGGGTCCGGTGCTGGTCGACCTGCCGATCGACGTGCAACTCGCCGAAATCGAATTCGACATCGACACGTACGAACCGCTGCCGGTCTACAAGCCGAAAGCGACCCGCAAACAGATCGAAGCCGCGTTGACGTTTTTGAATGACGCTGAAAAGCCGTTGATCGTCTCGGGTGGCGGCGTGCTGAATGCAGCCGCTGAAGACCTGCTGGTCGAATTCGCCGAAACCGTGGGCGTGCCGGTGATCCCGACGTTGATGTCGTGGGGCGCGATTCCTGACGACCATCCGCTGATGGCCGGCATGGTCGGCTTGCAAACGTCGCACCGCTACGGCAACGCGACGATGCTCGCCTCCGACTTCGTGCTCGGCATCGGCAACCGCTGGGCGAACCGTCACACGGGCAGCGTCGAGGTTTACACCAAGGGCCGTAAGTTCGTGCACGTGGACATCGAGCCGACGCAGATCGGCCGCGTGTTCGGCCCGGACCTCGGCATCGTGTCGGACGCTAAGTTCGCGCTCGAACTGTTCGTTGAAGTGGCGAAGGAATGGAAGGCCGCCGGCAAGCTGAAGGACCGCAGCGCATGGGTCGCCGATTGCCAGCAACGCAAGCAGACGATGCATCGCAAGACGCACTTCGACAACGTGCCGATGAAGCCGCAGCGCGTGTACGAAGAAATGAACCAGGTGTTCGGCCGCGATACGTGCTACGTGAGCACGATCGGTTTGTCGCAGATCGCCGGCGCGCAGTTCCTGCACGTCTACAAGGCGCGCAACTGGATCAACTGCGGCCAGGCAGGCCCGCTCGGCTGGACGATTCCGGCAGCGCTCGGCGTGCGTGCAGCAGACCCGCAACGTCCGATCGTCGCGCTCTCGGGCGACTACGACTTCCAGTTCATGATCGAAGAGCTGGCAGCCGGCGCGCAATTCAAGCTGCCGTATGTGCACGTGGTGGTGAACAACTCGTACCTCGGCTTGATCCGTCAGGCACAGCGCGCATTCGATATGGACTTCTGCGTGCAGCTCGGCTTCGAGAACATCAACTCGCCGGAAACGAATGGCTATGGCGTGGACCACGTTGCGGTTGCCGAAGGCCTGGGTTGCAAGGCGATCCGCGTGTTCAAACCGGAAGAACTCAAGCCGGCCCTGCTGAAAGCGCAATCGATGCTCTCCGAGTTCAACGTGCCGGTGATCGTCGAAGTGATCCTCGAACGTGTGACCAACATTTCGATGGGCACCGAAATCGACGCGATCAACGAGTTCGAAGATCTGGCCGAGAAGCGCGAAGACGCGCCGACGGCAATCAGCATGCTCGACTGAGCTTGCCGACTTTGCAGCAGATGAGCGCGATTCAGCGGCGTAGGCGTAGTCATTCAACGCAACTGGATCGCCTCATGAAGTTATTCCACTGACCGACCAGCGAGACAAAAAGCACCATGCCGAAATTTGCAGCGAATCTCACCATGCTGTTCAACGAAGTCCCGTTCCTCGACCGTTTTTCGGCAGCAGCGGACGCGGGCTTCAACGCCGTCGAATTCCTGTTTCCGTATCCGTATCAGATCGCTGAATTGAGCGAACGTCTGCAGCAGAACCGTTTGAAACTCGTGTTGCACAACCTGCCCGCGGGCAACTGGGAAGCGGGTGAACGCGGCATCGCATGCCTGCCGGATCGTGTGGGCGAGTTTCAGGAAGGCGTCGGCCGCGCGATCGAATACGCGAAGGCCCTGAAGGTGCCGCAACTGAACTGCCTCGTCGGCATTCCGACGGCCGGCGTCGATGCGGACAAAGCACGTTCGACGATCGTCGACAACCTGCGCTTCGCCGCGGGCGAACTGAAGAAAGCGGGCATCAAGCTGCTGGTCGAGCCGTGCAATTCGTACGACATCCCCGGCTTCGCGCTGAACCGTTCGGGCGAAGGCCTCGACGTGATTCGCGCGGTGGGTTCGGACAATCTGTTCCTGCAATACGACATCTATCACATGCAGCGGATGGAAGGCGAACTCGCGGCAACGATCAAGAAGAATCTGCCGCAGATCGCACACATTCAGCTCGCCGATAACCCGGGCCGTAACGAACCGGGCACCGGCGAAATCAACTACCCGTTCCTGTTCGACCTGCTCGACTCGCTCGGCTATGACGGTTACGTCGGCTGCGAATACAAGCCGCGCACGACCACCGCCGCCGGCCTCGGCTGGGTGCAGAGCGTGGCCGGGCAAACCCGCGGCGCGGCCCACGCCGCTGCGTAATCGATATACAGCGCGATATACCGCGCGATACACCGCGCAACGCACTGCGCGACTTGTCGATCACCTCATCGATTACATCAGACAGACCACGCCCCGAGGGAAGTCCCTCAGGGCGCCCCGCAACAACACTGGAGATTTAGACACATGGCAAAGATCGGTTTCATCGGCCTCGGCATCATGGGCGCGCACATGGCGCGCAACCTCATCAAGGGCGGCCATTCGCTGTTCGTGAATGGCGCTTATCCGGTGCCGGAAGATCTGAGCAAGACGACCACCGTAGTCGCCGATTCGACCGCTGTCGCACAAGCGGCCGACATCGTCATCATCATGGTGCCGGACACGCCTGACGTCGCCAACGTGCTGTTCGCCGACGACGGCGTCGCCGCCGGCCTCACGCAGGGCAAGCTGGTGATCGACATGAGCTCGATCTCGCCGCTCGACACGCAAGCTTTCGCGAAGAAGATCAACGCGCTGGGCGCGGACTACCTCGATGCGCCGGTCTCGGGCGGCGAAGTCGGCGCGCGTGAAGCGTCGCTGACGATCATGGTCGGCGGTCCTGAAAAAGCGTTTGCGCTGGCCAAGCCGCTGTTCGAACTGATGGGCAAGAACATTTCGCTGATCGGCGACAACGGCGCGGGTCAAACCTGCAAGGTCGCGAACCAGATCATCGTCGCATTGAACATCGAAGCGGTAGCAGAAGCGCTGCTGTTCGCGTCGCGCTCGGGCGCCGATCCGGAACGTGTGCGCAAGGCATTGATGGGCGGTTTCGCTTCGTCGCGCATTCTCGAAGTGCATGGCGAGCGTATGACCAAGCGTACGTTCGATCCGGGCTTCCGCATCGAACTGCACCAGAAGGATCTGAACCTCGCACTCGACGGTGCACGCAAGCTCGGTATCGCCCTGCCGCATACGGCGAGCGCACAGCAACTGTTCAGCGTATGCGCGGCGAATGGCGGCAAGGCATGGGATCACTCAGCCATGGTGCGCGCGCTCGAAATCATGGCGAACTACGAAGTCGCGCAAGCGCCGGGTAGCGAAGCCAAGGCAGCTTAAGCAACAACAAGGTTGCCGTGACGGTTGCGGTTTCAACGTGATCGTCGCGGCAACGCAGGTGGGGCGCCCGGTTCGTCGTGCGGCATGCATGGCGGAACGGGCAAATCGTGCCGCTCTGGGCTGAGAGCGGCAAGTGGGGTCCGCAGCGGCACCCGGCGGCGCCGGGGAAGCCTTGGTCGGTCAGACGTCGTCGTCGGGTGTCCGGCTGTCGGATTTCAGATTCATGCGTTTTCCGCCAATCTCTCGCAGCGGCTGCATCATGCATGCCGCCTGCCAGTACCTCTCTTTGCAGGTCTCCTCGCACGGGTGCTCGCAAGTCCGCTTGCATTTGCTTGCAACTCCGCGTCCGCAGCACGACCTTTTTTGACACATCCCTCCCCGCTTTTCTCCTACACTCGTTGAGTCTGGTTGCTCGCGTATCAGAGCTCACGTGCAGCTTGCCGATCATCGCGGCACATGTGCTCTGTCTGATTCGCCCGATCCACACGATTCACACGATCCGCAACCAGAATTCAACCCGTGAGCGGACTGTGCTTGCGCCGTTAACCCCTCTGCAAAGGATTCAGCATGAGTATTTTTGGTGACATCGTAAACAAGCTCTTCGGCAAAGCGAAGCCCGACCAGCCTGCGCCTGCGGTTGAGCCGACACCGGATCCGGCAGCGGCACAAGCTGCCGCACCAGACGCTGCGCCGGCACCGCCGCCGCTGACTGACGTCGACGTCGCGGCCGTCATGGACCAGTTCGTGAGTGAGAGCGGGCAAACGCTGAACTGGCGCACCTCGATCGTCGACACGTTGAAAGCGCTCGGCGTCGACAGCAGCCTCGAGCATCGCAAGCAACTCGCACAGGAACTGAAGTACAGCGGCGACACGAACGATTCGGCAAGCATGAACATCTGGCTGCACAAACAGGTGATGCAAGCGCTGGCGGCGAACGGCGGGAAGCTGCCTCCGGATCTGGCGTCCTAACAGCTTGCCTGCGTCGCCTGGTTCCGGCGAAAGCGATAAACATTAAGCTGTAACGACAACGCGGCGCCCGGATCAATGATCCTGGCGCCGCGTTGTCATTCAAGCTTCATGTGCGGGACACGGTTCTGACTTTGAACCAGGCCGCCCGCGCTCAATCAATCAGTACGTATCGAACGTCTTCTGCAACATAACCGGGCCTGTGGCTCCCGCTGCCAGTGCGAGCATCAAAAGCACGCGCGCCTTGTACGGATTCAGCGAACCTGCGCTGACGAAACCGAGTGCGTCGTCAGCGGCCGCGCCGTTGCGCATCACATGCCCTGAACCCACGCGCGACGCACGCACCACCACGACGCCCTGCGAAGCGGCATCGGCCAGCGCCTGCTGCATGGAAGCGTGAATCGAGCCGTTACCCGTACCCGCCACGACGATACCGCGCACACCGGCAGCAACCAACGCATCCACGGCAATGCGCGAAACGCCCGCATAGCTCACGACGATCTCTACATGCGGCCACTTCGCGCCGATCACGAATTCGGTCGCGAGCGTATGCGGACGCACCACGCTGCGCTGAAATTCGACGCGGCCGTCCTGCACCCAGCCGAGCGCGCCGATATCCGGAGACTGGAAGGCATCGACCGCATATGTGCTCGTCTTGACCACGTCGCGTGCGCTGTGAATCTTGTTGTTGAACGCCACCAGCACGCCCTGCCCGCGCGAATCCGCGTGCGCCGCCACCGTCACAGCGTTCAGCAGATTCAGCGGACCATCGGCGGACAGCGCCGACGCCGGGCGCATGGCGGCGGTCAGCACGACCGGCTTGTCCGACTTGATCGTGAGATGCAGCAGATAGGCGGTTTCTTCGAGCGTATCGGTGCCATGTGTGACCACCACGCCGTCGATGTCATCGTCGGCGAGCAGTGTGTTGATGCGTTGCGCGAGCGTGGTCCACAATGACATTTCCATGTCTTTACTGTCGACGCTGGCAATCTGCTCGGGCGCGATGCGCGCCACCGTGGACAAGGCCGGCACCACGGCCAGCAATTGCTCGACGCCGACCACGCCGGCCTGGTAGCCCGATGTGTTGGTGGCGTCCGCGGCCGCGCCGGCGATCGTGCCGCCGGTCGCCAGCACGGCGATGCGCGGCAGCTGCGGCGTGGCGTCTTCGTCTGAAGGCGTGGCGGAGGAAAAAGTCGAAGTATTCATGGCGGCGATTGTAAGCGATGCGCCGCGCGCCGCCATGCGTGAAAAAACGGATACCCGTTCGTTTCGGAGCTGGATGAGGCCGGCGCTCCGCGCGCCACGCGTTTGCGCAGCGTTTATATCAAGGACGGCCGTAGCCCGCTTGAAGATCGCACTTTTGGCGCCGCAATGAATTCATGCGGCGCCTTGCGCGTCCTGCGCCGAACCGTGGCGATCCGGCGCATCCCTGCGTATCCCTCACACCGCTTCGCGCAACTGTGCGGCGATTTCCGCTTCATTCAACTGCGGCGCGAACATTTCGATCAGCCGGTACGCGTATGCACGCAGGAACGCGCCCTTGCGCAAGCCGACCCGCGTCGTGCTCGCCTCGAACAGATGCTGGGTATCCAGCGCGACCAGTTCCGTATCGCGCTTCGGATCGTAGGCCATCGCGGCAACCACGCCGATGCCCATGCCGAGTTCGACGTACGTCTTGATCACGTCGGCGTCGATGGCGGTCAACACGACGTCGGGCAACGCGCCCGCTTTCGCGAATGCCTGGTCGATGTGCGAGCGGCCCGTGAAGTCCTGGTCGTAGGTGACGATCGGGAATTCGGCGATCTCGTCGAGCGTCAAATTCTCACGGCCAACCAGCGGATGGCCCTTCGGCACAACCACGACGTGATGCCATGAATAGCACGGGAACGTGACGATATCGGGGAAGCGGTCGAGTGCTTCCGTCGAAATGCCGATGTCCGCTTCGCCGTTGATGATCATCTGCGCAATCTGTTGCGGGCTGCCCTGACGCAGCGCCAGATGCACCTTCGGGAACACCTCGGTGAATTGACGGATCACCTTCGGCAGCGCGTAACGCGCCTGCGTGTGAGTCGTCGCCACGACGAGGTGGCCGCTATCCTGATCCGCATATTGACGCGCGACGCGGCGCAGATTCTCCGCATCGAGCAACATGCGCTCGATCAGTTGATGTACCGCCTTGCCCGGCTCGGTGAGGCCCGTCAGACGCTTGCCGCGCCGGATGAAAATATCGACGCCGAGTTCGTCTTCCAGATCCTTGATCTGCTTCGACACACCCGACTGCGACGTGTACAACACGTTCGCCACCTCAGTCAGATTCATGTTCTGACGTACGGCCTCGCGCACAAAGCGCAATTGCTGAAAGTTCATCTGTATGTCTCCGGTTGAGCCAGAGTTGAGTTATTAGAGTTTGATTGAAACGCCGAGTGTTGTTGCGCTGCTTGTGTTGATGCTCGTGGCACGGCCTATTGCGCCGGAAATACGCGCAACGCGCGCGGCACTGCCGTCACGCCGTCGCCGATCGACAGTTGCAGATCGCGCCACGATTCGCGATCGAGTTCCGCCTCGAGCACGTTGCCTTCGCGGCCCGCCAGTTCCACACGCACCGAGCCGCCAAGCGTCACCACACGCCGCACGTCGACCACAATGCCTTCGCGATGGCCGGACGCCTGGCTGTACAACTGCAGATCGTGCGGACGTACATACGCGAACGCCGGCCCGCTGAAACCGGCCGTAATCGCGACCGGCAACGCAGCGCCGTCCACCACAAAGCCGCTTGCATCCACATTGCCGTGCAGACGGTTCGCCGCGCCGAGAAACTCGTAGACGAACGAGGTTTGCGGATGGTCGTACACGTCCTGCGGACTGCCCACCTGTTCCACATGCCCGCGATTCAACACGACAATCCGGTCGGCCACTTCGAGCGCTTCTTCCTGATCGTGCGTGACGAAAATCGTCGAGATATGCAGATCGTCGTGCAAACGACGCAGCCAGCTGCGCAACTCCTTGCGCACCTTCGCGTCCAGCGCGCCGAACGGTTCGTCGAGCAGCAGGACCTTCGGTTCGACAGCGAGCGCACGCGCCAACGCAATCCGCTGGCGCTGACCACCCGACAGTTCCGACGGGTAGCGCTGCGCGAGCCAGTCGAGTTGCACGAGCTTCAGCAGTTCATGCACCTTCTCGCGAATCACCGCTTCCGAAGGCCGTTCCTTGCGGGGTTTCACACGCAAGCCGAACGCCACGTTCTCGAACACCGTCATGTGACGGAACAGCGCGTAATGCTGGAACACGAAGCCGACTTCACGCTCGCGCGCACCGACCGTCGCCACGTCCTGGCCTTGCAGCACGACCTGGCCCGCATCCGCGTATTCGAGGCCGGCAATCACACGCAGCAAGGTGGTCTTGCCACAACCCGAAGGCCCGAGCAGCGCAACCAGTTCACCCGGCGGAAAGTCGAGCGAAACGTTGTCGAGCGCGACGAAATCGCCGAAGCGCTTTTGCAGGTTACGAACGGTGATACCCATTACAGCTCTCCTTGCTTGAGCGCGTGCTGCTGTGATTGTTGATGCGATGCATGCGTTGCATTGACGGACTGTGCCGCAGACTGTGAAGCGGACGGCGGCGTGACCGGCCCTGCATACGCCGGCACATCGCGCGCGGCCGACAGTTCCGCCGACATATGGCGCTCGGCGAGCAGCTTCAGGCCGAGCGTCACGAGTGCGAGCAAGGCCAGCACCGACGCAACGGCAAACGCCGCCGAGAAGTTGTATTCGTTATAGAGAATTTCGACGTGCAGCGGCATGGTGTCGGTCTGGCCGCGAATGTGGCCGGACACAACGGACACCGCGCCGAACTCGCCCATCGCCCGCGCGTTACACAGAATCACACCGTACAACAGGCCCCATTTCACGTTCGGCAGCGTGACGCGCCGGAAGATCTGCCAGCCCGAGGCGCCGAGCACGTGTGCGGCTTCTTCTTCGTCGTTGCCTTGCGCCTGCATCAGCGGAATCAGTTCACGCGCGACGAACGGGAACGTGACGAAGATCGTCGCCAGCACAATGCCCGGCACGGCGAAGATGATCTGCACGTTGTGGTCCTGCAGCCACGGGCCGAACCAGCCCTGCGCGCCGAACATCAGCACGTAGATCAAACCGGAGATCACCGGCGAGACCGAGAACGGCAGATCGATCAACGTGGTCAGCAAGGCCTTGCCGCGGAACTCGAACTTGGCGATACACCATGACGCCGCGAGGCCGAACACGAGATTCAGCGGCACGGCGATCGCGGCTGTGATCACGGTGAGCTTGATGGCCGACAACGCATCCGGATCGGCCAGCGATTCCAGATAGAAGCCGATGCCCTTGCTCAAGGCCTGATAGAACACGGCGACGAGCGGCACGACGAGGAACAGCGCGAGAAACAGCAACGCGATGCCGGTCAGAATCCAGCGCACAACGGGTGGTTCGGTAACCGGATCGGGCCGGCGCGCGACATTGAGCGGCGCACGCGGCGCCACGGCGACAGTCGTAGCATCCGCGCCATTCAGGGAGTTGCGGCTCATTGCACACCTCCGCCGACACCGATCGCCGCCACACTCGCGGCGGCAGGCGCCGGTCCCGCGCCGCCGCGCCCCGTGCGGCGCTGCAGATACCACTGCAGCGTATTGATCAACAACAGCATCAGGAACGACACCACCAGCATCACGACCGCAATCGCGGTGGCGCCGGCGTAATCGTATTGTTCGAGCTTGGTAATGATCAGCAGCGACGTGATTTCCGATTTCATCGGCACGTTACCCGCGATGAAAATCACCGAGCCGTATTCGCCGAGCGCCCGCGCGAACGCCAGCGCGAAACCCGTGAGCAAAGCCGGGAACACCGCAGGCAGCACCACGCGCCGAAACGTCAGCCAACGCGACGCGCCGAGGCACGCAGCCGCCTCTTCCTGTTCGCGTTCGAACTCTTCGAGCACCGGCTGCACGGTCCGAACGACGAACGGCAAACCGATAAAGGTCAGCGCGATCAGCACGCCGGCCGGCGTGAAAGCGATCTTGATGCCGAGCGGTTCGAGAAACTGTCCGATCCAGCCGTTGCCCGCATACACCGCCGCGAGCGAAATACCGGCGACGGAGGTCGGCAACGCGAACGGCAGATCGACCACCGCGTCGACGATACGCTTGAACGGGAACGTATAACGCACCAGCACCCACGCGACCAGAAAACCGAACACCGCGTTGATCAACGCGCCGCCGAGGGCCGAGAAAAAAGTCAGCCGATACGACGCGAGCACGCGCGGCGAGCTGACCGCGCGCACGAACTGAGGCCAGTCGAGCGTCGCCGTCTTGAGAAAGGTCGCCGCAAGCGGAATCAGCACCACGAGGCTCAGATAAGCCACGGTGATGCCGAGTGTCAGGCCAAAACCGGGCAAGGCGCTCGGTTTTCGGAAGGTCAACGTCGTCATGCTTGGTACTCTTTCAGGGTTGAGGCCGGCGGCTCTTTTTTCGGCCGCCTGGCTGGCCAAAAAGCGCGCCTCGCGGGCGCGCTTCCTGGCTAGGTGTGACTACGCGTTCAACTGCGGCGTCTAACTGCGCATCTCGTCCGGCTGACTGCCCGCATTACCCGTACTACCCATTACTGCGGCGAGTAGATCGAATCGAACACGCCGCCGTCGGCAAAGTGCGTCTTCTGCGCGTTCGCCCAGCCGCCGAACGAATCGTCCACCGTGTACAACTTCAGCTTCGGGAACTTCGACGTCAGCTCGGCCGGCACCTTGTTCGAACGCGGACGGTAGAAGTTCTTCGCGGCGATTTCCTGACCTTCCTCGCTATACAGGAAGTTCAGATACGCTTCCGCCACCTTGCGTGTGCCGTGCTTGTCGACCACCTTGTCCACCACCGCAACCGGCGGCTCGGCCAGAATGCTCACCGACGGCACGACGATTTCAAACTTCTCCGGACCGAATTCCTTCAGCGAGAGAAACGCCTCGTTTTCCCACGCAATCAGCACGTCGCCGATACCGCGTTGCACGAAGCTGGTGGTCGCGCCACGCGCGCCCGAATCCAGCACGCCGGCATTCTTATAGAGCTTGCCGACGAATTCCTTCGCCTTCTGGTCGTTGCCGCCCGGCTGATGTTCGGCATAGGCCCATGCGGCCAGGTAGTTCCAGCGCGCGCCACCCGAGGTCTTCGGATTCGGCGTGACGATCGACACACCCGGCTTGATCAGATCGTCCCAATCCTTGATGTGCTTCGGGTTGCCCTTGCGCACCAGAAACACGATCGTCGACGTGTACGGCGAGGCGTTGTCCGGCAAACGCTTTTGCCAGCCCTTATCGAGCAAACCCTTGTTGGCCAGCGCGTCGATGTCATAGGCCAGCGCCAGGGTCACGACGTCCGCCTGCAGACCGTCCAGCACCGAACGTGCTTGCGCACCCGAGCCGCCGTGCGACTGCTTGAAGGTGAGCGTCTCGCCCGTTTTCGCCTTCCATTCCTTGCCGAATGCCTGGTTGACGTCCTGGTACAGCTCGCGTGTCGGGTCGTACGACACGTTCAGCAGCGTCGTGTCGGCTGCATGTGCCTGCACCGTGACGCCGACCGCGGCGATCGTACCGACTGCGCCGAATGCGAGCGCCGCGATAAGTTTTCTGGTCTTGCCTGCCAGCCCCGTGCCCTGATGGTTCATGCCAACTTTCTCCGCGTCGTAGTCCGCTGAAACAGCGTGTGGTGTTGTTTTGCGTCGCGGTCACGTGCACATGAGCGCCAACTCGAAGGGCAGTCTATCGAAGAGCTTTCATCATTAAAAATAATGTTTCTTCATTCTTTAATACGCAAAAGTGGTAATGACGGCCGGATAAGGCGTTGCGGCACGAAAACGGGTGCTGGAGCGTCCATTTACGGCGCTGGAACGCCACCCCAAGCCGCGAACTTAAAGTAAAGCTTGAATTGCGCGGAATACTGTATAAAAATACAGGCACCTGTTCATACATACAGTGGCGCCATGACCAAACTCACCGCACGACAGCAGCAGGTTTTCGATCTGATCCGCCGGGCCATCGAACGCACCGGCTTTCCGCCTACCCGCGCGGAGATCGCCGCCGAGCTGGGTTTCAGCTCGGCCAACTCGGCAGAAGAACATCTGCGCGCCCTCGCCCGTAAAGGCGTGATCGAACTGGCGGCCGGCGCATCGCGTGGCATTCGCCTGCTGGGCGGATCGGAAGACTCGCCCTACCAGTTCACGCTGCCCCACGCCAGCATCATGCAACTGTCGTTGCCGCTGATCGGCCGCGTTGCAGCAGGTAGCCCGATCCTCGCGCAGGAACATATCTCGCAGCACTACGCGTGCGACCCGGCACTGTTCTCGAGCAAACCGGACTACCTGCTGAAGGTGCGCGGGCTGTCCATGCGCGACGCGGGCATCTTCGACGGCGACCTGCTCGCGGTGCAGAAGAAAAGCGAAGCCAAAGACGGCCAGATCATCATCGCGCGTCTTGGCGACGACGTGACGGTCAAGCGCCTGAAGCGCCGGCCGAACGGCATCGAACTGATTGCCGAGAACCCCGATTACGACAACATCTTCGTTGAAACCGGCAGCGCGGAGTTTGCGCTCGAGGGTATCGCCGTCGGGCTGATCCGCCCGGGCGAGTTCTAAGACCCGCTCGTACGCCAAACCCAAAGCTGCCCCAACGTTGAATCGCCTGGAGAGACTCATGGAACGCCTTGCCCGCCTGCTGCCTTTTCGCCAGTTCGGTCGTTTGCGTCATCTGCGCAAGCTGGTGCCGTGTTCGCTGATCGAGGCGTCCCCGGCCAGTTCTCCATCGCTATCGCTGTTCGACGCGCCCGCCGGCGTATCGGGCTTGCCGTCCTCGTTGCCGGCTTTTGCTCGCGTGTCGTTGAATTCGGGGCTGAATACGGCTGAACCCGCGCGCCGTGCACCGGTGCGCGTGTATCACGGACCGTCGCGGCTGATCATGGTCGGCACGGTAGACGCGGTGTGCCGCATGATCGATCGCTGCATCGCAGATGAAGCCAACGTGCACGGCGCGGTGTTCGAGTCATAAGCCGCACTGCGCGTGCACCGCATTCCATTGCGGCTGCACGATGCGCGACACCCGGCGTAAGGCTGTTCACCCGTTGTTCACCCGCTTGCGCCTTCTCGGATATCGCATCGCCTGGGATCGTTTTTGCGTGGCCGCGGTCCACGTTAGATCACACCTGATGGAGAGTCCCACTCGATGGCAGTTTCAACACGCACGAAACGCAGCGCCGCCCGGCCACTGATCGTCACCTTGATAGTGATTGTGGTGATTGCCGCGTTGGGGTTCTGTTACGCGTCGCCTTACATGGCGCTGAATACGCTCAAACGCGCGGCGGATGCGCGTGATGCGCAAACCGTCAATGAATACGTCGACTTTCCCGCGCTGCGCGAGAGCCTGAAGCAGCAGGTCACCGGCCTGTTGACGCGTCGGCTCGACGTGCAAGGCAACGGCAATCCACTCGCGGCGCTTGGCGCGATGATCGGCGTGGCCTTGATCGGTCCGCTGGTCGACGCTTATGCAACACCCGACGGCGTCGCGGCATTGCTGAACGGCATGCCGCCGCGCGGCAACCCGGGCGAGCGCCCCCCTGTTCCGGCTGGCGCCGGCAATCCGCCGGCCGCCACGGCGGCGGCACCTGAACCGGCGCCCCCTGTTGCGGGCAACAACGGGAACAGCGCCACGCCGCCGCAACCGCCGCAAACCACGGCAGGCTACCGCGGCCTTAACGAGTTCGTCGTCAGCTATCAGCATGGTGCTGGTGACGCGCGTTACTCGGCGATCTTGCGGCGCGAAGGTTTGTTCACATGGAAGCTCGCGGCGGTCAATCTGAACGAGTGATCACCCGGCGTTGGCTATCGACTTGAGCGTATGAGCGAATCGGGGTTTGGCCGAAACGATCGCCGCAAATGGCGACCGTTCGGCCACGTGGCTTATTCAACTCATTTCGCGTCAACTCATTCAGCGCAGGCCACACCCTTCGCCCTGCTCCGCGTCAGGCCCTACGTCAGGCCGCCGCCGCTTGCTGCTGTTCCTGCGCGGAAGAGCACGCCACCAGAATGCTGCATGAAATCCGGTCGAGCAGCGGAGTATTGCCCGCGCCCATCCACCATCGTGACAGGCCGGTGCGGCAACGGTGGCCGACCACCACGAGGTCGACATGCAATTCGTTAGCGAGATTGGCGATCTCGTCGATCGGGTGGCCAAACGCAAAATGCCCTTGCGCGGTCACGCCGCGTTCGGTGAGCCAGTCCACCCCTTCCTGCAGGATGTCGCGGGCTGTTTTCTCGAAGCTGCCGCAGGCCACATCGGTCAGCAGGCCCGCGCTTTGCGCAATGCTCGAGCGCATATCGACCACTGATAGTAAGTGCGTTTCCGCCTTCAGGTCTAACGCCAGGTCGGCGCCGCAACGTAACGCTTTGCGGCCTTCGCGCGAGCCGTCGTAGCACAGCAGGATTTTCTGGTAGCTCGCCATGATTTTTCTCCCATCCGCGAGGAGCGCGGTCTGAATGAATCATGGTGCGCCGCAATTCAGGTTGCAAGGGATGGAAAACGCTAAGTGCGCCCTAAATAGGTGCGTGCTGGATTTGTGGCGGGTTTGGGTCGGGTTTGGGTCACTCCTGAGCCTTTGCCGCAGCGCAAGAAACGCCGTCCGGCGCATCCCGTGACGACCAACACCTCACTGCCGATGCCATAGAATGAGCGGCCTTGCCGGCCATTTGCGTCTTTTCCCGGAGCCTCGATCGATCCATGTCTGAAGCCGCCATTGAATTCCACCAGGTTAAAAAAAGCTACGGCGATAAGACGGTGGTCGACGGACTGTCGTTTCATGTCAACGCCGGCGAATGTTTCGGCCTGCTCGGCCCGAATGGCGCAGGCAAGACCACCACGTTGCGCATGCTGCTCGGCATCGCCGCACCGGATGCCGGCACGATCCGCCTGTGCGGCGAGCCGATTCCCGGCCGCGCGCGCGTGGCCCGGGCGCGTGTCGGCGTCGTGCCTCAGTTCGACAATCTCGATCCCGATTTCACGGTCCGCGAAAACCTGCTGGTGTTCGGCCGCTACTTCGGTCTGAGCACCGCGCAATGCCGCGAGATGGTGCCGTCGCTGCTCGAATTCGCGCGTCTCGAGAGCAAGGCGGATGCACGTGTGAGCGAACTGTCGGGCGGCATGAAGCGGCGCCTTACGCTGGCGCGCGCGCTCGTCAACGACCCCGACGTGCTGATCATGGACGAACCGACCACTGGTCTCGATCCGCAAGCGCGGCACCTGATCTGGGAGCGGCTGCGCTCGCTGCTCGCACGCGGCAAGACCATTCTGTTGACCACGCACTTCATGGAAGAAGCCGAGCGTCTGTGCCACCGCCTCTGCGTGATAGAGGAAGGCCGCAAGATCGCCGAGGGCGCGCCGCGTGCCTTGATCGCATCCGAGATCGGCTGTGACGTGATCGAAATCTTCGGCCCCGATCCGGTTGCGTTGCGCGACGAACTGGCGCCGCTTGTCGAGCGCACCGAGATCAGTGGCGAAACGCTCTTCTGCTACGTGAACGACGCCCAGCCCGTACATGCCCGGCTCAAGCAACGCGCCGATCTGCGCTACCTGCATCGCCCGGCGAATCTGGAAGATGTGTTCCTGCGCCTGACCGGACGCGAGATGCAGGACTGACGCGTATCGACATCGGCTCAGCACGCAATCCTCTACAGCTATAACGACACGGCAAGAGACACGCAATGGACGCACGCACTTACGAACCGCACGGCGAGACACCGCCGAAGCAGGAGACCTTCGCCGCTTTCCCGGCCAACGCCGTCAACTGGATTGCGGTGTGGCGCCGCAACTATCTGGTCTGGCGCAAGCTCGCGATTGCGTCGATGTTCGGCAATCTTGCCGATCCGATGATCTACCTGTTCGGCCTGGGCTTCGGGCTTGGGCTGATGGTCGGGCATGTCGACGGCGTGTCGTATATCGCATTTCTTGCTGCGGGCACGGTGGCATCGAGCGTGATGATGTCGGCGAGTTTCGAGTCGATGTATTCGGGCTTTTCGCGCATGCACGTACAGCGCACGTGGGAGGCGATCATGCATACGCCGCTCACACTCGGCGACATCGTGCTTGGCGAGGTGATGTGGGCGGGCAGCAAGTCGATGCTATCGGGCGCGGCGATCATGCTGGTGGCGGGGAGTCTTGGCTACGCGAGTTTTCCGTCGATGTTGCTGGCGTTGCCGGTGATCGTGCTGACGGGGCTCGCGTTCGCGAGCGTCGCGATGGTGGTGACGGCGCTGGCGCCGTCGTATGACTTTTTTATGTTTTATCAGACTTTGGTGTTGACGCCGATGTTGTTGTTGTCTGGGGTGTTTTTTCCTGTTTCACAGCTGCCTGCTGCAGCGCGGGTTGTGACTGAGCTTTTGCCTTTGGCGCATGCTGTTGATCTGATTCGGCCGGCTATGCTTGGGCGGCCTGTTGATGGGGCTGTTTTGCACGTTGCCGTGCTGGTGGTTTATGCGGTGGGGGGGTTTGTTGTTTCGGCGGTTTTGTTTCGGCGCAGGATGATGAAGTGAGGGTTGGGGTCTGCGGCTGGTTTTTGCCTGCGCGGCGCTTTTTGTCTGTTTGCTTGGGGCTTTGGCCTTTCCTTGTTTTGGTAGTGGCCTGCTTGGCGGTTGTTGTCTGTTTGCCTAGGGCGTTGGCCTTTCCTTGTTTTTGTTAGTGGCCTGCTTGGCGGTTGTTGTCTGTTTGCCCAGGGCTTTGGCCTTTCCTTGTTTTGTTAGTGGTCTATTAGCGTTGCCCCTGTGCGGGGCGGCCTGTGGTGGTCAAGTAATCCTGGACACTTTTTCCGCTTTCCACTTTTTCTGCATGGTGATTTCGTATTCGGCGGGCGGCATATTGCCGGCCGCCGAATGCAGCCGCTGCTG
>NZ_CADIKC010000005.1 GCF_902859805.1 Paraburkholderia sediminicola | reverse complement strand
TTCGGCGCTCAGATGTTCGTATATTTTTCCCATGCAACGCATCCTAACTGAGGCTGTTGCACTTGTATTTTGAAACCGCCAGGCAAAAGAAAGCGGCTCAAACCGCTAATGTTAAGTGGGCACCGTGGTCTGCTACGGGTAGTGGTGCATCTGGAATCTGTGTCCTCCCACATTCGGCGCCAGTGACAAGGGCATCATACTTCCGGCGGCGCTGCGCGCGCCGAAGAGTACTTCTTAAACCCCCCCGCTACGTTTCAATTCCTACGCCTCACCGACGGGGGCGTGGCTCGTCATTGCACCGCCATCACCATCTCGATTCCAATTGCAACGCCAACGGCAGATGCGAACGCGACCGTGGCTGGGATTGGGGCGGGGTGGAGCGAGGAGGGGCGGTGATTCAGCACAGCGACACATCGTTTAAAGAGGGCGGGCATTTCCGGGCTGAATGCAGCGGCGCGTCGCCGAGGCGAAGCCGACGGCCCCGACAAACCTCAACCGAAGCCCGTGGTTTCCCATGCAAACCCGTCCGCGACGCACGCAGTGCGGAGTGGGAGCTGATGAGTCCTTTGTCACTAACGTGGAATGTGCGAGAGCACGGATTCCAGTCGCACCACTACCCGCAGAAAACCACGGTGCCCACTTAGCATTAGCGGTTTGAGCCGCTTTCTTTTGCCTACTTTTCTTTGCGGCAGGCAAAGAAAAGTAGGTGCCGCCCCGCACAGGGGCAACGCTAATAGACCACTAACAAATCAAGAAAAGGCACGAAAGCCAGAACAAGGAATAGCACCAAACCCAGAACCACAAACAAGAAGCGCCGAGCAGGCCAAAACCTTCATTTCCCTTCCGACAACCCCCGCTCAAGCGCCGCCACCCCAGCCGGCAACTCAACCTTAACCCCAAGATCCACCATCGTCCTCCCAAGCGCATGCAAGGTCCTGAACAGGTTATGTTCCCGGCACTGCTCACCCATCTGCCCAATACGCACAATCGGCAAACCAAACGACCCGGAGATTTCCACCTGATGATGCCGCGAGATATGACCGCAAATATCAGCAGGACTCAATCGCTCCGGCACAACGATGCCAACAACTGAATTCAAACGACAAGGCGCCGGCGCATAAAGCTGCAAACCCAACGCAGTAATCCCCGCCTGCAGCGCGACCGAACACTTCAAATGCCGCGCAAACCGCTTCTCAAGCGTCTCCGCGCACACGAGCCGCAACGCCTCGTGCAACGCCAGCACGCCCGACACCGGCGCCGTATAGTGATACCCCGCGTTGTGCCAGAAATTCTCCGCAAGCGAAGCGTCAAGACACCAATGCGCATTCGGCGCCGTGCGCCCCTTCACCCGTGCCCACGCCTCATCCGAAAACGCGATCAGCGAGACGCCGGGGATCGACGACAAGCCCTTCTGCCCGCCTGTAATGACCGCATCGATACCCCACGCGTCCATCTCCAGGGGCATCGTGCTCAGCGTACACACCGCGTCGACGATGACCAGCGCACCGGCTGCCTTCGCGAGCGCCGCAATCTCCTTCAATTGGTGATTCCACACGGTGTTGGACGTCTCGCCCTGCACGATCGTCACGATCTCCGGACGCTCGCGGCGGATCGCCTCAGCCACGCTTTCGAGACTCGCCACGGTCCCGTCCTCGACATCGAGAATCGCGACTTCCGCGCCGACGCGCCGACCCATCTCCGCCATCCGTTCGCTGAAAAAGCCGTTCTTGATGCTCAGCACTTTCGTGCCTTCCCAAGCGAGGTTGGAGATCGCCATTTCCATCGCGGCAGAACCCGGCCCGGCTACGCCCAGCACCCACTTCGAATTCGTCTGGAACACGTAGCGCGCCATGGTCTTCACCTGGCCGATCACCTTCACCATCGTGCTGCCCAGGTGGTTGATCACCACCGTGTTGGCCTTGGCCACCGCCGCGGGAATCGGCACGGGGCCGGCGCCCATCATCAGCAACGGCTCTTCGGGAAGAATGGCGTCGAGCGATTCGACAACCGGACAAGGCACAGTGTAGGAAACCGGTGCGGCAGAGGTGGATGAAGTCGGCATGATCGGTACGTGAATGTCAAAGTGCAAGGGACAAGCGGCCCCGCCAGCAATGACACTGGCGGGGCCGCTTGACCGATCATTCACTGATCCGGGTAATTGCGCAAGTTTTTTGTCCATGCCTCGCCGCGCTCGAAGCCGAGTTCGAGCGCGGATCCAGCACACATCAGACGCGAATCAAAGCCTCAATTCACGTTCACTTCACCTTGGACTTGTCGAGCTTCTTGCCGGTTGCCGCGTTGTAGCGCTCCACGTACTCCTCGATCAGCTTGCGCATCGCGCGGCCGATCTGCCGATAGTCCGACTCGTTCAGATTAGCCAGCGACACCCGTCCCGACGGATGCTGCGTACCGAAGCCGCGCCCAGGCAACAGCACCACGCGTGCTTCACGCGCGAGGCGGAACAGCAATTCCGAAGGCTCCGTGTTCTTCAGCAGCCACTCGACGAACTCGCGACCAAACATGCGCTCGCCGAGGAACTCGATGTCGAGAATCGTGTAGTAGTCCACCTGGTTCGGATCGTCGTCTTCGAACGAGATGCCGACCTCTTCGTACAGCGCCTGCTTGCGCTTACGGATCAGGCGCTTCAACGCGTTCTTGTACGCGTCGGGCGTATCCATCAGCGAAAACAGCGAGAACAGCACCATCTGCACCTGCTGCGGCGTCGACAAACCCGCCGTGTGATTCAGCGCGACCGTGCGGCTGTCGGCCACCAGCCGGTCGATGAACTTGAGCTTGTCCGGTTCGGTCGTGATCGATTCATAACGCTCGTGCAACTGCTTCTTCGCGTCCTTCGGCAGCTCGGCGATCAGCTTGTCGAGCACGTTGTCACGATGCGTCGCGATCACGCCGAGACGCCAGCCCGTCGCGCCGAAATATTTCGAGTACGAGTACACGAGGATGGTGTTCTTCGGCGCGAGCGCGAACAGCGAGACGAAGTCGTCGGCAAAGGTGCCGTACACGTCGTCGGTCAGCAGAATCAGATCGGGACGCTCCTTGACGATGTCCGCGATGTATTGAAGGCTCTCGTCGTCGATCTTCACCGAAGGCGGGTTGCTCGGGTTCACGAGGAAGAACGCTTTCACCTTCGGATCGCGCAGCTTGTCGAGTTCCTTCTTCGAATACTGCCAGCCGCTTTCAACCGTAGCTTCGAGATTGACGACGTTCAGCTGATAGTCGTTCAGGCGCGGAATTTCGATGTACGGCGTGAAGATCGGCAAGCCGAGCGCAATCGTGTCACCCGGCTTGATCAGGTGATTCTCGCGCATCGTGTTGAAGATGTACGTCATCGCCGCCGTGCCGCCTTCCACCGCGAACACGTCGAACTCGCCGACGAACGGATGGTTACCGATCATCTCCTTGCGCAAATACTGACCGACAATCTGTTCGGACAACTTGAGCATCCGGTCCGGTACCGGATAATTCGACGCGAGAATGCCCTCGCACATTTCATAGAGGAAGTCGCCCGCGGAAAGTCCGAGCTGATCGCGCACATACGACACCGCGCCGCGCAGAAAATCGATGCCGGGCACGCCCTTGTTTTCGCGCAGGAACAGATCGAAGCGCTCCGTCAGCCCTTCGCGTCGCGGAAAACCGCCAACGCCTTCCGGCATGAACGCGAACGAACGCTCCGACTCGCGCATCGCAAACAGGCCAAGCTGCCAGAAGCCGTGGCGCGGAATGGTCGCGAGAAAGTTCGGATTGCCGCGGCCGGCGTTGAGCATCGATGCGTTGGCGGCACGCTCCACCGCGCCGCCGCCGGCGGCCTTGATCAGTTCGTCCTTGAGTTCGAACGGGCTGAGCGCCGCAAAGCCGGCTTGAGCCATGTCGCCTTGTTTCTTGCCGTTTTTCTCTTTTGCCATGATGCGTTCTCCAATGTGCAAGTGAATGACGCCGGCGCCACGAGTGACACGTTCAGTTACCGCCGGCGTAAGAGAGATCGATAAATGCGTACGCTAAACCGGGTTAAACCAATCCGACCACGAGCGGTCCGAGCAACGTCAACGCGACGTTCGCAATCGCATACGTAATCGCGAACGGCACGGTGGGTACGGCGCTTTCCGCCTTGTCGAGCACACCGCCGAATGCCGGGTTGGCACTGCGTGAACCTGTCAGCGCGCCGGCCAGGATGGCCGCGTTGTTGTAGCGCAGCACGTAGCGGCCAAACAGCATCGTCAGTATCAACGGCAACACAGTGACAACCACGCCGAGCAGGAAGATCGTCATACCGCTCTGCTTGACGGTCACCACGGCCTGCAAGCCCGAATTCAAACCGACCACCGCGACGAACGCCGCAAGGCCGAAGTCCTTCAGCAACTGTGAAGCCGCGGACGGCATTGCGCCGTACATCGGATGCTTGCCGCGCATCCAGCCGAACAACAGGCCGGCCAGCAGACAGCCGCCGCCGGAACCGAGCGTGAGCGGAACGCCGCCCACGTCGATCACAATCAGACCGATCAGCAGACCCAGCACAATGCCGACACCCATATAGATGAAGTCGGTCTTGTTGCTGTACGGCAGCTCGTAGCCGGCTGCATCGACGGCGCGCTTGGTGTCTTTCGGCGAACCGTAGAAGGTGATGACGTCGCCGTGTTCGAGTTTGGTTTCGGGCAGGATCGGCAGCGGCTGGCCGGCACGCGAGGCGCTCTGGATATAGACGCCGTGGCGCAAGTCGCGATCCACGACTTCGCGTGCAGCGGCGATCGTCGTGTGGTTCATGCCTTTGCGCGTGAACACACCGTCGCGCGTCTGCATCACGACGCCAATGTCGTCGACGCTGGCAATCTCGTTGCCGTTCGCGCCGAATGCGACCACCGCCTCCCGGCGGCCCACCACCAGCACTTCGTCGTTGAGTTGCAAGACCAGATCCGGTGCCGGCTCGAGGTTCTCACCGCCGCGCTTGATCCGCTCGATCGTCAACATGTCCTGATGCAGAGTCTCGACTGCCTTGACCGTTTTCCCGGCGCTGACGTCGATCTTGTATGCACGTCCCACAAGTTCCGGCAATGCACGAATTTGCCCCGCTCCGAGCGACGACGAACCGGCAGACAGTTCACGCTCCGCTTCGATCGAGGCGTCGCGCAGACTTTGCCCCATGAACTTAGGCAGGATGTTCACGCAGACAATGATCGCGCCAAGCGAGCCGAATACGTAGGTCACCGCGTACGCGATCGCCACGTCGGACTGCAGCGACTTGACCTGATCGGCGGGCAGACCAAGACGCGCGATGGCGTCGCCGGCCGTGCCGATGATCGCCGACTGCGTCAGCGCGCCGCCCGCGAGTCCGGCTGCGAGACCCTTGTTCAGATGGAACAGCTTCGCGCAGATCACCACCGTGATCAGTGCAGTGACGGCGAGAAATATCGCCATCGCGATCTCACGCAGCGTCTTGCGGTTCAGCGAATTGAAGAAGCCCGGCCCGGAGTCGTAGCCGACCGCGTAAATGAACACGGCGAACATCACCGATTTCACGCCGTTGTCGATCGTCACGCCCGCCTGACTGATCAACACTGCGGCTAGCAATGAACCGCCCACGCCGCCTAACTGGAATTTGCCGAAGTTGATCTGCCCGATGAAATAGCCGGCTGCAAGTGATAAAAACAACGCAATCTCGGGTGATTTTTGAAAAATGTGATGTAACCAGTCCATCATGCCCTCGCTGGATAGTTTGCGGTACTGAGTACTGGGTGCTGCATGTGCATACGAACTTCATGGCATCCGTATGCGGTCGACTGCGCGCCACGCCGCGCGCAGCCCATCTGCCCCGCCTAGCCGAACTTCCCGGCGAGGCCGACCACGACCGGCCCCATCAACGGCAGCAGAATGTTCGAGAGTGCATAGGTGATCGTGTAGCCGATCACGGGCGTCGAATTGCCGGTTACGCCGACCAGCGCGCTGATCGCCGGCGTGCTGCATTGCTGACCGGCAATGGCGCCGAGCAGCATGGGCGCTTCGAGTTTGAGAAACGCGCGGCCGATCCACAGCGACAACAGACCGGGCACGAGCACCATCAGAATGCCGGCGACGGGCAGCGCCAGGCCGTATTCGCGCACCAGCTTGATGGCATCAGGCCCCGCCGACAGGCCGACGGCGGCAATGAAGGTGGCAAGGCCGAAGTCCTTGAGAATTTGCGCCGCAGCCGAAGGCAGCGAGCCGACTAACGGATGGCGCGAGCGGATCCAGCCGAACAGCAATCCTGAGAGCAAGCAGCCGCCGCCCGTGCCGAGCGCGATCGACACACCGCCGATGCGCCCGCCGAGATGGCCGATCGCCATGCCGACCAGCACGCCCAGGCCGAGGTAGACGAAGTCGGTTTTCTGGGTCGCGGTGAGCACGTAGCCCAGATTGCGCGCGCCACGCTCGACGTCGGCTTTCGCGCCCACCAGCGTCAGCACGTCGCCGCGATTGAGCTCGGTGCCGGGCAGCGCGGGCACCGTGGTTTCAAGCCGCGTGACGGCCGCGATGTAGATGCCGCGCCCGTCCTCGGGCTTTGCCCGCTCACGCAACTGTGCGACCGTCAGACCGTGCGCGTCGCCGCGCGTCAGCACGACGTCGAGCTTCTGCGCAATGATCTGGCCGAAGCCGGCATCCACCACTTCTTCGCCGAGGCTGGCAGCCGCGGCCACCATCGCTTCGCGCCGTCCGCCCACAAGAATCAGGTCGCCGGCGGCAAGCGCCAGTTGCGGCTCGACCGGCACGTCGGCGCCGTTGCGCCGAACCTGCTCGATGGTCAGGTTAAAGCCGTGCTTCTGTTCGAATGCCTGGATCGTCCCGCCGGCCGCCGCGTCGACCCGGAACGCGCGGCCCACGAGCGCCGGGGCCGCGGCCCGTTGACCTTCGCCGAAGGCACCATCGCCGCCAAGCTTGTGCCACACGCGCTCGGCTTCTTCGCGCAGATTGACGCGCAGCAGCAGGGGCGCAAACTGACTGGTGAACAGGACGATGGTGATCAGGCCGAACAGGTAGCTCACGCTGTACGCGGTCACGATGTTGGCCTGCAGGCGCAGCGTCTCCGCATCGCTGAAGCCGAGCTTGGCAATCGCCTCCGAAGCCGTGCCGATCACGGCCGACTCTGTCGCCGCACCGGCCAGCAAACCGGCCGCCGTACCGGCGTCGAGCCGCATCACAAGCACCGCGATCATGATCAGCACCAGCACCGAAACGATCTCGACCACCGACAGCAAGCCATAGCGCCAGCCCCGGCCAATGTTGGCGAAGAACTGCGGTCCACCGGTGAAACCCAGCGCAAAGATGAACAGCGCGAAGGCGATGTTCTTCAGATCGGGGGCAAGCCGCGCACCCGTCTGCCCCAACAGCAAGGCCACGATCAACGTGCCGCAGACGCCGCCCAGCTGAATTGGCCCCACGCGAAACGAACCAATGAAATAGCCGATTGCAAGGCTTGCGAACAGCGCGATCTCCGGTTGAGACCTCAACAATTCACCGATCATGTTGACTTGCCGATTTACGGTTTATTAGCAGAAAGATGAAAAATCTCTCTGAAATTTGAAATGAATTCGATCTGAGTCACCCCCGATTCAGGAATTACTCATCCAGCATGACCGCATTCCATTGAATGGAAAATTTATGGCAATGGCATGACGCTCTCGGCGCCAAAGAAGGTATGCCGCAATGCAGCGACGATAGCGATAGTGAAATACTTTTCAGCAGGTTCGACAGTCACACTTTCCTCGCGAAGTTTGCCCGATGCCTTGAAAATGGCATGCTCTGCTGGCGGCCGGTTCTCTCCTGGCATGATTGAACATGCCTTTTTTGGACTGCTTTTTTAATAAATATTGTAGTTCGGCATCGCTGTCAATATTATTTTCAATTGCGACCGTTTTTGCTTCGCAAAAGATGATCTTTAGTAAAGGTCGGAATGATTTTCGCACCAG
Source organism: Paraburkholderia sediminicola (assembly GCF_902859805.1). Taxonomy (GTDB): domain Bacteria; phylum Pseudomonadota; class Gammaproteobacteria; order Burkholderiales; family Burkholderiaceae; genus Paraburkholderia; species Paraburkholderia sediminicola. The sequence continues at coordinate 505,250 of NZ_CADIKC010000005.1, read as the reverse complement.
GCGTAGTAAGCAGCGGTCTTCGCCATTAAGTGCCGATATACTGACTTTCCTGCATGCCAGGTTGTGAATCGGCATTTGCCGCGCCGGCACTCATCCTTCGGAGCTACTCATGCGCATGATCCTGTTCAGCAGCCGCCAGTACGACAGCGACACGTTCGGCGAGGCCAACGGTACGCATCGCTATGAATTGCACTTCCAGGAATCGCACCTTGATGTCGAGACCGCGATCCTTGCCAACGGCTATGAAGTGGTCTGCCCGTTCGTCAACGACAACGTCGAAGCCGCCGTACTGGAGCGTCTCCATGCCGGCGGCACGCGCATGATCGCGCTGCGCTCGGCGGGCTTCAATCACGTCGACCTGGCCGCGGCCGAACGTCTCGGCATAACGGTTGCACGGGTGCCGGCTTACTCGCCGCACGCGGTCGCCGAACATGCGGTCGGTCTGATTCTGGCGCTGAACCGGCGCTTGCCGCGCGCGGTTGCGCGCACCCGTGAAGGCGATTTCTCGCTGCATGGGCTTCTGGGCTTCGACCTGCACGGCAAGACTGTGGGCGTGATCGGCACCGGCATGATCGGCCGCGTGTTCGGCCGCATCATGGCGGGCTTCGGCATGCAGGTGCTCGCTCATGACCCCGGTACGCCGGCCGAGGATCTACTTGCCCTCGGCGCGCGCTACGTGCCGCTCGACACCCTGCTCGCCGAAAGCGACGTTGTCAGCCTGCATTGTCCGCTGGTGCCGGGCACATACCATCTGATCGACGAGCCCGCGCTCGCGAAGATGAAGCGTGGCGCGATGCTGATCAACACGGGGCGCGGCGGACTTGTCGAAAGCAATGCGCTGATCGGCGCGTTGAAAGATGGCCAGCTCGGCCATCTCGGGCTCGACGTGTACGAAGAAGAAGGCGGCCTCTTTTTCGAGGACCACTCGAACCTGCCGTTGCAGGACGACGTGCTGGCGCGTTTATTGATGTTTCCGAACGTGATCGTCACCGCGCACCAGGCGTTCTTCACGCGCGAGGCGATGAACGAGATCGCGCAGACCACGCTCGAGAACGTCGCGGCCTGGCAGGCCGGCACGCCGCGCAACGTCGTACGGGCGCGAAGTTAGGTCGTGCCGGCGCCATCCACGGTAGTCGGGCGGATTACCGTGCGGGCGTCGTCCGCCGCGCCGCAGATCTCGCGCAGCAAGGCCGCCTCGCGTTCGTGCACTTCCACCGGAAACCAGCGCGCGCCCGCATCGGCCAGATAGCGCGCGCGATGCTGTCCGTTGCGAAACGCCACCACACCTTCGCGCTCAAGACCGAACCAGCCCAGCAGACCCGGCGCGCGACGCGTCGAGATCGTCACGTACGGCATCTGCGGAATGCGCGGATTCTCCGGATCGAGAAACTCGCGAATGCCACGCACCTTGCCCGAATGCCACTCGGCAACCGGCTTCAACACGTAATCGGTGTTGTCGCGATCCGCGCATTCCAGCAACTTACGCGCGTCGACCATGACCACCTGATGGCGTGTGCCGTCAGTCACGAAGACGCGTTTCAGGCGCACATGGTCGTACCATGGATGTTCATGTTCATGCAGAGGCACGTTCCAGATCGTCTCGGCAGAGGCAGGCGCGGTTTCGGGCGATGAGTTGGACAAGGGCAAAGGCAGGCTCGATAAGCTGGCAAAAAAACGCCAGCGCGTTAAAAGAGCGCTAACGCTACGAGCCGATTGTGAAAGATGCATGACAACCAACGGTATTAGTCGCACTGCATGAGCGCAGCGCATGAACCTCCGGCATGAGCAGCCGGATGCGAACCTTTACGGACACTGCGATGATAACCACGCAAAATCTAAATGAACATGTGTGCATCGAAGCCAATGCAGACACCGGCGTCGCCACTATCGTGCTCTCACGGCCGGCGCGGCGCAATGCCGTCGACCGTCCTACCGCGGAAGCACTCAGCGCCGCCTTCCGCCGCTTCGAAGCGGAACCGGCATGGCGCGTGGCCGTACTGTTCGGCGCGGGCGGCACCTTCTGCGCCGGCGCGGATCTCACTGCGCTCTCAGACGAGGCCCACCGCAATGAACTGCACGCTGACGGCAGCGGTCCTGGCCCAATGGGACCGACGCGCATGAACTTCAGCAAACCGGTGATTGCCGCGATTGCCGGCTATGCGGTCGCGGGTGGCCTCGAATTGGCCGCGATGTGCGATCTGCGCGTCGTCGAAGAAGATGCCGTGCTCGGTGTGTTCTGCCGGCGTGTCGGAATTCCGCTAATCGATGGCGGCACGATCCGTTTGCCACGACTGATCGGGCTGTCGCGAGCACTCGATCTGATCCTGACCGGCCGAGCGGTGGATGCCCAGGAAGCGCTCAGCTTCGGCCTCGCCAACCGCGTCGTGCGCAAGGGCGAAGCACGCGCCGCCGCGGAACAATTGGCCGCCGAACTGGCAGCCTTTCCGCAAGCGGCGCTGCTGGCGGACCGCCGCTCCGCGTTGGAAAACAGCACGCTCGAGGATCTCGCTCTCGCGCTGCAACGCGAAGGCGCCGGCGGCTATCAGGCAGTGTTCGACGAAGGCGTTACAGGCGCCGCGCGTTTTGCCAAAGGCGCAGGCCGTCACGGCGACACTTTCAAGTCAGACGAAAGCACGTCATAAAAAGGCGCCCTTTCCCGGGAGCAAGGTGCATGGCGCGTGCATGCCCGATACATGCGCCAAGGCGCGCTTTCAGCAAAAAACAACAGCCTGCTTGACGCTCAGCAAGGGTGTTTTGACTTAGGTAGAATCCCCTACTGTTTTCCCCTCGCATGGCGCATGCGTTCTCGCCCCGAAAAATGCGCGCCTGCCGCACGACGCTTCCCGTCGCGCTGATTCACGCTCCGTCATCATGCCTTTGCCCCTGCTCGCCCTTGCCGTTGCCGCTTTTGGAATCGGTACCACTGAATTCGTGATCATGGGGCTGCTGCCCGATGTCGCGCGCGATCTGTCTGTGTCGATCCCCGCAGCCGGCATGCTGGTGTCGGCTTACGCGCTCGGCGTCACCATCGGCGCGCCGATCGTCGCGATCGCCGTGGCCAATATGCCGCGCAAGAAAGCGTTGATGAGCCTGATCGGCGTCTTCATCGTCGGGAATCTGCTCTGCGCGATCGCGCCGGGCTACGCGGTGCTGATGGCCGCGCGCATCGTCACGGCGTTTTGCCATGGCGCGTTCTTCGGCATCGGTTCAGTGGTCGCGGCCGGCCTGGTCGCGCCGAACCGTCGCGCGCAGGCCATTGCGCTGATGTTCACCGGCTTGACGCTCGCCAACGTGCTCGGCGTGCCGCTCGGCACCGCGCTCGGCCAGGCGGTGGGCTGGCGCGCGACCTTCTGGGCCGTGACCGGCATCGGCATTCTCGCCGCGGGCGCACTCGCCGTGTGTCTGCCGGCGAAGATCGAGATGCAGAAGGCGAGCCTCATCCACGAATTCAACGTGCTGAAGAACCCGCAAGTGTTGATGGTGCTCGGCATCAGCGTGCTCGCGTCGGCCAGCCTGTTTTCCACCTTCACCTACATCACGCCGATTCTCGAAGACGTAACCGGCTTCACGCCGCACGCGGTCACCTTCGTGCTGCTGCTATTCGGCCTCGGCTTGACGGTGGGCAGCACGCTCGGCGGCAAGCTCGCCGACTGGCGGCTGATGCCCTCGCTGGTCGCGTTTCTGCTGGCGATCGTCGTCATCCTGACTATCTTCGCCGGGACCATGCACGCCGAGATTCCGGCCATGATCACGATCTTCGTGTGGGGCATCCTGGCCTTCGCGATCGTGCCGCCGCTGCAAATGCTGATCGTCGACCGCGCAAGCCATGCGCCGAATCTGGCGTCGACCCTGAATCAAGGTGCTTTCAACCTCGGCAATGCAACGGGCGCGTGGCTCGGCGGCATGGCGATCGGCGCGGGCGCGCCGCTTACTACGCTGCCGTGGGTCGGCGTGGCAACCTCGATCGGTGCGCTGGCGCTGACGCTGTGGTCGGTGTCGATCGACCGGCGTGCGCAACGGATGGCCGTGGCCGGATAACCGCGGCGCCCGCGCGCAGACTGCGCGCACAGCTTCAGTCAGGACAGGTTTCGCATCGCCGCTACCCGCTGCCGGCTCCGTAACGACTCCGGCCACCGCGCCTTGCGGACCCGGCAGCGGGCAGCCCCTCGAAAGCAAGCGAACACGGCCCTCAACCGCGTTCATGCAATCCGCACACAGGTGCGAATGACTCGCGGCCGTAGTAGCATCTGGCCCGATGAAAGTCATCTTCACTCGCGATTTTTTCGCTCTGATTCTTAGTGTTGCCGTCGTCGGACTCGGCAGCGGCGCCACACTTCCCCTCACTGCCCTCGCGCTGACGCAAGCCGGCTATGGCACCGACGTGGTCGGTCTCCTGAGCGCCGCGCAAGCGGGCGGCGGCCTGCTCGTCGTGCCGGTAGCCGCCTGGATCGCGGCGCGCTGCGGCGGCCGCCAGGTGATCGTCGGCGCGGTGCTGACGGTTGGGGTCGCCACCGCGCTGATGCAACTCACCTCGAACTTATGGCTATGGGCCGCGTTGCGCGTACTCTGCGGCGCAGCGCTGATGCTGCTCTTCACGATCAGCGAAGCATGGGTCAACCAGCTCGCTGACGACGCCACGCGCGGCCGGGTCATTGCGATCTATGCGACCAACTTCACGCTATTCCAGATGTCGGGCCCGGTGCTGGTGAGCCAGATCGCCGACCTCACACACTGGCGCTTCCTGATTTGCGGCGCGCTCTTCCTGCTGGCTTTGCCCGCGCTTGCCAGCATCCGCAAGACGCCGCAAGCGTCGAAGGATGAACACGCCGCGCACGGCAGCTGGCGCCATTTGTTGCCGCAGATGCCGGCGCTCGTGATCGGTACGGGTTTCTTCGCGTTGTTCGATACGATCGCGCTGTCGCTGCTGCCGCTCTTCGCGATGTCGCACGGCATCACAAGCGAGGTGGCCGTGCTGTTCGCCTCGGCCCTGCTGCTCGGCGACACGACGATGCAGTTTCCGATCGGCTGGCTCGCCGACCGGCTTGGCCGCGAACGTGTGCATATCGGCTGCGGTGTGGTTGTCGTGGTGTTGCTGCCGTTGCTGCCCTGGGCGATCCATTCGCCGTGGCTGTGCTGGCCGTTGCTCTACGTGCTCGGCGCGACGGCTGGGGCGATCTATACGCTGTCACTGGTCGCTTGCGGGGAGCGGTTTCGCGGTGTCGCGCTGGTGTCGGCAAGTTCGGTGGTGGGGGCGTCGTGGGGCGCGGCCAGTTTCGGCGGGCCGTTAGTGGCTGGCGCGTTGATGAAGGGGGTTGGTAACGACGCAATGGTCGGTGTGCTTCTGGTTGCTGCGCTTGCGTTTCTTGCTGCGGTTTGGTGGGAAAAGCGGCGTGCGCCCGCGCGGGCGATCGGCTGAGGGTGCGGTAAGCCGTTGGGGCGTTGGGGCGTCGAACCATGCTCGCCTCTGGATACGAAAAACGGGGAAGCCATCGTGGCTTCCCCGTTTTGCATAGTGCTTTCTTCCGCGTGATTTCCGTGCTGCTTCTACTCTACTTCCGCGCCGGCAGAATCTCCCCAACACACGTGCCGAAGCCCACACGATACCCATCGCCCTGGCACCATCCGGCGAGCGTCAGTTCGTCGCCGTCTTCGATAAATCCACGTGTGCCGCCCTCCTTCAACTCCAACGGATTCTTGCCGTTCCACGTGGACTCGAGCAGGCTGCCGCATGAGTCGGCGGTCGGGCCGCTGATCGTGCCCGAACCCATCAGATCGCCAACCCGCGTGTTGCAGCCCGATACCGTGTGATGCGCGAGCTGTTGCGCCATTGTCCAGTACATGTACTTGAAATTGGTCCGCGAGATCGTGGTGGCTTGCTTTGCCGTCTGCGGCCGCAGTGTCACTTCGAGCGAAATGTCGAACGCGTGCTTGCCCTCGTGGCGCAGGTACGCCAGCGGCTGCGGTTCCTGCACCGGCTGCTCGACACGAAACGGTTCGAGCGCGTCGAGCGTCACGATCCAGGGCGAGATCGTCGTCGAGAAACCCTTGGAATTGAACGGGCCGAGCGGCACGTATTCCCATTGCTGGATATCACGCGCGCTCCAGTCGTTCAGCAGCACCATGCCGAAGATGTGCGCTTCGGCATCGGCACAGGCAATCGGCTCGCCCAGTGCATTGCCGCCGCCGATCACGAAACCCGTCTCCAGTTCGATATCCAGCTTGCGGCACGCGCCAAACACCGGACGCTCCTGATCCGGCAGTTTCAACTGGCCGTTAGGACGCCGCACCGGCGTGCCGCTCACCACCACCGACGATGCGCGCCCGTTGTAGCCGATTGGCATTTCGGACCAGTTCGGCAACAGCGCATTCTTCGGATCGCGGAACATCGAACCGACATTCGTCGCATGCTCCTTCGACGAATAGAAATCCGTGTAACCCGGGATCTGCACCGGCAGATGCAGTTGCGCGTCGGACTGACGCACGAGGGCTTTCGCACGCAAGGCGGAGTCGTCGCGCAAAATCGCGGTGTCGCGCGCCAGCAGATTGCTCAACTGGATGCGTACGCTGCGCCATGCATCGCGGCCAAGCGAGATGAAATCGTTGAGGGTGTCCTGCTCGAAGGCACGGTCTTTCGTCGCAATGGATTGACCGGCCGAGGCAGCCGGTAGCGTGAGCAGGCCGGCTGACTTGAGCACGCTCAGATCGACGATCTCATCGCCGATCGCGACACCCACGCGGCGCGCGTCGTTGTTCTTGTCGCTGAAAATACCGAACGGCAGGTTCTGGATCGAAAAATCGTTGGTCGGGTCGTTAGCCGACTCGACCCAGCTCTTACGCGACGGATCGAGCGTCGCCTGAAGATCGCTCAATGCGCTCATCGTTGCTCCGGGTTGAAATGTTTCTTGAGACCTTGCCAGCACTCGTAGTAATGCGCCTGCAGTTGCGCGGTTTCGAGCGCGAAGCGGGTCGGCTTGATCAGCGTGCGCGTTTCGAACATGAAGGCCATCGTGTCGCCGACTTTCTTCGGCGTGGACGTATCGCCATGCGACGCTTTCTCGAAGGTGTCCGCGTCCGGCCCATGACCCGACATGCAGTTATGCAGACTCGCGCCACCCGGCACGAAGCCCTCGGCCTTGGCGTCGTACACGCCGTGCACGAGGCCCATGAATTCGCTCGCGACGTTGCGATGGAACCAGGGAGGCCGGAACGTATCTTCGGCTGCGAGCCAGCGCGGCGGGAAGATCACGAAGTCGATGGTATCGACGCCCGGCGTATCGCTTTGCGAATGCAGCACGAGAAAGATCGACGGGTCCGGATGGTCGAAGCTGATCGAACCGATCGTGTTGAAGCGGCGCAGATCGTATTTGTATGGCGCGTAATTGCCGTGCCACGCCACCACGTCGAGCGGTGAATGGCCGATGTCCGCGCGCCACAAATTGCCGTTCATCTTGGCGACGAGTTCGAAGTCGCCTTCGCGGTCGTCGTAAGCGGCATGCGGCGTGAGGAAATCGCGCGGATTGGCGAGGCCGTTCGAGCCGATCGGGCCGAGGTCCGGCAGACGCAGCAGCGCGCCGAAGTTCTCGCAGATATAGCCGCGCGCGTTGCCGTCCGGCAGGCTCACCGCGAAGCGTACGCCGCGCGGGATCACCACGATCTCGAACGGCTCGACATCGAGTCGGCCCATTTCGGTGGCGATATGCAGGCGACCTTCCTGCGGCACGATCAGCAATTCGCCGTCCGCGTTGTAGAAGAACCGATCCTTCATCGAGCGGTTCGCTGCGTACAGGTGGATCGCGCAGCCGTTCATCGCTTCGGCTGAGCCGTTGCCCGCCATCGTTATCCAGCCGTCGATGAAATCGGTCGGCTCGGTGGGCATCGGCAATGCGTCCCAGCGCAACTGGTTAGGCGGCGTGGGCGGCACCTCGGCGAAGTTGGCGACGAGCCGCTCCGAGGGCAGCAGGGTGAACGGCTTGTGAACCGCCGCCGGACGAATCCGGTACAGCCATGAACGGCGGTTATGGCCACGCGGCGCAGTGAACGCGGTGCCCGACAGTTGCTCGGCGTACAAGCCATAGGCCGCGCGTTGCGGCGAGTTGCGGCCTTCGGGCAGCGCGCCCGGCAAAGCCTCCGTAGCGAATTCGTTTCCGAAGCCCGACTGATAGCCCGGCTCGATTTCGAGTCGCGAGCTGGCGGTATTCGGTGTGCGGGTTGAGGTATCCATGCAAGGTTCTCCGTTGATACTTGATCTGTCGACGTGCGCTGTGTGTCTCAGGCTGTCCGAGGCTCGGATGGGCTGCCGCGTTGCCGGGTGGCAGCGGCCAGCGCGATCACCAGCAATGCAGAGCACAGCACCGGTACCGCAGCCGCATGAAACAGCGATTCATTCGACCAGTTCAGCGCGATCAGTTGTCCGCCGACCAGCGGTCCGATCACCGAGCCGATACGGCCGATGCCGAGGCTCCAGCCAATCCCTGTGGAACGCAGCGTCGTCGGATAAAAATGGCCGGCCAGCGCGTTGACTGCCGGCTGTCCGCCGACCACGCAGAAGCCGCCCGCGAATACGACAAGCAATAGCCACGGCAGCGCGTGCGCGACCGTTCCGATGGTGCCGACCGCCAGCGCCGCGCCCGCGAAACACACGAACAGCACGCGCACAAAACCAAAGCGCTCGATGAACCACCCGAGCAACAAGGTGCCCACCACACCGCCCGTCTGCAATACCGTGCCGACGATCACCGCCGTGCCCGGCGAGTAACCGGCATCGCGCATCACGGTGGGCAACCAGTTCGACAGGAAGTAAAGATCGATCAGGTTCATGAAGCTGATCGCCCACAAAATCAGCGTGACCGGGCCACGGCCCGCGCGGAACAGTTCGGCGACGGGCGCGCCGCCGTTGCCCTTCTCACGCACAACGATACGTGTATTCGCGTCGATCGGCAGCGCCGGATTGAACTTCGCGAGCCAGCGCAACGCGCGATCGCTGCGCCCCTTGAGGACCAGAAACTGCAGCGACTCCGGCAATGCCGCCAGCATCGCGAACGCGAGCAGCAAAGGCACCGCGCCGCCCACCCAGAACACCGCACGCCAGCCGTACGCGGGGATCAGCGCGGCGCTGATGAAACCACCTAAAGCCGCGCCCAACGTGAAGCCGCACGACACCAGCATCATGCGCTTGACGCGATGCGCGGGGGTCGAGAATTCGCCGACCAGCGCCATCGCATTCGGCATGATGCAGCCGAGTCCGAGGCCGGTGATGAAGCGCAGCGTGATCAATGCGGGGATCGTCGTGACAAAGGGCGTGGCCAGCATCGATAGCGCGAAGAAAAACGTCGCGCCAATCAATACCGGGCGCCGGCCAATGCGGTCGGCCAGCACCGACAAGCCCAACGCGCCCAGCAGCATCCCGAACAGACTGGCGCTGAACACGGGCCCGAGCGCCGCCTTCGAGACATGCCATTCGCCGATCACGCTCGGCGCGACGTAGCCCATCGCTTGCGCGTCGAAGCCGTCGATCACGAGGCACAGCCCGCATAGCGCGAGCAGCATCAACTGGAATGCCGGGTGATGCGTTTCGCCGAGCACGCGCTCGACTTCGATCACATTGGCGGCGGCCGCGGCCGGTTTGGCGCTCATTGGGTCGTCCCCTCGTCCTGACTGGATTGTTTGGTCGCGGCGCGCGCCCGGTGGGTCGGCGATCAGGGACCACGCCGTTTCCCGCCGAGGAGACACAAACATGTCCGCCATCGCAGCCGCGCTACAATTTACGTATAGTAAAATGAATTACGAATAGTGAAATTAACGTATACCCTGGAAACGCGTCGCGAAAGCCGCGGTGGCCTGCAGCGACAAGCGTTCGGCCGATAACGTTATGAGCATTTTGTTCAAGTGCGCGCGGCGCGGACTGCTACCATCAATGGATGCGGCAACCGAGTCGCGTTGCCGAGCGCCGAGTGCGCACTTATCGCCATCCATTTGCCTACATGATTCCGCCGACCATCCCCAACCTGATTGCACGCGCCGCCGATCACCCATTTCTCGGCGAACATCTGGTGATGGGGAGCGGCGTGCACAGCGATGTCGCGCTGGCGCAGTTCGATGGCTTCGAGCTCGCCAGTGCCTATGAGCCGATCTTCGATATCAGCGTGCATGCGTTGGCGCAGTCGTTGTCGTCGGGCGCAGAGGGCGTGGATCGTTTCGGCGATGAACTCGGGTTTCAGGCCGTCACGCAGCGTCTCGACGGCGCGCCCTTCGATGTCTTCGATCCCTTCGACCGTGTCGCCGACGATCAGGAACTGGTCGCACTCGACCGCATGTCACGCGCGCTGCACGCCATCAATTTCTTCGGCGCGCAACGGCACGGGCTGCTGTTTCTGCGTGTGCACGAGCGCCTGCTCAAGAGCGTCAAGTACGACCATGGGCGGCATTTCTCGAGCGTGCTTCTGTCCTTCGGACTGAACCCGTCGCGGGTGGTGATCGAGTTGCCGGCGGCCGCGGTCGCGCATAAAACATTCCTCGGCTATCTGACCACGAGCTATCAGCGCTACGGCTTCAAGGTGGCAGGGAATCTTTCGAACGCGGGGCAGATTCTGTCGGTGTCGGAAACGGCGCGGCTCGACTTCATCAAGATGGATGCGGCGGTCGCATTGCGCGACGCGATGGTGAAGCCGCTAGTCGGCTATGCAAGCCGGCTGCGGGTTCCACTGATTTTCAATCGGGTGATGGATGAGCCGCAGTTCCTCGCGCTGCAGCAGTACGACGTGCGCTTCGTACAAGGTCCGTTGTTCACGGCGCACTATCACGATCGGGCGGTGTGAGTATTGGGTTGACGCTGCGCGGCGCAGGCCGGCACTTCAACCCGGCACTTCAACCCGTATCGCCCAGCCGTCGCGCCAACGCCTTCAGCCGTGGCGCAACGCTTTCCCGGAACACCTCCTCTCCCATCGACGACGCCGGCCCGCTGCAACTGAGCACCAGCCAGCGGCCTTCGCGCGGCTCGCGAAACGGTACCGCGACTGCGTTCACGTCGTCATGCCACGCGCGGAACGAATAGCAACAGCGCTCCTGGGCGAAGGCTTCGATTTCCTTTTCCGCATCGGCCAGCAACGCGGCGCCTTCTTTGCCCGCGGACCTCTTGAGCTCGGCCAGCAAGGCGGCGCGCACGTCCAACGGTTGCACCGCCAGATACGCGCGCCCCATCGAACTCGTCAGCATCGACAGTTTCGAGCCTGAGGCGAGCCCGAGCGTCAGCGCGGTTTCACTGCGGATCGTCTCGAGATAAATCATGTCGAGGCCGTCACGGCATCCAAGCGACACAGCCGCACCCACTTCGCGCGCGAAAGTGCGCATATGCGGACGCGCGAGTTCGAGCGTGTCGGTGCCCGAGAGCAGCGCGAAACCGAGCGACAGCACGCCGGCATCCAGCGCATATTTACCTAGCGTTTCGTCGAGCCGCAGATAGCCGAGCACGGTCAGCGTGTAAGCGAGACGGTTGACGGTCGCCTTCGGCAAACCCGTGCGTTCGACGAAATCGCGATTGCCGAGCATCGTTTCGCCCGGCTTGAACGCGCGCAGCAAATCCAGCCCGCGTGCGAGGGCGACGACAAATTTGCGCTCGTCGAGCGGTTCGGAGAGAGTGGATATGGGCGTCATGTGGTGATACACTCGGGCGTGGTTTGCAAAACATTGTTTCGCATAGCGGAACTTAAGTCAAGCTCGAACATGTTTAACGAACACGTTAAAGTCAAGTCGGAAATCAGGAGATACGTCATGGCAGAGGCCGCGCAGTTTCACTGGGAAGACCCGTTGCTGCTGGATCAGCAGCTCACCGAAGACGAACGCATGGTGCGCGACGCCGCCGCCGCGTACTCGCAGGACAAGCTGCAACCGCGTGTGCTCGAAGCGTTCCGTCACGAGAAGACCGACATCGAGATCTTCCGCGAAATGGGCGAACTCGGCCTCCTCGGCCCGACGATTCCCGAGCAATACGGCGGCCCCGGCCTGAACTACGTGGCGTACGGCCTGATCGCGCGTGAAGTGGAGCGCGTCGATTCCGGCTACCGGTCGATGATGTCGGTGCAGTCGTCGCTCGTCATGGTTCCGATCTACGAATTCGGCTCGGAGGCGCAAAAGCAGAAGTACCTGCCGAAGCTCGTCACGGGCGAGTGGATCGGCTGCTTCGGTCTGACCGAACCGAACCATGGCTCCGATCCGGGCAGCATGATCACGCGAGCAAAGAAGGTGGACGGCGGCTATTTGCTGTCGGGCGCGAAGATGTGGATCACCAATTCGCCGATCGCCGATGTGTTCGTCGTGTGGGCCAAGCTCGAAGAGGACGGCAAGGATTCGATCCGCGGCTTCATTCTCGAGAAGGGCTGGAAGGGGCTGTCCGCGCCGACCATCCATAGCAAGGTGGGTCTGCGTGCATCGATCACCGGCGAGATCGTGCTCGATGAGGTCTTCGTGCCGGAAGAAAACCGTTTCCCCGAAGTCAGCGGCTTACGCGGTCCGTTCACCTGCCTGAACTCGGCGCGCTACGGGATTGCCTGGGGCGCGCTCGGCGCGGCGGAAGCGTGCTGGCATACGGCGCGTCAGTACGTGCTGGATCGCAAACAGTTCGGCCGGCCGCTCGCCGCCAACCAGTTGATCCAGAAAAAACTCGCCGACATGCAAACCGAAATCACGCTCGGCCTGCAAGGCGTTTTACGTCTCGGCCGCATGAAAGACGAAGGCACGGCTGCAGTCGAAATTACGTCGATCATGAAGCGCAATTCGTGCGGCAAAGCGCTGGACATCGCACGGCTCGCGCGCGACATGCTCGGCGGTAACGGTATTTCGGACGAGTTCGGCATTGCGCGTCATCTGGTCAATCTGGAAGTCGTGAACACCTATGAAGGCACGCACGACATTCACGCGCTGATCCTCGGGCGCGCGCAGACGGGGATTCAGGCGTTTTTCTGATGCGCTGAGCCGAGTGCTTCGATGGCGGCGTTTCGTCCTGGCCGCTGAGTGGAAAATCGAAAAGTAGAAAAGGAAAGGCCGGTTCTCTTGAACCGGCCTTTTTTCGTTGCGCCGCCTTGGTGCTAACGGTGCGCCTCGTGACGCGTCAGTCGCTTACTTGTTCGGCTGCGGCGTCAGACGCAGATACGGGCGCAGGGCCTTGTAGCCCTTCGGGAATTTCTGCTTGATGACTTCTTCGTCCTTCAACGACGGCACGATCACCACGTCGTCGCCCTGCTTCCAGTTGCCGGGCGTAGCGACCGAGTGGTTGTCGGTGAGTTGCAGCGAGTCGATCACGCGCAGTACTTCGTCGAAGTTGCGCCCGGTGCTCGCCGGGTAGGTAATGGTCAAACGCACTTTCTTTTTCGGATCGATCACGAACAGCGACCGGACCGTGAAGGTTTCACTGGCGTTCGGGTGGATCATGTCGTACAGCTCAGCGACCTTGCGATCGCCGTCGGCGAGAATCGGGAAGCCGACACTGGCGGCTTGCGTCTCGTTAATATCCTTGATCCATTCCTTGTGCGACTCGGCGCTGTCGACCGACAATGCAATCGTCTTCACATTGCGCTTCTCGAATTCGCCGGCCAGATTCGCCGTCAAACCCAGCTCGGTCGTGCAGACCGGCGTGAAGTCAGCGGGGTGCGAGAACAACACGCCCCAACTGCCGCCCAGCCAGTCGTGGAACTTGATGCGACCGACGCTCGATTCCTGTTCGAAATCCGGTGCGATATCGCCAAGACGTAGACTCATATTGCAGCTCCTTGATTGTATTTGGACATTCCGCGCGAGCATTCGCCCGCGACGCGCAGCAAAAATACAGCATACGGGAGTGACAGTGAACAACTAACCAACATCGCGTCACTACTTTATGTGTTTTTGTAATTTTCACCGATTTAGTGGAAACTTTGCGGGACAGATCAACTCCATCTTAAGCAAACCTTGCAGCCCCGTGCCGCAAGGGTGGAGTTTTTAAAGCTTTGCTTCAACCAGGAACGGTTCGTGCGATTGTTTGAATCGAGCGCTGCGCTCGCCAGCGGCCGTTTCTTTGGTTACGATTCACGCGTGGCGTGAGACGAAGGGGAGCTGTCAATGTCGGAAGTCAACAAGGAGAGATTGATGTCGGATATCAAAACCGTCCTCGCGGACGCTGAAGATTTGCTGAAACAGGCCGCGAGCGCTACTGGCGAGCGCGCTTCGGAACTGCGTGAAACGGCGCTTACGCGCCTGAAGCAGGCTAAGGAAAAGGCGGCTGACGTGCAGGTCGTGGTGGTCGAAAAAGGCAAGAAGGCCGCACGCGCCACCGACGACTACGTGCATGAGCATCCGTGGGCATCCATCGGCATCGCCGCGGGCGCTGGCGTACTGCTCGGGTTGTTGATCAACCGCAAGTAACACTGGTGAGGCTGCCGGGGCGAATCCGCCTCCGGCACATCAGCGAATCGAGTTGACCGGCGCACGTCTGGCCGGTCCGCTTCTTTTGGCGCGCTCGTTTTCACGCGCCGGTTCAGCATTCACGCGCAACGCCCAGAGCCATGACGATCGAAACACAATCGCAGCACGGCGAACATAGTCCGTTGCGCCGTATCATCGGATCCGTGTTTGCCATTTTGCAAACACGGCTTGAACTGGTCGGCATCGAACTCGCCGAAGAAAAAGACCGTCTGCTCGGCGTGCTGTTCCTCGGCCTCGCGGCCATGATGCTCGCGACGATGGCCTTGATCGCGTTGACGGCGCTGGTCGCCATCGCATTCTGGGACACCTACCGGTGGCAAGCGCTCGCCGGCATCACGGTGGTTTATGCCGTCGCGGGAATAGCGTGCGCACTGAAAGCGCGCAGCGGTTTGCGCAATGCTCCGATGGTGTTCGAAGCCACCCTTGCCGAGTTCGAAAAAGACCGCGACGTGTTCCGCAAACCGTGACGCAGCAGGCATAACGGGCTCACGAGCAGACCTCAAACGCCCTGCGCCTTCGAAAAGGCTTCGACAATACCTCGAGCGATTTGCAGCACAGTTTTACCGCCCCACCTCCACTGCCGCCGACACGCCATGAGCCAAATCCATTCCGATACCGCATTCCGCAACAAACGCCACCAGGTCAGAGATCTGAGTGCGCCGCACCTGCGGGCACTACGCAAGGAACTGCTGCTGGTGCGCGCGGATGTCGAGCGTATGGAACTCGCTCAGGCGACTATCGAATTGCGGCAGGCAGTCACGCACTTCAGCTGGCTCAAATTCATTCTGCCGGGCTTCGGCGGCATGCGCGTGGGCCGCGGATCAAAGGCGAGCTTCCTCAACGCTGGGAGCATCGGCGCGCTTCTCAAACAGTATCCGCTCGTCAGTTCGATCGCTTCGCTGCTGTTGGCCAAGCCGCTGCGCGCGACTATTGCGGCAGGTGCAAAACCCGCACTCAAATGGGGCAGCCTGGCGCTTGCCGGCTGGGAAGCGTATCGAATCTGGAAGCAGATAAAGAAAGATTCCGCAGCGTCTGCCGACAACAAGAAAGAGACGGTTGATAGTGGGTATTGAAGTGCGGGGATCGTCGGCCGCCTCCGGCGTAGGCCGAGAGCAGTAACTTGTCGCCCGTTCCTCGGGCACTAGCACGTCTCGACTCGCCAACTGGCGCCCTGCAATAACGACCCTTAGCTCGTATTCCAGCACTCGCCGCTTGCCGGTGCTGTGCCGTTTGCCCCGCTTCTGTTGCCTCGCAACCCTGTCGCATCCAGCGTGAAGGTGCCACAGGCGTCGTCCCGCATAGGGCCGGTTTCGGTCGGCACGGCCTCTACCGAATAACCACCGTTTGCATCGTCCACCGGCAGCACTTGCAAGCGGTAGATCGGCGTGCCGAACTGCGGAGCCTGATCCAGGCCCGCCGGCAATGTCGCGGGGCCATCGCTTGCCGATCCCTCGACGAATTGCGCTGCGCGATAAAGCGCGGACGCAGCGTCGACCCGATGTGTTCGCGCGACATGGCTCCGATACGAGGGCACGGCAAACACGACCAGCGTCGCGGCTATTGCCAGCACGATCATCAGTTCCAGCAGCGTGAATGCGGATGTGCGCGGTCTCGCCATAAATCTCCCGTCAAAATGGGTGTGAGGCAACGCGACGCCAATGGCGCTCGATTTGCTCGCCTGCGATCACGAGTTCCATCTGCAACCACACCTGCGACTCTCTGGTCCGGCCGAAACCACGCGCAGTCAGCAAATAGGCTCGAGCATCGGCGCGAGCGCCCAGACGCCACGCTTCGATCAAACATTGCGGCGCACGCAGCGATCCGGGCCATTGCGCGACAGGCGTGACAGCACGGGCTTCAAAGGCAGCTTCGTGCGTCCATTGGGTCGGCTCGCCGGGTGAGAACGGCGCCACAGGCTGCGGTTCGAAAGCTGCCGCTGCCACGACGCTCCGGGCGCATAAGGTCAGCGCCGAATCCGCGGCATGAAATGCCTGCAAATAGTCACGCACGTTGTTGGCGCTGCGCGCCGCTGCAAGCGATGTCTCGAACCAGGCCGCAGAGGTGGTCAACATCATCGCGGAAATCAGCAAAACGATCGGCAGGACGGTGCCGCTATTGCGAACGCGCGAGCGACGCCAGGTGCAGGGAAGACGTGTCAAATGTTTCAACGACGCGCAGCGGTGCGTTGGATTGCGGAGCCCTTCTGTCACAGGAGATCCTCCGCGTGATTGCGTATCGCCACGCGCCGCCAGAAAGCCTGCCGCGCCCGCGTGTCGGCGCCTAGAGCGCTCGCGCCGTCGCAATCTACGTAACGCATACGCCGTCCTTGCGGCGATCCCCGAACGAGCACACAGAGATCGACCGCGACGATCTTTGCCCATTGGCCGCCCGTCATTGCCGATGCATCTATTGCGGCCAGGCCCCCGGCCAGCCAGTACCTGAATCGCACGCGCTCGACGCCTTCGACCAACGGCTGCGCGGACCCTGCCTTGCCATTGCCTTCGCAGTAAAGCTCCGGCTCACCCGTCGAACCGCTGACTCTCGCGAAGTATCGGTTGACCACCAACACGCCCTGCCCGCCGAGTGCCGCGTTGTTGTTCGTTACAGTCTGGCCCAGGCAGTCGGTTGTTTGGCCCGTCGCTGAAGGCCACGTCGAAACGTTGTCCCCAACGTAACGGACTACGATGCCGTCAGAGCGGCCGGCTAACGCCTCGCAGGCAACGCTGTCGTCCGCGCCGGTCGGGCGGCCACCCGAACAACCGAACAACGGCGGCGGACTATTGAACCTCACGACGTCCGCGGGCACGAAGCCGGCCATTTGAATTTGCTGGCCCATCAACGTAAGCGCGCTCAGACCGGCTTCGCGAATCCGCATCGCATCGCCCGCGCGCTCGAACACGTTGCGCTGCGTTGTATAGAGCGCGACCGCGCCGGCGGTCACCACCAGCCCCAACGCAATGGCGATCACGAACTCGACGAGCGTATGCCCACGCGCGACAACCATACGCCGCGTCATTTCGCGAAAGCCAACGCAACGCATGAGGAGCCCGCAGGGACATCCGCACCACCGCATGACTCGGGCTTGTCGATGACATCGCCGGCGCGCGGCGTGTCACGCAGGGCCGTCCACGTGACACGCGCGGCGGATACACCGCCGCTTTCTGCTACCGACGCCTCGCCATGCGGCAACAAGGCCGTTGCACGCGCGCTCCATTGCCTGATCGCAGAATCGCCTGCCGATGGCTCACGCATTGCTTCGGCAACGGAATCGGCTATCCATGCTGCGTGCTCGCGCATTGCCATCGCACGGGCTTCGCGCGCAGTCCACAATTGACCGGCGATCAACCCGAGCGCGGTCACTGCCATCAATGCAACGGCCAGCATCACTTCGATCAGCGAACTACCCCTATGCCTTCGTGAGCGCGTTGCTGCGCAGTTGCGCGCCAAAGAATTCGACGGGCACCGGCTCACGATGCCGCTCCACACGCGCCCTCGACAATCCGCGCGCGCCCGCCCGCCGCAATGCGGATGCAGCGCCGCCACTTGTCGCCTTGCGTCGCTTTCGACGGCACGCGCGGCGCGATCTCAAAGCTGCGAAAAGTGCCGATCAGCTGCCCTGCGGGAGGCGTAAAAGTGAGATTTGTCTGCGTCCCGATGATGCTGACTGCCGCGAGCAAAGGATGCGCGCGCAGTAGTGAGAGCGTGCCACCGCGGTCGGCGAATACGGCCCAGCCACACGACCAGTCCGTGACGCCGTTGCCGCAAGCTTGCCCTGCGGCAAGGCAACGCCGTGCCGCGTCGATCCGGCACACGGTGACGCGAGCACCGCGTCGCAATGCCTCGCTGCGCGCATAGGCGAGCGTTGAAGCAAGCACTTTCGCGCGTGCGTCAACCTGGTCCCGCAGGTGCCACGCAACGAACGACGGTGTTGCCATGACCGCGACTATCGCCAGCAGCGCAACAACCGCCAGTGTTTCGACAAGCGTAAAGCCGCGGCGCGGCCGCAAACAGACTGCATCCCATTTCATCTGCATCCCTGATCGTTTCGAAGCATGCAGCCAATCTAGCGATTCGCAGGCAGGTCAACAATCGGCCGAACGGCCAGGTGGCACTCAGACGCTATCCCACGCAAAAATGCACGCGTGACGAACCATAACGGGAGCGGAGATGGAGATGCGCAAAGCTACGCAGCGGAAAACAGAACCTGGCGCGCAATTTCAGGCGCGACAGCAATCAGCGCTTGCGGGACGGCTTGGGAGGAGAAGAGGCTCGGCGAAATTCTTCGATCACGTCCTCGAATTCGGAGACGTCTTCGAAGCGCCGGTAGACAGAGGCGAAACGAACATAGGCAATCGTATCGAGCGCACGCAACTCGTTCATCACGAGTTCGCCGAGGCGCTCGCTGCGCACCTCACGCTCGCCACTGCCGAGCAGTTGATACTCGATGCGGGCGACTGCCGCGTCGATCGCGTCCGCCGCCACCGGGCGCTTGCGCAGCGCCAGTTGCATGCTTGCGACGATCTTGCGGCGATCGAATTCCGTGCGGCTGCCGTCCTTCTTGACGACCGACGGCAACGCCAGCTCGACCCGCTCATACGTCGTGAAACGTTTGTCGCAGGCCGGGCAGCGGCGGCGCCGACGAATCGTCGCGCCGTCTTCGGATACGCGGGAATCCACAACTTGCGTATCGGCGTGACGGCAGAAGGGGCAATGCATGGCGGCTTAGCGGTAAACCGGGAAGCGCTGGGTCAGCTCGGCCACTTGCGCGCGCACGCGTTCGATCGTGGCTGCGTCTTCCGGGTTGTCCAGCACGTCGGCGATCAGGTTACCCACCTGCTCCGCTTCCTTGACACCGAAGCCACGCGTGGTCATGGCCGGCGAGCCGAGACGCACACCGCTCGTGACGAACGGCTTTTCCGGGTCGTTCGGAATCGCGTTCTTGTTGACCGTGATATGTGCCGCGCCGAGCGCCGCTTCCGCTGCCTTGCCGGTGATCTTCTTCGCACGCAGGTCGACCAGCATCACGTGGCTTTCAGTGCGGCCAGACACGATACGCAGCCCGCGCTTGACCAGCGTCTCAGCCAGCACGCGCGCGTTCTCCACGACCTGTTGCTGATACGCCTTGAACTCCGGCGACAGTGCTTCCTTGAACGCCACAGCCTTGCCGGCGATCACGTGCATCAGCGGACCACCTTGAATGCCCGGGAAAATTGCCGAATTGATCTGCTTTTCGAACTCGGCCTTCATCAGGATCACGCCGCCGCGCGGGCCGCGCAGGCTCTTGTGCGTGGTGGTGGTGACGAAATCGGCGTGCGGCACCGGGTTCGGGTAGACGCCGGCGGCGACGAGGCCGGCATAGTGCGCCATGTCGACCATGAAATACGCGCCGACCGACTTGGCGATCTTCGACATCCGTTCGAAGTCGATGCGCAGCGAAAACGCCGATGCACCGGCCACGATCAGCTTCGGCTTGTGTTCCTGGGCCAGCTTCTCGGCAGCGTCGTAGTCGATGTCTTCGGCTTCGTTCAGGCCATAGCTCACCACGTTGAACCACTTGCCCGACATGTTGACCGGCGAACCGTGCGTGAGGTGACCGCCGTGCGCGAGGCTCATACCCATGATCGTGTCGCCCGGCTTGAGCATGGCGAAGAACACGCCCTGGTTCGCCTGCGAGCCGGAATTCGGCTGCACGTTGGCGGCTTCGGCGCCGAACAGTTGCTTCACGCGGTCGATCGCCAGTTGCTCGGCGACGTCGACGAATTCGCAACCGCCGTAGTAGCGCTTGCCCGGATACCCTTCGGCGTACTTGTTGGTGAGTTGCGAGCCTTGCGCAGCCATCACGGCCGGGCTCGTGTAGTTTTCCGACGCGATCAGTTCGATGTGCTCTTCCTGACGGCGGTTTTCCTGCTCGATGACCTTCCAGAGTTCAGGATCGACGTTGGCGATGGTGCTTTGGGCTCTATCAAACATACGGATTCCGTTGAGTGTGTTCAGGTTGACCGGATCGTGCGCCGAATCTTGCGTAGAGGGTACGCAGCGCTGCTGGCAGCTGGGCCAGCCCTGACGTGGCGGATGGAGAGTCGCCGCACACGCGAGGCAGGACAGCCACCGTCAGCGCAGATCAATGCGCGCGGATCACGGCTGCCCAGGCGAACGGCAAAACGGCTCCCTGCGCTTCACGGTGGGTTGCTCCACCTTGAACCCGATTGCTCGAATCGGTTCTATCGCCAGTCACGCAGGGATGAGCGCGTTAGTTTATTGGAAGAGGATCGAATAGGCAACCGGCTTCCTGCCGGACCGGCGGGCGCTCGGGAAACCGGTCCTGACGCCGCTGCGAGGGGCGCGCAAACGTCTGACGAAAACTCGCCCGCCACCCGCTGCGCGTCACTGCCGCAGCCGCTCGTGCGGCTGGTTCATCCTTGCCGCAGCGCCGCATTGGAAGTAGGCTTGGGGCCTTTCTCTCTTACCAACCAGGGAACTGCAATGATCGTGTTCGTCACCGGAGCGTCCGCAGGATTTGGCGCCGCTATCGCTCGTGCTTTCGTCAAGGGCGGCCATCGCGTCGTCGCCACTGCGCGCCGCAAGGACCGCCTGCAGGCACTCGCCGACGAACTCGGCGACGCCCTTCTGCCGTATGAACTCGACGTGCGCGACCGCGCCGCCGTCGAGGCCGTGCCTGCCTCGCTGCCCGCCGATTTCGCCGCACTCGACGTGCTGGTCAATAACGCCGGCCTCGCGCTTGGCATCGAGCCGGCGCAAAGAGCGAGTCTGGACGAGTGGAACACCATGATCGAGACCAACTGCAC
This sequence comes from Paraburkholderia sediminicola, assembly GCF_902859805.1. GTDB lineage: Bacteria > Pseudomonadota > Gammaproteobacteria > Burkholderiales > Burkholderiaceae > Paraburkholderia > Paraburkholderia sediminicola. The sequence goes on along the minus strand of NZ_CADIKC010000005.1, from coordinate 483,993 downwards.
GGGCCTTGTGCAGGTCACGCATGCACTCCTGCCCGGCATGGTGGAGCGCAACCGCGGGCACATTTTCAATCTGGGCTCGGCAGCCGGCAGCTGGCCTTACGCGGGCGGTAACGTGTACGGCGCAACCAAGGCGTTCGTGCGTCAGTTCAGTCTGAATCTGCGGGCCGATCTGGCCGGCACGGCACTGCGCGTGACCGACATCGAGCCAGGCCTGTGCGGCGGCACCGAGTTCTCGAACGTGCGTTTCCGCGGCAACGACGAAAAAGCGGCCAAGATGTACGAGAACGTACAACCGCTGACACCCGAAGATATCGCCGACTCGATCTACTGGATCGCCACGCGTCCTGCGCACGTCAACATCAACACGATCGAACTGATGCCGGTGGCCCAATCCTTCTCCGCTTTGTCCGTTCATCGCGGCTGAATTCCCGGCTGAGGCCCGCCAGACGGGGCGCACATCTTGAAACAGACCTCCGGGTGTGCGTTCCGGTAAAATGCGCCGCATGAATATGTCGACCAGCCAGCCCGGCACGGAAATCGGGTTCACGTGGCCAATCCGCGTGTACTACGAAGATACCGACGCCGGCGGCATCGTGTTTTACGCGAATTATCTGAAGTTTTTCGAACGTGCGCGCACCGAATGGCTACGCGCGTGCGGCGTCGACCAGAACCGTCTCGCCGGCGAATCGGGTGCAATCTTCATCGTGCGCAGCACCGCAGTCGACTATCGGGCACCGGCCCGGCTCGACGATGTCGTCAAAGTGGTGAGCCGAATTGAACGTCTTGGCCGCGCGTCTGTCGATTTTGCGCAGGAAGCGTGGCGGGACGGCACGCTGCTTGCTACCGGTTCCATCCGGGTCGGCTGCGTCGAGCGCATTGCGCTGCGGCCGGTCGCGATTCCTCCGCCCGTTCTCGCGGCGTTGCGGCGCGGTCCGGGCGCGAACGACGGTGGCATGTCAACGGACAACGACTGAACCCCGTTGTTACGGGGCCAGTGAACTCGTATCGATCAAGCAACACAAAGCATGGTTCGGCTTGCAATATCGCCGATGCTTCCGTTTTGCTCACGGCAAGCTTCGAGTGACCTTGCAGCCGGACGCCCCCTTCCGGGACGTTAAAACGAACCTTTATGAACACTACACAAGATCTGTCGATCGTTTCTCTCGTACTCAATGCGAGCCTGCTGGCGCAGGCCGTCATGGCGCTGCTGCTTCTGCTGTCGCTGTTGTCGTGGACCTTCATCTTCCGCAAGTGGTTTGCGATCCGCCGGGCGCGCGCGCAAACTGAACGCTTCGAACGCGATTTCTGGTCGGGTGGCGACCTGCAGGCGCTCTACCAGAGCGCCGCCAACAATCGCCACACGATCGGCGCACTGGAACGGATTTTCGAGTCCGGCATGCGCGAATTCCTGAAGGGCAAGGAAAAACGCCTGAACGATTCAGGCGCGATTCTCGACGGCGCGCGCCGCGCCATGCGCGCCGCGTTCCAGCGTGAAATGGACGTGCTCGAGGCAAACCTGGCGTTTCTCGCATCGGTCGGCTCGGTCAGCCCGTATATCGGTCTGTTCGGCACGGTGTGGGGGATCATGAACGCGTTCCGCGGCCTTGCCAACGTGCAGCAGGCTACGCTTGCGAACGTCGCTCCCGGTATTGCCGAAGCACTGACCGCCACCGCAATCGGCCTGTTCGCCGCGATTCCGGCCGTGGTCGCCTACAACCGCTACGCACACGACATCGACCGTCTGGCGATCCGCTTCGAGACCTTCATCGAAGAATTCTCGAACATTCTGCAGCGCCAGGCACAGTAAGGAGTCCACGATGGCAGGCTCTTCCTCCAGCATGCGCGGCTCCCGTCAGCGCCGCGCGATGGCCGACATCAACGTCGTGCCGTACATCGACGTGATGCTCGTGCTACTCGTGATCTTCATGGTGACTGCGCCGCTCGTCGCCCCGTCGATCGTCAATCTGCCGACCGTCGGCGGCGCCGCGCCTCAGCAGCAGACCCCGCCGGTGATCGTCAATATTCGCGCGGACGGCAATATGAGCGTCAAATACAAGGATGACGCGGGCGCGCAGCAGCAGGAAGACATGACCAAGGCCGATCTGCACGGCTTTATCGCCGACCGCGCGCAGTCGCACCCTGATCAGCCTGTCGTGATCGCCGCCGACAAGACCGTGAAGTACGAAGTCGTGATGAACGTGATGTCCGAGTTGAAAGCTCAAGGTGTCAAGCGCGTTGGATTGCTCGTCAAATCACAATGATCCGCAAGAATTCCGAATACCCGCTTCAGCCGCCGCGTGAACGCGGCACCTGGCGAGCCTTTGTGTTCGCCCTGGTGATGCACGCGCTGCTCGGGTTCTTCCTGTATCACGGCATTCAATGGCAGAACAGCACGCCTGAAGGCGCGGAAGCAGAACTGTGGACCGAGGTGCCGGATTCGGCGATTCCGCGCCCGCCCCCGCCGCCGCCCGTTCCTGTCGCCCCTGCCGCGCCGCTACCGGACGAACAGGCCGACATCGCGCTGCAGGAAAAGAAACGCCAGCAGCAGGAAGCGGCCCGTCAGGCGCAACTGGCCGAGCAACTGCGTCAGCAGAAGCTGCAAGCCCAGCAGGAAGCCGAGGCGAAGCGCCAGCAGCAACTGGCAGCCGATCAGGCTGCGCAAAAAGCCGCGGCTGCCAAGCAGAAACAGTTGCAACAACAGCAACAGCAGCAGGCCGACAAGCTGAAACAACAGCAATTGGCCGATCAGCAGAAGCAGCAGCAGGAACAGCAGAAACAGGCCGACGCTGAGGCGCAGAAGAAGGCCGATGCGCAGAAAGCAGCGAAGGCCAAGGCGCAGGCCGATGCAGCGGCGCAAGCCAAGAAGCTGGATGCGGAGCGTCGTGCGCGGCTTGCCCAGATGCAAGGTTCTGCAGGCGCACCTGGCTCGACCGGCAATGGACTAGCGAAGAGCGGCACGGGTAGCGGCTCGGGTGGCACGGCGACATCGCCGGGTTACGCGGACAAGGTGCGCCGTGTGGTGCGTCCGAACATCTCGTGGGGTGGCGAAACGGAAGGTCTGGAGACCGTCATCTCCGTGCGCTGCTCGCCGACAGGCACGTTGCTGGACGCGCAGATCGCGCACAGCAGCGGTAACCCGGCGTGGGACGATGCGGCGTTGCGGGCCGTCCAGCGTTCCAATCCGATGCCTCAGGACATCGACGGGAAGACGCCAACCAGCTTCAAGATTACGTTGCGCCCGGCAGGTTGATTGCAACAGTTTGACAGTCAGTTGACAGCAGACGCCGCGCCCCGCCCAGCGCGGCGCACCCGGGAACGAATTAGTTGTTTTCGGGTCTCTCTGCTGTCATGAAGTGTTAGTAAAACCGTTTTTGGGGAAACCATTCAGCATGAGTTTGATGACCAAGCTAGGCCTGCGGACACTCGTAGCATCGTGCCTGATCGCCGTCGGCGGCGCCGCCCACGCACAACTCAACGTCCTCGTGACAGGCGTCGGGTCCACCCAGTTTCCGATCGCAACGGCGAATTTCGCCAATGAAGCGAACTCGCCGCAGCAGGTCAGTACGATCGTGCGTCAGGATCTGCAACGCAGCGGCAAATTCACGAATATCGACGCGGGCAGCACGCCGGTCGCAGAAACCGATTCCGTCGACCTCGGCAGCTGGAAGGCCAAGGGCGCCAACGCGTTCGTGTCAGGCAGCGTCAACCGCTTGCCGAACGGCCAGTACGAAGTGCGCTTCAAACTGTACGACACCGTCAAGGGCGAAAGCCTGGGCGGCCTCGTGCTGGTGAGCCCGGAAAGCGGCTTGCGCATGAGCGCGCACAAAGTCGCGGACTATATCTACGCGAAGCTGATGGGCGGCCGCGGTGTGTTCGCCACGCGCCTCTCGTACGTCATCAAGACCGGTGGCCGTTATCAGTTGCAGATCTCCGATTCGGACGGCCAGGACGCGCACATCGCGCTGTCGAGCCCCGAGCCGATCATCTCGCCCGCCTGGTCGCCTGACGGCACAAAGGTCGCTTACGTTTCGTTCGAAAAGAAGAAGCCGATCGTCTACATCCACGATCTGCCTACGGGCCGTCGCGTGGTCGTATCGGACCAGAAGGGTAACAACAGTGCGCCGGCATGGTCGCCGGATGGCCGCACGCTGGCCGTCGCGCTCTCACGCACAGGCAACACGCAGATTTTCGCCGTCAATGCGGACGGCAGCGGCCTGCGGCGTCTGACGCAAGGCAGCTCTATCGACACCGAACCGTGCTTCTCTCCTGACGGTCAGTCGATCTATTTCACCAGCGACCGCGGCGGTCAACCGCAGATCTACAAGATGTCGGCCCAGGGCGAAAACGCCGGCGCCGCGCAACGCGTGACCTTCACGGGCAGCTACAACACCAGCCCGCGCGTGAGCCCGGACGGCAAGCAGCTCGCCTACATCTCGCGCGTCGGCGGCGGCTTCAAGCTGTATATCCAGGACCTGCAAGGCAACACGGCAACAGGCCTGACGGACACCACACACGACGAATCGCCGAGCTTCGCGGCGAACGGTCAGTACATTCTTTACGCCACAGAGGTGAACGGCCGTGGCGTGTTGGCCGCAGTATCGACCGACGGTCGCACTCGGCAGGTCCTGTCCGTTCAGGGTGGCAGCGTACGCGAGCCATCCTGGGGCCCGTTTATGCAGTAACGTTCATGCAACAACACAAGGAGAGTAACAAAATGATGTCAAAACTTCGTTTCGCATTTGCCGTATTGATGGTCGGTGCGCTGGCCGCATGTCACTCGGGCGTCAAGCTCGACGAAAACGCTAACAAGGGTGGTGCAGTTTCGACGCAACCGAATCCGACCGATGTCGCTCAGGTCAACGTCGATCCGCTGAACGATCCGAACAGCCCGCTCGCCAAGCGCAGCATTTACTTCGACTTCGACAGCTACTCGGTCAAGGACGACTATCAATCGCTGCTGCAACAACACGCGCAATACCTGAAGAGCCATCCGCAACGTCACGTCCTGATCCAGGGCAACACCGACGAACGCGGCACCAGCGAATACAACCTGGCACTCGGCCAGAAGCGTGCAGAAGCGGTTCGCCGTTCGCTGTCGCTGATGGGCGTGACGGACTCGCAAATGGAAGCCGTGAGCCTCGGCAAGGAAAAGCCGCAAGCGACCGGTCATGACGAATCGTCGTGGGCACAAAACCGCCGCGCCGACCTCGTGTACCAACAGTAAGTAACAGGTGATGAGCCGAATGACGCATCGTTTCTCCTGGCTGCGGTTTGCCGCAGCGGCCTGCGTCGCGGGCACGGCCTTCGCGGCTGTGCCTGCTCATGCGGGCATCTTCGACGACGATCAGGCCCGTCAGGCCATTCTCGATCTGCGTTCGAAGACCGATAGCCTGTCGAGCCAGCTGTCGGCCGCACAACGCACTATCCTCGATCAGTCCAACCGCCTCGATCAGCTGAATCAGCAGGTCGCGACGCTGCGTGGGCAGAACGAAGATATGGGCAACCAACTCACCACGCTGCAAAAGCAGCAGAAGGACTACTACACCGATCTGGACACGCGGCTGAAGAAATTCGAGCCGCAGCAACAGACGGTGGACGGCGTCCAGGGTGAGGTGCAGCCGGGTGAAACCGATTCGTTCAACGCGGCTTCACAGCAGTTCCGCAACGGCGACTTCAAGAATGCGGCGGCGTCGTTCCGCAGCTTCATCGCCAAGTTTCCGAACAGCCCTTACCAGCCGACCGCGCAGTACTGGCTCGGCAACGCGCTGTATGCGCTGCGTGACTACAAGGGCTCGACGGCGACCTGGCAAGGTGTGGTGGCCAAGTATCCGCAGCATCCGCGTGCGCCGGAGGCGTTGCTGGCGATTGCGAACAATCAGCTCGAGCAAGGTCAGAAGGCTGCGGCCAAGAAGACGCTGGAGCAGATCGTCGCGCAGTACAGTGGCTCGGATGTCGCGCAGTCAGCCCAGAGCAAGCTGTCGCAGATCAAGTAGTCGTTCAGGCAGTCGTATAAGGTTTGGCAGTTGACGTAACGCGCAGTGGCCACGCAGTCTTCAAATCAATAGTCACGCGCGCCTCTCGCTGGAAAGCCCGGGGTAGTGATACCTCGGGCTTTTCACTATCTGAAGTGCAGAAAACTCGACCAACCACCATGGGTTGACAACCTGCTGGTGTCATCGCTATAATCTCGCTTCTCTTTTGGGTCGTTAGCTCAGCTGGTAGAGCAGCGGACTTTTAATCCGTTGGTCACAGGTTCGAATCCCGTACGGCCTACCAAAAGATTCAAGGGCTTGCACGCGTCAGCGTCGCAAGCCCTTTTCTTTTTGCAGCTCGAATTCGCGCGAAGTCCCGGCGAATCACGCCCTCACCGTTCACCCCGTAGCGCTCGTATTTCCCCAATCGAATGACGTCGCAAAAACGTCGTTTGAGCGACGAGCGTAAACCGTGAAATCGATGAAATGGGAACGAAATCGCCGCACTCTTTACACGCACGCGAAGCATTCTCACAACGCCAATCACAAAGCCCCACGCAACCACAAGCCCTCTCCTACATCACGTTTCTTCGATTCCGAACAGATATAACGGACTCCGAACATTGATATTTATTGAGACATAAAGACGTGCAATGATCGCCGCCGATTCTGCGAATCGCGCTGCAACGCTGCGTGAGCAGACGCTTTGGCAACGCCGCAGACCCTGCGCTTTCATTCCGTCAACATGACCAATTTTCTGCTCGGCCTCGTCTCGAACCTTGTTTTGCTCGCTATCGTGCTGGGCGCATGTCATCTGTGCAACCGGCTCGTACCCGGCGCCGCGCTCAATGGTGCGCACATTTTCGTGGCGATGGCGGTGTCGGCCTTACTGCTCGACGCCGCGCTGACCTTTCTCGTGTTCGCCGATGCGCAGAGCCGCTACGGCAGATTCAGCACGCCGACCGCGTTCTTCGAACGCGCCGGCGCGTATGCGCTTGCGGCGATTGCCGCATTGGCGTTGCGTTACGTGACACGTCGCGCACGCACCGTCAAAACTAACCACGACGCACTGGTCATTCGCACGTCCCCGTATTCCGAATCTCATCTGCCGATGTAACCCCACGCAGCCCGTTTTCTTCCATTACGCAATCCGCATCATCAACAGGAACGGTCCTTGCGGTTGTGCGCGCCGTCGCATATAACTTTCGAAGATCGAGATTTACCGTGTGCGCCCGTCGCCGGGCATTTGCCGCTGTATTGCACCACCGCCGTTCAATCAGTCGAAGGCAACTCAACCAGCGAGGAACATCTTGGATCTCGAAACCGTACGCGTATTCATCATGACCCGAGGCATCGACCTCGGCACCAAGGTACTCGGCGCAATTGTCTTGTGGATCGTCGGCCGGTGGGTCATCGGCCTCATCACCGGCTTGCTTCGCAAGCTGCTGGCGAAAAATGGCCGCGTCGATCCAACACTCGCTCATTACCTCGGTTCGATTCTCGGCGCACTGCTGAATCTGCTGCTGATCCTCGCGATTCTGCAGGTGTTCGGTGTCCAGACCACCTCGTTCGCCGCGCTGCTCGCCGGCCTCGGCCTTGCAATCGGCACGGCGTGGGGCGGCTTGCTCGCCCACTTCGCGGCAGGCATCTTCATGCAGGTGCTGCGGCCGTTCAAGGTGGGGGACTTCGTGATGGCGGGCGGCGTCACGGGCACGGTCTCGGAACTGGGCCTGTTCGGCACGACCATCGTGACGCCCGACAATGTGGTAACCATTGTGGGCAACAACAAGATCTTTTCGGACACAATCTCGAACTACAGCGCATTGCCTGTGCGGCGCGTCGAGTTGACCGCGAAGATTGCAAACGGCGTCGATCCTACGGATGCGATGGTCCGGTTAAAGGCGGCCGTTACGCAGATCCCGAACGTGGCCGAGAGTCCCGCACCGGATATCGAAGTGTTGAGCTTCACGCCGGAAGGACCGTTGCTGTGCGTGCGGCCCTACACGCACACCGACCATTACTGGCAGGTCTACTTCGACACCAACCGCGCGATCATCCAGACCTTCAAGGATGCAGGCTATCCGACACCGGAAACGCCGATTGCTCCGCGTATCGTCAGTTGAGCATGATCGGGGCTTAGGTTTAGGTCTCGGGATCAAGGCCGACGTCCGCTAAGGTGAAGCGTTTTTCGCCAGATCAGCGCTTCAACTGATCGGAAGCCAGACCGCAAACGAAAACGGCGTCGCGAAATTCGCGACGCCGTTTGTTCGTTCAGCTTCTTATTACGTGAAGCCTTAGTGGTTGCCCGACTTGGCTGCGGCGTTCTTGCGCGTCACTTTCCACAGCGCGCCGAGCACAACCGGCACCACGGCCGCGCCGATACCCACCAGCACGATCAGGTTCAAATACTGACGGATGAACGGAATGTTGCCAAAGAAGTAACCGAGGAACACCAGCAACAACACCCAGAACAGCGCACCCAGCACATTGAAAAGCTGGAATCGGCTAACCGTCATCTCCGACGCACCCGCCACGAATGGGGCGAAAGTCCGCACCACCGGAATGAAACGCGCCAGCACGATGGTCTTGCCGCCATGCTTCTCGTAGAAGTTATGAGTCTTCTGCAGTGCGCTGCGGTCGAGGAAGCGTTCAAGGAAAGGGATGTGCGAATTGAACACCCGAGGCCCGATAGACCGCCCGACCATATAGTTCACCGTGTTGCCGACGACCGCCGCGACGAGCAGCAGCACAATCAGCAAACCGAGATTCATTTCGCCAGTCGCGCAAAAAGCGCCGCCGATGAACAGCAGCGAATCGCCCGGCAGAAATGGCAGCACGACCAGCCCGGTTTCGCAGAACACGATCAGAAACAGCACCGCGTACACCCAGGCGCCGTACTCGTGAATAAAGACTCCCAGAAACTTGTCGATGTGCAAGACAAGATTGGCGAACTGTAGCAGCGTGTCCAAAAAGCGTCCTTTATTAAGCGAATGTGAGCGTGGCGGGAGCGGCCGCGTCAGCAGCCTTGCGGGCGATGAGTAGCGAACGCATGTGCTCGCCGCCGGAAATTGACCGCGTCATGATACCGAAAGTGCCCGGCTGCGATTAAAAAACTGCCGTGTGCGGACAATTTCGACGCCGTGCGGCGATTCGGCAGTTCTGCAGTCCTCGAGTGCGAGACCGCGGCGATTCCTGGCTTCGGCCCGCATCCAGCCTGTTCGCGCCGAATCGCTATAATTTCGCCATGTCAGAATTCTCCGAAACGCCTGCCGGCACCGCCGACGCGGCCGCAGTTTCCGCCGCCGCGCCCGTCCCACGCCCGTTGCGGGCGATCCAGCCCTTGCCCGATCAGTTGATCAGCCAGATTGCCGCCGGCGAAGTGGTCGAACGGCCGGCCTCGGTGGTCAAGGAATTGCTGGAAAACGCGCTCGACGCCGGCGCGCAGACGCTGCGTATCCTGCTTGACGAAGGCGGCGTCAAACGCATCTCGATCACCGACGACGGCTGCGGCATCCCCGAACACGAACTCGCGCTCGCGCTGATGCGTCACGCGACCAGCAAGATCCGCTCGCTCGCCGAACTGGAAGCGGTTGCAACGCTGGGGTTTCGCGGTGAGGCGCTGGCATCGATTGCATCCGTCGCGCAAATGGCCATCACGAGCCGCACGGCTGACGCGCCGCACGCCGTGCGCGTCGACGCGCAGACGGGCGTGCTGAGCCCCGCTGCGGGCACCCAGGGCACCACGATCGAAGTCCGCGAGTTGTACTTCAATACGCCCGCACGCCGCAAATTCCTCAAAAGCGAGCAGACCGAACTCGGTCATTGCCTCGAACAGATTCGCCGTGCTGCGCTGGCGCGGCCGGATGTGGCGATTTCGGTCCTGCATAACGGTAAGGCGGTCGAACACTGGAACGCCAGCGAACCGCCCGTGCGCGTCGCCAAGATCCTCGGCGAAACCTTTGCGACGGCTCATTTGCCGCTCGACGAATCCGCTGGACCGCTCGCCGTCTACGGCTGCGCAGGCCTGCCGACCGCGAGCCGCGGACGCGCCGATCAGCAGTATTTCTTCGTCAATGGCCGGTTCGTGCGCGACAAGCTGCTCACGCACGCCGTGCGCGCCGCCTACGAAGACGTGCTGCACGGCGACCGCTATCCGTCCTACGTACTATTTCTCGATCTGCCGCCAGAAGCGGTCGACGTGAACGTGCATCCGTCCAAAATCGAAGTGCGGTTTCGCGATTCCCGCTCGATTCACCAGTTCGTGTTCCACGCCGTGCAGCGTGCGTTGGCGCGGCACGCGGGCGCCTCGCCCGAAACGACAGCCGGTGGCCATGCAGCGCATCTGGAAGCGTCGCCGGGTGGGCCGGCTTCGTTCGGCGCTACACCGCTCGGCGGTGCGGGTGCTGGAGGCGGCGGTGGTTTTGGCACCGGTGCAGGTGCAGGTGCAGGTGCAGGTGCAGGTGCAGGTGCAGGCAGCTTCGGCGGCTTTGCTAGCGGATCCGGATCCTCGCAGCCGGGCAATACCTGGATGCGCCAGGCGCGCATGACGCAAGGCACACTGCCGGTTGCCCAACCGCTGGCCTTCTACGACGCCCTCTTCGGCCGTAGAGACACGAACACGGGCACAGCGGAAGGCGCGACGCTCTTCGAAGCGCGCGACTCGGCTACGGAAGCGCCGTCCCCGTACAACACCTCATCGCCATACGCGTCGCCTGCGTTCAATGCCTCGGACGAACAGCCGCTCGGCTTCGCCCTTGGCCAGATTCACGGCATCTACGTGCTCGCACAGAACGCGTATGGGCTGGTGATTGTCGATATGCACGCCGCGCACGAGCGCATCCTGTACGAGCAGTTCAAGAACGCGCTGGCCGATCGCACGATTGCCGTGCAGCCGCTGCTGATTCCGCAAACGATGCAGGCCGATCCGATCGAAATCGGCACGGTCGAAGAAGAGCGCGACACGCTGGACGCACTCGGCTTCGACCTCGCCGTACTGTCGCCGACCACGCTCGCGATCCGCGCCGTGCCGGCGTTGCTGAAAGACGCCGATCTGCAGGCGCTGGCCCGTGCGGTCCTCACGGACCTGCATGCGTTCGGCGGTTCACGCGTATTGACGGAGCGTCAGCACGAACTGCTCGGCACACTCGCCTGCCATCACGCGGTGCGCGCGAACCGCCGTCTAACGCTCGACGAAATGAATGCCCTCCTGCGTCAGATGGAAGCAACCGAGCGCGCCGACCAATGCAACCACGGGCGTCCGACGTGGTATCAGTTGACGCTGTCCGATCTCGATCGGCTGTTCATGCGTGGGCAATGACGGTGCGCCTGATCAAGTTGACTTGGCGCGCGTCGTCTTGCCCATGACCTCAAGCACTTCACGCACACCCACGCCGATTCCCTGCCTGCTCGGCCCGACCGCATCCGGTAAAACCGCCGCCGCGCTGGCGCTGGCCGCACGGCGACCGGTAGAAATCATCAGTGTCGATTCGGCGCTGGTGTATCGCGAGATGGATATAGGCACTGCTAAGCCGTCGGCGGAAGAACGCGCGGTGGCGCCGCATCATCTGATCGACATTGTCGATCCGACGGACGCATATTCGGCGGCGGAATTTCGCAGCGACGCGTTGCGCCTGATTGGCGAGGTCAGCGCGCGCGGGCGGCTGCCGTTGCTGGTCGGCGGGACGATGCTGTACTACAAGGCGCTCACGCAAGGGCTAAACGACCTGCCCGCCGCCGATGCCGACGTGCGCGCGACACTCGACGCCGACGCCGCACGCGATGGCTGGCCAGCAATGCATGCGCGGCTTGCCGCCGTCGATCCCGTTACGGCTGCGCGTCTGGCGCCGAACGATTCGCAGCGGATTCAACGCGCGCTCGAAGTTTTCATGCTGACCGGGCAGGCAATGTCCGCTTTGCTGGCCGCACCCGCTCGAACGGATGACGCCGCTTTGGCGTGGCGCTTTGTGCCAATCGCGCTTGAGCCATCCGATCGGAGCTGGCTGCATGCGCGCATCGAAAAGCGCTTCGACGCCATGCTGGCCGACGGCTTTATCGACGAAGTGGTGAAATTGCGCGCGCGCGGGGATTTGCTGCCCGAGATGCCGTCCATGCGCTGCGTGGGATATCGGCAGGCTTGGGAATATCTCGACGGGGCGGTCGATTACTCGACCATGCGGGACAAGGGGGTGTTTGCTACCCGGCAATTGTGCAAACGGCAGCTCACATGGCTGCGCAGCATGACAGAGCGGGTTGTTGTTGATTGCTGCGACCCCAATGCTACTGGGCAGGTCGTGAGCTTGATTGAAGAGCTAGTTTGAGGTTTTGCCCACGCGGCGCATTCTTTCTGTACGTCGCGCAGGCAAACCCAGCCTTAAGTCAGGCTGCTTAAGGTCAAGCTGGCTTAGTTAGACCACCACCGTCTGAGCTTCACCAGCCGCGCTTTCGCGAATCACGCCGATTTTCCAGACCTGCTCGCCAGCCGCCGACAAAGATGCGATCGCAGCGTCAGCATCAGCCGCGGCAACCACCACCGCCATGCCGATCCCGCAGTTGAACACGCGGTGCATTTCCGCATCCGCCACGCCGCCGTGCTTTTGCAGCCACGAGAACAGCGGCGGCATCGGCCAGCTGCTGTGATCCAGCTCAGCCGTCAGACCTTCGCGCAAAACGCGCGGAATGTTTTCGACCAGACCACCGCCGGTGATGTGCGCCATACCCTTCACAGCGATCTGCTGCATCAAGGCCAGCAAAGGCTTCACATAAATATGCGTAGGCGCCATCAGCGCATCGGCCAGCGAGCGGCCATCAAAATCCGCATTCAGATCCGGCTGCGCACGCTCAATGATCTTGCGCACCAGCGAAAAACCATTCGAATGGATGCCGCTGGAAGCAAGGCCCAGCACCACATCGCCCGGGGCGATCGTGCTGCCGTCGATAATCTTGCTCTTTTCCACCGCGCCGACCGCAAAACCGGCCAGGTCGTATTCACCGTCCGGATACATGCCCGGCATTTCAGCCGTCTCGCCACCGATCAGCGCGCAGCCCGACAGTTCGCACCCATGCGCGATACCCTTCACGACCGTTGCCGCGGTACCGACGTCCAGCTTGCCGCAAGCGAAATAATCGAGGAAGAACAGCGGCTCGGCGCCCTGAACCAGGATGTCGTTCACGCTCATCGCCACCAGATCCTGGCCGACGGTGTCGTGTTTGTTCAGTTGGAATGCGAGGCGCAGCTTGGTGCCGACACCGTCTGTGCCCGAAACCAGCACCGGTTCCTTGTATTTCTTCGGCACTTCAAACAGCGCGCCAAACCCGCCGATGCCACCCAGTACGCCGTCGCGCATCGTCTTTTTGGCAAAGGGCTTGATCGCGTCGACAAGGGCGTCGCCCGCGTCGATGTCCACGCCGGCGTCGCGATACGACAAACCTTGGGCGTCAGAGGCGGATTTCGGTTGATTCATGGGGAAGAGCAAGAAGGTCGGTAAAATGCGATTTTACCCGATGCTGGCCGGCCGGCTGGCTGGAATTTGAATCATCCTGAATCCTCCGGTCACGACGACACCAGGGAAATAACTTTGCAACAGAACTCCTCGATCCTGACGCCTGTGCAGCGCCGCGCCTTTATCTGGCTGGCGATCGCGCTGGGCGTCGGCATTCTGCTCTGGCTACTGAGCCCGGTCCTCACGCCGTTCCTGCTCGGCGCCATTCTCGCGTACATTCTGCAACCGGGCGTAGCGTGGATGGTGCGCCGGCGCGTGCCGCGCGGACTCGCCGCCTTGCTGATGATGCTGGTCTTCTCCTTGATGATGACGTTGCTCGTGCTGCTGGTGCTGGCCGTCATCCAGAAAGAAGGGCCGCAACTGAAACAGCAGGTGCCCGTGCTGTTCACCCACGTAAGCGCCTGGCTGCAACCCAAGCTTGCGCTGCTGGGCCTCGCCGACTCGCTCGATTTCGCCAGCATCCGCGATCTCGTGATGGGCCAGCTCGAAGGCAGCGCGCAGCAGGTCGCGCTGTATGTATGGACCTCCGTTCGCACCAGCGGCAACGTGATGATGACGGTGGTCGGCAACCTCGTGATGGTGCCGCTCGTGCTGTTTTATCTGCTGTATGACTGGAACCGCATGCTCGCTCGCATGCAGATCGTGGTGCCGCGCCGCTGGCTCGACAAGACGCTGCAACTCGCGCGCGACATGGACCAGATGCTGTCGCAATACCTGCGCGGCCAGCTGCTCGTAATGGGTGTGCTCGCGGTCTATTATGCGATTGCGCTGACCATCGCCGGCTTCGAGATCGCGCTGCCGGTGGGTATTTTCACGGGCCTCGCCGTGTTCATCCCCTACATCGGTTTTGCAACCGGTCTCGCGCTGGCGCTGCTCGCGGCGCTGCTACAGTTCGGCGACTGGTACGGCTTCGGCGCGGTCGCGCTGATTTACGGCGTCGGCCAGATCGTGGAGAGCTTTTATCTCACGCCGCGCCTCGTCGGCGAACGGATCGGTCTGCACCCCCTCGCGGTCATCTTCGCGTTGCTCGCGTTCGGTCAACTGTTCGGATTTTTCGGCGTGTTGCTGGCGTTGCCGGTCAGCGCCATTCTGTCGGTAGCCATGCGCGAGTTGCGTCAAAGCTATCTGACGAGCACGCTTTACAATAACTGAGTCACTGACTGCTCATTGACTGCTCATTGACTGTTCACGGACGTTTTAGGGCCCGAAATCCGGGCCGTTTGCGGCCTTAAGCCTCATTTTCGGCATTAACCTACTGTGCTTCGTCAACTGACGCTCGATCTCGGCACCCCGCCACCATCGACATTCGACAATTTCTTCGCCGGCGCCAACGCCGAGCTGGTCACGCGGCTGCGCGAGCTCGACAACGCGCTCGCGGCCGGGCCAGTGGCCGATCGCACCTTCTATGTATGGGGCGAAGCCGGCAGCGGCCGCACGCATCTGTTGCAGGCGCTGGTCCACGAAGCGCCGCCGGGTCATGCACGTTTTGCCGGTCCGCAGAGCAGCCTCGCCGCTTTCACGTTCGACCCGCGCGTCGCGCTGTATGCGATCGACGATTGCGACGGCCTCTCGGCGGCGCAGCAGATCGCCGTGTTCAACCTGTTCAACGAAGTGCGCGCACACCCCACCAGCGCGCTGGTCGCCGCGGGCAATGCGCCGCCGATCGGCATGACCGTGCGCGAGGATCTGCGCACCCGTCTCGGCTGGGGCCTCGTGTTTCACCTCGCACCGCTGCCGGACGAGGGCAAGGCCGCGGTGCTCAAACACGCGGCGCGCGAGCGCGGCATCATGCTCGCCGACGACGTCCCCGCCTACCTGCTCACGCATTTTCGCCGCGATATGCCGAGCCTGATGGCCCTGCTCGACGCGCTCGACCGCTTCTCGCTCGAACAGAAACGCGCGGTTACACTGCCGCTCCTGCGCACCATGCTGGCCTCGCCCGACGCCGACGATCGGCGAGGGGCGCCCCCTTCATCCGCCTCATCCGCGTCCCCGCCGCCGCTTCAAGTAAAATAGGCCCCCATGGCTAACCTCGCACTCTTCGACCTCGACCACACCCTCATTCCCACCGATAGCGACCACGAATGGGGCCGCTTCATGGTGAAACAAGGCATGGTCGACGCCGAAAACTTCGCTCGTGAAAACGACCGCTTTTTCGCCGACTACAAAGCCGGCAAGCTCGACATTCACGCTTATCTGATCGCCATGCTCACGCCGCTCGCGAAATACACGCGCGCACAGCTTGCCGAACTTCACGCGCAGTACATGCATGAAGTGATCAAGCCGGCGATCTTTCCGGTCGCGTTGGAACTGGTCAGGGAGCACCGTGAAGCCGGCGATCTCTGCTGCGTGGTCACCGCAACCAACGAATTCATCACCCGCCCGATCGCGCAGGCGTTCGGGGTCGACGCGCTGATTGCCTGCGAAGCGGAAACCGTCGACGGCCAGCCGCATTCGCCGTACACCGGCCGCCCCACCGGCACGCCGAGCTACAAGGAAGGCAAGATCGTCCGTACCGAGGCGTGGCTGGCATCGCTCGGCAAGACCTGGAGCGACTTCGAGCACAGCTATTTCTATAGCGACTCGCACAACGACATCCCCCTGCTCGACAAGGTCACCGATCCGATCGCGACCAATCCCGACGACACATTGCGCGCCCATGCGCAGGCCAAAGGCTGGCGCATCCTCGAACTCTTTCAACCCTCGTGATCAAAAAACTTATCCGCAAGCTATTCGGCCAGGACCCGGCGCCCGCTGACGACACCCCGCCCGCCGAAGCAGACGAAGCCGGCGAGGCGCCGGCACGCAATGCGTCCAGCGCTACCAAAGCGCGCCGCAAACCGGCGCGCCCTGCCGCCAGAACCGTGCGGGATCCCGACGTGCCGGTCATCATTCCGCACGACGTGCATGGCATCGATCAGTCGCTAATCTCGAGGAACGCGATTCGCGTCACCGAGGGTCTGCAGGAAGCGGGGCATCGCGCGTTTATCGTCGGCGGTGCGGTGCGCGATCTGCTGCTCGGCATCAAGCCGAAAGACTTTGACGTCGCAACCGACGCCACGCCCGAACAGGTGCAGAAACTGTTCCGCCGCGCGCGCATCATCGGCCGCCGGTTTCAGATCGTGCATGTGCAGTTCGGCCAGGAAATCATCGAAACCTCCACGTTCCGCGCGCTGGTCGATCCGCCCGCAGCCGACGCCGCGCCGCCGCGCCGCCTGAAACGCGACGAGCTCGACCGCCGCACGCACGCCGTGGACGCCAGCGGCCGCGTGCTGCGCGACAACGTCTGGGGCGAGCAGCACGAAGACGCCACGCGCCGCGACTTCACGATCAACGCGATGTACTACGATCCGGCCACGCAAACCGTGCTGGATTATCACAACGGCATGGCCGACATGCGCGCACGTCTGTTGCGCATGATCGGCGACCCGGCCACGC
Source organism: Paraburkholderia sediminicola (assembly GCF_902859805.1). Classification (GTDB taxonomy): domain Bacteria; phylum Pseudomonadota; class Gammaproteobacteria; order Burkholderiales; family Burkholderiaceae; genus Paraburkholderia; species Paraburkholderia sediminicola. The sequence goes on along the minus strand of NZ_CADIKC010000005.1, from coordinate 467,084 downwards.
GTTATCGCGAGGACCCGGTGCGCATGCTGCGTGTGGTGCGTTTTGCCGCCAAGCTCGAGTTCGAGATCGAAGACACGACCCGCGCACCGATCGCCAAAATGGCCGATCTGATCAACAACGTGCCGGCCGCGCGTCTGTTCGACGAGATGCTCAAGCTGATGCTGTCGGGCCATGCGCTTGCCTGTTTGAAACGTCTGCGCCAGGAAGGCCTGCATCACGGTTTGTTGCCGCTGCTCGACGTGGTGCTGGAGCAGCCGATCGGCGAGAAATTCATCACGCTCGCGCTAAGCAACACGGACGCCCGCGTGCGTGCCGGCAAGCCCGTTTCACCCGGCTTCCTGTTCGCCACGCTGCTGTGGCACGACGTGCAGACGCGCTGGCAGCAATTTGAAGCAAACGGTGAATATCCGGTGCCGGCCCTGCATCGCGCGATGGACGAAGTTCTCGACATGCAAACCGAGAAACTCGCGATCCACAAGCGCTTTTCGTCGGATATGCGCGAGATCTGGGGGCTGCAGCTGCGCCTCGAGAAACGCTCGGGAAGAAGCGCGCTGAAGCTGCTGGAACACCAAAGATTTAGAGCGGGGTATGATTTCCTCCTGTTGCGCTGCGAATCGGGCGAACTCGATGAGTCGGTCGGAGCGTGGTGGACGGAGTTCATCGAAGGAGACGTCGCTGCGCGTGAGACTTTGCTCACGCAAGGCGGGAAGGACCGAAGCCCCAGAAAACGACGGCGGCGCAGCAGTGGCGCCAGGAACCGCAAACCGGGCGACGGAATGGAGGGCGGCACGCAAGCCGAACGCACAGCCAGCGATGCAGGTCATGACGGCCCGCACGAAGACTGACACAGCGTTGGCTGTTGCCGTCGAACGATAGTTGCAGGAAGTTATGCCATGACGGTTGCCTATCTCGGCCTCGGCGCGAATCTCGGGGACGCGCGCCAGACCCTGAAAGACGCGGTGGTGTGCCTGGCACAACAGCACACCATCTCCGTGCTCGCGAAGTCGAGCCTGTATCGCACTGCCCCGATCGACGCGGGCGGTGACGACTATTTCAACTGTGTCGTGAAGGTCGACACGACGCTCCCCGTGCGGCATCTGCTAGCGCTATGCCACAAGATCGAGCATCAGTTCGGCCGTGAACGGCCGTTTCGCAATGCCCCGCGCACGCTCGATCTGGACATCCTGCTATACGGCGATCAATCGATCGACGAAGCCGATCTGATCGTGCCGCATCCACGTTTGATCGAACGCGCCTTTGCACTCGTGCCGCTCGTCGAGATCGACCCAACGCTGATCATTCCGCAACACGGCCGGGCCGAGGCGCTGCTGGGCCGCGTAAGCGATCAACGCATCGAAAAGGTGAAGGGGCCGTGCCAGTGTCCGATGCTAAATGCATTGACCGCCGACGCTGCCGCCGGTGACAAAGGCCGTTGCGAATGAATTCGCCGCCACTCACCGTCACCGCACCACAACTACGACCGCCCTTCGGCTATCTCGCGATCGAAGGGCCGATCGGCGTCGGCAAGACCTCGCTTGCGCGGCGGCTCGCCCAGCGCTGGTCGATGCAGGAACTGTTCGAGCGTCCGCAGGACAATCCCTTTCTCGAACGCTTTTATCGCGACACCACGCGCTATGCGCTGCCCACGCAATTGCACTTCGCCTTGCAGCGCGCGCAGCAGGCCCAGGAAGTGGCGGCCGCGCACGTGGCGGGCACCCCGCTGATCGCCGATTTCATGACGCAGAAGAACGACATCTTCGCGCGTCTGACACTGCAGGAAGACGAGTGGCAGCTTTATCGCGCCCTCGCCGCGCGAATCGACGTGAGCGCGCCAGCGCCCGATTTCGTGGTCTACCTGCAAGCCAGTCCTGAAGTGCTGTTCGCACGCATCCAGAAACGCGCCGTACCGATGGAATTGCAGATTTCCGACGCATATCTGCACGCGCTCTGTGACGCCTACAACGAGTTTTTCTACCACTACGACCGCACGCCCGTGCTGACGGTCAACGCTGAACACCTGAATCCGCTCGACTCGGACGCGGACCTTGCGCTACTCGCCGAACGCATCGAAACCATGCGCGGCCGCAAGGAATTCTTTGTCAAAGGCACGTCGCTTTAAGCGGCGCGCCGCTCTTCTTTCCAACGGATTTCCCCATGACCTATTTGCAGGAAGCGAGCCGGAGCGCCATCACCGTGCCGAAACTGCAGGCAATGCGCGACGCTGGTGAAAAGATCGCCATGCTGACCTGTTACGACGCGAGCTTCGCCGCGCTGCTGGATCGCTCGGGCGTCGACGTGCTGTTGATCGGCGACTCGCTCGGCAATGTGCTGCAAGGCCAGACCACCACGCTGCCGGTCACGCTCAGCGAAATCGCGTATCACACGGCGAGCGTCGCGCGGACGCGGCCCTCGGCGCTGGTCGTTGCCGACCTGCCGTTCGGCACATACGGTACGCCGGAAGACGCCTTCAGGAGCTCCGTGGAACTCATGCGCGCCGGTGCACAGATGGTGAAACTCGAGGGCGGTGAGTGGCTCGCGGACACAGTGCGCTTTCTGGTCGAACGGTCGATTCCGGTGTGTGCGCACGTCGGCCTGACGCCGCAATCAGTGCATGCGTTTGGCGGTTTCAAGGTGCAGGGCAAGACCGACGCCGGCGCAAGCCAGGTACTGCGCGACTCGCTCGCCGTGCAGAATGCGGGCGCTCAATTGATCGTGATCGAAGCGATTCCGACGCTGCTCGGGAGCGAAGTCACCAAGCAATTGCGGATTCCGACGATCGGGATCGGCGCGGGTCTGGATTGCTCAGGTCAGGTGCTGGTGCTGCACGACATGCTAGGAATTTTCCCAGGTAAGCGGCCGCGCTTTGTAAAAGATTTCATGCAGGGGCAGCCCAGCATCCAGGCTGCCGTGGAAGCCTACGTGCGCGCCGTGAAGGACGGTTCGTTCCCAGGGCCGGAGCATACATTCTGAATAACGCCGAAAACGTATAGGACTATTCGGGCAGATTCGCGCCCGTTTTGAGATCGGTCCGATATCGCTCGAAAACCCGGTCGTCTATCTTCGTCTTCTTGTTAATGCGGCGCTGCCGCGAGCCGAAGAGAGATGACCATGAGCCCCTTTTGCCTGATCGACGTAGCGGGAATCCGCGACCACGCCACCGCACCGCGTGACGTGCGGGAATCGAATTGGCGCGCACGCCTGTCCGGATGGGTGATGCGCGTGCTACATGTTCGCCAGAGTTAAGCTGGCGCAGGGGCTCGTGGCGGTCAAAGGCGACGGCGCGACTGGCTTTAAGTCTCAGCTGCCGGCCCTTCTCAGGTAGCCATCCCTGCCTTAGCCCAGCACGCGCGCCTTTACCGCGCCTCGCAGTGCGTTGCACACCAGAAGCGCTTCGGCATTCTGCACATCGACTCGAGTCAGCACACGTTCAGCGGCGCGAAGGCCGGCATCCTCCAGCAGCACACCTCGCATGATTCCGGGCAGCACGCCCGACTCTAATGGCGGCGTCCACCACCGTCCCGCCAGCTTCACAAACACGTTCGACCGGCCGCCTTCGGTCAACTCGCCGCGCTCGTTGAAAAACAGCGTGTCGAAAGCCCCCTTCGCTTCGGCTTCGCGCCAACCGCGATCGTATTCGGCGCGGCGGGTAGTTTTGTGTTGCAGCAGCGGATCGTTGGCGTCCGTCACGGGGAAATTGTGATCCGGCCCGAGCAGCACGCCGACCGTCGCGTCGGCTAGCGGCGTCAGCACTGCTGCTGTTATTTGTACCACGCCGTTTTTGCTCAACGCGAGGCGCATGCGGTGCGGCGTTTGCGTTGGCAACGCCGCACATTTCCCCGCGATTTGCGCGCGAATTTCGTTTTCGTCGTCGAGTTTGAAACCCAGCGTCGCGGCGCTCGCCGAGAGTCGCGCGAGATGGCGCGACAGATGCCGCACGCCCTCTTCCCGCGTCGCGTACATCGTTTCGAAGAGCTCGAAACCCGGCTCGGCGCCGGTCAGAAAGCTGGCCTTCAATTGGCACTCCGCATATTCGTCGGCGGCGACGCTGTCGAGCACGATGCCTGCGCCGACACCCATCTCGCCTTGCAGTTCGCTCGGCTGTGTGGTCGGAGTTAAGGTCAACGTGCGGATCGCGACGGACAGGCAGAAGTCACCGCATGCGTTTTCGCTTGTGGTGGCATCGAGCCAGCCGATCGCGCCGGTATAGAGGCCACGCGGCGTGCTTTCGAGCGCCTCGATCAACTGCATCGTACGATGCTTCGGCGCACCGGTGATCGAGCCGCATGGAAACAGCGCACGCATGATGCCAGCGAACGACGTGCTGCCGCGCAACGTCGCATGCACCGTCGACGTCATCTGCCAGACCGACGCATACGGCTCGACCGAAAACAGCGCCGGCACACTGACCGAACCCGTCTGCGCCACCCGCGACAGATCGTTGCGCAACAGGTCGACGATCATTACGTTTTCGGCGCGATTCTTCGGGTCGTTCGCGAGGAAATCGGCGGCGCCGCGATCCGCGACAGGATCTTCCGAGCGTGGCGCCGTGCCTTTCATCGGACGGGCGCGCAGCATAGCGCCTTCCTTCTCGATGAACAGCTCCGGCGAGCACGATAGCACCCAGTTGCCGCCCGATAACGCGATCAGCGCACCGTACGGAACCGGCTGACGAGCCCGCAACCGCCGATAAAGCGCGGTCGGCGAGCCGAATACATCGAAACCAAGCCGGTACGTGTAGTTGACCTGATAGGAATCGCCCGCACGCAGGGCGGCATGGATCGCCTCGATTGCTTCGTTGAATTGCTTTGGATCGACGCTCGCGCGCACATTCGCCGTGCCCGCCACCGACGCCTCGGCTGCTCCGCCGTCGCGCGCCATGAGCCACGCGTCAACCTCGCCGCGCGACAGTTTCTCGCAACGTTCGAACAATAAAAAACGCAGCGTGGCATCGCCACGCTGCGTTTTTTTCAATGCCTGGTGAGGAAGGCCGCCGTCGAGAAGATGCCGGCCAAACTCATAGTCGGCGAGCACGACGGCATGCAAACCACGCCGTGTGTCCGCGGCTACGGTCTCGCACACGGCTTCGAGTTGCGCGGCGTCCGCGCAAACCCGTTCATGCACAAAACCCGTGTACAGACGACTCGAACGGCGCGCCGCCGTCGCGTCGCAATCGTCGAGCAACGCGAACACTGCGTCGCGCTCATCTGCCGTCATGCTTACCGCCACATCAAACCGCTATTAATCGAAGAAGCTCTTCACCCGATCGAACCAGCTCTTGCTCTGCGGGCTATGCCGTGCACCGCCTTCCACGAGGGCCTTCTCGAATTGCTGAAGCAACTCGCGCTGCGACTCGGTGAGCTTGACCGGCGTTTCGACTTGCACATGCACGTAAAGATCGCCGGCGATGCTCGAACGCAGCCCCTTGATCCCCTTGCCACGCAGACGGAACGTCTTGCCCGACTGCGTACCTTCCGGCACCGTGAAGCTTGCGCGGCCCGCGAGGGTCGGCACTTCGATTTCGCCGCCGAGTGCCGCCGTGGTAAACGGAATCGGCATCTGGCAATGCAGGTCGTCGCCGTCGCGCTCGAACACCGAGTGCTGCTTGATGTGAATCTCGACGTACAGATCGCCCGACGGACCGCCATTGATACCCGGCTCACCGTTGCCGGCTGAGCGGATACGCATGCCGTCGTCGATACCTGCCGGTATCTTCACTTCCAGCGTCTTGGTTTCCTTCACCTTGCCCGCGCCGTGGCAATGTCCGCACGGTTCAGGGATATAGGTGCCGGTGCCGTGACACTTCGGGCAGGTCTGCTGGATGCTGAAAAAGCCCTGCGACATCCGCACCGAACCCGAACCGCTACAGGTCGGGCAAGTCTCCGGCTTGGTGCCGGGCTTCGCGCCCGAGCCGTGACAGATTTCACACGACACCCAGCTCGGCACGCGAATCTGCGTGTCGTAGCCATGCGCGGCCTGTTCCAGCGTGATTTCCATGCTGTAGCGCAGATCGGCGCCGCGATACACCTGCGGGCCTGCGCGGCCGCCACCGCCGCGTGCGGCACCGCCGGCCGCCTGGCCGAAGATGTCGCCGAAAATATCGCCGAATGCATCGGCAAAACCGCCGAAGCCCTGCGCACCCGCGCCGCCCATGTTCGGATCGACGCCCGCGTGGCCGTACTGGTCGTACGCGGCACGCTTTTGCGAGTCCGACAGCATTTCATAGGCTTCCTTCACCTCTTTGAAATGCTCTTCCGCATCCTTGTTGCCGGGATTGCGGTCGGGGTGGTGCTTCATCGCAAGCTTGCGATAAGCCTTCTTGATTTCGTCGTCGCTCGCGTTCTTTGCGACGCCCAGAACCTCGTAGTAATCCCGTTTCGCCATATCGGTTCAACGCCACTCGCGCAATGCGACGCGGTGGCTCCTCTTGAATGCTGGAGTCTTGCGACTCGTCCGGCCGCCGTTCACGCCGTTTTTACGCGGCTCAAACAACGCCCTCCATAAAACAAATGTGCCCGGAGAGCCCAAAAAGGCTCACCAGGCGCGATAACCGCTTTGCAGGTTCATGCACCCAGACGGGAGCAAACCGTTTTGCAGCCAGGCCGCACACATCGCTGTGTGCGGCTTTACGGTCAGATTGCGACCCGGCTTTAGTCCTTCTTCACTTCCTTGAACTCGGCGTCGACCACGTCGTCCTGCTGCTGGTGGCTCGCGCCGCCCGCCGATGCGCCCGCACCTGCCGCGCCCGCTGCCGCAGCTTCGGCACCTTGCGCAGCCTGCATGTCGGCGTACATCTTCTCGCCCATCTTCTGCGAGGCCGTGGCCACCACTTCGATCTTGGCTTCGATCGCTGCCTTGTCGCTCGAACCGCTCTTCAGCGTTTCTTCGAGGTCCTTCAGCGCGGTTTCGATCGCTTCCTTCTCAGCGGCTTCCAGCTTGTCGCCGTATTCGGTGAGCGCCTTCTTCGTGCTGTGGACCAGCGCGTCGCCCTGGTTGCGGGCATCGGCCAGCTCACGCAGCTTGTGATCTTCTTCCGCGTTCGCTTCGGCGTCCTTCACCATCTTCTCGATTTCGGCTTCGGACAGACCCGAGTTCGCCTTGATCGTGATGCGGTTTTCCTTGCCGGTCGCCTTGTCTTTCGCGCCGACGTGCAGAATGCCGTTCGCGTCGATGTCGAAGCTCACTTCGATCTGCGGCGTGCCGCGCGGTGCCGGCGGAATGCCTTCGAGGTTGAACTCGCCGAGCAGCTTGTTGCCCGCTGCCATTTCGCGTTCGCCCTGGAACACCTTGATCGTCACGGCGCCCTGATTGTCATCAGCCGTCGAGTAGACCTGTGCGTGCTTGGTCGGGATCGTGGTGTTCTTGTTGATCATCTTCGTCATCACGCCGCCGAGCGTTTCGATGCCGAGCGACAACGGGGTCACGTCGAGCAGCAGAACGTCCGTGCGGTCGCCCGACAGAACCTGGCCTTGAATCGCGGCGCCAACGGCGACAGCTTCGTCCGGGTTCACGTCACGACGCGGATCCTTGCCGAAGAACTCCTTAACCTTTTCCTGCACCTTCGGCATGCGGGTCATACCGCCGACCAGAATCACGTCGTCGATTTCGCCGACCTTCACGCCTGCATCCTTGATCGCCATGCGGCACGGTTCGATCGTGCGTTCGATCAGCTCTTCAACCAGCGCTTCCAGCTTGGCGCGCGTGATCTTCAGGTTCAAGTGCTTCGGACCCGACGCGTCGGCCGTGATGTACGGCAGGTTGATTTCGGTTTGCTGGCTCGACGACAGTTCGATCTTCGCCTTTTCAGCCGATTCCTTCAGGCGTTGCAGCGCGAGCACGTCTTTCGACAGATCGACGCCTTGTTCCTTCTTGAACTCGCCGATGATGTAATCGATGATGCGTTGGTCGAAGTCTTCACCGCCGAGGAACGTATCGCCGTTCGTGGACAGCACTTCGAACTGCATTTCGCCGTCGACGTCAGCGATTTCGATGATCGAGACGTCAAACGTACCGCCGCCCAGGTCATACACCGCGATCTTGCGGTCGCCCTTTTCGGCCTTGTCCAGACCGAATGCCAAAGCGGCTGCGGTCGGTTCGTTGATGATCCGCTTGACTTCCAGACCGGCGATGCGGCCTGCGTCTTTGGTTGCCTGACGCTGGCTGTCGTTGAAGTACGCGGGAACCGTAATCACCGCTTCGGTGACCGGCTCGCCGAGATAATCTTCAGCGGTCTTCTTCATCTTGCGCAGCGTTTCCGCGGAGATTTGCGGCGGTGCGAGCTTCTGGTCGCGCACTTCGATCCATGCGTCGCCATTATCGGCTTTCATGATCTTGTACGGCATCAGAGCGATGTCTTTCTGCACTTCCTTTTCTTCGAAGCGGCGGCCAATCAGGCGCTTAACCGCGTACAGCGTGTTCTTCGGGTTCGTGACCGACTGACGCTTCGCAGGCGCGCCGACGAGAATCTCGCCGTCTTCCATGTAAGCGATGATCGACGGCGTGGTGCGCGCACCTTCCGAGTTCTCGATCACCTTGACCGAATTGCCTTCCATGATCGCCACGCACGAGTTGGTCGTGCCGAGGTCGATACCGATGATTTTGCCCATTTTTACTAATCTCCTGACTTTGATCGCTGCGGGAATCGCCGTTTTTGCCCATCTGGCGGTACGGCGATCCGCTCTGAATTCCTACCTGCACTCAACATAAGTGCGTCCGCATCGTTTTCAAGACCTCTTTTACGATGCGGTCTTTAATTTTTTTCAATCGGTCGAACTTTTGCCGCTTTTTCCACCCTTTGCCGTGCTACCGACCACATTGGCCGCGCGGATCTTGCCCCGCGCGACCGCGACCGCCGCTTCGAACCGCCCGAGACCGTGCCAGCCGGTTGGCCGGACGAGCCGCTTGCCTCGGTAAAAGAACAACCATGTGGGCACGCTGTGAAGCATGACCACAGGGCGTCGACGGGAATGTTGGCCATGACGGCGCCTGTCAGGCGGACCGGCTGATAAACGGCTTCTGCTGCGGCCCGTGCCGCAGCTTGGGCTGCTTACTTCGGCGCCGCGACAGTCACGAGAGCCGGACGCAGCACGCGGTCGGCGATCACGAAGCCTTTTTGCAGCACAGCAACGACGGTGTTCGGTTCCTGATCGGCCGGCACCATCGAAATAGCCTGGTGGCGGTGCGGGTCGAACTTCTCGCCAACCGGGTTCAAGGCGACGACGCGGCCCTTCTCCAGCGCGCCGGAGAGCTGCCGCAGCGTGAGCTCGACGCCTTCGCGGACCTTTTGCAGGTCGTCGGACGAGTGGGCAACCGCTGCTTCAAGGCTGTCGACCACCGGCAGCAAATGCTCAGCAAAGCTTTCGATCGCGAACTTGTGGGCCTTGGCGACATCTTCCTGGGCGCGGCGGCGCACGTTCTCAGTCTCCGCCTTCGCCCGCAGGAAGTTTTCCTGCATCTCGGCAAGCTTCGCTTCGGCTTCGGCCAACGCGGCTTCGGCGCCGGTTGCCGGCGCGTCAGACGCTGCGTTTGCAGCCGCGTCCTGCTGGGGTGCCGCAGCCTCGGCGGCCTGGCGCGCGGTTTCGTCGGCGGGCGTGGGATTCTGGCTCGTCGGGTTCTCTTGCGTGTTTTCCATGTCGCTGAAAGTCGTTAAAAAGTTAAAGCTATCGGTGGCGGCAACGCGTCAAAAGCTGTCGCAATTTGTGCGTTGCAAAATTGCGACAGACAACTTGGTACGTTAACGCGTATCGAAACGCCAGATGGGGCCGGAAAGACCCAATTCAAGCGCCTCTCCCGGAACTTTTCACACCGCGGACGTGCGGCAGAAATGCCCGGTTACAACCATTATTGCGTCGCAATCAGATTGAGATTGAGTGCGCGCAACAAGTGGCCTATGCTCCACTAAAGCATCGGAAAAGACACGTTAACCCTAATCTAACGTAAGCCTTACCGATAATTTTCAATTCCACCTGATTCGCCTGTTTCCGTCCTGAATCTTCCCAAGGGGAGTACCGTGAAACTGACCTTTGCAATATCGGTGGTCGCATTGGTACTGATCGCGGGCACCACGACCATCTGCATGTCCGGGGCCGTCAACGATCACACCACCGAGTACGGCGGTGTGCACGCGACGATGGAACAACTGTTCAATCCCCACCTGAAAGTTTGTCGATAGTGCGCCGGTCGCGCTTGGTCGGCCTGCCGTGCAAAGCGGCGGCCGGTTCGCGGTATGTCTTGCGCCGCTCCTGCTCGACCTGCCGCTTCACCTTGCTCTCTTCCGTTTCCGCATAAAGCGTCTGCGCGACGCTGGCCGGGCCGCGTACGTCGCATACGCCCAGCACTTCCACCTGCCAGACAATCCGCTCGATTTCGATCTCGACCAGGTCGCCTACACGCACATCCTTGGCCGGTTTGACACTCGCGCCGCCGATACGCACATGCGCTTTTTCGACGGCATCCGCCGCGAGCGAGCGGGTCTTGAAGAAGCGCGCCGCCCAAAGCCATTTGTCGATGCGCAGCTTCGCGCCCGGTTCGGTTGAAATCCTGTAATTCATGAGCCTGCTTAAGCCCCGGTCGTGTGCGGCACCGGCACCGCTTGTACGGGCCAGCCCTGCAGATTCTGCGCGACGATTTCGCCAAGCGCCGCGATCCACGGCTGCGAGGCGTTCAGGCAGGGAATCCGATGAAACTCCTTACCGCCCGCCTGCAGGAACTCGTCGCGCACTTCCATGCCGATTTCCTCAATCGTTTCAAGGCAGTCGGCGGTAAAACCCGGACAGAACACGTCGGCACGCCGCACGCCCGCCGAGCCCAATTCCTTCAGCGTGGGCGCGGTGTACGGCTGCAGCCACTCGGCCTTGCCGAAGCGCGACTGAAACGTGACGCGGCATTCGACCTGCGTCAATCCCAACGCCTGAGTCAACAATGCGCCGGTCTGCTGACATTGCTCGTGGTACGGATCGCCGAGATCCATCGTGCGTTTGGGCACGCCGTGAAAACTCAGCACCAGCTTGTCGCCCGCCGCGAAATCCGGCCGGCCGTGCTGATGCCAGTAGTGGTGCACCTGAGCGGCGAGCGCAGCAATATACGCCGGATGATCCGCGTACTGCCGCACCGTGCGGATTTCCGGCTGATTGCGCATACGCTTCAAGGCCGAAAAGGCGTCGTCGAAAGCAGTGGCCGTGGTCGACGACGAGTATTGCGGATACATGGGCATCAGCAGCACGCGCTCGGCGCCCGCCAGCTTGAGCTGGTTCAGCATGGCCGGAATGCCGGGCGTGCCGTAGCGCATCGCGTAGTCGACCAGCACCGTGTAGTCGTTCAATTGCAGCAGGTGGCGCAAACCCTCCACCTGCTTCTCTGTGAAGACACGCAGCGGCGAGCCTTCCGGCATCCACACAGCCGCGTACTTCTTCGCTGATGCGGGGCTCCGGAACGGCAAAATCAACACGCGCAGGATCACCTGCCAGAGCAGCGCCGGAATTTCGACCACGCGAGGATCGGACAGAAACTGCGCAAGATAGCGCCGGACCGCACGCGGCGTCGGTGCGTCGGGCGTGCCGAGGTTAATCAGCAACACGGCGACACGGTGTGACGTAGCGTTCTGTGATGGCCGCTCGAGGTCGAAGCGCATAGGCAGCAGGAATAACCGCTTTGGGCGGAGAGTCGGTTCAGATGGATTTCATTATAGCGGCGCGGTCCATTGCGCGGTCCGCCAGGGACCCCTGGCCATTCGGCCAATTGGCAAGCCGCGCGCCGTCGCGCATCATTTGCAGCATGAGATGTGCAGCAGCCAGCGATGACCGCGGGTTACTGCTGGCTGAGCGTAAGAGAAAGCAGCCGCGCGGTAATGTCCACGATTGGGATCACGCGGTTGTAGGCCATGCGGGTCGGCCCGATCACGCCGAGCGTGCCGACGATCTTGCCGTTCACCTCATAAGGCGCGGTGACGACGCTCATTTCCTCGATCGGCACGAGATTCGACTCGCCGCCAATGAAAATCTGCACGCCCGCGGCGTGACTCGACACGTCGAGCAACTGAAGGAGACTGGTCTTTTGGTCGAATACATCGAACAGCTTGCGCAAACGCGCCATGTCCGACGAAAGGTCGGCGACTTCGAGCAGGTTGCGCTCGCCGGAAATCAGCACGGTCTCGCCGGTGTCGGATTCGTCCGTGCTGGCCGTGACCGCGGCGTGCATCAGCGTGGTCATGTCGCCGCGCAATTCGTCGATTTCTTCGCGCAGGCGGCGGCGCACATCGTCGAACGAGAGGCCCGCGAAGTGCGCGTTGATGTAATTGGAGGCTTCCACCAGCTGCGACGGCGAAAAGTCGCGCTGGGTCGCCATGATGCGGTTCTGCACGTCGCCCTCGGGCGTCACGATGATCAGCAGGATGCGCTTGTCCGACAGGCGCATGAATTCGATCTGCTTGAACACGTGGCTGCGGCGCGGCGTGAGCACCACGCCGGCGAACTGCGACAGATTGGACAGCACGCTGGCCGCCGCGGCGACGACTTTCTGCGGTTCGCCCGCCTGCAGCGTAGTCTTGACGATACGCATCACCGCTTCTTCGTCCGCAGCGGATTCCACCGTCAGCATGGTATCGACGAACAGCCGGTAGCCGCGCGGCGTCGGGATCCGGCCCGCCGACGTATGCGGACTGATTACGAGCCCCAGGTCCTCGAGATCGGACATCACGTTGCGGATCGTTGCCGGGCTCAGTTCGAGGCCGGAATAGCGTGACAACGTGCGCGAGCCGACCGGCTGACCTTCGGCGATGTAGCGCTCGATCAGCGTTTTGAGGAGGGTTTGTGCGCGTGGATCTAGCATGACGGAAAATTTTAGCTCAATGATGCGGCTACAGCGAGCGCTAACGGCGCCAACCCTTGACTATCGCGCCGCCGGTTGGCGGGGCGACGCATGTCATCAAGGCTTCACCATTCTAACGATAATCGTCCAATGCGCTGGCGGCCCGTTTGCGCAGGCCCGTCACCGGGTCTGTCTGCGGTTCTTTTCAGGCCCTACCTATGGTGTAATGCCGGCATGCAAGTGACCAGCCAGTTCAAGACCGTCGCGCTCGTCGGGCGCAACAATACGCCGGGCATCGGCGAGCCGCTGACCACGCTCGCCTCGTGCATCGCGAAGCGCGGCTTCGAGGTCGTATTCGAAGCCGACACCGCCGCCGAAATCGGCGTCACCGACTACCCGGCGCTGCGTCCCGCCGAGATCGGCGCGCGCGCCGACGTTGCTGTGGTGCTAGGCGGCGACGGCACGATGCTAGGCATTGGCCGTCAACTTGCGCCCTACCGCACGCCGCTGATCGGCATCAACCACGGCAGGCTCGGCTTCATTACCGACATTCCGATCTCCGACATGCGCGAGATCGTGCCGCAAATGCTCTCGGGCAACTTCGAGCGCGAAGAGCGCATGCTGCTCGAAGCGCGCATCATGCGCGACGGCACCCCGATCTATCACGCCCTTGCCTTCAACGACGTGGTGGTCAACCGCAGCGGCTTCTCGGGGATGGCGGAACTGCATGTCTCGGTGGACGGGCGCTTCATGTACAACCAGCGCTCGGATGGCCTGATCGTCGCCACGCCCACGGGTTCGACCGCCTACGCGTTGTCTTCGCAGGGGCCGATCCTGCATCCGCAATTGCAAGGCATCGTGCTGGTGCCGATCGCGCCGCACGCGTTGTCGAACCGGCCAATCGTGCTGCCGGACGACTCGAAGGTGAGCATCCAGATTGTCTCGGGCCGCGAAGTGAACGTCAATTTCGACATGCAGTCGTTCACGTCACTGGAATTGGGCGACACGATCGAAGTGCGCCGCTCGCGTCATACGGTGCCGATGCTGCACCCGGTCGGCTACAGCCATTTCGCGACGCTGCGCAAGAAACTGCATTGGAACGAATACCCGTCGCACGAAGAAGATACCAAGCCCTGAGCGGCCCGAATGCCGGATCGCCGGATCGCCGGGCCAACGGAACACGAACGCCGCTGCCGAACCCTGAATCTCAAGCTCACCAGACGACCTCCATGCTTCGCCACCTCTCGATACGCGACTTCGTCATCGTCGCCGCGCTCGACCTCGAATTCGACAGCGGCTTTACCGTTTTCTCAGGCGAAACAGGCGCCGGCAAGTCGATCCTGATCGACGCGCTGGCCTTGGCGCTCGGCGCCCGCGCCGATGCGAACGTGGTGCGCACCGGCGAGAGCCGTGCCGACATCACCGCGGAGTTCGAGACACATACGCAAGTCGAGCAATGGCTCGACGAGCAGGCGCTCGGCACGACCGGCGACGACGGCCATCACGGCGGCACCGTCATGCTGCGTCGCGTGGTGGACGCGAACGGCCGCTCGCGCGCGTTTATCAACGGCACGGCGGCGACTCTAGCCCAGTTGCGCGAAGTCGGCGAGATGCTGGTGGATATTCACGGGCAGCACGCGCACCAGTTGCTGATGCGTCCGGACGCGCAGCGCGAACTGTTCGACACCCACGCCGGCCTCACGGAAACCGCGGTAGCCGTCACGCGTGCATGGCGGTCGTGGCGCGACAAGGTTCAGGCCATCGAGCATGCGCAAACGCGCGACCGCGAGCTGCAACTGGAGCGCGAGCGTCTCGCCTGGCAGCTCACCGAGCTGGACAAACTTTCACCGCAACCGGGCGAATGGGAAGAGGTCAACACCGAGCACCGGCGCCTGTCGCACTCGGCCAATCTGATCGACGGCGTTCAAGGGGCGCTCGGCGCGCTGTCCGAATCGGATGAAGCGATGATCACGCACCTCGCCTCGATCGTGTCGAAAGTGCGCGACCTTGCCGAGATCGACCCTGCGCTCAACGACGTGCTGGCGGCGCTGGAACCGGCCGAGATCCAGTTGCAGGAAGCGGCCTATTCGCTCAGCCATTACGCGCAAAAGCTCGAACTGGATCCCGACCGGCTTGCCCAGGTCGAAAAGCGTCTCGACGCGCTGCACTCGGCCGCACGCAAATTCCGCCTGCAACCCGAGACCCTGCCTGAAGAACACGAAGCGCGTCGAGCGCAGCTTGCCGCGCTCGACGCCGCCGCCGATCTCGACAGCCTCCACGCGGCCGAAGCCAAAGCCAAAGAAGCCTTCCTCGCCGAAGCGAAAAAACTGTCGAAGGCGCGCGCCAAGGCCGGCAAAGCCCTGGGCGCAGCCGTGACCACCGGCATGCAGGAACTGTCGATGAAAGGCGGCAGTTTCGAAGTGGCGCTGGTGCCGTTGCCGGAAGGTGGCGCGCACGGGCTCGAGCAGGTCGAATTTCGCGTCGCCGGTCATGCCGGCGTGCCGCTGCGGCCGCTCGCGAAGGTCGCCTCAGGCGGGGAACTGGCGCGGATCAGTCTCGCCCTTGCGGTCATTGCGAGCGCCGCAAGCCCGACACCAACCCTGATCTTCGACGAAGTGGATACGGGAATCGGCGGCGGCGTCGCCGAAGTGGTCGGGCGGTTGCTGCATCAACTGGGGCAGGCGCGTCAGGTGCTGTGCGTCACGCACTTGCCGCAAGTCGCCGCGCGCGGTGACCACCATTTCCAGGTGGCGAAGTCGGGCAACGGCAAAGGCGGCACGGTCAGCAGCGTGACGTCGCTTGACCGCGCGAGCCGCGTCGAAGAGGTCGCGCGGATGCTCGGCGGGTTGGAGATCACCGCGACTACCCGCAAGCATGCGAAGGAAATGTTGGCGGCGTAGGAGCACTGGCTGGGAATCGTCGCGGTCCTTTGCGAACGTAAGCCGCGGTCGGCGGGCTGCGCGAGTTGCGCGACGCCTCCCGCACGTCGCGCTTCTCGCTTCGCACTTCTAGTAACGTCAGCCTGGACCAAACACCCGCTCCCAAAGCCGCAGCACCGCCTCCCGCTCCGTCACCACCAGCGCCGGATCGACCCGCGCCTTCTCCATCCCGTCCAGCCGCAGCTGGTGCTGCAACTTCCGGTAGGTTCGATAAGCCGCGCCGACCGTCTCCGCCTCCGCCTCACTCATCAAGCCGAAACGCGACACTTCACGCAGCAGCGCGATGTTGCCGGTATTGCGGATCAGTTCGGGATCGCTCGCCGCATGCAGCAGCACCCAATACTGCACGGTGAATTCGATATCGACCATGCCGCCGCGATCATGCTTCAGATCGAACAGCGCCGTGTGGTTCGGATGCCCCGCCTCCACGCGCTCGCGCATCTCGACGATTTCCTTCGCGAGCGGAGCGGCCTCGCGCGGCGTGGTCAGCACCTGTTCGCGAATCTGCTCGAATTTCGCGCCGATTTCGGCGTCGCCCGCACAGTAGCGCGCGCGGCTCAATGCCTGATGCTCCCAAACCCACGCGGTATTCGCGGCGTCGCCTTCGCGCAATTGATAACGGCGGAATGCGTCCAGATCGGTGACGAGCAGCCCCGACTCGCCGTTCGGCCGTAGCCGCAAGTCGACATCGAACAAGGTGCCCGCGCCGGTCGCCGTCGTCAGCCAGCTAATGAGGCGGCGGGTGTAGGTGGCGTAGACGTCCGCGGCGGCATCGTCCGGATCGTCGTAGAGGAAGATGATGTCCAGATCGGAGGCGTAACCAAGCTCCTTGCCGCCCAGCTTGCCGTACGCGATCACCGCAAACTTCGGCACCTCACGGTGGCGCTTGGCCAGTTGCTTCCAGACCGCTTCGAGCGTGACGTCGAGCACGGCGTCGGCGAGCTCGGACAGGCGGTCGCTCACATGCTCGACACTAAGCCTGCCGGCCAGATCGATCAGCAGGATTCGGAACACCTCGGCCTGGTGCGCATGGCGCAGCAGGTCCATCTGTTGCTCGATGCCGTCCGCCGCGGCCAGGCGCAAGCGCAGCGTGCGCTTGAATTCAGGCCAGTCAAAGGGACTGTCCATCGCCTCGTCGTCGAGAAGTTCGTCGAGCAATTGCGGGTGGCGGATCAGATAGCCGGCGGCCCAACGTGACCCACCCAGCACCGACAGCACCCGATGCAGCGCCTGCGGATACTCCGTCAGCAACGCAAGGTACGCGCCGCGCCGGCTCACGGCTTCCAGAAGGTCGAAGAAGCGCGCCACCGTATCGCCGCGCCGTTCGGGCGGCTCCAGGGTACGCGCGGCTTCCAGCGCACGCTGCGCGACGATATCGAAGCGCTGGCGGCTACGCTCGGCGAGCCCCGCGTAACGCGACGACTGCCATATCGCGCGCAATCGCGCCAGCAGCTCGTCCGGCTCGGGCACTCCCAGTTCGATCAGGCGCGCGCGAAGGGCGTCCTCAGCGCTGTCGTCGGCGAGCGCGCTGCTCCAGATCCACACCGCCGCGCCGTCTTCCGGTGCGCCGCAGCCATCGCGGCCACTCACCTTGTCGGCGAAAATCTGGTCGAACTGTTGTTCGACGAATTCGCGGTGCGCGTCGAGCTTGAGCATCAACGCGGCATAGTCGTCGCAACCCATGGCTTGCGCGAGCGCCACACGCTCCTCAGGATCGACCGGCATCGCGTGAGTTTGCGCGTCATTGCGGTATTGCAGGCGGTGCTCGAGTTCGCGCAGGAAACGGTACGCCTGTGAAAGCTTCACGCAGACCGAGGTATCGAGCAGCCCGTGCGTGGCCGCGTGCCGCAAGACGGCGAGCGTCGGGCGCACCCGGAAGCCGGCATCCTGGCCGCCACGAATCAGTTGAAAGACCTGAGCGCTAAATTCGATTTCGCGGATGCCGCCGCGGCCCAGCTTGATGTCATCGGCCTTGTCGGGGCGCATCGAGGCGCGCCGCTGCGCTTCCTGACGAATCTGCAAGTGCAGCGCACGAATCGCGCTGATCACGCCGAAGTCCAGATAACGCCGATAGATGAACGGTGTGACGATCGCGTCGAGCTGCTTCTGGAGCCGTTGCGCCGCGTCGCTCGCGCCTTCTGATACGAGCCGGCCCTTGATCCACGCATAGCGCTCCCACTCGCGGCCCTGCACGTAGAAGTACTCTTCGAGCATGCCGAGGCTGCACACGAGCGGCCCGGAATCGCCGTTCGGCCGCAAGCGCATATCGACGCGGAACACGTAACCGTCGGCGGTCACCTCGGCCAACGCGCCGATCAGGCGCTTACCCAGCCGCGTAAAAAAGTCCTGCGTCGCGATCGGTGAACGCTGACCGCCTGCGGTCTCACCGTCCTCTTCATAAATGAAGATCAGATCGATATCCGACGACACGTTCAGCTCACGCCCACCCAGCTTGCCCATTCCGACTACACCGAGCGCGAGCCGCTCGCCCTGGGGTCCGCGCGGTTCGCCGTAGAGCGTTTCGAGCTCGGCGGACGCGACCGCGAGCGCACGCTGAATCGTCGTCTCCGCCAGATCGGTCATCGCGCCGGTGACTTCGGCGACATCCGCCTCGCCCGCCAGGTCACGCTCCATCACGGCGCAAAATACCTCAGTGCGCAATTGGCGCAAGGCCCGTTTGAGTGCATCCTCGCTCAACGGACCAGTGCCGGCTGCGTCGGCACACAGCGCTTCAAAACGCGCGTCGATCCGTTCGCGTGTGAGGGGTGCGGAGGCAAGCGCCGCCACCTGCGCCACGATTTGCGGACGGGCCGCCGCGGCACGCGCCGCGTAACGTGAATAGCTGGAACTCAGGAGTGTTGCGTCAGTCATCAAGGGTCTGGCTCGCTCGTTGCTTGATCAGCGTTGTTCAGTTCGCCGCAGCACACGGGTCCAGCAGCCTCGCGCAGGTCGCGAGACGGCATGGAGAAAGGGTTTGCCGGAGGTCCGCCGACGCTTTCCCGTGTGTTACATTTCGTCGTTAATTCGCAAAACTACCATACGCCCACCCGCCGCAGCATGTCCGAGCGAAACGAATCCGCCGACCCGCACGAAACCAGGCAGGTCCGGCCTGCGAGCGGTAGCGCCCACATGGTGCTGCATCGAACGTCCCATGTAGTGCTGGCGCTCGCACTCGCCTTCTACTTTATCGCGGCGGGTCTGTTTCTCGGTTTGCGTTATGTCCTGCTGCCGCGCGTCGACTCGTTCCGTCCGCGCATCGAAGCCACGGTTTCCGAGAAGCTGCACGCACAGTTCACCATCGGCAAGCTGGCGCCGCATTGGAGCGGCTTCCAGCCGGGCCTCGACGTCACCGATATCGTCATCCGCGACCCGGAAGGCAAAGCGGCCCTGACCATTCCGCACGCCACCGCCACGCTCTCGTGGAAGTCGCTCTGGCAGTTCCATCCCGCCCTTTCCAGCCTGATCGTCGATCAACCCGACGTGCTGGTGTCGCGCAGCAGCGACGGCGTGATTTCGGTAGCGGGCGTGCCGGTGCCCACCCGGCACAGCGGCAACGACACCCTTTCCACGTGGCTGTTGCGCCAGCAGGCGATCGTGGTGCGCGGCGGCGTGCTGCGCTGGCGCGATGCCGAGCATGACGCGCCGGAACTCGCCCTGCGCGACATCCGGATCGCGATTCTCAACGACGGCTACGATCACCGCCTCGCGTTGCAGGCGCCCGCCGACGGTCAAGTCCTGCACGGGCCGATCGACTTCCGTACGCATTTCAAACACGCCCGGCTCTCCGCGATCGGCAAGCCGGTCAACTGGGCCGGCCAGGTCTATATGTCGACCGGTCCAGTCGATCTGCCGACTCTCGCGCGCTACATCAACTTCCCGATCGAGATGTTCGCCGGCCGCATCGACAATGCGATCTGGGCCGACTTCGCCGATGGCCGCATGAAGTCGGCGAGCGGGCAACTGGCCGGCACGGATGTCGCGATGCGTGTGCGCCCGACCCAGCCCAAGCTCGTGGTGCCGATCGCCAATTTCTCCTGGGGTCTCGACGTCAACCAGGGCGACTACACGCTGCAACTGAACCACTTGCGCGCCGAGCTCGGCCAGCCGCCGCTCGACGACGGCACGCCGCTCACCCGCACCCTCGCGCTCACCACGCTGCACGGCCGTTACCGGACCGCCTCGCTGCAGCATGGCCAACTCGTGAGCGTCAGTGGGGACCGCGTCGACCTGGGCATCCTCGCCGAATTCAGCCGCGCGCTGCCGCTGCCGCGCCCCCTGCTGAACAGCCTGGTGCGCTTCAATCCACGCGGCATGGTGTCGAACTATGTGATCGAAGTCGAACGCGGCAAACCGGAGTCGGGCGAAGCGGGCAGCGACCACCGGCCAAGCGGCGCCGAGCCGATCGAGCGTTATCGTTTCAAGGGCGACCTGCAGGGCATCAGCGTCGCCGCGCAGGAACCGCCGCCGGGGCTCACGCCACTGAATCACCCGCGCGCGGGCATTCCCGGTATCGAAAACCTGTGGGGCAGCGTCGACGCCGACGAAAACCACGGCACCGCGACCCTCAACACCTCCAACGTCGCAATTACACTGCCAGGCGTGTTCGACGACCCGCGCCTGACACTCGACCGCCTGCATGGCCGGGCAGACTGGACCATCACGCCGAAGGCGCCGGGCGAAAATCACCCCGCCTTCACCGTCAAGCTGGCCGACTTCGGCATCTCAAACGCCGACGCCGACGCCACCGCCACCGTCGATTACAGCAACCCAGGCCATGGGCGCGGCTCGCTCGACCTGAAGGCCGACTTCCAGCGCGCGCAGGTCACGCGCATCGTCCGCTATCTGCCGACCAGCATCAGCGAAAAGCTGCGCATCTACCTGGGCCATGGGCTGCAAGCCGGCGTCTCGCGCGGCGCGACGATCGAAATCCACGGCGATCTGACCAAATTCCCCTACTCGCGCGCGCCGGAGGCCGGGGTCTTCCATATCGTCGCGCCGTTCAAGGGCGGCAAGTTCGACCCTTCGCCGTACCCGCCGCGCAAGATGAAGAACGGCACGCCGAACGTGTGGCCGCCGCTGGATGGCATCGACGGCGTGTTCGAACTCAAAGAGAACCTGCTGCGCTTCGATATCGACCGTGCCCGCTACAAGCGGGTCGCTTTAAACAAGGTGAGCGGAAAGATCGACGATCTTGGCACCAAGGCGTCGGCCCTCGTTATCGATGGCAATGGCCGCGGGCCGCTTGCCGACATGCTCGACTACGTCAACGAAAGCTCGCTCGGCATCATGACCAAACATGAGACTGAGAAAGTGCGCGCCGAAGGGTCCGCCGCGCTGGCGCTCAAGCTGACCGTGCCGCGTACGCCGAAGCCGCATATTGCCGTGGAAGGCGCAGTCGGCTTCCAGAACAACCGTTTGACCGTCGACAACGTGCCGCCACTGTCGCAACTCAACGGCAAGGTGCGCTTTACCGAACATACGGCGCAGGTCGACCGGCTCTCGGGCCAGTTCATGGGCGGCGACGTGCACGCCAATGGCGGCCTGAAGCAGGACGGCACGTATGCACTCGATCTCGGCGGCCATATCGCCGTCGACGCCGCGCGCGGCCTGAATCTGCACGGTCCGGCCGCCCAGGTGCTGGCGCGCATGAGCGGCAGCGCGCCCTACGCACTCAACGTGCATGGCGCCAAGGGGCGCTTGCCGGAAGTCACGGCGAACTCCGATTTGACCGGCCTCGCGCTCGACTTCCCCGCGCCGTTCAACAAGCCGGTCGGCACGCCGATGCCGCTGCACTTCGCGGTCAGCCCCTACGTCAGCGCAAGCGAAGCCGGCCTGGAACGGGCCGACCTCACCTTCGGGCCGATCGCCGCCACCTATCTGCTGCGTTACCAGCCGAAAACGCCGCCGACGGTCGTGAGCGGCGCGATCGGCGTCAACAAGCCCGCCGACTTGCCGTCCGAGGGCGTGATCGCCGCCGTCGACGTCGAAGCGTTCGACGCCGATGCCTGGCGCGCGCTCGTCACGCAGATGCGCAACAAGGACGCGCCCACTCCCGCGCCCGCCGCCGCGCCGGCCACGCCCGCCACGCCGAATCCGACCGTCGCGCAATTCTTGCCGAGCCGCTTTGCGGTGCACGTCGGCACGCTGACACTGCTCAAGCGGCACTGGGACAGCGTGATCGTCGGCGCGTCGCATGCGGACGGCAAATGGCAGGCCAACATCGCGTCGAATCAGGTGTCGGGCCACGTTTCCTGGCTGCCGGGCGCCAATAAGGAATCGCCGGGCACGCTGCAGGCGCGCTTTGCCCGTGTGGTGATCCCCTCGGCTACGGATAAAGACCTGCTCGGCCAGGCCATTTCTGCGCCGGCGCAGAACATGCCGTCGATCGACCTGGTGGTCAATGAGCTGATCGTGCGCGATCGCAACATCGGCCGGCTCGAAGTGGACGCGCACAACTTCGAAGAAGACGGTGTGCCGGTCTGGCAGCTCGACAAGCTGGACATCACCAACCCCTCCGCCACACTGACCGCGACCGCGAACTGGCGTACGTCGACGGGCCTCGGCAACACCGCCGACGAAGCGACGCCGCGCCGTACCGTGTTCGATTTCAAACTCGACATCAAGGACGCCGGCGGCCTGCTGGAGCGCTTCGGCCAGCCGCACACGCTCAAGGCCGGCAACGGCACGCTGTCGGGCAAGGTCGTGTGGCGCGGCGGGCCGACCGCGATCGACTATCCGACGCTCAACGGCAATCTGGCCGTCGACCTGCGCCATGGGCAGATTCTCAAGGTCGACCCGGGCGTCGCGAAACTGCTGGGCGTGCTCAGCCTGCAAAGCCTCGCGCGCTTCGCCACGCTCAATTTCCGCGACGTGATCGGCGAAGGGCTGCCGTTCGAGCACGTCACCGGCACGGGCGAAATCCACAATGGCATTGGCCGCACGGAAAACTTCGAGATGGTGACGGCGCCGGCTCGCGCCGAAATGAAGGGCTCGGTGGATCTGGCGCAGGAAACCCAGGATCTGCACGTGCAGATCGTGCCGACCGTCAGTGCCGGCGCCGCCGTGATCGCCGCGACCGTAATCAATCCGCTGCTCGGGCTGGGTGCGCTGGTCGCCGATCTGGCGTTCAGCAAATCAGTGTCCACGGCGTTTGCACGCGAGTACGCAATCACCGGCCCGTGGTCGAAACCGCACATCGAGCGGGTGAAGAGCGATCGCGGTAAGATGGACGCTCCGGCTTCGACCGTGGAAGCGCGCTGAGCCCGATCCTGTGTTTGATCAGAAGAGCGCCGTGCCGCGCCGCGGTTCCCAGCCAGCCTTGAACGACGTTTGCGGCGGCTACGGTTCGCGCCGCCGCCTTGCCGGGAGTTTTTCGAAACGCTCATGAGCGAAACACACGTCTCTTCATCCCCGTCCACCGCTTCGCCCAATACGGCGCCCAGCGGATCTTCCGAAAGCGTGTTCCGGGTTGCCGCGCTGCAAATGGTGAGCGCGCCGGATCGCGAACGCAATCTGGCCGAAGCGGAGCGCCTGATCGCCGAAGCCGCCGCCGACGGTGCGCAACTCGTCCTGCTGCCCGAGTACTTCTGCTTTATGGGCTTCAAGGACACGGACAAGCTAGCCGTGCGCGAGCCCTACCAGGACGGCCCAATCCAGCGCTTCCTCGCCGACGCCGCGCGCCGCCACAAAGTCTGGGTGATCGGCGGCACCTTGCCGTTGATGTCGCAGGAACCGGCACGCGTGCTGAACACCACGCTGGTGTTCGACCCGCAAGGCAACGAGGCCGCGCGCTACGACAAGATCCACCTGTTCAACTTCGAAAAGGGCGAGGAATCGTTCGACGAGGCGCGCACCATCTGCCCCGGCGGCGAAGTCCGCACCTTTGAAGCGCCGTTCGGCCGGGTCGGCCTGTCGGTCTGCTACGATTTGCGCTTTCCGGAGCTGTACCGGCGCATGGGCGACTGCGCGCTGATCGTGGTGCCGTCGGCGTTCACTTACACCACCGGCCGCGCGCATTGGGAAATGCTGTTGCGCGCCCGGGCGGTCGAAAACCAGTGCTACGTGCTGGCCGCCGCGCAAGGCGGCAAACATGAAAACGGCCGCCGGACATGGGGCCACAGCATGCTGATCGACCCGTGGGGCGAACTCGTCGCGGTGCGCGACGAAGGCCCCGGCGTGGTGAGCGGCAATCTCGAGCGTGCGCGCATCGACGAAGTGCGGCAGAGCCTGCCCGCCTGGCGTCACCGCGTGCTGAGCTGCTGACGTATTACCTGACATTGAAAGTGCGGCGCCCGTCACTCATATAGGGGTGATAGAAGCGCTAACCGAATCCTTCGTATCGAGCAGAACATACTTCGCATGAACATCATCGAACCCGGTATCCGTAATCTCGCCACCGCCAAGGACATTCTCCTGACGCCCTACGGTCTCGACGAATCCCTGCTCACCCGCACGCTCGCCGAAATCTTCACGCACAAGATCGATTACGCCGACCTGTACTTCCAGTACACGCGCAGCGAAGCGTGGAGTCTCGAAGAAGGCATCGTCAAGTCGGGCAGCTTCAGCATCGACCAGGGTGTCGGCGTGCGCGCCGTGTCGGGCGATCGCACGGCCTTCGCGTATTCGGACGATCTGTCGCCCGAGGCGATCCATCAGGCGGCGCTCGCCACCCGTTCGATTGCCAAGGCGGGCGGCGGCAAGCAGAAAATCAAGGTGGCCTCGTCGCTGACCGGCATTGCCGGGCGCGATCTGTACCTGCCATCCGATCCGCTGCATTCGCTCGACGCGACCGCCAAGGTCAAGCTGCTCGAGCGCATCGAACAGATGGCGCGTGGCCGCGATCCGCGCATCCAGCAAGTGATGGCGGGCCTCGCCGGTGAATACGACGTGGTGCTGGTCGCGCGCAGCGACGGCGGTTTTGCAGCCGATATCCGTCCGCTCGTGCGCGTGTCGGTCACGGTGATCGCCGAACAGAACGGCCGCCGCGAAATCGGCAGCGGCGGCGGCGGCGGCCGCTTCGACTACGGTTATTTCACCGACGAAGTGCTGTCGGGTTATGTCGACGACGCTGTGCATGCCGCGCTCGTGAACCTCGACGCCCGCCCGGCTCCGGCCGGCGCGATGACCGTGGTGCTCGGACCGGGCTGGCCCGGCGTGCTGCTGCACGAAGCGATCGGCCACGGCCTCGAAGGCGACTTCAACCGCAAGGGATCGTCGGCGTTCGCGGGTCGGATCGGCGAGCAGGTTGCGGCCAAGGGCGTGACCGTGGTCGACGACGGCACGCTGCCGAATCGCCGCGGCTCGCTGAACATCGACGACGAAGGCAATCCGACCCAGTGCACGACGCTGATCGAAGACGGCATCCTGAAGGGCTACATCCAGGACACGCTGAATGCGCGCCTGATGAAGATGCCGGTCACCGGCAATGCGCGCCGCGAATCGTATGCCGCATTGCCGATGCCGCGCATGACCAACACGTACATGCTCAACGGCGACAAAGACCCGCAGGAAATCATCGCATCCGTGAAGAACGGTTTGTACGCGGTGAACTTCGGCGGCGGCCAGGTCGACATCACGAACGGCAAGTTCGTGTTCTCGGCCTCCGAGGCGTACATGATCGAAAACGGCAAGGTCACGTACCCGGTCAAGGGCGCGACGCTGATCGGCAGCGGTCCGGAATCGCTCAAATTCGTCAGCATGATCGGCAACGACATGAAGCTCGATTCGGGCGTCGGCGTGTGCGGCAAGGAAGGCCAGAGCGTGCCGGTAGGCGTCGGTCAGCCGACGCTGCGTATCGACAAGATGACGGTCGGCGGTACGGCCTGATTTTGATGTAGACGCATACTTCGTGCACAGATTGCTCGAAGTATGCGGATTTACCGCATTTTTACACCCTGCAGCTTGTCAGCCAAGCCTGCACGGGTTATAAAGTCACTCACCCTTTTTGACCAGCGACCTATTTCGCCATGTCCGCCAAGTTTTACTTTTACTTTTTTTGGCATCTCAGACCGCTGGCGGATCGAGAGGGGTGTTAGTGCACGCAAGACACCCAGAATTCACGAAAACCGCCAGCTAGCCTGGCGGTTTTTTTTCGCCCCACGCCTTTGAAACTTTTGCCGTTGAAATCTTTTTGATTGTTGTTCGCCGTGGCATCGCTGCCTGATTGCCGTCTGATCGCAGCCTTCATTGCCCGCGCGAACACGCTACGACCGATTCAGGAGAATAAACATGCCCCCGCACAACACCGACGATGTCCGCATCCGCGAATTGAAAGAACTCACGCCGCCTGCTCACCTGATCCGCGAATTCGCTTGCGACGAAACGGTGTCCGACGTGATCTACAACTCGCGCAACGCGATGCATCGCATCCTGCACGGCATGGAAGACCGTCTGATCGTCATCATCGGACCGTGCTCGATTCACGATACGAAGGCGGCGATGGAATACGCCGGGCGTCTCGTCGAACAGCGCAAGCGCTTCGCCGGCGAACTCGAAATCGTGATGCGGGTGTACTTCGAAAAGCCGCGTACGACAGTGGGCTGGAAGGGTCTCATCAACGACCCGCACATGGACAACAGCTTCAAGATCAACGACGGCCTGCGCACCGCGCGCGAGTTGCTGCTGCGTATCAACGAACTCGGCCTGCCGGCCGGCACCGAATACCTCGACATGATCAGCCCGCAGTACATCGCCGATCTGATCTCGTGGGGTGCTATCGGCGCACGCACGACTGAATCGCAGGTGCACCGTGAGCTGGCTTCGGGATTATCGTGCCCGGTCGGTTTCAAGAACGGCACGGACGGCAACGTCAAGATCGCGGTGGACGCGATCAAGGCGGCGTCGCAGCCGCACCATTTCCTGTCGGTCACCAAGGGCGGCCACTCGGCGATCGTCTCGACCGCCGGTAACGAGGACTGCCACATCATCCTGCGCGGCGGCAAGACGCCGAACTACGACGCGGACAGCGTCAATGCGGCATGCGCCGACATCGGCAAGGCCGGTCTCGCGGCGCGTCTGATGATCGACGCGAGCCACGCGAACAGCTCGAAGAAGCACGAGAACCAGATTCCGGTGTGCGCGGACATCGGCCGTCAGATTGCTTCGGGCGACGAACGGATTGTCGGTGTGATGGTGGAGTCGCATCTGATCGCGGGCCGTCAGGATCTGCAGGAAGGTTGCGCGCTGACGTACGGCCAGAGCATCACCGATGCCTGCATCGGCTGGGACGAAAGCGTCGCCGTGCTGGAAGGCCTCGCCGAAGCGGTCAAGCAACGACGTGTAGCGCGCGGCAGCGGCAACTAAAAATCCCCACGCGCCTCTGCGCGATCGCTGTAGTTAGCTCAACAAAAAACCCGGCTCATGCAGCCGGGTTTTTTGTTAGCCGAACGGACGAATGGTGCGCCACAGACCACCTCTGTACCGTAACAACTCGTTGCCGGGTCGGATACGACTTGACCAGGTTGAGTGTTGCGTATAAGATTTTGTACATGAAAGGTGGGTATGGAGCAGGAAAAAGAAATTCGCTGGATGGGTTCCAGTTATCACGATTTACTCGCCTTTCCCGAAGAGCCACGTCGCCGGGCCGGATTTCAGCTTGGCAAGATTCAGGCGGGTCTCGATCCAGACGACTGGAAGCCGTTTGATTCGATCGGCGCTGGAACACGCGAGATCCGCATCAAGGAAGCTGACGGCATTTATCGCGTGATGTATGTCACCAAGTTTGTGGAAGCACTGTACGTGCTGCATTGCTTCCAGAAGAAAACCCAGAAGCTGGGGCCGCAGGATAGAAAGATTGCCGAGATGCGGTACCGCGCCATCATCAATGATAGGAAAACTTAACAAATGACGATCGATACGAAAATCCGTCACGTAACAAAACCCGGCGCGAATCTGTTTCTCGAACTCGGCTTCTCCGCCGAAGAAGCGAAGCGTTTGCACGCCGCTTCGCAAAAGCAGATCAACGACACGCGGCTACTCAAGGAACAGTTGATGACCGAGCTGTCCAGCTGGATCGAGCAGCATCATCTGAAGCAGGCCGAGGCGGCCGAGATTCTGATGGTGTCGCGTCCGCGCGTGTCAGACGTGGTCAACAAGAAAACCACCAAGTTCACAATCGATACCCTGGTCGAAATGATGAGCCGGATCGGCAAGCCAGTCACACTCGCGGTTGGGTAAGGTGCACGGCACGCCCTCACGGTCTTTCACATGCGGCTAGCCGTGCGCCTTTGTTTCACTGCACCACGCCTGAACCGAACACTTCGGTGTGGATCCGTGCCTCATCCACACCCAGCGAGGCCAACGCCTTACATTGCGCGCGCATGAACGGCACCGGCCCGCAGATGTAGTAGTCCGCATCGGGAACGATCACCTTGTCGGCGATGTTCGTGAGGTCGAGGCGACCCTCGAAGTCGTAGTCGATACCAGCGCGATCGCACGCCTCAATGGCTTCGTAGAACACCGCACGCGTGACGTTGGGATGCGCTGCGACCGTATCGTTCAGCCACTGCCGGAATGCATGCACACGGCCATTGCGGCAGGCATGTACGAAGGTCACGCCGCGCTCACTCTGGTCGGCGAGTAACGTAGACAGCATCGAGATCATCGGGGTCACGCCTACGCCGCCGCTCAACAGCACCACGGGCGTCGTCTTCTTGCGGTCCAGTGTGAAGTCGCCCGCTGGCGCGCTGACATGCACCACCGCTCCCACTTCCACACCGTCGTGCAGGAGGTTTGAAACATGGCCGGGCGCCGTATCTTCGCGGCCGGCTTCGCGCTTCACCGAAATACGCAACCAGTTGCCGTTCGGCGCGTCCGATAAGCTGTACTGTCGCGGCTGATCGACGCCGAGTTCATCCACAAAACGCTGCACGCTCAGATATTGGCCAGGCTCAAAGCCGCAGGCCGGCGAGCCATCGGCGGGCGTCAGATAGAACGACATAATTTCATCGCTCTCCACTTCCTTGCGTGCAACCTTGAACGGCCGGAAGCCGCTCCACGCTGCACCTTCGTAGAGCTTGGCCTCAGTGCCGATAAAAATATCCGCAAGCTGTCCATAAGCGACTTCCCATGCGCCGAGCGTCTCCTGATCGACTGCGTCGCCGAGTACATCAACGATTGCGCCTAACAGATGGCGTCCCACGATCGGATACTGTTCAGGCCGGATATTCAGACTCACGTGCTTATGCGCGATGCGTGAGACGGTGGGACCGAGCGCGCCGAGGTTATCGATATTGGCGGCATATGCATATACCGCCTTCGCCAGCGTTTCCGGCTGATTGCCGCTCTTCTGGTGAGTCTGGTTGAACACGTTCTTCAACTCAGGATGGTGCGCGAACATGCGCTTGTAGAAGCGTTTGGTGATGGTCGTGCCGTGTACGGCAAGCACGGGAACGGTGGCTTTGACGCGGGCGATCTGGTCGGCGGTGAGTGCGGTCATAACGACTCCTCCTTAAAGATGTATTTACGATACATCTTTAAGGAGAAGTTTTGCCCCGGACAGATTGTCACAGGTCTTAAAGGGACGGAAGCGCCGTCCTAGCCGGCGCTACGATCGTGCTGCCACAGCACGTCGCTGCCGCCGTCCGCGCGATTGAGCACTCGCGCCAGCACGAACAGCAGGTCGGACAGCCGGTTCACATACTGGCGAGGCGCCTCATTGACCGCCTCGCTTTCACCAAGCGCGACGATCGACCGTTCGGCGCGCCGGCACACCGTACGGCAGACGTGCGAAAGTGCGGCTGCGCGCGAGCCGCCGGGCAGAATGAATTCCTTCAATGGCGGCAGGGTGGCGTTGTAGTCGGCCAGCCAGTCGTCGAGTTGGCCGAGATGCTTGTCGGTAATCATCGTGTGGCCGGGAATGCAGAGCTCGCCGCCAAGATCGAACAGGTCGTGCTGAATCGCAACCAGCGCCGCCCGCACCTTGTCGGGCAGCGTTTCGCACAGCAACACACCGAGATTCGAATTGAGTTCATCGACGTCGCCGATTGCGGCAATGCGCGCGCTGTCTTTGCGCACGCGCCGGCCGTCGCCGAGACCGGTGCTGCCGTCGTCGCCCGTACGGGTGGCGATCTTGCTCAAGCGGTTGCCCATGATGTCTCCGATCCATCCGTTCATTCAGTAACGATGCGTCTGCGCGGCACCGGTGAGTCCATCCGGTGAATCCGGTAAGCAAGCCACCGGGTTATCCATATTGCGCGCATCGTGAGGTCGCCGCCATTATAGGAGCGGTAGCCGTCCCCAACGCCGACCCGCGGGTGATCGGCGTAAAATGAAGCACAAGCTGTAGAACAGCTCCGCCCCAATATCAGGAGACATGCGTGAATCATCCCGTGCCGCCGGCCCCGCTACGCCGGCCGTTTCCCGCCGAGTTGCTGACTGCCCTCAAAGCCGCTTTCGGCGAACGCGTGTCCACCGCCGAAGCCGTGCGAACCCATCATGGCCGCGACGAATCGCCGTTCGATCCCCAACTGCCCGACGCCGTCGTATTCGCGCGCAATACGGAAGACGTGCAAACCATCGTCAAGCTGTGCGGCCAGTACAACGTCCCGATCATCCCCTACGGCAACGGTTCGTCGCTCGAAGGGCATCTGCTGGCAGTGCAAGGCGGCGTATCGATCGACCTGTCGGAAATGAACCAGGTATTGTCGATCAACGCTGAAGACCTGACCGTCACCGTCGAACCCGGTATTTCGCGCAAGCAGTTGAACGAAGCACTGCGCGACACCGGCCTGTTCTTCCCGATCGACCCGGGTGCTGACGCGAGCATCGGCGGCATGTCGGCTACGCGCGCCTCGGGCACCAACGCCGTGCGCTACGGCACGATGCGTGAAAACGTACTCGGGCTGACGGTGGTTCTCGCTGACGGCCGCGTGATCAAGACCGGCACGCGCGCGCGCAAGTCGTCGGCGGGTTACGACCTCACGCGTCTGTTCGTCGGCTCGGAAGGCACGCTTGGCGTGATTACGGAGATCACCGTTCGGCTGTATCCGCAACCTGAAGCGGTCTCGGCCGCGGTCTGCACGTTCCCGTCGATGGGTGATGCAGTGCGCGCGGTCATCGAAACGATTCAGATGGGCGTGCCGATTGCACGCGTCGAGTTCGTCGACTCGCTCGCGATCCGCTCGATCAATCGCCATTCGAATCTGACGTTGCGTGAGGCGCCTACGCTCTTCTTCGAATTCCACGGCACCGAAGCCAGTGTAAAAGAGCAAGCCGAACTGGTGCAGGAACTCGCCGCGCAGAATGCCGGCGAAGGCTTCGAATGGGCAACCCGGCCGGAAGACCGCAGCCGCTTGTGGAACGCGCGCCACAACGCCTATTTCGCGATGCTGCAACTCAAGCCCGGCTGCCGCGCCGTCACGACGGATGTCTGCGTGCCGATCTCCCGTCTCGCGGAATGCGTGATGGAAACCGAGCAGGATCTGAAGGCGTCGCCGCTGCCCTGCCCGATCGTCGGCCATGTCGGCGACGGCAACTTCCACGTCGCGATCCTGATCGATCCGAACAAGCCCGAAGAGCTCGTCGAGGCCGAGCGCCTGAACCATCTCATCGTGCAACGCGCGCTTCGCATGGACGGCACCTGCACGGGCGAGCACGGTGTCGGTCTTCACAAGATGAACTTCCTGCTCGAAGAACACGGCGAAGTCGCCGTCGACACGATGCGCTCCATCAAACATGCGCTCGATCCGCGCAATCTGATGAACCCGGGCAAGATCTTTTCCTGGGCGGCTTGAAAGATCGTCGACGCTCAAAAGTGCGGCAGCGGCAACGCCTGCCGCCACACAACCAGGCTTGACCGGGCACGCAGCATGAAAGACCTCAGGAGACAAGTCATATGAACGCACCCGTCGAACTGACGGCCGAAGTTCTCGCCCAGCGCCAGCGCGAAGTTGTGCAGGCGCTGATGGCCGTGCTGCCGAACCACTGTCTGCTGTATCGCGAAGAAGACACCGTTGCCTACGAGTGCGACGGCCTCGCCGCTTACAGGCGTCTGCCGCTCGCGGTCGCATTGCCCGAGACGGAATCGCAGGTCCAGCGCATCGTGCAGATCTGTCACCGGCTCGACGTGCCGATCGTGCCGCGCGGTGCGGGCACCGGTTTGTCCGGCGGGGCGATGCCGATTCGCCACGGCGTGGTGGTATCGCTCGCGCGCTTCCGCAAGATCGTCGAAGTCGACTCGTATGCCAGGACCGCGACCGTGCAACCGGGGGTGCGAAATCTGTCGATCTCCGAAGCGGCCGCGCCCTACGGGCTTTACTACGCGCCCGATCCGTCGTCGCAGATTGCCTGCACGATCGGCGGCAACGTCTCCGAGAATTCGGGCGGCGTGCACTGCCTCAAGTACGGCCTGACCGTGCACAACGTGCTGCGTGTTCGCGCCGTGACAATGGAAGGTGACATCGTCGAATTCGGTTCGCTCGGTCCTGACGCGCCGGGGCTCGATCTGCTCGCGGTGCTGATCGGCAGCGAAGGCATGTTCGCAATCGTCACCGAAGTCACCGTCAAACTGATCCCGAAGCCGCAAACGGCGCAGGTCATCATGGCCAGTTTCGACGACGTCGTGAAAGGCGGCAACGCGGTCGCCGGCATCATTGCGGCGGGCATCATCCCGGCTGGCTTGGAGATGATGGACAAACCGGCTACGCGCGCCGTCGAAGAATTCGTCAACGCGGGCTACGACCTCGACGCGGCGGCGATCCTGCTGTGCGAATCGGACGGCACAGCTGAAGAGGTCGCCGACGAAATCGTGCGCATGACCGCGGTGCTGCGCGAACAGGGCGCAACCCGCATCCAGATTTCGCGCTCGGAAAATGAACGGCTGCGCTTCTGGTCCGGACGCAAAAACGCGTTTCCGGCGGCAGGCCGCATTTCACCCGATTACTACTGCATGGACGGCACCGTGCCGCGCCGCAGTATCGGGCCGCTGCTGGCGCGCATCGAAGTCATGGAGAAGAAGTACGGCCTGCGCTGCATCAACGTGTTCCATGCCGGCGACGGCAATATGCACCCGCTGATCCTGTTCAACGGCAACGATATGGACGAGTGGCACCGGGCCGAAGCCTTCGGTTGCGACATTCTCGAAACCTGCGTGGAGCTAGGTGGCACGGTGACGGGCGAGCACGGCGTGGGCATCGAGAAAATCAATTCGATGTGCGTGCAGTTTTCGCCTGAGGAGCGCGACGCATTCCACGCGGTCAAACGCGCCTTCGACGCGCCGGGCCTGCTCAATCCCGACAAGGGCATTCCCACCCGCGCGCGTTGCGCCGAGTACGGCAAGATGCACGTGCGCGGCGGCTTGCTGCCGCACCCGGACCTGCCGCGGTTTTAAGACGGCTGATGACGCTGCCGGCCCAAGCCGGGCCCGCAGCGTCACAAGGCGCAGCCGCCACCCGCCTCTGCGCCGTCCGCCCACATGCCGGGACCCCCACCCACGGCCAACCCGCCTCCCTGCCCGCCCGCTCCCCGTCGGCGCACCCACAAGTCCCAAGCCCCAAGCGCTTCCCCGCTCCCACCCTGATTACCCGATGCGGGTCCGCTCCGGGTTGCCAGCGCGCCGCCGCCCGGTACAATCAATCGAAACACAACGAAGCAGGACACCATGGAAGAGGACGACATCGTCGCCGTTTGGTCTGAACGCGTGCGTTCAGCCAGCGCCGAAGGGCGCACACTGCGCATCCGTGGCGGCGGCACCAAAGACTGGTACGGTCAGACGCTGGAAGGTGACATCCTCGACACGCGCGCTTATCGCGGCATCATCGCCTACGACCCGGCCGAGCTGGTCATCACGGCGCGCGCGGGCACGCCCCTGCTGGAGATCGAAGCCGCGCTCGCCGAACACCATCAGATGCTCGCCTTCGAGCCGCCCCACTTCGGGCCGCAGGCCACCTTCGGCGGCTGCATCGCGGCGGGCATCGCCGGTCCGCGCCGCCCGTCGGCCGGTGCGGCGCGCGACTTCGTGCTGGGCGCCGTCATCATGAACGGCCAGGGCCAGGCCCTGCATTTTGGCGGCCAGGTGGTGAAGAACGTCGCCGGATACGATGTCTCCCGTTTGATGGCGGGCTCGCTGGGCACCCTTGGGCTGATCCTCGAGCTGTCGGTCAAGGTACTGCCGCTGCCGCAGGCCGAAGCCACGCTCAAATTCGACATGAACGGCACCGATGCGGTCCGCAAGCTCAACGAATGGGGCGGCCGCCCGCTGCCGATCACGGCGAGCGCATGGCGTCACGGCACGCTGGCCGTGCGCATGGCCGGCGCGGAAGCCGCCGTCAAAGCGGCGCGCACGGCGCTCGGCGGCGAGGTGGTCGATGCCGTCGAAGCGGAGCGCTTCTGGGCGGGCCTGCGCGAGCAGACCGACTCGTTCTTCGCGGCCATCCCGCCGAAGGCCGCGCTCTGGCGCCTCGCGCTGCCGTCGATCACTGAGCCGATGCAATTGCCCGGCGCACAACTGATGGAATGGGGCGGCGGCCAGCGCTGGTGGATCACCGACACCGACGCGCAAACCGTGCGCATCAGCGCCAAACAGGCCGGCGGCCACGCCACCATCTTCCGCAGCGGCTATGGCTACGACCGCAGCGCCGGGGTGTTCACACCGCTGCCCGCACCGCTGATGAAAATTCATCGCGGCCTGAAAACCGCCTTCGACCCGGCCCGCATCTTCAATCGCGGCCGCCTCTACCCCGACTTCTGAGCGACGCGATGCAAACCAACCTCGCGGACTTCATTCGCAATACGCCCGATGGCGACGAAGCCGACGCCATCCTGCGCAATTGCGTGCACTGCGGCTTCTGCACCGCGACCTGCCCGACCTATCAAATACTCGGCGACGAACTCGACGGACCACGCGGCCGCATCTATCTGATCAAGCAGATGGTGGAAGGCGCGGCGGTCACGCGCAGCACCCAGGTTCACCTGGACCGCTGCCTCACTTGCCGCAACTGCGAGACAACCTGCCCCTCAGGCGTGCAATACGGCAGGCTGGTCGAGATCGGCCGCAAGATCACCGAGGAAAAGGTCACGCGCCCGTTCAGCCAACGGATGGTGCGCCGGCTGCTCGCGAGCTTCGTGCCGAACAGCGCGCTGTTCACGCCGACCATGCGGATCGGTCAGCATATCCGCCCGCTCCTGCCGAAGAAACTGCGCGACAAGGTGCCCGCGCGCCAGCGTCCGCTCGAATGGCCGACCGCGAAACATCCGCGCAAGATGCTGATGCTCGCGGGCTGCGTGCAACCGTCGATGATGCCGAACGTCAACGTCGCGACGGCGCGGGTGCTCGATGCGCTCGGCGTGGAAACGTTGATCGCACCCGAAGCGGGCTGCTGCGGTGCGATCCGTCTGCACCTGGGCTACAACGACGAAGCGCTCGACGACCTGCGCGCCAACATCGACGCGTGGTGGCCGTACATCGAACAGGGTGTCGAAGCAATCGTGATGAACGCGTCCGGCTGCGGCGCAACGGTCAAGGAATACGGGCATCTGCTGCGCAACGACCCTGCATATGCAGAAAAGGCGCGCCGCGTGACCGAACTGACGCGCGACGTCGCGGAGATCCTGCCGGAGTTCGAAGAAGCACTCGTCGCCGTGACGCGCCGCCGCGCGATTCATACGGTGGCGTTCCATCCGCCGTGCACTTTGCAACATGGTCAGCAGGTACGCGGCAGGGTCGAACATCTGCTGACGGCGCTCGGCGTGGAAGTGCGCCTGCCCGCCGACAATCATCTCTGCTGCGGTTCGGCCGGGACTTATTCGCTGACTCAGCCCAAGCTCTCGTACGCACTGCGCGACCAGAAGCTCGAGCGGCTGCAGGCGCAGGAGCCGCAGGTGATCGTGTCGGCCAACGTCGGCTGCATTGCGCATCTGCAAAGCGGCACGTCCACGCCGGTCGCGCATTGGATCGAACTGGTGGAGCACATGCTGTCCGCCTGAGGCGAGCGATTTTGACGAGAAGCGCGGCACGTGGCTTGCGATACATCACCGCAAGTGCGTCCGCCTGTCCCGCAGCGGCACGAAGCGGCGGCGTCCGTATAATTCGATCATCGCCTTTCGCCAGACTTCCGGTTCCGCTCCATGCCCGATCTGATTCACAACCTCGAAGCGGTGCAGCAGCGCATCGCCCTCGCCGCGCAGGTGGCCGGACGCGACCCGCGTTCGATCACCCTGCTCGCGGTCTCGAAGACGTTTCCCGCCGAAGACGTGCGCGCGGCCTACACAGCCGGCCAACGCGCGTTCGGTGAGAACTACGTGCAGGAATCCATCACCAAGATCGAAGCGCTGGCCGATCTGCGCGCCACGCTCGAATGGCATTTCATCGGGCCGTTGCAATCGAACAAGACACGCCCGGTCGCCGAGAATTTCGACTGGGTGCATTCGGTCGACCGCTTGAAAATCGCACAGCGGCTCTCGGAGCAGCGCCCGGATAACCTGCCGCCGTTGAACGTCTGCCTGCAGGTCAACATTAGCGGCGAAGCGTCGAAAAGCGGTGCAAGCATTCCTGAGGCCGTCGAAGTCGCACAGGCAATCGCCGCGCTGCCGAAGCTGAATCTGCGCGGCCTGATGGCGATTCCGGAGCCGGCCGGCAGCATCGAAGAACAGCGTGCGCCGCATCGGCAACTGCGTGAACTGTTCGAGCGTCTGCGTAACGACGGCCTCGAACTCGATACGCTCTCGATGGGCATGTCGAGCGACCTCGAAGCCGCCGTGCTGGAAGGCGCGACGATCGTGCGCGTCGGCACCGCTATCTTCGGTACGCGCGACTACTCTCACTGACCGTCCCAGATTTTTCCTTTCTCGACACCTCACGGCACCTCTTTCGGAACATCATGAAAATTGCTTTTATCGGCGGTGGCAATATGGCCGCCGCGTTGATCGGCGGCCTCATCAAGCGCGGCGTCGCGCCCGCTGACCTGTACGCAATCGACCCCAACGAAGACGCGCGCCAACGCAACGAGCAGCAATTCGGCGTCAAGACCGGCGCCGCCGCAGACGCCACGCTCGCGTCGTACGACGCCGTCGTGCTGGCGGTGAAGCCGCAGATCCTGAAGAGCGTCGCGGAGGCACTGGCGCCGCATCTGGCAGCGTCGCAACTGGCAATCAGCATCGTCGCGGGTATTCGCATGGATGACATGTCGCGCTGGCTGAATGGCCACGCACGCATCGTGCGCGTGATGCCGAATACGCCGGCGCTGATCGGCATGGGCGTAACAGGCCTCGTCGCGACCGGCAGCGTGGATGAAGCCGGCCGCGCGCTCGCCTCGCAGGTGCTGGGCGCAGTTGGCGAAACCGTCTGGTTCGACGACGAAGCGAAGATCGACGCCGTCACCGCGATCTCAGGCAGTGGCCCTGCTTACGTGTTTTATTTCATCGAAGCGCTGCAGGAAGCCGCGCGCCAGCTCGGTATGGATGAAGCGCAAGGCCGTGCGCTCGCAGTCGCGACCTTCACCGGCGCGGCTCAATTGGCCGCGAACTCGGACGAGCCGCCGAGTTTGTTGCGCGAACGGGTGACGTCGAAGGGCGGCACCACCGCGGCCGCGCTCGCCTCGTTCGAAGCGAGCGGGATCAAGGATGCGATCGTACGCGGCGCGCTTGCCGCCGACGCGCGCGCCAAGGAAATGGGCGACGAGTTCGGCAAGCTGTAAAGGCGGTCAGCCGGCAATTGCCAGCACCGCAGGAAAGTAGAAAGTACGCTCAGGGACGCTGCGCCTCGAACTCATTCGAGGCGGCGTCCGCAGCGAAACAGAACCGCGCAAGAATTAAAACGAAGCCGCCGCGTAATGCGCTGCGATACCGACAAACAACGCGCCGCCCAGCCAGTTGTTATGACGGAACGCCGCGAAGCACGCCATGCGCTCGCGATTGCGGATCAACGTGTAGTGATAGATTGCGCAGCCCACCGCCGCCGCCCATCCCAGCCAGTACAACACACCGAAGCCGAGCATCACGCCGATGCCGACGTAAATCCCCAGCGTCACCGCATAGCACAGCATGATCGCCGCCACGTCGAAGCGGCCGAAGGTCAGCGCCGAGGTGCGGATGCCAATCTTGATGTCGTCGTCGCGATCGACCATCGCGTATTCCGTGTCGTACGCCACCGACCAGAACACGTTGGCCAGCAGCATGACCCAGGCGAGCATCGGCACGTGATCCTGAATCGCGGCGAACGCCATCGGAATGCCGAAACCGAACGCGATCCCCAGATAAGCCTGCGGAATCGCAAAGAAGCGCTTCGTGAACGGATACGAACCGGCGACAAATAACGCCGCCACCGACAATTCCTTCGTCAACGTATTCAGCGGCAAAATGAGCAGAAACGCTAGCAGCGACAAGCCGGCCGCCAGCGCTACCGCTTCCCACGCCTTGATCTTGCCCGATGTGATCGGCCGGTTTTCCGTGCGCTTCACGTAGCGATCGAAGTCGCGATCCGCGTAGTCGTTGATCGCGCAGCCCGCCGAGCGCATCAGCACGGTACCCACCGTGAAAATCACCAGCAGCGGCCACGACGGATGACCGTCGGAGGCAATCCACAGCGCGTTGAGCGTCGGCCACAGCAGCAGCAGGCTGCCGATCGGCTTGTCCATGCGCACGAGGCGCAGATACAGGGGAAGTCGGGCGAACATGGGCGGATTCGGTGAAGTGCAAACGGTACCGCTATTTTACGGGATGCGGACGGAAGGCAGCCTTCAGGCGGGTGAAGCTGGCCTTCTGGGTGCCAGAACCGAGGCCGCAACCGCAGCCGGGTCTTGAGCTACAGCTGAATCCGGATTCGGAGCAGCAAAAAAAAGCCTCCCGTAAAGGGAGGCTTTGTTCGTTTTGCAATCAACTCAACGCTACAGCATTTAAGCCAGCATCGAGCGCAGCATCCACGCGGTCTTTTCGTGCGTTTGCATGCGTTGCGTCAGCAGGTCGGCGGTCGGCTCGTCGTTGGCGGCTTCCGTCGACGGGAAAATCGCGCGCGCGGTACGCACCACGGCTTCCTGACCTTCCACCAGTTGGCGGATCATTTCTTCCGCTGCCGGCACGCCGTCAGCTTCAGGAATCGACGACAGCTTCGCGAATTCCTTGTAGCTCCCCGGCGCATGCACGCCCAGTGCACGGATGCGTTCGGCGATCGAATCGACCGCGAGCGCCAGCTCGTTGTACTGCGTTTCGAACATCAGATGCAGCGTGTTGAACATCGGACCCGTCACGTTCCAGTGAAAGTTGTGGGTCTTCAGGTAGAGCGTGTAGGTGTCGGCGAGCAGTCGCGACAGACCTTCTGCAATCTTCTTGCGATCCTTGTCGTTGATTCCGATATTGACGTGCTGTACAGCTTCTTTCTTGGCCATGATGACTCCTTCGAAGAGTGATACGAACCGGTCGGTAGAGTGACGGCGTGCGGATAGCAGACCCGGCACGTCGAACGCCCGCCAGTTTAGCTTAGAAAGCCGCTGCGTTCGTGTGACGCGTGGTCGCTTGCCGCACCCGCGGCCTCGCGCTCAATCACGCACCCAATGCATGTTGCACGGCTTGCGCAATGATCACCACGAGTCCGCTCGAGACGATCGCAAATCCGATTGCCTTGCGCAGCATCGATGCGTAGTGCCGTTGCTTGCCGCGAGCGGCCGGCGAGCCGCCAATGGTGGACATCATCATCTGGATCATGATCGTGCTTCCTTGATTCGTATCGTTACCGGCGGGGCGCCGATGCGCCCCGCCTTGCTGCATCAATTCACTTCATCTGCTCACTTCTTGCCGCCTTCGGCAAGTT
Organism: Paraburkholderia sediminicola; assembly: GCF_902859805.1. Taxonomy (GTDB): domain Bacteria; phylum Pseudomonadota; class Gammaproteobacteria; order Burkholderiales; family Burkholderiaceae; genus Paraburkholderia; species Paraburkholderia sediminicola. The sequence goes on along the minus strand of NZ_CADIKC010000005.1, from coordinate 427,607 downwards.
CGGCCAACGCGGCGATCACGCCTTGCGCATAGGCCGGATCGGCGCGACGGAAATGCTCGATCTGACGCGCGACGATCTCTTGCGGCACACCGTTGATATGGCGTGCGATGTTGCCGAACAGACGCTGACGCTGTGCCGCATCGAAGAGCGCAAACAGCATGCCCGGCTGCGTGTAGTAGTCATCGTCCTCGCGATGCTCGTAACGATCGACCGTACCCGCTGCGAGCGGCGGCTCCGCCGCGTTGCTGTCCTGCGCGAAGTCGCCGAAGCGATTCGGCTCGTAGTTCGCGTTGCCGCCGAGGTTGCCGTCCGTGCGCATTGCGCCGTCGCGATGGAACGAATGGTGGACCGGGCAGCGCGGAGCATTCACCGGAATCTGATGGTGATTGATACCGAGGCGATAGCGCTGCGTGTCGCCATACGAGAACAAACGGCCCTGCAACAGACGGTCAGGCGAGAAACCGATACCCGGCACGACATTGGCGGGCGTGAACGCTGCCTGCTCCACATCCGCGAAATAGTTCGCCGCGTTGCGATTCAACTCGATCGTGCCGACGTCGATCAACGGATAGTCCTTCTGCGACCACACCTTCGTGATGTCGAACGGATTGAAGCGATAGTTCGCGGCTTCCGCTTCCGGCATCACCTGAATGGCAAAACGCCATTTCGGGAAGTTGCCTGCGTCGATGCTCGTGAGCAGATCCTGTTGTGCGCTTTCGCGGTTCTGTGCGACCACTTGCGCCGCTTCGGCATCGGTAAAGTTCTCAATGCCTTGCATCGACTTGAAGTGGAACTTCACCCAGAAACGCTCGTTGTTCGCGTTGATGAACGAGTACGTATGCGAGCCGAACCCGTGCATCTGGCGGAAGTTCTGCGGAATGCCACGATCGCTCATCAGGATGGTGACCTGATGCAACGACTCCGGATGCCGCGACCAGAAATCCCACGCCGCGATATTGCTGCGCATGTTGGTGTACGGGTCGCGCTTTTGCGTGTGGATGAAATCCGGAAACTTGAGCGGATCGCGAATGAAGAACACCGGCGTGTTGTTGCCGACCACGTCCCAGTTGCCTTCTTCCGTGTAGAACTTGATCGAGAAACCGCGCACGTCGCGTTCTGCGTCGGCGGCGCCGCGTTCGCCCGCCACCGTCGAAAAGCGCATGAAGAGCGGCGTGTCTTTGCCGACCTCGGCGAACACCTTCGCCTTCGTGAAACGCGAGATGTCGTGCGTGACTTTCAGCGTGCCGAATGCGCCCGAGCCTTTGGCGTGAACGCGACGTTCCGGAATCACTTCGCGATCGAAGTGAGCGAGTTTTTCGAGCAGCCAGACGTCTTGCAGAACGACTGGACCGCGCGCGCCGGCGGTCATCGAATTCTGATTGTCGGCGATGGGTGCGCCGGCTGCATTGGTGAGCTTACGTTCGGACATGCGGGACTCCTGAGTGGCTTTGATCGGAAACGGAATGCGGGGAAGAGGTGCGGCGCGCTGATGCCAACGGCTTATGCGGACAGGGCCCGATCGACCAGCAAGGACAATGCAACCGTGCCGATGCCGCGCACCGACGCGGCGAACGTGCCGGTGCTGCCGGTGGTGATGCGGGCGGGTTGAGCGACGACGGTTGGGACTTGCTGCGAGTTCGGCTGCGTCATGATTTCCTCCGGGTCTGATGGGATCGGGCGATCCATGGAGGAAACTATAACAATGCTATCGAATTAACGTGTTTGATTAATTATATCTATTCGATAGGGACTGCGGCTATCAGCGCCATGAGTGCCGCCGGACCAGCCGCAGAGGGTGTGCGGCGGCCCGGCATGGGCGCGGGCGTGGCCTGTCAGTTGACGGCGACAGGCAGATCGAGCTTTTTGACGCCCGTCAGATCGCAGGCGTTGATCGCGTCGCAGATGGCGTCGATCGCGGGCGTCCGCGTAAAGCTCTTGCGCCAGGCGAGCACGACGCGGCGATCCGGCACCGGCTCGTCGAAGGCGACGTAGCTGAGCAGACCGGCGTCGATACCGCCGGCGTGCGGCTTGACCTCCTGCACCGACATGCGCGGCAGCACGGTAATGCCGACGCCGCTCGCCACCATATGACGGATGGTTTCCAGCGACGAACCTTCGAAGGTCTTCTGGATGCCGTCCGCGTTCTGCGAGAAACGCATCAGTTCCGGGCAGACGCCCAGCACATGGTCGCGAAAGCAGTGGCCGCTGCCGAGCAGCAGCATGGTTTCCTGCTTCAGATCCTCGGCGTCGATCTTCGCGCGGTTTTCCCACGCGTGGCCGGACGGCAGTGCAACGACAAACGGCTCGTCATAGAGCGGGCGTTGCATGAGACCCGTTTCCGGGAACGGCAGCGCCATGATGGCGACGTCGATTTCGCCCTGCTTGAGCAATTCGATCAGCTTGACCGTGTAATTTTCCTGCAGCATCAGCGGCATCTGCGGGACGCGCTTGATCATCTGTTTGACGAGCGTAGGCAGCAGATACGGCCCGATCGTATAGATGACGCCGAGGCGCAACGGCCCGACCAGCGGGTCTTTGCCCTGTTTCGCGATCTCTTTGATGGCGAGCGTTTGTTCGAGGACGCGCTGCGCCTGCGTGACAATCTGTTCGCCGATCGGCGTGACACTGACTTCGCTGGTGCCGCGCTCGAAGATCTGCACGTTGAGCTCGTCTTCGAGCTTTTTGATGGCCACCGACAGGGTCGGCTGGCTAACGAAACACGCTTCGGCGGCCCGGCCGAAGTGCCGTTCGCGGGCAACCGCGACGATGTATTTCAATTCGGTAAGCGTCATTGGGGGACCAATCAGTGCGATGAGTTCGATAGGTTCTAGTTATACACCTATAGGGTCGGTTCGCCAACTTTTTGGTCCTTTGCCGGTCGGACAGACTGGCGTATCTGCCTGCCGTCAAGGCTCCATTCTCAAGCCTTCAGATACTGTTCCCGCGCGCCGAGCCAGCGGGCCAGGTGCTGCAGCACCACCTCGGGATACTTTTCGAGCAAAGCCGCGGCGGCCTCTCTGGCCGGCTCGATGAGCCACTGATCATTCTGGAGATCGGCAAATCTCAACATGGCCGCGCCTGACTGCCGGGCGCCCAGAAACTCTCCCGGACCGCGAATCTCAAGGTCGCGCCGGGCGATTTCGAAACCGTCGGTCGTCTCGCGCATGGTCTGCAAACGCGCCCGCGCCGTCATCGATAGCGGGCCGGTATAGAGCAACACGCAGACTGAAGCCGCACTCCCGCGCCCCACCCGCCCGCGCAACTGGTGCAACTGCGCGAGGCCGAAGCGCTCGGCGTGCTCGATCACCATCAGCGACGCATTCGGCACATCCACACCCACTTCGATCACCGTCGTCGCGACCAGAAGCTGCACTTCGTTGCGTGTGAACGCATCCATCACCGTAGCCTTCTCCGCCGGCGCGAGACGGCCGTGCACCAGTCCGACGTTCAATTCGGGCAATGCGGCCACCAGCGTCTCGTAGGTCTCCACTGCGGTCTGCAACTGCAAGGTCTCGCTTTCCTCGATCAGCGGACACACCCAGTACACCTGGCGCCCCGTCAACGCAGCCTCGCGCACCCGACCGATCACCTCTTCGCGCCGCGCGTCGGAAACGAGCTTGGTCAGGATCGGCGTGCGCCCAGGCGGCAATTCGTCGATGGTCGAGACGTCGAGGTCGGCGTAATAGGTCATCGCCAGCGTGCGCGGAATCGGCGTGGCGGACATCATCAATTGATGCGGCTGGAAATCGCGCGCGCCGTCGGCGGCGTTTTGCGCCTTCGCACGCAAGGCGAGACGCTGCGCCACGCCGAAGCGATGCTGTTCGTCGACGATCACGAGGCCCAGCCGCGCGAATTCAACCGCATCCTGAATGATCGCGTGCGTACCGATCACAAGTTGCGCCGTGCCGAGCGCGGCGGCTTCGATCGCGGCGCGCTTTTCCTTCGTCTTCAGACTGCCGGCGAGCCACGCGACGCTCACGCCCAGCGGTTCCAGCCAGCCGCGCAATTTGCGCGCGTGCTGTTCGGCGAGGATTTCGGTCGGCGCCATCAGCGCGGCCTGATAGCCGGCGTCGATCGCCTGCGCTGCGGCCAACGCGGCCACGATCGTCTTGCCGCTACCCACGTCGCCCTGCAGCAATCGCTGCATCGGATGAGGCTGCGTCAAATCGAGCGCGATCTCGCCGCCCACGCGCTCCTGCGCCGCCGTCAGCGAAAACGGCAGCGCCTTCAGCAACCGCGCCACGAGCGCCGCCTCGTCGCCCAGCTTGCGGCGCGGCATGGCCGGCGCCGCACGCGTGCGACGCTCGTCATGGGCGCGTTTCAACGACATTTGCTGCGCCAGTAATTCCTCGAACTTGATCCGCACCCACGCCGGATGCGTGCCGTCCATCAGCGCGGTTTCATCGGCCTGCACGCCCGGGTGATGCAGCGTGCGCACCGCCTCCATCAGCGCAGGCACGCCGAGCGGCTGCAAATAAGCGCGCGCGATCGGCTCGGGCAGCAACTCCGGCAACGAGGTGCGCGACAACGCGTTGTCGATCGATTTGCGCAGATACGCCTGCGTCACGCCCGCGGTGCTCGGATAGACCGGCGTCAGCGCCTGCGGCAACGGCGTGTCTTCGTCGACCACGCGTACCGCCGGATGCACCATCTCCATGCCGAAGAAACCACCACGCACATCGCCGCGCACGCGCAGCCGCGCGCCGATCGCCATCTGCTTGACCTGCGAGCCGTAGAAATTCAGAAAGCGAAGGACGAGTTCGTCGCCGGCGTCGTCGCGCAGTTTCACCAGCAACTGGCGGCGCGGGCGATAGGCAATCTCGTTGTCGAACACCACGCCTTCTGTTTGCGAGATGCCGCCCGGCAGCAGATGCCCGATCGGTGTCAGCGAGGTCTCGTCTTCGTAGCGCATCGGCAGATGCAATACCAGATCGATATCGCGTGTGAGGCCGAGTTTGGCTAGCTTGTCGACGGGTTTGGGCGCGGGCTTGGCGCTGGCGCCGGCCTCGGCAGCAGGCTTCCTGGCGGCTTTGCCCGTGGCTTTGCCGGCAGGCTTGTCACCGAACGGGTCAGCAAATTCACCCTCGCGCGCGGCCTTGTCGCTCTCCTGCACAGCACCTGCACCGAGGTCGTTCTGGTCGGCCGTCGCTGCTTTGCCCCGCGAGACGCGGCGCTTCGGCTCGGCGCTCACTTCATCGGTAGCGGAGGGCAATCGGCGTTCGGACAAAGGCATGGGTTGCTTCGCAAGTACAATATCGGCTGTCAAAGGTGTCGCCGCCAAGCAGCGCGCGGGCTCGCGGGCCGCTCCGGCGTCCCGCAATCATAGCCGCCCGGCTCCGGCTTCGGCTCAATTCAGTCCCAATTCGCTTCCAGTCGTCCGCATGTTTACGCTTTCCGATTTCGATTTCGATCTGCCGCCCGAGCTGATCGCGCAAGTCGCGCTGCCCGAGCGCAGCGCCAGCCGTCTGCTCGAAGTGGCCAACCCGGCCATCTCGACCGGCGCCGCACGCCTGATCGACCGCGGCTTTGCCGAGTTACCCGAGTGCATCGCGCCCGGCGATCTGCTGGTCTTCAACGATACCAAAGTCCTGAAGGCGCGCTTCCTCGGCCAGAAGGCCAGTGGCGGCAAGGTCGAAGTGCTGGTAGAACGCCTGACGGGCGAGCGCACCGCGCTCGCGCAGATCCGCGCGAGCAAGAGCCCGCAGCCGGGCACGACGATCCGCCTCGCGGATGCCTTCGACGTCACGATCGGCGAACGCGTCGAGCCGTTCTACACGCTGCATTTTCCGGACGACTGCCTGACGCTGATCGAGCAATTCGGCCGCCTGCCACTGCCGCCGTACATCGAGCACGACCCCGACGCGACCGACGAAACCCGCTACCAGACGGTGTTCGCGCAAAACCCGGGCGCGGTGGCAGCACCCACCGCCGGCCTGCATTTCGACGACGCGCTGCTCGCGCGGCTCGACGCCCGCGGCGTGGAGCGCGCGACGCTGACGCTGCACGTCGGCGCCGGCACCTTCCAGCCGGTGCGTGTGGAAAATCTGGCCGAGCACAAGATGCACAGCGAGTGGTACCACCTGCCGCAATCGCTCGCCGACAAGATCGCGGCAACGCGTGCGCGCGGCAACCGCGTGATCGCCGTGGGCACGACGTCGATGCGCGCGCTCGAAGCCGCCGCGCGCGATGCTGAAGCGGCCGGACGTCCGCTCGGCGCGGCCAGCACGGAAACCGACATCTTCATCACGCCGGGTTATAAATTCCGCGTGGTCGACCGGCTGGTGACCAATTTCCATTTGCCGAAGTCGACCTTGCTGATGCTGGTGTCGGCGTTCGCGGGCGTTGAAACGATTCGCGAGGCTTACCGCCATGCGATCGAACAGCGTTACCGCTTCTTTAGCTATGGCGACGCGATGCTGCTGACGCGGCTCGACACCTGACACGTTTCGTGTCGCACGGCAATATCCCGTGCGATAGCGTTGCGCGCCGGCAGCGCGCGCGGTAGTCTGCCGCTCCTTGCTGCGTTGATGTAGCGGCAGTTGTTGCCGACCTCTCCTGCGCCCACGTGCAGCGGCAGGTCGGCGCAGCATCTCGAATTTTTTTACCCAGCCGCCGTGGCCTACCCGGCGGCGTTCATCATTTGCGCCGGACTGTTCTCCGGTGGCACAGGAGTCCCCCATGACCGACGGTCATACCCACGATACAAGCGGTACCTGCAACACCTGCGCGAGCACACACGAGCGCCCTGACAACGGCCTCAAATTCGAACTCCTCGGCACCGACGGCCAGGCCCGCCGCGGCCGCGTCACGCTGAATCACGGCGTGGTCGAAACGCCGATCTTCATGCCGGTCGGCACCTACGGCACGGTGAAGGCGGTCCAGCCGCGCGAGCTCGAAGAAATGCACGCGCAGATCATCCTCGGCAACACCTTCCACCTGTGGCTGCGCCCAGGCCTGGAGACGATCGAAGCGCATGGCGGCCTGCACGGCTTCATGGGCTGGAAGAAGCCGATCCTGACAGACTCGGGCGGTTTTCAGGTATTTTCGCTCGGCGATCTGCGCAAGATCACCGAAGATGGCGTCACGTTCGCGTCACCGATCAACGGCGACAAGCTCTTCCTGTCGCCGGAAGTGTCGATGCAGATCCAGAAGGTGCTGAACTCGGACATCGTCATGCAGTTCGACGAATGCACGCCCTACGCGACCAACAACGTGCCGACTTCGCATCAGGAAGCGGCCGATTCGATGCGCATGTCGATGCGCTGGGCCAAACGCTCGATCGACGAATTCAACCGCCTCGGCAATCCGAACGCGTTGTTCGGCATTGTCCAGGGCGGCATGTTCGAAGATCTGCGCGACGAGTCGCTGGCGGGTCTCGCGGAAATGGATTTCCACGGTCTCGCAATCGGCGGCCTCTCGGTCGGCGAACCGAAAGAAGACATGATGCGCGTGCTGAACCACATTGGTCCCAAGCTGCCGGCCGACAAGCCGCACTACCTGATGGGCGTCGGCACGCCGGAAGATCTGGTGGCCGGCGTAGCCGCCGGCGTCGACATGTTCGACTGCGTGATGCCGACCCGCAACGCGCGCAACGGCTGGCTCTTCACCCGTTTCGGCGACATCAAGATCCGCAACGCCGCGCACAAGAACTCGCTGCGCCCGCTCGACGAGCAGTGCGGTTGCTACACCTGCCGAAATTTCACCCGCGGCTACCTGCACCATCTGCATCGTGTAGGGGAAATCCTCGGTGCGCAATTGAACACGATCCACAACCTGCACTACTACCTTGAGTTGATGCAGGAAATGCGCGATGCGATCGACGCAAAACTGTTCGAGCCTTTCCGCAAGCGCTTCCACGAGGACCGCGCGCGCGGCATCGATTAGTCGGCATTTGGGAATCAGCTGACGAATTTGCCGGAGGAATCCGCTGGCGTCGCGCGGAAAACCTTACAATTAACTTTCGCGCACGGCAAGAAGGCTTTAAACGGTTGATCGTAAAGCCGATTCGCCGCGTCGACCCCTGTCAGGCCGGTGGTAGAATAACCGGCTGATTTTTTTGATTGTTTCGATCTATAACGGAGAGACCAACGTGTCGTTCATTACCGATGCCTTCGCCCAAGGCACAGCAACAGGTGGCATTGAGTCGAACCTGATGAGCTTCCTGCCGCTGATTCTGATGTTCGGCGTGCTGTACTTCATCATGATTCGCCCGCAAATGAAGCGCCAGAAGGAACACCGCAACATGCTCGCCGCCATGGCCAAGGGCGACGAAGTGGTGACGAATGGCGGCATCGTCGGCAAGGTGACCAAGGTGGGTGAAGCTTACGTCGGCGTCGAAATCTCGGAAGGCACGGAAATCACCGTGCAAAAGGCGTCGGTCACGACGATTCTCCCGAAGGGCACGATCAAGTCGCTGTAAGGCCTGCTCTCTCGCGTCCGGCGCGGCCTCGCCGGCGGTTCATGCAGCACAACGCTGAACTGCCCGCGCTCATCGCCGGACGCATCGCTTCCAAGCCAACCTTCCCGTTGGACCACTCATGAATCGCTACCCCCTCTGGAAATACGCCGTGATGCTGGTGGCTCTGGTCATCGGCCTCGTGTACACGCTGCCCAATCTGTTCGGCGAAGCGCCGGCGGTGCAGGTGTCGAGCGGCAAGGCAACGGTCAAGCTCGACTCGACCACGCTGTCAGCTGTCGAAACGGCGCTTGCCGCCAATCAGATCAAGCCTGACGAAGTCACGTTCGACAACTCGTCGACCAACGCGAACATCCGCGTGCGCCTGCTGGACACCGACACGCAGTTGCGCGTGAAGGATCTGCTGCAGAAGTCGCTGAACAGCGACCCGACCGACCCGCAATTCATCGTCGCACTGAACCTGCAAAGCGCGTCGCCGCGCTGGCTGACCGCCCTGCATGCGTTGCCGATGTACCTCGGTCTGGACTTGCGCGGTGGCGTGCACTTCCTGCTGCAGGTCGACATGGCCGGCGCGCTCAACAAGAAGCTCGACTCCGACGCTTCGGATGCACGCACCATGCTGCGTGACAACAACATCCGCGACGGCGGCGTGAACCGCGTCAACCAGACGGTGGTGATCAATTTCGCCGACCAGGCGACCGCAGACGCCGCATCCAAGCAACTGGGCCGCGGCATCAGCGAACTCCAGTGGGCCTCGCAAGCGAACCCGGACGGCGGCGTGCAACTGGTCGGCACGTTCACGCCGGCGGTGCAGAAAGCCGTGCAGGACGCTGCGCTCAAGCAGAACATCACCACGCTGCATAACCGCGTGAACGAACTCGGCGTGGCCGAGCCGGTGATCCAGCAGCAAGGCTCGGACCGTATCGTCGTCGAACTGCCGGGTGTGCAGGACACGGCGAAGGCGAAGGACATCATCGGCCGTACGGCAACGCTCGAAGCGCGCCTCGCCGACCCGGTCAACACGCATCCGAACCCTTCCGATCCGGTGCCGCCGGGTGACGAGCTGTTCACACAAGGCAACCAGACGCCGGTGCTGCTGCGCAAGCAGATCATCTTCACGGGTGACCGCATCATCGACGCGTCGGCAGGCTTCGACGAACATCAGCGTCCGTCGGTCAACATCCGTCTGGATTCGGCGGGTGGCCGCGCGGTACGCAGCGTCTCGCGCGACAACATCGGCAAGCCGATGGCCATGGTGCTGTTCGAAAAGGGCAAGGGCGAAGTGCTGACGGTGGCAACCATCCAGTCGGAACTGGGCGACCGCTTCCAGATCACGGGCCAGGCCACACCGCAAGGCGCCGCCGACCTCGCGCTGCTGTTGCGCGCCGGTTCGCTGGCGGCTCCGATGGACATCATCGAAGAGCGCACGATCGGCCCGAGCCTCGGCGCGGACAACATCAAGAAGGGCTTCCACTCGGTGGTGTGGGGCTTCGTGGCAATCGCCGTCTTCATGATCGCGTACTACATGCTGTTCGGCGTGATCTCGATGATCGGCCTGTCGGTCAACCTGCTGCTGCTGATCGCCGTGCTGTCCATGTTGCAGGCCACGCTCACCTTGCCGGGTATCGCCGCTATTGCGCTGGCGCTCGGTATGGCAATTGACGCGAACGTGCTGATCAATGAGCGTGTGCGCGAAGAACTGCGCCACGGCGCGCCGCCGCAACTGGCGATCCAGAACGGCTACGCGCATGCATGGGCGACGATCCTCGACTCGAACGTCACCACGCTGATCGCCGGTCTCGCGCTGCTCGCCTTCGGTTCCGGCCCGGTGCGCGGCTTCGCGATGGTCCACTGTATCGGCATCTTGACCTCGATGTTCTCGGCTGTGTTCTTCTCGCGCGGTATCGTCAACCTCTGGTACGGCGGCAAGAAGAAGCTCAAGTCGCTGGCTATTGGCCAGGTGTGGCGTCCGCAACCGGAAGGTATCGACGGCGCCGCCGCTTACCTCGGTAACGAAGATGCTGCGACCGACACTGCACGTGCCGTCGCCGCGGCAAGCGCCAAGCCCAAGTCCAAAGCTGCGGCCCAGGCGCGCACCAAGCCGACTGTGCGCCGTCGCGATGCGTCGGGTTCGTCGAACACGCCGCAGAAACCGGGTTCATCCCGCTGAGTCCCGGAGAACAAGACCATGGAATTTTTCCGTTTTCGCAAAGACATTCCGTTCATGCAGCGTGCGTTGCTGTTTAACGCAATCTCGCTGCTGACGTTCGTCGCTGCTGTGTTTTTCCTGCTGCATCGCGGGCTGCATCTGTCGGTGGAATTCACCGGCGGTACCGTCATCGAGGTGCAGTATCCGGGTGCGGCGCCGCTCGAACCGGTGCGCGGCACGCTCGGCAAGCTCGGTTATGCCGACGCGCAAGTGCAGAACTTCGGCACGTCGCGCGACGTGCTGATCCGTCTGCCGCTCAAGCAAGGCTTCACGTCGGCGCAACAGAGCGACCAGGTGATGGGCGCGCTGAAGGCCGACACGCCGGAAGTGCAGTTGCAGCGTGTCGAGTTCGTCGGCCCGCAGGTCGGCAAGGAACTCGCCACCGACGGCCTGCTCGCGCTGGCCTGTGTGGTGGTCGGCATCGTGATCTATCTGTCGTTCCGCTTTGAGTGGAAATATGCAGTGGCCGGCGTGATCGCTAACTTGCACGACGTGATCATCATTCTCGGCTTCTTCGCGTTCTTCCAGTGGGAGTTCTCGCTCTCCGTGCTGGCTGCAGTGCTCGCGGTGCTCGGCTACTCGGTGAACGAATCCGTCGTTATCTTCGACCGGATTCGTGAAACCTTCCGCCGCGAACGCAAGCTGACAGTGATCGAGGTGATCAACCACGCGATTACCAGCACGATGTCGCGCACGATCATCACCCACGGCTGTACGCAGATGATGGTGCTGTCGATGTTCCTGTTCGGCGGCCCGACGCTGCACTACTTCGCTCTGGCGCTGACGGTCGGTATTCTGTTCGGTATCTACTCGTCGGTGTTCGTCGCCGCAGCGCTCGCCATGTGGCTCGGCGTGAAGCGCGAAGATCTGATCAAGGACAAGAAGGAACGCGTCGATCCGGACGATCCAAACGCAGGCGCGCAAGTCTGAGCTTGCTCTAGTCAGACCTCGCAATAAAAAAGGCCGGTTCTCTCGAACCGGCCTTTTACGTTTACCGCGTCTATCGCCTTTGTCGCGCGTTAGCGAAACCCGAGCTTGCGCCGCGCGGCCATCAGCGCCACGAGGCTCACAACCGCGGCAAAAATCAGGTAATAGCTCGGCGCGGCCTTCGAACCCGTGAAGCTAATGAGCCACGCGATGATGAACGGCCCAAAGCCGCCGAAGATCGTCACGGCGATGTTATAGGCCAACGACATGCCCGTCGTACGCGTCTGCACCGGGAACATCTCGGAGAGCAAACCCGGCAGCGCCGCAAAGTAGCCCGTCATCAGAAAGCCGAACACCACCTGCAGCGCGATCAGCGTGCCGAAGGTCGGATGCGCGACCAGATACACGAACGCCGGATTGATCAGCACGAGAAGCAATAGCGCCGAAATCAGCATGATCGTAGTGCGCCCGTGGCGGTCCGACAGATGGCCAACCAGCGGCGAAAACACCATCTGGATCACACCGGTAAGCGCAATCGCCGCGAACGCAACCGAAGGCGCCAGCCCCAACTGCTTCACGCCGTAAGTCGGCATGAACAGCACCAGATAGGTCGACACGGTACCGAGCACCACTACGCCGATTGCAATCACGAGGCGCAGCTTCTGGCTCGCGAACGTATCACGCAGCGGCGTCGCGGTGGTTTCCGCCGCGAGGAACTCCGGTGTTTCGTCGAGCTTGGTGCGGATGTACCACGCGACCGGTCCGATCAGAAGACCAAAGAAGAACGGCACGCGCCAACCCCACGAGGCCATCTGCTCAGGCGACAGCTTGCCGGTCAACAGCACGCCGAAGCCGGCCGCGAGCAACGTGGTGAGCCCCTGGCTCGCGACCTGCCAGCTTGCGAAGAAACCGCGCCGCCCTGGCACGTGCTCCGCGAGAAAAGCCGTAGCGCTGCCGAACTCGCCGCCGGCCGAAAAGCCCTGCATCAGGCGCGCCACCACGAGAATCACGGGCGCGGCAATGCCGATGCTCTGATACGTGGGCAGAAGCGCGATGATCAGCGTGCCGCACATCATCAGCAGGATCGACAAGGTAAGCGCCGCTTTGCGTCCGGCGCGGTCGGCGTAAGCACCGATCACGATCGCGCCGAGCGGCCGCATGAAGAACGACACACCGAAGGTGCCGAGCGTCAGCAGCAGCGAGACGGTGTCGTTACCCGCCGGGAAAAACAGCTTCGCGATGATGACCGCGAAAAAACCGTACACCACCAGATCGAACCATTCCAGCGCGTTGCCGATCGAGGCGGCGACCACCGCGCGCCACGAATTCCGCCGGCTCCCCGCCAGGCTTGCCGCTGTCGTTGTATTCATGCAGATCTCCAATGCGCGCGAAATTTTATTAACGTAGGTTTTACGCTGGATCTTGCCGAACTGGGTGCGCGCACAACCAATGCGGTGTCAGCGCTCTATGTACCTGAAAAATTAAAACGGCGCGAGCGGCAAATCGCCCGTGGCCATTGCACAAGGCTTCCGGCGTTTCGGAAAGGCAATAAAAAACCGCTTCGTCGCAAAAGCGAACGAAGCGGTTTTTTTGTTGCGACGCAACGGCCGTGCCGTAAGTAGCATTGAATACGAGCCGGCTAAAAGCCTCGTTAAAGCGCTTATTGCTTGATGCCTTCGGCCTGAATATGCAGCTTGGTATCCATGCTGAAGCCGTACTTGGCGCCGAAATCCATGCCGTAATCGCTACGGTTGAAATGCGCGCTCGCTTCCACGCCGCACACTTCGCGCTTGAGCACCGGATGCTGCATGCACTTGAACGAGTCGACCGTCAGATTCAGCGGCTTGGTTACGCCACGAATCGTCAGGCTGCCGATCACCTGGACCGGCTTGTCGCCGTCGAACTTGATATCGGTACCCTTGTAGGTCACCGACGGATACTTCGTCGCATCGAAGAAGGCGTCCGTCTTCAGATGCTCGTCGAGCTTGGTGTTGCCGGTTTCGACCGAAGCCGGGTCGACCGTGACGTCCACCGTGCCGGTCTTCGCTGCGCGGTCGAGCGTGACCGTGCCGGAGCTCCTGGTGAACTTGCCGCGCCACACCGAAAGGCCGCCGAAGTGATCCGCCTCGAAGCTCGGATATGTGTGGGTCGGGTCGAGCTGATAGGTGTCCGCTGCAGCAAACGCGCCGAGCGAGAAAGAAGAAGCCAGTGCGCCGATGGCGATCAACAGGGATGTTTTCAATTCATGCTCCTTATGTTTTTCGGAATGCCTGACGTGAAGGAAAGCGCCCGCGCCTGGAGAGCGCGGCGAACGTCACTTGTGTGCTGCAACGATATGAAACTTGATCACCACGTCATCGGCCACCACCGAGGTGTCTTTCCATTCGCCGGTGCCGATGTCGAATTGCGAGCGCTTGATCGGCAGCGAGCCGTCGAACGTCTGGTTCGCACCCTGCTGGGTGACCGTGACCGGCACCACGACGGTCTGCGATTTACCCTTGATAGTCAGCTTGCCGGTGACCTTGAACTGATTGCCGCCGGCCGGCGCAATCGCGCTCGACACGAAGGTTGCGGTTGGATACGTCTTTGCATCGAACCAGTCTTTGCCGCGCACCTGGTCGTTGTAGCTTTCGTCGCCGAGGTCGTAACTGGCCACGTCGATGCTGAACTGCGCACTGCCGTCGGCCGGTTTTGCCGGATCGAACTTGACTTGCGCGGTGAACTTGCCGAACTTGCCTTCCACCGGCACGTTCATCTGCTTCGAAGTTGCCGTCACCGAACTCTTCGCGACGTCGACCTGGGCCAGCGCACTGCCGGCAGCGGTCAGCGAGGCCGCAGCGAACGCGGCGAGCATGTAGCGATAAAACGAAACTTTCATGGTTATCCTTATTTGATGAAAGGGAGCATGCGCGACAGCAGGCCGTCGCGGTCCAACCATTGATGCTTGAGCGCCGCCGCAACATGCAGCGCGACCAGCACGAGCAACGTGTAATTCAGCGCAATATGCACGTTCTTCAGCAACTCCTTGAGATGTGGGTCCGGTGCAATCAGGCGCGGCAGTGGAATCAGGCCGAGGTACACCACCGGGATGTTGGCCGCCGAGCTATACAGATAGCCGGAAGCGGGAATCACGATCATCAGCACGTACAGCAACAGATGCGTGAGATGCGCGGCGCCGCGCTGCCAGGCCGGCATGCGGCGCGGCATCGGCGGGGCCGCGTGGGTGGCGCGCCACAGAATGCGCAGCACGGCGAGCGCGAACACCGTACAACCGATCCATTTGTGCCAGGAGAAGTAGCGCAGCTTGGTGGGCGTGAAGCCGGGGATGTCGGTCATCACCCAACCCAGCGAGAAGCCGCACACGATCAGTAGCGCGATCAGCCAGTGAAAGGCAATGGCAGTCCGCGTGTACGACTCCCGGCCACCGAAAGAAGGATTGAGTGCCATGACAGGTCAACGCAAGCTAAGAGAAGTAAACGGCGCAGCCGGCCCTGCTATTCCACGCCGCCGATGCATGCTGCATCGCGCGACGCCATAGAAAAACATGGCGGCTGCGGCACACGCCAAGGCCTGCATGCTACCGCAAGCGGAAAAAGCTGGCAGTGCCGACCAGAGTTGGTTTAGCGCTTACTCCGGTCCCATGCAAAGCACCTACCGCCGGTCCCAGCCAAACTGGCGGCCCTGAAGGCGGTCACGCGGAAAGTTTTCCCGCATGCAGAATGATATTGAACAATTAGGGGCGGACAATGTCAGAAGTAGTCACTTTTGTGCAAGACTATTCCCCATTTAGGGCACCGTCGGCTTCATTACTCGCACAGGGCGCAATGGCCAGCCCCTCGGCGAAGCGCGTTTGGTACTATTGCTCCACGCTTTCTACAGCCCTGCCCTGAAACGGGCATTGCACGCCTCCCATCACGTCGTTAGCCCTTCTGCCGTATGGACCATGACAACCTGATCGCGTGCCATGAATGCGATACGCTGTTCCACAAGCCCAGGCTTGTCGGGCGGATGGTCGCGCGCTGTCCGCGCTGCGGCGCGACGCTCTATCGCGGCATCTCCCGCAAGCTCGACAGCATCTGTGCGATGACACTGGCCGCGCTGATCACCTTCGTCATCGCCCAGGCCTTCCCGATCGTCGAACTCGAAACCAACGGCATCACCTCGCAAACCACGCTGTTCGGCGCGCTCGTCGCGTTATGGGGCGAGGACATGCAGATCGTCGCAGTCATGGTGTTCTGCTCGACCATCCTGTTCCCACTGACCGAGCTGGTCGCGCTGCTCTACGTGCTGATCCCGCTGCGCGCCGGCTATGTGCCGCCCGCCTTCAACCGCGTGTTGCGCGCCATTCAATTCGTGCGGCCGTGGGGCATGATCGAAGTGTTCATGCTCGGCGTGCTGATCACTATCGTGAAGATGGTAAGTCTCGCGCGCGTGATTCCCGAAGCGGCGCTATTCGCGTTCGGGGTGCTGACGCTGATGATCGCGGTGGTCGTCTCGTTCGATCCACGCGTGCTGTGGGACATTGCCGACGAAATGGGCGAGCGAGGCCGGCGGCCGTTGCCGCGCACCTCGGCGGACAGCGCGGCGGCTGCCGTCAGTTCGGTCGCCGGGCCGCCCGCGCCGCCGGAAGTGCAAGGCGGGTCGCAATCCGCATTGCCGCCGGCCCCGCATCAGGGATGAGCGCACGATGA
Organism: Paraburkholderia sediminicola; assembly: GCF_902859805.1. Classification (GTDB taxonomy): domain Bacteria; phylum Pseudomonadota; class Gammaproteobacteria; order Burkholderiales; family Burkholderiaceae; genus Paraburkholderia; species Paraburkholderia sediminicola. The sequence goes on along the minus strand of NZ_CADIKC010000005.1, from coordinate 411,364 downwards.
AATACGTCACCGCGAAGCGCGCGGGCCTCGTCTCCTGCCATGCATGCGGGCGCGTCGAGCCGCGCATCCGCTCCGTCACGCCGCAGCATTGCAGCCGTTGCGGTGCGGTGCTGCACCGGCGCCACCCCGACAGCCTGATGCGCACGTGGGCGCTGCTGATCGCCGCCGCCTTGCTGTATATTCCCGCGAATCTGCTGCCGGTGATGCATACCTCATCGCTCCTCGGTTCGGAGGACGACACCATCATGAGCGGTGTCGTGTACTTCTGGACCTCGGGCGACTGGCCGCTGGCCGTGATCGTGTTCATCGCCAGCATCATGGTGCCGATGCTCAAGCTCAGTGTGCTGGTGCTGCTCACCGCCACCGCGCAGCGCCGCTCGCGCTGGCGGCCGGAGCAACGCACCACGTTGTACCGGATGGTCGAACGGATCGGGCGCTGGTCGATGCTCGACGTGTTCGTCGTCACGCTGACCGTCGCGCTGGTCCGTTTCAAGTCGCTTGCTGTGATCACGGCCGGGCCAGGCGCGATCGCCTTCGGCTCGGTGGTGATTCTGACGATGATGGCATCCATGCAATTCGATCCACGGCTCATCTGGGACAACGTGGAAGGCAGTACTCCCAAACCTCAGGACCTCGACCATGACTAGCCCGCAAGGACCGACGCCCGCCTCCGATGCGCCGCGCAACGATTCGAACGGACCGAAGCTGCCGCCCCAACTGCCAGACCCCGACATTGAGCCGAAGAGCCGCTGGCTGCCCTCGCTCGTCTGGGTGATTCCGCTGATCGCCGCGCTGATCGGCCTCGCGCTCGTCATCAAGTCGGTGACCGAAAGAGGCCCGACCATCACGATCACATTCGTGAGCGCCGAGGGCCTCGAGCCCGGCAAGACCAAGGTCAAGTACAAAGACGTCGACGTCGGCTCGGTGAAGACCATCACGCTCTCGAAAGATCTCTCGCACGTGCTGGTTCAGGTGCAGCTCACCAAGGAAGGCGAAGACTTCGCGGTCAAGGATTCGCGCTTCTGGGTGGTGCGCCCTCGCGTCGGCGCAAGCGGCGTGTCGGGATTGACCACACTGCTCTCGGGCGCGTACATCGGCGCGGACGCCGGCCATTCACCGGACACCGAGAAAAACTTCGTCGGCCTCGAAACGCCGCCGCCGATTACGGGCGACCAGAAGGGCCACCAGTTCGTTCTGCACGGCGACTCGCTCGGCTCGATCGACATCGGCTCGCCGATTTTCTACCGGCGCGTGCAGGTCGGCCAGGTGGTCGGTTTCTCGCTCGACAAGGACGGCACCGGCGTGACGATGCAGGTCTTCGTATCGGCGCCGTTCGACCAGTACGTCGGCACCAATTCGCGCTGGTGGCATGCGAGCGGCGTCGATCTGCGGCTCGACTCGAGCGGCTTCAAGCTGAATACGCAGTCGCTTGCGACGGTGATCGTAGGCGGCCTGTCGTTCCAGTCGCCGCCGGGCCAGGGCGTGGGCGCGCAGGCGCCGAACAACACGACGTTCCGCCTCGGCTCGGATGAACAGGACGCGATGCGTGAACCGGACGGCGTGCCGTTGCGCGTGGTGATGAACTTCAATCAGTCGCTGCGTGGGTTGTCGGTCGGCGCGACGGTCGATTTCCGCGGCATCGTGCTCGGTCAGGTGACCAACATCGGCATCGACTACGATCCGAAGACGCGCAGCTTCACAATGCCGGTAACGATGAACCTGTACCCGGACCGCCTCGGCAAGCGCTTCCGCGAAACCGCGCCGGCACCGGGCAGCCTTGCGGGTCAGACCTTGCTGCAACAGCTCGTCAAGCACGGTTTGCGCGGCCAGTTGCGCACCGGCAACCTGATTACGAGCCAGTTGTATGTAGCGCTCGATATCTTCCCGAAAGCGCCGCCGGCCACGGTTGACGTCACGGGCGACCCGCTCGAGTTGCCGACCATTCCGAACTCGCTCGACGAACTGCAGGTGCAGGTTGCCGACATTGCGAAGAAGCTCGACAAGGTGCCGTTCGATCAGATCGGTTCGAACCTGAACAGCGCGTTGAAGAACGCCGACCAGCTGTTCACGCGACTCGACAAGGAAGTCGTGCCGGAGGCGCGCGACACCCTTGCCGCGGCGAAGCAGACCTTCGGTTCGGCCGAGGCGACCTTGCAGCAGGACTCGCCGTTGCAGTCGGATGTTCATCAGGCGTTGCAGGAATTGACGCGCACGTTGCAGTCGCTGAATGCGTTGTCGGATTATCTGGAGCGTCATCCGGAATCGCTGTTGCGCGGTAAAACAGGAGATAAACCATGATGTTTGCCCGGCTCCCCCGCCCGCCGCGCGGGCTCGTGCGCGGCGCTGTTTATATCGGCGCTCTGGCCGGACTGGTGGCGATGGCGGCGTGTTCGTCGCCGAGCAGCCGCTTTTATACGCTCGGCGCGGATGGCGCGCCTGCCGGCTCCGCGGCGCCGGTTAGCGCCCGGACTTCGGCTGCGCCGGCGTGGCTGATTGAAGTCGCGCCGATCGATGTGCCGCCGCAGGTGGCGAAGAATCAGCTTGTGGTTCAGACGGGACCGACGCAGGTCCAGGTGCTCGAGCAGGAGCGTTGGGCTTCGTTGCCGGGTGACGAGATTCGTCGGGCTTTGTCGACCAGTCTGACGCAGCAACTGGGCACGATTGACGTGTATGGCACTGCGTATCCGGATACGACGCCGGTGTACCGGGTCAGCATGAATGTGCAGCGGTTCGAATCATGGCCGGGGTCGCATGCGTTGATCGACGCGGTCTGGAGTGTGAGGGCTGTACGTGGTACTGGGGTGATGACCTGTCGGAGTGTGGTGAGTGAGCCGGTTAGCGGCGGCTATGACGCGCTTGTTAATGGGCATCGCGTGGCGTTGCAGCGGATTTCTTTGCAGGTTGCTGCTGCTGTGCAGGCGATGGCGGCTGCTTATCCTAAGGGGGGCTCTGCCGGGAAGGGGGTTGGTGTTGTTGTGCCTGCTTGTCCTTCTTCTGCTGTTGTTAGTAGCTAGAGGGGTTTTGCCTGCTCGGCGCTTGTTTGGCCGTGTTCTTAGGGCTTTGGCCTCTCCTTGTTTTGTCAGTGGTCTATTAGCGTTGCCCCTGTGCGGGGCGGCACCTACTTTTCTTTGCTTGCCGCAAAGAAAAGTAGGCAAAAGAAAGCGGCTCAAACCGCTAATGCTAAGTGGGCACCGTAGTTTGCTTGGGGTAGTGGTACATCTGGAATCTGTGCTCGTGCCCTGCATGCACTTGTGACAAGGGCGTCATACTTCCGGCGGCGCTTCGCGCGCCGAAGAGCCGCTCATAAAACCGATCGCTACGTTTTAACAACCTCAACCGAAGCCCGTGGTTTCCCATGCAGACTCGTCCGCGACGCACGCAGTGCGGAGTGGGAGCTGATGAGTCCTTTGTCACTAACGTCGAATGTGAGAGAGCACGGATTCCAGATGTACCACTACCTGTAGCAGACCACGGACCCCACTTAGCATTAGCGGTTTAAGCTGCTTTCTTTTGCCTACTTTTCTTTGCAGCCGGCAAAGAAAAGTAGGTGCCCCCCCCGCACAGGGGGAACACTAATAGACCACTAACAATTCAAGGAAAGGCCAAAGCCCCAGGAACACGGCCAAACAAGCGCCGAGCAGGCAAAAAACCTCAAGATGCTCACTTCATTCAAAACCCTCATAAAAAAATGGCGCGCCTCCCGCGACAGCGGCCACCAGCTAGACGCGTTACTAGCAATAGCCGACAAATCGGCCCCATATCCAGACCGTAGCGAATGGCTGATCGAACTCGCCCACTGGATCCGCCGCGGCCGCGCAGTCCACCCTGAACAACCAGGCACCGCCAGCCCCACCCCGGCACACACAAGAATCCGCTACATGCTCAACGTGCTGGACCGCAATCCAGCCTGGAAGAGCAACGTCGCCGGGATCCTCCGTGCGCTCCTGCGCGAAAGCGACGGCCTTTCGCTCCTCTGCGATGCAGGCATGCCCGTGCACTCCGGCTTCTTCGGCGCACTCTTCGAACGCCTCGAAGCCTCCCTGATCCCGCCCGCGCCAAACCGCCGCGATCTGAGAGCGATCGTCACGCTGATGTTCAGCCAGGAACGCGACGCCGAATGGATCGCCAATCTGCCCACCGATCTGCTCACCCGCATCCGCGCACTCTTCGACTACGAACAGGACGACAGCGAACAACGCGACACCACCCCGTTCTCGCTCGACCTGCTGGCCGCCCTGCACAACCTCACCTGCCAGATCAGCTCGACCGGTCTGTCGCAAACCGTCCGCAGCCGTCTCGGCGAAGTCGACGTCGGCGATGCCGGCGATGTGCGCGTCGCCATGGAAAAGCAGCCGTTCTACCGGCTCACACGCGCCATGCTCGCCGTCGAAGCGGCCCATCAGGCTGTCAGCGAAGGCGCCCCGCAGGAAAAGCTGCTGCACGAGGTCAACTATCTGCGCCTGCTGCTCGACGAATGCCGCAGCGCCACCGACAACGTATTCGCCCATCTCTATCGCAACGGCGTCAGCGTCGATATCGTGTTCCAGGTCGAACGGATGCGCATGCGCATCGTGCGTGCTGAGCACCTGCTGAACGCCTGGATGGCGCAAGACGATCCGCATGCCGGCGCACGTCTCACCGCCGAACTGGTGAACGCAAATCACGCGAGCCAAAGCGTGGCGCACCTCGTACGCAGCAATTTCTCGTTGCTGGCGCGTAAGGTCGTCGAATACAGCGCCGATACCGGCGAACACTACATCGCCCGCGATCGCGCCGAATACCTGAAGATGCTGCGCATGGCGGCCGGCGGCGGGCTCGTGACGGTCGTCACGGTCTGCGTGAAATTCGCCATCACCGGCGCGCATCTGCAATCGATGTTCGAAGGCCTGCTCGCCGGCATCAACTACGCGGCGAGCTTCCTGCTGATGCACTTCCTGCACTTCTCGCTCGCCACCAAGCAACCGGCGATGACCGCGCCCACGCTCGCCCGCGAATTGGACGGCACCGGTACGCCGGCAGGCGTCGACAGCTTCGTCAGTTCGGTGACCGCGTTGATGCGCACCCAGGCAGCCGCGGTGCTCGGCAACGTGATGCTGGTGTTTCCGGTGTGCTTCGGCGTGCAATGGGTGTGGCACGCGCTCTTCAACGCCAACATCATTTCGCCCGAAAAGGCCCACGCCACACTGCACTCGTTCTCGCTATTGGGACCGACGCCGTTCTACGCCGCGCTGACCGGCGTGCTGCTGTGGTCGTCGAGTTTGCTGTCAGGCTGGGCGGACAACTGGTTCGTCCTGCATCGCGTGGCGGACGCGCTCGCCTACAACCGGCGCCTGCGCATGACGCTCGGCGCGGCCGGCACCGCCCGGCTCGCCGCGTTCTGCCGCTCGAATGTGGCGGGCGTCGTGGGCAATATCACGCTCGGCCTGATGCTCGGGCTCGTGCCGGCAATCCTCACCGCCTTCGCCTTCACTTTCGAGGTGCGTCACGTGACCCTCAGCGCCGGCTCGATCGGTATCGCGCTCGGCGTGCTCGGCAAAGACGCGTTGAAGTTGCCGGAGTTGTGGTGGGCGGTCGCGGGTGTCGGCAGCATGGCGATCCTCAACGTGGCCGTGAGTTTCGCGCTCGCCTTCTACATGGCGGTGAAATCGCGCGACTTGCGGCGCAATGCGGTGCGCTCGCTGCGCGGCGCGATCTGGCAGCGGGTGTTCAGGCATCCGCTGGAGCTGGTATGGCGGCCGGCCAAAGCGGCGCCGCACCCCGACCGCGTACAATAGCGCCTTATCTAACGCCTTCCGGCAACCTCAATGTCCTTCGATTTCTTCCTTCCCTGTCCGCGCGGCCTTGAAGCCTCGCTCGCCACCGAGCTCGCCGAAATTGCCGCGAAGCACCTGAACGGCGCGCCGTTCACGGCCGGCGCGCAAGTGCCCGGCGGCGTGCATTTCCGCGGCGGCTGGGCAGCCGGCATGGCCGCCAACCTGCACTCGCGCCTCGCGAGCCGCGTGCTGCTGAAAATCGCGCATCGGCCGTATCGCAGCGAACAGGACATTTACGCGCTCGCGCTCGAACAGCGCTGGGAACAGTGGTTCTCGGCAAACGAAACGCTGCGCGTGGACGTCACCGCTATCAAGTCGCCGCTGCGCAGCCTGGAATTCACGACGCTGCGTGTGAAAGACGCCATCTGCGACCGTCTGCGTGAAGTCAGCGGCGCGCGGCCGAATATCGACACCGCCGCGCCCGACGTGCGCGTGTTCGCATTCCTCACCGCCACCGAATGCACGCTCTACCTCGACACATCCGGCGATCCGCTCTTCAAGCGCGGCTGGCGGCTGGACAAGGGCGCAGCGCCGCTGCGCGAGAACCTCGCGGCGGGCATCCTGCGTCTGACCGGCTGGACCGCCGGCACGCCGCTGTACGATCCGATGTGCGGCAGCGGCACCTTCCTCGCGGAAGCCGCGCAAGTGGCGCTGAATATCGCGCCGGGTGCGGAACGCCGCTTCGGCTTCGAGAGACTCAAGCAATTCGACGCCAAGACCTGGCAACCGCTGAAGGCCGCCGCGCTCGACGCGAAACACGCCGCACGCACCTCGCGTGCCGATCTGCAGATCTTCGGCAGCGATATTTCCGGCGACATGCTCGACAAGGCGCGTGCGAACTTCCAACGCGCCGGTCTGCCGTCGATTCCGCTCAAACAGGTCGATGCGCGCGGCATGACGGCGCCCTCGACTGAGCCGGGCATCCTCGTCGCGAATCCGCCGTATGGCGAGCGGATCGAAGTGCGCGGCCGCAACGCGCGCGGTGAAATCCGCGAAGGCCGCGCCACGCGCGAAGGCCGTGACGACGACAGCTTCCACCGCGCCCAGGAAGAAGCGCCGGACAGCGAGTTCTTCCAGTCGCTCGGCGATGCGCTGAAGCAGCGCTTCACCGGCTGGCACGCGTTCATCCTGACGTCGGATCGCAAACTGCCGGGCCAAATGCGTCTGCGTGAATCGACCAAGACGCCGCTCTTCAACGGCGCGCTCGAATGCCGGCTGTTCCGTTTCGATCTGATCGCGGGCAGCGTTCGCCAGCGGCCGCAGAACAACGACACGCCGGCCGCGTAAGCCGGAGCAGAGCAGCACTGAAAAAACCGCGGATCCTGATCCGCGGTTTTTTTTCGCCTGTTGTCCGGCGATCGGCCAAATTCCAGCGCCCTCATTGCCCGCCATATTCTGTCGCGGCATCCACTCCCTACTGACACTACGCTGTCAGCAGCCCCCAAGCACACTCCTTCCCACGCCATCCGGCGATTTGCACGGCTTACCGCCATCCCAAGGAGAGTGTCATGTCCGCATCATCCAAAGTTGTTGCATGGTTTGAGATTCCGTCCGTCGATTTCGAGCGCGCTGTTCGCTTTTACGAAGCCGGGCTCGACGTCAAACTGACTCGCGAGGAAATCGGCGGCCAGCCGATCGCCATCTTCGGCTACGAGGAACCGGCCACCGGCGGCGCGATCATCCATAGCCCGTCGATGACGCCCTCCGACGACGGCGTGCTCGTCTATCTGAACGCCCGGCCGACCGTCGACGCCGCCCTCGCCCGCATCGAAAAGGCCGGCGGCAAGACCGATGGTCCGGTGATCAAGTTGCCGCAGGACATCGGCTACATCGCGTTCTTCACCGACACGGAGGGCAACCGCCTCGGTCTGCATTCACTGACCAACGGCTAACATCCGACGCGGCGCACAAGCGCGGCGGCCGGCAGGCGCCGCGCAGAACGCCGACCGGAGCGCGGCATGCGGCGCTATCATCGCGGGACTGTTCCTGTCCTTTTCTACAAGACGCCCACGATGACGCGCCGCGCCGACCGTCTGTTCCAGATCGCCGAACTGTTGCGCGGACGGCGTCTGACCACCGCGCAACAACTCGCAGACTGGCTGAATATCTCGTTGCGCACGGTCTATCGCGACGTGCGCGATCTGCAATTGTCAGGCGTGCCAATCGAGGGCGAAGCGGGCATCGGCTACCGGTTGAGCCGCGCGGCGAGCCTGCCGCCGCTCACCTTCACCGCCGATGAACTGGCCGCGCTCGCAGCAGGCGCACGGATGCTCGAATCGTGGGGCGGCGCCGGCTTCGCGAGCGGCGCGCGCGGGGCGTTGGCGAAGATCGCCTCAGCGATGCCCGCCGACAAGCGCGCAACGATCGAGCGTCTGGCGATTTTCGCGCCGTCGTTTCATATCAAGGCGGAGTTTTCAGCGAAGGTGGATATCCTGCATCGCGCGATCGACGCACGTCAGGTGGTGAGCTTTGCCTATACCGATGCGAGTAGCGCGGAGACCGAGCGGCGCGTGTGGCCGCTGTCGCTGGCTTATTGGGGCGCGCGCTGGACGCTCGGCGCGTGGTGTGAATTGCGCGGCGATTTCCGCAATTTCGGGCTGGAGAGGATCCGCGATCTTCAGATACTCGAAACGTATCCGGATCAGGAAGGACGACGCCTGGCAGATTGGCTGCGGCATGTGAATGCAAAGCCGCGGTGAAGACGTAGATGCGGTTCGCGGCCCACCACAAGGCAGGCCGCGTAACACGGTGGCCCGTTACTCCACCGCCTTCACCATATCCTCGATCACCTTCTTCGCATCGCCGAACACCATCATCGTCTTGTCCATGTAGAACAGGTCGTTGTCGAGGCCGGCGTAACCCGCCGCCATCGAACGCTTGTTCACGATGACCGTGCGCGCCTTGTACGCCTCGATGATCGGCATGCCCGCGATCGGCGACTTCGGATCGTTCTTCGCGGCCGGATTGACCACGTCGTTCGCACCGAGCACCAGCACCACGTCGACCTGACCGAACTCGCCGTTGATGTCGTCCATTTCGTAGACCATGTCGTACGGCACTTCGGCTTCCGCGAGCAGCACGTTCATGTGCCCCGGCATCCGCCCGGCCACCGGGTGAATCGCGTACTTCACCTCAATGCCCTTCTCCACCAGCTTGTCGGTCAGTTCCTTCAACGCATGCTGGGCACGCGCCACCGCAAGACCGTAACCCGGCACGATCACCACGGTTTCAGCATTGCCGAGCATGAACGAGGCATCGTCAGCCGAACCGGATTTCACCGGACGTTGCTCCGCCGACCCACCGGCTGCCGCCGCCCCCGCCTCGTTACCGAAGCCGCCGAGAATCACGTTGAAGAACGAACGGTTCATCGCCCGGCACATGATGTACGACAGGATCGCACCCGACGAACCCACCAGCGAGCCCGCGATGATCAGCATCGGATTGTTCAGCGAGAAGCCGATGCCCGCCGCCGCCCAGCCCGAGTACGAGTTCAGCATCGACACGACCACCGGCATATCCGCGCCGCCGATCGGAATGATGATCAGCACGCCCAGCACGAAAGCGATGATCGTCATGATGATGAACGGCAACCACGACTGCGTGAGGAAGAAGATCACGCCGAAGCCGAGCATCGCGATCGCGAGCAGCAGGTTGATCAGATGCTGCCCTGCATAGACAACCGGTGCGCCCTGGAACAGGCGGAACTTGTACTTGCCCGACAGCTTGCCGAACGCGATCACCGAACCGGAGAACGTAATCGCGCCGACGAACGTGCCGATGAACAGCTCGACGCGATTGCCATACGGCAGGAAACCCGGAATCGGATTGTCCGGATCGACCAGACCGAAGGCCGACGGCTCCGACACCACCGCATACGCAATACACACAGCGGCAAGACCGATCAGCGAGTGCATCGCCGCGACCAGTTCCGGCATCTTGGTCATCTCGACGCGCGCGGCGACGAACGCGCCGATCGCGCCGCCGATCACCAATGCGACCAGCAAGAGGCCAAGCCCCAGCCCGAGATTCGAGCCGAGTGCATTCGCCTGCTTGACGATCAGCGCGATGGTGGTGAGGATCGCAATCGCCATCCCGACCATGCCGAAGGTATTGCCGGTACGCGCCGTCTTCGGATTCGACAGCCCCTTGAGCGCCTGGATGAAACAGACCGACGCGACCAGATAAAGCAGCGTGACGACATTCAGACTCATTACGCGTTCTCCTTGGCAGCGGCGGGGAGCTTCTTCGGCTCTTTCTTCCTGAACATCTCCAGCATTCGCCTTGTCACCAGGAATCCGCCGAACACGTTCACCGCCGCGAGCGCGACGGCCAGCGTGCCGAAGAACTTGCCGGTGTCGCCCACGGTGAGGCCTGCCGCGAGCATCGCGCCGACGATCACGATCGCCGAAATCGCATTGGTCACGGCCATCAGCGGCGTGTGCAGCGCGGGCGTGACGTTCCAGACGACGTGGTAGCCGACGTAAATCGCCAGCACGAAGATGATCAGGTTGATGACGGTGTGGTTGATGACTTCCATCGCCGTTCTCCTATGCCTTGCGCGTGACTTCGCCGTCGCGGGCCAGCAACGTGGCCGCGACGATGTCGTCTGCGAGATCGATGTTCAGGGCGCCTTCCTTGGTGATGATCAGCTTCAGGAAGTCGAGCAGGTTGCGTGCGTATAGGGACGACGCGTCGGCGGGGACCATCGAGGCCAGATTCGTATAGCCGACGATCTGCACGCCATTTTTGGTGACGACCTGGTCCGCCTCAGTGAGCGGACAGTTGCCGCCGCGACGGCCTTCGTATTCCGCGCCGCGTCCTGCCGCCAGGTCGACCAGCACGGAGCCGGGCTTCATCGCCTGCACCGTTTCCACCGAGATCAGCGTCGGCGCCGCACGTCCCGGGATCAGGGCGGTCGAGATCACGACGTCAGCCTGTTTGGCCCGTTCGTGAACCAGTGCGGACTGCCGCGCAAGCCACGATGGCGGCATCGGCCGCGCGTAGCCGCCGACGCCCTGCGCGGCTTCGCGCTCCTCATCGGTCTCATACGGGACGTCGAGAAACTTGGCGCCGAGCGATTCGATCTGCTCTTTCACCGCCGGACGCACGTCCGAGGCTTCGATCACGGCGCCCAGGCGCTTGGCGGTCGCAATCGCCTGCAAACCCGCCACGCCAGCGCCGAGAATCAGCACGCGGGCCGCTTTCACGGTACCGGCTGCCGTCATCAGCATCGGCATGAAACGCGGATAGAGCGTGGCGGCCAATAAAACCGCCTTGTATCCGGCGATGTTCGCCTGCGACGACAGCACGTCGAGGCTCTGCGCGCGGGTGGTTCTTGGCGCGGCTTCCAGAGCGAACGCGGTGACGCCCGCTGCCGCCAGCTTTGATGAGTTTTCGGTATTAAACGGATCGAGCATGCCGACCAGCGTCGCGCCGCGCTTCAGAAGCGGCAACTCGGCACCGGTCGGCGACTGGACCTTGAGGACCAGATCAGCCCCAAAAGCAGTAGCCGCATCGACGATTTCCGCGCCGGCGGCTGTAAAAGCTTCGTCAGGAAAGCTTGCGCCGGTGCCGGCGCCGCTCTGGATCGTGACCCGGTGGCCCTGGGTCACATACTTCTTGACCGTTTCGGGCGTCGCGGCGACGCGGGTTTCGTGCGCGCGCGTCTCGGCTGGCACTCCGATGTGCATCTTTTCTCCTCCTCGACTTCCTGTTTTACGACAGAGCTGCCGACGAGGCACGCCGGCTTGCAAGTGCAACGGCTAACGGCGTCACTTTAACCGAAACCTGGGGGTGCGCAGAAATCGGGGACAATCCGGGGGGTGCCCGGCGGGCGAGGCGGCTCGTTGGCTGCGGCTGAGCGCCCTCGCAGCCGTCCGCTCGCTTCCCGGCAGCCCAGGCCCATAAACGGTAAAATGCGCACCCATGAAACCGGAAACCTGGCTGCCGCACGTCACCGTTGCGGCCATCGTCGAGCGTGACGGGCGTTTTCTCGTGGTCGAGGAACATACCGCCGACGGCCTGCGCCTGAATCAGCCCGCCGGCCATCTGGAAGCGGGCGAAACGCTTCTGGAAGCGGTCATCCGCGAAACGCTCGAAGAAACCGCGCATCCGTTCACGCCCGAGGCGCTGGTCGGCATGTATATGACGCATTTCGAGCGGCCCGGCAGCGAGGGGGTGACGTATCTGCGCTTCACCTATTGCGGCACGAGCGGCAAAGCGGATACCGGGCGCGCGCTCGATCCCGACATCGTCCGCACACTGTGGATGAGCGCCGACGAATTGCGCGCCTGCCCCGAACGGCATCGCACGCCGCTCGTCATGCAATGTCTCGACGATTACCTCGCGGGACGGCGTTTCCCGCTCGACTTCGTGCACACGCATTCAGTCGGGCGCAAACAGGCGTAAATAGACGTACGAGACGTACATAACCCGTACAAACGGGCCTGATCCGTCACAAGCGGCCAGGCGGACGACAGGGCAACACGGTCAACCCACGATCAACGAAGTCACGCAGTACCCAGTGAGCACCTTATGAGCAAGCAGAAAGTCGTAGTAGGCATGTCGGGCGGCGTCGATTCGTCGGTTACCGCATGGCTGCTGAAGGAACAGGGCTACGACGTGGTCGGCCTGTTCATGAAAAACTGGGAAGACGACGATGACAGCGAATACTGCTCGACGCGCCAGGACTGGATCGACGTCGTCTCGGTGGCGGACCTGATCGGCATCGACGTCGAAGCGGTCAATTTCGCCGCCGAATACAAAGACCGCGTGTTCGCCGAATTCCTGCGCGAATACTCGGCCGGCCGCACGCCGAATCCGGACGTGCTGTGCAACGCCGAAATCAAGTTCAAGGCCTTTCTCGATCACGCCATGTCGCTCGGCGCGGAAACCATCGCGACCGGCCACTATGCGCGCGTGCGCGAGAACAACGGCCGCTTCGAACTGCTGAAGGCCTTCGATCATACGAAAGACCAGTCGTACTTCCTGCATCGGCTGAACCAGGCACAGCTGTCGAAGACATTGTTCCCGCTCGGCGAGATTCCGAAAACCAAGGTCCGCGAGATCGCCGAACAGATCGCGCTGCCGAATGCGAAGAAAAAAGATTCGACCGGCATCTGCTTCATTGGCGAACGGCCGTTCCGCGACTTCCTGAACCGCTATCTGCCGACCAAACCCGGCCCGATGAAAACCACCGACGGCAACGTGGTCGGTGAACACATCGGCCTCGCCTTCTACACCTTCGGGCAGCGCAAGGGCATCGGCCTCGGCGGCAGCAAGGAAGGCAGCGGCGAGCCGTGGTTCGTCGCCGGGAAGGATATTGCGTCCAACACGCTGTATGTCGCGCAAGGCCATGACCATCCGTGGCTGCTGAGCCATACGCTCTCAGCGGGCAACACAAGCTGGGTCGCCGGCGAACCGCCGGCCGATGGTTTTGCCTGCGGCGCGAAAACCCGTTACCGGCAAGCGGACGCACCGTGCTCCTTCAGCGCGGCAGGTGCCGGCGAAGGCCTTTTCGAGCTGAATTTCGACGCCGCACAATGGGCTGTCACACCGGGGCAATCTGCGGTGCTCTACGATGGCGACGTATGTCTCGGCGGCGGCATCATCGAACACGCGGTGACCGGGCAGCCAACGGCGCGCCAGCCGCAACAGGCAGCCTTGCTCACCGCCCGTTGAACCATGAGTTCGATCGTGCGGCAACGCTTCGGCGCCGCCGCACGCGCTTTACCAGCATGCCTCATCTTCAAGCTTCAGACTTCACGCTTCACCCATACGTTTCATCTTCGAGCCGCAGCTAGCTTCACGATAACAAACAGGTGTTCGTTCCCCTCGCGGCAGACTCCGTTTGCGCCGACAGCGTTGACGATCCCTCCGCGACGATCCTCACTGCACTGGAGTCCCCATGTTTTCTCGACGTTATCTGGCGATGTGGTGCGCAGTCGTGCTGCTCGCAGCGTGCGCGCTGCTTGGCGCGACGCAGCACATTTCGTGGTTCTGGATCATCGTGCCGGTGGCGCTCGTCGCGCTCGGCCTGTTCGATCTGACGCAGCAGCATCACGCAATTCTGCGTAACTATCCGCTGTGGGGCCACTTCCGTTTCCTGTTCGAATTCATCCGCCCGGAAATCCGCCAGTATTTCGTCGAAGACGACACCGACGAGAAACCGTTCTCGCGCGCGCAACGCAGCATCGTCTATCAACGCGCGAAGAACGACGTGGACAGCCGCCCGTACGGCACCGAGCTCGACGTCAAAGCCGTCGCGCACGAATGGATCAGCCACTCGCTCGCGCCGACCACGCTCGACAATCACGACTTCCGTATCGTCGTCGGGCCGGACCGCGCGAAGCCTTATTCGATGTCGATCTTCAACGTCTCCGCGATGAGCTTCGGCTCGCTGTCGGCGAACGCGATCATGGCGCTGAACCTCGGCGCGAAGAAAGGCAACTTCGCGCACGACACCGGCGAAGGTTCGATGTCGAAATACCACCGCGAACATGGTGGCGACATCATCTGGGAAATCGCCTCGGGTTACTTCGGCTGCCGTAACGACGACGGCACCTTCAGCGCGGAAAAGTTCGCGAAGCAGGCTGCCGAGCCGCAAGTGAAGATGATCGAGGTGAAGCTCTCGCAAGGCGCGAAGCCCGGCCATGGCGGCGTGCTGCCGGCCGCGAAAATCACGCCGGAGATCGCGGAAACGCGCGGTGTGCCGATGGGCCGCGATTGCATCTCGCCCGCCACCCATTCCGAGTTCTCGACCCCGCGCGGCCTGCTCGAATTCGTCGACCGCTTGCGCACACTGTCCGGTGGCAAGCCGACCGGGTTCAAGCTGTGCATCGGGCATCCGTGGGAATTTTTCGGCATTGCGAAGGCGATGCTGGAGACCGGGATTCTGCCGGACTTTATCGTGGTCGACGGCGCGGAAGGCGGCACGGGCGCAGCGCCGCTCGAGTTCACCGATCACGTCGGTGTGCCGTTGCAGGAAGGCTTGCTGCTGGTGCACAACACGCTGGTCGGCATCGGCTTGCGTCAGCGTATCCGCATCGGCGCGAGCGGCAAGATGATTACCGCGTTCGATATCACCAGGACGCTCGCGATCGGCGCGGATTGGGTCAACGCGGCGCGCGGCTTCATGTTCGCGGTCGGCTGCATTCAGGCCCAAACGTGCCACACCGGCCGTTGCCCGACGGGCGTCGCGACGCAGGATCCGGTGCGTCAGCGTGCTTTGGTGGTGCCGGACAAGGCTGATCGCGTGTTCAACTTCCATCACAACACGCTGCATGCGCTGAAGGAAATCATTCAGGCGGCGGGGCTCAAGCATCCGGCAGAACTGCGCGCGCATCACATCGTGCGGCGGGTGTCGTCGCATGAGGTGCGGCTGATGTCGGAACTATTGAAGTATCTCGATCCGAACGATCTGCTGAACGGCAACTATCGCTACTCGTTGTACGAAAAATATTGGCCTATGGCGCAAAGCGATTCGTTTGCGCCGAAAGTCGAACTGGCTGCGACGTAAGGCAGTTAGGGCGGCGACTGGCTCGTGAACCGATCGCCGCCTGATCGCCGCATAAGTCTTAGATTTTGACGACGAGTTCTTGCAGAAAGATAAGAATCCTTAAGAGCTCGTCTCATATACAAGGACAACGGCGAACCGTACATTTGCGTGATCTTTTTCCCGCTCAATGTCCATGGTCACGCCCCCTCCTCCTCCGCTGCCGCTTGGCGAACACACGCAACTCGTCCAGACCCGCCACGGCTGGATGCTCGCCAATCCCAACGACTTCTATCTCGGCCGCGCGCTCATCGAATACGGTGAATGCAGCGAACTCGAATCTGCCGTGTTGCGGCAGTTGCTGGTGCAGCCGGGCATCGTCGTGGAGGTCGGCGCAAATATCGGCGTGCATACGATCATGCTGGCGCGCGAGGCGCAGGCGCGCCGCCAGGTGCTCGTCGCGTTCGAGCCTCAGCCGGTGATCTTTCAGAACCTCTGTGCGAATCTCGCGGCCAACGGTGTGCGTAACGTGCTGGCCTGGCCGTATGCGTGCGGGGCGACGGCGGGAACGCTGCATTTTGCTCAGCCCGACTATGACGCGCCGGGCAACTTTGGCGGTGTGTCGATGCAGACCGAGGCTGCTGCGAATACGCTCCCGGTTCCGTGCATGCGGCTGGACGATGCATTGCGCTCGCATACCGTGGGACTGCTGAAGCTCGATGTGGAAGGGTTCGAGTTGAACGCACTGCTAGGCGCACAAGAAACCATCGCCCGCTCGCGGCCTGTGATTTATGTGGAGAACGACCGGCTCGATCGGTCACAGGCGTTGATCGAGTGCTTGTGGTCGCAGGAATACAGACTGTGGTGGCATTTGCCGCCGCTCTTCAACTCCGGAAACTTCTTTGGACGATCGGAGAATATCTACGGCCGCCTGGTGTCGTGCAATATGCTCGCGCTTCCGCGGGAACTGGAGATGGAGATTGACGGGTTTGTCGAAGTGACGGATTCCGCCACGCATGCGTTGATGAGTTTGAGCAGCTAGCGGACGGCACACGCCCCGGCAAGACAAACGACCATCGGCCGCCCGAAGCGGCCTTTTTTCGTTTGAAGAACACTTCGGTCGCCGTCCGACCCCGCAAAACGGACACCCCCCTCCCTTTCCGTTAAAATCTACGGTTTAGCACTTCGCTCCACGGCCAGCCCGCGCGCTCCGGCGTTTGCGGCGCGGCCCTATGCCCGAAAGGCACTTCATGCTCACGTTTCAGCAAATCATCCTGACACTGCAGTCCTACTGGGATAAGCAGGGTTGCGCGTTGCTCCAGCCGATCGACATGGAAGTCGGCGCGGGCACGTCCCACGTCCATACTTTCCTGCGCGCAATCGGTCCGGAACCATGGCGAGCCGCCTATGTGCAGCCGTCGCGCCGCCCGAAAGACGGCCGCTATGGCGAGAACCCGAACCGCCTGCAGCATTACTACCAGTACCAGGTCGTGCTGAAGCCGGCGCCGGAAAACATCCTCGACCTGTACCTCGGCTCGCTGGAAGCCCTCGGCTTCGACCTGAAGCAGAACGACGTGCGTTTCGTTGAAGACGACTGGGAAAACCCCACGCTCGGCGCCTGGGGGCTCGGCTGGGAAGTGTGGCTGAACGGTATGGAAGTGACCCAGTTCACCTACTTCCAGCAGGTCGGCGGTCTGGATTGCAAGCCGGTGCTGGGCGAAATCACCTACGGTCTCGAGCGTCTCGCGATGTATCTGCAGAAGGTCGAGAACGTCTACGACCTGGTCTGGACCGAGTGGGAAGAGCAAGGCCCGAACGGCCCGGAACTGCGCCGCCTGACGTACGGCGACGTGTACCACCAGAACGAAGTCGAACAGTCGACCTACAACTTCGAGCATGCGAACGTCGATCTGCTGTTCACGTTCTTCAACAGCTACGAAGCGGAAGCCAAGCGCATGATCGACGCGCAGATCGCGCTACCCGCTTATGAACTGGTGCTGAAGGCCGGCCACACGTTCAACCTGCTGGACGCCCGCGGCGCGATCTCCGTCACGGAACGCGCGGCGTATATCGGCCGGATTCGTGCGCTGTCGCGTCTGGTTGCACAGGCTTACTACGACTCGCGCGAAAAGCTCGGTTTCCCGATGCTCGGCAATCCGGTGCACGGCGTGCCCGGCCTGACCACCGACGAACAGGATGCCGCCAAGCCCGCGTGGGCGCCGCCGCTGAAAATCGAACGCAAGATCGATCCGGACTGACGAGAACATCAAGAAATGACTCAACCCCATCAAGCTACCCTGCTCGTCGAGCTGCTGACCGAAGAACTGCCGCCGAAAGCGCTTGCGCGTCTCGGTGATGCGTTCGCCGAAGGCATTGCGCAGCGCCTCGCGGCGCGCGACCTGATCGAAGGCGAACTGTCGTTCGAACGTTACGCCACACCACGCCGTCTCGCCGTCACGATCAGGAACGTGCGTTCGGTCGCGCCGGAAAAACACGTGCGCGAAAAAGTGCTGCCGGTTTCCGTCGCGCTGGATAAAGACGGTCAGCCTACCGCACCGCTCGCCAAGAAACTGGCCGCGCTCGGCGTCCCCGATTTCTCGGTGAACGACCTGGAGCGCGCGCAGGACGGTAAGGCCGAAGCGTTCTTCCTGCGCTACGCCGCGCCGGGCGCAACGCTCGCCGAAGGCCTGCAAAGCGCGCTCGACGAAACGCTCGCCAAGCTGCCGATTCCGAAGGTCATGACGTATCAACGCCCTGACGGCACCAATGTGCAGTTCGTGCGTCCGGTGCATCGCCTGACCACCTTGCACGGCGAACAGGTCGTGCCGGTCACAGCACTGGGCGTCGA
This sequence comes from Paraburkholderia sediminicola, assembly GCF_902859805.1. Lineage (GTDB taxonomy): Bacteria > Pseudomonadota > Gammaproteobacteria > Burkholderiales > Burkholderiaceae > Paraburkholderia > Paraburkholderia sediminicola. The sequence continues at coordinate 393,210 of NZ_CADIKC010000005.1, read as the reverse complement.
TGCCGACGACACCACGCTCGGCCATCGTTTCCTGTCCGAAGGCCTCGTGCAGATCCAGCACGCGGATTCGTACGCCGAGACGCTGATGCACAAGGGCCGTGTGGTCGCGAATTTCGCCGACCGCAAGGAAACCATCCGCACGCATCTGTTCGCGCAAGCCGACGGCGATCAGGTCGTGATGCCGGAATCGCTGCTGGATGAAGTGAATTCGCTGGTCGAATGGCCGGTGGTCTATGCCTGCCGTTTCGAGGACGAATTCCTGCAAGTGCCGCAGGAATGCCTGATCCTGACCATGCAGACGAACCAGAAATACTTCGCATTGACGGATGCGAACGGCAAGCTGCGCTCGCGCTTCCTGATCGTGTCGAACATCGAAACGAAGACGCCTGGCGATATCGTCGAAGGCAACGAGCGTGTGGTGCGTCCGCGTCTGGCCGATGCAAAGTTCTTCTTCGAGCAGGACAAGAAGAAGCCGCTCGCCGATCGCGTGCCGCTGCTCGCCAACGTCGTGTATCACAACAAGCTGGGTTCGGCGCTGCAACGCGTCGAGCGCGTCGAAGCGCTGGCGGGTGCAATCGCCTCGCTGATCGGAGCAGATGTGACACTGGCAAAACGCGCCGCGCGTCTCGCCAAGGCCGACCTGATCACCGATATGGTCGGCGAATTCCCCGAGCTGCAAGGCACGATGGGCACGTACTACGCGCGCCACGACGGCGAGCCGGAAGAAGTTGCGCTCGCGTGCTCGGAACACTATCAGCCGCGTTTCTCCGGCGATGCCTTGCCGGCCACGGCAACCGGCACCGTCGTCGCGCTCGCCGACAAGCTCGAAACACTGGTCGGCATCTGGGGCATCGGCCTGCAACCCACGGGCGAGAAAGACCCGTTCGCGTTGCGCCGTCACGCGCTGGGTGTGCTGCGGATTCTGGTCGAGAAGCAATTGCCGGTCGACCTGATCGAACTGCTGCGCACCGCCTATGCGCAATTTGCCGCCGTGCCGGGCGTCGCCGATTCGACGCAAGCAATCTACGAATTCAGCATGGACCGCCTGCGCGGTCTGCTGCGCGAACGCGGCTACGCACCGGGTGAAATCGATGCGGTGCTGGCACTGAACCCCACGCGCCTCGACGACATCGTCGCGCGTCTGGATGCGGTGCGCGAATTCGCGGCGCTGCCGGAAGCGGCCTCGCTCGCGGCGGCCAACAAGCGGATTTCGAACATCCTGAAGAAATCGGAAAGCGCCGTGACCGGCAGCGTGCAAGCCGCGTTGCTCGTTGAAGCAGCCGAAAAAGCTTTGCATGCGCAACTCGAACAGGTTGCACCGCGTGTGCAGACGCAACTCGCCGCACGCGACTACACGGGCGCACTCACCGCGCTCGCGGCGTTGCGCGAACCGGTCGACACGTTCTTCAACGACGTGATGGTCAACGCCGAAGATCCGGCGTTGCGCGCCAACCGTCTGGCCTTGCTCGGCGCACTGCATCAGCAGATGAATTGCGTCGCCGACATTTCCCGACTCGCCGCCTGAGCCCCGCGCCATGCCGACCAAAAAAGTGGTGATCCTCGACCGCGACGGCGTGATCAACGTCGATTCCGACGCGTTTATCAAGTCGCCGGACGAATGGGTTGCCCTGCCCGGTTCGCTCGAAGCGATCGCGCGGCTGAACCAGGCGGGTTATCGCGTGGCGATCGCGACCAACCAGTCGGGCATCGGCCGCGGCCTCTTCGACATGAACGCGCTCAATGCGATGCATCTGAAAATGCATCGCATGGCGGCGGCGGTCGGCGGCCGCATCGACGCCGTGTTCTTCTGCCCGCACACGGCGCAAGATCACTGCGAATGCCGCAAACCGAAGCCCGGCATGTTGAAGATGATCGCCGAACGTTTCGAAGTCGATCCGCACCATACGCCGGTGGTCGGCGACGCGATGCGCGACCTGCAAGCGGGCGCCTCGCTCGGTCATCCGACGCACCTGGTGCTAACCGGCAAGGGCCGCAAGACGCTCGCAGCGGGCGGCCTGCCCGAGGGCACGCGTGTGCACGACGACCTGCGCGCGTTCGCACTCGACTTCCTTTCCGACGCTCACGAGTGACGCGCACCGCGCGCGTCCCCAACCCTCACTGACCACGCCGATGCGCTTCATCCGTTCTTTGCTGCTGCTGATTTACTTCGTGCTGTTCACGGTGCCGTACGCAACCGCGTGCTTCATCGCGTTTCCGTTCATGCGCGCCGACAATCGCTACTGGATGGCGGCCGGCTGGTGCCGCGCCACGCTTCACACGGTGCGTTGGCTGAACGGCATCCGCTACAGGATCGAGGGCTATGAGAACCTGCCTAACGGTCCGGCCGTGCTGCTGTCGAAACATCAATCGGCCTGGGAAACGCTGGCGTTTCCAGCGCTGATGCCGCGGCCGCTGTGCTACGTGTTCAAGCGCGAGCTGCTCTACGTGCCGTTCTTCGGCTGGGCATTGGGCATGCTGAAGATGGTCCACATCGACCGCAAGGAAGGTAAGTACGCGTTCGAATCGGTCATCAAGCAAGGCAAGCAGCGCATGGCGGAAGGCGCCTGGGTGATCATGTTTCCGGAAGGCACACGTACGCCGACCGGCAAGCAAGGCAAGTACAAAACCGGCGGCGCGCGTTTTGCGATTGCTACCGGCGCGCCGGTCGTGCCGATCGCGCACAACGCAGGACGCCTGTGGCCGCGCAACTCGTTTCTCAAATATGCGGGTATAGTCACAGTGTCGATCGGCAAGCCGATCGACACAACGGGGCTCACGCCCGATGAAGTGAACACGCGCGTCGAACAGTGGATCGAAGCTGAAATGCGCCGCATCGATCCTACCGCGTACCGCGCGGCGGATAGCAGCTCCGCCGCCGCACCAATCTGACGCGCCCGCGCCCTCGAAGGCGCATTTGCGCGAAGCCGAATCCGATGCAGAAGTCTCCTACGTCGCAGCCCGCTGCGGCGCTCGATAACCGGCAGCTCGATCTCCCGCTCTTCGCCGAGCCGGGGTCGACGTCGTCGTCCCCCACACCCTCCGCACCATCAACGGGCTCGCAGAGCGGGCAGCAGCCGGCCGTGCCACTCGCACCGGACGGCACCAAGTTGCGCAGCCTCACCATCGGTTCACGCACGCTGCACTATGCGCTCAAGCGCTCGGCGCGCCGCTCGATCGGCTTTGCGATCGACAGCACCGGCCTGATGATTACCGCACCACGTTGGGTCACGCTCGCGGATATCGAAACCGCGATCACCGAAAAGCAGCGCTGGATTTTTGCGAAGCTGATCGAATGGCAAACGCGAGTCGAACAGCGCGCGTTACCCAAGGTCGACTGGAAAGATGGTGCGGAAGTGCCGTATCTCGGCCAGCCGGTGCGCGTGAAACTCGGTTCGCCGCAAGGCACGCTCGCGTTCAACGCGGATGAAGCCGCACTGCAAGTGCCGCTGCCGTTGCAAGCGGACCCGCAGCAGATCAAGGATCGCGTGCAAGGTTGGCTGCAAGGTGAGGCAAAGCGCCTGTTCGGCGAGCGCCTTGCAATCTATGCGGAAAAGCTGGGCGTCAACTATCGCGCGTATGCGCTCTCTTCGGCGGCCACGCGTTGGGGCAGTTGTTCGAGCGATGGGAAAATCCGCCTCAACTGGCGGCTCATTCACTTCCCGCTGTCGATTATCGATTACGTGGTGGCGCACGAGCTCGCACATCTTCGAGAGATGAATCACAGTCCGCGCTTCTGGCAAACTGTCGAATCGATTTTTCCGGAATTCCGCGAAGCGCGGCAGACGCTGAAGTCGCATCCGCCGGAATTGCTACCGACGCTTTGAGGCATTCAGGTTATCTTCGGCCATGAAGCCTTAAAGCCGGCGCCTCAACACGAAGCGCCAGCCTTCTACAACCTGTCACTCACTCCGTGCAGAAAGTTTCCTGCAAGTGACGCCACGTCACCTTGCCGTGCGCGTCGAGATCCATCACCGCCGTCGAGCGCCGCACGTTCGCATTGCCCGTGTTGTCGCGCTGATACTCACGATATTTCACCACCGCACCCGACGGATACTCGGACACGATCTCCATATCGCGAATCGTGATCTGCGAGCCGGGACGCGCGCCGTTCAGCTTCGCGAAAATCTGGCGCAGCCCAGCGTGGTCCAGTGCGAGACCGGACGGCATCACCAGCGTGAATTGCGGAGCGAAGCGCGCCATGATGCGATCCAGCGCGCCGTGATCCGCGGAGCCGTCGAACAAAGTCTGGATTTCGACGTGGATGTCGTCGAGTTCTTTGAAGTAGGGATTGCCGTTATTCATTGCGTGTCCTCGCCCGGCCGCTTACGTCACTTTTTCTTCTGGATGAACTCGATCTTGTAGCCGTCCGGATCTTCGACGAAAGCGATCACGGTGGTGCCGTGTTTCATCGGGCCGGCTTCGCGGACAACCTTACCGCCCTGGGCCTTGATCTTGTCGCATGCGGCGTATGCGTCAGCGACTTCGACGGCTAGGTGCCCAAAGCCGGAGCCGAGGTCGTACTTCGGCGTGTCCCAGTTGTGCGTGAGTTCGAGAACAGTGCCGTCACGTTCGTCTTCATAGCCGACGAAAGCCAGCGTGAATTTACCGTCCGGATAGTCGTCGCGGCGCAGCAATTTCATACCGAGCAACTCGGTGTAGAAGGCAATCGAACGGTCCAGGTCGCCGACCCGGAGCATGGTGTGAAGCAGGCGCATCGTGTACTCCCTGGTGCGTGATGTCGAGAACGACAATGTACCCGGAATCACGCTGCGCTGCAGGGAGCGGCGCACCCGTTTTCAGTACTCCGCCGGCACGCTGACGCGTCGATGCGGGCCACTTCTATCGCGTGGTAAGTGCTGGCATACGCAACGCGCACCGCCTCGACGCCGCCCATCATCCTGACCATGCACGGTGAACGCGCATGCAAGCGCCGAACTGGACGTAAGCGGTAACAACGGCGCCCACGTATACGACCGCGGCACGATCACAACACCGGGCGCCACCGCGAGCTACACCATGAATGTGAACGGCGAGCACCGCAGCACGGTGGAAGGCAATCTAGGCGCGCGCTGGAGTTGGTAAGGGCTCAGAACTGATGCCGTATGCCGGCCATCAGGCCGATCTGGCTGCCCTTCTGCGCAAGCCCGATACCGTTGACGCCCTGCAACTGCGCGCCGATCAAGTCGCCCCGGTATAGCGAGTAGTCGCCTTCCAGATAGACATCGGTACGCAGGGACAAGTTGTAGTCGGCGACCAGTTGGTACTGCCATGCCGAACCGTTCTGCGCGGCGGTTTTGCCGTCCTGTAGCGTGCGCCAGACATTCGCGGCGAAGTGCCACTTGTTGCTGATCTGCTGCGTGATGCCGCCCATGATCATGCGGCGCCGCGAAAAGTCCGTGTATTTGAGCGCGGCCAGCGCGGGCGCGGTGAACGGCCCGTTGGCGAAATTCGAAAAGCCGGCGTCATTCTGATCGACGATATAGCCGACGGAGAACCGGGTCAGGTTCCACGTGTACGACCCGCCGAAGGTCCACGCTTTCGCGGCCGCGCCGTTGACCGAATCTTTCGATTCCTGATACGCGCCGCCGAAGGTGAACGGCCCACCCGGCGCGTAAGCCAGCGCCATGCCGATCTGGCTGCCGTACGAATTGCCCGCGTTGCCGCCGAATGCATAGCCGGCAGCAACATGGAAACCGTTATATTTCGCCTGATACTGCACCTGGTTGCTGGTCCAGATGCCGCCTGTCATCGTCACTTCCGGCTGGAAGCTGAAATCGTACGGAATCCAGATATTGCTGCCGTAGCCGCCGATCGTAATACCCTCGATCATCACGTTGTACTGACGACCGAAGATCACCTGACCAAGGGAATCCGAGCGCACGCCCACTTGCGCTTCATTGAAGAACGGCAAGGTGGGATCGCTTTGCCCGGTATTCATGTAGAAACGGTTTTCGAGCTTGAAGAACGTCGACCAGCCACCGCCCAGATCCTCGACGCCCCTTATCCCCCAGCGGCTTTCCGTCATGCCGCCGTTACCGAGCCCGATCGACGACTCGCCGGCCTGATTTGCGTGGGTCAGATAACGCACACTTTCGTCGATCACGCCGTAGAGCGTCACGCTCGATTGAGCATGCGCCATTTGACACGCCAGCGCTGCCGGCACCACCGCCATCGCCCACCTGCTTACACGCTTCATTTCGTCTCCTCATACAGATTCCCGCTTTTCACGGATATTTCGACACCGCCACGCCTGTTGCAAAGTACCGGCACGCTGTTCATCTGAGGCCGCGCAAATCGACAGGCAGGATGCGAAGTCCGCGTCGGAACCTCGCACAACAGCCAATTCAGACTGTTTGAATAAGCTGACGAAATGCGTGTGGGTGAACCTTAGCGCGAAATAGGGGCTGTAAGAAAATAGACTGAAGTAAGTGTTGTTATGTCATCGAAATGCTTGCAGCCTGAAAGAAGCACGCGTAGGCAATGGGGTCATCACATTACGGGGCAGACGGCTTTGATATCGTATGACTTATGATCGCGACCCTGCACAACCCATGAGCACCACCGCCCTGTCCACGCGCCGTACCCTGGATAGCTTCGCCATCCTTCTAATGATCGGGCTGTGCGCGATCTGGGGACTCCAGCAAGTCGCGATCAAGAGCACCAACGCGACGCTGCCACCGTTATTCCAGGCGGGTTTGCGCTCAACGATCGCAGCCGTGCTGGTATGGGGCTGGGCGCGCTCGCGCGGTACGCCGCTCTTTCGCGACGACGGCACATTGGGCGCAGGCTTGCTCGCGGGCGTGCTGTTCGCCGGGGAATTCGTGTGCATTTTTCTCGGCCTGACGCTGACCAGCGCTTCGCGTATGGCGGTTTTTCTGTACACCGCGCCGTGCTTCACGGCACTCGGGCTGCACTGGTTCGTCGACGGCGAGCGCATGCGGCGCACTCAGTGGCTCGGCATCCTGGTGGCGTTTGCCGGCATGGCGCTGGCGTTCGCCGACGGCTTCCTGCATGGCCACGGAGCGCAGGGCTCGACGCTGAAGGGCGTTGCCGGCGACGCGCTCGGCGTGCTGGGCGGCATCACATGGGCCGCGACCACGGTGGTGGTGCGCGCCACGCGTCTCGCTTGCACGAGCGCCAGCAAGACGTTGTTCTATCAATTGACGGTATCGGCGGTGGTGTTGCTCGCGCTCGCACTGGGGCTCGGGCAGGTCCGCGTGGAAACCGTCACGCCACTGGCGGTAATGAGCCTCGCGTACCAGGCGGTGGTCGTGGCGTTCGTCAGCTATCTGCTGTGGTTCTGGCTGTTGACGCGTTACATTGCGTCGCGCCTGTCGGTGTTTTCGTTCCTGACGCCGTTGTTCGGTGTGACCTTCGGCGTGCTGTTGCTCGGAGAGTCGTTCAGCCTGCGCTTTCTGATGGCCGCGGCGCTCGTGCTGGCCGGCATCGCACTGGTCAATCTGCCGGCGAAGCGGGCCGCCGCTTAACCGCTTGAGGTGTGGGGCGTTTCACGCGCGCTGCAGAACGCAGCGCGCTTCCTTCGAGACCATGCAGCGCCGCTCACGCGGCGTCAGTCCCTGGTTCCGCGGCTGCGGCCGCGGCGCCACGCGACGGCGAAGCCGCCACGATCTGCGCCACACGCACATATTCGGCCACCGGCACATCTTCGGCGCGGCGTTGCAGATCGAAGCCGAGCGCCTCGAAATCCACCGAATCACGAAACGCGGCCAGCGTATTGCGCAACATCTTGCGGCGCTGCGAGAAAGCCGCCGTCACTACTTCGCCGAGCACGCGCTCGTCCACGGCCGGCAGTTCATGCAGTTCGTACGGGATCATCCGCACGATCGCCGAATCGACCTTCGGCGGCGGGTTGAATGCGTCAGGCGGCACGTCGAGTTGTTTGTCGATCACGTAGCGGTACTGCAGCATCACCGAGAGGCGGCTGAACGCCTTGGTGCCCGGCTCCGCCACCATGCGCTCGACAACTTCGTTCTGCAGCATGAAGTGCTGATCGATCACGCGATCCGCGAACGCGGTCAGATGAAACAGCAGCGGGCTCGAAATGTTATACGGCAGATTGCCGACAATGCGCAGCGACGCCTTCTCGCCCGGTGCGGCCAGCGTGCCGAAGTCGAACGCAAGCGCATCGCCCGCGTGCAGCTCAAGCAGGCCGCCGAATTTGGTCTTGAGGCGGCCGATCAGATCGCGATCCAGCTCGACGGCGTGCAACGGCGCTTCGGGCGTCGCCAGACGCTCGATCAGCGGTTCGGTGAGTGCGCCAAGCCCCGGCCCGATCTCGACCATGCGCTCGCCGCGCTGCGGCCGGATCACGTCGACGATCGAATCGATCACGCCCGTATCGACCAGAAAATTCTGTCCGAAACGCTTGCGCGCGATATGGCCCTGGTGCCGGCCCGGTTGCTGTCTACTGGTGGACATCGAAGAAACGCTATAAAGAGAACTGCTTAAGAATAGGAACAAACCAGGAATACACGCAACGACTGCGCAACGATCGCGCAAACGTCAGGCACCCGGAAAACCCAGAAAAGCGCGGACCAAACCGCGCCGCGATCGCTGGCTCAGCCCGCGCGGCGGTGTTGCGCCATCGAAACCGCCGTATCGATCGCGGCGATCAGACTGCCCGAGTCGGCGCGGCCGGTGGCGGCCAGATCGAGCGCGGTGCCGTGATCGACCGAAGTGCGGATGATCGGCAAGCCGAGCGTGATGTTGATGCCTTCGCCGAACGTTGCGTACTTCAACACCGGCAGGCCCTGATCGTGGAACATCGCCAGTACGCAGTCGGCCTGTTCCAGATAACGCGGCTGGAACAAGGTGTCTGCCGGATAGGGTCCAGGCGCGTCGATGCCCTGCTCGTTCGCGAGTTTCAGAGCGGGAGAAATCACCTCGATTTCCTCGCGGCCCAGATAACCGTTTTCGCCCGCGTGCGGGTTCAGCCCCGTCACGAGGATACGCGGCGCAGGCAGGCCAAAGTGGTGGCGCAGATCGTGATCGATGATGCGCAGCGTCTCGACGATACCTTCGATCGTCAGCGCGGCGGACACGTCTTTGAGCGGCAGATGCGTGGTAGCGAGAGCAACGCGCAACGGACGCTTGCCGGTGCCGGCCAGCATCATCACCACGCGCGGCGTGTGCGTGCGCTCGGCGAGGTATTCCGTGTGCCCGGTGAACGGCACACCTGCATCGTTGATGGTGCTTTTTTGCAGCGGCGCTGTAACGATGGCGTCGAAGGTGCCGGCCACGGCGCCGTCGATCGCGCTGTCGAGCAGATCGAGCACGTAGCGGCCGTTGGCGGCGTCCAGCTTGCCGGCCAACGAGGGGGCGGCGAGCGGCCGATGCTGCACCCGTACGCGCTTGCCGTCCGCCACCAGCGCAGTCCAGTCGACGCCTACCGCGCGCGAGCGCTCAGCCAGCAAATCCGCATCGCCCAGCACCGTGAACTCGGCACCGGGCCAATGCGCCGCCGCACCCGCCAGCGCCTGCACGGTCAGCTCGGGACCGACGCCGGCAGGCTCGCCGGTCGTGATCGCGATCTGCAACGGAAGGCTGGTGGACTGCGCGGCGCTTGTCATGACGTTTATTGCACGCTCGTAAGCTGCGGCTTCACTTCCACGTAGGCGGTGTCGCGCAGTTCGCGCAACCAGTCGGCGTAGGCCTGTTCCGCCTTGCGCTGGCCGATTGCCTGACGCGCCAGATCCATCTGCTGCGAAACCGAACCTTCCGATTCGCGGCGGGCCAGCACCTGAATCAGGTGATAGCCGTATTCGCTGCGCACCGGGTCGCTGATCTGACCGTCCTGCAGGTTGTTCATGGCGCGCTCGAATTCCGGCACCGTCTCGCCCGGGCTGATCCAGCCGAGGTCGCCGCCTTGTGACGACGAACCGTCTTGCGAGTACGTGTGGGCGAACTTCGCGAAGTCGCCGCCTGCGGCGATCTGGTTCTTGATTTCGAGCAGTTTCTGACGCGCTTGCGGCTCGGACATGCCGTCGCCGACGCGCAGCAGAATGTGGCGAACGTGCGTCTGTACGAGCTTCGGTGCGTCGGAGCTGGCGCCCTGGCCCGCGCGACGATCGACGAGGCGCACGATTTCGAAGCCGTCGTTGGTGCGGATCACATCCGGGCTGACCTCACCCGGACGCAGCGCCGAGGCGGCCTTGACGAACTCAGGCGGCAGCTTGGACGGCGTCACGAAACCCGTATCGCCGCCTTTCGAGGCATCCGGCGCTTGCGAATTCGACTTCGCCAGCTTTTCGAAGTTGGCGCCGCCCTTGGCTTCGGTCAGCAGGGCCTGAGCCTTTTTCTGCGCGGCTTCGATGTCGGTTTCCGAGGCGTTCAACGGCGCCTTCAGGAAAATGTGCTGAAAGTGCAGATCGCTCGTCAGACCGGAGTTCGGTCCGCGCTGGCTGGCGATGTAGTTCGCGACTTCGGCGTCCGACACCGTGACCTTGCTGTCCACTTCCTTCTCACGCAGACGCGAGAGCGTGAGCTCGGTGCGGGCGTCGTTCGTGAAGGTGGTCCAGGGCACGCCTTGCGCCTCGATACGCGCGCGGTACATGTCGAGTGTCAGGTTGTTCGCCTGCGCGAGCCGCTCGAGCGTTTTTTGCACAGCGGCGTCGTCGATGTTGATGCCGTCTTCTTTCGCCTTCTGCAGTTGGATGCGTTCCAGCACCATCTGGTTGAGCACCTGCTGGCGCAGCTGGTCCATCGGCGGGACCGGCGCGTTCTGCTGGTTCAGCCGGCGGGTGATCAGGCCGATGCGGTCGTCGAGCTCGCGCCGCGTGATGACACCGTTGTTGACCACTGCGGCAATGGTGTCGACCGTCTGGCCGCTATTGCTGGACAGCGCCTGCGCCTGAACGGGCGCAACCGACAGGAAAGACGCCGCGGCGACAAGACCTGCCGCAAGCGTTGCCAAGCGAAGCTTTTTCATGATTGCCACAGATACTCCAATGATGTCGGGCGCGCCTGGCCCGTCTTTTCGCATGCTATAAATAATTGGGCGAGCGTCATTCGTAATTGGTGAAACGCGCTTCCGGCGGCGGCGGCGGGGGCAACGGCGTATAGCCCGCCACACTGCTGCGGAACGCGGAAATCAGCCCGTTGTCGACGCTCGACAAGCCCTTGAACGTCAACTGCGCGAGAAACCGCGTGCTCGACTGATTCTGCCCCGACGTATTCAGACCGTTCGCATAGCGCTGGATCCCGGCGCCGAGCGTCCAGCAGTCGGCGTCGTATTGCAGGCCGACCAGACCGTCGACGATCCGATGCCCGCCCAGGTCGTAATTGAAACGGCCTACCCCGTACACACGGTGCGTCAGCGGCCACTGCCCCGAAATCAGCACCTGGTTGATCGGCTGGTTATCCAGCGTGGTGTTCGCGCGGGTGTAGCGATACGCGACGTTGATCACCTTGCCGCTGGCCGGACTGAACCCGAAGCCGATGCTCGTCTTCGTCAACTGGTTGTTGTCGGCATTATATTGGAACGCAGTTTCCGACGCGAAACCGGCCCCGAGCTTGAGCGACGCACCCGCGATCAGGTCCGAATGGGTGGCCTGCGTGCTGGTCTGCGTGGGCAGAAGCGTGACGCGCTGATCCTGGAAGTAATACTGTTGCGCGATCACGAAACGCGCGCGTTCGTCGCCCGTGGCCGGGTTGATGAAGCGCGTGGTAATCGCCGCGGTCAGACGGTTCGCGTCGGCGATCCGGTCGTTACCGACGAACGTGTTCGGCGTGAAGATTTCCGCCAGCCCGAAGTCGGAATCGGCCGTATCGAACAGCGGCGCGTTTTCCTGGTTGCGGTACGGCGTGTAGACGTAGTAGAGCCGCGGCTCCAGCGTCTGGATGTAATCCTCGCCGAAAATCCGCACCGAACGGTCGAAAATCAGCCCGGTGTCGAAGGAGAGCGTCGGGATCGACTCGGTGAAATTCTTCGGCGTGCCGGCTGTCGCGATATTGTTCAGGTTGTACGACGCAAAGTGCCACTGCACCTTCGGCGTCACGAAGTAACCCGGCCCGACCACCGAATACGACAGGTACGGGTTGAACATCACCCGCTGACCCTGGGTCGTGTCCGCGGTGGTGATGCGGAAATTCGTGTAGTCGGCTTCCGCGCCGTAGTCGAAACCACCGACGTTGTACTTCGCGTACTTCACGTTCAACTGCGGCTCGCGACCGTACGGCGCCACCGAAGGCGTCAGCGTCTGCCAGTGCTGCTCACGGGCCAGCACGGACCACGGGCCGTTGTTATACGTCACCCCGGCTTCCTGTTGATACAGGAGCTGGGTGCCGTTCATGAACTGACTGACGGACGACGACAGGTCTTCCGGATACGTGTTGTCCGAAACCTTGTTGTAGTAGATGTAACCGCCGAACCCGTCGCCGAAGTTCTGGTTGTGCTGGATGTACAGCGCGTAGCGGTTGGTCTTCGTCAGGCGGTCGTCCGGCAGGTATTCACCGGTGATCGAGCCCGAGTAGGTAGGCGACAGGTAACGGAAGGTCGACTGCAACTGCACACCGCGCTTCGAGATCAGCCGCGGCGTGACCGTCAGGTCGCGATTCGGCGCGATGTTGAAGTAGTACGGCACCGACAGTTCGAAGCCGTTCGACGAACTGAGCGAGAACGTGGGCGGCAGAATCCCGCTGCGCCGTTCGCCCGATAGCGGGAACGACAGCCACGGCGAAGCGAAGACCGGCACGCCCTGGAAGAACAGCACGCTGTTGTACGCGACGCCTTCGTCCGCGCCGGTGTCGAAATCGAACTCGCTGCCCTTGAGATACCAGGCCGGATTGTCCGTGCACGAGCAAGCGGTGTACGTGCCCTTCGTGAACACCGAGCGCTCGCTGTCGAGCAGGTCGACGCGCTCCGCGCTGCCCGAGCCGCCCGTCACGTTGAAGTGGTACTTCGGCGCGGACATGAAGCCTTCGCTCGAGTCCACCCGCATATGTGCTTCCGGGCCGGCGAACCTGGCGCCGTTATTGTTCAGGTGAACCTGGCCGTATGCGTCGGCCATGTCCGTGTCCTGATCGTAGTGCAGCGCGTCGGCCTTGATGACGAAGGTATTGCGCCGCACCTCGGCCGAGCCTTTCGCGGCCATGTCCTGGTCGGTGGTGCCGCTCGTCGTGTCGCCAAGCACGAAGGTGGCCGCCTTCTGGCCTGCCTGCAATGGATGCTCTTCGAGCTGCGGGGCGAGCTGCATGCCCCATGGCGCGTCGATAGGCTGCGGCTGCGCGGCTTCCCCCACCAGCTGGGCGTGCGCAAGCGCGGGCATCAGGCCCGGAACGGCGATCAACGCCGCGACGAGCCGCCTTTTGCGCGGGACAACAGCACAAGAGGGAGTCGTTTGGGAAAGCTGTCTAGGCGGCATGTATCGTTTGGCGAATCGGCCCGTCCGTCAGCTTTTGTAGTCACGATCCACCGCCTGCACATCCCGACCGTGACAGTCGGCTGCACATCAATATTTACAATCTGTCGAACGATGAGGCGGGCGGTAAAGCGGAACACGCGAAAGCTGGCGTGAGTCGCGTCAAAAAAGTCGTGGGGTATTATATGGCAAGACGTTGCCCCTCTGAATTTGCCGCCGGTTTTCATGACGCTGCCCCCTGCCAAAAACGCTACCCAAGATTCCTCCGACAGCCGCCTCGAACTGCTCAAGGTCTGGCTGAACGCCCACGCAGCGCGCTATGCGCTTGATCTGGGCACGCTGGCGCCGGCTTCGTCCGACGCCAGTTTCCGCCGCTATTTCCGGCTTGCCGGTAAGGCGGCGGAAGGCGAAAGCGCCGGCACCCTGATCGCCGTCGATGCCCCGCCGCCCGAAAAGTGCCGCGAATTTGTGCAAATCGCACAATTGCTCGAGGCCGCCAACGTGCAGGTGCCGCGCGTGCTCGAGGTCGATTTCGACGCCGGCTTCATGCTCGTCACCGATCTGGGCACCGATTCGTACCTCGGCGCGCTGACCGAGGCGCAAAACGGCGACGATCCGCACCGCGCCCGCTCGCTGATGCGCGACGCGCTCGATGCCCTGATCCGCTGGCAGCTCACCTCGCGCGAAGACGTGCTGCCGCCGTTCGACGAAGCCTTCCTGCGCCGTGAGATGGAGTTGCTGCCCGAGTGGTTCATCGGCCGCCATCTGGGCCGCGAGGTCGACGACAAGACCCGTGCGCTGCTCGATCGCACCTTCGCGCTGCTGATCGCGAGCGCCCGGGCGCAACCGCAGGTGTTCATGCTGCGCGATTTCATGCCGCGCAATCTGATGGTCGCGGCCGCCCCCAACCCGCTGAATCCCGGCGTGCTGGATTTCCAGGACGCGGTGTACGGCCCGATCACCTACGACGTCGCCTCGTTGCTGCGCGATGCATTCCTCAGCTGGGACGAAGAGTTCGAACTGGATTGCTTCGTGTACTACTGGGAGCGCGCGAAAAAAGCCGGGCTGCCGGTCGATCCGGATTTCGGCGAGTTCTACCGCCAGCTCGAATGGATAGGTCTGCAACGGCACATCAAGGTGCTGGGGCTGTTCTGCCGGATCAACTACCGCGACAGCAAACCGCATTACATGAAGGATCTGCCGCGTTTCATCGGCTATGCCCGCAAGGTCGCAGAACGCTATGCGCCGCTGCGTCCGTTCGCGAAGCTGCTCGACGAGCTCGAAGGCCGCGCGAATGAAGTCGGCTACACGTTCTGACCGATGACGATGTCTCTGAAGAAAGCGATGATCTTCGCCGCCGGGCGCGGCGAGCGTATGCGTCCGTTGACCGACACGTGCCCGAAGCCTTTGCTCGAAGTGGGCGGCAAACCCTTGATCGTGTGGCAGATCGAACGCCTCGCGCAAGCCGGTTTTCAAACCATTGTGATCAATCACGCGTGGCTCGGCGAACAGATCGAAGCCGTGCTCGGCGACGGTTCGCGCTGGGGTGTGCAATTGCGCTATTCGGCCGAGCATGAGGCATTGGAAACCGCCGGCGGGATCGCGCAGGCGTTGCCGCTGCTGGAGGATGACGGCGCGAGCGAAGTGTTCGTCGCAATCGCCGGCGACGTGTACGCTGATTTCGACTACGCCACGCTGAATGCGCATGCCGGCACACTGAAGTCGCTGCCCGAGCCGGGCATGCATCTGGTGATGGTGCCGAATCCGGTGTTTCATCCGCACGGCGACTTCGGTCTGATCGAGGGCGTGTTGTCGCTCGACGCTCAGCCTCGCTTGACGTTCGGCAGCATCGGTCTGTACGACACGCGCATGTTTCGCGATCTGCCGCGCGGCACGCGACGGCCGCTCACGCCTTACTATCGTGCGACGATTGCAAGCGGTCTCGCAAGCGGCGAGTTGTATGAAGGCTTGTGGGAAAACGTCGGTACGCCGGCGCAACTGCAGGATTTAGATCAGCGTGTGAGCGCACGCTGAGTACTGCGAGGTGTTGAGCGACACCGTACGGCTTCGTGCGGTGTCGTGCAATAGCGCCGCGCCGCCCAACACCCCCGCAAAACTCACCGGCCGCCATCCCCCGCACCCACCGTTTCAGCCGACTCCGGCGCCTCTGCGGCACGTTGCTGCTGCAACGCCCACATCTGCGCGAACAAGCCGTTCGCTTGCAGCAACTCGGCGTACGTCCCACGTTCGACGATCCGTCCTTTGTCCATCACGATGATCTGCTGCGCGTGCACGACCGTCGAAAGCCGGTGCGCGATGATCAGCGTCGTGCGCTCACGGGCGATCTGGTCGAGCTCATGCTGGATCGCGCGTTCTGAACGCGAATCGAGCGCCGACGTCGCCTCGTCGAACAGCAGGATCGGCGGATTCTTAAGGATGGTCCGCGCAATCGCCACACGCTGCTTTTCTCCGCCGGACAACTTCAGGCCACGCTCGCCGACCGGCGTCTCGTACCCCTTCGGCAGCCCTTCGATGAAGTCGTGAATATGCGCCGCGCGCGCCGCCGCGATCACTTCCTCGCGCGTGGCCGACGGACGGCCGTAAGCAATGTTGTAGTAGATCGAATCGTTGAACAGCACCGTATCCTGCGGCACGATGCCGATCGACGCACGCAGTGAATCCTGCGTGACGTCGCGAATATCCTGACCGTCGATGGTGATCGCGCCGCCTGTTGCGCGGTCCAGATCGTAGAAGCGGAACATCAGCCGCGCGAGCGTCGATTTGCCCGAGCCGCTATGGCCGACCACCGCCGTCGTGGCGCCCGCCGGAATCGTGAAGCTGACGTCGTGCAGAATCTGCCGCGCCGGCTCATACGAGAAGTTCACATGCTCGAAGCGCACCTGCGCACCGCTCACCTGCAACTCGGGCGCGTCCGGCACATCGGGCACTTCCTGGGCCGCGCCAAGCAGCGTGAACATGCGGTCCATGTCGGTCAGGCTTTGCTTCAGTTCCCGATACACGACGCCGAGAAAATTCAGCGGAATATAGAGCTGCAACATGAAGGTGTTGATCAGTACCAGATCGCCAAGCGTGAGGCGCCCGGCCATCACGCCTTGGGTTGCGCGCCACAGAATGAACACGAGCCCCGTGCCGATGATCGCCTGTTGCCCGAAGTTCAGCGCCGACAAGGAGCGCTGCGATTTGATCGCGGCCGTGCGATAGCGCTTGAGGTTTTCGTCGTAACGGTGCGCTTCCCACTCTTCGTTGCCGAAGTACTTCACTGTCTCGTAGTTGAGCAGCGAATCGATCGCGCGCGAATTCGCCTTTGAATCAAGGTCGTTCATCGTGCGGCGAAAATGCGTACGCCACTCGGTGACTTTCACGGTGAACGTGATGTACACGGCGAGCGCAATGAACGTGACGATCGCGTAGTACGCCTCGTATTTGACGACGAAAAAACCCAGCACGAGGCCGACTTCGACCAGGGTCGGCAAGATGCTGTACAGCGAATACGAGATCAGTTGCGTGATGCCGCGTGTGCCGCGTTCGATATCGCGCGACATGCCGCCCGTCTGCCGATCGAGGTGGAATCGCAACGACAGCGCATGCAGGTGGCGGAACACTTTCAGTGCGAGTTGCCGCACCGCGCTTTCGGTCACCTTGGAAAACAGGATTTCGCGCAATTCAGTGAAGAGCGACGTGGACAACCGCACCACCGCATAGGCGACCACCAGCAAACCGACGCCGCCCAACAGCACGATGGCAGGCGAATCGTGGGCGCGGCCGAGCGCGGTGAGATGCTGCACCGACGCGAGGCTGTCGACGATCCGTTTCATCACGATCGGCACGCCCAGATTGGCAACCTTCGCGCCGATCAGGCAGCTCAGCGCGAAGCCGACGCGCCATTTATAGGTGGCGAGGTAAGGCAGCAGCGACAGGATCGTTTGCCAGTCGTTGCGCGGCTGGGTCGAGATCGGGGAAGGTTCGGACGAGGGCGTACGGCGCATGGGATCGGCTGGGGAGAGTGTGGAAGCGACGGAGTTCGCAGCGGCGCGCCGACCGGCAGCGTGCCCGGCTGGCATCCTGCTTTTTGTCGCGCGACCCGGCTGGGCGCTTTCCCGTACAATTCCTGATCTTTCTATTGTCGCAGAAGCTGGCTGGCGCCGCTTTTCATCCCCATGACCGATATTCTTCAACTCCCGCAAAAACATTGCGCGCTGCGCGTCGTGCCGCAACCGTCGGACGCGAATGTTCACGGCGACGTGTTCGGCGGCTGGATCATGGCGCAAGTGGATATCGCCGGTTCGATTCCGGCAAGCCGCCGCGCCAACGGGCGGGTGGCGACCATCGCGGTCAATTCGTTCGTCTTCAAGCAGCCCGTGTTCGTCGGCGATCTGCTGAGCTTTTACGCGGATATCGTCAAGACGGGCAACACGTCGGTGACGGTGTCGGTCGAGGTTTACGCTCAGCGCATGAGCCTGACCGAAGACCTCGTGAAGGTCACCGAGGCAACCCTGACCTACGTTGCAACCGACAGCGACCGGCGCCCGCGCGCGCTGCCGGTGCTGGATTGAGCGGCTTGAGCGGCTTGAGCGGCTTGAGCGGCAGACTTTGAACCGCGGACTCTGAACGAAAAACGAGGCGCCTGGGCGCCTCGTTTGATTTCATACGTCGTACTTTGCCGGGATCACCAGCGCAAGCACGACCGGCCCGCAGCCGCTTACTGGCTCGCCGCCGCGCCCGCTGCCGCCTTCTTCTGCGCGTTCTGGAGATCCGTCGGATAGTTCGGATCGTTGCGCGCCGGGTTGTACCCGTTGCTTTCCAGTTGCTTCAACTCGGCATTCTTCTTCGCCCGCGCCTGCTTGCGAGCAGCCTTGCGTTGCGCCTTGGCGGCCGCCTTGGATGCGGCGGCAGACGGCGTGGCGGCAGCGGCTTGATCGCCCGCCGGAGCACTACTAGCGCTTTGCGCAAACGCCGGTGCAACCGAAGCCACACTCAGTACAACCGATGTGAACAGCACAGCCCATTTCTTTGCAGGTGAAGACGTCATTTCTCTCTCCAGTCGGATTGGCAAATATTCGACGGCGAAACGCCCGTGACCCAGTGCGAGCAGCGAAAAGCGGGCGCAACGCCACGTGAATCGATGCTTCGTGGTTCCCAGCGAAGTCAGAGATGGGAATCCCGAATATATACGACTGACCCTCGCGCGCAAACCGGTAATCCCCCCGTAAGCGAAAGTCTGCGCGCGCCAATCGATCTGGAATCTCAGCCGCCGCTACGCAAATAGACGTCGACCTGCGCTTCGATCCACTGCGCAAAATGCGCCTGCTTTGCGTTCAGAATTTCGCGTTGCTGCCACACCAGCCAGTACGGATAGCGGTACGGCACGCGAATATCGGTGATCTGCACCAGATCGCCGCGCGCCAGCGCATGCGCGACCAGACTGCGCCGTTCGAGCGCGATGCCCTGCCCCAGCAAAACCGCGCCCAGCACGATGTTCGAATCGTTTGCAGACAGCACGACCGCCTCGGCGGCCGGCTCCGCCACTTGCGCCGCCTGGCACCATTCGGCCCACGGCGTGTTGGGGCTGGAGATCAACGGACACGCGATCACGTCCTCGGCGGTGACGGGAAGGCGGCCCCCCGGCGCAAGCGCGAAATGTGGCGCAGCGACGACGAGCACTTCGTCGTCGAACAGTTTCTGCTGCGCAACATCGGGCCAATGCCCTTGCCCCATGCGAATGCCGATGTCACTCACGCCCTGGCGCAAATCCTCGACCTGCAGACTCGTCAGCAGACGAACCCGGTAGTACGGATGTGTCTCGCGGAAACTCGCGAGACGCGGCACGAGCCAATGTTGCGCAAACGACGGCACGGTCGCAATGATCAATTCGCTTTCGTGTGGGCGCGCCTGCGCGCGGCGCGTCGCCCGCGTAATGTCGCGCAACGCCAACCGTATATCTAGCGCGTAGAGCCGGCCTTCCTCGGTGAGTCGCAGGCCGCGCGCCTGGCGCACGAACAGCGCGACGCCCATCGAATCTTCCAGCACCTTGATCTGCTGGCTCACCGCGGAGTGCGTGACATGCAATTCCCTCGCGGCCTGGGTCACACCGCCCAGGCGGGCAACGGCTTCAAAGCAGCGCAGAGCGGTGAGGGGCGGAATCGGCTTCATGTAAGAAATTCTGACGTAAACCGTCGATTAATGTCGCTTTTTTTGGCTTGCCGAGCGCTTTAATCTATTGGTCTGATGCATGACAAGCACCGTCTGGCAAGCGAACGGCCGCCTCTTCGCCCGCTCAGGCCAGCCATATAGATCTTCTAACGGAAATGAGATGAAACTGATCGGAATGCTGGATTCACCCTACGTGCGCCGCGTCGCTATCTGCATGAAGTTGCTGAAGCTCGACTTCGAGCACCAGTCGGTTTCCGTGTTCAGCACGTATGAGGCGTTCGCGAAGATCAACCCCGTTGTGAAAGCGCCGACGCTGATCCTCGACAACGGTCAGAGCGTGATGGACTCGACGGTGATTCTGCAGTATCTCGCCACGCTCGCCGGGCCTGATCAGCGGATCTTCCCGTCGCAGCCGGAGCACTGCCTGCGCGCCGCGCGTCTTACCGGGCTCGCGCTGGCTGCTTGTGAAAAGACCGTACAGATCGTCTACGAACGCAATCTGCGTCCAGCGGACAAACAGCACGAGCCGTGGGTCGATCGCGTGACCGAGCAATTGCTGGCCGCTTACCGCGAACTCGAAGAGGAGCTCGCGTCGGCCCCGTTACCGGTCGAACCGAACCATTTTGGTGCAGCGGACGTGACGGTGGCCGTCGCGTGGAATTTCACGCAAATGTATTTTTCGGAGATCGTCACCAAGGCGGCACATCCGCACTTGCAGGCATTTTCCGAGGTAGCCGAACAACTGCCGGTGTTCCTCGATACGCCGGCTGTTTGAGGCACGCGCAGCGGGGAACGGTAGGTCGAACTACACCGTCTCCGCTTCCCGCCCTACTCCTCCCTGAAACAAGGCCGAGATCGCGTCCGTCGACATCGGCTTCGCGAAATAGAAGCCCTGCATCTCGTCGCACGCGCGCTCCTTCAGGAAGTCGAGTTGCGCCGACGTCTCCACGCCTTCGGCGATCACCTGCAATTTCAGCGAATGCGCGAGCGCGATGATCGCGGAGGTGATCGTTTCATCGTCGCCCGACACGCCGATATCCGACACGAACGAGCGGTCGATCTTCAAGCGATCCACCGGGAAGCGCTTCAGATAACTGAGACTCGAATAGCCGGTGCCGAAGTCGTCGATGGCAAGGCCGATGCCGAGCGCGTGCAGCTCGTTGAGCATCAACACCGCCTCCTCGGCATTGCGCATGATGGTGCTTTCGGTGAGCTCGAGTTCGAGATACTGCGGTTCGAGCCCCGTCTCGGCGAGCACCTGCATGACGAGTTTCGCGATATCGCGCTGCTGAAAAACGCGCGCCGACAGATTCATCGACACCCGCGCCGGCGGCAATCCTTCGTCCTGCCATGCCTTGTTCTGCCGGCACGCCTCACGCAAAACCCATTCCGACAGCGGCCCGATCAAGCCGCTCTCTTCGGCGACCGGAATGAACAGCGACGGCAGCACCAGGCCGACTTCCGGATCGCGCCAACGCACCAGCGCCTCGGTGCCGACGATCTGCCCGCTCAAGATATCCACCTGCGGCTGGTAGTGCAGCAGGAATTCGTTGTCGCGCAAGGCGCGGCGCAGACGCCGTTCGAGATTCATGCGCGCACCCGCGCTCGCATTCATTTCCGGCTGGTAGAACTGGAACGTATTGCGGCCCATGTCCTTCGCGCGATACATCGCCAGGTCGGCCTTTTTCATCAGCGTTTCCGCGTCTTCGCCGTCCTGCGGGAAGAGGCTCGCGCCCATGCTGCAGCCAACATACAACTCCGTGCCGTCGAGCAAGACCGGTTCCGAGATCGATGCGCGCACCCGCTCCATCCACGCGATCAGCGACTGCTCGTCGACGGTATCGGTCATCACGATCACGAACTCGTCGCCGCCATGCCGCGCGACCGTATCGCTGGTCCGCGTGCAACGGGCGAGCCTTTCGGCCACCACGCTCAGTAAGCGATCGCCGACGCTGTGGCCCAGGCTGTCGTTGACGTTCTTGAAACCGTCCAGATCGATGAACACGACCGCGACGCCCTTGTGATGGCGCTGCGCGACGATCAACGCGTGCTGCAGACGATCACGCAGCAGGTTGCGGTTCGGCAGGCGCGTGAGGCTGTCGTAGTTGGCCTGATATTCGAGTTGTTCCTGATAACGGATCAGGTCCGTCACATCATTGATCACGCCAATGTGGTGCGTGATCACGCCCTCCGCGTTCGGCACGGGCGCAATGAACAGCTGATTCCAGAACAGGGCGCCGTCCTTGCGATAGTTGCGCACCACGGCGCTCACCTCGCGATTCGCGGCGAGCGCCTGGCGGATCAGCGCGACGCCTTCCTGATCGCGGTCGTCGCGCTGCAGCACGCGGCAATCGTGACCGATCACTTCCGCGGGATCGTAGCCGGTGATCCGCATGAACGCGGGGTTCACGTATTCGATCAGATTGCCCGACGGCGACGGCGCGGTAATCAGAATCGCGTTGACGCTCGCATCGAGCGCGCGGCTTTGCAGACGCAAAGCCAGATCGGCGCGCTTGCGCTCGGTGATGTCCGTGTACGAACCGAGCACGCCGATCACGCGGCCGTCGCCGTCGGTGAACGGCAGCTTGCTCGTGACCGTGGTGCGGTGCACGCCGTCGATCACCAGGTCGACCTCGAAACTCATCTTCGGCACGCCGGTGGACACCACCTCCTTATCGTGCTCGCTCAGCAGGTCGGCAAAGGCGCGCCACGGCATGTCGCTGTCGCTCTTGCCCACCACCTGTTCGGGGTAAGAGAGCCCCGCATCGCGCGCGAACGCCATATTGCAGCCGAGATAGCGCGACTCGTGATCCTTCCAGAAAATGCGCTGCGGGATGTTGTCCATCACCGTCTCGAGCATCTGGTTCGAACGCTGCGCTTCGGCTTCGGTGTTGATCTGTTCGGTGACGTCGTCGGCCAGCACGAAGAACGCGGCGCGGCCCATGAAGTTGAGCGCGTGATACGAAATGTCGGCACTGATCGTCGAGCCGTCCTTGCGCCGGTGATGCCAGACACCCGCCATCGTGCGGCCGTGTTGCAGGACGTCGCTGCGCTGCAGGTGCGATTCGAGGCGCGAGATTTCGGAATTCGGCCGGATCGCGCGAATCGTCATGCCGAGGAATTCGCTTTCCGAGTACCCGTATTGCTGAATCGCAGCCGCGTTGACGGCGAGAAAGCGCAGTGTCTCGCGATCAAAAATGTACATCGGCACCGGATGGTCGTCGAACAGACCTCGAAAGCGCTCGTCGTTGCGGCCGAGCGCGCGCACCGTGCGCAGTTTTTCTCGTGCGCTGCTTTCGCGGGCGCCGAACGTGAAGATCAGAAGCGCGCTGCCGGCCAGCATCGTCACGATCAGCAGAAACATGGCGCGCTGGGTTTCATTCGCGGAACTCGCGAGCGACGCCTGCAACGCCTCGTTCTCCTGTTTGCGCAATGCCGCCAGACCGTCTTCCACGCGGCCGAGACCCAGCCCGAGATGCGTATAGGTCGACGCCGCCCAGGCGCGCGACTCGTTCGGCGTGGCGCTGGCGCTCTTCAGGAGGGCATCGTCGATATCGTGTTGCAGCGCGCGGCTGTCCACACTCAGCCTCGCGAGCGTGTCGAGCATGGCCGGTTCGCTGGCGAGCTCGTTGCGCAACTCGCGCTCCAGACCTGCCAGCGAAGCCGCCATGGCGGCAGCCTCGTTGACAGGCGACGCCACGCCCGAAGCTTCGAAACGGCCGAGCGCGGCCAGCCCGCCGTCGAGCGCGGTATGGTAAGCATCGAGGTTCTGACGCACGCTCGTCGAACGCAGCATGCGCGCGTCGGCGTCGCGCTGGCCGCAAATCTGCGTATAGGCGACGAACGCGTTCGCGCCGACCGCCGCGGCGACGACCGCCAGATTGATCAGCAGCCGCTTCGATAAAAAAGGAGTCATGGATTCCGAACGTCAATCGTTCTGAGGGCGGGAGCGCGGGGTCGCTTCCGGTGCGTCGGGTCACACCGAGTCGAGTCTTTTTACGCGCCAACCCATGGATAACGGCAGGGTTCGGAACAGATTGAGGGGGCGAGGCGAAATATTTCGCGGATTGAGCGGGGGCGTCTGGCTGGAGGTGCCTGGGCGGCAGCGGCTGGCCGGACGTCCCTAGGGGTCTGTAGCCGGCGGTACCTAACCGGCCGTACCAAATTCCTTCATCGCGGGGACGAAGTCATGGTTGCTTTCCGGCTTGCGTGACAATTTGGCGAGTACGTAGCGCTTGAACGGCTCGAGTTCCGCCCATTGGGCGACACGCGGCGTGGGCAAGCCGGCCAGTCCCGCCTGATGCACAACGCCGTCCGGCACGGCATCCGTGCGACGCCAGGCAGGCGCATCCTCCGGCGTGAACCACTCCGGCTCGATATTCGCGTGCGTGCGCAGCATCTCGAACAGTGCGTGGTCGAAATTCGGCTCGATTTCCGCGTCTTCTTCGACCGGAAATCGCGCCAGCAGCTTGCGGTCTTCGAGCGGCAGCATTTGCCACTGCTCAAGCGTGATGCGCAACCCGAAGCGATCGAGATTGAAGCGCACCGACATCGGGATGTAGGTGAAATTCTCCGAGGACGCGACTTCGAAGTTGAACAGAAGCGGTGCTTCGTTGAGTCCCATGACAGTATTCCTCTTTGGTGGCGGGCAACGCGCAAGCCCAGCTTGAGGTATTTTAGAACCTTATTCGCGCGATAGCGGCGTGGTCTGGCGCTGCTTCGCGCCGCTGGGCAAGGCTGCAAGCCGTAGAATCGCGCGCAGCATGAAAGGAGTGAAGTCGCTTGAACGAACTGGACACAGACGGGCAGACGGGCGCCGTGGAGCGCCAGGTGCACCGGCATCGCGGCGCGGCGGTCGAAACCGTCACCGATCACGTCGGTCAGGAATGGCCGGTGGCGCTCGTCTTCAATGGCATCTCGCATGCAGTGATGATGTGCACGCCGCGCGATCTGGAAGCGTTCGCGGTCGGTTTTGCGATTTCAGAAGGGATCGTGGAACGCGGCAGCGACATTCAGGACATCGAGGTCGAGCTGCACGACGATGACGAATTGCCGCACGCCGAAGTGCAATTGAAGGTGGTGCAGCAAGCTTTCGTCGCGCTGAAGGAAAAGCGCCGCGCACTCGCCGGGCGCACCGGCTGCGGCGTATGCGGGATCGAAAGCATCGATCTGCTGGATCTGAAACCGGAACGCGTGCCGGACACCGGCTTTCTGCAACGGCTGGCGCCGGATGCGATCGCGCGCGCCGCGCGCGAGTTGCCGGAACACCAGGCGCTGACGCGTCTGACCGGCGGTCTGCACGCCGCCGCATGGTGCGATGCGGCAGGCGCGATCCGCTACGCGTTCGAAGACGTCGGTCGTCACAACGCGCTCGACAAGCTGATCGGCCAGCTGGTGCTCGATCGCGCGGATACCCGGGAAGGTTTTGTGTTTCTGTCGAGCCGCGCCAGCTACGAGCTGGTGCGCAAGGCGGCGCGTGTCGACGTGCCAATGGTCGCGACGATTTCGGCGCCGTCTTCGCTGGCGATTGCGATTGCCCGCAAAGCGGGCGTACGGCTGGTCAGTTTCTGCCGGGAAACCAGCTACGTCGACTACGACACCTTGCAGCCGACGCAAGCTTGAGCGCTCCGGGCGCCTGAAGTATTTTCAGGCGCCTGAATACCGCCAGTTCAATCGAACTGCCGGAAGTCCGGCTTGCGCTTCTCGAAGAACGCCTTGAACGCCTCGCGCGCTTCCGGCGCGATCAGCATCTTGCCGAAGTGCACCGCTTCCTCGCTCATCTGCGTTTGCAGTTCATGCTGGCTCGCGCGCTTCATCAGACTCTTCGTCACCCGCAACGACGACGCCGGCAGCGCCGCCAGCTTCGCTGCTTGCGCGGCTGCAAACGCATCGACTTCAGCCGCGGGCAGCACGCGATTCACGAAACCCATACGGTGCGCTTCGGCAGCGTCGAACGCTTCGCCGAGCAGCAGCTTTTCCGCTGCGGCCTGATAGCCGGCTATGCGCTGCAACAGCAAACTCGACGCCGCTTCGGGACACAGCCCGAGCTGAGTGAACGGCAGCGAAAAGCTCGCCGTATTGGCCGCGTAGACCAGATCGCAATGCAGCAGGAGCGTCGTGCCGATGCCGACTGCCGGGCCCGCCACCGAAGCCACCACCGGCTTTTCCGCCGAACTGAGCGCACGCAGGAACTGGAATACCGGCGCGTCTTCGCCGCCTGGCGGCTTCTTCATGAAGTCTTCGAGATCGTTGCCGGCGCTGAAAATGCCGGCGCTGCCGCGAATCAGAATCGCCCGGATCGACGTATCGCCATGCGCTTCGACCAATGCGTCGGCCATGGTCTGATACATCGCGGCCGTGATCGCGTTTTTCCTTTCGGGCCGGTTGAAGGCAATCGTCAGCACGCCGTCGGCGCGCTCGACCAGAATATCCATTGTCATCTCCTCGTACTCCTGGTTACTGCTGAATGAAAAAACGGTTCGCAAGCCAGGCGGCCTGCGAACCGTTTACGCGATCCCTAGGGGACCACTGCGGGAATCACCGCAGCGATCGCGACAAGGATCACCGACGGAACCTGAGCGAACATGATTACAGACGTTCGATGATGCCCGCCGCGCCCATGCCGGTGCCGACGCACATCGTCACCATGCCGTACTTGAAGTTGCGGCGGCGCAGGCCGTGCACCACCGTCGACGCACGAATCGCGCCGGTCGCACCCAGAGGGTGGCCGAGAGCGATCGCACCGCCGAGCGGGTTGATCTTCGACGGATCGAGACCGAGGTCCTGAATCACCGCCAGCGATTGCGCGGCGAACGCTTCGTTCAGCTCGATCCAGTCCATGTCTTCGATCTTCAGGCCGGCGGCCTTCAGTGCGGCAGGAATCGCTTCCTTCGGACCGATACCCATGATTTCCGGCGGCACGCCGCGCACGGCGAAGCTGACGAAACGGGCGAACGGCGTCAGGTTGAATTCCTTCAGCATCTTTTCCGACACGACGATCAACGCGCCCGCGCCGTCCGACGTCTGCGAGCTGTTGCCCGCCGTCACCGAACCCTTGTTCGCGAACACTGCGCGCAGTTTCGCCAGACCTTCCAGCGACGTTTCCGCACGCGGACCTTCGTCGAGCGCGACTTCACGCGTCTTGATACGCACTTCGCCGGTCGCGAGATCGGGGAAACGTTCGGTGATCGTGTAGGCGGCGATTTCGTCGTTGAACTCGCCGGCTTGCTGCGCGGCGATGGCGCGGCGATGCGATTCGACCGAGAACGCGTCTTGCGCTTCGCGGCTGATCTTCCAGCGCTCGGCGACCTTCTCCGCGGTCAGGCCCATGCCGTAGGCGATGCCGATGTCTTCGTTACGATCGAAGATATGCGGCGACATTGACGGCTTGTTGCCCATCATCGGCACCATGCTCATCGACTCGCAGCCGCCCGCGATCATCGCGTCCGATTCACCGACGCGGATACGGTCAGCGGCCATCGCCAGCGCGGTGAGGCCCGAAGCGCAGAAGCGGTTCACCGTGACGCCGCCCACCGTGTTCGGCAAGCCCGCCAGCAGTGCACCCATGCGTGCGACGTTCAGGCCTTGCTCGGCCTCAGGAATCGCGCAGCCAATAATCGCGTCTTCGATCACCTTGGTGTCGAGGCCGGGCACTTGCGCCACGGCTGACTTGATCGCGTGCACCAGCAGTTCGTCCGGGCGCGTGTTCTTGAACATCCCGCGCGGCGCCTTGCCGATCGGCGTGCGGCTCGCGGCGACGATGTATGCGTCTTGCAATTGCTTTGTCATTTGAAGCTCCGTTTTCGTTCGTCGCTTAGTTGCGCACCGGCTTGCCGGTTTGCAGCATGCCCATGATCCGTTCCTGCGTCTTT
The DNA here is from genome assembly GCF_902859805.1 of Paraburkholderia sediminicola. GTDB lineage: Bacteria > Pseudomonadota > Gammaproteobacteria > Burkholderiales > Burkholderiaceae > Paraburkholderia > Paraburkholderia sediminicola. The sequence continues at coordinate 365,789 of NZ_CADIKC010000005.1, read as the reverse complement.
TGCGTGCCGAGCAGATCGACAAACGCTTGACGCTCGAGTTTGAGCAGCCATTCTTCGTCGACGAGGCTGCCCGCTTCCACGTCACCACCGCACACCGCTTCCGCGATGCGGCCGGCGATCAGGTAGTCGTGCTCGCTGATGAAACGGCCGTCGCGCATGTTGACGAGCGATGCCTTGATGGTCGCAATCGCCGAGCGGCCTGCCACCGGCACCTGCGTGACACGCAGCGGCGGACGGTAACCCGCGGCGGACAGCGCGCGCGCTTCCTTCTTCGCGATGTCGAGCAGTTCGAACACGTTGAAGACGATCGTGTCGGACGGCTTCAGGTAGCCCATTGCGCGGGCGTCGAGTGCGGAGGCCGAGACCTTCGCCATCGCCGCGTTTTCGAACGACTTCTGCACGAACTTCAGCAGGTCGTTGGTCGCGCCTGCTGCGGTCGCGGCTTCCGCTGCGCGCAGTGCCGCTTCCTTCAGACCGCCGCCTGCCGGCACCAGACCCACGCCGACTTCGACCAGACCGATATAGCTTTCGATGTGCGCGACACGCTTCGCGCTATGCAGCGCCAGCTCGCAGCCGCCGCCGAGCGCGATGCCCGACACAGCCGAGATGACCGGCACGCTTGCATACTTCACGCGCAGCATGCCTTGCTGGAACTTCTTCACGAACGGCTCGATACCCTTCGCGCCGCCCATCATGAACGCGGGCATGGCTTCTTCGAGATTCGCACCCGCGGAGAACGGGCCGCCCGGCGTGCCGAGTTTCAGCGACGTGGGCTGCCACACGACCAGACCCTTGTAGTCCTTCTCGGCCAGTTCGATCGCTTGCGTCAGACCGTCGATCACCGACGGTCCGATCGTGTTCATCTTGCTCTTGAACGACACGATCAGGACGTCATTCTCGCCGGCACGGTCGTCGACCCAGGCGCGCACGGCATCGGTTTCGAACAGCGTCTTGCCGTAGGTCTTCGGATCAGCCGACGTTTCGCCGACCAGCGGTGCACGGAACACCTGCTTGTCGTAGACCGACAGCGACGAACGCGGCACAAAAGTCTTCGAAGCCGGCGACCACGAACCTTCGTTCGTATGCACGCCGCCCTTCTCGGCAACCGGACCTTCCAGCACCCACGACGGCAGCGGCACGTTCGAGAGCGCCTTGCCAGCCGCGATGTCTTCCTGCACCCATTCGGCAACCTGCTTCCAGCCGGCCGTCTGCCAGCCTTCGAACGGACCTTCGTTCCAACCGAAGCCCCAACGAATCGCCAGATCGACGTCGCGCGCGTTGTCAGCGATCGATTCCAGATGCACGCCGATGTAGTGATACACGTCGCGGAAAATCGACCACAGGAATTGCGCTTGCGGATGCTCCGATTCGCGCAGGAGCTTCAGACGCTCAGCCGGCGGGCGCTTCAGAATGCGGCCGACCAGTTCGTCGGCTTTCGCGCCGCCGTCGACGTACGCACCCGTTTTCGGGTCGAGCACCTTGATGGCCTTGCCTTCCTTCTTGTAGAAGCCGCCGCCGGTCTTCTGACCCAGCGCGCCCTTCTTCACGAGCTCGGCCAGCACGGGCGGCGTTTCGTAGACCGGGAAGAACGGGTCGTCCTTCAACGTGTCCTGCATCGTCTTGATGACGTGCGCCATCGTGTCGAGGCCGACCACGTCCGCCGTGCGGAACGTTGCCGACTTCGCGCGGCCCAGACGCGAGCCTGTCAGATCGTCCACTTCGTCGAAACGCAGGCCGAACTTCGCGGCCTCCGTAATCACGGCGAGGATCGAGAAAATACCGACGCGATTGGCGATAAAGTTCGGCGTGTCTTTCGCGCGCACGACGCCCTTGCCGACCACGCTCGTCAGGAACGATTCGAGTTGGTCGAGGATTTCCGGACGCGTGGTTGCGGTCGGGATCAGTTCGACCAGGTGCATGTAGCGCGGCGGATTGAAGAAGTGCACGCCGCAGAAGCGCGCCTTCAGTTCATCCGAAAAACCGTTCGACAGTTCGGTGATTGACAGACCCGACGTGTTGGTCGCGAAGATCGCATTCGGTGCGATGTGCGGCGAGACCTTCTTGTACAGGTCGTGCTTCCAGTCCATGCGTTCGGCGATCGCTTCGATCACGAGGTCGCACTCGGCGAGCTTCTCGATGTCGTCGTCGTAGTTCGCGGGCTGGATGTATTGCGCGTCGTCTTTCACGCCGAACGGCGCAGGCGACAGTTTCTTCAGATTTTCGATCGCCTTCAGGGCAATCGCGTTCTTCGGGCCTTCTTTGGCAGGCAGGTCGAACAGCAGCACGGGCACCTTGGCGTTGATCAGGTGCGCTGCGATCTGCGCGCCCATCACGCCGGCGCCGAGCACGGCTACCTTACGAATGATCAGATTGCTCACGTCGTTCCTCCGGGGAGTTATGCGGTGTCGCGAAGATGTCTCTTAGGTTTCGCGATGTGTGGCTTGTGGCGGTGGAAGGCGCCACGCCTCTTGAAGGCGTGGCGCTTGCCGTAAGAAATGTGCCTTAGAACAGCGACTCTTCGACGTCCATCAGCGACTTCGAACCAGCGCGTGCCTGACGGATCGTCATGGCCGTTTCCGGCAGCAGCTTGGCGAAGTAGAAGCGTGCGGTCGCGAGCTTGGCCTTGTAGAACGGATCGCCCGATGCTTCGTTGTCCAGCGCGATGCGTGCCATGCGCGCCCAGAAGTACGAGAACACCAGGTGGCCGACGGTGCGCAGATACGGCACGGCGGCAGCGCCGACTTCGTCCGGGTTCTGCATCGCCTTCATGCCGATTTCCATCGTCAGCTTCTGCACCTTGTCGCCGATGTCGGCGAGCGGGTTGATGAACTCCTGCATTTCCGGCTTCACGCCTTCGGCTTCGACGAAATCCGACACCAGCTTGCCGAACTTCTTCATCTTCGCGCCCATGTCGCCAAGAATCTTGCGCCCGAGCAGGTCGAGCGCCTGAATCGCGTTGGTGCCTTCGTAGATCATGTTGATACGCGCGTCGCGCACGTACTGCTCCATGCCCCACTCGGCGATGAAGCCGTGGCCGCCGTAGATCTGCATGGCGTGGTTGGTGCTCTCGAACGCGTTGTCCGAGAGGAATGCCTTCAGGATCGGCGTGAGCAGCGCGACCAGATCCGCCGCTTCTTTACGCACCGATTCGTCGGCGTGCGACAGTTCCTTGTCGATGTGCAGCGCGGACCAGTACGAGAATGCGCGTGCGCCTTCGGCGTAGGCCTTCTGCGTGAGCAACATGCGGCGCACGTCCGGGTGGACGATGATCGGATCAGCCGCTTTTTCCGGCGCCTTCGGGCCGGTCAGCGAGCGCATTTGCAGACGCTCTTTCGCGTACGTGAGCGAGTTCTGGTAACCGATTTCGGTCAGGCCCAGACTCTGCATGCCGACGCCCAGACGCGCGGCGTTCATCATCACGAACATCGCGTTCAAACCCTTGTTCGGCTCACCGACCAGCCAGCCCTTCGCGTTGTCGAGATTGATCACGGCGGTTGCGTTGCCGTGAATGCCCATCTTGTGTTCGATGGAGCCGCACTTCACGCCGTTGCGCTCGCCCGGTTCACCGGCTTCGTTCGGGACGAACTTCGGCACGATGAAGAGCGAGATGCCCTTGGTGCCCTTCGGCGCATCCGGCAGACGCGCGAGCACCAGGTGAATGATGTTCTCCGCGAGATCATGTTCGCCGCTGGAGATGAAAATTTTCGTGCCGCTGATCGCGTACGAGCCGTCGCTGTTCGGTTCGGCTTTGGTGCGCAGGATGCCGAGGTCGGTGCCGCAGTGCGGCTCGGTCAGACACATCGTGCCGGTCCACACGCCCGCAACCAGCTTCGGCAGATAACGTTGCTGCAACTCCGGCGTGCCGTGTGCGTGCAGACATTCGTACGCGCCGTGCGACAGGCCCGGGTACATGGTCCACGCCTGGTTCGCCGAGTTCAGCATTTCATACAGCGCGTTGTTCACGAACGCGGGCAGGCCCTGGCCGCCGTAATCCGGATCGCAACCGAGCGCCGGCCAACCGGCTTCCACATACTGCTTGTAGGCTTCCTTGAAGCCCTTCGGCGTGGTCACGACGCCGTCGCCGACGTACGTGCAGCCTTCCTGGTCGCCGCTGTGATTGAGCGGAAACAGCACTTCGGAGCAGAACTTGCCGGCCTCTTCGAGCACGGCGTTGATCGTGTCCGCATCGAGATCCGCGTGCTTCGGCATCTGCTTGATCTCGGCTTCGACGTTAAGCAGCTCGTGCAACACGAATTGCATGTCGCGCAGCGGCGCGGCGTACTGTCCCATGACTCTCTCTCCCAAGTTTGACAAGGAGCCAGGCTGTTAGCTGAGTCCGTGGATCGGATCTTTCAGCGCCGCTGAATCTGCTTGAAGTTCGGCGGCCCTGCTAACGGCTTTCGCTCTGATACGAAACAATCAATTTTTCCAGCGCGGCCCACGTAAGACGCACTGCATCCGGCAAGTGCAGGAAGCGCGCGTCGTGATGCAGGCCGAGCGTGAAGCTGTACAGTTCGAACAGCATCAGCTGCGGATCGGTATCGGCGCGCAGATGCCCTTCTTCCATCGCCTGCGAAATTGCACGGGTGAGCGCCGCACGCCAGATCGTCACGCTCGACACCAGTTGCTCGCGCACCGGGTTGTCTCCACGATCGTCGTACTCGACCGCGCCGCTGATGTAGATGCACCCAGTCGTGACTTCCTGAATGCGTTTCTCAATCCAGCGGGAGATCATCGCGCGCAAGCGCGGCAATCCACGAGGCTCACGCAGACTCGGGAAAAACACCTCGTCTTCGAAACGACGGTGGTATTCGCGCACGACCTCGACCTGCAAATCCTCGCGCGACCCGAAATGCGCGAACACACCGCTTTTGCTCATCTGCATGCGCTCGGCCAGCAATCCAATCGTCAGACCTTCCAGTCCGTCGCGGCTTGCCAGATCAAGTGCTGCTTCGAGAATCGCGACTCGTGTTTGTTCGCCTTTTCGCATAGCTTTTTACCGTTCTAATGTGACCGAAAGAAAATCGAACGGCCGTACTATTATTGAGTGCTGCCGTCCGCGAAACAAGGACTTTATTAGAAACCGGTTTCTAACCCGGTTTCAATTCTGCGGCATCCGTCAATCAGAGGAAGGAGATTTTTTAGAGGCGTTTGCCTTCTTTTTGTCCCTTTCATTGACGCTGCGCCCTTGCGGTTATGTGCGAGGTGCTGATGAGCTAGTCATAGCCACCTACCGTTAATAGCTTCATCACGGCCCGATAGGTCGTGTAGGCAAGCCAGTTGAGCACGCGCTCGCCTGCCGGACGGGCATCATAGCGCGCCTCGTCGATCCGGCGCGACTCCTTGAATGCGGCGATGATCGCTTCGCGCAGCGCGCCGATCGACGGGTCGTTCACCAGCACCACGTTGGCTTCGTTGTTGAGCATCAGGCTCAACGCGTCGAGGTTCGACGAGCCGACCGTCCCCCAGTTCGAATCCACCACCGCGACCTTGCCGTGCAGCATGGTTTTCTCGTACTCGGCGATCTGCACGCCGGCCTTGAGCAGCGCGCGATACAGGAACGGCACGGCGTAATCGAGCGCCTTGAACTCCTTGCGCCCGATGATGAGTTTCACGTCGACGCCGCGCCGCGCCGCAAACACCAGCGCGCGCCGCAGCTTGCGGCCCGGCATGAAGTACGGGTTTGCCAGCAGCACTTCACTGTGCGCCTGGCCGATCGCGGTCAGATACGCCTTTTCGATGGCGCGGCGGTTGATCAGGTTGTCACGTGCGACAAAGGCCACGCAGGGCAGCCCGCCGGCCCAGAGCGCCTCGTTGCGATTGCGGCGCCGGCGGCGCAGCGTGCCGAGCGACGCCATGGTCTTCGGCCCGAGATCGGGCTGGAGAGATTCCAGAGGCCGATGCCCGAGACGGATCCGCTGCCATTGCACCTCGAACGCCTGGCGGATATCGGCGACCACCGGCCCGCGCAATTCCACCGCGAAATCCCAGCGCCGGTACGGCAGCTTCTCGCCGTTGTTCTCGTAATCGTCGACGATGTTGATGCCGCCGCAGTAGCCGAACTGATCGTCCACCACCGCGATCTTGCGGTGCGTGCGCGAGAAGCCGAAGCGGCCGAACAGATGCGGGTTGTAGATACGATGGTCGACGCCGGCGAGCGGCCATTCGTTGAACATCGGCAAGCGTGCGGTGCCGATGCCGTCGGTAATCACGCGCACTTTCACGCCACGCGAGGCTGCGCGCAACAACGCCGCGCTGAGAGCCTGACCGGCGCTGTCGTCACAGAAGATATAAGTTTCGAGAACCACGTCGCTTTGCGCCGCGTCGATGCGTTCGATCAGCGCGGCGAAGAACTCGTCGCCGGAACGCAGCAGCTTGACCTCGTTGCCGCTAGTGAAGCGGTAGCGCTGCCAGTAGCGGCGGCCGAGCAGCGATTGCCGGAGTCGCGCGAAACGGCGCGCGCCGCCGACGCTCACCGGGCACGCTCCTCGGGCTGGCCATTCAGGCGCCCAGCGAGCCGTTTCGGCAATTGCAGGATCGCGTCGGCATTCGACGACGAAAAGCAGCGCGAGGCCGCCTCTTCATAGGGTAGCCACAGAAACGCGGTGTGCTCGCGCGGCGCGAGCGTCACTTCGAGCTGCTCGGGCACTTCCAGGCTGAACCAGTGCTCGGTGTTGTGGATCACGCCCTCGGCATAGCGATGCCGGAACTGCGGGTAAATTTCGTATTCGATCTCGTACCGCCAATCGAATAGCGCGCTCTGCGGCACCAGCCTACTGCCGATCATGATGCCGGTTTCTTCCGCCACTTCGCGCGCCGCGGTTTCGGCAGGCGGTTCGTCGAGCCGGTCTTTCGAGCCGGTCACCGATTGCCAGAAATCCGCGTGATCGGCGCGCCGGATCAACAGCACGTCGAGCGCGGGCGTATGAATGACGACGAGTACGGATTGCGGGATCTTCGGCGGTTTCGGCATGGCGTAAAGACTGGGCGCAACGCTTGCGCGGTACATGTCGGCGAGTGGTCCAATAAGCAGTCGAGACCGGTTGCTGCGACTGTAACGCAAAAAACGAAAAAGGCGCATCACGCGCCTTTTTCGTTTCGCTTTTTCGTCACCTCATGCTGTCGTTTTCAGACAGCGTGGGTTTGATCCAGCTTAGACCTTCGGTTCCGGCTGACGCAGACGGATGTGCAACTCGCGCAACTGGCGCTCGTCCACTTCGCTCGGCGCCTGCGTGAGCAGACACTGCGCGCGTTGCGTCTTCGGGAACGCGATGACGTCGCGAATCGAATCGGCGCCGGCCATCATCGTGATGATGCGGTCCAGACCGAACGCGATACCGCCGTGCGGCGGCGCGCCGTATTGCAGCGCGTCGAGCAGGAAGCCGAACTTGGCTTGTGCTTCTTCCGCGTTGATCTTCAGCGCGCGGAACACCTTGCTCTGCACCTCTTCACGGTGGATACGCACCGAACCGCCGCCGATTTCCCAGCCGTTCAGCACCATATCGTAGGCCTTGGCGAGGCAGCGCGCCGGATCCGTTTCCAGATACTCGAGGTGCTCGTCTTTCGGGCTCGTGAACGGGTGATGCGCGGCGACGTAGCGGTTGTCCTCCTCGTCGTATTCGAACATCGGGAAGTCGATCACCCACAGCGGCTTCCAGCCGGATTCCACCAGACCGTTTGCCTTGCCGAATTCCGAATGGCCGATCTTCAGACGCAGCGCGCCCAGGCTGTCGTTCACCACCTTCGCGCGATCCGCCGCGAAGAAAATGATGTCGCCGTCTTGCGCGCCGGTGCGCTCGATGATCGCCTTGACCGCTTCGTCGTGCAGGTTCTTGACGATCGGGCTTTGCAGACCGTCACGGCCCTTCGCCACTTCGTTGACCTTGATCCACGCCAGGCCCTTCGCGCCGTAGATGCGCACGAATTCCGTGTAGCTGTCGATGTCGCCACGCGAGAGTTCGCCGCCCTTCGGCACGCGGATCGCCGCAACGCGGCCGTCCTTCGTGTTGGCCGGCGTGCTGAACACCTTGAAGTCGACGTCTTTAACCGCGTCCGTCAGGTCCGTGAATTCGAGCTTCACGCGCAGGTCCGGCTTGTCCGAACCGAAACGGCGCATGGCTTCCGAATACTCCATGACCGGGAATTTCTCGGCCAGTTCGACGCCGATCGTTTCCTTGAACACGTGACGGATCATCGCTTCGAACAGATCGCGGATTTCCTGTTCCGACAGGAACGAGGTTTCGCAGTCGATCTGCGTGAATTCCGGCTGACGGTCAGCGCGCAGGTCTTCGTCGCGGAAGCACTTAACGATCTGGTAGTAGCGATCGAAGTTGGCGACCATCAGCAGCTGCTTGAACAGTTGCGGCGATTGCGGCAGCGCGAAGAACTGGCCCGGGTTGGTACGCGACGGCACGAGGTAGTCGCGCGCGCCTTCCGGCGTGCTCTTGGTGAGCATCGGCGTTTCGATGTCGATGAAGCCCAGCGAGTCCAGATACTTGCGCACTTCGATCGCGACGCGGTAACGCAAACGCAGGTTGTGCTGCATCTGCGGACGGCGCAGGTCGAGCACACGGTGCGTGAGGCGCGTGGTTTCCGACAGGTTGTCGTCGTCGAGCTGGAACGGCGGCGTGATCGACGGGTTCAGCACGATCAGCTCGTGGCACAGCACTTCGATCTTGCCGCTCTTGAGCGAGGCGTTCGTGGTGCCTTCCGGACGGGCGCGAACCACGCCCTTGATCTGCAGGCAGAACTCGTTGCGGACGCCTTCGGCAGTCTTGAACATTTCCGCGCGATCCGGATCGCAGACCACCTGAACGAGGCCTTCGCGGTCGCGCAGGTCGATGAAGATAACGCCGCCATGGTCACGACGGCGGCTTACCCAACCGCACAGCGAGACGGGTTGGCCCAGCAGTTCTTCGGTCACCAGACCGCAGTATTCAGATCTCATCGACATGATGTTTGTCTTTCGTTATGCATTGGTTGGACGGCGCGCGGCGATAAACGCTGCGCACCGGCATTACAGCGGAGGCTCGACTGTCGTGCGGCGCACCGGCGCCGGCGGCGCGGACGGCGCCACAACGCCCATCGAGACGATGTACTTGAGCGCGGCGTCGACCGTCATGTCGAGTTCGATCACTTCGCTCTTGGGCACCATCAGGAAGAAGCCGGACGTTGGGTTCGGCGTAGTCGGCACATACACGCTGACGTAATCTTCTTTCAGGTGATTGACCACGTCGCCGCCCGGAATGCCGGTCAGAAACGCAATCGTATAGGAACCGCGGCGCGGGTACTCGATCAGGAGCGCCTTGCGAAACGCATTGCCGCTGCTCGACAACAAGGTGTCCGACACCTGCTTGACGCTGGTGTAGATCGGGCCGACCACCGGAATGTGAGCAACCACGACTTCCCACCACTTCACGAGCTTCTGCCCGATGAAGTTCTGCGTCAACAGCCCGACGACAAAGATGAACGCCAGCGTCAGCACCGCGCCGAGGCCCGGCAAACGGAAGCCGAGCGCGCGCTCCGGCTGCCATGAGGTCGGCAGCAGCAACAGCGTCTGGTCCATCGTGCCGATGATCAGGCCGAGCACCCACAGTGTGATAGCCAGAGGCACCAGCACCAGCAGGCCAGTCAGGAACACCGATTTGAGCGTCGTTTTTTTCGTCGTCATGTGTACCGCCAGAAAGCCGCGCGAGCCGGTACCCGACGCGCGGCGTGTGCGCCGCCCATAAGGGCGGCCGTGCTACTAGGCGCTGCCGGAACCGCTCGAATTCGCCGAAGCGGCGGGTGCGGCAGCAGGCGTGGCAGGTGTTGCGGCGGCGGCCGTGCCGTTGGCCGAAGCCGTGTCGGAATTCGCCGCGCCGTTATTACCGGCTGCAGCGTTTTCGCCCGAATTCGCATTCGAGCCGCCGTTCGCGTCGGGCTTGGCCGGCGCGCTTGCGCCGCCATTACCGCCGCGGAAATCGGTCACATACCAGCCGGAGCCCTTCAACTGGAAACCGGCGGCTGTCACCTGCTTGCGAAAGGTGTCTTTCCCGCACTCGGGACACTGCGTCAACTGGGGGTCGCTCATCTTCTGAAGCACGTCCTTCCCGAAGCCGCATGACTCGCAACGATAAGCGTAGATCGGCATGAACTTTTCCCTACTGAAATCTTGTAAACGCTTGCAAAGCCTTGAATTATAGCCGCATATGGCTAGTCACCCGCGAATTTCCGGGACAAACGCCAGGCGCAGCCGCCGTCCACGTAAATGGTGGCGGCCCGCGTCGAATCAAGTGCGGCCCGCGCCATCGTCAAAGGTGGCGGCCCGCTCAGCCACGACGGCGCCAGCTCATCCAACGCTCGTGACCGGCGAAGACGGCAATCGAGTCGTTCACGGCTTCATCTTCGATGAGGTCGAAGAACGGTGAGAGCAACGCGTCGAGTTCGGTGCGCTCGATGCCGAACGGCGGCCCTTTCGGCGTCGCGCCGATGAAAAAGAAACCCGCCAGCAGTGCGCCCTCCGGCAGCAGCGCGGCCATTCGTTGCGCGTAGCCTGCACGGCGCGCCAACGGCAGCGCGCAAAGGAACGCGCGCTCGTAGATCCAGTCCGGTGTGAAGGGCGGTTCGTAAGCGAAGAAGTCGGCCTGCTCGACCAGTTGCGCGTGCTGCGCACCCAACTGCTTGTGCGCTGCCTCCACTGCGGCCGGCGAGAAATCGATCGCACGGACCGAATGACCCTGCTGCGCTAGCCATAGCGCCTCGTAGGCACTGCCACAACCCGGAATCAGCACCGCAGCGTCGCGATGCCGCCCGGCGAACGACTGGAACGCGGACGGCACGCCCGCCTGATCCCACGGCGTGAAATGGCGTTCGAAGCGTTCGTCCCAGAACTCGGGCGAATTGGGATCGCGGGTCGCAAAGTCGGGCGCGGAAGGCAGGTTCGGGTCGCTCATGAGATACCTCGCAGGAATCAGGATCGGGTCGGGATCACCCGCCGTAGGCGAACGCCAGAAACGCCCGCGCCAGCACCGCGCCGACACCGACCGCCACGCCGAACAGCAGCAGCCCTTGCAGCAGCCGGTTGGTCCGCTTCTGCTCGAGCAGGATCTGGCGAATCATGTCGTCGTTCGCGCCGCGCGTCTGGTCGTGACGTTGAGCCAGCACGTGATGGATCAGGCGCGGCAACTGCGGCAGCGTCTTGCTCCACTGCGGCGCTTCGATCTTCAGCCGCTCGTACCAGCCGCGCAGACCGATCTGCTCGTTCATCCAGCGTTCGAGATAGGGCTTGGCGGTCTTCCACAAGTCCAGCTCGGGATCGAGCGAACGGCCGAGCCCTTCCACGTTCAGCATGGTTTTTTGCAGCAGCACCAGTTGTGGCTGGATTTCCACGTTGAAGCGGCGCGACGTCGAGAACAGGCGCATCAGCACCTGCCCGAGCGAAATATCCTTCAACGCGCGGTCGAAATAGGGCTCGCAAACCGCGCGGATCGCGCTTTCCAGCTCCTCGACCCGAGTGGTAGGCGGCACCCAACCCGACTCCAGATGCAGCGTGGCGACACGATGGTAGTCACGCTTGAAGAAAGCGAGGAAGTTCTGCGCGAGGTAGTTCTTATCGAAGTCCGACAGCGCGCCGATGATGCCGAAATCGAGCGCGATATAGCGGCCGAAGTGCGCCGGATCGAGGCTCACCTGAATGTTGCCCGGGTGCATGTCGGCGTGGAAAAAGCCATCGCGGAACACCTGGGTGAAGAAAATCTCGACGCCTTCGCGCGCCAGCTTCGGAATATCGACACCGGCCGCGCGCAGCGTCTCCACCTGGCTGATCGGCACGCCGACCATGCGCTCCATCACCAGCACGGTGGGCGTGCAGAACTCCCAGTACATCTCCGGCACCAGCAGCAGATCGAGCCCGGCGAAGTTACGGCGCAGCTGGCTGCCGTTCGCCGCTTCGCGCATCAGATCGAGTTCGTCGTGCAGGTATTTGTCGAATTCGGCGACCACCTCACGCGGCTTGAGGCGCTTGCCGTCGGCCCACAGCCGCTCAGCCCAGACGGCGATGTCGCGCAGCAAGGCCAGGTCGGAGTCGATCACCGGCAACATGTTCGGCCGCAGCACCTTCACGGCGACCGCCTTGCCCGCGTGCTGCCCGGCTTTCACCTTCGCAAAGTGAACCTGCGCGATCGAAGCGCTCGCCACCGGCACCCGCTCGAAATCGTCAAACAGCACGTCGACCGGTGCGCCGAGCGATTTCTCGACCAGTCCGATCGCCACCGCCGAATCGAACGGCGGCACCTGATCCTGCAGCTTGGCCAGTTCATTGGCGATATCCACCGGCAGCAGATCGCGCCGCGTTGACAGCACCTGGCCGAACTTGACGAAGATCGGCCCGAGGCTTTCGAGCGCGAGCCGCAAACGCACACCCGGAGGCGCGTCGAACTTGCGGCCGATGGTAGTGATACGTAGCAGCAGACGCACACGCCGGTCATTGACGCGGCTGAGCATCATCTCATCGAGACCGAAGCGGATGACCGTAAAAAAAATCTTGAGAAAGCGCAGAAAACGCATAGTTGTGCCCGATGACTAGCGCGTGCCGCGCGACGTGGCGGCGCCGCCCGGCGCATCTGCGCCGCGGGCTTCGACCTTCTGTTCAACACGCTCGATGCGCTTTTCCACGCGCGCCAAAGCGTCACGGGCGCGGGCCAGTTCGACGTTGAAGTCTTCCAGCGCGGCGCGGCGCACCAGTTGCGGGTTTTCGTCGAGCAGATATTCAGCGGCGGTATCGAGCAGATTGCGCCCCGTACGCCGCGCATGTTCGCCGACCGTGCGCACGACCGACGCGACTCGCCATGCCGGACCATCGCCGATCAGCTTCGCCAGATCTTCTTCTGGTTCCCAGCGCAGATGCTCGGCGAGCTTGGCGATCACCGTCGCAAACTCGGCGTCGCCTTCGATCTTCACGTGTTTCATCACGGCGGCCTGACCGCCCTGCATGAAGGCCGGCAATGCATCGGACGGCACTGAGATGGTCACATCGAATTGTTGCGCGTCGGTTTCGTCGACCGCGCCGAGGTAGCCGTCGGGTTGCACCAGCAGCATCAGCACGACTGGCGGACAGGACAGTCTGGCGGTCTTGCCCGCGTAAGGAGCGAGGCGCTCTCGAGCCCACGATTCGCGGGCGAGCAGATGATTGACAGCAGCAGCGAAGGGCTTGGCGGCGAGGGTCATTGAAAGTGGCAAGAAAAAACCCGCGCAGGCGAGGTGCCCGCGCGGGTTCCTATTGTAACGTCCGTTCGCTTCGCGGCTTGCTATGCCGAACGGCCAATGCTTTGTGCAGGGTCAGGTCAAGCAGCGCTGGCTCAGTGCTGTGCCACCTGCTGAATGCCGGCCAGCAACCAGCCTTCGCCAGGGCGGTTCGCCTTCGTCAGGTTCCAGACCTCGACGAACGGCTCGGCCGCCGCACCCGCCGATTCGCGGATCAAACCGGAGAAGCGCACGCTCGCGAAGTATTCGGTTGCACGTTCTTCAACGCCCAGCAACTCCGCGTTCAGTTGCACCACGTCGGTCTGATTGGATTCGGCACCGCGCGAGTTCAGATCGACCTTCACTTCCGCGAACATTTCCGGCGTGGTGAATTCGCGGATGTCTTCCGTGTTGCCGACGTCCCACGCGGCTTGCAGGCGCACGAAGTACACCTTGGCGTTGCGCAGGAAGGCTTCCGAATCGAAGCCGGCCGGCACGGCCGGGGCAGCGTTGATGGACGGCGTGCTTAGCGGGTTGCCTTGCGGTTCGAGATACGAGCCCGTGGGCGGAGCCGAGTAACGCGGCTCCTGCGTGTAGCCGGTGCCGCCCGCATTCAACGACGGTGCGCCGCCCGCGTACGCCGGTTGCGACGTATCGCGCTTGCGGCCCATGAAGCGGCGGATCAGCCAGATGCCGATCATTGCGATGACCGCGATCACGATGATATTGGCCATCGCGCCGGCGAACGCGCCGCCCAGACCGAAGTGCGACAACAGCGCGGCGATACCAAGACCGGCAGCAAGACCGGCGATCGGCCCAAGCCAGCGCGAGCGGTTAGGCGCTGCGGCGGGAGTCGGCGCGGGCGCCGGTGCCGGCTGCGCGCGCTGCTGCATGGCCTGATTGCTTTGGGAAGGTTGCGACGGAGCGGACTGTTGCTGAACCGTGTTCGACTGACGGCCAATGCTACGGCCGCCGCCCATGCGGCGGGCTTCCGCATCGAGCGAGGCGAGAGAGCCGGCCATGATCAGACCGACCATCGCGATCAGTCCGATTCTTCTCACCAACGACCGCTTAACCTTACGGGGAGATAACACACCTGAATCGGACATTTTCGTACTTTCCTTTAAAAATCGATGGGTTAGGGACCCTAGTATTTGGTCCCCACATGTAAAGCTACCACGCCAGCTGACAAATTGTAATATTTGACGCCGTCCAGGCCCGCTTGTTCCATCATTGTTTTTAAAGTTTCCTGATCCGGATGCATCCGGATCGATTCCGCCAGGTAGCGGTAGCTCTCGGCGTCCTTCGCAAACCGGTCGCCGAGCCACGGCAAGACCTTGAACGAATAGACGTCGTAGACCTTTTTAAGCGGATCCCACACCTTCGAGAACTCCAGCACCAGCAGACGGCCTGCCGGCTTCAACACCCGGCGCATCTCGGCCAACGCGACATCTTTGTGCGTCATGTTGCGCAAGCCGAATGCCACGGTCACTACGTCGAAGTAATTGTCCGGAAAGGGAATTTTCTCGGCGTCGCACAGCAGCGCCGGGGTGATGACGCCCTTGTCCAGCAGGCGGTCGCGGCCCACGCGCAGCATCGATTCGTTGATGTCGGTGTGCCAGACTTCGCCGGTGTCGCCCGCCTGTCTGGCGAACGCCTTCGACAGATCGCCCGTGCCGCCCGCGATATCCAGCACCTTGAAGCCCGGCCGGACGTTGGCCTGGGCGATCGTGAACATCTTCCACGCCCGGTGCAACCCGCCCGACATCAGGTCGTTCATCAAGTCGTAGTTGGAGGCGACCGAGTGGAATACGCCCGCCACCTTCTGCGCTTTTTCCTGTTCGTCGACCGATTGAAAGCCGAAGTGGGTTTTGCTCATCGCGCTCGTCCTTTCGCGTATTCTGAAATGTTGCGCCGCATCAGGGCGGCGACCAGGGCGAATCGTATCAGTGACAGTGCCCGTGCGCAGCACCGGCCGGCGCCATAGGGGCGTCACGGTCGACACCGGCCGCTGCCAGTTTGGCGAGATAGTCGCGCCAGAGTTCATCCTGACGGACGGCCATGTCGTGCAGCAGGTCCCAGGAATAGATGCCCGTGGCATGTCCGTCGGAGAAAGTCGGCTGCAGCGCATAGTTGCCGACGCCCTCGATCATGGTGATCGTGACGTCGCGCTTACCGGTTTGCAAAGTTTCCTGGCCGGGACCGTGGCCCATCACTTCCGCCGACGGCGAATACACGCGCAGCAGTTCGAACGGCAGGCGATACGTTTCGCCGTTTGCGTACTGCAATTCGAGCACGCGCGATTTGGAATGCACGACCACGCCGGTCGGCACCGGGGTATCGCGAGTCAGTCCACTCATGTTGACCTCATTAGAAGGCGCCGGGCCGCCTCTGGCGCGAAGCACCAGGTTTGGAGCGTTCAGCCCAACGCCTGTTCGATTTCTTGCCGCACGGCTTCGCGCAGCAGGGTAGCTTGCGCGCGGCGCGACGACAGCATGGCTTCGGACACCGTGCGTTGGCGCGGCGCCCAGATAGGCAGCGGGAAATGAGCGTCGTTCGAAAAACGCGGAATCACATGCCAATGCACGTGCGGCACCTGGTTGCCGAGGCTCGCCAGGTTGACCTTCACCGGCTGGAGAATGCGCCGGATCGCACGCTCGACCGCATACACGGCCCGCATCACGCGATCGCGGTCGGTCTCGGCGAGATCGGAAAACTCAGCGATATGCCCGTTCCAGATCACCCGGCAAAAGCCCGGGTAGTCGTGTTCGTCGGCAAGGACGACACGCAGGGTGTCGTCCTGCCACAGCACATCGCCGCCATCTTCACGGCAAAAAACGCATTCCATCGTCGTCCTCAGGCAAAAATCGTCAGTCGTGCCATTAAACCAGCACGCGCTCGATTCCGCCATTGTTCGCCCGCTGGACGTAATCCGCCATCCAGTCTTCGCCCAGCACGTGACGCGCCATTTCGACGACGATGTAGTCCGCCTCGGTGCCCGCGTCTTCGTTATAGCGCGACAGGCCTTGCAGGCAGGACGGGCAGCTCGTCAGGATCTTCACGTCGGTGGCGCCGTTCGGTTGCGGCCCGTCGCCCGCCTTGAGCACGGAGCCGTTCGGCGCACCCGCCGCGCCGGCCGACGCATTGGCCGTATTGATCCCATTCGCACCCGCCTCGGCTACGAGGGGAATGCCACGCAGCTTCGCGGCGCCCTTGCGCATTTCCTCTTCCTTGCGGAAGCGGACTTGCGTCGAAATATCCGGGCGCGTCACGGCGAGTGTGCCGGATTCGCCACAGCAGCGATCGTTCTTCTCGATCTTGTAGCCGTCGTTCTCCGAGCCCATCAACTGATTGACGAGCTTGACCGGGTCCATCGTCTTGATCGGGGAGTGGCACGGGTCGTGATACATGTAGCGCACGCCGTTCACGCCTTCGAGCTTGATCCCCTTTTCGAGCAGGAACTCGTGGATGTCGATGATCCGGCAGCCCGGGAAAATCTTCTCGAATTCGTAGCCGGCGAGCTGGTCGTAACACGTGCCGCACGACACCACCACCGTCTTGATGTCGAGATAGTTCAGCGTATTCGCGACGCGGTGGAACAACACGCGGTTATCCGTCACGATCTGCTCGGCCTTGTCGAACTGGCCCGAGCCGCGCTGCGGGTACCCGCAACACAGATAACCCGGCGGCAACACGGTTTGCACGCCCGCCTCCCACAGCATGGCTTGCGTAGCCAGACCCACTTGCGAGAACAGCCGCTCGGAACCGCAGCCCGGGAAATAGAACACCGCTTCCGTATCGGCGGTGGTCGTCTTCGGATTGCGGATGATCGGGACGATCTTGTTGTCCTCGATATCGAGCAACGCGCGCGCGGTTTTCTTCGGCAGGTTGCCCGGCATCTTCTTGTTCATGAAGTGGATCACCTGCTGCGTGACCTTCGGCTTGCCGACGGTTGCCGGCGGGTGCGCCGTCTGCTTCTTCGCGAACTTCTTCAGCACGTCGTTGCCGAGGCGCTGCGCCTTGTAACCGATGCCCATCATCGCGGTGCGCGCGAGGTTGATGGTCTGCGGGTTCGTAGCGTTGAGGAAGAACATGCCGGCTGCGTTGCCCGGATTGAACTTCTTCTTGCCCATCTTGCGCAGCAGGTTGCGCATGTTCATCGTCACGTCGCCGAAGTCGATCTTCACCGGGCACGGCGTCACGCATTTGTGACAGACGGTGCAGTGATCGGCGACGTCGTTGAACTCGTCCCAGTGTTTGATCGACACGCCGCGGCGAGTCTGCTCTTCGTACAGGAACGCCTCGACCAGCAAGGAGGTCGCGAGAATCTTGTTGCGCGGGCTGTACAGCAGGTTCGCGCGCGGCACGTGAGTCGCGCACACCGGCTTGCACTTGCCGCAACGCAAACAGTCCTTGATCGACTCGGAAATCGCGCCGATGTCGGACTGCTGCATGATCAGCGATTCGTAGCCCATCAGGCCGAAGCTCGGCGTGTAAGCGTTGCGCAGGTCGGCGCCTTCGAGCAGCTTGCCCGCATTGAAGCGGCCATGCGGATCGACGCGCTGCTTGTACGCGCGGAATTCGCCGATCTCTTCGTCGGTCAGGAATTCGAGCTTGGTAATGCCGATGCCGTGCTCGCCGGAAATCACGCCGTCGAGCGAACGCGCGAGCTTCATGATGCGCGCGACCGCCGTGTGGGCGTCCTGCAGCATCTCGTAGTTGTCGGAGTTGACCGGCAGATTCGTATGGACGTTGCCGTCGCCCGCGTGCATGTGCAGCGCGACGAACACACGGCCACGCAGCACCTTCTTGTGGATCGCCTGCGCTTCTTCAAGAATCGGCTTGAACTCGCCGCCATTGAAGATCTGACGCAACTCAGCTCGGATCTCTGCCTTCCACGACACGCGCACCGTACGGTCCTGCGTGATATGGAACACGGTCGCATCCGGCTGCGCGTCGACGCGATCGGCAAACTTCTCCGCCAGCCCTTCGTAGCCGAGGCCGACCAGATAGTGCTGCGCTTCGCGCAAGGACAGATCGAGCTTGTCGCGCAGGAATTCCCAGCGCGTACGCACCTTCTTCAGAATATCGAGCGCCTGCTGCACGCGATCTTCGAGCAACTCCGCGCTCGGGATTTCGTTGGCGTCGTCGCTCTTGCCGAGCGGCAGCTTGCCGCCCTTGAAGAACGTTTCGAGCGCGTCGACCAGTTGCAGCTTGTTCTTGATCGACAGTTCGATATTGATGCGTTCGATGCCGTCGGTGTACTCGCCCATCCGGTTGAGCGGAATCACCACGTCTTCGTTGATCTTGAACGCGTTGGTGTGCTTGGCAATCGCGGCGGTACGGCTGCGGTCGAGCCAGAAACGCTTGCGCGCCTCCGCGTTGACCGCGACGAAACCTTCGCCGCTCTTGCCGTTGGCCATGCGCACGACTTCCGAGGTCGCTTGCGCCACCGCGTCCGCATCGTCGCCGACGATGTCGCCGATCAGCACCATCTTCGGAAACGCGTTGCGCTTGCTCTTGGTCGCGTAGCCGACCGCGCGCAGATAGCGTTCGTCCAGATGCTCGAGGCCGGCGAGAATCGCGCCGCCCTGCTTCGACGTTTCGAACAGATAGTCCTTGATCTCGACAATGCTCGGGATCGCTTCACGGGCCTGGCCGAAGAACTCGAGGCAGACCGTGCGCGTATGCGCCGGCATCTTGTGCAGCACCCAGCGCGCGGACGTGATCAGCCCGTCGCAGCCCTCCTTCTGCACGCCCGGCAGACCGGCCAGGAATTTGTCGGTCACGTCCTTGCCGAGACCTTCCTTGCGGAATACGCGACCCTTGATGTTGAGCGATTCCGTGCGCAGCAGCTTTTCGCCTGGCGCGTGGCTGCCGTCGAACCACTTCAGCTCGAAACGCGCGACTTCGATGTCGTGGATCTTGCCGAGGTTGTGGTCCAGACGCGTGACTTCGAGCCAGTTCCCTTCCGGGTCGACCATCCGCCACCAGGCGAGGTTGTCGAGCGCCGTGCCCCACAGCACCGCCTTCTTGCCGCCCGCGTTCATCGCGACGTTGCCGCCGACACAGGATGCATCCAGCGAAGTCGGATCGACCGCGAACACATAGCCGGCCTGCTCAGCCGCTTCGGTCACGCGGCGCGTGACGACGCCCGCGCCCGAGAAAATCGTCGGCACCTTGCGATCGACGCCCGGCAGTTCGGTCAACTCGACCGCGCCCAATTGCTCCAGCTTTTCAGTGTTGATGACGGCCGAGAACGGCGTGAGCGGCACCGCGCCGCCCGTGTAGCCCGTGCCGCCTCCGCGCGGAATCACCGTCAGACCGAGCTCGAAACACGCCTTGATCATGCCGGCGATCTCGGCCTCGGTATCCGGCGTCAGCACGACGAACGGGTACTCGACGCGCCAGTCGGTCGCGTCGGTGACGTGCGAGACGCGGGACAAACCGTCGAACTTGATGTTGTCTTTTTCCGTGACGCGGCCCAGCACCTTGTTCGCGCGACGGCGCAGATCGAAGGTCTTCTGGAATTCGCTCTCGAAATCGTCGACGGCACGGCGTGCAGCCGCCACCAGCGTTTCGACGCGAGCGGCCCGATCGACGCCCGCTTCATCGCCGTGCTCGACCAGATCGGCGCGACGGCGCTTCTCGATCTCGCTCAGACGGTGATGCAGCGCCTCGATCAGTAGCGCGCGGCGCTTCGGATTGTCGAGCAGGTCGTCTTGCAGGTAAGGATTACGGCGAACAACCCAGATGTCGCCGAGCACTTCGTACAGCATCCGTGCCGAGCGGCCGGTGCGGCGTTCCGCGCGCAGTTCGGCCAAGGCCGCCCAGGCTTCGTCGCCGAGAAGACGGATAACGATTTCGCGGTCGGAAAACGACGTGTAGTTATAGGGAATTTCGCGCAGACGCGCTTCAGGATCGGCGGCCACCGCAGTGGCGGCCCCGTGCGGATCGAAAACTTGAGGTGCGTTCATGTTCGGACGACTCGGTGGGTCAACCGGGCGCGCTCAACTCTGTGAGGCGTCGGCGGACGGTGCGCGTGGGGCGCAATGCTGGAAATCTTCTAGGGGAGCGAAGCGCAACCGACGGCCTACCCACATCAGTCGCTTCACGGCGCTCAGAGACAGCTACACGATCGCGCGTGGCGGACGTGACGCTCCGCCGCGGGGCAAGACTCACGCGGGACGGGCATCAAGTGGGCGATCCGAGGCTGCCAGTGCATCTTCCGATCCTTATTCCAAAATGGAATTCTACCCCATGATCCCGCCACGCGTTGACGCCTGAAATCAGGGTTGTGGCAGGACTTTTGGCGTTTTTGTGCTGAGCGGCGCTCGTGAGCGCATACGAACGATTCTCCGACCGGACGGTCGGCTTGGACTTTACCGGCGGCGAGCCGGGATACGCCGCAGGTTCACAGAGGGCCAGCGTGCACACCGTTGGCGCTATCATTGACCCTTTCCCGTCTCGCAAAGCGCACCGCGCCACCCGCATGGCTTCCCACGACTACCTGAAAAAAACCCTGACCGCGCGCGTCTACGACGTGGCCCGCGAGACCGAACTCGAACGCGCGCCGAATCTGTCGGCACGGCTGCGGAATCCGGTTTATCTGAAGCGCGAGGACAACCAGCCGGTGTTCTCGTTCAAGGTGCGCGGCGCGTACAACAAGATGGCGCATATTCCGGCGGATGCGCTGGAGCGTGGTGTGATTACCGCGTCGGCGGGCAATCATGCGCAGGGTGTGGCGTTGTCGGCGGCCCGCATGGGCGTGAAAGCAATCATCGTGGTGCCGGTGACGACCCCGCAGGTGAAAGTCGATGCGGTACGCGCACATGGCGGCGCGACGGTCGAAGTCGTGCAGTTCGGCGAGTCCTATAGCGATGCGTACGGGCACGCGGTGAAGCTGCAGGAAGAACGCGGCCTGACGTTTGTCCACCCGTTCGACGATCCGTACGTGATCGCCGGCCAGGGCACGGTCGCGATGGAGATTCTCAGCCAGCATCAGGGCCCGATCCACGCGATCTTCGTGCCGATCGGCGGCGGGGGACTCGCGGCAGGCGTGGCCGCGTACGTGAAATCGGTGCGCCCGGAGATCAAGGTGATCGGCGTACAGACCGATGACTCGTGCGCAATGGCGGCTTCCTTGAAGGCCGGTGAACGCGTGACGTTGAATGAAGTGGGCCTGTTCTCGGATGGCACGGCAGTGAAGCTGGTCGGCGAGGAAACCTTCCGCCTGTGCCGCGAATATCTCGACGACGTGCTGCTCGTGAACACCGATGCGCTGTGCGCCGCGATCAAGGACGTGTTCCAGGACACCCGCAGCGTGCTGGAACCGGCGGGCGCACTGGCCGTGGCCGGCGCCAAGCAGTATGCCGAGCGCGAAGGCATTGAGGACCAGACGCTGATTGCGATCACGTCCGGCGCGAACATGAACTTCGACCGCATGCGTTTCGTGGCCGAGCGTGCTGAAGTGGGTGAAGCACGTGAAGCGGTGTTCGCCGTGACGATTCCGGAAGAGCGCGGCAGTTTCCGCCGCTTCTGCGAACTGGTGGGCACGCGCAGCGTCACCGAGTTCAACTACCGCATTGCGGACGCGAATTCAGCGCATATCTTCGTCGGCGTGCAGATCCGCAATCGCAGCGAATCGGCACAGATCGCGGGCGCCTTTGAAGCACATGGTTTTGCCACCGTCGATCTGACTTTCGATGAACTGTCGAAGCAGCACATCCGCTATATGGTCGGCGGCCGCTCGCCTTTGGCGCATGACGAACGTCTGTTCCGTTTTGAGTTTCCGGAGCGTCCGGGTGCGCTGATGAAGTTCCTGTCGTCGATGGCGCCGAACTGGAATATCAGCCTGTTCCACTATCGCAACCAGGGTGCGGACTACAGTTCGATTCTGGTGGGCATTCAGGTGCCGGAGAGCGAGAACAGCGAGTTCGACCACTTCCTCACGACGCTCGGCTATCCGTGCTGGGAAGAGACGCAGAATCCCGTGTACCGATTGTTTCTCGCTTGACCTTACTGGACTAAAACGCGCAGATGGCTCTTTCGCTTGTCGACAAACTGGTGGTGGCAATCTCGTCGCGCGCGCTGTTCGACTTCGAGGAAGAGAACTGCGTGTACGAGAAAGGCAACCTGCAAGCGTACGAAGCGTTGCAGCGCGAGCGGCTGGCCGTGCCCGCCAAGCCAGGCGTCGCGTTTCCGCTGATCCGCAAGCTGCTGGCCTTGAATGCCGGCGGCCATCGGGTCGAAGTGGTGATCCTGTCGCGCAGCGATCCGATCAGTGGATTGCGCGCATTTCATTCGTGCAGGGAGTATGGGCTCGCAATCGAGCGCGGCGTATTCACACGTGGGCGCGCGCCATTCGGCTATCTGAAGCCGTTGAACGCCTCGCTGTTTTTGTCCGCGAATCAGAACGATGTGCGCGATGCATTGGCCGCCGGATTTCCGGCCGCACGCGTCTTACCCGAATCGGCGAAAATGGCGAGCAAGTATCCGGATGAAATCCGGATTGCTTTCGACGGCGACGCCGTGCTGTTTTCCGACGAAGCCGAGCGCATCTTTCAGAAAGATGGCTTGCGTGCGTTCGTCGGCCATGAGATTCACAACAAGGATTTGCCGCTCGCGGATGGACCTTTGAAGCCGTTGCTCGAAGCACTGCACCGGCTGCAGAAACTCGCGGACGAAGCCGCACCGATGCATATTCGTACGGCCTTGGTGACGGCGCGCTCGGCCCCGGCACATGAGCGCGCGATCCGCACATTGATGGCGTGGAACATCGAAATCGACGAAGCGATGTTTCTCGGCGGCCTCGACAAGAGCGCATTTTTGCGCGAGTTCGAGCCGGACTTTTTCTTCGACGACCAAATTGGCCATTGCGAATCGGCCCGCGTCGTGACGGCGACGGGGCACGTGCTGAGTGGCATCGTGAACGCATCATGACACCCGAACAATCACCGCTGGGTAAGGCTTCCACTTACACCGAACAATATGACGCTTCGCTGCTCTTTCCGATTGCCCGAAAGAATGCGCGCGAAGCGATTGGGATTGGCGCACAGCTGCCGTTTTTCGGCACGGACATCTGGAATGCTTACGAGCTTTCCTGGCTGAACGCGCGCGGCAAGCCGCAGATTGCGGTGGCCACTTTCTTTGTGCCGGCTGATTCGCCGAACATTGTCGAGTCGAAGTCGTTCAAGCTTTATCTGGGGTCGTTTGCGCAGACGGCTTTCGAGTCGATGGATGTGGTGCGCGACACGATCAAGCGGGATGTTTCCGCTTCATGCGGCGCGACGGTGTCGGTTCATCTGGCGGCGCCCTATGAGTTCGGCAAATTGCAGATGGAAGAGTTTGAAGGTTTGTCGCTGGATCGGCTCGATCTCGATACCGACATTTATCATCCCGATGCTTCGTTGCTGAAGGCTGCGTTCGACGAGTCGCCGGTCGAGGAGACGTTGGTTTCCAACCTGCTTAAGTCGAATTGTCCCGTGACGGGGCAGCCCGATTGGGGCAGCGTGCAGATTCACTATGTTGGGCCGCAGATTGATCATGCGGGCTTGCTGAGGTACATCATTTCCTATCGGAATCACACTGGGTTTCATGAGCAGTGTGTGGAGAGGATTTTTATCGATGTGCTTAAGGCCTGCCGGCCGGTGAAGCTAGCTGTTTATGCGCGGTATACCCGGCGCGGCGGGCTGGATATCAATCCGTTCCGGACGAATTTTAATTTGCCTATGCCGGATAATTTGCGGTTGGCGCGGCAATAAGGGAAGTTTGTGTTTTTTGCCTGCTCGGCGCTTGTTTGTCTGTGTTCTTGGGGCTTTGGCCTTTCCTTGCTTTGTTAGTGGTCTATTAGCGTTGCCCCTGTGCGGGGCGGCACCTACTTTTCTTTGCTTGCCGCAAAGAAAAGTAGGCAAAAGAAAGCGGCTCAAACCGCTAATGCTAAGCGGGGCCCGTGGTCTGCTACGGGTAGTGGTGCATCTGGAATCTGTGTTCGTGCGTGTGCATACGCCAGTGACAAGGGCGTCATACTTCCGGCGACGCTGCGCGCGCCGAAGAGTACTTCTTAAAACCTCCCCCTACGTTTAACTCCTACGCTTCGCCGACGGGGCGTGGCTCGTCATTGCACCGCCATCACCATCTCGATTCCGATTGCAACGCCAACGCTAACGGCAGAAGCGAACGCGACCGTGGCTGGGATTGGGGCGGGGGGTAGCGAGGAGGGGCGGTGATTCAGCACACCGACATATCGTTTAACGAGGGTGTTCCGGGCTGAATGCAGAGACGCGAAGCCGACGGCCCCACAAACCAAAACCGAAGCCCGTGGTTTCCCATGCAGACCCATCCGCGACGCACGCTGTGCGGAGTGGGAGCTGATGACACCTTTGTCACTAGCGCGGAACGTGGGAGAGCACGGATTCCAGTCGCACCACTACCCGTAGCAGGCTACGGCGCCCACTTAGCATTAGCGGTTTGAGCCGCTTTCTTTTGCCTACTTTTCTTTGCGGCAAGCAAAGAAAAGTAGGTGCCGCCCCGCACAGGGGCAACGCTAATAGACCACTAACAATTCAAGGAAAGGCACCAAACCCAGAACAAGGAGAAAGACCCAAACCCCAAGAACACAGCCAAACAAACGCCGAGCAGGCAAAAAAAACCTACCCAGCGCCTGCAGCAAACAAAAAACCCTTTACGCCGAAGGCTTCTTATAAGCCACGCAATCAACCTCGATCCGGCAATCGATCACCATCGAAGAAACCACACAAGCCCGAGCCGGCGGATTCTCGCCGAAGTACTCCCGAAACACCTTATTGAACGAAGCAAAGTCACGCGGATCATCCAGCCACACACCGCAGCGAACAACATGCTCCGCCCCGTAGCCAGCTTCCTTCAAGATAGCGAACACGTTCTGAATCGCCTTGTGCGATTGCTCGACGATGCCGCCATTGATCACTTCGCCGTTTTCCATCGGCGTCTGCCCGGAAACGAACAACCATCCATCCGCTTCGACAGCCCGGGCAAACGGCATATGTTGACCACCGGTACCCTTGCCGCCTTCAACGCCATATCGCTTCATCATCCAACTCCTTAAAAAGTCCGGCACGCGGCGCGACCCATGCCACAACCGCTTGCCATATCAATCAGAAAACAAAAATCAAAATGCGCCGTGCGCATCACCCTTCGACGCCGCGCCACGCGCTACAAAATGCCCCGCCCGTTCGCCGGTCACCGCGCCATCGCGATACGCCAACACGCCGTTCACCCACACCGCATCGATACCATCGGCCGCCTGTTGCGGCTTCTCGAAAGTCGCCGCGTCGCGCACTTTGGCCGGGTCGAACAACACCAGATCCGCGTGATAACCGATGTGCACCTCGCCACGCTGCGCCAAACCAAAACGGCGCGCCGACAAGCTGGTCATCTTGCGCACCGCCTCTTCAAGCGGCAGCAAACCGGCGTCACGTACGTAGTGTCCAAGCACGCGCGGAAACGCGCCCCACAACCGCGGATGCGGCAACGGATCGTTCGGCAGTCCGTCGGAGCCAACCATCGTCGCGGGATGCGACAGAATGCGCCGCACGTCGTCCTCGGACATGTTGTGATACACCGCGCCCGCCGGCTGCAGTCGCTTGCCGGCCTCCTGCTGCGTGACGCCCCACTCGGCAGCAATCTCCCTGATCAGCTTGCCCGCCATCTCGGGGTGCGGCTCCGACCACGTGATCGTGATGTCGATGTCACCCGTCACCTGCTTCACGTCGAGCGTCGACGAACTGCGGTTGTACGGATAGCAATCGCAACCGATCGGCTGCAAACGACGCGCGCCCTCAAGCGACTTCAGCACCTCTTCGCTGCGCCCCCAATTCGATGGCCCCGCGCACTTCAGATGCGAAATCACCACCGGCACATGCGCGTGACGGCCCACCCGATACGCTTCGTCCATCGCGTCGAGAATCGCGTCGAACTCGGTGCGCATGTGCGTCGTGTAAAGCGCGCCTGCGGCAGCGAGCGGCTCGGCCAGCGCCATCACTTCTTCAGTCGGCGCGGAGAAAGCGGAGCCGTAGGCGAGCCCGGAGCTCAGGCCCAACGCGCCGTTCGACAACGCCTCTTCGAGTTGCGCGCGCATGCCGTCAATTTCGGTCGCGGTCGCCGCGCGATCGAGCCGGTCCATCTGATTGCTGCGCAACGCCGTGTGTCCGATCAGCGCGCCGACATTCACTGCCGGACGCGCGGCGTTCACCGCTTCGACGTACGCAGCAAAAGTCGGGTACTGGAACGCGTCGCGCTCGCCAAGCAGGTTCATCGGATCAGGCGGATCGCCCTTCAGCGACACCGGCGACGCACTGATCCCGCAATTGCCGACAATCACGGTCGTCACGCCCTGCGTGATCTTCGGCAGCATTTGCGGCGAACGGATTACGTGCGTGTCGTCATGCGTATGAACGTCGATGAAGCCGGGCGCCAGCGCGCGGCCGTTCGCCTCGATCACCTCTTCAGCGAGCCAGTTCGACAGATTGCCGATCGCGGCGATGCGGCCGTCTCGGATCGCAACGTCGCGTTCGACCGGCGGTGCGCCCGTGCCGTCGTACAGTTGCGCGCCGACGATCAGCGTATCGGCGGCTTCGGGATGCGAATGCATGGATCAGTCTCCTAACGGTTGTCGGTCGCCGCCGCCACGGTGCGCGTCGAGCGCGTGCTTCATGCGGCGCAGCAATTCGCGGCTCTCGTCACCCTGACTCACGGCAAGTTCAGTGACGAGCACATCGAGCGCCATCATCATCGCGTAACGCGACGACGACGGCTTGTAAATGAAATCGGTTTCGAAGGCGACGATCGGAATCACCCAATCGGCCAGTTTGGCCAACGGTGAAGCCGGCGCGGTGAGAGCGATCACGGTCGCCCCGTAGCTGCGCGCGATCTTGCAGTTCTCGACCATTTCGGGCACGCGCCCGGTGGTGGACAGCGCGATCACCACGCATTCGCGCGACACGGTGCTCGCCACCATGCGCTGCAACAAGCCGTCCTGATAGGTCGCAACCGGCCGGCCAAGGCGCACGAGCCTGAAGCGCATTTCGTCGGCCAATGCAGTCGAACCGCCGCCCATGCCGAACACGTAGATCATCCGCGCGGCGCGCAGCGCGGCCGCGGCTTCGGCTAAAGGCGCCTGCCGGAGCAATTGATGGTTATGGGCAAGCGCGGTTTGCAGTTCGTCGAATACGCGGGTGGCGATCGGCTCCGGTGCGTCGGTGGGGCCGCCAGCCTGCAGAAAGCGCTGGCCAACGGCGGCCGCCTGCGCGAGCCGCAGCTTCAACTCCCGCACGTCGCGGCAACCCACCGCCTTGGCAAAGCGCGTCACGGTCGCGACGCTCACCTCCGCCTGCTGGGCGAGCGCGCCAATACTGGCGCGCGATGCGCCGGTCAGGTCGTCGAGAATCAGCGCGGCAACCTTCCGTTCGGCCGAACGCAGTTCCGGCGCGCATTCGGCGATGCGCGCGACGATATCGAAGGCCAGCGGTTCGGCGGTCAGGTTCATTGCAGGCTGTGGGGTGTCTCGCGAACGCTTACAAAGCGCTTCCGGAAAACCGTGGTACTAAATAACATTCCTCCAACCATCGTACTTTCGGTAACATGGTAAAGTCAACTTTGATTCGATTTAACTGGACGATGGAGCAGGGAGACATGAAAGTTACAAACTATCAGGGCGCAACGATTGATCCTTATAGCAAGGGCTTGGGCATGGTTCCGGGCACCAGCATCCAACTCACGGATGCCGCGCGCCTCGAGTGGAACCTGCTGAACGAAGACGTGAGCCTGCCCGCCGCCGTGCTGTACGCGGATCGCGTGGAACACAACCTGAAGTGGATGCAGGCGTTCGTCGCGGAATACGGAGTCAAGCTCGCGCCGCACGGCAAAACCACCATGGCGCCGCAGCTATTTCGCCGTCAACTCGAAACCGGCGCATGGGGCATCACGCTCGCCACCGCGCATCAGGTGCGCGCGGCGTATCACGGCGGTGTGTCGCGGATCCTGATGGCTAACCAGCTGGTTGGCCGCCGCAACATGATGATGATTGCCGAGTTGCTGAGCGACCCTGATTTCGAGTTCTTCTGCCTCGTCGATTCGGTCGAAGGCGTCGAGCAACTGGGTCAGTTTTTCACGTCGGTACGCAAGCCGCTGCAAGTATTGCTCGAGCTCGGCGTGCCGGGCGGCCGCACCGGCGTGCGCGATGAAGCGCAGCGCAATGCGGTGCTCGAGGCAATCGCGCGCTATCCGGATGTGCTGAAGCTGGCGGGCGTCGAATTGTATGAAGGCGTGCTGAAAGAAGAACACGAAGTGCGCGAGTTCCTGCAGAGCGCTGTCGCTGTAACGCGCGCGCTTGTCGACGAAGGGCGTTTTGCCCGCACGCCGGCCGTTCTGTCAGGCGCCGGCTCGGCCTGGTACGACGTGGTCGCGGAAGAATTCGTGAAGGCCTCGGAGACCGGCAAGGTCGAAGTCGTGCTGCGGCCCGGCTGCTATCTGACGCATGACGTCGGCGTGTACCGCAAGGCGCAGACGGACATCTTCGCGCGCAATCCGGTGGCGAAGAAAATGGGCGAAGGCTTGCTGCCGGCGCTGCAACTGTGGGCGTATGTACAGTCGATTCCGGAACCGGATCGCGCGATCATCGGCCTCGGCAAGCGCGATTCCGCGTTCGATGCAGGCATGCCGGAGCCGTCGCGCCACTATCGTCCTGGCACCGAAGCGCCACGCGATATCGCGGCGAGCGAAGGCTGGGAGATTTTCGGCTTGATGGATCAGCACGCGTATCTGCGGATTCCCGCGGGCGCAGATCTGAAGGTAGGCGACATGATCGCGTTCGACATCTCGCATCCGTGCCTGACGTTCGACAAGTGGCGTCAAGTGCTGGTGGTCGATCCGTCGTATCGCGTCACGGAAGTGATCGAAACGTTCTTCTGATCGTGATAGAACCGGCGCGTTTCACCGCAAGGTGGCGCGCCGTTTGTTGCCGTTGAGTCGGACCTAAGCTTACCGAGCCGGATCGGCCTCCGCCGTGTCGGACACCTGGGCAGCCGGCGCGGTCGCAGCGCCAGTCGCAGCAGCCACTTCGCCAATCCGCACTTCCAGCATCTTCAGCGCCCCCGACAACGCGCTCAGCGCTTCGTCCGGCAACGCCGCCATCGTGTCGTGCAAAAAAGCATTGCGGCGCGGCAGGCTGGCTTCGGTCGCCGACCGTCCCGCTTCGGTCAAACGCACATTGGTCACGCGGTTGTCGCGCGTATCCATGCTGCGAGCAATCCAGCCTAAACCTTCCAGCGTTTTCAGTTGCCGCGTCAGCGCGCCCGGATCGACGCGCAAGCGCTCGACCAGGCGCTTCTGTGACGACTCGCCGGCCTGGTCGTGCAGCGCAAGCAGAATGCGCCAGCGCGGCAACGGATGGCCCACGTGGGCCTCGAACGCCGACATGAACGCCCGATAAGTGCGGCCGAATTGCTGCATGACGGCGACGCGGTCCTGTTCTTCCATGATCTGTCAGTAAAACGGTAAGGCTAAAAAATCAATCCGCGTGAATCACCGGCTCGAGCTTGCGCTGGAGCTTGACTGGCGGCACACGGCGGCTTTGCCACACGGACACCACGGCGATCACCGCCGCAAGCGCGAGACCCAGATGAATTGCTGAAACGAGCGCCTCGCGCGCACTCTCGAGCAGCATTGCGCCGTTGTGGCCCGCATGCGTCAACTGGCCGAGCAAGGTGGTTTGCGCATCGCGATTGATGAGAATTTGCGGGTCGCCGAGATCGGCAAACCACTGCGATGCGTGATCGTTTTCCAGCGCGCTGCGCACGCCGCTCGCGTACATATGGCTGATCAGCGTGCCGGTTAGCGCCGTGCCGATCATCCCGCCGATCATCCGCAGCGACTGCAGCAGCGCGGTGGCGATACCGAGGTGTTCGCGGCCCGCAGTCTGCTGCGCGAAGATCGTCAGATTCGGCATCACGAAACCGAGACCGAGTCCGCCGAGCACCATGAACGACATCAGCAACCATTGCGGCATGGCACGCGTCGCGACGACCACGCCGAGGCACGACAGCGCCACCAGCGCAAAGCCGACGTACAGCATCAGATTCGGATTGCGTACACGTGAGACGATACGGCCGTTGGCGATACTGCCGATCGTGATGAATACGACGAGCGGCGTAATGACGAGCCCCGCTTCTTTCGGTGACATCCCGAAACCGCCCTGAAATAGCAACGGTGCGTAGAACAGCAACGAGAACATCGTGAAGCCGCCCAGCACGGCGAGCGTAAACAGGGCGGCCAGACTGCGATTGCGAAACATGTCCACCGGCAGAATCGCCGTCGGGCAGCGCTTTTCCCACTGCCACAAGCCGTATGCCGAGGCGACGCTCAGCGCAAGCAGCGCGAAGGCGCCCAAGGTGACGCCGTGCTTCGGCAACAACTCGACAAACAATTGCAGCGAGCCGAGCGCCACCGCGATCAACAACGCACCCGGCCAATCGAGCCGCATCTTGCCTTCGTGTTCGATGTGCCGCAGATGCGGCAGAAAGCGCCAGACGAAAAATAGCGACAGCAAGCCGACCGGCAGATTCACGTAGAACACCGAGCGCCAGCCGTAGTACTGCGTGAGAAAACCGCCGAGCGACGGCCCTACCGCGTTCGCAATCCCGAACGCCGAACTCATCAGCACCTGCCAGCGCAGTCGCACGACCGAGTCGGGAAAGAGATCAGGAATGCACGCGAAGGCGGTGCCGACCAGCATGCCGCCGCCGATGCCCTGCAAGCCGCGCGCGAGCACGAGGAACAGCATGTTGTTGGCAGCGCCGCAGAGCACCGAAGCGGCAGTGAACACGACGATCGATGCAATCACAAATGGCTTGCGCCCGTAGTAATCGCCGAGGCGGCCGAAGATCGGCACGGTGATCACCGAGGTCAGCAGATACAACGTGCCGACCCACGCGTAGAGCTCGAAACCCTTCAGTTCCGCGACGATCGTGGGCAACGCGGTGCCGACCACGGTCTGGTCGAGTGCGACCAGCATCGAAACGAAGGACACGCCGAGCATCGCCAGTAGCGACTCACGGAAAGGTAAAACTTGCCCACTCGAGTGGTGGGCCGCGGTATGGACAGCCATTTTTGATGGAGCAACAGTTGACTCGTCAAACGATCGGGAATCATACCATGAGGTGATGCTCTAAGCTGGAACGCGCCGGGGCGGCTCACTGCATCGGCAATCGACTGAAGAATGGACAATACATGACGCCAGGGAGGCACATGGAGCCGAGTTCGCTCGCAGCACAATCCTTATCGGACGACGACCTGAGCGCGTTGCGACGCGCGAAACACGAACTGGAGAGCCCCGCGCTGGCGATGAAACTGGCGAGCATCGTCGGTTCGCCGCTCGAGAAGCTGCTCGCGCGCATGCCGGCTTTTGCCAACGAAAAGGTCACGGACGCGACGGAGCTGGCGCTGCGCAAATGCCTCTCGATCGCGCTGCGCACGCTGGGGCGGCAGGTCGGCGCCTCGCCTCTCGTGGTGCCCGACAAGCCGAGCAATCTGCTGCACAAGTTCGCCGTGGCGACCACCGGCGCGGCCGGCGGCGCATTCGGTCTGTTCGCGCTGCCTGTCGAGTTGCCCGTCACGACCACGTTGATGTTTCGCTCGATCTGCGACATCGCGCGCAGCGAGGGCGAGGATCTGTCGTCGATCGACACGCAGCTGCAATGCCTGACGGTGCTCGGCATGGGCGGCACCTCAAAAGCCGACGACGACGCCGACTTCGGCTACTTCATCATGCGCGGCGCGCTGGCGCAGGCGGTATCGAAGGCTTCATCCGAAATCGCGACGAAAGGCTTCACCGCGCATGGCTCGGCGGCCTTGCTACGCCTGCTCAACACGATTGCCGCGCGCTTTTCGGTGCAGGTGAGCGAACAGATCGCCGCCAAGTCGATTCCGGCGATCGGCGCGGTGCTTGGCGCGATGGTCAACACGGTGTTCATCGACCACTTCCAGCAGGTCGCGCACGGCCACTTCACCGTGCGGCGGCTGGAGCGGCAATACGGCCTGGAAACGGTCGAAGCCGCCTATCAGGCGATCGACGTCACTTTGGACGGCTGAGCGGCCGTGCCGCGCCCACTGGTTGTTGCACTCGTCACGCGCCGCACGAAGGCCGCGGCGCGGTCGAGCGCGCGGCCGCCTTCCGGGATGAACGGCGTGAACAAGGGCCAGACGTGCGGCATCTTCTTCCACACTTCCAGTTCGCAGTCGACGCCCGCCGCGCGCGCCTTGTCGGCAACGCGTTGCGAATCGTCGAGCAATACCTCGGTGCTGCCCGCCATGATGAAGAGCGGCGGCAAGCCGTGCAGGCCGGCATAGACCGGCGAAGCGTAGGGATGCGTAGCGGGCGTGTCGCCGAGATAAACCTGCGCGGCCCGAGCGATCGCGGGACCGCTGAACATGGGATCGAGCCCGTCGTTGGTGCGAATGGTGGCGCCGGCCGCGGCAAGATCGGTCCACGGCGAGAACAGCAGGCAGCCTGCCGGTAACGGATCGCCGGCGTCACGCAAGGCGACCACGGTGGCGAGCGCAAGGCCGCCGCCCGCTGAATCTCCCGCGACCACAATCGACCCGGACGGCGTGCCGTCGGCGACCAGCTGACGGTAGGCCGCGGTTGCATCGTCGAGCGCGGCTGGAAAGCGGCGCTCGGGGGCAAGCTGGTAGTCGAGGGAAAAGATCGGTGCGTTCGCACGCGTGGCGAGGCCGAATACGAGCGAGCGATGCGTACGCGGCGAACAGAAGTAGTAGCCACCGCCGTGGCAGTACAATACGGTCGGCCCATTCCCGGGAGAAGATGTGCCACCGGCGGGCTCGATCCACTCACCCTGCAGCGGCCAATCGTTCGGCCCGTACGACTCGCGCAGACGCCAGCCCCCCGGCACGCGCGGCGACCAGGCGCGCTTGGCTGTCAGCGCACGCGCCTTCTCGACATTGATAGTCGGCTTGAGGGTTTGCGGTCGAAACTGCTTACGCAGATACCAGCACGCGAGTGCACTTTGCCAACTCATCGGGACACGCTCCTTCGATAGTGTCCCATCATGGTACGTGCGTTCGCCGCCGCGCCGGTGGACGGCGGCTTCTAATCCCGAAAAAGCGCCCGCGCCACCGGGCAAGGCTTTCTCGTTGTCCTCTTGCCTAGTTCGCCGGCAAAACCTGCCCGCGAATCTCGCCCGTCGGATTCTGCTCAGTATGGACGTTGAAGTACCACTGCCCTGCCATCAGGTCTGTCACCTGCTGTTCGGTGAGCGCCGCCGATCCTTTGATCGGGCTCGCCAGCGCGTCCTTTCCAATCGGCACCTGGACCTTGGCGTTCTGCCCGACAGGTGCGGGGCCGTGGAAGTGTGCGGCGGTTGCCGGACCACTCAACCCTTCATAGGTGACGGTCCATTGCAGGGACTTGGTCGACGTATCGAACGTGGCGTTCAACATGCCGTGCCCGTGACTCACACGCGGCGGCACTTCGCTCGACGGTTCGAGATCGGCCTTCAACGCCACCGTATCCGCAAAGGCAACACCCGATGCCAACGCCCACAACACCACAGCAAAATTCAGTTTTCGAAGCGCAATCATGGTCTTCTCCGGACTTTGATGCACCGCCGCACCGACATTTCGGTCACGCGCAGAGCCACCACATACTAGTGCAAATCCGTCGAACCCGTCTGCGTCTGGGGCCATATGACAAGGCCACCTTCGCCACGTGTGCGCCAACGAGAAAAGCACCGCAAGCGGTGCCTTTCTCTCCGCACAGTAAAGCTTTAGAACCGGTGACGAATACCCGACGTCAAGACATACTGGTTCTTGCTGGCCGACGGCGCGTCCGTGCCGTTGACCTGCGTGACGTTTACGCCGGTTTGATTCTGGGCGCCAGTCTGAAGCACGCCTTCCACGTAAACATCCGTGCGCTTCGACAACGAGAAATCAGCCTGCAGGCCGAACTGGTTCCAGTGACCCGCGCCGGTGTTCGTGCTCGTCGTGCCCGGCGTGGCGCGGAGCGCCTGCGTATAGGTATAGGCCGCCCCCAATCCCAACGCCGGAGTCAAGTTATAGCGCGCACTGAGTTCATAGTTGTTGTAGCGTACGGATGCGTTCCCGATACGGTCCTGGAGGCGGCTCTGCGTAAATACACCGCCGACGACCGCCGGTCCGAACGTATAGCTGCCACCGACACCCCAGGTGCGTTGGTTCTGAATACCCGGCAACGCTGCGACGGTGGAAGCCGGGAGGCCTTGAACGGCCCCATTGTTGTTGTCGGCATCCAACCCCTGGAGTTGCAGGTAGGCAGCGCCCACTTGCAAACCGCCATTCTGATAACCGGCGCCAACGCTATACGCACGGTTGTTGGCGAAACCGCCTGCCTGGTTAGAGAAGCCATACAGACCGCTGAACGAGAAACCGCCGTAGTTTGCGCTCTGGTATTTAACCGAGTTGTTGATGCTGAACGTGTTATTGAGGTTATCGTTATCGCCGCGATGTGCGAAATACGTGCCCCCCCAAGTACCGGCCGCCGACACTGGGCCAAGATAGTCGACAACGGAGTCGTACTGACGGCCGAACGTAACGGTGCCGAACTGGTTGCTGCTCACGCCGACAAACGCCTGGCGATTGAACAGCGTATTCGCGACGGACTGCTTGCCGTTGGCCACGTTAAAACCGCTTTCAAGGGTGAAGATCGCCTTCATCCCGCCGCCTAGATCTTCCACACCACGCAGGCCCCAGCGGCTGGCTTGCACATTGCCGCCCGTCAACCCGACCATCGCATGACCGCTCGTAACACCATCCGACGAAACCTGCGAATTCCGGTTGGCCTCATTGCTTACGTAAGTCAGACCCGCGTCGATCAAACCATAGAGCGTCACGCTGCTTTGAGCATGTGCCGCACTCGCGAAAGTCGCGGAGACAGCCGCGAGAATCATAATTTTTTTCATATTGATCCAAGGATACTGAGTCTGATGACTCGATTAAACGCACAGCGCGAATGCAGGCCGATTTGCATTGCATCGCACCCACCACTCATACCGTGATGTCTGTTTCATCTTCGGTGCAAAGTGTAGGTCTGCGACTTTCATGGAGGCCACGCACAACCTGACAAAACTGTTTTTGAATTATTCAAGAACCGCAGATACGTCTTGCACATCCCGTTGATGTTCAAGGAGATATCCTTATCTCGTTTTATATTTCGGTATGCTTATCTAATAAAAACGTTGCCTTTGAACCACAATCACTAAAGAGATGGCGTTGAGACGTTTCAGATCAGTCCTATTCCCCAAAGCCCCCGTCGCTCCTAGCATCCTCCCACTAGGACTCTGCCGCACAGCATATCGATGCTGGCCGGTTCAGAAGCACACTTCTCCCCGCTCAATCGAAAAACCATAATGAATCAGTTGCAGGCCATACGTATCTTCCTGAAGGTCGCCGAGAACGGTTCATTCGGTCGAGCCGCCGCGAGTCTGGGGTTGTCCAATGCAGTCGTTACCCGCTACATCGCATTACTCGAATCACATCTCAGCACGCGGCTTGTCAATCGGACCACGCGCAGCCTTTCACTGACCGAAGCGGGGCAGGCATACGCCGAGGGCTGTCGTCGGGTTCTCGAACAGATTGAAGTGATGGAGTCCGGCGTAACGCGAAGCGCAACCGATCCATCCGGAACGCTGAAACTCGTCGCCGCCGCATCGTTTTCATTGTTTGGACTGACACCGCTGTTGCAGCGGTATCGAACACATCATCCAAAGGTGAGGTTATCCGTCACATTGCTTCATCGGCCGGTGAATCTCATCGAAGAAGGTTTCGATGCCGGCATCGTCGTACCTGGACAGGTCAGCACCGGCACGTTGATCAAGCGCCCACTGTACAAAGTGCGCGCAGTTGTCGTGGCATCGCCTGCCTATATTGGCGCCAATGGCACGCCGGCTGCACCCGCGGAACTTAACGCCCATCGGTTCCTTGCGCTGTCCGCCGATATTTACCGTTCCGCATGGACCTTCGTCACCGCGAGCGGGCACGAGCAAACCGTGAGCCTCGATTCTGATTACGAGGTCAATAATGCGGTTATGCTGCGTCAGGCAGCGCTTGCCGACATGGGCATAACTGTTCTCCCGGAGAATCATGTTTCTGCAGACCTGATAAACGGCGCGCTCGTGCAGGTGCTGCCGACCTATCGAATCAAAGGCGCGGATAAGGAAGTGTCACTGGTGTATCCCGGGCGCCGACACGCACCCGCCAAGACACGATCGTTTGTAGAATTCACTGTCGACTATTTCCGAAACAACGCTCCGTCGACGCTTTCGTCGAAATTTTCAAATAGTTAATTGCGCTTTTTGCAATGAATTTCTTGTGTGAGCTCGGTTATGCTTTGTCTTGCGAGAAGTGACTCCTTCATCGACGGATGTCTCCAAATCTTTAACGCGGCTTCGGCCGCGTTTTTTTTCGCCATCTCGATTCGCCCGCCCCGATTTACTCGCCAGGGCGCGCCAATGCAATTGCCCACGCGAGGTGCCACGGCCTCGCTGCACAGCACTACACTCCACCGCAGCGTCATCCGAGCAATGCAGCCTGCTCCTCGATGCCGTCCAGCATCGCATTGCACTTGCGCGCCAACACCAGCCCGTCACTACGCAAGCGTTCCGGCGTCTGGACGGTGATCTCCCGGCGGTAGTCTTCCAATGCGTTGAGCAGAGGCGGATACTGCAATACGCTTGCCGCCCCTGCCACGCGATGATGCCACTGGCGCAAACGCTCGACCTCGACGCGCTCAAGTAACGGCGACAACGCCTGCACGTCTTCGCGCACCGAAGAAACGAACGAATCGAGCAATGCCTTGACAGTCGATTCGCTGCCCCACAACTGCGTCATATGACTCAGGTCGACAGGGACGAATGGCTCCGGGCCACCGCTGGCATCCGGCCCGGAAGCTGGCGGCGCACTGGCCGTTTCAGCGGGTGCGGCTTGCCATGGGCTGTCAGTGCCGAACCAACGACTCAGGTAGTCGCGCAGCGTAGCGAGGCGCGTCGGCTTGACGAGGCAGTCGTCCATGCCCGCGTCGCGACATAGCTTCAAGTCTTCTGGCGCGGTGTTTGCAGTAATAGCCAGGATCGGCAGATGGTACGCACCGCCACGCTCCTGTTCCCGGATGCGCTGCGCCAACTCGTAGCCGGACAAGTTCGGCATGTGGCAATCCGTGATGAGGCATCCATAGCTGGTTTGTTCGAGCGCAGCAAGTGCCTCGACGCCATCGTTCGCGATGTCGCAGGCAAAACCGAGCAACGCCAGTTGATGACGGATCAACTCCTGATTTACCGGATGATCTTCCGCAACCAGGACCAACCGTCCGCTGGCAATTGCCCGTTCACGGTCTGGCGGCACGTTCACGCCTTCAGTCATGCGCGGCATGCCGGCAGAACGCGGCGCCACCGAAGGCAGCCCCGTCATCGCCGCGGCGCACGCCGCGCCGAGGCCTCGCCACGAGATCGGGTTGATACTGACACGCACGTTGTTGTCGAGGATGCGGTAGCCGGTCGGCTTCGGCTTCTCAGTCAGGCAAATGATCCGCGAACCGGGCTCGACGCTTGCAGGCAGCACCACATCTTCACTCACGAAAATCATGTCCACGCCCGCCAGGGCGTCTGGATGGCCGAGTTCCGCCGCATCAGGCGACACGTGGCGCAACTCGAGTCCGAGAGCCTGGCCGAAATGCATCAGCCCCTGCCCGACCCGTGTATCACCCGTCGCCACAATACCGCGTTTGCCGCGCAAACCGCTCACGGAATAGCGCTGCGATTCCACTGGCATGGTGAGACGCACCGTCATACGCGTACCGACCCCAGGTTCGCTATGCAATTCAAGCGTACCGGTCATTAAGTCGATCAGCTTGCGGCAGATCGTCAGACCCAGGCCGGTGCCGCCGAAGCGGCGGGTAGTAGACGATTCCGCCTGCACAAACGGCTCGAACAGCCGCACCTGCGCTTCCTGCGTAATGCCGATGCCCGTGTCCTTGACGCTCATCTCGAGCACCTGAGCGTGGCTAGTCTGATCGACGACTTCAACCTGCACGTCGACCTCGCCTTCCGGCGTAAACTTGATGGCATTGCCCAGCAGATTGAACAGAATTTGCCGCAGTCGCACGCTGTCACCACGTAGCGTGGCGGCAACTTCGGGCGCGATATCCACGCGCACCTTCAAGCCCTTTTCATGGGCGCGGCCAGCGAGCAAACCGACGGCGTTATCGACCAACTCGCGCATGTCGAGGGGTTCTGCTTCGATAGTCAGCCGACCTGCTTCGATCTTCGAATAATCGAGAAGGTCATCCAGAATCTGCAGCAGCGCACCAGCCGACTCGTGGATCATGCTCATCATTTCCCCCTGATCCGCATTGAGCGGCGTGAGTTCCAGCACTTCGACGAGGCCGAGCACGCCGTTCATCGGCGTACGGATTTCATGACTCATCATCGCGACGAAGTCATCTTTTGCGCGTGAGGCGGCTTCGGCCACGTCGCGCGCTCGTGCAAGCTCCGCGGACCGCGCGTGCTCTACGCTCGCGTCCACCCAATAGCCGCTCCACACAACGCTGCCATCCTTCTCGCGGCGCGGTACCAGTTCCGCGCGAGCCCACTTGAGTTCACGCTCGACATCGAAACGAAACTCCATATTCACCGGCGTTTCGCAACGCGCCGATCGCTCCAGCTCGGTTAACACGAAAGGTCGATCTTCTTCGCACACGCGTCCGAAATCGATCTCGTCGCGGCTCATCAACGAGGCGTGGTCGCCACCCAGCAGATGTCGCGTATCGCCGCCGATATACGGAAGCGAATAAGCGCCATCTGCGGTGCGACGCAGTTGAAATACGACGGCCGGCAACGAGCGAGTGACGTCGAAAAGGCGCCGCTCGGTTTCGCGCGCGAGCATTTCAGCACGCCGGATATCAGTAATGTCGACCATCGTTCCGAGCACACAACTCGGCTTACCATCGCTGCTGCGACAAATCCGTGTCCAGAACAGGCCGTGCCGTAGGTCGCCCGTGCCGCGTTCAAACTGGAGTTCCGCCTGTGCCGGTTCGCCGCCTATCAGCATCTTGCTTGTGAGGTCATCCAGAACGTGACTGTTGGCTTCGCCCCATGCCTGGACGTCCACGGCCATGCGTCCGATCACCGCCTCGCGGCGCAAACCACACGCCTCCTCATACGCCCGGTTGATCGCAATGTAGCGCCCATCCAGATCTTTAGCGACGAGCGGATAGGGAACCATCTCCATCAAGGTTTCCTGAAAGTTCAACTGAAGCGCCAGGTCGCGTTCAGTCTGTTTGCGCAGCCTGACTTCGCGTTGCAGCAGCAGATATGCACGCAACGTAACCAGCAATACGAGACCGATGCCGATCAGCAGCGGCAGAAGGCGCACCGCAGTAACGCTCCATGTTCCTTGCTCTCCCGTGCTGCCGGTCACCCACTTCTGCCGGATGCGCTGCTTCTCGACCGGCGGCATAGCCAGCAACGCGCGGTCGATCAAACCCGCGAGCGGACCGAGATCAGGGCGTACCGAGAAGCCAAGCGCGTCGGATTCGCCGACCGTGCCGAGAATCTTGAGCGTACCGGCGTAACGTTGCTTGAGCAGGACATCGACGGCGGCCGGATTGCCAACCAGTACGTCTGCCTGGCCGTTCTCGACCATCTTGAGCGCGTCGTCTAGACTGGGCGCGACAGTGATGTTGGCGGCTGGAATTTTGTCGAGCGCGAGCGGAATCGTGCCGGCGGTATGCGACGAGACCACAATGCGCCGCGATGCGAAATCGTTGAGCGCGCGAGCGGCGGGTTCGTCTTCACGTCCCACAATTACGAGCGGATAGGTTTCGTATGCACGGGTGTGCTGCGCGTTTTTCAGACGTGGATCGTTGCGGAAGGAGGTGGCTAGAATCGCCAGATCGCCGCGTTGGAACGCTCCGATGGTCGCAGGCCAGTCGGCCGTGTTAGCGCGGTTAAACACAACCCCCAACGTGCGGCTGAGATAGTCCAGATAGTCGGCCGCAATGCCGGCAGGATGGCCGGACTCGTCGACATAGCTGAAAGGCGGCCAGCCGTTATCGAAACCCACCTGCAACGGTGGCAGCGAACGGAGCCAGGCCTGCTCTTGCCGTGTCAGCACGAGACGTCGCGCAGCGGACGCAGCTTGCGCGTCGAAGCTGCCGGATAGCCAGCGCACGCGAATCGCCGTATCGTCACCCGGATTCATTGACGCGAGCGCGCGGTCGAACTGGTCGCGCAATTCGGCCCGGTTGCGCGGCACCGCAAAGCGCAGGTCGGCGATTCTGCGGCTTTCCTCGAAAGCGATGCGCAATCCGCGGAATTCCTCAGTGGCCAGCGCGTACTGAACCGCCGGCGTAAAACCGAGATAAGCATCGGCATCGCCTTGCGCGACAGCCTGGAGCGCCGCCTGCGTGCTCGCGAAAGTTTCGAGCTGGGCGCGCGGAAAGCGCTCGCGCAACGAGCGTTCCAGCGCAAAGCCCTTCTCTATTGCGAGGCGAGCCCCGGCAAGCTGCCCGGCACTCGCATACGGGTCCCCGTCGCGGCGGACCGCCACCGATGCGGATGCACGCAAGTACGGCGTAGTGAACCTGAGGCAGTGTTCCCGCTCGGGTGTACGAGCGAGGCTCATGACCAGGTCGACGTGGCCTGCGCATGCCGCTGCCAAGAGTTGCGGCATGTCTGGAAACGTCTTGGACTCGATGACTACGTTCGGCCCGACAAGCGCACGCAGATAGTCGGCGCTCAAACCGGTTAGCTGACCATCCTGAAGCCCGTCGAAAGGCATCCACCCGTTGGCCAGAACGCCGACGATCAACTTGGCAGGAAAGGCACTGCCCACCGAAGGATGCGATAGACCGGCAAAAGGCTGGGCTGTCGCTGGCTGCATCTGCGCCACGGCAAAGGCGAACACGACAAGCAGGCACTGCGATACACGTCGGACCATCCGCCGCACCGCGATGCCGCGCCGGCGTTTCATAGCGAGCGCAATGAAATGAAACCAGGCGGCGCTCACGCGACTTCGCCTCGCCCGTGGGCGAGCGACACAGTATGCCGGCCGGACTTGCCCTGGAGAAAGGAAAACAGCGCACCGGCCGCGACGCCACCCAGCAAAGGTGCCGCCCAGAACAGCCAAAGCTGGTCGAGTGCCCAGTCGCCGACGAACAGCGCCTGCCCGGTAGAGCGAGCGGGATTGATCGAGCCGTTAGTAACCGAGATCGACACCATGTACACGACCATCAGAGACGCACCGGCGACCAGCGGCGCGATCGGCCTCAACCTTCGCCGGCCGGCCACCATCAGGCACGCCATGACGAAAGCGAACGACAGTGCCAACTCGACGACCAGCGCAGAATGAAGTTGATAGTCGGCCGGAGAATGATCGCCAAAACCGTTCGCAGCGAACTCGCTCGCGGTCAGTTCGAAGCCGGGGCGGCCGCTTGCCACGTACGCGAGCAGCGCCGCGGCTGCGATGGCCCCGAGCAGCTGGGCGGCAATGTAGGGCATCAGATCCCGAACCGGCAAACGTTGCGCGACCGTGAAGCCGATTGTGACGGCCGGGTTGAAGTGCGCGCCGGAGATGGCGCCGAATGCGTAGGTGGCCGTGACGAGCGCAAGACCGAATGCAACGGATACCTCGAGCACGCCGTAACCTTGCTGGACCGCTCCGGCGTTCAATACAATGCTGCCGCAGCCGATGAACACGACCCAGGCTGTCCCGACTCCCTCGACCAACAACCGCTTGCCTAACGCTACCATTCCGCCTCCCAGTTTTTTGCGAGCGGCAGATGGCGCAGCACGCCAGCCGTTAAACATCTGCCTGATTTTTCCAGGCCCGTCACTGCCCCGCCAGGTGAAATGATTGCTTTCACCTAGCGGGCGTTGGAATTTGAGCCTCAGCTAATTCAGAACTATGAAGCGGCAACGTCACTGACCCAATCAGAAGACTCCTAAATTCTTAAGAAATATTGAGGGTCGAGGGTCAGTTCTCTCACATGAGCGTCAGGCCAACCCGATCTGTCTCGCGTACCCAATGAGGTCGTTTTCTGTCTCGAGACCGAGCTTGCGCATCGCGCTACGCTTTTGCGTACTGATGGTCTTGCCGCTGCGCTGCAGACGTGTTGCGATTTCGTGGACGGCCAGACCTTGGACATAAAGCTGAAAGACCTCCCATTCGCGCGCGCTTAGTACGCCCGCGCGCGGCTGCGGCGGCGCATCGGATGCGTCTATCGCGACACGCGCCTGATCAGACAGATAAACACGGCCGCTAACCGCTGCCTCGATCGCCTCGATCAACGCCGCGGCGGTATCTCGCTTGTCGACGATTCCGGTCACGCCGAGGTGCAATAAGCCTGACAGCAGCTGCGCATGGCAGATCATCGTCAACACGACGACACAGGGAGGCGGCCGGGCTCGGAACAGGCGGCGCAGGAAAGACACGACGTTGCTGGCACCGTCAATGCCTGGCATGCCGATATCCGATACGACGACGTCGCACGCGTGGGCGTCGAGTAATTCGGCCAGCGTTTGGGTATCAGGCGCCTCGCCGACTATCTCGAT
The DNA here is from genome assembly GCF_902859805.1 of Paraburkholderia sediminicola. GTDB lineage: Bacteria > Pseudomonadota > Gammaproteobacteria > Burkholderiales > Burkholderiaceae > Paraburkholderia > Paraburkholderia sediminicola. The sequence goes on along the minus strand of NZ_CADIKC010000005.1, from coordinate 322,935 downwards.
GTGGGGCGCCGCTTGCAGCAGACGCATCACGCCAAGACGAACACAATCGTGATCGTCGGCCACGATGACGCGGATCTTTTGTGTCATTTTTTGTTGTCTTATCGACTTGCACTCCCTGCACGCGATGTGCATCCCCGGGATGTGCCAAGTACATCTTCTGTTCGCCATGCCATCGGACCGGCATGACGTCTCGTCGGCCTAGCGCCGGTTTTTCAGGCAATCTTCAGTTATCACGCCGTGCTCGACAGCGAAGCGGAACAACTCCGCATCGCAATGCAGATTCAGCTTGCGCATCGCAGTACATTTCTGAGCGCTGATGGTCTTGACGCTTCGCCCGAAGCGCGAGGCGATCTCAGTTACACCAAGCCCTGCAGCGTACTGTGTGAACACTTCCAGTTCGCGGCGCGACAACATTTGCCGGACAAAGTCGAGCCGCTGCGCGACCGTTGCATCTGCAATCAGCGCCCGCACCGCCGGCCCAAGGTAGCACTCCCGAGCCAGCGCCGTGACAGCTGCCACGTGAAGCAGATCGATCCGGTCACGTTTGCTGATCAGCCCATCGACACCGAGCGCGATGACCTTTCTCAATGCGGCCGCTTGAGTTTCCATGGTGAGCACTATGAGTGCGACTTTGGGATAACGTACCTTGAACTGCCTGACGGCCTCCAGTCCGTCGCCGCATAAGCCCCCCGGCATGTAGAGGTCCATGAAAACGAGGTCGCATGGAATACGATCGACTTCTCTGAACAGTTCTGTGGCGTCGGCAGCACGGCCGACGAGTTGCATATTCGGATAGCCCATCATCAGATTTTCGATCGCTAACAGAACCAGTGGATGATCGTCCGCGATGATGGTACGCACAGGTGTACTTGGTTCAACCTTATCGTTCATCGTCTTTTTCTCCCCCGTACCTGGATTCCCTGCCGCTCTCTCCGGAGCAACTGGCCGTGCCACAATCATTAATCAGATCCTGGCCGATAGACATAAGATCGCTCTTAAATCCTCAATGACCTCGCTATACAGTTTGATTAGATATGCGATTCAAATTTCACAAATACCATGTGCACGAATATAAGCAAAGAGACCGGGATAGTTGGTCACGCCGAGTTTAGCCATTGCTTCGCGTTTCTGACGACTGATAGTGCGTCGATGGCATCCGAGCGCCGCGGCGATCTCGGAGATCGATTGGCCACGTATTAACATTTTTAAGACTTCTACCTGTCTCGAGGACAATCGCGGTGCAGGTGACATCTCGCTCGTGTCGTCCCGAGGCAATGCAAGCGCCTCGCTGACGGAACGACCGACATATACCTCACCCTTCCTGCTCACCTCGATCGCTTGCCACAGCTCGTCCAATGCTTCCATTTTGCTGAGCACGCTGACTACGCCATCTGACACGATGGCGCGCAGAATCGCCGTGTTCGTCAGAGCCGTCATCACGACGATGCGCAACAATGGCCACGTGGATCGGATTCGCCTGACAAGATCCAGACCTTCTTCGACCATGCCGGATGCTTCCGGCATCGTCAGATCGGTGACGAGCACATCGCACGGCGTGCTCTCCAACAGGATGATCAAAGAAGTGGGCGTAGTCGCTTCGCCGACAACGTCGACGCCGGCGTGCATTTCCAGCGCGGCTCGAACGCCAAGCAAAACGAACGGATGATCGTCCGCAAGAATGACTCGAATATTGGTCATGATTTGTCTCTGCTGTTGTAGGCATGCTCAGCGAACGTATGGGGAAATACCGCTCGCTTCATGCGTGCTCTAATGGCTCAGTGGCGTTGGATGCCACACCAGGGGCGGCCATAAAACCACTGCTACAAACTGGAGAAAATCGGAGCGCTCTGAAACCCGCCAACAATTTGATAGTCCATTGCGGAATCATCAAAGCAGGAATGCGCAATTATGCAAACCGAATAAGCGAGAGTTTTGCCGTCTCTGTTTGTTTCCTTCTGAAACGCAATGTAGCGACGAGGGCGCCGCCGCTCTCGTCGCGTGGAAAACTACGATGTGACCGGCAGCGCGACGCCACCGAACCTCGTTACCCGATCACGTGGCATCACACACGCGTGCCACCGTCAGCTTGCTAACGCGAGCTACGCGAGGGAATACCGGCAGCGCAATCAAGGCGCACACGCTCGCTACCGCCCACACCATCGGCCACGAACCCACCGACAACAGCTGCGGAATCGCGAGCGGTGTCAGGAACAACGTGAGAAAGACGCAGGTATTGCCCATCGCGAGTGCGGTGCCTGCACGGCTCGTCCCCGCGAGGGTCGCGAGTTCCGTGAAAGCAACGCCGTGCCATGCGGATGCGCTTATGCCGCCCAGCACGATCATCAGCGCGACCACTGCCGTCATCGCCGTATGATGCATCCCGGCGAGACCTGTCACCAGCGCAAGCGATGCGAACAGCACCGCGGTCAGCACACTGCAGGCGCGCATGTAAGCGCGTCGATTGCCGCGCCGGTCGGTCCACGCACCGCTCCAGACCCGCGCAATCGCAGCGCCCGTTTGCACGGCCGCCATCGTCAAACTGATCGCCAGCACGCCGGCGCGGCCGAAGTCGTGCAGGAAGACGGTCCCGAATGTCACGATGGCAATCTGCGGCACGCACAACGCGCCGGCGCCGAGCGCCACGCGCCAGATGCCGATGTCGTGCAGCGGCGAGACCTTCGCCGGCACCACGCCTGCTCCTGTCCCCGCAACCGCAGCGTTGCGAGCCGTACCCACACTGTTCCCTTCGGCGTGCGAAGGCTCGTGCAACCACCACCATGCGAACACAGCGGTAATCGCGCACGCAAGCGCCAGCACGGTGTACGCGCTGGCAAAGCCGAATCTCGAGGCAAGCGCCGGCAAGATCAGCGCACCCAGGCCTCCGCCGGCCGGCACCGCGGTCTGCCGAATGCTCATCGCGAGGCCGCGCTCACCTTCACGAAACCAGGCCATCACCGCACGGCCACTCGACCCGTTGACGCTGCCCCCAAGCAGGCCGACGAGCAGCAGGCCGAGTGCGAGCGTCGCCATGCCCGGCACATGTCCGCCGGACGGCACCACGAACAGTGCCAGCGCGGCCAGCGCCGCGGCAGTCGAAAGAAGTCCGAGCAACAGCACGCGGCGATCGCCCCAACGGTCGGTCAGGAGGCCCCATGGTAATTCGCTGACCGCGATGCCCAATCCGAGCATGCCGAGCACCAGTCCGAGCCCGTCATTGCCGAGGTGATAACCCGACCGCAAAAACACGGCCGTAGTCGGAATCCCCGAGAAAGCGGCCGAAAAACTCGCGTTCGCCGCAAAGCCGACGCCCAGCACCTTCCACCGATGGCTCGCGGTACGTTCGCCCGGCACCCGTACGACTGCAATCGAATCGTTTCCCATGACAGCCTCCGCAATGAATGAATTGGAGGTATCCTACGGCTGGGCAAACCATCGGAAAAGCCGGAAAATCAGATGACTTCCATCGGATATACCGAATCATGAGCCAACGCGGATTTGACCTGACGCAACTGCGCACCTTCGTCGCCGTCGCCGAATCGGGCAGCGTTTCAGCGGGCGCCGAGCGCGTGTTCCTGTCGCAGTCGTCAGTGAGCGAGCAGCTGAAGAAACTCGAGGAGCGCGCCGGGCAGCCGCTCTTCGTGCGTAGCAAGCAGGGCGTGACCGCCACGCCGGCCGGCAGCCGCCTGCTTGATCACGCGCGCCGCATCATCGCCATGAGCGAGGCGGCGTTCGAGGACCTGCAAGGCCGCTCGCTCGACGGAGAACTGCGCATCGCCATCACGGACTACTACCGTCCGCTCGACATCGCGCGCATTCTCAAGACGTTCTCGGAACAGCATCCGCGGCTGAAACTGCATGTCACCGTGCAGCCGAGCGCCGTGATCGATAGCAGCGCCGGCGACGATGCGTCGTACGACATTGGCCTTTCGTTGCGGCTCGTCACCGCAAGCACACGCTCCAGCAACCGGCGCGGCGGCGCGCAAAGCACCGTGGTGCGGCGTGAGAAACTGCTATGGGTCTGCGCAGCCGATGCCAGTCCACGGCCGGCCACGCCTTATTCATTGGTGTTGCTGCCGTCGAGTTGTCAGTTGCAGCGCTTTGTCGTGAAGCTTCTCGATGAGCACAAGGTGCCGTATCTGGTGTCGCATTCGGCCTCAGGGGTGGCTGGGTTGCAACTCGCGCTGAAGGCCGGGCTGGGCATTTCCTGCCTGAACGAATCGTCGATCGGCGGGGGCCTGGTGGCGTGTCCCCCGAGCGTCGGGTTGCCCGCATTGCCCGCTGTCGAGTTTCATCTGTTGCCGGGGCGAGTCGGCGAAAGCGAACGCGTCAGCAATGCACGCACGGCCTTGATGCATCTCTTCAGTTGACGCGCTCCGCATTGACCCACGCGCTGCGGCTCAAGGAACATGACATAAACGCAGCGCATCAATCGCATTCGGCGATGCAGTGCGCACTTGAACCAGACACAGAATAAATATTGAAGGCGCTCTAATCGACGCCTATGCTGATCAAATGCATCGCCGATTGGCTTAGCAAATTTTATTGACGCACCGGATAAATTCCTGCAACCTGCTACACGTCTGCGAGACGCATCAAGCGTTATTACTGCAGCCCGAAAGCCGCCACCCATTGGCGCACTCAGGCAGATTGTCGCTTCATAAAGAAGTTGCATTGCCGCATCGCTTCAATACTGTGCCTCCTTAATAAGTCCGTTTCGATTTGCTGTTCATGCAGTCGTTATGAAAAAGAATTGGCAGGCTTGTCATGCATCGTTCATCGAATCCGATGAGTGAATTCACGAGCGAATGCGTGAGAAATAAATAGCAAAAATAACCGTTCCCCCCGCGAGGCCTGGCGTGCATCGTAGATCAATCGGATTTTCGATTCTGGTGGTGCTTTACGTCATGTGGCGCGGCGCGGCGTTCGCAGCCACCGACGCGTCAGCCACCATGCCCTCGGCCATGGACGAGCGCGTGCGCGCCTGCACCTCGTGTCATGGCGTGCAAGGCCAAGGCCTGAACAACGATTACTTCCCGCGTATCGCGGGCAAACCGGCCGACTACCTGTTCAATCAGTTGAGCGCGTTTCGTGACGGCGGCCGTACTTATCCGCCAATGGGCTATCTGCTCGCCTTCCTGCCCGACGACTATCTGCGCAAGATCAGCCAGTACTTCGCGGAGCTGCAACCGCCCTACCCCAATTCCGATCACACCGACGTCGCACCGGCTGTGCTCGCTGCCGGACAGCGGCTCGTCACGCAAGGCGATCCGGCGCGCAAGATTCCGGCGTGCATCGCGTGTCACGGAGCACGCATGACGGGTACGCAGCCTGGCATTCCGGGGCTGCTTGGCCTGCATGCGAGCTACGTCGCCGGGCAGATGGGCACGTGGCGCTCAGGCACACGTCACGCGCTTGCGCCGGACTGTATGCATTCGATCGCCGTCAAGCTGACCGACAAGGACATCACCGCGGTATCGAGCTGGCTCGCGCGCCAGCCGCGCCCTGCCGATCCTCGGCCCGCGCCGGCGTCCGCTGAGCGGCTGCCTCTCGCATGCGGGAGCCAACCGCAATGAAGACGATCTTCCGCTCGAGCCACCCTGTTGCGCATGCCATGACGAAGCGCCGTCGCATCGCTGTATTCAGCTTGCTGGTTGCCGGCTTGATCGTCGGCGGTGGCGCCGCGCGTTTCAGCACACCGCGTGTGTTGCTGATCGCTGAAGCGAGCGCGGCTGAAGCCGTACCAGCCGCCACGACCGCAACGGCCACTGCCGACAAAACCGACACCCGTCCCGACATCGTCAAACGCGGCGAGTATCTGGCGCGCGCCGGCGACTGCGTCGCCTGCCATACCGCACCGCGCGGCAAGCTGTTCGCCGGCGGCCTCGCAATGGATACGCCGTTCGGCACGCTGTATTCGCCGAACATCACACCGGACGCGCAGTACGGCATCGGCACATGGAGCGGGGAAGCGTTCTTCAAGATGATGCGCACCGGTCGCACGCCAGACGGCACCCTGCTCTACCCTGCGATGCCGATTGCCCAGTACACCAAGGTCACACGTGAAGACTCGAACGCGATCTTCGCGTACCTGAAATCCGTGGCGCCGGTACGCGAGCCGAATCACAAGCACACGCTGCGCTTCCCGTTCAACCAGCGCAAGCTGCTGTACGGCTGGCGCACGTTGTATTTCCGTGAAGGCGAGTTCCAACCGGACCCGACCAAGTCGGTCGAATGGAATCGCGGCGCGTACCTCGTCGACGGGCTCGGGCACTGCACGATGTGCCACACCAAGATCAACATGCTCGGCGGCTCGTCGCAAAGCGAGCAGTTCGCGGGCGGTCTGATTCCGGTGCAGAACTGGTACGCGCCTTCGCTCACATCCGATAAAGACGGTGGTCTCGGCGACTGGAGCATCAAGGACATCGTCGATCTGCTGCAAGCGGGCATTTCCGATCGCGGCGCAGTGTACGGACCAATGGCCGAAGTCACCTATCACAGCCTTCAGTACATGACGGAAGATGACGTCAAGGCGATGGCGGTCTATCTCAAGACCTTACCGGACAATCGCGGGCGCAAATCGGGCCCGTCCGCACCGACCAACACCAACGTCTTCGCGCTCGGAGAAAAAATCTACGCCGACAAATGCGCCCTGTGTCACGGCGCAAGCGGCGAGGGCCAGTTGCAACACTACCCGCCGCTCGCACGCAACCAGTCGATTGAAATGGACTCCGCGGTCAACCCGATCCGCATCGTGCTCAATGGCGGTTTCCCGCCCGGCACCGCGCGCAATCCCGAGCCGTACGGCATGCCGCCGTTCGGCCAGGAATTGAACGACACCGATGCTGCCGCCGTCGTCACGTATATCCGCACTGCGTGGGGCAACCACGGCCAGCCGGTGACGTCGCGCGAGGTCAACGAATTGCGCAAAGCGCCGCTGCACTGAACCTGAACCGCTGCACCGGAGAATCTCCAGATGGAAGCGAACGATACCCGCAGCGCAGCCCCACCTACGGATGAAGAAGTAGAACGCGTCGTCGCGGCCGGCCCGCATGGCGCGATCGCCGTGGCCGGCGTTGCCACGCTGATCGTCATGGCGATCTGGTTCGGCTTCTACTTTCTTGTCTTTCTGCCGCGCGGCGTCATCCACTGACTATGTCGACTGACTCCAATCACCAACCGGGCAGCGGTCACGAAGTCGCCTTGCGCGCCGAGCGCCGCTGGGCGATTTTCGCTACGGCGCTGATCGTTCTGATGCTCGTCGTCATCGTGTTCTCGGGGCTGCATTGGGCGATGATGCCGCCGTCGCGGGTCGAGACGATCGATCCCTCGCGCCTGCAACTGTCGGGCGAATTCGTCGAAGACAACCTCGGCAGCGCCGTCGAGCCGGATGGCTCGGTGGTCGTGCGTTTCGTCGCGCAGCAGTATTCGTTCACGCCGCAATGTCTGCTGGTGCCCGCCGACACGCCGATCACGATCCGCACCACCAGCGCCGATGTCGTGCACGGGCTGCTCGTGACCGACACCAACATCAACACGATGGTCGTGCCCGGCTATGTCGCCACGCTGAATACGCGCTTCGACAAACCCGCCGATCACACCATGCCGTGTCACGAGTTCTGCGGCTTCGGCCACCAGACCATGTGGGCGCACGTCAAGGTCGTCGACAAAGCCACGTTCTTCGAGCAAGCCCGACAATCACGGAGGCTCAGCTGTGTTTCACGCTAAGCGACTCGTTCTCGCGCATTTCTGGCTGGCCTTCATCGCGTTTCTGATCGCGCTGCTGCTCGGCGCGTGGCAGATGCTGGTACGCAGCCCGCTGCTGCCCTGGGTCGGCGACCCCGAGCTCTACTATCGATCGGTGACCGCGCATGGCTCAGTGATGGCATACGTGCTGCCCACGCTCGTTTCGATGGGCTTCGGTTACGCGATCGTCGAACTCGCACTTGCACAGCGGCTCGTCGGTCTGAAATGGGCATGGGCCGCGTTCATCATGCTCGCGGTGGGCGCAGTGATGGCGATGGTGCCGGTCGCGCTCGGCAAAGCTTCAGTGCTCTACACCTTCTATCCGCCGATGATCGGCAGTCCGTTCTATTATCTTGGCGTGGTGCTGGTAGTGGTCGGCTCGTGGATCTGGGTCGCGCTGATGCACGTGAATCTGCGCATCTGGAAGCGCGCGAATCCCGGCAAGCCGATACCGCTCGCGATGTTCGCCAACGTCGCGGGTGCGTATCTGTGGGCCTGGACCGCGGTCGGCGCGGCGCTCGAAATTCTGCTCCAGATATTGCCGGTGGCTTTCGGTCTCACCAACACAATCGATGCCGGCCTCTCACGCATCCTGTTCTCGTGGACGCTGCATGCGATCGTCTACTTCTGGTTGATCCCGGCTTACATCGCGTACTACACGCTGGTGCCGCGTGCGATCGGCGGACGGCTCTATAGCGATTCGATGGCGCGCGTGTCGTTCATCCTGTTCCTCGTGTTCGCGATGCCGATCGGCATTCATCACCTGTTCGCCGATCCGCAAGTCGGCTCGGGCTTCAAGTTCCTGCATGCGGTGTTCACCGGCATGGTGTCGGTGCCGACGCTGCTGACGGTGTTCACCATCTGCGCTTCGGTGGAAATCGCCGGCAGGCTGCGCGGTGGCAAGGGCGCGTTCGGCTGGCTGACCGCTTTGCCGTGGCAGAACCCGATGATGCTGGTGATCGCGTTTTCGTTCGTGATGCTAGGCCTTGGCGGTGCGGGCGGCCTGATCAACATGAGCTACCAGTTGAATTCGACGGTGCACAACACGCAGTGGGTGACCGGACACTTCCATCTGATTTTCGGCGGCGCGATCGTCATCATGTACTTCGCGATCGCGTACGAACTGTGGCCGCAACTGACCGGCCGCGCGATTGCGTCGGTGAAACTGGTGCGTACGCAACTGTGGCTGTGGTTCGTCGGCATGATGGTGGTGACGCTGCCGTGGCATTACGTCGGCTTGCTCGGTGCGCCGCGCCGCATGGCCTATTACGACTACAACATGCCGGGGATGGAATCGCAGGCGTTCTGGGTGGGGATGTCGGCAGTGGGCGGACTGATCCTGGTGGTATCCGGCGTGCTGTTCATCTACATCCTCGCGAAGTCGCAATTCGGGCCGGAGGTACAGCAACAGAGTTTCCGTTTCGCGAGCGCAGCACAGCCGGTGGAGCACGTGCCTGCCGCGCTCAATAGTTTCGGCTTGTGGGTGGCGTTGATGATCGGGCTGACGGTCGTCAACTACAGCGTGCCGATCTTTCAGTTGCTCAGATTGCCGCAGACGTCGGTGCCGGCAGTTGTTGTTGGAGCACAGCGATGAGTCAGGAACGCGTCTTCAGCTTGCGCAACCCATGGTTCACGGTGAGCCTGGGCGGCACGGTTGCGATTGCTGTGGTGGGAATATTGATCGGCTTCATCTGGTTGCCATCGGCGAATGGCGGATTCAGCGAGCGCGGCTTATGGGCGACGATTTGCAGCGCCGCAGGAGCGCCGTCGAGTTGGTACGGCGGCGCTAATATTGCCGGGCCGGCGCCGAGCGAGGTGGTGGTCTTGCCGCCGTTGCGGCGGGCGCGCGCCGACGCGAATTCGATTGGCCGCGGCGCGACGATCGCGACGCAGAATTGCTCGATGTGCCATGGCGTGCTGGGCACGGTGCAGGTGACGGCGCCCGCGTTGGCCGGACAGTATGCCGACGTGGTCTATAAAGAGTTGCGCGACTATCAGAACGGTGTGCGGCAGAACGCGGTGATGCAACCGATCATTGCGGCGCGCAGCGATCAGGATTTGCATGATCTGGCGGCTTATTATGCTTCGCTGTCTCGCGCGCCGGCGGCGGAGGTTCCGCCTACAGGCGCTGGACTGGATGCGAATGCCGTGAGGCTTGCCATGCAGGGTGATCCGCAGCGGAATATTGCGCCTTGTGCTGCCTGTCATGGACAGTTGGATCGTAAAGGGGCTGCGCCCTGGCTTGGGGGGCAGTCGTCCATTTATCTCGCTGCGCAGATGCGGGCGTTTGCTTCCGGTGCCCGGCATAACGATATTAATGAGCAGATGCGGAATGTGGCCCGGCAGATGACCTCGGCGGAGATTGATAGCGTGGCTAAGTATTACGCCGCTATGCAGTGACCGTTTGGGCCTGGTTTAGCCTTCGCGGCGCTTAACCGCGAAGGGTCCGCCGCATCAAGCCGCTACAAACTCACCCGCATTAACCTTCCGCTGCGCAGCCGCTGCCCCACCTCGCCGACCTGCAAGAGAAGAATCCCCGCCCCCCGTCTGAAACACAGCCACCGCCGAAGTCAACTTGCGAGCCTGATCCTCCAGCGAACCAGCCGCCGCGGCAGCCTGCTCAACCAGCGCTGCATTCTGCTGCGTCACCTCATCCATCTGCGCAACAGCCAGATTCACCTGATCGATCCCGGTACTCTGCTCAAGCGCAGCCGCCGCGATCTCACCCATGATCGAGCTCACACGAGAAATCGCGCCGACAATCTCGGTCATCGTCGACCCCGAGCGCTCGACCAACTGCGACCCTGCCTGCACCCGCGCCGTCGACGCATCGATCAATCCCTTGATCTCCTTGGCCGCCGCGGCGCTTCGCTGTGCCAACGACCGCACTTCGCTCGCCACCACCGCAAACCCACGGCCCTGCTCGCCCGCACGCGCCGCCTCAACCGCCGCGTTCAACGCGAGAATATTGGTCTGGAAAGCAATCCCTTCGATCACACCGACAATGTCGGCAATCCGCCGCGAGTCGTCGACGATGCCATGCATCGTGCCCACCACCTGCTCCGTCAGATCGCCCCCCTGCGCAGCAAGACTCGACGCACCCTGCGCCAGCGAACTCGCCTGCTTCGCGTTGTCCGCGGTCTGCTTGACTGTCGAGGTCAGCTCCTCGATGCTGGCCGCCGTTTCTTCGAGCGATGCGGCCTGCTCCTCGGTACGTTGCGACAGATCGGTATTACCGGCTGCAATCTCGCTTACGCCCGTATCGATCGATTCCGTGCCGTGACGCACAGCGTTCACCGTCTCGATCAGCGAGTCCTGCATCTTGCGCAACGCCGCTGCGAGACGGCCCATTTCGTTATTGCTCGTCACGTCGATCTGGCCGGTCAGATCGCCATTGGCAATCCGCTGAAACTGCGCGATGGTCGCGTCGACCGGGCTAACAATCGCCCGCACCATCACCGCCCGTCCGATCAAGGCGCCCAGCAGCGATAGCCCCATACCGATCGCGACCGTAATGCAGATCGCGTAGAACAGATCCTGTGCATCCTGATAACGCTGTGCGCCGTGATCGAGTTGCAATTGCTCGAGCGTGAGCATGGCCTTCTCGTACGCGCTATAGAGCGACGGCAGCTTGTGCGCCTGCAACTGCTCGAATGCGGTCTTGTCGCCGGACTTCAGCGCGGCCAGTGCCGGCTCGACACCGTCGTGCAGGAAGGTATCGCGCTTGTCCTGCATGTCCTTGATCAGGCGCTGTTCGTCAGCATCCGTGCTCGCACGGCTCACATAATGGGCCAGACGATCATTCGATGCTTTCTGATACTGATCAAAGCGCTTGAGCACCGCGTTCGCGCCGTCCTGATCGTTCAGGTCGACCAACGATGCGTACGTCGCCAGCGCCAGACGCAGGCGCAGCAGTTGTCCAGCGCTACCTTCGAGGTCGGCGACTGCGGGCGTGTCCACGGTGTACATCTGCTGCAGCGACGCGTTGCTCGAACGCAACGACAGCAGTCCGGCGGCGGCGCCGAACAGCAGCACCACGCCGAAGAACACGATCATCAGGGTAAGGCAGGTTCGAATCGACAGATTTTTCAGCATCGGGCTGGTCTCCATTGGGCTGCCTGACCGAATGTTCAGAAAACTAGCCTCGGCCACGCGTGCTGCGCCCAAGCCCATACGGCCAGGTCCGCAACCTTTGATCAAAATTTAAGCGAACGCCACATAGATGGTCTACGGCGGGATTACAGAAAACTTTATGGTTGATGGCGCATACGTTTGCGATACATCAACATACGAGCGGAAGTTGGCCGCCATTTGAGCAGTGGCATTTGCGGGACTACCCGGGTGGTCGGCAGGCGGCGGTTGGTAGAAAGTGACGAGGCGCGTGTCTCCGGAGCATTTCTATGTCAGAAATAGGCTCGGCCCTGCTGGTTTTCGCTTTATTGCTTGTCGGAACCGGCTTTGGCGTGTGGGTGCGCCCCTTGCTGCCAGAGGAGCACAAGGCGCACGAAACCGTGCAACTCATCCAGCTGGTTATCGGCATGCTGGTGACGTTTGCCGCTTTGGTGCTCGGGTTGATGACGGCGTCCGCGAAATCCAGTTTCGATACCGAGTCGAATGATTTACGCACCTATGCAGCGGACCTGATCGAGTTCGACACGACCCTGCGGGAATATGGCAGCGACACCGATGAGGCCCGTAACCTGCTGCGCGCGTACACCGCAGCGGCGATTGCGTCGACATGGCCAGGCGAGCCGCCTCCCGCCGGTGACTATCCGAGGAACATCGGAACACAGGACGACACGCAGAAGCTGGAGAACGTGCGGCTCGGCGATATGCTGACCGCGGTGGGCAGGCAGCTACGACAACTGCGAGCGCACGATCCACTACAGCAGCGCGCGCTCGATGACGCCTTGACGCAATATCGGCGGACGGTGGACGCCCGATGGAAGATTATCGAGGAAGCGCACAGCTCAATTTCCATGCCTTTTTTGATGACGTTGACGTTCTGGTTGTGCGTGATTTTTCTCAGCTTCGGATTGATTGCGCCGCGCAATGCATTGGCACTGGTCATGATTTCGCTTGGAGCAGTTTCTATTGCTTCCGCTATCTACGTGATCGTCGATCTGGATACGCCGTTCACTGGGCCGATTGTCGTTTCCAGTGTGCCGATGAGAGATGCGCTGGAGCACCTCAGGCGGTGACGATTTTTTGACTTTGGCGGCGGCGTGATCCCCGCAGCGTGCGTGCAACACGTACTTTTTCCGTCCGGGAGATGCCGATGTACTTCGGTGAAACGCTCAATACGTGAAGCAGATCTCAGTCCGCGTTGTCCCAAAAGACACGTGCCTCCATCCACGACGTTTGGCCTATCGTTTTCGATTGTATGCGGACCTAGGATGACCTCGAGTCTCGCGAAGACTCAGGTTGTTCCGACAAACACTTAGTTCGACAGTGAGGTGCGCAATCATGGTGTACGTACTCGAAATGTCTACCGATGCCGATATTCGTCAAACGCAGCTTGATCCTGCCTGGGGGAATGCGGTCACCCGATATTCATGGGCGCAGGTGAGCCAGGGCGGCCTCAATATTCCCAACGGCTCGACAATCATTGTCGTGGCGCATGGCAACGACACCGAAATCGGGAATGCGGCTTCCGGCACGGTGGATATCAATGAATCTGTTTTTCTCGCCACGGTGCATGGCTGCATGGCTGGGGGTGCGGTATCGGCGCGAGTTTATTTGTCCACTTGCGGTACGGGTCTTGCCACGTTTACGGCGAGGGTCCGTATTGTGGCGACTCAAAACCAGGTGTGGCGTGGGGTACAGCTGTTCGGGCACCACAATGCAGTCGCCGGCTTGGTGCCGTCCACGACGGCGCTGGCGTGGACCCAGATATTCTGAAGTTGCGGGGATGGGTGCCAAATGCCATCCGGGCGAGTCCTACCGGAAGCAGGCGTTGCGAAGACTACAGGCACCCAGCTCAAGGCGGATATCGCCAATCGAGTGGGGGCACAAATGAGCGCCCCATTGATGACCTGGGGCCGATTTTTTACCAACACCGGATGTTCCGGTTATCGGATCAAAGCACCATAAAAAATGGCCCCGAGAGAACCCGGAGCCGTCTTTACATCAGTGCGTCATGTTCCGTTTAGAACGGAATATCGTCATCCATTTCATCAAACCCACCACCAGCCGGCGCACTAGGACGGCTCGAACCACCACCGCCGCCACCGCTGCCACCACGCGAAGCGCCGCCGCCCGAGACCGCACGGCCACCACCGCCGCCGCTACGCTCCGACGGCTCACCGCGGCTGTAACCACCTTCGTCACCACCACCGCCGCCGCCCGTCGAACCGCCACGGCCGCCCAGCATTTGCATCTGCTCGGCAACGATTTCGGTCGAGTAACGGTCGGTGCCGTCCTGAGCCTGCCACTTGCGGGTGCGGATGCGCCCTTCCAGGTACACCGACGAACCCTTCTTCAGATATTCGTTCACGATTTCAGCAAGCCGGCCGAAGAACACCACACGGTGCCATTCGGTTGCTTCCTTCATTTCGCCGGACGTCTTGTCCTTGTACCGGTCCGTTGTCGCAAGGCGGATGTTCGCCAGTGCGTCGCCGCTCGGAAGATAACGGACTTCCGGATCGGCTCCGAGATTGCCGACGAGAATGACCTTGTTCACGGATGCCATGAGTTTCTCCTGTTGATTCTGTTACGGGCGGCGCGGCAACGCGCGGTTCGCGTCTCATGGCCGGCAGGCCGGAGACCAGAACTGCGCCTCTGCCCGCCACCGGGTGAGTTCTGTCAAGAAACGCCGGGCCGTCCCAAGTTTCCTTGCCCCCTCGGGGGCCTGGCGCAAAGCGCCTGGGTTGGAGGCGCTCTTACGCCTTGCGCGGCGGCTGTTTCATATTTGCCGCGATTATAAGCCAGCAAAAGACGAGCCCCGAGCAAGTGAAAAAGACCGCGCTCTGACCGTCCACTTTAAGCAGCCACCCGCCGACCACCCCACCCAGCGCAAGACCGATCGACTGCGTGGTGTTGTACACGCCCGCCGCCGCGCCCTTGCGGGTTCCCGGCGCCAGTTTCGACACTAGCGAAGGCTGCGACGCTTCAAGAATATTGAAGCCCAAAAAGTAGACAAAGAGGATCGCTGCCACAGTCAGAATCGTATGCGGTGCGACGCCCAACAACAACTGTCCGATCAGGATAAGACCGATCGCGGAAAGCAGCACGATTTTCATTTTTCCGCGCTTTTCCGCGGCGATGATCGCCGGGACCATCATCACGAAAGAGAGGCCCATCACCGGCAAATAAACCTTCCAATGCGAAGCGACCGGCAGGCCGCCAGCTTCGAGAATGCGCGGCACAACCAGGAACAACGCGGTTTGCGTGGCATGCAGCACGAGCACGCCAAAATTCAGGCGCAGCAGTTCGACGTTATGCAGCACCTCGGCGAAAGGCGCGCGCACGTGAACGGGTTTGGGCGCATCCGGAACGACCCAAAGCACCAGACCGATCGCCAGAATCGAGAAGATGCCGACCAGCGTGAACAAACCGCTCATGCCGACCCACTGGAACACGATCGGCGCACCGACAATCGCCACCGCGAACGAAACGCCAATACTGCCGCCGACCATCGCCATCGCCTTGGTGCGATGCTCTTCGGAGGTCAGGTCGGCGATAAACGCGATCACCGCGGACGACACCGCGCCCATGCCCTGAATCACCCGCCCGACAATGATCCACGTCATGTCGTGCGCGCCCGCCGCGACAAAGCTGCCAAGCGCGAAAATCAGGAGACCGGTCGCAATGACCGGTTTGCGGCCGATCTTGTCGGAGATCCAGCCATAGAAGATGTACAGCATCGACTGCGTCACGCCGTACGCACCAAGCGCGATGCCCACCAGCAGCACGTTGTCGCCGCCGGGGATGGTCTTCGCGTAGATCGAGAACACCGGCATGATCATGAAGAGACCGAGCATGCGCAGCGCGAAGATGGCGGCGAGCGACACGGTCGCGCGCATTTCAGGCGCGCTCATGCGTGAGGATGTAGCGGACGGATTGGACATCGGGAACGTTCTTTGAATGAGCGGGGCGGCAAACATACGGCGCGGCATTCGGGCCGGCGGCCTTGCCAGACGCTCGTCCGGCGCCTCGCGGCGCCTGTACTCGCGAAAAATGGCCCCAGTTAGACCTCTTTCCCGCGGCGCTGGACCGCAGCCTTACAGCTTGCCTTGCACCCTCTTCGGGCTGTCAGGAAGCCGTAACGGCGGTCGTGAAAAGTCGTTATAGTAGCAGGTTTAGCCTCCTCCTCTTTCCGCCAGGTCACGGGCCAAGTCTTGGAATAACGCGTGGAACAAATCCGTATCCGTGGGGCTCGCACCCACAACCTGAAGAACGTCAATCTCGACCTCCCACGTCACAAGCTCGTCGTGATTACGGGCCTATCCGGCTCGGGTAAATCGTCGCTGGCGTTCGACACGCTCTACGCGGAAGGACAGCGGCGCTACGTCGAAAGTCTCTCCGCCTACGCCCGCCAGTTCCTGCAGTTGATGGAAAAGCCGGATGTCGATCTGATCGAAGGCCTGTCGCCGGCGATTTCGATTGAACAGAAGGCGACCTCGCACAATCCGCGTTCCACAGTCGGCACCGTCACCGAAATTCACGACTATCTGCGGCTATTGTTCGCACGGGTCGGCACGCCGTACTGTCCGGACCACGAAATTCCGCTGGAAGCGCAAAGCGTCTCGCAGATGGTCGACGCGGCGCTCGCGCTGCCGGAAGAGACCAAGCTGATGATCCTCGCGCCAGTGGTGGCGAACCGCAAAGGCGAGCACGTCGAGCTTTTCGAAGAGATGCAGGCGCAGGGCTTCATCCGCTTTCGCGTCCGTTCGGGCGGCGGCACCGCAAACGAAGGCGTCGCGAAGATCTATGAAGTCGACTCGCTGCCCAAGCTCAAGAAAAACGACAAGCACACGATCGACGTCGTCGTCGACCGGCTGAAAGTGCGCGGCGATATGAAGCAGCGCCTCGCCGAATCGTTCGAAACGGCACTGCGTCTCGCCGACGGCCGCGCAATCGCGCTGGAAATGGATACGGACAAGGAGCATCTGTTCAGCTCGAAGTTCGCTTGCCCGATCTGCTCGTATTCGCTGCAGGAACTGGAGCCGCGCCTCTTCTCGTTCAACAACCCGATGGGCGCGTGCCCGGAGTGCGACGGCCTCGGCCAGATCACCTTCTTCGATCCGAAGCGGGTTGTCGCGCATCCGTCGCTGTCGCTGGCGGCGGGCGCGGTGAAGGGCTGGGATCGGCGTAATCAGTTTTACTTCCAGATGCTGCAGAGTCTCGCGGCGTTCTACGAGTTCGACATCGACACGGCCGTCGAAGACCTGCCGGAGAAAGTCCGCAAGATTCTGCTGTTCGGTTCGGGCAAGCAGGAGATTCCGTTCTCGTACATCAACGAACGCGGCCGTACTTCCGTGCGCGAGCATGTGTTCGAAGGGATCATCCCGAATCTGGAGCGGCGTTATCGCGAGACCGATTCGGTCGCGGTGCGCGAGGAGCTCGCCAAGTATCAGAACAACCAGCCCTGCCCGGCTTGCGCCGGTACGCGGCTGCGCCGGGAAGCCCGTTTCGTGCGAATCGGCTCGAACAGCGACGCGCGCGGCATCTTCGAAATCAGCGGCTGGCCGTTGCGCGACGCGCTCGGCTATTTTCAGACGCTGCGGCTCGAAGGCTCGAAGCGTGAGATCGCCGACAAGGTCGTCAAGGAAATCGTCGCGCGGCTGATGTTCCTGAATAACGTCGGGCTCGACTACCTGTCGCTGGAGCGCAGCGCGGAAACGCTGTCGGGCGGTGAAGCGCAGCGGATTCGCCTCGCCTCGCAGATCGGTTCGGGTTTGACGGGCGTGATGTACGTGCTCGACGAGCCGTCGATCGGTCTGCATCAGCGCGACAACGACCGGCTGATCGCCACGCTCAAGCATTTGCGCGATCTGGGCAACTCGGTGATCGTCGTCGAGCACGATGAAGACATGATTCGCATGGCCGACTATGTGGTCGACATGGGTCCGGGCGCGGGCGAACACGGCGGCATGGTGATCGCCGAAGGCACGCCCAAGCAGGTGGAAGCGAACGCGGCGTCGATGACCGGGCAGTACATGTCCGGCGCCCGCAACATCGAATTCCCGGACGAGCGCAAGGAGCCGGACGAGCGGCGTCTGCGCATCGTCGAGGCGTACGGCAACAATCTGCAGCACGTCTCGCTCGATCTGCCGGTCGGTCTGCTGACCTGTGTGACCGGCGTGTCCGGTTCCGGCAAGTCCACGCTGATCAACGACACGCTGTACCACGCGGTCGCGCATCACCTGTATGGCTCATCCACCGAGCCGGCGCCGTACGAATCGATCGAAGGTCTCGAGCACTTCGATAAGGTCATCAACGTCGACCAGTCGCCGATCGGCCGCACGCCGCGCTCGAATCCGGCTACGTACACGGGCCTGTTCACGCCGATTCGCGAACTGTTCGCGGGCGTCCCTGCGGCGAAAGAACGCGGCTACGAAGCGGGCCGCTTCTCGTTCAACGTGAAGGGCGGCCGCTGCGAATCCTGCCAGGGCGACGGCGTGCTGAAGGTGGAAATGCACTTTTTGCCGGACGTCTACGTTCCCTGCGACGTCTGCCATGGCAAGCGCTACAACCGCGAAACGCTGGACGTCCAGTACAAAGGCAAGAACATCAGCGAAGTGCTCGACATGACGGTGGAGAATGCGTACGAGTTCTTCAAGCCGGTGCCGGTCGTCGCGCGCAAGCTGAAAACCTTGCTGGACGTCGGTCTCGGCTATATCCGGCTGGGGCAGTCGGCCACTACCCTGTCGGGCGGCGAGGCACAGCGGGTCAAACTTTCGTTGGAACTGAGCAAGCGCGACACGGGTCGCACGCTATACATCCTGGACGAGCCGACCACCGGTCTGCACTTTCACGACATCGCATTGCTGCTGGAAGTCATTCATCGTTTGCGAGACCAGGGTAATACCGTCGTGATCATCGAGCATAATCTCGATGTAATAAAGACCGCCGACTGGGTTATCGATCTCGGCCCCGAGGGCGGAGCGGGCGGCGGTCAGATCATTGCGCAAGGCACGCCGGAGCAGGTTGCCAAGTCGAAGGCAAGTTTTACCGGTAAGTATCTGGCGCCGCTGCTGAAACGCATTGCCAGTAGAAAGTAACGCTGCACAACACGGGTTGGAGACAGAATAAGCCATGGCCAAGCGGAATCAGGCGAGCGACGACGGGCAAGTGCGAGACCTACGCCCACGCCCGGTCAGGCTGACTAGCGACATGAGCCTGCCGAAGCTGTCGGCGGTCGAAATCGGCAGTTACGTGCTGATGCTGATCGGAATGTGGGCGGTCATCGAACTGAAGCTGCTCGGCGCCTTGCTCGCCGGGCTGCTCGTGTTTCAACTCGTGCATACCATCGCGCCGCGCATCGAGCGGCATATGTCGAGTCAGCGTGCGCGCTGGCTCGCGGTCGTGATCCTCTCGACAGTGATAGTCGGTGCACTGACGGGGCTGACGCTCGGTATCATCGAACATTTCGAGAGCGACGTGCCGAGCGTGCAGAAACTGCTCGACCAGGCGATGCAGCTAATCGACCAGGCGCGCGGCCGGATTCCGCAATTCGTCGCCAACTATCTGCCGGTCGATACCGACCAGATGAAGACCAAGGCGGCCGAGCTGATGCAGACGCACGCGAACATGCTGCAGCAAAGCGGCAAGACTGCGGCACGCGGCTTCACGCACATCCTGATCGGCATGATCATCGGCGCGATCATCGCGGTCGGAGCGCAGAAGCATATGCAGCGGCTGCCGCTGTCCACGGCGTTCGTCACGCGCGTGACACGTTTCGCCGACGCCTTCCGCCGCATCGTATTCGCTCAGGTGAAGATTTCCGCGATCAATGCGGTCTTCACCGGCATCTTCCTGCTGGTGATCCTGCCAATCTTTCACGACACGCTGCCGCTCTCCAAAACGCTCGTGCTGGTGACGTTTATCGTCGGTTTGCTGCCGGTGATCGGCAATCTGATCTCGAACACGATCATCGTCGCCGTGGCGCTCTCGGTGAGTTTTCCGGCAGCGATCATGTCGTTGGTTTTCCTGATCCTGATTCACAAGCTGGAGTACTTCCTGAACGCGCGCATTGTCGGTGGTCAGATCGAGGCGCGCGCCTGGGAACTGCTGATCGCGATGCTCGTGATGGAAGCCGCGTTCGGCATCCCCGGGGTGGTTGCTGCGCCGATCTTCTATGCGTATATCAAGCGCGAACTGATTTATCTGCGGCTGGTGTGAGCGTCGCCCCGCCTGCGATGCAGGCTTGACGGACGGGCGAAAAGCGACACTTCGGTGCCGCTTTTTTTACGCCAGCGGTCTTCAGCAGGCCAGATCCACGCGGCGCCAGTCACTTACAGAAAACTTGCAGCGGACCACTTGATTCACATAAGATGCGAACAATTCCCATTTGCATCCTGACATCGTGACTCGCTGTTTCTCCTCGTTTCTCGTTCCATCGGCTCGCCCATGAGGCGGCAACTCGTCCGCCTGCACCGCTGGTTCGGTGTCGCCATTGCGCTGTTTCTGTTCGTCGCCGGCCTGACCGGCGCGATCATCGCGTGGGATCACGAACTCGATGCGGCGCTGAACCCGTCGTTCTTCAAAGCGCGCACCGCCGGTCCGGCGCTGTCAGGACTCGAACTGGCGCGCCGCGTCGAAGCGGCTGATCCGCGCCTGGAGGTAACGTATCTGCCGCTCGACGCCGAACCCGGCCACACGCTGCAGATGATGGTGCTGCCGCGGTCCAACCCCGCGACCAAACAGCCCTATCCACTCGACTTCAACCAGATTGCCGTCGATCCCGCCACGGGCGACATCCAGGGCCGACGCGAATGGGGCGCTGTTTCACTCGCGCGGCTCAATCTGATTCCGTTCATCTACAAACTGCACTACACGCTGCAATTGCCGTTCACCGGTGGCGTCGATATCGGCACCTGGCTAATGGGCATCGTTGGGATCGTATGGCTGTTCGATAGCGTGATCGCGCTATGGCTGTCGTTTCCGAGTTTCAAGGCATGGCGCAAGTCGTTCGCATTTCGCTTCGGGCGCGGCGGCTATGCACTCACCTTCGATTTGCATCGCTCAGGCGGCGTGTGGATCTGGGGCCTGCTGGTGATCGTCGCGCTAACGTCGGTATCGATGAATCTCTCCGGGCCGGTCGTTCGGCCAGCCGTGTCGCTAGTCTCGAAGCTCACGCCGGATCCGATCAACAACCCCGAAATTCTGCGTGCACCGCAGCCCGGCGATCAGGTACTGAGCCGCGAGCACATCGTGCAGCTAGCCGAGCAAGCCGGTAAGGCGCAGAACCTGAAAGTGCCGCCGGGCGGCGTCTACTACGCGGAAATCCTGCACGCCTACGGCGTCGGCTTCTACGCAACCGGCAACGATCACGGCGATCTCGGCCTCGGCAATCCGTGGATGTATTGGGACGCGGCCACCGGCAAGCAACTCGGCGCGCAGATTCCCGGCAAGGGAACGGCGGGCGACATCTTCATGCAGGTGCAATTCCCTCTGCATTCGGGACGCATCCTCGGTCTCGGTGGACGGATCCTGATTAGCGCGATGGGGATTGCGGTCGCCGTGCTGAGCGCAACGGGACTATTGATCTGGCTGAAGAAACTGAATGCGCGCCGCCGTTCCGCACAAAACGCACGGCTCGCGCCGGACGCGCGCAATGCGGGTGGCTCCGCAATGCGGTCATGATCTCAAGAGGGAGCGCCGACTCGTTCGGCGCAAACTTGCAGCGGGGTGATGCGGCCACGTTTGGCCGCCCCACTGCAAGTGCATCAACTACGTTTAACGAAACACCACCGTCTTGCTGCCGTTCAACACGACGCGATGCTCAACGTGCCATTTCACCGCGCGCGCAAGCGTCACGCATTCGACGTCGCGGCCGATCGCCGTCAGTTGCTCCGGCGTCATGCTGTGGTCGACCCGCTCCACGCCTTGCTCGATGATCGGACCTTCGTCGAGATCCGTCGTCACGTAGTGGGCCGTTGCACCGATCAGCTTCACGCCGCGATCGAACGCCTGGTAATAAGGCTTCGCGCCTTTGAAGCTCGGCAGGAACGAGTGGTGAATATTGATCGCGCGGCCGGCCAGCGATTCGCACAGTTGCGGCGACAGAATCTGCATATAGCGCGCGAGCACCACCAGATCGGCTTGATGCTCGTCGATCACCTCAAGCACGCGCGCTTCCTGCGCGGCCTTCGCGTCGGGCGTGCCGCCCATCAGCGGGAAGTGATGGAACGGAATGTCGTAGCTGGCCGCGAGCTGATAGAACTCCTTGTGGTTCGAGATGATCGCCGGAATCTCGATACCCAATTGGCCGGTGCGATAGCGGAACAGCAGGTCGTTCAGGCAATGACCGATCTTCGACACCATGATGACGACGCGCGGCTTCACCGACGCATCGTGCAATTCCCAGCGCATACCGAACTGCTCAGCGAGCGCGGCGAACGACGTACGCAACACATCCTGGCCCGGATCGCCGCCGACCTGCTGGAAATGCACGCGCATGAAGAACTCGCCGGTGCGGCTGTCGCCGAACTGCGCGGAGTCGAGAATATTGCTGCCACGCTCGAACAGAAAGCCCGAAACCGCGTGGACGATGCCGGGCCGGTCGGCGCACGACAGTTTGAGGATAAAGCTGTGATCGGTCGACATGACCTGGGTGACTCCCTTCTTCAGTGCGTAGTTTGTTCGGTGTGTCTTATTCGATGCAGCGTGCTACAGCGTAATCTGGCTCGTCCGCCGAAACTGCACCTGCGCCTGACTAGCGCTTATGCAAGCACCGGCGGCGCGAACAGCGTCTCAATGCCCGGACACGCGTCTTCGTCGATCCAGCGGCGGCGCAGCAGGCAATCCAGCGTGGCGAGACTCGCATCCACGGTCATTGCGCCTTCTTCGATCCAGCGCGCCACTTCGTCAATGCGCGCGAGCCGGTGTTCACCCACTTCGCCGTCCTGATTGCGCGGCGCGAAATCAGCCGGCAGCGCGAGGTCGTAGATAAAAATCTGTTCGGCCTGCGTGCCTTCCGGCAACGATTGCAGCACATGCGCGGTGCGGCCGGCCGTGGCGCGCGCGGCGATCTCCTCGGGAATACCGGCTTCTTCCCAGCACTCCTTGATGATCGTCGTCTCGATGCCGAAGCCCCAGCCGATCCCGCCTGCCACGACATTGTCGAGCATGCCCGGGTCGGTGGCCTTGGTGTCGCTGCGGCGCGCGATCCACAATTGCGGGGCGGCCATCCGCGGGGCGCCATCCGCGTATTCTACGACGCCGTTCAGATGCACCGCGTAGGTCATCGTGCCAAAGAAGCGCGACGCCGCGCGTTCGATGTAGGCGAGCGGCGGCGCATCGAACGCGTTGCGGATCGCGTAAGTCTCGTTGCGCCAGCCGGGAATACGGCCCTCGGCGGCAAGTGCGCCGATCACGGAACCGAGCGCTGCACTGCGCAGATCGACCGTATTGAACACAGGCGCGAGCGTGATGCCCCTTTGTTCACCACTGTCGATCTCAAACACATCGGGCCAGCGCGCAAGCAAGGACACATCCGTCGAGCGAATCCAGCCAACCTGCTCGGCGTCGATCCAGAACG
This sequence comes from Paraburkholderia sediminicola, assembly GCF_902859805.1. Classification (GTDB taxonomy): domain Bacteria; phylum Pseudomonadota; class Gammaproteobacteria; order Burkholderiales; family Burkholderiaceae; genus Paraburkholderia; species Paraburkholderia sediminicola. The sequence continues at coordinate 299,486 of NZ_CADIKC010000005.1, read as the reverse complement.
GCAGATGCGCCTGTGTGTCGAAGTGGCGCGCGGCGGTGATGCAAGGCAAAGTCATTCAAAACTCCAAACTGGTCTTCTGGCGCGTTCGGTTGGCGTCAGGCCGTGTCCTGTCGATTCAATCGCTTCAATCACGCAAGGCGACGCGAATGCCGATTGCGATAAACGTCGCACCGGCAAGCCGATCAAGCCACACACCCACGCGCGGCCGGCGCTTCAACCAGCCGCCGATCATCCCCGCGCACACGCCGAACAGCGAAAACACCACCACGGTCTGCAGCATGAACAACACGCCGAGTTCGAGCATCTGCACCGTGACGCTTTGCGTGCCGTGCGGCTGCACGAATTGCGGCAGGAACACGACGAAGAACAGCGTCACCTTCGGATTCAGCAGATTGCCGAGCACGCTCTGGCGAAACACCGCCATCAACGGTTGCGGCGCGCGTTCGTGCGCGGTGGCGAGACCCTGGCTGCGCAGCGCCTTGATGCCGATCCAGATCAGATACGCGGCGCCCGCCAGCTTGATCACCTCAAACGCAACCGGCGACGAACGCAGCAACGCGGCCACGCCAAGCGCGGCCAGCGTGGTGTGGAATGTGATGCCGGCGGCAAAGCCGAGCGCGGCGACGAGGCCCGCCGCGCGGCCTTGCGAGATGCCACGCGCGAGCACTTGCAGGTTGTCGGGGCCGGGCGCCATGGTGATAGCGATCGAGGTCGCGAGGAACAACAGGAAGTTGGGCATCTTTTCTTACCTTCGTTGTGTCCAGGAAGAAGTTGGCATCCGGCGCTCAATGGCCGCCGAATTCAGTCACCGTATAGAGCGGCAGGCCGCCTTCACGCAGCAGCTTCGAGCCACCGAGGTCAGGCAGATCGATAATCGCCGCCCCTTCTATCACCACCGCGCCGAGCCGCTCGAGCAGAATCTTGCCGGCCATCATCGTGCCGCCGGTGGCGATCAGATCGTCCATGATCACGACGCGGTCGCCCGGCTTGCAGGCGTCTTCGTGAATCTCGACGGTCGCAGTGCCGTACTCAAGCTCATAGGACTGCGCGACCCGCTTGTACGGCAGCTTGCACTGCTTGCGGATCGGAATGAAGCCGAGGTTCAGCTCGTAAGCCAGAATCGGCCCGATGATGAAGCCGCGCGCATCCAGCCCGGCGACGTAGTCGAGCTTCGCGTCGATATAGCGTTGGACGAACAGATCGATCAGCACACGCAGCGACTTCGGCTCCTGCAGGAGCGGCGTGATATCGCGAAACTGCACGCCCGGCAGCGGCCAGTCGGGCACCGTGCGAATGTGGCTTTTAATGTAGTCGGCCGCATCGAGCGGCGCGCTCGCGAGCGCGTTGGACATGATGTCTCCGGATGGACCTCGGCGGGTCCGATGAAAGGCTAAATCAGGTTCGGCCGACGCGGCGCGAGCGGCTCAGCCGTGGCCGCAACACCGGCCTCGCCGAAACCACACCAGGCAACGCCACGCCGGTCGCACCGTTGTTGTTAGGCCGCAGCGGCGCCCGCGCGGCGATGCTTAGACAGCAACTCTTCGGCTTCGGCCAACTGTTCGGGCAGACCGCGCAACACCACGATGTCGCTCGCACGCAGCTTGGTGGACGGGTCCGGTTCGACGCCGCGAATGCCGTGCCGCCGAATGGCCGTCACCTCGACGCCCAGATCGAACAGGCCCAATTCCGCCAGCGTTCGGCCCACCGCGTCCGAGTTTTCGTCGACCGGCACCGATTGTAGCCGCACCTGTTCGTGGCCGTCGTCGTCTTCCATGTCGTCCGCGCCGTGGAAATAGCCGCGCAGCAGCGCGTAGCGCTCGTCGCGCATTTCCTCGACACGCCGCACCACGCGCCGCATCGGCACACCCATCAGCACCAGCGTGTGCGAAGCCAGCATCAGGCTGCCCTCGACGATTTCCGGAATCACTTCGGTCGCGCCGGCGGCCAGCAGCTTTTCCAGGTCGGCGTCGTCGACGGTACGAACGATCACCGGCAGCGTCGGCTCAAGCTCGTGAATATTGTGTAGCACGCGCAATGCCGACGGCGTGTTCGCATAGGTAATCGCAATCGCCGCGGCGCGATGGATACCGGCGGCGAGCAGCGATTCGCGCCGCCCCGCATCGCCGAACACCACGGACTCACCCGCCGCCGCAGCGGCCTGCACGCGATCGGGGTCCAGGTCCAACGCGACATACGACAAACCTTCATGCTCCAGCATGCGCGCCAGATTCTGCCCGGCCCGGCCGTAGCCGCAAATGATCACGTGACCGCTTTGCTTCAGGCTCTGCGTTGCAATGCGCGTCATCTGCAAGGACTGCATCATCCATTCAGTCGACGACAACCGTAGCACGATTCGATCAGCGTTCTGGATCATGAAGGGCGCAGCCAGCATCGACAGCAGCATCGCCGCGAGAATCGCCTGCAACAGGGTGGCGTCGACAAGATGCTTGTCGAGAATCAGGTTCAGCAGCACGAAGCCGAACTCGCCGGCTTGCGCGAGGCCGATACCGGTGCGCATCGCGACACCCGGCGACGCACCGAAGAGGCGCGAGAGCCCGGTCACCATCACCGCCTTCAGCAGGATCGGGCCGACCAGAAACCCGAGCACGATGAACGGATGCTCCCAGATCACACGCGGATTCAGCAGCATGCCGGTTGTGACGAAGAAGAGGCCCAGCAGCACGTCGCGAAACGGCTTGATGTCCTCTTCCACCTGATGGCGGTACGGCGTTTCGGCGATCAACATGCCGGCGATGAACGCGCCGAGCGCAAGCGACAGGCCGAACTTATCCGTGATGAACGCCGCGCCGAGCGTCACCAGCAGCAGGTTGAGAATGAACAGTTCCTGCGAACGGCGGCGCGCGACGACGTTGAACCAGCGCGTCATGAAGCGCTGACCCACTATTAACAATAGCGCCAACGCCACGACGATCTTGATCGCGGCTACCCCGAGCGCACTGACGAGGTCTTTCGAATCGCCGCCCAGCGCCGCGATGACGATCAACAGCGGCACCACCGCCAGATCCTGGAACAGCAGCACACCGAAGATGTTGCGGCCGTGCTCGGTTTCGATCTCGAGCCGCTCGGCCAGCATCTTGCTGACGATCGCCGTCGACGACATCGCCAACGCGCCGCCCAGCGCCACGCTTGCCTGCCACGTAATGTGCACCCAGCGCTCGAGCACGAAGCCGAGCGTGACCGCCACGGCAATCGTGCCGATCACCTGCAACAAACCTAAGCCGAACACGAGCCGGCGCATCGAACGCAGTTTGGAAAGCGAAAACTCCAGCCCGATCGAAAACATCAGGAACACAACGCCGAACTCGGCCAGGTTCTGCGCGCCCACCGAGTCGGGAATCAACCCGAACGCGTGCGGCCCGACGACGATGCCGACCGTCAGATAGCCGAGCATCGGTGGAAGATTCAGAAAGCGAAAAGTCACCACTCCGGCCACTGATGCCAGCAGCAGGAACAGCGTCATTTCGAGGGGGGAAATCATCGGCTAAAACGCATCGGTAAAGCGTCCTCGTTCGTCAGCGGAACCGCGCACGAGAAAGGCCGTGCGACAAGGTTGAGGGGCCGGTAAAGGCAGCAATAAAGACAGCGGCTTGGCACAGCAGGCCCGGCGCGGCGAACAAGCGCCTTTGCTATACTCCGCGAATGATAGCGAAAATCAATGGCGACCGGGCACTCGCGCTCGCTCGTGACGTGCTCGACATCGAAGCGGACGCCGTGCGCGCGCTTCGCGATCAACTCGACGATGGTTTCGTCGGGGCGGTCGACTTCATCCTGGGTTGCCGTGGACGCGTCGTCGTTTCCGGCATCGGCAAATCCGGCCACGTGGCCCGCAAGCTTGCGGCCACGCTCGCCAGCACCGGCACACCGGCGTTCTTCGTTCACCCGGCGGAAGCGAGTCATGGCGACCTCGGCATGGTTACGGCAGACGACGTGTTCCTCGCGCTGTCCAATTCCGGTGAAACCGAAGAACTCGTGGCGATCCTGCCGCTCATCAAGCGGCTCGGCGCGAAGCTGATTGCGATGACGGGCCGTCCGTCGTCGAGTCTCGCACAACTGGCCGACGTTCATCTGAATTCTGGCGTGTCAAAAGAAGCCTGTCCGATGAATCTTGCGCCCACTGCCAGCACCACCGCCGCGCTCGCGCTCGGCGATGCGCTCGCGGTCGCGGTGCTGGACGCGCGCGGCTTTGGCCGGGACGACTTCGCCCGCTCGCATCCGGGCGGCGCGCTTGGCCGCCGCCTGCTGACTTATGTGCGCGACGTGATGCGCACCGACGACCAGGTGCCGAAGGTGACGCCTGACGCAACCGTGCGCGAGGCGTTGTTCCAGTTGACCGCCAAGCGCATGGGCATGACGGCGATCGTCGATCACAATGATCACGTCACCGGCATTTTCACCGACGGCGACTTGCGCCGCGTGCTCGAACGCGACGGCGATTTCCGCGAACTGTCGATTGGCTCGGTCATGACCGCCGGCCCGCGCACCATCGGTCCGGATCAACTTGCCGTCGAAGCCGTGGAACTGATGGAGCGCCACCGCATCAATCAGATGCTGGTCGTCGACGAAGCAGGCAAGCTGATCGGCGCACTCAACATGCACGACCTGTTCTCGAAAAAGGTGATCTGATGGCTGTCGCCCCCCTTACCGCCACTGAACGCGCAAGCCGCGTCAAGCTGATGATTTTCGACGTCGACGGCGTGCTGACCGACGGCGGCCTGCTGTTCACGGCGGAAGGCGACACGATGAAGGCCTTCAACTCGATGGACGGCCACGGCATGAAACTGCTGCGCCAGGCCGGCATCGAAACGGCGATCATTACCGGGCGCAAGTCGGGCATCGTCGCGGCGCGGGTCAAGGAACTGAATATCAGCCACGTCTATCAGGGCGTGCAGGACAAACCGCAGGCGTTCGCCGACCTTTTGCAACAAACCGGCATCAGTGCGGAAGAATGCGGCTACATGGGCGACGACTGGGTCGATCTCGGCGTGATGCTGAAGGTCGGCTTCGCGGCGGCGCCGGCCAATTCGCATCCTGAAGTGATCGCGCGCGCCCATTGGGTCAGCGAAGCGCGCGGCGGCCACGGCGCGGCGCGCGAAGTCGTCGATACGCTGCTGCGCGCCCAGAACAAATACGACGCGCTGCTCGCGGCAGCCTGTAGCGGCGAACAGCGAGGCCTCGTCGGATGAATCGGTTTCGCTGGACCTCACTGATCCCGCTCGTCGCGATGGCCGCGCTCGCCGGCATTACATGGTGGTTGCTGCAAGCCACGCTGCCGCGGCAGAACGAAGGCGTGCTGCGCCCCAAGGAGCACACGCCCGACTACTTCGCGGACAACTTCTCGGTTTCCGAACTTGATCAGTCGGGCTCGACGCAATACCGTCTGACCGCCCAGTCCCTGATTCATTACGAGGATGACGAGCTGAGCGACCTGGTCAAGCCGGCCATGCGCGCCTTCCAGCCCGGCAAGCCGATCGTCACCGCAACAGGCGACACCGGCACGGTCAACGGCGACGCCTCGATCGTCAATCTGTACGACAACGCGCGCATCATACGGGCGGCCGGGAACGGCGATCCGCAGATGCAGGCAGATTCGCAGCATTTTAGGGTGCTGGTCAACGACGATGTGATCGAGACCGAAAAGCCGGTTAAACTTCAGCGCGGCATGTCTGTGATGACTGCCAGCGGCATGAACTACAACAACGTCACCCGGGTGATGCAGCTGTTCGGCAATGTGAAGGGCGCGATTGCCGCGTCCGAAGGCTCCGTCAGCTCGCCCAAGCAACCCGGGTAATCCATTCCAGGCGTGACTGCATGAACGAATCGTTCCCCCGTTTTGATACCGGCCGCTCGCGCACCCTGTCCGCGTGCCGCGCCGGACTCGCTGCGCTGATTGTCGCGCTGCCGCTTGCCGGCTTCGCGCCGCTTGCGCACGCCGACCGCGCCGATAAGGACAAGCCGCTGAACGTCGAAGCGGACAACATGACTTACGACGACCTCAAACAGGTCAACATCTTCACCGGCCACGTAGTCGCCACCAAAGGCACGATCGTGATCAGGGCCGATCGGGTCGAAGTGACGCAAGATCCGCAGGGCTATCAATACGCCACCGGCACCTCGAGCGGCGGCAATCTGTCGTATTTCCGCCAGAAGCGCGAAGGCCTCGATGAATACATCGAAGGCACGGCCATCCGGATCGACTACGACGGCAAGCAGGATCTGACCACGCTCACCACCAATGCCACCGTCAAGCGCCTGCAAGGCCTCTCGACGGTGATGGACCAGGTGCACGGCAGCGTCATTACCTATGACGGCCAGAGCGACTTCTACACCGCGAAGGCGGGTAAGGACGTCGCCGGCCCGGGCAACCCGACCGGCCGTGTGCGCGCCATGCTGGCGCCGCGCAATGGCGGCGCTGCGCCCCTGAACGGCGCGTCGGCCACGCTCGCGCCGTCCACCACGATCCAGGGAGCACCGAACCAGTGAGTTCCTCCGCGTCCCTCCCCAATCGCAAACCGGCCGGCACCAGCAGTTCGCTGGTGGTCCGCAACCTGAAGAAGCGTTACGGCTCACGCACGGTCGTCAAAGACGTCTCGCTCGACGTGAAAAGCGGTGAAGTGGTCGGCCTGCTTGGCCCCAACGGCGCCGGCAAGACCACCTCGTTCTATATGATCGTCGGCCTCGTGCCGCTCGATGCAGGTGAAATCGACCTGGACGGCAAGTCGATCAGCTTGCTGCCCATTCACAAGCGCGCGTCATTGGGCTTGTCGTATCTGCCGCAGGAAGCCTCGGTGTTCCGCAAGCTCAGCGTCGAGGAAAACATTCGCGCGGTGCTGGAATTGCAGGTCGAAAACAACGGCAAGCGGCTCAGCAAGGACACCATCACGAACCGCACCGAGGCCTTGCTCGACGAACTGCAGATCGCTCACCTGCGTGAGAATCCGGCGCTGTCGCTGTCGGGCGGCGAGCGGCGGCGGGTTGAAATTGCCCGTGCGCTGGCCACCAATCCGAGCTTTATTCTGCTCGACGAACCGTTCGCGGGCGTCGATCCGATCGCAGTGCTGGAAATCCAGAAGATCGTTAAATTTCTGAAGCAGCGCAATATTGGCGTGCTGATCACCGACCACAACGTGCGCGAAACCCTCGGCATTTGTGACCACGCCTATATCATCAGCGACGGCAGCGTGCTGGCCGCCGGTGCGCCGAGCGACATCATCGAGAACGAAAGCGTGCGGCGCGTCTATCTGGGCGAACACTTCCGCATGTAAGCGCACAAGGGATTACCGGCGGTGCGAACGCGCATCCGCCGGGCCTTTTGCGGCATCCGCACATCAGCATTTTTGACCTGGGCCGTCCCGCGCCCAACGCCGCCGGAAAACGGGCGCACGCGTAATTGCGGGTGTCGCAATGTATCGCGGTCGTGGCAAACTCTCTACAATGAATCTCAACTTGCCATGAAAGCCAGCCTCCAACTCCGCCTATCGCAGCATCTTGCGCTGACCCCGCAACTGCAGCAGTCCATCCGGCTGCTTCAGCTGTCCACGCTCGAACTGCAGCAGGAAGTCGCAATGGCGATCTCGCAGAATCCACTCCTCGAGAATGAGGACGACTGGATCGCGAGTCCCCTGCGCGTGGCAGCGGACGGCTCACTGATCGCCCAGTCGCCCAATTCCTCCCCGCCGCCCGACCAGATGGGCGGCAATACGTCGTCTTCGTCCACCAGCAGCAGCGAGCGCGCCGAGAACGGCGAGCCGCAAGGTGTCGACGAGTACAACGGCCTCGCGAGCGACAACAACGGCGACGCGTCGCAATGGGATCTCGGCGACTATGGCCGCTCCGGCAACGCCTCGGACGACGACGATCTGCCGCCGCTGCAAATCCACGAATCGAGCACCTCGCTGCGCGATCACCTGATGGCGCAACTTCGCGTCACCCAGGCGAGCCAGCGCGACCGCGCGCTGATCACCTTCCTGATCGAATCGCTCGACGACGACGGCTATCTCGCCGCTACGCTCGAGGAAGTGCTGACCGACCTGCCCGAGGAGCTCGAGGTCGATCTGGACGAAATGAACGCCGCGCTTGCGCTGCTGCATAGCTTCGACCCGGCAGGTGTCGGCGCGCGCTCCGCGTCCGAGTGCCTCAAGCTGCAATTGCTGCGGCTCGAACACTCGTCTACGCGCACGCTTGCGCTCGACATCGTCGCCCATCATCTGGAACTGCTCGCGGCGCGCGATTTCACGCGTCTGCGCAAACACCTGAAGGCGAACGACGACGATCTACGCGATGCGCACGTGTTGATCCGCTCGCTCGAGCCGTTTCCAGGCGCCGCTTACGGCAAGGCGGAAGCGGACTATGTCGTACCGGACATCATGGTGCGCAAAACGGCACAGGGCTGGCAGGCGGAGCTGAATCCAGAGGTGGTGCCCAAGCTGCGCATCAACCATCTGTACGCGAATATTCTGCGCAATAACCGGGGCGATCCGGGCAGCGGATCGTTGCGCCAGCAACTGCAGGAAGCACGCTGGCTGATCAAAAATATCCAGCAGCGTTTCGAAACGATCCTCAGGGTCGCGCAGGCCATTGTCGAGCGTCAAAAGAGCTTTTTTGTCCACGGCGAAATTGCCATGCGCCCCTTGGTTTTGCGAGAAATTGCTGATACGCTGGGCCTACACGAGTCAACTGTCTCCCGTGTGACAACCGGTAAATACATGCTGACCCCATTCGGGACGCTTGAATTTAAGTACTTCTTCGGATCACACGTTTCGACTGACACGGGCGGCGCGGCGTCTTCTACGGCGATTCGCGCGCTTATCAAGCAACTGATAGGAGCGGAAAACCCGAAATCTCCTCTTTCAGACAGCCGCATAGCCGAACTGCTGGCGGAACAGGGCTTCGTGGTCGCACGGCGTACCGTTGCGAAGTATCGCGAGGCCCTCAAGATTCCGGCAGTCAACCTGCGCAAGTCTCTGTAGCCCGCCGCCTCCCGCGACGGGCATTTACCGGCCGCTCCGCAGTTGGCGGACAGGCCGGCCGATGCGACCTGCCAGAAGTCAGTCACCGGGGGGCGACTCAGGCAAGCCGACAGATCGACCGGACCTTCGTCATCGTGCGGAACAAGCGGCCTCTAGCTTGGAGAAGCACTATGAATCTGCAGATCAGTGGACACCACCTCGAAGTAACGCCTGCGTTGCGCGAATACGTGATCACCAAACTGGATAGGGTGCTAAGACATTTTGATCAGGTCATCGACGGCAGTGTGGTCCTCTCGGTCGACAACCACAAGGAAAAGGAAAAGCGTCAAAAGGTTGAAATCAACCTGCATCTGAAGGGCAAAGATATCTTCGTCGAGAGCTGTGACAGCGATCTTTACGCTGCGATCGATCTGATGATCGACAAGCTCGACCGGCAAGTGATACGCCACAAGGATCGCCTGCAAGGCCATCAGCACGATGCGATCAAGTACCAGCCGGCGCCGATACTGGACGTGCCGCCGCAATAAGGAAGATTAGAAGGTCCGTTTACTTTCCTTCGTTTTCCTCATTCGCCCGCATTTGCTCGCATTTGCGTATCCCCAGCCAAACCGCCCGAGATCGGGCGGTTTTTCGTTTCAGGGCGCCTTTTTCAGGCAGCCGGGCAGGCCGGATCAATCCTGCGAAGAAACCCATGATGCATGGATGGCGCGCCGCACCATCGGCGGCTACCCTGTTCTATAATGTTCCGGTTACCATCGGGGTCAAGTTAGCTCAAACGGAAATCGGTCGGCCGGAGTCCTGCGCTTTCGGACTCCAACGCACGTCGCCGTGAGCATCAAACGAATGGAACATCACTCAAACGCCCCAGCGAGGAGAACCCAGGCCACGTTTTCGCCTGTCAACATGAATCGTTTAGCCAAATTTCTTCCCCTCGAGAACGTCGTCGTCGGACTATCGGTCACCAGCAAGAAACGCGTGTTCGAGCAAGCGGGCCTGATCTTCGAGAACCAGAACGGCATCGCCCGTAGCACGGTCACTGACAATCTGTTTGCGCGCGAGCGCCTCGGATCGACGGGGCTTGGTGAAGGCGTCGCGATTCCGCATGGCCGGATCAAAGGCTTGAAGCAGCCGCTCGCCGCATTCGTCCGTCTTGCCGAACCCATCCCCTTCGAATCGCCCGACGGTCAGCCGGTCTCGCTGCTGATCTTCCTGCTCGTCCCCGAGCAGGCCACCCAGCAGCACCTCGAAATTCTCTCGGAAATCGCCCAGTTGCTGTCCGATCGCGAAGCTCGCGAGCGCCTGCACACGGAAGAAGACCGCGAATCGTTGCATCGCCTGCTCACTCAGTGGCAACCTTGATGCATCGGCGGTTATCCGCACGTCGCCTATTCACCCGGCTTCCCGCCTGCAGGCGGGTACAGCCAGGCGAGGTGCGCGGTCCGCTTTAACGAGGCCGCATCCTTTCCAAGCAAGCGGTCCACACGGGAGTCACCGACTCATGGATACGTCCAGCATCAACGCCCAGAGCATTTTCGACGACAACGCCGCCATGCTGAAGTTGAGCTGGCTGACGGGGCATGAAGGCTGGGAGCGCGGCTTTTCTTCGGAATCGGTCGCCAATGCCACGTCGAGCGCCGACCTTGTCGGCCACTTGAACCTGATCCACCCGAACCGGATCCAGGTGCTCGGCGACGCCGAAATCGACTACTACAAGCGCCAAACCGACGAAGACCGCTCGCGCCACATGGCCGAGCTGATCGCGTTGGAACCGCCGTTTCTGGTGGTGGCGGGCGGCGTCGCCGCGCCACCGGAACTGGTGCTGCGCTGCACGCGCTCGTCCACGCCGCTTTTCACCACGCCAATGTCCGCCGCCGCGGTGATCGACAGCCTGCGCCTCTATATGTCGCGCATTCTGGCGCCGCGCGCCACGCTGCACGGCGTGTTTCTCGACATTCTCGGCATGGGCGTGCTGCTCACCGGCGATTCCGGCCTCGGCAAAAGCGAACTTGGGTTGGAATTGATCAGCCGCGGCCACGGCCTTGTTGCTGACGACGCGGTGGATTTTGTGCGCCTCGGTCCGGATTTTGTCGAAGGGCGTTGCCCGCCGCTGCTGCAAAACCTGCTCGAAGTGCGCGGTCTCGGCCTGCTCGACATCAAGACGATCTTCGGTGAAACCGCGGTGCGCCGCAAAATGAAGCTGAAACTGATCGTGCAACTGGTGCGCCGACCGGATGGCGAATTCCAGCGGCTGCCGCTGGAAAGCCAAACCGTCGACGTGCTCGGCCTACCGATCAGCAAAGTCACCATCCAGGTGGCGGCCGGCCGCAACCTTGCGGTTCTGGTCGAAGCGGCCGTGCGCAACACGATCCTGCAACTGCGCGGCATCGATACGCTGCGCGACTTCATGGATCGCCAGCGTCTGGCCATGCAGGACCCGGACAGCCAGTTTCCCGGCAAATTGATCTGAATCCGCGCGGCCCTGTGCGGCACTGCGTGACGTGCGCAGCCAACGGCAGGCTGAGGCGCCGCGCGCACGGGGACCAGATGCTATGATGAACTGTACGGATTTCACGACTCCATGCGCATAATCCTGATCACCGGTATTTCCGGCTCCGGCAAATCAGTTGCCCTGAACGCGCTTGAAGACGCAGGCTATTACTGCGTCGACAATTTGCCGCCGCGTTTTTTGCCGCAACTGGCCAACTATCTCGCCGACGACGGCCAGGAACGCCTCGCGGTCGCCATCGACGCGCGCTCGAGCGCTTCGCTCGACGAAATGCCCGCGATGATCCGCGACCTGTCGCGCGCTCACGACGTGCGCGTACTCTTCCTGAACGCAAGCACGCAGTCGCTGATTCAGCGCTTCTCCGAAACACGTCGCCGCCACCCGCTGTCCGGTTCCACGGCGCATGATGCAGACGTCGGCTTGTTGACGTCGCTCGCCGAAGCGATCGAACGCGAACGCGAACTCGTGGCGGGCCTCGCCGAATTCGGCCATCAGATCGACACCAGCAATCTGCGCGCGAACGTGCTGCGTGCATGGGTCAAACGCTTCATCGAGCAGGAAGATGCAGGGCTCGTGCTGATGTTCGAGTCCTTCGGCTTCAAACGCGGCGTGCCGCTCGACGCCGATTATGTTTTCGACGTACGCACGCTGCCGAACCCGTACTACGATCATGAATTGCGGCCGCTCACGGGCCTCGACCAACCGGTGCGTGATTTTCTCGACGCGCTGCCGGTCGTGCATGAAATGATCGACGACATCGAAAAATTTCTTGCCAAATGGTTGCCGCATTTCCGTGACGACAACCGCAGTTATCTGACGGTCGCGATCGGTTGCACGGGCGGCCAGCACCGCTCGGTATTCATTGCGGAGACGCTCGCCGCGCGTCTCGCAACGTCGGCGAATGTCATTGTGCGGCACCGCGATGCGCCGGTTCATGCCGGCGAATCATCGAAGTTAGTGGCTTAACCGGCCGCATCGCGCGGCCTCAACTCGAAGCGTTGCGCCATGTCTTCTTCTACTGTGCTTGCCGATGTGCCGCTGTTTCCGCTGCATACGGTGCTGTTTCCCGATGGACTGCTGCCGCTGAAAATCTTCGAAGCGCGCTACCTCGACATGGCGCGCGATTGTCTGCGTGAAAAAACGCCGTTCGGTGTGTGTCTGCTGAAAAGCGGCGCGGAAGTAGCACGCGAAGAAGAGCCTTCGGTGCCCGAAGCAATTGGCTGTCTCGCCGAAATCGAAGAGTGCGATGTCGAAGCCTTCGGCATGCTGCTGATTCGGGCACGTGGCACGCGGCGCTTTCGCCTACTGTCGCATCGCGTAGAGAGCAGCGGGCTGCTGGTCGGCATGGCGGAGCCACTCGGAGAAGACATCCCGCTCGAGGGCAATGAGCAACTGGCCAAATTCGGGGCGTGCGCAGAAGTGCTTGAGCGGATCATCGCAACGATCCGCGAACGCGACCCGGACAGCCTGCCGTTCGCGGAACCGTTCAGGCTGGAAGATCCGTCATGGGTGTCGAACCGGCTTGCGGAAGTGTTGCCGATCGCCCTTCGTGCAAGGCAAAAGTTGATGGAATTGCAGGACGCCGGCGCCCGAATCGACGTGGTCCATCACTATATGCAGCAGCATCAACTGCTTTGATTTGATGCGCTTTCGGCTCTTTCGGCTCACGGCTGGCTAGAGTAGCGAGCCCTGCAGACTATCCAGTAGTTTGCGCACCGGCGCGGGCACACCGAACGAATCGAGATCGCTTAACGCGACCCATGCGGTGTCCGCGTCGTTAAGCGCAGCCAATGCGCCCACACCGCGATCCAGTTCAGCGAGCCGCGGTTCGATATCCAGCTTGAAATGTGTGAAGACGTGCGTGAGCGGCGCGAGCGGTGAGACCGCTCCGTCGCCACCGAAGGCAAGTGCGCGCTCGGCGAGCGCGGCTTCGTCAGCAGCTTCGGGCAGGCTCCACAGACCACCCCAGATGCCCGAGGGCGGGCGCTTTTCCAGCATCACCGCGTTACCGTCGCGCAGCACCAGCATCCATGTTCGGCGAGTCGGCACAGCCTTCTTCGGCCGTGCTGTGGGCAGTTCGCGCTGACGTCCGCTCACATTGGCCACGCAGTCGGCGGCGAACGGGCAGCGCAGGCAATCCGGCTTGCCGCGCACGCACAACGTTGCGCCGAGGTCCATCAGACCTTGCGTGTATGCACTGACATCGTCGTCCGATGCGTTGGACGGCAGCAGCGATTCCGCCAGCGTCCACATTGCATTCTCGACCTTCTTTTCGCCCGGAAAACCTTCGACCCCGAACACGCGCGCCAGCACGCGCTTCACATTGCCGTCGAGAATCGTGGCACGCGCGCCAAACGCGAAAGAGGCGATCGCCGCTGCCGTCGAGCGGCCGATACCCGGCAATTCCGCGAGCGCGTCGGGCGACGAAGGAAACGCGCCGCCATGTTGCTCGACGACCACCTGCGCGCAGCGATGCAGATTGCGTGCGCGCGAGTAATAGCCGAGGCCGGCCCACAGCGCCATCACATCGTCTGCCGGTGCCGCGGCGAGCGAGGCAACATCCGGACAGCGAGCGAGAAACCTGGCGTAGTACGGAATCACCGTCGATACCTGCGTCTGCTGCAGCATGATTTCCGACAGCCAGATGCGATACGGATCGCGCGTGTTCTGCCATGGCAAGTCATGACGGCCATGCTGGCGCTGCCACGCAATCAGCCGCGCGGAAAAATCAGACATGACGGGGAAAACGGGCGCAGCGGACGGGGCGGACGGGCTTATACGAGAGGGCATCGAAAATTTAGCGCTGGCAGGTGGGACAGAAATACGTAGAACGCTGCCCCTGCACGATCTGTTTGATCGGCGTTCCACACACGCGGCATGGCAGCCCCGCGCGATCATAGACGAAATAGTCGAGCTGGAAGTAACCGCTTTCGCCATCGCTGCCGACGAAATCGCGCAGCGTGCTGCCACCCTTTTCGATCGCAGCGGCGAGCGTGACGCGCACCGCGTCGGCCAGCAGATCGTAGCGCACGAGCGAGACGCGGCCCGCCGCGGTGGTGGGCCGGATACCGGCGCGAAAGAGACTTTCGGACGCGTAGATATTACCCACGCCGACCACGATCTCCCCTGCCAGCAGCGCCTGCTTCACCGATACTTTGCGCCCGCGCGTGAGCCGGTGCATCAACGCGCCGGAGAACGCGGGAGAAAACGGCTCGACACCGAGGCCCGCCAGCAGCGGATGCCCGAGCACATCGCCGGCTTCGCGCGGGTGCCACAGCACCGCGCCGAAGCGCCGCGGGTCGCGATAGCGCAAAATGAATTCGTCGAAAATCCAGTCGATGTGATCGTGTTTCGCCGCAGCGGGCGGACGCGGCACATGGCGCAGCACACGCAGCGTACCGGTCATGCCCAGATGCACAATGAACCAGCCGGCGTCGATCTCGAACAGCAGATACTTGCCCCGCCGTTCGACCTTGCGCACCACGCTGCCACGCAAGGTTTTCGCAAGGTCCGCCGGAATCGGCCAACGCAGCGTGGGCGTACGTACATCGACGCGTTCAACCTTGCGCCCGGACACATACGGTTCGATTCCCCTTCGGGTAACCTCAACTTCTGGCAACTCTGGCATGTCTAACTGGTCTGCAACTTGCGTGAGTGGTTGTGCGCTTATTGTAGCGAGCGCGTTACAATCGTCCGAAACATTGAACGGATTTCCATGAACTTGTCCTTCGTGAAGCTGTTTTCGAAGCGCCCGGCTAGCGCATCCCGCGTGCCGCACGCCGTGTCCGCTCGCCGCATGCTCGGTGCCGCCGCGCTCGCCGTCTGGGCGCTGGCTGCCGTGCCCGCGCACGCGCAGGACCCGTCGCCAGACTCGGATGACACGTCCGTCACTCTGCCGGACCCGCTCGGCCCGGCAACGGCAGAAGACCAGAAGTCTCTGCCGGGCGTGCCGCTGTCCAGTCAGATCGTATTCCAGGTGCTCGCCGCTGAAGTCGCATTGCAACGCGACCAGCCGGCGCCCGCCTACCAGACCTATCTCGCGCTCGCGCGCGACACGCATGATCCGCGCATGGCGCAACGCGCCACGGAAATCGCACTGGCTGCGCAAAGCCCGTCAGACGCGTTGGCCGCGGCGCAATTGTGGCAGCAGTATGCGCCGGATTCGGAGCGGGCCGCGCAACTCGACGCGTCGCTGCTCGTGCTGTCCGGCAAGCCTGATGACGCCGCACCGATCCTCGCCCGTGAACTCGCGAGAGTCCCGGCCGACAATCGCGGCAGCGCGATTCTGGCGCTGCAGCTGCTGCTCTCGCGCGGTCCGAACCGGATCGGCGGCTTGCATGTGCTGCAGGATCTGCTGAAGAACGACCTGAACCGGCCCGAGGCGCAGCTGGCCATCGCGCGCCAGCAACTCGTTTCGGACGACGCACCGGGCGCGCGCAAGTCGCTCGAACAGGCGCTCACGCTCAAGCCGGACTATTTGCCGGCCGCGCTAATGCTGTCGCAGATGGGCCCGGAGGAGCGCAAGGAAGGCATCGCGTCGCTCGAGAAATACGTGCAGCAGAATCCGAAATCGCATGACGCGCGTCTTGCGCTCGCGCAGATGTATCTCGCAAGCGACCGTCTGGACGACGCGCAGAAGCAGTTCGAGATCATGCACAAGAACAACGCGACTGACCTCACGCCGCTGATGGCGCTCGCGCTGATCAAGATCCAGCAGAAGAATTTCACTGACGCGCAGACCTATCTGACCCAGTACGCACAGCAAGCTGAAAAAACGCCGGGCGCCGATCCGGGCCAGGCGTATATCTATCTTGCGCAACTGTCGCTCGAACAGAAGAACGAAGCGGCGGCGAGCGACTGGCTGAACAAGGTTTCACCAGCGAGCCAGCAATTCGTGCCGGCGCAGATCACGCGGGCGCAATTGCTCGCCAAGCAGGGCAAGACAGAAGACGCGCGCAAGCTGCTGGCCAACCTGCAGGCACCCGATCCGCGCGACCAGGCGCTGATCGCGCGCACCGACGCGGCTATTCTGTTCGACGCGAAGCGCTATCCGGAAGCGGAAACACGCCTGCAGCAAGCCACCGCGAATTTCCCGGACGATCCCGATCTGACCTACGACTACGCCATGGCCGCCGAAAAAACCGGCCATTACGACGTCATGGAAGCGCAATTGCGCAAGCTGATCCAGACGCAGCCGGACAATCCGCAGGCTTATAACGCGCTCGGCTATTCGCTGGCCGATCGCAATCAGCGCCTCTCCGAAGCAGACAAACTGGTCGAAAAGGCCTCGGCGCTGGCGCCAAACGACGCGTTCATCATGGATAGCGTGGGCTGGGTCAAGTACCGGATGGGCGATACGTCTGATGCCATCAAGCTGCTGCGCAAAGCGTACGACCTCCAGCCGAACGCCGAAATCGGCGCGCATCTCGGGGAAGTGCTGTGGAAAACCGGTGCGCAGGATCAGGCTCGTGCCGCTTTCCGCGACGCGCGCAAGCTCGAACCGGACAACGACACTCTGGTCAAAACGCTGCAACGTCTTCAGGTGAACGATCTTTGATGCGTCTTTCCCGCTTGATCTCCTATCCCCGAGCGCCGCGTGGCGCGGCGCTCGGATTCGTAGCGGCAGCGGTTGTCGCGTTGGCTGGTTGTGCATCGATTAAGCCACAAGGGCCGTCAACGTCGAATGCGGCGACGTCCGTCACTGCTCAGACCTCGCGTGCTTATCAAGGCCGTTTCGCGATCCAGTACAACGACCAGAACGGCCAGCAGCGCAATGCCTATGGCAATTTCACCTGGCAGGAAACGGGTGACACGGTCACCCTGCAATTGCGCAATCCGCTTGGGCAGACGCTCGCTATCGTGACTTCGTCGCCGGCTTCAGCCACGCTCGAACTGCCGAATCGCCAGCCGCTCACCGCCGACAACGTCTCCACGCTGATGCAGAACGCGCTCGGCTTTGCGTTGCCGGTCGAAGGCTTGCGTTATTGGCTGCAACCGTCGCCAGCGCCGACTTCGCGCGCGAAAACCGAGAAGGATCCGGAGCAGCCTTCGCGTCTGAAGCAGATCACGCAGGACGGCTGGACGATCGACTACCTGGCGTATGCCGACGCGCCGGCCACCGGTGTGAAGCGCGTGAATCTGAGCCGCTCGGAACCGCCGCTCGACATCAAGCTCGTGCTGGATCAGTAGTTCAGTAGCCACGCCTGTCCGAGCAACCTTTGCCGCTTCTTCGGCGCCGCTATGGCGCATGTAGCCCTGACTCATGATTGAAACGACCGATTCGCTGCGCGATTGCCTCGCGCCAGCGAAACTGAACCTCTTCCTGCACATCACCGGCCGCCGGCCGGACGGTTATCACACGCTGCAAACCGTCTTCCAGTTGCTCGACTGGGGCGACATCCTGCACTTCAAGCTGCGTGACGACGGCCTCATCACGCGCAGCACCGAAATCGCCGACGTGCCGCCGGAACACGATCTCACCGTGCGCGCAGCAACGCTCCTGAAAGCGCATACCGGCTCGCCAGCGGGTGTCGATATCGAAATCGACAAGCGCCTGCCGATGGGTGCGGGCCTGGGCGGCGGCAGCTCTGATGCGGCCACCACACTGCTCGCGCTGAACCGTCTCTGGAAGCTCGATTTGCCACGACTGGAGCTGCAGGCGCTGGCCTTGAAACTCGGCGCGGATGTGCCATTTTTTGTTTTTGGGAAAAATGCGTTCGCACAGGGTGTCGGAGAGGCTTTAGACGTTGTACAATTGCCGCCGCGCCATTTCCTGGTGGTGACACCGAGGGTTCACGTTCCGACTGCAGCGATTTTCTCCGAAAAAGCGTTGACAAGAGATTCGAAACCCCTCATAATTACGGACTTTCCTGCAGAACTTAGCTGCAACACTGACTGGCCAGAAAGTTTCGGCCGCAATGACATGCAGCAAGTTGTCGTGGGAAAATACGCGGAAGTAGCGCAAGTGCTGCGATGGTTTGAAGACATCGCACCAGCGCGGATGTCTGGATCAGGTGCAAGTGTATTTGCAGCGTTCCGTAGCAAAGCTGAAGCAGAAGCGGCGCAAGCCAAACTGCCCGGCGAATGGAACAGCGCAGTAACTGCAAGTCTCGATCAGCATCCACTCTTTACTTTCGCGTCATAAGTTTTGCATCGTCGAACGTTCCCTCGTTCGGTGAAGCTCAAAGTTAGTGTAGGGGAGTCGCCAAGTTGGTTAAGGCACCGGATTTTGATTCCGGCATTCGAAGGTTCGACTCCTTCCTCCCCTGCCAAAAATTCTCGCATTTCCCTCGCCCCCAGCCTGAAGTAGGTGCACGATGAGCAGCCATGACGGCCTGATGGTTTTTACTGGCAACGCAAATCCCGCGCTTGCACAGGAAGTCGTCAAAATCCTCGGTATTCCCCTCGGCAAAGCAATGGTTAGCCGTTTCTCGGACGGTGAAATCCAGGTCGAGATTCAGGAAAACGTGCGTGGCAAGGATGTCTTCGTCCTGCAATCCACGTGCGCGCCGGCGAACGACAATCTGATGGAACTGATGATCATGGTCGATGCGCTCAAGCGCGCATCCGCAGGCCGGATCACCGCAGCCATCCCCTACTTCGGTTATGCCCGTCAAGATCGACGCCCGCGTTCAGCGCGCGTCGCCATCTCGGCGAAGATCGTGGCGAATATGCTGGAAATCGCCGGCGTCGAGCGGATCATTACGATGGATCTGCACGCCGATCAGATTCAAGGCTTCTTCGACATCCCGGTCGACAATATCTACGCTACGCCCGTACTGCTCGGCGATCTGCGCAAGCAGAACTACGAGAACCTGCTGGTCGTTTCGCCGGACGTCGGCGGCGTGGTGCGTGCCCGTGCATTGGCCAAGCAACTGAATTGCGATCTCGCGATCATCGACAAACGCCGCCCGAAAGCGAACGTTGCCGAAGTGATGAACATCATCGGTGAAGTCGAAGGCCGCACCTGCGTGATCATGGACGACATGGTCGACACCGCGGGCACGCTCTGCAAGGCAGCTCAGGTTTTGAAGGAACGCGGTGCGAAGCAGGTGTTCGCTTACGCCACCCACCCGGTTCTCTCGGGCGGTGCAGGCGAGCGTATCGCAGCTTCGGCACTCGACGAACTCGTTGTTACCGATACGATCCCGCTCGGCGAAGAAGCCCGCTCGTGCGCCAAGATCCGTTCGCTGACCAGCGCCGGCCTGCTTGCCGAAACGTTCTCGCGGATTCGCCGCGGCGATTCGGTGATGTCGCTGTTCGCTGAAAGTTAAGTATTTGCGAAGGCGCAGCGCGCATAGCAGTACCGCGCGCTGCACTTTTGCACAATTGGCATGAACGAACGAAGGTTCGTGCCATCGCTCTGGGGCCTCAGCCGTAATGGCTTGGAGGCCCCGTTTTTACTGCCTGGTCGCGGGCAGTGCATTGGAGATTCAACATGAAAGTAGTCGCTTTCGAGCGTTCCTTGCAAGGTACGGGTGCGAGCCGCCGCCTGCGTATCTCGGGTAAGACCCCGGGCATCGTATATGGCGCTGGTGCTGAAACGCAATTGGTCGAACTGGACCACAACGCACTCTGGCACGCGCTGAAGAAAGAAGTTTTCCATTCGTCGATCCTCGAACTGGAAGTGGCAGGCAAGTCGCAACAGGTTCTGCTGCGCGACGTGCAATACCACCCGTTCCGTCAGCTCGTGCTGCACGTGGACTTCCAACGCGTCGACGCGAAGAAGAAGCTGCACACCAAGGTGCCGCTGCACTTCATGAACCAGGAAACCAACCCGGCAGTGAAGCTGTCGAGCGCGGTGATCTCGCACGTCCTCAACGAAATCGAAATCGAGTGCCTGCCGTCGGCACTGCCGGAATTCCTCGAAGTTGACCTGGCGACGATCGAAGCTGGTCACTCGCTGCACGCCAAGGACATCGTCCTGCCGGCAGGCGTTGCACTGGTTGCTCACGTTGAAGCAGAAAACCCGGTCGTCGCAGCTGCAACGATCCCGGCTGGCGCAATCGCTGAAGGCGACGCCGCTGCTGCTGAAGGCGAAGGCGAAAAGCCGGCTGCCTAAGTGCCTTCCTGGCGCTGAGCAAGCAATCCTCTCGATCCGTTTCAATGAAACGGTCGATGTGACCCGCCGAGGTTCTCCCCGGCGGGTTTTTTTTCGGTTTTTTTCGGCTCGGCCGCGTTCGGCGCCGAGGCCAGACGGACCTATGCAATCATGATCAAGCTGATCGTCGGGCTCGGCAATCCGGGCGCTGAATACACCGCGACGCGCCACAATGCCGGCTTCTGGCTGGTCGATCAACTGGCGCGCGAAGCAGGCACGACACTGCGCGACGAGCGGCGCTTTCACGGTTTCTACGCGAAGGCCCGGCTTCACGGCGAAGAAGTGCATCTGCTGCAACCGCAGACTTATATGAACCGCTCGGGACAGTCGGTTGTTGCACTAGCGCAGTTCTTCAAGATTCTTCCGGACGAAATTCTGGTCGCGCATGACGAGCTCGACATGCCGCCGGGCAGCGTCAAGCTGAAGCTGGGTGGCGGCAGCGGCGGCCATAACGGGCTGAAGGACATCACTGCGCATCTGTCATCGCAACAATATTGGCGGCTGCGGATTGGCATCGGCCATCCGCGCGACCTGATTCCCGAAAGCGCGCGCGCCGGCGCCAAGCCGGACGTCGCGAATTACGTGCTGAAACCGCCGCGGCGGGAAGAGCAGGACGTGATCGATGCATCGATCGAACGTGCGTTGGCCGTGATGCCGCAGATCATCAAAGGCGAGCTCGAGCGGGCGATGATGCAACTGCATCGCAATCCCTGAACGGGTCGCCCTGCCCGCATCCGCTTCGCCCGTTTCGTCATCGATAGGAGAAATCGCTTGAGCCGCTACTGGAGTGACATCGTTCACCGTCTGACGCCGTATGTGCCGGGCGAGCAGCCCGTGATTGCGCATCCGGTGAAGCTGAACACCAACGAAAATCCCTATCCGCCATCGCCGCGCGTGCGTGAGGCGATCCAGCAGGAACTGGGTGACGCGGGCGAGTCGCTGCGAAGCTATCCCGACCCGACAGCGCGCAAGTTACGCGAAACGGTCGCCGCATACCATGGCATTCGCCCGGAACAGGTATTTGCAGGCAACGGCTCGGACGAGGTGCTCGCGCTCACGTTTCAGGCCTTGCTGAAGCACGACAAACCGTTGCTGTTTCCGGATATCACATACAGCTTCTACCCGACCTACGCGCGGCTCTTTGAAGTCGACTATCGGACCATCGCGCTCGACGACAGCTTCGCCATCCATGTCGACGACTATACGGCGCCTAACGGCGGCGTCCTGTTCCCGAACCCGAACGCGCCGACCGGACGACCGCTGCCGCTCGCCGATATCGAGCGTCTGGTGGCGAAAAATACCGAATCGGTCGTGGTGATCGACGAGGCCTATGTTGATTTCGGTGCTGAATCGGCCGTCACGCTGATCGACCGCTACCCCAACCTGCTGGTGATCCACACGGTATCGAAGTCGCGTTCGCTGGCCGGCATGCGCGTCGGCTTCGCGTTCGGCAATCCGGAACTGATCGACGCCCTGAACCGCGTGAAGGATAGCTTCAACTCGTATCCGCTCGACCGCCTGGCGCAAGTCGCGGCCATCGCTGCATACGAAGACGATGCATGGTTTCGCGACACCTGCACCAAAGTAATTGCAAGCCGTGAGCGGCTGGCAGCCGGTTTGACGGCACTGGGCTTCGAGGTAGTGCCGTCGGCAGCGAATCTGCTGTTCGCTCGTCACGAAGGCTACGACGCAGCGACACTCGTGGCACGGCTAAGGGAAAAGGAGATTTTCGTGCGCCACTTCAAGGCGGCGCGAATCGACCAGCATCTGCGTATTTCGATCGGCACCGACGCCGAATGCGACATTCTGCTGGATGCGCTGCGCGACATTTTCAGCGCCTACGTCGGGTAACGATGGGATAGCGGGTGTGCGGAACGAGCTCGCGCGCGACAGACACACACACCGTTGCCGCAAAAGAAAACGGCGAGGCAGACGCCTCGCCGTTCTCCAGCATTCATCATTCAACGCTCACGCGCCCTTCGCAGCCTGCAGCGCGTGGTACTTCGCCATCAGACCTTCAGCAGTCTCCAGATGCTCGGGGTCGCGCGGAATGCACTCGACCGGGCACACCTGAATACACTGGGGTTCGTCGAAATGGCCGACACACTCGGTGCATTTCTTCGGGTCGATCACGTAGATTTCCGGGCCCATCGAAATCGCGTCGTTCGGGCACTCGGGCTCGCACACGTCGCAATTGATGCACTCGTCGGTAATCATCAAGGCCATACTTCTCTCACTTCGCGCCGGCCGAAGCCAGCTTTGATCCGTCAATCCCACAGTTTACGCCGGTTACGGCTGTCCCGCCGAGACACCGTCATTCGGATCCAGCGCGGCAACCTTCTCCTTCAGCCATTTTTCGACCGACGGGAACACGAACTTGCTGACGTCGCCGCCCAGTTGCGCGATTTCACGCACGATGGTGCCGGAGATGAACTGGTACTGATCGGACGGCGTCATGAACATGGTTTCGACGTCCGGCAGCAGATAGCGGTTCATGCCGGCCATCTGGAACTCATATTCGAAGTCCGAGACGGCACGCAGGCCACGCACGATCACCCGGGCGTTATTGCTGCGGACAAAGTCCTTCAATAGCCCTTTGAAGCTCATCACCTGAACGTTCGGGTAATGCCCCAACACTTCATGAGCGATGTCGAGACGCTCTTTCAGCGTGAAGAACGGCTTCTTGTTGCGGCTGTCGGCAACGCCCACCACCAGCGTGTCGAATATGCTCGACGCGCGCCGAACGAGGTCTTCGTGACCGCGCGTCAGCGGGTCAAACGTGCCCGGGTACACGGCGACTACCATGAGACTTCTCCTCTCTTCAGACAAATGGGCACGTCAAAGCGTCCGCGTGACGCATTTGGCACCGACCGCACGCGTGACGGTAACCGTCCGCGGCTTGTTTTGGAACGCGCATTATTCCTTATTTTCGCGCTGCAGCAAATGAAAGTGGACAGCGCCGGCTTTGCCTTGCCGCACGATTTCCCAACCGGCGAGCGTCTCATTCCCATCCAGCTCGAGCGCGTCGCCTGCCTCCACGTACAGAAAACCATCCGGGCTTAACAGCGGCACGGCCAGAGCGAGCGCCTTGTCGAGCAGATCGCCGTCGAACGGCGGATCGAGAAAAACCACATCGAACGATCCGGGGGCGAGGCTCGCCGCGAGGCGCAAGCCGTCGGCTTCCGCGATTTCGATCGTACGCGCCGCGAGGCGCTCCTGGTTCGCGCGCAGCTGGCCGGCGGCCCGCGCATTACGCTCGACCATCAACACCCGCGCCGCGCCGCGCGAGGCAGCTTCAAAGCCGAGCGCGCCGCTGCCGGCGAACAGATCGAGGCAGCGCTGGCCATCCAGCCGTTGGCCGAGCCAGTTGAACAGCGTTTCGCGCACGCGGTCGGGCGTGGGGCGCAGGCCGTCGAGGTCGAGCACGGGCAGCGGTGTGCGCTTCCAGTCGCCGCCGATGATACGGATGGCGTGCGGCTTGCCGCCTTTGGACGAAGCGCCATGGGCGCGTGAAGGAGCAGAACGGGGCATGCAGTTTCGATTACGTTATAAGGACGCCCGCGACGCCGATGCGCGCGGACTGGAGCGCCAACGTTACCACAGGGGCGCCTGGCGTCCAGCCTGGCCGTTCGGCCAATACGACGGGCGGCGGCGCGCCTGATAAAATGTGCGGCTTCCAGCGCCTTGCATCCCGCATCGCAACGCTGCCTGCCGCTCCCACGGGCCCGTCCCGGCTGCGCGCATCGGCGCGCGCTCTCACCACGCCAGATCATGTTCAGCTTTTTCAAACGATTCAAGGGTTCGAAAGAGTCCGATAACGCGCCAGAAGAATCGCAAACAGCGCCGGAAGCCCTGGCGCCCGAACCCGCCGTAAGGGCGCCGCAAGCGCCTGTGGAGCCGCAAGCGCCTGTGGCGCCGTCGGCGCCGGTTCGCGTCGATGCGCAGCCGGCTGCCGCGGCATCCGCCAATGAGCCCGAAGCCGAAGCACCTGCGCTCGAAACCGTCGAAATCGTCCCGCCGCCCATGCAGGACGCGAGCGCGAAGCGCTCGTGGCTCACGCGTCTGAAGACCGGCCTGTCGAAAACAAGTTCGAGCCTGACCGGTATTTTCGTCGGCACGAAGATCGACGAGGATCTGTACGAAGAGCTCGAAACCGCGCTGCTGATGTCGGATGCGGGCGTCGAAGCCACAGAATTTCTACTCGAATCGTTGCGCGAAAAAGTGCGCGCCGAACGCCTCTCCGATCCTCAGCAGGTGAAAACAGCGCTGCGCACGCTGCTGATCGACCTGCTCAAGCCGCTGGAAAAATCGCTGATGCTCGGCCGCGCGCAACCGCTGGTCATGATGATCGCGGGCGTCAACGGTGCGGGCAAGACCACCAGCATCGGCAAGCTCGCCAAGCATCTGCAAAGCTTCGAGCAGTCGGTGCTGCTGGCTGCCGGCGACACCTTCCGCGCCGCCGCGCGCGAGCAGCTCGCGATCTGGGGCCAGCGCAACAACGTGACAGTGGTGTCGCAGGAAAGCGGCGACCCGGCGGCCGTGATTTTCGACGCGGTTGGCGCTGCGCGAGCACGCAAGATCGACGTCATGATGGCGGACACGGCCGGCCGTCTGCCGACCCAGCTGCATCTGATGGAAGAACTGCGCAAGGTGAAGCGCGTGATCGGCAAGGCGCAAGATGGCGCGCCGCATGAAGTGCTGCTGGTGATCGACGCAAACACCGGCCAGAACGCCCTCGCGCAAGTGAAAGCCTTCGACGACGCGCTCGGCCTCACCGGCCTGATCGTCACCAAACTCGACGGCACGGCGAAGGGCGGCATTCTTGCGGCGATTGCGCGTCAGCGTCCAATTCCGGTGTACTTCATCGGCGTCGGCGAAAAGGTGGAGGACTTGCAGCCGTTCAGCGCGGAAGAGTTTTCGGACGCATTGCTGGGCGGTTGAACACAGCAACGTTCGTCGCAGAACAAGCAAAAAGGGCGCTCTTCCGAGCGCCCTTTTTTCATTCAACCCACCGCATCATTCCGCGTCGGGCTGAACACCAGGCGCTGCACGAGCGAACGCGTCGATCTGCATCGCGTGTTCGTAGATGCGCTGAATCGTCGGAAACTTCGCCGTATCCACCTTGAAGCGCTGAGCGTTGAACACCTGGGGAATCAGACAGGCGTCAGCCAGTGTCGGCGTGTCGCCGAAACACAGCTTGCCGGTGCGCGAATCGCCCGCCAGATGGGCATCGAGCGTCGCAAAACCCGCCTCGACCCAATGCTTGTACCACGCGTCTTTCGCGTCGTCGTCGACACATAGCGTGTGCTTCAGGTATTTCAGCACGCGCAGATTGTTCAGGGGATGGATCTCGCACGCCACCTGCAGCGCCACCGAGCGCACATAGGCGCGCTCGGCCGGCGTGCCAGGCAAGAGCGGCGGTTCGGGATGCGTCTCCTCCAGATACTCGATGATCGCGAGCGACTGCGGCATCACTTCGTTGCCGTCGACGAACGTGGGCACGATGCCGTCCGCATTCACCTTGCGATACTCGGGCTTCAGCTGTTCGCCGCCGTCGCGCACGAGGTGCACCGGCACATAGTCGTACGGCAGGCCCTTCAGGTTCAGCGCGATGCGCACGCGATAGGAGGCCGAACTCCGGAAATAGCTGTAGAGCTTCATGTTATTTGTCTCCTCCCACCGCGCTTCAGACGACGCGTACGCTGAGCTCGCCGAGCCCGTCTACACCGCCCTTCATGAGGTCGCCCTGCACCACGGCGCCGACGCCCTCCGGCGTGCCGGTGAAAATCAGGTCGCCCGGTTGAAGTTCGAACAGCGTCGACAGATAGGCGATCGTCTCGGCCACCGACCAGATCAGTTGCGACACGTCCGAATTCTGTTTTTCCTCGCCGTTCACCGATAACCAGATCGCGCCCTTGGCGACATGGCCGACTGTCGTGACCGGATGGACCGGACCGAGCGGCGCCGAGTGATCGAAGCCCTTCGCGGTGTCCCAGGGACGGCCCAGCTTCTTCGCTTCGGCCTGCAGGTCGCGGCGCGTCATGTCGAGACCGAGCGCGTAACCGTACACATGGTCGAGCGCGCTTTCGGCCGGAATGTTCTTGCCGCCTTTGCCGATCGCCGCCACCAGTTCCATCTCGAAGTGGACGTTCTTTGATTGTGAGGGATAGGGGAATTCGCCGGTCGCGCCCGGCGCGACATACAGCACGGCATCGGCCGGCTTGGCAAAGAAGAACGGCGGTTCGCGGTCAGGATCGTGCCCCATCTCGCGCGCGTGCGCCTCGTAGTTGCGGCCCACACAGTAGATGCGACGCACCGCGAACTGCTCGCTGGACCCCACGACCGGCACCGCAACGACCGGTGCGGGTGCAAATACGTAACTCATCCCGTTCTCCGTTTCTGGATTGTGCCGCGTCCGCGCGGCGATAAAACATCGAGTGTAACGCGCGGCAAAGCGCCGCGCAGCGGATCGGCACCGGCACGCGCAGACTGGCGGCCCTCGCCGCATCGTCTGTGGGATCGCCGGTCCGCCGGACCGCCTCGCCGCTATAGATGCGATACTCACACTGGATAGCGTCCTTTGAATTCCCTGGCCGACCGCCCCACGGCGGCAAGCCCTCGTCCTACAGCGCCCGATGACCGACTCCGCCGACACCGCCAATCTTTTCCCCTGCGCCCGCTATATCAAGGAAATCGGCCGCGGCCCGAACGGCGCCCGCGCGCTAACTGCTGAAGATACGCGCACGCTTTATACCGCGATGCTCGATGGCCGCGTGGCCGATCTCGAACTCGGCGCCGTGCTGCTCGCATATCGCGTGAAAGGTGAAACCGCCGACGAACTCGCCGCCATGCTGGCCGGCGCGCAGGCGTCGTTCGAACCGCTTCATCTGCCGCACGCGGCGTTCCGCCCCGTGTCGATACCCACCTACAACGGCGCGCGCAAACAGCCCAACCTGGTGCCACTGCTCGCGCTGCTTCTGGCACGCGAAGGTGTGCCGGTGCTAGTGCATGGCGTCACGGAAGATCCTGGCCGCGTGACGAGCGCTGAAATCTTCACTCACCTGCAGATCCCGCACGCGCGATCGCACGCCGACATCGAGGACGGTCTCGCCGAGCGCCGTCTCGCATTCGCACCGATCGAGGTACTCGCGCCGAAGCTCGCGCACCTTCTCTCGCTGCGGCGGCGGATGGGCGTGCGCAATTCAACGCACACGCTCGTAAAAATTCTGCAACCGTTCGCGCCCGCCGGGCTGCGGCTCGTGAACTACACGCATCCGCCGTATCGCGACAGTCTCACGCAGCTGTTCAACACGCACCCGGCCGCCGCGGAGGGCGGCGCCCTGCTCGCGCGCGGCACCGAAGGTGAAGCGGTGGCCGACACACGACGCCAGGTGCAAGTGGATTGGTTGCACAACGGTATCTGCGAAACGCGCGTACCGCACGAGCGCTCGTCGCCCGACGCGCCTGAAGTCGAGTTGCCCGAAGCTCGCGACGCCGCGACCACAGCCGCGTGGATTGCCGCCGTGATGCGCGGCGAAGCACCTGTCCCGAGCGCGATCGAACGGCAAGTTGAGCTGATCGTCGATGTCGCGAAAATACCCGCGTGACGTACGCGGCGTGAATGCAACGCAGCGCTTGCGGCATTGCATTCACGCGCCAGGATGACGGCCGCGGGTTGACACGCCGCTGCGAGCCGTCATACATTAGACGACCCATGCGTTCCCTTCCGAACACCCTCCGAATTACCTCCGGCCGCCTAGCGCGGCCCCTATCGCTACGTCTAGCGTAAGTCAGACGTAGCGCCGCGCGTTGGCAGCCTGAATCAAGCAGATTAGTTGCCCAAAGCGCGGTCCTCAAAGCAGTTCCGCTGTTCCCTGCAATTACTGTCTCACCCCCGACCGTAGTTCTTCACAACCTGTAGTCGTTTGCGTTCGTCCGTTTACCCTTCGGACGAAGCGCGAGGGTCAATTTCATGTTGCGCAATCCCGCTGAAAAATACAGTCCCTTTCCCGCCGTGCGCCTCACCGGGCGCAAATGGCCGAGCCGTACGATCAACCACGCACCGATCTGGATGAGCACCGATCTGCGCGACGGCAATCAGGCGCTCATCGAGCCGATGAATGCCGCACAGAAGCTCGAATTCTTCGAGATGCTGGTGGCGATCGGCTTCAAGGAAATCGAAGTCGGTTTCCCGTCTGCCTCGCAAACCGACTTCGATTTCGTGCGCAAGCTGATCGAAGAAAAGCGCATTCCCGACGACGTGACGATCGAAGTGTTCGTGCCCGCGCGCGCCGAACTGATTGCGCGCACGTTCGAATCGCTGGACGGTGTGCCGCGCGCCATCGTGCACCTGTACAACGCGATCTGCCCGTCGTTTCGCAAGATCGTCTTCAATCAGTCGAAGGAGCAGATCAAAGCATTGGCGGTTGAAGGCACGCGCCTCATCAAGGAACATGCACAGGCGCGGCCCGACACGCATTGGACATTTCAGTATTCGCCCGAAACCTTCAACACGACCGAACTCCCCTACGCGCGCGAAGTATGCGACGCAGTCGCGCAGACGTGGCGTCCCACGCGCGATCACAAGATGATAGTCAACCTGCCCGCGAGCGTCGAGGCCGCGACACCGAACGTGTTCGCCGACCAGATCGAATGGATGGACCGCAATCTCAGCTATCGCGACAGCATCGTGCTGTCGGTGCATCCGCATAACGATCGCGGCACCGCGGTGGCCGCTACGGAACTGGCGCTGCTGGCTGGCGCGGATCGCGTCGAAGGGTGTCTGTTCGGCAACGGCGAGCGCACCGGCAACATGGACCTCGTTACGCTCGCGATGAACCTTCATGCGCAGGGCGTCGACCCAGGCCTCGATTTTTCAGACATTGATGCGGTGCGGCGCGTAGTCGAACGCTGCAATCAGATTCCGGTGCATCCGCGGCATCCGTATGCGGGTGCTGCCGCAAAACGGTCAGTGTGGAGCGATGAGGATCTGCAGCGCGTAGCTGCCTAAGTGACTTGAGACGGGGCGAAGCCGCCTTCCCCGTTTGGGCCGCATTAGCGGCGGCGGCGTAACTGCATCAAAACCCGCCTGGCCGACCCATCAGGCGGCCAATTCAGCATGAGCGGTGCAACAACCAGCCTGCTCATGCCGTTCGAGCGCTCACGAGGCGCTCACCAACTGCGACTGGCGAAACGGAGTGAGCTCAAAAGGCTCACTCGATCGCGCAACGCGTCGCCTGCCAGGCAATCAAACGCCATTGCCCATCTTCCTGTGTATGAATCGCCGTGTACGCAATCGGAAACAGCAGCGCGCCGTTGTTCGCTTCCATTTCGATCAGCGCGCGCCCGGTGACGACGCATGTCTCGCGCCCCACGGGCAGCACGTCTTGCGACTGCACCTCGATCTGCCGGTAGCGGCGACGCCCGGCGGTAATGCCGTCGATGAACTGTCGCTTCGTTTCGCGCTTGCCGTTCGTATGGACATAGCTCACGTTGTCCGCGAGCAGCGCATCGAGCGACTGCCCGTCGCCGTCGACCATCGCACGGAAGCGCTCTCGCTCGAGCCCGCGAATCGCTTCGATTATCTTTGCCGCCATTGCTCAGCCCCTTGCACCGATGAGCCGAACGTGGCCACGGTCGTCAGAAGTTATATTGCAAATATAGCTGGTGGAAATTTATACCAGGATTCGGCTCTTTGATACCGCCATTGGAAATATGCTGGAAGCGGTAGCCCGCCTCGTACTGCTGGTGACTGCCGAATTGCAGACCGACACCCGCCATGGGGGCGAACTGGAACGCAGTCGCTAGCGTGAGGTCAGTAGAGATTCTCGGGCTCGACAGAAGGCGGATGCCGGCGCCCGCTTCGATGTAAGGGCGAATCGCCCCTGCTCCGTCGATGAAGCGAATGATCGGCGTCACACCGATCTCGCCGATGTTTTCGTGCACATTCCCTTCGTCGGTATGCCACCAGGCAACGTGCGCTTCGCCGATCAGCGAAAAGTGCCAATCGCCGATCTGCCACCACGTCAGATTCGGATCCCAGACCAGGCCGAGATCGAGTTTTTTAATGTGGTGATCTCCAAGGCCGCCGGCGATCTGCACGCCGAACTGGTCGGCCGCCGCCAATCCGGAGCAGCCAAGCAGCAAAGCTGCCGAAACACCTTTTAGAGCCAGACCACGCCAAACGTTTTTTTTGTTGTTCATCGAACACCCGACCTAGTCGAACGTTGATTACCTTCGAATTGTTCCACCTATTCTAAAGACAATCCTGATTTCGTGGATTGTCTGAAGAATGTTGAATTTCCGCAATTAGTCACTTCAGTTTTAGAAAAAATCGGTCACTTATAAGATCGAAAGGAATATGTTAGGTAAATTTGACGACGCACGCGGGATAGACAACCCAGGCGCCCCATGGCTATCAAAACCTAAATTTCAATAGGAATTTGCGGAACTTGGATGCCCCTACGGCCTCTAAGTATTAGCACTCGGCAATTCAGAGTGCTAACATCCAACGCTGGAGTCGTTTTAACTGAACACGCTTTTGTCTGATTCCAAAGGAGTTTCCTACGTGAGCCATGCAATGACCCTTCCGAGTACTTTGAGCCCGTCGTCGGCTAAGGCCGCTTCGGCAGGTGCGCTGGCGCTCTCGCATTCCTCGCTGCTGCCCGGTCAACTGGGCAATATCGACGCCTACATCCAGGCCGTAAATCGGATTCCGATGCTGACGCCGGCGGAAGAACGCCAGTTCGCCACCGAATTTCGCGAGCAGGACAACCTTGGGTCTGCACGCCGTCTCGTCCTGTCGCACCTGCGGCTGGTCGTATCGATCGCGCGCAATTACCTGGGTTATGGACTGCCGCACGCCGACCTGATCCAGGAAGGCAATATCGGCCTGATGAAGGCCGTGAAGCGCTTTGACCCCGAGCAGAACGTGCGCCTCGTGTCGTACGCCATGCACTGGATCAAGGCTGAAATCCACGAATACATTCTGCGTAACTGGCGGATGGTGAAGGTCGCCACCACCAAAGCGCAGCGCAAGCTGTTCTTCAACCTGCGCAGCCACAAGCAGGGCCTGGGCGCATTCACGCCGGACGAGATCGAAGGTCTCGCCAAAGAGCTGAACGTGAAGCGTGAAGAAGTGGCTGAGATGGAAACGCGCTTGTCCGGCGGTGATATCGCGCTGGAAGGCCAGGTCGAAGACGGCGAAGAGTCGTACGCGCCGATCGCCTACCTCGCCGACTCGCATAGCGAGCCGACTGCCGTGCTGGCTTCGCGTCAGCGCGACAAGCTGCAAAGCGACGGTATCGCGAGCGCGCTTGACGCGCTGGACGCCCGCAGCCGCCGCATCATCGAGGCACGCTGGCTGAAGGTGGAAGACGACGGTTCGGGTGGCTCGACGCTGCACGAACTGGCCGACGAATTCGGCGTGTCGGCCGAACGTATTCGCCAGATCGAGGCGAGCGCAATGAAGAAAATGCGCGGCGCGTTGTCTGAATATGCGTAACACTTAAAGCTTGAGTCGTGCCGGCCCGTCTGGCGCTCACACTGTTTAGCTGCAAAGCCCTGCCCCTCGCAAGAAGGCAGGGCTTTTTTGTACCCGCTCACCGATGCCCGCGCTCAATCGCAAACGCGCTCGCACTCGCTTACTCAAGAACATGCCCGCCGAACACGTGTTTCTTGACGTATCACAACCCTCATAGCAATACTGTCCACACGGGGCGGCGTTCGCGACCCAATGCCGCAGTGCCGAACTTACGCGCGCAAGGTTCTAGCTCCTAGAATCGGGATGCACTCGCCAGACCGCTCAGGCTGCCTGGTTCCAGCCGGACTCACCGGTGTGAAGTTGCCTTCTACCGATCATGACCATAGCCCTGAATCGCAATAGCAACCCTCGCTCGAGCCTGCGCAAACGGCTCGCCGCCTGGGCGCGCGGTCCGACGCTGGCGTGGGATATCGCCATCGTCCTCACCATCAAATTCGTACTGCTGATGGCGCTCAAGTACGCATTCTTCAATCATCCGCAGGCGGAGCATATGTCGCTGCCGCCTGAACAAGTCGCGCAGGCGCTGCTGTCCGTGCCTGCCTCGCATCCATCCCAAGGTGGTCAACATGCCCGTTAGCGAAGTCGTAGAACTGTCGCGCCTCCAGTTCGCCATCACGGCGCTTTATCACTTTCTGTTCGTGCCGCTCACGCTCGGTCTGTCCTGGTTGCTGGTCATCATGGAGTCCGTCTATGTGATGACCGGCAAGCAGATCTACAAGGACATGACCCAGTTCTGGGGCAAGCTGTTCGGCATCAACTTTGCGATGGGCGTCACCACCGGTCTTACGCTGGAATTCCAGTTCGGCACCAACTGGTCGTACTACTCGCACTATGTCGGCGACATTTTCGGCGTGCCGCTGGCCGTTGAAGGCCTGATGGCGTTCTTCCTCGAGTCGACCTTCGTCGGTTTGTTCTTCTTCGGATGGAAGCGACTCTCGAGAGTGCAGCACGTGAGCGTCACGTTCCTCGTCGCGTTAGGCTCGAATCTGTCGGCGCTGTGGATTCTGGTGGCCAACGGCTGGATGAACAATCCGGTCGGCGCCACTTTCAACTACCAGACCATGCGAATGGAACTCGATAGCATCTTCTCGGTGCTGTTCAATCCGGTCGCGCAGGTGAAGTTCGTGCACACGGTATCGGCCGGTTACGTGACCGCTTCGATGTTCGTGCTCGGTGTGTCGTCGTGGTATCTGCTGAAGCGCCGCGACACCGAGTTCGCCTTGCGCTCGTTCGCTATTGCTGCAGGTTTCGGTCTGGCCTCGACACTGTGCGTGATCGTGCTCGGCGACGAATCCGGCTACCGCACCGGTGAAGTTCAGCAGGTCAAGCTGGCCGCCATCGAATCTGAATGGGAAACGGCACCCGCACCCGCGCCCTTCACGATCATCGGCATTCCGAACCAGAAGGAAGAACGCACCGACTATGCGATCCGCATTCCTTATGCGCTCGGCCTCATTGCCACGCGCTCGATCGACGAACCGGTGGTCGGCCTGAAGGAACTGATGGCGCAGAACGAAGTACGCATCAAGAACGGCATGCTCGCCTATGCCGCGCTGCAACGGCTTAAACAGGGCGACGCCACAGACGAAGTCAAAGCCGCCTTCGATGCGCACAAGGAGGACCTCGGCTACGGCCTGATGCTCAAGCAGTTCACCCCGAACGTCACCGACGCCACGCCGGATCAGATCGTGCAGGCCGCCAAGAAGACGATTCCGCCGGTGGCGCCCGTGTTCTTCTCGTTCCGCCTGATGGTCGGCCTCGGCATTCTGTTCCTTGCGACCTTCGTACTGGCGTTCTGGTTCTGCGCGCAGCGCTCCCTGCTGCTGGAGAAACGCCGCTGGTTCCTGCGCTGGGCTGTATGGGCGATTCCGTTACCGTGGCTCGCGGCTGAATTCGGCTGGATCGTTGCTGAAGTGGGCCGCCAACCGTGGACCATTGCCGGCATTCTGCCGACCGCATTGTCCGCCTCGAGCCTGACACCGGGCGACCTGTACCTGAGCATTGCCGGCTTCGTCGTGTTCTACACGGTGCTGTTCATCATCGAAATCATGCTGATGTTCAAGTACGCGCGACTCGGGCCTTCGTCACTGCACACGGGGCGCTATCACCATGAACAACAACAGCCGCTGAATCAGTCGCTGCCGACCAACACGGCCGCATGATTCGCCGCCACTCTGTTCCAAGGGAAAGATCATCATGGATTACGCAACCCTCAAACTGATCTGGTGGGTGTTGATCGGCGTGCTGCTGATCGGCTTCGCGCTCACCGACGGCTTCGATATGGGCGCGGCGATTCTGTTGCCGTTTATCGCGAAGACCGACGCCGAGCGACGCATTGTCGTCAACACGGTCGGCGCGACGTGGGAAGGCAATCAGGTGTGGCTCATCACCGCGGGCGGCGCGATGTTTGCCGCATGGCCGCTGGTGTACGCCGCATCGTTCTCCGGTTTCTACTTCGCGATGCTGCTGGTGCTGTTCTCGCTGTTTTTCCGGCCGGTCGGCTTCGACTACCGCAGCAAGCGCGAAGACCCGCGCTGGCGCAGCGCATGGGATTGGGCGTTGTTTGTCGGCGGCTTCGTCCCGGCGCTGGTGTTCGGCGTGGCGTTCGGCAACCTGCTGCAAGGCGTGCCGTTCTCGTTCGACACAGATCTGCGCGTCACGTATCACGGCAGTTTCTTCGCCCTGCTCAACCCGTTCGCCGTATTGTGCGGACTCGTCAGCGTGTCGATGCTGGCCGCGCACGGCGCAGCCTTCGTGAAGATGAAAGCAGACGACGTCGTCGCCGAGCGTGCATCGCTCGCGCTGCGTATCGCTTCGCTCGCCGCCGTGGTGCTGTTCCTGCTTGCCGGCGCATTGATTGCCACGATGATCGGCGGCTATCAGATCGTCGACGCCGCGCCGCTCGATACCGTCGCCAACCCGCTGCTGAAGAACGTGATCGGCGCACCCGGCCTGTGGCTCACCAACTACGCAAACTATCCGTGGATGGTGATCGCGCCGGTGGTGGGCCTCGTCGGTGGCGTGCTTGCCTTGCTGCTGGCGCGCTCGCGTTTTGAAAAGAGCGCGTTCCTGGCGACCTCGCTGATGATCATCG
Organism: Paraburkholderia sediminicola; assembly: GCF_902859805.1. GTDB lineage: Bacteria > Pseudomonadota > Gammaproteobacteria > Burkholderiales > Burkholderiaceae > Paraburkholderia > Paraburkholderia sediminicola. The sequence goes on along the minus strand of NZ_CADIKC010000005.1, from coordinate 264,257 downwards.
GCGTGATCCTGACGGCGGGTTTCTCGATGTTCCCGTTCATCATGCCCTCCTCGCTCGACGGCCGCAGCAGCCTGACCGTATGGGATTCGACTTCGAGCCGCATGACGCTGCAGATCATGCTGATCGCCGTGATCATTTTCCTGCCGATCGTCCTGATCTACACAAGCTGGGTGTATCGCGTGATGCGAGGCAAGGTGACCGCTGCAGCACTCGAAGAAAATCACCATTCGATGTATTGATCAGGAATACGGATAACAGGAGTTTGTGATGTGGTATTTCAGTTGGCTTCTCGGCATTGGCGTGGCGCTGGCATTCGGCATTATCAACGTGATGTGGCTGGAAACACGTCGGCCTTTGGAAGCGGGTAAGCAGAAAGCACGTTGATGGATCCGTTGCCGGTCGCGCGCCGTTAGCGCTCAAGCCGGTAAACGCAAAAGCGGCACCTTGAATCAAGGTGCCGCTTTTTTTATTGCTGCATCATCCGAAGATAAGCGCAGTAGTGGAGCAGCGCAAGCCGCTCCTCAACGTTGCATTACGCCGGTTGCGGCGCCGTACCGGCACCTGTATCCGGCGACAAACGCGTCGCCAGTTGCGCGGCATAGCGCTGAGCTGCGTCGCCAACGACGATATGGAACGTGTCGGCCGAAACCCACGCCGTATCGAGCGTTGCAAGACGTTGACGATCAACCGCCGACGGATCGCGAACGACGATCCGCAGACGCGTTGCCGCCACTGCGTCCAGCGACACGACGTTGCCCGCGCCGCCGAACACAGCGAGCCAACGCAGCGGGTCCGGGTCGAGCGGACCGCCCTGAGCACCGCTTGCAGCCGCCACAGGAGCCGCAGCGACAGCCGGCGCAGCAGCAGCCACCGGCTTCACCGCATCGCCACCGCCTTGCGCGATCACCGTGCGAATCTCATCAGCGATGATGTCCGCTTCCGGTCCAATGATCACCTGCACATTGGTCGAACCGCGTTTGAGCACGCCGCGCGCACCAATCGTCTTCAATTCGCTTTCCGAGACCTTGTTGGCATCGACCACCGACAGACGCAGACGCGTCGTGCAGGCATCCACCACCGACAGGTTCGACGCACCGCCCAGCGCAGCGATATAACGCTGTGCGCGCGGCACGGCGGCACCCGCCACCGGCGACACAAAACCACCGGCCGCAAACGACTCGATCTGCTCTTCTTCGGCAGCAGGTTCACGACCCGGCGTTGCCATGTTGAACTTGCGGATGAAGAAGCGGAACAAACCGTAGTACACGACCATGTACACGAGGCCAATCGGAATCGCCCACCAGCCCTTGGTCGACAGGCCGTAGTTCAGCACGTAGTCGATAAAACCCGCCGAGAAGGTGAAGCCGAGATGAATCCCGAGCGCCGAGCAGATCGCCAGCGACAAACCCGTCAGCACCGCGTGGATCGCATACAGCACCGGCGCGAGGAACATGAAGCTGAATTCGATCGGCTCGGTCACACCCGTCAGGAACGAGGTGAGCGCCATCGACGCCAGGAGGCCGAACACCATCGCGCGGCGCTCTTTCGGTGCCTCGTGATACATCGCGAGACACGCGGCCGGCAGGCCGAACATCATGACCGGGAAGAAGCCCGTCATGAACGTGCCCGCAGTCGGGTCGTCCGCGAAGAAGCGATGCAGGTCGCCCGTCACCGGTGCGCCGCCCGGCGGCGTGAAGGTGCCGAACACGAACCACGTCAGCGAATTGAGGATGTGATGCAGACCCGTGACGAGCAGCAAACGGTTCAGCACACCGAACACAAATGCGCCAAGCGCACCCGCGGTGGTCAGCCAATGACCGGCCGTATCGATAACGCCTTGCACCGGCTGCCATACGTAGCCGAACACAATGCCTATCACCAGACAGACCACGCCGGTGACAATCGGCACGAAGCGTTTCCCTCCGAAGAATGCGAGGTAGTCTGGCAGCTTGATGTCTTTGTACTTGTTGTACAGCAAGCCCGCGACGATACCCGCCACGATCCCGGACAACACGCCCATGTTGAGCTTGTCGTTGATGTCCTTCATCACCGCGATTTCGACCAGATAACCGATCGCACCCGCGAGACCCGCCACGCCGTTATTGTCTTTCGCGAAGCCGACCGCCACGCCGATTGCGAACAGCAACGGCAGGTTGTCGAAGATCGCGCCGCCGGCGTCGGCGATCATCTTGATGTTGAACACATCGGGTTGGCCCAATCGCAGCAGCAGGCCGGCAACCGGCAGCACTGCTATCGGCAGCATCAGCGCGCGTCCCAGGCGCTGAATCTTCAGAAACGGATTCCCATCCATTGACACCTCCAATCCTTGTCTCGTTGTCGACAGTCGTCGTTGAGTTCTAGCTTTACAGGGTTACTGAGCGAAGCTGGTTGCGGACTGTGTGGGGTTCAGTCCAAAGGCCAGGTTTCGCGGCTTACTGCTCTTACCGCCTGCGCCGATTCGAGCGCCAGGACATCCTGGGCGCGTTGACGGCACAGCTGATAATCGAGGTTGCGCACACGCGCCTTGATGCCCGGCACCGACACCGGATCCACCGAAAGCTCGGTCACGCCGAGGCCGACGAGCAGCGGCATGGCCAGCGGATCGCCCGCCAGTGCGCCGCATACGCCGACCCATTTGCCATGCTTGTTCGCGCCCTGCACGGTCGCTGCGATCAGGCGCAGCACCGCCGGATGCAAGCCGTCGGCTTGCGCCGCGAGATCGGCCTGGCAACGGTCCATGGCGAGCGTGTATTGCGTCAGATCGTTAGTACCGATCGACAGGAAATCCGCGTGTTGCGACAGTTGATCGGCGAGCAGCGCGGCCGACGGCACTTCGATCATCACGCCGACTTCGATCGGTTCGGTACGGCCCGATTCACGAGCGAATTCGTCGATGCGTTTGCGGATGCGGATCAATTCGCCGACATCCGTCACCATTGGCAGCAGGATGCGTACGGCGCCGAGCGGTTGCACCGCAAGCAGGCCGCGCAACTGATCGTCGAGCAGATCCGGGCGCACCTGTGCGAGGCGGATGCCGCGCAGGCCGAGCGCCGGATTCGGTTCGGGCGGCAGCGTCAGGTAGTCGACCTCCTTGTCCGCGCCCACATCCAGCGTGCGAATGATCGCGGTGCGGCCGCTCAACGCTTCGACGATGGCCTGATAGCTCTGGCGATGTTCGTCGATGGTCGGCGCCGAGGCGCGGTGAATGAACAGCAGTTCAGTGCGCAGCAGGCCGACAGAATCGGCGCCGTTGTCGACGGCAGTTTTCGCATCGTCGAGCGTGGCGATGTTCGCGGCGACTTCGATCGCGCGGCCATCGGAAGTCACCGCGGCCTGTTGCGACGTGCGGCGATTCGCTTCGCGCACGCCTGCAAGGCGGCTGCGCTCAAGACGCGCACGTTCGACGTCGAGGTCGGTCGGCGCGAATTCGAGGCGGCCGGTAGTGGCGTTCACCACCACTTGCGTACCTTCAGGAATCGCGTGCAATGCATCGCCGACTGCCACCAGCGCCGGAATGCCGGCCTGACGCGCAAGAATCGCCGCATGCGAAGTGGCGCCGCCACGCGACATCACCAGCGCGGTGACACGCGTGCGATCCAGCGACGACAGATCCGACGGCGTGAACTCTTCAGCTGCCAGCACAGCCTCTTCCGGCAGCGTGCGTGCCGCCGCATTCGTATAACCGAGCGCGCGCAATACGCGCTTTTCGATGTCGCGCAGATCTGCCGCACGCTCCGCGAGCAAGGCGTCTTCGATATTCGTCAGGATGGCGATCTGTGCGCGGATCGCTTCGCGCCACGCAAAGCCCGCGCTCTTGCCGAGGCTGATCAGATCGCGCGCGGCGTCGACCAGCGTCGGATCTTCGAGCAATACGCGGTGCACCGCGAAAATGCCTGCCTCACCCACCGCACCGCGTTGCGACGCATCGCGCACGGTGGTGCCGAGATCGGCGTCGACGGTGGCAATTGCTTTGTCGAGCAAACGGCTTTCAGCCGCCGACGTGCCGTTCGCCTTTTCCGGCGGATCGATATCCGCATCGTCCCAACGCACCAGCTTGCCGACCGCGACGCCCGGCGACGCGCACACACCCGCGAGCGTATTCGGCGCAAGCGTTTCGCCGGCGGCGCGCGCGACCGTTTGCGGCGCAGGAGAACTTTGTCGCGCCGGCTTCTCTTCGACTTCGCCGTGCGCTTCACGCGTCAATTCGTGGGCAATCGCTTCGATCGCGGCTTTGGCTTGCGGACCGACGCCGAGCAACTCCACAGTCGCACCTTCGCCGGCACCGAGACCGAGCAAACCGACCACGCTCTCGATCGCCGCCTTACGCCCTTCGTAACGCACTTCGACACGCGCATCGAAACCACGCGCCGCTTCGCGAGCGCGCGCTGCCGGCCGTGCATGCAGACCGCCAGCGTGGATCAGCGTAACTTGCTGACGCGCTTCTTCGGTCACGTTGGTCGCGCTCGCCTGGCGCGATGCGTCCGCCGCTTCGCCGCTGCGAGCGCGCAGCACCAGCAACGGCGTTTCGCCAGCCTTCAGCATGCCGTCCTGCGCACGCTCGACAATCTCGAACGCATCCGAATTGGCAATCGCAATCACCGAGACAAGACTCGGCGCATTCAGCGCGACCTGGTCCTGATCGAATTCGATCAGGACGTCGCCGGTGCGCACATGGGCGCCTTGCGCGACCATCGGCGCAAAACCCTTGCCGTTCAGCTCGACCGTATCGATGCCAATGTGCAACAGAATCTCCACGCCCTCAGCCGTCGCGAGCGTGACCGCGTGGCCGGTGCGCGCGAGGTGGGTAATGGTGCCGTCGCACGGCGCGACGAGTCGCCCCTCGAGCGGATCGATGCCGATGCCGTCGCCGAACATGCCGCCCGAAAACACAGGGTCGGGCACGTTCGCCAGCGGCACGACCGGACCGGTCATCGGCGCGAGCAAAACAATATGGCCTTCAGAATGGCTCATCAAGCGGGACTCCTCGACACGTCGCATCTGATTTCTCGTCAGTGAGTTTCGGTGACTTTGTTGAGATGGCGTGGCGCGTCAGGATTGCGCCCGCGGGCGGCGGCAAGGCCGGCAGCCATCACGTAAAAGGACAAGATTGCGGCGATCGGATCGAGCGCCGCATGAGCGGTGGTGGCGAGCGGCAGCGTCGCTTCCGGCACGTCGGCCGGTGCGGCGAGCAGCACGCGGGCGCCGCGCGCCTGCATGTCGCGCGCGAGTTGCAGCAAGCCGGCTTGTTCAGGACCACGCGGTGCGAATACCAGCAGCGGGTAGTCGCGATCAATCAGTTCCATCGGACCATGCCGCACTTCCGCGCTCGAAAACGCTTCGGCCTGAATGCCGGAGGTTTCCTTCAATTTGAGGGCGGCTTCCTGCGCGATCGCGAGGCCGAGACCGCGGCCGATCACGATCATGCGCTCGACGCCACGCAGTTCGTCCACTGCCTTCGACCAGTCGAGCTTGCCGGCGGCTTGCAACGCGTCGGGCAGCGTATTCAACGCGCCGAGCAATGCTTCGTCTTTCTGCCAGTGAGCGACCAGTTGCGCGGAGATCGACAGCATGGCGATGTAGCTCTTGGTCGCCGCGACGCTCAATTCCGGACCGGCCACCAGCGGCAGCTGAAATTCGCAAGCGTCCGCCAGCGGCGAGTTCGGCGCATTCACTGCGGCCACCGTCAACGCGCCGGCCTTGCGCAACGCTTCCATCGTGCCGACCAGGTCCGGGCTCTTGCCCGATTGCGAGAACGCCAGCGCGAGCTGATCGCGCACCTGCAGTGGCGCTTGCTGGAGCGTCGCGACCGACATCGGCAGCGAGGCGACCGGCACACCGAGGCGACTCATCGTCAGGCTTGCGAAGTAACTCGCTGCGTGGTCCGAGCTGCCGCGCGCGACCGTCAGCGCAACATGGCGCGGTTGCTGGGCGAGCTTCGCTGCCAATGCTTCCACGCGCGAGGAATCCCTGAGCTGCGCGGCGACCGTTTCAGCGGACGCCAGCGCCTCTTTAAGCATATTCGACAATTGATTCTCCTTCGACGTATGTCGCGGTCAACGCCAGTTCACGATCGAACACGACCACATCGGCCCATGCACCGCGCGCGATGCGGCCGCGGTCTTCGATGCCGAGGTAGTCGGCGGCGTAGCGCGACAAACGGTTTGAAACATCGGCGATCGGCAAACCGATCGATACGAGATTGCGCAGCGCCTGATCCATCGTCAGCGTGCTGCCGGCGAGCGTGCCGTCGGCGAGACGCACGCCGCCGAGGCACTTCGTCACATGCTGGCTGCCGAGGCGGTATTCGCCGTCGGGCATGCCGGTGGCCGAGGTGCTATCCGTCACGACGTAGAGACGCGGAATCGCGCGCAACGCGGCGCGGATCGCGCCCGGATGGACGTGCAGCAAGTCGGGAATGATTTCGGCGAACTCGGCATGCGCGAGCGCGGCGCCGACAAGGCCGGGGTTGCGGTGATGCAGCGGCGACATCGCGTTGAACAGATGCGTGAAGCCGCAGGCGCCGTGCTTGAGTGCGGCGACGGCGTCGTCGTAGGTGCCGAGCGAATGACCGAGCTGCACGCGTACGCCGCGCGCCGCCATCTCGGAGATGATCTCCATATGGCCGGCGATTTCCGGCGCCAGCGTGACCACGCGAATCGGCGCGATCGACAGATACTTCAGCACTTCGTCCATCACCGCCGACACGGCCGCGTCTGGTTGCGCGCCGAGCTTACCGGGGTTGATGTACGGACCTTCCAGATGCACGCCGAGCACACGCGCCCCGCCTGGCGTGCGAATGCGCGCGTTGTTGCCCAGACCGGCGACGACATTCATCAGCTCGTCGCGCGGCGCGGTCATCGTGGTGGCGAGCAGGCTGGTCGTACCGTGGCGCGCATGGGTGCGGCTGATCGTTTCGATCGCGTCGCCGCCTTCCATCACGTCGGAGCCGCCGCCGCCATGCACGTGCAGATCGATGAAGCCGGGCAGGATGTACGGCGCGTCATTCTTCGCCGGATCGACGCGTTCGCCGGTCAGCGCCGTGATGCGGCCGTTTTCGTATTCGAGCGTGCCGTGAATCCACCCATCGGTGGTGAGTATGTTTCCGGTCAGCATGAGTCTCTCTGGTGAGGCGTAATGCGGGGTGTGACTGAATTGCGTTCGGCTATGCCGCACGTGACGGCCGCCCGCTCAGGCGCGCCATTCAGGTGCGCAATTCAGCGACAAAGTCGTAGTAATCGTCGCGGCAATAGGTGTCGGTCAGTTCGATCGCACGCTGGTCCGCGCTATACCCGATACGGGTAATGACCAGCAGCGCCGAGCGCGGTTCGATATCCATCAACGAGGCAATTTCGCTCGAAGCATTGACCGCGCGAAAGTGCTGCAGGGCGCGCACGACGGCAGCGCCACGTTGTTCGAGATAGCTGTAAAGCGAAACGCCGATGGCCAGCGGGTCGGGCACGATCGCCGCAGGCAGCGCCGAATGCTCGACCGCCATCACGATGCCGTCCGCGCGCCGCAGGCGCCGCAGGCTCGTCACGGCCGCGCCGGGCGACAGGCCGAGGTGCACCAGCTCATCACGGTTGGCGGCGCGGATATCGCGCTCGAGCCACACCGAATCCGGCCGGAAACCACGTTGCTGCATCTTCTTGGTGAAGCCAGTGAGCCGTGACAGCGGGTCTTCAACGCGCGGCGTAATGAAGCTGCCTGCGCCCCGCGCCCGCCGGATCAAACCTTGTTCGACCAGCAGCTCGATTGCCTTGCGCGCGGTGATGCGCGACACGCCGATCGCGTCCGAAAGCGTGCGCTCCGAAGGCAGCGCCTCACCCGCCGACCACACGCCGCAGTGGATCGCCGTCGCCAGATTGCGCGCGAGCTGCAGATAGAGCGGCGTGACGTTGCGAGCGTCAGGCATCAGTGCGGACCAGCGAGTTTCCATGGGGCTCCGGCGGTCGTCCAGAAGAATGCGGCCTACGAAAATGAGAGCCCATTATATAACCAACATAATACCAGTCAATCAACTGGTCTCATGCCGGTATGGATCGGCGAAAAGCCTTACTGGATAAGCATGAGAGGGGTATTTGAGGGCTTCGGAGAGCGGTTTACAGGGATCGGGATTTACCCGTATTCGGGATGCAGGAGGGCATCCAGGTGGTCCACATTGGTTCTCTTCCTGGCCGGAGAAACGCCCTAAAATCCATACCTTTCTGATACCAGTTAGCGACACTCCTTGGCTGCGCGGCTTTTTTAATAGGTTCGGTTCCAATATAGTGATGTGTAGCAAGCCAAAAAAATTCCCCCGGGGAGCAGCATTTGACAGATTCCGAGGCGCTGCGGCGCGCTCAGGCCGTCCGCCATTTCAACCGCTTCTATACCCAGCTCATCGGCGCTCTGCACGAGCATCTGGCAAAGAGTGCCTTCTCGCTGACGGAAGTGCGCGTTCTGCACGAACTGTCCCGCGGTCGCGCGCAGACAGCCTCGGTGCTCGGGCGCAACCTCGGCCTCGACAGCGGCTACCTCAGCCGCCTTCTGACCAGTTTCGAACGACGCAACCTGATTACGCGGCGCCCCTCCGACACGGACGCGCGTCAGTCGCTAATCGCCCTCACTGACAACGGCCACGCGGCCTACGCGCCGCTCGATACGGCGGCGATCGACGAAGTTTCCGCGCTGCTGAACGGCCTCACCGCGCTTTCCCAAGAACACCTGATCGCCGCGATGAAGGTGATCGAGCGCCTGCTCGCCAACAAACCGCAACACGAACTCGTGACCCTTCGGCAGCCACGCCCCGGCGAGTGCGGCTGGCTCGTGCATCGGCAGGCACAGTGGTTCGCCTCGCAATACGGCTGGGATCAATCGTTCGAAGGCTTGCTCGCGCGCATCGTCGCCGATTACTCGCAGCGCAACGATCCCGTGCGCGAGATGTGCTGGGTTGCCGATCAGGACGGCATGGTGGTCGGCTCGGTGTGCATCGTCGGGATCTCGACGACTGTGGCGGGTGTGCGGCTCCTATGGGTCGAACCAGACGTGCAGCGCCTTGGTATCGGCAGCCAGTTGATGAACGAAAGTGTGCGCTTCGCGCGGCGCGCGGGGTACACCAAGCTCACGCTGACCACGGCCAGCACGCTCAAAGAACCACGACGGCTATGCGAGCGCGCCGGCTTCCAGCTCGTCTGCACGACGGCGGAACGGCGCTTCGGCAAGGATCTGGTGATCGAGCGATGGGAGTTGGAGTTGTAGTCCCGCCAGCGAATGCGCGACGTACAGACAAAAAAACGCCACGGTTTGTCACCGTGGCGTTTTCGTTTTGCGAAGCAGGTTAAAGGGTGAGGGTGTCGCTTAGAACGACGGCACCACCGAGCCCTTGAACTGCGTCTTGATGAACTGACGCACGTCTTCCGACTGGTAAGCCGCGACCAGCTTCTTGACCCACGGCTTGTCCTTGTCCTGCGTGCGCACGGCGATCAGGTTCGCGTACGGGCTGTGAATATCTTCGAGCGCGATCGCGTCTTTTGTCGGCTGCAGACCGGCGGCCAGCGCGAAGTTCGTGTTGATCGCGGCAGCGTCGACATCCGACAGCGAGCGCGGCAGTTGTGCTGCGTCGAGTTCGAGCAGCTTGATCTTCTTCGGATTCTCGGCGACGTCGAGCGCCGTTGCGTTATTGCCGTTCGTGCCCGCGCCGGCCTTCAGCTTGATCACGCCTTGTGCCTGCAACAGCAGCAACGCGCGGTTCTCGTTCGACGGGTCGTTCGGCACCGCGATCTTCGCGCCTGGCGCCAGATCCTTCAGCGACTTCAGCTTCTTCGAATAGATGCCGAGCGGCGAGATGTACGTCAGGCCCGCATTGACGATCTTGTAGCCACGTTGCTTGACCTGGCTGTCGAGGTACGGCTGATGCTGGAAGCTGTTGGCATCCAGATCGCCGGCGTCGAGCGCGGCGTTCGGCTGCACGTAGTCGTTGAATTCGACGACCTTTACATTCAGGCCTTCGCGCTTCGCGACTTTCGTGACGACTTCCCAGATTTGCGCATCCGGGCCGCCGATGGTGCCGACCTTGATGACCTTGTCGTCAGCGTGTGCGCCGAAGCTGGTGACGATCGCCGCGCTGGCGACTACTGCCGAGAGGGCTTTAAGGATGTTTCTGCGCTGCATGTGATTCTCTCTTTTTCTGATCGATGTCAGATTCGGGTGGAAGCCGGCGGCGGGCATCTTGTGGACGCGCCGCCAACTGGACCGCAAATGGTCTCATACGCCCGTCGAGATGGGAAATATCACGATCGCATATGGTTATGCACCTTGAGCGGCGCAGTTCATGCGAAACACACTCACCGTCGTTGGAGCGAGGTACTAAGCTCCGTAGCTCGCGCGCAGCGAATCAGCTGCTGACAGATAATCGAAGGTCATTGCCCGCAAACCCGTGCGGCCCATTTGTTCGCTTACGAGAACGCTCATGTACGTCATCAATCTCATCTACACCGCACCACTCGACCGCGTCGACGACGCGCTCGAAGCGCATCGCGCGTTTCTGACACAACAGTTCGAAGCAGGCGTGTTTGTAGCCGCCGGACCGAAGGTGCCGCGCGACGGCGGCATCATTCTGGCGGTGCGTATCGAGCGCGATAAGCTGGACGAGATTCTCGCCAGCGACCCGTTCGCCGAGCAGAAGCTCGCGCGTTACGAAGTGACAGAGTTCAAAGCGACGCGCCTCGCGCCGGGAATGAATTTGCCGATACCGGCTTAAGGATAACTGCGAAGGAAATTGAATACGGGCGCGCGGCAAATGCACGCGCCCGTCTGCATCAGTGCATTAGTCGAGCAGCAGCTTGATATCGTGCACCCACGGCGTGGCGCCTTGGCCGTCGCGCGCGAATAGACGCAGTTTGCCGTCCGGATCGAACACATAGCTCGCTGCCGTGTGGTCCATTGTGTAGCTATCGGCTGTCTTGCCCGGCACTTTCGCGTAGTACACACGGAAGTCTTTCGTGATCTTGGTGAGCTGCGCCTGGTCCGCCGGACGCAAGCCGACGAACGTCGGATTGAACGCCGGCACGTATTGCGCAAGCAAAGCCGGCGTGTCGCGGTCGGGATCGACGGTGACGAACAGCACCTGCACGCGCTTCGCGTCGTCCGGGCCGAGTTGCTGCAACGCTTGCGAAAGCTCAGCCATCGTGGTCGGACAGACGTCCGGGCAGTGCGTGTAGCCGAAGAACAGCACCACCACCTTGCCCTTGTAATCCGCCATTGTGCGGACCTTGCCGGACGTGTCGGGCAGCGAGAAGTCGCTCCCGAATTGCGTGTTGCCGGTGATGTCGAGGTTCTGGAACGCCGGCGGCTGCTTGCCGCAACCGGCCACCAGCAACGCGCCGCCGAGTGCGCAAGCGATCACGGTGACACGCGCGGCGGCACGCGCCGTGCGCACAAAGCGTTGTGTAAGCATGGGTGTTACGCGCCGATCACGACGCGCGCATAGTGGTCGATCAACAGCGCGGCGAAGAGCAGCGACAGATAAACGATCGAGTAACGGAAGGTCTTGCGCGCCAGATCGTCGGAATAATCCCGATAGATCTTCCACGCATACGCGAGGAACACGGCGCCGAGCAACACGGCCGCTGCGAGGTACACCACGCCGCTCATGCCGGAGATGAACGGCATCATCGTGACCGCGAACAGGATCACCGTGTACAGCAGAATATGCAGGCGCGTGTACTTTTCGCCGTGCGTGTTCGGCAGCATCGGCAGACCGGCGTTTTCGTAGTCTTTGCGGCGATACAGAGCGAGCGCCCAGAAATGCGGCGGCGTCCACACGAAAATGATCAGCACGAGAATCCATGCGTCGCCGGGCACGTGACCGGTGACGGCGGCCCAACCGAGCGCCGGCGGCATCGCGCCGGACGCACCGCCGATCACGATGTTCTGCGGCGTAGCCGGTTTGAGCAGCAGCGTATAGATAACCGCATAGCCGACGAAGGTGGCAAGCGTGAGCCACATGGTCAGCGGATTGGCGAACGTGTAAAGCGTCCACATGCCGAGTCCGCCGAGCACGGCCGAAAACAGCAGGATCTGCGGGGTTGTGATTTCGCCGCGCGCGGACGGCCGCCACGACGTGCGACGCATCTTCGCGTCGATCTTCTGTTCCATCAGGCAATTGATGGCGAACGCCGCACCGGCCAGCAGCCAGATGCCGACCGTGCCGCCGATCAGGACGGTCCACGGCACCATGCCGGGCGTCGACAGAAACATGCCGATGACTGCGCAGAACACAGCGAGCTGCGTGACGCGCGGCTTCGTCAGGGCGATGTACTGGGAGACCCGGCTACCGGGCGTTTGGGAGAGTGTTGTGCTGTCCATGTGGGGTCACGCTGGCGCGGCATCGCGCGCGGGCAACACGGCGCGGCCGGGACGGCTATAAGCGATCCGAAAGTTTAACATAACGAGCAAAAGCAGCAGGATCGCGGCGCCCCCGTTATGCGCGACCGCAATGGGCAACGGCCATTGCAGAACGATGTTCGACAAACCGGTGATGAACTGGATCAGCACCACCAGCAACACGCCGTTTGCCGGCCGCCGCAGCGACTCGAAACGACGAAGTTTCAGCGCGAACCACACCAGATAGGCGACCACGACAATCGCGAACGTACGGTGGGTCCAGTGAATCGCGACCAGCGCATCTTGCGTGATCATGTCGCCGTCGCCAGTCATACCGAGCGCGCGCCACAGGTGAAAGCCATGCGCGAAATCCATCGGCGGGACCCATTGCCCGTTGCAGGTCGGAAAGTCCGTGCAGGCGAGCATCGCGTAGTTGGTGCTGACCCAGCCGCCCAACGCAATCTGCACCACCAGCAGCACGAGACCGGCGATCGCCGCCGCACGCCAGCGCGCGGCTTCAGGCTCATAAGCCGGCAGTGGCGTTTGGCGCGCGGCCAGCCAGCCGAGCGTGCCGAGCAACGCGAGGCCGAGCAGCAAATGGGTCGTCACGATGATCGGCTGCAACTTCATGGTCACGGTCCACGCGCCGAATGCACCCTGCACGAGGATCAGCAGCAGCAGCGAAGTCGGCCACCACGGCGACACATGCAGCGGACGGCGCTTGATGCGAGCCGTCCACGCAATCACCGTCTGCGCGATGATCAGCACGCCGATCGCCATCGCGAAGTAACGGTGAATCATCTCGATCCAGGCCTTCGTCATGCTGACCGGTCCGGTCGGCATCAATTGATGCGCGGCGGTAATCGCGGCGTGCGCGATGAACGGCGACGACGTGCCATAGCAACCAGGCCAGTCCGGGCAGCCGAGACCGGAATCGGTGAGACGCGTAAAGCCGCCGAACATCACCAGGTCCAGCGTCAGAAAAGTGGTGAGCCACACCAGCTTGCGGAATTTGTTGTCGTCGGCCTTGACCCATACATAGGACAGCGGCAACAACGCAATACACAAGCCGATCAAGGCCAGTTGCAATACGAACATCTTTCTTACCCTAGTTGCGGCATCAGCCGATGCTCGACCATTTGAGCAGCTTGGTCACGTCGCCCTTGATCTTGCTCGGGTTCGGATCTTTCGGGAAACGCATCATCAGATTGCCGTTCGGATCGACCATATAGATGTGGTCGGTGAGTTGTGTGCCGGTGTCGGTCGGCAGCCATGCGGACACCTGCGCCGGATTGGCGATCAGCATGTTGGTGTCGGGGTAGGCCTTTTGTATCACGTCGGACACGTTTCCTGCATCGGTACGCAGCCACACTTCAACGACACGCTCGCGTTCCGGGCCCTGAGCTGCGCGGATTTGTCGCATGAAGTAGAGCTTGGTGACACAGGCTTTGTCGCACGCGCTGTTGTCGACGGAGATCATCAGCCAGCGGCCACGCAGCGTCGCGAGCTTGATCGGCTTGCCGTCTTCACCCGTGACGACGAGCGAATCGGGAATCGGCCGCTGCGGTTCGACCAGCGTGCCGTAGCTCGTGCTGCCGCCGGCTGGCTTGACCACGTAGTAAACGAAATACGATACGACGATCGGTGCGGCACAGATGACTGCCAGCAGCAGCAGCATCCAGCGGCCACGTTTCCACGAACCCTCGCCATTGGGTTGACCTGGCATCACTTTCGGAGCTGCGGGTTTGCCGGCTTGCGGCGAACGGGGAGATTGCGTCGACACTACAGGACCTCTTTCAATGATTGCGCGGCTTCGAACCCCTTCTCTCAGGGCACGAAACCGCAGGCGATGCGTTACACGCTCGGGGCGTGCTCTTTCTTCGCGGCACGGCGCGCGGCGTACAGGCCGAAGACGAGAGCCGCGGCCGCCATGCCCCACCACTGGAACATGTAGCCGTAATTGGTTTCGACGCCGGTTGTCGGCGCCGGCCAGTCGCGCACCAGTTTGTCGCCGTCGTCGCTCAGTTGCTGGATCACGAACGATTGCAACGGCAGCCCGATTTCCGCAGCGTAAGCCGCCGTATCCAGATTCTGGCGGATCTTCTGATGCGCGGCCGATCCGCCCTGCCCCAACTCGAATGCTCGCGAGGCATCGGCGCGCGCAATGCCTTCGATTTCGATCTCACCTTGTGGCGTGGCGTACGGTGCGATGGTCTCGCGATTGTTCATGTTGCGCGGCAGCCAGCCGCGATTGACCAGCACGTAACCGCCGTCGGCCAGTTTAAAAGGCATCACGACGTAAAAGCCCGGCTGATCGTTATACGGGCGATTATCCAGATAGACGACTTTGTCAGCGACGAAACTGCCGCGCGCCTTCACGCGATGGAATTCGATGTCCTTGAGTGCCACCGGCGTAGCGCTCACAGGCCGTGCGGGCGCGTCTTCGAACTGCGTGATGTGGGCTTCGAGCGCTTCCTTCTGATGCGCGCGGTCGCGCTGCCAGAAGCCGAGCCGCACCGTCACCACGATCACCAGCAGAATCAGCAGCGCGGGAATGAGGCGGAACTTCATCGAACACACTCCGGTACGGCCGCCGGCGACGGCGTCTGGAACGTACGACAGACGCTGGCGCGCGGTGCGATAATAAACATCTTGCCTCTGCGCTTCCCGGTTTCAGTTGGTTCCATGCACATTCTCGTTCCCATCGCCTTCGTCCTGATCATTGCCAGCATGGTGTCCGCGCTTTACTTCATGATGCATGACAAGGGCAAAACCAAGCGGATGGTCTGGTCGCTCGCCACGCGGGTGGGTCTATCGATCTCGCTGTTCCTGTTCATCCTGTTCGCTCACTGGATGGGCTGGATTCAGTCGACCGGTATTCCTTACGGGCGTTGAGCTCGGCACAAAAAGCTTTACGTCCCCAACCCACCAAACAAAACGCCGCCCTGACAGGGTCGAGGGCGGCGCTCCATGACTTGCGTACTGCTCGTGCGCGTCGCCCTTGATGGGCGATGCGCGAACAGCCTGCACACGTTGCGGAAACCGCTCGGTTTTCAGTACGTATGCAGACCAGACTGCGTTACAGCCAGTACACGACGATGTACAGCCCAAGCCACACGACGTCCACAAAGTGCCAGTACCAGGCGGCGCCTTCGAATGCGAAGTGATGCTCCGCTGTGAAGTGGCCGCGGATCATCCGCACCAGCACCACGGCCAGCATCGTACCGCCAAGGAACACGTGGAAGCCGTGGAAGCCCGTCAGCAGGAAGAACGTCGAACCATACACACCCGAAGCCAGCGTCAGGTTCAGTTCGTTATACGCGTGGAAATACTCGAAGCCCTGCAGGAACAGGAAGCAGACGCCGAGCACCAGCGTAGCCGCCAGCCAGATGATCGCCTTCTTGCGGTGATCTTCGCGCAGCGCGTGGTGCGAAACCGTCAACGTAGCGCCCGACGAAAGCAGCAGCGCCGTGTTGATGGTCGGCACTGGCCACGGCTGCATCGACTTGAAGGTCGAGACCAGCGCTGCCGGACCGTTGTTCGGCCACACCGCCGAGAAATCCGGCCAGATCAGCTTGTAGTCGAGGCTGCCGAGCTGATGCAGCGCGATTTCACGCGCATAGAACAGCGCGCCGAAGAAAGCACCGAAGAACATCACTTCGGAGAAGATGAACCAGCTCATGCTCCAGCGGTACGACTTGTCGACGTTCTTGCCGTACATGCCGCCTTCCGACTCGGCAATCGCGTCGCCGAACCAGTGCCACAAGGTATAGAGCAGCCACAGCAAGCCGACGACGACACCGATCGGCGCCAGTTCATGTTCGTTGATCCATGCAGCAAGCGATCCGAGCATAACCAGCAACCCAACAGCGGCGCTGATCGGATGCCGCGACGGATGCGGTACGAAATAGTACGGGCTCTCGTTTTGACCGCTCATTCTTGATTCTCCACTTCAGTCCAGTTGTTCCGGAATCTCCGGCTGTATCTTCGGCGGCGCGTCGATACCGCACCGCTTCTCTCTAATTCGTGGGCTCTGCTTCGCCCGGTACGACTTGTGTGCCTGCCGGCTCAACCCACCACGGCGTGCACGATCAGGATCAGCACCCCGATCAGAATCGCTACGCTGATCAACGCTGCTGCAAGCACATGCAGCGGGTTCAACTGCGTTGCGTCCGCTTCCAGATCACGACGCTTGCGCACCCCGAAAAACGACCAGAACACGGCTTTCATCGACTGGCCGAAACTGCTCTTGCGTGGGCTGCCGCGGTTATCGCTCATTAACGTCTTCTTCCTTCGCCTGCGGCCAATGCCGTCAGGCGGGGTTGGCGGTGGTTGCCGCCGTGTTGGCCGTGGGCGCCGCGCTCCCGGCCGTCGCCGCTGCCGGCGTATTCAACTCAAAGAATGTGTACGACAACGTGATCGTTTTCACATCCTTCGGCAACTTCGGGTCGACGACGAACACCACCGGCAACCGCTTCGTCTGGTTCGCAGTCAACGTCTGCTGCGTAAAGCAAAAACACTCGATCTTCTTGAAGTACTCGGTTGCCTGCTTCGGCGCGTAGCTCGGAATGGCTTGCGCCTGAATCGTGCGCGCCTGTTCGTTGCTGACCTCGTACATCACTGTTGTCACTTCGCCTGGATGCACGTCGAGACTGCGTTGCTCCGGCTTGAAACCCAGCGGGCCGCGCGCGTTCGCATCGAATTCGATCGAAATCGTGCGGCTCATGTCGACCTGCGTATTCTTCGCCTCTCGCACCGTGGCATCACGCTGCACGAGGTTGTTGATGCCGGTGATCTGGCAGATCGCCCGGTACATCGGCACCAGCGCAAAACCAAAACCGAACATCATCAACGCGACGACGAACAGCTTGATCAACATCGAACGGTTAAAAGAGCGATCGGCCTGAGCCGGCGGTTGCGTCGACATCTCAATCCTCAACAATCCTGCACACAGACTCGAACTACCGCGTACCGCGTCAGGTGAACCACTTCTGATGAATGATGACGCTCGCAAAAAAAGCCGCGGCGATGACAAACATCACGATACCGATCCGCCGGTTGCCCGCGCGAACCTGCTCGGGTGTACGTCTTTCTTGAGGATTGCGCGTCATGCTCGACTTTCTGAATACATTCGTCACTACAGGGTGCGACCACTGCTCGCATGGCTGCCCGATTCAGGCGGCGACGACACCACGCCGCCAGAACCGGCAACCTCGCTGAACGCCAATTACTCGACGGTCGGCGGGTTTTCGAACGTGTGGAACGGAGCCGGGCTCGGCACGGTCCATTCGAGGCCCGTTGCGCCGTCCCACGGCTTGTCGCCCGCTTTCTCGTGCTCGCCACCGCCACGGTAAGCCGGCAGTGCGACTGCGAACAGGAAGTACACCTGCGCCAGACCGAAGCCAAACGCGCCGATCGAGATGACCTGGTTCCAGTCGGTGAACTGTGCCGGGTAGTCAGCGTAGCGACGCGGCATACCTGCGAGACCGACAAAGTGCATCGGCAGGAACGCGAGGTTGAAGAAGAACATCGACGCCCAGAAGTGGATCTTGCCGCGCGTTTCGTTGTACATCCAGCCAGTCCACTTCGGCGACCAGTAGTACCACCCGGAGAACAGCGCGAAGAGAGAACCCGCCACTAGAACGTAGTGGAAGTGGGCCACCACGAAATAAGTACCGTGATACTGGATGTCGAGCGGCGCCATAGCGAGCATCAGGCCCGACAGACCGCCGAACGTGAACACCAGCAGGAAGCCGACCGCGAACAGCATAGGCGTTTCGAAGGACAGCGAACCGCGCCACATCGTTGCGACCCAGTTGAACACCTTCACACCCGTCGGCACGGCGATCAGCATCGTCGCGTACATGAAGAACAGCTGGCCCGTGACCGGCATGCCGGTGGCGAACATGTGGTGCGCCCAGACCATGAACGACAGAATCGCGATCGACGAGGTTGCGTACACCATCGAGCTATAGCCGAACAGCGGCTTGCGCGAGAACGCCGGGATCACCTGCGACACGATCCCGAACGCCGGCAAGATCATGATGTACACCTCGGGGTGCCCGAAGAACCAGAAGATGTGCTGGTACATGACCGGGTCACCGCCGCCTGCCGCATTGAAGAACGACGTGCCGAAGTGGCGATCGAACAGCACCATGGTGATCGCGCCTGCCAGAACCGGCATCACGGCGATCAGCAGGTACGCGGTGATCAGCCACGTCCAGACGAACATCGGCATCTTCATCAGCGTGAGGCCGGGTGCGCGCATGTTCAGGATCGTCACAACGATGTTGATCCCGCCCATGATCGACGAAGCACCCATCAAGTGAACCGCGAAAATCGCGAAGTCCATGCCCGGGCCCATTTGCGTCGACAAAGGCGCGTACAGCGTCCAGCCCGCGGCGGTCGCGCCGCCCGGTGCGAAGAACGAACCGACCAGCAACACTGCAGCCACCGGCAGCAGCCAGAAGCTGAAGTTGTTCATCCGTGCGAAAGCCATGTCAGATGCGCCGATCTGCAGCGGCACCATCCAGTTCGCGAAGCCGACGAAGGCCGGCATGATCGCGCCGAACACCATGATCAGGCCGTGCATGGTGGTCAACTGGTTGAAGAACTCGGGGCGCATGATCTGCAGACCCGGCTCGAACAGTTCGGCACGGATCATCAGCGCCATCACGCCCCCGGAGAGGAACATGGTGAACGAGAAGATCAGGTACAGCGTACCGATGTCCTTGTGATTGGTTGCGAACAGCCAACGACGCCAGCCATGCGGCGTTTCGTGGGCATGGTCGCCGTGCACGTGCTCGTGGCCCGCGGTTACATCGTGTCCGATGCTAGACATGACAATCTCCTAATGCGAATACTGCGGTGCTGACCATGAACACGTCAGGCAGCCGGGCTGATCTGGACACGCCGGGCTTCTTTCGCGTCGCCGCCGCCCGTGATCGTTTCCGGCTTCTTCAAAATAATGTGGTCTTCGGCAATGCCAGCTGCTTTCAGCGCGTCGCGCACGGCTTCGGCACGGGTCTTCGCGAGCTTCGCGTTGACTTCGGCAGAGCCGGTGGCGTCGGTGAAGCCCGACAGCGTGAACTTGGCGTCCGGGTGTGCTTTCGCGTAGGCCGCGGCCGCGTCGACCGCCGCTTTCGCGTCGGCCGGCAGCGTGCTCTTGCCGGTGTCGAAGTAGACGTTTGCCGGCAGAGCTGCCGAGGTGTCCGAGGCAGCCGGAGCGGCTTCTGCACCAGAGGCTGACGCTGCGCCCGAAGCTGCAGCATCTGCGCCGCTTGCTGCTGCGCCTGCGCTGGCCAGATGGTCGCCACCTTCCGGCAGCTTGCCGTTACGAGCGTCCAGGATTTGCTTCGGCTGGAGAATGTCGCCGGTGTGGTTGCCCCACGAGTTACGTTCGTACGTGATCACCGAAGCGATTTCGACGTCGTTCAGCGTCGGCGCCCACGAAGGCATCGCGTTCTTGCCCTTCAGCACCAGGCTGACGTGCTCAGCGATCGGGCCGTTGGCGATCTTGCTGCCGTCCAGTGCCGGGAATGCGCCTGCGCCCTTGCCGGTCGGCTGGTGGCAGACTGCACAGTTCGATGCGTACACCTTGCCGCCGCGTTCCATCAGCTCAGCCATGGTGTAGGTCTTGTTGGGATCGTCCTGGCCGGCGGCCATTTTCTTCTTCTGCGTATCGACCCACTTCGCGTAGTCGTCTGCCGACAGCACTTCGACCACCACCGGCATGAAAGCGTGCTCCTTGCCGCACAGTTCCGTACAGAAGCCGCGGAAGGTGCCGGTCTTGTCAGCCTTGAACCACGTGTCGCGCACAAAGCCCGGAATCGCATCCTGCTTCACGCCGAAAGCCGGCACGTACCAGGAGTGGACCACGTCGTTCGCGGTGGTGATGATGCGGATTTTCTTGTCGACCGGGACGACGAGCGGATTGTCGACTTCCTGCAGGTACGTGGTGGAAATCGGCTCGCGGCCATCGGTTTGCGCACGCGGCGTAGCCAGCGTGGACAGGAAGCTGATGCCCTCACCCGGACCCTTCACGTAGTCGTAGCCCCACTTCCACTGGTAGCCCGTGACCTTGATGGTGACGTCGGCGTTCGTGGTGTCCTTCATCGCGACGACGGTCTTGGTGGCGGGGAGCGCCATCAGCACGACGATGACGAACGGCACGATCGTCCAGATGATTTCGACGGTAGTGCTTTCGTGGAAATGGGAAGCTTTATGGCCTTTCGATTTGCGGTGCGCAAACATCGAATAGAACATCACTGCGAACACGCCGACGAAGATCACCGTGCACAGGATCAGCATGAACGTGTGGAGGCTGTAGAGCTCCTCAGCGATTTTCGTCGCCGGCGGCTGGAGATTGATCTCGTTGACGGCAGGGCCGCCCGGAACATCGCCCACTGCCAGGGCCGCACCGGCGAAAAGCAGTCCGCTCATCGCCAGCACGCCCATGAGGGCTCGCTTGATTGTTTTCATAGCTTCCTTACCCAAAATTTCCATTCAAACCCTCGACCCCGCTGGCAGGCTGTCTCGCGCTCCCCGTGAACGCCGCGCGTCTCAACACGTCTAACAACGTGTGAGCCACATACGCAATTCGCCTGCGAACTGCGCGCGCCGATACTGCGCGAGATGTTGCCCGATCATGATCGTCTGTCCGCGCGAGACCAGTTTGATCTGGTCACGCGGCGTTGCGCCCGGTTCGATCCGCACCCAGCGCGGATTGAATTCGAACTGCGTGAGCCGCTCGGCGCTGACCTGCTCGATCACGAGCCGGTTCTGAAACAGCCGGACGCGCTCGTAATCGACAGCATGACGCGCATATATGGCAAACGCGATGCCCACCGCCAGCAATTCAATACCGGTGAACGGCAACACCAGCCAGGCGCCGACCAGAACCAGCATGAAAGCAATTGCCAACGAGAACAACGCAAGCGACACGTAGAAACATACGAACTGCCGCGGTGATATCGAACAGTTGCGCTTCATCGTCCAGTCTTTGAGAACTGGTTCTGAATCCGCCAGCAGATCTGATGCTTCCATCGCTGCCTCCCGCCGACCGTCACCGATCACCGCCTGCGGCCTTTGCCTGCGACCGCAGAATCCAGCCACCTGATTACTGCCGCGTCACTTCATGTTGCAGCCCTGTGCCTCGGGCCTGCCGCCCCAAATGTGGGAACTCCGGGCGACAAACTGACGCATTATAGGCGCGATCCATGGCATCCACAAGCAAGCCTCAATCGGCTCACAACCCCGGTGCGACAAGCCTCCGCGCCGTTTTGACGCAGCTTTCGCGCGTCTTTTGAAGCGGTAATTTCAGACATAACAGATGCCCTCTTACCGTCTCCTCGATTCCTCACCGATTCCTCGACGAACCTCGTCCGATGTCCTCGATCCGCACGATCCCATGCCCTTCGGCCGTGGTGCGCGGCACGGCTTTCCAGGCGTGGCCGTAGATCACTTCGAAGGTCAGCGCGATCGTGCCGTCGGCGCGCCGGCGGGCTTCGAGCGCCGCCAGCAAAGCCTTGTGCAGCCTACGCGCGACGGCATTCGAGGTGGCCTCGCGCTCGAACGGATAGGCGCCCCAGCGGCGTACATCCGCAAGCAGCGACTCAGGCGACTTATATGTAATGGTGAGAGTTTCCTGGTCCATTACCGGAATCTCGAAGCCGCTCTCGACCAGCATGTCTCCGAGATCATGCATGTCGACAAAGTCGATCACATGCTTGCGCGAGGCGATGCCATGCGTGGCCTCGACCTCGGCGTAGGCGCCGCGCAACTCCTTCAGCGAATCGGGACCGAGCGTGCTGAACATCAGCAGGCCGTTCACCTTCAGCACGCGTTGCCACTCGGGAAACACGAGGTCGGGCCGCGAGTGCCAGTGCAGAGCGAGATTGGACCAGATGAATTCGAAGGCGCCGGCTGCGAACGGCAGCGCCGAGAAGTCGGCCTGCGCGAAACGCGGGCCACGGGCGCCGAGCGCTTTGCCGAGCGTAGCCGGGAGAAAACGCCGCCAGCTTGTGTCGCCGGAATCGTGACGCAGCGCGCGACTGAGCATTCCGTGTGACATGTCGGTGCCGAACACCGGCGCCTCGGGGAAGCGTTCACGCAATGCGGGGATGTCTTCGCCCGCACCGCAACCGGCGTCGAGCACGCTCGACGGCGTAACCTTGATGTAGTCGAGGCGTTCGCGCATGCGCTGCGCGATTTCGCGCGGCAGGAACGCGACCTGGTCGAAGGTCGCCGCACGGCGGTCGAAAATCTGCCGGAGGCGCCGGGAATCATAGGCCGGACGGCCAGATTGAGACGTAGTTGGGGGCATGGGTGTCGTACTGGCGTAGAGCACGAAGTATACTCGCTCGCTTCCGTCCATTCAGCGTGAAAGGCCTTCGCGGGCGGTCCAATCATGTCATTCCGAAAAAATTCCTCGTCTCCCGGCGGCTCGAAAGCACTTTTTGCACGCTTCACGCGCGGCTTGTATTCAGCATGGCCGCATGTGATGCACGCCGCGTTGCCGAACCTGTGCGCACTGTGCGGCAATTTGTCGCATAAAACGCTGTGTGCCGGTTGTGACGAGGCGTATTGGAACGAAGCCGGGTTGCGCTGCACGGTATGCGCGGTCCCTTTGTCCGGAACGCGCTGGGCGGGTCACGCGCAATATCGCTGTGCGGATTGCATCGGCGAGCCGCCGCCGTTCGATGCGACCTTTGCCCTCGCCGATTACCGCCAGCCGCTCGACGCCCTGGCGCTCGGGCTGAAATTCCGCGCCAGGCTGATGCTGGCGCGCGAGTTTGCGCAGCGTCTTGCACGTCTCGCGGGCGACTCCTGGGTGGACGCGACTGAAAAACCCGATGTGCTCTCACCCGTGCCACTGGCCAACAAACGTCTTACTGAGCGCGGCTACAACCAGGCCTGGCAGATTGCGAGGCCTCTCGCCCGCGCGCTGAACGTGCGCGGCGACGCCACCTTGCTGCGCCGTGTGATCCATACCGCGCCGCAATCGCGGCTCGACCTGGACGCGCGCCGCTTGAACGTGGGCCGCGCATTCAAGGTCGCCAAACCGGTGCAAGGTCTGCATGTCGGTATCGTCGACGACGTCATGACGACCGGCGCGACACTCGAAGCGCTGGCGCGTACGCTCAAAGCTGCCGGTGCGCGGCGCGTCACCAACTTCGTCGCGCTGCGTACGCCGAAAAACTAGTCTCTATCAGAAGCCATCATGTTCAATGTCGTTCTCGTCGAACCCGAAATTCCGCCGAACACCGGCAACGTCATCCGCCTGTGCGCCAACACCGGCGCGCGGCTGCATCTGATCGAGCCGCTCGGCTTTCCACTCGACGACGCCAAGTTGCGCCGCGCCGGTCTCGACTATCACGAGTATGCGCAGATGAACGTGCATGCCGATTGGGCAGCGTTCGTCGCCAGGGAAACACCCGATCCGGCGCGGATGTTCGCCTTCACCACCCGCGGCTCTGGCCGGTTCCACGAGCATGAGTTTCAATCCGGCGACTGGTTCGTGTTCGGCGCCGAAACGCGCGGCCTGCCTGACACTGTGCTCGATCAATTCGCCAATGAACAACGCGTGCGTCTGCCGATGCGGCCGGGCAACCGCAGCCTGAATCTGTCGAATACGGTCGCAATCGTGGTGTTCGAAGCGTGGCGTCAGACCGGCTTCGACGGCGGCGCCTGACGGCGCCTCAATTCGGCTTCGTAGCGCGCGAGCATGGCTTCGTCGAAACAGGCGAACACCACGTGCTCGATTTTCGGGGTGCGTGGCAAAGTTTCAAGCACGGTGCCCACGGCGATTTGCACGGCTTCGTCGGCAGGGAAATGGTAGACGCCGCAACTAATTGCGGGGAATGCAATGCTCGTGCAATGCGCCTGATGCGCTACTTCGAGCGAGCGTTGATAGCAGGATGCAAGCAGATCCGCCTCGCCTCGCACACCACCCTGCCAGACCGGGCCGACCGCATGGATCACGTGTTTGGCCGGTAACTGGTAGCCACGGGTGATTTTCGCATCACCGGTGGCGCAGCCACCGAGTGTTTCGCACTCGCGCAGCAATTCCTTGCCGGCCGCGCGGTGAATCGCGCCATCCACGCCGCCCCCGCCTAGCAACGAAGTATTCGCGGCATTGACGATCGCATCCACGGCAAGTGTCGTGATGTCGACCACGCGCGCTTCTAGCGTGCAATTGTTAAAACTGGGCATGAGAACCTCGCTAGTCCGAAGCGTCGATAAAACGTGGACAGCGATGGTAGGCAGCCGTTCAGCGCTTTTCGCGCTAAACGGCTGAAAGACAAGACTTATTCTGCTTTCGAATCGCGCCGCAAGAGGGCGCTCACGGCGTCGCGGGGCGCTACGCCGTCGAACAGCACGGCACAGACCGCCTGCGTGATCGGCATTTCGATCGCGTGAGCGCGAGCGATCGCCAGCACAGCTTGTGCACAACGCACGCCTTCGGCCACGTGACCGAGGCCGCCGAGGATATCGTCGAGCGTACGGCCCGCGGCGAGTTGCACGCCGACCGTGCGATTGCGCGAGAGATCGCCTGTGGCGGTCAGGATCAGATCGCCCAGCCCGGTCAAACCGGTGAACGTCTCCGCCCGCCCGCCGAGCGTCACGCCTAGGCGTGACATTTCAGCGAGGCCACGCGTAATCAGCGCCGCACGTGCATTAAGACCGAGGCCGAGGCCATCGGCAATACCCGTGGCAATCGCTAACACGTTCTTCACCGCGCCGCCTACTTCCACGCCGACGATGTCATCGCCGGTATAGATGCGCATAGCGCCATGATGGAATGCAGCAACCGTGCGCTCCCGGCATGTTGCCGACGTACTCGCGATCGTCAACGCGACCGGCAAGCCCTGCCCGACTTCACGAGCGAAACTGGGACCCGACAGCACGCCGTTACTGCCATGCCCCGGCAATTCAGCCGCGACCACCTGATGCGGCAACAACTGCGAGTCGGCTTCGAAACCTTTGCACAACCACACCACATGCGCCGGCACTTTGCCCGCGTCGTGCATCGCCCGGAACAGACCCCGCAGACCGGCAACCGGCGTCGCCACGACGCATAACGCGTCGTCGGCGAGCGCATGGTCGAGCGCTGCGTTCAGATCGGCTTCATAGCGAAGGGACGGCGGCAAAGCAACGCCCGCCAGATAGCGGGCGTTTTCGTGCGAAGCGGAGAGATCGGCGATGAGCGCGGGTTCACGCGCCCACAGCACCGTGTCGTGCCGTGCGGCCAGATGGCCGGCGAGGGCTGTGCCCCATGCACCGGCGCCGAGGACAGCAACCTTCATAGCCGGCACCGAACGGACGCGTTTAATGCGTGACGCCGTTTTGCGCCGCGCCTTCCTGGCCGCCCATTTGCGCGAGACGTTGCTCGTACAGCGCCTGGAAGTTGATCTCGGCGAGGTGGATCGGCGGGAAGCCTGCGCGGGTAATCGCGTCGGCGATGTTCGAGCGCAGGTACGGGAACAGGATCGTCGGGCAGGCAATGCCGACCAGCGGGTCGATCTGTTCAGCCGGAATGTTGCGGATGTCGAAAATGCCGGCTTGCTTGGCTTCGATCAGGAACGCAACCTTGTCCGACACCTTGGCCGTGACCGTGCCCGTCACGAGGATTTCGAACACGGTGTCGGCGAGGCGCTCGGCCTTCACGTCGACTTCGACTTCGACCGACGGCATTTCCTGCTCGAGGAAGATGCCCGGCGAATTCGGCTGCTCGAGCGACATGTCCTTCAGGTAGATGCGCTGGATGTTGAAGAACGGCTGGTTATTCTCGTCGGACATGATTGAGTGATTCCCTGATAGGTATGCATGGCGGCGGCCCATGACTCACGGGCCGCCAGATCGTTGCGGCGCATCGCCGGCCCTCGAGGTTCTTCTTGAAGGGCCAGCACGCGCCGACTTGTATTTCACCTGCCCCACTCACGCGCCGGCCGGCGCATGAGTCAGGCAGCTTCGTTCAGGCAGGTTCGAGCAGAGGCATCAAACCGCCCGCGCGATCGAGCGCGGACAGATCATCGTACCCGCCGACATGCGTCTCGCCGATGAACACCTGCGGCACCGTACGGCGACCGGTCCGGGTCATCATTTCTTCACGACGGGCCGGGTCTTTGTCGATCAGTACCTTTTCAACGTGCTCGACGCCGCGCGACTTTAAAAGACGTTCGGCCATCTGGCAATACGGGCACACCTGGGTGCTGTACATGATGACTTTGTTCACTTGGCTGCTCCTTGTTTCACAACCGGCATACCGGCTTTCTGCCAGGCGTCGACACCGCCTTCGAGAACATGGACTTCGGCGTATCCCGCATCCTGCACGATACGCGCTGCCTTGTTCGACTGCTGGCCGGTCTGGCATACCAGCAGCACCGGGTTGCTCTTGTTCTTCACGAGTTGCGCGACTTTCGCCTGCAGCTCTGCAAATTCAAGGTGCCGTGCCGCGGGCAGATGGCCCTTGGCAAAGTCGGCGGACGGACGCAGATCGATGACCGCCGCATTGCGCCGGTTGATCAGTTGAGTGGCTTCAGCGGCCGACAGGCCACCGCGGCCACGCCGGCTGATCGTCGGCCACAGCAGCAACCCACCGGAGATGAGGACGATTGCGATCAGTACAAGGTTTGTGTAATCAGTGAAAAACTTCACGGAAAATCCGCCGAAAAAGAGAGAAATCGAAAAGGGCAATCCAGCCATTATAAAATAACCGTCTGACGCGATGGCGGCGCTCCTCCAGAGGATCTTCGCAACGCTTTACCGCTTCCTTACTACCGACCGGCAATCTCATGTACAAACTCGTTCTCATCCGCCACGGCGAATCGACGTGGAACAAGGAAAACCGCTTCACAGGCTGGGTCGACGTCGACCTGACCGAACAGGGCAATCGTGAAGCGCAGCAAGCGGGCGTGCTGCTGAAGGAATCGGGCTACACGTTCGATATCGCCTACACGTCGGTGCTCAAGCGCGCGGTCCGCACCTTGTGGCACGTGCAGGACCAGATGGACCTGATGTATCTGCCGGTGGTGCATTCCTGGCGCCTGAACGAACGCCACTACGGCGCGCTGTCGGGTCTGAACAAGGCGGAAACCGCCGCCAAATTCGGCGACGAACAGGTGCTGGTCTGGCGCCGCAGCTACGACACGCCGCCGCCGGCGCTCGATCCGTCGGACGAACGCGCGCCTTACGACGATCCGCGCTACGCCAAGGTGCCGCGCGAGCAATTGCCGCTCACCGAGTGCCTGAAGGACACCGTCGCACGCGTTCTGCCGTTGTGGAACGAGTCGATTGCGCCGGCCATCAAGTCGGGCCGCAAGGTCGTGATCGCCGCGCACGGCAACTCGATCCGCGCCATGGTGAAGTACCTGGACAACATTTCGGACGACGACAT
Source organism: Paraburkholderia sediminicola (assembly GCF_902859805.1). Taxonomy (GTDB): domain Bacteria; phylum Pseudomonadota; class Gammaproteobacteria; order Burkholderiales; family Burkholderiaceae; genus Paraburkholderia; species Paraburkholderia sediminicola. The sequence goes on along the minus strand of NZ_CADIKC010000005.1, from coordinate 236,497 downwards.
CGTCGGCCTGAATATCCCGAACGGCGTGCCGCTCGTCTATGAACTCGACGAAAACCTGAAGCCGGTCAAGCACTACTACCTGGGCGACCAGGACGCGATTGCGAAGGCGCAGGCCGCTGTCGCCAAGCAGGGCAAGGCAGGCTAAACCGGGACCACCGGCCGCCGCGACCCCCGTCTGTAGCAGAAATTTGCAGCGGGGGCCCGGCAAACGGGCCGTCCCATCGGCAAGACCTACCGGCGTACGCGTCCCGCCGGCTGTCAATTGCGCCATCTCACTGCCATCTTGCGGTTACTGCACATTACTTCTGCGTCGCGAGCGCCGAGTCACGAACCAGGACCCGCCGGCGCTGTCGAATCACGATTGCCTGCGCTGCGCCCTGACTGGGCAGGTGTGCAGTTATACTTGTCCGTCCCCATCTCTATCGACGCTGCCACGCGCTCCCGACCGCAACAGACTCTATGCGAAAGAACCTGAAAAATATCGGCCTGATTGCCGCGGGCCTTGCTACCGGCGCATTTGCCACCCTGCAACTCTCCGCCTCGGCCCAGCAACCCGCCAGCGCCGCCTCGAGCGCCGTCGCACCGTTGCCGCTGGACCAACTCCGGCTCTTTGCCGAAGTCTTCGGGCAAATCAAGCATGAGTACGTCGAGCCGGTAGACGATAAAAAGCTCCTCACCGCCGCGATCAAGGGCATGGTGTCGAGCCTCGACCCGCACTCGTCGTATCTCGACAAGACCGATTACGAAGAACTGCAGGAGCAGACCAAGGGTCGCTTCGCGGGTCTCGGCATCGAAATTTCGTCGGAAGACGGCTTGATCAAGGTGATCTCGCCGATTGAAGACACGCCCGCGTTCCGCGCCGGCATCCGTCCGGGCGACCTGATCACCCGTATCAATGACAAGCCGGTGCGCGGCATGACGCTCGACCAGGCCGTCAAGCAGATGCGCGGCGATCCGGGCACCAAGGTCACCCTGACCATCTTCCGCAAGACCGACGACCGCACGTTCCCGCTCACGGTGACGCGCGCGATCATCAAGGTCCAGTCGGTCAAGATGAAGATCCTGGCGCCGGGCTACGCCTATGTCCGCATCACCAGCTTCCAGGAACGCACCACGCCTGATCTGGCCGCCAAGCTGCAAGACATCGCCCGTCAACAGCCGAACCTGAAGGGTCTCGTGCTCGACCTGCGCAATAACGGCGGTGGTCTGCTGCAAAGCGCGGTCGGCGTCGCCGGCGCGTTCCTGCCGTCGAATTCGGTTGTGGTGTCGACCAACGGTCAGATCCCGGATTCGAAGCAGGTCTATCGCGACACGTACGATAACTACCGCCTGCAATCCTTCGACAGCGATCCGCTGAAGGACGAAGCGCCGATCTTCAAGACTGTGCCGATGATCGTGCTGACCAACGCCTACTCGGCGTCGGCTTCGGAAATCGTCGCGGGCGCACTGCAGGATCAACATCGTGCGCTGATCGTCGGCAAGACCACGTTCGGCAAAGGCTCGGTGCAGACCGTCCGCCCGATGACGGCGGACACCGCCTTGCGTCTGACCACGGCGTACTACTACACGCCGAGCGGCCGTTCGATCCAGAACAAAGGCATCCGTCCTGACATCGCGGTCGACCAATACGCAGAAGGCGATCCGGACGACGCACTGGTTACGCGCGAAGTCGACTACTCGAACCACCTTGCGAACACGCAGGATCCGAACGAGAAGAAGGAAGCGGACCAGCGCGAACAGGAGCGCATGGACCAACTGCGCCAGCTTGAAGAGCAAAACGACAAGAAGACGCCGGAACAGCGTCAGAAGGATCGTGAGCGCAAGCCGGTCGAGTTCGGTTCGACCGACGACTTCATGCTGACGCAGGCGCTGAACAAGCTGGAAGGCAAGCCGGTGCAGGAATCGAAGTCGCTGACCGAGCGGCGTCTGGCGCAAAACAAGCCGGCAGCATCGGCCTCCGCGCCGGTCGCGGTGAAGCCGACGCAACCGGTACCGGGCGCATCGGCACCGGCCTCGGCACCTGCTACGCAAAGCAACTAAGCAGCAAACCCAACGTGTCTTCGCAGCGGAACGTGCTGCGAAGACACGTAGCAGTACAGCCGTAATACCCGGCACCAGCAAGAACACCCGCTCCCCGGCGCGATTAAAATAACGAAACCGCGCATGGCAGGCCATCGGTCCTGCATCTCATTGCGCGACACTCCACGCGCCCCGCCATGAACGACGATCAACTCCTCCGCTATTCCCGCCACATCCTCGTCGACGAAATCGGCATCGAGGCGCAGCAGCGCTTTATCGACGCGCACGCGATCATTGTCGGCGCGGGCGGCCTGGGTTCGCCGGCAGCGATGTATCTGGCAGCAGCAGGTGTCGGCCGTCTCACGCTGGTCGATGCGGATACGGTCGACCTGACCAATCTGCAGCGGCAGATTTTGCATGTGACAGCGTCGGTCGGGCGCAAGAAGGTGGAGTCCGGGCGCGACGCGATCGCCCAGATCAATCCTGAGGTGGTAGTGAACGCGGTGGCCGAACGCGTCGACGATGCATGGCTCGATCACGAGGTGCCGCACGCCACGGTTGTGCTCGATTGCACGGATAACTTCGCCACGCGCCACGCGATCAACCGCGCCTGCGTGAAGCATGGCGTGCCTTTGGTCTCAGGCGCGGCCTTGCGTTTCGACGGCCAGATCAGCACCTTCGATTTCCGCGACGCGGCGTCGCCCTGCTATGCGTGCGTGTTCCCGGAAGATCAACCGTTCGAGGAAGTCGCGTGTTCGACGATGGGCGTGTTCGCGCCCACAGTCGGCATCATCGGTTCGATGCAGGCGGCCGAAGCGCTGAAAGTGATCGGCGAAATCGGCACGCCGCTGATGGGCCGTCTCACGATGCTCGATTCGCTGCGGATGGAATGGAACACGATGCGCATTGCGCGTCAGCCGGATTGCCCGGTATGCGGGCAGCGGCATCAGGCGTGAGCCCACGCGAGCAAGCAAGACGCCAAAAGGAAAACGCCGCACATATGTGCGGCGTTTTTCATTTGAACCCACCAATCCGGATTTTCAGTTTCAAGCCAGCACCACGCGCTTCAACGCCGCCTGCACCTCTTCCGGTTCGAACGAAGCCAGCACGTCGGCCACCGGCTTTTCGAGCGTCTTCAGATGCGAGCGCAGGACTTCCTGCTTGACCACCAGCAACTGGCTCGGGTGCATCGAGAACTCGGTAAGGCCCATGCCAAGCAACAGACGCGTCAACGCCGGGTCGCCCGCCATCTCGCCGCACACCGACACCGGCACCCCCGCCCGCTTCGCCTCGCGCAGCGTGAAGGCGATCAGATGCAGCACCGCCGGATGCAGCGGGTCGTACAGATGCGCGACCGAGTTGTCCGCGCGATCGATCGCCAGCGTGTACTGGATCAGATCGTTGGTGCCGATCGACAGAAAATCCAGCCGCTTGAGAAACAGCGGCAACGCAATCGCTGCAGCCGGAATCTCGATCATCGCGCCGACCTGCACGTTCGGATCGTAGGCGATTCCGGCATCGTCCAGTTGACGCTTGGCCTCGCGAATCAGATCGAGCGTCTGATCGATCTCCTGCGCGTGCGCAAGCATCGGAATCAGAATCTTCACCTTGCCGAACGCCGACGCACGGAGAATCGCGCGCAGTTGCGTCAGGAACATCTGCGGTTCCGAGAGGCTCCAGCGAATCGCTCTGAGCCCCAAGGCGGGGTTCGGTGCGGTTTCGTAACCGTCGCCACCACTCATCGAATCGAGCGGCTTGTCGGCGCCGACGTCGATCGTACGGATCGTTACCGGCAAACCGTTCATCAACTCGACCGCGCGGCGATAGGCCGCGAACTGCTCCTCCTCTTCCGGCAACTGGTGCTTGTGATTCATGAACAGGAACTCGGTGCGGAACAGGCCCACCCCGGTTGCGCCTGAATCCACGGCCGCGCGCGCGTCCTCCGGCAACTCGATATTTGCGCACAGTTCGATGCGCGTGCCGCAAAGTGTTTGCGTGGGCGAAAACTTCAGCCGTTGCAGCTTGCGCTGCTCCAGCGCTTTTTCGCTCTGACGGTACGAGTATTCTTCCAGCACGATCGGTGCGGGATCGACGATCACGATGCCGTGATCACCGTCGACAATGATCAGGTCGTCTTGCCGGATCAGCTGGCTCGCATGCTGCACGCCAACCGCTGCCGGAATGCCGAGGCTGCGCGCGACAATCGCCGTATGCGAAGTCCGTCCGCCGAGATCGGTGACGAAGCCCTGAAACGTTTGCGTTTTGAACTGCATCATGTCGGCCGGCGCGATGTCGTGCGCGACCACGATCATTTCGTCGCAGGTACCGTGCACGCCGTCCACCAGCGCCACCGAAGCGCCGGCAAGCGCCTTCAGCACGCGTTCCACCACCTGTTCGATGTCGGCTTTCCGCTCGCGCAGGTATTCGTCTTCGATATCGTCGAAATGGCGCGACAGGCGTTCGAGCTGTTCGGTCAGCGCCCACTCCACGTTGTAACGGCGCGTACGGATCAGGTCGATGGTTTCCTGCACGAGCATTGCATCGTTCAGGATCATTGAATGAACGTTGATGAACGCGCCCATTTCGCTCGGCGCGTCTGCCGCGAGATCGGCACGCAACGTGTCGAGCTCGTAGTGCACATGTTGCTGGGCCGTGCGAAAGCGCTCGATCTCGCCCTCGATCTGGGCGGGTTCGATCAAATAGTGGTCTACGTCAAGTGCAGCCGGGGCGATCAGATAGGCCCGCCCGATGGCGATACCGCGTGACACGGGAATTCCATGCAGCGTGAAGGACACGCGCACCTCCTCTAGTTGTGTGATGCCGCGGCAAACCGCTGCAATGCTCTCAGACTCTGCTGGTCATTATAAATTCCGCGCCCGTTGTAGATACGTTAGGGCTGTGTGCAGCGCAGCACGAAATACCGTAACCATCCGCAACAATGCGCCTCCGGCGAGCTTGCGCTCCGGCAACGCGAACCCCCGCGCGCCACAAGCAGAAGCTTCTCAAGCTGCGATTGTCTCGCGCTAAAAAAAATGCCGCGGACAGCCGCGGCATTTTGCTTCAGGCAACGGTAACGCGTGAATTCACTGACCTTCGCCGAATTTATCAGCAATCAGTTTCAACAATGCGTCCATGGCTTCTTTTTCGTCGGTGCCTTCTGTTTCGATCAGCACCGTGCTGCCTATACCCGCGGCCAGCATCATCACACCCATGATGCTCTTGGCATTGATACGGCGGCCATTGCGGCTCATCCAGATTTCCGCCTGGTAGTTGCCCGCGAGTTGCGTCAACTTGGCCGACGCGCGCGCGTGCAGCCCCAGCTTGTTCACAATAGTCGTTTCCTGTTGCAGCATGTGATGGTCCGAAGCGCGGGTAAGTGTTGTAGTGAAAGGTGAAACTGCAAACCAGCTGCGATTGGGCGCGACCCAATCGCGATCCTTTAAAACCGTGAGATCCGCTTACAACCCGGTCGAGCCGGCTTTCTGCGTCAGGTCGGCCTCAGCCGGCAACGCTTGCAAACAGTCGGCGGCGGCGGCCTCCGGCGGCAAAGCGGGCAAACAGTCACTGGACCCCGCGGGCGGCGCAACCGGCGCCGGCGTGGCGGGCCCGATTGCGTGCACGCCCTTGGTGGCTCCGGCGAGCGCTTTGTCGACCAGCGTGTCGAGCGGCGTCGCGCGATAACAGACCGCGCGCACCAGCATCGGCAGATTGACGCCGCACAGCACACGGACGTTCGGCACCGAAGCGAGCCGCCCGGCGATATTCGCCGGCGTGGCGCCAAACATGTCGGTGAGCACGAGTGCGCCGTTTTCTTCCTTGAGCCGCTCGATTTCCGAATGCGCGAACGCGACCTGCTGTGCGGGATCGCAATCCGGCGATACATCGATCACGCCGATGCGAGCCGGCAAGCCACCGTAGATGTGCGAAATACAATCGCGCAACGCGGTGGCGAACGGAGCGTGCGCAATGATCAGAATGCCTGCCATGTCAGCCTTACTGCAAAAGAACGGCCCCGAACCGTGGACCGGGACGAAGCCCGGTTCGTAAGCGCCCTCGACTGGCCGTGGGTCGTGAGGGCCGGAACGCATCACCCGACGAGCAGCCCGCGGTGCCTGATATCGCTACGGCACAGGCGGGAAGCAGCTCGTTCACAGTCCGCAATCCATGCCAGTGGCGTCTGACAGACACCTTCCACTCGGCTTGGCGCGGGAGAGCGGGCATTGTATCAGGCTCATTTTCTCGCCAAAGCCGGTGTTTCGGTTGATGCGGATTTACTACACAGTTTGGGGGCCCTGGCGGCCATTCAAGGGCTGCGCCTCAAGCGGCCGCGCGCTCCAATGCGTCGATGAACATTGCGGCGACGTCGAAGCCGGTCTGATCCATGATTTCGCGGAAACACGTCGGGCTCGTCACGTTCACCTCGGTGAGCCAGTCGCCGATCGCATCCAGCCCGACCAGCAGCAGACCGCGCGCGGCGAGCACCGGCGCGAGCGTGTCGGCGATCTTGCGGTCGTGATCGGTGAGCGGGCGCGCCACGCCCAGCCCACCCGCCGCGAGGTTGCCGCGCACTTCATTGCCCTGAGGAATCCGCGCGAGCGAAAACGGCACCGCTTCGCCGCCAATCAGCAGGATGCGTTTGTCGCCTTCCTTGATCTCCGGGATGAACTTCTGCGCCATCACCGAGCGCGCGCCGTCGTGGCTCAGCATCTCGATGATCGAGCCGAGATTCATGCCGTCGGCCTTCACGCGGAACACGCCCATGCCGCCCATGCCGTCGAGCGGCTTGAGGATCACGTCGCCGTGTTCTTCATGGAAGGCGCGCAAACGGGCGGCGTCGCGCGTCACCAGAGTCGGCGCGACGAACTCCGCGAACTCGCCGATCGCCAGTTTTTCCGAATGATCGCGAATTGCCTGCGGCTTGTTGAAAATGCGCGCGCCGCCGCGTTCGGCGATTTCCAGCAACCATGTCGACGTCACGTATTCCATATCGAACGGCGGGTCTTTGCGCATCACGACCGCGCTGAAGCTCTTCAGCGATTTCGGCGTGGCCGCTTCAGCGGCGTACCACGTGTCGCGATGCAGGTCGGTCACGTCGCCGGTAATCGCAAAGCGCTGCACATTCGCCTCGACGTCGCCGCCGGTCCACGCCAGATGCTTCGGCTCGCACGTGTAGAGCGTGTGACCGCGGCGTGCGGCTTCGGCCATCATCGCGTAGGTGGAATCTTTGTAGATCTTGAACTGCGTGAGCGGATCGGCAATGAAAAGAATGTCCATGAGGATTCCGGTGCGCCCTTAGGGCTTGGCATTGATCGTCAAATATAGTCGCTGAAAATGACGATGGCGGCACGCATGCCGCCATCGACCATCTCGCGAGGCTTAAACCTGAATGGCTTCCGGATCGGTCTTTTCCAGTTCGACCGATGCGGCCAGCAACCCGAGCCGCGCCACCACGCCGTACATATAGAAGCGGTTCGGCACTGCCGCGCCGGGCTTGGCGTGCGCATCCGGCAGGGCCGTATGCTCGAAGCCGAGCGGCACGAAGTGCATGCCGGGCGCGTTCAGGTTCTGATCGCGCTCGCGGCTGCCGTGCACGCGGTAGAAGCCGCCCACCACGTAACGGTCGATCATGTACACGACCGGCTCGGCGACTTCTTCGCCAATCCGCTCGAAGGTGTACACGCCTTCCTGCACGATCACGTCATGCACTTCGAGGCCGTCTTTGGTGGCGGCCATCTTGGCGCGTTCGCGCTTGGTGAGCGCGGCCACTTCCGACGCGTCGTGCACGGTCATCACGCCCATGCCATACGTGCCCGCATCCGACTTGATGACAACATACGGTTTCTCGGAAATACCGTACTCGCGATACTTCCTCGCAATCTTCTTCAGGACACCGTCGATCGCGTCCGCCAGCGCTTCCTCACCGGTGCGCTCCTGGAAATCGACGCCTTCGACGTGTGCGAAGTACGGATTGATCATCCACGGATCGATCTCGACCATCTTCGCGAACTTCTTCGCAACGTCGTCATAACAGGAGAAGTGCGTCGATTTGCGGCGAACGGCCCAGCCGGCATGCAGCGGCGGCAGAAGATATTGCTCGTGCAGATTTTCCAGGATGGGTGGAATGCCGCCCGACAGGTCATTGTTCAGCAGAATCGAGCACGGGTCGAAATTCTTCAGGCCGAGACGCCGCTGCGAACGCTCGAGCGGTTCGAGCACGAGCTTCTGGCCGTCGGACAAGGCAATCGTGACCGGCCCGACGATGCTTTCGTCGAGTGTGCCGAAACGCACGTTCAACCCGGCCTGGCGCATGATCGCAGCCAGACGGGCGACATTCTCCAGATAAAACGCATTGCGCGTATGGCGCTCGGGGATCACCAGCAAATTCTTTGCGTCCGGGCAGATCTTTTCGATCGACGCCATCGCGGCCTGCACGGCGAGCGGCAGCACTTCCTGCGGCAGATTGTTGAATGCGCCGGGAAACAGATTGGTGTCGACCGGCGCGAGCTTGAAGCCCGCGTTACGCAGGTCGACTGAACAGTAGAACGGCGGCGTGTGTTCCTGCCATTCGAGCCGGAACCAGCGTTCGATGGCGGGCGTAGCGTCGAGGATCTTCCGCTCGAGGTCGAGCAGCGGGCCGTTTAACGCCGTAACTAGGTGCGGAACCATTGATCACTCGCAGACTGGAGAAAAAAGATTGTAGAGCAAATGCTTTGTCCATTTGGGGACGCTTTCTCCATTCGCAAGCGGATGCGAATGCATTCTCGCTATCGCCATGATAGGCAGGGAAAACTGCTGTTCACAAGAGACGCCGCAAGAAAAAAGCCCGCCATGAAGGCGGGCCAAAGTCGCTGCGCTTGATTCTGATCCGCAAGTCCTGAAACTTGCGGGGGAATCTTTATTCGACGTGTTCGCCGTGCAGGCTCACGTCCAGACCTTCGCGTTCTTCTTCTTCCGTCACGCGCAGGCCCATCACCATATCGATCACCTTCAGCAGGATGTAGCTCACCACGCCGCTGTAGACCAGCGTCGTCAGCACGCCCTTGGCTTGCAGAATCACGCTGCCGTCCGCGCCGCCGATGTCCTTGACCGCAAACACGCCGGTCAGGATGGCGCCCACGATACCGCCGATGCAGTGCACGCCGAACGCGTCGAGCGAGTCGTCGTAACCGAGCTTGTGCTTGAGCCACGTTGCCGACCAGAAGCAGATCACGCCTGCCGCGATACCGATCACCAGCGAACCCGCCATACCGACGAAGCCCGAAGCCGGCGTAATCGCCACCAGACCTGCCACGGCGCCCGACACGATACCGAGTACCGACGGCTTACCCTTGGTTGCCCATTCGGCGAACATCCATGCGAGTGCTGCTGCTGCGGTTGCCACTTGCGTTGCGAACATCGCGAAACCGGCACGGCCGTCTGCTGCCACTGCCGAACCCGCGTTGAAGCCGAACCAGCCCACCCACAGCATGGCGCCACCGATCAGCGTGAGCGTCAGGTTGTGCGGCGCCATCGCTTCCTTGCCGTAGCCAACACGCTTGCCGAGCACCAGAGCACAGACCAGCGCCGCGATACCGGCGTTGATGTGCACCACCGTGCCGCCCGCGAAGTCGAGGATGCCCGCGCTAGCCAGCCAGCCGGTCGGTTCCCAGACCATGTGCGCGATCGGCGAGTAGACGATGATCGACCACAGCGTCATGAACACGAGCATCGCCGAGAACTTCATACGGTCGGCAAACGCGCCCGTGATCAGTGCCGGGGTAATGATCGCGAACGTCATCTGATAGACGACGTAGACCGTTTCCGGGATCGTCGGTGCGAGGTGGCTGACGGTCAGCGTCGTGGCCTTGTCGCCCTTGATGTAGTTCATGCCCGCCATGAAGAAGCGCGAGAAGCCGCCAATGAACGAGTTGCCCGGCGTGAAGGCGAGGCTGTACCCCACCACCACCCAGATGATCGACACGAGGCAGGTGATCGCGAAGCTTTGCATCAGGATCGCGAGCACGCTCTTCTTTCTGACCATGCCGCCGTAGAACAGCGCCAGACCCGGGATCGTCATGAACAGCACGAGCGCGGTGGAGGTCAGCATCCAGGCGGTGTCGCCCGAATTGATCTTCGACGAATCGACCGAGAACGGCGCGGTCGGGGCGGCAGGTGCGGCGTCCGATGCTGCCGGCGCGGCTGCTGCGGCGCTGGCAGCCGGTGCGGCGGACGCATCAGCGGCCGGTGCCGAAGCCGCGGCGGCAGCAGGCGCTGCCGAGGCGTCAGGCGCCGGCGCGCTCGCCGTCGTATCGGAAGCAGGCGCCGAGGCGGCTGCAGGGGCGGAAGCGTCGTCCGCGAGGGCGGCGCCGATACCGCCCGCGAGCAGCGAACCGGCCATCAGCATGGACATCAATAATTTGCGCATCTTCGTTTCCTCTTGTCGCTATCTGTGTCGCTATCTTTTGGTATTACAGAGCGTCCGCGCCGGTCTCCCCGGTGCGAATCCGAATCACTTGCTCAATCGGCGTGACAAAAATCTTGCCGTCGCCGATCTTGCCGGTGCGTGCCGCGCGTTCGAGCGCCTCGATCGCCTGGTCGACGATGTCGTCCGAGACAGCCGCCTCGATCTTCACCTTCGGCAGGAAATCGACGACGTATTCAGCGCCCCGATACAGTTCCGTGTGGCCCTTCTGACGACCGAAGCCTTTGACTTCCGTCACCGTGATGCCTGAGACGCCGATGGCCGACAAGGCTTCGCGCGCCTCATCGAGCTTGAACGGCTTGATGATTGCGGTAATGAGTTTCATGAAATCCCTCGCTAAGTTGCGTAACCCGTTGCGTAACCCTGTTTGCGTACCCTGTAACCCGTTCGCGTGGTCTCGTTCCGCTGCCGGTAAAAAGCACCCGGCAGTGCGCGCGGGGCAGTAACAGCAACTCGCATGCCATGTTGTGTCAGACTTCGTCCGGGGCATGCTGCAGAAGGGGCGCAAGCGGCCCTGGCCGGATGGCCAACGTTGGCGGGGACCGGTGGCGCGGCGTATGGATCGTTGCTAGAGTGTTCGAAGGCTTTTAACGTTTGAGCGCGCACCAAACGGGCTCATACGGCAGCGGCAGGCAACAGGCCATGCACCAAGACGGCCCATTCAACGTGACAAAGCACAGGCGCAATGAAACATGCACATTTTTTGTGCATTAAGGGGAACACCATGAAACAACCGAACGATGTCTTTAACGATTTTCAGGCCCGCATGAGCGAGCTGTTCAAGAACTCGCCGGCCAAAGATGTCGAACGCAACGTGAAAGCCATGCTGTCGCAAGGTTTTTCCAAGCTCGACCTGGTCACGCGTGAGGAATTCGATACGCAGACCCAGGTGCTGGTGCGCACCCGCGCGCGCCTCGAGGAACTGGAACGCCGTGTCGCCGAGCTTGAACAGAAACTGCCGGTCACAACGCCGACACCCTGAAGCCTCGCCCGCAGCGTTTTAGCTGCGTAGTGCTGCACATCACTGGCAAGCGAGCCGTGACGTCATCAGCGTTTTAGGGGACTCGCGCGCGCTCAGGGCGCGCCGTCCGACGGGAGAAAACATGTCGCTTGCCGTGGTGCGCAGTCGCGCGCCGGCCTCTGGCCGCGCGCCCGAAGTAACCGTCGAGGTTCACCTCGCGAACGGATTACCCTCTTTTTCGATCGTCGGCCTTCCGGATCTGGAAGTGCGTGAAAGCCGCGAGCGCGTGCGCGCGGCGCTGCAAAACTGCAGCTTCGATTTCCCCGTCCGGCGCATCACTGTCAATCTCGCGCCTGCCGATTTGCCGAAGGAATCCGGCCGCTTCGATCTGCCGATTGCGTTAGGCATTCTGGCGGCGAGCGGCCAGATTCCGGCCGAGTCGCTCCTGCATCGCGAATTCGCCGGCGAACTGTCACTGACCGGCGCGCTGCGACCAATGCGCGGAGCTTTCGCGATGGCCTGCGGAACGGCTCGCAGCGCGGCGTCTCACGGCGGCTTGGCGGGCGTGTCCGTGTCTGCTTCTGCGTTCACTCGTATTACTTCAGCCGAACCGGTGACGCCCGGGACATCCTCTCAATCCACCCCGCAGCTTTATCTGCCCGCGGCAAGCGCGGCCGAGGCAGCGCTCGTGCCGGGTGTCGATGTCTATGGCGCCACCGACCTGCCGTCGCTGTGCGCGCATCTGGCCGACGCGCCGGACGGCCGGCTTTACCCGGTCGCTGCGCCCGACCTCAGTGAGACCGCACTCGCCGCCGTTCCTGACATGACCGACGTGATCGGCCAGCGCGGCGCGCGCCGCGCGCTTGAAGTCGCCGCGGCAGGTGGACATCACGTCCTGCTAGTCGGCCCGCCTGGCGCGGGCAAGTCGATGCTCGCCGCCCGCCTGCCAGGCCTGCTCCCACCCATGACCGACGACGAGGCGCTCAGCTCGGCGGCGTTGCTGTCCGCCAGCCGGGCCGGCTTTACGCCCTCGCAATGGCGGCAACGGCCGTTTCGCGCGCCGCATCATTCGTCGAGCGGGCCAGCGCTGGTCGGCGGACGCAACCCACCGCAACCCGGTGAAATCACCCTGGCGCATCTGGGCGTGCTGTTTCTCGATGAATTCAAACTTAGGTGTGGTGCAGCTCGTCTGTCTTTGAAATATTTCTCTTCGATCGGAGGGGGTGCGGGGGAGGACGCCTACCAAACCTGTGGATAACTGCCTCGGCAGCGGGTCAGTAACAATCCTCATTTAGCAAACTAAAAACAACTGTTTGCTTGTCAAGCGGAAGGATTTCGTCCACCGGCCAAGGCTCAAGCGCGTTCCATCGCCTATCCACGCGCATGTACCGGTGCTGAGCCGGTAACCAACGAGGTGTTACCCGACGAAGTTCAACCAACGGTTCCAGACGCGGAGGTCCGCCATGACCCAACAGGGAGAGGTGGCTAACGGATTCCACGCGGCTGCCCGGCGCGGCGGCAAGTTCCAAGAACTTCTCTACTCCGGCCACAAAAACAAATCGAAATTCCTCAGAGAAGTTCGACGACAACGCTATCAGAAATATCGGCTCAGCACTTGTCGCGGTCGTGCAGCTCCAGGGATGGAAAGGTCGTGCCAGTCGATCGGCACAGGCGTCTTGTATCCGCCAATCATCATGCGTAAGAAACATATCGTTCAACCAAGTCGTCGTAACACTGAAAAGGTTGACGATTGTGACTTAAAAGCTACTGACGGAAAAGCACCCAAAACCCAGTATTGCGCGGATGTCGGTTTCCGCGCCCAGTTCACCATCGATCTCCGCCAGACAGCAACTCGCGTCCAGCTTGCGCCGCCTTCGCGCTGAGCGGGGTTGGTCACAAGAAGAGCTTGCGGCTCGCAGCGCCTTAGATAGATCCTTCCTCGCCCACGTCGAGCGTGGCGCCCGAAACATCTCAATCGACAATATTGAAAAGCTGGCGCACGCGCTCGGTGTGAGGATAGCGGATCTTTTCTGATCGGTTTGGGTCGGGGGCGCAAAGTCGTCCTCGGGCTGCTCGTGGATGGAGGTCAGCCCCGCCCATCTCGTGAGTTGAGGGCTTCGCTCCAGCAGCATCTTTATTACTTAACCCTGGACTGCTGGGGGCCAGTCAAGCACGCAAAAGGACGAGAGTTTGAGACGATTAAGTGGCCGATCTGAAATTCTCGCTCCACCCTTACGCCAAGAAGGCATACGTACGTCGACCGCGGCGTGGCCCCACATCTCGTTCACCGTCGGCGAGAAGCAGTAATAGCATTCGAACATCGAACGTCAGCTAAGCGTCGCGTGCCGCCGATCGCGACCGGCTGGCATTCAGGCGGCTCATACTGTTTGCATTGGGCAGGACCGGCTATGAGAAGTCGTTCGTTCGCACCGTCGCTCCCACATTCAGGCGTCCGTTTCACTCAGGAACTGGCCGTTCAATTCGCAATCTTGCAGTGTTCCTTGTCGGCCGTTACTGACATTCGCGCAGAGACCCGAAGGTCTCTGCGTGCACCTTTACGCTATCTCTTTCTACACCGTCATGGCGTAGCGGTACCATAGGGGGCAGCGCACGTGCGTGCGGCGTGCTGGTCCAACACAAATTTTCCGAATTCACTTGCCTTGTATCGGCCCTTGTCCACTGCCTTCAGAAACGCGTCGTGGATCGCCACGCGTTCTGGATCGCGGACCAACAGGCCTCCAAACGTCCTTTCCTCATCGGGCATCGCCTTGAGACACTTTAAAAACTCAAGACGTAGACCAATTTTTGGTTCGGGTTTCGCCATCATGACAATCGACGACAACATGCCATCGGCACCCGCCGTGGGTTCGGACTCCTTGACCGTCGTCTTCTCTGGGTTACGCCGCAGAGCATTGCGCCGGTTTCCACGATCTATTTCGCTTAGTGGTTGGGCGTTATTGAAATAGATGTTTTCCAGAGCGTTCAGCCATTGAAGATCATTCAGCTGCTGAACGTCAGTCACGCTGGTAACGTCTACCGAGGTCGCTTTCCGGCCTCCCATCTTGTAGATCTTTTCGTCGTACAGAACCACCATGTGCTGGGGAGACACGGGGTAGAAGATTTGTAAGCCCTTGCTCGCGAGGCCGGTGTTACTTCGAATTACGCGTTCCTCGCCGTATTGATTGTAAAACACGACGGGGTGGTCGCTAGTGACAAATCGGATGGGGGTTCGATTGATCGCAATCTTGATCTGCAAATCATGGGCTATAGGCAAGCTATGGCTGACCGCCCTCAAAGTCAGCGCGAAAGGATTCTTGAGGCCAATCTTTACCATTTCCAGATGCTCGGGCTCAATACGCGCGTCTTTTGCTAGCGCCGTTTTGGCAAGCTTGTCCACCTGCTCATCAGCTGCTTCGCCAGCATGCTTTGTTCGCCCGTACTGGAACAGCACGAATGTCAACAACGCGTCGTGGTCCACGCTGTAGCGAACAGGAGGCCCTCCGCCCGCCACGATTTGATCGACTATGGGGGAGACTCGACCTTCGATTGTCCCGAACATATTCTCGATCACCAAGTCTTTGCCGTAGAAATAGTCCTCGTAACACTGCCCCCTAAGATTACCAGCGGTAAAGTGATCTCCTCGTTGAATATTGAACAACTTGATGGGGAGTCTGTCTTTTCCCCATGAAAAGTTCCGCAGATAGAATTGCGGAACGTAGTGTTGCTTCTTCTTCTCAGCCACTTTCATTCCCCGATGATCCGATTCAACGCGACCCGCAATCATCCTCCGCGGGCCGTGCGAGCGACAATTCTCCTGTGAATTGGCTCAGCAGATCAAGACGAATCACTGGCCGACAACGTGCCGACGGAGACGCAGGGTTGAATGACCGTTCTAGTCTGTAACTTGCGATAGCCCTCGCATTACATCGAAAGGCTGTTGTGGGTCAACTCACCCCTGCTAGATGAGAGCCGCGTTGGAGAGGGTCACAGTGCTCGACGGTAGGGCGTTGGTCGGCCAAAAGCAGCCGCTGACGAGATCACCCTTTACCCTTGGCGTCCTCGCGGATACCCTGCGTCAATTGCTCAACCAGAGTTAGTGCTTCAGCCACAGCCTCGCGCTTGATCACCAATCTCTGTCCAGATTTATACCGCGTGTCGCCGGTTTTCCTGATGTAATCATCATCGACGACACCCTGTGTGTGGGCGAGCAGGTGACGCTGCTGGAAGGCCGTCGTCAGCTGTCCCATCTCGACGGCCGTGAGGTGCTTGTCGTAACCGTGCCCTATGGCAGCAACCCAAAGAGCTGAACCCTCCGCGAGGTTCTGAAATGCGTTGCGCCGAATCTTGGTTGTCGGCGCAACACGCGCATGAAGCGCCTCTGCATTCCGCTGAAACGCCGTCACCGCGTTTTGTAAAGCGCTCTCGACGATCAGACGGCAAGTGTTCTCCGCAGTGTCCGCATCTGGAATGGCGGCTCTGATAGCGTCAACGGCTTCGAGCGACTGCCGGATGCCCTGGGCCGTGAGATCGAAGACAAGCTCCGCTGCGTTTGCTCCACAAGACGGACAGAAATACGCCGCACCGACAACGGCATATCCACACCCGCATTCACCACAAGTGATTTTCAGACGCATGGGCGCTGCCGCGGCGTAGGGAATCGGTACATGCTGAGGTCGGCTGTCCACCTTCATGCTCATCGAGATGAACCCGCCCTTGGGCTGTCTCTGGTTGAATTTTTGCGCGTCACGGCGAAGCGCACCACCGATTGCCCCCTGAATATTCGCCAGCGCAACGTCCCGAACGTGATTAAGCTGTTCCTGCGTCCACCACTTCTGGGCATCGGCGGTGTGGCCGCAGAATGGACAAAAGACCTCCTCGTCCCTGACCTTGTCCTTCCAGTCAGCCATCAGCACCTTGAACTGAGCCAAGCATTCTGGCGCGGGACACTCACGGTCAAAGTAGTTGTCATCGTCTGCTGAGATCGAAACGGTAGATTTATCGTCGCCAAGCTTTTTCAGTGCGCGGATTGTTTCTTCAAACATCGCCAGCCTCGTCCAAAAGATATATTCCCGTCCGAGGCGCTGCGGGAACGCACCTCGCTCCAACTAAGCTACCACTGTCGCATCCTCCGAGCTATTTTCCTAGCCGCCTCTATATGCTTTGGCTGCGTTGCTGCGGCGCTAGGATTCGCGGAGAGCTACCTCGTTTCTGCGGGCATATCCACAGATATCCGGCACTAAAGCAAAATCGCGTCGAACGACCGCCTAGGGTCGACCCGAGCCCGTCGTCGGACAGCGTCCGGCCAGGAAGCGACTGTCACCGAAAGCTTCGCTGCTGGCATTCGAACGTCGTCACCGCATCCGACAGCGGACATCGAATCGCGGTAGGGCTAAACGACCGAGCGGCGGGCGCGGCTGAAGAAACAGCGTTTGGTCTGACATAATCGAAGCGAGCCATTTTCTTGCGCATTAGCCCCGGAGTGTTGCGACTATGTTGATTTTTGTGGATGAATCGGGGACGTTTACTTTCGCGGAGAAGGAAGATTCTTGGTGTGCGATTGCCGCCTATGTGATCCCAGAGTCCAAAAGAAAACAGCTTGACGATCTCATGCGCACGTTTCGCTTTAAATATGGAAACGGTCGGGAAGTCAAGCTCGGAAAGGCGGGCGAAGCTGCATATATCGAGTTGCTGACGAAGCTGCGGAGCATCGGCGGGATGGCAGTTGTGATTGCTGTTGATCTCAGCCTCCATCGTCGTGACGCAATTGAACGTCATAGACAGGGGCAGGTGGAGAAAATCAGGAAAAACGTTCCGCACATGATCTACGAAGAAGGACGACAAGCCGTCGGACAAGTTGCGGACGAATTGAGCGCCTTGCCGTTGCAACTGTACACTCAACTGGTCTTGCAAGTCGAGCTGATCTACACCGTCCTGACCTCGGCTACGCTCTACTTTGTTCAGCGAGAACCTGTCAGTTTGGGAAGCTTCCGTTGGCGCGTGGACCAGAAAGATAAGATGCCTACGGTCTACGAGAGCGTTTTCAAAAAGCTACTTCCAGGATTTTTGCAAACCAAGTCATTGCGCGAGCCGATGATCTTCATTTCCGAGGGCGACTACAGATCATTCCGCCGCTTCGAATATCAGCCTGGAGAAGCTCCGGACTACTTGTCTAAAGTCTATGGGCTCGACATTGATACTACTGGGGACGGAAACATCAACATTGGCAAGATCATCAACGACGATTTCAAGTACGTCGATTCGGAGAAGTTTGCGGGCGTTCAGGTAGCGGACCTCCTCGCGTCTGGCGTTCGTCGAGTCCTTCGCGGCAACTTCGACAATGTTGAAAATGTCGCGTTGGCGCTTGGCTCGAATATGCTTAAAGCAGTAAAAGACAGAACCACGATCCGTTTGTTGTCTCTTGACCAGGTTAGTGACGTAAGCGAAAGGGCCGCCGAGCTAATAAAACTCATGAACCGATATGCAAGGCCGATGATCGCATAGAAGAGTCGTATCACTCTTCTGACGCATGTATGCACCGCCCACGCCGTCGGCCGTCACCGCTGCCAAATGTTGTGGGCTTTCCCGTATGCGGTACGATGGCTGACATCATACTGAGAGGCGACAACAATGACGATTGCCGGCTACGACAAGGCTCGTTTGCGTGAAAAACTGAAGGTCGCGCTGTCAGCCGCGCAGCCCGTACGCACGCCCGAGATGCTTAAGGGCCGTGAGCGCGAGTTGGAGGCGATTGACCGTGCACTGTGCGCACCCGGGCGCAATGTTTTTATCCATGGCGACCGGGGCGTGGGCAAGAGTTCGCTCGGGGCGACAGCCGCCTACCAGTATCAGAGCGCCGATAACGGCCCGATCATCGTTGGCGGTACCCCGGACGAGACCTTCGATTCGCTTATCGCCAGCATCGCCAACAAGGCAATGGGTTATTCACGCACGACGAGCGTCAAGCATCAATTGAGCTTGTCGCTTGAATGGCGCGGACTGAAATGGCAGCAGGGACGGGAGGTCAGCGCAAAGGACGTCAAGGAGCAGTTGAAGACGATCGGTGACGCCGTTGATCTACTCGGGGAGATTGCAGACATTCACTCGAAGCAGCCGGTAGTCGTGATCGATGAGTTCGATGCGATTGCTGATCCGCAAGAGCGTAACCGGTTTGCTGCGTTGCTCAAGGCGCTCGGCGATCGTGAGGTGAATCTAAAATTTATCTTTACCGGTGTGGGCCGCTCGCTCGAAGAGTTGCTCGGCGCGCACCAATCCGCATACCGACAACTGGCCACGTTCGAGGTGCATCGCCTGGGCTGGGAAGCGCGTCGGGAGATAGTCACGCAGGCCGCGCAAGAATTCGGGCTTGATGTCGATAATGACGTCAACTGGCGCATCGCGATTGTCAGCGATGGCTTTCCGCACTACGTACATCTCATCACCGAACACATGATCTGGCAGGCCTTTGACGACGAGACCGAGTGCGAGATGCTGGGGGCACACCACTACCAGTTGGGCCTGCGCGAAGCGATCGAGCAAATCAATGTAGAGCTCAAACGCCCTTACGAGAAAGCGGTGTTGCACCGCTCAGCCGAGTGGGAAGACCTCGTCTGGGCCACAGCCGACGGCGAAGACTTGTTCCGGCAAAGCAATGCGATCCAGCAGTCGTACCGCATGATCACCGAGAGGCGCGGAAGCCCGCTCGCGATCGAAAATGGACGGTTCGCCGAATCGCTGCGCAAACTGAGAACCGAGCCGTTTGGTGCAGTGCTTGAATCGGTCGCGCAGCGACCCGGCTGGTACACCTATCGCGAAAAGATGCTGCGCGGTTTTGTGCGTATGCAGGCGGAGGCCTCAGGTATCGAACTCAATGGCGAGGTGCCATTGCAGCCCCAGCGCATGCACGTGCCGGCGAATCTGCGCAGCGGCTATCACGGATCACACGTGCCGGCATCTGTCAGGCTGCGCGAAGACCGCAAGAAGAAGTGACTCGGGGGCCAGTTAGGCATCTAGCGTACGGCCAACCGATTGAGGGGACGGCGAGCGCTCCGCCACAACGCTGACAGCCACGACGTCGAAGAACGATAAGACGCTAAAAACCATGAACGCCGAAATCATCTTCACCGAAGACTACAGCTACAGCGTAACGGCAATTCACGCCACACTTGGGCAATTAGGAGATGGCAGGCTTACTTTCGGACCGGGCAAAGGCACAACCCTGCAATTCAGACTGAGCACCCTCAAGCTCGCCGAACGCCAAACACTTGAGGAGGTCCATGCAGTCACCGAGGATGGTCGGCATTTCACCCTCTTTGACTGCCAGTTTGAAGAGCTATTTTTGTCGTGCCAATACATCGTTAGCACGGAAACAACCGATCCTTTCGTTCTGGCAGAAGTCGAGGTACTTGACATATCCCCTTGGTTTTTTGAATATCAGCGCATGCAGGGCAAGCCAGGAGCAAAGATCGAATGGGTTAATACACCTCACGAGATAAGTGCGAGTCTGACGCTTGATGACAAGAACCTCACCGTCAAAGCTTATCCGCATACCAGCATCGACCGGACAGACGACGGTCATCTAATCAAGGATTCGGTCCTCTTCAGCATTGAAAGCACCACCGCCTTGAGCATAAGTGAGGTGCGACGATACACGACCGACTTGCTGGCTTTGCTAAGCATCCTTCTGGGCACACCCGCATCAATTTCGAGCGTTGGCGTAAAGTCTGAAAACGGCAGGTCGGGCGGCGCCTTCTTTCCGTTTTATGAGCCTGAAGCGGACACTGGCACACGCAAGAAGGAGAGCCATGACTATTTCCTCAAAAAGCCCATCTTTGAAGCCAACTGGCAGACGATAGCCCAGAACTTCTTCACCTCAGATTTGCGCGATCCGCTTTGGTTACGACTATCAGGGATGAAGCGGTACAACGACTTCTGGGAATACAAGGTCCTAGGCTATGTCACCCTCTGGGAAGCTTACGTCTCATCTCAAACACAAAGCCTTGGCAAGAAAGCCATCGCGATGCCCACGAAGGCAGTCAAGCGCTTTCACGAAAAGCTGGACAAGAATAAACTTACCCTGACCAACGAACAGATTCAGAGGGTGAAAGATTTAGCCGACTCAGTGTTCCAAACTCGTGATTACACGCTCCAGGAGAAAACTGAGATTGTCATCTCCCAGACCGACCCCGACATAATCAGAATCATCAATCTGTCTTCGGATGCATTTGTTAGACTCAGGAAAATCCGCGATGAGATAGCGCACGGCGACATCATCACCATACCTCCTGATGAACACCCCCTTCTATCCACCCGCATTGAGAAGCTGACCCTGCTGCTCACCTACTTCGCGTTTATCGAGTTTGGCCTAAAAAAGGACGACTTTCTTGCATGTCTGCGTTCGACATGGAGCAGAATGGTCAGAGGCGCCAACCTCAACGAAGCGCACCTAGATAAGGTAATGGCGACTGCGGAGTTCATCACTCTGACAAGCGGAAACCTTCTTGCATTAAAACCACTGGCGACCGGTCAAGCGTTTCGCTGTTTCCACAGGAACGACCAAGGGGAGGTCGCCTATTCCCAAGAGGATACGAAGACTTACTTCGCCAAGCTTCAGTCCAATACATTGGGCAACAACCCGGACTACAACGAGGTATTCAACAACCACGAGAAGAAGATTCGGTACGTTCCCAACCTCTACTTTGAGGATGGTCAGCACAACCTTCATTTCACCGCCGTTATTCTTTTTGAGTAATGCGATGACCGTGAGGATGTCGGCTTCAGAAAAAACAACCGCCCGTGTGGATCGAGTTCTGCTGGATGCTGTCGGTATGACGACAGCATCCAGAATCGGGTCACTCTCGACGACTTTTCGGATGATCCGACGTTCGGCGTCAATTGGTCTGCGGCTGATGTGCCGCCAAGCGGGCAGCGATCTCAGGTGCGTTGATCAGTTGCTCATAATGGAAGGCCATGGACGTCGTTTCACCGCGAACTTGGTTTGTACCACTCATGTCGAAAAGTCTGTGGCCCGATCGCCCGTATTGCATCTGGTGATCAATACCAGCCCAAGTATTCGGCCAAAGGCTGTTCTTGAATGTGCCCCGCTTCGAGAAGCCTGCGGTCTTCAATGTACATTGGCAAAGCGATCTGGAAGACGTGGTTACTCAATTGCAAGACGAATTGCATGTAGGAGCAGTCATCGGCTCGCTCAGGCCTACGACGCAGCAGCCAGTAACTCACCCGGTCATTGGGTAGCGGGCCACGCACGAACTGATAGATGATATTGAGCGGCTTATATGGATAGGCACCACGCGCTTGCTTCGGCAAGCATGACTATCCTATGCGCCCACCTTAGTATATAAAACTGCGACGAAGCTACGATTCGGGACAAGATTAAGGACCAAGGTATGGCATCGAGGAGCGGATCAGCCGGGGGTAGAGCAGAGGCGGCAGGCGGAGGCTATGAAACCCTAGTTGCCGCCTGGTATTGCGTTCGCATTCTGCTCGGCCGTCTCGCACACCCACTATTTGACCTACCTCCGAACACCCGTCTGCTCGTCTTGCGCTCCCAGAGCGGAGAAGACGTCGACGACATAAACTGCCGGACGAGCGACGATGGCGTCGTCTTGATACAGGTGAAGCGTACCGTCGGACTGACCACTGGCGAAACATCGCCACTCGCGAAGGCCTTGGATCAGTTTGTCCGCCAGCAGAAGGCGGCAGCCGAACACCTGTCCGACGCGGTTCTTGGACGCCCCCTTGATCCTGCGCGCGACCGGCTTGTCCTCACGACTAGGGGCACCGCGGCGGCCAAGATCAGAGGCGCGCTGACTAGGCTTCTTCGAGGACTTCGGGATCAACCGGACAAGACCTTGCTTTCGGAGATTGCTGTCAACGAGGAGGAGCGCGAAGTAGCCAGTGTTGTGGAGACCCACATTCGGCGTGCATGGCTCGTGGCCTATGGATCTGCGCCAACATCGCCCGCGATCAGCACGCTACTTCGCCTGATTCACCTTCAATTTGTCGACGTAGAACCGGGCGAACGCGACCGGATCTCGGCGATGGACGACCTGCGTTCCCAACTGCTCACGGACCCAGATCAAGCCGAGGCGGCCTTCTCGCATCTGGTCACTCACTGTGCGCGCCTGCGTTCCGATCAATCGGGCGCGGACACCTCGACACTACTCAGTACACTAGCTCAAGCCGGAATCAGTCTTCAGGCGGCACCCGACTACCGCGCCGACATCGCGGCCCTCCGCGCATGGACGGGCCGCCGCCTGACGACAGCTGCCCGTTTCACCCGCCTCATCGAAGGCGACCCCGCGTCGGTCATCGAACGAGCAATCTGGCCGAGCACAGTCGAGGCTGCACGACAAAACTCCGTGCTGCTCGTCGGCGAGCCGGGCGCTGGCAAAACTGGTATCGCCTATCGTCTCGCCGAGACCGAGATGGCCACGGGTCGTGACGTCATTTTTATCCCAGTGGACATATTGACAGTCGACGGCCTTGCGGCGCTACGCGCGGAGTTGGGCATATCACATGAATTGGGAGAAGTCCTCGCGAACTGGCCCGGCGCACAGCACGGCCTTCTGATCATCGACGCTCTGGATGCGGCCAGGAAATCCGAAACCCAAACCGTGCTGCGCGTGACGATTGAGGAAGTTCTAAGACAAGCCGGCGGCAGGTGGAATGTCGTTGCTTCGGTCCGAAGCTATGACCTGCGCCAAGGCGCCGAGTGGGCTCGCCTTTTTAGAGGCCGTCCACCAACTGCCGATCACGCAGACCCTGGATTTCCAAACGTACGGCACATTCTGGTGGTGCGTCTGACCGAGCAAGAGCTTGCCCAGATCGCTGCGTTTTCACCAGAACTAAAGAGTCTTTACGACGGCGCCTCGGCGCCATTACGCGACTTGCTGTGCAACATTTTCAACCTTAGGCTTCTCGCAGAACTGGTCGAAGATGGCATCGTGACAAGCGACCTTGCAGATATCACGACCCAGTCTGAACTGCTTGACACCTACTGGAACCGCCGCATCCGCCGTTCCGACGGAAATCACGATCGTCGCGAACTCGCCCTTCGCGCAGTCGTTGAACGGATGCTGGCGTCCAAATCCCTCCAGGCATCTCGCGTTGACGTGCTAGCGCAAGCCGATCCAGTGGCGATCGTCGAGCTTGAACAGTTCGACATACTGCGCGCTGAGGACGAGCACGGCCAAAACGAGGACACGCTCCTTTTCTCGCACCATGTCCTGTTTGACTACGCCGTGGCGCGCCTCGTCTTTCGCCGCGGACGGGATGCAGCGGACCTAGTCGGCAGGTTGATCAGAGAACCCGCGCTCGCCTTGATGCTCAGACCCAGCCTGTCTCTAACGTTCAGTGAGGTGTGGAGCGAAAGGCAATCCGGCCGACCCCGCTTCTGGAATCTCGCCTTCGCAGTCGCGCGGGAGCCCCGGGTGTCGCCCGTTGGTCAGCTCGTCGGCCCTATCGTGATCGCAGAGCAGGTGGAAACTTTAGCGGATTTGCAGCCGCTTCTTGATGCCCTGACGCCAGGCTCCAGCCTGCAAGGTGCCGCCGAGCTGATCCTTCAGCACTTGACCGGCGCACTGCTTGCTCGCGTCAAGGCAGGCGCTCCGTTGATCGGGCCTGACGCCGGCCCCTGGATGGCGCTTGCTGAGACGCTATCGCAGGTCGGAACCGACGCTGCCATGAATACGGTTCGAATTCTCGTTCAGGCAGGCACCGAAAAGCCAAGTGATCTGACCGCCCAACAGTTGATCCATGCCGGCGCAGCCGCGCGTCGCTTGCTCGACTTTGCGTGGAATCACGATCCGCGTATCGAGCAGTTCGTCATCACCGCGATCAACGGCGTCGCCAACACCGTGGCGTCCGACCCGCAGGCTACGATCAGGCTTCTGAGGCGTGCGCTGGAACCTGAACACCTTCGCCAATTCGGCTATGAGGAACTGGACTGGATCACCCGCCACATCCGATCGTACGCGGCTCACGATCTTGACTTTGTAATCGACCTGTACGCTTCGATATTTGAATACGAAGAACCGTCAGGCGATGCGAAAACCAGCATTTCAAGCAGCGCCATCATGGGCATGTCATCCACGCGACGCCAGGACTATGAAATGGCATGGTGGATGCTTGCAGAAGCTGCCCCGCGGTTGCTCGACGAGCATCCCGCTGAAGGAACGAAGGCCGTCGCGCGCGGCCTCGACGGTTACATTCGTCGCCATGAGACCGACCCCGAGAGTCCGAACGAAGTAGAGGAGTTCTACATCGGCGAACGACCAGCACGCTATGTCCATGATCGAAGCTATGGGTGGAACGGGCGAGGTGTCCAGCATTATCGAGACGCTCCCGCCCTCCTCAACAAATTCAATGAGTTCCTGGAGCGCCTGTTGGCCCGCGGTGACTCGCAAGAATTGTTCGCACTGGTTGTCGAAACGGTAGCCGACGAAGTGGGGAATGCTGTCCTTTGGTCCACCCTGCTGGCAGCGGCGGCGAAACACCCTGCTATGTTTGGCGCAGCCGTTCTACCCCTGGCGAGCACCCAACCGGTCTTAGGGTCGCTCGAAACACGGTTTCAAGTTGGCAACTACCTCACAGCCGTCTTTTCGACGCTGACCACCGAACAAAAGGCTCCCATCGAACGGGCTATCCTCCACCTGTCTGGACCAGGAAGCATTCGTAGTCAGCAAATCCTAGCCGGATGTCTCTCCGCCGCCGACTGCGTGACGCCAGAGATGCAGTCCTTTCAGGACCAGCTCGCCGCAAACACCGAGGTACCCGTGAATCGTCCGGCCATGCAGCTTGAATTCAGCAGCAGGCCGTACGACACGGATGCCTACCTGAAGGAAATGGGCGTCAATGTTACGGACGAACACAGCATCGCCATCCGGGAACTCATGCGCCCCGTCGAAGCTCTGCCGAACACGTGGGACACCAGCCTGAGCCTTGATGAAGTCCGTCGACGGTTAGATCTCATTGATCCGCTGGTGGATCGTCTCGTAGCGCTTTCCCAGGGACAGATAGACCCAAAGCTCTACGAACATGCCACGGGCACGGCAGCAGAGGCCGCGCATCGGGTGGCAATCACGCATTATGAAGTCATCGAACAGGCTGACGTTCGGGACCGCCTGAAGCGAGTGTTATTGTTCGCGAAGGGATCGACGTCCCCATCGTTCTCCCAAGAGCACGAAGACCGCTTCCACGACCACGCGAGCTGGGGTGGCCCATCGGCGCGCAACGGGGCAGCAGGGGGACTCATGGCGCTCGCCCGGCCTCAGAATCCGGTCGATCCTGACGTCCAGGCTGCCATTCTTGAACTCGCGCGTGATCCAGTCTGCGACGTTCGCCTCCAGATCGTGCAGAACCTCCACGTGCTTCGAGACAGCGATCCGGCGTGGGTATGGGCCGAGATCGAGCACGTGCTGGAGCACGAGTACACGCGTCAGGTGATCGATTCCGCCATTCAATCCCTGGCACAGGTCGCGTATCTCGACGTTCCGCGTGCCATTCGCATCGCAAAGCGCGTCCTCGACCGATACAAGGGGCAGCAGGGTCCGGGAATCGGGCAAGTCTGCCAATCCGCGGCTTCGCACGTCATGGATATCCACTTCGTATTCTCAAATGCCGAAGCCGACGAATTTTACGCACAGCAACTTGCTGACCCGCCACTGCACGCCGAAAACTTGCATGCTTGGGTTGCTCGGTACTCCGACAAACTGACCATCGGCGACGACACCGACTCGGATCAAGATCGCCAGCGGGCCAAGACGATCGCGTTCTACCGGGACACTGCCGATGCCGTCTCTGATGCCATCGAAAAAATCTACGCCGAGCATGAAGCGGCCAAATCGCGTGAATGGCCATCGGAGGTCGTATCGCGGGCGCAGGCATTAAGCGGCGTCCTTGACGACATGGCACTCAGAATTTACTTCGCGAGCGGAGGCGACAATAACGCGGATCACACTCAAGAGGAATTGGCGCATCGCTGGCGCCTCTACCGTGAACTTATGCCAGTGCTTGACCGACTGGCCGAATGCGGTGTCGTGCACACGGCTTATTATCTGATACAGGCTCTGGAACACTTCATCCAGGCCGACCCGGCTGGCGTATTTCGATTGATCGTCAAGTCGGTCATGACGTCCTCCAGATTCGGCTATGCGTTTGAGTCGATGGGTGCCGACGCGATTGTTCGCGTCGTCGAGAAATATCTCGCCGACTATCGGGAGGTGTTCAGCGATGATGCGCGGCTGAACGAACTCATGGCATGCCTCAACCTATTCGTCAGTGCCGGCTGGCCGGCGGCCCAATCCCTGACTTTCCGGCTCGCCGAAATCTGGCGCTAAGTTGCAAGAGGACATGAGCCACCAGCCTAACTCGCGCCGCCACGGTCTGTAGACTTTCTGCGCAAGACCGGCCAATGCGGCCCTAGTGATTCATGCGCCACTTCGGGTCACTATCAGCCGCAGACGTCGCAGGTCTGCAGACGGTTGACGTAGGGTCGGTTCCCTTGATGAGGATCGATGATCCGCTCGGGATGGTAATGACCGCGGACGCATTCAGGAGGGATGTCTTGGCGCACGACATAGCAGGGGGGCTCGTTCCCAAACGGCAAGGGGCGCCGAGCGGCGAGTTGTCCCCACTCAGATAAGATCATCTTCGCTACTTCAACGTGCTGCTCGGCAGGCACTAGCCCGATCGGCAAATCGATTTCCAGGACCGTCGGGACGCCTTGGCCACGAAGTCGGAAGCGATAGTCCTCCCCGCTCGGGGAAGAGCCTAGGTGTGCCGCGAGTGCCATCAGATACTCACTACCTTGGATGAGGTAATGCCCGCATTCGTAAACTAGATATTGATCGCATCCTACGAGCCACATTGCACCACGCTCCCGGTTGCCGCGGTCGCCGAACTGTTGGATGATCTTTTCCACGTGCTCCTTCGGCACGTCAGAAAAAAGCTCGCGGAATACGTTGCACAGTAGATCGCTGTTCTGACCAAGCAAACCGCGCTCATAGTAGCTTGACAGTGTTAGCGGACGGCAGCCATGAAAGCCCTTGAAGTGCGTGTAGTAGCGGGTCAGGCTACTTACAAACTCGGGCAGAATGTACCCTGAATCAGGAAGCCACGAAAAGTCGTCTGACCAGCATTTCGGCCGTTCTTGCGAGAGATGCTGCCGTAGTTCGGTGGTGAGCACGTGGCCTGCATAGTGGCGAACGCTGGCCAGCCAATTCCGACGTTTCCTCCAGTCCAACACCTTGATATTCATCGCGAGCGGTTGCGAGCTAATACGGTAGGGTGGAATGTAGCTGATTTTCTGCGTTGCGCGCTAGCAAGACTGGTCGTTTCGCGATCGGCCGAGGATGCTTGATGCGCGAACCAGCACGGCCACCCGAACGCCACAAGATGATTCGGGAACTTACTGGCAGGGGATGGCCGAGCTTTCCCTCAAACTGCACGAACTGGAATAGACGAACATGCGAGTGACAAAGATCGATGCCGCCCGAAGGCAACTCATTACTGCCATTCGACTTTTCTTCGACGGAGGCGATCGCGTCTCCGTCTACTCGCTGGCATCGAATGCATGGGAGGTTGTCGACGTGCTCTGCACGAGCGCGGGCGTGGAAAGCTTCTCCAAGCAGGCGCGCGAAAATCTACCAGCCGGACACACGCTTAAGTACTACATCAATGAGCCGTATCGGAACTTCTTCAAGCATGCTGAACAAGACCCGAACCCTGATAGTTCGGTCGAACTGCGTGAGGCCAATGTTGCCGCCATCCTTTTTCTGGCAGTGGAGGATTACATACGACTTCGGCAGGGTGGTCCTATAGAGGCACAGGTCTTTCAAGCGTGGTTTATTGCCGTCTTCCCCGAGAAGATTACAGACGAGCCAGTCGCACAATCACAACTCGAAAGCGCCAAACTCGCATTTCCCGACATCGCTACACTTGCCGCGTCCGACCGCATCGAAATGGGTCGACGGGTACTGGAAGCGGCGCGCAGAGATTCGGCACTTGCGGCTGACCCGAAAACCGAGCCAAGTCTCTGACTCTCGTCTGTGTGTAGGCCGCACGCTGGAATCGGGGGTGGCGCATGGCGCGACCAAAGTCTCTGGCTCCATCTAGATTACCGAGCTAGGGTGCCAACCAAATTCTTTCTCGATGAAGCGCCGATATTCAGTGTCAATCTGCAAAGGCGCTAGTCGAACATACTTCTCCGCCTTTTCTAGGCCTACCTCATCAAGTTCGCGCAGATGCGATATGACGTCTGTGCCTGATGGCATCACATTGCGATTGCGCCTGAACCCGCACGGCAGGTTGGTCCATACAACTCCATCAAGCGAATGTTGATTGGCCCAAGAGGCAATTGCTTCCCCCTCAGCGCCATACTTCTCGCCAGTGTGTTGATCGATGAAGCCGATGTTATCGCTGATCCACTTCTCCTTCGCTTGGGAATATTCCCGGATTCCGAGCCGATCCCTCGCGGATTGCATATCTGCAACGTCAAGCATGCACCAGTATGTTTGAACCCGTTTCACATTCGGGCAAATCACGAGAGTGAGATGACCGGCCTCAGACTCCCTCGCGAATTCGACCGGAAGCATCGGTCCATCACTATGCCACTTCCCTGTAACAGGAAGTCCCTGCTGATCCCAAATCAGAGACCCCCAACCAATACAGGCAATCGCCATCTTCTCGCGATCCTTCATAACCACCTCAACTCAAATTATGCTTAACGCATAGGTCCAGTCAGATTCTCAGCGTTCCTGTCGCAAGGGCGTCGTTGAATCGCATTGCCCTCTGATCGCATTGATAATACGCTCTACCGCACTGACCGATTGACGCGCTGTCATGACCGAAGGGGACCGTTATGTTGCTGCTACAGGAACTGCTGACTTGGGCTAAAGGCTTGCCTGCATGGCAAAGCGACGCCGTTGCACGACTGCTTGCGAAGCAGACACTCACGTCAGAGGATCTTAACGATCTTTATGCTTTGCTCAAGATAGAACATGGCATTCCTGACCCCCAAGGCCGAACCCCGAACAAGCTTAGCGCCGACCAACTTCCCGCGCCCATAAAGACGTCCGTGCACGTCGAACTCCGAGCGATTCAGAACATGCAGCGGGTGAATGCGATCGCTGAGAACCATCGACTCTCATTCGGAGCCACCGGGCTGACAGTGATCTATGGCGATAATGGATCGGGAAAGTCCGGGTACTCTCGCGTCCTCAAGCGTGCTTGCCGAGCTAGGGATCAGGCGGAGCCTATTCTTCCGAACGCCAATCTCGCAACCGGGGCAACTGGCAACGCTGAAGCGGATTTCGAAATTGCGATCGACGGAAAATTGGAGAGTTTTCATTGGATTAATGGCACGACAGCGCCGGCGGAGCTTTCTTCACTCTCGATTTTCGATTCACGATGCGCGCGCGCCTACCTTGATAGTGAAGACGATTTTTCGTACGTCCCC
The DNA here is from genome assembly GCF_902859805.1 of Paraburkholderia sediminicola. Lineage (GTDB taxonomy): Bacteria > Pseudomonadota > Gammaproteobacteria > Burkholderiales > Burkholderiaceae > Paraburkholderia > Paraburkholderia sediminicola. The sequence goes on along the minus strand of NZ_CADIKC010000005.1, from coordinate 206,581 downwards.
TATGGGCTTGATGTCTTCGAGAGCCTTGCGAAGGTGTGCAAGCAACTAAAGGCCATGATCGAATCTGAGCACGCGCAATCGTCTGTCGATCTTACGGCGTTTGCGCATCTCCGAGGGGAGACGCCTGTCGGTAAGTTGATTGCGGGATTGTCCGCAAAGACGACGATTGCGCAGATTGACGCGCTCGGCATCTTGACGCCTAGTGAACTGGCCGAACATGGCGCACTAGACAAAGGTCTAAAAGAGAACAATCCGAAGGAAAAAGCAAATCAGCTGCGCTTGCGGGCGCGCCGCGTCGCCACGATCGCGGATAACGCGGCCACGAAAGGAGCGTCAGTGGACGAGGCCGTTGTTACCTCGCTGCGCAAGCTTGCGGATGACTACCGCACGGCTCAGGCTGCTGCCGCGCTGGCCGCAAAGCAATTCAATGAACAAGAAAAGCTTCTGCCTGGCACTGGAGGCGAAGGGTGGCGTGAGTTGTTTGAGGCCGCCAGAAAATTTGCGTTCGAATCTCACCCTGACAAAACCTTTCCAGAGCTAGGTTCCGACTCGCCGTGCCCCTTGTGCCAGCAACCGCTATCTGATGGGGCTACGCGCCTTGTCCGTTTCGAGGCATTCATTAACCAAGAGGCTGAAAAAAATGCTCAAACGCGGCGCGCGTCGTTGTGGGCAGTATATAAGCCCTTCGCAGCACAAAATGTGAACCTGAGTCTGGACGACGTGACCTATGGCGAGATCGAATCCATCGATAAACAGCTCGCCACCGATACCCGAGTGTTCGAGAAGCTGTTGGCTACACGGCATGAATCGATTAAAGCGGCCGTGGTGTCCCACGATTGGACCGGCACGGATGCTGAATTGGACAACCCAGCATCGCGTCTCAAAGCGCTGGCTGATAAGTTGAACGCCGAAGCTGAGACACTCGAAAAAGTTTCCGATGAAAAAGCGCGCGCCTTGTTGCAAACGAAGTTCGACGAACTGGACGTGCGGATCAAGTTAAGCCAAGTAAAGGGGGCTGTTGTGACGGCGCTCGAACGCCTTATTCACCAAGCCAAGCTTACCCGATGCCTTTCCTCCGTCAAGACAAACGCCATTTCATTGAAAGCTTCTGAACTGGCCGAGAGGGTCGTTTCGAAAGAGTTGGCCGACGCGTTGAATCAGGAATTCAAACAACTTGGCGTTGGGACGTTGCGCGTGTCATTGCAGAGCCGTTCCGATAGGGGAAAGGCGCTACACAAGTTGAAGCTTGAATTGCCACAGAGTAGAAGCCCGGGAGATATTCTGAGTGAAGGTGAACAGCGCGCCGTAGCAATCGGTTCGTTCCTCGCTGAGGTTGGGCTCAGTGGCAACAAGAGCGGTATCGTTTTCGACGATCCTGTTTCGTCTCTCGATCATCGACGGCGCGAGCTAGTTGCGAGGCGACTTGCCGCCGAATCAGGAAAACGACAGGTCATCGTTTTCACGCACGACATTTACTTTCTCGGCGTGCTCGCCGACGAAGCAGACAGCGCCAGCGTGCCGATAATGACGCAATGCCTGATTCGCCGGTCTGAGGGATTTGGTATCGCCGATCCTGAATTGCCGTTCGAAGGCAAGAATGCTTCGGCGCGTATCGGCGCTTTGCGCAATCAGCATCAAGCCATCGCGAAGCTTTTTAAGATCGGTGATGAGCAGGAGTATCGACGACTGACCGTGGACGCTTACTTTCGGCTCCGGATGGCATGGGAGCGGGCAGTCGAAGAAGTTTTGCTTCGCAAAGTCATCATGCGATTCCGAAAGGGTGTCGAGACACAAAGGCTCGTGGAGGTATCCGTCGAAGATAGCGACTATGCGCAGGTCGATGCAGGTATGACTAAGTGTTCGAACTATGCTCACGACAAAGCCATGATCGCCGGTGTGGCTGTCCCTGAGCCCGACGAACTCCTCGCGGACATCGAAGCACTGGAAACTTGGCGAACAACGATCGAGCTGCGAAGTAAAGATACGGCCAAGAAGCGAAAAACGGGCATCTCATCACCTGCCACAATCCTCGCTGCCAAAGCTCAATGAAGGGGTAAGAGCGAATCGCACTCCAGCTTTTTTGTGACTTACCACCGAAGCTCATATCAGTCTGACGTCCGAACGACATCCGATGGTCTCCGTCATGGGCGACCATATTTAGCCACGAGATCAGTTGTATATCGCTCACCATGACGAATCACAATCGGGTGAAAATTCTCGCACGGCCACGTTGAGTACCCGGTGCGGGTCGCTTACAAAGACCTCGGCCGGTGGCAGTCCGTCTAACAGCGCGTGCGGCGAATACAACCAAAATGCTCGACGCCATCCCCCACGATCATCGTCACCGGGCAGCACCATAAGCAATTTAGAGACCTCAGGACGAAGCTTTCCGAACCGGTCAAATTGGAAATCCGGATAGACGAACCCGCGCTGAGCCTCAGACCAAACCCCCAAGAGCAAGCGTGCGGCGCGGGCATGCGCCAAATGTGCCCCAGCATCCGCTGAAGGTGAAACTTCGACAGATCCGGCGACACGGCAGTCGTCCGGCCAGCGATTTCTCAATAGTTCGTCGCGAAAGTTAATTGCCTCTCGGTGCGCCGCTGCGAAAGTGGCCATTGATTCCCTCCCGGTTGCTCGCCGCCCAACTCGGTTCACATATCAGCCGAACAGTGCGCCTCCGAATCAACATCCTTAAGGGCTAGAAGAAGACTAATCCACCTGTTGAACCATATTCTAGGACTTGCGGCAACCGGGTGCGCTTATCCCTGTCACAGGCGCGCGTAATACCAGCGGTTATATGGCGAGTTTGCCACGGTACGGATCGGCGTCGGTCGGCTGGCAGCACGAGCGGCTGAGTGTCGAATGACACCGAAGGTGAAAACTGTGTCAGGTAAGTGAAAAACTGCTGACATAGATAATGAAAAAATCCCGCAGCTAGTGAAGGTCAAGACGCCCGGGAGTTCCGGGCATTGTCATTGACGGTTAGTCTGAGCCTTTGATAGCTCACCGGCCAAAGTCGACCGAGGCTGTGTGAAAACGCATGCTGAATGCTGCGCTCCCAAAAATCGACCCGTCAGATCGCGCCGTATTGGCTTGGCAGCAACTCGGGAAGGGTGAAGCGACACCCGAAAACCGAGTACTTTTGCGTTTTCACACTGCCTCGACCCTCAAGCGACATTCGGTTTTCCGGGAAGCCGCCATTCGAGCTATACGACACCGCGTCCCATCAACTCAAAGCAAGTCGATGCAGACAACCTTATGCCTGTATGCTTTTCCAAGCCGCGGCCAATTCACGAGCAAAGTCACTATAAGACCGGGGCGGATGACCGAGTAGGCCTGTTAGTTTTTCGATCTCAGCCGTGCTCGCGATAGCACCGTCTATCTGATAGCGGCGCATCATGATTGCGATATCGTAGGCGCGCGAATTCGGGATGACCGCCCGGAGACTCTGCTCGAATGCGGCGAGATCGTCGCCGCCATAGGTGATCGGATAGCCAAGTTGCCTGGACCACAATGCGGCGAGATCCGGACCCGTCAGCACGTCAGGCCCGACGAGCGCGTACCTTTCTCGCGGTAGCGGCGTTGCGGATTGCTCGCGACGTAGAAGCTCCTTCGCCGCCGCCTCGCCAATGTCGCGTGTATCAACCAGCGATAGGCCCGTGCGGCCAATCGGCATCCCGTACACCGAGTGAGTCAGCAACGCGTCCTTCTGTTGTGCATCGTTCTGGAAGAAATAGCACGGCCGAAGAATAGTGGCTGGCAGGTCGTAGACCTCGATCATGCGTTCGATTACGACTTTACTCGCGAAATGCGGCACGTCGGCGTAATCCTCGCCCTTAAATACTGACAAGTAGACGATCCCCTTGACCTTGGCGTCACGGGCAACGTTCAAGGTCAGCATCGCCTTGCTCAATTCATCCGTCGTGTTACCGACAACCAGGAAAAGCGTGCTCACGCCGTTCATTGCAGCACGGATACTGTCCACATCGCCGAGATCGCCCTGGACAGCAGTTACGCCGGCCGGAAGCTTCGCCTTATCCGGGGAGCGAGTCAGAGCACGAACGTCTGCGCCGCCTCCATTCAGAAAATGAAGCACCTTGCTTCCAACTGTGCCCGTGGCTCCGGTGACCAGGATGGTCATGATTATCTCCTTGCTGTTAAGGGGGTGTTGATGGCTACCGTGGCCGTAGGGCCTCGATACGGGCTTCTCCTGCCTTCAGTGCAACGGCCGAGGTGTGGACGGAGTAAAGGCCAAGGACGAGATCGTGGGGGTGTGGAACGGCCGATCCGAGCACGAAGACCACGCCAGACGGGCCGGCCCGGATCTTGATCGGTGCTTCGCCCGGCTCGAACACCGCGAGTTCGCCGGCAGCAATGTTTCCGACTGCCGTGAGGCCGCCTTGAGCAACACTCACAAACGCGATGGATTGCCCTGGTGCGGGTTGGAAGCTCCAAGTCTCGCCAGGGGCAAGCGTTACGAGCAAACAAGTGATGCCTTGCGGAGCCTGCGCTGGACTCGTTGCCCCGCCATATTCCCCGACCAGGACGCGTGCAGGCCCCACTGTGGGCGTGAACGAGGCTTCGATGAACTGCGATAAAGAAGGTCCGTTTTCGAGTTCAGGCGGAAGCGCAATCCAGAGCTGAAAGGCTTGAACCGACGGCGAATCGCCTGCGCTTGCCTCATCGCCGTGCCAGATACCGCCACCTGCCCGCATCCATTCAAGGCCGCCGTAGGCGATCACGCCCTCGCCCGAGTTCGGGTCACGAAAGCGCATGTTGCCCTTCGTCACGATCGAGACGGTAGCGATCCCGGAGTGGGGATGCCTGGGGAATTTGGGAAGGTTCCTGGTATCCGTTTCGACCAGATCGAGAAAGACGAACGGCTTGAGTACCTGACCGAGATCGGCAGGACTCATCAGCCGAATGACTGGTCCGTGCGATTGGCCGCGGGTCTTTCCGAGAATGGCGCGAGGAAGCGGTGAACGTCGCGAACCCTCCGTCTGCGTGACTTGTGACATGGCATCTCTCCTCGAATGCCTGCATTCTGAACCGAGGATCTCCATCAAAGAAGCCACTTATAATTGATCCGAACCATCACTATAATTAATGGATGATTGAAAGCGTCTCGATCGACCAATTGCGGATGTTTGTCGCCGCCGCCGACACCGGCAGCTTCTCGGCTGCCGCCCGGCGGCTCAATCGCGCACAATCCGCGATCAGCCAGGCGATCGCCGCCCTGGAAACATCGTTGGGGATTTCACTGTTCGACCGATCCGAGCGCTTCCCCAAGCTCACGCCCCAGGGCTCCAAACTTCTGGCGACGGCACGCGGTATCGTGCGGGATACCGATGGCCTCAAGGCGCATGCCCGAAACCTCGCTGGTGGACTGGAGCCTGAACTTGCGATCGTCCTCGACACGATGTTCCCCCAGTCTCTTCTGACCACGATTGCGCAGGGATGGGCCGCTGAATTCCCGGAAACGCCGTTGCGCGTTCATTTCGAGGCACTGGGCGCCGTCGCGCAGGCGGTGCTCGATCGCCGAAGCAGTATCGGTGTAATCGGAACCCTCCAGACGGTTCCGCCAGACCTCTCCAGGGAGTGGGTATTCGATCTGCCGCTGGTCACTGTCGTCGCACCTTCACACCCCTTGGCGGACGCGAAAGGCCGGATCAAGCCCGAGCTTGCGGAGCGGCATGTCCAGATCGTGCTGACGGACCGATCCGCACTCAGCGCCGGCCAGGAATTCGGCGTGTTCGGCCGGCAGGCCTGGCGCGTCACCGAGCTTTCGACAAAGCATGCCTTCCTGTGCGCGGGACTCGGCTGGGGAAACATGCCATATCCGTCCGTCGCCGACGATATCGCTGCGGGACGGCTCGTGACGATCGAACTCGAAGGCATCCCCTCAGGCTATGGACTGCCCATGTCGGTGGTCTACCGATCGGACAGTCCACCGGGATTGGCCGGCCGCTGGATGATCGACCAGATGCGGTCGATCGTGCTCAAACACCGCGGTCGTAGTTCATCCAGGAAACATTGAATCCCCGCCGCGAAACGCGGCGGGGATTGCGCAGTGCAGATACCGGGCTGTGCCGGGGGCCGTGCTGCGATCAGTCTAGCTGGCGCTATCGGGGGTGAACGCCGCGACGATGCGGGAACCATCAAAATACTCGCGGTAAAGAGTGATCTTTCCGTTCTCGGCGCGCACATACAGGATGTACTCCTGGTTATAGGTCTTGCCGGTCGAAATCACGGTGGCCTTTGCGGTGAATTCCGCGATGGCGGCGTCTTCGCCCTCGATGCGATGGATCTTTTTCACCTCGATATTGAAGTCGCTGAACTGCGAGAAAAAGCCGCCGACGCTCTGAGCAATGGCGTCGATGCCTTTCAGGACGCTCGGGACGTGCGAGGGTGCGTAGGGCATTTCCAGCACTGCGTCGAAGGCGAACAGCTTGCGCCAAGCCTGCGGGTCGACCTTAATGGTTCGGAAATGCTCGTTGAGGAGTTCGGGGGCATTCATGGTTTTTTCTTTCTCCAATTAAACTGAAGTGGACGTTGAGTGGGTCGAGCTCAGTAAGCTGGCGAGTTGGTCGCGCCGCAGCCAGACAATGGCGGCGCTCAGCACGAGCAAGACGAAGGCAGGAGCCGGATTTCCGCCGATCCGAAGGAGATGGACGCAAATTGCGCATGCCATCGTGGTCGCCAGCAGCACGCCGCCAAACGGAGCGGATCGAGGTATCAGGACCATGATTCCGCCAACCACCTCGACGATGCCGGTCACGTAGCGAAACCATTGGCCGACGCCGATGTGGTCAAAAATCTGGACCATCATCGGCGCGCTGGCGAGCTTTGCGCTGCCAGCCCCGATGAAAGCGGCCGCGACTAAAATCTGCAGCGTCCAGAGGGTGATTGTTTTTCCGCGTGAGCGGGTTTGCGAGGTGGTCTTCATAAGAAACTCCGTAGGTTCACGGAGCATTCTCTAACCACAGGGAGTATCGAAGAAGCCTTTATTATTTGATGCTATCCATCACATTTCATGATGGGCGTGGTTCCGTGGATGAAAGGGATTCAATCAAATATCGGCCTAGGCCACCCTTCGCGCATCACGAAGCCATAGCGGGTATTTTCTGATTGGTTTACGTGAGTTTGAATCGCCGCCAGTGCTTCAAGTGAAAGCGAGTGGGCCTGATGTTCTACCGGCGATTGTCGCCGAACTAGACGGCTGAGTCGAACGTCTCTTCTTGGCCGACTCTTGTCTCACGCGGTCGGCAGTAGCCGACCCAGAGCGGTCCACCAAACCGGTGGTTCGGAAGACCGCTCAGTGCCTGATAACAGACATCCAGCACAAACTAGACTTGCCCTTGCCGAGCGATCCAACGCCGATACTTCCGGGTGCGACAAGCTGCAGCCGCTTGTTGGAGCAGCAGCGCGCGCAGTGGAGAGACCGTCGGGTCTGTCCTTCTTCCCTTGCTCAATTTTCGCAACTGGAATTTCACCGTCGCCATGTTAGCCAGCGATGCAAGAGACTTGTTCTTCCACCTGATGGGGCGAAGCTCGGGTGCAGCCTCTTTTCCGAGGCGCCAGTCGTTCGGCAATGATGGATCGATGGCCAGTGCGGTTCCAATGCCAACCATATCCACACCGCTGCGGATCACCTGCTCCGCTACGACCTTGCGACGAATTCCACCCGTGACCATCACAGGCATCTTCGCAACCTTCCGGATGTCGCGGGCGAACTCGACGAAATAGGCCTCTCGGGCAAGCGTGCGGCCGTCGCGGGCTTCGCCCTGCATGGCAGGGGCCTCATAGCTGCCGCCAGAGATTTCGACGAGATCTACGTCGAGTTCATTTAGCAGCATCACGACGCGCCGGGCATCGTCCGCGCTGAATCCGCCTCGCTGAAAGTCCGCTGAGTTGAGCTTGACCGCTACCGCGAAGGTGGCGGAGACAACACGTCGAACGGTCTTGACGATATCGACCAGCAAGCGAGCTCGGTTTTCCAGCGGACCGCCCCAACGATCGGTGCGGCGATTCGTGAGCGGAGATAGAAACTGGCTGAGCAGATAGCCATGAGCCGCGTGGATTTCGACTCCCGTGAAACCCGCGCGCTCGGCAAGCTCAGCGGTCCGCGCAAAACGACAGATGACATCCGCGATTACCTCAGGAGTCATTTCATGTGGGGTGTCGAAGTGTTTCGACATCTTCCCCAGGTCTAACGGAACGGCTGAAGGAGCCCACGTTCGTTGGCCAAGATTTGCCATCATCTGCCGGCCCGGGTGATTGATCTGCAGCCAGAACTGCGCTCCTTTACGACGCCCTGTCTGGGCCCAATGCGCGAATTTGGCAAGTTGCCGGTCGTCCTCCAGAACGACACCTCCAGGCCCGGTCATCGCACGGCCATCGACCATGACATTGCCCGAGATAAGCAGGCCCGCCCCTCCGTTGGCCCAGGCTTCGTACAGACGGATCAGGTCACTGGACGGCCCCTGATTGTTGTCTGCCATGTTCTCCTCCATCGCGGCTTTTGCGATGCGATTCGGCACGATCGAGCCGTTGGGAAGATCAAGCTTGTCGAATACGTTCATGTAGCACCTCGCTATCTACGGTGCTGTCACTTTAAGCTTGAAGTCAACTTTAAGGTCAAGCGCTTTGTAGTGAACGCGATACCGGACGATCATGCACACCATTCCATCTCACCCGTGGAAACACAACGGGCCGCCCGTAGGCAGCCCGCAGGGGACGGCGTGACACAAGTCATCGCGCAAGTTGCCTAGCCCTTGATGAACGCCAGAAGGTCTGCGTTGATCGTGGCCGCCTCGGTCGTTGGCATACCGTGCGGAAAGCCTTTATACGTTTTCAGTGTGCCATTTTTGGCGAGCTTTGCCGATAGCGGACCGGAGTCCGCGTACGGGACGACCTGATCATCGTCGCCGTGCATGACCAGCACGGGGATCGAGGCGCCTTTGAGGTCTTCGGTGAAATCGGTCTGCGAGAAGGCCACGATACCGTCGTAATGAGCCTTGGCGCTGCCCATCATGCCCTGTCGCCACCAGTTCCAGATGACTGCCTGTGAAGGCTTCGCCCCCTCACGGTTATAACCATAAAACGGACCGGCCGGAACATCGTAGTAGAACTGCGAGCGGTTAGCGGCAAGCGCAGCCTGAAAATCATCGAAGACCTGCTTGGGCGTGCCGCCCGGATTCGCCTCGGTCTTGACCATGAGAGGGGGAACTGCACTGATCAGCACCGCTTTCGAGACGCGATCTTCGCCGTGGCGGGCGACATAGTGGATCACTTCACCGCCGCCCGTCGAGTGACCGACGTGAACCGCTTTTTCGACGCCCAGTTTCTTCACCACTGCCGCCACATCGTCGGCGTAGTGATCCATGTCGTGTCCATCCCAAACCTGCGACGATCGCCCATGCCCCCGACGGTCGTGCGCGACTACCCGGAAACCGTGAGCAACAAAGAACAACATCTGCGCGTCCCAGTCATCGGCACTGAGCGGCCAGCCATGATGGAAGAAAATGACTGGCGCGTCTTTGGGACCCCAGTCCTTGTAAAAAATTTCTACGTCGTCTTTGGTTGTGACATAACCCATGATCGCATCTCCAGAGTGATGTGTTTACTATCAATCGGTGTTGTGCCTGCTGGTCACCTCGAATCCTCGTAGCGCTCAAGCCAGCAGTCTAGGTATAGGTAAGTGACGACTTGACGACAGGGTTGAACATGCGACTGTCAGGCCGCATTTTCGAACTGGCCGCTGAAATCAAGGTTCGTCAGTTTCTGCTGTCGAGGGTCAATCCGTCGCCTATTCCCGTTCCCCCCGCCGGCCCCTGCGAAGCCGGCCAACCATGCTCAAACGCAGTTGCGGAAGCCGCACCATCAGCGAACGTCGTTTAAATTGACCGCGTTATCACTGTAGGATTAAAGTCCACTTTAAGGTCAACATTTTTTTGAAAGTGCCATATGAGGATCGGTGAACTTGCGGAGCGCTCGGGTCTGACCGCATCGCGCATCCGTTTTTACGAGGCAAGTGGCTTGATCAGTGCCGTGCAGCGGACCGCGAATGGCTACCGCGACTATCCGCCAGAAGTGGCATCGATATTGGCGATTATCGACAGTGCGCAGCGCGCAGGTTTTTCTCTCGATCAGATTCGCCATCTCCTACCAGTGAACAAGGGAACATGGAATCACGGTGAACTGGTAGATACGCTCAGACGAAAGGTCGCTGACATCGAAGCGATGCAGAAGCGGCTGAGGCAGAACAGGGCGAGTCTCCTCATTGCGATCGATAGCATCGAGAAGCGCCCAATGGATCTGAGTTGCACCGAACGAGCAAAGTGGGTTATGGGCAAGCTTGCGGAGAACGGCGTGGTGCCCAAACCCAAAGCAAAGAGGAGCACACTCAAGGGTAATGGCCGCGCCTGAACGGGGTGGAATTGCACAGCATTTGCGGAAACGCTTGACCTTAAAGTTGGGTTGAATCTTAGAGTGGTTCTGGTGGGAACACTCGCGCGCGTCGCGTGCCTCTCACTGGTCAACAGCTCGAAGGGTCAATTCAATGGATAGGCGTCTTACGCAGGTCGAATTCGGAGCACAACAGGTCGAAATCATCGAGGGCGGGTACTATGACCGATTCCGGATGAACCCGAACCTCGATGAAGTGGCACGCGACCCGGCAGCGGGAAACATCGATTTTTTTCGCAGAGTTCCGAAGCAACTGGTCGACTCTCGCGTCGGGCCAACATGGGCACCTAACTTCTACTATCGTACGAGCAGCGTCCAGTTGCTGCTACTTGCACCGCTGGAGCGGCTTCGCGCCACACTTCCAGTACCTCTTGAGCCGTTGGGCGCACTCCCGGGACGCGGACTCGTCGCGCTCACCTTTTTCTCGTACTCTGTCTGCGATAACGATCCCTACGATGAAGTGTCTGTGGCGGTGGTGATCCGGCGGCCAGGTGCGCGCGGATCACATACACTTGAGCTACTTGACTCGATTCGCCGACGCAATTTCTGCGCGCATGTCCTCGCGCTTCCTGTGACGACAGAGATCGCAAGGGTGCGCGGTGTATATGGCTATCAGCTACCGAAGTGGCTCGCGGACATTAACGTGAACATCGGTGCCGATGTCGCAGCCAGCATCTCTGCATTGGGGGGCCAACCGGATCTGTCCGTCCATGCTCCCCTTCCCGCCCTGCGGACAGTTGCGCCGCAATCGCACATGGGTACCACGATGATGATTCATCGCGTCGACGGCGCCTGGCATCAGACGCTGGTGCAAACCAACACGCTGACGTTTGCTCAACGCCTCCTTCCGCGCGACGTAACACTGACACGTCATGGCGGCCCGCTGAGCCAGCTGCTCGACGGTCTGGGTGCCTCGACCATTCTGCGTATGGACGTAGTCAAGGACGCGCAGATTGTCCTGAATCTTCCAACACGATCCGGAGCGCTGCTGTAATGAAAATTGGTGAGCTTTCCGAGCGAACCGGGATCGCCAGTTCCCGGATACGCTTTTATGAGCGTTTGGGTCTGCTGAAGGCTGTCCAGCGAAAGCCCAATGGCTACCGGACCTATCCGCCAGAGGCTGTGTTCGAACTCGAACTGGTTACGGCAGCGCAGGACGCAGGCTTTTCCCTCGACGAAATCGCCACGATGTTTCCATCCGATATGGCGAACTGGCAGCACGGCCCGGCGCTCGACACATTGCGCCAGAAGGTTCTGGACATCGAAGCGATGGAGGCGAGAATGGCGCGGACCAAAGCGCATCTCGTATCGCTGGTCGCGGAGATCGAGAACAAGCCCGATGAGATGGACTGCAACGCAAATGCGAGAAGGGTGCTCACGCAGATACGCGAGCGAACGATCGCAAGCCACGCCCCCGGTGCGATTGCCTTGCATCGACCTGGCAAGAGCCGAGGGCCTCGCTAGACCTCGTTTCCCTCAGTCGCCAAGCAACGCCGCGACCTGCGTTGCAGTCGCCTTGGCAGACTGCGGATTCTGGCCGGTCACGAGGCGTCCATCGGTCACGACTTTAGAAACGAACGGGATGAGCGCCTTCTCGTAGAGTGCGCCGCGGCGGACCATTTCTTCCTCGGCGTTATACGGTACCTTTTTGGCGACGCCAGCCAGCACTTCCTCAACCCATGAGTAGCCCGTCAGACGCCGTCCCGCGACCAGCAGGTTGCCGTTTGATAGCCTTGTGTTAAGCAATCCGCAGTAGCCGTGACAGACCGACGAGACGATCCCGTCACGCTCGTAGATCTCTCGCGTAATCCGCTGCAAGGCTGCATCGTCGGGAAAGTCCCACATCACTGCGTGGCCGCCAGTGTAGTAGATGGCGTCGAAATCGGCCGGATTGATCTCGTCGGGCGCGGCAGTGCTTGCGAGTAACTGCTGGCGGCCGCTATCCCCGAGCCATTCCTTGACGGATGCATCGGCAAGCGGCCATTTGAGTGAGCGCGGTTCAAGGGGCGACAAGCCGCCTTTCGGACTCACCATCTGCTGCGTATACCCCTTCTGCGCAAAGATATGCCACGCATGAGTCAGCTCCGACAGCCACAGCCCCGTCGGCTCCGACTGATCGGCGTAATTCGCGACATTGCTGACGACAAGGAGTATCCGTCTGGTCATGATGAGTCATCTCTCTATGATTTCCCGCGTCGAAAATCGCGGTGCAGACTGCACGATAACTTTTAAGTGAACTTGAAGGTCAAGGTTTTTCTGACGAGGGATGAATGACTTCCGTCCCGCCCACCACGAGTCCATCCATGAGTGTTGTCAACGCATCCCCAATCGCGTTGTCGCCTACCTTTTCCGGCACCAGACGGCCGTCAATCGATAGCATCGTCAGTCCGTGCAGATGCGCCCAGCATGCTGTCGCTTGCCCAAGGGCGGGTCGCGAACGAATGGTGCCATCGCGCTGGCCCCACTCAAGGACGGAAACGACGAGCAGAAACGGAGCCTGCGTGCGCGGATCAGTATGAATGTCGGATGGTTCACCGGCATCCGTATTGAACATCAGCCTGTAGAGACTTGGATTTCGCTCTCCGAATCCGAGATATGCATACGCCAGCGAGCGCAGCTGCGCAGGAACACCGGCGTCTGTGTCAATTTCGGCATCCAACGCCTCGCGCAATCGGTCGAAGCCTACCAGCGCAAGCTCGTGAAGCAGCGACGCCTTGTCAGGGAAATGACGGTATGGCGCGGAATGGCTGACGTTCGCGCGCCGGGCGATCTCGCGCAAAGTAAATTGCCAGCCGTGCTGTTGCTCCAGCATCAGCAGCGCGGTGTCCATGATCGCGCGCCGCAGATCTCCATGATGGTATTGCTTCGGTTGATCGTCGTTCGTTGGCATCTGAAACCAAATCGATGTTGACAGGGAACACATTATCAATCTATCCTCAGCCGCAATCAAGTTGACAGTGGCTACATTGACTCGTCTGGAGGATTTCGATGAATGCAATCGCAGAACCGACCGTTGCCCGCAGTCTGGTGTCGCTGCTCGATCTTCAGCGAACAGCTTTCCTCAGCCAGCCCGTGCCGGATATCGGGAGACGTAGGAGGCAACTGGCAAGGCTGCGCGGCGCGGTACTTGCGTATCGCCACGAGATAGAGACTGCAATCAGCGCCGATTTCGGGAACCGTTCACGACACGAAACCGGCATCATGGAGCTGGCAGGGATCATTCAGGCGATCGACTATCTGTCGCGCAAGCTGCCGCGTTTCATGAAGCGCGAGCGCCGGCACGTAGGCTTTGTCTATCGATCCGGCCAGGCTTACGTGGAGTATCAGCCGAAGGGCATCATTGGTGTCATGGCGCCATGGAACTATCCAGTCTCGTTGAACATGATTCCGCTCGCGACGGCTCTCGCGGCTGGGAATCGCGTGATGCTGAAGCCGTCGGAACTGACGCCGCGAACAAGCGACGTGATCAGCCGCATGCTGACCGAAATCTTTGCACCCGAAGAGGTCGCAGTCGTGCTCGGAGGCCCGGAGGTCGGCGCCGAATTCAGTCGCCTTCCGTTCGACCATCTGCTCTTCACAGGCAGCACACAGGTCGGCAAGAAGGTCATGAAAGCGGCAAGTGATCATCTCGTACCCTTGACGCTGGAGCTTGGCGGAAAGAGCCCAGTGATCGTCTCTCGAGGTCACGCCAATGAGCAGACCATGAACAGCATCGTGTTCGGGAAGCTGTCCAATGGCGGCCAAACCTGCGTAGCACCTGACTACGCGCTGGTTCACGAAGACGACCGTGACAGATTCGTTCAGGCGTACATGGAAACAGTCGCCCGGTTTTATCCGGATGGACCGACGAGCGACGACTACACGTCTATCGTGAGCGACGGACACCATGCCCGGCTTCTGGATCTCGTCGAAGATGCCCGACAGAAGGGAGCAACTGTGATCAAAGCGGGTTTGCATCCCGAACGGGCGACCACACGGGTCCGGACGATGCCGCCGACGCTTGTCATAGGCGTGAGCGACGGGATGAAGATCATGCAGGAGGAAATCTTCGGACCGATCCTCCCGGTGCGCACGTATCGCGCGATCGGGCAGGTCATCGACTATGTGAATTCCCGGGATCGTCCTCTCGCACTGTATTACTTTGGGTCAGACATCAGCGAGCGTGACCTGGTGTTGCAACGGACCACGTCGGGCAACGTCGGGGTGAACAACACGATCATGCACGTCGCTCAGGACGATCTTCCGTTCGGTGGTATTGGCCCGAGTGGAATGGGTGCCTATCATGGAATCGAGGGATTCCGGGCGATGAGCCACGCCAAAGGCGTGTTCATCCAGGGGCGCTGGAGCCTGGGAAGGTTACTCCACGCGCCATTCGGAAAGCTGGCCGCCTTCGCGCTCACGATGACACTGGGAAGGCCGCGCAACCACCCTAAAGACAGCCAGATCAAGCTGGGATTTTAGGCGCCGTGAGAATTTCGAGCATGCCGGGGTCTTGGTCTGTCCGCTGTGGTAAGGCACACTGAGCGACCGATGTTGCGAGTGCAGCGGACGGACGCCAAAAGTAGTTCGATGACCGTTCCTGGCCGGGTCCCGCCTCACGTGAGCAAGCGCACCCGACCCAATACCGCAAGTCCCCCCCCCCACCCGCCAGCGTAGGCCTTTGGGAACTGCAGCGGCCATTTGGACGAGGGCATCAGTTGCCGAGACGAATCCAGTACGTCGCCACTTGCGCATTTCTGAACAGTGAATCGCCCGCTTGCAGATTGTCGGGTTTGTGGCGCCGGCTGAATGTTAGCGCTCGGTGTTTCAACACAATTAAGTCCGGAAAACTGGCAATAAAATTGGGATAAATATCGCATTAACCGATGCAAAATTGTGTAGAAACCGCGGTAGCGTCCCACCGATTTCGGCAATCGTCGCTGGAATCGGCGGGGCACCGTTTAGCTTTCCTATTTCAGATTCTTTAGCTTCTGCGAGTAAGAGGACAAAATCGCAGACACGGACAGATTGTGAAGATCGATCAATTTCTGCGTATGCTCGTCGGAAAGATCTTTGAAATTCAGTCCCTCAAAGGACTTGAAGAAAGCGCGGCACGATTTCATGAGCTTTTTGAGATCGTTCTCACGCATGCCCTCGACCTCATGGGTGAACGCCGCAGCACTCTGGATCTTGCCCGACGGATGAATGATGATCCGCTTGGCGCCGAACCCAGGATAATGCTTGTCGAACCAGGCGCAGGATCGGTTCATCTGCTCAGCTTCGCGCTTGTTGATCTCGGCACGGGTGACATCGACTTCGCTTTTGCATTCGATGAGGAGGTAATGGTCGTCATCAAGCGCCCAGAGGTTGTCGGGACCCTCTTTCCATTCCGCATCGGGACGCTCGCCGGCAAATCCGAGTGCAAAGGCCAGTTCGTTGAGCGCATGCTCGAACTTGTCGGCCTTCACGCCGAACACGAGCCGCCCCAAAATATCCGAGACAGCGACATCGAGATTGCCATAGTTGTCGAAGCTACGGATCCATTTCTGGACCCTCTCAACCCGCCCTTGGCTGCGGACCGTCAGCTTGGTAACCTTCACGCCGGTTGCCGGCTTAAGGAGCAGCATGTTGCTCTTGTGCGCGGCTTTCTGCTGATCTTGGGAGTCAAGCCGCGCCGAGCTGTGGAAGTAGCGGGCTCGCTCCTGCAGATACCAGCCCTTGTCATCGGCATCCACGCTGCCACTGTCGAGCAGGCTCTGCAGGATTGCAGCCGCCGCGCCGTAGTCGCCCGCCATATAGGCCTTCTCGGCCTTGAGTTCGGCCGCGTAGATGTTGAGGATGGCATTGTTGGCACCAGCCGGTGCGACATCCGCCATCTGTTCGCCATAATAAGTCTTCCAGTCATCGTCGCGGGTCAGGCACTGCCTGATTAGTCCGTTGAACGCGTCGAGCGGGGCCTCGCCATCGGAAATTTCCTGCTTCGCCATTTTCCCAAGCTCAATCCCAATCTCGACCTGCTTAGCGAACTGGGGCGAGAGATATTGGCGGGAGGTCGCATCGCGAAGGGTGCGCACAAGCTCCGATCCTACGACGATGATGACGGAGTAGTCCTTCTCACCGCGGACGCTGCGTCCCATGCCCTGTTCAATCGTGCGCATGGCCTTAGTGAGCGTCGCCTTGGAGTTGGGCCGTACTCGCTCAGCATAAAGATCGATCAGGCTTTCTGAGAAAGGCTTGGAATCGAACATAAGGATGCGGCAGGTCGAGTCGGGCAGGTCAATGCCGTCATAACGGTTCACGAGCACGACGGTCTTCTCGTAATCTCCCTTGCGGAGGCCGTCGATAATCTCGCCGACATTGGTCTTGTCGGTGATGATCGCGCCATAAGATTCCCAGTCTTTTGAGCGCGCCGCGCTAGGTGTCAGCCCGACCCGCCCAAATTTCCGCTTGTCCCCGGGCGTCGCCAGCCACTTAACTAGGCGGTCGCGATCGAGATCTTCATGGATAACTGAGGGGAGAAGAATCATCTTCTCGCCGGACCATGTTTCCTTGGCATACGTCAGCGGGTTCGAAATCGTCTCGGGCGATAGCTGAAGACCCTTCACCAGAAAAGCATCGTCGGTCACCGTCGCGGACATGAAGATGCGGTGCGCCGCCTTGGCGTAGGAGCCAAAGGCGTCGAGCGGCGCGACATAGGGCTCTATTTCGATCGCCGCGCCGGAGACGATGCACTGGCAATGCTTGAGCATGTCCTTCAGCAGCGGCCACGAGAATTTGATCGACTGGCGATCAGAATTCTGTGCCAGGATGGAAGCGATCTCGCTCTCGTGCGCGAGCCAGCTCCAATAGGGCACCGGAAGAAAGGCGTCCCTTTTTTCATTCTCGATCTCGGCAAAGGTACCGGTCCCTTGCTGCTCGAGTTCGGTACCGAACAGCGCCAGAAGCCCCGCATAGGCGGGCTCGTCCCTCGGGATACGAATGCGACACTGTTCGCGGATTCGGTCGGCACAGGCATGTGCGTCGTCCATGAGGACGGTGTCAAGCTGGATGGACTGACGATGCAAACCGAATTTCGTCATGCCATTGAAAAGTTTGCTCGCAGACGTGACTAGGATGCGATCGCCATTGAGGAATTCTTCGGGCAGATCGCCGTCGCTGGTGCAGGTCCGGATGCCAAACTGTTTGGCCTGTTCACAGGTTTGGTTGATCAGAAAATGATCTGGGCAGAGATAAACGACCGGGGATTTCTCGGCGTTCAGACGCGACTGCAGCATGAGCAGGCCGACCAGAGTCTTGCCCTGCCCGGTGTGGAGCTTGACAATGACGTCGCGCGTCTTGGCCTGAGTCTGATGCCAGGCCATGAGGATCGCTTCCTGGGCGGGCCGCAAAGGACCCTTATCATGCGCACGATCGAGCGTGCCATAAAGGGCCACAGGATCGACTGGCTTGGTCGCGACCTTGCCGGCGAGGTGTTTCTTGAAATTAACCATGTACCGTCACTTTAAAATGTCATGCGATGATTGTGTTTAGTTCTTTGTCTCTGGCGGTGCAATTCATCTTCGTCTGCATCTGTTTGAATGACGTTAGCTTTCCGCCCCCGCCCGCCCCGACGATTTGCACTTCGGACCAGTTCCCGTCTATCGATACCGTGACGCATGTTGCGGCGGTCGCACGACTGCCTTTCATCGCAGCCTGGAAGGTCTTGCACTACCCTCTCCGGTCACCCTCTACGACCACCGGCTAACGGCGCAGATTACACCCTCCGCGAAACGGTTCATGCTCCGGCTAGGTTGGCTTGATTGGGAGCAGAATACCGGTAGCCACTTGGACGTCCGCTTCTGGCCGACCAGAGTCCGACGATCGAGCGCGACGATCGCCTCGGCCTTGCGTTCGATACAAAAGGCATAACACGACCCTTCTCGGCCCTCCGAGCAACATGAATCTGACGACCCCGTCCAAGATTTAACGGTCGTTCGCGCTTCAATATAGGTCGGCGGGGGGGTAGACCATGAACGAGGTTGATCGTGAGCCGGTGGTACTGGTGTGATGATGCCTTTATCGATCATCTCGACGAATACCAGTTCGGGATCGGAAGGATTGCTCCTAATGGATGCAACGATCTTGTCTACTTCTGCCACATCGCCATCTGTCATCTGATTCCACGCGGCCATCGCACCCTACCCGCCAAGCCTTTTTGCAGCTAAGGCGGCTCTGCGAGACCCAGCAGCGGCGTTCATCACGGCATGCAACGTTGGAAGGGAGTTGTGGGCGTCACCAAGCGCCTTCCGCAGATTCATCCCCGGTAGCCGCTGAAGCCCATCCCTTCACCGCCGACAGCAGTGATTTGTGCCACCAAATAAACCGCGGCCTACAGTCAACGTCGGAATCAGGATCTTTTGAATATCCCCCTCAAACGCCGTTTAGCATCGCCAACCTTGTTCAGCAGGTTTTGTACTGCGGATATCATCAATACGCAGGTGACACTACCCGCCCAAAAGCAACTCACCCGTACAATCAGTTCGCCACGAAATGAAGCTGACGGCAACCAGCGCGCGCAGTAGGTCAGGATCAACGTCAAAGCGGTAGCAAAGACGCACCAATAGCCCATCCATACTCCCTTTTGCGTCATCGCGCGATCTCGCCATCGACCAAGCATCGACATATGCCCGTCCACTCGCTCAGGGAAGTAATGTTTTACACGCTCTGCCAACGACTCGATCGACGGACGCTCAGCGCCTTCACACTCAGTCTGCACTAAGTTAGCAACTTGTCTTGCAGCTTCAATCTCCCTTTCACGCCAGCGTCGCGGAACGAGCAATGGCCACTCTCCGCTAACCGTAAGCTCAATGATTGTGCCGTTATAGCTTGGGAAATAATGGAGACAGGCAAGATGCAATAGAGCTAGGTAGGGCGCCCCATGAGACCCTCTGTAGCCGATTGTCCGAGCTGCCACAGAATGGCAAAGCTCGTGCACGATGACAAAGTCGTTCGGCTCGTCGCTCGCCGGTAGCGTAAGTGTATGATGCCGTGCCACATACACACCGGCTAATCGGCGCGAAAACTGCTCTAACTCCGGAACGAGCTTTAGGGTTGGCCTACTGGCAATCCCCAAAGCGTCGCATATCTCAGCGTAGCGGGCCTCTACGGCTTCTTTTGTACTCATCGCCTATCTCACCGAAAAAACCAATCCCTATGGTTTACGGCAGGTCAAAATCCATTCTTGAGTCTTTATTGCGTTAGCCTGTTGGTGATTACAGCGATCCGTGCGGACAAGTCGCAATTTGACTGGGTGCATTTCCTGTATTAGCGATTCAGAATTTGCAGGCCGCAAGGTCCGCGTCCCAATCTCCATCCAAGACCGAGGGGGTAACTTGGAAGAACATCTTGAAAGCGCAGTACCGCAACCGATCCCAGCGGTTGACGCCGTCGAATCCAGACCATGCGAGTACAAGCAAGTATAGGGACGATGGGGCGCCAGTCATGGTTCGCTGCTACGACGGGCGGTTGAGCGCACGGAATCTCGCTGGCACCTATGGTTTAAGTGTCAAACGGCCGTTCTTTGTCTTGTTCGACCATCGCTTCCCAGCGCCAAGACGGTCTACGTGCTTCTGGAGGTCGCGTGCCCACGCAAAATCGGCTTCGCGCCCGAAATCACGCACAAGCCTGACAACCTTTACCCGTTTGCAGTGCCTCAAAAATTCGTCCAGCACGTCGGAGCGGAGGTTACGCAAACCGACTAAAAGGTTGCTCGCTTCCTCCATTGACTGCCCTTTCCCGACGTCGCTAGCCAGTTCAAGGATGGCACGCTCAGGCACTGAGACCAACACTTCCGGAGACCTTGCCGGCAGGGGTCTAAGTCCCGTATCGTAGGGTAGGTTGCCGTCGAATAGATCGGTGGTCTGGTACGAATAGCTCATCAAGTCATCTACCCAAGCAGGAATGCGATGCGATCTCCGCCCCCATAACACAACCTTTTCCCGGAATGCGATGTTGTGGCGGACACCCTGCCAGGAAAGAGCTGTCTTGCCGCCCACATGAAGGCCTGGTATGCACCGGGTCAGATAAGTGATCGCACCGTCCAGGGAGGGAGCGTCGCCGGTCAAAAGATAGACGCCCTGCGAAAGGCGCCGTAGCCAGCCGGCCCTGACCATATAGGCAGCAAGGGCGTTGCTTATCCCCATTTCTTTGAGCATGGCGGAGTTGATAGGGTGGCCGCGCTGGCATCCCCGGAGCAACTGCTGGACCGTCCTGTTACTCATCTACCTCTGCCCGTCACGTTATCTAGTAGCAGTATATGCGGATATCTTTTTAACAATTGCAATTTTTCAACGCGTGCCGCGATTCGCAGATCGGTCGAGCAATCGTCTGGAGGTAGTGCGGCCGTTCATCAGGTGGCTTCCCCGCTCTTCGCCTTGACGCGGGATAGCGCGCGGAGCCGCGACTCGGATTCCACGCAAGAGGGCGTTCGAGGAAGATCGATCTGTCGGCAAACGACAGCAACACGAATCCGGCAATACCGGATGACCCACACACTGGCGAACCACGTTAGCAACAGCGGCGCACAGATCTTGCGGCTGGGTCTATGCGTACATCGACAGTTGCAGTGTTCTCGCCCCCCAGGCGGCGTGCAAACCTGTACGTCGGCGCGCCCCGAAAACGAATTGATGTCCTCACAAGCATCTTTTACTTCCGCTTCATTGTCCGGGTTCGAGCGCCAGGCATTCGAGACGCAAGTTGACTCTCCAGTTCTTGTCGTAGTGCGACGAGTTCGGCCTGCTGCTCAAGACAGACGTATAGCACCGCCCGGTATCTTGCTTCCGACTCACGCAGGCGATGCTGAAGTTCGCTCACATGCTGATCTATGCCTTTAACACGCCGAGAGCCTCCAGTTTCCGATGCGCTTTCTGCCGGGGCAGTCCTCGCGGACTGCGAAATCTCGTCAACAATGTCGCGATGGTGTTGATATAAACTGGCCCGACTCACACCCGCAGCACGACAAACCGCTGATACCGTTACGGCTTTAAGCCCATTGTTCTCGCGCAGAAACAATATAGCTGCCTGCACTCGCTCACGTACGTTCAAGGTATCACTTGAGTTTTGAGAGCGCCGTTCATTCATGATCCAGTCTCGATGCACTTTCCGCCGGGGCAGGCCTCGTGCACTGCGAAATCTCGTCAACAATGTCGCGATGGCGTTGATATAAACTGGATCGACTCACGCCCGCAGCACGACAAACCGCTGATACCGTTATGGCTTTGAGCCCATTGTTCTCGCGCAGAAACAATATAGCTGCCTGCACTCGCTCACGTACGTCCAAGGTATCACTTGAGTTTTGAGAGCACTGTTCGTTCATAATATTCTCTAGATTTTCTCGGGACTGGTAGATGCAACGCCGGCGCTCGCCTTAACCAAACCAGCAAGCACTGAGCGAGATTTTTTTAGCTTCTCCTCGACAACTAAACGTGTCTGCACAGGAAGACGAGGGCGCTCCAAGAACAGTTCCTGATCACGAGCGCGTTCGTTCCACCAAGAAATATGTTTTTCGGTCACGGCCAAGTTGACGCATGTGGCACAGACATCTGGTGCCCGGTTTACTGGATTCGGGCCGGTGTCGCTTCCATCGCACGCGGAGTGACTACGTGAGTAAACGCAAAAACCCCAATGACAGGGGCCCAGTAAAACGCCTCTGTCAATCAGCTTTTCGATAAATGCACGGAGCGTCTTTTTACCTCGAAATTTCGCAGCTTGCTCTCGAACCGCGCTCAAAGCCGCAGCTCCTTTTCCCCCAACAGCCGTAGAAGTCAGTAATACTTCGAGTCCGCTAGCTAATTCTCTTCTATCCTCTTCTGCAAGAAGGGTCGCCAAGTCATGATCAATTCCGATGTATCGATTATCGGTAAACGATTGGTAGACGTGCCCCAACTGCGCAGCAACGGGTTCCAATCTACTTTTGTCTCGTAAAACAGCGAGCTGCGCAAACGTCTTTCGCAGCATATGTGGGTGCAAATGGCTAACCTTTGCGCCTCCCTTTCTCATACCACTACATGCGAATAATTTCACTCGATTGCTCAAGGTCACGGAACCCCACCGAGTCGGAGCTGATCCGATCCAGAACAGCGGTGAGCCTTTCGATCGACTCAGCAACAGCGCTTGACTTTTAATGCGTGGCGACCGGGTATGTCTCGTAAGGCGCAGAAGGAAATTAATTACTTCCTGAACCGGGGGCCCGGCTACCCAGCGCCTCGCACGCCCCTGCTTCTTGGCTGCGACCCCTTTGATATATCCAAGGCCTGATTTACCTTCCACCTCTTCAAATATCAAGCAATCCTTATTCAAGGATAGCAATTCACTCACTCGCAAACCGACCAGTACCAGCAATAAAAAAGCACAAGCACCCTCCATAACCGACAGTCCTACAGAGATTGTTTTATAAACAGGTCCAGAAAAATCGAGTGACTCTGCCAACTTTTGATACTCTGGCCTTTCGAATATTTGCTTATAGAATTTATCTGACACAACACTGCGCTTTTTTTTACTGAGGCCAATCGTGCGCCTGCTACGGAGCCATGACTCCTCCGCGACACTCTCAAAAAACGGCGCAAAGTCTTGAATCCACTGAAGTGCATCTCTGATAAGTGCAATCGTGATATTGGCGTCAAGAGATTTCCATGGCCGAGCGGGGCGCCCCCGAACCTTTTCGTATATTTGATCATCTATCGTCCGAATATCCACCGTGAGCGAAAAATCGTACTTCCCTGCCAAATCAAACATAAGCTGAAATTTCGATATCCAGCTTGCGACTGTGCGCTCTGACAATGCGTCCTTTCTTGGACGGCGGCTCGCAATAAACTTAACAATATCCTTCTGTGAGATATCGGAGAAGCGCCATATCGAGTTTCTCACCATCCATCTCGCCAGCACGCGCAGGTTACCGAACCCCTGAAGCTTCGTTGTTTCGCCGTAGTGCTTCCCTCTAATGTTTGACGCCCCGTACATTAGCTGGAATAGCTGCTTGGTCGATTTCATCAGGACATGTCGCTGATGTCGTGTGCCCTTTCCAGATGGGATCAAGGTATCCCATCGAATGGCAAGGTCCTTGTCTTCCAGTAACGGAACATGTTCGAGGTGCGTTACATTTCGTCCACTTGATCCCATATATCCCTCCAATCTATTCGAGAACAGGGATACTGCTGACATTCATAAGTTTCCTTGCCTTCTCCATGACCACAGGAGACACGGAAGGCAAGATAGTTGTATTGATAATTGAAAGCGTATCGCCATAGACGGCCTCAAATCGACTTGACCATCCATGTACAAGCGCATCTTGCTGTGCCGCTTCCAATGCTACCCTTGCAGCAAGGATTCTCGATATAACACGCGGATCATCAAGAGGAATTACGCTCCCAATACACGTGCTGCACCCAGTAAAATTAGTGCAACGCGTCCCTTTTGGCGTAATACCATCGGCTCCAGCAAAGGGATCACGACAACCGAAACCGAATACAGTTTCGGCAGGTTTTTTGGCAATCCCTTCATAACCACCATTCCGTTTGGACACACCTTCAACACTCCCCTGACTTATCAAAATCCCCTGAAACTCAGTAATTTTGTCATGCCACTGCAACGGAAACTCTTCAATTGACGTATACCTGGACGTCGTTTTCACATTTTTGTGATTCAAACGTTTTTTAGGGATCTCGATGTCATGAGAATCCTTATGAAGAACCCTGGCCACAGTAGTTCTCATGTCTTCAAAATCGAATTCCTGAATCTTATATCTATCAATGAAGGCCGCCAGATAATTATGAAATGATTGCACCGAGGGTACCTCCGGCTCATCCCGCCTTAAGCCCCGAGCCAAAAATACCTTGCTTCTCATGCTCGATCGCGCGTCCAGCCGAACGCTTTCATTTAACTTAAGCAGTCGGCGAACAATATTGGGGGCCGACCATTTCTTACCGACCGGATAGTCCTGACGTTGCTCAGATTTCGCTCGCTCTTTATCCCAGCATAAAAATTCGAGATCGCTTCTTAGCGGATGCGGCTTTATACAGTTCAACTCTAACAATCGAATTGCCATAGGATTGCCACCCGTTTGCGTAACGACTGCCATATAGAACGGAAAAGCATCTCCGGTCGTCAAATACACCAGAGACCGAGCATATTGCAATCCTCCGCACGCAGCCACTCTTCGGGAAAGAGAGAGTTTTGAGTTCACAATAATATGCTGATTCGGAATGCGCCCCTTCCCGATTCTGAGCAAATCGATCAATGTGCGAGACAGAAAATTGTTTTCCTCGCTCTCCGCATAACTCCCCTCAACCAAGCGCCTCCCAAACTCAAACCTCGCTTCTATTTTTTCAATTTCGTCATAGCAGTGAGCAAGTATAAGCTTGACCGAATCTTCATCAACACCTTTCCTTTTTTCAGGCTCATTCCTTGCAAATCCATGCCCTCCGATAAACGAATGATCCGAGATAACTTCAGGGGTATTGCGCCGGCACCAGCGTAGAATCGTGAAGACAGTATTCTGGTGACTCTGAGCGGTGCTACCGACTAAATGGGACGCTTCGAGCCAATCGTGAAACATATTGGCGATCGATGAAGGAAGAGGCAGCTGAAAAGCAATTTTTGATTGCTGCAAGCATAGAATAAGCTTTCGAATGCAGCGGAATACCTGCTTCTGAGTTTCGATTGCCGTGTGTCCGTATTCTGCGTCGTGGGCTCGCAACAACGCTGCGGCGATCACGGGCGAAACTTCGAGCGCAGATAAATCCAATGTTGCGACGAGATGACCACCTTCATCCACCAGTCGATGGACTAAAGCCGATCGTTCACGCGTCAGTTTCATGGGAAGTCCTGTAAAGGCTCTCTAATGCGGCCATTGCATCGCGCCCTGTGACTTCCGCCGCGCGTAGGTAGATCTCGGTCGTTTCGACGTGTGCGTGCCCGAGAAGGACCTGAAGTACCTTCAGTGAATTCTTTGCAACTCCGATTTCCCCTTTTCTTGCACTATCGAGGTACCTCAATACGTGCACCGCGAACGTATGACGCAGATGATGCAGTGTCGCAGCACTTCCTATCAAATCAGCGCAACGACGGAATTCATTCGTCAGTGCCTGGCGTGACACAGGAAATCGAGATCGATTTATAAAAACGTAATCGTCGAACTTTTCGAAAGGCGATATCCGATCAGTCATGATGTACCAATTGGTCTCTTCGACCAGGGATTTTGGCGGATAAATCGCGAGTTCCCTGCCGCCTTTTCGCCTAATTACGACCGACGCGAACTCACCGTCCAGCTGCTCCAATTGTTCTGGTGTGGGAAGCAGCGAGCGCGGCAGCATAGCTACCTCAAACCGGCGCATCCCCGTCGTCAGGCCCCACCGAAAGGCCAGCTTATAGGGCATCCGCGCGAACTGAAATAACCCCTTGATTTCATCCGTGTTGAGCAAACGCGGATGCCGGTGAAGGACGCCAGGCATAAGTGGTCTTCGACGCTCATCCTTCTCTCGCTCCAAAAGAAATGCACCCAACGGAGACGGGAAGCCGTGGCTTTGGCACCATAGGTGGAATATCGAGGCCACAGTAACGCGGAGGTTTGCGGTGGCCGACGACGTCTTATATCGGGGACCAGCACGCTCATGGCGAAGCTCTGCGCGGTATCGCTGGAGGAGTTCCTCATTGACGCGCTCCAGCGTACTGCCGGCGGTGGTGGTGAACCGAATCCAGTCGATCAGACATTCGGCATAGGTCCGGCAAGTGTCGCCGGTGACCCCGCGGCTTCGTGTCGCACTTCGGGCCAGAAACAAGGTTGGCGCCCACAGCGGTAAGCCATCGTCTGAGTTCACAATGAGGGCCACACTGGGTAACGTTTGATAACGAGGACTCATATCCGCAGCAGGAGTCAACCCAACGAACTGCGCAATGGAGTTCCATGTCCCGAGTGCCGATGGACTTATGTGGATCGCTCGCACATTGTTTGTATTCATTTAGATACCTTGTGTCGGTAACGAATAAAAGCAAACTTGCCAGAGCCTTCCACACATTAAAACATACAGACAGAAACGGGAACCTAATGCCGGAATTCGACCGCCATGTGCTGGAGACCCTGCGCGAACCTCTCGAAGCCGGGCGCATCACCATCTCGCGCGCTGCGTTGCAAGCGGATTTTCCAGCAGCCTGCCAGCTGATCGCCGCGATGAACCCCTGCCCCTGCGGATGGCGCGGCGACCCCAATGGTCGCTGCCGCTGCACGCCGGAGATCGCGGCGCGTTACCTGCGCAAGCTGTCCGGGCCGCTGCTCGACCGGATCGACATCCAGCTCGAAATCCCTGCGCTCACGCCAGCTGAGTTGTCGGCGCGTTCCAGCACCATCGGTGAATCCAGTGCGGCGATCGCCCTACGGGTGAATGCCGCCCGTGAACGGCAACTGACCCGGCAAGGCAAAACCAATCGTGAACTGGGCGGACGGGAAGTGGACGAGGTCTGCCGCCCCGACGCAGAAGGTGAAGCTTTGCTGCGCCAGGCCGGTGAGCGCTTCGGCTGGTCGGCGCGTGCTTACTACAGAGTTCTGAAGGTGGCGCGGACCATCGCCGACCTCGCCGGCACCGCCATGCCGAGCGCCGCGCAAGTCGGTGAAGCCGTCCAGTATCGCCGGGCTTTTGGGTCCGTATAAGGCGAAAAATCGGCTGTCAAGACTTGACTTATGCACACGTACGCGTTCCGGATAGATTTTGAAACATCTGAAAGGCACGCGGAAGCATGCATCCAAAAGGCATTGATTCGATTGGACTTTTTCCCATGACCGGAGTGAACTCAATCTGACAGGATGCCCACGGGATGGGCATCTACGGCAAAAACCGCGAAGTTCTCAACAGAGTTATCCACAGGACCTGTGAGTAACCGGAAAACTTCAACGTAAACCGGGAATTAGCGCGCGATGCTACGAAGGAACTTTCACTATCCTCTACAGACTTACCGCGCGCCGGGTCGACCAGAAAACATGCCGCTTTAAACGTTCAATAGAGCTGGAACGACGAAAAAAACTGGTCGACCTGCTCCTGCTGCACTGGCTTGGAGGCAATGATCGCGGCCTGATACACATGCCGGCCACGCGCGACCAGCCGCGCATAGACGGTGCGCGTCTCGTGTTGCGAACCAGCCTCGCCGCTCAGTTTCATTTCCAGCCCCAGCACCTTGCCGCCCGCAGCCAACGGGATTTGCACCGCGTGCGCGTCCGGCGCGGCGCCGACGTTACGGGCGAGGCCGGTGCGCAGGAATTCGAGGGCGGCACGCTGCGTCGCTTCGTCATCGCTCGGCAGCATCACCGTGCCGACCGCGAACACGGCGTCGCCGGCTTCGGCGGTTTGCATCGCCATCTGCATCGGCTTGCCGTCGATCTGAACCGCACGCTGATCGTTGTCCGGCTTGGCCGGCAAGTCGACCGTGTAGCCGTTGTCGTTATTCATGATGGTGCGCCAGTCGAAAGTCGGCGAACACGCTGCCAACGCGCCGCCCAACGCCAGCGTGCAGGCCACCGTGCCGAGAACTGCTCGCGCTCGCTGAAAGGGGGAAGCGGCGCCGGCCGGGCGGCCGTCTGCCCGGGGGGCGCGATGGGAAAGGCTAACGGGACGGCCAAACGGGATGATCGAGACTCGGGCGAGGAAGCGAAAAGCAGTTCGGAGCATGGGGACAGAAGATCGGACTGACAGGAACGTAAAGTCCTATTATCGCCTCCCGGGCCGCCCGCTGCCGCGTTGCCGGAATGGGGCTACAATAGCGACGCCAAGCAATACCGGATTTAACAGTCCGAATCCACGTACTGTTCCGCGCGTTCTGCGCGACTCTCGAGGTTCCGTTCATGAGCTCCACCCCGTCCACCGCCACACGGCGCGCGAATCCGCTTCGCACCATCATCATCGCCGTCGTGGCCATCGCGATTGCGACCGCCGGCTATTTCGCGTTCGCCGGCCAGCAGCGCGTGCCCGATGCAACCTTCACATTGCTGTCGGGCCAGAAAGTCTCGACTGCCGATCTGAAAGGCAAGGTCTACCTGGTCAACTTCTGGGCGACCAGCTGCGACACCTGCATGAAGGAAATGCCGCAGATGGTCCAGACCTATAACCGCTTCAAGGGCAAAGGGCTCGAATTCGTCGCCGTCGCAATGAACTACGACGCGCCGATGTACGTGGCCAACTACACGCAAACCCGCCAGTTGCCGTTCAAAGTTGCCATGGACGACGGCTCGGCCGCCAAGCAGTTCGGCAACGTGCAGCTCACGCCGACGACCTTCCTGGTCGACAAAGACGGCAAGATTCTGAAGCGCTATGTCGGCGAACCGCAATTCGCGGAACTTGACCAGTTGCTGGAAAAGGCGCTGAACGCGGCCTGATCGTTGCCTGATTGCTGCCTGATCACCCACGAAAAGCCTGAAGTAAAACACCCAGATTCAAACACGCCGGCGGGGAGGCTGCACCGCCTCGCCGGCGCGGCGCATCAAATCCTCACCGCTCCCCTTCCCCTTTGGCCGCAAGCCCATATCGCTTGATCTTCTCGTAGAGCGTCGCCTTTCCGAGCTGCAGCTTATCTGCCGCGACCGCCACTACGCCGCCGGCCTGCTCCAACGCCTCCGCGATCACCGCCCGTTCGAATTGCTCAACACGTTCCTTCAAGGGTTGCGTCGCGACACTGTCGTCGGCGAATGACATGACCGGATCGTCGGCGACGCCGAGCACGAAACGGTCGGCGGCATTGCGCAGTTCGCGCACATTGCCCGGCCAGTCCCGTTGCATCAGGCTGGCACGCTGCCGGTCGGTGAGAATCGGCGCAGGGCGCTGATACCGCACGGCCGCATCCAGCAGGAAGTGTTCGAAGAGCGGCACGATGTCCTCGCGACGCTCACCCAAAGGCGGCAGCGCAATCGTCACCACGTTCAGCCGGTACAGCAAATCGCGACGGAACGAGCCGTCCGAGACATGCTCCGCCATATCGCCCTTCGCCGCAGCCACCACGCGGCAATTCACGCGAATCGGCTGATTCGAGCCGAGCCGCTCCAGCACGCCGTCCTGCAACACGCGCAGGAGCTTGACCTGCAACGCGAGCGGCATGCTCTCGATTTCATCGAGAAACAGTGTGCCGCCCGAAGCATGTTCGAGCTTGCCGATCCGGCGTTTCGCCGCGCCGGTGAATGCGCCCGGTTCGTAGCCGAACATTTCCGACTCGAACATCGGCTCCGGCAATGCGCCGCAGTTCACCGCGATAAACGGTTTGTCGCGCCGCGGCGATAGTTCGTGCAGACTGCGCGCGATCAACTCCTTGCCTGCGCCGGTGTCGCCGTTGATCAGCACCGAGGCGTCGGTCGGCGCGATATTCGCGATCAGCCGCCGCACCTGCTCGATCGCCGGACTACGGCCGATGATGCGCGGCGCGACCGTGTTCTGCCCGGCCAGCTCACGGCGCAGCGCAAGGTTCTCGAGAACCAGCTTGCGACGCTCCAGCGCACGTCGCACGGTCTCAATCAGACGTTCGGATGCGAAGGGCTTTTCGATGAAGTCATACGCGCCGTCACGCATCGCCTGCACGGCCATCGAAATATCGCCATGGCCGGTCACCAGAATCACCGGCACGTCGGGCGCGCGCTCGTGGCACTGCGCAAGCAGTTCGAGTCCACTCGCGCCAGGCAAGCGAATATCGCTGACGATCACCCCGGAGAAATCCGCACTGATCATCTTCGCTGCGGATTCCGCCGACGCATGGCCGATCACCTCGAAGCCCGCCAGTTGCAAACTCTGGACGCTGGCGCGCCGCACCAGTTCGTCGTCTTCGACATACAGCACCCGCAGGCCGTCGTTCAGCATGTTGTTCTCGTCTGATTCAGGAACCCGTGGTGAGCGGGTCCGATGTGTGGCTCGTCTGCACGCGCGCGCGGCGCAGCGCCAATACGAATAATGCACCGCCGTCCGGCGCATTGCGCGCCACCAATGTGCCACCGCAATCGCGCGCAATCGATGACGAAATCGCGAGGCCGAGCCCCAGCCCCTGGCCCATTTCCTTCGTGGTGAAGAACGGCTCGAACAGACGCGGCAGCACGTCGTCGGGAATGCCTGGGCCGTTGTCATGCACAGCGAACGATACGCTCGACTCAGTGGTTTCGATCTCGATCGAAATGCGCGGCGGCGTCAACCCCGCCGTTGCGTCGAGCGCGTTGCCGAGCAGATTGATCAACACCTGTTCGAGCCGCAGATCGTCGCAATTGGCGACCAGATCGGCGGGATCGTCGGCGAGATTCAGCGGCGTGCGCACGCCGGTGCCGGCATCGAGCAAGGCGAACTCGATTTCGACGCCGTGCAGGCGCTTTTGCAGCAGCGCGATGACGTTGCGCAACGCCCGCATCACCGGCGCACGCGCACTACGAGGCCGCGCGCGACCGACAAACAACTTCAACTGATTGGTGATCTTGCCCATGCGCTCGGTGAGCGCTGCGATCGCTTCGAGATTTTCGAACGCCGAAGCCTGGTCGCCGCGTTCGAGCAGCACGCGTGTGTTGTCCGAGAAACCGCGCAGCGCCGCAAGCGGTTGATTCAACTCATGCGTGATGCCCGCCGCCATCTGACCCAGCGCGGCGAGCTTACTGGCCTGAATCAGTTCGTCGTGCGCCGCGCGCAGTTCCTGTTCGGCGCGCGTTCGCTCGGCGACTTCCTTCTGCAACTGCTCGTTCGCCTGCGAGAGATCCGCGGTGCGTTCCGCCACTCGCCGGTTCAGTTCAGCGTAGGCCTTTTGCAGCAGCGAACGGCTGCGCATCACTTCGCGCACCCGCGCGCGGCGCATTCTCCAGTAGAACGCGAGTAGCACCAGCGACACGTAGCCGAAACCCGTCACGATGGTCGCCTTGCGGGCGTCGGCGTCGACTGGACCGACGGGAGACATCGTGATCAGATGCCAGTCCGGCTCGCCCATGCCGCGCCGTGACGCGAGATAGCGCGGCGCATAGCGGCCACCGCCGATGCGCACAATCTGCGCATTGCCTTCGAGCGTGCGCTCGATCGTCACCGGCAGCGGCGCGATCGGCTGCTGCGCATACTGGCGCGCCTGGTAGATCGAATCGGCGACTTGCCCCGACAACGGCCGGATCGTGTGATATTTCCATGCCGGCATCGACGACAGAAAAATCACGCCGTGGTCGTCGGTGACAACCAGAGGTTCAGAGGCATCCGCGCCCTGAAACCATTCGAGATCGAGTTTGACGACGGCCACGCCGACGATCTTGCCGTCACGCCGCACAGGCTGCGAGATGTAGTAACCGGGCGCCTGGGAAATCGTGCCGATACCGAAGAAGCGGCCCACGCCGCCCTTCACCGCATCGAGGAAATACGGCCGGAATTGATAGCCCGCGCCGATGAAGCTGCCCGGCCCGTGCCAGTTGCTCGCGGCGACGCAATAGCCGTCGAGCGGAATGATGTAGGTGACCGTTGCCCGCGCGTGGCGGTTGAGGTCTTCGAGATAGAGATTGGCGCGTTCGACGTTGGCAGGGCTGGGATCGACCAGCACGTCTTGCACAATGGGATGTTCGGCCAGCAGATAAGGCAGCGATTCGTAGCGCTCGAGCGTGCTTTTCAGCGCGCTGGTCGTGCGATCGACCCGCACCGCGGCGTTGCGCCGCAAATTGTCGATCCCGCTCTGCCACGCGATGGTGTACGTCAGCCCGCACGCCACCACGAGCCCGGCGACGAGCGCGAAGAGGATCAGCAGGCGGCGCGTCACGTTGGCAATATCCGATCGGTAAGGATCAGATATTGTGGCATAAGGCGCCGCGCCGTCGGCGTAAGCTTCGTCGGCCGACGGCGCGGGGTCCCGGGTCGCGGTCGCCGTTTTCATAGGTGGGCGTCCGCGGCCAAAGTCGTGCTCGTGACGGTTGCCTGGCTTGCCTGGCTTACCTGGCTTAAGCCTCGGCCGGCTCTTTGACCGTCACGTCACCCCGCAACGCGGCGTTCAGCTTGTTGCGGTCCAGTTCCTTTTCCCATGCCGACACCACCACCGTCGCCACGCCGTTGCCGACGATGTTCGTCAGCGCGCGGCATTCGCTCATGAAGCGGTCGATACCGAGAATCAGCACCATGCCCGACAGCGGAATGGTCGGCACCACGGCGAGCGTGGCGGCCAGCGTGATGAACCCTGCGCCCGTCACACCGCTCGCGCCCTTCGACGTCAGCATTGTCACCGCCAGCAGCGTGAGCTGCTGCGTCCACGTGAGGTCCGTGTTGGTGGCCTGCGCGATGAACAGCACGGCCATCGTCATGTAGATGTTGGTGCCGTCGAGGTTGAACGAGTAACCGGTCGGCACCACGAGGCCCACCACCGAGCGCGAGCAGCCGAGCTTTTCGAGCTTCAGCATCAATTGCGGCAACGCGGCTTCCGACGAGCTCGTGCCGAGCACGATCAGCATCTCTTCCTTGATGTAGCCGACAAAGCGGAAGATGTTGAAGCCCACCGCACGCGCGATGATGCCGAGCACGACCACCACGAACACGATCGAAGTCAGATAGAACGTGCCGATCAGCTTGAGCATCGGCAGCAGCGAGCCGATGCCGTACTTGCCGATGGTGAACGCCATCGCACCGAACGCGCCGATCGGCGCCAGCTTCGTGATGATGCGCACGACGCCGAACAACACATGCGAGAGCCCGTCGATAAAATTGGTGACGACCTTGCCCTTCTCACCGGCCGTGGCCAGCACAGCACCGAACAACAGCGCGATCAGCAGGATCTGCAGGATTTCGCCCTGTGCGAACGCGGACACGAGCGTGTCCGGAATGATGTGCATCAGGAAGTCGACCGTAGTCTGGCCGTGCGCCTTCGCGGCATACGAAGCGACTGCCTTGCCGTCGAGCGTAGCCGGATCGATGTTGAAGCCGACGCCCGGCTTCAACACGTGCGTCGCGATCAGGCCGAGCACCAGCGCGAAGCTCGAGACGATTTCGAAGTACAGCAGCGCCTTGCCGCCGACGCGCCCTACCTTCTTCATGTCTTCCATACCGGCGATACCAGTCACCACCGTACAGAAGATGATCGGCCCGATCACCATCTTGATCAGCTTGATGAAGCCGTCGCCGAGCGGCTTCATGTCGACGGCGAAGTCCGGCGAGAAATGGCCGAGCGCGATGCCGATGATGATCGCCACGATCACCTGGACGTACAGCACTTTGTGGATAGGTTTCTTCACGATGTTTCCTGCGATATGGGTGAGCTCAAGGCCTGCCACGCTGCGCATCATGCGAACGAAAATTCGTCACGCCTGTGCACGGCATTAGGCCGCGACAAGACGACGAATTCAGAAATACCGGGAGGGGAAATCAGACATCGTTGTCTCCTTGCTTTAGTTGTCGGACCGTTGCGGCCGCGGTTTCTAAATTGCAAGGTCGATGCCAGCTTGACGCAAAGCGAATCGCTTTGATTTTTATAGGTTTTTTGGCGTGTTACGGCATCCGCCGTCCGGGATTCCGGAAATCCGGACGAGGGGCGTCGGGGAATCCGGAATCCGCACAGGCCACAATTCAGGGAAAACCCGGAGAACCTTTAGGGCTGCGGCTTTCGCCCGATTCAGCCGCAACCGCCTGGTCTCTCCGCGGGGTTTTCGCCCATGTCAGACACTGCTTGCTGTTCGGCTTCTATGCACCACCCTCTTCCAGCACCAGCAAGTTCTCGTGCGAGAAACCCAGCGATACCGGTTGACCCCGTTCGGGCAAACCGCGATTCGGGTCGTTGAACACATCGAGTGAAATCACCGCGTCTTTCACGCGCGTTCTGATGCGCACCACCGCGCCGAGGAAATTCACTTCTTCGACGGTCGCGTTCAGCGTGTTGCGGCCCGGCGCGGCCGGTTCCAGCACAATGGCTTCGGGGCGCAGCGCGAGCATGCGCTTCTTGCCTGCGTCGTCAGCCGGCAGTTCTTGCGTGGTGGTCAGCTCCTGACCGTCGACGGCCATCTTGCCCGTTTTCGGATCGATCACATGCCCCGCCAGAATGTTCAGCGTGCCGACGAACGACGCAACGAAGCGCGTGCGCGGATAGTTGTAGATCTCCGAAGGCGTGCCGACCTGTTCGACACGCCCCTCGTTCATCACGACGATTCGGTCAGAAATGGACAGCGCCTCTTCCTGATCGTGCGTCACGAAAATGGACGTGATGCCCAACTCGCGCTGCAACGCCCGGATGTCTTGCCGCAACGAAATGCGGATCTTCGCGTCGAGCGCCGACAGCGGTTCGTCGAGCAACAGCACCTGCGGCTTGCTGGCGAGCGCGCGCGCCAACGCCACGCGCTGCTGCTGGCCACCCGACAACTGCCACGGATAGCGTTCGCCGAGATGCGGCAACTTGATCAGTTGCAGCATCTCCTCAACGCGCTTCTTGATCTCCGCCTGCGGACGGTGCGTGATCTTCAGCCCGAAGCCGATGTTGTCGGCCACCGTCATGTTCGGAAACAGCGCGTACGACTGAAATACCATGCCGACCTTGCGCTGCCGCGTGCGCAGATGCGTCACGTCCTTGTTATCCAGCCGGATGATGCCGCGCGTCGGTGTTTCGAAGCCGGCGATCATCCGCAACACCGTGGTCTTGCCGCAACCGGACGGGCCAAGAAACGTGATGAATTCGCCGCGCTCGATCTTCATGTCGAAGTGATGCAGCGCCGTGTTCGCCCCGAAGGACTTATGCAGATTTTCGATCTCAAGGAATGCCATGATTCGCTGCCTTAGTCGGACACATGAGTCCGTCAAATGAGTCCGTCAAACTTTCTGGCCGCTAAGCGCGCGGGCCGAGCCGAATACCTGAATCAAACCCATCGACGCCCACGTGATCACGAACGCGATGATCGCAAGCGCCGACGGTTCGTACGCGCGGTTCGCGCCAATCAATTGCAGATACGGGCCAAACGCGGGGCGGTCGAGCAGACTCGCCAGCGTGAATTCGCCGATCACCACGGCAAAGGTGAGAAACGCGCCGGACAGAATGCCCGAGCGAATGTTCGGGAAGATCACCTTGAACAGAATCGTCGGCCAGTTCGCCCCGAGACATTCCGCAGCCTCGGTCAGCGAGCGCACGTCGACCGCACGCAGACCGGCGTCGACCGCGCGATACATGTACGGCAGCGAGAGCGTCACGTAACCGAACACCAGCAACAGGTCGGTCGCGCGTTCGTTGGCCGTGAGCGGCAGAATCGAACTGCTGTTGTAGATACGCAGATAACCGAACACGATCACGATCGCCGGCACTACCAGCGGCAACAGCGTGATGAATTCGACGACCGGCCGCAGCTTCGGCAAGCGCAACTGCACGTAGTACGCGGTCGGCACCACCAGCAATACGCCAACAATGATCGTCAGCACCGCCATCAGGATCGAATACCCGAACGAGGCCTGAAAGCGTGGATCGCTCAGCACGACGCTATACGCTTCGAAGCTGTACACGCCGCGCTTCATGCGCAGGCTGAATTCGAAGGTGGCGAGCAACGGAATCAGAAAGTACAGTGAACCGACGATCATCGCGGTCCACGCACCCACACGCGACTGGCTTTTCATCGACGGCCCCTTTCAGCGCGCGAACGCAGCCAGATGTAGCCGCCATTCGACAGGCCCGTCACGAGCACCATGCCGAGCGCGAGCGCGTAGCCGAGGTTCTGGTTGTGCATCACGTCGCCGCGAATCTGCGCGTACAGCAGGATCGTAACGATGTTCAGCGAACTGCCGGTCAGTGCATAAGCCGTGGCGACCGCGCCGAACGAATTGGCGAACAGCAGCAGCGTCGCGCCAAGCACGCTCGGCCACAATACCGGCAACGCTACGTGGCGCCAGTATTGGAAGGCCGTGCCGCCGAGGCAGTCACAGGCTTCGCGCCACTCGCGCTTCAGACCGTCGAGCGCGGGCGTGACGATCAGCACCATCAAAGGAATCTGGAAGTACAGGTAAGTCAGCGTCAACCCGGAGAAGCTCAGGACGCTGAAGCCCGTCGAGTACAGATTGAAGCCGAGATATTTTTTCAGCAATACGGTCACGAGACCGACGCGCCCGAGCGTACAGATGAAGGCAAATGCGAGCGGCACGCCGGCAAAATTCGAGGCGACGCCGGAGAACGTCATCAGCGTAGGACGAATCCAGCCCGGCAATTTGCCTTGCACCGCAGCCCACGCGAGCAGCGAACCGATCAACGCGCCGCCAAACGCAGAAGCTGCGCTCACCTTGAAGCTGATCCAGTAGGCGTCCAGCACCGTGGGCTGGAGCAGGTCGCGAAAGTTGCCGAGCGTGAAGTGGCCTTGCGGATCCTGAAATGCGCCGACCATCAGAAAGCCGGTCGGCAGAATCAGGAACAGCAGTGCGAAGGTGAAAAACGGCACCACGCCGATCCAGGCGAGAAACTGCGACGCGCGGCCCGGACCGTTGACGCGAGGCGTTGG
Organism: Paraburkholderia sediminicola; assembly: GCF_902859805.1. Taxonomy (GTDB): domain Bacteria; phylum Pseudomonadota; class Gammaproteobacteria; order Burkholderiales; family Burkholderiaceae; genus Paraburkholderia; species Paraburkholderia sediminicola. Next base: position 169,689 of record NZ_CADIKC010000005.1, on the reverse strand, counting down.
CGTGGGCACAGGCGGAACCAGCAATTCCGGCTGCACCGATCCAGCATCCGATGAAGCGCTCATAACTCACCCTTAGGCAATCTGGCTAACGCGTGGCGCGCCGCTCTCGTGGAGCGGCACGCTACCTTTGAAACTACGCGTTGCGGTTAGAAGCGGCGGCGTGTGCAGCCTGCGATTGCTCGCTGCTGCATGGCCGCCGCAACCGCGTGCGCCGCGGCGATTACTTGACGTTCGCGCCGACCGTTTCGTCCCAGTGCTTCGTGATGGTGTCCTTGTAGGCGTCCTGTTGGGACAGCGTCGGGAACACCACGTTCTTGTAAGACGACGGCGGCGGCAGCTTGTCGAGCAGCGCTTGCGGGACCTTCTTCTGCGCCACGAGTTCGTTATAGCGCATCGGGTGGCAATAGCCGGTCAGCCAGCCGATCTGGCCTTCGTCGGAGTACAGGTATTCCATCCACAGCTTGGCGGCATTCGGATGCGGCGCGTAGGCGCTGATCGCCTGAACGTACACACCGGCAACCACGCCCGTCTTCGGAATCACCACTTGTACCTTCGGATTGCCCTTCAGCGTGTCGCGGTCAGCCAGCGCGTTGTAGTCCCAACGCACGACGATCGGCGTGGTGCCCTGCGCGAGCGATGCGGCCTTGCCGATCACCGGCACAAAGTTGCCGTTCTTGTTCAGGTCGGCGAAATACTTGAGGCCGGCCTTGTCGGCCTTGCTCACGTCGCCCTTGCTTTGCGACAGACCTGCTGCGAACACGGCCTGGATCGCCTGATTGGCCGTGCGCGGGTCGCCAGCTAGCGAGACGGCGTTCTTATAGTCTGACTTGAGCAGATCGCTCCAGTCGGACGGCGCCTTGTCGATCATGTCGGCGTTCACTTCAAACGACAGCACGCCGTAGTAATCGCCATACCAGTAACCGTCAGCATCTTTCGAATCTTTCGGAATCGAGTTCCACGACGCGACCTTGTACGGCTGCAGCAAACCTTCGGCCTTCGCGGTCGGACCGAACGACAGACCCACGTCGATCACGTCAGGTGCTTGCGGACCCTTGTTGCCCTTGTTCGCCTTGATGGCTTCGACTTCGTCGCCCGAACCCGCATCCGGATTCAGCTCGTTGATCTTGATGCCGTACTTCTTCTGGAAGCCGGCCACCAGTTGACCGTAGTTGCACCAGTCGTGCGGCAACGCGATCACGGTGAGTTGGCCTTCCTGCTTGGCGGCTGCGACCAATGCGTCGAGCGGCGCGGCCGAGGCGCTGCTCACGCCGGCTGCGGCGACACCCGCAGCGGCCGACATCGAAAATAAACGAGCTAACGCGGTGCGCTTCATAGTTATCCCCATCCTCTGCCGAAATTGCTACGTTTGGAAAATTTCTAATTTCTAGCTCTATGGGCGCACACCTGTGCAAGCTCGCACTCGCGCACCCGCGCCATGCTCAGTCCGGTTCAGTCTGGATTCGCCGGCGCCGAAAACATGTCGTGTTCCAGTCTATCGATGCGATCTGTACAAATCATGTCGACGCCCCATTGCGCCAGCACCTGCGCACGCTCGGGCTCGTTCACCGTGTAGGCCAGCACGCGCAATCCGGCCGCCTTGATCTCGGCGACCAGCGGCTCGCTCAGGTACCGGTGGCTCGCATGCAGCGACACGCAGTCCAGCTCCCGCACGATGCGCAGCCAGTCAGCCGGCACCTCTTCGAACAGCATGCCGCGCCGCAGCGAGGGCGCCGCATCGCGCGCAGCAGCAAGCGCCTCGAACGAAAACGATGACAGCAGCGGCGGCGTTTGCCCTTGCCACAAAGTCAGTGCACCGCTTGCGACCAGGCGCCCGGTGATGTCGTCGCGCCCTGCGCAGGGTTTGATTTCGATGTTGGCGGCAATGCCATCTTGTGCGCAACGTGCAGCGGCCTCGGCGAGCGTCGGCAGATGCGTGCCGGCGAACTGCGGCCCGAACCAGGCGCCAGCATCAAGCGCGGCCAGCTGGTTCCACGTGTGTTCAGCAGCGGCGCCATGACCGTTGGTGGTGCGTTCCAGTGTGTCGTCGTGCAACAGAAAGAGCTGATTGTCGGCGGAGAGTTTGGCGTCGAACTCGACCATGCGGTAGCCGTAACGCACACATGCGTCGAAACCGGCCAGCGTGTTCTCCGGCGCCAGCGTGCCGCCGCAGCGATGCGCAACCAGCCTCGGATACGGCCAGTCTGCGGATAAGGTGCGATCAATCCCGTTTCCCACGTCTCGTTACCTTCCAGATAGAGCGGGTTAAATATGCTCTCGACACGTTCCCAGCTGCCACCGCCGTCAGCCACAATTGCGTCATGCAGTCTTTACGCGCGAGCCCCGGGCGTAGTATCGCGCCAATGGACGACGCTGCGATAGCTGGCCGCACGTCCAATGCCGCGCCCGGCTACAGCCCTGCAATCCTATTGTCAGGATGCCGAACCGTGCGGTTTCCCCGCAGCACCGTATACAGTAGCGAATGGTCCAGACGGCAGATCCCAAGATCCATTATGGCGACGACATGTGTCTAACAAATTGCCAGAAAACGCCGCGAAATGCTCGAAATCGGACATTTCAATTCCTTTTCGAACATTTGATGTTCGAAATATGCGCCGCGCTTCGATCTGCGAAGGCTAAGGTGAAATACACAAACTTGCAAGCTGCCAAAAAAATACAACACAATTCGACTAAAGTAGTACGCTTGTAATTGTCCGGACACACATCCGTGTCCACGATGACACTATTAAAACAAGCCCTGTGAACGCGCGTTCGCATCCAAGGAAAAATGCATGTGGCAGGAAGACCGTCATCAGAGAATTCGCGCATTGCTGTCTACGCTTCAGCGCGTATCGACCGAACGGATCATGGCGGACCTCGGGGTGTCACGCGAAACGGTGCGGCGCGATCTGCTCGACCTGGAGGCGCTCGGTGAATTGCGGCGCGTGCATGGCGGCGCGATCAAACCCGCCGACGAGGCGCCGATCGCCGAGCGCGCCCACACGCGCGTCAAATCCAAAACGGCAATTGCCAAGGCGGCCATCGGTTTGATCGCGAGCGGCCAGACACTGTTCATCGACGCGGGCACCACCACCGCAGCGCTCGCTGAAGAGCTGGCGAAACTGGCGAACCTGACGATTGTTACCAACTCCATCGACGTCGCGCTGAAAATGCGTGGCGCCGTGGATCAAACGGAAACGGCCAACGAAGTGATTCTGCTCGGCGGCTCGATCAGTGATCGGGCAATGGCGACCACCGGCGCGACCACCGTGCTCGACATCCAGCGCTATCGTGCGGACATGGCCTTGCTCTCGCCGGTCGGCATCGATCACCGGCATGGCGCGACCAACTACGATCACGCTGAAACCGAAGTGGCGCGCGCCATGGTCGCCAACGCGGACCGCGTGGTGATCCTTGCCGACTACAGCAAGATTGGTCAGCGCAGCCGGATTTCGTACTGTCCGGTCGATCGGATCGATGTGCTGGTCACCAACAAAAAGGCGGCCGAAGCCGCCGACTTTGCATCGCTGAAAAAGAAGCTGGAAGAGATCGTTCTGGCTTAGGGCGCCGGTGCGTTCGGCGCTCCGCGCGAACGCCTCAGGGAGCGCGGCAAGCGCGCCGCGCAAGCCGCTTATTCCTTCACATGCATCGTGTCGAGCACGCGCTTGCGCAAGCGCGTGTCGCGCAGCGCGCCGGCTGCTTCGAGTACCGGATAGGCCGTCGAACAGAACAGCGAATTGAGCCGCTTCATGTCGCTGATCAGATCCAGATGCAACGCGCTGGTCTCGATGCTGCGCAAGGTTTGTCCGGCGAGCCTGTCCAGATGTTTGTATGAATACGCGCGCTCCAGATCGCGAAAGCGCTCTTTCTCGGCCAGCAGCCGCTCGGCGCACCGCAGATCGTTATTCAGAAATACCGAGAGGCCAAGCTGCAGATTGCTGACGAGCCGTGCCTGCAAGTCGTCCAGTTCGCCCAGCCCCTCCTCCGAAAACGACAGCCGGTGCGCGATCTTCTTTTCCTCGATATCGCCGACGATTCGCTCGATGATGTCGCCCGCGTGCTCCAGGTTAATCGTCAACGAAATGATGTCAGTCCAGCGGCGGCTATCGGCTTCGTCGAGTTGCTCGCGGGAGATCAGCGTCAGATAGCTTTTGACCGCGGCGTAAAGCTGGTCGACGTCGTCGTCCATCCGGATCGTTTCGCGCGCCTTGTCGAGGCTGTTTTCGTGGATCAGGCCCGCAACGTTATCGAGCATGGTGCGCACGATGTCGCCAATACGCAGCACCTCGCGTGCGGCGTTCGCGAGTGCGAGCGTGGGGGTGGAAAGTGCAGCGGCATCCAGATGCAGCGGCCGCAGTTCGCCGTTGGGCTGTGGCCGGTCCGGCAACACCCGCGTGCAGATGCGCGCCACCGGATCAATCAGTGAGAGGCATGCGCAGCAACGCAGCGTGTTATAGATCACATGAAAGCCGACCACCGCTTCGCGTGGATTCGCGATCAGCGCCGGCAGGCCGCGTGCAAGCAGCGGCGCGAACGGCAGGATCAGCAGCGCGCCGGCCAGCTTGAACGCCAGGCTACCCAGGGCCAGACGCCGCGCCGCCGCATTCTGCGCGAGCGTGCCCATCAGCGCCAGCAAACCGCTGCCGAGATTCGCGCCGATCACGAGACACAACGCCACCTTCAGTGAGATCACGCCGGACGAGGCAAGCGTTGCTGTCAGCAGAACCGCCGCGAGACTCGAATAGGACAACATGGCAAATGCTGCGCCGACCAGCGCGTCGAGCATGGTGTCGCCGGTCAGCGCGCCGAACATCACGCGTACGCCGGCGCCTTGCATCATCGGCTGCGCGGCTTCGACGATCAGGTGCAGCGCCAGCAGGATCAAGCCAAGCCCGATCAGCGTACGGCCAACCTGGCCCGTGCGGGTTTGCTTGCGCGACAAAAAGAGCGGCACGCCGAACAGAATCAGGATCGGCGACAACCATGTCAGATCGAGTGTCAGCAGCCGCGCCATCAGTGCGGTACCGACGTCGGCGCCAAGCATGATCGCAAGGCCGCTCGTGAGTGGCAGGAGACCTTGCGCGGCGAACGACGTGACGATCACCGCCGTTGCATTGCTGCTCTGCACGAGGCTTGTGACGCCGACGCCTGAAAGGAAGGCACGCCAGCGGCTACTGGTGCTGCGCCCGAGGACACTGCGCAGATCGGCGCCGAGCACGCGCAGGATCCCGGTACGCACGATGTGCGAGCCCCACACGAGGAGCGCCACACCAGCCAGAAGGTTAAGGAGAATCAACATAAGGCACTGCGCATCCGTTCCTGCTGCCATGAGCCGAACCGCATGCCGCGTGAACCGGCACCCGGGGCGTTTATGACAGTAGTGTTGCACATTTTTGCCTTATTGTAATTTTGTGCTTTTAAATATACGCTCGTGCCGATCTGTGGATTGCTGTGTACCGGCTCATCGTCCGGCGCGCAATTCACTCGATTACTTCGTTCGCTCACTTCATCACAAGGACTCTGGATGAGCCGCAACCTTGCGCTGTTCGACCTGGACCATACGCTGCTGCCGCTCGATAGCGATCAGGCGTGGGCCCACTTCATCGCCGGATTGGGCATAGAAGGCGCTGCGCAGCACGCGGAAGAAATCGACGATTACTACCGGCAGTACGTGGCCGGCACGCTCGATATGGCTGCCTATCTGAACTACACATTGGCGCCGCTGGCTCGCCACTCACGCGAGCAGCTCGACGCGTGGCATGCGCAGTTCATGGAGAAGGTGATTGCGCCGGCGATCCTGCCGGCTGCGCGGGAACTCGTGCAACGTCATATTGAAGCGGGCGACCTGTGCTGCATCGTCACCGCCACCAACGTGTTTATTACGAGGCCGATCGGCAAGGCGCTCGGCTTTGACCATCTGCTGGGGATCGATCTCGGCACCGAAGGCGGCGATCCTTTGGCTCGCTTTACCGGAAACGCAGTCGGCGTGCCGACCTTCCGCGAAGGCAAGATCACGCGCACCGAGAGTTGGCTGGCTTCGCTCGGCCATCGTCTGCAGGATTTTCCGCAGAGCTGGTTCTACAGCGACTCAATCAACGACGTGCCTTTGCTCGAGCTCGTCACGCATCCAGTCGCCACCAATCCCGACCCGCGCCTGCGCGCCATTGCGACGGAACGCGGCTGGCCGGTGATTGAGTTGTTTGCTTGAGATTGCGTGGCCTGGCGCGGGCTGCGGCTACACACGCCCCTTCCACGGCACCAGCCGCCGCTCCAGCGCACGCATGCCGAGATCGAACAGCCACGCGATCAACCCGATCAGCACGATGCCCATGACCACCACATCGGTACGCAGAAAGCTCGACGCATTGAGCACCATCTGACCGAGGCCGGCGGTGGCCGCAACCATCTCGGCGGCAACCAGTGTGGTCCAGCCGAAGCCGATGGCAATCCGCAAGCCGGTCAGAATCTCGGGCAACGCTGCGGGCAAAACCACATATCGCACGATCTGCCCGAAGCGGCCGCCGAGCGAATACGCCGCATGAATCTGCTCGATGGTCGCACTGCGCACACCGGCACGCGCCGCCATTGCAATCGGCGCGAAACAGGCGAGATAGATCACGACGATCTTCGCCGTCTCGTCGATACCGAACCAGATCACCACCAGCGGCAGATACGCAAGCGGCGGCAACGGCCGGTAGAACTCCAGCGGCGGATCGAGCAAGCCGCGTGCAACCCGGCTTACGCCCATCAGGATTCCGACCGGCACCGCCGTGACCGCGGCCAGCGCGAAGGCGCCGAACACGCGCAGCGCACTCCATGCGAGATGCTCTGAGAGCGGCAAGCCGCCTTGAATACGGCCGTGCCAGGCGTCCAGAAAGGCGGCCCAAACCGCCTCGGGCGTCGGCAGAAAGAGCGGCGGCAGCCAGTGCAGATGCGTGGCAAGCCACCATAGCGCCGCGAGCGTCGTGACCGAGACTGCGCTCAGCACCACGGTCGGACCTTCGCCCGGCAAACGCCAACCGCGTACCGGCCGCGCTTTACGCCGCGGCGGCTCGCTTGTCTGGGTCAGGGGCACGGTGCCCAACGATTCACGTGAAGCCGTCACGACAGCACCTCTTCATGGTCCTGGTCGCGCTCAGCCCGTTCGTGCAGACGGCGCACCAGCCGTTCGCGCCATTCGATGAAATCCGGCGACGACTTCACCGCACGTGCGTCGCGTGTCTCGAGAAAACGCTGCGCGAATGGCAGGTCGTAACTCTCGGCGATACGGCCGGGTCCCGGCGTCATCACGACGAGGCGTGTCGCCAGAAATAACGCTTCTTCCACGCTATGCGTGATAAAGAACACCGTCTTGCGTGTGCGGCCCCAGACGTCGAGCACGAGTTCCTGCATCGACTCGCGTGTCATCGCGTCGAGCGCGCCCATCGGTTCGTCCATCAGCAGCACTTGCGGATCGCTTGCCAGCGCGCGTGCAATGCCCACGCGCTGCTGCATGCCGCCCGACAGCGCGTAGACCCGCGAGCGCGCATGCTTCTCGAGCCCGACCAGCGCCAGCATGTCCAGCGCGATGCGCTCGCGCTGCGCCTTCGGCACACGCTGGAAACGCAGACCGAGCGCGACATTGTCGAGCACGTCGAGCCAAGGCATCAGCGCGTATTTCTGAAACACGACACCGCGATCCGCGCCCGGTCCAAGAACGCGCTCGCCGTTCAAACGCACCTCGCCTTCGGTCGGTTGAATGAATCCGGCGATGCAGTTCAGCAAGGTCGTCTTGCCGCAACCGGATGCACCCAGCGCGACGACGAACTCACCCGGCTCGATGCGCAGATCGACGTCAGCGAGCGCGATATGCGGCGCCGCGCCGCGTGCGCCTTCGTAGGCGACGTGCAGCCCACGTATCTCAAGACCGCTCATCGTCGTGCTCCATGATGCTGATGGGTAAGCTCGCTAAAGAAGTTAATGCGCCGCACGCTGTACGAACTGCGGGTCGACGCCGGTCGAGTAATCGGCCAGCACGTTCTGAATCGTGCCCTGCGTCTTCAGGAACGCAGCAGTCGCGGCGAGCGATTTCGCCGCTCCGGATTGCGCACCGCCGCCAAGCCATGCGCTCGAAGCCTGCTGCGCCGGCGTCGGGAATGCATACAACGCGAGGCTCGCAGGCACTTCCTGCGCGGTGGCGCCGGACTCCTTCGCAACGGCCTCGACCTGCGGCGACGTCGCGGTCCAAGCCGACGTGTGATCGCGATAGCTCGCATCGGTCGCGGCCAGCACCTTCACAAAGCGCGCGACGAACTCAGCGTTCTGACTAGCAAACTTGCGGTCGACGACGAAGCCGTCGAAAGTCGCCTTACCGGTTTGCTGCGCGACCTGCCCGGATGTGATCAGCACCTTGCCGTTCTTCTTCACCTTCGCCAGTACCGGGTCCCAGATGTAAGTCGCGTCGATGTCGCCACGCTCCCACGCCGCCGCGACTTCAGGCGGGCGCAGATTGACGATCTTCACATCCGACGGATTCACGCCGGCGCTCTGCAGTGCGACCAGCGTATGAAAGTGCGAGGTCGACACGAACGGCACGCCAATTTTCTTGCCCTTCAGACCGGCGACACTGGTGACATTGGAACCGTCACGCGCGACTAGCGCTTCGGCGTCGTTGATGTTGTCCAGAATCCAGAACAGCGAAATATCGACGCCCTGCGACAGTCCGGCGGCAATCGGGCTCGACCCCGCTTCGCCGAGTTGCACCGAGCCCGAAGCCAGCGCGCGGATCACGTCGGCGCCGCTGCCGAGCTTGCGATAGGTGACCTTGTAGCCGGTGGCTTTCTCGACTTCGCCCGTGGCCTGCGCATAACGCCAAGGCACGACCATGTCCTGATACGCGATCACGACTTCTTTGGTGTCGGCGTAAGCGGCGGAAGAAAACGGCGCGGACAGCGCCAGCAGCGTAGCGAACGCAGCGAGCGGACGAAGGAAGCGGTTCATCGGGAAACCCCTTTAGCGTGTGTTGTCTGGGAGGCTTCCGACTATAGGGAGTTTGTTCGCGGACGGTTCTAATTAATCCGCGATTGCTAATGACGCTGTTCGAGCATTGCTTTTCACGCTGAGTTGGATCGGCGCGGCTGTTGCGACCGGCAGTGGATCGGTTCAAGCGGATGATGACGGCTCAGGATGCCTTTGCACAAGCTAGCCGTTCGGCGGATGGTCGTGCTTCCGCTGCGGCCGCATGATCAGCGGATTACCTTCAGTTCGTATTCCTATGGTCGATTTTCTTAGCCGCTTGAGTTGGTTGTTCTTCAATGTGGGCGTGCCTGTTTTTGCGCCGATCGCGTTGCTTCCTATGTCGAATTTTTCGCGCTACTACCGGCACGCGGCGCGAGGTATTGCGCGGCGATCCATTCAGGACGGTCAGCTTTTCTGGGTCGTCATTTCGATGTGTGCGAGCGCGTGCTACGAGATTGGTAGTGCTTTGAGCGAAGCATCGACGCACAGCACATTAGTGCTCATGTTGGCCGCACTTCTCTGGCATGTGCTCTTCATCGTCGCAGCGTCAGTCCTGGTATGCCTGGGTGCGGCTGACGCAGCGGCTCGTCCAGCGCGTCACGCAGGAGAACAGGAGCGTGATAGTTGGTTGATGTGGTTTTCGCTACTCGTAACCGCTGTCGTCGCAGTCTCCTTTTCCGCATCTCATTATTCGTTTACCTAACTAAATTCGATGCTCTGAGATATACTTTTTTCCTCAGTCTCAAGGAGATCCAACATGCCCAATTTGATCGACCGCCTCATCGAAGACCGCGCACTGCGCCATCGCTTCATCCTCTTTCTCTACCCGTTCACGATCATCGGCGGAGTGATATCCGTTACTTGCAGTCTGCTCGCGCGTCATTACCGCTAGGCAACGCCGGCAGATCACAGCGCGGAACCGCTGAACCACCCGTTCCCGCGCCCCAAAAAAACAAAGCCCGCAACACGTGCGGGCTCTGCATTTTCAAACTAGCAACACACTAAACCATTCAAACCACGCCCGCTCCATGCGCCTGCAGATCGGCGTGGTAGCTCGAGCGAACCATCGCGCCCACAGCGGCGTGCGTGAAGCCCATCTTGTAGGCTTCTTCCTCGTACATCTTGAACGTGTCCGGATGCACATACGAGCGCACCGGCAGATGGTGTTCCGACGGTTGCAGATACTGGCCGATCGTCAGCATGTCCACGTCGTGCTCGCGCAGATCGCGCATCACTTGCAAAATTTCTTCTTCGGTTTCGCCGAGGCCGACCATCAGGCCTGACTTGGTCGCGACGTCCGGATGCAGCGCCTTAAAGTCCTTCAGCAGCTTCAGCGAATGCGCGTAGTCCGAACCGGGGCGCGCTTCCTTGTAAAGACGCGGTACCGTTTCGAGGTTGTGGTTCATCACATCGGGCGGTGCGGCATTCAGAATGCCGAGCGCGCGATCCAGACGGCCGCGGAAGTCCGGTGTCAGAATTTCAATGCGTGTCTCCGGCGACAGCTCGCGCGTCTGACGGATGCATTCCACGAAGTGGGCGGCGCCGCCATCGCGAAGATCGTCACGGTCGACGCTGGTGATCACCACGTACTTCAGCTTCAGCGCAGCGATGGTGCGCGCCAGATTGCCCGGCTCATCCACGTCGAGCGGATCGGGGCGGCCGTGGCCGACATCACAGAACGGGCAGCGGCGCGTGCACTTGTCACCCATGATCATGAACGTTGCGGTGCCCTTGCCGAAGCATTCGCCGATGTTCGGGCAGCTCGCTTCTTCACACACCGTGTGCAGGTTGTGTTCGCGCAGAATCTGCTTGATCTCGGAAAAGCGCGAATTGCCAGTGGCCGCTTTGACGCGGATCCAGTCCGGCTTTTTCAGCTTTTCGATCGGGATGATCTTGATCGGAATACGGGCGGTTTTGGCTTGCGCCTTCTGCTTCGCGGTGGCGTCGTAGGCAGCGGCAGGAGCCGGCACGGCATCAGGAGCGGGGGAAGCTGCTAGGTTCGCGGTAACGTCAGTCATTCGTTCGGTCCAGTCAGGCGGTGAGAGCACCGGCCTGCGGTTGGGCGACGGCCGCGGGACTGCCGTCGAGGTTTGCGGTGAGGCGTGCTGCAAAGGTACGGGCCACGTCGTCCCAGCCGGCGGCAACGCCCAGCGTTGCCATATCGACTGTTTCGAGCCCCGCGTAGCCACATGGATTGATGGCCAGAAACGGCCGCAAGTCCATGTTCACATTCAGGCTTGCGCCGTGATAGCTGCAGCCGTTGCGGATTTTTAGACCCAGCGCGGCGATCTTGGCGCCGGCGTGCAACCCGGCGTCCGGCCCGGGCGCCACGTAGATACCGGGGGCGCCCGCCTTGCGTTCTCCGGCGAGATTATACGCCGCGAGGGTGTCGATCACGGCCTGCTCGATCCGGGTGACCATCTCGCGCACCATCAGCTTGCGTCGGCGCAGGTCCAGCAACAGGTAGGCAACCACCTGTCCGGGCCCGTGGTACGTGATCTGCCCGCCTCGATCGACTTTGACAAGCGGAATGCCGCTGTCGGCGGCCAGCAGATGCGCTGGGTCGCCGGCCTGGCCTAGCGTGAAGACGGGGGGGTGTTCGACCAGCCAGATCTCGTCGGGTGTATCGGCGGTGCGCGCATCGGTGAACGCGCGCATCGCCTCGAAACTGGCTTCGTAAGGTTCGTTGCCGAGCCAGCGCAGCGTAAGCGGCGCCGTGGCGGGCAAGGGAGACGGGGAAACCGGGGTGGTGCACATGATCCCGACAGTTTACCGAAATCTGGACATCCCCGCCGGACGCGCCCACTTCAGGACTCGGCGGCGCTTCGTTTCACCCCGAAGCGCCGGTCAACTGCAGCGCCGGTCCGCCATCGCGTCACGGCGCCGCCAGCGCTCACACCGTGCGCCAGCCCCCACGCATGCGGGCTGCCAGCCGTTCGCCCACCCGCGCGAGCCAGTTCAGCGCACGTTCATCGCAGCGTGTCGGCACTGAAAACGCGACCTTCGCATGCGTGCTGCCCTCGGCGCTCAACCACAGCCGTTCACCGCGCCGCAGCCGCAACGTGTGGCCGGGCTGCAGCCAGTAGTCCTCGGTGTCGTCGCTGCGCGTGACCCACACCGCGCCGCCGTGCACGACCAGCTTGGTGCTGCGTGCTACCTTCATAGGAATGGTTTCGCCATTGCGGATTTCAAAGGCGATACTAGAGGAAATTTCTCGCATGATGCCCTCGCCAAAATTCGTTTCGTGACTACAATCCTATGCGTGACAAGGGTTTACGCAAAACGATCTATTTTCACCTCTATGTGAGAAATATTGCGATGGATCTCAGGCAATTACCCCCTCTGAACGCCATCAAGGCGTTCGAAGCAGCCGCCCGTCACGAGAGCTTCTCGCGTGCCGCCGACGAACTGTTCGTCACGCACGGCGCCGTCAGCCACCAGATTCGCGCGCTGGAGGAGGAACTGGGCATCGCACTGTTCGCCCGCGACGGCAAGCGCGTGCGGCTCACGGACACGGGCCGCCGCTATGCCACGCGCGTGCGCACCGCGTTGATGGGGCTTGCTGACGCCACCCGCGAAGTCCGCGCCGGCGACCGCGAACGGCGCCTCGTAGTGTCCATGCTGTCCTCGTTTGCGGCGCGCTGGGTGACGCCGCGCATCGGCAGCTTTATCGAGGCGCACCCCCAGTGGGACCTCGAACTGCTGTCCACCAACGCGCTGACGGACTTCGCGCGCGACGACGTCGACGTGGCGATCCGCTTCGGCTATGGCAAATATTCGGGGCTGCACGCGGAATTGCTGCTGGAGGAGATTTTCTTTCCGGCTTGCGCGCCGAATTTCAACGGCGGCAAGCTGCCGCAAACGCCGGCCGATCTGGCCAAGGTCCCGCTACTACGCTCGGACGACGAACTCTGGCGCCCGTGGTTCGACGCCGCCGGCCTCACCGACTGGCAGGAACCGAAGCGCGGCGTGCTGTATCAGGATTCGTCGAACCTATTGCAGGCGGCCATCGACGGTCAGGGGGTCGCGCTCACACGCCGTTCGCTGGCGATGCACGAGATCGCGGCAGGCCGCCTTGTGCGGCTATTCGATGTAGATGGGCCGAGCCCATGGCAGTACTACTTCATCTGCCCGCCGCAGATGCTCGAAACCGCGCGCGTCAAGGCGTTCCGGGCCTGGGTATTCGAAGAAGTGGGACGGTTCAAACAGCTTTTCGAGCAGGCTTGTGAGGTGGGCTCTGCTGCAAGCGCCGATCTGGCGGCGGACGCATTGCGCGTCACGCCGTAATCCAGGGGCATCCGTAGGCACGGATGCCTAGCCGGCCTTAAAGCACCACTTTCACCATCGGATGACCAGTAAGCGCGCGATAAATATCGTCGAGCTGCGCCTGGCTCGTCGCGCGCACCGTAACCGTCAAACCGGTGTAATTGCCGCCGCTGGACGGCCGCGTTTCCACGCGAGCGGGATCGACTTCGTTATCGAACTGCCGAACCACCGAGACAATGGTCTCGGCGAACTCGGGATGCGACTTGCCCATGATCTTGATGGGAAAATCGCACGGAAACTCAAGCAATGATTCTTTCGCGGGATTCACTTTCTACTCCTTGCTGCGCTTCTTGCGCTTCCCTGGCCTTGGCGCGCTGATAGGCCGCGTACAACGCCGCAAACACCGCGCCCGGCTTGCCGCTACCAACCGGCTGACCGTCGAGCTGCGTGACCGGCAGCACTTCCTTCGTGGCGGAACTGACCAGAATCTCGTCGGCGGCACGCAACTCGGCTTCGGCGATCTCGCGCGCTTCGAAGCGGATGCCGCATTCGCCCGTCAGCTCTTCGATCAGGCTGTAGCGAATCCCTTCGAGAATCTTGTGGCTGCGCGGCGGCGCGTACAACACGCCATCCTTCACCATCCAGATATTCGAAGACGAACCTTCGGTCAGCATGCCGTCGCGAAACTGGATCGTCTCGAACGCGTCGTTTTCAGCCGCGTACTGCGCCATCAGAACATTGCCGAGCAGCGACACCGATTTGATGTCGCAATTGAGCCAGCGACGGTCTTCCGCGGTAACGCAGCGCACGCCCTGCGCGCGCTGGGCAGCGTCCGGCAGATTCAGCGGCGTGACCATCACGAACACGGTCGGCTGAATGCCGGCCGGGAACGCGTGACCGCGTTTCGCGACGCCCCGCGTGATCTGAACGTAGGCAATCGCGTCCTGATCGGCGCGCAGGCCTGCGTCCGATTCATTGACCGCGACTACGCTGTCGATCAGCTCGCGCCAGCCGGTATCGTCGAACGGATTGACGATGCCGATCTTGTCCAGCGACCTCGCGAGACGCGCCAGATGATGCCTGAAGCGAAACGCCGTACGGCCGCTCGCATGCGGATACAAGGGGGCGACTTCGTAAATGCCGTCACCGAAAATAAAGCCGCGGTCGAGAACCGGCACGCGCGCTTCAGACAAGGGCACCAGCTCGCCGTTCAGATAAACGATCGGATCGAGCGAAACATCGGAAACAGCGGTCATCGCAATCGGGCTCTTACTTCTTCTTGTTGAACATCAGCATCAGCGAATCCCACACGCGGCCGACCACGCCGGCTTGCGGCACAGCCTGCAATGCGACGATCGGGAATTGCGCCAGCACCTTGCCGTCGGCCACGAGTTTCGCGGTGCCGACCTGCTGACCGTTCGCGATCGGTGCGATCAGCGGATCGATCTGCTCGATCTGCGGCTTCACCTTGTCGCCCATGCCCTTCGGCACGGTGATGTACTGATCGCCCTTCACGCCGATCTGCACGGTGTCCTGCGCACCCTTGTAGACGCGCGGCGTGCCCAGCACCTGGTTTGCCTTGTACAGACGCACCGTGTCGTACGCGGTGTAGCCGTAGTTCAGCATCTTCAGGCTGTCCTGCACGCGGTCGTGTTCCTTGACCTCGCCCATCATCACCGAGACGAGGCGGCGCGAACCGTCGGTCGTGCCCGGCAGCGAACGCTTCGCGCTGGCGATCAGGCAATAACCAGCAGCTTGCGTGTGACCGGTCTTCAGGCCGTCCACCGTCGGGTCGATCCACAACAGACGGTTGCGGTTCGGCTGCTTGATCTTGTTGTACGTGAATTCCTTGACCGAGAAGATGTTGTAGTAGTCGGGGAAGTCACGAATCAGGCGCGCCGACAGCACTGCGAGGTCGCCCGCCGTGGTGTAGTGCTGCGCGTCGGGCATGCCGTTCACGTCGGCAAAATGCGTGTTCTTCATGCCGAGTTTCTGCGCTTCGGTGTTCATCATGTTGACGAACTGCGCCTCGCTGCCGCCCACCAGTTCGGCCAGCGCGATCGCCGCGTCGTTACCCGACTGGATGATCATGCCGTACACCAGATCGTGCACGGTCACCGGCTTGTTGGCTTCGATGAACATGCGCGATTCGTCGGTGCGCACGCGGCGCACCGCTTCGCTCGGCATCACCGTCTGGTCCATCGTGATCTTCTTCGTCTGCAATGCTTCGAAGACGAGGTACGCGGTCATCAGCTTGGTCAGCGAGGCCGGTTCAACGCGTTCGTCTGCATTGCCCGAGGCGAGCACCTGATTGCTGGTGGCGTCGACGAGCACCCACGAGCGCGCGTTCACCGCGGGCGGCGGCACCTGCGCGAACGCCGTGCTGGCAACGAGCGTTGCCGGCAGCACGATGCCGAGGGTCACGGCACGGCCAAGCGTAGTGGGAACGAAAGAAGAAACTGACGGGAATGACGTGCGGCCGGAGGTGGAGAAACGCATAGGGTCGATTCGTGCGGAAAAATACATCGCGCGCAGGGCGCACAGATTGGAGGAGCCGGTCGGCGAGCGTCAGGCCGTAAAAACGGCGCGGCGCCCATTGGACTTCCGGCGACGCGATCGGTTCGCGCAGCACGCCTCGCATCCGGCACCGCTGCGCACGAGCAAGAAGCTACGCGTCGCGCGAACTGCCGGGTGGGCAATGCTGCGCCCAAAAAAGAGCGCTCATTATACGCGCGCTATCCTGGTATCTTTGAGCAAAGGTCGGCGATTAATTTGCGTTTGCACCTACCTGTACCCCGGAAAACACGCGCGGCGCCCTCCAAGTGCGTCCCCGAGTGCGCTCGTTAGCGCCAGGCGTCGACGATGATCCGCTTCAGGACATGCAGCTTGCGATGCAGAAAATGCTCTGCCCCCGGAATCACGACCACCGGCAATTCCTGTGGCCGCGCCCAGTCGAAAACCGACTGAATGGGAACGGTATCGTCGATTTCGCCGTGAATCACGAGCGTGTTTTCCGGTACCGGCGCGACTTCCCACCGGCTCGCCGCCGTGCCCACGAACACGATCCGCTCGATCGCCTGACCTTCTTCGCGCAGCTTTGCGGCCACGTGCGACAGCACGAAGGTGCCGAACGAAAAACCCGCCAGTACGAGGGGCAGATCGCCCTGTCCTGCCTGAGCGCGCATGTGGTCGAGCACGGCGCGCAGATCTTCGCGCTCGCCGATACCGGCGTCATGCTCGCCTTGCGTTTCGCCGACGCCCCGGAAATTCGAGCGGTACGTCACGTAGTTCAACTGCACGAGCGTGCGGGCGAGCGTCTGCGCGACCTTGTTGTCCATCGTGCCGCCGAACAGCGGATGCGGGTGCGCAACCAGCGCGATACCGCGCGGCGCAGCGCCGCTCTCACGCATCTCGTCGGGCAGATCCAGCGCGACCTCGATCTTGCCGACCGGGCCGTCGATCAGATACTTCTTCGTATGTACATTCATGGCGCGGTTTATTGATCGATTTTCAGACGCTCGACGACTTTGCCGTTCACAAGATGCGAATCGACGATTTCATCGATGTCGCTCTCGTCGACATACGTGTACCAGACGCCTTCCGGATACACGACGAGCGCCGGGCCGAGTTCGCAACGCTCGAGACAGCCGGCCTTGTTGATACGCACATGGCCCGGGCCTGCAAGGCCGAGTTGCTTCACACGCTTTTTCGCGTGTTCCTGCATCGCCTGCGCGTTGCAATTCGCGCAGCTCGGACGCTCCGCGCCGGGATCGCGCTGGTTGAGACAGAAGAAGACGTGGTACTTGTAGTAGGAATCCATGATGTCCGGAGGGGCGAAACCGTAAGAGTGGGAATGGCGCTGGAAGCGCCGCAGCGCGCCTGTTGTGCGGAAGATTATAGCGGGCGGGGCTGGCGGTCGCTGAGCGGCGGACGCACGGCCGCTCGCATGCGCCGCTCCTGCTTCATGTGCGCTTCATGCACGCTTCGTGCTCCGCTTGAGCCACACCTGTTCGACCAGATAGGCGAGCCACACCAGCGCCGCATACGGCCAGATCCACGCGATCCAGTGCGCGAGACCGTTGAAGTGCAGATACCGTCCCTGGCGCCAATCCGCCAGTACGGCATCGAAATACGGATTGACCGGCAGCAGATTGACGAACACCAGCGCGACCGTCAGCGCGCAGGCCGCGAGCGCAGCCCGCGACCTGCGCCGCAAGCGCAGCGCCAGCAGTGCGGCGACGGTGCCGCACACGAGCCCCTCCAACGCGCCGGGCGTCGCCCAGTCGAATGCAAGGCCGGATTGCGATTGCAGAAAAGTCGCGCCTGCCTTCACGCACAAGGTCATGACGATAAACACGATCAACAGGCGCACGAGCGGCGCATGGCGGCGCACCGGCAGCGACGCCAGAGCCAGTGCGGCGAACAGATTGAGCGTGGTGATGACGGCTTCCCAGGCGTCGTCAGGCAGCCAGGCGGCAACGAGCGCCGGCCACGCGCCGACGTGCCAGGCCGTCGGCGTCCACGCGAGCAAGGCGTCCTGCGTCGTTGAATCGAAACGCAGCCACAGCTCGCGCGGCCAGTTACCGAGACCGAAAAGCCGTGGCGCCGGGTACATGGTCGCAAACGGCCACAAGGCGACGAGACACGCGAGCGCCGCCGTGTCGCGCTCGAACCAGAGAAGCCGCACACGCCGCAGCAAGCCGCGATCGAGCAACGCGCCGGTGGCGGGCGACATGATCGCCGCGCCGAGCAACGCACCGAGCGCATTGGCGGCCAGGTCGAGGTTCGAGGCCACGCGCGTCGGCAGATAGGTTTGCACCGCCTCCATCACGCCCGATAGCAGCCCACCGAGCACGAAGGCCAACGCGACCGCCAGCGTGCCGCGCCAGCGCGGATACACCGCGAGCACCACCAGCGCGCCGAACGGCATATAGCCGAGCACGTTCGTGATGACGTCGAACGCCGTCAGGTACTGCGGCATGGGATCGGACAGATAGGCAAAGGGAGCCAGGCCGAGCGAGCGCCAGCCGGAAAACGGATACCACGAACCGTAGACGATCAGCGCCGTATACAGCCCCAACGCCTGCCGGGCGAGCGCCGACGGGCGGCGCTGCCAGGGCTTAACGCTCATGCAGCGCTCCGTTGCGTGCGCTGCATGCCGGTCATTGCGCGGCGACCAGCGCCTGCACGCCAAGCCATGCACTGATCTGCGCGACGAGGTCGTCGCTGGCCGCGGCGAGCGCCTGCGCGCCGCCGGCGGCGTCCGTCGAACTGGACGGTGCGCGGGCGAGGAAGGTGCGCTGGCCGATCACCTTGCCGTTTTGCGTCAACGTGGCGCGCGCGGTGACGGCGGCGTGGCTTTCCGACTGGCTATCGAAGACCTGTTCGAACTCGCTCAGATCGACCTTCAGGACCGGCGCGTGCACGCCATCGGCCCCGGTCAGCACGGTGCCACGCGAACTGAGCGCACCACGCAGACGTTGGGTCAGCAGTTGCGAGGGCGCCATGGTCCAGTGGCTATTCGCATACGACGCCGTCTGCTGCGCGTCGGCGTAGCTGAGCCGGTAAATCAGCTTGTCGGATTCAAGATTGTCGGGCGCGGTGACATCGAGCACCTTCACCGCCGGCAGCGTGCCGGCCGAGGCTGCCGGGTTCGGCGGCCCGAGGTCGTAGCGGATGTCCGAGATCGCCGCGGGGGTGCCGGCGCAGCCTGCGGCCAGCACGCCGAACGCGAGCAGCATCGCAAGCGTGGCGCCAGAGGACAACAATCGGTGGGTCAAGCGTGACATGACAATCTTCCTTCTTCAAAACCTGCAAATCATTTCATTTGGCGACGGGTGTAACCGCGGGTGCAGCAGTGCGCGCGGCGGGCCACGAGAAACCGGCTTCGCCAGGACCCGGCGCCGCGCTCGGCGCACCGAACAGCACGCTGCGCGGATTGGTGCTGAACGTGTCGGCAGCGCGGTCCACGGAACGGGCCGCCGAGCGCACGTCTTCGGCGAGCGAATTGACGCGCGGCAACGTGTCGTAACCGACGCGCGCCGACAACTCCTGGATCGAATTGTCCATCGACACCAGCGCGTCGCCCGCTTGCTGCGCCGCCGTGCCGACCTTGTTCAGGTTCGTCTCGAACGGCCCGTCCGGGCGGTTCAGACTGGTGATCAACTGATTGGTCGACGCCAGCGTGCGATCCAGTGCGTTGATCGTGGCGGGCAGCTTGCCGGCTGCCGGCGCCATCTGCTGGGTCAGCGTGGCGACGCCGTCGGCGGCCTTCTGAAGGCTCGCTGCCGTGCCCTGCAACTGGCTAACCATTTCCGGCGACAACAGATTGTCGACGTCGTCGGTGACTCTTTCGAGTTTGCGCAGCAAAACGTCGCCGCGTTGCTGCAACTGATCGAGCAAGCCCGGACGCATTGGCAATTGCGCCACCGCTTTCACCGACGACGCGAGCGGCGTCGGATCGCGCCCACTGTCATCCAGCTGGATGAAGGCGATACCCGTCACGCCCTGAAACCCGAGGCTGCCGAACGTGGAGTGCGTAATCGGCGCGTGCGTGTCGACGAGGATGCGGATCAGGATTTGCCCCGGATGATCCCGATCGAATTTGATCGACTGCACCTTGCCGACGTCAAGTCCGCGATAACGCACCGCCGCGTCGGTATACAGCCCCGTGACGTTGGTGCGCGCAATCAGATCGTACGGCACCCGCACGGAACGGTCGACGTTGAACAAAAAAGCCGCCACTGCGATCGCAGCCAGCAAGGCCACCGTGAAGATCCCTGCCCAGAAGGCATGTGATTTATTTTCCATTGTCAGGTTCCCTGGTTCACAGCGGCAATTCGGACGATGCCGATTCGAGCGCGGCGCGCGGCAATTTCGCGCGGCGTTCCGGCGGCAACGCCTGCAGCGCGCGACGCCCGCGCAGGCCGAGGAAATATTCCCGGATAAAAGGATGATCGACGCCCGCCGCCTCTTCGACCGGCGCGGCGACCAGCACCTTGCGATCCGCCAGCACGGCGACGCGGGTGGACAGCGCGATCATCGTGTCGAGATCGTGCGTGACCATCACCACTGTCAGACCAAGTGCGCGATGCAGCGCGGAAATCAGTTCGACGAATTCATCCGACGCCTGCGGATCGAGACCGGCGGTCGGTTCGTCGAGAAACAGCAATTCGGGTTCGAGCGCAATGGCGCGCGCAATGCCCACGCGCTTGATCATCCCGCCCGAAAGCGCCGACGGCATCTTCGACGCGTGCTTGCACGGCAGGCCGACCATCTCGAGCTTGAGCATCACGATGTCGCGCAGCAGGTCTTCAGGCACCTTGCCGAGTTCGCGCAAGGGCTGCGCGACGTTGTCGAACACCGAGAGCGACGAGAACAGCGCGCCGCGCTGAAACAGCATCCCGGAGCGGCTGCGCATGAGCAGCGCGTCTTCGGGCGAAATGGTGGCAATGTCCTGACCAAACAGCTTGATGGTTCCCGACGACGGCCGCTCCAGACCGAGAATCTGCCGCACCAGCGTGGTCTTGCCCGAGCCCGATCCGCCGACGATCGAGACGATCTCGCCGCGCCGCACGTCGAAATTCAGATGCTGATGCACGATGTTGCGGCCGTAGCGCTTGGTGATGTCGATCACCTCGATCACCGGCTCCGCGATCTCGGGCATCGGTTGGCCGCGTACGGCCTGGGTGAGTGGCGCGATCATCCTAGCCCCACGTTCTGGAAGAGGATCGCGAACACCGCGTCCGCGAGAATCACGATGGTGATCGAGGTCACCACCGAGGTCGTCGTGCCTTCGCCGAGGCTTTGCGAATTGGCCTTGATACGGAAGCCGAAGTGACAGCCGACTATCGCGATCAGCATGCCGAACGCAACGCCCTTGCCAAGACCGATCCACAAGTTCGCAACCGGCACCACGCTCGGCAAGGCACGCGCGAAATAGCCCATGTCGATGCCAAGGACGATCTTCGCGGCGAGCGCGCCGCCCGTCAACGCGATGATGTTAGTCCACATCACGAGAAGCGGCATGGCCACACCGAGCGCGACAACGCGCGGCAAAATCAATCGCAGGCCGTGCGGGATGCCCATCACACGCATCGCGTCGAGCTCTTCGGTGACGCGCATCACGCCGATCTGCGCGGTAATCGCCGAGCCCGAACGCCCCGCCACCAGAATCGCCGACAGCACCGGCCCCAGTTCGCGAATCACCGACAGTCCAAGAATATTGACGATGTACTGATTCGCGCCAAACAGCCGCAGTTGCTGCGCGGACAGATAGCTCAGCACGATGCCGATCAGGAACGCGACCAGCGCAGTGATTGGCAACGCCTTGGTGCCGGCGTTATAGATGTTCGCGGAGATCTCGGTCCACGGCGTGATCTTCGGTTTGCGCGCGATTGCGAGAAGATCGAGCACGACCTGGCCGAGCATGCCGAATCCGCCGTAAAGATGCTCGAAGAACGAGAAGATCGAAAGACCCAGCCGGGTGAACGGATCGAACTTGACCACCGGCTCGACCTTTTCGCGCGCCGTGTCGAGCAGTGCGATGCGCTCGAAAATGTCGCGTTGTGTATCGGTGAGCGTGGTGTCCGGGGGCATCTTGTGGCCCCACACGCGCCACAGCGCCTGACCGCCGACGTGGTCCATCCGGTCGATACGCGACAGATCCCACTGGCGGATGCCTTCGGCGCCGACCAGCGAGCGCAACAAAGGAATCACGTGACCAGTGGCCTTGTCGCGTGCGAGCGCGAGCGCCGTCCACTGGCCCGAGAGCCGGACGATCTTGCCTTGGCTGCCGGCCGCGACTTCAAGGCCGGGCGGAGTGTCGTAGTTCAAGGATCGCTGGAATCTGGTTATCGGATTAGGGGTCATTGTAACGAAGGCGCGGCGCTTGAACCGTGCTCACGGACTCCAGGCGTTCGCAGTGGCTACAATATGAGACATGAACGCCTCCAAGACCCCACCCCAAGCCGCTTCGGCCTCCGACTGGCGCATCGACCGCGAGCGCGCCGTCGCGCTATTCGGTGCGCATGCGCACGACTGGCCGATCGAAATCGTCGAGGAAACGGGCTCGACCAACGCCGACCTGATGACGCGCGTCAAGGCATTGCCGCGCAAGGCCGGCGCGCTGCCGCGGCCGATCGTGCGGGTCGCGTATCTGCAAACCGCGGGCCGCGGCCGGCGTGGCCGACCATGGTATGCGGAACCGGGCAATGCGCTGTTGTTTTCCGTGGCGTGCGTGCTGCCGCGTCCGCTCGAAGGACTGGCGGGCTTGAGTCTCGCGGTGGGCGTGGCGCTGGTGGACGGCCTGCGCTCGTTGCCGGTCGCGGGCCCGGGGCAGATTGCGCTGAAGTGGCCCAACGACGTGCTGCTCGAAGGCGACAAGCTGGCCGGCATTCTGATCGAAACAGCCTGGAGCACGGACGAGGCGAGCGCTGTCGTGATCGGTATCGGCACCAATGTGAAGGGTGCGGACGAGCTCGCCGCCAAGGTCGGCGCGCTTAACGCGAACGTACCGGCGCAAGCGCGCGGCACTACACCGACCGCATTGCAACGCGCACTGCCGAATGCAAACCTCACCGATACGCTGGCGGCGGAACTGAACGCGCTCGAACCCGCGCTGCAGCGCTTCGGTGCGGAGGGTTTCGCGCCGTTCCAGGCACGCTGGAACGCCGTGCACGCCTACGCAGGCCGCGAAGTCGTGCTGCTGGAGCAAGGTAAAGAACTGGCGCGCGGCGTGGCCGCGGGCGTCGACGAACGCGGACAACTGCTGCTCAACACGGCAGCCGGACGTTTGAGCGTCGCAACCGGTGACGTCTCGCTGCGTCTGGCCGACGATACGGCATGACGAGCGGCGCGCCTTATCTGTTGATCGACGCCGGCAACAGTCGCGTCAAGTGGGCGCTGGTGCAGCCGGACGGTACGCAAATCGCAGCCGGCGCGCTGGCGCACGGCGGATCTGACCAGCCTGACTGGTCGACGTTGCCGACGCCGGGCGCCGCATGGTTATCCAACGTGGCGGGCGAAAGCGTCGCGGCACGGATCGCCGCGCTTCTCGACGCTCACTGGCCGCAACTGCCGCGCACGACGATCCGCGCCTCTGCGCACCAATGCGGCGTGACCAATAGCTATACGACGCCGCATGCACTCGGCAGCGATCGCTGGGCGGGCCTGATTGGCGCGCACGCGGCGTTTCCCGGCGAGAATCTGCTCATCGCGACGTTCGGCACGGCGACTACGCTCGAAGCGTTGCGTGCGGACGGCCGCTTTGTCGGCGGTCTGATTGCGCCGGGTTGGACTTTGATGATGCGCTCGCTCGGCGAGCACACGGCGCAACTGCCGACGCTCGACGCCCACGCCGCGCGCGGCTTGCTCGATGCGGACGCCCCGTCTGAGCGCGAGCGCCGCGGCCCGTTCTTCGCGACGGACACGCCGCGCTCGTTGTCAGCCGGATGCACGTTGGCTCAAGCCGGTCTGATCGAGCGCATGTGGCGTGACTTGCAGGACGAATGGCAGGTGCCGGTGCGCCTGGTGGTAAGCGGCGGCGCCGTGGACGAAGTGACAAGTGCGCTAAAAGTGCCGCATACTCGCCACGATTCGCTGGTGCTGTCGGGGCTTGCGCTGATTGCTGCTGAGCACGCGATAGAACGCGACGCCTGAGCCGCAGCCTTCCGGACAACGGCGGCTGAACTTATTAACGGGGAATACTAACGATGCTGCGCTGGCTGATCGCCATCCTGTTTCTTGCCAATATGCTGGCATTCGTCGCGATGCGCGGCGTATTCGGCCCGACGCCCACAGCCGGCGGCCGCGAGCCGAACCACCTGAACCGCCAGCTCCATGCGGACTGGTTGAAGGTGCAACCCGTCACGGCAGCCGAAGCCGCAGACCAGGCCGTGGTAGGCGGCCCGGCGCCGGCGGCGCCGATCGCGGCGTCGGCGCTTCCGCAGTAAAGCTCACCCTTGCGCGCGAACCTTCTTCAATAACGCGGTAGTCGAGCGCTCATGCTCGAACGGAATCGCCAAAGCCTTGCCGCCCCAGCCCCGCACAATGGCCGACTCCGGCAAAACATCCATGTCGTAGTCGCCGCCTTTGACAAGCACATCCGGCCGCAGCGCCGAAATCAGCTCCACGGGCGTCTTCTCGCCAAAGCAAACCACGTAATCGACGCTCTCCAGCGCCGCCAGCAAAGCCATCCGGTCAGCCTCGTTATTGATCGGCCGGTCATCGCCTTTGCCTAGCATGCGTACAGATGCATCGCTATTGACACCGACAATCAGACAAGCGCCGAGCGCTTTGGCGTCGGCCAGATACGTCACATGCCCACGATGCAGGATGTCGAACACACCGTTGGTAAATACAACCGGTGCGGACATCGAAGCGCGCAGCTTCACCAGCGCATCGCGCGTAAAAATCTTGCGTTCAAAAGTGGCGGCCATGACGGAGTCGCAAATAAAAAAGAAGTGCCGCCACGATACACGCCGGACGGCATGAAGCAAAACGGCCCAGCAAGCTCACGCCTGCCGGGCCGTTCCTGAAACGTTAAAACCGCGAACCTGAACCCATCAAGCCGGCTGTTCAGCCGCTTTCTGATCGGCCTGCAAGCGCAGGACGACTTCCTTGCGATAACGGTTCAATTCCTGCGCGGTGTTGAACGTGCGCTCAAACAGAATCGACAGGTTGTGCAGAATCCGCTCGACCACCTTCTTTTCCCAGCCGTCGTCAAAACGGATCTGTTCGTCGAGCCAGCGTTCAAGCCATTCCGGATCCGGCAGACGCGATTGAATCGTGTCGCGCGGGAACAGCGCCTGATTCACGTGCAGGTTGGTCGGATGCAGCGGCTTTTCCGTGCGGCGTGCCGATGCCATCAGGACGCCGATCTTGGCGAACGCAGCACGCGCGATGTCGCCGGTTTGCACCATCGCTTTCTTCATGTAGCGCAGGTACGCGCCGCCATGACGCGCTTCGTCGCGCGAGATGGTTTCGTAGATGGCCTTGATGACCGGCTCGGTGTGCCATTCGGCAGCACGGCGATACCAGTGGTTCAGGCGGATTTCGCCGCAGAAGTGCAGCATCAGCGTTTCGAGCGGCGGCGCCGGATCGAATTCGAAACGCACGGCGTGCAGTTCTTCTTCGGTCGGGCACATTTCCGGCTTGAAACGGCGCAGATACTCCATCAGCACCAGCGAATGCTTCTGTTCTTCGAAGAACCACACGCTCATGAACGCGGAAAAATCGCTGTCGTGATGGTTGTCACGGAGGAACATTTCCGTGGCGGGCAACGCCGACCATTCGGTGATCGCGTTCATCTTGATCGTCGCTGCCTGCTCGTCGGTCAATAGCGATGCATCGAACTTGTCCCAGGGAATGTCTTTCTCCATGTCCCATCGAACGGATTCGAGCGATTTGTAAAGTTCCGGATAAAGCATGGTGTTCATAGTCCCACCCCTGTTCTGCGCATACTGTCTGTGTCTGTAACTACTACGTGTAGCACTTTTGCTTATGACGAACGAAACGCACCGTTTTGTGCACCGTTTATCGGCCAAGCATTCAATTTTACGCGGTAATCGGCCGCCTAGATGCACCGGGCAGCAAAGAAGTCCGGCGTTTGCGCGGCGCGGCTAACCAGAAGTTACGCGCTGCGCGGCCAACCGTGGGTGAGGGATACCCTATGCCTGAGGTCGAGCCAGTCTGCGATGAATCCGCACCGTCCAGCTCTGCGCCGGTGGTACCGGCGGCGAATGGCGCAAGGACGGGTCGCATGGGTTGTTTTCAGCGCACGCCCAAAAGCCAAATGAAGCTTACACAATGATAGCACGCTGACTTTACGGTTCCCGTGCCCTGGCAGACGCAATTCCCGCGCCTGATTGACTTCTCTCAATAAATGGCCCGATTCACGGAGTGTGGCCGACGATCGGGGTCAAAACCATGACAGGCGGCGAATTCCCTTTGCTGGAGCCGCCGGTCGGGCCGGCTGTGCACGCTGTCGGCGCACAGGTCGCGCCGACCGGTTTCATTCCTGTCGTCAAACATCCTTTTTCGTTGCGCGGGGAGCGGTGCTCGCACTGCCTGCCCGCTTCGCGGCCGTTGAAGCCGACGGCGCTGCCCGTTTCGCTGCAGGCCGTTTGGCTGCGGTCCCCTCCGGCACGTCAGCCGCTTCGCCTGCGGATGCTGAAGCGCTCGCCACGCTTTCAGGCGAGTCCGTTGCCGAGCCGTCCGATGCGGCCGCACCTGGCTGCGTCATCGCAAACTGGGCGATCTGATTGAACTGCGATTGCAGCAGATTCCACCAGCCGGAGGCGTCGAACGGCGGCGCCGCAGCGGCCTCGCCTTCTTCGGGTGCCGGGTCGGACGCGGCCGATGGGCTTGCACTGGCCGAAGCCGAAGCCGCAGAGGCTTCCGGGTGCGGCCAGCCGGTCGGAGACGGACTCGGCGCGGCAGCCGCGGAAGCCGGCTGCGCCATCGACGACTGCGCGAACGCACCAAACGCACGCAGCGTCGCGAGCGTGGCACGCTGCACTTCGAGCGCCTGAATGGCGGACTGCAGCATGTTCAGATTCAGCTTGAGCCACTGCTCGACCGCGCGCATATCGGTGATGCGCTTATCGAGTTCTTCGACGTTGGTGAGCGGCGCCATCATGTCGGACATCATCGACAGCGACGGCCCAAGGTTGCTGCCAGGCTGCGCGCCCGAAAACGCCGAACCGAACGGCGAGAGACGCATCATGCCCCACATGCGTTCGAGCATTTCAGCGGGCGGAAAACCAGGAAAGCCGGGAAAGGGCGGCGTGGTGCCAGATGTATCAGTCATGCTTGTCGCCTCGCTGCATAAAGGGAAGGAAATAGCGCCGTCCCGCGCGCGTCTGATTCGAATTCGATCATACCGCGCGTGGTGCTGCGAATCGCGCTTAGTTTGGGCTGCGGTTTGCCCCATGTTTGCCCCGCTCGCGCAGCACCTCAAGTGCCGACCGGCGGGGCGTTGCGCAATGTGAGCCGGCCTCCGGCTTCAGGAGCGCCCACCGCCCGGCGTCTGCCGAGGCGGCCCATTCCACGGGTCCGCGCCGCCAAAATCCGGGGCACGCCGCTCGCGCAGCGAGCTCACGCCTTCGCGCACATCCGGTCCGGCGAAGCCCATGAATTCCAGTGCCAGTGATGTATCGAACGCCGGCCCCGCCGAACGCAGCCAGTTGTTCAGCGCGTACTTGGTCCAGCGAATCGCCGTTTGCGAGCCGTGCGCCAGTTTCTGCGCGACTTCAAACGCTTTGGGCCGCAGATCGTTTTCGTCGACGGCGAGCGACACGAGACCAATCCGCTCAGCTTCCTCGCCGCTCACCGGCTCGCAAAGCAGCAGGTAGTACTTGGCCTTGGCCATGCCGCACAGGAGTGGCCAGACGATGGCCGCGTGATCGCCGGCGGCCACGCCCAAACGCGTATGGCCGTCGATAATGCGCGCCGACTTCGTCGCAATCGAGATATCGGCGAGCAGCCCGGCCACGAGTCCCGCGCCGACCGCCGGGCCGTGCATTGCCGAAACGATAGGCTTGCTGCAGTTGATCACGTTGTAGACGAGATCGCGCGCCTCGCGCCACACGCGGGCGCGGACGTCGAAATCGGTCGCCATGTCTTCAACCAGTTGCAGGTCGCCGCCGGCCGAAAAGCCCTTGCCCTCGCCGCGAATGATCGCGACGCGCGTGTCGGGATCCCGGTCGATATCACGCCAGATTTCGGCGAGTTCGAAGTGCATCCGCGCATTAGCGGTGGCGAGGCCGCTCTTGTTGGCGCCCTCGCCGCTCATCACGACTTCGAGCACGCCATGCGGATGGCGGTGCAATTGCAGCGAGTGGTAGTGCGCGTAAAACGCGTCGTTACTGTGTGGTGCCTGAGACATGATGAGCAATCCGTCTATCGGTATGTCGGTTGAAACCGTCGCCCCAAGCTAAGGGCACATTCGCCATATTCCGCGCTAGTCCCGCGCAAACCCAGCAAAATTTCAATGCGGCTGATAAACCCACTTCGCATTCTTGATTTCGACCATCACGCGTGCCCGTTGATCGAGTCCGAGGTGATCCGTGGCGCTCATGTTGACCACGCCGTTGGTGTCCGCAAGAGCACGTGTCGCTTCCAGCGCATCACGTAAAGCACCGCGAAATTCCGGCGTGCCGGGCGCGGCCACCTTGAGCGCGATCGGCACCGCGTTGCTGAGCAGCATGCCGGCGTCCCAGGTGTACGAGCCGAACGCCGACACGCTGCCCGGTCCGCGCAATGCCTCGAAGCGCGCGATGTAGTCGAGCGCGAGACGTTTGGCGGGATGGTCCGCCGGCAATTGCGCAGCGACCAGCACCGGGCTCGCGGGCAGGAACGTGCCGTTGCAGTCGGCGCCGCACACCCGCAGGAAGTCGTTATTGCCGACGCCATGATTGTGATAGATCAGCCCTTTGTAGCCGCGTTCCCTGAGGGTCTTCGGCGGCAGCGCGGCGGGCGTGCCGGCCGCGCCGACCACCACCGCATCCGGATGAGTCGCGAGAATCTTCAGAACCTGGCCGGTCACACTCGGATCGGTGCGATTGAAGCGCTCGCTCGCCACCACGTTGATGTGGTGCAGTTGCGCGAACTTCGCGACTTCGGTGTAAAAGGTTTCGCCGAGCGCGTCGGCCTGCCCGATGAACGCGATCGTTTTGACGCCGTGCGTACTGGCGTGCTCGGCAATCGCCGAGGCCATCATCGCGTCGGTCTGCGGAGTCTTGAATACCCAGTGGCGTTTTGCATCCACCGGTTCGATGATTTTCGCCGACGAGGCCAGCGAGATCATCGGCGTTTCGCCATCGGCAACCACGTCGATCATCGCGAGCGAATTCGGTGTGATCGACGAACCGATAATCGCGTCGACGTGATTTTCGGAGATCAACTTCTTGGTGTCCTGCACGGCCTGCGTGGTGTCGGACGCGTCGTCGAGCACGATGTATTCGACGCTCTGCCCGCCGATCTGCCTGGGCAGCAGTGTGACTGTGTCGCGCGCGGGAATGCCGAGCGACGCGGCGGGCCCGGTCAGCGAGAGCACGAGGCCGATCTTCACCTGCGCGAGCGCGATGGTGGGCAGCGCGGCACACAGCGCGGCGGCAAGAAGGGCGAGCCCGCGGCACGATGGTGTTGCGCGTACGCTCGCTGTGCGCGTGCCCAGGATTGCTCGTTCGGTGGTTTCAAATCGCGGCATGCTGTCTCCTCACCTCGGTTTTTCGTTTTGATGTATCGCCGGTGTGCTGCTTGAGTGCTGCTTGAGTGTTACTTATGTGTTGCTTGTGTCCTGCTCACGTGCGGCTTCGCGTTGGTTTCGCGATCAACGGACAGCCGCTATCCCGGGGCCGCCGCCGCGCCAGTCAGTGTAGCGGCGCCTCGTGACGGCGGCATCGGGCGAAACCCTTTCGTAAGCGACGAAGCGCTCACGGCGCTCCCCTGATGCCACGGTCCGCACCAACCCGGCGCATCAATCCAGCGGCGCAATGCCCTGGTCGATTGAACCGAAAATCGACTTGCCCGCATCGTCGAACATCTCGATCTTCACGGTATCGCCGAACTTCATAAACTCGGTTTGCGGCGCACCGTGCTCGATGGTCTCGAGGCAGCGCTTCTCAGCGATACAGCAATAGCCGCGCTTCGCGTCCTTGTTCGACACCGTGCCCGAGCCGACAATCGCACCGGCGCGCAGGTTGCGCGTTTTCGCCGCGTGCGAAATCAGTTGGCCGAAGTGGAACACCATGTCGGTGCCGGCATCGGGTTGGCCGACCTTCCTGTTGTTCCAGTGGACAATCATCGGCCGGTGCAGGCGCCCTTCGCACCAGCTCTCGCCGAGTTCATCGGGCGTCACGGCAACCGGCGCGAACGACGTGGCCGGCTTGCTCTGGAAAAAGCCGAAGCCCTTTGCGAGCTCAGCGGGGATCAGATTGCGCAGCGAGACGTCGTTGACGAGCGTCACCAGACGTACGCTCCTGAGCGCCTGGTCGGGCGTGGCGCCCATCGGCACATCGGTGGTGATCACGGCGACTTCCGCTTCGAAGTCGATGCCGAATTCTTCGGAGGCGCACAGCACATCGTCTTTCGGGCCGATGAAGTCATCGCTGCCGCCCTGGTACATCAGCGGATCAGTCCAGAATTCCGGCGGCATTTCCGCGCCACGCGCGCGGCGCACCAGCTCCACATGATTCACGTACGACGAACCGTCGGCCCACTGGAACGCGCGCGGCAGCGGCGCCATGCATTCTTTGGCGTCGAACGGGAAGGTGTTGCGCGCGCGGCCCTGGTTGAGCGCGTCGTACAGGTCCTGCAATTGCGGCGCATAGAAGGCCCAGTCGTCGAGCACGCGCTGCATGGTGGGCGCGATCGCGTCGGCGACGGCCGCGGTGTGCAGGTCGCGGGACACGACGATCAGTTGACCGTCGCGCGTGCCGTCCTTCAGCGTGGCAAGTTTCATAGGGGAGTGAACCGTTAGTGACGATAGAAGGAATCTATTCTACGATGGTGAATCGGCGCGGCCCAAGTGCCGTCGCCCGGCGGCGGTTTGCGCAAGGTGGCGGCACGGTCGTCGGACCCGGCTCAACGCCTCTCTCACTGTCTTTGAACGCGCTCCATGCGCCTCGCTCATGCCTCCAATTGCCCGCTCCGGCGCGATCCGTACCGATACCGACTCCGCTGAACCGCAGGAACCACGGGAACCGCTCGACGCGCCCGAATCCGACGACGAAAGCATCGAGGCCGGCGAGGAAAAGCTGCGCTCCGGCATCCAGTCGATCGAAGTCGGTTTCAGGTTGCTCGAGGTGCTGACGCACGAACCGCGCGCGATGATGCTGCGCGATCTGGCGCAGCGTGCCGGCATGAGCCCGGCGAAAGCGCACCGCTATCTGGTGAGCTTCCTGCGCCTCGGCGTAGTGGCGCAGGATCCGCTGTCGGGCCGCTACGAACTGGGCGGCTTCGCGTTGCAATTGGGGCTCGCGCGGCTTGCCCGCGTCGACGGCGTGAAGCTCGCACGCATTGCGCTCGCCGAACTGCGCGACCAGCTCGATCTGACGGTGGGCATCGCCGTGTGGGGCAATCAGGGGCCGACGATGGTCCACTGGATGGAATCGAGCCACCCGGCCAAGGCGTCGCTCAAGCTCGGCGACGTGATGCCGCTGCTCAGCTCCGCCACCGGCCTGCTGTTTGCCGCCTATCTGCCGTCCAGCAAGACCGCCGCGATGCTGGAGCGCGAACTGGCCGATTCGCGCCGCTCGTCGCATATGGGCGGCCCGCGCACGCGGGACGAGGTCGAGCGGGTGCTGGCCGAGGTGCGGCAGCACGAAGCCGCGCGTGTGGAAGGCATGTTGCTGCCGACCATCCACGCGTTCTGCATGCCGGTCTTCGACTCGACCGGCGATCTTGCGCTGGGCCTGGTCGCACTCGGCCACGAAGGCGCATTCGATATCCGCTGGGGCGGCGAGATCGATATGGCGCTGCGCGAATGTGCGCAAAAGCTCTCGTATGAGCTCGGGTATAGTGCGGCGCCACGCTGACGATTCGCCTATGTCCACACCTTCCACCGCACAACGCACTGATCGCACGCCGCCCGTCGGGTCGCGCGCCGGTTTGCGGATCGGGCGATGGCTTGCGGTTCTGCTGGCAGTGGCCGTCCTGCACTGGATCGCGGCGCAATGGGTCGAGCGCAACCGCGCGTCGCTGAATCCATCAGACAACGAACATGTCCCGGTGCAGGTTGCACTGCTGACACCCGAGCGTATCGAACGAAAACCCGCTACCGACGCGCAGCAAGCGGCAACGCCTGCGCCGGCGCGCAAGGCCGTTGCAAGCAAGCCGCGCGAACACGTGTTGACGGCGACGCAACCGGCAAAGCAGGCGCCCGCGGTCGCGGCCGCATCCGATGCCGCGGCGAGCGCACCGGCTGCGGCGAGTCAATCCGATGCCAACGCCAAGGCGGGCGCAACCGCCGCCGGCACGGCCAGCGCCCCTGCAGCCGCGAGCGCGCCTCAAGCTGCCACGGGTGTGAAGTTCTCCGTTCCGCCGTCCGGCGAACTGCAGTACGACACGTTCTACAACGGCGTGCGCAATCAGCCGGGCACCATCCACTGGACCAGCAACGCACAGAGTTATGAAATGGTCGTCTCCGTGCCGTTGCCGTTCGTCGGCACGTTCGTGTATTCGAGCCATGGCCGCATCGACGCATTCGGCCTCGCGCCGGATCAGTACATCGAAAAGCGCGGCCGTCGTCCGGAAGACGTGGCGATCTTCAATCGCATCGACAAAAACATCGCTTTCACGCGTACCCCAACCACGCTGCCGCTGCCCGACGGCGCGCAGGACCGTTTCAGCATGGTCATGCAACTCGCCAGCCTCGTGCGCGGCGACCCGGCCGCCTATAAGCCGGGCGTGACGCGGCAATTCTTCGTGGTCGACAACAACAGCGGCGAGAACTGGCCAGTCGAAACAATCGGCGACGAAACCATCCGCACCGCGCAGGGCTACCTCGAGACGCGCCACTTCAAGCGTTTGCCTCGTCATGACGGGGATCTGCGCCGCATCGACGTTTGGCTCGCGCCGTCGCTTGGCTGGCTGCCCGCGCGAATCATGCAGACCGAACCGAATGGCACGCAATTCGAACTGGTGTGGCGCGGCAAGCTCAATGCAGACGAGACGGGCAGTCAGGGCGGCAGCGTTGACGGCACGAGTGGTTCCAATGGCGCCGGCAATCCTTCACCTGACAATTCGGCAAACCAGTCGCCCGCCAACTCACCGCCACTAACGCCGGAAACTACCCCCGCAGTCGATTCGACCGTGCCTGGCAACTCGCCCGAAAAACCCTGAACCCGAGCAGGGTCTCGAACAGATCGCTGAAACTTCCGCGACGCAACTCACTCGCACGATGAACTGCAACCGTTCGCGCGGCCGTCACGTAGGTATAGTGAAGGCGGAAGAAGCGCGCCAACGGCTCTTTCCACTGCGTCCCCCTTCAAGGAGCCCGCATGCAAGTGAAAATCAACGGTATCGAAACGCGCTATGTCCTGAGCAATGAGGGCGGCGGGCCGTGGCTGACGTTTGTTCATCAGCTCGGCGGCGATCTGTCTGTGTGGGACCAACTCGCCGGCTATTTCCGCGACGAGTACACCGTGCTGCGCTACGACCTGCGCGGCCACGGCAAGACCGCGGTATCAAGCGACCCGTTCAGCATTGCCGATCTGTCCCGCGATCTCGCCGAACTGCTCGATGCGCTCGGCGCACCCACCACGCATCTCGTCGGCATGTCGATGGGCGGCATGATCGCGCAGCAATTCGCGCTGGACCATCCGTCGCGCGTCGACACACTAACCGTTGCCGACACCACAGCCGGCACGCCGCCCGAAGGCCGCGCGATATGGGATCAACGCGCGGCGGCGGCGCGCAATGAGGGTATGGCGCCCCTGGTGCCCGCGACGTTGAGCCGCTGGTTGACGCCCGATTTTCAGGCAGCGCATCCCGAAGCAGTCGAGCAGATTCGCGACGTGCTGACCCATACGTTGCCAGAAGGCTACGCGATGGCGTGCGAAGCCCTGCGCGATTTCGATCTACGCGGTAAGCTGGGAACAATTCGTTGCCCGACGTTGGCCGTGGGAGGCCGCCATGACACGGGCACGCTACCTGCTGCTACGCAGGCAATAGCAGACGCCATCCAAGGCGCACAGTTCGAACTACTCGATGCCGCTCATCTCGCGCCCATCGAGCAATCTCACCGTTTTGCTGCACTGCTTGAAACGTTTCTTGGAAAGCCGGTCTAACCGGTAGGTTCGGAACTGTACAAGCGTCAATCCGGACCCACCCCTTGAATTCCACACCACAAGCTCCACCTATGGCGCAGGAATGGCCAGGAGCCAACGGAAATAAGGAGTGTCGCCATGCAAATGATCTATAACAGCCCCAACTATTGTGTCGTCGAGTTTCCGCCGCAGGAAGGCCCGCTGGCCATGAAATCCGGCGGCTACGAGATCGTCGACAAGAACATGCAGCGCGAAATCTACATTGACGGCGCAATGGCAGCGCGTTTCCGCGAGCATGTGCAAAAGCTGATCGAAGAGGAACCGTCGCTGGATGAGGTAGACGAATTCCTCGGGCAATTCGACAGCCTGATGCATCAACCGGTGATTCTTCACTAACTGAAGGGTTTAACGTAACGGTTTGGCGACAACCATCGACCGCGCCGACCGGCTTAGCCGGCGGCCTTTACAAGTCGGTCAGCAGAAGTAACGCGGCCCAGCAGGCTTTCACCTGACTGGGCCGTTTTGTTTCCCCTGTTGTTTCCCCTGTCGTTTCGACTTCTGTTTCCCCTGTCCTTTCCTCTGTTTGTTTCCGCTGCGGCCAGAGCCCCGGCCACCGTTGCCGCGGCACGCGCATCCGCCTGCCGGGCGCGCGCCAGGCGGGACCGCCCCACAGCGGCTACAATGACAGGTTTCCCGAAAAAGCCGGCGCAAGCCCTCGTCCGCCATGAACCAGCCTGCTCAATCCGCCACGCCAGTCCGTCCCGACGCCGCCTACACGCGCGGCACGGCGCTGCCCGCGCTGCTCAAGTCGCGCATCCTGATTCTGGACGGCGCAATGGGCACGATGATCCAGCGCTACAAGCTCGACGAAGCCCGCTATCGTGGCGAGCGCTTCAAGGACTACGGGCGCGACATCAAGGGCAACAACGAGTTGCTGTCGATCACGCAGCCACAGATCATCGGCGAGATTCACGAGCAGTATCTCGCGGCGGGCGCGGACATCATCGAGACCAACACGTTCGGTGCGACCACGGTTGCGCAGGCCGACTACGGAATGGAAGACCTCGCCATCGAGATGAATCTCGAATCGGCGAAGCTGGCGCGCGCCGCCTGCGATAAGTATTCGACGCCCGACAAGCCGCGCTTCGTCGCCGGCGCGATCGGACCGACGCCGAAGACAGCGAGCATTTCCCCTGACGTAAACGATCCGGGTGCGCGCAACGTGACGTTCGACGAACTCCGTGCCGCGTACTACGAGCAGGCGAAGGCCTTGCTCGACGGCGGCTGCGACCTGTTCCTCGTCGAAACGATCTTCGACACGCTCAACGCCAAGGCCGCGCTGTTCGCGCTGGACGAGCTGTTCGAAGACACCGGCGAGCGTCTGCCGATCATGATTTCGGGCACCGTCACGGATGCATCGGGCCGGATTCTCTCGGGACAAACCGTCGAAGCTTTCTGGAACTCGCTGCGTCACGCCAAGCCGCTCACCTTCGGTTTGAACTGCGCGCTGGGCGCAGCGCTGATGCGCCCGTACATCGCCGAACTGGCGAAGCTGTGCGACACCTATGTGTCGTGCTATCCGAACGCCGGTTTGCCGAATCCGATGAGCGATACGGGCTTTGACGAATTGCCGGCGGATACGTCGGGATTGCTGAAAGAGTTCGCGCAGGCAGGCCTCGTGAATATCGCAGGCGGCTGCTGCGGCACGACGCCGGAGCATATTGCGGCGATTGCCAAAGCGCTGGCTGAAGTGAAGCCGCGCCAATGGCCGACGCAATACCGCGACGCAGCCTGAGCCTGGCGGCTCGCTCCTGACCCGCCAGTCTTCCGCTATCGAACCCGACGCACGTAATTGCACGCAACTGAGTGCACGCAACTGAGCGCACCCAACTAAACGCACGCAACCGAACCGCACCTACGCCATGACCGATCACACCATGCGCCTTTCCGGCCTCGAGCCGTTCAACGTCACGTCCGGGACGCTCTTCATCAACGTCGGTGAACGCACCAACGTGACGGGTTCGAAGGCGTTCGCGCGAATGATCCTGAACGACCAGTTCGACGACGCGATCGCGGTCGCCCGGCAGCAGGTCGAAAACGGCGCGCAGATCATCGACGTCAACATGGACGAGGCCATGCTCGATTCGAAAGCGGCGATGGTCCGCTTCATGAATCTGATCGCGTCGGAACCGGACATCGCGCGCGTGCCGATCATGATCGATTCGTCGAAGTGGGACGTGATCGAAGCGGGCCTGAAGTGCGTGCAAGGCAAGGCGATCGTCAATTCGATCTCGCTGAAAGAAGGCGAAGAAGCGTTCCGTCATCATGCGAACCTGATTCGCCGCTATGGCGCGGCCGCGGTCGTAATGGCCTTCGACGAGCAAGGTCAGGCCGATACGTTCGAACGCAAGACGCAGATCTGCAAACGCTCCTACGATTTCCTCGTGAACGAAGTCGGCTTCCCGCCGGAAGACATCATCTTCGATCCGAACATCTTTGCGATTGCGACCGGCATCGAAGAGCACAACAACTACGCCGTCGACTTCATCAACGCCACGCGCTGGATCAAGGAAAACCTGCCCTACGCGAAGATCAGCGGCGGCGTGTCGAACGTGTCGTTCTCGTTCCGCGGCAACGATCCGGTGCGCGAGGCGATCCACACCGTGTTCCTCTATCACGCGATTCAGGCGGGGATGGACATGGGCATCGTCAACGCGGGTCAGCTCGGCGTGTATGCCGACCTTGATCCGGAGTTGCGCGAGCGCGTTGAAGACGTCGTGCTGAATCGTCGTGAAGACGGCACCGATCGTTTGCTGGAAATCGCCGACAAGTTCAAGACCGGCGCCGCGAAGAAGGAAGAGAACCTCGAGTGGCGTAATCAGCCCGTCGAGAAGCGTCTGTCGCATGCGCTGGTGCACGGCATCACCAACTTCATCGTCGAAGATACCGAAGAGGTGCGCGCGAAGATCGCCGCAGCCGGCGGCCGTCCGATCAACGTGATCGAAGGCCCGCTGATGGACGGCATGAATATCGTCGGCGACCTGTTCGGTCAGGGCAAGATGTTCCTGCCGCAGGTCGTGAAGTCGGCGCGCGTGATGAAGCAGGCCGTCGCGCATCTGATCCCGTACATCGAAGAAGAAAAGAAGCTGATGGCCGAAGCCGGCGCCGACGTGCGCGCGAAGGGCAAGATCGTCATCGCTACGGTGAAGGGCGACGTGCACGACATCGGCAAGAACATCGTCTCGGTGGTGCTTCAGTGCAATAACTTCGAAGTGGTCAACATGGGCGTGATGGTGTCGTGCAACGACATTCTTGCCAAAGCGAAGGTCGAGGGCGCGGACATCATCGGCCTGTCCGGTCTGATTACGCCGAGCCTCGAAGAAATGGCCTACGTTGCCTCGGAAATGCAGCGCGACGACTACTTCCGCATCAAGAAGATTCCGCTCCTGATCGGCGGCGCGACCACCTCGCGCGTGCACACCGCAGTGAAGATCGCACCGCATTACGAAGGCCCGGTGGTGTACGTACCGGACGCGTCGCGCTCGGTCTCCGTGGCCTCGAGCCTGCTCTCCGATGAAGGCGCAGCGAAGTACGTCGACGAACTCAAGACCGACTACGACCGCATCCGCGACCAGCACGCCAACAAGAAGGCCCTGCCCATGGTCACGCTCGCCGAAGCGCGCGCGAACAAGACCAAGGTCGATTGGGCCGGCTACCAGCCGGTCAAGCCGAAGTTCATCGGCCGTCGCGTGTTCAGGAACTTCGATCTGAACGAGCTGGCGAACTACATCGACTGGGGTCCGTTCTTCCAGACTTGGGACCTGGCCGGCCCATATCCGGCGATCCTGAACGACGAGATCGTCGGCGAATCGGCCCGCCGCGTGTTCTCGGACGGCAAGTCGATGCTCGCGCGCCTGATCCAGGGCCGCTGGCTGCAGGCTAACGGCGTGATCGCGCTGCTGCCGGCCAACACCGTGAACGACGACGACATCGAAATCTACACGGACGAATCGCGCTCGGAAGTCGCCCTCACGTGGCGCAACCTGCGCCAGCAAAGCGTGCGGCCGGTGGTGGACGGTGTGATGCGCCCCAACCGCTCGCTCGCCGACTTCATCGCGCCGAAGGAGTCAGGCGTGGCCGACTACATCGGCATGTTCGCGGTCACGGCGGGTCTGGGCGTAGACGTGAAGGAAAAGCAGTTCGAAAAGGATCACGACGACTACAGCGCGATCATGCTCAAAGCGCTCGCCGACCGCTTCGCCGAAGCCTTTGCCGAAGGGCTGCATGCCCGCGTGCGGCGCGACCTGTGGGGCTACGCGAACGCCGAGACCCTCTCCAACGAAGACCTGATCGCGGAAAAGTACCACGGCATCCGTCCGGCGCCGGGCTATCCGGCCTGCCCGGACCACCTTGTGAAACGCGACATGTTCGACGTGCTGCAAGCCACTGAAATCGGCATGAGCGTGACCGAATCGCTGGCCATGCTGCCGGCGGCCAGCGTCTCCGGCTTCTACCTGGCGCATCCGGACAGCACCTATTTCTCGGTCGGCAAGATCGGCCAGGACCAGCTGGAAGACTACGCAAAACGCATGTCGTTGTCGAAAACAGACGCTGAGCGGGCCTTGGCGCCTTTGCTGTAAGCCTTGCGGGGCGGGCGACCTACTATATCGGGCACGCTAGGCTGAATATTTGCGGCAGTGTAATTTTCGGCTTTGTAGACTGAAACGGCATCAACCCGCCAGACGCGGCCAAAACGCGTCGGCTTATCAAATTGCAATCGTCAACGGAGAAAATCGTATGAAGAAGCTGACGCTGTTATTGACTGCTGTTTCGCTCGCCGCAGGCGCCTCGGTGGCGCTGGCCCAGCCCGCTGCCCCCGCCGCGTCGAGTTCGGTCAGTTCGTATTCACCGCCGACCGTGAAGCACGTCAAGAAGCCCAAGAAGCAGAAAATGAAGAAGGGTGCGTCGGCACCGATGGCCGCCCCGGCTGACGCCGCCAGCCAGTAAGCCGTTTCGGCAGACGGGCCGTTAAGACCCGTGAAAGACAAAGAGCCCGCGAATGCGGGCTCTTTTCATTGACACGTCACGACCAGCGCCGCGAGCGCGGCGAACACGACCGTCGGCGGACCGCCGCGGGATCAGAGACCCCAGACGATATCCGCGTTTTCCTTCTGCGCGGCGCGCAGCATGTCGAGGAACGGATACGCACGCTGGGCGAGTCCCGGCGGGATCTCATGATGCTCGTGGCCGTCTTCGCCTTCGTGAAAATGGCCGTCGTGCTCGGCACGTTCCTGCTTGTCGGTGTGGATGGCCGATTCGAGTTTCGTGATCGCGACGCTCAGTTCGTCGTGGGTGATGACACCCCGCTCACCCAGGCGCTTGCCGACAATGCCGACCAGGTACTGAGCGAGATTTTCCAGCATCATCACGTCCGGAGCGGCGCGACATTTGAAAGTAATCAGCATGACTGTTCCCTTTTTCGTTATGTTGGATTGACGCGCGAACGGCTGTAAGCCGACCGTCGGCGCGCGTTACGTTGACACGCCGATCAGGCACGGCGGCCACGGCCCTTGGTGGGCATCTCATTGAACATATTAGCACCTGCTAAAATCCGTCTGGACGGAAAAGCGCGCCGCACACCGCGCCAGACACGTTGCACGCTACGTGCCTGATGACGCCCCGAAGTGCCCGGCGCATCCCGGCCGGTGCAGCGCCGCTTTCCACGCTTCTGACGAATCGGCTGCGCCTCGCGCGCCGCCGCCGCTTCTTCCGCATCACCGGATTGCCTCACTGGACTCGCAACAAGCATGCTGCCTGCACACAAACATACCCTCGAAACACTGCTCGCCGACACGGTGAAGCAGGTTGCCGACGCAACCCAGGGCGCGAGCGAAGCCGCCTTCGTGTCGCCCACGATCACGCTGGAGCGTCCCAAGGTCGCCGCGCACGGCGACGTCGCCTGCAATGTGGCGATGCAACTCGCCAAGCCGCTGCGCGCCAACCCGCGCCAACTGGCGCAACAGATCGTCGACTCGCTGCTCGCGCGGCCGGGAGCCAAGGGGCTCGTGGAAGCCGCCGAAGTGGCCGGCCCCGGCTTCATCAACCTGCGCCTCGCGGCCGCCGCCAAACAGGCGGTGATCGCCGCGGTGTTCGCTGAAAAGGACGCCTTCGGCCGTTCGCAGCGCGAAGCCGGCAAGCATGTGCTGATCGAATTCGTCTCGGCCAACCCAACCGGCCCGCTGCACGTCGGCCACGGCCGTCAGGCCGCGCTCGGCGACGCGCTCTCGAACGTGCTGGCTAGCCAAGGCTGGGACGTGCACCGCGAGTTCTATTACAACGACGCCGGCGTGCAGATCCAGACGCTCGCCCTGTCGACCCAGGCACGCGCCTGTGGGCTCGCCCCAGGCGACGAAGGCTGGCCGGCCTCGGCGTACAACGGCGAGTACATCGCCGACATCGCCAAAGACTATCTGAACGGCGTCACGGTTGCCGCGAGCGACGGCGAACCCGTCACGGGCGCGGCCGACGTCGAAGACCTCGAAGCGATCCGCCGCTTCGCGGTCGCCTACCTGCGCCGCGAGCAGGACATGGACTTGCAGGCCTTCGGCGTGAAGTTCGACGAGTACTACCTGGAGTCGTCGCTGTACAAGGAAGGCCGGGTCGAAAAGACCGTCGAGGCGCTGATCGCCGCCGGCAAGACCTATGAACAGGAAGGCGCGCTGTGGCTGCGCACCACCGACGACGGCGACGACAAAGACCGCGTGATGCGCAAGAGCGACGGCACCTACACGTACTTCGTGCCGGACGTCGCCTACCACGTCGCCAAGTGGGAACGCGGCTTCACCAAGGTCATCAACATTCAGGGCTCGGACCACCACGGCACGATCGCGCGCGTGCGCGCCGGCCTGCAGGGTCTCGGCGTCGGCATTCCGAAGGGCTATCCCGACTACATCCTGCACAAGATGGTCACGGTGATGCGCAACGGCGAAGAGGTGAAAATCTCCAAGCGCGCGGGCAGCTATGTGACGGTGCGCGACCTGATCGAATGGTCGGGCGGCGCGACGCCGGGCTCGGAAGCCGCCGTCGACCTGATCGACGAAGAGACGATTCGCCGCGGCCGCGACGCCGTGCGCTTCTTCCTGATCTCGCGCAAGGCGGACACGGAATTCGTATTCGACATCGACCTGGCGTTGAAACAGAACGACGAAAATCCGGTGCATTACGTGCAGTATGCGCATGCTCGGATCTGCTCGGTCATCGCGGAGTGCAAGGCGCGCTACAACACGGACGAGAGCACGCTGTCCACGGTGGATGTGTCGCCGCTCACCAGCGAACGCGCCATGGCCTTGCTGAACAAGCTCGCCGAATTCCCGGACATGCTCGAGCACGCCGCAGGCGAACTCGCGCCGCACGCGGTCGCGTTCTATCTGCGCGACCTCGCCGGGGAATTCCACTCGTTCTACAATGACAGAGCCGAACGCGTGCTGGTCGACGACGCTGCCGAGCGCAATGCACGCGTCGCGCTGCTTGCGGCCACACGTCAGGTGCTGGCCAACGGTCTCGCGACGATCGGCGTCTCCGCTCCCGTCAAGATGTAAGTCCTCCGGCGCAACATGCATGCGGCCGTCGTTATAATCGACGGCCGTTCCAGGATTCTTTTTGCAGGTGATTCATACGATGGCAAAACCACGCCGCACAACAAAGCAATCGCAATCGAAACAAACCGGGGGGACTTTTCTCGGCATCGTGCTGGGCCTGATCGTCGGTCTCGC
This sequence comes from Paraburkholderia sediminicola, assembly GCF_902859805.1. Lineage (GTDB taxonomy): Bacteria > Pseudomonadota > Gammaproteobacteria > Burkholderiales > Burkholderiaceae > Paraburkholderia > Paraburkholderia sediminicola. Next base: position 127,886 of record NZ_CADIKC010000005.1, on the reverse strand, counting down.
GATCGCGGTAGTGGTGGCGCTGTATATCACCCGTGCGCCTACGCCGTTCGTCTCGAAGGTCGCGCCGCCCGCGGCGCCCGACACCGGCGCGAGCCAGGCGCAGCAATACGACCCGAACCGTCCGCTGCAAGGCAAGACGCCGGGGCAGCCGGTGCCGCAAGCCGCGCAACCGGCGCCGCCGAACACCGCACCGGGTCAGACCAACGCGCAGACGCAGTCGGGCATGCTGGAAGAACCGCAAATCGTCGAAGTGCCGCCGTCGAACGGCAATGCGAACGGCACGGCAGTCGCACCGAAACCCGCGCAGGATAACGGCAACGGCACGGCCACCGCACCGGTGAAGAAGCCGCAGGGCGCAAGCGCACCGGCCGCCACCGCGGCAGGCTCCGCACCGAAGGGCACGTCGCCCACCACGGCTGCCAACGCCAAGCCGGGTTCAGGCGCGGCGCCGACAGCGGGTGACGCGAACACGGGCTACTTCCTGCAAGTGGGCGCCTACAAGACCTCGGCCGACGCCGAGCAGCAGCGTGCGCGTCTCGCCTTCCAGGGCTTCGAATCGAAGGTCACGCAGCGCGATGCGGGCGGCGTGACGTACTACCGCGTGCGGATCGGCCCGTTCTCGAAGTTCGAGGATATGAATTCGAGCCGTCAGCGTCTGTCCGACGCGGGCGTGGATACAGCCGTGATCCGCTTTACGAAGCAATAAGCCAACAATAAACAAACCGTGATTTGCCGGAACGCGCCGCCGCCGAACTATCGGCGTGCGGCGCGAGTCACAAGCTCAACCGACAAGCACAACGGACGACTAGAGCGTCTAACGCCGACATTGAAAACGGTGACGGGCATTTGCGTGGCGCCACCGTTTTACCGCCTACTTGGGTCATCACAACATGAAAAAACTGCTGAGCATTCTGTTCCTCTCGCTGGGCCTGGTTGCCGCCACGGCGCATGCATCGCCGGCCGCGCCGGTTTCGGGCAAGGACTACACCGTGCTGTCCACGCCGCAACCTACGGACGTGCCGGCCGGCAAGATCGAAGTCACCGAATTCTTCTGGTACGGCTGCCCGCACTGCAATGAATTCAACCCGTACCTCGAAGCATGGGTGAAGAAGCAAGGTCCGGACGTGGTGTTCAAGCGCGTGCCGGTTGCCTTCCGTGACGACTTCATTCCGCACTCGAAGATGTACCACGCGCTTGACGCACTCGGCCTCGCCACGCAACTCACGCCGAAGGTCTTCAACGAAATCCACGTCAACAAGAACTACCTGCTGACGCCGGAAGACCAGGCCAAGTTCCTCGCGAAGAACGGCGTCGATCCGAAGAAGTACATGGACGCGTACAACTCGTTCTCGACGCAAAGCGCGCTGCAAAAAGACAAGAAGCTGATGGACGACTACAAGATCGACGGCGTGCCGACGCTCGCCGTGCAAGGCAAGTATGAAACCGGCCCGGCTGCGACCAACAGCCTGCCGGGCACGATCCAGGTGCTCGACTACCTGGTGCAGCAGGTCCGCGCCAAGAAGATGTGATGTTGAAGGCGCCGGAATGAGCCCCCCCCTGAAGGTTTTCATTACCGGCGCCTCGAGTGGCATCGGCCTCGCGCTCGCCGCCGAATATGCGCGGCGCGGCGCGATTCTCGGCCTGGTCGCCCGCCGCGGCGACGCCCTCGCCGCCTTCCAGCAGTCCCATCCGCAGAATTCCATCTCCACCTATTCCGTCGACGTCCGCGACGCCGAGGCGCTCGCCGAAGCGGCCGCGCAGTTCATCACGCAGCACGGCTTGCCGGACATCGTGATCGCCAATGCCGGTATCAGCCGCGGTGCGGTTACCGGGCACGGCGATTTGCGCACGTTCCGCGAAGTAATGGATATCAACTATTTCGGCATGGTCGCCACCTTCGAGCCGTTCGCCGCCGCCATGGTCGCGGCGAAGAAAGGCACGCTGGTCGGGATCGCGAGCGTCGCCAGCGTACGCGGCTTGCCGGGGTCGGGCGCGTACAGCGCGTCGAAGTCGGCGGCGCTCAAGTATCTGGAAGCGCTGCGTGTCGAGATGCGGCCGCTCGGCGTCGGCGTAGTCACGATCGCCCCCGGCTATATCCGCACGCCGATGACCGAGCACAACCCGTACACCATGCCGTTCCTGATGGACGCTGACCGCTTCGCGGTGAAGGTCGCCGGGGCCGTCGAGCGTCAAACCGCGTTTGCTGTGTTCCCATGGCAGATGCGCATCGTGGCAATGCTGCTGCACGTGCTGCCGCGCTGGCTCTACGACCGCGCCTTCGAACGCGCACCGCGCAAACCGCGCGCCGCCACCGAGTAAGTCATGCAGCCCCGTGCGGTCGATGCAGCCGGCGTCGCGCACGAAATGGGCAGCGCCAATACCCGCATCGTCTCGCTGGTGCCGAGCATCACCGAATTGCTATTCGCTCTGGGACTCGACAGGCAGATTGTCGGCCGCACCGGTTTTTGCGTGCATCCACACAATCAGGTGCGGCAGGTGCGCAAGGTCGGCGGCACCAAGTCCGTGAATGTCGACGCGATTCGCGCTTTGCGGCCCACCCATCTGATTGTCAATATCGACGAAAACGAGCGCGATACCGTCGAGCAATTGCGTGCGTTCGTGCCGCACATTGTCGTGACCCATCCGCAGACGCCGCAGGACAACCTCTCGCTGTACGCGCTGCTGGGCGCGATCTTCGACCGCGAGCAGGAAGCGCGGCGCTTGAGCGAAGCGCTCGAAATACGTCTGCATGAGGCTGCGGCGCAGGCGTTTCCCAAGCAAAACGTGCTGTATCTGATCTGGCGCGAACCATGGATGACGGTGGCGCGCGATACCTACATCGCCGCGATGCTGAGGCTCGTGAACTGGCAGACGCTGCCCGACGTGCAAGGCGGCGCGACCGGCGAAGCGCGTTATCCCGTGCTCGACTTCGACCATGCGCCGTGGCTTGCCGGCGTCGATCGCATACTGCTTTCCAGCGAGCCATATCGCTTCACACAAGCACATTGCGACGCGCTGAAGCGTGACCCGCGTCTGGCCGGCAAGCGCATTGAGTTGATCGATGGGGAGTTGGTGTCGTGGTACGGCGTGCGCGCGGTCGAAGGCATCGGTTACCTGATGCAGCGCGCGGCTGCGTCATGAGCGGCGCCAGGAGCACCGACACACTCAGCCCATATGGATATGCGGATTAAGTTGTTGTCGCCGCAACCACCCTTCGATAAGCTTTCGCGAAGGCGAGGACGTGCATGTAGCGCAGTATCCAAACCATGCGCCAGCGCCGGAAACGTATCACAATAAAGACGACGGCCAGACCGGTCGCCACCCGTCAACGGAATACAACCACACAACCAGACGCACTGCCTGACTGCGCTTGTTATGGGAGATCCTATGCGCTTCAAACTGCTCGCAGCCGCCGTACTGTTCACGGCGCCCGCGCTCGTGCTCGCCAAACCGCTGACCGTCTGTACCGAGTCGAGCCCCGACGGCTTCGATGTCGTGCAGTTCAATTCACTCGTCACGACCAATGCGTCGGCCGACGTGATCTTCAATTCGCTCGTCTCATACGACGAGGCTGCGAAGAAAGTCGTGCCCGCGCTGGCCGACAAGTGGGACGTGAGCGCCGACGGCCTCACCTACACGTTCCATCTGCGCCCGAACGTGCAATTCCAGACCACCGACTACTTCAAGCCCACCCGCGCGCTGAATGCCGACGACGTCGTCTTCACGTTCGACCGCATGCTCAACGACAGCAATCCGTGGCACAAGGTGGCGGGCGCAAGCGGCTTCCCGCACGCGCAATCGATGGGCTTGCCGAAGCTCATCAAGTCGATCAGCAAGGTCGACGGCGACACCGTCAAGTTCGAACTGAACGCGCCGGATGCGACCTTCGTGTCGATCCTGACGATGGGTTTCGCCTCGATCTATTCGGCTGAATACGCCGATCAGCTGCTCAAAGCCGGCCAACAGATCGACCTGAATTCGAAACCGATCGGCACCGGTCCGTTCGCGCTGAAGAGCTACACCAAAGACGCGGTCATCCGCTACGACGTGAACCCGACGTACTGGGGCGCCAAGCCGAAAATCGACCGCCTGATCTACGCGATCACGCCGGACGCCACGGTACGCGCACAAAAGGTCAAAGCAGGCGAATGTCAGATCGCGCTGTCGCCGAAGCCCCAGGATCTCGCTGAAGCGAAGAGCGACAAGTCGCTCGCCATCGTGCAAACGCCCGCGTTCATGACCGCCTTCGTCGCCCTGAACACGCAGAAAAAACCGCTCGACAACCAGAAGGTGCGTGCGGCTCTGAACATGGCATTCGATCGCACCACGTACCTGAAGGCGATCTTCGACAACACCGCGACGCCGGCCGTCAATCCGTATCCGCCGAACACGTGGAGCTACGACAAAGCCGTGAAAGCGTGGCCGTACGATCCGGTGAAGGCGAAGAAACTGCTCGCCGACGCGGGCTATCCGAACGGCTTCGAAACGACGATCTGGGTGCGTCCGAACGGTAGCGTGCTGAACCCGAATCCGAAGGCCGGCGCCGAACTGCTGCAAGCCGACTTCGCCAAGATCGGCGTGAAGGCGGATGTGAAGGTGATCGAATGGGGCGAGCTGATCAAGCAGGCCAAACAAGGCCAGCATGACACGCTGTTCATGGGCTGGGCTGGCGATAACGGCGATCCGGATAACTATCTGTCACCGCTCTTCAGCTGCAATGCGGTGAAGTCTGGGATCAATTTCGCGCGCTTCTGCGATCAGGATCTGGACAAGCTGATCGCCGACGGCAAAGCGACGCCCGATCAGAGCAAGCGCGCGAAGGCATATGAACAGGCGCAGCAGATCATCCACGATCAGGCGTTGTGGATTCCGCTGGGTTATCCGACCGCAGCGGCCATTACGCGTACAAACGTGAGCGGCTATCGCGTGAGTCCATTCGGACGGCAGGACTTCGGCGCGGTCGTGGTTCGCTAGCCATGACTTGGAAGCTGTTGCGAAATCAGGTTTTGGGTCTGCTAACCTTTTTGACTTGGGGTTAACTTCCCGTCTTGTTTTGTCCAACAGGAAGCGATACCTAGAGAATTCATTGGCGACGAATTCTAGTTACTCATCAAACCGCATTTACCTGCTCGGGCACCGCGTAATCGCCAATACGCGGACCGACTCCCGACCGTGCCGCGCTGACGGGCATCATGTTCGTGCCGCGCTCCGGCATTGGGTGAAATCAGCTGCCGCAAGAGGTTCTGGTCCGTTCGGGCATTGCCTTGCTCGCGACGGCTCGCATCATGGCAAGAAGCAGGAGTCTCGCAACTCATTCACGAAACGTACGCCCGTGTTTTCGGCTTGCGCCTTGATTTGCTGGACGCGGCTCAAGCCACCTCATAGCTAATTTACGAAAATCTCGCGGGGATCCGGGCGTCCACCGAGGCAGCCGAAGGCAGGGCCGCCGAAGAGCAAGCGTTGATGCATCCAGGCACGGCCGTCACGCACGACGGGCCATGCTGTCCACGTGGCTTTCGTGAAGCCGGCGCGTGAATCCACACTCAGCAGGGTGCGGGGTATACGCCCTTTGCTGTCGCTGCTCAATTGCGTAGGGATGGAAGGGGCACTTTGCTGCGGCGCGCCGCGTCAGCGGAACGCCGCAGCAAAAAATCAGAAGCTGTGCGGGATCGGGGCGGTCATCTGGGAGGTTTCCCGGAAGTCGCTAACCATCATCCGCAAGTCACTTGTCACCGACTGCACCCCAAGCTGCTTCAACTCCAGCTTGCCAGCGTCGAAGGTCATTTCAGACGGTTGAACCGAAACCACGTCTTGCTTTACCAGATCGTAGCTCACAATCGCCAGCGCGACCTTGTCGGTAGATTTGATGTCGTTGTCGGTGCGTGGAGAAACCGAGATGGACGAACTCGACTCACCCTCGTATCGGCCGACGAACGTCAACGTTTCCGAGCCTTCGACGCGTTCGAAAACGAGAACTGAAAATTCATTGTTCACAAACACGCCCACGCCCAACGAAGACACGGTTTGCTCGGCGCCGTCGATCATGCGCGTCTCGTCCGCCAGTAATTCTACGGTGGCAAGGCGGCCGTTGAGCCAGTACCATTCGTCGTCCATCTTCGTCGTGATGCCACCTGACAGAGACGAACCAACACCGATCGGGCGGCCTGCTAGCACCTGCACGACGCCCGGAGTCTGGGTCGGCGATGTCATGTAGAGTCCAGCGTCCTTCTGACCGAAAGCGCTCGTCACCGCCGCCCGAAGCATCGCACCACTCGAGCGGCTGGTGTCGATCGTGATAAGCGGCGTCTGCAGGTCAGCGAACTTCACATACGCGTTGATCAGCGACTTGTAGGAAGGCGAGAAGTCGAGCTTGGCGTACTGCGTGCTGTCATCCTGCGTGAGCTGTCGCGATGGGAAATAGATGCTCAAGCCGGTGGCCGACAGGGCCAGCTGCCCATTCACCCGATACACAACTGCGTTACGCACCGCCGACGAAACCCGCCTGCCGGTGTCAGTGGTTATACCGGCCGCCGTCAGTCTGTCTGCAAAGACGCCCAGGTCGGCCAAATCAGCAATGTGGTTATGCGACGACATCGCGCCGAAGCTCGTTGTCAATACGCGCTCGCGCGCCAGGCGCGTCCAGTTGTCAGTGGACCGTTGCGCGTACGACGACAACTCATCCGCAAACGGCGCGAGCGCTTCGGTGATCGCGGCAACCCGGCTGAGGTCGGTCACTGAGAACGTGATGTCTGAGTCTGCACGTGCCAGCGCGCCGGAAGCCACCTGCTCGTCGCTTTCTTTTTTCTGGCGTGCGATGTAGCTATCTGTGATGATCCGGCCAAACTGCACCGGATCCATCGTCGGCTGCGCCGCGAGCGACGAGAACACGGTGCGGTAATCCCAGCCACTGCCGGGCTCCAGTTCCTCCGACGCGGCCAGATAGTCCGCATACGGTGCAAGTGCAGATGCCACCTCGGTAGTCGCCATCAAGCACGCGTCGAAGCCGATCAGGTCGAAGTGGATACCTGTCTGCTGTTTCGCAGTGGCGAGCGCCGTCTGCATTGCCGGCAGCGACATCGACGGCGAGTCAGGGAACATCTCGTCTGTGCCGAACCCTTGGGTTCCGCCGCCGTGGTCCCACATGACCAGGCGATAGTTCGTCGCCGGATATGCGTTTCGGGCCCATATCACGAAGTCGGACAAGGTTTTCGATTCAAGCATGTTCGCTTTGCCGAGATCCTCCTTTAACTGGAGTTTGCCGTTCTGGACGACATATCGGCGAACCGTAGTCCAGTCGGTAACCAGACCAGCAGGGTCCTTCTTGTTTGCCGCGCCGGTGGTGACGACGACGTTCACGTCCTTTGACGCGGTTGCCGCGACCAGATCCTTCAGGTTGTTGCTAGCCTGATTGCTTTTCGACTCGAGATCCGACCCAACTACGTAGATCATCACCGTGGCGGCAGCCTGCGGGGGGGATGCATTGTCGGCTCTCCCGCCGTCAGCACTGCCGCTGTTCCCGCTGTCAATACTGCCACCACAACCGAAAAGCACAATCGGGATGATGCATGCGATCACCCATCTAACAAACGCCAATCTGCTCACTTTGTTTTCTCCCATTACTACCTAAATGGGGTCGCATTCTAGTGACAGAAAGGCATTCGCAAGCTCGTTAAAGCGACGATTAATTGAACTAACGTAAATTCGCGCCTGACAATCGAAAAACACTGACGTCGCTACGGCGCTAGCCCGTCAAACCGTTCAGAAAACACTGACAGCGCCAAGACTGCGGCGCATTAGGCCGTCGCAAAACGGATCAAGCCATCCGCGTTCTCGCTCCGCGCGAGCTTGCCCGCGTGCCACAGAAGATGCAGGTGCGCGAGTGCTTCGCCCATCGCGAATGTCATCTGATGGATGTCGAGCTGACGGCGGAACATGATTGGCACGATGTCAGCGGCGCTACACGGTTTCTCCGTACATGCCGCCATCACCTCGGCAAGGCGCGCGTCATGATGCTCGCGCAACTGCTTGATCCGCGTACGCACGCCACGAAACGGCTTGCCATGCGACGGCAGCACGAGCGTGTCTTCAGGCATCGTCTCGTAGCGGCCGAGCGATTCCAGATACAGCGCGAGCGGCGTGCTTTCGGGTTCCATGTCGAACACCGAGACGTTGGTCGAAATACGCGGCAGCACCATGTCGCCGGAGATCAGCGTGCCCGTCTCTTCGCAATGCAACGCGCAGTGTTCCGGCGAATGGCCGAAGCCCGTTACCACGCGCCACGTCTTGCCGCCGATCTTCACGCCATCGGCTTCGCGCAGGCGGCGGTACTGCCCAGGAATCGCCGGCACGAGGCTCGAGTAGTAGCTCGTGCGATTGCGCAGCTTCTCGAGCGACGTCTCGTCGTTCAGGCCGTGACGCGCGAAATGGCGCGCCGCGCCCTCACCGCCTGCATTGGAGCCGTCGCCTGCCGCCATCACGCGGGCCTGCATGTATTCGCCAAGCGTCATCCACAAGCGCACGTCCCAGCGTTTCTTGTCGCCGCCGCTGCAAATCCAGTGCGCAAGGCCAATGTGGTCCGGGTGGCAATGCGTGACGATCACGCGCAGCACCGGCAGGCCGTCGAGCACCGAGTCGAACACTTTCTCCCAGTTCTCCTTGATCGTGTCCGACGTAATACCGCAGTCGACTACCGTCCAGCCTTGTTGACCGTCGATCTCATCGCGTAGCAGCCACAGGTTGATGTGGTCGAGGGCGAACGGCAGCGGCATGCGCAGCCAGAACACGCCGGGCGCGACTTCCATCGTCTGGCCCGCTTCGGGCAAGGTGTCCTTGAACGGGTAGTCGAGTTGATGTTCGAGTGCATTCATTGTGATTGTCTTCCTCCGTCGGCCGTCCGGCATGGCGAGGTATGCGATGCCGGATGGCGTGGTTGCGGCCCGGCCGGGACATGCCGGTGCCGTATTGCGCCGTAGTTGCGTTTCGATCAAGTTGACGATAACGTAAACGTCGATTCTATCGTTCAATCCGATTTTCTGCCCGGCTACGGGATGCCCCGATGAACACGCAATACACGATCACCGAGCTCGCGCGGGAATTCGACGTCACGCCGCGGGCGATCCGCTTCTACGAAGACCAGGGTTTACTCTCGCCCAGCCGCGAGGGATCGAGCGGCTTGCGGCGCGTCTATTCGGGCCGCGACCGGACCCGCCTGAAGCTCACGCTGCGCGGCAAGCGCCTCGGCTTCACGCTGTCGGAGATCCGCGATCTGCTCGACGTCTACGAGTCGCCGACCGACACCGTGCCGCAATTGCAGGCCTTCCTTGCCACGGTGGCGCGACATCGCGACGTGCTCGAACGTCAACTGGAAGATCTGAACGCAACGCTCGAAGACCTCGCGCAATACGAAACTCAGGCGCGCGCGTTGCTGGAAGGCGGTTCACGCGAGACCAGGTCCGCCTGAGCGGAGAACGGCGCGACGCGCCGCGGGTGCACCCGGACGATACAATCATGGGTGTCTTCACGACATGGGATGAATGCACGGCCGACATGAATCACTTTCCCAAACTGCTGTCGTCACAGATCGGCTTTGACGTCGCCCAGACGATGCTCGAAGGATTCGATCGGCACTACCGCATCTTCCGTGACGCCGCGATCCATGCCAAAACGCTCTTCGAAGCCGCAGACTGGCATGGCCTGCAAACGCTGGCGCGCGAGCGCATCACCTCGTATGACGATCGCGTCGAGGAATGCGTCGAACTGCTCGAAGACGAATACGACGCCGAGAATATCGACGACGAAGTGTGGCAGCAGATCAAACTCCACTACATCGGCCTGCTGACCACACACCGCCAGCCCGAGTGCGCGGAGACGTTCTTCAATTCGGTGTGCTGCAAGATCCTGCACCGTTCGTACTTCAACAACGACTTCATTTTCGTGCGTCCCGCGATCTCGACCGAATACATCGAGAACGACGAACCGGCGGCGAAGCCGACCTATCGCGCGTATTACCCCGGCAAGGACGGTCTTGCCGCGACGCTCGAGCGCATCGTCACGAACTTCCAGCTGGAGCCGCCGTTCGAAGACCTGACGCGCGACGTCCAATGCGTCATGCAAGCGATCCACGACGCGTTCGGTGTGTTCGACGAAGCGCCCAACTTCCAGATTCACGTGCTTTCGTCACTGTTCTTTCGGAACAAGTCGGCGTATATCGTCGGACGGATCATCAACGGCGATCTGTTGCTGCCATTCGCTGTGCCGCTGCGCCATGTAAAGCCCGGCGTGCTCGCGCTCGATACGGTGCTGCTCAAACGCGACCAGTTGCTGATTATCTTCAGTTTCTCGCATTCGTACTTCCTGGTGGACATGGAAGTGCCCTCCGCTTACGTCGAGTTTCTCGGCACGATCATGCAGGGCAAACCGAAGGCGGAAATCTATACCTCGGTGGGCTTGCAGAAGCAGGGTAAGAATCTGTTCTATCGCGATCTGCTGCACCATCTGAAGCATTCCAGCGATCCGTTCATCATCGCGCCCGGCATCAAGGGGCTCGTGATGCTGGTGTTCACGTTGCCGTCGTTTCCGTACGTATTCAAGCTGATCAAAGACCACTTTCCGCCGCCGAAGGAAACCACGCGCGAGCAGATCAAGCGGAAGTATCAGCTCGTCAAGCGTCATGACCGTTTGGGCCGCATGGCCGACACGCTCGAATATTCGAGCGTCGCGCTGCCCATTTCGCGGCTCGACGAAGCGCTGTTGCGCGAACTCGAAAAGGAAGTGCCGTCCTTGATCGAATACGACGGCGACAACCTGGTGATTCGCCACATGTATATCGAACGCCGGATGGTACCGCTCAACCTGTTCCTGCAGAACGGCAGCGATGACGACGTCGAGCACGGCATCAAGGAATATGGCAACGCGATCAAGGAATTGATGCAGGCGAACATCTTCCCTGGCGACATGCTGTACAAGAACTTCGGCGTGACGCGTCACGGCCGCGTCGTGTTCTACGACTACGATGAAATCGAATACCTGACGGAATGCAACGTGCGCGCGGTGCCGGCGCCGCGTTACGAGGAAGACGAAATGTCGGGCGAGCCGTGGTATTCGGTCGGCCCGCACGACATTTTCCCGGAGACATACGGCACGTTTCTGCTCGGCGATCCACGCGTGCGCCGGTCCTTCATGCAACATCACGCGGACTTCTTCGATCCAGCGCTGTGGCAACGGCACAAGGATCATCTATTGAAAGGCGAACTGCCCGACTTTTTCCCGTACGACAGCAGCGTGCGCTTCTGCATCCGCTATCCGGAACGCTTCGCCGATGCGGCGTCCGGCATCCCGGAGAACCAGGCAGATGAACGCACCGTGCGCGTGGCGTAAGCACTATGCGCTGCCCGCATCGTTGAATGCATCGTCCGAACCTTATGCAACGACATCGACCGGTCAATCGGTCGAGCAACCGCCAAGACTCAACATGAACACGAACGATTCTCCCGCTGCCAATCCGCTTGCCCACCTGTTCGACAACAACGACGCGTGGGTGGCCCGCAAGCTCTCAGAAGACCCGGAGTACTTCTCGCGTCTCGCGCACCAGCAGACACCCGAATATCTGTGGATCGGCTGTTCCGATTCGCGCGTGCCGGCCAACCAGATCATCGGCCTGCCGCCAGGCGAAGTGTTCGTGCACAGAAATATCGCCAACGTGGTGGTGCATACGGATCTGAATTGCCTTTCTGTGATCCAGTTCGCCGTCGATCTGTTGAAGGTCAAGCACATCATGGTGGTGGGTCACTACGGCTGCTCAGGCGTCGGCGCGGCGCTGCACGGCCGGCGCGTGGGTCTGGCGGATAACTGGCTGCATCACGTGCAGGACGTGCGCACCAAGCATGCTGCGCTGATCGAAGAGTGGCCGCTCGGTGAGGCGCGTCATCGGCGGCTGGTCGAACTGAATGCGATTGAACAGGTTATGAACGTATGCCGGACCACCATCATCAATGACGCGTGGGCGCGCGGCCAGGAACTCACGGTGCACGGCTGGGTGTATGGCGTGCATGACGGCAAGGTGCGCGACCTCGGCATGACAATCAACGACCCCGCGGCACTCGATGCAACCTATAGGCGCTGCATTGCTGCTGTGTCGGCCGGCGGTGCGTACCAGGAAGACAACGATGCGGCGGCCGCCGAAGCGGCCCAGCTCGGCGACGTGCCGGCCATCGTCGAAGGTGTGATCAAACAGCTTAAACATGATTGAAACCCGCACGAATGAAACCCGCATGAGTGAGACAAACATGAGCGAGACAAAGTCTGATCCGATCGTAATCGTAGGTGTGGCCCGTACGCCGATGGCGGCATTTCAGGGCGATTTCGCAACGCTAACCGCGCCGCAGTTGGGCTCGGTTGCGATTGAAGCCGCCGTGCAACGCGCCGGGTTGAAACCCGAGCAGATCGACGAAGTGGTGATGGGTTGCGTGCTGCCCGCCGGCCTCGGCCAGGCGCCCGCGCGTCAGGCCGCGCTCGGCGCCGGCTTGCCGCTCGCCACCGGCAGCACCACCGTCAACAAGATGTGCGGCTCCGGCATGCGCGCGGCGATGTTCGCGCACGACATGCTGGCCGCGGGCTCGGTCGATGTGATCGTCGCGGGCGGCATGGAGAGCATGACGAACGCGCCGTATCTGTTGCCGAAAGCGCGCAACGGCATGCGCATGGGCCACGGCCAGGTGATCGACCACATGTTCTACGACGGCCTCGAAGACGCCTACGAAAAAGGTCGTCTGATGGGCACCTTCGCCGAGGAATGCGCGGCCTCGTTCGACTTCACGCGCGAAGCGCAGGACGCGTTCGCCGTCGAGTCCCTGAACCGTGCAAAGCGTGCGAATGAAGACGGTTCGTTCACGTGGGAAATCGCTCCGGTAAAGGTGGAAAGCCGCAAGGGTGACGTGACCATCGATCACGACGAGCAGCCGTTCAAGGCGAACCTCGACAAGATTCCGACGCTCAAACCGGCGTTCAGCAAAACCGGCACGGTGACGGCAGCGAATTCGTCGTCGATTTCGGATGGCGCCGCAGCGCTCGTGATGATGCGTGAATCGACCGCGAAGCGTCTCGGCGTCGAACCGCTTGCCCGCGTGGTCGGCCACTCCACCTTCGCTCAGGAGCCCGCGAAGTTCACCACCGCACCGGTCGGTGCGATTCGCAAGCTGTTCGAGAAGAACGGCTGGCGCGCCGACGAAGTGGATCTGTACGAGGTCAACGAGGCGTTCGCAGTGGTCACGATGGCTGCAATGAAGGAACATCACCTGCCGCACGACAAGGTCAACGTGAACGGCGGCGCCTGCGCACTCGGTCATCCGATCGGCGCATCGGGCGCGCGGATTCTCGTCACGCTGATCGGTGCGTTGAAAAATCGCGGTCTGAAGCGCGGTGTCGCGACGCTGTGCATCGGCGGCGGCGAAGCGACCGCAATGGGCATTGAACTGGTTTAACGCGCTGCTATCAGGCGTTTGCAAGCTTGAGGTGATTCGATGAAGACAGTGTTGATCGTCGGTGCATCGCGCGGCATCGGCCAGGAGTTCGTGCGGCAGTACGTGAAAAGCGGCTGGCGCGTGCTCGCCACCGCGCGCGACGGCGCCGCGCTCGACGCGCTGAAGGCGCTCGGCGCTGAAACCTTTTCACTCGACGTCACCGCGCCCGAAGAAATCGCCGCGCTCGGCTGGAAGCTCGACGGCGAACGGCTCGACGCGGCGGTGCTGGTGTCCGGCGTGTACGGGCCCCGCACCGAAGACATCGAGACGATTACGGCGGAAGACTTCGACCAGGTCATGCATACCAACGTGCGTGGTCCGATGCAGTTGATGCCGATCCTGCTGCCGCTCGTCGAAGAAGCGGGCGGTGTGTTCGCGGTGATTTCGAGCAAGATGGGCAGCATCGGCGACGCAAGCGGCACGACCGGCTGGCTGTATCGGGCGAGTAAGGCCGCGCTGAACGACGCGCTGAAGATCGCTTCACTGGACGCCACGCGCGCAACCTGTATTTCGCTGCATCCTGGTTGGGTGCGCACCGACATGGGTGGCGCGCAAGCGGCGATCGATCCGGCGCGCAGCGTCACTGGCATGCGTGAAGTGCTCGCGCAGGCCGCAGCCGCACATGAAGCATTCAACGGCCGCTTCTACCAATACGACGGCACGGCGCTCGACTGGTGAAGACAGGCAAAAAGATTGGTGAAGAGACAGGTGGGGAGACTAATGAGGAGACCGAGCCATGGTGCTTGATCAGGATCATCTGATGGTCCGCGACGCGGTGCGCACGTTCGTCCGCGAAGCCGTTACGCCGCATGCGGCGCAATGGGACCGCGAGCGCACTTTTCCGAAGGACGTGCATCGTCAGCTCGCCGAGCTTGGCGCTTACGGCGTGCTGGTGCCCGAAGCGTATGGCGGCGCCGGCATGGACGCGCTGGCGCTCGCGCTGATCCTCGAAGAAATCGCTGCGGGCGACGGCGGCACCTCGACCGCGATCTCGGTCAACAATTGCCCGGTTTGCAGCATTCTGCTGACCTATGGCAACGACGCGCAGAAACGCGACTGGCTCACGCCGCTCGCGCGCGGCGAGATGCTCGGCGCGTTTTGCCTGACCGAACCGCAAGCGGGTTCGGACGCCTCCGCGCTACGCACCACCGCAACACGCGATGGCGACAGCTACGTATTGAATGGCGTCAAGCAGTTCATCACGAGCGGCAAGAACGGCAACGTCGCGATTGTGATGGCCGTGACCGACAAGGCGGCGGGCAAGCGAGGCATCAGCGCGTTTATCGTGCCCACCGATACGAAGGGATACGTCGTCGCACGCGTCGAAGAAAAGCTCGGTCAGCATTCGTCGGACACCGCGCAGATTATTTTCGAAGATTGCCGCGTGCCGGCCGCGAACCTGATCGGCGCGGAAGGCGAAGGTTATCGGATTGCGCTATCGGGGCTCGAAGGCGGGCGCATCGGTATCGCGGCGCAAAGCGTCGGCATGGCGCGCGCCGCGTTCGAGGCGGCATTGGGGTATGCGAAAGAGCGCGAGAGCTTCGGCCAGCCGCTGTTTTCGCATCAGGCCGTGCAATTCCGCCTCGCCGATATGGCGACCCAGCTCGAAGCCGCGCGCCAGTTGATCTGGCACGCCGCTTCGCTGAAAGACGCCGGGCAACCTTGCCTGACCGAAGCCGCGATGGCCAAGCTGTTTGCCTCCGAAGCCGCTGAGCGCATCTGCTCGGCTGCCTTGCAGATTCATGGCGGCTACGGCTATCTGAGCGACTTCCCCGTCGAACGCATCTACCGCGATGTACGCGTTTGCCAGATCTACGAAGGCACCAGTGACATCCAGAAAATTTTGATCGCGCGCGGTCTTGCCTGAAAGTCTGATGAATAAGACATTGTTGTCAACGCAACGACCGTCCGACTGCCCCTGCGGCGGCGCTGCGCCCGATCAGCGCAGTGGCGCCAAACCACCGCGCTTCGCGCAATGCTGTGGCCGCTATATCGATGGCGGTGAAGCAGCGCCGCGCGCGCTCGAACTGATGCGCTCGCGTTACAGCGCGTATGTTGTGGGCGCAACGGATTATTTGCGCGCAACCTGGGCGCCGCACACCTGCCCCGCGGATCTCGACGCCGACCCTGCCGCCCCCGACGCGCCGCGTTGGCTCGGACTGCAGATCAAAGCCTTCGCTGAAACCGGCGCCGATCAGGCGACTGTCGAATTCGTCGCACGATACAAGGTAGGTGGCCTCGCCCACCGGCTGCACGAACTGAGCCGCTTCATACGCGGTGAGGACGGACGCTGGCGCTATGTCGACGGCGACGTAAGCGAATAAGCCGCACCTTCGAAAGCCTTACATCGCTTGGCGGCGCGCAATATCACCGAGATCACATATGGCCCTCAAACGAGGGCTTTTTTTCGTGTTGGCTCGACGCCACAGCGCGCATATTTCGACAAATTACTTCGTGCAGCCAGGCGCTGCGAGGCAGGCTCTTTCGGCCTTCCGGCGGGACGAACACGCCCTGATTCGCACCCGGCAATTATTGCGTCGCGGGTTCTCCTTTATTGCACAAAACAAAATTGTCGTGCCAGGATGAGGCCGTAGGTTTGTGACGTCACGTTGCGAGAACAGGTCCATACCGCTTCCGCAAAATGCGCAGGTAGCTGCCGATAGCCCACCAGTAAGGGTTCGGCGGCGGTTCCGGGCAGCATGTGTGGCGCTCATCATCGGCGCGTGGGGTCGCGTCGGCCGTTTGGGTTCATCCCGTGCGATCTCGATCAGCGTGCGTGCGCTTGCCGCACTACGTACGCGAGTGTGTTTTTGTTTGTCGAAAACGCCGATGAAAGGCAATTGTCAGCGACGATATTCGACAGACAAAACGTCACGGTGTTAAGGGCAGGTCTTTGAGGCAGGTGCGTCAATGGTGTTCAGCAAGGTTCTGACGAAGTATGCGGTGACGTTTGCAACGGCGATGTGCGCCGTCGCACTCGCGCATGCAGAGCCGCTCGCCGACACCCAGGCAGGGCCTCTCACTCGCGCGCACGTGCCGCGTATCGCACTCGACGACGACGTCTATCTGCCCACCGCAGGCCTCAACGAACAGATCATCCGCGTGCCGGTTAACGCTTCCGGCACCGTCACACTCGAAACCACGATTTACAAACCGGACGGCGCAGGTCCGTTTCCGATGATCGTGTTCAACCACGGCAAGATTCCCGGCGACCCACGCACGCAGGAACGCAGCGACCCGCGGCCGTTCGCGCGCGAATTCGTGCGCCGCGGCTACGTGGTGGTGGCGCCGAACCGCCAGGGCTTCGGCCATTCGGACGGCACATATCAGCAGGACGGCTGCGACGTCGAACGCAACGGCATCGGCCAGGCCGGCGACGTGGCCGCGACGATCGATTTCATGTCGAAGCAGCCGTACGTGGATGCCACGCACATCGTAGTGGCCGGCACCTCGCACGGCGGTCTCGCCACGATTGCTTACGGCCCTGAGGCTGCATCGGGCGTACGAGCCTTGATCAATTTCTCGGGCGGTTTGCGGCAGGACGCGTGCGCCGACTGGCAGGGCAACCTGACGCGTGCATTCGGCGCGTACGGCGAGAAGACGAAGGTGCCGTCGCTGTGGTTGTACGGCGATAACGATTCGGTGTGGACCGCGCCGCTGGTGGCCGGCATGTATGCCGCGTATGCCGCGCACGGCGCGAGCGCGAAGATGGTGGATTTCGGCAACTACAAGAATGACGCGCATCGGCTCGTGGGTGATCGCGATGGTGTGCAGATCTGGTGGCCCGCTGTCGAGGCGTTTCTTGCGCGCGTAGGGATGCCTACGGGTGTGCAGTATCGGGTTGATGATCCTTCGGCGCCGAAAGCGAGCGGTTTTGCTGCCGTCGATGCGGTCGACTCTGTTCCGTTTGTTGATGAAGCCGGGCGTAATGGTTATCGCAACTTCTTGCATCAGTACCCTAGCCGGGCTTTTGCTGTGTCGGATTCGGGGGCATGGTCCTGGGCGGAAGGTGGTGATAATCCGATGTCTGTTGCTATTGCTAATTGCCAGAAGCAGAGTTCGGCGCCTTGCCGGTTGTATGCGGTGGACAACTCCGTTGTATGGGGGAGTGGGTCTTCGCAGACGGCGGAATCTGATTCTTCTTCCGCGGGGCGGCGGGCTATTGCTAGCCGGAATTGACGGTTTTTGATTTGGGTTTGCGGCGGTTGTTTTGGGTGCCTGTGCGGCGCTTTTTGTACTTGTTCTTAGGGTTTTGGGCTTGCCTTGATCTGGCTTTGATGCCTTTCCTTGTTCTGGCTTTCGTGCCTTTCCTTGTTTTGTTAGTGGTCTATTAGCGTTGCCCCTGTGCGGGGCGGCACCTACTTTTCTTTGCTTGCCGCAAAGAAAAGTAGGCAAAAGAAAGCGGCTCAAACCGCTAATGCTAAGTGGGCGCCGTAGCCTGCTACGGGTAGTGGTGCATCTGGAATCTGGGTTCGTGCACCTACACACGCCAGTGACAAGGGCGTCATACTTCCAGCGGCGCTCCGCGCGCCGACGAGTTCTTCATAAAACCTCCCTCTACGTTTCAACTCCCCCCGTTTCGCTCGGCACTACTGCCGCCAATACACGTCCAAAGGCACACGCACACGCACACGCACACGCACACGCACACGCACACGCGCTGCTACTGCTACTGCTACTGCTACTGCAACCGCAACCGCAACCGCAACCGCAACCGCAACCGCAACCGCAACCGCAACCACAACCACAACCGCAACCGCAATGGCAATGGCAATGGCAATGGCAATGGCAATGAGCATTGCAACGCACCGACGTGTCATTTGAAGTGGGTGTTCTTGCGTGAATGCAGAGGCGCGTCGCCGAGGCGAAGCCGACGGCCCCCACGGACCTCAACCGAAGCCGGCGGTTTCCCATGCAGACCCATCCGCGACGCACGCAGTGCGGAGTGGGAGCTGATGAGTCCTTTGTCACTAGCGCGGAATGTGCGAGAGCACGGATTCCAGTCGCACCACTACCCGCAGCAGACAACGGGACCCACTTAGCATTAGCGGTTTGAGCCGCTTTCTTTTGCCTACTTTTCTTTGCGGCAAGCAAAGAAAAGTAGGTGCCGCCCCGCACAGGGGCAACGCTAATAGACCACTAACAAATCAAGGAAAGGCACCAAACCCAGAACAAGGAAACGCACCAAACCCCAAATCCCCGCCCGAAGGGCACAACTACTTTGACGTCGTCAACTCCCCCCATCAGCGGCCTTCAAGCCAAAACAGAAACCACCTGCCGCGAACAGCGCCCAACCCCACCGCCGCAGGCAAAAACCCACCCTAAGCCCCTGATGCACAACAAGAAATAAACCGCTAATCTCGACCCCGCAAGCCTCCCCAAAGGCCGCGCGCAGCGCAAGAAACAACCGCGCCGCGAATGAAATGGCCCTAAAAAAGCCAGCCGTGCAACGGCAAAAAAAGCACCTCGGAGTACCTTTTGGAAAAGTCAGCATCCCCTGAAGACTGGATCACCCGCAGCCTGCGTGCCGTCTGGCACCCCTGCACCCAGATGAAACACCACGAACGTCTGCCGCTCATCCCGGTCGCGCGTGGTCAAGGCGCGTGGCTCTACGACCGCGCAAACAACCGGTATCTGGACGCGATCAGCTCCTGGTGGGTCAACCTGTTCGGCCACGCCAACCCGCGCATCAACGCGGCATTGAAAGATCAACTCGACACGCTCGAACACGCCATGCTCGCCGGCTGCACGCACGAGCCAGCCATCGAACTCGCGGAGCGCCTCGGCGCGCTCACCAACAACACGCTCGGTCACGCGTTCTTCGCGTCCGATGGCGCATCCGCCGTTGAAATCGCGCTGAAGATGAGCTTCCACTCGTGGCGCAATCGCGGCTTCGCGGACAAGCAGGAATTCGTTTGCATCGCCAATAGCTATCACGGCGAAACTATCGGCGCGCTCGGCGTCACCGACGTCGCGCTCTTCAAGGACGCCTACGATCCGTTGATCCGCAACGCGCACGTCGTCGCGTCGCCCGATGCGCGCCTCGCACAAGCAGGCGAAACCGCCGCCGACGTCGCACGCCGGGCGCTCGACCAGGTTCGCTCGTTGTTCGAAGCACGCGCCACGAAAATCTCGGCGCTGATCGTCGAGCCGCTCGTGCAATGCGCGGCCGGCATGGCGATGCACGACGCGTCGTATATCGCCGGCTTGCGCGCGCTGTGCGATCAGTACGGCGTGCATCTGATCGCCGATGAAATCGCCGTCGGTTGCGGTCGCACGGGTACGTTCTTCGCGTGCGAACAAGCCGGCATCTGGCCGGACTTCCTGTGTCTGTCGAAAGGAATTAGCGGCGGATATCTGCCGCTTTCGATCGTGCTATCGCGCGATGAAATCTTCGAGGCCTTCTATCACGACGACACCGCGCGTGGCTTCCTGCACTCGCATTCGTACACAGGCAATCCGCTCGCGTGCCGCGCGGCGCTCGCCACGCTCGATCTGTTCGCGAGTGACAACGTGCTCGCCGTCAACACGCAAAAATCCGCGAAGCTGAAGGCTGCGCTCGCACCGCTCGCCGAACATAAGCACGTGCGCAATCTGCGTCAGTGCGGCACGATCTTCGCGTTCGATGCAGTGATCGACGACGCTCAGCAAGCCAAAACATTCTCGCGCCGCTTTTTCGAAAACGCGTTGCAGCGCGAACTGCTGCTGCGCCCTATTTCGACCACGGTGTATCTGATGCCCCCTTACATCCTCGACGACGAAGAGATCGCGCTGCTCGCCTCGCGCACACGCGAAACTTTTGAAGCCACGCTCGCGGAGACGCGCTAATGCATCTGCTCGACACACTCACCGAAGGCCTCAAGGAAATCGACGAGCGCGGTCTGCGCCGCCGTCGCCGTACCGCCGACACGCCGTGCGCCGCTCACATGACGGTCGACGGACGCGCGATCATCGGCTTCGCGAGCAACGACTATCTCGGGCTCGCCGCGCATCCGAAACTGATCGCCGCTATCGCTGAAGGCGCACAACGCTATGGCGCCGGCAGCGGCGGTTCCCATCTGCTCGGCGGCCATTCACGCGCACACGCGCAACTCGAAGACGATCTGGCCGAATTCGTCGGCGGCTTCGTCGACAATGCGCGCGCGCTCTACTTCAGCACCGGCTACATGGCGAATCTCGCGACGCTCACCGCGCTTGCGGGACGCGGCACGACGCTCTTCTCCGACGCGTTGAATCACGCATCGCTGATCGACGGCGCGCGTTTGTCTCGCGCTGACGTGCAGATCTATCCGCACTGCGATACGGAAGCGTTGAGCGCGATGCTCGAGGCCTCGGACGCCGAAGTCAAAGTGATCGTCTCCGATACGGTCTTCAGCATGGACGGCGACATCGCGCCCCTGCCGCGTCTGCTTGAACTTGCAGAACGGCACGGCGCATGGCTGATCGTCGACGACGCGCATGGTTTCGGCGTGCTCGGTCCGCAAGGCCGTGGCGCGATTGCAGAAGCCGCGCTACGCTCGCCGAATCTGATTTCGATCGGCACGCTCGGCAAGGCCGCGGGCGTGTCGGGCGCATTCGTCGTCGCTCACGAGACCGTGATCGAATGGCTCGTGCAGCGCGCACGCCCGTACATCTTCACGACTGCGTCGGTGCCTGCTGCGGCGCATGCAGTGTCGGCGAGCCTGCGTATCATCGGCGGCGAAGAAGGCGATGCGCGCCGTGCGCACCTCCAGAAACTGATCGAACGCACGCGCGCGATGCTAAAAGCGACGCCGTGGCTGCCGGTCGATTCGCACACTGCCGTGCAGCCGCTGATCATCGGCGCGAACGATGCCACGCTCGACATCGCTGCTACGCTCGATCGTGCCGGTCTGTGGGTGCCGGCAATCCGTCCGCCGACCGTGCCCGCGGGTACGTCGCGGCTGCGCATTTCGCTTTCAGCCGCGCATTCGCAAGCGGATCTGGACCGGCTCGAAGCGGGCTTGCAACAACTCGGAGCGAAGGCGGCATGAGTAGCTCGAGTCAAAGCGCGCTGTCCCTGTTCGTCACCGGCACCGATACGGAAATCGGCAAGACCTTCGTTTCCGCTGCGTTGCTGCGCGGTTTCGTTCGCGAAGGCCGGCAAGCCGCCGCCATGAAGCCGATCGCCGCAGGCGCGTTCGAAGTGGACGGCGTGCTGCATAACGAAGACGCGGATCAACTCGACGCCGCGTCGAGCGTTCTGCTGCCGCCGAAGATTCGCACGCCGTATCTGCTGAAGGAACCGGCCGCGCCACACATCGCCGCCGCGCTGGAAAATGTTACGTTCGATATCGATCACATCGTCGATTGCCATGCGCAGGCTTTGAAGCAAGCCGAGATCGTTGTGGTGGAAGGCGTCGGTGGCTTTCGCGTGCCGCTGACCGCAACGCAAGACACTGCCGACCTCGCCGTCGCGCTGAAGCTGCCGGTTGTGCTCGTGGTCGGCATGCGCCTCGGCTGCATCAGCCATGCACTGCTCACCGCCGAAGCGATCGCCGCACGTGGCCTCACGCTCGCCGGCTGGGTGGCGAATCGCATCGATCCGGACATGACGTTCCCTGACGAAAACATCGCTTCGATTCGCGAGCATCTTGCGCGTGAATACGACGCCCCCTTGCTCGGCATCGTGCCGCATTTGAGCCCGGCTTCGCCTGAGCTCGCGGCGGATCAACTCGACATCAACCGACTCCTGCAGACGCTGCGCCACGCGCAGCGCTGAAAACCCATTACATCCATCCATGAGGATTGACGACATGACGCAACTGAACATCGCTCCGACGCCAGCCGACGCGGCCGCCGCCCACAACAACGCTGCAGCAGGCGCCAAGCCGATGGCCAAGTGGCGCGTCGCCGACATCGTCGCGTTGTACGAACTGCCGTTCAACGACCTGATGTTCCGCGCGCAGCAAACCCATCGCGAACACTTCGACGCCAACACCGTGCAACTGTCGACGCTGCTGTCGATCAAGACCGGCGGTTGCGAAGAAGATTGCGCGTACTGTCCGCAGTCGGTACATCACGACACGGGGCTGCAAGCCGACAAGCTGATGCCGGTCGATGAAGTATTGGCCGCCGCCAAGGTCGCCAAGGAAAACGGCGCGACGCGCTTCTGTATGGGCGCGGCGTGGCGTAATCCGAAGGACCGCCACCTCGAGCCGATCAAGGACATGATCCGCGGCGTGAAGGCGATGGGCCTCGAAACCTGCGTGACGCTGGGCATGCTGGAAACGCATCAGGCGCAAGGGCTGCGCGAAGCGGGTCTCGATTACTACAACCACAACCTCGATACATCGCCGGAGTTCTACGGTCAGATCATTTCGACGCGCACGTATCAGGACCGTCTCGACACGCTGGAACGCGTGCGCGATGCGGGCATCAACGTATGCTGCGGCGGGATTGTCGGTTTGGGGGAATCGCGCCGTGAGCGCGCCGGCCTGATCGCGCAACTCGCGAACATGGAGCCGTATCCGGAATCGGTGCCTATCAACAACCTGGTGCAAGTGGAAGGCACGCCGCTGACCGGCACCGAAGCGATCGATCCGTTCGAGTTCGTTCGCACGATCGCTGTTGCGCGTATCACGATGCCGCGCGCGATGGTGCGTCTGTCGGCGGGCCGCGAGCAGATGGACGAAGCGTTGCAGGCGCTGTGCTTCCTCGCCGGTGCGAACTCGATTTTCTACGGCGACCAGTTGCTGACCACCAGCAACCCGCAAGCCGAAGCGGACCGCAAGCTGCTCGAACGCCTCGGCATTCGCGCGGAAGCGGCACAGCAGATGCCGTTGGATCAGAGCGGTTGCGAGCATGGCTGTGCGCATGATCAAAACGCGCACGCTGCGCCGAACTAAATCTCGGCGTACGAAGCGCATGCGATAAATCGCACGCAATAAAAAAGGCCACCTCGTTTCCGAGGTGGCCTTTCTACTTTCAGGCAAAGATTTACTTCTTGTCGACGATGATCTGATCGAACGTCCCGCCATCGGAGAAATGCGTTTGCTGCGCTTTCTGCCAGCTACCGAACATCTCTTCGACCGTGAAGGTCTTGATCGGTTTGAACTCGCCTGCATGCTTCGCGAGCACGTTCTTGTCACGCGGGCGCAGGTGGTGTTGCGCAATGATTTCCTGCGCAGCCGGCGACCACAGATAGTCGAGGTACGCTTGCGCTTCCTTGCGCGTACCGCGCTTGTCGACCACCTTGTCGACGATCGACACCGGCGGCGCAGCTAGCAGGCTCACCGACGGATACACCGCTTCGAAATTGCCCGCGCCCACACCCGTGTCGATCAACGACACTTCGTTTTCGAACGTCACCAGCACGTCGCCGATACCGCGTTGCGTGAAGGTCGTCGTCGCGCCGCGGCCGCCCGTGTCGAGAATCGGCACGTTCTTGAAGATCGCCTTTTCGAAATCAATCGCCTGCGCATCGGTGCCGCCGTGCTGCTTGCGATAACCCCATGCGGCCAGATACGCGTAGCGGCCGTTACCCGAGGTCTTCGGATTCGCGATCACCACTTGCACGCCGGGTTTGGCGAGGTCGTCCCAGTCCTTGATGTGCTTCGGGTTGCCCTTGCGCACGAGGAACACCATCGTCGTGGTGTACGGAGCGCTGTCGTCCGGCAGACGCGCGCGCCAGTTGGCGGGCACCAGTTGGCCCTTTTCGGCGAGCAGGTCGATGTCGTTCGGCTGGTTCATCGTCACGACGTCAGCCTGCAATCCTTGCAGCACGGAAAGCGCTTGTGCGCTCGATGCGCCATGCGACTGGCGAATCGACACGGTTTCGCCACTCTTCTCTTTGTATGCCGTGATGAAGCCGGCGTTGATGTCCTTGTACAACTCGCGCGTCACGTCGTACGACACGTTGAGCAGCGACGTATCTGCGTGCGCCGTCGAGATGCCGCCGAGCGCGAGCGTGATTGCCGTCATGCCGGCTGCGAACCAGCGCGATGTCCCCGTCTTGCCTGCCATCTTGTCCCCGCCTATCGATGATGAAAACCGGTGGCCGCACAAGCGTGCAGCGTGAAGCGGGATTCTAACGGATCGCTTACTGGTTCACTTATGCTCAAACAAACGCGTGCTGCGCGACTTCGAACGACTCCTCGCGAAAACGCAGCGGCGCCGCGCAATGCACCAGCGTATCGACGAAATACTTGGCACGCGGCCACGGGCCGAATCCCGCCGCCGTGTTGATATGCCCTGCGTCGCCGAGATTGACGAATGCGCTGCCGAAACGCTGCGCGAGATCGCGCGAACCGGCAAGCGGCATCCACGGATCGGTTTCGCTGCCGATCAGAATCGACGGCACGCCGAGACGCCGCGCGTCGAACGGTCCGGCGAAGGCGAACTTCTCCGGGCTAGCAGGCGCGACGAACAGCACGCCGACCACATCGTTCGCATACGACGCCTGCTGCAACGCGTGCGCAGTCGCGAGGCAACCGAAGCTGTGAGCGGCCAGCACGAACGGCCCGCGTTCGCGGGCGAGCAGATCGCGCAGCGACTTCGCCCAGATGGCGACGTCGGGGGCGTCCCAATCGGCCTGTTCGACGCGCAGCGAACGCGCGAATTGCCGTTCGAGCCATGTTTGCCAGTGCGCGCCCTCGCTGCCGTGCAGGCCGGGAACGGTGACGAGCCGCGGCGGCCATGTCGATTTGGTGCATGAAAGCATGTCTGTCCCTCGCTGCCGGAATCCGGGAAATGATTGTCCTGCCGGGCGTCGCAAGGGCGAACCAAGTTTTTGTGCTTTGTTTATGGGGCAAACGCGCGGCCATGTCGCAGGGGAAATCGCACGCCCGTGCGCAAACGCGCGCGAATGGCGGCGAAAAAGTAGAATGAAGCCTATCCGTAAAAGGAGGAGGCCCATGCCGCAAGCGTCGTCTGAAGCGCGGCGGGCGTTGCAGCCGTTCTACCGGGCCTCTCCCGTCATCCGACTCGACAACGCACGCGCCTTCCGGACCGTATGAAAATCCTCTTCTACATGCCGCATTCCGACGCCGCCGCGTGGCTTCACGACTTCGCCCGTGCGCTGCCGGAAGCCGATTTGCGGGAATGGCAACCGGGCGACACCGAACCCGCCGATTTCGCGGTCGTGTGGCGCCCGCCGCGTGAGATGCTGGCCGGCCGCGAAGATCTGCGCGCGATCTTCAATCTCGGCGCGGGCGTCGATGCGATTCTCGGACTCGAACACGAGCAGCCCGGTACGTTGCCGCGCAGCGCCCAGTTGATCCGGCTCGAAGATACCGGTATGGCCCTGCAGATGGCCGAATATGTGACGCATGCGGTGCTGCGCTACCTGCGCCGTTTCGACGAATACCAGACGCTGCAAAGCGAACGCCGCTGGGAAGTGCTCGATCCGCATCCGCGCGAGACCTTCACGGTTGGCGTGCTCGGCCTCGGCGTCCTCGGTACGCATGTCGCGCAGGCAGTCGCGGCGTTCGGCATGCCGGTGCGCGGGTATAGCCGCAGTGCGCGGCAAATCGACGGCATCACGACCTTTGCCGGCGAAGCACAGTTCGACGCGTTTCTCGATGGCGTGAAAGTGCTCGCCAATCTGCTGCCGCATACGCCGGATACGGGCGACGTGCTGAACACGCGCACCTTCTCGAAGCTCGCGAAAGGTGCCTATCTGATCAACGTCGCACGCGGTGGCCATCTGGTCGAACAGGATCTGCTCGAAGCGTTGGCAAGCGGCCAGATCGCCGCCGCGACGCTGGACGTATTCCGCGAAGAGCCGTTGCCGCCCGATCATCCGTTCTGGCAGGAGTCGCGTATTACGATTACGCCGCATATTTCCGCGCTCACCTTGCGCGAAGAAAGCGTCGCGCAGGTCGCGCGGAAGATGACGGCGCTGATGCGCGGCGAAACGGTGAGCGGTGTGGTCGATATAGAGCGGGGATACTGAGTGCGGATACCGAGCAAAAATGTCGGGCACGGATTTGAGCACCACCGAATTCATCTGAAGGAGCGCCGCCACGCGCGGGCTCGTTGCATGGGACCGAAGTAAGCGCTAAAGCGCAAACTCCGGTCGACCGCTTTGCATGGGACCGGAGTAAGCGCTAAAGCGCAAACTCCGGTCGACACAGGAGACACATCATGGCTTTGCCTCAACGCGTCAAAATCGTCGAAGTCGGTCCGCGTGACGGACTGCAGAACGAAAAAGAATTCGTCCCCACCGCGATCAAGATCGAGTTGATCAACCGCTTGTCGGCGGCCGGCTTTCGTAACGTCGAAGCCGCCTCGTTCGTCTCGCCGAAATGGGTGCCGCAGATGGCCGACGGCGCCGACGTGATGGCCGGCATCGAGCGCCGCGCCGGGGCGATCTACTCGGTGCTGACGCCGAATCTGCGCGGTTTCGAAGGCGCACTCGCTGCGCGGGCGGACGAGATCGTGATCTTCGGCGCCGCCAGCGAAGCGTTCTCGCAGAAGAACATCAATTGCAGCATCGCGGAAAGCATCGATCGATTCGCGCCGGTCGCGCAGGCGGCGAAGGAAAATGGTCTGCGGATTCGCGGCAGCGTGTCGTGCGCGCTCGGCTGTCCGTATCAAGGCGAAGTGCCGGTCGCGTCGGTGGTCGATGTGGTCGAGCGTTTCGCGGCGCTCGGTTGCGACGAGATCGATATCGCGGACACGATCGGCGTCGGTACGCCGAAGCGCACGCGCGAAGTGTTCGAGGCCGTCACTAAGGCGTTTCCGCGCGAACGCCTGTCGGGGCACTTCCACGACACCTACGGTCAGGCGCTCGCAAACATCTACGCGGCCTTGCAGGAAGGCATCGAGATCTATCACGCGTCGGTGGCGGGGCTCGGTGGCTGCCCGTATGCGAAGGGCGCAACCGGCAACGTCGCGACCGAAGACGTGCTGTATCTGATGAACGGCCTCGGCATCGAGACCGGCGTCGACCTCGCGCAAGTCGTCGCGATCGGTGATTTCATTTCGACGTCGATCGGCCGGCCCAATGTCTCGCGCGCCGGCAAGGCCTTGCTTGCCAAAGCCCGTAGCGAACAGGCCAACTGCGTTTGACGCAGGCCACACATTTAGCCAAATCATTCAGGACCTGAACCGATGACGGATCACGCCTCCCTCGACGCCGACGATCTCAACGCATTGCCTGACTCCGCACGCCGCGTCGCGCTGTTGTTGCGCGAACGCGGCCACGCTGGACGGATCGTGATGCTGCCGGAAACCGGCAAGACTTCCGCCGAAGCCGCGGCCGGCCTTGGCTGCTCCGTTGCGCAGATCGCCAAGTCGATCCTGTTTCGCCGCCGCGAAGACGACGCGCCGGTGCTGGTGGTCGCGAGCGGCGCGAATCGCGTCGACGAAAAGAAGGTTGCGGCGCAAGTCGGTGAGATCGGCCGTGCGGATGCGAAATTCGTCCGCGAGAAAACGGGTTATGCGATCGGCGGCGTTTGCCCGATCGGCCACGCCACGGCGCCCGTCACGCTGATCGACGCCGATCTGCTGGAACTCGACAGCCTGTGGGCTGCCGCGGGTCATCCGCATGCGGTGTTCAATCTGACGGCGCAGGAACTGATTGCACTGACGGGCGCACCGGCACTCGACGTGGCGCTGCGCGAGACAGCGTGAAGCGATGACAGCGGGCATCGATAACGAAGACGACGAGGCTGCCGTGCCGTCACCGTGCATCAGCGTGTGCAGGATGGACGCCTCGACCGGCTGGTGCGAAGGCTGCTTGCGCACGATCGACGAGATCGCCAGCTGGTCGTCGTTCGACGACGACGCGAAGCGCGCCGTCTGGGACGCGATCGAGGAACGCCACGCGGAGTTCATGGCCAGGCAGGCAAAGGTGCAGCGGTGAACGCCGCGCCGCGCATCGTAACGATCGGCGAGACGTTCAGCTCGACGCTCGAGCTATCGGCGGAATCGGTGAAGTCGTTCGCCACGCTCGTCAACGATTTCAATCCCTTGCATCACGACGACGACTACGCCGCGCAAAGCCGTTTCGGCGGATTGATCGCGTCCGGCACGCAACCCACAGCGCATTTCATGGCACTGCTGGCGACCCATTTTTCGAAGTACGCGCAGCCGCTCGGCCTCGAGTTCGATATCAAGCTGAAGAAAGCCGTCCACGCGCACGACACGTTGACGATCACGTGGCGCGTGCGCGACGCGTACTGGAAGCCGAGTCTGAACGGCGATCTGACACATCTCGAAGGAAGCGTGGTGAATCAGCGCGGCGACACCATGTTGATCGGCACGTCGACAATCCTGGTGATGCCGAAACCCGAAGCATCGGCGAATGCTCACGCCAGCACAAACCCGGACACAGGCGCACCATGATCAACCTACCCGTATCGGTCCGGGTGTTCGAACGCGGTTGGCTTTCCTCGAACAATGTGCTGCTGGTCGATGAGACGTGTGCCGCTCTTGTCGACACCGGCTACGCGACGCACGCGCCGCAAACCGTCGCGCTCGTACGGCAAACGCTCGGCGCGCGGCCGCTCGATCTGATCGTCAACACTCATCTGCATTCGGATCACTGCGGCGGCAACGCGCTATTGCAGTCGACATGGCCTTGCCGCACCGCGATTCCCGCATCCGAAGCGGACGCGGTGCGCGATTGGGACGAAACCCGTCTGACGTTTCGCGCTACCGGCCAGACCTGCGAGCGCTTCACCTTCACGGAGACGATCGCACCCGGCGCGCAACTGCGGCTCGGCGCGCTCGATTGGCAAGTGCTCGGCGCACCTGGCCACGATCCACATTCGTTGATGCTGTATTGCGCGGACGAGCGCCTCCTGATCAGCGCGGACGCGTTGTGGGAAAACGGCTTTGGCGTGATCTTTCCGGAACTGGAAGGTGAAAGCGGTTTCGCCGAAGAACAGGCTGTGCTCGAAGCCGTCGCGAAGCTCGACGTGCGGCTCGTGATTCCTGGCCATGGTGCGCCCTTCACGAACGTCGAGCAGGCGCTGGAACGGGCGTTTTCACGCGTCGCGTGGCTACGGGCCGATCCGGCACGTAATGCGAAGAATGCGTTGAAGGTGCTGATCGTGTTCAAGCTGCTCGAAGTCCGCGCGATGAGCTTCGACACTTTGCTACGGATGCTCGACGATGCCGCCGCGATGCGCGCCGCCGCGACCATGCTCAAGCCGCGCGGCGAATGGTCCACATTGGTGCACGCGATCGTCGAGGAGCTGGCGGCCAAAAACGGGCCATTGGAGATCGATGGCGAGCGCATCGTCGCCCGCCAGGCTTGACGCACGCGGGGCCGACGGCCGCGCCGCTGGCAGCACGCGGTAAGCACAACACCAAAACCGTCGCCCCAAAAAGAAAGCCGCTCGACCATTACGGCGAGCGGCGGAAATTCTGTCGGACGTGATCAGCGTCGATATGAATGATACGCGTGCCGGTTTTTTGACCGCATCAGTGATTTCCCTACAGAAGCTTGACACCGCCTTTTAAACCCGCATACAGACAACATTACGAAGCTTCGTAGCTGCGCGCGTTGGGCGTCATTGGTCCGTCCATATGAACAATGTAACGCGCCGATTGCTCCGGAATCCGTACTATTGCCGGCTGATCCAGCGACATCTCAGCCATTGCCTCAGGTCGAAGACAGGCGTTTCTGCGGCACGATCCGCCAGCCGAGATTCACGCCGGCGGCCGCGAGCAGGATCAGCGCCGCACCGAGCACCTGAATCCACGCGAGTGTCTGCCCGAACGCAACCCGGTCGACGATGATCGCCACCACGGGATAGATGAACGACAACGCACCGGTCATCGAAGTCGGCAGCTTCTGGATCGCGCCGTACAGCAGCACGTACATGAGCCCCGTATTGACGATACCGAGCACGATCAGTTCGAGCCACTGCACGCCGTTGGTCGGCAGCGCATCGAAGCGCACGAACGGCGCCAGCATCACGACGCCGAGCGACACCTGGATCAGCGCGATCAGGTGCGGCGGCGTACCCTTCAGGCGCTTCGTGATAATCGACGAGACCGCGTACATCGCAGCGGCGCCCACGGCATAGGCGACCCCGACCAGATACTGGCCCGGCACCGCCAACACCGCCGGCTCGACCTTCACCACGAACACGAGGCCGATAAACGCGACCACCAGCCAGGCCACCGTCGACGCGCTGACGCGCTCGCGAAACACCAGCGCGCCAAGCGCGACCAGCATGAACGGCTGCGTGTTGTAGACGGCGGTCGCCATCGAGATCGACGCGCGCGAATAGGCCGCGAACAGCAGCACCCAGTTGATGACGATCGCTGCGCCGCCCAGCAGCGCGAGGCCGAGTATCTTCCACGAAAAGAGCTTGCGCCTGAACAGGCCGAGCACGGCGCACACGAGCGCCAGCGTCGCGCCGCCGAAAATGCAGCGAAAGAACACCACGTTGAACGGACTCTGCTGCGACGACACCACCAGCCAGCCGATGGTGCCGGACATCAGCATGGCCATGGTCATTTCCGCCGCGCCGCGGCGAATCTCATTTGACGCCATGATTCGATCCTCGAATTGATTCCTGCATGAGAAGCAGTGTAATTAATCCGATCGCCCGAATACAGGGCTAAACTTAAGTCTTCCCGCGAAGAAACCTAATAATCGAAGGCCGTCATGACCAAACGCCTTGCTCCCGCCACACCTGCGACGCTCGATGAAACCGACCGCGCGCTGCTCGCCGCGTTGGCGGCGGACGCCCGCCAGCCGGTCAGCGAACTGGCGCGCCGGGTTGGCCTCTCGGCGCCGAGTACGGCCGAACGCGTCCGCAGGCTCGAAGCGCAAGGCGTGATCGAGCGCTTCACCGTGCAGATCGATCCGCGCGCGCTCGGCTTCACGCTACAGGCAATCGTGCGCGTGAAGCCCTTGCCCGGGCAGTTGCATCTGGTGGAAGACGTGATCCGGCGAATTCCGGAGTTTGTCGAATGCGACAAGGTGACGGGCGACGACTGCTTCATCTGCCGCCTCTACCTGCATTCGATCGAACAGCTCGACGAGATTCTCTCGAAGGTGACCGAGCGCGCGGAGACCAGCACCGCCATCGTCAAGTCGACGCCGGTCGCGCGCCGCCTGCCGCCGCTAGGCTAGGCGGAACGTGCGGCAGAGCCGCGTCATCTCGCACGTCATCTCGCACGTAGACGAACGGCGGCCGCGCCGCGCGCTGCCCGAAACCACTTACTGCTCGACCGCCTCGAAAAACGACAGCATTTCCGTGACCAGTTCGTCCGACGCCTCTTCAGGAATGTAATGCCCGCACGGCAATGAGCGCCCGCTCACGTCCCGCGCGACGTGACGCCATTCCGCCAGCGCGTCGAAGCACTTCTCGATCACCCCCTGCTCGCCCCACAACACACGCAGCGGGCAGCCGATCTTGTGGCCACGCTCGATGTCGGCACGGTCGTGTTCGAGGTCGATGCTCGCGGACGCCCGGTAGTCCTCGCACATCGCATGCACGGCGCCGGGTTGCGCCAGCGCGCTGCGATACGCGTCGAGCGCTTCGGGCGCGAATGGCGCAAGACCCGCGTGACGGCTGCCCATCACCGCATCGACATACGCGGCCGGGTTCGCACCAATCAGCGTCTCCGGCAGCGGCTCCGGCTGGATCAGGAAGAACCAGTGGAAGTAATGCGTGGCGAAGGCACGGTCGGTGGCTTCGTACATTGCGAGCGTCGGTGCAATGTCGAGCAGCATCAAACGCTCGACGGCGTCGGGATGATCGAGCGCCATCCGATGCGCGACGCGCGCGCCGCGATCATGGGCACACACGAGGAATCTTTCGAAGCCGAAGTGGCGCATCACCGCGACCTGATCGGCCGCCATTGCACGCTTGGAATAGGGCGTGTGGCTGGGGTCGCTGGGCGGCTTGCCCGAGGCGGCGTAGCCGCGCAGGTCGGTGGCGATGACGGTGAAGTGCTCCACCAGTTGCGCCGCGCACCGCTGCCAGATCAGATGCGACTGCGGGTGACCGTGCAACAACAGCAGGGGCGGCCCTGACCCGCCCTTCACTCCGAAAATATCGACGTCGCCCACGGCGACACGAAAGGGCGTGAAATCCTCGAAGGCCATAGCGGGTCTCTTGTCGTTTGGGAGTCAAACCATTGTAGGAGCGCAATGTGTCGATGCGGGGTGGGATAGCCCACGCAAGCATAGAACCTGAACACTCCTTCCAACTGTTCTAAACGGACACGATCCGCCAGCTTCGCCTATAATCGAACGATCGTTCTTAAATTTTTGGGCGGCCATGGCAAACACCTGGCAAGTGCGTAGTGGGATCGTGGCGGCAGCACGGCTGCTGGCCGGTTTCGACGCACCACAGGTCATGTGCCGCTAAACTCATTATCGCCGGGCGCTCTACACCGCACCGGTCCGTTCCTCAGGAGACTCGCACCATGGCATTGCCCGCCGTCCTGCAAAAACTCGCGCTGCCCGTCGTCGCTTCGCCGATGTTCATCGTCAGCTATCCCGAACTCGTGTTGGCTCAATGTAAGGCCGGTATCGTCGGCTCATTCCCCGCGCTGAACGCGCGCCCGGCCGAACTGCTCGACGAATGGCTCACGCAGATTCAGGCACAGCTCGCCGAACACAAGGCGGCCAATCCCGACGCAATCATCGGGCCGATCGCTGTCAACCAGATCGTCCATCAGTCGAATACGCGGCTCGAGCACGACGTGCGCGTGTGCGTCGAACACAAGGTGCCGATTTTCATCACCAGCCTGCGCGCACCGGCGCGTGAGATCGTCGACGCGGTGCATAGCTACGGCGGCATCGTGCTGCACGACGTGATCAACCTGCGGCATGCGCAGAAGGCCCTGGAAGCAGGCGTCGATGGTCTGATCCTGGTGGCGTCGGGCGCGGGCGGCCATGCGGGCACGACCTCGCCGTTCGCGCTGGTCGGCGAAGTGCGGCGCATGTTCGACGGCCCGATCGTGCTGTCCGGCTCGATCGCCAACGGCGGCTCGATTCTCGCCGCGCAGGCCATGGGCGCCGACCTCGCCTATATGGGCACGCGTTTCATCGCGACCAGGGAAGCGCACGCGGTCGACAGCTACAAGCAGGCGATCGTCAATTCAACGGCTTCGGACATCATTTACACGAACCTGTTCACCGGTGTGCATGGCAACTACATCCGCGAAAGTATCCTGAACGCGGGACTGGATCCGGATGCGTTGCCGGAATCGGACAAGACCGCGATGAACTTCGGCAGCGACAAGGCGAAGGCGTGGAAAGACATCTGGGGTGCAGGCCAGGGCGTCGGTCTGATGGACGACGTGCCGAGCGTTGGCGAGCTGGTTCAGCGTTTGACGAAGGAATATGACGACGCGAAAACGCGGCTGGGAATCGCACGTTAAATGCGCGGTTAAGGCATTGTGCTGCGGCTCCCGGTTCTGGAGCCGCAGCATGTCCGGCACTTACATATTGCGGCGGTACTGTCCGCCCACTTCAAACAACGCGTGCGTGATTTGCCCAAGCGAGCAGACGCGCACGACGTCCATCAGCACCGCGAACACATTGTCATCGTCGATTACTGCGCGCTTCAGGCGCTCAAGCGCTGCGGGTGCGTCGTCACGGTGCTGCGCCTGAAAATCGCGCAGGCGTTTCAACTGGCTCTGTTTTTCTTCGTCGGTGGAACGGGCCAGCGCGATCGGCTGCGGCGCTTCATGCAGATGCGCGCTCAAGAACGTGTTCACGCCCACGATCGGATACGAGCCGTCGTGCTTTCGGTGCTCGTACAGCATCGACTCGTCCTGAATGCGCCCACGCTGATAGCCCGTTTCCATCGCGCCTAGCACACCGCCGCGCTCCGTAAGCCGATCGAATTCCGCCAGCACCGCTTCTTCCACCAGATCCGTCAGCTCCTCGATCACGAAGCTGCCCTGATTCGGATTCTGATTCTTCGCCAGCCCCCATTCGCGGTTGATGATCAACTGGATCGCCACCGCACGGCGCACCGAATCTTCGGTGGGCGTGGTGATCGCTTCGTCGAATGCGTTGGTGTGCAGCGAATTGCAGTTGTCGTAGATCGCGATCAGCGCCTGCAGTGTGGTGCGGATATCGTTGAAATCGATCTCCTGCGCATGCAGGCTGCGGCCTGAGGTTTGCACGTGGTACTTGAGCTTCTGGCTGCGTTCGTTCGCGCCGTAGCGTTCGCGCATTGCAATGGCCCAGATGCGTCGCGCGACACGGCCGAGCACCGTGTACTCCGGGTCCATGCCGTTAGAAAAGAAGAACGACAGATTCGGCGCGAAGTCGTCGATCGACATACCGCGCGCAAGATAGGCCTCGACATAGGTCAAGCCGTTCGCGAGCGTGTAGGCCAACTGCGAGATCGGATTCGCGCCCGCCTCGGCGATGTGATAGCCGGAGATCGACACCGAGTAGAAATTGCGCACGCCATGGTCGACGAAGTACGACTGAATATCGCCCATGACTTTCAGGCTGAACTCGGTCGAAAAGATGCACGTGTTCTGGCCTTGATCTTCCTTCAGGATGTCGGCCTGCACCGTGCCGCGCACGTTTTCCAGCGCTGTGCGGCGCGCGGCCGCGAGTTCTTCGCTGGTGGGTTGGCGTCCTTCCTGTTGCAGCCTGTCGTTCAGACACGCGATCTGCTGATCGATCGCGACGTTGAAGAACATCGCGAGAATCGTCGGCGCCGGGCCGTTGATTGTCATCGATACCGACGTCTCCGGAGCGCACAGATCGAAGCCGTCGTAGAGCGTTTTCATGTCGTCGAGCGTTGCGACAGAGACGCCCGAGTTGCCCACCTTGCCGTAGATATCGGGGCGCTCGTGCGGCTCTTCGCCGTAGAGCGTGACCGAGTCGAAGGCCGTCGAAAGACGTTTGGCCGGCATGCCTTCAGAGAGCAACTTGAAACGGCGGTTGGTGCGGAACGGATCGCCTTCGCCGGCGAACATCCGTGTCGGGTCTTCGTTTTCGCGGCGGAATGGAAACACGCCCGCCGTGAAGGGGAAGTAGCCTGGGAGATTGTCGAGCATCAGCCAGCGCAGGATTTCGCCATGGTCGACGAATTTCGGCAGCGCGACTTTGCGCACCTCGGATCCGGATAGCGTCGTGACGGTGAGCGCGGTGCGGATTTCGCGCTCGCGTATGCGGACGATGTGTTCGTCGCCGGAATAGGCGGCCACGGTGTGCGGCCACGCGTCGAGGAGTTTGCGTTCACGCTCGCCGAGGGCGGCGGTGCGTTGGGCGATGAGTGTGTCGAGCTGGGTTTGAGGCGTGTTCGCGGAGTTGGCCAGAGCATTGGAGTCTGAGCCTGCCGAGGTGGCGGCAGCGGCATCAAAGGATGCTCCTGCACCTGCATCACCTTCGGCGAGCATGCGGCGCGCTTCCGTAAGTTGCCAGCGCTCACGCGCCACCCGCGCTTGCGCGTCGGCACGCTCGCGGTACGCGTGAACAGTCTGCGCGACATCCGCCAGATAGCGCACGCGTGCCGGCGGCACGATGGCATTTCGACCGCTCGAAAAGCGCAACTCATCAAGCACAGGCAGACGGCCGCCGCCTGCGCGCAGGCCGTGCGTGCGCAGCGCCTCGGCGACGTGCTGATACAGTGCGGTAACGCCGTCGTCATTAAAGCGTGAGGCGATCGTGCCGAACACCGGCATCGCGTCGGGCGCCTTCGCGAAGTCGCCACGATTGCGCTGCACCTGCTTCGCGACATCGCGCAACGCATCCGGTGCACCTTTACGGTCGAACTTGTTGATCGCGACGAAGCTGGCGAAGTCGAGCATGTCGATCTTTTCCAACTGACTCGCGGCGCCGAATTCAGGCGTCATCACATACAGCGATTCGTCGACGAACGGCACGATCGCCGCATTGCCCTGCCCGATCCCGGACGTCTCGACGATGATCAGATCGAAACCCGCGGCCTTGCACAGCGTGAGCACATCGGGCAACGAATCGGTGATTTCACTTGATGCGTCGCGCGTCGCCATCGAACGCATATAGACGCGCGCGCCGCCACCCCAATCACCGATCGCGTTCATGCGAATGCGGTCGCCGAGCAGCGCGCCGCCGGATTTTCGACGCGACGGATCGATCGCCAGCACGGCGATGGTGAGGGCGTCGCCGTAGTCGAGTCGGAAACGGCGAATCAGTTCGTCGGTGAGCGAGGATTTGCCGGCACCGCCTGTGCCGGTGATGCCGAGGACGGGGACATCGATCGCTTCAGCGAGGACCGATAGTATTTCCTGTTCGGCTGATTTGACGCGGCCCGCTTCGTACGCGCTGATCAGTTGCGCGAGCCGTCGGAAGGTGGAGGCTGCGGGGTCGGGTTGTTCAGTGGTGTTTGCAGTGCTGGCGATGCCGGCGATCTCGCTGCCGTGAAGCGCTCCATCCGCCTGCCGTGCCTTGCCAGAAGAATGACGCGCGTTGGCGTGATCGTCAGCCCGCGTCTCGACGTGCGACGCAGCATGCGGCTTGAAACGCGGCAGTCCACTCGCCGACAAATCGGCCACCCACTCGCCCACCGGACTCTCCCGAACGGCGGCAGCGGCGCGCACCACTTCAGCGCAGCGCGAAATCATGTCGTCGATCATGCCTTGCAGGCCGAGTCGCTGGCCGTCATGCGGCGAGTAGATCTTTTCGACACCGTAACGCTCGAGCTCGGCAATCTCGTCAGGAACGATCACGCCCCCACCGCCTCCGAACACCTTGATACGCTCGCCGCCGCGCGCACGCAGCAGGTCGACGAGATAGCGGAAGTATTCGTTATGGCCGCCCTGATAGCTGGACACGGCGACGCCGTCGGCGTCTTCATGAAGCGCGGCGGTAGCCACTTCATCGACGGAGCGGTTGTGGCCGAGGTGGATCACCTCGACACCGCTCGCTTGCAGGATGCGCCGCATGATGTTGATCGACGCATCGTGGCCGTCGAACAGGGCAGCAGCGGTGACAAAACGCAGGCGCCGGCCCGCGGGCAGCTTGTGGCCACCGGCGCGCTGCGGCGTGGACAGATCGGTCATGTCTCCCCCAGATCGTTACGCGTATGGGTGCTGGCAACCAGTATAGCTAAATGGGTAGGAGCGGCTCGACCGGGCCGCCTACCGCACCGCGAGCGCCTTGATCTGCTCGAGCGAAGGCCACAGCGATTCGTTCGCGAACCGCTCAGCCAGGAAGTCGACAAACGAACGCACCTTGGCCGACAAATGCCGGCGGCTCGCGTAGACCACATGGATCGGTAGCTCACGCGGCGGCACGTCGTCCACCAGCAGCGGCACGAGGCGCCCCGTGGCCAGATCGTCGCCGATCACTTCGGTGCCGAGCATCGCGATGCCCGCGCCTTGCAGCACGATCACGCGCTGCGCCTCAAGGTGGTTGACGATCAGATTGCCGGACAGACGCACGCGCGGTGAGCTTTCGCCGGTTGTAGGTGCGATTTCGAGCGCGGACACGCCCGCGTACTGCAGGTAATTGTGGCGCGCGAGATCGGCGACAGTCTTCGGCGTGCCGTGCCGGCGCAGATAGGCTGGCGACGCGCACAGCACCAGATGGGCAGTCGCAATCTGCCGCGCAATCAGCGATGACGACTTCAGTCCGTTCGGCGAAGCCCTGATCGCGACGTCGAAGCCTTCGTCGATCAGCTCGACCACGCGGTCCGACAAGGTCATGTCGACGGTGACCTGCGGATACTGCGCGGCGTAGTCGGCCACCGCGGCCATCACGTGGCTCAAACCAAATGCCGACAGCGACGACACCCGCAAGCGCCCTTGCGGCACGACACTCGCCGCGCCGACCACCTGCTCGGCTTCTTCGAGTTCGCTGAGCACCTGGCTCAGGCGCTCGTAGTATTCGCGCCCCGCCTCAGTCGGCGCGACACGGCGCGTGGTGCGGTTCAGCAAACGCGCGCCAAGCTGCTGCTCGAGGTGCATCACATGCTTGCTCGCCATCGCCGCCGACATCTCCATCCTTTCGGCCGCGCCGACAAAGCTGCCGACTTCGACCACATGGCGAAACACTTTCATGCTGACCAGGGTATCCATCTCAATCGCTCGCATCAGGAATCAATCGACGCCATTTTGCCGGGTTTATCAAAGGCCGGGCGGCAAATCGGACGAATTCGGGACCAGAAACGAACGCCAGAAACGGCAAAGCCCACCTTCCGGGGAAGGTGGGCTTTGCAGGTATTGCCGGGTCCGACAGAGTTGGCGTCACGCGGCACCTGCTCCGAGGCGCCGCACGCCTTGCCTCCAGACGTTTAGAACTTCGCGCGCAGGCCCACGCCGTACGTGTCGCCGCTCGACTGGCTGCTGATCTTGTCGTACATGTAAGCCGCGTAGATATCCGTGCGCTTGGACAGCGGATAGTCGTAGCCGACCGAAGCCGTTTGACGGGTCTGGTTGAAGCCGCCACCGTCGCGCGAATAGGCGTACGACGCCATCACCGAGCCCGGGCCGGCCGGGACCGTCACGCCGCCCTGCCCCGTATTCACGTGCCAGCTCGAAACGGTCTGCTGGTTATACGTGTACATGTACTGGCCATAGAACTTCACGAATTTCAGGTCGTACGAGGCGCCGACTTGCGCGACGCTCTGGCTCTTCAGGCCCGGAACGCCCGACGTACTGAAGCTGCCGAGGTCGCCCGGCACGCTGTTGAAGTTCACGTACTGGTACACCGCGGTCGCCGCGAACGGGCCGTGGAAATACAGCACCTGGCCGCTCCACTTCTTCGAGCCGTTCTCACCGGCCGTGTTGCCGAGCGCGTACATCGCCGTCGCGGACAGGCCGTTGAAATTCGGCGACGAGTACGACACCGCGTTGTTCCAGCCCGAATCGCCCGTCACGCCCTGATCGGTCGAGTAGGTCGGGAACGTGCCGAGGCCGAGATAGGTGTGCCATACCATCGGCGAAAACTGGTACGAGTCGACAAACGGGTTGAACAGGATCGTCGAGACGAACAGCGGCGTGGTCAGACGGCCTGCCGTCACCGTGCCGTACGGAGACTCGACACCGACGTAGGCGTTACGCGAGAACATCGTGTCGCCCGTGAAGCGGCCGTACTGGCCATTCTGCGCGAGGAAGAAGCCTTCGATCGCGAAGATCGCCTTGTAGCCGTTGCCCAGATCCTCAGCCCCCTTCAAGCCCCAGTACGACGTCGACATACCGCCACCGGACACCTGGACCGCAGTCTTGCCGCCCGGGAATTTCTGCGCGCCAACCCATTCGTCGACCTGACCGTAGAGTTGCACGCTCGATTGCGCAAAAGCAGACGATGCACTGGCCAGCAGGGCGGCACACGCGGTTACCTTGAGGGTGGTCTTCAGCGCACTGCTGATGCTTGTTTTCATGGGTTCTCCTGTCTTTGTCAAAAAGGTAAGGCTGTGCGAAAGGGG
This sequence comes from Paraburkholderia sediminicola, assembly GCF_902859805.1. Classification (GTDB taxonomy): domain Bacteria; phylum Pseudomonadota; class Gammaproteobacteria; order Burkholderiales; family Burkholderiaceae; genus Paraburkholderia; species Paraburkholderia sediminicola. The sequence goes on along the minus strand of NZ_CADIKC010000005.1, from coordinate 88,054 downwards.
GAGCTCGCGCGAATGATTGTTGTTGTCCGTTCGATCATCGAGCCAATCTGGGCGGGACCATCTTTGCGGACCATTTTTATGGACAAAAATATCGTGGGTTATTGCGGGTATAGCGATCTGATTAGTTTTGTCACTTATCGGCCTGATAAAGCAGAGGCCGGGTGCGCCCTCACTGCATCGCCGCGGACTTCGCGGTTCGGCGCAAAGCGTTACTGACATTGCGCCCGACTGGGTGATAACGGTTCAGATGACATGCGGATGACGCGCTGCGGCGAAAACGATCGAATTTGACGACGGGAGAGGGTTTGCTGCCGAATGTTTTCAAAAAAGTGTGGCGTCGAAACGTCACATTGACAGGGGCTTTTTGGACGGCAGCGACGCGCAATGCCGCAGCAATCGGTTTGAAAGCCGGCAAAGCGGATTCGGCGAAGCGAGGGAGGGGAATTCGGTGAAACGAGCCGTAAGGCGAGGAGCGTTGTCAGACCGCGCCGTGCAAGAGCAAGACTCGCGCGCTACCGCTAGTTACGGTACGGCGACCCTTCCTGCTGACGCGGATCGTCTCCTGGGCGCTGCATGGCGCGCGAGGCGCCGCGCTCTTCGTTGTAGCGGGCGACATCGGCGCGAATCGAACCGGTGCGAACCGGCGCGTTGGGCGGCGGACGCGGCACCGCGCGAGATTCGGCGCTGACAGGCGTGATCGCGCCACCGGCGTACTGCATACCGCCGCGGCCGTCGTTAGCATATCCGGCCGGCCCGGAAGCGCGATGCATGCCTGGGTTGTAACCGCCGAAGCCGTTGGCGTAGCCGCCGGTGGCGAAGTTCGCGCCGCCACGCGGCAAGCGCGCGTTGTTGTCAGCGACGTTGTTGCGAGCCGGTCTTGCATTGGCGGCGCCGTAGTAATAGCCGTTGTTGCGTACATCGCCACGCATTGCGTGGCCTGCGGCCGCATGCGAATAACCGCCGCCACCACCGCCACCGCCGTGCGGTACGCCCGGCACTTTTGCATAGGCGAACGAGCACAGCGCAGCGATAACCGCGCCCAACGCCCAGTGCTTCGTTCTCGACAACCCGTCCACCAAGTGACTCACATGCCCGAAGACCTGCCTGAAGCCCACCGTTCGAGCTGCGATGGACTTGTTCTGGGACCGGCGCGAGCGCTGCGTATCTGTCGCGGCGCGGGGCATCCCGATGGCCTTTGAGCAGTAATTTATGGGTCCCGGCAAAGGGTGTCGAGCCAAAAAGTGTTAGGCCCGGACCGCTGTTGTAACACCTTGTTACTGCGACGTTTTTCTGCGACAGAGCCCTTGCGCGAAAGCCTTGAAACAGCTTGGCTAAACGGCTTTTGCGAGATCAACTGAAGGCGCTTGCGTATGACAAATCCTGGTCGGTTTTTTCGCCGGATTGTCAAAACGGCAGTGGACCAAACAGATGCGCTCGCCAATACTGAAACTGCCCGTGAGCGCCGCATGAGACCGCCAAGGCAACGCTTCTAATGCGCGATGCTCATTAATCGATTCGGCAAATGAATTTGCATATTCAATCGGTTTTCAACAACAATAGCCGTTTCCCATAGCCTGAGGCGGGCACATCCGCGCGCCCTGCTTTCTGCATCACCGAATCGAGATTCCGCCATGGCTCGCCCGAAACTGCTTCCCGACAATTTCACCTTGTGCCTCGTGGGCACCGTGATCCTTGCCAGCTTCCTGCCGGTTCACGGGCAGGCCGCCGTCGGGTTCAACTGGGTGACGAACGTTGCGGTCGGCCTGCTGTTTTTCCTGCACGGCGCCAAGCTCTCACGCGAAGCGATCGTTGCGGGCGCGACGCACTGGCGTTTGCATCTGGTAGTGCTGCTCAGCACGTTCGCGCTGTTTCCGCTGCTCGGCCTCGCGCTTAAGCCGCTCCTTTCGCCACTTGTCACGCCGGCGCTCTATGCGGGGGTCCTCTTCCTCTGCACGCTGCCGTCGACGGTTCAATCGTCGATCGCGTTCACGTCCATTGCCAAAGGCAACGTGCCGGCCGCCGTATGCAGCGCGTCGGCCTCGAGCCTGCTGGGCATCTTCATCACCCCCGCACTCGTCAGCCTCGTCGTCACCAATCAGGCTGCGAGCGGCGGCGCCTCGCCGTGGCATACGGTGGGCAACATCGTTTTGCAACTGCTGGTGCCGTTCGTGGCCGGGCAGTTGCTGCGCCCGCTGATCGGCAAGTGGATCGAGCGTAATCGCGGCGTGCTGAAGTTCGTCGACCAGGGCTCGATCCTGCTGGTGGTGTACGGCGCGTTCAGCGAGGCTGTTGACGAGGGCCTGTGGCACCAGATCCCGTTGTCCGCACTTGGCGGCCTGCTGTTGATCAGCGTCGTGCTGCTCGCGCTCGCGCTGGCCGTGACGATCCTGGTCAGCAAGCGGCTCGGCTTCAACCGCGCCGACCAGATCACGATCATCTTCTGCGGTTCGAAGAAAAGCCTCGCCGCCGGGGTGCCGATGGCCAAGGTGATTTTCGCCTCGCATGCGGTGGGCGCCGTGGTCTTGCCGCTGATGCTGTTCCACCAGATCCAGCTGATGGTGTGCGCCGCGCTCGCGCAGCGCTGGGGGGCTCGCGACACCAGCGGCGAAACCCGCGCGGCTTCGCGCGAGCGGCCCGCCGCCGCCGTCGCGCGCCGTTGAATACGCGCGCAATGCAAACAGGACATTCATAAGCGCCCTCCCTGAGCGTCATTTGAAGAAAGCCGCCTCGTGCGGCTTTTTTGTTATTTCACGCTCAAACGCCTTTGCTGTCGCCTCAGCCGGATGGCATAGGCAAAGTCCTGGCCGCGGTAACGCCCGCCGGCAGCGGGCCCGAGGCTGCGACGCACCACTCCGGTGCAACGCGTCACTAAAATTTCACTTAACTCTGGGCAAGAAGGGTCGATAAGACGAAGGTCGATCGCTACGCCTAACTGCCATGCAACCTCGTTCGCCCTCCCGATCCGCTACGCCGCGCATCGAGGAGTTGATCGCCCGGCGTGAATTGTCCGCCGTATTCCAGCCGATCATCAATTTTGACGACGGCGCGATCCTCGGCTACGAAGGTCTGATCCGCGGCCCGGCCGGCACATCACTCGAAACGCCGTTCGCCCTGTTTTCGCAGGCGCTCGCCGAGGGCTGCGCGCTTGAACTCGAGCAGGCTGCCGCGCGCACCTGCATCAACGCGTTCGCGAAACTCGATTTCGACGGCAAGCTGTTTCTCAATTTCAGCGCGGGAGCGATCCTTCAGCTCGCCGACGCGCACGACGACACGCTCGCGCTGCTGCGTCATCGCGGCGTCGATCCGCAGCGGATCGTGATCGAGCTGACTGAGCAAAGCACGATTCTGGATGTCGCCAGCTTCCTGCCGGTGATTTCGACGTTGCGTACGGCCGGCGCGCAGTTCGCGCTCGACGATTACGGCACCGCGAACGCCAGCATGAATCTTTGGGTGCGCCTGCAACCGGACGTGGTGAAGATCGACCGCTTCTTCATCCACGGCATCGCCAGCGATTCGCTGAAATTCGAAGCCGTGCGCGCGATGCAGCACTTCGCCAACGCAAGCGGCGCGCGACTGGTGGCCGAAGGCATTGAAGACGAAGCGGATCTGATCGTGGTGCGCGACATGGGGATCGGCTGCGGGCAAGGTTTTTTCTTCGGCCGGCCGCATGCCGAGCCGGCCAGCAGCGTGACCGACGACGCCCGCGACGCACTGCGCGCCGGTCACATCGCCGTGTTTCCGGAGACCACGCGCACAGCGAGCAGCGCGTCGCCGTCGGGCGGCATGGCGTCGGCAAAAATGATGGTGCATGCGCCCGCGCTGCCTCGCCAGGCAACCAACAACGACGTGCTCGAACTGTTCAACCGCCTGCCCGATCTGCACGCGGTAGCGGTGGTCGAAAACGACGAGCCGGTTGCGCTCATCAACCGTCGCAGCTTCATGGACCGCTACGCGCTGCCTTACCACCGCGAGCTGTTCGGCAAGCGGCCGTGCCTGCAGTTTGCGAACGCGTCGCCGGTGATCATCGAGCAATCGATGACCGTCGAACAGATGGCCAAACTGCTTGCCAGCGACGACCAGCGCTATCTCGCCGACGGCTTCGTCATCACCGACAATCACGGCAAGTACGCCGGTCTCGGCACCGGCGAGAAGCTGGTGCGCGCGGTGACCGAGGTGCGCATTGAAGCCGCGCGCTATGCGAACCCGCTGACCTTCCTGCCGGGCAACATCCCGATCAGCTCGCACATCGCCCGCCTGCTGGGCAACGACGCGGGCTTCTACGCGTGCTACGTCGACCTGAACCACTTCAAGCCATTCAACGACCAGTACGGCTACTGGCAAGGCGACGAAGTGCTGAAATTCGCCGCCGCCGTGCTCGCCGACGTCTGCGACCCGACCCGCGATTTCCTGGGTCACGTTGGCGGCGACGACTTCCTGATCCTGTTCCAGAGCGAGGACTGGAAAGAGCGAGTACTGCGCGCGATTCACCTGTTCAACGAAGGCGCGCAGCGCTTCTACGCGCCCACCGACCGGCTGGCCGGCGGCATCCACGGTGAAGATCGGCGCGGCAATCCGACCTTCTTCGGCTTCGTGACGATGGCGATCGGCTGTGTGCGCGTCGAGTCGGACGGCGGCCCGTCGCTTTACAGCAGCGAGGAAATCGCCTCCGTTGCGGCGCTCGCGAAGCGGCGCGCGAAGCACGAGACGAGCGGCTTCGTGCTGATCGATGCGGATGAAAGCGTAGCGCTCTTACGGGGACAAGCCGACATGGCGGCAATGCCCGTCGACTGAGTGCACGGCGCACCGAGGGCAGTATCAGCGCCTTGTTTAGTTTATTTTACTAAACAACATAAATCAGGCCAGCAGCGCCTCCTACGGGTATTTCCGGGTACGGATCACACGTTTACGAGGCTGTTTTAGCCATGTTTTACTATACAATCGGCCGAACCCAAACACCGTGCGGCCGCCCTTGTTGCGGCCGCTTCATTCGATGGCCACAACCATCCGCGACGTCGCCCGCGCAGCCAGCGTGTCGATCGGGACCGTCTCACGCGCATTGAAGAATCAGCCCGGCCTTTCCGAGGCCACCCGCGAACGCGTGGTCGAAGCGGCGCGGCAGCTCGGCTATGACGCCGCCCAATTGCGCCCGCGCATCCGCCGCCTCACCTTTCTGTTGCATCGTCAGCACAACAACTTCGCCGTCAGCCCGTTCTTTTCCCACGTGCTGCATGGCGTGGAAGACGCATGCCGCGAACGCGGCATCGTGCCATCCGTGCTGACCGCCGGTCCGACCGAAGACGTGATCCAGCAGATGCGCCTGCATGCGCCGGACGCGGTCGCGATCGCCGGTTTCGTGGAGCCCGAAACGCTGACCACGCTGGTGGCGATGCAACGCCCGCTCGTGTTGATCGATCTCTGGGCGCCGGGCTTGCGTTCGGTGAATCTCGACAACGCCGCTGGCGCCACGCTCGCCATGCGGCATCTGTTTGAGCAGCAGCGCAAGCGCGTTGCGTTTATCGGCGGCTCGCTTGCTCACTTCAGCATCGCCCAGCGCGCGCTCGGTTACCGGCGCGCGTTTTTCGAAGCCGGCTTGCTGTTCGACCCATCGCTGGAACTCACGATCGACGCGGGTCTCGATCCCGACACCGGCGCCGCACGCGCGATGCACCAGTTGCTCGACGCGCCCGGCCCGCGACCCGACGCCGTATTTGCCTACAACGACGCCGCCGCGCTCGCCGCGCTGCGCGCGTGCCTCGCACGCGGCGTCCGTGTGCCCGAGGACATCGCGATCATCGGCTTCGACGACATTCCCGCCGCCGCTCACGCCACGCCGCCCTTGTCGACCATTTCGGTCGACAAGGAAGCGCTCGGCCGGCGCGGCGTCGAGCTGCTGCTTGAAGAAGCACCCGCTGAACTCGAAGTCCGCTTGCCCGTCCATCTCATTGCCCGTGCCAGTACTTTGGTAAAAACGCCATGACGCAATCCGATCCGCTTCACCCCGCCAACGGCGCCGTCGCGGCGCCGCCCGTCGACAGCTTTCGCAGCCGCGACTTCCTGCTCTCACATGTGCAGGACACGTTGCGCTTCTATGCGCCGAACGTGCTCGATCCGAGCGGCGGCTTCTTCCATTTCTTCCGCGACGACGGTTCGGTCTACGACAAGACCACGCGGCATCTGGTGAGCACGTGCCGCTACGTCTTCAACTACGCGATGGCGTATCGCCAGTTCGGCGACCCGCAGCATCTCGAGTACGCGCGCCACGGCCTGCGTTTCCTGCGCGACGCGCATTGGGACGCTGAGCACCAGGGCTACGATTGGGAACTCGAATGGCGCGACGGCCGCAAACGAACGCTCGATGCAACGCGTCACTGCTACGGCCTCGCGTTCGTGCTGCTCGCGTATTCCCATGCGGCGATGGCCGGCATCGAGGAAGCGAAGCCGATGATCGGCGCGACCTTCGAGTTGATGGAACATCGCTTCTGGGACGCCGCCGCCGGCCTCTACGCCGACGAAGCGACGCCCGACTGGCGCGTCAGTTCGTACCGCGGTCAGAACGCGAACATGCACACCACCGAGGCGCTGCTGACCGCCCACGAGGCAACCGGGCACCTCGTCTATCTCGATCGCGCGGAACGGGTGGCGTCGAACATCACGCTGCGCCAGGCGAAGTTGTCGCAAGGTCTCGTGTGGGAGCACTTTCACGCGGATTGGTCGGTCGACTGGCATTACAACGAGGAAGACAGCTCGAACATCTTCCGTCCGTGGGGCTTCCAGCCCGGGCACCAGACCGAGTGGGCCAAGCTGCTGCTGATTCTGGAGCGCTATCGTCCGTTACCGTGGCTGCTGCCGCGCGCAATCGAGCTATTCGACGCCGCCATGACGCATGCATGGGACGAGGACCACGGCGGCCTCTATTACGGCTTCGGCCCGGACGGCACCGTGTGCGACCACGACAAGTATTTCTGGGTTCAGGCGGAGACGTTCGCGACCGCGGCGCTGCTTGCCAGGCGCACGGGCAACGAACGCTTCTGGGACTGGTACGACGAGATCTGGCGCTACAGCTGGGCGCATTTCGTCGATCACAAGTACGGCGCGTGGTACCGCATTCTCACGTGCGACAACCGTAAATACAGCGACGAAAAGAGTCCCGCCGGCAAGACCGACTATCACACGATGGGCGCGTGCTACGAAGTGCTGGCGCACGCACTGCCCGACGGCGCGGCCGCTGCGTCCGAATCCGCGGAGTAAGCAAAATGAGCAACTTGAACGCGAACACCGAATTCCCCTTCTTCGTCTCGGCCGGCGACATCCTCACCGATCTCGTGCGGACCGGCGCCTCGCAATGGCTCTCGCGTCCTGGCGGCGCCGGCTGGAACGTCGCGCGCTGCGTGGCGCGGCTCGGTTTGCCGACCGCGTGCGCCGGCTCACTGGGCGTCGACAATTTCTCCGACGAACTGTGGAGCGCGAGCATCGCCGCAGGCCTCGACATGCGCTTCATGCAGCGCGTGGAGCGCCCGCCTCTGCTGGCGATCGTTCATCAGACGCATCCGCCTGCGTACTTTTTCATGGGTGAGAACGGCGCCGATCTCGCGTTCGATCCGGCGCGCTTGCCGGCCGGCTGGATCGGCCAGGTGAAGTGGGCGCATTTTGGTTGCATCAGCCTGGTGCGTCAGCCGCTTGGCGACACGCTTGCCACGCTGGCAGCCGAGTTGCGCTCGCACGGGGTGAAGATCAGTTTCGATCCGAATTACCGCAATCTGATGGAGCACGGCTACGAGCCCACGTTGCGGAAGATGGCCGCGCTAGCCGATCTGATCAAGGTATCGGACGAAGATTTGCGCATGCTGTTCAAGACGGACGACGAGGCCGGCGCGCTGGCCCAGTTGCGAGCGATGAATCCTGCCGCCACCGTGCTGGTCACGCGCGGGCCGGAGACCTCCATGTTGATCGACGGCGCCACGGTGGTGGAGGCCCGGCCGCCACGGGTGGAAGTGGTCGATACGGTCGGCGCAGGGGATGCGTCAATTGGCGGCCTGCTGTTCAGCTTGATGACCGCGCCGCAGCGAGCGTGGCCGGAGCACCTGGCGTTTTCTCTGGCCGCCGGCGCCGCGGCCTGCCGCCATGCCGGCGCGCATGCACCTTCTCTGGATGAGGTTGTGGCCCTGCTGTAGTTTTTTTGCCTTGTGCGGCGCGTATCGTTGTCAACACCAGTTGTCGACACCGGTTGCCAGCATCGGGTCGCCGCGCAGGCGAAAAACCGAAGCCCGGTCATCGTGCTAGGATGAAAAAACCCAACCCTTTGGAAGAAGGAGCGTCGCCATGGATGACATCACCTACACCAAAGGTATCTACACAGCCACCGCGTCGATAAGAGAAGTACAAAGCGACACGTGGCAGGGCACGGTAACCCTTTCCCGCGACGACGGCGAAGCAGGCACGGACCAGGAGACCACGGTCTACGAAGTCGAAGCCACCTCGTCCACGCCAGAGGAAGCGCTCGAGGAAGCCAAGGCGCTCGCCCACCGCATCCTCGGGGAAATCGAACTCTAGGCACAACCAGGCGCTGCGCCCATGACGCTGCGCCACTCCTGAATCAACCGGCTGGAGGCGATCATGGCTGAACAGCTCTTCCTCTACGGCGTGTATTCGATTCACGTCCGCCCTATCGAACTCAACGGTGCGCGCTGGGACGCGGAATACGAGATCCGGCACCGCGAGAAAGCGGTGAAGTCGTGGACCACCGTCGGTGGCGACAACGGCTACACGGACGAAAGCGAAGCCGTCGCCGCAGCGCACCAGCAAGCAGTCGACGACATCGAACACGGCGCCGGCATTCCAAAGCCGCGAGCATTTCCATAACCGCAAAACAGGCGCATCGGGCGGCGCGTGCGCGCGAGGCTTGGCGTAACATCGGCACACGCCGGACGCAACCCGAATCGCGCTAAGCGCCCCGCCAGGAAACCGCCCGCACTGTCTGCGCAGCACGCCGAAAATCAGCTTTAGCACGCGAGGCGGCGTGCTACGCTTTGCGCGTTTTCATTCTCACGAGCACCCGATGGCTACCGAACCGTCTGACCGCTTTTCCGCTATCGGCGACGCCGAAGCCGAAGCCGAGGCACAAGCGCGAAAACGTCGCCCGCGCGGTAGCCGCGAGATGCGTCTGGATGATCGCGTGGTCATTGCCCACGGCATGCCTACGCCGCTCTGGCAGGATCTCTATCACCGTGCGCTCGTCGTCCGCTGGCCGACGTTTTTTGTCTCGCTCGGCGTTCTGTTCCTACTGCTCAATACCTTTTTTGCCGCGCTTTACATGCTTGGCAACGCACCGATCGCCAATCAGTTTCCATCGGGCTTCGGCGGCGCATTTTTCTTTAGCGTCGAAACACTCGCGACGGTCGGTTATGGCGACATGCATCCGCAGACCGTCTACGCGCACTGGGTCGCGACGTTCGAAATCTTTGTCGGCATGTCCAGCATCGCGTTGGCGACTGGCCTGATTTTCGCGCGCTTCTCCCGACCGCACGCGAAGATCATGTTTGCCCGCTATGCGGTCGTGCGGCCGCTCGACGGCCGTATGACGCTGATGGTTCGCGCGGCCAACGCACGCCAGAATGTGATCGCCGAAGCGCGCGCGAGACTGCGCATCATGCGCCTCGACACCACCGTCGAAGGTTTTACGCTGCGCAAACTCTACGATCTGACACTGGTGCGCGACCAGCATCCCGTGTTCAAACTGGGCTGGGTCCTGATGCACGTCATCGACGAAAACAGCCCGCTGTTCGGCGAGAACGCCGAGACGCTCAAGGGCCGCGACGCGTCGCTGCTGCTCACGCTTGAAGGGGTCGACGAATCGACCTCGCAAACCATGCAGGCGCGTCACATGTGGCCCTGCGAGCAGATCCTCTGGCAACACCGCTTCGTCGACGTCATGCACGAGGAGAACGGCGTGAGTCACATCGACTACTCGCATTTCGACGAGGTCGTGCCGCTCGATTCGGCGCCTGTCGCCGCGTCTGTGGCGAAGGCGCCCGCGCCATAGGGCGCGCGGCCTAGGTGACACTGCGCGGTTCAGAACTTGTGGCGAATCCCCACGACGCCCACCACCTGCGTGTTTGAGCTCGACGGATTGCTGATCCCTTCAACCGCCGCCACCGCATTCGACGACGAGCGCTGATAGATCGCGTTTACATACAGATCAGTGCGTTTGGACAGGTAGTACTGCACACCCGCGCTGGTTTGCAGGTAGTGCACGCTCGGCTTTGCGCTTTGCGTCGTCAGAACCTGCGTGTACGTTTCGCCGATTGCAAACATCACGGACGGCGTAAAGCGATAACGGAAACTGCCTTCGTAGTTGTTGAAGCGCTGCGACGCGCCGGTCTGGAGATTGAACAACGAGCTGGTGTACAGCAGACCGAACGTCGCGTTACCGAAGTCGTACGTGCCGGCTGCGCCCCAGATCTGTTGCTTCGTGATGCCCTTCAGGAACGTGAAGTAGTTGTCCGACGGGATCGCGCCGGTCGTGTCGAGCGCCGGGTTATCGAGCACCACGTAGGCCACGCCGAGCCGTAGCGGACCTTGCGCGTAGGTGCCGCCGACGCTCCAGCTGCGGTTCGCCGCGAAGTTGGTCGCGTTGGAGAAACCGTACATCGCATTGCCCTGGAAGCCCGCGAAAGTCGGCGTCACGTACTTCACCGAGTTGTCGGTGCGAAACGAGTTGTTCAGGTCGTCGGTATCGAAGGGATGCAGCGCGTACTGCGTTAGCGACGTGCTCGCACCGATCTGCAACGGCGCCAGCGAATCTTGCGCGGCGTTGTACTGGCGCCCCATCGTAAATGTCCCCCACCGCTGGTTCGACAAACCCACCCACGCCTGACGGCCGAACATGCGGCCATTCGCGCTCGCCGTGCCGGTCTCGATGTTGAAGCCGTTCTCCAGTTTGAAGATTGCCGTGGTGCCGCCGCCCAGATCCTCCGTACCCACCATGCCCCAGCGCGTACCCTGCTCATTGCCGCCGGTCGCCTGCCAGGTCGAGCTGCCCTTCTGGTTGCTCGTGTAGGTGATGCCGGAGTCGACGATGCCGTACAGCGTCACACTCGACTGTGCCGCCGCGTTACCGCTCAACACTGCGCCGATCCCCGCGCCCGCAAGCGCCATCGCCAAACCTTTCCTGTTCATCTGCGTTTCCTTGTTGTGAGTGTGTGAGCCTGTCCCGTCGAAGCCGCCAGGGTTCTGCATGAGAGCTTCGATCACCTTGTTTTATTAGTTAAAACAACGTATCGTTTATTATTCGAAACGCAAAAATGCTTGGTCAAGGCATAAGAAAAATGCTGGTTTGCCCGCATTGACGGCACACCACTCCGCTGGGGGTTTTACTAGCCAATACACGGCAAAACCTTACCCAGCAGGGATCTGAAAATGATCAGCCCGGATAGCAAGGCTTTTGACGAGTAACTTGACCTGCAATAAGGTTCGTCGTTAAATATTGATATGCTGTTTTATTTAATAAAACACGCGAGACACTAACTCCGGCAACGACGACCCTCAACGCGCGTCGGCCACCCGAAAGGAATTTGTTTTGACGTCCGATAGCAACACTTTTGCCGCGCCCGCCGACGCGCCGTTCTTCATCACGCAACCGGCAGCGGCTTTGCTGCCGATCCTGTTCGATTCACCGCATAGCGGCATCGCGCTGCCGGCCGACTTCGGCACGTCCGCGCCGATCACTGCGATTCGCACCTCGTGGGATGCGTTCGTCGACGAACTATGGGCCGGTGTGCCGGAGCAAGGCGGGGTACTGATCGGCGCGCATTTCCCGCGCGCCTACATCGACGCGAACCGCGCAATCACCGACATCGATGCGCAATTGCTCGCCGAGCCATGGCCCGAGCCGCTCGCGCCAGAGAAGTACACGCTGCGGGGCATGGGCCTGATCCGGCGCGACGCGTTGCCGAACGTGCCGATGTACAACCGCAAGCTCCCGGTCGCCGAAGTCCAGCATCGCATCGATGCGTACTACCGCCCCTACCGCGCGGCGCTCAGCGCCGCGGCCGAACGCGCTTATGCGCAGCACGGCGCGTTGTGGCATGTCGACTGTCATTCGATGAAATCGCGCGGCAACGAGATGAATGTCGACGCAGGCGAGGCCCGCCCCGACTTTGTCATCAGCGACCGCCGCGGCACCACCGCGGATCCCGCCTTTACCCAATGGGTGGCGGACTATTTCAGCGGCGCGGGCTATCGCGTGCAGGTCAACGAGCCGTATCAAGGCGGCGATCTGCTCGCTGCCGTCAGCGATCCGGCGCGGCGCAGGCACAGCATCCAGATCGAACTGAATCGCGGGCTGTACATGGACGAGGCGGCGTTCGTCAAACACGCCGGCTTCGACACGCTCAAGCGTGACCTCGACGCCTTCGTCGCCGCGCTCGCCGACTACGTCCGCGCGCAACTTGCCGCGCCCCGCTCCGCATGACGAACCAACGAAAGAAGGAACAACCGTGAACTACATCGTCGATTCCGTCGACAGCGCGCTCAAGTTGCTGAGCCATGTCGCCGAACATCCAGGCCAGGGCGTCACCGAACTCGCCAATCAGCTCGGCATCAACAAGTCGCGCGCTTACCGGATGCTGTGCACGCTCGAATTGCACCGCTTCGTCGTGCAGGACACGCGCGCGTCGACTTACGCGCTCGGACCGCAGGCCTTCGTGATCGGCGTCGCGGCCGCGCAGCAGAACACGCTGGTGCGCTCGGCGCAGAAACACATGCTCGTGCTCAACCAGGCGATCAATGAAAACGTTGTGCTGCGCGTGCGTGAAGGGCTGGAAACGGTGTGCGTCGCGCGTTGCGAAAGCACCCACGAGATGCGCACTATCGGCGCGGTGGGCAACCGGCGCTCGCTCAACAGCGGCGCGTCCGGCAAGATCCTGCTCGCGTTCGCACCGGACGCCGTCAAGACTGAATACTTCGTCCGCCTGAAGAAACTGCCGCAGCCGCCGGACTTGCTGAAACTCGTCGATGAACTCGATGCGATCGCGCGCAAAGGCTACGCGGTGAGCGTGGGCGAAGTGACGGTGGGGGCGGTGGCAATCTCAGTGCCGATTCGAGATGTCAGCGGCGAAGCAGTGGCCGCAGTCAGCGTCTCGGGGCCGGAAATGCGCATCAGCCGGATCGAGATTCCCGATTACCTCGACCGTCTGCAAGCGTGCAGCCGCACGATCTCCGCCGAACTCGGCTACACCGCGCCGCAGATGAATCCGCTGCCGGCATGACAGGAATCCGCCCATGACCACTCTCACGCCACCGGCCCCACCCGCGGCGCCCGCCGCCGACGATGACCATCGGCAAGGCAATCATCCCGGCAACGGCAGCGACGAAAAAAAACCTCACGGCAAGATGCTGCATCCGGTGGTGATGATGATCTGGGTCGTGCTCGCCGCCGTGGTGATGACCTATCTGATCGACGCCGGTCACTTCGAGCGTCACGACAAGCTGGTGGTGCCGGGCACCTATCAGGTAGTGCCGAAGAGTCACAGCCTCGCCACGCTGGTCGCGCCGAACGTCAGCAAAAGCACGCCCGAACTGGCCGCGCCCGCGAGTCTCGTGTCGGCGTTTGTCGCTGTGCCCAATGGCCTCATCAAGAACGCACCGCTGATTTTCATGGTGATGTTCGTTGGCGGCATGTTCGGCGTGATGCGCAAAACGGGCGTGGTGGATGCGGGAATCGACCGGCTGCTGCAACTCACCGCGGGCAACATCTATGTGCTCGCGCCGCTGCTGATGGTGCTGATCGGTTTGGGCAGCACGTTGCTCGGCTTCATTTCCGAATACCTCGTCATCATTCCGATGGTGATGGTGCTGGCGCGGCGGCTCGGCTTATCGAACCTGTTCGCGGTTGGACTCGTTGCGATTGCCGCGAAGGTCGGCTATATCGCCTCGGTGACCAATCCGCTGTCGCTCGCCGTCGCGCAGCCGATCGTCGGTGTGCCGCTCTTTAGCGGTATCGCAATGCGCATCGGCGTGTTCGTCGTGTTCCTGACTCTGGGCATTCTGTATCTGCTGGCCCACGTGCGCTTGAGCGGCTACCGGCTGGCGGCGGCAAAAGCGAGTCTCGACCAACACCCACAAGCAAAGCTCTCAGGCCGCCACAAGGCGACGCTGATCGTACTGACGATCGCCGCCGCGATGCTGGTGATCGGCACGCGCGAATTGCATTGGGGCAACGTGGAGTTGTCCGCGTTTTATGTGTTCATCAGTATCGTGACGGCGGCCGTGGGCAGGCTCGATTCGCGCAGTGCAGCGGACGCTTTCGTCGACGGCATGAAAGGGATGATTCTGGCGAGCTTGCTGATCGGCCTCGCGGCATCGGTGGAACTGATTCTGCAGAACAGTCTGGTGCTCGACACGCTGATTGAACACTTCACGCGGCTCGCGCGCGGCCAGTCGGCGGTGTGGGTGGCGAACGGCCTGATGGCCGTGCAGATGGTGCTCGACGTGTTCATTCCGTCCGTGTCCGGCAAGGCCGCGGTCAGCATGCCGATCATCGGACCGATTGCGCAGCTGTCCGGCGTGAGCGGCCAGACGTCGGTGCTCGCCTTCGTGTTGGGCGGCGGCCTGACGAACATGGTGACGCCCACCTCCGGGATGCTGCTCGCGTATCTCGCCACTGCGCGGGTCGGCTTCGGCCAGTGGATCAGGTTCATCCTGCCGCTGTTCGTGGTGCTCCTGTTGCTCTCGGGTGGCGCGTTGGCGTTGGCTGTCTGGACGGGGTATTGAAACCCCAGGGCATACCCGAATGCACCTGCCGCGTGGCAGATCCACCTCAAAACTTCATTAAAACGCGCGACCCGTCGCGCTGTTTCGTTGAACGCCTCGCCAAGTAGAAAAAATTCACTCCAATTGGCGCTAAAAAATAGAGTCTCTTTCGCCGCGTCACCTTTTGTGGCCCCCACCCCACGGCGCGCGGATGCAAACCGCAATTAATTGCTTGGGATCGGAGTAAGTGCACAAGCGCCAACTCCGATCGACAAAGGAGACTCACCCATGACCGCTCGCCTGCCCATCGACGGCACGCCCGCTCTCGCCGACTACAAGCTGTCCGATAACCTCACCGCCACGCGCGGCCGGATCTTCCTGACCGGTACGCAGGCGCTGGTGCGCCTTGCGCTGATGCAGCGCGCCGCAGACCGCGCGCAGGGCCTGAACACGGCCGGCTTCATCAGCGGCTATCGCGGCTCGCCGCTCGGCATGGTCGATCAGCAACTGTGGAAAGCGAAGAAATTGCTCTCGGCGAGTGATATTCGCTTTTTGCCCGCGATCAACGAAGAACTCGGCGGCACCGCCGTACTCGGTACGCAACGAGTGGAGTCGGATCCAGAGCGCACCGTCGAAGGCGTATTCGCGATGTGGTACGGCAAAGGCCCCGGCGTGGATCGCGCGGGCGACGCGCTGAAGCACGGCAACGCGTACGGCTCGTCGCCGCACGGCGGCGTGCTGGTGGTGGCGGGCGACGATCACGGCTGCGTGTCGTCGTCGATGCCGCATCAGAGCGACTTCGCGTTGATGGCGTGGCATATGCCGGTGGTGAATCCGTCGAACATTGCCGACATGCTCGAGTTCGGTTTGTACGGCTGGGCGCTGTCGCGTTTCTCGGGCGCGTGGGTCGGCTATAAAGCGATTTCGGAAACGGTCGAATCGGGCTCGACCGTCGACCTCGATGCGCTGCAAACCGAATGGACGATTCCACAGGATTTCGAAGTTCCGGCTGGCGGCTTGCATAACCGTTGGCCCGACCTGCCGAGTCTTACGATCGAAGCGCGGATGCACGCGAAGCTCGACGCGGTTCGTCATTTCGCGCGCACCAACAGCATCGACAAATGGATTGCGCCGAGTCCGCACGCGAACGTGGGTATCGTCACGTGCGGCAAGGCGCATCTGGATTTGATGGAAACGCTGCGTCGGCTCGACCTCACAGTTGCCGATCTGGAAGCGGCCGGCGTGCGCATCTACAAGGTCGGCTTGTCGTTCCCGCTGGAAATGACGCGCATCGACGCGTTCGTGTCTGGTTTGTCCGAAGTGCTGGTGATCGAGGAGAAAGGCCCGGTCATCGAGCAGCAGATCAAAGATTATCTGTACAACCGCACGCAAGGCACGCGGCCGATCGTGGTCGGCAAGAATGCCGAGGACGGCACGATGCTGCTGTCCTCGCTCGGTGAATTGCGCCCATCGCGTATTCTGCCGGTGTTCGCGAACTGGCTCGCGAAGCACAAGCCGGCGCTGGATCGCCGCGAGCGCGTGGTCGATCTGGTGGCGCCGCAAATCCTCTCGAATGCCGCAGATAGCGTGAAACGTACGCCGTATTTCTGTTCGGGTTGCCCGCACAACACGTCGACCAAAGTGCCTGAAGGGTCGATCGCGCATGCGGGGATCGGCTGTCACTTCATGGCGTCGTGGATGGAGCGCGACACCACCGGGTTGATTCAGATGGGCGGCGAAGGCGTCGATTGGGCCTCGCATTCGATGTTCACGAAAACGCGTCACGTCTTCCAGAATCTCGGCGACGGTACCTACTTTCACTCGGGCATTCTGGCGATCCGCCAGGCCGTGGCCGCGAAAGCCACCATCACGTACAAGATCCTCTATAACGACGCGGTTGCGATGACGGGTGGCCAACCGGTCGACGGCAGCATCTCGGTGCCGCAGATCGCGCGTCAGGTGGAAGCCGAAGGCGTGTCGCGTTTCGTCGTGGTCAGCGACGAGCCGGAAAAATACGACGGCCACCACGACCTCTTTCCGAAAGGCACGACGTTCCACCATCGCAGCGAAATGGACACCGTGCAGCGCGAGTTGCGCGATACCGATGGCGTGACCGTGCTGATCTACGACCAGACCTGTGCGGCTGAAAAACGGCGTCGTCGGAAAAAAGGCGAGTTTCCCGATCCGGACAAGCGTCTCTTCATCAACGAGGAAGTCTGCGAAGGCTGCGGCGATTGCGGCGTGCAGTCGAATTGCTTGTCGGTCGAGCCGCTTGAGACTGCGTTGGGGCGTAAGCGCCGCATCGATCAATCGTCGTGCAACAAGGACTATTCCTGCGTGAACGGCTTCTGCCCGAGCTTCGTCACGGTGGAAGGCGGCAAGCTGAAGAAAGCCGCAGGCGCCGCGTTCGATCCGGTAGCACTCGCTGCACGTGTCGACGCCTTGCCGATTCCCGCGACGCATCTCGATGCCGCGCCTTACGACATTCTGGTGACGGGTGTTGGCGGCACGGGCGTCGTGACGGTCGGCGCATTGATCAGCATGGCCGCGCATCTGGAGGGCAAGAGCGCGTCGGTGCTCGACTTCATGGGCTTCGCGCAAAAGGGCGGCTCGGTGTTGTCGTTCGTGCGCTTCGCCGCGCGCGACGAGTGGCTCAATCAGGTGCGCATCGACACGCAACAGGCCGACGTGCTGCTCGCCTGCGATATGGTGGTGGGCGCGAGCGCCGATGCCTTGCAAACGGTACGTCATGGCCGCACGCGTATCGTCGTCAACACGCATGCCATTCCGAACGCGACCTTCGTGCAGAACCCGGACGCAACGCTGCATGCCGACGCGTTGATCGACAAGATGCGCCACGCCGCAGGCGACGACCGCATGTCGACGTGTGACGCTCAGGCGCTCGCCACGCGTTTTCTCGGCGACACCATCGGCGCGAACATTCTGATGCTCGGCTATGCCTGGCAACTCGGCCTCGTGCCGGTGTCGTTCGCGGCGATGATGCGCGCGATCGAATTGAACAACGTCGCGGTGCAGATGAATCAACTGGCGTTTTCAATCGGGCGTGTCGCTGCGGAAGATCCTGCTGCGCTCGAATCGCTGTGGCAGGCGCGGCATCTGGCAAAACAGGCGGTGCGCGTCGATACGCTCGACGAACTGATTGCGCATCGCGAGGGCCGTCTCCAGACGTACGGTGGTGCGAGCTATGTGAGGCGTTATCGTACGCTGGTCGATGCAGCGCGCCGCGCCGAAACCGCGGTCGATGCAAAGAGCGAGCGCATCACGCGTGCGGTGGCAACGACCTTCTATCGTCTGCTCGCGGTGAAGGATGAATACGAAGTGGCGCGCATGCATACGGATACGGCCTTCCGCGAAGCACTGGAAGCGCAATTCGAAGGTGTCGCGGGCAAAGACTTCGGCATCAAGTTCAACCTCGCGCCGCCGACGCTCACGCGTCCTCAACCAGGCGTGAATCCGACCAAGAAGACCTTCGGTCAGTGGATGTGGCCGGTGCTTGGCGTGATGGCGAAATTCAGCGGTCTGCGTGGCACGATGTTCGATCCGTTCGGCCGCACGCTCGAACGCAAGATGGAGCGTGAACTCGCTGGCGATTACGAAATCACGCTGCAACGCGCGTTCGCGAAACTCAGCGCGAACAATCTGGAAGACGTCGCGAAGCTGGCCGACCTGCATGCGCGTGTGCGCGGTTATGGTCACGTGAAGCTGGCGAATCTGGCGGGCGTGAAGCGCGGTGAGCGCGATCTCGCTGCACGCTTGCAGATCGACGCGGCTACGAGCGCATCGGTGAAGAAGTCGCTGGAAGAGATGAAGGGCGCCGGGCAGTTGCGCGGAATTCCGGTGGTTGTTGCGAAGTAACTCTTTCGCTCCATGGATGAAAAATGCCGCTTCGGGTTGAACCTCGAAGCGGCATTTTTTTGCCTGATGGATTTGTCACGCGTTGCACCCAGCAGCAGTGATTATCTTCCCGACAAATCAATCCCGCCTTTCGTCCAGCAGCGCTCTCACCCGCGCGACTTTCGCCGCATCGACCGGCGCCAGACCGTTGCCGCCAACGCGCAAACCCGAACCGAAGTGAACCGCTTGAACGTGCGTCGCACTCACGAAGCCGGCCACTGCATCGATGGTCAAACCCGCGCCTGCCAGCACCGTGCAGCGTGAGCCGGACGCTTGTCGTACCAGCTCACGCACGATCGACTCCGCCTGCAACACGGAAGGTTTTCCTCCCGAGGTCAGCACATTCGTCACGGCATCGAAGCCGAGCAGCACGTCGAGCGCTTTCTGCAGATCACGCGTTTCGTCGAACGCACGATGGAAGGTGATCGCCAGGCCATCCGCTGCATCGATCGCACGCGCGAGGCCTTCGCGGTCGATCTCACGATCCGCCGTCAGCATGCCGATCACCACGCCGTTCGCGCCCGCCGCCTTGACTGCACGCACGTCGCGCAGCATCACGGCGTAGTCGTCGGCATCATACACGAACGAGCGGCTATGCGGTCGCACGATCACGTTGACGGGTACGGCGCTCGCGGCAACCACCGCTTCGATCAGGCCAAGGCTCGGCGTCAACCCGCCCTCGCCCATCGCGGTGACGAGCTCGAGACGGTTCGCACCGGCCTCAACGGCAAGCCGGGCGTCGGCAACGGTCGTGGCGATGACTTCGAGTAGGACTGACATGAGCGCGGGTCTCGGTCGTTAAAAGCGACATGATCTCAGAACCGCCGCGCGCCCCGCCAATCGAAGCATCCGAACCGCTATTCTTCGACCCAATCGATATCGCCGCACAGCACGCACGTCTGATCACCGACGCGCGTCGCCACCGACAATGTCACACATGGCAACGCCTCGTTGATCGACAGATACGGACGTGTCACATGCACGCGCTCCGGCGCATTGATCGCCGCCCGGAAATACGGACGACGCAGCCAGTTCGCCCCTTGCGCGTCGGCAAGCGGCAAAAAGCGCGTCTCATGCGCCGCGCGATCGGCGCGCAACACGACATTGCGGCCCGCCTGCTTGCCCTTCGCATCGAGCAGAAAACAGCGCGCGGCATGGTCGAGTGCGAGGAAATTCCAGCACACTTCCTCGAGCGGTTCACCGGCGGCGAGCCGTTCCGCGGCACGCTCAAACGCCCGCAGATACGGTGTGAGACGGCTCGCGTTGCGGCGCTCGCGCGCTTCGGCCTGGTCGCGATAACGGTCTGTGACTTCGCTGATGCAAGTCGCGGCGTGCGCCGCGTCGGCCGCCCCTGGATTCGGTCGGCCGAAGAAAAACCCCTGTACGAAGTCCGCATCACAAGCGAGCGCCATCTGCGCTTCATGCTCCGTTTCGACGCCTTCGATCAGCACGAGCTTGCCCGCTTCGTGCAGCAGCGCCACCAGCCCCGGCAGAATCGTGGCCATGTCAGCGCGATGCGCTGCGTGCGACAGCATGATGCGGTCGAGCTTCACGATGTCGGGATTCAACTGCCAGATCCGCTCGACGTTGGAATGGCCCGCGCCGAAGTCGTCGAGCGCAATCAGGAAACCACGCTCGCGGAACTGGCGCACCGCGTCCGCGAGACGTTCGAGATCTTCCGCGCGTTGCTCGAGCACCTCGAGCACGATTCGCCGCGGCGACAGATCGAGCCGCTTGAGGTTGGCCAGCAAGGCGGCGGCGAGATACGGGTCGGTGAGCGCGCCGGGATGCACGTTCAGAAACAGCCATTCGCGCTCGGCGCCGAGTACCTTGAAGTTCTCCAGATGCAGGGTCTGGGCGAGCCGGTCGACTTGCAGCACGTCACCCAGACGCGCCGCCTCGCCGAAGACATCGAGCGGCGATACGGGGCGATCGAGCGCATCGTGCGCGCGCAGCAACCCCTCATAGCCCACTGCCCGCATATGCGACAGGCTGAAAATGGGCTGAAACACGCTGGTCAGCGTCAGCTCGCCATGCTGCACCGAAAAACGTTCGAGCCCCGACGTCACTTCGACATCGAAGCCATGCGGCGCGCTGGCCGTCCTTTCCTGTTGCGCAATCGTCATGCAATCCTCTCACGCGAGAGCCGGGCCGGTCCGAACGCGGAAGCGAACAACCTCGGCACCATTTCTCAAAATGTGCGTCATCGATATTCCTTAAGCAAGCTCCATGCGCACGCTGGCGCACATTCGAATGAAATTTGCATGAAAGATTGCACCGATGAACGAGCCGATGCGCCGCACGTGGGCGCATCGCGCACCGTTAAGGTGCATTGCCTTACCTGGACGCTTGCCGAGCGCGCTCGCGGGACCTTGCCGGGTTAACGATGACGTGGCACGGCGTCGGGCTAAACTTCGACCTTATGCCTCAGGTATGCCTCGTGATCGATGTGCGGCGGCATCGTCGACGATCGTAGGGGCGCACCGCTATATCTCCAGAAATAGACCGATGGATATTGTCTTTACCGTACTGATTCTTTTGCTCGCCGTCGCAGCATCCGGCATCGTGACCCGGATGCTGCGGGTCGCCTTGCCGCTGCCGCTGGTCCAGATCGCGATCGGCGCATTGCTCGCATGGCCGAGGCTCGGGCTGCACGTCACGTTCGATCCGGAAATTTTCATGATGCTGTTCATTCCGCCGCTGCTGTTCGCGGATGGATGGCGAATCCCGAAGCGCGAATTGTTCATGGCGCGCCGCTCCATCCTGATGCTCGCGCTCGGCCTGGTTTTCATGACGGTGCTGGCAGTCGGCTACTTCATCCATGCGCTGGTGCCGTCGATCTCGCTGCCGGTCGCGTTCGCGCTTGCCGCGGTGCTGTCGCCGACCGATGCGGTGGCGCTGAGCGGTATCGTCGGCAAGGGCAAGATTCCTGGGCGGTTGATGCATATCCTCGAAGGTGAGGCGTTGATGAACGACGCGTCGGGCCTTGTCGCGTTGAAGTTCGCGATTGCCGCGGCGCTGACCGGGGTGTTTTCGCTGCGCGACGCGTCGATCAGCTTCGTGATCATCGCGGTGGGCGGTCTCGCGACGGGCGCGGCGGTGAGCTGGCTGTTCAGCTTTGTGTCGGCGCGCTTTCTGAGTCTTAACGAAGAAGGCGATCCGGCGCCCGGCGTCGTCATGACGCTGCTGATTCCGTTCGCCGCGTATCTGATCGCCGAGCGCTTCGAGTTCTCGGGCATTCTGGCCGCAGTCTCGGCCGGCATGATGATGAACTACACGAGCATTGCGAACGCCGGTTCGGTGTCGTCGCGTGTGCGCGGGAACAGCACGTGGACGATGATCGAATTCGTCTTCAACGGCATGGTGTTCATTCTGTTGGGACTGCAGTTTCCACACATTCTTGGCCGCGCGCTGCTCGACGCGCATGAGACAAGCGACGTGGAGGTGGGGCGCTTGATCGGCTACATCGCCGCGGTGGCGGCGGCGCTCTACGCACTGCGTTTCGTGTGGGTGTGGTTGCTGCGCTGGTTCGCGAGCCGCGGCGCGGCGAAGCACGGCATGGCGAGTGCCGTGCCGGGGTTGCGCACGGTCACGGTGACGACGGTGGCCGGCGTGCGTGGCGCGGTGACGCTGGCCGGCGTGTTGTCGTTGCCCGAGGTGTTGCCGGGTGGCGCGCCGTTGCCGGGGCGGGACCTGGCGATTTTCATTGCCTCGGGCGTGATTCTGCTATCGCTGCTGGTGGCAGTCGTGGCGTTGCCGCTATTGTTGAGCGGATGGCGGCGGGGTAAGGATCCGCACGCCGCGGAGGAGGCGATGGCGCGCACGTTGGCGGCGCAAGCCGCGATTCGCGCGGTTGACGAAGTGCACGATCGAGATTGCGCCGATTTGGATGAGTCGGCCTCGGCATACGCCGCGGATGTCACCGCGCGAGTCATGGACATCTATCGACGACGGCTCGCCACACTGGAAGACGAACAGGAGCCGCGTGAAATGGCACGCCGTGCCGATGCGCTGGAATTCCGCATGAAGTTGGCGGCGATGCGAGCCGAGCGGAAGGTGCTGCTTGCGCTGCGCAATAGTCAGGCAATCAATGACGAGACTTTGAACAAGCTGATGCGCGAGGTGGATCTGTCGGAGACGGCGCTGACCGTGCGAAAGCGGTAGAGGGAGTAGTCAATGTTACGGTGCAGCGATGGCCTTTCTGTTGATCGCTTGAACTCTCAATCGTCAAAGAAAAAGACCATCGCCCAGTCCAATCAGGCCACCGGCCCCTGCGCCGGCTTCCTTCTCAGGAGCGCGTACAAAATGATCGCGCCAAACGTCGCGGTACCGATCCCGCCGAGTCCGAAGCCACCGAGCTTCAACGAAAAATCTCCCGCGCCCAGCACGAGCGTCACCGCCGCCACGATCAGATTCCGGTTGTCGGAGAAATCGACTTTATTCACAACCCAGATGCGCGCGCCAGTCACGGCGATCAGGCCGAACACGACGATCGATACGCCGCCCAGCACCGGCCCCGGAATGGTCTGAATCACCGCGCCGAACTTCGGCGAAAAACCCAGGACCAGCGCAATCACCGCGGCAATCACGAACACCAGCGTCGAATAGATTTTGGTGACGGCCATCACGCCGATGTTCTCGGCATACGTCGTCACCCCGGTGCCGCCGGCAAAGCCAGACAGAATCGTCGCGAGTCCGTCGCCGATAAATGCACGACCGACATAACCGTCGAGGTTCTGACCGGTCATCGCGCTGACCGCCTTGATGTGTCCAAGATTTTCAGCAACAAGAATCACCGCGATCGGCGCGAGCAAGGTCATCGCCTGCATGTTGAAAACCGGCGCGGTGAACTGCGGCATACCGAACCACGCTGCGTTCGCCACAATCGCAAAGTCGATCGGCTTGCCCATGCCGAGACCATTCGTGACGATCGCGTAAATCACGTACGCCATCAGCAGGCCGACCAGAATCAGCAAACGCTGCAGCATGCCACGCGCAAACACCGCGACCGCGCCGACGCACAGCACTGTCACCAGCGCCATCCACGAGTCGAAGTTGCTGCCGCTCACACCATGCACCGCGATCGGCGCGAGATTCAGGCCGATCACGCAGACGATCGCGCCCGTCACCACCGGCGGCATCAGCGTTTCAATCCAGCGGGTGCCGACCGCCGACACGATCAGGCCGATGATCGCGTACACCACCCCGCACGCGATGATCCCGCCCAACGCCACCGGAATGTTCATGTTCGGACCGTGGCCGCCATACCCCGTCACCGCGATCACCAGACCGATGAATGCGAAGCTCGAACCGAGATAGCTCGGTACTCGGCCGCCCACGAGCACGAAGAACAACAGCGTGCCGATCCCCGACATGAAGATGCAAAGGTTCGGATCGAAGCCCATCAGCAACGGCGCGAGCACGGTGGAACCGAACATCGCGACAACGTGCTGGATACCCATTGCAAACATCTGCGGCCACGCGAGACGCTCGTCGGTGCCGACAATACGGCCCTCGGCAGCGTTCGGCTGGGCGCGCCAGCGTGGGAAATAGGAATCGGCCATGGCGGGGGTTCTCCTCTGTCGGCGTTTTAGTGGGCGGCGCAGCGGAACTGCGCCGCCTGGGAATTACGCGCGAGTGTACGGAGAGCCACCAGGCCTGGCAAGGGTGGCAAAACGCGCGTGAAGCACGTGTGAAGCGCGCTACGCGCGCCGCGTGTCCAGCGAGAACACAGTGACCGCCGCTTGCAACTGCCTCGCCTGGTCCGCCATCGACGCCGCCGCGGCCGCCGCCTGTTCGACCAGCGCCGCGTTCTGCTGGGTCACGTCGTCCATCTGCGCAACCGCGCGGTTCACCTCTTCGATGCCGGTGCTCTGCTCCTGCGACGCCGACGAAATCTCACCCATGATGTCGGTGACGCGCTTCACCGCATGCGTGACTTCCGCCATCGTCTGACCGGCCCGCTCGGCCAGTTCGGCGCCGCTGCCCACACGCGCCGTCGAGCTTTCGATCAGTTCCTTGATCTCCTTGGCCGACACCGCGCTGCGCTGCGCGAGCGAACGCACTTCGCCCGCCACCACCGCAAAGCCGCGGCCTTGCTCACCAGCCCGCGCCGCTTCTACGGCGGCGTTCAGCGCGAGAATATTGGTCTGGAATGCGATGCCTTCGATCACCGCGATGATGTCGGTCATGCGCTTCGAGCCGGCCGCCAGTTCGCGCATCGTTTCGACCACATCGCCGACCAGGCCGCTGCCGCGCGCCGCCACTTCCGACGCGCCGTGCGCGACACCACCCGCTTGCTGAGCATTCTCGGCATTCATCTTCACCGTCGACGTCAATTCCTGCATGCTCGACGCGGTTTCCTGCAGCGCGGCAGCCTGCTCTTCGGTGCGTTGCGACAGATCGGTGTTGCCCTGCGCGATTTCGCCCGAAGCCATCAGGATCGATTCGCTCGACTCACTGATGCCCGAGACGATGCCGGCCAGCCGTTCGCGCATGTTGCGCAGCGCGAACAGCATGCTGCCGGTGTCACCCGCACGGGTGTCGACGCGCACGCTCAAGTCGCCATCGGCGATGCGATTGGCGATATGCATCGCGTAATCGGGTTCGCCGCCGAGCTGACGCGCGAGGCGTCGTGCGATCACCGTCGCGAGCAGCGTGCCCGCCGTGATCGCGCCCAACACCAGCGCGAGCATCACGACGCGCATGTGCTGATAGTCGGCGCTCGCCTCCTGCTGGGCTTCGTTGGCCTGCTGACGGCGATAGTCGATCAGCGCCGTGATGCGATCGCGCAGCGCCTCGCTCGACGCAATCGCGCGGCGCACGAGTTCGTTGTTGTCGACGCCGGCCGGAATCGGTTCGAGACCGATCTGCTGATGCACGATGCCCTCCCACACCGCCGACTTGCGCAGCACTTCGTCGAACATCTCCTGCCCCTTGGCTGTAGCGATGGTCGCGCGATACTGGTCGTAGGCGCCGTGCATCTCCTTGAGCGAGGCGACGATGCTGTCCTTCAACTTTTGACGGCCGGCGTCGTCGGCGGCATAGCCGAGATTCGCAGCGGCGAGATCGGAATCGATCTTGTGACGGTTCGCCTCTTCCATCCAGTAGAGGCCGTTCATGTGCTGGTCGCAGATGGCGTCGGTAATCGCGTGCATCGACGACAACGTCTTCAGCGAAGTACCGCCAATCACAACGCAGAATCCGATCACGACGGCAAACGCCAATAGCAGCTTCCTGAAAACGGTCATGCGGTCGAACCACTTCATCTCACCATCCTTCATAAGTCCTAAGGGGACGCTCGCGTCGCTGCGGCATGACAAACCGTTTCGCCATTTTTTAGATACGTGACGACGCTGCCACCTCTTTTACGGCGTGCGTAACAGAGACTTGATGCGATAAATGGTGGGCATAACCGGGACAGGATGATGTAAGGAATGCCTGGCACACGGGGGCCGGATCGCTACGTCAACGTGCTTTGCCTGTCGGCGCGATGATTGGGATTTGTCTGATATTTGGGGATGAGCCGCGCTTTTAGACTTTGTTTGCTGCGTTCACCCCCATGGGCGCACGTGATGTTGATGTAACTCTCCGACTTACCGCTCACGCTCCCCGGCGTGAGCGGCTTTTTTTTGTCCCTATGTTTCGTTGGCCAGCGCACTCGCCAGTACGCTCGACGCGTTCGATACATTCAATGCGCGGTTGAATTTACGGCTGCGGGACGAGCGCACCCTGAGCCAGACGCAGCGTGTGATTGCGCACATCCTCCGGCCATGCCGCGACGATGCCGTCAAATCGAGCCCGATCGTCGGCATAGAGCGCGCGCGTTGCATCTTCGTAATCAGGCAGATTGCCGGCGATCGCGGTCATGAAGCGATACACCGCTTCTTGCGCTGCGCGTTTGCGGTCCTTGTCCTCGCCCGCGAGGCGCGCCGCGTCGACCAGTTTGCGCAGCGCGACCGAAGCGCCGCCCGATTGCCCATTGAGCCAATCCCAATGACGCGGCAGTAACGTCACCTCTCTCGCCACCACACCGAGCTTGGGCCGGCCGCGGCCACGCGGGACGTCGTCCTCCCCGGCGTCAGCGCTTGGTGCAGGTTGTTCGCCGGGCGCCTCGCTTGCCAGCCGCGCCAGAATCTCGTCAGGCGTGCCGCGCAAATCAAACTCGACCGGGCGACTCGTGACGTCGTCGAAAATCAGCACGGGGGCCCGTTCGCCGCGCGCCAGCACGTCGCGTACAGCGAGCGCCACGTCGGACACGGGACCCGAGGCGATGCGGGAGTGCCCCTCGAAGGCGGTGCAGGTTGCGGTGTGGGGGGTCATGACAAACTCCAGAACGATGAATTTGTCGAATTATACCCGGGTATAAATTAAGCGCAACATATTACCCGGGTAAATTACCCGGCGCAGCGCATGCGGCCGGTTCCGCGCCAATCAGCCCCGGACCTCTGCTCGAACTCAGCGCGATCCTCGGACCGGCATACCTTTGAAATTGTCACGCCTCATTGCGCCGGCGACACCGCGGCACTCCGCCGATCCGCACGCGCCGCCACTGGATAGCAAAGCACGCGATTGCGGCCGGCGTCCTTGGCCTCGTAGAGCGCCTCGTCCGCGGCGTTGACGAGGGCGCGGCTCGTCGCAAATACGTGGCGGCTGGTGCACGCAATGCCGATGCTGATAGTCAGCACATGGTGCGAGCTCGCAACGTGGCGAAGTTCAAGCTCCTGAACCGCGGCACGAATTTTCTCGGCGATGATCGCCGCCCCGGTTTCGTCGGTATCCGGCAGGAGCACGGCGAATTCTTCGCCACCGTAGCGCGCGGCGGTATCGCCCGGGCGCCGCACGCTCTGCCCGATGCAACGCGCCACGGCGATGAGCGCATCGTCACCGGCCGAGTGGCCGTACAGATCGTTGAAGCCTTTGAACGTGTCGACGTCGATCAGCAGCATCGACAAGGGCCAGCCGTTACGTTGCGCGCGACGCCATTCCTCTTCCGCATGCTCCTCGAACGTGCGGCGATTGTTCAGGCCGGTCAGCCCGTCGGTGCGCGCGAGCACGCGCAACTCTTCTTCGGCCGCGCGGCGCTGCCGCAGTTGCTGCGAGAACAGGAGCGCAAGCGCAATGATCACCACGTCGAGCGCCGCAATTAGCGAGCCGATGAGCCACGCGCGATGCCGCCACTCCACGTAGATATCGCGCGTAGAGAGGGCTACGTCGAGAATCAACGGATACATATCGATATGGCGGAACGCGTACCAGCGCTCGACACCGTCGATTGCCGCCGTGCCGAAGAAGTCTCCGCTCGGCTGCTGGAGGAAGCGTGAATAGTTCGAGGTGCCGGTCAGACTCCGCCCGATCACTTTCGGATCGTACGGGCGCCGCATCAGCATCGTGCCGTCGCTCAGCATCAGCGCCATCGAGCCGCCCGCGCCGAGATTCATGCCGGCGAAGAGATGCCGGAAGTAAGTGAGGCGCATGGTGCCGACCACCACGCCGCCGAAGCTGCCGTCCGGCCGCGAGATACGACGGCTCAACGCAATGCTCACGTCCTTGCCGGTCAGCTTGGGCATGAACGGATGGCTAACGTACAGGCCGACATCGGGGGAATCGCGCTGCACCTTGAAATAGTCGCGCTCGGCGAGATTGACGGGACGCGGAGGCGAGGATTGCGAATCGAAGATGATGTTACCGGCTGTGTCGAGTACGAAAATCGAACCCATGTCTTTGGCGCTGGCAGAGCCGTCGAACAGCACCATCTGGCGGATCTTGGGCGGCAGATCCAGCACGCCGGGTTGTTTCAGGCCGTCGATTACCGCGCGCAGCGACAGATCGTAGATCTCGAGATTGCGTGACACGTCGCGCTCGACCAGCAGCGAGACGTTGAAGACCGAATCCTGAGCACGCCGCAACGCATCGTCGCGCATCTGCGCCAATACCCACACCGCGATCGCAAGGATCGCGCTGGCCAGCACGATACTGATGGCAATCACGATGTTCGGTCGGCGCGTCACCATGAACGTTTCATTCGAGCATGCGCTGACCTACGCGCGTGGAGAAATTGGGCGCGCCGGGAACGCGCGTCTCGTGAAACGGTAGCCTACCAGACGCTGAGGCGCGTCGAATGGGGGAAAAGACCGGTATTTGGCGGATTAAACGAAATTTTTCGACTACGAAACGTCGCGGGGCCGCGGCGCGGCGCCCGGACGCCCCCAGTCCGGGCGTTCAGCCCGCGTTCAGATCGAGCGCCGGCTCTGCTGCGGCGCGGCTCAGCGCACGGATATCAGCAACCTCGAGCACCGCTTTGGCGGCGCCATGGCGAGCAACCTCCAGCATCGCCTGACCAATGTCTTCGGTGCTCAGAATGTGGTTGGGAAACAGCGCGCGCAGCGTCGACAGAAGCGGCCTCGCCACCGTATAAAACAACCGGTACGAGCGGGTTTTCGAAACGGCGCCGTTCAGCGGCTCGATCACGCCGGGGCGGAACAGGTAGACGGCCTTGAACGGCAGCCGTAGCAGCGCATTCTCCGTCCTGCCCTTGACCCGCGCCCACATGGTGCGGCCGTGTTCGGTGCTATCGGTACCCGCGCCGGACACATAGACGAAAGTCATCTGCGGATTGAGACGGGCAAGCGTCTGCGCGGCGGCCAGCGTCAGGTCGTAGGTGAGCCGCGCATACTCGGCCTCCTGCAGGCCCGCGGACGAGACGCCCAGACAGAAAAAGCACGCGTCAAAACCCGTCAGCGCCCCCTCCACCGACCGGTAGTCCATCAGGTCCGGCTGTATCAGCTCGGTCAGACGCGGATCGAGCTGGCCGGTGCGAGTGCGGCCAACCGTCTGGACTACCTCGACGTCAGGCGCGCGCAGGCATTCGCGCAATACGCCCTGCCCGACCATGCCGGTCGCGCCGAATATCAGAACCTTCATGATGCGTGCTCCACGATTGCGCCCGGCCAGCGCGCATTAGTCAAACCTTCGGATATGTCCCACAAACGGGCGGCGACCGCTTTGTCCTGAGCGCGGCAGGCGTCCAGAGCGTCTCCCGGCGGCCGCATGCGCGTTCAGGCTTTCGCCGGTGCGCCCGGAAATTCCGGCAGCGGCGTCGGCGCGGAAAAATCGGTGGCCGCGCTGACTGCTCGCCACGCTTCGGCGGCGGCAGCGCGCGCCTTGTCACCTTCGCCGGCGAAGTGCAAGGCGTCGCTACCGAGCAGAAGATGCGCCGGCAACGAATCGTGATACGCAAGCTTCAGCACCACTTGCGCAACCTTTGCGGGATCGCCGGTTTCCTGGCCAACGTACTGGGACAGCATATTCGCGACGGCGCCGACTGACGGCACATAGTCCGGCAGCAATTCCGGCGCTTCACCCATTGCCCCCGTACCCCACTCGGTTTTCATGCCGCCCGGCTCGAGTGCAGTGACGTGGACGCCGAACGGCGCGAGTTCCTGACTGATCACCTCGGTAAAGCCGCCGACCGCCCACTTCGCAGCTTGATACGCGCCCAAACCCGCGATCCCGACACGACCACCCACCGACGAGATCTGGATCACGTGGCCGGCTCGCTGTTTCCGCAGCACCGGAAGTGCCGCGCGTGTGACGTTAACCACACCATAGAAGTTGGTGTCGATCTGCGCACGGAAATCGTCTTCGGTAGTTTGCTCGAACGGCGCCAGATGACCGAAGCCCGCATTGTTGACGACCACATCGAGCCGGCCGAATGCATCGACTGCGGCCTGCACTGCCTCGCGCGCCGCTGCCGGATCCGTGACATCCAGCGCAACCGCGCGAACCTGCTCGCCGTAGCGCGTCACCAGATCTGCCAACTGACGCGGATCGCGCGCCGTAGCAACCACCCGCTCACCGGCACGCAACGCCGTTTCAACAATGTCGCGCCCAAGCCCGCGGGCGCTTCCCGTAACCAACCAGACCTTCGACATAATGTGCTCCTGCATTTAATTGAGCGCGTACACGCTCATTAACAAGACAAAAAAATTAGTTCTGGGCAATCGCGTGCCAGAACGCCTCAAAGCCGGCCTTGCGATAACGGTCGGCATTCGCCGGTTCGCGAGCGATGAAATCCATGGTGGTTTCGGCCAATGCCGCCATGATTGCCGACAGGAAAGCCGGCGGATGATCACGCAAGGCGCCGCTCGCCACGCTTGCCTGAATCATTGCGTTGATGTCTGCGAAGGACTCCATGCCGGTTGCACGCGTGCAGTCGGACAGACGCTCCGACACGGACAGTTGCGCCATGGCCCGGCGCTTTTGCGGTTGCGCCACGCCCCAGTCGACAAACCGGTTCCACACGTGCTGGACGCGCTCGCGCACGCTGGCCTGCTTCGGATAGGTCGTCATCATCACTTCGCGCAGATCCGCCTTGATGTCCAGGTAGAGCTGATTCAGCAACTCGTCCTTATTGTCGAAGTACGTGAACAGCGTTCCTTCAGCCACGCCCGCGACTTTTGCGATGCGCGCGGTGGGCGCGCTCAAACCCTGCTCGGCGATGACCTCAGCTGCGGCGGCAAGGATCGCGTTGCGTTTGTCTTCGCTTTTCGGACGGGCCATACGGTTCGTTTCGACTACAGGCAATTAATGAGTGATTGCTCAATCATATCCATGCATGACCATTTGTTCAAGCCGTTTTTTGCTGCCCGATGCTCGCGAACAGATCATTTTCCCAGACACACCCCGAAAAATGAAATGAATATGTAAGACACATGTTTTCACCATGTGCCTAAATATATTCAAATCAACCAAAAATCATGCGTTCTTCGCTCATCGTGCGCAAGCTTAGTAGAGGAATACCCGAGATTTCTTAAGTCCGAAAGAATCCGATCCGATAACCAATAAATGGGATACCCATTTATCGCCTGATGTTCGACGCACCTTCGGGATGCGTCCTGAGGACGGCATAAAGGGTAAACCGCGCGGGGCTGCCGCGATGACCGGCAGCCAGATAGACGCTCCCATGCCCGGACCTGAGAGTCCATTGCGAACGCTTCAACGTTTCGTTATTGGAGAAAAAAAATCGTGGCACTCAAAAACCTCACCATCAAGACCAAGCTCATTGCCGGTTTCGGCACACTGTCCCTCGTTGTCGTCGCGGTTTCCGGCCTTTCCCTGAAGGCGCTGAGCGATTCGACCGATGGGTTTTCCACCTTCGTACACGGCATCAACGCACGCGCCGATATGGCAGTGCAAGTTCGAACTGCCGTGGACCGCCGAGCGATCGCGGCGCGCAACCTTGTGCTCGTGACCAAACCGCAAGACCTCGAAATAGAGAAGGCCGACGTGACACGTGCGCACGAAGACGTGCAAACCGATCTGAAAAAACTCAATGACATGATCGCTAGCGCGACCGATACGTCGGAGAAAGCACGCAGTCTCGTCGCCGACATCAACCGGGTCGAAGCGGCTTATGGCCCGGTTGCCCTCAACATCGTCAATCTCGCGCTCACGAACAAGCGGGACGAAGCGATCGCCGAGATGGACGAGCATTGCCGTCCGCTGCTCGCCTCGCTGATTCGCTCGACCAACGCGTACGCCGACTACACGCGCTCGCGCCAGGAACAGCTGGTCAGCGAGTACACGGCGCATTACGAAAGCCAGCGCAATCTGCTGATCGCGATCTGCCTTATCGCGTTGGGGCTCGCCGTCGGCGCGTGCGTGGTGATCACGCGTGCCGTGACCGGACCGCTGCGTTTTGCGATCGACGTCGCGCGCACCGTGTCGGAAGGCGATCTGCGCACGCGCATCACGGTCGAAGGCCGCGACGAAACCAGCAAACTGCTGACCGCCCTGCGTGAGATGAATGAACGGTTGACGGTAACCGTCGGACGCGTGCGCGACAGCAGCACCAGCATCGCCGGCGCGGCACGCCAGATCGCAGCGGGCAATATGGACCTGAGCCAGCGTACCGAGCAGCAGGCTGCGTCGTTGCAGGAAACTGCTTCCAGCATGGAAGAACTCACCTCCACGGTTAAGCAGAACGCCGACAACGCGCAGCAAGGGAGCATGCTGGCTGCGAATGCATCGTCGGTGGCGCAGAAGGGCAGCGAGGTGGTCGGTCAGGTGGTGAACACGATGCATGACATCAGCGACAACTCGACGAAGATCGCGGACATCACGGGCATCATCGAGGGCATTGCGTTCCAGACGAACATCCTCGCGCTGAACGCGGCAGTCGAAGCGGCGCGGGCGGGCGAACAGGGACGAGGCTTCGCGGTGGTGGCAAGCGAAGTCAGAAGCCTGGCTCAACGTTCATCGAGTGCGGCCAAGGAGATCAAGGACCTGATCGCCACTTCCGTGGACAAGATCCGCGACGGTTCGGCGCTTGCCGGCGAGGCGGGCAAGACGATGTCCGAAGTGACTCAGGCTGTAGCACGCGTGACCGACATCATGTCGGAGATCGCGGCGGCATCGACCGAACAAAGCCGCGGGATCGAGCAGGTCAATCTCGCGATTACCCAGATGGACAACGTCACGCAGCAAAACGCGGCGTTGGTGGAAGAGGCGGCGGCGGCTTCGCGGTCGATGGAAGATCAGGGTGAACAACTGACTGACGCCGTGGCGTTTTTTCAGGTGAAGGATGCGACGCCTGCGGCTGCGGCAGCTCCGGTTCCCGCTCGGCGGGAGGCGCAACGGCGTGAGGTGGCGGCTGCGCCTAAGCGCGTTGCCCGGGCTGCGGCCGCTGCGCCAGTTGCTGCGCCTGCTACCGCAACTGCAGATGAAGGGTGGGATAAGTTCTGATCGGATCGTTCTGATTCAGGAAAGCGCCGCGCTCCCGCATGACAAGCACACGGGAGCGCAGTCAATCACGACGCGGCGCGTCGTCTTAGGTCGGCACATTGGACTTCGTTAGAAACAGAAAACCCCGCAGCCGGAAGGCTTGCGGGGTTTTCGGACAATCTCTGAGACTGGAAGCAATTTCTTGCACTCACCTGGAATCATCTTTTTGCACCGCAACTACGGTGATACAAGGGATCCAACTAATTGAAGAATCGCACCGAGAAGCATGTTTTTGCACTTTGTTGAATCTGGCCGGATTTCGTTGCACTTTGTTCTTAAACGGAACAGTCGGATCGCAAAGATCACAAAACTTTCGGGCGTGAAGGCGATTATTGGAGCTGTTCACGAACATGGGGCCGCATCTCCGGCCCCACGTTCGCGATCTAAAAGAAGCGTCTGACATTGGTGCCCGCGAACTGGGAAAATTCCCAAGGGTGGATCGCTCATTTGCATTCGGGAGCGCCTCTCAATGCACCGAGCCACGAGAAGTCGCGCCAGATCCACGCCAGCACCGTCCAATGCGATCGTCACTCGGAGCCTGTCATGAAATTGGCTCGAACCTGCGCCGCTTGCGGAGTGGCGCTCTCTCCCGAAGCTCCGCCGACGCGAGATGTCCCGGTGTAGCATGCAATTTACGCTCCAATTGGTCCACCTCAACTCACGATTCCGGAGTGCAACTGCCTTGTAATATCGAGCTCCCGTCCTCAATCGCGCGAATGATATGGAGATGTTAAGTGGCTTCCCCCAAACGTTGGATCATTGAAATTCACGACCCTGCTGATGGGAGCGGCGACGGCATCTTGCAGATTCCCGACGAGCTCTGGAACGAACTAGTGGTTCAGGGGTGGCAAGCTGGAGACGTACTCGAAATTGACCCGCTTGCTGAACCCGGCTCAGCGGTGATTCGGAATCACTATGCCGAGTGTCGTCAAATTTCTACGTCACTTAAGTCGTAGACAACGCACGCCGAATGGGATGTATCGTATCCCAGGACTGCATCTGCGTCCGACCACGTTAGCGATCCAGAAAAAGCGTCTGACATTGGTGCTGCGAACTGTCAAAAACGCCCAAGGGTGGATCTCGCAATAGCATTCGGCGGCGCTTCTCGAGGCACCCAGCCGCGAGAAGTCGCTATAGATCTGCATCAGTACCGTCCATGCGGACAACAATGGTCCGTTCAGGATCGCACTGTGAGCGTTGGCTTAGCCCGCCTGGATCGATGGTGCCAAAGCGGACACAGTAGGCCCCACCAAACGATGAACTGAAGAATCGGTAGCAGTACCGTTCACGGCAACACTTGGGGCGTGGAAGCGGTACTGACGGCCCCGCTCGTTAAGCGGCGCCAGAAACTCAAGCGCCGTCTTGTCACCGAGACCAACACTGCGTAGTGCGGCATAAAGCTGGTAGAACTCGCCATTCAGATCACCGGCAAAGATGCCAGGGTCATCTGACCCAAGAGAAACCATAATTTCAGGATCGTGCTCTTCGACAAAACCTGGTACTCGCATCCAGCGCAATGCGTGATGCTCGACGAAGCTGTGATATTGGCTGATGCGTACGTTACTTGACGGCAGCGTCTCTACAACGATGCCCTTGTCCCGTACGAGACGCATCAACGATTGCTGCAATCTCACGTATGTATCGTTATCAAAGAAGGCCCCCTCCACTTCCATGAGTTGCTCGCTGCGCTCCCAAAGATCAACATCGATGAACCAGCGAACAAGCATCGCAACGTCACTAGGATTAGAAGCCTGCGCGTCTGCCACCCTCTTTGCTTCGGGCAACCACAATGCGCTGGCAGCTGAGGCTCGCCAGTCCCAAGATCGCGCAGTGGAATCCACCAGCAGTCGAACGTTCAACCCTCTCAGCTTCATCACGCGACTGAGGGTCGTGCAGCTCACTTCTTCCTGAAAAATTTCTCCTGCCAGATCAAGGATCATTCCTTCCACCCGATAGGCTTCGGCTGTCTCTTCCGGCATTTGACGCAGCATCTGCCAAGCAAAAAGTAGATCGAGCAACCAGTCTCCCTTTTTCGCGACTAGCTGCCCGGGCATCCGATCGACCCAGAGCTTCGGCGATATACCCATCGCAGTTCCATGGCCAAGGCGGTCCCCGCCACCCAAACCGAGCAAATCAATCGCGTCGGCCATGTGTCGCAGGCCACTAACCAAGTGGGTGAAATCTTCGCCGGCGTGATAAGTTCGACGCGTCAGTCCAGCGGTTTCACATACTCTAAAAATACTGGCAAACACCTCGGGCGGCGCATGCAGCTCATTAGCCGCAGCGTCGATGCCTCGCACCCAATTTCTCAATCGCGGCCATCGCGTTAGCGTGGAGATCAAGACGTTGGCACGATCTTCAAGTTCGGCCCGCAAGCCGGCAAAGCGGAATAACCCGGCTTTCCCTCGAGGCGTGGAACTCCACGGAAGCTTGATGAAGTGCGCGACCAGCGCAAGGCTATGGACCCGTCTTGTAGTGTTGCGTTCGGCCTTGAAGAAATTGTCGAGCTCGCGAAGGGCCGCTTCGAGCGAAGTAACCGGGGCGGTAGCTGGAATTTCATCTCGCACCGCAGAATCTCTCAGATATCGGAGATAACCAACTAGAACATCTTGGAGTAGGCCCGCATTCTTCTCGATGGAAGCCTTCGGAGCGAAGCGTCCTTCAAGGTAGATTACCCGACTCGTGTCCGGGGAATCGCCGTGCATCGTGGCAAAACGTTGATAGTAATCACGCTCCGCTGGTTCACGTAAATCAGAATAGGTCAGCTTTTGGAACTGATCGAAACCGAACTGCTCCTCGCTTTGAACCAGAAGCCGATAGTACTGGTTCTGAAGAACGAGGTAGAGATGAAACATGCGACTATAGATCGCATTTGGGCGAGATTGAAGATGCGCGACCACCTTCATCAACCAGACAAGCTCATCACCTCTTCCCGGCATCTGTGGAATCAGACCAACGTCGGCATAGAATAGCGGACGCTTCGCCGTTCCTTCCGCAAAATCATCGTAATGAACGGGTATCGGTGTGTCGTCGTCAACCCAGTTGCACGCTGCGGAAAATAGCCACTTTCGAAGCTGACCAGCAACTCGTAGTTGCCTTGATAATTCGGCCGGCGTGAGCGAAGGATTGACCGAACGGACGAGTTCGCGCAGTTTTGACGCTTGCGGATTCGAAACGTCTCGCCATTTTTTGTTGAAGTCTTTTACTTCGGCGTCGGGCTCGCGCAATGCTCGCAACCAGCAAATTTCCGCATGCGTACTCCCATTCAAATGAAGATGAGTTTCATGAAGACCTTCCCGTCCGATGTAGTCCTCGACACTCGCGTCGTAGGGAGATATTAATTCCCGTGACGACGAATCATCTGGACGACTATCCTCCATTCGCCGGTGCGCATCCGACTCAAGTCTGCGCTCCGAAACACTCGCGAATGCCTGAATCGGCAATCCACCGATTCGACTCAATACGCTTTGTTGCCACGCACCGAACTTGTTCAGTTTTATTCGAGCCGCACGATGGCGAATCTCTACGAACTCGCTCGCTAACTGGGATAGAGAAATTTGGGCAGCATCGCCCTCCAACTCAAATCTCATGCTGCGATGCGCCTTCAGCCACTGCCAACTGTTCTCAAAAATATGATCGGGCTGACGTGCGGCCCAAGGTTGGTATGTCAGGTACACGGCCTCCCTTAAATCACTTTCGGCCAACGACGCATTGAACGACGTTGCCTTCAGGACTTCGAGCACCCGGAAACTGGACAAAACTGCGGTCGCGATAATGCTGTGATTTGAACATGCCTGTTCTTTCATATCAGGCATCATCCATTACATCATCGCTTTCCCGTCCGGCATCGGCTTCACCTCCGTCTTGGTCCTTGCGTTTCGGCCCGAGGATACGGACTTTACGCATACAGTGCCATGAGCCAACATGGCACGTGAAGCTGCTTGTCGGCAGTTCAGTTTCCATCTCCAGCTTGTCTAGCATGGTCCCATAGTTTGTGTCTGACGCTAACAACCCAAGGATCAATGGACTACTAGCAATCAAGAAAGTCAAAGGCAGATCACGCATGTTCACATTAGCTGATTCAAACTTCTGCGTGACGATCCTTCGTGAAGTCAGCGGATTCGATCGATCAACGCGTGTCCATGTTTGCGACAAGTCGACACGGTCGTCGGGAAGTCTGTGATCCATTTCTTCAACTAGGACTGCGTTGATCGCGCAAAGTGCAAATAACTCCATCAGGTCTGGAACACTAACATTGCCGCGTCGATTTGCGGACACTCTCTCCAAACTGAAAAATAAGCGTGTCCAAATCTTTCCAATCAGAATGGCCGACGGTTTAATGCGCGAACGAAGCAACTGCGTATGTCGCAGCCACCTCACTACGCGGTGTGCCAATTTGTCAATGCACCCACTTTCGCGCTCGGTAAGCGATAGGTCCTTCGATGACGTGAAGTCGATTGCCGCGTAGGCTTCATCTTCCCCTACGGTGCCGTCCCATCGCGGTCCCGAAATCGTAGGCGTTTTAAATACACGCGCTAATTCACGTGCAACCTTGTCGTGCGTGGCGTAGCTATCGTCAGCGTCGATCCGAAGTACCCGATCCAGCAACCCCAATATATTGTAGATTGACGCGTATATACGGCCGCCAGATCCCGAAACTTCGACAAGCCCAAGAGCGAGTGCAGGTAGATCATTTGCCTCCATTACGCACTGCTGAACCGCCGTGGCTACGGTTACACGATTTGCGCGTGTCGTCTTGTTTAGACCGATGACACCAAAATCGACGAGATGCCGCCGTGCTGTAACAGGCGACGGGCCAGCCAAGATCGCCGTGGCGTGCCATGCCCAGTGCAACGCATCTTCTTTTCGTCCGATTCCGATATATTTCTTGAATCTTGTCCTAAGCGAGTCCTGATTCGCGTAACCAGCGGGTACTCCGGGTTGGGATCTCCGTAGATATTGGCCATATACAGCGACGCTCCCTGGGCCGCCTAACATGTACTGAAACACAGCGCTGGGTTCGTCGGCACAAAACTGCGTAACTTCAGCGGCAAGGGCCGCAAACGATAGCTTCAACCCCACGTCTGTGGGCTGTGGGCGTAGATATACGGTGTCGTAATCTTCATCTTGAACTACAAGATCGAAAACGGCCTCAATGAGCGCCGGCATCTCGCCAGCAGTGATGGCGTCCACATCGACGTTGTAGTTGTACAAACTCCCCAAGCCTATTGCTCTAAGGCTGTCAGAAACGGCTTCGGACAGATTGGCATTCCAGGTCGCATCGCGATTTCCCTCCATATCGTTTTCACACAGGAAGGCAGCGCAGCGAGACAATACCTGCAAGACGGATCTGAGCGGTTGTTTGAGTAGAAACTCGTAAAACAGATTCAAATCGCTTGCTCCTCGAATCCGCAAGCCACGTCGCATCAGTTCTTCGACAACACTTTTCAGTTGTCGACTGGACTCTGGCCATTTTTCGCTAACAAGCGCAAACTCATTGTGCTTAAGGAGGTTCCACAGAGGACGCAACTGAATTCGACGCCGAATTGGAAACAGTTTAAGTAGATACTGCTCCTCAAGATGATCAATCATTTTGACGCGCTGGGCATCACGTCTTTTGTCAGGTGATCCTTGCGATGCCAACCGCTTTTTGAACTCATCACGCGCCAGCTGCGAGTAAAGTTCCAAGTCTCCGGTGACCAGCACGACCAATCTCGGTGTATCGAGATATTTCCGGATAACTTCAAGGACGCCGATTGCGCTATCAAATTTCGTGTCCGCGTCATCAAATGCCAACGCAAGCGCGTCAACATTCAGAATCTTGCATGCGGTCTCTATCAACGCATGTAATTTTTCGCGAAAGCCTAAACCGTAGCCGGCTCGCTCGAGTCCCCAATCCAAAAATAGCTCGGGATCAAGGTCTTTCAAATGGTCTTTGCCGTGTGCGAGTAGGCTTAACCCACCGGCAAGGTCTTGAAATTGCCGTCGAAACTCGGCTTCCATGTGTGCTCCGCCCTGCGTACGCAATGAACGCTCAGGCCACACACGGCGTTTGAGTTCCTGTAAAAGCGGCAGCAGAATGATGTCACTTGCCTCGATACGGCTTGGATCAATATATGTCCAGGCTCCGATCGTATGCCCCGGAACGAAATTACGTTCTTCAAATGCGCGGAATAGCGAATGAAGAAAAGTTGACTTCCCGGCGCCGCGTGTCCCGTCTATGAAGTAGACAAAGCCCGATCCAGGAGGATGCGGCATATCACGCAGGCCCTTTGCCTGAGAGATATCCCGTCCGATTTCAGCGACAATCTTTCTCAAATTATCTTGCTGAATGAGGCTGCCGGAAGCGATCTCACGACTATTGTCGCTTTTATCAAGGTCAACAATGATGGAATTGACGCTGGATTGCATAGTTTTTTATTATCAGTCTGCAGCTGTTATAACTTGTCGAGCAACGCAACGAATGCCCTGCTTGGAGCATTTGGACGAGTTAAACCCGACCTCTCACATAATTGGCTGTGCCTGAATATTTCCAACACAACCACTTTGCCAAACGGAAAGTCGCCTCGATAAAATTAGAGGGCTAGCATTTCCAGAACCTTCTATCTTGTGATTAACGGCCAAGAGAGCAAAAACTTGAATTCCGTCGGAGGCCTGCGCTCACTAATGAACCCGATGGGGGACTTCGCAGCGGCGCTCAACCAGAATGCGATTGCGATGGGGACGCAGATAAAATCGTGGACTATTTTGAGGTAGGCTACCCAATGTAAGTACTGAGATGAGCCTGCATGTGCTGGCGAACAACCTCAAGCGCGTAATTGCGATATTGGGATTCTCGCGAACCGTGAGGGCAATGCGGTTGGCGGGTGCGTGAGGCACCTGAGCTCTCCACATATCGAGGAAAACAGCCAGCATTACGGTAGTGGAATCACTCGGCATCTCGCAGTTGATCAATTGATTGCGGGAGCGCAAAGCGGCACCATGACTATGGAATCGGATTTCTTGCACGCCGATCTGCGTTTCACGTTTCCACGCAGCCTTATATGGACACCGCCCGGTTTGCCAAGCTGATCTAGATGTGATCTTAAAACGAGGTACTGGCTGCAGTCTTATATCCGGCCTGTGGTGCAAGCCGAAGCCTGCTGGCCCTGATGGAATGCACCAGGAACGTCCTCATCTCGGTCGCGCACGTGTAGTGCAAGGCTGTGTTCAGGTTTGCGTTCCTGCGGTCCGACCTGTTTCGCCATCACATGTAAATCAACCTCAGCAACCTATCGGTACTGCTCTTCGACTGCCTGTCTGCTAGGCAGGTTTTACACTAATGTGATCCTTCTCGTATGCGCAGCCGTGAGCCAGGATGGCCCACGCCGTTCGCGCCATCTTGTTGGCGATGGCGATTGCTGCGACGTTCGCCGGTCGTCGCTCCTGAATCGCTTTTTGCCATGCAGTTGGTACTTTCGAGTGGTACATCACCGAGCGCGAACCGTGGATAAGCAACGTGCGCAGATACGGATCACCGCGCTTCGATATTCTTCCCAGCCACACCTTGCCACCGGTACCACTTTGCCTTGGCACCAGTCCGAGAAAGGACGCAAACTCACGGCCAGATTTGAACGTTTTTGCATCCCCCATCGTGGCGATCAACGCGGTCGCGGTGAGCCTGCCAATCCCCGGCACGGCCGCGATTGCCTGACACGCGGCTTCCTGCTTGTGCCAACCGCTTATCTGCTTCTCCAGTTGATCAATGTCTTGTTCGATCCCATCGATACGCTTCAACTGGTCCTGCAGGCTGTTGAGCATAATTCCCGGCAGGAAATCCTCGAGCTCTGCCATGCGTGCGCGAATCTCGGCCAGTCCAGCCGCACGCCCGGCCCGGAAGGACGCGCCAAACTCGTAAAGCAATCCTCGCAGCTGGTTCACCTGCATGGTGCGAAACTTGATGAGCAACGAGCGCATCCGGTGAAGGCAAGCATCGCCTGCTGCTCTTCCGTCTTTGTCGCTACGGTTCGCATCCCTGGCTGCTGAACGGCTGTCCAGATTGCACGGGCGTCAGCTGCATCCGTCTTGTTTGTCTGAACGAATGGCCGGATGAACTTCGGGTGTAACAGCACCACTTCATGTCCGATCGCCTTGATCTTGCGGGCCCACCAGTGTGCACTGCCACATGCTTCGAGCGCCACGCGACCGGCCGGTCGCCTCGCCAAAAAGCTCATCAGTTCGTCGCGTCGGAAGCGTCGGTTCGCTATCTCGCCGGTTTGAACGTCGACCCAGTACATCTGGAACACGTGCTTTGCAATATCCAGTCCGTATGTCGTAGCATT
The DNA here is from genome assembly GCF_902859805.1 of Paraburkholderia sediminicola. Classification (GTDB taxonomy): domain Bacteria; phylum Pseudomonadota; class Gammaproteobacteria; order Burkholderiales; family Burkholderiaceae; genus Paraburkholderia; species Paraburkholderia sediminicola. The sequence continues at coordinate 46,286 of NZ_CADIKC010000005.1, read as the reverse complement.
CATTTGGGCCCTCCGTTCCTCAAGTGGACGTGTCGAAACTCCACTCTGGCACATTGACGCCGTTCGGCTCTGGAGGGCCTCCGCTTTCCCGCCGGACCCTGCGTCCCCGAAGAGAGGGCGGTGTCCATTCCATCTCGGTCGAACTGAGTCAGTACGCATCGGACGGTAGTCGGCCAGGATCCGACACGCCATGCGATCAACCTCGCCGCGATAGGCGCGCACAGTAGAAGAGCTGAGGCGGTTGTCGCGGTCATAGATCCACACTACCGTGGCGTCGGCGAACGAAACGGCAAATGAAGCTTGCACAATCAAAGTTTACGTACTCATAATCTTAGGTTATGCAAGCTAAATCCACCCTGCCGAATTCTGGCGCCGCAGGTGCGGTCGAGCCACTGCTTCGCTGGGCCGGCAGCAAGAAGAAGCTGCTTCCGGTGTTGCTCGCGGCTGCACCCGACGACGCTGAGCGCTACATCGAGCCTTTCGCGGGCTCGGCCGTGCTGTTCTTGCGCCTGGGTGCGGGCAACGCGATCCTTGGCGACCTCAACGAGTCGCTGATAGAGACCTACCGCATCGTGCAGCGCTACCCGCGCGCTGTGTGGGAACGAGCCTCCATGCTGGGCAACACCCCGGACGACTACTATGCGATCCGCGCAATCCCGCGAGCGCGCCTGAACGCCTTCGAGCGCGCAGCACAGTTCGTCTACCTCAACCGCTACTGCTTCAATGGGGTGTATCGGACCAACCGCGCAGGCCAGTTCAACGTGGCGCGTGGCAAGGGTCACCTTTTCATGCCGGACCTCGATGCATTCAAGGCGTTCGCTGGGCGACTGAAGGCGGCCGAGCTGCGCTGCAGTGACTTCGAAGAGCTTCTGTCCGAGGCTGGAAGCGGCGACTTTGTCTACCTCGACCCACCCTATGCCCTAGGTGACAAACGGGACCGCGGCGAGTACGGCTGCGATGCCTTCCGCGAGAAGGACGAGCGTCGCCTGATCGCCGCACTGCGGTCTGCTGATCGCCGCGGTGCCAAGATCCTGCTGTCCTATTCCCCGGCCACGACGGTGCTGCAAGGCCTCAGGAAATGGCAGCGCCATGATCTCACTGTTGCGCGCAACGTTGCAGGCTTCACGTCGGCCCGGAGATCGGCCGACGAGGTTCTGCTATCGAACTACGACTGGTCGCGCGGTTAGCATCCCAACAAACCAATATTCAAGGAAGCGCGTCGTGGTGGAGGACGTTACCGAGCAAGAGATAGGCACAGTTGAAGCCGTTTTCGCGATCTTGGGTGATCCGCATTTTACCGAAGAGCACGGATCCCATCTCAAGATCAAGAAGAGCGGTGAGCTGGCCAGCGACCTTCCAACCACCAACCCATGGGCGGGGCTCAAAGAGTTGGTCGCTGACAAAGGACTGGAAGCCGACGCGATTCTGTGCCCAGGCGACATTGCCTTCCAGAACAGCGCCAACACGCTGTCTGCCGGATGGAAGCACCTGGTTGACTTGGGCAAGCTCATGAACTGCGAGCACGTTGTCAGTGCCACAGGCAACCATGACGTGACGTCACGCAGCCAAGCCGAGATGCTTAAGAAGGCGGTGATCCGCAACCTCAAAGCCGGCTACGGCCCGTTCGAACAGCTCAAGTGCCTGCACCCGCCCTATCCATCGGTGACCCGCGGCGACATAGATCACCAGCAAGGGCGGGACCACCGCATCCGCTATTTCGGCGCCAGCCTGTTGCTAGTGACGGCAGCCAAGTACCAGATACTGATCGTGAACAGTTGCAGCGAGCACGGTCACGACGAGTTCGAGCATGAACGGGGCACCTTCCCGCCCTCGGCCGTCGGCGAACTCAAGGTCGCGCTGACGCAGTGCGACCCCAAGAGGATCAGCGTGGCCATCATGCATCACCCCCCAGAGTCGCATACACAGGATGGAGCCGGTGCCCACGATTTCATCGACAATGGACAGGAACTGCTGAAGCTGTTGGCCGACCAAGGCGACTGGCTGGTCGTGCATGGTCATAAGCATGAAGCTCGACTGGGGCAGGCATCGGGCAGCGGCCTTCAGCCCGTCGTTTTCGGCGCCGCCAGCTTGGCCATCCACATTGAGGAAGTCAAGGGCACCGTAAGGAACCAGTTCTACCTGCTCAAAGTCCGCTTGGAAGCTCACGGATTGACGGGCCGGTTCCAAACCTGGGACTGGTTCACCGGGCGTGGCTGGGAGCCGGCCAGACCGGACGGTGACGGCATCTACGACGGAGCGGCCTTCGGCGCACGAGATGTGGGTCGTGTAATCACTGACATCGCGGCGCTGTCGCCACTGCCCATGGATTGGAGCGAAGTAATCCGCAGGGTGCCTGACGCTGATCTACTGCCTCCTGAGGACCGCAACCGAGTCCGCCAGCGCCTGCGCGCGCGGCACAGCTTGCATATCCACGTCGACGGCAAGGACGGCCAGTGGACGAAGCTTGAAAAGGCAGCATCATGAGTCGCCAAACCTTCCTCGAACCCTTCAACGCCAAGGCGATGTCCTACGCTGAGGTGGCAAGGACGTTCGTGCCATCCACAAAGTTCACCCAGCTGGCCGGCGCTTGGAATTCGGTGCTGGTAGGTCCGCGAGGCGGTGGCAAGACGACGCTGTTCAAGATGCTCAGCGTGGAGGGCCAAGAAGCCTGGACCGGCGCCGCCGCCGAGCCATACAAACAGACGGTTGCCTACACCGGAGTCTACGTTCCCTCGGACATCGCCTGGGGCACGATGCTCGAATCGCTAATCGAGGCTGGCCAAGACGAGACGGTCGGCATCTTGTTCTCTGAGGCCGCTTTTGTCACACACGTGCTGCTCTCCGTGGCGATCGGCATAGACCGGCATGTGGCACTTAACCCCGTGCTTCGCCTCGAACCGGGTGCCGAAACTGCAACTGACGAGCCGACACAGGCTGACCTGGAGCGGGTCATTGCGACGATTGCGAGGCTTTGGAAAGTCCAGCCCGTATCGCTATCCCCGGCCAGCCTGGTCGATGCCCTTAGAGAACGGCTGCTCAATATCAAACGCGACACCCGGCTACGGGCCAAGCTTAAGCTCACCGATACCCCAACTCAGGAATACCTGGGCATTGATATGCTGGAGTCCGCTTCGCAGGCGCTGCAGGCCTTTGATGCGGCCTATCGTAGGCCGCATCACCGCTGGTGTCTGCTGCTCGACGAATTTGAGGTGGCGCCCATGCACCTGCAAAAGACCGTGCTGGCCGCGATGCGCGCGAGTGGCGCGCAAAAGCTCCTCCTGAAGGTGGCACTAGCTCCTTGCGGCCCAGACCTACTCTACGACCAGCAGGGCAGTGCCCCACCCAGCCAGAACAATGACGTGCAACAGGTCCAGCTCTGGTATGCGGACAAAACCGAGGCCATCGAGTTCTGCCAGCAGGTGTTTCTGTCGCGCAGCAGTATCTACCCTGCGCTCGCCGGCAAAATGCCGAGTGAGGTCTTCGGTACCTCGGCCTATGCTGTGGTCGACGATAGCGAAGACGCGGCGCAGATCGACCTGTTTACCCTAACAGGCCGCAATAAAAAACAGGTGACGGAGCAGTTCCAAGCGCTGGCCGAGAAAGATCCGACCTTTCAGGAGTTCTTGCGCCGCAAGCAGATCGACGTGTCGCGTGAGTTGGGAATGCAGCCCAGCGATCGCCACGGCAATACCCTGCGCAAGATCGCGCCACTGGTGGCCTTCCGCAATGCCTACAAGGGCAAGAGTGTTGGGAAGAAGCGCGGCGTAAAGCCATTCAACACGGCCTACTCTGGCTGGGAGTCAATCGCGGCGATCAGCGAGGGTAATCCGCGCTGGCTGATCGGTCTCATTACGCGGATCATGTCGAACAACGATCAAGTCCAGTTCCCGGTGCCAACGCCGCAGCAGACTGCAGGGGTGCAATGGAACTGCCAGCGCTACGCTGAAATGCTGCAGTCCGTCGCCAACGAGCAATTTGGCTCTATCAAAACGTCCACGCCAATCTACGACGTGCTGTCCAAGATCGGTGACTACTTCCACAACCGGCTCGTCACGGCGACCTTCGTCGAAGACCCGCCCATGTCGTTCGTCGTTGATGAGCGCGTCAGCGATGACGTGGAACATGCCTTAAGAATCGCCGTGAACCATGGTGCAATCGTCTGCTACCAGATCGCTGCCGACGTCGGTGGATTTCCCACCCTGCGTGGCTTGCGGTTCCGTCTGACCTATTTGCTCGCCCCGGTTTTCAAACTGCCGATGCGGAAATCGAAGTCGGTATCGCTCTCGACCATCTTAGAGGCCAAGCCGGAAACACCGACCAGCCAAGACGATCCGACCGCCAATCCAGCCGGGCAATTGATCCAGGGAGACCTATGGGCGAACTAGCCGTCCGCAACCTGAGCCAAAAGAGAATCGAGGGCAAAGGGCCTACAGCTAGCCTGAGCAAGGCACCGTCTCTGGTGGTCGTTGCCGCAGACTCTGGTTCGCGCCGCGGCCACATGCTCAATCTACTGCAGGACGAAATCGACGTCGGCGGCTCTCGGGTCGTCGCCGTCTGCGACACTCCTGCAACCACCGACCCCAAGTCGCTGCGCCGTCAACAGATCGAGCAGCTGACCTGCTCCGCAGCGTGTGACACGGTCCGCACCCTGGCGCGTGATGCGGATGGAGCCGCATCGATCCTTATAGACCTGTCATGCCTGGCCCGGCAGCACATTGGCGCGCTCTTTGCTGCGGTTAAGGATCTGGCCAAGGAGGGTCCCGTCGAGCTGCAGATCACCTACAGCCTGGCGCGGTTCGTGAAGCCGCCGGTGAACTGGTCGACGGCCATTCGGCGCATCGCCCCGGTGAACAGCGAGTTCGCGGGCTGGACAGCCGCGCCGGACAACCCGATCGAGTTGGTCATCGCCCTAGGCTATGAGAAAGGCAAAGCCATCGGCGCGGCGGAGTATCTGGAGCCGGGCGGCACCTGGCTCTTCGTGCCAACTTCTCCGGAGGAGAAATACCTCCGCGAGGTCCAAGCCCAGAACAAGGAGCTACTGCTTGAACGTAAGACCAAGCAGTTGGAATACGAGGTACTGTCACCCGTCGATGCCTATCACACGCTGTTGTCGTTGGTGCGTGGCATGCGCAACGTGGCACGCCCGATCCTGTTGCCATTCGGCCCCAAGATCTTCTTTGGACTGTCACTTTTGGTTGCGATGGTCATCGACGAGGCCGCAGTCTGGTTCGTCGATGGCGAGAACACCAGCAGCTCCGATATGAGCCAGCCATCGCTTCATGCGGTGATCATGGGCTGCCGCATCGAGCCCCTCTCGGAATCTGCCACCAACGCGTAGCCGTCGCAGTCGACACTTCGACCTAGCCGCCGGTCCGCCGGCAGCTTACGCTCACAGACCGGTCATTGAAACATGCTGGTTCGCGCCCCAATGACCGCAACGAGTCTGTCGCCGCAAACACGATGAGGGGCACCGACCGACCGAGGTCGTTTAGGTTTATTCAACGCCTGCCCGCACGCGGCGTCGTCACCCACGAGTGCGTGCTTGTGGGCAGGCATCGAATAAACCTAAACGATGACGGTCCACCGCGCCCGGCAAGTTTCGGCCACAAGCAGACTGTCACAGCTGCCCGACAGTGGCTCGCTCAAACGGCCGATATGCGTTGGTCAGTGGACTGATCCATAGTCTGTGGCGTAGTCGTCGCCCTAAAGGTTTTTGTATTCATCTGCCATCGAACCTGAGCAGATGACCAGTTAAAACGATGACTCGGTTCCCGTGACAATTGAACTTGGGCGTGTAATTCACTGATGCGGTGGCCTTCTTCCAGTTGCCGCGTCGAGTCCGGCGCCGAACTGTCGTTCGCGGGCCTCCGCGCCGTATAACGCCATTCCCGCACGGTCTGCGACTAGCGAACCGGAAAAGAAAAGGGCCGGCAGGGGCATCCCATGCCAGCCTTTTCGTTCAGTCTCGTGTAGTTTTCCACTGGGTGCGGCGATAGCGCTTCCAGCAACGGTCGCCGCTGGACGACACACCGTAGTCGTCGTAAGCATCGGGCAGATTGCAGAAACTGCGAGCACTGCGCGGCGGCACCTCGCCTTCTTCCTTAAGCACCAAGGCTGCCTGACGGCGTTCCATCATGCTCTTGGGGCGCCGAAAGTAGTGCCGGCCGCCGCGGTGACAACGCACGCCCGGCACCGGGCCTTCGCCATTCCACTTATTTAGTGGACTCTGCCAGCGCAATCGCCGGCGGCGCACGATGTACGGGTGGAAGCTGGCCAGCGTCACGACTCCATCCGCGTCGTCGCGCATGATGAAGTCACGCAAGAGGTAACGAGGTTCGCAGACACATGCGTTGCGTACCTGGTCAAACCATCGCGTCGAGCGGTCGAACATGCGAAAGTCTGCGCCGACGTTGTCCGTAATCCAGCGCTCGCCGAGTGCCTTGAGCGCCGTTTTCAGCGAGGGGTACACCGAAACGCGGCCGTCGCGCGAGAACAGCGTAACGCTGGACTGGTACTGTTGAATCTGGTGCACTTGAAGCTCCTAGTTATCGATAACTAGGGCACTCCCGATGCAGTAGGCAGGTAGTTTTTCATGGTCAATAGTATAAGCCGGCGAGAACGGTCGCGTGACTCCGGGAATCAGTCGCTGGATGTTCTAACAACGAGCGACCGAGTTCAGTTGCACTCAGCCGCACGCCTTAAGACGACACGGAGCGATTGGATTCGACACGCTTCGGACGGCAGTCGGTCCGGAGCAGACCTTCGACACACTGCCAATCGCCCGTCGCTAGCCGAAAAAATCAACGCTTATCCCCTTGCGCTCGCTCACTCGCCTCTCTTCCGGCTCAATCTATCTCGCAGATGCCCAGAAACGAAAAGGCCGACTCTAGGTCGGCTTTGTCGTCGAAGCATTAAGTTGCACTTTGTATATGAAAGCATATCGCTGCACCTAGTGCAAAAATATCCTTCCTGTCTCATCTCGGACAACTTTCGATGTGATCTATGGTGGAGAGGAGGAGGATCGAACTCCCGACCTTCGCATTGCGAACGCGACGCTCTCCCAGCTGAGCTACCCCCCCAACGTGCAAACAATTCTAGCACAGGCATTTTGCGATTTGCCAAGCCCCCACGGCGCTAAAACCCGGAGGCAAAAGGGGCAGCAAAACATCACTTGGACGGCGCGCCAGCCAGCACCCAATCCACCACAGTACGAATATCCGCGTCGCTCATCGACTGATGCGCCGGCATCGGAATCATGCCCCACACGCCGGAGCCACCGTCCTTCACCTTGCGCGCCAATTTTGCAGGCGCTTGCGCATCGCCTTTGTACTTCGTAGCGATCTGCTGGAACGACGGGCCGACCAGTTTACGGTCTACCGCGTGACATCCCATGCAGGCATTCGAGTTAGCAACGATCTGGCCACGCGGTGCATCGGCCGCACGCGCTGAAGATGCAAAAGCACCCGCCAGCGCGCCAGCCGTCAACATCGCGACAACGAAAGCAACGCCCCGCTTCATGGGGTCGTCGCCTTCGGATTACCCGGATGCACCGCGTTCGAATTGGTGACCGGCGCCGGTGCCTGCTGATCGAGCGGACGCGAGCTCACCGATGAATCGGGGATCGCACCGACAGTCGGCGCGCTCGCGTCCGGCTGCGAAGCGGCAACCGGTGCGGTCGCCGCCGCAGCGGCAGCCGCTGCGGCTTCCTGCGGCTGGATGTACTGGAACACCTTCACGACCTGCACCACGCCCGGCACGCGGCTCGCGACGTCGGCGCCGCGATTGCCTTCGTCCATCGTGACAAGGCCCATCAGATACACCGAGCCGCGCTCGGCCACGACCTTGAAGTTGTTCGCCGAAATGTTCTTCTCGGCGATCAGCGCAGTCTTCACGCGCGTCTCGAGGTAAGTGTCATTCGTGCGCGACGAGAACGAGCTGGCCGGCATGATCGCCAGTTCGTTGACGATCGTGTTGACGTTGTTCAAGCCACGCACGATGGTCTCCGCACGTTGCTTCGAGACGTCCCCCGCCACTTCGCCGGTCAGCAGCACGCGGCGGTTGAACACGGTCACGTTGACGTGCGCGTTGTCGGGCAAGTTCTGGCTGATCTGCGCCAGCGCCTTCACCTGCATCTCGCGATCCTCGGTCTGCGCGCCGAGCGTGCGCCGGTCGGTCGCTACCAGCGCGCCGCCGCCCGCCGCGCCGGCAACGGCGAGAAAGCAACCCTGCAACGTCGCGGACAGTCCCGCGGCGAACCCGACCACCAGCACGGTTCTCACCAGTGTTTTCTTGACGCGGAATACGCTCATCAACTAGCTCTCCTTCGGAATCAATCTCAGTCTTCGCCCAGCAACATGGCATCGATGCCGTCGCACAGACAATGGATGGTCAGCAAATGCACTTCCTGAATACGCGCGGTGCGATCGGACGGCACACAAATATGAATATCGGTATCGCTCAGTACTTCCTGCATACGGCCGCCGCCCTTACCGGTCAGCGCGACCACGATCATTTCGCGCTCGTGCGCGGCATCGATCGCGGCCAGCACATTGGCGGAATTGCCGGACGTGGTGATGGCAAGCAACACATCGCCTGGCTGGCCAAGCGCCCATACCTGCTTCGAAAAAATCTGCTCGAATGAGTAGTCGTTGGCGATGGCGGTGAGCACGGAGGTGTCGGTGGTCAGCGCAATCGCCGGCAAGCCAGGGCGCTCCCGCTCAAAGCGACCGATCAGTTCGGCGGCGAAATGTTGTGCGTCGGCCGCCGAGCCGCCGTTGCCGCACGCAAGAATGCGGCTGCCGTTGGCAAGCGCAGCGAACATCGTGTCGATCGCTGCGGCGATCGGCATCGACAGGGATTCGAGGGCTTCGAGTTTGACTGCCGCGCTGTCGCGGAAGTGTTGTTGAATGCGTTCGACTGACATCGAGTCTCTGGTTTCTACCGCGAATAGACCGCAATGCGCGGCCGTGTTGTGAAGTCGTATTGCGAAGTCGTGCCGCTCTGATGAACCATGCCGGCGACACCGCGCGAATGCGCAAAAACATCTCGAAATGCGCTACGCCGTCGCTGCTTTTTGTACGCCGGTGTGGTTCACGAGGTCCGCACGCGAGCGCAAGTTTATCGCACTCACGCCTGTTCTCCGTGCACTGCATCAGACTTCGTCGGCGCGAAACGCATCGCGCAGCCACACGAGCCGGCCAGCTTCGAACGCAATCACGTCGAAACGGCACGCGGGCTCATCATGCGAAGACCTGGTGCGGGTTGCCAGGTAGTGCCGCGCCGCACGCACGATCCGCTGCTTCTTTTGCCAGCCGATGCTCGCTGCCGCGCCGCCATAATGCTGCTGCGCACGCGCGCGAACTTCGACGAATACCAGCGCGCCGTCACGGTCGCGCATCACCAGGTCGATCTCACCGCCCCGGCACAGCACGTTGCGCGCAACGAAACGCAAACGCTGCCGCTGCAAAAACTCCATCGCACGCACCTCGAAAGCCGCGCCGACGAGTTTGGACCCGCTTGGTCTCGAAAAGTTGTGGCCGTCAGCCCGGGCACTCGCCTGCCCACCGCCCGGTTCACGCGCCGCTGCGTGGCACAATGGCGGCCTCGTTCTGTCTGTCTGCGTCTTCTGCCTCATGACTCCTCTCTCCGAACTCGCGCAAGGGCAGCAGTACCCTGCCGCCGCGCTGTATGTGGTGGCCACGCCGATCGGCAACATTGCCGACGTCACGCTGCGCGCGTTGCATGTGCTCGGACTGGTGGATCGCATCGCCGCCGAAGACACCCGCAACACCGGCCAACTGCTCGCGCGCTATGGCATCTCGAAGCCGCTTGTCGCGGTTCATCAGCACAACGAGCGGGCCGCGGCGCTGCGCCTGATCGAGCATCTGCAAGCGGGCGAACGCGTGGCCTACGTATCCGATGCGGGCACGCCCGGCATCTCGGACCCCGGTGCGAAACTCGTCGACGCCGTGCGCGAAGCCGGTTTCCCGGTCATTCCTCTACCCGGCGCAAGCGCGCTCGCCACCGCATTGAGCGCTGCCGGCGACTGGGTCGCGACGTTCTCGTTCCTCGGCTTCCTGCCGCCCAAGGCAAAAGCACGTGCCGCGGCGCTGCAAGCGCTCGCAAACCACCCGCACGCAATGGTGTTCTACGAAGCGCCGCACCGGATCGTCGAAACGGTGCAGGCGTTGGCTGACGCATTCGGGGGCGAACGCAAGCTGCTGATCGCACGGGAATTGACGAAGTTACATGAAGCGCTGCATCGCGGCACCCTGGCCGAAGGGCCAACGTGGCTCGAGGCCGATCCGAACCGGCAACGCGGTGAGTTCGTTCTGGTGGTGGAAGGCGCACAGCCGGAAGCCGCGGGCGAACACGATCACGACGCGTTGCTGGGCATCCTGCTGGAGGAGTTGACGGTGAGCAGCGCGGCAAAAATTGCGGCGACCCTTACCGGCGCGTCGCGCAATGCGCTCTACACGCGCGCTTTGGCGCTTAAGAAAGACGAGGAATAAGGCGGGAGAGAAGGGATGCCCGCCAGCGGATCAGGCTTGCAGAACGAGCCAGGACCGAAAAGAATGAGCGGCTGCGTGCAGCCACGGTTGATGAGTAAAAGAAAGGGGCCGCGCGAAGCGGCCCTCTGTCTTTTGGCGAACAACGGCGCGAGTTGGCGCCATGTTGCCCGGCGTCACGAGCGCGTCAGAGACGCTCCCGCGGCCACTGCACATTACTTCTCTGAGTTCGACGCCAGCGTTTCATTCATCTCAGCACGTGCTTCCTGGCGCGTCAATCCTTCGATCTGAACGCGCGCGGTACCGGCGTGGCGCATGTCGAGCGCAGAGGCGGCGGCCATCGACAGATCGATGATCCGGCCACGCGCATACGGGCCGCGATCGTTGATGCGCACGACAACCGAGCGCGACGTGGCCGGATTGGTCACGCGAACATACGAGCCGAGCGGCAGCGTGCGATGCGCCGCGGTCAGCGCGTGCATGTCGAAACGTTCGCCGTTGGCGGTGCGGCGGCCATGGAAGCCGCGGCCGTACCACGAGGCGCGACCGATCTGATGAAAGTCCGAAACGCTGGGACTGTCGTCAGTGAGCGGCTGCGCATCGGCCAGCGACGAGCCTTTGGCGGCTGCGCCGGATGCCGGCGCGCTACCGAAAGCTTGCGGGCCGAAGGAACCTGCCTGCGCATTCTTCGTGCTCAGCGGCGCGCCGCTGTCAGACGTGCTGCTCGCGCCCGGAGGCGTGGCACAGCCGGCCAGCACAAAAAAGGCAAAAAGAGTCCCCAGACCACGGGATAACCGAGTTTTCATAAGACGTGCAATCAAATTGTCGAGCCGCATCACGCGAAAAGTTGAGCGTGTTGCCTGCGACTCCGGCGGCAATGGACGACAACGCGCCGCGCAGAAAAGCGCAGTACGTCAAGGCCCGGATGCGGCTACCCAGCCGCTACCGCACGGTTAATTTTCACGTCTGGCGCAACCTGTCCCCGGCAGCCTGACCAGACCCCACATGCCGCCATCGAACGTGGCAAACACGTTCTTGCGCGCGGAACTCAGCGCGCAGGAACAGCGGCGTAGGCCCCACCCAGCGTCACGGCATTTAAGTCCGTTGCAGGCGCGCGGCGCCTGGCTGGGTAAGACGTGTGCATCGAATGCATCGATACCTGATGGCCGCCCAAAACTGCGACAGCCCATACTTGAGTGGCAATCCGCGTGCCCATTTTTGATGGGGACGCATCGCCGTGTGGCATGCACAATTCCTTGTGCATGGAGGCCATTATACCCAAAAGAAAAATTTGGGATGGCAAGCGACTGAAAACCTTGATGAATTTTCACTTCTGCTGCAAAAATGGGCAGCCCAAAGCCTGCTGCGGCAGGGCCTCCGCGCGCTCGACGAGCGTCGACGAGACGCCGGTACAATCAACGTTTTTCCAGCGGCGCCGTCATCCATGAAAGTCACCCTGATCCCCGTTACGCCGTTCCAGCAGAACAGCTCGCTGCTCGTTTGCGAGGCAACCGGACGCGCGGCTGTCGTCGATCCGGGCGGCGACCTCGATGTCATCCAGGGTGAAATCGCGCGCCAGAAAGTGACGGTCGAAAAAGTATTCCTCACGCATGGCCACATCGATCACTGCGCCGGCGCGAAGACACTTGCCACGCATTACGGCGTGCCGATCGAAGGACCGCATCCTGACGAAAGCTTCTGGCTCGACAAGCTGCCGGATCAGAGCACGCGCTTCGGCTTTCCTGCTGCCGAAGCGTTCGAGCCGGACCGCTGGCTGCAAGACGGCGAGACCGTGAAATTCGGCGACGAAACCCTCGAGGTCTATCACTGCCCCGGCCACACGCCAGGCCACGTGGTGTTCTTCAGCCGCGCGCATCGGCTCGCACTGGTGGGCGACGTGCTGTTCGCCGGCTCGATCGGCCGCACGGATTTTCCACGCGGCAATCACGCCGACCTGGTACGCGCGATCCGCGAAAAACTCTGGCCACTCGGCGACGACGTCACCTTTGTTCCGGGCCACGGCCCCACTTCCACGTTCGGCGCCGAGCGCCGCACCAATCCGTATGTCGCCGACGGAGTCAAAGCATGAGCAGCGAAATCTACGTGAGCACCGATGTCGAAGCGGACGGTCCGATTCCCGGTCCGCATTCGATGCTCAGTTTCGCCTCCGCCGCGTACACGGAAGACAAGCAACTGATCGCCACGTTCTCCGCGAATCTGGAATTGCTCGACGGCGCCACGCCGCACCCGGTGCAGGAAGCATGGTGGAAGACGCAGCCGGAAGCGTGGGAAGCCTGCCGCAAGGATTTGCAAAATCCGCAGGCCGCGCTGACGGCCTATGTCGAATGGGTTGAGGCGTTGCCGGGCAAACCGGTGTTCGTGGCAATGCCGGCCGGTTTCGACTTCACCTATATGTTCTGGTACATGATGCGGTTTGTCGGCCGCTGCCCGTTTTCGTGGTCGGCGCTCGATATCAAAACGCTGGCCTTTGCACTGACTGGCCTGCCGTACCGCAAGAACATCAAGCCGCGTTTCCCGAAGCACTGGTTCGACGAACATCCGCACACGCATGTCGCGCTGGATGACGCGATCGAACAGGGCGCGCTTTTCTGCAACATGCTCAAGGATCTGCGCGCCGTCCAGGCGGCCACGCTGACGGCCGCTAGAGATGGGGACGGCTCAGGACAAAACGCCGCTGAGGAACCAGCAAATTAGGTAATCTCCCTCGCCGAAGCCGTTTTACATTGCGTTTCGTTTTCGAGACCTCTACCATGCGTTGATAGGGCGACGCCAACGGAGGCGCAGTTGACACTCGATACGTTCTCTCAAAAAATCCTGCGCCTGCTGCAGCTCGACGCACGCCGGTCGGTGCAAGAGATTTCCGACCAGGTCGGCCTGTCAAGCACCCCGTGCTGGCGCCGTATCAAGGATATGGAGCAATCCGGGGTGATCCAGCGCTACACGGCATTGCTGGATCGCGAAAAGCTGGGGCTGCACGTCTGCGCGCTCGCGCATATTCATCTCACCCGTCACACCGAGGGCGGGGTCGAACAGTTCGAGCGGGAAATCGCGACCTGCCCGGAGGTCACCGAGTGCTACAGCACGACCGGTGAATCCGATTACATCCTCAAGATCGTCGCGCCGGACATCAAGGCGTACGACAGCTTTCTGCACGAACGCATCTTCAAGATTCCCGCCGTCGCGCAAGTGCGCACGAGCGTCGTGCTGCGCGAGATCAAATTCGATACGCAGTTACCGTTGTGAGACTGTGAACCCGTCACGACATATCGCAATACCGTCTTAACCTTAAACCTGCCGCGCCGCCGCCACGCTCTGAGGCGGCGGCTTACGCACGGCTGGCCGATTCTCGGCTCGAGCCCCGGCACTCACGTGGCGCTATGCGGTTGCTCAGCCTTGGCGCTGGCGATGGTGTCGCCGGACCCTGCTTCCGTCGGAACGCTGCTTTCGGCCTGCGGCGCGTCCACTCCCTGCAGCACGTTCAGCTTGCGGGCGCCGAGACGGCGCCTTAGCGCGTCCAGATCGACATGAGCAAGACATGGTTCACCGCTTTCGGCCGCGCGCACACCCGGCGTCGGCAGAACCACTTCGACATCGAGCCCTGTGCTCAAGTAATGCATATTGACCGATGCGGCCTTCACGCCACCCGCGGCGAGCGCCGCGTTGACTTCGGCGACCACCCGCTCCCGGGTCGGCAGATTGACGGGCGGGCGCGCAACCGCGTCGTTCTCCGGATCGACATGGATCAGCGCGTCGAGCACGCGGTTGTCGGCCAGCACGCGCAGGCGCGCCGATTCGGCGATGTAGTGCCCTTCCGATACCGAGATCATCGGGTCGACCAGAATGTGCGCGTCGACCAGCGCGAAGTCACCCATCTTGCGGGTGCGCATTTCATGCACGTCGCGTACGCCGGGCGTCGCGAGCAATAGCGCGCGCATGTCGGCGGAGGCGGCTTCGTCGAGCGCGCGGTCGGAAAGATCTTGCAGCGCGTCCCAACCGAACATCCAGCCCATGCGCGCCACCATGAAACCGACAATCGCCGCGGCGATCGGATCGAGCAGACGCACGCCCGCGAGGCTGCCGATAATGCCAATCGCGACCACCAATGACGAAGCGGCGTCCGAGCGTGCATGCCATGCGTTCGCGATCAACATGGCTGAACGCACGCGTTGCGCTTCGCGCAGCATGTAGCGAAACAGGCTTTCTTTGGAAATCAGCACCAGCACAGCGACCGCGAGCGCGCTCATATGCACGGCGGGGATGCTTTGCAAATCGGCGAGGCGCGTGCCGGCGCGCCACAACATACCAACGCCGACCACAATCAGCAGCGCACCCAAAAACAATGACGCAACCGTTTCATAGCGGCTATGTCCGTAATTGTGATCCGCGTCGGGCTTGGCGCCGCTGTGCCGATTAGCGATTAGCACGACAAAATCGGAAATCAGATCGGCTAACGAATGGATACCGTCGGCGACCAGCGCCTGCGAATGGGCAAACACGCCGATGACAATTTGCAGCCCCATCAGCACCGTATTGAGCGCAATACTGACAAAGGTAGTTTTGCGCGCAACGCGATGTTTCTCGACGGACTGGACGGCGGCGGTGGAAGGCATCTCTGAAACAAACGGAAAAGTTCAATGCCTGCATTCTACCCGGCACATCTCGATATGCGCTGGATAAACCACAAAAAAACCTTTTAAATCAGACGCTTATCTAAACGAAAAGCATTCGCGTTCCAGTTTCATGGAGCGCGTGTGACAAAGAGTCACGGCAATTTGCAGCGGAAATAAAAAAACCGCGCCCTTGACGGTACGCGGTTTTTTTCCGGCAACAGCGCGCGCTTTAGGCGCCACTGATTGACCGTATAACTATTACTTCTGGATCAGAAATTTCTCGCGATCCAGACCTGCGATCCAGCGCGGCGGCTTGCCGCGGCCCGACCACGTGCTGCCGCTATCCGGGTCACGATACTTCGGCGCGACGCCAGCACGCGGACGACCGGCTTTAGCAGCCTTGGCACCACGGCCACCACCGAGTTCAGTCAGCGAAATGCCGTAATCGGCCATTTTCTGCTTGATCTCATTCAACACTTCTGCATATTCACGCGACTTTGCTTCTTCGATCTGCTTTTCGAGCTTCTCGCGCTGTGCGAGTAGTTCCTTGTAGGAAGACATAGGTTCCCTTATGGTTTGGATAAATGACTGCCAGTCTTAAGCCGGCTTGCCCTTTGAAGTGATCATGCCTCGGAATTTGATGGCGAGATTAACACAAAATAGAAAAACTACAAAAGCGGCGCCGTAAAATTAATCTCAATACGTTTCAAAAAATTTCACTGAGACGCGGTGTTACGCGAACCCTTTCAAATAGATAATTTTCGCATTCCGCTGAAAAGCGCGGCTGCACATCAGTGATTAATGAATTAACTATCAAAAAATGAAACGTAAGATAAGAAAATTGCTCCAACATTTCATGCGATGAAAGCTTCAACATGAAACGTCGGAACATATTACGGCCCGCGCTCTTTCTTGTTATTACGGCATGAGTGTTTTCCCCAAACAGCAATCGAAACTCAATTAGCGTGACGCTCGATGCAATCTTCGAGCGCCGCATGCAAGGTTTCAGTATTGCGTTTCACATCGTCGAAGACAAAACGGGTACGCGCGCCGCCCAGCTTCAGATCAGCGCCATAGCGATCGACGCCAAGCAATTGAGGTCCGTCGGCGCCTTGGGAACGAACGGCGAAATGCTCGATGAGCGCGTTTTCTTCATCGAGACCAAGTGGCGGCAGGGGATCGAGGTCGGCGCCGGCAAGCCAGCCCATCGCGCCGAAGCCGCCGATATAGCGCAGCCGTTCCAGCTTCATCGCCCAGAACGTGAAATCGCCGAGAACCAAGTAGCGTTCGGCGTCCGGGTGATAGCGCAGATAGCGCCGTACGACTTCGGGGGTCGAGTCGATCGGTTCGAACGTGCCGAGCAAAGTGACGCGCTGGCCGCTCAGCACGTCGCCGTCCGGTGCGTCGACGACCAGAAAGCCGGCGCGCGGGTCCGCGTGCAAGTTGTGCGTATGCTCGGCGAGCCGGCTCACGAGAATCGTCGGACGATGCTGCGGGTCCGGTGCGAACGGCAGCACCGAAGGGTAAGGAAAACCTTCCGGCTGACGCGCGTGAGTAGCGAGCGTACCGATAGCGGCCATATGAAGCAGATGCAGCGGAGCGTGAGCGGGAATGTTCAAGTGCGCGTTCCTCGATGGCTAAGCATTGGATCAATTCGCTCCAAGCATAAGACAGCGCGCTTCGTTAGAATCGGAAATTCGCTTTCAGCGCGCTTTCTTACGCGCACTCCCTCCTCGAGATTTCCGTGTCAGACCGCTCCTCCGAATTCGTCACCCTCCCCGCTGCTCATCGCGATCTCTCCGACACCGCACGACAGCGCGCCCGTGTCGCCACGATGGCGTTGTTTTTCATCGCCGGCATGATGTACGCGTCGTGGGGGGTGCACGTGCCGACAGTGCGCGACCGCTTCCATCTGAACGCGGCGATGCTTTCGTACGCGCTGCTAGCTCTCGCCGGTGGCTCGATCGGCGCCATGGCGGCGAACGCTTCCTGGATTGCGCGGGTCGGCACGCGCCGGGCTTGTCTAACGGGCGGCCTGGTGATGTCGGCATGCGCGGTGCTGATTCTGATCGTGCCGGCTTACTGGATGTTGCTGATCGTGCTGGCCGTCTTCGGCGCGGGCATGGCCACGCTCGACGTCGCGATGAACGCGGAAGCCAGCGCTGTCGAGAAAGCGCTCGGCCGGCCGATCATGTCAGCGCTGCACGGCATGTTCAGCGTCGGCGGGATGGCTGGCGCGGCGGTGGGCGGGGTCCTGTTATCGCGCGGCATGGCGCCGGCCGTGCACCTCACGCTGGCCGCGGCGATCAGCGCGCTGGTGCTGATCGCGGCCTGCCCTTCCGTACTGCCGCACGTGCCCCACGCCGACCATCCCGACGCCGCCACGCCGCGCGCCAATCGCTGGCGATCGCCGGCCTTGTGGGCGCTCGGTGCCATGGCGCTGGTCGCGCTGATCGCCGAAGGTGCGATGTACGATTGGGCGACCGTCTACATGCGCGACGTCGTGCTGTCCACGCCAGCTCTCGCGAGCGCGGCCTACGCGGCGTTTTCGGGCGGCATGGCAGCGGCGCGTTTCGCCGGCGACGCCGTGCGCGCCCGCTTCGGTGCCCCGCAACTGGTAATGGCGAGCGCGTCGCTTGCCTGCGCGGGGATGGTCGGCGCACTGCTGCTGCCAAATCCGGTCGTCGCCCTCATCGGCTTCACGCTGATGGGTCTCGGCCTCGCGAACATGATGCCTGTGCTGTTTGCGGCAGCGGCGAGCGTCAAAGGCATTCACGCGGCCGAAGGGCTCGCGCATGTCGCCGGGCTGGCGTACTTCGGGTTGTTGCTCGGGCCGGTGATCATCGGCGCGGTGACGCAGGCGACCAGCTTGCCAATCGGATTGTCCGTGGTGGCCGTGTGTTCAGCCCTGATCGCGATCGCCGGTCCGAAGGTGCTGCGGCGTTTGAAGATCTGACGCAGACTCGCGCTGCTGTTGCATCGGCGATGCGTCACGCCATATGAAACCCGGCGTTCTTACGTTACGTTACGCGAGCCCTGCACGCTGATGTGTTCCCCGCCACATCGGTGGCCTGAGCACCCTCCCCGTTTCGTGCGCACGCTCGCAACTTATTGATCTGTATGACTTTATTCTTTGCATCGATCATGCAAACATAAATGGCATAGGCCTTGCAGTTAGCTCCCTGGCAATTTCCAAATTACGGGGGAGCAGACCATGAATCGCAATTTCAAACTATCGGCGATCGCCATGTGCGTGACGTCGATGATCCTACTGACCGGATGCGGAAGCACGTTGGTCAGACCGGGCGTCTCGAGCGGGTCGGGTAGTGGTTCCGGCAACGGTTCAGGCTCGGGCTCCGGCTCGGGGAACGGAAGCGGCACGCCGACGCCGACACCCACGCCTACTCCGACACCGACACCCACTCCGACTCCGACGCCTACTCCGACTCCGACGCCCACACCGACGCCTACTCCGACGCCGACGCCGACGCCGACGCCGACGCCTACTCCAACACCGACGCCCACACCATCCAGCGCCAATCCGATCGGCGTCGTCGTCCAGAACACTGGCAACGTGGTGTCCGCGACCGGCCAGACCGTCTCCGCAATCGGCAACCAGATCGGCCTCACGCCGATCCCCGGCTCGAATCCGGCCACCACGACCGCGCTCGGCAACGTCGTCTCGAATCTCGGCGCCGGTGTCACCGCAGTCGGCACAGGTGCGGCGAACGGCCTCGGTCAGCTCGGCAATTCCACCGATCCGCTCGGTACGACGCTGGCGAGCAGCGGCGGCCTCGTTTATAACGCAGGCCAGGCCGTCAACAGCGCCGGCCAGCTCGTGACGAGTCTCGGCAGCGGTCCCACCGCACCGCTCAGTCCGCTGACCACGCCGCTCGGCAGCACGGTCTCGACGCTCGGCATTGCAGTCAGCGGCCTTGGCACGCAACTGACCTCGCAGCTAACGAACGGCCCGATCCAGCAAGTGACGCAGACCGTCAGCACCGCGATCACGCCGATCACCGCCACGCTCGCGCAAACGACCCAAACCGTCGGCGATACGACCGGACTCGGCGCACCGCTGAACGGTTTGCTGTCGACCATCGGCCACGGCCTCGATACCGCGGGCAGCCAGGTCAGCAACGCGACCAACAACCCGATCGGTCAGAACCTCGGCAATGTCGTGACCAAGCTCGGCGACACGGTCACGTCGGCCGGCGGCCTGCTGACTGCGGGCGGCACGAGCAGCGGCAACCCGCTCGGCGGTCTCACGGGCATCCTGAATCCGGGCGGCAGCGGCGGCGCAACGGGCAATCCGCTGGCGCCGTTGACCAGCATTCTCACCGCATTGCCCGGCACCTTGAGCGGCGGCCTGACCGGAGGCAGCGGTTCGGGCAGCCCGCTTGCGCCGATTACCAGCGTCCTCAATACCGTAACGGGCAGTCTCGGTGGCCTCGGCGGCAGTTCAGGCAGCAGCCCGCTGGCACCACTGACCAGCGTCCTCAGCACCGTAACGGGCAGTCTCGGTGGCCTCGGCGGTAGCTCGGGCAGCAGCCCGCTGGCACCGCTGACCGGTGTGCTGAACTCGGTCACGGGTGCATTGGGCGGCGGGACCGGCGGCAGCGGCGGCGGCAGCAACCCGCTGGCACCGGTGACGTCGGCAGTGTCGTCGCTGACAGGCGCGCTCGGATCGGCTGCGGGTTCGGGCGGCACGGGCAGCACCAGCAACCCGCTTGCGCCGATCACGGGTCTGCTGGGCACCGTCACTGGCGCATTGACCGGTTCGGGCACCTCGACCGGCGGCACCACGGGCGGTGGCCTGCTCGGCGGTCTGGGCGGCCTGACGAGCAAGAAGTAACGAATACGAAAAACGACAGTCAATAAAGACGCGAAAAAAACAAGCGTCGAAGGGGGGAGCGGCGAGCCGGGTCAACCGGTTCGCCGTTTTTTTTCACAGCTCGTGATACGTCACGTAGTCGCGCGAGAAGTCGTTACGCTGCAGAAAATTGGTGAACGTCATCGTCACCGACGCATCGAGTCCTTCCACGTAATGCCACCAGCCGATCGGCAGAAACAGCAATTCGCCGGGTTCGAGCGTGCACTCCATCAAATGCGCATTGCGCATCGACGGGAAACGCTCGTAGTCGATCGCACCACCGTCCACCTCCGAATAACAATGCAGCATGTTTGCCATATGCGGCGTATCGGACAACGGCACCAGCTTGATCTGTTTGCGGCCGACCACCTGCGCCATGAAGTTATTGGTCAGATCATGGTGAAACGGCGTTTTCGTTCCTGGCGGCCCCATCCAGAAAAAACCCGTCTCGGGCGACTCGGCATCGAGATATTCGCGGATAGCCGGCACGTCTGACCATAACGCCGCAAGGGCCGCGCGATTGTGCGAGGTGTTATTGGCGGTCATGTAGAAATCGTTAGTCGGGCCGCTGCGCTCGACGAGATCGACATAATCGGCAAAGCGCATCATGCGCTTGAGCTTGGGCTGATTGATTTCGTAATTCGCATCCGACTCGCGGCCGAACTGCACTTCGACTTCACACTCGCCGCACCGCTCGCGAAAGTAGTCGAAACTCCACTGCGTGCGCGCCGGCCAGAAATCGAACGCGCCGGTGATGATGACCGGCCGGTTCTGAAAGTAGTACTGCTCAAAGAACTCGTCACGCGATAAGCGCTCGCGCCGTTCGACCACACCGCTTCCGGCGCGCATGCGATTGAGCGTGCCGTACACCGACAATATCCATTCGCGTTTGCGCAAACGATTGCGCAAACGCACGGCACCCTCAAAGTAGGGACTCGCGAGCGCCGTCTCGATTTCGCGCGCGGCATCGGCCGGGTCGAAACCATGTCCGACCAGCGCACCATGCAGCGCGGGCGGCGGTGCGTCGAGCAGCAGATTCTCGGCAATCCAGCGGCGCCAGCCGTTGTCGATCGAACGGATCTCAGTGGTCACGGCATTCTCCCAAACGATGTTCCCAAGCTCGCCAGCCTCGCACGCAAACGCTCAAAAGAAAAGGCACGCGAGCCTTGCGGCGCGCGTGCCTTTTAACTGCATGACCGAAGACAAACACAGCTGTCTTCGGTCATGCGGCTCTTACATCTTCACTACGTCGAGCAGCGTCTTCTTGCCTGCCTTGTAGTTGTACAGCGAGATCACGCCGTGTTGAAGGTCGCCCTTCGAGTCGAACGTGGTTTCGCCGATCACACCCTTGTAGTCGGTCGCCGGCATTGCTGCCAGGATCTTCGCCGGATCGGTCGAGTTCGCACGCTTCATAGCGTCGACGATGATGTACACAGCGTCATACGTGAACGGAGCGTAGATCTGGATCGGCTGACCGAAACGCTTCTGATACTTGGCGAGGAACGCTGCGCCGCCAGCCATCTTCTCGAGCGCCATACCGGCTTCCGAGCAGACGATGTTGTCGGTTGCGTCGCCAGCCAGGTCCGACAGCTTGTCGGTACACACGCCGTCGCCTGCCAGAACCTTCGCACGCAGGCCGAGCTGCTTGGCTTGCTTGGCGAACGGGCCGCCGGTTGCGTCCATACCGCCGTACATGATCGCGTCCGGGTTTTCGCCCTTGATCTTCGTCAGAATCGCGCGGAAGTCGACAGCCTTGTCGTTCGTCGCGTCATGCGACATCACGTTCAGGCCCAGCGACTTGGCGGTCTTTTCGAATTCGTTGGCGAGACCTTGACCGTAAGCGGTCGAGTCGTCGACGATCGCGACGCTCTTCACTTTCAGGCCCTTGGCTGCGTAGTTAGCCAGTGCCGGACCTTGTTGCGCATCGGTCGCCACGACGCGGTACGTCGTCTTGAAACCTTGTTGCGTGTAGGCCGGGTTCGTTGCCGACGGCGAGATCTGCACGATGCCAGCATCGCTATAGATCTTCGAAGCCGGGATCGACGTGCCCGAGTTCAAGTGGCCGACCACTGCGACGACCTTATCGTCAACCAGCTTCTGCGCAACTTGCGTAGCCGTACGCGGGTCAGCTGCGTCGTCTTGTGCGTCGAGTTGCAGCGTGATTTTCTGGCCGCCGATCGTCAGGCCCTTGGCGTTGATTTCTTCAACAGCCAGACGCGCGCCGTTTTCGTTGTCTTTACCCAGGTGAGCGATACCGCCGGTCAACGGTGCAACGTGGCCGATCTTGACGACCTCGTCCGCCACCGCGCCCGTAGCCAATGACGCAAACAACATGGCCGCAGCGCTGATCGGCAAAAGCTTTTGAATCTTGATGTTCATGTAAGTCTCCAGTTTCGGTCCCAAAAACAACGTAATCGCCCTGTGCCCCCGCTTCCCTACACGTGTCGCTCAGTCCCGTGGACGACCACGCCGGTTGCATCGTTCATGCACTTGGCCAGCACGTTCACCGGACTGTTTGTGGCAGACGGCAAACCGTACTTGCGCGCAAGTGTAGGCCATCAAATTAAATTGTGGGACTTTTTTGAGGAAGTGGGATGAACACTAATAGCGTTTATCCAACAAGAGCCGATTCCGGCTGGGAAGACAGGCTGGAAAGCACCAGCCCATGCGGGTTTCCGCTAGGTATGCCTATCGTCTAACAGCGCAGCCTAAAGCTTTTAGCGTGTTAAACCGTTAATGGTTCGAATAGGCTTTTTGCGTAAAAACAAAGCGCGCCGCAGTTGCCGCGACGCGCGTCCGAGCCATGCCGAATCAACGCTTGAGCGCGCCGATCCGTGTTGCCACCGCATGCCATTCCTGCTCGAGTTGCCCAACCAGTTCGGCAGCGCCGAGGCCTTCCCGGCGCTTGCGGGCAAGCGGCGCGCCCTGGCCTGACCAAAGAGACAGATAGTCGCCGTTGCCCGCGCGGCTCGCGGTTTGCCGCAGCTCCTGCGTCAAGGCGTTTTGCACCGGATAAGGCGCGACCTTATGCGCCGACTCGCTTAAGCGCTGCATCAACGGATTGCGTATGCCGCGCGCATGGCGGCCGGTGATCGCGCGCGTCACGGAGGTCGATGTATCCGACACCGAACGCACTCGGGTTTTCCATGCCTGCGGTATCGCACTCTCCAGACAAGTGAGGAACGCCGTGCCCATTACCGCGGCTTGCGCGCCGAGCGCGAGCGCGGCGACGATGCCGCGTCCGTCCATGATGCCGCCGGCGGCCAGCACCGGCAGGCCGGTCGCATCGACGAGTTGCGGCACGAGCGCCATCGTGCCGACCAGCGCGTCTTCGAATGCGCCGATGAAGGTGCCGCGATGCGCGCCCGCCTCCGCGCCTTGCGCCGCGATTGCATCGGCGCCCGCGTCGCGCCAGGCGACACCCTCGGCAACATGCGTCGCGGTGCCTATTACATATAGCCCGTTTTCATGCAGTCGGGCGACGTCGGCAGCTGGGAGCAAGCCGAATGTGAAACTCGCCACCGGCACGCGCAATTCAATCAGCGTTTCCAGTTGCGCGCGGAAATCCGGCGCATAGCGTTCGAGCGGCTGGCCCGATGGCAAACCGAGATCGGTGCGTAATGGATCGATGGCTTCGAGCGCGCGGCGCACGGTGGCTTCGTCCGGCGCGGCCGGCTCCAGTACAAACAGATTCACGCCGAAGGGGCGATCCGTCAGCGCGCGAATCGCCGCGACTTCGCTCGCGATCTTCTCGGGCGACAGTGCCGCCGCCGCGAGGAAGCCGAGACCGCCGGCATTCGATACCGCCGCCACCATCGCCGGCGTCGTCGCGCCGCCCGCCATCGGCGCCTGCACGACCGGTACCCGTAATTCGAAACGCGCCGCAAACGGCGTCACAAAACTGCCTTCATTCATGATCGATTCCTCTCCGGCAAAGCGCTCGTAGCATCGACGAGCCAGTACTTTGGACTCTACCGAGCCATGCGCGCGCGGAGAAATGAATTATCGAGAATGTTTCATTCGCCTTACGAGATCATCGCCGTGCGGCGGGCGTTGTCGGGCCGCGCCCGGCCTCACTGCAAGCCGTTTCTTTTGGTGGCAAACTGACCGCCCGTCTCAGGCATTCAGGCCTCGGGCATTCATTCAGACCGACCGCGCGCATCAACGCACGAGTAAATGGAGAGCAACATGAGCACGACTTCCCGCTGGATCGACATTCCCGCCGGCAACGACAGTTTCGGCGGCTATCTGGCGCTGCCCAAAGGCGGCAAGGGACCGGCCGTCATCATCATTCAGGAAATCTTCGGCGTGAACAGCCATATCCGCTCGGTCGCGGATCAGTATGCGCAAGACGGATACGTCGCGCTCGCACCGGACGTGTTCTGGCGCGTGCAGCCGCGCGTCGAATTGACATATGACGGCGCGGATCGCGAGAAAGGCATCGAGCTGATGCAAAAGACCAATGTCGATCAGGCAGTGGCCGATATCGGCGCAGCCGCCGCAGCATTGCGCGCGATGCCGGAAGTCACCGGCAAGATTGCGGCGATCGGCTTCTGCTTCGGCGGTCAACTCGCGTATCTGGCGGCTGCGCAAGGCACGCTCGATGGCGCGGTGGCGTACTACGGCGGCGGCATCCAGAACAAGCTCGATCAGGCCGCGAAGATCAAAGTGCCGATGCAATTCCACTACGGTGAACTCGACGCGCATATCCCGCTGTCGGCAGTCGGCCAGATTCAGGAGCGCTTCGCCGGCCGTGCCGATGCGGAATTCAATATCTATCCGAACGCCGATCACGGCTTCAACTGCTCGGACCGCGCGTCGTACAACCAGCCCGCTGCAGCGCTCGCGCATGGCCGCACGCTGACCTTCCTCGGTGAGCGGCTGTAACTTCGCGGCCTTAACTCGCCGCTTCGACCCGCCGCTTTGACTCGCGGTTGTGATCGCCGCCTGTAACTCACCCCTGTACCTGAGTTACTCTCTCGAAGACGACGTGCCATCGGTGCGTCGTCTTCTCCCATGCGTGCCGATGAACCAGGAACATCCGGACGTCCAGCCACCACGTTCATCACGCGCATAGGCAACCGGCAGATTCAACACTCGATAGCGAGGGTCCCTCCGTCGTGCAATCAGACTATCTCGCCTATGACGCCATCGGCCTCGCCGAACTGATTCGAAGCCGCGAAGCAAGCGCGCGCGAGTTGCTGGACATCGCGATTTCGCGCACCGAGGCCGTCAATCCCGCGATCAATGCAATCGTCCTGAAGGACTACGACGCCGCGCGTCAGCGCGCCTCGCGTGATGACGCGAGCAGAGCGAACGGCGCGAACCCTGCGAATGACGGAAGCACCCAGGCAGCGCTCGCGGGCGTGCCCTATCTGATCAAGGATCTGGGCGCAGCCGTCGCCGGATTGCGGATGTCGATGGGCAGCCGTCACTACCGCCATTTCATTCCTACCGAGGACGCACCGGTCGTTGCGCTCGCAAAAGCGGCCGGCCTCAACATCTTCGCCAAGACCAGCACGTCCGAACTCGGCCAGATGCCTTATACGGAGCCCGAATTGTTCGGCGCGTGCCGCAATCCGTGGAATCTCGACCACACGCCCGGCGGTTCGAGCGGCGGTGCGGCAGCTGCGGTCGCCGCGGGCATCGTGCCGCTCGCACATGCATCGGACGGCGGCGGCTCGATCCGCATTCCCGCTTCGTGTTGCGGACTGTTCGGCCTCAAGCCTTCGCGCGGACGTGTCCCGCGCGCGACACCGACTCCCGCCGTCGGTGAGCTCGGCATCGATCACGCGGTATCGCGCAGCGTGCGTGACAGCGCGTTGCTGCTCGATCTGCTGGGCGGCAACGCGGACAGACCGCTCGGCGCAGCTGGCACCTTCCTTGGCGCCAGCCGCGAGCCATGCAAGCCGCTGAACATTGCCTACGTCACCGATTCGATGCTGGCGCCCTCGCTTTCCGCCGACTCGCGCGCCGCACTCGAAGACGCCGCGCAACTCGCCAGTTCACTTGGCCATAACATCGAACCGGTATCGCTCGGCATCGACTTCGCGGCAGTCCGCCATGCGTTCCTGATGCTCTGGTCCGTGACAGCCGAAGAGATGGTGCTGAACGCCGATCGCATCACCGGCCGCAAGCCGCTGCGCGACGAATTCGAAATCTCGACGTGGGCAATGGCGCACGTCGGCCGCAAACTCGGCGAGCGCGGCTTGCCCAGCGCGCTCGAAGAACAGCGTCGCATCACCGAACGTCTCACGGATTTGCTGAGCCGCTACGACGTGGTCCTGTGCGCGACGCTTGCTGGCGCGCCGATCAAGATTGGCGAAATGCATCCCACCTCCGCGGAGCGCATGCAGATGCGCGCCGTCACGGCGATGCCGCTCGAAGCTTTGATGAAGAAGCTGCTCACCGAAGCGTCGAACAAGGCGTTCGCGTGGGCGGGATGCACGGAGTTGTTCAATCTGAGCGGACAACCGGCGATGTCAGTGCCGCTCTACTGGAACGCACGCGGACTGCCTATCGGTGTGCAGTTCGCCACGCGTGACGGCGGTGAGGCAACGCTTTTGCGACTGGCCGCGCAACTCGAAGCAGCGCGGCCCTGGTTCGACAAGCGGCCGCCGTTGATACCGGCACGCAGCTAGACGAACGGACGCCGTTCGGCTGAACCTTCAAGCCGGTTTGCGCCGCGCATCGAGATCCGCGTGGCGCTTGCCGGGAATGCACGCCACGGCCACGATCGACAACGCCAGTCCGCCCATCACGTAATAGGTCGGCGCGAGCGGCGAACCCGTGGTGTTGATAAGCCAGGTCACGGCGAACGGCCCGAAGCCGCCGAACAGCATCACCGCGACGTTGTACGCGAGCGATAAGCCGGTCGAGCGCACGTTCGCCGGGAACAGTTCGGCGATCAACGCACCGAACGGCCCGTAGTATCCGGACAGCGCAATCGACAGCAGTGCCTGCACGAGAATCAGTTTGGACACGCTCGGCGCCGCCGCGAGCCACGCAAATAGCGGATAGATGATCACGAGCGTCAGTATCAGCGACCACAGCGAGAGTCCCTTGCGTCCGATCCTGTCCGACCATGCGCCCGTCAACGGTGAGAGCACGGTAAGCAGCAGATTGCCGACGATCACCGCGTAAAAGGATTGCGCATAAGGCAGCTTCAGTTGCTTGACCGCGAAGGTCGGCAGATAGCTGATCAGCACATAGATCGTCACGGTGAGCGCGATCACGGCACCGAGTCCGCACAGTACGTCGCGGCTATGGCTCCTGAACACTTCCCCGAGCGTTGCGCGCCGCGCCGTTTTTTGCGCAAGCAGAAAGGCTTCCGAATCGGAGAGACGCCGGCGGATATAAAAGCCGATCGGCCCGATGATCAAGCCGAGGATGAACGGTACACGCCAACCCCATGACTTCAGCGCCTCGGGCGAAAGGCCGTGCGTGATCAACGCGCCAACCACAGCACCGAGCAGAAGCGCCGCCGCCTGGCTCGCCATCTGCCAGCTGCCGTAGAAGCCGCGCTTCGAGAACGGCGCCGCCTCGATCAGCAAGGCCGTAGAACTGCCGAATTCACCACCGGCGGAAAAGCCCTGCAGCAAGCGCCCGAGCACGATCATCAAAGGCGCGCCGATGCCGATTGCCGAATACGGCGGGGCAATCGCCAGCAGCAGAATGCCGAGCGTCATCAGTGCAATGACGAGCGATAGCGCCGCCTTACGTCCCGCGCGATCCGCGTAAAGTCCGAGCACGATGCCGCCGATCGGCCGCATGACGAATGCGACGCCGAAGGTCGCGGTAGTCAACAGCATCGACGAATAATCGTTTCCTGCCGGAAAGAATAATTGGGCGATCACCACCGTGAGGAAACCGAACACGGTGAAGTCGTACCATTCGAGCGCGTTGCCGATCACAGCCGCCACGACGGCGCGTGTGTTGAGGCTCCGTGACGCTGGTGCCATTCGAATCTCCAGCCTGCGAAAAATGTCGCGTGGTACGGCGTCTCAGCGTAGATGTGCTTCAGCGTGCGTGGGTGCACCCTGGCGCGAGCGAGAAAAAATAACGCCCGCCGCAGCAATCGCCTTGGAGTGTAAAGAGCGGGCAAGCTGTTTTCAAGCAACAAAAAGGCGTCTGTCGCGCAGAGCGGCAGACGCCTCGATGATCGGACCGCAGTCCGGCGCCGCAATGTTGCGACGCACTTACCGCGACACTGAATGTGTGTGCGGCTGAAACGGAATCAGGCCTTCTTGTTATATGCGCTGCACCAACCCTTGCTCGCGACCTGCTTGCCCGCGAACATCGGGCAGCCGGCGTAGGCGTCGGTTGCCTTGCCTTGATAGAAGCTGCAGTTGCCGCAGTCCTGGCCCGCTGCGTATTTCGCGAACTTGGCCTTGTCGACTTTGCTCGCGTCGGCCTTGTAGCCAAGCGCTTGTGCGGTCGGATCGGTCTCGGCGACCTTCGGTGCGTCCGCGAAAGCCTGACGCGACAGGGCGAACGTGGATGCCACACCAATGCTGGTGATCAAAAACGTACGACGGGAAGATTTCATGGGGGACTCACTCCATTTATATTGAACTGATCGCCGTTCTGATGACAGCGGTCCCCAAGGATAGCAATGAAGCCGTCGCGCGTGACGGCCCAAATGATAGAGATAACCGAATTGGTACGAGTCCGCGCGCGCGTTGTACGCTCGGAATGCCTGTTGATCGCATGGCCTGAGCCGCGGGACGCGAACGCGAGGGGTGCGACAATCAAGCGCGCCCGCTCAACTCGCAGACACGCTGAGCAATCGCAAGCGACGCCGTCAATCCAGGCGATTCAATTCCGAACAGATTGACGAGTCCACGCACGCCATGCGCGGCCGGACCTTGAATTACGAAATCGGCTGCGGGCTCGCCCGGTCCGGAAAGCTTCGGACGAATGCCTGCATAAGCGGGCTGCAACGCGTCGTCAGGAAGCGCGGGCCAGTACGCGCGAATCGCCGCGTAGAAGGAATCCGCGCGATGCGGATCGACGTCGTAATTAATCACATCGACCCATTCGACGTCCGGACCGAAACGCGCCTGGCCACCGAGATCGATCGTCAGATGCACGCCGAGGCCGGCTTCGTTCGGCATCGGATAGATCAGACGGCTGAACGGCGCACGCCCAGAGATACTGAAGTAGTTGCCGCGCGCGAGATAAAGCGGCGGCACATGCCGCGCATCGAGGCCGCGAATCGAGCGCGCCAGCGCATTCGCCTGCAAACCGGCGCTATTGATCACGCAGGCGGCGCTGATCGTGGTCGGCGCGCCGCCACCCACCTTGATGATGAAACGGCCGTTGCTCGCTTCGATCGCCTCGACCGGTGCATGGAACGCACACACCGCGCCGTCGCGCTCGGCGTCGCCCTGAATCGCCAGCATCAGTTGATGACTATCGACGATGCCCGTCTGCGGCGAGAACACCGCTTCCACACATTCGAGCGCGGGTTCGAGCGCTTGCGCCTGGTCGCCGTTGATTCGCATCAGGTCGAGCACGCCGTTCTCACGGCCCTTTGCCATGATGCTTTCGAGCTGAGGAATCTGATTGCGCGAGGTGGCGACCAGCAGTTTGCCGCAGCGCGAATGCGGCACGTTGTGCTCGACGCAGTAGTCGTAGAGCATCTCCCGGCCGCGCACACAAAGCGCCGCTTTCAACGAACCGCGTGGGTAGTAGATTCCCGCGTGAATCACTTCGCTATTGCGCGAACTGGTGCCCACGCCAATCGCTTCGGCCGCTTCCAGCACGATCACCTCGCGCCCGCGCGCCGCTAATGCGCGCGCCACGGCAAGACCGACGACGCCAGCGCCGATCACTACACATTCGATCTGATCCATGTCCCTTGACGCGGCTAACCTCGCCGCGCGCTGCCTCGTTCACCCGATATTCATGAAGACAGGGTACGGCTATCGAGGACCGCACACCGCTCGCTGTCGAACGCACCTGGCCTTACGCAACCGTTCTACAAAATTGTACGACGCTGCACAGACAGAAATGCCCGCAGTCAGACGACTGCGGGCATTCGGTCTTGAGCAGGGCTTAAACGTATGGGCCGGACAAGACCAGTGTACGCCGTCGACGGTTGTCGCGCTCGATTCTTGATGCGCGCGATGGCATCGCTCCGCGCCCTGCGAAATCGCGAAACTCGCAACAATTGCTGCGACATTCATCCTGTTTTAAGTGTCGAACCGCCTGTTTCGCGTCGGCAGAAAGCCGTCCGAAGACGGTTTTCTGCCAAAAACAGGGCAAAAACACTCAAAAACCGATCGGTTTCCTGCGATTTCCGTAATCCAGGCGGATATCGCCGGCTTCGATCCGATCGCGCCCGTCGATACGCGCCGCGCCGAAGCCATTCAGGATCGCACGCCGCATTTCGCGCGGCGAGGCCCGCTTCAGCGCATCGAGCGCGGCGTCGCCGAGCGTTTCGGGAAAGCGCAGGCCCCAGTTATGCGCCGAACGAATCTCGTCGTAAATCGATTGAGCGATACGGCGCGCGCCATCACGATCCGGCGGCGGAATCTCATACACGTTCATCCGGTTCAGAATCGGCTCTGGGATCGAGCGTTCGTCGTTCGCGGTCGCGATCCAGATCACGTGGCCGGCATTGATCGGAATCTCCGCGAATTCGTCGATAAACGTCTGCGCCGTGTCGTGTTCGAGCAGCGCGTAAAGCGCGCCGAGCGGGTCGTATTGCGAGTCGCCAGTGGCCTTGTCGATTTCGTCGACGGCTATCACGGGGTTTGCGTAGCTGCCGTTCACGAGCGCATCGAACACCTTGCCCGGCTTCGCGTTCTTCCATTGCGACGATGCGCCCGACAGAATCCACCCCGCTGTCAGCGAACTCATCGCTACGTATTGGTATGCGGTGCCGAGTATGCGCGCCAGTTGCTTGGCAAAGTGCGTCTTGCCGATGCCTGGGTCGCCGAGCAACAGGATCGGCATCAGTTCGAGCCGGTCTTCGGTCTCGAGACACAAGGCGACCTGCTTGCGGATGTCGTCGAGCGGTTCCGAGAAGTTGGGCAGCGCGTCGATCAGATCGTCGATCGACGGCATCCGGTTCGGCTTGACGCAGAAGCGCAGATTGCCGGTTTTGAGCATCTTTTCGTACGTGGCGCGCAGCGCCTCGTTCGCCCCTTCGCTGAGCTCGTTCAGCGCGGTCTCGACCTGATCGAGGTCGTACACCCTGCTGAAAGATGCCACGGCGATTTCCTGTTTGACCATTGCTGTTGTCATCGCTCACCCCGTCTGGCTGGTCTTGCTGCTGCGGCGCCTGATGGGCACCGTTTCAGGTTCAGTGTAACGAGGACATATTCGCGTGCAAGCCAGCAGTCATGCGGGTCTGCTGCTAACAGGGGCATGTTTCCTGCGAGGCCCCGGAGGCAGCCCCGTTGAGGATTCACCTTCTCATCGGAAATGGTGTTTTGCTGAACCCGGCCCCGTTTGAGGTGTCAGAAAGGCGTTCAGCCCATCAGGCGTAAGATGGCCTTCTGTCTACTCTGCCGGATGCAGTGACCGGAGAAACCTTCTATGTGGAAAACCAGTATCGTCGCCGTGCTAGCCGCCGCGCTGTTCGGCACTTCGCTGCTTGCGAACGCGCAACAAGGGGCGACGCAACAGTCCGTGCAATGGCAGTTGCAGGTCATGCGCGACGGCCAGCAGATCGATTCGTTCGACGGCACCACCACCGTCGGCCAGGCGCGCACGGACACGCATCACAAGATGGTCCAGCATAACGTCGGTTGTAAAGACCAGCCCGGCGGCAGCATCGATCTGGCGCGCACGCTGACGATCTCGCCGCTGCAGGCGGATGCGAGCGCGGTCACGCTTTCGATCGAAGCCCAGGAAACATTCGAGGAAGACGCCGCGCGACAAACCGACACCGGGTGCAAGTTGCCGCCGCAACCGCGTCAGGTGAGCGCGAGCCATCCGGGTCTGAAGGTGCCGCCTGGTCAGTGGGTCAGCTGGACGATCGTCGACAAGAATCCGAACCTGGTTTATCGCGTGCGTGCAAGCCTTGCGAACAGCGCGAACTAGTGCAATGTGAACTGCACGCACCGAAGCGGATAACCCAGGCGAACAACCGAAGCCCCCAACAGAACACGTGGACAACGCGGCATGCGAAACCCAGAAGAATTGATCCGCGAGAGCGCAGCGCCCAAGGATTTCATTGCGGTCAGCTGGAATCTGCATAAGGGCCGCACACCGCTCGGCTTTCAGGCCTGGCAGGCGATGCAGCGCTGGGTTCAGTCGACCCATGCGGACGCGTATTTTTTGCAGGAAGCGATGGCGCGGCGCATGCCCTCGCCGATATTGGCCAGTAGTTTCGGCTCACCGCTCGCCGATCCGTTGAGCGATGTGTGGCACTGTCAGGCCACCGAGATCGCGCGCGCGGCCGAACTCGAAATCGCGCTTGGGCCGAACGTTTTCAAGCCATCGTGGCGGCACGGCAATGCGATTCTGTCACCGCATCCGCTCGATCTCGGCGGGCGCTGGGATATCTCCGCGCATCGCTTCGAAAAGCGCGGACTGCTGGTGGCCCGGGCGACCTTCGGTGGTCATTCGGTCACGCTGCTGTGCGCGCATCTCGCGCTCACACGCTCGGCGCGCTTGCGGCAAATGAACTGGATCGCGCACTGGATCGCGAAGGAAGCGCCAGAAGGTCCGCTGGTGCTGGCCGGTGACTTCAACGACTGGCGCAACGACTCGGTGCCGCTCTTCGCCGAACACGGCCTGCAGGAAGTGGCCACGCTACTCGGTGAAGCAGGCCGTACATTTCCGGCCTTCTCGCCGGCGCTCGCGCTCGACAAGATGTTCGTGCGCGGCATGGAGCCGGTCGAATGGATCCAGCCGACGCAGGAAACCGCGTGGCTGTCGGATCATTTGCCGTATATGGCGCGGTTGCGAGTCGAGTGAGCGTAAAGCCGGCAGTGTAGTTGCCGGCCTACGCGTATTAACCTCTTCGCGGCGTCCAGTTCAGCGCCGCCGCGATCTCCTCACCCGGCTGCAACACGCAGCCGCCCACCTGCTCCCGCATGCCCACCGCGTTGAAGCAATCGGTGGTGTTGGTCACCGGCTCCACGCACAGTTGCGCATCGTTGGCGGGCGCGAATATCACCATGTGATCGAAGGGCGCATCGGCGGTCATCGTCAGTTGACGGTGTTCGTCGGGCCATGCAATCGTCGCCTCGCGCGACCAGTTAGCGAAATTGTTGTCGAGCGCGAACGCGTCCGGCGACATGCCGTGGCGCAACGCCTCGACCGCCGGGTGCGGGCCGAGATGCGTGGGCAGCACGTCGGCGTCGGCATGCCACATAGCTTGCACATCGGCGTAGACGCGGGTCTGCGCGGTGCGCGGATAGTACGGGTGATGCCCCATGCCGAAGGGCATTGGCCGGTCACCAAGATTCTGCGCGGACAGCGTGATGCGCAACGCGCCGCCGATCAGCTCGATACGCTGCCGTGCGCGATAACGGAACGGCCAGTCGCCGGGATGCCGCGGATCCGGTTCGTGTTCGAAGTGCAATTCCACCGAACTCTCCGTGCGCGCCACCACCTGCCACGGATGCCGCCACGCGTTGCCATGCAGCGCATGCGTAAAGCGCAGGTCATTGCCGTTCAGATCGACTGTGCCGCCGTCGAACTGGAAACGCGCGTCGCGAATCCGGTTGCAATAGGGAAAGAGTGGAAAGCTCGCCATGCGCAGCGGATCACGTTGATCGAACGCTGCTTGCGTGGCGGGTCGCAGCCAATGCAGCGGGCCCTCTGGCGTCGACTCGTAGTAAGCCGCGAGCGCACCGCCGACATCAGGCGCGACTACCACATGCATGGCGCCGGCCGTCAGCGTGACAAGCGACGGCGCGAGCGCGGGGTCGTCGAGCCACGTGAGTCCAGTTGCGAATGGCCGGATCGGATTCAAGGAAACGTCGCGCATGGTCAGGAAAGGCTGGGCCTCAGGCAGATGGCGGCATGAACGCCCATCGATGTCTCCTATGACGTGCCGCGCACAGCGCGCGGCCGGCGGAACCCTCAAGGTCCGCGCGACCGAGAATCGCACGCCAAAGCGCATCGGTCAATATTATTAGTAATAAATTCATCGAAACCAGTCGATTTCTGCCTTACCAAATCTCCCAAATGGCGGGTTAGCGTGCGTTGCCGCGCGCATATTATTAGTGGTACCGTCAGCATCACGAATGCCACCGGCATGCCTCTGCCTTAGCGCCGCTGCAGCGCGGCCCGCACAATGAAAAAATCGACTCAACGCCGCCCGACCATGACCGACATCGCCAAGCTCACCGGCGTGTCGCAATCCACTGTCTCGCTCGTGCTGAACAACGCGACCGGCGCGAAATTCTCCGAGACCACCCGCAACAAGGTGCTGAAAGCCGCGCACGACCTCGGCTACCGGCTGTCGCTGCGCGAACCGGTATCGGTTTCGGCCGATGAACGCAACCTGATCGTCTATCTGGCCGATGAGATTTCGACCAGTCCGCATCCGGTCGTCAACGTCGACGGCGCGCGCGATGCGGCCTATGCGAGCGGCAAGATGCTTGCCGTCTACTCGACGCACGGCAACGCCGACATCGAAAAGCAGGTGCTCGATGCGACGCTGTCGAACCCGCACGTGTTCGGCGTGATCTACGCGACCGTCTACACCCGCAAGGTCACCTTGCCGGCGGCGCTCTCGCAGGTGCCCACCGTGCTGCTGAACTGCTACACGAGCGAGGGCGGGTTGTCGTCAGTAGTGCCGGCCGAGGTCGCGGGGGGCCATCTGGCGACCGACTACCTGCTGCAGTCGGGGCATCGGCGCATCGGCTATATCAACGGCGAACCGTGGCAGGACGCCTCGAAAGACCGCCTCAAGGGTTATCGCACGGCGCTCGCCACCGCCGACCTGCCGTACGCGCCGGAACTGGTGCGCGACGGCGACTGGAGCTCGGGGGTCGGTTTTGAAATGACGCTCTCCCTGATGCGCGAGGCGCATCCGCCGACCGCCATTTTCTGCGCCAACGATCTAACCGCGCTGGGCGCGATCGAGGCCCTGAAGCAACTCGGCCTGCGCGTGCCCGAAGACGTGTCCGTGCTCGGCTACGACGACCAGGAAATTGCCCGCCACACGCATCCGCCGTTGTCGACGGTGGTGCTGCCGAACTACGAGCTGGGACGCTGGGCCGTCGAAACCCTTCTGCAGGAAGAACACAACCGCGCAGCGGGCGCGCCGGTGCGGCATCGCCTCGTCAAACTCGACGGACCACTCGTCGAACGCGGGTCGGTCAGGGTAATTACCGAGGCAGAAAAGCCAATAATTAATATTATTAGTGATTGACCGATAATAATTCCCGGTGGAATAATCGGCACGTCCGGTCGAGGTGAATCAGCTCGGCCGACAGGAGAAACACTAAAAAGCAAATACACCTCACCAGGTACTGGAGGAAGACAATGGCGTCGCTCAACACGCAGTCGCGCAAGCACGCGCGCAGGCAGCAGAATCGTCCGCTGGCAGGTTCGCTGCTGGCTCTGGCCATCGGTTTCGGCGTCGCCACGGCACACGCCGACGACGCGCTGCCGAAGTTGCCTACCAAGACTCCGCTGAAAGTCGGCTTCGCGCAGACCGAAAGCAACAATCCGTGGCGTCTCGCGGAAACCAAGAGCTTCAAGGACATCGCCGCGAAGTGCGGCTGGCAGGTCGTGATGACCGACGCCAACGGCTCCAACTCCAAGCAGGTTTCTGACATTCAAAGCATGATCGCGCAGCACGTCGATCTGCTGGTGTTCCCGCCGCGCGAAGAAAAGCCGCTTGCGCCGGTTGTGCTGCAAGCTAAAAAGGCCGGCATTCCGGTAATCCTGGTGGACCGTGACGTCGATCAGTCGGTGGCCAAGGCGGGCCGCGACTACATCACGTTCATCGGCTCGGACTTCATCGATCAG
Organism: Paraburkholderia sediminicola; assembly: GCF_902859805.1. Classification (GTDB taxonomy): domain Bacteria; phylum Pseudomonadota; class Gammaproteobacteria; order Burkholderiales; family Burkholderiaceae; genus Paraburkholderia; species Paraburkholderia sediminicola. Next base: position 10,329 of record NZ_CADIKC010000005.1, on the reverse strand, counting down.
GGTCATCGGGCGGCGGACTGGCTCGTCAAGGCGACCGGCGGCAAGGCGAAGATCATCGAACTCGAAGGCACCACGGGCGCGTCTGCTGCGAACGACCGCAAGAAGGGCTTCGACGAAATCATCGCGAAGAACCCGGGCATGACGATCATCGCCTCGCAAAGCGGCGACTTCGCGCGCGACAAGGGCCGCCAGGTGATGGAAACGCTGCTGCAGGCGCATCCGGAAGTGACCGCCGTCTACGCACATAACGACGAAATGGCGCTCGGCGCGATCGCTGCGATCAAGGCCGCCGGCAAGCAGCCGGGCAAGGACATCCAGATCGTCACGATCGACGGCACCAAGGGTGGCATGGACGCGATCGCCGCCGGCGAACTCGGCGCGAGCGTGCAGTCGAGCCCGTTCTTCGGCCCGCTCGCCTGCGACGTCGCTCAACGTTACGCGAAGGGCGAAAAGATTCCGACGTGGGTCAAGGTCTCGGACCGCTTCTACGACAAGAGCAACGTGCAGCAGAGCATGCAGTACGGCTATTGATCGACAGCCGCCGCCGTACACGCGATTTTGCAGCTTGAGGGTAGCGCTTTAGCGGAGTGTCCAAGCGCTCCGTACCTCGGAGAAAGCCTCTTCGAGGGCTGTGCCCACAGGACGTCTCCGCCCCGAATCAGTCTCCTCGGGGGGCGGGTGACGGGAAGGGTTCGGAGCGACGCGTTCGTGGCAGCACGGACCGTCGCTTCGCTTTTATGCGGCGTAACATGGTTCGACGACACCGCCGGCATGGAGCCCGAACGAACGGCCACAGCGGCTCGCACGGCCCAGCGCATAACGCAGCACGTAAAGCAGCACGTGAAGCAGCACACGCATCAGGAGGACACCCCGTGACGGAATCCGGCACGCAGACACCGCACTCTCCCCTTACCCGTTCGCCGCTGCTCGAGATGCAGGACATCGGCATCAGCTTCGGCGGCGTCCCTGCGTTGCGCAGCGCCAATCTGAGCGTGGCCGCCGGCGAAGTGCATGCGCTGATCGGCCAGAACGGCGCCGGCAAATCGACCATGATCAAGATCCTGACCGGCGCCTATCGGCGGGGCTCGGGCAGCGTGCGCTTCGAAGGCCGCGAAGTCGATTTCCGCACGCCGAAGCAGGCGCGCGAAGCCGGCATCAGCACGATCTATCAGGAGATCAACCTGGTGCCGTTCCGTTCGGTGGCGGAAAACATTTTCCTCGGCCGCGAGCCACGCCGCTTCGGCCTGATCGACTGGCGCGCGGTACAGCAACGCGCCGCCGCCTTGCTCGATTCGTTCGGTTTGCAGATCGATGTGAAGAAACCGGTCGGCCGCTATTCGACCGCGATCCAGCAGATGGTGGCGTTGGCGCGCGCCGTCTCGTCAGACGCGAAGATGGTCATCATGGACGAGTCGACCTCGTCGCTCGATGAACGCGAAGTGGAATTGCTCTTTACCGTGGTGCGCAAACTGCGCGACGACGGCCGCGCGGTGATTTTCGTCTCGCACCGGCTCGACGAACTGTATGCGCTATGCGACCGCGTCACCGTGATGCGCGACGGCCAGACAGTCGCGCAAAGCACGATGGCGGAGATGGACAAGCTGCAACTCGTCACGACGATGCTCGGCCGTACGCTCGCCGCCGTCGTGCACGAAGACGCCGCTGCGCGCGAGGCGAACCTTGCGCGGCGCGGCAAGCAGGCGATCGCCGCGACGAACCTGAACGCCCATCCGAAAGTAAGCGACGTATCGCTTGAAGTGCACGCGGGCGAAGCGGTGGGGCTCGCGGGCCTGCTCGGCTCGGGCCGCACCGAAACCATGCGCCTGATGTTCGGCGCCGATCCGCTCGAACACGGTTCATTGTCGATTGGCGGAGAAAAGGTGGCATTGAAGTCGCCGCAGGATGCCATCGCGCGTGGGCTGGCTTACCTCACCGAGGACCGAAAAGCCGAAGGCATCGTCCCCGAACTCTCGGTGCGCGACAACCTCACGCTCGTCTGCTTGCGCACGCTGGCGAAGAACGGCGTGGTCGACGTGAAGAAACAGCAGGTGATCGTCGACCGTTTCATTGCGTCGCTCGGCATCAAGCTGCGCTCGGCCGATCAGCCGATTCGCGAACTCTCGGGCGGCAATCAGCAGAAGGTCCTGCTCGCCCGCTGGCTCGCTGCCGAACCTTCGCTATTGCTGCTCGACGAGCCGACGCGCGGCATCGACGTCGGCGCCAAAGCCGACGTGGCGAAGATCGTGCGTGAACTGCGCGATGCGGGCCTCGCCGTGCTGCTGTCCGCCTCCGAACTCGAAGAACTGACCGCCGTGGCTGACCGCGCGGTGGTGATCCGCGACGGCCGCACCGTCGCCGAACTGAACGGCACCGACATGAGCGAAACCGCGATCATGGATGCCATCGCCTACGGCAGCGAAGGTCAATCGCAACTGGTCGAAGCCGCCCAGACCGCACATATCGAAGACGCGTTGGAGGGCGACCGTCATGGCGCTTAAGTTGCACACCGAGTCGTTGCATAACGAAACCGCACCGCCGATGCCTGCTACTGCCGCGCCGCGCGCCACGGCTGCATCGACGGTGAAGAAATGGCGTCATCTCGCCATGCAACGCGAGGTGATCGTGTTGCTCGCCATGGTGCTCTTCAACCTGATCTTCACCCCGCACTTCTGGTCGCTGCAGACCTTCAACGTCAACATGACGCAGGTGGTGACGATCGTGATCGTCGGCATCGGCATGACGCTGGTGGTGGCGACGGGCGGCATCGATCTGTCCGTGGGCGCGTCGATGGCGATCTCGGGGGCGCTCGCCCCGATGCTGTTCCTGAATATTCCAGGACCAGGCGGCATTGCGCTCGCATTCGTGCTGCCGGTGCTGGCCGCCGCCGCGTGCGGTGTCTTCAACGGCTTGCTGGTGACGAGGCTATCCGTCCAGCCGATTGTCGCGACGCTGGTGCTGTTCATTGCCGGGCGCGGCATCGCCCAGGTCGTCACTGATGGCAGCCTGCAGGCGTTCAACACGCCCGCCTTCCAGTGGATCGCTTTGGGCAAGGTCGCCGGCGTGCCGTTCCAGGTGCTGCTGATGCTTGCGCTGGTCGTGCTGTTCGCGTGGATCGTGCGCAAGACGCTGTTCGGCCAGTATCTGCTGATTACCGGCGGCAACGAAAAGGCCGCCTATCTGTGCGGCGTGCCGACGGCCACGGTCAAGCTGATCGCTTACACGTTGTGCGCCGCGCTCGCCGGGTTAGCGGGGCTGATTTCGATTTCGGTGAACTCGTCCTCGGATGCGAACGTGGTAGGGCTCGGCGTCGAACTCGACGCGATCGCCGCAGTGGCGGTCGGCGGCACGGCGCTGACGGGCGGCAAGGCGTATATCGGCGGCACGCTGATCGGCGCGCTGATCATCCAGTTGCTGCGCTATACGCTGCTCGCGCACGGCATTCCCGACGCGGCGGCACTGGTCGTGAAGGCCGGCATCATCGTCGCGGCGGTTTATGTGCAGCGGCGCTCGCGCTAACGCCTCCAGGACACTTCGGATTCGATGCGATGAAAAAGAACCTTCCTATCCTGCTTGCTCTGGTCGCGCTGATCGTGCTCGGCCTTGTGCGCTACGACCATTTCGGCTCGGCCTACAACATCACCTCGTTCTGGCGCTACAACTCGATGTTCGCGCTGATCTCGATCGGTATGGCCTTCGTGATCATCACGGGCGGGATCGACCTGTCGGTCGGCACGGTGGCGGCTTTGGCGAGCGTCGTCGCCGCGTTGACCAGCGTGTACGGCGGCTGGGTCGCGGTCGCGGCCGGTTGCGCGGCAGGCATGGCCGTCGGCGTGCTCAACGGCCTGATCATCACGCGGCTGAAAATCCTGCCCTTCATCGTGACGCTCGCGACCAGCCTCGGCGCGCACGGCGTCGCGCTGCTGCTGGGCAAGAACGATGCTGTGTCGATTGCCGCCGACTCGAACTTCGGCAACTTCGGTCAAGGCGATCTGTTCGGCCTGCCGATCCCGGGGATCGTCGCGGCGGTCGCCGCAATCGCCGGCTGGCTCGCGCTGCGCAGCACGCGCTTCGGGCGGCATTCGCTGGCCATCGGCGGGAGCGAGGAAGCGGCGCGGCTGATGGGCCTGAACGTCGACCGCACGCTGGTGATGGCTTATGCCGTGAGCGGGCTGCTCGCCGGCATGGCGGGCGTAATCCTCGCCGCGCAGTTCGGCGCGGGGCAACCGAACGAAGGCGTCGGCTGGGAGCTGTTCGCGATCTCCGCGGTAGTACTTGGCGGCACCTTACTCACCGGCGGCGAAGGCTCGATTGCGATGACGATCGCCGGCGTGCTGTTGCTCGGGCTGGTGTTCAATCTGCTGAATTTCGAAAACGGCCTGGGGTTCATCAGCCTGTCGGCGTACTGGCAATCGGTGATTCGCGGGGTGTTCCTGCTGCTGGTAATCGTGCTGCAGGCGAGAGTGCTGAAGCAGCGCGGCAAGAAGCGCGTGACGGCTCCGGCGTAATCAAAACAGGAAACGCTGGAATCCTTATTTCTCAGCGGATTCCGGCTCTTCGTCCAAGCGCCAATCCGCCTTTGTGTACCAACCGGCAAGACCAGGCAGCGCGAACATAATTGAACGTGTTCGCCCTGCGCGTCTCGCCTTTACGGCCCAATTTCCTCAACTTTCGCACCGACCTCCCGCCCTTTTGCCAGTTTTATCAGCAGGGTCAATGCTGCGGTGCACGGCGGGTTTCGGTATCATCCTGAAAATGTTGCCCGCGCGGGGCGCCTATCCGGCGCATGCCGGACAGCCGATGGCAGCCGCCCTGCGCGGTTTTCGCCCATCGCCGTACCCTTGCTGAAGCGCGGCTGCAACCACGCCAACGTCCTTCGCGGCGCCGATCGTCACAACCGTCGACGCCGACGCTTCCAGGTCCGGTAACCCGCTTCACCACGCTCAACCGCCGCGCCAGAGCCCTCGGGCAGCGGGCGCGGTAAAATAGCGGATTGCGCGTGATTCCCGATCTCGGGTTAGCGCAGCATCGCCCTTGCCGTGCCGGCCGGCTAAAACGACTGGCCGCCTTTGTTTTCGCACTATCCAAGAAGCCATGAGCAACCTGAATTCACAAACAGTCCTGAGCGTCCATCACTGGACCGATACGCTTTTCAGCTTCACCTGCACGCGCGATCCGTCGTTCCGTTTCGAAAACGGCCAGTTCACGATGGTGGGCCTCGAAGTCGACGGCAAGCCGCTGATCCGCGCCTACAGCCTTGCAAGTGCGAACTACGAAGAGCACCTCGAATTCCTGAGCATCAAGGTGCAGGACGGCCCGCTCACGTCGCGTTTGCAGCATTTGAAGGTCGGCGACGAAGTCCTGATCGGCAAGAAGCCGGTCGGCACGCTGATGGCCGACAACCTGCTGCCGGGCAAGACCCTGTGGCTGTTGTCCACCGGCACGGGTCTCGCGCCGTTCATGTCGATCATTAAAGATCCTGACATTTACGAGCGCTACGAGCGCGTGGTTCTGACGCACACCTGCCGTTTCGTCGACGAGCTGGCGTACAAGGAATACATCACGGATCACCTGCCGGCGCACGAGCATCTGGGCGAGCTGGTGCAGGAAAAGCTGCTGTACTACCCGACGGTGACGCGCGAAGCGTTCCAGAACCGCGGCCGCATCACCGAGCTGATCGAAACCGAAAAGCTGTTCGCCGACCTCGGCGTGCCGGGCTTCTCGCTCGAAAACGACCGCGTGATGCTCTGCGGCAGCCCGCACATGCTGCGCGACACGCGCAAGCTGCTCGACGACGCGGGCTTCCAGGAAGGCAGCAACAACGCGCCGGGTCACTACGTGGTCGAAAAGGCGTTCGTCGGCTAAGCAGACGCGCAAATTGAGCGGCCCACGCCGCCTCGTCAACAGAAAGGAGCCTTCGGGCTCCTTTTTTGTTGCGCAGTTACAAATCGCCGCCATCGCCCTGACATTTGATGTCAGCATTCTTCCTACAATACCAACGCCGCACGACATCAACCATTGCGTCAAATGTAGGCGCTAACCCTTGGTGCACCTGCATTTTTTTCTTTTTTTGAGATATCATCGCGGCGCACGATTAGTCGGATTAATATGACACCCATCGTACGGTCGACTTGTTACTGAATGTAAATTTCGTTACGCCGCGACGTAGCAATCTGTCCATCGCGCACAACGCGTAACGGACGTCACTGGAGGCCAGAGACTCGCATGCGTTCTTTCGTCTTCGCGCCGCCGATGCGCACCTGCTTCGCCGTTCGCACTGCTTCCTGAGAGGGAAAGTCATGGATACGTCGACCGTCGTCCCGTTTAGCGCCCACATCCCGCCTTCACTTGCGCACGCCGCGCCGCCCTCTGCTGCTGAGCGCGAGCTCGCGCAGCTGCGCGCCCGCGTACGCCAACTGTCGGCTGAGCTCGTCCAGGCACAGGAAGCTGCCTGCCGCCATGTGGCGCGCGAGTTGCACGACGGCGTCGGTGCCGAGCTGACCGCGACGCGCTTCGCCCTTGCCGGCGTCGAAACCTGGCTGCCCGCCGATGCGCCGCCGCAGTGCGCGGCCGCGCTCGCCGTTGCCAATCGCTCGCTCGACGCCGTGTGCGCCGCCAGCCGCCAGGCCGTCGCGGAACTGCATGCGCCATCGCTCGAGGCGGGCATTGTCGGCGCGCTGGCGCAATGGACCGGCGACTTCGCCGCGCGCACGAACCTGCGTACGAGTTTCGTCTGCGCCGCCGATGTACGGCTCACGCGCCTGCCCAGCGACGCGGCACTGGCCGTGTTCCGGGTCGCCCAGGAAGCACTGAACAATATTGCCAAGCACGCACGCGCCGAATCCGCCGACGTGCGGATCGAGGCCGGCCGCCGCCACCTGACCTTGATCATCAGCGACGACGGCATCGGCTTGACACGCACCGCCCGCAGCCGTCGCGGCCATTTCGGCCTGAGCGGTATGCAGGCGCGCTGCGCCGCCTTCGACGGCACGCTGCGGATCAGCGCCCGGCGAATCGCCTCAGGCCGCGGCGACAGCGGCACCGCGTCGCGCGGCACGCTCGTGCAGGCCCGCTTTGCCTGGGACGCGATGCTGGCAAGCGCACCGGGCGCCGAGCGTCGCGCGCTGCAATCGTGAGCACGCCATCATGAGCCTGCGCATCCTCCTCGCCGACGACCATGCGGTGGTTCGCCAGGGCGTCCGCCAGTTGCTGCTCGACCGCGGCGTGGCGCGCGAAGTCACCGAGGCGCAAACCGGCGCCGAAGCGCTCGAGGCCGTTTCCCAACACAGTTACGACGTGGTGCTGCTCGACATTTCGCTGCCGGACATGAACGGCGTCGAAGTGCTCAAGCGTTTGAAGCGCAAGGCGCCGCGCGTGGCCGTACTGATGTTCTCGATGTACCGCGAGGACCAGTACGCGGTGCGCGCGCTGAAGGCCGGCGCCGCCGGCTACCTGTCGAAGACGGTCGACGCCGCGCAGATGATCGGCGCAATCCAGCAGGTCGCGGCGGGCCGCAAGTACGTCAGCCCGGCCATGGCCGAAGCGCTGGCGGACTATGTCTCCTTCGACGGCGAACAATTGCCGCACGAAAAGCTCTCGGACCGCGAATACCAGACGCTATGCATGCTCGCGTCCGGCAAGCGGCTCACGGATATCGCCATGACGCTATCGCTCTCGGTGAAGACGGTCAGCGTGTACCGCACCCGGCTGCTCGAAAAGATGAAGCTGCGCAATAACGCCGAGCTGACCTTCTATGTGATGAGCAACCGTCTCGTCGACTTGAATCCGGCGATGGCCGGTTGATGGCCGGTTAAAGCTTTCTTCCCCAGATCGCTAAATAAGCTTCAACCAGCGCCGGTGCGATCGCACGGGCGCGCGATTTCACCCGATGGGTCGTGCGGCGCGCGAAAGGCTTTCCACCACGCGTTGCGCTCAGGCAAACGCCACGCCCAAATCGCTTTCATCAGGCATTTTTCGCCTCCCCTTCAGACGCTAAAAACACCGTCCCAAAATGGTGCAAAGGCGCGCATCCGTTAAAATCGCGGGTTTCCCCTGACATTCGGCGCGCAAGATGCGTGCACTACTGGAGACCCACCGCCAATGTCCCTGTTCCGCAAGAAGAGCGTCGAGCACATGATCGCCGCGAGCGCTCAGAACGCCGGCCTGAAGAAAGCGCTCGGCGCACTCGACCTGACTTTCCTCGGCGTCGGCGCCATTATCGGCACCGGCATTTTCGTGCTGACCGGCACGGGTGCCGTTCAAGCCGGCCCGGCCCTGATGGTGTCGTTCCTGATCGCGGCGATTGCCTGCGGATTCGCCGCGCTCGCCTATGCCGAGTTCGCCTCGACGATTCCGGTTGCGGGGTCCATCTACACGTATTCGTACGCGACGCTCGGCGAACTGGCCGCGTGGATCATCGGCTGGGACTTGATGCTCGAGTATGGGCTGGCTACGTCGGCGGTATCGGTCGGCTGGTCGGGCTATCTGCAATCGCTGCTGTCGGGCTTCGGCGTGAGCTTGCCGGTCGCGCTGACGGCGGCGCCGGGCGCTTTGCCGGGGCACGAGACATGGTTCAACCTGCCCGCTTTCCTTGTGATGATGGCGATCACGGCACTGTTGTCGCTTGGCGTGCGTGAATCCGCGCGCATCAACAACATCATGGTGGCGATCAAGGTGATCGTGGTGCTGCTGGTGATCGGCGTGGGCGTTTTCCACGTGACGCCGGCGAACTGGCATCCGTTCATGCCGAACGGCTGGAACGGCGTGTTCGGCGCGGCGGCGGTGATGTTCTTCGCGTTCATTGGGTTCGATTCGGTGTCTTCCGCGGCGGAGGAAGTGAAGGATCCGAAGCGCGATTTGCCGATCGGAATTATTGCGTCGCTGGGCGTGTGCGCGGTGCTGTACGTCGCGGTGGCGGCTGTGGTCACGGGTATCGTGCCGTCGGCGCAGTTCGCGAACATTTCGCACCCGGTGTCGTACGCGTTGCAGGTGGCCGGTCAGAAGTGGGTAGCGGGCTTTATCGACCTTGGCGCCGTGTTGGGCATGCTGACGGTGATTCTGGTGATGGCGTATGGCCAGACGCGCGTGATTTTCGCGATGTCGCGGGATGGGTTGTTGCCTGCACGGCTTTCCCGGGTGCATCCGAAGTTTGCGACGCCGTTCTTTACGACGTGGCTTGTGGGGATTTTCTTCGGGCTGATCGGTGCGTTGGTGCCGTTGAATGTGCTGGCTGAGCTGATCAACATCGGCACGTTGGCTGCGTTTTCGATGGTGTCGATTGCGGTGCTGGTTTTGCGGAAGACGCATCCTGAGTTGCCGAGGGCGTTCCGGTGTCCTGGTGTGCCGGTGGTGCCGGTGTTGGCTGTCGCATCTTGTCTGTTTTTGATGCTCAATCTTCAGGCTGTTACCTGGGTGGCGTTTGTTGTTTGGTTACTGATTGGGATGGTTATTTATTTTGGGTATTCTCGCCGGCATTCTAAGTTGGCGAAATGAGGGTTCTGGTTTTTTTGCCTGCTCGGCGCTTTTGTTCGTGTTCCTGGCGCTTTGGCCTTGTTCTGGCTTTGGTGCCTTTCCTTGCTTTGTTAGTGGTCTATTAGCGTTGCCCCTGTGCGGGGCGGCACCTACTTTTCTTTGCCTGCCGCAAAGAAAAGTAGGCAAAAGAAAGCGGCTCAAACCGCTAATGCTAAGTGGGGCCCGTGGTCTGCTACAGGTAGTGGTGCATCTGGAATCTGGGTTCGTGCACCTGCATACGCTTGTGACAAGGGCGTCATACTTCCGGCGGCGCTGCGCGCGCCGAAGAGCACTTCTTAAAACCTCCCTCTACGTTTAACTCCTACGCCTCGCCGACGGGTCGTGGCTCGTCATTGCACCGCCATCACCATCTCGATTCCGATTGCAACGCCAACGGCAACGGCAACCGCAGATGCGAACGCGACCGTGGCTGTGATTGGGGCAGGATGGAGCGGGGAGGGGCGGTGATTCAGCACACCGGCATATCGTTTAAAGAGGGCGTTCCGCGCTGAATGCAGAGGCGCGTCGCCGAGGCGAAGCCGACGGCCCCCACGGACCTCAACCGAAGCCCGTGGTTTCCCATGCAGACCCGTCCGCGACGCACGCAGTGCGGAGTGGGAGCTGATGACACCTTTGTCACTAGCGTGGAGTGTGCGAGAGCACGGATTCCAGTCGCACCACTACCCGCAGCAGACCACGGGCCCCACTTAGCATTAGCGGTTTGAGCCGCTTTCTTTTGCCTGGCGGTTTCAAAATACAAGTGCAACAGCCTCAGTTAGGATGCGTTGCATGGGAAAAATATACGAACATCTGAGCGCCGAA